>NZ_MAEW01000034.1 GCF_002013375.1 Mycobacterium sp. D16Q13 | reverse complement strand
CGGCCCGCTGGATCTGATCGATGCCCTCCGGGCTCATGGCCTCGCCCTGGTGGTAGATCAGGATTCGGGCGCCCTTGCCGTCGGGTGTCATCATGAACTTCAGGCCGGTCTGAAAATCCTTGGTCTTGAATGACTCCGGTGGCATGAAGAAGAAGTCGTCGTTCTTGGCGTTATCGAACGCCTTGCCCATATCGACCATCGGATTGATCATCGGTTCCAGCTGGGCGATGGTGGCGTGGAACAGGCTTTGCATCGTCAAGGTCAGCTGCTGCATGACAGCCATGTTCTGCACCATCGCGTTGAGCTGCGTGATCATCTGCGGCGTGGCCGCGTCCACCATGCTCAGGCCATCGACCATCGGGCCCAGCTGCGAGGTCGCCTCGTCGATATTGTCGACCGATTCATTGAGCGAGCGCATGGCCCAACAGATCGGAATGTCGAAGCAGTGCGGCTCCCAGTACAAATAGTTGCGCACTGGCCGGAAGAAGTCATCGAAGGTGGCCAGGTTGTCGCGCGTCTTGTCCATCGCGGCCTTCAGACCCCGCGAAGCTTCCACGGACATGTGCGTACCCGCGGACAGCTGGCCGGTGATGTCCGCCATGTTCTTACTCAACTGCATCATGTCGCCCATCCGGGCGGCCATGGTGTCGATATCGGCGACGCGGTCTTTCAGGAACCCCAGATTTTGGCCGATCTTGGTTCCCATCGAACCCATCGCGTAGGGCAGCGAGGCATGTTCCAGCGGGCGCCCGTTGGGACGGGTGATGCTCTGCACCATCGAAACACCTGGCGTGCGAACAATATTCTTGGCGATGCGATCCAGGCTGATCATGTCGGTGGTGTTGCGCATATCGTGATCGGCCTTGATGTACAAGGTGTCGATCGAGAGCTGACTCGGCTGGAAGTGCCGATCCGCGGCGTCGTACCCGCGAGACGACTCGACGCTCTTAGGTGCGTAATCACGATCGTTGTAGCTCACCGTGTAGTTGGCCAGGTTCGCGATGCACAACGGAATCACCAGCGCCGCAACCGCGATCATCGCGACAGGCCACTTAGCGATGGCCGTGCCCAGCTTGCGCCAGACCGGGCTGGTCTTGGCCGGCTCGGACAACCAGGGCACCTTGCTCCCCAGCGTCAACAGCGCCGGACCCAGCGTGAGCGCCGCGATAACGGCCACAACCATGGCCACGAAACACGGCGGACCGAGCGTGCGGAAGTAGTCCAGGGTCGTCAGGCTCAGGCACAGGCACGCACCCGATATGGCGATGCCCGATCCCAGGACGACGTGAGCCACGCTGCGCACCGAGGTGTAGTACGCCGACTCCCGGTCCTCCCCCGCGCGCCGGGCCTCCTGAAAACGACCGAGATAGAAGATGCCGTAATCGGTAGCCACACCCAGGACAAGGGATACGGCCATGTTCATCGCGAACGACGAGATCCCGATGATGTGATTTTCGACCAGCAGCGAGACCACGCCGCGCGCGGTGGCCAACGTAATCAACACGCCGAACAGCGGAATGATCGCCCGGGTGAACGATCGGTAGGCGATGAGCAACATGGCGATGATCACCACGACAGTGACGATGGTCAGCGTGACCATGCTTTCATCGGCGGCGTTGAGGGTGTCCGAGGCCAACGGCGCCGGACCACTGACGTAGACGTTGAGCCCCTCGGGCTTCTCCTTGTCCAGCTTCTCGATGATGCCGCGGATGGCCTTGATCGACCTGTTGGAGTCGGCATCGCCCAAATCTCCGGCAGGTCTGACGGTCAGCGTTGCGGCCTGCGCGTCAGCGCTCTGCTGACCCGAACGGGTGACCGGGTCACCCCACAGATTCATCAGCGACTGCACATGCTCTTTGTCGTCAAGCAGACGGCGGACCATCTCGTCGTAGTAGCGGTGGTCCTGCTCGCCGAGCGTGCGGCCCTCTGTTTCTAGGACAACCACGGCCATGCTGGTGTAATCGGACTCCTGGAAGTCCTGCCCCTGGGTGATGGCGGCAGCCGACGAGGGTGCATCACGCGGAATCATCGCCTTAGCGTTGGCCGCGGTGGTTTCTTCCAGGGTGGGCACGAAGATGTTCAGGGCGGCGGCAGCCACCACCCAGAAAATCACCACCGGAATCGCGAGTACCCGGAGCAATCGCACTGGCGCAGAGCGCTTCTCGGGTTCCTTCGCCACCGGCGGTGCCGAAGATATCTGCACCGGACCGGTATCCGCGTCCTCCGGCGGCTGCTGACCCGAGGTCATGCTGCCGTCACCGTGCATGCGACTGCGGC
>NZ_MAEW01000033.1 GCF_002013375.1 Mycobacterium sp. D16Q13 | reverse complement strand
TTGGTGCTTCTGCACCTGATCGTGCGGAGAACCAGGCCACCCGGTCGCCGGATGCCGTCGAGCTGACGGTCGACCAGGCCTGGTTCCTCGCAGACACGTTGAGCGCCGGCACCTTTCCCTGGGTGCTGGCGATCACGGTCCCCTTCCGGGATGAGGCACAGCGCGCGGGATTCACGGCCCAGCGCGTTCAGGAACTCACCCGGGCCGGCGTCCTGAGCGCCGAGGGTGCGGTGGATCCCGCTGTGGCGGAATGGATCCGTACCGTGTGCCGCCCCGACCGTTGGCTCGAACTGCGATATGTCGCGGCGGGTTCCGAGAATCCGGACGTAATGCGCGGCATCATCGCCCACACGCAATCGCAGGGTCGCCCGCGGACCGTGGTGTCACTGCGTAACGCCCACCTGATCACCTTCACCGCGGTCGATGCCGACGACCCGTCGGCGCTTGTCCCCAGCGTGGTCGCCGGACTGCGATGGCGCGCACCCGCACGGTTCCCCGAATTCACACTGCCCACCCATGTGGGAGCAAAGGCCGACGAGCAGCTGCGTTCCGGCGCCTCATTGGCCGACGTCGTGGGATACCTGGGCGTCCCTCCCGCCGCGCAGGCTGTGGTGGAATCGGCGTTCATCGGCAACCGCAACTATGTCGAAGTGGTTGCTGGGCAACGTAACAACGCAACTCAACAAACCTCCGAGGTGGGCATCAGCGTGGTGGACACCAGCGCTGGCCGCATCCTCGTCAGCCCACACCGCGCAGGGGACGGCACCTGGTTGTCGACCTTTGCCCCCGGAGCCCCATTCGCGATCGCGGTGGCCGTCGAGCAGTTGATGGCCACGCTCCCGAACGGGCACTGGTTCCCCGACGCCCGACTGACCCGAGACTTCGACTGATGCTGTCGCTCTATTAGTTCCCTACTGTGCTCCACCCCCCTATCGAGAGAGTCAAACGAAACACCATGTCTGACAACGCCGTGATGCCCATCGTCCGGGTAGCCGTGCTCGGTGAAGAAAAGCTGACCGAGGTCGCTTTGCCCACTCAGCTGCCGATGCGCGACATCATTCCCGCGGTACACCGGATGGTGGCCCCCGATGCCACTGAGGCCACGCCTCAGCGGCTGAGCCTGGCCCCGGTCAACGGTGCACCGTTCAGTGCCGATGCGACCCTGGACACCGTGGGCGTCGTCGACGGAGACCTGCTCACGTTGCGTCCCACCCCCGTGGGACCCGCCGCACCCGGCATCGTCGAAGACATCGCGGATGCCGCCGTCATCTTCTCCGAATCGCGCAAGCGCCCGTGGGGTGCCGAACACATCGCCCGCATCACCCGCCTGGGTGTCCTCGCATTGATCGTGGCGGCAACGGTTCTGGCCATCGTGCACAGCGTTCGCACCGGCTCGGCGCTGAGCCTTGCCGGCCTGGCCGTGGTGGCGGTTGTCGCCTCGATCGGAGCGTTGGTGGCACACGTGCGCTCACCGCGCCTGGGTGCGGAGTTGGCGATCACCGCACTGGCGCCGATTGCCGGCGCGCTCGCACTCGCCATCCCCGGGGATGGACTGGCCCCGCGCGCCCTCCTGGGTGCCGCCGGGGTGGCAGCGTGGTCGCTGATCTACCTGATCGTGGCGCGTCAGCAGACCGCGTTCTTCACCGCCACCACGGTGCTGTCCCTTGGTATCGCCGGTGCCGCAGGCGCCCAGATCCTGTGGCACCCCTCTCTGCTGGCCGTGGGTAGCGGACTGATCGTCGTGGCACTGCTGGTCACCGTGCGTGCCGCGCAGCTGTCGGCCTTTGCCGCCCGCTTCCCGCTGCCGACCATTCCCGCGCCCGGCGACCCGACGCCCTCCGCTCCGGCGATGTCGGTTCTCAAGGACCTCCCGCGACGCGTCCAGCTCAGCGACTCGCACCAAAGCGGATTCATCGCGGGTGCTTCACTTCTGGCCATCCTGGGATCGCTGGCCCTCGTCGGCGGCTCGGCACCGGCAAGCCCCTGGGCCTGGTACCTGGTGGTCGCGGTGAGCGCAGGAGCGGCGCTGCGTGCCCGTGTGTGGGATTCAGCGGTATGTAAGGCCTGGCTGTTGGCGGTGCCGTTCGTGGTGACGTCCACACTGCTGGTGATCTTTACCTTCGCGGGGCGCTACACCGGCGCGCTGGTGGCACTCGCCGTCCTGGCGTTCCTGGTCGCCGCGCTGACTGTCGTGGTGTTCAACCCGAAGATCGGTGAGGCAGAAAGCTATTCGCTGCCCAGCCGGCGCCTCCTGGGATTCCTCGCCTCGGGCATCGACGCCTCGCTGTTGCCGGTCATCGCATACCTCACCGGGCTGTTCACCTGGATCCTCAACCGATGATCCGATTCATGTCCGTGGGCGCCGTCGCCGCGATGCTGCTGGCGCTGTCTCCTATGACAGCTCCTGCCGCGTACGCGGTGACCCGCCCAGAGGCTGATCCCGCTGCGCTGCCTCGAGATTCAGCCCCCAGTGCTACCGCCGGCATGCAATCCGCTGCGTGCAGCACCACTGTGTTGATGCCCGGTACGGGCACAAGCGGAAAACCGTCCGAGGAGCTCGAGGCGGCATGGCGCTTCTCTCGCGGTGAGGGGCAAAGCGTCGCCATCATCGACACCGGAGTGCAACCGAGCTCACGGCTGCATGTCGAAGGCGGGGGCGACTACGTACAGTCCACCAACGGACTCACCGACTGCGACGGGCACGGGACCATGGTCGCGGGGATCATCGGTGGCCAGCCCGGCCCTGACGGATTCTCCGGCATCGCACCCGCATCCAAGCTGATCTCGATTCGCCAGGAGTCCTCGAAGTTCTCCCCGCGAATCACCGGTGGTGATCCCACCACCAACGGCGCCACCCACTTTGTCAACACACTGGCCCGATCCATCGTGCACGCCGCGAACCTCGGGGCGCGCGTGATCAACATTTCGTCGGTTGTCTGCGTACCAGCGGCAAAGCCCATCGACCAGGCCGCGCTCGGTGCGGCCCTGCGGTACGCCGTCGAAGAAAAGGACGCTGTCGTCATCGCGGCAGCCGGTGACAGCAGCGGCGGTGGCGCCAACTGCCAACCGAACCCGCTCAGCGGTTCCGGCACCGACCCAAGGAATTGGACTGGGGTGGAATCTGTTTCGGTTCCCTCATGGTGGCAGCCGTACGTGCTGTCGGTGGGATCGGTGTCCGTCGACGGCAGTCCCTCGAAGTTCACGATGTCCGGCCCGTGGGTAGGCATCGCGGCAAATGGCGAGAATGTGATATCGCTGTCCAACGACGATGCGGGCGGGCTGGCCAACGGAATGGTCGGCCAGGACGGCAAGCCGCACCCCCTGCTCGGAACCAGTTATGCGACCGCCTACGTGTCGGGCGTCGCCGCGCTGGTACGCAGCCGATTCCCCGATCTGACCGCGCAGCAGGTTGTTTCGCGACTGCAACGGACCGCTCGTGACGCGGGCCGGTCTCCGTCAAATCTCGTGGGAACCGGAACCGTCGACCCAGTGGCCGCACTCACCTGGGAGGTCCCCGCAGACGGAAGCGCACCGGCCGGCCCCAGCGCCCGCGCGGTCGTTCCGCCGGCC
>NZ_MAEW01000032.1 GCF_002013375.1 Mycobacterium sp. D16Q13 | reverse complement strand
CGAATGGTCGAGGCGTAGCCTCAGGGAATGCGAGCTGGAATCCTGATCGGCGCGGCCGCGATGACGCTGGGTGTCATCACGGGCGCTGCCCCTGCATCGGCCGAGCCGTGTCCACCGGAGGTGTGCAGCATTCCTGGATTGCCGGGCGGCAGTTTGCCCTTCAATCCGCAGATGTCTGACCTGCCGCAAGACCCGATGTGGATGGGCCAGGCCTGGGATTGGTTGAGTAAGCGGGACAACACGGGCATGTTCAATAGCCCGGGGGCTGCGGAGTTCATTCGGTCGCAGCCACCCGACTCCGGGATCCCGGAGCAGGCCCCTCCACCTTTACCGGGGCCTGCTCTACCGGGCGACTAGTTCTGAGCCCACGTTCCGTAGGGCACATCCGGATCGGTGCCCAGCGGAGTGGAGGGATCGGCTCCACCGATATCGGTGGCATGGTCCGGGACATAGGGATCGGTTCCGTACGGGACGCCGGGGTCTGCACCGCCCACGGATTGGTCTTGCCGTAATACGTGATCGCGACCGCGATCTGTCGGTAGCTCCATGGAGCCCTGTTTCGGGGTCTGAATGCCGTGGTTGGGGACCGACGGCTGGTCGTTATCGGCGGCGGCGAGCGGGGCAAGCATGATGGCCGCTCCCGCCGCCAAACAACAGGCAGCTGTCGAGAAGGTGAACTTTCGGAAGGTCATACGACCAGCGTTCTCCCGCAGGCTGTGAATCACCTGTCTCTATCCTTGCGGTCGAGTGGGAATGTGCCGAGGTGTTTTGGTCGGTTTCCTCGTGAGATTCCCACTCGGATTTTGTCGGTGGGCGGTGAGATGCTCCCGCTGTGGGGGAGGTTCCGTGGCCATTCCGGTCAACCGAGGCAATCGCTGCCGGAGTTGTGACCGAGCACCTACTCCGAAGTCGGTACGAACAGATCTATCCGTCCGTGTACATACCCCGCGGATCGAGCGTGACGGCGATTCAGCAGGCACAGGCCGCGTGGCTGTGGTCGCAGCGGAGCGGGGTGGTCGCGGGGTTGTCCGCGTCAGCACTTCTCGGGTCGAAGTGGGTCGATCGTGCGGCCGACGCGGAGTTGATCTATCGCAACCACAAAGCCCCGACCGGGCTGAGGGTGCACCGGGAGTCATTGTTAAGCAATGAGGTTGATCGCATTGATGGCGTTGCAGCCACCTCGGCAGCGCGCACGGCATTTGACCTGGGACGTTGGTTGCGGCTCGATACCGCCGTTCAACGATTGGATGCACTGATTGCGGCTACCGGTGTCAGCCTTGCGGAGATTCAGAAGGTGGCGGCCGCGCATCCTGGAGCCAGGGGGTTGGTGACGCTTGGTAAGGCGCTGGAATTGGTTGACGGTGGAGCGGAGTCACCGCAAGAAACTCGCACCCGGCTGCTTCTCGTAAGGTCAGGATTTCCCAAGCCGCAGAGTCAGATCCGTGTGTATACGCGTTATGGAGAGTTTGTCGCAAGGGTCGATATGGGATGGGAGGACCTCAAGCTCGGAGTCGAGTTTGATGGCGCACAGCATTGGACAGACCCGCATCAGCGTTCTCGCGATGTCGATCGCTCGGCCGGACTCTCAGCGGAAGGCTGGACCATCATTCGAGTGACATCCGAGATGCTTCAGCATCGCGCAGGCACGATCGTGGCTCGGGTCGACGAAGCGTTTCGAACAGCTCTGTCGAGTGGGAATCTTGCGAGGGATTTAGGTCGATTCGCCTCGTGAGATTCCCACTCGGCGCCTAGATAATGGCGGCGTTCGCTGCCATGAGGTGAGCGACGGCTTCGGAGACGATCGCGTCGATCAGCTCCTGGCAGCTCGGCAGGTCATCGAGGATGCCCGCGACCTGACCCGAGGCGAGAACCCCGGCACCGGTGTTCCCTTCGACGAGTCCGGCTTTCAGCAGCATCGGGGTATTCGCCGCCATGAGCACCTGTGACCAGGTGAGCTCCTTGCCATGGCGCATCGCCAGGCCGTCCTTGATCATGGACCGCCAGGTCATGCCCGTCATCTTCTTGAATTTGGCCGCGTTCAGAATCGCGGCACTGAAACCGCGTACCCGCGAACCGCTTTCGAGCTTCTCAACCAGCTCGGTACGCAATACCCGGTGCGGCATGCCATCGACGCGGGTCGACACCACGGTGCCGTCGAGAGCCGAGGCCAGGTAGCGCTCCTTGACCGCATCCGGCACCGTGCTGTCGGCGGTCAGCAGGAATCGGGTACCCATGGCCACGCCGGCCGCGCCGTAGGACAGCGCCGCCGCGAGGCCACGCCCGTCGAAGAAGCCGCCGGCGGCGATGACCGGCATTCCGGTGTCCTTGACTGCGTCGAGCACAGAGGGGAGTAGCAGGGTTGTCGCGACCGGACCGGTGTGTCCACCGCCCTCGCCACCCTGCACGATCACCGCGTCGGCGCCCCAGGCCGCGACCTTCTTGGCATGCTTGGCCGCCCCGATAGACGGAACCACCACCACGCCATTGTCTTTCAGCCTGGCGATCAGATCCTGCTTGGGCGCCAGCGCAAACGAGGCCACCTTGACCTTCTCGCGGATCAGCAGCTCGATGCGCTCAGTGGCATCGCCGGCATCGGCGCGAATGTTCACACCGAACGGCTTGTCGGTCAGCGACTTCGTCTTCGCGACCGCCGCGACCAGTTCCTCCAGCGTCATGGTCGCCGAGGCGAGAATGCCCAGACCGCCGGCGTTGGAGGTGGCGGCGACCAGGCGCGGTCCCGCCACCCAGCCCATGCCTGTCTGCACGACGGGATGATCGATGCCGACCAGCTCGGTCAGCGGCGTCTTGAGGACCGGTGCGCTCACGCCTTGACTTCCTTGTCCCGGAATGACTTCGGATCAATCACCTCGCGGATGATCCGCAACTCTTCCTCGGTGGGTACCCGGGTCTGGCCGGCGTCGGCCAGACCGTGCACCTCGAAGCTGGTGTTGGATGCGACGTCCTCGGCCGAGACCCCGGGGTGCAGAGTCAGCGCTTGCATCTCGTGGTTGGGTCCGTTGAAGTCGAACACACCCAGGTTCGTGATCACCCGGAACACGTTCAGGTACTTGAAGGCAGGGTTCGCGGGGTCGGCCTTGTCGTAGCCGACGCCGGACACGATGTCGACGGAGTTGCCGAAGACCCGCGCCGAGTGGTTACCCACCCAATACGAGGTGGCGTGGTTGATGGTGTTTCCCGGGGCACCGCGCACACCGAACATCTGCCGGGTGGGTTGTTGCAGCGGCCCGAACGCCGAGAGGTTCTGATTGCCGTAGCGGTCAATCTGGTTGGCACCCATGACAACATGGCGGCGGCCCGAGGCCACCACATCGAACACCTTGCGGAACGGCATCCATCCCTCGATCGGAGAGGTGCCGCCAATCGCCGGTGTCTCGGCCATCAGGACGGCCTCGCCATCGGAGAGCACCAGGTCGGGGGAGAAGGTCAGGCGGGCCAGCCGGGCACCGACGGTGGACATCGTCGACATCGCGGAGGCCATGATCTCGCCTGCGTCCCTGAACAACTCGGCGCATGCGACGGCGCATACCTCGGCGCGGGTTGCCTCACTCATGCCTGCTGCTCCTTAAAGCGCTTGACGGCTGCCTGGTAGTCCTCTTCGGAACCGGATAGGTATGTGTCGACGAACTTCTGCCAGGTTTCCGGATCGCCCGCGGCCTCGGCGTAGTGCCTCTGGAACTTCTCGTCACGGCCGTAATCGGCTGCTCCGATGGTGAAGTGCGCGCCACCGGGTGCCTCGACCACCTTGTCGACCATCATGCGGTTCAGCAGAAGAGATTGCAGAGGAACGGTTTTCACCAGTTCCTCGGTAGAGACGATCTTCTCCACCGAGAGGTAGCGGCGCTCGGCGGCCAGGCAGTACAGGTCGTCGAAGTATGGGTCGACGCCGGTGTAGGCGGCGTTTCCGGTGGCGTCACCCAGATTCAGATGCACGAACGCGGCGTCAAGGTTCAGTGCGGGCATCGCGACCAGGGTTTCCGCGTTTCCCGACGAGTCCGCGTACGGCGACGTGACGGTCTTGAGTTCGTCGCCCCAGAAGTTCATGACGTCGGATCCCAGCCCGGCCCGGATGGGCAGGAACGGCAGCCGGGCGGCGGCAGCTTCCAGACCGCACTTGACCATGCCCTCATCCATCTCACGGGACTCGATCGCGCCGGTGGTGCGCGCCTTGGCGAACCACGGGTCATAGAACGGCGGTGAATCCAGGGAGACGAAGCCGTAGTAGGCCTTCTTCACCTTGCCCGCAGAACACAGCAGGCCCAAGTCCGGTCCGCCGTAGGTAACGACCGTCAAATCCTTGATGTCCGAACGCAGAATCGCGCGCACGAAGGCCATCGGCTTGCGGCGTGAACCCCAGCCCCCGAGGCCGATGGTCATGCCGCTGCGCAGCTCGGCGACGGCCTCGTCGAGTGAAGATCGTTTGTCGCTCATATTTTCTCCTCTTCGCGCAAGCGGCTCATCGGCTACTGTCCCTTCGGCTTTCCGGTCTCGACGAATGCGTCACGGTGCTCGTCGGCGACACCCGCCAGATTGAGCTCGAATGTAAAGCCCTGTTCCATGCGATAGCTCGACTCGACGTCCTGTGGGTCGATGAAGTTGATGGCTTCCTTGGCGGCCCGGATCACGCGGGTGTCCTTGGCAGCGATGTCACGTGCCACGCGTAGCGCGGCTTCGTCGAGCTCCTCGCGTGGCACCACCTCGTGGATGGATCCGTAGTGGTGCAAGGTCTTTGCGTCGATCTTGGCTGCCGTGTAGAACATCCGGCGCATGACGTGCTGGGGGACCAGTCGCTGCAGATGAGTGGCGGTGCCGAGCGCGCCGCGATCTACCTCGGGCACGCTGAACACCGCATCGTCGGAGGCGACGATCACATCGGCGTTGCCCACCAGGCCGATCCCGCCGCCGAGGCAGAAGCCGTTGACGGCGGCGATGACGGGCACCTTGCAGCGGTACACCGCGCTGAAGGCCTCGAAACAGCCGCGATTGGTGTCGATCAGCGCGGTGTAGCCCTTGCCCTCCGCTTGGGTGGCTTGCATCTCCTTGATGTCGGCGCCCGCGTTGAACCCGCGGCCCTCGGCCCGCAGGATCACCACGTGGGTGGACGGGTCATTGCCCGCGGCCAAGATGGCGTCGGCCAGTTCAAACCATCCACGCGAGGGGATGGCGTTGACCTTCGGATAGTCGACGGTGACGGTGACGATGCCCGGTTCAACCGTCGCGGTGATGATGCCCATGAGACTCCTCAAGGTACCGAAACAAGCACTTGCTTGGTACGCTACCATGGCTCGAAAGCGCAGGACAAACAGTAGGAACATGGCAAGGAGTCACGTGCGAACCCCTTACGAACTCGGCCTTGAGGGCCGCGTCGTGCTGGTCACCGGAGGTGTCCGCGGCGTCGGCGCCGGTATCAGCCGGGTGTTCGACGAGCTCGGTGCGACGGTGATTACCTGCGCACGCCGCCCTGGTGAGACCCCCTACGAATTTCATCCCTGCGATGTCCGCGACGAACAGTCGGTGGACGCGCTCATCAGCGCCATCGTGTCCGGGCACGGGCGCCTGGATGCTGTCGTGAACAACGCCGGCGGTGCCCCCTTCGCGCTGGCCGCCGACGCGAGTCACAACTTTCACCGCAAGATCATCGAACTGAACTTGCTCTCCGCACTGCTCGTCTCGCAGCGCGCCAATGCCGTGATGCAGCGCCAGGACGACGGCGGCACCATCGTCAACATCACCAGCGTGAGCGCAAGCCGACCCTCGCCGGGCACTGCCGCGTACGGCGCGGCCAAGGCCGGACTGGAGAGTCTGACCCGGAGCCTGGCCGTGGAATGGGCGCCCAAGGTGCGGGTGAACGCACTGGCCGCCGGGATGATCCGCACCGAGCTCTCGGAGATGCATTACGGCGACGAAGACGGGATCGCCTCGGTCGGTGCGACGGTGCCGCTGGGTCGTCTTGCCAATCCCGACGAGATCGGCTGGACCGCAGCATTTCTTGCCTCACCCCTGTCTTCCTATGTGACCGGTGCGGTCCTCACGGTGCACGGTGGAGGGGAGCGCCCCGCGTTCCTCGACGCCGCCAATGTCAACAGCAATGAGAACGGCGAAAAGGAATAGAACATGCCAGGTTTGCTCGACGGTCGGGTCGTCATCATCACCGGTGCGGGCCGCGGTATCGGACGTGCGCACGCGCTGGCGTTCGCCGCCGAGGGTGCACGCGTGGTCGTCAACGACATCGGTGTGGGCCTGGACGGATCGGCAGGCACCAGCCCGGCCCAGGAAGTCGTCGAGGAGATCAAGGCCGCGGGTGGCGAGGCCGTGACCAATGGTGACGATGTCGCCGACTGGAACGGCGCCAAGAATCTGATTGACACCGCAGTCAATTCTTTTGGCCGCCTGGATGTCCTGGTCAACAACGCCGGTTTCCTGCGCGACCGGATGCTCGCCAACATGAGCGAGGAGGAGTGGGACGCGGTGATCCGCGTGCATCTCAAGGGACACTTCGCGCCTTTGCGCCACGCCGCCGCGTATTGGCGCGATGAGTTCAAGGCCGGAAACGCGGTGGACGCGCGCATCATCAACACCAGTTCCGCCGCCGGGCTGCAAGGCAGTGTCGGGCAAGGGAACTACGCCGCGGCCAAGGCCGGTATCGCCACCTTGACCCTGCAGGCCGCCGCCGAGATGGGCCGCTACGGCATCACCGTCAACGCCATTGCTCCGGCAGCGCGCACCCGGATGACCGAGGCGGTCTTCGCCGAGACCATGGCGAAGCCCGAGGACGGCGCGTTCGACGCGATGGCGCCGGAGAACGTCTCGCCGCTGGTGGTGTGGCTGGGCAGTCCGGAGGCTCGCGATGTCACGGGAAAGGTGTTCGAGGTCGAAGCGGGCGTCATTCGCGTCGCCGAAGGCTGGGCGCACGGCCCGCAGGTGGATAAGGGAGCTCGTTGGGACCCAAGTGAATTGGGACCAGTGGTCACCGAGCTACTCGGCAAGGCGCGCACCCCGGTCCCGGTATACGGCAGCCAGTCCTAAGCCGGCGCCCGCTCCAGGACGACGACGGGGATCTTGCGGGTCGTGTACGACTGGTACTTGTCGAAGTCCGCGTACAGCTCGACCAGCTTGGGCCAGTAGTGCGCGCGCTCCTCATCGGTGGCGGTGTGCGCCGTCATCGCTCGGATATCGCCCTTGATCTGAACGGTGACTTCAGAATTCGCCTTCAGGTTGAGGTACCACGCCGGGTTGGCATCACGTCCGCCCTGCGATGCGACCAGGACAACCTTGTCTCCATCGGGTAGATAGAGCAGCGCGCTCAGTCGCTTCTGCCCGGTCTTGCGGCCGGTGGTGGTCAGCAGCAGCACCGGTATGCCCCACGGGAAAGCCGCACCTACACGCCACTTTCCGCCGAGACGGCCGTCGGTCCTCTGGTACAGCCAGACGTTGACTGTGGTCATCCACTTGATGAGCTTGCCGGCGAACTCGGAGTTCAACTGGGCGGGTGCATTCGCGGATGAGCCGCTCGCGGGAAGACCGTCAGACATGGCCCTATGCTACGAGGGTGTCAACACCTGGAGCCTCAGACGAAGTGCGTATTGCCGCAGCGAATGCATACATCGAAGCCCTCGTCACACATCAGGCGGACGCGGTGCCGTTCGCTCCGGAATGTGTGCGGATCGAGCAGGGTGTCAAGACCGGATTCTCCGGAGATCACTTGCGGCGCAGCCTGAACAACGGTCCGCAGTTCCGCCTTATCGCGGCCGCCTCGAACCGGCAGTTCCGTGTCGAGGGGGAGAATGTCGTCGCGAGTTTCATCATCGAAACCAAGGCCAAGGTCGCCGGGTGGCGCGTCGTCGCGAAAGTGGACGAGACGTTCAAAATTCCGGCGGATGATCCCCGGATCCATCACATCAGGGCGATCTTCGTCCCTAAGCTGTCGCGCACCTAGAACACGTTATAGATCTGCGGTTTTTCCGCTGCGCCCCCTTGTCCCGGGGCCGATTTCTGTGCTTCACTGCCACTAGAGCCATTAGTGAAATGCGTCACAGGCCGGGAGGTACAGCGTGGTACAGGCCCAACATCCCCACTTGCCGGACGGCATCGACTTCACGGATCCTGATCTTTTTGTGCGGGGGATCCCGGAGGGTGAGCTTGCCGAACTGCGGCATACCGAACCGATCTGGTGGAATCACACGGAGCGCGGGGTTGCTGGGTTCGATGATGATGGCTTCTGGGTGGTGTCCAAACACAAAGATGTCAAGGAGATCTCGCTTCGGTGCGACGTGTTCTCCAGTGAGCAGAACACCGCGATACCGCGCTATCTGCCGACCACTCCACGCGAGCGGATCGATGCGACGCGTTTGATCATGCTCAACATGGATCCGCCCCGGCACAGTAGGTTGCGGCACATCATCAGCCGCGGGTTTACGCCGCGGGCGGTGAACCGGCTGCGCGACGATCTCAACACCCGGGCGCAGGGCATCGCGAAGGCGGCGGCGCAGATGCGGCATGGCGACTTCGTGGAGCAGGTGGCCTGTGAGCTTCCGCTACAGGCCATCGCGGGTTTGATGGGGACGCCCCTGGACGAACGTGAGCAGCTCTTTGACTGGTCCAATCGGCTCGTCGGATCCTCCGATGGCGAGGACGATAGCGCGATCGCCAGCGCGGAACTTCTGATGTACGCGATGGGCGTCGCGGCACGCAAGGCCGTGGAGCCTGGTCCTGATATCTGTACCGATCTGATCAACGCCGATATCGATGGTCAGAAACTATCCGATGACGAATTCGGCTTCTTTGTCATGCTTTTGGCGGTGGCCGGCAATGAGACCACTCGAAACTCGATCACTCACGGCATGCACGCCTTTACCCAGTTTCCGGATCAGTGGGAGCTGTACAAGAGGGAGCGGCCAGAGTCGGCCGCCGACGAGATCGTGCGCTGGGCGACGCCGGTAACCTCGTTTCAGCGGACCGCACTGGAGGACACCGAGCTTGGTGGCGTGCGGATCACGAAGGGGCAGCGCGTGGTCATGATGTACCGCAGCGCGAACTTCGACGAAGAGGTCTTCGAAGATCCGTTCTCTTTCAATATCATGCGAAACCCCAACCCGCACGTGGGATTCGGGGGCAATGGAGAGCACCACTGCGTCGGGGCCAACCTGGCACGCATGACCATCAACCTCATGTTCAACGCGATCGCCGACCACATGCCCGACCTCGCGCCGGCAGGTGAGCCCGACAGACTGCGGTCCGGGTGGCTTAACGGGGTAAAGCATTGGGAGGTCGACTTCTGTCCGGCCGGATTCACCCGCGAGCAGGCGGTACCGCCGGGACGGGCAAGCTAGCGGGCGCACAGCGAAAAGCCCCCGGCGCCGCGATGCCGGGGGCTCTTCGGTGGCCCGCTAGATCCGC
>NZ_MAEW01000031.1 GCF_002013375.1 Mycobacterium sp. D16Q13 | reverse complement strand
ATCTTGAGCCTCTCTGGTGCTTAATACTTGCCAAAGGCAAGCGCAACGTTGTGCCCGCCGAATCCAAACGAGTTATTGATTGCGTATTTAAAATCCCCGTGTCGTGGCTCTCCCGCAACGACATCCAGGTCGATTTCGGGATCAAGGTTGTCAAGATTGAGCGTCGGCGGGATAACGCCGTCGCGCAGCGCGAGCACGGTGAGCACCGATTCCAGGGCGCCGACGGCGCCAATCGAGTGACCCAGTGCCGACTTGGGCGCGTAGACCGCGGCGTGCTGCACACCAGCGACATGGATGGCGTTGGCCTCGGCGATGTCGCCGATCGGGGTGGCCGTGCCGTGCGCGTTAATGTGGTCAATGTCCTTGGGGGACAAACCTGCTGTCTGAATTGCGCGGGTCATCGCGGCACCGGCGCGCACACCATCGGGGCCCGGGGCCACCATGTGGTACGCGTCGGAGGTGATGCCGGCGCCCATGACGCGGGCCAGGATCTGCGCGCCGCGAGCCTTGGCGTGCTCCTCGGTCTCGATGACCATGAGCGCACCGGCCTCGCCGAACACGAATCCGTCGCGGTCCTTGTCGAACGGGCGAGAAGCCTTCTCCGGCTCGTCATTTCGCGTCGACATGGCGCGCATCATGGAGAACGCAGCGATCGGCAGGGCTTCGATCATGCCCTCCACACCACCGCAGACGACCATGTCGGCATCGCCCATCACGATCTGGCGCCATGCGTGCGCGATGGCTTCCGAGCCGGAGGAACACGCCGACACCGGCGTGATGACACCCGCGCGGGCGCCGATCTCCAGGCCCACCACCGCGGCGGCACCGTTGGGCATACACATCTGTACGGCGAGTGGCGAAACCTTGCGAATGCCATGCTCATTCATGGTGTCGTAGGTCTCGACGATGCGCTCGCCACCGCCGAGCCCGGTACCGATGACGACCGCGAGGCGGTCCTTGTCGATGTCATCGGGCGTGCCGGCGTTCTGCCACACCTGACGGCCTACGAGCAGCGCCATGCGCTGCACGTAGGCCATCCGGCGAAGCTCCAGCCGGGTCATGTGGCTGTCGATGGGCTCCTTGAGGTGCCCACCGATCCACACGGGCAGACCGAACTTCTCGACGAATTCGTCTTCGAGAACCTCGATGCCGCTTTCCCCGGCGATGAGTCCCTTCCACGTGCCCTCGATGTCAGGCGCGATAGAGGTCGTTGCGGCGAGAGCCGTCACAACGACATTGGGGAAGCCACCGTTTGCAGTGGAAGGGGTTGTCACTGGTCCTAGCCCTCCAGCTGCGCGCGGATGTTGGCTGCGGCCTCGGGGTTTTCCTGCTCGAGCTTCTCGATGTAGTTGACGACATCGCCAACGGTCCGCAGACCGGCCAGATCCTCATCGGGGATCTTCACGCCGTACTTGTCCTCGGTCTGAACGGCGATCTCAACCATCGACAGCGAGTCGATGTCCAGGTCGTCGACGAACGACTTCTCGAGGGTGACCTCGGAGGGCTCGATACCGGTGACCTCTTCGATGATCTCGGCGAGACCGGCGACGATGCGATCTTTTTCTTCTGCGGTGGCCACTCGGTGGCTCCCTTCGGTGTTATGGACTGCAGGCGCAGCCCTGGGGTGAACTCTGATATTTGAAACTGGATGAGCGGGCGGCTCTGCCCACTGATCCGGGGTACTACTTATTGGTGGTTTGGCCGCTTACAGCTCGGCCAGGGCGTCGAGGTCTTCGAGGGCTTTCAGCGCGTGATTGGTGACGCCACGCATCTCACGCTTGGCGATGCCGGACAGCGCACCCGAAGGCGGCAGTTCGACGACGGCCTGTACGTCCGCCGTCTTGAAGTACTCGGTGCACAGGTCCCAGCGCACCGGCGAGGTCAGCTGGTTGATGAGCTTCTCCATGGCATCGGCGCCGGAGGCGACGGGGGTGCCATCGAAGTTGGACAGCAAGGTGGTGACCGGTTCGGCCGGGACGATCGCGGACGCCGCGGCGGCGTACGCCTCCTGTGCGGGAGCCATGAAGTGGGTGTGGAAGGCACCGGCGGTGGCGAGCTGGCGGACACGCGCCTTGGCCGGGGGATCCTCGGCCAGCTTCTCCAGCGCCGTGATGCGGCCGGCGGCGACGATCTGTCCGACGGCGTTGCGGTTGGCGGGGATCAGCTCGAGAGCTTCCAGGCGCTCGAGCACCTCGGCCTCGTCGCCACCCAGCACGGCAGACATGCCGGTCGGATCCAGCGCGCAGGCCTTGGCCATCTCGGCGCCACGGGTGGCGGCAAGGGCGACGGCGTCATCGGCGGAGATGACCCCGGCGATGGCGTAGGCGGCGATCTCGCCGACGGAGTGGCCCGCGACCACGGTGGTCTTGGTGTTGAGGTGGCCACGCTTGGTCAGCTCGTCATAGGCCAGCAGGGTCAGGGCGACCACCAGTGGCTGGGTGATGGAGGTATCGGTGATCTCCTCGGCGCTGGCCGTGGTTCCCAGGCGCACCAGATCAAGTCCGCTGGCCTTCGACCACTGCTCAACTTGGTCCGTGACACCGGGCAATTCGAGCCATGGAGTCAGCATGCCGGGAGTCTGGGATCCCTGTCCGGGAGCAAGCAGCGCGATCACGTGTTTAAGAGAACACTGTGAAGGGTGGTTTGCGCCGTGTAAGAGAAAATGAATCTTGTCTTAAGTATTTGTGGGAAGTCTACAAAAAGGCATCCATTGCGACCCGATCTATACCGTCTCGCAATGTGGGACCTCGCAGGTGACCGGTCAGTAACCGTTCTAAGCCTTGATGACATTTATTGTGACTGGCGTGATTCCTGGTTCAGGAGTGAAAACGTCCGCATGGTCCTGGGCCAGTCTGCCGACGGTTGCCGCGACTCGCAAGACATAGGCATCACGCGGGGACGTTGGGTCTCTTCCGGTGAAATCGGTGATTCGCTTGAGTCGATAGCGGACGGTATTTGGGTGAACAAACAGTGCGCGCGCGCAGGCCTCGATGGCGCCCCCGGAATCTAAGTAAGCGTCCAGGGTTTCGGTGAGCGCCGGGCCGGCATCGGCGAGAGGGCGCATCACTTCGGTGTTGAGGGCCGCGATGGCCGCCTTATCGCCCAGGAGCGCACGTTCGGGCAGCAGCTCGCGCGAGGACACCGGACGTGGGGCGCCGCGCCACCCCGATACCGCGTCCATCCCCGAGAGTGCCTCCACGGCGCTGTTGTGTGATGCGCTCAGGGTTCCTGAGGTCGGGCCCACCACTACTGGACCATCGGAGAAGACCTTGATGAGGTCCGCCAGGAACTTGTCGTGCGTGGTGAATGTGCCCGACACGATGGTCAGCAGCCGGGTGCCCTGGATGACGGCGAGTGCGCCACGCCCGTGGCGCTGCGCCACCTCATGCACCAGTGTTGTTGACGTCGCGATGATTTCTGGCCGGGGAGTGCCGACGATGACGGTGGCGGGTGCGGTGGTGTCCCAGTTCAGGGCCGCCGCGCGCGACAGCATGTCCGGACCGGTGTCGCCGCGCACCACCGCGTCGACCACCGTCGCCTCCAGCCGGGAGTCCCAGGCGCCCCGGGTTTCCGCCGCCTCGGCGTAGGCGCTGGCAGCTCCGAAGGCAAGGTCACGGCTGTAGCGCAGGATGCCCTCGGTGAGCGTCACCAGCTGCTCGTCGTTGCGGGCCAGCAGGGGCAGCACCTCTTCGAAGAACTCCATCGCGGTGCGCACCATGTCGACCGAATGACGCAGCGCGATGCGTTTGGCCAGGTCTTGCGGCACCACCTCGAAGGCCTGCATGGTGAAGCCGACAGTGCCCTCGGGGTCGCGGATCCACTCGACGAAGTTATTGATCGCCGTCTGGACCACCAGCGCCACGCTGGAGCGTTGTGAGGCCTCCAGGTCGGCGAAGAACGGCAGCCGGTCTTCCATGACATGTACGGCCTCGGTGGAGAGGCGTCCGGAGAACTGCTTGATCCGGTGCAGCAGCGCCTCGGGCACCTCGGCCCGCTCCCGCGGGGGCCGGGCGGCGCGAAACCCGCGCAGAGTGCTCACCGAATTGTCGGTCATCCCTAAAAGGTACCCCGGATTCCTGGTGGGAACCGCTAAATGTCCGCACTTTTGGGTCAGGTGCGCAGTTTGCACCGAATGCCGTCGATGGCCAGATCGAGGCTGTCGCGCAGGACGGTGATGTCCATGGTCGCCCGCCCCATCAGCATGCCGCCCTGCAGGGTGGCAAGGACCGTCGCGGCCAGCCGCTGAGGATCTTCGGTGCGGTCGAGGTCGCCGCGATCCTGCATCCGGGTCAAGCCGTCGGCGAGCAATGACTGCCATTGGTGAAACGCGGCGGCAAGTGCGGGTTGATAGGCCGGATCGTTCTTGAGTTCGGCGGCCATGCTGCCCAGCGGGCATCCGAACGGTCCGCCGGGTACCTCGTGGTTGGCCAGGATTGCGTGGGCCCACTGTTCGACACCCTCGATCGAGTCGATCTGGGCGAGTGTCGGCTGTGCCTGCAGGACGAGCTCGGTCTGACGTTCCAGGACCGCCCTTACTAACTCGGACCTGTCCTTGAAATAGTGGTACAGCTGCGACTTGCCCGTGTTGGAGGCGGTCAGGATGTCGTCGAGACTGGTTGCCGTGACACCCTTTTGATACATCATCTGCGCCGCGGCATCGACGATGGCCGCGCGGGTACGGCGGCCGTGTGCGGTCGCTGGGAGCTTGGCGGCGCTCTGTGGTGACGACTTACCTACCATCCTGGACAACATTAGCTGCGACCGTGGCGCGTCTCCGTCGCCGTATTGAGTAGTGGCCACTCGGCGCCGGAAACGTGAGGATGACCGCCGACAGCACCGCCATCACCGGGTATTGGCTGATCAGTTGGTCTGAACTCCAGTAGGTCACGAGCGTCAACAGCGAAACCATGGCCGCGGGTTGGGGAAATAGCCCCAGGATCAGGATTGCCCCGAGTGCCACCTCCAGCAGGGGGATGGCGATGCCGAAAAGGCCCGGCCACACCCGAAGCACGCTGTCGGAGAGGACGGTGAAGTATTCCGGCACGCGAGTGTTGGACCGCGCGCTGTGGGTGATGAGCAGAATGTCCGCGCGGCCGAAGTGTGCGCTGTATTTGAAGATGCCCTCGTGCAGCCACAGCGCGCCCAGCGTCACCCTTGCCACGCCGAGGGCGATCGGCGTGGCAAGGGCGATCCAGCGTGCGTGGGTTCTCACATCAAGGCTGCCGCGCCGAAGGCCTCTTTGGCCTTATCGCAGTTGATCAGAACGGTGTCGTACATAGAGGTGTCCACACCGTTGATGTCGAATGTCTGTGACGCTGCGTCGGAGGCGACCATGCCGAGCTCTTTGCCCGTGCTCACCGCGCTCTGGTCTGAGCCCTTGGTCAGGTAGATGTGCAGGTCGGGCCCCTTATCAGAGGAGAATCCGGTCAAGCTGACTCGCCCGTTGGCGATCGTGACGGTTCCCGAGACGTGCTTGCCGTCGATTCCGTTGAACGAGCCCGTACGCGTGGCGCCGGCCATGGCCTGCGAGGTCATGGGCTGTGACGACATCGCCTGCGGTGATTGACCGCTCGGTTGAGTGTCGCGTGCAGGGGCGTTACATGCGGCAACGGCTAAGCCGATGCCCAGAAGTGCTGTGCCGGCGAGAACGTTGAACCGCATGGTGGATTCCTTTCCGAGGGTGTGAGCGAGCGATCTCGACTGTACCGATCGGTACAATTGATGTCGACAAAAACCGCGAGCAGACACGTACCGCACTCGCGACCTGCGATCTAGGTGCAGTACATGTCTGCTCGCGCCAGCAGGACTAGGCGCTGCCGGTGTCCTTGAACGACACGTCGGCGGCCAACACGTCATCGATCTTGTACTGAGCCGCCGCACGGATGGCGACATCGCGGTCGACGGTGCCCTCGTCCGAGAGTGCCTCCAGGACCGCGACCACAACCGACTCGGCATCGGTGTTGAAGAACCGGCGCGCGGCGGGCCGGGTATCGGAGATACCGAACCCGTCGGCACCGAGCGTCCGGTAGGTGCCGGGCACCCACGGCCGGATCTGCTCGGGCACCGCGCGCATCCAGTCCGAGACCGCCACCTTGGGCCCCTGCGCGCTCTCCAGCGCCGTCGTCACGTACGGAACCGGCTTGGGACGGTCCGGGTGACGCAGCGCCTGGTGATCGATGGCGAGGCCGTCACGGTTGAGCTCACCCCAGGACGTCACCGACCACACGTCGGCGGCCACATCCCAGTGCTCGGCCAGCAGATCGGCCGCCCGCAGCGCATCGGGCAGCGATACCCCCGAGGCCAGGATCTGTGCCTGATGCGTGCGCGCCTCGGGTGCGGCACGGAACTTGTAGATGCCGCGAAGAATGCCCTCGACATCGACGTTCTCTGGCTCCACCGGCTGCACGTACGGCTCGTTGTACAGCGTGATGTAGAAGTACACGTTCTCGCTGTTCTCGCCGTACATCCGCTGCAGGCCGTGCTCGACGATATGGGCGATCTCGTAGGCGAACGCCGGATCGTAAGCCACCACAGCGGGATTGGTGCTGGCCAGCAGCAGAGAGTGGCCGTCGGCGTGCTGCAGCCCCTCGCCGGTCAGCGTGGTGCGACCCGCTGTGGCGCCCAGGACGAACCCGCGGGCCATCTGGTCGGCGGCGGCCCACAGGCCGTCGCCGGTGCGCTGGAACCCGAACATCGAATAGAAGATGTACAGCGGGATCATCGGCTCGTCGTGGGTCGAGTACGCCGTGCCGACCGCGGTGAAGGTGGCGGTGGACCCGGCCTCGTTGATGCCCTCGTGCAGGATCTGGCCCTGTGCACTTTCCTTGTACGCCAACATCAGTTCGGCATCCACCGAGGTGTACAGCTGGCCGTTGCGGTTGTAGATCTTCAGCGACGGGAACCACGAGTCCATACCGAAGGTGCGCGCCTCGTCGGGGATGATCGGGACAATGCGGTTACCGATGTTCTTGTCGCGCAACAGTTCCTTGAACGTACGCACCAATGCCATGGTGGTGGCGATCTCCTGCTTGCCCGAGCCCTTCTTCAGCGGGGCATAGGTCTCCGGGCTCGGCAGTGTCAGCGGGCGCGACTTGTTGCGCCGTGCCGGCACGAACCCGCCCAGCGCGCGGCGCCGGTCCAGCATGTAGCGGACTTCGGGCGCCTCCGGGCCGGGGTGGTAGTACGGCGGCAGATAGGGATTCTCCTCGAGCTGGGCGTCGGAGATCGGGATGCGCTGCTTGTCGCGGAAGTCCTTGAGGTCATCCAGCGTCAGCTTCTTCATCTGGTGGGTGGCGTTGCGCCCCTCGAAGTGCTTACCGAGCGTGTAGCCCTTGATGGTCTTGGCCAGGATGACCGTCGGCTGGCCCTTGTGCTCGGTGGCCGCCCGGTAGGCCGCGTACACCTTGCGATAGTCGTGGCCGCCGCGCTTGAGGTTCCAGACCTGGTCGTCGGTAAGGTTTTTCACCAGTTCCTTGGTGCGCGGGTCGCGCCCGAAGAAGTGCTCGCGGACGTACGCGCCGTCGTTGGCCTTGTAGGTCTGGTAGTCGCCGTCGGCCGTGGTGTTCATCAGATTGACCAGCGCGCCGTCACGGTCGGCGTGCAGCAGGGCATCCCATTCGCGGCCCCACACCACCTTGATGACGTTCCAGCCGGCGCCACGGAAGAAGGACTCCAGCTCCTGGATGATCTTGCCGTTACCGCGCACCGGGCCGTCCAGACGCTGCAGGTTGCAGTTGATGACGAACGTCAGGTTGTCCAGGCCCTCCGTCGCGGCGATATGCGTCAGGCCGCGCGATTCTGGCTCGTCCATCTCGCCGTCGCCGAGGAACGCCCAGACCCGCTGATCAGAGGTGTCCTTGATGCCACGGTCGCGCAGGTAGTGGTTGAACCGCGCCTGCATGATCGCGTTCATCGGCCCCAGGCCCATGGAAACCGTTGGGAATTGCCAGAAATCGGGCATGAGCCGCGGGTGTGGGTAGGAGGGCAGGCCACCGCCGGGGTGGCTCTTTTCCTGCCGGAACCCGTCGAGCTGATCGGTGGTCAGCCGGCCTTCCAGGAAGGCGCGGGCGTAGATGCCGGGGGAGGCGTGGCCCTGAATGAACACCTGGTCGCCACCGCCGGGATGGGCATTACCGCGGAAGAAGTGGTTGAACCCGACCTCGTAGAGGGCCGCCGAGGAGGCGTATGTCGAAATGTGGCCGCCCACACCGACCCCTGGCCGTTGCGCGCGGTGCACCATGATCGCGGCGTTCCAGCGGATCCAGGCGCGGAAACGGCGTTCGGTGTCTTCGTCGCCGGGAAACCACGGCTCATTCTCGGTGGCGATGGTGTTCACGTAGTCGGTGGACGTCAGCGCCGGGATGGCAACCCGGCCGGCGTTCGCTCGTTCCAGCAGCCGCAGCATCAGGTACCGGGCGCGGGCGGGGCCCGACCGGGCCAGCAGGCCGTCAAACGACTCGAGCCATTCGCCCGTCTCGTCCGGGTCGATATCAGGCAGATACGACGCGACGCCTTCGCGGATCACCCGAACGCGCTCGGATTGATTTGCGGCGCTTGAATTTCCGGCCAGGTCTTGGCGAACGAACTCCGTGGTCAACTTTTCTGCTCCTTAGGGGTGGGGGTGCAGATCTCAGTCACAATCAGATCGGTACCTCCATCGTGCCGCAAGTCACTTGCTACTAGCGAGTCTGGTCCAGTCACAAGGTCAGGAGCTGCCCTAGCGGGTACCGTCATGAGATGCGTATTGCGGCGCTGTTCATCGCGCTGGCGGCCATCTGTGCGGCGGCCGTGGCGGGCTGCACCGTGACCACCGGAGGGCAGGCGTCGGCGCCCAGCGAGTCGGTGTCGGAGTACCGCACCTACGTCTCGCAATCCATCGAGACGTCGCGGTCCGAGGAGTCCAAGCGCCAGGAGACCTCCCGGGCGCAGGCGATAGCCGATGCGTGTGAGACCTTCGCCATGACGTCGAACGCCGCCGTTTCCGCGGGTAATGACCTGATCTCCGTCATGAACGACGAGGGCGGCTACGGCGCGAGCGCGGAGTCCAAGGTGGGGCCGGTCATCAATGCCCTCAACACCAGCGCCGGGCAAATCGACTCCGCCAAGGCGAGCGCTCAGACCGACGAGCTGCGCGATGCGTTCACGCAGTACGCCGAGCAGTCGCGAAAACTGGCCGGGGCGTTCGATAATCGGCTGAGTGGCGGCACTCTCAACTCGGTGGTCCGTACTTTCAACGATGCGCGGGAGCGCGCCGGGAAGATCTGCGAGCCGCTTCTCCAGACAAAAGGTCGATAGTGCCTGACGAGGATTGCCGGTGGCATGCGACGATGTGAGCATTCATCCCAAGTGCGAAAGCACGCATCTGTGAACAAGGAGGGGCCGAACGGTGGTCGCGGCGGCTGACGCCTCGAACTACGCCCACAAGCTGGGCGTCCAGCGAGATCAGCTTGTGCAGGAGCTGGGCTGGGATGAGGACACGGACGACAATATCCGGGCCGATGTCGAGGACGCGTGCGGTTCGGAGCTACTCGACGAGAGCTCCGACGACGTCGTCGATGTGGTCCTATTGTGGTGGCGCGATGACGACGGCGACTTGGTCGACGCGTTGATGGACGCCATCACTCCACTTGCTGAGGACGGCGTGATCTGGGTGTTGACACCCAAGACAGGCAAGCCGGGCCATGTGCAGCCCTCGGAAATCGCTGAATCGGCGCCGACCGCGGGTCTGGTGCAGACCTCGTCGGTCAACTTGGGGGACTGGAGCGCGACGCGTTTGGTGCAGCCCAAGACGTCACGCGGCGGGCGGCGCTAATGCTGCCTGTGGGCTCCGTCGCTCCGGATTTCACCCTGCGTAACCAGAACAACCAGCCTGTCAGCCTGAGCGATTTTCGCGGCAAGAAGGCCGCGCTGCTGGTGTTCTTCCCGCTGGCGTTCACCGGGGTCTGCCAGGGCGAGCTGGACCATGTGCGCGACCACATCGGAGACTTCGAGAACGACGACGTGCAGATCATCGGGCTATCGGTGAGTGCCGGGCCGATCCACAAGATCTGGTCGAGCTACAGCGGCTTCACCTTCCCGATCCTGTCCGACTTCTGGCCGCACGGCGCCGTTGCCGAGGCGTACGGGGTGCTCAACGAGAAGGCCGGCTATCCGAACCGCGGAACTTTCGTGGTGGATGCCGACGGAATCATCCGATTCGCCGAGATGCTGGATCCCGGGCAAGCCCGTGACCAGGCGGGTTGGGTAGAAGCGCTCGCCGCGCTACATTCGTGAGCTGATTCCCACGTCGGTGACGGCGTGGACCGGGCGTGTAGCTCAGTGGTAGAGCTCTGGTTTTACACACCAGCGGTCGGGGGTTCGAAACCCTCCGCGCCCACCATATTTTCGCAGTTCAGCCCTATATTGGGCGGTCGTCGCGGGTCGGGACCGGTGCCCGATAGAGGGACAAGTTGCCAACAAGTTGCCAATCGCGTGTGATCCGCGCGGGGTATGCCCTGTAGATGTAGGCGCTTCAAACATTCGGCGCGGTGAGGTCAATTTGTCCCCGGCGATAGATACGCTCAACCAATCAGTCTTTGGAAGGGTTGGGCGAATGCAGCCGACCGAAGTGCCAAGCGTCAACGCGGTCAACAAGTCTGGCGATGCACTGCGGGCCTTGATAGGTAGGGGTGCCGCCCTGACGGAGGACGAACTCAACCGAGCAGTCCAGGCAGTGGACGTGCTGGTTGCTTGGCGGGCAGCGCATGCTACGCCACTGGCCACCGCCACCATGGGTCTGAGATCGCGGGTACAAACGGCGGGCTGTGCAGACGGGAGCCGCGTATCGCAGCGGCTAAAGCGTATTCCCACGATCCTAGACAAGCTGCATCGTCAACCGAAAATGGAACTCGGACGAATGCACGACATCGGTGGCTGCAGGGTAGTGCTCGGCGAGCTAGCCCAGGTGTACGAAGTGCTAGACCGGTATCGGGCGCGACCCACTGCCGGGGGCATTAAGGTGCAGGACTACATCGCCGAACCAAAGGATGACGGGTACCGAGGAGTGCACGTCATCGTGAAGTACCACGGCAGGCGGATCGAGGTGCAGCTCCGAACTCAGGTGCAACATGAGTGGGCATTCACTGTGGAGACTGTGACTTCGCGGTATGGTCTGGCGATTAAGTCAGGCGGTGGCCCCGCACCGGTCCGAGAATGGTTTCAGACGGTGTCCGAGGCGATGGCGATCGAGGAGCACGGCGGAACGGTGGATGACAACCTCTTGCACCGGGTAACTATACTGAGAGAAGCAGCCCAACCATATTTGCGAGGAAGCCGTCGATGAGTGCACAACTCAAGCATTTTTTGCTGGTCTTTGACCACGATCGTGCAGAGCTCATGGATATGCATGAGTTCGGCACCGATACCAAGGCTGCGATGGCGGAGTACGCCCGCCTGGAGCGTGAGCACCTAAGCGAGAGCGGTGCCGACTCCATCGAGATCGTTCTTATCGGGTCCGATTCTCTGGATACTGTGAAGGTCACCCACGCGAACTACTTCGACGGAACCGTCGCCGTATCCAAATACTTCGCCGGGATTTAGCGCCCGCGCACGTAGGCGTGCGCTTGAGCAGCGGTGGGTCAGCCGAACAGCGATGCACCGACCGCGCGCAATTCGTCGGCCTTTACGTCCGCGTAGATCGATAGCGCCACCGCAGGATCGTGACCATGCCACGCTGCGACGATGTGCGGGGGATGTCCCTGATCGAGCATGAGTGAGACCGAGGTGTTGCGCAGGCCGTGCAGCTTGATCCGCCGCAACCCGGCCCGCATGCGCAACCGTTGGAACTCATCGGTGTAGGACTCGGGGCGCAGCGGTTCGCCGTCCTCACGCACGGCCACTAGACGGTCATCGGACCACGGCACGCCGAGCGCAATAGCCTCGCGCTTCTGGGCTGTCTTGAGGCTGCGCAAGGCCTCGGTTACGTCCGCAGGAAGCGGCAGATCGCGACGGCTGCGCTTTGACTTGGGTGCGCCCTCTTCGGCTTCACTGCCTACGGCTACCCGGCTGCGCCGTACCAAGAGCGTCCCGGTGTCGAGGTCAATCACCGACCAACGCAGACCCAATACCTCGGAGCGCCGCAGCCCGTAGCACGAAAGAAGCCAGCAGGCGTACAGCCGGTGATCCGATACAGCTTCGCGGAACTGGCCGACTTCGGCCAGAGTCCACGACTTCACCGTCTGCTCGCCACTGTCGGCGTCCTCTGTGCGTTGGCTGTCGTCGGGGTCGGCATCCTTTGGCCGTTCGACCAACGCAATCACGTTGCGCGGCAATACACCCTGATCGACATAGCTTTGGACGACGGCACCGAATGCCGTCAATGTGGAGCGGACGGTCTGCGCGCTCAGGCCGCGCTTCTCGGCGGTGACAGCGCTGTCCTCAGCAGCAGGGGTGTACACACCGCGCCTTAGGCGGGTGACCCGTCCTGCGCTCAGCAGAGCCGAAAGCGCCGAGTGCACGTCGCCGGGCAGCGCGGCGACAAGATCGGCGGAGGTGATTCCCTCCGGGTGTTCGGATACCAGAGCGGCTACCCGGCCCGCGAGGGAGTCGGCACGGTAGTGACGGGGGGAGGTGCGGGCTTCGGTCAGCATCCACTGCACAAGGCTGTCGCCGTCAGCTTTGGTCAATTGTTGGAGCTTCTTGCCGCCGAGGTAGCGTCGCGCGGGTTTCAGATCGTTCTCATAGCTATAGATGGTGACGCGCCGGATGCCGCGCCGACCGGCCAGCCACTCGTCGCACGCCTCGTCAACCGTGATGGCTGTGGGCTTGTTGTAGGTGCCTGAGGAGACCTCGCTGGTGATGCGCCGAAACTCGCGCCGGGCTTCGGCTTTGGTGCGGAATGTGAACTTACGGCGGTCACGGCCACCATCAGGCTTAGTCCCCACATCGACCTGGAACCAGTAACTCACTGTCCCGTTCTTGGCGGTGTGCTGGCTGATCGGTTCTGCCCGTCGAGTGCGCTTGGGCTTGCCCTGCTCGGTGCTCATTGGTCGTCCTCCTTGACGGTGGTGGGTTCCGGTTGGCGGAGGCGTTCGCGCGCCTTGGCGATAGCAGCCGTTGCGTTCTCCTGCCGCTTCTGTTTCCGTTGTTCCGGTGTGCTGGGGCTCGCGTCACGCTGGCGCGGTGGAGGCGCTTTGGGCAACGACTCGTCATCGAGCAGGCCCTCGTCTTTCGCACGCCGGATCAGCCGGTCGAGGGTGCCGAAGCTCAGATGCATCTGTTCCTTGACGGTCTTGCGCACCGGCAGGCCCAGCTCGCGCGCCTCATAGACAAGGCGCGCAACCATGTTCAGCTGATCGTCGGTCCCCATCTCTGGGCGCGTGAGGGTCTGGGCAGTGTCACCAGGTGCGGCGATCAGACCGCCGATGCGGTGATGCCATTGCACTGCCGTCGCCGCTAGGCGTCGCACCACGGGTTGCACGATCGCGTAGTCCACCGCGCCGTCGTCGGCGGTGATGGTCAGCTCGGTGAGCTGTGGTCCGTCGGGGCCGGTTTCGGCCTTTACGACGTAGGTCTGCGGATGCTCGTGCAGCCTAATTCGCACGCGTTCATGGGGTTCGGGAACGCGGCCAGGTTTGTGTCCGGGTTCGCCGGAATCGGTCGACTCCACGTCGCCGCGACTCAAGTTTCCGCGCTTAACCTTTCGCATAATGATGAATGTAACCTATGTACATTCCTCAGGCAACCCCCGATGCTAGTTACATGACCACCACTAACGAAGCTCCAGCCGCACGGCCTCTAACTCTGGACGATCTGCGTGCAGAAGGAACGACCGTAAGTGTTAGGCGCGCAGCCGAATACATCGGAGTAAGCCACGCGTACGCGTATCACATGGCGCGCGACGGATTGCTCCCCACAATCAAGCTGGGCACCCGTCGCATTCGCGTTCCCACTGCCTCATTGCTGCGCATGCTCGACCCGCAGGACTGCGGCATTGTCTAGTCGCGGCATGAGCACCGACGAGAGCCGTGCACCACGAGTCAGTGAAATAGCAACTATGCCAAGCGAATCGCGGCTAGATCAGCCGCCCTGATTGTTGTGCCCGCCGAGCACCACCCCGGCGGGCTACCAACGACTGTCATCTCCCAACCCACAACCACAGCGGGCCAGCAG
Source organism: Mycobacterium sp. D16Q13 (assembly GCF_002013375.1). Taxonomy (GTDB): domain Bacteria; phylum Actinomycetota; class Actinomycetes; order Mycobacteriales; family Mycobacteriaceae; genus Mycobacterium. The sequence continues at coordinate 18,776 of NZ_MAEW01000031.1, read as the reverse complement.
CTTCCGAAACCCGACGAAAGGAGCCAACGATGACTGTGGCCCAGAATACCAAGACTGAGGACATTGAGAGCGACGACAATAACGGCACGGACCTGTTTGTCGCCGTTAGCGGTGCCGACACCACGAACGTGCCAGATGGCCTGGACGACGAAACGAGCGACCCGGCAATTGCCGTCCCCGGTCGGTTCGCCGCTGAGGAGCTGTGCCCCACACTGCCGCAACAGGTTCGCCGTGCCCTCGGTCGACTGACCTCCCATGTCGTTGTCGATGACTTGGCCGCCCTCGGGTTGATCAGCGGGGCGCAGCGACCGACTGAGGACGCGGTGAATTGCTGGAGTCAGAAGACCCTGCACAAGCCATATGACCGGTATGTCAAGGCCCTGTCCTTGGATGAGTTGCGTGGAATCGTCACCGGTTACGACCCCAACCGGCAGGTGGCGCTGGCGACATTGGTTAGTGTCGCCGAATCGGGCGCAGAGTACGCCGTACTAGCTGTCAAACGCCTTCGCGACCGAAACACCGTGGCCCGCGCCGACGGCGGTCGGCGCACCGCTCTGGCGCTCAGTGTCAAAGAGCTACTGTCCCTTGGTGCTGCCGACCATGAGGTTCGGGGGTTGGAGACCGCCAACGAGGGCCTGTGCGCCGCCTCGGTGAAGATCGTGGAGAGCTGGACCGAGGCCGACCGCCACGAATCTCGTAGACCGGCCATGCCCGGAGCGAGCATCACCCTGACCAAGGCGTCAAAGGTGGCCCGGCGGCATGCGGACTGGCTCTGGACAACTGAACAGCTGGACCCGTACGCCTGCGGTGTACGCGCAGCGATGATCCCGTTGCATGGCCTGACGACTATCGCCGGACGCGAGCAGGCCGCGAAATCCACTCTGTGCTGGTGGCTGTCGGCGCAGATCACACACGGCTTGCTGCCCGGCCACTACGCGGGCCAGCCGCGAGATGTGGTGATCCTGGCCAGCGAGGACTCCGAGACTAAGATTCGCCGCCGCCTAGAAGCCGCTGGCGCCGACCTTGACCGGGTGTACCTGCCATCCAAGACGACCCCGGACGGCCTGATCCTGCCGGTCTCGATCCGCGATGATCTGGACACGCTCACCGACTTGCTTACCGGCATCGAAGCGGGCGCAGTGATATTCGATCCGATCAAGGATTTCCTGGGTGGCGGCGTCAATACCGATCGCGAAGATGAAGTGCGGCCGGTGCTGACACCACTGCTCAAGCTGACCGAGGAGTGCGGTGCAGCAGCCATTGGATTGCACCACCTGAACAAGTCACTCAAAGGCGATTTTCTGACACGCCTCACCGGATCTGGCGCATTCAAAAATGTCTCGCGAGCGGTCATCGGCGTAGCCCACGACGCCACCACAGGTGCCCGCGTCGTGCAGCTGATGAAGTCCAACGACGGCGAGTTGGCGCGCAGCGCATTCCAGGCCCGTGTCGTAGGCGTGGACATCACCATCGACGGTCGCACAGAGAAGGTCGGCAAGTGGGTCATGGAGGGTGCGAGCCTGTCGGGCCTTGACTCGGTGCTCGCAGCCAAGGAGCAGGGTGCCCGTTCCGGGGGTGCCGGTGAACGTGCCAAGGACGCCCTACGTGCCTACCTGGGCACCGCTGGCGGCGAGAAGCCCTCCGATGAGGTCAAAGCGGCTGTGGCCGAACAGCTTGGCGTCTCGGAGGACACCATCAAGCGCGCCTTCCGCGAAATGGGCGGCAAGCATCGCCGCACCAAAGAGACGCCAGCGCACACACTGTGGTGGCTACCCGTAGATGAAGACGATCAAGAAGCTGATTGAGTGGCCTCGTGGGGGTATGCGCGCCGTTTTGCACTGAGTGGCTCCAGTACTGCCATCACTGCACGTCAGGTGGCCTTTCCTAGTCAGTGCAAGCCTTGCCCCCACTAACCCAGTCGGCGCAAGGCTTGCACTGACTGGGCGCACCGCTTCTGACCTGCTCAAATAAGATAGATAATTACGTATTCTCCTAGTCGGTGCAGGACGACGCGCACACCCCCGAGTGGACATCGGCGAGGCGGTGCGGTGGTGTCCTCTGCACACCCGGCCAGATGGCGGTGGAGAGCGGTGAGGACATGACGGCACCACAGCTCACCCGCCGACCGTTCGAGAGCTGTGGAGGCGGTGAAGATGTGGCTGTGCTCCCCGAAATACCAAGTCGCAGAACGGACAATGCCGCCGCGTGACAGTGTTGTAGATGCGCCCGAATGCGGTACGAATGCGGTATGGCCCCTCGCATGCCCACCTACGCCAGCCGTGAACGCGCTGCGGAAGCGTTCCAGCTGCGCGCTTCCCGATACTCCTGGCGCGAGATCGCAGACCGCTTGGGCTATCGCTCGATTGGTGCGGCGCAGACCGCCGTCAACCGGCATGTGACCCGGCTGCGGCGCGAAGCGACAGAAACGACCGTCGAGAGCCACAAGTTCGCCATCGAGACCCGCACCCGCGCAATGACTCAGCGATTCGCGGTGGCGTTCAAGGATTGTGACGATGACACGATGATCTCCCTCAACCGCGAGATCGTCCGCAACGAGGTCGAACTCGCCAAGCTCAGCGGGCTGTACGAACCAGAGGCCCTCAACGTCACCGTCACCGCGACCCCGACGGCCATCATCGCCGAGGCCCGTGACCGACTGCTAGCTGTGCTAGCTGAACGTGAACAACACCAGCCTGCTGCAATAAGTGGCGGCGTGATCGAGGGAGAAGTGATCGGATGACTACCACCACCGCCAGCGACGTTGTGACAGCGGCGATGAGCGTTGCCGATGACGCCGCCGAGAGGCGTCTCGACCCGGCGACTCTTGAACAGCAGCTAGTCACCGAACTTCGCGCGTTGTTCGTCGCCGTCGTCGGTGAAGACGATCCGCTCTGGCAGATTCAGACCGATGTCACGCGCGGTGTCCTGGCTGCGGGTGGCCTCGATGCCTCCGAACTCAGCGAGTGGGCAGCAGTTGCACACCGTCGTGAGAATCCCGACACGGAGCCCCTGAGTCCCGCTGTGCCGATCGGCGGTGCCGATACCCCGCCGGAAGCCAATTCGTCCGGCTCCGGCGAGCTGAGCCCCGAAAGCGATGCCCTGCCGGATGATCTCAAAGACGTACCGCGTGAGGTCATCGTCCGAGCCGAGGCGGCGGCGATGGCTGTCATCACCGAGTGGCGGGAGTCGCAGCGGTGAAGATGCTTGCAAGGCTGCGTGATCGGATGCCCGCCCCCGAACCCGAGCCCGAACCGGCACCTGACCCCACGCCGTCCGGTACCGGCTGCACGAAGTGCGTGCCAGCACCATTCGACCGAGGGCCAAAGTTCGGTGGTCATGTCGCTGGTAGGGGCTATGGCGTCCCCACAGACAACGGTCTCAGACTCGCCTAACCACTGCTCGTTGGCATCTTCTTGGCAACATGGACACCATTCTTCGCCAGTCGTGGGGGAGTGGTATCCGTTATTATCGCTGATCAGAAGATATTTCGTTAGCCATGTCTGACCCTGCGACCACTTGATAGACGATCTAGTGGTCGTTCGAGAGGTTGGTATAGCGCGCCCGCGACACGCCGAAGCGGCCGATGATTTTCGAGAGTGTCCGCTGTCGCCACTAGGCGGTGATCACAATGCCGCTGTGCTTTCAATGTCCCTCGTCGTTGGCAAATCCCTGTCGGACAATGCCGCGTTATTACCTTGTCCAACAACCGATTCGGCGTCGCCGCTTCTGTGCTTCTGCACTCACGCGCCGTACTCTTCGGGCATGAGCACAACAACTGCCGTTGCCGTTGATCCGGCTTCCCGATCGGACGCTTCCTGGCGTGCCCTGCTCGGAAATCTCAAACTGCGTGGAGCGCCGGACACCGACTCCCAGGTGATCGCATGTCATCAGGGACTTGCCTTTCACCGCGCTCGAAAGGTCCTTGAGCGCGAGGTCAATTCCCTGAGCGCGCCGGGTGTGGATCGCTTGGTTGCCACCCTGCGACAGGGAGCACATAAGGCCATCGATGCCGAGGTCGATTCACTGACCCCACCGGGCGTGGATCGCCCACACAATGCCCTGCGACAGGGGGCGCGGTGATCATGAAGCGTCGATACATGCGCGGCCTCCCACCGCCTGCGAGTCCGCTGGCACCATCGGGTGCCCCGGCTCCGGAAGCCTCTCCCGATCAGGGCGAGCTAACGATCCGTCGCCGGAAGCGGTTGCCGATCCATCTAACTGGCACATTCAGTCTGCCCGCTGAGATCGAAGCGGTCTGTGCCCGTGCGGCACAGGAGGTCTCCAGGTTGCGAGATCCACGTGCGGCCCGTCGCGGCGTGGAAGACGTGCTCGATGCGACGCATGAAGTCATGGACCGGGTGGTGCGTCTCTTGTCCGAGTCCAGGGCCACCGATCCGGGCGTCACTCGTCGGCTGGTTGCCGATCTGACGGTTCGGCCGCGCCTTCCCGAGATCACCGATGAGCAGATCGTTTCCGGGTCGTGGGTACATGCCCTCACCGCCTGGACCTCGACATATGGGGGGGATTTGGCTGCAGTGCTCGGTCGTGCACTGCCACCTGATCACAAGGGCCTCAAAGGCGGCCCGTCGGCCAGCGAACGTCTTGAGTGTGCCCTGCGCGCGCTCGATTTGGCGGTGCTGGCCCTCGAACGCCACATTCCCCGGATTGCCCAACGCCAGGCCCTTCCGTCGATGGCCGAGCACAACGCAGCGCAGCGTGCGCGCCAGGACGCCGAACGCGCCGAGCGCGCGTTGGCCAGGCTTGGGGTGGGGACGTGACACTCGGTGAACTGACCGTCCATACCGGCGCGCTGCCGGTGCAGTTCGAGGCACCGCCGGAAAACCCTTCCCCGCAAGGGCTGTGGGCTGCAACCAAGTGGCAGGAAGACGACGGCCCGTCGCGGTTCCTGATTAGCGGCGTGGACATCCGTGTACACAACTTCGGAGGCGACGATGCGTTCGGCGTCTGGGATGCCGGGTGGTGCGTCAGTCCCGATGACCTGACCGGCGATGACTTCAAAGATGGTGCGCGCCCGGTCAACCCGGCGACGTTCGACCCGATCACCGTGTGGTCGTACGACGAGTGCGACCTGACCGCCCCGAGCCGGGCAGAGGTCAAGGCGCGCGCACTCCAGAATCTGAAAATGCGCGAGCAGGTCGCCACCGAGCGCGAGCTGTCGGCGCGGCTGCTGGCCGATTCACCGAACCTGACCAATACCGCCAGTTTCGGGTGGGCCATCGGGCAGCTGGAGGCTGAACTCGCCAAGGATGGTGTCCTGGGCCTGATCCACCTCGGTGCGCAGTGGGCAGCGGTGGCGGCACAGTCACAGCTGATTCGCTGGAACGGTGCCAAGCTGACCAGCCCTCTCGGTCATCAGTATGTGTTCGGCGGCGGATATGTCGAGGGACTCGGCAATACGCTGGTGGCCACCAGCCAGACGTACGGCTGGCGCGACGCACCCAGACTGCTCGATGCGATCAAGACCGAGACCAACCGGTATGTCGCTATCGCTGAACGGTCGTTGGTCGTCGGCTATGAGTCGGCAGTGGCATCCATCGAGATCACCTCGTAGAGAACAGGAGACGACATGGCAACCGCAAGAGATGGGAACCCGACGCCTCAAGGCATCGAGGGGGCGGCGGTGACCCAGCCCCCGACCCCGCCACGCTCGCCGTACATCGCAGCGAGCAACCGAACCAATCCGGCGTCTCCTTGATAACGGTGACGCCGGGATCGGTGGCGGCTGGTTGCGGACCGGTCATCGATCTCGGCGTCACCATCGAGAGACCCTCACTCACAGAATGGAATCCGATATGACGACAACCGCGACACCGCGACTGGTCACCCGAGCTGACTTCTCAGCCAAGATGAAGCCCCAGGAGCTGGAGGTTTTCGACCTGGCCACTCACGAAAGCGCACATGCGATCCGGGGGTTGCTTTTGGGTGGTGAGATTGACCGGGCGGCGGTCTACTCCGGCCGAGTCACGCCCACCCATGGCACGACTCGGTTTCGCCGCGCCTTCGACCGAGACAGCATCCCGCCAGTTGCACACGCCGGTCCGTGGGCACAGGCTCGATGGTTGGCCGGTGGCCGTCCGAGCCCCGGTCAGGTCGGTGCGGTCCTGGCCGACGGCGGCTCGTGCGATCACGACCAGATGCTGCATGCCTACGCGGCCTCGGGTGGTTGGGCGGCGGTCGATCACGCGGCGGAAGACAGGCTGTTGGAGAGGTGCTGGCCAAGCGTTTTGAGCTTGGCGGCTCGGATGTTTCAGAAGGTCGAGATCGACCACCTGGACGTTTTGGCGGCACTTGGCCTGGACAGGGACACCTCCGCTTTCGGCCTTGCGAGCATCCGTTCTGGATCGGCCCCCGGCAGCTTCTCGATCAGCGGTGTTGAGCGCCTGACCCGCTTCTAACCCCCACCACCACCACCACCGTCATGTGGCCTGCCTCGGGGCCACACGGTGCCATCCAAAACCGTTCGATCCCAACGACACACCCGACACCCGAGGAGCACACCATGACCGTTCAGACCCCGATTCCGACCCAGACCGATATCGAGCAGGCCATCCTGGCGGTGCTGCCCGCCGACGGCACCCTCATGGCCTGGCGCGACATCCGTCCGCAGATCCCCGGAACTTTCTGGGCACAATCAGCGGCGCTGGACCGTCTGCACGAGTCATTCAAAGTCACCGTCGTCAGGGTTCGAGGCCGCAACTACGTTCGACGCGCATCCGGTTGGGATCTCGAAATCGCTGCAGCCCAGCGCGACCGGGCCGCCCAGCGGGGTTGGCCCCTCCCTCGGTGCCGCGACTTCTCGATGGCATGACCGCGATGACCACCGCAGTGCCCCCGATCAGCACGCTGACCGCCGCGAGATCCCTTGCGGCTGTGCGATCCCGCCGACGCCCGCGATCGCCGGCCGAACTGGCGACCCGGTTGATACCGGGTTATCGGATTACACCGACGATTCAGCTGATCAGCGACGAGCTGGCGGCGGCGGTGGAGCAGCAGGATGCGCGGGTGATCCTGACGTGTCCACCGCGCACCGGGAAATCAGTTCTGACCAGCCAAGTACTGCCGGTATGGGCGCTGATGCACAACCCCGACTCCGAGGTCATGATCAAGAGCTACGCCGATGATCTGGCCGAGGAACACTCGGCAGCGGCGCGACGGCTGATCTCCGAGAACACCGAGCTGGTCGGGATCTCACTGGCCGCCGACAAGAAAGCCGTCGGACGTTGGCGCGTCGAGGGTCATCGCGGCGGCATGCTTGCTGGTGGAATCCTGTCGGCAAGCACAGGCTTCGGCTCCGACGTGCTCGTAATAGACGATCCGATCAAGGGTGCACAGGAAGCCGATTCACCGGCGTACCGGCGTCGCTTGATCAACGAATTTCGTGGGTCGTTACTCACCCGGCTTATGCCCGGTGGCAGCTGCGTGGTGGTCCTCACCAGGTGGCATGAACTCGACTTAGCGGGCGAGCTGCTGGCCGAACCAGGCAGCCGGTGGCGTCATATCAACATTCCGGCCATCAGCACCGCCGGTATCAAGGATGCCCTGAACCGGGAACGCACCGGGGTGGCGATGGTTTCGGCTATTGGTCGCACCGCCGAGCAGTTCGCAGAGATCCGGCGCGGTGTCGGTGAACGTGTCTGGGCTGCGATGTATCTCGGTGTGCCGAGCACCCCCGAAGGCGGGCTGGTCAAAAGCGCTTGGTTGGACACCTGGCGTCTGCCGGTGGCCCCTGCGGGCGTGATCAAGACCGTCGTCGGCGTCGATCCCGCCGACTCGGGTCAGGGGGATGAGACGGGCATCGTCGCGGCCTCGTTGTCCGGCGACGGCACCACGGCACTGATTGCCGACGTGTCCGGCCGGATGACCTCCGATGAATGGGCCACCCGCGCGGTGCGTCTGGCCATCGACGTGGGTGCATCGGAGATCAGCGTGGAGGCCTTCGCAGCGGGGACAACTTATGTGCGTGTGGTCAAGGAGGCCCTGACCCGCGCCAAGCCCGACCGGCGCATCTCGGTGACGGCTTGGCCGCCCAAGGGATCTGGCCGGGGCAAGGGCGACGCGATGGCTCGCGCGGCGTCACTGCTGCAAGCCCTGGAGGTCGGAACATGCCGCCTAGCCGGACACCACCCCGAGTGGGAACAACAGGCCGTGGGATGGCAAGCCGGACAACACCAGCCCGACCGAGTGGCCGCCCTCGTCATCGCGCATGATGTCCTGATCCACGCCGCAGGCGGCGGCATGGTCTTTGGTGTGCCCCTCGGCAACCCAACGTCGCTGGCGTCCTACGTCAGCCGGAAGATCGGGTAACGCGATGGCCCGCATGAAGATCACCCGTCGTCGCCGCCCGCTGGTAGAGGCGCTGGTCGCCGAGTCCGGTGCCCGCCGACGGGCACAAGAGCGCGGTGAGGACCCCGACGAGTGCGCCGAGGCCTTGGCAGCTGCGGCACAAGCCAACCTCGCCTGGATGCTCCGGCAGCGGGTAACCGATGGCCCGAGCGACTACCCACCGGGGCTGTCCGATCCGCTTGATTGACTAACTCAGCTGGTGGTCGTTGCCCGTACCAGCCACTAAGCCTGTAGTGTGCTGTGCACCACTGGGGTGTTTGCCGAATCGGGGGCGGGGCGTGACTGATCAGATCAAGATCGACTTCGATGCCTTTTCGCGCCTATCACCGCAAGTCAAGACGGTCGTCCAGCAGCTGGTAACTGACCATGACAGTGCCGGTGTGCTGGCACGTGCCAACGTCAGCGCCGATGGACAGTCGCCGTCGTTCCTAGCCGCGCAGCGCATGACCACCGAGGCGCTGCCCAAGATCTTGGGTGTGATCGGTAATCGCATGACCGAGGTCTCCGACACCGCCGCCAAAGGGGTGCGGGTGCTGCAGGTGCTCGATGAGCAGGGCCTGCAATCCGTAGCGACCTCGACGCCCACCCTGTTGCGGCCACCGCCCTCTAAGGCCTAGCCCGGCGATGACGCCGACCCGCAAGCAAATCGAGGCCGCCAAGCCAGAGGCCACGATCGAGATGGCGCGGCACTGGATCTGGACCGCCGCCCAGATGGAAACCGCCGCCGACGACTACGTGGGGTATCTGACCAAGCCGGGCGGGCAGAGCTGGGACGGCCAGATCGCCGAGGGCACACAGCATCGGGGCGGCGAGGACCGGCGGGCCATTATCAACATGGCCGACGACATCACCAAGACGGCCAATGCGGCGATCAACACGCTGGCTGAATCGGTGATGCCCGCCCTGAAAAACGTGCGCCAGCTCATCGAAAACTGCGAGAAGCTCGGCGGATTCACCGTCCACGACGACCTGTCGGTCACCTACGAGCCACCGGCGGGTACCAGTGAGGAACGCGCCCAACAGTGCCGCGATGCCTGTTCCCGATTCTCTGAGCAGATCAAGGACGCGGCCAACGCATGGTGGGCCGCCGACCAACATGCCGGTGAACTCATCGACCGCGCGGTCGCTGCCCTGCCCGCCAACTTCAACCCGCTGGCTGGAGGCGGTGCACTCGTAGGCGGTCTGACCCACGAACTCGGTTGGCTCAACAGAACGTTGACGCCCAAAGAGAGCCAAGAGGCCGCATTCCGACACGTATTCGGTCGCGCCCCAGCGACTCCCGCTGACTGGCAGACCGCCGCGATGCTCAACCCCCACAACTACGACCCGAAGTACAAGGGAGTCGACTCAGACATCCGGGTTGCGAAAATTGAGCCACACCCCGGCAAGGGACAGGTGCAGATCAACGCCTTCATCCCGGGCGAGAAAGTCTGGAACTTCGGGAAGGACTACGGAGACAACCGCGGATTCGACAAGAACGCCTCTCCAGAGCATTCACGGGTGAGCTTGCTGGTCGACTACGAAAACGGTGTAGTGATCCACCGCCAAAACCCATCGGTCACCGATAGCGGGAAGGTCGCGCCGGGGGTTCCCAACGTGTACGTCAACGAATTGAAGGACGGCACAATCAATCTCAGATACAACTCGGCTGACGGATTCATGCCTGGCGGGCTGCCTGTTGCCGAGGTCTCGCTGCACGAAGTGCGAGGGAACGTGGTGATCCAGCCTGGAGGAGCGGAATTCAACGTGGGAGGAACAATCTCCGGATTCCCCGCAACCGAGATCTACCACGGACAGACCTCACTGGCCCAGTACATGCCAAGCCTTGGCTACAACGAGCTAGGGCCAGCCAGACAGCTCCCATCGACCGCCTACATCGGCGATCAGTCGCTTCTTGCGCCATTCCAGGCTGGGACTGTCGCGCCCGGACACGGAATGGTGGTTCCTCCGCCGTCACCAGGCACTAAGCTAGGTCCCTTGACCGACATACCAACAGCCCCGGTGCAATAGCCATGGACAGCCAGATACGCGTTTCGTTCATCGCGGCGATACTGTCCGCAGTCATGTTCGGGGTGCTCGCCGGACTCCCCCCAAGTTCGCCGCTATACGTCAGTGGGACGAGCTTTTACGTCGTGATGGCCGCATTCTGCGTGATCTTCCCTGCCATCGGGTACGCAGTACTCCGGTTCAAACCCGACGCTCGCGACTGGGCGTGGGGCGTCGGATTGTCGCCATTCCCCGGCACCCTGGCCTTCCTCCTTGGCGCTCTATGGATGGGTATTTCATGACTAAGTACATGACCATCGCGGGGATGTTCGCAGGGGCAGCACTGCTGTCGTTCTCGGTCTACTTCTACTTTCTGACACCGGTTGTTGTATTACTCATCGCCGGTGTAGTCGCTATCTCACCGAAGACCAGGCCATTTGCGTGGGGCCTGTACGCGGCCGCGATCGCGGCGTTCGCCTTCTTCCTGGTCCTGGCGATGACGCAGGGAACCGCACCACCGGGGACTACGACCTACGGTCCTTAGTGCCGCTGCTTTACGGTAGGTCGGCGACTGGAGTCGAATGTCTGTTCGCCAAGTTGCCGTCAAGTTGCCAAGACGAGCACATACGGCGGTGTGCAGGGGACTACGCAGTTGACACCGGCGGTGCACCTAGCTGCACGTATGCGACAGGCTCGAACAATCGTGCACTGTTTCCGGTTCCTTTACACACCAGCGGTCGGGGGTTCGAAACCCTCCGCGCCCACCGAAAAGTGCTGGTAGAAGGGTTTTTTCCTTGGTGGCTGCCTGTGGTTGACCCATCGTTGACCCATTTCTTTCTGTCCGCGGTCTCTATGGAGTCCGTGTAGTCACTCTGGTACCAGGGACTGTTGTACAGGTGAGATTCGGTCCTCACGGTCCGGAGCGCGACCTTCCTGTGTGCTGGTTTTGCTGTTCTTGCTTCTGGAGCAAACTATTTGATCTGCTGTCTGGTTCTGGTGGCAGGTGTTTCATTGCCTGCCTGCGACCGTGTGCGCCAAGCGCTTTTCAGCGGACACGCCAGTCCGTCTGAGGTGGTGGCGACGTCTGACTACCTCCGATAGAGACCATCGGTTGGTTGGTGTGGCGTCGTGCGGGGCAAGACTTACGGCAGTCCCATCGCGTCAGGATGAGGGTTGATTGCTAGTACGGCCCCATCCCAGCAATCCAACAAGTACCAGCCAGCAGGCCACCGCACTGAACGCGAGCACCTTCTCTAATTCCAGGCTGGTATCGAGCAACTCGGGACTCCATCCGAGGATATTGATCAGAACGGATTCCTCGCGGCTTTGATCATCCACATCGACGATCACAACACCGAGTATCAGCATGATCAGCCAAAACGTCGCTTGGGCGATTGCCTGGGCGGAGGAAAGTCGCACCGGTCTTCGGGGCTGCGAGAACGCAAGGGCTGTCGAGGCAATCAACGCTACGACGAGAACTGGGACGATGAACACCAGCATGAGTAGCGCGATCCAGCCCAGCGTTGCGCCGAACACGCCACGGCCCACCCACACCCACAGCGCCGCCATTACATTGAACGGGATCATCAAATCGAACACTGCCCGGCGGAATTTGATCATCTAGCAAACATTAACATCGGGGCAAGCCGCCAAGAGGGTCGCCTGCGCCAGCCACCTACCACCGGTATTGATGACCAACTGGTTCCTGGGGTGGAATTGCGGTAAAGGGCTGCGAAGCAACGTTTCTCGAAGCATGCGGAATTGAGCGGGACGCTGACCGGACGGATTGCCACCAACCGGCCCTGGGACGTCGAGGACTAGGCGTTGCGGGCATTGATGCGATCAACCTGCTTCTGGGCAAGGTCCTGCCACAGCGCAAGGTCAGCGGGCTCGTCTCCCGTGGGCTCCAATTCCAGGTAGCCGAGAATGCCGCCGGTGACGTACACAACTCCGGGAGTGGGCAGCTGTCCATCCTTCTTTATGGTGAAGATCTGGGCGACCTGTGCTTCGACTCCACGCAGCCTCATAGGGCTGGGGCGGGCGCCATACTCACCCGGCCGAAGGCCCGTGTCCGGACAGCTCGCCAGGATCGGGCCCAAACTTGCGATGGCGGCGCGGCCCACCTGTGGATCATCGAGGCTAACCAGCACCGAATACGCGGTCGTACGCCGCGATCCGTCCGCAGCGATGCGACTGATGTCGCCCCGGTAGGCGACAGCATCCGTGGGCATCTTCGACACGGAATCGGCGATGGCGGCGCGGCATGCGGGATTCAACTCGTACTTGCCCAGCCCGCCGCCCAACTTGCTACCCGTTTCGTACACGTCGACGCTGTAGCCTGGCAGCCCATTCAGGACCAGGCTCGCTGTTGCCGTCGCGGCACTGGCCGATGGTAAGTGCCCAACGGTCACCAGTACCCCCGCCGCAACCATGCTGACAGTGGTTTGCCCAAGATTCCGCATAAGCCGCCTCCCCCTAGTCTATTTCCTGCCGAAACCACTCGATGATAACTGACAGCCGTTCTCAGTAGACGTCAGCGGATATTTCTGGCACATTGAAGAAAATTTGCCATGTTTCCATGGCGGGGTGAAATCCGGCGGTGGCTGCCACACGATCGCTACTTTGAGGAGCTGTGTTGTCATCTCGTTTGCCACAGAAGTAGGCCGGTGCGGCTGGTGCGACCACCCGCTGTGGATATCTATCAGAAGACGCAGGAGTTGCCCAGACGGTTCGATGATCAAACTTCGGCTTGAGCGTGGCGCTAATCCGAACGCGAGCGAGTCAGGCAGCCAGCCAGATTCCAGCCAGGAAGTAGCCTTCGGCGTCGTGCCTGTAACCGCCGTCGATAAGGCCGCTCAGTACGCCGAAATAGCCGCCGACAGAAGAGGTAGCTGATTAAGAAGGTTGTCACAGCGGTCTTGTTGCTCGTGGGGGTTACCGCGGGTATCTACTTGACCGGCATCGGAATCGTATTGCAGGGCTGGGACGAAGCCATGCGCAGGTTCGAGCAGCAGCCCACTGCGCCGTCATACCTGTGGTGGGGACTAAGTGCCGTCGGGCTGGCTCTGATAGCGGCATGCGTATGGGGCGGCATCCGAACGCTGCGCCGCCGGCACAGCGATGCCGATGTTCGGTGCGTGCACGAGCCCTGCGAGTAGTTGCGCGCGGGCCTCAAGTAGTGGGGGATAGAGCCACCAAAAAACTGCGATGCCCGTGAAGACGGCAACATTGCAGACTGTGGAGAAGCTGACCGTTGCTCCGAAAGCTGAGATGCTCAGCTGGATAAGAACATTGACAGCCATGAATCCGATGAGAGACTTACGCACCGCGGGCGATATGACGCGAGCTGACGTTCAACTGTGTTCTGGGCAAGCGTGCTGCCGATCATCCGGGTGATGGAAGCGCTATCCCGGGCGACGCCCTATGTGGGCAGCGTGACAGACGGCCCGGTAGGCGCATGAGGTCTCCCGTAGATGGCTTGCGAAGGGCCGGGCAGATCGGACCCCGCAGCTGCTTGAGTCAACGAGCACCTGTTGTCCCCGTAGGCGGCGGGTGCGTTGGGTCTGCTGTCGTTGGGTATCTCGTCGGGCTTACCTGCCACCACGAAGTACTCCGTACCAATGTCGTACCCACGCCCGCAGGATGGCCCGAAGTTCTCGACCTTGACTGTTGTCACTGCACCGACATCACCCTTGTAAACCTCGCGGACTGAGAACTCGTAGATGGTGCGACCGGTGTCGGGGTTGCCAACCCCGAGAGTGTCGGTAGGTGTCCCGACGAAGATTGCTTGCGCGTGCCCGAGCCATTCCTTGACCGAGGACGCGTCCTTGCGGACAGCGACGCATGAGCAAGCACACGCTACGCCCGGCGCTACAACAGCAGATGCGGTAATACCCCCGGCTGCAAGTGTGAATACGGTCGCGACGGATCCCATCCAGCGAATCATGAGCAAAAGTATGCATGGAACAGTCCGCAGATGTAACCGCACACAGATTTCAGGACAAAAGTGTGTGCTGTCGGCGTGGCGTTTCCAGGGCTGCCAGTGCGAGCCCTTGCCGGGAGCTCGGTCTCGGGTTCCGTGAACGCACCATTGATCCGCGCGAGGACGCTGAGAGCGGCGCGACGATCGGTGAGCCCGCGGTTCTGACGATCTAGTCCTGCAACCAGGCCGCGAGGCGGCTTGGGTCTGTCTCGCATACCGGGGAATGGCTCGCGCTGGTCTCCGTCGGCGTCCAGACCGCCGACGGAGACTCCAAGCTCACCCTCCAGTTGTGGCTGCAGCGCCACATGTTCAGGGCTATCTGATAGATGTCGATGTGGTCAGTGGAAGACGTTCTTGCAGGTATCGAGGACGGGCCGTGTTTCGTCGTACATTTGGTTGATGATTTTGTTGTAGCTGACTTGCCGTTCCGCTGTTTGTACTTCATTGGCGCCGGGGTCATTTCGGGTATCGCGTACGACAGTGAGTGCCTGCTTGGATAGGTCGGCCACATGGCGCATGGGCGCTCCGATATCACCTGCCGATATCGGAGTCGCGTATCGGTTGATCTCGTCGGACCAGTCTTGGTAGGCGGAGAGGCTGGGTCCGTTGGGCAGGATCGTTGGCCCCTCGACCATCTCTTTATGCTGAGTGAAGTAGTAGAGACCGTGGACAGCATTACTGCAGTCTCGCTTGAGGGTTCGATTCGGTAGGTCGGCGAAGTAGGTAATCGCACCGGCAAAGCTGGCGGTCGCCAGTGCTACTGCTATCGCGATCAGCACCTGCCGGCGCGGTGGCATCAGCGCCGGGTAGTCGACTTCAGAGAGGGGCGGAGCGGCTCCGGCAGCGCTTGCAGCGGAGTGCAAGAGATCGAGACGGTTCTGCATGCGGTGTCTGGCGTATTCGCTCCACAGCACTGAAGCTGCGAGCAGCAACGCGAATACGGCATAGGCCAGTGCGTGCTGTTGCTTTCCCTCGATGAAATCGCCGATTGCGAAGGCACTGAACAAGATCGGTGACATCCGCTGAAACCACTTGGCCCAGGCCGGTGCTCGGCGCTGGGCGCGGAGGGCAATGGTGCCCAGTTGAACGGCCGCAGACAGCACCGCGGGATCACGCGGAGTGTCGCCGCGCCAGATAGCCGTGGCGGATTGTCGCCGCTGGGCCCCGGTTGAGTCCCGCAAGCGCTGCAGCGAACGAACGTCGAACCGGCCGCTGGATCAGTACAAACGTGGTCGCCAACCCCACGCTGAACGCAGTCACTTTAACGACGAAGAACCGCCATCCTGGGGTGTCGCTGTCTGACTGCATCAGCAGCCACATCGGCCCCGAGGCGGTCGTTGGCTGCAATCCCGGTGCAGCAAAGACGGGCGATCGGGTAGTGGATACCGGGAGTTTCCCCTGCTCGCGCCCGTACCAACATTCAGTGAGGTGCGCGATGAAGATCCTGCCTGCAACATGTGTTGCCGGGGTGCTGCTGGCTGGTTGCTCCGTGCCCGCTCCACCGGAGAGTTCATCGAGTACCCCAGCAAAGTCCTCTAACGTGCAGCCCAAGGCCACTGCGGCTACACCGCCTCTGGTGGTCATGCCTGGTTTGACGGGGATGCAGTGGACAGATGTCGTGCCCGTTTGTTTCGATCTTGGCTTGGTCAATTTTCTGCCCAAGGAGGTCGCGGTCGGCGATCTCGACAAGGTCGGGCGAGTCATTTCTCAAGATCCTCCCGCAGGAGCCCATGTCAGGCCAGGCTCCCTCGTTACCCTCACTTTCGGGACCAATGCCGCGCCTGAACATAGTGGCGTCGAGAAGCGCTGATGCCTAGAGCGCCGCGTCCGTGCCCAGTGTCTGGATGTCCCAACCTGATTCGCTTCACCCGTTACTGCCCTGATCACACGCAGGCATGGAGCGGACCACGCACGGCCTCTAGTGACGTCACGCGTCAGCGTCGATGGCGAGAGCTAGTCCCGAAGATCCTGGACCGAGACCGCTATCGCTGCCGTATCCAGTACGAGGGCATCTCTACCGGGCGAGCCACTGTGGTGGACAAGGAGCAGCCCGTATCGCGCCGGCCAGATCTCGCGTTCGATCCGAAGAACCTGCGCGCTGCGTGTCAGCCGTGTAACGACCACAAGGCCAGAACTGAGGACCGATGATGACTTGCCCAGCAGGCTTAGATGGTGTGGCTGCCGTTGGGGGACAGGACAAATCCCTCGCGCCAGCTCTCACCGTCTCTGGTGCTTTCGATTACACAGATGGTGTCTAGGGCTCGCACGCCACAGGTGACATTGGAGCCAGGGCCTTCTGCCACCAGCTTCGACCCTGACGGCAACACGTGGTAGGCGCTCGGGTCCACAAGGTCAGAGCCTTGACGGGGTTCGTAGCTGTAGACGTGGCGGGTCTCGAATCCGCTGATTTCGGCCAGTTTCTGCACGCCTGACAACGGCTCGGAGTTGTCACCGCTCGATCTGTGCGCAATCGCGAACGCGTAGTTCTCGCCTGAATCGACACCTGGCAGTGAGCCCCAGCATTTTGCTTCTGGTGGTCCTGACCAGCGCATGTACGTCATGATTCGGCAATGAAACCCGCCAGGGGCGATGAACAGCCAGCCACCCGCACCGTAGGTCGAGTAGGTGTGAAACGTCTTGTCATCCACCTGACTCAAACCGTCGAGGCCTGGGTCGCTGTGAGCAACAGGGCTGAATGCAATGCCTAGACACAAAGCCATCACGCCGCCAGCCCACCGGCCAATTCTCCGCATAGCGACATTCTAGTTAGCTGATGCGGTCTGTTTCCTAGTCTGAAACCTGAATGTGTTCGCCTGAGGCTTGATGAGAGCGATGCCGACAGCCATGCTGACCGCATGGCGCAGGGCATCGTGATGTTCTTCAAGCCCGAGAAGGGCTGGGGTGCGATCACATCGCCTGAGCTGCCTGACGGATTGGATGCGTTCGCGCACTACATAGTGATCGAGGGCGAGGGCTTTCGGATGCTCAGCGAAGGGGAGCGCGTCGAGTTCGACTACGAGCAGAGACGACAGGACAGCTTCCAGTACGCCGCAACACGCGTGCGTCAGCTCTGACGGCCGTCGAACCGATGGACGGTTGCGAACCAGCGCGCGTACATCCTCGTAAGGAAGGCGGTGGTGATTGGATACCCCGAATCCTCGGCGAGCACGCTATCGATTCCGCACTTCGGGCATAGGGCCGAGTCGTCATAGTCAGTCCACTCCGTGATCGCGCTTGGTGAGTAGACCGCCAGACAGTAGAAGCAGCCGCAAACGTAGCAACCCCCGCATGCGGTCGCTTGGCAGACGGTGATCGACACACCTGGGGCACTGCCCCTCCCGCCCGGGTACCCGGTCGCCCCTCCTGCCACCGGAACTGTGCGACGAGGTGTAACGCCTACATGCGGCTTCAGAGACCGCCACGTCTAGCCCGCCAGTCTGATGCCTTGTCTTTGAGCCATGCTCCAGCCAATACCCAGGCTCCCGCTCCTAGAGCCGTAGCTGCGATGGCTATGCCCCGGGTGTAGACGATCTGGGAATCACGGTCGTAACCATCGGTAGGAACATTGCTCTCAGATCCCGGGAGTAGCCGCTGGTGGGACCTCCCATAGTGCTGGCATCGATCCCATTGGGTCATCAGTTCGCCATTGCAGGTCGCCGGGTGCAGAAACATGAAGACGCCGACGAAGACAAACGTCATGCATATTGGTACCGCCACGAATGCCTTCCAGCTACCGGCTCGCGCCTTTCGCTGCGGTTGCCCATGACGACGGCGGTCCCAATCGTGCTTACCCACTTCGCGGGCCCGTCGGCCGCAGCGGCTGGGTTATGGGTGAGCCGTCGTTGTGGCCGTCGACGAACTTCTGCCGCTCGACGGCTTGGATGAGTAGTTGAGCGCGAGCGTCCAAGCGGATCGGGCTGATCCAGGTGTACACCCCCATCGCAGCGAAGAAGGCGACCATCACTAGATCACGAACTCTGAGCTGTCCGTCGAGATTGGCCAGGATCAGCAACGCGGCATAGACAGCCATCCATTTGGTCGGCGTGCTGCCAAGATTGGGTTGGGCCAGCGCGGCCGCGGCGCGCAGCACGGCCGGATCGGTGGGGATCGGGCCAAATAGAGGTGCATTGAACGCTTCGGCTTGACGCTCTGGTTCCACCGCGCTAAGAGTCTCGCGAACGAAAGTCGCCCGCTTGCGGCCAGCCAGCGCGAACCACAGTCCCAGCACGGCCGAAACGGAGCCGCTCGCAGCGACTTTGGTGGTGGACTGCTCGCCATCCCAGAACGCCACTGCCAGCACTCCAAGTGTCAGCAGCGAGTACAACACCACGTGCACCCACCATGGAGCAATCTCTAACCGGAGCCCCACGACGTGAGTATAGGCATACAGCAAAGTATCGGGTGCGTGGAGCTAGTGACGCGAACTGTTGATCTTGCGTTAGCC
>NZ_MAEW01000030.1 GCF_002013375.1 Mycobacterium sp. D16Q13 | reverse complement strand
AAAGGACTTCTGCATGGACACGTTCCTCAGATTGGGGAGCCAGACGGATACCGCAACTAGCAGTACACGTATCCAGCAGTTACAGAAAGCTAGCATGTTCAGGCCGCGAATGGGCGACTACTGGGAGCACTCACCCAAATGAAAGCATTCCGTAACCATCCCCGAGTTCGGCCGGCATAGTCCTCGGATCGTCGGCGGCGTGAGCCAATCGCGGACTTTTGACATATTCAAAATTGTTGAGTGTCAACCATTTACAAATCCGCGCCAACGGAGCCCCCGAAAGGGGGGTAATATTGGTCAAGTAACGATGGCGGTGGCACGTACCTAGCACCAACTGTTTCGGCTCATACGGATTCCCTTGTCTGAGTCCCACTGAGCAACAAGGAAGTACGTATGACACAGGCCGAATATCCTGGTCCGCCGATCCGCTTTACGTTAGGCCCGCGCAAGACCGGCAGGATGAACGGTGCGTGGTGGCCGCAAGACGACGGATTCATCGCGAGGGAACTGTCACCGCTGATTGAAGAGCTGTCCGAGCACATTGGTCCGGTCAACCAGGTGTCCCTGAACTGGAAGGCCGGGTCGCCCCGGTCGAGTATGAGATCGGCGGCCATGCCTCCGACGCTCGCCAACCGTGCGTTCCATTGGGTAGTCACACTCCAGGGCGAGCATCGGACGGTGCGGATCCTCATGGTGCCGGCACGCACCAACCGGATTCTCGCCAGGGTGATCATGCGCTTAGCCGCGCAAATGCCCCTGCTTGATTCTCCCAAGGAGGACGAAGTCTCCGCGGCCCTCCGAATCATCATGGCCGCTTAGCCCGTGATGTTGAGCCGATCCAGTAGGTTGCGAACCCGCCGTTCTATCTCGTCTCGGATAGGACGCACGGCCTCGATCGGCTGCCCGGCCGGGTCGGGTAGGTCCCAGTTCTCGTACTGCTTCCCGGGGTAGTGCGGGCAGGTGTCACCGCAGCCCATGGTGACCACGACATCGGCGCCTTGCACGATCGCGTCGGTCCAGGGTTTGGGGTATTCACTGGTGATGTCGATGCCCCGCTCAGCCATGACTTCGACAGCGGCGGGGTTGATGTGCTTTGCGGGTTCCGAACCGCCCGACCATGCAACGGCTCGATGACCAGCTGTATGGGTGAAGAATCCGAGAGCCATCTGGGAGCGGCCCGCGTTGTGGGTGCACAGAAACAATACGCTGGGCCTACCTTCGGTCATTGAACCGCCTCCTTGTCTACGGATTCGGGCATATTCTGTTGTCGCGCAACGGTAAATCGGCTGCGCAGCGCCAGAGACACGTAGACGAGCGCAACCAGGACCGGCACTTCGATCAGGGGGCCGACAACGCCAGCCAGCGCCTGGCCGGAAGTGGCGCCCCAGGTGGCGATCGCGACGGCGATGGCCAACTCGAAATTGTTCCCGGCAGCGGTGAACGCCAGCGTTGCCGTGCGCGCGTAGCCCAATCCCAGGACAGCGCCAAGCAGGTATCCGCCGCCCCACATGATGGCGAAGTAGGCCAGCAACGGCATCGCAATCCGCGCGACATCCCATGGGCGAGCAGAGATCTGAGTGCCCTGGAGGGCGAACAAGATCACGATGGTGAACAGCAGCCCCCAGAGGGCCCACGGGCCGACAGTCGGCAGGAATCGCGTTTCGTACCACGCGCGCCCCTTGATCCGTTCTCCGAGACGGCGGGATACGTATCCAGCCGCCAGTGGGATTCCCAGAAAGAGGAGCACGGATTTGGCAATCTGCCACGGGGAGGTATCGATGGCGGCTTGCGGCAAGTGCAGCCAACCGGGCAGTACAGCTAGGTAGAACCAGCCCAGCGCCGCGAACATGAACACCTGAAAGACCGAATTCAATGCGACGAGGAGAGCCGCGGCTTCTCGGTCACCGCAGGCGAGGTCGTTCCAGATGATTACCATGGCGATGCACCGAGCCAGGCCGACGACGATCAAGCCGGTTCGGTATTCGGGAAGGTCCGGCAACAGCAGCCATGCCAGCGCGAACATCAACGCCGGGCCGAGCAACCAGTTCAAGACCAGTGAGCCGATCAGCAGCTTACGGTCTGCGGTGACGTCCCCGAGGCGGTCGTAGCGCACCTTCGCCAGGACCGGGTACATCATGACGAGCAGCCCGATCGCGATGGGCAGCGAGATCCCGTCGACCTGAATCGTTTCCAGCACACGATCCAGTCCGGGGATCCAACGGCCCAGCAGCAGCCCGGCGGCCATCGCGAGGCCGATCCATACCGGCAAGAACCGATTCAGCGTGGACAATCGTCCCGCCGCGCCAGGTGTGCTCACTCCGGGTGCTCACACGCGCATGCCGCGTCGTGGGCGAGCGGCTCAGGACTGATGCCAAAGGTCTCCGAATCGGCCAAAACTGTGTATATTTCCCACTTTTCACGATCTGGCGCGGTCACCCACACCTTGTCTTGCGTCGCGAAGCAGCAGGTGGTGCCAGTCTCTTCCTCGGTGAACATGCCGGCATCGGTCAAGCGCGCAATCTCGGCGTGTACCTGCTCGCTGGATTCGACCTGCACCCCCAGATGGTTGATCGTGCCGCCGCGACCCGGGTTCTCCAACAGCACCAGCTTCAGTGGTGGGGAATCGATTGCGAAGTTCGCGTAACCCGGTTTGCGTTTGGCGGGATTCACACCAAAGAGCCTGGAGTAGAACTCGATTGACGCGTCGAGGTCGTCGACATTGAGAGCCAGCTGCACACGGGACACCGGTCCACCTCCGGGAATAATAAGATATTCATCGAACTCTTTGATGTGCTCAGTCTGCCATGTCTTTGACATATGTCAAAGACTTCGGGATGCTGGAAGCATGCCCAAGGCCCTTCCCGTGATAGACACCACCGGCCCCGTCTGTTGCGCGCCCGTGGCCGCAGGCCCGATGAGCGACGAGCAAGCCCTGGAAGTCGCGCTGCGTCTCAAGGCGCTTGCCGATCCTGTGCGGGTCAAGATCATGTCCCAGCTGTTCGGCGCACCCCAGGGGGAGATCATCAGCGGTGACCTCGCTGGCATCCTCGGACTCACCGAATCAACCGTCAGCCACCACATGAACCAATTGCGTAAAGCGGGACTGGTGGAATCCGACCGTCGCGGAATGAATGTTTATCACCGGCCGGTTCCGGATGCGCTCACCGCGCTCTGCACAGTTCTGGATCCCACCTGCTGCCGGTAAGAGGCGGACAGCGGCGAGATCAACCTGCTGGCTCGTTCAACCAGCTCGACGCGTCCCCGCCAGCAGCACTGCCGGGGCCGCAGTGCTACCCGGGACGGCTGCGTTAGTCATCACATCGTGCGCAAGGTGCGGGTCAGTCATCGGAGGGACGACTAGCAGCACTAGCTGACGACGATCCAGATCACTGATGTAGATGGTGTCCGCCCGCTGAGTGCGGTACCCGTCCAGCGACACCATACGATCGCCGTAGCGTAGCTGTTTTGGGGCCGCGTCCCATTCCTGGATGCGGTAGATCACCCGTTTAACGGCCCCCAATCGGGGACCTGCGGCATCCAAAAGCGTTGGCAGGTCTTGCGTTAGGTCTCGTGAGTGCGGCCACCATGCTCCGTCGACGTACCCGCTCCCATCACCATCGGGCTTTAACCGAAGACGAATGGAGTCGTCACTTTCGAATGTCGCCGGTACCACCAACGTGGCAACGTCAGTCATGATATTGGCGAGAATATTTGATGCGTCATCAGACGCTCCTAGCTTCAGCGCCCGTGTCCGGTGCTGAATCTTTCGACGACGCCGCGCCCATGAGTGAGCGGGTGCAAGATACCGTCTTCCCGTCAGCCTACTCGGATCGGCGACTCACACAAGGCGGCCGTAACTCTTTGGCTGTGCTTAATTTTCAGATGACCGGCGCCGGACTATCGGCGCCGTCATCGGAAACCCGCTCGTAGCGCTGGACGGTCACGACAGTGGTTGCCGCGTTTGTTCGGGGGTTTGGCCAGTCCAGCTGCGGAAGGCGCGGTAGAACGAGTTGGTGTCGTCGTAGGCAAGTAGCAGCGCGATCTGACTGATACTGGTGTCGCCCCGCGACAGGTAGTGGCGGGCCAAGTTTTCTCGTGTCTTGTTGAGCACCGCTTGAAAGCTGCTGCGTTCGAGCTGAAGCTGCCTCTGCAGTGTCCGTGCGCTCGTGGCCAATTTTCGGGCGACCGTCGCGATGTCGCTCTGGCCGGCCGGCAGCGCTTCCAGCAGGACGGTGCGCACTTGCTCCGTCATCGGCGAGGACTGCGTCAGCTCGGATGAGCGGCTGCGCAGTTGAGGGGCGAAGTAGTTCCACATCTGGAGGTCTTCGGTCAGGAAGGGGAGTGCGCAGTCCTCGGCCGAAAAGACAATTGCGTCAACGGGGCCCGATTCAATATCAGTGCCCAAATATTCACGAATGATGGCAGACCGGGGCGGGGGCTCGGTGGCGCAAACCCGCAGCGGAGCGATGTGCCGGTGGGTTCCGAGACGCGCCAACGCCGTCCAGAAGAGCAGTTCGCTGGTGGTCAACACGGCCGGTGGCTGCGTTTCGGTCAACCAGGTGTAGGTCAACAGAACGCGTTCGCTGTCCTCCTCAACCCTGACGTCGATGGGCGCAATCAGATGTTTGAATTTGGCGATTCGGTGGGCCGCGACGCTGAGGTTTGGGCTGCACAGCGCAGCAAATATAGGCGCATCGAAAACCTCGGCCGTGAGCGTGCGAGCTATGGCCACCGGCAGGGTGTCATGCCCGCTCGCCTGCTCGAGCGCCCGCCAGAACGCAAAGTAGCCTTCACTCGAGAGGTCAGTCGTTCCGCGGGTTAACAGATCTGGTGGCAGGCCTGCCTGCCGTAACACCACATCGGCCTGAATCCCCAGGTTATCGAGCAGAGGTTTGATCGCTGGCGAAAGTGTAAAGGTTCCTGAGTCCGTAGCCATCGTTAATAGTCTACGGGTTATGCACGCCACCTAATATGGCGCGATCTGCTAGTGACACGGCAGTCCGCTCCACTTAGCGTAGGCGCCAAGAACGCCCAAGAAACTCAACAAGGAGAGCTAATAGATGAAGGCCGCCGTTATCCCGGAGATCAATGCCACATGGGAACTGCGCGAGGTCCCGACACCGACCGCAGGACCCGGCGAGGTGCTGATCAAAGTGCACGCGTGCGGGATTTGCTTCACCGACGTGTGGACCACGCGCGGCGCCGCGGGTGACCTTTTCCCACTGATCACCGGCCACGAAGTCGTGGGCGAGGTTGTCGAGGTGGGCACCGGTGTCGACACGCGCAAGGTGGGCGATCGCATCGGCACCACCTGGGTGCAGTCCACTTGTGGCCGCTGCGACTACTGCAAAGAGAACCTGCCACTGTCGGGGCAGGCGGCCGTCAACTGCGCAGCGCCCCGCCTGACCGGCTTCAACGCCCAGGGCGGGCACGCCGAATACGTCGCTGTCACCGCGACCGGCACGGTACTAATTCCGGATGGCCTGTCCTTCGAGCTTGCCGCACCGATCTTTTGCGCCGGCTACACCACCTGGAGCGGTCTGCGCGCCGCTGAGCCAGCACCGCATGAGCGCGTCGCCATTGTCGGTATCGGTGGCCTGGGGCACCTGGCACTGCAGTTCGCGGCGGCATCCGGACTCGAGACCATCGCTGTCACTCACTCGCCCGACAAGCAGGAATTAGCCCGCAAGCTCGGGGCACACGAGGTAGTCGCGAGCGGTGAAGAGCTGTTGGCCGCCGGGGGCGCCGATGTGCTGTTGCTCTGCAGCAACTCCTACGACCAGGGCGCCGACGCGTTGAAGGGCCTGCGCCACGACGGCCGCGCGATATCAATGGGACTCGACCCCTTGGCCGATATCGTCATTCCGACCGATCGGCAGCGGCCCTTCTTCGCCCAGCGGCAGAAGGTTATTGGATCAACGCACAATGGGCTGCGCTACCTCACCGAGGCTCTGGAGTTCGCCGCGGCCGGGAAGGTGGTCCCCATGATCGAGACCTTCCCCAAAGAGGAAGTCAGTACTGCCGTGGCAAAGGTCATCGCGGGCGACGTACGGTTCCGCGCCGTCATCACCTACTGACTAGCGGCGCTATCCGGTAAACGGACTGGCCGTACGCAGGTGCTCAGCACAGGCACCTGCGTACGGCCAGAGGCATCGATGTACCCGCGGGTACATCGATGCCGCCGCGTAGGTCGATGTTCGCGGGTGCCCGGTGCGGTGCCGCCAGAAGGCCAGCACAGGACAGTTCTTTTACATCAAGCCATCACCATCGAATGTGAGTATCAGGTATGTCCGAACAAGCAACCAGCAAATCGGAGACTTCGGTTGCCGGGCAGCGGCCCAAGGCGCTGGTGCTGATGTCGTCGAATAAGGTGCTGCCACTCGCGGAACCGGCAGGACATCCTGGGGTTTCCACAGGGGTCTTCTTTATCGAACTGGGCCAGATCCTGCAAGAGTTCGGCCCGGATTACGACTTCACCTTCGCTACGACCGACGGCCAGCTGCCGCAGGTCGACATCAACGGCTTTGCGCTGCAATGGCAGGCGGTCGAAGAGCTTACGTCGGCGATGCTCGCGACCACCGCGGAGGAGGCTCTCGGATTTGACGCGGACAAGTTCCGTGCACGTCGCCCTGAACTGATCGCCCGCCGCGACTCCGAGCTTGATCTGGCCTACCGCTACTTGGGCAACGTGCCGGTTTCTGAAGTCTTGCCCAGAACAGATAAGGAGGTCGCGCCGCTGCGGGATGAGATCGCCGCCCGCTTCGCGTCGTTGCCTTCTAAGACGTACTTCTCGGCGCAACAACTGGTGGAGCGTGACCGCGACCCTGAGGACGCTTTCGATCTCGGCGACTACGACTTCGCTCATATCCCCGGTGGGCACGCGCCGATGGTCGACTACGTCGACAATCCCTGGCTCGGCGAGTTGATCAACGTCCTGCATGAGAAGGGCGTGCTGGTCTCGTTGATCTGCCATGCCCCCGTCGCCATGGTCTCGGCCGCAAAGTACCGGGTCGATAAGGACGGCAACCCCGTGCCCAACACGGCCAACCCGTTCAAGGGCATCACGGTGACCACCGTGCCGAAATACGCCGAAATCCTTGCCTGCCAAACCGCATTCCTCAAACTGCCCGGCCACAAGACCCGCCCCACCTACTACGTGGACGAGGCCCTCGAAGAAGCTGGATTCACGTTCGAGGGCGTTTTCCCCAATGCCGGTGCGCCCAAGCTCATCTGGGAACCCAGCGTCCGCATCCTCACCGGCAACGGCCCCCAAGCCGTCGACCAACAAGCCGCCATGCTCCGCACCCTGCTCACCGGGCGAGGCAACTAGCGATTCCTGTGGCCGGGGCGGTCGGGCCACCTTCGAGCCAAGATGACCGATCGATGTGATGATTGGCGGTGCGAGTTCACAGCTATCTCGCCGTCTAGATTCGTGTGAGGAGGCCAGAGTGACTATCCACGCAAAGGCACCGGCGCACAGGCTTCGTGCGATGGCTGGGCGTGACCCGCATGAATCTCACCGGGTCGCGACACCGCTTGAACTTCTGTACGACCTGACCTTTGTCGTGGCCTTCAGCGTCGCGGCGAACGAACTCGCTCATTCGCTGTCGGCTGGCCACATTGGCGCCGGGCTAGCGGGATTCGGATTCGCGACGTTCGCGATCTGTTGGGCCTGGGTCAATTTCAGCTGGTTCGCATCGGCCTATGACACCGACGACTGGGCCTACCGAGTCCTGACAATGGGTCAGATGGCCGGTGTCATCATCTTGGCGCTCGGAATCCCGCAGATGTACGCATCGATCGCCAAGGGCGAACATGTGGACAACCAAGTCATGGTGGCGGGCTACGTCGTGATACGTGCCGCCATGATCGTGCAGTGGTTACGGGCAGCACAGCAGAATCCCGAACGCCGGTCCGCTTGCCTTACCTACGCATTGACTATCGGTGTGGCCCAGTTGTTATGGGTCGGTGTAATCATCATCCACACATCGGTGCCTGTGACGTTCGTGCTGGTTCTGCTTGTTACGGCCGTTGAGATGATCGGCCCCCTGATCGCCGAAACCCTGCAGGGCGGCACGCCGTGGCACCCGCACCATATCGCCGAGCGCTACGGATTGCTGGCGATCATCGCTCTCGGGGAAGGCATAGCCGGCACAGTCGCGTCGCTGTCCGCAGTAGTCGGCGCCCAAGGCTGGTCGACGGATGCGGTGCTCGTGATAATCGCGGGCGTCGGGCTGACCTTCGGCATGTGGTGGATCTACTTCGTGCTTCCCTTTGGAGACTTGCTGCACGCGCACCGTTCACGGGCCATCCCTTTCGCGCTCGTGCACATCGGAATCTTCGCGTCGATTATCGCCACTGGCGCGGGTCTACACATCGCCGCCTACTACATCGAACATCACACCGAATTAGGATCGCTTGCAACCGTATTGACGGTCGCGATCCCTGTTGCTGCCTACATCGGCACTGTGTACTTACTAGGCGCGATACTCGTGCGGCTGTGGGATCCATTCCACATACTCCTGGTTGTGCTGACCGCCATGGTGCTAGGCGCGGCCGTGTGGCTGGCCGCAGGAGGAGTGCCGATGGCGGTGTGCCTGGTCATTCTCACCGGCGCGCCCCTTGTCACCGTGGCCGGATTCGAGGTCATCGGGCATCGCCATGCCTCGCAGGCAATCGCGGCATCAATCTCTAGAGGAGCTCCTGCCGACGGCCGTTGAGATGTCGGATGCGTGAGCGGTCGGGTCAAACTTGTGGCCGTCTCGGTCATTGGTCGCGTGAACAGTTCGCCATAGCGTCGGTGAAAACCGAACATGGACGAAGGAGTTCTGCTGTGGCGTTGCATCGCTCAAGCTGGATGGACAAGGACCTTGACGCGCTTGCCGAGCTAGCACGCCGGTTCTTCGAAAAGGAGTGCACGCCGAATGAGCAGCGCTGGGGCCGGCAGCAATCCGTCGACCGCGACGTCTGGAAGCGTGCTGGGGAACTAGGGCTGCTGTGCTTGAGCATTCCGGAGGAGTACGGCGGTGGCGGGGGGAACTTTGCGCACGAAGCGGTCGTCGCGATCGAACAGGTCCGCGCGCTGGCACCAAGTTTCGGCGGGCTGCTGCACAGCGCGATCATCGCGCACTACATCAATGCCTATGGCACCGAGGAACAGAAGAAGACCTGGTTGCCCAAGATGGCATCGGGTGATGTAGTCAGCGCGATCGCGATGACCGAACCCGGCACCGGTTCGGATCTGCAGTCCATCAAGACCAAGGCGGTCAAAGACGGCGACGACTACCTCATCAGCGGCGCCAAGACGTTCATTTCGAACGGCCAGCTCGCCGATCTCGTGGTCGTCGTCGTCAAGACCGACCCAGAAGGCCTTGGAGCAGACAGTGTTTCACTGATCCTGGTAGAGACCGACCGCGAGGGCTTCCGGCGCGGACGCAACCTGGAGAAAATCGGCCAGCACGGTCAGGACACCTGTGAGCTGTTCTTCGACGATGTCCGGGTGCCGCAATGCAATTTGGTCGGCACGGTCGAGGGCCTCGGGTTCATTCAACTGATGCAGCAGCTGCCTCAGGAGCGATTGGTCCTCGCTGTCGCCGCAACGGCCGCGATCGAGAAGACCGTTAATCTCACCGTCGCATACACCAAGGAACGTGAGGCATTTGGGCGGCCGATCTTCACATTCCAGAACACCCAGTTCGTCCTCGCTGAGGGCGACACGATCAAGTCCGTCGCGTGGAGTTTCCTCGATGACTGCGTGACCAAACACCTGGCCGGAGAACTCGATGTGCCCACGGCCGCCAAGGCCAAGTGGTGGCTCACCGAGCAGCAATGCAAGGTGGCCGACGAATGCCTACAGCTCTTCGGCGGCTACGGCTACATGCAGGAGTATCCGATCTCACGGCTCTACGCCGATGCCCGCATTCAGAAGGTATATGGCGGCACCAACGAGATCATGAAGACAATCATCGCCAAGGCACTGTGATGGGACCACTTTGCGGGGTCAAGATCGTCGAAATCGCTAGCCTTGCACCGGCTCCGTTCGGGTGTATGGTCCTGGCCGATCTGGGCGCCGACGTGCTGCGAGTGGAACGCGCCGGGGCGCCCGGCGACGGTCTCGCGCCGCCGGATGGTCCTCTTGACCGTGGAAAACGCACCATCAAACTGGATCTGAAGAACCCCGAAGACCTGCATACGTTGTACGCACTGGTGGAGCAGGCAGATGTGTTCGTCGAGGGGTTCCGGCCCGGGGTCGCCGAGCGGCTCGGTATCGGGCCGGCGGACCTGGAGCACCGCAATTCGCGTTTGGTGTACGGGCGAATGACCGGTTGGGGTCAGCAGGGGCCGCTCGCCAGTACCGCTGGTCACGACATCAACTACATCGCCTTGTCCGGGGCGCTCGAACTCATCGGACGCTCGGGGGAACGACCCGTACCGCCTGGCAACATCATCGGCGACTTCGCCGGTGGTGGAATGCTGCTGGCACTGGGAGTCGTCTCTGCGCTCTACGAACGCGACCGGTCCGGCAAGGGACAGGTGGTTGACGCTGCCATGGTCGACGGGGCCGCCCTGTACACGGCGTTCATGCACGGAATGCACGCGGTCGGTTTGTGGAACCAGCCGCGTGGGGAGAACGCTCTGGACGGCGGCGCGCCGTTCTACGACACCTATGAGTGCGCGGACGGCCGTTACGTCGCCGTCGGATGCGTGGAATTCCCCTTCTATGTACAGCTTCTGGCCGCACTCGGCATCGACGACCCCGACCTGCCGTTCCAGTTGGACGCATCCGGATGGGCGCAGCTCAAGGAGGTGATCGGGGCCAAGATCAAAGAACGCACCCGCGACGAGTGGGCTGCCCTGTTCGCGAACTCCGACGCCTGCGTGACACCGGTGCTGAGTCCCTGGGAGGCACATGAGCACGGACATAACCAGGCTCGTGAGGCCTTCATCGAGGTCAGCGGACTGCGTCAGCCCGCCCCGGCACCGCGTTTCAGCCGGACCCCCGCGCCGCATCCCGAACCGCATACCGCGGACTCATCGGTGCTCGCAAAGATGCTGTCCGACTGGGGGATTGCCGATGATCAAGTCAAACGGCTGACCGGTTAGTGCTGATACGAACCTGGCGGGCTACCGGTCCAGCGACGAAACGCACGCGAAAAGGCGCTGGGCTCTGAGAATCCAAGTCGGCGCGACAGCGCGGCTACGGTTTCCTCGCCGCGCACCAGGCTCGTGATCGCCGCATCACGGAGAATCTCTTCTTTGATCTCGCGCGGCGACGTGCCCTCGTCGCGGAGTTTGCGCCGCAATGTTTGGGGGCTCATGGTCAACGTCGCTGCGATCTCGTCGAAGCTCAGCCAGTTTCCGGTCAGACCTTGGGCAAGCAGCAGACGTACCCGGCTGGCCGTGGACGTCGCATAGCTGCGATAGGTGATCACGCTCGCCGGCGCGTGACGAAGATAGTCGTCCAATGAACCTTCGTCACGGACGACGGGTGCCGACAAGTTATCTCTGTCGAACACCAGCGTCGGGTGATCGGCCGAAAAGACCATGGGCGCACCGAATATCAGGTCATAGTCGTCTACCTCCGCGCGTTCGGCATACGGGACTTCAACCCGACGCAGCGGTATCCGCTTTCCGATGGCCCATCCCAGGAACCGGTGTGTCATGGCGAGCAAGGTGTCGATCAGAAGGTCCACCGGTTGCTCGATCTTGCTGAGATCGATCGATAATGTTGCGGTGTCGCCCCGAACTATGACGGTGACGGGCGGAATTCCGGGCACGGCCCGTTTGAAATCTGCGAACCGTTGCATCGCCGCACCGAGATCTGGCGCGTTGATCAGCGCGTAGCAGAGGAGCCGAAACGTGCCGCGGGGGACGGGCGTGAGCCCGAGACCCAGCAGTTCGTCATCCGTTTGGCGCCACAGCTCCCGAAACAGGACGCCTGCTTGATCTGTCGTCACCCGCGAACGGCCCTCTGCCAGCAGCGTCGGCGAGACTCCGGCGGCGCCCAGCATCGTCTCGACGTCCCAGCCACAGCGCAACGCCAGCCCAGCGAAGGCCTGAACCCGCTGGATCGGGATCGTGTACGCGGTCGCCGCGTCAAGAAGAGGCACGTAGATGAAGCTACCGTGCCGGCGCGATCAGTTCGGTCAAGAAGGCGAGAAGTTCGGTCATCGCGGGCTAGGCCTCGGGTTCGTAACGTCATCAACCAGATTCGATGTTGCGCAAGGAGAATGTATGGCCAACCGTGAGGGATTCAACCTGGACCGCCTGGGCCAGTGGACCGAGGAGCAGGAGTTCAAGGTCGAGCGGGAGCAGACAATTGCCTACGCAAAGGCAACCAACGACCCAATCGCCGCCCACCTGGAAGGCACCTATGCGCCTCCGGTGTTCGCGGTAGTACCAGTCACCGCGATCATGGCCGACGCAACCATGGGGGTGGTTCCCGATGAGCTGATGATGCGAATCCTCCATGGCGAGCATGACTTCCGCATCCACCGGCCGATCGAGCCCGGCGAAATCCTGACGGTGCGCGCGAAGCCGATCGGTATCGAGGGCAAGGACTCGGGCGTCGTCGTCACAACGCTGATGGAAACCCGCAGCAATCGGGGCGATCTGGTCAACGAGCAGTACTTCATCGGCTTTTTCCGCGGCGGTACATTCGACGGCACCGTGGGGGAGAGAAGCCCTGAGCATAGTTTTGACGCGTCGCTGCGTGACCGTAAGCCGGACTTCAGCGCGGTCCAGACGTTCGATGAGGACCAGACGTTCCGTTACAGCGGGCCCGCGGGCGATCCGATGCCGATCCATTTGGATGACGATTTCGCCAAGGCAATGGGCTTGCCGGGCATCATCATTCATGGTCTATGCACCATCGCCTTCACCTCGCACGCGCTGCTATCGCAGCTGTGCCCAGATGATCCCAGTCGTCTCAAGCGGCTTGCGGTGCGGCTCAGCAAGCCCGCACTGCCGAAGGAAACGATCACCAGCAGGTTCTGGAACACGGGCGAGGGTATCTATGCCTTCGAGACCGCCGGTGATGAGAAGCCCGGCAAGTTCGTCATCACGGATGGCTTGGCTGAGTACGCCTAGAAAGGCAATGGAATTATGGGTAACAGAGTATTTGTGGTCGGCGTCGGTATGACGAAATTCGAGAAGCCCGGACGGCGCGAGGGCTGGGACTACCCGGCGATGACCCTGGAATCGGGCACCAACGCGCTCGATGACGCGGGCATCGCCTACGACCTGGTGCAACAGGCCTACGCCGGTTACTGCTACGGCGAGTCATGCTCCGGACATCGCGCGGTGTACGGACTCGGTCTGACCGGAATCCCCGTCTTCAATGTGAACAGCAACTGTTCGACGGGTTCGAGCGCATTATTTCTTGCGGCACAAGCAGTTCGCGGCGGACTAGCGGACTGCACGCTGGCAATCGGCTTCGAGAAGATGCAGCCGGGGTCACTGGGCTCCACCTACGACGACCGCGAACAGCCGATGCAGAAGCACCTGGAAGCGATGGCCGAACTCCAGGAATTCGCATTCCCCGTCGCGCCGTGGATGTTCGGTGCGGCGGGTGTCGAGCACAATCAGAAGTACGGCTCAACCCCGGAGCATTTCGCCCGGATTGCCGTCAAGAATCACAACCACTCGGTGAACAACCCTTACTCGCAGTTTCAGGACGTGTACACCGAGGAAGAGATCCTGGACGCCAAGATGATCTACGCCCCAGGGCAACTCACCCGACCGATGTGCTCACCGACGTCCGATGGCTCCGCCGCAGCCGTGCTCGCCAGCGAGGCATTCGTGGAGAAGTATGGCCTCGCGGCGCGGGCGATCGAGATCGTCGGCCAGGCCCTGGTCACCGATGTGCCGGGGACATTCGATTCGGGCAGCATGGCAACACTTGTCGGTGCCGATATGAGTCGCACCGCCGCGAACCTTGTGTACGAGCAGGCACAGATCACGCCAGACGATATCGACGTGATCGAACTACATGACTGCTTCGCACCCAACGAGTTACTCACCTACGAGGCGCTCGGGCTCGCCGGTGAGGGAGAAGGCCACAAGCTCGTCGACAACGGCGACACCACCTACGGCGGGCGCTGGGTCGTCAATCCGTCAGGTGGTCTCATCTCCAAGGGGCATCCCCTGGGCGCTACCGGTCTCGCGCAGTGCGCCGAACTGACCTGGCAGCTGCGCGGCACGGCGGGTAACCGCCAGGTTGACGGCGCGAAGTCCGCTCTGCAACACAACATCGGCCTGGGCGGGTCTGCGGTGGTCACCGCCTACCAGCCGGCCAACCGATGAATTCTGTTATCCGACAATCAGTTCCTATAGAAGAGGAGTAATGCATCATGGCCAAGGCCAACGTTTCCAAAGAGATCGCCGCGCCGCAGGAAAAGGTATGGGCCACCATTTCCGATCCTGCTCGCTTCGAGGAATGGCTGACTGTACACACGAAGTGGAAGGAAGCTCCACCGGCGCAGCTGTCCAAGGGCGCCACCATGAGCGAAATTCTCACGATCATGGGTATGGCCAACACCATCACGTTCACCGTCGACGAGTTCGACGCCCCCAGCAGCACCACGTTCTCGGGCACCGGCATGGCCGGAGCGAAGATCAGCTTCCGGCTCACCGTCGAGCCAAAGGGTGACGACGCCTCCATCGCGACGGTCGATGCGGAGTTCATCAGCCAAATGATGGTCGGAGCTATCGGTGGAGCGATCGAACGCGCATCGACGAAGGAACTCAACGAGTCCCTCGACAAGCTCGCCACCCTCGTCGCCTGACATTCGATCATTCACTCTCAGAAGGAAACTCATATGGGTTCAATGAAGAATCGGGTCGCGATCGTGACCGGGGCGGGTCGTGGCATCGGC
Source organism: Mycobacterium sp. D16Q13 (assembly GCF_002013375.1). Classification (GTDB taxonomy): domain Bacteria; phylum Actinomycetota; class Actinomycetes; order Mycobacteriales; family Mycobacteriaceae; genus Mycobacterium. The sequence continues at coordinate 18,691 of NZ_MAEW01000030.1, read as the reverse complement.
CGTGAGCACGCGCTACTGCTGGCCAAAGAGGGCGCAAGTGTCGTCGTCAACGACCTCGGAGGCGCCAACGACGGTAGCGGTGCAGATGTCGGCCCCGCACAGGAAGTGGCGAACGAGATCGTCTCCGCGGGCGGCAAAGCGGTTGCCAATACCGACAACATCGCCACCTGGGATGGCGCGAAGAGCCTTGTGGATCAAGCTATTGCCGAATTCGGCGGCCTGGACATCGTCGTCAACAACGCTGGCATCCTCCGTGACGGATTCGTTGCGGCCATGGAGGAATCACAGTGGGACAGCGTTCTCGCGGTGCACCTGAAGGGGCACTTCGCGGTGTTGCGCCATGCCGCCGGATACTGGAAGGAACAGTCGAAGGCAGGCAAGCCGGTCAACGCTGCCGTGATTAACACCGCATCTGCATCCGGCACCTTCCTGACGAACGCGGGCCAGGTCAACTATGGTGCCGCCAAGGCAGGTATTGCCGCCCTCACTCAGGTCGCAGCGCTGGAGCTTGAGCGCTACGGGGTGCGCGTGAATGCCATTGCTCCTGTGGCGAGAACTCGGTTGACCCTCGCGACGCCGGGCATGAGCGCGATCTTCGCCGAAGAGGTTCCCGAGGGTGAGTTCGATGCGTTCAGCCCCGCGAACATCGCACCCGTGGTGGCGTACCTTGCCGGCGAGAAATGCCCCTTGAACGGCGCTGTTCTCGCGGTCCAAGGCGGTGCCATCACCTTGCTGGAGGGCTGGACGTCACGGGAAACCGTCGAGACCGAAGGTCCGTGGGTTCTCGACGAGCTGCCCACTCAGTTGGACCATTGGGCGGCTGGGGCCTGAACGCATGATTGATGAGCGACGTGCTGTCTACGCCGGTGTGGGCACGCGCGAACTGTTCGTAGAGGGGGAGGGGCCGGCTGTCGTGCTTCTGCATGGTTTTTCCCACTCTGCGGACGCATGGCGTCCGCTTCTGGACCGGTTCGAAGAAGCCGGGCAGGCCGCTGTCGCGGTGGACCTGCCCGGCTTCGGTGCCGCCGACTCCGCCCGGCCCGGCGCATGGCTGCCACAGGGCGACCGCTTCGTCGGGGAGGTGATCGCGCGGCATGGTCGGAACGCTTCGGTCGTCCTCGTCGGGAACTCGCTCGGCGCGTATCTGGCTCTCCGCGCGGCGGCCTCACCCCAGCGGCTTCCCATCCGGGGCATTGTGCCCACGGGCACTCCCGGCATGGGGTGGACGCGGCTGGTCCGGGTCGGTCAACTGGGTGCCGCACGTTTCTTCGCGCGGGCGACCGTATGTACCCCTCGGACCCTTCGGGCATATCTTGCCGACGCGGTCATCGGGCGGTTGATCTACGGAAACCAGGCATCGCGGGACAAGAAGATGGTGCGCACCCTCAGTTCTCAGTTGTACGGCCGCGGCGACGCCCACAAGCTGCTGGTGCAGGGGCTTCGCATGAAGGCGGAAGTCGATGGCGAGCCGGCGATTACCGGTATCTCGTGTCCTACCGTGCTTGTGCATGGGCGCCGGGATCGACTTGTCGCGCTCGCGTCGAGTCAGGGCTGGCACCAAGCCATTCCACAGAGCCGGCTGGTGGTGCTCGACGACGCAGGCCACTGTCCGCAGCTGGATGAGCCCGACTACATCGTCAGCATCTCCCGCGGGCTAACCGCCGGAGATGCCGATCAATCCAGGCCGGCGTGACACAGGCGGGCCGGTGAGCAGTCGTTGATCACATTTCCTCTGCCGGCATCTTTCGTTAGCCCTGACCGGATCGGCGGTCCAATAGGTGACTGAGTTCGGCCCTGGTTGCAGGCCAGGGGTCAGGTTTTCTCGGCCGTTGGCGGGGTTCGATGCTCAGGCGCAGAGCAAGGCCACGCATGGTGTCCAGCGCGACGCCGATACGGCGATTCCACACCGGTCGAGGCAGGTCGGGCGGTATCAGATCGGTTGCCGCTGCGGTTATCCCGGCGCTCATGGTTCGCTCCAGTGGGGCGAGCCGTTCGTAGAGTTCAGCGTCTTCGCTGGCGGCGAACCATACCCGGATCCACACCTGGAACAGCTCACTCGTGAAGTAATCCCACATCACGTCCAGTGCCTCGGCCGTGCGGGTATCGCCAGTAGCCGGCAGATCCGCCACCCGGGCTCGCAGCTCGTCGACGGCCAGTCGGCCGACTTCGTCCAGCGTGGCCGCAATCAGATCCAGCCGGGACGGAAAATGGTATGCCAGGGCACCTGGCGAGGAATCGGCCATTTCGATCACACGTCGGGTGGTGGTGGCGAGATAGCCGTGCTCGGCAATGCTGCGAATCGTCGCGGTGATCAACGCGGCACGCGTGTGTTCACGGCGCTGCGCCTGCGTGCGGGGTGCCGGAATCTGCGCGCTGGATCTGGGCATGACTCCACTCTAGCCAAACGGGGCAAGTGCCCCGTAACATCGCCTAGGTTAGTTGCGGGGCACGTGCCCTGTTTTTCGAAGGAGTATCCAATGGCGATCGCAGACCACGTAAGTGCGGGTGGGGGCACCCACTCCGATATGGATGCACTGGCCGCAATGATCAATGCCGGGATGGAGCACGCCGTCCCGGCGATGCACCAACTGGGCATCCGGGTTCTTGAGGTCGGGCCCGAGCACGCGGTCACGGTGGTACCACTGGCGGGCAACAGCAACCACATCGGCACCATGTATGCGGGCGCACTATTCGGTGCCGCAGAGCTGCTCGGTGGCGCCCTGTTCTTTCCGAATTTCGATGCGGCACGGTTCTACCCGACCGTGAAGGACCTTCAGATTCGTTATCGACGGCCCGCGACCACCGATGTGCGGGCGCGGGCGTCACTGGGCGCGGCCACGATCGACCGCATGCAACAAGAAGTCCGGATAACCGGCAGAACCGAGTTCGTGCTTGATGCTGTCCTGACTGATAACTCCGGCGCGACAGTGGCCACCACGCATGGCACCTATCAGATCCGCACTTCCGGCGAATCCACACCGTCATGAAGGAACTCGCCATGGAGGCAAGCACAAACCGGGCTCTGGATCAGCGGCCCACCGTCGATGTACACAACCCGGCCGACGGTCGATTGGTCGGCAAGGTCATCGACGAGTCCACAGAGTCGGTCGCCGAGAAGGCGCTCGCCTTGCGGCAGGGGCAGGGGGAGTGGGAAGCCCTGGGACACAAGGGCCGAGCCCGCTGGCTCTTCACGTTTCAGTCGTGGCTTCTCGACCATTCGGCGCATATCGCCGATGTCTTGCAGTCCGAGACCGGCAAGCCGCGCGCCGAGGCAGAATTCGAGGTCCCTGCATGGGTTGACCTGATCAACTACTTCGCTCGCAATGCGGGCAAGTTCCTGGCCGACGAGCGGCCAAGACCGCACAGCCCACTCGGCTGGACGAAGACGCTCACAACCACATACCGGCCCTATCCGCTAGTCGGCGTCATCGCCCCATGGAACTTTCCCCTCGCTATGGCTGGACTTGATGTTCCGCCCGCACTCATGGCCGGTGCCGCCGTACTGCTGAAACCGTCCGAGGTGACCCCACTCAGCGCACTGGAGCTCGCACGGGGCTGGGACGAAATCGGCGCACCAAAGGTTTTCGCGGTCGCGACAGGGCGTGCCAATACCGGTGGGGCGGTGGTCGACGCTGTCGACTACGTGCAGTTCACCGGCTCGACGAGCACCGGTCGAAGTATCGCGCGGCGATGTGTCGAGCAGCTGAAGCCGTACAGTCTGGAGCTCGGCGGGAAGGATCCCGCGCTGGTACTGGCCGATGCGGATATCGACCGCGCTGCGCACGGTATTGCCTGGGGCGCGTTGTTCAACGCCGGCCAGGTCTGTGTCTCGGTCGAGCGCGTGTACGTCGAGGCGCCCGTCTACGACGAGTTCGTCTCGAAACTCACGCAGCGTGTCCGTGAACTGCGTCAGGGGCAGGATGACAGAGGTTTCCGCTTCGACACCGGGCCAATGGCGAACATGACTCAGCGCGATATCGTCCAGCGACACGTCGATGAGGCGATTGCGGCCGGCGCACGCGCGACTATTGGCGGAAAGCCCACTGGCCGCGGCACATTCTTCGAGCCGACGGTACTCGTCGACGTGAACCAATCGATGTCCTGCATTCACGAGGAGACGTTCGGCCCGACGATTCCGGTGATGAAGGTTGCCGACGAGGACGAGGCGATTCGGCATGCGAACGACTCACGCTACGGTTTGTCGGCATCGGTGTGGACTCGCGACCAGGCGCGCGGGCGTCGGGTCGCCAGGAAGCTCGATGCCGGCGCGGTCAACATCAACGACACCATCGCGAATTTGTTCAGTTTCGCCTTGCCGATGGGCGGCTGGAAGCAATCCGGTGTCGGGTCACGCTGGGGCGGGGCGGCCGGCGTGCGCAAGTACTGCCGACAGACCGCTATCACGGAGCCACGTCTGCCGCCGGTGATCAACGAACCCATGTGGTTTCCCTATTCCAAGACCCGGATCCGAGTCGCTTTCGGTGCCATGCGTGCTATTGGTGCACAGGGCCTGCGTCGAATCGGCTTATCAAAGGAGAAAGTTCGATGAAGAACAATTCAAATATTTTGCGCGGCAGGGTAATCGCTGTCACCGGTGGCGCGCGCGGTATCGGATTCGCGACGGCTTCGACCTTGCGCGCGCTGGGCGCCAAGGTGGCCATCGGCGATGTCGACGAGGTCGCGGCCAAGCAGTCCGGCGCGGATATCGACGCGTTCGCGAGCCGGCTGGATGTCACCGATCTCGCGTCGTTCACGGCATTCCTTGACGACGTGGAACGTGAACTCGGGACGCTGGACGTGCTGATCAACAACGCGGGAATCATGCCGGTCGGCCAGCTGACCGACGAGCCGGACACGGTGACCCGGCGCATCCTCGACATCAACGTGTACGGAGTGATCATCGGAACGAAACTCGCTGCGCAGCGCATGGTTCCGCGCACATCGGGGCATGTCATCAACGTCGCATCGCTGGCCGGCGAGACCTACACGGCCGGGCTCGCTACCTACTGCGCGAGCAAGCATGCGGTCGTAGGCTTCACAGACGCGGTGCGCGTAGAAAACCGGAAGACGGGAGTGCACTTCTCGACGGTGCTGCCATCGTTTGTGAATACCGAACTGACTTCGGGCACAACGGGTATCAAGGGCCTCAAGAACGCCGAGCCTAGTGATATCGCCCACGCCATAGTCGATCTCATTATCAACCCGCGGCCCAAGGTACGAGTCACTCGGTTGGCTGGCGCACTCATTTCATCGCAGAAATTCATGCCGCGCGTCATTGCGGAAGGGTTCACCACGCTCTTTGGCGGAGATCACGTCTTCACTGACAACGTCGACACGGCGCAGCGCAAGGCGTATGAGGACCGCGCCCGCGGTGAAAGGTGAAGGCAGATATATGACGCCGCGAACATTGGTCGAATCGTTCCAGTCCGTTGCCGCACGCCAACCCGACGTCGTGGCGATCCGCAGCGCCGACGGTGCGACCGCCCTTACCTGGCGACAGTATGCGCAGCGGGTCCGCGCGATAGCGTCCGGCCTGGCCGCTATCGGGGTCGCACCGGGAGACACCGTCGCCTTGATGCTGACAAACCGGCCTGAATTCCATCTCTGCGACACAGCGGTCTTACACACCGGCGCGACGCCGTTCTCCGTGTACAACACCAATCCCGCAGCAGTGCTCGCGTACCAGTTCGAGAACGCCGGAAACCGCGTGGTGATCTGCGAGAAGCTTTTTCTGCCCACGGTGCTCGCCGCGGTCGCGCACGGCGGCAAGGTCGAACATGTGATCTGTGTCGACGGGGAGGCCGGCGGCGTCATCAGTCTGAGTGCGCTTGAATCATCCTCCGCCGGCGACTTCGATTTCGACGCCACCTGGCGGTCCGTGCGGCCCGATGACCTGCTGACAATCGTGTACACGTCCGGCACCACGGGTCCACCGAAGGGGGTGGAGCTCACACACACCAACTTCATCGAGAACGCCCGTATCACTGACGATTTCGGCGGAATTGGTGCGGCGGATCGGGTGATCTCCTACCTGCCGGACGCCCACGCGGCCAACCGCTGGTTCGCCCACTACACAAACCTCTTGCACGGCGTCACCGTGACCACGGTGCCCGACGTCAAACAGGTGCTTGCCGCGTTGACCGTCGTGCGGCCAACCGCGTTCCTCGGCGTGCCACGCATCTGGGTGAAGCTCAAGGCGGCACTCGAACAGCGGATTGCCGATGAGCCCAGTCCAGTGAAGCGGCGCCTGGCACGGTGGGCGTTCGCGACCGGGCAAGCCAAGGCCCGCATCGAGTCGGCCGGAGGGCGCCTTCATGTCTTGGGCAGTATCCGGTACGGATTCGCGGATCGGATGGTGTTGTCGAAGGTGCGCGCACAACTCGGCATGGACCAGATACGCCTCGCGGTCACCGGCGCCGCACCCATCCCGCCCGAGGTGCACGAGTTCATTCTCGGACTCGGGGTCCCGCTGTGCGAGGGCTGGGGGATGTCGGAATGCACCGCTGCGGTGACCGTCAATCTGCCGACCCGCATCAAGATCGGTACCGTTGGGCGGCCGGTACCCGGCGCGGAAATCATCCTCGCCGACGACGGCGAGGTGCTGGTGCGCGGGCCGATGGTGATGCGTGGCTACCGGAAGGATCCCGAAAAGACCGGCGAAACAATTGATTCCAATCGCTGGTTGCACACCGGCGATATCGGGTCCATCGATGAGGAGGGCTTCCTGTCCATCATCGATCGGAAGAAAGAACTGATCATCAACGCCGCCGGCAAGAACATGTCACCCACGAACATCGAAAACACGATAGCGGCCAACTGCGCACTCGTCGGGGTTGTGGCGGTGATCGGTGACGCACGCCCGTACAACACCGCATTGATCTGTCTGGACCCCGATGCGAAGACCCGGTACGCGTCGGAACCTGCAATCCACCAAGCAGTCGAGACCGGGATCGCCGCGGCGAACGCCAAACTGTCTCGCGTGGAACAAATCAAGAGGTTCACCGTCCTGCCCGAAACATGGGAGCCCGGTGGCGATTACCTGACACCGACACACAAACTCAAACGCAAGTCAATCGACGCCCGCTACGACGAGCTCATTCAGCAGATGTACTCGTAAACATCGGCCCCAAAGGGGAGGCCTCGGCCGGTCTAACCGGAGTCGCCGAACCAACCGTAAGTAGAATCGACCGATGTCGATGACCGCACGCAATGACACTGCTACTCCATGCTGATCGGCATCGCGGCGGCCGTGCTCGCGTGCCTTGGGTATGGGACCGCGTCGGTTCTGCAGGGTTACGGTGCCCGTCAATCCGCGGCGAAAGTTCACGGCATGAGCGACGACGGTGCCTCCACGCTGAAATCGACGATTGCCGCGATGCTGACTCCGGCATTCATCGCCGGGATGGTTCTCGATCTCGTCGGGTTCGCGGGCAGTCTGGTGTCGGCGCGGTTGATTCCGCTGTTCCTCTCCCAGACGATCATGAGCGCCAACCTTGTGGTCACCGCGGTGCTCGGCATCGCCGTACTGGGTGTGCGTCTGCAACGACGGGACTGGCTGGCAATCTCGGCCGTGCTGCTGTCGTTATGCGTCCTCGCAACGACAGCCGGGCATCGCGGCGAGGACGCCGCACCGGTGTCCGTGCACTGGGGCGTGCTGATCGCGTCAGCGGTGGTGCTGCTCACTGGCCTCGGCTCTATCCGCCTGCTTGGCACCCGCGCCGCGATCCCGGCGGGATTGTGCGCCGGGATTCTCTATGGGGCAATGGCTGTCGCGGTCAGGGTCCTCGATGGACTCGATCCGTTGCGCGTGAAGGTCATGCTGTCCGATCCAGCCGCCTACGCGGTGATCCTCGCGGGGGTGGGTGGCTTCTATTTGTTTACCGTTGCGCTGCAAGTGGGTTCGGTCAACGGTGCGGCGGCGGCATTGGTGGTGGGGGAGACGGTCGTGCCCGGCGTCACCGGTGTCGTGCTGTTAGGCGACAGCGCCCGCCCGGGACTGGGCTGGCTGGTCGCCGTCGCATTCCTGGTCGCGGTTGTCGCGGCGGTGGCAGTGGCCGCGTTCGGTGCCGTCGAGAACGCGCAGTCGACGGCGCCCGAGCCGGCCCGATGAATCAGTTAGACGCGTCGAGGATCTTGATCGCGAAGACCAGTGTGTCGCCCGGGCGGATGCCAGCGCTGGGCTGACCGGCCGGATAGCCGTCGGCAGGAACCATCGCCACAGCGACGGTGGACCCGACCTTCTGTCCCGCGATGGCCTTCTTGAAGCCCGGCACCACTCCGTTCAGCGGAAACTGAGCCGGGGCGCCCCGGCTATAGCTGCTGTCGAACACGGACCCGTCACGACCGTTGACACCCATGTAGCAGACCGAAACCGTGGCTATGTCCCCGACGATCGGTCCGGTACCGGCCTGCAGTGTGTGCACCTGGGTCTCGGTCACGCTGAACGGAGCGGTCACGTTGACGGATGGCGCCGCCGTATCCGTCGATCCACTGACCGCGACATTGCCGGTGCTCCCGGCCTGCGTCCACTCGGGCGTGCCACCGGTCTGCGGTGCTGCTGTTGGGCACCCACTGGCCGCGGTTGCCGGGTCGGCAGGCGCCGATTTGGCCTCCGTATCGGACCCGCACGCGGCGAGCGCTAGAACGAAGGAGGCGGCGCAGGCTGCAAGCGCGACGGATGGGTACACACGCGAAGAGTTCACGGTGGTCACGCTAACAGCTGCCTTCCAAGGCGGCGGGGCTGGTCGCCGGTGCGCTCCTGAACGTCAACGCTGAAGTTCCGGTGCGACAAATTGTTCGGCCTCGTTACCCAGTGCCCATGCGTGCCAACGTTCCCACGCACGTATGTTGATTGACTGCCAGAGACGGTCAATGGGCGGGCAGACCCGTCGCGCGGCCTCAAGCGTCAGAATCAACGGAATCCGCGCAATGAGGTATGCGAGCCCACCGCCGGGCGCCGGAATATGGTGCTGACGGCGAATGTGGCCCCTGACATAGAGTCTGGCGTGTGCAGCCTGTACCCGAAGATGTCCAGCGGCGCGTAGGCGATCGCCGAGGCCCGCATTCGGTGCGGGTGCGAACGAGGGCACGAAGGATTCGATGAGCTGGCGACCGTTTTCGCCCGAATCGTAGGACCGGGCCGTATCGAACATGTAGAGAATCCGGATACCGTCCGCCAAATTCGTCGGATAGATAGCGTCGCACCGTACGCCAAGCATATGCCCGAGATACCTGCTGAAATGCATGCACGCCTCGATCTCACGCTTGGACGTAATATGGCCCAGCGCATAAAGACCCAGGCCCGGAGCGACGCTGCCGCCCATGAGCGTAAGTAGCATCTCCGCCTGGCTAATCGGCAGACCCCACCGCTGGGTATCCCATTCGACATGCTGCTGTACGCCTTTTCGAATACTGACATGCATGATGCGGACCTTCATCGATATTTCGCGGGCCCTGGAGCCGGGGGTCAACGCAGCCCCCGGTCGGCACGACTCGATCCACCAACGGCTTGTTTCCAGATAGCGGTGCAGGGCGCTCTGTCCGGCATAGCCGCCAGCCAGGACGAGGGGGACAGCGAGTGATCCCTCGGTGTACGTGTCCATCGTCGCGGCATTGGCCATTGCGCCCATGTGATATGCCCACCGTCGCCAGACAGCCGCACCGGCCTCGATGAGTTCGGGATCCACCCATTCAGGGATGTTCTCGAATTCAGCGAACAGTGCACGCATCGACTCGGGCGCCTCCGGAACGGCTTCAACCGAGTCGGCCAGTGCACGGTCGACGAGTTCGTTGGTCCTCTCGCGCCCCAATTCACCGTAGATGGTTTCAGCCACAAAGCGTTCGGCGACCGGATCTCCGACGGTGCGAAGACGCGCAAACTCCGCGGCAACCTCGGGCCGGGGAAACACATCGAAGCCCGTCAGACGTCGCACCCACCTCCTCGCCGTAAACGGACCCCAGGATCGAGAACGCTCATCCCAACGGAAGGCAGTGGGGGCTGCCGACCGAGCACTGGGCTCCGGTGGCGCGATCGATGTGGGGGAGTTCATGGTGAGAGAATAAGATGAGCGATAACTCACCTTCTACTCTAATCGGAGCGATCATGGCTAGAGGCTCTGAACTGGTACAACAGCGTGCACGAGACTCTCGTGAGCGGATACTTGTAGCGGCCGCTCACCTTTTCGGGCAACGCGGCATCGTGGGCACGTCCACCAACAGGATTGCTCAGCAGGCAGGGATGAGCATCGGCTTGTTATACCGATATTTTGCGAATAAAGAAGAGATCGCGCATGTGCTTCAACGCAGACTCATCAATACCCTCGAGCAGAGGTTTACGGAGGCTGTGTTCGAGAGCATTAACCTCGACCCGGTAGAGGCGTTCGCGCGCAGCCTCCGCGTCATCACCGAGATACTCAGTGAGCAAGGCGATCTGGTGCGCGCGTTCGAATCCCAAGGAACTCGCGTCGAGGCCTTCACGGGAGTCGAAGAAAGGCTCCATATGCTCTCGCGGACATACCTCCTGCAGCACCTGGGCCCACTACCAGATTCCGAGCTTGAGGCGCGTGCATTCGTCCTCGCCACCACGGGCCTGGCAATGTGCTACCGGATCGGTGTCGCACGGCCGCAAGGTATCTCAGCGCAGCAGTTGACGACCCTTACCGCCAAGATGCTGTCCACGCTTGCCGCTCCGTAATGCCCGAGTCAATCCGGGGTGTTGACGGAATTCGGACCCGCGCTGAGCCATCCGGGCGGGGGAGCGTGCGGCGGCCGAGGTGATGTCGGAGGAAGGCTGACCGCACATACGGGCGGCGTGCTCGTAAACTGTTGCCATGAAGTGGTTCTCACGGAGACGTAGCGAACGCCCCGAGCCCGTTCAGCTCAGCCCCGAGGCCACGTCGGTGGTCGATCAGCTCGTCGACCACCATCACGACCGCGATTGGCCGACGGCCGTTGGTTGGTACCTGCCTGACGAAGAGCCGCCATGGGATGCGCTTGATGAGCTTCGCCGCAGTGGCTACTGCGAGGTCCAGCGGGACGGCGACGAGGTCGAGGTGGATTTCACCGAGCTCGGGCACCGCACCTTTACGTGAGACCCAGCTCGCCGCGAACCTGAACTACTCGACTCCCACCGTCACCTCGGTGGACTTGATGAAGACGGTGGCGGCCTGACCGACGGTGAGCCCGAGGTCGGCCGCGGCGTCCTTGGTGATTGAAGACGTCACGACCTGATCGCCACCGTCGAGCCGGATCTTCACAATGGCCATCACGGTTCCGACATTGACCTCGGTGATGGTTCCAGTCAGCTGATTGCGTGTAGATAGGCGCATGACATCTCCTTACCTCGGTGTCCGGGTATCCATGTTCAGGCTAGTCAACGTGTCGGCCGCGAAGCACAGCTATCACCTTCCCGCCCGAGCTGGTGGCCACAGCCGCGAGCGATTTTTGCCGCCAGGATGACCGGATTACCGCCGCATCGTTTGACCAGCAACCGCTTCGGAGCGCGCACGTCAGAGAAGAAGGCTACGATGTCGCTGGCCTGGTTCGGGCGCGTGTCCGAGGTCCAGCGCGGTACCGAGGTTCTCGTAGCGAAGTGTTGATTTCTTAGGCGGAAACATGTCTAGCCATGTCATGAACTTCCGCGATCGTGCGGAGCAGATCTATGCGGCCAATACCGAGACGCTTGAGGGCATTCGGCTGTTACGCCCTGTCTGGATCCTCACAGCTATCTGCGCACCCGGCATCGGTGCCGCAGCGATAACGCTGGCCTTCGAAGGTATGTCCACGGTTCCGCTTGTCTGTCTCGCGATTTCGATTCCGGCGTTCGCCTGGGGCATCCGGTACGCCCTCAAAAAACCCATCACCTACGCGGAGTCCATCGCCTATATCGCGTACTGCGATCTAGCGATCACAGTCGGTGTCTGCGTCGTCACGGAGACCGGTATCGCGTTTCTCAAGCTGGTGTGGCTGGTTGCCGCCAACACCTATGCGTTCGCGTTTCACGGCCGGTTGGCGATGGCACTGCAGGCTGCGGTGACCGCACTGGCGACCGGGTTGACGATAGGCGGTGCGGTGATTCGCGGCGATTCGAGCACTCCGGCACTCATCACGACCGTGGCTACCGTGATCTTGGTCAACGCGGTCGCCGCCTGGGCAATCTACGTGGGCATGGCGCAATTCGGCGAGGTCGCCCGCGACAAGGATCGCCTTGCCCGCCACGACGAACTCACCGGCCTGCTCAACCGCCGCGGCCTTCAGCAAGCCTGCGCGGACTGGGCCGGTGACCCAACCGGCAAGCACGTGGCAGTCGCTGTCATCGACCTGAACGGGTTCAAATCGATCAACGACAAAGAAGGACACCACGCGGGCGACCACGTACTGCAGCAAACGGCTCAACTGCTGCAGCTGTTGGCTGGTCCCGATACGTGGCTAGTCCGGCTCGGTGGAGACGAGTTCGGTGTCGTTGCCGTTCTCGACGCACACCGCGTGCTCGACTACCAGCACGCGGTCGAAGACGCCCTCGCCGGCGACGTCACCCAGATCGATGCCAGTGTCGGCGTCGCATCCGAGGAACTATCGCGGGCCGACGACAGCGCACCCATATCACTGGCGGTGATAGTCGCGGACTTACTCATTAAGGCCGACAGCGCGATGTACGCCGCGAAAAGGCATGCGACATCGCAAGGGGCCAATCTCATCGAGCGCCGCACCAGCCTCTGAGCCGATAGTCTGGACGGCGAACAAAAAGCTGGCCGCCCAGGAATCCTGGACGGCCAGCCGAGCGCATTTATCTTGCGCGGTAAGACTTTAGACAGTCTGCACTGAGACTGCCTGGGGGCCGCGATCGCCGGCTTCTTCTTCGAAGCTGACGCGATCGTTCTCGTTGAGGCTGCGGAAGCCGCCCTTGTCGAGGATGGCCGAGAAGTGAACGAAGAGGTCCTTGCTGCCGTTGTCCGGGGTGATGAACCCGAATCCCTTTTCGGCGTTGAACCACTTCACGATGCCTTGAGCCATGCGATTACTCTCCTGAGTATCTAATTGCGGGGTCGACGTTCGACCCTGGGTCTTGCGGAGGTACGCGAAATCAAAGCAACCGGTAAAAGTCACGGAGATTGGTGTGTGTCCGCCGCGGAAAATCTTCGCGAGCGTGTCACTAAGAAAATCAACCGGTTTCAGCATATCAGAGGTCGAGCCCGATAACCAATGACCGACAATAGTTCGGTGCCCCAGAACATGAATTGGCCACCGGATTCCAAATACAGGGCAGGGAGTGGTCCGACCAAACTGCTTGATGCTGAACGGAGCTCGTTCACGAGGGTGATGGGCGTGATCTCACCATCGTTGAACGGCCCGGGGGCCTTCCGGCCAGCTCTACGATCTGCACGAAATAAGTTGCTGTCGTGCAGTTTTCGTGGGTGATTCAGATAGGGTCGCTGCTGGAATAGGTGTCGTTTGTCTGTGTGCGCGCGCCATACCTTTGGGCGTATGCCTGGTGCTTGCGTGCGTTCTTTTCGTGGTTGACGTTGTCGGCGAGTTTGGGGTCAAGGCCGTGTGTGGCGAGCCGGTGGCGCCGCCAAATCTTGTTGAGAGCGTGGGTCATCAGGATTGCCCAGACGTAGATGGGCAGTGTGATCGCGGTATGCAGCAGGAGTCCGCCGGGCAGCAGCCAGAATGGGGCCAGGATGAAATGGGGCGGGATCACGTAACGAATCATGTGTCGTCGAATGGCCCCGGGGCCGGCCAGGTCGTTGGCGACCCAATCGCCCATGCTGTCGGGCAGGCGCCGCCCATACGCGTAGGTGATGTACTGCCATGCGGTCGGCCGGTCGGTGGCCATCGACAAACTCCTCGTTGGATGCCCGGTGTGCCTGGTCGGTCGCGCCCACTGGGTAGGTATTGGGTGGCTCTCACCGGAAGCGGGCATCAGACAGCCCTGATGAGTACAAGGTAGCCCCGGTGAGAGCCATGGAGAACTATAGACGGGCCCTTGTCCTGGGTTATTGCCGGGTTGCTAATGTTTGCATGTTGATTGTTTTGGTGAGGTGGGCTTGTGGTGGATGCACGTCAACCGCTGTATCGGATGAAGGCGGATTTTTTTAAGACGCTGGGGCATCCTGTGCGGATACGGGTGCTGGAGTTACTCAGCGAGCGGGATCAGGCTGTATCGGAGATGCTGCCGGAAGTTGGGATCGAGCCGGCGAATTTGTCCCAGCAGTTGGCGGTGCTGCGCAGAGCAGGTTTGGTGACGGCGCGGCGTGAGGGGTTGTCGGTGCTGTACACGTTGACCTCTCCACAGGTGGCTGAGCTGCTGGCCACGGCGCGGCGGATCTTGACGGGGGTGGTTGCCGATCAGGCCGAGTGGCTCGATGGTGCCGCGCCGGCCGAGCCGGTGGTAGTAGCGCAGACCCGGCGCTAGTCGGAGGTATCGACGGGGGTATCTCCGACTAGCGCACTAGTTGCGTACTTTCTTAATTAGCGTGATTTATTGATGGTGATGTTCTCAAGCGTGGGCAAGGAGAGTGTTGTGGCGAGTTCTGTGGATGCAATGGATACGGCGCGGTCTGTGCAGGGGTTGGCGCCCGCGCCGACCACGCACGCCGGAGTGTTGCTGTGGGTGTCGGAGATGGCCGAGTTGTTGGGTCCGGATCAGGTGGTGTGGTGTGACGGGGCGCGCGCCGAGTGGGATCGGCTGACCAAGCAGCTGGTGGCTAAGGGCACATTTGTGCCACTGACGGGTAAGCCGAATTCTTTTTGGGCTGTGTCGGACCCGGCGGATGTGGCGCGGGTGGAAGACCGCACGTTTATCTGCTCGGAGAACGCGGCCGACGCGGGTCCGACCAACAACTGGATGGACCCGGTGGATATGGCCACGATCATGACCGAGGAATATCGGGGCGCAATGGCGGGGCGCACCATGTACGTGATCGCGTTCTGCATGGGCCCGCTGGGCTCTGATGACCCGAAGTTCGGTGTGCAGGTGACTGATTCGGAGTATGTGGCGGTGTCGATGCAGATCATGACGCGCTCCGGTACCCCGGTGTGGGATCGGCTGGGGCTGCGTGGCCGGTTCGTCAAATGCGTGCACTCAGTGGGCGCCCCGCTGACACCGGGACAGGCAGATGTGCCGTGGCCCTGTGATGAGACCAAGTACATATCGCATTTCCCGGCCACCCGCACGATCTGGAGCTACGGCTCAGGCTACGGGGGTAACGCACTGTTGGGAAAGAAGTGTTTCGCGTTACGCATCGCGTCGGTGATGGCCCGCGATGAGGGGTGGTTGGCCGAACACATGCTGATCCTCAAACTCACCTCCCCGCAAGGTGTCGTGAAGTATGTAGCGGCGGCGTTCCCGTCCTCGTGCGGCAAAACGAACATGGCGATGCTGGCCCCCACGTTGTCGGGCTGGACCGCCGAAACGATCGGCGATGACATCGCCTGGATGCGGTTCGGGGCCGATGGGCGCTTGTATGCGGTCAACCCCGAGGCCGGGTTCTTCGGGGTCGCGCCGGGTACTGGGCGGGGTACAAATCCGCACGCGATGGACACTATCGAGCTGGGCAACTCGATCTTTACCAATACGGCGCTGACTAACGATGGGGATGTGTGGTGGGAAGGTGCGACCGACACCCCGCCCGAACACTTGACCGACTGGCGCGGCCAGCACTGGACGCCGGCATCCACCGAGCCCGCTGCGCACCCGAATTCGCGCTATTGCACCCCAATCGCGCAGTGCCCGACGGTGGCCCCCGAATGGGATGACCCCACGGGGGTGCCGATCTCGGCGATCTTCTTTGGCGGCCGGCGCGCCAGCACGGTGCCGCTGATCACCGAATCCCGGAACTGGCGTCACGGGGTGTTCCTGGCCTCCACGCTGTCTTCCGAAACCACCGCGGCGGCTGCCGGTGAAGTCGGTGTCTTGCGCCGCGACCCGATGGCGATGCGCCCGTTCCTGGGCTATCACGTCGGCGACTACTTTCAGCACTGGCTCAATATCGGTACCCGCAGCGATCCGGATCTGCTGCCGAAGATCTTCTATGTCAACTGGTTCCGCCGTGGTAGCGATGACAAGTTCCTGTGGCCCGGTTTCGGGGACAATGCCCGCGTCCTCAAGTGGGCGCTGGAGCGCCTCGAAGCCACCGCTGACGCGGTCGCAACCCCAATCGGCTACCTGCCCACCGTTGATGCGATCGATCGCACCGGGCTGGATATCAGCGATCGGGACCTCGAAGAGGCGCTGTCGGTGAACATCGACGAATGGATCGCCGAAGCCGAGTCGATCGATTACTGGTATGCCAGCATCGGCGGCAACCGGCTGCCCGATGACCTGCGGGTCGAGCTGGGCGCCCTGCGGACACGACTGGTCGAAGCACGGCAGGGATGCGCCGGCTCGGCCACCGAATCACGGTGACCATCAACCCAGATGAGGCCTCGGTGCCGCAGCGGGGCCCGATCGGTCACGGCTGCCGGTGATGGGTGCAGCCGGTAGCGGCGCGGTGGCGCGGCTGCTGCCGCGACGCAACGATTACGCCGGTTTGAGTCGGTCATGGCGCCGCGACATCCTGGCTGGGATCACCGTCGGGGTGGTTGCGCTGCCGCTGGCGTTGGCGTTCGGGATCAGCTCGGGGGCCGGGGCCGCCGCAGGCCTGATCACGGCGGTGATCGCCGGTGTGATCGCGGCGGTGTTCGGTGGCTCACATGTGCAGGTGTCCGGGCCCACCGGGGCTATGGCGGTCGTGTTGGCGCCCATCGTGGCTCAATATGGCAGCGGCAGTTTGGCTTTAGTCACTATCCTGGCCGGGATCATCGTGGTGGCCGCGGGCATCACCGGGTTGGGTCGTGCGGTTACGTTCATCCCGTGGCCTGTGATCGAGGGCTTCACCCTGGGGATTGCCGCGATCATCTTCCTGCAGCAAGTCCCCGCCGCCGTGGGCCTGTCGGCACCGCAGGGCCACCCCCCGCTGGCCGCCGCGATCGACGTTCTCATGCACACCCGCTGGAGCGTGGCCGCATCACCATTGTTGGTGGTGGGATTCGTTGCGGCGCTGATGGTTGGCCTGCCGCGGCTGCACCGTGCCATCCCCGAATCATTGACAGCAGTCGTGGCCGCAACCGTGCTGGTGACCGCCACAGGATTGTCGGTCGCCCGTATCGGCGAATTGCCGTCGCGGCTACCGGCGCCGCTGCTGCCGCACGCCAATCTGGCTGCCTTGCAAGCCCTTCTGGGAGCAGCAGTGGCAATTGCTGCCTTGGCTGCGATCGAATCGCTGCTATCGGCGCGGGTCGCGGCCACCATGTCACCCACCGGCCCCTACGATCCCGATCGCGAGCTCGTCGGGCAGGGCCTGGCCTCGGTGGCCTCCGGGGTGTTCGGCGGGATGCCGGCCACCGGAGCGATCGCCCGCACCGCCGTCAATGTCCGATCCGGGGCCCGCACCCGTGTCGCGGCGATCACACACTCAGTTCTGCTGCTCGCGGTGGTGTACCTGGCCAGCGGGCCAGTGGCTGCCATCCCGTTAGCCGCACTCTCGGCGGTCCTGATGATCACCTCCTTCCGGATGATCTCGGCGCGCACTGCGGTCACAATCCTGCGCTCCACCCGCTCCGATGCCCTGACCTTTGCTCTCACCGCAGTTGTCACGATCTGTTTCGATCTGATCGAAGCTGTGGAAATCGGCATCGTGGTGGCCGCCTTCTTCGCCCTACGCGTCGTGGCGCGACGCAGCAGTGTCACCCGGGAAGAGCTACCCGGCCCTCCGGAGCCGGGCGATGAGAGGATCGCACTGCTGCGCCTGGATGGCTCCATGTTTTTCGGTGCGGCCGAACGCATCTCGAATACCATCACCGACGCCGACCATCCCGACGTCAATGTTGTGATCATCCGCATGTCCCAACTGGGCATGCTTGATGCCACCGGCGCACACACGCTGGCCCAGATCGCCGAAGACCTAGAGGCCCGCGGCATCACCGTAATCATCAAAGGTGTACGCCCCGAACACCTCAAACTGTTGACCAACGTGGGCGTCATCGAATCCCTGCGCCACGAAAAACACCTCATCGACACCCTCGAGGACGCTATCGCTCACGCCCGCAGCCACGCCGGCCGTCCCTACCCCACACACACCTGACAGGAAAGCCCCGCATGCACTCGTGGACGTCCATCACCGTACTTATTGCGCTCATGAGCGCAACCGTGTTCGTGGTCTGGAAGCTGCAGCGCTAAGAGAGGCAAACCGGTATGAGACTGCCCGACGATGCCATGTAGGCGGAAAGGCCACACCTGTGAGCTACACCCACGACTCGGCACACGCGAAGATCCTCATGGAGGGTCTCGGGGGTGGGGTATGCCTGCTCGCGGTGCACTGGCACGTCCAGGAGGCCGACAGGCAAGCGTACCTACCGAGGATCCGAGCGACCACACTGAGCATAATCCGCTCGCTTCTCCGCGACGGCCTATTCGAGCTGGGCACTATGGCGCCAAACGCACACCGATTTGTGCCGACCGATGATCCCGAAGCTGCGCTACGCGAGGTCCGCGCCGACTATGTCGACAACTTTGACATATTCGGATGGCAGTACCGCTGGTGGCTGATCATCACCGCGCAAGGCAGACAGTTGGCCGAGCCCCTTATCACGGCCTATCAACGTGAACTTTAAGACACCCCAACAACGTTCAGAGTGCAAAGGAGCAGCTCCG
>NZ_MAEW01000029.1 GCF_002013375.1 Mycobacterium sp. D16Q13 | reverse complement strand
GGATTGTTCCGGGAACTACGCGATTCCCGGCATATACGTTGCGGCGGCCTGCATATCGCCGACGGTGTAACTCGTAGCGGCCTCGGTGACTCCCATACCGGCCCGGCCCAGCTCATAGGCGGCGCCGGCCGCCGCAGCGTTGCGCTCGATTCCGTGGGCGCTGAATGCCGCCGCACTCTGGATGGACACCGGGTCGGCCGCCGGCGGTACCACCGCGCCGATCACCGGTGCGGCAGCGGTATGCACGGCGGCGAGCCGTGCGGTCAAGGCCTCCACCGCGGCGCTGGCTGCGGCCATTCCCTCGGGAACGACGTTCAGGATCATGGCGAGTACTCCTCCTCTGGATGTATTCCGGTCATTGAGATCGTCCCTGCGTAAGCAGATCTCGGATCGACTCCGGTACCGCCGGAAGCTCGGCTACTGGTGCGGCGTCAAGGGAGATGGTGGGATATCCGGCGAGATGATCCGCGTAGGTCTGTGGGCCCAAGCGCATCCCGAGTCCCGCCCAGGCGTCGATCACCGACCATCTCCGCGGGTTTCGCTTGGCCCAATCGCTGCCGTCCAGCAGGCGTTTCCATGTAGACAGCTCGAGTTCGTCCAAGCCATACCCACCGAGGAACTCGGCATAGGAAACGGCTCTGCCGCGCACCACGCTCACTCCCCGGCCGAGCGTCGGCGCTTCTGCCGCCATACCAAGAATGGACATCGCCGCGACGGCCCCCGTGGTGACCTCTTCGGTCAGCCTGACAGAGGGAAACGCTTGCAGTGCAAGACATGCGTCCACGATCGACACCAGCACGTCGGTGCCGCCGACCAATTGATCGGCCTCTCCGAGTACCCGGGGCAGCCGCGCGAGCGTGAAGTCAAGCCCGAGCGGTGATGCCGCGACCACCAGTTCGGCCAGCGCCTTGGATGCCGCGTACGGGTAGAGGGCGTGGCGCGGATCGGTGACGTGCGCGGCGGCCGGCTCGGCGTTGACGACGAACGTCGACATGTGGATCAACCGGATGCCACGTGCAGCGCACCCGTCCACGGCCGCGGATACCCAGTCCACGTTGGCATGCCGGATATCTCGGTAGGGAGCCAGCATGTTGGTGTTCCCGATGCAATTGATCAGGGTGCTGGCCCCGGTCTCGCGCAGCACTGTGTCCAGCGCTTCGGGGCTGAATCCTGGCCCGGCATGTCGGATCCTGACACCGTCAACGGCCCGCAGAGCGGGCCACGGACCGGAATCAGGGACCTCCGATCTCGTCACCAACACGACATCAGGGCGCAGCGCACCGTGGCGCTTCAGATCGAGCGTGGCACGGGCGAATCCGGTGCCGACGATCCCCGACGCACCCAACACGATGATCGGCCCGTCGTCACTGGCCTGTGAGTTGTTGCCGTGCAACGTCGTGACGCGGCGGGGAGTCGTCAGCCGCTCGAGGTCCGCGCCAATGTCGGCTGCGGTATCTGCGGCACCGAGGTCGGCAGCCGCCGGGCCGGCAGCGGCAAGGTACGCGGCACTGTCGGCGCTGATCAGGTCCAGCACAGAGAGTTGGCGGCCGAGATACCGCCGAGTGTCCGGCAGCATTCTGATCAGATCGAGCGAGCCAATCCCCTCGGCAAGGAGCGACGATTCCGCGCCGATCTCCCGCCCGAGACACCGACTCCAGACGCGCGCAAGACCAGCGGCAGTTTCCACGGTGTGTGTCTCGTCCGGCAGCGCGTCCACAAACTGCGGCATGGTCAGCAGGCCGTCGAGGTCAACCTTGCCGTTCGGCTTACGGGGGATGCTCAGCACACCTAATACCAAGAACGAGGAGACCCCGAGGTTCACCAGAAGGCGTCTGATCCTCGCCGCTATTTTGTTGTCGTCCAGATCTTTACGGGCCTGAAACCAGACCACCAATGCGCCACGGTGCAACCCCACACCGACATCGACGATCGCGGGGTCCTCGGATACGCGCCGGATCACCGAAGCAGTGTCGATCCGCTTGCCGGAGATCTTCACGATGGCGTCGCGGCGTCCGGAGAAGGTGGGAAATCCGTCCTCGTCGAACACCACGCGGTCGGCGGTGGCGAATGCTCGCCTGGGCGCGCCACCGGCGGTATTGACCACACCGAAGCTTTCCCCCGATGTCCCAAGGTAGCCCGCCGAAACGGTGTCTCCGGCGATGATGATCTCACCGAACGCGACATAGACCGTGTTGGGTATGACCGGCAGACCCACGCGGAGCCGCTCGGAGCCACCACCGTCCGGCTCTCTGTCGATGGGCAGATACGTCACGACGACCGTGGTTTCAGTCGGCCCGTAGCTGGAGATGAGTGCGACAGACTGTGTCCCAGCGGACGCCAGCCACTTGTCGACTGCGCCGGACCGAATGCCTTCACCACCGACGACCACCTGGCGCAGATCGGACGCACCGATCACCGTCAGGGCCTCGGCGTCCTCGCACAGCAGATGCCACACGGCGGTCGGCAGGTCGATCAGGGTGGGCCTCAGTTCCCGGATGTCCCGTATCAGGGTGACGAGATCTCCGGATTTCATCGCCGGGGAACGGAGCAGCCGTGAGCCGCGGACCGCCCCGCCGAAGATCTCTTCAACGCTGATATCCGAGGTCAACGGCGCACATTGGAGAATGCTGTCCTGCGCACCCCAGCCGTAGGCATGTCCAGCAGCGCGGGCGAACGACGCCAGTGCACCGTGCGTGACGGGGACGAGTTTGGGTTCACCGGTCGACCCCGAGGTCGCCATGATGTACGCCGTCCTCACGGCTAAGGCAGTGTCCCGCGATACCTCCTCGATGCGCTCGTCGACGAGGGCACGCAATGGGCCGGCTACGTCTCGCGGGATCGGAGCCTTGGTATCGACCACATGTACCGCGGCGTCGCCGTACCCGGTAATCGAATCGGCCCGCAAGGAAGTATCTTTCGCACTATCGCACACGGTGTATCCGCAGCCGGCGAGATGGCAGGCGATCAGCAGATCTACGGTCTTGTCCGTGTCATCGTCGACGCACACCACGATGTCGCCCGGTGCGACGCCAGCGATGACCAGCCAGGCGATCCAGGACTCAACAAATCGTCGCCGCTGCAAGAACCGCTGCACACCGCCGCCGGTGTCCATGAACCAGGCGGCCACCGCAGCCGGCTCGGTTTGCGCACTATCATCGCCCCGGCGGCGGGCACCGTCGGCACCGATCCCGAACCACTCGTTCACGGTCATGGCAATCGGCAAGTCCCACATGGCTTCCATCGACCCGAGCGCCGCCGCGATCCGCTCCGCGATCCACCGAGGCGTGCCCGCGTCGCCCTGGTCCGCGCGGCCCCAGATGGACAGCATGAGGGTGCGCCGATCCTCGTCCATGACGCACGACACGGTCATTCCCTCCACGGGACCGATATCGGTCGCATGGGGTGTGGCCGAGAGAAAAGGGCGCAGGGCAGGTGCGCAGGTTTCGCGGATGAAGTTGAAGGTCAGCGCCTCGACATGCGATGTCCTGTTGATTGCCAGATACATTCGGCGGTATTGCTCCTCACGAAGCCACCGGCGCCGTGAGGCTCTGACATAGTCGCGATCAAGTGCCTGCACGACATCACGCACAGAGGCAAATGCGGGGAAACGGACCGGATGTGCGATCGAGTTGACCAGACAGGTTGCGACGTTCAGGTCGGGCTCCCCGAACCTGTTATCCACGGCGTGGAGCAGCAGCGTCGAAGTGCTCTGCCGCAGACTCGCGTCCACCGCAATCGAAGCTGCCGCCACCAGAATGTTCAACGGCACCTGCTTGACCTCGGACAGCGCCTCGATTGCGTCGAATGCCTTGCCGGATAGCGTTACCGATTCCTGCAGTACCCCTCTGGCCGCGCCCTCCGTCCCTTCGCCGAGGCTGAGCCCGTGCCCTCCATGTCGGGACGCCTCAGTGAGTTCGCGCTGGATTGCCACACCGAAACGTTGCAACGATTCCTCGGCTTTGACGGCCTCGAGACCGTGCGCCGCCGCAATCTTCGCCAGTGCTGCACTTGCACAGGCATTTTCGGGTTCGTCAGGACCGGTCAGACGACGGCCCAGATCGGTCTCTATCACGCCGATAGCGCCGCCATCGAGCAGCAGGTGGTGCGCATGGAGCTCGAGCCCCACCACCCGTCCGTCCGCACCCGTGCGGACGGTATACCGGACGAGTGGCGAGGCGGCGAGGTCTGTCGACCACATATCCACAAGCTCGCCAGCGGCCCTCGTTGCCGGCTCCGCCCCGTCCGAGACCACCGTCACGATGTCACTGAACTGCAATCCTCGCATCAGCTCTGGATAGTGCGCACCTTCTCGCACCGGTACGAGGACGCACAGCTGCAGCGGGTTGGCCGATACGGCTCCCTCCAGCGCGGACAGGAACATCGGCGCGTCAATCGGATGAAACCGATAACTCTTCCCGATGAGATACAACCCGGGATCACCGGCCTGCAACGCGCCGTTGTACATGTTCTGCTGCGACCTGCTCAACGGCACCCGGTCCACGCGCGCTTCGACCGCCACCGTCATGTGACGCCTTCCGGCTGTGCCTGCTCCAGTGCCCGCGCCCAGCTGGCGATGGAAAGGTCTGCCACCAAACGCTTCTGCAGCTCCGAACCGCGAGTCACACCCAGCTGCTTCATCAGCAGCACGAAACGCACCGAGTCGAGTCCCAGCTCTCGCAGATCAGTGGCGTCGCCGTCGAAGAGCTCCACCTCCGAGATGTACAGCACCTCACAGACTGCCGTCAGAATCCGGTCCCTCGTGGCTTCAGGCACGCGTCGGCGCCCCGGTCAGCTCGGCGGCCAAGGAAGATCGCATGACCTTGCCGGACTTCGTCCGGGGGATGTCGTCGACAACAGCGATGACCGACGGCCTGGCCATCGATTCCGACTGGTGCCGATACGTCGCCGCAATCCGCTGCTTGAGCTCGGCCGCCCCTTGCCCGTCTAGCGGTGTGGTGGGTACCACCGCCAACCCGACAAGCGCGCCGAACTCCTCGTCCGGTATCTCGTAGCACGCCGCTTCGCCAACGCCCGCAACGTTTTCGGCAATCCGGTCGACCTCGTCGGGCACCACATTGACCCCTCCGGAGATGATCATCTCCGAGGAACGGCCCCTGATGTAGAAGAAGCCATCGTCACGACGCTCCACCAGGTCTCCGGTGTTCACCCATCCGTCGGCCAGTACCTCGCGGGTGCGATCCGGATTTCCCCAATACCCCAGCATGTTGGCCGGCGACTTGATCCACAGCGTGCCGTACGACGCGGACACGCCCCCGTGCGTCGGCCCGCCGGTCTCACCATCCGACAAGAAGGTCTGCACCCCTGGGTATGGACGCCCGACGGCACCCTCCTCGATCTTGGCGATCGACTCGTCATCGGTCGGAAGACACAGTGCGGTACAGCCTGTTTCACTCAGTCCATATACCTGCGCCGTCCGCACCCCCGCCGCCTCGATGAACTGCACATCAGCCGGGATGGCACGCGAACCGCCGTACGCGATGAATCGCAACGAGGGAACGGCGGCTCCGGTGAGCTGGAGCTCGGACACCAATCTGGTCATGAGGGTGGGTACCAGGCACGCGGTGGCCACCTCGTTCCCGGCGAGCAACTCCCTCAACGATGCCCCGCCCTCGCCGCCGGTGACACACGACGCGCCGTGCATCAGCCCGTTGAGAATCCACCAGAGCCCACCGATATGAGTTGCGGGCAGCGGTGAGTAGGTCGTCTCCCCTGCCACCCAGTCGATCCAGCTCAGTTCCTCGGCGAGCAGGATGTCAGGGACTGCGAAAAACGTGCGGTTCGGCAGCAGCACGGCCTTCGGCTCTCCGGTGGTGCCGCTGGTGAAGATCATGGCGAACGGGTCGTTCGCATGGCCTTCAGTTTGTGCTGCCAGCCAATCTGTTTCGAGGCTCGATGGATGATCCACGTCGTCCTCGTCGGCCATATTCGGAAGGGTCGCGGCGGGGTCCGTTATCTCGCAGAACCGCGCGATGGCCGCCGGGGGCAGGGCGTTGTCCACCATGACGGCGATAGCCCCGAGCCGCGCACACGCGAGCACCGAAAGATACGTCTGAGGCCCGTTGTCCGAAAGAACTACAACACGGGACCCTCGGATGACCGACGCGGCACGGAGGGTCGCGGCCAGCTTGCCGACTTCGGCGGCCAGTTCGCCGTACGTCATGGCATCAGTACCGTCACTGCGGCGCAATGCGATGAGCCCGGGCCGCAGGCGGGCCTGTTCGAGGATCCGTTCCAACACAGTGGGCGGTGACTGAGACATGGCGGTGAGGATGCGCTTCCTGTCGTGGGCTACGGGATGTTCAGGACCGCGATCTCGAACTCACCGGCCGCGGATCCTCCATCCTGATCCCAGAATTCGATGGTGCTGTGGAACTGGAGGTAGCGCCATGACCGGTCGACGATATGGAAATCACGGGCCTGCAGGCGAGCGGAGAACTGCTGCGCGTTGACCAGCCGCCGGAACCGCGACGAGGCGCTCTTGATCAGCATCCCGGCAAGTTGGTTCTGGCAGTAGTCGTCGATCGACCAGCCCCGAAATGCCCAGATGTCCTCGTTGACAACACCTTGAGCGAAGGCGCAGTACGCGAGCTGGTTAAAGCACAGCACCAATTCCACTGCGTTGAAGTGCCCCGTGCTCCGGATATAGGCGGACTCGTTGATCGCGAAGTTACCCTGCGCGTGCACCGCGTCGGAGGTGATTCCATACTCGGCATCGGCCAGATAGCGGCAGCCCTTGTATGAATATGGTTCCAGCACTCTGCCGAGCAGACCCTCGGCGATCGGGGCCATTCCGGCGGAAGGCAGCCCGGTCTGTACCGACAGAGTTGCGGCGACCGCGCTCACGCCGCAAATCCGGGCGTCTCGAGACCGTCCAACATGGTCAGGCGGTGTGTTGTCAGTGTGCCCGACGCCGTTCCATGTTTCGCACGATGGACCAGAGAACGATTGTCCCACAACACGATATCCCCCACCTCGTAGTGCTGGGCGTGGATAAATGGCGAGGCGTAGTCGGGGTCGAGCTGCCCCGACTCTTCGAGTAGCTGCTGAAGCAGCGCAGCGTCGAGGAGCGTTCCATCCTCGTCCTCGATCGTCTCGGTACCCGCCTCACAGATGTACAGGATCTCTTCGCCGGTCTTTGGGTGTTTGATCACCGTGGGCCATTTCCGTGGGGGCGTGACCCTCTCGATCTCGGCCAGGATCTCCCCAATGGGCCGGTAGACATCACTCGGCCGGATCTTGATGTAGCGCCGCGGCGTATGCGTGCTGAATGTCCCACGCACAGAATCCTTTATCGTGCTAGATAGCGATTCCCATACCTTGTTGAGATCAATGAAATAGGTGCCGCGATCACGCCCGGGAACTGCCAGCGGCACCACCATGGAGAACGCAAAAGGTTTCGGCATGAACATGTAGTCGACGTGCCAGAACGCACCGGTACGTGGAACCCCTTGTCCCTCTTCGGTAGACGAGACAAAGATCTCCGGGTGGTCCTCGTGGTGATACACGGGCTCGTAGTAGGGAACTATCTCCCCGATCAACCTCCCAAGCCGGATGAACTCCTCCGGTGAGGGGTGCACATCCTTGAGGATGACGAGCTTGTTCCGGTAGACGAGTTCGCGGATCTCCTGCGTGGTGATTCCGTCCAGGTTTCCAGGGTCAATCCCCGTGACCTGTGTCCCCAGGCCCTCGCCCTTCACGTTGAGCGTCATCGACTCCCTACTCTTCTCGCTGATCTGTCCACCTGATGCGCGACTAATGGAGCAGTCGAACCGGGCACACGAAAAGTTCCCGAGCCTTGCGGTGTCATTTCCAACCGATGGGTAAATCGTTGGAAAACAACGGAATTAGTGGCCGACATCACGCTTGTCGCGTCTCCGATGACCGGCTACCACACGATGCCAGCCGGCAGAGCCAGCCCGACTCGGTTGAAACCCGCTACCAGAACACGCCTTCGGACATCCTCCGCATATCGCGCTCAGCAAATAAGTTCGTTGCTAGCCTGAGTCGGTGACTTACCCACCTCAGGAGCCGCCCGCATCGGGCGATCCGTCAGCGCACGACCCGCATCAGCCACCTCCGGGTTATCAGCCACCCCCGGGTTACCCGACTCAGCCACCCGCGGGTTATCAGCCGCCCCCGGCGCCCGGATATCAGCCCGGATACCAGTCCGCACCTCCTGCGGGAGCCCCCCAGTACCCGGGCGGGCAGTTTCCGCCGCCACCCCCGGGATACCCGCCGGCCGGATACGGCTACCCGCAGCAGGCACCATGGCCGCCACAAGGACCGTTCAATGCCGGCGAGTCGTGGAACTGGGCGTGGGCCCACGTCACCAAGCGCTTCGGAACCTTCGTCCCCCCGTATCTGGTGTGGTTCCTTGCGATCGGTGTGCCGTTGGGGATCGCCTACGCGATTCTGATGGCCAGCCTGCCGCAGACCAGCACCAGCGGTTACGGCGGTGATTCCAGCTCCTCGTACTCGTACTCGTATGAGGGACCCGAGTTCTCCGGCGGAGCTATCGCCATCATCATCCTGCTCTACGCAGTGGTGTTCGCGGTCAGCCTCTACGTGGGCGCCTGCATCGTCAGCGCCAATCTCGATGTCGCCGACGGTAAGCCCGTGAGTTTCGGAACCTTCTTCCGCGCCCGCAGTTTCGGCGCCTACGCGGGGACCGCACTCTTAGTCGCGCTCGGAGTGCTGATCGGAAGCTTCTTGATCATCGGCGGAATCATCTTCGGGTTCTTCGCCCAGTACGCCGTGTTCTTCGCCATCGACCGTGGTCTGGGCCCCGTCGATGCGATCAAGGCCAGCTTTCAGATCGTCAAAGACAACCTGGCACAGGCCTTGCTCGTGTTCCTGATCACCTTGGCTGTTGCTTTCGCCGGTGTCGCGGCGACATTCATCACCTGCGGCTTGGGCGGCATCATCGCCTACCCGACGATTGCGGCCTTGTCCGGTCTGATCCATGTGTACACCTACCGGCGCCTCACCGGAGGAGTCATCGCACCAGCGCCGGTGTAAACCTCGGCGCCGCAAGCCGAGTGGGAGTCTCACGAGAGAATCGAGCCCATTTCCCACGCCAGATTCCCACTCGGCACACGGAGTGAACAACGAAAAGGCCCGGCCTGCACTGGATTTCTCCAGGCAGACCGGGCCTTCTTTCGTTACAGGACTTAGAAGTCCATACCGCCCATGCCACCGGTCGGGTCGCCCGCAGGTGCGGCGGCCTTCTCCGGCTTGTCGGCAACAACGGCCTCGGTGGTGAGGAACAACGCCGCGATGGACGCCGCGTTCTGCAGCGCCGAGCGAGTCACCTTCACGGGGTCGGCAACGCCGGCCGCGAGCAGGTCCTCGTACACGTTGGTCGCCGCATTCAGGCCGTGGCCCGCAGGAAGGTTTGCAACCTTCTCCGCGACGACACCCGGCTCCAGACCGCCGTTGAAGGCGATCTGCTTCAGCGGAGCCGACAGCGCCACACGCACGATGTTGGCACCCGTGGCCTCGTCACCCTCAAGGGAGAGCGAGTCCAGCGCGGGGGCAGCCTGCAGCAGGGCGACGCCACCACCGGCTACGATGCCCTCTTCGACGGCGGCCTTCGCGTTGCGAACGGCGTCCTCGATGCGGTGCTTGCGCTCCTTGAGCTCCACCTCGGTGGCAGCTCCGGCCTTGATCACCGCAACACCGCCGGCCAGCTTGGCCAAGCGCTCCTGCAGCTTCTCGCGGTCGTAGTCGGAGTCGCTGTTCTCGATCTCGCTGCGGATCTGCGCCACGCGACCGGCGATGGCGTCGGAATCGCCCGCGCCCTCGACGATGGTGGTCTCGTCCTTGGTGACGACGACCTTGCGGGCCTGCCCGAGCAGCGTGATGTCGGCAGTCTCCAGGGAGAGGCCAACCTCTTCGCTGACGACCTGGCCACCGGTGAGGATCGCCATGTCCTGCAGCATCGCCTTGCGACGGTCACCGAAGCCCGGGGCCTTGACGGCGACGGACTTGAAGGTGCCGCGGATCTTGTTGACGACCAGGGTCGAGAGAGCCTCGCCCTCGACGTCCTCGGCGATGATCAGCAGCGGCTTGCCGCCCTGAATGACCTTCTCCAGCAGGGGAAGCAGGTCCTTGACGGTCGACACCTTGGAGCTGACCAGCAGGATGTAGGGATCCTCCAGGACGGCTTCCTGACGCTCGGCGTCGGTCACGAAGTAACCCGAGATGTAGCCCTTGTCGAAGCGCATACCTTCGGTGAGCTCCAGCTGCAGGCCGAAGGTGTTGGACTCCTCGACGGTGATGACACCCTCGTTGCCAACCTTGTCCATGGCCTCGGCGATCAGATCGCCGATGGACTGGTCACCAGCGGAGATGCCCGCGGTGGCCGCGATCTGCTCCTTGGTGTCGATCTCCTTGGCAGAGGCCAGCAAGGCGCTGGTGACGGCCTCCACGGCCTTCTCGATACCGCGCTTCAGGCCGAGCGGGTTGGCGCCGGCGGCGACGTTACGCAGACCTTCCTTGACCAGAGCCTGAGCGAGCACGGTGGCGGTAGTAGTGCCGTCACCTGCGACGTCATCGGTCTTCTTGGCAACTTCCTTGACCAGCTCTGCGCCGATCTTCTCGTACGGGTCCTCCAGCTCGATCTCCTTGGCGATGGACACACCATCGTTGGTGATCGTGGGGGCGCCCCACTTCTTCTCCAAGACGACATTGCGACCCTTGGGGCCCAGTGTCACCTTGACCGCGTCAGCGAGGGCGTTAAGGCCCCGCTCCAGGCCGCGGCGGGCCTCTTCGTCATACGCAATTGTCTTGGCCATTGCGAAGTGATTCCTCCGTATAGGGGGTTGCACGTTCTGGGCCGGGCGCAGTGCCCGCGACGGACGGACGCAGCTGTGTGGGCTGCGGCCTCACCGTCCCGGCCTAGCACTCACCGGTCGTGAGTGCCAATGCCATTTTTAGCACTCGGACATGGCGAGTGCAAGGGCGATCGCAGACTCCCCACATCAATAAATGCGACGTCGGCAGGCCGCCGTCAAGATTGTCGGCAGCGATATGGGTCCGATACTCAACGATCTGGACGCCGCACAGCTCGCCCTGTTTCAAGGACCGAACTCGCTACCGTCCGCGATCCGGTACGCGCGCGGGCGGGTCTGGGTGCCGACTGAGCTCGTAGCGGTGCTTGGAACAGCCGGGCTGTGGCGGGGGCCCACAGGCATACAGGTACACGATCTAGGGTGCTGATATGTCGCTCGATATCCTGATCAGTGGTGCTGGTATCGCAGGTCCGGCGCTCGCGTACTGGCTTGTGCAAGAAGGGCATACCGTCACGATCGTCGAACGCGCCGCCACCGTGCGGGGTGGTGGGCAGGCTGTCGACTTCCGTGGTCCGTCGATCGAGGTACTGGACAAGATGGGCGTGCTCGACGCGGTACGAGCGCAGGCCACCCACATGGGGTCCATGGTGATGGTCGATGCCAAGGGCAAGGAGATCGCCCGCCTTCCCCCCGGAGGTCATTAGCGGCGAGTTAGAGATCCTGTGGGGAGATCTCGCCCGCATCCTGCACCAGGCAGTGCGTGACGATGTCACTCTTCTCTTCGGCGACTGGATCACCGGCGTGCGGGATGACGGCACGAAGGCCGCCGTCTCGTTCGCGAAGTCCTCCCCGCAGAATTTCGATCTCGTGATTGGCGCCGACGGGGTGCATTCTGGGCTTCGTGCGCTCGCCTTTGGGCCGGAGACAGAATTCGTCACTCAGCTGGGCCAGTACTTCACGTTTTTCGCGATGGATAACCACCTCGGGCTCGACCACCAGACGGTGGCTTTCCGCGAAGGCACGCGAGGCGTCGGCATCCAAGCCACCGCACCCGATGCCCCCGCACGAGGTTCACTCGCGTTCTCCGACAGCGACCTGGAATTCGACTACCGGAACACCGAGGCCAACAAGCGGTTGTTTCTCGAACGGTTCACGGGCTTCGGCTGGGAGACCCCGGCCGTTCTCCGCGCCCTTTCCACTACCGACGAGCCGTACTTTGACGCGTTGTGCCAGGTACATCTGGACGATTACTCCCGTGGCCGGGTGTGTCTTATCGGAGACGCGGCCTGGTGTGCCTCACCTCGGTCGGGCATGGGCACGAGCCTGGCGATCGTCGGCGCATACGTGCTCGCCCACGAATTACGTTCCACAGAAGGCGATTTCGAGATCGCGTTCACCCGATTCCACGCGTTGATGGCTCCATACGTCGCACGGTGCCAGCAGCTTGCCCTCAACACTCTGAAGGTCGACGGCGCCCAGTCGCCCTGGGCGACGCGGCTGCGCATGCTCGGCCTGTGGTCCCTGCGGCTACCGGGCGTTCGTCAGCTGGTCGCCCGCCAGGCACTCAAGGTCGGCCGGTCTTTCGCATTACCTGCCTACGACTGAGCGAACTTCTTGCCGGCCGCCACGGCCACGGCCTTGACGTCGTCACAGGACGACGTACCGCGCAGCACGGCGGCAGGCACTCGGACATCCTCCGGACGGGCATCTTCTGTAATGAGGTGAGTCGGCGAATAGTTCTGTCCAAGGAATACATAAACCTCGCACAACGGCTTGTCGTATGCACTGGTGACGGTACCGACGTGCAGCTCCACTCCGTCGTCCCGCTCCACCACCGAGTGCCGTTCCCTGCCGTACTCGGGGGCGCCGGGTTCGCGTGGATCCACCGGACGCAGTGTCAGCCCAACTCCTTGCGCCTTCCGATCGTCGGGCGGCCCCGCGCTGAACCAGCAGGTGTACAGATCCTTCTCCAGCCCACCACTATTGCCCGGGCGGTAACCGGCGAATCCGCGCAGGTCGGGCAGTAGCGAGCATGGGTCCTGTTCGGCCAGGTGCGCGACGAAATCGGATCTCGCGGGTAGATGCCGTGACCGAATCTGCGCGGCCCCGGCGGCGATCGCGATTGCCTCCCTGCAGGGATAGACAGGACGGCCCGGACCTGGATCCCTGGCGAGGCTGGCCACCACGACCAGGCGAACGCGCTTCATCAGATCGGCGGCGCCACCGTGAGACGACATATCAGGAGCGTCACTCGCATCGAGGTTGAACACGTACCGGCACCACCCTCGATTACTCGTCGGCCCCAGCACGTGACTGATCGCGATCCCGTTGACCTCCGTCGAATCGACAGGTGATTCCGACAGTTGCGCGGGTGCGGGGGCCAGATCGAAACCGATGGTCGCCGAGACGTCACTCACGAAATCACCGTCATATGCGCCCAGCCGCAGAGTGCACCGGTCAAATCCTTCGGTGTATCCATACGAGATCGCGCGGGGGATCTTGCCTTTGATTGATTCGGCGTCCACGAATCCGCACGGATCGATAGTCCGCAGCACGGCGTCGACCGCCAGCTCGGCCGGATCCGCGTCGGTCCGACTGCGCCAATCGTCAGCGTGCCGCGCCCCGAAGTACGAGCACCCAGCGACCGGCACCAGCACTGCCAGCGTGACCAGCCAAGGACGAATAGACATTTGCTACCTCCGACTTAGTCAAGGTAACGAAGCTAACCGCTCCCGGCTAACGACGCGGCCGCAGCCCGTCGAACACGACGTCGGTGACCTGCTCTGAGACCTCTTTGTTGTAGCTCTGCATGGCCTGGCACCCGACCAGGAGTGCCTTTACCTCGTGCACGCCAACGTCGGAGCGCACCGTGCCCGCCTGCTGCGCGGCCTGCA
The DNA here is from genome assembly GCF_002013375.1 of Mycobacterium sp. D16Q13. GTDB lineage: Bacteria > Actinomycetota > Actinomycetes > Mycobacteriales > Mycobacteriaceae > Mycobacterium. The sequence goes on along the minus strand of NZ_MAEW01000029.1, from coordinate 11,252 downwards.
CCAAATCGCCGAGGACCGCATAGAAGGACTCCTCGATCTGCGGGATAAGAGCTTCGACACTGACACCGGCACCGGCCAGGGCGTCCACCAAACCTTGATCGGTGCCGCCCCACTGGACCATTACACGGAGGAAACCAAAAAGCGCGTCCCCCGGTTCGGCCGACTCCAGCAGCTCGCGCCCCTTGCCAATCACCGTGCGCATCCGGTCTTCCGCAACGGCGCGATACAGGTCCTCTTTGGCGGGAAAATGCCGGTAGACGGTCCCCGCACCCACTCCCGCGCGCCGCGCGATCTCGTCGATCGGGACACCAAGGCCCTCCTCGGCGAATGTTTGATAGGCGACCTCCAGGACCCGCGCACGGTTGCGGGCGGCGTCGGCACGCAAAGGCCGGGCGGGTTGATCCATCTCACACTCCTCGAGGTTCCGATACGCCTTGACAAAACGGGGCGCACGTTCCGTATATTCGTAAGCGGAGTAACCGCCCCGGTTACTGACAATATTACCCAGGAGCCCCCATGACTACATGGAGTACCACCGACATCCCCGATCAGACCGGCCGCGTCGCGATCGTCACCGGCGCCAATACCGGACTCGGACTGGAGACCGCCAAGGCGCTCGCTGCGCATGGCGCCCACGTCGTACTGGCTGTGCGCAACACAGAGAAAGGCAAAGCCGCCGCCGCCGAGATCACCGCGGCGCATGCCCATGCCGATATCACCCTGCAGTCGTTGGACCTGTCCTCGCTGGAGTCCGTCCGCCGAGCCAGCGACGAGCTCAAGACGCGCTACGAAAAGATCGACCTGCTCATCAACAACGCCGGTGTCATGTGGACAGAGAAGTCCACCACCGCCGATGGCTTCGAGCTTCAGTTCGGCACCAATCACCTGGGCCATTACGCGTTGACCGGTCTGCTTTTGGACCATCTACTGCCCGTCGAAGGGTCACGTGTGGTGACGGTCTCCAGCATCGGGCACCGCCTACGTGCGGCCATCCACTTCGATGACCTGCAGTGGGAGCGCGATTACGACCGGGTAGCGGCCTACGGGCAATCGAAGCTGGCCAACCTGCTCTTCACCTACGAACTGCAGCGGCGCCTGGTGGGCACCAACACCGTCGCCCTGGCCGCCCATCCCGGTGGCTCCAACACCGAGCTCGCACGCAACTCTCCGCTGTGGGTCCGGGCCGTTTTCAACGTCGTGGGACCGCTAATCACCCAGGGTGCGGATATGGGAGCACTGCCCACACTGCGTGCCGCCACCGACCCGGCCGCTCTGGGCGGCCAGTACTACGGACCGGATGGATTTATGGAACAACGCGGTAACCCGAAGGTGGTCGCATCGAGCGAACAGTCCTATGACCTCGATTTGCAGCGCCGCCTGTGGTCGGTATCTGAGGAACTCACCGACGTGACCTTCCCGGTCAAGTAGAAGAGCGGGAAGAAGGCGGGCACTGTGCCGATTGTCACCTACCGTCACCCTGGTGACACGACACGCGGTGCCCGCCACGCCCGTCAGGATGCAGCCCCGTAATCCCTTGCGTTAGGCTCCTGTTCGATCAGTAAGGAGTCCATAGGGTGCGGGCTGTAGAAGCGCCCAGCACCCACACATTGCGGGGCTGGCAACGTAGGGCATTAGTGCGGTATTTGGCCGCCAAACCCCGCGATTTCCTGGCGGTCGCCACCCCCGGATCAGGGAAAACCAGGTTTGCCCTGCGCATTGCTACCGAGCTGCTGGCTGACGGCACCGTCGACAAGATCACGGTCGTGGTGCCCACAGAACACCTCAAGGTTCAGTGGGCACAGTCCGCGACCGCCTTCGGACTGTCCCTGGACCCGAGATTCAGCAACTCCGATGCACAGACCTCCTCCGAGTACCACGGAGTCGTCGTCACCTATGCACAGGTGGCCAGCCATCCCACCCGGCACCGGGTCCGCACCGAGAACCACCGCACCCTGGTGATCTTCGACGAGATCCACCACGCGGGCGACGCCAAGAGCTGGGGTGAGGCCGTCCGCGAAGCGTTCGACGACGCGACCCGGCGCCTCTCGCTGACCGGAACCCCGTTCCGTAGCGACGACAGCCCGATCCCGTTCATCAACTACGAGCCCGATGGCGCCGGCTTTCAGCGCTCGCAAGCCGACCACACCTACGGCTACTCGGAGGCCCTGGCCGACGGCGTGGTGCGTCCCGTGGTCTTCATGGCGTACTCGGGTGAGGCCCGGTGGCGTGACAGCGCCGGCGAGGAGCACGCCGCCCGCCTCGGCGAGCCACTGTCCGCCGAGCAGACCGCGCGCGCCTGGCGCACCACCCTGGATCCCAACGGCGACTGGATACCCGCGGTGCTGCGCGCCGCCCACGCGCGGCTGCAGCAGAAACGCAACGGCGGCATGACCGATGCCGGGGCCATGATCATCGCCTCCGATCAGAAGGCCGCCCGGGCCTACGCGAAGCTGCTGACCACGATTACCGGCACCGAACCCACCGTGGTGCTCTCCGACGATCCGAAATCCTCCGACCGCATCGCGCAGTTCGCCGCCGACGGCAGTGAGTGGCTGGTGGCCGTGCGCATGGTGTCCGAGGGTGTGGACGTGCCACGTCTGGCCGTCGGCGTCTACGCGACGAGTGCCTCCACTCCGCTGTTCTTCGCCCAGGCCATCGGGCGCTACGTGCGCTCGCGGACACCGGGTGAGACGGCCAGCATCTTCCTGCCCTCGGTGCCGACGCTGCTGGAGCTCGCCAGTCTGCTGGAGGAGCAGCGCAACCACGTGCTCGGCAAGCCACATCGCGAGCCGATGGGCGATGAGGAGCCGGTAGAACGCAAACGCACCGAGCCGGGTGAGGAAGAGAAGGGTTTCGAATCACTCAGTGCCAGTGCCGAACTGGACCAGGTGATCTTCGACGGGGCGTCCTTCGGCACCGCGACGCCCGCGGGCAGCGAGGAAGAGGCCGAGTACCTCGGCATCCCGGGGCTGCTCGATCCGAATCAGATGCGAGATCTCTTGCGGCGCAGACAAGAAGAGCAGCTGACCAAGCGCACCGCTTCGGGCGAGGTGCCCCCGGAGATCACCTCCACACACGGCCAGCTGCGCGAGCTGCGCCGTGAGCTCAACGCGTTGGTGTCGGCCACACATTTCAAGTCGGGCAAACCGCACGGCTGGATTCACAACGAGCTGCGCCGCCGGTGTGGCGGCCCCCCGATCGCGGCGGCCACCCGCGACCAGCTCAAGGAGCGCATCGTCGCCGTCCGAACCCTTCATCGGGAGCTGTGACGCGCGTAGCGTGGATCGCATGTCACTGATCGTTTCTGGATACCCCGATCCCCGGTATCACGGCGACACCGGCGAGATCAGCGCGACGTTCAGACCGGCCACCGTCCCAGCCGACTACGCCCCCGACAACGGCAGCGTCGTCCAATACCACTACCTGGCGACCCAGCAGTCCACGGCCGGTGATTACGGGCTATACCGAATCGACGCCGGCCCGGTGAAAGGTTTCGGTGCCGCAACGCATTTCCACAAGGCGATGTCGGAGGCGTTCTTCGTACTCTCCGGAACTTGGCGGTTGTACAACGGCGAAGCATGGGTCGACGCCACCGCGGGCGACTTCCTGTTCGTACCGCCGGGCGGCCTTCACGCATTCCACAATGATTCGGGCGAAGCAGCTTCCATGCTGATGCTGTTCGCGCCTGGCGCACCCCGGCAGCGCTATTTCGAAGGTTTCGGAGAGCTAGCCGATATGACCGACGAGCAGCGCACCCAGTGGTTCATCGACCACGACAACTTCTTCGTCTAGACCGGGAACCGCACTCCGGTCAGCTCCTCGGAAACTGACCAAAGCCGTTGTTGCAGAGCCTCATCGTGTGATTGCCTGGTGGACTTGACGGCCTTCGGATACCCACGGAGCTCCCCGAAACCGGCGGGTCCGTAGTACTGGCCGCCCGATGCGGCCAGGTCCGTGGCAGCACGCAGGCTGGGCAGTGCACCCATCGCCGGACTCTGCGCGAGTTTCAACACCGCCGCACTGAGCGCCTCGGGGCCAAAGGTGATGTGACGCATCAGCTCGGTGCCCGACGCACCGGGGTGGGCCGCCAATGCCACCGTCTCGGCCCCCGCGGCGGCGAGACGCCGCTGCAGTTCATAGGTGAACAAAAGGTTCGCGAGTTTGGACTGCGCGTACGCCCCCACCCGGCTGTAACCACGGTCCCACTGAAGGTCATCGAAATGTATTGCGGCCCTGAACTTGTGACCGTTACTGCTCACGGTGACGATGCGCGAACCACGCACAGCGGTGAGGTTCTCCAACAGCAGCCCCGTGAGTGCGAAATGGCCCAGGTGGTTGGTGCCGAATTGCAGCTCGAAGCCGTCCGCGGTGACGCCCTTCGGCGGGTACATCACTCCGGCGTTGTTGATGAGCAGATCGATCCGCGGATAGTCGGCGCTCAGCTGCCCGGCGGCGGATGTGATGTCCGAGAGGGAAGACAGATCGAGCCGCTGCAGCGCCAGTTTGCCCGCGGGCGCCGTGTTCTTGATCTCGCCGATGGCAGCAGCGCCCTTGTCGAGATCGCGGACGGCGAGAACCACCTGTGCTCCCGCGGCCGCCAGTGCGCGGGCCGTCTCCAGGCCCAGGCCAGTATTGGCACCGGTGATGATGGCAATGCGTCCGGTTTGATCAGGAATATCAGCGGTGGTCCAGTGCGCGGTCACAAACGCATCCTGCCGCAGAACCACCGCGCTGCCCACCCCACGGCATTCACAGTTCACCCGGTGTTCGATACCAGCGATCACACAGCCGGAGTCAATACGCTCGTCGCCGGATCACTGAGCTTGGCCACCTACTGCATGTAAGGCAGGTTCGTGCGCAAATTTGCTTCTGTTGTCAGCCTTGTAATTTCACTTGTGTGCGCGGGCACAGGACTGGCCACGGCAGACCCGCTGCCGGTTGCTGACGTCAGCCAGTCGGCGGATACCGACGACGGCTGGCACCTGAGTGCCACGCTGTCGCGGATGACGATCAACTCGGTGCCGAATATGGCCGCGACGGCTTTCACCCGTGAGGGCTTCGTCACCGGTAAGGCCGCCGCGAGCATCGACGGCAACGGTGCGATTCCGGTGAACTCCGGCGTGCTCGTCATGGGGCTGCAGCTGGGCTGCCAGATCGACCTCAGTGAGGGCGGCAGCGTTGACGTCGGCGCCGACGCCGGCGTGAGCCCGGGCTTCTCCGGCGGCAGCAATCTGCTTGCCATGGTCGGCCCGTATGCGGAGGTGAACGGCAGTATCTCTATCAATCTCCTGCCGGGAACGATCAAGAACATCGTGTTGGGAAAGAAGGCCCTCAAGGGACGCACCGGTGAAATCGTGGTCCACGACGCCCACGTGAAAGTGGACGCGTGCGGTGGACCCGTCTCTATCCGGTTCTTTACGACGGCGATGATCGACACCGACAAGTCCGACGACAGCGTGAACGTTTACGGAGACATCCTCTCGCTATGAACGCTCACCTGAAACGTCGTGTACTCACCGTCGTCGTGTGGGCGTGCCTGGGCATGTCACAAGCACCCATCACGCACGCCGACAACTGCAGCCCCGGTGACTTCGGCGCGGCGGCGGGCTGCGCTCCCCCTGCGGCCACGACCGGCGGTGACAAGGCCGAAAGTTGGCCCCCGACAAGCGTGGATTGGCCGCCCGACGCGGATTCGGACGTCGACTCCGAGCAGTGGAGTCAGCGCAACACCGCGTCCGCCCCGATCGTGGCCCCCAAGGGGGCATTACCCGTCACGCCCACACCGTCAACCGGGGGGACGACGACCGTACCGACGCCGATTGTTACCCCCGGCGCTTAGGCAGGCACCGCGCCGTGGAACACGGCCTCGACATTGTTCCCGTCGGGGTCGCGCACGAACGCACCGTAGTAGCCGGGGTGGTACTCGGGCCACAGTCGCGGCGCATGGAGCGCCTCGGCGCCTTCACCCGTCGCCGTCGCGAAGAACTCGTCGACTTGCTCGGTGCTCGTGGCCGAGAAGGCAACGTGGATCTCACGATTGGGACCGCTCGCGACGTCGCCACCACCGATCCAAAAGTCGGGTTTTCCCGCCGTCCCGTACCCGATGGCGACACCGAAATCCATCTGACGAGTGAACCCGAGGACGCCGAGCACCTTGTCGTAGAACGCGGCCGCAGCCGGCAGGTCCGCGCAGTTGATACCGAAGTGATCGATCATGGGCAGATTCTTGCCCACGCATCCGACAACCGGGACTGAGACGGCAAAACGCGACGGACTAGCGTCAGCATTGAGTTTGCTGTACACCGCGATTAGATAGCCGCAATCGCGTCGGCTACTTCTTTCAGAAAACCTGCAAACTTCCATCGTGCGCATGTAGACACACCCACAATCGATAGCTGTCTGGTCCTCCGCCATCGGTGTCCGGCTGCCCGATAACGCCCGGTTGCTCGACCGTGGCGATGTCATCGAAATCAAGGCACCCTCGGCGCAGGGCCCGGAAGAGACGGTCGGTGTGTTCAGCAAGGCCATCGCCACGGATACCAAGGGAGTCAGCCCTTCGGTCATCACGTACGTGGCACCGGGATCTCAGCATCAGGTCAACATCATCACCGACCTCGGGCCGGCGGATCCCTTCGCACTGCCGGTAAGTACCACGATGCACCATCGACCCACGATGTGAGTCAATTGCCCTGTGGCACAGCGGCGTACGCAGGACAATCTCAGTGCTACGACAGGCTCGACAACAGGGGCGGCAAGTCGGCGATCGAATCAACGACGTATGCCGGCTGCATCGCGTATTGATCGGCGGCCCACCTGTCGAGCGTGTCCTGACGGAACTTGCCGGTGCGTACCAGCACGCCCGTCATGCCGACGACCTGCGCGGCGAGCACATCGACATGCAGGTCGTCACCCACCATCACGACTTGATCCGGCTCGCACCCCATGCGCTCAGCGGCCAGCTGAAACCCAGCCGGGGCCGGCTTGCCCACCGCGACGGCCTTGCGTCCCGACACCTGCTCCATGCCCGCCAGGTACACGCCGGTATCGACGCGCAATCCCTCGCGGGTGCTCCACACCGCGTTGCGATGCATCGCGACCACCGGAATCCCCTGAGCCATCAGGTCATAGACCCGACTCAGCGCGACGTGATCGAATTGCGGACCGGCCCCCCCAAGAATGATCACATCGGGATCATCGGACAGAGATTCGACGAACTCGACTCCAGGCATGTCGGCGGTGATGTCGCCGTCATTCAGTAGGTAACACCGCGCGCCGGGATGCTGGGCGATCACGTGGTCGGCGGTCAGCATCGCGGCGGTAATCACTTCATCGGCGGGCACCGTCAGCCCGGCGGCGGTGAGCAGCTCCGCGATCTGCACCCGGGTCCGCGAGGTGGTGTTGGTCAGGAAGCAACGACGGACATCGTCGCTCTCGAGCGCCTTGAGTGCCTGAGCAGCGCCATCGATCGGCTCCCACGAGGTCACCAGGACCCCGTCGATATCGAAGAGCACTCCGCCAACGGTCATAGAGCTAGTTTCCTGCCATGCCGCGGGCACCGCACGCCGAGGGCATACCGGGCGCACATACGCGGCAAAAACCCCTGCGTGCGGTATGCGCCCGATGATCGGGCAATAATGAGCCGATGCGTTCCGTCGCCGAACACCAGCAAGTCGTCGCCGGATTAATCCAGGCACCAGCGCCCGTTCGGGTACCGGTCTCCGCGGCCGATCGTCTGGTCCTCGCCGCGGATGTCATCGCTCCGGTTGACCTGCCGGTGTTCGACAACTCGGCGATGGATGGATATGCGGTCCACCGCGACGACCTCGCAGGAGCCTCGCCCACCAACCCCGTCACACTGCCCGTCACCGAGGACATTCCCGCCGGACGCACCGACGAGCTGACACTCAAACCCGGCACCGCGCACCGCATCATGACGGGTGCACCGCTTCCCGCCGGTGCCACCGCCGTGGTGCCCGTCGAGGTCACCGATGGCGGCACCGAGACCGTGACCATCACCGAAGAACCCCGTGCCGGGCAACACATCCGATCTGCCGGTGAGGATGTGCGAGCCGGCGACACCGTCCTGCACGCGGGTTCTCGCCTCATGGCACCGGCGTTGGGCCTGGCAGCGGCGCTCGGGCTCGAAGAGCTCACCGTGCGCCCTCGGCTGCGGGTGGTCATCGCCTCCACCGGCAGCGAGTTGGTTCCCCCGGGCACCGATCTCAAGCCCGGGCAGATCTACGAGTCCAACGCCGTCATGCTCGCCGCCGCCGTCCAGGAGGCCGGAGCCGACGCCGTGGTGGCACCGACCGTCGCCGACGACGTCGAGCAATTCCTGTCCGTGCTCGACAAATTCGGCGCGAAGGCCGACCTGTTGATTACCACTGGCGGGGTCAGCGCAGGAGCCTATGAGGTGGTCAAGGACGCACTCACCGACGCTGGGGTCCAATTCGTCTCGGTGGCTATGCAGCCCGGTAAGCCGCAGGGAGCCGGACACGTCAACGGCGTTCCGCTGCTCACACTGCCCGGCAATCCCGTCAGCGCATTGGTGTCGTTCGAGGTGTTCATTCGCGAGCCGTTACGCGCAGCCATGGGGTTGGAGCCAGCGCGGGCACGTCACCAGGCGGTCCTGACCGACCCGATCTCCGCACCGGCGGGTAAGCGACAGTTCCGTCGTGGTTGCTGGGATGCCCGCAACGGCACGGTGACGGCGGTCGGACCTCCCGCATCACACCATTTGCGGTGGCTGGCGGCATCGAATTGCCTGCTCGATATCCCGGAAGACGTCACCGACCTAGCGGCGGGAACCACAGTCAGCGTGTGGAATCTGAGCTGATCACAGCCGCCGCGACGGTGAGTGCAGGCCGAGCGAGCAAGCCGCTGCTCAGCACGTCCGGTCACAGTGTCCGTCGTGCTGTCCCCAGCGCATCGCCCACATCACTAGGATGGTCCGGTGGCAAGACGCCCCCGCCCCGTAGGTTCAGAGCCGGATTCCGGCATCCCGCATATCGTCGAACTCTTCCGCTCGACCATCCCACCCATCCATCCGGCAGGCCTTCCGTTCATCGCCGGCGGATTGGGGCTGGCAGGCCTTGGGTTCAAGAATCGTTGGATTCGCGGTACCGGGCTGGCGCTCGCCGGCGCGTGCGCCGGATTCTTCCGGCATCCGCCACGCACCCCCCCCAACCGCGCCGATGCGGTGGTGGCCGCCGCCGACGGCCAGATCTGTCTGGTCGACCGTGCGGTACCGCCGCCGGAGCTCGGGCTGCCTGCCGAACCACTCCCCCGCATCAGCATCTTTCTGTCGGTGTTCGACGTTCACGTTCAGCGGGTTCCCGTCGCCGGTGAGGCGACTGCCGTGATTCACCGCAGCGGGCAGTTCCTCTCTGCCGATCGCGCCGAGGCGAGCGTGGCCAACGAACGCAATAGCGTGCAGATCCGCACCCGCACCGGACACGATGTGGTGGTGGTGCAGATCGCCGGGCTCATCGCGCGCCGGATCATCTGTCACGCCAAGGTCGGCGACCAGCTGTCCATCGGCGACACCTACGGATTGATCCGATTCGGTTCCCGGGTAGACACCTACCTGCCTGAGGGTTCGAAAATCCTTGTCCAGCCGGGACAGCGAGCCGTCGGTGCCGAGACCGTGCTGGCCGAGCTGCCCTCCTCGACAGCTAACGCGTAAGCGACTCAGCCATGACTCAAGCCGCCTTCTCGAAGCGCCCCGTGCACATCCGGATCCTGCCGAGTGTCATGACGGTGCTGGCGATCTGCGGCGGCCTGTCGTCGATCAAGTTCGCGTTCGATGGAAAGCCTTACATCTCGTTAACGTTGATCGCCGCCGCGGCCATCCTCGACGGTCTCGACGGCAGGATCGCCCGGCTGCTGGACGCGACGTCGCGGATGGGTGCGGAGATCGACTCGCTCGCCGACGCGGTGAATTTCGGTGTTGCCCCTGCGGTGGTGCTGTACATCTCGATGCTGGCGGATACCCCTACGGCATGGGTGTTTTCACTTCTCTACGCGGTGTGCATCGTGCTGCGGCTGGCTCGTTTCAATACGCTGCTCGACGACGATTCCCAGCCGGCATTCACCAAGGAGTACTTCGTCGGGGTGCCCTCGCCCGCCGGAGCGCTGATGGTGCTCGCCCCGCTGGCGGCGTTCCTGCAGTTCGGCGCCGGATGGTGGTCGTCGGTATGGGCGATATGCGCATGGATGGTGTTCGTCTCCATGCTCATCGTCAGCCAGATACCCACCGCGGCCATGAAATCCGTCTCGGTACCGCCCCGCATGGTGGTCTTACTGCTTGCACTGGTGACGGTTGCCGCTGCCGGACTATTGCAATACCCCTATGTGCTGCTGCTGATCCTGATCGTCGTCTACCTGGCGCACATCCCATTTGCCTGGCGCAGTCAGCGCTGGGTGGCGGCGCGGCCCGAGTCCTGGGACGCCAAGCCCAAGGAACGTCGCGACCTGCGCCGCGATCAGCGCCGAGACCAGCGACGCGCCTTCCGGCAGGCCGCGCTCCCCAAGCGGCGCACCGCGGAACGTCTGGGTCTGCGCCGCCCCGGCAGGCCACGCTAGGAACGCATGAGCGAACACACCGATGCTCTTCGCCCAAGTAGCCCATCGCTGACTCTCACCGCTCGCCTCAACACATCGGCTGTCGATTCGCGGCGCGGTGTGGTCCGTTTGCATCCAGAAGCTATTGCCGCCCTCGGTATCCGAGAATGGGATGCCGTGTCTCTCACTGGGTCGCGAACAACGGCGGCGGTCGTCGGCGTCGCGCCACGCTCAGTTCCGGCCGGCACCGCCCTGCTCGACGACGTCACGCTGTCCAACGCGGGACTGCGCGAAGATGCGTCGGTCATCATTTCCCCGGTGACGGTCTACGGGGCGCGGTCGATCAGCGTGAGCGGTTCCTCTCTTACCACCCAATCCGTTTCGTCCGCGACGCTTCGGCTGGCGCTACTGGGCAAGGTCATGACCGTCGGGGACACCGTCTCACTGCTGCCACGCGATCTGGGGCCCGGCACGTCCACATCGGAGGCGACGACGGCGCTGGCGCGGTCCGTGGGCATCACCTGGACCTCCGAACTGCTCACGGTGACGGCCGTGGATCCGGCCGGCCCGGTCAGCGTGCAACCCAATTCTCTTGTCAGCTGGCAGGGCTCGAACCCACTGGGGCCCGCCGCGCAACCGGCGCCGGTGCGGGCCACGGAATCCGCGATCGATGCAGCCCCTCCCACCCC
>NZ_MAEW01000028.1 GCF_002013375.1 Mycobacterium sp. D16Q13 | reverse complement strand
CCTCCCACCCCCGAGCCCCCCGCGGCGATTTCCGTAGAGGACCTCAAGGGCTCGCAGGCGCAGGCCGCGCGGCTCACCGAGTGGCTCAAGCTCGCCCTCGATGAACCAGGATTGCTGAAAACGCTTGGTGCACAGCCCAATCTGGGCGTGTTGATATCTGGGCCCGGCGGTGTCGGTAAGGCAACGTTGGCTCGCGCGGTCTGCGCACCGCGCACGCTCATCGAGCTGGACGGACCGGAAGTAGGTGCCACGACAGCCGACGAACGCCTTAACGCGATACGCGGGGCAGTGAGCCGCATCCGGCAATCCGGCGGAGTCCTGTTGATCACGGATATCGACGCACTGCTGCCCGCCACCGCCGAGCCCGTGGCCACACTCATCCTCGCCGAATTACGTTCTGCAGTAGCCACTTCCGGGGTCGCATTCATCGCGACGACCGCACATCCCGACGCTATCGACGTTCGGCTGCGCGCTCCCGAACTGTGTGACCGCGAGCTGGGTTTGAGCCTGCCGGACGCGGCCACCCGCAAATCATTACTCGAAGTCCTCTTGGCGAAGGTGCCGTCGCAGGACCTGCAGCTCGATGAGATCGCGGCACGGACACCGGGTTTTGTGGTGGCCGATCTGGCCGCGCTGGTCCGCGAGGCCGCATTGCGCGCAGCGGCACGGGCCAGCGAGAAGGCCAGCACACCGGCACTGGATCAGGAAGACCTGGTCGGCGCGCTGTCTGTGATCCGTCCACTCTCTCGGTCCAGTACCGAGGAGGTGGCCGTCGGGTCGATAACTCTCGAAGACGTCGGCGACATGGTGACCACCAAACAGGCTCTGACAGAAGCAGTCCTGTGGCCATTGCAGCATCCGGACACCTTCGAACGTCTAGGCGTGGACCCACCCCGCGGGGTGCTGCTGTACGGACCGCCCGGCTGCGGAAAGACCTTTGTGGTGCGCGCGCTGGCCAGCTCCGGGCGGTTGTCGGTGCACGCGGTCAAGGGCGCCGAGCTGATGGACAAATGGGTCGGAGCCTCCGAGCAGGCGGTGCGCGAGCTGTTTCGGCGGGCGCGCGATTCCGCTCCTTCCCTGGTGTTCCTCGACGAGGTCGATGCGTTGGCGCCGCGACGCGGGCAGAGTTTCGACTCGGGTGTCACCGACCGCGTGGTGGCGGCCCTGCTTACCGAGCTGGACGGGGTGGAACCACTGCGTGATGTGGTCGTGCTCGGCGCGACCAACCGGCCCGAGCTCATCGATCCCGCGCTGCTGCGTCCGGGCCGGATGGAACGCCTGGTGTTCGTCGAACCTCCGGATGCTCAGGCCCGCAAAGACATCCTCAAGACGGCGGCACGGGCGGTCCCGCTGGACGCCGATGTGGATCTGGATGCTCTCGCCGCCGAGCTCGACGGCTTCTCGGCCGCCGACTGTGCGGCGTTGTTGCGCGAGGCCGCGATGGCGGCGATGCGGCGATCCATCGATGCCGCCGATGTCACCGTCGCCGATGTCGAGACCGCGCGGGCCACGGTGCGCCCGTCGCTGGACCCCGTGCAGGTGGCATCCCTGCGCGCGTTTGCTGACAACCGCTGAAAAGGGTTGCGTCGCGCCAATCGTCGACTGCCCCGTAAACTAGACACCACGACACCCCGCCCAACAACCGATAGACGGGAGTGCCTTTGCTTGCCATTCTGCTTGCCCACGCACTTGCGGCCGCGATGGCGCCGCTACTTGTGGCGCGCGCTGGCCGACTGGCGTTCTATCCCCTTGCCCTGGTCCCCTTAGGTTCGCTGATCTGGGTATTAGCAAGATGGCCGGGCGAAGGTACGGACGTCCGCGTGGACATTCCGTGGGTGCCCGAGCTAGCGATGGACATCACACTGCGCTTTGACTCGCTGGCCGCGATCATGAGTGTGCTGGTGCTCGGCATCGGGTCGATGGTGCTGTTCTATTGCGCGAGCTACTTCCGGCACCGCGACGGTCACACCGAACCGCGGCTGCCAAGCTTCGCTGCCGAGCTGGTGGCATTCTCCGGCGCCATGTTCGGTCTGGTGGCCAGTGACAATCTGCTGCTGCTCTACATCTTCTGGGAACTCACGACCGTGCTGTCGTTCCTCTTGGTCGGCCACTACGCGGAACGGCTTGCCAGTCGCCGCGCGGCGGTGCAGGCACTGCTGGTGACCACCGCGGGGGGACTCGCCATGCTGGTCGGGGTCATCGTGCTCGGTCATGTCGGGGGAAGCTTCCTGCTGTCCGACCTCATCGCGCACCCGCCGTCGGGTATGGCCGCCAGTGTCGGTCTCGTGCTGGTACTGATCGGCGCGCTAAGCAAGTCCGCCATTGTGCCCCTGCATTTTTGGCTTCCCGGCGCCATGGCTGCGCCGACCCCGGTCAGTGCCTACCTGCACGCCGCCGCCATGGTGAAGGCCGGCATCTATCTGTTGGCCCGCATGTCGCCGGGGTTCGCCGAGGCGCCACCGTGGCGGCCCATCGTGCTGGTGCTGGGCATAGCCACGATGATCCTGGCAGGCTGGCGAGCCCTGCGTGAGTACGACCTCAAGCTGATCCTGGCCTTCGGCACGGTGAGCCAACTCGGATTCCTGGTGGTGCTCACCGGAACCGGCGATCCCGACATCCTCCTGGCCGGGCTGGTCATGCTGTGCGCGCACGCGCTGTTCAAGGCCGCACTGTTCATGGTGGTGGGAATCATCGACCACACCGTCGGCACTCGCGATATCCGCAAACTGGCCTGGCTCGGACAGCGCCAACCGTCGCTCTTCGTGATCGCCATGCTCGCTGCGGCGAGCATGGCGGGGGTGCCGCTGACCCTCGGATTTGTCGGCAAGGAGCTGGCCTTCGCGACGGTGCTGCACAGCCAGGTGCTCGGTTCGGCCGCGCCCTGGGTGCTGGCGGGGATTGTCATCGGTTCGATGTTCACCATCACCTACAGCATGCGGTTCATGTGGGGAGCTTTCGCGCGCAAGGGTTTACCCGAACCCAGCGCTCGTGTGCAGGGCATGCACGCACCGGTTCCCGCCTTCCTGGTGGCGCCCGCGCTGCTGTCCGTGGCAAGTATCGCTGCCGGCATACTGCCCGACTGGCTCAACTGGGCACTGGGCAGCTACGCCAACCCCGTTGACGCGCATATCGCGATCTGGGAGGGCTTCGGAGTACCGCTACTGCTCACCGCACTCGCCTTCGCCGTCGGCATTTTCGCGTTCTTCGAGCGAGGCCGCCTACGCAGGGCACGGCTCGCGGTCAATCCGCTGGGCAATGCCGACCGCGGCTACGACGCGGTACTGCGCGGCGCCGATGTGCTGTCTCAGCGATTGACCGCACTGACTCAGCGCGGCTCGATCCCGTTCACCCAAGCCACCATTCTGGTGACCCTGGTCATGCTGCCGACGATCGTGCTGGCCCTCGGGGCGCGCGATCAACCACACCTGAAACTGTGGGATTCCCCGCTGCAGGGGGTGGTCGGGCTACTGATGCTCGCGGCCGCCATCGGTGCGACCGTCATGCGTAACCGCCTGGCAGCGGTGCTCCTGGTGGGCATCACCGGCTATGGGACGGGCGTCATCTTCGCGCTGCACGGTGCGCCAGATCTGGCGCTGACGCAGTTCCTCGTCGAGACGCTGACCCTCGTGATCTTCGTGTTGGTACTGCGGGCCCTTCCTGCAGAATCGGATGTGGAGCAGGCCAACAGATTCCGGTTGCCCCGTGCCCTACTCGCCATCGCGGTCGGATGCACGGTCACCGCTCTCGGCGTGTACGCGATGGCAGCACGACGTGATCGCCCGATCGCCGACCTGCTCCCCGAGGCGGCGTATCAGCGCGGGCACGGTGCCAACACGGTGAACGTCCTGCTGGTGGACATCCGCGCCTGGGACACCCTGGGCGAGATCTCGGTGCTGCTGGTGGCCGCGACGGGCGTTGCCTCGTTGATGTTCCGGCACCGGCGTTTTGGCAGAGCTCCCCGGGTAGGGGACGCGGCAGGTCAACCGGATGTCGTGGTGGCATCAGGAATCTGGTTACGTGGCAGCGAACTGCGCGATCCCAAGCACCGATCCTTGGTCCTCGAAGTGGCGACACGGCTGATTTTCCCGCTCGTCATGGTGCTGTCCTTCTACTTCTTCTTCGCCGGGCACAACGTTCCGGGCGGCGGATTCGCCGGCGGGCTGACCGCCGGTTTGGCACTCGTGCTGCGTTATCTCGCCGGCGGCCGCTACGAGCTGGGCGAGACTCTGCCCTTCGATGCCGGCAAGATCCTCGGGCTCGGGCTGGCCTTCTCCGGAGGGACCGCCCTCGCTTCGATCCTGCTGGGCGCACCGGTGTTGTCCTCGGCCACAATCCAATTCGACATGCTCGGGTTTGGGCACGTCAAGATCGTGACCGCGCTGTTCTTCGATATCGGCGTCTACCTGGTGGTGGTCGGCTTGGTGCTCGACGTGCTGCGCAGTCTGGGTGCGCGCCTGGATGTCGAGCTCGAGGAGTCTCCGCGCGCCCGGGGTGGGGTGCGTGCATCATGACCAATCTCGGACTGCTGATCATTATCGGCGCCCTAACCGCGTGCGGCGTGTACCTGATGTTGGAACGCAACCTCACTCGCATGGTGTTGGGTCTGCTCCTTGTCGGCAACGCCGTGAACCTGCTGATCCTCACGGTGGGTGGCCCATCCGGCAATCCGCCGATCATCGGACGGCAGTCCGCCGGCCGAACCACTGTGGCAGACCCGTTGGCCCAGGGCATGATCCTGACAGCGATCGTCATCACCATGGGTGTCGCGGCTTTCACCCTCGCCCTGATCTATCGCATGTTCACCCTGGAAGCTGATGACGTTGTGGACGACGACGCCGAGGACGCGCGCGTCGCGCAGGAACCGCCGGAGCCCGTCACCGACGACCGGGACGAACACAGGGAGACTCCGGGCCCTGCGGATGAGGACTCCCCTGCCGAGCTCGATGCACTGCCGGTGGGTGAGAAGTCATGAGTGCCATGGCCGTTCTCACACCACTCCCGGTCCTCATCCCGACGGCGGCGGCCGCGTTGACTCTGATCGCGGGCCGTCGCCCGCGATTGCAGCTGTTGATCACCGTCACCGCATTGACCACGGTGCTCGGGGTCTGCGCGGCGCTGCTCTACCTAGCCGATCACGACGGCACCTTTGCGTTGGCCGTCGGCGGCTGGGGACCGACCGAGGAGAAACTGGGACCTCTCGGAATAACCCTTGTGGTAGATCGGCTCTCGGGCCTCATGCTGGTGGTCTCGGCCATCGTGCTGCTGGCTGTCGTACTGTACGCGGCGGCCCAAGGTATCCGTGACGGCGATGAGCGCCAGCCGGTGTCCATCTTCATGCCCACGTACCTGGCGCTGTCGGCCGGTGTGTGCAACGCCTTCCTGGCCGGCGACTTGTTCAACCTGTACGTCGGTTTTGAGGTGCTGTTGGCCGCCAGCTTCGTGCTCTTGACCATCGGGGCCAGCGCCGACCGGGTGCGTGCGGGCATCTCGTACGTGATGGTCTCGATGATGTCCTCGGTGGTCTTCCTGTTGGGCATCGCCTTCGTGTACGCGGCGACGGGCACCTTGAACATGGCCGAAATCGCCGTCCGAGCAGACGGCATCCCATCGGGTACCCGGATGGCGATCTTCGCGGTGCTGCTGGTGGGCTTCGCCATCAAGGCGGCCGTCTTTCCGCTATCGACCTGGCTACCCGACTCCTACCCCACCGCGCCCGCACCCGTGACGGCAGTCTTCGCGGGCTTGCTCACCAAGGTGGGCGTGTACGCCATCATTCGAGCACATTCCCTGTTGTTCCCCGGCGGTGTGCTGAACACCGTGCTGCTGGTGGCCGCTCTCCTCACCATGATCGTCGGCATCCTGGGCGCCATCGCGCAGAGCGATATCAAGCGACTGCTGTCCTTCACACTGGTCAGCCATATCGGGTACATGATCTTCGGTATCGCGCTATCCAACGAGCTCGGTATGTCCGGCGCCATTTTCTATGTGGCACACCACATCATCGTGCAGACGACGTTGTTCCTCGTGGTGGGACTCATCGAACGTCAGGCCGGGGCATCATCGCTGAACCGTCTGGGTGGGCTCGCTGCCGCGAGCCCAGTGCTGGCCTTCGCATTCGTCGTCCCCGCGTTGAACCTGGCCGGCATCCCACCGTTCTCGGGTTTCATCGGCAAGGTCGCACTGCTGGAGGCAGGGTCGCTGCAGGGCTCGGTGCTGGCGTGGACCCTCGTGGCCGGGGGCACGATCACGAGTCTGCTGACCCTGTACGCGGTGGCCCGCGTCTGGACCAAGGCGTTCTGGCGACCGCGCGCCGATGCGCCGGAGGGCGACCTTGCCGCCGCGTCACCGTCCGCGCTTCTTGACGACAGTGAAGAGATTGCCTTTGTGGACCGCGCCGACGTGGGCCGGATGCCGGCCGGCATGCTGGCGCCCACATTGGGATTGATCGCGGTCGGGGTGGCACTGACGATCTTCGCCGGCCCCATCATTGGGATCAGCGAGCGCGCCGCCGCCGAGGTCCGCGACCGCACGGTGTACATCAGCGCCGTCCTCGGGGATGGCCCGCGATGAAAACCCTGGCGATGTACGGCCCTCGCGAAATCATCCTGCGGGCTTGGATTTTGGTATGGCTGGTGCTGGTCTGGACAATGCTGTGGGGCAATTTCTCTGTCGCCAACACCATTACCGGATTGCTGGTGGCTCTGGTCATCACGGTTCTGCTACCGATGCCCCGACTGCCGGTCGAGGGCCGTCTGCATGTGGTGTCGATGATCCGGCTTGCGTTCACCGTCGCGTACTACATGGTGCTGTCGAGTCTTCAGGTCGCGTGGCTGGCGATCAGGCCGGGTCCGCCGCCATTGAGTGCCGTACTGCGAGCCCAGCTTTCGGTGAAATCAGATCTGGTGATGGCACTGCTGCTCAACACGCTGACGATCATCCCCGGATCGGTGGTCCTGGAGATAGATCAAGAACGCCGACTGGCGTATGTACACGTGCTGGATGTGGGTTCACCGAAGGCCGTGGCGAGCTTTTACTCCCAATTACGGCAACTGGAAAGACTTTTCATCGCGGCCTTCGAACGCGATGCTGATTGGCATCCCGAGGACGGCGTTGTCGACGAGTCCGAGACGAGGGAGGGGTTATGAGCCTGGTATGGCATATCGCCGCGGTGCTGCTCATCGCCGCGGCCACCGTCACGATGTACCGGCTGCTCGCCGGACCCAACACCTTGGATCGACTCGTCGCCGTCGACACCTTAGTGGCCGTCACGATGTGCGCACTGGCCGCGTGGGCCGCGTACAGCCTGGATTCCACTGTGCTGTACGGAATGGTCGCGCTGTCCTTGATCAGCTTCCTCGGTTCGGTGAGCGTGACGCGATTCCGG
Source organism: Mycobacterium sp. D16Q13 (assembly GCF_002013375.1). Classification (GTDB taxonomy): domain Bacteria; phylum Actinomycetota; class Actinomycetes; order Mycobacteriales; family Mycobacteriaceae; genus Mycobacterium. Next base: position 21,015 of record NZ_MAEW01000028.1, on the reverse strand, counting down.
GTGCCCGACACCGCGATCGACCCCCGTGACGAGAGGAGATAACCGCGATGAACACTCTTCTCGACGGAATCTCCGGTGCGCTGGTGTTGTGCGGTTCGGTACTGGCCCTCACCGCGGCGATCGGCGTGGTGCGATTTCCCGACACGTTGGCCCGCATGCATGCCGCGTCCAAGCCACAGGTGCTGGGTCTGCTCCTGGTCCTGGCCGGTGCCGCGCTGCGGCTTCGCGGGCACGCCGACGTCAGTATGATCGTGCTCGCCGGGCTGTTCACCATCATCACCGCCCCGGTAGTGGCACACCGGGTGGCACGGCTCGCGTATCACGAGCGCAGCGTCCGGGACGATCTGATGACGACCGACGAACTGGAGCGTTAGCTCCAACTCGTCTGCCGGGTGTTTCCACCCTCGTAGAAGCCGTCGGCCACCGAGGCCGCCAGCTCCATGAACGCCAGCCGAGCCTTCTTACCCATCAGATCCAACGAGATCTCCGACCCCTCCGACAGATGATTGTCGAACGGGACGATGTGCACCGCCCTGGCCCGCGTCAGGAAATGTCGGCTCAGCTGTTCGAGGTCGATCGAGGAAGCACCCGGCCGCGACGAGCTGATAGCCACCACAGATTGCCGCACCAGGTGCGAGTACCCGTGGTGATCAAGCCAATCCAGGGTGGCGAGGGCGCTACGGGCGCCGTCGATGGCGGGCGACGTCACCAGGACGATGGCGTTGGCCTCCCCCAGCACACCCGCCATCGCCGAGTGCATAAGTCCGGTGCCGCAGTCGGTCAGGATGATGTTGTAGAACCGCTGCAGAATCCGCATCACCGCGAGGTAGTCGGCTTCGGAGAACAACTCGGACGCCGCCGGATCACGTTCGGAGGCCAGCACCTCTAACCGGCTCGCACTCTGCGAGGTGTGCCTGCGTACATCGGAGTATCGGTGAATATCCGGATCACGCAACAGATCTCGCGCAGTAGAACGCGTCTCATCCGGACCGCGTTGAGCAAGCGTCCCGAAGTCCGGGTTCGCGTCGACGGCAATCACACGATCGCCACGCATTGAGGCGAAGGTGGCACCTAACGAGAACGTAGTGGTGGTCTTACCCACGCCACCCTTCAAGGACAGCACGGCGATCCGGTAGTCACCTCGGACGGGAAGGTTGATTCGGTCGATCAACTCGCTGCGATGCGATTCATCCGAGGACTCTCCGGGGTTGATCGCGCCACCCGAGAGCCGGTGAACGGCCTTGCGCCACCCGCTCCTCGGCAGCGGCTTGACCGACCTGATGAGACCAAGCTGGTCGTGGCTGGGCCCCTGCGGTCGTGATGGCTGCGGCGCCGGCCGATACACGGGTGCTTCAGGGCGCGCAGCGGTGAACAGAGTCTGAGATGGAACAAAGGGCGCCCGTGGTGGTAAGGCCGGCACGCCCCAGTCTGCTCGGGGTGCCGCCGCGGGCGGGGGTGCAAGCGGCTGCGCTGCCCACGATGCCGCGGGCGGCATTGGTGCGGGCGGTGTTTGGGGCGCCTGTCCACCCCACGGGGTCATGCCGTCCGGAATCATCGAGGACGCGTCGTCAGGCCGGGTCTGCGGCTCCGGCGCCGGGGCTACGGGTGCGGGCGGGGGCGCCTCCGCCTGTGCAGCGGGCGCCTCCACCCTCGGCTCCTCGTCCCTGATCGCCTCTTCCTCCTCCCGGGCCGGAGGCTGTTCGGCCGGAGGTGGCGCGGTGTGCGGCTCGGGCACCACCGCGGAGGCGGGCCATGCCGGTAGCTGGCTTGTCCGACCGGGCGCGGGAGGGGGTGCGGCAGGCGCGTAGGGTTCCGCCGGAGCCGCGGGCCCCTGTGGCTGGGCAGGGGCCGCCGGCGGGGCATAGTAGTTCTGCGGTGGCGGCCCGTAGTAGTTCTGTGGCGGCTGTTGAGCCGGCGCACCGTACCCCTGCGGTGGAGCCTGGGGCGCCGGATTCTGGTACTGCGGCATGCCGTAGGCGCTCAGCGGGTCTGGTTCCCAGATCGGATTCATCGAACGCTGATGATTCCGCTGGCGCCGTGAGAGCTTGGGGGCCTTCGGCAGCGCGGGCGGCGGCTTGAGCGTCGGTTGCGGGAAATAGTCGGCGCTCGGCGGCACGAATTCCTGGTTCGGGCTCTTGGATCGGCGGAACGGATTGCCCTTGGTCTCTCCACCCCCCAGTCCATCGGCAATGGGCTCACGCCATGGGCCGCTCGGTGGCGGCGAATCGGGCGCGTTGTCGTTTGAATCAGCCATGTCAGATCACTTCGCCATCATTCCGAGCACGTTATCGAGAGCCGCCCACATCTCCGGGGCTTCGATACGGCGCAGCGAGTCCGCACCGAGCTCTTTCACTGCTGCCCCATGTTCCTCCCTGTCGGCATACAGCCCTGTTTCGAATGGCGTGAGCTTGGCGCAGTCGACATCACGATCCGCTTCCAGACCGTCAATTGGACCACCCAGCGAGAGCACACCGGCGTCAAGAACCCGCTGGGCGTCCCTAGCGTCAACCATCCCGCTGTCCTACCTCTTTCGTCTTATCGCTGCTCGACGCCGCGCATGCGAAGTCGCGGAAAACTCTCCGAGATCGCACCGGCCAGCTTCAGGTACGCGGCATTGGTATCCGCATTGAGCAGACTGAAGTCGACATCGGCGCCTTCGGCGAGATGCGGATCGAACGGGATCATGTGAATAGAGCGGCAACGTGCCTCGAAATGCTCATAAACCTTGTCCAGCTTGATCCCGGCAGATCCTGGACGCGAGGCGCTCAAGACGACGTGGGCCTCGCGCACCAGCGTCGAATGTCCATGTTGCATAAGCCAATCGAGAGTAGCCGAGGCACTTCGAGCAGAGTCCATGGCCGGTGAGCTCACCAACACGATGGTGTGCGCAAGATCGAGCACACCCGCCATCGCCGAATGCATGATTCCCGTGCCGCAGTCGGTCAGGATGACGTTGTAGTACCGCTGCAGGATGTCGATCGTACTGCGATAGTCGACCTCGCCGAAAGCCTCCGACACTGCCGGATCCTGTTCACTGGCAAGTACTTCCAAACGACTGGTCGCCATCCGCGTGTGGTTGCGCACGTCGGCGTAACTTCTGATGTTCCGATCGTTGAGAAGATCCCGAATGGTGGACTGTGTCGAATGGTCGCGCACCCGCTCAGCCAAGGTACCCCGGTCGGGGTTAGCGTCCACAGCGATGATCCGATCGGTACGGATCGTCGCGAATGCCGAACCCAATCCCAGTGTGGTGGTTGTCTTTCCGACGCCACCCTTGATGGAGAGCACCGCGATGTGGTAATCGCCGAGGATTGGCCGCCGAATGCTGGCCAGCAGCTGTTCCTGTTCACGATCCTTCCGAGAGTCGCCTGGATTGACACGGCCGCCGGTGGACCTGTGCACAGCCTTGCGCCAGCCGGATCGCGGCGCATAACGACCACGATTGATGACCTCCGCCTCGTCGAGCGAGGGCGGCATCCGGTAAGCCTGCGGCGCACGGTAGTTGACAGGAGGCGTCGCGGCTTGCGGTGGCGGCACGTAGCCCGGAGGCAGGTCTTGCGGCCCGGGTGATTGAGGTGCCTGTGGCTGCCGCTGTTGCTGTTGTGGCACCCACCGCCATTGCCCCTCAACACTCGGGCGCTGCGGAGGTGGCTGCTGCGGAAGCTGCTGTTCACCATAGGGTTGCGGCGCTTGGGGAGCGCCCTGCGACCACTGCCCCGGATAAGGCTGGCGCGGGTTCCATCCCGGCGGAGCCTGAGCAGCATGCTGCTGGTCGAGTCCAGGCCTCGGCGGAACAGGCTGTTGCGGGGCAGGCGGCGGCACGTGATAGGCGGGTTGCACCGGTTCCACCGCAGGAGTCGGCGGTATCGGCGGGGGAATCTCCTGCGACTGAGGAACGTCGGGGTGACCTGGCTCGCCTTCCGCTGCGGCATCGTCCGACATGGGCTCGGGCGCGGACTGCCCGGGCTCGACGAATGCCGCCGAAACGTGCGACTCGTCCTGACGTTCGTCTGCCGGCGCCTCCACATCCGCAAGCTCGGGGGCAGCGGACATCTGCTCGAACACCACGGCCTGCAGGTCGATGACAATGTCCTCGTCGACGAGGGGCGCAAACCCCTCAAGGTCGGGCGCTGCCGTGGCCGTTATTTCCTTCTCAGTGACTTCTTCCGCACCGACACCGAATTCCGCACCCTCGGACTCGGGGGATCCGGATATATCGACCACAGGTTCCGGCACGGCGGCCCACGGCGCAATCATCGGCACAAACGGCGCGGGTTCAGGCTCGGCGGCAGGCGCTTCCACGTCGGCCGCATCGTGTGCAGCCAGTTCCTCATTGAGCTCGGCGCGTTTGACTTCGATGCGCTTCAGCAGTGCGGCCGCTCGGGCGTCGATGTCATTGACCTCGGGGGCAGCTGCTGGAGGCTCCGGTACTTCTGGTTCCGTCGGCTCTTCGATGCCCTGAGAGGATTCTTCGGATACCTGAGTTGACTCCTCCACAACCGCAGTCGGTGAGACCAAATCGCCAACGATATCGGCGTTCGGCTCCGGTACTGGGGGCACGAAATCTACGGTCAGCGCTGCGGGTGGCTCCGGTTCTGCGGGAACCGGTGCGGGCTCGTCATCCGGCGCTGCTGCGTGGATAGGCTCGGATTCGGCCGTATCGGAAACGGCCCCCTCGATCGGTTCGGGGGCATCATCGAACTCCTCTGGCAGCGTGAAGCGGAGAGCCCCGGGAGCAGGCGGGGCCTCAGATTCGAGTACCGCGTGGCGCCGATGACGTTCGAGTTCGGCGTCGGTGATGCTCTCATCGAGGCTCATCTGGCGCAGCTGCGCTTCGAGCAGGCTGAAACGCGAGAACGGGTCTGTGCCGCCGGACGCCGCACCACGGTGATCGGCGGTGGGTACCGGTGGGCTCGCCTCCTCCGACCGTGGGGCCACCTGTACCGATTCGTCTGAAGGCACGATCTCCGAGGGCGCTTGGTCCGCAGGCGGGGTAGGCGACTGCTCGTCGGCGGCGGGCTCTGGCACGGGGGTTGCTGGGGGCCCGCTAGGCGGAGGCGCCGGCGGCTGCGCTACCTGCGATAGCGGCCGCGGCTCGGGCCTTATCTCGGGAATAGGGCTCGTGACGATCCGAGGTGCCTCAGAAACGGGCGTCTGGGCAATCGCCTTCGACTCGACAGTCAGCGGCTGTTGATCGGGTGGTTCGGGCACGCGCGGCGGGGTGTAGTACTTCGAGACGTTGATCAGCGGTATGCCGCCTCTGGCCGTTTCGTGACGGGGCGCGACGGCAGAGCGCTCCCCAACTGAAGGTGCGACTGATTCGGCGATCGGTTTCTGTGCAGGAGCTTGGAGAGCGGAGACGCGTTCTGTCTCGTGAGTTAACGAGTCATCGTTGGACTCGACCTCGTCTACGTTGCGCTTCTTGCGCCCCAACGAACGGAGAAACCCTCGTTGTTCGTCTTCTTCGGGCAGCCACGGAGGACGGGGCGGTGCACCACGATCCTGCTTGGGCAACGTCCCCCTCCCCTTCCTCGATCGCCAAACCGTCGTAAAGCTCGATCGTACTCAGTTGCTAGCGCACAGGTACCAAAGCTGGTTACCCAACCGAATAGACCCCCGCACTCAACCAGCAGCTTAAGGGAGACGGCAACGTCCTCGCAGCGTTCGAGGTGATCCCCTACCGGCTCGATCTCGGCGGTAACCACCGAGCACGGCGTGCGAGTCGGTCTCAGGATCAATCAGCGCGAACTGGCTAAGCCACCGCAGCGCTTGCCGAGGCGATTTTCACACCGCCACAGTTGTCTGCTGGGAATCGGCACGTTGCGCGACGCCGCGAGAACCCGCGTAACCGTCGGCCACCCAGAATCCGGCGGGCGGACGGCCCCGCCGGGACACGCCATGTACACGATCGATGCGCTTGCAGAGGGGCCCGTCAGCCCCTTCCCGAGAGGCACGAGCGCCCCCTGGCAGGCGCTGCGACTACGACGTCTTTTCGGCGTTCTCCCGCTGGATCTCCAGCGCGATATCGATGAGCTGATCCTCCTGCCCACCAATGAGCTTGCGCTGACCGGCGCGGTGCAGCAGCTGGTGCGCGGGCACGCCGTATCGCTCCCCCTGCCGGATGGCGTGCTTGAGGAAGCTGGAGTACACACCGCTGTAGCCCATGATCAGCGCATTGCGGTCCAGCAGGCACTCGGCCGGCATCGCGGGCGCCACAACCTCTTCGGCGGCGTCCGCGATATCGAAGAAATCAATACCCGTCTTCACACCGATCTTGTCGAACACGCCGATCAACGCCTCCACCGGAGCGTTGCCCGCACCGGCACCGAAGCGCCTCGTGCTGCCGTCGATCTGCTTGGCACCAGCGCGCACCGCCTCGATCGAGTTGGCGACACCGAGCCCCAAGTTCTCGTGGCCATGAAAACCGACTTGAGCATCCGACCCCAATTCGGCCACGACAGCGGCAACACGGTCCGCCACGCCATCGAGAACCAGCGCACCCGCGGAGTCGACCACGTAGACGCACTGACATCCGGCGTCGGCCATAATCCGGGCCTGCTTGGCCAGCTTCTCCGGCGAGATGGTGTGCGACATCATCAGGAAGCCAACGGTTTCCAGCCCTCGCTCGCGCGCCAGCCCGAAGTGCTGAAGAGACACGTCGGCCTCGGTGCAGTGGGTGGCGATACGACAGATGGATCCACCGTTGCCCTGCGCCTCGATGATGTCTTCCTTGGTGCCCACACCCGGCAGCATCAGGAACGCGATCTTGGCGTTCGTCGCGGTCTCGGCGGCGAGCTTGATCAATTCCTGCTCAGGGGTTTTAGAGAAGCCGTAGTTGAACGACGATCCACCAAGACCATCGCCATGCGTCACCTCAATGACCGGCACACCGGCACCGTCAAGGGCCGCGACGATCGCCCGCACCTCGTCGGCGGTGAACTGGTGCCGCTTGTGGTGCGAGCCGTCCCGCAATGACGTGTCGGTGATCCGCACATCCCATGCGGCGTCGAAAAAGATGCCGTCGGTGCCCAAAAGCTGAGTTCCAGTGTCCGAAGCCATGTTACGAAACCTTCGCTGATAGAAGTTCTTTGGCGATTTCCTCGCCGACCTTGGTCGCGGCAGCGGTCATGATGTCCAGGTTCCCGGCGTACGGCGGCAGGAAGTCGCCGGCACCCTCCACCTCGACGAAAGTGGTGACGACGTGGTTGCCACCGTTGACCACGGACGGCTCGTCGAACTGCGGCTCGTTGAGTAGCCGATATCCGGGCACGTACTGCTGCACCTGGCTCACCACATCGTGGATCGACGCGGCGATCGCATCCCGGTCCGCGTCCTCCGGAATCGCACAGAAGATGGTGTCGCGCATGATCATCGGCGGGTCGGCCGGGTTCAGGATGATGATGGCCTTACCGCGCTTGGCTCCGCCGATCACCTCCACACCCCGGGAGGTCGTCTTGGTGAACTCATCGATGTTGGCGCGTGTGCCCGGCCCCGCCGAGACAGAGGCCACGGAGGCGACAATTTCCGCGTAAGGAACCTCCACGACGCGGGACACCGCGTAAACGATCGGAATCGTCGCCTGGCCGCCGCAGGTGATCATGTTGACGTTCGGAGCATCAAGGTGCGCACGCAGATTCGCGGGCGGCACCACGGCCGGACCCACGGCGGCAGGCGTCAGATCGATCGCCCGGATCCCGGCCTCCGCATACCGCGGAGCGGCGGCCTTGTGCACGTACGCCGACGTCGCCTCAAACACCAGATCGGGCTTCTCGTCCTGCGCCAGCAGCCAGTCCACCCCCTCATGCGAGGTTTCCAGACCGAAGCCGCGGGCGCGCTTGAGACCTTCGGACTCGGGGTCGATGCCGATCATCCATCGTGGCTCCAGCCACTCGGATCGCTGCAACTTGTACAGCAGATCGGTACTGATATTTCCCGAACCGACGATCGCTACAGATGCCTTGCTCACAATTCTCCTCTACTCGAAAGCCAGTCGGACCGAACCAAGTCCGGCGAACTCGGCCAAAAACTCATCCCCCGGATGCGCGTCAAACGCTCGTGTGCACGAACCCGGCAGCACCACATCGCCGGCCCGCAGGCGAACCCCGAACGAGGCCACCTTGCGTGCCAGCCATGCCACCGAGGTCACCGGATTACCCAGCACCGCATCGCTTCTGCCCTCGGCCAACTTCTCGCCGTTGCAGGTCAGCACCGCGTCGATCGACTTGATGTCGATGTCCTTCGGCGAAACACGTTGCTTGCCAATGACAAACCCGGCCGAGGACGCGTTATCGGCGATGGTGTCGCAGATCTTGATCTGCCAGTTGGTGATCCGGCTATCCACCACTTCGATCGATGGCACGTATGCCGCCGTGGCCGCCAGCACATCATCCTCGGTGCAGTCCTCACCCGGCAGGTCGGCGGCCAGGATGAATCCGACCTCCACCTCCACCCGCGGGAACAGGAACTTGGACGCGGAGGCCGCGACATCCTCGAACAGCTCCATATCGGCCAACAAGTGCCCATAATCCGGCTCGTGGACACCCATCATCTTCTGCATCGCCTCGGACGATAGGCCCACCTTGTGCCCCACGACCTTGGCTCCGTCCGCTAGGCGGGAGCGAATATTCATCAGCTGGATCTCGTAGGCGTCGACCACACCGAAATCCGGGTAGGTGTCGGTGGGCGGCGCGATGGCCACCCGGGTGCGCTCAGCCTCTGCCAGATCTGCGGCGATGGCCTCGCGAACGTCGGAACTAAGCATCTATGTGTCTCCCAGTCTCGGTCCCGGCCCGGCGTCCGGAGAAGACGCAGTCGGCCAGGGACAATCCGCTCACATACGAATTGGAGCAGATACCCACCGCCGCTCGTCCGGCGGCATAAAGCCCCGGAATCGCCGCGCCCGATGTGGTCTGCACGGCACCAGTCTCCTCGTCGACGACCAGCCCGCCAAGAGTGAGCATCGGACACGGATTCAGCATGTTGGTCTTGATCGACACGTTGAACAGATAGAACGGGCCCTGCTCAATGGGGACTCGGATGTCGTCCGGCTTCCCGAACGGGTCGGGGGTGCCGTCCGCGATGGCGCGATTGTGTTCGGACACGGTGCGCGCCAACAGCTCTGGATCTATACCCGCCTTGGCCGCCAACGCCTCGATGGATCCGGCCTTCTTGCGCCCTACATTGAGAAACGCTTCTGCTTGTATTCGCTGGAACCACAGCGTCTGCGAACCCAGCTGCTGACGGGCCCGCTTCACCAACGCCTTGTCCGCTACCAGATATCCAACCCCTCCGGCCTTCTGCACAATCGCCTTACCGAGCGCGGCACCATATCGCGATTCGTCAACCATCCTCTGGCCCTTGGCATCCACCAACAACGAGCCGAGGAACGCGGCCGGCGGCACGATAAAACGCCACGCCGAGATCTCATCGAGGTGCCCCGTGGCCGCATCCAACGGTTCCGCGAGCTTCAACGCGGTGCCGTCGTCACCGGCAGTGCCCAGCTGCAACCCGTCCCGGTAGGCCGGGGCATACCGCTCGACCAGCTCGCGATTGGCGATGAATCCACCGGAAGACAACACCACTCCGTCGTTGGCGCGGATCTCATACGGCTTGGCGAACCGGCGCTCCAACGCATAGGCGGGCCCCTCCAACGCTTTTCGCATCGGCGGATAGTAAATACCCGGCTTGGTCGCATAGTGCGTGAGCCGCGAGTACGCGCGCCGCACCCACGTCGGCGCGTCCTTCAGTGTCACCCCGCGCACCCCAACGACACGACCGTCCTCGACGATCAGCCCGGTGACCCGGGTCTGCCGCCACACGTCGGCGCCCAAACGCTCCGCGGAGGCCGCCAACGGAGCGAACAACGCCTTACCGGATACGCCCCGACCGAACGCTCGATGCCCCCGCTGACGGGGTGCGGTAGCAGCCCGCGCCATGCCAGAGGATTCGCTGCCGGAAAAGTAGAGGTAGTAGTCGTTAGTGGGGTACGAAGTCTTGAACGGAGCCAGCGAACCTTCGAACGGAACTCCGTAACCTTGCAGCCAATCCAGGGTGGCGACGCTGCCGTCCACAAATTTCTGCAGCGTCTCCGGTTTCACCGCGTCCCCGACCTCAAGCCGCAGATACTCCAGCATCAGCTCCGGGGTGTCCTCGACGCCCGCGTCGCGCTGGATGTTGGTGCCACCGCCGGCATAGTAAATGCCCCCTGAAATGGCCGAAGCTCCACCACCGTCGAATCGCTCCAGGATCGCCACGGATGCCCCGCGCTCCAGCGCGGCCAGCGCCGCCGACGCTCCCGCCACCCCGTAGCCGACGATGATGACATCCGGGGAAGGCACCTCGACATCACCCGGCACTGGGCCTCCCTCACCGTCATATAGCCAAAACAGCAACAAGTTTCTGTTTTCACCGCAACATCAAAGTGTCCGGGCGGTGAAACCACAGGCCAGCGCCGGTAGCGCCGGGCCGCCTCAATTCTATAACGTGTTCTACATGACTGAGCAGGAGTACGACGTCGTCGTCGTCGGAAGTGGTGGCGCCGGCATGGTCGCGGCGCTCACCGCGGCACACAACGGCCTGAGCACCGTGCTGATCGAGAAGGCCCCCCACTTCGGCGGATCGACCGCCCGTTCCGGCGGCGGCGTCTGGATCCCCAACAACGAAGTGCTCAAGAAGGCCCGCCAGACCGACACCCCGGAGGCGGCCCGCGAGTACCTCTACAACATCATCGGCGACGTCGTCCCCCGCGAGAAGATCGACACCTACCTGGATCGCGGTCCGGAAATGCTCTCGTTCGTGCTGGCGAACTCTCCACTGAAGCTCGACTGGGTGCCCAACTACTCCGACTATTACCCCGAGGCTCCGGGCGGACGCTCGGCCGGCCGCTCGGTGGAGCCCAAGCCGTTCGACGCCAAGAAGCTGGGCGACGAGCTGCCCAACCTGGAGCCACCGTACGGCAAGGTTCCACTGAATGTCGTCGTCCGCCAACAAGATTACGTACGGCTGAACCAGCTCAAGCGCCACCCGCGGGGTGTGCTGCGCAGCCTGCGTGTGGGCGTGCGCACCTTCTGGGCGCAGGGCACCGGCAAGAAGCTCGTCGGCATGGGACGGGCGCTGTCGGCGGCGCTGCGTATCGGCCTGCGCGACGCCGGGGTTCCGGTGAAGCTCAACACCGCGCTGACCGATCTGTACATCGAGAACGGCAGCGTCAAGGGCGTCTACGTACGTGAGACGGGCGCCGCGGAGGCTTCCGAGCCGACGGTCATCAAGGCGCGTAAGGGCGTCATCCTGGCCTCCGGTGGATTCGAGCACAACGAGCAGATGCGCGTGAAGTACCAGCGTGCCCCCATCACCGCCGACTGGACCGTCGGCGCCAGGGCCAATACCGGCGACGGCATCCTGGCAGCCGAAAAACTGGGCGCTGCACTGGAGTTCATGGAGGACTCATGGTGGGGCCCAACTGTTCCACTGGTGGGCCGGCCGTGGTTCGCGCTGTCCGAGCGCAACTCCCCCGGGTCGATCATCGTCAACGCGTCCGGTAAGCGATTCATGAACGAGTCACTGCCCTACGTGGAGGCCACCCATCGCATGTACGGCGGCGAATACGGTCAGGGCCCGGGCCCGGGCGAAAACCTGCCCGCATGGCTGCTCTTCGACCAGGAATACCGCAATCGGTACATCTTCGCCGGATTGCAGCCGGGACAAAAGATTCCGAGTAAATGGATCGAGTCGGGCGTCATCGTCAAGGCTGACACCATCGAGGGGTTGGCGGAACTGACAAATCTGCCCGTGGACGCGTTGGTCCAGACTGTCGAACGGTTCAACGGCTTTGCCCGCAGTGGCACCGACGAGGACTTCGGCCGCGGTAAGAGTGCCTACGACCGCTACTACGGCGACCCCACCAACAAGCCGAACCCAAATCTGGGCGAGCTCAAGAAGGGCCCCTTCTACGCGGCGAAGATGGTGCCTGGCGACCTGGGCACCAAGGGTGGCGTACGCACCGACGTGCAGGGCCGGGTGCTGCGCGACGACAACAGCATCATCGAGGGTCTTTACGCCGCAGGCAATGTCAGCACCCCGGTAATGGGTCACACCTACGCCGGCCCCGGCGCCACCATTGGCCCCGCCATGACGTGGGGTTACCTCGCGGCGCTCGATATCGCCGGAAAGTAGGGTCGGGGTCATGCCTATCAACGTTGATATCGCCCTGGGTGCTGCCGTCGAGCCCGCCGAATTCTCGTGGACCGCCTCCGATGTGCAGCTGTATCACCTGGCGATCGGAGCTGGTTCCGATCCAGTAAGCGAGACCGAACTGCGCTACCTGCAGGACAAGACCCCGCAGGTGTTGCCGACGTTCGCGACCGTGGCCTCCGGTTTCCACGCGGTCGAGCCGCCCAAGGTGTCGTTCCCGGGTATCGAAATCGACCTGGCCAAGATCCTGCACGGTACCGAGCAGGTGACCGCGCACCGGCCGTTGCCGCCGTCGGGCTCTGCCCGTTCCGAGGGCAAGATCGTGGAGATCTGGGACAAGGGCAAGGCTGCTGTCATCGTCACGGAGACAACCACTTCCGATGATCAGGGGCCTCTCTGGACGATCCGCCGGTCGATCTTCGCACGCGGCGAGGGCGGCTTCGGCGGCGAGCGTGGACCGTCCTCGGCGGGAGAGGCTCCGTCCCGTCCCGCCGATCTCGAAGTCTCGACGCACATCCTGCCGCAGCAGGCGCTGCTGTACCGGCTCTGCGGAGACCGCAATCCGCTGCACTCCGACCCCGCGTTCGCCGCGGCGGCAGGATTCCCCCGTCCGATCCTGCACGGACTGTGCAGCTACGGCGTGGTGTGCAAGGCAGCGGTGGACGCCGCTCTCGACGGAGATGCCTCGCGGGTGACCTCGTACGCCGCGAAGTTCGCGGGTGTGGTGTTCCCCGGCGAGACGCTCAAGACCCGCATCTGGAAGGAAGACGGCAGGCTGCTGATCTCTGCCGTCGTCGCCGAGCGTGAGGACGCCCCGGCACTCGCCGACGTGGAGCTCACCTACAAGTAGCCCGACCGGCTAGTACCACCGTATCCCGCGGTAGCGGTTCACACCCAGTGCAAGCGCGGTGCCAATGCTCCAGACCGCGATACCCAATCCGAGCTCCATGAGGGACCGCTCGGTAAGCGGCATAGCGTGGAATACGTTGCGCCCGAATATGGCCCGTGGAATACCTCCCACGGGCGCTACGAGGTAGTAGACGCCGTACGGCAGGGCCAGATAAAGGAGCCATCGCGCGGTGACCAACAGGTCGCCCCGTTGCCGCCACCGTTCCCGCAGCGGCCGGGCGACCATGGGCAGCAGCACCGACACCACATTGCCCAGGCCCAGCCAGCTGACGATGTGCACGGCGACATCGGGCACGGTGATCGCGGTTTGGGTTGCCTGCAGCCGGTGGATGGTCAGAAAGGCCGTCAGCACGAGTGTCGGTAGCCCGGCGACGAGAAACAGTGCGATGTTCTTGACCAGCAAGACATGGAGCAGCGACCGATGACCTCGCAGTCCGTGCCTGACTCGATCGGCATCCAGACCGAGCATGTTGGTCACGGACACATCGGCAAAGATGAACATGGCGAAGTAGGTGCCGACAAGCAGCGCCCAGTCGCGCTTGCGTCCGTGTTCGGCGATTGGCTGCCAGATGATCAGGTACGCGATCGCCAGCGCGAGGTTCAGGCCCAATCCCTCGAGCCATCGCCGTGGCGGACGAAAGGTCTCGGCGAGGTCCGCGCGCAGACGGGTCAGCACGCCCGCCGTGGTGGAGGCCTCCCCATAGATCATCGGCCAAGCATCGCCGGGGTTTCTGTCAGAAAGCTGTGACTGCGATACGGTCTCGGCTCGGTCACAGTTCAACCAAGCCACATGTCCGTGTCCCGTCCCCCAGGTTCAGGGCATAGCTTTCCCGCGTGCAGACCTCCCCGTGCGGTCCCGCCAAGCGGTCCCGCTGCCTCTCGCGACGCGATGTCCTCAAGTACGCCTCGAGCGTGCCCGTCCTGTTGAGCATGCCTGCCATGCTCTCCACCGCCGCCCTGGCTCATGCCCAATCTCCCATCGCGGGCAAGATCGTCTTCCTCGATCCCGGCCACAACGGCGCCAACGATGGCTCGATCACCCGGCAGGTCAGTGACGGCCGGGGGCGTACCAAGGAGTGCCAGACCAGCGGCACCGCAACCGACGCGGGCTTTCCCGAACACACCTTCAACTGGAACGTGGTGCTGCACATCCGCCAGGCCCTTACCGGTGCCGGTGTGCGCACCGCGCTCTCGCGCGGCAATGACAACGCACTCGGACCGTGCATCGACCAGCGGGCCGCGACCGGCAACTCCTTGAAACCCGATGCGATTGTCAGCATTCATGCCGATGGCGGCCCCCGGGACGGTCGGGGATTTCACGTCAACTACTCGAATCCGCCCATCAACGAAGCGCAGGGCGGCCCGTCGCTGCGCTTGGCCAGCACCATGCGCGATCAGTTAAAGGCCTCCGGATTCCAGCCGTCGACCTATCGTGGAAACGATGGTCTCTATGGGCGTTCCGACCTTGCCGGGCTCAACCTGGCGCAGTACCCGGCAATCCTCATCGAGTGCGGAAACATGAAAAACAGCGACGACGCCGCGATGCTGTCCAGCGCGGATGGCCAAGCCCGGCTGGCCGCCGCCATCGCCCAGGGCATAGCCAGATTCCTGAGCTGAGTCGATTACCCCAGGATGAGGCCGGACGTCGGCACACCCGTGCCGGCGGTGACCAGGACATGCTCAACGTTGGATACCTGGTTGACCGACGTGCCGCGTAGCTGACGCACACCCTCGGCGATGCCGTTCATACCGTGAATATAGGCCTCGCCGAGCTGACCACCATGTGTGTTGATGGGCAGCTTGCCCCCCAGCTCGATGGCGCCATTGGCGATGAAATCCTTGGCTTCGCCCTTACCGCAGAAGCCCAACTCTTCGAGCTGCAGCAGCGTGTACGGGGTGAAGTGGTCATACAGGATCGCGGTCTGAATATCGTTGGGAGTCAGGCCTGATTGACCCCACAGCTGCCGACCGACCAGCCCCATCTCGGGCAGTCCGAGCTCGTCGCGGTAGTACGAGTACATGGTGAACTGATCATCACCGGACCCCTGGGCCGCGGCCTCGATGACCACCGGCCGGTTCTTGAGATCCTTCGCTCGCTCGGGCGTGGTCACCACGATCGCCACCCCGCCATCGCTCTCCTGACAGCAATCCAGCAGCCGCACCGGATCTGCGATCATCCGCGAGTTCTGGTGGTCCTCGATGGTGATCGGCTTGCCGTAGAAGAAGGCCTTTGGGTTGGTGGCCGCATGCTTACGATCCGCCACCGATACCGCTCCGAAATCGGCACTCGTGGCGCCGTATTCGTGCATGTACCGGCGAGCGATCATCGCCACCGAGGCCGCAGGCGTGCTCAGCCCGTGCGGGTACGACCAGCTGTACTCCACGC
Organism: Mycobacterium sp. D16Q13; assembly: GCF_002013375.1. Taxonomy (GTDB): domain Bacteria; phylum Actinomycetota; class Actinomycetes; order Mycobacteriales; family Mycobacteriaceae; genus Mycobacterium. Next base: position 5,531 of record NZ_MAEW01000028.1, on the reverse strand, counting down.
CTCGCGAGTCGGCGGTCGAGCTCAGCCCGGTCATCACCTGACCGAACCGGAACTCGGAACGCTCGTTGAATGCGCGATATGCGACAACGACTTCCGCGACACCGGCAGCAACCGCCAACGCGGCCTGCTGCACCGTCGCCGCAGCGGCCCCGCCGCCATAACCGATCTGGCTGAAGAACTTGAGCTCACCGATACCGGTCGAACGAGCAACGGCAGTCTCGAGATTGGAGTCCATCGTGAAGGTCACCAAACCGTCGACTTCCGACGGTGCCAGACCAGCATCGTCGAGCGCATCGAGCACCGCCTCGGCCGCCAGCCTCAGCTCGGATCGGCCCGACTTCTTCGAGAAGTCGGTGGCGCCGATACCGGCGATATGGGCCTTACCCGACAAGCTCACGCGCTTGCTCCGATCGTCAGCTTGACCTTGGCAGTGACGTGCGCACCAAGGCTGTTGTTGCCCACCACATCCACTTCCACCACGCCGTCCTCGGCGGCGGTTACCTCACCAGTGAACACAGTGGTGTCGTAGGCGTACCACGGCACACCCAGCCGCAACGAAATCGACTTCACGCGCGCAGAAGGCCCGGCCCAGTCGGTGACAAACCGCTCGACCAGACCTGTGTCGGACAGGATGTTGATGAAGATGTCCTTGGATCCCTTTGCCTGCGCCAGATCCCGATCGTGATGCACGTCCTGGAAGTCACGCGTCGCCAGCGCTGTCGACACGATGAACGTCGGAGTGCCTTCGAGTTTCAGTTCGGGCAGCTTCTCGCCGACTTCTGCTTGCGCCCCCCGCGCGAGCTGCTCGTCGATACTCACGCTGCCTCCCATGCGTACAGAGTCCACGCCGGGCTCTCGCCCTCGGCCGGAAAGTCCAGATACGTCACCTGAACCGGCAACCCGATCTGAACATCGTCGGGCGACACCCCTCGAAGCTCGCCCAGCATCCGAACACCCTCATCGAGCTCCACCAGCGCGATAACGAAAGGCAGTGTGCGACCGGGCACCTGAGGAGCGTGATGCACCACGTAGCTGTACACCGTGCCGCGACCGCTGGCCACCTGATACACGATCTCAGCGTCCTTGTCCTGCCACACCGCGGGCACCGGCGGATGCTGCAACGAACCGTCTGGACGCTCCTGTAGCCGCAGCTCGTGCGCCGCGATGCCCTCCCAGAAGTATGCGCTGTCTCGTGACCACGACGGACGCATCAGTTTCGACGGATCGAGATCCTCCGGTACGTTGGCCGACTTCTTAGCGCCCGGGCGGAACTTCATGATGCGCCAGTTCATTTCATTGACCAGCTCATCGCCCACATGCCACTCGGCGTGGATGTTGATGAACCAGCTCTCGCCGAGCGCCGTCTGCTTCGGCCCGAAGACTTCGGTCACCTCGTTGGTGGTGGTGACCTGCTCGCCCAGCTGCAGATAACGGTGGTAGATCTGCTCATAGTTGGTGGCGACCACCGACTCGTAGCCCGCCGAATCCAGGAGCTCCATGACCCGGCCCAACGGGTCGTCTCCGGAGCGCTCGCCATATAACCCGGCCATAGTCCACACCTGCGCCATGGCCGGCGGCGCGACAATGCCGGGATGACCGGCCCCGCGGGCAGCTTCCTCGTCGACATAGATGGGGTTGCGATCGCCCATCGCTTCGACCCAGTTGTTGATCATGGCCTGGTTCACCGGATCCCGCGCCAATCGCGGGGCGCTGGGGCCGGCGGCCTTGATCCTGGAGAAGCCTTCCTGGATATCCACCACGCTCATATCTACCTGTTCTTCGCGCAAGTCGCTCATCACCGCGGAACCCTGGGCGTGCCCAGTCCTGCCGTCGACACCATCTCGCGCATCACCTCGTTCACGCCGCCACCGAACGTGATCACCAGGTGGCGCTTGGTCTGTGCATCAAGCCATTCCAGCGTCTCTGCGGTGTTCGCGTCGGCGGGATCGCCATAGCGCCCCACGGCACCCTCGCCGAGTCGGCCGAGCTTCTGAATCCACTCGGTGGCAAGAATTTTCGTCGCAGCGGCGTCAGCCATGCTGATGTCGTCGCCCGATGAGGCCACCTGCCAGTTGAGCAGCTCGTTGAGCCGCCATACGGCCTTCATCTCGCCCAGGACTCGACGCACGTCCTCATGTGACAGCGGCGCCACACCATCGGGCCCCGGTTTGGAGGCCCACTCGTAGACGCGGTCGTACATGCCTGCGATCCGACCGGATGGGCCAAGCGACACTCGCTCGTGGTTCAGCTGGGTGGTGATGAGCTTCCAGCCCAAGTTCTCCTCGCCCACTAGCATGTCCACCGGCACCCGTACGTCGGAGTAGTAGGTGGCGTTGGTGTGGTGCGCACCGTCATTGGTGATGATCGGCGTCCAGGAGTAGCCGGGATCCTTGGTGTCGACGATCAGAATCGAGATGCCCTTGTGCTTAGCGGCACTTGGATCGGTGCGGCAAGCCAGCCAGATGTATTGGGCCTGATGCGCACCGGTGGTGAAGATCTTCTGCCCGTTGACGATGTAGTGGTCGCCGTCTCGTACCGCGGTGGTACGCAAGGACGCCAAGTCAGTCCCGGCTTCCGGTTCGGTGTACCCGATGGCGAAATGGATTTCACCTGCCAGGATTCCGGGCAGAAACTTCTTCTTCTGCACGTCGGTGCCGTACTTCTGCAGGGTCGGACCGACGGTCTGCAGCGTCACCAGCGGCATCGGCACGTCGGCGCGTATGACCTCGTTCATGAAGATCTGCTGTTCCAACGGACCGAATCCGTGTCCGCCGTACTCCTTCGGCCATCCGACGCCGAGCCAGCCGTCCTTGCCCATCCGGCGCACCACAGCCTCATAGGACGAGCTGTGTCGGTCGACCATCATGCCGCGGGTTTCATCGGCCGTGACGAGGTTCGAGAAGTACTGTCGCAGATCGCTTTGCAACTTCGCCTGTTCCGGCGTGAGGTCAATCAGCATCACTGGCTCCTAAACCTGCGCCGCGGCGAGAACATCCAGGCGCTCGGAGGACCCACCGACCAGGCGGCTCAGGTCCTTGATCGTCGAGTAATAACGGTTCATCGGGTACGTGATATCGACGCCGAGACCGCCATGGAGGTGGTGGCAGATCTGCATGACTCGCTGAGCCTCCGAGGCCATCCAAAACGCGACGATGTCCAAATCCTCAGTCGCGTCACGACCCGCCGAGAGACGCCACACCGCAGAGGTGACACCGAGGTTCAATGTCCGCGAAACCACGTACACGTCCGCCAGTTGCTGCGAGACCGCCTGGAAGGTGGCCAACGGCTTGCCGAACTGCACCCGGTTCGACACATGATCGGCCGTCAGACGCAAGGCGCCGGAGACCAATCCGTCCGCGTAGGACCCTATCGCCGCGAGGGCAAGCTGGTTCACGCGCTCAACAGATCCGGCTAACACATCCGAATCGGGCACCGACGCGTCGGCGAATGTCACCGCGTATTCGGCGGCCTTACTGGCGGTCGGTGTCCGGGCGATCGTCACACCCGGAGTGTTGGGTGCCACCACAACGACGCCATTGTCGGTGGTGACAAGTATCCAATTTGCCTCGGCCGCATGCAGAACGCCGATCTTGCGGCCGTTCAACACCAGCGAGGACCCCTCGCGCACGGCGGAAACCGACGGCGACGAGGGTAACGCGCACCCGGGCTCGTCCAGCGCCGCGGTGAGGATTCCGCCGGAGCCGACGCCCTCGAGGAACCTGCCCTGTTGCTCCTCAGAGGCCAGCTCCACCAAGGGAACCACGCCGAATCCGAGCGTCGCCAGGGCCGGTGTCAAAGCGCCGTGCTTCCCGAGTACCCGCAGCGCCACCGATACCTCGGACAGGCCCAGTCCGTCGCCACCCAGCCGTTCGGGCAGGGCGAGGCTCAGGACACCGTTAGTGGCCAGAGACTGCCACAACCCGTCGTCGTATCCGACCGCGGGCACTACACCGATGAACTCACGATCGGCGAGCACCGCTTCAACCACATCGGAGACAGCCTGCTGCTCCTCTGCGAAAGCAAAATCCATAGCGTGCGTGTCCTTTTGAGTAACTACTGCAGAACCGGGCAGCCGCTGGCGCCGTTGAAGTCAACCTGCCAGTGCTTGATGCCGTTGAGCCAACCGGATTGCAACCGCTTCGGATCGCCGGCCGGAGCCAGGTTCGGCATGTGATCGGCGATGGCGTTGAACATCAGGTTGATGGTCAGCCGGGCCAGGTTGGCGCCGATGCAGAAATGCGCTCCGCTACCACCGAACCCCATGTGCGGGTTGGGGTTGCGCATGACATTGAAGCTGAACGGATCCTCGAAGACATCTTCATCGAAGTTGGCCGAACGGTACATCATGACGACGCGCTGGCCCTTCTTGATCTGCACGCCACTGAGCTCGGTGTCTTCCAGGGCAGTCCGCTGGAACGACGTGACGGGGGTGGCCCAGCGGACAATCTCGTCGGCCGCCGTCTCCGGGCGCTCCTTCTTGTACAGCTCCCACTGCTCCGGGAACTGGGTGAAGGCCATCATGCCCTGGGTGATCGAGTTGCGTGAGGTCTCGTTACCGGCCACCGCCAGCATGATCACGAAGAAGCCGAACTCGTCATCGGAGAGCTTGCCCTCGCCCTCAACCTCGGCGTTGATGAGCGTGGTCACGATGTCCTCGCCGGGATTCTCGGACTTCTGCTTCGCCATCTCCATCGAGTAGGCCAGGATCTCCATCGACGACGCCGCCGGATCGATATGCGAGAACTCGGGGTCATCGTACGAAGTCATCTCGTTGGACCAGTTGAAAAGCTTGCCCCGGTCTTCGATGGGCACCCCGAGAAGACCGGCGATGGCCTGCAGTGGCAACTCGCAGGACACCTGCTCCACGAAGTCACCGGTGCCACTCGCCGCCGCGTTCTTCGCGATCTGTTGAGCGCGCTCGTTCAGCTCGTCGCGCAGCCGACCAATCGCGCGCGGAGTGAAGCCCCGGGAGATGATCTTGCGCAGCCGCGTGTGGTGCGGTGCGTCCATGTTGAGCATGACATAGCGCTGCAGCTCGATGGCCTCGCGAGTGATGTCGTCCTGGAACCGCGGGATGGCGGTGTTCTCCCAGCTGGAGAAGACATCGCTGCGCAGGGACACCTCCTTGACATCCTTGTGCTTGGAGACGACCCAATACCCGCCGTCGTTGAAGCCGCCGATGCCGTCGGGCTGCTCCTGCCACCAAATGGGAGCCGTCTTCCGTAGCTCCTTGAGCTCCTCGATCGGGAGCCGTTCTGCGTAGATCTCCGGGTCGGTGAAGTCGAATCCGGCGGGAAGGCTGGGGTGCACCACGTTGAACTCCTATGGCCTTTCAGGGCGTCATTCTGGGACGATCTTGTTAGAGCATCTAGTGAGAGCCGAGTGAGATACGACACTCTCTAGCCCCATTGAAGCACACGATCAGCGCAGACAAAACGTGGTGCATGGGGGGAGAACACGTTCTCATTGCTTACAGACTGGAACGTGTTCTACCGTGAAGTCAACGTTCAGAGCGCAAAGGAGCAGCTCCA
>NZ_MAEW01000027.1 GCF_002013375.1 Mycobacterium sp. D16Q13 | reverse complement strand
TGTCACCGCGGCCCTGGTGCTGGCCGGCACCATGCTGGCGATGCTCTCCAGCGATGTGGTCAACATCGGCCAGGCCGGATCCACCATCTGCATCGGACTGATCTTCGACATGATGATCGTCCGCCTGTTCCTGGTCATGCCGCTAGCCCGGATACTCGGACCATGGTTCTGGTGGCCCCAAAAGCTGCCCACACGCAAACGCGCCACCTTCAGAGACGAGCCCGAACTCGGCCCGCGGCCAGACGTCAGCGCGTGAGTATGCAGCGGCTATCCGCTGTTGCGCAGCGCAGTGGCCAGACCGCTCATCGTGAGCAGTATCCCGCGCTGCACCAGTTCGTCCTGGTCGCCGGAACGATATCGACGCAGCAGTTCAACTTGTAGGTGGTTAAGCGGCTCTAGATAGGGAAAACGGTTGAATACCGAACGTGCCAGTGCGGGGTTGTCGGCAAGCAGGTCGTCGTGTCCGGTGATCAGCTGATGCATGGCGATGGTTCTGTCGTGTTCAGCCACGATCTTGTCGAAGACCCGGTGCCGCAGGGCTTCGTCGTCGACCAGGTCTGCATAGCGGGCGGCCAATCCCATGTCTGACTTGGCCAGAACCTGGGCCATGTTGGACAGGACCGTCTGAAAGAACGGCCATTGACGATAGAGCTGCTGTAACACCTCAAGTCGTCCATCGCCTTCGGCGATCCACTGTTGGATCGCGGCTCCCGTGCCGTACCAGCCGGGCAGCATCACCCGCGATTGGCTCCACGCCAGAACCCATGGGATAGCGCGCAGGTCGGCGATCGATGTGGTGGGTTTCCGCGATGTGGGCCGACTGCCGATGTTGAGCGCCCCGATCTCGTTGACTGGTGTCGAAGCCTTGAAATACTCGACAAATCCTGGTGTTTCGTGCACCAATTCGCGGTAGGCACGCTGGGCGCGCGCGGCAAGGTCATCGAGTATTTCGTACGCCGCGCCGGCCGCCTGCCCCAGACCTTCGACGTCGAGCAGCGTCGACTCCAGGGTCGCGGCCAGCAGTGTCTCGAGGTTGCGATGGGCGGTACGGGGCTCGGCGTACTTGGCGGCGATCACCTCGCCCTGTTCGGTAATACGCAGCGATCCGGACACCGCCCCCGGCGGCTGCGCCAAGATGGCGTCGTAACTCGGACCACCGCCGCGGCCCACGGTGCCCCCGCGACCATGAAAGAGCCGCAATCGAATTCCGGTCTTACGTGCGGATTCCACCAAGTCCAGCTCAGCGCGGTAGAGCGCCCAGTTGGCGGCCAGGTAGCCACCGTCCTTGTTGGAATCGGAGTACCCGAGCATGACCTCTTGGCTTTCGCCGCGGGCCGCCACCAGGGCGCGGTACAGCGGAAGTTCCAGTGCTGCCTCGAGAATGGCGGAGCCGCGTTGCAGATCGTCGATCGTCTCGAACAGCGGCACGATGCCCACTGGGCAGAATGGCCGTGGCCGTGAAGCGTCCAGCAGACCGGCCTCTTTGAGGAGAATCGCCGCCTCCAACATATCCGAAACGGATTGGCACATCGAGATGATGTAGTTGGGAACCGCTTTGGGGCCGTAGGTCTGAACAGCCCGCGCGGCGGCGGCGACGATATCGAGCTCCTTGCGGGCTAGCTCGGAGAGCTCCGCGTCCTCGCCGATCAAGGGACGGCGAGTACGTAGCTCGGCGAGCAGTACCTCGATACGCTCGGGCTCCGACAGCGATCGATAGTTGGAGTGCACCCCGGCCCACGCGAGTAGCTCGGACACCACCTCTTCGTGGACATCCGAATTCTGCCGCATATCTAGACCGCTGAGATGAAAACCAAAGACATACACAGCTTCTCGTAGCGCTAACAGACGATCGTCGGCCAGCACCACGCTGCCGTGCGCGCGTAGCGAAGCATCCACGACGTCAAGGTCGCGGAGCAATTCATCCGGCGTGCGGTACGGACTCAGGTCGAGATCCAGATCATGCTCCGGCATCTGGTCAAGGATCTGGGCGGCGGTCGCGGTGAGACGCGCATGAATGACGCGCAGTGCACGACGGTAGGGCTCGTCTGCCCGCTCGGTCTCGCCACCTTGTTCGGCCAGCGCGGTCAGGTCGGCAGAAACCGTGACCAGGCGCATCGATAGGGAGAGCTCCTGCTCCAGCGCTACCAGTTGTTCGAAGTAGTAGGCAATGGCCGTCTGGGCGGCGCTGCTCGTCGCAAGATGCACTACCTCGGCGGTGACGTTCGGATTTCCGTCCCGGTCGCCACCGATCCAGGAGCCAGGCCGCAGGATCGGCTCGCTGAGTAGTTGCGTATCCGGCCACCGGCGGCGTAACGCCTTGCGGACCTCGGCGTTGATCTCAGGTATCACCTCGAAGAACGCCGCCTGGTAGTACCGCAGCCCGACTGCGATCTCGTCTTGAATTTTTAGCCGGGACAAGCGGATCAATGCCGTCTGCCACAGTGTGAGAATCTGCCGCCGTAGTTCGTTCTCGATATCGCGGCCGGTCTCGGTATGTGTCAGTCCATGCATCCTCAGCCGCATGAGTTCGGTAACGCGATGCTGGGTATCGAATACGGTACGGCGGCGTGTCTCGGTAGGGTGGGCGGTGATAACCGGTGACACCAGCGCGCCGGTCAGCGCGTGCGCGACGCGGTTCGAATCTATCTGCGCAGCATCGAGTTTGAGGTACGTGGCAGCGAGGCTGCTGTCCTGCGGTGGTGCACCCGCGATGACGTGGACGGCGCGACGACGCTCCCGATGGATATCCTCGGCGACATTGGCCAGCAGTGCGAAATGGGTGAAGGCCCGGATGACGGGGATGGCTTGGTGAATGTCGACGCCGTCGAACAGGTCTGCCAGCTCAGCGCGGTCGATCTCCGATCGGCGCACCCGGAAGGACTCCACGCGCGCCCGCTCGACGAGTTCGAAGACCTCGTCGCCGCACTGCTCACGTACCGTTCGGCCCAAGATGGTGCCCAGGAGCCGGATGTCTTCACGCATCGGCTCGGTGGCCTCCCGGCCCACCTGTGTCCGGGTTACCGCGCCTATCGGTGCAAGATCGGAAACCTCAGCCATAAGTAGAGTATCGGTGGCGACAAGGCTGCCCGCACGATGAGCGCCATGATTGTTTACCGATCAGCACCCGATACGTCGGTGCGTATCTACGTGATCGACGCGATGGTGCTGTCCGACGCTGCCGGTGAGAACAAGTCGATCGCCGGTAGCAGGGCACGCAGCACGGCGGGGTTGACCTCCACCGGTTGATGAGTAACCGCGCGCACGATCCAGCGACCGGCCTCCTGTGCGGACAATGCGACGGCGCCGTCGTATTCTGCTGTGGGTGCGATCATTTCAGTGCGCACGAGCGGGAAGTGCACGTTGGTCGCGTGCACGCCGGGGTGTGGCCGCTCGGCATTGAGGCTACGCCCGAAGATCGCCAGCGCGCTCTTGGAGGCCGCATACGCGGAGAAGCGCGGAAAAGTGTTGGCATGCAAGGCCCATGTACAGACATTGACGAATTGGCCTTGTCCGCGCTCCATCATTCCGGGTAACAATCCGAGGGTCAGCTGCACGGGCGCGAAGTAGTTCAGCGCCATGGTCCGCTGGTAGTCGTGCAGGCGGTCGGTCGCATCGACAATGTGACGGCGGATGGAGCGTCCGGCGTTGTTCACCAGCACATCCACGTGCTGATCGGCGAGATCCTGCAGCAGCCGTGCGATCTCGGCCTGGTCGGTCAGGTCGCAGGTGCGCCAGTCGCAGCCGGTCTCCGCCGCGAGTGTCTGTAGCTCGTCTGCACGCCGGGCCACCCCGATGACGCGGGCCCCCCGGGCGCGCAGTTGGGTGACGGCCTGTCGGCCGATTCCGGCTGACGCACCGGTGACCACCACCGTCAGTTGGCTGACGTCACGACCCGGGCCGGACAGCAGGGAGTCGATCCGTGCAGGTAGCAGAGTGCGGCGCTGGACAAACTCCTGGACGGTACGGCTAACGGACACGGAATCCCTCTCAGGTCGCGGGGGCCACCCGATACCGGATATGACCACACGGTCATATTAGCGGATAGGGTGGACCTGGACCGGGCCGGCCGCGACGCGGGGGATCTGCCCGCGCTAGCGGCCGAATACGCGGGCGAGTCTGCGGAGTTTGGGAGGTGGGTCGGCGGCAAGGGCCTCAATGTGATGACGGCCTTTGCCGGCGGCACTTGCCAGCTCCGAGCCGCGCTCGGTGAGTAGTTCTGTGAGTTCACTTCCGCGCTGTGCGGCAATCTCGGTCAGCTGGCTGCCGCGTCGTTGAGCGGTCTCGGCGATCTCGGCTCCGCGTTCCCGGGCGTACTCGGCGATCAGCGGGGCCTTCTCGCGTACGGTCTCACCGAGCTCCGCGGCTTTGGTCTGTAGTGAATGCGAGGGATGTTCTGCTCCGGGGATGGCTGAGGCAACGGCGGCGACGGCGTCGCTGGCAGCTCTACGGGCGCGCCACGACAATCCGGGCCGTCCCTCGGTATCGATACCGGCGATGATCAATCCGCCCAAGAGCGAGATGTTCTTCCAGAAGTGAGTCTTCTGCTGCAACTTGAGGTCGGGATCGGGTTCGCGCCAGAATGCCTGGTCCGCCAGGGTCGCTGGAACCAAGGTGCCGGCCAGTGTCCATGCCGATATCCGGGGAAATCTACCGCTGGCAAGAGCCAGCCCGGCGGCAAGCTGAGTAGCCGCATGGATGCGCACGTAGGTCTGAGGATCTCGTGGCAGGTATGTGGCCACCGAGTCCGGCGCGCTGTCTAACAGATTGTTGACCAGCGGTTCGGCCACGTCCGCCGACGCGGCAGGACGGCGGAGGCCGTCAACTCCCGCCGCAACGAAGATGGACGAAAGCATCGGACGCGCAATGCGTCGTACCAGCACAGTAACCTCCAAGAAGTTCGCGGAAAGTGAAGGGCCCCAGAGCCGACCGGCCTGAGCCAATTCAGTCGGGCTGTTCCCGGAAAGCTCGACTACTAAACATCCGGAAAACGCTCAGTCAGATAGGCGCACCCGGTCGGCGTCGCTTATGCGGCGGTGCACTCAAAACCACACCTTGCGGCCCGCAACCGGCCTGCCTACCGCCCCCAGGATCCACAGCACGGCCCCGGCTACTACGAGGACTATTCCTATTGTCTGCAGAATCGGAACGGCCAGTACGTATCCCAAAACGGCCAGCAGAATGCCCAAAATGATCATGATGTCCCTCTCCTTGCCTAAGGCAACTGGAGCCTTATGTGGGAGGGCATACCCGCTCGGAGTAACACTGAAACATCGACCATGAGCGCCGGAAGCGCGAGGAGTCAGCGTGCGGTGTCGTCCCCATCAACGCCCCAGGTCTGCGGCAGCATCGGGCTGGTCCGGCTCTCGGGTGCGTCCCCTGCGAGGGTGGTCAATCCGGCGGCCTCGGTACCCGTCGACGCGGTGCGGACGCCGGCGAAGCCAAGCCGGCTCACACCCGTGGTGGAGGCTCCCACTGTCACCGGACCGTCAGGGCCGGAGGGGATTTCGGTGTCCATGGTGGCGTATTCGTGGCGGTAGCCGCGGTCCTCGGCGGTTCCGCGACGGCGCCTACGGCTTCTGGCCTTTCCGGGATTGCAGGCCAGTGCCGCGGCGGCCGCCACCGCACTGCTCGGTGCGTGGGCCACGGCTCCGGTGCTGTGACCCATGGTCGGCCCGAACCCGAATCCGGGACCATCGCCCCGAACCGCGTAACCGAGGCCTTCGGCTCCCGCGGGTGGCGGTGTGGGCGCCGGGGCAGAGCTGGGGGCAACCGTGGAGGTGGATGACGGGGTGGGCGCGGCCGAGCTTGCCGTGGTCACCGTTCCACCGCTCATCGCGACGGCGTTCGGTTGCTCCGCGCGTGGATGGACGACCTCTGCGGGTAGGTCGGCCGGTGGCGCCACCGGCATCTGGGACAGGCTGCCCAAGGTGATGGCGAGCGGGAGCGAGATGCCTGCCGCGGGGCCCAGGATTGCGGCGTAGATAGGCGTTCCCATCACGCCAAATGTTGCGGCATAGGCGAATACGAAGAACAGCGGCTGCCAGGTAACCAGGGCGGCGGCAGGGTTGGTGGAGAAGTCGATAATGATCTGAATGATGGTGCCGACGGGGTCGGTGATCAGTCCCTTGAGCGCGCGATACATGCTCAGGAAGTGTTGGGAATTCGCCAACAGCATCTCAATGGGGTCGTTCGGGTCAGGCACGATGGGCGGCGGCTTGGTGGCGTCCTGGGCCGCGGCCCGTGCGATGCCATCACTTTCTGGCGAGAGCAGTACCGGTGACGGAAGGGTCGGCGGCGCTGCCGTCACCGAGGTCTCGGCGACGGCCTGATAGGTGCTCATCACGGTGGCGGCCTGTATCCACATCCGAATGTAGTCGGCCTCATTGAGGGCGATCGGAATAGTGTTGATACCAAAGAAATTGGTGGCGATCAGCGCCCCGTGCGTCGCGTGATTGGCGGCGAGTTCGACAAGGGTGGGCATAGTGGCCAGCGCCTCGGAATAGGCCGTAGCCGCCGTCTCTGTTTGCGCCGCGACTCCCGCGCTGGCCGTGCTGGTCTGCTGTAGCCAGCTCAGGTAGGGCACGTGTGCAGCCTGGTATTGCTCTGAGCTGGGGCCATTCCATGAGCCTGCCCGCACCGAGCCCAGCGTCGTGGTGAGTTCCGTTGCTGCGGAGGAGTATTCCGTGCTCAGCGCGCGCCAGGCGTCTGCGGCCGCGAGCAGAGGGCCGGGCCCGGGGCCACTGCTGAGCAAGGCGGAATGTACTTCGGGAGGAGCCGCCATCCATACCGGAGCTGTCATGAGCCGTTGCCTGCGCCGCTGATCGGACCGACTGTGGGGGAATCAGTTTCGCAACTCATCATCTGACCGGTTTCCAGGGCGACGCGCGGGGCGGCCCTGGCGCCTCCTCTCCAGTGCTCGCTGACCGGCTATGAAATGGGTCAGCCAACAAAGGTTAGCGTAACCTTCCTTCGATTGGTGGTGTCCCTCGGTGCGGGAGATCTGGTTCCGCTGCGGTGCTGGATATCTGGGTGACCGGCTGCCCGCGCGATGGCGGGCCTGGCCTGCATCTCACGATGCTTACCGAGGCAAGTCCCACTGTCCGAAGTCGGCTGCGAGAACGTCGTCGACGTCCACATGTACGTCCCCGATGAGCGGTCCCGGGGTCGAGGCGGTGTTGACCGCGCTTTGGTACAGCACGGCCGCAGGCTCACGCGCCCCGCCGGACCAGGCACGTGTCTGCCAGGCCCAGCGATACCCGCCGGTCGTTGAGTGCCCGATGACACCGTCGCTGATCGCCCACCCGCACGCGCGGGCGTGACCGTAGATGCCGGTGCGGCGAACGCCCAATACGGCATTGATGCCCTGGAACCATTGAACAGCAACACTTTTCCAAGTGTTCTGATCGATATCCTCATCGACGCTGAAGAAGATCGGGGCCGAATCCGGTCCTCCCGCGGCGCCGTGCAGCCGCAGGGCGGTCTGCGCATCGGCCACGCCGCCGTCGTAGCCGCGGGTGAAGTCTGATGGGGTGGGCCAGCCCGGCTTGCCGTACTGGTAGCAACTGACGACGTGAAGTCCGACCGCGCGCAGCCCAGCGGCGTAGTCACGGGTGACGGGTTTGAAGTCGAAGGTTGCGCCCGGTCGCAACTCGGACACGTAGACAAGGGCACCGGCGTAGCCCGCGGATTTGATCTGTTCCGGGGTAACCAGGCGCTCGGTGAAGTCGATCAGCCGTATACCGTCCGCGGATGCGTGCGGGGCAAGGGCTATCGGAAGACCCGCGAGGATCGGCGCGGCCAACGCGTAACGAAGGGCGTCGCGCCGTGAGACCGACAGGTGCATGGCGCGATGGTAGCGGTCCACTGCTTACGCGTGGGGCCTGTTGCGGTGTGGTGATGGGACGATGAACCCATGACCGCAACGCTTGTCGCGAAGAATGTGGCCGGTGGATTCGCCCACCGCACCCTCTTCGAGGCGCTCGACGTGACCGTGGCGCCCGGCGATGTGGTTGGCGTCGTCGGCGCCAACGGTGCCGGCAAGAGCACGCTTCTGCGGATACTTGCCGGGGATCTCGAGCCGCTCGAGGGTTCTGTCAGCGCCGCGCCGGCCGACGCGTTCATCGGGTGGCTCCCGCAGGAGCATGAGCGGGTGCCGGGAGAAACCGTCGCCACCTACATCGCGCGCCGCACGGGATGCACCGAAGCTACGCAAGCCATGGAAGCTGCGGCCGCGGCGCTGGCCGACGAGAATCGGAGCCCCTCGGAGATCGATCCGACCGACGCCTACTCGGCCGCGTTCGATCGTTGGCTCGCCTCTGGCGCGGCGGATCTCGACGAACGGTTGCCCGCGGTTCTGGTTGACCTGGGCCTCGGCTCGGATGCGGTGCGTCCGCAGTCGACCCTGATGACTGACCTGTCGGGTGGACAAGCGGCGCGTGTGGGATTGGCGGCGCTGGTGTTGTCGCGGTTCGACGTCGTTCTGCTGGACGAACCGACCAATGATCTCGACCTGGACGGGCTGGCTCGGCTAGAGGAGTTCGTCCGGGATCTGCGTGGTGGCGTGGTGTTGGTGAGTCACGATCGCGAGTTTCTTGCGCGCAGCGTCACCCACGTTCTCGAACTGGACTTGGCGCAGAACACCACCACCGTCTTCGGTGGCGGTTACGAAAGTTATCTGGAAGAGCGTGCGGTTGGTCGGCGGCATCGACGCGAACAGTATGAAGAGTTCGCCGAGAAAAAGGCTGACCTTGTTGCGCGCGCACGTACTCAACGGGAATGGTCGAGCCAGGGTGTGCGCAACGCTATGCGTAAGGCCCCCGATAACGACAAGATCCGGCGTCGCGCGGCCTCCGAGTCCAGCGAGAAGCAGGCGCAGAAGGTTCGGCAGATGGAGAGTCGGATCGCCCGGCTCGAGGAGGTCGTGGAACCCCGTAAGGAATGGGTGCTCGAGTTCACCATCGGTGCAGCGCCCAGATCGAGCTCTGTCGTCGCGACTCTCGATAATGCCGTTGTGCGACAAGGGGATTTCGTTCTCGGTCCGGTGTCGCTTCAGGTTGATGCCGGTGAGCGGATCGGCATCACGGGCCCCAACGGGGCAGGAAAGTCCACCTTGCTGCGCCTGCTCTTGGGGCGCCAGCAGCCCGACGAGGGCCGCGCGAGTATGGGTGCAAACGTTGCGATCGGCGAGATCGACCAGGCGCGTGCGGATTTCACCGGAACGGACAGGCTCGTCGATCGCTTTGAGCAGCGGGTGCCGGCGTGGTCGACGGCCGATGTGCGCACCCTGCTCGCTAAGTTCGGTCTGCGCGCCGATCATGTGGAACGCCGGGTGGGCGAGCTTTCGCCCGGTGAGCGGACCCGGGCAGGCCTAGCGCTGCTACAGGCGTGCGGCACGAACGTGTTGGTTCTGGACGAGCCCACTAACCATCTCGACCTCGCCGCCATCGAGCAGCTCGAGGAGGCGCTCGAGACCTATGACGGTGCGTTGTTGTTGGTGACGCATGACCGCCGGATGCTGAAGAACGTTCGGTTGGACCGTTCGTGGATGGTTGACAACGGTGGAGTGACCGAGCTTTAGTCGTAGATTCAAGTACTTTGCTGTACCTGCCAGCCGCCGGCCCTTCCGCGTCCGCTGGCCCGACGGTTGCGGCACGTGTCGAGCGCCGGGGCCGCGCATAGTGAGGAATGGGCGTAGCCAGTATCTATTGATCTTTTCGGGACGGAGAGACGGTGCGCGGGCATGCGGTCACGGACTCACGTCACGCCGGTTTTCCCTAGGGTATCCGGCATCGGTATTGACGTAGCTGAAAAGTATTGTCGCCGTAATCCAGAACTGCTAGCGTCCAAGTCTTAGGGAGCTCCGCGCTTCTGTACCAACGTTCCGTACGACAGCAAGGGGACGTTCATGAGTACTGCGTCCGAGCGTGCGGCACGTCTGGACCTGGTGGCGCGCTTGAAGTCGTCCTATCCGGAGATCGTGGATGCGCCGACTCCCGATCTCATCGATCACAACTACTTCACCGCGTACATGAAGACCTCGCATGACGTCGGTGGCGAGCCGGATGCACCCATCAAGTACGAGAACAAGCAATACGAGAAGTGGGAGGAACTGACCTACGTCATGTGCGAAGTCCTGGCATGGCGCGGGATCTGGCTTTCGGAGGAGCGGCGCCGGATCGGGAACGTCGACGTGGGTCGCACTATCTACCTCGGGCTTCCGTACTACGCGCGCTGGCTGTGGGCGGTCGGCCGGGTGCTGGTGGAAAAGCATCACATCAGCCTGGGGGAGCTGAACGACCGGATGCTGGAGGTCAAGACTCGGTATGCCGGAGGCCTGGAAGGCAGGACTCCGGAAGCGCGGCCAAAGTGCGAAGGCGACGGCGCCCAGGTGAGGCGCAACGCGCACCACATCGAAGCGGTCGGCAAGGGCGACCCGCAGGTTTATGCCGGGAAGGCGGGCAAGCCCCGGTTTCATGTGGGCGACGCAGTCGTCGTGCGTGAGGAGCCTGCGCTGTTCTACACCCGCACACCGGAATACGTTCGGGGCGCCACCGGCGAGATCGCGGCCGTCGCATATGAGACCCCTGCGGCGGAGGATGAGACATGGGATCGCCCGGACGCCACGCCCGAATGGATGTACATCGTGCGGTTCAACCAGTCCAAGCTGTGGCACGGCTATACCGGGGCCGCGATCGACACCCTGCAGACGGAGCTTCCTGAGCGGGCTTTGAAGGCAGCCAGTTAGACCTATCCGGATCGAGAGGGATCAGCGCCATGACCAACGATCACGATCACACCCGCACTGTTGCCCCCATGGTGGACGAGATCACCGACTTCGAGGTCCTGGAGATCGCGTTGCGCGAATTGTGCATCGAGAAGGGAATTTTCACCGCCGAGGATCATCGGCGCTTCACCGAGTTCGCCGAGCAGATCGGTCCAACTCCTGCCGCGCGTCTGGTGGCCCGGGCGTGGCTCGATCCGGAATTCAAGGAACTCGCACTCACCGCACCGATGGACGCCAGCAAGGAGGTCGGTGTCGATTGGTTCGAGCCGACCGGGTGGGGCACCCCCAGCGACTTCATGGCATTTCAAATATTGGCGAACACGCCGACGTTGCACCATGTCATCGTCTGCGCCTTGTGTTCCTGCTACCCGCGACCGATCCTGGGAAATTCCCCCGAGTGGTACCGCACACCCAACTACCGCCGCCGACTTGTCCGCTGGCCGCGTCAGGTGCTCTCCGAGTTCGGGCTCAACCTGCCCGACGACGTTGAGGTCCGGGTGGAGGATTCCAATCAGAAGCATCGGTTCATGGTGATGCCCATGCGTCCGGACGGCACTGAGGGCTGGGATGAGGATCAGTTAGTCGAGATCATTACCCGTGACTGTTTGATCGGCGTCGCCCTGCCAACGGTCGGCGTCACCACCAACGTCATCGTCGATACTCGTCCGGCCGTCCATCCGTAACCGAGTGAGAGCCGAAACATCATGGAGACAGAGGGTCTGGGCTCGGCCGGAGGAGTTGTCAGCGAGTCTCTGCAGGACATTGTGCGGCGTCATCAGGTCTGGCCGGAGATGGCGGCAAAGTACGGGGTCGCAAACCCCGTACCGCCCTGGAAGACCAGTCTGGATGGCCTCTGCGATGCGCTCGACCACGCCGCCTGCGGCGATGTCCCTACCTTCAAAGAGCGGAGGGATGAGGAGGACGCGCTTTCGGCCTCCCTGTATTCCAGCCTGCCCTATCCCGAGAGTCAGCTGGTGTCACTCGCGCACTCGCTGGTCGCCCGCGGCGTCATCGACGATGCCGAGCTTCGGCGACGGCTCGCGAGCGTTCGCGCCCGGCTCGAAGCCTGAACTGGGGATACCGCCGGAATAACCGGACTGTAGTCCGGTTATGTATGAGTGTACGCCGGAAACAGACACACGAGGGAGCACATCTCATGAGCGACAGCGAGCCTGGAGACATCGCTAAGGAGATCGTGCGACGCAACACCGAGCGAGTCCAAGGTCAGGGAGACTTCGCCTTGTTCGAGACGCTGTTCGCCGACGACTTCGTCGATCACACACCGCAACCAGGCACGACAGCCGATAAGGACGGGGTTCGGGTGCTCTATCAGCGGCTGCGCGCCGCCTTCCCTGATTTCCGGCCCGAAATCCATTGGCAGACCGTGGATGGTGACGTGGTCACCACCTTCAAGACCTATCACGGAACGCATCGCGGCGCGTTTCTCGGAATCGAGCCGACGGGCCGGGTCGTACGGTTCGAGACTGTCGACGCGATGCGCGTGCGGCGCGGGCAGATCGTCGAGCACTGGGGAGTGGCCAACTTGTACTCGGTTGTCCACCAGCTTGGCGGTCGCGTCCAGTCGTGAACCTGGCAAGGCACCGCTGTGACCGCGGATCGTCAGGTCAGCTGAAGCGGACGTGCATGGTCGCGAGGCCGAAGATCTTTTTGCCGCTGGACTTCGCAGCCACAATGATGATGCCGGTGCGGGTTTCTGGATCCAGCGATTTGATCTTGCCGCCGAACTCGATGTCCGCGCCCTCGGCGGACGACACGATCGCCGGTGCGGATAGCCGGACCGCATAGCGAGTCACCGCGCCCGGGTCGCCCGACCACGCCGAGAAGAATCCGGCACCCAACCCCATGGTGAGCATGCCGTGTGCGATTACGTCGGGCAGCCCGGCCAGCTTGGCAATCTCCTCGTCCCAGTGAATTGGGTTGGCATCGCCTGCGACGCCGGCGTAGTTCACCAGGTCGCCCCGGGACAGGCGGGTGTGATGCACCGGCAGCTCGTCGCCGACCTTCACGTCGTCGAACGACGGCGTCCCGGGTGTGCGTGCGGAGTCGGCAGAGATCCGAACCTCACCCGCGGGCCGCAGGGTCTTCTCGTAGGTCTCGGCCGCTGCGCCGATGCCCGAGAAGTCGACGTCGTGCATCATCGCCCTCTGCACGGCCGCCATCGTCCCCGGATTGATTTCATCGGCGGTGACGCCGACGACGGTGGTGTGCAGGGTGTGCACCCGCTCGCCAGCCATATCGGTGAAGGTGTTGGTCACGGTGATCAGGTCCCGGCCGGCGACTCGGCGCACGGACGTCAGCTCCACGTCGATGTGCAGTTCGTCTCCCGCGACAATCGGACGGTGCTGTTCGAAGACCTCTTCTGTCTGAAGGTAGGTGTCGTAACCGACGACAACGGATTCGAACATGCGGCGGTTACAGGCCATGGCCGGGGTGGACGTGAATGTCAGCGGCGCCACCACGCCCGAGTAGCCCAGATCCGCGGCGGCGTCGACGTCCCAGTGTGAGGGGTGATAGTCCTGCACCGCTCGGGCGTACTCGCGCACCTTCTCACGACCGACCAGATAGGGGCCGTCCATCTGGTAGTAGTGGCCGATGCGTGCTTCGAGTGCCGATGCTTCTGCCGGTGCAGTCATGAGATGTCCAACTTTCCTATCGGCCTGTTCGCTGAGGCCGACGCAAGCACACTAGCGCGCAGACCCCGGGGAGGTAGACGCCGATCCGCGTCTCAATCGGCCATCAGCACGATCATTACTTAGTAAAATAGGTGGTCACCGCCCGTGTGCACGACTTGCCGCTGCTGGGAAACCGTGATCGGGGGGCTGTGCCCCTATGAAGAAGGGAGGGCACTATGGCCAGTATTGGAGGCGTCGTTGCCGCGGCCTGTGCCGCCGCGATCGCGGGTTCTTTTCACGTCGTGGTTCCCGTCGCGTCTGCGGCGCCCACCGCTCACGTGATGTGCGAGCGAGTCAACGAGGTCGGCGATTGCGAGCAGGATCCGCCCAGCCAGCAGGACAGCGGAGATAACTGTGTACTCGTCAACGAGTTGGGCGCTTGTGAAGACAAGCAGGAAGTAGACAATCCGCCGCACACCATGGACAGGTAGCCCACGAGATCTGCCCCCCTGGGCCGAATGGCGCTCGTGGGCGTGATACCGCTAGTTTTCTGAGGTGATTTCCTCAGCTGCTGGTGTCCTCGCGCGATGGATCGCCCCCCTCCTGGCCGTTACATGTCTGGGCTTATTCGTTGGCCCGGTGGCCAGGGCGGATAACCCGTTGGATGGTCAGGGGTTCTATGTCAATCCAAACTCGGCGGCCATGCGTGCCGCGCAGAGTGGGGGAAGCCCTGAGCTGACTTCCATCGCCAACACGCCGCAGGCGTACTGGATGGACAACGTCTCGACTCCCAGCGTGGACGCGAAGTACATCAGTGCGGCGCAGGCGTCCGGTGCCACGCCGGTACTCGCTCTGTACGCCATCCCGCACCGCGACTGTGGCAGCTTCGCGGCCGGGGGCTTCGGGTCGGCCGATGCCTACCGAGGGTGGATCGATGGCGTCGCATCCGCTGTGGGCTCTGGTCCGGCAGTGATCATCCTCGAACCCGATGCGCTCGCCATGGCCGACTGCCTGTCGGCCGGCCAGCGCCAGGAACGCTTTGAGCTGATGCGATATGCCGTCGACACGCTGACCCGAAACCCGGCCACCGCGCTCTACGTCGACGGCGGCCATTCGCGTTGGGTGAGCGCCGACACCATGGCCGCCCGGCTCAACGACGTCGGCGTCGCCAAGGCGCGAGGCTTCAGCCTCAACACCGCGAACTTCTTCACCACGGATGAGGAAATCGGATACGGCGACGCGATTTCCGGAATGACGAACGGCGCGCACTACGTAATCGACACCTCGCGCAACGGAGCGGGACCCACCGCTGACGCGCTCTACTGGTGTAATCCCAGCGGCCGGGCACTGGGCACCCCGCCCACCACGGCCACCGCGAGCCCGAACGTCGATGCCTACCTGTGGGTCAAGCGCCCCGGGGAATCCGACGGTTCATGCGATCGCGGGGACCCGCGGGCCGGCACCTTTGTGAACCAGTTCGCGATCGACCTGGCGCGCAACGCGGGCCGGTAGGCCCCTACGGCGCCCTCAGCCCATTGTCGGGTTGCTCCCGGGCCATAGCGTGCCCAGGGTGTACTCGACAATCTCCGCGCGGGTCACACCGGGATGCTCCAGCCACCACTCGTAAATCCGGATGATTCCGGCGACGAGAACAGCCGCATTGATCTCTGCGAGCCGTTTGGCCGGTTCCTTACCGCGGCGCTCAAACTCGGCCTCCAGAAGAGGGGCGATGCCCATCTCCGCCAAAGTCCGCATCTGCCTACCGCTTTCGGCAATATCCGGTTCGAATGCAGAGTCCAGTGTCAGTATCTGCGACACCACCGGATGCTCAGAGACGAAGGTGAAGTAGGCATCAACGGCGCGCCAGGTCCGCTCCCGTGGCGTCATGCCCTGCCTCGCGGCGGAACGAATCTGTTTGAGCAGCGCTTCGGTCTCATCGTGGAACAGCGACAGCACGAGTTCCTTCTTCGACGGAAAGTGATCGTAAAGGACCGGGCGTGACACCCCGGCTGCCTTCGCGATGTCCCCCATGGACACGCCGTCATAGCGACGCTCGCTGAGCAGACGCAGAGCCGCCTCGACTATCAGTGTGCGTCGCTCAGTTCCCTTGAGCCGTCGGCGAATTTCAGCGGGCCTTTTAACCGACACCTCTGTAGGTTAACATAGCTGGATGAACGCCACCCCGAAGTCGGGTAGTCGGTGGATGTTGGGCGATCCGCGATCGCCGCTACTGCCCTACGTACTGCGCATGGTCGGGGTGTTGTGGTGTGGCACCTCCTTCACGGCGATCTGGTGGACGGTGTCCCTTGCGCGCTCATCGAGTGGGCTTCCGGAGCGTATGGCGTCGGCCATCGGAGCGTTTGACGGGCACGTGATGTTCGGTGGGCTCAATGTGGGTCTGGGGTTGTATCTGATCTTCGCGAGTGCCAATCCGATCCGATACCGCCAAGCCGTTGATGTGTTCCTGGTCTGCCAGGGACTCAGCACGTCGGCAGCGGCGGCGTTGATGTTGCTGGCCCCCGCCTACCACGGATACTGGGCCGGGGAGATTCTGATGAGCAGCAGCGGAGTGGTTCTGGTGTCCCTCATCTGGCTCCCGGTAAGGGCGGCCGTTGCTGCCGTGCCCGATTCCGGAACACAACGCCCGTGAGTGCCTAGAGCGATGGAGGCACCGCACAGAAGCGTTGCCGGACAGTGAACACTTCTAGGGTGCGGGACAGCTCGAGCTACCGCAGAACACGGTGGCCTTGGTGGTTTCGAGCACGGGCGCTAACAGCGTGAATTCGGTGTAGCCGTCGTCCCCTTCGGGGGATCCGCGCAGGATGCCGACAGCGGCCACCTCATTGTTGCCCAGCTTTACGTACGCAGGAGCACCGGAATCTCCTGGCAGGGAGAATAGGTCCGCTTCGATTCGGGACTCGGTGACCCGTTCGACCTTGCCGCAGGTCTCTCCGGAGACAAAGCCGAACTTGCACAGAGTCACGTTGGTGTTCAGTAGATAGTGGTGGTTCAGGACCTTGGTGACTCGGTATACCCCGGCAATACGGGAGTTATCTTCCGCCGTGGCGGCGAGTGCGGTGTCCACCGTGATCATGGCGAAGTCGGACCAGTCGTCCTTGTCAGTCTTGACTACTTTGTTGCGCTGATCGGCGGTTTGGAAGGTGGTGAAATCGCCCAAGTCAATCGAGTTGTCCGGGTCGGCCTTTCGGGTGAAGTAAGGCCGGTCGGTATAGCCGTCTTGGTCGCAGTGCCCTGCGGTAAAGGCGATCGCCGCACCTGAGGAATCCCGCCCGAGGAATGCCAGCGTGCATTCGAGCGTGTGTGTGGAATCGGAAATGTTGTCGGTAGCGATAGCGATTCCCGGTACAAAGTCATCGAAGGACAACCAGTCATTGTTGGTGCCAGTCATTACCGGCGTCATGTTCGGTTGTTCCGCTGGCACAGTGGGATTCGGCCATAGGACGAGAACTGTCAGTGTGATTGCCACGGCCGCAACGATTCCAGTCGTGACGACGAGTAACCGCCGCAAAATCCGCCGCGGCGAAGTCCGAGTCGGAACAGGCTGCGGCGGCCACGGTGGTGGAGGTGGTAGAGGATGAAACGGGCTGTTCACGGTGTCTATCCAGCGCTCCAACTAGTTGCTGTTGAACGTTGTTTGCCCCGGTTCGGGCGGCCCGTCGGCAGGGGCGTTGAAGGTGGTTTGTCCAGGTTCGGGTGGGCCTTGAGTCGGACTGCTGAAGGTGGTCTGCCCGGGTTCGGGCGGTCCATCGGATGGACCGCTAAATACGGTCCGTCCGGGTTCGGGTGGCCCATCCCCGCCAGGATTCTCTCCACCTCCATAGTTGGGGTTGGTGCAGATGCTGCCCTCGCAGGGCACCATCGATCCGTCACCGTTCGGACTCGGGATCATCACAATCGTTGTGGTAGTTGTCTTTCCACCCGGCAGCGTTACCACGGAGGTGGTTGTGCTCTTTGGCGTGGACTGGCCCGGCGAACTCGAGCCGTGTGGCGCCTTGGTGGTCGACGGCGACACCGATGGTGCGGGGCTTTTGGCGGGCTGTGAACAGCCGGGGATTGTTGTCACGGCGGCGGCGGTGAGTGCAACAACCAACCGGCATTGAACCGATTTCATCACAACCGCATCGTAGGCCAGCCCGCCTGTGTCCGTAGAACAAATGAATGTTCCTGCCGTGAAGTCGAATACGTGGCGCATTTCTTGAAAGCCGTAAACAATTTCGAAGGCGCGAAGGGCGTGAGTCGTATAAATAGACGCTTTTCGCTGCGGTGGATCGGCCTGGGATCAGCTTGGGCCACAAGATGTTTGACTGGCGGCGCAGGTATATCGAACGCTGGTGCTGATTCAGGAAACGGATTGTATGCTTCCGGGGCATCCACCACGGATTTCCGTATCGGTGGGCGAAATCGGCATGGAGAGGATTTCTCGTGCAGGTACATACGGCCAGGATTGGGCTACTGGTAGCGGCGATGTTGACGGCAGGCTGTGGGAGCGGCGGCCACCCAATGCCCACGGAATCGGGGATTGCCGCGTCGTCAACCACTGAGGCAGCGCCTGTGGCCGGGCGCATGACTACGAATTACGAGGACGCCTCCACGCCGGAAGCGACGAGAGGACGTGCGCTGCTACAGGGCGAGCATCTACTCGAAGACTTGGCCCAAAGCGTCACGGACTCTTTCAATCTTCCCTTCGATGTCCCGCTGGTCGGTTCACAGTGCGGCGAGGCCAACGACTATTGGAGCCAATCGGATAGATCGCTCACCATGTGTTACGAGGACGTCGACGAGAGTCTGCGGATATTCCGTGAGGCCGCGGATCCCGATCCCGAAGGTGTCGCCTACCGGATTGCCGTCGCATCCTTCTACCACGAACTCGGTCACATGGCGATTGATCTTTACGACCTGCCTGCCACCGGCCGTGAGGAAGACGTAGCGGACCAGATGTCGGCATACGTGCTGCTGACGCCCGACGACGATGGCCACGTCGACCCCGAGAACGTCCAGGCCGCCAAGGACATTGCGCGTGCCTACAGAGTCGAGAGTCAGGAGGATGGAAGCCCGGACGAGGCGGCGCTCGCCGACGTTCACACGCTCAATGAGGCGCGCATGTACAACTTCGAATGTTGGATCTACGGCTCGAACCCGAACGGCAACGCTGACGTCGTCACCGACGGCCTCCTCCCGCAAGACCGCGCTGACGGCTGCGAGGACGAATACAACAAGCTCGTACGCGCATGGAGCACACTGCTTGCGCCGCACATGAAGGACTGATTCGGCGCAGCATGCTTAAGGCAGGATGCCTCGCCCGTGTCCGTCAGACGTTTCTCCCGCGCGTCTGTGGGTCTTCGATTCCCCACGAGATGATCCGGTGCGGCGTAATTCGGATGATGTCGCCGCTTAGCCCGCCGTCGGTGCTGCCCTGATCGGGCATCACCTCCGCCGTCCCGCGGATCTCGATGCCGTGCGCCCGCGGCGGTTTCACCGAGATCACTTCGTCGACGATGAAGGCCACGCGCGGGTTACCGATCACGTTGCGCCACTTCTGCGTTGATGCCAGCGCGTGACCGACGATGTCGATCGCTCCATCAGGACTGAGGTGTACACCTACCGGTCTGATCTGCGGATCGCCGTCGGCGCCTAGGGTGCACAGACGACCTATGGGCTGTAGGCGCAGAAACTCCCGTTCACTCGGGGTAAAGGCCATCACAGGGCCCCTTAGGCCTTGCGGGCGATCACGAGATGTCCGGGCAACTGCACACGCGCTTCGCCGATTCCCGCCTGGAGACGCGCGGGGCGAATGCTCTCGACCTGCCAGTGCTGCGAGAGCACCTCGCGTAGCTGCTCTTCGGTGAACTGTGTCGGTGCGGGACCGTTGTGGTCCGGGAACGCGCCGGTGCCGAACGCCAGGATGTAGAACGCGGCGCCGGGCGCCGCCGCACGATGAACGGACTGCAGGTACCCGTCGCGCAGCTCTGCGGGCAGCGCATGCAGCAGACCACTATCGAAGATGGTCGAGAATCGGCCGTCGTAACCGGTGAATGAGCTGATATCAGCCTGCTGGAACGTGGCAGTGCGCAGACCGCGTTCAGCGGCGGCGGCCGTGGCAGCTTCCACTGCGGTGGGCGTCAGGTCGATCCCCACGACGGTGTGTCCACGCGCGGCCAGGGCCAGCGCGAGTTCGGCGTATCCGCACCCGGCGTCGAGTACCTCGCCGCGCACAACACCGTCTTGGTCGATGAGTGCGGCGTACTCGGGCTGTGGTGCACCGATGTTCCACGCAGGCGTGTCCTCTTCCCGTAGGCGCCATCCCAGTCGATTACGTGTGTCATGCGTTCGTCCCTTCCCATCGGAATCCTCGACCACAATAACTCAACAGCTGTCTACTTTTATTCCTGCGAGGATGTGTCCATGTCTTCACCAACACCCGAGCGCAAGGGACAGCGGACGCGGCAACGAATCCTGTCGGCCGCGCGCCGGGTGTTCGCCGAGGTCGGGTACGAGAAGGCCACGATTCGGGGTATCGCGGCCGCCGCCGACGTAGATAAGTCGTCGGTCATCCAATACTTCGGGAGCAAGAGCAACCTTTTTCGCGAGGCTGTCCAGTGGAGAATCCCGGTAGACGAGCTGACCGTGACGGATCCCGCGGAAACAGCCGAGAACTATCTGCGCGGCTTGCTCTCGGGATGGGCGGCCGAGCCGGATGGCCCCATGGCGGTGCTGCTGCGTAATAGCATGACCAGCGAGGATGCCCTGAAGTTGTTGCGCGAGCAGGTAACCGATCACGCGGTGAGTTCGGTGGCGGCCACCATCGAGCGGCCCGACGCGCGGCTGCGAGCGGCATTGTTAAGTGCCGTATTGATGGGGATTGCCAGTCAGCGGTACCTCTTGCAGATGCCCGATCTGGCGGCCGCCAGCGACGACGAGATTGTCGCGCTGATGTCCCCGTTGTTGACGGACCTCATCTCTGGGGAAAACGCCTGATGAGACCCCATAATTTGGGGTTCCTCTGAGACCAGTTAGCGGGCCAATTCCACGGACTTTTTCGTTATCAAACCGTGGGGAACGCGTTACCGAAACGGCAAGCGCGCCCGCTACTTCCGGCCCTGACACGTCCATACGATCACATCGTTCATGACGAAGTGGTCATCCCAAAGGGGTCGGGTCGATGAGGACAGTTCTTCACATGGTTGTCGCGGTATCCGTGGTTGCGGCGACGCTGGCCGGGCGTGCCACCGCCGTCGAGACCACGGCGGTCAGTCTGCCGCTTAATCTGGACATCAGATCCATTGCGCCCACACCCGACAAGTCTGTGGGTATTGCGCACCCCGTGGTAGTGACTTTCAACGGCCCCATTGCCAACCGCCAGGCCGCCGAGCGGGCGCTGGGGATCACGTCAACGCCCGCCATGACGGGGAAGTACGAATGGATCGATAACGACGTCGTGCAATGGATTCCGGACCGGTTCTGGCCGTCGCACAGCACGGTGAAGTTGATGGTGGGTGGCAAGCCCGCGGAGATCTCGACCGGCCCTGCCCTTATTGGTATCGCCAGTATCTCTCGGCACACGTTCACGGTGTCCTACGAAGGAGTGTGGCGACGACCGTCGGATGGGGAGACGGGATTGCCTGCGCCGCATCATCTTCCCCGTCTGGGCGAGGAGGGGGTCTTCCCGGCCTCGATGGGCCGGCCGGAGTATCCGACACCCGTCGGCACCTACTCGGTCTTAGGTAAGGAGCGCTCGGTGCTGATGGATTCCAGCAGCGTCGGCATTCCTGTCACAGCTCCCGATGGCTACAAAATCGACGTGGAGAACGCCGTCCGTTTCACCAACCGCGGCCTCTTCGTGCATTCGGCTCCGTGGGCCGTGCCGGCGATGGGCTATGAGAACGTCAGCCACGGCTGCATCAGCCTGCCTCCGGCTGCCGCCGAGTGGTACTTCAACAACGTCAATATCGGCGATCCGGTAGTCGTGCAGGAGTAGCGGCGCGACAAGCTTGGAACCAGCTGCGGCCCTTAATAATGAGCGAAAAACAATGATGCCGAGACTCCTTAGGGGAGCCTCGGCATCATTCGGGGAATCGGGTGTGGCGATCAGTCCTGCGGGCCGGCCGGGGTCGGAACGCCCGGGGTCGGACCACCCGGAACCGTAGAACCGACCGGTGCGCCCTTGCCTGCCACGGGGCCTGCGGCCAGCGCGCCATCCAGGGGTGCGGCGGCGGGGACGACAGCGGGTGCCGCCGGAACCACCGGCGCCGCAGGAACAATCGGCGCGGCCGGGACAACGGGTGCTGCCGGAACGACGGGCGCGGCGGGTGCCGCGACAGGCCCCGGCAGAATCGGCACACCGGCTATGGGTGCCGCTCCTGCGGCGGGGGCGCCGACGAGCGCACCTTTACCGGAGCCGCCGGCGCTGTCGTCGATGGCGTAGTACCCGACGGCGAGTGACTCCGCGACCGCGGACGGCGCCCATGCCAGGGCGGCCGCACATAAACCAGTGCTGGCAATTACTTGAATAGCTAATCGATCAAAGATGATCGCCACCGACCCGACTCCCTAGCTTGTGCGTGTAAATCACGCGGTTGAAATTCGATGGCTGAACTTTATAACGCACCAAAAATGGCGTCCAGCTGGCATACAGGGTGGTTATCAAGTTGATGCGGAAAACGAACTGCGCTCGTGATCTAACAGGGGCACGGCGGTGATCAGATGTTCGGCGAGTACCCGGCGAACAGGCATGTCAGAAGGTGCATCGCGGCAAAACCGCACCTCTCCCCGGGTGAGACGGAACCGTGACGGAAAAGTATTTAATACGAGTCAATGGTCATGTAAGGCGTAAGTAGCCATGCCAAAAAATTACCGGCCCAAAAAAGGCGCACCGAATGGACCAGATGTGCAAATCTGTGCGCTTGGAATTTAAATACGGCCGTTGCTCAATGTGCGCTCAAGAGGCGTCACGAGAAGTGCCGCCGGCACCTCTGCGCGCGGCCTCGCGCCGTGCGCCGTTGACAAGGCTCGACATCGATTGACGCAGCACCCAAACCATCGCGGCATGGGGCACCGGGATCAGCGGAGTGGACTCCATCGAGTAACGCACCGCAGTCCCCTGAGGGTGATCGGTGAGCGTGATGGTTCCTATGTGTGAGCGCACCGGCAGTCCGCCAACGACCCGGTACTGGATGCGTTCGCCTTCAACGAGGTCGACAATCTCTTCCTTGACGCCAACGGGTCCGATGCCGATGCGGTGAACGGCCCCGACGCCTTGCCGTTCGGTGGCGCCGGGGCGCACCAGTGTGACGGTGAAGGGTAGGAACGCGTTGTACCCCTCGCGGTTGGCGAGCAATTCGTACACGATGTTCCGGGGTGCTTCGAAGACGGTCTCCTCGGTGTACTGAGCCATCTGCTGCCTTTCGTATCCGGTGGGTGTATTTGAGAAACTGTCAGCGTTTTCGCGTGCGCAATACGTGCGAACCCAATCGGGAGAACCCTTTGACGCGCACACCGCGCAGATGGCGGAGAAGGAATTCGTCGTTGTCCCCCAACGCCGTTGCCGCGGCGTCGTCGAGAAGGATCGTTCCGGGCCGCGCCACGCCGGTCAGTCGCGCCGCGATATTTACCACGGTGCCGTAGAGGTCGCCGAAGCGCACGAGCACTTGTCCGTAGGCCAAGCCCACTCGTATCTGCGGCATGTCCGGAATCCGCTGTGCTGCTTCGGTGATCGCCGCGTTCATGGCGATAGCGATGCGCGCGCCCGTTCTGGCGTTCGCGGCCGCGAACATGACCTCGTCGCCGACGTTCTTGATCACCCAGCCGCCATGCGTGGTGATTGCATCGGTGAGCGCGGTCTCGAAGGCCTCTAGAAGGTTCGTCAGCTCTTCGGGGTCCAGGTGGCGGGACAGGCGTGTGTAGCCCACCATGTCGGCAAAACCTACGAGTAATTGTCTTGTGGTGCTGCCGGATTCATGCGCTCGGGTGAGCGCCGCGGCGAGGTGTCGCTGCCAGGCATAGTCCTGCAGCGCCGTCAGTGTGGAGATTGTCTGGGTGACAGCCTCGACGCTTGACGTGGGCGCGAATTGGTCGCCGTCGGCGGCAATGCGATCTCCGATCTCGCGAGTGAGTAGGTCCGCCTGCCACTCGGCGAGCCGCGCCATGGCCTGACCGAGTGTTCGGGCGGCGGCAACTTGGCTCTGTTCGTTGGCGGAAGTCGTCGTCTCCAGCGCTGCGAAGGTGCGGATCGCGGAGACATCGGCATCGGTGAACGCGACGTCGGCATCGCTTTCCGCCGCCGCGAAGCCTAGTGCCACCCATAGCTTCCGGGCGCGCTCGACGGGCACGCCGGAGAGCTCGGCTACCTGCGAGCGGGTGTACTTGCGTGGGCCACCGAGGAGCGACTGCTCGATCGCGGCATCGACCACCTCGTTGAGCTCGCGAGACTCGGGCATCTGGCCAGTACAGCACACCTAGAACCCACTGTTGGCATAACGATACGAGCGGCAGGCAGTGTCAGGAGCCTTGACTTGATCCGGGGAAACCTCGAGTATCTCCAAGAAGATTCCTCCACGGCGGGGCAAAGGGACGGTGTGATGAACTGGAACTTCTTGGGGCATAACTGGCACCTCTTCGGGTACCTGGCGATTCTCGCCTTCGTGGCCCTGCTGACCTTCGCCACGTGCATGTTCGTGTACACCACGCGGCTGAGGACCCGTGGGTCGTCACCGCTGGCGGACCAGGTCGGCGGCTACCCATCCGTGCTGAAGAAGGTGCGTAAACGGGAGCCGATGTCGGACGACGAGCTCCACTTCGCACGACAGGCGATCACCGACCGGGGGTCGCTGTGGGCGTTTTCCATCCCGGCCACGATCTTCAGCCTGGGATGCTTTTATGTGCTCGGCAGCCTCGAGCAACTGCACGGAGCCACACCTTCCGAGCGAACATTTCTCGGGGTGATTCCTATGATCTCGTCGATCAACATCACGGCGCAGGTACTCAGAATGCGGCGGTTGAAGGCGCGGCTGCCACGCGCGGCATGACGCCGATCTGACGGACTGTCGGGGTGGTCAAAGTTGGCGTTCGGATTCCCAGGTTGGGCTGATAACATTTCCGACCGTACTTATGTCAGTTCCATTGACATACGCGTGACGTGAGGTGCGGGAGGTGGTCGGGTGAGCCCACGTTCGGTTGGCAGGAGGGTCCTGGCACGAGCCTGGATGCCTCTCGTCGCAGTCATCGCGCTCGGAGTGGCCGGTGGCTCGATGTTGAAGGTGCACGAGTTGTCGGCTCCCGGACCCGTGCTCACCGTCAATCCGCCGCAGGCACCACCGGAGTTCACGCCCAAAACCCTCACCTACGAGGTCTTCGGCTCAGTCGGGAACGGCGGGATGTTGAGCTATATCGATATCGACGGTCATCCGCACCAGGTTGACGTGACCACGCTGCCGTGGTCGCACACGGAGACAACGACTCTCACCGTGGTGTCGGGCAGCATCTCCGTACAGGTGCGTGGGGGCCAGGTCGGCTGCCGGATACGGGTGAATGATGTGGTCCGCGATGAGATGTCCGACGATCACGCGGACGCGAACGTCATGTGCAGGGTGAAGTCGGCATGAGCGAGCATCGGGAGAGGAAGCCCTTCGTCGCGAGGATGGTCCGCGTCCTGGCGGTGCCGATCATCGTCTTCTGGGCCATCGTCGCGGTAACGACGAATACGTTTGTGCCGCACGTGGAAGACGTTGCGGCAGAACTCGCCGGGCCGATGATCCCGCACTACGCCCCGTCTCAGCGGGCAATGCTGCAGATCGGGGAGAAGTTCCAGGAGTCCACATCCACCAGCTTGACCATGCTGGTACTGGAGGCCGATCGGCCGCTCGGCGAGGCCGATCACCAGTACTACGACGATCTGGTACGCAGGCTCAAGAACGACACCGAGCACGTGCAGTACGTGATGGACACGTGGGGAAAGCCCATCACCGCGGCCGGGGCACAGAGCCTCGATGGCAATTCAGCGTTTGTATTGCTGCGCCTGGCAGGTGATATCGGCCAGATGCAGGCGAACAAATCTGTCGACGCGGTCAAGGACCTGATCGACAAGGACACTCCACCGCCCGGTCTCAAGATCTATGTCAGCGGTGCGGCCCCCCTGGCCTCGGACACGTTGAGCGTCGCGAACTCCAGCCTGAACAACATCACGATCGTGACGATCTTCCTGATCATCTTCATGCTGCTGATGGTGTACCGCTCCGTCACCACGATGCTGGTGCCATTGTTCGGCGTTCTGGTCGAGATGCTGGTTGCGCGAGGGGTTGTCGCGACTCTCGGGCACTTCGGATATATCGAGCTGTCCTCATTCGCGGTCAATATCGTGATCTCGCTGACGCTGGGCGCCGGTACGGACTACGGCATCTTCCTGTTGGGGCGTTACCACGAGGCGCGGAACGCAGGCCTGAGTCGGGAGGACGCCTTCTACGCGGCGTACCGCGGCGTCTCTCACGTCATCATCGGCTCAGGATTGACGATCGCGGGCGCGGGCCTGTGTCTGAGCTTTGCGCGGCTCAACTACTTCCACACCATGGGTCCGGCCGTTGCCATCGGCATGCTCTTGACCATCGCGGCAGCGCTCACGCTCGGGCCGGCCATGCTGCACCTGGGCAGCCTGTTCGGGCTGTTCGACCCCAAACAAAGGGCCAAGGCACGTCTGTACCGCCGCATCGGGGCAAGCGTGGTGCGTTGGCCTAAGCCGA
The DNA here is from genome assembly GCF_002013375.1 of Mycobacterium sp. D16Q13. Taxonomy (GTDB): domain Bacteria; phylum Actinomycetota; class Actinomycetes; order Mycobacteriales; family Mycobacteriaceae; genus Mycobacterium. The sequence goes on along the minus strand of NZ_MAEW01000027.1, from coordinate 29,970 downwards.
TACTCGTGGCAAGTGCCGCAGCAGTTCTCGTCGGAGCGGTCTTCGTGCCGACCTACCAGGTGAGCTACGACGATCGCGCGTATCAGCCGTCGGACGCTCCGGCGAAGGAAGGTTTTGCCGCCGCGGACCGGCACTTCCCGCCCAGCAAGTTGTTCACCGAGATGCTCATGGTCGAGTCGGATCACGACATGCGTAACTCAGCCGATTTCATCTCATTGGACCGGGTCTCCAAGAGCCTGGTGCGACTTCCCGGCGTCGCGATGGTGCAGAGTATTACCAGGCCGATGGGGCGAGCGCTCGAACATGCCTCTCTGCCTTACCTGTTCACCACTCAGGGCAGTGGAAACGGTCAGCAGCTCCCGTTTACGAAGGCGCAGAACGCCAACACCGACAAGCAGGCCCAGATCATGGCGCACTCTGTGGCGGTCCTGCGGCAGACCGTCGACCTGACGCAGAAACTTGCGGATGAAATGCATAACACCGTCGTGACGATGGAGGACATGCAACAGGTCACGAAAGACATGGACGAGAAGGTGTCGAACCTCGATGACTTCATGCGTCCGCTGCGCAACTACTTCTATTGGGAACCACACTGCTTCGACATTCCGGTGTGCTTGTCCTTCAGATCGTTGTTCGACATGCTCGACAGCATCGACAAGCTGGCGGCCGACATCAAGGACGCGGTGGGCTCCCTGGAGGCCGTCGATCGACTGTTGCCGCAGATGGTTGCGCTATTGAAGCTGACGGCCAACGACCAGGAAGCGCTACAAGCCCTCATCGTCAATACCTATGGCCAGACCAATCTGCAGTCCACCGCGACGGATCAGACCTTCGACGACATGATCAACGTCGGAAACGATTTTGACGCATCCCGCAGCGATGACTTCTTCTACATACCGCACGAAGCGTTCGACAACGAGGACATCAAAACCGGTATGGCGCTGATGATGTCACCCGATGGCAAGGCTGCCCGGTTCATTGTCACCCACGTGGGAAATGCCATGGGCCCGGAAGGTATCGAGCACGTCAACGAGTTCCCCGATGCCATCACGACGGCGCTGAAGGAAACCTCGTTGGCCGGGTCAAAGGTCTATATCGGCGGTGCCGGGTCCAACAACAAGGACATCAAGGAGTACGCCGCATCGGATCTGCTCATCGCGGCAATCGCGGCCTTCACACTGATCTTCTTGATCATGATGGTCATCACGCGAAGTCTGGTGGCGCCCTTCGTCATTATCGGCACCGTGGCCTTCTCGTTCGCGGGTGCGTTCGGCCTTTCGGTGCTCATCTGGCAGCACCTTGTCGGGCTGCCGTTGCACTGGCTGATCCTGCCGCTGACGTTCATCATCTTGGTGGCGGTGGGCTCGGACTACAACCTGTTGCTGATCGCCCGACTCAAAGAAGAGACCCATGCCGGGTTGAACACCGGACTTATCCGCGCGCTGGGAAGTACTGGTGGCGTGGTTACTTCCGCCGGCTTGGTGTTCGCCTTCACGATGCTGGCGATGCTGTCGAGTGATCTGCGGACCATCGGCCAGGTGGGCACCACCGTGTGCATCGGTCTGCTGCTCGACACGTTGATCGTGCGTTCGTTCATTGTGCCCGCACTCGTTCGGCTGCTGGGGACGTGGTTCTGGTGGCCGACTCGGGTGCTGTCGCGTCCGCGCCGGGAACCTGTGCGCTCCTGACGCGGGCCCGCAGACGGGCACGGCGGCGCCAGCGCCAGGTGCTGAAGCCGGTGATCGCGAGCAGCAGGGGAGCCATGCCGAGGGCGAACCAGGTCGCGCGCCAATAGCCGCTCACGGCAAGGCCGAAATGTGCGGCAGAACTGGCCCATTCGTCGGCGATGGCGTTGGACGCGGTGGCTGGCTTACCTCGAAGAATCTGCACGTGTCCGGCGTCGTGAGCGTCTACGCCCACGGAACGATTCCCGTGGTAGTTGTGGCTGTACGCCCGTAGGTCCGGCCCGTCGTGATCCAGCAGGTCGACGGTGTAGAACGAATTCTCGGTGTCCGGCATGCCTATCCAGGTCACCTCAGAGCCCGGGAACTGGTTCCTGGCCGCCGCCATGGCGTCCGCCACGGTGACGTTCTGATCGCCAGAGTCTGCGGTGAAGGTGTTTTCGGCGACCTGGCCCCCGGTCACCGAATACCAGAGGGTGGTGAGTCCGGGGATCTCGAATTGCAATCCGGTCAGCCCCCATACGATCAACGGCGCCGTGGCGACGATGCCGATTATGGCGTGCAGATCGAAATCGCGAGCGAACCGTCCTGAGCCCCATCGCACACGTAAGGCGTTGCGTAACTTGCGGATCGCCCTCCACCAGATGTACGGCGCGGGAACCACCAGCAGCAGCAGGAGGACCGCTGCGAACGCCAGTATCGCTGCGCCCCAGGATAATCCAGAGAAGGCGTTCATCTGCGCCAGCGGGCAAGGCTGGGCGAGGAATGGCAGATAGCCGCTGTAGTCCTCGCAGGTGAAACCGCAATCATGCAGATTGACCAGAAACCCCAGCACGCCCGTGCCGAGGTCCATTCGCCCGTTGATCACGCCGGTCCCCGCGTCGACGAAAAACGTGTCGTGGGTGTCGGTCGAGGCGTTCAGTAGGTACACGCCGTCCTTCAGTGACGCATTCGCAAGCTGAATGTCGGGGTAGCGCGACTGGACCGCGTTCATCGCCTGCGTAAAGCCAACCGGCTTATCGGCGGCGGTGGCGTGGAACATCTCGGGATGCAGCGCACGGATCAGCTCCGGCTGGTACACGAGCAGGGCACCGCTGGTGCTGACGACCACGACAAGGAGCCCGCACACCAGGCCGACCCAGCGGTGACCGAGAACCAGGGCGCGCCGGATCTTTAAGGACACACGACGGCGCCGGGATGTGGCCACCTTCTCCTCCATAACGCGCGCCGACCGCTGCCCGTCGAGTAAGGCTAGTGTCGGTGAACGCGCCATGGGCGCCTACGTATCGGGTGGGGTGTTACGCGGTAGGTCTGCGCAGGATGGTGATGGACTCGTCGATTTTCTTGAACTTTGCGAAGGTCTCCGTCGGCACACCGAACACAGCGGCCAGGACGTCGGGTGGGAGCTTGCTGATCGAGGCGCCAATTCCGATGTCGTCCTTGCCTTCCGCAGTGCTCGCGTTGAACACGATCAGCAGCTTGAGGTCTTCGGTGCCCTTGTTCTCGAAATAGTGCAGCGATCCCTGGGGCGCGAAGACCACATCGCCCACGTGGGCGTCGAAGGTTTCGCTGTGTCCCTCGGGGTCCAACAACGTCCACTTCGCGACGCCGTCGGTGATGATGTTGATCTCCCAGGCGCTGGGATGCCAGTGTGGCTCCCGGATTCCGCCCGGCTGCAGGGTCACCATGACGATGCTGGCCTGCTGCCCGGTGAGGATGGGGAAGTTGCCCTCGTGCGCCTGGCGCAGGTCTCCACCGTCGAAGGTCTGCGGTGCCAGGGCGCCGAGGTGAAACATGTGCGGTTGGGCGGTGTTCAGTTCGGCGGGGATGCGGGGATCGCCGAAGCGGGCGGCGTCATCGGTCACGGTCTGGTCCTTTATGTCGTCACGGGAGCGCGGGGAAGACAGTGCACGGTCGGCTCCTGCACCGGCGACGGCTGCGACCCCCGCCACTCCGACACCGCCGAGCACGGCACGTCGATTGATCGGCTTCATAAGGCGACGGTATGTCCGCCCAGACTAATTATGAAAGGCGATATAAACGTTTAGTTGAAACGTAAATCTCGATTAATGAGAGGGCTGGGCCAGAATGGCTCCGCCCAGCCAGCGCGCGAGGAAGCGCCGCAATTCGTCGCGGGAGCGGGTGGCCTCATTGGGGGAGACGAAGAACGACAACATGATTCGTAGCGCGAACTCCACAAGTCCGCGCTTGGCCTCGTCGTCGTATCCGTACTGATCCCACTCGACGTCAAACCGGCCGAGCATGCGCAAACCGAACGCCTGCGCCTGATCCGAGGTCATATCGCTCGTGTGGGAGTGTGCGTAGGGCTCGGACATCATGATGGCCAAATGTGGTGTCCGAGTGACCTCTTCCAGGGTGTAGAGCACACCTTCGGTGAGTGCCTCGGCCGGATCGGTGATGCCGCGCACCACCTCCGTCAGCCGGTCTAGGAAACCGTCCACCGAGGCGATGGAAGCGGCGTGCATCAGCGCATCGGCGGTGGGGAAATACCGGTAGACGGTTTGTCGGATAACGCCGAGTTCTGCCGCGACGTCGGCGAGGCTTACCGCCGCGCCGGTCTCGCCGATCAACTTCACCGCTGCGGCGGTGATCCGCTCGGAAGCTTCCTCGTCACTGCTGGGCGGCTGCCCGTCCCATCCCCGCCTACGCGCCATCGTCGAGTCCTCTGGCCGCGGGCATCCATGCAGCATATCGGCCGTTGACAGAACTCAGCCTATCCAGTAATCATACAGATCAACAAATCAATGTCTTATTGTATGTTCAAGTGAGGTGCCTGCCATGACGGAACTCATCGTGCGCAAGTTGCGGTTTGCGTTCGCCGACCACCACGTGCCGTTCCTGTGGAACGAGTCCAACCCGGCGTTTTCGAGCATGGCCAACGCTGTCTCCTTTCTGGCAATCGCGTTCGAGAAGATGATCGGGCAGATGATTCCCGAGGCCATTCCGTTGATTGCGGATCCCGAGATCGCGCAGGAGGCAGAGGCCTTCGTTCGGCAAGAGGGACAGCACTCCATGGGGCATCGTCAGCACGCCAAGGGCCTGATCAAGAGCTACCCGGGCCTCAAGGAAACCCTGGATGAGGTGATCGCCGCCTTCGACGACCTGACCGCCAATAGGCCATTGAAGTACCGGTTGGCGTACACCGCCGACTTGGAGGCGACCTTCACGCCGGTCTTCAAGCTGATGCTGGACCACGACGACAGCTTGTTCGCGCCCGGCGATGATCGCGTCGCCTCGTTGTTCTTATGGCACTTCGTCGAAGAGGTTGAGCATCGGAGTTCAGCCCTGATCATCTATGACGCGGTGGCCAACGATCCGTGGTACCGCATGCGGATGGCCCCCTCGATTTTCAGGCATGTGTGGTCCGTGCTGCGCATCGCGTGCGAAGGATTCAACAAACACGTTCCGCTGGAAGACCGCAAGGTGGATGCTCTGTCGATGTTCGGTATGCAAGCGCGTAAGAAGTCACTGCTGCACCGCATCCCATTCGTAGACGCGCCGTACGACGGGCCCATTGAAAACGCCTTCAGGCACCTGCCGGTACGCGAGGTGATGGTCGCCATGTCGGGCGCGGTGCGCAGTCAGATTCCGGGCCACAATCCGGCGCACGAGAAGCTGCCGGCATTGGCCGACGAATGGTTCGCCCGGTATGAGGCCGGTTACGAAGTCACCCAGTGGTACACGGCCGATCAGGCGACGCAGGTAGGAGTCTGATCGTGTCTGATCTGTGTGCGCCGACCTTCGCCGATCTGGCGGTGCGGCTGGGTTTCTCATGCGACACCGCAGGCGGGATCGCTGTCTTCCGCAGCCCGTTCTCACTACAGAACTGGACGCTGCCGGTCTTGGAGCTGACCGTGATCGCAGGGGCGGTGCTGGCATTGGTGTACGCGATCATCCGGCTGCGCCGCCACAACGATCCGACGAACATCGTTGTGTGGTTCGGGGCGATCGCGTATCTATTGATCATCGAACCGCCGCTGTATTTTCCCGGGCCGTTCGGCATCAGCGAGCATGTCGATACCATGTTCGCGCACAACGTCTTTACCGTAGATTTTCTGTGGGGCCGGCTACCCCTGTACATCATCGCGATCTACCCGATGATGGCCACGGTAGCCTTCGAGATCGTGCGGACATTGGGGGTCTTCCGCCGCTATGGGGTTCTGATCGGAGCGGCCTGCGTCGGTCTGGTGCATCACGCGTTCTATGAGATCTTCGACCACCTCGGGCCGCAATTGCGTTGGTGGGAATGGACTCTGGACAATCCACTGAACAAGCCGTTCTTCGACTCGGTGCCGATGGGCAGTGTGGTCGTCTTCGCCGCCCTGTGGCCGATGTCCCTGGCGTTCTGTGCGCAGCTATTTGTCGGCCGCCACGTGGACGAAAGGAAATCCTTCACCGGTGGTCAGATCATATGGCGCACTGTGGTTATCGGCGTGCTGGCCTCGATCGGTACTGCGGTCCTGCCGATGCCCGCCACCATCGCGGGTGCGATATCGGGCAGTACCGCGGTGGTCGGTGTCGTCTACGCCCTGGAGCTGATAGCCCTGGTGGCAGTGGCAGCACCGGCGCTGATCAAACAGTGGCTCGATGTCCGGCGCGCTGGCGCGGATGGTTACACCACGCATCCGGCCATCCTGATATATGCCGGCATCTACCTTGCGGTCATGGCAGTGCTGTGGGCAAGCGCGCTGCGGGGCTACTTCGGGGCGGCGAATGGTGTGACCACTGCAGGCGATCCGATCGGCAGCCTCTGGTACGCCGTGATTTGTCTCGGCGTCGCCGCGGCGAGCACAATCGCCGCCTGGACTGTTGCCGCATCCGTCCGCCGAGGTGACGTCGCTCGGCGGTCGCGCACAATAGCGATGGGCACCGGCGAATCCTAGAGCCAGTCGGGTCAATTCCGCGGCGCGCATTATCCAAAGTGGCTATCGCGTATCGCCGGCATTCGGCTCCAGACTCGGTGGATGCGGATGGCATCGACGCGCCCGAATGTTTGTGGGTGGTCTGGAGCAAGGCCGTGACACGACCAAAGTTTCGCGGCGTGGAACCGGCGCTGGATGAACTGGAGTGGCAGGTCAAAGCGGTCTGTCGCGGAATGTCGACGGATATCTTCTACGACGCCGAAACTCAGCGCGGAGCGTTGCGGAAGCAATACGAGGTACAGGCAAAACGGATCTGCAACGAGTGTCCGGTACGAGTGCCGTGCGCGGCCCATGCCATAAGAACCGATGAACCACACGGCGTTTGGGGCGCGATGACGACGCGCGAGCGCCGGGTGGCCATGACACGGTCACGGCGCAAGGCCGCCGCGGCGGATCAGGCTACATCTTGATCGACGGCAGCAGCCTCGTCAGATTCCAGAGCTGATTACGCCGGGCCGAGAGGCTGGTGATCAGGAGCCCACCCAACGCGATGCAGAGCAGCGTGACCACCGCCTGCCACAGTCTGCCGTCGATACCGCCCAGGATCAGCTGGCGTAGCCCATCGACGCCGTACGTCATCGGGTCGTATTTGTGCAGTACCTGGAAGGGTCTCGACGTGGTCTCCACCGGATACATGCCACCGGCACTGACCAGCTGCAACATCAGTAGCGCCATAAGCAGTACGCGCCCGACGGCGGGACCGACCAGCGCGTTGATGGCCTGGGTCGCGGCGACGAACGCGAACGAAATCAGCACCATGAAGCCGAGCATCGCGACCGGGTGCGCGGCATGCATTCCGAGGGCGAATCGCACCACGCAGTACAGGATGATCGCCTGGAAAATCCCGATGGTGGCGGCGGGCAGATAGCTGGAGAGGGCCACCCGGATGGGGAGAACCTCTGCGGCGATTGCACGATTCTGCAAGGGCCGCAGTATCATCCACAGCACCAAGGCCCCGAAGAACAATGCCAGTGTGACGAAGAACGGCGCCATTCCGGTGCCGAAATTAGGTGCGGCGTTCTCATGCGAGGTCTCTAGATGCACCGGGCCGCCGATGGTATCGGCGATGGCGTCCTTCTGTTGAGCACTCCAGTTGGGCACCTGCTTGGCCCCGTCGGCGAGCTTGGTCGCCAGTTCCGCCGAGCCGGAGCGCAGTTGCGAGGTACCGGACTTCAGTTGTTGTGCGCCATCGTCCATGCGAGCGATACCGCTGGCCAATTGCGCGTTGCCGGTCGCCAGCTGCTGTGCGCCGTTCCGCATCTGGGTGAGCTTGTTGGTGAGTTCCTGTCCCTTGCCGCCCACTTGATCGAGCGCCGACTTCAGCGGACTGCCAGGGCCCCGCAACGTCTCGGTCATCGCGATCGACGCGTTCTCTGCGTCTGTCAGCTGCTGGCGAACCTGGGGTGTGAACTGATGTTCGCGTAGCTGATCCTGGATTCCGCGCAGCGTGTTCGCCGCCGGATCTTGGCGTCCCGCCAGCTGATCGATTACGGCGGTCAGCGCGTTGGCGGCGTTGTCCTGTGCCTTGGCAATGCCGTCGATCTGATCGTTGGCTTGCCGGAGCGCGTCCGTGCCCTGCTGAAGTTTGTCGGTACTGCCGCCGATGTTTGCGACCGCCTTGCTGACGGTCAGCAGAGGGTCAGTGGCCTGGTTGATGCCATCGGAGAGCTGCTTGGCGCCGGTGGCCAGTTGCGCAGATCCGGGCCGGGCGGTGTGCAGCCCGTTGGCGAGCTGCCCCGCACCGTCGTCGACCTTAGCCGCGCCGTCCGCGAGTTTCTGAGCGCCATCGGCGGCTTGCTGGATACCTGCCCCGGAGGAGACCACGACGGACAGAACCTGATTGACGGCCTGGCCGGAGATACGGGTCGAGACCGCATTGAGCACCTGATCGATGGCGGTGCGGCCGATGCTCGAGGAGATGTAGTTATTGGCGTCGTTGTAGACGGCGACCAGATTGGCCTGCTTCGGCTGACCGGTGAGCGGCGAGGCGATGGCCTCACTGAAATCGGGGGGCAGCTCCAACATGAAGTAGTACGTGCCGTGATCAACCCCGCTGCGCGCCTCATCGAGACTGAGAACATGCCAGTCCATGCTGCCGTCGGCGGTGAGGCTCTTGGAGATTTCCTCGCCGATGTTTACGTGCTGGCCGGAGACGGTGGCGCCCTTGTCGGCGTTGACGAGTGCCACGGGCATCTTGTTGACGTGGCCGAAGGGGTCCCAGTACGCCCACAGATACAGCGCGCCGTACACCAGCGGCAGCAGCATGAGGACGACGATCGCGGCGCGGGTCATTCGGCTGCGGCCGAAACGCTTTATTTCTGAACCGTATGCGAGTCCAGCGAGCATGGTTAGTCCCTCCCGGTGAGGATGCGGTGATCGTGCAAGTCGTGGACGGGTGCGTCGATGCCCAGGGGATTGGTCACCCCGACAACGACGGTGCGGTTCTCGGCGATCGCACCGAGCCGCTCGACGGCCGTGGCGCGGCGCGCGTTGTCACGGACCTGCTCCAGGTCACCGACAACCAGAATGGGCCGGTCCGACAGCAGCGCCAGTGTGATGCGTAAGAGGAATAGGTCGAGATCGGACAGTTCGACGATGAACGTGCTTGCGGATGGCGGCGGGAGTTCCCCGAACACCTCGGCCAATTTGTCGCGTCCGGTATCGACGGGTACCCGCGAGAACCACGGTGCTAGCCAGCGGACCTGCTCGGCGAGAACGGTCTGGACCGTCACAGTCTCTTCCAGCTCGTCGATATCGGCGAAGGCGGCGATGGCGCAGTGTCGGCGGATCGCACGCGGATCGCTGTCGCCCATCACGGTGACGGAGCCGTGGCTGGGCTTGAGCCGGCCGGCCAGCGCCAGTAACAGCGTGTGCTGTCCGGGTCCGCCGGGCATCTGGATGGCGTGAAACCCCGAGGTGAGTTCCAGGTCGATGCCGGAAAAAAGCGGTCCGTGTTCGCCGTCCACCCCCAGCCCGGTCGCCGTGATCAGCGCCGGAGCAGTCTCCTGGCGAGCGTCGTCTCCGGGCTCCTCGGGTAGGGCGGTGTCCGGTTCGTCCGGTGTGGTGTCCGGTTCGTCCTGTGCGTTCACGGGCGGCTCGTTTCAGATCGCAGACTGGCACGTCCATTCGATCAAACGCCGTCGTGACTGACGCCCACGGGTTCCCCGGGCCACAAACCTCAGTCGGTTCCGGGAAGGTAGGGGTCCCCGTCGAAGCGTTCGCGGGTGACGAACTCGTCGACGGTATTGCGTCGTAACTTCCTTAACTGCTTTACGGGCTTGCCGATGGGCAAGACGGCCGCCACCGCATATGTATCGGGGATACCCAGCAGCTCACGCACTTTCGGCTCTTGCGCCACGGCCATGGTGGTCAGGGTGCCGCCGAAGCCCTCCGCTCGGGCAGCCAGTAGGATGTTCCACACCAGCGGATAGATCGACGCTCCGCTGATGACGCCGATGCGATCCAGCCCCTGATCCGTGGCCGCGACCAGTCTCAGGTCCACGCACACGACAAGCACCACCGATGCGGTGCGCAGCGGTTCGAAAACCGACTCGGGAACCCTGGTCGCGGCGACGGTTTCCGGGGCAACGAGGGTGGGACTGACCGGATTCCACGGTGACTCACCGGCCGCGATCTGCGCGAAGTACCGGCGTGCGCCCGGCGTGGTCGCCTCGATCAGGCCCGCACGCGTGGAGGGGTCCCTGATCACGATGATGTGTCCGGCCTGCCGATTGCCTCCGCTGGGAGCGAACCGGGCGTTGTCGAGGATGCGGTCTAACACATTGTCGGGCAATGGTTCCCCGGTGAACTCACGTGCCGCGAAGGTGGTGCGCATGACGTCGTAGAGCTCCATGGCGCCACTCTAGTCAGCGCCCCGGGTTCACCGTTCGGAGTCGAGGACCGCCATCTGCGCTGCGGAGTAGCGGTCACCGGCCACCTGTTCTATGGGCATAGCCAGCTCGATCCGGTGCAGCTGGCCGGGGGTGAGCTCAAGATCCGCCGCACCCAATGCCTCGGTGAGCCGAGTCCGGGTGCGCGCACCCACCAGCGGCACGATGTCGGTGCCGCGGGACGCCACCCAGGCGATCGCCGCCTGGGCCACCGTAACGTCGAGCTCCGTCGCGACCCCGCGCAATGTCTCGACCAGGCCCAAGTTGCGATCCAGATTGTCCTCGGCGAACCGCGGGCTGGCGTTTCGGAAATCGCCGTGCCCACCACTGGATTTCGTCCAATGACCACCGATCAGTCCGCGGGCCAGCACGCCGTAGGCGGTGACGCCGATTCCCAATTCGCGGCAGGTGTCCGAGATGTCGTCCTCGATACCGCGGGATACCAAGGAGTATTCGATCTGGAGGTCGTTGATGGGCCGGACCGCTGCCGCCCGGCGGATGGTTTCCGATCCGACCTCCGACAGTCCGATCCGCCGCACGTATCCCGCGTCGACGAGTTCGCCGATCGCACCGATGGTGTCCTCGATCGGGACCGCCGGATCCAGCCGTGCCGGGCGGTAGATGTCGAGGTAATCGGTGCCGAGACGCTGCAATGAATAGGCGGCGGCCGCCTTCACGGCACAGGGTCGAGCGTCGAACCCTAGCCAGGAGGTGTCGGGGCCGAGTTGGCCACCGAACTTCACGCTGAGCTGGAATCGGTCCCGAGGTATTGATCGCAGCGCCTCGGCGAGTAGGAGTTCGTTGTGCCCCATGCCGTAGAAGTCGGCGGTGTCCAGCAGAGTGATTCCCGCGTCGAGTGCGGCATGCACGGTGGCGATGGCCTCGCCTCGATCGGACGGGCCATACGCGCCCGACATGGCCATGCAGCCGAGGCCCAGGGCCGAGGTGGTCAGTGTGCCGGTGGTAGTGGTCTTCATGCCTCCCAGTCTTGGCCGGATCAGGCGGTACAACCACGGCGCGTGTAACCGGGGACTGCCAGTCCCTGGCTGGAGAAGGGTGCCACGGCAACAATGGTGCGATGGATCGAGAGTCGCTCGCGGACTTCCTGCGCCGTCGCCGCGAGGCGGTACAGCCGGCGGAGGTTGGGCTGCCCGCAGGCTCACGTCGCCGTACCGCGGGTCTGCGGCGTGAAGAAGTCGCACAGCTGACGGGTATGTCGGTCGACTATTACGGCAGGCTGGAACAGGCCCGCAGCGCTCAGCCCTCTGAGCAGATGCTGCGTGCCCTCGCGCGCACCCTGCGCCTCACCGATGACGAGACCGATCATCTCTACCGGCTTGCCGGACACACCGCTCCCGACCGAGCCCCACGCGCGACGCGCGTGCGTCCGGCGCTGCTCTTTGTTCTCGATCAATTGCGTGACGCCGCGGCACTGGTCTGCTCAGATACGGGAATCACGTTGGCGCAGAACGAACTCTCGAAACTGTTGTCGGGCGACCTCGTCACCGGTGACATGGGGCTGCAGTCCAGCTTGATCTGGCAGTGGTTTACCGATCCCCGGATACGTGAGGCGGCGCCCGAGGAGGATCACGAGGAGCATGGCCGCACGTTGGTGGCCGACCTACGCGCGGCGTGGGGGCGCAGGCGCGCCGATGCCGACATGCGTGAACTGGTCGAGAGCCTTCTGCAGCGCAGCCCCGAATTCGCAGGGTTGTGGGAGCGGCACGAGGTGGCCGCACGGCGTATGCAGCGCAAGACATTTCTGACCCGCGTCGGCGCCATCACCCTGGACTGTGAGGTGCTCGCCACCGCTGATGGTCAGCAGTTGGTGGTACTCACTCCGCCCGCCGGATCCTCGGCGTTGGAGAGCCTGCGACTCTTGGGCGTGGTGGGAGAGCAGGCGCTGGATTAGTCCTCGGGACGCGATGGGTTCAACCGTCGCTTGATCTCGTTCTGAAAGGACGCCAGGACGCCGCGGACCGCCGACTCGGTGACGGTGATTGGCGTGAGCACCGACTCGGCGAGCCCGACGATCCGCTCGATGCGCGTCATGACGTTCTCCATCCGCTCGACAACGATCATCATGCGGGGCGTGAGCTCGCCGATGACGCTAAGCGTGTCGTTCATGTCGATGAGAACAGCGGACATATCGGTCAGCACGGTGTCGAGTTGTTCGACGGTGACATCCGCGTTGAGCGCGGCTCGGGCCAGCTTCTGGATCCGTTCACGCCCGGTACGGGACGGGCCGGGCCGCTCTTCTCTGGGGTGTCGTCGAGCACCACGCGGTCAGTATCGCAGCTTGTTGCGCTCAGTCGTGGTGATGTTCCAGCAGATCCGCCTGATTGATCTTGAATGGTGGCATGAGTAGCCACCTGAGGGTCTGCTGACGTGCGCGGGTGATGAGCTCACCCGAATGTGAGAAGTCGATCGGTGAGATACGGACCGGACAGAGTGCTGGCACCACCCGCAGCTCGACGGTCTGCTAGAAGCGGGCCACGTCGACGGCCAGGCGCTGGTTGATGGCCAGCGTGGTGGCGTGCAGCGCCATGGCCAGCGCCCCCTTCGGAGCCTCGCGAAGTGCACAGGCGTAGCCGGTGGGCAGCACCCAGATCTCATCGGCACCCAACGAAACGGCATGGGAGAGTGGGGTGTTGTTCACCACGCCACCATCGATGAAGACCCGTCCGTCGATGGTTACCGGTGGCAGCACGGCGGGCACCGCGGCGCTGGCAGCAATCGCGTCGATCGGATCGCCGCTGGATAGCAGAACGTCCTTGCCGGTGAGCACGTCGGTCGCCACGACATGCAGTGGAATGGGAGCGTCTTCAAGTCTGCGAAACTCCAAGTTTTCCTTCAAGAGACGACGCAGACCCGAATCAGAAACCAGGCTGCGTCGACGACCGACGAATCCGAGGAACCCGGTATACAGATTGGTGGGGAAGACGTCGCTACGGGAGAGTGACCGCCAGAGGTCAGCGAGCGCATTCACGCCATCCATGTCGGATCGGGCGGCCAGCCAGCCGCCGTTGAGCGCACCCACCGACGTTCCGACGATCAGGTCGGGGACGATGCCCGCCTCCGTCAAGGCCAGCAGCATGCCGACTTGGATCGACCCGAGGCTGGCGCCACCGGACAACACAAACGCCGTTGTCATAGCGCAACACTAGCGATCTACCGGAGCGCGGGGTCGCCACATAAACCATCCTGGACAGGTGTCTGGTTTTGGGTAATAGTGGATGAGGTCTGACCCGTACCCGGCCTCGGCCACAAGCAGTTCAGTACCTGGACACTTGTCTATTTGGAGGTTGATGTGACCAGCGATCGTGTTCTGGTAACCGGCGCGTTCGGCCTGGTGGGGTCCGCTGTGGTGGATGCTCTCGCGGCGCAGGGTTGCGCCATAGTCGCGACGGACCTGCACACCCCGGCGAACCTTCAGAGTGCCCAGCGTGTTCCGGCCGGGGTCGAGGTGCGGTGGGCGGACCTCACGTCCGCCGCCGAGGTCACCTCGTTGGTCGAGTCCACCGCGCCCGGCGCGATTGTGCACCTGGCGGCGCTGATCCCGCCGTTCTGCTACACGAATCGGAGAGTGGCGCAGGCGGTCAACGTCGACGCGACTGGTTTCCTGCTGTCTGCGGCCGCGAACCTGGCGTCACCGGCGCGGTTCGTCCTGGCCTCCAGCGTTGCCGTGTATGGCGCCCGGAATCCCCATCGCGACAAGGGATTGCTCACAGCGGACACACCGGTCAATCCCAGTGACCTCTACGGCGCCCATAAGGTCGCGGCGGAGAATCTGGTGCGGTCGTCGGGCCTGGACTGGGTGGTGCTGCGTCTTGGCGGGGTACTGACGGCGACTCCTCGCTGGAGTATCGATCCCAATCTGCTGCGATTCGAGGCGGTACTTCCCTCGGACGGCCGGATCCAGACCGTCGATGTGCGCGACGTCGCGCACGCCTTCTGTGCCGCGATATCGACGGGCCACGTGCGCGAGGTCTTCCTGATCGGTGGCGACGGCTCTCACCGCACCACTCAGTCGGCCGTGGCGTCGGAAACGGCCGCCGCCATGGGGCTCGCCGGCGGCATTCCGGCTGGACGTCCGGGCGATCCCGACGAGGATCGCAGCTGGTTCGTCACCGATTGGATGGACACAGAGCGTTCCCAGCAGGTTCTGGGTTTCCAGCGACACTCGTTACCTGCGATGCACTCCGAGACCAGTGCCGCGGTGGGGTGGAGGCGTGGGCCGATGCGGCTGGCAGCGCCCATCGTGCGTGCCGTGCTCAGAACCCAGTCGCCATACCGCGGGATGGGCGGACAATTCGCCGATCCGTGGCGCGCGATCGAACGGTGCTGGGGCGATCCGCAATACTGAGACGATGCGAAAGGTCGATGGATGAGCGGAATCGAACGGGTCGTCACGCGCGGGACCTTCGAGCTCGACGGCGGCAGCTGGGAAGTCGACAACAACATCTGGATCGTTGGTGACGGCGATGACGTGGTGGTCTTCGATGCCGCGCATTCGGCAGAGCCGATCATCGACGCGGTCGCCGGACGCAACGTCGTCGCGGTGGTGTGCACCCACGGCCACAACGACCACATCACCGTCGCCCCGCAGCTGAGCCAGGCCCTTGAT
Organism: Mycobacterium sp. D16Q13; assembly: GCF_002013375.1. Classification (GTDB taxonomy): domain Bacteria; phylum Actinomycetota; class Actinomycetes; order Mycobacteriales; family Mycobacteriaceae; genus Mycobacterium. Next base: position 14,828 of record NZ_MAEW01000027.1, on the reverse strand, counting down.
GCCCCGGTGCTGCTGCATCCGGCCGACGACATGTTATGGCGAATGACGCACCCGGACAAAGAGTTCCGGGGCGTCGAAGACGATATGGTGCTGCCGGTCGGCGGCCTGGAACTGCACGCTCTGCACACGCCGGGCCATTCCCCGGGCTCGGTGTGCTGGTACGCGCCTGAACTGCGAGCGGTGTTCTCGGGAGACACCCTGTTCCAGGGCGGACCGGGTGCCACCGGGCGATCGTTCTCCGATTTCCCGACCATTCTGCAGTCCATCTCGGGGCGCCTCGGCCCGCTTCCCGCGGACACGGTGGTCTACACCGGTCACGGCGATACGACCACCATCGGCGACGAGATCGTGCACTACGACGATTGGGTGGCGCGCGGCCACTAGCGCGCGGCGGTATGGAAGCGGTCGCGGTAGGCCTTCGGTGAGACTCCCAGCTCGTTGACGAACACCCGCCGCAGCGTCTCCGCGCTCCCGAAGCCCGCGATTCGAGCTGCCTGCGCGACGGTGTTTCCCGCATCCAGGGCGCCACGGGCCGCGTCGATTCGGACGAGTTCTACGTATCTGGCTGGCGTAGTGCCTAATTCGGTGTGAAAGAGCCGTGTGAGCTGGCGGGTGCTCAGCGCCGCTCGTGCGGCCAGCTTCTGGACACTGTGATTGTCGGCGGGGTCGGCGGCGATGGCATCGGTTGCCGGACGCAGTGCCGAGCCCGCGGGTGGCGCCGACTCGACGAAGACCGAGAACTGAGATTGTCCGCCCGCGCGCTTGAGATAGACGACCAGCGATCGGGCCACTTCGCGCACGATGTCGGAGCCGTAGTCATCCTCGACGAGCGCCAGCGCCAAGTCGATCCCCGCGGACACCCCGGCCGAGGTGAAAACGTTTGCGTCCCTGACGAAGATCGCATCGGGCTCGACGGTGATGTTGGGGAATGCACGTTGCAGCAGACCCGTATGGCGCCAATGTGTGGTGGCACGACGATGGTCGAGTACACCTGCCTGGGCCAGCAGGAAGGCACCTGTGCAGATGGATGCGATACGCCGGCAGCGTGCGGGTATGCGGGCCAGGGCGTCCACAAGTGCGGGGTCCAGTGGGCGCCCGATCAACACGTCGCCGCCTGCCACCAGCACGGTATCCGTGGACTCTATGGAGTCGATCGTCCCGGTCACCGAAAAGGGTGACCCGACGGATGTTGCCACGTCCCTGCCGTCGACCGACGCCACCATCAACCTGTAGTTCGCGCCGAATCGGTTGGCCTCGGCGAACACCTCGGCGGGCCCGGCCAGGTCGAGCAGCTTCATGCCGTCGAACACAACGATCGTGATGAGCCGTGCGTCGGACATGACCTCAGGATCGCAGATGCGCACCCGCGCACATGTCCGGATGTGTGGGATCGACGACTGCTCTGCACCTCTCACCGGCGAGCCATGTGGCCAGAGACTCGTAGCTGACAGAGTTCCACCAGACAAAGGACATGCGATGACCGATATTGCCGGAGTCGAGATCCCTAACACGCCACTGGCGCGCGAGATCACCGAGTACATCCGCGACACCGAGGACGACCTGCTGTTTCACCACTCTCGCCGGGTGTATCTCTTCGGTGCGCTGCAGGGTCAGCGTCGCGGCGTGAAACCCGATCTGGAGCTGCTGTACGCCGGCGCGATGTTCCATGACATCGGCCTCACTGAGGGGTTCCGGGACTCGCAGCTGCGGTTCGAGGTCGACGGCGCCAATGCCGCCCGCGACTTTCTGACCGAACGCGGAGTAGGCACCGAGGACGCCCAGAATGTGTGGCTCGCGATCGCGCTGCACACCACGCCCGGGGTTACTGAATTCCTCAGCCCGGAGGTGGCCCTGGTCACCGCCGGGGTGGAAACCGATGTGGTTGGCATTGAGCGGGATGCGTTGTCTGCCAAAGATTTGGATGCCGTGACGGCGGTGCACCCGCGGCCCGATTTCAAGAACAGGATTCTGAACGCTTTCTTCGAGGGCAATCGGCACCGGCCGCGCAGCACGTTCGGCAACATGAACGCCGACGTGCTCGCGCATTTCGACCCGTCATTTGTGCGGGACGATCTGGTGGAGTTGATTCGGGCGAACAGCTGGCCGGAGTAGCCCACGGCGCCTAGAAGGGTGGCGGGTCGTGGGCGGTGAGTGCGGCCAGGGCCGCTTCGCGTTGTAATCGTTCTTGACGGTTGAGGCTTCGTTCCGACTGGCGCCGGCGGTCGCGTTCCTGTTTTCGGGTGCGCTGGCGGGTAAGGGTGGGGAAGAGGAACCGGCTGGCGGGAGTGGTGACATAGGTGTGCCCCGTCGGCGCCTTCCACAGCACGGTGCCGTCGGGTCCTTGGATCTCGGTCCAGCGGCCAAAGGTCTTCAGCAGATGATGCTTGCGGCACAACGCCTTCAGATTGGTGCCGGTGGTAGGACCACCCACAGCCCAGGGCACGGTGTGGTCGATATCCGTCCGGTCGGCTGCTGCCTCGCAACCTGGGAATCGGCACAGCTGGTCGCGCGAGCGTACAAAGGCAGCAAGGCTGCCCGAGGGCCGGTACCCGGTGCTGTGGCAATCAGTGAGCGCGCGAGTGCGGGCGTCGGCGGCCACGACGCGGGCCTGCTCGGCGGCGAGCACCCCGAAGCCGGGGACATGGGCAGGTATATCGTCCTGACCATTGAGGGTGGATTGGTTGACGACCACGTTGACGACGACCGCGATATCGGAGACATTGCGCCCAGTGCATTCGGGACGTCCACAGGTGCAACGCATCTGATCAAGACCGCGTGTCAATGCGCCGACCGCGTCGGCACGCCGCTGGGCCTTGGTGCGTGGATCTGTCGGGCACACGGTCGCTGCCAGAAGATCGAGGCGTTTGTCCAGCGCGACGGCGTGGGTGGCCTGCAAGGTGCCCCAGATCTCGGCGACGGGTTCCCCGTTACCGACGGGGCGGATCTCTATATGGCGGCCCTCGCTCGCGGATCTGTTGCGCCGCACGGCATCCCGATCGAAGCGAAGCACCAACGCATCAAGTGCGGCGGTGATGCGCTTGTGGGACCAGCGCGCCCAGCGCGGCAGGGCCTGCACGATCGCAGTGTCCACCTGCGTCACCACCGTGTCGCTCTCGACGAGTTCGGTGCGGTTGACGATCAGTGCGACAGTCCGATAGTCAAGATCACCAGCGGCGAAGCGTTCAGCGACCGCTGTGAGGCGGTGCCGCAGAACCTGGGCATACCGCATCTGGCTGGAGGCCAATGCCTGGGTGATGCCCTGAGCCGCGGAAATTTCGGCGGCGATCCTGTCCCAGCGATCCAGGGGGTGACGGTCACGCGCATCGGCCTTGTCGAGGTCTGCGTGCCGGTCGACGAGCACGCCGATAGCGTCCAGCCGTCGGGCGCAAGCTTGCGCCTCGGCACGCTGTGCCGACGTGATCACATCGATCAGATCCGCGTCGCGCAATGAATCGAACATATTTTCGATCTTAGGGAAATCTGTTGAGCAGCACGTGTACCAACCCGCCGTTGGGGACAAGCCACGGTTTGTGGATAACTCGGAGAATCCCTAGTGCGACTCACCGGCGGCGCAGGCGCGCGCCGAGGTTCGTCTTGGCCAGGTCGATGAGCTCGTCGCCGCGCCCCGACAGCAGGGTCCTCGTCGCCCACAACGAGAAGCCTGCCACCTGTGCGGCGGTGATGGTCGGTGGAATCGAGAGCTCCTGGCGAGCGGTGACTACCTCCACGAGGGCCGGGCCATCGTGACTGAAGGCCTCCGACAACGCCGCATCGAGCTGGTCGGGGCGTTCCACGCGCGCACCGTGAATCCCGAGAGCCGTTGCGACATCAGCGAATACCGGGTTATCCAGGGCCGTCCCGTAGTTCACAATCCCAGCGGCCTTCATTTCCAGCTCCACGAAGCTGAGCGCGCCATTGTTGAACACCACCATCTTGATGGGCAGCTGCGACTGGGTGAGCGTGATGAGATCTCCTAGCATCATCGCCAGCCCGCCGTCACCGGAGAGGGTGACGATCTGGCGGCCTCGGTGTGATGCCTGTGCCCCGATTCCCTGGGGAACGGCGTTGGCCATGCTGCCGTGGTTGAACGAACCGAGCAGGCGCCGTCGGCCATTCATGGACAGGTAGCGCGCGGCCCAGATGACGGGTGTGCCGACATCGGCGATGAAGACCGCGTCCTCGTCCGCCAACTCGTCGATCCTGCGTGCGACAAGTTCCGGTCGCACGGGCGTCTGATTGCGATCGTCCACGGCCAACCGGTCGAGCTGAGCACGCGTGCGCGTGTAGTTCTCTCTCGCGCGCTCTAGATGCTTGCCCTCGGAATGCGGAAGGAGTATCGAATTGAGCTGTTGCAAAGTGTCTTTCACCGAACCGATGAGTGGGACATCCACCCGGACACGTCGGCCGATGTGTTCACCGCGGATATCGACCTGAACGACGGTGGCCTTCGGCGGATAGAACTGTCGATATGGGAAATCTGTCCCGAGCATCAGCAGCACCTCGGTGTCCTCGAGTGCGTCGTACCCGGAACGGAACCCCAGCAGGCCCGTCATGCCGACGTCGAACGGATTGTCGTACTCGACGAATTCCTTGCCGCGCAACGTGTGCACGATCGGCGCCTGGAGAATACGAGCAGCTTCCAGCAGCTCGGCATGGGCGCCCTCACAGCCGGCCCCGGCGAGGATGGTGACCGCGCTGGATCCGTTCAGCACCCGGACGGCTCGCTCCAGGGACACTGGGTCCGGCAGGCGGGTCCCGATGCCCGCGACGATCGGCGCCGAGGGCGGCGCCGCATCTGTCTTGGCGCTGAGGATGTCTCCTGGGATTGTCAGGACCGCCACCCCTTGCTGGTCCAGCGCCGCGCGGATGGCGGTGTCCAAGACGTACGGCAGCTGTTCGACGCTGCTCACCAGCTCGCTGTACACGCTGCATTCGGCGAACAGATTCTGCGGATGGGTCTCCTGGAAGTAGCCGCTGCCGATTTCGGCGCTGGGTATGTGCGAGGCAATCGCAAGGACGGGGACTCGACTGCGGTGGGCATCAAAGAGACCGTTGATGAGATGCAGATTGCCCGGGCCGCAGCTGGCGGCACACACTGCGAGGGTGCCCGTCAGCGCCGCCTCTGCCCCCGCGGCGAATGCCGCCGCCTCTTCGTGGCGCACATGGACCCACTCCACGGTGCCGTCGCGGCGCAGAGCCTCGGTAAAGCCATTCAACGAGTCGCCGGGCAGGCCGTAAATACGTTGAACACCGGCGGCTTTCACGGTGTCGACGATGAGTTGCGAGACGGTACGGGCCATGCTGCCCTCCAAAGGGGATGTCGGCGGCTAGTTGGTGTTCGCGTATGCGTCGAGAGCCTCAGCGGCGCAACGGCGCCCGACCTCGATGACTTCGGTGGCACGATGGAAGTCCAGACTGCGACTGACACTTCGGGGTACCTCGATGAGGACATCCGGAGGGTGCGCCGCGAGCTGCATGCGGGCAAGGGCCGACTGCATGACCTCGATGGTCCGGTTCATCACTTCGAAGCTTGTCAGTTTTGCGGCGGGATCTGGTTGGCCTGCTGCTTCGGTGCCGTCGGTCTCGAACAGGGCCGAAGTGCTGCGCAGCAGCCGGTTCAACCACTCTGTGGTCACGCGCGGTTCACGAGGCTCGGGATCAAGGGGCGGTGCCGGAGTGCGCGACTCCTCGCCTCCGCTGAGGCTTACCGCTACTCGCAGCTCGGCGTGTACCCCGGCCAGTGGCGCAACTGCCATCAGGTCCAGGACGCCGCCGTCTGCCAGCACGCGGCCGTCGAGTACATGCGGAGAGATCATTCCGGGAATCGCGATAGATGCGCGGATAGCGGAGGCCAATGAACCGCGCTGCAGCCACACCGACTTGCCGGCGATCAAGTCGGTCGCGACCGCGGTGAACGGAATCGGCAGGTCTTCGATCGCGACGTCGCCGAGCAGCTCGCGTACCACGTCCAGAATCTTCTCGGCGCGGAAGAAGCCGGGGCTGGTCCACGTCGGGTCTAACAGCCGCAGTACCGCGCGCTGGGTCAGCGATGTTGCCCACGAGGTGAACCCGTCGAGCGCTCCGGCCGCCTCCAGGCCGCCCACCAACGCGCCCATCGAGGATCCTGAGATGCCGGAGATCTCGAAGCCGCGCTCCCGCAACTCCTGGATCACACCGATATGCGCATAGCCGCGGGCCCCACCGGCGCCCAGCGCCAGCGCGATCTTGGTGCCGGGTGCGCCGGTACTCGCCTCGTCAGTCATCCACTCAATCTTGGCAAGAGCGACGCCAGGTATCCAGGTGAGGTGTGCGACACCCGTTACTGGCGAGCGTGGGGATCGGAGGCGTTGAGCGTCGCGACGACTTCGTCGTAGTCACCGCGTGCTTCGCCGTAGCGCAGGAACTTCACCCGCTCTACCTGGATTTCGGTGGCGTCGGGCTGGGTCTCCAGCAGGGTGACCACTTCATCGACGAAGTCCTTCAGGGGCATCGCGAAGTCACTCTCTTGCTGTCCCGGCATGAGGTCTGTGCGAACCGCGGGTGGCTGGAGTTCCTTGACCGTCACCCGGGTGTCCGCGAGCTGCAGCCGAATCGACTCAGTGAGCATGTGGATGGCGGCCTTAGAGGCGTTGTAACTGGGCGTGACCTTCAGTGGCGCGAAAGCCAACCCGGACGAGACCGTGATGATGGTGGCTTCGGGCTGGGCCTGTAGGTGCTCGATGAAGTTGGCGATCAGGCGAATCGGGCCCAGCACGTTGGTGGTGACGATCTCCTCGGCCGACTGAAGGAATGACTCGGGGTGATGCCAGTCTTCGACGCGCATGATGCCTGCCATCGCGATGAGGATGTTCACGGTCGGATGGTCGGTGAGTATCCGTTGGGCAGCGGTGTGAATGCTCTCCGGATCGGAGATGTCGATCTGCACAGCCGAGATGCCGGGATGTTCAGCACGGATGCGCTCGAGTAGCTCGGTGCGGCGCCCGCCGACTATCACGGTGTTGCCCTTGGCCTGCAAGGCCAGGGCGAGTTCCAGGCCGATCCCGCTCGTGGCTCCGGGAATGAACACCGTGTTGTCCGTGATCTTCATCGAGGAGCCCTTCTGTTGCATATGTGTACGTACCGTACATATATGTAATGTACGGTACGTACACATAGTTGGCAAGGAGTGGGAGCGATGGTGACTGCCGCAGGGGACGAGGTGAAGCAGCCGCGCCGGGGGCGGCGGCCGGCTGACGAGGTGCGCGAAGAAGTGCTTCAGGCCGCGGGCGACCTGCTGTTCGCCGAGGGGATGAACGGATTCACCATCGACAAGGTCGCTGCCCTCTCCGGTGCGAGCAAGATGACCATCTACAAGTGGTGGCCGTCCAAAGGGGCTCTCGCGCTCGACGGCTACTTCCGGCAGGTCGAACCGGAGTTGGGGTTCCCCGACACCGGGGACATCGAGCGCGACCTCCGCACTCAGCTGCATGCGTTCCTCGGCGTCATCCGGGACACGATTGGGGGCGGGGTCATCGGTGAACTCATTGGTCAGGCCCAAGTGGATCCGGAGCTCAAAGCGGCTTTTCTGCAACGGTATTCGGGGCCCCGTCGTGCCCTTGCGGTGACGGCGATACGTCGGGCACAAGAACGTGGCCAGCTCGGTGCGAAGGTGGACCCGGAGGTCGTCGTGGACCAGCTGTGGGGCGCTTGCTACCACCGGCTGCTGATACCCGACCAGCCGCTGACACGGGATTTCGTCGACGCCTTGCTCACCAACGTGTTTCAGGGGATCAAATCCAGATGAATCTAGGTACGGGAATAAGCCCGGCGGATCCGCGGGTTTGAGGCGATATGCCACGTCAGTTCACCGAAGCGGAGCGTCAGGATTTTCTCGCGGCCAAGCACATTGCCGTGCTGTCGGTTGCGGCCGACAAGGGACGGCCGCCGGCCAGCGTGCCGATCTGGTACGGGTATACGCCCGGCGGAAACATTCAGATCAATACCAGTGCGGGCAACCGCAAGGCACGCCTGATCGAGCAGGCCGGCGCAGTCACGCTGACGGTGCAGCACGAAGAGCCGCCGTATCAGTACGTCATTGTCGAGGGCACGGTTGTCGAAACGGAGCGGCCGGCCTCGGCAGAGGTACGGGAAACCATTGCCATCCGCTATCTCGGCGAGGAGGCCGGCCGGGAGTTCGCGCGCGGATACGATGAGGCCGACACCGTGCTGTTCGTCGTGCGCCCCGATCGCTGGTTTACCGCGGACTTCTCAGGCGAGCTCTGAGCTAGGGCTTGCCGGGCCACGGTGCTAGGCCAGGGCGAGGAACAGTTTCTCGAGTTCAGCCTCGGTCATGGGCGCGGTGTTTCCGTCCCGATCGGCGGTGATGCATTCACGCAGGCCGGTGGCGACGATCTTGAAGCCGGCGCGGTCGAGCGCTCGTGACACGGCAGCCAGCTGAGTCACCACGTCTTTGCAGTCGCGCCCGGTTTCGATCATGTTGATCACTCCGTTGAGCTGTCCCTGCGCCCGGCGCAGTCTGCTGAGGATGGCAGTGATGCTGTCTTGATCGTCGATCATGGATCTACCTTTCGAGGTCCCGAGCTATTGACACTATACCCTCCTGGGTATAGTGCGCGTGCGGACTTTCAGTGGCCACCAGAACCATGGGCCGAGCAGCCCAGCGATGGACGGGGTCATCAGAGACCGCACGATGAGTGTGTCGAACAGTAGACCCAAACCGATCGTGCTTCCGGCTTGGCCGATCGAGCTCAAATCGCTTGCAGCCATGGACATCATCGTGAACGCGAATACCAGTCCCGCGGACGTGACGACTCCGCCGGTTTCTCCCATTGAGCGGATGATGCCGGTCTTGAGTCCCGCACCGATCTCTTCCTGGAAGCGGGATACGAGCAGCAGGTTGTAGTCGGATCCGACGGCCAACAGGATGATCAGGCCGAAGACCGGCGCGATCCAGTTGAGCTCGAGACCGAAAATGTGTTGCCACACCAGCACCGAGAGCCCGAATGCGGCGCCGAGGGACAGCAGTACGGTGCCGACGATTACTAGCGAGGCGACCAGCGCACGGGTGATGAGCATCATCACAGCGAAAATCAGTGTTACGGCAGCGATTCCGACGATCAACAGATCATAGTGAGAGCCGGATTGAATGTCGCGGTAGATCGCGGCGGTGCCGGTGAGGTAGAACTCGGCGTCGGTCAGGGCGGTCCCCTTGACGGCTTGATGGGCGGCCTCCAATTCGGGGATGACTGAGGAGATTCCTGCGGGGGTGGCCGGGTCCTTGTCATGGGTGATGACGAAGCGTGCAGCTTTGCCGTCGGGCGACAGGAACAGCTGCAGACCACGCTGAAAATCGGGATTCTGAAACGCTTCTGGTGGTAGGTAGAAGTAGTCCCCGCCGCGGGAGGCGTCGAAGGCTTGGCCCATCGCGCTGGCAGTGTCGGTCATCTGCGCCATCTGTGTGACCAGGTTGGCGAAGCTGCTATGCATGGTCAGCAGAGTCCCCTGCATGGACTTGGCCACGGCGATGATCGTGGGGAACTGCGCACTCATCTGGGGAATGATCGCGCCGACATTTCCGACGTCTGCGGTCAGTGCGCGCATCTTGTCACTGAACGTGTCGACACCGTCCATCGCGTCGAATACCGAACGTATGGCCGAGCACACCGCGATGTCGAAACAGTTCTGCTCCCAATAGAAATAGTTGCGCAGGGGCCGTATGACGTCGTCGAACTCGGCCAGATGGTCCCGAATTTCGTTCAGCGTCGCCTGCGCGTCTGTCATATCCGTGGTCATGCGGTGAGTCGCGTTGCTCATCTGGCCCAGCAGGGATTGCATGCGTTGCATGGAGCCGATCATGGAACCGAGATCTTCACTCATGGTGAGCATGTCGGCTGTACGGTCCTTCATGAATTGAAGATTCTGCTGGATCGGAATCGACTGGGCGCTGATCTGAAACGGTATGGAGGTGTGCTCGATCGGACCGCCCAAGGGGCGGGTGATGCTTTGCACCATCGCGATTCCGGGTGAACGGAACACGTCCTTGGCGATCTTGTCCAGGATGAGCATGTCTCCGCTATTGCGCATGTCGTGATCGCTCTCGACCATCAGAATATCGGGATTCATTGTGGCGGCGCTGAAATGGCGTTCGGCGGCCGCATATCCGACGTTCGACGGCAGGGAGGCCGGTATATAGAACCGATCGTTGTAACTGACCTTCATGGTTGGCATGATGGCGATACCGATGAGCGCTATGGCCAGTGAGGCGGCAAACACCGCGCCTGGCCAGCGCACCGTGGCGGTGCCGATACGCCGCCAGCGCCGAACCTTCACAGCCCGCTTGGGATCAAGCAGCCCAAAGCGGCTGGCTATGACAACCACAGCGGGTGCGGCGGTGAGCGCACCCGCCACGACCACAAGCAGTCCCAGTGCGGACGGAATACCTAGTGCCTTGAAATACGACAGGCGTGCCAAGTGCAGGCACAGGGTCGCCCCGGCGATGGTCAGTCCAGAGCCTAGGATGATGTGGAATGTGCCACGAAACATGGTGTAATACGCTGTTTCTCGGTCCTGGCCGGCTTGGCGTGCTTCCTGATAACGGCCGATGAGAAAGATGGCGTAGTCGGTACCCGCGGCGATCGCCAATGAGGACAACATGGCGACCACGAATGTCGAGAATCCCAGTAGGTCGTAGTTACCGAGAATCGCGACAACGCCTCTGGCGGTGCCCATCTCGAAGCCGACCATGACCAGAACAAGCAGCATCGTGCTGATGGATCGGTACGTGACGAGAAGCATGATCATGATCACCGCGCCCGTCACGCCCATCATGACGAGCATGCTCTTATCAGCGGCCTCGTTCATGTCCGTGGTCAGCGCCGCCGGGCCGGTGACATACACCGCCAGGCCTGCGGGCGGCGCTGAACGGTCCACGATCTCGCGGACCGCGTCGACAGACTTGTTTCCAAGCGTGCTGCCCTGGTCGCCGGCAAGGTTGAGCTGGACATATGCGGCTTTGCCGTCACGGCTCTGGGCACCGGCAGCGGTCAGCGGGTCTCCCCATACGTTTTGCACGTGCTGCACATGCTCGGGGTCGGCCTGCAGCGCGTGCACCAGGGTGTCGTAATAGCGGCGTGCCGATTCGCCGAGCGGGTTATCGCCCTCGAGCACGATCATCGCGATGCTGTCGGAATCGGATTCGCGATATTTCTGGCCGATGTGTTTAGCCGCGATCATGGCCGGCGCGTCATGCGGCGACATCGTCACCGCATGATCTCGTGCCACCGATTCAATCGGCGGCACCAGCACGTTCACTGCCACCGTCAGTAGCAGCCATCCCAGCAGGATCGGCACCGCGAATCGGCGCACGAACCGCATGAAGGCCGGGCGTTTTCCGTGGTCGGTGTTCATGCGGCTTTCACCAGACACGAGGTTTGGGCGTCGCGCCCGTCTGTGGACTGCTCATCTTCGATGTGTCCGTTCACGGTGATTCGACACCCTATGGCGGCGCTATTCCCTTGTGCCACAACACTGGCGATGACAGCGGGTACGGTAGTCTCAATCGTGTAGGTCCATGGCAAGCTGCTGAAATCGGCCCGTTGTGGCTGAGCGTTCTTGTCCAGGTAGCTCACCGCACCTGTGGTGCCGCTGGGTCCGTAGATCTCGTATCGCACCTGCTTGATCGTGGATGACACGAGTGGTTCTGCGCTGCTGCCGGTGGCCGAGAAGATTGGTTCGGAGCCGAACGCGCCACGCAGGTGGTTGACGGCGACCGCGCCGAGGCCAACCGCGCACCCAACGACCATCGCTACCCACGCCCGTTTCAACACGGTAACTATCGCTGCCCGCACTCTTAGGCCGCCTTTCTGTTGTCGCTCAATAGTTTTAGGCCATGACCTGTGTCCTGCTGACTTGCGCCGGGTGACCGCAGATCGCGGGCGGGCCCTATGGCAGGGCCGAGTCTTACTCAATAGATACCATACCCCCTACGGTATATACACAAAGTCTGCCGCAACATCCGACTCGGGGCATATACCGTGGGGGGTATGGTATAAACGGTGGCAGAACGAACCAGCGGACCGACACCTCCACGGTCCTAGTTATCGGTCTTGTTTCACAGTGATGGGAGATGCCGCATGTCCGCAGATGGCAGTGCCGCACACAGCGGCAGGTTCGACGTGAGGATCTGGCTCGACCCGGTATGCCCGTTTTCGTGGAACACCGCGCGTTGGCTGGATGTGGTCGCGGGCCAGTCCGGTACCTCGGTCGACTGGCAGCTGATGAATCTGGCTGTCTTGAACGAGGGCAAGGAGCTGCCGCCCCCACAGCAAGCACGGATGAATGACTCGCGGCAGGTGGGGAGGCTGATGGCCGGAATCCAGCGCGAGTTGGGCCGGCAGGGCTTGCACACAGCGTATTTCGCCTTCGGTGCGCTGTATTTCGACGAGTCGGTGCCTGTCGGTGCCGATCTGGCCGCTCGGGTATTGGGGGCAGTCGCGCCCCTGTCGACATCAAGCGATTCGCTGTCGGACACCTCGCTGGACGCACTGGTCCGTTCCTCTCACGAGGCGGGGCAGCGGGCATTGGGAGATGTTGGCGGCAGCCCGCTACTGCAGGTCGACGGCCGTACGTTCTTCGGCCCCGTCTTGACGGCGTTGCCGGAGCAGAGCACTGCGCACGCGTTGTTTGACGCGGTTGCCGCGCTTTCGCGAGTGCCGGAGTTCACGCAGCTGCAGCGTCCGCGCCCGGCGCATTAGTGCCGATCATGTGTCATGCAGTGACGTGCTCCGTCTGTTCCAAGACCACGTGGTCTGGCTGCGGTCTCCACGTTCAATCCGTGAAAAGCACAGTCCCCGAAGATCAATGGTGTGGCGGACACGGCACACCACCGTCTGCTCCTGTGTACAGGGGCCTGTTCAGGAAAAAGGAGCGTAGAACATGAAGAAGGTTGTCATCCTGGGTGCCGGAATCGGCGGGCTGAGCGTGATCAACGAACTGCGCCAGGCCCACGTACCGCTCGGTGACCTCGATATCACCATTGTGGACGAGGACTTCACCCACTTTCTGGGATTTACCTTGCCGTGGGTGATGCGAGGCTGGCGCGACGCGGGCAGTGTGCCCATTCGGCCGAGTTCCGAGGCGCTGTCGGGAGTAACCGCCGTGACGGGATCCGTCGCCGGCATCGATCCCAACACGCGCACCGTGACCTTGTCAGACTCGTCAACTCTGGACTTTGACGCGCTTGTTATCGCCACGGGCGCGCGCAATGCCCTCGACAAGATTCCGGGCTTGAGTGAAGCGGCCGCCCGGGGTGACGCGGTGCACTACTACGGCGTCGCCGCGGCCGGTGATGCCAGGCGCGCACTGGAAAACTTCTCCGGAAGCAGGCTCGTCTTCCTGGTGACATCGCAGCCCTACCGCTGTCCGGTGGCTCCTTACGAGGGAGCCCTGCTGGCCTCGGATTTCTTGAACGACAAGGGCATACGGACGGGTGTCGACATCAGCGTCTATACGCCGGAGAAGCACCCCATGCCCTCTGCCGGCCCCTACGCGGGGCCGCAGCTGGTACAGCTGCTCAGCGACAACGAGATCAGCTTCCATGGCGAACACACCACGGAACGCATCGACCCCGACGAGAAGGTTGTCGTGTTCAGGGACGGCACTACGGCGTGTTTCGACTTGTTGGTGTTCGTGCCGCCGCATAGGCCGTCAGTCACCATCGATGGACCCGAGTGGATCGGCGTCGATGCACAGACGATGCAGACCCCGTATGAGGGCATCTGGGCGATCGGTGACGCTGTGTCGGTGATGTCGCCGTCCGGCAGGCCTCTGCCGAAGGCCGCCATCTTCGCAAAGAATGGTGCAAAAGCGGCCGCTCAGAACGTACTTCATTACCTTGAGAGGTCAGACCGGACCGCAGAGCTCTCGGGACTGGGGTACTGCTACCTCGATACCGGTCAGCATCGCTCGGCACAGGGAAAAGGTGATTTCTTCTCGTTGCCGCACCCGGCGATCACCCTCACGGAACCGTCCACGGATCAGCATCACGACAAACAGGACGAAGAAGCTGAATGGCGCGACATGTGGGAGTCGCACGACGAGCGCATCGGCAGCTGAGCTACCAGACACGTATCCAGTCGACGAGCATCTCCGCGGGGTAGGTGCCACCGCGGGGATCGCCGCCACCGGATCCGGCCACAGCCAGGTTCAGCACGGGAAATGCCTTGTGTCCAGGATTGTTGAACGGCCAGTCCGCCAGGGAGTTGGCGGCAACCTCGAAATACGGTGCCGCTCCGTCGGTGTAGTCCTTCCAGAACCGAATGCCCTTGTCGTCCCACTGGGTGCGCCAGGTGTGCCACGCGTTGTCCAGGGACAGGTTGTGGGTCTTCCATTCTGAGCCGTTTGCCTTGGCATGCACGGTGGTTGCGGCCGGCCAGCTGCCGTTGCCGTACCACTCGACGATGTCGATCTCACCGTCCTGATCACTGCCGAGCCAGAACGCGGGCCACGCGCCCGGGGTCAGGCAGTTGAACTTAATGCGCGCTTCCCAGGTATAGCCGACACCCAGTTCGGTCGTGCTGTAGATCTTGCCGCCGTAGTACGTGTTGCCTTCTTTTGCGGCCTTGATGACCAGGTTCGAGTTGCCGTCGAGGAAGACGTTCTTGCGATCGTCTCGATACTGGCCGACATTTTCGGGGAGCTCCCAAAAGGTCGGGTCCTTCATGGACTCGCGAGCCTTCGAGATCGCCCACTTGGATCCGTCGGGCGCGGACCCGGCTGGTCCGTCAAACTCGTCGACGAAGACGTACTTGCCGGTCGGAGGGGCCGCGGGC
>NZ_MAEW01000026.1 GCF_002013375.1 Mycobacterium sp. D16Q13 | reverse complement strand
ACTGGTCGAAGTCGAGCACGCGTCCACGCACAACGAATTGGCCGTGCTGCGGGGAAGATCGAGCTAGCGCTGTCGTCATCGACGGCAGTTCCAGCAGATGCATGCAGTACCGTCGAGGAATGTCGCCGTGTTTGCGCGCCGTCGGCGCCGCGCTCCTCGCGGTGGCGCTCATCGGTTGCACCGAGCCCTTGTCGGCGCGCGCCACCATCTCTCAGTGCAGCCTGGGCGAGCTACCTTCGGAGGCCACCGGAACCGTGGACCTGATCCATGCCGGCGGACCGTTCCCGTATCCCCGCAATGACGGCGTCGTGTTCCAGAATCGCGAGAGGATATTGCCCTCCGAGCCCCGCGGGTATTACCACGAGTACACGGTCCGCACTCCGGGCGGTAAGACCCGCGGCACGCGGCGCATCATCACTGGCGGCAATCCGCTAAACGATCCGCCGCACGTCTACTACACAGGCGATCACTACCAGTCATTCTGTGAGGTCGAAGGCGCATGAAGACCTATTTCGTCGATGGCTCCCGCGTGCGTACCCGGGAGGACTTCTTCACCGAGCTCGGCCGCGCGGTGAACGGGCCGGGCGGCTACTTCGGCGGCAACCTCGACGCCCTTGTCGATTGCCTTCGGGGCGGATTCGGCACCCCCGAAGATGAGCCGTTCCGGTTCGTTCTGCGGGACGCGACGCGCATCAAGTCAGCGGTGGGGAAGAGGGATTGGGACGCCATCGAGGAGATCTTCGAGGAGGCAGGCGTGCCGCTGACGACGCGTGCTCAGGCGAAAGACCCGGACGACAGGCCGTAACAAGTCCTGACACATAGCGCGATGGCCGGCCCCCGAAGAAGCCGGCCATCAACATGCTGCGAGTATCAGCGAACGTCGAACCGGTCCGCGTTCGACACCTTGACCCACGCCGCGACGAAGTCCTTGACGAACTTCTCCTTGGCGTCGTCCTGCGCGTAAACCTCTGCCAGAGCGCGCAGCTCGGAGTTCGCACCGAACACCAGATCCACCCGGCTCGCGGTCCACTTCGCCGAACCGCTGGCACGATCGGTTCCCACGTAGGTGCCGTCGCCGTCCGACGACGGCGTCCACTCGGTACCCATGTCGACCAGATTGACGAAGAAGTCGTTCGTCAATGTTCCGGGGTTGTCGGTGAGCACGCCGAGCTCGGAGCTCTGGTAGTTGGCACCCAGCACGCGCAGACCGCCGACGAGGACAGTCAGTTCGGGCGGGGACAGCGCCAGCAAGTTGGCCTTGTCGATCAACTTGTACTCGGCAGGAATCTGCGCTCCCTTGCCCAGGTAGTTGCGGAACCCATCGGCTGTCGGCTCCAGGTAGGAGAACGACTCGACATCGGTCTGTTCCTGAGTCGCATCGCCACGGCCGGGTGTGAACGGCACGGCGATATCGAAACCGGCATCCTTGGCCGCCTTTTCGACGGCGGCAGCGCCACCGAGCACGACGAGATCCGCGAACGAAACCTTCTTTCCTCCCGCGTTGAAGGACTCCTGGATGCCCTCGAGCGTGCGGATCACCTGGGCGAGCTCATCGGGCTCGTTGGATTCCCAGCCGGCCTGCGGCTGCAGCCGGATACGGCCACCGTTAGCACCACCGCGCTTGTCGCTGTTGCGATAGGAGGCCGCTGCCTTCCATGCGGTGGAAACCAGCTGCGGCACCGTGAGGCCGGAAGCGAGGATCTGCTTCTTCAGCTCGGCGACGTCATCGGCCCCGATGGTGGTGTCCGAGGCGGGGATGACGTCCTGCCACAGCAGGGTCTCCTTGGGCACCAGCGGACCGAGATAGCGGCTGACCGGCCCCAGGTCGCGGTGGATCAGCTTGTACCAGGCCTTGGCGTAGGCGTCGGCCAGCTCTTCGGGATGGTCGAGCCAGCGCCGGGTGATCCCTTCGTAGATGGGGTCGAAGCGCATCGATAGATCCGTGGTGAGCATCGAGGGATGCGTCTTGCCCGTGCCCTGGGCCGCCGGCACCGAGTTGGCCCAGCCGCCGTCCTTGGGCTTCCACTGATGCGCGCCGGCGGGGCTCTTGGTCAGCTCCCACTCGTTGCCGTACAGAATCTCCAGAAAGCTGTTGTCCCACTTGGTCGGCGTGTGGGTCCAGGTGACTTCCAGACCACTGCCGATCGCGTCATTGCCCTTGCCGGTGCCGAACGAGCTCTTCCATCCGATGCCCATCTGCTCCAGCGGCGCGTCCTCGGGAACCGGCCCGACCAGGCCGGCATCGCCCGCGCCGTGCGTCTTACCGAAGGTGTGGCCACCGACGATCAGCGCGGCGGTTTCCTCGTCGTTCATCGCCATCCGGGCGAAGGTCTCGCGGATGTCGATGGCGGCGGCCTGCGGATCCGGATTGCCGTTGGGGCCTTCGGGATTGACGTAGATCAAACCCATTTGCACCGCGGCAAGGGGGTTCTCCAGGTCGCGATCGCCGGTGTAGCGCTCGTCGCCCAACCAGGTGTGTTCGGGGCCCCAGTAGACGTCCTGTTCGGGCTCCCAGCGGTCCTCACGCCCGAACGCGAAACCGAAGGTCTTGAATCCCATGGTGTCCATGGCGTGGTTACCGGCAAAGACGATGAGGTCGGCCCAGGACAACGAGTTCCCGTACTTCTTCTTGACGGGCCACAGCAGGCGCCGCGCGCGATCGAGCAGCACGTTGTCGGGCCAGCTGTTCAGTGGGGCGAATCGCTGCATACCGGCGCCCGCGCCGCCTCGGCCATCGGCGACGCGATAGGTGCCCGCGGCATGCCACGACATACGAATGAACATCGGGCCGTAGTTACCGAAGTCGGCGGGCCACCAGTCTTGAGAATCGGTCAGCACCCTCTCGACATCGGCCTTGAGCGCGTCGACGTCGATCGTCTGGACGGCCTTGGCGTAGTCGAAGTGCTCACCGAGAGGGTTGGCGGCAGGAGGATTCTTCTTAAGGATTTGCAGGTTGAGCTGGGTGGGCCACCATTCGCGATTGGCGTTACCACCCTCGACCGGATAGTTGAGACGACCGCCCGCAACGGGGCAACCGTTCGATGGCTGGTTGTTCGCCTCTGCGATGGGCGGGTGTTCTTCAGGCACAGCGATCCTTTCGGGAGGGGGTGATGTGGGCTGTGATCACGTGTGTGATCCCGAAATTCGTGTGGGCGCTTGCGGGGAAGCGCAGTCGGGGCATAGGCCCCAATAGATGACCTCGGCCTCCTCGAGGACGAAACCGTTGTAGTCGGATGGGGTGAGACACGGTGCGGCACCGACGGCACAGTCGACGTCTGCGATGACGCCGCACGAGCGGCATACGACATGGTGATGGTTGTCGCCGACCCGCGATTCGTATCGTGCGACGGAGCCGGAGGGCTGGATCTTGCGCACCAGGCCCGCCGATGTCAGCGCCGCCAAGACGTCGTACACGGCCTGACGGGAGACCTCGGGCAGGCCGGTCCTGACGACACCAAAAACAGTCTCGGTGTCGGCATGCGGATGTGCTTCCACGGCTTCGAGAACGGCGACCCGGGGCCGGGTCACGCGCAGATCGGCAGTCCGCAACAGCGCCGCGTACTCATCCGATGTGAGGGCCACCACGTCAGTATGCCTCAATTATCTGGAATGAATCCAGGAAAACTGCAAAAGAGTTGGAAAGAGTTCACGACCCGCCTGACCAGCGCAAAGAAGCCGACACGGATCGTCAATAATGTTGACAGCGAGCGCTTTTGCACCCAGTAACGGGTGGATTACCTGGCCGACATAGTTTCGATCACGCCACCGAGCAGCCTGCGCAGCTGGGCGCGATCTTTATCTGTCATGTTGGCGAGTATCTCGTCGTCATCCTCGCGCAGAGTGGCGTCGGCACGCTCGAAGAGCTTCCGCCCTTTGGCGGTCAACTCAGTGGTCAGCACCCTGGCATCGGCCTGCCGGCGCGATCGGAGTACCAGGCCCGCCTCTTCGAGTGAGCGCTGGACCAGGCTTACCGCCTGGGGCGTGATGCGAAGCTCTGCAGCGATCTCAACGTTGGATATCCCCGGCTGCGCGGACAGCACGGCCAAGCACTCCATCTGCGGCACCGTCACACCGAAGTCGCGCACGATCGCCGAGGCTCGTGACCACAGCACTCGATAGATCTGAGACACCAGAATGCCCATCGGAGATTCCTCGTATGTGCTCATACCGCGCTAACAGTAGCGGACTTCGTCGGTGATCCACCGCCCGAACAGGTGCGGCCGGACGGCGTGTCGTCCAGAAAATTCACACCAATTCGTCAGTGTATCAAGCACATTGATCAACACTCTTGATGAGCGCCCGGCCTGCCTCGATACTCAGGAAGGGGCGGCCCCGGGCGCCCGCACCACCATGGGCACGGCGGGGAAGTAGGCCGCCATCACCGACCGGGATTTCCGCAAAGCCGCTGTGCCGTACCCCTTCTTTCGATGATCGGGATGAACCCAGATCCGCACGTTCACCTCGCCGTCCACCAGCTCCCCAAAGACTATGCCCACCTTGCTGGGCCCTTCGAATGCGACGAACCATGCCGCTTCCTCGTCGTCGATACGTGCGAGCGCCGCTCTCAACTCATCATCGAGACCGCCCGCCGGGGCGCCGGAACCGTCGCCCGCCTGGCCCACCTCTTCGGTGCGCGCCGCGAAGATATCGGCATCGGAGTCTCCGGAGAACGGTCGCAGTTCGAGGCTGTCGCCCGAGCTCGCGGGGCGCTCCAGAAGGGTGAAGGTGAGCTGACTGTTGAGATCCTCAAGTTCGGCGGCATTCTTGCGGCGCTCGTCCTTGGTCAGCTGGTCGAAGGACATGCCCATCACCGCTTCGCCACCCAGGTGCGAAGTTCCCAGCAATGTAGCGATCGCATCGATGGCGCTCTTTCGGTCATCGGCCTCCACAATCAGATCAAGCACTTCATGGCGCCGTTCGAACGCACTCGTGAGTGCGTCGGCAATCTCGCGGCGGGCGGCAAGGCGGTCGTGATCGGTCATGGCGTCAGCCTACGACCGGCGGGCCGACCGCGCTCAAGAAACGTTGAGCGCAACGGTTGACTTATCGCCGCACAGCGTCCCAGTGTCACCGTTCGGTCACAGTACGACAACTCATTGGCTATGTCGCAGAACCTAATTGGGATCTACACGGCGTCAACGGTAGAAAGGATCTTGGTGGTCATCGCCGGCCGGAAGGAACCACCCGGGAGCCAGAGTTCACGGCCGGAGAGAAGCGACAATCGAATGAAACGCACCTACGCAGTCCTGCTCGGCATCGCCCTGTTGTTCGCCACGCCGGGGCTGGCCGCCGCTGACGTCCACAGAAGCCCCGCCGACGCGCAGAAGGCCATTAACGCGGTGATCGCGAGGGGTCTGGCTCAGCGCGGCGTGCCGTTCACGTATGGGGGCGGTAACGCTGACGGACCGACCACGAGCACCGACACCGCGCCGGCCGCACCCGAGGCGGCGACGAGCCTGTTGGGATTGATCCCGGCCCCGGTGGCTACGCCCGCCCCGAAGGTTCCGGGATTCGACGCCTCCGGGCTCATGGTCTACTCCTACGCCGCCGCCGGCATCAAACTGCCCCGCCGGTCCGGCGACCAGTACGACTACAAAGGTGGCCGGAAAGTTCTTCCAGCACAGGCACTCCCGGGAGATCTCATCTTTTATGGCCCCAACGGGAGCCAGAGCGTGACGATGTTCTTGGGGAACAACCTCATGCTCGAGGCGTCCGAACCCGCGGTGCAGGTATCGCCGGTGCGCTTCAATGACATGGCCCCCTACCTTGTTCGCGTGATCGAGTAGTCACCAGCGCGACTTTCTGCGCGATCAACGCTCCCGCAGGAAGTCGTCAATCCGCTCCAGAACGGCGGGCCAGCCCACGAGACACAGCTGCCGGAACCGCATCTGGTCGTGGTCCTTCGGATTGAATCCGGTCGCTTCGACAGACAGTCGCGTGCCCTCCGAGTCCGGCTTCAGGATCCAGCGCGAGTCGATGACGATCGAACCGTCGCGGGTGGCCATTCGGTAGGCCAACACCTCATCGTCGACCACCTCAGTGAACCGGCCGTCGATCTCGCCGACGAATCCGCTTCCCACGAACGGGAAGACGTTAAACGAAAAGTCAAGTCCTGTCTCGTATTTCGTTGGCCCGAAGTCTCTGACCCACTGCCCGAATAGCTGTGGCGAGTTGAGTATCGACCAGACGCTATGGGCAGGATGCGAGTAGTGGTATTCAAAGTTGACAGTAGTGAGGTCCCCGACCTGCTCAGCCACCAAACACCCCTTTCGTGCACACCGCCTATCGATGCGGTGGACGCAAACAACTTAATCCGAATACCTCGCCCGCGCGTGATCTTGATCGTGCTGGTGGCATCATCGGCGTGTGAGCGCGGTTGAGCTGTCGGCCTTCGGGCCCTTCTTCACCGTCGAGGCCCATGACGCCGGGGAGGTACCGGTGCATCCGTGGCGTCCGATGGCGGAGCTGGCCGACGGATCGAGCGCACTCGCGGACCGGATCGACAGCGTGCGAGTCAGTCTCGCCGCACGCATGGCGATAAGCCCCGCCGACATCGATCCGCGGGTAGCGGCCTCCGTGGCTCACCTTGGCCTTGTCGCCCGCATCCTCGCGCCCACCGTTGCCGCCGCGACATGCGGTGAGCTGCGCATCTCGCAGGACTTGCGCGAGTTGTGGTGGCAGGACGCACTGGGCGGCCCGTTTCCGCTGTCAGTGGTCCTACGGGCGGGGGAGCACAACACCTCTGCCGGATCGGCCGTCGAATTGATAACTCGGGGCGTGATGGACCAATCCGGCGTAAGTCACCGCGTTCTGTGGGGAAACATCGGATCGGCCGTCAATAGCGCCGCGCGTCTGATTGCCTCATCGCGATCGGAGCTGACCGAGGCCGCCCGCGAAGTCGCCAACGCATACCTTCGCGACCAGCGCATCGACGACGGCACCCTGCGCGCGGGACCGGATTTCCGGAGGCGCAGCTGCTGCCTTATCTACCAGCTCACCGACGACCGTTCCGCGGTCTGCGGTGACTGTGTCCTCACCTAAATCTGCGACGAGCCGGGCTAGGCCAGCTGGTACGCCTCCAGCGGGAAGGACTCCTGCTCCTTGTACGCGCTGGCCGTCGAGGTCGGGCGCAGCAGCGCGGCCTCCCCGTGCTGATTGAAGTAGTAGCTTCGTGCCGTCTGGCAGCTGCCGAGGTAGAACACCGAATTGTCCAGGTTGCCAACCATGCGATTCAGGAATTCGGTGTTGGCCTCGTCGGTGACCTCGAAGGTCTCGGTGCCGGTGCGCGCCATCTCGCCGAAGAGCCGCTTGATATGCCGCATCTGGGACTCGATGGTGTCGAAGTAGGACAACCCGCTGTAGGAGTAGGGCCCGTTGAGCGTCAGCAGATTGGGGAACTTGGGGACCGCAATCCCCTCGAATGCCTGGAAACGATTGTCCCGCCAGAACTTTCCGAGGTTGTAGTCCTCACGACCGACCACCTCGAACGCGGGGAAGGCTGATTCCCACAGATTGAAACCGGTGGCCAGCACCAGGGTGTCGATGACCGTCTTGCGACCGTCCGCGGTGACAATGCCGTCGGGCTCGATGCGCTCGATCGATGCCGTCTCGAGACTCACGTTCTTCTTGCTGAACGCTCGGAAGTACGTGTTCGAGAAGGTTGGCCGCTTGCAGCCGAAGTCATAGTCGGGCGTCAGCTTGCGGCGCAGGTCGCGATCACGCACCTGCGCGAACAAATGCGCCTTGGCCAGCATCGCGGCCCCGTTGTTGGCCTGCCGGAACTGGCGGAAATGCAGCACTCCGCCCACCATGATCACCTCAAGGATCGCCGAACCCACTGTGCGAGCGATCTTTTGGGTACGTGGCACCTTGGCGAATAGCTTCTTGATCACGCCGGGGACCCTCGCGTCGGCCTTGGGTACGACCCAGATCGGGGTGCGCTGGTACACGGTGAGGTGTTGCGCATCCTTGGCCAGCTCAGGGATGAGCTGAACAGCGGTGGCGCCAGTGCCGATCAAACCAATCTTGTGGCCCGCGGCACGATAGCTGTTGTCCCACTTGGTGGTGTGGATGATCTTGCCGGCGAAGGATTCAATACCCTCGATATCGGGCATTTTCGGTTGCGACAGGTAGCCGGTGGCCGTGAGCAGGTACTTGCCGGTGACGGTATCGCCGGCTTCGGTGGCCACCACCCAGTGCTGGCCTTCCTCGTCCCAGCGCGCACCCGATACCGGGGTGTTGAAACGCATGTACTTGCGCAGATCGTGCTTCTCGGCGACGTGAGCGGCGTACTGCTTGAGCTCCGCGCCCGGCGCGAACAATCGGGACCAGTACGGGTTCGGCTCAAATGAGTACGAATAGGTAGCCGACGGGATGTCGACAGCCAGGCCGGGGTAGTGATTGACGTGCCAGGTACCGCCGAGATCATCCTCGCGATCCAGGATCGCCAGATTGGTCAGGCCCAGCTCCTTGAGCTGAATCGCTGCGCCCATCCCACCGAAACCGGCCCCGACGATCACGGCGTCAAACTGCGTTGTCATGTCCCAATGCTAGCCGCGAGCGCCGATAAATAGTTCGTCCGTCTAGATGTGCTCCACGCCACATGACACGATGTTTACTTGATAACACATAGTGTCATATGGTGGACCTCGTAACGAGAGGAGTCACACCAATGATCACCCAATGCGCAGGTCAACGCAGCAGAATGCCCGTCCTGGCGGTGTCCGCGACGGGATTCGCCGCGGCAGCGGTGATCGCGGCCGACGCCCTTTTCGGATCAGTGGTTGCCGTAGCGGGCCCGGCCGCGGTGGGCGGTGCCCAAGGCGTCATCGACATGCTCACCTCTGAGGGGTACCGCGTGATTGTCACCAAGGTCGGTGGCCGAGACATCGAGGACTGCACGGTGCGATCCATCCTGACCCAGTCTCCGGTGCACCACCTGCACACGAGCGATATCAGGCCGGCGCCGGCTCGCGGACAAGAACCCCCGGACTTCAAGATGGCCTACGTCACCCTCAACTGCGCCTAGACGAAGCAGTGCATACCCAGCGCGCGACAGAAGGGAAGCAATCGATGCTCGCCACCAATCTGGGCATATCGCTGGCCGCCGCATGTGCGGTCGTGGCTGTGCTCTTGCCTGCCGATGGCGCGCGCGTCCTGAATCCCGACCCACTTCAAACACCCTGCGACACAGATGAATTCGGGTACTGCGTGCCGGGCGGTACGAGTCCCCGCGTCCCGGAAGGCACCAACCCCGACGTCCCATGGGGAGTCAGCATTCAGAACTTCCCGTACGGACAGCACTGACCAGAACGATAGAAGGGTCCCGATCATGCAGATCAGACACATCGGAGGGCGCCGCGCCGCGCAGGCGCTGGTATCTATCGCCGTCGCCGTGGCGCTACCGATGCCCACACCGGCCCGGCGGGCACCCCTCGCCGGCGGCGAGACTCCCTGCCATGGACAGATCTTCTGCCCGGCAGGCGGCACCAATCCATGGCTTCCTTACGGGACCAACCCCTTAGTGCCCTGGGGTACCAACCCTCCTGCCATCGCCTACGACCCGAACTCGGCGTCGCGCTGACGACTCACCCGAGGAACACCGGAAACCTGCCCCCATCAGCCTCCAGCTGGCGGACCTGTGCTGGGGTCGGGGAGCGCCGCCCCGTCGCGATCAACAGAGCGTCGGTATCCGATAGCGCGAACGGAAACTCCTGCTCGGCTATCTGCTCCACCATCTGACGAGCCCGCGAGAGTCCCGCAGCGGGAGGACCGGCCACATCGGTCAGATGTGCGACAAGGTCGAGATGATGCAGCGTCCACTCCAGGACGTAGGCGTCGAGGTAATCACCCGCGGTGAGAATCTGTCCCTTCGTGGCCAGCGGCTGGTCCGGGTCGGCGAGCGACGCCGCACGCCCTGCGGCCGCGCCGAGATCGTCGAGATGGAAGGTGAGCAGACCGGGCTCCCGGTAGGCGGCGGCAAGCCGCACAATCAGCGCGTCCAGCGGATCTTGACCGCTCGGCGGTGCGTCCAGCACGTCCCAGTAGGTCAGGGCGTTGTGGGTTGGTGACGCGCCACTGGGGGTCGCGAGCGTGATCAGCACATCCTGGGCGTCGATGATCAGGTGACACACCAGATCGCGGACGAGCCACCCGGTGCAGCCGGAGGGCTGCGCAAACGCCTGGTCTTGCAGACCTGCGACCGCGGCACGCAGGGCAGCCCAGCTGTGGGTGAAGAGGTCCACGGCCGGAACCTAGCAGGACGGGCGACAAGTGGCACGGAACTGCCGGGGCCCCGCATCCGACCTCTACTCTCAGAGATGTTCGAAATTGGGAGGCATTGAGTGAAGACGCAGCGCCAGGACGTTGGGCTTGAGGACACGCTTCGCGCGATCGAGCGCGGCGTGCTTGAGGACGTCTGGATGAGCAGGCCACGCCGCTGGACCGCGCTAGTGGCGGCCATCGTCCTGGGACTGGCCGCGACGAGCCGCTGGTCAAACCTCGGTGCCCACGTCAGCCCGTCGCTGCATGTCGACGCGGTCGTGCCGGGGACATCGATCATGTTCCTGGCGGCATGCGTTGTCTCGCTCATCGCTCTGCGGCGGAGACACTTCCGGTGGTGCTGCGCGGCGGCGTACACCGCGGCGCTTGGCACGGTGACCAGTCTCGCCGCACTGTGGTGGCATCAGACCGCCGACGGGTCCGATCCGTTGGTATGGACGCTGCTCACCGCACTTTCCTCGGCGACTCTGACCGTGACGTGGCTCGCGACAATCCTTACCCCACTGGAGGATTCACAGCCCGATATGCGGGCTGGCGGCTTCTAGCCCTGCCGCTGAAATCCCGCCGAGCGCAAAGGTTCCCACCAGCCGCCGGGCAGTACACCATGGCGTCACGTGACCACCACCAGCGCGGCGCCTGCCGCCGACGCGAGCACGGGCAGTCCCGGTGCCCGCACCGTGGCGCTGAGTTGCATGGTCGGCACCACGATCGAGTGGTACGACTTCTACCTCTATGCGACGGCTGCAGCGCTTGTCCTCAAGCCGTTGTTCTTCCCGACCGTCTCACCGACCGCGGGCACGCTTGCCTCATTCGCCACCTACGCGGCAGGTTTCGGTGCGCGACCAATCGGAGCGGTGATCGCCGGGCATGTGGGAGACCGCTTGGGGCGTAAGGCTGTTCTCGTCGGCGCTCTGCTACTCATGGGCATCGCCACCGCGATCATCGGCGCCCTGCCGACCTATGCCGAGGTGGGTGTTCTCGCACCGGCGGCGCTGGCAGTGCTACGGGTACTGCAGGGCCTTGCTGCGGGAGCGGAATGGGGCGGGGCCGCCCTGCTATCGGTTGAACACGCCCCTGCCGGTCGCCGGGGCCTGTTCGGTAGCTTCACCCAGCTGGGCTCGCCCGCGGGAATGCTCTTGGCCACCGGGGTATTCGGTCTGACCCGCCTGCTCACCGGGCCGGAGGCGTTTCTCGCGTATGGCTGGCGGATCCCATTCCTCAGCAGTGTTGTCCTGGTCGTCATCGGACTGGCGATCAGGCTGCGGCTGAGCGAATCGGCGGTCTTCCGGCAGGTGCGCGAGCGCGGCGAGGTCGCGCGCCTGCCGGTGGTGGAGGTGATGCGCACACAGCCCCGTAATGTGCTGCTCACCACCGGCTTACGACTATCCCAGATCGCGTTGTTCGTGCTGTTGACGACCTACTCGCTGACGTACCTGCAGGACCTGTTCGGGAAGGACAGTCAGGTTGGGTTGACCGCCGTCCTGATCTCTTCGGCGATCGGCATCCTGAGCACCCCTGCGTGGGCGGCGCTCTCGGACAAGGTGGGCCGCCGCGCGCTCTATCTGTTCGGCGCCGCCGCCGGGCCGGTGGCCCTGACGCTGTTCTTCCTGGCCGCCGCGAGCGGGTCGAAAGTCCTCGTCGTGCTCTCCATTGTGTTCGGCATCAACATCGTTCACGACGCCATGTATGGGCCGCAGGCGGCGTGGTTCGCCGAGCTTTTCGACACCCGCGTCCGCTACAGCGGGGCATCCCTCGGCTACCAGATCGGTGCCGTGCTGTCTGGCGGGTTTGCCCCGTTGATCGCCGCGGCACTCCTGGCCGCCAATCACGGCAGCCCCTGGCTCATCGTCATCTACTACCTGGTGCTGGCGGCACTCACCTTCGCCTCGGCACGCGCCGCGCGCGAGACCTACCGCGATCGGATCGGAGATTCGCTATGAGCCGGATCTATCTCAACGCCTTCGACATGGCATGTGTCGGTCACCAGTCACCCGGCCTGTGGCGCCATCCCGAGGACCAGGGACACCGCTACCGCACGCTGAGCTATTGGACGGGGCTCGCCCGGTCCCTTGAGGCCGGGGGTTTCGATCTGCTGTTCCTCGCCGATGTGCTGGGCGCCTACGACGTCTTCGGCGGTTCACGGGATGCCGCCGTGGCCGATGCCGCGCAGTTCCCGGTCAATGATCCGACGTTGGCCGTCTCGGCGATGGCGGCAGTCACCGAAACACTCGGGTTCGGCATCACGCTGTCACTCACATACGAACAGCCGTATGCATTGGCCCGTCGTCTCTCAACGCTCGATCACCTCACCGAGGGGCGGGTCGCCTGGAACATCGTGACTTCTTATCTCGACAGTGCGGCAAGGAATTTGGGGCTGGACGCGCAGATACCGCACGATCAGCGCTACGACATCGCCGACGAGTACCTGCAGGTCTGTTACAAGCTCTGGGAGGGCTCCTGGGAGGCCGGCGCGGTGGTGCGTGACCGCGCACGCGGTATCTTCACCGACCCCGCCAAGGTCCACGACATCGAGCACCGCGGCCGGTACTTCACCGTTCCCGGACCATTCCTGTGCGAACCGTCCGCACAGCGCACGCCGGTGCTGTTCCAGGCCGGTACCTCACCGCGCGGAGTCCGATTCGCGGCCGCGCACGCTGAAGCGGTGTTCGTGTCGGGCCCGACGCCCGAGATGGTGCGGGGGCCGGTGCGGGCACTTCGCGACGAAGCCGCCCGGCTGGGCCGCGACCCCCGGTCCATCAAGGTATTCACGATGGTGACGCCGATCGTCGCCGAGACCCACGACCTGGCAGTCGCCAAATTGCGCCAGTACCGCCAATTCGTCAGCACCGCTGGCGCATTGGCACTGTTCGGCGGCTGGACCGGCGTCGACCTCGCCGAACTGGACCCCGACGAGCCACTGCGTCATGTCGAGACCGATGCCAACCGTTCGGCATTGGCCTCGTTCACCAAGGACCCGAGCCGAACCTGGACAACGCGGGAACTGGCGCAGGAAATCGGGATAGGCGGGCGCGGACCGGTTCTCGTCGGCTCGGCCTCCGGTATCGCCGACGAACTGGAACGCTGGGTCGACGAGGCGGACGTCGACGGGTTCAACGTCGCGTACGTGACCACACCCGGGACCTTCGTCGATTTCGCCCGTTTCGTCGTGCCCGAGCTGCGCCGCCGCGGGCGGGTGCCGCATCATCGCGAAAGGCACACGCTGCGTGAGCATCTCGGCGGTCACGGCCCACACCTGGCCGACGGCCACCCAGGCACTTCGTACCGACGGGCGGGACTACCCGGCTGAGAGGGTCGAGTGGTCACCGAATCGATCGCTGAGCGCCACGAGCAGCTGGTCGAGGGCGGCCAGTTCCGCACGCTTGGCGCCGACGAGCCGGTGCAGGCGCGAGAGGCTGGATGGCTTGCCGCTCTGTCTTCTTCGCTCCAGAGAGGCGAGATGGTCGTCCAATTCCCGCCGTGCCACCGAACGCAGCTCTCCGATGACATCCTGGTAGTACTGCGCCTGTCGCAGGTCCGCGTTCCGACCGGGCAGAATCGGATCGCCGATCTTGGCCAGGCTGCTCACGGTTCACGGCCCATGTTGCACACTCCTGGTGTCGCTCTCATGCGGACACGCTAGGGCCGCACAATTTCCCGGACGCTGCCCCCAATTCACCGGGACATCTCAATCTGTTCACACGCCAGCGACCGGCCGCTGTGAGCAAAGCGCCGAAACATCCGCCCTGCGTCGGTCAAACACCGGCCGGCAGCGAGGCAACCATGTGCTCCCATGCCTGGTGCAGTCGGGCCGTGATCGGCCCGGTCTGTGTAATAGCGGTGACACAACGGTGGCTGTGGTCGTACAGCTCCACCGAGGAGGTCAGCCCCTGGGTGCCGTACGCATGCGTTACCCAGCTCTCGGCGACGAACACCGGGTCCATGGCGTACCGCGAGGCACCGAAGATGACGGCGATATGCGCGCCTGCCTGTTCGACCATCGCGGCGTGGCCGCGGTGCAACTGGACACAGCCACCGCCGGGGACCGCGACGGTAAACGGCATGTCCACATCGACGAGGTGGGCCAGGAGATGAGGCACAACCGCGGAATCGATCGTGCGGGCACCGGTAAAGGGGAGCACCCGGTAACGCCCAGGGGTGAGGGCGTCGAGATGGGTGAGCTGGTCGGTGTCTCGCCAGCTGACGTCCGACCAGTCCGTGACGGGGAACGCCTCCGGATCGGGCGCTGGCGCCAGTTCGAGCGCGCTGACCGTCAGGCGGTCCGAGAGCGGCGTGAGATAGGCACGGTGGGTGCCCGTGTCACCGACTATCGTCAGCCCCCGTGGAGCGAGGAACGCCTCGCGCACGAGGGCCGGATTCAGCCGCAGCGCAACATATTCGTCATCGCAGCTGAGCGCATCGCCCGGAAATGAGGGTTCGAGGTACTCGCCGGTGTGGCTCAGCAGGGCGGCGTCGTTCGCGGTGACCGCGACGACCGTGCCGAGCGCGGGTAGTGCTTCGGCGATGGCCCTGGGCCCCGCCACGATCCGTCGGGCGGGGCAGTGTTCGCAACGCCGGCCGTCAGTACACATCGCGGACGTACCGCTTTTCCCGCTTGAGGGTGTTGACGTACTCAGAGGCTTCGTCGGGGCTCAATGCGCCGTGCTCACCGACGATCTCGTGCAATGCCTTGTCCACATCCTTGGCCATGCGCGTGGCATCGCCACACACATAGAAGTGCCCACCGTCCTGGAGCCATGTGAACAGATCCCGGCCGTGCTCGCGCATCCGCGTCTGTACATAGACCTTCTGCGCTTGGTCGCGAGAGAACGCCAGGTCCAGGCGGCTGAGGAGTCCGGAGGCATGCCAGCCGTCCAGCTCGTTCTCGTAGATGTAGTCATGCTCCCGGTGCTGGTCACCGAAGAACAGCCAGTTACGGCCACTGGCACCACGTTGCTCCCGTTCCTGCAGGAACGCCCGGAATGGTGCTACGCCGGTGCCGGGGCCCACCATGATCATCGGAGCGTCATCGTCGGTGGGCACCCGGAATGACTTGTTGGGCTGCAGGAAGATTCGGGCACTGCTGCTGCGGTCAGCCAGGAAGGTGGAACATACGCCGCCGCGCTCGCGGCCCAAGCTCTGGTAGCGGACGCTGGCCACCGTCAAATGGATGCGGTCGGGATGGGCCAGCGCGCTGGACGAGATCGAGTAGGCGCGGTGCGGAAGCGGTTTGAGGAGTCCGACGAACTCTTCAAGGCTGAGCGCATCCCCGCCGATACGCAGGATGTCCAGGATGTCCTTGCCGTACAGCCAGGCGTCCAGCACCTCCTTGACCCCGCCGCGCAAGGCGTGTGAGAACTCCTCGCTCTCCGCGCGGCTCTCCACCTCGCTCAACAGATCCCGTGACGGCGTACTGATCTCGTAGCGTGCGCCCAGCAGCTCGCCCAACGGCTCGCCGTCGACAAGCGTGCCGACAGAGACACGGAAGTGATCGGCGATCGCCTCCACAAGTGCCGGGTCGTTCTCCGGGATGACCGCAAGGGCATCGCCGGCCTCGTACACGATTCCGCTGTCTGCGAGCGCGAACTCGAAATGCCTAATTTCCTTGTCTGAACCGGCCCGTGAGAGCAGCCTGTTGACCCGTACCTCCGCGGAGAATGGGTTCTTCCGGGTCCACCCGGATCGTGCCGCGATACTCGGCGGGGGAGTGCCGGGACCGCCGCTGGCCCCGGCCAGGGTCGCCAGGCTCCCTACCGCCCCCAGCACCCATTCCGCGGCCTGCGCCTCGTAGTCGATATCGCAGTCGGTGCGCCCCACCACCCGGCTCGCGCCGAGTTGTTCGAGCCGGGTGTCGATGAGCTTGCCCGCCTGGCAGAAGCCGTCATAACTGGTGTCGCCGAGCGCGAGCACTCCGTAGGACACCCCTTCGAGCCGCGGCGCCAGTGCCGAAGACAGTGCTTCCCAGAACAATTCGGCATTGTCGGGCATCTCGCCCTCGCCATAGGTGGACGTGACGATGAGGACGTATTTCAGCCCGGCGAATTCGTCGAGTGCTATCTCGTCGAGTCCGCTGACCGTGGCGTCGAATCCTTGCGCCTTGGCGGCCGCGGCGATGTCACCGGCCACGCCTTCGGCGTTGCCGGTCTGCGTGCCGTAGAGAACCCGCAGCGGCGGCCGCGGAGCTGCCAGGTCTGCGGTGGCAGCCGGAGGCGGAGCCGCCAGGTTCATGGCAAGGCGGGAATGCAGCCCCGCCAGGAAGCCCGAGAGCCAGGCGCGCTGGTCCTCGTTGAATGGGGCGTCTTCGGGAATGTAGGCGATCTTCATGGCTTCTTCACGTGGTCTGGAGGGACGGTCCGGAGAGGGCGACGACAGGCAACGCCTGATGTGCGAATAGCTCTTCGAAGGAAGGCAGACGGCCGATCTTGTCCAGGTTCTTGGCGCTCTGGAAGAGGATCCAGCCATAGGTGCCGGGGCTGTCCATTGACAGGACATTGCGCTGGTTCAGCGCGTCCTTGTAGTCGGTAAGGCGCTTGTCCGCGATGAGCACGGCCAGGTCCTCGTCGCTGTATCCGTCGATTGCCTCCCTCGCATACTTCTGCAGCTTCTGGATCAGGAAAAAGTCTTCGGTCAGCACGAGATTGCGCACCGCCTTGTCGATCCGCGGATCCGTCACCTCCGTGACGTTCGCCATCCTCGATAGTGCGAGCTGCTGTGCCATGTTCAGGACCGTGTAGGTGTTGAGCAGCGCGTACATGCCCTCGGTATCGGTGTCGCCATAGGCGGGCACAGATCCACCGAGGACATCGCGCTGGTCGCGATACGACCGCTTCAACTTATGCACCTGGTAGCCGGCCAGGGCAGCGGTGAGCTCGTCCAACAGCTCCTTGCGTGTCTTGCCGTGCAGAATGGCGTCGGAATCCTGGTATTGCAGCAGAGCCCGCGACATCGTATAGACCAGGTGCTCTCGAGTGGACTGCCAATCATCAAGTAAAGCCTGACCTTTGGCCGATCCGGTAGCCGATACATGCCATTCGAGCAGGATGCGTGCGGCCGCCTCGTGGAACGGCGCATCGGTGACGGGCAGTACCAGTACCGAGTCGGTGCTTACCTTCGACGGCAGTTCGCCCAGTGGGTCGTACTGATACAGGAAGCCGCCGCTCATCCCATTCGCGACGCCCTTACCAAAGCCACCGATGTTGAGAACAGCTCCGTTTGTCATGTATTCGCACAGGAATTCGCCGACTCCTTCGACCACCGCTGTGGCACCCGAGTTTCGAACGGCGAAGCGGTCGCCGGCCTGACCCTCGACAAAGAGTCGGCCGCCGGAGGCGCCGAACAGTGCGAAGTTACCGATGAGAACGTTGCCTCCGGCGGCATCCGAACCGCCGCCCGGCGAGCGCACCGTGATCGTGCCGCCGCAGGCGCTCTTGCCGACGCCGTCGTTACAGGTGCCCGTGTGCGTCAGCACCATGCCGTCGTTACAGAAGACGCCGTAGCTCTGGCCCGCCGAACCGGTGGTGGTGATGGTGACGCTCTCCGGCAGCAGATAACGGCGGCCGCGCTCGTCGGCGGCAACCGCGGATCCGTCCGCCCCCTGGTAGTTGAGCATCCGCTCGATGTCGATCGCGAGCTGCCCGCCCACGCTCTTGTTCTGATTGGTCAATCCCATGGGCGGCAGTACCGCGCCGTCAAGATCGAGCTGGGCGGCGAACGCGTCGTCCACCGAGTAGTCCTTCTCCATGTACACGGGGTTCTCGACGACGAATTCCTCTGCCACCGCGAGCATTCGGCGCAGATCGAGGGTGCCGATGCTCGAGGGATGGTCCAACAGGTGCAGCAGGTCGCTGCGCCCGCGCGCTTCGCGCAGTGTCCGCAGGCCGAGGGCCGCCAGGATCTCCCGCACCTCATGCGCGATGTTCAGCAGATACTGGGCGAGCGCGCGTGGGTCACCCTCGAACACCTCGGCGTTGGTCGTCAACCCGGCGGGGCACTTGATGTTGCAGTTCTTGGCCATGACGCACTTGAGCATCATCAGCGCGGTGGTTCCGAACTCGAAGCTGTCCGCGCCCAGCAGCGCCGACTTGATGACGTCACTGGCGGTCTGGTGCGCACCCGAGCAGCGCAGCACCACCTTCTGCCGAATTCCGTTGGCGCAAAGCGCCTGATGTACTTCCGCGACGCCGATCTCGGCGGACCGGCCCGCGTACTTGAGGCTTGTCACGGCAGCCGCGCCGGTGCCGCCGGTGTTCCCGGCGACGTTGATGACGTCCGCACCGGCCTTCGCGACACCCACCGCGATCGTGCCGATGCCCTCCGAAGACACCAGCTTCACGATCACCCGGACGCGCGCGGCCTTGCAATCGTGGATGAGCTGGGCAAGATCCTCGATCGAGTACGTGTCGTGATGGGGTGGGGGAGAGACGAGTTCAACGCCAGGGGTGCCGCCGCGTGCCGCCGCGATCTGCACGGTCACCTTGGGCGCAGGAAGCTGCCCGCCCTCACCGGGTTTGGCGCCCTGACCGATCTTGATCTCCAACTCCTGAAGCATCGGGTCGGCGAGGTAACCCGCCCACACCCCGAAGCGGCCCGACGCGAACTGCTTGATACGAGAGCCGCGGATGGTTCCGTAACGGCTGATGTGCTCGCCGCCCTCACCACAGTTCGACAGGCCGCCAACCAGGTTGGTTCCATGCGCCACCGCCTCATGCGCCGGGGCAACCAACGCGCCGTGGCTCATGGCTCCCGATGTCAGCGTCGGCGTGATCTCGCTGGCCGGCTGCACCGAGGACAACGGAACCGACTCGGGGGCCGTCCTGATCTTCGCCAGGTAGATCGCCGCCTGACCTGTCGCACGCACCCGCAGCTCGTCGCCGACGATCTCCTGGCCGGTGATGTCGCTGCCGAACCGCACGCGCAGCGAGGCCGCAAGAGCCGCCAGCCGTTCGTGGGTGTGCGCGAGCCGCAGGACGAACTCGTCGTCAGTCTGCTGGCAGGACAGGCCACGCACCTGAAAGTCGTTGTTCCCAAACCGGGCGAATTGCCCCATTTCCCTGCGGAACTCATTGGCCGTACGCACGAAGTTGACGTCGGCGGGCAGGGCCAGCACGTCGCGAAGAGCGGCTGGGCGCCGGGTACGTTCCGTGTTCATTGCCCGGACGAAGCTGCGGTAACCGGGCGTAATGTCGAAACTGTCGACGGCACGTGCGGGCAGCTCGTCAAAGCTGTTGTTGCGGTAGGCACCATCGTCCAGGCCGAACGCACCCTCGAGCTGGTGCAATGGCAGCAGCCGCAGGTAGGTTGGGTCGGCCATGTCGGGGTTATCCGGGCGCGCGTCGTCCCCGAACGAGATTTCTTCCTCGGTCATGTCCACGAACCCACGCACGGCTGTCGTCCCGTACGAGTGGCCGGCGCCTTCGGCCCGCTCCTTGAACAGCCCGAGTAATGGAACGTCCTTCTCACCTGTTACCGCCAGTGCCCGCGCATGCCAATCGGCGACCGCCGCCGCCAGCGTGGAGAATCCGACACCGGCGACCGGTGACGTCACATTGGGGAAGTACCTGTGCAACACCGGATCCGACGTGTCCAGATAGTTGGGCTCGAAGAACTCTCCACCGATGTAACTCTCGACGGTACAGAGACCGACCCGGCCCATCGTCTTCATCAGGGATTTCTCGGCTGCCTTGGCGAAATGCTTGAACGCCTTGTCAGCATCGGCGCCGTACTTTTCCTCTGCCCGCATCTGCACCGCGAGCGGATACACCGCCGAAGCTCCGAAGCCCAGCACAGCGGCCACGTGATGGGAGGAGCACAGTTGCCCACTCTCGGCGATCAGCGAAACGCGCAGCCGCAGGCCCTCTTCGATCAGCCGCTGGTTGATGGCGGAAATCACGATGATGAGGGGCATCGCGGCGCGATCACTGGAGACATGGCGATCGGAGATGACGGCAATACCGCCAGTTTCCCGGGCGAATTCCTCTACCGCATCGCATAATTCATCGATAGCCAGCACGATCCGCTCGGCGTTCGACTCAGGGTTGGACAGCTCGACTCGGTAGCGCATCCCGAAACGCCGCACCGGGGTGCCTTGCTGCTCGCGGATCTTGAGCATGTCGAGATGAGTGAGGACGGGGGAGGGCACCACGATCTGCGGTGCGGGCTGTGCCCCGCTGTTGGGTTTCGCGCCAAGCGCGACACGCAAGGTCATTCCATCCGCCTCGCGGATGGAGTCCAGCGGCGGGTTGGTCACCTGAGCGAATCGCTGCGAGAAGTATTTCGCAACGCCGCCTTCCTGATTGGAGAGCGCGTTGATGGCCGCGCCGTATCCCATCGCGGAGATCTTTTCCTGGCCGGTGGCCAGCATCGGATCCATCAGGAACTTGAAGCTCTCCTGGTTGAGCGAATAGGCCACGTACCGCTGGTGCCGGTCGAGGTCACCGTCATACCGTGCCGGCGAACCCTGGCCCAAGGGGGGCACATGGGGCAGATCGGCGATGTTCACGCGGGCCTGCGCCAGCATGGTGGGGTAATCATGGCGCGCGGCAAGCTTTTCCAGCGCTTCAACAGTGCCGTAGGACCGACGCTCGGCGTGGTCGTAGTAGCGCATGCCGCCGGCTTCGATGCGGCCACGCTCGAGCACCGTGTCGGGGTCAAAGTAGATCTGGCCGGCCTCGGACATCACCCCCAGGTACTCGGCCGTCTCGACGGTGCGCAGCGGCCGAAGGCCCAGCCGGTCCAGGCGTGCGCCGATGATGGTGCCGTCTCCGAAGATCAACGCGGCCGGGCCGTCGTTCTTCTCCTCGTAGAGGCTGAAGTACTCCAGCATGGCCGTCACTTCGGGCGAGAGTGTCGTGTCGTTCTCCCACGCGGGCGGCATCATCGCGACAACGGCGGTGACAAGATCGAGGTCATCCTCGAGCACACGGCTCTGGAGGGTCTGGTCCAGCCGGCAGCTGTCCGATTGCCCTACCGGGCGAATGATCGCTCGATTACGGGCGCGTGCCATAGCGTTTTCGGATAGGCGATTTTTCTTGTCGGTGTTGAGCTCACCGTTGTGCGCCATCAACCGGAACGGCTGGGCCATGGTGGCATTCGGCGCGGTGTTCGTCGAGAACCGCGTGTGGAAGAACATCGAGTGCACTTCCATGCGCGGGTCGGATAGGTCACTGAAGTAGGGCACCACTTCATTCGAGTTAAGGCGCCCCTTGAGAACCTGAGTCTGCGTGCTGAGCGAGAGTGGGTACAGCCCTAGCAATTCCGGGCGTGTGTAGCCGACAGCTTCGATCGCCATCAGCGCCTCATGCGTCTTGCGGTCGGAGTCGGAGAGGAACACCCACTGCCGTATCGGCAGCTGATATCTGATGGCTGCCGGGCGGATCGCCGCATTGTTCACCGGCACATCGCGTTTGAGCAGAATCGTGAATCCCTGGGCGAGCAGTGCCTGCTCGATGACCGCCTCGGCCTCGGGGTGGAACGCCGGGTCATTGGGCAGGAAGAAGTTGCCCACGCCGAACTGGCCCGGTCGCAAGCCGGGATCACCCGTCAATTCGGAGAAGAAGCGCAAGGACAGGTCCATGTTGACACCGGCTCCGTCACCGACACCTTCGGAAGACATCCCACCGCGGTGCGGAACGGCGCAGAGCGCCTCGTGGAGCATCCGCACTACGTCGTGTGTCTGCACGCCGTCCTTGCGGGTCAGGAAGCCGACGCCGCAGCTACTTTTCTCCTGGCTCTGGTCATACAGCCCGTTCAGCCGATTCTCCTTACCCAGCGCCGCGCACGGCGTATCCAGCGTGTGACGTTGGGTCTCTCGTTCGTTGAGCGAACCCGCCCTGACCAGTGCTCGGCATGGTCACGACCCGATAGAAGCCGGCAATCCGGCCCTTTGGGGTCAATTAAACCAAGCCTAGCCTAAGTCAATAAGGTCTGATAGCCAGCGGGATATACCTCACACTGACTACCAGGCTTAGCAAGCGTGCCGACGCATCAATGGACCGGCCGCCCCATCACCATTATGAGGTAGCGGCCGGGAAATCGCCGATCAGTAGTTATTGCAGGAGTTGGCGACCTGGTTGATCAGGACGGTGTACTCCTGAACGGCGGGCATACCGCGCACCTCGTTGACCATCTGCTGCCGCTTCGCTCGCGGAGAGGCCACGAACTGCTGCAGCCACGCACCGGCGATCGGATTCGCGTTCACCTGCTGTGCCGCCGCGGGCGACTGCTCGTTCAGTGCCGCCATAATCTGCGGGTAGGTGCACGTGGTGTTGACGATAGCCGTCACATCCGGGTCGGCGGAAGCGATTCCACCGCCCGCAACCAGCGACAATGCCACCGCGCCAGAACCAACAATCAACTTCGCCGTCAAGGGCATTCTCGTCTACCTTCCACCAGTTCCCCCGACGTCCATATCGACTGCCGGCGAGATTCCGTTACGCACAACGCTAGCAGGATCCTCAGAGTCCTTAGTCATGCTATCTACCGGCCCATGAGCCCCAAATGAGATCTCCGCCAACACGAATGACACTCATATTGAGTGATGCAGCACACCTTTGTATGGGCGAAAGTCACAGAGAATGGGGATTTTGGCCCATGGGAGCCACGGCGGCCTGTCCATAGTGTCGGTGGTGGGAGCAACCGTCCTACCGCATCGGAGGAGCCATGACCACCACGACCCACCCGCACATTCTCGTGGGCATCGACGGATCGACATCGGCTCTACACGCTCTGACATGGGCGGGTGCCGAGGCCCAGCGGCGGAACCTGCCGCTGACGCTGGTCCACGCCATCGACCACAGCAGCTTCGGCCAGGGCTACAACCTGGGAGCATCGGCGAGCTTCTTTGATCACCTGGACACCGGCGGGGCCGAGTTCCTCAGCCAGGCCAAGGACCACGTCTACGCACTGCATCCGAACATTGAGGTGTCCACGGTCAAGGCGACCGGTAAACCGGTGGCGATCCTCGTCGAACTGTCGAGAAACGCCGCCATGACGGTGCTTGGTTCCAGCGGACTCGGCGGATTCACCGGGATGATGGCCGGTTCGGTGTCGGTGTCGCTGACCGCGAAGGGACACA
Organism: Mycobacterium sp. D16Q13; assembly: GCF_002013375.1. Classification (GTDB taxonomy): domain Bacteria; phylum Actinomycetota; class Actinomycetes; order Mycobacteriales; family Mycobacteriaceae; genus Mycobacterium. The sequence continues at coordinate 34,831 of NZ_MAEW01000026.1, read as the reverse complement.
GCCCGGTCGTCGTCGTCAGGGAAGCACCGGGACCGGCGGGGCCGATTGTCGTGGGCGTCGCCGACTCTGAATCCAGTGACGGCGCGATCGCCTGGGCCTTCGAGGAGGCCGCGATGCGAGACGCCGAGCTGGTGGCAGTGCATGTCTGGAACAACATTCCTCCGGGCTACGTGTACGCCTACACGGCGTGGAGCACGATGGATTCGGCCCGAGAGGCACAGCGCCAGGAACAGATCCTTGCCGAGCGGCTGGATGGCTGGCAGGAGAAATACCCGGATGTGCCGGTACGGCGCACTGTCGCGGTCGGGCATCCCGCCGACGTCTTGCTTCGCGAGGCCGAGGGTGCACAGTTGCTCGTCACGGGAAGCCGCGGCCGCGGTGACGTCGCGGGCTTCTTTCTCGGGTCCACCAGCCACGCATTGATACACAAGGCCACCTGTCCGGTGCTGGTGACGCCCCGGCCGTAGTCTCGCGATGTGACCGAGATTCCAAGCCGGCTCGCCCTGAAGGAGTGGAGCGCCGCGATTCACGGCATGCTCGATGGCCGACAGACGATTCTGCTGCGCAAGGGCGGAATCCACGAGAAGCGCTTCACCCTTGCTGATTCTCGGTTCCTGCTCTTCCCGACGGCGGTGCACGGCCATGCCGAGCGGGTGCGGCCAGAACATCAGGACCTGCTGGCACGCGCGGTCGCCGACAGCACCGAAACGCACGTCGTGGTGCGGGCCGGGGCCGAGGTTGTGGCCGCGGTCGAGGTCAATCGACCCGAGGCACTCGAAGAGCTTGCCGCACTGCATATCTGGACAATCGAATCGATTCGCGCGGACCGCTTGGATTTTCGGCCCAAGCACCGCCTCACGGCGTTGGTGGTGCGGGCGTACCCAATGGTCGCGCCGGTGCGAATTCTTCGCACAGAAGCACACGGCGGCTGCGCCAGCTGGGTTCCGCTGACAATCGCCCCGCAGTGGGGGGCGCCGGTTCATGAGGAATCAACACTCGCCGAGATCGCTCAGCGAGTCCGCGATTCTGTAGGTGCGTGAGGCAGCTCGGGGGTTGGAGTGCCACCGATCGCGTCGAGCCATCGCCGACGCACGGGACCCCACCGACGGTCAAATACCAAGGCACGCTCGCGTGCTCGCGCGAGCTTCTCCTCCGAATAGCGCCACCGCGCCCATGGGGATGTCGGGCGGGCGAGACGCGCCGCGGACCACCAGGCGACGGGAGCGATGAAGATCCCGATCATCGCGGTGGGGTACTTGCCCTTGAGTGCGGTAACCGCCACCAGCGCAAGGTGTATCAGCAACAGCAGCATCGCGACCCCGCGAGCGATCGCGATCACACCGGTTAGGCCGTCCACGTTGAGCGGTGACACACCGACAGCGGCCAGGCCAATACACGCGGACGCGAGCGTGACCATGTCGACCGATAACTGCCCCTCGTTGGACCAGTAGACATCCTCCAAGTGGAAGATCATCGCGAACTCGTCGAGCACCAACGACGCGCCGACCCCCACCAACAGGCCCGCCACGTACGTCCATACCGACAGCGGCGGAGACCCGAGCGCGGTGAAACCACCGACGATCAGCAACACCACCCCTGGGACCGAATGGTGGATGTGCACACCGCCGCCGGAAATGTTGTGAAAGGGCCCCTTTCCGTCGCGGATAAGCCGCGTGATCGTGCGTGTCACGACGAAGGTCACCACGAACGCGACGAACCCGAACAGCAGGGGACCTTTGTAGCCGTCCACCACGTCGTAGTGCCACCAAGAATTAAAGCCAGGCCACCCACGGATGCTATCGGGTTAGGGGGTCCACGCAGGGAAAAGAGGGGGGAGATCCCCATGGCTTCGCTCGCCAAAGTAAGGTCGCCCTTACCCAGCGCTGGGACCAGCCCCGCGCGCGCGAGCGAGGGAGTGTTGTGACCGCCCAGCCGGACTTCTCGTTGATCGTCGGCTACGGCACCGATATGGGCAATGCCGAGGACGCTGCCATGTCGTTCTCCGAGGCCCTGGAAGAGGCCACCGGCATCAAGTCCGAGGCGATCGAACTCAACCAGGTCGATGTCGCAGATCTGCAATCCGCATCGCATTTCGTGGCTGTGGTGTCGACATTCGGCGACGGTGAATTTCCCGATAACGCGCTGCTGTTCTGGGAGGCGATCAGCGCCGAGGCGGCCGATCGGCTGGAACATCTGACTTTCTCGGTGCTCGCGCTCGGTGACAGCAGCTACGAATTCTTCTGCAACGCGGGTCTACTCCTGGACCAACGCCTGGAGGCTCTGGGCGCGGCCCGGCTGACCGAACGCGTCGATATCGACGGGCCCTATCTCCAGCAGTCGAAGGAGTGGACCACCGATCTCGTCAAGCGTCTGGCGGCCGGCCACATCAGTACCACTGCAACGCCCGTGGTGACGGAGGCGCCCGTACCACCCAAGCGCGACCGCAACGAGCCCGTCGAGGCGCGACTGCTTGTCAACCGGCTGCTCACCAGCAGCGAATCCGATAAGGAGGTACGTCACTACGAAGTGGACCTCACCGACTCCGGAATCTCCTATGAGGCAGGCGATTCGATTGCCGTGCACGCCACCAACGATCCCTCGCTCGTCGCGGCGATACTCGCCGAGTTGGGTGTCGGTGCCGATCATCGGGTCGCCGGCCACGATGAGCCGCTCGCCGAACTACTGTCCGATCATCTCGAAATCCGCACCCCCTCACGGACTCTTCGCGCCTTGGTCGCCACCCGAACGGACAACATGGACGCGGTCGCCGCACTCGGTGGCGACGTCACTCCGGCGCCGGGTTCCTGGCTGTACGGAAAAGATGTTCTGGATCTGATCAGGTTGGGGGAGTTGACCGTTGACGAGCTGGTCGACAATCTGCGCCCGCTTCAGTTCCGTGACTACTCGATCGCATCGAGCCCAGCCCTGCACCCCGACACCGTGCACCTGACCGTGGCGACCATTCGATACGCCGATGCCGATCGCATCTATGGCGGTGTGGCGTCGACATTTCTGGCCGACCGTGGGCAGACAATACGGGTGCATCTGCGACCCAATCACACCTTCCGGCTGCCGGCCGCCGACGTGCCGATCATCATGATCGGGCCGGGGACCGGGATCGCGCCGTTCCGCGGCTTCCTCCAGGAGCGCCAGGCCGCGGGCGCGCACGGGCGTTCGTGGCTGTTCTTCGGAGACCGGCGCCGTGCTACCAGTTTCCTCTACGGCGAGGAGCTTCAGGGTTTCGTGGATTCGGGCGTATTGACCCGACTCGACCTCGCCTTTTCGCGAGATGGCGCCGACGGTGAACCGAAACAGTATGTCCAGCACCGCATGCTGGAGAGCGAGGCGGAGCTGTTCGCCTGGCTACAGGACGGTGCGTACCTGTATGTGTGCGGCGATGCCGAGAACATGGCCAAGGACGTCGACGCGGCGTTGCACGAGATCGTCGCCCGCTGCGGCGGCATGGACACCGCAGCGGCGCACGCGTACGTCAATGACCTCATCAGGAGCCATCGGTACGTGCGCGACGTCTACTGACGGCTCATTCCCGGCCAGTACGCCACTTATCCAGCATCCGCCGGTCCCGTTTAGTCGGCCGGCCCGCGCCGCGGTCGCGCGCCGCCACCTGAACCTGTGGAACCTCAGGCCGGGCAGGTGTTCGGTCGAGGTAGCAAGTCACGGCGTCGGCGGCACCAACCCGCTTCTGGATCACCCTCACCACCTTGACGATTCGGGTCGTGTCGCCCACCAATACGCGTACTTCGTCACCGGGGGCTACCGCCGTCGACGGCTTCACCGGTCGATCGTTGATGCGCACATGTCCACCGCGACATGCCGCCGCGGCGTCCGGCCGGGTCTTCGTCAGTCGGACCGCCCACAGCCACCGATCGACGCGGGACGACTCCATGACGTCCATCATGCAGGGCGTAGGCTCCGAGCTTCGAGCGCGTCATCCGTCGTCGAGGGGGAGGGGTGTGTTCCGGTGGACAATGTCAGGCATGAGTGAGAGACAGCCGGGCGCTCTCCGGCGGCGCGTCGTGATCGCTGGCGTTGCACTCCTAGTGTTCACGGCCGCTGGCGTGGCAGCCGTCGCACCAGTGGACTGGGGCAGATTGCCACTGGTCGGGGCACTGATTGATGAGAGAGACCCGCTGTACGGCGCGCCGCGGCTGGACGGGGAGTTGTCCGCCATGCAGCGCGAGCTGCCCGGGCGGAGATTGTTCCGGGTGATGATCTATCCGGCGCACATTTCGATAGAGGCTCAAGTCGGGGACACCCAACAGCTCGATCAGCTCGATCAGCGGCGCGGAGAATTCCGAAACTTCGGTCGTCAAACCGGGTATGCCTGGGCGCGGACGCCATTTCGGGTAGAAGAGATTTCTGCATACCGCATCCGGCAGGCAGTGACCGATGCGCTGGCGCTCGGCAAGCCCGGTGGTGTCGAGTTCGTATCGTACGAAACGGCCCGCGCACAAAGACCTTTGACGCTGACGGTGTGGTTGCGCCATGACCCCCTCAGCACGCTCGTAGATTTCGATCCGCGCACGGGAGCCATCATCGGACAGCAGTTCATAGAGACCGATGCCAACACCGTGCTCGGCGGGTGCTGGTGTTAGGAGCCTTTCTAGGCGCGCAGCGACAGGATCTGCTCGATCTCGCGTCGCAGCCGTTCGTGCCGGAACGGTTCGAAACCGAGGGCGGTGCCCGTACGGGCCGACAACCGCGCGAATAGGTCGACCGTGCGCCGCAGTGCGTTGACGGTGTCGTCGGCATCGAAATGTGCCCAACAGCCCTCGACTTCGACGCGGACCTCAGCGTCCATCCAGCTGTTCATGCGGGTACCCAGATAGCGCGTGTCATGCCCGGTTCCATACCGAACACGGTGGTCCCACTCAATGATGCGCAGCAGCTCTTCCTTGAGATCCTGGTCGCGTAGTTTCGCCGACCAGAGCTCCTCGCGTACCACGGCTTTCGCGCACATCAGCGCTGCGGCGTAGCCCCAGTGCACGCTCTCCTCAAACTCCTCTTCGGCGGGCAGCTCACCGTCGGGCGTGCCCACCGCGTCCGGGTCAGGTGCCTGACCGTCTTTGTCGACCAATACCTGGAAGGGCCGATCGTGCTCCATCTCGGCGAGATCCTCGGCGGGAATCAGGGTGAAGTCAAGCTTGCCTCCGGCGTAGTAGATCAGCCGGGTCTGATACCCGGAGTCCTCGTCCTCCAGACGCTCGACCACAAGAACTTCGCCCAGCGATGCCCACCACGAATCCTCGTCTGCCAGGTCATCCGGGTCGGATGCGTAGAGCTCGATGTCCCGGTCCGACAGGGGGTGAACGTCCCCGTCGGCCGCGGACCCAGTGACAATGACCGCCCGGACAGCGTCCACCTCGGTCGCCCACGCGACCAACTTCTCAAGCACCTCACCGTAATTCACACCCATATCCTTGGCTGCCCGGCATGGTGTTCTCAAGAGCTTTTCCGCGTGTCGGTCAGGTGTTTCGCGCGCGTCGCGGCGGGCGCTAGCCAGCGTTGTTCTTGTTCGTGCCGTCCGGCACGAATGGGTTGACCCCGGTTGGTGTCAACGGGTTGGCGCCCTCGTAGGTCGGCTGATGCGCGCCCTGCTGGTACTCAATGTCGCCCGGGGCAAGACACGGATCGAAGTCGGTCGAGCCGACGCTCGGCTGGTTCGCGTAACACACCGGCGGCGGCTCGGGCGCCGCCGCTGCCACCGGGGACCCGATCAGGGTGATCGCCCCGACGACCATTGCCGAACTCACTGCCGTAAGCATCTTCATGCCCACACCTCTCCACTCTGTCAAAGATCAGCTAATCGAACTCGCCGCCAGAGCGGCCCTTCAATACATTGCGATATATGCATATATTAATTTCAGAAGGTTTGTCTACATCGTGGTCAAGGAAATCAGGAAGCTCACATGGAGATATCAGCTAATCCTCAGGATACCGGGCCGGGGTAGGGGTAAGTGGCAGCGACGGTAGGCCTTCAGCGTTGCGTGGAACGTGCGGGCCCATGGGCCAGCAGCATGTCGACCAACTGATCGATGAGGGTCTCTTCGGTGCCCGCGATGTCCTGATTCAGCCATGCCGCGACGGCCTGCCCAACGCCCCCCACGACGAAATGGGCCAGCACCGGAAGGCTGCCGTCATCATCACGGCGAAACCAGTCGCGCAGATGCTGAGCGAACAGCGATACAAACATCGCCGTGGCCTCGAACCTCTTGCGCACCAGAACCGGATTGACCTGCCTAGGGCTATAGAGCAGCTGCCCGATGCGACGGTCCGCGTTGATGACACGCACTACGCTGCTGATACCGGCCCTCACCTGCTGGCGCGGCGGCGCCGCCGCCACCTCGGCCTCGATGGTCGACGTAAGGCCCTCGACGGCCCAATCAAAGATCGCGGTGGCGAATTCGTCCTTGTCGGCGAAGCTTTCGTAGAAATAGCGTTGCGCCAAACCCGAGCGCTGGCAGACGGTGCGCAGCGTGAGGTCGCCGGGTCCGTCCGGGGCACCGAGAATGTCGAGCCCCGCCTCCAGCAGCTGTTGCCGACGCCGCGCGAGGCGTTCGTCGGCGGGAAGACCGCTGTATGAGCGGCCGGCTGGGGATGACACCCACCCAGTCTTACAGGAGCCGATATTTGCCTGGGGGCAGAACGGGCATTAATCTGAATGCACTTGCATCCAGATTAATGAGATCTATCGCTTCCCCAACGCAGCCTCGACACAACGGAGTGCACATGGACCTGGCCTTCTCGGCAGAGGAAGAACAATTCCGCACGGAGGTCCGGGAGTTCCTGGATAAGAACCTCACCGAGGTTCTGCGCGCGGCCGGACGCCTACAAACGAGTGTGTACAGCGATCACGAGGCAAGTCTGCAATGGCAGGCCATCCTTCACGAGAAGGGATGGGCGGCACCGGCCTGGCCGGTGAAGCACGGTGGCCAGCCGTGGACCGTGGCGCAGCATTACATCTTCGCGGTCGAATCGACCCTTGCCGGGGCGCCCGCGTTGTCGCCCATGGGCATTCGGATGGTTGCGCACGCAATCGTCAAGTTCGGCACACAGGAGCAAAAGGACTTTTTCCTGCCCCGGATTCTGACGGGGGAGGTCTTCTTTTGTCAGGGTTACAGCGAGCCCGAGTCCGGCTCGGACCTGGCGTCGTTGCAGATGTCGGCGCTCTCCGACGGTGACGACTTGATCCTCAACGGCTCCAAGATCTGGACAACCCATGCCCGCGAGGCGAATTGGATGTTCGCACTGGTCCGCACCACCAAGGGCCCGAAGAAACAGCTCGGTATCACTTTCATCCTGATCGATTTCACCTCACCCGGGATCGAGGTCAAGCCCCTGGTGATGAGCTCGGGCGAGGAGGTGCAGAACGTTGTGTTTTTCGACAACGTACGAGTCCCCAAGACGAATGTCCTCGGTGAGATCGATGAGGGATGGACTGTGGCCAAGTACCTCCTTGAGTTCGAGCGCGGCGGTGGGGCAGCGGCTCCCATGCTGCAGGTGGGCCTGGACCAGCTGAGCGCGGCCGCCCAGTCGGTACCCGCCGAGAATGGCACCCTGGCAGACGATCCGGTGTTCAGCGCCAAGCTCGCCGATCTCGCGATACGTATCGACGTGATGGAGGTTCTCGAGCACCGGGTACTGGCGGTCGTCGCCGGTGGCGGCAATCCGGGCACGGCCTCCTCGATGCTCAAGATTCTTGGAACAGAACTGTCCCAGGCGTTGACCACCCTGACGCTGGAGGCCGCGGGCCCGCGTGGCCGCGTGTATCAGCCCCATGTCACGAAGCCGGGCGGTCCGGTGGTCGAGTACACCCCGCCCGCCGACGGGTACCACAGCGGTGAGCTGTGGCAGGCGGTGGCGCCACTGCACTATTTCAACGACCGCGCGGGATCAATCTATGCGGGTTCCAACGAGATTCAACGCAACATCCTCGCCAAGGCCCAACTGGGCCTCTGACAGACAAGAGCGAACATCACCATGGACTTCAGCCTCACCGACGAACAACAGCTCCTGAAGAATTCCGTCTCGGATTTCCTGTCCAACCGTTACGCCTTGGACACCAGCCGCCGTGCGGCGCGCTCGGACGTCGGCTGGCAGCCGCAGGTGTGGAAGTCCTTCGCTGAGGAACTTGGCATTCTCGCCGCGCCGCTGCCGGAGGACCGTGGCGGTCTGGGTGGCGGCGCGGAGGAGGTACTGGTCATCGCCGAAGTGCTCGGACAGCATCTCGTCGTAGAGCCCTTCATCGGCACGGTGGTGCTCGGCGGCGGCCTGCTCCGGCGCTCGAACAGCGACCTGGCCAAGGACCTGATCGGTGGGATTGCGGCCGGCGATGTGGTGACGGGATTCGCCGCTCTGGAGCCAACTTCGGGGCAATCGTTTCACTCCGTGCGGACAACTGCCCGTCGCGAGGGACACGACTGGGTGCTCGACGGTGAAAAGATCGTGGTGAGCGACGCACCGATCGCCAGCCATCTGTTGATCACCGCCCGTACCGCTGGCGATGTCACAGACACCGCGGGTCTGACGCTGTTCGCGGTTCCGTTCGACCCTGCGAGTCCGCCCCAGGGAATCACCGCACATCACTACCGCACAATCGACGATCATCACGCCAGCGACTTGGTGATCGCCGGCCTACGCATACCGGATTCGGCACGAATCTCGGAGGTGGACGAGGCCTGGCCGCTGATCGATGCGGCCCTCGACGAAGCCACGGCCGCCACGGTGGCCGAGGCGGTAGGAATGCTGCGGAAGGTCCTGGCTGATACGGTCGCATACGCCAAGCAACGCCAGCAATTCGGCGTGGCAATCTCCAATTTTCAAGCGTTGCAACACCGCATGGTGAACATGCACATAGAGGTCGAGCAAGCGGTGGCCGCCTCTTACTTGGCTTCGCTCAATCTCGAGGGTCCGCGCCGTACCCGTGCGGTGTCGGCCGCCAAGGCGACCATCGCGCGGGCCGCCCGCCTGGTGGGGCAGGAGGCAGTTCAGCTGCATGGTGGCATGGGCATGACCGAGGAGCTGGCGATCGGACATTACTTCAAGCGACTCACCGCAATTGAGTCAGAATTCGGCAATCGCGATTTTCACACCGCACGGTATCAGCGCGTACGCGGCGCCTAGGCCTAGCCGACGAGATTGATGACCAGGTTGATCGTGCACGCGATGATCACCGTGCCGTAGATATAACTGAAAAGACAATGCTTCAACACCACGTCGCGGATGTGAGACGCGGTGACAGCGGTGTCGGAGACTTGGTAGGTCATGCCGAGATTGAAGGAGAAGTAGTAGAAGTCGACGTAGCGAGGCGGGACGTCGGAGTTGAAGTCGATACCGCCGGCGATGCCCTGGTAATAGATCCGCGCGTATCGAGCGGCGTAGATCGTGTGCAGCATCGCCCACACCGTCAGGATGGCTCCGATGCACAGTCCCGCGTAGGTGCCCTTGTCCTCCTCGTTGGCTGAGATCAGGAGTATCCCGATTGCGGACAAGCTCGCCACCAGGATCAGCAGCATTGCCAAGTCGCCGAGCTCGTCGTCCATGTCCTCGCTGCTCGCGCGGGCACGTGTTTGGTCGGGATCCATGGGCCACAACACCGTGAGTGCCCACACGACATTGACGGCAGCGGTCATGATGACCACCGCGAGCAGCGCAACCTGCCAGCGCTGCAACAACACCCCGGTCAGGGCGCCGACCGTCAGTCCAATCATGAGCGCGACCCAGAATCGCTTCGCGCCGGTCATGCCCGCTCCTCGAGGAACACCATCCCGACATCCAACAGTGCCGACAGGAGAAAGGGAAGGCAGGCCGCGCCGTCCCGCTCTTACTTTCTAGATCACACCGGGGCGTGCGGCAAGACTCCGGGTTTGGCTCAGAATGGCTGGCTTAAAACGTGATTCACGAGGATTGGCGGGTCTTGATGCGTAGTGGCCGCGGAGCCGGTGAACTAGGGGTGCGGCGTGGTTGTCACTGTCGTCGTGGTCGATGTCCGGTTGCTTGGTGACGGAGCGTCGTCGCGGTCCTGCCAGGCGATGAACAGCGCGGTGAATACGGCCCCGGAGAACACCGCCGCGGCAAGGAACCAGAGGAACGGTCGCTGGAACCAACGCATCCGGTCGGTGCCGCGATAGTCGCCAGGTCCAGGGCTGAACGTCACCTCCGGCCGGGCGTCGGTGGCCGGCGTCGAGTAGTCCTGGTACTCCTGCAATTCCGGGGAGGTATCGCCCTCTGACCATGCCAACCTGTCGGATTCGACGGTATCTATGGGTTTGGACGCGGGGCTCTTGGCGGTCTCCTCACCCACGGGCACAGGGCGCATCATCGTTGCATCGAGCGACGGCGTTTCCTCTGGTTGCCCTGCCATGACCGCAGCCCCGAACGCGGCGGCGAGCTGAGGCTGCGGCGCCGCGACGATCGGGCATCGCAGTCGCTCGGAAAGCTGTTGGGTGACAAGAGGGATGGCCGAGCCACCGCCGACGGTGAGGGCGGCAGTGACGCTGGCGGGAGGAATGTTGTTGCGTTCCAAGGTTTCTTGAACCCTGGTGATCAGCTCGGCAAGTGGCTCCCGGATCCGGTCTTCCAACTCACTGCGTGTGAGCCGTACATCGGCGGTGAGGCCGGGCAGCTCTACCGGGACCGTGGTCGTGGTGTCGGCTGAAAGATGTTCCTTGGCCGCACGGCAGCGATCACGGAGGCGTGTCAGCGCGCCCAAGGATGCCGTTCCATCGGGATCTTGGCTGAGGCCGGCAAGAACCTGCGTCAAGAGCTCCTGGTCGATGCGTTGCCCGGAGAAGTCGCGATGACGAACGGTCTCGCCGATGGGCCCGAAATTGCCTGCGGCGTCGGCGAGCGTGATGCTGGTGCCGGTTCCGCCGAAATCGCAGACAATGACGACACCATGCGCGGGGAGCCGATCACGCGCGCTCTCCAGTGCGGCGCGTGCGTCGGGCACCAGCTTCATCGGGGTGCCGCCGGGCGCCAGGGCTGGCACCTTGTCAAGGGCGGCGCGCAATGCGGCAATGGAGTGTGCGCCCCAATGGGCCGGCACGGCGGCCGCGAGTGCCGGCGGAGCGTCGACGTTCGCGACCACCGCCGCGTCGGCGATCATGACCCGGATGGCTTCGGCCATGACCCAATCGGCACTGTGCACGGACCCGTCGGCTCCGACGATTCCGACGGGGTCACCGATTCGATCGACGAATCCGGTGAGGCCCAGGCCGGGTTCCTTCGGGATACCGACCTCCGAGGGCCGGTCCTCATGGAGCGTGAGCATCGAGGTCCGCACGACGGGGACACCGTCAGGGTTGCCGTCGGTGGCGACCAGCTGTGTAGCCCCGATCGACATTCCGAGTGAGTTCATTCCCTACCTGTTCGCCTGTTCCTCTGCGATTCTAGGCGGGCACTCGAGGCGCCGACCTAAAGGGCGTTCGCGTCCATGATCGCCGTGGCGAAATCCTTGGGAGCTTCTTGCGGGACGTTGTGCCCGATTCCGTCGAGTGTCCGGTGGGCGTACTTACCGGTGAACATCTTCCGATAGCCGGACCCGTCCTTGGCCGGCCCGTCGAAATCGCTGCCGATCGTGATGGCTGGTACACCGATGGCCGGCTTGGCCGCCAGTCTGGCTTCAATAGCGTCATAGCGCGGCTCGCCCTTGGCCAGCCCAAGCCGCCACCGGTAGTTGTGAATCACGATGTCGACATGGTCGGGGTTGTCGAAGGCCCTGGCCGAGCGGTCATAGGTGGTGTCGTCGAAGTGCCACGCCGGAGAGGCGTTGTGCCAGATGAGCTCGTTGAAATCGCGGGTGTTCTGCCGGTAGCCCCGCACGCCGCGATCGGTGGAGAAGTAGTACTGATACCACCAGCCCAGTTCCGCCTGCGGAGACAACGGTTGCTGGTTGGCTTCCAGATTGACGATGATGTAACCGCTGACCGCCACCAGCGCTTTCACCCGCTCCGGCCAGATCGCAGCCACAATATCGGCGTTACGTGCGCCCCAGTCGAATCCCCCGAGGATGGCCGATGGAATCTTCAGCGCGTCCATGAAGTCGATGACGTCGGTGGCGAGCGCTGCTTGTTGACCGTTGCGGAAAGTATCGGTGGACCTGAACCGGGTGCTGCCATACCCCCGCAGATACGGCACCAGAACCCGAAATCCCGTGGCGGTCAGCAGCGGCACCACATCGAGATAGCTGTGAATGTCATAGGGCCAGCCGTGCAGCAGGATGACAGGCTGTCCGTCGGCCGGCCCTTCATCGACGTATCCGACGTTGAGCAGTCCCGCGTCGATCTGTTTGAGTGGCGGGAACTGTGTGCGTGGCCGAGTCGTGTCGATACTGGCCCCGTTCGAGCATGCCCCGAGGGTCGTTGCGCCGACCGCCGCGGCCAGCGCCACCTTGGATAATCCACGTCTGCTGATCATGTCAGGGAACCGATTCCGTGAGAGGTCTGTTGGCGTCGACCCAGGTGACGACGACGTGGGACTTTACCGTGGTGAGATGTCTATCCGGGGCAGCTTCGTCACCGCGTTACACCGACAGTGACCTGCGACTGCCCATCGTCTATGCGACGATGGCTCGATGGACGCAGCCAAGCTGTTCGTCGCTGGCGTGATCATCGCTGGTGCCGCGCTATCCCTGTCGATTCCCGCCGGAGCGGATCCTGTGACCCCGGGGCCCCTGCCCGGGCCGGCGGCTCCAGATGCGGCAGCCGCGGCCACCGCACCTGTCGGTCCACCGCCCCCGCCGCCCGCGCAGCCGTCGGTTCCTGAGGTCGCAAATCCCTCGTACGGCTCGGGGTCCGGAGGTCCGCTGGGCACCATCCGCGACCTCTACCATCAGGCCAAAGACGGACCGCTGGACACTCCTGAAGGTGTGGCAGGGCGCCCGGCAGGGGCGGGACCCGCGCCGCAGCTGCCGCCGGGTTACATCTCGACGAATGCCCCTGAATCCTCCAACCCGGGGCGGATACGCGACCCCTATGCACCGGCGCCGTCGGGACCGCCACTACCACCGGGGTACACGTCGTTGACGGGCCCTCCGCCGCCCGGCTATGAACCGACCGGTCCTGCGCCAGACGGTCCTGCGCCGAGCAGTCCGACGCCGTGACTAGCGTCAAGGTCGCCGGGGGAGTAGTGCATACGGTGCCTGCCGATCTGCGCACGGCACTGATCGAGAACCCCACGGCCCTAGCCCTGTGGCAGGACATCACGCCATTGGGGCGCAACGAGTTCATCTGCTGGGTAGAAGATGCGAAGCAGGAGGCCACTCGGGAACGCCGTATTCGGCGGACCCAAGAGGAGCTCGAGGAGGGCAAGCGCCGGCCCTGCTGCTGGCCCGGGTGTAAGCACCGCGAGCGCACCGGCAAGTAGCCGCTGCAAGGTCACGTCGACGCGACGTTATCAACCGGCCAGTATCAACCGGACGCTTCTTCTGACCATGACGGGACAGAGCAGGGAGAGCGGGCGCGCCCAGCACTTCGCCGAAACCATGCAGTGGGCACTCAGCACCATTGCCGATAACGGCATGTCGAAGCACTACCCGAATGGAAGGCCGAGGATTGGGGACACCGGTCAACCAAACCGATATGGCGGCAACCATTCTCGGTGTCGGGGAACAAATGCCTACCCGTGAGTTTCCGCGATGCGATGAAGCGGCTGTACCACTACCTGATGTCGTTGCATCGCCCCGATGAGACCAGCCGAGCGATGGCGGTGCCGATGGCCAATGATCCGTTGCATTGGCGTTACTCGAACTTCGAAGCCATCCGCCGCCGAATCGCATGGGCACAACATATTTCGATCACCACGACGTACATCGGGCGTGCGCAGATGCGCAGACTCGGGCTGCCCGCCTATATGCCTCCGTGGTACCCAATACTGCGAATCCCGGTGAACCTGCTGCGCACCGGCGTGAATTTCACACTGCCCGGCGGCCGCCTCAGGCAGGCGCGCAGCGGCTCGCGTCGGCAGTACGAGTTCATGCATGCCCTCAACGCGGACGGGCATGCGAACAATCGGGCATTCCGCCAGCTGGGTCGGACATGCCGCCTAGCGTATGAGGAATGGTAAGCGCAGCAGCTTCGTCGAAGTCGGACGTGCCAGCAGATTTCGCCGGCCTCATGAGCCAGCTGGACCAACCGATGTATGTGGTGACGGTGCAGGGAGCCGACGGCCTCTCCGGATGTCTCGTCGGTTTTGCCAGTCAGTTCAGCATCGACCCACCGTTGTTTCTCGTAGGGCTATCCGAACAGAATCACACCTGGCGTGTCTCACATGGGGCAAGCCATCTGGCAGTGCATGTGATCCCCCGGGCGAAAGGCGAGTTAGTGCGCCTCTTTGGGGAGGAGACCGGCGACTGTGTCGACAAATTCGCAGAGTGTTCCTGGCGCACTGGTCCGCATGGTGCCCCGATACTGCAGGATGCCTCGGCCTGGTTTGTCGGTGAGATCGCCACGCGCATCAAGCTTGGCGACCACATAGGGCACGTATTGGTGCCGGTCGCGGTGTCTCAGACATCGGAAATTTCCGGATACGTGTCGTCCCGCGATGCCACCCATCTCCATCCGGGCCACGAAGCGTGAAAACCTGACGCGACGACATTCCGTGCCGCCCGCCGAACAGGTGCTTGCCGCCGGCAGTGTCGAATCACATTGCGGTGCATAAGTACCCGGATAAGACGCGACTCGCAGCGCCGAGGGCGAAGTCGAGCATTGTCGGCGATCGCTTTCGCGAGTCAGTGGATAGCCATTCGAGTGTGTATTACCCGCAGGCCTAAAGATCAAACCTCTACTTTCTCGCGGACATCGGGTGGTGCCCATCGCAATATCCGCTTAGTGTGGAAGAAGTAGATGTGGCGCGCACATGGTTGGCATAGGAGGACAGGGTCCCGCCGGCACAGGAACGGCAAGTGATCCGCCATCGAATGCAGGCACGGCTCGCCGGCGCGGATGCGGTCGGACAAGTCGAACGAGCTGTTTCGTCGACAGCGTTGAGAGGGTTCATAAATGGAATGCCCTGTGGATGCTCCGGAGACAGGGCACACGGAGGCTAGATCCAAACAAAGCGGCACGGCCGACGACTACTCGGACGTTCCTGACATGTTTCTGGCCCTCCGCGGTCTGCCGCCTGACAGCACCGCATACCACCGCGGCCGCGAGCAGATCGTGACCAGGTGCCTCCATTTGGCCGACAACGTCGCGCGCCATTTCGATCGCCGTGGTGAGGATCTGGAAGATCTTGTCCAGGTGGCGCGCGTTGGACTGCTCAATGCAGTTAACCGCTTCGATCCTCAGAAGGGTTCGAGCTTTTTAGGTTTCGCTGTTCCCACCATGATGGGGGAGGTGCGTCGGCATTTCCGGGACCACGGGTGGTCAATGCACGTGCCGCGCTCGATAAAGGATAGACACGCCCAGATAGTCAGGGCCACTGCGGAATTGACGCAGACCTTACAGCGGGCACCCACGGCTACTGAGTTGGCAACCGAATTGGGCATCAGCCGTGAAGAAGTCGTGGAGAGCCTGGTTGCGGCGGACGCTTATCGGCCCCAGTCAATCGAGGCACCCGTGGGGCACGGAGACGACGAATCCAAGCACCTGGCCGACTTGCTCGGTGACGACGACCCGGCGCTGGAACACATCACAAATCGTGAGGCAGTACGACCGTTGTTGGCTGGGTTGCCCTCTCGCGAGCGCATCGTCCTGGAACTTCGGTTCTTCAAGGGTATGACGCAGAGTCAAATAGCTGAGCAGATCGGCGTGTCCCAGATGCATGTGTCACGGATTCTCGGCGACACACTGCGATACCTCAGGGACCAACTGCAGTAGTCGCCACTTGACTGGTACTTCGCCGGGGCGCTAACTCTGTCAGCGTCACGATCATCAAAATTAGCTTGATAGCGCGAGTACCTGACAGCGCCGCTCGCCGATGTTTGCGTTGAACGACCCTGCTCGTTAGAAACATTGTGCACGAAAGCGAGTCGGCGTAACGTCTTCAACAGGTTGAGTCCACAGCCGCGCAGGATCTGTAGATACCAGTGCAGTGTTGGGCCCCTATATCGGGCGAGCTGGCCTGGTGTCTCCAATCCGAAAGAATGCACGCTTCGATCGATGGAGTCATATGTCTGTCATTGACCAGAATGCATCACGTTTCTCGACTCGAACCAAAACCGGTGTCGTTTCACTGTTTTCGTCAACGGACGACACGGCACGGTTCACGGCTCATTGGCACCGTCCATCTGCAGTCCTCGTGAGTGTTACCGGCGAGATTGACGCGGTCAACGCCGGCCATCTCACGGAGTATGCAACACGCTACCTAGATGGGCACCGGACGTTGGTGCTCGATCTAGAAGGACTGCGCTTCTTCGGAACCGACGGCTTGGTGGCCCTGGACGAAATACGTCGCCATTGTGCGATGCAGGGGATCGAATGGTCCGTGATTCCAGGTCGCGCCGTGCGGAAGCTACTCGACATCAGTGGCGACAGCAGCACTTTTCCGGTGAGCGATTCGATACCCGAGGTATGGAGGAAGTTGGCGCTGTAGCCGAGAGCGGTAGGTAAGGCGCGGCACTATCCATGCGCCACATGGACCGCAGCAGTGGCGTCCCGCCCCGTGGTCATGGTGACGCCGACGATCCGGCCCGCACCGGCCGCCGGGTCGGCCTCTTCGAAAGTTTCGACGTGGTCTACCAATGAGTTGAGGACGTGCCAGCTGAAGCTGTCAGGCGGAAAGACCTCCCCAGGCAGACAGTTCGTGAACACCACGATGCCGAGGCGGTTCGAATGAAAATCCAATCGGATAGTGAGTGTGGCTTCGGGCACCGATGCTCTGATGAGTCGAGTGCACGCCTCATCCGTGGCGAGTTTGAGGTCGGCCACGGTATCCATATCCGCGTCGTCAAGTGCTGCGGCCGCCGCTACGACCGTACGTAGCATCGCCAGATTGTCCAGCCGCGCGGCTGTTTGGAGCGTGAGTGATCGGTCGTCCGGATGACTGCCGGATTGTGCGGTGTGAGTCTCGGTCATGTCTCTCCCAAGATTTCTGCGTTCGTGATTACCCGGATCATCGATGCACAACCAATTCTTGCCTGCGGCCGATAGGCATCCACGCCGAGCTCTGCGTGTCGCCGTTGAAAACTGGGTAACGCGAGTATACGTCTGCCGCCGTCATCGTATGCCGGGCCAAGGGAATTCATTGCTGATCGCCGTTCACCATGGTTCGCCTCAATCGCTCTGCGCAAGGGCCGGTACTGCTCGACCGCATGGAGTAAGCAGCCAGTGCAACAACCTAATTCGTAGGTCCGCGTCACAATCACCCGAGAATTGCGCAAGCCGACGTACATTCCGGGGTCCTCTCCGACATGCATGTCGCCGATGGATGCGACGCGGGTTACGAGCAGAGCCTGTTCGTTCATGATCGATGTGGTCTACCCGGTGCACCGTGGACTCAATCATCGATTGCGCGAGTGGACGATAACGAATGAGTATTTTCGCGCGGCGACGCCGACGTACGAGCCCGCCCCTCCATGGGATCGGAGACTCGAGGTCATCCGGATTCCGTGCTCTCATGCGCTTCGAGCCCTACCGCATCGAGCAGATCCACACGGTCCCGGCCTAGGTTGGACGCCAACTCCGGGTTCAGGCGCGCCAATGCATCGGCGATATCAGCGAACCCGTCGGCAATCCCGTTGAGCTTCCTGGCACTGTTACGCATCGCCGTGCTCGTCTTGCTCATCGATCGCCGCGTTACCCTGCATCGCGGCCCTTAACCAGGAGCGTGGGGCAGCGCAGGGGGAATGCTGAGGTCGACAAGGCCAGGGCAGAGGCCAAATCCGACGAGATGTGTCAGAAGCGTACGAGTAGCTAGCTCAATCGTGGTGAGGTTCCGAATATTCCTGGTGCCAACGGCTTTCCATCCCGCGAATTCGCTTGCGTTCGATGTGGAGCCAGAGCCACCCGACGAAGAAGAACACCAATGCCGATGCGCCTGCTACCGATGTCCATCCGTACAACCGGTAGCCGGCAGCGGTGAGGCCCAGCACCACCGCGGTGATGCCAAGTGCCATGAACGCCAATCCCGGCCACGACGCCCTGTCCGTCAAGGTCTCACCAGCATGGGGGCGAAAGGTGCGGGCGTGGTCCACAGGGTCGTCAGCTGCTTCTTGCACGGGATCTCCTATTGACAAGAGGGGTAACGGTACTCATTTCAGCTTTACCCGCGATCCCGTCGATCAAACCGGCAAGCAGAGTCAGGTCGTCATCATCCGTCCAGTCAGCATGAGGTTCACCACCATGAGCACCAGCAGAAACCAACCGGCGCCCTGCCAGACCCACCAGCTCTCCCGGCGCCTCCAGACGCGGTAAGTCTGAATGAAGGCAACAATCCCACCTATCAAGAGGACAGTCGGCGAGGCCAGCGCGATCAGGGGTGTTCCTTCTCGGCTGCTCAGCGCCGTGTTCACATCCAGACTGATCGAGCACCGTCCGATCCACATCACGGTAGCGACGAGGGTGATGGCGGCAAGTATCACGACCGTGAGGCTGAACCTCACCGCTTTCTGGACGGTCCGTCTATCCCGGAATCTTCGTGCCGGGTCGCTGTACATCGGGGCGTTCATATCCGTGGCAACTAGCTATCGCAGGCTCCCGTAATACCTGTCTGGCACACCGAGTGAGCGCGCTCGGATACCAGCGTTTCGCGGGTCGCGTACGCAGCCACGGCGTTGTCCTTCCTTCAGATCCCTTGCGGAAAGGTTTCCCGGAATGACTTGGTGTCAAACCCTTACCGAGGAATTCGTTGGTGAGTGGTCAGAAGCAGTCGATCGTACTCCGAACGCGAGGGCAAGCTTCTTCCGAAATCCAAATTTTGGAAGTCTGCGACGATCTGTTGGGCAAGCGCGCGCAGTTTCACGTTGCTCTCTTGTGACCGCCATTTCAGCAACTCAAATGCTGTGTCGGCGTTGAGCCGGTAGATCAGCATCAGCATGCCTTTTGCCTGCTCGATGATCCCGCGGCTCTCCGCAATCTCCACGACGGCGGCGGTCAGCGAATCCTCACGGTCCTGTTGGGCCGACGGGGTGACGTCTACATAGAACCCGTGGGTTCCGACCACGGTGCCGTCGCCGTCATAGAGCCGGTCGCCAATCACTACGACGTGGTGAACTTGCTGCTGCAAATCGATGATGCGATGACGAGTGCTGAAGGGCTGTGCCGTACGGCGGATCTCATCGAGCGTTGCGGCGACCTGACGAAAGTCGTCAGGGTGTTTATGGGAAAGAACGATTTCCGTGGTCGGGGTGACTTCTTCGGGTCCATAACCATGCATCTGCGCAACCTCGACGGACCACTCCCATCGCTCGTCGGCAAAATAGAAGCGAAACCAGCCGACGTGTTGCGGTGCCCCGCCCGCCAACGCCTGCTCCAAGCTGGCGTCGGCCGCCGTCTCCATAAGTTCATCAGACATGCCGTGACCACAACCTCACCGTCCGACACCCCTCGGAGGCACCGGCCATGCGGGCCGTACCTGTGGTGTTTAGCCAATTGCCCACAGGATATTCGCCTCATCATGCGCCGCACAAGACAGGCTCAGCTCCATGGCGGTCATCGCTTCGCTAGTTGGCTGCGGTAGCGATGCGCCTGCTTCTAGCGGCGGCACCAGGTCTGCCATCTTCTCGCTGAACGCGCCTGGCACGTGATCCTCACCTAACGCCGGGCATCGTGCCGGTTAGCGATCAGCCAAGCTAAATTCTGGTCAACGGGGGATTCACGTGATCGCGTCTGGCAGCTCCGACGGGCATGTTCACCGGCAGAGCACCTAAACTCAGCTAACTTCCCGGTTATCTCATAACCCTGAATGTGGCCACGCGATAGGAGTTCGCCCTGTGAACAGCACGTCGGAGACGCTCAAGCGAGGGCTCTCCGCTCGCCATATCCGCTTCATCGCATTGGGTTCGGCCATCGGTACAGGGCTGTTCTATGGGTCAGCCGAAGCGATCAGGCAAGCGGGCCCGTCGGTTCTGCTGGCTTATCTGCTGGGCGGGGCCGTCATCTATATCGTGTTGCGGTCCCTGGGGGAGATGGCCGTGCGCAGCCCGGTCGCGGGATCGTTCGGCGAGTACGCAACTCAATATATGGGCCCGCTGGCAGGCTTTCTCACCGGCTGGACGTACGCCCTGGAGATGATCGTCGTCTGTCTGGCCGACGTCACCGCGTTCGGCGTGTACATGGGCTTCTGGTTCCCGGACGTGCCGCGCTGGATCTGGGTTCTGTCGATCATCTTCTTCATCGGCGCGGTAAATCTGCTCAGCGTCAAGGTGTTCGGGGAAGTCGAATTCTGGCTCAGCCTGGTGAAGGTCCTGGCTATCGTGGCGATGATCGGCGGTGGTATCGCGATCCTGCTGTGGGGGACATCTTCCGATCACGGCGCTCAGCACAGTGTCGCCAATCTATGGAATGACGGGGGGTTCTTTCCCAACGGGCTGGCTGGTTTCGTAGGCAGCTTCATGATCGTGATGTTCGCGTTCGGCGGCACCGAGATCATCGGAATCACCGCAGGCGAGGCAAAAGACCCTGCGCGCACGATTCCCCGGGCCATCAATACAGTCCCGGTGCGCATCATGCTTTTCTACGTCCTGACGCTCGCCGTCATCATGTCGTTGAATCCCTGGCGATCCATTGATGCGAACAGCAGCCCCTTCGTCCAGATCTTTGAACGTCTGGGGCTCACATCGGCCGCGACCGTGTTGAACATCGTGGTGGTGACGGCCGCACTGTCTGCCATCAACAGCGATATCTTCGCCGCCGGGCGAATGATCTACGGGATGGCCCAGCGGGGACAGGCCCCGGCGATCATGAGGCGGGTGTCGCGAAATGGTGTCCCCTGGATGACCGTCGTCGTCATGACGGCGGCCTTGCTCGTCGGCGTGGTGTTGAACTATGCGATAGAGGAGCGCGTTTTCGTCATGATCGCATCCGTCGCCACCTTCGCGACGATCTTTGTCTGGCTGATGATCCTCTTGTCCCACTTCAGATTCCGGGCACAGCCAAGCGTCAGTGATCCATCGGCCCCGGCCTTTCCGGTGCCGGGCTGGCCGTACCTACAGGTGTTCGCAACCGGGTTTTTGGTGTTCGTCATGGTCCTGCTGGCCTTTAGCGCCGACACTCGCGTTGCGCTCGTCGTCGGGGCGGTGTGGCTGTTGCTACTCACCGCCGGGTACCGAATGTCGCGCACACCGTCACGTACAACGATGTGAGAGTGGCCAGCTCACTCCCGTGAGCGAACCCGCCGCCTACAGTGAGATAGATCGCTCGTGGCAGCTCACGGAAGGGACTCAGTCGTGACAGACATTTCCGCATTCGCCGAGCTCGTTCAGCTCGATCACGGGCTGTGTGTGCTCAGCACGGTTCGGGGCGACGGCAGCGTCCAGTCTTCGGTGATTAATGCCGGCGTCATGCGGCATCCCCAAACCGGCGAGCCGATCGTCGCGCTGGTGGCGGCAGGGGGTACCCGCAAGCTTGACCATCTGCGGGCCGATCCGCGGGCCACCATCGTCGTGCGGGCCGGGTGGCAATGGGTCACAGTCGAGGGAACCGCGCAGATCATCGGTCCCGACGACTCGGATCCCGGCGTCGACAGCGAGGCGTTACGCCTGTTGTTACGCAACATCTTTCAGGCGGCGGGCGGCACTCACGACGACTGGGAAATCTACGACCGCGTGATGGCGGAGGAACGTCGTGCCGCCGTCCTCATCACGCCCCGCCGCGTCTACTCCAATCCGACGGCCAGATAGCGGTGCTGTCGCGTCATCCGCGCATTGGCTGAACACCCTTGGGGCCACGGCGATGTGCGGGGAGCATCAACTCGGCAGTGGCGCGCAGATGAGCACGCGCCTCGGCGGCGGTCAGTTCGTGGGAAAGCCAACGGGACGCCAAACCCTCGGTGAGCGCATTGAGAACCAGGGCAATGTTGTCCGCGTCCACGGTTTCGGAGACCTCACCGATGTCCTGAGCGGCCCGGATGGCGGCAGCGGTTTCACGTGTCCACTCTTCGGAAGTTCGCGCAAGGGGTTCGCGCAGTGGTTCCTCGTAGACCGCAGACGCACGTAACTCGTTCCACACCAACGAGTTCTCCACTACTGCGGCGGAATCCTGAATCTCCCCGAGAATATGCTCAATAAGCTGGCCCCGTGATACCCCGGAACCGCTGGCGGCCTGCCGGTACGCGCGTGCCTGATCGTTGATGTAGGTGAGGGCCGCCGCGAGCAGTCCATCACGGTCCCTGAAGTGGTAGTAGAGCAGACCCGACGAAACCCCGGCCACCCGTGCTACATCGCTGACACGCAGGCCCCGGACACCGTTCTCGGCGATGGCGGCGGCACTGGCCTGCAGAATCGCTTCCTGTCGGCTGGTCACCCGACACCTCCCTTCCGTCTCGACAGCTCGCTACATGCTAGGGAATGGCCGCGATCCCGCATCGTGTTGCCATCAGGACAGGGCTGGCTCTTGCTGGGTGATGCAGTGGATACCGCCGCCCCGCGCGAAGATCTCACGTGCGTCGACGGTCACCACGGCGCGCCCCGGATACTCCTCGGCGAGAATGGCTTTGGCGGTGTCGTCGGCCGGGTCACCGAACCGGCAAGCGATCACGGCGTCATTGACCACGAGATGGTTGATGTAGCTGTAGTCCACCCAGCCCTCGCTGTCGCGCAGCACGCCCGGCGCCGGGACTTGCGTTATCTCCCAAGGTTTTCCCCGGGCATCGTGACTCTGCGCCAGTAGCTCGATGATCTCCTTGGTGAGCTCATGGTCCGGGTGTGTGGCGTTGTTCTGTGTGTGAATCAGCAGCCGTCCCGGCGACGGGATGGCGACCACAATGTCGACGTGGCCATTCGTGCCGAACCGCTGCGCGTCACGAGTCAGGCCGCGCGGCAGCCAGATCACATGCCGCGCGCCGATCGTGCGTGCCAGCTCCGCTTCCACTGCGGGCTTGTCCAGCCCCGGGTTACGGGCGGGATCAAGCTGCACCGTCTCGGTGACCAGTACCGTGCCCTCACCATCAACCTGGATACCTCCGCCCTCATTGACCAAGGGAGAGGAGACAATCTCCGCCCCGGCGAGCCGACCTACAAGCCCACCGATGTGTGCGTCTTTGTCCCAGCGCGCCCAGTCACGGGCACCCCATCCGTTGAACACCCAGTCCACCGCACCCAGGCCACCGTCTGCCCCGCGCACGAA
Source organism: Mycobacterium sp. D16Q13 (assembly GCF_002013375.1). Classification (GTDB taxonomy): domain Bacteria; phylum Actinomycetota; class Actinomycetes; order Mycobacteriales; family Mycobacteriaceae; genus Mycobacterium. The sequence goes on along the minus strand of NZ_MAEW01000026.1, from coordinate 11,588 downwards.
GGTGGGTCCAATGTCTCTCATCCAGGCATCATCGAGCGGCGCCTCGAATACCTCGATCTCCCGTGATAGATATGTGCGCGCCGCCGGGCGATCGGCCGGGTCGACGATCATCGAGACAGGCTCGAAGTCGAGGATGGCGTGCGCGACCGCGGCCCATGCGGTACGCGCCTCGTGCGTGGATTCCGCGTTCTCGAAGACGGTCGCCCCCTGCGACGGAAATGCCATCCAGATACGTTCCTGCCGGGCAGTTTCCGGCGGCATGAGCCAGGTCATGACGCGTGCGACCCGTACGGATTAGCCGTATCGACAGGTGCGGTAAGCCGGGCGTAGGTGTCGGGCCGGCGGGTCATGTTGAACGGGAACAGATCCAGCCAATCTTGGCGCTGCTCCAGATCCAGATCTGCCACCAATACCGCCGCGGCATCGCGCGGCGCCTGCGCGAGAACCCGGCCGTACGGATCGGAGATGAACGAGGAACCATAGAAGTTCACATTTCCCTCATCGCCAAAACGGTTGGGCACGATCATGAATGTCCCCGCGGTAATCCCGTTTCCCACGATCACGTGCTGCCAGAGCGGCTGTGTGTCAAAGGCCGGAAAGGCCGGTTCGGAACCGATCGCTGTCGGATAGACCAGGATCTCCGCGCCCGCCAGCGAGTACATCCGCGAGACCTCAGGAAACCACTCGTCCCAACAGGTGGGCATCCCGACCGCGGCATCATCAAGCTCGGCCACGCGATACAGCGGATAGGGGTTATCCGCGGGTCCGGCGCGAAAGTACGTGTCCTCGTAATAGCCCGCGGTCACAGGAATGTGCAGTTTCCGGGTGCGCCCGACGAGCTCACCGCTGGGGGATACCAGGATGGCGGTGTTGTAGCCGAGCCCATCAGCGTCATCCGCACGCTCGTATAGGGACGCATGTACCAGCACGCCGTTCTCCTTCGCGGCCTGTGCGGCGAAGGAGAACGTGGGCCCCGACAGCAGGTCCTCGGCACGGGCACCCGGGTTCGCACCTGCCCGTACATCGGCGGGGTAGCGGGAAAGCGTCAGCTCCGGCAGGAACACGGCCTTTGCACCCTCGTCGGCGGCCAATCGGATGCCTTCGGAGAGTTGGTCGCGCAGGTGCTGCGGATCGGCGAGCCAGCAGTGCTGCACCAGACCCACACGGAGCGCCGCTCGCCGTGGCTCGCGTACGCGAGCTGGCGAGCTCGGTGGTGTGAACGCGGTTTCGACGACAAATCCCGACTCGGGCATTGCTTACCTCCTGGGGGGTGATAACTGCGACGGTAGAACAAACTGAAAATTCAGTCAAGATTGGGTATTGTGCGGATATGTGCACCGCGTCCGAGTGGGCCCCGCATTTCTCGTCGTTGAGTGCCAAGACCACCCGCCGGACGGCGCTGCGCGTAGCCACGGTCGCTCTCGGGGCGGGCGCCGTCGCGGCATGCTCGACCGGGACCGATTCGTCGTCCACAGCGAGCAGCGACAATTCGGACAGCACCGAGGCGGACTTCGTCTTTCGCAACGGACGCGTCTACACGGTGTCCGAGCGGCAGGAATGGGCCAAAGCGGTTGCCGTGAAAGGTAACACCATCACGGGCTGACCCCAGAAATATCGTGCCCTACTTCGCCAACACCACGAGGGGTTTGTCCTTGTCGACGACGTAGGTCGCGAGCTCCGAACCCTCGTCGGTGCCGACGTTGCGGACCGAATGGAAGGTCCCGGCGGGAACGAACAGTACATCGCCGGCAGTGACCGTCTTGGAACCCTGACCATCGATGTCGTAGACCAACGTGCCCTTGAGTACGTAGATGATCTCCTCGCCTGGATGCTTGTGCCTGGCGGCTTCGGCTCCCGGCTGAAAATCGACACGCGTCTGCAGCGCCTCACGGTCCGGGATGCTCAGATCATGACGCTGTAAGTCGGTGCGGCTTACCGGCTCCCGGCCAGATTGCACCGTCGACGACCCGCACGACACAGTGAGGGTGACAAGGCCCGCGCACGCAGCGAGGAAAATGGTGCTGTCGATACCCAAGTGATCAGTCCTTCCGGCGAGGTTCGAGCGCGTCGACGGTGGAGGCAAGCGGCCGGTTGTCGCGGATGCCCCGGTAGATCCCGCGTCTAATGATCCAGGGTTGCAGTACGCGCTCGATCGACCATGCCGGGAATCGGAACGCATGGCCGGAGGGCGCGAAGACTTCCAGCCCGTTGGGCTGCACACCGAGCACGGAGCCCCACCGGTACCTGGGTGGGCGGTAGGTACGCAACGGCCGCCCAGAGGCCCCGGCTCGAATATTGTGCGCCACAATCCGATCGGCACGATTGCGGGCAGAGGTGCGGAGCGAATCGGTTGCCGCGACGTCTCCGACAGCGAAGACATCCCGGTGGTGCGGAACGTGCAGCTCCGGTGTCACCCGCACGAATCCGTGCTCGTCGAGCAGCTCCGCCGGCAGCCAGCCGGTGTTGGGCCGGACGCGACCGATGGCCCACACCACCGCATCGGCGGACGCCGGTGACTGGCCGGTACTCCAGTGAACCGGCTCGCCGGTAATCCGGTTGCATGCGAATCCTTCGGGGATGAGTGCACGATGCCCGGGATGCAATCCTACGCGAAGTTCCTTCAGCCGCTGGCGGATCCGGTCCCAGACCTTCGGCGAGTGCTGTGTCAGCGCGTGTTCACCGGGGAAGTACAGATCGACGCGCAGGTTCGGCCATGTCATCGCCAGATTGGCAGCGCTGCTCACGGCGGCGGCTCCGCCACCGATGACGATCACCGTATGCGCGGAGGCCAGCCGATGATGGGCCGTACGCAGGTCCGCGGCCACTTCGGCGCTCGACTGCAGAGTCGGCTGCCGCCAGAACCCGTTACTGACACCGGTAGAGATGATCAACGTGTCATACGGTTCGGTCAGCGGTGAACCGTCACCGTCCTGGCCGAAAACCGTTCGGGCATTGAGGTCGACGCCGGTAAGGTCGGCGTGCACCGTGCGCACGCGGTCCAAGCCGCGGAATCGGTCGAAGGGGACCCAGTAGTTCTGCGTCCACTCTGCTGGGCGTGACAGGCGTAGGCCCAGCTCTTGTCCGCTGACCAACCCGGGTTTGGCGGAGATTCCGACGACATCGCAGTGGCGCGCGAGCCGGATCGCGGTGAGCAGGCCGCTGTCGCCGAGCCCGGCGACCAGGACCCGTCGACGTCTCACGTCGATTTCCGTGGTGGACGCGGCACGAATCGTGGCACCCGCGCGATCACGTCCTGGTACTCGGGGCGGCGCTGCAGACTGCGCTGCTCCATCATCGGGATGCTCGAGCCCAGGAACATCCCCAACATGCCCGCGGCGCCGAGACACAGCCACCACGCATCCGCAGGGGAGACCGCTATGCCGAAGAGCGCCAGAGAAAGCCAGAAACTGAACTCTCCAAAGTAGTTTGGATGCCGCGACCACGACCACAGACCACGGTCCATCACCTCGCCGGGGCGACGGGTGCGGGTAAACCGGTGCATTTGTGTATCGGCGACCAGCTCCAGGGCGACCGCCGCGAGGCCAACGGCACATGCGATCGCTGTCAGCCAGCCCAGGTCGCCTCCGGGTCGAGTCACCGCGACATATGCCGGCAGCATCCCGACGAAAACCAGCAGCGTGGGAGTGAGATGGATCGCCACCAGATCGGCCAGGAAACTCCATCGCCCAGCGCTGGCGCGCAGCATGGGGTAACGCCAATCCTCGTGGTGCAGAACGGGGAACGCATATATCCAGTTGGCCGTGAGACGCACTGCCCACACCAGGACGACGAGTGCGACGAGCCAACAACGCAACTCGTAGACCCCGGACTGAGACCACCAATAGATCAGCAGCAGCGGGGGTATCACGCTCCAATAGGCGTCGTAGAAGCTCGAATTGCGGTACAGCCTGCTGAACACGAATATCACCACGGTGGCCAGCACATCGGCGATCAAGGTGTCCAGCCACATGCGTCCCGTACCTGGCCCCCAGGCAAGCCACGCGGCGCCCACGCACACGGCGATGACGTAAGCGATGCCGACCAAGGCCAATGATTGCCGCTTGCTCCGCGTGATGGTCTCGCCCTCAGAGTTCACGCTGGGTATCTCCTGCCCGTAGCAACGCGACGAGAAAATCGGAGTCGTCGGTGAAGGGCCGCAAGTCCCAGGTGGACAGCAGAAGATCTGGGATGAGGCCGGCCTCGCCCACATCGTCGAAGAACTGGGTGAACTCGTAGTCACGGCCGGCCCCAAAACCGATCACCGCGCGGCCGTCGCTCGCCAAGTGCGCACGTAGTCGAGTCAACACCTGAATGCGGGTGCTCGGGGCAAGAAATGCCATCACGTTGCCCGCTGACACGATGACGTCGAATGGCTCGGCGATACCGCACGCGGGCAGGTCCAGATCGGCGAGATCGCCAACAATCCAACGCGATCCGGGATGGTCTTGTGTGGCCGCCTCGATGAGCACGGGGTCGACGTCGACACCGACGACATTGTGACCGGCCGCGGCGAGAAATCCGCCCACCCGACCGGAGCCGCACCCGGCATCGAGGACGCGGGCACCACGCGGCACCATCGCATCCACGAGGCGGGCCTCGCCCGCCAAATCCGCGCCCTCACGCGCCAGCGCGCGAAAGCGCTCGATGTACCAATGCGAATGGTGTGGATCGGCCGCGACTTTTTGCATCCAGAGGCTCTGCTCAACCATGCAGCCATTGTCGCAAGTGAATGTCGCGCCGCAGATCAGACCACGAGAATGCCTGGTTCAACCCTCGGCGGATCACCGATTCCGGTGCTAATCTCAATTCCAGCCCCGCACGTTGTTGTCACGAAAAAAAAAGGGGGTGCGGAATGCCTTACAGCGCATGTGTCACAGCGGTATTGGTGGCAGCGGTGACCTTGGCCGCGCCGGCTAGGGCCGAACCTCCGTGCCAGTTCTCGGGTGGCCTGGGCCCCGATGCCGCGTGCACACAAAGTACCGATGATGACCTTTCGCCATGGATGTGGGCAGGCGACGACGGATTTGGGTACGGGTTTGGCGCACCCGGCTATGGGTGGCGCTGATCCGGATAGCGGTACTACACCAGGCCGAAGTAGCCGAACACTCCCGCCGCGGCGACCACGATCAAGGGATTCATCTTTGTGACAACGAAGATTAGTGTGCAGACACCAGTCAGCGTGTACGCACGCCAATCGTGATCCGCCGCGCGACTCATCACCAGTGACGTCGCCAGGATCAGACCGACGGTCAGCGGCGCCAGGCCTCGCTCCATCGCGATGCGCCATTTCGATTTCTGCGCCCGCTGCCAGAATCGCGTCACCGCGTACACCAATGATGCGGCGGGAAACACCATGGCGACGGTCGCGACGACTCCACCGAGAATGCCCCCCGCGACGCCGCCGACCGGAAGCCCTGCGGCGTACCCGACCATCGCCACGATCAGAATGCTCGGGCCCGGCGTGGTCTGGGAAATCGAAAAGATGTCGGCGAATTGCGAATTGGTCAACCAGTGTTCGCCGCTCACTGAGCGCAGGTGCATCTCTGGCAGCACCGCATTGCCGCCGCCGATGGACATCAGCGAGAGCGACCCGAACAACACCACCAACTGCCAGTAGGTATTCACGCGGACGCCCTCCTGGGCCACGCCCAGAAGAGAGCCAACGGTGCGAGCAGTGCCAGTGTTGCCAGCAAGGGCCAGCGCATTAATCCGTTGAGCGCGAAGCTGGCGGTGAACAAGAGAACCGGTATCAGCCCGGTCAGGCACTTCTGGCCCGTCTTGATCACCATTGCCAGGGTGAGCGCCACGGCGGCTGCCGAGGCGCCATGTAGCACGCCTTTGACGGCGGGCACCTCCTTGAAGCGAAAGTAGAAGTAGCACACCGTCAACACGAGGACCAGCGGTACCAGGCATAGGCCTATGACGGCCGCGGCGGCACCCGGGGCACCACGCATCTTGGTGCCGACAAAGACGGCCATGTTGATCTGGTTGGCCCCCGGAAGAATTCGGCACATCGTCATCGCGGACAAGAACTCTTCTTCGCCCAGCCACTTTCTTTCGACGACGAGCACCTCCCGCGACCATGCCGAGAGGCCGCCCCCGAACGAGGCCAGCGCGATGTGGTTGAACGTCCAGGCCAACCGAAACAGGGATACCTGTGGCAGTGGGGGATCGACATCCTCGCTACTCATGCATCAATTCCGGATCGTGCGGGAAGTCATCCTCCTGGTGTTGGTATGAATCGAGCGGATCCGGCGGGTCATATTGATGCGACAGGTCCCAGTCGGTGTTGAACACATCCTGCAACCGGGCGACCACAAGTTCATCGGTGATCGTGATCCCAAGCTCGCGGCGCAGATCGAAGGCGCTGCGATCGATGTTCATCGAGCCCACCAGGGCGTGGGCGTTGTCGACGACAAGCAGCTTGGCGTGCACCCTCAGGTTCTTCTGCTTGTGGACCTTCACCCCGATGCGGCGCAGTGTCCGCAGCGATGCGAACGTGTCGAGAATGTCCCATTCGCTGATGCCGTGTCTGCCTCCGCACAGCACACGGACTCTGACACCTCGGTCCACCGCTGCGGCGACGCGGTCCAGGATGACCGCATCGACGTACTTCGGATGTTGGATGTCGAGCCGCTGTTCGGCCGCGTCGATGAACTCCGCCATGTGGTAGCGAGAGTTCGCATTGCTCCACAACAGCCCCTCGAAGACTGACGGCACCCAATCCCGGTGCTCCCAATCGGCCTCGAACACCTCGACGATCTGTCTGACATGGCTGGGCACTGCCGTGATGACGCCGTAGTCGCGAGTCCGTGTGAAGTACTTCTCACAAAGGTTGAAGGTGGCCACCAGCGCCGCCTTGTTGTCGGCGACTATCGACTTCTCATGTGTGACATAGAATTTCGGACTAGACCAGGCGACCTTCACCCCGGCCGTGGAGAGCGTCTCGAACGTATCATCGTTGGCTCGGTCACCGCCCGACCGCTGCGGGTTGAGCATCACGCGGACATCTACACCCGCCTGGCACCGACCGATCACCGCCCCGATCAAGCTTTCCTCGGTGAAGGTGAATTGTTTGATGAGAAGCGATGTCTCCGCGCTCTCGATGAAATCGCGAACCGGTTCCAGGCCGTCATCCGGCTCGACGATCAGGCGAGGCGTGAAGGGGAGCACAAGAGCAGAAGCTAGCACCAAGATCGCGCATTGTTCTGCCATTCACATGAACACTTCCATCCCGTCCGCAACGACATTGAACGCCAACGCAACTGGCGCTGCTGTCAGGGCATCGCCACCCTGTGCGCGGTGGGTTGCTCGACGGGCTTCCGGTGGATACGAGATTTGAGGGCCACGGCACGCTTCTCCACCACAAACCAGCTCAGCGCGGCAACCGGGAGGGTGACTGTGGCGGCAAGAAGAAAGAACAAGAACGGATTCAACCGGGCAAGCCCACAGCAAGCCAGCAACTGCTGGACGGGGAATGCGTAGATATACACGCCGTACGAAAGATCGTTGCGCAGCCGCGTTTTGCGGATGAGGGCGCCAGAAACAACGATCGCGTAGGCCAGTGGTAGGGCGCCGATTACCCGGTAGTTTTGCGTGAATCCCGACGCTAGAACGATGGCGACGCTCACCGCGACCAACGACCAGCGAGCCGGCACGTGGTCTTGGTACTGGTAGAGCATCGCGCCCGCAAGGAACACGACGAAGAATCGGGCCAGCACCTGCGGCCAGCTGTACAGCGGTGGAGTGTACGAAACGTAGGCCGCCCACATTGTCGCCAAGACGAACAGAGTCGGAATGACCCAGCGGTGCTTCAGTAGGCCGATAATGCCAAGCACCGAAACCACGACATCGCAGAGCAGAACGAAAAAGAGTGTCCAGATGGATCCGTTCCAGACTCCCGGATATGGCACATCCGCAGGGGTGCCGTCGATATCGAAATAGGCCACATTGAGCAGGGCGTTGTTGACGACATACGCGAGCTCTGAAGACAGGGTGACAGTGGAGTGCTGGACCCTGGCGGCGATCGGAGCGATGACGAAGGCGACCACGAGCAGACATACCCACAAGCCCGGGAAGATTCGCAATACACGGGATGCCCAGTACTCCTTGAGGTACGGACGACGCATCCACGCCGCGGTGATGAGGAATCCGGAGATCACAAAGAATCCATCGGCAAATATGTTGCTGAGCAGCCGCACCGCCGGTGCGTAGTCAATCTGGCGACCGGTCAGGGGCCAGGAATGGTAGAGGACCACTCCGATCGCCAGAACGAGACGCCACATGGTCAGAGCATTGTGACGTCTATCGAATACCTGCCCAAGCTTCATAACTCCTCGAGGCCCCGATGCTGTGCTTTTACCTTTGCGAATGAACATACTGCACAATCCCCACCAGCACCGGGTGTACCTCGGATGGTGAAATCGCCACACTCGTGATAGTCAAGGTGTTTGCGAATTACTACAGCTTTTCTGAGATCGAGCGAGCGAATTGGATGAGTTCCGCAATGCGCTTTACCACGTGACCCTCGGGGCGAGGCTCAAATAGTCTGTAGCACAAGGTAAGGCATGTTCGAAGGTATCGAAAATGTAAATTCCAGGTCTACTCATGTTGGCCAAGGCAAACGATAGGAAAGGTGCCGCACCAATCGATTCATTTGCCGTAGCAGCTCCCCGGAACAGCCGCTGGGGCAGGAGTCAGGCGCTGGGCGCCCGAGGCGACGGTTCGGACGCCATTGACACCGAGGACAGTATGAGGTGGTCCGCCGCGAGGCGGGCCCCCTCCCACGCGGCTATTCGCGGAACAGCAGAATTACCGTGTTAAGAATCTCTTGCAGCTCGCGATCACGTCCGGCCGTGTCGTCCCGGTACGCCAGACAGGTCAAGAGCCTGAAATTCAGATCCGATATCGGAACAAGTACGAACTCGTCGTATTCCAGCGCGTTCGGTTCGCCAGGTGCCGGGATCGGCGCCAGATTGAAAGCCTGCCCTGACGCGATTGCCTGCTTGACCCGTACGACGTCGCCGAGTGTGAATTCCGTCCGCGTGAGTGGCCCTTGCTTCTCCAGCTCTGTTTCCACATGGCGCCGGTACTCGGTATCGCTGTCACGCCGGTCGCCGATGTAATCAAGCACGAGGAGCTCGGCGACGGAGATCGAATCGCGAGTCTCGTACCGCTCGCGCGAGAGCACGGCGCCGATCCTTTCCTTCCACACGGTCGTGTAGGACAGCACGGTCGCATGCGAATTGGGCCTGACGAAGCCGAAATCCAACCTTTCGTTCAGTATCCCTTCGATGATGTCGGGGCTGGCGAGCGGCGCCTGTGTGAACTTGAATTTCTCGGTGTTACTTTCCCCCAAGGTGGTCAGCTTGGCCTGTAATGCCGGAGGCAACCAGGGAGGGATGCCGCACCGAATTTTCCGCACCGGGAGTGGACCCTTGGAGATTTCATGCGGCATCTTGTCGAACTTCTCAATGATCTCCTGCGCGAGCGGAAGCAGCCGCGCACCTTCGCCTGTCAGCACGACCGTACGTGTGTCGCGGAGAAAAAGATTCGCATTGAGAAGTCGTTCCGCATTGCTTATCCGCCTACTCAGGACGGATGGAGTCAGATGCAGCTCTCGTGCCGCCTGGGTAAAATTCAATCTGTTGGCAACCGCTACGAAGCACCGTAAATCGTCCAGATTTAGGCTTCGTACGCTCACACGTTGATCATATCGCCATGCGATCTTGATCTGAGTCTGCGCAAAGCCTGGCCCAGTTACGGCGAAACAGGGACACCGGGGGAGATCTCGATGGCAACCGACGCCTGTTGGCGGCGGGCAATCCAGACTCCGAATTCACTCAACGGGCCCAAAAGCCAATATTTGCGGTTGACGATCTTGCGGACCCGGGGAGTGTCGTCGAGGTCCAGCACCCGCGCGGTACCTGCCACGACTGGCGCACCGGGAGTCAGCTGCCCGCGAACACTGCACGGCTGCAACGTCACCGCGGGATTGCGCCGGATGCGTTTGACCTTGTACGCGCTGACCTCCGAGAAAAAGTAAAGCTTGCCGTCGGCCGGAGCAATCCAGACCGGTGTGGACACCGCCGTGCCGTCCTTGCGATAGCTCGTGAACGACACGTAGTTCGCCCGGCCGGCCACATCCCAATCGGTCATTGGTTGTCTCTCTTTCTCGTCACGGAGTACACCCTGATTCTGTCGCAGACTCGAACCAGCCGCCAGCATCGCGGCAGGCAGGGCGGTTCGGGATTCAGCGTTGTCGTGGTCCATACCGGGGAGACGTGGGCATTCCCCCAGGTCATGGCGCCCTTCACCAGATACTTGTGTGACGGCCAGGACCGACTCCACTCGGCGGGAAGGAGTGCACGCGCCGCAAGGAGCGCGCCGCGGCGTTGCCGGGTGTCGAGGTAATCGACACCGGAGCGGGGGCGCTTCTTCCCGGTTTCGTTGAACCACATGGCCATCCGTTCATGAGTGGCGTCATCACCGAAGCGCCAGTCCATTCGATCGCCCCCTGGAAGGCGTCAAGCTGGGCCGACGTCACCGCCGCGTTTCGGGATGCACTCGCGAACACACAGATCCCTCAGAACCGTTGATTTTCAGCGGATTCGACGCGCTCCTGCATGAACATGCTGCACCGGATGTCGATGAGCTGGATCAGATATTCGGTGATCGGGTCGCGGCCGTCACTGACAATTCCGGCCACGGGGTCTACTTCGGTGGGACAGCGCTCCGCCGGCGGACCCGGTGGGCGGGCATTATCAACGCAACCCCGATGGCACTCTCAAGGGGCGCGGGTTTGAAGTTCCCGCGCTGACGGAAGTGCTCGCTCCCCTGATCGCTGGGCTGGGCAATCCCTTGCACTCAGCCGCACAGTTCTTCGCCGTGATGTCCCGTGCCGGATACACATCAACTTCGGATATGACGTACGACCCTCAGCTCAAGCCCGCGTACGAGGCACTCGCCGCGTCCCCGTCACGTCCGCTGCGGGTGAGTCTGTGGGAGATGTCGACCACCGAAACCTACACCGAGCCAGAAACATTCACTGCCAGCGACGATTTGCTGTGCAAAACGGGTGTCAAGCTGTGGACCGATGGCGCGGTCTGGGTTGGGTCAGGCGCGACGTCCTTTGCGTACGTCGACTCGGCTGCCACCAGGCGTGCGGCTATCGACCCCGGCACGGTGGGCGGAACCCGCTCGTTGAATTACTGCTCGCGAGCAGCTTGATGCGTACGAGGCGGCATTGCAGGGTCATGGCCTGCTCGGCACCGATCACCGGTGGCGCCTCGAACATGCCGGAGGAGCCACCCGTGCACAGCTCGATCGCCCCGCACGGTTGGGCGTGCACGTATCCATGTCGCCGTTCCAGTACTACTACTGGGGTGATCTGCTGGACGGCCAGATCTTCTATCACGAGAACGGCAGCAGATGGCAACCGATCGGCGGGCGCAGGGTCGACCTGGACGCGTTCCTCGACGCCTCACGGACAGAAGGTGACGCCGCACCGGTGGCGCCCATCAAGCACTGCTGTTAGCGGCTAACCAAGACCTTGGCGGCATTGCGCTCGGCGCGCTTGGCCTGGCGTT
>NZ_MAEW01000025.1 GCF_002013375.1 Mycobacterium sp. D16Q13 | reverse complement strand
GAATTCCTTCTGCATGGACACGTTCCTCAGGTCTCGACAGAGTTATCTGTATCTGGAAGTTGCAGTCAATATATCTGTAAACGGCGGTTGCACACAAGTGGACGGATCATGACGCACAAATACCCTTCCGCGCGCCTTCCGACGTGCGGATCGATGCGTTTCTCGCTCGGGCTGCGAGGGCGCTACACCCGCAGTATGATTGCCCACATTCCAAGGTGGAGGTGTATCCAGTGAAGTCGGTAGTCAACGCGACCATCGTCGCGGTTGCGGGTGCGGGTTTCTCGTTGGCGATGGCCGGGATGGCCCATGCCGGTGGCCCGACCGATACAACCGGGCAGTTCTACTCCGACGCCTCCTCCACTCTTAAGGGTGAGGGCTACACGGTCGTCGTTGCGGGTCGCTCTGGTGATCAAGTGGGCCTCGACAATTGCCTTGTCGCGCATCAGGAAGCGTTCACCGTCAAGAAGGGGCAGGACGACCGAGGAAAGATGGTCCACGTTACCCTGCGTTGTTACAAGGCAGAGGTCGCGGCGGCTAAGAAGGCTGCTGAGGATAAGGCGAAGTCCGCAGCGACGTAGTCGGCCCGGTCGCCCCGGTTGGTGGCGTCGCGGTAGCGCCCTGCAGCAGTATCTGCACGCAGTAGTCCACGAACCGCTGCCGACCCACGTTCAGCTCCTCGTTCAGGTATCCCCTGAAAAGGCTCGTCAGCGCGCCCACCAGGCTGGTTGCCACCAATTGCTGCTGCACCTCGTCGGCGAGGTTGGTACTGAGCTTTCCCTGTAGCAACGCGACGAATCGCGGCAGCCAGTCATAACCGGATTCCGAGAGCGTCGGCTCAAAGGTCGGCGCTATCAGCAGGACTCGCCCCATGGTGGGTTCGTCCACCATGAGCCGGACAAAAGCGTCGACACCCTCGTGTGCGGATCGGGCGCCGCTGAGCGCCTCGATCGCGCGAAAGCCCACGTGGTCGTAGACCGCACGGACAAACGTGTCGCGGTCGGAGAAGTTCTCGTAGAAGTACCGCTCGGTCATGCCCGCGGATCGGCATACGGCCCGGACGGTGACGGCCGGCCGGGGGCTGAGCCCCAGCAGTCGCACGCCGGCCGCCATGAGCTCGCGCCGCCGTTCATCTGCGCGCTCGGCCGCTGAGACGCCCGCCCAGCTACGCCGCTGCGCTTGACCGTTCGCCACGGGCCTCCTAATCTGATATCAAAGTTGACAACCTTGATTGTCACTATACGTCGAACTGCAACGGAGCGTTCCGAATGGTCAACGATATGTCCGAGGTCGCCCAGACGCAGCCTGTCGCCGAATCCGGCACCTTCGTGTCGGGCTGTCCGGTGAGTCACGGGTCTGGTTCGTCGGTAGCGGTGCCGCTCGGCCCTGAGTCGTTGACGTGGAAGTACTTCGGCGATTGGCGGGGGGTGTTGCAAGGCCCCTATGCCGGGTCCATGCAGAACATGCATCCACAGCTGGGCGCCGCCGTCGAGCAGCACTCCCTGTTCTTCCGGGAACGCTGGCAGCGGCTCCTGCGCTCGCTGTATCCGATCGGCGGCGTCGTATTCGACGGGGATCGGGCCCCGGCGACAGGCGCCGAGGTGCGCGACTATCACGTCAACATCAAGGGGGTTGATGATCAGGGGCGCCGGTACAGCGCACTCAATCCGGACGTCTTCTATTGGGCGCACGCGACCTTCTTCATGGGCACGATCGTCGTGGCGGACTGGCTCAGTGGCGGTATCGGCGAGGCCGAGAAGCGCCAGCTCTTCGACGAGCATGTCACCTGGTACCGGATGTATGGCATGAGCATGCGGCCGGTGCCCAAGACCTGGGAGGATTTCCAGGAGTACTGGGATCACATGTGCACCAACGTCTTAGAGGACAACAAGGCCTCGCGGGATGTGCTGGACCTGACCACTCTGGCGGTGCCGCCGTTTGCGCCCTGGATTCCCGAGGGCCTGTGGCGGCTCCAGCGACGGTTGGTGGCGCCGATGTTCGTGTGGCTGACCGTCGGGCTGTATCACCCTGCCGTCCGAGAACGCTTCGGCTACACCTGGTCTGCGCGCGATGAATGGTTACACCGCAAGTTTGGGCAGGGTGTCAACGTGCTCTTCAAGTTCGTGCCGGAGCGCAAGCGCCGTCACCCCCGGGCTCGCGCGGGGTGGGATCGCGCCGTCGGGCGTATCCCTGCCGACGCCCCGTTGCCACAGACCCCGGACCGCAACCTGCCGCCCCGGGATACTTGGGGCAGTCCCAACCATTACAACCCCAAGGTCTCCTGAACCCGGCTTTTTGGTGCTTGACGTCACCACATCGGTCCCCCTAGTGTCGGCGTGTAACTGAATCGCAATTCAGTTTCTGGAATGGGCGACAACGGAGTGGGTTATGACCGACGGCGAGGTCGATTCTCTGACGGCGGGGTGTCCGGTCACCCACGGCTCGGATCGGTCCATACCGGTGCCGCTGGGACCGGAATCGCTGACGTGGAAACTCACCGCGGACTGGTCCGGGATGTTGATGGGCTCCTACGCCACCGCGATGCAGAACATGCACCCGAAGCTCGGTGCCGCCGTCGAGCAGCACTCCACGTTTCTGCGTGAGCGGTGGGAACGGCTCCTGCGGTCGCTGTATCCGATCACCGGCGTGGTCTTCGACGGGGATCGTGCGCCGATAACGGGCGCCGAGGTGCGCGGATATCACGCCGGCATCAAAGGTGTTGACAGTCAAGGGCGCCGGTACAGCGCGCTCGACCCCGACGTCTTCTATTGGGCCCACGCAACCTTTTTCAAAGCGTTGTTGCTCTCGGTGGAGCGGTTCGGTGCGGGACTTACCGAGGGGCAGAAGCGGCAGCTTTTCGATGAGCACATCGTCTGGTACCGGATGTACGGGATGAGCATGCGGCCGGTGCCCAAGACCTGGGAGGAGTTTCAGGACTATTGGGATGACATGTGCGCCAACGTCTTAGAGGACAACAAGGCGACGCGTGATCTGCTGGACTTTGCCAAGTTGCCCAAGCCGCCGTTCCTGCCGCTGATGCCGACCTGGATGTGGCGCTTAGCGCTTCCCCTCTTCACCCGGTTCTCCGAGTGGGTGATGGTTGGGATGTTCGATGATCCAGTGCGAAAACGCCTGGGGTACACGTGGACCGACCGCGACGAGCGGCGTCTTGAGCTACTGGGGCGGGTAAACCACGCGATCTTCCGCCTGGTGCCGTTCCGGTGGAGGAAACATCCGCGCGCACGGGCGGGGTGGGACCGGGCGACCGGGCGGATGCCCGCCAACGCGCCGCTGCCGCAGACTTCAGCGCGCTACCTGCCTCCGGTGGCGCTGCGCGACAGTCCCCATCACTACAGCCCCACGGCGTCCTAACCGGCGGGCGGCCCTTCTTTACTTTTCGCCGGTGACATCGTGTTCAGGGTGCGAAGATGCTGCTCATGGCAGGAAGTTGGGGTTCTGTCCTCACCGGGCTGGTTCCGCTCGGGCTGGTCATCGCGCTGTCGCCGATCACGGTCATCCCGGCGGTGCTGGTCTTGCAGGCTCCGAGGCCACGGCCGAGCGGTCTCGCCTTCCTGGCCGGGTGGCTATTGGGCCTGGCCGCGCTGACGGCGCTGTGCGTCGCCGCCACCGGACTACTCGGCGGGCTACACCGGTCGGCGCCGAACTGGGCCTCGTGGGTGCGCGTGGCGCTTGGCTCGGCGCTCATCCTGTTCGGTATCTACCGGTGGCTGACCCGGCATCATCACACCGACTCGCCGGGCTGGATGCGATCTTTCTCGACGATCGGCCCGGCGCGGGCGGCGATAACGGGGGCGGCTTTGGTTGTGGTACGGCCCGATGTCCTGTTCATTTGCGTTCCGGCCGGATTGGCGATCGGCGCCAGCGGGCTGGATATCGCAGATCGCTGGACGGCCGCGGCGTTCTTCGTCGCTGTCGCCGCATCGACGGTCGCTGTCCCGATACTGGCCTATGCGGCCGCGGGGCACCGACTCGACGGCACCATGGGCCGGCTCAAGGATTGGATGGAGAAAAACAACGCGGCCTTGATGGCGGCAATCCTGGTAGTGATCGGTGTGATGGTGCTGTACAACGGAATTCACGCCGTGAAGTGAGAAGGTCTGCTAGCCGCGCACCGGAAGCGGCTCGACGCCGACCAGCTCGCAGCTCTTGGCATACAGGTCATCCTGCGCCGCCAGCTTTTTCGTGTAACGCCGGACCGGGCTCGGCTTTTGTGCGGTGAGGTATTCCCCATTGTGCCCGCGGTGCTCCTCCGCCACCGCCATGTCGGTGATCAGCTGACTGGGCCGCTCCGGTGTGATCAGCGCCAGCATCACCAACGGCCGGATGGGCTGCGGTATCTCACGCCAGATCTCGGATCTGACGTTGCCGGGATGTAGCGCGTTCGAGGTGACTCCTTCGGGGAGGCGGCGGGCAAGGGCATTGCTGAACATCAGATTGCCCATCTTCGACTGGGCATAGGCGGAGAAGGTGAAGTAGAAACGCCGTCCACGCCAAGTCTTTTCATTGATCCTGCCCACGCTGTGGGCGACGGAGGCCAGGTGGATGACGCGGGCGTCGCCGGTTCGGGCGGCCTGCAGCTGCGGAAGCAGCAGGTGCGTCAGCAGGAAGGGCCCCAGATAGTTGGCCCCCCACTGCAGTTCGAAGCCGTCCTCGGTCCTGGACTGGCGCATTGGTGAGGCGCCGGCATTGTTGATCAGCACATCGACCTGGGGATGCTGTGCGGCTAGCTCACCGGCGAAACGGTGGATGTGCTCGAACGAGGACAGATCCAGCGACATGACGTCGACGGGAGCGCCGGGTGTTGCGGCCAGGATTTCATCGCGGGCTGCCTGGGCCTTCTGCTGATTGCGGCAGGCCATCACGATGGTGTGCCCATCGGCGGCCAGCCGGTGCGCCGTGGCCAGGCCGATTCCGGCGTTCGCGCCGGTGATGACCACTGTCCTTGGGGTGCTGGACATGCAGATCTCCTCGTTGAGACGTTCGGAACAGGGGAAGCTTCACACGGTGGCGGTCGGGTGTCGACCGGAGGACTGCCAGACGAGGCGCAGGGCTCTCATGGCGAACAGTAGCGCGATCGCGGTGAGAACCACGCGGACGAGGTTCAGCATGTTCCATTGCAGCGCGAGCTGATGTAGCTCACTGGGGGATTCGCCCAGAGCGCCGAAGAAGAGTGTCATGTTGAGCTTGACGATGACATAGACGGACAGGACGACGGCCGCGATCTCGACGAGGCAGGCCAGGAACAGCGAGAGTTTCTCGGGGGCTCTGCGCGGGGTGCGCACGAACCAGACGATCAGGGTGATGGCGGCGATCTGGGTGAGCGGGATGTAGTAGTAGACGGGATTGGTCACCTCGGTGAACTGCTGGAATGCCTTCAGCTGCTCCTTGGTGTCACCGGCGATGTTCGGTCCTATCACGATGGCCTCGTAGAGGTTTCCGAAGAACCACATCGCGATCCCGAACACGGTGAAGTACATCAGTATTCGACGGCCCATCGGCACATACTCCCAAGATTGGGGAAGGATACGGCCGAAAGTCGTCGAAATATGGCCAGCGGCGGGCTTTCGGCGCCGCGGCGGGACCGATACCGTCTGCGCGTGACCAAGGTATTGCTCTCGATCCACGTGCTGGCGGTGATTCTCGCGGTGGGCCCAATCGCCGTGGCAGCCAGCATGTTTCCAGCGTTCGCACGTCGCGCCGCGGCCTCGCCCGACGGCGCTGGTGAGTTGGGAAGCTTGCGCACCCTGCACCGGGTCTGCCGGGTGTACGCGGCGGTGGGGATCGCGATTCCGATGTTCGGTCTGCCGCTGGCAGATTTGATGGGTGTCCTGGGCACCCCCTGGCTGATCGCATCGCTGGTGCTCACGGGGGCGGCCGCGGCGGTGCTGGTGTTTGTGGTGTTGCCGCGACAGCAGCGGGTGTTGGCCCAGCTGGGCGAAGGTGAGTCGCTCGATGGGCGGGTGTTCGCGCGGTTAGCGATGTTCACCGGGATCTTCAACCTGCTGTGGGCGGTGGTCACCGTGCTGATGATCGCGCGCCCGGGGTCCAGTACCGGGGTGTGACGGCGGAAAACCGCTAGCGCTGGTGGCCGGTAGTCCTGTGCAATTGCCCGGTGGATACCGCGACCGTCGCTCCGGCCCGTAATCGCTGGCTCCCTCTTCAGTTCGCAGCTCTTGCCCTGGTGTGGGGCGCGAGTTTCCTCTTCATCAAGATCGGTCTGCAGGGGCTTTCGGCGCTGCAGGTGGCGGCAGCGCGCCTGGATTTCGGTGCCCTTACGCTCGTCTCCCTGGTTCTGCTGCTCCGAGTTCCGCTGCCGCGCCAGGTCAAGGTGTGGGGACATATCGGCGTGGTCTCGCTGACGCTGTGTGTTGTTCCGTTCGTGCTGTATCCGTGGGCCGAGCAGACCATCGACTCCGGGCTGGCGAGTATCTACAACGCGGCAACTCCCTTGATGACCACTGTGGTGACACTGGTGGCGCTGCGGGCCGAGCGCCCCGGCCGGATGCAGCTGCTCGGATTGGCGGTCGGGTTCGTGGGTGTGTGCGTGGTGCTGGCTCCATGGCAGCTGCTCGGTCACGGGGGCCCGGTGCTCGCACAATTCGCCTGTCTTGGAGCGACTCTGAGCTACGGGATCGGTTTCGTCTACATGCGCAAGTACGTCACGCCGCTGGGTCTGCCCGCGCTGGCGGTCGCCGGTATTCAGGTGGGTGTGGGGGCGGTGCTGATGACCGTCGTGGTGGCGCTCGTGGACCGTCACCGGATGGACGCGACTCCGGCGGTGGTGTTGAGCATGGTGGCGCTGGGGGTGCTGGGGACCGGGTTGGCCTACGTCTGGAACACCCGCATCATCAACGGATGGGGTGCCACCGCGGCCTCGTCGGTCACCTACTTGACCCCGGTGATCGGGGTGCTGCTGGGCGCCGTGTTGTTGGGCGAGCGCATCGGCTGGCATGAACCACTGGGCGGGGCGATCGTGATCGCCGGAATTGTGCTGAGCCGCAGGGGTAGTCGCTGACCTGAGGTCATTGAGGCCGGTGTCGCATGCGCCAGCGTAAGGGCGGCTCGCCGAATCGGCGCTGGAACGCCCGGCTGAAGGCGGCATCCGAGGTGTAACCGACGGCCCTGCCGACCTTGCTCACCGCCTCGGTGCTGAAGCGCAGAAGATGCGCCGCCCGATCGAGCCGTCGCTCGGTGATGTAACCGGCGGGCGGCTGTCCCAGCAGTGCGGTGAACCGCTGCGTGAAGGCCGAGCGTGACTGCTGTGCGTGCTTGGCGAGCTCTGCGATGGACCAGGGGTGCTCCAGATTGTTGTGTATCGCGGTGAGCACAGGGGCCAGGCGCGGATCCATGGCCGCGGTGAGCCAGCCGGGTTCGGCGCGATCGGAAGTCGACCACTCCCGCAGCGCGTGGATGAACAGGAGGTCCAGGATCCGCGACAGCATCACCCAGGATCCAGGGCTGGGCGTGACGACCTCGGCCAGCACGAGCTGAAGAGACAGGGAGAGCCATTCATGGCCGGGCTGGTCGGCCCGAACGACGATGGCCGGCGGCAAGACCGACAGCAGCGGATCAGCGGCTGTCTTTTCCGCGGTGAACCGCCCACTGATCCAACGGGTTGCCGTCGAGGTGTCGCGCGCATCGACGTGCCCGTCCGCCGCAGACAGGCTTCGCACGCAGCAGGGCTCGCCCTTGGCGAGGCGGTGTGCGGTACCGCGTGCCAGGAGCACCATGTCTCCGGCACCGAGGGTGTACTCAGGGTCTCCGTCGATATGCACGCGGAGCCCCGGGGTCTCCGCGATGTGGAGTACGCGATCGCTGGACGGAAGGGCGATATCGAAGGGCGGCTCGGAGGAGCAACGCATCACAGTTTCGCCCCTCAACCCGATGGCGGAGAGGACGCTGGAGAAGGCGTCGATATCTGTCGAGTCTGAGAACCAGCTGTGCGATTTTGGCCGATCGGCAAAATATTCAGGATGATCGGTCATACCACTTGCTCCATAGTCCAAATATGTTGGAGGAGCCCCGGTAAGTCAACAGTGCCGCCGACGGCGGACACGACGGGGTTGAGCTCGTCCAACATCTACTGAGAGGCAGATATGTCCAGCAAACCGGCCATCGTCCTGGTCCACGGATTCTGGGGTGGCGCCGCGCATTGGGGGAACGTGATCGTCGAGCTGCACAAGCGCGGCTACGAGGAGCTTTACGCGGTGGAGAACCCGTTGACGTCACTGGCCGATGATGCTGTCCGCACGCGGCGGATGGTCCAGCAGATCGACGGCCCGGTGCTTCTTGTCGGGCACTCGTACGGCGGCGCGGTGATCACCGAGGCCGGCGATCTTCCGAACGTGGTCGGCTTGGTCTATGTCGCGGCGTTCGCCCCCGATGCCGGTGAGAGCCCGGGGCAGCTGACCGAACAGCTGCCGCCCGCCGCCGCGGCCAATCTGGCACCTGACAGCGATGGTTACCTGTGGATCAAGCAGGACAAGTTCCGCGAGAGCTTTGCTCAGGACCTGTCCGAGGACGCGGCACTCGTCATGGCCGTCACTCAGAAGGCGCCGCTGGCATCGACATTCGGGGACGCCATCACCGCGCCCGCATGGCGGGTCAAGCCCTCCTGGTATCAGGTATCCACGCAAGACCGGATGATCAACCCGGAGAACGAACGCAAGATGGCGCAGCGGATCAACCCCCGCAAGACCATCGAACTGGATGCGAGCCACGCCTCGCTGGCGTCGCAGCCCGTTGCCATCGCCGATCTCATCTCGGAGGCCGCTGAGGAACTCGCCGGCTGAGAGATGGCGCGTGTGGGGGCATCGGCACATGCTGCCGGTGCCCCCATTGGCGTTCGTTAGGGGGCCAGGTCTTCGGTAAAGGCCTTGTCGGCAAGGTCTTCGAGCTCCTTGCCCTTGGTTTCGGGTCCCAAGAGGTATCCGATGATCGTCAGGATCCACAGGCCGCTGAGCGCCAGATAGGGCGTTTGGATTCCGTACTGCGTTATGGCCCAGCCCACCAGGGTTGGCGCGGCGATGGAGACGACGCGGCCACCGCCGA
The DNA here is from genome assembly GCF_002013375.1 of Mycobacterium sp. D16Q13. Classification (GTDB taxonomy): domain Bacteria; phylum Actinomycetota; class Actinomycetes; order Mycobacteriales; family Mycobacteriaceae; genus Mycobacterium. Next base: position 51,507 of record NZ_MAEW01000025.1, on the reverse strand, counting down.
CTGCGATACCGAATCCGGTGCCGCGCAACACGGTGGGGAAGAGCTCGGCGACGTAGGTATCGCCGACGCCCCACAGCCAGCCGAGCGTGGCGATAGAGATGGCGCCGAACACTAAATACTGCGAGAGCGAGTCTGAGGTGGCTCCCAATGCGGTGGAAGCGATTTCGATGACCGCGGCAAGGATGGCCGAGGGGCGTCGCCCTATCCAGTCGGCCAGGGCGGTGCCGATGAACACGAACACGGCTTGCAGCAGAAAGAAGATCAGGGCATAGCGGATCGCTTCTACCGAGGTGGCGTGGAATTTCTTGACGATGTAGGTGGTCAGGAAGAGTGTCATGCCCCAGTAGCCGACCGCGTTGGCGGTGTAAACCAGCCATCCGACCATGAGGCGCCGTCGCACGCCGGGCAGATGCCACAGCGTGGGTTTGGTGGCGCCACGTTCGACCTTGACCCGGGTCGCTGTGTAGCGGTGCGATTCCTTGATGCCTTGCCGGGCAAGGAAAAGCACGATCGCCGGGACGATCGCGACGATGAAGGCCGCCTGCCAGCCGAAGCGAGGAACCAGCACCAGGGCAACACCGGCGGCCAGGACGTAACCCAGTGAGAAGAGTGAAAAGATCACGCCACCAACGCCTATGGCTCGGGTCTTGGCCGGCCATACCTCGGCGGTGTAAGGGGCCCCCACCGCGAGCTCACCGGCCCCGCCGACACCCGTGAGAAACCGCAACCCGGTGAAAGCGGCGACGTTCGTCGTGAGACCTGCCAGGGCGGTCGTGATGCCGTACAGCAGGATCGAGGCTCCGAGGGTCGTTTTACGCCCCCACCGGTCGGCGGCGAGGCCGAATCCGATGGTGCCGATCGTGTAGCCGAGCAGAAAGATCGAGCCGATGTATCCGGCTTGGGCCTCGGTGATGTGCAGGGTCTTCTTGATCTCGGGCAGCACCAGACCGTAGATGTTCACCGCATACGAGTCGAAGCCGTACCCGAGCCCCGCCGTCACGGCGACGAAGAACGCCTGCCGGAACGTCACGGGCTGGGACTGAGGCGCTGCTGTCTCGGTGGTGCTCTGGGCCGTCGACGTCATTTTCCGAACGGTAGGCAGCGGGGGAGGGCCTGATAAGGCTCCTGCTCCCGCTGATCGCAACCGGCGCGCTGGTGCCCCCCGTAGGGCTCGAACCTACGACCTGCGGATTAAAAGTCCGTAGCTCTACCAACTGAGCTAGAGGGGCGTGCCGAGACAGAATACTGGTCGCAGCGGCGAGTCAGCACCGAGGTAATCCGGTTTGGGTTCTGGGGAGGTTGTGCCCTAAGCTAGGCGAGCTCCCAACGTGACCACGTTGACGAGTACCCCGGAGTGATTCGGACATGGGCCCCCATCGTCTAGTGGCCTAGGACGCCGCCCTTTCACGGCGGTAGCACGGGTTCGAATCCCGTTGGGGGTACGCAACCAGTTCATACTGGGAGCAGAGTAAGGCCCTGTGGCGCAGTTGGTTAGCGCGCCGCCCTGTCACGGCGGAGGTCGCGGGTTCGAGTCCCGTCAGGGTCGCCAGTACGGCGAGGCAGTTTCTGTGGATCTGCCGTCCGGCCAGGTAGCTCAGTTGGTACGAGCGTCCGCCTGAAAAGCGGAAGGTCGCCGGTTCGATCCCGGCCCTGGCCACCATGAGAGCCCGCTGGTGACAGCGGGCTTTTCCGTATTCGGGCACGCGCGTCCATGCCGGGGGCGTACACGGTCCCATTCCGCTGTGGACAGACCTACTTGCGGCGCTGCGCCCAGGCTTCGCGCATCTCACGGTTGAACCGCCAGCCGATGCCGTCGAGCGGATTCCACGACCGGCTGCCCTTGGCCCGATGCCGGTAGTAGGCCGGGCCCGCCAAAATCATGTACACGGCGCCGTTGGTGCCGAATCCTCCGAATCCCAGCCCCGGGAAGGCGAGGTACACCACCACACCAAGGAGTAGGCCTAGCAGCATGATGGTTACGGCTTTCCGCCACATGCCTTTCACGATGAAGTAGATGGGCCCGAAAAACAGTGCAGGCAGATTGATGGCCGACCGCATCCTGACCGCGAAGGGTCTGGCTTTCGCGGCGGCGACCGCTTCCGGCGTAAATCTCGTCCCGTAACGGTCATAGAAATCGAACTTCAGCCGCCAGTACGCCGACAGGTCGCTGCGGTCATCGATCGTTGCCACGGCCAGCAACCTAGCAAATTCGTAAAGGCGGTGTTGCATAGTGCCGCGCGCTGCCCCTGACGCGGGCGCGCCGACTCGGGTCAATTAGCCAAGTCCAGGTTGGCCGTCGTGCGGAATGCCCATAATTCCGGTGCCTTTTGGCATGACCCAGACCAACGATGTTTGCTGTTGCGTTTGAGTGAACTCGGTGACGGTATCGAGCTCGCAGCGCGGGGCGCCATGCCAGTAACCGTCGTGGAGTTCGATGGCTCGATGAAGCGGTTCTCGGAGCCGGTGTTCGCGGGGATCGCTGCGCCTGGAGCCGTTGCCGGGGCGCTGAGCGTGTGTGGGGTGTCTCGTGGCGGCTGCGATTATCGAGACTGTTCCGCCACGGATCATTCTCAATGGCCGCGGCCGCGTCGATGGTAGTCAGCGCGGATCACTGCCATCCGGATCCCAGGTGTTCGGAATCATCGGCGTACGAGCCCCCTCGCTGAGATCGTCATTGCGACCCAATGTCGCCAATCCCGCTGCCGCCGTGTCTTGTCTGGATGCAGTACCGGTGAACCCCATCGGTCCGGCACCGCGTCGTGAAGCCGTTGCGGAAGGCTCGTCCCCAAAGGTCGCGGTGGCGTCCATATCCATGTATTCGACAGCGCGGCCTTCGTCCTTGCTCCGATCCCGTCGTCGGCGTGCCTGCCGTGCTGCCGCTGTCGCGGCCGTTGCTGCCCGTTCTGATGCTGAATTCCATGCTGTAGCGCTCGACCTCGTGCGAACCCGGCTCGTCAATGCCAATCCCGCGCCGATGCGGGGTCCGCCACCCACGGCATACGGGAAGGAGAAGCCTGGGTCGCCGACAGGCGGCGGAGGCGACGGCGCGGGCGCAGTGCTGGTGACGGTAGGCGCTGGTGCACCGGAAGGGGCCGATGCCGGAGCTGACGGAGATGGACTGCTCGTCGGTGCCGACCCTGCGGCCGCCGCTGTCGGAGGCTCCTGAATGGGATCCGGTTCCGCGGCAAGAGCATCAGGAGATGGTTGAATCCCGGACAGGCCGGCGAGCCCGGCCACCGAACCCAGGCTGGCGATCGCCAGAGCCAGCGCGGGCTGGATCAAGGCGGGGGCGAACTGGCCGATTGTCGAAGCCAGTTGTGCGGCATGAAAAGCCACGTCCGCCAGCACCAAAGGAAGGTTGGTCAGCAGTGCGGCCGGATCGGTCAGCAGGTTGTTCCACAGCAGCTCAATATGCTCGACCATCTCACCGGCGACGTGCACCCACCACTCCGGGTTGGTGGGGTCCAGGTCCCCGTGACCGTGGTCTTCGCCGTGCTCGTGGTCGTGGTCGTGATCGTGGCCGTTCAGGATCGGCGGTGGCGGCGTAGCGGGCGGTGTGGACGCCAGTGCGACATCGGAGGCCGTTTGGTACGTCGCCATCGTGGTGGCGGCCTGCACCCACATGCGGACGTAGTCGGCCTCGGTGGCCACGATGGGAATGGTGTTGATACCAAAGAAGTTTGTGGCCATCAACGCCGCGTGTGTAGCGTGATTGGCGGCTAACTCGGCAAGGGTAGGCATGATCGCGAGTGCCGAGCTGTAGGCGCCCGCCGCGGCCCCGTGCTGAGCGGCCCGGCCACTACTTTCGACGGCACCTTGGGTCAGCCACTCCAGGTATGGAACGTGCGCCGCCACATACATGTCCGCGCTGGGGCCCTGCCACGCTGCGGCATGGGTAGTGGCCAGAATTGCGCGAAGTTCGTCGGCAGTGGCGGTGTAATGCGCACTCAGCGAAGACCATTCGGCAGCGGCTGCGAGTAGCGGTCCGGGGCCCGGACCTCCGCTGAGCAGGGCCGAATGCACCTCCGGCGGAGACGCCATCCACACCGGCATAGCCATTCCGCACCCTCCGCAGCACTAATGACAACGATAACGATATTCATTTACATTAGCGTGTGGGGTTCTAGGTCGTGCCGGTACCCCGTAGGCGTTCGGTGCATTCGGTGCACGCTCGACAATATCGACGCCTCAGAATTCGGAGATATGTTCTCGGCGAACGCAGTTCAGATGAGCGCATGCTGCAGGCTGCGGCAGGCCCTGGCCACGAAGTCCTTCGATACCTGCGCCCACGGCGCGAATCTGTCGAAACCGTGGAAGGCGCCCTCGACCACTTCCAACTCGCACGGCACCCCGGCGGCTTGCAGGCGTTCGGCGTAGGCGAGGTCTTCGTCGTGGAACAGGTCGGCGGTCCCGATGCCCAGCCATGCCGGCGCCAACCCCGCCAGATCGGGGCGGCGGCCCGGCACCGCGACATCGGGGTCTGCGTTGCCGAGATACGAATCCCAGCCGAACCGGTTGCTTTTGTTGCTCCACATCCGCAGCGTGGTTTCGTCGACATCGGTGCGCGCGGCGGTGCGGTCATCGAGCATCGGATAGACCAACAGCTGCATGGCGGGGGCCACCTCGCCGCGATCGCGTGCCAGCAGCGCCAGTGCCGCGGTCAGTCCACCGCCGGCGCTGGCACCGCCGATGGCGATGCGGGTCGGGTCGATCCAGCCCTGCACGGATAACCAGCGCAGCGCGGCATAACAGTCCTCGATGGGGGTGGGGTAGGGATGTTCGGGCGCGAGGCGGTAGTCGACGGACACGACGGGAAGTCCCGTCTCCCGCATCACCTTGCGGCAGAAGAGATCGTCCTGGCGGGCGGTGCCCATCACATAGCCGCCGCCGTGAATCCACAACAGCGCTGGGGACGGTTCGTTGAGGTTCTTGGGAACGTGTGCGCGTACGGTCACGTCGTCGTTGACTGCCATGGTCCGTATCCCGAACCTTGGGAGCAGCCCCGAGGCGCGGATAACCGCGCGCAGCGTCGACAGCGTTCGCGGAAGGCCGACCTGCCGTGGAAAAACCTTGGCGGCCAAGCGGAGACTTGGATGAATGTCAGCGGACGACACACAGCGAGTATGCCGGGGGTACGGGCATACCGTGCGCGAATCGGACAGGTGGGAATGTTTCGGACCCCGGTCCCCTTGTCTTCTGAGTACCGACCGAAGGGATTGACATGACTCAGCCACTCACGGGCCGCCGCGCGTTCGTCACCGGTGGATCGCGCGGAATTGGCGCGGGCATCGTGCGCAGGCTTGCCGCCGACGGCGCACGTGTTGTCTTCACGTTTTCAAGCTCAGCGAAACAGGCCGCCGATGTGGTGGCTGATGTGAAGGCAGCAGGTGGGTGGTCGCTGGCTATCAAGGCCGATGTCGCCGACCCCGATCAGCTTGCCGCCGCCGTCAACGAGGCGACGGAACACCTTGGGGGACTGGATATTCTGGTCAACAACGCCGGGATTGCCAGTTTCGGCGATGTCGAGACAGCCAGCCTGGAGGACTTCGACAAGATTGTCGCGGTGAATGTGCGCGCCGTCTTCGCCGCGATCAAGGCGGCCTCCCCGCATCTGCGGGATGGCGGCAGGATCGTCACCATCGGAAGCATCAACGGTGACCGCTCGCCCACGGCCAATGCGTCGCTGTACTCGATGTCGAAGGCCGCCGTCGCCGGCCTCACCCGGGGGCTGGCACGCGAGCTCGGGCCCCGCGGCATCACCATCAACAACGTTCAGCCGGGCCCGGTGGCCACCGATATGAACCCCGAGGACGGCGCGCTGGCCGAGATTCTGCGTCCCAACATCGCGGTCGGACGCTATGGCCACCCGCGCGATGTCGCGAGCCTGGTGAGCTACCTGGCGTCCGAGGAGGCGTGGTACATCACGGGAACCGCCATCAACATCGACGGGGGATTCACCGTCTAGCAGTAGGAGGGTCGCTAGGGTCAGATCCATGGCCACTAGCGACAGCCGGGAAATCGTCATCGAAGCGACCCCCGAACAGATCATGGACGTCATCGCCGATTTTGGGGTGCTGCCGAAATGGTCTTCGGCGCATCAGAGTTCGACGGTGTTGACGACGGGGGCGGACGGGCGTCCGCATGAGGTGAAGATGAAGGTGAAGACGGCGGGTATCACCGACGAACAAACCGTTGCCTACAGCTGGGGTCCCGACACCGTCAGTTGGACGCTGGTGAAGGCCAGCCAGCAGCGCCGTCAAGACGGCAAGTACACCTTCACGCCCAAGGGCGACAAGACGCACGTCAAGTTCGAGCTGACGGTCGATCCGCTGATCCCGCTGCCCGGATTTGTGCTGAAGCGGGCCATCAAGGGTGCCATGGAAACCGCGACGGACGGGCTGCGCAAGCAGGTTCTCGCCACCTATCGATAGGGCCTTCCCTCCACCGGGGCCGCACTAGTATCGTTATTTTCAATATCGAAACTAAAAGGGGACGGTCGGAGAGTGGATAGACGCCAGGGCGGACGCCCCCGCGACCCCGACAAGGACGACGCGGTCCGTGAGACGGTGCGCCAGATGCTGGCCACCGAGGGTTATCAGGGCACCACTATTCCGGCGGTAGCGCGCGCCGCCGGAATCGGTGCACCCACGATCTACCGGCGTTGGCCCACGCAGGCCGACATGGTGGAAAGCGCGATCGCCGACCGCCCCTGGCCCGCGGCGCTGGCCGAGCCTGCCGAATTTGAGGACCACCTGCCGGTTGTGGTGCGTTCCGTGGTCGAATACTTCGCCGATCCGGCCACCCGTGCGGCGATGCCGGGACTCCTCGTCGAGTACTACCGCGAACCCAGCCGGTATACGGTTCTGGTGGAGCGCACCGAAACGCCTCTGCGCGAGACATTTCGGGCGGCACACACCGAGGCTGTCGCAGTCGGCCGGTGCGCGGGCCAGCCGGGGGCAGACGCACTCTTCGACACGATCGTGGGCATGGCCGTGTACCACGGCGTGCTGCGCGGCACCGCCGACGACGCGCTCATCGAACAGATTCTTGGCGTGGTGCGCGCCGCGAGTTTTGTGGACCAGCGAAAAGTGAGGGAACGATGAACCGGGAAGCCTTCTCCAGCCTGTTCGACCTCACCGGGCGTACCGCGATCGTCACCGGCGGCACCCGTGGGATCGGACGCGCACTCGCTGAGGGCTATGCCTGCGCGGGTGCCAATGTCGTTGTCGCAAGCCGGAAACCAGATGCCTGCGCCGAGACTGTCGAGCACCTGCGCGCGCTGGGTGGGCGGGCGCTGGGCGTATCGACACACACCGGTGACATCCAGTCCCTGGAACATTTGGTGCGAGCCACCGTCGAAGAGTTCGGCGGTATCGACATTGTGGTGAACAACGCCGCCAACGCCCTCACGGAACCGGTTGGCGCCTTCACCGTCGACGGCTGGGACAAGTCCTTCGGTGTGAACCTGCGCGGTCCGGTCTTCCTGGTGCAGGCCGCGCTGCCGCATCTGGTGGCGAGCCCACACGCCGCCGTGCTCAACGTGGTCTCAGTGGGCGCCTTCATGTTTGGGCAGGGTGTCTCCATGTACTCGGCGGCCAAGGCTGCCCTCGTCTCCTACACCCGTTCCGCAGCGGCCGAGCTCGCCGCGCGGGGCGTGCGTGTCAACGCACTGGCGCCCGGCGCGATCGACACCGACATGGTGCGCAAGACACCACCCGCGGAGGTGGAACGCATGGCGAACGCCAACCACTTCAAACGGCTCGGGCTCCCCGACGAAATAGTGGGCACCGCTCTGCTTTTGACATCCGATGCGGGTAGTTACATCACCGGTCAGACCATCATCGCCGACGGCGGGCTGGTGGCCCGATGATCCGTACCGAGCAGCGAGAGAACGGAATCCTGGTCGTCACCATCGATCGCCCGGAGCGCCGCAACGCGTTGGATCCGCAGACCGTGGCTGAGCTGCATTCGGTGATCGAGAAGGTCGATGGCAACCCAAAGATCCGTGTGGTGGTCCTCACCGCGGTCGGCGCATCCTTTTGTGCCGGTGCCGATCTGAAGTCGCTGCCCGCTGATTTCACCAATACCGGTGTCACCTCGACGGCCGCGCTGCTCGGTGCGGCCGATTCGGAGCTGGTCCGCACCCTTGCGGCCCAGGAACTCATGGCTTCGCTGTTTGAACGAATTCACCGGATGCGTCAGCCAGTCATCGCGGCCGTCAACGGGCACGCGGTTGGTGGCGGATTCGCGTTGGCCCTGGCCTGCGATATCCGGTTTGCCTGTCCGGAAGCATCTTTCGGTGCCGTGTTCATTCGTCACGGGGTGTCTAACTGCGATATGGGCACCAGCTATCACCTACCGCGGCTGGTGGGTGCGAGCCGCGCCGCTGAGCTGATGCTGACGGGACGGGTATTCGGTGCCGACGAGGCCCTGCGGATCGGCCTGATCTTCGACGTGGTGCCTGCCGAGAACCTGCTGTACGCCGCACTGGCTAAGGCCGAAGAGATCGCGGTGCACTCACCCTTGGCAGTGTGGATGACCAAGGAGACGATGTGGCAGACGGTCGACGCGCCGAGTCTGCGACACGCACTCGATCTGGAGAACAGGACGCAGGTGATGTGCACTGCCACAGGGGAATTGCGCCGGTCCTTCGACGCATTCCGGGAGGGGCACGCCTAGTCCTCGCTAGGAGGTCCGGCCAGGATGGCGGTCACCATGTCGACAAGCTGCGCGTTCATTTGCCCGTCGTCAAGGTAGGTGCCGCTCAAGGACATCAGACGATTGGTGTGTGGGATATCGCCGAGAACCACACAGGTCAGCGTCACCGCGTGGGTGACGCCGAAACGGATTGACGGTAGTGATGCGTTCGGACGTAGCCGCACGATGAGTTCCTGGAGACGCGCGGCCTGAGGCTGGAAACTCACACTCATCGGGATCAACGCGGGATGGCCGCTGATGAGCAGCTTCCCCAAGGTGGATAGCCATGCGGTTCCGCCTTCTTCACCGATCTCTGCCAGCGGGACGACGATCGCCTCGGCGATGGCGCGCAGTGTGCCGGCCTTTTCGGCGACATCCAACAACGCGAACCGGCGCCTCTCTAGCTGGTTCAGGTACTTGTCGAGCAGCGCCTCGATGAGACGCTCCTTAGATCCGAAGTGATAGTGCACCGAGGCGACGTTGGTGCCGGCCGCCGCCATGATCGCGCGCAGAGATACCGCGTCCACACCGCGCTCGGCGAATAATCGCTCGGCGGCACCGAGTAAGCGCTGATCGGTGGAATCGTGGTCAATACCAGTAGGTTCTGCTGCGGTGTTGGTCATTGCCCGGTGAACCGTGCCTCTCGTTTCTCGCGGAACGCGGCCAATCCCTCGCGCGCGTCGGCGGAGGTGATCACCTGCCGGGTAAGCCGAGCCTCGATGGCGCGGGCGTCTTCCTCGGCGATCCATCCGCTGCGCACCACGGCCTCCTTGGCGTTGCGTACGGCCAGCGGGCCGTTGCGGACCACGCGCTCGGCGAGGCCGCGCGCCTTGTCCAATGCGGTGCCTGCCGGTGCCACGTGCCCCACCAATCCGAATTGGTATGCCTCCTGGGCGGTGAGTGGATCGCCGGTGAGGATCATCTCCATGGCCTTGGTGTAGGGAATCTGGCGCTTAAGCCGGACCATGGACCCTGCACCGGGCACCAGTCCGCGTTGTACTTCCGGAAGACCGAAGGTTGCGTTCTCGTCGGCAACACGGATATCGGTCTGTTGCAACATCTCACAGCCGCCACCGAGGCATGCCCCGTTGACCGCCGCGATGAGTGGTTTGGTCAGGGTATGGGTGAGCAGCAGACCCTTGCCGATGGCGGCGGGGTCCAGCGGCAGCGCTGAGCCGTCGCGAACCATCCAGCCGTCACTGAGATCGCCCCCTACGCAGTAGGCGGCACCGGCGCCCGTCAGGATGGCCACCCGGATTCCGTCGTCTGCGTCGATCTCGTCCCAGGCCTGAGCGAACTGCCGGACCATAATGGTGGACAGTGCATTCCGCCGATGCGGACGGTTCATGGTCACGATGACGATGGGGCCGTCCCGCTCGACGAGAAGTTCTGGCTCCGCGTTCACGGCCTCTCGCTTCCCACTACCCAGAGTGCGTGGAACTGCGATGCTCCGCCCATGGCGTGTCCTATCGCGCGTCTGGCGCCGTCGACCTGATGTTCCCCTGCCAGTCCGCGTACCTGCAATGCCGCCTCGGCGAACCGTAGGAGACCCGTCGCACCGGTGGGGTTGCCCGAGAGCACACCGCCTGACGGGTTGATCGGATGCCTGCCCTCGAACGCGGTGTGGCCCTCGTCCACGGCGCGCCAACCCGACCCTTCCGGGGCCAGCCCGATGTTCTCCATCCACATCGGCTCGTACCAGCTGTAGGGGATGTAGAGCTCGGAAACATCGACCTCGTTGGCGGGATCGGTGATTCCCGCCTCGCGATACGCCTCGGCAGCGCACTCCTGTCCGGCGCGTGGATTCACCTCATCGCGGCCTGCGAAATGACCTGTTTCGGTGCGCCATCCGGTGCCGTGAATCCAGGCCGGCGGTCGCGGGGCATGCGTGGCCAGCAACTCGGAAGAAATGACGACGGCACATGAGCCATCCGATGACGGGCAGGATTCCAGGAATCGGATCGGATCCCACAGCATCGGGGAATTGCGCACTTCCTCGACGGTGATATCGGGTTTGTGGATGTGCGCGTACGGGTTCCGGGTGGCGTTGAGGCGATGATTCACGGCGACCTGCCAGCCGATGTGCTCCGGCGCCTGCGAGCGGCGAATGTACTCGCGGATCACCGGTGCGAAATGCCCGCCCGCGCCCGCGCCCAGCTGGACGCTGAACGGCAGTGGCCGTGACAGTGCCCAGGTGAAATTTCCTTCTGACTCCTTGGAATACGCGACTACCAGTACTCTGCCGGCGAGTCCGGCCTGTACCAGGTGCGCGGCGTAGATGGCCGCGTGCCCGCCCACACTGCCGCCGGTGAACACCCGGGTGACCGGCAGGCCACGCGCGCCCATCGCGTCGGCGAGGTACAACTCGGGATTCATCACCCCGTCGAAAAGATCAGGGGTCTTGGCGAGCACGATCGCGTCGATATCCCCGAAGGTCAGCTCCGCATCGGCCAGTGCGCCGTCCACTGCCTCGCGGACCAGTGCCGCGATGCTGACATCACGCTTCTTGGCTTGCTTGCTTTGTCCGACACCGACTACCGCAACCCGGGTGCTCACGTACTCGCCTCCATCAGGCACACCAGGTTGTGCTGCAGTGCGGGCCCATTGGTGGCGTGGGCCAGTGCTCGGGTGGCCCGCCCCTGCAAGATGGTGCGGGCGGATTCACCGATGCGGATCAATCCGGTGGCGGTAGCGGGCGCACCCGCCAGCGGCCCTCCGGATGGATTGACGAGCGTGTTGTTGTCGATGCCAAAGGTCTTGGTGAGCAACGTTTCCGCGTAGCTGTATTCGGTGTGCAGCTCGGCGACCTCTACACTCGAGGCCGTAAAACCGGCCATGGCGGCTGCCTTCTCGGCGGCGATCCGGGCCGAATCGAGCACCGCGAGGTCCCGCGAGCCGGGATGGTGCGTATCCATCCGATGATCGATGGCCCGGATCCACGCCGGTCGCCGGACCAGTCGCCGTGCCACGTCGCCGGTGGCCAGGATGAGCACCGCCGCGCCGTCCCCGACCGGTGCCGCATCGTGCGGGCGCAGCGGTGCGGCGATGTACGGCTCATCCAGCAGGGTTTCGACCCCTGGGGCACCGGCCTTGAGCGCAAAGGGATTTGATAGGGCGTCGGTCAGTGATTGGTTCACCACATCGGCCATCGCGCGCTCCGTGGTGATACCGGCTTCGATGACGGCGGCCGCCTGCAGCCCGGCGATCGCGTGCCGGTGCGGATGCAGGGGAGCCAGGTAATAGGGATCCAGCGAAGAGGGAAAGACCTGATCGAGGTCGGCGGGTAGCGCTCCCCGGCCGACGCCGTAGATCAACGCGATATCGCCGTGGCCCAATTGGAGCCATGCCCATGCCTCGTAACACGCCCACGCGGCGTCCATTTCGACGTGGGATTCCGATATCGGTGGCCAGGCGCCGACGGCGTCGAGGGATTCGATGTACGCGAAGGTGCGGCCCTCGAAGAAGTCATGGCTGCCCGAGGCGTAGAAGTCGATATCCTCGCGGCGCAGCTCCACCTGCTCAAGCGCTTCGCGAACCACGGGAAGAAGGATCTCGGCCATATCGTCGCGGAGATTAGCTGCAGTACAAGGTGATTGAGCAAAAGAGACGACGGCGACCTCACGCATGGGCGGCCTCGTTCGGTACCGGGCGGAAGTAGCGGATGCTCTGCATGGTGGCACCGAGATCCTCGTCGGATACCCAGACCGGCTCGACCGTCATACCGATGTGAACGCTGCTCGGCTCGGTGTCCCCGATCATGTGCATAAGCCTGGTATCGGCGCCGTGCAGCTGGATGTGTGCGACCGCGTACGGCGGGGTGAACACCTGCCCCGGAAAGGGAAAGCTGACGATGCAGAAGGTCTGGACCGTGCCGGTTCCCGCAAGTGGGTACGGTGCGCCCAGTTCGCTCAGGCATCGCGAACAGAATTGCGGCGCAGGACAGTACACGCGTTCACAGTTCGGGCATTGGCGCGCCAGCAGGCGGCGCTGCGTCAATCCGCGGAGGAAGACCGAACGGCCGATTCCGGCGACGTACGTGTAGTCCATGTGGAACGGACTGGCGATCGAGGTGACCGGTTCGGGCAATGTGGTCACGGCTGACCGATCGGTTCGAAGCAGACGATATCGGTGATGGCGCCGACGCGGTCGGTGCGCCAGCGTGGGGCGACCGGAAGGCCGGTCCTCATCACCGCGAGGTTTCCGCCCACATCGACAGCATGAAACATCGAGTTGGCGGTTCCGTTGATGCGGATGAGCGCCCACGCGAAACTCGTATCGATCTCATCGGCCGGCCGCGGAGATACCCAGGTCCATTGCAGCACAATGCCCTTCGGCTCAAGCTCTATCAACTCGCCGGTTGCGCTGGCATCCGTCGGATCGAACTCGAGCACCGGGCACAACACCTGGCCGTGGGCCGTCCGCACTCCGAACAGGCGCGCGTCGCGCAGACCGCCGAGGAAGGTGCCGATCTTGGGGCCGACCGTGCGTTCAAATCCGAACTCGATCGTGTACGGAGCGCGCAGGGACTCGGCGGATTGGTCGGTCACAGCCCTCCCGACAAGGTGTCTATCAGTTGATTCAATCGAGCGATAGGACCGTAACACGGCGGTGATCGAGGCCACAGACCTTCGTCGACACCGATGCGAGGGGGAGGCGGCGCTTATCGCGGAGGAGGTGGTTTCAATGCCTTTTCGAGCTGGGGTGTCAGTTGTTCAAGGGCATAGATCCGAGCCAGCGGGCCGCCGAGCCGAAGCGCGTTCACTACTGGGCTGTCCGCCGGGATGTAGACCGCGCGCCCCTCGGTGACGGCACGCAGATCGGCAAGGCCGCCCATGGACTTTGCCTGCTGCTCGGTGGCTCCCACCACGACCAGGAGGTCCTGATCGGCTTTTGCCTTCAGCTCGCTATCGGGCACCGGGCCGGAGTATCGCTGGCTCAGGAACCCCAGCCCGTCGAAAACCGCTCGGCGCGGATCGCGGAAACCCACCAGGAAGGTGCCCTGTCCGTCGGCGACCCAATCGACGACGGCGGTGCGGTTGACCCAATGCTGGTGCCCGGTGCGTATCTGGTTGTACCGAGTGCCAACCTCTTCGGATCGCATGCGTGCTTGATCGGACTTGCCGAGGGCTCGCCCGATGGTGAAGAGCTGTGTATACCAAGGGGTTTCGGCACGGTCCAGGCGGTCTTCGGAGACCACGGTTGGCGCGATCTGGGCCAGCCTGTCGTAGGTGGGCCTGTCGATATCGGCGCCGGTAGCCAGAATCACATCGGGCTTGGCGGCGGTGATGGCCTCGAAATTCAGCTCCGTGCCAGAGACGACGGCCGGATACGAGACCTCCGGAACCACCCAGGGGTACATCGGGTATTCCGGCAGTGTGGACCGGACGCCGACGGGTTTGGTGCCCAACGACTGCACGAGGTCTTGGTCATTCCATCCGAGTGTGACCACGCGGTTGGGTCGCGTCGCGAGGAACGCGCCGCCGTACCTATGCGGGATGCTGAGGGGGAAGCCGTCGGGAGACAGTGTCGGCGTGGTCGCAGGCGGCGGACTGTGATTGCGGGAACATCCCGTGAGCGCCAGCAGCATCAGGAGCGCGGCAATAATGCGCCACCCGGCTGTTGCCATGCCGAGCAAACTACCACCGGCCGGTGACGGCAAACGAATGTGACCCCCAATCGGCTCGGGGTGAATCGAACGGCCGACGGTTGGGTTGCACGTCCACCACCTGCGGGAACGCCACCAGGCGGGATGTCATTTGCTGGGCGTTGCCATTGACGCCTGGTCGGGCCCTTCATACGTTTGCGCCGTTCCCAGCTCGTGCTACGGGTCAGAGCAACAGTGCACTAGGAAGCCGATGATTAAGCATCTCACCCGCCGCGCGACGGTCGCCCTCGTCGTGGCAGCCGCGGCGATGTCGCCTGCCGCCTATCCGGCGGTGGCCGATACAGCGACGCCGCTCAACGGCCTATTCGCGTTGGCGCCGGGAAGTTGCGCGGAGGGTCGCGCCACGGGCTCCTATTTCCGCATGATCTTGCCCGCCGGTGATGCGTCCGGCCCATACCTCGCCAACGGCGATTCGACGTGCTCGGACAACACGGTCACTCTGCTGGCGCCGGGTACCGACGGTGGCCTGAAGTCGGGCGAGTATCAGCCGCAGCCTGGCAACGCATTCGATGGAAACGGAAATGCGGTGTCCGGCAGTATCACTCAGCCCGTCAAGTTCTACGGTGTGGGGTTTGCCACCGCGTCCAACCAGACCGATCCGCAGACGGGTCAGGGCACCGCGACTCCGCAGATCACGGTAAGTGGTAACAAGCTCGGCGGTGATCTCAGCGCCTTCGGAGTGACCTGGAACAACCAGGTGTTCAACCAGGGATCGCCGAAACCCGGTGGCGCATTTCCCGGTAAGACCACGCCGGTGACCGGCACCTACGACCGCAACACCGGGGCCTTTATCGTCGAGTGGACCAGCCAGATCGTGGGCGGTCCGTTCAACGACTTCACCGGGCTGTGGCACCTGGTCGGCAAGGTCGGGGGCGGGCCCGGTGGCGCAGCAGTGGCCGAACCGCCACCCCCTCCGCCGCCCGGTGCGCCACCAGCGGCGGATGCACCGCCCGCCGTGGCCGCGCCGGCGGCCCCCGGGCAGGTTGTTGTGCAGGCTGGGCAACAGCTGGCGGCACCGCCACCGCTGTCGGCCGGCCAACAGCTCATCGCGCTGCCCGTTGATGACAATCCCCGCACGATAACTCCGCCGTGGGTCATCGCACTGCTGGTGTTCGTGGCGATCGGTGGCGGAATCCTGTTCGTGGTGGGGGAGCGGATCTTCAGCCGTGGCCGCTGAGCGGTTGGCTGAGACAGCTCAGTCGGCCCTGCCCTCGTATGCCGATATCGTCGGTGAGGAAGCCGTCGTCGCCGAGGCCGCAACGGCCCCCAGGCCCCGGTGGCCGTTTGTCGCACTCATCGCCCTTGGTGTGCTGCTGTTCGTACTGCCGGTGGTCACCGGGATGTTCACACGTGCCGCGGGCGGTCAGCAGATGCTCACCGAGTTCCGCCCCTTCGTATCGTCGGAGGTGCTTGCCAAATTCCGCGGTTACCTCGATACCATTGATGCCGCTCGTGCCGATGTGCAGGCGACCCGGCCGGTTGCGGGCGGACATTACGAGCGACTGGATGTCTTTGTCGCGCAGTATCCGTCGATTCGGCAGGATATGAACGGCCTACTCGATGCGGTCGGCGGTCAGGTGAACAACTACGGGCAGTTGCGCGCCGTGGGACCGTTCGACGTCTTGCCGTTTCTGCTGGCAGTGCCTGGGCTGATCCTGCTCGGTGCGGGTGTGTGGGGCCTTCGGCGAACCCGTGATGGCGAAAAAGCACTTGGAGCAAGGATTCTCGCGGTTCTCGCGGCGGCGGTGCTGATCGCGGTGCCGTTCGCGGACGGACTTTTTTCGCGTGCCCCGGCGGGTGCCCAGCTCATTGATGCGTTCACTCCGATCATGACCCACGAGCGAGTGGCTGCGGTGCAGCGCCATTTCGTGGTGCTGGTCGCCGCGGAGGGGGAATTGGACACACAGTTCCTGGGAGATCTGCGACAGCATGATCCAGCGCGCGCGGTTCCGGGTATTGACGCCTTCGTTTCCCAATGGCAGCCCATGACAGCGGATTTCGCTTCGCTGATCGGAGTGATGGCCGACAACGTGGATAACTTCGGCAGGGTGGTGTCGCTCGATCGGATCACCGCCCCCCTCGGATTCCGATCATTCGACTATTTCGGGTGGTTTTTCCTCGTGCCCGGTGCACTGGCGGCCGCTGCCGCTATTGACGTGAAAGGAGCCGCACGGTGGCCCAGAAAACGATGACGCGCAGCACTCTCTGTGCGGCGCTGGCGGCGGCGGTGCTGGTGACGGCTCCGGCCTGTGGGTCCGAGAAGCCGGCCGAGTCCCCACTGACCGGGCTGCTGGCCTTGCAGCCCGGCACGATCGACGGCAACAAGCTCAGCGGCACCTGGTTCAAGATGGTGCAACCGGGCGGCAATCCCCAAGAGGGTCCCTTCATGCCGAATGCCAATTCTCCTGTGCCGCAGGGGGCCGCAACACTACTGGCGCCGGGCACGGATGGCGGGCTGGTTCTGGGCGACTACCAGGGCGAGCCCAATCCCGCGTTTGACGAGGCCACCGGCTACTCGCTGGCCTCCCGCGTAACCCAGCCGACGAAGTTCTTCAACATCGAATTCGGCATCTCCACCAACAAGATCGACCCGCAGACACAACGTGAGCTCTTGGCGCCGTCGGCCACGGTATCGGGCGACAAGATCTCGGCCGATGTGTCCGCATGGGCCGCCTCGTGGAACCGTCAGGAGTTCAATCAGGGCGCGCCGAAGCCGAAACCCAAAGAGCAGGCGCAAATTCCGGGAGAGGCACGTGCCAAGCAGGTGTGGGAGTTTGTCGCCGGGCGCTGGGTCGGCCGCGATTCCGTGGACGGCGAAAGCCCCAAGGCCACCGGTACATACGACAAGGACACCAAGAAGTTCACGCTCGATTGGACCAGTCTCATCGTGGGCGGCCCGTTCAACAGCTTCACGGGCGTCTGGCACCTCGAAGGCGTGGTGAAAGACCGATGACTACGACCCCCGCAGAAGAGACGGCTCCGCTTGCTTCCGCTCACCGGAGGCCTACGAAGGAACGCGTATT
This sequence comes from Mycobacterium sp. D16Q13, assembly GCF_002013375.1. GTDB lineage: Bacteria > Actinomycetota > Actinomycetes > Mycobacteriales > Mycobacteriaceae > Mycobacterium. Next base: position 34,122 of record NZ_MAEW01000025.1, on the reverse strand, counting down.
CGGTATCGCGGTAAGGACGTTCGCCGCGATTACCGTGATCGGCAGCGTTGCCGCCATTACCCAGCTGTCGTATTCGCCCGCGCGCGCACCCATCGTCGGGTACCAGATCGTGAACCGGGACGGATCGATTCCCGAAGGCGCTATCCCGATCCCGGTGCCGCCACCGGGGCCGCAGTTGATCGCGCCGTTACCGCGTCCTCAGGTGCCCTCGCATCCACCGGGTCAGGCCGCAGGACCATTTGGCGCACTGCCCTCGGTGACCGACCGTGGGCTTCCGATCTCCGTCGCCCAGCCTTGCCCCTTCGGCTGGCCGGCACCAGGCCCGGACGAGCAGGGCGGGTTGGCCTCGCTGATCGATGTGGCGCCGGCGGCCGGCGTGTTCTCCTCGGAGGCCTTCGCCCCGGCGACGGCCTATGAACCGATCCTGAAGATGATGGGACCGGTACTGGCCCGCATCTCTCCGCTGCTGTCCCGCCATCCGTGGGCGATCGACCAGTTCGTCACCCGATTCCAGACCGTCATGGTGCGCGTCCTCGAAGCGATCCTGCCGTACTACGGGCCGTACCGGAACGATGTCCTCAAGGCCGAGGGTGACCTCGCGAAGGCGTTGACCCCCTTCCTGGAAAGCCTGTACAACACGCCAACGGCGCAATGCCTCGTCGCGTGGGAGGCGCAGCGTATTCGGGACGCGCGGGGAGGCCGTCCACCGGCCCTGCGGCTGCACGATCTCGGCAAGGTGATCGACCTGTATCGCTCGACGCACTGGCGTGAGGGCGATGACGATCCGCCACCCGCTCCGCTGCCTGCCTACGAGTTCACGCCACCGCCTGCGCCACCACCGGCGTCGGACGCTCCGGCGGCACCGAGCACGTCGCGACCGGTGATCCCCAACTTCCCGACCCCGACACCGGCTCCGGCACCCGCGCAAACCTCGTCACCGGCCATCTCCTCGTCGCTCTAGCCACACTTCCCAACCAACGGGTTGACTGGTTAGGGTGACCCCCATGGCTGACACTGGCGTCAAGACAGGGCCCCTTGCGGGCGTAAAGGTGATCGAGCTCGGTGGCATCGGCCCCGGGCCGCACGCGGCGATGATGTTGTCCGACTTGGGTGCAGACGTCATTCGGGTCCGTCGCCCCGGCGGGCTCGCGATTCCCGCCGAGGAGACCGATCTCTTCCATCGCGGCAAGCGCCTGGTCAACCTGGACGTCAAGAAGGACCCCGAAGCGCTGCTGGCGCTCGTCGACAAGGCCGATGTACTGCTGGACCCGTTCCGGCCCGGCGTGTGCGAGCGCATCGGAATCGGCCCCGAGGAGTGTGCCAAGCGCAACCCACGGCTGATCTTCGCCCGGATGACCGGCTGGGGCCAGCACGGCCCGATGGCGGAGCGCGCGGGGCACGACATCAACTACCTGTCGCTGACCGGCGCCCTGGGCTCGATGGGCTACAAGGACCGCCCGCCGATGCCGCCGATGAACTTGGTCGCCGACTTCGGTGGTGGCTCAATGCTTTTGGTGCAAGGCATCCTGGCCGCGCTGTATGAGCGTGAGAAGTCGGGCACGGGGCAGGTCATCGATGGCGCAATGGTCGACGGTGTCAGCCAGCTGGCTCAGATGCAATGGACGATGTACAACAACGGTCTGCTGTTCGACGAGCGTGAGTCGGGTCTGCTCGACGGCGGGGCGCCGTTCTACGGCACCTATGAGACCTCTGACGGCAAGTACATGGCGGTGGGATCGATCGAGCCGCAGTTTTTCGCGATCCTGGTACAGGGCCTGGGACTGGATCCCGAGAGCGTTCCGTTCCAGCTGGACAAGGCGCGCTACCCCGAGATGCGCAAGATGTTCGACGACGCGTTCAAGACCAAGACCCGCGACGAGTGGACAGAGATCTTCATCGGTACCGACGCGTGTGTGTCACCGGTTCTCACCTGGGGCGAGGCCAAGCAAAACGGGCATTTGCGTGATCGCGCCACCATCGTCCACGTCAACGGAGTGACACAGGCCGCGCCGGCCCCGCGCTTCTCGCGGACGCCCAGCGGGCCCATCGAGGCGCCGCCGAAGGACACCACGGAGCTCTCCGATATCGGCTGGTGATTTAGCCGAGATTGCTAGTACTAGGTACTGGTAGTCTCGCTCCAAAGCAATGACGCTATGAGGAGGCTCGATGACCAGTGCCCGACATGCCGCCGAATCCCGGTTGGCCGACGTCACCTATGCGGGACCGGAGTGGATGGGCAAGGCCAATTGGCATTCGGTGGCCGAGACGTACCTGTTCAAGGCGGTGGGTAAGCCGGGTCTCTACGCGCTGACTCGGCTGATGCTGGCCGTCAACCGTCGGTTCCCCGATGCCCTGCTGAATCGGCGGTATGACGGGCTCGAACGTGTCATGGGCTGGGTGCCGGGAGTGTCCGGAACCCGCACCGAGCGTGTTCAGCTGCCGAATTGCGAGGCCGAATGGACCTGGAACGCCAAGAACGAGCCGGGTCCAGACGCCCCGGTGGTCATCTACTTCCACGGGTCGGCATTCATCGCGTTGGGAATCAACAGCCACCGGCCGTTGGTGAGCCATATCGCGCGTGATTCCGGTGCACGGGCGCTGAGCGTGGGCTACCGGTTGTGCCCGCGCAACCTGGTCGAAGATGCCGTCGCCGACGGTGTCGATGCGTACCGCTATGTGCTGAGTCAGGGTGTCGATCCGGACAACATCGTGCTCGCGGGAGATTCGGCCGGAGGATTCCTGGCAGCCATGACCGCTATCGCGGTGCGGGATGAGGGCTTGCGGCCGCCTGCGGGGTGTGTGCTGATCTCGGCGGCCACCAACAACGACATGGAGCCGAAATACGCTGCCGCCAAACGCATCGGCGATGCGATGTTCCCCGTGAACTTCCTGAAGATGATCAACGACGTGTTCGTGCTGCGCAACGGCGTGCGCGTGCCGGGAGCGTGCCCGGCCGACTCCGACCTGACCGGACTGGGCCCGTTCCTGCTGCAGGTGGGCTCGCAGGAGGCGCTGCGACCAGACTCCGAACTGTTGGCGGAACGGCTTGTCGCGGCAGGGGTTCCAGTACGGCTGCAGATCTTCGACCGCGCGATTCACGTGTTTCAGGTGTTCGCGGCGACGAACCCGGACGCCCGGCGTGCGGTGGGAGAGATCACCGAGTTCATCAAGATCCTGCCCGGCCTGGCCAGGGCGCGTCAGCGCCCGGGCCCCGTCGCGACGGGCCTAACCTCCTAGTCGGGCCAGGCGGGATATCGCCTCGTCGATCACCGCGTCGCGTTTGGCGAAGGTGAACCGCACCAGGTGATTCCACTGATCGGCCGTGGCGGTAGTGGGATCGCAGAAGGCGCTTACCGGAACCGCGGCCACGCCCACGGTTTCTGGCAGGCGCCGACAGAGCTCGGCGCTGTCGCTGAATCCCAGTGGCCGCGGATCCGCGCAGACGAAGTACCCGCCCTCACTGCTGTGCACTTCGAACCCCAGGTCGGTGAGTGCCTCGGAGAGGCGATCGCGCCTGCGCTGCAATGACTCCCGCAGGTTCTTTACCCAGACCTGTTCGGTGTCCAGGGCCACCGCCACCGCGGGCTGAAACGGCGCACCGCCGACATAGGTCAGGAATTGCTTGGCGGCGCGTACACCCGTGACCAATTCCGCTGAGCCACAAGCCCAGCCGATCTTCCAGCCGGTGCAGTTGAACGTCTTGGCGGCGCTGGAGATCGTGACCGTGCGATCGGCCATCCCGGGCAGGCTGGCCATCGGGGTCTGCGTGCGCCCATCGAAGAGCAGTCGCTCATAGACCTCATCGGAAATGACCAGCAGATCGCGCTCGACCGCGAGCTCGGCGACCCGTGCCAGCTCGGCGTCGGTGAATACCTTGCCGGTCGGGTTGTGCGGGGAATTGATGACCAGAGCCGCGGTCCGGGGTGTGATGGCGGTGGCGAGCGCCTGGGTATCCAGCGCGAAGCCCGCACCGTCGGGGACAAGCGGCACCGGGACGCGGACGGCGCCTGCCATGGCCACCACGGCCGCATATGAGTCGTAGTACGGCTCGATCAGAATGACTTCGGAGCGGGGTTCGACGAGGCCCAGGAGCGCACCCGCGATCGCCTCGGTGGCGCCGACGGTCACCAGAACCTGTGTCTCCGGGTCGAGCTCCTCGCCGTAGCGGGCGAGCCGATCGGCGGCGATGGCCCGGCGCAGTTCGGGTGTGCCGAGCCCGGGCGGATACTGGTTGAGGCCGGAACGGATGGCCTGCTGCGCCGCATCGAGCATGGACGCGGGGCCGTCTTCATCGGGGAATCCCTGGCCCAGATTGATCGCGTCGTGGCGGACGGCGAGTGCCGACATTTCGGCGAAGATCGTTGCGCCGAAAGGGCGCAACCGGTTGACGGTCTTCCCCGGCTTCATGCCGGGCAGCCTACCGCTGGACTTAGCAGCTGGGCGGTTCGAAGGACAGGTCGGTGTCCGGGATGGGGCAAAAGTAGTGACTGAGGCCGGGATTGTCCCGGTTACGGCTGTCCACGAAGACCTCCACGTCCCGGTCCGCGCGGTACACCCGGTAGTACGTGGTGGTGTCCTCGAGGAAGAAGTTCGCGATCGTGGTCACCAGTTCGGCACCGGTGCCAGCGGCGCGGGCCTGGCGCATGCAGGTCAGATAATTCGGGGGGATCTCGTGTGATGGCGGCAGCATGCGCAGCCTGCCGCAGTTCTGCAGCGGTGGCCGTTGCTCGAACGCGATGTCGGGGTTGAGCGGTTCCGGCTCGGCCTGTGCCAGCGGCGGGGATCCTGCCGCGATGGCAGTCAGGATGACCGACGCGGTGCAGAGTCTTTTGAGCATCGCTCCAGACTTGCCGCCTTCGGGTCGACCGCGGAAGATTTCGGGGAAATCTCGTCGAAAAGCACCGCAAAGCGCACCTTGGACTGGGGTCTGACCCCAGGAGGGCTATCGATCGCGCGGGTCTGCCAGGGATGCGCAGCTGGGGTCGGGTGGGTAGTTGAGCGGAACGGCCCAGCAGAAGAAGTGACTCCAGCCAGTGTTGCCGAAGCGGTCCGTACTGGAGTCCACGAAGACCTCAACCCGCTGATCCGGGGAGAACACCCGGTAGTAGGTGGTGATGGGATCACCCTCGATGGTGGGCTGGACGACCGTCAGTTCGCCGCCGAGGCCCGAGGCCCTGCCGTTGTTCATGCAATCGCGCTGGGCGGCGGGTAGCTCCTCGTGGAAATGCTTATGCGTCCCGCAGTTCGGGAGAGCGGCCCGTTGTGTGAATGAGATGGGCGGGGGCGCCGGCCTGCGGTGGCCCGGACCGTCGGTGGTCCAGTTCCAGGCCCACCACACGGCGAATACCGTCAGGGTTGCAATAGCCCCGATGAGCACGCGTCTTAGCGGTCGAGACCGAGTCCACAGCACACTTCGAGCGTACCGGCACCATATTCCCAACCAACGGGTTGGGAGGGCTGCTTACCACGGGGGCGCCACCCTGGTCTAACGTAGGGCTGTCTCGGCGAAACTGACCCGGAGTCAACCCGGATTCACAGGCCGCGGCGCTTGCACCACATGCCCCATACGCACCCCCTATAAGGACGTATACCCATGACTGAAGCATTCATCTACGAGGCCATCCGCACGCCTCGCGGTAAGCAGCGCGGCGGCGCCCTCAACGAGGTCAAGCCGCTGAACCTGGTGGTTGGCCTGATCGACGAGATCCGCCGCCGCTTCCCCGACCTGGACGAGAACCTGATCAGCGACGTCGTGCTCGGCGTCGTGGCACCCGTTGGCGACCAGGGCGGCGACATCGCCCGCACCGCGGTGCTGGCGGCCGGCCTGCCCGACACCGTCGGTGGCGTGCAGCTCAACCGCTTCTGTGCCTCCGGCCTGGAAGCCGTCAATATCGCGGCCCAGAAGGTCCGTTCCGGTTGGGACGACCTGGTGCTCGCCGGTGGTGTGGAGTCCATGTCGCGCGTCCCGATGGGCAGCGATGGCGGCGCCTGGGCCTCGGACCCGGCCACCAACTACGACGTGTCCTTCGTGCCGCAGGGCATCGGTGCCGACCTGATCGCCACCATCGAGGGCTTCACCCGTGACGATGTCGACGCCTACGCCGCCCGCTCGCAGGATCGTGCCGCAGCTGCGTGGTCCGGCGGTTACTTCGCCAAGTCCGTGGTGCCGGTGAAGGACCAGAACGGTCTGCTCATCCTGGACCACGACGAGCACATGCGTCCCGGCACCACCGCCGCGGACCTGGGCAAGCTGAAGCCGGCTTTCGAGGGCCTGGCAGCTCTGGGCGGGTTCGACGACGTGGCGCGCATTAAGTACACCTACGTCGAGAAGATCAACCACGTGCACACCGGTGGCAACAGCTCGGGCATCGTCGACGGCGCCGCTCTGGTGCTGGTGGGCTCCGAAGAAGCCGGTAAGTCGCAGGGTCTGACCCCGCGTGCCCGGGTCGTGGCGACCGCCACCACCGGTAGCGAGCCGCTCATCATGCTGACCGGCCCCACGCCGGCCACCCAGAAGGTGCTCGACCGCGCCGGACTGACCGTGGACGACATCGATCTGTTCGAGCTCAACGAGGCCTTCGCCTCGGTGGTCCTGAAGTTCCAGAAGGACCTGAACATCCCGGACGAGAAGCTCAACGTCAACGGCGGCGCCATCGCCATGGGCCACCCGCTGGGTGCCACCGGCGCCATGATCACCGGAACCATGGTCGACGAGCTGGAGCGCCGCGGCCTCCGTCGCGCCCTCATCACCCTGTGCGTCGGCGGCGGCATGGGTGTGGCCACCATCATCGAGCGAGTGTAGGGAGAACCAGAACCAATGAGTGCAAACACAATTCAGTGGGAAAAGGATGCCGACGGCATCGTCACTCTCACCCTGGACGACCCCAATGGCTCGGCCAACGTGATGAACGACGACTACAAGCAGTCGATGGCCGCGGCCGTCAAGCGCCTTGTGGAAGAGAAGGATTCGATCACCGGTGTAGTGATCACCAGCGCCAAGAAGACCTTCTTCGCCGGTGGTGACCTCACCAAGATCATTCAGATCCAGCCAGAGCACGCTCAGGAGGCCTTCAACGAGGTCGAGGAGATCAAGAAGGATCTGCGCACGCTGGAGACCTTTGGTCGCCCGGTCGTGGCGGCCATCAACGGCGCCGCCCTCGGCGGTGGCCTGGAGATCGCGCTGGCCACTCATTACCGGATTGCCGCCGATGTCAAGGGATCTCAGATCGGCCTGCCCGAGGTATCGCTGGGTCTGCTGCCCGGCGGCGGCGGTGTCACCCGGGTTACCCGCATGCTCGGTATCCAGAACGGCTTCGTCACCGTGCTGGCGCAGGGCACCCGCTTCAACCCGACCAAGGCCAAGGAAGTCGGCCTGATCGACGAGCTGGTTGGCTCCGTCGACGAGCTGATCCCCGCGGCCAAGGCATGGGTCAAGGCCAACCCCGAGGCCGTGCAGCGCTGGGATGTCAAGGGCTACAAGATTCCTGGCGGCACCCCGGCCACCCCGGCGCTGGCGGCCATCCTGCCGTCGTTCCCGTCGAACCTGAAGAAGCAGCTCAAGGGCGCGCCGATGCCGGCCCCGCGGGCCATCCTGGCCGCCGCGGTCGAGGGCGCCCAGGTGGACTTCGATACGGCCAGCCGTATCGAGAGCCGCTACTTCACCAGCCTGACCACCGGCCAGGTCGCCAAGAACATGACGCAGGCGTTCTTCTTCGATCTGCAGACCATCAACGGTGGCGGATCACGTCCGGACGGCATCGCCAAGCGGGAGATCAAGAAGATCGGTGTGCTGGGTGCGGGCATGATGGGTGCCGGTATCGCGTACGTCTCGGCCAAGGCCGGATATGACGTCGTTCTGAAGGACGTTTCGCTGGAGGCGGCTCAAAAGGGCAAGGCCTACTCGGAAAAGATTGAGGAGAAGGCTCTTTCGCGTGGGAAGACCACCGCGGAGAAGTCTGCGGCGCTGCTGGCCAAGATCACCCCGACCGCCGATCCTGCCGATCTGGCTGGCGTCGACTTCGTGGTTGAGGCGGTCTTCGAGAACACCGAGCTCAAGCACAAGGTGTTCCAGGAGATCGAGGACATCGTCGAGCCTAACGCGCTTCTCGGCTCCAACACCTCCACCCTGCCCATCACCGGGCTGGCGTCGGGTGTGAAGCGTCAGGAAGACTTCATCGGTATCCACTTCTTCTCGCCGGTCGACAAGATGCCGCTGGTGGAAATCATCCGCGGTGAGAAGACCTCCGACGAGGCGCTGGCCCGGGTGTTCGACTACGTGCTGGCCATCAAGAAGACCCCGATCGTTGTCAACGACAGCCGTGGCTTCTTCACCTCGCGCGTCATCGGCACCTTCGTCAACGAGGCCGTCGCGATGCTGGCCGAGGGCATCGAGCCCTCGACCATCGAGCAGGCCGGCAGCCAGGCCGGATACCCGGCTCCGCCGCTGCAGCTGTCGGATGAGCTGAACCTGACGCTGATGCAGAAGATCCGCAAGGAGACCGTCGAGGCCGCCAAGGCCGAGGGCAAGGAACTGCCGGACGATCCGGCGGGCCGTGTCATCGACACGCTGGTCGAGGCGGGCCGTCCGGGCCGCCTGGGTGGCGCTGGTTTCTACGATTACGTGGACGGCAAGCGCACCGAGCTGTGGCCCGGCCTGCGCACGACGTTCAACACCCGTCCGGGATCCGACGCGGCCAACCCGCCGCTGCAGGACCTCATCGAACGCATGCTGTTCGCGGAGGCCATCGAGACGCAGAAGTGCTTCGACGAGGGCGTGTTGACCTCGACCGCTGACGCCAACATCGGCTCGATCTTCGGCATCGGCTTCCCGCCCTGGACCGGCGGTGTGCACCAGTACATCGTCGGATACGAGGGTCCCGCCGGTAAGGGCAAGGCCGGGTTCGTGGCTCGCGCAAAGGAATTGGCCGCCAAGTACGGCGACCGCTTCAACCCGCCCGCGTCGCTCCTGGACGCGTAAGACAGGGCTCGAAAACACCTCAGCCGCTCACCCTTCGGGGTGGGCGGCTGAGGTGCGTTGTGGGGCCGAATTTTTCGTGAGACTCGGGTGCCGACACACCCCGCTCGGTGTCAACAACCGTTGAACCCCTAGCGAATTCGGTAGTTTTAGAGATAGCAGCCAGAAATGTCGCCGCGCGCCGCGTGGCGTACGCCACAGTGTGGGTAGCCGAGGGTGGTAGCCCACAGAAATTGTGAGCCATCACGTAGGTTCTCTGGTGACACTACAAACATAGTTATTGGTACTTCGCGTAACCAGACATGTATTGCCTGGTCATAGGGTATTTCGATACGGTAGTTATATTTGCTGGAATTGGTTTACCGTAAGACTTTCAAGAAGTTGCTGAAATAAGGCGTAACGCGACGTTACCCACAGTTCACTCGCTATTTCTTTGATGGAACGTACCTTTGCGAGATATTTGTTCGCTACGCTGCCCGCAATGAGTAAAGTCTTTGCCACTCGCATTGTGGCGGCTAGGTCGAATTTGGTTCGGCTCGTATTCAAGATCGCTGAGCAGGGATAGGGACGATGGTTGCACTCGGAACGATCCACGATTGGCGCCCTAAGCCGGGAACCGTCATCTCCTGGAGTGCTTCGCCACGCGCCCGCCAGGTCGCTGCGCAGGCGCCCGCCAGCCTGGTCCCGCCGAGCTATCAACAAGCCCAGCACGTGCGCTCATACCGGGATCTGGCGCGCCGGGACCGTGAGATGGCACGGTTGGGCATCGGATCCTGGGATGTTCCCGGTGTCTGCGATATCGATGCGATGACCGCGGCGATCAACGCGCACCTGCGTCGGCACGACACCTACCATTCATGGTTCGAATTCGACACGGCTGACAACATCGTCCGGCACGCGATCGAGGATCCGGAGACCATCGACTTCGTGCCGCAGGATCATGGGCTGCAGGGGCCCGATGAGATCCGTGCACACCTGCTGCGCACGTCGGGCACTCCGCTCTCGTGGGACTGCTTCACCTTTGGGGTGATTCAGCGCGCGGACCACTTCACGGTGTACATCAGCGTCGATCATCTGCATACCGACGGCATGTCGACGGGGATCATCTACGTCGAGATCCAGTTGATGTACGCCAGCCTGGTGCACGGGTCAGCACTGCAGCTTCCACCTCCCGCGGGTTATCTGGATTTCTCCGCCCGCGAACGTGCGCACAACCAGGCCATGACCCTGGATTCCTTCGAGGTGCAGACCTGGCTTCGGTACGCGCGGGACAACGGCGGCACTCTGCCGGACTTCGTTCTGCCGCTCGGCGACCGCTCCGTGCCGCACGTCGGTGGCATGGTCGCTGCTCCTCTACTGGACGCCGAGGAGACGGTGGCGTTCGAAAAGGCTTGTGAACAGGCGGGTGTGCGCTTCAGTGGTGGCGTATTCGCGTGTACCGCACTGATCGACCGCGAGCTCACCGGCGCCGATACCTTCTATGGCATCACCCCGTACGACACTCGCGGCACCGCCGAGGAGCAGATGTCGGTGGGTTGGTACGCGAGCTTCATTCCCTTCGTGGTTGATCTCTCGGAGGCTTCCTTCGCGCGGGTCGCGCGGTCCGCCCAGAAGTCGTTCGACGAATGCCAGCCGCTGGCGAAGGTTCCCTTTGAGCGTGCATTGGAGCTCGCGGGTCCGGAGTCGGGGCTGACCGCCCCGGACTACGTGGTCCCGATGGTGTCCTTCTTGGACGCGCGCAAGATCCCGGTCAGTGCCGAATGGGATCGTATTAATGGCGGAATCTACGGGGACAGCCGTTCTTCCGATCAGGTGTGCATGTGGGTCAACAGGTTTGAGAACGAAACCAACCTGACGATCTCGTTCCCCGACAACGCCGTCGCCCGTGAATCTGTGTCGCGCTATCTCGAAGTGGCCCGCATGGTTTACCAGCGTGTCGCGCAGTCACAGTTCGTTTCCTGAAACCGCGGCATCGCGGCCGCACTCGAGCAGCAGTGAAAGGTTGGGATTGTCATGAGCACAAGCCTTGACATCGCGGTGAATGGAACCAGCTCACCGGATTTCGACAATGTCCGGCGCGCATTCGCACTGAATTTCCTGGAGAACGACGAGCTGGGCGCCGCGGTCGCGATCTGGGTCGACGGTGAACTCGTCGTCAATCTGTGGGCGGGCTGGGCCGATGAGGCGCGCACGCGTCCCTGGACTGAGGACACCTTGGCGCCGGTCTACTCCGGGACCAAGGGATTGATGAGCACCTGCGTCCACATGCTCGTCGAGCGGGGCGTGCTCGATCTGCATGCGCCGGTCGCACGGTACTGGCCCGAATTCGGCCAGGCCGGTAAGGAATCCATCACGCTGGCCATGGTGCTCGGGCATCGGTCGGGCGTGATCGGACCACGCACCCGGCTGACGCCGGAGCAGGCCGCCAACTGGGATGAGGTGTGCGAGCACATCGCGAGGGCGACGCCGTGGTGGGAGCCCGGAACCGCGCAGGGTTACCACATGGCGACGTTCGGCTTCATCCTGGGCGAGGTCGTCCGCCGGACCACCGGTCAGACGCTCGGGCAGTTCCTGCGTACCGAGATCGCCGAGCCGTACGGGCTGGACGTACATGTCGGACTGCCGCACAGTGAGCACCACCGGTGCGCGGAGTTGATCAACAAGCCGTACTTGCGCGACGTATTCCGCGGTGCTCCTGGCGAATTCGATTGCATGAGTGATCACCCACTGGCGGGCCCACTCATCTCAGGTGATTTCATCCCCGACGACGAAATTGCCCGTAAGGACATTGCGCTGTGGCGCGCGCTGGAATTCCCCGGGACCAATGCCCACGTTTCGGCGCTGGGTCTGGCCACCTTCTACAACGCGATGGCGCTCGGCAAGCTGCTCAGCCACGACCACATGGATGTGGTGCGGGTGTCGCAGGGCGGGTTCGATCCCGATGTCGTGCTGGGCCCCCGGGTTGCCAACCACGGATGGGGACTGGGCTACATGCTCAACCAGCGCTGCTATGCCGGGCCCAACCAGAAGACGTTCGGGCACGGGGGGTCTGGTGGTTCGTACGCCTTTGTCGACCTGGAGCACCGCATCGGCTACTCGTACGTGATGAACCAGTTCGATGTGACCAAGGCGGATGCCGATCCTCGTAGCGTGCGGCTGATCAACGAGCTCTACAGCACGTTGGGGGTGTCGCCGGCGGGAGAGTCGCTGTGACGGCGACGATCCCGGAGGTGCACGCGCCGCCGCGCACCACAAACCTGCCGATCCCTCATTTGGACTTCGTCGATCAGGCGTCCTTCCTGGGGCTGCGCGCCACCGAGCTGTCCACGCTGGGACAGATGGTGTGGGTGTACGAACGCGATATCGACACCGACCGGTTACGCAGATTCCATGCCAACCTCGGCCACGGACTGCTCGGCCGCCGAATCGAACGTTCCCGGGTGCCTTTTGGCCGTCATCGCTGGGTGCTCGATCCCGCGTGCCATCCCATCGATGTCGAGCTCGCGCCACTGCCGCGGGCCGAACTGCAGGATTGGGTGCACCGGCATGCCCAGCTCCCCATCGATCCCGAGCACGGTCCGTCCTGGCGACTTGGTGTCACCCGGTTCACCGATGGTGCCACCGCGGTGAGCCTGGTGGTCTCGCACAGCATCGCCGACGGCGTGGGCATGTGCCGGGCCATCGCCGATGCGGTCAACGACGCGGCAGTCCCGCTGGGCTACCAGACACCACGGGCACGCAAGCGCTTGCATAGCGTGCGGGAAGACTTGCGGCGTACCAGGCGTGACCTGCCCGACACCGCACGGGCCTTCCGTAAGGCCACCAAGATGTTGAGCGCGCGGCGCCAGGACATCAAACACGCGGGCCGGCCCGCGGCCGAGGTGCACATCGAACAGATCCCGGCGGTGACCGTGTATCTGGACGAAACCCATTGGGACACACACGCGCGTGGTCGTGGCGGTACCAGTAACTCGCTGGTCGGTGCGTTTGCCGCTCAGCTCGCCCTCAAGGTGGGCAGGCTCGGCCCGGATGGCCGGGTGACTCTCTCCATGCCCGTCAATGAGCGTACTGACGGTGATTACCGTGCCAACGCCATGACCTCGGTGATGTTCGCGGTCAACACGGCGGATCTGACCACCGATCTACGCGGAATCCGCAGTGCCACCAAGGAGGTGCTCTCCGGCCTGCAGGACGCACCCGACGAAAAATGGGCGCTGTTGCCGCTGACTCCATTCATCCCCAAGGCTGCCGCGCGCCGATTGGCCGATGTGGCACTGGAATACGGTGACTATCCGGTGGGGTGCTCGAATGTCGGGCCCCTGGATCCCGATGTGAATCGCCCGGACGGGACCCACGCCGATTACGCCTACTGCAGACTGGCCGAGCAGCGGGTGCGGCCGGACAAGGTGCTGAGCACCTACGGGCAGCTCTTCGTCGCATCCGGGAGAGTCAACGAAAGGATCTTCCTGGCAGTTGTCGCGTACCAGCCCGGTGTGGTCGAGACACGCGCTGATCTGACCAGCTTGCTGACCGAGACGCTCGACGATTTCGGTATGCACGGGGTGATCGAGTAGTCGTGGCGGACAACACAGGTGGTATCTACGGACTGATCGCTCGGATCGTCCGGAGGGCCCCTGTCGCCGTCATCGGGGTATGGATCGGCCTGGCCGCCATTTTGGCGCTCACCGCGCCCTCGCTGCAGAAGGCCATCGAGGACCACCCGGTCGATCTGCTGCCCAAGGATGCTCCCGTCATGGAGACCACGCGGCAGATGGTCGAGTCGTTCCAGGAGTCCGGTGCGCAGAACATCCTGCTGATCGTCCTCACCAACGAGAACGGGCTGACACCCGCCGACGAGCAGACCTACCGGGTTCTCGCGGCGCGAATGCGTGAAGACACTCGCGATGTGAGCATGGTGCAAGACTTCATCACCAAACCGATGCTGCGCGAGATGATGTCGAGCACCGATGGCAAGGCCTGGTACCTGCCGGTGGGATTGCAGGGCGAGCTTGCCACCCCCGAATCCGGTAAGGCGTATGTGGGGGCCCTCAAGATCATCAAGGACGCCACCGCGGGCACCACGCTAAAGGCCTTTACGACGGGGCCGACCGCCACCGTCGGCGATTTGACGGTGGTGGGAGAGCGTGACCTGCACAAGGTCGAAATAACCACGGCTGCTTTGGTTCTGCTCATCTTGCTGATCGTCTACCGCAATCCGGTGACGATGATGCTGCCGCTCATCGTGGTGGGTGTCTCGCTGGGCATCGCCCAGGCGGCCGTCGGGGGACTGGCGCAGATGGGTCTGAGTATCTCGAATCAGACGCTGACATTCATGACCGCGATGATGATGGGTGCGGGTGTCGACTACGCGGTCTTCCTCATCAGCCGGTATCACGAATACGTCAAACAGGGTATGGATTCCGACAGTGCGGTGACCGCTGCACTGGAATCCATCGGCAAGGTGGTCGCGGCATCGGCGGCGACGGTGGCGGTGACCTTCCTGGGCATGGGCTTTACCAAGTTGGGGATCCTGTCCACCATCGGTCCGGCGCTGAGCGTGTCCATCCTGATCGCATTCGTGGCGTCGGTGACCTTCCTGCCGGCGGTGCTGATCCTGGTGGGACGCCGCGGCTGGGTGAAACCGAGAAAGGCTTACGCCAACAAGATTTGGCACCGCTCGGGAATCAACATCGTCAAACGTCCGGGTACGCATCTGGCGGTCAGCCTGGTTATTCTGATCATCCTCGCCACCTGCGGAGCGATGGTGAAGTTCGGATATGACGACCGCAAGAACCTGCCCTCCTGGGCCGATAGCAATCAGGGTTACGCCGCGATCGAGAAGCACTTCCCGGTGAATTCAACGCTGCCGCAATACCTCTACATCAAGTCGCCTCATGATCTGCGCACCCCGCGCGGGTTGGCCGACCTGGAGCAGATGGCCGCGCGGGTGAGCCAGGTGCCCGGTGTCGACAAGGTGCGCGGTATCACCCGGCCCACGGGTGAACCGCTGGAGGAGGCCAAGCTCTCCTACCAGGCCGGTGAGGTCGGCGGGAAGCTGGGCGATGCGTCGAACCTGATCGATGCCCGCACCAGGGACTTGGACAAGCTCGCCGCGGGCGGACACACGTTGGCGGACAAGCTTGGTGAGGTCCGCGACTCGGTGAAGAACTCGTTGGGCACGGCGCGCGCACTGGTCGAGGTGCTGGCCCAGCTGCGGGGCAGTGGGAGGACGGGTACCCTCGCGGATCTGGACTCGGTGGACAAGCTGGTCACCAGCATGCATTCCCTCGGCGATGCCATCGAGGCCAACGCCCAGAGTGCCAGTGAGGTGTACGGCTGGATCGAACCCGTCGCCCGTGTGTTGGTCGGCAACCCGGCCTGTGAGATGGACCCCGCGTGCCGCTCCTCGCGAGATGAGATGAACAAGTTCCTGGAGACCAAACAGGATGGCACCAGGGACAGAATTGTCGAGCTCGGTCGTGAGTTGAAGTCCGTCGACAATGACAAGCAGATCAGCTCGACCATTGCCCGGCTGCGCACCGCGCTGAACGCCATCGACACGAACCTGCGCCGGTTGGGTCTGTCCGACTCCTACGGTATCCAGCAGAAGTTCGCCGAAGTCCTGACCGGAGTCAACTCACTGGCCGATGGCAGCGCACAGCTGGCCGAGGGTGTGCAGATGCTGGTGGACCAGACCAAGCAGATGGGCGGCCAGTTGGGTGATGCCTCAACGCTCTTGGTCGCCGCCAAGCGTGACGCGGCACCCGGATCGATGTCCGGCTTCTACATACCGCAGCAAGTGCTCACTCAAGATTCCTTCAAGACCGCTGCGGCAGCGTTCGTTTCGGCCGACGGGCATGCGGTGCGCTATCTGGTACAGAGCAATCTGAATCCGTTCAGTCCCGAGGCGATGGATCAGGTCCGCGCCATCCAGGATGCGGCGCACAGCGCACAACCCAACACCACGCTGTCCGATGCGTCCATCTCGATGGCCGGGTTGTCGGCGATGTACAACGACATCCGCAACTACTACAACCACGACTTGCGGTTCATCATCGTGCTGACGGTGATCGTGGTGCTGCTGATCCTCGTTGCGCTGCTGCGAGCCATCGTCGCACCGCTGTATCTCATTGGCTCGGTGATCATTTCGTATGCGTCGGCGGTGGGCATCGGGGTGATCGCGTTCCAGTTCATCGGTGGACAGCCGTTGAGTTGGAGTGTGCCGGGTATGGCGTTCATCGTGCTGGTCGCGGTGGGCGCGGACTACAACCTGTTATTCATCTCGCGCATTCGCGATGAGTCACCCGATGGCATCCGCTCCGGGGTCATCAAGACGGTCAAGTCGACCGGAGGTGTGATCACCTCTGCCGGAGTGATTTTCGCGGCGTCGATGTTCGGCTTGCTGATCGGCAATCTACAGTCGATGGTCGAAGCGGGCTTCATCATCGGGATGGGCCTGCTCCTGGACACCTTCCTGGTGCGCACCATCACCATTCCCGCTTTGGTGGTGCTGTGTGGGCAGGCCAACTGGTGGCCCTCGGCGATCGTGGAACCCTGGTTTCAGAAACATTTTTCGCGGTCCAAGGCCGACATTCCGGATGCGGCGTCTGAGGACGTGGACGAGCCCGATTGTGCTAGCGGCGATCCGTTACTCGAGGAGCCGCTGATTTCCGTTTCCCGAGAAGCCGAGCTCGCAGGCCGTCGATGACGATCGCGAGTCCGTCCTCGAAGTCGGCATCGAAGTCGGGCTCGTAGAGCTCCGAGAAGACCTCCAAGATCGCGGGATACTTCTGCAGATCGAGCTTGGCGATCAGATTTTCTTCGGTGTAGGGATTGGGCCCTGGATATTCGGAGCCATCACGGGCCTGCTGCTCGATGGTGAATCCGATGGTGTAGTGGTGGATCACGGGTGACAGACGGGCCGCTTCGCGAACAGTGAACCCGGCAGAAGTCATGGCATCCAACATCGGTTCCAGCATGTCGGCGGCATTGGTGACGAAGGTGCCGGCCAGGATTCGGGCACCCTGGTGGTAGCGCAGCATCGCCCGCCGCAAGGCGCGAGCGCCGTTGGCCAGGAAGATATCCCATGGCGCAGCCGTATCGACGAAGGCATCATAGGCATCGCTCATGATCGCCTCACCCATGAGGTCGATGAGCTCGCGCCGGTTCTTCACGTGCCAGTACAGGGCCGGTGCCTGTACCCCGAGAGATGCCGCCAGTGCACGCATGGTGAGGCCGTCGCTGCCCTTCTCGTCCAGCAAGGCCAGGCCGGCGCGCGCGATGGTTTCCCGATTCAAAATCACATTGACACCTTAACATTGTTAAAGTAATTATTGATGCAATGCCAATAACAACGTTAAGGAGCACTATGACCGAGCATGCAGTGGTCATCGCGGGCGGGGGCCCGACCGGACTCATGTTGGCCGGTGAGCTGGCCCTCGCTGGTGTCGACGTTGCGGTGTTGGAACGTCGGGACAGCCACGAAGAGGTGGGATCTCGTGCGGCGGGAGTGCATTCACGCACGATCGAGGTGTTCGATCAGCGAGGGATCGCCGAGAGGTTTCTCTCCCAGGGGATGACCGGTCAGGTGACCCACTTTTCAGGCATTTTCATGAGCATCGAGGACTTCCCGACCCGTCACCCGTACGCGTTGGGTCTGCTTCAGCATTACACCGAGAAGACGCTCGCGGCCTGGATCGCCGAACTCGGGGTACCGATCTATTACAGCGCCGAGGTGGTCGGATTCACCCAGGATGACTCCGGTGTGGACGTGGAGCTTGCCGACGGGCGCGCGATGCGCGGGCTGTACCTCATCGGATGCGACGGCGGACGCAGTGCGATCCGCAAGGCCGCGGGGATCGGGTTTCCCGGCCATGACCCGTCCTGCTCGGCGATGCTGGTCGATGCCGAGATCACTGAGCAACCGCTCGAGTTCGGACTGCTGCGCAAACCCGGTCAGGCCTTCCTGGCCATTCTGCCGTTCGAGGAGGGGTGGTGCCGGCTGGTCTTCAGTACCGACCTCTCCCGACTCGGCGCCGAACCGACCCTGGAGGAGGCGAAGGAAGCGCTGATCGCCATCGCGGGTACGGATTTCGGTTTGCACAGTCCACGCTGGATGTCCCGGTTCTCCGATATGACTCGCCAGGCCGACCGGTACCGTGACCGGCGCCTGTTCCTGGCGGGCGATTCCGCCCATATCCACTTCCCGTTCGGTGGACAGGGACTCAACACCGGTGTCCAGGATGCGGTGAACCTGGGTTGGAAGCTTGCCGCGGTGATCAAGGGAGAAGCCCCGGACGCACTGCTGGACACTTATCACTCCGAGCGTCACCCGGTGGCGGAACGGGTGCTGCACAACACCATGGCCCAGACCCCGCTGTCCGAGGCGAGCCCGCGGATCGATGCGTTGCGTGACATCATGTCCGATCTGCTGGCCATGGACGAACCGCGCAAGCGCATCGCCGGCATGATGAGCGGCCTGGACATCCACTATGAGGTAGGTGGGCATCAGGGCACGGCGCATCCACTGCTGGGTCGCCGCATGCCGGACCTCGACCTGGTGACCGCGGAGGGGCCGACGCGCGTCTACCCATACCTGCACACGGCCCGTCCGCTGCTGTTCAACTTCGGAGAGTCGCAGAGCCTGCACATCGACGGATGGACAGACCGAGTTCAGCTGGTGGACGCGAAATACTCAGGTGCATGGGATCTTCCGGTGCTGGGCGAGGTGACGGCACCGGATGCGGTGCTGGTGCGCCCCGACGGCCATGTCGCCTGGGTGGGCGAGGGCTCCGACGCCGGCCTTATCGAGGCCCTCACCCAATGGGTGGGATCGCCCGTCCCGGCGTAATGTGGCGCGGGTGGCCGAGACACTGGAGTTCGGAGTCTTCATCCCGCAGGGCTGGCGCCTGGATTTGGTAGGCATCGCGCCCGAGGATCAATGGACCGCCATGCGCGATCTGGTCCAGTACGCGGAGGACGGTCCGTGGGACTCGGTATGGGTCTACGACCACTTCCATACCGTTCCGGTGCCCACCGACGAGGCGACCCATGAGGCGTGGACACTGATGTCCGCTTTCGCGGCCGTGACCTCGCGGATCAAGCTGGGGCAGATGTGTACGGCCATGGGATACCGAAACCCGGTGTACCTGGCCAAGATCGCTGCGACAGTGGACATCATCTCGGGCGGGCGCACCCAGATGGGCATCGGCGGCGGATGGTATGAGCACGAGTGGCGCGCGTATGGCTATGGCTTTCCCGGTGCCGCCGAGCGCCTCGGCAGGCTGCGCGAAGGGGTGCGCATCATGCGCGACGCCTGGCGCGACGGGCGCGTCTCTTTGGACGGCACCTATTACCAGGTCGATGACGCCATTGTCGCTCCCAAGCCCTTGCAGTCCAAGGGAATTCCGCTGTGGATCGCGGGTGGCGGCGAGAAGGTGACATTGCGGATCGCGGCGCGATATGCGCAATACACCAACTTCGGGCAGTCTCCCGAAGAATTCGAGCACAAGTCGAAAGTGCTTGCAGCGCATTGCAAAGACATCGGCACCGATTTCGGCGCGATTGTCCGGAGCGCCAACATGAACATCGTCATCGGAGCCGATGGCGCCGAGGTGGCCGATCGGCTGGCGGCCATCAAGGCGCGGCTGGTCCCGGTCATCGGCGAGGACGTCGCCCAGGTCACGGTCGGGAACCTTGCCGAAACGGCGGGAACCCCGGAACAGATCGCCGAGCGTCTGGCGGAGTTCCGCCGACTGGGGCTGGGTTACGCGATATGCAATTTCCCGGAAGCTGCCTATGACCGTTCTGGAATCGACTTGTTTGTTCGCGAGATAGTCACCAGCAGTTCATAGTTGAGCCTATTGGTCAGTCTGTCTATTGCAGATTCATCGCCGGAGAATATCGCTTGAACGAATGCCCTGGTGAATTGATTCAACCCGGGAGTATTTTGCGCGTGAATCGTTTTGCGTCTGCTATCGGACAGGGTATTCACGCTCATGAGAGTTCTGCGGTTCTTGGCTGCCGTGGCCGTCCTAGCGGCCATGGGGATAACATTTCCCTCTGTCTCCCAAGCAGATACGGCCATCGAAGCGGAGTCGATGTCCTACTCGAGCGGGGGCGCGGGCACCTGGGCGGACGCCAGCGCATCCGGCGGAACACTGTTGGGTCTGTATGGCCAGAATGCGGTTGCTACCCACACGGTGTGGCTGCAGGCCTCGTCGAGAATTGTCATTCGGGCACGCGGGCAGCAATGCCTGGGTGCACCGGCGATGCGCGTCAGCGTCGACAATGCCGCGGTGGGAAACTTCACGGTATCGGCAAATGCTTTGACCGAGTATTCGGTGGATTTGTCTATCGCTGAGGGGTCGCATTCCATCACCATTACCAACAGCGCGGCATACAGCACGTTCCTCTGCGGGCGAATGCTGGTGCTGGACAAGATGACGGTGGTGTCGACCGCACCCACCACGATCCCGACGACCCCACCGTCGGATTGCGCCGTCAATGAGTACCAGGTCAGTTACTACAACAACACCGCGTTGAGCGGATCCCCGGCGGTGCGACAGTGTGAGACATCGGTGGGTGGCAACTTCCGAAGTGCCGCACCGGTATCCGGTGTCAATACCTCGAACTGGGGCGCCCAGTATGTCGGGACAATCCACTTTCCTGTCAACGGGAACTACGTGTTCAGCGCGGACACCGGAAATATGGCGGTGCGCGTGTGGCTCGACGGACAACTGGTCATCGACAAGGGGACGGTGAGCTGGGGCCGCAATCTGGCCGCCAAGGACGTCGCCGCGGGCGATCACACGGTTCAGGTCGTCTTCTGGAAAACGTCGGGCGATTCCTTCGAGTTCTTCTCGGTCTCACAAATGGGGCCGGGCACGGCCAGTACCAACGGCAACTACTACTCGGCGGACTCCTTCTGGAACACGCCCATCCCCGCCGATGCCCAGATCGATCCTCGCTCCGACGGCTGGGTGACGATGCTGGGAAATCAGAACGGCATCTCGCTGAACAGCAGCACGTGGACCCAGCCCATCTACGTCGCGCCGCCCGGCACTCCCACCCGTGCCATCCGGATCACCAACTCGAGTAAGTACCTGACCGTTCCCTATCTGCCGTCCTACAAGGCGAGCCCTGACGGCGACAGCGCGCTGATCATCGTGGATCAGGCGAAGGGATGCGCGTACGAACTGGAGATGTTCAACAATTCGTCTTCGGCGGTGGCCTCGGCCTCGTATCACGCGTACACGGGCACCGGTGGGCATACGTCGGGGCCGGCTCACGCCGGCGGCGAGCTGTCCTGGCTTGCCGGGCTCATCAGATCGGCCGAGGTGAACGCGGGCGGCATCAACCATGCGCTGCGATATGCGCTGCCCATCGGCTCACCACGATTCGCGTATCCGGGCACCCGTTCCGACGGCAGCACGCCCAATGGAATTCCGCAGGGAACGAGAATGCGGCTGGATCCGAGCCTCAATCTGGACCAGTTTGGGCTCACGCCTTTCCAGCAGATGGTGGCCGTCGCGTTGCAGATCTACGGCGGCTACAACGCCGACACCGCGGGAGTGCTCGCCGTCGCCACGGAGAACACCGCGGCCTCGGCGCCGTTCAACGTTGCCCTCGCGGGCCTGCCGCAGTCCCTCATGCAGCACCTGCAGTTCCTCAAACCGACTGTGGCGTCGACGGACATCCGGCTGGACGAGCAGGCCGATCAGACGTGCGCCCAGCAGCAGTAGGGCCCATTGTTTACGACCCGACCGATACCGTAAGTTACGGGAATGCCTTCGCTTGACGCAGTCGATGAAGCCTTCCTGTCCAGCGCTCCCGTGAGAGCGAGCCACACCATCTCCGTACCGGTGTCCGCCGACACGGTGTGGCGTGAGCTGACCAACGACACCACGTTGCGGTGGTTGGCTCCGGGTATCAGGGTCGTGTGGGGTAACCCGCGCGCCGGTGTGGGTGCTGTCCGCAAGATCGGGCCCGCTGTGGGACCGAAGGTGAATGAGCACTACTTCCTCTGGGAAGAAGGGCGGCGGAAGGCGTTCTACGTCACGAGCATGCCGGTGCCGGTGCCTGGCCTGCGTGCCTTCGCCGAGGACTATGTGGTGACGCCGACGGATCGCGGCGCCGACTTCACCTGGGCATGGGCCATCGACGGCACCGGACCGATTCGCAATGCCACCCCCGCGGTGAGTGCCATCGTCGGTTTCTCGATGAAGCGCACCCAGAGATACTTCGACAAGATCGCCGCCGCCGGAAGGTAAGCGTTCGCCCGTACAGTGAATCCGTGCGCACGCTCGCCCTGCTTACGGTGATCCTGCTGGTGGCCGCCTGTGCGCCCGCCCGGAACGAGACGGATGCGGCGGCCCAGAACCCTTGCGATGTAGGTCAATACTGGACGCGCTACTACAACAACACTGATCATTCCGGCACTGCGGTGCTCGCCCGATGCGAGTACTCGGTCGGCGGGAACTTCGCGGCATCTCCAGCGCCGGGTGTGCGGTCCGACGGATTTTCGGTCGATGCCGTCGGTTCGCTGCGATTCCCCGTGACGGGCGAGTACCAGATTGCCGCGATGAGCGGTGGCGTTGTCGGGCGGGTATGGCTCGATGGCGAGCAGATCTTCGATCACGCCAACACCCGTGACTGGGGGGCCGATCTGGCCACGCGCACCGTCCAGGCTGGTGTGCACGCGGTCCGGGTCAGCTACTCCAGTGCGAGTGGCCCTGTGGTACAAGAGTTCTCGGTGTCTCAAGTCGCGCTGGGCCCGGAGTCTGCGAACGGCAACTTCTTCGCGGCTAACTCATTCTTGAATCAGCCGCTGCCGCCGAACCCGGCGATCGACCCTCGGTCGGCGAAGTGGATTGCCGCGCTGATGCATCACCCCGACGTCAAGGCAATCGACGTCAACGAGGACATCTGGACTACCGCCGTCTATCACGCACCCGCGGGCACTCCCACCCGGACAGTCGCCGTCCGCAACAGCGGGAAGTCGATCGACATCCCGTATCTGCCCCATTACCTGCCCACGCAGGACGCCGACGCGCATCTGGCAATCATCGACGACACCAACGGGTGTGAATACGAGTTCCAGTCCTTCAGACCGGATTCGATGTCGGCGATCGCGCAGGCCACCTATCGGGTAAACACGGGATCGGGCGGGCATGTCAGTGGACCCGCGCATTCGGGAGGTGAGCTGTCCTACCTCGCGGGGCTGATCACGCCGGAAGACGTACAGGCCGGAGTGATCGATCATGCGCTGCGGTTCGCGATCCCGATCAACGCACCCACCTATGTGTACCCGGGTACGCGGTCGGACGGCACGAATCCCGATGGGGTGCCCGAGGGGATCAGAATTCAGCTTGATCCGTCCCTGGACTTGCGAACGTTGAACCTAACGCCCTTCCAGCGGATGGTTGCGGCGGCGCTGCAGAAGTACGGTGCGTTTGACGCCGACGTCGCGAAGACCTTCTCGCTGACCGCGCGCAGCGTGATCGACGGCACCCGCTATTCCACCCGGATCGACGATCTGCCGCGGGAGCTCATCGGACATATTCGGTTCCTGACGCCCTCGATCAGCTCCACGGATATCCAGCTCGACACCGCCGCGGATAACGGATGCCGGCAGCAACACTGATCTGGTAACGCTGATACCCTTCTTTCGGTGTCGCGACGGGCTGTGGCTGCTTACGAATCGTTTCTCGTCACGAAGAAGTTCGGGGCGCTGGACGGCTTGCGGGCACTGAGTGTCCTGGCGGTGATCTGGCACCATACGTCCGGAACGCCCGGTCCAAGGATCTCGCACAGCGGATTCATGGGCGTCGACTTCTTCTTCGCGATCAGTGGCTTTCTCATCACCACTCTTCTTGTCCGCGAGCGTGATCGCACTTCCGACGTATCGCTGCGAAACTTCTACGCACGCAGGGCATTACGCATCTTCCCGCTGTACTACGCGGTGCTGGCCCTGTACGTCCTGCTGGTGCTCGTCACCGAACGCGATACGCCAAAGGGCGAGCGATTCTTTGGGGACTTGCCGGCATTCTTGACCTATACCGTCAACTGGTTCGTGGACCTGTCCACGGGCGCGTCGGTGCCGTTCTACTTTTCCTGGTCGCTGTCCACCGAGGAACAGTTCTATCTGTTGTGGCCGCCGCTGTTGGTCGGGGCCCTGGTGTTGAGCAAGGGAAAGGTCTGGGCACCGTTCGTGGTGCTCTTCGTACTGGTAGCGGTTTCGACCGGAACCGGCGTCTTCTTCGATGCGCGGGTATTGCCCTGGCGCGTCCTGGCGAGCTTGTCGTTGCCCATCCTGCTCGGCGCGGCTTTCGCGATCGTCGTCAACACCCGCCGTGGCTACGCACGGGTCGCCGCGGTGCTGGGCTGGTGGTGGTCGGCCCCGGCGGTGTTCGCGGCGATGATTGCCGCGTTGTGGTTCGGTGCGCCACCCTGGTCGATCCAGGTCCTCATGGTCGTCACTGTCGTCGCCGTCTCCATCCGCGAGGACACCCTCATGCACCCGGTGCTGAGCTGGAGACCCCTCGCGTTCATCGGCGTGATCAGCTACGGCATCTACTTGATGCACATGTTGTGCGCCAACGTCGTACGCCGAATAGCCCATGAGGAGCAGGGGCTGGCACTGTGTGCTGGAACGACGATCCTTGTCATCGCCGTTGCCTACCTGAGCTTTCGATACTTCGAGACGCCCCTGCTGCGCATCAAGCGCCGCTTCGAATCATCCCCGGAGCGGGCCGGAGACCAACTCTCCAGGGTCTCGAACGATTAACCGATCGCGGGTCCGAGAAGATCGTCGGCGTCGGTGATCCGGTAGCCATAGCCCTGCTCGGCCAGGAACCGCTGCCGATGTGCCGCGTACTCGGCATCGAGGGTGTCGCGGGATACCACCGAATAGAAGTAGGCCTGTCCGCCGTCGGCCTTCGGGCGCAATAGCCGCCCAAGCCGCTGCGCCTCCTCTTGGCGTGAGCCGAATGTTCCCGAAACCTGAACCGCTACAGCTGCTTCCGGCAGGTCGATGGAGAAGTTGGCCACCTTCGAGACCACCAGTGTGGCGATCTCGCCGCGCCGGAATGCGTCGAAAAGTGCTTCACGTTCGGCGTTCTTGGTGGAGCCCTGGATCACCGGGGCATCCAGCTCGGTTCCCAATTCGTCGAGCTGATCCAGGTAGGCGCCGATGACCAGAGTCGGCACGCCGGGATGGCGGGCGAGAATCGACTTCACCACGTTGATCTTGGTGTGGGCCGTCGAGCACAGTTTGTATCGTTCGTCGGCCTCGGCGGTGGCGTAGATCATCCGCTCGTTGTCGGTGAGGGTGACCCGCACCTCGATGCACTCGGCGGGGGCGATCCAGCCTTGGGCCTCAATGTCTTTCCATGGCGCGTCGTAGCGTTTGGGGCCGATGAGGCTGAAGACATCGCCCTCGCGGCCGTCCTCCCGAATGAGGGTGGCGGTGAGCCCGAGGCGGCGCCGCGACTGCAGATCTGCCGTCATCCGGAACACCGGAGCGGGCAGCAGATGTACCTCGTCGTAGACGATCAGGCCCCAGTCCCGGCTGTCGAACAGTTCCAGGTGGCGGTACTCGCCCTTGGTACGCCGGGTGATCACCTGGTAGGTGGCGATGGTGACCGGCCGGATCTCCTTGCGCTCACCGGAGTATTCGCCGATCTCTTCTTCGGTCAAGGAGGTTCGCGCGATGAGTTCGCGTTTCCACTGCCGCCCCGCGACGGTGTTGGTGACCAGGATCAGGGTGGTCGCCTGTGCCTTGGCCATCGCGGCGGCGCCCACCAGGGTCTTACCGGCCCCACAGGGCAGCACCACCACGCCGGAACCGCCCGCCCAGAACGAGTCGGCCGCCATCTGTTGGTAATCCCGGAGCTCCCAGCCATCCTCTGCCAGGCTGATCGGGTGGGCTTCGCCGTCTACGTATCCGGCGAGATCCTCTGCGGGCCAACCGATTTTGAGCAGCATCTGCTTGACGCGGCCACGCTCACTGGGGTGCACCTGCACGGTGTCGTCATCGATGCGGGTGCCAAACATGGGGGCGAGCTTTTTGTGTCGCAGGACCTCTTCGAGGACGGCGCGATCCAGGCTCACCAGCGTCAGGCCGTGCGCCGGATGTTTGATGAGCTGGAGGCGCCCGTAGCGGGCCATGGTGTCGACGATGTCCACCAGCAGCGGTTGCGGTACCGCGTAACGAGAGAAGGTGACGAGGGCGTCGACCACCTGCTCGGCGTCGTGCCCGGCGGCGCGGGCGTTCCACAGCGCCAGCGGGGTGATGCGGTAGGTGTGCACGTGCTCGGGGGCGCGTTCGAGCTCGGCGAAGGGGGCGATAGCCTGGCGCGCCGCATCTGCCTGGTCGTGATCGACCTCCAGCAGCACGGTCTTATCGGACTGGACGATCAGCGGTCCATCGGTCATTCGGTCCAGGATAGTGACCCCTGCGGACATTGGCGGGTGCTGTGTGTCCTGGTAGATTGCTGCGGTGACGACACCTCAAGACCGCAGCACCCTGGCCGAGATCTGGCAGCGCCGGTTCGCGTTCTACGACCACTACGCCGCGGCGCCGACGAAAGAAGAGGCGAATGCCATCTTCCGTGCGGGGTCGTTTTGGGAACGTATCCGGTTAACCAGTAATTTCCTTGCCTTTTTCTTTGGTCCGATCTACTTCTTCGTCAAGGGAATGTGGCGCAAGGGCCTGGTGCTGCTGGGGATCAGTGTCGGTCTCGGCGTCGTGCTGGGAGTGGTGGGCGCCTCCGACAGCGTGACGCGCGCGTTCTCCTTCGGCTTTGCTGCGCTGTTTATGGGGATCGCCAACCAGGCCTACTACTTGCACTGGGTTCGCCATAGCGAGTCATGGAATCCGTTCGAGGGCGTCCGCTGACGCGGAGCTGATCGACGGTCAGGACGGCGGCGAGACCGCGGTGATGCGGTGAATCGCGAAGTCGCGGATCCGCCCCGCCGCGGTGTCGAAGGCTGAGAGCTGCCCACCACGAACGCTGATCGGATTGACCACTCGCGAGGACGCCACCCCGGCCGGGTCCACGTACCCGATGAGCACGCTGGTCTGGGCCTTGGCGGACTGCTGCAACAGCGCTACCGCATGCGACGGCTCGATGCGGACGCCGTCGTGATCGCCCGCCGCGCGCAATGCCTTGACCACCGCCGCCGCCGCGGGCTCACTGAGCACCGGTGGCGTCCAGCCCATCCGGTGCGGCTGGGGAGTCACCCGGGCGCGGTGTGCCCGGAGTTCCACGATGGTTCCGGTGGCGTCCTCGGCGGCGGGGGCGAAGCCCGCCGCGCGCAGCCCAGCCACCAACTCGGCCAGCGGGGCCAACGACACCGCGACGGTTGGGGCCAGTAGCCGCAGCCCCAGATCCTCCGCCAGAACCGACGCCATCACCTGCGTCAGCAGGGCCACGTCATCGCAGCGCAGGAACGAGCTGGCCACACCGGCCCGGAGCTGTCCATGCCGTCGCGCGACATCGTCGATGAGATAGGTCAGCGATTGGGGGACAGGGGTTTTGGAGCGCGAACCGAAGAAGCTGTGCAGCGAGGTGGCGGTCCGCCCCGAATCCAGCGCACGCCGGATACTGGCGTCGCTGACCCGGAAAACACTTGCCGCCCCCGCTGATTCGAGGTCCGCCATCGCGGCCAGCTCGAGCTCCACGTCGCGTATCAGTGGGCCGGGTGCGACGACCGTCAGATCGGCCTGCACGAGGAAGTGGTCGATAGGAGCGGGTAACGCCTTCTCCATCGCGGTCAGCGTGGCCGCCTCGTCGCCACTGCTGTCCAGGAAGGTACGCACGTGTGTCGTCAACGCGCCACGCCCGATCACACCCAGCGTCGTCGCCTCGAACAACAGTGCCGTCACCGGCTCCACGCCCAGCCGTGCGCCCCAGCGCGGACGGCGCCACCGCATCACCCGGGATGTCTCTTCGGCCCGCAACCCCTCGCCGGGCTTCAGCTCGCCGAGGATCTCCAAGAGCAGCTTGCGGTCATGGGGCGCCGCCGTCGACCGTAGCGAATCCGAAAGGGCCGCTATCGGTTTGTCCTCGCTAGTGCGCTTTCCGATCAGATCGGGACGGGCCGCCAGCATCAACCACGCCGACATCAGCCGAAACCAGCGGGTCGCGGTCGGCAGTTCGGCGAAGCGGTCGGCCTGCGTGGTCGGCGCCCAATGCCAGCCCTCGGCGTCTGTCTGCACATCGGGGTCCCCCACTGCGATCAGCTCGGCGGCCGCCAGCACCTCCAGCAGCAGCCCCATCCGGGTGTCATCGATACCCGTCGCCTTCGCCAGTCTTTTGACCTCGCGCACGCCCAGGCCACCGCTGCGCAGCTGAGGAGCGGGGTTGACCCCGAGCTCATCGAGAAGTAGGCCCACTTCACGCAGCAGATCAAGTGCCGCCCCCGCGGCAGCGGCGTTGGCTTCGGCCTGGGTGGCCGTCGTCGTCTCGGTGGTCGGTGGCTGCAGCCGGTCGGGCTCCTCACCGCGGAGCAGCTGTGCCACGAACCGGGGCAACAGCACCGTCTCGTCGTCGATCCGCTGCAGCAGGCCGGCCGCGAGCAGCCGCTGTACCGGACGATCAGCCGGGGCATCGGGTGCGGCGTCCCGGGTTCGGCCGATGGGAGATCCCGTGATGAGGGCCTGCAGCAGCTCCATTCCGCGCTCGTCGGTCGCCGCCAACGCGGCGCGGGCCGCGTCGTAGGACTCGGGGGTCTGCTCGCTGATCACCTGGCCGACCACCCAGGGCAGCCCCAACCGTGTCTCTCCCGCCAGGTGCAGCTCGCGATTCCCCCACACCAGTGCCAGCTCGCGCAGCCGGTCCAGGGTGGCACGCACCTGCAGTTCAGTGGCGCGACCATCGACCTGGGCGAGCACCTCCGAGATCGGAGTGCCGGTGACGTCTGCGCGAGCCACTAGCAGCGCGTCGAGGACTGCCAAGGTCAAAAAGTCCAGGTTGTCGGTGGCCGCGCGTACCGACTGGCGCGACAGCGCCCGGCCCGCGAGGGCCGCCAGTGACCCCGGAGGTGGCGAGGCCAAATCGGGTCGCAACCGGACCAGCCGCACCAACTGTTCATCGGGCAGCTGGCGCAGCCAGGTAGCCAACGCCGCATCGTCACTCATCAGACACCAGCGTAGAGGCGGGTTGGGTTCGCCGTCGTGCTCCCGGCCTGCCACAATGGCTTCGTGGCTGACAAGAAGCAATACGTCGACAACGGCTGGCCCGCACATGTGGACGGTGAGCATGCCGTCTCCGAACTCGCGGCCGACCGTACCGGAGCCCTGTCACCCTTCGGCGACATCGAGTTCCCGGTGCAGTCCGTGCCCTATGTGCACCCCGTCACCGTCATCAACAAGTAACGGTGTCCGACGGTCTTCGCGATAGCGGCTCATCACCGCCTGACCGTCTCTCTCATATCGACGAGCACGGGTCCGCACACATGGTCGACGTCTCGGCCAAACAGGCCACCGCCCGCGAGGCGGTCGCGGCCGGACGCTTCGTCACCACTCCGGAAGTCCTGAAGCTGTTGGCCGACGGCACGCTGCCCAAGGGCGATGCCATTGCCACGGCCCGGCTGGCTGCCATCATGGCCGCCAAACGCACCAGCGAGCTCATTCCGCTGTGTCACCAGATACCGCTCACCGGTATCGACGTGGACTTCGAGATTGAGGCCAGCGCAGGATCCCTTCAGATCACCGCCACCGCGCGCACCAACGACCGCACCGGGGTCGAGATGGAAGCGTTGACCGCCGTGACGGTCGCCGCCTTGACCTTGCACGACATGGTCAAGGCCGTCGACCCGGCATCGCGCATCGACGACGTCCGAGTGTTGCGCAAAGAGGGCGGCAAGACCGGAACATGGACCCGACCCTGAGGTCTGCGCGGGTGATCGTGGCCTCCACTCGGGCGGCCACCGGTCAGTACCCCGACAAGACCGGACCAGTCATCGTGGAATGGCTTGGGGCACAAGATTTCCGTGTGGAGAAACCGATCGTCGTGCCCGACGGCGGCGCGGTGGGAGCGGCGATCCGCGCCGCGGTTTCCGACGGAGTTTCGTTGGTCATCACCACCGGCGGTACCGGGCTTTCACCCACCGATGCCACACCCGAACAGACCGCTCCACTGCTGGATTACCAGATTCCCGGGCTGGCCGATGCCATCAGACGCTCCGGGCTGCCGACCGTGCCCACCAGCATCCTGTCCCGGGGCGTGTGCGGAGTCGTCGGCCGCACCCTGGTGGTCAACCTGCCCGGCTCCACCGGCGGGGTGCGTGACGGACTTGCGGTGCTCGACGGCGTGCTGGGCCATGCGCTGGACCAGATAGCCGGGGGTGATCACGTATGAGCGCTAGCGTCTCCCGTGCGCTGCTGACCGCGGAACGCATCTCGCTGATTGAGCACGAGCAACTCGTCGATCACGAATCTGCCGGGGCCACGGTCGGATTCGTGGGCAATGTGCGTGACCACGACGGCGGCAAGACGGTGCTGCGGCTTGAGTATTCGGCACATCCGTCGGCCCAGCAGGTGTTGACCGACGTGGTAGAGCGCATCGCCGCCGAAGCAGAGGATGTGCGCGCGGTGGCGGTGAGTCACCGCATCGGCGCCCTGACGGTCGGAGAGGCGGCCTTCGTGGTGGCGGTCAGTGCCGACCATCGACGGCAGGCATTCGTCACGTGCCAGCGCCTCGTCGACGAGGTCAAGGCGGCGCTGCCGGTATGGAAGCACCAGTTCTTCGCCGACGGCAGCAACGAATGGGTGGGGTCGGCCTGAAAAATTCGGGCCCCGATTGGGGTCTGGTACCTAAAAACCCAGATCAGGGCGTTGGGGGTGCCGTGTGTGCGTTAGCTTCCTTAGTTCATGAGCACTTCCGTGCAACCGAAACACCGCGCCGCGGCGCCGGCGCCGCAGATCTTCCCGCACCCGGGTAAGCGCCCGGCACATCCCGCCGGTGATCCCTTCCACGTTCCGCCCGTCGGCTTCGAGGATGCGGCACCGGGAACTGTTCTGCATGCGCGCCCTGTGGACATCGGATTCTTGGGACTGCAGCGTCAGCGAGTGACCGCGTGGCAGCTGCTCTACCGGACTACCGATCCGCATGGTGTGCCAGAGGTTTCGATCACCACCGTGCTGGTGCCCGCCGGGCATGATCCGCGCTCGCCACGTCTGCTGGCGTACCAATGTGCGATCAACTCGAGCGAGCGATCCTGCTTTCCTTCCTACTGCCTGCTGCAGGGTGCGCGTGGACCCTTCGCCAACCCGCAGATCGAACTGCTGCTGATGGCCGCCGCGTTGCGCCAGGGCTGGATCGTGAGCGTCGCCGACCACGGCGGGCAGCCCGGGCGTTATGTCGTCGCGCGCCAGCCCGGTTACCACGTGCTCGACGGTCTGCGGGCCACGCTACGGTTCGCCGAACTGCGGCTCCCTGCCGATACGGCGATTGGATTGTGGGGGTACTCCGGTGGCGGGCTTGCCAGTTCGTGGACCGCGGAGATGGCACCGGACTATGCCCCCGAACTCAACATCGTCGCCGCGGCGTTGGGGTCGCCGGCCTCGGACCCCAGCAAGATTCTGCAGAGGGCCGACGGAGGGTTGTTCGCGGGGCTGGGCATCGCTGCGATCTCTGCTCTGCGCGGAAGCTATCCGGCATTGGATTCCGTGCTGACGAAACACCTTACGCATCAGGGTGAAAAGATCATGGCGACGGTACGGGGGCTCTCGACGGGTCAGGCCGTTGGGCGGTACGCGATGCGCAACTTCGATCGCTTTGTGGACCTGCCGATCGCCGAACTGATGGCGCTGCCCGATGTCGCCGCGATGAGCGAGGACCTCCGCTTGGGCAAGGTGGCGCCAACGTGCCCGGTGTACATCTACACCGCCATCCACGACCAGCTCGTCGGCATCGACGAGGTGGATAGGCAGGCTGACTTCTACGCCACCCACGGCACCGACGTCACGTACCGGCGTGACAGGCTCAGCGAACATCTATCACTGGTGATACTGGGCGCACCGGCCGCGCTGCGGTGGCTGGCGCAACGCCTCGAGGGCATGGCACCCGAATCCGGCACCCGCACCGTGAGATCCATGCTCGGCTCCACGCCCGCGCTGTGGACCATGGCGGTGATGTCGGCGGCGGCGGCCCGCGTACTCGCGGGCCGCCAGCTATAGTCCTACGCCCGTTCGGCGATGACCGTGTACACGGGGATGTAGAGCAGCGGATCGTCGAGATCCTGTTCCAGTCGCTCTAGCCGCTCGGGGTCTCCGCGGTAGGTGCCGCGAATCGCGTTGAGGAACTCGGCCTTTGGTGCCGCCATTGTCGTCGGGTTCAGCTGCAGCACCGTCCATCCGTTGGCGGGCAGCGCCTCTTCGATTTCCTCTGCCTGCTGTGCGTTCTGGAACGGGGTCGGGATGCCGTGCACGCTGGCCTGAGCGAAACACCATATATACCAACGTGCTCCGGGGCGTGCGGCCCGGTGCAGCGCGCTCGCGTACTTCGCGTGTCCCTCGTTGTCGAAGCAGTGGTACACGCCGCTGTCGATCACGGTGTCGAACCGTCCGTCCCAGCCATCGAGCTCGGTGGCGTCGGCGACCTGGAAGTCGACGGTGACGCCGGCTGCAGCTGCCCGGCCCTTGGCCTGTTCGATCGCCGAGGGGGCGAAGTCCAGTCCGGTGACGTTAAAGCCTTGCTGAGCCAGGTAAATGGCGTTGTCGCCAAGGCCGCATCCGATATCCAGGACGTCTCCGCGGATCGCGCCGAGCAGGGCCAGCTCCTTGATCCGTGGTTTGGCGTCCTTGGAATCCCACGGGATGATGGGCCCGCCGTCCTTGACGCTCTCTCGATAGAGATCCTCGAAGATGTTCTGGGTTGGTGCGGTCATGATGTTCAGACCCTTTCCGCGATGATGTTGAAGAACGGCATGTGGATGATGTCGTCGTCTAGCTGCTGGAGACGCTCAAGGGTCTTCTGTGCTTCTTCGGCCACGCCCGGCCGCTGATAACGCTCACGCATATCGGCGGGCATCTGTTCCGGATCGATGCCGGCCAGCGCGGCGCCGACGAATGCTGTCCGGGATCCGAGATATGTTGTCCGGCCGAAGTATTGGATGTTCCAGTTGGCTTCGGACAATACGCTGTTGATCTCTTCGGGATCTTGCACGCCGAACGGCATCGCGATGCCGTTCACGGTGCCATCGCCAAAGCAGGCGATGAACCAGCGTGCCCCCGGCCGGGTGGCCCGGTGCAGTGCCTTCGCGTACTGCTGATGGCCGGCGTGGTCGAAACAGTGATAGACGGCGCTGTCGATCACGGTGTCGAACTGCGCGTCCCAGCCGTCGAGCGTGGTCGCGTCGGCCACCTGGAGGTCGACTGTCACACCCGCGGCGGCGGCGCGTTGCTTCGCCTGCTCAATGGCCGAAGGGGAAAAATCCAGGCCGGTGACCGAGAGGCCTTGCTGGGTGAGATAGATCGAGTTCTCGCCGAGACCGCAGCCGATATCCAAGATGTCTCCGCGCAGCGCGCCGTAGGCGGCGAGCTCTTTGATCCGCGGTTGCGCGTCCCTGATATCCCAGGGCACGCCCGCCGCGGGAGCGCCTTCGAACATGGGTTTGCCGTTGTAGACCGCTTCGAATGCTTCGTGACTGGGAACGTCCGGGGGAGTGGTCGGTGCCGTCATGACCACCAACGTACGCCTCGAAGCCGGGACGTCAACCCCCTTGACAAGGGGCCTACACTTCCTGCCGAAAGGGTTACCCCGCAACGACAATCGCCCCGGCCGTGAGGGCCGGGGCGATTGTCTAGGTACGAGTTAGCGCTGTGCCAGGGCGAGGATTGCGTCGCTGGCCTTGACATCCTGCGTCTGCATGGCGAAGACGATGTCCTTGAGGTAGGACACTCCGCGACTGTCCTGAGGAGTGACATCGGTGGTGCCGGGAGGCAGGTTGTTGGGATCGGGCAGATGCCGCACCACACCGGCGACCGCATCAGGGTTCAGCGTCCCATTGGAGGCAACCGGACCGGCGTCGAACGCGGCCTTGCCGGCGGCAAATCCGATATCCGCCGCGTCCGGGACACCCGCGGGAAGCGGGATTTCGGGAGCTGCCGCGGCGGGTGCCGGGGCAGGCTCGGGGGCGGG
>NZ_MAEW01000024.1 GCF_002013375.1 Mycobacterium sp. D16Q13 | reverse complement strand
ACCGGTAATGCGTCTCTCGATCCAAGGCCAGGCGACAATCACCGCGAACGCGAGCATGATGCCCAGTACCCCCCACAGCACTGCGGGCACGGTGTAGCCGAAGACGTAGAGCTCCCAATCCGGGACGAGCCGCAGCAGGCCGTCGGTCCACATCAGGTAGATATCGGGTGGCGATCCGGCCGCTACCTGGGATGGCTTATAGGGCCCGAGGTTCCAGACCGGGTTAATCTGCAGTAGGCCACCCATAAGCGCGAGAACAGCGGTCACGATGGCGAAGAACGCGCCGGATTTCATGGCGAATACCGGAACGATCCTCACCCCCACAACATTGGACTCGGTACGGCGCGGACCCGGGAATTGTGTGTGTTTCTGGTACCACACGAGCGCCAGGTGCACCCCGATGAGCGCGATCATGATGGCGGGAATGAGCAGCACATGCAGGGCGTAAAGTCTTGGCAGCACGATGTTTCCGGGGAAGTCGCCGCCGAAAAGCGCCCAGTGCATCCAGGTGCCGACGACCGGTAGCGACATCATGCCCTGGGTGACCACGCGAAGTCCGGTGCCGGACAGCAGATCATCGGGCAGCGAGTAGCCCGCGAACCCTTCTGCCATGGCCAGGATCAGCAGGACCGAGCCGATCACCCAGTTGGCCTCGCGTGGGCGCCGAAATGCGCCGGTGAAGAAGATGCGCGCCAAGTGCACGACGATGGAGGCCGCGAACATCAGTGCCGCCCAGTGGTGGATCTGGCGGACAAACAGGCCACCGCGGACCTCAAAGCTCAGATTCAGGGCACTCTCGTAGGCCTTGGACATCTGCATGCCGCGCAACGGTTGGTAGACGCCGTTGTAGGTGACCTCGGCCATCGACGGGTCAAAGAACAGGGCCAGATAGATGCCCGAGAGCAGCAGCAACACAAAGCTATACAGCGCGATCTCCCCCAGCAGAAATGACCAGTGCGTCGGGAAGACCTTGTTCATCTGTCTTCGCAGGCCCGATGACGGGTGGTAGCGCGAATCGACCGCCTTGGCAAGCTCCGTTGCTTGACCCATAGCTGCTCCCTTGGGAAGAGACCTTATGCCTACTACGGAGAGTAGTACGTCATTACTACTCGCGGTAGTAATTGTCGGAGATTTGATGGAGCCAGCCATTTTGATAACAGAGCGTCTGCTCTGTTACTGTCCGGGGGTGCCCCGCCCGCGCATCCACTCCGTCGACGATCTGCTCGATGCCACCGAGCGGATCGCGGTGGACGCGGGCCCGGCGGCGGTGACGGTCCGGGCGGTTTCGCAGATGACCGGAACGTCCAATGGCGCGATCTATCATGCCTTCGGATCACGTGGTGCGATGGTCGGAAGGGCGTGGTTGCGTGCCGCGGAGCGGTTCCTTGCCATGCAGCGCGACGCCGTGGATAGAGCGTTCGCGACGGGTGCGCCCATCCACGTCGCCGCGGTGAACGCCGTTGTCGCGGCCGCCGACAGCCCCACCGTCTTCGCCGAACGATTCCCTGAATCCTCGCGGCTCGTGCTCGGCGTACGGCGCGAGGATCTTCTGGGCCCCGATGTTCCTGACGACGTCGCCGAGGCCATGGCGAACGTCGACGCCAGGCTTGTCGCGTTGTTCATTCTGCTATCGCAAGCCCTGTGGGATCGGGAGGACGGTCGCGCGGTTCAGGTCATCGAGGACTGCATCGTGGGGTTGCCGACCGGCCTTCTGCTGCGGGGTCGCCGCCGGCCCGATGTGGAAGCACGCGCTCGTCTGGAGGCGGCGGTACGCGCCATTCTTGCTCTCGATCCACCTCCAGTACGCCCAAAAATGAAGGGCGCCACAATGAAAGGAAGCACGTGATGCCCCCCACCCTCGAACTTCAGGACACCATCGCGGTTCTGAACCTCGGCACGGACGAGAACCGCTTCTCCCCCGATTGGCTCGATGCCGTCGACGGGCTGCTCGACGATGCGCTGACGCACGCCAAGCCATTGGTCACCGTGGGGACCGGAAAGTTCTATTCGAACGGACTCGATCTGGAGTGGCTGATGGCCCACGGTGATCAGAGTGATTGGTACGTCGGCCGCGTGCACGCGCTCTTCAGCCGAGTTCTCACCCTCCCGCTGCCCACCGTCGCCGCGGTCAACGGTCACGCGTTCGGGGCAGGGGCAATGCTTGCCGTCGCCCACGACTACCGGGTGATGCGATCCGACCGTGGGTACCTGTGCTTCCCCGAGGTCGATATCAACATCCCATTCACCCCCGGAATGGCGAGCCTCATTCAGGCCAAGGTGACCCCGCAGACAGCGGTCACCGCCATGACCACCGGGCACCGATACAGCGGAGACGCCGCCGTGGCTGCGGGTCTGGCCGACCGGGCCGTGTCCGAGGACCAAGTACTCAGTGTCGCAGTCGATCTGATGAGTCCCCTGACCAGTAAGGGCAGCGGCACCCTGGGCGCCATCAAGACGACCATGTTCGCCGCGACCACCGCTGCACTGGCGGCGTAAGGCCGCTCTACTGAGGTGGAATGACCGGTGGGCGACACACGTTGCCCACCGGGTCCCACCACCAACCGTTATCGCAGTTCAACGGTGTGGTCGCGACCGCTGGCCGGCAGGTGTTGGCTACCGGGTCCCACCATCCGTCCGGACAGTTGGGCACGATGGGATCCGCCGAGCCGATGCCCGGCGCGATGCCCGAGACCACGGCGAGCGGCAAAAGCGTTCCAGCGACGAGGATCACCAATCGGCGGGCAAGCAGGTTCATAGGGACCACCTCCGGTATCGGGTAGTGCTGCTTGTGTGAGCCTACTCGGCAGGAGGTATGCGAAACCTCGGTGCCAGTACCCGTTTTGCGGCAGCGTCCAGGGCATACCCGAGCGCACCGATCACGAGAATGACGGCCACCACCTGGTCGTAGGCCAGCTGATCGCGTGCGTTGAGGATTTGATAGCCCAAACCGGATCGCACGCCCAGCATTTCGGCGGGAACAAGGACCACCCACGCGATACCCAACGCGATGCGCACACCAGTCTGAACGCTGCCCCGGATGGCCGGGAGTATGACCGCGGTGAGGAGTTCGATGCGAGTGGCATGAAATGACCGTGCCACGTGCAGGTACCCGGGTTCGATACCGTGCACGCCGGCGGTGGTGTTGAGGAGAATCGGCCATACCGCCGCCGCGGCGATGAGGAAAATGACAGGTTGACTGCCGATCCCGAACACGGCCACCGCGATCGGCGTCCACGACAGTGGCGAGATCATCCGCAGGAACTGAATAACGGGACGTGCCGCACGTTCGGCGGTGGAACTCACGCCCAGTAACAGGCCCGCTGGTACGCCGATCACAACGGCAAGGCAGAGTCCGATCACCAATCGCCACAGGCTGATTCCGGCGTCCGGCAGTAAGACGCCGCGATTCAGCAGATCGATGACTGCGGGCAATACTTTGTCCGGGGCGGTCTGACGTAGCAGCGAATGGGGTTGGCTGAGTACCGAGCTCGCGAGCCACCACAGGACGATGCTCGCCGAAATGGCCAGTGCCGGAGGCCAGATCTTGGGGAGCAACCGTGGTTTCGCGGGTGTGGCTCCGCCGTCACGGATGATCGCGGGAGCGCTCTCGATGGTGCTCACAATGCCTGTACCTGTTCTGTTCGGGTGAAATCGGCTGCGATACCGAAGGCCTGTGGTCCCCCATGTGTGGCGATTGCCCGGCGGACAAAGGTGTCGTCGACGAGGTCATCGTGTAACCGGGCTGGGTCCAGCCGGTCCAGAAATCCACGATCGCCGTCGACCACGGTGTCGTGCATCGACTCGACCAACCGCTGCGTAAAGCTCCGATAGGGAAACGGTTGGAAGCCAAGGCGCTGTGGGTGCCAATCAGGATGTTTCAGCGGGTAGGGCGGATTTGGGTAGGTCAATGCCGTCTGCACCGCCGCCACCGGTTGCGGCAGGTATTTTCCTCCGGCGAGCGTGGTCGCCGCCGCTTTTCTGTCGCCGTCGATCCGCAGCTGGGCAGCTACCACCGCGTCGGTGACACCCTGTACGGCCGGGGCGCGACCGGCGATCACATCATCGCGTGTGACGAGCACGCAGCAGGCATGGTCACGCCACACATCGCCGAGAAACGTATGAATCCGTCCGATCTTCTTGATCTGTGCGATGGCGTTGAACGGATCGGCGACGACGTATCCCCCGATGGACCGGTTGGCCAGCGCCGGCACCATATCGGAGGGGCTCATGACGATGAGCTCAACGGTGCGCTGGCCACGCGAGGCGGCGCTCCGAACCACCGGCCGCAATCCATGGCCGCGCAGCAGCTCTTGTAAGACGATGTTATGGATCGACCACCAAAAGGGAATGGCCACTTGGGTGCCGGCCAGATCCTCCAGGTGTTCGATATCTGGGGCCACGGTGAGTGCCGATCCATTGGTGTGATTCCACCCGAGCACGCGTACACCGTGTCCCAGTACCTGTCGGAGCTGGATCGCCATCGGCATCAGCAGATGCGCCACATCGATCTGCCGGGCCATGAAGGCCTCCGCCAGTGCGGCCCAGCTACGGAACAGCACGGGTTTGGCGGCGCTGACAGCGCCCGCCGGATACATCCCGGCGGCGTGCGCGAGTAGCAGCGGTGCTGCGTCGGTGATCGGCAGATACCCGATGCGCAACTGGGAGGTGGTGTTCGAGGCGTCGGACACCGCGGCGCGAATCAGTCCAGCACCACCGAAAATTCCTGCCGTGGCCGTTATCCCAGCAGCTCCCGCCAGTACGGCCCGGCGCGAGACAATCCCGCTCACTCGGTCCCCGTCTCCGCCGGTTGATACTGGGTCAGGATTTCCTGGCGTACCCGGCCGTGCTGCACGGCGGCACCGCTATCGAGCGACCACTGCTGACGTATACGTCCGTCGTCGCCCAAGAGGATCACTCTGTGCGCGAGTGTCAATGCTTCGTCGACGTCATGGGTCACCAGGATGACGGTGACGGCCAACTCTGCGGCCAGATCTGCCAACCAGGACTGCAGATCTGCCCGCGTCGCAGGGTCGAGGGCGCTGAACGGTTCGTCCAGGAGCAGTAACCGAGGACGGGTAGCCACCGCGCGCAGGATCGAGACACGTTGGGCCTGACCGCCAGACAATTGATCGGGATATCGATCCGCGAGCCGCCGTATCCCGAAACGAGCGACCAAGTCGTCCACGTACGCGTCGTCGAAGCCGCTGCGGTGCACCGCGAATCGCTTGGCAAATGCGATGTTCTCCGCGACGGTGAGCCACGGCATCAGCAGGGCGTCTTGGAACACCACACCCGTTCGTGGCCGCCCTCCGTCCGATCCCCAGTCGACGGTTCCGGTGCTGAGTTCTTCGAGTCCCGCGAGTACGCGCAACAGGGTGGACTTGCCACTCCCGCTGGGGCCCAGGACGGCCACGAACTCGCCGGATGTCACGTGGACATCGATCTCCCGGAAGGCAGCTGTTGATCCGAAATACCTGGTGCCGTGTGTTATTCGTACCGCGTCAGTTCCCACCGCAGCTGTCCTTCCGAGGGTGATTGAATGGGCAGAAACGCGGCCTCGCGAAACCGCCGGTTGGCCGCCGTTCCCAGCGCGTAACCGGCGCCCCCGGCCAAGGTGACCTCCAACCGCGACGCCTGACCGGCGAGGACAGCGGCATCCAGCCGGAGCCGGAGAAGCTCGGCGATGCTGGGACCAGATGGTGCTGCCGCAAAGGCGTAGAGACGATCTCGCAGGGTGTGATTCTGCTGCAAGAGCTCTCCCAGTTCGGTGGTGAACTGTCCGGCGAGCTCGCTGCGCGCGGATTGTGCGCCGCGAAGTGCCGCACCGCTGACCCCGGTGCAGAAGGCGGTCTGGAGCAGGAGAAAGGCCGGCCGGATTCGGGCGACGAAACCTCGCAGGTCTGTGCTGATGATGTTCTCGGCAGGAACTTGGAGATTATCCAGTTGCAGGGATGTCGAGGCCGTGGCCGTTAACGCCATCAGATTCGGCGGTCGATCGATGCGTATCCCCTCCGCGTTGACATCGACCGCCACCACGAAGGTGGCACCGTCCGCCCCGCGGGCCGGCAGCACCATCAGCGCATCGGGAAACACGTTGGAAGCCCATCGGATCGGGCCGGTAATGCGTAGGCCGTCGGGATGCGTCGTAGCGCGCAGCGGTACCTCCCCCAGCCCCGCAACCTGTTTGAGACCGGCTGCCATCGCGGTGACCCCCGGGCGGCGTCCGGCCGTCAGGGCGGGCAGATGTGCCGCACGAAAGGCCTGCGGCGCCAGGCTCACATACTCGATGGTCATGCGATGCGCCCATGCCGAGAAGCCCACGGCCAGACTGCTTGTGGCTATCCGTTCAATCACCCGCGCCACGGGTGCGAGGTCAGCAGCGGCAAGACCGGCATCGAACAGACCCTCAGCGCCCAGGGCGGCGATATCGGCGCGTACGTCAGTCTCCTCCGCGTCGAGAGCGGCCGCACGCGCCGCCACCGAGTCGCCGACCCGTTCCAGGGCCGCGTCGATGTCCTTGACCACGGCCGCCGTCATAGCGAGATGTTTCCAAGTCCGTGCAGTCTGTCGACCGGGGTGTCGACGGCCTTGCGGGCACGGAGCACAGCGTCCTCGTCGGGCGCGTCGTAGAAGCACAGGCACTTGTCCATGTCTTCACGGACGTAGGTACGCAGGAAGCTCACTTCAGGCACGTCGGCGTACTTGGGCGCCTTGGCCTTCTTGCGTGCGAGATAGGTCTGCATATCCAGGTCCGCGGGCAGGTCCCATTCCACCAGGTATCCCGCCGCCGGTCGCACCGATTTCAGCTGGTCCAGGTCTGCGCCCACCAGGCGAACCGGATGCGGTCCCGAAACCGTCTCAACGCCCAGAGAATCCGCGTCTAACAGGGTCGCCTCACCACTGAACTCGGCGATGACGAAGATACGGCGAGCCTCGCGTGTCACCTGCGCTTCGATCAATTCGCCGCCGCCGCGATGAACCAGCCCATCGATATCTTTGAGAAGTTGTGTGGCATCGGGCTTGTCGGCAGGGGCAAGGGCGATCTCGTAAAGATGCAGCGTCACGTCACTCTTCCTAACTTCGGTGGACGACTTCGATGTGCGACAAGGGGGACGGTTCCATGGACAGACCGGTCTGTCTATGGAGGTCTGGTGGGTTACCCTGCTCTCATGAGCCCCACGACAGCACCCGCGGCCGCTGCGGCCGCCTCGACTCCCCGTGTGCTCGCGCCCGCCGATCGACTGCTGCGCGCGGCCGCAGATCTCTTTGCGGCGCAGGGAATTAGAGCGGTTGGGATCGATCAGGTCCTGCGTGAGGCGGGGGTTGCCAAGGCGAGTCTGTACAGCAGTTACGGATCCAAGGATGCGCTCATCGTCGCCTACCTCGAAGAATTGGATCAGCGTGATCGCAACCGCTGGAACGCGGCGGTCGCTACGCAGCGCGATCCCATCGCTAAGGTCCTGACGTTCTTCGATCTGGCCGCCGCTGCCGCGAGTGCCAGAAACTTCCGCGGCTGTCTGTACGCGAATGCCGCTACCGAATTCCCCGGAACGGAATGGGAACCGGTGCGAGCACATCGTGAGTGGTTCCGTGCGACCGTGACCGCACTGCTGCGCGAGGCCGGGATGTCGCGCCCTGACAACATCGCCCGGCGCGTGCAGCTGTTTTACGACGGTGCGCTGACCGCCTCCAAGATGGAGAAATCCGTGGCGCCGATAACGCTGGCGCGCAAACTCACTCGCGAATTGATCGGCTAGACGACAGGACTCTGGTTGGATGGAGCGTATGACTGAGGACGTCAGAGTGGTCTCTGCGAGTCGCGAGATTGATGCGCCGGCGGCGGCGATCTTCGAGTACATCGCCGATGCCGCGCGACAGCGCGAATGGGATGGCAATGAGAACCTGGCCGAGGCCGCCGCGGGGCAACGCGTTCACGGTGTGGGCGATGTGTTCGTGATGACCCTGACCAACGGTGCGGTTCGCGATAACCACATCGTGGAATTCGAGGAGGCGCGCCGGATCGCGTGGTTGCCCTCTGAAGTCGGCAAGGAGCCGCCTGGCCACCTCTGGCGATGGGAGCTGGAGCCGCTTGGCGATAACCGTACTCGGGTGACCCATACCTACGACTGGACGAACCTGACCGACGAGAAGAGGCTGCCCCGGGCCCGTAGCACCACCTCGGAGCGGCTGCAGGCCTCGGTGGACAGGCTCGCGGCACTCGCCCAGTCACGCGCCTAGCCCGCCCCGGGATTCTACGGTTCCGTCCTTGACCTCAAGCTCACTTGAGGTTGAACACTGGGCTCATGACAACGAAAACGTCGAATGTGCGTCAGCTTCGATCGGATCTGTGGGAGACGCGCAGGGACAGCCCGTTCCCCGGGCTGACCACTCACGCCTACCTGTGGACCCGCCCCGACGGGAACGTGCTGTTCTACAGTCCAGCCACCGAGGCCGACTTCGAGGCGATCGCAGAGCTGGGCGGCGTGGCCCACCAGTATCTGTCGCATCAGGACGAGGCCGGACCGATGCTCGCCGTCGTGAAACAGCGATTCGGGTCGGCACTGCACGCATCCGCCCACGAGCGGAACGAGATTGGCGAGCACGCCGACCTTGACGTGCCCATCGACGAACGTCATGTGGATGACAACGACGTAGAGGTCATCCCCACACCGGGTCATTCCCCCGGCAGCACAAGCTATCTAGTCACGGGCGCGGACGGCCAGAGGTACCTCTTCACGGGGGACACCATGTTCCCCACCGAGGATGGCACCTGGTCTACCTTCCTGGGTCCCGGGCGCGGGAGCGCCGATGAGTTGGCGAGGAGCCTAGAACTGTTGGGGAGCCTCGACCCGGATGTCGTCATCTCCAGCGCCTACGGCGGGAACTCCGCGGTGTACGAGCTTCCGGGGGGCCGTTGGCGCGAGCTCATCGCACAGGCGCAGCAGAGCGTGCGACGCGACTAGGGGCGAACGGCCTGCGTGAACTCGAAGACTCCGCTGGGATCGTAGGCGGAGGCAATCCGTCGCAGTCGCGCCAGGTTGTCGCCGTAATAGGCCGCAGCCCAATCAGGCAGGCGGGGATCGATGTAGTTCACGTAGGCGGCGCCGCCACAGATCTCCGCGAGCCGATCCCGTGCCTCGTCCACGCGGCGATACGCGACGGACGAGTCTGTGCCGACTCCGTGATAGATCTGGATCGATGCGGCGGCCCGTCGATGCGGGAAGGCGGTGGCGTCGGCCGCAACTCGGCTGACGGCGCCTCCGAGGCTATCGAAGATGAAGGTGAGTCCGCGGTCGCCGACGAGTAACGCCGCGATTCTGGAGGTGTCGATCGCCGCGTGCGGGACCATCCGGGAGGACGCCACAAACGCCTCGCGCTGCAGCTGTCCCCTCGCGGCCCCGGTCCATGCCGGATGACACTGAGCCACCGTCAATGTCGAGCAACCGCCCATGAACTTCATGGCATCGAGAAAAGTCTTGTCGGCGACGAATCGATCGGATGGAACAATGCCTATCGCGCGGCGGAGAGCATCGACCAGGGCGCGTGGATCGTCAGTCTTGGCGATACATCCGACGATCCGGCATTGCGGTGTGGTGCCGGCCACGGCGTGCAGGGTTGTCCACAGTTCATCGGGCGCATCGCCCATGTACATCAGCCACCGGTGCATGATCGCGGCGGCATCCCCCGGCGCGTAGTCGAGCGTGAACACCGTGAGGTCGGTTGCCTGTGCGGTCTCGAAGGTGAACTCCGTGGCAATGCAGAAGTTTCCGCCGCCAACTCCGCGGATAGCCCAGAACAGATCGGGCTCGGAATCCGGCGACAGGACCCGGATCCCACCGTCGGCGGTGACCGCGCGGGCCGATATCAGTTGGTCGCACGTGAGTCCGAACTTGCGGGTGAGAACCCCCACCCCGCCCCCGAGGGTCAGCCCGGCGATGCCGACGGTCGGACAGGAGCCGCCGGCGAGCATCCGGCCCGCCGACCAGACGCCGGCGTAGACATCGATCAGACGTGCGCCGGATCCGACCGTTGCCCGTGTCCCCGTCACCGAGACCGCCGCCATCCGCCCGAGATCCACCACCAAGCCGTCGGTCGGGACGCAATAGCCCGCATAACTGTGGCCGCCACTGCGCGCCGCTATGGGTATCCCGGAGCTGGAGGCGAACTCCACGCAACGCGCCACATCCTGTTCAGAGGCACAGAAGGCCACCGCGCCAGGATGATGTATATCGAAGAGTGGATTGAACGTTCGCGCGGCCTCGTCCCACCCAGCGTCCCCGCGCACCGTGAGAGTTCCGGATAGCTTGCGGCGCAAGTCTTCCCATCGAGGGATAAGTGGTACGTCTCCTGAGAGGATCGGGGAGCATCCGGTGATTGCCCCTCCGCCGAGCGCCAAGGCCGCCCCGGCGGACAGCACACTGCGTCTGGTGACCAGCGCAGCGCGCGGGCGATCCGGTTGGGGGTCCATCACTGCTCCTGTCGGCCACTGTCGGGTGGATTCCCCATCTTGTCGCCTACTACCGGTGCGCGGTGCGCGCAACGGTAGATTGGCCCACATGACGGTGAGCCCGGCACCCGATCCGGTGGCCGATATAGCGCTCAGCCCCACCGGTCCGCAGGTAGGGGCCTTCTTCGACCTGGACGGCACTCTCGTGGCCGGATTTACCCCGACGGCACACGCTCGCGATCGGAT
Organism: Mycobacterium sp. D16Q13; assembly: GCF_002013375.1. Lineage (GTDB taxonomy): Bacteria > Actinomycetota > Actinomycetes > Mycobacteriales > Mycobacteriaceae > Mycobacterium. Next base: position 74,470 of record NZ_MAEW01000024.1, on the reverse strand, counting down.
GCGCCGTGGTCAGGCCAGCGTCGGCGAGGTTCTCGGAGTCCTGGAGGCCACATTCCGGTACAAGCTGGGCCGCATGGAGTTCGAGCGTTTGGTGGTGCGCGCCGCGGGATACCTGCGCGGCGACTCGCTGGCCGAACTCGAAGCCGTCGGTGAACGAATCTTCCACCAGCACAATGCCTCGATGATCTATCCGCAGATGTACGAGCGCGTGCGGGCGCATCAGGAACAGGGGCACACCGTGATGCTGAGTTCCTCGGCGCTGACCATTCACGCCGAGCCGGTGGCCCGCCATCTCGGCATTACCCATGTGCTCTGCAACCACTTTGATCTCGACAATCAGGGGCGTCTCACCGGCGGTATCCGCGCACCGATCGTGTGGGGACGGAACAAGGCGACCGCGGTCGCACTGTTCTGCGAATCCAACGGTGTTGATTTGCAACGCAGTTACTTCTATGCGGACGGCGAAGAGGATATCGATCTGATGTCCCTCGTCGGTGAACCCTGCCCGGTCAACCCGCGCGGCCGGCTCGCGGTCATGGCATCGCAACAAGGCTGGCCGGTCCTGCGGCTGAACGATCCCAGGCCCCGTGGCGTGCGCTCGTCGCTGCGCAGGCTCGCCGGGTTTGTTCGTCGATAGGCTTGGATCATGGCGGGACGCTATGTGGCATTGGGAAGTTCGATGGCGGCCGGACCGGGCATCCTGCCGCGTGCGCCAGGCTCGCCTCGACTGGCCGGACGTTCGGCACGCAACTATCCGCATCATGTTGCTGCCCGCAAGGGATATCAGCTGGTCGATGTCACCTATTCCGGTGCGACCACGGCACATATCCTGACCGACCCGCAGAACACCGCGGCGCCGCAGATCGGCGCGCTCGATGGCACCGAGGAGCTGGTGACGGTCACGATCGGCGGTAACGACGTGGGCTATGTGCCGTTCTTGTTGGCCGCGTGTCTGCCGCACGTTCTGCGTGCCCTGCCAGTCGTCGGCGGCGGATTGGCCGACATGCTCGACACCGATAAGCGGGATGCGGCACTGGCTGTTGTGGGTCAATCGCTGCGCGCGGTAGGTGAGCAGGTGCGGAATCGCGCACCGCGGGCGCGGGTGATCTTCGTCGATTACCTCGCACTCTTGCCCCCGGAAGGCGAGCTCGCGCCGCCGTACACCCAGACCGAGACCGCCAGTGGACGTCGCATCGCCGCCGAACTCGCGGCGGCCACCGCGGCCGCGGCCCACACCACCGGCTGCGAGATCGTGCGCGCATCGGCGGCCAGCGCGGACCATCACGCCTGGTCGGCACGGCCCTGGACAACCCGTCCCGGATTCCCGTGGCCGTGGCGCCCGGCTCCCCTTCATCCCAACGCGGACGGCATGAGCGCCGTAGCCGATCTGATCGTGGCCGTATTGGACGCCGCGTCTAATGACTGAGGTTGCGGAGTGAGCCGCCCGCGCCATTGCGATACTTGATCCTGTGCGCATAACTGCCCTGCTGATGGTTCCCGTCTCGGCCCTTGCGATCGGCGTCGGATTCGCCAGCCCTGCCTCGGCTGTGGCGCCTCCGGCGGACGGGACATATCGGATGATCGAGGAAGGATTCGGCGAGGTTTCCTGGACGCTGTCCGCGGTCTGCGTACAGGCCTCGGGCACCCGCATTCAGTCCGACTACACCGACCCCACCATCCAGGCCGACGGCTGCACGCTCACGGTCACCAGCGCGACACCCGACATCCTCAAGCACAACGACAGACTGCAGAACTACTCCACCACGGCCAAGCTGGTCGACGACCAGTGGACGTTCCTGCATGCGCGGCCACAGGGCATGACCTGCCCGGACGGGACCTACGCGCCCACCCAGGAGAAGTACGTCTTCAACGACGAGACCCTCGCCGGGGTGCACACCACGATCCACAGCGCGGTATGCGGCGGTCAGCCCGGGATGACAAAGCGGCCCTTCAGCCTGCAGTTCGTGAAACCACTCGACGTACCCGTCGATCGGTTCCCGCAGTACTGCGATGGCTTCGCGCATTGCTGGTGACGGTTAGGGCAGCAAGGGCACCCGCCAGAGCGGTACGCCCGGGTCGATCACCAAAAGCCGCGTCATCGTCAATCGCGTGATGAGCAACGCGCCTCGAATCATCACCACCGCGACGGGCAGCTCGGCCAGAACCGCGGTCAGGATCGCCCATCGCACCTCCGCGGGGCCGGCTGTCATCACGTCGAACCAGGCGTCGCAGATCAGGAGCACTCCGGTGGTGAACGCCGTTAAAACGAGTAGTTGACGACGCAGCAGACCCAGTACCGCGGTCGCGGCCATGAATGCCACCAACAACACGTCGAAGCCGACCCACGTCGCCGTCCACCGCTGTGCCACATAGTTTTCGGGCAGCGTGAACGCAAGATAGGTGATCCACGGGATCAGCGCGATCGAGCCGCCGATCATCAAACCCAGCCGGAGCACGCGAAACCTCGCCAGATTCGGCGGCGCCACCTCGCTGAGCGGGCGTTCCAGCCGCTGAATCAGGTCCCTTCGCTCCTCGGCGGACAGCGCCGCGATGGTCTCGTCCGATAGATAACTCTGGGTCATGTCCAGCTTCCTCCCAGGAAACGTCATCACAATGTCAGCGTGCCACCGACTACGCCGATGCCCCCTCCGGCGCCGACTCCCATTCCACAGCTGCCTGCGAACGACTTCCACCAATACAGCCACGGGATTTCAGCCCTCGGCGGTTGGTTTCCGATGGTCGTCCAGGTGCTCGCGGTGGTGGCCTTGCTGGTGGTCATCGGATGGCGCACGCGCCGGTGGCGCCTGCTGTGGGTGCCCGTGAGCGTAGCGGTCGGCGCGGTGGGCGCGTTGGCGGCGTGGATGTATATGAACTCCGAAGGGTTGGCGTCAGACCCGGCGCCCTTCAAATTGTGGATATGGATCGGTGTGTTCGTCACGTCGGTCGCGGTCGCCGTCATCGGCTTCCGGGGTGCGCGCTGGTGGCGTCGCGGTGTATCCGTGTTGGCCATTCCGCTCACGCTGCTCGCGGCACTTGTCGCGCTCAATGCCTGGGTGGGCTACTACCCCACCGTGCAGGCGGCGTGGGGCGCGGTCTCGGCGGGCCCACTTCCCAACGAGGTCGACATCACTGAGCTTGCGGGTCTGCGTAATTCGAATCCCAGTACCGGCAAGCTTGTCGACGTCGACATCCCCAGCGACGCGAGCGAGTTCAAACACCGAGGCGAGTATGTCTATCTCCCACCGGCCTGGTTCGCGGGCGATACCCCGCCGCGGCTGCCGGTGGTAATGATGATCGCCGGCGAGTTCAACACCCCGGCCGACTGGATCCGCACGGGTAACGCCACCCAGATGATCGATGACTATGCCAAATCCCACGGTGGGCAAGCACCGATTTTCGTCTTTGTGGATGTCGCGGGAAGTTTCAATAACGACACCGAATGCGTCAACGGCCCGCGTGGCAACGCCGCCGACCATCTCACCGAAGATGTTCGCCCCTACGTGGTCTCGGAGTTCGACGGGTCGGCCGACCCGGCCAACTGGGCGGTGGTCGGCTGGTCGATGGGCGGCACCTGCGCTATTGACCTGACCGTCATGCATCCGGATCTGTTCTCCACATTCGTGGACATCGCCGGGGACCACGGTCCCACCGCGGGAACCAAGCAACAGACGATCGAGCGGCTGTACGGCGGAGATGCCGCCCGATGGGATGCCTTCGACCCACGCACCGTGATGGCCAAACATGGTCCGTACACCGGCGTCACGGGATGGTTCGAGGACGCGATACCTCCGGCAGGCAGCAAGAAGCCAAGCGGTGCAAAGCGCCCCACAGCCGACACCCCGACGGGAATCGGTGGGCATGACGATGTGACCGACGACGATCGCGACGGTGCCGCCGCGGATCTGTGCGCGGCGGCCCAGCAGGCGCAGATCTCCTGCACCATTCACCAGATGATCAGTGGGCATACCTGGCAATTCGCCAGCCGAACATTCTCGGGCGCGCTGCCCTGGCTGGCGGCGCAGCTCCGCACCCCGGGAAGCCCTTGAGTGCCTTACGCTCCCCCGACCTGAGCCCGCAGCGACTCCAGAAGCTCCTGCCACCATTCGCCGTGGCGGCGCAGGAACAATCCGTCTGGAAAGGTATGGCGGGCAACGTGATCCTGCGGAACCGACTCCCAGCCGAGGTGTTCGACCGTCACCCGGGTTTCGTCTCTGATCGGCTCGAACCGCACCTCAACGGTAGTCATCTGACCTTCGGTGAAGCTGTCCTGACGCCAGGTGAGGCCGAGCCGGCTGCCCGGTTCCCACGTTGTTACCGTGCCGATTTCGAACTCGGTGCCGTCCGGGTATGACTCGATGAAACGGCCGCCGAGCTCCGGTTCGATCGTGAGGGCGCCGCGGCGCCGAGTGAATCGGAACAGAGTGTTGGGCTGCCACCAGATTCCGATGTCGTTGACGAATACGTCGAACGCGCGCTCCGGGGTGGCACGTACCCGCAGCGACACCAGCACGCGTGAAGCCATCAGCCCTGCTCTCGCTCGATGTGCTCCTTGAAGGCCGAAAGTTGCGTAGCCCAGAGCTTCTCGATCTCGTTGAGCCATGCCTTGAGTTCCGCCATGGGAGCGGGACGCAATGTGTAGATACGTACTCGCGCGTCGAACTCGGGGTGAGATTCCTCGACCAGCTCGCTGGCCTTGAGGGTTCGCAGGTGCCTACTGAGTGCAGCGGGGCTCAGGCCTACGGCGTGTGCGATCTCCCCCGCGCGGCACGGTCGATCCCGCAGCACCTCAACGATTCGCCGCCGATTGGGGTCTGCCAGCGCGGTGAGTGTGCGATCTATGCTCGCGAGTTCCGGAGTGGGCCGGGTCAAACCCAGCCCTCGATGTTCAGACCGCTCGCCTTTTCGGCATCCTCGCGCGAGACCGTCCGCACCGACTGGCCGAAGGTCCAGACGTGTCCCTCGGGATCTTGAGCCCGGTACACCCGATCGCCGTAGAACTGGTCGGCCGGGCGCATCAAGATCGTGGCACCGGCCGCCTCGGCCTGCGCGCAGTGCGTGTCGATATCGCTGTCAATCTGAACATGGATCGTCTGGGTACACCTGCCACCGACCGTTTTGGGGCTGGCGACGCTGGCGTCCCACTCGGAGCCGACCATGAGATAGCCATCCCCAAAACGCATCTCGGAATGCTCGATCTTGCCGTTGTTATCGGTGATGACCATGGACCGTTCGAAACCAAAAGCCTTTTCCAGCCAGTCGAGGGCCGCCGACGGATCCTGGTAGACGACCGCCGAGGCCAGGCTAGCGCGTGTGCTCATGGTTGATATTTAACGCTTGCGTTGAATATCTGTCAACGGTCGCTCGAGCATGAGGCGCCCGCGGCTCGAGGACCGCTACGGGTTGACCTTGGAGACGACGTGCTCGGCGAAGCCCTCCAGGTTCCTGATCTTCGCCTCTAGTGGCTCGGTGTCCGGCCCGACGATGTAGGGAATGCGGAAGCCGACGATGACATCGGTGACGCCCTTGTCCTCCAGGCGTTTCACACCATCCACGGTGAATCCGTCGACGGAGATGACGTGGACCTCAAAGGGCTTATCGGCCGTCCCCTCTTCTTCACGGAACTTGTTGAGCTTGACCAGCAGCTCGTCCAGGTCCTCGGTGCCACCGCCATGCATCCAGCCATCGCACCGCGCGGCACGACGCAGCGCGGCGTCGGCATGTCCACCGATGAGGATCGGGATGGGCTGGGTCGGCGCAGGACACATCTTGGTCTTGGGGATGTCGTAGAACTCGCCATGGAACTCGAAGTAGTCGCCGGTGGTGAGCCCCTGGATAATCTCGATGCACTCGTCCATGCGCTTACCGCGCTTGGCGAAGGGCACGTTCATGAGTTCGTAGTCCTCGGGCCACGGGCTGGTGCCGACGCCGAGGCCCAGACGGTTACCCGTCAGTGCCGCGATGGACGAGGCTTGCTTGGCCACTAGGGCGGGCGGCCGGATCGGCAGCTTGAGTACGAAGATGTTGAACCGCAACGTCGAGGTCACCGCGCCGAGGGCCGCCGTGAGCGTCAACGCCTCGATGAACGGTTTGTCTTCCAGGAATTCGCGGTTCCCGTCGGGCGTGTACGGATACTTCGCATCCGACTCGTAGGGATACGCCAGGCTGTCGGCGATGGTCATACCGTGGTAGCCCGCCGCCTCGGCCGCCTGGGCCAAGGGAATGTAGTACGACGGATCGGTCATGGCCTCGGCGAAGGTGAACCGCATAGCTTCCTCCTAGAGTGCTTCAGAAACACATTGTGCTGTCGGTACTACGCACTCTAGCGGTTGCGAAATCTGAACTCGCATATTGATTTTACGGAGTCAACGAGCCTTCTCGTCTGCGCCCGCAATGGCGAAAAATAGTGCGGGGATGAGAATTTCGACGGCGAGCATGACAATCCAGAATGGATGGGGCACTCCGGAGTCGATCAGTGATGCCACCCTGCCCAGCCCACCCACCAGCAGACCCGCGGCGAGGAATCGGATGGCGATGCCGGGAATCGGCGACTGGCGGGCCACCCAGATCCACGCCGCGCCGTAGACGGCGAACAGCCCGGCGAAGAAGCGCTCCTGGCTGTCGTTGCTCGCGGTGATGTCACCCCCGCCGATGACCGTTCCGGGCCCCCCGATGAGGTGATAGAGGCCGATGGCCACGCAGATCACGCCGGTAAGAATCGCCAGGTACTTCAGCACTTTGTCCATCACTGCCCCCTCCGGGTCGCGTTGACTTGATAGAACGTTCTAGTAAGGACCGTACAATGCGACGAGGCCGGATACAAGGCCCGAAAGGACGCACCATGCCCGCTGATACACGCGACCGCATTGTCGCCGCCACCTGCGAGTTGTTCCGCCGACAGGGCATGACCGGCACCGGCCTCAAGCAGATCGCGCAGAGTGCGGGCGCACCCTTCGGATCGATCTATCACTTCTTCCCCGGAGGCAAGGCGCAACTGGCAGACGAGGCCATTCGCACCGCCGGGGGGATGTATCGGGATCTCGTGTTAACGCTCTTCGATCAGAGTGGCCCCGATCTGACGGCCACCATCCGCACGGCGTTCGCGGCCGCGGCCGACAATCTCATCGCGACCGATTACGCCGACGCCTGCCCCATCGCCACCATCGCCCTCGAAGTAGCGAGTACTGACGATCTCCTCCGTCAAGCCACCGCCGACGTCTTCACGGACTGGATTGATCGGGGTACTGAACACATCTCTGGATCGGGCCTGCCGTACGAGGTCCGCAGACGTCTCATGTTGGGATTCGTCACCAGCCTGGAGGGCGCGTTCGTGCTGAGCCGGGCGTTACGCAGCCCGGAGCCACTGCTCGCCGCGGGTGAGACGGTCGCAGCCGCCGTCGCGGCCGCACTGGTCGCCGCGGATGCGCTACGGGAATAAAGCGGACTGCGGTCCGGTTGAGCAAGGCATAAGAACACTCATCAGGAGGTTTGCATGCCAGCTATCACCGTGTCGTCTATGGACGCCCTGACTCTGCCGCGCATACCCACGCCCGGGCCCGCCGATACCGAACGTCCCGTGCGGTCCATCACCAGCGGGCCCCGTGGATACGAGGGTGAAGGCTTTCCCGTTGTGCGCGCCTTCGGCGGAGTGCCGTCCGCCGAGTTGGACCCGTTCATCCATATGGACCAAATGGGTGAGGTCGACTATGAACCGGGTGAGCCGCGCGGAACGGATTGGCATCCTCATCGCGGATTCGAAACCGTTACCTACATGATCGATGGCAGGTTCGCTCACCAGGACTCTCACGGCGGAGGCGGGCTCATTCACGACGGGGCAACCCAGTGGATGACCGCCGGGTCAGGAATCTTGCATATCGAAACTCCCCCAGCCGAATTGGTGGAGAGTGGCGGAATCTTCCATGGCATCCAGCTCTGGGTCAACCTGCCGGCTCGCGACAAGTTCCTGACTCCGGCCTACCAGGCCATTGAGGGGGCGCAAACCACGCTGGTGAGCTCGCCCGACGGTGGCGCCCTGGTGCGGATCATCGCGGGAGACATCGGACCGCATCATGGTCCGGGCAGCACGCACACGCCGATCACCCTGGCGCATGCGACCATCCAGCCTGGCGCGCAGCTCAACGTCCCATGGAACCGCGAGTTCAACGCGCTCGTCTACGTCCTGTCTGGACGGGGTGCGGTGGGTACATTGGGGCATCCGATCGAGCAGGGGCAACTCGCGGTGCTGGGTCCCGGCGACCGGATCACGGTGCAGGCCAACGCGGGTCAGGATGATAACCGCCCGGCGCTGGAAGTGCTCATGCTGGGCGGCCGCCCCATCCGTGAGCGTGTGGTGGCCTATGGGCCGTTCGTGATGAACACCAAGGCCGAATTGATTCAGGCGGTTGAGGACTACCAGTCAGGCAAGTTCGGCGCCATACCCCCGAATGCGCTGATGCCGCACGTCGCGCGCTGACCGTGAGGCGCCTATCGCCGGAATGCCCGGCGATAGGCGCTCGGCGTTGTCGCGGTGACCTTGCGCAGATGCGTCCGCATGGCCGTGACGCTGCCAAACCCACAGTGTGCGGCAATGGATTCCATCGTCATATCGGTGTTCTCCAGCAATTCGCGAGCGCGGGTGGCGCGCTGTACGTCGAGCCACCGTTTGGGCGTGGTACCGACCTCCTCACCGAAGCGCCGGTTGAACGTGCGCAGGCTCAGATGCGCGTGTCGCGCGAGTGCCGACACATCATCGATATCGGCGAGACGCTCGGAGGCCCAGCTCAGGGTCGGGCCGAGGCCGCTGGAGTCATGAGAGGTCTCGGTGGGCGGGATGAACTGGGCCTGGCCGCCATCACGATGTGGTGCCATCACGTTCCACCGGGCCATCTCCGACGCCGCGGCGGCCCCCAGTTCACGCCGCACCACATGCAGACACAGGTCCATACCCGCCGAGAGCCCCGCCGACGTGAGGATGTCCCCGTCGTCCACATACAACGCGTCGGGCCGGAGATCGACCTGCGGATAGAGCGTGCGCATGTCATCGCAGTACTCCCAATGTGTGGTGGCGGGACGTCCATCCAGTAGACCCGCGGCCGCGAGAACGAAGGCGCCCAGGCAGATGCTGAAGATCACGGCACCGCGTTGGTGTGCGCTCGCCAGAGCGTCCAGTACGTCATCGGGTGGCGGATAGTCGTGCGGGGCCCGCGCGGGAACGACGATGAGATCGGCGGTGTCCAGCGCGTCGATGCCGTGTTCCACGTCAATATTGAAACCGTCTGGCGTCCAGACACTTCCGGGTCGATGGCCACAGGTCACCAGATCGAAACCGTCCGGCTGGCCGGATCGCCCGGCACCCCTGCGGAACATCTGCACGGCGCATGCCAGGTCGTAGGTGATGACGCCATCGAGCGCGAGTGCCGCCACCGTCTTGGTGCCCATGGCTCACTATGGCATAAATCCGAGCATCTATGGCTTTCATGCCACTGGTTGTTTCGGGCGTACCGGCCTTGACTGAGGCGATGACGATCGAATTGGACTGGCAGTGGGCGACGCGGACCGGCGGCGAGGTCTCGGCGGCCCAGCGACGGGCACTGTTGGGACGCTTGTTTCGCGCGTTGCCCGCCATGGTCAGCGACACCGTCAAGACGAGAATGGGCCGGCGCGGACAGGGACGCGTGGAGTTCGGATCGATCGCGGTCCCCGATTCCGCGCTCGCACGCGCCGCCGAGCAGGAGGCACGGGACTCGGTAACACCCCACGTCCTCGAACACTCTTACCGCACCTACTTTTTCGGAAAGGCGCTGGCCGCGTTTGACGGCGTGCGGGTCGATGACGAGCTCGTCTATATCGCGAGCCTGTTGCACGATCTGCAACTTGAGCATCCGACACCAGGGCGGTGCTTCGCCGTCGTTGGCGGGGAGCGTGCCGCACAATTCCTCAGGGATCAAGGCGCCTCCGAGGACCGCGCGCAGGCGGTGGGTGCTGCGATCGCTGCGCATATCACCCTGGGGGCCAGTGAAAACCTCACCGACCCCGGTGGATTTGTGTCGGCTGGCGCGGGAACCGATGTCTTCGGTCTGCGGCTGTCCGACCTCGATGCCGGTTGGGTGGATGAGTTGCTGCGGCGGCATCCTCGGCTGGAATTCAAGCGGCACATGCTCAAGGCCTGGGCGGCCGAGGGCACCGCGGTACCGAATGGCCGCGCCGCGTGGCTGACCCGCTATGCGGCGTTCCCGCTGCTGGTCAAGGCCGCCCCCTTTGCCGAGTAGGGCTATCGCTGGAGCAATCGGCGCAACAGATGCAGGGCGACTGTGGTGGAACGCTCACGAATCTGGTTGCGGTTTCCCGGGATAACGACCCGGAGGTCGGCCCTCTCCCCCGCTGCGGTCTTCACGCAGAAGCACACCGTGCCCACCGGCTTCTCCGGCGTTCCGCCGCCGGGGCCGGCAACGCCCGTCGTGGACATCGCGATATCGGCACCCAGCGCCTTCAGCGCGCCGTCCGCCATGGCCTCGGCGACCTGCGGAGACACCGCGCCATGGTCGGCGAGTAACTGCGGGTCCACGTGCAGCTGGCCGATTTTGACATCGTTCGCATAGCTGATGACTCCACCCAGGAAGTATTCCGAGGAGCCCGGCACATCGGCGATCCGTGCCCCCAACAGCCCCGCCGTGCAAGACTCTGCCACGGCCAGGCGCCTTCCGCGCAGCAGCCCGGCCACCAGCTGGTCGACGGTCGAGCCGTCTGAGGAGAACAGTGCGGCGCCATGCCGGTCCTGGATGAACCCGTAGAGACGGGTCCACAGATGCTGGGCGGCGGCCTCGAATCGGGTGACCACCTCGACCTCGCTGCGTCGCAAGCAGGTGGTGATCTCCAGTGCGGCAAGGTCTCCCACGGCGCTTTCGGCGAGGCGCAGTGTCTCGGCGATATCGGGCTCGGTGATTCCGTACAGACGCAGCGTGGTCTGCTCAATGGCCGTGACATCGTCACCGAGGAGAGCCCGGAAGTGCCCGGCCCCGACTGCCGACGGCCACATTCGCTGCAGCTCATGCGGAGGGCCGGGCAACACCACGATGAGCACGTCACCCGTGCTCATGATCGCTCCCGGCGCGGTGCCCACCGGGTCAAGTACCTGTCCCTGTGCCGGCACGAGCGCCTGTTTGGCGATGCCGACGCGCAGCGCCTCCCAGTCCACGTTCTCCCACCGGTTTGCCATCGGTCGCAGCCGATCCATAATGGCTTCTTCCAGGGTGGCATCGAAAACAAGTGTGGTACCAGCGAATTCAGCGACGGTGGGTAGCGTCATATCGTCAGCCGTGGGCCCCAGGCCGCCAGATGTGACGATGAGGTCCACACGCTGATCGGCGAGAAACTGCAGTTGTGCCGTCAGATCCTCTTTGCGGTCTCCGCACACGCAGATGTGTGCGACATCGACGCCGACCGCGCGGAGCTGTTCCGAAAGCCACGGGCCATTCGCATCGGCCACCCGCCCGGTGAGGACCTCCGTACCCGTGACGACGATTCCCGCGCGCAACATGTCAGCAGCCTAGGCCGGTAGGTTCGGTGTTATGGATGAGGGCGCCATCATCGAATACATCGTCACGACCTTCCCAGACCTTCAGCACGAGGTTGTGCAGGGCAACTGGTTCTTCTTCCGTGGATCCGAACGCCAGATACCCGTCATCACCCTGATGTCGAACGAGGCGTTCGACACGTACTCCGATCTGGGCCGGCCATCGGTGTACCGGCTCAACATCGGGATCAGTGGTGACACCTTCGCTAAGGTCGTCGCGGGCCGCGGTGACGAATCGCCCGATGCCGACTACACCGCGTTCGACCGAGTTCTTCCCCACCCCGAATATGGCGGCGCCAAATGGGTATGCGTGGTCAACCCGGGTGAAGACACCTTCGGTGACGTGGTGCGTCCGCTGCTGACCGAGGCGTATACGCGCGGCCGCAGCGATTAGCCTTCGCTGACGTAGGCCCACAGATGGCGGGTGACGGCAGCCTCGCCAAGGGTGGGGAGAGTGGGCCCCTCGTTCTGGAAACCGTGCGCGGCGAGGGCGGCGATCAGGGGCTGGTCATCGGCGCGCGCCGCAACCACGATCCGCCTGGTCGAGGACGGGGTGTGCGTCAAGCGCCCGGCCATATCTGCGACAGTCGGGGTGAGCATGTCCTCGGCAGCACCAGGATGCGGTCTGCTGATGAGCTCGGTGGTGGAGCTGCCCGGATCGACGGAAATCTCGACGTATCCCACAGTCTTACCCGAAAGATCTACCGCAACAAGGCTATTCGTTGCGAATATGGCGCGCCGACCCCAGTTGCGCAGTTCGTAGTGGCCGCGTGCCGTGAGGTCGCGCCAGGAACCCCGGGTTCGGCATTCGGGTGTCCTGCTAGTTGCGTTGTCCGGGAGCGTGTCTCGCGTGTGCTGTAGCGCGGCCACGTTCTCTGGGGTATTGCTCTGAAACCAGATCTGATGATCGGTGGGCTTTCCGTCGTACGTGCGCAGCAGGCGGCATGTCTGCAGCTTCGACCAGCCCACGGCCTGGGCCAGGCGCTGCACCGGGACATTCTGGACCGCCAGCGGTGCCACCGCGTGCGGAACGTGAGGATTGGCCTCGAATCCGGCGATGATCAGCGATGCCTGCGCCCACATGGTGACCGTATGGGGGACGCCGGCGGTCCAGGTCGATACCTCGGTGCCTCCCGTTCGCGGGTGCCGTCCCGCCATGGCGAGATGGCCCACCACGTGTTCGCGGCCGCCATCGAGGTGTACGAGCAGACAAGAGACCCAGCCCTGTGCCGCGTCGGAGAGTGCCTGCTTCCAAGTATGGATCCACATGTATGGCGAATGCGCGGCCGACCACGTCATATCCGTGTGGCCGAACGCCGGTGCCAGCCGCTTCTCGTAGCGCAGGCTGGTTTCCCGCCACGACGCGCCATCGGAAAGCCGCGGCGCGCGCAGCATGACCGTCATACCGTCGATTTCGACCGGCCCCAGGGATGGCGGGATGGGCCCATCGCTTGCACGCACCTCGGCAGGGTAGCGCACCGGGGCGGAGACGAATGGCGATTAATAGGCTACTGCGAGAAGGTGATTGCTGTGTACAGCGTGTCTATTTTGGATACGGACTCGCCAGCAGAGTCCACATCCGCAGGGAGGCACCGTGGTCGCCCAGGGTCGGTGGCGCGTCACCTTCGTCGATGAAACCAAGCGCAGCGAGCCGATCCGCAAGGGTGCTGTCGACAGCACTGACCGCGATAACCGTCCGGCGCGACCGGTCAGGGCGAGCTGTCAGGTGGCTCGCGAGTGCGGACAACGCCGAAACGCGGGCGTCGTCTGATATCCGCGACTCGAATCGTGGCACTAATTCCGTTGTCGACGTACCAACGTCGGAATGGACGTCGATGGAACCGCCAGGTCGCGCGGCCACCGTCACCCGGTATCGGCCACGGCCGGCCGGCTCGATCTGTACCACTTCCCCACTGGCGGAGGGTATTTCGAATGCAGGCTCGGGCAGTGTGGTTCGCAGCGCGGTGCCGATCAGTTGACGGGTGCGGATCGCCGCGAATCGCGCCCACGCCACCAGATACTCGACATCCGGCCGGCGGGCCGCCGCAGGCGTGAAACGTGTTCTCGTGATGGGAATTTCCGAGAGTTGGTGCTTGACCCAATCTCGGTACTCGGCGGTGTTGGCGAGAATCCACATGTGGTGGTCCGATACCTGCCCGTCGTAGGGGCGCAGAGCTCGGCGGATCTGTAGCTGGTTCCAGCCCATGGACTGCGAGAACCTGTTTGCGCGCATATTCGATACGGCGGTCGGCGCCAGCGCGTGTGGGATGGCGGGGTTTCCCTCGAAAGCGGACAGCACCGTGGTCAGCTGCGCCCACCTGCTCACGGCCGGAGGAACGTCGACGGCCCAGGTGGAGATTTCGGCGCCGCCGGTTCGTGGATCTGTTCCGGTCATCGAAAAATGGCCGACGATCGTTTCGCTGCCCTCATCGATCCTTACCAGCAGATATGAGACTCCTCCGGCACGCGCATCCGCACGAGCCGAGCGCCAGGTGTCCACCCAGATCACCGCTGAATGTGCACTCTCCCAGTCCATGTCATCACGGGTGAACGCCGGTGAGAGCCGTTCGGAGAAGGCCAACGCTGTCGTGCGCCAGGACGGACCGTCCGCGAGCCGTGGCGGCCGTAGCACCACCGTCACCCCGTCGATCGTGACGGGCCCCCGGTCCACTGACGACCGGGTTTGGGATTTGCTAGGCACTGAGTCAGGTTACAGGAGAAGAATTCGCTCCGCGATGGTCCTCAGGGGGCGGGCACCAGAACGAGCGGAACCCGCTTGGCACCAATGAGGCGATGTGACACCGATTGCCCGAGCAGTGCGTCCAATGCAGACGCCGGTCCTCCCCGCGGGCTGCCCAGGATGATCATCAGCGCCGCGTACTGCTGCGCCACGGCGAGAATCGCAGCGGTTGCGGGGCCATGGGCGCGGTGGTACTTCCACGCCACCTCCTGGCCGGAGAGCTCTTCCAGCGCCTCTGCCTCGGCGGCGGCAACCGCGGCGCCCGCCTGAGCTTCCCAACTATCCGTATCGGGATCCAGTGGTTCGTCGTCCATATCGAGGATGTGCACGACGTGTACGCACGCGCCCAGGCGCCGGGCCAGATCGATCCCGAAATGCAGCGCGGCAGTGCTCGGTGGGTATCTGTCCCATCCGACCACCAGATGCACATCGGGCTCATCGGTCACAGTGACATCCTCACGCCATCGACCACGCCAGCGCTAGTCCCGCAGCGCAGGCGCCGACGGCGCCCAGCAGCGTGGCGAACGTGTTGCACAGGGCGAGGGACCATTCACGCCCCTCGATGAGTCGCACCGATTCGACACTGGCGGTACTGAAGGTCGTATAGCCGCCGCAGAACCCGGTTCCCAGGACGGTCAGTAGTGCCGACGGCGAGTGGTGGAAGATCACCGCTCCCGCCAGTACACCGATGACGGCGGACCCGGTGAGATTGATGAGCAGCGTCGCCCAGGGGAACAGGTGGTTCCATCGATGTTTGATGGCGGAATCGACGACGAATCGCAACACCGCGCCCAGGGCACCGGCGAGTATCACGGCGATGACCGTCATGCCGACCCCCCCGAGTAGCGTGCGAGGGCTTGTGCGGCAGCGGCTATCCCGGCTATCGCGGCAGCCAAACCCGCGGCAACACTGACCAACGCGTACACGATCGCGATGCCCGAAAACCCGTTGCGGGCGAGTGTGCTGATCTCCAGCGCGAGTGCGCTGTAGGTGGTGAAGGCGCCGCAGACACCCGTTCCAAGAAACAACCGGGCGCGCTGGCGCCAACCGCCGTCGGGGCCCAGCAGCGTGAGGGTTTCCAAGAGCGCGCCGAGCACGAATGCTCCGGTCAGATTGACCGCGAATGTTCCCCAGGGCCACGATGCGCCGGAGGCCGGCCACATCTGCTCGAACCAGTAGCGCAGTCCGGTTCCGCACATGCCGCCGAGAAACACCCACAGCAGTGCGTATGGCCGCAGATGTAGGGGGCGCGGGAATTCCTCGCGTTGTCCACCTGTCACATTCGGCCCCATCGTGTTACGACTCATCAACACAGGAACTATCAGCCGTCAGTGGCGGTTCGGGACAACCCCCGGCGAGATCCATCGCGCGTGACGAATATAGCGCGCGGACCGTCAGTAGACGTCGCGGACGTAACGTTTCTCGGCGACGAGGCCCTTACGGAACTCGAGGGCCTCCTCGCCCGACAGCCGTCCGTGCTTCTGAGCGATCGTGAGCAACGCACCGTCGACGTCTTTGGCCATGCGGCTGGCATCACCGCACACGTAGAGGTGTGCGCCCTCGGCGAGCCACCGCCACATCTGTGCCCCCTGCTCCATCATGCGGTGCTGGACGTAGATGCGTTTCTGCTGGTCGCGCGAGAATGCGAGATCGAGTCGACGCAACGAGCCATCGCGCAGGAAGCCGTCTAACTCCTCGCGATAGTAGAAATGCTGCGTGCGGTGCTGGTCGCCAAAGAACAGCCAATTGGGCCCGGTGTGGCCGAGCGCTCGACGTTCCTGGAGGAACCCGCGGAAGGGGGCAATACCGGTGCCGGGGCCGATCATGATCATCGGTGTATCCGAGGTGCCGGGCGGGCGAAAGTGCGGTGATCGCTGCAGGAAGATCGGGACGGGAAGGGTCTGCGCGCGGTCGGCGAGGAAGGTCGATCCCACACCACCGCGGGCCGAGCCGTCCGGTCCGCGATACCGGACGATCGAAACCGTCAACGCGACGGACTTGGGACTGACCAGGGGGCTTGACGAGATTGAGTACTGGCGCGGGGTGAGTCTGATGAGCACCTGCTGCCACTCATCGATATCGGCGCGGATGGGAAATTCGTGAAGCACGTCGAGGGCATTGCGGCCCTGCAGCCACAGCTCACGCGCCGCGGTGTCGGGGCCGCGTAACAACTTGACGGCGGGTTTGTCGCCTCGTCGGTTGGCCACGAAGCGCAGCAGATCGTCGGTGACGCGGCATATGTCGTAATGACTGGCCAGCGCGGTGGCCAACGGGAGTTCACCCCCATCGATCGTGATCGGCATCTCTGCATCGAAACCTGTTGCCGCGAGCCAGCGTTGGACGTCTTCGTCCCGGTTTGTCGGATAGATCCCGAGTGCGTCGCCCACCGAGTAGTCGACATCGTGGCCGCTCAGATCGAACTCGATGCGCCGCACTTCCTTGCCGGATCCCGGCGCCGACAGAACCTCGTTGTGTGACAACGCAGCCAGGATGGGTGCGTTGCGGGTGAACATTTCCGGCGCGGCAGTCGGCATCCCGTCGCTGCGCAATCGCTTGACCGCCTCCGTGCTGGCGGCGGTTCCTTCCCCGATTGCCTCCAACAGGTCCGCGGTCCACGACGCGATCAGCGATCGATCGGCGGCCTCGCCGTCCACCCGGCCGAGTACCGGGGTGGCACCGAGCTCATGCAACCGGGCGTCGAGTGCCTTCGCATGGCCGCAGAAATCCGCATACGCACGGTCACCGAACCCCAGCACCGCGTACCGCAGGTGATTGAGGGGTTTTGTCTCCCCGGAGAGCGTCGACCAGAATCGCGCGCCGTTATCGGGTGGCCCACCCTCGCCGAAGCTGCTGGCGATGAGCACCGCCGTGCGAACCTCACCGAGATCGGCGGGATCGCATTCGTCCATCGCGGTGATCGTCGCGGAGATCCCCGCCGTCGCCAACAGCGTGTGCACCGAGGTGGCTGCGGTCTCTGCGTTGCCGGTCTGCGAGGTCCACAGAATTGCTATGTCCCCCAGCGCTTGTGCGTGCGAGTCGGTCGCGGTATCGACAATTGTCCGCCCCGTCGGGCGCAGCGCGACGGCGCTGATCTTGAACTCGGGTTGCAGCGAATCCGGGTCGACGGCGTCGTTGGTCACCGCGTTGATCGCCAGACCTGGCCCCTGCGCGTCATTCCAGTGGAAGGGGGCGAAGCAGCTGCCACGCTTGGTTCTGTCGCTGATGATCGCGGGCAGCTCGGCACTGCCGCGGCGCGAAACGATTTCGATGACATCGCCCTCGACGATCCCCAGGGTCGCGGCGTCGTGCGGGTGAATCTCCACAAAGGGTGACGGATGCAGCCTGTCGAGGGACTTGATGCGGCCAGTCTTGGTGAGAGTGTGCCAATGATGTTGTAAACGACCGGTATTCAGGATCATGGGGTATCCATCGCCCGCCAGTTCCGCGGGATCGCGGTGCGCACGGGCGTGGAATACCGCCCGGCGAGACGGTGTGGGGAACGCCAGCCGCGGCATGGTGCCGTTCTCATCGACGTACAGGTCCTGGCTGATTCCGTCATTCAGGTAGCGAATCGGATGGCGATCGCCCGCATTCCCGGGTGGGCACGGCCATTGCACCGGCCCCCGCCGCAACCGGGCATAACTCACACCGCGCATGTCATATCCGGTGCGTGGATTCCAGAACGCGCGGATCTCCTCGAAGATCTCCTCGCTCGAGGAGTAGTCGAACGCATCGCCGAACCCCATCGCGGTGGCGACGTCGCAGATCAAACGCCAGTCGGGTTGGGCATCACCGGGAGCGTCGGCGACCCGGTTGGTCAGCGTCGCCGTGCGCTCCGAGTTGACCGATACGCCATCGGATTCGGCCCACAGAGCGGCGGGCAGCAGTACGTCCGCGTATTCGTTGGTGGCTGTGGCCAGGAAAGCGTCCTGGGCGATCACCAGCTCGGCCCGTTGTAGACCTTCGATGACGTTCTGCCGATTAGCCACCGAGGCAACCGGATTCGTGCAGATAATCCAACATGCCTTGACGTTTCCCGCGGCCATCTGCGCGAACATGTCGACCGTTCCGGCGCCGAAGTCGGTGCGGAGGGATCCGGGCGCCAGGTCCCATTGCCTTTCGACAAAGTCTCGATCGGTGGCGGATTTCACCGACCGCTGGCCCGGCAGACCCGGGCCCATGTAGCCCATTTCCCTGCCGCCCATCGCATTGGGCTGTCCGGTCAACGAGAACGGTCCGCTACCGGGGCGACAAATTGCCCCGGTGGCCAGGTGCATATTGCAGATGGCATTGGTGTTCCAGGTGCCATGGGTGCTCTGGTTGAGGCCCATGGTCCACAAGGTCATCCATTCGCGCGCCTCCCCGATCCACCGGGCCGCGGTGCGGATGTCGTCCTCGGCCAGCCCGGTGATCGCCGCCACCACCGGCGGCGCGTAGCCGGCGAGGAACTCCGGCATTCCGGCCCAGCCCTCGGTGTGCTGGGCGATGAATTCGGAGTCGATGTCACCGTTTTCGACGAGCAGATGCAACAGCCCATTGAGCAGAGCCAAGTCTGTTCCCGGGCTGATCTGCAGGAACAGATCGGCGCGTTCGGCAGTGGCGGTGCGGCGTGGGTCGACCACGATCAACCGTGCTCCGCTGCCGAGTCGGTCGGCCATGCGCAGGAACAGAATCGGATGGCAGTCGGCCATGTTCGCGCCGATGACAAGGAACAGGTCGCTCTGCTCGATATCGGAGTACGACCCTGGGGGCCCATCAGCCCCCAATGATTGTGTGTATCCGGTGCCGGCACTTGCCATGCAGAGACGAGAATTCGATTCGATCTGTGTGGTGCGGATGTAACCCTTCGCGAGCTTGTTGGCGAGGTACTGCGCCTCCAGGCTCATCTGACCGGATACGTACAGCGCGATCGCATCGGGTCCGTGGGTGTCGAGGATGTGGCGTAACCGCCGGCCCGCCTCGGCGGTTGTCGCCGCCAGCGGCGCGGGAACAGGCTCCTGTCCGCGGCCGTGACGAACATATGCCGTTGTCATGCGTCCGTCGGCGGCCATCAGCTGGGCATGGGTGGCGCCTTTGGTGCACAGGCGGCCGTGGTTGCTCGGGTGCAGAGCATCGCCCTCCACGGTGGCGATGGTGACCAAACCTGCCGAACTCGTGTCGGCGCGCACGACCACACCGCAGCCGACACCGCAATACGAGCAGGCGGCGCGGCGCGCGGTGGACTGCGCGCTCAGTTCGATCACCCCGTCATGGTGAGGCACGCAGATTCCCGAATTCTTCCGCCGAGGTTATGCGGCTGTCACGGCGTCCTCACCGCAAGGACCTATCGTGCGTGAGGTGGCGGGCTCATCTGCGGCGTGTCGTTAGAGCACCGGCAAACCGGGTGTTCCACTAGCATCGGCAGCGGGTCGACGCTCGTTTCCTCAGTACCGATACTCGAAGGAGCTAGACATGGTGTTGAACATCATTTGGATGATCATTCTTGGCCTGATCGTTGGCTGGATCGCCCGATTGATCGTGCCCGGCAAGGAGAACTTCGGCTGGATCGTGACAGCGTTGCTGGGCATCGTCGGCGGCTACGTCGGCGGCACGCTGGGCAGTCTGGTGTTCGCCCCACACAAGTTCACGGTGACCCCGCCGATCAATCACGCTTTCCTGGGTGCGTTGGTGGGCGCGGTGATCCTGCTGGTGGTCTACAAGTTCATCGCGGGAAAAACTAAGAGCTAGTCAGCGCGGCCGGGACTCCGCCGGCGGGGCATGGAAATGCCGACAGCGCATTGGCCGCATTGCCCACGCTGATCGCGTGGGCAATGCGGATCCGATCTTCACCGATAGCTCCACGGCGTTGGCCACTTTCCTGCGGTCCGAGGCACCAGTGGGGTGCCGCGGTGCGCTCGAATCACGGAATCAATCACGGTGGGCAGAACTGGTCGAGAGCTAGACGGGAACCCCAGGCGCCGGCGGCGCCGCAGGAGCTGCCGGGGGCGCGGGCTGCCCCGGAGCGGCCGGCTCCGGAGCCGGTGCGCCGGGTGCCGCGGGAGCCGGTGGGGGCGGCGGCTGGTTGGGATCGGCCGGCGGTGGCGGCGGCTGGTTGGGATCCGCGGGCGGAGGTGCCGGCTGGTTCGGATCGGCGGGCTGCCCGGCCGAAGGCGTGGCAGGAGTGGGCGGGGTCCACGGGCGAACCGAGTCGGTCAGGGCCTTGGCCACGCCCTTGTCCACCGGTGATGCCGCCGTGCCGAGCCACACGATGAACCAACGATCCTTGCCCTTGCCCACGGCCGCGGCCCAGATCTGACCGGGCTCCTTGGCGGCGTCATCGAATTTGACCTCGTAGTACGAGGACGCCGCGGGCATGCCCGCGACCTCGAAGCTCTGATCCTCCTGGTTGACGCGGTTACCCGGGTACGGCATGAAAAACTCGCCCATATCCGACGCCAGCCGGCGGGCGGCCTTCTGGTTATCGGGCTCGGCACCCGCGAAGAGCTTGAGGTCGAGGCGACCGAGCAGGATGCTTCCGTTCGGTGCCGCCGGATTGGTCAGCAGCGCCGATCCGTAGGTGAGCCTGCGTGCATCCGACTGTGTCCAGCCTTGGGGCACAACGTAACTAAAGCCACCTTGGTCATTGTTGACGCGTCCCCCATCCGCCGGCACACCGGGTGCGGGCGCACCGGGCGGGACCGGCGTCGCGGGCGCGGGCGTGCCGGGTGGAGGTGACGCCGGTGGTGCCGTCACCGTTGTCGGAGTCTCCGGATTGGGTGCCGGTTGACCGGGAGCCGGTGGTGCGGGCGGCGGCGGTGCGTCAGTTGTCACCAGGTGGATATCCGCTGTGCGTACCGACGCCGGCGCCTGACTGGCGGGTCCGGCGACGAGGGTGATGGCCCCTGCCCCTGACAGCGAAGCGACCGCGATGGCGGCCGCCATCACTCGTGCCTGTTGCGCCCGCTTGCCCGCCGATGTTGCCCGTGGTTGCTGCATGTCCATGAACGTACCGTTTTGTCCTGCACGTGCAAGCGTAACCGGCAATCGGCGCGCCCGATTTACCGACAGCTGCCAGTGGCGCCACTTCGCGACCATTCGATGCGGTGGCAAGGGGTTTGGCTGACCAGAGGCAAACATAGGTTTCCTTTCAAAGGCTACCGAAATCCACGTCCCCAGCTATTGCGCCGCCTGAATGACGACCTCATGAGCCTTCACGGCAAAGTATGCCGACGCCTCGGGTGCCAGCTTGAGTTCTGCCGCGGCGGCCGCGGTGATATGTGCCGTGAATATCGCGGCTCCGGCAGACGCCGTTACAACCACGGTGTCCGCATGGGCGCTCAACGTCGTTACCGACACGGCGATGACGTTGCGTGGGCTACCCCCTGGTGGGGACAGATGCACACCGACGGCACGCGGCCCAAACACTGCGATGGCGCGCTGGCCCCGCGCGGGACTACCGGTGCCGGACCACACACCATGGAGGACAAGGTCGCCGACGCGCAGCGCACCGTCCTCGTCCATGGTGCCGTCGAGGAGGTTCACTCCCGCGAATCGGGCGCCAAACTGGCTGGTCGGCCGGGCCAAGACGGTGGTGGTTTCCCCCAGCTCGGCGATTCGGCCGGAGTCCAGCACCATCACACGGTCGGCGATGGCGACCGCATCCATGATGTCGTGGGTCACGATCAGCGCGCTCTGTCCGTCGCGGCCCAGCACCCGCCCGAGCAGTGCCCGGATGGCCGGGGCGCTCTCGGCATCGAGACCGGACAGAGGCTCGTCGAGCAGCACCAGCTCGGGCTCGGTGGCCAGCGCGCGGGCGATGGCCACCCGCTGTGCCTGTCCCCCGGACAGTTGACCGGGTCGGCGTGCTGCGAGATCGCGCGCGCCGACCGAATCCAGCCAGTGATCACGCGTGCCGGGCACCGCGTCACGGTGCAGTCCGCGCATCCCGAACTCGACGTTGCGTGCGACCGTCAGGTGGGGAAACAACAACGCTTCCTGCAGCAGAAGCGCGGTCCGACGGCGGTGCGTGGGCACGAAAGTGGCAGTGGCACAGTTCGTCAGCACGTGGTCGCCGAGCCATATCTCACCGGAGTCGGGTCGCAACAGTCCGGCGATGATCCCGAGCAACGTGGACTTACCCGCCCCGTTGGGGCCGACGATCGCCACCGTCTCTCCGGGTGCAACGGTGAATGTGGCCCGGACTCCACGTCCGGAATGGCCTGCGTCGAATCGGAGTTCACTCATCGCCGCCACCCGCCCGGGCGCCAGGTCCGTGCCCCAACGACGGCCAGGACAACCGCTGCCACCGCCACCAATAGCAGCGAAAGCGCGACGGCCGATTGCGCATCGGATTCGCGCTGCAGATAGATCTCCAGCGGCAGGGTGCGCGTGACGCCCTGCCGTGAACCCGCGAACGTCAAAGTGGCACCGAATTCACCCAGTGAGCGTGCGAAGGCCAGCACCGTGCCCGACATCAGCGCCGGCATCACCAGTGGCAGCGATACGCGACGCAGCACGGTGGTCGGCGGTGCCCCCAAGCTGGCCGCCACGTGGTCATAGCGCTCCCCCGTCGTGACCAGCGCACCCTCGAGGCTGATGACGAGAAACGGCAGCGATACGAAGGTCTGCGCCAGCACCACGGCGGAGGTCGAAAAAGCTATCCGGATTCCCGCCGTGTCCAGGTAGTGCCCAAGCAGCCCCAGCTTGCCGAAGGCATACAGCAGTGCGATACCGCCGACGACCGGTGGCAGCACCAGGGGCAGCAGAATCAACGGGCGCAGCAGGCGGGTCAGCCAACCCGGCCCGCGAGCCAACACAATGGCCAGCGGTACCCCAAGTAACAGACACAGCGTTGTGCTTGCGAGGCATGTCCGGAGGCTCAGCGCCAGAGCCGCCCGCGAGGCGGGGCTCGTGACCAGCGCCGGGAACTGCGCCCAGTCGGCCTTCACCACGAGTGCCAGCAATGGCAGCACGATGAGCCCCGCGCCGATGGCCGCCGGCAGATAGACCCACCGCGGCAGACCGGGCGCCGGCGTCACGGCGCGGAGAACCCCGCCGCCGCCAGAGTCTTGTGTCCAACGTCCCCGGTGACGGTTTCGATGAACTGGTTCGCACGTTCCGGATTGCGTGAATTCGCGGTCACCGCAATGGGATAGGTGTTGACGATGGACCGTGCTTCGGGGAACCCGACGGCGGTGACCTTGTTACCGGCGGCCTTGGCATCGGTGACGTACACCAGACCGGCGTCGGCTTGTCCCGCGATCACTTTGTTGAGCACGTCGGTCACCGAGGACTCCTCGCTGACCGGATTCAAGTGCACTCCAGTCTCTTTGGACGCAGTGGCGGTGGCCGCACCGCACGGTACCTGCGGTGCGCACACCACCACGTCAAGACCAGGGCGCGCCAGGTCGGCAAAGGTGGCGATGCCCTTCGGATTACCCGGGGCGGCGACGATCGTCAGCGTGTTGGCGGCGAAGTCGACGGGATTGATGACCGTGTGCGCTTTCCACGCCTTATCCATATTGGCCGAGTCCGCGGTGGCGAGCACATCGGCCTCGGCGCCCTGAGTCAGCTGCGTGACCAGGTCCGAGGAGCCCGCGAAGGTGAACTCGACCGTGGTTCCGGCGTGGGTGGACTCGAACGACTTCCCAATCTCGGTGAACGCCTTGCGCAGCGACGCGGCGGCCAGCACATGCAACCGGACGGAGGCGGCCCCCGGACCTGTCGACGAGCCCGTTGCGCTGTCAGCGGGTGCCGATCGCGATCCGCAGCCGGCCATGGCCAGCGAACCCGTGAAAAGAACCGCGACGAGAAGTTTCCATGCTCTGCTGGTCACCACCACGACCCTAGCGGTCGCTGGGCCGATACGCGGTGGTCAAGGGTATTGCTACCGTCCAGTAATATTGGGCGTCAAACCCGTGCGACCCGGCCGCCAAATCCGGGGTATGAGGTCCGGGTTGTGTCACGATCAAGCTGATCAGGCCTGGCTTCAGGTGCGGATTGGTAAGGCTTTCAGGAAGGTAAGGAAGGTACCGCCATGGACGTACTGGTAACCGGAGCGGTTAACGAGGTCGGCCGGGCGGTGGCTGCGGAGTTCCGCAACGCCGGCCATCGGGTCGTCATCACCGGCCCCAACGCGGACGAGCTGGAGATCGCCGCCAAGGAACTCGAGGTCGACGCCATCGTGTGCGACAACTCCGACCCCGACAGCCTCGAGGAGAACCTCGAGCTGTTCCCCCAGCACCTTGACGCCATCGTCAACATCCCCAACCCGGTCTGGAGCGAGCCCGGCCCGCATATGGGCACCCTCACCGACACCGGAGAGGCCTGGCTGTCGCGGTACGAGTCCAGCGTCCTGACCGCCGTGCTGACGGTGCAGGCCATCGGAGACCACCTGCGTTCCGGCGCGGCCATCGTCAACCTGTGCACATTGGGCACTCGCGACCGATCGGGCGCAACCACTGCCGCCAAGGCCGCACTCTCGGCGTGGACCGCCGAGCAGGCCGAGCGGATGGGCACCCGCGGGATCACCATCAACACCATCGCGCCCGGGCAGTCGGCCGAGGCCAATTACGACGGACTCGACAGGGCCGAGGATGCACAGGATCTGGTCGGCGCCGAGATCGCCCGGCTGGCCTTGTTCCTCACCAGCCCCCAGGCACGTCACATCACCGGTCAGACCCTGCACGTCAGCCGCGGCGTTCCGGCCGGCGTCAGCTAATCTGGAGCTGGAGTGCACTCCAGCTCCAGATCTTCGAATTGCCTTGCAGGGCAAGACGGTAATGCCGCATCAGCGGATCGCGCGTAGGCTGGCCGAGTGACCATTCGGCTCGGATATCAGATCCCCAATTTCTCCTACGGCACCGGCGTGTCCGAACTCTTTCCCACCGTCGTCAACCAGGCGCGCGAGGCGGAGGCGTCGGGTTTCGACACCGTCTTCCTGATGGATCACTTCTATCAGCTGCCCATGATCGGCACCCCTGATCAGCCGATGCTGGAGGCCTACACCGCCCTGGGGGCACTGGCGAGTGCCACCAGCACCATCCAGCTGTCCACGCTGGTCACCGGCAATACCTACCGAAACCCGGCCCTGCTCGCCAAGGCCGTCACCACACTCGATGTGGTCAGCGGTGGACGCGCGATCCTGGGTATCGGCGCGGGATGGTTCGAGCTGGAACACCAGCAGCTCGGGTTCGAATTCGGCACGTTCACCGACCGCTTCGAGCGGCTGAGCGAGGCGCTCGAGATCATTCCACCCATGCTCCGCGGCGAGCGCCCCACCTTCGAAGGCAAGTACTACCGCACCGAGACAGCGCTGAACGAACCGCGGATCCGTCCGCACATACCGATCATGATCGGCGGCAGCGGCGAGAAGAAAACGTTCGGCCTGGCGGTGAAGTACGCCGATCACCTAAATCTGCTCAGCGCACTGGACGAGATCCCGCACAAGTTGTCGGTGCTGAGGCAGCGCTGCGAGGAGGCGGGGCGCGACCCGGCCACGCTGGAGACCTCGGCCTTCTTCTCGGTGTTCATCGACGACGACTCGGCGACAGCCTGGAAACTGGCTGCCGAACAGCTACGCAAAAACGGCCTTGACCTGGAGACCCTGCCCGAGGATGTCCGGGCACAGGTGCTCGGACGCACCCTGGTGGGTAGCCCGGAGGAAATCGCCGAGCAGGTGCAAACCCGGGTTCTCGATCAGGGAATCGACTCCGTCACCCTCAACGCCACCGCCAACGGGCACGTCCCCGGCGTGGTGGAGCTGATCGGCAACACTCTTCGCCCGCTGTTCAAGGACTAGTCGGACGGATTCGGTCTCTATCGCGCGATCCTTCGGCAGGATGTGGGATATGGACGCGCCGTTCAGCTTGAAACCCGCCGCTTCCGCGGTGGCGGCGCTTCTTCCCGGGGTATCGGACGATGCGCTGGACAACTCGACCCCCTGTGCCGAGCTCACGGTCCGTGCGCTGCTGAATCACCTACTGGGTCTGTCGATGGCCTTCCGGTACGTCGTCCACCCCGAGGAAGCCGCGGCTCTCGGGGTGGACCTCTCCGGCCCGTCGTTCTCGGAGGACCTTGATCCACAGTGGCGGACCTTATTGCCGCAACGTCTCGCCGACCTCGTCGAGACCTGGGCGCGGCCCCGGTCCTGGGACGGAGAGTCGACCATCGCGGGAACCGTCATGCCCAATGACCAGGTGGCAATGGTGGCCCTCGACGAACTGGTACTGCACGGCTGGGATTTGGCGGCGGCGACCGGGCAGCCGTTCGACCTACCCGTGGGCACCGATCCGGGCCTGTACGGGTTCATCAGTGCGCTCGCTTCCGACAGCGGAATTCCCGGTTTGTTCGGTCCGCAGCGGCCCATTTCCCCGGGTGCCCCACAGTTCGATCACATGCTCGCCATGTCGGGACGTGATCCAGGCTGGCGACCACAGGACGTGTGAGATATTTCGCTAAACTAACTGACGCGACGTGAGGGGAAATCCCGACTACGGTTGGGGTGTTGCACCAAGTGTCAGACAAGGTGAATAACCCTAGTTGAGACACCATTCGATGAGGAGTGATCGATGAGCACGACACCAGACGCCGCCAGCTCTGCGGCGCCTGTCGAGGCCAATCCGAAGCCCAAGATCAAGGACGCGCTGACACCGAAACACCGGGTCGTCATCATCGGGTCCGGGTTCGGGGGCCTGACCGCCGCGAAGACACTCAAACGTGCCAACGTCGACGTCACGCTGATCGCACGCACCACTCACCACTTATTCCAGCCGCTGCTGTACCAAGTGGCCACCGGGATTATCTCCGAAGGCGAGATCGCTCCTCCGACGCGGCAGATCTTGAAGGACCAGGACAACGCCCAGGTCGTTCTCGGCGATGTCACGAGCATCGACCTGGAGAACCAGGTGGTCCACTCCTCGCTACTGGGGCACGACTACTCCACGCCCTACGACAGCCTGATCGTCGCCGCGGGCGCGGGTCAGTCCTACTTCGGCAACGACCACTTCGCCGAGTGGGCCCCGGGCATGAAGTCCATTGACGACGCTCTCGAGCTGCGCGGTCGCATCCTGGGCGCCTTCGAACAGGCCGAGCGCTCCAGCGATCCCGTCCGGCGCCGCAAGCTCATGACCTTCACCGTGGTGGGTGCCGGTCCGACCGGCGTCGAGATGGCCGGGCAGATCGCCGAGCTGGCCAACGAGACCCTCAAGGGCACCTTCCGGCACATCGACCCGACCGATGCGCGGGTAATCCTGCTCGATGCCGCGACGGCGGTGCTGCCGCCCTTCGGTCCGAAGCTGGGAGACAAGGCGCGCAAGCGTTTGGAGAAGCTGGGCGTTGAAATCCAATTGGGTGCCATGGTCACCGATGTGGACCGCAACGGCCTGACCGTCAAGCACTCCGACGGCACCGTTGAACGCATCGAGTCCTGGTGCAAGGTGTGGTCGGCAGGTGTGTCCGCGAGCCCCCTGGGCAAGAACTTGGCCGAGCAGTCGGGTGTCGAGCTGGACCGTGCCGGACGCGTAAAGGTCGGTGCCGACCTGTCGATTCCGGGTCACCCGAACGTCTTTGTGGTCGGCGACATGATGGCGGTCGACGGCGTGCCCGGAGTCGCTCAGGGGGCCATTCAGGGTGGGCGCTATGCGGCCAAGCAGATCAAGGCCGAGCTGAAGGGGCGTAGCTCCGCAGAACGCCCCCCGTTCAAGTTCTTCGACAAGGGTTCGATGGCCACCGTGTCGCGGTACAGCGCGGTGTGCAAGATCGGCCGGTTGGAGTTCAGCGGGTTCATCGCGTGGGTCATGTGGTTGGCGCTGCACCTCGTCTACCTGGTTGGGTTCAAGAACCGGCTGGTGACGCTGATCCTGTGGTCCATCGCCTTCGTGACGCGCTCGCGTGGGCAGATGGCGATCACCGAACAGCAGGCCTGGGCGCGCACACGTCTGGATCAGCTCGAGGAGCTCGTCGCGGAGAAGAACGGCGACGATGAAGAGATCGCACAGCCGGAAGAGGAAAAGGCCGCGAGCTAGTCGGGGTTAGCCGGGCGGAAGACGCCGCCCCTGCCACGTGAGCAGGGTGGCGTCGCCCGCGAGGCGCAGCACGGTGGCGTCAACCGGACCGGACTGAGCGGGATCATTCGCGGGGTAGCGTAATTCGCTGATCAGTGCCAGCGGGCAGCCCAATTCGTCATCGGTCACCGATCCGGCCCCGAGTTCTACGCGGTGCCGCAGCAGCGGGCGATCGTCGATATCCGCGTCGAGCTGGCCACTCCAGAATCCCGACGACTCCCCTGCTCTGCCGATCTGCACGCGCTCACGCAGGCGCAGGCTCGCATCGACCGATCCGCGAACGGTGACGTGCGAGTGGTGGGAGGCGTTGGCCGCCACGATGGTGGGCGCAGGGTCCAGATCCAGGCTGCCAGCCACCGAACAGTCCCAGGCCATCCAGGACTGGAGGGTATCGCGGCCGGGCAGGGCCACCGCGGCCGCCACGGACCGCACCTTCAACAGCACCCCTTCGCCGACCTCGATGCGTACCGAGATCTCGTCGCCACCAAGCGGACTCGCCGCCACTCCGACCAGGTGCACGGTGTCGGCGTCGGTGAGTCGGCCCTGCAGGCTGCCGGAACAGCGCAACCGTGGGAGTCGGCCCTTTTCCGCAATGATCTCGACGTCAGTGCGCATGGTCCAGATGGTGCCGCACCCACGCCAGTACTTCGGCGGCCGTCGGGTCCTCGGTCAGCGAGATCATCGCGGTTGGCCGGCCGTCGCGCACGGCCGCCGCATCACGGGCCATCACGCCCAGATCGGCCCCCACCATGGGAGCAAGATCAGTCTTGTTGATGACCAACAAGTCCGAGAAGGTAACGCCGGGGCCGCCTTTGCGTGGCACCTTATCGCCGCCGGCGACGTCGACCACGAAGATCTGCACGTCGATCAGGCCCGAGGAGAAGGTGGCCGTCAGGTTATCGCCGCCCGATTCGACGAGGATGAGGTCGAGTGGATCATTGGTGGCGATGAGGTCCTCGATGGCATCCAGGTTCGCGGTGATGTCGTCGCGGATCGCGGTGTGTGGGCAGCCGCCGGTCTGCACCGCGGTGATGCGCTTATCGGGAAGCACCGCATGGCGGCGCAGGAAGTCGGCGTCCTCGGTGGTGTAGATGTCGTTGGTCAGCACCGCCACCGAGATCTCGTCACGCAGCGTGCGGCACAGCGCGGCAACCAGCGCCGTCTTACCGGATCCCACCGGCCCGCCGATCCCGATGCGCAGCGGCTCCCCCGGTTGACGGACCCGACGCGGCCTGTCGATGTGCTGATGGGGCTGGCCGTCGAGGAGGTGCGGTGGCATGTTGATCCAATCGTGGTTGTGCGTGTAGACCTAAAAACTACGAAACAAACAGCGGGCGTTCGCGTTTAAGATGCTGCTCGGCGAGCACATCCAGGAGCGGGTCCGACAGGCAGGCCAGCCCGGAGCTGGCCAGTGTCGCGGTCTCCTCGCATAGGCCCGTCAGGGCCATGGTGCCGACCGCCACCTCCGCCGGGTCCAGAGCCAGCAGTCGCTGTCCTGCCGTGGCAGATCCGGTCAATGTCGTGTACACGACGACGAGGGCGATATCGCGGCCTGATAAACCCGCTGCCACTCCAATGATGCCGTACACCACGGCCAGATGTGGCTGCCGGCCGTGCGCACGCCAATCGATGTGCGGCCAGACACTCCCGGCGAGGCGCTTGAGTCCCCGGCCCTGAGCGCGGGAGGCGTCTCGCGCGGCCTGCGACGGGGTACGTGCGTCCGTTTCGGCATCTGCTCGCACCGGATCCAGCTGCCCGGATGCTATGGCCGCAGCGATGGACGCCGCGACAAGGCCATGAGTTCGGATACGCCGCTGCAGATAGGCATTGAGCGTCGCACCGTCCCGCACGAGGCCCTGTGTGACGGCCTCCTCCACCCCGCCGGAATGCACATGCGAACCGGTCGGCAATCGGGAATCGGCCAGCGACAGCAGCAGAGCTGTTGTCGCGGACGCATCGGTGGACCCCATCAGAACAGGAAGTACCGTTGCGCCATGGGCAGTTCGGTGGCCGGCTGTTCCTGCCACACCTCGCCGTCGATACGTACGGTGAAGGTATCTGGATCGACTCGGATATCAGGCATCGCGTTGTTCAAGGGCAGGTCGGCCTTGCCGCGATGGCGGACATTGCGGGTGGGAACCAGTCTGCGCCGCAGCGCAAGCCGCGCGGCGAGGTCGTCCTCGATAGCCGTCGGTGAGACGAAATGCACGGCCAAGCCCGGTGCCACATTGGGCATGGCGCCGAACATGGGCCGCGGCAGCACGGGTTGCGGGGTGGGAATGGAGGCATTGGCGTCACCCATGGCCGCCCACGCGATGGCACCGCCCTTGATGACGACATGCGGCCGGACCCCGAAGAACGCCGGTTCCCACAGCACCAGATCGGCCAGCTTGCCGACCTCGATGGAACCCAGCTCATGATCGATGCCGTGGGTAATCGCCGGGCAGATGGTGTATTTCGCGACATACCGGCGGACGCGGTTGTTGTCGTTGCCCCTGGCTCCGGCCGGGTCGCCTTCCAGCGCACCGCGGCGCTTCTTCATGACGTGCGCGGTCTGCCAGGTGCGCATCACCACTTCGCCGATGCGCCCCATGGCCTGGCTGTCACTGCCGATCATCGAGATAGCGCCGATATCGTGCAGTAGATCCTCGGCCGCGATCGTGGATGGGCGAATCCGGCTCTCGGCGAAGGCAAGATCCTCCGGGACAGCCGCGTTGAGATGGTGGCAGACCATGAGCATGTCGAGATGCTCGTCGAGGGTGTTGACGGTGTGCGGGCGCGTGGGGTTGGTGGAGCTGGGCATCACGTTCGGGTGACTGGCCACGGTAATGATGTCGGGAGCATGCCCGCCGCCCGCACCCTCGGTGTGGTAGGCGTGGATCGCGCGTCCCGCGATCGCCTCCAGCGTGCCTTCGACAAAACCTGTTTCGTTCAGGGTGTCCGAATGCAGGGCGACCTGAACATCCGCCTCATCCGCGACGCGCAGGCAGGCATCGATCACCGCGGGCGTGGTGCCCCAGTCCTCATGCAGCTTGAAACCCGCCGCCCCGCCGCGCAATTGCTCCCACATGGATTCGGGGTTGACGGTGTTGCCCTTGCCCAGCAGCAGCACGTTCACGGGCCATCTGTCGAGTGCTTGCAGCATGCGGCCCAGATGCCATGCGCCGGGTGTCACCGTGGTGGCCTTACTGCCCTCAGCGGGGCCAGTGCCACCACCGATCATGGTGGTGATGCCACCGCCGATGGCCTCGTCGACCAGCTGCGGACAGATGAAATGGACGTGACAGTCGATGCCGCCCGCCGTGACGATCCGGTCATTGCCGGCGATGATCTCGGTGGACGGGCCGACGATCAGCTGGGGATGGACCCCGTCCATGATGTCCGGATTGCCGGCCTTGCCGATGCCGACGATTCGGCCATCGCGAATGCCGATGTCGGCCTTGACGATTCCCCAGTGGTCGATGATGACAGCGCCGGTGATGACGGTGTCGGGTGCTCCGTCGGCACGGGTGAGGCGGCTCTGCCCCATCGACTCGCGCAGCACCTTGCCGCCGCCGAAGACTGCCTCGTCGCCCGCTAAACCCGGACCGCCACAGCGATCTTCGGTGATCTCGATGATCAGATCGGTATCGGCCAACCGGATGCGGTCACCGGTCGTCGGTCCGTACAGCTTGGCGTAATGCTCCCGCGATAGCCGGGTCATGCGGGGTCACCGCCATCCAGCCGTCCCGGGGCGTCCAGTGTCAGTCCGTGCACTTCGCGGCGACCGCGTAAGGGCACCAGCCGAACCTTCTGGGCGACACCGGGTTCAAAGCGAACCGCGGTGCCCGCCGGAATGTGTAAGCGGTGCCCGTGCGCGGCTTCCCGGTCGAAGTCGAGTGCCGGGTTTGACTGGGGGAAGTGGACGTGACTGCCCACCTGCACCGGGCGGTCCCCGGTGTTGACGACGTCGAGCTCGATGACGGTCGCTCCCGCGTTGAGTTCGATAGCGTCTGCTGCGAAGAGGTATTCGCCAGGAATCATGTGGCTCATCCGATCGGGTGGTGCACGGTGACGAGCTTCGTGCCGTCAGGAAACGTTGCCTCCACCTGGACGTCCGGGATCATCTCGGGTACCCCGTCCATCACATCGTCACGCCCGAGAACTTCGCGGCCACTGGCCATCAATTCCGAGACGGTGCGGCCGTCACGGGCACCTTCGAGGAGATGATCGGTGATGATCGCGATCGCTTCGGGATGGTTGAGGCGCAGGCCTCGGGATTGGCGGCGGCGCGCCAATTCCGCCGCATACGAGATGAGCAGCCGTTCCTGCTCGTGCGGGGTCAATCGCATAGGGGGCGATCCTGCCATGATCCGGGCTGCCTGGCACTTTCACAGACGTTGCACAGGCCGTGGTGAGTTTTGCAGTGCGCTGTCGATCGCGAATGCAACAATCTCCCCGAGCTCGCTGTGTATGTGGAGTCGATCAGGAGGGTGCACATGCGGTATGGAATGACGTTGGGGTGCGTGGTGTCGGCCACGGTGCTGATGGCCGGGTGCACTCAACCCAGCGAGGGGATCAAGCCGGTGGCCGCGCCGTCCACCACTACGGCGGACATGCCGATGACTGCGGGCACCTCGGCGCCCCAGTCCGTCCCCACCACCACAAAGGCCCCCGCACCACCACCGCTGGTGGTCACCCCGGACAAGATCGAATCGATCCTGGGCTCGCGCGCCGACGTCGGAAAGGTTCTGGGCACCACGCTGGAGTTCGACCAAAACCGTTCGTCACCGCCGACAGACACGGTGACCGGCCCACCTGATTGCACGAACCTGGACCATCCACGGGCCGGGCAATTGGGGTCCGAATGGACCACCTACCGCTGGAATTACTACCGCGAGACCAAGGACCGAACCTCGTACATCGTCGGACAGGTGGCGGTTCTGTACCCCACACGCGAGGAGGCCGCCGCGGCGTTCGCGCAGGCATATCCGGCCTCCGCATTCAAGACCTGCCAGGGTGCGGAACTCACCGTGCTGGATCAGCACTGGAAAATCAGCAGCCTGGCGCCAACCTCTGCTACCTCGGCCACATGGGCTCAGTTGCAGACCACGGAGAGCTCGCCATGGCACTGCTTCTTCGATTTCCGCACCAAGAACAACGTGCTCTTCGGGGGGTATCTGTGCCAGTACGGCGACGGCGTTCCCGGCGTGACGACCATTACCGATCGGATCGCCGCATGGATCCCACAGTGAAAGGACCGACGGTGACTGGCGCATCGGTTTTCCGTAAGGCCACGATCGTGGCCTGTGCAGGAATTGTCGTGACGGGGTGTTCGTTCTTCGGCGGAAGCCAACAGGGCACGGCGACGTCCGGGCCTTCGGCGGCCTCGGGCGCCTCACAGACATCGGCGGCGGCCACAGCAGAGCTGATCAGCGCGGACAAGGCCAACTCGCTCATCCTTCCGAAGGAGGACGTGAGTCAGCTGGTCGGTTCCGATCTTGACTTCGAGGGAAAGTCCTCCAACCCGGGGAAGCCGACGATCGATGGCAAGGAGTCGTGCCGGTCGCTTGTCGCTCCTTTGACCTTGGGCCTCGGAGAATCGTGGACGACCTACCGCAATGTGTGGTCGCAGGAGGCCGAGAAAACATTTGACCATTGGGTGAGCCAACGCGTGGTGCTGTATCCCAAGGCAGATGCGGCAGCAGAGGCATTCGCCAGCCAATATCCGGCGGACATCCGCAGCTGCACGGGCGAGGAGCTCAAATCTGGTGAATCGTCGTGGCGGGAGACGGTCAAGGACGTGACCCCCAATCGGGCGCAGTGGGCCGACGAGTCCCTCGATAACGGTCAAACCAACGGATGGCGCTGCAGCGATGAAGCACGTGTTATCGACAATCTGCTGCTATCGGCGACCGTATGCCAGCGTGGCAACAGCGCGCCGGCAATGAAGGCGATCATCGACCGCATGGTAGCCAGCGCCACCAAATCGAAGTAGGCAGTCGATTTCGGCGCTCGTGTAACACTGGGCGCCAGCGATCCGATGTAGCCATGATTTGGGTCGATACGGGTCTGAAATCGGCAGGGAGGGACTTGGATGCGTCACGTGTTGGCTGTCGGATGGCTTGGCCTGGCAGCGATGCTCGCGGTGAGTTGTGGGACGGAGACCGGGGGCATCAAGCCGATACCGGTCGGTGCCACCGAGACGTCGGCACCGGCCGATCATGGGCAGGACGGGGCGATCGCGAGCCCCAAGTCCAGTGCGCCACCGGTCACCACCTCCCTCGAACCGCCGGCACCGGTGATCGTCACGCCCGACAAGGCGGAATCGATCATCATCTCCGCCGACGATGTGGGCAGGCTGGTCGGATCCCCGCTGACGTACGAGTTCAAGTCCACTCGACCCAGCGATGCCTCCGCGACCGGTAAGTGTCAGGCACTCACCGGGCTGCGCAGCGAGAGCCTCGGTGACGAGTGGACCACCTACCGAGGCTCGCGTCTGCAGGAAACTCAGGATCGGTACGACCACATCGTCTGGCAGGCGGTGGTGCTGTTCCCCGATGCGAAGGCCGCTGCGAGCCAGCTGCAGGCCGCGTATCCCCCGTCGCTGGCATCGTGTGCGGACTCCCGCCAGACCGAGGGCGATATCGAATGGCGTATTGGCCCGTTCTCGAACAACGGCACCAGTGTGACGTGGGTGCGACAAGAGCTCAAGGACGGAAAACCGGCGGGGTGGCGGTGTTTCTACGACTATCGGGTCAAGAACAACGCGCTCTTCGGGAGTCTGTTGTGCCAGAACGGCAATGGCACTCCGATCGTCACCGCGATCGTGGACCGTATGGCCGAGTGGATTCCGGCATGATCGCGGCGAAGAACGTGAGAGGGGGCCTCATGACAGGCACAACAGGGCGGGCGGTGTTGTGTGCGACGGCGATCGCCGCGCTGGCGCTGTCCGGATGTTCCGGCCAGAAGGACGCGCCCGACGCGTCAACGTCTGCCAGCACGACGGCGTCGCGGACCGCACTCGCGCCGGCGCCGGCGCCGCCCAGTACCGGGCCCGCGGGTCTGACAGGGTGGCCGGGGCAGGACAAGGTCACCGAGGATGCCATGGTGGCGGCGTTGTTCACCGGCGAGGAGCTCGCCAAGGTCTTCGACACGGAAGTCGCCAAGACGAACAAGCGGGACAAGCCCTTCACGGCGGCCGAGTCTGATGATGCGAGTTGCAATGTGACGCAGGGGCTTACCGTCGAGTCGGTGGGCAAGGACTACGAGACCTTCCGCGGGACCGAGATGCTGCTCGGAGATGCCAAGAACCCCGACGCTCAGGTCTACCAAGGGATCGCGGCATACAAGGACAAGGACGCGGCGCAGGCGCAGTTCTCGACAGCAGCCGATGAGATCACCGAATGCGACGGAAAGACGTACAACTTCACCGATCCGGGCGGGCGGAAGGTGCCTGTGGCGGTGTCGGTCTCATCGTCAAACGCCAAGAAGGTGAATTGGGCCCTCACCTACGGGCCGAGCACGTATCGCTGCTTCGTGTCCTACAACGGTGTCGCGAATGTGATTGTTCAGACCCAGATTTGCGCGCGAAGCAACTCAAAGCAGCTGGTGCAGAAGATGGCCGACAGGATTGTCGACAAGCTGCAGCTGAGCTGACAAGCCACCTGGATCCCAGTGGGGACTGGATCCGGGCGGGGGGACGAGGATGGCGGCCCGACCATCGGGGGGCCGGCCGACATCTCTCGAGATGAGCTCGGGTGGGCGCGCGGGGGGTCGCGCCCACCCGAGTCTCACAAGTTCTGTAGGCGAACCTGCCCGCGTGCGATTGTCCGGTCCCCGTCGTCGGTGATGGTGACAAGCCACAGCTGCTGACGACGGCCTCGGTGTATCGGCGTGGATGTGGCGGTGAGTGTGCCCGATGAGATGGCGCGCAGGAAGTCGGTGTTGTTGTTGACGCCGACCACCGCGCTCTCCTCCCCCAACACGTTGGCGCGCCAGATGTACCCCGAGACGCTCGCCACGCTCTCGACCACCGAGCAGTACACGCCCCCGTGCACGATCCCGTTGGGTTGCAACAGGTTTTCGGTGATCGTCAGGCTGGCGGACACTCCCTCGGGTGTCAGCGAGGTGTATTCGAGCCCCACGAGCTTGTCGAAGGGCGCGGTGGGCATCTTGCTGAGGTGCTCCGGCGTGTCAGGCATTCGATGTTCATATCAGTGCGGCCTCCGCTAACGAAGAAGTGCCCCACCTGCCGAAGCAGGTGGGGCACTTCCTTCGAGTGGACCGGGGGTCTCTGCAGCCCTCAGGACTCCGGCGCGGTCCGGGTGTCTGGTCGCGCTGTAGCGCGTTCGACGGTTCCAAGGATAGGCAAGGCTGCCCTAAATTGCAAGCGCTTTGTGGCGAACCGGCAATCCGAGTGTCATGAAGCGGTCGAGGATCGCCTGTCCGCGCCGCATTCCATCGGTCTCGCTGGAGCGCGCGAGCAGCGGAACGTGCGTCGCCGCCCCCACCACTGTCGAGCCGACCAGCTGCCACATCTGCCCGATTTCCATTGTCCCGGAGCTGATCTGCGACAGTCGCGTAAACAAGGGCGCGAGTGCGCGATGGCATCGGTGTGCCGTCCACGCGGCGAGTGCTTCCTCGCTGGGGAAGACTACGACCTGTCCGCGGTCGCGGTCCGGGTCGTCGGGCAATACGCGCAGCGTCGGGTCCACGACCCCCGCCCAATCGATGCAGCCCTCGGAATCGAAGTAGACCCACAGGTTCCCCAGGCCCGGATCCCAGGCGCGGCCCTCCAGCACGACCAGGGCGACCAATCGGCCGACCACGGTGTGGACGAGAGCGTCCGCGAGCTGGTGGACGGCGACGGAATCGCTGCCGGTCTCCTCAATGGCGCGGGCGTACATCCGCTCAAGCCGGTCGGTGTTCAAGGCGCGCGCCAGCGGCCACCATCGACGACGGCCGACATCAGACATGACGGCGACGCCGTAGGCCCGCGGGCATTCCGGATACAGCTCGCGAAGCCGACTGCTCGATTCGTGCAGCGGCAGTGATTGGCGGATGGACATCCCGGCGATCAGCGGATCGTCGGCGATGAGACTCCTGGTCGAAGAGCATCGATCGATGGCCAGTGTCACAGTTGGCAGCCTCCCTTCACGTAGACAAGATAGGTAAGCCTAACCACATGTAGGATGACATCGCCAGGTGCGGGTGTTGTGACTGCTCTCACCGAAGCTCCTGATCATCGGGCCGTGTTGACGGATTTGGCCCACATGGTGAGACCGAATCGAGCGCTGGAACAAAGACCGAGCTATGGATCGTTGGCTGTCAGAAGAAGTACGACTGGATGTAGTACGGCATTGCGTCGGAGGTGAACGTAGAATGTTCGGAATGGCACGCCTGGGCGAACTTGAACGCGCGGTGATGGACCATCTGTGGTCCTCTCCCGAGCCCCAGACTGTCCGCCAGGTCCATGAGGCATTGTCGACGCGGCGTGACCTCGCCTATACGACCGTGATGACCGTGTTGCAACGTCTCGCCAAGAAAGATCTGGTGGTGCAGCACCGCGATGATCGCGCGCACCGCTACGCACCCGTGCACGGCCGCGACGAGCTTGTCGCGGGCCTGATGGTGGACGCGTTGGCGCAGGCCAACAACTCGGGTGCCCGCGAGGCCGCCTTGGTGCATTTCGTGGAGCGTGTTGGCCCTGATGAGGCCGATGCACTGCGCCGTGCCCTGGCCGAGCTCGAAGCCAAAGATCCATCTGCTGGCGGTCGCCCCACCGAGTAAGGGACACTAGGTATGTGTCCGCCCTGGCGTTCGCGATTCTCGCGCTGCTGCTGACCGGTCCCGTACCGGCGTTGCTCGCGCGTGCGCGCTGGCCATACCGCGCGCCACGTGCGGCGATGGTTCTGTGGCAGGCCATTGCCGCGGCCGCCGTTCTTTCCGCGTTCAGTTCCGGGCTTGCGATCGCGAGCAGACTTCTCGTGCCGGGGCCGGACGGCCACCCCACCGCCACGATCACCGGTGAAATCGACCGCCTCGGTTGGGGTTTGTGGCTGCTCTACGTCACGGTGTTCGCGATCACGATCCTCATCGGCATCCGGCTCATGGTGTCGGTGATCCGGGTGGGTGTACGTACCCGCCGCCGCCGCGCCCATCACCGGGCGGTCGTCGACCTGCTGGATCACAAGCGGTACTGCGAGAACTGGCGCGGGGGCTACGACATCCATCGCCGGCGTGACCACGATCTGCGGGTGCTGGAAGTCGATGAACCCCTGGCCTACTGCTTGCCAGGTGTGCGGAGCCGCGTGGTCGTCAGCGAGGGCACGCTGAGCACACTGGGACACAATGAGGTGACCGCGATCGTCGCGCACGAGCGCGCCCATCTGCGCGCGCGCCATGACCTCGTGTTAGAGGCTTTCACCGCCGTCCACGACGCGTTCCCGGTCATCGTGCGCAGCAAAAACGCGCTCGACGCGGTCAAACTGCTCGTCGAGTTGCTCGCCGACGATGCCGCGGTCCGGACGGCCGGCCCTACTCCCCTGGCCCGCGCACTCGTCGCGTGCGCGGGTGGCCCGACACCGGTCGGTGCGATGGCGGCCGGTGGCCCCACCACCCTGATCCGGGTCCGGCGCTTGGGCGGGAGCGGGAACAGCCTGGTCCTGTCGTGCGGCGCTTATGCGGCCGCTGCGGCCATACTGGTGGTGCCGACGTTGGCTGTGGTCATCCCATGGTTCACCGAACTTCAGCGCTTGTTCAGCAGTTAACCCGTGAGTAGGTGACCCGCGCTCGCGGGTCGAGAGTGACTGCGCGAGAATCGGCAATGAGCCGCTTGCGCGACGAGTGAACGGCTTTGGTGCGCAACAACGAAAGGATGTGCTGGTGACGGCTGCAGACGGCTCGGCGCAGGGAAAAGCTCAGATCGGCGTGACGGGGCTGGCCGTCATGGGATCGAATATCGCGCGGAACTTCGCACGGAACGGATACACCGTCGCCCTGCATAACCGATCGGTCGCGAAGACCGACGCGCTGTTGGCCGATCACGGGTCTGAGGGAAACTTCATTCGCAGCGAGACGGTCGAGGAGTTCGTCGCGGCCCTCGAGCGCCCGCGCCGCGTTTTGATCATGGTGAAGGCCGGTGATCCCACCGATGCCGTTGTCGAAGAGCTCGCATCCGCGATGGAGCCCGGCGACATCATCATCGACGGCGGTAACGCCCTGTACACCGACACCATTCGCCGTGAGGCTGCGCTGGCCGCACGGGGGCTGCACTTTGTCGGCGCGGGAATTTCCGGTGGTGAGGAGGGCGCGCTGAATGGCCCCTCGATCATGCCCGGCGGCCCCGTCGAGTCCTACAAGGCGCTGGGTCCGCTGCTGGAATCCATTGCGGCACACGTCGATGGCACGCCCTGTTGCACACATATCGGCCCGGACGGGTCGGGGCACTTCGTGAAAATGGTGCACAACGGCATCGAGTACTCCGATATGCAGCTGATCGGCGAGGCCTACCAACTGCTGCGCGATGCGCTGGGTATGTCGGCACCCGATATCGCCGAGGTCTTCACCGAGTGGAACAGCGGTGAGCTGGAGAGCTATCTCATCGAGATCACCGCCGATGTGCTGGCCCACACCGATGCCAAGACAGGACGGCCCTTGGTCGACGTCATCGTTGACGCCGCCGAGCAGAAGGGCACCGGTCGCTGGACCGTAAAGTCCGCCCTGGACCTCGGCGTACCGGTCACCGGAATCGCCGAGGCGGTCTTCGCCCGTGCCCTGTCCGGATCACGCCCCCAGCGTGCCGCCGCGGCCGGTTTCACCTCCGGATCGCTGGGCGAGAAGCCAAGCGATGCAAAGCAATTTGTCGATGATGTGCGACAGGCGCTGTACGCATCCAAGATCGTGGCGTACGCGCAGGGCTTCAACCAGATCGCCGCGGGGAGCGCCGAGTACGGCTGGAACGTCAAGCCGGGTGACCTGGCCACCATTTGGCGGGGTGGCTGCATCATCCGCGCCCAGTTCCTCAATCGCGTCAAGGACGCTTTTGCCGACGAGCCTGACCTGGCCACGCTGATCGCCGCCCCGTACTTCCGCGCCGCCGTCGAAAACGGCATCGACAGCTGGCGTCGCGTCGTGGTGACGGCGACGCAGCTGGGCATTCCGGTCCCGGGCTTCGCCTCGTCGCTGTCGTACTACGACGGTTTGCGCACCGATCGCCTGCCCGCTGCCCTCACTCAGGCACAGCGAGACTTCTTCGGTGCGCACACCTATGAGCGCGTGGACTCCCCCGGCAAGTTCCACACCCTCTGGAGCGGCGACCGTAGCGAGGTAGAGGCGTAAACCGGACGCCTCGGGAGGCATCTCGGGACGCATAAGGAAAGCGATACTGTGCAGTTTCTAGACGGGCAGCGGCCACCGTACGACCTCACCTACGACGATGTCTTCGTGGTACCGAACCACTCGGATGTCATCTCGCGGTTCGATGTCGACCTGACTACCGCGGACGGCACCGGCACCACGATCCCGATCGTGGTCGCCAACATGACGGCGGTGGCGGGGCGACGGATGGCCGAGACCGTCGCACGCCGTGGCGGAATCACCGTGCTGCCCCAGGATCTTCCGGTGCAGGCGGTCGCGCAGACGGTCGAGTTCATCAAGAGTCGCGATCTGATCTACGACACGCCGGTGACCCTGGCGCCTGATGACTCGGCGGGCGAGGCGGTGGCCTTGATCCACAAGCGCTCGCACGGGGCCGCGGTGGTGCTGGAGGACGGTAAGCCACGGGGGCTGGTCACCGAGGCCGCCTGTACTGGCATCGACCGGTTCACCCGCGTGCACGACATCGCGACCACCGACTTTGTCGCGGTGCCCACGGGGACCGATCCGCGGGCGATCTTCGATCGCCTGGCCGAGGCGCATGTGCCGGTGGCGGTTGTGACGCGCCCGGACGGAACCTTGGCGGGGATCCTCACCCGTACCGGGGCGATCCGGGCCGGCTTGTACACACCAGCTGTGGATGCGAGCGGACGCCTGCGTATCGCCGGTGCGGTCGGTATCAACGGCGATGTCCGCGCCAAGGC
The DNA here is from genome assembly GCF_002013375.1 of Mycobacterium sp. D16Q13. Classification (GTDB taxonomy): domain Bacteria; phylum Actinomycetota; class Actinomycetes; order Mycobacteriales; family Mycobacteriaceae; genus Mycobacterium. The sequence goes on along the minus strand of NZ_MAEW01000024.1, from coordinate 33,058 downwards.
AACGGCCTTGGCGCAGGCCGGCGTGGATCTCCTGGTCATCGACACCGCGCACGGACACCAGCAGAAGATGATCGAGGTGCTGGGATCGGTCGCGGAGCTGTCGCTGGGTGTGCCCATCGCCGCGGGCAATGTGGTGTCGGCGCAGGGCACCCGGGATCTGATCGGGGCCGGTGCGGACATCGTGAAGGTGGGCGTGGGCCCGGGCGCCATGTGCACCACCCGGATGATGACCGGCGTGGGTCGCCCTCAGCTGTCTGCCGTCATCGAATGTGCAGCGGCTGCACGCGAACTCGGTGCCCACGTGTGGGCCGACGGTGGGGTCCGGCATCCACGAGACGTCGCCCTGGCGCTCGCGGCGGGTGCTGCCAACGTGATGATCGGTTCCTGGTTCGCCGGCACGCACGAATCTCCCGGAGATCTGCAGCTTTCTCCCAGCGGCCGCCGCTACAAGGACAGCTTCGGGATGGCGTCCAAGCGTGCCGTGGCCGCCCGCACCGCCGGTGACAGCGCCTTCGACCAGGCGCGCAAGAGCCTTTTTGAGGAGGGCATTTCCACCTCGAAGATCGAGTTGGACCCGCAACGGCCCGGTGTTGAGGACCTCATCGACCACATCATCTCGGGCGTGCGCAGCACCTGCACGTATGTCGGTGCGCGCACGCTGGCTGAGCTGCACGAACGAGTGGTTCTGGGCGTCCAGTCGGCTGCCGGATTCGCCGAGGGGCGCCCGCTTCCCGAAGGTTGGTGACCGTCCTCCCCCGACGGTTGAGTACCTGCTGGCCACATGCACCGTTACCATGAGCCTCACGACGGTCACACCGTGTGATCTCTCAACCTAAGGGGCCAGCCAGCGGTGACGCTCTTATTCACCGGGCTGAGCTTGCTTGCGTTCGTCGCGCTGACCGCGGGGACGGCACTCTTCGTGGCCGCCGAGTTCTCCCTGACCGCGTTGGAGCGCAGCTCCATCGAGGCGCGTGCCAAGACCGGTGATAGCCGGGACAGGATGGTCAAACGGGCGCACAGCACGTTGTCCTTCCAGCTGTCGGGGGCCCAGCTCGGCATCACCATCACAACACTCGTGACCGGATATCTGGCCGAGCCGGTGATTGCGCGCCTGCTCACACAGGCGATCGGATACACCGGAGCGACGGTCAGCAGCGCGATATCGCTGGCGCTGGCGCTCGTCATCGCGACCTCGATATCGATGATCTTCGGTGAGCTGGTGCCCAAGAACTTCGCTTTGGCGCGCCCTATCTCGACCTCACGCGCCACCGCGGGGCCCATGGTGCTGTTCTCGGCGGTGTTCGCCTTCGCGATCCGCGCCTTGAACGGCATCGCCAACTGGGTGCTGCGGCGCATGGGAATTGAGCCGGCCGAGGAGCTGCGGTCAGCGCGTTCGCCCCAGGAGCTGGGGTCGCTGGTGCGCACCTCGGCCCGCAGCGGCGCGCTGGACGAAACCACCGCGGTGCTGGTGGACCGTTCGCTGCGGTTCGGGAGCCGCACCGCCGAGGAACTCATGACCCCGCGCACCGAGATCGAATCGCTGGAAGCGACGGACACGGTCGCCGACCTGATCGCCATCGCCGTCGACACGGGCTTCTCGCGGTTTCCGATCACCGAGGGTGATCTTGACGCGACGATCGGCATCGTTCACGTCAAGCAGATCTTCGAGGTGCCGCGGGATCGCCGTGCCACGACCACGCTGGCGAGTCTGGCCCGGCCGGTCGCAGTGGTGCCCTCGACTCTCGACGGCGACGCGGTCATGGAGCAGGTGCGGGCCAATGGCATGCAGACCGCGTTGGTGGTCGACGAGTACGGCGGCACCGCCGGGCTGGTGACGGTCGAGGACATGATCGAGGAGATCGTGGGCGATGTCCGGGACGAGCACGATGACGCAACGCCCGATGTGGTGTCCTCCGGGGGCGGTTGGGTGGTGTCGGGTCTGTTGCGCATCGACGAGGTCTCGGCGGCGACCGGTTACCGGGCCCCCGAGGGAGAGTACGAGACGATCGGCGGTCTGGTACTCCAGGAGCTCGGTCACATCCCGACCGTCGGCGAGACCGTCGAATTGTCGGCGGTGGTGCCGGACCATCCGTTCGCTGAGCTGCCCCGCTGGCGGGCCCGGGTCGCGGGCATGGACGGTCGACGGATCGACCAGATCGAGCTCACCGAGCTGACTGACACCGACGCTCGGGGGAATGACCACGATGGGTAGCGACATACTCGGCGTACTACTCACCGCCGCATTGCTTTTGGCGAACGCGTTTTTCGTCGGTGCCGAATTCGCCCTCATCTCCGCCCGCAGGGATCGGCTCGAGGCACTGGCGGAGGCGGGCAAGAAGCGCGCGGTGACGGTGATGATGGCCGGCCAGGAGCTGTCTCTGATGCTCGCCGGCGCCCAGCTCGGCATCACGATCTGTTCAATCTTGTTGGGCCGCATCGGGGAGCCCGCCGTAGCGCACCTTCTGGAACGTCCTTTCGGGCTGTTGGGCACCCCCTCGGCGGTGACGCACACCGTCGCGTTCGTCATCTCGCTGTCGATCGTGGTGCTGTTACACGTGCTGCTCGGTGAAATGGTGCCCAAGAACATCGCCATCGCCGGTCCAGAATCCGCCGCCATGCTTCTGATTCCGCCCTACCTGGTCTACATCCGGCTGGCGCGGCCCCTGATCGCCTTCTACAACTGGTGCGCCAACACCGCGTTGCGGATCATCAAGGTCCCGGTGAAGGACGAGCTTGAGGTCACGGTATCCACCGTGGAACTTTCGGAAATGATCGCGGAGTCGCTGTCCGAAGGGCTGCTTGACGAGGAAGAACACACCCGGTTGCGGCGCGCGCTGCAGATCCAGCACCGTGTGGTCGCGGACGTGGTGGTGCCCGCTAACCAGATTCGATCGATCGTCGTATCGGGCTCGGCGCAGGCGCCTTCGGTGACCGCTGTGGAGCGGGTCGTGGCCGAAACTGGTTACTCACGATTCCCAGTCATTGGACCCCACGGGGATTACCTCGGCTATCTGCACATAAAGGACGTCTTGACCATGGGGGACGATCCGGAGGCGACCATCGACCCCGCGTTCATTCGGCCCCTGCCGCGATTGCACGGTTCGGTTCCGCTACCGGAGGCGCTGTCGACATTGCGTCGTAGCAACAGTCATCTGGCACTCATGTCAACCACCGACGGCAGCGTAGTGGGCCTGGTCACCCTGGAGGATCTGGTGGAGGATCTCGTCGGCACCGTGCGTGACGGAACTCACCGCATATAGCGCGGTTTCGGGGTTGATGGCTACCAATGAGTAGGATCATTGTTCACCGATTCGCACGAGCGTCCGGTCCCAGACCCACAAACAACACAGAGGAGTTGCGATGAGTGATCGCGTCGATGTGGGCAACCTGCGCGTGGCGCGGGTGCTATACGACTTCATCACCAATGAGGCCCTCCCGGGCACCGGTGTGGATGCCGACGCTTTCTGGGCTGGGGTCGACAAAGTAGTCACCGATTTGGCTCCGCGGAACCGAGAGCTCCTCGACCGGCGCGACGACCTGCAAACTCAGATTGATCGCTGGCACCGGCAGCGCGCCATCGAGCCGCTGGATCCGTCGGAGTACCGGGAGTTCCTCACCGAGATCGGATACCTGGTTCCGGAGCCTGAGGATTTCACCATCACCACCGCCAACGTGGACGACGAGATCACCACGACGGCAGGGCCGCAGCTGGTTGTTCCGATCTTGAACGCGCGCTTCGCGCTCAACGCCGCCAATGCACGCTGGGGCTCCCTCTACGACGCGCTGTACGGCACCGACGTCATTCCGGAAACTGACGGGGCCGAGAAGGGCTCGTCGTACAACAGGGTCCGCGGCGACAAGGTCATCGCGTACGCGCGCGAGGTGCTCGATGGTGCGGCGCCGCTGGCGGCCGGCTCGTGGAAAGACGCCGTCGGCCTGAAGATCGACGACGGCCAACTGCTCATCGATTTCGGCGACGAACTCTCCACGGGGCTGCAGAACCCCGACCAGTTCGTGGGCTACACCGGCAAGCTCGGTAAGCCGCAGTGGTCGGTGCTGCTCATCAATCATGGCCTGCACATCGAGGTTCTGATCGACCCCGACTCCCCTGTCGGATCCACCGACAAGGCCGGCATCAAGGATGTCGTGCTGGAATCGGCGATCACCACGATCATGGACTTCGAGGACTCGGTGGCCGCCGTGGACGCCGAGGACAAGGTGCTCGGGTACCGAAACTGGCTGGGACTCAACAAGGGAGACCTGTCCGAGGATGTTTCCAAGGGCGGCAAGACCTTCACCCGGGTGCTCAACGAGGATCGCGTGTTCAACACCCCGGACGGCAAGGGTGAGCTGACTCTGCCGGGCCGCAGCCTGCTGTTCGTCCGCAACGTCGGCCACCTGATGACCAATGACGCCATCGTGGACGCCGCGGGCAACGAGATGCCCGAAGGCATCCAGGACGCGCTCTTCACCAGCCTCATCGCCATTCATGGCCTGCGTTCCGGCAAGAAGAACGGTCCGCTGAAGAACAGCCGTACCGGATCCGTCTACATCGTGAAGCCCAAGATGCACGGGCCCGAGGAAGTGGCCTTCACCGCCGAGCTGTTCGGCCGCGTCGAAGAGGTGCTCGGACTTCCGCATGCCACCCTCAAGGTCGGCATCATGGACGAGGAGCGCCGCACCACCATCAACCTGAAGGCTGCCATCAAGGCCGCTTCCGATCGCGTGGTGTTCATCAACACCGGCTTCCTGGACCGCACCGGCGACGAGATCCACACCTCGATGGAAGCCGGTCCGATGTGCCGCAAGGCCGTCATGAAGTCGCAGCCGTGGATCCTGGCCTACGAGGATCACAACGTCGACACCGGGCTGGGTGCCGGTTTGGCCGGTAAGGCACAGATCGGCAAGGGCATGTGGGCCATGCCCGACCTGATGGCGGACATGGTCGCGCAGAAGATCGCGCAGCCGCGCGCGGGAGCCACCACAGCGTGGGTGCCGTCCCCCACCGCCGCGACCCTGCACGCGCTGCACTATCACCAGGTTGACGTCAAGGCGGTGGACCAGGAGCTCGCCGGTAAACACCGCGCGGAACTGGAGTCTTTGCTCACCATCCCGTTGGCCGAATCGCGTCACGACTGGACCGCTGAGGACATCCGCGAGGAAATCGACAACAACTGCCAGTCGATCCTGGGCTACGTGGTGCGCTGGATCGACCACGGAGTCGGCTGTTCCAAGGTTCCGGACATCCACGACGTGGCGCTCATGGAGGACCGCGCTACCTTGCGTATCTCCAGCCAGCTGCTGGCCAACTGGCTGCGGCACGATGTCATCACCGAGGACGAGGTGGTCGAGGGTCTTCAGCGGATGGCACCGGTTGTCGATCGGCAGAACGCCGGCGACAAGGACTACCGTCCGATGGCTCCGGACTTCGACAGCAACATTGCCTTCGAGGCCGCCAAGGAGCTCATCTTGGAGGGTAAGGATCAGCCGAACGGGTACACCGAGCCGATCCTGCACCGGCGCCGTCGCGAGTACAAGGCCGCGGCGGCCAAGTAGCGGATGGCCGTCGGGCGTGCCTTTACCTCGTGGTGCAGGGTACGTCTCCGTGTCTATTTGGACGCGGTTTGGTTGCGCGCACCGTGGTATCGGCGGTCAGGGACAGTAGACTCGGGCCGACGCGCAGCGGGGGTCGTACTCAACCGCTGGACAAGTATTTAGACACGATCAGAAGGGTCGCGACAACACATGGGCAGGCACAGCGCATCTGGGTCGGGTAGCCCAAACGATCGGGACGACAACGACGATTGGGACGCGGACTCCGAGCCGGTGTCCGAGTCGAGCTCCGGTTCGGAGTTCGACACAGGCAGCTGGCAGCGGTCGCACCGCAGCGGTGGTAGCAACTGGGGCGTCAGCAAGGGGCTGGTCGGCGTCGTGGCGGCGGTGCTTGTGGTGGCCGTGTCCATCGGACTGTGGTGGTACTTCGACAGGCGGACGACCGACAACCAAGCGGAGGCCTCCGCGACCTGCGTGCACGGAAACAACGCCATCGCCGTGGTTGCCGATCCGTCCATCGCGGACCGGATTGGCGAGTTATCCGAACGGTTCAACCAGAAGCACGAGGTGATCGGCGACTACTGCTTCACCGTCGCGGTGCGCCCGGCAGATACGACCAACGTGATCAAGGGGCTGACGGGTCAGTGGCCCGCCGAGCTCGGAGCGCAGCCGGCGCTGTGGATTCCGGGGAGCTCGATCTCCTCGGCACGGCTGAAGGCGGCTTCGAAGACCAACATCGTGAGCGACAGCCGGTCGTTGGTCAGTACGCCGGTCGTGATTGCGACCACCCCACGGCTGCGCCAGGCCATTCCTGCCGATAAGAGCTGGGCGGATCTGCCTGCGCTGCAGAACGTTCCGAACTCACTGGACGGTTTCGGCCTTCCCGGTTGGGGCTCGTTGCGATTGGCGCTGCCCTCGAGCGGTAACGCCGATGCAGCCCAGCTGGCCGCGGAAGCGGTGGCAGCCGCCAGTGTTCGTCCCGGCGATTCGGCTGAGCTCGGTGCCGGTGCGGCCGCGTCGTTGGCCGCGACGGCTCCCAAGCTGCCCGCCAACAATCTCTCCGATGCCCTGGGTGCGCTGCTTGACGGTGGCGAGCAGCCCGGTGCCGCGGTGCACTCGGTGGTCACCACCGAGCAGCAGCTCTACGCCCGTACCCGCAGCAACGGTGATGCCAAGAAGGTCGTCGCCGCATGGTTGCCCGCCGGGGCTACTCCGATTGCCGACTACCCCACCGTGCAGCTGGACGGTGCGTGGCTGTCCGAAGAGCAGCACACCGCGGCAAGCCAATTCGCGCGTTTCCTGGGCGATAAGGATCAGCTCAAGGATCTCGCGGCCGCTGGATTCCGCGCCGAGGGGGCAGACCTGCCCAGTAGCGATGTGGTGAGCTTCGCGAAGATCGAGAAGCCGCTGACCATCGAGGACAAGGTTCGTGTCGCGCTGGCCGATGGCACGTCAACGGGTGCCGGGGCGACCACCATCATGTTGGATTCCTCGTTGTCCTCCGAGGGCGTGAAGTTGTCCGATGTGACTGGGGCGCTTGCCAACCGCATACGCACCGTTGCCCCGGGCTCTGGTGTGGGGCTCTGGACGTATGACGGCAAGGAAGGCAACACCGTCGTGCGATTGGGTGCCGCCTCCGACGATGTCGAGGGCGTGCCCAGGTCGCAGAGTGTGGCCGACGCGTTGACGGCGCTGCAGCCGACCGCCAATGGTGCGGTGGCATTCACCACGTTGCGCAACGTGTACCAGGAAGCGGTCAACAGCTTCCGCCCGAATCAAGTCAACTCGGTACTCATCGTGGCGGGTCACTCGCACACCGATCAGAGCCTGGACAGTGCAGGCCTCATCGACACGATCAACCGCCAGAAGGATCCGGCGCGGCCGGTGCGCATCAATGTGATCGACTTCGGCAACGACTCCGATCAGCAGACCTGGCAGGCGCTCGCTCAGCAGACCGGTGGTGCCTACCAGAACCTGACGGCCTCGAACAGCCCGGAGCTGGCCGCGGCCATCACGCGCTTCGTGTCCTAACCCCGAGCAGCCCCCCGCACGCGGGGGGCTGCTCGGGGCGGCATCGCTACTCGGCGAAGGCCTCGATCGGTGGGCAGGAGCACACTAGATTGCGATCGCCGTAAGCACCGTCGATGCGACGCACCGGCGGCCACACCTTGGGGCGGAACCCCTTTCCGAGCGGGTACGCCGCCTCGGTCCGGCCGTACGGATGATTCCACTCGTCGGCGGTAAGTGATTCGGCGGTGTGCGGCGCGCCGCGCAGCGGGTTGTCGTCCACCGGCCACACCCCGGAGCCGACCTTGTCGATCTCGGCCTTGATCGCGATCATCGCCTCACAGAAGGCGTCCACCTCGGCCAGGCTCTCGCTCTCGGTGGGCTCCACCATGAGCGTGCCGGCCACCGGGAAGCTCATCGTCGGTGCGTGGAAGCCGTAGTCGGCCAGGCGCTTAGCTACATCGTCGACGGTCACGCCGGTGTTCTTGGTGATATCCCGCAAGTCCAAGATGCACTCGTGGGCCACCATGCCACTATCGCCGGTGTAGAGCACCGGGTAGTACTCGTCGAGACGGCGCGCCAGGTAATTGGCCGAGGCAATCGCAGTCAGCGACGCCGCCCGCAGCCCGTCGGGTCCCATCATCCGGATGTAGGCCCAGGTGATCGGCAGGATCGACGCCGAACCATAGGGCGCCGAGGACACCGGAGGTCCGGACGGCAGTTCGTCGGCGTACGGATGCCCCGGCAGGTACTGCGCGAGGTGGCTGCGCACCGCGACGGGTCCGACGCCGGGCCCACCGCCGCCATGAGGGATGCAGAAGGTCTTATGCAGGTTCAAGTGGCTGACATCGCCGCCGAAGCGCCCGGGACGGGCAAGTCCCACAAGGGCGTTCAGGTTCGCGCCGTCGACGTACACCTGTCCCCCGGCGTCATGCACGGCCGCACAGATGTCGGCAATGTCGTGCTCGTAGACACCGTGGGTGGACGGGTAGGTGATCATGATCGCTGCCAGCGTGCTGGCATTCGCCGCAATCTTGGCCCGCAAGTCGTCCAGGTCGACATCGCCGTTCTCTCGGCAGGCCACCACCACGACGCGCATACCCGCCAAGGCGGCCGAGGCGGCGTTGGTGCCATGCGCGCTCGACGGGATCAGGCACACCTCACGCGCACTTTCGCCGCGGTCGATGTGGTACTGGCGGATGGCCAGCAGCCCCGCGTACTCGCCCTGCGATCCCGCGTTGGGCTGCAGGCTCACGTTGTCATACCCGGTGATATCGGACAGCCAGCCTTCGAGATCGGCGATCAGCGTGCGCAGGCCGCGAGAATCGCCCGCCGGGGCAAACGGATGCTGAGTGGCGAACTGCGGCCAGGTGATGGGCTCCATCTCGGCGGCCGCGTTGAGCTTCATGGTGCAGGATCCGAGCGGAATCATGCTGCGGTCCAACGCAATATCCTTGTCCGACAGCGCGCGCAGGTAGCGCATCATGTCGGTCTCGCTGTGATAGCGATTGAATGCCGGGTGGGCCAGGTAATCGGAGTCTCGGGTCGCGATATCCGCGGGGCGCGGGGCCTCCAGGGTGCCCTCGAACATGTCGGTCCCGAATGCCCGCAGCACCGCCACGAGGTGCGGCAGGGTGGTCGCCTCGTCACAGGCGATCGAGACGTGGTCGCCGTCGGGACTCCAGATGTTGACACCTTCGGCCTTGGCGGCCGCCTGGATCTCCGCGGCCTTGCCGGGGACGTGCACCAGCACTGTGTCGAAGAAGTGGTCGTGCACCACGGTGTAGCCGCCGCGAGTCAGCCCCGAGGCCAGTAGCTGCGCGTTGCGGTGCACCCGGGTGGCGATGCTGCGCAACCCTTCCGGGCCGTGGTAGCTCGCGTACATGGCGGCCATCACAGCCAGCAGCACCTGTGCGGTACAGATGTTGCTGGTCGCCTTGTCGCGGCGGATGTGCTGTTCGCGAGTCTGCAGCGAGAGCCGGTATGCGGGTGCGCCGTCAGCGTCCACCGACACACCGACGAGGCGCCCGGGGAGCTGCCGGGCGTGCGCCGTGTGTACCGCGAGGTACCCGGCATGGGGGCCACCGAATCCCATGGGGACACCAAAGCGTTGAGTGGTGCCGAAGGCGACGTCGGCACCGATGTCGCCGGGTGGGGCTATGAGGGTGAGGGCCAGCAGGTCGGCGCCGACAGCCACCAGTGCGCCGCGCTGATGGGCCTCGGAGATGACCGAAGTCCAGTCACGCACCAACCCGGAGGCGCCGGGCAACTGCACGATCACTCCGAAGAACTCGCCATCGGGTAGTCCCTGGGTGAGATCGGCGGTCACCACCTCAATGCCGAGCGGTTCGGCGCGGGTGGCGATGACGGCCGCGGTCTGCCCGTACACGTCGGCGTCGACAATCAGACGGTTGGACCCGGACTTCACGGCGCGATGCATGAGCGTCATCGCCTCGGCCGCGGCCGTACCCTCGTCGAGCATCGAGGCATTCGCGATATCGAGGCCGGTGAGCTCGGCGACCATGGTTTGGAAGTTCAGCAGCGCCTCAAGGCGTCCCTGACTGATCTCCGGCTGGTACGGCGTGTACGCGGTGTACCAGGCCGGGTTTTCCAGGATGTTCCGGCGAAGCACCGGTGGTGTCAGCGTGTCGAAGTAGCCCTGTCCGATCATCGACACGGCAATCGTGTTCTGGCTGGCGAGCTTCCGCAGTGCGTCCAGAGCCTCGTGCTCGGATGCTGCTGCCGGGAGCGCGTCCAGGCCGGCGGCGAGGCCGCCGTGTTGCTCATCCAGGATGCTGGCCGGAACGGCCTTCGCGGCGAGCTCATCGAGGCTGGCCACGCCGATGGTGGCAAGCATGGTGTCGATATCAGCAGCGGTGGGACCGATATGGCGATCGGCGAAAGACATGACACTCCCGGAGGGCCGAGTCACGCGACAGGCACGCGACGGCGTCTCCCCTCCCTCTGTCATCAACCCGATACGGGCGCCTGAGAGATTCGGTCGTCTCACCAGGCGGATTCGCGGGGTGAGAGCCTTTCCCCGTCGGCGGGCGATCTGATCGAAAGATCGGATCACCGCTTTTCAGAGGCATCGGGGCCGAGAGCGGTTCGGGGGCCTGAGAGATTGGCGGAGAGGTGTTGCTCCTTCGGCGGCCATGACTGGCGGTCATGACACTCTCCCGCCCACGGGCGATGCTTGACCAGTTTACGCGAGTTAACCCTCTGGTCCAGACCGCCGAGCGAGTGGGCCGGATCAGCCGATTTTGCGGGCGCGATCCTTGCGACGGGAGGCCAGCTCGTCCTCGGGTGCCTCGATGGCCTCGCCGCCGTCGGCGCGCTCCCCCGGGAACTCGGCGATGGCGCCGGTCAGCTCGCGCATGGCACCGCTGACCGCGATGCCGAATACGCCCTGTCCGCCCTGCAACAGGTCGACGACCTCTTCGGCGGAGGTGCATTCATAGACCGTGGTGCCGTCCGAGAACAGCGTGATGTTCGCGAGATCCTCGACCCCCCGCTGACGCAGGTGTTCGACGGCTACCCGGATGTTCTGCAGTGAGATTCCGGTGTCCAGCAGTCGCTTGACGATCTTGAGGACCAGGATGTCTTTGAAGGAGTACAGGCGCTGGCTGCCGGAGCCCGCCGCGCCGCGGATCGAGGGAACCACCAGTGAGGTGCGCGCCCAGTAGTCCAGCTGGCGGTACGTGATGCCGGCAACCTGGCAGGCACTGGGTCCGCGGTAGCCAACGAGCTGGTCGGGAACGGAGTCATCCGGGAAGAGACCCGGCTGGACAGGTCCGTCAGACGCGGATGACTCGGCGGAACCCGCCGCGCTCCCATCCAGCGTCATGTCCAGCTGCCCCTGCTGCGGCTGTTCGACCACTTCTGCTCCCTCTCGCCGATCGCTTCGCCGGCTCTCGTGGCGCGGTTCCCTGAGAAACCTCGAGGAACCGAGTCCGCCGGTAGTGCGTTCGTCCAAGCACGAATTCTCCGAGCATACGCTCCTTGCGCTGCCCCGTGCCGGCCGCTGAGTCAAATTATGGCCTCCGGGAAATCACGGTCAACGCGACGCGCCCGGGTCGAGACTGTAAAGGTCAGGTTGAGACTTACTCGTTACTTAAGGCCCTGTTTACGGGCCTTCTGTGGCCTTGAAGTCGTCGGGCGACACGCTGTCGAGGAACTCCTTGAACTTCTCGACCTCGTCTTCTCGCAGCGCTCCGCCGGAGTCCTCGTCGTCCTCGTCGGGAATGATCAGGCCCGCCTCGGCCAGTACGGCTTCCTCGACGTAGATCGGAACCCCTACGCGCAGCGCGATTGCCACCGAATCGGACGGCCGTGCCGACACCCGGATATCACTGTCGAAAACAAGGTCCGCGTAGAACGTGCCTTCTTGCAAATCCACGATCCGTACTTCCTTGAGTGAATGCCCAAGGGCGACAATGAGATCGCGGATCAGGTCATGGGTGAGCGGCCGCGCCGGCTCCACCCCCTGTTGTTCCAGGGCAATGGCCGCAGCCTCGGACTGACCGATCCAAATCGGCAGGTATCGATCGCCGGCGGATTCCCGCAGCAACAACACCGGCTGGTTCTGGGGCTGCTCCACGCGGATTCCCACGACTCGAACTTCGCTCATCGTGCCCTCCAACACCAGTACTTCTGTCGTACCGCGAGTCTAGTCCTCAGCGATCGAGGACGCCGCGCACCGCGGACTTGATCATCGCACCGTGGAGCGCGATCGACAGCGCCGCCACCTCCCGGATCAGGTCATCGGCGCGGTCGCGGGCTCCTGCCTTGTTGGCCTTAACGGTCGGGCCCACGATCTGGGCAATCAAATCAGTCTCGCGATCAACCGCCGATCGGAAGGTGCGCAAGTGCCGCGGCTCGACACCGTAGTCGGCCAGCTCGGCGGCGCACTGAACGATCAGAACCGTGTATTCGTCGAAAAAACCGCCTGGGCCCGAGGTGATGATTCCCGCCCTAATGAGCGAGGTCAGCAGCACCTCATCCGCGCCGGAACGCGACAGCAGATCCTCGCGGCTGAGCCGGGTGGGACGTACCGATGGAAATCCTTGACGGGCAACACTGTTGGTTTCATCACCATCGGTGATCGCGAACAGCCGAGGGCCGCCGCTGAAACCCGCCACATCGGGCAGCGCGCCGTCGGGCTGGGCGTCGAGCTGCTCCTTGATCACCTTTAACGGCAGGTAGTGATCGCGCTGGGCGGTCAGGATGAACCGGAGCCGCTCGGCGTCATAGGCCGAAAACCGGCGATACCCCGACGCGCTACGCGACGGGGTAACCAGGCCCTCCGATTCGAGGAATCGAATCTTCGAGATCGTGACGTCCGGAAACTCCGGACGCAACAGGTCGAGTACCGACCCAATCGACATTCCGGTGAGAGCCGGCCGGTCGGGAGCTGTCACTGGCCACCCGGGGCGGTGTCATCGCCGGCCGACTTCGGCCCGGTCAGGAAGACCAGACGGAACTTTCCGATCTGCACTTCGTCGCCATTGGCGAGAACCGCCGAATCCACGGGCTCGCGGTTGACATAGGTCCCGTTGAGGCTGCCCACGTCGACGACCTGGAATTCGCCACTGTCAAGCCGGAATTCGGCGTGACGACGGCTTACGGTGACGTCATCGAGGAAGATGTCGCTGTCCGGGTGCCGTCCGGCCGATGTGGTCGCCTGATCGAGCAAAAATCGCGATCCCGCGTTGGGTCCGCGCTTGACCACCAACAGTGCCGAACCGGCGGGCAATCCCTCGACACCCGACACGTCGGTAGCGGCCTGCGCGGGCGCTTCCAGCTCCGTCGCGAAATCGGCGCGGAACACCGAGGTCGTCTCCGCGGTGACCTCGCCTGACGTGTCGTCCTTGTCGTTATCGGTCACCATCGCTCCTTCTTCCTCGCCCCTGGAGGATTCGATTGTCAGTGCGGATCTCGCTGAGCTTGATGCTCTTCGCGACCCTCATCTGCCCTCATGCTCTTCGCGGCGAGCGCTCATCGCCGCTCATTTCCGACCGTACCGTCTGACTGCCCGTAACGGGCCACCTCTGCCGTATCGGCCAGTGGTCCACCCGAAATAGTGGTCATCGGACCGGTTGGAGAACTGGTGCCCTCCTAATCGGTGGCGTCACCATATCCCGATGCGTCTAAGAGGTCATTAAGAGCGGCGTCGAGGTCTGCCGCGCTGGTGGCTTCAAGATCGACCAACCATCCCTCGCCGTACGGGTCGGAATTGACCAGCTGCGGGTTGGAATCCAAATCGCCATTTGCGCCAACAACTTTCGCGGTGATCGGCGCGAACAGGTCAGATACCGACTTGGTGGACTCCACCTCGCCGAACGTGGCGCCGGCGGTCAGGTCCGAGCCCACGTCCGGCAGCTGGACGAACACCACATCGCCGAGCTGTGACTGTGCGTAGTCGGTGATCCCGATACGCACGGTGCGCTCACCCGTGCGCCGCACCCATTCGTGTTCCTCGGTGTAGTGCAGGTCGGCAGGAATTTCGGTCACGGTGAATCATCCTTGCTCTCGGTCAGTGGTCTGCGTAGTCGCTGGGCCCGGAGGGCTACTTGCTGGGCTGAGCGTATTGGCGCGGTTTCGGTTCCCGCAAGGTGGTGATGTCTACGCGTGTCGGCTGGTCGATGGTAACGCCACCGCCCACTCGCGACACGGTGTCGACGGCGCCACCGGGAATGTTCATCGCCGCCGCGAGTGTCGGCGGATCGCCTATCGCCAGAACCGAATACGGAGGCGCCAGGAGCGTGCCGTCGACGGTGAGCTGTCCTGGGGTCCCGGTTACCCACGAATCGGCCCCGATGCGCACCGATTGGTCGCCCGACTTGATCTCGATCGCCTCCGCACCGGCCGCCCGCAGCTCGTTGATGATGTCGAGGAGCGCTTCTGGTCCGAGGCCCTGCCCGGGATCGTTGATGGTGAGGACGACACCCGGTCCGGTGGCACCGACTGTCCCCACCATGATGGACAGCGCCGACAGCCGAGCCTTGGCGTCATTGATCACTGCCTGATTGCCGGTTCCACTGGCGCGCATGGTGATAAGGCTCTGCTGCAGGTCTGCGATCTCCTTGTTCAGGCTGGCGTCGCGCTGCTGCAGCGAGTCGAGCAGCACCAGCAGGTCAGCGGGCCGCGCGGTATCCAGGCCATCGCCGGATTCGGTTTGGCGAACCTGAGTGGTGATCGCCAGCCCCAGCAGTGCGCACAGCGCGACACCCAGCACTCCGAAGGTGACTTGAGTGCGGGTCGGCGGCCGGCGCGTCTTGGGCATCTCGTGCTTGCCGGGGTGCGGCTCGTGCTGGGAATCGGTCATCGGCTTACGCCCCAAACAACCTGCGCCGCAGGGCGGCAGCGTTGCCGAAGATGCGAATGCCGAGAACGACGATGATGGCGGTGGACAGCTGCGTGCCGACCCCGAGCTGGTCGCCCACGAACACGATCAGCGCCGCTACCAGCACGTTGAACACGAAGGAGACCACGAACACCTTCGAATCGAATATCTGGTCCAAATAGGCCCGTGCGCCGCCGAAAAGCGCATCGAGCGCCGCCACCACCGCGATCGGCAAGTACGGGGCGACGGCGTCGGGCACGTTCGGATGAAACACCAGCCCCAAAACCACGCCGATCACCAGCGCGACAATGCCGATCATCGTCTACTTCCTCTCCTCGTCACGGTCCGGGTCATGTCATCGGGCTCCTACTGGAGTTTCCTTGGCGTACTTCACGTCCCGATTAGCCGCCGGGGCCAGTTGGACGTCCTCCTGGGTGCCGAGGGTGAGCCGGATGCCATAGGACTTCTGGAGAAGCCGCATCCTGGCCATGCCCGGACTGCGCTCGAACGAGGATTTCATCGTGTTAGCGGGACCAACGGCGACGATGCGGTACGGCGAGCTGATGGGCTGATTGTCGACCAGGATCGCTCCCCCGGCCTGACGCATCGTCACGTTGGGGCCGATACGAACGTCCGAGACCGAAATCGCCTCTGCACCACTGGTCCACAGCGAGTTCACGACAAGCTGCATATCGCGGTCGAGAATAACTTGTTGGCTGCGCGGGATACGTTCCTTCGAGACGTCCGAAAGATCGCCGGTGCTGCCCGGGTCGGCCAACGTGACGATCAGCGCGGGTCCGCGCACCGGGGTGCTTGCCGCCGCAAGACCCAACTGGTCCAACCGATTCAGCAGCTCCTTGCCCTGCTCGTTGCCTTCCAGCTGGCTGCGCCGAGCGCCGGCCACCTCCGCCGACAACTGATCGCGGGTTGACTCCAGTGCTCCGGAATCGCGCTGTTCACTGCGGATACTTGCCAGCAGTCCCTGCTTCTCCTGCATGACGCCGGGCGCTATGCGGGTGGTCTGCGCGACGGCCGCCGCGAAGACTGCGGCGGTGGCGATGGCAGCGACTGCCTGCCAACCCCATTCGGCCAGGCGTGAGCGCGGCGCAGCTCCGGCGCGGCGTGCGGCGGCCGCCTCGGTGTATCCGGCGTCGAGATGATCGGAGAGCAGTGTGCGCAAGAGCGAGGGCACCGGATTGCGCTTGGGCCGGTTTGCACTGTGATGGCCCAGACCTTCCTCGGGTTCGAAACCACCCATGAGATGTGGCCCATTGCCATGTATCGGGTCGTCGGTACTCATGTCAGGTGCTGACCTTTGGCAGCTGCCGGACCACCATCACTATCTGTGCGATGTAGAGCACGAACGTCCACAGGTACATGCCCAGCCCCCAGATCAGGAACGCCCAGCCGCAGGGGCCGATTATCCTGCCCCACAGCGAGTCCCATTCGCCGATGAGGATCAGCGGGAACGCCGACATCAATGCGAAGGTCGCGGCCTTGCCGATGTAGATGACCGGCAACGCCTCGATTCCACGGCGGCGCACGATGGGCAGTCCAAGGGTGAGAATCAGGTCGCGGGCCAGCAGGGTGAGGACGATCCACCACGGCACGATGTCCCGGATGGCGAACGCGATGGGGGTGGTCACCATGTACAGCCTGTCGGCGGCCGGGTCCAGGAGCGTGCCCAGGTGTGACGACTGATTCATCAGCCGGGCAATCTTGCCGTCGGCCCAGTCGGTGAAGCCGCTCAGCATCAAAATGGCGACGGCCCAGCCGTCGGCGTGCTTCACCAGCAGCAGGTACAGGAACAACGGGATGAACGCGAGCCGAATAACGCTCAGCACGTTGGGGACCGTCAGTATCCGGTCATCTCCGGGAGGCGGCTCATGGGGAGCTGAAGCTCTTCGCGCAAGCGGCTCATCGGTTCCCATCCGGCCAGCCTCTCATATTCGCGGAGCGATACCCCACGTAAACAGGCGGCTTGTCGTCAGCTGAAGACCCCCGGCAAGTTCAGAATCGAGAGGCTGTCGTTCTTACGCGGGTCGTCGTGGATCATGTACGTCCACGTCGAGGTCGGCCGGGCAAGCTTCGATAGATCCAATCCCTGTTCCTCGTCAACCAGATTCGCGGTTTCGAAGGTCTGCTGCGCGGCCTCCACGGCGTCGGCCGCCAGTGAGGCGAAGGCGTCTACGGCGAGCCGGTGGAACTCGTCGATCGGATTCTGCCGCCCGAGCGCACGCAGGTGGATGCTCTCTCGTACGTCCGAGAGGTAGGCCAGATGGTCCGCCCAACCACGGTCAAGGTGATAGAGCATGATCTGCCGCGAGATGCGCTCCAACCGCTCTTCGGAAAGTTCCTCCGCCAGCTCGTCATAGCGCTCAGCGGAACGCTCCTTGAGCTCTTTGCGGGCGGTATCGGTGCGCAACAGGGTGTCGCGACGGTCCGAGATGATGGCACGCTGCTGGGCGATCAGCTGGTTGTAACGCCAGGTGTTGGCATGCAGATCGAGCATCGCGCCCTCGGCGACCCGCTGGGCGTGGTCGAGCAGACCGCCGGCCTTGGTGCTGATGATCTGTCCGTCGTCATCGGTCTCGGTAGGGAGCTTGGCCGAATCAAGGTATGCCACAACAACCTCGTCCTCCCAGCTGGAGAAGAAGACCGACGAACCCGGGTCGCCCTGGCGCCCGGCGCGCCCGCGCAGCTGGTTGTCGAGCCGTTCGGTGCGGTGTCGTCCGGTGCCGACGACATGCAGCCCGCCAACTTCCACGACGGCGTCGTAGTCGGTCTCCTCGGAACCGCCCAGCCGGATATCGGTGCCGCGGCCGGCCATCTGAGTGGACACCGTGACAGTCTTGAGCGCCCCGGCCTCGGCGATGACGCGGGCCTCCTCGGCGTCGTTCTTGGCGTTCAGCACGACGGCAGGAACGCCCGAACGCACCAAGCGGTGGTGCAGCGCCTCAGATTCGGCGACATCGTGCGTGCCGACGAGCACCGGCTGGCCGGTGGCGTGGATCTCGGCGATATGCGCGACGATGGCGTCGTTCTTGCTCGCCTCGGTGATGTACACGCGGTCGGGCTGGTCCTCGCGAATGTTTGGGGTGTTGGGCGGGATCGGTGAGACGCCCAGCTTGTAGAACTGCCGAAGCTGTTCACCTGCCGCGAGCGCCGTACCGGTCATGCCGCATACGCGCGGGTACCTGTTGATGAGGGCCTGCACGGTGATGGTGTCGAGAACTTCACCGGTGTCGGTGGTTTCGATGCCTTCTTTGGCTTCGACCGCGGCCTGTAAGCCGTCGGGCCAGCGCTGCAGGGCCGCGATGCGGCCCCGTGAGGAGTTGATGAGGTGCACGGCGCCATCGCGCACGATGTAGTGCACGTCGCGCTCCAGGAGAACGTGGGCGTGCAGGGCAACGTTGACCTCGGTGAGGGTTGTCCCGACATTCTGCTCGGAGTAGAGGTCGATGTTCCCCAGACGCTTCTCCAGCCTCCGGGCGCCGGTATCGGTGAGGAAGATGTTGCGGCGATCGTTATCGGCCTCGTAGTCCTCTCCGGCGGTCAGCTCGCGTACCGCTTCGATGACCTCGGAGCTCGGGGCTTCGCGGTGGCTGGTGCCGGCCAGTACCAGCGGCACCAGGGCCTCATCGACCAGCACCGAGTCGGCCTCGTCGACGACCGCGACGTCGGGACTCGGTGACACCAGGTCGTCGACGTCGATCGCCAACTGGTCGCGCAGCACGTCGAAGCCGATTTCGTTAACTGACCCGTAGGTGACGTCAGAGGCGTAGGCCTTCCGGCGTTCGTCGGCGGTCGATTCCTCGGTGATCCATCCGACCGTCAGCCCGAGGCGCTCCAGGAACGGCCCCATCCATTCGGCGTCGCGCCGGGCCAGGTAGTCGTTGACCGAGATGACATGCACGCTGCGCCCGCCGAGCGCGTAGGCGGCGGCGGTGATCGCACCGGTGAGGGTCTTGCCCTCGCCTGTCGCCATTTCGATGACGTCGCCGTCGAGCATGCGCAATGCGCCCAGCAGCTGAACGTCGAACGGTCGTTCTTCGATAGTGCGTTCGGCGGCCTCACGGACGATCGCCAGGAACTGGCCGATGTCCTTGGATTCGATGCCCTCGGCCAGGTCGAGCTTCTTGGCCGCCTTGGTGAGCTGCTCGTCGGTGAGGTCCTTGGCCTTCTCGTCGTACTTCTTCGAGGCGTCCACGAGGTCCAGCGACTGGCTCTGGTTCTTGTCGGTGGCGGCACCGAGGAGCTTCCAGAACTTCCCGGTGAACCGTGAGGCGGTGTTCGACTTGCGCACATGCACACGGTACGTCAGGGAGCTAGGAGCGCCGTCGGTGCCGCGAACTCGACGATCACCGAATCGGCTACCGCCAGAAATATCGAGTTGGAGGTCGGGCCGGCCACAGATGGCACTGCCGTGGCCGCATCGTGGCGCCCCGGCGTGAACCTCGAGGTGCGCAGCACGTGTCTGGCGGAGTACTAGGCCCGGCCAGGCCTAGTACTCCGCCAGATCCTCGTGAATCGGCGCTCGGGTGCCGAGCCGGCTACCGGGCTAGTTGCCTGCCAGCAGGCCCTTGGCGATATGGGTGATCTGAACTTCGTTGCTGCCGGCATAGATCATGAGCGACTTGGCGTCGCGCGCCAGCTGTTCGACCCGGTACTCCGTCATGTAGCCGTTGCCGCCGAAGAGCTGCACGGCGTCCATCGCGACGTCGGTGGCGGCCTCCGAGCAGTAGAGCTTGATGGCCGAGGCCTCCGCCAGCGAGGGCGTCTTGTTCTCCGACAAGCTCTCGATGGCGTGGAACAGCATGTTCCGCACGTTGAGCCGGGCCACTTCCATCTTCGCCAGCTTGAGCTGGATCAGCTGGAACTGCGCGATTTCCTTGCCCCACAGGGTGCGCGTCTTGGCGTAGTCCAGCGAGAGCCGCAGGCACTCCTCGATGACGCCGAGAGCGAGCGCTGCCACCCCGATGCGTTCCATCGAGAAGTTGGCCCGGGCGCTATCGCGCCCGTCGCCCTGGTCGTTGGTCTCCGATTCGCCCAGGAGCCGGTCCCTGCCGAGACGGACATTCTCGAAGAACAGTTGCCCGGTACGTGAGCTGTGGATGCCCATCTTGCGGAACGGCTTTGACTGTACAAAGCCTTCCATTCCCTTGTCGAGGACGAAGGTCAGCACCGTGCGGTCGCGCTTGTCGACCGACGGGTCCTTTTCGTCCAGCTTGGCGTAGACCACGATGACATCGGCATCGGGCCCGTTGGTGATGAAGGTCTTCTGCCCGTTGAGGATGTAGTCCTCGCCGTCGCGGGTGACATACGTCTTCATTCCGCCGAACGCATCAGAGCCCGAGTCGGGTTCGGTGATGGCCCACGCGCCCACCTTCTCGTAGGTGACCAGCTCCGGCAGCCACCGCTCCATCTGTGCGGCGGTGCCGCGGGAGGCGATCGTCGGCACGGTCAGACCCATGCTCACGCCCATGCCCGTCACCAAACCCATACAGACGCGGGAGATTTCACTGGTGAGTACGAATCCCATGCCGGCCGACCCGCCGGCGAGCCCCATGACTCCCCCGCCATCGGACTTCTTGGAGTCCTCCAGCGGCTCTCCGGCCGCTAGCGCGGCCTCCCGGGTCTTCTTCTTCTCGATCTGCTTCTGTAGCGCCTCTTTGGCAAGAGCGTCGATACCAAAGGTGGCAAACATCTTCCGGATGATGGGGTACGGCTCCATCTCGCCGGACTCCAGCGCGTCGACGTGAGGTCTGACCTCCTTGTCGATGAACTGACGCACGGCGTCACGCACCGCGAGGTCAATCGGTGACCAGTCGAGCATGTGTCCTGCTTTCTTCGGTGAAAGTGATCGACATCAGTGGGCCCGGCACATGGGCTCGTTAGCCGAGCTCCTTGGCCAGCAATTCCTTGAGTCGGGCCACGGAGTTTTCGAGCTCCTCCTGCACTGCCTTGTCGATGGCCGTGCCGATCGCTCCGGTGAGCATCTGCCCGGTGAAGGACGAGTCCACGTTCACTCTGGTGTTGTCCGCGTCGATTTCCTCGACGCTTGACTTGATAATGGCCTCGACGCCGGCCATGCCCGTGCCGCCCAGCTTGAAGGCACCCTTCTTGGCGGACAGCACCTCGTCGGCCGGGGTGAACTCCTGCACGGTCCATTCGACCGTGTTGGCCATGCCCATCAGGGTGACGATTTCGGAGAACTTGGTGCCGACCTTGATGTCCTCGATTGCGGGGACATCGCCCTTGAATCCGGTGTGGATGGTCATCCACTCGTCGTATTTGTTGAGGTCCGGCAACACGGACCAGAGCTTGTCGATGCTGTACGGGAGATCAATGCTGGAGTGCAGCTCGGACATGGGCGAAAGACTCCTTTGTCAGTGGTCTGGCACGGATGATGCCAACAGTTCCGAACGTAACATACATACCCTCGTGTATGTAAGATGCAATTACCGCAGATCTCGCACGGCGGGCTGACTAAATGCAGGTGCATGACGGTCAAATACCGACAGGCCTGTGGGCACCTGAGCCCGATTCGGTGGCTACCGATCGGTAGCCCAGCGCACGTTACATACAACTGTGCTCGTATGTATTACAGTGGCGCTCATGACCACCCCCGAGGGCGCGGGCAACGATGCGGCGCCCCTCGCTGCCGGAATGTCCGAGAACGGGAGACAACAGCCCGTCGTCCCGGAATCTACCTCGGAACCACCCGCCGCGGCGGTGAATTCGCCGCCGAAGAGCGGGGCGATCGATATCGAGATCACACGCCCGCGGGTCAGACTGAATCCCCCGCCATTTCGGGTGGAGGCCGGGAGGTTTGGCGTCGTTGTCGCCCGGCTCGCTGGATCGGGAGCGCGCCTGCTGACCAAACCCCGGCGCGGAAGAACACTTGAAGTACGGGCCGCCCATGAGCTGCGCCGCACCTTCGCACTCATGGGCCCCACCTATGTGAAGCTCGGCCAGCTCATCGCCTCATCCCCCGGCGTGTTCCCGGAAACGTTGTCCAATGAGTTCCGCACGCTTCTCGACAGGGTTCCGCCCGCGTCCCCGGAGTTGATTCGCCAATCGCTGCGTGACCAGTTGGGTGCTGATCCCGCAACAATATTCGCGACATTCGACGACCATCCGTTTGCCTCTGCGTCAATCGCCCAGGTCCACCACGCGACGCTCAAATCGGGTGAGCGGGTGGTGGTGAAGATTCAGCGGCCGAAGATCCGCACCAGGTTGGCCGCCGACGTTCGGATCATCGGGCGTCTCGCCCGCTTGATCGTCAAGACCGATCTGGGACGTGCGAGCAATGCGCCCGAAATCGTTGAGGACTTTGAGCAGAACCTCAACGAGGAACTTGATTTCGCGGCCGAAGGGCACGCCATGGAGCAGTGGATTGCGAGCCTGGCGGACACCGAGTATGGCGATAAGGTGCGTGTTCCCAAGGTTTTCTGGGAGTACACCACCGAACGTGTGCTAACGATGGAGTACGTCGAAGGCATCAGGATCGACAACGTCGGCGAGCTTTCCGCGGCCGGATTCGACGGAGTCGGATTGGTCAAGGCCATCGTCTATTCACTGTTCGAGACCGGATTTCACAAGGGGCTCTTCCACGGTGATCTGCACGCCGGCAACTTGCTGGTGGACTCGAACGGGCGAATCGTGTTCCTGGACTTTGGGATCGTCGGGCGTATCGATGAACGTAGCCGCAAGATCTTCACCGAGATCATGGTCGACCTGTTTGTGAAGAATGATCATGCTGCGGTCAGTCGCGGTATCTACAAGCTCGGCGCCATCGGAGATCGGGGGAAGGCCGTCGACTCCACCACTGCCGCCAAGACGATCTCCGATTTCACTAATCCCCTACAGCAGGCCAAGCTTTCGGCGATCTCGTACGGCCAGCTCGGCAAGCAGCTGGCGGTGATGGCCAAGGAGTACGACGTGCGGCTTCCGCGGGAGCTGGTGCTGATCTCCAAGCAACTTCTGTACGTGGAGCGCTACATGAAGCTGCTGGCGCCGGACTGGGCCCTGCTTTCGGATCCGTCGTTCATCGGGTACTTCGGGAACATGGTCATCCAGGCCGAGCAGTCACGCATGGAGGAAGCGGCAGCGCGAGAGTCGAAGTAGATCAGTCGGAAAGACTGAGCTTTCCGGGGTCTATTGTGCGCAACGCGGAGTCGAGCGGCGCACCGACTGTCGGTGACTCGACGATGTTCAGCAGCATCGCCTTGGCGCGTCCCCAACGTTGATCGCGAACTTCTTGCGGTGCCGTCATGCTGTTGACCAAGATTCCGCGAACAGCGTCCATCGCGGTGAGCGTGATGTTGCGAATGACACGCAACTCCTCGGCGGTCTGGCTTACTGACTGGCCCAGCGTTGAGAATTGTTGCATGACAATGAATTCAAACTGGTCCATCTGCGCGGACAATTCGGGATCGGTGCGTGCGGCGATCCACAGTTCCATGGTGGCGACGAACATCGACCCCTGATGCATCCTCCAGAGCGCATCCAGACAGCGGCTGATGAAATCGGTGTCGCTCTCGCGGTCCAGCGCTATGAGCTCGGAGAGGATTTCCTGGCCCTGTTTGAACGCCAGGTGCCGCACCGATTCTCCGAGAAGCTCGGATTTCGACTGGAAATGGTGCACCAGTGCGCCGCGGGTGACGCCGGCGCGCTGTGCCACACGGGTGGTCGTCGTGCCCGCGTATCCGTAATTGACGAGGCAGTCCACGGTGGCGTCAAGGAGCCTGCTCCGCATGGCGGCGCTGCGTTCCTCCTGGGTCCTTCGCCCGGAGCGATGATTGCGGGCGGCAGACCGAGCGGGACTTCCAGCGGTGCGTGTCATTCTTCGGCCCCGCCCTTGCTGTCCTCGATTTCTTCCCGGGCCTGCTGGTACTCCGATATTAAGGCGCCGAAGTAAGTGAGGATTTCCGGGTCACCCACCGGCTGCCATTCGGGCGCAAGCAGTTTGGTGTATCGCTCGACGTAGAGTAGTTGCTTGCCCACCAGGATGAATTCCTTGGGAAGGATGGCGTCATGCTCGCGACCCAGTGCGGTGAGCTGTCGTCCGATCGTGCCGTAGGAAATCTTCCCCAATGAGGTGCCCATGGGGCGGGTGACTTTTCGTAGCGATGCGGCGACCTTGGCGGGATCGGCGCCGGGGTCGATGGCGCCCAGTTTGATCAGTGTTCGCGCGGCCGCCTCGTCATCGGGCTCGATGATGAGGGCGCCGATCAGCTCACGCAACGTCTTGCGGGTCCGCTGATCGAGACGGCCGACAATTCCAAAGTCCAGGAATACGATTCGCCCTTGCGGGTCCACCATCAGGTTTCCGGCGTGCAGATCGCCATGGAAGGTGCCCGCGGCGAACGCCGAGTCGAAAAGGGTGAGCATGAGGGTCTTGACCACTTCGGGGCCGTCGAATCCGGCCGCGCGAATCTCATCTGCGTTGTCGATCCGGATGCCCTCGACATACTCCATGGTGAGCACCTTGTCGGTACACAGCTCCGAATAGAGTTGGGGCACTCGCACCTTCGGTGCGTACTTGGAGCCGGCAAGGCCAGCGGTCCAGTCACGCATGGCCCGTGCTTCCAGGGTGAAATCGAGTTCCTCGGCGAGGTTGGCCTCGAAATCTTGCATCACCTCGTAGATGTTCGACATCCGGCCCATCTCGGTGAGTTCCAGGCCCCGGGCGATTTGCTTGAGGATCTGCAGATCGGCGGCGAGTCGGGTACGGATCGCGGGGCGCTGGATCTTGACGACGACCGCGGTGCCGTCCTTGAGCGTCGCCTTGTGCACCTGAGCGATCGAGGCTGAAGCGAAAGGAACCTCATCGAATGAGGCGAATACATTCTCGGGTGGTGCGCCGAGCTCGGCGGTAAGCATGGAACGGATGGTCTGTGGATTCGCCGGCGGCACCTGATCGAGCAGCGACCGAAACTCCGCGGAGAGGTCTTCGGGAAACATCCCCGGAGATGACGCGATGAGCTGTCCGAACTTGACGTAGGCGGGGCCTAGTTCGGCAAAAGACCGGCGCATTTCCTTGGCGACGACTTGACGCAGGTCGCGCTCCGTGGGGCGTTGGCTCAGGATTCGTGATCCCGCCTTGAGGAGCTGTCCTGCCGTCGCGGCCAGCCGATCGAACTGAATCTCAGCGGAAACCGGGTCGAGCTTCCGGGGCCGCCGCGGCTGATCGGATGTATCGCTCACCGCGACTCCCTTCGTCCTCACCTCATCGTCGCTATCGGTGAGACATTACCGACAATCCGGTATGTATGTTAATCAAATGCGGTGAGTGTCGAGTGCGGACGAATGAGGAAGGGCCTAGCGGTTCAGGGCGCGTTCGACCTGGGCGATCCGGTCGTCGGCGAAGTCCAGCACGATCTTCGTGGGGTAGAGCGCAACCTTGAGTACGCGAATGAGCGGGTTGACGACGTCGATGAGGGTCTCAAGACTCGTCATCGTGTTAGCCAGGGTTGAGGTGGTCTTGGCGAGATCGTTCAAGGTGAGGTTAAGCGAGTCCAGGGAGTCGTCCAGTCGCTCCAGACTGGAGTCCAGGTGGTCGAGCATTGAACCCACTCGGTCGGTGAGGTCGTGCACCTCGACGGCCATCGATTCGATGTGGCCGACGGTGCCGTCGATGTTGAGCGCGACGTTGGCCAGCTTGCGGATCTTGCGGGCCGGTGCGGGCCGATTCCCGTTACTGGTATAGACCTCCGCCATTGGAGTCACCTTTCCGTTGCGCCCAGCCTAAGTGACGGTTCCACGGTCGCCCACCGGCTACCCCGTCGAGCGAGCATTTGATGCACTTTTGTGACCGGGCTCACATAGCACGCCACGTCTACTCAACGGGCAGATACCCGTGCTGACGCGTGCGAACCCGCTCGCCGTCCGAAGAATGAAGCTTCGCCGAGCCTCGTTCCGCTGCTGTAACCCTTGCCGTCCTGAGCAATGTTCGACGCGCTGGCGCCCGCCGCGTAGAGACCCGATATCGCCTCACCGGCCGCGGTGAGCACACGGCCATCCGCGTCCGTGCGAAGACCGCCGAGCGTGAACCCCGCATAAATCGCCTTGCCGAGGGTCAGGTCGAACGCACCCCAGGGGCCAGTTCCCTGCGCGGCAAGGTATTTCGGGTGTTTATGGAAGTCCGGGTCCTCTCCCCTGTCAGCATGCTCGTTGTACCGCTGCAACGTCTTCTCCAGGTTTCCCGCCGGGATGCCCAGCGCCTCTTCCATTTCCGCGATGGTCTCCCATCCGTCGATGAATGGCGTCAACGGCAGCGTCGGTCGGTCCATGTGTTCGGAATCGATGATCAGGTATGCCGCACTGTCGGGCTGGTCCATCACGAATCCAGAGGTCCGGGAGTGGTAGGAATCCTCGGCGACGAACCGTTCACCGTTCTTGTTGACGATGATTCCGGTGAGTAGACCCGATGGCGGGTAGACCGGCGCAGTCACGAAGATCTGGTTCATGTTGCGGGTATCGGCGCCCGCGGAGACCCCGAGCCTGATGCCCAGCCCGTCGTCGTAGGTGCTGCCGAGTACGAACGGTTTCTCGGCGAGCTTGGGGGTGTATTCGGCCACCATGGCGGGGTTCATCACGAATCCTCCCGCCGCGATGATCGCCGACTTGGCCCGTATCGCACCGGTTTCGGCGAAATGCTTCCAGGTCGCGCCGACCACCGCGCCCGCATCATCGAGGATGAGCGCCGTGGCCCCGGTCTCGTAGCGAATGGGCACACCGAGTTCGCCGGCACGCTGGGCAAGAAGGTCCACGACCATGCCCGCACCACCGGTGTCGCCGGGTTTGGGGACCTTGTGCCCGCGCGGCGCGGGGACCGCTTGGTCTCGGTAGGGCCACACCAGCTCGTTCCCCGTGAACATCAGCCCCTCGGTGTTGGGCTGGATGACAGCCTTCTCCGGGTAGAAGCTGCGTTCGAACTGAAAACCCAGTGCCTCAAGCCAATTGAAATGCTCGACGCTCCCGTCACAGTACAACCGGATCTTGTCCGGATCAGGATCCGGCGATACCGCCATGAGGTACTTGTACATCTCGTCGGCGCTATCGGCGTGTCCGGTGGCCTCTTGAACGGCCGTGCCGCCGCCCAGGTAGAAGTGCCCGCCGGCCATCGCGGTGGTTCCGCCCGCGGAGGCGGCACGTTCGAGTGCAAGCACCTGCGCACCGGCCTCGGCGGCCGAGACGGCGGCACATCCACCGCCCATGCCAAAGCCAATGACGAGCACTTCTACCTCGTCAGACCACTCGGTGATGTCCTGGACCGCTACGGTTTCCGGTATCGCTGCGCTCATGCCTGCTCACTCTTGATGTAGTCGTAGAACGCCCGGATCTCGGGCGGGACGAAGGCCAGTTCCATGTACGGCAAGGCGGCCGCGGGTGCCGAGAGGTAGGCAAAGCGCATACCGCCGGGCATCACGCCGTCCTGTACCACTTCCATGCCGCGTGCCGTCGCGTGAGCGAGTGCCGCGTCCAGGTCGGCTGGCTCCATGCATACGTGGTGCAGTCCCGCGGGATGCCGTTCCAGAAACTCGGTATAGATACTCGTCCCGCTGACCGGCCGGATCAGTTCGAGTTGCATGTCGTCGAGGTAGCTCAGCGCGATGGTCGCGGTGAAGTCGGCCGGCGCACCGCGATAGGTGCACGAGTCGGGGCCGAAGTGCACATCTGGAATTCGTGTCCATTTCTTGACCCCGAATACGGCACTGAGCATGCCTTCCGTGGCGTCGAGATCATCAGTAACCCAAGCAATTTGGGTGACGCGTCCAAATCCAGAAACATCCGGCGGCATTGCCGATGTGGTCATGGGCCGATAGTAGCGTCCGCTGTGGCGCCGACCACTTCAGCCCGCGGTATAGGCCTGCGTGGTGCGATCAGCCATGCCCCGGGCCTGCGCCGGGTCCATGCCGGAGGCGACGGCCGCCTCGTACCACCGTTCGCTGGATCCGGCCATGAACGCACGCCCCTCATCGCCCGCCGCCCACGCCGCTCCCTCCTCGGGAGTTATCCGATCATCGGGCGACGCGATGTATCCGGCCAGGCCGAGAAGCCCGGAATCCCAACCGACTCCGACAGCTCCGGGACCGAACTGCAACCAGTGCTCATCATCGTCGTTGATATCGGAGATGTGTTCGAGAGTGAAGGTGGCCCGGTCGCCGGACTCGGGCGTGATTGTCACCTCGATCCAGCTGGTGACTCCCATGGCTTCCCAGGACGCACTGAACGAATGAGGTGCATCGCACGCTAGCACTGTTCCAGATGCGTTGCCCTCCAAGGAGTAATGACCCCCCAGACATAGGTCCCCGGTGATCGGCAGGAACCAGCGCGGGATGCGTTCGACATTGGTACAGGCATCCCATAGGTTCTCGGCATCGGTGTCGTAGGTCTGGCTGACGGTCACGACGCGCGCCGCACGCGCCTCGAATGTCGTGGTGCCGACGGTGCGGCGGACGGCGTTGAGCTGGTGTTCGACGTCTATCACGAGGCACTCTCCTTGGGCGTGGTGGTTGTGCGGCGTTGACGCCTGCCGCGAGCGATTTCGGTGCCGAGTGCGTCCAGATGTGGAGTCCAGTTGCGGCGAAAGGTATCCAGCCAGCGATCCACCTCGCGCAGCGGCGCGGTGTCCACGCTGTAGAGACGGCGGGTTCCCTCGGTGCGAACTGTCGCGAATCCGTTGTCGCGCAATACCTTCAGGTGTTGCGATACGGCGGGCTGACTAATCGCGAATTCCGAGCGGATTACCTCGGCGACAGCACCGGAGGTCATCTCCCCCGCGTGAATCAGCTCCAGAATGCGGCGGCGCACCGGGTCCCCGAGGATGTCGAAGGCGTGCACACCGCGATATTAGAAGGTTCTACTTATATAAGTCAAGCATGAAATACTAACCCCAGGTGAGCGGATCGAGCTGCAGGTAGAACTCCAATCGATCAGGGTCCGCAGGTGTTCCGTAGCTGTTCAGGAACCGTGCGCGCGCCGTGCCGGCGCGGGTGTCTTCGGGCCAGGTCTCGCGGGAAGTGGCGAAGAGCAGCGCGAGATCCGCATGTCGGTCGGCCAGCCCAAGTCTGCCGAGGTCGATGAGTCCGGCCACCGAGAAATCTGCCGGAACGATGAGGATGTTCGGCAGGCACAGGTCACCGTGGCACACCACCAGGTCACCGGGTTCCTGGGCAAAGCGTTCAGGAAGCTGGCCGGTGACGCGGGCCAGGAGCTCGGCCGCAGGAACCGCACGATCCCGGTCGGGCAGGAAGTCCGGGTTGACGGCGTCGCGGGCCACCACGTCACGCGCCAGCGCCATGGTGGCGGCGAGATCCCGCGTGAAGGGACAGTCGGCTGTCGGTATCGCGTGCAGCCGCCGCACCGTATCGGCGATGGCAGGCCATGCCCTGTCCAGGTCCTCCGCGTGGAGCTGATCGGCCGGTATGCCCTCGACCGCCGCGGTGACCAGCACCGGACCGCCGGCCCCTGTGGTCCAGTCGAGAACGGTCGGGCCCGGGACATCTTGAGCACTAAGCCATTCGATGCGATCTCGTTCGTCCTCGAGGCTGTCGCCGCCCACTTTCGCGTAGCGCGAGCCCTCGGGCGACCGGTAGACCAAGGCTCCGGACTCCCCCGTCGTGACGGGCATCCAGGCCGAGAGGTCGATCAAACGCCCGTCCAGGCCGAATCGAGTCGGTGTGCGACATCGATCGTGCGAGCCGCCATGGCCTTGGGGTTGTCGACCTCATTGGCGACGTATTTGGCGATGAACCGGCTGATGAGCTGGTCAACCCCCGCCAAAATGCGTAGCAGCTCCCCACGGATGGTGGTCGAGGACACGTCGACTGTGATGTCCGAGGGGCCGGGCGGCGCGACATCGATGATCAGCTGCAACGGCGCGGCGGCGCGGGCGGTCGCCTTGAGGTTGATGTTGCCCGCGACGTTGAACCGGCTCTTGTCGAGCTTCAGGTCGATCAAGAGATCGATGGCCAGCGGCACCTGGATGTCGAAGGTGATGATCTCCCCGCCGTTCCGGGTGACGATCGGGTCCAGGATCTGGACCTTCGCGGTAACCTTCGCGATTTTGCCAGGCCCTTGGGCCATCGGGCCGACCTCGAACGGCTCGCCGGCGATCGACGCGACCGCGGCCTTTACCCGGGCTTCGCTGACGGCTATCTCGAAGAACGCCCTGCCGAACTCCTCGTAGGAGAGGTACTGGTGGACACTTGCCTCGCTATCCATAGTGAGAGATACCGTCTCATGGACGGGGCCGGAAGTGTGAACTGCCGGGCTGTCCGTGTGTCAGAAACCCCGAATGCCCGACGATCGAAACGATCGTCGCATCAGTAGCAAACATGTGATGGATGTTACGTTGCACGTAGGTGGTCAGATAACACATAGGCGGCTACATGCGGCATACGCAGGCACCGCCCCTGTTGGCCAGGACCTGACTGGGCCTAGTCACGGTGGCTCTGAGCGAGCTCGCCGGTGGTGATGGCCCGGCGGACGTTGGCCCTTCGTTCTTCGATCGTGCGGCCAAACTCCTGCATGAGCAAGGGGTTGCGGTGTACCAGTGTCTCGACCTGCTCCCGCTCAATCTGCAGGACGGCGACCTCACCGACCGCGTACGCGCAAGCGGCTGATATGCCGCACAACACTTCTGCCGTCACACCCCGAACAAACGGGGTGCGACGGCAGAAGTGCGTGCCGTGTCTTAGAGGATGTAGAGCATCTCCTGGTAGGTCGGCAGTGGCCAGAGATCGTCGGCCACTATCCCCTCGAGAACGTCGGCGGCGGCACGCACCGCATCCATCGCCGGCAGCAGGCTCTGGGCGTGCTCTGCCTCCTCCAGCGCGGTGGTCGCGAAGTCACTCTCGACTCCCTTTCTGAGATCGGCGAGCGCGTTGATCAGATCGGAGATGGGAGCCGACACGTCCTCCAACAAGGTGGTGCTGGGTTCAACCCCGGCGGCCTTCAGCGCGGCGACATTCTGGGCGATCTCGGTCTGGTAGCGCACAGCCGCGGGGAGCACCACCGTCGAACCCAGTTCCAAGGACAGCTTCGCCTCGACGTGAATGGTCAGCGCGTACTGCTCGAGGCCGATCTCGTAACGGCTGTGCATCTCCCGGTCGTTGAAGACCTTGTACTTGTCGAACAGCTCGAGGGCGTCCGGCTTGATCAGCTCGGGCAGTGCGTCCAAGGTGGTCTTCAGGTTCGGCAGGCCGCGAACGGCCGCCTCGGTCTGCCACTCCTCGGAGTAGCCGTCGCCGTTGAACACCACCGCACCGTGTTCGGTGATGATGTCGGTGAGGAGCTGCTGAACGGCCTTGTCGAAGTCCGTGCCGTCGGCGACCTCCTTCTCCAGGACGGTGGCGATGTAGTCGAGCGATTCGGCCATGATCGTGTTGATCGTGACCATCGGCGCTGCCACGGTCTGCATCGATCCCGGTGCGCGGAACTCGAAGCGGTTGCCGGTGAAGGCGAACGGGCTGGTGCGGTTGCGGTCGCCTGGATCGGTGGGCAGGACTGGGAGGGTGTCGACGCCGATAATCATGCTGCCCTTGCCTTTTGACGAGGTTGCCGCACCCTTGGCAATCTGCTCGAACACATCTGCTAGCTGATCGCCGAGGAAAATCGAGATGATGGCAGGCGGGGCCTCATTAGCGCCGAGGCGGTGATCGTTGGTGGCTGAAGCCACTGAAACCCGGAGCAGCCCACCGAATTTGTGCACGGCCCGGATCACCGCAGCGCAGAAGACCAGGAACTGTGCATTCTCATGCGGTGTATCGCCCGGCACCAGCAGGCTGCCGAACTGCGAGTTCCCCAGCGAGAAGTTGACGTGTTTGCCCGAACCGTTGACTCCGGCAAAGGGCTTCTCGTGGAACAAACACTCCATGCCGTGCTTCTTGGCGATCGTCTTGAACGTCGTCATGAGCAGCTGCTGATGGTCCGAGGCGATATTGGCGCGCTCGAACATCGGGGCGATCTCGAACTGGCCGGGCGCGACCTCGTTGTGCCGGGTCTTGGCCGGGATACCGAGTTTGAACAGTTCACGCTCGGTATCCATCATGAAACCGAGAACACGCTCGGGCACCGCACCGAAGTAGTGGTCGTCGAACTCCTGGCCCTTCGGCGGCTTGGCGCCGAACAACGTGCGACCGGCGTTGATCAGGTCGGGGCGAGCCAGGAAGAAGTGGCGGTCCACCAGAAAGTACTCCTGCTCCGGACCGCAGAAGGACACGATGTGATCGAAGCTGCTGTGGCCGAACAGTTTCAGGATGCGCTCGGCGTGCTCGCCCATCGCCTGCTGACTGCGCAGCAGCGGGGTCTTGTGGTCGAGAGCCTCACCGGTCATCGACACGAACACGGTCGGGATGCACAAAGTATTGCCATTGGGGTTTTCGAGGATGTATGCGGGGCTGGTGACGTCCCAGCCGGTGTATCCCCGCGCCTCGAAGGTGTTGCGCAGCCCGCCGCTGGGGAAACTGGACGCATCCGGCTCGCCCTGGATCAGGGTCTTGCCCGCGAACTCGGCCAGAGTCGCACCGTCGCTGACAGGTTCGAGGAAGCTGTCGTGCTTCTCCGCGGTCAGACCGGTCAACGGGTAGAAGACGTGCGCGTAGTGCGTCGCACCCTTCTCCAGTGCCCAGTCCTTCATCGCCGACGCGACGGCATCGGCGACGGCCGGGTCCAGCTTGGCGCCCTGCTCGATTGTGGCGGTCACCGACTTGTAGACCGACTTGGGAAGCCGCTGTTGCATCACGGCCTTGCTAAAGACGTTCGCGCCGAACACCTCACCCGGCTCTTCACCGACCACGAAGCTGATTGCCGGCGGCACGTAGGCCTCGACATTATTGATCGCCTGCAGCCGGACAGCATTTCCGCTCATTGACTTCCTATCGCTGTGACGTGCCCGCATCTGATTCGCGGGCGACCAACGTGGCTACGTTAGGGACAACCGATAACCGGCATGTTTCCCGTACATCAACAGCAGAATGCCGAGCTGTGGATCTCCCCTGGGCATGCTGTGCGGACTTCGGCTCGTGCTGAGTACTTCACGGAGACGCAACATGTGGGAGCTGTGTTTGACATATCTGCTGCGCATTCTTCTCGCCGCGGCTCTTAGGCCGTGCACCTTTCCGAGCCGTCAAGGAGGAATGC
>NZ_MAEW01000023.1 GCF_002013375.1 Mycobacterium sp. D16Q13 | reverse complement strand
TGTGGTCACGCCCGGCAAGGTGGCCAGCGAGCCGATGCTGGCGGGCGAGAGTGTGCCGTCGTTCGACGTCAGGACGTAACCCTGTGTCGAGACGGTCCGATGCTGTTCCGGACTCGCGATCGGAGTTTGGATCGTGAGCGCGGAAGCCGACGCGGCGATGCAAATACTGCAAACCGTCGCGGCCGCCGTGGCACGAAGTCGTATACGCACGTAAACCACCCCTTCTGGGCAAAGTTTGTGAATAGGCTGGAAGTAACCTGGAGAACTCGCCATAAACGTAGGGCACACTGCACCATGCCGCCGACCACGAACTCGATAGTTTTCCTAGCCGTAAGTCAAATATCTCCCGGTCGCCACCAAGGATTGCCCCGCGCTTCTCCGAATCAACCAGCGGTTGGGCAAATCAACCCGCTATGACTGTCGGACCCCGGTGCGAGCATCTGTTCATGACCGGAACCGCCAGCATCTTGCACGCGGATCTGGACTCGTTCTACGCCTCCGTCGAGCAACGCGATGATCCAGCGCTGCGCGGCCGCCCGGTGATCGTTGGAGGCGGTGTCGTGTTGGCCGCCAGCTACGAAGCGAAGCGATGCGGGGTCCGCACCGCGATGGGGGGCCGGCAGGCTCAACAACTATGCCCGAAAGCCGTAGTGGTTCCACCCCGTTTCGACGCCTACAGCGCGGCGAGCAAGAAGGTCTTCGAGGTCTTCCGAGACACCACTCCCCTGGTCGAGCCGTTGTCCATCGACGAGGCGTTTCTCGATGTCTCTGGCTTACTGCGCATTTCGGGCACGCCGCGCAATATCGCGGCAACATTGCGGGCGGAGGTACGCCGACGGGCAGGTCTGCCGATCACCGTCGGGATCGCTCGCACCAAGTTCCTGGCCAAGGTCGCCAGCAGACAGGGCAAGCCCGATGGGCTGTTGGTGGTGGAGCCGCACCAGGAGCTGTCATTCCTGCGCCCATTGCCGGTGCAGGCGCTGTGGGGCGTCGGTGCGATCACCGCCGAGAAGCTGCGGGTGTACGGCATCCATACGGTCGCGGATATCGCCGATCTCGGCGAGTCCACGCTAGCATCCATGGTCGGTCGGGCCATGGGTCACCAATTACATTGTCTGGCACACAATGTCGACCCACGACGGGTGCAGGGTGGACGGCGGCGACGCTCGATCGGCGCGCAGTGCGCACTCGGCAGACGGCGCCGCAGCGCCGATGAGATCGACGCCATCGCGACGCAACTCGTCGAAAGGATCGCCCGCCGGATGCGTGGCACCGGACGAAGTTGCCGAACAGTGGTACTGCGATTGCGGTTCGACGATTACACACGCGCGACGCGCTCACACACCGTGCCGCGGCCCACGACGTCTACCGAGCAGCTGCTGTCAGTGGCACGACAGCTTGTTGCCCAGGCCACTGCACTCGTCGCCGAACGGGGGATCACCCTGATCGGATTCTCGGTATCCAACTTCGACCCCTGCGGTGCAGCACAATTGGAACTTCCGTTCACGGGTTTGGCGGAGAATGCGCTGGCACTCGACAGTACCCTTGATGAACTGCGCGACAAGTTCGGCACTCGATCGGTCAC
Organism: Mycobacterium sp. D16Q13; assembly: GCF_002013375.1. Taxonomy (GTDB): domain Bacteria; phylum Actinomycetota; class Actinomycetes; order Mycobacteriales; family Mycobacteriaceae; genus Mycobacterium. Next base: position 84,391 of record NZ_MAEW01000023.1, on the reverse strand, counting down.
CCGCGCCACCTTGCTCCATGGCGGCGGACACGAGGAGTGGGGCATCCCGACCTTCGAAGACATCTAACGACACGGCGTGGCAAGGAGCTGTGACACAGTGACGAACCGATAACCCTGTTCCTGGAGACGTTGCGAAATTTCGGGGATCGCCGAAAGCGATTCCCGTCCAGAGGAATACATCACATGCAGGAGAATGATCGACCCGGGATGCACCCGGGAGACGGTCTCCTCCACGATCGCTTCCCGTGTTCGTGGCCCTTCGGAGTCGGGCTCGACGTCCCACATCACGGTGATGCGGTCATGGGACGCGAGATACCGCGGCAACCCGTAGAGCTTCTTGCCGTAAGGCGGGCGGAAGGTTATGGCACCGCTGAATCCTGTTGCCCGGATTTGCTTATCGGTGTTCTCCACTTCCTCCCGCACAGTGGCCGGAGTGACGAAGACCAGTCGGCGATGGGTGTAGCTGTGGTTACCGATCTCGTGACCGGCCGCGGCGATCTGGCGTCCCGACCACGGATTCCTTGCGAGATCCTGTCCAACCAGATAGAAGGTGGCAGGAATGTGCGCACGCTGGAGCGTCACCAACACCTCGGAGGTGCGGCCACTCGGCCCGTCATCAAGCGTGAGCGCGACCACCTTCTCATCGGTGGCACAGTGCGCGACAAGGGTTCCCGCTAGCTGAAAGGTGCGCGCGTTCACCAAGAAGTAGAGCCCCGTCATCGCCGCGAGGACGATGACGAGGCCTACCGCAGCGGCGATCAGGAATCGACGGAGCACAACCAGAAGGTACCGCCGGTGGTGTCCTGAATCAGCGCCATCCGGCCGTAAGGGGTGTCCTGCGCGGCCGTGAGCACCACACCACCGAGCTCGGCCGCCTTGGCCGCACTGGCATCGGTGTCGTCGGTGCCGAAATACACGGCCCAATGTGCCGGCACACCCTCGGGGAGCGTCCACTGGCCCACTGTCGCGTCGTTGACTCCGGCGATCGGCTCCCCATCATGCTGGGCGCACGCATACCGGAACTCCTCGGAATCACCCTCTACCTTGGTGTCCCAACCGAGCACCTTGGTGTAGAAGTCGACCGCCTTGTCGTACTCACGGGTGTTCAGCTCGTGCCACACCGGCGCGCCCGCCTCGGCGACCAGCTGGAACCCCTTGTGGGCCAGCGGCTGCCACAGCCCCACCACGGCGCCGGAAGGATCACCGAAGAGCCCCATATATCCGAGCTGCGGAACCTCCATGGCCTCCAAGCAATGTGCACCACCGTTGTCGACTGCCTTCTGCAGCGTGGCGTTGATGTCATCGGTGGCGAAGTAGGTAGTCCAACTGTCGGGAGCATTCCACTCCGGATTGTTCGCGATCATTCCTGCGACAGCCTTGCCGTCCTTGTGCGCGTTGATGTAGCCCCCGTACTCGGGGCCCGCTTCCTGCAGGGTCCAGCCGAACAAGGCGCTATAAAAGGCCTTTGATTTCTCAACATCCGACGAGGCAAGGTCGATCCACGCGGGGGCGCCGAGTGGAGTTTCTTCACGAGTGGGCATGGGGTCTCCTTGTACTGGATGGGGCACTCACCCATATCGACCATCCGGACCACCAAAACTCATCGCAGCTGCTGACCCGCTGCGCCGTGAGCAGCGGCCAGTTCGCTACGGTCTGTGGCGTGATCGTGTTGCTGCCGCCCTCGGAAACCAAACGCGAGGGTGGAGATCATGTTCCTCTGCGCCTGGACAAGCTGGCCACACCATCGCTGAATCCAGTGCGCGCGGCACTCGTTGACGAACTCGTCGCCCTTGCCGCCGACCCCCCGGCATGCAGGAAGGCGCTGGGCATCTCGGCCTCCCAGGACGCCGAAATCCAGCGCAATGCCGAACTACGGATCTCCCCCACCATGCCCGCTCTGCAGCGGTACACCGGTGTGCTGTACGACGCCCTGGACGTGACGTCTCTGCGCGGCGCCTCCGCGACGCGTGCGCGCGAACGCCTGGCTGTCGGCTCGGCGCTGTTCGGACTGCTACGCGCCGACGACCCGGTGCCTGCCTATCGGCTGTCGGCCTCGTCCAAGCTGCCTGGAAGACCGTCCTTGTCTGCCCGCTGGAAGCCGGTACTGGAACCGGTCTTGGCGGAGCTGGCCGCCGACGAACTGGTGGTGGACCTACGCTCGGGCTCGTACGCGGGATTGGGGCGGCTACCGCAGGCGGTAACCGTTGATTGCCTCACAGAACATCCCGATGGGCGGCGCACGGTGATCACCCATTTCAACAAGGCCCACAAGGGCAAACTGGCACGCATCCTCGCCGGCAGCAGAGCCGAGCCCAACGATGCCGCCTCCGTGGCTGCCGTCGCCCGGCGCGCCGGACTTCATATCGAACGCGACGGCAACACGCTGACGATCATCGTCAGTCAGTAGACCCGGAGTGTGACTTGCCTTCGGACGAGTGCGTCTTTCCTTCGGAGGAATGTGAATTCCCTTCCGAAGCCGGTGAGCTCTTACCGGTCGACGACTTCTCCGTCGAGGGCTTCTCGGCGGGCTTATCGGTCGTGCCACCCACGGAGGGGGTCGATCCTTCGCGCACCTTGATCGCCGTAGACGCGGCGGGCGCCTTACCGTCCGTTTCGGCGCCCTTGGATCCCTCGGTCGTCTTGGTGCCGCCGGTGGTGGTGGTTCCACCGGGTGTCGACTTCAGGCTGTCGCGGACGACCTTCACCGGGCTGGCGGTTTCAGGCTTGGCCGGTTCCGGCTTGGTCTCCGCCTTGACCGGTTCGGGCTTGGTCTCCGCCTTGACCGGTTCGGGCTTGGTCTCCGGCTTGACCGCAACGGGCTTGGCGGGCTCGGGCTTCGTTGATGCTGCCGCCGCCGGATCAACCTTGGGCTCAACGACCTTCGTCGGATCGACAGCCTTCGTCGGATCAACCTTGGGCTCAACAGCCTTCGTCGGATCGACAGCCTTCGCCGGATCAACCTTGGGCTCAACAGCCTTCGTCGGATCAACCTTCGTCGCGTCCGCCGAAGTATCAGCGGGCTTGGCCTCATGCTCGGTTTTGGACGACTCTGCGGGCGTATCGCCTGGCTTCGCCGCGTGCTCCGTGTGCTCGGTACTGGGCGCCTTCGCATCGACGTCGCGCTTGGTGGTCTCTGACCTCTCGGACGCGGTTTCCGGCTTGGTGACAGCCTGATCGACCTGCTTCGAGGATGCCTCCGGTGTGGTCCCGGGGTCGGTCCCTGGTAGCGATATCTTCGGCACCTGTCCCAGCAGGCTCGACAAGTCATTGAGCGCCGCGACGATCACCGATGGCACGCCCTCGGTCGTACCGATGATCGCCTGTACCGGCACCGTGATCGGCAGCGCCAGCACATGCAGCACCGCGAACGCCAACTGCGCAAAGTAGGACGGCGTGCCGAACGCCGGGCGCGGGCCCGGGAAGTTGGTCGGCAAGGGCTCCGGTTCTGGAGCCGGCGCCGGCTCCTCAGCGGCGGGCGCTTCGGCCTCCGCTGCTGCCGCCTTCTGCAACGGCGAGGAAGTCTCTGCGACCTTCTGCTGCGCCTGCGCCGCCGGTTGCTGCGGTGAGAACCCGGGTATCTGGCCTAGCAGGCCCGACAAGTCATTGAGCGCCGCGGCTATCACTGTCGGCACACCCTCGGCACTGCCCAAGAAGAACTGCACAGGCACCGTGATCGGCAAGGCCACAACGTGGAACACCGCAAAGGCCAACTGCGCAAAGTAGGACGGGGTGCCAAACGCAGGCCAATGCGTCCCCGGAAAGTTAGTCGGCGGCGCCGGCTCGTCAGCCGCGGGTGGATCTGTGGGCTGCTCGACGGGCGGATCAACCGGCTGCTCTACCGGCGGATCGACAGGCTCAGCGGCGGCCGCGGTGATCCCCGGAGCCGAACCGGTCGACGCGGCTTGTGACGCCGTGAGGAGCTTGGCGACTGTCCCGATGAGATCACTGCTACTCGGTACCCCGGTGGCGACCGGATTCGATTGCGCCCCAGTGCTGTTCTGAGGAGCGGCCACCGCCAGCAGGTCAGAAAACGACGTGAGAGAGACCGCCTGATTCGTCACGGAACGCGTTGTGGCCGTAGGCGTTAAGGAAGGAACCGGCCGCACAGTGCGCGCGTCCACACCGGTTCCGACGCACAGACTGCACACCGCAGCAACCGCAGCAGTTCGAATAGCTACATACACTGGATGACACTCCCCTACGACCGACCCGACCAGACTGTCTCCGACAAGGGCAAACTACTACCTCTGCAGGCAACCGACAACACGAAGGAATCGGCAGCGCCTCAACCGTCGGCGCCGGTCCTGACCGGCTGATTCGCCAACGCGAGCACCTCGTCATCGGTGAACAACCTTGAGCGGATGAGGAAACGCACCCCCTCCGGCGCCTCCAGCGAAAATCCTGACCCGCGCCCGGGCACCACATCCACCGTCAAATGTGTATGTGACCAGTACTCGAACTGGTCGGCACTCATCCAGAACGGGGTATCCCCGCTAACCTCGCCGAGCAACACATCCGACGCACCCACACGAAATTCCCCGCGCAAGTAACACATCGGCGCGCTGCCGTCACAGCAGCCGCCGGACTGGTGGAACATCACAGGCCCATGCCTAGCCGCCAGCGAAGCCAACAGCTCGGCCGCCGCCGGAGTGAGCTCGACGCGGTTGATCAGGGCTGGACTTCCTTCGCGTAACCGCCCATCAGAAGAAGCCTGCGGCGTCGGGCGAGTAGCTCACCAAGAGGTTCTTGGTCTGCTGATAGTGATCGAGCATCATCTTGTGGTTCTCACGCCCGATACCGGATTTCTTGTAACCGCCGAACGCGGCGTGCGCCGGGTACTGGTGGTAACAGTTTGTCCATACCCGGCCCGCCTTGATGCCGCGGCCCAGCCGATAGGCGTTCGTCATATCGCGTGACCACACCCCGGCGCCCAGGCCGTACAGCGTGTCGTTGGCAATCTTCAATGCCTCGTCCAGCGAGTCGAACTTCGCCACCGACAGCACCGGACCGAAGATCTCCTCCTGGAAGATGCGCATGTTGTTGGTACCGGCGAACACGGTCGGCTGAATGTAGGCACCGTCCGGGTACTCCGAGACCTTGCGGGCGTCACCTCCGGTGAGCACCTGGGCGCCTTCTTTTCGCCCAATATCGATGTAAGACAAGATCTTTTCGTATTGGTCGTTACTCGCCTGGGCGCCGATCATGGTGTCCTCATCCAGCGGATCACCACTGACGATCGCCTCGACGCGGGGGATCGCGCGGGCGATGAACTCGTCGTAGATGGACGAATGCACGAGCGCCCGCGAGGGACATGTGCACACCTCGCCCTGGTTGAGCGCGAACATGGTGAAGCCTTCGAGTGCCTTGTCCAGGAAGGCATCGTCGGCGGCCATCACATCGGGCATGAAGATGTTGGGGCTCTTGCCACCCAGCTCCAAAGTGACGGGAATGATGTTCTCGGTCGCGTACTGCATGATGAGGCGCCCGGTGGTGGTCTCGCCGGTGAACGCGATCTTGGCGATACGCGGACTCGACGCCAGCGGCTTGCCGGCCTCGACGCCAAACCCGTTGACCACGTTGATGATCCCCGGCGGGAGCAGGTCGGCGATCAACTCCATTAACACAAGGATCGAGACGGGCGTCTGCTCGGCGGGCTTGAGCACCACACAGTTGCCTGCCGCCAGCGCCGGCGCCAGCTTCCAAACCGCCATCAGCAGTGGGAAATTCCACGGGATGATCTGGCCGACGACACCGAGCGGCTCGTGGAAGTGGTAGGCGACGGTGTCATGGTCGATCTCGGAGATCGATCCCTCCTGGGCACGCAGCACCCCGGCGAAGTATCGAAAGTGATCGATGGCCAGCGGGATATCGGCGTTGAGGCTTTCACGTATCGGCTTGCCGTTGTCCCATGTCTCGGCGACCGCCAGCTTCTCGATGTTCTGTTCCATCCGGTCGGCGACCCGGAGCAGAGTGTTCGACCGGTCGGCCGGTGAGGTGTTGCCCCAGGCTTCGGCCGCGGCGTGGGCGGCGTCCAGGGCCTTCTCGATGTCAGGCGCGGTGCTACGAGCAACCTGAGTGAACACCTTGCCATCGATAGGCGAGGAATTGTCGAAGTACCGTCCATCGGAAGGAGCCACCCACTCCCCGCCGATGAAGTTGTCGTATCGGGGAGCGAAAGTGACTGCGCTGCCCTCGGTTCCGGGTGCTGCGTGCTTCATTGCCTGCTCCTGTCGGTCTAACATCCGAGCCCTGTGACGTACGTTACACCCAGGTCAAAAGCGTGGGCACGGCCGCGGTTCACATGAGTTCCCGGCCACCGGAAGGTACGTGAAAGGACCCGACCAACATGTCATCCAGATGCGTGAAGAGGTCGTCCGTCTCGCGTTCAAGCGCGGTGGAACCATCCGCCGGGGCTAGCCCAAACCGGAATTGCCAATCAGACTCCCGATCTCCGCGCCACAACAGCAGGGCTTCGCTCACCGCCTCGCGTCCCGATAACAACGCGATACCTCGCCACGCCCCCGGAAGACCTGACGCATCCGATCCAACCAGCTCGATATGAAGGTGAGGAAACTTTCTTGACAACCCAGCAACTATAGAACCACTGTTTGTGCTGCGCATATAGACCATGCGGACAAGAATAGACGCATGCCAAATTAAATACTTTAGAGTGGGTAACGATGTCTACGCAGTCACCTGAATCCGAAACCGTCGATCAGGAAGCCGCGAGCTCGATGATCAGCGTGCAGCGCCGCAATCTCATCTTCGTCGCGGTCCTGCTCGGGATGCTGCTCGCCGCCCTGGACGGCACCATTGTCGCCACCGCCCTGCCCACCGTTGTCGCCGATCTCGGCGATGCCGGGCACCAGTCGTGGGTGGTCACCAGCTATCTACTCGCCTCCACCGTGGCCACTGCCGTCATGGGCAAGTTCGGAGATCTCTTCGGGCGGCGCGCAGTCTTCATCGCCTGCATCCTCATCTTCGCGGCCGGGTCGCTGCTGTGCGGTATGGCTGGCTCCATGGCCATGTTGGTCGGCGCACGCGCGATCCAGGGCCTTGGCTCCGGTGGCCTGATGGTGACGGCGACCGCCCTCATCGGCGAGATCATCCCCATGCGCGAGCGCGGCCGCTATCAGGGCATGCTGGGCGCGGTCTTCGGGGTGACGACCGTGATCGGCCCGCTGCTGGGCGGTCTGTTCACCGATCATCTGGGGTGGCGCTGGGCGTTTTATATCAATCTGCCCATCTCGGCTGTGGTGATCGTGGTCGCGGCCGGGGCCATCCCGGCACTGGCCAAGGCGACACGTCCCGTCATCGACTATTGGGGCATTGTGCTCATCGGGCTGGGCGCCTCGGCACTGACGCTGGCGACCAGCTGGGGCGGCACCACCTACCCCTGGTCCTCACCGATGATTATCGGGTTGTTCGTCGGCTCGGTCGCAGCCATAGCGCTGTTCGTCTGGGTGGAATCCCGTGTGCCCGAACCGATTCTGCCTCCAAGGCTGTTCCGCGACCCGGTTTTCACCATCTGCTGCGTGCTGAGCTTCGTCGTCGGTTTCGCCATGCTCGGCGTGATGACCTATCTGCCGACGTTCATGCAGTTCGTCAACGGCGTCTCGGCGACCGTCTCGGGCATGCGCACCTTGCCCATGGTGGCGGGCATGCTCATCACCTCCACCGGAACCGGCACCCTGGTGGGGCGCACCGGCAAGTACAAACGCTATCCAGTCGCCGGCACCGCCATCATGGCCATCGCACTGGTGCTGCTGTCTAGCATGGACAACTCCACACCGTTCATCCTGCAGTCGCTGTACCTGCTCCTCCTGGGCGTCGGTATCGGCGCATCAATGCAGGTACTCACCCTCATCGTGCAGAACACGGCCCGATTCGACGATCTGGGCGTCGCGACGTCCGGCGTGACGTTCTTCCGCACCATTGGCAGCTCTTTCGGCGCGGCGATATTCGGGTCACTGTTCTCCAATTTCCTTGCACGCGAGATCAGCTCGGTGAAGGTGCCACCCGAGGCCACCCAGTCGCCGCAGGCGCTGCACGCATTGCCGCATGAGGCAGCGATACCTGTCATCAACGCCTATGCCGACTCATTGGATCTGGTGTTCCTCTGTGCCACACCGGTTGCCGTCATCGGGTTCGTCGTCGCGCTGTTCCTCAAGGAAGTCCCGCTGCGCGGCACCGACTCGGCCCTTGCCGCGGACATGGGCGAGGGCTTCGGCATGCCGAATTCGGTCTCACCGGACAAATTGCTGGAGATCGCGATCAGCAATGCGATGCGCGGATTCCCACATATCGGCCTGCGCAAGCTTCGCGAACACGCGGGTGTATCGATGCCCATCGCTCCGCTGTGGGCCTTGGTTCAGGCCAACCGTTTTCTGCGTGCTACCGGGTCTGCCGAGGTATCCCGTATCGCGCAGTGGTACCGGATACCACCAGAGGTCATCGACCCCGCCTTCAACGAACTCGTCGGGAATGGCTACGCCCTGCGCACCAATGACCACGTCTGGCTCACCGACTCGGGGCGACAGGAAGTCGACAAGATCAGCGAGGCGATCAACCAGTACCTCGTCGAACGGCTTTCCCGCACACCCGATTTTGAAGATCGCGCAGACCGCGAGCAGATTCAGGCAGCGCTGGAACGCATTTCACGGCGAATCGTTACCGATACCGACTGGCGCGAGAACCCTATCGCTGCGCTTCCTGGGGCAGCACCAGCGCGGTGAGCAGCGCCTCGATCCCGGGACGCGGATTGAAGTCCGGCAGCGGGTTGGCAAGCTGCTGATAGATGATGCCGGTGAGATAGTCCTGGAAGATTTCCGCGTGCAGCTGCGGGGTCGTCGGGTTCACGTGGCGCATGAGCTGCAACGTGCGGGGAATCTGCGCATCCCGGCCCCGCTGTAGCGGCTCTCTCAGATCGGGATGGCTCCAACCCTCCATGAGAAGCGCCATGTACGCCCGCACCCGGGTACTCATCACCCCGACGGCACCCTTGACGTATGCGGTCCCTATACCCACCAGGTCGGCCACTGTGGTCGGGCTGATCTCGGTGACAAGCGCCCGCCAGAAGGCCCGGCGAAGTTTCTCGATCTCGACGATGACACCCAACAACAGCGCATCACGCGTACGGAAATGATTCGACGTAGTCCCGCTCGGCACATTCGCCGCCGCGTCCACCGAGCGATACGTGAGACCGCCAACACCCATGGTGCCCGCCACCTCAATGGCGGCAGCGATCACCTCTGCCCGCCGACCCCTTGGTTGCTCCTCCACCATTTCGAGGGTAGTACGCAATAACGGCGATATGTGCACCGGCTCTAGGCTGGACGACATGCGCTTCTCGATATGGGGACAAACCAATCAATCCTGGGCAGATCTGCTGGATATCGCCCAATACGCCGACAACGGAACCTGGCGCGCCTTCTACGCGGCCGACCACTTCATGTCGCACGCGGACACCGCCGAGGAGCGCACCGATTTCCACGAGGCCACCGCGATCTTTGCCGCGCTCGCCGCGGCCACCTCGCGAATCCGGCTCGCGCCCCTGGTGCTGTCGATGACATTCCGGCATCCAGCGGTGCTGGCCAACTGGGCGGCCACCGTCGACCACGTCAGCCAGGGGCGCTTCACGCTCGGTCTGGGCGCCGGCTGGCAGGAAAACGAGCACCAGCGCTACGGGCTCGAACTCGGCAAGCCCGGACCACGCGTCGACCGGTTTTCCGAAGGGCTGCAAGTGATTACCGGCCTGCTCAACGAGCAAGCCACCACCGTGGCCGGCGAGTACTACCAGCTGGCGGAGGGCATCTGCGAACCCAAACCAGTACAGCGGCCATTACCGATCCTGATCGGCGCCACTCAGCCGCGGATGCTGGGCCTGACCGCGCGGTATGCCCACGAATGGAATCAGTGGTCTGCGCCCGGCACCTTCCACGAGATCTCGGGCCGATTAGACGCCGCGGCCGAGAAGATTGGCCGGGATCCGGCGACGATTTGGCGTTCCACTCAGGCTCGCATCATCGTCACCGACGGCCCACAGTCCGAGGCCCGCGCAGCAGAAACCGCTGCGGCATCACCGATTCCAGTGTTGTACGGTACCGCGGAACGCATCGCAGAGCAGATCGCACCATGGGCCCAGGAGGGCGTCGACGAAGTCATCCTCCCGGATCACCTGCTCGGCACCGGATCAGCTCGCCGGGACGCGTATGACGCCCTGGCCCAAGCCCTTCGACCGCTAGCGCACTAATTCGTGCGGCTGCGCGGCTCAGTTACCCCAGCCGCGCTGGCCGTCCCAGCCGCCACAGACGCCGTTGTAGCAGCCATGGCCCCAGCCACCTTGCCCGGGATTCCATCCGCCGCACACGCCGTTGTAGCAGCCACCGCCGCCTCCCGCGTCACCGCTGCCAGAGCCGCCGGGATCGGCAAGAACGACCTGGTTGGACGTGGTTGTCGGCACCCCGGTGGTCATCACGGCGGCGGGCGCAGCAGCGATAAGCACCGCGCCGGCACCAGCGGCGAACACCGTTCCGATGAACTTCCGTGTGATTGACATATATCCATATTGCTCCTTATTCCGGAGCCTGCCAACCACCGACACGAACTCGAAACTCATCCAATCACAAACCGTCGCTTGTGTTTTCGCAGGTAGAACGCGAAAAACGCAAATTATGACGCGGATGCAAAAACTTGAACGAACTTCGTCAGCGAGGCGTCGATGTCACTGCGCAGCGCGGCCGCGACCACCGCGCCGATCGGGCCGAACATCGCGGGCCCACCCAAATGCAGGGTGAAATCCACGACCGAACCCGGCCCCTTCGGGGTGATCGTCAACCGGAGCTTGACCTTCACCCCGCCCCTGCCCTGCCCCTCCAGGAACAGACCCGTCGGAGGGTCGTACTTCTGCAGGGTCCATTTGACCCGGTTGTACATGCCCTTCACGCACACGATCGAGTCGATCACCGTGCCTTTTTCCAAGATCTCGGGCAACGCGCTGCGCCACGCGGTGTGAACGCTCAGCCACTCATCGAAACGCCGCAGATCCGAGGCGTGCTCCCAAGCCTCCTGAGGAGGGAGGGGCACATCGATGGAGGAATTCAGTTTGGCTGCCACGTCGGCAAACGATACCGGAGCGATACCGACCCGGGGCTAGCAGTTACTGGGCGCTGGGATCCCGGCAAACCGATCCGCGATCCACTGCACCCCCAGCCGTTCCCCGTCGGGGTCCACGTGCCCCTTACCTGGCGCGATGATCTCCTGGACCGTGTCACCCAGTACGCAGGCCCGTCGCACCGCCGTGTGGATCCAGCGTGCGTCGATGAGGCGGTCGGCCCCACCGGCATACACGAGCATCGGCCCGGACGCCGGGCCGAGCGGTAGCGCGATCCGCTTCAGAGCAGCCGCGAAAATCGCCGGGTCCAATGCGCTGGTGCCGTGAAAATCGTTGGCGCGCAATCTACCTATGGCCGCTGCCCGCGCGGGGTCCAGTCCGTTGTGACACCCCAGCAGGAGCGCTTTGTCATGCGGGTTGTCCTGGAAGGATCCATGCAGAAAGTTCTCCGGCCTCAGCTCCGGAATGGTGACCGACAGCCCCGTCAGCAAGGTGGGCATCATCGAGAGCTGACTCCAGTCGTATCGGCCGTCGCCGACGTGCGTCGCCATATCGGTGAGATCGGCGGCCGGGGACAGGTTGGCCGCGCCCACAAACTCCAGCTCGGGGGCGTAATCGCCCGTAAGCTCGGCGGCCGCCCACGTCGCCTGGCCGCCCTGGGAAGCGCCAATGGCCGCCCACGTGGTCGAAGCCCCGGGGATCAGCGACACCGCGGCACGCGCAGCGTCGATCACGTTGAAGCCCTCGGACCGCGGTTCCAGATACGGATGCGGGCCCGGAACGCCCAGTCCCTCGTAATCCGTGATAGCCACCACCCAGCCGCGCTTGGTGAGGTTGCGCACCAGCCAGATATAGCCCCGCAAATCGGCAGCACGAGAAACCGCGCACTCGTCGTCTAGCCCTGTGGTGCCATGTCCCACTGACACGATGGGCCAACCTTGTTGCGGTGGTTGACCTTTCGGGGCAAAGACAACTCCGGACACCTCGGTGGGTGTGCCGGTGGCACCCGAGGTCGACATGTATCGGATCAGATGACCGTCGGCGTGGGCGTCCAGATCCGGGGCCAGCGACAACGGCGTATCCGACAGCACCTCACCCGGCGGCGGCGACGGAGGCGGAGGTGCGACACCTTCCGCCTCCACCCGCGCACAGGCCGCCGTGAACAGCACCAGCGCCGCAACCAACGGCGCCAGTCGGTTACTGAGCGTCGCCGGCCTTCGGGGCCTCGGTGCCTTCTACCTTCTCGACCGCGCCCTTGGCGGCGTCCTGCACCTTGTCCACGACCGCGCTGTACTTTCCACCGGTCTTGGAATCGATCGCGTCGCCGACCTTGTCGACGGCCTGGTTCACCTTGTCCTTGTTGCCCGCCAACAGGCTCTTAAGCTTGTCGATGAGACCCTTGAAATCAGCCATGAGCGTGTTCTCCTTCGTCTGGGACGGCGCAACTGTAGTACGAGATCGCGGCGTATGTTGGGTCGAGTGACGGACCCTGTGAAAATCACATTGACCGGCGCTCCCGAGACGATGCTGGCCACCTTGTACGGCCGCGCGCAAGACGCCACATCCCCTAATTCGGTTCTTCATGACCACTACGCCGCGGACGCCGTCGCGCGTATCGACTACGACTTCTCCAAAACCAAGATCAAAGGCACCCAGGCGATCGGGGTAGCGCTGCGCGCGCGCCAACTCGATGTCTGGACCTCGGAGTTTCTCACCGTCCACCGGGAGGCGACGGTGCTGCATCTGGCCTGCGGGCTGGATACCCGCGTCTTCCGGATCAATCCGCCCGACACGGTGCGCTGGGTCGATATCGACTATCCCGAGGTGATCGCGCTGCGGCGCGCGCTGCTCCCCGAGCGTGCCGGTGACTATCGGATGGTCGGAAGCTCGGTCACCGATGAGGCATGGCTCGACAGCATCCCGGCCGACCGGCCGACCCTCGCGGTATTCGAGGGTTTGACCATGTACCTGACACCCGCCGACGGCCAGTCCCTGATCCGGCGGATCACCGGCCGATTCCCCAGCGGACAACTGGCCTTCGACTGCTACCCCAGCATCGGGATCACGCTGCAGAAGCTGGTGCCCGCGGTGCGCAACGCGGGTGCCACCCTGCACTGGGGGATCGACGACCCCGGGCAGATCGAAGCGCTGCATCCTGGGCTGCGCTGCGTCGACGACTTGCGCAGCACCGACGTGGCGGGTGAGGAGCACCTGCCACTATCGGGCCGCATCCAGATGAAGGTGATCTCGCACATCCCCGCCCTGCGTGACATCGGCAGGATCATGCGGTTCAGTTTCTAAGCGCGAGCGGTCACGGTGCGTTGAGGACGACCATGGCCCTGCCCTCGGCCACCGACTCGAGGGTCCGCAGCCTCAGCAGCTCGGGGTTCTCCCGCAGCAGCTTGGCGGTGTTCGCCATCGAGCGCAGCACTGCCGCGTCGGAGCGAGCTCGTTCCAACTGAGCCTTACCCGCCTCTCGCGCCAGCAGCGGCTCAGCCAGTGCCTTGCGCACTTCGCCGGACAGCATGATGTCCTTGACGACGAACCACGTCACCGTTACACCGAGCTCTGCTACTTCTGCCGCGAGTCTTGCGACAGCGTCCGCACCCAGAATCTGACCCCGCCGAGCCAGCAGCTCATCGAGAGTCAGTGCCGCGACGGCGTCACGCACCTGCAGCTGGGTGCGCAGGTAGATGTTCCAGTGCGCCGAACCGCCCTCGGCCGTAGCGAAAACGCTCGGGTTGGACACCGTGTAGTTGACCGCCGCCGATACCTTCACAAAGAAACCGTCAACGGTCAGCACATCTTGGCCAGCAACTTGCACCGACTGAGTTCGCATGTCCACAGTGACCAAAGTGTCGGTACGCGGGCGTGTGTAATGAACGCCAGGTGCCAGCACCGCCTCGAACACACCTTCGCGGTACAGCACACCGCGCTGCCACTCCATGATCGTGACCTTCTGCCCGAAGATCCAGTCCCACATACTCATTCTTTGTTCACCTCTCTTACCTATTTTTGTCGTAATTCAGTTGTGGAGGAACGGCTTCCGGACAGCATCGCGAGCCGGTGGGAGGAATCGCCACAGCGCTCCCCGCAGGACCGAATCGCGAGCCCTGCGGCGCGCAGCCCGGAAGCCGTCCCGTGCGGGACTCGAACCCACTAGCCTGAAGAGGGCGTACCAGTAAGGCGAAGGCCCAACACGCGGTACGCCGACCGGCGATGCCGGGGCGCCGCTTGATCTCCGCGTGAGCAAAGATAGCGAACCGCGCCTATTGCGCGCATCCGATTTACTTCAGTCGTCTTCGGTGGCCCAGAAATGGCGTGGCTGGCCGGACCACTTACCCTGCAGCCACCACAACACCTCGATCACCACGGCGGCCGCGATGCCGATGCCCAGCGCGGGGCCGGTGACCGCCAGATTGCTCGGATCAAGCATGAATGTCTTTCGCGCCAAGGGAATCGCAAAAATCACCGCGTAGCCCAGCCCGGAGCATGTCACCAGCGCCACCCGCCACCACCGATAAGGGCGAGCCACCACCGCAAGTACCCACACCGCCGCTACCAGCTCGGTGATCAGCGCAGCGGTCGACGCCTGCGTGCTGTTGCCGGTGACGTGCAGAATCTGACGAGCCAACAGGTAGGACAGGAACGTCGCGACGCCCACCGTCACACCTGACGGAATTGCCGACATCATCACCCGGCGCACGAATCCTGTCTGTGCGCGTTCGTTATTCGGCGCCAACGACAGGATGAACGCCGGGATACCGATGGTGAACCAGGCCGCGATGGTGACGTGAATCGGCTGGAACGGGAACGGCACCGCGCCGTAGTGGAAGACCTTCGAGCCCAGCCCCGCAAGCCCCACCGTCAGCGCCAGCAGCACCGAGTACACCGTCTTGGTCAGAAACAGGTTGGAAACTCGTTCAATGTTGCCGATAACGCGCCGACCCTCGGCAACCACATAGGGCAGGGTTGCGAATTTGTTGTCCAACAAGACAATCTGAGCCACCGCGCGTGAGGCGGAGCTACCGGCACCCATCGCGACACCGATATCGGCGTCCTTGAGCGCGAGCACGTCATTGACGCCGTCACCGGTCATCGCGACGGTATGGCCATGCGATTGCAGAGCCTTGACCATCGCCCGCTTCTGGTCGGGCCGTACCCGCCCGAAGGTGGTCGCATCCGCAAGAGTGTCGGCCAGCTTGTCGGTATCGGTGGGCAGGGTGCGCGCGTCCACGGCGGCGCCGGAGAGCCCCAGCGTCTGGGCCACAGCGCTCACCGAGACCGCGTTGTCGCCGGAGATCACCTTGATCGAGACATGCTGGGAAGCAAAGTAATCAAGGGTGTCGCGGGCATCGGGGCGGATCTTCTGCTCCAACACCACCAGTGCGCGCGAGGTAATCGCACCGGGCGCGTGGGCGTCGTCGACGGACAATTCCGCCGAGGCGAGCAACAGCACCCGCAGACCCCGGGATCCGATCTCCTCGGCGGTGGTGGCGACGGGGTCGGCCGGATCAAGAAGTACATCGGGGGCGCCGATCACCCAGTTGCCATACTCGCCGTAGGAGGCACCGCTCCACTTCTTGGCCGACGAAAAGGGAGCGATCGCAGTCGATTTCCAGCCCGGCGGGGAGTCGTACGCCTCCGCGATGGCGGCGATGCTCGCATTGGGTCGCGGATCATCGGCCGCGAGTTGCGATAGCGCCGTCAATGCGTCCGCATGATCACCGTCGGCGCCCAGTTTCTTCACATCCGAGAGCCGCATGCCGTTCTCTGTGAGGGTGCCGGTCTTGTCGGCGCATACCGTGTCCACTCGAGCCAGACCCTCGATGGCGGGCAGCTCCTGCACCAGGCATTGGCGCCGCCCCAGTCGAACCACACCGACCGCGAAGGCAATTGACGTCATCAACACCAGGCCTTCGGGCACCATCGGGACCAGCGCGCCCACCATGCGAAGCACCGATTCCTGCCAACTGTCATCTGTGGTGAACAGCTGGGTGTAGATAACCAGCGCGCCCGCGGGCAGCAGTAGGTACGTGATGAACTGCAGAATCTTGTTGATGCCATTGCGCAGTTCGGAATGCACCAAGGTGAACTTCGAGGCTTCCTCAGCCAGCTTGGCCGCGTAGGCCTCGCGCCCGACCTTGGTCGCCCGATACGCACCGCTGCCGGCGACCACGAAGCTCCCCGAAAGCACGGGGGAACCAACGGTCTTATCGATGGGATCGGCCTCACCGGTCAGCAGCGACTCGTCGACCTCGAGAGCGGCCTCCTCGATGACCTCGCCGTCCACCACGATCTGATCGCCGGGCCCCAGCTCGATGATGTCGTCGAGAACCACGTCGTTGGGCGCGAGCGCCATGGCCGCACCGTCGCGCCGCACCACCGGCCGGGTCTGGCCGACAATGGCGAGCTTGTCGAGCGTCTGCTTGGCGCGTAGCTCCTGAATGATGCCGACGGCGCTGTTGGCAATGATCAGCAGGCCGAACGCGCCGTTGATGACTGAGCCGGTAGACAGCACGATGATCAGCAGCACACCGAGGATCGCGTTGATACGGGTGAAGACATTGGCTCGCACGATGTCCGACACACTGCGTGCCGCACGAGACGGGACATCGTTGGTCTTCCCCTGCGCTACGCGCTCAGCGACCTCGGCGGCGGTCAATCCACCCGACGTCAACTCCTCGATCGTTGCCACCCCTGCACAGTAGCGACCGGCGACCGCCTGGCACGGCCGCCGAGGGCGAACACCGCACGATTATTTGGGCCGATCATCCTGGCGTGATCGCGGCGAACGCGGGTAATGTCAGGTGGTATGACATCAAACGAGCTGCCGGACTGGGACGCCTCATACCAAGGTAAGAGCGAGATCTTCCAGGGTGAGCCGCCGTGGAACATCGGCGAGCCGCAACCCGAGCTGGCCGCGCTGATCGAGGCCGGCAAGTTCCACGGCGACGTCCTCGACGTCGGATGCGGGCACGCCGAAACCTCGCTGCGGCTGGCCACACAGGGACACACCACCCTCGGCCTTGACCTGTCCCCCACCGCGATCGAGGCGGCACGGACCGCGGCCGCCGAGCGCGGCCTGACCAACGCCAGCTTCGAGGTCGCCGACATCACGGACTTCTCCGGTTACGACGGTCGTTTCAACACCATCGTCGACAGCACGCTGTTCCACTCCATCCCCGTCGAAGCGCGCGAGGGCTACCAGCAGTCGATCTCTCGTGCGGCGGCACCGGGCGCGTCGTACTACGTGCTGGTCTTCGCGGTGGGCGCCTTTCCGCCCGGCATCGGCCCCAACGCGGTCACCGAGGACGAGCTGCGTGCGGCGGTCGAGCCCTACTGGGTGATCGACGAGCTGCGCCCGGCGTTTATCCACTCAAACATCCCGGCCGTCATTCCGGGTGTCGACTTCCAGATGCCCGTATTCCACAAGGACGAGAAAGGCCGCAACAAGCAGCCCGCGTTCCTGCTCCAAGCGCACAAGGGCTAAGAAAGACGCCACCAGCCGTCGGGGGCGGCGGGCCGCTGCGCATCGGCCCGCTGCCCGGGCTTGGGCACCACGACCGTGACACCCTGCTCGCCGGCGGCGGTAAGCACCCGCTCGATCGGCTCGTCCCACGGATGCAGTGCCAGGTTGAACGTCGCCCAGTGAATGGGCAGCAATGGCGCCTGAGAGGTCGCGAGATCCCGGTGAGTTTGGACGGCCTCTTCGGGATTCATGTGGATATCCGGCCACTGGGTGTTGTAGGCCCCGACCGGCAACAGGGTGAGATCAAAGGGCCCGTAGGTATCGCCAATGACCTTGAACGCCTTGGTGTATCCGGTGTCGCCACCGAAAAACACCTTGTTCCTGGGCCCGGCGATGACCCAGGACGCCCACAACGTGGTGTTGCGGGCAAGTGATCTGCCCGAGAAATGCCGGGCCTGCGTGCAGGTGAGCGTGAGCTTTCCGAGCTGATGGCTCTGATCCCAATCGAGCTCGATGACCCGTGCCGGCGAGACACCCCAACCGCGCAGGTGCGCCCCGACCCCGAGTGGCACCACGAACACCGCGTTCTGGCTGCGGGTCAACGCGATGATCGAGTCCATATCGAGATGGTCGTAGTGGTCATGACTGATCACCACGGCGTCCAGCGCGGGCAACGCCGATAGCTCCAGGGGCACCGGATGCTGGCGGTGCGGCCCTACGGCACGGGAGGGCGAGCAGCGGTCGCTCCACACCGGATCGGTGAGCACCCGATAACCATCAACCTCCACGAGCACACTGGAATGCCCGAACCAGGTAACCGCTAAATCCGCTGGTGGACCGGCAAGTTCGGGGACCACCAGAGGCACCTCCCCCTTGGGGCTGCCAGCACCCTGCCGTGTCAGCAGTCCGCGCAACAGAGAAGTCGGATCCGCATCGGGGACAAACTGCCGCGCCGGCTCGGCGTTATGGAAGGAACCGTTCCGGTATTGCGCCGATCCCTCGGCAACCTCGGCGATGCGTTCCTTGCTGGCGCCCAACGTCCGCGGGACGTCACGCAGGGCGCGACCGATCCACGTCGACGCAAGAGCTGCGCCGGCGCCAACCCAGAGCGCCCGCATGCTCAGGCTCCCTGAAAGTTGGGAGGACGCTTCTGGATTCGTGCGACCTGAGCCTCGATGATGTCTTGGCTGCTCCAGGCTTTGTCGAACAACACCTTGTGCTCGGGCAGCTGATCCTCGAACGCGCCGTCGTCGTTGAGCACGCGCTTGGCGTGCTTGAGGGCCAGCGGCGCGAACCCGGCCAGCTCGGCCGCCCACGCCTGCGCGTCGGCAAGCTCTCCGATGCGGTTGGCCATTCCGGTCTGGAAGGCGGCCTGTGCGTCGAGTGGCTCGGCGGCCAGCAGCATGCCACGCGCACGCCCGTATCCGACCAATGAGGACAGTCGGCGGATGCTCCAGTTGTCCAGGGCGATGCCGTATTTGGCGACCGGGAACTGGAAACGCGCGGTCTCGGAGACCACCCGCAGATCGGCCACCATCGCCAGCATGACACCGGCACCGATGGCGGGGCCGTTGACGGCGGCGATCACCGGGATGTCGGCAGCGTCGATGCTCTTGATCGAGTGCTGCCAGGCATCGGCGAACTTGTCGGGATCAGGGGCACCGCTGGAAAGGTCGGCGCCCGCGCAGAACGAAGTGCCCTGCCCGGTGACGACGATGACGCGTGCGGTTTCGGCAGCCTTGCGGACCTCCTCGGCGAAGGCGAGCGCAAGCTCGTAGGTCACCGCGTTGCGTCGTTCTGGGCGCTGCAGCTCAATGGTGGTGACGGGACCGTCGCTAGTTACACCGATCATGGCGACCACCCTAATATGGCGGCCATGACTACCGTCGCCGTGATTGGTGGCGGGCAGGCCGGGATCGCGGCGGGATACTTTCTGCGGCGGCGCGGCCTCGAGCCCGGTAGCGGATTCGTCATCCTCGATCACTCCCCCAGCCCGGGCGGGGCATGGCAGTTCCGCTGGCCCACGTTGACGCTGGACAACACCAACCGCATCTATCAACTGCCCGGACTGCCCTTCGACGAAACGGGCACCATCAGGGCGTCCACCGCCATGCCCCGGTACTTCGACGAGTACGAACACCGGTACGCCCTGGACGTCCACCGGCCCGTACACGTGCGGGAGGTGCGGGCCATTTCGGGCGGGTTCTCACTCGGGACATCCGCGGGCGAGTTCACCGTCCGTGGATTGATCAACGCGACGGGGACCTGGGACAAGCCGTTCGTCCCCTTTGTTCCGGGCTCGTCCACCTTCGAGGGACGCCAGCTGCACACCCACGACTACCGCACACCCGGGGAGTTCGCAGGCCAGCACGTGCTGGTGGTTGGCGGCGGGGTGTCCGCCGTGCAGTTACTGGCCGAGATATCGATGGTCACACGCACATCGTGGGTGACCCGGCGCGAGCCGGAATTCGTCGCTGATTTCACCGTCGATCGGCTGCGTGCCGCGGTCGCCGGTGTCGATGAGCGGTCGCGCCGCGGGGAACCGCAACGCTCGGTGGTGTCCGCGACCGGACTGCCGTGGACGCCGGAGATCGCCGAGGCGTCACAACGCGGGGTGCTTGCTCGCCGGCCCATGTTCAGCCACATCACCCCGACCGGGGTCGCCTGGGCCGACGGCAGCTCACTGGATGTCGACGTGATCCTGTGGTGCACCGGATTCCGGCATGCACTGGATCACCTGGCACCGCTGCGCCTGCGCAACGGTCGCGGCGGCATCACGATGACCGGTCGGCTGCTCACTCAGGTCGCGGGACGGCCCACGATCCACCTGCTGGGATACGGGTCCTCGGCCAGCACCATCGGCGCCAACAGGGCGTCGCGCGCCGCCGTTGCGGAGCTGATGAACTATCTAGAAGGACGTGCTGCCTGAGGGCTGCAGCACGAAGCCGTGCTTCTGATCGCCCATGCTCACCTGGCAGGCGGTCAGACTGCCCGCGCCCACAGCACACGTGACGTTGCCGTAGGTGAGTTTCTGCCCGACATTGAGGACGGGCGCCTCGGGTTTGGTGCCGCAGGACCAGGCACCCTTGCTGATCTCGAACGCGCCATCGCCCTTCTGCGCCACAGTGCCCATCGGACACGTCCCCACGCCCGGAATGTTCACACCGCCCAGCCCCGGCACATTAGCGCTCGCACCACCGACACCCGGCACGTTCGGCGCACTCTGCGCATCCCCGGGAATCCCCGGCACAGCACCGTCGCAGCTCAGGCGTTGACGTGAGGTGGGCGTGATGTTCGCCGAGGCGCGGAACATGCAGCCGATTCCGTCCGGGGTCGAGAAGTGGATCGAGCGAACCGAGGAGTTCTCGTTGGTCACGAAGTACCCGTCGGGCGCCACGGCGGCGAACCCATTCAGATCGGGGAATGCGGGATCGGCGTGAGCGACAGCCGCACCCTCGGAAAGCAGCCCCAAACCAAGCACGGCGCATACGCCAGCAACGTAGGAAACCAGCTTTACAGGTACTGTTTTTGACATTCGCAAGCTTTCGGTATGGGACGCCGGATTATCAGCTTTCATGATACTGGCGACTCACGGGACAGCACCGGTGTCGGCAGATGGAAGGTTTTGAGCGCTGCATCGGGCAAGATGGCAGGCATGCCTGATGGACTTCGCGCAAGCGGCTCATCACAAGATGCCGGGCACGCCTCCCCGCGCGTGTTAGTGGTCGATGACGACGCCGATGTGCTCGCCTCGCTGGAGCGTGGCCTGCGTCTCTCCGGTTTCGAGGTGAACACCGCCAGCGACGGCGCCGAGGCGCTGCGCTGCGCCACCGAGCATCGTCCGGACGCGATCGTGCTCGATATCAACATGCCCGTGCTCGACGGTGTCAGCGTCGTCACAGCGCTGCGCGCGATGGACAACGACGTGCCGGTGTGCGTGCTGTCCGCGCGCACCTCGGTGGACGACCGGGTCGCGGGCCTGGAGGCGGGCGCCGACGACTACCTGACCAAGCCATTCGTACTCGCCGAGCTGGTAGCGCGGGTGAAAGCGCTCTTGCGCCGCCGCGGCGCGGTGGCCACCTCGTCCACCGAAACCATCACAGTCGGCCCCCTTGAGGTCGAGATCCCCGGCCGGCGTGCGCGCATCAACGGTGTCGAGGTCGACCTCACCAAGCGCGAGTTCGATCTGCTGGCCGTGCTGGCAGAACACAAGACCGCCGTGCTGTCCCGCGCCCAGCTGCTGGAGCTGGTGTGGGGATACGACTTCGCCGCCGATACCAACGTCGTCGACGTATTCATCGGCTACCTGCGCCGCAAGCTGGAGACCAGTGGCGCGCCTCGGCTGCTGCACACCGTGCGCGGCGTCGGGTTCGTGCTGCGGTCGCAGTAGTTCTGTATGACCACTCCCAGCAAGCACCGCAGCCAGCGAATCACCGACCTGGCGTACCGACTGCTGGAGAGACCCATGCGGGTCTTCTCACTGCGCACCCTGGTCGCCATCGCCGCGCTGGGCGTCATGGTGCTCGTCGTCACGCTCGGAACCTGGGTGTGGCTGGGTGTCGAGGACGACCAGAACAGCCAGCTGGACCGCCGGCTGGACTCGGTGTCCAGCCTCGGCGCCGTCTCGAGCCTGCTGAATTCGGTGATCAGTTCGGAAGGGAAGATCGACACCCCCGACGGCCTGGTGCTCACCGCCCGCGTCGCCGGGCTGACCAAGTCCATCCCCAGTGAAGTGGAATTGCCACTCCTGGAGCCCGGCTATGCCAACACCACGATCAACGGCGTCGAATACCGGGTCCGCTCGTTCATCGCCCCAGGCAACATCCCCGTCGCGGTCGGCGCTCCGATCGCCGAGACACAGCGACAGATCGACCGGTACCACATCCGCATCCTCGCGATCTGTGGCGGCGTACTGATCGGGACCGTGATCGTGGGCTGGGTGATTTCCCTCATCGTGGTGAGTCCCTTCCGGCTGCTGGCGCAGCAGGCCCGCCTGATCAACGCGCAATCCAACCCCGATGACGTGAACGTGCGCGGCGTACGCGAGGCCGTCGAGATCTCCGAGGCGGTCGAGGGAATGCTCGAACGCATCAACAACGAGCAGGAAAAGACCAAGGCCGCCCTCGAAACCGCGCGCGACTTCTCCGCGGTGGCCTCCCATGAACTACGCACCCCGCTCACGGCGATGCGGACCAACCTCGAGGTACTGTCCACACTCAACCTCAGCGAGGACCAGCGCGCCGAGATCCTCGAGGAAACCGTACGCACTCAAACCCGCATCGAGGCAACGCTTTCCGCGCTCGAGAGACTCGCACAGGGCGACCTGACCACCGAGGATGACCACGTACCGGTCGATATCACCGAGCTACTGGACCGCGCCGCGCACGATGCCGACCGCAGCTTTCCGAATGTCGAGGTGTCCCTCGTCCCCTCGTCGACCATCTTGATGTTGGGGCTGCCCGCGGGGCTGCGGCTGGTGATCGACAATGCGATCAAGAACGCTGTCCGGCACGGCGGCGCGTCAGAGGTTCGCCTCTCGGCGATCAGCACGGTGCACGGTGTGGAAATCGCGATTGACGACAACGGCACCGGCATCCCCGAAGCCGAGCGCGAGGTCGTCTTCGAACGGTTCTCACGCGGCTCAACCGCATCGCACACCGGTTCCGGATTGGGCCTGGCGCTGGTCGCTCAGCAAGCCGAACTCCACGGTGGTACAGCGGCTTTGGAGTCCAGCCCGTTGGGAGGCGCAAGACTGGTCCTGCGCCTCCCCGGGCATTAGTCCTAGCGCGCGCCGAGCAGGTCGATCACGAACACCAGCGTCTTGCCCGACAACTGGTGCCCGGCGCCTGCCTCGCCGTACGCCTGCGCCGGCGGCACGGTGAGCTGACGACGTCCGCCGACCTTCATACCGGGAATGCCGTCCTGCCAGCCCTGGATGAGTGCGCCGAGCGGGAACTCGATGGACTCGCCACGGTTCCACGAGCTGTCGAATTCCTCGCCGCTCTCGAATTCGACTCCGACGTAATGAACGTTGACGACAGATCCGGGCGCGGCCTCGGCGCCGTCACCGACGGTGATGTCCTTGATGACCAGTTCGGTGGGCGCTGGACCTGGCTGAAAATCAATCTCGGGTTTCGTCATGCCAGCAGCGTATCGTCCCGCCTCCGGTGGGCGGCCAGGCTGCTCACCGCGCGTTCCACCTTGCCGTCCACCCCGCGACTCTCTTGCGCGACGGCCGATGTCATGGTGGCGGTCAGTCGTACCCGGTCGGCACGGAACAGGTCATAGCTGTACTCGAACGGACGCCCGTCCGTGCTACGGGTTACCCGCGTGATGGCCAGCAAGGGCCTGCGATGGGGCACGTCAAGCCATTCGGCCTCACGCGGATTTGCACTCACCACTTCGATCGTCTCTGTCGACGAGTCGGCGATCAATCCGTAGCGCAGCTGACACAGCTCGTACAGGGATCCGCCGAGCGGTTGTTCCAGCAAGTCCGGAACCAGCTCGGCAGCGAAGCACGCATTGTCGACAGAGAGCGGCACCCCGTCTGCGTAGCGAAGCCGCCGCACATCGAAAACCTCTGCCCCGTCCTCGATTTCAAGAGCAGATCGCTCGGTAGGGGTGGCGGGCCGCCGGGATGTACCCAGCACCCGAGTGTCGCTCGTGTGGCCACCGATATGCAGCCTGGTGGGCAGGCCAACCAGCTCGGCGACATTGCGCTGCACCACATCGGCTCGCACGAAGGTGCCACCGCCACGGCCGGTGTGACGCTCCAGGATGCCGGCGCGACTCAACGGCACCAAAGCACTGCGCACGGTCGCACGCGACACCGCGAATCGCTCGGCCATCTCGCGCTCGGACCCCAACCGCGAGCCCGGGTGCAGCGTGCCCTGCGCGAGCATCGACAGGATTCGACGCCGCACGTCTTCGGCTACCGGGCCGCCCTCCGACTCCTCCATCTGCTCAGTATCGCCGCAAGCGCGCCTACGGGTTAACCGCCTCCGGCGATTCGGGCAGCACCTGCCCGCCGTCGATCACGATGGCCTGACCGGTGATGTATGCGGCCTCATCGCTGGCCAGGAAGGCCGCCAGGTGCCCGATGTCGGCGGGGCTGCCCAACGTTCCCAGGGGAATCGAGCGCGCCATCCCGGCGATGTATTCCTCGCCCATATCCACCAAGCCCTCGGTGAGGATATTGCCGGGCAGGATCGCGTTCACCGTCACGCGCCGTGGCGCCAGTTCTATCGCTGCCGTCCGCATGAAACCCAACTGCGCAGCCTTCGACGCGCCATAGTGCGACCAGCCCGGATAGCCGG
Organism: Mycobacterium sp. D16Q13; assembly: GCF_002013375.1. Taxonomy (GTDB): domain Bacteria; phylum Actinomycetota; class Actinomycetes; order Mycobacteriales; family Mycobacteriaceae; genus Mycobacterium. The sequence goes on along the minus strand of NZ_MAEW01000023.1, from coordinate 59,490 downwards.
TGACCGGCCCGGTGATGGACGAGGTGAGGACCACACGACCCCGACCGGATGCGGTCAATGCCTCCAGACAGGCCTGCACGGCGTAGAAGGTGCCCTTGACGTTGATATCGAGCACCTCGGAGAGCTGCTCGGGGGTCATGGTGTCCAGTCGCGCCTCCGGGAAGATTCCCGCATTGGCGCACAGCACATCCAGCCCGCCGAAGGCGTCGACGACGGTTCGCACGGCATCCGCACACGAGCCCGGGTCGGACACATCCAGGCGGACACCCATGACATTACCGACACCGAGTTCATCCAAGTCCGTTGCTAGCGATTGGGTCTCATCGGAAGATCGGGCGGCAACCGCAACATTGGCCCCGGCCCGCGCGAACACGGTGGCGATGCCGCGGCCAATCCCCTTGGTACCGCCGGTCACCAGCACCGACTTTGTGGACAGATCGAACATCATGTTTCCTCTCTGCGGCCGGGTTAGCCGACTCGACGACCGAAAACTGCTTCCCGCAACCATGTCCGGTCGCCGAGGTATCGCTGTGCAAGAAGGGCGGTGCGCGCCCCGAATCCGTTACTGACCCTGATCGCCGCGTCGGCATCGGCATGCGAGGCGATCCAGGCGGTGAGCATGACCCGCCGCAGCATCACGAAAACCGGGATCATGCCGAGATGGTCCTCGGAGAGGCGGCGCACTCGCTGGTAGCCATCGAGCCATTCGGCAACCGCTACCTCCGCCTCCGGAGTGTCTTCCACCCAGGACACCACGGCGCCGAGGTCCGCCATGAACCAGGACCACCCGCAATCGTCGAAGTCGATGACCGTGATGTCAGACCCCGGCCGTGCCGGGTCAACCATAAGATTGGACAGCCTCATATCGGCATGTATCAGGCCGAATCGGTCTGGGGTGTAACCGTATTCGCCGAGCCTACGGGCCATGTCCTGCACCGCGGCGTCGATCGCCATCCGGTCCCGGTCGGTCATCCCGGGGGCCTGCCGCCAGTCACCCCAGCGCGCCCGCGGGCCGAACATCGAGTCCAGGTCCCAACGAAACCGGGTGAACTCCTGCGGCACACGCCAGTGCTGGACGTGGTCGTGCATGTGTGCGGTCAGTTGGCCGAGCTTCCCGTAACCCACAACACCGGATGTTTCCTCCGCGGTGCAGCCGGGGACATAACCCATGGCATCGACGTGCAGTGTGGTTCCGCCTACGGCGACGGCGATCACATCCGATCCATTCGCCGTCGGCACGAGTTCCGGTGTGACGACAGGAGTCTCAGTGCGAAGCGCCCGCATCCAGGCCAGCTCCGAACGAATCGCGGGCAGCGTGTGGTACCCGGGCCGATGTACCCGGAGCACGATTGGGCGCTGATCATCCACCAGATATGTGGCGTTCTCGGAAAGGCTCAACAGCCGCAACGGGGTGTGCGGATCGCGACCGTATTCCGGCAGGGCGGCGTGCGCGAACGCGCTGTGGTTCGACGGTAGTCCCGGCATGGTTTCGAGTGTGCACCATAAGCGGCCGTTGAGCGGACCAAATCGGACCATTTAACTCGAACGAACCGCAATGGACCCAGCTCGAAACATCACCGAAACCAATCCGGGCGATTTCTCTGATTTCCTTTCAACCTGGGCACTAGGACGGGTATAAATAACGCCGTCGCACCAAAGCAGCACCGTTGATCTGATCGCCCAGGCTTCGCCGGTCACGGAGAACCGGTCAAGACCAGACCAAATATGGAGAAGGGATCTTCTGTGAGCGACACCATCGACCCCACCACCACTGCCACCGAAACCACCACCGAACCTGGCGGCATGCAGCGCCTGAAACCCAATGCCGTCGGCCTGATGGGAGTGCTGTTCATGGCGGTGGCCACCGCCGCGCCGATCACCGCGATGGTCGGCAACGTGCCCATGGCGGTGGGATTTGGCAACGGGGCGTACGCACCCGCCGGATACCTGGTGGCCACCATCGTGCTCACGCTCTTCGCTGTCGGTTATGCGGCCATGTCCAGACACATCGTCGCGACGGGCGCGTTTTACGGATACATCTCGCACGGCCTCGGCCGCGTCGTCGGACTGGGCTCAGGATTCCTGATCACGTTGGCCTATATGGTCTTCGAGGCATCCTTGGTCGGAATCTTCTCGTTCTTCGCGAACGACCTCTTCCATACGTTGTTCCACGCCAACGTTCCCTGGATTGTCTTCGCGCTGATCATGCTGGCCACCAACGCGGTGCTCACCTATTTCGACCTCAATCTCGCGGCGCGGGTATTAGGTGTCTTCCTGGTGACCGAGATCTTCATGCTGTCGCTGCTGGCGCTGTCGGTGCTGTTCACCGGGGGCGGGCCGCAGGGCTGGTCTTGGGAATCGCTTAATCCCCTCAACGGCTTTCACGATCTCGGTGGAGTGGTCCATGGCCCGGCCGGCCCGATCGCGGTCGCGGGTTCTGCCGGCGTCGGCCTATTCTTCGCGTTCTGGTCCTGGGTCGGGTTTGAGTCCAGTGCGATGTATGCCGAGGAGTCCAAGAACCCCAAGAAGATCATCCCTATCGCAATAGTGACCTCAGTAGTCGGTGTGGGAATCTTCTACGTCCTCGTTTCGTGGCTCGCCATCGTGGGCACCGGCCCCGACAATGCCGTTGCGCTGGCTCAAGATTCATCGACGGCCGGTGACATCTTCTTCGGCCCGGTGCAGAGCCACCTCGGGGTGTGGGCAGTCAGCCTGTTCAAGGTGCTGCTGATGACGGGTTCCTTCGCCTGCGGCATGGCCTTCCACAACTGTGCGGCCCGCTACTTGTATGCCATCGGACGCGAGAATGTCATACCCGGGATGCGCCGGACCATCGGAGCCACTCATTCGGCTCATGGCTCACCGCACGTGGCGGGATTCGTCCAAACCGCCTTCGCCACAGTGGTGGTGCTCTTCTTCGCGCTGACCCACCGTGATCCCTACACCGGGCTCTACGGGCTGATGGCTCTCCTGGGTACGACCGCGATCCTGATCGTCCAGGCACTCACTGCTTTCGCGGTGATTTCGTACTTTCATGTACAGCGGAACCACCCGGAAACAGCACACTGGTTCCGCACCCTGGTGGCGCCGCTACTGGGCGGGCTGGGCATGGTCTACGTCGTCTACCTGCTGGCCAAACATGCCTCGTTCGCGGCTGGCACCGCGGCCAGCGACTGGATCTTCGCGTCGATTCCGTGGGTGGTCGCAGTCACCGGAATCGGCGGTATCGCATTGGCTCTCACCCTTAAGTACACCGCACCGGACCGCTACGAAGACCTCGGAAGAACCGTCCTGGAGGAGGCACCCGAACGATGAGCTTTTCCAACATCATGGACTCGAACAGCTACGCGGGGGAACACGATGATCTGGCCACCGACACACTGATCTCAGCGAGAGAACGGATGCTCGGCCCGTCATACCGGCTGTTCTACGAGCGGCCGGTACACCTGGTGCGCGGACGGGGTAGCCATCTGTTCGATGCCGAAGGCAACCGGTATCTGGACGCCTACAACAACGTGGCGAGCGTTGGCCACTGCCATCCCCACGTCGTCGAGGCGGTCACCAGGCAGCTGTCCACACTCAACACTCACACCCGGTATCTCCACGAAGGCATCGTCGACTACTCGGAACGTCTCCTTGCCACCATGCCCAGCGCCATCGACCAGGTGATGTATGCATGCACCGGATCGGAAGCCAACGACCTGGCGCTGCGGGTGGCCGAGATGTACACCGGAGCAAGGGGAGTCATCGTGACCAGCGATGCCTACCACGGAAACACCGCGGCGGTCACCGCCATCTCCCCATCACTCGGTGGGAGCTCCCTTGGATCGCACGTGCGGGTGGTACCGGCACCCGACAGCTATCGGACATCAGCGGGCGACCTGGCCGCCACATTCGCCGCTGCCGTATCGGCTGCCATCGATGAATTACGCACCGCGGATCATGGTTTCAGCTGCTTGGTAGTGGACACCATCTTTTCCTCGGACGGGATCTATCCCGACCCGTCGGTACTGGCGCCGGCCGCTGAGATTGTGCGCAAGGCAGGTGGTGTACTCATCGCCGACGAGGTGCAGCCAGGATTCGCCCGCACCGGTGAGGCCATGTGGGGGTTCATTCGTCACGGTGTAGTGCCCGACCTGGTCACCATGGGTAAACCGATGGCCAATGGCATTCCGGTTTCGGCGATGGCGGCGACTTCCGCGATTCTCGCTCCGTTTTCCCGGGAAGTACCCTATTTCAACACCTTCGGAGGAAACCCGGTCTCCATGGCCGCGGCCTCCGCCGTGCTGGATGTCATCGAAGACGAGAAGCTACAGCTGCATGCCGCAGAGGTGGGTGCGATGCTGCGCACTGAGTTGCGATCCTTAGCCTCGCGTCACGTCGAGCTGGGCGACATCCGGGGTGCCGGTCTGTACACCGGAGTCGAGATCGTCGTCGACCCCGTTTCCCGCACCCCCGACCGTGCCGGCGCGCTGCGCATCGTGAATGCGCTACGAAATCGGCGGGTATTGATCTCGGTCTGCGGCCAGGATGGCAACGTGCTGAAAGTCAGACCCCCACTGGTGTTCTCGCGATCGGACGTGGACTGGTTCTGCACCGAGTTCGAGGACGTCCTGAAAAGCGCCGTCTGATCACCGGCAGGTCGTACAGTCCTCCCATGGCCATCACGGGATCTGACCGGTTTGACACAGTGATCGTCGGCGGCGGGCACAATGCCCTGACCGCCGCCGCGTATCTGGCACGCGCGGGCAAGCGGGTGCTGCTCCTAGAGCGGCTCGATATGCTGGGCGGTGCCGCGATCTCGGCACCGGCATTCGACGGCGTTGACGCCCGATTGTCGCGGTACTCATATCTGGTGAGCCTGCTCCCGCGCCAGATCATCGGCGACCTGGGCCTATCGGTGCAGCTGGCGCGACGTAAGTACGCGTCGTACACACCGGACCCATCAACCGGTGGCCGGAGCGGATTTCTCGCCCGTCCAGACGATTTCGCCGAGTTCGGAGCCCTGTGCGCCTCGGTGACAGAGCCCGTGTGGGATTCGATGCTCGGACCGCTGCCCACTCGTCATCAATTGCGCACCGGCGCCTGGTCCGAGCTGATCGAGACGCCCATCGGCGAAGTGATCCGCGCGGCCACACCCGATGACCTACAACGCGGGGTCCTCCTGACGGATGCGCTCATCGGAACATTCGCCGGTGCCGATGACCCATCGCTGCAGCAGAACATCTGCTTTCTCTATCACCAGATGAATCCCTGGGATGTCCCCATCGGCGGCATGGGCGCCGTGACTGGCTCGCTGGAATCCGCTGCACGCCGCCATGGTGCCGAATTACGCACCGGAGCAGAGGTTTTGGCCATCAATCCCGACGGTGAGGTGCACTACCGAATCGGCGAGGACGAGCACATCGCCATCGGTGAACATATTCTCAGCGGCGTCACACCCGCGGTATTGGCCCGTCTGCTCGGAGAAGATCCACCGGATGGTCAGCCGGGCGCACAGGTCAAGGTCAACCTTCTCCTGAGGCGTCTGCCGCGGCTGCGTGACGAGAAGGTCACGCCTGAGCAGGCTTTCGGCGGAACTTTCCACATCAACGAGACCTACACGCAGCTGGACAATGCCTACCGGCAGGCGCTCGCCGGCCAGATCCCAGACCCGCTGCCGTGCGAGATCTACTGTCATTCGCTGGCCGATCCCAGCATTCTGTCTCCGGAACTACGCGCCTCCGGGGCGCAGACGCTGACGGTGTTCGGATTGCACACTCCGCATGGCCTGAAGGCAACCCGCGAAGAACTGCAGGCCGCCGTGCTCGCATCGCTGAACTCGGTACTGGCCGAGCCGATCACCGAGGTGTTGGCCAACGACTCGCAGGGAAACCCGTGTATCGAGACCAAGACCACCGAAGACTTGGAGCGCGCCCTCGGCATGACGGCAGGAAACATCTTCCACGGTGGTCTGCGGTGGCCATTCGCAGAGGATGACGAACCGCTGGATACACCCGCCCGCCGCTGGGGCGTGGCCACGGATCACGATCGGATTCTGCTCTGTGGCTCGGGTTCCCGCCGCGGGGGCGGGGTATCGGGGCTCGGCGGATACCATGCCGCGATGGCGGTGCTCGGCGCTAACTGAAGGACGCCGCCCTCTCCAGGATGGCCCGCAAGTTCTTCAGTTCGTCCTCACTCAACGCGGCCAGACCGGCCGGTGCGGGGTCATCCATCTCCGCAATGACCGCCATCAGCTGCTGACCTTCGTCGGTCAACGACACCCGCTTGCATCGGCGATTGTCGGGATCGATGCGACGCACCACCAACCCACGCTGCTCCAGATCGCTCACCGCCACCGTAGCCGCCGGAGCGTCCAGGGCGGTGGCCTCGGCTATTGCCTTCACCGTCATGGACTGTCGCGCAAGCCTTCGCAGGATGCGCACGCGGCTGAAGGGCAGTCCAGTCTTCTCGACGACCGTCCGTCGCCAGCTGTCACGGTTGTCCAGCACCAGGCTCGCCATGGCGCGCCACACGTCGTCCGCGAGGGACCTATCCGGCACGAGAAACCTCCCGTGCCGGGGTGCTCTGGATAAGCGGCGCGAGTCGCTGCGCCGAGCGCAGCGCGAACGGAGAGGTAGACACGATACCGAGCGTAGCGATGGCCAGACCAAGGCCCGCGCACATGAACCACAGCGCAGGAGCGCCGATCGAACCGCACAGTGCCACACCGATACTCACGCCCACCTGGCGACTGGTGGAGGTGACCGCTGAGGCCGCGCCGGCCCGATCCAGTGGCATACCGCTGACCGCGGCATTGGTGATCGGTGCGTTCACCATGGAGAAACCCGCGCCGAAGATGGCGAAAACCACCAGGAGCTCCCAGATCGGTGTCACCGTCGATACCTGGGTAAGCAGCAGCGATGCCGTGAAGAACAGGGCACCCGCCGTCAGCAATGACGGCCGCGCGCCGAACCGGCCCACCATGCGGCCCGAGATCGGCGAGAACACCAGCGCCCCAATGGCAATTGGGAGATAGACCAGCCCGGTGTGCATCGCCGAGAAGTGGCGCTCCCCCTGCAGGTACAGCGACATCGTGAACAGGAACGCACTCCAGGCCACGCACGCACATATCGCGGTGAGGGTGGCGGACGCGAACGGGACGCTGCGGAAGAAGCGCAGATCGATGAAGGGGTGGCGGCGCCGGGACTCGTACCTGAGGAATACCGCGAACGCCACCAGCGCGGTGATGAGAACCGCGATGAGCTGTGGTGTGGCCCATCCCAGCGACGGACCTTCAATCAAGGTGAACACGATGCCGAACAGGAAGAGCACCGCGAGCACCTGCCCCACCGGGTCGATATCGCGCATGGTCGCAGACTTGCTCTCCGGCACAAAGATCGCCGTCAGCACGAATGCCAGCGCACACACGGGCAGGTTGATCCAGAAGACGGCTCGCCAGCCCACCCATTCGATCAGAAACCCGCCGACTATCGGGCCCAGCGCCATCGATATCCCCACCACCGCGCCCCAGAATCCCAGCGCCCTGGCGCGTTCCACGCGGCCGGTAAACACCTGCGAAATGATGGACAGCGCAACCGGGTTGAGCATCGAGCCACCCACCGCCTGCAGCAGACGCGCGGCGATCAGCAATCCGACGGTGGGTGCCACGCTACACAGCAGTGAGCCCACCGTGAAGATCGAAAGCCCGATGTGGAAGACCCTCCGGCGCCCCAGCCGGTCACCCGCGGCTCCGGAAAGCATGAGCAGCGAGGCCAGCCCCAGGGTGTAGATGTCGATGACCCATTGCAGCTGTGACGTGCTGGCACCGAAATCAGCCCGGATGGTCGGCAGCGCGACGTTCACGATGGTGGAGTCCATCGACACGATGAGCAGACTCAGGCAGCAAGATCCGAGGATCACGATCTTGCGGCGCTCGCTCAATGCCTCGACGGTTGGTTCCACATGACTATTGTGAAACTACAACTGTTAGCGATGCAAACAGATTTGTGTGAGCTTTGTCATCTCACGAGCGAACGCTACGGGTACTGACGCTCTCCGTAGCCGGTGTAGATCTGGCGCGGACGGCCGATCTTGCCCGGCTCCGAATGGAGCTCGCGCCAGTGCGCGATCCAGCCCGGGAGTCGCCCGAGGGCGAACAGCACCGTGAACATCCGGGTCGGGAAGCCGATGGCCCGGTAGATCAGACCGGTGTAGAAGTCGACATTCGGGTACAGCTTGCGCTCGATGAAGTAGTCGTCGGTGAGCGCGGCTTCCTCAAGGGCCTTGGCGATCTCGAGCAGCTGGTCGTCGCCGCCGAGCTTGCCGAGGATCTTGTCGGCCTGCTCCTTGCAGATGCGTGCACGCGGGTCATAGTTCTTGTAGACGCGGTGCCCAAAGCCCATGAGCTTGACGCCGTCTTCGCGGTTCTTGACCCGGCGGACGAAGTCGTGGGTATCGCCGCCCTCGGCGCGGATGCGCTCCAACATCTCCAACACCGCCTGGTTCGCGCCGCCGTGCAGCGGCCCCCAGAGCGCGTTGATGCCACCGGATACGGAGGTGAACAGGTTGGCGTCCGAGGAGCCGACCAAGCGCACCGTCGAGGTCGAGCAGTTCTGTTCGTGATCGGCGTGCAGGATCAGGAGCATGTCGAGGGCCCGCACGATCTCCGGGTCCACCTCATAGGGCTCCGCGGGGAAGCCGAAGGTCATCCGCAGGAAATTCTCGACGAGGGTCAGCGAGTTGTCCGGGTACAGGAACGGCTGTCCCGCCGACTTCTTGTACGCGTAGGCGGCGATGGTCGGCAGCTTCGCCAGCAAGCGAATCGTCGACAGCTCGACCTGTGCGTCATCATGCGGATCCAGCGAGTCCTGGTAGTAAGCACTGAGCGCGTTCACGGCGCTCGACAGCACCGGCATCGGGTGCGCGTTGCGCGGGAAGCCGTCGAAGAACCGCTTGAGATCCTCGTGCAGCAGCGTGTGGCGCTGGATCTTGGTGGTGAAGTCCTCCAGCTGCTGCGGGGTGGGCAGCTCGCCGTAGATGAGCAGGTAGCTCACCTCGATGAAGGTGGACTTTTCGGCCAGCTGCTCAATCGGGTAACCGCGGTAGCGCAGGATGCCCACGTCGCCGTCGATGTACGTGATGGCGCTCTTCGTCGATGCGGTGTTGACGAAGCCCGCATCGAAGGTGGTGTAGCCGGTATCAGCCAGCAATTTGCCCAGCGCGAAGCCATCAGAGCCTTCGGTCGCGCGGACGATATCCAGCTTGGTTTCGCCTCCGGGGTACTGGAGAGTAGCGAAATCATTGTTGTCGGCCACAGGCATCCCTTCTGAGGTTGAGCGGCTCCGTGAGAACGTTCATAGAGAAGGTAGTCGCTCCGCCTTCAGGGCGCCTGGTCAGGGTCGAGGTCGGGGGTCGACGCGGCCGCGGAGCGACCCGCGTCGGTCCCCTCTCCTGCGCACCGTCGCGAGTGCGCCATCCCACAACAACATCGCGCCCGCGGCGATGATCGTCGGCCGGAACGTGTCCTTGGCCAACCCTGCGGTCGCGGTGGCCTTGGTGGCGGCGCTGGCCTTGGACATATGCCCGGAGTCAAAGGGCGGCTGCGGGTCGTACTCGATGCTCAGCTGGATCGCCTTGGCCCGTTCCTCCCCCGCGATCTGGCCCGCGAGCCACAGCCCCAGATCGATACCCGCCGATACCCCCGCCGCGGTCACCACACCCTCGTGACCGGTCCGCACGATGCGCTCGTCGCCGACCGGAGTCACCCCGAACGGTTTCAGCAGCGGCAGGGTCGACCAATGCGAGGTGGCCCGGTGGCCCTCGAGCAGACCAGCCGCCGCCAGCACCACCGAACCACTGCATACCGACGTGGTCCAGGTGGCCGTCGGGTGCACCCGGCGCAACCATTCCAGGAGCTGTTCGTCGCGCGCGGCTATCGTCGTTCCCGGCCCTCCGGGCACCAGCACGACATCCGGTGCGGGGGTCTCGTCGAACGAGTGCGTGGCACCGATGACCAGCACGCCGGAATCAGCGGTGACGGGCCCGGGCTGATGCCACACAAACCGGACCTCGGTGTCGGGCATGAAGCGCAGGACCTCATACGGGCCAATGAAATCCAGTGCCGTGAAATCCGGGTACAGCACGATCGCGATCTGCGTCGTACGGGAAGTCATAGGGAAATCCTTTCTGTGCGGTGGAAGGTCTTGCGGTACTGATCGGGCGATACACCCATGCGGCGAACGAAGTTGCGGCGCAAGGATTCCGCGGATCCAAACCCGCAGCGGTTCGCGATCACCACCATGGTGTCGTCGGTCTCTTCGAGCTGGCGGCGAGCGGCCTCGGAGCGGATGCGCTCCACATAGGCCGACGGTGCCTCACCAACCTCCGCGGTGAACACACGCGTGAAATGCCGCGGGCTCATCGCCGCCAGGCGGGCCAGCTCGGGCACCCGGTGCGATCCTCCGGGCTGCGCCTCGATGGCCTCCTGCACGTCCCGGATCGGCATTCGCTTGGCCCGCGGCATCCAGACCGGAGCCGCGAATTGAGACTGCCCGCCCGGGCGGCGCAGGTAGAGAACAAGCCAGCGCGCGACGGTCTGCGCCACCTCTGCGCCGTGATCGTCCTCAACGAGGGCCAGCGCCAGATCTATACCCGCGGTCACGCCGGCAGCCGTCCACGTCTTGTCCGAACTGCGTATGAAAATCGGGTCGGGATCCACTGTGATGCTCGGGAATTCAGCCGCAAGCTTTTCGGCAATCGCCCAGTGCGTGGTGGCACGGCAGCCGTCGAGCAAGCCGGCCGAGGCGGCCAGAAACGCACCGTTGCAAACACTCACCACTCGTCGGGCAGAGCGTGCTGAGGTACGTATCCATTCCATGAGGGCGGCATCCCCCTGGACCGCGGGCACACCGATGCCGCCGGGCAGGAGCAACGTGTCACATCCTTCGTCGGGATTTGGCAGCTGATGGGTAACCAGCTCCATCCCCGACCCCGTGGACACCGGGACACCATCGCTCGATACCAGCGACACGTCGTAGCCGGGTGTGCCGGTCAAGTACTGCGACGCGGTCGCGAACACCTCGTATGGCCCCACCAGGTCGAGGGCCTGCACCCCCGGGAATCCCAGGATCACGACCGAACGCGTCACGTTTCTCAGTGTTCGCCACCTGGGTAATGGCGTCCAGGTCGGGTATCCCACAAATTAGGACATCAGGAGTTCGGCAGCCACTGCTCCGCCGAGGCCGCGAGCAGCCGCTGGTGGTCCGCACGGTTGAGCTGCGTGTAGGCCTCGGCGAAATCCGCGAACGCGGAGTCCGCGGCGTTGGGATCACTTCCCGTACCGAGGTAGCCCGCGATCACTCCCGGCACACCCGATTGAGCGTGGGAACGCGCGAGCGTCATCGCGCACAGCGAGCCGTACAGCGCCAGATCATCGGGATCGGTGAGGCTCGTGATCTCCACGGAACCTTTCATGTCGCGGAACTGCCGGACGTAGAAGCTGCCACGCCGCGCCGAGGACACATACCCGAGAAAGGGATCGCCGCTGGCCTGCATGATGCGCTGCCCGGCCACCACCCGGCGCCCGTGATCCAGCCGCAGCTCCTGCGGGAAGTACGCCTCGATCACCGAGGCCGAGGCCTCCTTCATCTGCAGGAACAACGGCGACCCATCCGCATCGGTGAGCAGCGCGAGATAACAGCGGGTGCCCACGCTGCCCACACCGACCACCCGCACCACGGCATCCTCGAACTGATGACACGCCAACAGCGCCACGACGTCCTCGGGCACCGAACCGAAGTACTCGTCGACCATGGCCGCCGCCTCGGATAAGCCCACCTCCGGCACACGGACCGCGATGTCCTGTTGCTCGACGATCCGGTAGCGACCATCGACAGTGGTCGCGGTCAGCTTCCTGAGTGCACGGTGCGACGTGTTGCGGGACGCCTTGGCGACCGTGTCGGTCGCCAACTTGGACGCGCTCTTGGAGAGCCGGGAGACCAAGTCCAGCACCTCCAGCGCGGTCGTCTTGAGATAGAACCGCTCCAGGGCGGACATCTGCGCCAATTCGTTCATCCGGGTGCGGTACGCGGCGACGGTCTTGATAACCGTCTGGCGCACGGCATCGTCCGGCATCCCGAATTCGTCACCGAGGATCGCCACGCTCGTGACCAGGCGCTTGACATCCCACTCCCAGGGACCGACCGCGGTTTCGTCGAAGTCGTTGACGTCGAACAACAGTGCCCGGTCGCGCGAGGCGAACAGCCCGAAATTGGAGAGGTGCGCATCACCGCAGGTCTGAATCAGTACCCCGGTTGACGCCGTGGGTGCAAGATCAGAGGCCATCACCGCAGCCGCACCCCGGTAGAACGCGAACGGCGACTCCGACATTCGCTCTCTGCGCACCGGAACCAAGGACGGAATCCTGGCCTTGTTCTGTGCGGCGAGTACCGCTATCGGATCTCGTCCCGGCTCGGCGGAGAGTTCCCCGAGCCGTCGCCGTGGCATCCCATCACGCAGCCCGCGACCGAGAGCAAGCTGCTTATCCCGCGGAAGCCGCCGAAGAGCCTCGGCCGTCAGAGCATCCATAGGGTGAAACCTACTGGGGCTGTACCTGGTCCGGGTTGGCCTGGCTCGTATCGTCCTCGGTGATCTCATCCGATGTCCGGAACCGAACGAACATCGGAACCAGTAGCGCAGCGATGATCACCCCGACCACCACGAGGGCACCCCCACCGGTAGCTGCTGCCGTCGTACCCACCACGGCAGCGGCGGCGCCGTGCGTAACGTCGGCGACCCGTGGTCCCCCGGCGACCACCACCGTGAACACACCTTGCAGCCGGCCCCGTACATCGTCGGTCGCCACCGATTGCAGAATCGTCGACCGGAAGGCCGCCGACACCATGTCCGCGATGCCGCCGATCACCAGGAACAGCAGGGCCAACCAGAGCAGCGGAGCATGCGCGGTGAGCCCAAAACCCACCATCGCCAAGCCCCACACCACGATGCTGACCACCACCGCGAAACCCTGACGATCGATCCGCTGGAACCAGCCGGAGAACACCCCGCCGATCACCGCACCCACCGATATCGCCGCCGACAGCAACGCGATCACGGTGCCGCCGTCGGCGGGATCACCGAATCCCTCGTGGGCAATCTGCGGGAACAGGATCCGCGGCATCCCGAAGATCATGGCGATGAGGTCCACCACGAAAGACATCAGCACGATCTTGTGTCCCGCCAGATAGCGGAAACCCTCGAGTACGTCACGAAGCCCGGAGGTATTGGCTCGCAGGTCCTTTGACACGCCACTCGGCGGCATCTTGTGCAACCGAATCGTCGCCCAGATGGGCGCCACGCACGCGATCGCATCAATCAGATACAAGGTGGATAGATCCACCCACTTCAGCAGCACCCCGGCCAGCAGCGGTCCGGCGATAAACCCGAACTGTTGGACGGTCATGTTCAGCGCGTTGGCGGCGGGCAACTGATCCAGCGGAAGCATCCGGGGAATCGCCGCGGCGCGCGTCGGTGAATTCACCGCGAAGAAGGCCTGCTGCACCGAGAGCAGGCACAGCACCACCCACACGTTGTTGACCGATAGTGCGGCCTGCAGCCACAGCAGTACCGAGGAGACGCCCAACCCGGTCGCGGTGATGATCAGCAGGGTCCGTCGGTCCATCCGGTCGGCCAGCGCACCGCCCCACAGACCGAACACCACCAACGGCACCAGACCGAAAACGCCCGTCAGCCCGACGTACGCCGAGCTGTGGGTAAGCGCATAGATCTGCACCGGGACCGCGAACAGCGTCAGTCCGGCACCGATGACGGTGACAACACCGGCCAGCCACAGACGCCGGAAGTCAGCGTTCCGAAGAGGGGTGATGTCCGCAAACAATCGTCTCAGACCGCACCCGCTCCCCTCGTTATCGGCTAACTGACACCGCGGTGTCCAGGCTAGCTAACGTACCCGGGAGGCCGCCGGATCACTCCTTCGGCTCGGATACTGCGTCAGGTGGCGTAGGTGTCGCCGCTTCGGAGTCGGCCTCCGCCGACTCGGCAGCAGGTTGCGCCTCCGCCGACTCGGATTCCGCGTCCGGCAGCTGGGCCACGAGATACTCGGCGAGACCACCGATGGTCGGGTAGTCGAACACCGCGGTCGCGTTGATGGTGAACTTGCCGCCGAACTGGCTATGCAGCCGGTTGCGAAGCTCGATCGCCATCAGTGAATCCGTGCCGAGGTCAAGAAACCGACTCGTCGCGGCCGGCGGTTGGGCCAGTCGCAGGAAGTTCTGTACCTCGCGCTGCAGGAATTCGGTCACGAATCCGGCCCGTTGCGGCACCGGGATCTCCATCAGCTGCTTGAGCAACTCGCTGTCGCCTGTCACCTCTCCGATGGCACTCGGCAAGACGAGGTCCAGGATCGGCGGACGCGAACTGCCCAGTACCTTGGCGGCTCGCTGCCAGTTGGCCTTGATGACGGTGGCTTGTCCGGTGCCGTTGGCGATGACCTCCGCGAGTGCCGCGAGCGCCGCCGACGGATCCAGCGGAATCAGTCCCTGCGCACTGATGTTCGCGGTCGCCGCCTCCGAGGAGGCCATACCACCCTGCCCCCAGGGCCCGAAGTTGACACCGGTGGCCGGCAGACCCTGTGCCCTGCGCTGCGCGATCAGGCCGTCAAGCAATGCGTTGGCCGTTGCGTAGTTGGACTGACCGGGTGAACCGAACAGGCTGGACACCGAGGAGGACACGATGAAGAAGTCCAGCTCGTCGTCCTGCGTCAACTTATCCAGATACCCCGCACCGAAGGCCTTGGGCGCCAAGGTCGTCCGGAACCGATCCACGCTCTGCTGACCGAGCAGCGCATCATCGAGCACGCCCGCCAGATGCGCGATGCCCGCCAGTGGCGGCAGCTCCGCACGGATCCGCTCCAGGAGCTTGGCAACCTCGGACTCCTCACCGACGTCAGCGGTGAAGACGTGGATGCGGGTCTTGGAACGCTCCGTAATCTCCTCGATCAACCGCTGCGCGTCGGTATCGGGCGTGCGGCGGCTGGTCAACACGATGTCACCGGCACCAAGCTGAGCCAGATAGCCCGCGGTGTGCAGACCGATCGCACCGAGACCACCGGTGATCAGGTAGGTCCGATCCGGCCGCGGTGCCAGCGGATTCGGCATCTGGCACACGATCTTGCCGATATGCCGGGCCTGCTGCATGCGCCGGAACGCCGTCCTGGCCTCCGTCAACGGGTAGATCTCGGCAGGCAGTGGCGTCCACTCCCCCTTGGCCAGCCCATCGGACACCTCGGTCAGCAAGGCGCGAATGCGCTCGGGCTCTTGGAACATCACCGTGTCCAACGCGACGATCTCGTAGGCGATATCGGGTCGGACCTCGGCCATCTGCTCCGTAGTCCAGATATCGCGCTTGGCAATCTCGGCGAAACGGCCGTTCTTGGCGGTGGCCCGCACGGTCGCCTCGACGAAACCTTCACTGGTCAGGCTGTTGAGCACCACATCGACGCCGGCGCCGTTGGTATCCGCCAGAATCTGATCAGCGAAATCCGTTGTACGCGAGTCGTAGACATGCTTGACACCGAGCTTGCGCACCGTTGCCCGCTTGAAGGTGCTCGCCGTCGCATAGACCTCAGCACCCTGCTGTTGCGCCATCTGGATGGCGGCCAATCCGACGCCGCCACTGGCCGCGTGGATGAGCACCCGATCGCCGGGCTTGAGCTGCGCCCAATCGAATGCCAGCCGGACAGTGAGCGCCGCGGCGGGGATCGTGGCGGCCTCAACCGCGCTGACCCCGTCGGGAATCGGTGCCAGGAACTGGGCCGGAGCATTGAACCGGCTGGCGAAGGCACCCTGCATGGAGCCGTACACCCGCTGGCCCACCTCGACTTCGGTGACACCCTCACCCAATTGTGTAACAACACCGGCGAAGTCACCGCCGATCGGGCCGGGATCACCCGGGTACAGACCCAGCACGTTGAGCACGTCACGGAAGTTAAGACCTGCGGCCTCCACCCGCACCTGCACGTAGCCCTCGTCCGGCGCCGGCACGTCCTTTTCGATGATCCTCAGGTTGTCGATGGCCCCACGTTCGGTGGGCAACAGAGCGTAGTCACTCCCGCGCGGCACCGTGAGATTCCCACTGCGTGACCACGGCAGTAACCGGGATGCCAGCAGCTTGCCCTGCCGCACAGCGATTTCCGGCTCCTCAACCGGCGTGGTCAACAGATTCGCCAGCGCCTGCACGGCCTCGGGCGACCCGTCGCAATCGACGAGCTTGGCACGTAGCGCCGGTTCCTCGTTGATAGTGGTGCGCCCGAATCCCCACAGCGAGGCCTGCACCGGATCGACCGGCTCGCCGGACTCGGTGGCCACGGCCCGCTCGGTGACGATCCACAGACCATGCGGAAGCTTCACACCGTTTTGGGAACCGTTCTGCACTGTGTGCACGGCACTGAGCAGGTTGGCGATTTCCGTTTCGAGACGCGCGACCTCAGCGTCCGAGAAACCGGCGCCTTCCTCCGCGCTCGGCCCTGCCGCACGCCAGACGACACCGGAGAACGGCACACCGCGCTCCTTGGCCTGTTCCAGCACCTGCCCGAGCAACTCCGGATCCGTCGTGCGGTCACACGGGATGCAGCCCGGCACCTTGGCGGCAAGCTCGTCGAATCCGGCGATCAGCCACGTGCCGCTGGTCTCGCCCGCCGCGTCCTCCACGGGCGGAACCGGAACCTCGTGCCAGCCAAGGGTGTACAGCAAGCGGGTGGCATCGCCACCGAGCCCGCGCAGCAGCGCCTCGCGCGGTGCGCGCTTGACGGTGAACTCGCGAATCCCACCCAGGTGACGGCCATCGCGATCCAGGTAATCCAGATCGAAGACCTGCGTCTCGCTGTCCAATGGGCTCTGGTGCCAGCGCGCGCGGCAGTAGAAACGCCGAGGCATCTTCTCCTTCAACGTCACCTGTCCGTACCGCAAGGGCAGGAACAGGTCGTTGATACCCTGCTCCGCGGCAAGCAGCGCAGGGAACGCCGGGAAGGCAACACCGGTGCACAGGTCCATCAAGACCGGATGCATCGGCTCGGTGCCCAGTTGCTCGGCGAGTTCCTCGCCGACAAGGACATCGCCGATCGCCTCGCCCTCACCGAGCCAGAGCGACTTCAGAGAACCGGACCAGGTTGGGCCCCAGGCCAGTTCCAGGTCGGCAAAAATCTCGAAGAGCTCCATCGGACGCATGCGTTCCATCCGCTCGATGGCCGCATCAATGGGCTCCGCCGGCTCAGACGCCGGCACGTCAGCGTCGTCGCCGACACCGGTGACGACGGTGCCCTCGGCGTTCAACGACCAGTCAACGTCGCGTTCACCGTAGGGACGGCTGTGCACCTGGAATTTCGACCCGCTGCCATCCTCCAGCGGATGCAGAGTCAGCTGCACCTCACGGGAGCTCTTCTCCGGCAGGATGATCGGCTCGTAGAAGAACACATCCTTAGCCCGTGCCGGAGTGCCAACGGCGGCCAGCGCCATCGCGGCGTACGTCGCGCCGGGGACAACGACGGTGCCGTAGATGACATGGTCGGACAGCCACGGCTGCGACCTGACCGACAACCGGCTGATGTACACCGAATCGCCGGAGGCGAGATCTTCGCCCCTGCCCAGGATGCCCGCGGTCAGGCCGCCCCCGCCTTCGATGGCGGCACCGGACGACTTCGGCCAGAAGCGGCGACGCTGGAAGGGGTAGGTCGGCAACTCGAGAGTGTTCCGGGGGTGACGTTGCAGCGCGGCGAAATTGGGACGATGTCCGCCCACGTACGCCGCGGCAAGTGCCTCGGCGATCTGGCGCCGGTCACCAACCCCCTTGCGTAGCGAGACGATTGCCCGGGGCGCGGACAAATGCTCCGGCCAGACCTGCACCGCGGCACCGGTCAGCACGGGCTGCGGGCCGATCTCCATCAGCACCGAGCACCCCAGTGCGGCGACGGTGCGAACGCTTTCGGCGAACTGCACCGGCTGGCGCGAATGTCGACGCCAGTACTGGGCGTCGATGGGGGTCTGCGCCGTCAGTACGGCACCCGTGCGGTTGCACACCAAGGGCAACGTCGGGGTGGCGAACTGCACTTGCGCTGCGTACGACTCGAATTCGTCGAGGACAGGGTCCAACAACTCCGAATGGAAGGCGTGGCTGGTCTCCAGCCAGGTGCAGCGGATGCCCTCTCCCTCGAAGCGCGCGACCGCCTGTTCCACATCCTCGCCCGGACCCGAGAGCACGGTGTTCGGTCCGTTGTAGGCACCGATCGATACCCGCGGGAACTCACCCGCGATCTGCTCGACATGCTTGGCGTCGCTGAACACCGCCACCATGCGCCCGCCCGCGGGCAGACTGCCGAACAACCGGCCGCGCTCGGCGATCAGCCGCGCACCGTCCTCGAGGCTGAACACTCCGGCCACGCATGCGGCAGCGTACTGGCCGACACTGTGCCCCAGCACCACATCGGGCTCAATACCCCATGACTGCCAGAGACGCGCCAGCCCCATCTCGATGGCGAAGATCGCCGGCTGCGCAAAGGACGTGTGCCGCAGAACTTTCCCGGCTTCCCCACCAGTTTCGCGATCGGTGGCGAACATCACCTCGAGCAACGGACTCGTCACGATGTCCTTAACCGCTTCCGCGCAACGCGTCACGGTTTCAGCGAAAACCGGCTCGGCATCAAACAACTCACGCGCCATACCGGGATACTGGCTCCCCTGCCCGGTGAACAGCCATGCCGTCGTCGGATGATTCGTGTGCTCGCCACGGACCACACCGGGGCGCAGGCGATTCTGAACCAGCTCGGCCAGCCCCTCGCGCGCGGCCGAGACCGAATCCACGACCAGCGCGGCGCGATGCTCGAAGTGCGACCGGCCTCTGCCGGCCGTCAGGCACACATCCTCGATGTCGACATCCGGATGAGCGGCCAGCCATGTCTCGTAACGCTGCGCCACCGCGACCAGCGCCTCCGGCGACCTCGCCGACAGCGCGAGTACGCTCACCTGGTCACCCTGCGGTTCCGGCGCGGCTTCTGGGGTGTCGGTAGCGCCCTCCTCCCCGTCCGCCGGCCGTTGCGGGGCCTCCTCGATGAGCACGTGCGCGTTGGTTCCGGTGAATCCGAACGAACTCACACCGGCACGCCGAGGCCTGCCGTTGGCCTCCCACGGAATGGCCTTGTCCACCACCCGTACCGCCAACGAGTCCCACGGAATATGCGGGGAGGGCTTGTCGAAGTGCAGGCTCTGTGGCAGCACCCCGTTTTGAAGTGACAGCACCACCTTGATGAGACCCGCTGCGCCGGATGCCGATTCGGTGTGACCAATGTTGGATTTCACCGATCCCATCAGCAACGGGCGGTCCGCGTCACGTGAGCCGCCGTACGCGGCCGCTGCGGCCTGCACCTCGATCGGATCACCCAGCGGAGTGCCCGTACCGTGCGCCTCGAGGTAGTCGACGTCCCCGCCTGCCAGACCCGCCCGGTCCAGCACAGCACCGATAAGCCGTTGCTGCGCACCGCCATTGGGCACAGTCAGACCACTGGATGCGCCATCCTGGTTAACCGCGCTGCCGGGAATGACGGCGAGAATCCGATCCTCGTCGCGCTGGGCGTCGCTGAGCCTCTTGAGTACGAGGATTCCGCAGCCTTCGCTGCGCACGTAGCCATCGGCAGATGCGTCGAACGTCTTGCATCGGCCAACTGGTGACAGCATCCTGGCGCGTGAGGCGGCGATCACCGTCACCGGGCTCAGTAGAACGTTCACACCACCGGCCACTGCCAAGTCACAGTCACCGGAGTGCAAGGCCTGGACCGCCTGATGAACGGCCACCAGAGCCGAGCTGCATGCGGTATCGACAGCCACCGCAGGTCCTTCAAATCCCAGCGCGAAGGCAACCCGCCCGGAGATGGCGTTGAGCGCATTGCCGGTGATGAAGTAGGGCTCGATCTTGTCGAGCGACTCCGACGACAGCAGGTGCGCATACTCGTTGGCGCCCACTCCCGCGAAGATGCCGGTTCGGCTGCCGCGCAACGCGGCCGGCGAATATCCGGCCCGCTCCAGGCCCTCCCACACCGTTTCGAGCATCAGCCGCTGCTGCGGCTCGATCCAGACCGCCTCGCGCGGCGAGATGCCGAAGAACTCGGGATCGAACCCATCGATTCCGTCGAGGAATCCGCCGAAGCGGGTGTAGGTCTTGCCCGCGACCTCCGGATCCGGGTCATAGAACTCGTCGATGTCGTAACGGTCCTCCGGGACCTCCCGGATCGCATCGACACCGCCGGACAGCAAGTCCCAGAAGGCCTCCGGATCGGGCGCGCCGGGGAATCGGCACGACACCGCGACGATCGCAATCGGTTCGTCGGTACGTGTCGTCGCCGCCTGCCGAGGCGCGGACTTAACCTGCTCGTTGAGCCCGAGTACCTCGCCGAGCAGGTAGTCGGCCACATCGGAAATACGGGGATGATCCATCACCAGGGTGACGGGTATCTCCTTGCCGACTCCCTGTTCCATGCGACGCCGCAGTTCGACGGCCATCAACGAATCCATGCCCAGGTCAAAGAACCCGGCATCCTCGCGGATCTCGGATACGTCCACACGCGTGACCTCTGCCACCGCGTCGCGCAGGTAGTCGGTCAACAGCTTCTTGCGCTGCTGGATGGGGGCGCTCGCGAGCCGTTCGACCAACTGCGTCTTGCCCGACGGTGTGACCGCCGGCGATGCGGCAAGGTGCGCGGGCACCTCGCTCTCCAGCTCCGCCAGGAATGCCCGCCTGCCCGCCTGCTGGTAGAGCGGCAGGAAACGGGCCCAGTCGATGCGGGCGATAACGCCCTGCGGCGAGGACGCCGCCACGATATCGGCCAGGCCGGCCAGTGCATCGGCCGGTGACAACGTCTTGATCCCTCGTTGCTCCAGTCGTGCACGGGATTCCGCGTCCGCCATGCCCGCCGTCCACGGGCCGAAGTTGACGCTGGTTCCGGCAATGCCTTGCTCACGCAGACGCCAGGCCAGCCCGTCCAGGAAGGCATTGGCCGCGCTGTACGCGGTCTGGCCGAAGCCACCCCAGATCGAGGCGATGGAGGAGGTACTGATGAAGAAGTCGAGCTTCAGGTCGGCCGCGGCTTCGCTCAGATGCCAAGCACCCCAGACCTTTCCAGCAAATACGCGATCCACTTCGGCATCGTCGAGACCGCTGAGCGGGGTGGTACCGATCTCCCCCGCAGCGTGGACGATGCCCGCCAACGGCGGCAACTCGGCCCGCACACCCGCTAGCAGGCGCGCAACGTCGTGCGCGTCCGCGACATCGGCGGTGACAACCCGGACTCCGCAGCCGTGTTCGGCACCCAATGCGTCGATGCGCTGCTGCGCGGACTCGCTGGGCTCGCGCCGACTGGTCAGCACCAGATTCTTGGCACCGCGCGCGGCCAAGTATCCGGCGATCTCGAGTCCGATCGAACCAAGTCCACCGGTTACCAAATACGTTGCGTTGTCCCGCACTTCCAGTGGTGTGCCGCTGGGCAGTCCCTCGCGCCGAACCAGCCGGGGAACGTAGACGGCGTGACCGCGCAGCGCGATCTGATCTTCCCGGACGGCCGCGTCGGTAGATGCGGAGGCCCGGGCGATGAACTGTGACCATTCGTCGGCACTGGCATCAGCCAGATCGGCAAGTCCGCCCCACACCTGCGGAAGCTCCAGCGCGGCCGCGCGCCCGAATCCCCACAGCGCGCCTTGCTCCGGCGCCACGGTGTCGGTGTCGGTGATTCGCTGTGCACCTCGGGTGAGTAACCAGAGGGGCGCCCGCAATTCAGCAGCGACCGCGGCGCGGAAGAGTCGGCGCGTTCCGGCCAGCACCTGGTGCTGCATCCGCAGCAGCGACCGCGCCGAAGGTGAACCCGCGTCGAGCGCCGCGACGTGCACGATGCGTAACGCCTGTTCCTGCGACGAGGCGTCAGCTGCCGCAGCGCGCAATGCATCTGCGAGCTGTTGCTCGTCGGCGTCGGACGCAGGCAACCCGAGGATTCGATGCTGGTGCCCACGCGCGGTCAGCGCATCGACCAGCGGCGCGGCCGCGCCAGATACCTCGCCGACAAGAATCCAGGTGATACCCGCACCGGATTCCGCACCGGACAGTGGCGTGGGCGACTTCTCCCAGCGGAACTGGTAGCGATCGTCCGCGATGGTTTGGGTGGTGCGCTGCTGGTTGTGTTGTGCCGCAAGTTTTGTCAGCACAGCGAGGGTCTGTTGGTCGCCCCCGGCACCGCCAAGCAGATTCGCGAGTTCCTCGATCTTTCCGTCTTCGAGTAGCCGAACAGCCTCGGTGCGCGGGCCACCGGAACGCTGTTGCTGATTCGCGGCGTCTCGTCCAGCGGCGTCTCGCTTATCACTGAACCAGTACTGGCGATGTTCAAACGGATAGGTGGGTAGATCGAGCTTTCGCGCGTGCCCGTGCCGGAGCGCGCCGAAGTTGGGCACATGCCCTAGGACGTACGCGTCGGCGGCGGCTTCAGTGATCTGTCGGTGGTCTGCGGTGTTTCGGCGCAGCGACGCGATCGCCCGCGGTGCGGTGGCGGGGTCGGGCCACGCCCGCAAGGCCGCGGCGGTAAGCACTGGTTGGGGACCGATCTCGAACAACACCTTGCAGTTCAGGTCGGCGAGGGTGCGCACGCTCTTGGCGAACTCCACCGGTTGGCGCGCGTGACGACGCCAGTACGCGCCATCGAGTTTTGTACTCCTACCGAGCGCGGCCCCGGTCCTGTTGTCGATCAGAAGCCGTTGTGGGGTCTTGTAATTGAACTGGCCCGCATACGATTCGAATTCGTCGAGGATCGGGTCCAGCAAGGCCGAATGGAACGCGTGACTAGTCTCCAGGAAATCGCATCGCACTCCCTCGGCAACCAGACCCGCCACTGCCTTTTCCAGATCCTGTGCGGGACCTGACAATACGGTGTTAGCGCCGTTGTAGGCCGCAACCGACAGGCTCGGGAACTCGTCGGTCAGGCTCTCCACCCGCTCGGCAGCGGCGAACACCGCCGCCATCCGGCCACCCGCGGGCAGACTGCCGAACAGGCGTCCGCGCTCGGCCATCAGCCGCGCGCCGTCCTCAAGGCTGAACACACCGGCGACGCACGCCGCCGAGTACTGGCCAACACTGTGTCCCAGTACCACGTCCGGCTCGAAGCCCCACGACTGCCAGAGCCGGGCCAGGCCCATCTCCACCGCGAACAAGGCAGGCTGGGCATAAGAGGTCTGCCGCAGCGTCTCTCCGGCTTCCGGACCGTCCACGTCGAAAATGACATCTAGCAAAGGCTTTTCGAGAACATCGGCGACCACTGCCGCACAGCGCTTCACCGTCTCGGCGAACACCGGTTCGGTGTCGAACAACTCCCGGGCCATGCCCGGGTACTGGCTGCCCTGACCGGTAAAGAGCCATGCCGTCTTCGGCGCGTCATAGGACTCGCCGCGACCAAGACCCGGAGCCGGGCGATCGTCGGCGACAGCGCCGAGCAGCTCCACGGCACCTTCTCGCGAATTGACCACCAGTGCGGCCCGGTGCTCGAGGTGCGCTCGCCCCACTCCGGCGGTGAGGCACACATCGGCCAACGTGGCTTCCGGGTGTGCGTTCAGCCAGCTGCGGTATTGATCGGCGATCTGCACCAACGCGGCGGGTGTGCGTGCTGAGAGCGGCAGAATGCTGAACCGCGAACCCGCAGCGCCGTCGACGTTCGCCCCGGGCTCCTGGGCCGTGTCGATCTCGGCCTGCTCGGGTGCTTCTTCGAGAATGACGTGAGCATTGGTCCCGGCGAATCCGAACGAACTGACTCCCGCAAGGCGCGGCCGCTCGTTGCGCTCCCAGGCAGTGGGTTCCTTGACCACCTCCACCGGGAGCCGGTCCCAGGGAATGTGCGGCGACGGATTCTGAAAGTTGCGGTGCTGCGGCAACAACTCGTTCTCGAGCGAGAGGATGACCTTGATGACACCCGCGATACCCGCGGCTGCCTCCAGATGACCGATGTTGGTCTTCGCCGATCCGATCAACAACGGATCGTTGGCTTCACGGCCGATGCCATAGGCCGCTCCCGCGGCCTGCGCCTCGATCGGATCGCCCAGCGATGTTCCCGTGCCGTGCGCCTCCAGATACCCGACGTCACTCGGTGCGACACCCGCACGCTTGAGCGCATCGGCGATAACACGCTGCTGAGCAACGCCATTGGGTACCGTCAACCCGCCCGATGCGCCGTCTTGGTTAATCGCACTGCCCCGGATCACAGCCCGGATCCGATCACCGTCGCGGAGCGCGTCCTCAAGACGCTTGATGACGATGACACCCGATCCCTCACCACGCACGTAGCCGTCCGCGGCCGCGTCGAAGGTCTTGCACTTGCCGTCGGGCGCGAGCATATGCGCGTGCGAGAACGTGATCATTGTCGCGGGAGTCAGCAGGACATTCGCGCCGCCGGCCAGCGCGAGGTCGCACTCTCCGAGCTGAAGTGCTTGGCACGCTTGATGAATTGCTACCAATGACGAGCTGCACGCTGTGTCGACGGCAACCGAGGGGCCTTGCAGTCCCAGTCGGTAGCTGATACGGCCCGCTGCCGCGGCGTTCGAGGTACCGATGGCCATGTAGGCCTCGATCTCAGGGAAGGTCAGCTCATCGGATGCCATTCCCAGGTAGTCATGCGTGGCCAAACCGACGAACACGCCGGCATTGGTCTCGGCCAAATCCGTTGGGGCGATTCCGGAATGCTCCACTGCCCGCCACGCCATCTCCAGCAACAGTCGGTGCTGCGGGTCCATCAGCCTGACCTCGCGTGTCGACATACCGAAGAACGGTGCATCAAACCCCGTCACGTCATCGACGAAACCCGCACGGCGGGTGACGACCTTGCCGGGAGCTCCGGGCTCAGGGTCAAAGAATTCATCGGCATCCCACCGGTCAGCGGGCACCTCCGATATCGCGTCACGGCCCTCACGCAGCACGTCCCAGAACTCGTCCGCATTCGCGGCACCGGGAAAACGCGCTGCATATCCGATGATTGCAAAACGTGGGGCGGGCTTGATCGGATGGTCAGCGGATTCCATGCTTGGCCTCCTTGCGTCGGCGGGTGGGGAGAGTAGCCCTCGACGTCGTCGGGCGAGAATGTGACTCGGGACATCGGCGGGTGCGAACGCGACTCTAGCCGAACAAGTATCGTGCGCACTGTTGTTCCCAAACTTCACGGTAACTAGGACAAGGAGTTCTAGTTATTCCCGGTATGCCATGTGGCGCATGGGGTTTCCGGGTCTTGGTCGACCGGCGGTTGCGCGGTCAAACCGAGGGTATGTTGGCCAGCGATGAGAGATGCCGGAGCGGGGCCGGCCGAATGAGAGGACGGCGCGTTGCGCATAGGCACGATAACGGTTGGCGCACTTGATGAATGGACGTTGAGCCCCGGCTCCGTCACCTCGTGGCACCCCACCCCCGCCGCGGCTAAGAAAGCCCGGCAAGCACCTGTGAGTTTGGTGCCAGTCAGCTACATGCAGACGCAACATCTGCGAAACTACTACGAACGGAACGCAGCTGGCCTAAACTTCTCCCGCCAAATTATCGCCAGCTGCGATGTTGCGGGCCAATGCGATATCTCCGCGATGGACCATGCCCTCAACGCATACCTGCGTAGGCATGACACCTTCCGCAGCTGGTTCGAGCGCACCGACGACGGGGAGTTCATCAGGCACTCCATCAGCGATCCAGGCGACATCGAGTTCGCGCCTGTAACGCAAGGGCATATGTCGGTCGATGAAATACGCAGCCACGTCATCGACATACCGAGTCCACTGGAATGGGGATGCTTCACCTTTGGAATCATCCAGGGCGAGAACCACTTTACGTTCTTCGCCGCCATGGATCATGTGCATGGCGACGCGACGTTGATTGGCACCACAATGATGGAAGCCAACGGGATGTACTCCGCGTTGAGCGGAGGCGGCCAGCCACTCATGCTTCCGGACCCCGGCAGCTTCGACGACTTCTGCACTCGCGAGCGCGATTTCACCTCCGCATTGACCCTGGACTCTCCGGGGGTGCGCGCGTGGATTGACTTTGCCGAGAACAACAATGGAACCTTCCCCGAGTTCCCGCTTCCCCTGGGTAACCCGTCCGAAGCGACCAACAGCACCATGACATCTCTGTCGCTGATGAACCCGGAGCAGACAGACCGCTTCGAATCCGCCTGTTCGACCGCCGGCTCCCGATTTGTCGGCGGCTTGTTCGCCTGCCTCGGTCTGGTGGAGCACGAATTCACCGGAGCGCTCACGTATTACGGCCTGACTCCGAGGGATTCCCGCACAGCTAGCGACAACTTCATGACGCAAGGCTGGTTCACCGGCCTAATCCCGATCACCGTTCCGATCGCGGCAACCTCATTCAACGATGCCGCATACGCCGCGCAGACCGCCTTCGATTCGAGTCTGGACATGTCCCGGGTGCCGTATTACCGGGTACTGGAATTGGCACCGTGGCTGAAGTGGCCGGAACCGAATTTTCCGGTATCGAACTTCTTCCACGGCGGCGCGGCTCCGCTCAACGCCATTCTCGCGGCGGGCGAGCTTGGCCTCGCCGACAACATCGGAATCTATCCGGACGGCCGCTTCTCCTATCAGCTGACCATTTACATATTTCGCTACGGGGAGGGCACGGCGATGGCGATCATGCACCCCGACAACCCCATCGCCGAGAAGTCTTCGCTGCGCTACATGGAGGCGATGAAGTCGGTGTGTGTGCGGGTCGCGGACAGCGGGCACTGGGGACGCGTCGCGTAGCTTGAGCAACATCAACGTGAGGGTGAGGAAGATATGCGGCGGCTAGCCGATTTCGTGGTCCGATGGCCATGGGCGGTGATCGGCGCCTGGGTCGCGCTGGCCATCGCTCTGCCATTGACCTTCCCCTCACTGACCGAGATGGCGGAGAAGCATCCGCTCGCCATCCTGCCCGCCGACGCACCGTCGAGTGTTGCCGCCAAGAAGATGACCGAGGCGTTCCACGAATCGAGCAACGACGATCTGCTCCTGGTCGTGTTCATCAACGAGAACGGACTGGGGGCCGACGACGCGGCGGCCTACCGCAAAGTGGTCGACGCGGTACGCCACGACCTGACGAACGTCGTGTCGGTACAGGACTTCATCGGTACACCCGAACTGCGAAAGTTCCTGACGAGTCAGGACAACAAGACCTGGGTTCTGCCGATTGGCCTCGCGGGCGAGTTGGGCACACCCAGAGCCTTCGACTCCTACAACCGGGTGACCGGCCTCATCCAGCACAGCATCGACGGCAGTCCGACCACTGTGCACATCACCGGCCCCGCGGCCACGGTCGCCGATCTGACCGTCGCGGGCCAGCAGGATCGGCTGCCGATCGAGCTCGCGATCGCCATCCTGGTGCTCGCGGTGCTACTCCTGGTCTATCGCAGCGCGCTGACCATGATGCTTCCGCTGGTGACCATCGGGTCGTCGCTGGTGATCGCGCAGTCCGTGGTGGCGGCCTACTCGCATCTGACCGGCGCGGGCGTCTCGAACCAGTCCATCGTGTTCCTGAGCGCGATCCTGGCCGGAGCCGGCACGGACTACGCGGTTTTCCTGATCAGCCGCTATCACGACTATCTGCGGTCGGGTAAGACCTACGAGCAGGCGGTCCGGGCCGCGATGATGTCGATCGGGAAGGTGATCACCGCATCCGCCACGACGGTGGGCATCACCTTCCTGCTCCTGAGCTTCGCCAAGATGGGCGTCTTCCAGACGGTCGGTGTGTCGTCGGCGATCGGGATCGGCGTGGCGTACCTGTCCGGAATGACCCTGCTGCCCGCCATCCTGGTGCTCGCCGGGCCTCGCGGCTGGGTCAGGCCCCGGCGCGAGCTGACCGCGCAGTTCTGGCGGCGGTCCGGTATTCGCATCGTGCGCCGCCCGATTCCCCACCTGGTTGCCAGCGTGCTGGTGTTGGCGCTGCTCGGAAGCTGCGCCCTGCTCGCGCGCTACAACTATGACGACCGCAAGGCCGTGTCGCCGTCAGCCCCGAGTTCTGTCGGGTACGCCGCGCTGGAGCGCCACTTCCCTCTCAGCCAATCCATTCCCGAGTACATCCTCATCCAGTCACCGCGTGACCTGCGCACCCCGCAGGCCCTCGCCGACTTGGAACAGATGGCCTCTCGCATCGCCCAGCTACCGGAGGTTGGCCTGGTCAGCGGTGTCACCCGCCCACTGGGCGAGGTGCCGCCGGAGTTCAGGGCCACTTATCAGGCGGGGCTCGTCGGAACCCGTCTGGCCGACGGCTCCAACCAGATCAGCCAGCGCAGCAGCGACCTGAATCGACTCACCTCCGGGGCCAACACCCTGGCCGGCAGCCTCGGTGACCTGCGTACCCAGCTCAACAAGATCGTCCCCGGTCTGCAGAGTCTGCTCGACGCGTCGGCCTCGCTGAAGACCAAATCCGGCGGCGACGAGCTGGTGCGGAACGTGGACAACGCCGCCAAGCTCGTCGACGCCATCAATGCGCTCGCCAACGACATGGGGTGGAACTTCTCCGCCGCGAAGGACATGTTCGCCTGGATCAACCCGGTCTTGAACGCGCTACAGGCCAACCCGGTCTGCGATGCCGATGCCTCCTGCGCCACCACCCGCGGCCAGCTCGAGCGGCTGGTCGGCGAGCGCAACAGCGGACGCCTCGATGAAATCAATCAGCTCGCTCATCAGCTCGGAAACTCTCAGGGCAACAAGGCAACCCTCTCCGCGACGGTGACCAAGCTGAACACGTCGCTTCTGAGCGTCATGAACGGGCTGCAGGCCATGGGCCTGGATAAGCCCGGCGGCCCGCAGGCCGGACTCAACCAGTTACGGCAGGGCGCTGACCGACTGGCCGGTGGCAGCCAGCAGGTGGCTGGCGGGGTGGATCAACTCGTCGGGCAGATCAAGGTGATCGTCAACGGCCTCAACCAGGCGTCGTCATTCCTGCTGACGATGAAGACCAACGCCGCGGATCCATCACAGGCGGGCTTCAACATCCCCGCCGAGGTGCTGAGTAATCCAGATTTCCAGAGGGCCGCCAAAGCGTTCATCTCACCGGACGGGCATTCGGTGCGGTACTTGGTTCAGACGAAACTCAACCCGTTCAGTCCCGAGGCGATGGACCAGGTCAACCAGATCAGCGATGTCGCCAAGGGCGCGCAGCCCAACACCACGCTGGCCGACGCCACGATATCGATGGGCGGGTTCCCGACCGCGCTGCGCGACACGCGCGACTACTACCAGCACGACATCCAGTTCATCATCGCGGCGACCCTGATCGTCGTCCTGCTGACATTGATGGTATTGCTGCGGGCGATCGTCGCACCGCTGTATCTCGTCGGTTCGGTGGTGCTGTCGTACTTCGCGGCCATCGGAATCGGCGTGTTGACATTCCAGTTCCTGCTCGGCGAGCAGCTGCACTGGACCGTGCCGCCCTTGGCTTTCGTGGTGCTGGTCGCGGTGGGCGCGGACTACAACATGCTGTTCGTCTCGCGAATGCGCGACGAGTCCACGAACAGCGTGCGCTACGGCATCATCCGTGCCCTGAATTCCACAGGTGGCGTCATCACGGCGGCCGGACTGATCTTCGCTGCGTCGGTGGGCGGCCTGCTCTTCTCTAGCATTGGAATCGTGGTCCAGGGCGGCTTCGTCATCGGCGTGGGAATCCTGCTGGATACCTTCGTCGTTCGGACCATCACGGTGCCCGCCATCGCGGCATTGGTGGGCTGGGCCAACTGGTGGCCGTCCCAGGCCAGCAAGCGTCACAGACCGTCGGTGACATCACCGCCCCCCTCCGCACCGGCGACGCAGGCGGGCTAGCACGCGAAATGTATGTGAGACTGAAATGAAGCCGAGCGGTCAGGAGCACGGATGAAAGACCTCCTCGCAGGAGCGGCCCTGCTGGTAGTCGCCAGCATGACAGGCTGTTTCGGCATCCCGTCCGCGGTGGCCGATGACCCACAAGTTCCAGGTCCACCCATTCCCGGGATTTCGGCTAGCGGGGTACCGATGGCCGCTCCGGTGTCGCCGGACCGGACCGCATACGCCCTCGGTGGCGCGCATGTTCTCGGTATCCCCTATGACGAGTACATCCGGATGACGGGCAAGGACTGGTTCCCGGGCATGAAGCGGGCAAACATCTGGTACCCGGCGGGACAGGTGCAGGGCCATACCCTGGAACGGCTGTTCCCCGGAATCGGTCCGGTGGGGGAAAAGATCATGCCCGGCTTGGGTCTGGATGGCCCCAGCATCGGCGAGTCGATCGACATCGGAGAACCCAACCTCGAAAACGCCATTCGCACCGGCGGTCCCGGAACGGCGATGGGGTTGTCCGAGGGAGCGCTCGTGCTCAACGCCGTCAAATCGGCGTTGGCAACCGATCCGACCGCACCGGCGCCGGATTCACTCACCTTTGCGACGTTCGGCGACCCGATCGCGAAAAGCCCCTTCAGTGAGAGCTTCCTGACGCAGAACTTCCCCGTCGGCTCCGTCGTGCCGTTCATGGACTATCCGGTACCGGCGCCAGTGGAAAGTCAGTACCACACCGATCAGTTCATCTCCGCCTACGACAGCATCGCGGACTGGCCGGACCGGCCGGACAACCTGTTCGCGGTCGCCAACGCCATCGCGGGTCTGGCCACCGGTCACACCGCCATTGCCTTCACCAACCCGAAAATGGTTCCGGCGCAGAACATCAGGACGGAGTTCAACTCCCGGGGAGGGTCGACGACGACCTACTTCATCCCCGAGCAGCACCTTCCCCTGGTGCTGGGCTTCAAGTATCTCGGGGTACCCGAGGAAACACTGAACAGGCTCGACGCGATCCTGCAACCCCGGGTGGATGCCGGTTATTCACGAAACGACGATCCTGCAACGGCACCGATCACTGTGGATCCGGTGCGCGGCTTCGACCCCGCAAAAGTCACCGCGCCGGCCAATCAGGCGACGTTCGGCGGCGGCTCCGACCCGATTTCACAGATCACCAGCGGCGCCCTGGCCGTGCTGGGTAACGGCACCCGCTCGAACCCTCCCAATTAAGTACGGACGAAACACATGACACCTTCAACCCAGTCATCCATCCTCTCGATGCTGCACGGACGTGCCAGCCTGCGTCCGGATGACATCGCGTTCACCTTCACCGACTACACCCACAACCCGGCCGGTATCGCCGAGAGCCTCACGTGGTCGGAGTTGTCACGCCGCACCTTCAATGTGGCCCGCGAGCTGAGTCAGCACGCGGCGGTCGGCGATAGGGCCTTGATCCTGGCTCCGCAGAGCCTCGAGTACATCCTGGCCTTCCTCGGCTCCATGCAGGCCGGGCTGATCGCGGTGCCGCTCCCCCTGCCGCACCGCGGCTCAAGTCTTGATCGGGTGAGTGCCGTCTTCGACGACACGTCACCTTCGGTTGTCCTCACAACATCGGCGGTCGCCGGGGACGTCGGCGACTACGTCGATCAGTCGCGCCTCGCGATTGCCCCCAAGATCATCGAAATCGACGGGTTGCGCCTCGATATCGACGGCGGGCCGAGCATCGCACCGGCCGACGTGCCCAACATCGCATACCTGCAGTACAGCTCGGGTTCGACCCGAACGCCCACCGGCGTCATGCTGTCGCATCGCAATCTGCAGGCCAATTTCGATCAGCTGATGCGCAGCTTCTTCGTGGACACTGGCTCCAGGATCCCGTCGTCCGCCACCATCGTGTCGTGGTTGCCCTTCTATCACGATATGGGTTTGGTGCTGGGAGTCTGCGCCCCCATCCTGGGCGGCTATCGCGCCGAATTGAGCAGTCCGATGGCATTCCTGGAAAGCCCGTCAAGGTGGGTGCGCACGCTGGCCAAGAGTCCGCACGCGTGGTCATCGGCACCCAACTTCGCCTTTGATATGGCGGCCCGCAAGACCACCGACAGCGACCTGGACGGGCTCGACCTGGGCGGGGTGCTCGGCATCATCAGCGGCGCCGAACGCGTCGAACAGGCCACCTTGCGCCGCTTCGTGGATCGGTTCGCGCATTTCAATTTCCAGGATCACATGATGCGTCCTTCCTATGGGCTGGCGGAGGCAACGGTCTTCGTGGCCTCCGGAACATGGAGCGAGGCAACGCCGGCGACTCATTTCGACGTCGAAGAACTGTCCGCGGGCCGCGTTCAGCGTTGCCCGGCGGGGACAGGGACGGCACTGGTCAAGTACCACGTGCCGCAGTCCCCCACCGTGCGGATCATCGACAGCGACACACACCGGGAGTGCGCACCGGACGTGGTCGGCGAGATCTGGGTACACGGCGAAAATGTGGCCTCCGGCTACTGGCGTAAGTCGCCCGAGGAGCAGCGGTGCTTCGGGGCAACGGTGCTCGACCCGTCGCCCGGCACCCCGGACGGGCCCTGGTTGAGAACCGGTGACCTGGGATTCATCTCCGAAGACGAGCTGTTCATCGTCGGACGCATCAAGGACCTGCTGATCATCCGCGGACGCAATTACTATCCCGAGGACATCGAGGCCACGGTTCAAGAGATCACGCGCGGCCGGGTCGCGGCGATATCGGTTCCGTTCGACAGCACCGAGAAGCTGGTGACCGTCATCGAGCTCAAGAAGCGCGGCGATTCTGATGAAGAGGCGGCGCGCTGGCTCGAGGAGATCAAGAACGAGATCACCTCGGCGATATCCAATGAGCACGGCGTGAATGTCGGAGATCTCGTTCTCGTGCCGCCCGGATCGCTTCCCACCACGACAAGCGGCAAGATCCGGCGTGCGGCCTGCGTCGAGCAGTATCTGCAGGACCAGTTCACCCGGTTGGACGCGGACACTCGCGTCGGGGTTGCCTGACCCCGCGTTCGGTGGTGAAACGCCGTCAGATGCCGGCAATCCCCACCGCGAGCAACACGCATCCGACCAGAGCCAACACCAGCGCGATGTTGCGGCGACGGTTGGACTGTATCCAGCTGTTCAGCCGTGCCATCGCCTCGGCCGTCCGCTCCGGCGCAGCAAGATGAGCCAGTAACGGAACTTCGATCAGCGCGAAGGCGATGATGTTGAACATCAGCAGCGCGCTGACCTGCGTGGCTGGTGCAGAACCCGAGGCCACGATCACGGCAAGTGCGGCCAGGAAATCGACGGAGGGCAGCGCGATCCCCAGACCCGCGACGGCGGCCACCCACAGCGAGCCACCCGTCGCGATGGACTGGATACGCGCGGTGACCTTGTCCAACTGTGCGTTGGAGGTCGGACCCCGCACACGCGAGGCCAGTAACGCGGCGACCAGCAGTGCCGCCACCCCGATGCCAACCTGTACCCGCGGCAACGTGAACTGTGCTGATCCGGTGGACACGTGCCGGAAGGCGAACAGCACCGCCAGCCCCACCGCCATTCCCATGACGAAACCACCGCACAGGAATGCCAGTAGTTGCAGCTGTGGGCGTGGCCGACTCAACATCAGCACCGTCATACCCAGACGGAAGGGTTCGAAGCTGACGGCAATGGCCATCACTAGCAGGGTGATCCACATGGGTGTCAGGGCTGCAGCCGCTCAATCCGTCCGTCTTGCAAGACAATCCGGTTGTGTACGCGGTTCTCACGGCCCTGCCAGAACTCCACCGTGTCGGGAGCGATCACATAACCACCCCAGTTCGGCGGCACCGGCACCGTCTCCACCTCGGCGAACCGTGCGGTGACATCATCGAGCTGAGCCAACAGCGCCGCTCGCGATTCGATGGGCGCCGACTGTTGTGACGCCCAGGCACCCAGCTGCGATCCGCGCGGACGGTTGGTCCAGTAATTGGCGGTCTGGGCCGGATCGACCTTGGTCACCGCGCCGCGCACGTGGACCTGCCGCCCCAGCGCGTACCAGGGAAAGGTGACACTCGCATACGGCGCGTGGTCGAGCTGGCGCCCCTTGGCGGAGTCGTAGTTTGAGAAGAACGTCACACCCGCGGAGTCGAAACCCTTGCACAGCACCGTGCGCGTCACCGGACGGCCGTTGTCGACAGTAGCGAGCACCATCGCGTTCGGTTCCGGGATGCCCGAGGACACCGCGAGGTCAAACCATTTGTGTAGCAAGGGAAGCCAGCCATCGGCAAGCCAGTCAACATCCAGATCGCCACTGCCGTCCTTTTCTCCGGGACGGTAGTCCGAGCGCAGCCATTCGGTCACGAAAAGCACGCTACAGGCGGGCGCTTAAGAGAGATCGAACGAACTAAGAATCACCCTTAATTGTGGGTGCAAGAATCGCCTTTACCGAGTTGTTACCCACAGGTAGGGAGTCGAGAATCATGACGGTTGCAGCGCCGCTACCAGCGGATTTCGCACCTGGACTGGAGGGCGTGACCGCCTTCGCCACCGAGATCGCCGAGCCCGACAAGGACGGCGGGGCGCTGCGCTACCGCGGTGTCGACATCGACGATCTGGTCGCCCAACGGGTGACTTTCGGCGATGTGTGGGCACTGTTGGTCGACGGCAAGTTTGGCCAGGGACTCCCGCCCGCCGAGCCCTTCCCCATCCCGGTGCACACCGGGGATGTCCGCGTCGATGTACAGGCCGGACTCGCCATGCTCGCGCCCATCTGGGGCTTTGAGCCGCTGTTGGACACCGAGGATTCCATCGCGCGCCATCAGCTGGCCCGCGCCTCGGTAATGGCCCTCTCGTATGTCGCCCAGTCCGCGCGGGGCAGTTCCCTGCCCGCCGTGCCACAAAAGGTCATCGACGAATGCTCCACCGTCACATCACGTTTCATGACTCGCTGGCAGGGTGAGCCAGACCCTAAGCATGTCGAGGCCATCGACGCCTACTGGGTGTCGGCCGCCGAACACGGCATGAACGCCTCCACGTTCACCGCCCGGGTCATCGCCTCCACCGGCGCCGATGTGGCTGCCGCGCTCTCGGGTGCGGTAGGCGCGATGAGTGGCCCGCTGCATGGCGGCGCACCTGCCCGCGTGCTGCCGATGATCGAACAGGCCGAAAAGACGGGTGACGCCCGCGGCGTCATCAAGGGCATTCTGGACCGCCGCGAAAAGCTCATGGGCTTCGGCCACCGGGTATACCGCGCCGAGGATCCGCGTGCGCGCGTGCTGCGCAGTACGGCCAAGCGTCTCGGCGCCGCGCGCTACGAGGTGGCGGCCGCCGTCGAACAGGCTGCCCTGTCCGAGCTGCGGGAACGTCGTCCGGATCGCGTCATCGAAACCAATGTCGAGTTCTGGGCAGCGGTCATTCTGGACTTCGCACAGGTACCGACCCGCATGATGCCGGCAATGTTCACCTGCGCCCGCACCGCGGGCTGGAGCGCACACATCATGGAGCAGAAGCGTCTCGACAAGCTGGTGCGTCCGGCCGCGCTCTATGTAGGACCGGGGCCGCGCTCCATCGAGTCCGTGGAAGGATTCGGGCTGCTGCGCTCTCGGGTGGGTGCTTAACCCGAAGTCCTGGCGTCACTACGCGTGAGATGGTTGGGTGGGGCCTATGACCTCTCCCGACCTCCCACCTGTAGAACCCTCTGTCTCTCCCTACATCATCGTCGAGGATTCCCGCGCGGCGATCGAGTTCTATAAGAACGCCTTTGGCGCCGAAGAGCTCGGCCTGCTGGAGACTCCCGACGGCAAAGTGATGCACGCTGCCGTGAAGATCAACGGCACGACGATCATGATGAACGACGACTTCCCCGAGTACAACGACGGGAAATCCAGCACCCCCACCGCGCTCGGCGGTACTCCGGTGACCATTCACCTGACGGTGCCCAATGTCGACGACTGGTTCAGCCGTGCCGTCGACGCCGGGGCGAGCATCGAGATGCCGCTCGAAGACCAGTTCTGGGGCGACCGCTTCGGCGTCATCAAGGATCCGTTCGGACACCTGTGGTCATTGGGTCAACCGGTCAAGATCGTCAACCCCGAAGACCTCAAGAAGTACGCCGCGGGCGGCGTCGACTAACGCCGAACAACCGCTATCGCAGCAAGTCTTCCAACGCAGACCCGCGAATTGCCTTGCGCCACAATGGTGGCTGCGGGGCATTCGCGGCAACGCGGAGCATCTCGGGCACCGAGACGAACTTGTCGCGCGGACGGCCTTCACCCTTACCGCGCGCAATCTCCGCACGGTCGATCGCCAGCCAACCATCGTGGCCAACGATCGTCGGCTGCCGCCGCTGAATCAGCTTGGACAGACCCGACAGCCGGTGCGCCGGATCGGCGAGCAGCCCGTGGTTGTAGTCCTCGACCAGCGAGGTGATGGTCTGCTGCGAGCAGGACTTGTTGGTCCCGATGAATCCGGTCGGACCGCGCTTGATCCATCCCGCCACATAGGTGCCGGGATGCGCCTTGCCGGTGTCCGGATCGGTCACCCGCCCTTGCTCGTTCGGAATGATCGCACGCTGGTTGTCGAACGGCACGTCGGGCATCGGGACACCGCGATAGCCGATCGAGGTGAGCACCAAACCCGCTTCGATGGTGTCCACAGATTCGCCATGCTGGAACTCGATACCTTCCGCGCGCCCGTCCCCGAGCACCTTGATGGGGGTGCGGTTATAGGCGAAGCGGATGGTCTTGCCGCCAGGCTCCCGCGCCTCACGCGGGCAGGTGCTGAGCACTTCCAGCTTCTGCCGCGTCAACGGCTCCAGGTGCGTCTGCAGCGCCTCGTCGACGAGGTCCGCTGTTTCCTGATCGATGACCACCGTCATATCGGGGAGGCCGACGAGACCGAGCAGCTCGGGCAGGGTAAACGCCGAATGCTCGGGACCGCGGCGCCCGACGATGACAACCTCACGCAGCTTGCTACTGCGTAATGCGGTCAGAGCGGTATCCGAAATATCCGTGCGCGCAAGGCGATCGGTGTCTCCGGTGAGCACCCGCGCGACATCCAGGGCCACGTTTCCGTTACCGATGACAACGGCGCGCTGGTGATCGAGGTTCACCCGGAAATCTGTGTAGTCGGGGTGCGCGTTGATCCACGCGACCACCTGGGTGGCGGTGGCGTTGCCGGGCAATTCAATCCCCGGGATGTTCAGGCGGCGATCCGAGGACGCACCGACGGAGTAGATCACCGCATGGTGATGCGCCAGTAGTTCCTCGTGGGTGATGTCCTTACCCACCTCGACATTCAAGAAGAACTCGAAGTTGGGCTGGGCGGCCATCGTGTCAAAAAGCTTCGTCACCCGCTTGGTCTGCTGGTGGTCGGGGGCCACCCCGGCACGCACCAAACCGTAGGGGGCGGGCAGCCGTTCGAACATGTTGACCTTCACGTGCGGCTGGGTCAGCAGCTCGTCGGCGGCGTACATCGCCGCCGGACCGGAGCCGACGATCGCCACCTTCAGCGCGCGGCCGGTCGTGCGGACCGGCGGCGCCTGAATGACCGGAGCCAAACTGGCGCGGGGGATTTCGCGCGGATAGAACTCGGAGTTAATCCGCAGGAAGGGCAACTGCTCTTCCTTGAGCACCGAATCCGGCTTGATGGCATCCACTGGGCAGGCGGCAACACAAGCACCACAGTCGACACACGCGGAGGCGTCGATGTGCAACATCTCCGCCTTGAGGAAATCCGGTTCGTCAGGCGTGGGGTGGATGCAGTTCACCGGGCATGCGTAAACGCAGGAGCCCTCGTTACAGCACGCCTGGGTAACGACGTGCGGCATCAGGCGGGAACAGCGCTGTGCGAATCAGTCACTGCGGCTTCAGGGGCCGAGTAGTTCACCAGCGGACCGCGCTGCGGCTCGCTGCGGTAGCGGGCGGCACGGCCATCGATGTGCAGCACTCGCCACACCAGCTTGGCCACCGGGTTCATCATCCCGGTCTCCCTGACCAGCATCCGGACGTCGGAGAAGACCTCGCTCATGGTCTGCCGCGAGGCCGGGCTCTTCCAGAAGATTTCCTTCATCACCTCTTGCGGGATGTCGAATCTCTTGGCGAAGCTGCGCGGCGGCGTCATGATGGCGCCCATCAGCACCCGCATGGTGATGGGGGTGGCGATCGACAACACAAACCGGTTGAACCAGTGCATGGCCGGCACGCGCTTGCGCAGGTACTCATGCGCGAAGGAGATGTGCCGGGCCTCCTCGGCCACGTGGATCTCCATGACGCGCTTCATGATCGGGTGCAGATTGTCGCCCTCGCGCAGCACGTTCTTCTGCGTGTGGTCGATGGGCTCTTCACCGGCGAGCACACCCACGAAGAACATCTCGGGGAACGGCGTGGAGGCCAGCGGAACGAACGGGGACAGCCAGCGCAGCAGGCGCGGCATCCCGGGTACGTCGACACCGAGGCGGTTGACCATCTCCTGGAACATCAGGGTGTGGTTGCACTCTTCGATGGACTCGTGGTTGAGGTACCGGAACTCCGGTGAGCCATTGGGGACGCTGAACGCGTACTGGATCAGACCGCGGATCAGGATGCTCTCGAAGTGCAGACCAACCTTGGCGACATTGGCCTGACGCCACATGCCGATCTCAATCTGCTTCTCCAGCGGCTGCGCCTGGTACCACGGGTGCCGGCCGAACGGATCGGTCCGGTGCGGGAGAACCCAGCGCGGATCATTGGGGACGACGGCATACTCCGGGTTATCCCAGTCGATATCGATGAAGGGATCGAAGTTCCGGTTCGTGGAGCCGTGCGACAAGGTCTCGAGTACCTGGACGTAGCTCGCGTCGGCGCGTACTTCCTTCTTCGCGCGGAGCTTCTCGCGGAGCGACATGGCTTATCTCCTTTGATTCGTCCAAAGACGCGGTAACGGACCTGCAAACTTTTACGTTCTGGGGCTACTTGGAAGTCTACAAGCTCTGGGCGAGTGTAAACAGGGCGAGAAGCCCCTATCTAGGTTTGGGACGAAACGTCCCATGTGACGTTCTCTGCACGCATTGTTTTATGTGAGGCAGGTCTCATTGGGTCACCGTTTAGGCTGGTAGCCGTGGCTGAATTGACCATCCCCGCTGACCTCCTGCCCGCCGACGGACGTTTCGGCTGCGGCCCCTCCAAAGTGCGGCCCGAACAGCTGCAATCGCTCGTGACCGCCGGAGCCTCCCTCTTCGGTACTTCGCATCGGCAAGCGCCGGTCAAGAACCTGGTGGGTCGCGTCCGCGAGGGGCTCAAGGAGCTCTTCTCCGCACCCGACGGTTACGAGGTCATTCTCGGCAACGGCGGCTCCACCCTGTTCTGGGACGCCGCCGCCTTCGGCCTGATCCGCGAGAAGTCGCTGCACTTGACGTTCGGCGAGTTCAGCTCCAAGTTCGCCTCCTGCGTGGCCAAGAACCCCTTCGTCGGAGATCCCATCAAGGTGACCGCCGATCCCGGTGGCGCGCCCGCGCCCGTCTCGGATCCGTCGGCCGATGTGATCGCCTGGGCCCACAACGAGACGTCGACCGGCGTCATGGTTCCGGTACAGCGTCCGGCCGGCTCCGAGAACGCGCTGGTGCTCATCGACGCCACCTCCGGCGCCGGTGGCCTGCCGGTGGATGTCACCGAGGCAGACGCCTACTACTTCGCGCCGCAGAAGAATTTCGCCGGCGACGGCGGGCTGTGGCTTGCTGTCATGAGCCCGGCCGCGCTGGAGCGCGTGGAGGAAATTGGCGGCAGCGGACGCTGGGTGCCGGACATCCTGTCCCTGCCCATCGCGGTGGAGAACAGCCTCAAGAACCAGACCTACAACACCCCTGCCATCGGAACGCTGCTGCTGCTGGCCGATCAGATCGACTGGCTGCTGAGCAATGGTGGCCTGGACTGGGCCACCAAGCGGACCGCCGATTCGGCATCGCGGCTGTACACCTGGGCCGAGGCGACGGCGTACACCACACCCTTCGTGGCAGACCCGGCGCAGCGTTCGCAGGTGGTGGGCACCATCGACTTCAACGACGACGTGGACGCGGCAGCCGTTGCGAAGGTGTTGCGCGCCAACGGTGTTGTGGACACCGAGCCGTACCGCAAGCTGGGCCGCAACCAGCTGCGGGTGGCGATGTTCGCGGCCATCGATCCCGAGGACATCTCGAAGCTGACGCAGTGCATCGATTGGGTCGTCGAGCGCCTCTGACCCAGTATTTCCTGCCTCGAGTGGGAACCTCGCGAGGAAAATCACCGCAAAAGCCTCGCCAGGTTCCCACTCGACGGGAGTTACCGTGCCGTCAGGTCATAGACATCGACGTCGTCGATGGTCTGTTTGGCGAAGGTTTTCTGCACCCACTCGCGGATGGATTTCGAGGTCTCACTGCCGGGGGCGCCGAATCCCTCGCCGTGGTTAGCGCGCTCCCCATCTAAGAAGAAGTGGATCTGACCGTCGGCCACGTACTGCTGGAACTGCGCCAGCGTCGGTGACGGGTCGGTCCCGTTGAACCCTCCGATGGGCATGACGGGCCGACGAGTGGACAGCTGGTAACCCGACGCCTGGTTGGAGCCCACCGCGGCGGCCACCCAGGTATAGCGATCGGCGTTAGCCTCCAGAGCCGCGACAATATTGGGGCCCGGATCGCTTCCATCCAGCAGACCGCCACCGCGCTGGGAACCGCGCTCAAATTCCGGACGATGCTCTCGCTCGGGCATATCCGGGAAGTCCGGGAAACCGCCTCCCTTGACCTCGGGCCCAGCCGAGGGAAGCGCTCCGCTGTGCGGCGTCGCGATGGTCTGGACCGAGTACGCGATCGGACCGGCGAGCGCCACCATGAGCGAGATGGCGACGACAGCCTTGGGATATCTGTTCAGGACGATGCCGAGAAGTGCGATCGCCCCCAGGGCCAATATCGCCCAACGCAGCCACGGCTGGAACTCCGCTGACCGGCCCAGCAGAATCCAGGCCAGCACTGCGGTAAACGCCAGAGTGGCCGCTAAAGATGCTCTTACCCAGGGTTTTTCGCGCTCCCGCCAGGCCAGGAATCCGCCCGCGCCCACAAGTGCGGCAACGGCAGGTGCCAGGGCCACCGAGTAGTAGGGATGGAATATGCCCTGCATGTAACTGAACACGGCGCCCGTGGTGAGCACCCACAATCCGAAGACAAGCAGCACTGCCCGACGCGTATCCGTCCGGGATTCCCTGCGCAGCAGGACCAATCCCAACACCGCCAGGAACAGTGCCGCCGGAAGCAGCCAGGCAATCTGCCCGCCCAGGGCTGGTTGGAACAGCCTGCCGATCCCGGGTTCGCTCCCGAAGTGGCCGCCGAAGCCATACATCTCGTCACGCGGACCCGAGGCACTGCCCTTCTCGTTACCGTTGATACGGCCCAGCCCGTTGTAGCCGAGGGTGAGCTCGAGGATCGAGTTATCGGGCGATCCGCCGATCCACGGGCGCGAGCCGGGTGGCCACAACTCGACAGCGACGATCCACCATCCCGCCGAAACTACCGCCGCGGCAGCCGATCCGGTGAGCTGTGCCAGACGCTTCCCGACACCCACGGGTCCGGCGATCAGGTAAGTCACGGCGATGGGCGGGATGACGAGCAGGACTTGCAACTGCTTGGTCAGGAAACCGAATCCGACCAGCGCCCCGACCAGGAGCAGCCAGCGGGTGCGGCCATCCTCGATGGCGCGTAACAGCGCCCACACCGCGGCGATCATCAGGAAGACCAACAGCGCGTCCGGATTGTTGAACCGGAACATCAGCACCGCCACCGGCGTGACCGCAAGTACCAGCCCGGCCAGCAGGCCGGCCCGGTGCCCGAAGTACCGGCGGACGGTCAGGTACAGCAGGCCGACCGACGCCACACCCAGAAGCACCTGGGGCACCAGAATGCTCCAGGTGCTGAGCCCGAAGATCCGCACCGACAGTTCCATGAGCCACAGCGAGGCGGGGGGCTTATCGACGGTGATCGAGTTGGCGGCGTCCGAGGATCCGAAGAACGCGGCCTTCCACGACACCGAACCCGCTTGCACCGCTGCCGAATAGAAGGAGTTGGCCCAGCCGTTGGAGCCGAGGTTGATCAGGTAGGCCGCCGCGGTGCCGATCAGCAGAAGACCAACGCTGATCCGCTCGCGAATCATCGAGCGTTCGCGCTTCTGAACACCCAACGCAATCCGACGAACCGGACCAGGGTTGCGACCAGGTTGGCCACGGTCAGCACGATCAGCAGCAGATGCTTGGAGGCGTCCGGAACCAGGTGGTGCATCGCGACAAGCGAGCCACTGGTCAAGGCCAGCCCGATGCCGAAGATGACAAGCCCCTGGAACTGATGCTTGGCAACGTTGCGCCGCCCCCGCACCCCGAAGGTGAAGAACCTGTTGGCAGAGGTGTTGAGCACGGCGGTGATGAGCAGCGCCAGGAAGTTGGCGGCCTGATCCCCCACCGTCCCGTGCAGGACGAGGAACAGTAGCGCGTAGGCCAACGTGCTTGCCACACCAATGATCCCGAATCGCACCAGCTGTCCGACCATTCCGGGAGGCACACCCTCGACGAGTGGTTCACGGCCGAGGCTGTGGCGAAGCTCGTCCAGCGGCAGGGTGCCGAGCATCAGCGCCCGGCCCAATCGCCAGATCCCGAGCAGGTCCTTGCGCACGGTGTCGACGATGTCGACCCGGCTGTCCGGGTCATCGACCCAGTCGACGGGTACCTCGTGAATGCGTAGGCCGACGCGCTCGGCCAGCACCAGCAGCTCGGTATCGAAGAACCATTCTTTGTCCTCGACAAGCGGAAGTAGTTGGTGCGCAACGTCGGTACGGATCGCCTTGAAGCCGCACTGGGCGTCGGAGAACCTCACCTGCAGCGACGCATGCAGGATCAGGTTGTAGGTGCGGGAGATGAACTCGCGCTTGGGGCCGCGGACCACACGTGAGTTGCGGTTGAGCCGCGACCCGTAGGCGACATCCGAGTGACCCGAGATCAGTGGTGCGACAAGCGGCATCAGCGCGTTGAGGTCGGTGGACAGGTCCACATCGCAGTAGGCGACAACTTCGGCGTCCGAGGACAGCCACGCCGCGGCCAGAGCGCGCCCCCGGCCCTTCTCCTCTAGGTGCAGCACGTCAACACCGCCAAGCTCATCGGCGAGCCGATGGGCGATCTGCAGGGTGCGATCGGTGCT
The DNA here is from genome assembly GCF_002013375.1 of Mycobacterium sp. D16Q13. Taxonomy (GTDB): domain Bacteria; phylum Actinomycetota; class Actinomycetes; order Mycobacteriales; family Mycobacteriaceae; genus Mycobacterium. Next base: position 16,485 of record NZ_MAEW01000023.1, on the reverse strand, counting down.
GGCGTTGTCGGCGATGGTGATGCGCGCCGTGTACGGCACCTCGTTGGCCAGGAACTCGTGCAGGCGGCGCACGCACGGTTCCAGGTCGTTTTCCTCGTTGTATACGGGGATCACGATGTCGAGGGTCGTCGCGAGTACTGCGGTCGGTGCCGTCGCGGTCTCGATCGGCTGCATCACACTGGTCACATCAGTGACAATGGTGTCTCCGGCTCCGACGCGACTGGGTCGCCACTGTGAGTTTCCTGTGAGGGGTTACCGCCGCGCGGCTTCGCGCTCCCGGGCATCCCGCACCACGAGGTCGTAGTCGGACAAAGCCGGTTCGGCGGCCAGCCGGTGCCGGTAGACATCGGGCGTCCACGGCCGCGGCATTCACGCATGCCTATACGCGCTGGCACGGCGCACCCCCCCAGCACACGCCTTCCCTGAACACACACTCCTAATCTATTGCTTCATATACGATCGTGTGGTGTTTAATAGTTTTGGCGTCTCCTTCCGCCGTGCGAATCGCCGGAACAAGTGGCTCCTCGTCGCCCTGGCCTGCGTTATCGCGCTGATCTTGGATGCCGGCGGCTGGGTGATGCACGCGAATGACTTCGCGATCAGGACCCAGCGGTTGACCATTCCCGGCCCAACCGGGCCGCTCGAGGCAACACTCGCCGTGCCCCAGCATGGCGACGGACCATTCGGCGTGGTGGTTTTCGTGCATGGCGACGGTGCGGCGAACGCGACACGCGACGGCTTCTACGAGCCGATATGGGAGTCGTTCGCCAAGGCGGGGTTTGCCTCACTGTCCTGGAACAAGCCGGGAGTCGATGGGGCACCGGGGAATTGGCTCAGTCAAAGCATGCACGACCGGGCCGCGGAAGCTGAGGCGGCGATCGACTGGGCACGCCAGCGCACCGATATCGACCCGCGACGGATCGGGATGTGGGGCATCAGCCAAGGCGGGTGGGTGGTACCCGAGGTCGCCGCACGTCGGCCAGATCTAGAATTCGTGATTCTCGTTGGCGCGGCTGTGAATTGGCTACGGCAGGGCAAGTACAACCTGCTTGCCGAGCTGCGGGACCGCGGAGCCTCCTCATCTGACATCGACGCCGCGTTAAGTCGCCGAGAGAAGTCGCTGCAAGCACTGCGTGGCAATGCCACCTACGAGCAGTACCTTGCAGTCCAACAGGATTCGGATCCCATGTCGGCTGATCGGTGGAGTTTTGTGCACAAGAACTATCGGTCCGATGTGACCGATATCCTGCCGCAGGTCACGGTGCCGGTCCTGCTGGCGCTCGGCGACGAGGACCTCAACGTCGATATCGACGAGACCGAGCAGGTCTACCGGCGGTCACTGCCGCCGCACCAGCTGACGGTGCAGCGATACCCGAAGGCGTCCCACAACATCGTCAAGGCCGATCTGGACAACGACCAGAGTTGGCGCTCGACGATGATCGCGGTGTTCTCCCCGCGTTCGCTCTACGCCCCCGGATATTTGGACAACTTGCGGAACTACGTTGCCGGACAAGCAGTGCGCTGAACGTGCGGAGCAAGCGGCACACCACGCGACGGCTGGCGTTCTACGAAGCCGCGGGTGCCGTAACGCTGGCGGTGACGACGATGCCCTTTTCCTCACCGTGGAAGGGCGCCCCACCACCGTGGGTTCAGCTGCTCGGCCTGACGTTTCTTGTCGGAATGCTTGCCGCCAAGCTGTTCGTCTTGCGCCGAATCACTGCCGCAGTGACACTTGCGAACCTCAACAACGTACTGCGTCTTCGCCTGACCGTTGGCGTGTACACATTGGCGGCATTCATACTCTCTCCGCTACCACCGTCATGGGGCTGGTTCTGGTTTGCGCTGACGATTCTTGGCGCCATGCTGGGTGCCGCGGCGATCGCACGGATGACGCGCACCGGACGGCTCAGATGATCTGCCGTACGGCTTCGGCGTACCAGCCGAACAATTGAATGGGTTGTTCAGCTTCATATTTCGCAAGCTCGCCCCAGCACGCGGCGACCGCTGCTCGGGCGGCAGTGCCCACCCAGGGCTGCCGGAGCAGCTGCGGCGGTAAAAGCGGGTCGGGTTCGACCGCCTGGGTGAACTCCGCCGCCAGCACGACGGCGAGGGTGAGAACTTCGGTCTGCGACGCGGTGCGCAGCGCGGGAAGAACCCCTTCCGCCACCGCCAGGAGCTTGCGGTGCCGGTCGGCGATCGCATTGATCGGCCATAGCCGCTCAGCCAGCTCTCGGGCCCCGGATTCGCCGCCGAGTACAAGATCGGTCGTGGTGAACATCGTGATGTGATCAGCCACGCCGAGTTGTTCGGCCGCCGCCCCGATGCGCGCCTCCCAGTCGTTGGCACACACATAGAGGCCACCCTGGATTGGCGCGCCGCCTAACCGAAGGATGCTGTCGCGCATGGCATCACGGGCCGAGCGAACCGATTCGGGTACCGCGAACGCAACAAGATGCCACCGGCCATCCCACGGGGCAAGGCCGCGATCCTGCTCGTACATGAACCGCACGAAGTCCAAATCCGGTTCGAGGGTGCTCCTCGTCGCCGCCGTGGCATGCAGAATCGCCTTGCGGCCCCGCCCCTCCTGCGTAAAACGTCCCTCGGCCACAAGTCGTTTGACGCACAGGCGGACCTGCTGGTCGCTCATGCCGAGAATATTGGCGACGTCATAGAGCTCGCCGGCAGCAATGGTCGCGTCCTGACGGATCATGCTCTCGACCACACTGCGGGTAGAGACATCAGAGTTCAGGACGTGTTCGATGTCCAAACGTTCACCTCACGAAGCCGCCGCCACATTATGTTCAATCATCCTACGTTCGGCGGTGCCCCGATCGAATCAAGGCAGTGACTCCCGCTCAAGCAGGTACGGCGAAACCCCACTGTCACACCCGAGTGCCACTGAGAGATCAGCGAAGAACCGCTGCGGCTCGATGACCGCCTCGGGCGGGTGAACGCCCGCACGACGTGCCGTGCCGTCGATCACCTGAGCCATACCCAGGGCCAGTGGCACGCCGGTGATGCGAGCCATATCCCGCAAGGCACTTCTGATCGGTTGTGATTGCGGGCCAGCCATATTCAGGCGCGCGACCGCGGCACACCGACCTCCCTGCCGCTCGCCCGTGACCGCGGCGAAGAACGGCGGGAGCGTGCCGGGGCCCCGCAGGCGAAGCGCTGTCCACGCGGAGCGCACCGTGCGACGCCATCCGGGCACCGCGAACGCGACCGCAGCCTGTTCCAGAGTGAGCAATCCGGCGTCGATATCGCGCCGCAGCGCGTCGAGATACGCTACCGTCCACGGCTTGATGACCATGAGGTTCAGTGCGGTGCCGATCGGCTTCAGGCTGCGTTGCAACGTGATCGGCTCCGGATGTCCAATCGAATAGGCGGTGCCGCGGTGTCCCGCCGGCAGGTCCAATACCACCGGTCTCAGCGGACGCTGCTCGGCGAGTTGCCCGGCACTCACCGCGGTGATCGTGCCGCTCGCCTGCTCCATCCAATGCACTGCCGCGGCAGTAGGCCGGCCACCTGAGCTCAACAACTGGGCCTTACCTTCGGTGTCGTCACCGTCGGTGCCGACATCTACTGGCCACGCCGTGTAGATATCGTGGATCGAATCGAATCCTGTTGCGGCGATGGCGGCGAGCAAGTTACTGATCCCGGGACTCGCCCCCATACCAATCACCGCACAGACCCCGTGCTCACGTGCCAACTCGTCCAGCTCGAGCATCTGCAACGTCGGCTCCCAGTCGTCGCAGATGTCGAGATAGTGCGTTCGCGTCTCGATCGCCGCGCGCAGCACCGTCAATCCGAAACGGAAGTACGGACCAACGGTGTTCAGAACGAGATCGGCCGGTTCCAGGACTCGACGCAACGCCGCCTCATCGGTGACATCGACCTCGACGGCCCGGACCGGTACGCGGCCCTCCCTCAACTGTCGCGCCAATCCCTCGGCAGCACCGAGATCGCTATCGGCGATGACGATCTCCCCGACACCCGACATTTCCCGAGCGGTACGCACGGCAACAGCACCCATTGCGCCCGCCCCACCCAAAGCTAAAACCTTCATACATCCAGAGTACCTATCAATTTCACTACGATCGTCTCTAGATTGATAGAAACTGAGAAACCAACCCGCTCCGGCGCCGGCGCGCTGCTCGGTAAGTTGGGCGGGGTGACGGAACCGCCCGAAGACCCCCAGATCGACTACCGCTTCACCCTGGCCAACGAACGCACGTTTCTCTCATGGATCCGCACCGCGCTCGGACTGCTCGCCGGCGGTGTCGCGGTCCAGACTCTCGTCCAACCGTTTCACCACGCCGGAGTCCGGCATGTCCTGGCAGCGTCTTGCCTGGCTCTTGCCGTGGTGGTGTCGATTGGCGCATATGTGCATTGGCGCGACGTGAAGGAGCGGATGGACCGGGACCAACCACTCAAGGGCACCCTGCTGGTTCCTCTCCTCGCCGTCAGCATCGGACTGGTCGCGATCCTCGCGTCGATCGCGGTCTTCTACCGATGAGGGCTGCCCACGAGACCCGCGCTGCCGAGCGCACGGCGCTGGCCTGGCTTCGCACCGGGTTGGCGGCCGCGGGAACCGCCGCGGTGTTCATCACCCACGCACTCATCCACAAACAGACCGCGGGGGCATCATTGATCGCCACCGGGGTCGTGCTCGGCGTCGTCGCGATCAGCACCGTGCGCCATCATGCGCTGGCCCGGGGACACTGGCACCACGGCGCCAGGCCCGTCGCACTGACCACCCTGACCGTGGTGGTGGTGATTCTGCTATCAGCCGGAATCGATATCTCAAATCTGGGTACGTAGGTATACCGGCGTTCCGCGTACCCCGCCCCGTTACCGACCCATACTTTGTCCTGTCCGGCTCCACCCCTCATCACATATAAGGAGAACGCTATGAAGCGTGGGCTTGTGGTCGCCATTGGCGGCGCGGCGATTATCGCCGCAGGTCTGGTCGGCTGTTCGAGCGATAAGGACAAATCCGAGACCAAGGGCACCACCGTCAGCAACGGCGCCGGCGCGGTTGCGACCAACAGCAGCGCCAAGGTCGTCATCGACGGTAAGGAGCAGAAGATCGAAGGTGCTGTCGTCTGCCAGGCCTCGAACGGCAACGTCAACATCGTCATCGGCAGCGGCGCTCAGGGCTTTGGCGCTGTGGTGACGGAAGGCGATTCACCGACGGTGAAGTCCGCGGGCCTGGGCAGCCTCAGCGGTCAGTCGCTGGCATTCTCCGAAGGCACCCCCGGAGCGAGCGCAAAGGCCACCAAGGACGGCAAGAAGTACCACATCGAAGGCACCGCCATCGCTGTGGACATGGCCAACCCCATGCAGCCCACCAACAAGCCATTCGAAATCGAGGTCACCTGCCCATAGGGCACGCGATCCCGATCTAGCGCGCTATCGAGTGCGAGCCTCCCGCGGAAATCATGCCAAGAACCCGCGCCAGGCTCGCACTCGATTCGCGTTAGCACCAAGCCACCCGCCTCAGCGGCAAACAACATCTGCCACACACGTCACATAGCGCGAACCCTCCGGAAAAGCAAGTAGCCCCTACCCCCGCGTGTCACCACAGAATGGCCCTCTACCTGCACTAAGGTCCGGAGAACTGGAGCATCCAGTCCAGGGCGAGGAGGACATCGTGCGCGAACTGAAAGTCATCGGATTGTCGGCCGACGGCAAGCGAGTGGTCTGCCAAGACGCCAATGGCGCCGACAAGTTCGTCATCGACGCCGACGACAGACTCCGTGCAGCCGCCCGGCGCGATCTGTCCCGTCTGGGACAGATCGAGATCGAAATGGAGAGCTCGTTGCGACCCCGGGAAATTCAGGCTCGTATCCGGGCCGGCGCCACCGTCCAGCAAGTCGCCACCTCCGCCGGAGTGGATGTCTCGCGGATCGAACGGTTCGCCCATCCGGTATTGCTGGAACGACAGCGCGCAGCCGAGATGGCCACGGCGGCCCATCCCGTTCGCAGCGATGGCCCCACGGTCAACACGCTCGCCGATACCGTCGCCGGTGCGATGTTCGCGCGGGGGCTCGACCCCGACGGCATTGAATGGGACGCCTGGAAGGTCGAGGACGGCCGATGGACCGTGCAGCTACTGTGGCGCGCCGGCCGCTCGGACAACAAGGCACACTTCCGGTTCACTCCCGGGGCCCATGGCGGCACGGTGACCGCGCTCGACGATTCGGCACGCGAGCTCATCGACCCGACCTTCACCCGCAGCCTGCGCCCCGTCGCACCGGTGGCTCCGCTCCTCCCCGAGCCCGAGCCGGAGTTGTTCAACGAGCACTCCGCGCCGCAGCCCGAACCGGTCCGCGAACCGGAACCCGTGGCAGCCGAGGAGCACACCAACGTTCAACCGGCCCCCGCACCGCGGCGCTCGCGCCGGAGTAAGCCGACGGTGCCCACATGGGAAGACGTGCTGCTCGGCGTTCGCTCCAGCGGCCAGAACTAAGCGGGGCCGCGCTCTAGGTGATCAGGGCGGTCACCACGGCGGCCACCCATCCGCCGGCGATCCCGATTGCGATACCCAGCACAAACCATCGCAACACCGGACGCTCCCGCCAACCCCACAACGTTGGCGAAAGACCACCCACGGCAACAATATTGAGCAGAACCGCCCATAGCGGATGCACATGTGCCAGACCGAGACTCAGCACCACCACACCCACCGCGACCACCACGGCCACGCACATCGCCGAGACGATGCCCTCGGCCCACGGGGTGTCGGCGTTCGACGGGCCATTCACTCGTCGCGCGGGCTGAGGATCGCCGGTCATGGCGCGAGCCTAGCGCGCTCATAGAACGCCAACGCGGCGGCGGTGGCCACGTTCAGCGAGTCAGTGCCGTTGGCCATGGGAATGCGCACCCGAAAATCGCTGGCACGCAATGCGACATCGGTCAGTCCCGGGCCCTCGGCACCCACCATCAGCGCCACCTTCTCCCCCTGTAACGGCGGCATCGCGTCGGCCAACGCCCGCGAGTCCCCGGCCGGCGTCATCGCCAGCAATCGGAATCCATTGTCCCGCAGCCGGTACAGCGACTTCGGCCATTCTGGAAGGCGCGCGAATGGCACCAACAGCGCGTGCCCCATCGACACCCGCACCGCCCTCCGATACAGCGGGTCGGCGCAGCCACTGCCGAAGAACACCGCGTCCACTCCCATTCCCGCGGCATTGCGGAAGATCGAGCCCAGATTCTCGTGATCGTTGACACCTTCCAGCACCGCCACCGTGCGTGCGCTCTGCATCAGTTCAGCCGCCGACAGTTCCACCGGGCGCCGCGCCGCGGCGAGCACCCCCCGGTTGAGATGAAAGCCGACGACCTCCGCCATAACCTCCGCACTCGCCCGGTAATACGGAACATCGACGGGGTCGAGATCGTCGGCAAGCTCAGTCAATCGACGGTCGGTACCCAAAAGCGCGAAGGGGGCGAATCGCGAGGCCACCATGCGCTGCACAACAAGCACACCCTCGGCGATCACCAGCCCCTTGCCACTGGGCAGATCGGGCCTGCGGTCGACGCTGTTGAGATCGCGGAAACTGTCCAAACGGGGATCCGCAGGGTTATCTACATCGATGACCAGCATCTAGACCCGCTTCGCCAGCGGCGTCGGTTCACACACCGGGGTTGCGACCGGAGCAGGCGGAATGAGTCCAGGACTTATCTGGCCGGCCACCGGAACCACCTCGGCGACAACCGGACACGGATGACGGCGCAGATACGCCGCGCATATCAGCCCCGCGGCCACCGATACCACCCCGCCGATCAGCAGCGGCATCCGTCCGCCATGCAGATCGGCCAGCCAGCCCACCAATGGGCTACCCAGCGGGGTGCCGCCCAGGAAAGCCACCATGTAGATACCCATTACCCTTCCTCGCAGCTGCGAATCCACGGACAGCTGAATGATATTCATCGCCGACGTGGTGAACGTCAGCGCGAGCAGACCCGTCGGGATGAGAGCGACGGCCACCGACAGGTAGGAGGGCATCACACTGACGACGGCCTCAGAGATACCGAAAGCCATTGCGGCACTGTAGAACAAATTCATGCGCACCTTCTCGGTGCGCCGGGCGGCCAGGGTGGCACCTAACAGCGTGCCGATAGCCAGAGCCGTCGACAGCAGCCCGTACGACTCCGCGCCACGACCGAAGGTCTCGCGCGCCAGTACCGCGAGCGTCAGCGAAAAGTTGAGCCCGAACGTCGAGACCAGGAACACCGTCAGCATGATCATGAACAAGTCGCGTCGGTGCCATACGTACGAGAATCCCTGGCGCAGCTGCCCCTTGGCGCGAGGAACCGGATCACTTGGGTGCAGCTCATCTGGCCGCATCCGCCACAGCGCGATTCCCACACCGACGAAACTGACGAAGTTCAGCAGGAAGACCCAGCCGGTGCCGACCAGCCCGATCAGTACACCGGAGATCGCCGGCCCGATGACACCCGCGAGGTTGAACACCATCGAATTGAGCCCGACCGCGTTGGGCAGGTGCTCCGGGCCCACCATCTCGATGGTGAAGGACTGCCGGGTGGGCGCCTCGATGGCCGCGGCGCATCCCATCGCACAGGCCACCACCATCACATGCCAGATCCGGACCAGCCCGGTGACCTGCAAGAGACCGACCGTCAACGCGAACAGCGCCATCAATGCCTGCGTGACCATGAGCATCCGTCGCTTGTCGTAGCGATCGGCCAGCATCCCGCCCCATACCGACAGCAAAAGCGTCGGCCCGAATTGCAGCGCCATCACCACACCCAGCAAGAAGGCGTTGCCATGCGAGAGGTCCAGGACCAGCCAGTCCTGCGCCACGCGCTGCATCCACGTTCCGATGAGCGAGACCATCTGGCCGCTGATCCACAGCCGGTAATTGCGTGCGCGCAGCGATACGAATATCCCGCCGCGGTCAGCCACGGTAGATCATTTTAGAGACTAACGAGATTGTCAGCTAACCGTTTTCATTGACCAGCGCCGAGAGCAGGTCGGTCGCCTGCCGCAGCACCGCGCGTTGGTCCGGGGTGAAATCGTCGAGGTGCTCGCGCAGCCACTCCTCGCGGGCGCTGCGATCGGCCAGCACGATGTCTGCGCCTGCCTCCGACAGCGAGACAACTACCTGGCGGCCGTCGGTCGGATGCGCCGAACGCTCCACCAACCCGAGCTCGGCCAAGGAGGCGATCACCCGTGTCATCGACGGCGGCTGCACACGCTCGCGGGCAGCCAGCGCGCCCGGGGTCATCGCACCTTCGTTGAGCAATGTTGCCAATGCCGACAGCTGTGTCAGCGAGACCGGGGAATCCGCACGACGAAAGCGCAAATGCCGGGCCAGGCGGATGACAACAAGCGACAGATCGCTGGCCAGCCGGGCATCGGGGTCGCTCACGGCCCAAACCTTACGGCACGTCCAGGGCTTTCACAGGGACCTAGCCCGGTGTAGTTCTTCCCACGTATGCTGCGCATCTAGTGGATACCCCCGCGCCCCAACCGCCCCCGCTCCCGGCCGCACTGCTCAATCCGTGGCCGGTTGTCGTCGCAGGCACCCTGCTGTGGCTCGTTGCCAACATCTTGGCCTTCACCATTCCCGCGTTCGAATGCTGGCGTCCCATCACACTCGCCGGACTCGGTACCGGCGCGCTGGGCACGGCCATCGTCCTGCTCCAAGTGCGTGCGGCACGGCGTGGCTCACGCGGTGCGCAAACCGGCTTGTAGCTCGAAAAAACCCGTAGACACCCTGGAAAGAGGAGCAAACCCATGCCCAACGCATCACTGCTGGAAACCGTCGTCGAGATCAATGCGCCCGTGGAAAAGGTATGGGGACTGATCGCCGACCTCGACAACATGCCCCGGTGGAGTCCCCAGACTCGCAAGATGTTCGTGCGCGGACCCGTACAGGCGGGCACCAACGTCATCAACTACAACCGCAAAGGCTGGAAGGTGTGGCCGACACGGGCCGTGCTGACCGCCGTCGAGCCCAACAGGCGCCTGGCCTGGCACGTCAAGGACAACCTCAGCGAGTGGAGCTATGACCTGGAGCCCACCGCGACCGGCGGCACCAGGGTGACCGAGCGCCGCGTGCTGGGCGAGAAGCGGTCGCCCATCTCCACCAACCTGCAGAACCTGATGTTCGGCGGGACTGAGGTGTTCGACGTGGTGCTCCTCGAAGGGATGCGGACCTCGCTGTCGAAGATCAAAGATGCGGCGGAAAACGCCTAGTCCGCTAGATCCAGAACGCCGTCGTCAAAGGGCTCGTACAACGGCATCGCGGAGTTGACCGGCTGCGGCGTATCGGAATGAGCGCCGCAGCCGTACTCGATGTGCACGACACGGCCGTCGGCCGCCATCGAGTTGGCGCATGCCCCGAACGCGACACCCAATGACCCGGCAAGTGGCAGGTAGAAACCGCAGGACCGGCACACCCGACGGGTGGCACGTGCCATCTCGGTATCCGGCCCCCAGTCGCCCTCGAACCACCGCTGCGCGGCGTCGACGCGCCCGGCCAGACTGAGCACCTGCTTGCGTCCCAACCCGATCTCACCCGCGGTCTCGGTGACCTGTGGATCACCGCTGTCGGTGTATCCGGGCACCAATCGAGGGTCGTTGGGCGGCGGCGCGAGCAGATCGCCGGGGCCAAGGTCGCCCGGCCGGATGCGCTGATCCCAGGGCACCCAGTTCGGTGCGCGCAGCGCCTCGGTGCCCGGCACAAGCACGACCTCACTGACGGTGGCGACGGTCGCGCCCGGTGGGGCGGCCATCACCACCTCCCAGTGCCATCCGCGGTATCCCGGCAGCTCCGCCTCGAAACGGTGGGTCAACGCGTGCAGATCGGTGCTCTCGGAGGAGGCGCCGAGGTACTTGCCCACGGTCTCCCCACTGAACTCGACGATGGCTGTACGAGCCTGGTCGATACAGGTGTAAAGGGCGTCGCGGCCGGAGATAGTGATGTCCATCGCTGACCATCTTCTCACCGTGGGGGACAATTGATGCGTGCGGGACGACTACGCGCGGTTCGGGAACCGCCAATCCGGTAGTGACTCCCCATCTCGTCGCCGAAATCAGGATGCGCGCGACGCCAACTCCCACCCGGGTATGGCCAATTATCCGACGGGCGGCGCCAAGCGGGATCCTCGTCGTGCGAGCGGCTCATCGAACCGGTATCTGCCGCCACTAGGCGACGAACACCGGGAGCGGGTGCGACGGCAGCCCCCACCCGACCAGGAGATCCCGCCGAAGCTGACGGTCACCCGGGTCGCCGCGATGCGCAGCCGTGAAATGGGCTCCCGGATGTACGGGCTGTTCCACAAGGCCGCGACGGCCGACGGCGCCGACAAATCGGGCCTGACCGCACTCACCTATCCGGTCATGGCCAATTTCGCGGTGGATGCCGCGATGGCCGTGGCTCTCGCCAACACACTCTTCTTCGCCGCCGCCACCGCCGAATCCAAAAGCAAGGTGGCGCTGTATCTGCTCATCACCATCGCGCCGTTCGCGGTCATCGCCCCGCTGATAGGTCCCGCGCTCGACCGTTTGCAACACGGGCGCCGGGCCGCGCTCGCCGCATCGTTTGGGCTGCGCATCGCGCTCGCCGTCATCATGATCGCCAACTACGACGGTGCCAGCGGCAGCTTCCCGCCCTGGGTGCTGTATCCGTGCGCGCTATCAATGCTGGTGCTGTCCAAGTCCTTTGGCGTGTTGCGGAGCGCTGTCACGCCGCGTGTACTGCCTCCCACAATCGACCTGGTTCGAGTCAACTCGCGGCTCACCACCTTCGGTTTGGTCGGCGGGACCATTGTGGGCGGCGCGATCGCCGGAGCCTTCGAGCTGTCGTTCACCCGTCTGTTCCAATTGCCCGGAGCACTTTTCGCCGTCATGGCCGCCGCGGCGGTGGGTGCCTGGGCGTCCATGCGCATCCCGAAGTGGGTCGAGGTGACTGCCGGTGAGGTGCCCACGACGTTCGGCTATCACGGCGACGACGGCGAACACCCGACGATATTGCTCCGCCGCTCCCACAAGCAGCAGGACAAGATCCGCCAGCCTCTGGGCCGCAACATCATCACCGCGTTGTGGGGCAACTGCACCATCAAGGTGATGGTCGGTTTCCTCACCCTGTACCCGGCCTTTGTAGCCAAATCCCATGATGCGCACGGCTTCCAACAGCTCGCGATGCTGGGCATGATCGGCGCCGCCGCCGGTATCGGGAACTTCGCCGGCAATGCCACCAGTGCCCGGCTCAAGCTCGGCCGCCCCGCCCTGCTCGTGGTGCGGTGCGCCAGCGCGGTCACGGTGGTGGCGCTCGCGGCGGCCTTCGCCGGGGTCCTGGCGGTGGTGGTGTTCGCGACACTGGTGACATCGGGGGTCAGCGCCATCGCCAAGGCATCGCTGGATGCCTCCCTGCAGGACGACCTGCCCGAGGAATCCCGCGCATCGGCGTTCGGGCGTTCCGAGGCGCTGTTGCAGCTGTCCTGGGTGCTCGGTGGCGCGATAGGCGTGATGATCTACACCGACCTATGGGTCGGGTTCACGGTGATATCGGCGGTACTCCTCCTCGGCCTGGCACAGACGCTGGCCAGCTTCCGCGGCGTCTCCTTGATCCCGGGCCTGGGCGGCAACCGCCCGGTGATGGCCGAACAAGAGGGTGGCAAGGTAGTCGCGTGAAGGCAAAACTGGCGGCACTTGCCGCCGTCTTGGTGTTGACCGCTGCCGCGATGGTGGGGTTCATCGCCTGGCAGCTACGCGGCTACCAGGACGAGCGGCCCGAGATCAGCGCTTTCACCCACGGCACCCTGGTGCGAGTAGGCCCGCTGCTCTACTGCGATAGAACGCTCGCCAAATGCGACTCGCCGGGTCGCATAGCCGAACTTTTCGTGAATGATGCTGAACCCGTTCAGCTTTCGGTCGACTCACAGATCTCCAAAGGTCCGTGGGCGATCACACCGGCGTACGCCGATCTGGCGGCGCCGTCGACAAAGTACGGCGACCAAGTGATCTATTGGGATCACCGCTCGGCGGTCACCGTTCCGACCGTCGACAGGGCGGGAAGGAAGCTGGTGGGTATCGAGGTGGCAGTGCCCACGGTCGGCGTCAACGAATTAGGTGAGCAGGTCTTCAAGGCACGGGCCACCTGGTCCGTGGCCACGGTCTGGCAGAACTAGCGCCGGGCTCGATACTCCGCGCGAGCCTCGGCATCGAGATGCTCCGTGGCGTAACTGAGTGCCGTGCGGCCCATTGCCGCGGCATGCACATCCAAGTATTCGACGAGTATCTCGGCGCCACAGCGCTTTCCGGCCTCACGCAGCATCCAGCCGTAAGCCTTCTGGATCAGGTCCCGGCGGTCCTCGATGACCAGCGGCGCCACCGCGAGAAGGGGTTGCGCATCACCGCGTTTGGTGAAGGCGAAGGTTCCGATGATGCCCACCCGCCGACGCCAGAGGTCATCTTCGGCCGCCAGCTCTAACAACAGCGAATAGTCCTGGCCGACAAGCCATTCCCCCAGGATCTGCTCAGCCGAGGAATCAACCAGGTCCCAGTTGTTCACCCGGCCGTCGCGAACCTGCTGCAGGTACATCTGCACCCAGGCTTCACATTCGGCGCCTTCGGCGTGGGTGAACTCCCAGACTGCCAGGATCAACCCGGTCAAGCGATGCTCGTGCACCTCACTGGCCAGCAGCCGCACCACCGCGTCGCGTCCGATGCCACGGAATCGCCGCGCAAGCTTGCGCTGATCGGGTACGGACACGCCGACGAAGACATCGCCCTCGCCGTACTCACCAGGCCCGGTCTTGAAGAACCGTGCCGACTTCGTGGCCCGGCCGGAGTCGCCGGCGGCATCGAGCGCCGCGATCACATCGTCGGCGCGGATGGAGCTCAGGTCAGGCGTCCAGCTCGCTGGCCACCGCGCGCACGACCTCGGAGACCTTGCGGGCGATCTTGCGGTCCGGGTAACGCCCCTTGCGCAGCTCGCTCTGCACCGTGCCCTCCAGCAAGGTGATCATGTCCTCGATCATTCCGTGGAGCTCGTCGGTGGTGTGCTTATGGTTCACCGGCCCACTGCTCTCGCGGCGCGTCTTCTGCACCGAGGGTGGCGCGTCGATCAACTTGAGGCTCAGCGCCTGCGGACCGCGACGGCCCGCAGCCATGCCGAACTCGACCTTCTGTCCGGCCTTGAGCCCCTCAACGCCAGCGGGCAGCGCCGAGGACCGGACGTACACGTCCTCGCCATCCTCTTGCGACAGGAAGCCGAAGCCCTTCTCGGCGTCGTACCACTTGACCTTGCCGGTTGGCACTGCACTCACCTCACATGATTAACGCGCCCCAAATAGGGCGCGGTGAGTGGTCATCCTACTCGGCTCGTGCAAGTGGTCGCTACGCTGGACTTATGACCCCGTTGATTGATTCGTTCGGCCGCATCGCGACCGACTTGCGGGTGTCATTGACCGACCGGTGCAATCTGCGTTGCACGTACTGCATGCCCGCGGAGGGACTGGACTGGTTGCGCAGCGACGCGCTACTCACCGCCGACGAATACGTTCGGCTTATCGGCATCGCGGTGACCGAGCTGGGAATCCGTAGCGTCCGGTTCACCGGCGGAGAACCGTTGATATACAAGGACTTGGAGCGACTCGTCGCCGCGGTGGCCGCCCTCTCACCGCGACCCGATATCGCACTGACGACCAACGGCATCGGCCTGGATCGCAAGGCCGCCGCGCTACGCGACGCCGGGCTGGACCGCATCAATGTGTCGCTGGATACGTTGGACGCCGATCGCTTCGCCGCGATCACCCGCCGCGACCGGTTATCCGATGTGCTCAGAGGCCTCGAAGCCGCCGACGCCGCCCGACTATCGCCCATAAAGATCAACGCAGTTTTGACACCCGAGCAGTACAAAGAGGATGCCCTCGCACTGCTGCGGTTCAGCCTGGAACACGGATATGAGCTGCGGATCATCGAACAGATGCCCTTGGACGCCGAGCACAACTGGAACCGCGACCGCATGGTGACGGCCGACGAAGTCCACGCCGCCCTGAGCCGGGAGTTCACCCTGAGCACGGACCCGGCACCCCGTGGCAGCGCACCAGCACAACGCTGGCTGGTCAACGGAGGCCCTGCCACGGTCGGGATCATCGCGTCGGTATCGCGGCCGTTCTGCGGGGACTGTGATCGCACCCGGCTGACGGCCGACGGACAGGTGCGCAATTGCCTGTTCGCCACGGCAGAGTCAGACCTGCGCGGGCTGCTCCGCTCCGGCGCCACCGACGCGATGGTGGCGTCGGCGTGGCAGGTCGCCATGTGGGGGAAGAAACCGGGGCATGGGATCAACGACCCCTCGTTCCTGCAGCCAGATCGTCCGATGAGCGCGATCGGCGGCTAGGTGAGCATCCACGTCCGGTATTTCGCCGCTGCCGCGACCGCCGCAGGTGTCCAGGAGGAGACCGTCGAGCTCCCCACGGGGGCCTCTTTCGACGATCTAACCCGTCAACTGGCCACGAAAGGACCGGAACTGGAACGCGTATTGGCGCGTTGTTCCTTTCTTTATGACGGCGTGGCGGTCCGCGACCGCTCCCACCGGCCGGAATCAGGCTCTGTCGTGGATGTTCTTCCTCCGTTCGCTGGAGGATAGAAGTGCGCTGGCCCGTCCTTTTCCTAAGGAAGCTCTAAGGTAACTCTGAGAGTTGCATACAGGGACCCCTAGGTAATTCCGTGATCTACGACACACATCCGAAGGTCACAGAAGGGTCACGACGCGGACACGGGGTGGTGGAGCTACCCAATAACCTGCGCAGACCTCACCGCCGATGGGAATAAACCCACCCCGTTGTGGACGAAACACCGGGGAATGTCCAACATGACGAGATGCGCGCGGGCACGTACCGTCATCCGAAGTCCATACCCGCGCACCGAGCTCCGTCCCTCGGGTGTGGCACCTCGTCGGTAAACCAAGGGACGGAGGCGGGGAACCCAACCGCCGGAGATCTCGATCTCCAGCACGAACCTCCATGGTTCTTGGGGTGAAGCCCGGGCAACCGGGCCGAGCGACCTCTCGTTCGAACCCGACAGCTGACCTCGCAGGTGCGTCACAGAGAGGAATACGACGGACATATGAGTGGACGGCACAGTAAGCCCACCAAGGCGGGCGCTAAAGCGGCCAAGGTCGCGGTAGCAGGTGCAGGCCTTGTCGGTGGCGGTCTGATGATGGCCGCGACGGCCGCAGCAGCCACCGATGGCGAGTGGGACCAGGTCGCGCGCTGCGAATCGGGTAACAACTGGGCCATCAACACCGGTAACGGGTACCAGGGCGGACTGCAGTTCTCGCCCAGCACCTGGATCAACAGCGGTGGTGGCCAGTACGCCCCGTCCGCTCACCTGGCCACCAAGGAACAGCAGATCGCGATCGCCGAGAAGGTGCTCGCGGGCCAAGGCCGTGGCGCCTGGCCGGTCTGCGGCCGTGGCCTGTCCGGTTCCACCCCGAGGACCGCCCC
>NZ_MAEW01000022.1 GCF_002013375.1 Mycobacterium sp. D16Q13 | reverse complement strand
TCAAATGGGGCGCATAAACGCCCTGCCATGGAGGCCTCGCGCCTTCACATCTGTTGTGAATAAACATTTCAGGAGGAAACACGATATGTCCGAGCAAATCTTCGCCATCAGCGGGATGCACTGCAACTCGTGCGTCATGGGAGTGACGGAGGCGCTGACCGCACTCGATCCGGTGCGCGAGGTGTCCGTCGATCTGGATCCCAAGGGTGCGTCGACAGTACGGGTTCTGTCCGACAGCGTGCTGTCAGTGGAGGAAGTTCACGACACGCTTGTGCGTGCCGGCGGTGATTTCGCCGTCGCCGCCGGATAGCGTCTACCCGACGAAAGCTGCAGTACTTCAGCCGAACTCGATCACGGTGTGAGGTGCGCGCAGCCGGTCGAGACCGGGCAGTGCGTACAGCATCGGGCCGGCCCAGCGCAGTACCTTGCCACGCCCGGCGGGCATCCGCAGCTCGCGCACGCTGCGGATGCCGGGGATGGCGCGGAGTTCTCCGTACTGATTTGCGGTGAACGAGAAGGGCATTGGTGGAACGGTGTACTGCTCGCTGAGTCTCATGCCGCGCTGGGAGTGCGTACTCAGGAACTTAGGCACAGAATCGAAAACCAGCCTTCCATCGGGAAAACGCTTGGCGCACTCGGTGATCAGATCGAACACCGGCTCGCGCTCCAGGTACTGGAAGAGGCCCTCGGCCGTGATCAGCACACCACCCGAGCCGTCGACCCGGTCCATCCATGAATAGTCGAGCGCGGATTGGGCACAGTAGTGCAACCGGTCCGATCGCGGGAGCAGCTGCTGGCGCAGCCGCACGATGGGCTCCAGATCCACCGATATCCAGGTGAGCTCGCCGTTGTCGACGCGCCAGAAGCTCGTCTGCAATCCCTCGGCCAAGGCCACCACACTCGCACGAGGATGCCCCGTCAGATACTCCCGCGTGGCTGTGTCGAATATCAAGGCGCGCAAGGCGGTAGCTTGGTGTGTGCGCCCGAAATGCTGGAAATCGTAATCAAGGCTGGTGTGCAGTGCGATGGCCATGGGGTCATCAATGATGCCGTCCGGCCGGGCCGCCTCGGTCGCCCGTTGATGCAGCGTGAGCAGTGCGGTCTCAGACACGCCGTCGAGGTGTCGAGCATCGATGACTGGCATGGGCCCGACTGTACGGGACGGTTACGGTACGTGGGAATTCCTGGCGCGCAACGATACATGTGATTTCGGACGCTGATTCTGATTGTGCGGGAACTTTCTGACGCAGGGTCCGACTACTCCCATGGAGACGCGAAACCGTTTGCGTCTATTCAGCAGGGAGGCGGCGTGTGACGGCACCGATATGGATGGCGGAGCCGCCGGAGGTGCATTCGGCGCTGTTGAGTGCGGGACCCGGTCCGGGCGCGGTGCTCGCCGCCGCCGTGCAGTGGCAAGAGATCTCGGACAACTACGCGCGCACGGCCGTCGAGTTGACCCAGGTCTTGGCCGGAGTTCAGGCAAGCAGTTGGCAGGGGCCCAGCGCGTCGGAGTACGTAGCGGCTCACGGGCCGTACCTGGCCTGGCTCGAGCAGTCTGCTGTCGAGAGCGCTGTCATTGCCACCCAACATGAAACAACCGCGGCGGCCTATGGCGGCGCGCTGGCGGCCATGCCCACCCTGGCCGAGCTCGCCATCAACCACCTCACGCACGGAGTGCTGGTTGGCACGAACTTCTTTGGAATCAACACCATCCCGATCGCGCTCAACGAAGCCGACTACGTCCGCATGTGGGTGCAAGCGGCGGCCACCATGAGTGCCTATCAGGCGACCGCCGAGGCCATGACGTCGGCGATACCGCCGACCCAGCCGGCACCCCCGATTCTCGGGCCCGGCGGTGAGGCCCGCAGTGACCAATCGGATGTCCCGGGTTCTCCGGACCAGATCATGAAGATGTTGCAGGGTTTTCAGCAGTGGTTCGAGAAGATGGGCTTCAACCCGGCGACCTCTGCCGTGCTCGCCGTGATCATGCTTTTCCTCTACGACTTGCTCTGGTACCCGTATTACGCCTCGTACCTGCTGCCGTTTCTCATTCCCGCTCTCAGTGGGCTCAGCGGTTTGGCGGCACTGGTACACCTTCGGCCCGCTCCGGCAGCGGTTCCGGCTCCGGCGGCAGCGCCCTCTGCGGACAGGCCAGCATTGCGGGCTGTGCACCGTCCGGAGGCGGGGATGGCGGCTGTGCCCCTGCCGGCGATGTCCGCGTCCCCTTCAGGCGGCTCGGCGCCGGCCACTCCCACGCAGGGCACTACCGCCCCGGCTTCCTCCGCCGCTCCGGCATCAATGAGCGGGATCACCTATGCCATACCCGGTTTGGTGCCGCCCGGGGTGAGCTTTGGCCCCAAGGGCACGGCGAAATCGTCGGATTCCGTCGTCGACACGATCGATGCCGCCGCGGCGGCGAGTGTGGCCGCGGTGGCTCCGGCTCGGCGCAGACAGCGCAGCAAGAGCAAGGCGCGTATCGGAGGCCAGCGCTACGAATACCTGGAAGAGACTGCCGGTATGGGTGCAACGGCCGAGTACTCCACCGAGACCGGCGCGACCAATAGGGGTGCCGGCAAGCTGGGATTCGCAGGCACGGCGCCCGCCGCGACCAGTGCACACACCGCCGGGACGGTCCGATTCGGATCGGATGACACCCGGCAGGTGGTCCCCATGCTCCCGAGTACCTGGGAAACGGACAATACAGAACAGTGATAGCCGTTCTACCTGTGTTTATAAGTAAAACTTTGGGGCTGTTCACGGATTAGTCACTACTCACGGGCTTCTTTGCGCAGAACAATCGAAGACAGTCACCGGAAGCATCGGCGGTGGCGTTCCTGGATTTTCACGCAGAGAAGGGCAGAACAGTGAGTGAATACGGGTGGACAGTGGTCGGCGCGGGCCCCGCGGGAATCGCGGCAGTGGGGAAGCTCCTCGATCACGGAGTGCCGCCCGGCTCGATCGCCTGGATCGACCCGGAGTTCGCCGCAGGCGACTTTGGTACGAAATGGCGTGCCGTGCCGAGTAATACGTCGGTCAAGCTGTTCATCAACTACCTGACGGGCTCGCAATCCTTCCGGTTCGCCCATGCACCGCATTTCGCGCTGAACGATCTGGCGCCCACGGATACCTGTCTGCTTGGCGATGTGGCGGATCCGCTGGTGTGGATTACCGGGCAGCTCTGTGAGCAAGTGAGGGCCCTGCGCACGACGGCGACGGGTCTGGCACTGCAGGGCGGCCGGTGGACCGTGCGGACCGAGACGGGTGATATCACTTCGAAGAACGTGATCCTCGCGGTTGGTTCGGTTCCCAAGACGCTCGACTACCCGTGGTTGAACGAGATCCCGATCGAGGCGGCACTCAATCCCGAGAAGCTCGCTGCGCTGCCGCTCGAGGGGGCCACCGTTGCGGTGTTCGGCGCGTCACATTCGAGCATGATCGCCTTGCCCAACCTGCTGGCCGGTACGGCGGCCAAGGTCATCAACTTCTATCGCGGACCGCTGCGTTATGCGGTCGACATGGGGGACTGGACGCTGTTCGACGACACTGGTTTGAAGGGGGAGGCCGCACGCTGGGCGCGGGAGAACATCGACGGAGTGCTGCCCGACCGGCTGCAGCGCTGCCTGGTCGAGAGCCCTGAATTCTCCGAGCTGCTCCAGAGCTGCGATTACGCCGTCTACACCGTCGGATTCAGCCCGAGGCCAATACCCGCTGCGCCGCAGTGGGGGCACCTGGAGTGCAATGCCGCCAATGGGATCATCGCTCCCGGTCTGTTTGGGGCCGGAATTGCGTTCCCCGAGTATCGGATTGACCCGATGGGCTTCGGTGAACACCGCGTGGGACTGCAGAAGTTCATGGATCGCCTCAACAAGGTGCTTCCGTTGTGGCTGAAGTACGGTTCGTGAGCGTCGGCGAATCCGTTGGCGCCGAACCCGATTACCGATTCACGCTCGCCAACGAGCGGACATATCTGGCCTGGGTGCGTACCTCGCTGGCGCTCATCGCCAGCGGGGTAGCCCTCATGCAGTTCGTTCCGGAGTTCTGGATTCCGGGTGCCCGGCATGTGGCAAGCATCCTGCTGGTCATCACCGGTGGCGTGCTGGCGATGGCCGCCGCGCGACGGCGGCGCCGGGTGCAGGACGCCATGCGCCGTGATGCCGACCTGCCACCGAGTCATATGCCGACATTCCTCAGCATCCTGCTGCTGGTGATGGTTGTGCTGCTGGTGGCGCTGCTGCTCAACGGCTAGCGATGTGCCAGGCCGCGTGGGTGGGCTCCAAACATGTCATCGACGAAGACCGCTAGGATGTTCGACGTTCCATCGCCTCCGTAGCTCAGTGGTAGAGCACCCGCCTTGTAAGCGGAAGGTCGTCAGTTCAATCCTGACCGGGGGCTCCACAAGGGATTCGAGTTGTCAGTACCTGCCCTTAATTTCAACCCATGAGAACGTGCCTCGGCTGTGGAAGGTCACTTTCCACGCGCAGTCAGAAGGTCTATTGCAGCAACGCCTGCCAGGCGATGGCTAGGCGTGACGAGCGCGTCAAACTGTGGCTCGTATCGGGCGAGGCATGGGTCGACGGTCGTCGCGGACATTACGTCCGCGCGTTTCTCGCCGAGGCTCAATCGGGCCGTTGTGCGATCTGCAGCGGCGCGAGCATCTGGCAAGACTCCCCGCTCGTACTGGTCCTGGACCATATCGACGGAAACCCCGCCAACAATTGTCGAGAGAATCTTCGGCTGGTCTGCCCCAACTGCGACTCTCAACTACCGACCTACAAGAGCCGCAATCGCGGCAATGGCCGCAGTTTCCGCAGGCAGCGCTATGCGGACGGAAAGTCGTACTAGCCCGCCGACTAGATCTCACCTTCGATAATCCGCTCGGACCGTATCGGCCGCGGTGCGCCGGACGGTCGCGACGGCCGACGGCGCGGCAGGAAACCGCCCAGCGGACCGACCACGGAGCTGAGCGCTGAGACGGTATCGGTCAATAGCTCGATGGTGGGCGTCAGCGCATCGATGTTGGGCGCCACCTTGGCGGCCGTCTCCGACAGGTTGGCCAACTGCTGCAGCGGACCGTCCTTCGCGGTGAATTTGTCCAGGACGCCCTCTTCGCGCATCAGCCGTTCGAGAATCCCGTCCTCGGCGAGCAGCTGGTCGACCAGCCCGCCCGGTGCCAGCGCCCGGTCCAGTGCGCCGTCCTGTGAGGTCAGTCTGTCGACGGGCCCGTCCTTAGCGAAGAGCCGGTCCAGGACGCCGCCGGGTTCGGTGAGTCGATCAGCAAGCCCGCCGGGCGCCATGACGCGCTCCACCGGCCCGCCCGGCCGCAGCGCCCTGCCAATCGGTTTGTCTTCCTCCATGAGCTCGGCGACCTTCATCGCCGACTGCAACGGGCTCTTGCGTCCGGCCAGCCCCAGCAGGGATTCGACGGTGCCCACCAGGCCCGACCCGGGGGCATCGCGATGGCCGTCGTGGGGCTGCCCGTCCGGAAGTTCAGCGAGGATCTCGCGCCCGGTATCGATCGCCTTGGCGGCCACTGCCAAGCCGGTATCGGCAACGGCCAGCGAAATCTTGAGCGGCGCGGTGAGCAGCGACACCAGCTTCATGGCACAACTCTAGGGTGACTTTGCGTGGTTGGCTGACAATCTCCTGTGAAGAACTCACAGGAACCTCACAGCGAAGATCCAGCGCACCGTAAATTTTGAGGGGAAGATTGTCGGAGGTGAGCATCACGACTGAGACACACCAAGGAACTTTTCCCGCCAACGGCACCACCCCCGCCAAGGTGCTGGTGGTCGACGATGAGTCGAACATTGTCGAATTGCTCTCGGTCAGTCTGAAATTCCAGGGGTTTGACGTCTACACCGCCGACAGCGGCGCCGCCGCCCTGGATCTGGCCCGCACGGTTCGTCCCGATGCGGTGATCCTCGACGTGATGATGCCCGGAATGGACGGATTCGGCGTGCTGCGCCGGCTGCGGGCCGACGGTATCGATGCGCCGACGCTGTTCCTGACCGCCCGTGACGGTCTGCAGGACAAGATCGCCGGGCTGACGCTGGGCGCCGATGATTACGTGACCAAGCCGTTCAGCCTGGAAGAAGTGGTCGCCCGGCTGCGGGTGATCCTGCGTCGCTCCGGGATGGGCTCGGAGCCGGCTCGCAAGTCGCGACTCAGCTTCGCCGATATCGAGCTCGACGAGGACACTCACGAGGTGTGGAAGACCGGCGAGCCGGTTGCGCTCTCGCCCACCGAGTTCACGCTGCTGCGGTACTTCATGATCAACGCGGGCACCGTGCTCAGTAAGCCCAAGATCCTCGACCATGTGTGGCGTTATGACTTTGGCGGCGATGTGAACGTCGTCGAGTCGTACGTCTCGTATCTGCGGCGCAAGATCGACAACGGTGAGAAGCGGCTATTGCATACGCTTCGTGGCGTGGGATACGTATTGCGCGAGCCGCGGTGAGTAGCCGCCCCGGCGTTCGTCGGGGTGTACCGCTGCGGGTGAGCCTCGTGGTCGGAACCTTGGTTCTGGTTGCGCTGGGGTTGGTGGCATCTGGCATTGCGGTGACTACCACCATGCAGCGCACCATGATGAACCGCGCCGATCGCGAGCTGATCGACGCTGCGAATGGGTGGGCGAACCGGCCACCTCCACCCCCGCCTGCCTTCGACACCAATCGGCATCGGCCCCCGTCCTTGTTCTTCATCCGCACCACCGATGACCGTGGGCGGGTGGTCATCATGCTCAACGATCGCGCGCGCGCCGATCCGGACCTGCCATTCGACAACGATGTGGGCGGCCGCCCCGTGACGGTGCGCTCGGCCGACGGCACTACGGAGTGGCGTGCGGTGTCCCGCCACGACGCGCTGGGCGGGTACACCACCGTTGCCCGGGACATCACCGATGTGCGCACCACGGCCCGCGACCTGCTGTGGTTGCAGGTGGCGATAGGGATCGCGGTGCTGACTGTGCTTGGTATCGCCGGATATTGGTTGGTGCACCGCAGCCTGCGTCCGCTGGCCGAAGTAGAGGCGACGGCAGCCGATATCGCCGCGGGTCATCTCGATCGACGGGTACCGGAACGCGACCCGCGCACCGAGGTGGGCCGATTATCGTTGGCGCTCAATGGAATGCTGGCGCAGATTCAGCGTGCGGTGGCCGATTCGGAAAAATCGGCCGCAACCGCTCGAACTTCGGAGGAGCGCATGCGCCGGTTCATCACCGATGCCAGTCATGAATTGCGCACACCCCTGACCACCATCCGTGGCTACGCCGAGCTCTATCGCCAGGGTGCGGCCACCGACATCGAGCTGGTGCTGGGCCGTATCGAAGGGGAGTCGACCCGCATGGGTCAGCTCGTGGAGGACCTGCTGCTGTTGGCGCGACTGGACGCGCATCGGCCCATGGAGCAGCGGCTCGTCGACCTGCTGGTACTGGCCACTGATGCTGTCCACGATGCGAAAGCGACTGCGCCCGAACGCGATGTGGAACTGGAAGTCTTCGATGGCCCCGGCACCCCGGAGGTCATCGGCGACGAGCTGAGGTTGCGCCAGGTGCTGGGCAATCTGGTGAGCAACGCGCTCGGGCACACCACCGCCGCCGTCCGGGTCCGGGTGGGCACCGAGGGAGACGACGCCGTCCTGGAGGTCATCGACGCCGGGCCGGGCATGACGAAAACCGACGCCGAACGCGTCTTTGAGCGGTTCTATCGCGCGGACACGTCACGTACCCGCAGTAGCGGCGGAACCGGGCTGGGGCTGTCGATCGTCGACGCCCTCACCGCCGCACATGACGGCACCGTCACCGTGCATACCGCGCCCGGTGAGGGTTGCCGATTCGAGGTGCGGCTGCCGCGTGCCGATATGACCGACGACGAAGCCGAGATCGAGGACGTAGATACTGAGGTGTCGGAGGCTGAGGTTTCCGCGCCAAAGATCGTGCGGACTAGCCGATCTCAGCCAGCGCAGCCTTGATTTTCGCCTGTGCCTCGTCGAGGGATTCCGCCGAAGCGTTGGGGTCGGCGTTCTCAAAGCTGAAATCGGTCAGCGTGAAGCCCGGGAAGACATGGATGTGCAGGTGTGGCACCTCCATGCCCGCGATGATGTAACCGGCACGCGGTGCGTCGAAGGCCTTGCGGATGGCGCGGCCGACGCGCTGTGCGACGAGATTGACCTTCGCGAAAACGTCCGCGTCGATGTCCTGCCACTGGTCGATTTCGGCTCGCGGCACCACCAGGGTGTGTCCCTGGGTG
The DNA here is from genome assembly GCF_002013375.1 of Mycobacterium sp. D16Q13. Lineage (GTDB taxonomy): Bacteria > Actinomycetota > Actinomycetes > Mycobacteriales > Mycobacteriaceae > Mycobacterium. The sequence continues at coordinate 78,190 of NZ_MAEW01000022.1, read as the reverse complement.
ATCGGTGCGATGGTCAGAAACGCGACGACGTCGTCGTCCTCGTAGACGAACCGACCGGGCAGTTCTCCGTTGATGATCTTCGTGAAGACGCTGGACATGTCCCTAGGTTAGTGGCCCGCCGTCTGGGCGCAGGCTGCGGACAGCTCGCGGGACACGGGTGCATGCGCGTCGCTACGGGCGGCTGGGCGCACCGTCATGCCGATCAGGCAGCCGGTGATTACCACCGCCGCACCCGCGAGTTCCAGGGCCGTCGGTTGCTCGCCGAGGGTCAGCCAGGACGCGGTGATGCCCACCACTGGGACCAGGAGCGAGAACGGCGCCACGCGGCTCGCCGGGTACAGGCCCATCAGGTAGGTCCACAGGCCCAGGCCGACGACGGTGGCCAGCAGCACGATGTACACCAGGCCGCCGAGTGCGATAAGTCCGCTGCGTTGATCGATCGAGGCCAGCGCGCGCCAGCCTGCCGATGGTCCCTCGGTCAGAGCCGACAGCGCGAACAGCGGTATGGGCGGCACCACCGACATCCACAGGGTGAGGCGCAATGGCGTGCGCGGATCGGTGTTGCCCGCCATGGCTTTTCGGCTCCCGATATTGCCGAAGGCCCAACCGAGGGCGCCGAGCAGCGTCAGGATTACCGGCACCAGCGCGGTGGACGCACCGTGTGCTGCGCGATCGGCCGCGATCAGCGCCATGCCGCCGACGGCAAGAGCGATACCCGCGATCTGCCGGCCCGACATCCGCTCGCCGAGCAGCAGCACGCCCAGGATCGCGGTGAAGGGCGCCGAGGCCTGTAGCACCAGGGAGGCGAGTCCTGTCGGCATCCCATTCGCCATGGCAAGGAACAGGAACGCGAACTGGACGGTGCCGAACCCGACTCCGTACAACAGGAACCACCGCATCCGAACCCGTGGCCACGGCACGAACAGGATCACCGGAACCGCCAGTACCGCGAATCGCAGCCCGGCGAAGAAGACCGGCGGGAAATGTTCCAGCCCAGCGTGGATGGCCAGGAAGTTGACACCCCACAGCACCGCGACGGTCAGTCCGAGGAGACGGTGCCGGGTTGTCATGCCGTCGATCCTGCGCACCGAATCGATTCAGCACAATCTAATTAATGTGCACTATTAATGTAGATTTTCTTCATGGACCTGCGTCGCCTGCGGATTCTGCGTGAGTTTGCCGATCGCGGCTCCGTCGGCGAGGTCGCCGATGCGATGAGGCTCACCCCTTCGGCGGTATCGCAGCAGTTGAAGGTGCTGGCGCGCGAGGCGGGCGTGGCCCTGCTGCGGCAGGACGGCCGGGGTATCGCCCTGACGGAAGCCGGCCGCGCGCTGGTGCTGCGCGCCGACGAGGTAATTGCCGCTGTCGACCGGGCGGCGGAGGAGATGGTGGCCTACCGGGAGGGGACACAACCGGTTGTGCGGATCGCATCGTTCCCCTCCGGTGGGAGTCTGCTGCTGCCCAGGCTTGTCGCCGCCGTCGAGGGGGTGGTGGATGTGCGACCAGGTGACGAGGACGTGACCTACAGCGAGGCCCCCGGGTTGCTGACCGAGTACGACATCGTTGTCACCCACCGGGACGAGCGGGCCGCCGCCCTGCGGTCTGCGCGGGTGTGGTCGATGACGCTCATGCGAGAGCCGATCGATCTGCTGGTGCATAACGATCACCCACTGGCAGGGCGTGGCTCAGTGACGCCGGGTGAGCTGGCGGACGAGACCTGGATCAGTGTCCCCGAGGGGTTCCCGGTGGACGATGTTCTGGTCTCACTCGGGGTATCGGCGGGCATTCGGCCCCGAGTCCGGTTCCGGTTCAAGGATTTCCAGATTGTCGAAGACATGGTGGCCCACGGTCATGGCATCGCGTTGATGCCGCGATACGTGAGCCGGAGCCCGCGGGTGGCGCGGCTGGTCATCCGCGAGGTCCGTGCCGGGCGGCTGTACGAGGTGCTGGCCCGTCCCGGCGCCCAGCACCGGCCGGCAATTGCCGCGGCCATCCGCGGGTTACAGGACGCCGCGGCGGTACTGGAATCCCGGTAGGCGCTAGGAAGAGTGCTCGGCGATGTGTTCGAGAACCAGTGCCGCCGTTTCGTTGGGCCGCTCCTCGGCGATCCAATGGGACACGCCCTCGAAGACCTCGAAACGATAGGGCGCGTCGACGTACTTGGGATTGGCATCGGCCGCGGCGCGAGTCACCGCGGAGTCCCCGTCGCTCCAGATGAAGAGAGTGGGCACCCGTACGGCCCGCGCCGGTGACCGCAGCGAATACCGCATCGCCCGGTACCAATTCACCGTTGCGGTAGTAGCTCCGGGCTCGCTGAACAGTTCCCGTATGCGCTCGGCGAGCCGGTCGGAGACCTTCATCCACTTCTTGCCGAACTTTTGGAACGATTCCCTATCGTTGAAGCTGAACAGCCATTCGGGAAGTCGTGGGATCTGGAACAGCAGCATGTACCAGGAATGCAGGATCTGGCCGCGCGGCATGGCATCCCGGAATGCGCGTGGGTGCGGCACCGACAGCACGGACGCGGTGTGCACCCTGTCGCCGTGGTTTCCGGCAAGCTGCCAGGCCACCGCAGCGCCCCAGTCATGCGCCAGCACATGGAATTTCGGAACCCCGGCCTGATCGGCGAGGGCCAGGATGTCGCCCGAGAGCTTGTCCAGGGCGTAGTTGCGCACGCCGATTGGCCGGGCGCCGGGGGAGTAGCCCCGCTGGTTGGGCGCCAGCACCCGGAATCCGGCGTCCGTCAGCTTCGGAATGATCTCCGACCACATGGTCGCCCGCTCAGGAAAACCATGCAGTGCAACGATCACCGGTCCGTCGAGCGGGCCCGCGTCGATGACGTCGAAGGTCAGCCCGTCATGGGTGAACGTCGACAGGCGTGTCGCCGCGCTCATCGGACCGCGAGCTTCTCACCGGCCTTCAGATACCGGCCGGTCTGCAGATCGTGTCCGTACCCCTCGATGAACTCACCGAGACGGAACACCACCTTGCCGCCTACCGCGGCGGCAATGACGGTCTCGTCATTGCGGTTCACCATGCGAGACAGGTTGTCGAAGAACGGAGCCTGCGCCTCGTTGTAGGCGTCGACGCTGCTGTCCAGCTTCTCCGGGTCGATGATGACGAAGTCGGCACGGTCGCCCTCACGCAGGTGCCCGGCGTCCAGCCCGAACCAGTCAGCCAGTTCGCCCGTGAGTCGATGCACGGTGTGGCCAAGGGACAAGACGGGTTTCCCGGCCTTCTGGGCGTCGTTCATGCGCTTGAGGAAGCGCAGGTGGAAGTTGTAGAACGCCATATTGCGCAGGTGCGCACCGGCATCGGAGAAGCCCAGCTGGAAGTTGGGGTCCTTGGCCATCTCATCGAGCACCTTGGGGCGGTGGTTGCCGACGGTCGTCGTCCAGCGGACGTTCTTCTCGCCGTTCTCGACCAGGACGTCCAGGAAGGCATCCAGTCCCTCGATTCCGCGCTCGTCACCGATCTGACCGAAGGTCTTGCCGATCAGCGCGGCGTCGGGGCATTCCACGATGACGGCATCGTGGAAGTCCTTGTGCCACAGGCCTGGCTTGTGCTTCTTGAGGGCGAACTCGCGCCGGAATTTGCGGCGATACTCCTTGTCGGCCATCAGTTTGTTGCGCTCCAGCTGCTCCTTGATGTGCAGGGCGGCGGTGCCCGCACCGAACTCCTCGAACACCGGCAGATCGATGCCGTCGGAGTACAGCGTGAACGGCACGGGCAGGTGCTGGAACTTGACGTTGGACTTGAAGATCTTGTTGCCGATTCGGGCTGCGGCGCTGAAGAACACGTTAGCGCCCTTGATGCTCTTGGAGTCGGCCGCGACCAGCAGGCTGACGGGAACAGCCTTGCGGCGCTTGAAGAAACGTGTTCCCGTGGACAGGAAGAACAGCACCGCGGTGGCCGGGTTGTTGATGTTCGGGGCGCTCTGCAGGATGCGATCACGCTTGCGCAGCACGTTGATGAGGCGCCACCGCTCATGCCACCATGCGTAGGTCGACGGCAGCGCGCGCGAGCGGTAGCGGTCCCCATCGAGCTTGTCGATCGGGGCGTCCATGCCCGACATCCCCAGCATGCCGGCATCGAGTGCCTTCTCGAGCATGTCAGCCATCCGGTCGAGTTCCGTGCGAGTGGGGAAGGACCAGTTGTTGGTGGCGCGGCCCAGTCCCATGACGGCGGTGCGCAGATCCGAGTGTCCCAGGAAGGACGTCACATTGGGGCCGAGCGGCAGCGCGTCGATCTTCTTGACGTAGCTTTCCGGATCGGTCCAGTCCTGGAACTCGTTGAGCGCGCCGATCACATGCTTGCGAGGCACTGCCTCCACCCGGCTGAATAGGTCGGCGGCGTCCTCGGGCTTGGCATAGACGGTCGACATGGAACAGCAGCCCAGCACGATGGTGGTGACGCCGTGGCGCACCGACTCGTCGAGGCCGGGGTTGAGCAGCACCTCGGCGTCGTAGTGGGTGTGCATATCGACGAATCCCGGGAGCACCCACTTGCCACCGGCATCGATCACCTCGGGGCAATCGGTCTCGTCGAGCTCCGCGGTGGAGACGGTGGCAACCCGCCCCTCCTTGATACCGAGGTTGGCCCTACGGGGTTCGGAATTGGTGCCGTCGAACCAGAGGCCATCGCGAATGATGAGGTCGTAGTCGCTCATGGGGGCTGCCCTTCGTTGGGTGTTACGGCGAGTCTAAAAAAGATGGCAACCAATCACAATGTTAGTGATGGGGGCCACATTGGAGCGGTATTCCTCTAGTGTGCACCCGTGAGTCCCACCCAGGCCGAGCGCCGTGAATCCACGATCGCGCGGCTGCTCGATTCCGGTATCGGCACCATCGCTGAGCTGGGATATTCGCGTGCCTCCGTGCAGCGGATCGCGAAGCGGGCTGGGCTCTCCTACGGGGCGCTGTTCCGGCATTTTCCGACTGTCGGTGAGTTCATGGCTGCGGTGGCGCGCGAGACGTTGCGTCGCCAGCTGGCCACTGTGCGCGCGCAGTTCGATGAGGCAGGCGATCGCCTTACCGAATTCGAGGACGTGATGGCGGTGATGCGCTCCCTCAAGGAAGAGCCCATTAACGCCGTGCTCTACGAACTCATGGTGGCCGCGCGTACCGACTCCCAGTTGCGGGAGACCTTGCAGGTCGCGGTGGCCGAATACGGCGCTCAGATGGTGGCGCTGGCGCGATCGGTACCGGGGACCGACCGGCTATCCGACGCGGACCTCGTCACGTTGGTCTTCATGATCACTGACATGTTCGACGGGGAGGCACTGGTGAAGACGCTGCGTCCCTACCCGGAGCTCGTCGCGGGCAGGGACGAGCTGCTGGCCAAGCTGCTGCGGGGATACCGCCCGGATGCATAGCCAGGCATACCCGAGCCGATAGGGTCTGGGGCATGCGCGTCCTTGTCATTGGGTCCGGTGGCCGTGAACACGCTTTGTTGATCGCCCTCAGGCGTGACCCGAGCGTCGACTATCTGGCGATAGCCCCCGGCAATGCGGGCACCGCAGCCGTGGCCGAGCAGCATGCCGTTGACATCGGCTCCGGTGCCGAGGTCGCGGCGTTGGCTGCCAAGCTGAACATCGATCTCGTCGTCATCGGCCCCGAGGTGCCGTTGGTGCTGGGTGTGGGCGACGCCGTCCGTGCGGCGGGTATCGCGTGCTTCGGCCCCTCGGCGGCTGCCGCGCGCATTGAGGGTTCCAAGGCGTTCGCCAAGGACGTCATGACGACCGCGGGCGTGCGCACCGCGCGCAGCGAAATCGTTGACAACCCTGCGCATCTGGATGCCGCGCTGGACCGGTTCGCGAGCGAGCCGGCCTGGGTGGTCAAGGACGACGGGCTGGCAGCGGGCAAGGGTGTGGTGGTCACCGACGATCGCGCCGCGGCTCGTGCTCACGCCGCGAGCCTGCTCGACGACGGCCATCCGGTGCTGCTGGAGTCCTTCCTGGACGGGCCCGAGGTCTCGCTGCTGTGCATTGTCGATGGCGAGACGGTGGTGCCGCTGCTGCCGGCCCAGGACCACAAGCGAGTCGGTGACGGCGATACCGGTCCGAACACCGGCGGCATGGGCGCGTACAGCCCGCTGCCTTGGCTGCCCGACGAGACCGTCGCCGAGATTGTCGACACCATCGTCAAACCTGTTGCCGCTGAGCTTGTTAAACGCGGCAGCACGTTTACGGGAGTTCTGTATGCGGGGCTGGCGATCACCTCGACCGGCCCGTCTGTCGTCGAATTCAATTGCCGCTTTGGCGATCCCGAGACGCAGGCGGTGCTGGCGCTGCTGGAATCGCCATTGGGGCAACTGCTGAATGCCGCCGCGACCGGCGTCCTCGAGGACTTCGGGCCACTGCGCTGGCAGAAGGGCAGTGCCGTCACAGTGGTGCTGGCCGCCGAGAACTATCCGTTGCGTCCGCGCACCGGCGACGTGATCACCGGCTCCGAGGCCGAGGGCGTGCTGCACGCCGGGACAACCCGTCGGGAGGATGGCGCCGTCGTGTCCTCGGGTGGCCGCGTGCTGTCCGTCGTGGGTACCGGTACCGACCTGCGGGCCGCGCGGGCCGACGCCTATGCGAAGATCGAGGCAGTTCGCCTGCCGGGCAGCCACTTCCGTAGCGATATCGGATTGGCCGCCGCCGAGGGGCGCATCAGCGTCTAGGGGCGGGCAGATGCGACACCGGTGGGTGATCACGGGAACGATCGTGGTGGTTGTCGCCGTCGTGCTGCTGGCGGTGAGCTGGAAGTCGAACACGTCCCAAGCCGTGCCGGCGCCTGATGTCCATGAACTGTCTTTGTGTACTGCCTTTCTCGCCGTCAGTGAGCGTGCCGCACCCGAATTCGACGACTTCGCGAAACTGACAAAGGGTCGCACGTGGTCGTGGCAGGACACGCGGATCGGACCTGCCGCCTCGGCGCTCAGCCAAGCCTTGCGGCGTGAGGCGGAATCACTGCGGGTGTTGATGCCAGATGATCATGCCGACCATGGAATGACGCTGGAGGCGGACATCCGTGGAATGGCGCAGGACGATGTTGTGCTCGCCAGCAAGCTGGCTCGGCGTGATGGCCTGCTCGTGATCGACGCGCTGGTCCTCCGTTACGAATTCGCGCATCAAGCGGCGGCGCGTTCCTGTGAAACGGCCCGTGAGTTTGATGGCATCAGGCAGGAACAAGTGCGTCAGTGCGAAGACCGGCGGTCGGGTTCGATTGCCAACTGGTGGACGGTCCGTTGTGTGCAAGCGCCCAAGGAACCCTCGATGACCTTCGAGATCCCCCCGAATCCGGGACTCTAGGCGGCCAGGATCGGCGCGATCCAGCTCAGTGCCTGCGGGACCTGAGATAACCAATACCCGCCCTCATGCGCGCCCGGACCGAACTCGCCGGCTGGCGGTGCCGCCAGCTGCTCGGCGAAAACCTTACTGGCGGTGTAGAACCTGTCGTCATAGCCGGACGACACCCACACCGGCATCCCGTTGAGCTGGGGTCGCCCGAAAACCGAGTTCTCTTCCCAGTTTTCCTCGTTGTCGAAGGCGTCTGCGGTGGCTTCGGGATAGGACAGCCAAATCGACGGGCTCACCGCGGCGACGGCGGCAGTCCGGGGCCCGCCCAGGCGAGCGCCGTTGAGCAGCGCGCCGTAGCCACCCGCGGACCATCCCATGAAGGCGACGCGGGAGATGTCGAGCCCCTCCTGGTCGGCGAGCAACGGCAGAAACTCGTCGATGATCATCGCGCCGGGATCGTCGCCGTTCTGGTGCGGATGCCAGTAGCTGTTGCCCCCGTCGATCGCGGCGACCGCGAAGGGCGGGGCCCCTGCCGCGACCAAATCCCCGAGCATCCGCTCGTAACCCCAGTAGATGGTCCGCTCAGCGTTCTCGTCGCGGCCGTGCAACATGATGACCGGGCGCACGGGCCAGTCGACTCCGGGCGGCCTGGCTACCTTCCACCCGGTGGGAATGCCTCCACGGGCCTCGGAGACGAAGGACCCGCTGGTGACGTCGGCGGCAGCCCGTGCGGGTGCCGCCAGCGTCGGAAGAAGCGCAGCACCAGCCCCGAGCGTGGCACCCATCTGCAACAGGCGACGTCGGCTGATTTCGGTCACGGCGCCATAATGCCAGCGGATGGCAAACCCGTCGAGGTCCAACCAGTTGATCCGGCAGTCGTCCTACGCGGTGAGCAGGGGCGACATCCAGGCCAGTTCCGCGCCGATTTGCGAGCTCCAGAAGGAGCCGTCGTGGCCGCCGGGACTAAACCCGCCCGCGGGAGGAGTCGGCAGCTGGGCGATGAATTGCTTGGTGGCGCTGTAGAACGGATCGCTGTCACCGCAGTCGATGCGCAGCGGGATGGAGTTCAGCGCGGCCAGCCCCCATACCGAGTTGGCGGCGTAGTCGTCGGCGCTATCGAAGGCACCCGGCGCCGCCGCACCCGAGGATGTCCACAGCGCCGGACTGACCGCGGTGATGGCGGCGGTGCGTCCGGCGCCCAGGCGTGAGCCCAGCAGCATGGCGCCGTACCCGCCCATGGACCAGCCCAGGAACGCGACGCGCGAGGTGTCCAGTCCCTGCTCGGCAAGCAGAGGAATGAATTCGCTGAGCACCATGGCGCCGGAATCCTCGCCCGAGGCCCGCTTGTGCCAGTAGCCGCCGCCACCGTCGACGCTCACCAGGGCAAACGGCTTGGCGCCCGCGGACACGGCCTGCGCCAGCATGTTCTCTACGCCGCCTTCCATGACTCCGGCGGCTGTCTGGCCCTTGCCGTGCAGCGCGATGATGGGCCGGATAGGTCCGGTGACGCCGGGTGGCCGTGCGATACGCCATTCGGTGCGGACGCCTCCGCGCGCCGCGGAGACAAACGAGCCCGCGGTGATGGCGCCGTCGGCATGGGCGGGGAATGCTCCCATACCGGGGAGAGTGGCGAGTGCGGCGCCGGCACCGGTTGCCGCGCCAAGCTTGAGTAGGGAGCGTCGGGACAGATCGCGCATGTCGACCATCATGCCGGTTCCGTCCAGATCCGAGAGATTCGATAGCGTCGCAGCCGTGGTAGCTCTCTCGCAGCGCTCTGATGTTCCGCCGTTCTACGTCATGGACGTGCTGACGGCGGCCGCTGCGCGCCAGCGTACGCACGGGGACGTGATCTCCCTGGCCGCCGGGCAGCCGTCGACGGGTGCTCCCGCGGTGGTTCTCGACGCGGTGCGCCAGGCACTCGGCACGCACGTCCTCGGATACACCGAGACACTCGGACTGCCGGAGCTGCGTGACGCGATCGCTGAGTACCACCGTGAGCGTTCGGGCGTCGAGGTCCAGGCGGACGATGTCGTCGTCACCACGGGATCCTCGGGCGGATTCACGCTGCTGTTCCTCGCGGCCTTCGACGTCGGCGATACCGTCGTGATGACGCGGCCCGGATACCCCGCGTACCGTAATTGCCTTGCCGCACTGGGCTGCCGGGTTGTCGAGATCGACTGCGGTCCGCAGACGCGATACCAGCCCACGGTCGCGATGTTGGAGGCCGTCTTACAGGAGGAAGGACGGCCGCCGGCAGGTCTCATCGTCGCCAGCCCCGCCAACCCCACCGGCACCATCATCGACGCAACCGAGCTGGAGGCGCTCGCGCTGTGGTGTGAGGCCAATGGCACCCTACTGATATCCGATGAGATCTATCACGGACTGTCTTACGGCGACCAAAAGACCTCCAGTGCATGGGAGTTCAGCCGCGAAGCGGTGGTGATGGGCTCGGTGTCGAAGTACTTCTCAATGACGGGCTGGCGGCTGGGCTGGATGCTGGTGCCGCGCCGGTTCCTGCGGGCCGTCGATCGGCTGTCCTCCAACTTCACCATCTGTCCGCCGGCCGTATCTCAGTACGGAGCGTTGGCGGCGTTCAGCCCCGAGGCGCGTGTCGAGCTCGACGGGCATGTGTGCCGGTACGCGGCCAACCGGACCCTGCTCATCGACGGTCTCGCCGCAGCGGGAATCTCCAAGATCGCGCCCCCCGACGGCGCGTTCTATGCATATGCCGATATCGAGCACTTGACCGGTAACGCCGAACAATGGTGTGCGGACCTGTTGGCGCGCACGGGGGTAGCCGTCGCGCCCGGCATCGACTTCGACACCGTGCACGGTCGCCACACCATCCGCCTGAGCTTCGCGGGAAGCCCAGATGCGATCGAGGAGGCGTTGGCGCGGCTTGGTCGGGGCTGATGCCGACTGCTTGCATGAGATAGCGCAAAACGCCCGTGAGGATGCGTCGCTGCTGGCAGCATGACATGACGTGACACTCAGGCAGCAGGTGGAGGTGTTCCCCGACGGGAATGCCGTGCACCGTCCGCAAGCCACCCCCAAGGGGGAGCGGAGGCGGCGTGCCCTGATCACTGCTGCAGCTGATCTATTGCGAGACAATGGTATCGATGCGGTGCGGCACCGTGCCGTGGCACAGCGCGCGGGCCTGCCACTGGCGTCGACCACGTACTACTTCTCCTCACTGGAGGACCTCATCGCGCGGGCCGTCGAGCATGCGGGAGCCCACGAGCTGGAACAGATCCAGGAAAGGCTGTCGTTGGTTCAGTACCGGCGCCGTGGAGCGTCCGCCACCGCCGAGGCGGTGGTGGAACTGTTGTTCGGCACGCCGGGCTATGGCAGCGGGGAACAGCTCGTGTCCCGGTACGAGCGTGAGCTGGCATGCAGTCGCCATCCTGAACTGCGCGAGGTGCAGCAGAGGTTGCGTGGGCAACGCGACGACGCGGTGGCCCAGGTTGTCCGCCGGTCCGGTCGTTCCATCGACAACGACCGTGTCGCGGTGCTGATTTCAACAGTCGACGGGGCGATGGTGGGTGCGCTCACCGAGGCCGCCAGCAGTCCGCAGGCGACGGCGACGGCGATGCTGGTGGACGTCATCGACGTGCTTGCTCCCCTGGAAGCCGAACAGCTGGCCGAGTCGATTTCCTACCCCCCATAGACTCTAGTTGTGCAAATCCCTAACGTTCTGGCATCCCGGTACGCGAGCGACGCCATGGTTGCGCTCTGGTCGCCGCAGTCAAAGGTGGTGCTGGAGCGCCAGTTGTGGATCGCTGTGCTGCGCGCACAACGCGATCTCGGCATCGATGTTCCCGACGGCGTCATCGAGGATTACGAGCGGGTGGTCGAGAACGTCGACCTGGATTCGATCGCCGCGCGCGAACGTGTCACCCGCCACGATGTGAAGGCGCGTATCGAGGAGTTCAACGCGCTCGCCGGGCATGAGCACATCCACAAGGGCATGACGAGCCGCGACCTCACCGAAAATGTGGAGCAGCTGCAGATCCGCCGGTCGCTGGAGTACGTCCACGCGCATGGCGTCGCTGTGGTGGCGCGGCTCGCGCGTCACGCCGTGGAGTACCGGGACGTGGTGATGGCCGGGCGCAGTCACAATGTGGCTGCACAGGCAACCACCTTGGGTAAGCGGTTCGCGTCGGCGGCCGACGAGACGCTGATCGCGCTGACTCGGTTGCGGGAGCTTTTGGACCGGTACCCGCTGCGCGGGATCAAGGGTCCGATGGGCACCGGGCAGGACATGCTCGACCTGTTCGACGGAGATGTGGTCAAGCTGGCCGAGCTGGAGGACCGTGTCGCAGGATTCTTGGGCTTCTCCAGCACCCTGACCAGTGTTGGTCAGGTGTATCCGCGCTCGCTGGACCACGATGTGGTGTCCGCGCTCGTTCAGCTCGGCGCCGGCCCATCCTCGCTGGCGCACACGATTCGCCTGATGGCGGGGCACGAGCTGGTCACCGAAGGTTTCGCACCTGGGCAGGTGGGCAGTTCGGCGATGCCCCACAAGATGAACACCCGCAGCTGCGAGCGCGTCAACGGCCTGCAGGTGATTTTGCGCGGGTATGGCTCCATGGTCGCGGAACTGGCTGGGGCGCAATGGAATGAAGGTGACGTGTTCTGTTCGGTGGTGCGACGTGTCGCGCTGCCCGATGCGTTCTTCGCCATCGACGGGATGATCGAGACCTTCCTGACGGTGCTCGACGAGTTTGGTGCGTATCCGGCGGTGATCGACCGGGAGCTGCGTCGCTACCTGCCGTTCCTGGCGACAACCAAGGTGTTGATGGCTGCGGTGCGTGCTGGGGTCGGCCGCGAGGAAGCCCACGAGGTCATCAAGGAGCATGCCGTCGCGACGGCACTCGCCATGCGCGAAAAGGGCGCCGAGCCAGACCTTTTGGGCTTGCTCGCCGCAGATCCCCGGCTACCGCTGGACGCTTCGGTGCTTGAGGCCGCGCTGGCGGACCGGGCGTCGTTCACCGGTGCCGCCGCCGATCAGGTCGATCGAGTGGCGGCCACGGTCGCGGCACTTGTCGACACCCACCCCGAGGCCGCTGCCTACAACCCGGGCGCCATCCTGTAGCTCATGGGCGGCGCGGCTCTCGATGGGGTGGACCTGACCGACCTGGACAACTTCGCCGGTGGATTCCCGCACGCCCTGTTCGCGAGGCATCGGCGCGAGGCGCCGGTGTACTGGCATGAACCCACCGAGAACACCCCTGATAACGAGGGTTTCTGGTCGGTGGCCACGTACGCGGAAACCTTTGAGGTGCTGCGTGATCCGGTGGTGTACTCGTCGGTGACCGGGGGCGATCGCCCGTACGGAGGCACCCTGATACAGGACCTGCCGATCGCCGGGCAGGTGCTCAACATGATGGACGATCCGCGACACCGCCAGATCCGCAAGTTGGTGAGCTCCGGTCTGACCCCACGCATGATTCAGCGAGTCGAGGACGACCTGCGGGTACGGTGCCGGACGTTGTTGGACGCGGTCGAGCCGTCCACGCCCATCGACTTCCTTGTCGATATCGCCGCAGAGTTGCCCATGCAGATGATCTGCATCCTGCTGGGAGTGCCGGAGTCTGATCGGCATTGGCTGTTCGAGGCCGTGGAGCCCAGTTTCGACTTCGGTAAGTCGCGGCGCTCACAGGTCACCAGCTCGTTGGGTGATCCGAGCTCCGGTATGTACCAATACGGTTCGGAGCTGGTCGCGTTGAAGCGCGCGGCACCCGCCGATGACATGTTGTCGGTTGTGGTCAATGCGACGGTCGACGATCCGGAGGCGCCGTCGCTGTCGGATGCCGAGCTGTACCTGTTCTTCTACCTGCTGTTCAGCGCCGGTGCCGAGACAACGCGCAATGCCATCGCCGGTGGTCTGTTGGCGCTGCTGGACCACCCCGATGAGTTCCGCTCCCTGCGTGAGGATCTTGGCCTGCTGCCGACGGCGATCGAGGAGATGCTGCGCTGGACCTCGCCGTCGCCGTCCAAGCGTAGGACGGCGACCGCCGATGCCACGCTGAGCGGACAGGAGATCGCCGCGGGCCAGAAGGTGGTGGTCTGGGAGGGTTCGGCGAATCGGGATGCGCTGGTGTTCGACCGGCCGGATGCCTTCGACATCACACGCAAACCCAATCCCCACTTGGGTTTCGGACAGGGTGTGCATTTCTGTCTGGGGGCACATCTGGCGCGTTTGGAGCTGCGGGTGGTGTTCGAGGAGCTGCTGCCGCGTTTCGCGTCGTTGCGGCTGACCGAGCCGGTCGAATGGACACGCAGTAACCGGCACACCGGCATCCGCCATCTGATCGTCACGGCCTCCTAAGGCGCCGACACGCCGCGTTCTGTTGCGAACAGCGGCGTGCCGTCACAAAACACGGCGTGTCGGCAAGGAGGGGGCGCTTAGGAGGCGCGCCATTCCTTGGGGGTGCTGATGCCCGCGGCCTTCAATTCGATGGCGGCCAGGCCGCGTATCGACGCGGTGTCCTGGGCGCGCCACGCGGCCACGGGATCAGCGGTGACCACCGCCAGCTTCTTCAGCGGCCGGTTGGCCAGGGCCCGCAGGGCCAGCAGTTGTTCACCGGCCGGGGTGCCCGCGAGTTGTACGGCCACCAGCTTGCGGCGAAAGAACCTGATCCGCAAAAAGATCCACGGCCCCGCGAAGGCGAGGATGGGCGGCGCGGCGACGGCGATCGCCAAAACGACCGCCAACCAGGTCGCCGTGGTGTCCAGGTTGTGGCCCGCCCCCGCCAGATCGGCGGCCGCCTCGCTGGCCGCGCGCAGCGGTCCACCTACCTTGTCGCCCACCAACGGAATTCTGTGTGCACTGTCGCCAGCGGAGTTCAGGTTGTCGGAAATGCCGTCGGCGCCGTCCTTCACCTGCCGGCCTACCTTGGCGATCGTCGCCACCGCGGCGTGCACAGCAAGCCCGACGAACACCCAGATCGTGGTCCAGATCGCGACCGCTACATCGCTGAATAGCTGGCCGAGCAACCGTCCCGGTCGGGTCGAGTAGGGCAGGAATCGCATGAATCGTAGGATGGCACGATGCGCCCTCCGCTGTCCGATTACCAGCATGTGGCCAGCGGAAAGGTCCGTGAGCTGTACCGAGTCGACGACGAGCACCTGCTGTTCGTCGCCACCGACCGTATTTCCGCATTCGATTTCATCCTGGATACGCCGATACCCGACAAGGGGCGCATCCTCACGGCGATGAGCGTGTTCTTCTTCGGGCTGCTGACCGTGCCGAATCATTTGGCCGGCCCGCCCGACGATCCGCGCATCCCCGAGGAGGTGCTGGGCCGGGCACTGCTGGTGCGACGGCTCGACATGCTTCCCGTGGAGTGTGTGGCGCGCGGATACCTGACCGGATCCGGGCTGCTGGATTATCAGCGCACCGGCGCGGTGTGCGGCCACGTGCTGCCGCAGGGTCTAGGTGAAGCCAGTCGGCTGGATCCGCCGTTGTTCACTCCGGCGACGAAGGCCGACATCGGCGAGCACGATATGAATGTCGACTTCGCCGCGGTGGTGGACCTTGTCGGCGGGGTGCGCGCCAACCAACTGCGCGATGAGACCATCAAGATCTACACCCGGGCGGCGGCGCACGCCCTGCACAAGGGAATCATTCTTGCCGACACCAAGTTCGAATTCGGCGTTGATGTCGAAGGCACCCTGGTGCTGGCCGACGAGGTGTTCACTCCGGACTCGTCCCGGTACTGGGATGCCGCCAATTATCGGGCCGGTGCGGTGCAGGACAGCTTCGACAAGCAATTCGTGCGCAACTGGCTCACCGGGCCCGAATCGGGATGGGATCGCGCGTCGGATACCCCGCCGCCGCCCCTGCCGGAGGCGGTGGCCGTGGCCACGCGCGAGCGGTATATCGAGGCGTATGAACGCATTTCGGGGCTGAGCTTCGCTGATTGGATCGGCAAGTCGGCGTGAGCGGGCCCGTACGCCCGCCCACCGCGAATCGCATCGACACTCTCCGTGAGTACCACGGGGATACCTTCGTCGACCCCTACGAATGGCTGCGTGAGAAGGAAAGTCCCGCCGTCGTCGCGCACCTGGAGGCCGAGAACGCCTACGTCGATGACCAGCTCGGACACTTGGAAGCGCTGCGCAACAGCATCTTCGGTGAGATCAAGTCCCGGACCAAGGAGACCGATCTCTCGATTCCCACGCGGATGGGGCAGTGGTGGTATTACGCCCGTAGCTTCGAAGGCAAGCAGTACGGCACGCATTGCCGTTGTCCGATAGGCGAATCCTCCGGGATTGAAAGCTGGGTACCGCCGGTACTAGATCACGATGTTCCGGGAGAACAGATCCTGCTCGACGGGAATGTGGAAGCGGAGGGTCACGACTTCTTCTCCCTCGGCGCCGCGACCGTCAGCCCGGACGGGAACACTCTGGCCTACTCGGTCGACGTTGTCGGCCACGAGATGTACACCCTGCGGTTCAAAGATCTGCGGACCGGCGAGATGTACCCGGACGAAATCACCGACATCGGTGCGGGCGCCACCTGGGCGATGGACAGCCGCACCTTGTACTACCCCGTGATCGATGAAGCGTTCCGGCCCTATGCCATTCGCCGGTACACGCTGGGCAGTGGTGCAGAACCTGTCGAAGTCTTCTCCGAGCCGGACGAGCGTTTCTGGATCGGGGTGGGTCGCACCCGCAGCGATCGCTTCGTTGCCATCAGTGTGCACTCGTCGGTAACCTCCGAGATCTTGATCGGTGACGCCCACGATCCGGCCGCGACCTTCTCGCCAATCTGGCTGCGTCGCACCGGTGTCGAATACACCGTCGATCACATCGTGGTCGACGGTGAGGATCGGCTCTTGATCCTGCACAACGACGGCGCCGTGAACTTCGCTCTCGCGGACCTGCCGTTCGCCGCCGTTGCCGACGGCCCGGTTGATCCGGCGCTGGCACGCACCCTGATCGCCCATCGCGAGGATGTGCGGCTGGACGGTGTGGAAGCCTTCGCCGAGCGGTTTGTGGTCGGCTATCGACGAGAGGCGTTGCCGCGCATCCAGGTATGGCCTATCAGTGCCGCCGGATACAGCGCACCGCAGGAGGTCGAGTTCGACTCGGAGCTCATGCTGTCCGGGTTGGGCGACAATCCCGAATGGAACTCGCCGCTGCTGCGTGTCGGTTGTACGTCCTTCATCACACCGACTCGGGTCTACGACCTCGACGTTCACACCGGGGAACGCACCCTGCTCAAGGAACAACCCGTCCTCGGCGGCTACCGCCGGGACGACTATGTGGAACGCCGCGAATGGGCGCTCGCCGAGGACGGCACCCGGATACCGCTGTCGGTGGTCCACCGCAAGGACACCTCCGAACCGGCGGCGACCCTCCTCTACGGGTATGGCGCATATGAGATGTGCGAAGACCCGCAGTTCAGCATCGGACGACTCTCGCTACTGGACAGGGGAGTGGTGTTCGTCATCGCCCATGTGCGCGGCGGCGGCGAGATGGGCCGCCTCTGGTACGAGGACGGCAAGATGTTGTACAAGAAACACAGCTTCACCGACTTCATCGCGGCGGCAAGGCATCTCGTTGACGCCGGGATTGCGTTGCCCGATAGGCTCGCAGCCTGGGGAGGTAGCGCGGGTGGCCTGTTGGTGGGTGCCGCGGTGAACCTGGCGCCGGACTTGTTCGCCGGGGTGCTGGCACAGGTGCCCTTTGTGGACCCCGTCACCACCATCTGCGATCCGTCGCTGCCGCTTACCGTCACAGAGTGGGATGAATGGGGAAATCCCCTGGAAGACAAGGACGTCTACGACTACATCAAGTCGTACTCGCCCTACGAGAACATCCGTGCCACCGCGTACCCAACCATTCTCGCGATGACCTCTCTGCATGATTCTCGAGTGCTGTATGTGGAACCCGCCAAATGGGTTGCCGAGCTGCGACATACGACTACCGGTGATCGCCCCATCCTGATGCGTACCGAGATGACGGCCGGGCACGGCGGCATCAGCGGGCGTTATGAGCGCTGGAAGGAAACCGCATTCCAGCTGGCCTGGCTGCTCGATGTTCTTGGGGTCACGGAGGAGACGTCGGATGTCTGACGAGGTTGTCGTCGTCACTGGTGCCGGTGGGATGGGCAAGGTCATCGCCCGCCGTCAGGGCATCGGAAAGACCCTGCTGATCGCCGACTACAACGAGGACGCGCTGCAGGCCGTCGTCGACGAACTGAAGGCCGATGGGCACAACGTCATTGGCCACCGCGTCGATGTCTCCTCGCGCGAGTCGGTCTCTGGGCTCGCCGCGGCCGCCGCGGCGCTGGGGCGAGTCACCCAGCTTGCGCACACCGCGGGTCTCTCGCCGGCGCAGGCTCCGGCACGGTCCATCCTCGCCGTCGATCTGGTCGGAGTGGCCCTGATTCTGGAGGAATTCGGCAAGATCGTTTCCTCGGGTGGTGCGGGCGTGGTGATCGCCAGCATGGCCGGTCACATGCCCATGGAGCTCTCCGCCGAACAGGAGCGGGAGCTCGCGACTACCGGCGCCGAGGATCTCCTCGCGTTACCGTACGTCCAGAGCGTTGAGTATCCCGCAGTGGCGTACCAGTTATCCAAGCGCGCCAACCACATTCGCGTTCGATCCGTAGCCAGGCAGTGGGGTGCACGCGGGGCTCGCATCAACTCGATCAGCCCTGGGGTGGTGTCCACCAAGATGGGACATCAGGAGCTCGCCTCGGAGACCGGCGCCATCACGAAGGCCATGATCGACGGGTCGGCGAGCGGCCGGATCGGCGCGTCCGACGATATCGCCGCGGCTACGGCATTCCTGCTCGGGCCCGAGTCGTCGTACATCACCGGGACCGATCTGTTGGTCGACGGGGGAGTCATCGCCGCGGTGCGTTCCGGTCAGCTGTTCAGCTGATCACCGAATCCATATCCTCCAGCGTTCGGCCCTTGGTCTCCTTCACCCAGCGCGCCACGAACAGGAAGGACAGCACCGCGCAGATCGCGTAGAACCCGTAGGCGATTCCCAGCGCGTCACGTAGCGCGGGGAAGGTGACGGTGACCAGCCAGTTGGCGGCCCAGTTCCCCGCCGTCGCCACTCCCATGGCCGCGGCCCGGATCCTGTTGGGGAAGATCTCCCCGAGCAGCACCCAGACCACCGGGCCCCAGGACATTCCGAATGCCACGACAAACAGATTCGCGGCGACCAGGGCAACGGGTCCTGCGACGGGGCCCAGGTGCGGTTTCCCGTCCACGATGGAGGCCGTACTGAAGACGATCGACATGGTGCTGAGTGTCAGGGCCATTCCGGCCGAACCAATGAGCAACAGGGGTTTGCGGCCCACCCGGTCGATCAGGGCAATGGCCACCAGCGTGGTGGCGATATTCGTGATCGAGGTGATGACGGTGATCGTGAACGACGAAGTCTCGCCGAACCCGACGGCCTGCCACAGCACATTCGAGTAGTAGAAGATTACGTTGATGCCGACCAACTGCTGAAACACCGCCAGCGCCACGCCCACCCACACGATGGCGTACAAACCGCCGGTGGGCCTGCGCAGATCACGCCACGAGGGCGCGATGCTCTGATCGAGTGTCTCTTGTATCCGGGTGATCGTGATGTCCAGGTTCTTCTCTCCGAGCAACCTCGTCAACACCGTGCGTGCCTCGGGAATTCGGTGGGTGGCAACGAGATAACGTGGCGACTCGGGGATGGTGAACGCCAGTGCGCCGTAGATGAGCGCCGGTAGTGCCATCGCGAGGAACATCCACCGCCACGCCGGCAGACCCAACCACAGTTCACTGCGCGCGCCGCCGGCCAGATGTGCCAACAGCCAATCGATGGTGAGGGACAAGAAGATTCCGCTGACAATCGCCAACTGCTGCAGAGAGCCCAACCGGCCGCGGATGTTCGACGGAGACGTTTCTGCGATGTACGCCGGTGCTATCAGCGAAGCGACGCCCACCCCTACCCCGCCGATTACGCGAAAGATGACAAGCAGCTCGATGTTCGTCGAGAGTCCGGCCCCGACCGCGCTCAGGAGGAAGAGGGCGGCCGCGATCTTCATGACCGCCACCCGCCCGATCCTGTCGGCGACGCGTCCGGCCGTCATAGCACCGAGCGCGGCCCCGAGGAGCGCGGCGGCGACCGCGAATCCCAGCTCGGCGTCCCGGATGGCGAACTCGTCCTGGATGGCCTGTACGGCACCGTTGATGACGGCGCTGTCGTACCCGAAGAGCAGTCCTCCCAACGCCGCCACCGACGCGATTCGCAGCGCACTGCGACCTGAGGAGAATTCGTTCTCCTCGCTCATATAACCTCCCGCAACGTTGCGTAATGTGCGAACAGTCAACCATCGCAACACCGGTAACGTAGTGAGCATGACCGATCTCGCCTCCATCCCGTTGACCGGACTCGACGGCTCCGCGCTGTCACTCGCCGATTTCGGCGACAACGCCGTGCTGGTGGTCAACGTCGCCTCCAAATGTGGTCTGACCCCGCAATACGCGGCTCTGGAGAAGTTGGCCACCGACTACGCCGACCGCGGCCTGACGGTGCTCGGGGTGCCCTGCAACCAGTTCATGGGCCAGGAACCCGGGACGGCGGAGGAGATCCAGACGTTCTGTTCCACCACATACGGAGTGACCTTCCCACTGTTGGAGAAGATCGATGTCAACGGTGAGAACCGGCATCCGCTGTACGCCGAGCTCACCAAGACGGTGGATTCCGAAGGTGCCGCTGGGGACGTGCAGTGGAACTTCGAGAAATTCTTGATCGCACGGGATGGTTCGGGATCCCTCCGGGCGGTCAACCGGTTTCGGCCGACGACGGTGCCGGATGCTCCCGAGGTGATCGCGGCCATCGAGAAGGAGCTGGGGTAGTCGCTCCGAGGCGGGCGCTTAAGCGTGCTGCTTGAGCGTTCGTTTCGATGCGGGGTGTCTGACACCTTGTGTACATCTGACGTTGCCACACTGGCGGCATGGCAGGACAGCTGCTGGTATCGGTATCGGGAATCTGCGATCGCACTCTCGACGAGATCGCTGTATTCACTGAGGAAATGGATAAGCGGTCGATTCCGCTGTCGTTCCTCGTGTCTCCTCGTTTGAAGGGCAAGTACCGCCTGGTGGAGGACCAGCCGACGGTTGACTGGCTGGCTGCCCGCCGGTCGCGGGGTGACGCCATCGTGCTGCATGGGTACGACCAGGCCGCGACGAAGAAGCGCCGCGACGAGTTCGCCGCGTTGCCCGCGCATGAGGCCAACCTGCGTCTGATGGCCGCTGACCGCGTGATGGAACAGACCGGGTTGCGTACACGTCTCTTTGCGGCACCGGGTTGGATGGCTTCTGCCGGAGCAATAGAGATGTTGCCGCGCAATGGTTTCCGTATGAACATCGGACTCTCTGAGATTACTGACTTGGTCCACGGCACCTCGGTGCGTGCTCGGGTGCTGGGTATCGGTGAGGGATTCCTTTCCGAGCCCTGGTGGTGCCGGATGTTGGTGTTGTCGGCGGCGCGCACTGCCCGCCGTGACGGGGTGGTGCGGGTCGCGATCTCGGCCAAGCATCTCCGGAAGCCCGGTCCGCGGCAGGCGATGATCGACGCCATCGATCTGTCACTGCTGCACGGTTCGGCGCCGAGTGTCTACGAGTGGTTGCCTAAGCAGGTACTGCACAGCGTGGCCTAGTTGGTACGGTTTGCTCCATGCTTCGTGCATGGGTCTGTGTGATTGCAGGTTCGCTGACCCTGCTGTCGTGTGGGAATGATCCCTCGCCTTCGTCGCGGACCACCTCACGTTCAACTGAAGTTTCGTCTGCTTCGTCGTCCGCGCCGCCTCGCTATGTGGATCTGACCGGGTACCACGAGGTTGGGATGAGGTATGACACCAATGGTTATCGCGAGGGTCAGGTCAAGGCCTACGCCGGTGGCTTCAGCACACCCGACGGGTTGCGTTGCCGTTTCGCTGCTTGGAACAGCGGTAAGGGTGGACCGCCCGGATTCGCGCGTTGTTGGGGAAGCATGCCAGGTGCACCAGCGTGGGCTCGGACCGTGAGTGCCACCAGTCGCGACGTCGGGCAGTTCCTGCGCGAGGAGTCAGAGCCCGAAGACCGCGAGTTTCGGCCGCTACCGCCAAAGTCGACGATTACCGTGCTGGCGTTCGAGGGAGACAATGTGTCCTGCGCCGTCGGCGATGCGGGTCTGACCGCATGTCGTCTCCACATCGGGACCACTGGTGGCCAATACGACCATGGCTTTGTGCTTTCACCGCAAGGAAGTTGGACCTTTTAATCGTCAATCGTCCCCGCTACGGTGAACCGGTGAGTGACGCGAGTACCGATGTCATCGTCGTGGGCGCAGGTCTTGCAGGATTGGTGGCGACCTGTGAATTGGTAGACCGCGGCAAGAATGTCGTCGTCGTCGAGCAGGAGAATGCCGCCAATCTGGGCGGGCAGGCCTATTGGTCCTTCGGTGGCCTGCTTTTCGTCAACAGTCCCGAACAGCGCCGCCTGGGGATCAAAGACTCCCACGAGCTGGCTCTGCAGGACTGGCTCGGTACTGCCGGGTTCGACCGCCCGGAGGACCATTGGCCTCGTCAATGGGCGCACGCGTATGTGGACTTTGCGGCGGGTGAGAAGCGAAGCTGGTTGCGCGCCAGGGGGTTGCAGATATTTCCCGTGGTGGCGTGGGCTGAGCGCGGCGGCAAGGACGCGCTCGGGCCCGGTAACTCGGTACCGCGATTTCACATCACCTGGGGTACTGGACCAGGTCTGGTGGAGATCTTCGCGCGGCGCGTGCTCGCCGCCGCCGACCGTGGTCAGGTGCGCATCGCATACCGGCACCAGGTCGGCGAACTGATCGTCGAACAGGGTGCCGCCGTGGGTGTGCGCGGCACCGTGCTGGAGCCCTCGACCGCCGCGCGAGGTATAGCTTCTTCGCGAATAGCTGTGGGAGAGTTTGAATTCCGTGCGCAGGCCGTCATCGTGACCAGCGGTGGTATCGGAGGTAACCACGATCTGGTCCGGGAGAACTGGCCCGAACGCATGGGGCGCGTTCCGTCCCAGCTGTTGACCGGGGTGCCCGCTCACGTCGACGGCCGCATGCTCGGGATTTCGGTCGATGCCGGCGCCCACCTGATCAACCGCGACCGCATGTGGCACTACACCGAGGGCATCACCAACTACAACCCGGTCTGGCCGGGCCACGGGATCCGCATCCTTCCGGGACCGTCATCACTCTGGCTGGACGCCAACGGATCTCGAATACCAGCGCCACTGTTTCCGGGATTCGACACCCTGGGCACATTGGAACACATCTGTCGCAGCGGACACGACTACTCGTGGTTCATCCTGAATGCGCGGATCATCGCCAAGGAGTTCGCACTGTCGGGGCAGGAACAGAACCCCGATCTCACGGGCAAAGATGTGCGCGGGGTATTGCGGCGCGGTAAGGCAGGTGCACCGGCGCCGGTGCAGGCCTTCATCGACAAGGGCATCGACTTTGTCAGTGCCTCGAACCTGCCCGACCTGGTCGCCAAGATGAACGCGCTGCCGGACGTCACACCGCTGGACTACGCAACCATCGCCCAGCAGGTCACGGCACGCGATCGTGAGGTGGCCAACCCGTTTGGCAAGGATCCGCAGATCGCCGCCATCCGTGCCGCACGTGCCTACCTCGCGGATCGGTTTACCCGGGTGGTGGCCCCGCACCGGCTCACCGATCCGAAGGCCGGCCCGCTGATCGCGGTGAAGTTGCACATCTTGACGCGAAAGACGTTGGGCGGTTTGGAGACCGACCTTGAATCGCGGGTTCTGCGCGCCGATGGAAGCTGCTTTGACGGCCTTTACGCGGCCGGTGAGGTTGCCGGATTCGGGGGCGGTGGTGTGCACGGATACCGCGCGTTGGAGGGCACGTTCCTGGGTGGCTGCATCTTCAGTGGACGTGCCGCGGGCCGGGGCGCCGCGGAGGACATCGGCTGACTCGCATCCTGTTGTCCGTCGACACTCCGCATTCTGCGAAAGTTACTCGCGAAACAGAACGAAACGCGGCGTGTCGGCGCCGGAGGGCCTAGAACAACACCGCGTCCTCGTGCGGCAGCACCTGGAAGTCGGCGTCAGACATCTCGCGAAATCGCGTGTAAAAGAACGGATATGCGGCCTCTTGCAGGATGCCCTGGTGAATGGGTACCGCCCGCGCCGGGTTCACCGCGCGCAGATACTCGATCGCCTCGGAGACCTTCATCCACGGCGCCGCGGCCGGTAGTGCCAGCACGTCGACCTCCTCGCCGGGTGTGAAGAGCGCATCGCCGGGATGCATGAGCCGCGCGGGATGGTCGCCGTCGCCGATCAGATACGAGGTGTTGTCGATGAGCGGGATCTCCGGATGGATGACCGCGTGCTGGCCACCTACCCCGCGCACACTCAGTTCCGCGACGGTGAAGCGATCGCCGGCATGCACCGCCTGCCACGGCTCGCCCAGCTGTGCCGCGGTCATCGGATCGGCGTAGAGCGCCGCCCCCGGGTTGGCGTCGACCAGCGCGGGCAGCCGCTCCAGATCCACGTGGTCGGGATGCTGGTGGGTGATCAGGATGGCCGACAGGCCGGTGATCCCCTCGAATCCGTGCGAGAAATTGCCCGGATCGAACAGCAGAGTGGTGCCGCCAAAATCGGCCAGCAGGCACGAATGCCCGAAGTGGGTCAGCTGCATGAGGGGGAGTCTAGGCGGGATGTGTCCCGGCCCACACGGTAAAGTCAGTCCGTGGCCCGAGTCGTCGTAAACGTCATGCCGAAACCCGTGATCCTGGACCCGCAGGGACAAGCCATTGTGGGCGCGCTCGCGCGCCTTGGCTATGCCGGCGTGGCAGACGTGCGCCAGGGCAAGCGCTTTGAGTTGGAGTTCGAGGGAGAGATCGGCGACTCCGATCTCGAGTCGATCGCCGAGGCGTTGCTCGCCAACACCGTCATCGAGGACTGGGAAATCGTGCGGGAGTCCGAGTGACCCCACGCATCGGTGTCATCACTTTCCCCGGCACCCTCGATGATGTCGACGCCGCTCGGGCGGCCCGGCTCTCCGGGGCCGAGGCCGTCTCGCTGTGGCACGACGATGCCGATCTGAAGTCCGTTGACGCGGTGATCGTGCCCGGCGGTTTCTCCTACGGTGACTATCTGCGCGCCGGGGCCATCGCGCGCTTTGCGCCCGTGATGCGCTCGGTGGTCGACGCGGCCGCACAAGGTCTGCCAATTCTGGGAATTTGCAATGGCTTCCAGGTGCTGTGCGAAGCCGGGCTGCTGCCCGGAGCATTGACCCGCAACGCCGGTCTGCACTTTGTATGCCGCGATGTCTGGCTGGGTGTCGACGCCAACAACACCGCATGGTCCTCCCGATATGAGCAGGGGGCCGACATCCTGGTGCCGCTCAAGTCCGGTGAAGGCCGCTATGTGGCCTCCGACGATGTGCTCGACGAGCTCGAAGGCGAGGGCCGGGTGGTTTTCCGCTACCGCGAGAACCCCAACGGGTCGATGCGCGATATCGCCGGGATTTCCTCGGCCAACGGCCGGGTGGTCGGGCTCATGCCGCACCCGGAGCACGCGACCGAGCCGCTGACCGGACCCAGCGACGATGGACTCGGCATTTTCTACTCGGCGCTCGACGCCGTGCTCACCGCGTAGATCCCAGTCTCCAGTAGGAATTTGCTGGTGATTCGGCATATCTGCCGAGTGCGCTAGCCCTATTCGTCGGCGGGGTATCACCGCCGACAGCCATTCTGGCCGACTGTTCGATAGCGGAAAGCAAAGTCGAATTCCGCTGCGGTGTGCGTCTAGGTCTGGGCTGTTATGCAGTTTGGCGATCTCCCAGCTATGCTCCCACCAACTTAGGGAGGAGCATGTTCATGGGGTGGTCAGTGAGGCGTAAAAGGCGCGGTATGGCGGCGGCCATGTCGATGGTGATCGCGGTCATCGGGTTCGCGAGCCCGGCCAGGGCAGACGGCAGCCTGGCGGACAGGCCGAGCTCACAATTGATGTTGCTGCTTCCCGACGACGCCATCCCCGCGGACTGGAAGGTGGAGAAGGACGATCTCGCCGGCGCAACCAGTAGTGGTGACCAGTTGTGTCACCAGGCCGGCGACGCGAATGGCGCCAAGGTCAACTTTCTGGTTCGTTTGCAAGCGTTGTCGCGCTGTACGGAATTTGTCGATGTTCTTTACGGCAAAGAGAACCCCGGGGCCGACATGATCGCCTGGGCCAAGTCCATCGCGCCCGCGCAGGGGTTCAACACCCTGGAGACGGGCACCGCGTCGGTGCAGGTTTCGTCCGCGCCCGGCCCGAACACCGCGCCGTATCCGTCGGTCACAGTGCTGATGCGGCCGGCCGACATGGACCAGGAGATCCCAGGGCAGCTGGTGACGTGGGTCCGGGTTCGTGGGCTGCTCGTTGTCGTGCGATCGTTCGCGTGGGATGCGGGTGAGGGGCGGGCGAGGCTCGACCAGGTGGTGCACTCGGCGATCGGGAAACTCCAGGCCGTTTGATCTTCCTGTTGCCCACCTTTGAGTGACCAGCAAGACAGCGAATTGCTTTGTCGCTCAAAGATGGGCACACATGAGTGTGTGGAGAGCCCGGGCTTGCCTATGGCAGCAGCGCGACCGACGCCTCGGCGGTGTAGCTCAGGAACGTCAGGGTCTCCTGCAGGTAGAGCTGCACGCTCTCGGCGTCATGGGACAGGTACCCGATGGTGACATCGGTGCCCAGCTGCAGATCGAAGTCCCCGCCGCGGCAGCTCAGCACGAGTGCGCCGTCGATCGCCGGCGCCCAGAGGATCTCCCCGGTGACCAACCGGCGAAGGTGCTCGCGGATGGGGTACCCGCGATCGGAGGCCTCGCTCACCTTGGTGTACTCCTCAGCCGACAACAGCACCGAGTACGGGCCGTCCACACCCGCCAGCCGCAGTTCCGAGAGCGCCTGCGCGACGACGTCGGGGTACTGGCGGACATCGTCGGGCAGCTTGAGTTCGGGATTGGAGCTGGATTCGCGGATACCGACGATCGAGGCGGCGGGATAC
Organism: Mycobacterium sp. D16Q13; assembly: GCF_002013375.1. GTDB lineage: Bacteria > Actinomycetota > Actinomycetes > Mycobacteriales > Mycobacteriaceae > Mycobacterium. The sequence continues at coordinate 51,873 of NZ_MAEW01000022.1, read as the reverse complement.
CCCTCGAAGATCGCGCGGTCCTCGGCGAATGCCAGCTTTTTGGCAGCCTCCTTGACGGGGTCCCAGTCGGAGTCTTGAGAGCCGCGTTCCACATCGTCGATGGCCGACCTGCTGATGGTGAAGGGGACGCGCAGCCGCACAAGCGGCTTACTTTCCCGCAGGTGGGCTTGCACGCCGTCGGCGGGTGCCGCCACATCGAGTAGGTGTCCGGTGCTCACGGCCGCGCTCGAGGGACCGCCCGGCTCGCTGACGTCAACCACCCGGCGTCCGGCGATATGGCGCTTGAAGGTACGGCTGGCCTCGGTTTCGATCTCCGCCCACGCCTCGTCCGTGATGGGTGCGAGTTCGCGATACAGGTTGTTCATGCCGACGTTCCTTTCAGGCTGCCGATGGATAGGGATCCTTGGTATTCAGTGGATTTCGCGGCTACCTGGGTGGGCAGCGGCGGGGGAGTGTCGAGGAAGTCGGCGGACGGCGCGAAGAACAGCCCGCCGGTGACCGCAGTCGAGAAGTCCAGGATGCGGTCGGTGTTCCCCGGCGGATCCCCGACAAACATGTTGTGCAGCATGCGTTCCGTGACATCCGGGGTGCGTGAGTAGGCGATGTAGTACGTCCCGAACTCGGCCTTCCCGAGTTCGCCGAAGGGCATGTTGCGACGCAGGATCTGCAGTTCGTTGCCTTCGTCGTCCTCGATGACGTTCAGGGCCACATGCGAATTCGACGGTTTCACGGCATCGTCGAATTCGATGTCATCGAGTTTGGTGCGGCCGATCACCTTCTCCTGCTCGTCGACGGGCAGCGCGCTCCAGGCGGCCATATCGTGCAGGTACTTCTGGATGTGCACGTAGCTGCCGGCGGCGAAATCGGCATCCTCGGCGCCGACGAGGGCGGCCGAGGCGGCTTCGTCGCCATCGGGATTCTCGGTGCCGTCCACAAAACCCAGCAGGTCCCGGTTGTCGAAGTACTGAAAACCGTGTGTCTCGTCCACCACGGTGATGGCGCCCGCCAGGGCGGTGGTGATACGCGCGGCCAATGCGAAGCAGCGGTCCATGGTGCTCGCGCGGATATGGAACAGCAGGTCACCGGGTGTGGACGGGGCAGTGTGCCGCTCACCACGCACCTCCTGGAACGGCCGCAGCCGGTGGGGGCGCGGACCGGAAAAGAGCCGGTCCCAGGCATCCGATCCGATCGCGGTGACCAGCGATAATCGCCGTGCCGGATCGCGGAATCCGATGGCTTTGGCCAGGCCGGACACATCGGGCAACGCATCGTGAACTGCCTGTTCGGCACCGTCGTCGATGGTCACCACCAAGAAAATGGCCGACGAGGACAGCGGTTCCAGAACAGGCTGTGGCACGGGATCGGTCACGCCTCGACCCTAGACCCAATCCAGTCAGCCATCATGGGAAGCGTGACCGCGACCGCAGCAGGACTGTGCCAATTCATCGACGCCTCGCCGTCGCCGTTTCACGCCGTGGACACGGTGGCGCAGCGCCTCCGTCAGGAAGGCTTCACCGAGCTGTTCGAGGCGCAGCGCTGGCCGGGGCACTCGGGTGACTACTTCACGGTGCGCTCGGGATCGATCGTGGCCTGGCGCGGCGTGGACATGGCAGACGATAACTCCTCCTTCCGGGTGATCGGCGCTCACACCGACAGCCCGAACCTGCGGGTGAAGGCCAATGCCGATCGCGTGCAAGCGGGTTGGCCCATGGTCGCTCTGGAGCCCTATGGCGGAGCGTGGGTGCAGACCTGGCTGGACCGCGATCTGGGGCTATCCGGACGGGTGCTGGTGCGCGATGGGGATACGGTGCGGTCAACGCTGATTCGCATTCAGCAGCCAATCCTGCGGGTGCCAAACCTGGCGATCCACATGGTCAGCGCCGAGGAACGCAAGAAGTGGGTGATCGACCCGCAATGGCATGTGAACTCCGTGTGGAGCGGTGAGCACAGCTTCGACGAATTCATCGCAGAACAGCTGGGGGTCGCCGCGGCCGATATTTTGGGGCGCGATCTGATGGCACATGATCTGACCGCGGCCGCTCTCATCGGCCCCGACGAGAGCCTGGTCAGCGCACCGCGTTTGGACAACCAGGCCAGCTGCTACGCCGGATTGGAAGCATTCCTGGCCGCCGAGTCCAGCTCGACGCTGGTACTGGCGCTCTTCGATCACGAGGAGATCGGTTCTGTCTCTGATCACGGCGCCCACTCGGACCTGTTGTCGACGGTTCTGGAGCGCATCGTGCTGTCCAGCAACGGCACCCGGGAGGATTTCCTGCGGCGTGCGGCCGCCTCGCTGATGGTCTCGGCCGATATGGCGCATGCCACGCACCCCAACTATCCGGATCGGCATGAACCGGGCCACCAGATTGCCGTCAACGCCGGACCGGTGATCAAGATTCACCCGAATGTCCGCTACGCCACCGATGGTCGGGGTGCGGCGTCCTTCGCCCTGGCCTGTGAGCGGGCCGGGGTTCCGGTCCAGCGGTACGAGCATCGCGCGGATATGCAGTGCGGCTCGACCATCGGTCCGTTCGCGGCATCACACACCGGCATCGTCACCGTCGACGTGGGAGCCGCGACGCTGGCCATGCATTCGGTGCGTGAGCTGATGGGCGCGCGTGATGTGCCGATGTATTCCGATGCGCTGCAAGCGTTTCTGGAGCTACCCGCTACATCGTGAAGCGCAGGTTGGTGATGATCTTCCAACCCAGGTCGGGATCGCCGTCGAGCGTGAAGCCATTGCGGTTCGCGCTGGCCCGGCCGCCCAGATGCCGGGCGAATTCGCTGGTGTCGGCGGTAAGCGTCACATGTGGGGTGCCCGAGAGCGCCGACACAATGCGCGCCCGGTCGGGTATTTCGATGTCCACCTTCTGTGCGCCAATCCCGGTGAGTACGAAGCGCACCCGGCTGCCCTGAGGTGCGCCTGCCCGCTTCCCGATGAGGAACGGCAGCGCATTGATCAGCTCGGTGAGCGCGGGCGTCGCCGCCACCGGGTCTGCCGGTGCGGGCAACCCGAGGCTGTCGCGCACGTCCAATTCGTGCATCCAGCAATCGAAATCACGGATCTGCATGAACCGGCCATAGCTTTCCGGTCCCACCGGGGTCACCGTCTCGGCGTTGAACTGGTCCTGGGACAGACCCTCAAGGACTGCCAGGCGCGCGCTGGTCACGGTGCGCAAGTCGTTCAGCACCGCCCCGGGTGGCAGCTTGCGGTAGTAAGTCAACCACCGTTCGTTGAGGACGCCGACGGGATTATGCACGTGCGGAAGAGCGGCGACGGCTTCATCGGTACTGGGGATCGGATCGCCCGACAGCAGACGTTCGGTACTCACCACGTGCGCGATGACGTCCTTGACGGTCCACCCCGGCAGTACGGACGACGCGGCCCATTGCTCATCGGTGAGAGCAGCGCCCAGCTCGTCCAGCGCGGCCCACTCGGCACCCAGAGCGGCGACGACGGGATCTTTGGCGACGATCGTGACGGTCATGGCCACGAGCCTACGAGAGCCGGTGGAGGCCTGAGCGATGAATTTCATCGATTGTGTCGGTCGGTCTCTCTAGAGTTGTTTCATCGGGGATTTCGAGAAAGGAATCTCATGTCCGTCACATCCACATTCAGTGAGAAAACGACGCCGGAGAAGATCGGTATCGCACTGAGCGGCATCATCCTGTTGTTCCTCCTGGGAGACGCCATACCCAAGATCTTCGGCGCGGAGTTCGCCCAGAAGGCCACTGAGCAGCTGGGTTTCCCGCCGTATCAGACCGCCCTCATCGGCTGGGTGCTGTTGGCGTGCACCATCGTGTGGGCCATTCCCCGTACCTCGGTGCTCGGTGCCGTGGGGTTGACGGCCTACCTGGGCGGCGCGGTCACGATCGATATGCACGAGGAGGTGTGGTTCGCGGTGGTCTTCGCGGTCGGCTTCGGACTGCTGATCTGGGCTGCGATGATCCTGCGCCGGCGTGAACTGCTGGAGGTGCTGATCGGGTCAGATCGCTAGGAGCAGGTCTCGAACCACCGGCGAAGCTCGTTCTGCAACGCGGACCCGGTATCGAACTCGGGTGAGCAGCCGCCGACAACGACTGTCAGCGTGTCCTTGCCGTATGTCGCCTCATACTTGACCCGATGCTGATACGCCCTGAGCAGCATCAGCTGGCTCAGTGCTGCGCGTCGCCAATTGGCCTCACCGGCACCCGGGAGCGTGACGGTAACCAATGACTTCTCGTCGCTGGTGCCGGAGTCCCTCACGAGGTTCATCTTGACCGGAGCAATGGCAGAAAGTGCTTCCCAGAGACCTAACTCGGCGTCGGTGGGTAATCCCCGCGAGGTACCGAGTTCCAGATTGCTCACGTTTGCCGGTGTCTGTCCGCCCGTGGCGGTCCATGCTGCCTCGCGCAGGCCCGGGAAGTCAGTGGCGATACGGCGGAAGAGGGACGAGAAGTCTTGTGCGCGGGCTTCTCTCGGCGTGCCATCGGCCGATGGCGGCAACGTCACCGTGATCTGTTTGTGAGACTGGCCGTTCACATGACTGGTCTTCACGCGGATGGCGTTTGCGTAGTGCCCCCGGACGAGCGCCCGCCACTCTTGCCAGTTGGGCACGGGTTCGGCACTTTCCATGTCGGTGGTCTCGGAGATCTCACCGCAGTAGCTGCCCGGCCGAGCGACGGGGGGCGGGCAGTCATTGATGGTCAGCCGGACGTTGACATGTGCGTGGCCGGCCCCGGCTTCCTCTACTCGATGAGTGAAGACCTCCCAGATTGCCGTGAGCTGTTCTGGCGTGATCTCCGGCCGGACGTTGGCGTCCAGATGCACCGTGAACGTGTCATACCAGCCGATTGAGAAGCTGTGAGTGGTGCTCTCCACACCGGGCAGGCCGTTGATCGCTTGGGCGATCGGACGGGACGGGTCGGTGTGGCCTGCCGCGCATCCGCTCGCGGCCAGCAGGGATGAACCCGTCAGGATCCCCACCGCGACCAGCAAAATTGCACGGAGCATCTTCCGAGTATGACGGGCCTGGTCGGCACATGTGGTCCAGCGAGCGCGAGCATGATCGCGAATCCGACCGGGATGATCCCGCCGACCGATATAGCCGTCCTGTACGGCCAATATGGCGCGTAGCGAGGGCAAGGCGGGTTCGACGTTAGAATCTGTTCGTGACTTCACGGGTTGATACGGTCGACAACGCAACAGCCACCCCCGATCACCCGCAGCCCTTCGCTGAATTAGGGCTCAAGGACGACGAGTACGCGCGCATCCGCGAGATCCTCGGTCGCCGTCCCACCGATGCTGAGCTGGCGATGTACTCGGTGATGTGGAGCGAGCACTGCTCGTACAAGTCGTCCAAGGTGCACCTGCGTTACTTCGGGCAGACCACCACCGAGGAGATGCGCTCGGCGATGCTCGCCGGAATCGGCGAGAACGCCGGAGTGGTGGACATCGGCGACGGGTGGGCGGTCACCTTCAAGGTCGAGTCGCATAACCACCCGTCGTACGTCGAGCCCTATCAGGGTGCCGCGACAGGTGTGGGCGGCATTGTTCGCGACATCATGGCCATGGGCGCGCGGCCGATCGCCGTGATGGATCAACTGCGTTTCGGCGCTGCCGATGCCCCAGACACCCGTCGTGTCTTCGACGGCGTGGTGCGCGGTATCGGCGGCTACGGCAACTCGCTGGGGCTGCCGAACATCGGCGGGGAGACGGTGTTCGATGCCTCCTACGCCGGGAATCCTTTGGTGAACGCGCTGTGTGCGGGGGTGTTGCGCAAGGAAGACTTACATCTGGCCTTCGCCTCCGGCGCCGGCAACAAGATCATCCTGTTCGGTGCCCGCACCGGGCTGGACGGCATCGGCGGTGTGTCGGTGCTGGCTTCCGAGACATTCGGCGGCGACGAGGCCGAGGGCGCCTCACGCAAGAAGCTTCCCAGCGTGCAGGTGGGCGACCCGTTCACCGAGAAGGTGCTCATCGAGTGCTGCCTTGAGCTGTACGCCGCGCATCTGGTGGTGGGCATCCAGGACCTCGGCGGTGCCGGTTTGTCCTGTGCCACATCGGAACTGGCCTCGGCCGGGGACGGCGGCATGCACATCGACCTGGACAAGGTGCCGCTGCGCGCGACCGGAATGACTCCGGCAGAGGTGCTCTCCAGTGAGTCCCAGGAGCGCATGTGCGCCGTGGTGACCCCGGAGAACGTGGACGCCTTCATGGCGGTGTGCCGGAAATGGGATGTGCTGGCCACCGTCATCGGCGAGGTCACCGACGGCGACCGGCTGCGGATCACTTGGCATGGCGACACCGTCGTGGATGTGCCGCCGCGCACCGTCGCACACGAGGGCCCCGTCTATCAGCGCCCGGTGGCCCGGCCAGACACGCAGGATGCGTTGATCGCTGACAGCACAGCAGGTTTGGCGCGCCCGGCCACCGGTGACGAGCTACGGCAGACGCTGCTGGACATGATCGGCAGCCCGCACCTGTGCAGCCGTGCCTTCATCACCGAGCAGTACGACAGGTACGTCCGCGGCAACACCGTGCTCGCCGAACACGCCGACTCCGGCGTGATTCGGGTGGACGAGGAAACCGGACGCGGAATCGCCTTGGCCACCGATGCTTCCGGCCGCTACACCGTGCTCGATCCCTACAACGGCGCCCGGTTGGCACTTGCCGAGGCGTACCGCAATGTGGCGGCCTCCGGTGCCACCCCTGTCGCGGTAACCAACTGCCTGAACTTTGGCTCCCCGGAGGACCCGGGTGTCATGTGGCAGTTCTCCGAAGCGGTCCGCGGCCTCGCCGATGGCTGTGTGGAGCTGGGCATTCCGGTCACGGGAGGCAACGTCAGCTTCTACAACCAGACCGGCACCACCCCCATCCTGCCCACTCCGGTGGTTGGCGTACTGGGTGTTATCGACGATGTGAACCGGCGTATCCCGACGGGATTCGGCACCGAGCCCGGCGAAACACTGATCCTGCTGGGTGACACCGCCGATGAATTCGACGGTTCCATCTGGGCGCAGGTGGCACACGATCACCTGGGCGGCACTCCGCCGAAGGTCGACCTCGCCCGCGAGCAGCTGATTGCCCAGGTTCTCACCGCCGCGTCGCGGGACGGGCTGGTGTCCGCCACACACGACTTGTCCGAGGGCGGGCTCATCCAGGCCGTCATCGAGTCGGCGCTGGCCGGTGAAACTGGTTGCCGCATCCTGCTTCCCGAGGGAGCCGACCCCTTTGCGGCGTTGTTCTCCGAGTCCGCCGGGCGGGTGCTGGTCGCCGTACCGCGCACCGAGGAGAGCAGATTCGTGGCGATGTGTGAGGCGCGACAGCTGCCCGCCGTTCGCATCGGCGTTGTCGATCAGGGCTCGGATTCCGTTGAAGTACAGGGACAATTCTCGATCACCTTGGCCGAGCTGCGCGAGATTCACGAAGGTGTGCTGCCCGGATTGTTCGGATGAGCGAGACTCCTGGAGTCCCCGTCACGACAAGCACCGTCGATCCCGATGACTGGATTGGCCGCAGCTGGCTGGCGTTCCAGGAGCTTGAGGAACATCTAGAGCACCGGCACCCCCTGGTGGCCTGGGCGTGGAATCTGCTGCGGCTGGATTTCTGCGGAATAGCGTTCGGCGCCTTGTTTTTCTGCTTGTCGCTGACGCCGTCATTGATGCCGCGTACCTGGCTGTTTCAGGGCCTGATCGGCGGTGCCACCGCGACGATTGGCTACGGCATTGGTGTCGCTGTTTCCAAGCTGGTACTGCGCTTCTGGCTCCGTCACCAGACATGGTGGCCCTTGCGCGACCGGGTGATGGTGACCACCAAGCTCGGAGTGGTGCTGCTGTCGGCGGTGTGCTCGCTGGCGATGATCGTCCCAGCTGCCCGCTGGCAACGACAGATCGCGACCCTCATGGAGACGCAGGGACCATCCACCCTCGAGTACTCCAAGTCTTTCCTTGTTTCGATTGCTTTTGGGGCACTGCTGATCTCGGTGGCCCGAGTGTTGCGAGATCTGGTTCGGCTGCTGGCGCGATTCTTTATTCGCCGCCTGCATCTCAGCCGCGAAGTGTCGCTGCTCATCGGTACCGCCATCGTGGCGGTGTTGACCATCATGCTGTTCAACGGCGTGCTGGTGCGCGGCTTCTTTTCCGCCGCCAACGCCTCGTTTGGTCCGCATAACGACACCACTCGGGCCGGGGTGAAACAGCCCATACAGCCGGAGCGTTCCGGAAGCCCGGCGTCACTGGCCGCCTGGGAAACTCTCGGCTTCGAGGGACGAAACTTTGTCTCCGGTGGTTTGCATGCCGACGAGCTGACCAAGGTGAACGGTCGCCGGGCCAAGGAACCCATTCGGGTGTATGCCGGACTCGAGACCGCCGACACCGCGGAGGAGCGGGCCGACATCCTGGTGCGGGAACTGGAGCGCACCAAGGCCTTCGAGCGCAAGGCGTTGATCATCGTCCCGACCACCGGCACCGGCTGGGTGACGCCCGCTGCCGCGCGCGGTATCGAGCTCATGTACAACGGCGACACCGCGATCGTCGCCACCCAGTACTCGTTCCTGCCCAGCTGGATCTCGTTCCTGGCCGACAAGAAGAAGGCGCTGGCCTCGGGCAGGCTGTTGGTCGACACGGTTCAGAAGCGCTGGGCGCAGCAGCCCCAAGGGCACCGTCCCAAGCTGCTCATCTATGGCGAAAGCTTGGGATCGTTTGCGGGACAAGGGGCATTCGATGGTCTTGGTGATATCCGTACGGCGGGCGTCGACGGCGTGTTGTGGACCGGTCCGCCGAACTTCAGCCAGATCTGGAATGAACTGGTGTCCAAACGGGACCGCGGCACCTTGGAAGCCCTTCCCGTATACGACAGTGGATTCACGGCGCGTTTCGCGATAGGTCCCGATATCGACAAGCTCGCCAGACCACCGTGGCAGAACCCGCGGGTGCTCTTCGTGCAACATCCGTCTGATCCGGTGACGTGGTGGTCCACGGATCTGCTGTTCAGTGAACCGGATTGGCTCAAGGAGGCGCCGGTGGGCGACCGCTCCGCCGCCATGCGCTGGTACCCCATCGTCACTTTCTGGCAGGTGGCGGCCGACCTGGCCAACGCCGTCGGAGTGCCCGACGGGCATGGCCACAACTACGGCATCTCGTCGGTCAACGGCTGGGCGGCCATCGCTCCGCCGGAGGGCTGGACCCCGCAGGACACCGAACGCATCCGGAAGGCTCTCGTCGACACCGCGTCGCTCGACGGCCCCGACACGTGATCGTTCGCGCCCGAGCCTGGGTTCTGGCTGTTGCTCTCGTCGCCTGGCCGTCGCTGTTGGAACGGTTCCCACAGCATTGGCGCCCACTGATCGGGGCGGGCATGAGCACCGCCCTTGCTGCCGTCACGGGGGCACCGCTCGGGCTGCGGCAGCCACAGCTGGGGGCCGGTCTGCGTCTGGGCGGAGTCGCCGCATCGGCCGTCGCCATGGCGGTCGGTGCCTCACCGGTGCTGAAGCCGGTGCGCACGTCGATGCGGGAGCGCGATATCGACCTTCATCCGGCGGCCTGGCTGGGGTTGCACATTCCGGTGGGCACGGTGTGGTCGGAGGAGCTCGCGTTCCGCGGGGTGCTGCAGCCGCTCGCGGTCGAGGCATGCGGCACGAGGCTGGGCGGCGTGTTGCAGGCCGCGGCGTTCGGGCTCGCGCATATCCGGCCCGCTCGCGCCGCGGGAGATCCCGTCCCGGCGACGGTGCTGGTCACTGGCTTGTTCGGCTGGCTGTTGGGCTGGTTGCGCGAGCGGTCAGGCAGTGCGGCGGCGCCAATACTGGCCCATCTGGCCCTCAATGAGGTCGGCGCGCTGGCCGCACTGGCCGTGCAACGGACGAAACGCGGGCCACTGTGACCGTGGATGTAGTGCGGTTTTTCCCCGAAGTCCGGACTCCTGGGTATCGGCTGTAGATAATCGGCGGATGGCCTCGAACTGGAGAAGCAGGGCTGGTGCAGCGCTGGCAGGTATGACGATCGCCGCCGGACTCGCACTGGCGGCACCCGCCGGCGCAGACCCCGGGCAGGGCGCCTCGCTGCCGGTGTTTGTTCCGTACCCCTCGGACTGGTCGCCGGACACCTCGGTCTTCCCGTTCAATATGTGGCAGAACCGGGCGACCGACGAGCAGTTCACCGCCCTGCGCGAATCCTGCCAATGGTTCAACGCCCAGTACGACACCTTGATGGCGTCGGTATACGGATTCCAGAACTATCTGCGCGATCACCGCGACGTCTGGGCCGCCTCGGGATCGGACACCGTTGGCAATGTGGTAACCGCGAACCTGGATCAGTCGGCCGGATTCCTGGATCCGCGGGTGCACACCCTCTACATCACCAATTACCCGGATCAGAGCCAGTACTCGCCGCTCTACAACGGCGACTCCTTCTATCACCTGTGGTTCCAGTTCACCCAGATCAGCGACAAGATGAAGCAGCAGCTGCCGTCCGGCGTCATCAACGCCAACATCGCCACCGCCACCGTCTACGGCAACACCATCCGAGACTCTGGAATCTGCAACGGGGCGTAGGTTCCTGGGCCGGGCCCCGGCCTGCCCCGGATAGGCTGGAGGCCATGCCAGCGCGTGCACCGGATGCTGCCTCGACCAGGGCGGCCGTACTCGCGGTGGCCGACTGGCTGCGCGACCCGCAGGTGCCCGAACCGGCGCGTGCGGTCCTCGCTGACGCGGTTCGGTTCACTGCCCGCACGCTGGCCGCGGATGCTCCGGGTGCCTCGGTAGAGGTGCGGGTTCCGCCGTTCGTTGCGGTGCAATGCATCTCGGGTCCCCGCCACACCCGGGGAACCCCACCCAACGTTGTGGAGACGACCCCACGGACCTGGCTGCTGCTGGCGACGGGGCTGTTGACGCTGGATCGGGCCACCGCCGATCGGTCCGCCACCGCGTCCGGATCACGTGCTGCCGAGATCGCCGACTGGCTGCCGTTGGTACCGCTGGGCTAGCGCAAGGCGGGCGTCACGATGCCGACGCTGCAGTGGCCTCGGTCACTTTCATGGCGGCACCGACGGGCCGTTTTACGGGGATCGGCCAGCCGATTCTGCGTTCAGCAACCTTCCCCGTAAACTGGACTAGTCACCACCCCACGCAGGACTCAGCCAGGGAGCCGCACCGTGACCGCACAGCCGATCGAGCTGGAAAACGACCCTCGCGAAGAATGCGGCGTATTCGGGGTCTGGGCCCCCGGCGAAGAGGTGGCAAAACTCACTTACTACGGCCTGTACGCGCTGCAGCACCGCGGCCAGGAGGCCGCCGGTATCGCCGTCGCGGACGGCTCGCAGGTGGTGGTGTTCAAGGACCTCGGCCTGGTCAGCCAGGTATTCGACGAGCAGACCCTCGCCGCCATGCGAGGACATGTGGCGGTCGGGCACTGCCGTTATTCCACCACCGGTTCGGTGACCTGGGAGAACGCTCAACCGGTGTTCCGCACCACCGCCGCGGGTACTGGAATCGCGTTGGGACATAACGGGAACCTGGTCAACACCGCCGAGCTCACCACGCGTGCGCGCGATGCGGGCCTAATCAACTCGAAGACCCCGGGTTTGGCCACCACCGATTCGGACATCATGGGCGCGCTGCTGGCCCACGGGGCTGCGGACGCCACCATTGAGCAAGCGGCCATGTCGCTGTTGCCCACTGTTCGCGGCGCGTTCTGCCTGGTCTTCATGGACGAGAACACGCTGTACGCGGCACGCGATCCGTACGGGGTCAGGCCGCTGTGCCTGGGCCGCCTCGACACCGGCTGGGTGGTCGCCTCCGAAACCGCGGCCCTGGACATCGTGGGCGCCTCATTCGTCCGGGATATCGAGCCGGGCGAGCTGCTCGCCATCGACGCCGACGGGGTGCGCTCCAGCCGGTTCGCCAACGCGACGCCCAAGACTTGTGTCTTCGAGTACGTGTATCTGGCCCGGCCCGACAGCATGCTCGACGGCCGCTCTGTGCACTCGACCCGCGTCGATATCGGGCGCCGGCTGGCTGCCGAACACTCGGTGGACGCCGACCTGGTGATCGGTGTGCCCGAGTCCGGTATCCCGGCGGCCGTCGGATACGCACAAGGCTCGGGCATCCCGTACGGACAGGGACTGATGAAGAACGCCTACGTGGGCCGCACCTTCATTCAGCCGTCGCAGACCATCCGTCAGCTCGGTATCCGCTTGAAGCTCAACCCGCTTCGTGAGGTCATCCGCGGCAAGCGGCTTGTGGTAGTGGATGATTCGATTGTCCGCGGCAATACGCAACGGGCCTTGGTGCGGATGCTGCGCGAGGCCGGGGCGGCCGAGGTGCATGTGCGCATTGCCTCCCCGCCGGTGCGCTGGCCATGCTTCTACGGCATCGATTTCGCTTCTCCGGCAGAGCTTATCGCCAACGCGGTGGAATCGGACGACGAGATGCTCGATGGCGTCCGTACCGCTATTGGTGCCGATAGCCTCGGTTACATCTCGGCCGAAGGAATGGTCGCGGCCACCACGGAGCCCCGTTCGCGGTTGTGCTGCGCGTGCTTCGACGGCAATTACCCGATCGAGCTGCCCAAGGAAATGGCGCTCGGCAAGAACGTGGTCGAGAACATGCTCGCGGCGACCGTGCGGGAGACATCAAGCGACAGTGCGGATTCCGTTCAGGCGCGTTAAGTCTCGCGTCCCCGCGGCGGGTATTCCTCGACGACGGTGACGTCCCGAAGTATCTCGGAGCTCCTCTTGATGAGCTCGACCTGGGTGTCGATCATGCCGTCGAGTGCCGTCATGAAGGAATGTTGAAGGTCTCCGGTCAAGATCACTTCGTCGATCAGCACGAACAGCTCTGCCCTGACCGACGGCGTCTGTTCGTAGACGTTGAGCACGACGGTGGCGGTCGCGCCCTGTAGACCCTTCGACGTTATCTGGTAGCGGCCCCTGCGGGCAGCGAGAAGTTGTGCCGTGTGGGTGATTTCGACGATTACCCATTCAATGGGCGTCATGAGACCGGCGATTCCGGCCTGCGTGGTGAATTCGTCTCCGACGGCGAAGTCACTGAGCCGACGAGCCTGATCGGCGAAGGCCAGGGGTGCGTGATTGCCGGGTTCGATGTCGTTGGCCGATGGCAGTTCGAAGCTGGCGACCGAAGAAATTTCCTCAAGGCTCCGAGAGAACTCGAAACGCCGTTCAACCGATAGCAAACTTCCCCCCTCGGATTTCCCTGGCCCGAGGTTATGTGATGGAGCGGAAGCGTGCGATGACCGAATTGGGCGAATTACTTGACCGAACGTGCGCCGTTTCGGTACTGGGCCGGGGAAGCGCCCGTCCAGCGCCGGAAGGCGCGAGTAAAGGCGCTCAACTCCGAAAAGCCAAGGCGGATCGACAGATCGCTCAGAGATTCCGTTCCGCCCTCCAGGCTTCTGATGGCCTCAATGCGCAGCGCGGTATCTCTGATCTCTCGCACCGAGGTGCCGAACTCGCTTCGGAGTGAACGCTGGAGCGCAGAGGGCGTCATGTTCAGCGCCGCCGCGATGTCGCCGACGCTGGGAATCCCCTGCCCGATACTCGATGCGACGATTCGCTCGACACGCTCGGGTAGCTGCTGGTGGTAATCGCGGACGTTGAACCAGAGCTGCTCCGGGTGCTCGAGGAGAGACGTGATCTCTTCCTCGGTACGCAGAATTGGAACATCGAGGAGTTCGGAGCCCAGAATTATTGCGGCCGAACCACTACCGAATTCGACCGGAGCCTTGAGGAGGTTGCTGCGATCGGATCGTCCCGCCGGGTGTGCCTGGGGGAGAAGAATGCGTTCCACACAGATGGGCCGCATGATCAACCAGCTCCAGATTTGGACGATGAGCGATAGGGCCCATTCCGTGACCGTGGCGTCGTGCAATCTGAGCGTCGATGCGTCCACCGCCACGGTCGTGAGATCGCCAGATCTGGCCACCGTCATATTCGGTATCAGCGGCATGGCCTCGCGGAACACTGCCCAGCGGGCAAAAGCGGCACCGGCTGTCTGCGATGTCGCGAGGCTGAACATCAGGATCTGCAGCGTCTCGGTCGGGATCGGTTCCGGGCTAATGCCAAAGGACAAGTCCCCCGTGCGGGCGAGGATTTCGCGTGCCATGGCGCGAAGCTGTTCGGGGCTGAGCACCGCGGGCTCACCGGCGAGGAAGCGAGGTGAAACCTGGACATCCATCAGCATTTTGGCCGCGTCCATGCCCTGCTGCTGTGCCAATTCCGCCACCAGAGTGCCCCATCGCGGCGGGATAGACAGCTGCTCCACGTCACCTCCTGAATCAAGATCCAAGAGGTGATCTTGGTATAGATTGTTGCCAGTTTCAACTACCCCGGTACTACGGCACGTCAATTCCATGCGCGCGCAGGGCCTCTGCCACCTTAGTCAGTAGGCGTAGCAGCTCGGTCTGTTCCCTGACGGGAGATCGGACCTTCCCGGTGCCGAAGTGTTGCTGCTCGGCCTCGCCTCGCCGGGCGGGGCCAGGGAATTCGCAGAGAACGCTCGGCGTGAACCTGGCAACGCCGTGATGGTGGGGTTAAAGTCGGCCTGATCCGACGAAGAAGTCGACAAGTTCGGTGACCGTCGTCTCGATCGGGCGTGGCTCGTAGCCCAACTCGGTGCGTGCCTTGGTGATGTCCGCGGTGGGCGATACGGTCAGTTTGTTGAATGCGGCGCGGCTCAGTGCGTCGTTCTTCAGCAGCTTCCCGATGGGTTCGATGACCGGAACCGCAGCGTTGAGCAGACCCATCGGCAGCGTGAACAGCGGGCCGCGCTTGCCTACATGCCGTGCGGCCAGACGGCACACCTGTAACAGGCTGCCCATGTGTCCACCGAGTAGGTAGTTCTCGCCCGTGCGCCCCTTCTCGCCGGCCAGGTACAGCCCGGCCGCGACGTCGCGCGCGTCGACCAGGTCGTACTTGCTGTTCACCATGGCGGGTAGGCGCCCACGCGCACTGTCGAACAACAGCTGGTTGATGCGAGACAGGTTGGGTAGGTCCACCGGGCCGTAGACGCCGGTGGGATTGCCGATGACGGCGTCCAGCCCGGACTCGATGACCTCGCGCACCGCTACCTCGCCACCCCACTTGGAGCGCTGGTAAACGGGTAGGTCGGCACTCGTCGAGCGTGGCGAGTTCTCGTCCAGAGTGGCCACGCTGTTGGAGTAGGAGTCGATAGAGCTGCAATGCACCATGCGGCGGGCGCCGACGGCGAGAGCCGCCTGCGCGACGGTGCGCGCGCCCTCGGTGTTGATGCGCCAGCACAGCTCGTCTTCGTGCTTGAGGGTGATGACGGCCACCAGGTGGTAGACGACCTCGACGCCTTCGAGGGCCTTCGTCATCGCGCCCAGGTCGAGAACATCGCCGGACACCCAGGTCACGGCCTCGCGAGTCTCCGGTGCGCTGGGTACCGCGCGGTCGATGGCGACCACTTCATGCCCGTGCTCCACCAGGAGATTGACTAGGTTGGTACCAATGAAGCCGGCGGCTCCGGTGACGGCAGTCTTCATTCTTTGTCCCTTGTGTGGCTCGGGTGTCATGACCGCCGGGCGCTGGCGCGCTCGGCGGGATCGCAACCAACCTACCTAACGCTCGCTTGGTCGGTCTTGTGACATGTATTGCACCGCACCCCAGCAGGTTGGGGCAAGTGTTGCCATACTCTTCGGATGCGCAAACTGGCCGTGGCCGCATCCGTGCTGCTCGTTGCCGGATGTGGAGTGGGTCGGCCACCAGGAGCCGTCGATGGCGAGTACCTCACGGTCGGCACCACGGACCGCGTGTCCACACTCGATCCCGCGGGGGCCTACGACAACGGCTCGTTCCAGGTCGAGAACCAGGTCTACCCGTTCTTGTTGAACTTCACCCCGGGCACCGATGACCTCAAGCCCGATTTGGCGGCGTCCTGCGGTTTCAAGAACCCCACGCTGTACAGCTGCACGCTCAAGCCGAATACGGTGTTCGCCAACGGGCACAAGCTGACCTCATCGGACGTGAAGTACTCGTATGACCGTGAGCGCGTGATCGACGATCCCAATGGGCCGCAGTCGCTGCTTGCCAACCTTGATCGCGTCGAGACGCCTGACGAGCTGACGGTCGACTTCCGGCTCAAACTTCCCAACGACCAGACCTTTCCTCAGGTGCTTGCCACCAACGCCGGGCCCATCATCGACGAGGAAGTCTTTCCGCCCGACCGGCTGCTCGATGACGACGCCATTGCGCGCGCCGAACCCTTTGCGGGTCCGTACACCATCACCTCGCATAGCAAGAACCAGCTGATCGGCCTGCGGGCCAATCCCACATATGTTGGCGGGCTAGGCAAGCCGCAATGGGAGCTGATCGGTATCAAGTACTACACCGGTGGTGAGAACCTCAAGATCGACATCGAGAATCGAGCCATCGACGTCGCGTACCGGAGCTTGTCCCCGAACGACATCGAGACGTTGCGAGTCAATCCGCGTCTCGCGGTACACGAGGGCCCCGGCGGAGAGCTCAGATACATCGTTTTCAATCTCAAGACCATGCCGGGCGGCACGGATGCGCAGAAGTTGGCCGTCCGCAGGGCCGTCTCCTCGCTGGTCGATCGCGAAGCCTTGTCCCGCAACGTGTACAAGGGCATCTACACTCCGGTCTATTCGGTGGTACCCGACTCGATGTCGGGTGCCGTGGAATCGTTCAAGACGCTCTACGGGGCCAAACCCAATGTGGAACTGGCCCGAAAGTTTTTGTCCGATGCCAAAATTCCAGTTCCGGTGCTGATCAACCTGCAGTACAACCCGGATCACTATGGAAGCAATTCATCCGAGGAGTACGCGGCGGTCAAGGGACAACTCGAATCATCCGGTCTCTTCCAGGTGGATTTGCAGTCCACCGAGTGGGTCGCCTACCAAGAGCGCCGGTCATCGGACTCCTACCCCGTGTATCAGTTCGGCTGGTTCCCCGATTTCCCCGATCCCGACAACTATCTGACCCCATTCTTCATGCCGGACAACATGTTGGTGAACCACTTCGAGAATGACACCATTACGCGGCTCATCACCGCCGAGGCCACCGAGCCGGACCGGGCCAAGCGCCTGAGCATCATCGGGCAGATCCAGGATCTGATGGCGCGCGACTATATCTCGACGCTGCCGCTGCTCACCGGGAAGCAGATCGCGGTATCGGTGAAGAATGTCGAGGGGATCAAGCTCGGCCCCTCGTTCAAATTCCAGTTCACTCCGCTGACGAAGACCGGCGGCGCCGCATGAGCACCACCCTGCTGCGCTACCTCGGAGTGCGCCTGGCGCTCATCGTCCCGACGGCGTGGATTCTGATGACGCTGGTGTTCGTGCTCATGCGCGGTATCGGCGACCCGATCACCGCGCAGGCCGGCGGCCGACTCACTCCGGCGGAGATCGCCAAGCGCAAGGCTGACGCGGGATTCGACCGGCCCATCTGGACTCAATATTGGGAGTACCTCAGTGGCGTGTTGCGCGGGGACTTCGGGCGCACGTTGACCGACAAGCGCTCGATCACCGACATCATCGTGGTCAACGGCGCCGCCACCCTGGAACTTGCGGTCGGTGCGATCATCTTGGCGCTGCTGGTGGGCATCCCCTTGGGCCGTTTGGCCGCAACGCACCGCGACAAGACCACCGACGTGTTGTTGCGGCTGGCGGCGGTGTTCTTCTACGCCGCCCCGGTGTTCTTCGTCGCGATCCTGCTCAAGCTTTTCTTCTCGGTGAAACTGGGGTGGTTGCCCGCATCCGGGCGCAGCACCGTGGGGACCGAGATCGCGCTGGATGCTATGCCGCACCGCACCCACCTGTTGCTAGTGGACACCGTGTTGTATGGCAACAGTGGGTATTTCGTGGATGCGCTGAAACATCTCGTGTTACCGGTGCTGGCCCTCGGGCTGTTGACCGCTGGGGTGTTCCTGCGACTGGTGCGCGTCAATCTCTTGCAGACGCTGCGTGCGGGGTATGTGGACGCCGCCCGCGCCCGCGGACTTTCCGAGCGAGTCGTCGTGGGGCGGCACGCCTTCCGGAACTCGCTAGTGCCGGTGGTCACGGTGATGGGCATGCAGATCGCGATGCTGCTCGCCGGTGCCGTGCTCACCGAGACGGCCTTTGAGTGGAATGGGTTGGGTTCACAGCTAGCGCATTATCTTTCGGCGCGCGACTTCGTAGCGGTGCAGGGCATCGTCACCGTGATCGCGATCATCGTCGCGGTGATGAGCTTCGTCATCGACGTGGTGGTCGCCTTCATCGACCCGAGGGTGAGGTTCTGATGACGGCATCGGTCAGGGAACCCCTCAGGGGCCGGCTCCGTAGCCTGCCGGGTGTGGGTCTATTGCGTTCCACGCATGGCCTGCAGCGGTTCACGCTGGTGGCGGGCCTGGTTCTCGTCTCAGGATTTATTCTCGTCGCGATACTGGCGCCCCTGCTGGCGCCGTACGGGTTCGCCCAAACCAGCGTGGACAGTATCGATTTCGTGCGGCAGCAGGCCCCGTCCTGGCAGCACTGGTTCGGTACTTCGGTGCGGGGTGAAGACGTGCTTTCGCGCGTGCTGTTCGGAGCCCGTACCGCGCTGCTGGTCATCGTGACCTCGCTGGTGGTTTCCCTGCCGGTGGGTGTGGCCCTGGGCCTGACCTCCGGATACCTGGGCGGTTGGCTGGACCGTGCGCTGGTGCTGGTCACCGACGCGCTGTACGCCATGCCCTCGCTGCTGCTGGCCATCGTGGTGTCGATCGCGGTCACCGGAGGGCAATCCAGCACCGGCGGAGGCATTTTCGCCGCGGCCATCGCCATCATGGCTGTGTTCGTCCCGCAATACTTTCGAGTCGTACGCAACGCCACTGTCGGTATCAAACAGGAGCCGTTCGTCGACGCCGCACGGGTCACCGGGGCCAGCACCCCGCGAATCCTGTTTCGGCACATCCTGTCCAATGTCACCTCGTCATTGCCGGTGATCATCACCCTCAACGGTGCGGAGGCCATCCTCACCCTGGCCGGCCTCGGCTTCCTCGGCTTCGGCATCGAACCCACCCAGGCCGCCGAATGGGGGTATGACCTCAACAAGGCGCTCTCGGATGTGGCGAACGGTATTTGGTGGACGGGAGTCTTTCCCGGTACCGCCATCGTGCTGGTGGTTCTCGGGATGACGCTGGTGGGCGAGAGTCTCAACGAGGTCATCAATCCGCTGCTGCGGACGCGGCGGGGGGACGCATGAGCGAGAAGGAAGCGTTGGCTGCGCTGTCGTTCCAGTCGCTGTCGGTGACGTTCAACACCGACAGCGGTCCGGTGTCCGCGGTCGAAGATGTGTCGTTTGACGTCAAACCGGGGGAGGTACTTGCCGTCGTCGGAGAGTCGGGTTCGGGCAAGTCGGTGTCCTCGCGTACCGCTATCCGGCTGCTCCCCGACACCGCGCGCATTACCGGTTCGGTCCTGCTCGACGGCCGCGACGTCACCAAACTGTCGGGCCGCGAGCTGACGGCCATGCGTGGCAAGGACATCGCGATGGTTTTCCAGGAGCCCGGAGCGGCACTGGATCCACTGTTCACCATCGGATACCAAGTGAATGAGGCCGTTCGCGCGCATTCGGATATGAGCCGTGCGCAGGCCCGCGCGCGTGTCATCGAACTACTCACACTCGTGCGGCTGCCCGATCCGGAGCGCCGCTACGACTGCTATCCGCATCAGCTCTCGGGTGGCCAGAAACAACGCGTGGTCATCGCGATCGCCATCGCCTGCGACCCCACGGTCATCATCGCCGACGAGCCGACCACTGCCCTGGACGTGACGGTACAAGCCGAAATCCTGGAGCTCCTGCGGGATCTGCGCGACAGGATCGGCAGTGCCATTGTGCTCATCACCCACAACATGGGGGTGGTGGCCGATATCGCAGACCGAGTGGTTGTCATGAAGCAGGGAAAGGTCGTCGAAATAGCCCCGGTGGAACGGCTTTTCGCTGAGCCCGCCGAGCCGTACACCCGCGCGTTGTTGGCGGCGGTCCCGCACCTGGGGCAAGGAGATCCCGAGCATGCGCCCGCGCAGAGTCCGGAATCGGCCGAACCCGTGCTGAAGGTGTCCAACCTCGTCGTGGAATTCCCTGGCCTACTCGGCCGTTCGTCCTTCCGTGCGGTAGACGATGTGAGCTTCAGCATCGGGCGAGGGAAGACCCTGGGGCTGGTGGGGGAGTCCGGATCCGGGAAGTCGACCATCGGCCGATGCGTGGCCGCGCTGCAGCAGCCCGCCTCGGGATCGGTGCGGATGCTCGGGCAGGAGCTCGTCGGCATGAGCCAACGCAAGCTGCGCCCGCTGCGCGCGAAGTTCGGTTTCGTGTTCCAGGATCCGGCGACCTCGCTCAATCCGAAAATGCGCGTGGGCGACTGCATCGCCGAACCCATGCGGGTGCACCGATACGGCGACCAGCGCAAGATTCTGGGCCGCGTCGCGGAGCTGATCGATGCGGTGCAACTTCCGGCAGGCACCGAAAACCGCTATCCACATGAGCTTTCGGGCGGTCAACGGCAGCGCGCCAACCTGGCCCGAGCACTCGCTTTGGGGCCCGACCTCCTGGTCGCGGACGAGCCCACCAGTGCACTGGACGTGTCTGTGCAGGCAGCGGTTCTGGACCTGTTCGAGGAACTGCAGCGTCAGTGGCAGTTCGCCTGCCTGTTCATCAGTCACGATCTCGCGGTGGTGGATCGACTGGCCGACGAGGTCGCGGTGCTACGGCATGGCGTCCTGGAGGAGCTGGGGCCGCGTGGCGAGATTCTGCACAACCCATCGACCGAGTACACCCGCACCTTGGTCGCGGCCGTGCCCGTACCGGATCCCGTAGAACAGCGAGAGCGGCAACGCGCGCGGCAGCGCAGCCGCTAGGAGTCGCCCGCGGCGTGCTCGTGTGACGTTCCGGTGGTGGCCTTCTTGTGGTCACCGGTACCCGAGCTGGAACTGGTGTCCGAATGTCCGGGCTTGCTGTCACCCGTCCCGGCCCCCGATCGTGAGGCTGTCGGGCCGGATCCACCGGCGCTGCCCTTGGATGCGGAATGATGTTGTCCACCAACGGTATTCGACGCTCCGGGGCGTGCCGGGGAACCGTCGGAGGTGTGCGTTCCGGCCCCGGCGCTCGTGGAGGCCGTGCCGTTCTTCTCGGTCGCCGTCGGTGGCTTCGCTGACTGTGCCGACTTCGTCGAGTCCGAATCGGTTGCCGGGCTGCTGGTCGGGTGGTCGGCGGGTCTGCCTCCCGCCGTTGTCCCACCACGGCCTGCCAGCCCATTGGCGCCGATACCGATTTTCGGCGTGACGCTCATGGACTCATGTGCTGACGGCTTCTTGTCGCCATCCGGCGTGCCCGGCGACTCGCTGACTTTCGTCTCACCCCCCGCCGGGGCGGATGTGGCGGTGGTGCCCCGGTTGGCCTTGGCGCGGTGATCCGGCTCCGGGGAGCTCTTGGTACCCGATGACTGTTCGGCCGGGCCATTGGCAACCGTCACACCGTGAGTTTCGCTGATGGAGACCGATTGGCCGTTGCGCTTCAGCGTGACATCGCGCCCCGCAACCTCAAGGGTGGCCCCCGAAGGCGTGGTGACCGTGGTGCCGGTAGCGGCCTTGCCGCTTGATTCGCGAGATTGCTTGGCGGTGTCCTGCTTTGCATCGGGCCGGTCGTCGATAGTCGCGACGAGCTTGCCGCCCTCGGACACGGTTGTCATGTCGCCGTCCCTGGTCAGAGTGGTGCCGGGATTGGCCTTTACCTGGTTGGCGGAGCGCGGCGCCGACTGGCTGGACTTGAGGTAGTTGGTCACCGCCGAGATGACGTTCTCGGTGTTCAGGCCGTGGTCGACCACACCGTCCCGCGGCACGCCGGGCAGGGAGTGTGCTTCGATATTGACTGCGGTGGAACCCGGTGCCGCGGTGATGAATTGAGACTTGTAGGGCGTGGCCACCACATCGTCCTTGGTGCTCACCACCAGGTAGTCGACGCCAGGTTTGGTGTCCGGCAGCTTGTCGAGCTTCTCCAGGAAGCGGCTGCCCACGGTTTGTTGCGACAGGGACGGCCAGGCCAGTGTGCTGGCGGCCCCGTAGATCGCGTCCCTGACCGGTTTCCAGCCGTTGATGTCGATCGAATTGCCCACAGGGCCAACGAAGTCCGCCAGGCCACTGAAAGTGGTGCCGTGGGTTGACGGAGCAAGCTGAACGACATTGGCCACTCTGTCGGATTTGTCCTGCGCCACGAAATTCTTGATCAGCAGGCCGCCCTGGGAATGGCCCACGAGGTCGACCTTGCCGGCGCCGGTGTGGTCCAAGACTGTCGCGACTTCGTCGGCGAGCTGCTGTGTGGACACCTCGACATCACCGAAGCCGCGCAGCCCGATCTTCTGTCCGATCGACCCGACGAGGCCCTGGAATCCAGTCTGGCCGTACTCGAAGGTGAACGCCTGCATCCCGGCGTCGTGGAGGCTCGTCTTCATCGCATCCCAATACTGCTGATTCTCGGCGGTCCCATGTACCAGGACCACCGGGATGCTCCCCGGCGTGGGGGTGTCGGCGGCGGAAGGGGGAGTCAGTGATTGGGACGTGATCACCGCGTCGAGTCCTTGGCCGTTCGCGCCCGGATTCAGCGAGACGGTGGCCCGCCTGGTGATGGTCAAGGTAGGTGAGGAATCGGAGGCGCCACGCTCCGGGCCGAGTGGTGTCGAGCTGGAGGCCAGGGAAATGAACCCGGACTCCACCGTCAGCGTCATCGGAGCGGACAACGCAATGGCCGGGGTCGCGTGGAGGGCGGCGGGCGCCCCGTCCGTGAGAACCAATGATGCGACGAGGGCCGTGGCCAGCAGGACCCGCAGCCCATCTGCGCGTGGGTGTTGTGAAAGGGGATTCCGGAAGATACCGCTCGCTCGGTGCGATGCCGTCGGCATGAATCAAACGGTAGGTGCTCAGCCGGTAGCTCGCATGTCGAGCGTCCCAATTCTGTTGCAACACTGACAATTTGTGACTGGTGTCACGGCTGGGGGGTTGGATGTGGCCGGGTGGGCGATTAGCCCAGAATCGAGAAGGGTCGCGCCTCCTCGACTTCCAGTGCCAGCTCAAGCAATGTTCGCTCGCTGCCCCGGCGGCCACTGAACATCACCCCAATGGGTAGGCCGTCCGGATCCTGGCCGAGTGGAAGCGATATCGCCGGTGCGCCGGAAGCGTTGTGCATCGGCGTGAACCCCACATATGAGCCGAGTTTGTCCAGCAGCACCTCGGGATCCTGATCCGGGGTGAGGTACCCGATGCGCGGGGTGGTGTGGGTGAGCACCGGAGTGAGCACGGCATCGATACCGGAGTTGAATCCGCGTTCGTATACCCGGGCGGAGGCGGCCAGCCGGGCCAGGAACAGCGGCGTGCGATACGACCGCCTAACGAACCTGCGGCTGAGTCCGAGCGTCAGCGGGTCCAGCCGGGAGCCGTCGAATCCGTCGAACAGCCGGGAGCCGCCCTTCGCGACGGCGAACGCCAAGAAGGACCAGTAGTCCTCGAAGTCGGTCTTGAACGAGGGCAGCACGGCGGGCGTATATGGCTCGACGGTGTGGCCAAGGGATTCAAGCATTTCCGCGGCGGAATTCACCGCTTGCCGGGTCGCGGTATCCGTGGCCGGAGTGAAAGGGGAATCCATACACAGACCGATGCGCAGCCGGCGCTGCACCGGGCGGTCCACGCGGCCGATCGGCGGCAGCTTCGGATTGCGGTAATGCAGTTCGGCCGCTTCGAAGAACCGCGCGCAGTCCCGCACGCTGCGCACCAGCACCCCGTCGGCGACGATCTTCACGGGCGCCGAGCTGCTTGATGGATCGCCCAAAAGTCTTCCGCGACTGGGCTTGAGGCCAACTAGTCCGCAGACCGCTGCCGGAATCCGGATGGAGCCGCCGCCGTCGTTACCGTGTGCGATGGGCACCACGCCGGCCGCCACCAGGGCCGCCGAGCCACCTGAGGACCCACCGGCGGAGAAGTCCGTGTGCCACGGATTGCGGGTGACCGAGCCCCCCGAACGTTCCGTGCTGGCGGACCAGCCGTATTCCGGCATGGTCGTCGAGGCGATGGGCACGACACCGGTGCTGAGAAACTGTTGGGTGAATGGCCCGTCGACAGTCTGCAGCGTCGGTGCGATCGCCGCTGAGCCTTCTGTCAGCGGCATTCCCGCCACGTGGATATTGCACTTTGTCGCGGTGGGTACGCCCCGAAAGGCAATGAACGTCCCGGCACCGGCCTCGGCTGCCTCTGCCCGCTCCCGCGCCCGCGGAAAGTCCTTGAACTCCACCGCATTGAGCGCCGGATTGACCCGTTCCAAGCGGACGATAGCGGCCTCGGCGCATTCGGCCGCGGTGACCTCGCCGGAGGCAATGCGCTCGGCCACCCCGGTGGCATCCAGGTCGCCGAGAGCGTCCTCGGTGAATGCCGAAACGACGTGCGTGCGCGTCACTTAATTCCTCCTAGATAGGCGACGATCGCGTTGGTGAGCCCTCGACGGGCCTCCTCCAGATCCGAATAGGTTCCCAGCTGCTTTTCCGACACAAGCCCACGCATGGCACCCGGAATGAAGGCCGCCACCTCGCGCACCCGGACTGGATCCACATCCAGGCCTTCGAACGCCTGCTGGCACGCTCGCGCCCAACGATGCTTCCATGACGCCAGCTCGGCGGCGGTGTGGGGGTATAGCCGTTCCAGCTCGGCGGATTCGTGGGGCAGTGCGCGGCGCAGGTTCTCGATGGCGCGGGAGTCCGGTGCGGTCAAACCCCGATAGAGGGTCTCGACGATTGCGCTGACCCGGCGATCCAGTGGGCCCTCCGGATCGGACCGCCAGGGCTGCTCGCCCCGGCGCTCGGCGGTGCGCTGCAGGACCGCGGCCCACAGTCCGTCGATATCACCGAACTGGTACTTGACCGCTCCCCAGGTAGCGCCGCATTCCTTGGCGATTTTATTCGCCGACACCGCCGCCGGATCGCCCGAGGCAAGCACGCGCAGCGCAGCGTCGAGCATGCTCTCGCGGGTCGCCAGGCCGCGACGATTAGCTCGTCGTCCGGTGGCCACCACTTCGCTCATTTCAGTGATGTTAGCGGTCCAAGATTTGTCATAGAAGTATCTGTGAAAAGTCGATGGATTGGATTACTGTCACCGCGTAAGGAGGTTCCGATGCCGAAGCCGCCGTTGTCGATGAAGCCCACGGGGTGGTTCCAGGTTGCCTGGTCCGCGGAGATCGCGGTCGGCGCTGTGCATCGGATGACCTACTTCGGGTGTGAGATGGTGGCCTGGCGCGCGCAGTCGGGTGAGCTCGCCGTCATGGATGCCTACTGCGAGCATCTCGGTGCGCACCTCGGGCACGGCGGGCACGTTGAGGGCGATCGCATCGTCTGCCCCTTCCATGGCTGGGAATGGAACCGTGAGGGCAAGAACGTGTGCATCCCCTACGAGAAGCGTCCAAATCCATTGCGGCGTATTCGAAGTTATCCGGTAGTGGAACGCAATGAGGCGGTCTACATCTGGCATGACGTCGATGGCCGCGAGCCGTACTTCGATGTCCCGGACGTCTTTACCGGATTCGCAGATGGCAGCAGCGCCCAGGATTACTACCCGGGATATCCGTACAGCACCCTGTATCGGGAACGGCTGCAACTGCATCCGCAGTATGTGCTCGAAAATGGGGTCGATTTCGCGCATTTCAAGTACGTGCATAAAACGCCGTTCATCCCGACGTTCACCCGGCAGGAGTTCGAGGAGCCCATCTCCTATGTCGATTTCACCATTGCCTTCGACGAGATACCGGGCATGTCGGCTGAGGATATGAGGAGCGGAGTGCAGGCCATCAACGGCGGCTTAGGAGTTGCCGTCACCAAGAGCTGGGGGATGATCGACAACCGCACCGTGTCCGCGGTGACCCCGGTCGACGACCAGACCTGCGATGTCCGATTCACCGTCTTCATCGGACGACCACCGGGGGACGGCCCTGGCGAGACCAATGAGCCATCCCAGACCGCAAAGACCTTCGCGCAGGCCATTATCGACCAGTTCCTCGCCGACATCCACATCTGGTCGCACCAGCGGTACTCAGACCCGCCCGCCCTGGTGCGGGCCGAATACGAAGGCTTTATCGCCCTACGGAAATGGGCGACCCAGTTCTATCCGGAGGAAGTCCGAGCATGAGTGGAATCAGGGTTTTTCAGGTGGCGACCGGAAATGTCGGCACCGAGATGATCAAGCGTATCGCCCAGCATCCCGATCTGGAGTTGGCCGGATTACATTGCTACTCAAGAGAAAAGATCGGCCGGGACGCCGGCGAGCTCGTGGGGCTGGAACCCAACGGAGTTATCGCCACCGGCACTGTCGAGGAGATCATCGCCGCCAAGCCTGATGTGCTGACCTTCCACGGTGTGTTCCCCGACGAAGATCTCTACGTGAAGGTGCTCGAGGCGGGCATCGACATCGTGACCACCGCCGACTGGATCACGGGGCACCATCGCAACCAGAACCACCCGCATCCCTCGGGCCGACCCACCACTGAGGTCTTGCAGGCCGCGTGTGAACGGGGTGGATCCACCTTTTACGGCACCGGGATGAATCCGGGTCTGACGCAGATCCTGGGCGTCGTCCACTCCTGCGACGTCGCCGAGATCGAGAACGTGACCGTCATCGAATCGGTGGATGTGTCCTGCCACCATTCGGTGGACTCCTGGGAGATGGTCGGATACGGGCGCCCCGTAGCGGACCCGGAGATCCCGGCGCTCCTGGAGAAGGGCACCCGTGTCTTCGCCGACGGGGTGTATCTGATGGCCGACTGCTTCGGCCTGGAACTCGACGACGTCACGTTCTCCTATGAGCTGGGGGCCTGTACCGAGGACATCGACCTCGGGTGGTACCGGTTGCCCAAGGGCTCCCTGGGCGCCAACTATCTGAAGTACCAAGGGATCGTCGATGGGGTACCCAAGGTGGAGGTGCATGTTGAATGGCAGATGACCCCGAAGACTCAGCCGCACTGGAACGTCAAGGGCTGCTACATCACGAAAATCCAGGGCGATCCCTGTGTCTACAGCAAGCACATGGTCATTCCCAGGCCCGGCACCGACTTCTCCGACCCCGCCGCCTTCGCGTCCGTCGGGATGACCGTCACGGGTCTGCCCGCGCTCAATGCCATCCGGAGCGTCATCGATGCCCCGCCGGGCATCCTCACCTCGGCCGACCTGCCACTGCGCGGATTCGCGGGGCGGTTCAAGTAGGGCTGTGCGGACACCGCTGCCAGCCGGGACGGGTAGCCTAAGGCCCGTTATGAGCGAGCGAGCCGACAAACCCAGTAACTCGTACGCCGCGGCCGGGGTGGATATCGAAGCCGGCGACCGGGCGGTCGAGCTGTTCAAGAAATCCGTCGCCAAGACGCATCGCCCCGAGGTGTTGGGCGGTATCGGCGGCTTCGCCGGGCTGTTCGCCCTCAAGGGCGGATACCGCGAGCCGGTGCTCGCGGCCTCCACCGACGGCGTGGGCACCAAGATCGCCGTGGCGCAGGCCATGGACAAACGCGACACCGTGGGCCTCGATCTGGTGGCCATGGTCGTCGACGACCTGGTCGTGTGCGGCGCCGAGCCGCTCTTCCTGCAGGACTACATTGCCGTCGGCAAGGTGGTGCCCGAGCGCGTCAGTGAGCTGGTCGCCGGCATCGCCGAGGGTTGTGCCATCGCGGGCTGCGCGCTGCTCGGCGGCGAGACCGCAGAACATCCGGGTCTGATGGCTCCCGATGACTTCGACCTGTCCGCCACGGGTGTCGGCATCGTGGAAGCAGATCGGGTACTAGGACCGGACCGGGTGCGCCCGGGCGATGTCGTGATCGCGATGAGGTCCTCGGGGCTGCATTCCAACGGATACTCGCTGGCGCGGCATGTGCTGCTGGAAATCGACCGGATGGACCTGTTCGGACAGGTCGAGGAGTTCGGTCGCACTCTTGGTGAGGAGCTCCTCGAGCCCACGCGCATCTACGCCAAGGACTGTCTGGCGCTGGCCGCCGAGACCGAGGTGCGGACCTTCTGCCACGTCACCGGTGGAGGCCTCGCAGGCAACCTCGCCCGCGTGATCCCCGATGGATTGGTCGCCGAGCTGGACCGCGGTAGTTGGACCCCCGGCCCGATCTTCGCGATGATCGCCCAGCGCGGCCGCATCGAGCGTGCCGAGATGGAAAAGACCTTCAACATGGGAGTCGGCATGGTCGCCGTCGTCGCACCCGAAGATGTCGACAGGGCGCTCGCGGTCCTGACCGCACGGCACATCGACTGCTGGACCCTTGGCGCCATCAAGAAGTCAGCCAAGGATTCGGGCAGCGAGAATGCCGTGCTGGTGGGCCAGCACCCAAGATTCTAGGGAGAGGTGCTGTGCCTGGTCGCTGTCAGCGGCGCCAGGCGTCCTCGTCTTCGGTCCAGCGGTCGCTGGTGCGGTCGTCATCCGGCTGAGATGACGGAGCGCCGGAGAGTTCACGGCGGAGCTGCTCGAGATCCGTGTTAGGAGAGCTGTATTTCAGCTCGCGAGCAACCTTGGTCTGCTTTGCCTTTGCCCGGCCGCGGCCCATGGGGGAACCCCCTCGCGCAATAGCGGAGCGGCCCAATTTCAGGGCGGCTCCGGTGGAGTGTTTTTATCGATCCTGACGATAGTTTAGCGTGCCGATCCACCAACTGCTGCACGCCCTAACCACCCGGTTGACCGGGCCCTTGTCGCAGACGGTTGATCGCCTCGCGTCCACGCTGCTCACCCTGCAGGTCGGGCAGTAGATCGAGGTCGATAGCGGCTGGTGACGGCCCTGCTGTGAGGGGCGTCGTATCGCCGTGTGCGAGGGCGTCGACGACCGAGCGTTTGAGTAGGGCCAGGGCTATCGGGCCCAGGTCAACATGGTCGACCACCGAGCCCACCCGGCCGATGGAACGGCCGCCCGCCGCCACCTCGTCGCCCGTGGACGGCCGATCGGCAGAGCCATCGAGATGTAGCAACACCAGCACCCGCGGTGGCTTGCCCAGATTGTGTACCCGGGCCACCGTCTCCTGTCCGCGGTAGCAGCCCTTTTCCAGGTGCACCGCCCGGGGATCGTCGTCGACCGCGATCCATGCCACCTCATGCGGGATGGTCCGCTCGTCGGTATCCAGGGTCAGCCGTGGGCGCGCGGCCGCGATCCGGAGTGCCTCGAATGCCCAGAGACCGGCGGGGCGTACCCCCAGCCGGTCTGCCAGGTCGTGTCCCGGGGGAACCAGGAGGTCGAACGTCGCATCGGGGAGCGGCCACGGCATACGCCTGATGAGGCCGCCGCCGGGCAGGGCGACCGCGCGGTCGAGTTCAGGGAGCGTTGCGATCCCCAGCTTTCCGGCGAGGTTGACGCTGTCCGGTCCCAGCAGGGTGAAGACCTTCAGATCGGACGACGAGACCTCCACCTTCGCCCAGAACACCATCTTGGCGAGGAAGTCCTTGAGGGCCTGGCCCCGCCATGGCTCGGTGTCCAGGTAGGTAATGCCGTCCAGATCGGTTTGTACCCAGTGGTCTTCGACACGTCCCTGCCCGTCGAGGCTGAGGTTTTCTCGCGTTTCGCCGTCCCGTAGGCCGGTGACGTGCTGGCTCGAGATGGTGTGCAGCCAGCTCAGCCGCTCGGTGCCGGACAGGGCGATGACGGGGCGTGTTGACCGATCGATGAGGACGGCACCGGTCAGGGCCGCGCGCTGCTCGCCGAGGGGGTCGCCGTAGTGCCACACCGCGCCGGCGTCGGGGTTACCTTCAGGTACGTAGATGGCCGTCATGATGTTTCCAACTCTACGGCCGCTAATCTCATTGCCCATGGCGGTAGCGGTGCTGGTCACACTCGACGGTGAAGTGCATGACCCCTCGGTGCCGCTGTTGTATGCCGACGAGCTTGCCGCTGTTCGCGGAGATGGCGCGTTCGAGACGCTGCTGGTGCGCGGCGGAACGGTCTGCAAGCTGGACGCGCATCTGGATCGGATGGCCGCATCTGCCGCGTCAATGGATCTGGCCGAGCCCGACCGGCCTGCCTGGCGTGCGGCCGTCGAGGTCGGTGTGCGGCAATGGAACTCGATATCGACCGACGATGCGATGCTGCGGCTCGTCTTCACCCGTGGACGCGAAAGCGGCGGGGGCGCAACGGCATATCTGACCATCGCGCCGGTTCCGGAACGATCGTTGGTGGCGCGGCGTGACGGCGTCTCGGTGATCACCCTGGATCGCGGACTGCCCGCGCGGCCCGCCGAACCGCTGCCCTGGCTGCTATCGGGGGCAAAGACGCTGTCCTACGCGATCAACATGTCCGCCCTGCGATATGCCGAAACTCAAGGGGCTCAAGACGTCATCTTCGTCAGTTCGGATGGGTTCGTGCTTGAGGGGCCCCGATCGACGGTCATCGTGGACACCGGCGACGCACTGATCACCCCGTTCCCGGAGCATGGGATTCTGCACGGAACCACGCAGCGGGCGCTCTTCGAGGTGGCCGCGGCCGAGGGCATCCCGTGCCGGTACGAGGCCGTGAGACCCGCTGATCTCGTTGTTGCCCAGGATGTTTGGATGTTGGCCAGTATTACTCTCGCTGCCCGGGTGCGCACGCTCGACGGTGCCAACCGTCCGGCGGGGCCGCTGGCGGTGCGGTTGCCCGAGTTGGTCGACAAGGCCATCGCGCTCTAGTTCTGCTCGGCGGAGAAAAATCGGTTGTCGCGCACTCTCTTGCGTCGTACCGTCGTCGGTACACAAGGAAGGAGGTGGTCCGAACATTGATTACGTATTGGACATGTGAGGTGGCTGCCCGCTAGTTGCAGCCATGCGCTGCAGTGGGCAAATCCACGGCAGCCACCCGGCCCCCGAACCCTCGATGAGTCCGATCGAGCCGAATGGTTCGGGGGCCGCCCCCTTTTTTTGGGGACGGCCGGACAGTCTCACCGACATGCCCGGCTAGGGGCGACAGGCGCGGGAGGTCTAGCCCGCGAATCGTGACAGCCGCGCCGATAGATGCGGTGTCAGGCCGCCGTCGGCCCCCACCCGCTCCTCGACGTAGGCCAGGTCACCGCCGTCGACGATCCCATACAGACGTTTGGCTCCGCCGATCAGCGCGCCGGACTTGCTCCGGGCCAGCGCATCGGTGACCAACTCCCAGGATGAGGCGTTGCGGGGATGGCCGTAGAACAGCTCGACAAACCCCGCGGCGTGGGCCAGCACCAGCTCGATGGCCTGCTCTTCGTCTGGATCGTCCGGATCAGGAGCGAACCGCCAAAACCCGCTCTCGCGCAAGGTCAGCCGCTCGAACTGCCCGTCGGCGTCCAGCCGCCACGATCGCGAATCCCACGTGAGGTAGTCGCTGCCGTCATGCGCGACGATGATCTGCTGTCCGAAGCGGTAGTCGCCGTCGGCATCCCGGCCTTCGCCCTCGCCGCGCCACACTCCTACCAGGGGCAGCAGCGCGAGCATCGCCTCATGCAGGTCCGCGCCTTCGCGCAGGTTCGCGGTATCGGCAGGGATGGGGAGGTCTTGAAAGGTGGGAAGGTTCCGGCCCACCGATGGCCGCTGCTCGGCGGCGGTCGGATCTGGTTCCGTCACGACTCGTCGGTGATCAGCCGGTACAGCGCGTACAGCGCGAACCAGGTGATGACGAGCACCGCGGCCACCAACATGATCTCGAAGAAGAGCACCACGGAATGGGAGCTTACCTGGGATAACGGTGTGACCCACAACTCGCCGGGTAACGTCGGGTTCAGCTACCGCGATGGAAGGGTGTGACGATCTTGCGAAGACGATTGTTATCTGCGTTTTTAGCACCTTTCGTGGCATCTGTCGGGCTTGTCGCGACGCCTACAGCGAATGCGCAACCGCCGAAGTTTCCGGACGTTGACTCCTATCCGGCGGTCGACCTCGATGAATATCGGGTGATCGGTGCGCATCCGAGCATGTCGGGCTGGGTGTTCAGCACGCCCGGCGGCCTCAGATGCCAGAGCAACATGATCGCCGATCTCGGTGTGTCATGCACCGGACGAATCGTGGGTGCCGGCCAGCAGATGAACTCGGTGACGGTGTCCCTGACAAAGCCAGGGCTGATCGCGCAGTACGCACAGACACCCGACGATCACCCGTATCCGCTCTTGCCTACCGGGTCCAAGATCGCGCCCGGCAATGGCGTGGTCTGTGCGGTCCTCACCGAGGAGGCGCTGGCCTGCCGGGCCAAGAAGCCCGACTCCTGGGCCAAGGACACCCCGGATCCACCGGACCGGCACTACGGCGAGCACGGGTTCGTCGTGCAGCCCTCCGGCAGCTGGTCCTACTAGCGCGAGCTTCCGATCTTTTGGGGGGAGGCCCCCATGAACTTTGGGTGTCCGTCTGGATGCCAGTGGTTGGCGCACACGGGACGATTGCCGAGTGGGGCGTCGTGGATAGGAAATTAACTGTGTGGCAATCAAAGTCAGTACTCCGGGGAATCGGTGTGGGGCTTGTCGGCCTCGCGCTCGTGGTGGCGACACCGGGTATGGCGTCTGCGGCACCCGACAAGCCCACTCCGGTGCCGTCGCCGAACCACGACGGTGAATGGCTGGACGGCGGCATGGCGCCCACGGAGGCGCAGCAGCCGCGCGACAGCGCCGGTGGCTGGGTTGACCATCCCGATGGCACCGGGCCGCAGTGCATGGATAGGGGCGTGATCTGCCGTACGGGAATCTGGTACCCCGACCAGGTTCAAAGTCAGCGCGGTCAACCCGAATGGGTGCAGTTGCCCGACACCACCGGGCCCGAATGTGAGAATCCCGGCGTCGTCTGCGGGAACACGGCGTCGTAGTCGTAACGCGCGTCGAGCTCGGGTCAGGTACCCGCCAGGAAGGTGATCACCGCGAGCACCCGGCGGTGGTACTCATCGGTTTCGGTGAGATTCAACTTCGTCATCACATTGTGGACGTGCTTTTCGACCGTGCTCTCGGTGATCCACAGCCTGCGGGCGATGCCGGCATTCGACAAACCCTCGGCCATCACCCCCAGCACCTCGCGTTCCCGCTGACTCAGGGCGTCCATCGGATGGTCGTTGCGGCGCGTCACCACCAGCTCTCTGACAAGGGCCGGGTCCAGTACCGCGGCCCCTCCGGCGATCCGGTTCAGCGCATCGAGGAACTCCGCGACATCGCCGATACGGCTCTTGAGGAGGTAGCCCCGTCCGCCCCCGGTGGACACGAGCTCGATCGCGTACTCCACTTCCACATGTGCGGAAAGGACCAGCACTCCGATTTCGGGGAACTCCTTGTGTATTGCCCGGGCAGCCTCAAGTCCTTCCGTGGCGTGCGTCGGCGGCATCCGGATATCCGTGACGACGAGGTCAGGCCGTTGGCTCCTGACCAAACCCATCAGGTCGACGGCGTCGCCCGCCTGGCCGACAACCTCGAAATTCGAACGATCGAGAAGGCTGGCGATCCCTTCACGAAGGAGTACGTCGTCGTCGGCGATTACCACGCGCAGGGCGGCCACAGCGCCAGAGTAGCCGCGCAGCCTGCGTGGCTATATTCGAAGAGGCGGGACGCATCTGGGTCCCGGAGGTAAGGAAGTTTCCAGACGTGACCCCCACTATCTCAACGCTGCCGCTGGGGCCGTCGACGATGGCCGGCGAGTCGGTCGACAACGGACGCGGCGCATCGTCACCCAGATTGTGGGGATGGCTGACGTTGCCCTTCCGGCCGGGCACACCACCGTCGGCCACACTGGGAATCCTGGTCGCGGCGGCCTTTCTCGTTTCCGAAACCGTTGCGGCGCTGCTACTGCGGCAGATCGCGCCGACCGAGCGCATGGGCACCATTTATCTTCTCGGCATTTTGGTCGTATCGGCGATCTGGGGGCTTCGGCTCGCGGTGCTCACCTCCATCGCCAGCGCCATCACATTCGACTACGTACGCGATTGGCCGAACGGTCATGTGCTGTCGGTCGAGCTGCAGAACGGCGTGGTCCACGTGATTTTCCTGGTTGCCGCGCTGGTCGCCAACGGGCTGGCGAGCCTGGCCCGTGCCCGCACCAACGAGGTCGAGGCGCGCCGTCGGGAGGCGGCCGCGATCGCCGAGCAACAGGCTGGACTACGCCGGATAGCGACTCTGGTCGCGCGTGCGGTGCCGCCGTCGGACGTGTTCACGGCGTTGGTCGACGAGATGGTCCATTGCCTACACGCCGACACCGCGATTCTGGTGCGGTACGAGGCAGGCAACACCGTCGCCATCGTCGCGGCATCCGGTGAGGTGGGAATGGGCCACACCCCGGGAACCCAGCTCGTGTTGGACGACGGCGTGCCGCCCGGAGAGGCGATGGGATTCGGTGTCAGCGTGTGCAGCCCGATCCGTGTCGGTGGGAGCATGTGGGGAGCGGCCGTTCTGCGGGGGGAAAGCCTTGCGGCCGCACCCGTCAACGATTTCGCCGACCTGGCCGCCACCGCGATCGCGAACGCCCATACGCGAGAAGAGCTCACGGCCTCCCGCGCGCGGATCGTGACAGCTGCCGACGAGGCACGTCGACGTCTGGAGCGCGATCTGCACGACGGTGTACAGCAGCGCCTAGCGTCGCTGCGTCTGCGCCTCGGCATGGTGACCGCGGAGTTGCCATCCGGTTTCCCGGATCTGGCCAACCAGCTCGCGGAGCTGAGTACCGGGTTGATCGGTGTCACCGAGGACCTTCAGGAATTCTCGCGCGGTGTTCACCCGGCGATTCTGTCCAGCGGCTTGCGGCCCGCGTTGTGCACGCTGGCACGGCGCTCGGCCGTGCCGGTCGCCATCGAGGTGAACGTCGACGGCGCCATCGCCGAGTCGGTCGAGATGGCCGCGTACTACGTGTTGGCGGAGGCACTCGCCAACGCCGCCAAGCACTCCGCGGCGAGTCAGGTGCAGGTGTCGGTGCGATGTAGCGGGCCGCATCTCTGCATGGCTATCCGCGATGACGGCGTGGGTGGGGCCAATCCCCGCAAGGGTTCGGGACTCGTGGGGTTGACCGACAGAGTCGAGGCGCTGGGCGGCACATTGACCGTTTCCAGCCCCGTAGGGCGCGGCACGTCTCTGGACGTTTCCATTCCGATCCTCTGATGAGGCCGCCGTCGTCCCTCACCCACAGGTAATTCTCGGGTAATTCCGCCCGAAATTCTGTTCGCATGGGGGGAAACCACACCTGCCTCATGGCGGGCAGCCATACCAAATTCCGCGTTTAGTCCCCGTTAACCACGATTCGAGGCGGCGTTAACGGCTCTCTAGCTAGATGAGCTCCGTTCAGTTGCGAAGGGCTGTATCGGGCAGAAGTGACGGCTGGAGAAATTGTTGCGGTGCCACGCAATTCGCAGAAATTTAGCGTTATTGCCTGTTCAGGGGTGATGTTGTCGATATCGGTCGATAAATGCCCGTGAAAGGCAAGCGGCACCTTTCCGTAAGACAGAACGGCGATATTCAAGGACCATTCGAAAGGCTCACATGGCAGGAATGCTTGATCGATTCGCCCGTACCGCCTGCATTGTGGCGGTGCTCTGCGGTATGGCAGTGACAGAAGCGCCCGCGGCATTCGCGGAACCGGTAACCATGCTGCCAGAGGACCTGGATCAGGTGACACCGGACGGCTGGCACATCCATCTGAACAGCTACAACGAGGTAGTCAACTCGATACCCAACCTCGCCAACGCGTCGAACTCGCGCGAGGCCTTCGTGTCCCTGTATGCCTCGGCCAGGGCCGAGGGCGGGCAGGGGGCGATCATGGACAGCCTGTTCATCATGGGCTATCAGCTCGGATGTCAATCCGACGTGTCCAGCGGCCTTCAGTTCGGCGGCGCGGCGTCCGGCGGTGTGAGCGGAACCGGAAGCCTCGGATCGAGCAGCTCCGTCGGTGGATCAGTGGGTGGCGGTCTTACCGGATACGCGCAGACGGTCCTCGAACCCGGCGTGATCGTCGATCTCCCGATGTCGAACATGGGGCTCGATAAGTCGGGGCGCGCAACACTCGACGTCACCAATCTGCACGTCAAGGCGGACGCCTGCGGGGGCGATGTCACCATCCGGTCGTACGCGTACTTGCGGATCTCGACGACGGGGGCACATTCCTCCTACGCCATCTACGGCGAACCCACCAAGATCTGAGCAAGGAGATACGCCATGGCATCACGCATGATCGCGGGAGGACTCGCGATTCTCTGCGGCGCAGGCATCTTCCTGGCGCCGAACGCATCCGCGGACCCCGTCCCGCCGGGCCCGCCTCCTGGCTATGACGGCCTTCCGTACCACAACATGCCCGGCCGGATCGGCCATCAACCCGGTGCGTACACCTGGATCCTGGGCTTCTGGATGCGGCCCCGGCGCGTCCTGGACACGGCCGGCGTAGCAGCGATGAGCAACACCGACTCCCAATCGGCCGAGTTCGGGCTTCCCGGCTCGCAACTAGGTGTCGAACCGCAACGGCGTTCGATGGTGGGCAACGCCTTCGGAGTGCGGCCCGAGTCGCAGATGGAGGCGACCGGCGCACCCGACCCCGCCGGTGGCGTCACACCCGGCTACACGATGCCGGTGGGCAGTCCCGGTGGTGGCCTCGAAGATCCCTATGCCGGCACCCCGAGACGGCTGCCCCTCGGCGGTG
Organism: Mycobacterium sp. D16Q13; assembly: GCF_002013375.1. Classification (GTDB taxonomy): domain Bacteria; phylum Actinomycetota; class Actinomycetes; order Mycobacteriales; family Mycobacteriaceae; genus Mycobacterium. The sequence continues at coordinate 15,297 of NZ_MAEW01000022.1, read as the reverse complement.
AATCCCTGCAGCCGAATGCCAACGGGACCGTCGGGCCGAGCTCCGTGAACAGCGGCCCCGATACGGGTCCCACCTTGTCGAAGTGACGCGCCGCATCCACACACAGAGGATCCACAACATGAGAGCACACCTCACACGAGCGGCCGTGATCGTCGCGGTGCTACCTACGGCTCTTCTTGGGCCGCCGAGCGCAGCGGCGGACCCCTCGGTGCCGGGTGACCCGACAGGGCAGATCTACAGCCCGCCGGGCTACATCGGCTACTTCCCCGGCGCGTACGGGTTTCAGACCGTCTTCTCTCTGACCCCGCCGCCCCGGGTCCTGGATGCGGGTGGTGTCGGGGCCATGACCAACGCGGACCCGGAGTCGTCCCATATCGGCCTGCCCGACGATCGTCTCGGCGTCCAGTTGAAGCATGTCGTCGTGAAGCCACAAGAGGCTGGTCCGCGCGGGCAGGTCTTCGGTGTGCGGACCGCTTCGCCCATGCAGGAGACCGCGGTGCCCGATGCGGCCGGCGGTGTGATGCCGGGTGCGACGTCCGCGATCGGCCGGCAAAACCCTGCCACCGGGCAATCGACTGGGCTGGAGGATCCGTCCCCCGCTGGGAGTGGACCCGAGCAGCCCATGCCCGGGCTGGAGGCCAGGCAGCCAGTGCGCAGCCCCGTCGCCGCACCGGATACGGCGAACTGAACTGCCACGGCGCCTAGCGACGCGAAAAGGCACTCAGGTACGTGATTCGGGCTGAATACGTACCTGAGTGCCTTCGCAGCGAAAGAAGAGGCTAGGCCTCGATCTTGATGTCGACCTCGTGGATGCCGGCACCGGTGGGGCTCACCGTGGCCGTGCCGTTCCCGGCGGAGGACAACGCCCGCAGCGTCCAGTCGCCCGGTGCGGCGAAGAACCGGAAGTCGCCGGTCGCAGACGCCACCACCTCGGCGGTGAACTCATCGGAGGAATCCAGCAGGCGCACAAAGGCACCGCCCACCGTCTGACCGTTGCCATCGACCACGCGGCCGGTGATCACGGTTTCCTTCTCCACGTCAACGCCCGCCGGAATGGCCAGGCCCTGCTTCGGTGCACTGCACATAACTAGCTTCCCAACTCGATCGGGGCTCCCACCAGAGAGCCGTATTCGGTCCAACTGCCGTCGTAGTTCGTCACGTTCTGGTGTCCCAGGAGCTCCTGCAACACGAACCAGGTGTGCGAGGAACGCTCACCGATGCGGCAGTACGCGATGGTTTCCTTTTCACCGTCCAGCCCCGCGTCGGCGTAGAGCTTGGCGAGCTCTTCATCCGACTTGAAGGTGCCGTCTTCGTTGGCCGCCTTGCTCCACGGGACGTTGATGGCGCCGGGGACGTGTCCGGGGCGCTGGCTCTGCTCCTGCGGCAGGTGCGCGGGAGCCAGAATCTTGCCCGAGAACTCGTCGGGCGAACGCACGTCGACCAGGTTCTTGGCACCGATGGCGGCGATCACCTCGTCGCGGAAGGCACGGATCGAGTTATCCGGAGCGGCGGCCTGGTAGGACGTCGCGGGACGAGAGACGGTGTCGGTGGACAGCGCGCGGCCGTCCAGCTCCCACTTCTTGCGGCCGCCGTCGAGCAGCTTCACGTCCTGGTGTCCATACAGCTTGAAGTACCAGTAGGCGTACGCAGCGAACCAGTTGTTGTTACCGCCGTAGAGGACGACGGTGTCGTCATTACCGATGCCCTTGTCGGACAGCAGCTTCGAGAACTGCTGCTGGTCAACGAAGTCGCGCTTGACCGCATCCTGGAGATCGGTCTTCCAGTCCAGCCTGACGGCGCCCTCGATGTGGCCGACGTCGTACGCGCTGGTGTCCTCGTCCACCTCCACGAACACCGTGTTGGGGGCGGAAAGGTTGTCTTGCGCCCATTGGGCGGAGACCAGTACGTCAGAGCGTGCCATGCAGCGGTTCCTTCCGGTGGTTTTGTCGGGTTACTGAGCCGACGGTTGTGTGCGGCGAAAACGGGTAACGAGGGGGTACAGCTGGCAGCCCAGGCAGATGCCGAAGGCCGCGTTGAGGAAGGCGGCGCCAAGAGCGAAGGCCGTCGCGATCTGGCCGAGCAATGTGACGCCGGTGGCGAACCCGATGGTTCCGACCGCGGCGAAGGTGAAGCCCAGCAGCTGGGCGAACTGCAGCGGCGGGATGGGCTCGCGTTCGGTGACCGGGCTCAGCCTGGGCTGGATCAGAGTCCGGAAGATCGTTCCGTAGGGGGCGCGGTGCGGCCCCAGCAGCGCGCCGATCGCGAACACCACCGCTTGAAGTCCCAGGATCACGGCGGCCGCTACCGGCGATACGGCAGACACCGCCAGGGTGATGATGAGAACTGTGGTGGTGACCCAGGCGACGAAGCGGGGACCGCGAACGTCAACCTGACTGATTACGGGCGGTGTGTTGGCAGTGGTCATGGGTTGTTGTGCTCCTAAGGGTGGCGGATATGGCTACACCAGGTACGGCACACTCGAAGGTGGCCGCTATTAGCAGCAACAACAGCAGCAGCCCGCGACGCGGCACAGATCGACGGCGCGTCGTTTGGTGAGCATCGGCTCAAGGCGGGCTTGCACGGCGACGAGTTTACCCCGGCTGCGTCATGCCCTGCAGCGCAGTGCGCAGGTCGGCGGCCTTGGGCACTCCGGAGACTCGATAAGCCTGCCGTCCGGTGGCGTCGAAGATGAAGGTTGTCGGCAGCGACAGCACCGAGAGGGCCCGTGCGGCGTCGGGATTGGCATCGATGTCGACCTCTATATGTGCCACCTCGGGCCGGTCAGCCGAGACCTGGTCGACGACTCGGCGGACCGATGCGCACGGCCCACACCACACCGCGCTGAAGTGCACGATCGTCGGTCCGGTCGCGGAGAGTTCGATGCCGGGCGGGGCCTGGACCTCCTCGGCTCCACCGGGGCCTTCGCGGAGCTTGCCGGCCTTGCTCTTGATGGCGACTGCGATGAGGCTCGACGCCAGCAGCGCGACCGCGATCACGATGACCACGGTCACAAAGGGCGATGAGCCGCTCTCCTGAAGAGCGGACAAACCTGACGTCATGACTGTTTGAACGCGTCCAGGGAGATCGTTACTCCCTTGGCGATACCTTCGATGATCACATCTGATCCACGTGCGCCGACCGTTGTTGGTTCGATAGCGAAGGGGAGCTTCTGCCGCGGGACGACCTTGGTGAACGCGGCGAACACGCCCGCCTGCTGGTCCTCGGGCACATCGCGGTCGGCCGTCCCGGGGCCCGTCACTATCGATGTGGCGACAAATTGCAGATCTGTCTTGGCCGGTCCGCCGACCGAGACGTCAACCGACACGGTCACCTTGTGCTGAAATTCTCCCGTCTTCGGCGTTCCGGTGAACAGCAGGCCGGTTCCCGTGGAGATGCCGGATTCGGTGGTGCCTCCGGTGGCGTCGTTCTGTTCCTTCGGCGGGGGTTCGACGGCAAGATCGTTGATTCCCATGAATCGGCCGAGGTGGTTGGAGTCGATGATGATTCGGCTCTCCACCCGGTCCACCCGCAACGGAGAGTCCGGACGGATCAGCCAGGACGCCTGGGAGATGTCGATGCCGTGCAAGGTGCCTTCCAGCGTTGCCTTGCCCGTTTCGGCGTGGTCGACGCCGTGTGCCTTGATCTCCACTTCCTTGTATCGGTGCGCCAGAGCCTGGGGAATGAACGGGAAAACCAGGATCGCCACGGACGGATCGGAGCTGAGATTCGCCTCGGCACGCAGGGTCCGGGACAGCCGGTATTCGGCGTAGATCGCACATCCGAAATCGGTGCTGGTGGCCGCGATTGCCAGTGCACATACCGCCGCGATAGTGGCGATCAGGGGTTTGCGCATCTGCATATTCTGGCGTACCGCCGCGCGTCCGAGGTTCTCGGCCGGGCTTACCAGCAGGTGGCGGGGTACATTATGGAACACCTGGAGACCGAAGCACCCGGGTGTTGGAGGGCTCGTTGGACCTGTTGCTGCTGACCGCTGACCCAAATCCCGATGCGGTGCTGCCGTCTCTGTCGCTGCTCGCCCATACCGTGCGACCGGTGCCCAGCGAGGTGTCCTCGCTGCTGGAGGCGGGCTCTGCCGACATCGCGATCGTTGACGCGCGCACCGATCTGGCTTCCGCGCGCGGACTGTGCAGACTGCTGGGAGCTGCCGGATCGTCGGTTCCGGTGGTCGCCGTGGTCAACGAGGGCAGCCTGGTGGCGGTCAACGTCGATTGGGGCCTGGACGACATCCTGCTGCCCGGCACCGGCCCCGCCGAGATCGACGCACGGCTACGCCTGCTGGTCGGGCGCCGGGCGGGTGCGGTCAACGTGGAGAACGCCAGCAAGGTCGTGCTCGGCGAACTGGTCATCGACGAGGGCACCTACACCGCGCGATTGCGTGGCCGCCCGCTGGACCTCACCTACAAAGAGTTCGAGCTGCTCAAGTATTTGGCGCAGCACGCCGGCCGGGTGTTCACCAGGGCGCAGCTGCTTCAAGAGGTGTGGGGATACGACTTCTTCGGCGGCACCCGCACCGTGGATGTCCACGTGCGGCGTCTACGCGCGAAGCTGGGCGGCGAGTACGAATCGCTCATCGGCACCGTGCGCAACGTCGGTTACAAGGCGGTCCGGCCGCCGCGTGCGAAGGGCGACTCCGGCGCATCCGAGAGTGCCGGTGTCGCGGTCACCGACGTTGATGACGATGTGGACGACGAGATCGGCGACGACGACATCGTCGCCGAACCAGGGGCACGCAACGCCGGCTGAATCACGACTAGCGTGACGGTATGACCGAATGGGTCCCGCTTCTCGATGATCAGCGTCAACTACAGATACGCGAGTTGATTGTCGGGGCCACCCGCGTCGATGGTGTCGCCCCGGTGGGAGAACAGGTGCTGCGAGAGCTGCGTGGAACCGCAGCCAAGCACCTGGTCGCCGAGGACGGTGACGACGTGGCGGCGTACCTCAACTTGGTGTTGCCGGACGACAGCACTGGCGACGCGGATGCTCGTGAGAATGCCACGGCGATGGCCGAATTGGTGGTCGCGCCGGCGCTGCGTCGCCGAGGAATCGGTTCGGCGATGATCCGGGAAGCCCTCCGGGAGGGTGGCGAGGGCACCCGCGTTTGGGCACACGGCGACCTGCCCGAGGCCAAGGCGTTGGCCGCCAAGCTGGGGCTGGTCGCGTTGCGGCGACTCCACCAGATGCGTCGCCCCCTGTCAGATCTGCCCACCGTCTCGGCCGACCCCAGTGTTGTGATCCGGCATTATGCTGGGCCGCAAGATGATTCGGATCTACTTCGCGTCAACAACGCCGCGTTCTCGTGGCATCCGGAACAAGGAGGCTGGACGCAGGACGATCTGTCCGGCCGGTTCGCCGAACCCTGGTTTGATCCGAGTGGAGTGTTCCTCGCGCATGACGCGCAGACCGGCGATCTTCTCGGGTTCCACTGGACCAAAAAGCATTTGGACAAGCCAGGGGTGGGTGAGGTGTATGTCGTGGGGGTCGACCCCGCCGCGCAGGGCCGGGGATTGGGTCACCTGCTGACGTTGGTGGGGCTCCAGCATCTGGCTGACACCGGATTGAGCACCGTGTTGCTGTACGTCGAGTCTGATAACAGCGCCGCCCTGCGGACCTATGAGCGGCTGGGATTCGAGGTTTCCCTGACCGATGCCGCCTACGGTCGGGCCTGATAGGCGTTTACCTGCGATAACGACCGGACTGTCAAGTCTGTGAGTTCACTTTCCGTTCACCTGCGGTCGGGTGCCCGTCCATTGACTGCCTTTAGTTTCCGGGGTGCGCGTAGAAGATCCATCCCCATCACCTGACTTCCGATCACTCATGCGAGAAAGCGAGAGCCGTGAACCTCAAGGCCGTGAATCTTAAAAGCACTGGCACCACGATCTTCGCGGCGGCCGCCGCAGTCGCTCTGACCGCCGGCCTCGCCGCCTGCGGTAGCGACAACACCACCGGAGGTTCCTCGTCCAGTGCCTCCGGCGCTGCTTCCGGCTCGGGCGACTGTGCGGGCAAGGCCAAGCTGAGTGCCGAGGGCTCGTCGGCCCAGAAGAACGCCTTCGACATCTTCGCCAACGAGTACTCGACCGCGTGCTCCGGAAAGTCGATCAACTACAACCCCACGGGCTCGGGCAAGGGACGCGACAACTTCATCGCCGGACAGGTCGACATCGGCGGCTCCGACTCGGCGCTGTCCGAGGAAGAGGCGGGCAAGGCAAAGGAGCGCTGCGCAGGCAACGAGGCATGGAACCTGCCCGTCGTCTTCGGCCCAATTGCCTTGGCGTACAACATCCCCGGCGTTGACAAGCTGGTCCTGAACGCGGACACCGCGGCCAAGATCTTCACCGGTGCCATCACCGCCTGGAACGACCCGGCGATCGCCGCGCTCAACCCGGGCGCGACACTGCCGGACACCAAGGTCACCCCGGTGTACCGCAAGGACAAGTCCGGCACCAGCGAGAACTTCGGCAAGTACCTGACCACCGCCGCCGCGGAGAGCTGGACCAAGGGCAGCAGCGGCAGCTGGGAAGGCGGCGCCGGTGAGAGCGCCGAGAAGTCCTCGGGTGTAGCCGAGAAGGTCAAGGCTCTGCCCGGTGCCATCACCTATGTGGAGAAGGGCTACGCCGACGACCTCAAGATGCCGTATGCCCAGATCGACAGCGGTGCCGGCGCGGTCGCGCTGACCCCCGAGACCGCCGCCGCCTCAGTGGAGACCGCCAAGTTCGCGGGCGAGGGTAATGACCTCAAGCTGGACCTGGCCTCGATCTACGGCACCAAGACCGCCGGCGCTTACCCGATCGTGCTGGCCACGTACGAGATCGTCTGCTCCAAGGGTTACAAGGACCCCGAAGTCGCCGCCGCGGTGAAGTCGTTCCTGACGGTTGCGGTGAACCAGGGACAGAAGGGTCTGGCCGATGTGGGCTACGCCCCGCTGCCCACGCAGTTCAAGTCCCGTCTGGAGACGGCCATCAAGGCGCTCTCCTAGCAGCTGATTCGTCCCCACCCGGTGAGCTCAGGCGACCCGGGTGGGGACGTACCATCAACGACACAGACAGCGAGTTCAATGAGCAGCCAGACCAGCGGGATCGATCCCGTGGGGGTAGCCCGTCCGGCGGATCTTGACGGATCGGTCTTCGAGGAGAAGTCACAACCCATGAGCGACGAGGGCGACCATCAGCCACCCGCTAAGTCCACCAACACGGTCAGCCGTCCAGGCGACCGCATCTTCTCCGGACTCGCTACTGGGTCGGGTGTGTTCGTTGTCGCGCTCATCGGTCTGGTGGCCGTATTCCTGATCCTGCGCGCTGTTCCGGCGCTGAACAACGACGACGCGAACTTCTTCCTCTACAACGGTCCGTGGCGCACCGACGACACGGCACACATGCAATTCGGTGTCCTCGATCTGTTCCAGGTCACCGTCTTCGTCTCGGTCTTCGCGCTCTTGCTCGCCATGCCGGTGGCCCTTGGTATCGCGATCTATCTCACCGAGTACGCGCCGGCGCGGGTTCGTGGGCCGCTGTCCTATGTCATCGACCTGCTGGCCGCGGTGCCGTCCATCGTCTACGGCTTGTGGGGCATCTATGTGCTGGCGCCGGCGATCGCGCCGGTTGCGCTGTGGCTCAACAGAAACCTCGGCTTCATACCGCTTTTTGCTGACAGCCCCGTGAACATCGGAGGCGGCGGCAATCTGTTCACCGGCGGCATTGTGCTGGCGGTGATGATCCTGCCGATCATCGCGGCCGTCACTCGAGAGGTCTTCATTCAGACCCCAAAGGGCCAGATCGAGGCAGCGCTCGCCTTGGGCGCCACCAAATGGGAAGTGGTGCGTACCACCATCATTCCGTTCGGCACCTCCGGATATATCAGTGGTTCCATGCTGGGGCTCGGTCGCGCACTGGGCGAGACCATTGCGCTGATGTTGATCTTGTCGGGTACCTCGGTGGCATTCGGCTGGTCGCTCTTCGACAGTGGAAGCACCTTCGCGACCCATATCGCTTCCAACGCGTCGGAATTCAACAACGAATTGGAGGCCGGGGCGTACATCGCGGCCGGACTGGTGCTGTTCGTGCTGACATTCCTGGTGAACTCGGCGGCCCGTGCCGTCGTCGGCGGAAGGGGCCGGGCATGACCGCGACACTTGACAGGCCCGTGAAGGAGCCTGCCTTCCATCCGCTCTCGGCTAGGCGCAAGGCCACCAACGCCCTTGCCACGGTGCTTGTCTCGGCCGCCGTGCTGATCGCTCTGATTCCGCTGGTTTGGGTGCTGTACACCGTGTTCGATCGCGGATTCGGTGCCATCACCAGCGCGGACTGGTGGTTCAAATCGCAGAACATGATGACCAACCGGATCGAGGGCGGCGGCGCGTATCACGCCATCGTCGGCACACTGTTTCAAGGCCTGTTCTGCGCGATCATCTCGGTACCCATCGGCATCTTCGTGGCCATCTACCTCGTCGAGTACGGCGCCAACTCCCGGCTGGCCAAGCTCACCACCTTCATGGTCGACATCCTGACCGGCGTGCCGTCCATTGTGGCCGCGCTCTTCATCTACGCCCTGTGGGTGGCCACGCTCGGACTGCCGAGGTCGGGCCTCGCGGTCTCGCTTGCCTTGGTGCTGTTGATGATTCCGGTGGTGGTGCGTTCCTCGGAGGAAATGCTCAAGATCGTCCCGAACGATCTGCGCGAGGCCTCTTTCGCGCTGGGTGTGCCCAAGTGGAAGACCATCGCGCGCATCGTGCTGCCCACCGCACTCTCGGGTGTGGTTACCGGTGTGATGCTGGCCCTGGCCCGTGTCATGGGCGAAACCGCACCGCTGCTGGTACTCGTCGGTTACAGCAAGCTGATCAACTACGACATGTTCGGCGGGGAGATGGCCTCGCTGCCGGGCATGATGCTCGACCAGCGCAGCGGTTCCGTGGTGGGGCTTGCGGAGTCACGCCTCTGGGGCGCCGCTCTCACCCTCATCTTGTTGGTGGCGATTCTCAACATAATCGCCAAGCTCATTTCGCGTTTCTTCGCACCGAAAAAGGTCTAGGAAGGTAGTTATGGCCAAGCGCCTCGATCTCAAGGACGTCAACATCTTTTACGGCAAGTTCCACGCCGTTCAGGATGTCGCGCTGTCGGTTCCGCCTCGCAGCGTGACGGCCTTCATCGGCCCGTCCGGTTGCGGTAAGTCGACCGTGCTGCGCACCCTCAACCGGATGCATGAGGTGACACCCGGTGCTCGTGTCGAGGGTTCGGTGCTGCTCGACGGTGCCGACATCTACGGCGCCGGGATAGACCCGGTATCGGTGCGTAAGACCATCGGCATGGTGTTCCAGCGGCCAAACCCGTTCCCCACCATGTCGATTCGTGACAATGTGGTAGCCGGACTGCGGTTGCAGGGTGTGCGCAGCAAGAAGACCCTTGACGAGGTGGCCGAGCGTTCGCTGCAGGGTGCCAACCTGTGGAACGAGGTCAAGGATCGTCTTGACCGTCCCGGTGGCGGGCTCTCCGGCGGTCAGCAGCAGCGTCTCTGCATCGCCAGGGCCATCGCGGTGCAGCCGGACGTGCTGTTGATGGACGAGCCGTGCTCAGCCTTGGACCCCATCTCCACGCTGGCCATCGAGGACTTGATCTCCGAGCTCAAGCAGGAGTTCACCATCGTTATCGTCACGCACAACATGCAGCAAGCCGCGCGCGTCAGCGATCAGACCGCGTTCTTCAACCTGGAGGCCGCCGGTAAGCCGGGCATGCTCGTGGAGATCGACGACACCGAGCGCATCTTCTCCAACCCGAGCCAGAAGGCCACCGAGGACTACATCTCCGGCCGCTTCGGCTGATCCAGGAATACCTCGGGTCGTGCAACTGTCATAGTCGGCATGACCAAGGCAGTGCAGTTCGATCAGTACGGCGGTATCGACGTCCTGCAGGTGCGTGACGTGCCGCGCCCGGTTCCCGGGCTCGATGAGGTCCTCGTGCAGGTGCGCGCCGCGGGGATCAACCCCGGCGAGGCGAAGATCCGCACCGGAGTGTTGCACGACAGGTTCCCGGCGACCTTCCCCTCCGGGCAGGGCAGCGACCTGGCAGGCGTTGTAGTGGAAGTCGGCCACAGCGTGGCGCGTTTTGCGCCAGGGGACGAGGTGTTCGGCTATACCGATGATCGGGCCAGTCACGCGGAGTTCGTCGTCGTTCCGGCCAGCCAGCTGGTCACCAAGCCCGAGAGTCTGTCATGGGAGGTGGCGGGCAGCCTCTTCGTCGCGGGTAGCACCGCGTATGCAGCGGTCGGCTCGGTTGATTTGGCCCCGGGTGATGTGGTCGCCGTCTCCGGCGCGGCGGGGGGAGTGGGCACCATTGCCGTACAGCTCGCCAAGGCCGCTGGTGCGACCGTGATCGGTATCGCGGGGCCGGGTAACGATGAGTGGCTCACCGCGCATGGCGTCATCCCGGTCAACTACGGCGAGGGATTGGCAGACCGCATCAAGGCAGCAGCGCCCGACGGGCGGGTCGATGCCTTCCTCGACCTCTTCGGCGGAGGCTACGTGGAGCTGGCGCTCAATGAGCTTGGAGTGGAGCTGCGGCGAATCGACACCATCATCGACTTCGCGGCAATCGAGCGATACGGCGTGCAAAGTGTGGGAAACGCCGAAGGCGCCTCGGCGCAGGTGCTCGCCGAGCTGGCCGCACTGATTGTCGACAAAAAGCTGGATGTGATTGTCGCGCATACGTTCCCGCTGGATGACGTGCGCAGTGCGTACGAGCTGCTCGAACAGCAGCACACCCGCGGGAAGATCGTGCTGGTGCCTTAGCCGCTTAGAGCGACGTCAGGTGGTCGTGGCCCTGTCCCTCCGGCGGCAGGCTGCCGGTCACCTGGAAGATGACTCGTCGGGCGACCTCCACCGCGTGATCGGCGAAGCGCTCGTAGAAGCGGCCCAGCAGGGTCACGTCGACGGCGGCAGCCACTCCGTGCTTCCACTCGCGGTCCATCAGCACGGTGAACAGATGCCGGTGCAGGTCGTCCATCGCATCGTCTTCTTCATTGATACGGGCGGCCTTCTCCGGATCGCGGGTCAGCAGCACCTCCTGCGCACTGTTGCCCAAATCGACTGCGACTCGGCCCATCTCGGCGAAGTATCCGTTGACCTCTTCGGGCAGTGCGTGCTGCGGATGACGACGCCGGGCGATCTTGGCGACGTGCAGGGCCAGGGCGCCCATTCGGTCCACGTCCGCGACAATCTGGATGCTGCTGACGACCTCGCGAAGGTCGCCGGCCACCGGAGCCTGCAGGGCCAAGATGGCGAAGGCATTCTCTTCGGCGGCGGCGCTCATCGCGGTGATCTGCTCGTGGTCCGAGATGACCTGCTCGGCAAGGACGAGATCGGCCTGTAGCAATGCACGAGTGGCCCGCTCCATGGCGGCTCCGGCCAACCCACACATCTCCCCGAGCTGTGCCGATAATGAGGACAGCTGCTCCTGAAACGCGGTACGCATGGATCAAGCCTACGGACCCGTCGTCGTCGAGTCATGGCTCTGGCGTGAACGCCGAGTGAATGCCACTACAGGTTCCGTCGAAGAAACTGCGATCAGCGTCTAAATAGACGGACTATCCGCAGGTAGCGTCGCCGGCATTGACGACCGTCAGATCCATGGGGAGTTCGGCGGGAGCCATCGCGCCCGAGGAAAGCTGCAGCGGAACGCTCGATCCGGCGACGGGCGGAGCCTGCAAGTTGGCGGTGGACGCGTAGTCACTGCCGAGGACCACGCGCACGGAGTTCTGGGCTCCGTTGATCCGCTGGAGCTTGGCTCCGCCGAATGAGGCGGCGACCGTCGCGGCCTGCTGCTCGTGCCCCGGGGAGAAGAAGACCGTGGTGGTGGGCAGCGCGGACGGATAGTCGTCGGTGGTGGTGATGCCGAATCCGTACTGAGACAGCTGGCTGGCGGCCGATGCTGCCAGGCCCGTCTGGCCCGTGCTGTTGGACACGTGCACGTTGATCTCGCTGGGCTCGGTGGTGACCAGATCAATCTGCTCACTTGGCGTAGCGGCGGGAGTTGGTGTGGCCATGGATGTTTCGCCGAGTTCGGTGGCGGCTCCGTGCTCACTGGACGCCAAGGTAGTGTCCTGGGTGGTGGTGCCGGGCATGGGGACGCGGGTGCCGTCGGGCTGCAGTTCGCCAGGCAACGGATCGTCATTGATGATGGCGTCGAAGATCTTTCGGATATCTGTGGTGCGTGGCGTCTCGTTGCCCTCGGAGTCGGTGCCATCGGTTGGCACCGTCAGGAAGGTGATACGGCCGGCCTTCACGTCTTGCAGTGATTGACCAAGGTCCACAAGGTCTTTCGTCCTGATGTTGTCGACGTAGGAGTCGTCGATGAAGGTGTTCACCACATTGTTGAGCTTGCTCAACGAGAAGAAGGTGTTGTGCGAGATCATCGAACGCAGCAGAGACGACAGGAACAACTGCTGCCGCTTGATGCGTCCGTAGTCACCGTTGTATTCGGTGGTGACCTGACGGGCACGCACGTACTGCAGGGCCGTATGTCCGTCGATCGTTTGGCGCCCAGCGTTTTCCAGCACGGTGCCCAGCTCGTAGTCCTCGATCGGCGTGGGCGTGCACACCTCGACCCCGCCGAGCGCGTCGACCATCTTGGAGAACCCGGCGAAGTCCACCCCGAGGAAGCGGTTGATGTTCAGGCCCGAGATCTTCTGAATGACCTTGACCAGACACTTGGGACCGCCAAATGCGAACGCCGAGTTGAGTTTGGTTTCGGTGTAGGCCTTATCGGGTCCGTAGGACCGGGTGTCCTCGTTCCACACTTCGCAGAGCGTCGGCTGGATCGCCAGATCACGGGGGAAGGACACGACCGCGACCCGCTTACGGTTCGCTGGGATGTTGACCAACATCATGGTGTCCGAACGCGTGCCTTCGGCATCGGAGGTGTCTCCGGCGCCCATGTTGCTATTGGCACCCGCGCGGGTGTCGACGCCGATGATGAGGAAGTTCTCGTCGCCGTACTGAGCGTTGGGATCGCGGATGTCGTGGGAGTTGGGGTCCAGGGCCTCGACGCGGTTGAGTCTGTTGTTCTTGACGTTGCTCCACTGCCAGGCGCCGCCGGTGACGGTGAGGGAGCACACCGCGACGACGGCGGCGATGGAGCGCCCGAGGTAGATGGGGCGCCGCGAGCGCTTGGATTCGGGTTCCTGGACAAAGGCTTCCGGATTCCCCACGCGGATGGGGATGGCGCGGGTGTCGATGTTGTCGTCCAGATTCGACGCCCGTACGCGGCGCGCGGCGGCCTTGTCGTAGAGGGGGGCGTCATCCGGGTAGTCGACAAAGTCCGCGTGCTCGTCGACCGGCTCGGTGGAATAGCGATCGAGGTCGGGTGCGTCCTGTCGCACCTGGGGGAGGACGTCGGTATGGCTTTCGTCGGCGAACGCCGTGGGAGCGGGCTCCTCGGCGCGGTCCTCGGGTTCCGATCGCGCGTGCCGCCGGGATCGGCGCCCGCCGCCGGCGCCCTCACGGGCCAGGAGCTCGGCCACCGACAGTGAGTGCGAGCCGGTTTCGTGTGCCGACGGTGCGGGCGGCTCCTCCGGTGCCGGGCCGGGCTTGGGTCCGTTGGTAGCGGTCCTGGGAGGTTGTGCGGCCTGCCTCGGTGCGGGTCGGGGAGCTGGCGCCGCGGGCTGCGGCTCGCGCACCGTGTGTGCCGTCTCCAACCGCCGGGTCCACTCGTCGTCGGTGGGATCGGGCAGCGAATGATTCAGCGCTGGTGGTGGCGTCCACGGTGTGTTGGATGGTTCCGGTGCCACGTCGATGTCAGGATGACTGCCAACGGGTTCGACGGCGCGTTCCCATGGGGCCGCGCCGTACGCGCGCGGTTGGGCAGGAGTGGCGTTGGGGCCATCACCCATGTTCAACCTCGCTTAAAAACGTCTGGACAGTTGCAAGTACACGGCACACCGGCAGCACATAACGCCGTGCCCGGGGCGCGGTCGTCGTCACATGCTACTGAGCATTGCCGCAGATCACCATGCCCAGTGACCGAGATGTGACCCCACGTCACCCGCCAGAGTGCATGACGTCGGCCGCCGAGGGAACCGTGCAATCGTCGGGGTCGTTGAGCCAGCCCTCGGGCAGCGACACCTTGCCCGGTGACCCCTGGCGGCCCCGGGGGCCGTTTCCGCCCTCGGGGAAGGGCGCGGCGGGATCCAGCTGATTGAGCAGGGTGTCCAGCTCGGCGAGGGTGCTGACGAGTGCTAGCGCGCGCCGGAGATCTCCACCGGCGGGGAAGCCGTGCAGATACCAGGCGATGTGCTTGCGCATATCGCGCAACGCCTTGTCCTCCCCGAAATGATCGACGAGCAACACCGCGTGACGCCGCATGATGTCCGTGACCTGACCGAGATTTGGTGGCACTGGAATCGTCTGACCGTTGAAAACGGCACTCAGCTCCGCGAAGAGCCAGGGGCGGCCAAGACATCCGCGACCAATGACGACGCCGTCGCAGCCCGTTTGTTCCATCATGACGACCGCGTCGGCGGCATCGAAGATATCGCCGTTTCCGAGGACGGGAATGGTTGTCACGTGGTTCTTGAGCGCGGCTATCTGGTTCCAGTCGGCGGCGCCCGAGTAGCGCTGCGAGGCAGTGCGGGCGTGTAGCGCGACCGCGGCGGCCCCCTCGGCCTCGGCGATGGCGCCGGCGTCCAGGTGCGTGTGGTGGTCGTCGTCGATGCCGACGCGGAACTTGACCGTTACCGGTATGTCGGTGCCTTCGGTGGCGCGCACGGCGGCGGAGACGATCTGACCGAACAGCCGCCGCTTGTAGGGAAGCGCTGCGCCCCCGCCATTTCGGGTGACCTTGGGGACCGGACAACCGAAGTTCATGTCGATGTGGTCGGCGAGATTCTCGTCCACCACCATCTTGGCGGCGCGGTAGGTCGTTTCCGGATCGACCGAATAGAGCTGTAGCGACCGTGGCGATTCTTCGGGGGAGAAGGTGGTCATGTGCAGCGTGACGGGGTGCCGTTCGGCGAGGGCCCGCGCGGTCACCATCTCGCAGACATACAGTCCGCTCACGGTGCCCGTAGTGGCCAGCTCCAGCTCCCGGCATAGCGTCCGGAACGCCACGTTGGTGACACCTGCCATCGGAGCGAGCACGACGGGGCTCGGCAATACCAAAGACCCGATCCGCAGTTCGCGGGATCGGGCCTTCGGAAGGTCGACGGATGCGGTCACGATGTCAGTCGATTAGACACTGACCGCTTCCCTGGCGGCCTTGGCGGCGTTGCGCTCGGCGCGCTTGGCCTGGCGAT
>NZ_MAEW01000021.1 GCF_002013375.1 Mycobacterium sp. D16Q13 | reverse complement strand
TCGTGGAAGCCGAGCACGAAGCGCACCACAAGTCGCTGCTCGCTCTGAAGGAGTACCAGGACGGCGAGCCGTCGACAAACGGTCACGGTCACTAGAAGTCAGCTCGACGATTGGGCCCCGCATACGAAAGTATGCGGGGCCCAATGTTTACCCTGGCTGTATGCAGGAGATGACGCGCGAGCAATGGTGGGCCTTCGCCACCGAGGGCACCCGCACCGGAATGCTCGGCCTGGTCCGGGCCAACGGCGCACCCATCGTGACGCCGGTGTGGTTCCTGCTGCACGAGGGCTCCGACGGCGATGAACTGATCTTCACGACGGGCACGGAAACCTTGAAGGGCAAGGCCATTCGGCGAGACCCACGCATCTCGCTGGCCGTCGACGACCAGCGGCCGCCGTACTCCTACGTCCAGTTCTCGGCGGAGGCGCGGCTGAGCAACGATCTCGACGAGATGCTCGAGTGGGCGACCAGGATCGGCGGACGCTACATGGGAGCCGAGCTGGCCGCGCAGTACGGCCGGCGCAATGCGGTTCCCGAGGAGTCACTTGTCCGGGCGAGAATCACCAAGGTGATCGCCCGCACCGGCATCGCCGAGTAGCCGGATACTCGGCGTCGAACGGCAGGCACTGTGCTCCTATCAACACGAGATCATACATTGAATGGATTCGTTAATCTGTTCCGCAGGTCTATGAACAACTGATTTTCATCAAGATCCAGCGGATCTATAGATTGCCTGAGTAGGTGCTCAACAACCGACGGAATAGCAAGCTCATTCTGCAGCCCAAGTAGCCTAATCAACAGCGGAGCTACATCGTGGCCGCGAATTCCATGCAAAGTATTTGGCGGAACTCTCTCCAGATGCTCCATGTAAAGATCAAAAAGTCGACCCACCTCTTCTTTGCCCGCACCGCTAATCGAGGCACGTAGTAGCTCACGCGCGTCTAGAGTTACATCACCATTGGTAGCTAATGACTTCTCGGCGAACTTTTTTACCAGTGAGTGCCCGCCAGCGTGGCGATGGAGAATGAAACGAATGACGTACAAGGCAGTCCACACAGGATTCAAAGTATCCAGAATTAATGAAGCGGATAGATCAGTTCTCGCACAAATTGAAAGAAATTTTGACAGGGGGCGATCACCTAAGGAATAAATCTCCATCGCCGCATAGTCTGTAGTCAACAAACTACTGGAATCCGGCATGGGTTCAAAAAGTTTGAAATCACCATCCACTATACAAGTCAAAGTTGGCTGCCTAGTACTCCATCTATCGAATTCATGAGCCAAAGCAATCACCCTGCCTCTGGCGCCAATATCCTGACCGACCTTCTTTACGGCCTCGCTAGGGATCTCAACGCGATCATCAACCGCATAAACACGAACATTGCGCATTGAACACTGCGCCAAGTACCAGCGAAGCAATGCGGCATCATCGCGCCCCTCTACCACCACATCGCGGAAGTGAGGTCGTATCTCGTAGAGCGTCCGCAACTCTTCTAGTTGTCGGCGTGTAGTCGAACGGAAATCGTTCGTCATTGCCGAACGAGCTGCACCAATGCTTCAGAATGCGAGCTCATCATTTCGATTGAATGGGTCGCAATGAAGAACTGCACATCCGTTGACATCGTGAGGCTAGTTAGAGTGTCAAGAATATTCCTCTGCCATTCAACACCCAAACTGAGCTCCGGTTCGTCGATAATCAATAGCCGTGAGTCTTCGCGCGCAAGCAGGGTCGTACTCAAGAGCGTGAGTAGCTGTCGTTCGCCAGAGGATAGTGCCTCGACATCAAGCTCGTCTCCGGCAGACGAAACAACCCAAACACCCCTTCCTGGCGTAAAATGAAGTTGTTTGTCCTGAAAGAAGCTATTCATTCCGTCAACAAAAGCATGCAGAAGATCGTGCGCATTTCTCAGGGCCTCATACTGGGCTCGCAGACTGGAAACAAAGGGTGATACGACTCGATTCACTAGGTCTTCAAGTTCCGGACGGTCCGCTTGTTGAATTAATTCACGAAATTCATCGACATCAAATCTCGGAACGAGTTCATATGTTTCGTATGTCGGCGCCATAGACGCAATCTTTTCTAGTTCGTTAAGCAATACGATCTCGGACTGTACGTCAGGTTCGGCACCCTTACCCGGTTCAACCATGCGACGTAACACGTTCATGTAAATTGCATTGCTGTTCGCCGAACCGGTACTCTGCCCGCCAAGAGTAAGTCCCTTTAGATAGTCGCTTACACGCCTGACCGTGGCCCGTAATTCAATGCCAGCCAATCTCGACAACCTGCCATCACTAACTCGATCCCGCTCATCACCCCGCGAAAGCAATGCTCTAATTCTTTCAATATCAGGGTCATCGGAGTAGAGGCTCCTGTCATCAGCCAGATACAGCGGGGTTCTCACCGCTTTCGCAAGAAATCCGAGATATTCTTGCTCGGCCTTCAATCCCTCATTGTGTTTACTGTGAATGTCAAAATTCTGCCCCATACGTATGTTACGTAGGAATGCTTCATTCAACATCAATGATCCGACGCCGGAGGACGGAGCAATTGCACGGAGCGACTCATCCACTTCATAAGAAGCAACTATGTCAGGTTGATCGGGACGGCTTAAATGTACTGAGAAACCGCCGACAAGAGAATTGTTCTTCGATACAACTATTCGACTTCCATCAGCCATCCTTATGATGAAGTCTGAGAATGGTGTCCTAGCAAGAAATGTACGGTGACCTCGATCATCAGCCGCACTGAGGGTGTGCCATAACAACCTCAAGAGAGTGGTTTTGCCGGAACCGTTGTCACCGTGCAGCAATACCAACCTACTCGGTCGTCTATTAACGGACGGCACCGTGATCTCATACGAAAACCTCCCGAAGAGGTTCTTTACAGCGATACTTTCAATCAGCGGCGTAGTCAACCTGACTGTCACTCTGACATCCTCTCATGACGACGCGGCATCTCCCGTTTTCGCATTCCAGTGAGGGGAAACCGCCTTAATTCAGGAGGACGCCCCCGACGCGCCGAGCTCACGCAGCTTTTTGAGGGTCAGCCACGGAATCACGCCCATCGCGCAGGTAATCACTCCACCGAGCACGAACGCGACGATGGCGGCGGTCTCACTGTCCACCGCCAGCAGGTAGGTACCGGTGACCACCGCCAGCAGTGCCAGACCGATCCCACCAGCGATCCCCACCGTGGCCCGCAGCCACAGCCGGTCGGCCGCTGCCGATTTCGACGCCGCCTCGGCGGCCGCCCGGTATGCCGGCGACCCGGGCCCGTTGTAATCCTTGGGAGCAAGGCTCACGGGGTCCACGAGACCACCGAATGTCTTGAGCTTTTCGGTCGAGGCCTCCGCAGGAGGCGGGCCTGACGGCACGCTGCGTCCACCGGAGGCATTGGCGCCCTTCGGCTTAGGTGCTGCTGTTGATGGGCCACGCTTCGTGGGCCGGGTCGCCGTCTTACGGGCGCGCAACAGCAGTGGCACGGCGCCGATGATGACGGCAAGCGACACCCCGATGACGATGTAGATCCCCCACGAGCTGCCAGCGGACCCTGTTGAGTCCTCCCCCACTCCAGTCATCACAACGATGGCGCCGACCAACATGCCGACGAATGCCAGCCAGATCACGGCGCACAACCCGATCAGCATCCGGTCGACGGACTCGGGAGAGGATCGCCGCACCGGTCCGGCAAGTGCCTCCAGCGGCTTGGCCAATCGACCCGCTGGCATCAGCAGGTTGCCTGGGCCGAGTTGTTGTTGTTGGAGGACAGCACCTGACCGTCACTGGTGGTGATCGTGCAGTTGAGCTGGCTCAAGCGCAGCATGCTGCTCGCCGATACCGAACCAATCTCCGAGTTGGAGATCGGGGTGACGGTGATCGACCACGGGATATACGCATTCGGCGCCACCCGGGTACGCCCTTGAGGGTCGATGTAGGTGATCGTGATGCGGTCGAGCGGCGCCTTGGAACCCGTCACCGCGTACGTGATCTGCCGCGGCTGGGCCGGCGTCGTGGTCGTCGGGGGCGGAGGAGGCGGCGGCGTGGTGGTCGTGATGATCTCGTTCCACGGCGTCGTGCTCGGGGTCGGCGTCACCGAGGTGCTCTTGGCGGCTCCAGTCGTCTCGTCCGAGCGCCCGGCTACCAGCAGCGCGACGGAGGCGACCAGGGTGATCGCGGCGATGATCGCCGCCACCCCGACGACCCACGGCCACCGCGGCGGAGGCGGCTCGTCGCCATCGACCAGCTCGGTGTCGTATTCGTCGTACGGCACGTACGGGCTGGTGAATTGCTCGGATTCGGGGGCCGAGTACGCCTGAGAATGAAACGCGGCGGAATCCGCCCCGGAAGAGTCAGCAGCCGCGGCGTCCGCATTCGGACCGTCCAGATCCGGAACTTCCCCGGGAGTCCCCGACCCTGGGTTGTCCGTCCCACTCATCTACACAAGTTCCTTTTCGTCACTTCCCGCTCCCCGGCGGGCTACCTGCCTGAGGCGCCATGGCAACGATAGCCAAAGCCATCCGGGGCGACGAAACCCGACGGCCGCAAAAACCAAACTGACCACCGGATTGTTATCGAAAACGTGAGAGTGCACACGGAGATGTCACACCAGTCACGGGAGTCTCGCGGCAAAGCACGAGCACGACCGTGAGACACGGCGCGAAAGACACGATGAGTTAGTGCTTCTCTGGCCCGACGTGGTACTCGAAGACCAGACCGGCGACCGCGCTGAGCACGAACACCGCACCGGCGGCAATCAGCCACGGCAGCCACAGCGCCACACCCACAGCGGTGGTGGCGGCGGCCAGCGCGATCATGATCGGCCACCAGCTGTGCGGGCTGTAGAAGCCCAGCTCTCCGGCGCCGTCGGCGACCTCGGCGTCCTCGTAATCCTCGGGCCGGGTGTCCAGGCGCCGAGCCACGAAGCGGAAGAAAGTCGAGATGATCAGCGACAGACCCGTGGTCATCACCATGGCAGTGGTTCCTGCCCACTCCACACCGCCGTTGGCGTACAGGGCGGTGAGTACCGCGTAGACCACGGTGGCCAGGGCGAAGAATCCGGTGAGGATCTCGAAGAGTCGGGCTTCGATATGCATTCTGCGCTCCCTCGCCTAGTTCTTCGCCGCGTTGTTGTCCGCCGGCGCGAGCTCACCGCGGCGGCCATCGAACGGTCTGGTGGTAATCGAGACCGGTGACTGCCCGATCGACGCCAGCGCCTCGGCGTTGGTCTTACCCGCCTTGCGCGCTTCCAGATAGAACTTGAAGTCATTGGGGCTGACCACGCGCAGCTCGAAGGCCATCATCGAGTGGTACGTGCCACACATCTCGACGCAGCGACCCACGAACGCGCCTTCCTTCAGGATCTTGCTGACCTGGAAGACGTTGTCGGAGTTGTTGGCCTTGGGCTCGGGCATCACGTCGCGTGTGAACAGGAACGGGACCACCCGGAACGAGTGGATGACATCGGCCGAGGCCAGCTGGAACTCGACGCTCTTGCCGCTGGGCAGCACCAGCACCGGGATCTCCGAAGAGGTTCCGACGGTCTCGATCTTGTCGAAGTTCAGGTAGGTGCGGTCCTCACGGTTCAAGCCGCGCACCGGGCCGACGATCTCCTTGCCGTGCGCGTCCTTGCCCTCGGGCTTGGAGCTCATGGCCTTCTTGCGCTCCGGATCGGCGCCCTCGTAGTTGAGGCTGCCGTCCTTGAACGCGACCTTCTGGTAACCGAACTTCCAGTTCCACTGGAAGGCGGTCACGTCGACGACGACCTCAGGGTTCGGGTCCTTGTGCATGACCTTGTTCTGCACCACGACGGTGAAGTAGAAGAGCACCGCGATGATCAGGAAGGGCACCACCGTCAGGATCAGCTCTAGCGGCAAGTTGTATCCGAACTGGCGCGGGAACTCGGTGTCGCCCGGCTTGTGCCGGTGGAACGCGACGGTCCAGAAGGTGAGGCCCCACACGATGACGCCAACGACCAGCGAGGCGACGACAGCCCAGGTCCACAGCGGGGCCATGTAGTCGTGGGCCTCCGGGGTGATGCCCTCGGGCCACCCGAACCGCAGCACTTCCTGGACGCTACAACCGCTGAGCAGGAAGCTCGCCGCGCCCAACAGCACCGCAGTGGCCAGCAAGGACGGCCGTGAGCCGGACCGTGCCCGAGCCTTTTCGCCCACGTGGCTCATCGGTGACGTCACGTTTTGCAGCCTCCTGTTTCGGTCCAGAATCCATCGCTGACCAGTGGCAGCAATCGAATACTACGCAGCGTAGACCACGCGGTCGCATCAGGGACGCGACGGGGCCGGTGTCGGGACCATGGTCCCGTGATGTTGCATACTTGGCCGCGTGTGTGGACTGGTGGCGTGGCTGGGACCGCCCGGGTCTTCCCTCGAATCTCATAGCCCCGCGGTAGACGCGGCGATGGTGCATATGCGCCATCGCGGCCCCGATGAACCCGGGATTTGGCACGACGAGAACGTACTCTTCGGCTTCAACCGGCTTTCGATCATCGACATCGCGCATTCACATCAGCCGTTGCGCTGGGGACCGGCGGACGCCCCCGACCGCTACGTGCTGGTCTTCAACGGCGAGATCTACAACTACCTGGAGCTGAGGGAAGCGCTCAGGTCCGATTACGGCGCCGTTTTTGCCACCGAGGGCGACGGTGAGGCGATCCTGGCGGCCTACCACTTCTGGGGTCCGGACGCGCTGCACCGGCTGCGCGGCATGTTCGCCTTCGCGATCTGGGACACCGTGGAACGCGAGTTGTTCTGCGCGCGAGATCCTTTCGGCATCAAGCCGCTATTCATGGCGACAGGCCCTGGCGGCACCGCACTGGGCAGTGAGAAGAAATGCCTGCTGGATCTGGTGGACCAGCTGGGCATCGGGACCGAGCTGGACCTGCGCGCGCTGCAGCACTACACGACGCTGCAGTACGTTCCGGAGCCCGAGAGCCTGCACACCGAGATCAGGCGCCTGGAGTCCGGTTCGTATGCCCGCATCTCCCCCGGCCAGGAACCACGCGTCACGCGCTACTTCCCGGCCCGGTTCTCCGTCACGCCGTTCACCCGCGCGACCCGTCAGGCCCGGTACGACGAGATCACCGAGGTGCTCTCCGACTCGGTAGCCAAGCACATGCGGGCCGATGTCACGGTGGGATCGTTCCTGTCCGGCGGTATCGACTCGACGGCCATCGCCGCGCTGGCGATCCGGCACAACCCGAAACTCATCACCTTCACGACCGGCTTTGAGCGGCAAGGCTATTCCGAGGTCGACGTGGCGGTGGAGTCAGCCGAGGCAATCGGCGCCCGGCATGTGGTGAAGGTGGTCAGCCAGGAGGAGTTCGTCTCCGCGCTGCCCGAGATCGTCTGGTACCTGGATGATCCGGTGGCGGATCCGTCCCTGGTACCGCTGTTCTTCGTGGCCCGGGAGGCGCGTAAGCACGTCAAGGTGGTGCTCTCCGGCGAGGGCGCCGACGAACTCTTCGGCGGCTACACGATCTACCGGGAGCCGTTGTCGCTCAAACCTTTCGAATACTTGCCCGGCGCGCTGCGACGTGGTGCCGCGCGGCTCTCCGCCGCGATCCCGGACGGGGTACGCGGCAAGAGCCTGCTGCACCGTGGGTCAATGACGCTGGAGCAGCGCTACTACGGGAACGCTCGTAGCTTCGATGACGAACAGCTGCGCGCGGTGCTGCCGCACTATCGCCCGGAATGGGGTCACCAGGACGTCACCGCCGCCCTCTACGAGCGATGCGCGGGCTGGGATCCGGTGGCGCGCATGCAGTATGTGGATCTTTTCACCTGGCTGCGCGGCGACATTCTGGTCAAGGCCGACAAGATGACGATGGCGAACTCGCTGGAGCTGCGAGTGCCATTCCTGGATCCCGAAGTCTTCAAGGTGGCCTCGCAGCTGCCTTACCGCGAGAAGATCACCCGGGAGACCACCAAGTACGCGCTCCGCAAGGCACTGGAACCCATTGTGCCGGCTCATGTTCTGCACCGGACCAAGCTCGGCTTCCCGGTACCCATCCGGCACTGGTTCGTCGACGGACTACTGCACGACTGGGCCCGCGAGATGCTGGCGACCACGCAGGCTGGACACCTGATCGATGTGCCTGCCGTCGGCCGGATGCTCACCGAGCACGCCGCCGGGGTCAGCGATCACAGTCGCAGGCTGTGGACGGTGCTGATCTTCATGCTGTGGCATGCGATCTTCGTCGAGCAGTCGGTGCGGCCGAACATCCAGGCGCCGCACTACCCGGTGCAGCTCTAGAGAGCGGCACCGATCTCGTCGGCTGCTTCCTGGCCATACGCATCGGCGAGGCGGGCCCGCGCATCATCGTGCGCCCATACCCATTCCTGGGTGCCGACAGTTTCCAGAACCAGCGTGGCCACAAGCGATCCCAGCTGTGCCGAACGCTCCAGGTTCAGGCCGGCGCTGCGACCGGTGAGGAATCCGGCACGCCATGCGTCACCGACACCGGTCGGGTCGACCTGCCCCTTCTCCGGGACCACGCCCACCTTGAGGGACGTGCCGTCCTTCTCGACGATCTCGACGCCGTTGGGGCCCAGGGTTGTGATCCGCAGCTCGACACGCTCACGCACGTCGGCCTCGGTCCACCCGGTCTTGGACAGCAGCAGATCCCACTCGTAGTCGTTGGTGAAGAGGTACTTGGCGCCACCGACGAGTTCGCGGGCCTGCTCGCCCGAGAGCCGGGCCAGCTGCTGCGACGGGTCGGCCGCGAACGGCAACCCCAGGCTGCGGCATTCCTGCGTGTGCCGGAACATGGCGTCGGGGTCGTTGGCTCCAATGATGACCAATTCCGGTGTCCCGGCGCGCGATACGACATCGGCAAGCGAGATATCGCGGGCTTCGGACATCGCACCCGGGTAGAAGGACGCGATCTGCGCCATGTCCTGATCGGTCGTGCAGACGAAACGCGCGGTATGGGCGGTTTCGGAGATCAACACCGCGTCGCAGTTGACGCCGTGACCCTCAAGCCAGGATCGGTACTCGGCGAAGTCCGCACCCACGGCACCCACCAGAGCGGGCTTGCCACCAAGCACACCGATAGCGAATGCGATGTTCCCCGCGACGCCACCACGACGGATTTCCAGATCGTCCACCAGGAAGCTGAGGGACACCTTCTGCAGGTGCTCGACCAACAGCTGTTCGGAGAACTTCCCGGGGAAGTTCATCAGGTGGTCGGTCGCAATGGATCCGGTGACGATGATGGACACGCGTGAGACCCTTCGTAGGATTCGGGCAGATTGGGTAGGTCGAGAGACAACCCCAGAAGCTTACCTAGCGTAACTGTTCGGGTAGTTGTATCCGATTGCTAGCCTGGATTGTTGGGGAGTGAGAACCGGGGAAACGAAATTCAGGAGAGTCCATGGCTGAACCAGGTTATTCGACGGTGCCCTACCCTGGTTTGCCGCCCATGCCGCCTCCGGTCGACTACCCCGAACGGAAGCGCAAGCTGCCCTCATGGCTGGCGCCGGCCGCCGTGGTGGCGGCGCTGGTGGTGCTGGCACTGCTGCTCGGATTTCTGACCAAGAATTCGGGGGTATCCCACCGGCCCAGTGAAGCGAAGATCGAGCAGACCATCCAGGGCTACCTGGACGCGATGGCCAAGCTCGACATCGTGACGCTGGCACGCAACGCCGGCTGCGGCCTGTACGACGCGGTGCGCGACAAGGACACCGACGACTCGATTGTGCGCGCCAACGCTCAACAGTTTGTGGCGACGTTCGGAACAGCGACAGTGAAGTCGATCGACAAGGTCGTCTACTTCTCCGAGTACCAACTCAAGGTGTTGTTCACCGCGACGAGCCAGAAGCGAAAGGACGCTCCACAGGGGCAGGCCGAGCTACTGATCAACGAGGGCAAGATCTACGTCTGCTCCGCGTACATGCGCGGAGCGAACGCGTTCTGATCAGTTGAAGGAATCGCCGCAGGCGCAGGAGCCGGTGGCGTTCGGGTTGTCGATCGTGAAGCCCTGCTTCTCGATGGTGTCGACGAAGTCGATCGAGGCACCCTGGATGTACGGGGCACTCATCCGGTCCACGGTGAGCTTCACACCGTCGAACTCGCTGACGAGGTCACCGTCGAGGGTGCGGTCATCGAAGAACAGCTGGTACCGCAGACCCGCGCAACCACCGGGCTGGACGGCGATGCGCAGCGACAGGTCGTCACGCCCTTCTTGATCCAACAGCGCCTTGGCCTTGATGGCGGCGGCATCGGTCAAGACGGCACCATGGGTCTCGGTAGAGGTGGCAGTCGATTCGTCTTGCACAGTCATGTGGGATCTCCCCTGCGTCGAAGCTCTCGGGTGGACGTCCGTATCGGAAACGTCTAGTGACCTCAACGGTACCTCGTCTGCGGCTATTCCTACATCTATGCCCTAGCCCATATGGCCTCGCCCTGTGCCGCAGATACCCGTAGGGGGTATCGCCCGATTGTGCTACCGTACGTCCATGGCGATTCGCGCGCAAGGTCGCGCCCGACTCGCGCTGGTGGTGTTGTTCTTCGGCATGGCCGTCGCGCTGCCAGCCATGCTGCATTGCGTGCCCGGCGACGAGCATCCCAGCCCCCTCGCCGCCCATCACCTCAGCCTGGCCGCGTCCACCACAGCCGACTCACCGACGGCGGGTCGCAGTGCGGCAGTCGATCATTCGCACGCTGACAATGCCGTGCGCGCCGCCCTGTGCCAAAGCGTTGACGGACTCGCTGCGGCATTGCGTGGTGACAACGAACTGCGGGCGCTGGCAGCGTTCATCGCGGCATGTGTAGTCGCGGCTCTTGCCGTGTCGCCACATTTCGGCCTCTCCCGCGACCCGCCGTGGCGAGTCACGAAAGCGGCCTCACCCCGGTCAGGGCGCGTGCTGCTGACCGATCTGTGCATCATCCGACGCTGATCTGCATATCCAGGCCTTCGAATGAGGCCATTCCGGCGGCCGTTCACAGCGGCCCACCGCTGGTCGCGGCCTACCACCGCCGCCCACGTCCACGATTTGTCCACTTGGCCAGCACATATGCATGCGCCTGCACACCGTTTCCCGATTGGGGCTACCCGCCATGACCTCGTTCTTCGACTCACACCACGCCGAGCACTCCAACGCGCTATATCTAGCCTGTTCAGACGGGCCAGTCGTGCCCAACACTGCCAGCACGAACATCAGTGGCGACCTGTTCACCGTCCGCAATGTCGGGAATGTGGTGCCCACCGACCCCGCGGACGCCTCTGTCGATGCCGCCCTGGACTTCGCCGTGAACCAGCTTCAGGTGCGCTCGATCGTGGTGTGCGGACACTCACACTGCGGCGCGATGAAGACACTCCTGTCCGAATCGATCGACGCGCCCACCAGCCCCCTATGCCGGTGGCTCGACTTTGCACGCGAGACGCTGATCGCCTACCGCGACTATCACGTGGCCCGGGTCAGCGCGGCCGCCAGCGGTTTGGACGATGCCGACCAGCTCGCCGTGGTCAACGTTGCCATTCAGGTTGAACGGCTTGTGCGCCACCCGATTCTGGTGGCCGCGGCGGTTTCGGGGCGACTGCGCGTGACCGGGACGTTCTTCAGCGACACCGACGCCCGCCTCTATGAAGTCAGCACCAACGGGCTTCTCGCGCCGCACGGTTAAATACCTTGCCCCGTATATCAATTCGGCGCAGATGGATGTTTGCATGTGATTTGACGCATATTCATCACTATACCCCCCTGGGGTATAGTGATGAATATGCAACGTCGCAGACATCATCGCCAGCACAGGACACCGGGTTCGCGCGCGTCGAGGGGAGCCAAGTTCTCCGCCGCAGCGGCCATGGCAGCCAGTGCCATGACGTTGCTGGCATGGGCCACACCGACTCTCGCGAACGCGCACAACATCGGCGGTGGCGGCAATACGGCCGACACCGTGCAGCATCTGCAGGGACACGGCTATTCAGTGCAGTTGAACGGCACCGCGGACGCACCGCTGTCTCAATGCGTCGCCACAGATGTCACCGGAGTCCCCAGTGATGAAACAGTTTTCACGACCGTCTACGTGACCGTCTCCTGCCGCGCCCACACCAGCTGACGGCTAGCCGCGTGACCAGTCACGGGCGATCTGGGCGGCCAAGCCGGCCAGCTGACCGGCCGCGTCGTCCATGGCCAGCTGCACAGAGCCCGCGAACTGGGCGATCGATTCGGCCCGCGCGATACCCGCCTGCTCATACTCGGTGGCCGTGAGCGCCACCTGCCCGGCCAGCACCAGCACCCGGGCGCCAGATGCCGCGGCGCGGCTCGCCACCGCTCCGGCCACCTTGCCGTGCAAGGTTTGGTCGTCGAACTTGCCTTCGCCGGTGATCACCAGCTCGACCCGAGCGATCGCAGCATCCAGGCCGGTGTGCTCGGCGACGATCCGCGCCCCCGACTCACGTCGCCCGCCCAGAGCCAGAAGCGCCGCCCCGATTCCGCCCGCGGCGCCTGCTCCGGCGAGATCGCGCACGGAGCGGCCGGTTCCGGCCTCCATCTCGGCGACCCACCCGGTAAGCCTTTCCTCCAGGCGTGTGACGGTCTCCTGGTCGGCTCCCTTCTGCGGGCCGAACACCGCGGCCGCACCACGGGGGCCCAGCAGCGGATGCTCGACATCGCTGGCGACCACCAATTCGGTGGTCGCCAGCCGCCGACGGGCAGCGTCGATCCCGCCAAGACCCTCGATGAGCCCCGCACCCCCGTCGGTGCAACTGCTGCCACCGAGGCCAACCACGATCCGGGTGGCTCCACCATCGAGAGCCGCGGCGATCAGCTGCCCGACCCCGGTGCTGTGGGCACGCCAGGCGGTGTCGGCCGACGGCACGCGCCCCAGCAGCGGCAACCCACAGGCCTGCGCGCACTCGATGTAGGCGGTCATTCCATCGAGTAACCATCCCGCGTCGACGTCATCGTCCAGCGGGCCGCGCACCCGCACCGCGTATCGGTGCGCCGACGGCAGCTGCGCCGCCAGCACGTCAACGAAGCCAGGGCCCCCGTCAGATTGCGGGCTGAGGATGAGAATGTCGTCGGGGCGAGCCCGCCTCCAACCGTCCGCGATGGCGCTCGCCGCCTCGGTGGCGGTGAGCGTGTCGCCGAAGCTGTCGGGCGCCACCAGAATCTGACTCATTCGCGCAGGATAATCTGGGCGTGTGAATCTGCTCGGCCGAAAGAAATCCACCTCCGAAAACGGCACCGTTAACGCTGTCAGCGCGTCCTCTTCGCCGTCCGATGAGACGGACGTCACATCACCGGCGCAGGCCGGAAAGGGCCGCCCCACCCCGAAGCGGGACGCCGGCAAGCGTCGTGGACCTGTCGCTCCGGCCCCGTTGACCAGCGCCGAGGCCCGGCAGCGTCGCAAGTCCCTGCGTGGGCCGAAACTGTCGCGCGCGGAGCGCAAGGCCGAGAACGCCGAGCGGCGCTCCCGGATGGCCGACAGTCGCGAAAAGATGATGGCCGGAGACGAGGCGTATCTGCTGCCCCGGGACAAGGGCCCGGTGCGCGCGTTCGCGCGCGACATCGTTGATTCGCGGCGCAATGTGCTGGGGCTGTTCATGCCCCTGGCGCTATTCCTGATCTTCTCCATGTTCGCGGTGCCGTCCGTCCAGGTTCAGATGTGGATGACCCCGGCGATGCTGGTTCTCATGATCGTCATGATCGTCGACGGCGTCTTCGTCGGCAGACTCGTGAACAAGCGTGTATCCGAGCGTTTCCCGACCAGCGACGAGGGTGGCTTCAAACTCGGCTGGTATGCGGCGAGCCGTGCATCACAGCTGCGCAAGATGCGCGCACCACGTCCCCGGGTGAACCGCGGCGAGCCGGTCTAGCCTCACAGTGTCCGGGGCTCTTCGCGCCAGCGGCTCATCGCCGTCCACCTCTCTGGTGCTCGGCGGAATTCGTTCGGGAAAGTCACGTTTCGCGGAGTCTCTGCTGCCCGCCTCGGGACCCGTGCGATACCTGGCAACCGGGTCGTCGGTCCGTGAGGATGCCGCGTGGGCGCACAGGGTTGCCGCACACCGGTCTCGGCGTCCCGATCACTGGACAACCGCCGAAACAACGGATATCGCCAACGAGCTGCGCACGGGTGAGGCGATGCCGACCCTCATCGACGATCTCGGGGGTTGGCTGACCGCGCTGATGGACAGCCGCGGCGCCTGGGACCGCGGCGGCGAGGTCGTCACCGCCGATATCGGTGCGCTGGTCGACGCGATCGGCGCCTACTCCAGCGACCTGGTGATCGTGAGTCCGGAGGTCGGGCTGTCCATCGTCCCCGCCACCGCATCCGGGCGCCTGTTCGCCGATCAGCTCGGAATCCTGAATCAGGCAGTGGCACAGCGCTGTCAGCGCGTACTCTTGGTGGTGGCCGGCCAGCCGCTGGCGATCAAGGGAGCTACCGCGTGACCAGCGGCGAGGCGCCGCGATTCGCCCCGGTCTCGGCACCCAATCCAGATATCGCCGCCGCCGCCCGCGACCGGCAACGGCAACTCACCAAACCGGAGGGCGCGCTGGGGCGGCTGGAAGAGCTCTCAGTGTGGGTATCGGCCTGCCAGAATCAATGCCCCCCTACGACATTCCGACGGCCGAGGGTGGTCGTTTTCGCCGGTGATCACGGTGTGGCCTCCGGTGGTGTATCGGCATATCCCCCGTCGGTGACAGCCCAGATGGTGCGGAATATCGATGCGGGAGGGGCCGCGGTCAACGTGCTCGCCGCGCTTGCCGGGGCCAGCGTGCGCGTGGTCGACATTGCCGTCGATACCGATGGTTCATTGACCGAATCCCTGGCCGCCCACAAGATTCGCCGCTCCAGCGGCAATATCGCGGTGCAGGACGCCCTCACCCTCGAGCAGACTCACGCCGCGCTGGCCGCCGGGATCGCCCTGGCCGACGCCGAGATCGATGGCGGAGCCGATCTGCTCATCGCGGGCGACATGGGTATCGGCAACACCACGCCGGCAACGGTCTTGGTGGCGGCCTTGACCGCCAGCGAGCCAGTGGCTGTGGTGGGTCGCGGCACCGGGGTCGACGACGCCGGCTGGGCACGTAAGACCGCCGCCGTGCGCGATGCGCTGCGCCGCACCAAAGATGCGCGCACCGACCCGGTCGTATTACTTAGTCGAGCAGGTGGTGCCGATCTGGCGGCAATCGCCGGCTTCGTGGCGCACGCCGCGGTGCGGCGCACCCCCGTGATGCTCGATGGGCTGGTGGTGACCGCGGCGGCGTTGGTGGCCGAACAGCTCGCACCGGGGGCGCGACAGTGGTGGCTCGCCGGACATCGCTCCACCGAGCCCGCACATTCTCTTGCCCTGCAACGCCTTCGGCTGGAACCCGTGTTGGATCTGCAGATGCGGCTGGGCGAGGGTTCCGGCGCGCTCGTCGCGCTGCCCGTCTTGCAGGCCGCCGCGGGCACGCTGGCCCAGATGGCGACGTTCGACGAGGCCCGAATCGACGGTCCAGGCACGTGAACCGGCTGCTGCGGCTACTTCGGCCCGTCGGCGGCGCATTCGAGTTCGCCACCGTGGCACCGGTTCCCGCGCGACTCGCCGGGTCGCTCTCGGGTCCGGTATTGGGAGCGCTACCGGTGGTAGGCGCCGCCCTGGGTGCGCTGGCCGCGGCCGTCAGCTGGATCATGCACTTCGCGTACATGGCGCCACTGGCCGGGCTGGCAGCGGTCACGGTGATGATCCTCGCGACGCGTGGACTGCATATCGACGGACTGTCCGACACCACGGACGGGCTGGGCTGTTACGGGCCACCGGAGCGCGCGCTCACCGTGATGCGCGACGGTTCGGCGGGACCGTTCGGGGTGGTGGCGGTCGTCATCGCCCTACTGGCGCAGACGTTGTCCTTCGGAGTGCTGGCTTCACGGCAGGAGTGGCTGGCCATCGCGCTGGCGGTCGCGGTGGGACGGGTCAGCGCGGTCGTGGCGTGCCGCCGTGGGGTGCCCGGTGCCGCGCACAGCGGCTTCGGTGCCAGAGTGGCCGGATCTCAACCGCTGTGGCTCGCGGGAGTGTGGGTGCTCGCGGCGATGGCCGTCGGCGTCCTCGCACAGCCCTGGCGGCCGTGGCAGGGGCCGGCCGCGGTGGTCGTCGCGCTGGCCGTCGGTGCGCTCCTGGTACGCCATTGCGTACGCAGGTTCGGCGGCATCACGGGCGACGTGCTGGGTGCGAGCATCGAGGTGACCACCACGCTGGCTGCGCTCGGCTTCACGGCCTCATGACGCGGCGACGAAAGATTCATCAAGAGTTCGTGGCCTCACCGGCCTGTGCGGTCGCGTTATCCGGTGCGGTGGGCCACTATTCGAACCTATGCCGCGCAACCCTGTGAACCCCGCCGGTGAGACACCGGATATGGGGATACCCGAACCGATCGCCCGATCGATGTCGATGGCCGAGCAGTACGAGTGGCATCGCGGGTATCTGGGCCGTCACGCGGTGTCCCGCCGTAACTTCCTTCGCGGGTCGGCTGCGGCCGCCGCGGTCGCCGCACTGGGGGTATCACCGTTTGGGCGGCGTGCGTATGCGGACGACTCCCCCCTGAGCGTGGCCGGCAGGCGCGTCGGGTTCGGCGCCGACTCCTCCAGCCAGCTCAGCTTTTCCGGGCAGCTGTCCAGGAATCCGCACGGTACCAAGATCTTTCTCGACCACGGCCCCACGCCTGAACTCGGCGCCTCCCTGGAAGCCGAGGTCCGCAATCTGGTGACACAGATCCCGTCCAGCGACCATGGTGTGCTGGCTGCCGAACAGTTCTACGTCCACGCGCCCGTGCAGGGGATCGGCGGCGGTACGGAGCATTTTTACCGCTGGCGCAGCAGCGACGGGTTCCTCAGCGACACCCGTTCGGCCGCGACGGCCATGCCATCCACACGAAACGCGCTCGCCCCCTTCCGTTTCACCATGATGGGTGATCAGGGCACCGACGAGACTCCGTCACTCCCACCGGGCCTGGCCGCCGGTGAGTACGACGACAACTACTACAGCGCGGACAACGACCCTGCCGTGTCACACACGCAGAACGTCTTGAACCAGATTGTGGCGTGCCGGCCCGATTTCCACATCTTGGCAGGCGATATCGCGTACGCGGACCCGTCCGGAATGGGGGAAAAGCCCCAGTTCGTGCCCTCCGGCGCCAAGCCCGCAACCGGGTTCGACAAGTACAACCCGTTTGTCTGGGATGTCTATCTGACATCCATCGAACCCAGCGCTTCCGTCACACCGTGGATGTTCGCGACCGGTAACCACGACATGGAGGCGGCGTACGGAAACCACGGCTACGGCGGGCATCTGGCCCGTCTCGGTTTTCCCGGCAACGGCCCCACCGGATGCCCCTCGGCGTACTCGTTCACCTACGGCAATGTTGCGGTGCTCTCACTGGACGCCAACGACGTCTCGTATGAGATCCGGGCAAACACCGGATACTCGGGTGGAGCCCAAACTGGTTGGGTGGGAAAAACTTTGGCGGCATACCGCGCCAACCCGAACATCGATTTCATCGTGTGCTTTTTTCACCACTGCGCCTACTCGACGACCCTCTCGCATGCCAGCGACGGTGGCGTCCGCGACGCGTGGTGCGCGCTGTTCGATCGCTATCAGGTGGATCTGGTGCTCCAAGGGCACAACCACGTGTTCGAGCGCACCGATCCCATTCGTGCGGGGCGACCGACCACGGAGGCCGGCGACAATTCCATCGTCTACCCGGAATCGGATGGCACCGTGTACTACACGGTGGGATCCGCGGGCCGGCCCCGCTACGACTTTCAGCCAGGCGAGCCCGAGGGATACCGTGGCCGCGAGCTCGCCGACACACTGGTTCCCAACAGCTATGTCTGGGCGCCCGACGGCAGTAAGCACGCCGAAGCGGTCACGTGGTCGCGGGTGCGCTATCGCAACTATGCGTTCATTCGCGTCGACGTGCGCCCCGGAACCTTCAGCAGCGAAATGGACGTCACCGCCGTCGACGAATACGGCCGCGCCTTCGACACGGTGACCTATCGCCGCCCCGTACGCGCGGCGGCGCCCTAACCGAGCTTGGTGATCCAGCCGTGGGTGTCGGCGAAGGTGCCGCGCTGAATTCCGGTCAACGTGTCGCGCAGCGCCATGGTCACCTCACCCGGTTCCCCATCACCGATGGGGAACTCGCCACTTGAGTGCTTGACGCGGCCAACCGGCGTGATGACCGCCGCGGTGCCGCAGGCGAACACCTCGGTGATCTCACCGGAGGCCGCCTTCTTCTCCAGCTCGTCCACATCGATCTTGCGTTCCTCGATGGCGAAGCCGGCGTCGGAGGCCAGCTGCAACAAGGACTTCCGGGTGACACCGGGCAGCAGTGAACCCGACAATTCGGGAGTCACCAGGCGAGCCTCGCCGTCGCGACCGAACACGAAGAACAGGTTCATGCCACCCATTTCTTCGATGTACCGGCGCTCGATGGCATCGAGCCACACCACCTGATCGCAGCCCTCGTCGGCGGCCTGCGCCTGGGCGACCAGCGAGGCGGCGTAGTTGCCACCTGTCTTGGCCGCGCCGATCCCGCCGGGTGCGGCGCGCACGTATTCGTGCGAAAGCCACACGCTGACCGGCTTGATGCCCTGCGAGAAGTACGCACCGGCCGGTGAGGCGATGAGCAGGTACCGGTATTCGGCGGCGGGCCGCACCCCGAGGCCCGCCTCGGTGGCGATGATGAACGGCCGCAAATACAGCGATTCCTCGCCGCCGCCCGGCGGCACCCAGTCGGAGTCGACGGCGATGAGCTGGCGCAGCGATTCGATGAACAGCTCTTGCGGCAGCTCGGGGATGGCGATGCGGCGGCAGGACTGGATCATCCGTTCGGCGTTAGCCTCGGGCCGGAACGCGGCGATGGTCCCGTCGGGTTGCCGGTACGCCTTGAGCCCCTCGAAGACCTCTTGTGCGTAGTGCAACACGATGGCGGACGGGTCAAGAGTGATGGGGCCGTAGGGCACCACTTGCGCATTGTGCCAACCGTTTTCGGTGTTCCAGTCGATGGACACCATGTGGTCGGTGAAGTACTTCCCGAAGCCCGGCGCGGCCAGTACCTCAGCCCGACGCGCCGGGCTGGCCGGAGACGGGTTGAGTTGCCGGGTGAACTCGGGAAGCGGATTCATGCTCGGCAGTCTAGCTGTCCGCTGTCGCCACATCCGAACCCATTATCCGACGTTGACGTCCACGAACGGCGGTTTGACGACCTCGCATTCGATCTCCCGGCCACGCACGTCGACAGCGACGGTGTCCCCGTCGGCGATCTGAGCAGAGCTGTCCAGCAGGGCCAGGGCGATACCGGTCTTGAGGGTCGGTGAGAAGGTGCCCGAGGTAGTCACCCCTACCGGCTCGCCACCCGAGAGCACCGTGAGATCGGGGCGCAACACGCCCCGGCCGGTGGCTCGCAGGCCGCGCAGGGTACGGCGCGGACCCTCCGCCTTCTCTTGAGTGAGGGCATCACGGCCCCAGAACGCGTCCTTCTTCCAGCCGACGGCCCACCCGGCCCTGGCCTGGACCGGGCTGATGTCGGCGGAGAGCTCATGCCCGTGCAGCGGATAACCCATCTCGGTGCGCAGCGTGTCGCGTGCGCCCAGACCGGCAAGCTGACCGCCCGCCGCGGTGATCGCCGGCAACAGCGCATCGAACACCGCACCGGCAGCGTCCCAGGACGGCAGCAGCTCGTAGCCGTGTTCCCCGGTGTAGCCGGTCCGGCACACGCGCACCGGCAGACCGTCGAGCGTCGCGTCCGCGTAGGCCATGTATTCCATATCCGTTGGCAGTCCGAGCCCTTGCAGCACGTCCGCCGACTTAGGCCCCTGCACGGCCAGCACCGCGTAGTCGCGGTGCTGGTTGGTGATCGTGATGCCCTCGGGGGCCTTCTCCTGCAGAGCGGCCACCACCGCGGCCGTGTTGGCGGCATTGGGCACCAGGAAGATCTCGTCATCGGAGACGTAGTAGGCGATGAGGTCGTCGACGACACCCCCGGTCTCGGTGCAACACAAGGTGTACTGGGCCTTGCCCGGTCCAATCTTGTTGAGATCGTTGGTAAAGCACGTATTGATAAAGGCTGCGGCGCCCGGTCCGCTCACCAGCGCCTTACCCAGGTGGCTCACGTCGAACAGGCCGACAGCCTCGCGGGTAGCGGTGTGCTCCCCCACTGTGCCGGCGTATGACACCGGCATGTTCCAGCCCCCGAATTCAGCGAAGGTGGCGCCCTGCGCGGCGTGCCGATCGTGAAGTGGGCCGAGTAACAGATCCGTCATGGCGTTCACCCTAATTGGCGCATCATTCGCTTTCACTAGGCTATGAGCCTATGAGCGCATACACGGCACCTTCGTTCACCCTGGCCACATCCATTCCGCAGCGCGGGGTCTCCGCGGCAGTACTGCTCGTGGGCGTGCGCCCCAGCGAGAAGGAATCCGACAAGGGCCCCAAGGTGGCCGACGCCCAGCTGCTGGACAAGGCGGCCGTCAAGTCCATCGAGGCCGCGCTCAAGGCAGTCGGGGCAACTGGCTCGGCCGAGCAGCTCACCCGGGTGGTCGTGGACGGGCTGCCGGTGGCCAGTGTGCTCGCGGTAGGACTGGGCAAGGCCGACACCGCCGAGTCGATCCGTCGCGCCGCCGGGGTCGCCGCACGGTCACTCGACAGCGTCGAAACCCTGGTGACCACGCTGTCCGCGCAGGATGTCGACGCCACCGTGCAGGGGCTGGTGCTGGGCGGATACCGCTTCGCGGAATTCCGCAGCGCCAAGACGGCACCGAAGGATGCTGGGCTGCAGAAGGTTACGTTGCTCGTCGGCGACAAAGGGCGCGCACAGAAGGACGCCATGGAGCGCGGTGCCGCCGTCGCCGCTGCTGTCGTGATTGCCCGCGATCTGGTGAACACTCCGCCCAGCCACCTATTCCCCGCCGAATTCGCCAAGCGCGCAAAAACGTTGGCGGCGGCCGAGGGTATCGAGGTCGAGGTCCTCGACGAGAAGGAACTGGCCAAGGGCGGCTACGGCGGTGTCGTGGGAGTGGGCAAGGGCTCCTCGCGCCAGCCGCGCCTGGTGCGATTGACCTATCGCGGCGCGAAGGGCAAGAAAGCCAAGACGGTCGCTCTGGTGGGCAAGGGCATCACCTTCGACACGGGCGGCATCTCGATCAAGCCGGCCGGCGGTATGGAGAACATGACCTCTGATATGGGTGGGGCGGCAGCGGTTATCGCGGTCACCGTGCTGGCGGCCCGCCAGCAGTTGCCGATCGACGTGATCGCGACGGTACCCATGGCCGAGAACATGCCGTCGTCGACGGCGCAGCGTCCCGGTGACGTGTTGACCCATCTGGACGGCACCACCGTCGAGGTGATCAACACCGACGCCGAGGGCCGACTGATCCTCGCTGACGCGATCGTGCGGGCCTGCCAGGACGAGCCCGATTACCTGATCGACACCGCAACGCTGACCGGTGCGCAGGTGGTGGCGCTGGGTACGCGCACCCCCGGCGTGATGGGCACCGACGAGTTCCGGGACCGGGTGTCGTCGATCTCGCAGTCCGTGGGCGAGAACGGCTGGGCCATGCCGCTCCCCGAGGAACTGCGCGACGATCTCAAGTCCCGGGTGGCCGACCTGGCGAACGTCACCAATCACCGCAACGGCGGCATGCTGGCGGCCGGGTTGTACCTGCGCGAGTTCGTCGCCGACGGCGTGCAATGGGCACATATCGACGTCGCGGGCCCGGCGTTCAACACCGGCGGACCGTGGGGCTACATCTCCAAGGGCGGCACCGGTGTGCCGGTGCGGACCATCTTCGGGGTGCTGGAAGACATCGTCGAGAACGGGTAAGCGCCGCTAGGCGCCTTCCTCGGCCGCGCGGCGCTTGAGAATTCGCTGCCGGGCGTCGTAATCACGTTTGCGTTGCGGGTACCCGGTGCGGTGCACGTCGTACACCGGGATTTTGAGCCTCTCGGAGATTCGCCGCGCACCGGCTACCCCGCCGACGCGGCGGCGAGTCCACTCACCATCACCTGCGATGAGAATCACGGTGACGTCGGAGAAGTTGGTTTGCGGTTCGACATAGGCCTCCACGCCGGTGCGCGCCGCGGCCCAGGCCGCGAGGTAGCGCACATCGTCGTTCGTGCCCTGTGTGGTCTGCCCCCCGCGGTTGCTTCGAAAGGCGTCGAGCCATGCCATGCGTCCATGGTGCCAGCTAATCCTGAGATCACGCTGTCATCCGCGTGGTCATCCCACTGAGAATCGCTTCAGTCTGCTGGTCTGCCCGGCAACGATCCGCACCGTCGATTTCGGCACGTCCAAATACTCGGCAAGCAACGCGACGGCAGCCTTGTTGGCTTTGCCGTCGATCGCCGGCTCCCGCACGAAGAGGGTCAACGCGCCGTCGTCGGCAACCTCGACAACAGGCCCCTTGCGGCTGCCGGGCTTGATGACGCAGACGACTGTGCGCACACTCACCCTTCGATCTTGGACCCGGGCAGGCGCGCCGTTCCACTCAGTGACAGGATTGACCCGCTGGCCACGTCGCTGTGGTAAGCCAGATATGTCCACATTGTGTGAGCCGCTATCGGAACCTTTTCAGGAGTGGAAACCATGGCCTTCTCCGTCCAGATGCCCGCCCTCGGTGAGAGCGTGACCGAAGGGACGGTGACACGGTGGCTCAAGCAAGAGGGCGACACGGTCCAAGTCGACGAGCCATTGCTCGAGGTCTCCACCGACAAGGTGGACACCGAGATCCCCGCTCCCACTTCGGGTGTGCTGACCAAGATCAGCGCCCGTGAGGACGACACCGTCGAGATCGGTGGCGAGCTCGGCGTGATCAGCGAGGCCGGCGAAGCAGCCCCCGCGGAGTCGGCGCCCGCCCCCGCAGCGGCCGGGCCCGCTCCGGAACCTGCACCAACGCCCGCACCGGAACCCGAACCGGCGCCAGCACCGACACCGGCTGCTGCTCCTGCCCCAGCGGCCGCCGCCGCTCCGGCGGGCCCCGGCACCTCGGTCACGATGCCCGAGCTCGGCGAGTCCGTCACCGAGGGCACTGTGACCCGCTGGCTCAAGAAGGTCGGCGACGAGGTCGGGGTGGATGAGCCGCTCGTCGAGGTATCCACGGACAAGGTCGACACGGAGATTCCGTCCCCGGTCGCCGGTGTGCTGCTGAGCATCTCGGCCAATGAGGACGACACCGTCGCCGTGGGTGGCGAACTCGCCGTTGTCGGGGCAGCTGGTGCCGCTCCCGCCGCGGCACCCGCACCCGCGCCTGCCCCCGAACGCGAGGCAGCGCCTACGGCACCGCCCGCGCCTCCGGCACCTGCACCCGCACCTGTCGCACCCCCGGCGCCCGCGCCCGCAGCTGCCCCGGCACCTGCCGCGCCCGCACCTGCTCCAGCGGCGGCTCCCGCCGCCACTGACGGCGCAAGCGATAACCCATATGTCACGCCGCTCGTGCGCAAGCTCGCCGCTGAGAACAACGTGGACCTGTCCGCGCTGACCGGCAGCGGCGTGGGTGGACGCATCCGCAAGCAGGACGTCCTGGCTGCTGCCGAAGCAGCCAAGGCCCCCGCTCCGGCAGCAGCTCCCAAGGCGGCCGGAGCCCCTGCGCCGTCGACTCCGGCAGCTCCGGCTGCGCTGGCGCACCTGCGTGGAACCACGCAGAAGGCCAACCGGATTCGCCAGCTGACCGCCAAGAAGACGCGCGAGTCGCTGCAGCAGACCGCACAGCTGACGCAGACCCACGAGGTCGATGTCACCAAGATCACGGCACTGCGTGCTCGCGCCAAGGCCACCTTCGCCGAGCGCGAGGGCGTCAACCTGACATTCCTGCCCTTCTTCGCCAAGGCCGCGGTCGAGGCGCTCAAGGCGCACCCGAACGTCAACGCGAGTTACAACGAAGACACCAAGGAGATCACCTACTTCGACGCCGAGCACCTGGGTATCGCGGTCGACACCGATCAGGGGCTGCTGTCTCCGGTGATCCACAATGCCGGTGACCTGTCGCTGGCCGGGCTGGCCCGCGCCATCGCCGATATCGCCGGTCGCGCACGTTCGGGGAACCTCAAGCCCGACGAGCTCGCCGGCGGCACCTTCACCATCACCAACATCGGCAGCCAAGGTGCGCTGTTCGATACCCCGATCCTGGTGCCGCCGCAGGCCGCCATGCTCGGCACTGGTGCAATCGTGAAGCGTCCCAGGGTTATCCGTGACGACGCGGGCAACGAGTCGATCGGCATCCGGTCGGTCTGCTACCTGCCACTGACCTACGATCACCGCCTGATCGACGGAGCCGACGCGGGGCGGTTCCTCACCACGATCAAACATCGCCTGGAAGAGGGGGCTTTCGAGGCGGACCTGGGTCTGTAGCTCATGCGCATCGTCATCGCCGGCTCCTCGGGGGTGATCGGGTCGGCGCTTGTCGCGTCACTGCGTGCCGCAGACCACACCGTGGTCCGACTGGTTCGCCGCGACCCGATGGGCCCCGATGAACAGCGCTGGGATCCGGCGAGCGGGCAAATAGAACCCGGCGCTCTGGACGGTGCCGATGCCGTCGTCAACATGTGTGGCGTCGGCGTCGGCGACAAACGGTGGTCGGGCGCCTACAAACAAGAGATCTACGACAGCCGCGTCATCCCTACCGAGGTGCTGGCTGGTGCCGTTGCCGATGCTGGCATACCGGTGTTGATCAACGCCTCCGCGGTCGGCTACTACGGCGACAGCGGAGACCGCGTCATCGACGAAACCGCATCCAGCGGTGACGGTTTCCTCGCTCGCGTGTGCGTCGACTGGGAGGGAGCAACCGAGGAGGCCGCGCAAGCCGGAGCCCGGGTGGTGATCGTCCGCACCGGCCTGGTGCTGTCCCCCGCCGGCGGGCTCTTCGGCAGGTCACGCCCGTTGTTCTCCCTCGGCCTCGGTGCACGGCTGGGCAACGGGCGCTGGTACATGCCCTGGATCAGCCTTGAAGACCAGATCCGTGCCCTCGAGTTCGCATTGACCGAATCGGCCCTCTCGGGCCCGGTCAACCTGACCGGGCCCGCACCGGTGACCAATGCGGAGTTCACCGCAGCCCTGGCCCGGACGCTGCATCGCCCCACCCTGCTGGTGGCACCGCAATTCGCGTTGCGCGCCATCTTCGGCGAGTTCGCCGATGCCGAACTGACCCGCAGCATGCGGGTCATCCCCGCGGTCCTGGAACGGCACGGATTCGAGTTCGAGCACCACACCATCGGCGAGGCGCTGGCCTACGCCAACAACAGTCGACCAATGAAGTGAGATAATGGAACCCGTGCACCGCACTCATGGATCCATCCGATCCAGCGCAGATCCCGTCGTCGTACGGGATCTGGGCGTGATCGACTATGAGGCGGCCTGGGAGCTGCAGCGCGACCTTGTCGAGGCGCGCGTCGCCGGCGGACCCGACACCCTGCTGACCCTGCAGCATCCGGCGGTGTACACCGCCGGTCGGCGCACCGAGGCGCAGGAACGGCCGATCAACGGCGCACCCGTCATCGACACCGACCGCGGCGGCAAAATCACCTGGCACGGACCGGGTCAGCTGGTCGGCTACCCGATCGTGCGATTGGCCGAGCCCATCGACGTGGTGAACTACGTTCGGCGCCTAGAAGAATCGATCATCGCGGTGTGCGCACAGCTGGGTGTGCAGACCAAGCGCGTCGATGGCCGCTCCGGCGTGTGGCTGGCCGCGGGCGGCGGGAAGCCCGAACGCAAGATCGCCGCGATCGGGGTCCGCGTGCAGCGCGGCGTCACCATGCACGGCTTCTCCCTCAACTGCAATAACAGTCTGGACGCGTACCTGCCGATCGTGGCCTGCGGCATCAGCGACGCCGGTGTGACGACGCTCTCCGCCGAGCTGGGCCGGGACGTCACCATCGACGAGATACATGACCAGGTGATTACCTCGGTG
The DNA here is from genome assembly GCF_002013375.1 of Mycobacterium sp. D16Q13. GTDB lineage: Bacteria > Actinomycetota > Actinomycetes > Mycobacteriales > Mycobacteriaceae > Mycobacterium. The sequence goes on along the minus strand of NZ_MAEW01000021.1, from coordinate 63,703 downwards.
CTCGACGCACTCGAGGGACGGCTGGCAGTCGGGGCGGTCGGAGCATGACCGAACCCCGCAAGCTGCTGCGACTGGAAGTTCGCAACGCCCAAACCCCCATCGAACGCAAGCCGGACTGGATCCGCACCCGCGCCAAGATGGGCCCCGAGTACAAGGAACTCAAGGCGCTGGTGCGCACGGGCGGTCTGCACACCGTGTGCGAGGAAGCCGGATGCCCCAACATCTTCGAATGCTGGGAAGACCGCGAGGCCACCTTCCTCATCGGCGGCGAGCAGTGCACTCGTCGCTGCGATTTCTGCCAGATCGACACCGGCAAGCCCGCTGACCTGGACCGAGACGAGCCTCGGCGGGTGGCCGAGAGCGTGCACACCATGGGCCTGCGGTACTCGACAGTCACCGGGGTGGCACGGGACGACCTGCCCGACGGCGGCGCCTGGCTGTACGCCGAAACCGTGCGATACATCAAGGAGCTCAATCCGGCCACGGGTGTGGAGCTGCTCATCCCGGACTTCAACGCCGTCCCCGAGCAGCTCGACGAGGTGTTCGCATCGCGGCCCGAGGTGCTGGCGCACAACCTGGAGACGGTGCCGCGAGTGTTCCGCCGTATCCGGCCCGCGTTCAGCTATGAGCGAAGCCTGTCGGTGATCACCGCCGCGCGTGAGGCGCAGCTGGTGACCAAGAGCAACCTGATTCTCGGCATGGGCGAGACCAACGACGAGATTCGCGAGGCACTTGTCGCACTGCACGAGGCGGGCTGCGACATCATCACCATCACCCAGTATTTGCGGCCCTCACCGCGACACCATCCGGTTGATCGCTGGGTCAAACCGCAAGAATTCGTGGAACTTTCGGATTTTGCGGAGGGTCTGGGCTTCGCCGGTGTGATGGCCGGGCCGCTGGTGCGTTCCTCGTACCGGGCGGGGCGGCTGTACGCGCAGGCGATGGCTCACCATGGACGCCCGCTGCCCGCGGGGCTGGTGCACCTGGCGTCGGCCGGGTCGGCTGCCCAGGAGGCAGTGAATCTCATCGCGCGCTGAGACTTAGACTCGGTACATGCCTAAATCACTGAATCCCGCCGAGGCCAAGGCCGCCAAGGCCGAGGTAAAGGCGCGCCGCAAGGCCGAATCAAAGGCGCGCCGCGCCCAGATGTGGCAGGCCTTCCAGATTCAGCGCAAGGAAGACAAGCGTCTCCTGCCGTACATGATCGGCGCTTTCGTGCTGATCGTCGCGGCGTTCGCGGTCGCCGGGTACTTCGCGGGCGGGATCAGCGTGTTCATGTTCCCGATCCTGGGCGTGGTGCTCGGCCTGCTGGTGGCGTTCATCATCTTCGGCCGGCGCGTGCAGAAATCGGTGTTCACCAAGGCCGAGGGCCAGAAGGGTGCCGCGGGCTGGGCGCTGGATAACATGCGCGGAAAATGGCGGGTCACCACCGCGGTCGCGGGTACGACGCAGCTCGACGTCGTGCACCGGGTCATCGGCCGTCCCGGCATCATCTTCGTCGCAGAAGGTGCTCCCGGCCGGCTGGGCCCGCTCTTGGCTCAGGAGAAGAAGCGCACCGCTCGCGTCGTCGGCGATACACCGATCTACGACGTCATCGTCGGCAACGAGGACGGTCAGGTTCCGCTGTCCAAGCTGGAGCGCCACCTCACCAAGCTTCCCGCCAACATCACCGCCAAGCAGATGGACTCCCTGGAGTCCCGGCTGTCGGCGCTGGGTTCACGCGCCGCGGCCATGCCGAAGGGCCCGATGCCCGGAGGGCAGGCGAAGGCACGCGGCGGGATGCAGCGCACCATCAGGCGCCGGTAGCTCGCAGGCTGAGCTCCAGCTCCAGCCTGTGGTGCCGACGCATCATGATGCTCGGAACCCACTGGGCACCGCCGGGTTTGATCGTGAATTCGTGTGTCCGATCAAGCAACAGGTTGATCGCGGTACGCGCCTCCAAACGCGCCAGCGCCGCCCCCACGCAGAAATGCAGTCCCTTGCCAAAGGTGATGTGACTGCGGGGACTTGGCCGGTCAAGGCGCAGGGCGTCGGGGTCCTCGAAGATCGCCGGATCGCGGTTGGCCGCGCCCCACATCAGGGTGAGGTGGCTGCCCGCGGGCAGCTCGACCCCGCCGAGCGAGGTGTCTGCCACGACGTGGCGGTGATGCCCGCGAAACGGCGACTCCAGTCGAAGGGCCTCTTCCAGGAAGGTCGGCAACAGCGCACGGTCGTCGCGAACGCGCCGCTGCAGTTCGGGGTTCTCGCCGAGGATGCGCACCGCGTTACCCATCAATCCCGCGGTGGACTCACCACCGGCGCCGACCAGCTGCACCAGGATCATCACGCCGATATCCAAGGAGATATCTCCCCGGTTACACGCCTGTGCCAGGTATCCGAGCAGGTTCTCCCCGGGCGCGGCCAGTTCCTTCTCCAGGTGTTCACGCAGGTAGAGGATCAGGTACATGGTGTCCGTGACGACCTGAGTCTGCCGCTGCGCGGTGTTGAGCCCGCCGAGCATCTCGGTGCTGGAATAGCCCCACTGCACCAGTTGCGGCACATCCTCATCGGGCAGGCCGATCAGCCGGGCCACCATGGTCATCGGCAACGCGTCGCCCATCGCGGCCATCCAGTCGATGCCGTCGCCGTCGACTCCGCGTTCCCACAACCGCGTCCCGGTCGCAGCCATGACGGGTTCCAGTGCGGTGATCCGCTTGGCGACCAATGTCGGCAGCACCAGTTTGCGATGCGCATGATGGACCGGATCGTCGCCGGTGGCCAGAACATGGGTGGGGTCGGCGACCGGCCCCATCACGGCAACCGTCGGCCCGGCCCCGGAGTCCTCGGATTTCATGAGCGCGGCGGTGAGGTTGGACGAGAAATCCTCGGTGCGCTCGGTGGCCTCCACGACGAGATCCCAGCGCGAGACGAAGTAGAAGCCGGAATCACCGACGGGCCATACCGGCGCCGTCTCGCGCAGCCTCCGATAGAACGGATAGGGATCCTCCAGGACCTGCGGGTCGAACAATTCCACGGTGCTCATCATCTACGAGGCTGACAGACCGGAAAACCGCACGTCAAGGCATTCGCGAAACTGAGAAGCACCTGTTCAGGGACATGATCCACGGCGTCTCACGGCACCCATCCCACCTGCGCACATGGTGAGAATTACTCAGAATTCTGTCTCATATTGAGATAGATTCGGGGCACAATGTCACCGTACTCGGACTGGTTGCACAAGGGTGACCGTCATCGCGCGGCCGCCGATCGCATCGTGTCGGTCGCGGCCAAGCAGATCGCGCGCCACGGGCTGGACCGGCTGAACCTCGATGCGGTGGCCCGCGAGGCGGGGTGCTCCCGCGCGACGGTGTATCGGCATATTGGCGGCAAGACGGCGATTGTCGATGCCGTGTTGGCCCGAAACATCGCGAGTGTCACCTCAGATATTCAGCGGGCGGTCGAGTCCGCGGAGGCGCGGCGGCGTGCGGTCACCGCCATCACCGCATCGTTGACCGCAATCCGTAACGATCCCGTCGTCAGTGCGATGGTCGCGACGATGTCTCCGGCCTCGCTCGGGTCCTACCTGACCCCATCCTCCGAGATCCCGCGTTCGGCCTCTACGTTCACTGGCCTTGCCGATGAGACTGCCGCGCAATGGATTTCACGCGTGGTGATGGCATTTCTGTTCTGGCCCGCGACAGATCCAGCACTGGAATCGGAGATGATCGAGCGGTTCGTCTACCCGGTCTTGAAAGATGCCACGGCGTCGCGGGTCTCCGCCTCGGCGGCCAGCGAATCCACGATCTCTCCGGCCCGCACCGCGACATTGGACAGCAACGAGGAAGACAGTCCGTGACTGTGCTCCACCGATCCGTTGAGGTAGATGTCCCCCGGGGCATCCGACCGCGCCCGTAGCCGGTAATCGCGTTCGACAATCGGCAGGCCATCCGCGTCGAACTCGTAACACGAGGCCAGCGCTCCCAGGAAGGCTCGCACATCCAGCGGCCGGTATCCGGTGGCGTACACCACCAAATCGCAGTCGAGTAGCTCGGTCGAGGATGTCGGCAGATGCGTCACGGCGAGGCGTACCCGTTCCGCAGCCTCGTCGACGGCAGCGATTTTCGAGGCGTTGTGCATCCACAGTCGCCGCTGCCCACTGACCCGCTCCCGGTACTCACGGTCATACAGATCGGCGATCAGCGGGGAATCGACCGCGGCGTAGTTGGTGTCGCGGTGATAGTCGACCAGCTGGCGGCGCACCTCGGCGGGCGCGCCATAGAAGTCGTCCACCGCGGCCGGATCGAAAATCCGGTTCGCGTAGGGACTGTCATCGGCCGGACTGTATCCGTAGCGGGCAAAAATGGCATGCACCTGAGCATCGGGATACCTGTTATGCAGGTACGCCACCGCCTCCGCGGCACTTTGCCCGGCACCCACCACCGCGACGCGAGCGGGCGATCCTTCCAGCGCGTCGAGTCTGGTCAACAGCTGGCTACTATGCCATTGCCGTGCAGTGGGATTGATGCCGGACGGCATCGCCGGGAACGTTCCACAGCCCAGAACCAGCGCCCGCGCACGCATCAGGCGATCCGGCGACCGCTCGGTGGTGTCCTGCAGTCGCACCTGGAATCCCTCAGAGGCCGCCTGAATTCCGATCAGCCGCGAGGAGTAGCTGACATCGGCCCCGAGCGCCTGCTGCGCCCAATCCAAGTAGTCGTGGAACTCTTCCCGCGTCGGAAAGAAACTCTGCTGGTTGATGAAGTCCGGCAGCCGCCCACGCTCCGTCAAATAGTTGACAAAGGTGTAGTCGCTCTTGGGATTACGCAGGGTCACAAGATCTTTGAGAAAAGCGACCTGCATCCGCGCCCCCGGGATGAGCATGCCGCGATGCCACCCGAATTGAGCCTGAGCGTCGACGAACTTGGCCGATGCCCGGTGCGGATGCTCGGCGAGCGCTATCGCGAGCGCAAGGTTCGATGGCCCGAATCCGACCCCGAGCACATCGCAACACGCATGGCTATCCGAGGGCAAGGGACCGCTCCAGACGCTCTAAATAACGTTGCCGCGCAGTGTCCTTGGTGACCAGTACCAAGAAGTCCGCCATGTCGAACTCCGGGTCAAAGGACGGCGGTCCGCAGATGCGCCCGCCGATGCGCAGGCATCCGTGCAGCAGTGGTGGGATCTTCGCCTTTTCCTGGGGCGGGATCTCCTCCAGCGGCACACCGTCGACCACGACCGGGTGGCGCGGTATGACCCGATACTCGTCGGGGGCCGCGAACCGTTGCGCGAAATCGTGCACCGAGCGCACCAACGATCCTCGTGGCCCACCGTCTTCCATCCGGACCGATAGACAGCCAATCGCGTACTGATGCTCGGTCATCTGCTGGTACCGGAAAATTCCGGCCCACAAGATCCCCATGACCGCACCGTTGCGATGTTCGGGCGCGACGGTAACTCTGCCGATCTCAACCAGTTTGGGCCGCAGCGGGTCGAGTGCGGACGCGTCGAACATCGAGTCGGTGAACGTCTCCCCCGCCGCCTCGTATCCCTCGGGCGGGAGCAGCCGGCAACAGCCGATGATGGCTCCGGTGTCCTCGTCGCGAGCCAATAGGTGATCGCAATAGGGATCCAGCTTGTCCACATCGATCATTTCGCCCGTGATCGGCCCACGAACGGCATGCGGCAACGGCGCCCCCATTTCGTCGGCGAACGCCTGATACCGAAGCCGTTGTGCGGCTTCAACTTCAGCCGGATCAGACGACAGGACAATGCTGTACCGCGGCCGCGGGTTCGCGTCCGTCCCCCGATCGGAACCGACACCGGGCGCTGCGATGAGAACCGCCGCGCTCTCCATGATCGAAAGCTACTCCCTCTGTCTACGGCTCACCACCGCAATGCACAAATACCCGTGGGCATCCGTACAGGCAGGCGCGATCACCGATGGCTAGATAGCTAGCGACTCTCCGGTGGCCGGATCGTGCGAGCGACTCATCGTAGCCACCGCGAGCAGAATCAGCGAAACGAGCGCCGCGCAGGCCGCCGCGAGCGCCCCCAGCGTCAGCACGCTGTCGATGCCCGCTGCGCCTGCGGCCCTGGCCCCGGTCTTGCCGGCGGCATGCCCGAACGCCACACCCATACCCGCCACACCCAGAAGAATGCCGATCTGACGGCCCGTGCTCACCGACCCGGTCGCCATCCCGGCGTCGTCCAACGGCACGAACCGCAGTGCGGCATCGGACGTCATCGCCGAGAGCGCACCCAGCCCCAGCCCGGCCAGGGTGGAGCCGACAATGAAGTGGGTCCAGACCGTATCGGCATGGGCCCCCGTCGCGGCCCATAATCCGATCGCCACCAGCGCCACGCCTCCGGGAATGCTGACCATGGTGGGCAGCCGCCGGCCCACCAGAATCCCCAACGGCGCCCCCGCGATGGTCGCGAGTGTCAGCGGACCGGCACGCAGGCCCGTCTCAAAAGCGTTGTAACCCAGCGTATTCATGAAGTACAACGCCAGATAGTTGGTAGCTGCGATGAGCGTGCCGGCGGCCGCGGCCGCGGCGACCCACACCCCGGCGAAACCCGGCGAGGTGACCAGCCGCAGGCTCAGCATGGGCGCCGGCGCACGGCCCTCCCACCAGAAGAACAGCACCAGAGCCAGCACGGCACCGACCGCCAGTGCGCCGGATGTCGTGGCCCCAATTCCCCCGTCGTGCAGCGAGATCACCGAGAAGACACCGGTAACCAGCCCGAAGGTGAGCAGCATCGTGCCTACCCAGTCGACGGGCCGCAGCTCGTCGGCGCGGGTCTCCGGGAGGTGGCGCACGGCAATCACCAGCGCGATCACACCCACCGGCAGGTTGACCAGGAAAATCGACTGCCACCCGAAATGTGTGACAAGGAACCCGCCCAGCAGCGGGCCGGCGGCGCTGCCCGCACCCATCACCGCGCCGTAGATCGCGATGGGGGCACCGCGGCGCTCCTGCGGATACTCCGCGGCGATGATCGGCAGCGATACCGCCAGCAGGATCGCCCCGCCGATGCCTTGCGCGGCACGCACCCCGATCAGCATGGGTGCACTGCTCGAGAGCGCGCAGCCCAGCGAGGCCGCGGTGAACAGCACCATGCCCAGCAGATAGAGCCGTCGACGGCCCAGACGATCACCGAGGGTGGCAGCGGTGAGCAGCAGCCCCGCCATCGGCAGCGCGTAGGCATCGATGACCCATTGCAGATCGGCGAGGTCGGCCCCCAGCGACGACTGCAGGTCCGCCAGCGCACTCGACACAATCGTCATGTCGAGCAGCAGCATGAACACCGCCAAACAGACGGCGAGCAGAACCATCTAGCGCCGCCCACGCTCTTCGCGCAAGCGGCTCATCGCACACGAATCACGACGGTGCGGGTCACCCGGTCATGCAGACCGCGGCCGTCGATATCGGTGATGAGCGGCGGCACGATCACGGTGATCAGCAGATTCCTGACAAACGCGCGGCCAATGCCCACCGAGCTAGTTCCATCGGCGGGCGCTACCTGTACACCCGCCAGGTATTGGCCCGGGGTGAACCGCCACAGCCGCACCGCCACCACACCGATGACGAACCAGGTGAGCAGCTGCGCCGAGGACAGCGTGGGCGACAACAGATTTCCCTTGACGAACAGCAACGCCAGGCCACCGGCGATGAGCCAGTCGAGCAGCAGTGCCAGCAGCCGGCGCGCCAGCGGTGCCGCCGATCCGGGACCGGCCTCGGGCAGGCCGAGCTGCTCTCCGGAGTACCGAGAGTTGCCCGCGCCCTGCACCGAACCAAGCCCCGACAACCATGAACCCAGGTCTCGCGCCATACTCACAGCGTAAAGGCCAACCAATTGGCGGTTACGCGTAACATCCGCGCAACATATGGTTGACCGGCGGGCAACACCAGCTTCATAGGTTCAGTCGCGCGGTCATGGTTTCAGTGGACCCAAGAGGAAAAAACAAGGAGAAGCATGGCGTTCAGTAGCCCCGACGAGGTATTCAAGTTCATTGCCGACGAGAAGGTCGAGTACGTGGACGTCAGGTTCTGTGACCTGCCGGGCGTCGTGCAGCACTTCTCCATCCCCGCATCTGCTTTCGATGCCAGCGTCTTCGAAGACGGTCTCGGCTTCGACGGGTCCTCTGTGCGCGGATTCCAGTCGATCCACGAATCCGACATGCTCCTGCTGCCCGATATCTCGACGGCCAAGATCGACCCGTTCCGCGCCGCCAAGACGCTGAACGTCAACTTCTTCGTGCATGACCCGTTCACCCGCGAGGCCTACTCGCGTGACCCGCGTAACGTGGCCCGCAAGGCCGAGCAGTACCTGACCAGCACCGGTATCGCCGACACCTGTTACTTCGGCGCCGAGGCCGAGTTCTACATCTTCGACTCGGTCAGCTTCGACTCGAAGATCAACGGCACCTTCTACGAGATCGACTCGGAGGCCGGCTGGTGGAACACCGGCGAGCCTTACGAGGAGGACGGCAGCCCGAACCGCGGCTACAAGGTGCGCCCCAAGGGTGGCTACTTCCCCGTCGCCCCGTACGACCACTTCGTCGACCTGCGCGACGAGATGACCACCAACCTGATCAACGCCGGATTCACCCTGGAGCGCGGTCACCACGAGGTGGGCACCGGCGGGCAGGCCGAGATCAACTACAAGTTCAACACCCTGCTGGCCGCGGCCGACGACGTGCTGTTGTTCAAATACATCATCAAGAACACCGCATGGGCCAACGGCAAGACCGTCACCTTCATGCCCAAGCCGCTGTTCGGTGACAACGGATCGGGCATGCACGCCCACATGTCCCTGTGGAAGGACGGCAAGCCGCTGTTCCACGACGAGGCCGGGTACGCCGGGCTCTCGGATGTGGCCCGCCACTACATCGGCGGCATCCTGCACCACGCCCCGTCACTGCTGGCGTTCACCAACCCGACGGTGAACTCCTACAAGCGGCTGGTGCCGGGCTACGAGGCCCCGATCAACCTGGTCTACAGCCAGCGCAACCGGTCGGCGTGCGTGCGCATCCCGATCACCGGTAACAACCCGAAGGCCAAGCGCCTCGAGTTCCGCTGCCCGGACAGCTCGGGTAACCCGTACCTGGCGTTCGCGGCCATGCTGATGGCCGGTATCGACGGCATCAAGAACAAGATCGAGCCGTTGGCTCCCGTCGACAAGGACCTGTACGAGCTGCCTCCGGAGGAGGCCGCCAACATTCCACAGGCCCCGACCAACCTGGCCACCGTGATCGACAACCTTGAGAAGGATCACGAGTACCTCACCGAGGGTGGCGTTTTCACCTCCGATCTGATCGAGACCTGGATCGCGTTCAAGCGCGAGAACGAGATCGAGCCGATCAACATCCGTCCTCACCCGTACGAGGTAGCCCTCTACTTTGATGTGTAGAGCCGTGTAATCCGCACATCGTCAAGGCCCCCGGGATCTTCCCGGGGGCCTTGTCATTTGTGCGGCACGGAATACCTCGCACCGACGTAGGTTGAAAGTAGATGTCCCGTCTAACTTTTCGAGGAGCGTGGAATCCGTGCCGAACGCAGCCGACGAACTGAGCAAAATCCCTGCCCCCGACCCTGCCGAAGACAACGCCTACTTCCCGTCCCCCTACTCGCTGAGCCAGTACGTGCCCTCCACGACCGACTTCGCCGGCGTTCGTTACGAAAATGCCTACACCGGTGGACGCTGGAAGATCCTCATGATCGCTACCGAAGAGCGCTACATGCTGATGCAGAACGGCACGATGTTCTCTACCGGTAACCACCCCGTCGAGATGCTGCTCCCCCTGCATCACCTCAAAGCCGCCGGCTTCGGGATCGACGTCGCCACAGTGTCCGGTAACCCCGCCAAACTTGAACTCTGGGCGATGCCGCGCAAGGACGAAGCCGTCCTGACCACCTACTCCGAGCTTTCCGCGCAACTTAAGAAGCCCCAGAAGCTCTCCCATGTCATTGCCGAGGGCCTGGGCCCCGACTCGGATTACCTCGCCGTGTTCATCCCGGGCGGCCACGGCGTGCTCCTGGGCATCCCAGACAGCGAAGAAGTCCGGACGGTCTTGGACTGGGCGCTGGAGTACGACAAGTACGTCATCACCTTGTGTCACGGCCCGGGGGCATTGCTCGCCGCCGGCCTGGATCGCGAGGATTCGCCTTTCCGGGGCTACAGCCTATGCGTTTTCCCCGACAGCCTGGACACTGGGGTGAACATCGAAATCGGTTACATCCCAGGACAAATGCCGTGGCTTGTCGGAGAGAATCTGCGTAAACAAGGTGTCACCATCCTCAACACCGGAATCACCGGGCAAACACACGCCGACCGCAAGCTCCTCACCGGCGACAGCCCGTTGGCGTCCAACAACCTCGGCCTTCTCGCGGCAGAGACGCTGGTGAACGCGGTTGCCGACGCGTAGACAGGAATAAAGCGGACTATGGTCCTATTGTTAGACGCATGGCTCTCGCTGATATCGAAAACAAGCTCACCGGTCTGACACCGGTCGCCCTGTCGGCATTCCGGATCGTGGTCGGGTTCCTCTTCTTCCTGCACGGCACCTCCCACCTGTTCGGTTGGCCACTCGCCTCGTTCCTGCAACCCGTCGGCACGCTGCCCTGGTGGGCCGGCATCATCGAATTCCTTGGCGGAGCGGCGATCATCCTCGGGCTCGGCACCAGATTCGCCGCGTTCGTGTCCTCGGGTGCGATGGCAGTCGCCTACTTCAGCTACCACCAGCCCGAGGGACTGCTGCCGATCCAGAACAACGGGGAGGCCGCCGCTCTCTACAGCTGGATCTTCCTGCTACTAGTGTTCACCGGCGGCGGGTCGCTGTCCCTCGACCGATTCATTACCCGCGCTAAGCGCTAAGTCGTTACGCGCGAATTGGTTTAGCATCCTGGCCATGGCCTCCTCCAGCACCTCCAGCTCAGTCGCCAAGCTCGACGGCGCCACGCCCGTTGTCCTGTCGTTGTTCCGGATCGTCTTCGGATTCCTGTTCACCGTCCACGGCACCGCCATCCTGTTCCGCTGGCCCGACCTGGCTTCGATGCCCCCGGTCGAGTCGTGGTCACTCGGCTGGTGGGCAGGTGCCGTCGAGTTCCTCACCGGCGTCGCGATTCTGTTCGGCGCCGGAACCCGGATAGCGGCCTTCATCGCCTCGGGAACGATGGCGGTTGCCTACTTCACCCAGCACCAATCCGCCGGGCTGCTTCCCATCGAGAACAACGGCGAGCTGGCGGCCCTGTTCTGCTGGGGCTTTTTCCTCTTGGTGTTCACCGGCGGCGGATCGCTCTCGGTCGACGCGGCGCTCAAGAAGAGCTAGGCACCACCACCGTGGCGATGAGCGCCCGGTGGTCGGTGCCGTAGATCTCCTGAGTACTCACCGAGGTGGCGGCCGCCCCTCGGGTCAGTACGTGGTCGATCCCGATCAGCCTGGTGTACCAGCGCCCCTCGCGCCAGGTCGGCAGCCAGCCGGCCCCGGCCTGATCCACCGCGTCGGCGAAACCGCCCGTGAGGATCTGCCGGAACACGAAGTGGTCGTAGGTCGCGTTAAAGTCGCCGCCGACAATCACTTTCACATCGGGGCGCAGTGCCTGCAACTGACGGCCAATGGTGTCCAGCTCGGTGAGCCAGCCCGGTGAACTCATGTCCTTCTCCGGCGGACGGGTGTGCACCGCGACGAGCATGACCGGCCCCACTCCGGGGATCTCGGCCTCCGCCCAGATCTGCCGCATGGCAAAGCTCTGGTCGTCCTGATGCACCGGGGTCAGCGGGTATCGACTCCAGATTCCAGTGCCAGCCGCCTTCGGTTCGGCGATGGTGTACGAATAAGGAAGCACCGAATCAATTCCCGCGGCAACGAGTTTCGCCCGGGCTTCCGGGGTGAGCTCGTCAACGGTCACCACACCCACATCGTGCTCGTGAATCGCGGCCACCACCGCCCCGGCGTCACCGACACCGAAACGCAGGTTCGTCTGCAGCACCGTGACGGTTGTCCCCTGCGGGTGGCTGTCGGGCAGGTAAAGCGGTGCGATGGCAAGCACCTGCAACGCGATCACGACGGTCGCCGTCAACACGCCCCACCACTGCCGCACTGCGAGGAACAGCAACAGCCCCAGGATCATCAGCAGACACGTGACGGGCCAGCCGGCGGTCAGCCCGATCAGGGGTGACCAGCTTGTGCGCACCCAACGGGACGCGATAGCCAGCATGGCGACGATGCTCAGCAGCCAGCCCAATGCCCCCACGGCGCTCCGTCCTCGCACCTCAGGGACGGTACCTTATGGCACTCTCTTAGCCATGCCATCGTTTAGCCGCGCCGAACTCGAGGAAGCGTTCACGCAACACCAGGCCACCGTCCATCGCTGCATCGAAACCGGCGACTGGAACCCCTATGCCGAGATGTACACCGAGGACGCCCTCTACATCGAACACGTGGTGGGTCGCCTGCACGGCAAGGAGGCCATCCGGCAGTACATCACCGCGGTCATGGCGGAATTCCCCGGCAACCACATGCCCAGCCTGCCCGCCACCTGGACCGTCTTCGACCCCGAAAAGGGTTGGGTGGTCTGCGAAATCGATAACGTGATGAGCGATCCCGGTGACGGCCAGCATTGGGGCGAGCCGAACCTGACCGTGCTGCACTACGCCGGGGGCGGCCTGTGGTCGCAACAAGAGGACGCCTACAACCCCGCCAACATGGTCAAAATGGTGCGGCGTTGGTGCAAGACCGCCGAGGCCTCGGGGAACCTGCCCGGGGAAGCCCGCGAGTGGCTCGACAAATACGGGTCCCGCAAGAACTAGACGGGCAGGTCTATTCGGCCAAGATCGTCAGCGTCGCCCGCAGACCGCCCAGCGGGCTGGCCGACAGCACCACGTCTCCCCCGTGCAACGCGGCCTGCTGCGCGACAAGCGCCAGACCCAATCCCAGCCCGCCGGGCTTGGCGCCGGGTCCACGCTCAAATCGCCCGAGCACCCGTTCCCGATCGGCCTCGGGTAGCCCGGTGCCGTCGTCATCGACCTCGATGACCAACCGGTCATCCACCCGATTGGCGGAAAGCACAACGTGTTTGGCGTCGCCATGGTTGATGGCATTGCGCACCAGGTTGTCGACAGCCAGCCGCAGCCCGTCCGGCCAGCCCAGCACCACGCCGCAGTCGTCGGAATTGACGGTGATCTCCGGCGTGGCGGCACGGTGCATCAACGCATCCGCTGCCACCCGGTCCAGCAGGTCGGCGATGTCCACCAGTTCACGGTCCTCACGCCGGGCGAGGTCTCCCGAGGCCAGTTGCCCCAGTGCCGTAATGGTGGCCTCGACACGGCGTTGCGCGCGCTGCAGGTCGCCGATCACCTCGGAATGTTCCTCATTCGAGAGGTCATGTGCGCGCAAGGTGTCCAGGTCTGCGCGCATCGCGGTGAGCGGGGTGCGCAGCTCGTGGGCGGCACTGGCGGCGAAATCGCGGGCGGCCAGAAGCGATTTGGTGGTGTCGGACTGCGCCGCCGAGACCCGCCCGAGCATGGCGGTCAGGGCGTCGGCAAGTTCTTCGGACTCCCGGGCACCGCGCACCGCGGCGACCTGCAGGCCGTCGGTATCGAGCTGCCGGGTCTGCTCGGTGAGCTGACGCAGTGGCCGCACCGCCCGCCCGGCGAACAGCCACGCGAAGCCGCCGGCCAGCAGCATCGAGAGCACACCAAGGGCGATGAACACCGGAATTCCGCGGTGGTTCACCAGTACCGCGTCCGCCCGGGTTCCCAGCGAGAGCACGGTCTGCTCTTCGGGGTTCTCGATAGTCCGGACACGGTAGGTGACACCCCCGACGTTGACGTTCTCGGTTCCCAGCGGCAGCCTCGGCAGCTCGACACCCCGGAAGATCACCAGCCCACCGCTTGTGGAGTCCCGGACGGTGAGCACAAAGGTGGTGTCCCCGTGCCGGGTGGTGGCCTGTACCGCATCGACGAGAACGTCGAGGCGGCGGTCCAGCTGTTGAGTATCGTTGCGCACCAACGCGATACCAGCGACGATGCCGATCAGGGCAACAACCAGGCCAGCGGCCAGGAAGGCCGCTACCGCGACCCTGGTGCGCAGGGAAAGCGAGCGTTTCACGGCTCTTCCCTCATCACGTACCCCACACCTCTGACGGTGTGGATGACACGGGGGGCACCTCCGGTTTCCAGTTTGCGGCGCAGATAGCTCACAAAGACGTCGGCGACATTGGTCTCGACGTCAAAGTCGTACCCCCACACCAGTTCCAGCAGCCGGGCGCGGCTGAGCACCACACCGGTGTTTTCGGCCAGCACCACCAGCAGATCGAACTCGCGCTTACTCAGCTCGACGCGTTCTCCGCTGGCGAAGACCAGCCTGCGAGATACGTCCACGGTGATCTGTCCGACGGTGATGGCGGAGGCGGCCAGACCGCCGCCACCGGCGCCGCGACGGCGCAGGAGGGCACGCAGGCGCGCCACCAGCTCGCCGAGATCGAAGGGTTTGGTCAGATAGTCATCGGCGCCGGCCTCCAGGCCGGCGATCCGGTCGTTGACGGTGTCGCGTGCGCTGAGGACGCAGATGGGGATGTCGTTACCCAGGGCCCGCAGTGCGGTAACCACCGCCACCCCGTCCAGCTCGGGCATCTGCACATCGAGCACCAGGGCGTCGGGTTCGTCGGCCGCGAGCTGGGTAAGCGCATCACGGCCATCGACAGCGACCCGGACGTCGAAACCCGAATGACGTAGCCCGCGGGCTACCGAGTTCCGAACGTCCGGGTCGTCATCGACCATCAACACCTTGTGACGAGCGGGGGTTTCCTGAGTCATTGCTGCCTAAGGCTAGGCCGCCCGTCTAAGTGTGTTGTTAGACGTCCTGCTGATCGACCACCGCGGTGACGGCCGGCGATGCCGGCTTGGCCGGCGCGGCCGGCTGCGTATTGGCCGTTTCCGCGACTTCCTGAGCCGGCTGCTGCTGCGGCGCGAAGGGGTTCCACGGCTGCTGCGGCTGCTCAGCGGGGGCATTCTCGGTGGCAGGCGCAGCGGGCTGGCCCACCAGTCCGGCAGGAGCTGCCGGGGCCGCGTCATCGGTGTCCGCGCCACAGCTGTTCTTCAGGCTCGTCAGCGGCTGACGGATCTTGTCGAGCTCGGCCTTGGCGGCGGGCTGACCATCGAGGTAGGTCTTGATGGCTTCACGGCGCTCGCCCTCGGGCGCGCCCTTGGCGGCCTTGGTGATGCCGTCGTTGATCGTCGGGTTCTTGTCCAGGTAGCTCGCGACCTGGCTCGACACGGTCGAGTGGGTCCGGGCGAACTCGGCGGCAGTGCACTGGCCGGGAGCTGCGCCAGCGGCACCCGCGAAGGCCAGGGCGCTGGCGACCGCGCCGGCACCAACGACACCGCTGAGTACAGCAGAGGTGAACTTCATGGAGTACTCCTTGTTCAGCGTTACAGCCGACGACGTGCCGGCTCGTCCGGGACGCTATCGAGCGTTGGTTGGACGGTCATGGCCCGAACGTTAAGAAACCATGAGAAGCGCTGAGAAAATTACATTCGTGAGGTTTGACGAGCACCTAACCGTCGGGCCAGCAGCGGTTCTTGAAGTCCTGCACGGGCTGACGGATCGCGTCCAGGTCCGCCCTGGCCGCCGGATTCGCCGTGAGGTAAGCCTGCACGGCCTCATGCTTGGCACCGCCGTCGCCGGGGGTGTTCTTGAGGGCATCACTGATCCCCGCGTTGACGTCGGGATGGCGTTCCAGATACTCCGCGCGCTTGGTCGCCTCCACCGCATCGAGCCGTGCCTCCTCGGAGACGGTGCAGTCACCCGGCTTCGCCGCGGCGGGCGCCGCCATGCCCAGAGCACCGGCGACAACACCAAGACCCACGACGATCGATGTGCACTTCATGGCCGCTCCTTGAAGGACTGGGATCCGCGGAAAGGGATCGTGACCCGCAAGAAGCTACCCCCCAAAGACGCGCTGTACGACCGCTTTCGCGCGCCTGGTCACCCGCAGATAGTTGTCCAGAAACTCGCCGCCGTCGGTGTCCGGCCAGCCCGCGGCCGCCGCCACGGTATTGAGCAGCCGCCCGGGGCCTGGCAGTTGGTCGGTGGGCTTACCGCGCGCCAGCACCAGCGCGTTACGCGCGTTGGTTGCAGTCAGCCACGCCTGGCGCAGCAGCTCGGCATCCTCGGCCTCGATGAGCCCGGCCTCGGCCGCGGCATGCAGTGTCTGCAGGGTCGATGTGCTGTGCAGGGACGGATGTTCGTGGGCGTAGCGCAACTGCAGCAGCTGCACGGTCCACTCCACGTCGGCCAGCCCGCCACGGCCCAGCTTGGTGTTGGTGTTCGGATCGGCGCCGCGGGGCAGCCGCTCGGCATCCACCCGCGCCTTGATCCGGCGGATCTCGCGCACCGCATCCAGGGCGATGCCACCGGCCGGATACCGCGTCTTGTCGATCATGTGCAGGAACCGCAGACCCAGGTCGGCATCGCCGGCGACGCTGTGCGCGCGCAGCAGCGCCTGCACCTCCCACGGCTGTGCCCACTGCGCGTAATAGGTCTCGTAGGCCACCAGGGTGCGGACCATCGGCCCATTGCGCCCCTCCGGACGCAGCCCGGTGTCGACCTGCAGCGGCGGATCGGTGCTCGGCGCGCCCAGCAGCTTGCCCAGATTCTCGGCGATCGTCGCCGACCAGCGGACAGCCTCGTCGTCGGTGGTGGCACCGCGCGCCTCGCACACGTACAGCACGTCGGCATCGGATCCATAGCCCAGCTCGCCTCCGCCCAGCCGGCCCATCCCGATGACGGCGATACTCGCGGGAGCCTCGTCCCCTTCGGGGACACTCCCCTTGATCAGGGCGTCCAGGGCCGCCTGCAGCACCGCCACCCACACCGAGGTCAGCGCGCCACAGACATCGACCACGTCCAGCAGACCCAACAGATCCGCCGAGGCCACCCGGGCCAGCTCCCGGCGCCGCAATGATCGTGCCGCCCCGATCGCACGCTCGGGATCGGCATGCCGTGCCGAGGACGCGATGAGCGCTCCCGCCACCGAGACAGGTTCTGCCTCAAGAAGTTTGGGCCCATTAGGCCCGTCGGCATACAGCTGGATCACCTCGGGCGCGCGCATGATGAGGTCCGGCACATAGGCGGAGGTGCCCAGTATTCGCATGAGGCGCTTGGCCACCGCGCCCTCGTCGCGCAGCGTGCGCAGGTACCACGTCTGGTCGACCAGCGCCTCGCTCACCCGGCGATAGGCCAACAGTCCGGCATCCGGATCGGGAGTGTCCGCCAGCCAATCCAAAAGTGTTGGTAGCAGGATCGTTTGGATGCGCCCGCGGCGCCCGCCCTCCTTGGTCAGCGCGGACAGGTGACTGAGCGCATGCTGAGGCTGCTGGTAACCCAGGGCGGCGAGCTGACGCACCGCCGCCTCGTTGGACAGCCCCAGCGCTTCCTTGTCGAACTCGGTGACCGATTCCAGCAGCGGTTGGTAGAACAGCTTCGTGTGCAGGCGAGACACCCGTACGGCCTGCCGCTTGATCTCGGCGCGCAGCACCCCCAGCGCGTCGTTCTGCCCGTCGGGGCGCACGTGGGCGGCCCGGGCCAGCCAGCGCATCGCCTCGGTGTCCTCCGGCGCCGGCAGGGTGTGGGTGCGCTTGAGCCGCTGCAACTGCAACCGATGCTCCAGTAGCCGCAAGAACTCGTACGAGGCAGTCAGATTCGCACTGTCGTCGCGCCCGATGTAGCCGCCCGCGCTCAGCGCCGCCAGGGCGTCGATGGTCGAGGCGACGTGCAGCGACTCATCCACCCGGCCGTGCACCAGCTGCAGCAGCTGCACCGCGAATTCGACGTCACGCAGCCCGCCGGTGCCCAGTTTGATCTCACGTTCGCGCAGGTCCGCCGGCACCAGCGACTCCACCCGGCGGCGCATGGCCTGCACTTCAGACACGAAATCTTCACGCTCGCAAGCGGTCCACACCATCGGCATGAGGGCGTCAATATACGCCTTGCCCAGCTCGGGATCGCCGACGGCGGGCCGCGCCTTCAGCAGCGCCTGGAACTCCCAGGTCTTGGCCCAGCGCCGGTAGTAGGCCACATGAGAATCCAGGGTGCGCACCAGTGCCCCGGCCTTACCTTCCGGGCGCAGTGCCGCGTCCACCTCGAAGAAGGTGCTGGAGCCGATGCGCATCATCTCCCCGGCGACGCGGGTGGTCAGCGAGTCCGCCTCCTCGGCCACAAAGATGACGTCGACATCGCTGACGTAGTTGAGTTCGCGCGCACCGCATTTGCCCATTGCGATGACGGCGAGCCGGGGCGGCTCCTGCCCGTCCGGCACCACCAGCGACACCGCAACGGCCAGTGCCGCCGTCAGCGCGGCATCGGCCAGATCCGCCAGGTGCTGGCCCACCACCGGGAACGGCAACACCGGTTCGTTCTCGACGGTGGCCGCGAGATCGAGTGCGGCGAGCACCAGGAGCCGATCCCGATAGGCGTCGCGCAACGCCGAGATCGCGGTGCCCTCGGATACCGAGGCGCGTCCCCCGACCGCACCCACGGCCGCCAGGAATCGTTCTTGGAGAGCCTCTTTGGACTCGAGTTCGATATCCCCGACCAGCAGCTGCCAGCGGTCCGGATGCGCCACCAGGTGATCGCCGAGCGCCAATGAAGACCCGATCACCGACAGCATCCGCCCACGCAGTGCGGTGTCGGCGCCGAGCTCCCGATCCAGCGCCGCCCAGCCGGCGCCCATTTCCTCATGCAGCCGGATCAGGGTGAGCAGTGCGGCGTCGGCGTCGGGCGACCTCGACAACGACCACAACAGCGGGACGTGCGCCTCGGTGGTCCAACCCAGCTCTTCGAGCAGTGACGCGGCCCGCGCATCGACAAGCCCCAGCCTCCCGACACTGGGAACCTTCGAACGCTCGGTGGAGGCTCGAGTCACCTCAGAGACCCAAGTAGGCCCGCAGCTCGAACGGGGTCACATTGCTGCGGTAGCGCGCCCACTCGGCCCGCTTGTTCCGGAGGAAGAAGTCGAAGACATGCTCTCCCAAGGCTTCTGCGACCAGCTCGGAACGCTCCATCGCGATGAGCGCGTTCTCCAGCGTGCTGGGCAGCTCCTTGTAACCCATGGCCTGACGCTCCGCGGCGGTCAGCTGCCACACATCGTCCTCGGCCTCGGGCCCAAGCGTGTAACCCTGTTCCACACCACGCAACCCGGCGGCCAGCAGCACCGCGTACGTCAGGTACGGATTGCAGGCCGAGTCGGGGCTGCGCACCTCGATGCGGCGCGAGGACGACTTGTTGGGCGTGTACATCGGAACCCGCACCAGCGCCGAACGGTTGGCCGCACCCCAGGATGCCGCCGTGGGCGCCTCACCACCGTGTACCAGGCGCTTGTACGAGTTCACCCACTGGTTGGTGACAGCGCTGATCTCGTTGGCGTGCTCCAGAATTCCCGCGATGAACGACTTACCGACGCTGGAAAGCTGTAGCGGGTCATCGGGATTGTGGAATGCGTTGGTATCGCCCTCGAACAGGCTCATGTGGGTATGCATCGCACTGCCGGGGTGATCGCTGAACGGCTTGGGCATGAAGGTGGCATGCACACCGTCGATGATCGCCACTTCCTTGACCACATTGCGGAACGTCATCACGTTGTCCGCCATGGACAGAGCGTCGGCGTAGCGCAGGTCGATCTCCTGCTGGCCGGGCGCGCCCTCGTGGTGGCTGAATTCCACGGAGATGCCCATGGATTCGAGCGCATCGATGGCATGCCGGCGGAAGTTCGGCGCCGCCTCG
This sequence comes from Mycobacterium sp. D16Q13, assembly GCF_002013375.1. Taxonomy (GTDB): domain Bacteria; phylum Actinomycetota; class Actinomycetes; order Mycobacteriales; family Mycobacteriaceae; genus Mycobacterium. The sequence goes on along the minus strand of NZ_MAEW01000021.1, from coordinate 43,938 downwards.
TGCACGGCCTGGTCGAAGTACCCCGCGTCATCGGCCGGGATGGGCGCCGAGCCGTCGTCGGGCAAGTTCTTCAGCAGGAAGAACTCGATCTCCGGGTGCACGTAGCAGGAGAAGCCCAAATCGCTTGCCTTGGCCAGCTGGCGACGCAGCACATGCCGCGGATCCGACCAGGACGGCGATCCGTCGGGCAGCTTGATATCGCAGAACATCCGCGCGGAGTGGTGCTTGCCGGCGCTGGTGGTCCAGGGCAGCACCTGAAATGTCGACGGGTCGGGGTGCGCGACGGTGTCCGATTCGGAGACACGGGCGAAGCCCTCGATGGAGGATCCGTCGAAGCCGATGCCCTCTTCAAAGGCGCCTTCGAGTTCGGCCGGCGCGATGGACACGCTCTTGAGGTAGCCAAGCACGTCGGTGAACCACAGCCGGACAAAACGGATATCGCGTTCTTCCAGCGTGCGCAGCACGAATTCCTTCTGACGATCCATGGTCAGAGGCTATTACATCCGGCGTACACGGGCACGGATGCTCAGCACCGCACGTCCTTGGGAGGCACCGTGCCGTCGACGAAGTAACGCGTGACCGCCTCGTCGACACATGCCTCTCCGTTGAACGCGACGGTGTGCTGAGTGCCCTCGTAGCTGATGAGGGATCCGTTCAATTGCTGCGCCAGCGCCACACCGGCCTCATACGGCGTCGCCGGGTCGTGGGTGGTGGAGATGACCACCACCGGAGGAAGCCCGGGAGTCGACGGGGTGTGCGGTGCCGATGTCGGCGCCACCGGCCAGAACGCGCACAAATCGCGCGGAGCGTATCCGGTGAACGTGCCGTAGCTCGAGAACGGCGCCTGCTCACGAAGTCGTTTGTCGGCGGCCACCCAGGGAGCGGAGTCCCGCGGGGTCGGCCCGTCGACGCATCGGATCGAGTTGAAGGCGTCCTGCAGGTTGTCGTAGCGCCCCTGGTCGTCGCGCTCCTGGTACTGGTCGGCCAGCCACAGCAGGTCATCGGGTCCGCTGCCATCGACCAGCCCGGCCAACCCGGCGGAGGTGAGGTACTTCCAGTAGCGCGGTGTGTACATCGCCTGGATGGTGCCGGTGATGGCGTCCTGATAGCCCAGGCCGCGCGGGTCGTTGGTCTTCGCGGGCTTGGTGACCAACGGATCGATCAGTTGGTGAAAACGCTTCACGGCCTGCGACGGGTCGGTGCCCAGCGGGCACTTGGGGTCCTTGGCGCAGTCGGCCGCGTAGTCGTTGAACGCCACCTGGAATCCGGTCATCTGCCGGACGTTGGATTCGACCGGATCGATGGTCGGGTCGATCGCGCCGTCCAGGACCATCGTGCGCACATTCTGCGGAAAGTACTCGGCGTACTGGGTGCCCAGCTCGGTGCCGTAGGAGTAACCCAGGTAGTTCAGCTTGTTATCGCCGACTGCCGCCCGGACGATATCCATATCCCTTGCCGCCGAAGCGGTTCCGGCATTGGCAAGGAAGTCCAGTCCCATCCGGCTCGCGCAGTCGTTGACGTACTGGCGGTACACATCCTCGATGTGGGCGACCCCGGCCTGGCTGTAGTCGGCCAGCGGCTCCTTGCGGAAGGCGTCGAACTGGGCGTCGGTGCGGCACCGCAGGGTTGGGGTGGAGCCGCCGACACCGCGCGGATCGAACCCGACGATGTCGAAGCTCTGCCCGACCGCACTCTCGCCGAGCTTGGCGCCCATGCCGGCCGCCAGGTCCACGCCCGATCCCCCGGGCCCGCCCGGGTTCACCAGCAGTGCGCCGACGCGCTTTCCGGTGGCGGGCACCTTCAGCACAGCGAGCTCTGCCACCGCACCCATCAGCTTGTCGTAGCTGACGGGCACCTTCACCTTGGCGCACCGGGCCGTCGGGATGCGGCTGGTGTCACTGACGAAGCCGTCGCAACTGCCCCAGGTGACCTTCTGGTCATAGAACGCCTGCAGCGACGGGCTCGGTGCCGGCAACGGCACAGCGGCCGCGGGGATGGCAGGGAGGGCCGCCGAGAACATCAAAAGAATCACCGGCAACGCTCGGCGCATCCGCATCATGGGCCACATCGTGCCATGTCGGATGCCAAAAGGGATCAGCAGCGGGCGCCTTCGGCCGGAGTCGTGACCTTGATGAGATATGTCTCCGCCGCTTTGTCGACGCACTGATTCCCGTCGAACACAATGGTGTGCTTGGTCCCCTCGTAGGTGAGCAGGCCTCCGCCGAGTTGTTTGGCCAGCTCAACACCCGCCTGGTACGGGGTCGCCGGATCGAACGTGGTGGACACCACCAGCAGCTTGGGCAAGCCGGGCACGTTGATGGGGTGCGGCTTGCTCGTCGGCGGTACCGGCCAGAACGCACACACGCCCAGCGGTGCGTTGCCGGTGAATGCGCCAAAGTCCTGGAACGGGGCCACCTCACGGATGCGCCGGTCCTTCTCGACGGTCTTGGCGCGGTCCGTCTGCGGTGGTTCGTCCACACAGTTGATGGCGGTCTGCGCATCCTGCGCGTGGCTGTAGTGCCCCTCTTCGTCGCGCTTCATGTACGCGTCGGCGAGCAGCTGCAGGATGTCACCCGACCCCTCGCTGAGCTGGCGCAGCGCCTTGGTGAACGCCTCCCACAGCGTGGGCGAGTACATCACCATGATGGTGCCGATGATGGCGTCACCGTGGGACAGGCCGCGGCCGTCCTTGGTCTTGGCCGGATGCTCGACCAGCGGATCGATCATGGCCCGGTAGCGCGCGGTCGCCTGCGCGGGATCCGTGCCCAGCGGACAGCTGGGGCTCTTGGCGCAGTCGGCCGCGTAGTTGTCGAAAGCCTTTTGGAATCCCGCGATCTGGTCGATATCGGCCTGGGTGGGATCAGCGTTGGGATCGATCACCCCGTCGAGGATGAGGGCCCGCACATTCTGGGGGAACTGCTCGGCGTACGTGGTGCCGATTCGGGTGCCGTACGAATAGCCCAGGTAGGTCAGCTTTTCGTCACCGAGGGCGGCACGAAGCCGATCCATATCTTTGGCGACGTTCACCGTGCCGACGTTGGCGAGGAACTCCAGGCCCACCTTGTCGATGCAGCGCTTCACGAAGTCCTTGGAGTCCTGCTCCATGCGGGCGACACCCTCGGGGCTGTAGTCGGTGTCGTTCTGCGCGCGCAGGCGGTCCACGTCTTGGTCCGAGTTGCACTCGACGGCCGGGGTGGAGGACCCCACACCACGCGGATCGAAGCCGATGAAGTCGAAGCTGTCGCGGATCTCCCTGGGCACCTGCTTGACGATGGCCGTTGCGGCCTCGATGCCCGATTGGCCCGGCCCGCCGGGGTTCATCAGCAGCGACCCGATCTTGTTGCCCTTTGCCGGGTACTTGATGATCGCCAGGCGCGCCTTGGCGCCGTCGGGTTTGGCGTAGTCGACAGGCACCTCGAGTTCCGAGCACACCGTGCTGGCCGGCACCGTGGTGTTTTCCGGCGTGAAGCCGTCACAGTCCCCCCAACTGAGGCCGGTTTCGGACGGTCGCGCCGCCGTCGCCTGACCTTCCACTGACCGCACACAACCAGAGACGACGGCTACCACCGAGGCAAGAGCCAATACGGCAGCAACCCGCCGACCACGAAACATCATTCAGCCATGGTGCCAGAAGGGACTAGATCCGGGCCTTCAGCTCCTGGAGCGCCACGCCGAAATCGTCGGTCAGCGTGGACAGATCGGGCATCAGATCGGGGCAAGAAATCAGGCCGACATTGAGTTTGCCGTCCAGCGACATCACCGTGACGGTGAGCGCGGCGCCGTGGAAGATCGGCCCCAGCGGATACATCCCGACGACCTGCGCGCCCAAGAAGTACAGCGGCACTTGGGGTCCCGGCACATTGGAGACCACCAGGTTGTGGATCACCGGGTGGCGGTCGGCCAGCCGGATGCGCGAGTAGACCCGCATCGCGGTGCCGAACACGGCGGGCGCCGCGAACTGGCTCCAGTCCTGCAGCAGCGTCGCGCCCAACACGGCGGTGTGTTCCTTCGCGACGTTGTTGGCCTCGGCGATGGCACCGAGACGGTCCACGGGATCTTCAATATTGGTCTCCAGGCGGGAGAACATTCCCGAGACCTGGTTTCGCCCCGGGCGGTCCGACTTCTCATGCACCGACACCGGAACCATGGCCACCAATGAGCTCTCTGGAAGCTCACCGCGGTCGTCCAGATACTTACGCAGTGCGCCGGCGCAGATGGCCATCACGACATCGTTGACCTTGACGCCGAAGCGGTTCTTGACCGCGCGGACGTCCTCGAGGTCCAGTTGGGCGTAGCCGACGTTGCGGCGGCTGGTGATCGTGGAGTTGAACGAGGTCCGCGGCGCCGAGAACGGCGCGGTCATGGCCTCGCCGCGCTTGGAGCGCTCCAGCCAGGCCGGAATGACGCCGATGGTCGAGGGCAGCAGCTTGGCGAACTTCAGCGGCCGCGAGGCCCATTTGAGGGCTCCGGTGACCGCGATCTCCAGGCTGTTGGCGCCGCCGACACCCGGCTCGGGTTCGGGCGCTTCGGCATCGGGTTCCACACCGCACAGCGCCGACATCAGGTTGGCGCCGGTGACACCGTCGACCGAGGCGTGGTGCATCTTGGTCATGACCACCAAGCGGTTCGTGTCGCCTGTCTCGATGACCCACATTTCCCACAGCGGCCGGGCGCGGTCCAAGGGCAACGAGGCGATGTGTCCGCACATATCGGCGATCTCGCCCTTGCCTCCAGGCGAAGGCAGGCCGACGTGGTGCAGGTGCCGGTCGATGTCGAAGTCGTCGTCGTCCACCCACACCGGGTGGTCCAGGTTCAGGCGGCTGTCGGCGAGCTTCTCCGTGAACGAGGAGATTCCCTCGACGCGCTCGACCAGCTTGGCCCGCAGTTTCTCGAACGAGTAGCCACCAGGAATGGTTGTGGTGTCTAATTCCAGTACCCCGCACACGTGCATGGGTTGGGTGGGTGTCTCGAGATAGAGAAAACTGGCGTCGAGTCCGGAAAGCCGCTGCATGCCGCAGATGCTAGGCGAGCCTGGTAGCCCCCGTGCCCGAATGCGGCGACCACAGATGTGACCAAGTCCACGCGCTCGGATATTCATCTCATCGCCGCCCGGTGGCACACTGAACATCGTTGGTAACCCAGGGACCCGAACGGGCCTTGAGGAGATTATCGAAAAGGTGACAGTGATGTCCGAGATGTCCGAATCTGCTTTGTACGGCGCTGCTTCCGAGACGAACGCAAAACCGCGTACCAAGACCCGCGTGCACCACTTGCAGAAGTGGAAAGCCGAGGGCCACAAATGGTCGATGCTCACCGCGTACGACTACTCGACCGCACGGATTTTCAACGATGCCGGGATTCCCGTTCTGCTGGTCGGGGATTCGGCCGCGAACGTGGTCTACGGGTACGACACCACCGTGCCGATCACCATCGACGAATTGATTCCGTTGGTACGTGGTGTGGTTCGCGGTGCCACCGAGGCCCTGGTGGTCGCCGACCTACCCTTCGGCTCCTATGAGGGCGGGGCCGCTCAGGCCCTCGCCAGTGCCACCCGGTTCATGAAAGAAGCCGGCGCCCACGCCGTAAAACTCGAAGGCGGAGAACGCGTTGCCGATCAGATCGCCACGCTGACGGCTGCCGGGATTCCGGTGGTCGCACACATCGGGTTCACCCCGCAGAGCGTGAACGGGCTTGGCGGATACCGGGTTCAGGGCCGCGATGACGCCGCCGCACAGCTCATTCACGATGCCATCGCGGTGCAGGAAGCCGGAGCCATCGCCGTCGTCATGGAGATGGTGCCGGCAGAGCTGGCAACACAGATCACCGGCAAGCTCACCATCCCCACCGTCGGCATCGGCGCCGGCCGGGAATGCGACGCCCAGGTGCTGGTGTGGCAGGACATGGCCGGGATGACCAGCGGCAAGACCGCCAAGTTCGTCAAGCAGTTCGGTCAGGTCGGCGCGGAATTACGCAAGGCCGCCGAGCAGTACGCCGATGAGGTGGCGCGCGGAGCGTTCCCCGCCCCCGAACACAGCTACTGATAGCTCAGGCGCGCACGCCGAGCTTGTTGTCCAGGTATTCCTGGCGGCAGGCTCGGCGTGCGAGCTTTCCGCTGGTGGTGCGTGGAATCGCACCGGCCTGAACCAGCTGCACATCCGCGATGGGCAGGTTGTGCCGCCGCGATACGGCCGCGCGAATGGCATCGACGATGGGCTCTGGAGCGGCGCGGCCCGCACCGGCAGCACGTTCGGCCACGATGACCAACCGCTCCCCCGTGCCGTTGCCCTGATCGACGCCGGCGGGCAGCTCGTTCGCGGGCGCCGAGAAGGCCGCCACGAATCCATGCCGCACCGCGGGTGAGGCTTCCTCGACGGTGGCCTCAATGTCCTGCGGGTAGTGGTTGCGGCCGTCGATGATGACCAGGTCCTTGACCCGTCCGGTGATGAAAAGCTCACCGTCCAGGTAGACGCCCAGGTCTCCGGTGCGGAACCAGGTGGCACCGGGCTCGGTACCAGCGGCGTGGCTGCCTTGGTCGAGCCTGGCCTGCAGCTTGTTGCGGAACGAAAAATCGGTCTCCTTGGGCCTGCCCCAGTAGCCGCGGCCGATGTTGTCGCCGTGCAACCAGATCTCCCCGACTTCACCGTCGGGCAGCTCGGTGTCCGCGTTCGGGTTGACGATCACGGCCCATTGGCTGCGCGCGATCTTGCCGCAGGACACCTGCGGGACCGCGTTGTCGTGGTCGGCCCCCACCCGTATGGCGCGCCCGCTGCCCAGCTCCTGGCGGTCCAGATACACCACCGAGGCCTCGGCGTCGGAGGGAATGGTGGAGACGAACAGCGTCGCCTCGGCCATCCCATAGGAGGGCTTGATGGTGGTCGGCGGCAGTCCGTACGGCCCGAAGGCGTCGTTGAACTTGCGAATAGAGGAGATGCTGACCGGCTCGGATCCATTGATCAGACCCGCGACATTACTCAGGTCGAGCGTCTCGCCGTCCTTGGGCAGGCCGCGCTCTGCCGCCAGCTCGAACGCGAAATTCGGTGCGGCGGCAAAGGTTCGGCCCAGGTGCCCCTCGGCGGCAAGTTCCTTGATCCACCGTCCCGGACGCCGCACGAACGACACCGGCGACATCAGGGTGATCCGGCCCCCACAGAGTGGGAACAGGATCATCAACAGACCCATGTCGTGATACAGCGGGAGCCAGCTGACACTGCGGATGCTGTCGTCGAGCCCCACCGAGATGATCATCTGCAAGACGTTGGTCATCACCGCGCGGTGGGTGATCTCGACACCGGCGGGCACCCTGGTGGACCCCGAGGTGTACTGCAGGTAGGCGATGTCGTCGGTATCCGGCGTCACCTTGACGTAGGTGGCGGCCACCGAATCGGGCACGCTGTCGACGGCGATCACGCGGGGTCGCCGTTCCCGGGGCAGTCCGCGGACAAATCGGCTGACGGACTCGGCGGCGGCGTTGTTGGTCAGGACGACGGTCGGCTGTGCGTCGGTGAGCACCGAATCGAGTCGTTCGGAGTGGCCGGGAAGCTCCGGAGCAAACAATGGAACCGCAATGTTGCCGGCCTCGATGGCGGCATAGAAACCGACCACGTAATCGATGCCCTGCGGGGCCAGGATCGCGACGCGATCGCCGGGCTTGGTGACTTGCTGAAGACGGGCCGCGACAGCCTGAGAGCGCTGGCCAAGCTGTGTCCAGTTGAGATCGTTGGGTTCGCCGTCGGAGTTGGCATTGAAGTCCAGGTACCGGTACGCGAAAGTGTCGCCCAGCTCGGCTACGGCACGTTCAAGGTAGTAGTTGACGGTATAGCCATCCGGCAAGGTGATCGCACCTTTGCCGTCCAAGTACTCCTCAACACGTAATTTCATGTCGACCTCGGTCTAGCTGTGGATACGGCGGGCGTCCCATAAGGGGACGATACCGACCGCACAACACCAACACTCGGCACCACACGCGGTGCGAAACGAATACGGCTGCCCAATCTGATACCCCGACCTTATGAGAATCCTAAGAGAATCTTAGATTACCCCGTGACAAGTCGTGACCATTGTTTACCTGAATGTGGCACCGTGTCTCATACTCGCCCAAGCCCGCACACGCCGAGCATCCCGTCCCTTCGACCGTCAGGGCACACCCCTCATGCCATCTCAGCACGTCGAGGTCGAGCGGAAGTTCGACGTCACCGACGCGACCATCAATCCATCATTCGACGGGATTTCCGCTGTCGCGCATGTGGAGCAGCAACCCCAGCAGGAATTGAACGCGGTGTACTTTGACACGCCCGACCAGCGGCTGGCCTACCAGCGCATCACGTTGCGGCGACGCACGGGCGGCACCGACGCGGGATGGCACCTGAAGTTGCCGGCGGGGCCGGACACCCGAACCGAGCTGCGGCTCCCCCTCGACGAAGGCGACGACGCGGATTCTCTTGCGGTTCCGGAGGAGCTGCGGGACACCGTGCTCGCGGTGGTGCGCGAGGACGAGCTGGCCCCGGTGGCCCGCATCAGCACCGTGCGCACGGTGGTGCGGCTGATCGGCGCCGAAGGTGAGCAGCTCGCCGAATTCTGCGATGACCAGGTGACCGCCACTCGGCTGACGGGCCAGGACTCCGGCGAGGAGGCCGCCGTGCAGAGCTGGCGGGAATGGGAGCTGGAGCTGTCGACATTCGGCGACACCGCACTGTTCGACCGGGTGACCGCTCGTCTGCTGGACGCCGGAGCGGCCCCGGCCGGGCACGGTTCCAAGTTGGCTCGTGTTCTTGACGTCCCCGAGCGTGCACGCCCCTCCGGTAAGGATCCCATCCAACGCGCCCTCCTCGAGCAGCTGGATCAGCTGCTCGGCTGGGACCGCGCGGTACGCGCGGACACCGATGATTCGGTGCACCAGATGCGCGTCACCATTCGGCGGATCCGCAGTCTGCTGCAGTCCAATCCGGAACGCTTCGGCGTGGACACGAACACCGAGCCGCTCGACGAGCTGCGCCTGCTGGCCAACATCCTCGGGGGTGCGCGTGATGCCGAGGTGCTGGCGCAGCGCTACGCCGCCGCGCTCACCGAGCTTCCCGAACCACTCATCCGGGGCCCGGTGCACGAACGTTTGGTGGATGCGGCCCAGCAGCACTATGACAACGGGTTACGCCGGTCGTTGGCGGCAATGCGCAGTCATCGTTACTTCCGGCTGCTCGATTCTCTGGACGCACTGGTCGCTTCCGCCGGGCCGCCCTCGGACACCCATCACGCGGACGAGGGCGGAACACTCGACGCCGCGTACCGCAAGGTGCGCCGCGCGGCCCGGGCAGCGGCGCGTGCCGAGGGCGAGTATCGCGACGAGGCCCTGCACCGCATCCGCAAGTCGGCTAAGCGGCTGCGCTACGTGGCCAGCGCCGAGGGCGCGAAGCGAGTCTCGCAAGCGGCCAAGGACATCCAGGAACTGTTGGGTGAGCATCAGGACAGCACGGTGAGTCGCGCATATCTGGCCACGCAGGCCGCCGAGGCGCACAGCGCCGGTGAAGACACCTTCACCTACGGGGTGCTGTACCAGCGTGAGCACGACGCCGCCGAGACCGCACGCCACCAGGTGGAGGCGACACTCAAGGCGCTCCGTCAGGCCGTGCGCCACAAGAAGTGATCAGCTGCCCTCCGCTGGAAAGCCGAACAGCACGGTCCGGGTCTCCGGATTCGCTTCACGCAGAGTGAGTTTGGTGCGCTGGCCCTCGGGTGGATCGCCTTCGCAACGGGCCAGAATCGGCGGATCTGCCACGAAAACCTCAGCGGCTCGCTTCTTCTCCGCGCCTCGCAGCACGGCCGAATCGAAGGTCTGACCCTTCTGCGGGGCAAGCACGGTGGCCTCGGTGAGGTCCACACACGCCTGCTCCACCTTATTGGCCAGCGTATTCGAGGTCAGCAGCGACGATCTGACGTCGGCCAGGCCGTCGCGTGCCCACTGCGGCACCGGCGTACCCGCCGACAGCGCCAGGCAGATTTCCGTGGCGAACCGGTCGCCCAGCCGGCGCAGCGGTGCGGTCACGTGCGCGTAGGGGGCGGCGATACCCGCATGCCCCGCCGCCTGGTCATCCGGGCGGTTACCGTCGAAGACTAGATACGAAGCGCCCCGCAGGAGCGTGGTCGCCTGCGTCATCATCGCCAATGTTGTCGTGGCGCAGGGATCTAGAGCGGCCAGTTGGGCACCGATCGGGGTATCGCTCGACCAGGGCAGCCCGAGTGCATCGGCGGTCCGGCGGATCCACCGGCGCACATCGCCGTCCGCGGGCGGCAGCGTGCGCAGAATGCCGATGCCGCCATCGAGCATGATCTGCGCGGCGCAGATCCCGGTGAGCAGCGATATCTGCGCGTTCCAGCCGTCGGTTTCCGTGCGCGCCTCGATGCCGAGCTCCCAGTCACCGCTCGGGCCGCGCACGACTTCCTGCTCGGGCAGGCTCAACTCGATCGCTCCCCTGGCCAGTCCGAGATCTCTTCTCTTACGCCCGAATTCAGGGAGCACAGCGATCGAGGGATGCGGGTCCCCGGCATCCGCCGCGTCTTGAGCCTCCCGGTAGGTCAGCTGCCGTGTGGACTTCACCAGGGCGCGCTGAACGCTCCAGCTGACCGGGTTGGCATCGCCATCGGTTTCGATGCGCCATAGCGCGGCTGGCCGAATCTCGTGGGGCAGCAAGCTCGCCGATCCCTCGGAGAACACCAAGGGGTGCAGCGGCACCGAACCGTCGGGCAAGTAGATGGTCTCACCGCGCGTGCGGGACTCGCTGTCCAAGGCGCTGCCGGGTTCGATCTGCGCGGCGACGTCGGCGATGGCGTAGTGCAGCAGGTAACCGTTATCGGTGCGTTCCAGGTGCAGGGCCTGATCCAGGTCGCGCGATCCGGGCGGGTCGATGGTGACCAACTCCAGATCGGTGCGGTCGATACGCTCCGCGTGGTGTCGGTCGACGGCCTGGGCGGCATCACGCTGCGCGTCGGTACCGAATTCGGTGGGGAGCGTGAACTCCGCACGGATGCCGTCGAAGCTGAGGTCGCGGGCGACCAAGCGCTTCAACGTCACCGATCCAGACTAATCCAGGTCGGGAGGCGGACGAGTTGGCCTGTAAGCCGGACATTGACTTTCGAGATTTCAGCAGTTCACCGCCACTTGGTGTCATTGGTGGCGCATGGCGGTCAGCGGGCGACTCATGCAGGTGAACGTTTAGTTTCTCAGCCTGCCTCAAGCTGCCACCAGTGGTCGCAGAGTGCTGCTGTGCGTAGCACCTGCGTAGTGGACCTACCTGCTCTGCATTCGATTCGCCAAACACGTCGCACAAGCGACAACCTCCCCCAGGGGTGTACACGGCATGTACTCGCGGTCGTACGGCACTGACAGTATTTGCGGCCATGGCGGACAGATTGACTTGGAGTAGGGCGCGGATGGAGACTAGCATTAGCATCGTCGGTGAGGAGGTGTGGCTCGTAATGGTCTCAACTGAGCCAGCCGAGGAAGAACCTGGGAACCCTTCCTTACAGGCTATTTCATCCACGCCAGGGCCGAAGGTGCAGCGCAAGGACTGCGCGAAACTCTCGCCGATGTCGGGAGCGGAGCCCTAGCCCCCGACTTGTTCGCCTTCGGGACCGATGAGACCGGCTTGCCACGGCAGTGTCACGTTCGACGGCCAGATAGTCAGTTGCAGCGTGGCGTCCCTCACCGTGAACGTATAACGGGGGCGCACCCTGCCGCACATGTTCGCGTCGATGTTGGTTTGAGGCCAAGAGACGGCCTGCATGTGTTCGCTGGTATCGCCTAAAGAACTAGTGACGCCAGAGAATGTCGTGTCGCTCCCGTTAATTGTCGGGCCTCGGCTGTATCGTGCGCGCTGTACGGGAAACAAAACCCGGACCTCATCCCAGGGGGTTAATCCTGTCCGCCCGCAGCTTGCATCCATTTCCGGCACGAATGGCCCCGGAGATTGCGACGGACTCGATTCCGGCCGACTCGGGGAGGCGGTTAAGGGTGCTTGACCCGATGTGTGGTTCCGGCACCGTCCTGACTATCGCGGCTGAGCGGGGCCATAAGGCATACGGCCGGGACGTTGATCCTCTAGCGGTATTGATGGCGACCGTGGCGACCAACAATCTCAGGGTCGACGACCTTCCAAGCCTGGGAGAGGCTCTCGCGCACCGTGCATCGCGATCTACTGCGAAGCAACTTCCTTGGACAGACCAAGAGACCATCGATTTCGCAAACTTCTGGTTCGATGAGCCTCAGCAGTTCCAACTACTTCGTATCGGCGCGCAGATCGCAGCTGTACCGGACACTCGCCTCCGCCAAGCACTACAGGTAGCACTGAGCCGAACGATCATTACCAAGTCGCCTCGCGCATCCCTTGCAGCAGACACATCGCACAGTAGGCCCCACCGTGTCATCGAGCGTAACAACTACAATGCCTACGAAGGCTTCGCAAAATCCGTCGCCGACGTTGCAAAACTGCTTGGGAGCAGGTCCATCTCCGTTGAACCGAACGTCCGCCAAGGCGATGCACGCAAGCTCTCGGGCATTCCAAACTCGGGTATCGATCTCGTGGTCACATCTCCCCCATACCTAAACGCGATCGATTACATGCGCGGCCACAGGCTATCTCTGATCTGGTTTGGTTACACCGTCGGAGAACTCCGGAAGATTCGGTCAGAATCGATCGGTAGTGAACGGGTCCTATCGAAGGAACGCGCCGGCGAGGTCGGTCACCTATTGGAGTGCGCCACAGACGCGGGGTTAGACCGTTCAGATTTGCCTATGGGCGTTATCGCGCGCTATTGCCACGACCTTACGGCATTCTCGTCCGAGCTCTCAAAGAAGATAAAAGTGGACGGAAAAGCAGTGCTTGTAATCGGAAACTCAACCCTAAAGGGAAAGTACATTCGCAATGATCTCATGGTACAGCGATCATTCGAGTCCTCCGGCTTTACGAGCATAGGTCGACAAGAACGTGAACTACCCGAAAATAGGCGGTACTTGCCCATCGCAACTAAGGGTGCGTCAGCCCTAACAAAGCGAATGAGGACAGAAGTCATTCTGACGTTGACAAAAGAAAAATAGTCCGCCAAACCGCTCGGGGAGCATCGATGCAGGATACAAATCCAACTGTATTTGACATCAATAATTACGTCGGCTTACAGGCGAAGGCCATCAACAGGTTGGCGTCACAGTACGATCGTATTCGAGGCGACGGTAAGTCGGTCGCACAAATCGAAAAAGCGGTTGATGGTGCGATAAAAAATGTCAAAGAGAATAACGTAACATCATTCATTATCTATGGTGAGCCACAAAGCGGCAAAACAGAGATGATGATCTGCCTGACGGCAGCCCTCCTAGATGAGGGTTTCAAAATTGTAATCGTTCTCGTCAACGACGCAGTACAGGTGCTCGATCAGAACCTCAACCGCTTTCGACGCTCCAACCTAGCACCCGCGCCTAAGAATTTTTCGGAGATTCTCGATGATTCGATCAAGCTCGGCGACAGTAACTGGGTAATCTTCTGCAAAAAGAATGCACGCGATCTCGATAAGCTTATTCAGAAGCTCGATAAACATAAAGACGGCCTGGTTATCATCGATGACGAGGCTGACTTCGCTAGTCCGAACGCAAAAGTAAATCGTGCCGAGAAAACTCGCATCAACGAATTGGTGGAAACCCTCATAGGTGATAGCGGAGCGTACATCGGCGTCACTGCCACGCCTGCACGGCTCGATCTAAACGAGACGTTCGACAACGACAGCGGGCGATGGATAGATTTTCCGCCTCACGATTTCTACACCGGTCAGGACATATTCTTTCCAAGTAGCGAAGCTCGACTAAACGGGTTGAAATATCTATTAGAACTGATGCCCGATAACCGCGATGACAAGAAATACCTTCGCTTGGCCCTGCTTAGCTTCTTAGCCCGCGTTGGTTATCTAAACCATACTGGTGACAACCTGGGTAATTACTGTATGCTCGTTCACACGAGCGGCAATAAGAGCGATCACACAGGTGACGCTCGAATTATAACTGATGTCTTTGTGACGCTGGCCGATAGCGGTAACAAGAACTTTCCAAAGTATGTCAAAGAGCTTTTCGACATTGCGTACGAGCTCTTTCCAGACTTTGCAGACCCAGTGGTGAAGTACGTTCTAACGAATATAGACAGAAACAACGTAGTAGTGATGAATAGCAACTCGTCAAAGCAGCAGGCGAGCTACATCAATGCTACAAACCCCAGCACGCTCTTTACGGTCGCGATCGGCGGAAATCTAGTCTCCCGCGGCATCACATTCGATAACTTGTTAACGATGTTTTTCACGCGAGAAGCGCACAAAATGCAGCAGGACACATACATCCAGCGCGCCCGCATGTTTGGTAGTCGTGGTTCCTACCTAGACTGGTTTCAGCTGCATATTCCAACATCTTTATATTGGGAGTGGCAGCGTTGCTTTGTCTTCCACAAACTATCGATCGCTGCTATTCGCAGCGGTGAAGGCGTCCCTCTATGGCTGCAGGATAGTCGAATCACAGCCGTCGCGACAAGCAGCATAAAGACTGCGTCGGTCCAGTGGAAGTCCGGCGAGATGTACTGGGATAAATTTGGCCTTTCTGCTGATACCCGCGACTGGTTGGTGAATGATCCAGGAGAGGGCATGACGCGAGTCCGTCGACTTCGCGACGAACTCGGTAATGAACTTCTTCCCGACTATCTAGTTGAATTCATACAAAACTTTCTGCCCTATGGCGATAAGTCAGTAGTGGTTCACGGCGCCTTAGACCTCACAAGCCGATACACTAGCGCCGACATAGATTTGATCGTTCGAGAAAAGGGCTTCATCGGCAGGAATCAGCTGAACCGGACGCGCTACCAACGGGCCCTTCATCATATTTACGTGATTACCAACCCAGACGGAGAAGCACGCGTGTATTATAAATATTCTCCCGATCCCGGCGATGCTCGCGTCAAAAGTAAGAACCTTACTTTCATAGGTCGCGCTTAGAAGATTAGAAGAGCCGTGTCTTGATTGGGGAAAAAGAACGCTTCCATGGCCTGGTGCTGTCAAGAATTATCGCTGCATCAGAATCCGGCGTCCATATCATGCCCTTGCGCGAGTCATCCCGATCGTGTTATGTCATCGATTACCGCAACGTGGTGATGATTAAGTATTCGACGAATCGGCTGACACCTTGGCAGTTTGTCGTTACGTCTGACCAATGTGCTGAGCTGCACGCACTGAGTTCACAGTACGACGTAGTAACGCTCGCCCTGGTGTGCGGACCCGATGGTGTTGTAGCACTCGATTGGCAGAACGTGAGGCCCGCGCTTCCGCCGTCCGAAGACCGACATCCCGCATTCTCGATACAGGCGAAACGGCGAAAGCGAGAGCAATATCGGATTTCTGGGCTCTGGCCGACCGAGCTCGTAACCCCTGACGCGGTCTTTGAATCAGCTTGGACTCAGCGAAACAGTACGACAAACGATGTCTCAGAACCAACGGTCTAAGCTTCGCGTATGTTGGGTCAAAATGAACGAGACG
Organism: Mycobacterium sp. D16Q13; assembly: GCF_002013375.1. Lineage (GTDB taxonomy): Bacteria > Actinomycetota > Actinomycetes > Mycobacteriales > Mycobacteriaceae > Mycobacterium. Next base: position 28,392 of record NZ_MAEW01000021.1, on the reverse strand, counting down.
GTCTTCTAATGATCGCTGCGAACGCCCACTCGATGGCGAGCCTGCGAGGCCGGAACTTGGCTCAGCGACGATCCGGCCGCCAATCTGTCATGGCACTGTGCTCGGCCGCACTTGCATCTGCCAACGGCGAATCTGCCCTTTAGTCATCGACTTGCGAATTTCTTCGATGGTTTTGTAGTAGGCCTTGACGAAAAGCGACCTGAACTGTGAATCCGTATACGGACCAATCAGATCGTAGAATTTCGGCAGTGCAGCAGCGCCAACTTTGGGCGGGTCACCCTGAAACTTCGCGGGAGGGTTCTCCCATTCATCGACAACATTATTGAGATACTCTTCCATCGTTCGCACGCCCTTGAAAATGCCTGGGTCGTCGTGCAAAATGTTGGCATTGGTTTCGATATCCTTATGCGCTAACTCCAGTTGGAGCTGAACATTATTCAGTTCCTCCATAATGTCTTGATAGAGGGTTTGCGTGATGACGAACACAGCTTGCACACTCTCATCACTCACGACCACCGAATGAGCTCTCGCCCTTCGTCGCAATCCCTTGACCTTGACGAACGCTTCATTGATGCGATCCAGGATTAGAGTTCTGAGCGCATCCTTCTCGATCTCGGCCTTCCGCGATTCGTTGTCCTGCTCTATCTGCGCTTTCCTTGATTCGTTGTACTGATAGATGACGATAGCGACCGCCTGCGTAACAACTGAAGCGGTCAATACGCTCAGTAGTGACTTCGCGATCTCCGTATCCATGTCCTTCGGACTTCCGAAATGCCAAATCCACGCAATACCAAGGATTGCCGCCAGCGTGATCCCGCCCAAAGTCAGCACGATCTTCATCATGAGTCGAGCCTACCTCCGGCCGGAGTCGGACTTTGCGGACCAGGATTTAGCCCTCCGCGGATCGGCAATTTTTCGGCCGAAGCACTTACCGACTCATGCAGCAACGCAAGCGCGGGGGCGCAGCCTTTCGGCGTGCCCGGCAGACTTGAAGGATGCGCGGCCATATTTCTGACCACATATCGACTGGTAGATCTGGAGAGGCGGACGAGTTGGCCTGTAAGCCGGATCCTGTTCCACGCAGCCACGGGCTAGCCGCGGCCGCGCAGCGGCGACCATCCATCTGGGCACACCGTCGCCGGGTACCTCAAGCGGCCTACCCGGAAGCTCGGGCGAGCAGCCCTCGAACACTTCCACAGCTGTGCAAGCACAGCCTTTTGGCCTTGCTTCGGGTGGGGTTTACCGAGCCGAACCGGTCACCCGGTCCGCTGGTGCGCTCTTACCGCACCGTTTCACCCTTACCACCCCTGAATCCCGAAAGACCCAGCGGTGGCGGTCTGTTTTCTGTGGCACTGTCCCGCGAGTCACCTCGGATTGCCGTTAGCAATCACCCTGCTCTGTGAAGTCCGGACTTTCCTCGAACCGCGGGATTTCTCCCACGATCCGCGGCCGCCCGGCCAACTCGTCCGCGCGGTCATCGTACTCGTGACAAGCTCATCGCCATGACGACAACGGCTCGACTGGGCGCGATATCGATCGACTGTTCGGATCCGGCGGCACTCGCCCGGTTCTACCAGCAGGTGCTTGACCTGGAGATTCTATTCGAGAGCCCGGATATGGCCGCACTGAAAGGTGCCGCCGTGCTGCTCACCTTTCAGCGCGTGGCAGACCATCAGCCGCCGCAGTGGCCGACGGGTGCGCTACCGAAACAACTGCACCTCGAGCTCGCGGCGGCAGACCTGGATGCCGAGGAGGCACGCATCCTCGGGCTCGGGGCGACCAAGGCCGACACCCAGCCGAATCCGGGCGGATGGCGGGTACTGATCGACCCGGCCGGTCACCCGTTCTGCATCACCAACCTCATCCCTGAGGGCACCTATTCATGACCGTCTGCTGACGCGAATGGCCGTCTACATGTGACGATGAGGCATGAACAGTACAAACAAACTGTTCGTTCGAGCGGCCGGGCTCCTCGTCCTCGTCGCGCTGTTGGTCGTCGCACTACGCAGCTATCTGCCGGACCCAGCGATTCTCCCCCGGCCCGAGGAACCTCGCGATGAGCCTCGTTCAATAGCCTTGCAGCTCTTGCTGTGTGGTGTCGTCGCCATTCTCATTCTGTTGAGTCTGCGGCGACGGCGTCCCGGAATGCCGGTCTCGGCCGAGAGCCCATCGTATGTGCGGTTACACGGGTTGACCCGGCGCGAGGCGATCATCGCCGCCGCCAGCGTTCTCGCCCTGACGAGTGCGGTGTGGATGTCGCTCTATCTGACCCGGCCGGCGGGCGATTCTCCGGTGCGAGAACCTGCCCCTGGCACCTCGGAACCGCGACCGGCCGCCGAGGCCGGGTCCCATAAGACCTCGGGCAACTCACCCGGTCGGGAAGAGTCCGGCGCGCCCATGGTGATCCTCGGTGTGGTGTTGATCGGCATCGCTGTGGCGATCTTCGTGCTGAGACGCAACGATCCGGATGCCCTAGATGCCGGTGGCGGCCCCTCTGCGGAATCCGAAGGCCTCGATGCGACACCCGGGTCACTCGCCCATCTCGTCGAACTCGGCCTCGCCGAGGTCGCCGAGCCGGGCCGAGATCCGCGCGCATCGATCATCGCGTGCTACGCCGCCATGGAGCAGGGGCTCACGGCGGCACCGGAGGCGGCACCGCTTGCCTCGGATACCCCGTCGGAAGTCTTGCAGCGAGCGGTCCACATCGGTGCCCTCCACTCGCATGCGGGCACCCAGCTCGTCTCGCTCTTCTCCGAGGCACGATTCAGCCCACACCAGATGACCCAGACCGATCGTGAGTCCGCGGTGCGCTGGCTGCAGAACGTGCTGGACGACCTTCGGAGCAGGCAATGAAATGGTTCGTACCGGCCGTGCTGCTGGTGGTGATCCTGGCCGAAGCCTGTGTGGCTTCCAGTCCGCTGCGCTCCCTCACTCTTCCGATCACCGGCGCTGTGGTCGCCGTCGCCCTGTACCTGCTGTGGAGGCAGCTGCGGAATCCGCCGGAACCAAGGCCGCTGCCCCCGGCCAGCCTTCCGGCGGACGAGACGTTGCACCGATGGCTTGCCCGTGCCGAGGCGAGGATCAGTTGGGCCGAACGGACTCGCGGCGACTGGGATCGACATCTGCGGCCCCTCATCGCGGCCGATTTCGAGACCGCGGCAGGTCATCGACAGTCAAAAGATCGCGCCGCGCTCGCCGCGACCGGGCGCATGATGTTTGGCCCCGACCTGTGGCCCTGGGTCGACCCGAATGGCGCGTCGCATAAGGACCGTGCTGAACCGGCCCCCGGGCGCGCCGTACTGCAATCGATACTCGACCGATTGGAGCAGATGTGACGACACTTCCGGTTGCCGTCGCGACCCAACACGCCGACGCGGTGCTGACGGAGATCGAACGGGTTGTTGTCGGAAAACGCGATGCGCTGCAACTGATTCTGTTGACGATCCTCGCGCGCGGGCATGTCCTCATCGAGGATCTACCGGGCCTGGGCAAAACGCTGATCGCCCGATCGTTCGCGGCAGCGCTGGGGCTAGATTTCGCCCGAGTGCAGTTCACGCCAGATCTGCTGCCCGCCGATCTGCTGGGCTCCACGATCTACGACATGTCTTCCGGGCTGTTCGAGTTTCGTACCGGACCGATCTTCACGAATCTCCTGCTGGCCGACGAGATCAACCGCACTCCACCCAAGACGCAATCGGCGCTGCTGGAAGCGATGGCGGAGGGGCAGGTCAGCATCGACGGCGAAACCCGCAGACTGCCAGCCCCATTCGTGGTGCTGGCGACGGACAACCCCATCGAGTATGAGGGAACGTATCCGCTACCGGAGGCACAGCTGGACCGGTTCGCGATGCGGCTGCAATTGGGATATCTCAGCGAGGACCTCGAGATGGAAATGCTGCAGCGGCGATTGAACCGCGGATCAGCGCAGCCGATTGTGTCGCAAGTGATCGCCGCCGAAGACCTTGTGATGATGCGGGAAGCGGTGGAACACGTTTCGGTACATCCGGATGTCCTTCGCTATATCGTCGCGCTGGCCGCCGCGACGCGCACTCACTCGCATGTCGAGGTCGGTGCCAGTCCGCGTGCGGAGCTGGACTTGGTGCAGATGTCGCGGGCGCGGGCCATGCTGCTCGGCCGCGACTTTGTGATACCCGAGGATGTCAAAGCGCTCGCCGTACCCGCTGTCGCGCACCGGATCAGTCTGCGTCCGGAGATGTGGGTACGCCGCATCACCGGCGCGCATGTGGTCGACGAACTGTTACACCGGCTGCCAGTACCGCGAGCGTCCGGATGATCAGTTGGCGCGCTTCCCCGCTGACATCTGCGCTGGCTGCCTGCGCCGGCACCGCGTTGACACTTGCGATGGTGACGGGCCGGTGGCAGTTGGTCATGTTCGCGGCACCTTTCATCGGCGTCCTCGTCGGAGCCACCCAACGCCCCAAGGATGGCCGGGTATGGGTTTCCGAGGAGTCAGAACCGTTACGGTGCTTGGAGTCTGAGACGGTAACCATCACCACGACGATCGAATCGGCCGAACCGGCGGTGGTCTGCCGGCTACTCCCGGCGCCCGTGGAGGGTCTGCACATCGAGGTGGGCAAGGCGAGAGCGCCGAACCAGATCACCATGCACGTGTCGGCTGAACGCTGGGGCCGGTACACCATTGCGGTTCAGGTTCACACAGTTTCCACGTCTGGCCTGTGGGCTGGCGCTCCGGTAACGCTGCCTGCCGCAGAGCTGCGTGTGTACCCATTGGCAGACCCGCAGGACGTCACGCTGCCGCCCGCCGACCTGCCCGACCGGATCGGCACACACCTGACGCGACACCATGGACCGGGCGTCGAATATGCGGACATTCGTGAGTATGTCCCGGGTGACTCACTGCGAACAGTCAATTGGAGAGTCAGTGCGCGGCGGGGAAGATTGCATGTCACCGACCGGCTGACCGATCGGGCCGCCGATGTTGTCGTTCTGATCGACACCTATCCGCAGCCGTCGGGTCCGGCAACAACGGCGACGGAGCGATCCGCGCGTGGCGCTGCCCAGCTGGTGCAGTCGGTGTTGCAGCGCGGAGACCGGGCGGGTGTTGTCCTGTTGGGCAGTGCTCCACGCTGGCTTGCTCCCGACATCGGCCGCCACCAGTTCTATCGCCTGCTGGACGCCGTTCTGGATGCCGGAGAATGGCATTCACAGAGCGTCAGTGCGCTGGCCCCGCGCGCGGCGATGCCGCCCAACGCGATCGTGGTGGCGTTCTCCACGCTGATGAACGCCGATTTCGGTCTGGCCCTCACCGACCTTAGGCGGCGCGGGCACCCGGTGCTGGTGGTCGATGTGCTCGACCGCTTGCCTTTCCGTGAGGAACCCGATCCGATCGTCGCGCGCTGGTGGCGATTGGAACGTTCCCGGATGTATCGCAATATCGCTGTGACGGGAGTCGACGTGATCGGCTGGAGTCACGATTCGGGACTCAACCACGCCATGCACCTGCTGCCGCGGCGCCCGCGAATGGCACGGCGCCGATGAAAACGAGTGTGGTGTTGGCCGTGCTGTTGGTCATCGGCGTCCTGGCACGCACCGATACGTCCCCGGTGATCGCGATGCTCTCCGGTATGACCGCCGTGATGTGTCTGTCGGCCGCATACACCCGGCATTGGCCGTCCGACGTTCTTCCCGCGCTGCTGTTCGGTTGCGTGGCATTGCTCGCGGCGGCGGCACCCGCATGGCACGCATCGTGGCTGCCTTTGGCCGTACCTGTCGCCATCGTCGTCATCTATGTTCTGGCGCTGCGGCCCTTTACCCAGGGCAGCGGCGGCACCGTGGAGCGATGACGATCGCGATCTGAGTCATCCACAATCTTGCCCCGATTGGTGGATATCGAAACCTGGGTGCGCTAGGCGCCCGGGTCGGCCAGCCGTGCCAGCTGCACGGTCGCACCGCGGAGCTCATCGATCGAATCAATCGGATCGACGTAGCCGACTCGGGTCACGGACCAACCCCGCGGCGTACTCACCCGGATATCCAGCCCGTATCGGTCTGCTCCCTCACAACGAGCCGCGGTGGCGTCCGGGTATCCACCGAGTCGTTGTGCCATCGCGAGCAGCGCCTGCCCGTGATCGTCGTTGAGGTGAGTGACCGCTCGATCAGCCTTGGGCGAGACGGGATCTGGTGCGGCCGAATCGTAATCGGCGCCACTTGCCGAGTCCATGCGGCCGTAGCCGCCCACCCAGCGCACGCGTTCGACGTCCAGAATCCAGACAGAGAAATCGCTGTAGTCGATGTAATAGCGGGCGGCGGGCACCGCAGCGATGTGGGCCTCACGCGCCGCGGGCAGCTCGTCCGGGCTGGGCCGGCGCACCTTCCCGGCAAGGGTGATCCGGGTGTTGGCCAACGGATCCTCGGGGGCGTCGGGCGCCACGATGGAAACGCTCGCTCGGGGGTCGCGTATCAGGTTGCGTCCGTGCTCAGCCATCTTCGATACGCAGAGCACCGGCGACCCACCCAGTAGCCCATAGGTGACCAGCGACGCCCATGGCTCACCGTCGGCAGACAGGCTCGCAAGGGTCGCGATGTTCGTCGACGCCGCAACCGTTCTCGCCTCCTCGGCGGCCGAAGGCCGAGCCGGGTTGGCGACATCTGCCAGGGGTGGGGCAATGGTGGGCGCATCGCCCGGATCGCCGTGATCGCGAGAAGCCATGGCGACAGCCTAAGTCAGGTACGAGGTCTCATTGACGAGTCGCACTGAAGCCGGCCCGTCCGAGTAGAACTCGGCGATGCTCAGCGAGGCCAGATCCAGGTGCAACCGGTACAGCAGGCTGGGTCCCGCATCTAGTGCCAGGCGCAGCAGCGTCTTGATGGGCGTCACATGGGAGACCACCAAAACCGTGGCGTCGCCGTACTCGGCGATGATCCGATTGCGGGCACGGCGCACCCGGTGGTGCACGGTATCGAAGCTCTCCCCTTCCGGCGGAGTCACCGAGGTATCGCTGAGCCACTGGGCGTGCAGCTGCGGATCACGCGCGGAAGCTTCGGAGAACGTCAAACCCTCCCACGTGCCGAAGTCGGTTTCGATCAGATCGTCATCAACCGTCAGCGGTACTCCCAGTGCCTCGGCGGCCGCAGCGGCAGTCTCCTTAGCGCGGCCCAGCGGCGAGCTGATGACGGCCGCGATACCACCGCGGCTCGCGAGGTAACGTGCCGCCTTCGCGGCCTGATCGCGCCCCAGTTCGGTCAGCTCAGGATTCCCGCGACCGGAGTACCGGCGCTGCACCGAAAGCTCGGTCTGCCCGTGGCGAAGCAGCAGCATTCGGGTGGGCTTGCCGCGCGCACCGGTCCAGCCCGGCGCGGCATCGGCAGGCTTGGGCTCCTTGGCTTCTTTGGTTTCCTTGGGCTTCTTCGGAACCTTGGGTTCGATGCCACTGGCACGGTCCATCGCCTCATTGGCCAGCCGATCGGCGTGCTTATTGCGCTCCCGGGGAATCCACTTGTAGTCGACGGTTTCGAACTGCATCGCCGCGGTGATCGCCTGCCGGTACAGCGTGATGAGGTCGGGATGTTTGACCTTCCAGCGGCCGGACATCTGTTCGACGACGAGTTTGGAGTCCATCGAGACGCTTACCTCAGTGGCGCCCAGTCGCGCCGCCTCCGCCAATCCCGCTATCAGACCGCGGTATTCGGCCACATTGTTGGTGGCATGACCGATCGCCTCGCAGGCCTCGCCCAGTACCGTCTCATGATCCGGGGCGAACACCACGGCGCCATATCCGGCCAGCCCGGGGTTACCGCGCGAACCACCGTCGGCCTCGACAAGAACTCTCACAGGCGCACCAGGATCGCACTGCACTCGGGGCACCGCAGCACCTCGTCGGCGGCCGCGGCCGAGATCCGGGACAGCTCACCGCGGTCCAACTCGATACGGCACGCGCCGCACTTGTTGCCTTGTAATAATCCCGCTCCCGGACCTCCCGAGCGGCGCTGCCGTTCATAGGCTTCCAGCAGCGCCCCGTCGATGGAGGACGACAGGCCGTCACGACGCTGCCGAATCTGGTTCTCCTCGGCATCGGTGTCGATGGAAATCGCACGCTGGAGCCGCTCGATTTCCGCGATCCGTTCGGCGATCTTGTCGGCGCTGGCCTGAGCCGAAGCCTGTTGGGCCTGGAGCTCCTCGCGACGCTCCATCAGCTCCAGCTCGGAGTCCTCGAGGCTGGACTGGCGGCGCTCCAGGGTGTCGAGCTCATGCTGAATATCGACGAGTTCCTTCGGGTTCACGCTGCCCGAGGCCAGCAAGGAACGGTCGCGGTCCTCCCGTTGACGCACGGCGGTCACCTCGGTGTCCAGCTTCGCCACCTGAACATCCAGGTCTTCCAGAGCCAGACCGAGCGCACTCACGTCGCCGAGAATCTTCCGCTGCTGCGCCTGCAACTCCCCGTGCTCCTGGCGTTCCGGCGGATTCGCACGCCGGTGCGTGAGGCGCGTCAATTCGGCATCTACGGACGCCAGATCTACCAGGAGACGCTGTTGTGCCACATCGGCTTTCATGCTCGTTCTTCTTTCTCTGGACCACCCAGGGTCCAAGGGTCTGTGCGAACTGGCGAGATGCGCGTCGGTAACTTCTCTCCGAATTCGGTGTCGAGCACCCGCGCTGCCTGCGCACACCACGGGAACTCGCTGGCCCAATGGGCGACGTCGACAAGTGCAACGCTACTTGCCCGGGCATGCTCGTCGGCGGGATGGTGCCGCAGATCGGCGGTGACATACGCGTCAGCCCCGGATCCGACCGCGGTACTCAACAGCGAGTCGCCCGCACCGCCACAGACCGCGACGGTCTGAATCAGGGCATCCGGATCACCGGAGGCCCGGGTTCCCCACACGGTCTTCGGCAGGGCGGCTCCGACGCGGGATGCAAAGTCACGTAGAGGCTCCGGTTCGGGCAGCACACCCACCCGCCCCAGACCGGTGCCCGTCGGCACGGGTGCCATGGGCAGGACGTCGATGGCCGGCACTTCATAGGGATGGGCGGCCCGAATCGCCGCGAACAGCTCACAGCGCAGCCGGGATGGGGCGACCATCTCCACCCGATCCTCGACAACCTGCTCCACGACACCGTGCACACCGATTGCGGGGTCCGAACCCTCCAGCGGGCGGAACTGCCCGGTACCGGTGGCGCTCCACGAGCAGTCCGAGTAGGCGCCGAGTTGTCCGGCGCCGGCGTCGAACATGGCGCGGCGCACCACCTCCGCGGATTCGGTGGGCACGAATACCACCCATTTGTCGTAGTCGGCGAACTGCGGGGCGAGCACCGAGGTCACCTGCAGCCCAAGGGCTTCCGCGAGGGCATCGGACACACCGGGGCTCGCGGAGTCGGCGTTGGTGTGCGCCGTGAACAACGCGCCGCCCGAACGGATGAGGCGATGGATCAGCGCGCCCTTGGGCGTACTGGCCGCCACCGTGTCCACACCGCGCAGCAACAGCGGGTGGTGCGCCAACAGCAGATGCGAACCGGCAGGCGAACCAGCACTATCCATCTCGTCGAGCACTGACGCTGTCGCATCGACGGCGACGGTCACCGCCTCGACCTGCTGCTCGGGGTCACCACAGACCAAGCCCACTGAATCCCACGATTCGGCCAGGGCGGGCGGATACGCCGCGTCAAGCACACCGATGATGTCCGCGAGCCGCACACCCACTACAGAATCTCCTTCATCGCTTGCACCAGCTCCGGCCATTCGGGTCGCACCGCCACCCGCAGATAGTCGCCGCCCAGCCCCACGAAGGTGTCGCAGCGGCGGACGGCGATGTTCTTGACCTCCAAGTGTTTTCGCATCAGTTTGGCGTCGGGCACGGTCACCAGCAGGAACGGTGCCGCCCCTTCGGTGACAGTCAACCCTAGGCGGCGCAGCGCATCGGCCTGCTGGCGCCGCGTGTCGGCAAGACGCTGGGAGTCCTCCGCGGCGAGCGCGACCGCTTCCGGGGTGTTGCAGGCGATGAGGGCTTCGAGTTGCAGTGTGCCCAAAGGCCAATGCGCACGGCCGTGCGTGAGCCTGTCCAGCACCTCGGGGTCACCCACGGCGTAGCCCGCACGCAATCCGGCGAGTGCCCACGTTTTGGTGAGGCTGCGCAGCACCACCAGGCCGGGCAGTCGCTCCGCCGCCAATGACTCCGGCTCCCCGGGCACCGCGTCCATGAAGGCCTCGTCAACCACCAGGATTCGTCCAGGACGACGCAACGCGAGCAGATCCGCACGGCGGTGCAGCACCGAGGTCGGGTTGGTGGGGTTCCCGATGACCACCAGGTCGGCGTCGTCGGGAACGGTGGCGGCGCCGAGGATGAACGGTGGCGGCAACACCACGTGGTCGATCGGGACACCGGCCTCGGCAAGCACGGCTTCCGGTTCGGTGAAGCCCGGTGCGAACAGGGCGGCCCGGCGCGGACTCAGCCGGGGCAGCATTGCGAAGCCCTCTGCGGCCCCCGCCAGCGGCAGCACCTCATCGGTCGTTCGGCCATGTCGTTCGGCGATCGCGGAAACGGCGCGCTCCTGGTCGGCGCGGGGCGGGTAGCTGCCCAGCTCATCGAGCCGGACGGCGAGCCGATCACGCAGCCAGTGCGGTGGCGCGGCGGCGCGCACATTCACAGCGAAGTCCAGGACGCCCGGAATCAGCGCCTGGTCGCCGTGATAGCGCACTCCCTTTCGCGGCCCAGTCATGTCTCGACACTAATGTAGGGGGGTGGCTCCTCCGATGCTGGTGATCTTCGATCTCGACGGCACCCTGACCGATTCTGCACCGGGGATCGTCTCCAGTTTCCGTCACGCGCTCAGTCACGTCGGCGCGCCCGAACCGACCGGTGATATCGCGTCGCGGGTGGTGGGACCGCCGATGCACGTCACACTCGGTTCGATGGGGCTCGGCGACCGTGCCGCCGATGCGATCGCGGCCTACCGAGCCGACTACGGCGCACGCGGATGGGCCGTCAACGAGACGTTCGACGGCATCCACGACGTGCTGATCGGGCTACGCGAGGCGGGGGTGCCCATGGTGGTGGCGACATCCAAGTCCGAACCGATCGCGGCACGAATTCTGGAGCATTTTGGGCTTGCCGAGTTTTTCCAGGTGATCGCCGGGGCAAGCCCGGACGGTGTCCGGTCCAGTAAGGCCGATGTGATCGAGCACGCCCTGTCCCAGCTGGATGAGGTTCCCTCGACCGGCGTGGTGATGGTGGGCGACCGGGTGCACGATGTGGAAGGTGCGGCCGCACACGGTATCGGCACCGTCGTCGTCGACTGGGGTTACGGAGCAACGGATTTCGACGACGATGCGCCGAACTCCGGCGATCTTTCCCGATGGATCATCGGGCGTGTCGGCACCCCGCAAGAACTGCGGGAGGAACTTCATGTCTGAGCCTCTCCATGTCACCTTCGTGTGCACCGGCAACATCTGTCGCTCCCCCATCGCCGAGAAGATGCTGGCGCACCAGCTCGCCGAGCGCGGCCTGGGCGATCGGGTGCGCGTGACCAGCGCCGGTACCGGAGATTGGCATTCCGGACAGCCAGCCGACGAACGCGCGGCCAGTGTGCTGGCCGAGCACGGCTACCCGACGCAGCACCGAGCGGCCCAGGTGGATGGTGATCATCTGAGCGCCGATCTCATCATTGCTCTGGCGCGCAACCACTCCCGCATGCTGCTGCATCTGGGAGCCGACCCCGAACGGGTGCGGCTGCTGCGGTCCTTCGATCCGCGTGCGGGCCGGGCGGCCATGGATGTCGAGGACCCTTACTACGGCGACCGCAAGGATTTCGCGGACGTGCTGTCGGTCATCGAGGCCGCGATGCCCGGCCTGCACGCCTGGGTCGACAAGACGCTCGCGGAGCGTGAGACCAGCTGATGCGACGTCTCGCGTTTCTGCTGCGCCCGGGATGGATTGCCCTGGCGCTGGTAGTCATCGCATTCGCGTATCTGTGTTTCACGGTGTTGGCGCCGTGGCAGCTGGGCAAGAACACCAAGACCTCGCGGGAGAACGACCGCATCGCCCATTCGGTGAGCGCCGACCCGGTGCCACTGAAAGACGAGCTGCGGCCTGACTATTCAATGCCCGAGGACTCCGAATGGCGCAGGGTGACGGCGACTGGGCATTATCTACCGGACCGCCAGGTGCTGGCCCGGCTGCGCGTGGTCGATGCCAAGCCCGCCTATGAGGCGTTGACGGTGTTCCAGGTCGATGGTGGTCCTGCGATTCTGGTGAACCGCGGCTATGTGCGGCCCGAAGAGGGCACCAGTGCCCCCCCGGTACCCGTGGCGCCCACCGGCCCGGTGACCATCAACGCGCGGCTGCGAGAGCCCGAACAGCAGTCAGACAAGGCGCCTTTCCTGGAAAACGGTGAATACCAGGTGTATTCGATCGTTCCGGGGCAGGTTTCGACACTGCTGAAGACTCCGCTTGCCGGGCCGTATCTACAGCTCTCGGAGGATCAGCCAGGCGGTTTAGGGGCCATCCCGCTGCCGCAGCTGGACGCCGGACCGTTCCTGTCCTACGGCATCCAGTGGATCGCGTTCGGGATTTTGGCGCCATTTGGGTTGGGGTACTTCGTCTTCTCTGAGATCAGACAGCGCCGCGCGGCGGCCGCCGCGGTGAACGCCGTGAAACCCGGGACACCACAGACCACCGAAGAACGGTTGGCCGACCGTTACGGGCGGCGCTGACGCCACGCAGCGATCACCGCAGCAACGGCTGTCACATTCTGGACGGCACGCGAAAGCCGAGCTGCCTCATGCACTTCCCCGATCCTGGGTGCGACACCGCACCCCAGTGTGGGACGGATCTCCTCGCCGTACGGATACCGGACGGGGCCACCGAGACGCACGCCGAGAGCACCCGCGACGGCCGCCTCGGCGACACCGGCGTTGGGACTGGGGTGGCGCTGCCCGTCGCGCAGGCAGACACGCAGCGTCGCGACCGCTGAGCCCCCGAGAAACGGGGCCGCAACCGCCGTGGCCAGCGCGGTGAGCCTGGCGGGCAGCAGGTTGAGCAGGTCGTCCAACCGTGCTGCCGCCCAGCCGAATCGCAGGTATCGGGCCGATTTGTGGCCGATCATCGCGTCGAGGGTGTTGGCCACACGGTAGGCCAGCACACCAGGAACGCCCGCGAGTGCCGCCCATACCAGCGGCCCGGTGTGGGCGTCGGAGGTGTTCTCTGCCAGGGATTCCACGGTGGCACGGGCGATTCCGTCGACGTCCAGCAGGCTCGGGTCCCGGCCGCAGAGGGACGGCAACAGCGCCCGCGCGTCGTCGATGTTGTCGTCATACAGGTGTTCCGACATCTGCGCGCCCACCCGGACCAGGGATGTTCCGCCGAGGGTCGCCCAGGTCGCGATGGCGGTCACGATGACGGTGGCGGTCGCCGAGCGGCGCGCTGCGCGTTCAACTGCCCATCCGGTGACGGTGACGGCGGTCAGTAACGCGGCGGTGTGGGCTGCGCCGGCAAGCTTGGTGTCCCGGTAGGTGTACGTCTCCAGTGCCGCGGCGGCCTGCCCGAATCCGGCGACCGGGTGGAACCGGCGCGGGTCGCCGAAAGCCCGGTCCAGGGCGTAACCGAGGGCGATACCCGCGGCGCGGAATCCTCGGCGCGACACGCACACACCCTATAGAATTTGCTGTGCAATGAAGCACTCCCCTGCCAGGCTTGTGGACCTGGTCAATCCCGCTTCGCTGCTGTTGCCTGCCTCGAACGTGATCATGCAGTTGTCGCATCCCGGCGTCGGATATGGAGTGCTGGAGAGCCCCGTCGACAGCGGCAACGTCTACAAGCATCCGTTCAAACGGGCCCGGACCACCGGAATGTTTCTCGCGGTCGCGACGATGGGCAGCCGCCACGACCGTGAGGTGATGAAACGCGGTGTTGACGCGGTGCACCGGCAGGTGCGCTCCACCCCCAAGAGCCCGGTGAAGTACAACGCCTTTGATCCAGGACTGCAGCTGTGGGTGGCGGCGTGCCTGTACCAGTACTACGTGCAGGCCTATGAGTCGCTGCACGGCCCGCTCGATGATGCGACGGCCGATGAGATCTATCGCGATGGCGCACGGATCGGCACCGCGTTGCAGGTACGGCCCGAGCAGTGGCCGCCGGATCGGGATGCGTTCAATGACTACTGGAAACGGTCCGTCGACGAGCTGCGGATCGACGCACCAGTGCGCGAACATCTGTTGGGTGTCGCGTCGTTCACGATGCTGCCGTGGCCATTGCGGATGGCCGGACGGTTCAATCTGTTTGCGACCAAAGGGTTTCTGCCCCCGCAGTTCCGCGAGCTGTTGCAGGTTCCCTGGACGGATCGCGACCAGCGCCGCTTCGATGCACTGCTGAGCGCGCTACGGATCGCCGATCGGATGGTGCCCGCACAGGTGTGGACGTTGTCCTATACCGCGCTCATCTGGGACATGCGATTACGCGAGCGTCTGGGTAAGCCTGTCGTCTAGGCTCGCAGACGTGCAGATTCTCACCGGCTCGCGTCGATTGGACGAAGGTCAGAGGCGCAGCGTCATCGGGATGAGTGTCGCGGTGGGCGCACTGCACGTCCTGGGCTGGGGCATGCTGCTCTTCCTGGTCGCTCCCGCGCATTTCACGGTGCAGGGCAGCGTGTTCGGGGTTGGGCTGGGTGTCACGGCGTACACGCTGGGCATGCGGCACGCCTTTGATGCCGACCACATCGCGGCCATCGACAACACCACCCGCAAGCTGGTGGCCGATGGACGACGTCCGATGTCGGTGGGTTTCTGGTTCTCCCTGGGGCATTCGTCGATCGTGTTCATCATGGTCGGGCTGCTGGCGCTTGGCGTTAAGGCGTTGGCGGCCAATGTGTCCGACGAGCACTCGTCGCTGCAACAGTGGACGGGCGTGTTCGGGACAGCAGTCTCCGGCACGTTCCTGTTGCTCATCGGGCTGCTTAATCTGGTGTCGCTGATCGGGATATACCGCATTGCCAAGCGGATGCGCGGCGGCGAGGTCGACGAGGCGGCCCTGGAGCGCGAGCTGTCCAACCGCGGTGGGCTGAACCGGCTTTTCGGCCCGCTGATGGCGGCGATCCGCAAGCCCTGGCAGATGTACCCGGTGGGCCTGCTGTTCGGGTTGGGGTTCGACACGGTCACCGAGGTGTCGCTGCTGGTGATCGCCGGAGGTGCCGCCGTGACCGGGCTGCCCTGGTACGCGATCTTGGTGCTGCCCATCCTGTTCAGTGCCGGGATGTCGCTGTTCGATTCGCTGGATGGGTCGCTGATGAACTTCGCCTACGACTGGGCATTCCAGGAGCCGGCCCGCAAGATCTACTACAACCTGGTGGTCACCGGACTGTCGGTGGCGGTGGCGGTGCTGATCGGATCGCAGGAGATCATTTCGATTCTCACCGAGAAACTCAACATCACGACAGGTCCGCTGGCCGCGGTGGGCGAGCTTGATCTGGCAGCGATGGGTTACGTGATCGTGGCGCTGTTCATCGTGACGTGGGCGTTAGCGGCGCTGGGCTGGCGTTACACCGGGGTGCGCAGACGCTGGGGCGGCTAGTGCGGGTTTTCACAACTACCCGAAATTCGATGGAACCGATTCGGGACGTCCGACGTCCTATATACATACGATGAACCTGACCTGGCCAAACCCGGCCAAGACCTGAGGGGGCTTAATGTCTGTGGATCAGCTGATCGAGAACGCCAGGAACGGCAGCCTCGTCTTGCATTTAGAAGACGGCGCCATCGACAAGATCCTCGCTGCATGTGCGGCCTACAAACGCTCACTTGAGGACCTCAGCCAGCAGGCCGAAGCTCTCAGCGGATATCCGCTGGGATTTTCCGAGGGCCATCTCAGCTCAGGAGCAAAACTCGCTAATGCTTTTCAGCAGAAGGCAGCTGGCGGGCCTAGCAGCGCCGCCGCCACGTTCCAATCACATATGGCCCAAGTTCAAGAAATGGAAGCCCTCCTTCTTGCGCTGCGTCGCGGATATACTTCCATGGACGCAAACAACGCCAGCGGTTATGGGCGTAGCGGTAGCTAGCATAAGATGTCTCGAGTTGCAGTAGTCGCTCTTCTGACGCTTGTCCTGGCTGGGTGTTCAAGCACAATCTCTGGAACTGCGTCAACGTCTGGTTCTGCCGCCACGTCGCAGCCTCCCAACAGCACCGCAGGACATGAGCCCGTCAAATTCGATCCGTGCAAGGACATACCAGCAAACATCATCGCGCAACTGCAGCTAGACGATGGGACGCCTAGGCCCGATTCCCAAAACGGGGGCGAGATCAAGAATGTCTTTTGCATGTATCACTCACGAGGCGATTACTACCTGACTATCGCCGCGTCGAACTACACGTTGGACATGTTGAAGACAGCCGGCAATTACTGGGGATTCCAGGATCTCGAGATAGGCGGACGCCCCGCACTGTTTGGGTATCGCGTGCCCGAACCCAGTGTTGACTCCTGCGCGTTGAATATTGCCGCCTCCACTGGGGTGTATGGCGTCATGGTTGGCACTGCACGCCATAGCTTTGCGCCCTACCTCGATTGCCTTGCGGCGGCGCGCACGAACGCCGAGGCACTTGTCCCCTACTTTCCCCAATGAGGATCTCCAAAAAAATGTGGAACCGAATCAGTGCCAGTGACGTCTGAACCTAAAGAGCCAGTTGCACGCCACGAAACGAAGGAGCGGCCATGAGTGGAGATGAAGACGGCTGGACCAGGGGCAATCGCGAACGCGACGTCGTCTACGCGAAGCAGCGTCAACACGGTGCAAACGTCGACGGCGGAACCGAGTCGGTCAGCGTTCCAACGGAGGATTTCGGCGGCTGGTCCCACACTCAGATCAAGGCGGCGTCCGACCAATTCGATTCCGGTCTCGCTCTAGCTGTCTCCGGGGACTGGGAAAAACTGGCGTCCGGCTTCGACAAAGCCCTTGGAGACTTCAAACAGCAGTTCGACGTCGCAGTCGGTGCGCAGTGGACCGGAGAAGGCGCCGAAGCAGCCAAGCAGGGCATCTCCGACTACAAAAGTCACGCCGAAAAAGTCAGCGATGGCCTGTCACTCATGGCCACCAAACCTCAAGAGGTTGAGACGGCGATGACGCAGATCAAGGGCCTCATGCCCGAGGTTGTCCAGGTTCAGCAACCTCAAGAGCACACCCGCGCCACCTACGAGCAGTACTACGCCCAACAAGCCCTGGCCCAGCAGAAGCAAGACGAAGCTCGCATGATCATGCGGAACGTCTGGTCCCCCGTAGCGCAGCAGGCGGCATCCGGACTGCCTGCGTTTCCGTCTGCTCCGCAATTCGGCGACGCATCGGTGACAAGCGCAATCACCAAGGCTGCTTCGGACTGGGGTGGCGGCAAGGACATCCAGCCCGACAAGATCAAGCCGATCGACGAGGCCGCAGTGCGCGCGGCTGCGGCCGCCGCTCTGGCAGATCCGGCACAAGCATCCGCCTCCGGCGGATCTGGCGCTGCGGGTGCCGCGGCCGCCGCAGGTGCAGCAGGTGGTAGTTCGGGAGCTGGCGCCGGTGGCCCGGCGGCCGCAGCGTCCGCTGCTGCCGGAGCGGGCGCCGGAGCCGGAACCCGACCCTCCTCGGGCGGAAGCACCACCGCGACCGGCCCTAACACTGGATCGGTCCCGGGCACCTACGGCATCGGCCGGTGGGGCAAGCCAACCACCAACAAGGACGAAAACAAGGACAAGGATCAGAACGCGGATCTCGCTCCCCTTGCCGCCGGACCGATCATCGCCGGCTCGTACACCGCGGGGGCTGGCACGGGACTTTCGGCTGCGCCCACAGTGTCGCCGATGTCGGGCATGGGCATCGCTCAGCCGCCAACCATGATGTCGGCGGGTGCTGCCGGTCAACATCACCAGGAGGACGAGGACCAGCACTTCACGCCGGAGTTCCTGGTGAGCCTCGACAACGGCAATGAGCTAATCGGCCTGTTGCCCAAGGTGTCCCCCGCCGTCATCGGTGTCTGGAACGAGGAGCACGTCGACTACCAGAATCCGCACGCTTCGCCGTACGACCCGAAGCCATACGACGGCGAGGACTAAGGCCAGATGACGATGAGCAAGAACATCGTCATCTGCTTCGACGGCACTGGCAATCAGATCCGCGCCGCGGGGAACACGAATATCGTGCGCGGCTGTGACATGGTGATCCACGATCAGACCGACCGCCAGATCTCGTACTACGACCCCGGCGTAGGCACCGATCCAGCCGTTGGCACCTATGCTCCGGCGGGTCAATTCGTTGCCCGCGTCCTAGGTTTCGCATTCGGGATTGGTTTGCGTGCCAAACTGGCTCAGGCCTACACATATCTGATCGAGCGATGGCAGCCCGGAGACCGCATCTTCATCTTCGGATTCAGCCGCGGCGCGTTTTGCGCCAGAGGTCTTGCCGGGCTTCTCAACTCCGTCGGCATGCTGCGCCCAGGCTCGCAAACCTCGTACCCTATGCAGTGAGCTTGTACGCGCAGTCGTGCGCGAGCTGGTCTCCGGAGCGCTGGGACCAACTGCATTCGTTCTCCCGGACCCTCGCTCGTCGCGAAGATGGCAAGTTCTCCATCCCTATCGCATATCTGGGGCTGTGGGACACCGTCAGCGCGCCCGGCATCTTCAAGCGCGGCATGCAATGGCCTTATGCACCAAGTGTTCCCAACGCGCAGGCTGGGCGCCACGCGGTAGCCATCGACGAGAAACGCCGACCCTACCGCGAGTACCTCATCAAATCCCTGGGTGATCAGCGGCTCGTCGACGAAGCGTGGTTCGCTGGCATCCACTCCGACATCGGCGGAGATTACGCCGATGACGACAGGCTTTCCGATATCGCACTCAAGTGGGTGATCGAGGGGGCCGCCCAGCATGGCTTGTTACTCAACACCGAGAAATATCAACGGTATTGCTCAGTTGAACCTACCTATGCGATGGGCAAGATTCATCGCGTCAACTGGCTCTGGGCGCTGTTGATTTTCCGCCGCCGACACATCCCCGACGGCGCCTGGATTCACGCCAGCGTCGCCGACCGTATGGCAGAAGACAGGAACTACCGGCCACCGCTACCGGAGCACACTGCCATTGTCGATGCCCAATGGGCCACTCCGACAACCGATATCAGGATGTAGCCGGCGGACTGACCTGTAGCCCCGCCAAGATTGTTTCGCGGGCACTGTCGAAACCCCGCACGGTGTCGTCCAACGCCTGCACCGACACCCCAACGGTGAACACCTTGCTGCCATTCTTCACCACCACAATGGTGGTGGTGACCCGGTGAACAGGGATTTTCCCTAGCGCCATGTTGTAGGTCAACGTCTTCGACGGATACCCGCAGATAGTGCTCGAAGCTTCAACAAGGTCCGTAATGCCGAACATCTCCAACCCCTGCTGCTCCGCAGCGAAGGCGGCCTCCTCAGTGGATACCTTGCCGGTCAGGTTAGCCATGGCCACCGTGGCATTCGGGACAAACCCGTTGGCCTGAAGATCTGGCGCCGCCAAGTAGACACGCACCACGCCACTTTCGAATCTCTTGACGCGTTCCCAACCCGAGGGCTGGGGAACCTCAACGCGCGGCTCGGAGTCGTCATCCAGCGGCATTTCCAAGAGCGGCACGGTCACTGAGCTGCACTTCGGGTTGGTAAGCCGCTTGCCCTCCTCGCCGGGAGTGGCTATCGCATCACCGTCGACGATCGCCGTGCACCCCGACGCCAGCATCGTCGCAGCACACGCCACTGCCAGCATCCATCGACGCGCCCGAATCATTGGTTCAGCCTAATCGCCTGGACACACTGTTCTACAGAGGTTACGGACTTTCTTGTAGCCAAAGCCAACAAACCTCCCCGGAAACGGGCCACCCTTCGAATACGGTGTACCCGCGCTACTTCTCTAGCCAAATGACCTGTAGGAGTTATCGCGCATCACGCGTTAGCGGATTGGTTCGGATCGGATGGTGATGTCCGTCATGCAATTGGGATTCTTCTCACGGAAGCCAAGGTGAGTAATGCCCCAAGACTGCACGGAAGTATAGACCGTTTTCTCGTCACGCGAGTGTCCCGTCGGCCCTGACGTTACGTGCACGTCAGGGAAATGTGCCTTGACTTCGTCGAGCGAGATACATCTTCCACCAAGATCTATCGCGTAGTAGCTGTACTTCGACCAACCATTGTCCCCGGTGCGCAGCTCGCCACGAATGATGTTTACGTCATCAGCCAGCTTTGACGGACCGTTTATCCAAGTGATCGAGTCCTCCGCGGAAAACTCGATTCCCGAGGCCCCACGAATCTTTTCTGCAGTGAGAGGTATTTGACTTCCGACCTTGCTTACCAAATCCCACCATGAGAGGCCAGACTCCGGCAATGGCGGCTCCTTGGCTGAACTCGTTCCACACGCAGCCATCACGAACGCGAATGTTGCTATCGG
This sequence comes from Mycobacterium sp. D16Q13, assembly GCF_002013375.1. GTDB lineage: Bacteria > Actinomycetota > Actinomycetes > Mycobacteriales > Mycobacteriaceae > Mycobacterium. The sequence goes on along the minus strand of NZ_MAEW01000021.1, from coordinate 7,983 downwards.
TATAGCTCGTAGAAACATTGCACTAATTCTCACTATTCTACTTTTTGGCAGGCGGGAAGGCTTTATCATACCAGTCGCCAAAATACTGGGAGTAAGTAAGCGCCGGGTCTCCCGACGGATGTTCTTTGGTCCCAAATATCTGCCCAATCTGCCTTATCGCCTGCTCATAGGTGACGGACCCATATTTGTAATTGTCATAAATAACCAGGTAATCGGACCTATTGGCCTGATTTCCAGCAATACCTATGTCTGGACCACCCTGCGACAAGATGAACTGCTGATCTCGAACATTAGCCATTGTCGCGGCACCCTCGTTGTCCAGGGTGCCGTTGAGATAGGCAGTCTTCGAACTCACATCGTAGTGTGGACCATAGATGGCGTGTCCGACCTCATGCGATATGGTCTGCGCAATTGCAGTTGGCTGCCCTTTTTCGCTGCTATCGATCACAATTTCCGGCCGATCGCCATAGCTTGTATATGATCCCGCCTCGTCGCCTGGACCTGAGAACCTGATCTTCCAGTTTTGCTGACGAAGCTGAGTAAGGTCCCGCTGAAGAGGATTGGATTTTTCAAGAATCTTGTTCACGCCATCAAAATCGTCCTCAAGCTTTAACAGGCTGTCCTTATCCGATTTTGGCTTCGTCGATGAGGTCGGCGGTGTAGTCGCGGTGGACGACGCAGATGGCGACGGCTGCGACTGCGTTGCACTTGTTGGCGTAAGCGTTTGAGACGGAGCCCTGCTCGGCTGCTGAGTCTGCGTAGGAACCTGACTCGGCTGTTGTTGCTGCCCTTGCTGGGGTTGTTGGCCCTGATTCCCCTGTTGTGGCGCCTGATAATCCGGATTCGCCTTACCAGGTCCCTGCGTGTAAGGCGTCGCAGTCTGATAGTTCGGGATCTGGTTCCCATGCCGGGGTTGCTGCGCCTGGTCAGCTTGTTGTGCGCCCTGCTGGCCCGGTTGTTGAGGCGCACCCTGTGCGCCCGTGTTGTAGATCGAAATGCCGTTGTTCTGGTCCAGCGGAGGTTGGTTAATACCACCCTGATAGTCCGACTGTTGCGGCGGCAGACCCGGCGGCTGGAACTGAGAGCCGCCACCGCTTTCTAGACCACCCGTTGGCCCCGGAGGACCCGTCGGATCAGCAGTGGCCCCCGGCAGACCCATCACACCAATCACCGTTGGGGAGTTCGTGTTTAGATGCCATCCCGAAATCGCCACGGCAGTAATCGCCACGGCAGCTAGCGCGCGCCGTAGCCCGGCAGGAATGCATCCCTTCTTCATCGGAGTCATCAGTGGCCCCCTTCCTCCCCTACCGATCAGCTACTGCAATAACGGTTGTTGTTTGAAGGCAGGAACCTGGTGTTGGTGCCCGGACCTGCTGGTTGGCATAGCCCGCCGCCCAACAAGTTCTCCTTGGACCAGGCCGCATGGCCATTGGCCACATTCAGGCATGCCTCGTAATCGGGCCCGGTCTGGCCGAACGTGGCCGTGCATTGCGCCGACATGTTGGCGAAGGCCTGGTTCTTGCACACGTCCACCGACATCTGCGCCGGCGTGACGTCGAGGCACATTGCCTGTCGCTGGCACGAACTCCAGAAATCAGCCGTCCGTCCGTCCTCGGATCGGAATTCGTTCGGACCAGATAGGCAGCGATCGGCATGCCGCTGGGCATACAACACCGGATCGACACTGGCAGGCCGGTAAGCGCCACCCGGGTCGACAACGTAATCGCCTGGCGCACCAATAATTTGGGCGGCCTTCTTCGCCTCTGGCGGGCCTCCCCCCTCGGGCAGCCCGTCCCAGTCACTGGTCAGCTGACCGCTGGCGGGGATCGACGACGCACGATAGGACAGCGTGATCGTGATCGGGAACGCGAAGATGTCGGCGGGTCCAAGATCCAACGCGAGGTTGGACTGCTGATACATGTAGTCGCCGTGGATCACCGGGTTCACCTGCACCGGATTGCCCTTGGCATCGCGCGCCACCGGCACCGACAACGTGGCGATCGTCGTGGCCGGCAGACCCGGCGCGGCGTCGGACTCGACCAACACCACATTGGAGCCCTGGCGCACGTGGGTGCCCTCAGGAACCCGCAGACCGAAGGTGAAGTTCTCCGGCGTGAAGATGGTGCGCCGGATGATGTTCACGTCGACCCCGCCGCCCGCGAACGGTGAAATCCGGTAGTCGGTGTCATGGGAGGTGAAGGTCGCCGAACCACCGTCGCCCCACTGCGCCGGTGTGAGCTCTCGCTCCTGAGGCAGATGCAGTACGACATCCTTACCGGCGATCGCGGTCGGCAGATGAGTGCCATCGGTGGGTGACGGCGAGATGGTGGCGTTGGAACGTTCGCGGCCGGCCGCCAACGGCCGACCCGTCCCGGGCCCAAGACCCAACGGCGTATTGGTCTTGACCTGTGCCCCACCGATCGGCGCAATTCGCGGCAGATCATCGGGCTGCGCCACCGGATACGGAATGGGCTTCGGGGGTGGCGGCTGGATGGGATCCGCCAAAGTTCTTGGCGCAGAACCCATCACAATGGAGAACATGAATGCCAGCGCGGCCATCAGCACCACACCACGAGTACGGGTAGTCATCACAGGTCCTTGGGCTCGCCGTAGATGGTCTGGGTATCGTTGCCGTTCTCAGTGCGGATCCGGAATGTCGCGAAGAACTGGATCTTCACCTGGCCGCCGCAGCCGTCGGCTTCGACGTTCTGGTTACGCACCTGCGAGACCGCGCGCATGTTCCGGAAGTTGATCCGGTCCATCGGCAGCTGAGCCAGGCCACCAGGCTTCAGCAGCACGCGCATGTAGCCGCCGATGTGCTCCTGGGCGCCCAGCGAACCGCCACCGGACACACCACCGAAGCCGCCACCACCGCCACCGCTCTGACTACCTTGTCCGTAGCCGCCGCCATAGCCCTGGCCGAATACCTGCTGCGAGAGCGTCAAACCGAGGTCACCGCCCAGCTCGACTCCCGACGAGGAGTCGGTGCGGCACCCCACGAAATACCCCGTTTCCAGCTGCGCATCCTGGATCACGGCGCCACCGTTACCGGTGATCGTGGCCTCAGCCCGGTAAGAAACACGCGCCTGCCAAGAGTTGCTCGCACCAGCGATGTTGTCGATGTGGTCGATGACCTCGTTGGTCAGTGTCAAACCGACAGTCCAGCCGTCATCCGTCACGAACTGCTGGTACTGGTCCGGCATCCCCTGCGGATCCGCGGCAGCGTCAGAAACGCCCACCAAAAGCCCCATCGCAACTGTCACAGACGTTGCGATGGCAGCGACACAGCTTCGACGTGCCAAATTTGGCAACTTCATGAAACCGAACCCCTCCGTGTCCCGTCCTAACCCGATCGGGCCGGACCCCCGTACGCCCGCCTATTCGTAGGCAATGCCATCAATCGCATCTTCCTGGGAAAATACATCGCATGGCAATGCTGAGAATCTAAGGCCGAGACACCCTCTTGTCAACACTGAGACCGTGTCGTCACAGTTTGAGTGATCAAGATCGCGAACTTTTCCGAGGTCACTGCGAGCCAGAGCCAAAGAGTGTGAGCACAGCTACAGAAAACATTTCAATATCGGCGATAGCGAACATGCAGCGCTAGGCACGGCACGATGCCACAGGACAGGCCACCAACCCGCGCCAGATCTGCGGAAAGATGGCAGATGATCACCGAGCCGACGACTCAAGCGTCGAAGGTCGGCCGAGCAAATGGTTGCCAGGGGGCAACATTGAGACGTTTGCCTGCTAACCAGTATTGGTAACCGCCGAGGATTTCACCCCCGATCCCCAGCCGGCCGATCACGCGCGCGCCAGGTTGACCCAGTGCATCGAACGTGTGTTCTAATGACTGTCACTACCCGCCCCTGCGCGCGAACTTCAGAAGGAGCTCACCGTGACGATGACTGTAGACACTTCAGCAGCAGACGTATTGGACACCGAGCCAAGCACTTCCGACGTCTTGATGAGCCCCGTCGACGTCCCGACGAGCGCTGTTGCGCCGATCTCTGAAGCGTCCACCGAAGACAAGCCGCAAAAGGCATCAGCCAAGAAGACGACGGGCAAGAGAACCAAGACCCTCGAACTGACCGTCACCGTCACCGGTACCGCCGATGGCGAATGGCACGCCGAGCTCAAGCAGGGCAGCACCTACCTAGCTCGTAACCTCGCCGTCGCGGCCGCCGCCGTCTCCCGCGCAGCCAAGGAGCTGCACGAGGATCTGTCTACCCCTATCGACGCGGTCATCGAGGAAGCGCGCTCCCAGCAGGCCGCTAGAGTCGCCGCGCTGGAAGCCGAACTCGAGGCCGCCCGCAAGGCCCTCGCCGACTTGGACTGACGGTAAACCAGACTCGCGGGACCATTGTCGGTGCTAGATAACGATGTTGATTTCGGTAGCACCTTCGATCGGCCACTCAAGTCCGTCGCTTGGGATGTTGCTTACGGTCGTCGAATATCAGCTCGCCCAGGCCGTCATGATCCGACCCGCGTAGAACTCGTACCTGCACTCCCCGATTGGCCATGTCTGCCTCGTCGGCGGTCATGGTTAGGACGTAGACAGCGTGCTCGCTTGCGATGAATGCTTCTTCTACGCCCCAGCCATCTGGAACTTCTTTTGCGCCAAGGTCTTCGATGCGTATCTGTCCATAGTCGGGGAACACGTTGACGTCGAGCAAGAGCTCGTGCCGACGCGGGTCCATTGAAGTCTTGGCTAGCTCAGGTCGTAGCGGATCAGGACGTTGACCTCGGTTGCATCCTGAGGCGGGTTAACGAATATCTGGAGGTGCACAGGCCCGGATCGGTCGAGGGGTACGGTCTCGAGCTCCTCTGGATCACTGAGCATTTGGCCCACACCCAGAATGGGGTTAGTGAACGTGAGTTTTCCGTCGAAGACAATCGTGCCAAGCCCGGTGGATTCTTCGCCTTTGAACACCCTGACGTGAACGTTCGTCCCCGTTGCGACTGCTTGGTCGGTGGGCAGTGCGCGAACGGATATTTGGTGGTCCGATGCGAGCACTTCATCGAACGGCCCGTCTGGAAAATCCAACGTGCCAACGTCTTCCAAGATGATCACCCCGTAGTCGGGGAAGATCTCGGTCTCAAGTAGTAGCGAATTACCTGACATTGCTAGCGGCGCCCCGTTCTACTTCTCTTGGCACGGTTGCCCTTACCGTTCTTCTTGTTGTTCTTCTTGCTGCCGTTGCTCTTGGAGCGCGAACCGCCACTACCCTCGTGAGAGTTTGAGCTATGCCCATTATTGCTGCTGCTACCGCCGCTTTGGGAGTTGGTGGTGCGGGCTCGTTCCACGGCGTGTTGACGAGTTTGGTTGGTAGAGGCCTGCACATGCGTGGCCTGTTGCTTGCGCTGATCCTCGGCCGATTCGGGCCGCTCCCGCAGTGCTTCGCGGTTTACCTGCCCCGCTGTGCGGGCGAGCTTGTCGCGCTGGTCCTGCGGCCGGGCGCCCTCAATAGCGCTGACACGGTGCTGCCGCGTTTCGCTCTCGGCGTGCTGCTGCTGGGCGCGTCGGTCAAGTTGGCATTGGGCGCAACGTGTCTTGCCGTCAGTGCCCTGAAAGGTGAGGGTGAATTTGTCTCCCGGCTTGACGCCTTGGCGGCGAAACAGGTCCCTGTACGTCTGCCCTTCGATATCGGATTCGGTTCGCGGCTGCTGGCTTACCACAGCTCCCCGGCCGCCTTCCTGGGATGAGGCGACGGGATACTCGTGCAGCACACTTCCCTCGGGCGCGCGCTCGTGACCCTTCTGTGCCTGGTAACGGTTCTGGTCGGTTTCTTGTCGGCCGTTGTTCTTCGTCATGATTGACGGTTTGCCGTTTTCGATGGCATCCAGATTGTGGTCGATGTGCCCGGGCATCTCATGCTCGTTGTACACCGCCGACGGCAGGTCGGCGACATGTCCGCAGTCGCGGCTGGTGCACGCCGGTAGCGACCGTGGCCCATACGGGCCATAACCGGGTATTTTCGGTGTGGTTGCTGTCGGGGGCGCGTTCGGCGTCTTCGGCACGTCGGCCGGATTGGCGACTGCCGGTGCACTTCCCGCGCCAGGGATATCTTGGCGGAGTTGCTCTTTGGGCGTGGGTATCGGGAGGCTTTTGGTGGCGTCTACCGCGTCGTCGACGTGTTTGACGGCCTGCTCGCCGACGGCTTCCAGGCCTTCTTTGAGAACCTTCTTGGTCGCTCCTTGCGGGGTGATGAGCGAGGCGGTATCCAGCACCATGGCCACATTGCCCAGGGTTTGGTTTTCGGGGTTGTGAGCGGCCACGGCATCCATGACGGTGGCCGAGGCGTTGACTACGCCGGCGCCGATCAGCGCGGCGCCCGCACCCGAGCCAACCCCGGTGAATGACAAGGCAACTCCGCCGACGATCATCGCCGATTCAAGCGGGTTCTCCTTGACGAAGTTACCAACGGTCTTCATGCCAGACCAGGTGGCCGAGGCCGCCTGCTGGGATAGGTCCCCGACTTTCTCGGCGACGTTGGAGACCGCCGAGACTGCCGATGCGGCAACTTCTTTGGTGGCTCCGATGGGGTCTTTGACGAAGTCCATGAACCCTGGATCGACGTACACCGGCCATGCGGTCTGGGCGTCAGGGACAATAACCTCGGAGAATTGATACAGCTGCGGGCCTACCTGCTGCAGGACCGCCGAAGACTGCACGATGCGGCCCGCACTGTCGCGGGCCTCTGCCGGGGTGAACATGCCCAGCGTCGGCGCCGCCTCGGTGGCAGCGTTGATCGTTACAAAACCGTTGGTGTGCCCGAGCATTACCGTGTCAGCCGGAGTGCGCAGGAACATCGTCACCGACCGTGGGCCACTGCCCTGGTCCAGACGCGCGAACGTGCGGGTACCGGCCGCCGTGCGTCCCGCGATCAAGGTGTATCCGGCCCCTGCATCGGGGTAGAGCATGTGTCCGGATTCGGTCGCACAGCCCTGGCCGAGTCCGTCGGCCGCGACCATCTGCACTGCTCCCTGGGGGCCGTCTTGGAGTGTGAATCCCGCTTCCGGATCGACAGGTAAGTCTTGGCTGCGCTGCTGGGCGCTCAACGGTGCGGTGTTGGTGAACGGTGAGGCTTCGAAGGCCGACTCAGCGGCATCTACCTGGCGTTGTGCACTGGCCAGCCGCACCGGGCTATCCGAGAGTGTGCCTGGCTGTACCGCCGACAGCGGGATCGCCACAGCAGCGAGCAATGCTACTGCCTTGACCAATGACGGCAATCTTCTGGAAGGAGCTTCCAGGAAACCTGCATCCCGACTCGCACGGCGCCCTGTTGGCCAAATCCGGTGGCAATCACGGACAGAAATAAGCTTGCCCTTACTGCGCTGGAAAGTCTCTTTTGCGGCCATGGTTCGGAACGGTACACCGTCGCTACAGAACATAAAATACTAGTTCATAACCTTATTTGAAGCTAACTGAAAAATATCCGAATCAAAGGAATGCGAGACTGCCAGCTAGCTGCAGAAACTTCGCCAGAGCAGATCTTGGACCGGCGTCACCAGAGACGGATGATTTATTGCTAGGGAACTTTTCGTTTACCCAACCGCAAACATTGACGGCGGCTTGCGGCTAGGCGTGCTTCGATAGCACAGATGTCGGTGAGCCGGGTGCATAGTTGATGGCCCATGCCACCCACTCGCGGATGTGTCGCACGGTGGCCTGTTCCGGCGGCACGCGTCCAGGAGATTGCGGCTCCCCGGCCCCACAGCGTTCCATCGCTGCGCTCGATGCTCCCGAGGGAGGCCATAGCCGCATCACAAATTTGGTGGGCGCGGAGGGTTTCGAACCCGAGATTGCTTGGATTTAAATGCGCTCTGACCTGCATATATATGTGATGAGGCATCGCTTGTTTCGCATCATTCAACAGGGCGCGACATGGGAAAACACGGTGAGATGTTGAACGCTTCAACAGGCGTCTATGGCCAGATTTAAGCGGGGGCACACCTTCTACCTCGCGCGGACGCCAATGC
>NZ_MAEW01000020.1 GCF_002013375.1 Mycobacterium sp. D16Q13 | reverse complement strand
GAACGCGACGACCGCGATCACGATCAGCGCCACCAAGGGCATCCACAACGTGCCGAGGATTCGCCCAGCGCGGCCACTCGACCGTTTGCGACTGCTCGTCTTCGAGGCGGTGTGTCGGGAGCGGAACGCACCACGACCATCGAATCCCCTCATCACATGCTCCTTGTGCCGGCCACAGGTCCATTGTTACTACGGGTAACATAGCCCTTGTTACCAGAAGTAACAAGTGGAGTTAGGCTGTTGAGCCATGGAGACCAGCTCGACGCGTCAACCGTGGGTGCTGCGTCACAGTCACCTGCTCGACGCCGCCGAGCAGTTGTTCTTTGAGCGTGGCTTCGCCGCGGTGTCGTTGGGCGATATCGCCCAGGCCGCGGGGGTCACGAAGCCCATTGCCTATCGCCACTTCACCACCAAAGATGGGGCGTATCTGGCTTGTGCCCGCCGGGCTCAAGCCGACTTCATAGAGGCCCTTATCTCGCGGGTGGACTCCACACTGGAGGTGCGAGAGCAATTCGCCACCGCCGCCGGCCTGTTCTTTGAACTCGTCCAGACCCGCCCCGAACGGTGGGAGCTCATTGACGGCAGCGCCGCAGTGCTGCCCACCGAGTCACGTGAAGAACTCGCCGACTTGCGGCTGGGCATCATCCAGACGACCTACCGGCTGATCATCAAGGATCGGCCTGGCATACCTGAGCTGTTCGCCGAAGGTCTCGCTCACGCCATGTCCGGGGCAGCCGAGCGCCTCGGCCACTGGTGGCAATCCCGCCCCGACTTAGACCGCCAACACATGATCGACATCTACGTCGAGATCTTCTACTCCGCGGTGGCGTCCTACATCGGACCCCACGACGAGTGACCGCATCCGATCCCGCGGACGGCCGCTATTAGCGCACGGCTTTGATCGGAAGCACCGCTAGCCCACCCAGGACCGACAGCATCATCGAAGCGAGATACAGGACGCTGAAATCTCCTTGGTCATGGTGCAACCCGAATAGCGCTGTTGCCAACATGGGGACGAGCAGCTGCGGCAGCAGGTACGCCATGGCCACCACGCCCAGGTCTTTCCCCGACGACTCCGTCTCGGGGAGCACCTCCGTCATCAGCGCCAAGTCCACCGCGGCGTAGGCGCCCTGCCCGGCTCCGATTACCGCCGCGCCGAGTAGGAGGGCATGAAAGTCTTTGAACAGCAACAGGATCACCAAGCCAACCGCGGTGATCAGGCATGAGGTCCAGACAATGCCCTTGCGCCGTCCGGTGCGATCCGACCACCATGCGGACACCGCCGCGGTAAGCATGTTGGTGACCAGGAAGGCGCCAATGATGATCCCGTACTTGGCGGCCGCCTCATGCTCGGACAACCCCAGGGTGCCTGCCACGATGTACAGCATGTAGACAGTGACCAACAGCACCGACATCGTGACGAAGAGCCGGCAGATCCACGCCCACGCGAAATCCTGGTGCTTCCTTGGATTTATCCAATAGCTGGCCAGGATCGCTTGCCAGCTGCGGGGAAGCCGCTGGGTGCGGACGATATCGCGCAGAACAAACGCCGCGGCGGCATTGAACAGCAGCGCCAGCACCGCCGGGAGACCGAACCACCATCGGGGGTCGTTGGGCAGGACGTTGATGAACACACTGCCGACCACGGGCGCCAGGCTGGTCGAGATGCCAAACACCGCCGCGACACGTGCGCGGATAGCGACCGATATCTGATCTGCCAATAGTGCGTTGAACACCACAAGCGTTGCCGCGAAACCCATCTGGGTGATGCACCAACCAGCGACGACTCCCCCGACCGTCGGCGCCGTGGCCAATGTCGTCAGACCCACCGCCCCGATAAGGGTGCCTCCCACAAGAAACGGCCTGCGGATACCGAATCGCGAGGTCGACGTGTCGCTGAGATGGCCCAGCGGCGGTGTCACCACGATGATCGCGATTCCGCCGAGAGCCATCGTCAGCGACAGCGCCTGCGTCTTGTGTTCTGGGTCAAGCTCGGCGAGACGCAAGGGGATGCTCACCGCCCCGGCAGCAAGCAGCGCGACCGCGGAGGCGAAGTAGGCGAGCAGAAAGACCGGCAGGAAGGCGCGCGGCTGCACCACCCGGACATCCGTCTCGAGGCGTGTAGCAGGCGTTTCCGTAGACATACGGTCCTCTCGATGTTCTTCGAACAACCACTGTAGGTGGTCACGCGGCAGGGCCGCTGGGGACGAGATCGCACGCCCTTACAGGGCGAAGCCCGCGTATATCACTCGCTTCACCAACAGCAGTTAAGGACAATGAGCTCGTGTACGTACCGAAGAACTTCGCGATGCGGGATGACGAGGCAGCTGCGGCACTCTCCGAAGTCGGCCTGGCACACCTCGTCACGCATGACGCCGACGGATACCTGGTGACTCCGGTTCCTCTGCTCTATCGGGCCGCGACCAACACCCTGGTGGGGCATGTATCTCGGGCCAACCCGCACTGGCAACGGAGCGGGCCGACCGTCGCGATCGTTCCCGGGCCACAGGCATACATCTCCCCGAGTTTCTATGCCACCAAAGGCGAGACCGGCAAGGTGGTGCCCACCTGGAACTACGAAGTCATCACCGTGCACGGCACCCTCACCGCTCATGACGATGCCGACTGGGTACGCACGCTCGTCGCCGAACTCACGGACCGGCATGAACAGAACAGGGAGTCACCGTGGGGAATCGATGATGCGCCAGAGCCATTCACCACCGCACAGATACGCGCGATCGTCGGGATCGAACTGAGCATCGATCGTGTCGAAGGCAAGACAAAGATGTCGCAGAACCAGCCCGAACGCAATCGCACCGGTGTCATCGATGGACTGCGTCAGTCCCCCGACCCGGCAGACCAGCGCGTCGCCGATTACGTGGAGACCCGGAGCTCCGGAGACTAGCCCTCGGTGGTCTCCTTGATGCGTTGCAACGAGCGGTGCAGTCCCTCCAGCGCAAGGACGTCGCGCGACCTGCCCACAAGACCCGACCAGCGCAACACTCGGTGAAGAAATCCACGTACAGCCCGTCGACTCGTGACTTCCTCATAGACATCCCCAACCGCCCACCTTCCCTGGGAGCTGGTCAGCTGATGCATCCATTCTCTCGGCCGACAGCTCTGAACGCCCCCTTGAAAGCTCCTGGTCCTGCTATTCCACTACCGTCGATCTGGTGACGGTATCGGGATCGTGCGTCGCCCGGGCCTTCGCCGCCATCGCAGTCCTGTTTGCCCTGGCGGGGGTGCCCTCGTGCGGGAACTCGGCGCATCAGATCCCTGCGCCGAGCGTCGTTCCTCAAGGCCCTTTCGCCCCCGTCACCCGCCTCGTAAACGACGCGGTTGCGGCACCCCGGCTGCCCGGTGCGGTGGTGGAGATCGGACACGCCGGCACGGTTGCCTTCCGGCAGGCTTTCGGGTGGCGCAAGCTCCCCGACGAACCCGGCCTGGATGGGTCGCCCGCGCCCGCCGAGCCGATGACCGAAGACACGATGTTCGACCTGGCATCGTTGACCAAACCTCTCGGGACGAGCGTGGCCCTTCTCCAGCTGTACGAAAAGAGCCTGGTAGCAATCGACGAACCCGTGCAGACATACCTGCCGGGCTTCAACCCCGCCCACGATCCACGCCGCGCCCAGGTGACGCTTCGCATGCTGCTCACGCACACCTCGGGTATCGGAGGCGACTTGAGCCATCAGGGCCCCTGGGGCCTGATGGAGGCCGACAAGGCAGACGGCATCCATCGCGCACTCACCGCCCCGTTGGCGTTCGATCCCGGCACGACGTTCCACTATTCCGATATCAACTTCATCATCCTCGGCACACTGATCGAAAAGATCACCAGCGAGCCATTGGATGTTTATGTGCAGGACAACGTCTTTGCGCCATTGGGCATGGCCGACACACGGTACCTGCCCGCAGCCAAGGCGTGCGGGCAGCACCAAATCATCGGTACGGCAATTGCTTTCGATAAGACCGCGCATACTGGCGCCCCGTGCCTGCCGGGCACCTGGAGCACCGATCTGTTGACACGCATCGCGCCGACAGCGCACGACGAAGACTCCCCGGGCCTCAACCCCCATTACGACCATCTGATTCGCGGCACCGTGCATGACCCAACCGCGCGCCGGATGGGCGGTGTGGCCGGCAGCGCCGGCGTGTTCTCGACCGCCGATGACGTCGGCCGGTACTCCCAGGCGCTTCTCGATCGGCTCGCCGGGCGGCCGAGCCCGTTCCCGCTGAAACAATCCACGCTGGAATTGATGACGAGTCCGCAGCAGCCCGGCCATACCGCCGCGCAACTCGAGGCCGCTAACAACGCCACCCGCCAGGCCATCGAAAAGGGCCCTAACCCAACAGATCCCCTGCTCGCGCCAAGCTACCCGGCCGTTGCGGGACAGAACCTGCGCGGCTTCAGCTGGGATATCGATACCGAATTATCCAAGCCGCGCGGAATGCTCTTTCCCATCGGCAGCTTCGGCCACTCCGGCTTCACCGGGGTATCGCTGTGGATAGACCCGGGCTCGGACACGTACGTAATCATTCTGGCGAACGTCATCCATCAGCGTGGCGGCCCGCCGGTCGTGCGGCTGAGCGGCGACATCGCCACCACAGCGGCGCAGGTTCTGCGTCTCTACAGCAACTAGTCGGGCCTGTATCCGAGAACGACTGCGCCCGTACCGATCACGAGATCGCACGCCTTGATGCAAGAACGTTATCGGAAGTACCGGCGAGGCTACATCTTTAACAACAGTCACATTGTTAACTTCCTGCGATGCAAGAGTCGTCGGGGACTGACAGCTTTCTACGCTCCTCACGTTCGGTGACCCGACGTGACGCGCTGCGCTACGCCACTGCGGTATCAGCACTCGCCGGGCTCGGTGCAGCATCAGCCGGTGCCGGTATACCGACGGCGTCGGCCGCTGCGCCCACATTGATCGACTTTGCCATGCGCCAGATTCCGGCAGAGCACATCAAGGCCGCCGGGCACTCGGGAGTGATCAACTACGTCTCGACGTCGCGTCCCGGCTCCTCGATGGGCGCCAAGCCGATCACCCGGCCCTATGCTCAGTCGCTCACCGCGGCCGGGCTGGTGATCGTCAGCAATTTCCAATACGGAAAGCCCGGGGGGACAGCTCCGTCGGACTTCACCCGTGGATTCGCCGGCGGCGTCGAGGACGCGCGCACCGCCTGGCAGCTGCATACCGCGGCCGGCGGCGGCCAGAGCGCACCCGTCTTCTTCTCCGTCGACGACGACATCAACCGCGACACCTGGAATGACGTTGCACTGCCGTGGTTTCGGGGCATCAACTCGGTGCTTGGAGTGCAGCGCACCGGTATCTACGGGGGTGTCAATCCGTGCCAGTGGGCCGCTGCCGACGGTGTGATCGGCAATTCGCGCTCACCCGGCCACGTCTGGGCCTGGCAGACCCGGTCGTGGTCGCGCGGCCAGGTCTTCCCCGGCGCGGTTCTCTACCAACGCATTGTGAGCACCGCGTCCAATCCGGGCCCGGTGGTCGGCGGGCTCGAGGTCGATGTCAGCGATGCCCTGGCCCAGGACGTCGGCCAGTGGAACTTCCATCAGTGAGAGACATGCGGAGCTCGGCGTAGGCGTCGACAAGTACATCGAGCGTAAACCGCCGGTTGAGCCCGCTCGGGTTCGGCAACACCCACGTCGTCACCTCCGCGAAGCGAAACGGCTGTAGCCCGAAGGCGATGTGTGGGGCTTCTAGCATGGAGACCACCGCACGCTTTCCGAGGAAAGCCAGTGCTCGAGGTTCCAAGCACCGCATCTTCTCCTCAAAATCTGGCCGGGCCGCACGGAATTCGCTCGCCGTGACGTCGTCGGCTCGGGGTGTTGCGCGGCTGACAGCAGCGGTGATGCCACACCCGTACGTCAGCAGCTGACGCTCGTCCTCCGGGCGCAGGCGAATGTCGGTGAAGCCGGCCCGGTAAAGCACTTCCCAGAAACGGTTGCTCCGGTTCGAGAAGTTGTGTCCGTCGGCCACGGCGGTGGAGGCCGGGTTGATCCCACAGAAGACTACGTCGAGCCCTGAGGCGAGAATGTCGGGAGAGTACTGGCCCACAAGATGTAGGTTCTCATGGCTCACCGGCCTGGCGGTACCGAACTATCTTGGGGGGCTGGAGGGTTCGGGCCTTGCCCAACGATGCGCTCCTGAAGCCGGTACAGGGTGTATTTGAAGCTACCGACAAAGTAGGCCCAGTCTGCCTGCTTGGGTCCGTGGTAATCGGTGGAGCCCTTGTTGCCTGCATCGTCGAGGTTACCCAGTGCGAGCTTGGCGATATTGACGTCGTGTGCTTGCGCACTACCGGCGTTGGCCTTAATGAGCACTGGTATCAGCCGGTTGAGTGCGACCAGGCTGGTGTCGGGGCTCACCGCGATGTCATTGAAGCCGCGCGCGATCGAGTTGAAGTCGGCGAGTGTGCTGCGGCCGTCGGTGCCCTGGATTGATGGGAGCTTGGCAAGTTGGTCGCTGATCTGCCCGCTCTTGTTGGCCAGGTCGCCGATCTGATTGGCATCGATCGCCTGCACGCCCAGGGCTGATGCCTCGAGTAGATCGTTGATTGTCTTCTCTCGTGACGAAATCGAGGCGGCCAGTTGGGACGTCTTATCCAACGAGTTTTGAATCTGTACCGAACGCTTATTGAGGGTGTCCAGCAGCTGATTCGATTGCCCCACAATGTCTCCCAGAGTTCGACCATTGTCTGCCGAAGCCTTGCCGAGCCCGTTGACCAGATGGGTCAAGTTACGCACCACACCACCGTTGACCAATACCGCTGCTGAACTGAGCACACCTTCCACGGAGGCAGCCGACGACGTGGTTTGTAGGTCGAGAACGTCGCCGTCCTTAAGGAGTTCCGCAGATGGCTGATTGGGCGGTTCGAGGGCTACGAACACGTCACCCAATGGGGTTGCACTGCGCAGCTGGGCGGTTGAGCCGATCGGCAGGCGTACACCCCTGAGTATCCGAAGCTTGACGACGGCCACATCGTCGATGGCCTCGATGGATTCGACCTCGCCGATATCTGCGCCCTTGAGGCGCACTTTTGCCAAATCTGGCAGATTCAGCGCATTGGCGAACTTTGCAGTCACCACATAAGCATCGGATCCGATGCCTGGCGCCGGTAGGTCAAGACTCTCCAGCGTCGGCGGATCGCATGCCGACAACGTCATTGCCAGTAAAGCTGCTGCGACGGCTTGAATGGCTGTGCGGACGCGAAGAGACGACCCCGCTGCCACTGGGCGGATAGGGACAACCGTACCAGAATTTATCTGGGAATGCGCGTCCCATGCCATCGCGCAACCGTATCAAGAGAAACTGCGTGAAACCGTCTCGCTATCGCCCGAAAGCCAGTGATCTCCACTATATGGCGGGTGCGTGCCCCAGACGGCCAGGGCGGGCCGCTGCTGCCGCGGCCGGACTTACTGTCGCCTCGGGTGGCGGAATTGACTCAACGCGTGCAACGAACGAGGCGTGGCCCGGGAGATCGCTGATGAGCGGTGGCACCGTGACGTACGGGCCATCTAGAACGGTCGAGAGTTTGCTATCGAGGAGCACTCCCCCGGCTCTGTAGTGCACCAAAGACGCTCTTCGTCGTGCTGGCCGCCCGATTTAGGACACCCAGCCCCCGCAATGCTAATTATTTATGGATCAATTTTGCCGTGCTTCAGAGAAGGCGGCACGGCCGGTTGGTCATGACGCCTTCGGCAAGCATCCGGGACTTGGTGGTGCGGGTGATGCCCTCGATTCTCAGTGGCCGTAAGGACGGGCTGACGCGGACGGACGCATCGTTTTGCACGGCCACGTCGGCGACCCCGAGTAGGTGACAGCAGCCTGACGCTGCCTATCCCAGCAACAGACGAAACGGGCGAATCTCGACGCCAACGCGCAGGCGATGAAGTGCACGCCGTCACCTGGTCCGGAACCCATACGATCCGGCATTCCAACATGACAGCACTACTGTGCTCGATGGAAGTCAAATCGTCAGCCGTGCAACGGATTAAAGCGTTAGTGCAGTCCGTCGGTCGGTGACCGCTCTGTGGCGCAGGCGATACAGACCCGCGTCGGGCGCCGCCTATTGATCGCGGCTTGGCTAGTCGTTTCCGGTTAGCTTGTCCTTGACGGCCTCAACACCCTCTTTGACCTTATCGGCAGCCTCAGCGATCTTCTGCTTAGCAGAGGCGATCCCCTGCTCGGCTTGTCCTTCAGCTTTCAGATCGTCGTCGTTGGTGACGGACCCGGCGGCTTCCTTAGCGCGGCCCTTAAGATCATCGAACTTGTTCTGGGCGTCATCAGTAATTCCCATGTTTCCCAACCTTTCTCACGATGTCGTGCAGCGAGACAAGCGTCTCGC
Organism: Mycobacterium sp. D16Q13; assembly: GCF_002013375.1. Classification (GTDB taxonomy): domain Bacteria; phylum Actinomycetota; class Actinomycetes; order Mycobacteriales; family Mycobacteriaceae; genus Mycobacterium. The sequence goes on along the minus strand of NZ_MAEW01000020.1, from coordinate 120,871 downwards.
TTTTGGAATGGCCAACTCCGTTGTTGTCAGCGGCACGGGTCGTCTGCGGCGTTTCGAGGGCTACCGACGACCCGTGCCCGTGCTGACGTTTCTACTGGTTGCTCAGTTTGTCAGTGAGACTTTCGCATCGGCATCGCCGGCTTTGAAAGTGATCGTTCCGTGCTCGAAGGTGGACTTGAACGAGCCGTCGGTCTCGGTCACCTCATCGGCCGTGGGATAGCCGAGTTTGCCTTGTGAGGCTTGGTTGTCATTCCAGGTGTCTCGGATCTTGCCCCACACGAAATAGACCGGCTCGCCATTGCGGTAGATCAGCACGCCGCCGTCAAACTGCTGATAGACGCCGCTCCGATCCAGGGTCTCCTTCTGATTGTCGTACGGTGCGCCCAGGTCCTTCTTCTGAACATCATTCAGGGTGTTCCACTTGGCGAGGATCGGTCCCTCCACGGTGTAAGGCGTGCCGTTTTTACCCGGAATCTGTGTGGTGCTGGGCTTTTCGGAGGGCGAAGCGGTGATGGAAGAAATCGCCGACGAAGCGGCTGAGCTAGCAGAACTGAGCGAAGGCGCGTCACCAGTCTTGTGTGAGCAGCCCACCGCAACTGAGGCAATGACGCCTACTGCGGCGGGCAACGCGGTGACATGCAGATTCTTGATGCGCATCTACTTCTCTCCCTTGGTGTGTGATCGATCTTCCGCGAAAAACGCGTACTGCACTCATGCCGATCTTGCGCCGGCAAGAGACATCTATGAACGAACCTCGGATGTCCGACGATGCTAGCAATTGTTTACAGAATAAACTAGGGTTGCGGCTATGACGGATAAGACTTCAATCCGCCACCGGATGTTGGGACGAGCGCTGGTGGTCTGCGGGGTCGTGACTTTGTTCGGCGGCACCATCACCACCAATCACGGCAGCCACGATGGCGTCGTTTCCACGGTGATGGCCCTCCCCGGCAATTCCGAGGTGGCCGATCCTGACAGCGATTCTTCCGGGGGTTCGGACGTGACCGGTCCCATCGGAAACTCTGACCGTTCCGACGTGACGGGCCCAATCGGTGGTTCACCCAGCGGTCCCGTCAACAATTCCGCCAACTCGAACGTCCCCCCCATCGGTGGTCCCGGCGGCGGTTCCGCAGGCGGTTCCTCCAACGGTCCCGCTGGCGTGAATGGGGCCGCGGGTGGGGTCCCCAGCGGCCCCGCCGACATGAACGGCACCGTCGGCGGCGGTCCCGGCACCCAGTGATTTCAGCGACCACAACCAGCATTGCCAGCTAATCTCGCGACGCAACATCGCAACAACGAAGACTCGGCGGACACACGTTAGATGCTGGATGGTGCGCTCGAGCTGGTGGGCATCTGGGCCCGTGAAGACGCGAGCTGGCGGCGGCGCTGCGTACCGGGCGCGCCGAACGAAAACTATCGCGCTGCTTCATGACGGCCAGCGTCGGTGCTGACCCATGTAATAGCCACCAACCCCGGGCGCTTCAAGTTGATAACGATATGAAACCTCAGTGGTTGCAATGCGATACGTGAGCCCTGAGTACTTGCTGGGCGCCACTATGTTCACTGGGTGCACCGTCGAACGGCCCTGAAGATTCCGCTGGTGCTGGCAGCAGCGACTCTCCCCCAGATACTGGCTCCTCTTTCGGTGATCCCGCGGGCGACGGCCGCGCCAGGCCAATGGCCGGTTGAACGCGCCAACGCGTGGTACCAGGCGCAGGGTTGGCTGGTCGGCACCAACTTCATCACCTCGAACGCGATCAACCAACTCGAGATGTTCGCGCCGGACACCTATGACGCGCGGCGCATCGACAGCGAGTTGGGGGCGTGCCGGCTACTGGGGTTCAACACCGTACGGGTGTTCTTGCACGATCTGCTGTGGGCCCAGGACCGCGCCGGATTCCAGAACCGGCTGTCGCAATTCGTCGGGATCGCCGCGCGCCAGAGCATCAAGCCACTGTTCGTCTTCTTCGACTCGTGCTGGGATCCAAATCCTCAGCTAGGAGCCCAGCGGGCGCCGACTCCGGGGGTGCACAACTCGGGCTGGGTACAGAGCCCGGGGGCGCACCGCATCGACGACCCGCGCTACCGCGGGGTGCTGAAAGATTACGTAGTAGGCGTCATGAGCCAGTTCCGCAATGACAACCGGATCCTGGGCTGGGACCTGTGGAATGAGCCGGACAACCCAGCCAAGCAGTACCGCAAGGTAGAACGCAAAGACAAGATCGACGCCGTCAGTGGGCTGCTTCCGCAGGTATTCAGCTGGGCACGTTCGGTCAACCCCGTGCAACCGTTGACCAGTGGGGTGTGGCAGGGCAGCTGGGATCGCGGAAGCCGTAGTGAGATGGCCGGTTTCCAACTCGACAACTCCGACGTCATCTCGTTCCACTCGTATGCGGGCCCCACCGAGTTCGAGGCCCGCATCAACGAGCTCGCCCCGCTGGGCCGACCGATCCTGTGCACTGAGTACCTGGCCCGCGACCAGGGCAGCACAGTCGAGGGCGTGCTCCCCGTTGCGAAGCGGCACAACGTCGGTGCGTACAGCTGGGGGCTGGTCGCAGGCAAGACCCAGACCTACTTCCCGTGGGACTCCTGGGACAAGCCCTACACCAAGGTTCCGGACGTGTGGTTCAGCGATCTGCTACAGCCAGACGGGCGGCCGTATCGCGACGCCGAGTATCAGACGCTGCGAAAGCTGACTACGCGCGTGTAAAGCACGTCGACCAGCCTTGTTCATGAAGCGCCTGGGATATTTGGCGTCTAGCGAGGCGGGCCGCGCGGTCGCGGTGCCGGGCGGCGATTTGGATCCCAAACTCAATGCCGTTCAACAACATCGGGTGGTGCGACAACCGATGTAGGTTCTCAAACTCCGTGTCATATCCCACCGCACTGAGCTGCAATTTTCCAGTGTCGTCTCGCGTAGTGTCATCTAAGTTTGTCTCAACTTCGCGTCATTTCTTCAACGGCACCCCAATCTCGAACCAGGAAGGCGCCGAAGGGATCATTCACGCCGATCAGGGCGGCGGCCACTGTTCTGTCACGTGACGGTGGTAGATCACCCAGCAGCACCGGGTGATTTGGTCCTATTCGGCTAAGTGTGCCTACCGGGACCAGAAGCCTCGGCCGCTCAAGAGACCCGTGCCCGCGAGATCGTCGCCTGAGACAGGCAAGCCAAAACCAGCGAGCTTCGCGCGCACCGACGCTGGCGTGTGACCTCACTGGAGGGTGCGCGTGATTCTGCGCGGGTCGGCTGCCCGGGTCCTACGGCCGCTAGCCGTCCGCTACTGCATTTCGGTACATACCGTGAACCGACGCACTGGATGCGCGAAACCTCCGCCGGTACCACACCCGTTCACCGATGTTGTGTCAGTGAGCAGTGCTACAGGTTTCTGCCTGCCTTGTGCATCGGAATCGGCGCACGACACTTTTTGTACGGATATGTTCTGTATGATCAGGCATTCGTTCTGGGCCCAGGCAAGGTCCATACATGCGGTCCAGCCTGTTCCGGAGCTATCGAGATTGTAATAGCGTCGATCGGCGTCTCCGACACATTCGCTAGGGGTCGATACTCGCTGTATAACACGATAATTCGTATCAGGCGCCCCACAATCTGTAACTCGAAAAACTGCTTTTGATGTTGTGCCTGAGAGGTTGACACAAGCACCGATCGGAGCTTGATCCTGTCCCGCTACAACTGGGGGTGGAGCTGATGGATACTGGCCCGGAATAGCGTCGAAATGCTGATTCGATGATGCGTCGGGAATGAGCTTTGAGGCCGTTGCATTTGGCCTGCTAGCGACTTGCCCACTACAGCCAACGAGCGTTGCAAGTGTTAGAATTCCTACGCCAGACTTTGTCAAAATTGAAGTATTCATCTGCGAATATCCTAGTGTCCCGGCAAAGGAAAATTGCCGATATCGATACTGGTCTTGATTCTGTCGCAGTTAGAAGCGTTCGCCGTTTGATTTTGTGCACGCACCTGCGCTTCAATTTCAGGAGTAATATCGGCGGCCGGCCGAAGCGTTAGAATGATAGTCCTACGCAAACCGTCAGGCGAACAGACATCAACGACCTTACCGCCATCCCATTCAGAACCCTCAAGATTAAAATTGTTCTCTGACCGTAGCCGATTTTCGTTCACTATCACCCGATACTGAATATCCGGCCACCATCTCCCGGATTTCAAGATTTTTAAGGCCTCGCTTCTGGGTTGCAATAGCAGGTCACTGAATTTAACTACTTGCGGGGGATACGGGGGCGTAGGACCACTTTGCGGTGGCTCTTCTTGAAGATTTATAGAGCTGCGGGACATGTCGCATCCGAGGTCGCCTACAGCACTCTCATTTTCGTATTTTCCTGCCGCTATTTCCTGACTATTTGGCGATGGCGCACCACGAAAGTTGCCACCGTCCGGCAAGTAAGCGATCCTATCTCGCGGCAGAAGGTCGATGGTGACTAGACGCGGCTTTGCAGTATAGAAGCAGACAGCCTGGACAATAAAGTCTGCGTATTTAGGCGAGGTACCCAATACGGCAGCATCTTTAGCTATAGGATCGTCCGGTTGCGCACCTTGATAATAGTATCTGATCTCGGGTTTCCAATGTCCAGAGTTCAGTAACGCAGACGCTTCGTCACGCGTTTTCAGCCGGAGCTGGCTTTTCTCTATGATCACCGACTGATCGGACAAGGTGGCGGAAGAATTGCCTGCTTGACTTCCAGAGCATGCCGTCATTGTGGCTACTGAAAGCGATAACGTCGCGAACGTAAGCAACTTAATCACTAGCATCTTCCTGGCTCCTCATATGTGGCCGAGCCGCCATCGGCTACCAATAGTATGCCATGTTCGACGAGCTTCATACCTTGGTAAACCGGCGACGTTGTAATTGTAGTGAATTGAACCAACGTGTAACTGGGGACCACAAATTGAGTGGTATATGCCGGGATCGTTCCACTCGACTCATGTGACGCGGAGACCAAAACCGACTCTGAGTCGATGCCCGTGACGGTACTCGACGTGTTTGTAGTAGTCGAGTGACTGCCGGCCACTTGTAAAGCGCCCTTGATGCTTCCAACAGCTGCGTCTATCCCAGCTTGCCCACTAATACTGTTGGTAGTGGATACTCCACTACTGTCTTCCCTTTGCATCGTGAGTGTGCGAGTAACTTGTCTAGACAACGTAAACTTTGCCTGGCGTTCATGTGGAAAGCAGTTCGAATCCGAATCAATCCGGGCATCATCCTTGTCATGATATGACCGTTGCACTTTATCTATGCGGGTGCATTGCATGAAAGAACCGCCGAACCCGGCGCCTCCCACGAAGCCATCTTGACATTGGTTTGAATTGTATTGCTGTCGAGCAACCTGCTCGTCACAAATCTGGCATTCCCCGACGCTGGGATCCGGCGGAACCCGCCCAATCATTCGCTGTCCACCGACAAGACTCCCCCGGCCACCGCCGGTGGCGACCCAGACAACTTCCTGCCCTAGCTGGCGTGCCATTTCTTCGCACCGCCGTTGATTCTGTCGAACATCGTTATCGTTCTGTTGTTCCTGTGTCTGTGTCGGCTCCTGAGTTGGCTGCTGGCTGGGCACCGAAGAAGGATCGCCAGTCTGTGGTGATTGCTGTTCAGGTGGCGCGGTATTCGGTACCGACTGCGACCCTGTGTATTGCGCTGCGGTGCTGTACTGAATAGGTTGCTGTTCGCCGTTGGCGGCGGTCTGCCATGTCCCGTCGGGGTTCTGGCCACGCTGGGCCTGGTTGGGGTATGAGTTGCCCTGACTCGGAGCACTCTGGACTCCGCTGTTGTAGATGGATACTCCGTTGTTCTGATCTAGCGGCGGCTGGTTTCCTCCGGTGTAGTCGGGCATTGATGGCATTGAGGGCGGGACGAATTCAGACCCGCCACCGGGAGGGCCGGTCATTCCTGCGCCTCCGGGTCCCGTCGGCCCGGTAGGGTCTGCTGCTGCTGTCTGAACAGTTGAAAATCCGCTGCCCGGGGCTGAGTAGATGCTGGCGACCTTTGCTCCACCTATAAGCAGTGCGATGATCGCGACGCTGGCCGCAGCCCGTCGTAGAACTGTCGGTGTCCGGCATTGGCCGTTCATCACGATCGGAGGGGTTTTACCCCCCTCCCTATGGGCGCTGCCATGGACTGGGCTAACCGGTCGGGAACGCACCAGATCATAAGATTCGTTAGGTTCCATAGCTTTCCGTTCTGATCGCGTTGTCATCGGCAGTATCTGTTTCCATTTGAGGGCAACAGACGTGTATTCGACTGTGGCGTAATGGGTTGGCACAGCGGCCCGGTGAGCATGTTGGCTTTTACCCAGGCGACTTCGTCGCTGGCGATGTGCTGGCAGGTGTCGTATTCGTCGCCTTGTTGTCCGAAGGCCGAGGTGCAGTTGGTGGACATGTTGGCGAACAGGGTGTTGTTGCAGACATCAACCGAGGTGTCCCGCGGTGTTGCGTCCAGGCACATCTGCTGGCGTTGGCAGGACACGGTGAAGTCCGCAGTACGGCCATCCGGCGACCGGAACTCGTTGGGTCCGCCCTGGCACATCCCTGAATGCCGTTCGGCATACAGCACCGGATCAACCCCTGCGGGCCGGTACTTGCCGCCTGGATCGGTGACGTAATCAGCTGGGACGGTGATGATTTGGGGCGGGCTGACGCCGGCAGGCATGCCGTCCCAGTCGGCGGTCAGCGCGCCCGAGGTGGGGGTGTTGGAGGCCCGGTACGAGAGGGTGATCTCGATGGGGAAGGCGAAGATGTTGGCCTGGCCCAGGTTGATCAGGATGTTGGTCTGGTTCGGGAAACCGGGCCCAATACCCGGGGATACCGACACCGGAGCACCCTTTGCGTCGCGGGCCACCGGAATCGAGAATGTGCCGATGACTGTTGCGGGGCGACCTGGGTGCGGGTCGGATTCGACCACGACGACGTTGGCGCCCTGACGCAGATGGGTGCCCTCAGGAATCCTGACACCGACCGCCATGTCCGATGGAGAGAAGATGGTTTTGCGGCGGATGATGATGTCGCCGCCTCCGCCGGAGAACGGGATCACCTGGTAGTCAACATCATTGGATGTGTAGGTGGCGCCGCCGTCACCGGACCAGGCCGCGGCCTGCAAGGTCATCTCACCCGGTAGGTGGATGGCGATGTTCTTGCCCGCCCACGTGGTGGGGAAGAAGATGCCGTCTTTGGCGAACATCGGCACGGTGAAATTCGACAGCTCGCGTGCGGCCGCCAGAGGCTGTCCCATCCCGTTGCCCTCACCCTGGGGCGCGCTCGACGAGACTTTCGCACCACCAATATTGTTGATACGCGGTGCATCCTGAGGCATCTCCCGCGACGCCGGTAGCGGCGGCGGAGTCGGAACGATCGGGTCGGCCGCCGCCACACCGGCGATCATCTTCGACCCCGCGGTGGGCAGCACCATGAATGTCGCAGCCAGGAGCGCCAGGCCCAACACAATCAGGCAGCCTCGCACAGTCGTTAACGAAGTCTTGGTCATCAGAGGTCTTTCGGTTCGCCGTAGACGGTTTGGGTGTCGTTGCCGTTTTCGGTGCGGATCCGGAATGTCGCGAAGGACTGGATCTTGACCTGGCCACCGCAGCCATCGGCCTCGACATTCTGGTTACGCACCTGCGAAACCGCATGCATATTCCGGAAGTTGATCCGGTCCATCGGCAACTGTGCCAAGCCACCGGGCTTGAGCAGCACACGCATATAGCCGCCGATGTGCTCCTGCGCACCGAGCGATCCGCCAGCCGACGCGCCACCGAAACCACCGCCCTGGCCACCGCCACCACCCGAGCCGCCCTGGCCACCGCCATACGCCCCGCCGTAGCCCTGGCCGAACACCGACTGGTTCAACGTCAAACCGAGGTCGCCGCCAAGCTCCACACCCGAGGAGGAATCGGTGCGGCAGCCCACGAAATACCCGGTCTCCAACTGCGCATCCTGAATGACCGCTGAACCCGCCCCCGAGATCGTCGCCTCGGCCCGATACGACACCCGGGCTTGCCACGAGTTGCTTGCCCCGGCGATGTTGTCGATGTGATCAATCACCTCATTGGTCAACGTCAACCCCACCGTCCACCCGTCATCAGTCACGAACTGCTGATACTGATCCGGCATCACCTGCGGGTCAGCGAAGGCATACGGGGCGCCGGCCAGGAGCGTGGCCGCAACTGTGACTGATGTTGCGACCCTGGCGCCACGGCTTGGACGCCTTCGCGTTAATGCAGTAGTCAACGGTGTATCTCTCCGTCGGAGCACGAACCTGTGCACGGGTGCCGTCCCCTTGGCTGGCACACGCAGATTTATAACAGTCAATGCTCCCTATAGCAACACTTACCGGCAAAACTATGCTTGTAGTGCGCTTACTGGTAAAGAATTGCGATAGACTGGCCGGCGGCCGGGAAAGCCGAAGAACGGATGGGGACAATGCCAAACAAGGGCCACGACCGACAGGTTGCTGAGGACATGCGCGCAGAGAGTCTGGCCGCTAAGCTCACCAAGTTGTACGAGGTGATGAGTCCTGCAGGCGAAGCTGTCTCCGATGCGACGGTCGCTGATGGAATCTTCGAGAAGACGGGGGTTCAGATGAGTGGGCCGTACCTGTGTCTGTTACGCACGGGCAAGCGCACCAACCCGACCGTGCAGAACGTGCAGGCCATCGCCGAATACTTCGGGGTACCCGCGTCCTACCTCATTGACGCCGGCGCCGACGCCGCGATCGAATCCGAGCTGCGCCTCGTCAAGGCCATGCGCGACAACGGCATCCGTGACATCGCCACCAGACTCTCCGGGCTCACACCCGAGTCGATCGGGAATCTGGCCGGCATCGTCGATCGCCTGCGCGAACTAGAGAACCTGCCGCCGATCGGACCGTCTGATGAGCCTTCGACGTAAACGCCCACAACACAAGGGCTTACCCGAAACTGATATGCGTCAGCTCATCGGACAACTTCCCGTACCCAGCCCCTTCGATCGGCTGGCGTTCGTGCGCACGGTCGAACAGTTGCGCGGGCGTCGTATCACCCTGCTGCCCGTCGACGCCGCGCTCTTGGCGGGAAGTGCATGTGGCCTGTGGCTGGTCCGCGAACACGACGATATCGTCCTGTATCAAGACGGAACCTCCCAGCTACACGCCGATCAGATCATCTTGCACGAGCTCGGGCACATGCTGCTCGGCCACGATAAGAACGCAAAAACCGATACCGCACAGATGGTCTCAGCGCTCACACCGAACCTGAACCCCGGCGCCGTCAAAGCCGCCCTAGGTCGCAGCGCCTACGACACCACCGCCGAACACGACGCAGAAATGTTCGCCAGCCTCATCCTGGCCCACACACCCAAAGATCGAACCCTCACGGACATTCTCCTGGGCCACGAGTGACCAGCGCGGTACCCGGCTTGATCTCGTGGCCCGTCTTCGCCTGTTTCGTGTTGGTGCTCGCATTTCGACGGCGTTGGCTCAACACCGGGCTCGCCGCCCGCCACCGCAATCGCGCACTGACGTACCTTGCCGCAACCCACCTGGCCAGCGAACCGCAGATACAGCACCTGCTCGCCGCCACTATCCCCAGCACGACCGGCACCACCTCCCAAATCCCCCTCGCACTGCTACTGCTGACATGCCCCGAGGTCATCGGCATCATCGCGATGACCGACGGCATCGATCCCGCCGCCTTGGTCCGCGGTTACCGCCACTACCGGATCGCAACCGTCGTCACCCTGATCGTGCTCTACTTCGTCGCCATCAGTCCCCGCAGGCAGGATCAACCCATCGCCCTGGCCGGTGACAACTCTGAAGTACTGGCCGCCGCCATCTGGTCGGTCCTGTCGGTCACCGCAACCGCCGTGATCCTGTGGCAGCTCGCCAAGAACCTACGCCAGACACGCACAACCACCGCCCAACGCCTCATCGCCGTCGAGCTGGGCGCAATCGCCGCTTTGATCTGCTTACCCGGCTTGAGCATCTTCACCCTGGCCCTGCTGGAGCGCCTGGACCTGGCCCATACCCTGCCTGTGCGCCAAGCCATCTACTCCTACGCCAGCTTCGGAGCCCTCCTGGCCGCCCTGCCCCTAGCGCTGGGACCCTGCTTCGTCGCCGCCCAATCCCTTCTGCACCGCGACGCCAACGGCCGCACCTGGAAGAAACTCCAGCCCCTATGGACCGACCTCACCACCGCCTACCCCGACACCGTCCTCAACGCGTCCCCGCAACGATTTCAACCGGTCACCGACTTCCAGTTGCACCGCGTCATCATCGAAATCCGCGACGCCCTGCTCCAACTGGCGCCCCACATCACCGAACTCGCCGACACCGACCGACAACGACTCGCTCAAGCCTGCGGACAATCAACCGTCGACCAGGGCGCACTACAGGCGTTACAGATCGCCAACGCCATCGCACACCCAACCAGCACAGACCCCTCGCCCACCAGCAGCGCACCCCTCGCGACCACCGCGACCCGCGACGACGAACTCACCCAGCTCATCGACATCGCCGCCTGGTGGCCGACAGTCACGCACATCGCGCAAGAACAGAGTCGGGTTCGGTCGTATTCGTAAATTGGCAGGCAGATCAGTTTGCCAGTAAGTTCATAACGCCTAAATATTGACTGATACAGCTATCCGGGCTTACGGTCGCATCCAGGGCCCGGTTCAAGGTCCGCCAACCGGCCTATCTGGTGGCCGCGAAAGGATGGTGCGTAATGGTCAATGTGTCTGATCAGCCGGTGCGGAGCCTGGATCCGTACGTCCTGTATGTACACGACCTGGTCGGATTCGGGGTTATGTATCAACACACCACAACCACCATCACGGTCCGCAAATCCAGTGTCGAAATGCGCGTCGCAGACAATCGCTGGCCGGCGGAGTCGGTCATCACGCGCCCCGTGAGTGCGGAGGTTTGGGATCGATTCGTTGATGCCGTGATCACGATCGTGCAGACGGCGCCCTCGCCGCCCGCACAGGCTAAGCAGGGGTATCCGATCGACGTCAACTACTCGCTTAGCTACCTCGGTACACCTACGGTCTATCCGACCGTGCATGTGCATGTGGTCAACAACGCCGCCGATGCGACCGCCGAGGCCATCACCGCGGCGTTCGCGCCCATCCGGCAATTGTTCGATGCCACCGAACCCAACCCGCTTGCCACGGCTGTCGATTCGTAACCGCCCGATTCAGCCGCAGCAGGCCCGTCCGCACGTGTAAATCTGCACAGAACAACTCGGGAACAGTGCGGCAGCAAGCACATTCCGACGTGGGCCCGCCCGCGCTCGGATGGCCAATCTACGTATGCCGCAGCAAGATGTGAGTGCAGCTCTATTTGCTAGCGTTATCGCAGGTGCGTGCCCATTGGCGCTAAGCCAACTAATTAGGGGTGGCGGTGAAGGTTGTCCGGATTGCCGCCATGCTGGCGGCCGCATCACTTACAGCACAGGCTTGTTCAGATACCTCGGCGCGCACACCGGCGGCTGTGCTGGGCAAGGCTGGGTCCGATGTCGTCGGGCGGCGAATTGAGGCACAACGGATGTCGAGCGCGGTGATCGGCCCCTGGGAGGTGGATCCCGATCTAAATCGCAAGGACATGCCGTACGCGGTAATGAAGTCCGAAGCACTACGTGATGTCTTCAGTCAAGAGGCGGTGCGCATCGCCATCGACCACGGCTACGTCACGGGATTCGCAAATGCCCGGTCCACCAACGACTCTGAGCTACCGCATGACCGGCGGCTGAAGAATTTCGTCATGAGATTTCCCGACGCCGATGCTGCGGCGGCTGCTGCTCCGTTACTGGCGGCCGCGGATCGATTTGGGCCAGGGCCGGTCTCGCCGATTTCCATACCGGACCATCCGGATACGCACGCAGCTGCGGGAGTCAACGACAAGGGCAAGCACGTGGTGGCGGCTTTCACCCCGCGGAGTCGATTTGTGTTGCACGAGTGGGAGGGAAGCGTCACAGCTAGTAGGCGCAACGCTAGACGAGCGGCTTCCCGCAATCGACCAGTTCACACCCACCGATGTCGCGGAGTTGATGAACCTGCCGCGCGATCCATCGGGATTGGTAGCGCGCACCATCCAGCAGAAAGCAACCCATTGCTTCTGCTCCATCCAGGGTTGTGGTTCGTTATCGCTTGGGCTAGCCGAGCGGCGAGGACTTACCGCTGGTGGGCCGGCTTGCCCCAGGTTCAAATAAGAATGCCCCGACTTCAATGAGAACGGACAACAGACGACCCCACAGAGGCGAGTCCTGTTCGACGAATCCGGCGATGACATAGTCAGTCCTGCATCGCGATCGCAGTCAAGCACCGCGGCCTACCCTCTGAACTTGGCCATGATCAGTGCGAACCACGTCTCTGGATACAGCGCACGGTCGATACCGTCAATGATGTGAGCCAGTCTTTCCTGCCGTAGCAAGGCTTCCCCCGTCAGTTCGTGCACCTTCCGTGCATAGCCATCCCTATCGTCCTTTCCTCGCAGCGATTCCAGTTTGTTGATGCTCTGTTGACCGAAGGCGTCGATGTGAAAGCTCCGCTTGTTATCAGTCAATGTAGAGAGCAAGCGGCGCGAGCTTCGGGGAGCACAGCGAGGCAGCACCCCTCTGGTGTCAGATGCGGTGGCCTCGACGCGGATAGCTGTCAGCTTCTCGTCGATCTGTTCACCTATCGAGACCAATCGGGACAGCTCCTCGGCGATCATCGCAGGGTCGGTCATGCGGTCGCCCGCGGTGATCGCGCCCGCGCGCAGACCGTACGGGTCCGGCGACTCGGCCTCATCTGTCGCACCCGCGCACACAGAATGCGGCCCTGCGGGTGCGGCCCGTGAAGCAATGTCAGCCCAGGACTGGATCGCCGAAATCTCCAGCCCCAGAATCTCGTAGGCCAGCGCGCGGACCCGGGCCAAGGTGTCGTAGGCATCACTGACATGTTGGGTGCGCCAGCTCGCCAGCCCTCGGCGCTTCCAGCCGACCACGTCCTTAATGGCGAACGTGACCATCGTAAAGAGCAAGGTCCAGAACGCAATTGGTGCCGTAGAAGCGTTGAAATCGTACAGGGCCCAATGCGCGACACTACGCAGAGTGTCAGGATGTACCGTCCACAGCGCTGCGATCAGTCCCAGCCCCCCGCCTGTGGTGAACAGGACCGCCGGAGCGAACACGCGGAACTCACGGAACACGTCAAGGACCCGGATAACCCTCCGGGCCCACAGGTTTGAATGTGCAGACTCCAACAGCACGGTGAAGTCGCCCTCCCCCATGAGCCCCTCGGTCTCCACCGGCCCGCGTGCCCTGATCGCCGCCGTTCGCGACATGACGCGAGTGAGCCAGCCTGCGTTGCGGCGACGCTGCTCAAGGTCTGCCCCACGGTCGGCGATCATCCAAAGTCGTTCGGCCACCGCATCAAAGCCCCTGGTGGCCCAATCCACTGCCACCCCCATCACGACGAACACCATCGTGTACAAGATGCTGCCCAATACCCACACAGCGAGCGTATTCAGCAACCACAAATCAGCGCCGCGGCCAACAAGCTCTGCAGCGACCGTGTAGGGCAACAAGACAATGTCGACCGCCAGGTCCATGCAGTCTCCCTCCGAGAACTGCTCACTCACACCCTTCGGCGACGCGCCGCCGCCGGTGAGCTCACGCCACCATTGTGACGTAGCTGGTGCGCAATCCTCCAGACACTCGGCAACTCTCACTCAACTCTCAGACGCGCCGCCCCCGCCAAACGCACAAGACCTGTAGTCCTCTTCGTGAGCCCAACGCCTGCCAGCATGTCTGCATCGGCTGAACTGGCCAACCGAGTCGAGCAAGTCTTAATCGAGATCAACGGCACTTATCACCCAGATGAGCTATCCCCAACCCCGCGAGTCATCGATGATCACCACCCCCGTGCTTGGGATACTGCGCGCCTTACCGCGGTTCATTGCTCGTCATCAACAGCGACGGGTTCTTCTTGTGCTTTCTGCCGAGGCTTTTTGGGTCTGTGCAATGCGGCCGAAGTACGGGATCTCACCACGGTGGCCGCGTCTGCTACTTGAAGTCTCCAAATCCTGTACCGCGTCACTGGGCTCCCGCGGCGCGGCTTCCTTACCTCACGAAGCTCACCGGTAAGAGCGTCTAGCCGCCATTTCCGGCCACGCGCATCATTGAAGTAGACGGCTAGCGACAGGAAGGGTGCAGACAGGTGCCCCCTGTGCACGAAGGTGATGCCATCTTGGGGCACGAGGGTGACGTGCTGGCCCCGGGTTGGTTCCTGCGTAAAAGAAGTCGCTTCTATAGCGTCCGGACCGTTCTCGCGCTTCCACTCGGACCTGGTGTATTCCGGCGCAAGCCTTTTACGCTGGTCGTCACCATACTCAGCACGCAACCGCATGAACTGATGTCTGTAGCGCCGATAGGAAACCGTCTCGGGCCCGCCATGCACGGTGTGTATCGACGACGACGAGTGGTTGTTGACATAAATCCGGAAGATATGGCAAGGCTTGCCCGACGCCGGGTCCATATCGGGGGAGGAGGGCTCCGCGTGTGCGCTGACCAGAGACGCCTGCTCGCGCCGCCTGCCCACGCTCTCACGCTTGATGACCAATAGCGTTGTGGCAAAAGCACTACCAGTCAACAGTGACGAAGCCCACTGGCCAACCGTCCCCCAAATGGTCACATCGAACATAACTTCCTCCCCCATGCACAGTATCGGAATCGGGTGCCGACAGCGCCCTGTTCGGGCAGTCAGCATCGCCGCAGAGCCAACTCAGGCCCGTACATGTGTGGCCGGTTGTCAGTGTTGATCGGCGCACTTAGCTCATAGGCCATCAGCGCATCGAGGATGACGGCAAAACAACTGACGCAGAAAACAGCACCGTGGTGGAGCTTCAGACTTGAGCTAACTCTTGCACAGGGCTTCAGAAGCCGCTATCTTGTCAGTTAATACTCAGTCGGCAGTCGTTAACTGTCAGGCATGATGCCCGGCGGGAGACGAATCAGAAGTTTCTAAAATTCTTCTAGGTTTTGGAGAGGTTCTCAAATGACGACCACATTTGCTTGGCTCGAAATAACGGGAAAGTGCCAGCTGGAATGCGCACATTGCTACGCAGACTCGGGACCTGCTGGGACCCACGGACAAATGGGTACCGCAGACTGGGTGCGGGTGATCGACGAACTCGCCAATGCGGGCTTAACCATGGTCCAGTTCATCGGAGGCGAACCGATGTTGCACCCCAGCCTCGGAACACTCATCGAGAGAGCTCTCGACCACGGGCTAAACGTCGAGGTGTACTCGAACCTCGTGCACGTACCTGCACATATCTGGTCGCTACTTGAGCGCGAGGGCGTCTCCCTCGCGACGAGCTACTACAGCGACAACCCCCAAGAGCACAACGACATCACCGGACGAAATAGCCACGCCAGAACTCGGGCCAACATTGAGGAGGCCGTGCGGCGAGGCATTCCTTTGCGCGCCGGGGTAGTCCAGGTAAATGGCGGTCAGAACGCGGCCGGCGCCGTTACAGAGCTCAAGATGCTCGGCGTCAAAGACGCAAGCACCGATGAGAACAGAGGCGTTGGGCGAGGCCGCATTCCGGATGTCTCGCAACTCTGCGGCAATTGCGCTTCCGGGGTTGTTGCTATCTCTCCGACCGGCGAAGTTTGGCCGTGCGTATTCTCTCGATGGCTGCCGATCGGCAACGTTCTCGACGAAACGATCGAACGAATCCTCGCGAGCGCGGAGGCAGAACAGACGCGCGCGGACCTAGAGCGGGAGTTCGCAGGCCGTACCGTAGCTTGCTCGCCCTGCCTGCCAGATACGGACGATTGCAACCCAAGACGTGTCTATTGCGATCCGTGCGGTCCGAACTGCAAACCATCCCACGGAGGACGTGGCCATGCGTAGCACCCACTAAGTTGTTGGCTCGCAGCGTCACATGGCGGCAACATCGGGTCGCGCTCTCGCCAGGGTTGCTGTCGCCGGGGCGTGCAGAGGCATACAACGATGTCGTCAAGCAACTCCCTCATTTCAGGACTACCGTGCCAAGCCATGAGTACACAGAATGGGATGAATTCCCTGCCGGGTTGAATCGTGACCTTGTCTCTCTATTCAGGAGCGAGATTTTCGTATCAACAGTTGAGAACCATTTGGCCATAGCTAACCTAAAGATCGACAAACTGAAATGCTGGGCTAATCGATTTCGTACAGGCGAAAGCATCGCCCGACATTGCGATGGAGAAGGAGATTTCCAGCTCTTGGTCTGCCTGAAGGCGCCCAAGCCGGAGGCGGGCGGAGTCCTTCACCTACAGACCAGCCACGGCGAGTTCGCTTGCCCACTGGCTGCCGGGGATGGCCTGCTATGGGAAGCCACCTCTCTCGAACACTGGACCACGCCGATCATTGCCACTACCGCTGAACCTGCGCCCGAACGGGTGACCTTGGTCGGTCGCTACTTCCTAAGCTAGTTGCCCACCACATGTCCAGGGGGGCGAAGGAGGCTCTCAGTTCGCGCACCCTCCGCAGACGAGTAGCACCCCGCTGTTCAAGCACGTCGCCATGTCCCTAATCATCCACTTGATTGAGTTTCATTTCGGTACCTGACCGGATTTCGGACCATCTCACTGACCCGTGCGAAGCCGAAGCGTCCACGGCAGCCGAGTGTGTAGGACACCGGTGCCTGCCAACACCGTCGCTTCACCAGCGATGATGCACGGTCTTGCTGTGAAGTGAACAGTCCCCCCCCCCCGATCTTGGTCCTCGCACAGATACGGCGGTCATTTGGAGGTTCAATGGTGTTGCCGGATGGTTGTTTTCGACTTCTTCAGGAGTGTGTCGCCCATGACCGAAATAGCATCAGCCTGGCGTAGCGTTGAGGCCGGGTAGCACCTCCAAGCCGACGTTCTGGATTGGATCGACCGCTGGTGGCGGGCAGCCAACTACTTGTCGGTTGGGCAGATCTATCTGTTGGACAACCCTCTGCTACGGCGCCCTTTGCCACGTGATGATGTCAAACCGCGGTTGTTGGGGCACTACTCCTGGTTTGAATTTTCTGTATGCGCACCTCAATCGTGTGATCAAGACACGCCGCCAGGCGACCTGGCAATACCTCGAACAGTGCGTCAGTACCGGATTAGCGATCGGAGAACACGCGGGACCGGCAAGGGATCGCAAGGCCGGTCAATGTGTGGAGATGAGCTCGGGGTGCAGCGTGTGCTGGGCGTAATCGCTGGCTGGGTCCGGCCGCCAGGACACGGGTAGATCATGGTCATCGATCACCCGACCGCAGCGGCGCAGTAGGTCATCGGTCAAGGGCTCGCCCAAGTGTGCGCGTAGTTGGGTTTGCGGGTCTTTCGGGAAAGCCCGCCAGATGGCGGCTGCGTTGAGAGACAACACGGCCGTGATGGGCAGACAGGCTCCGGAACCGGACCCTGTCACAGAGTGGACAGGAACTCCCGGATTCTCGACACGTCGGCCGGAGGCGGGACCAGTTGGTCGCGGATTGTCGAGGAGTCAACTGTGTGCCCGCGGGAGCGGCAAACAGCCGCGAGGCGGTCTGCCAGGTCCTGTTCGTTGCGGATGGCGATTGCGGCGGCGACTATGTCGTGGGCCTCAACGTAGGGGATCTGTCGGTCACTGAGTACCACCACAGCCCGATGGCTTCGAGCGTGCTCTCCCGCCCGTCCCAGGTTCTGCGCCATGTGTTCGACATCAACTGCCAGCCCGGCGATTAGAAGGGGGCGATAACCTCGAGCCCGCTTAGGCGCTCTGTCCGCCGCCTGCAGGGTCATCAATTGCCGTGCTATTGGGGTCGTCATCGACGCCTGGTTGTGTTATCCCTTGCAGGGTCCATTGCGCGATGCTCCGATGGCGCACTGCGTTTTTGGGGACATCGGCCAGGGTCACGTAGAAGTAGGGATCGTTTCCAGGTTCGAACTTCACTTCAAAGCCGTCGGCATTGCCGGCGTCCAGGGCGGCGATCGCTTCGGCACCGTTGATCGTTCTGGCCGCCGGATGTGTGACATACACGGGCCCGATTGGGATGTCGCGTCCGGCGACGCTCAGAACGTAGTTGCCGGCATCCCACAGGATCGCCCGTGTCTCCTGCAGGCTTGCACGGGTTTCCGGAGTGTCGGCGCCGGTGAGTTTCATGGTGAATAGTTCCGCGCGAGGATCTGCGACGACGTGCCCTTCGAGTAGCAGACGTGCAACCCGTAGCTTCACCCGATCTGCGGGCTGCGTTGCTTCGGGGATGTCGAAGTAGGTGCTGGTTTTTCGCTGAATGTAGGCCAGATCACCGGCGTACTGCTCGATGACAATCAGGGTCGGGTTGTACCTTTCCGGGCTCTCGGTGGTCGCGCGGTCTGCGATCGTCAGGGGTTCGCCGTTGACGGTGCACTCGAGCTTGTCAGCGAGGCTGAGTACGCGCGCGGTCGCTAGCAGCTCTTCGACCGCTGATGGGCGCCACGTGTTTAGCGCATAGGCGATATCGATTCCGGGTCCTGGGAATTCGGTGTCGTCGTCGATCTCGAAGGCGACGTCCTGCGTGATCACCGAGTCGTCCGCACCGTCGTCGACGCGGGGTAGTCGGAGTCGTAGTTGGAGCCGGCTGTCGCAGAAATCGGCCTCTATCGAGCCCCCGATCAATCCCGGGGCGGCATGGGTGATCGCGCCTTCATAGCTGGCCACGAAAGTGCCGCGGTAGAATGCCTTGATTCCCAACCGTCCACCGATCGCGCCGGACGGCGCAGTCGTCACATGAAGATCACCGGGAGGGTACTCCCCCGCGACGAAGTCCGGCCCTGAGATCACCACCCTTTCGACGAGCTCGCGTGGAATGTGCACCGGATCGGTCGTCGCGTACCCAATGTTCCTCTGCAACTGCTGATTCAACTCAGCGTGCTCCTCACCGAAATCGCCCAACTCGACCGCCAAGGTGATGGGGCTGCGGCTCGGGGCATCGGGATCGCGCGGACGGATCCGCACAGAGCTGGTGCCCTCGGACGCCGCGATGTCGACCGCCCAGTCCAGGTCGGTCGAATTCACGATGCCGCCCAGGTCCCGGACCCGCGCCAGGGCGTCGGGGACACCACCGAGCAGCGCGGCCTGCTCTTGCGTGTAGATGCGGGCAAGCCGCTCTAGCTCGCCGTTGGTGGTGCGTTGGACGTAGGAGTCGAGGTTCGGTGAGTCGGCGGCCCAGGTGTCCAGGTCGTCGCGGTCGAGGATGCTGATCGCTGGAAGTGTTTGGCCGCCGCCAAGGTTGCGCACAAAATTCGCCTCAGGGGCAGTGCACAGACATGGCGCAATCAACGACCATCTCACCGGATTATGCTGTTGCGCAGTCTGATACGACTTCTTGATCGACGCGCGGCGTTGGCCCCACATCGACGAGAACCCTTCGGGGTAGTACTTCAATTGCATGATCCACAGCCGGTCATTGCGCAGACGGACCTCGATGTCGATGCCTTCGTCGCCGCCACGACCGTTGACGGCTCTCACCTTGTCTCCGAATCGATATCGGATGAGAGCTTCGACGTATCGGTCGAATGCCGGTTGCCCCAATTGATCCCAGTCGATCACGCGCGTTATCCTGCCCCGTATCGCCGCGCTCGCGCACGGACTTGGTGTTTGGATGCCGCCGGCCGCCTATCGGCCATAGGCCATCCAGTGGCTCCGCGGCCACCGACACGATTATCGCCGGGCATGGCGACAAACCCATCCCCGACGACACGGCAACACGCCGCGTGCGTCACCGCTTGAGAATTTGTGCGACTGCGCCAATGACGGTGACCACGGCGGCGGCGTTACCGATGTCGGCTAGGTCGGGGGTGCTGCCGGTGACCGCGATCCCGTACGCACAGAGCGCCAGTTAGGCGCTGGCCAGGATCATCAGAAACACGAATGCCGCAATTTTCACGAGCGGTTCTGCCCTTTAGGGCTTTGCGCTGGCACACCGAGGGTCGAGCTGCACGAGCTCGTGACGGTCTCTACAGACAGGGGTGCACACGGGCGGCATGCGGCGCTGCCTAACGCCGGGCACTTCCGGCCAGCACGAGAAGATCCGGGTGATCGGCGTGTTTGGATTGCTTGTAGAGGTTGTTGAACTCCACCGCCCGCGTTGCATAGTCGGGGTAGGCGGGCACCGCGATAACCCCCCATCGCTAGCCGCGCATCATCGATCTGAGATTCTCATTTCGACGCCATTTATGACACGGCTATGACATCGCGGCTGAGAAAATGACACCAGAAATGAGAACCTACAACCGAATGTAGTTACCGCGCCATGTTGGTAAAGCGCGACAGGTGCAGCTGGTGCGCCACGGTGATGGTGGCCGTCGGACCGTTACGGTGCTTGCCAAGAATCAGGTCCGCCTCGCCGCCGCGCGGATCATCACGCTCGAAGGCATCCGGACGGTGCAACAGGATGACCATGTCGGCATCCTGTTCCAGCGAGCCAGACTCACGAAGGTCCGAGACCTGCGGGCGCTTGTCGGTGCGCTGCTCGGGACCACGGTTCAGCTGACTGATCGCGATGACCGGAACTTCGAGCTCCTTGGCCAGCAGCTTCAGATTTCGGGAGAACTCCGAGACTTCCTGCTGACGGGATTCGTGCTTCTTGCCGGAGGTCATCAGCTGCAGGTAGTCGACGACCACCAGCTTGAGTCCGGCCTTCTGGTTGAGCCGCCGCGCCTTGGCGCGGATCTCCATCATGGTCAGGTTCGGGGAGTCGTCGATGTACAGCGGCGCCTCGCTGATCTCACTCATCCGCCGCGCCAGCCGCGTCCAGTCGTCATCACTCATCCGGCCCGAACGCATATCACCCAGCTTGATCTTCGCCTCGGCCGAAAGCAGTCGCATGACGATCTCGGTCTTGCTCATTTCCAGGGAGAAAATGACGCTGGGCAGCTGGTGCTTGATCGAGCACGACCGCATGAAGTCCAGGCCCAAGGTCGATTTACCGACACCGGGTCGCGCCGCCACGATGATCATCTGACCCGGGTGCAGACCATTGGTGATCTCGTCCAGATCGGTGAAGCCCGTCGGCACGCCCTTGGACATACCGCCGGCCGACGCGATCGCGTCGATCTCGTCCATCGTCGGCTGCAGCAGCTCTTCCAGCGGCACGTAGTCTTCCGACATCCGCCGATCGGTGACGTCGTAGACCTCGGCCTGGGCGCGGTCCACCACCTCGGCCACATCGGCACCCTCGGCCCCGGCATACCCGTACTGCACCACGCGGGTCCCGGCCTCCACGAGCCGGCGCAGCAGCGCCTTCTCGGCGACGATGCCCGCGTAGTACCCGGCGTTGGCGGCGGTCGGCACGGTAGAGATCAGCGTGTGCAGATACGGCGCCCCGCCCACCCGGCGCAGCTGCCCGCGCCGGTCCAGCTCGGCGGCCACGGTCACCGCATCGGCGGGCTCTCCCCTGCCGTACAAATCGAGGACAGCCTCATACACGCTCTGATGATTGGGCCGGTAGAAATCGTGCGGCCGCAGCTTCTCCAGCACATCGGCGATGGCGTCTTTGGACAACAGCATCCCGCCCAGCACGGACTGCTCGGCAGCCACATCCTGAGGTGGTTGACGGCCGAACTCCTCCTCGGGAGGAGCAACCGGACCGGAATGGCCCAGATCGTCGACTATTGCCACGGCGCGCGGTCCTCCTACTCACATCAAGTCGAACACATGATCGCGGCAAGGTCCGACAAGTACGGTTCATCCCGGCGCGCCGCGGTAGACGTTAGATGTTGCTAGCGACCCTGCCAAGTGGCCCTGTGGATGAGCCTGGGCATGGGGTGTGGACTACTGTCCAACCCGGTGTTAGGGGGTTGGGGACAACCTGGGGATAGATACCTACATTCCTGCACTTTTCCCAGTTGGCAGCCGGTCAACTAATTGACAGGACTGTGGATGGGAATCCGTCCGGCGTGTCGCATCAGGTTGCGTACTCGGGCGTGTTCTGTTACCCCTCTCAACCCTCTAGGTTAACTAGAGGTAGCTTCGCTGGAGTGGCACACGCGTACAATACGTTCGCCAGCAGATACGGCAACGGCGCCGCGGAAACCCACGGCGCCGTTGACCCGGCACTATTTCGGATCGATCAGCCTGCGGCGACTACATCCACAGTGACCTTGGTCGCCACACCGGCGTGCAGATGCACGTCCAGTGCGTACGAACCGATCTGCTTGATGTGTGCCTTCGGCAGGGTGACGGTCCGCTTGTCCAGGTTCGGTCCACCGGCGGCCTTGATGGCACCCACCACGTCAGCGGCGGTCACCGAACCGAACAGCTTGCCCTCGCCGGCGGTCTTCACCGTCAGCTTCACAGCACCCAGACCCTCGATCGCCTGCTTGATCTCGTGGGCGTGCTCGACGCCGCGGATCTCCTTGGCCTCGCGGGCGCGACGGATGTCGGTGGCCTGGCGCTCCGCACCACGGGTGGCGACAATCGCCAGTCCGCGGGGCAGAAGGTAGTTGCGTCCGTAACCGTCCTTGACCTCAACGGTGTCACCGGCAGTGCCGAGGTGCTCGACCTCGGTCGTCAGAATCAGCTTCATCAGATGTCCCTCCGGTCCTACCGCGTCGCCGAGCTGAACGGCAGCAGGGCTACTTCGCGCGCGTTCTTCACTGCGATCGCGATGTCGCGCTGGTGCTGAACGCAGTTGCCGGTAACCCGGCGGGCACGAATCTTGCCGCGCTCACTGATGTACGTGCGCAGCAGGTTGGTGTCCTTGTAATCGATGTTCAGCGCCTTCTTGGTGCAGAACGCGCACTTACGTGTCTTGACCGGCTTTTCCGGGGCAGGACGGCGCTTAGTCGTCTTGGCCATGGTGAATCTCTTTCTTTCTAGCTAGATAAGTTGTGTCGCCCAGATCAGAAGGGCGGTTCGTCGTCCGCTGCGGTGGAACCGGAGGCCGGGGCGCTGCCCCACGGATCGTCGGCGGGCTCGCTGGGACGGGAAGTCCCGCCGCCACCTCCGCCGCCGAAACCTCCACCGCCGCCACCACCACGCGAGGCCTTGTTGACCTTGGCGGTCGCGTACCGCAGAGACGGGCCGATCTCGTCGACCTCGACCTCCATGACGGTGCGCTTCTCGCCCTCGCGGGTTTCGAAGGAGCGCTGCTTGAGCCGGCCAGTGACGATGACACGGGACCCTCGGGTCAGGCTCTCGGCCACATTCTCGGCGGCCTCACGCCAGATATTGCACCGCAGGAACAGCGCCTCTCCGTCCTTCCACTCCGAACTCTGTCGGTCGAAGATGCGGGGGGTCGACGCCACAGTGAAGTTGGCGACGGCGGCCCCGGACGGGGTGAAACGCAGTTCTGGATCGGCGGTCAAATTTCCGATGACCGTGATGGTGGTGTCACCTGCCACGGTTCCTCCTCGTGTCTGTCAGCTGGCGTGGTTAACCGGCAGCCTACGGAAGTCGACTGACTTCCGTAGGACCTCTAGCGGGCTCCGGTGCGCAGGACCTTGGTCCGTAGCACGGACTCGTTGAGGCCAAGCTGGCGATCAAGCTCCGATACGGTGGCGGGCTCTGCGACCACGTCGATCACCGCGTAGATGCCCTCGGCATGCTTGGCGATCTCGTAAGCAAGACGACGCTTGCCCCAGACCTCTACCTTCGAAACGGTTCCGCCGTCACCCCGGATAACGTTCAAGAACGTATCCAGCGATGGAGCTACGGTGCGCTCGTCAAGGGTTGGGTCGAGAATGACCATGATTTCGTACTGACGCATGAGAAACTCATCACCTCCTGTGGTCTAGTGCGGCCACGGCGTATCCGTGGCAGGAGAGTCGCCTGCGTCGGCAACCGGCCAAGGCTACCGCACAGCCCCCTGACCGGCGAAATCGCCGACTGAGAAACTACGCGCGGGCGATATGCGGTGTGGGTTTACGCGGCCGCAGCCAGGAGGGCAGCCATGCCGGAGCGTCGTCGGCGGCCCCGTCGCACGGCCCACCCGCCGGATCGTCGGTGTTGTCGCTGTGGGCGCGCACCAAATCCTCGCTGGGGTGATAGATCTGGCGCAGCACCAGGGCGCACAGACCGATCACCGCGATGTCCCGCACCAGCACCGTGCCGGTGAACCACTGCTCGGGAAGTCCCTTGTTCTCCATACCCAGCAGGTAGTACATCCGCGGAATCCATACGAGCGCATCAACGGTCATCCATGCCAACAGGATTCGGCGGTGCGGCACCGCCACCACGGCCAGCGGCACCAGCCACAGCGAGAACTGCGGGCTCCATACCTTGTTAGTCAGCAGGAACACCGCCACCACCAGGAAGGCCAGCTGCGCTACGCGCGGACGCCGCGGCGCCGTCAGCGCCACGTATCCGATACCCACACAACAGATCCCGAACAGCACCGCCGAGACCGCGTTGAGAATGACCGGGGGCTCCCAGAAGCCCAGCGAGCCGTCGAAGCCCTGCCACCCCGTGAAGGATTTGAAGACGTTGTACAGCGAATCCATGTCGTCGCCGCGCCGGGTGTTGAGCCGGAAGAACTCCCCCCACCCTCGCGGAAAGAGCATCGCCACCGGCGCGTTCACCACTACCCAGCTGGCCAGTGCGGCGGCGGCGGTCTTCGAGAACTCGTGCATCTTGCCACCCCGCAGGCTCACCAGCAGCAGCGGAAACAGCAGCAGTAGCGGGTAGAGCTTGGCGGACACCCCCAGCCCGATCAACACACCGGCGAGCCACGGTTTCTTACGCGCCCACGCCAAGAGCGCCGCCATGCTGAAAGCCGTTGCGAGAGCATCGAAATTCGTGAAGATCTGGAAGATCACAATCGGGGAAGCGGCGATCATCACCACATCCCATGGACGTGTGCGCGGGCTCAATCCCGCACTGGCCCAAATGGTCACCAGCCAGGCCAGCGCCAACCCGAAGGCCACGATGTTGAAGAACATCACGACTTCGGCGACGATGGGCAGCCCCAGCAGGTCGCTGGCCTGGGTGTACGTCTTGGCCAGGGCCATCGCGGTGTACTGGTACACCCCGGTGACCACCGGGTACTCCATGTACCGGACCGCCGGGGTGCCGTCGTACTGAATCTTCTGATGCCCGCTCGAGTCGGTTTCCAGCCAGCTCGACTTGTACGGGAAGCGGCCCTGGTTCAACAGCTCGGCGCCGTACAGCGGCACGGTATCCGAGTAGCACAGTTGGTAGTAGGCGCGGTTGTTGTCCCAATTGGCCACGCGCTGGGAGCCGCTGCCGGTTCCACTCTGCTGCAAACAGGGCGCCTTGCTGGTCCATCCCAGGATGAGGAACCCCAGCGCGATGATGAACACCACCCGCAGCGGCGTCCAGAACGGTTGCCTGCCGACCAACGCGTGCCGACCCAGCGGTCCGCCGACCACCTCGGACAGCTCGGCGCCCATCACATCTGTGCGACTGGGGAAGTCACGGTCGTCGGCGCTGCGCAGATCACCCGCGAGTTTTTCGGGAGACACCGTCGCACCCTGAATGTCGCCGACGCTGCGGCTCACAGACTCAATGTCGCCGACGCTGCGGCTCCGGGATTCGGCCGGCACCTGCCTACTGCCCCGGAGGTGGCGGTACGTCACCCGCCGGTGGCGCCGCCGGGCCAACCGGAATCGTTGTCGGGGGCCCCACCGGAATGGTGATACCCGGTGCGATCTCGATGGTCGGCTGGATGACCGTCACCTCGCCACCGCCGCCCGGCGCGGGCGCAGGCGGACCATTCGGCGCCGGAGGCGGGGGTACGTAGACGGGCACACCGGCATAACCACCGATGGCACCTGGCTTGGGGAAGGTCTCCTTGGTGGTGCCGTCCAGCGCACCATCCATGGTCTTCTTCCAGATGTCCGACGGCAGACCGGAACCGTAAATCGGCCCGCCCCAACTGTTCTTGATCGGCTTGCCGTCGTCGGTTCCCACCCACACCGCTGTCGAGAGCGACGGGGTGACACCGACCATCCAGGCGTCCTTGTTGTCCTTGGTGTCGCCCAACTGGGCGGTACCGGTCTTCGCGGCCGACTCTCGGCCACCGGCCAGCCCATGTCCACGCGAGTAGCCCGCAATCGGCTTCATCGCCGAGATCGCGTTGTTCGCAACGTCATCGGATATGCGCTTCTCGCCGGTGTTGTCGGAGGAGCCCGCGTCGAAAAGCACCTGACCGTCCGCGTTCACCACCTTCTGGATGAAGTGCGGCTTGCGGTAGGTCCCTGACGCCGCCAAGGTCGCATACGCCGAGGCCATGTCGATCACCCGGGTCTGATACTGACCCAACACGACGCCGTTGTTCGGCGGGCCGCCCTGACCGTCCTCGGACAGAGTGTGCGAGACGCCGGGAAAGTTCTCGGCGATACCGGCGTTGTGCGCGGCCGTCGCCACATCATCGGGCCCGTTCTTCAGCTTCAGCATGAGCCGGTAGAAGCTGGTGTTCAGCGAGCGCTTGAGCGCCTCGGCCACCGAACACGTTCCACACGAAGCATCTTCGCTGTTCTTGATGGTGATGCCCTGATACGTCAGCTCCGAGCTGTCCAGCTGATAGCCCAGGCCGATGCCCTGCTGCAATGCCGCCACCAAGGCAAACACCTTGAACGACGAGCCGGTCTGCAAACCCTGCTGCGCATAGTCCAGGCCCTGCGCGTTCGATCCGCCGTAATAGGCCTTCACCGCGCCGGTACGCGGGTCGACGGAGACCACCGCCGTCCGCAGATCAGGGTTCTCACCCTGCAGGGTGCTGTTGACCGCGTTCTCGGCGGCCTGCTGCGCCTTGGTGTCGATGGTGGTCGTGATCTGCAGACCCTCGGTGTTCAACGTCTGCTCATCGATGTTGAACAGGTCGGTCAGCTCCGCCATCACCTGACGTTTGATGAGGCCGTTCGGGCCCGTGGTCGCGTTCTGTGCGGCGGCCTGCTCGGGCGGCACCGTTGCCGGGTACACCTGCCCGGCGCGATCCTGCGCGGACAGGGCACCGATGGTCACCATGCCGTCGAGCACCCAATTCCACCGGTTGGTCGACTCAGGCAAGTCCACCGCGGGATCCAGTCGTGAAGGCCGTTGGATTAGCGCGGCCAACAACGCACCCTCGGACACGGTCAGCTGTTCGACCGGCTTGTCGAAGTAGGCCTTCGATGCCGCCGAGATGCCGTACGCACCGCGCCCGAAATAGATGATGTTGAGGTAGGCCTCCAGCACCTGATCCTTGGACCAGGACTGGGACATCTTGGTGGAGATGACGATTTCTTTGGCCTTACGGGTGAGGCCGCCGAGGCCGGCGCGCTGCGCGCCCACCATCGCGTTCTTCACGTACTGCTGAGTGATCGTCGATCCACCCTGAGTGTCGCCACCGAACATGTTGTTCTTGACAGCGCGCAGCAGCCCTGAGAACGAGAACCCAGGGTTGCCGTAGAAATCACGGTCCTCGGCGGCCATCACGGCCGCACGCACATGCTGGGGCACCTGGTCGATCTTGATATCGACCCGGTTCCCATCCGGTGGAACAACTTTGGCGAGCTCGGTGGTGCCGTCGCTGGCCAGGATGGTGGACACCTGGCTGGTACGAATGTCACCCGGCTTCGGGATGTCGACCACCGAATACGCCAGTGCGAACGTCGCCAGCGGGATAACGATCGCCAGCAAGACCAGCGCGATCATCACACGACGGAAAATTCTCCAGCCGTTGGTCTTCCGCTTACGGCGGCGCTGCGGCGGACGAGACTGGCCACCGGGCCTGCCGGGTGGCGGCGGCGGCTCGTGCCCCATGCCCTCGTCGTCACGTTCCAGTGCCGCGCGCGCGGCGGCCACGGCGTCCTCGTCGCGCCGGTACAACGGCAGATCCTCGACGGGGTCGAGGATCGACGTCGGGCGATCGTCCATGCTGGGGGTACGCGGTGAATCCGAGCCGCTGCTGGGAGCTACCGGATTCTGCCCGCCAACCACGCCGCCCTCACCTTGTGGCCTATTCACTGGCCGTCCGGGCACGAGTTGTCCGCTGACGTGGGGTGGTCCCCTTCGGCGCCGGGAGGGCGCCCATGACATACGACTTCACCAAATGATTCCAACTGCAGGTCCGGCATACCTCGACAACGTGCACGGCGAACTCCGGGTACCGAGTGGCAAGCATCACGAGTTCCTCGGCCGAACGGGCCGACCCGGATACCGCTCCCAAGTGCTCGCCGAAAACCCACGACACCAGCGTCAGTTGCTCCTTGCGGCAGATCGGGCAGACCACGGCACTCGATTTGCCGTGGAACTTAGCCGCGCGGAGCAGGTACGGGTTCGCGTCGCAGACTTCGGCCACGCCGGTACGCCCGGAATAGACCTCGGCCAGCAGGGATCGCCGCTTGAGCGCGTAATCCACCACCTGTCTCTGCAATCGCACGGTAACCAGAGTACGTCCGATTACCCGCAGGCAGACCCCGGGCCACACAGACAGCATGTCCTTTGCGAAGCCGAAGTCTGTCTGCGTTCCACTCGTTACGATGGGTCGGTTGTCAGGAAGAGGGGGCAAGGTGACATTTCTTCGACTTTCGCCGGCGCTTGCCGGCTTTGCGGTCATCGCCGTGATCACATCCGGATGCGGGAAATCTGCCGACATCTCGTCGACGCAAGCAGCCACCTCAGCGGCTACGTCGACGACGCGGCCGGCCCCGGTCGACGGTCCCGCGGCGACCGCCTCCACGCCCGTTGGGGTGAAGGGCACCGGCAAGATCGTCGGGTCCGCAGTCCTGAAGGTGATGGGCGCCGGAACGGCAACCGTCACCTGGCAGGAGAACGGCGGCCCCGCCCACATCGAGAAGGATGTCTCGCTGCCCTGGGAGCACACCATCGACGTCGTCGAGGAGGCGAACTCCGAGGTCCAGGCCAACGGCGCCGGCGCCACCGGCTGCACGATCACGATGGGCGACATGCTGGTGTCGTTCAAGAACGAACCGAACCCGGTCTGCGAGTTCGCGTACTGGGGCTGATTCCGGCCACTCTACGATTCCTCGCATGGCGACCCGTGCCAAGGACTCTGACCGAGACGTCACCTGCAAGGCGCTCGATGCCGCCTTTGGCGAAGGCCAGATCTCCTCGGAGGAACATCGTCAACGGATCGCCGTGGCCACCTCTGCGCAGACTCTCGGTGAACTCAACGGCGTGGTCTCCGATCTGCAGATCGCCGCACTTCCGGCCCACGTACCCGCACCGCAGCCGCAGCGGCGCCGCTGGCCGGCGATCGTTGTCACGGCTGTCGTCGCCGCCGCCGTCGGAGCCGGGGTGAGCAGCTACGCGACGCGGCCGGTGCCACCGGACCCGGGCGCGGCCGCCGACGGCGTCGCCCCCGTGGTGATCGCGCCGACCAAGCTGTTCTCCGTCCCGGGCCTGTCCGGCCTGCTGGATCAGATGCGCGCGAAGTTCGGCGACACCACGGGTATCGAGCTGACCGTGCGCTGGAACAACGCGTCGCTGGTCCGCATCGAGGCCGCGGATCCGGAACTGCCCATCACCTACCCGTATCAGGGCGGGTTCCGCGACGGCGGCGCGCAGCCCGGCACCTGGCGCAACGTGAAGATCGGCGACCTGAGCCGGTTCGATCCGGCCAAGATCGTCGGCGTCCTGCGCGGCGCACCCGAGACCCTGAACGTGCCCACAGCCGGAGAGAGCGGAACCGTCATGGTGATCCGGCCCAGCGACGAGGGCGTCGACATCACCGTCACCGTCTCAGAGAGGGACCGCACCGGACGGATGGTCGTCGCGGGTAACGGCGAGCCCAAAGAGGTCACGCCCGCATCCTGAGCATCAAGATCGCTCTACGATTCCTCGCATGGCGACAGTCACCCGGGCCAAGGACAGCGACCGCAACGACACCTGCAAGCTGCTCGACGATGCGCTGAGCGACGGACAGCTGTCCATGGAGGAGCACCGGGAAAGGGTCGCTGCGGCCACCAACGCCTCCACACTGAGCCAGCTGAGCGCCCTCGTCTCGGATCTGCAGAACGCAAAGTCCGCGGCGAGCATGCCCGTCCTCCAGGGGTCGCAACGCCCCTGGTGGCGGCGGTGGTACGCCCCCGCCGGGGTGGCCACGGCGCTGATCCTGGTGGGTGTTCTCGTCGGTTGGGGCGCGTACGGAAACACCAACTCTCCTTTGGACTTCCAATCAGACCCGGGCGCCAAGCCCGACGGCGTGGCGCCGATCGTGCTGACGCCGCCGCGGCAGTTGATGTCGCTGGGCGGTCTGACCGGGCTGTTCGAGCAGATGCGCCAAAAGTTCGGCGACACCACGGGGTACGAACTGAACATCTACGGGGAGTACGCCCTGCTCACCCGACCCGATCCGCGCGAGCCGCGCCGCACCCTGCGGTACCGCTACGAGGGCGGGTGGGACCACCCCGATGACGACAGTGGGTCGCATGCCGACCACGTAGTGGATCTCGGCAAGTTTGATGTGAAGACCATCATCGGGATCCTGCGCGGCGCACCCGAAACCCTCGGCATCAAGGCCAGCGAGGTCAAGAACACCTACCTTTTCATCAAGCCGAGCGAGGATAAGACCGCGCCGCCGGACACCGTGCAGATCGACATCTCGGTGAGCGGTGAGTTCCAGAATGGCTCGATCTACGTCAATCCCGACGGCACGCCGATTCGGACGATGTATCCATCCGAGAGATAACCCTCCCCCGTGTGGCGCCCGCATATATCGCGGCGATACTATGGCGCGATCGGTGCACGAGAGATGCTCCGGCGTCATACACGGTGTTGGGAGGTGACTTCATGTTGGAACTGGCAATCCTGGGCCTGCTGCTTGAGTCACCCATGCACGGCTACGAGCTGCGCAAGCGCCTGACGGGCCTACTGGGCGCCTTTCGGGCCTTCTCCTACGGCTCGCTGTACCCGGCCCTGCGCCGCATGCAGGCCGACGGGCTTATCGCAGAGGACTCCGCGCCCGCGGGCACCACGGTGCTGCTTCGCGGCAAGCGGGTCTATCAGATGACGGCCGCGGGCCGCGCTCGCTTCAGCGAGCTGGTGGCGGACACCGGTCCACAGAACTACACCGACGACGGCTTCGGTGTGCACCTGGCATTCTTCAACCGCACCCCGGCCGAGGCCCGGATGCGCATCCTCGAAGGCCGTCGTCGTCAGGTGGAGGAACGCCGGGAAGGTCTGCGCGAGGCCATTACCCGGGCGAGCAGTTCGTTCGACCGATACACAAAGCAGTTGCACCAGCTTGGCCTGGAATCCAGTGAACGAGAAGTGAAGTGGCTCAACGACTTGATCGCCGCCGAGCGCACCGCGCAGGCACGGGTCGAGGAGCGTTAAGTATGTCCATCGGTAAAGGAGAACCGTCCATGTCCAACAACACATCTGAGGTGCGGGTAGCCATCGTCGGCGTCGGCAACTGCGCGTCCTCGCTGGTCCAGGGTGTGCAGTATTACCAGGATGCGGACGAGAACTCCAATGTTCCGGGTCTGATGCACGTCAAGTTCGGCCAGTACCACGTGCGCGACGTGAAGTTCGTCGCCGCGTTCGACGTGGACGCCAAGAAGGTGGGCTTCGATCTCTCCGAGGCCATCTCGGCCTCCGAGAACAACACCATCAAGATCGCCGACGTGCCGCCGACCGATGTGATCGTGCAGCGCGGCCCCACCCTGGACGGCATCGGCAAGTACTACGCCGACACCATCGAGGTCTCCGACGCCGATCCGGTCGATGTGGTGAAGATACTCAAGGACAACGACGTTGACGTCCTCGTCTCCTACCTGCCGGTGGGCTCGGAAGAGGCCGACAAGTTCTACGCACAGTGCGCCATCGACGCCAAGGTGGCGTTCGTCAACGCGCTGCCGGTGTTCATCGCCTCGGACCCGGTGTGGGCCAAGAAGTTCGAGGACGCCGGTGTGCCGATCGTGGGCGATGACATCAAGAGCCAGGTGGGCGCCACCATCACCCACCGGGTGATGGCCAAGCTGTTCGAGGATCGCGGTGTCACCCTGGACCGCACCTACCAGCTCAACGTCGGCGGCAACATGGACTTCAAGAACATGCTCGAGCGTGAGCGTCTGGAGTCCAAGAAGGTCTCCAAGACCCAGGCCGTCACCTCGAACCTGAACGGCTCGCTGGCCGACAAGGTGTACGACAAGAACGTGCACATCGGCCCGTCCGACTACGTCGCCTGGCTCGATGATCGCAAGTGGGCCTACGTCCGCCTGGAAGGTCGCGCCTTCGGCGACGTGCCGCTGAACCTCGAGTACAAGCTTGAGGTCTGGGATTCCCCCAACTCGGCCGGCATCATCATCGACGCGGTGCGCGCCGCGAAGATCGCGCTGGACCGTGGACTCGGTGGCCCGATCCTGCCGGCCTCTGCCTACCTGATGAAGAGCCCGCCCAAGCAGCTCGCCGACGATGTCGCGCGCGTCCAGCTGGAGCAGTTCATCGAGGGCTGACCGCTCCCCGTACTCCTCAACAGGGAGGGCATACCCGACGGTATGCCCTCCCTGTTTATATGTTGGCGCGCAATCGATTCGCGATCACGGTGAGCCTGTCGAGCTCCACCAGCGTTTCTGTCTCACTTCGCGGATCAAGGTGAAACAGCACCCGATCCACACCGGCCGCCAAATACGCTGCGGCAACACGCTCGTCCCCGGCCGTGCCACTCACGCTCACGGGCAGGTCCGCGCGACCATGCTCGGCGAACAGACGGCGCGCCTCGCGCACATCATCGGGTGTCGACGTCGCCGCGTAGGGCAACCAGCCATCACCGAGCCGCACCGTGCGTCGTTGTGCCGCCGGGCTCGGACCACCGACATAGATCGGGAGCGGCGATTCCGGACGCGGACTCGCTGCGACGGGCCCGAAATCGACATGCTCTCCGTGGAACTCAGCCACCTCATCGGTCCACAGCAGCTTTAGGGCAACCACCTGCTCGTCAAGTTTCGCACCGCGCACCTTCGGGTCGGTGCCATGGTTGCGCAGCTCGCCCAGATTCCACCCGACACCGACTCCGAGCACCGCACGGCCACCAGACAACGTCGCCAGAGTCGCCCACGCCTTGGCGGTGTGCAGGACATCGCGCTGAGGTAGCAGCGCAACCCCCGAGCCGATCACAAGCCGTTCGGTGGCCGCGGCCGCGTAGGCCAGCACCACGGGAAGGTCCCGGATCAACGGAAGCCGGGCACGAAACTCCGCATCGATCTCATCGGGTGTGTCCATCGGGAAGTACGAGTGGTCATCGAACAACAGCCAATCGAATCCGCGCTCCTCCACCGCGCGGGCGATCGCGTCCGGACTCACGTATCTGTCGGCCGATGAGGTGGAGATACCAAAGTGCTTCACGACCACCAGGAACCTCCCGCCGCCCAACGAAATTCCTGGCAACGCGCTGCACGATCTGGTTACGGGGTGCAACATCGACCTACCCGGCTGAAGGAGACACCCCATGGGCACCACGGCGGAAACGCCCGACGGCGGCGGTCTGCAGCACTCGCTGCAGAAGCGCCACCTGACGATGATCGCGATCGGCGGCGTGATCGGCGCCGGTCTGTTCGTCGGGTCAGGTGCGACCATCAAGGCCGCCGGACCGGCTGCCTTCCTCACCTACGCCATTACCGGAGTGCTCATCGTGCTGGTGATGCGCATGCTCGGCGAGATGGCCGTGGCGAATCCGTCGACCGGCTCCTTCGCCGACTACAGCCGCCGCGCACTCGGTGATTGGGCCGGATTCTCGGTCGGCTGGCTCTACTGGTACTTCTGGGTGATCGTCGTCGGGTTCGAGGCGGTGGCCGGCGGCAAGATCGTCCAAGATTGGTGGCCGGATACTCCCCTGTGGCTCATCGCACTAGTCCTCATGGTGGCCATGACCGCCACCAACCTTTTCTCGGTGCGCTCCTATGGCGAATTCGAATACTGGTTTGCGAGCGTGAAAGTGCTTGCCATCATCGCGTTTCTGGTCCTCGGCACCATGTTCGTCGTGGGCTGGTGGCCGGATAGGCAGATGGACTTCTCTAACCTCACCAAGGGCGGGTTCGCACCGAACGGCACCGGTGCGATCTTCTCCGCCATCGTGGTCGTCGTGTTCTCCATGGTCGGCCCGGAAATTGCCACCATTGCCGCTGCCGAATCCAAGGACCCCGCGCGGGCCATCAGCAGGGCCACCAACTCGGTCATCTACCGAATTGGGCTCTTCTTTGTGGGATCAATCTTCCTTATCGCGGTGATCGTGCCGTGGGATAGCCCGACCCTGGGCACCTCTCCCTTCGTCACCGCATTCAAGACCATGGGGATTTCGCACGCCGACAACATCATGCGGATCGTGGTGCTCACCGCCGTACTGTCCTGTCTCAACTCGGCGATGTATACCGCCTCCCGCATGCTCTTCGTGTTGGCGGGACGGGGCGAGGCGCCACGCAGCTGGCTACGCGTCAATTCTCGCGGTGTTCCCGTGCACGCCATCCTGGCGTCCTCGTTCATCGGATTCGTCTGCGTGATCCTGGCATACGTCGCCGAGGACACCGTATTCCTGTTCCTGCTCAATTCCTCCGGCGCGGTAATCCTCTTTGTGTACTTCATGATTGCGATATCACAGCTGGTGCTCAGGCCCCGCACGCCTCCGGAGAAGCTGATCGTCAAGATGTGGGGCTACCCGGTGTTGACGATTCTCACCGCCGGTGCCATCGTGGCGATTCTGGTCGCCATGGGCTTTCAGGACGGCACCCGGTCGCAGCTGTGGGCCAGCCTGCTGTCCTGGGCGGTGATCCTGATCGCCTTCGTGGTGCTGCGCCTGACCCGGCGCCGCGACCCGTCACCCGAGGAACCGGTCACCC
The DNA here is from genome assembly GCF_002013375.1 of Mycobacterium sp. D16Q13. Classification (GTDB taxonomy): domain Bacteria; phylum Actinomycetota; class Actinomycetes; order Mycobacteriales; family Mycobacteriaceae; genus Mycobacterium. The sequence goes on along the minus strand of NZ_MAEW01000020.1, from coordinate 86,113 downwards.
GGTAATTGCCATCGCCCGCCTGAACAGCTGCAAAGTCAGGCTGTGGAGGTAATCACCCACCGCCACAGGTGCTTTCCCAGCGTAGGCACGAGCATGCGTACCCTCCAGGATGATGCCTAGCTTGAAGCAGGCCAGCACCGTGTACCAGTCCATCGCGCTCAGATCGCGATCCGTGCGTTCGGCATAGTGCGCGACGAGTTCCTCGGGCGTGGGCAAGTTCCCGGCCTGCACGAGTGCCCCGCCCAGTGACGCATCGTCGGTCTCGGACGGCCAGGTCGCCAGCAGCCACCCCAAATCCAGCAGCGGATCGCCGATGGTCGACATTTCCCAATCCACGATGGCCGCCAACTGCGGGCCGTCATTGCGGAACATCATGTTGGCCAGGTGGAAATCCCCGTGCATGATTCCCGGCTTCCACTGCGACGGACGGTGCTGCTCAAGCCAATCCGCGACGGACCGCAGGCCCGGAATATCCGGACCCGGATATCCCTCGTGCTTGGCATACGAGTCGAGTTCCTTGAGCCAGCGCGGCACCTGGCGCTCCAGGAAGCAGTCGGGATTTCCGTAGCCGTCCAGTCCCAGCGTCTGGTAGTCCAGTGCGCCCAGCGCAGCGATGCCGCCGACAGCCTCCAATCCCATCTGATGCCGGATATCCGCTCTACCGGCGTGCAACTCCGGCAGGGTAACCGAGGCGTTGAAGCCGTCGACCGGCTCCATCAGGTAGAAGACCGCGCCACCCAGCACCGTCTCGTCGACGCAGGCCGCGATGAGCTCCGGTGCCGGAACTCCTTGCCCACGTATGGCTCCCAACAATCTCGCCTCGCGACGGATCACATTGTTGCTAGCCTCACGCAGATGCTTGGGTGGTCGCCGCAACACGTACTCGCGGCCACCCCGGGTGAACCGCACCATGATGTTCTGCGTGCCCCCCGTGATCGCGGAGACATCCGCAACCTCGCCCGCGGGGAGCCTCTGCTCGTCCATCCAGCGCGAAACAATGTCGAAATCAACGCTTTTCGGATCTACATGCTGCGGTGCGGCCATTACAGATTGCCCACCCGGTGCTCGAGCCGAGCCGCCACATGCGCCCGCGCCTTCTCCGTCAGCGCCGGGATGTGGCTCGGCGGGAACAGCCCCTCATACGGGGTGTAATCCTTGAGGACCTCCTTGGCGATGGTTACCTTGTGCACCTCGGTTGGGCCGTCGACCAGACCCATCACCTCCGAGTACAAGAACATCTTGGCCAGCGGCATCTCCTCGGACACCCCGAGCGAGCCGTGCAGATGCAGGGCGCGCTGGGCGACATCGTGCATGACCTTCGGCATGGCGGCCTTGATCGCCGCGATGTCCTTACGCACCTTCAGATAGTCCTGGTGCTTGTCGATCAGCCAGGCGGTGCGGAGCACCAGCAGACGGAACGATTCCATCTCGATCCAGCTGTCGGCGATGCGCTCCTGCGTCATCTGCAATTTGGCGATGGTGCCGCCACGCGCCTCCCGGCTGATGACGCGCTGACACATCATGTCGAATGCCTTGCGCACCTGGGCCACCGTCCGCATGGCATGGTGCACGCGACCTCCACCCAGACGGGTCTGGGCGATCACGAACGCGGCACCCTCGGCGCCCAGCATGTTCTCGGCGGGAATCCGGGCGTTGGTGAAGCGGGTATATGCCTCGTCCTCGCTGAACCCGTGCACGGTGATGTTTCTGACGATCTCGACTCCGGGGGCGTTCGGGTCGACGATGAACATGGACATGCCCTGGTACGGACTGACGTCCGGGTTGGTGACGGCCATGACGATCCAGAAGGCCGCGTGCCGCGCTTCGGAGTTGAACCACTTCTCCCCGTTCAGGATCCACTCGTCACCGTCGCGCACCGCGGTGGTCTTGAACAGCGTCGGATCGGATCCGCCCTGCGGCTCGGTCATGACGTAACAGGAGCCGATATCACCGTCCATCAGCGGCTGCAGATACGTGGCCTTCTGAGCTTCAGTACCGTAGTGCGCGAGGATCTCCGCGTTGCCGGTGTCGGGTGCCTGACATCCGAATATCGAAGGCGCCCAGACCGACCTGCCCAGGATCTCATTGAGAAGCGCCAGCTTGAGCTGCCCAAAGCCCGGGCCGCCCAGTTCGGGCCCGAGGTGGCAGGCCCACAGGCCGCGCCGCTTGACCTCTTCCTTGAGCGGGCGTACGTAGTCCATGGCTTCTTTGTCCGACTTGTCGTACGGATTGGGGAACACGTAGTCGAGTGGTTCAACCTCCGTGCGGACGAACTCCTCGGCCCAGTCCAGCAGCTCCTGGTACTCGGGGTCGGTTTCGAAATCCCATGCCATGTCAGTCACTTCCTGTCGGTTCGGATTCAACGAGACGGTTCATCTGGACACCGTCCAAGACCATGTCGGCGATGCGCTTGGCGATCTGTGCCGGGCTCTTGCCGTCGGCGCGATACCAGACCGCCACCATGTTGAGCATCCCGAGGATCGCATTGGTGATCAGGTGATCGGACGTGCGAAACACCCCGGCCTCGTGACCCTCGTCGAGGACGCGCTGCCAGCAGCGCTGCAACTCGTCACGTAGTTCCTGTAGTTCCGCGGCACGCTCACCGGTCAGCGCGGAACCGTCACGGACCTGTATGGCGACCTGCTTGCGGTACTTGACGATGAGGATGACGTAGGAGCCGATCAGCGTGCGCAGGCGCTTGGCCGGCGGGGTATTCATACCCGCGATATGGGCAGCCTCGGTGAGCATCTCGTCGATGTAGCTGCGCAGGATCTCCCAGAGAAGTTCCTCTTTTGATCCAATGTGATAGTACAGCGCACCACCGCGTACGCCCGCCGCCGAACCAATCTCTGCGACACCCGTAGCGTGAAATCCCTTGTCTGCAAACAGCTCTGTTGCCACATCCATGATCCGCCGACGGGTCGCCGCCGCATCACCGTCGGACGCGGGAGGCCGGCCTCGCCGCGGTTTGGCGCCGGCCTCCGTCACAAGATGCCGCCGTCCAGGCGAATGGTCGTTCCCGTGCAGTAGGCCGAGGCTTCGCTCGCGAGATACAGTGCCGCGCCGACGATGTCCTCCGGTTCCCCCACGCGGCGCAACGGAATGCTCGGAATGAGCGCCTCAGCGAACCCCTCCGGCCAGGCCGCCGCGATATCGGTATTGAACAGCCCGCACTGAATCGTGTTGGCGCGTACGGCCGGCCCGAAAGTGTGCGACAGCCCGAGGGTCAGGGCATTCAAACCGGCCTTGGCCGCCGCGTACGGCAGGGCGGTGGCGTCGGGCCGCACCGCTTCGATCGAGCTGATGTTGATGATCGAACCGCCCGCACCTGCCGCCATCTTGGTGGCAATCGACGCCGACAGCCGGAACGGGCCCTTCAGGTTGACCCCGATCACCTTGTCGAACAACGCTTCCGACACCTGATCCAGGCTGGGGTACAGCGGGGACAGCCCCGCGTTGTTGACCAATACGTCCACGCGGCCGAATTCGCGGTACACGGTCTCGACCAGCTCATCGCATTGTTCCCAGGAGCTGACATTGCAGGCCACCGGGAGCGCGCGGCGTCCATGCTCAGCTTCCACCTTGGCGGCCAGCTTGTTACAGGAGTCGATCTTGCGGCTCGCGATCACCACATCGGCGCCATGGGCCGCGAATGCCTGCACCATCGCTCGCCCCAATCCGCGGCTTCCGCCGGTGACGACGACGACCTTGTCCTGCAGCATTCGAGCCTCCTCCATTAATGTGGCGATCGATACATTAAAGACGCGACACCGATAACGCAAGGGCTGCTGCGATCGGTCACCGAGCGAGCTTGTCCAGCAACAACGTGAACAGCGCTTCGGTCTTATCGTCGTTGGGGTCTAGTCGGCAGAACATCACCGAGGCGACGTAGTTCGCGCGCTGTCGCGCCACCAGACGGCACGACCACGGTGAGCGGTCGGTGGTGCGCGTCCAGTTCACCTCGTCCTGACCGCTGTGCACGATGCTGAGCGTCCAGCTCTCCTGGACACCGGCAACCGCGGTAGAGCCATGCACTCCATCGCATCTGGACATGCGCTGGGCAAACTGCTCGAACTGCTGGCTCGCCGAACTGGCGGTCTCGAACGCGATGAGCGCGGTGCCGATGGTGTGCCTGCGCACCCCTCCGACGGTCTCGGAGTACGCCTGGATGCGTGCCGCGCTGAAGCTCAGGTACTGCTGCCGTGTGGCCAGGGAGTATCCGTACGCACAATCGGACACGGTGTTCGCCGTCGAGAGCACCGTGTCAAGCGGCGGGATGGTCTTGACCTCCGGAAGGCCCACTGCCGCACGAATATCCGATGCCGACAGCAGGCGATCTTCGAGGTCGGCCTGCCTCGGTGGTAACACCGGGTAGAGCTTCTCCGGCTTGGCGGGCGCGGCGGCGTCACCCGCGACCGCATGGGTGCACGAGGTAAACAGCACCGACATACTAAGCAAAATGATTGGCGCCCAGCGCATTAGCCTGTCTCCGAGAGTTTCAGCGTCAATCGGTTCAGCACGTCGCCCGCCTTATTATCGGAACCATGGGTGCAGAACATGGACGATGCCACAAAGTTGGCTCGCTGTCGTGCAGCCATATAGCAGGTCCAACTCGAGTCGACCACGCTACGCGTCCACGCCACCTCGTCAGCGGTATCGGCACTGGTGATGCTCAGCTTCCAGGTGTCGGCGGCGTCACGCCTCTTCTGCGTGGTGACGCCATCACATTGCGACATCCGGCCGGCGAATCTCCGAAACTCACGCTGCGCGGTGCGCGTATCACCGAAGACGACCAGCGCGTTCGCTACCGAGTACTCCCTGACCTCCTCGGTCTCTTGCGAGTACCCCTCAATACGCGCGGCCTCGTATCCCGAGTACTGCACAACCTCGGCAAGCGAGTAACCCAGCGCGCATGGCAGGCCGGGGTCGGTCGACCCGAACATGCCGTCTACCGGGTCCCATACCTTCAGAAGTCTCGGGAGGCCGGTAATTTCCCGAAACCTCCTCGGGAGTCAGCAACCGCCCACCGAGCTTGCCGTCAACCGGCCGAATCTCTCGGCCGATGCTCCCTCTGTCCGCCGACACCAACGCCTCACCATCGGAAATCCGCGTGCAACCAGCCAAACTAAGCGCCGCGCACAGCAGCACGATACCTCGATGCATGCACACCCCCTGTCCCCGAAACCCCCGATCGGGGTTTGCTAGGAGTGTAGCTACACCACCAGTGCCATGCGTGGATCGGTCAACATCGCACCCAGATCCGCAAGGAACTTCGACCCCTGCTCACCATCGACCAGCCGGTGGTCGAAGGACAGCGCCAGCGTGGTGACATCGCGGACCGCGAGCTCTCCGTTCACCACCCACGGGCGTTTGGCGATCGAGCCCAGCGCCAAGATCGCCGCTTCACCCGGATTGAGGATCGGTGTGCCCGCATCGATGCCGAACACTCCGATGTTGGTCAGCGTGAACGTTCCGCCGGTCATCTCGGCGGGCGCGGTCTTTCCCTCACGCGCCGTGCTCACCAATTCCGCGAAGGCCACCGCCAATTCACGCAGCGACATTCCGTTGGCGCTCTTGACGTTCGGAACCACCAGTCCGCGCTCCGTCGCGGCGGCGACTCCGAGGTTCACGTAGTGCTTGATGACGATCTCGCCGGCCTGCTCGTCCCAGGCGGAGTTCAGTGAGGGGTGCGACCGCAGGGTCAGCAGCACCATCCGCGCGACCAGTGTCATCGGAGTGAGCTTGAGATCGGGGTACTTGGCTTTCAAATCGGCAAGCAGTTCCATCGTCGCGGTCACGTCGACCGTCAGGAACTCGGTGACATGCGGCGCGGTGAAGGCGCTGCGCACCATGGCCGCGGCGGTGTGCTTGCGGACGCCCGCGATGGGAATGCGTGTCTCCCCTCCCACCGGCGCCGCGGCGGGTTCCACCTGCGGAGCACGGGCGGTGAGGCTGCGGGTGTAGGCCTCGACATCCTGTCGGGTGATGCTGCCCCCGATCCCTGTGCCGCTGATCAGGTCGAGCGTCACCCCGAGTTCGGCGGCGAGCTTACGAACCGACGGTTTGGCAGCGGAGCGGGGCTGGTCCAACGCCGCCGGCTGAACCGCTACTGGTGTGGGCACCTCGGTCTCTTCCACCAGGGCAAGCGCGGCGGCCCCAGTTCCCGCACGACGTCGACGCCGGGCCAGTCCACTCGATTCCGACGGACCGTAACCGACGAGGTTGGCGGGCGCGTCCGGTTCCGCGCCGGCCACCTCGATCGAGATCAGCGGTGAACCGACCGCAAGGGTCGAATTCTCGGCCGCCTCCAAGGCCACCACAGTTCCTTCGTAGGGTGAGGGCAGCTCGACCATCGCTTTCGCCGTCTCCACATCGGCGAGCACCTGGTTCAGCTTTACCTCGTCACCGACCTTCACCTTCCACGAGATCAGATCGGCTTCGGTGAGCCCCTCACCGAGATCTGGAAGCAGAAACTGTTTGACTGCCATGGATTTCGCACCTCTCCTAGGCAGCGATGGCGCGGTCGACCGCGTCCATCACGCGCTCAGCATCGGGCAGGTAGTGGTGCTCCACCTTGTTGGCGGGGTACGGCAGGGCGAAGCCGCCGACGCGCAGGACTGGAGCCTCCAGGTGATAGAAGCACCGCTCGGTGATGCGCGCGGCGATCTCCGCGCCCAATCCCATGAACACCGACGCCTCGTGAACCACCACCAGCCGTCCGGTCTTGCGCACCGACGCCTCCAGGGTCTCGAAGTCGACCGGCGAGAGGGAGCGCAGATCCACCACCTCGATCGACACCCCCTCCGCGGCTGCCATATCCGCCGCAGCGGTAGCGACGCCGACCATCGGACCGTATGCGGCGATGGTCGCGGCGGTACCGGGCCGGACGATACGGGCAGAGGACAGGGAAAGGGGCGGAGCCGCTGTGTCTTCCAGGTTGACCTCACCCTTCTCCCAGTAGCGGCGCTTGGGCTCGAAGAAGATGACCGGGTCATCGCATGCCACGGACTGGCGGATCATGTCGTAAGCATCCTGCGGCGATCCGCAAGCCACCACCCGCAGCCCGGCAGTGTGGGCGAAGTATGCCTCCGGCGATTCCGAATGATGCTCCACCGCACCGATTCCGCCACCAAACGGGATGCGGATGGTCAACGGCATGCCCACTACCCCCTTGGTCCGGTAGTGCAGCTTGGCCACCTGACTGACGATCTGGTCAAAGGCCGGGTACACGAAGCCATCGAACTGGATCTCACACACGGGGCGATATCCACGCATGGCCAAACCCACCGCGGTACCGATGATTCCGGACTCGGCGAGCGGCGTATCGATGACCCGATGGTCCCCGAAGTCCTTCTGCAACCCGTCGGTGACTCGGAAGACACCGCCGAGCTTGCCGACGTCCTCCCCCATGACGATCACCTTGTCGTCGTCTTCCAGGGCCGCACGCAAACCCGCGTTCAGGGCACCGGACATGGTCATTCTGGTCATGATGCGATCCCTTCATCTTCAAATCCCGCAAGGTATTCCAAATAGTCACGACGTTCCGCGGCGACAAGCGAGTGTGGTTCTGCGTATACGTGATTGAACATGTCCGCGGCGGTCGGCTCGATCGTGCCGAGGCACCCCGCGCGCATCTCGGCGGCGACCTTATCGGCCCTGGCCGCGATGCGCTGCGTGTCCGAATCCGTCAGGGCTCCTCGCCGCGCCAAGTACTTTTCCACCCGCGACAGCGGGTCCTTGGCGCGCCATTCCTCGAGCTCGGCAGAGTTGCGGTACTTGGTGGGGTCATCGGAGGTGGTGTGCGGTCCCATCCGATAGGTGACCGCTTCGATGAGAGTGGGCCCACTGCCCTCCCGCGCGCGCCGCAGCGCCGCCCGTGTCGTGGCCATCACCGCGAGCACATCGTTGCCGTCCACCTGAATTCCCGGCACACCGAATCCGGTGCCGCGCGCCGCCAGTGGCAGATGGCTCTGCACCCGGACCGGCTCGCTGATGGCCCACTGATTGTTCTGACAGAAGAAGACAACGGGCGCACCGAAACTCGACGCGAAGGCGAACGCCTCCGATACATCGCCCTGACTGGTGGCGCCATCGCCGAAGTACGCGATGACCGCGGTATCCGACCCATCGAACTTGACGCCCATGGCGTATCCGGTGGCGTGCAGCGTCTGCGCGCCGACGATGATCGCGGGTGCGGTGACGTTGTGGTCGCGGGGATTCCATCCCGACTGGGTGGAACCCCGCCAGAACTGGAGCATGGCGGTGGGTTCGACGCCGCGGCAGTACGCGACACCGTGCTCACGGAAGCTGGTGAAGGCGAAGTCATCGTGCGCCAGCGCACGCGCGGAGCCCACCTGCGCGGCCTCCTGGCCCAGCAGCGGTGCCCACAGCGCGAGCTCACCCTGACGCTGCAGAGCCGTGGCCTCGGTGTCGATGCGGCGGACCACCACCATGTCCTCATACAGCGCCACAAGCTGCTCGTCGCTGACATCAGCGACGAGCGGCGTGTACGCCGAATTCTCGACCCGGTTGCCTTCCGGATCCAGGAGCTGGATGGTTTCCATACCCGCCTCGCTAACGCAGTGAAGCACCGCCTACCGATAACCACCACCCTGTGGTTGTGTCATGACTCACAGTGCATCAGATAGTCATACTGCGCAACCGATGCGTGTCACATTGCGCATTCTGCCCATAATTGCCGTGCCGTTCTGTGCGATACTGCGCGCTATGACCACTCTCGACGCCACCGACGCCAAGTTGTTACTCGCGCTCACGCAAACACCCCGCGCGTCCGGAGTGGAGCTGGCGCAGCGTCTGAATCTGTCCCGCAACACCGTGCAGGCACGGCTCACCCGTTGGGACCAGCACGAAGCGCTAGCCGGTATCGACCACCAGATCGTGCCGCGGGCGATGGGCTATCCCATGACGGCCTACGTGACGGCTCGCATCGACCAGCACCAGCTGAGAACCATCGGAGTAGCGCTCGCCGACGTACCGGAGATCGTGCAGGTACACGGCCTGGCGGGCGCCGATGACCTGATGATCAAGGTGGTGGCGGTCGACAGCGACGACCTCTACCGCATCGCGGGAAACATCCTCGATATCCCGGGCATCACCCGCACGTCCATCGCGATCGCGATGCACGAATTGGTCGCATTCCGGATGACCCCACTGCTGCGCCGCCTCGCCGGGCAGGACTGATGCTCAGCCCAGCCAGTCCAGAACCGCTGCGGCCGTCCAGGATTGCTGCATGCTGCCCAACGGCTCGCCGGTAAACGGCTCGTAGTACTCCGCAAAGGATCCGTCACCCGCCTGACGCAATCCTTCCTGCCGTAGCAGGAACGCACGTTCACTCCATCCGCGCCGCTCGAACGCCCAACAGAACAGCCAGGTGAGCACCGGCCAGACCGGACCCCGCCAATACTCGCGCGGACGGAAGTCCCGAGACACCGGCGACGTCGACGGGACCAGCGCGTATCGCAGGTCAGGATGACCGCAGAATCGCGGACCCTCCAACAGCCTCAGCAGTGCCAGCTCCTGCGGGCGCGGCAGACCACCGGAGAGCAGCGGCGCGAACATGGCCACCGTGTCGGTTGCCACCCACTTCCCGGTCTTGACATCGAAATCCCTTGCCGCACCGCTACGTTCCTCGGTGGTATCGACAACTCCACGCCGGAATCGATCGGCCCAGCCGTGCAGTTCGCGCACATCAGCGCGCGGCCGGGCGTGCTCCTCGCCGATGGTGGCCAGCACCTCGCAGGCCACCGCGAAGATGGCCGAGACGAACACGTCCTCCATGACGAAACTCATCACGTCCGGCAGGCGGGCATCGTCGTACCCCACCGATTTCATCTCTTCGAGCAGCCAGAGGTACACGTCGTACTCGGCGTCCTTGGGGCGCTGCGAGGCGTCGGTGATGATCGCGGTGTCCTCCCGCACATACGGCGGCAGCTCGCCCGGAACCACATTGGCGTACGCGCTGTCCCAACGCGGCGAGTTGTCCATCCCCGATTCCCACCCGTGGTACAGGGTGATTCGACCGTGCTGGTTCTGATCTCGCGCCTCCGCGAGCCAACGATGCCACCGCATCAAGTCGGCCCAGCGCCGGTCCAGGAAGGCCTCGGCGATCCCCCGGGCACTACGGCCCCGGCGGCGCGCGTGGTCCAAAATGCGTTGCACCGCTATGGCATGTACTGGCGGCTGGGTGATACCCGAGGTCTGATAGTTCGACGGCGCGTTCGCGGCCAGTGTCGAAGTCTGCCAGCGTGCCGGCCCGGGAAAGTAGCCGTCGACACCATTGGCGAAGACGATATGCGGGATCATCCCGTTGGCCCATTGCGCGGAGAGCAGGGTGTCGAGTTCGGTGACGGCACGTTCGACGCTCAGCGGCGCCAGCCCCACCGCCACAAACGCCGCGTCCCAACTCCACATATGCGGGTACAGCTTGGGTGCGGCACTGGTCATCGTTCCCCGGTCATTTCCTCTGAGCAGGTACGCCGCACGCGCGGCCAGCTGCGTGGGAGTGAACATCGGGTGGGACGGCATCCGTCCATTGTGCGGCGTACCCGGCCATTCCCTCTCGCCGAAAGCGCAGTTTCGGTGCGAAAGTGCCAGGAGAAGCCGCCCGAGGTCGACATTTGGCGGAAGGAGGCTAGCCTGGCGCGCATGCCCCTGGCTCTCATCACCGGCGCAAGCGGCGGACTCGGCGCCGCGATCGCGCGCGCACTCGCCCCTACGCATGCACTCCTGCTTGGTGGACGGCCCTCCGGACGGCTCGACGAGTTGGCCGCGGGATTGGGCGCGACCGCGTGGCCGGTTGACCTGGGCGACGAGGACGCGGTGCTGACGGCCGCTGCCGATATCGGCGAACTCGACCTACTGGTGCACAACGCCGGGGTTTCCTACCCGGCGACGATCGCCGACTCGAAGCTGGCCGACTGGCGAAAGACCTTTGAGGTCAATGTATTAGCACCGGTAGCGCTCACCCAGGCGCTTCTTCCCGCCCTGCGCGCGGCGCAGGGCGACGTGGTCTTCATCAATTCCGGAGCGGGGATCAACGCACACCCGGGCATCGGCTCGTACTCGACGAGCAAGTTCGCGTTGCGCGGATTCGCCGATGTGCTCCGCGCCGAGGAACCGCTGCTTCGGGTGACCTCGGTGCATCCCGGCCGGATCAGCACACCCATGCAGCAAGAGCTCACCGAACATGAAGGGCGCGCGTACGATCCGGCCGACTACATGCGGCCCGAGTCCGTCGCGCAGCTGGTCGCCGATGCCGTGAACCTTCCGCGCGACGCGCGTGTGCACCAGATCGTAGTGCGGCAGAACTAAATCAGCTGTCGTCGCGGTGGCGCAGGGGCAGGCACCAGATGTCGCTGTATGGCAGCGCCTGATTCAGGTAGGCCAGGAATTCACCCTTACCGCGATCACCTGCACGGATCGTGGCTGCGACCGCCTCGGCAACGGCCGCCAAACCCGGCATCACCCCGGCGTCGGTATTGCGTGCGTCCATCTGCCCATCCTGGCCCCCGTGATCTTGAAATGGAAGGCTCTATCTGAGCGAGCGCCCTAGACGACCAGATTCACCATGCGACCCGGCACCACGATGACCTTCTTCGGAGTGGCACCCGCCAGGAACTCCAGCACCTTCTCCTCGGCGAGCGCCGCCGCCTGGATATCGTCCGCCGGTGCATCGGCGGCAACCGTGATGCGGCCACGTACCTTGCCGTTCACCTGGATCGGGTACTCGACAGTGTCGGCCACCAGCCATCGCTCATCGGATTCCGGGAAGGGCCCGTGGGCCAACGACACGTCGCGCCCGAGCTGGCTCCACAGCTCCTCGGCCAGGTGCGGCGCCAGTGGCGCGAGCAGCAGCACCAGTGGTTCCACCGCCGCGCGCGGGGCACCCTCCGGGTACTCCTTGGTGAGGTGGTTGGTGTACTCGATCAACTTGGCCGCAGCGGTGTTATTACGCAGGGCCGCATAGTCTTCGGTGACTCCAGCGATCGTCTTGTGCAGCGCCCGCAGCGTGTCTTCACTCGTCAGGTCGTCGTCGGTAACTCGGATCTCGCCGGTCTCCTCATCGATCACCGCACGCCACACCCGCTGCAGGAACCGATGTGCGCCAACGACATCCTTCGTCGCCCAAGGGCGTGACAGCTCCAGAGGGCCCATTGACATCTCGTACACACGCAGGGTGTCGGCACCGTAGTTGTCGCAAATGTCATCCGGTGAGATCGAGTTCTTGAGGCTCTTACCGATCTTGCCGAACTCTTGTTTCACCTCGACTTTCCCCTCCGGACCGGCCCAGAAGAACGTTCCGCCCTCCTCAACCACCTCGGCGGCCGGGACATACATGCCGCGCGCGTCCGTGTAGGCGTAGGCCTGGATGTAGCCCTGGTTCAGCAGCCGTCGATACGGTTCCCGGGAACTGACGTGCCCGAGGTCGTAGAGAACCTTGTGCCAGAACCGCGAGTACAGCAGGTGCAGCACGGCGTGCTCCATGCCGCCGACGTACAGGTCGACGCCACCGGGATCATTCGGACCATGCTCGGCCGGGCGTGGACCCAGCCAGTAGGCCTCGTTTTCCTTGTCGCAGAAGGCTTCCGCGTTGTCGGGGTCCGCGTAGCGCAGCTCATACCACGAGCTGCCAGCCCACTGTGGCATCACGTTGGTATCCCGCGAGTACTGCTTGAGTCCGTCTCCCAGGTCCAGCTCGACGCTCACCCAATCGGTGGCCTTGGAAAGGGGGGGCGACGGTTCGGTCGACGCGTCGTCGGGATCGAAGGACACCGGTGCGTAGTCCTCGACCTCTGGCAGTTCGACGGGCAGCACGTCCTCGCCCAGCGCGTGCGGTCGCCCGTCCTCGCCGTAGACGATCGGGAACGGCTCGCCCCAGTAGCGCTGACGCGCGAAGAGCCAGTCGCGCAGCTTGTATTCGATGCGTGATTCGCCGTGTCCGTCGTTGACCAGCCGGCGGGTCACCTCGGCCTTCGCCGCGACGACGTCCAGCCCGTTCAGGTAGTCGGAGTTCACCAGCACGCCGTCACCCGTGTATGCGGCCTCCGTGACATCACCACCGGAAATCACTTCCCGCACAGGCAAACCAAAGGCGTGCGCGAAATCCCAGTCGCGCTGGTCATGCCCCGGCACCGCCATGATGGCGCCCGTGCCGTAGCCCACCAGCACATAGTCCGCGATGAAGACCGGCACCGGATCACCACTCACCGGATTCGTCGCATGCACGCCGGTGAATACGCCCGTCTTTTCTTTGTTCTCTTGACGTTCCAGATCGCTCTTGGCCGCGATGGAGCGCCGGTACTGGTCGATCGCCGCATGCGGCGAGTCCTGACCACCGGTCCACCTCGCGTCGGTCCCTGCCGGCCAGCTGTCACCGACCAGCGAATCGACCAGCGGGTGCTCAGGGGCCAGCACCAGGTAGGTGGCACCGAACAGTGTGTCGGGTCTGGTCGTGAACACCTCGATATCGCCCACGCCCGCAACGGGGAACAACACAGACGCGCCCTGTGATCGGCCGATCCAGTTGCGCTGGATCGCCTTGACCTTGTCGGGCCAGTCCAGGTATTCCAGGTCTTCGATAAGCCGGTCGGAGTACGCGGTGATGCGCATCATCCACTGCCGCAACCGCTTACGGAAAACTGGGAAGTTGCCGCGCTCGCTGCGGCCATCCGAGGTGACCTCTTCGTTGGCCAGCACGGTGCCCAGTCCAGGACACCAGTTGACCATCGAATCCGATTGGTACACGAGGCGGTATGAGTCGACGAGGTCGGCGCGCTCGCCATCGCTCAGCTCGCCCCACACCGTGCCGTCGGCAGGCGTACGTACACCGGAATCGAATTCGGCTATCAGCTCGTCGATGCGGCGGGCCCGCTGGGCCTCGACGTCGTACCAGGCGTTGTAGATCTGCAGGAAAATCCACTGAGTCCACTTATAGAAGTCGACGTCGGTGGTCGCGAAGCTGCGGCGTGAGTCATGGCCCAGTCCGAGCCGCCCCAGCTGACGCTTGTAGTTGACGATGTTGGCCTCGGTGCGCACCCGCGGGTGTGTGCCGGTCTGCACCGCGTACTGCTCGGCGGGCAACCCGAACGCATCGAACCCCAGTGCGTGCAGCACGTTGGCGCCGCGCATCCGGTGAAAGCGGGCATAGACATCCGTCGCGATGTAGCCCAGCGGGTGTCCGACGTGCAGCCCCTCACCGGACGGGTACGGGAACATGTCCTGGACAAACATCTTGTCCGCGGGAATCGGGGTGCCGTCGGCCGGTGCCAGCGCCCCCACTGGGTTCGGGACGTGGAAGGTGCCGCGGTCGGCCCAGCTCTGTTGCCAGTCGCGCTCGATCTGCCCAGCGAGCTGCGCCGAGTAGCGATGCTTGGGGAATTCAGCGGTTTCCTCAATAGCTCTGCCGGCGTCCTGCTGGGCTTCAGTCACGCATCAAGGGTAAATGCGGCAGCTCAGCGAACAGAAATCGCCGCTTTGGCGACGAGAGTTAATCACTCTGGTCACAATCCGGCCACTTCCGGGGGTGTCCGGGGTGGTTTCTCAGCTGCGCTCATTAACTTCGGGACCGCCACAACCGAGAACCTGCCTGTCGACATCGCGGTCGACACCTCCGCGTTCACGGTTGTCGTCCACAACGCGCAGACAACTCACACAACGCATTGGACAGAGCCGGAAGGACAAAGAAGGTGACGACCAAACGGTATTCAGTCAGGTTCGCGGCGGCCACGGCCTCCGTTGCGGCGCTGCTCGCCGGGACTACCGCCATCGCGCTGGCGGACCCACAGCCTGTGCCCCCGGCACCGGTGGCCACTCCGAACGCCGCCACGTCGGCTCCCGTCGCACCGGCGGCGGCGCCCACGGCGTCAACGAATCCGCTGCAGCCTTCCGCGCCGATCAGCGGGCTCGCACCCGCCAACGAGGGCACGCTTGCGGAGTTCTTCGCTTCCAAGAACGTCAAGCTGGAACCGCTGACCAAGAACAGCCACGGCGCACCCCGCATCAGCATCCCGATACCGAACAACTGGGCGAACGTGCCCGATCCCAATGTCCCCAACGCCTACCAGGTGATTGTCAGCAAGGCCAACGGCACCGGGCTCTACCAGTCCAACGCACAGGTCACGATGAGCAAGCTTGTCGGCGAGTTCGACACCAACGAGGCCGTGTCCCATGGTCCCGTCGAGGTCAAGTCGCTGCAGGGCTGGCAGCCGACCGACGCCTCGCTGGTCACCTACCAGGGCGCCCCGTCCTCGATCGTGGAAGGCACCTTCCGTCAGGACGGTGAGACCCTCAACACCTCGCGCCGGGCCGCGATCATCACGCAAGGTAAAGACCGGTACCTGGTCCAGCTGGCCGTCACCACGACCGTGGGCAACGCCATCGCCGAAGCTCCCGCCACCGACCTGATCGTCAACGGGCTGCGTTTCGGAGATGCCGCGCCGGTCACCGCGCCGGCGGCCGATCCCAATGCGCTCGCCGACCCGGACGCCGTGCCCGGCGCGCCCGTCACGCCTGCTCCGGGGGCGCCCGTGCCCGCGGACCCCAACGCACCGCCTTCGCCGGCGCCGGGGGTTCCGGGACTGCCACCCCTGCCCACCCTGCCTCCGCTGATCCCACCGGCGCCGCCCGCGGCATAACCGGCCTCGCATCCCGCTTAAACTGAGCGGGTGTTGATCGCCGCCATCGTGACCATTGCCCTGGCCGGGCTGCTGGCTGCGCTGTCCGTGGCGGCGTTCCTGCGGGCACCGCACGGCAGCCCTCGGCGCATGCTCGCGCCCGCCCAGGCGGCGGCCGCCGTGATCCTCGCCGCCGGCGCACTTGCCGCACTATTCGGTTCCACCGCAATTGGTTTGGTGGGACTGGTGGTATGTGGCGCCGCTGCCATCGCGACAATGGGTGCGGCGGCCTGGCAGGTCGCGCGATACACCACCGCCGCACAACAGATGTCGTCCTCGGGTGGCTGCGGTAGTTCCTGCGGCGGCTGCCCCAGTGCCACCACTTCCGGCCGTGACGGTCTTGGCGCAAGCGGCTCATCTGTGTGCGCGCGGCCCTGACATGTCCAATCTTTAGACACGTCGGCGCTACCTCATCTGAATGTGATCCGTATTCGCCCATGTCGGCCCATTTTTTGGTGTTATGTTCCCGGGCACTCGTAGACAGGTGTGGTCAGAAAGGGAGCCGTGAAAGACACCAAGCAGATGGTCAAGTTCATCCTCGTTGGTGTTCTCACGCTCGCTTCCGGTATCGCCGCGTACATCTATCGCGACGACCAGCTGGTGGTGGATCTGCTCACCGTGCCGTTGTTCACCGGCATCATCGGGTACATCACCAACTGGACCGGTGTGCTGATGCTGTTCGCACCCTTGCGTTTCTACGGCTGGCGCATCCCCGGGCTGCGCACCCTGTACGCCTTCCTGCCTCGCCGCGTACAGGTCATCCCCGCCATCACCTCCGACGGACGGTTCGGATGGCAGGGCATTGTGCCGTCACGTGCGGAAAAGATGGCCAGCATCGCCGTCGACAAGAGCCTTGCCAAGCTCGGTAGCATCTCGGACTTCTACGAGCAGCTCGAACCGGACCTCATCGCGAATCACCTTGCACTGATTGCCAAAACAGAGATTCGCAGCGTCATCACCAAGATCATGGAACGCGAGGACCCGCAGCTGTGGCACAACCTGCCACCGGCATTGCGGGAGATGATGTTCAAGCGCATCGAGAATCAGCTGCCGCAGATCGTCAAGAACATGACCGATCAAATCGGCGAGAACATCGGGCAACTCGTCGACGCCAAGCTGATGATCATCCGATACCTCACCGCTCATCCCAAGCTGCTCAACGACATCTTCCGGACCATGGGGCACAAAGAGCTGCAGTTCATGCAGAACTTCGGTTTCTACTTCGGCTACCCCATGGGCTTCGTTCTCGTCGCGATCCTGCATTCGGTTCCGCACCACTGGTGGACACCGTGGATCGTGCTGCCGCTGGGCGGCATCGTCATCGGCTACATCGTCAACTACCTCGGTATCACCATGATTTTCGAACCCGTGCATCCCAACAAGTGGGTGCCGTGGCGTCAGGGTCTGTTCATCAAGCGCAAGTCGGAGATCTCAGAGGAGTACGCCCGCACCATCTCCGAGAACGTCATCACCCTGGAGAACATCGGTAACGAAATGCTCAACGGACCGCGGTCGGACCGCACCCGGCAGATGCTGGCCGACGGCATCCGGCCGGCGCTGGAGCAAGCGCTTGGGCCTGCCCGCCGCGCCATTCGAGTAGCCGTTGGTCGGCGCCAATACGACCAGATCACCGAGTCCGTCACCATCGAGGCAACCGAATTCGCGCCCCTGGCGTTTTCCGATCCGGAGTTCAACAAACAGCGCCAAGGTAAGATCGGCGCCTTCGTCTCGACCCAGATGCACAAGCTCTCACTCGATGATTTCAACGAGTTGCTGCGCTCGGCGGTCAAACAGGACGAGTGGTTGCTCTTCGTGCACGGCGCCGTTCTCGGTGCGGCCGGCGGGCTGGCCCACCTGCTCATCTTCCCGCCAGCAGGGTGACACGTGTCCCGAATCGACCTGACAAGATGATGCCCGATGAGCAATAACACGCCCGTACCCGCGCACAACAATCAGCCGCTGCGGCCCGATCGCGTTGTCCAGGGCGTGGCCATGCTGGCCGCGAAAACCTGGTGGCGCGGCGTGAAGTGGTCGGCCGATATCGCCACCACCACCGGCACCAAGATCATCGACGACGTCCGGGCCGGCCGGTCGGCCACCGATATCGCCCTGTCGGCCACCGAGCATGTCCTGGGTGCCGTGCGAGACGCGTTGCAGCTGCCCACCGATTCCACCGGACTCACCATCACCAAGCCACAACGGCCCGCACCATCTCGGGTCACCATCGACATCACCGAGTCGGGTTCGCCCGACTGCGACGAATTGCGCCGCCGGGGTGCCGAATTGCTGCGGCGCTCAGCCGATGTCTCGGACGTTGAGGACACCCATCCCGCCTATGCCCGCATTCTCAATCAGCTGGCACCCGACGAGGCACGCATCCTGCGGTTCCTGGCCGCGCACGGCGCACAGCCGGTGGTGGACGTACGCACCAGCCGGCCGTTTGACGTCGGCTCGGAGATGATCGCCGAGGGCCTCTCGATGGTCGCGGAACGATCCGGCTGCCGCTACACCGACCGCAATAACGCCTACACCAACAACCTCGTGCGCCTCGGCCTGGTTCGCGCATCTCCGGAAGCGGTTGCGGCCGAGCGCTATCAGGTCTTGGAGGTGCAGCCAGATGTGGTCGCGGCGTGCCGCCGCGCGGGCCGTGCGCATAAGACCGTCCGCCGCAGCATCCACCTGACGCCATTCGGTGAGGACTTCTGCCGGGCCGTCATCCCCCCGGATCCGTCGGTCGGCGACGACCTGTAGATCTAGTTGCGGCTGACGTCAATGGGGTGTGTCGCCAACAACGACAACGGCAGCGGCTGCCGCCGCAGCACTGTGGCCCACAGGTCATGGCTCGCATCGGTCAGCACATCGGACGGCAGCGCGGACAACACGATCCAATCGTCGCGCTCAACCTCGCCCTCCAGCTGACCGATCGTCCACCCCGAGTAACCGGCGAAAACCCGGACACCCTCCACCAGCGGGGCGATGTCCTCGGGCTCGGCATCCAGATCGACCATGGCCATACGGCCCGCCACGTGGCGCAGACCCTTCACACCCTCGATGCTGACCCCGGCCCGCAGAGTCGCCAGACACAACGCCGCATCGCGTTTGACCGGGCCGCCGATGAACATCGTCTTGGGCTTGCTGGCGAGCTTGGCCCACTGCGGCAACACGTTGTACACCGCGGTCTCGCTTGGGCGGTTGAGCACCACACCCAGCGTGCCGCCGTCGTTGTGTTCGACGATGAAGATCACGCTGCGCCGAAACGTCGGCTCGAACAGGTTGGTATTAGCGACCAGTAAGGTACCCGCCCGCAAGCGATGTGCGGGCGGCGCGATGTAGCCCTCGCCATATGCCTCGCCCTCTTCGGGCTCGTCGCCGTGCGCCACCTCAATATCATGACATCGTTTGCCGTTTCATGACTTGTGCTCAGCCAACCGCTACACATTTGTAGTGTGGGCGTTAAGCGGTGCGCCTAATTCCCGCCGCCTGTACTCCGAGTAACCCGATCTCCACATACGAAAGCGACTCACATGAATGCGCGCCACTCGCCGCTGAGCTTGTGGCACGCCATCCAGGATCTTCCCGACTTCGGGCGGCTCGTGTGGGTACGGCTGCTCACCCAATTCAGCGATGGACTCTTTCAGGCGGGGCTGGCGGGAGCGCTGCTGTTCAACCCCGAGCGTGAGGCGGAGCCGTGGGCCATCGCCGGCGCGTTCGCGGTGCTGTTCCTGCCCTATTCGGCGATCGGTCCGTTCGCGGGTGCGCTACTGGACCGATGGGACCGGCGCGCGGTCTTGATCTGCGCCAACCTGCTCCGGGTACTGCTCGTGGCCCTCGTCGGCATCGCACTGGCCTTCAGCGCCGGCGATGTGGTGCTGCTGTTGGGTGCGCTGATCGTCAACGGGGTCACCCGCTTCGTGACATCTGGTCTATCGGCTGCCCTCCCCCATGTGGTGCCTCGCGACCAAGTCGCGACCATGAACTCGGTGGCCACCGCCGTCGGCGCCACCGCCACCTTCGCGGGTGCCAACTTCATGCTGATGTTGCGCGCCGTCTTCGGGGCCGGGGACTTGGGTTCTGCCACAGTCATTTTCCTGGTGATCGTGCCGGCAACGGCAGCGGCCTGGGTGGCCTCGGGCTTTCTCGGCGACCGGTTGGGCCCGGATGACAGCGTGCGCGCTGTGCACGGTTCAGCTGTCTACGCCGTGGCCACCGGCTGGGTGCACGGTGCCCGCACCATCGTCAGCACACCCTCGGTGTTTGATGCCCTCATCGGTCTGGCCGCCCACCGCATGGTGTTCGGCATCAACACCTTGCTGGTCCTGGTCCTGGTGCGTAGCAACGCATCGCTGTTCGCCGGGATCGGCGCCGCGGCATTGTTCCTGGCGTGCACCGGTATCGGCTCATTCCTGGGAACGGTCTCCACCCCGGCCCTGCTGCGGCGATTCGGCCGTGGGCGGACCCTCGGCATGGCTCTTGGCGGTGCAGTTGTCCTGCAGCTGATGGCCTCCGGTCTTTACGTGCCCATCGTGCTCGGTGCCGCGTTCGGCCTCGGGATGGCGGGACAGGTGATCAAGTTGTGCGCCGATGTCGGCATGCAGACCGATGTCGATGACGCCCTGCGCGGACACGTATTCGCCGTGCAGGACTCGTTGTTCTGGGTGACCTTCACCGGCGCCATGAGCGTGGCCGCCGCCTTCATCGCGCATGCGCACTGGCTGGCCTTCTCCGGTGCAGTGATCTACTTGATCGGCCTGATCGTGCACATGACCCGGACCCTTTGGCCCAGCCCGGCCGAACCGAATCACACCGACCCGGAAGGACACACCCGTGACCTCGACCGCTGACGCTGTCATCGATGACCTGCGCGACGAGAGCGATGGACTCGACGTCCTCGTGGCACCGCTGTCCGCAGAGGACTGGGCCCGCGACACTCCCGCGGCGGGCTGGACGATCGCCCACCAGATCGCACATCTGCATTGGACCGACGCGCAGTCGCTGCTAGCGGTCACCGATCCGGAGGGCTTCGCCAACGAGCTGCCCAAGGCGCTGGCCGATCCCTTCGGATTCGTGGACAAGGCCGCCGAGGAGACCGCGCAGACCCCTCCGGCCGAGCTGCTCACCCGCTGGCGCGATACCCGCAATCAATTGCACGCCGCGCTGCGCGCCGTGCCGGACGGAGTGAAGATCCCCTGGTACGGGCCGCCGATGAGCTCCGCCTCCATGGGCACGGCACGCCTGATGGAGACGTGGGCGCACGCGCTTGACGTCGCCGACGCGCTCGGAGTGGTTCCCGCGCCCACCGCTCGGCTGAAATCCATTGCTCACCTTGGTGTTCGAACCCGGGACTACGCCTTCTCGGTGCATTCACTACCCGCCCCGGCCGAGCCATTCCGCGTGGAGCTGACCGGACCCGGCGGCGACACCTGGGCCTGGGGTCCCGAAGATGCCGCGCAGCGCGTCACCGGATCCGCGATCGATTTCTGCTACCTGGTGACCCAGCGCCGTCCCCGCGCCGAGCTGGATCTGCGGGCCACCGGCGAGGACGCACAGAAGTGGCTGTCCATCGCACAGGCCTTCGCCGGCCCGCCCGGTGAAGGCCGCGGATAGCAGCTGCTCGGTTAGGTGTTCCACCGCCTGCTCGATAGCTCGGAGGCGATGTTCGCGGGCAATCGCAGCACCGTCGCGTACTCGGCGTTCGGAAACGGCGTGCTCGATATCGACGCCCTGACAACAGCTTTCGATGCGCTGTTGGCGAGCTATCCGGTGCTGAACGCCGAGATCGTTCCCCATGAACGCGGCTACGCCCTGCGGCAGGCTCACCGCGCGCCCGCGCTGCGGGTGGGGACAGTCACCGGCCTACCCGCGACGGGTTTCACCGTCGTCGACGCCGATGCGGTGTGCGCCGTGGATGTGGCCCAGCATGACAACGACTTTCGCTTGAGCCTGCTGACCCATCACAGCATCGCCGATGCCGCCGCCTCGCTGCGCTATCTGGAAACGTTGTGCGCGTTGTATACCCGCGTGGTCGAGACGGGCCGGCCCGGGACGATCGTCGCGCATCCGCTGGCCATGTCGCTGGAACAATTCCTCACCGACCGCGGGTTCGCCATACCCGAGCCGGAGAAATCGGATCCACCGGAGGTCCCGCGTGAAGCCGCCGCTGCTGTGACGGTCCGGCATGGACGCACCCGTCTCGGGCACGACGACACCGCACGACTATTCGCCGCCGCTCATGCGGCGGGTCTCACGGTGCACGGCATCGTTTGCGCCGCGATTGTGATTGCCGCTCACGACCTTTCCGGATCGAACGGGTCAGAAGAATACGGCGTGGTGTCCTCGGTGGATCTGCGTGCGCGGGTCGGGCCGCCCCTCGCGGCCGAGGCGGGGACTGTCATCCAGGGCTCGGACACTACGACCGTCGAGATCGGGGTGCAGGATGACCCCGCGCGCATCGGACACGCTGTGTTGGACTCTCTCGCCGAAGGCCTCACTCGCCGCACAACGCATCACGCGTTGCTTTCGCCGCGAGATATCTGGCGAGAGCCCATATCGAATCCCCTCATGGTCACGAACTGGGGACGCATTCCTGCGTTGCGCCTGCCCGACGAACTGCGAGTCGACGACTTTCGGGCCTCCGCAGGCGGCCTGCGCACTGGTCGAGCCACAACTGCTCCGCCGAGCTTCTTCATCACCACCTGCGATGGACGGCTCAGCCTCGACCATCCGGTATGGGTGGCCGGCGAGTCCGATCCCACGGTCGCGTGGACAGCGGCGCTAGGGCGGGCCTTCGACCGCATTCTGCGCTGACGGGCGCGGAGGCCCCAGCGGCCTGGCCGCATCGGCGGCGCCATCGCCGTCAACGTCGATAAGCTCGACATCCCAGCGACCGTCACCCGTAGTGTCGGCATAGACGGATGATCCGGATTCGCTGTTGCGGAAAGCTCTTTCGGCGTCGCCATCGCCATCAACGTCGAGCAGCTGCTCGGGTCTGCCATCCCCGTCGACATCGGCTGCGCCACCGGTGTGTTCGACACCGTCCAGACCGAACCAGCTGATCGATCCGCTTCGTTCCACGTGAAACGCCCAGGTGCCCAAGCCATCATCGGTGAAGTACGCCTCGGGCCTGCCGTCGTTGTCCACATCGAGGACGCTGTGGTCGGCCGATCCATCACCGTCGGCATCCCACATCACGTCGTCGAACAACCCGTCGCCATCGAAATCCAGGCGCACCGCGTCGAGAATCCCGTCACCGTCCAGGTCGACATTGGGTGGCGCTTCCCACGCCGTGACGACCCCGTCTCCCCCACCAAGGCAATAGTCCATATCTGATACGAGCCCCCGACGAGCCCGGGCGTTCCGTCCTCTTCGGGCATGTGGATAACCGCCCGGACAGAACGTGCGCTGATTTCGGTTCACATAGATAGGAGGGGAACCACAGCGATTCGGTTCCATCCGTAATCTCTGACCCCGTGGATTCCCCTACGCTCACGCTGCTTCTCAGTGCAGCGGCCGCCGCCGGCTGGGTCGACGCGGTTGTGGGTGGTGGCGGGCTCGTTCTCATCCCGGTGTTGCTGCTCGTCTTCCCCGGGATGACCCCGGCGACCGCGCTGGGCACCAATAAACTCGCCGCGCTGTCGGGTACCGCATCGGCGGCTATCCGGCTCTTCCCCAAGACGCCCTTGAACTGGCGCGCGCTACTCGGAGCCTTCGTCGTCGCGGCGGCGTTCTCCAGTGCCGGTGCCTACACCGCCTCGCGGCTACCGGTGTCCGTCTTCAAGCCCGTCGTGCTGGTCCTTCTGCTGGCTGTGGGGGTGTTTGTCGCGACACGCCCCCAGTTTGGAACCTCCGCCACAGACACCGTGCGCACCAAGACCGCCACCCTCACCGCCCTCGCAGTGGCCGCCGTTCTCATCGCGTTCTACGACGGCATCATGGGCCCCGGCACCGGGACCTTCATGATCATCACGTTGACCGCCGTCTCGGGGATGACCTTCCTGGAAAGCTCGGCCACCGCCAAGGTGCTCAACTCCGGAACCAACGTGGGGGCGCTCATCGTCTTCGCCTCGCAGGGCCATGTGCTGTGGCTGCTGGGGCTGGCGCTCGGTATCGCGAACATCGCGGGCGCTCAGCTCGGTGCGCATATGGCACTCGGACGCGGGGCGGGGTTTGTCCGGGTGGTGCTGCTGGTGGTTGTCGTGGTGATGGTCGGCAAGCTCGGCTACGACATGCTCGGCTGATCAGGAGCCGTCGCGGGCCGCCCACCATTCCTGCAGTGCCTCGACCGCCTCGTCGTGGTCGAGTGGACCCCGTTCCAGCCTGAGCTCCTTCAAGAACCGCCAGGCCTGTCCCACAATCGGTCCGGCGGGAACACCCAGCAGCTCCATGATCGCGTTGCCGTCGAGATCGGGCCGCACCCGCGCCAGATCCTCCTGAGCGGTCAGCTCGGAGATTCGCTCCTCGAGCCCGTCATAGTTGGCCTGCAGCCGGGCCGCACGCCGCTTGTTCCGCGTCGTACAGTCCGCGCGCACCAGCTTGTGCAGCCGGGGCAGCAACGGACCAGCATCCGTGACGTACCGGCGCACCGCCGAATCGGTCCACTTGCCGTCCCCATACCCGTGGAACCGCAGATGCAGATACACCAGCTGCGACACGTCGTCGACCATCTGCTTGGAGTACTTGAGAGCGCGCATCCGCTTGCGCACCATCTTGGCCCCGACAACCTCGTGGTGGTGAAAGCTCACCCCGCCGCCGTCCTCGTGCCGGCGGGTGGCCGGCTTACCGATGTCGTGCAGCAAGGCCGCCCACCGCAGCACCAGATCGGGGCCCTCGTCTTCGAGATCCACGGCCTGCTCCAGCACCGTCAGCGAGTGGCGGTACACGTCCTTGTGCTGGTGGTGTTCGTCGATGGTCAGCTGCATCTCGCCGACCTCGGGCAGCACCACCGCGCCCAGTCCACTGTCCACCAGCAGATCGATTCCGGCGACCGGATGCGCACCCAGGATCAACTTGTCCAGCTCGACCTGCACTCGTTCGACGGTTATCCGGCCCAATTGGCTGGACATCGCATCCAGCGCCGCCAGCACCCGCGGCGCCACCGTGAATCCGAGCTGCGAGACGAACCGGGCCGCCCGCAGCATGCGCAGCGGGTCATCTCCGAAGGAAATCTCCGGAGCCGCCGGGGTATCGAGCACCCCGGCGCGCAGTGCCTCCAGCCCATGGAGCGGATCGCGGAATTCTCCGGGGCCGTCCGGCCCGATCTTGACCGCCATCGCGTTGACGGTGAAATCTCTGCGCACCAGATCGCCTTCGAGGCTGTCGCCGAAAACCACCTCGGGATTGCGCGTCTGCTGGTCATAGCTGTCGCTGCGGAACGTGGTGATCTCCACCCGCTGCCCCTTGCGTGCCACCCCGATGGTGCCGAAGGCGATACCGGTATCCCAGATGGCCTCGGCCCACCCGGCCACCAATTCCTGCACCTGCTCGGGGCGAGCATCGGTGGTGAAGTCCAGATCGGTGCCCAACTTGCCCAGCAGGGCGTCGCGGACCGTGCCGCCCACCAGATAGAGGTCAAAGCCCGCCGAATCGAAGAGCGCGCCTAACTCCGACAGCATCTTCTGGTGCCGGTTCAGGGTCACTGCGGCGGTGGCCAACAGTTCGGTGGTCGGTATCGATTCGGGCACGTCGGGCAGCCTACCGGCGCGTATCGATAGGGCTCTCAGTAGCGGGAACTACTATCACATGGGTGTCTGACTCCTCCGGCGGTTCCCGCACGGGTGGGTCGTCGGACGAGCCCAATGGTTCAGCGCGCGGCAAAGGGTCGCGCCGCGGTCGGCGCAACCGATCGCAGGGCCGAGCACAGGGCCGGGCGCAAAGCGCCGGCACTCCGGCGGCCGCACCTGCCGCTGGCGCTTCCTCCGAATCCAATGGGGCAGCTGCCACCGGCGGAAAGGGCCGCGGCCGTGGGCGGGCGAAAGGCGGCGCCGCAGGAGTCTCGCTGCGTACGGTCCGTGAAACCTCTGCCGGTGGCCTGGTCATCGCGGGCATCGACGGTCCCAAGGATGGCCAGGTGGCGGCCCTGATCGGGCGCACCGACCGGCGTGGCCGGATGCTCTGGTCACTGCCCAAGGGCCATATCGAACAGGGCGAAACCGCCGAGCAGACCGCGATCCGCGAGGTCGCCGAGGAGACCGGAATCCGCGGCAGCGTGCTCGCCGCACTCGGCAGCATCGACTATTGGTTTGTCACCGAGGGCCGCCGCGTACACAAGACCGTGCATCACTATCTGATGCGTTCCCTGGGCGGCGAGCTGTCCGACGACGATGTCGAAGTCACCGAGGTGGCCTGGGTTCCCCTGGGCGAGCTGCCCACCCGTCTGGCGTACGCCGACGAACGACGGCTGGCTGAGGTGGCCGGCGACCTCATCGACAAACTGCACTCCGGGGGGCCCGAATCGCTGCCACCCCTACCCCAATCCACGCCGCGACGGCGACCTCAAACGCACTCGAGTACCCACAGGACACCGGCCCGGCGAACCGGGCGCGGTCCGCAACAATGACCCGACTCACGCATCGCAGCGCGACGCGTGTGGCGGCAGTACTTGCCGTCCTCGCGCTTGTCTTGCTTGGCACTCCATGGTTCGCGCCCCGCGCGCATGCCTATCGCGACGGGCAGTTCCTCAAGGTCGTCCTCGACGAGGTGACACCGCAGACCGTCACCACCGTCGATTCGATGGTGACCGTGCGGGGCACCGTGACCAATGTCGGCGACCGACCGGTCACCGATGTGGTCGTCCGGCTGGAACGCGCCGAAGCGGTCGCCACCAGCTCCGAGCTGCGCGCCAGTCTTCACGGCCGCCACGACCAGTACCAGCCCGTCGGCGAGTTCGTCACTATCGCAGGGACTCTCGCACAGGGGCAGCAACGCCCCTTCACACTTGCCTTCCCGCTGCGCGGAGGCACCGGACCGACCTGGAACATCACCGCTCCAGGGGTCTATCCGGCTCTGGTGAACGTCAACGGCACCCCGGACTACGGGGCCCCGGCGCGGCTCGACGACGCCCGCTTTCTGCTCCCGGTTCTCGGAGTTCCACCCCCGACCGGTGCTGCCTCCGAACCCGAAGTCGCCCCCGACACCTCTCGTCCCGTGGGTCTGACTCTGCTCTGGCCCCTGGCCGACCGGCCGCGGCTGGCGCCCGGCCAGCCGGGTGGACCGACGCCGATACGTCTGCTCGACGATCAACTGGAACGTTCGTTATCTCCCGGCGGCCGGTTGGACGCACTGCTGGGCGCCCTGGAGTTCGCGACCGAACCGGCAGTCGACCCCAAGGGAGATCTGGGCCGTACGGTCTGCATGGCCGTCGACCCCGACCTCCTGGTCACGGTGAATGAAATGACTCTGGGCTACCAGGTTCTCGACAACGCGGCCGATCCCGCAGGTCCCGTGCACCCCGGCACGGGGCAGGGACTCGCCGTCGCATGGCTCGACCGGCTGCGCGCGTTGGCCAGGCACACCTGCATCACACCGCTGCCGTACGCGCAGGCCAGTCTGGACGCTGTCGCGCAGATGGCCGACGAAGGCCTCGCCCACCAGGCCACCACCGGTGCCGCCGATGTGCTCGATCAAATTCTGGGAATCAACAGCCTGCGCGGCGCCACCCTGCTGGGCGACAGCCACCTCTCCAAGGCGGGTATCGACCTGCTCACCGGACTGGGGCCGACCGTCGCGGTGTCGGCCCTGCCCTCGGGTCAGGAAACGCCACCCGACTTCAACGCACGCCGCGTGTCCGACACCGTCGTCGCGTCACCCTTTGACCCGTCGGTCGGTGCCGCGCTGAGCGCCGCCGGTCGCACACCCACCACCCCCGAATACGTGCCGACGTCACTTCGCTTTACCTTGCAACATGATTCGCGCGTGGCACGGATGCAGGACGCGCTCGGCGCGATGGCCTGGCAAGCGCTCACTCCCCAGCAGACTCCCCGCCAGACGATTCTGCTGCCGGACGCCACCTGGGACCTATCCGACGGCGAGGCACGTGCCATCCTGTCCGCCACCTCCACACTTCTGCACGCCGGACTCGCGCTACCCCGATCACTGCCGACGGTCATCGGCGAGGCTCGTGCCGGCGCCCAGGCCAATCCGGTGGACACCGCGTTCGGAGTGGATTCCCCCGGTGCCGTGGGCGATGGGGTGTCACTGGCGCTGGGCGACGAGGTCCGGAGGCTGTGGGGACTGACCGCCGCCTTGACCGTGGATGCTCGTACCGGGCTCACCGGTGCCCAGTACACCGAGCCGCTGCGTCAGGACGCCCTGCGCGCCGTGAGCCAAAGCGTGCCGCCGGACGCACGCGACGACACCGCCCAGGAACGGCTCTCCGCCATCCGCCGGACGGTCGGCGACCTGTTCAACGCCGTCACCGTCGTCAATCCGGGAGGTTCCTACACCCTGGCCACCGAGCACAGCCCGCTGCCGTTGGTGCTGCGCAACGAGCTTCCGGTACCGATCAGAGTCGCCCTCCGTGTCGAGACACCCGCCGGCATGAGTGCGACAGATGTTGGTGTACAAGAGATTCCGCCCGGCTTCTTACCGGTGAAGGTTCCCGTCGAGGTCAACGTGTCCCAGCGCATGGCGGTGGACGTCACGCTGCATACGCCCGACGGTCTGCCGCTGGGCGATCCGGTACGTCTCTCCGTGCACTCCAACGCCTACGGCAAGCCGCTGTTCTTCATCACCATCAGTGCCGCGACGGTGCTCTTCGCGTTGACGGGCCGGCGCCTGTGGCACCGGTTCCGCGGTCAACCGGACCGGGCGGATCTGGATCGCGACGACGACGTGTGGCAGCCGTGAGACAACCGCTGGACCCCCTCCCCGATCCCGAGTCCGACGACACGATCGAAGAGCTTTCGGACGCGGCCGTCGTCGCCCACTCGGGCTCGATGGCCGTGGCCACCCTGGTCAGCCGGATCACCGGTTTCATCAAGCTGCTGTTGATCACCGCGGCGCTCGGCGCCGCGTCCGCGAGCGCGTTCTCGACCGCCAACCAGCTGCCCAACATCATTGCCGCACTGGTGCTCGAGGCCACCTTCACCGCCATATTCATTCCGGTGCTCACCCGCGCCGAGCGGGAGGACGCCGACGGCGGTCTGACCTTCATCCGCAAGCTGCTGACCATCGCCACGACGCTGCTACTGCTGACAACGGTGCTGTCGGTGCTGGCCGCACCGCTGCTCGCCGCGCTGCTACTCGGCGGCGAACCGAAGGTGAGTACGCCGCTGACCACCGCGCTGGCGTATCTGCTTCTGCCGCAGATCTTCTTCTACGGCCTGTCCTCGGTGTTCATGGCGATCCTCAACACCCGCAATGTGTTCGGGCCCCCCGCCTGGGCGCCGGTATGGAACAACCTCGTCGCCATCGCCGCGCTGATTCTGTTCTGGCTCATGCCCGGTGAGCTCACCCTCGACCCAACCCGGATGAGCGATCCGAAACTCCTGGTGCTCGGCATCGGCACCACACTCGGCGTGGTGACCCAGGCCCTGGTGCTCATCCCGGCGATCCGGCGCCAGCGGATTCCCCTGCGACCGCTGTGGGGGATTGACGACAGGCTCAAACAGTTCGCCGGCATGGCCACGGCCATGTTCGCGTACGTGGCAATCAGCCAGCTCGGATTCGTCATCACCAACCGGATCGCCGCCCACGCAGCCGATTCCGGCCCCATCATCTACAACCAGACCTGGATGATCCTGCAGCTTCCTTACGGGGTGGTCGGCGTAACCATTCTCACCGCGGTCATGCCACGGCTCAGCCGTAACGCGGCCGCCAAGGACACCGCCGCCGTGGTTGGGGACATGTCGCTGGCCACCCGGCTCACGATGGTCGTGCTGATCCCGGTCGTGGCGGTGATGACCGTCGGCGGTCCGGCGATGGGGCCGGCACTCTCCGCCTATGGGCACTTCACCCTCGGCAACGCCCACTACCTTGGGCTCTCAATCTCGCTCTCCTCCTTCACCCTTATCGCGTACGCCCTTGTGCTGCTGCAACTTCGGGTGTTCTACGCGCGGCACGAGGCGTGGACGCCCACGCTGATGATCGTCGTGATCACCGCGGTGAAGATTGTCGGCTCGGTGATCGCCCCGCACCTCACCGACGACCCCAGCCTGGTCGCGGGTTATCTCGGTGCCGCCAATGGCCTCGGCTTTGTCGCGGGGGCCATCTGTGGATACCTGTTGTTGCGCCGAAGCATCGGGCGCGCCTCCGGACCGCTCATCGGTCCGGACGTGGCCCGTACGGTGCTGGTCACCCTTGCCGTCTCGGCGACCGCGGCCGCCATCGGCCTGGGCGTCGACCGCGGATTCGATCTGGACCTGCTCACCCGGGCAGGCGGGGGTCTGGGCTCGGTCCTGCGGCTGGCCATCCTGGGCACCGTCATGCTCACGGTCACCTTCGCACTCATGGTGGTGGTCAAGCTCCCGGAGGCACTCAGCGTCGTCGCGGTGCTGCAGCGCCGCCTGGGCGGTCGACTCGGGGCCGGCGTCCAAGATCACGCTTCGGTCATGGGCAACTCCCCGGCGGCATCCCTGCCGTACCCTGATTCGGGTGATCGAGTCGGCGGCGGTGGTGCCGACGACTCGACAACCGCAAACAAACCAGCGCACGGGGGCGGTGCTGATACGAGAAAGGGCAGGGCCGTGACAGACACCCCAGGGTCATCGACCCGGTCTGTTTCCACCCAGTCCCCGTCCGGGGGTGCAGCACCCACCTCGGTGAGGCCCGGTGCCAGCATCGCGGGCGGCCGCTACCGCCTGCTCACCTCGCACGGAGGCCCGGACGGGCTGCAGTTCTGGCAGGCCACCGATACCGAGCTCAATCGGCCGGTGGCGCTCACCATCATTGATGGCGCCACCTTCAGCTCCGATCAGGTGCAGGACATCCTCTCCAATACCCTGCGGCTCAGCAAGATTGGATCAGCGGGCCTGGCCCGGGTGCTAGATGCCGTGCGCGAGGGAACCGGCGGCATCGTCGTCGCGCAGTGGGTCCGGGGCGGTTCGCTGCGCGAGGTCGCCGATACTGAGCCGTCCGCTGTAGGTGCCAGCCGGGCCGTCAGATCCCTCGCAGAGGCTGCCGACGCGGCCTTTGAGGCCGGGACGGCCCTGAGCATCGACCACCCCGATCGCGTGCGTATCAGCATCGACGGAGACGCGGTGCTCGCGTTCCCCGCCACCCTGTCCTCGGCCACCGCGGACGAGGACGTTCATGGCCTCGGCGCCACCCTCTACGCGCTGACCACGCGCCGCTGGCCGCTGGCCGAAACCGGCCAGCCGAGCGGCCTTCCCGGTGCCAGTCGGGCTCCCGACGGTCTGCCCGTGGAGGCACGGATCATTGTGCCGACGGTCCCCACGGAGATCTCCGATGTGGCCGCGCGCGCGCTGAGCGATGATCCCGGCTCTGCCGCAGACCTACTCGACAGACTGGAATCAGCCATCGCGAGCGTCGATCACACCACCATGCTGGAGCCCGCCGCCGCGGCGCCCACTCAGGCGCTGAACGTCGGCCGGACCCAGGGGTTCCCTGGTCCGGAGGACGCCGACGAAGATGACGAAGATCTCGAGGACGAGGACCCGGAAGAAGCGGCACGCCACCGCAAGATCTTCCTGATCGGGCTCGGCGTGGTCGGCGTTCTCGTCATCTCCCTGTGCATCGCACTGGGTGTCTGGGTCACGCGGATCTTCGGCGACGTCGGTCCCCTGGACAAGATCAACATCGGGATCGGATTACCCACCCAGTCGTCCAACGGCGACACCACCAAGCCAGGTAGCCCAGCCAAGATTGTGCAAGCGACCGTGTTCCCTCCCGGCCCCGACGCCGATCAGCCCGGCAAGGCAGGTCTGGCCGTGGACGGCAATGCTTCCACATCGTGGGCAACCGACACCTACACCGATGCCGATCCCTTCCCGGTGCTCTTCAAGCCCGGTGTGGGCTTATTGCTCGATCTGCAGTCCGCGAGCGCTCTGAGCAGCGTGACCATCGAATCTCACAGTGTCGGAACACAAGTGCAGATTCGTTCCGCCGACTCGGCTACGCCCGGCTCCCTCAACGACACCAAGGAGATCTCCGCTACCACCACCCTGCAGTCCGGCAAAACAACGATTCCGATCACCAGCAGCTCGCAGGTCTCTCATGTGCTGGTCTGGATCAACAAGCTGGGTTCCACCAACGGTGATCACCACGCGGAAATCGGCGAAATCACGGTCACCACTGCTTCCTAGCTGCGGGATCGCCTGACAGTCGAGGAGTTACCGAACGGTTTTCAGTACGGCTCCGCAATTTCTGCCCTATATTTTTCGCGGTAGTTGAAACCCGATGGCAACCTCGAATTTGGCTGCTGAAATGCCGTTCATGTTGTTCAGTTACGCAAATCACAGCTACAGATAGTTGAAAGTTGTATAGCAGTTTGCTATGAGTTTGGCTCGTGGTCGACGCCACCCCCCATTTTGATTACTGTGCGCGTGTGAGCATGGTTCAGGGGGTTCTCACGACTCCTCAGCACTCGGACGCCGAGTTGTTGGCTGCCCATGTCGCCGGCGATCCTTCTGCCTTTGAACAGCTGTTCCGTCGTCACCACCGTCGGCTCTACCGACTGGCGCGGGCCACCAGCCGCACCCCCGAGGATGCTGCCGATGCACTCCAGGAGGCGATGCTGTCCGCGCACCGCGGGGCCGCCAATTTCCGCAATGACGCCGCCGTTACCAGCTGGCTGTATCGCATTGTCGTGAACGCCTGTCTGGACCGTCTGCGTCGCACCAAGACGCACAGCCCGATCGAACTCGAAGAGGATGTCTACACCCTCGACGACCCTTCGACCAATATCGATACCTCGATCGTCATCCAGAAAGCCCTGCTACGACTGCCTGCCGAGCAACGCGCCGCGGTCATAGCAGTCGATATGCAGGGATACTCGGTGGCCGATGCCGCTGAGCTGCTCGGTGTGCCCGAGGGAACGGTAAAGAGCCGCTGTGCGCGAGCACGCGCACGTCTGGCCGTGGCCCTGCACTATCTCGACAAAGCCGGCTCCGTCGAACCGGAAACCATCAACTACTAGCCGTGTGCCACCGTGTCACGATCCGCCTACCAATTGGGCAACTGGCGTGGCCAGCGGTAGCTGGATATGGGAACAATGAACTCAAATGGTCAGCAGCACCCCGGACAGCCCCGAAAGCGAAGGTAACCTCGACATGGTGAACCTCGCCGAGGTACCGCTGTCACTCGAGGTCCTGGCCGACCTGCAAGCCGGCGTCTATGACGCCGGCGACGCCGAGGTACTTCGGCAACGGGCAGAGCAAGATCCGGACGCACGCACGGCGCTCGCCGCCCTAGATCAGGTGCGTGCCGACCTGGTGGCGTGGATGGAGAGTCCCGCACCCGATGTGCCCGGGGCCGTCGTCGACAACATCGTTGCCGCGTTGCACGCCGAGTCGGCCGAGTCGACGTTGCCCGCGGTAGCTGCGCATGCCATTCGGCCCGTCGACCCCCGTCACAATCTGGTGACCGGCCCGGTCCCACTGGACCATCGCCGACGCCCCGCGGCAAAGCGTCGCTGGATCGCATACTCCAGCGCCGGGTTGGCCGCCGCCTGCGTTGCCATCACCATCACCGTGGTCGCGCAGAACAATCACCGTGCCTCCGAGGCCACCACCGCCGTGGGTCCATCGCTATCGCAACAAATCGCGCCCAAGACGGGCGCCCCCGCGGCGCCGGAGTTGCCCGCACAAAGCGCACTCGGTGGGGCATCGTTCCCGATCTCCGGCAACGAAATCACCGCGCTCGTCGGCCGCACCCCCGCGTTCGGCGATCTTGAAGATGCCTCGCGGCGCGCCTCCTGCCTCACCGGCCTCGGCTTCTCCGCTTCGACGCCCGTTCTCGGCGCGCAGACGCTGGACATCGACGGTCCCGCGGTGCTGATGGTGCTGCCGGCCGAACGTCCGGGCGAGCTGTTGGCCGTGGCCGTGCGGCCAGGATGCACCCAGTCCGATCCGCAGCGGGTGGCCCAGACCCGGATCGGCGCGACACCCGAACGATAGAACCCGTCCCGCCCGGCGTTATCTCCCACCGCCCCGTCCGGTGCGGAACATCCCGCTCTAGGCTGTTGTTTCAGCACTCGCAGGGCCTTGTGTGGAACAGGGACTCAGATCGGATCAGAAGGGAACCGCATGTCGGAGGTTGTATCGGCCGAGTCCGAATCGGACGTCCACGAGCTCATCATCATCGGCTCCGGACCCGCCGGCTACACCGCGGCGGTCTACGCAGCCCGTGCCCAGCTGAAACCGGTCGTCTTCGAAGGCACCCAGTTCGGCGGTGCACTGATGACCACCACCGAGGTCGAGAACTACCCCGGCTTCCGCGAGGGCATCATGGGGCCCGATCTCATGGATCAGATGCGTGAACAGGCCATCCGCTTCGGCGCCGACCTGCGCACCGAGGACGTCGACGAGGTGTCCCTGCGAGGTCCGGTGAAGACCGTCACCGTCGGTAGCGAGGTTTACCGTTCCCGGGCCGTCATCCTGGCCATGGGCGCCGCACCGCGGTATCTGGGTGTACCGGGCGAAGAAGCCCTCCTGGGCCGCGGGGTGAGCTCGTGTGCCACCTGTGACGGTTTCTTCTTCAAGGATCAGGACATCGCCGTCATCGGCGGCGGCGATTCGGCGATGGAAGAAGCGACATTCCTCACACGGTTTGCCCGCAGTGTGACACTCATCCACCGCCGCGACGAGTTCCGCGCCTCCAAGATCATGCTGGAGCGCGCTTACGCGGATCCCAAGATCAACGTCCTCACCAACACCAAGATCGCCGGTGTCGAGGGCACCGATTCAGTGACCGGGCTCAAGCTGGAGAACGCGGTGACCGGGGAATCCTCGCAGCTGCCTGTCACCGGTATGTTCGTCGCGGTCGGACACGACCCGCGCAGCGAACTAGTCCGTGACATCGTCGATGTTGATCCCGACGGATACGTGCTGGTGCGGGACAGAAGCACCTACACCTCACTAGAGGGTGTGTTCGCTGCGGGCGACCTCGTCGACCGCACCTATCGTCAGGCCGTTACCGCGGCCGGAAGTGGTTGTGCCGCAGCCATTGACGCCGAGCGATGGCTTGCCGAGACGGCGCATTCCCAGACCCTCATCGAGGCTTAAGCCTCACCGCCACTGATCACAAGGAGAACTATGAGCGACCACGCGACCGTTACCGTCACCGACGATTCGTTCCAGGAGGATGTCGTCTCCAGCAACAAGCCCGTGCTGGTGGACTTCTGGGCGACATGGTGCGGGCCCTGCAAGATGGTGGCCCCCGTGCTCGAGGAGATCGCTAAGGACCACGGTGATGCGCTCACCATCGCCAAGCTGGACGTGGACGCCAACCCGGAGACCGCTCGCGCGTTCCAGGTGACCTCGATCCCGACGCTGATCCTGTTCCAGAATGGTGAGGCGACCAAGCGTATCGTCGGTGCCAAGAGCAAGTCGGCGTTGCTGCGTGAGCTGGATGGGGTCGTCTAACCGGCCCAACACCGCACGCTCGACAGGGCCGAGAGTTTCGCCCATCGCCTAGGCATCTGAGACAATATTGCGGTCCAGACGACGGGCACCCGCTGTCTGTTCGATGGTCGTGCGGTTTCTTGTGAAAGGCGGAGTATGACGACAGGCGCGTCGAACATTCGCCACGGCGATCGAGGCCCGGCCGTCACCGAGGTGCGCGAGGTGCTCACCGCACTCGGGTTCCTGGAGGACCCGGATGAGATCCTGGCGACCGGCCGGCACGTCGTGGTCGACCACTTCGATGCGACGTTGGACGACGCCGTCCGGGCATTCCAGCAGCGCCGCGGCCTGCTGGTCGACGGCATTGTCGGTGCCGCGACCTATCGCACCCTCAAGGAAGCCTCTTACCGTCTCGGCGCGCGCACCCTTTTCCACCAGTTCTCGGCGCCCATGTACGGCGACGATGTCGCGACCCTGCAGAAGCGTCTGCAAGATCTGGGCTTCTACACCGGCCTGGTCGACGGCAACTTCGGCCTGCAGACCTACAACTCACTCATGTCGTACCAGCGCGAGTACGGCATGACCGCCGACGGTATCTGTGGACCGGAGACCCTGCGCTCCTTCCAGTTATTGGGCCGTCACGTGACCGGTGGATCTGCGCACGCCATTCGCGAGACCGAGCACGTCCGTAACGCCGGTCCGCAACTGTCGGGAAAGCGCATCGTGATCGACCCTGGTCTCGGCGGAATCGACCGCGGCGTCATCGTGCCCGGTCGCGAGGGCCCGACCAGCGAAGCTGACATGCTGTGGGACTTGGCAAGCCGCCTCGAAGGACGGATGACCGCCATCGGGATGGACACCTACATCTCGCGCGCCATCCAGAACAACCCCACCGACATCGAGCGCGCCACCTACGCCAACAATGTGGGCGCCGATCTGATGATCAGCCTGCGCTTCGACTCGCAGCCCACGGTCGCGGCCAGCGGCGTCGCGTCCTACCACTTTGGCAACCTGCACGGCTCGGTGTCCACCATCGGACACATGCTGGCCGACTTCATTCAGCGAGAAGTAGCGGCGCGCACCGGGTTACGTGACTGTCGCGCGCACGGCCGCACCTGGGACCTGCTGCGTCTCACCCGAATGCCCACCGTGCAGGTGGACATCGGATACATCACCTCGCCGAATGACGTCTCCATCCTCAGCGCCGCGCACTACCGCGATGTCGTCGCCGAGTCGATTCTGGCGGCGGTCAAACGTGTGTACCTACTCGGCAAGAACGACAGACCCACGGGCACATTCACTTTCGACGAATTATTGGCCCACGAGCTGTCCGCCGGAAGCTAATTCTCGCGCCGCACCTCGATGGCGCTCGCCGGGCAGACGTGAGCCGCTGCGGCGGCTTGCTCCGCCTGATCCGCACCTAACGCCCCGGCGCTGCGTGGGATGGCAGTACCGTCCGCATCCGCCTCGAACAATTCCGGGTGCTGGGCGATGCAATATCCCGACCCCATGCATAAATCCTGATCAATGGTCACGGTAAACCCGTCACCGGGCGTGCTCATACTCACGCCCTCGTGAGCGTGACGGGCAGTCCGCCGTCCAGAGTCACCGAGAAGTTGAAGTGGTGCTTAGGTTTCCACCCCTTCGGCAGCGTCAAACGATATCTCTGGAAAATGACTGCCAGCAAGAACTGTGCATTCATGTACGCCATGCCGGTGCCCAGGCAGTGGTGCCTACCCGATCCGAATGGCATGAACGCCAGTCTTGGCCGTTGCTTGGCGAGCGCCTCGTCCATGAATCGGTTGGGGTCGTAGGAGTCGGGGTCCACCCACCATCGCGGATCTCGATGCATCGAGTACAGCGACGGCCCGACGATGGTGTGCCGCGGAATGAAGTACCCGCCTATCACGTCATCCTCCATCGCGAATCTTGGATTGAGTGGGTGACCCTGCAGTCTCTGTCCCTCGTCGAAACACGCCTTCGCCCAAGACAACTTGAACAGATCGTCCGGGGTTGGAAGTGCACCGTGCAAGGAGTCGACCTCTGCGTACAGCCGCCCGAGGTGATCGGGGTGCGCCAGCAGTAGCGCGAGCGTCCACGACAGCGACGCCACCACCGTTTCATATCCACCCGCCATCAAGATCATCAGTTCCATACTGAGATCCCGTTCGGACAAGGGACTTCCGTCATCGTAGGTGGCCTCCAACAACAGGCTCAACAGGTCCGGTGTCTCGACAGGATTCCGGCGACGCTCCTCGATCAGCCGCTTCGTCAGGCGTCGCAATCGCCACATGGATCTGGGAGCGGTTTCCCGTCCCGGCAAGGGGAACAGTCGCGGCAGGGGACTCATCAGCGTCACCGAGGCCATCAGCGACATGAAAGTTCTTAAGTCAACATCGGTTTCGTGGATCTCCCGCTCGGTAATCGCCGAGGAGAACATCGCGCGGAGGAACGCCGGCAAGGTGACCTGCGCGATGGCATGCTGCAGATCCACCGCCTGGCCGGTGTCGACCCACCGTGACCACCGGTCGACTCGGGTGACAAACTCGTCGGCGATCACCTCGGCCACCCGTGCCAGGTGGCGGCGGCCGAACATCGGCATGAGCATCCGGCGCCGCTGCCGGAACTTCTCCCCCTCCAACATCGGAATCGCCGCGCCGATCATGCCCATTGCCGCCTGGCCCGGTCCGATCATGCTGTAACGGCCCACCGGATCATCCATCACCTGGCTGGCGTAGTCCGGATGATTTACCACGACAATGCTGCCGCCCAACGGAAATGGGACACGATAGATATCGCCGTACGAGCGGGCGCAGCGGCGAAAGAACTCGAAAGGTTCCCGCCGCATCTCCACGACACTGCCCACCATGGGCCGGCCAACTGGGCCGGGTGGGGTCAGCGCAGAGCTCCCCACACCCCGGACTGCACTGGATGCCAGCGGTATCCCTGCGCGGGTCATCCACCACGGGTCGTGCCGCAAAGACGCGAATCTCCCCTGAGCCCTGCCGATCTCGTTGACTTCGCGCACCGTCGGGTTCATCGGCAGCGGCCCCCACTGCCCCGCCAGTTCGCGTGGTAGGCCCTGGCCCACTGCGGGACTTCGCGTTTGGGTGGAGGCGCGCGTCTCCATGGGACAGGCCCCGGCCGGGGTCGGGTCCAGCGATGGCTGCGGCATGTTCATCGGTTCCTTTTCCGGAGTTCGATCACGCTGCCGGAACAGCCTGTCTGACGGGCGCGCCATGCGCCGGTCCCAACACCCTCGCCCCAACCTCGTCGCGATAGCGCTGACATGTCGTCGAGTACGCCACCATCACGACAGCCAGGAGATTGAGCGCCGTAGACAGGATGGCCAGCGCCCATGACGGCCCGGGCCCAAGCCCCAGGTGAATCGCGAAATAGTTCGGCAGCGTACAGATGATCGTGTAGGCCAGATACGCGGCAGGGGCAACGAACGGGATCATCGCCCAACGGTATCCGCGCATATGGGGACGTAGAACGACGAGTGCCCAGGCAATGATGACCAAGAATCCGCCGTTTTGCACCAGACTGGGCAGCGGCACACCGAGGACCAGCGCGTTGTTGCTGTAGTAGTGCATCAGGCCGAAATGACTGTTGACCATCTCGCCGATGCACTCGGCAATTCCGAACACCACCGCGAATGCGATGAGCGTCCAAGCGGCCCAGCCCTTCTTGATCATCTCGTACACCACCAACGCTGTGGGCGCTGTGCCCACCCACACCAGGGGAACGAAGATCGGTAACGGCCGGTCGGCAATGGTGACGTACGGCAGGACGTTGGTCATGTAGGTGGTGGCGCCGATGACGTCGAGCCATGGCTCGACGAAGTACGGCAAGATCGTCACCCCGCTGAGCATGATGAGCCAGTACATCAAGGCGTCTTCATGCCCACGGAAGGTCATCCAGGCCACCCAGACAAGCGAGATCGCCAGGCACGCAACGAGTACGGCGACAACTACCCACGCCCACCACGGCTCGCCATGAATGACCGGGGGCAAACCCCACTGCGCGCCCGCGCTCAACCGTGTGATCACAAGTGTCCTCTCGCCGCCGCCTACAGATCCATTTCGGACAGTAGTGTCTTGTTTGAGAACAAGTCAATCATTTCAAGACAAATCATTCCGTTGAAGGACATGGCTGGCCCGGTGCCGCGGTAGTCGGCTATCCTCGGCCGCATGGTGGACCCCTCGGGATCGCCGATCCGGATGGCCGATCGGCAGCGCGCCCGCCGCAGCGAGCTCGTCAAAGAAGAGGTGGTCGAGGCCGCCCTGGCGGAGTTCTCCGAACGCGGATATCACCAGACGTCCATCGCGCATATTGCGGAGCGGCTGGGCACAGGGCACTCGATGTTCTATCGATACTTCACCAACAAGCGCGACATCCTTGAGCATGTTGTCCAGCACGCCACACAGCGCACCATCGAAACTCTCAGTCGTACGCTGCCCGGCAGCATCACGTCGCTCGACGAATTCCATGATTTCGCAGTTAATCTCGGGCTTGCGTATATCGGCATGGTGGTCGCCGATCCACGTCTGTCACGCTTGATGCTGCAGCAGGGCGCCGCGGTGGATGCGGAGA
The DNA here is from genome assembly GCF_002013375.1 of Mycobacterium sp. D16Q13. GTDB lineage: Bacteria > Actinomycetota > Actinomycetes > Mycobacteriales > Mycobacteriaceae > Mycobacterium. The sequence continues at coordinate 46,311 of NZ_MAEW01000020.1, read as the reverse complement.
TGACCGCGCAGTTCTGCCGCGTATTCGACGCCGGGGCTTCGGTTCTCGCCGGCCTATTGCGCGATGGCATCGAATCCGGTTATGTCCGAGCAGATATTGACATCGAGGCCGTCGCAGATTCGGTGGCCGGGATTCCGCTGGGCATCCTTGCCCGCTACGGGCATGAACCCGACCAGGACATTCTCGCAGCGAGAGTTCGCGCCACCGCCGACCTCGTATGCCGCGGTATCGCACCCTGAGGGGAATACGCCCCTACCGGTGAGTGTTTTCCGCGGCTGTGAACACTTTCACCGTCGGCGACGCGACCATCACGCAGCTGACCGAGCGCGCGGTGTGGCCCATCCCGCCACGTGATTGGTATCCGGCCATCAGCGCAGGGCAGTTCGCCTTCGCCCGGGCAGCCTACGCACCCACGGCTGTCTCGGAGGACGGTACCCAGCTGATCTTCTCCATCCACAACTACGTCATCGAGTTAGGCGATGCGGTGGTGGTCGTCGACACCTGCTCGGGCAATCACAAGAATCGGCCCTTCTTCCTGGACCTGCACATGCTCGATACCGACTACCTGACCCGCCTCACGCGGGCGGGATTCGATCCCGACGATGTCGACATCGTCATCAACACCCATCTTCATCTGGACCATTGCGGGTGGAACACGCGATTGACCCAGGGCACCTGGCGGCCGACTTTCCCGAACGCCACCTACCTCTTCGATTCCACTGAGCTGAAATACATTCAGACACAGTGGGAATCGGCTCCGACGGAGCAGTGGACCGACGGCGGCGGCTGGGTCTATCAGGACAGTGTGCTTCCGGTCCTCGAACACGCAACACACGTTCTTGTCCAGCCAGGTCATCAGATCCACACCCACGGCGCTACCCGCATCACCGCCCTGGACGCCGCCGGACACACGCCCGGACACCTCGCCATCGAGATCAGCACCCCAGACGCCGGTGTAATCATCGCCGGCGACGCACTGCACCACCCCATGCAGGCGCAGTTTCCAGATCTGCCCTTTTTCGCGGATGCCGATCCGCTCATGGGCATCGCCGCACGTCGCTCACTGCTGGGGCGGTGCGCCGATGAGGGCCTTCAACTTCTCACGGCGCACTTCCCGGCACATCTACCGCTCGGTGTCCGTCGGAGCGGTACCGCGTTCGAATGGGACGGCCCGCAGGCCATGCGGTAAGTCGGTGCCTTGGCGTGTCCGCTAGAACGCGGCGCCCACCACGGGTCCCGCCCCGGCGGGCTGCGGAATCTGCACGGATTCCAGCAGCCGCTCCAGCGCGGCCTCCACGTCGGCCTTCCAACCGAGCCCGCGGTCGAGCTCTAATCGCAGTCTCGGGAAATGCTGGTGGGGCGCCACCACGGTGAAGCCCACATCCTTCAGGAAATCCACGTCGATCATGCACTGCTCGATGGTGCACTCGCCCAACACATCTGCGGCGTCGGCGAATCTGGCCGTCGTTGAGCCTCGCGGGCGAAGAGGATCCGACCCTGGACCTTCGCACAATTCCAGCGCCTCATTGGTCCGGCCGAACGCCTCCAGTGCCCGCACGCCACGACGCACCAACTCGGCGACGACGTTGGCGATGATGCTGTGCGGCAATCCGTCTGATTCATGCCCGGGCTCCACCCCCAGGGAAGTCAGCAGGACTGCATCCGCGCTGACCGGGGCCGTGGGGAACAACTGAGCTCGCGGCACCACACCGGGCGGTGCGTACAACGCGTACCCCACGGTGGACTGTCGAGATGGCGGGCCGGTGACCGCGACCTGACCGCACGATCCCCACTCGAGCATGACCATCGACAGCCACGCTTCCTTCTCGAACTCGGGGTCCGACAGGTGCTGACCATCTCCGACGGTAGCGGGGTCCACTTCCCAGAAGACACACCGCCGGGCGTGCTTGGGCAGCTGCTCGAAACCATCGAGCCGCAAAGGAACGATCCGAGCCGACACTGGTCTTGTACGCCTCCACGTCTGGTCAACATGGTGCGCGGTACGCCTCATGCGTCCGGCAACCCCTCAAGGATATGCGAAATTTCTGGTTTGGCACCCGCCGGCCCCGTCGTGCTGCGCCGAAACCGTCACCGGAGCCGCGGCCAAGCAAAGGGCCACCCCGCAGCGCCGAAACCCCTTATTTACCAACCGCTTTCGTGACTCGGCCGGATTTTGGCGGGCTTCACGTCACTGTGACGTTTTTCCCCTGTGGGTTAGGACGTGGCCTCGCCGGACATCATGTCGACAATTCGCTGCAAATCCTCGACCGAACCGAACTCGACGACGATCTTGCCCTTGCGCTTCCCCAGGCTCACCGTCACACGGGTGTCGAAGGTACCCGACAGTCGCTCGGCGACATCCTGAAGACCCGGCATCTGGATCGGCTTGCGACGCGGAGCCGGCTTGGGGGCATCGCTGCGGTTCGCCAGCGTCACCGCCTCCTCCGCGGCACGCACCGACATCCCCTCCGCCACGATCCGGGCGGCGAGCTCCTCCTGCGCCTCGGCTCCACCATCGAGGGCGAGCAGCGCACGCGCATGTCCGGCCGACAGCACACCCGCCGCGACCCTGCGCTGTACCGCGATGGGCAGACGCAGCAGTCGGATCATGTTGGAGATCACCGGTCGCGACCGGCCGATCCGGGCGGCCAGTTCCTCGTGCGTTACTTCGAACTCATCGAGAAGCTGTTGGTAGGCAGCGGCCTCTTCCAAGGGGTTCAGCTGTGCCCGATGGATGTTCTCGAGCAGTGCATCGCGAAGCAGATTGTCATCGGCCGTCTCGCGGACGATCGCCGGGATGGTGTCCAGGCCCGCCTGTTGGGTGGCGCGCCACCGCCGCTCCCCCATGACCAATTGATAGTCGCCGCCCTCAGCCACGCGCACCACGATCGGCTGCATCACGCCGAACTCGCGGATGGAGTGGACCAGCTCGGCGAGCGCCTCCTCGTCGAACACCTGGCGCGGCTGCTTGGGATTGGGCTTGATGGCCGTCACCGGGATCTCGCGGTAGACCGCGCCGATATCGACCGATGGCGCCGCCGGAGCCGTGGGCCCGCCACCGATGACCACATCGGCCGCCGCGTCGCCCAACCGTGGGCCCGACGGGGTGGGCGAGCCGTCGACCGGTGCGGTCGGGATCAGGGATGCCAGGCCTCGGCCGAGTCCGCCCTTACGCCGTGATGCTGGCGATTGACTCATCGGTTACTTCTCCCTTTTCGCATCCACTCGGTACACGTGATCATCTTCCCGTAGCGCACGCCGCTCATTGCGGATCACTCGCCGACGGGCTCGGGCGCTGCGCGAGTTCGCGCGCGGCATCCAGGTAACTCAGCGCACCACGTGAACCCGGGTCGTACTCGAGGACACTGGTCCCGTATCCCGGCGCCTCGGACACCTTGACGCTGCGCGGGATGACCGAGCCCAGCACCTTCGGGCCGAAGTGACTACGCACCTCATCTGCCACCTGATCCGCGAGCTTGGTCCTGCCGTCATACATGGTCAGCAGAATCGTCGAGACATGCAGCGCGGGATTCAGGTGCGCCTGGACAAGTTCGATGTTGCGCAGCAGCTGCCCCACACCCTCGAGTGCGTAGTACTCGCACTGGATGGGGATCAGCACTTCGTTCGCGGCGACGAGCGCGTTGACCGTCAACAGACCCAGAGACGGCGGGCAGTCGATGAAGACGAAGTCGAAGGCGTCGGCGGGCAGCCCGGCGATCGCACCGCGCAGCCGTCCTTCACGAGCGACCATCGAGACCAACTCGATCTCCGCGCCGGCGAGGTCGATCGTCGCCGGGACGCAGAACAGGTGCTCGCTCTGCGGGCTGGATTGAATGGCGTCCTTGATGGGGATCTCGCCGAGGAGAACCTCGTAAGAGGACGGGGTGCCCGCACGGTGATCCGCGCCCAGCGCTGTGCTGGCGTTGCCCTGGGGATCGAGGTCGATCACCAGAACATTGAGCCCCTGCATCGCCATCGCCGCGGCGAGGTTCACCGCGGTCGTGGTCTTCCCGACGCCACCCTTCTGGTTGGCGATCGTCAGCATCCTGCGATGCGCCGGCTTCGGAAGTCGCACCGATCCTTGCTTGATTTGGGTCGCGCGCTGAGCGGCCGCACCGATGGGAGTCTCCGACTCCTCGAAGTTGGTGGGCGATCGGTGGCCGTCACCCACTGCGCCGGTTTCACGTGAAACATCGTCGCTACTCACTGTCGTCTCCTTGATCGGATGCTCATCGGCTCCGCTTTCGCATCCCGCCGCGGGAGCTCCCCCGTCGGCGGTCTCCGCCGCATTCTTTCCGCCGCGCGACCACCACCGTGGTGGGCGGATCGAGGTACCGCGTGCCACATTGCACCACCCTCACATCGTCGGCACCGAGCAGGCTCAGCGCACTACCGAACTGCTGCACTTCTTCATCGGCGCGATCACCTTTGATCGCCAGCATGCGTCCGCCGACCCGCGTCAAGGGGAGGGACCAGCGGCCGATCTTGTCGAGTGCCGCGACCGCCCGAGAGGTGACCGCGTCCGCCCCGCCAACCGCCGCCACGACACTCGGCTCCTCAGCCCGACCACGCATCACCGATACGTTGGTCAGCCCCAGCCTCTCGATCATTTCACGAAGGAAGTCCGTGCGGCGCAGCATCGGCTCGACAAGAACGATATCTACATCGGGGCGTGCGATACCCAACGGAATGCCCGGCAGTCCGGCGCCGCTGCCGACATCGATCACTCGCTCCGCGGGGTCGAGTAGCTCGCCCAGGACCGCGCTATTGAGAATGTGGCGCTCCCACAATCGGTCGGCCTCGCGGGGCCCAATCAGACCCCGCTCCACACCAATCGTGGCGAGAGCGTCGACGTACTCGATGGCGACCGGAAGTCGCTCACCGAATACCTCAGCTGCGGCCTCCGGCACCGGGAGGGTCTCGCCGTGTTTCACGTGAAACATTCCTCCCGGAGCGCGGCCGCAGAATTACATGGATGAGATTTAGTGGCGGTCAGTCGTGCAGGACGACGACGCGGCGCGACGGCTCCACGCCTTCGCTCTCACTGTGCACGCCATCGACAGCCGCCACAGCGTCGTGCACGATCTTGCGCTCGAACGGGGTCATCGGCGCCAGCTCCTCGCGCTCGCCGGACTCCAGCACCTGCTGAGCGATCTTGGTGCCCAGTGCCGCGAGCTCGTCGCGGCGCCGACCGCGCCAGTTCGCGATGTCGAGCATGAGGCGACTGCGCTCACCGGACTTCTGCTGCACCGCCAGGCGGGTCAACTCCTGGAGCGCGTCGAGCACCTCGCCCTTGCGGCCCACGAGCTTCGTCAGATCGCCGCCACCATCGATGCTGACGATCGCGCGATCGCCTTCCACATCCAGATCGATGTCACCATCGAAGTCGAGGAGGTCCAGAAGCTCCTCGAGGTAATCGCCGGCGATCTCGCCCTCGGCAACCAGACGTTCTTCAAGATCTCCGGTACGTGTCTCACCCTCGGGTGCGGCGTCGACCTCGGCGGTGGTCTCCTCGGCCTGCGTGTCCAGATCAGTCATCGTTCTTCTCCTTTGTCACGCCCGTGCAGAATCGCGGGCGGTTAGCGCTTGCGGCGACGGTCGGGCCGAGCACCCGGCTTTGGGGTGCGGCTCGTCGTGCCTGATCCATTTGTGGAGTTCGGGGAAGCCTGTCCCCCGGTGTCCTCGTCCGTACCATCGGACTCCGCAACCTCGACGCCATCTGCGTTGTTGTCGGACTCGTCTGCTTGTTTGGTCGCCTGGTTCTTGCCGCCGCGTGTTGGCTTGGCACCCGGCTTCGGGGCGTTGGCCGCCCGCCGCTCCAGATCCGCCTGCTTCTTCTCTTCTTCTTCTTTGGCGATGTTATTGAAGACATAGTGCTGCTGCCCGAACGTCCAGATGTTGTTCGCCACCCAGTACAGGATGATCGCCAGCGGCAGGAACGGTCCGCCGACCACCACGCCCAGCGGGAAGACGTACAGCGCCAACCGGTTCATGATTTGGGTCTGCGGGTTGGCTTGGGCCTCAGGGCTCTGACGCGCGATCGATGCCCGGCTGTTGAAGTAGGTCGCAACACCCGCGAGGATCATCAATGGCACCGCGACGCCCGCGACGGCCCACCTATTGAATTCGGTGAAGGCGTCCAGACCTGTCGTCTGAATCATGGTCGCGCCCAGCGGCGCCCCGAACAGGTTGGCGTCTAGGAAGTTGGCGACATCGCCCGCGCTGAAAATGTAGTTACCGGTGGCGCGGTTCGCCTCCACCGACATATGCACCTGGCCGAAGCCACCGGTAGTTCGGTTGAACGAGCGCAGCACATGGAAGAGGCCCAAGAAGACCGGAATCTGCGCCAGCATGGGCAGACATCCCAGGATCGGGTTGAAGCCGTGATCGCGCTGCAGCTTCTGCATCTCCAGCGCCATGCGCTGGCGGTCGTTCTTGTACTTCTTCTGCAGCGCCTTGATTTGTGGCTGAAGCTCTTGCATCTGCCGCGTGGTCCGGATCTGCCGCACAAACGGCTTGTACAGAATCGCGCGCAGGGTGAACACGAGGAACATCACCGACAGCGCCCACGCGAAGAAGTTCTTCGGACCCAACAGGTACGCGAACAGCTTGTACCAAACCCACATGATCGCCGAGACCGGGTAATAGATGAACCCGAGACTGAACCAATCAAACATCCGCTGTACTCCTCCGCACGCTCGCGTGCTCTACGTCCCCGTGCTTGGTATGGCGTTCAGGGATCGGATCCCACCCACCGTGATGCCACGGCCCACACTTCAGTAAGCGGATTGTCGCCAACCAACCGCCGCGGACCAGTCCGTGCACACTCAGTGCCTCGACCGCGTACTGACTACAGGTCGGCATAAATCGGCAACTCGGCAACCGCATCGGTGAGATCCAGGTCTGGTACAGGCGGATCAGAAAGATCACGGCCCGCGCCGGACGGCTTCTCATCGCTGCCGTTCTGGCGCTGGTTCCTGCCGTCGTACCGACCGATCGATTCCGTCTCGCAATTGCTGACGCAGACTGGCCGACAGTGCGGTGCCGCTGCTCGGCAGTGCCCTGATGACCATGCGATCAACCGGTTCAAGTCCGGACAGCACTTCTGCGGCGACATGCCGAAGCCGGCGGGACACCCGGTGGCGTACCACTGCTCCACCGACCGACTTTCCGACGATCAGACCGATCTTGGGACCCTCAGCCTGCCCGGGTGTAGAGCCCACGCACCCACGCTGGAGGTGAATCACCAAGTCCGCGTGGGCACTTCGCACTCCACGCTTGACGGTCTGCCGGAATTCGGATGATTTAGTCATCCGGTGTCGAGTCGGTAACACCGACTACCTACCCGCGCCCGAAACTCAGGCGGTCAGTTCCTTGCGGCCCTTACGACGCCGGACCGCAATGATCGCGCGGCCGGCGCGGGTGCGCATGCGCAACCGAAAACCGTGGGTGCGCGCGCGACGCCGATTGTTTGGCTGGAAGGTCCGCTTGCCCTTTGCCACCGCTACTACTCCTTCATGTCCGTCACGCCCTCAACTGACATCACTCACGACGCTCGTTCACGACGCACGCGATGTGCTGAGACGCATCAGTCCGTTGGTACTTCTCACTCGCCACCGGCGCGGTGCCTACGGAATCTCGGGTTTCATCCCTGATGACGTGCGGTTCGCGGCCGAGCCGCCAACGTTCGGGCGACTGTTTGAGGGTACTGACCTGCTCGTCGCCGGTCAAACTGATCACAGTCGTCACACGCGTATCCCCTCTGCACAGGAGTCTGTCACCTTTACGAAAGTTGTCACCGATGTCTCTGGATCGGTTGGCAGCGCGGAACAAAAACTGTTAGCTTCTGCGAATGCCGTTTCCACCGGGCGAACACATCGGAACCACCCACACGGGCCGATGCCGATCGCGGTCGGACACCGACTAGCCGGTCCCCCGGACAGGTGATCTGACGTGATCTCCTGGTATGCGCACACTGATCACCATCATGGTGGTCTGCTTTGTTGTCCACAGGTGTGGATAACCGTGTGGAAAGCCACGACCGATCATTGAAAAGGGGCTAATGTCGACGTGTCCCCTCCAGTAAGAGAGATGCTCGCCGTTGACTGATGAACTGAATTCCCAGTTCACGGCGGTATGGAATACCGTCGTCGCAGAGCTCAACGGTGACGACAATCGATATCTGTCCAGTTTTCCGCCGTTGACGCCGCAGCAGCGCGCCTGGCTCACTCTGGTCAAACCACTCACGATGGCCGAGGGCTTCGCGCTGCTTTCCGTGCCGTCCAGCTTCGTGCAAAACGAGATCGAACGGCACCTGCGCGGACCCATTGTGGAGGCTCTTTCCCGAAGGCTCGGCGAGAACGTCGAACTGGGTGTCCGGATCGCGGCGCCGGCTCCTGGCGAAGATCCAGAGGTCGCCGGAGCAGCTCCAGAACTCGAGCTCGACGAGGTTGACGAGACCACCGAGGCGCTTGCTAGCGCACACGAATCGTGGCCGTCGTACTTCATCAACCGTCCTGGCGGAGCCGACAAGGCAGAAACCCCGGACACGAGCCTCAATTCGCGCTACACCTTCGAATCTTTCGTCATCGGCGCGTCCAACCGGTTCTCCCACGCCGCCGCCGTCGCCGTTTCCGAAGCCCCCGCTCGGGCCTACAACCCGTTGTTCATCTGGGGCGAATCCGGGTTGGGCAAGACGCATCTGCTCCATGCCGCGGGCAACTACGCTCAGCGCCTGTTCCCCGGTATGCGTGTCAAGTACGTGTCCACCGAAGAGTTCACCAACGACTTCATCAATTCTTTGCGCGATGACCGTCGGGTCGCGTTCAAACGCAGCTACCGCGACATCGATGTTCTCCTGGTCGACGACATCCAGTTCATCGAGGGCAAGGAAGGTATCCAGGAAGAGTTCTTCCACACCTTCAACACCTTGCACAACGCCAACAAGCAGATTGTGATCTCCTCGGACCGGCCGCCGAAGGGCCTGGCCACCCTCGAGGACCGGCTGCGCACCCGCTTCGAATGGGGTCTCATCACCGATGTCCAGCCCCCCGAACTGGAAACTCGGATCGCGATCCTGCGCAAGAAGGCGCAAATGGATCGGCTCGACGTCCCCGACGACGTGCTCGAGCTCATCGCGAGCCGGATCGAGCGCAATATCCGTGAGCTCGAAGGCGCCCTGATCCGGGTGACGGCGTTCGCATCGCTGAACAAGTCCCCCATCGAGTTGTCGTTGGCCGAGATCGTGCTGCGCGACCTCATCCCGGACTCCAACGCCATCCAGATCAGCGCGGCCACGATCATGGCCGTCACGGCCGAGTACTTCGATACCACCCTGGAAGAGCTTCGTGGGCCCGGTAAGACGCGGGCGCTGGCACAGGCACGCCAGATCGCCATGTACCTGTGTCGCGAGCTCACCGACCTGTCACTGCCCAAGATCGGCCAGACGTTCGGGCGCGACCACACCACCGTCATGTACGCCGACAAGAAGGTACGTGGCGAAATGGCTCAGCGGCGTGAGGTTTTCGATCACGTCAAGGAGCTCACCGCGCGGATCCGTCAGCGCTCCCGCCACTGACCCAGTTGTTCACCTAACCCGGCCCGCGTGGCCGGGTTCTTTGTCGCGCCGCACCCATTCCGGCGCTCAACACGCGCGTATTTCAAGACTTTTCAACATTTTTCTCGACGATTTTTTGTCACCTCGTGTGGCTCACACGTCACATCCACACCAGTGAAGGTTGTGCACAGGACTGTGGACTGCTGTGGGGCAAACCTGGAATCGATTGGGGGTTGCTGAACGAACGACATCTGGTCCACACCCGCCGGCTGAGAACCGCGTCTGAATCCACAATCCCCTGACACCCCGGCTGGGCCTCTGTCATGCGACAACACTTGTCTGTCCACAGATTCCACAGCACCTACTAATACTGCTTAAATCTCTATCTAATCTTCCTCTTTAAAAGCAGCTGTGTGGATGGACGCGTCAACATGGTTGGTCGAGCCGGTAACCGAACGATGGACGAAAGGGATCTTTCGAGAGACCGATCCGCTTTCCCGATGCGTCGAAAGCATCTACGGTTGTGCTTCGGAAGCCGCGTGGCCAGTCGGCTTCCCACTCCGAGTGACAGGACTTGTGCACGGTGCCCCGGCCCATGCCGGACGGCCGCCGATGCGCTGTCAACACTGTCACCCGGACGTGCCACGATGGCTATCAGGGATTTTTGTGTGAAGACAGTCCGACCTGGACGACGAGGAAGCGAAGGGTATTCATGGATCTTGCGAGCCCCACTGCCGCAGACACCAGCCTGAAGTTCAGGGTCGCGCGTGATGACTTCGCCGATTCGGTGGCGTGGGTCGCGCGGAGTCTGCCCTCCCGGCCGACGGTTCCGGTGCTGGCGGGTGTGCTGCTGACCGCGCATGACGCCGGTTTGAGGTTGTCGGGCTTCGATTACGAAGTTTCCTCACAGGTACAGGTGCCGGCCGAGGTCGCAGCCTCCGGTAGCGCGCTCGTATCGGGCCGATTGCTCTCGGATATCACGCGATCACTGCCCAACAAGCCGGTCGATGTAGCCCTGGAGGGCACGCGGCTGCTGATCAGCTGCGGAAGCGCGAAGTTCTCGCTGCCGAGCATGCCGGTCGAGGATTACCCGGCACTGCCTTCGCTGCCGGAGGAGACCGGTGCACTGGGTGCCGACGTGTTCTCGGAGGCGATCGGTCAGGTCGCGGTCGCCGCGGGCAAGGACGACACCCTTCCGATGCTTACCGGTATCCGTGTTGAAATCAATGGCGACACAGTGGTTTTGGCGGCAACCGACCGATTCCGCTTGGCAGTTCGCGAGCTGAAGTGGACCTCGGGCGCAGGTGAGATCAACGCCGCCGTGCTGGTACCGGCCAAGACGTTGTCCGAAGCGGCAAAGTCGGCATCGAGCGGGTCAGATGTGCAGCTTGCGCTAGGAGCCGGTTCGGCCATCGGATCCGAGGGCCTGCTCGGAATTGTCAGCAACGGCAAGCGCAGCACCACCCGCCTCCTTGACGCCGAATTCCCCAAGTTCCGCCAGTTGTTGCCGACCGAGCACACCGCCTTGGCGACGATTGCCATTGCTGAGTTGGTCGAAGCCATCAAACGTGTTGCGCTGGTTGCTGATCGTGGAGCGCAGATCCGGCTGGAATTTGAGCCGGGGCTGCTGCGTCTGTCGGCGGGCGCTGACGATGTGGGTCGCGCCGAGGAAGAGCTGGATGTTGAGTTCGTTGGTGAACCGCTGACCATCGCCTTCAACCCGACCTACCTGACCGACGGGCTGGGGTCGCTGCACTCGAGCCGGGTGACTTTCGGTTTCACCACACCCAGCCGCCCGGCGGTGCTGCGTCCTACGGAAGACGATCAAAGCTCCCCAGAAGGCACCGGGCCGTTCACGGCAGCGCAAACTGACTATGTGTATCTATTGATGCCGGTGCGCCTGCCCGGCTAGGGCTTGCGCCCCAAACGGCATACGTACTGGTCATCGGAGGTTATGGGTCATGCAGCTAGGTTTGGTTGGGCTGGGCAAGATGGGTTTCAACATGCGCGATCGGCTGCGGGCCGGCGAGCATGAGGTCATCGGGTACGACCCCCGCCCGGAGGTCACCGATGTGCCGTCGCTCAAAGCGTTGGCGGAGGCACTCGAGGCGCCACGTGTTGTGTGGGTGATGGTGCCGTCCGGGCCCGTCACCCAGCAGACGATCGCCGAGCTCGCTGACGAGTTGTCTGAAGGCGACCTCGTCATCGACGGCGGTAATTCACGGTTCACCGAGGATAAGCCCAACGCAGATTTGTTGGCCGCCAAGGGAATTGGATATATCGACGCGGGTGTCTCCGGCGGAGTGTGGGGCAAGGACAATGGTTACGGATTGATGGTCGGAGGCAGTGACGCGGACGTCGCTCGTGCGATGCCGATCTTCGACACGTTGCGGCCGGAGGGTGACCGTGCGGACGGTTTCGTGCATGCCGGACCGGTGGGTGCGGGCCATTACGCGAAGATGATCCACAACGGCATCGAGTATGGGCTCATGCATGCCTACGCCGAGGGATACGAGCTGCTGGCCGCCGAGCCGCTGATCACCGATGTACAGGCCGTGCTGCAGGCCTGGACCAAGGGCACTGTGGTGCGATCCTGGCTGCTGGATTTGTTGGCCAAGGCGTTGAAGGAAGACCCCGGCTTCGACGCGATTTCGGGATACACCGAGGATTCTGGCGAGGGCCGCTGGACGGTGGAAGAGGCCATCAACCACCGGGTTCCCGTTCCGGTTATCGCAGCATCTTTGTTCGCGCGATTCGCCTCGCGGCAGGAGGATTCGCCCGCGATGAAGGCGGTTTCGGCACTGCGCAACCAGTTCGGCGGCCACGCGGTCAAGCGCGTCGGTCTCTCCGGCTAAGGCAGGCGCGTGGACTAGGTGTACGTACGACAGCTGGGATTGCGGGATTTCCGGTCGTGGGAGCGAGTCGACCTGGAGCTCGAGCCCGGGCGCACGGTGTTCGTGGGACCCAACGGCTACGGCAAAACGAATCTCGTTGAGGCCCTGTGGTATTCATCCACTCTGGGGTCTCACCGGGTAGCTACTGATGCACCCCTAGTCCGCAACGGTGCCGAGCGCGCGGTCGTATCGACCATCGTCGTGAACGAGGGTCGAGAGCTGGCTGTCGACCTCGAAATTGCTGCGGGTCGGGCCAACAAGGCCCGGATCAACCGATCTCCTGTTCGCAGTCCCCGGGAGATCGTCGGGATCCTGCACGCGGTGTTGTTCGCACCCGAAGACCTGTCCCTGGTGCGCGGCGACCCTTCCGATCGGCGGCGTTTCCTCGACGACCTGTTGATTCAGCGCCGGCCCCGAGTGGCGGGTGTGCGTGCCGACTACGACAAGGTACTCCGGCAGCGCACCGCGCTGCTCAAGACCGCTGGGGCAGCCCTACGGCAACGCAACGATCAAAGCGTGCTGGACACCCTCGACGTGTGGGATGGGCAGCTCGTGGCCCATGGCGCCGAATTACTTTCTGCCCGTATCGAATTGGTGGGTGAGTTGCGGCCGCTGGTGGAGAAGTCGTATCAACTGCTGGCGCCGGCGTCGCGGCCCGCGGGTATTGCGTACCGCAGCAGCGTGGCGGGCGTCGAGGGGGAGCTGTCGGTGCAGCATCTCGCGGACGCGTTGCACGCGGGGTTGGTGGCCAAACGGTCGGCGGAGATTGAGCGAGGCGTCTGCCTGGTGGGACCGCATCGCGATGACCTGGAACTGCGGCTGGGGGACGGACCGGCCAAGGGGTTCGCCAGTCACGGGGAATCGTGGTCGTTCGCGTTGGCCTTGCGCTTGGCGGCCTTTGACCTGCTCCGCTCCGACGGCACCGATCCGCTCCTGATGCTCGACGATGTGTTCGCGGAATTGGATGGCGCCCGGCGTCGGTCTTTGGCCACCGTGGCCGCCGATGCGGAGCAGGTTCTGGTGACGGCGGCAGTTCCCGACGATGTTCCCGAGGAATTGTTGGCACGCACCGTTACCGTCGATGTGCAGGAAGATTCCTCGGGACGAAAGTCGGTGGCGTATGAGTGAGGAAGAGGCCTGGCCGCCGGAGCACTTGGCCGGGGTGACAGGGATGGATTTGGTGCGCCGGGTGCTTGAAGAAGCCCGCGGTGCGGCTAAGCAGCAGGGCAAAGACGTCGGCAGGGGCGGTAGATCTCCGCAGCAGCGCCGCACGGTGGCTGGAGGGCGACGCACCTGGTCGGGCCCAGGTCCCGATGCCCGAGACCCACAGCTGTTGGGAAGGGCCGCAGGAGATTTGGCGAACCGGCGCGGATGGTCCTCGCGGGTGTCCGAGGGCGCCGTGTTTGGACGGTGGGATGCCGTCGTCGGTGAGCAGATCGCCGCACACGCGACACCGACCGCCTTGAACGAGGGTGTGCTGACGGTGGCTGCGGAGTCCACGGCGTGGGCGACACAGCTGCGGCTGGTGCAGGCACAGCTGCTGGCGAAGATCGCGGCGGCCGTCGGAGACGGTGTGGTGACCAGTTTGAAGATCTCCGGACCGACCGCGCCGTCCTGGCGCAAGGGCCCCCGGCATATCGCCGGACGCGGTCCGCGCGACACCTACGGCTGAGGGCTCATCGCCGCGTCGCGCGATGGAACCGGTGTCCAGAGCGTCCTGACACGGGTCAATCCGAGATATGCGACGGACGGCGTAAATAGAGGGGATGAAACATGCCCTGAAACTAGGTGCCGTCGGTACAGACCAGTAGGATGGTGCTAACACGGATCGCTGGGTCTATGGCCCGCGAGAGTCGTTACTTCCAGACAGGAGACAAAGTCGATCGTGGCTGCGCCGAAGAAGAGTGCCAAGAGCGAATACAGTGCCGACTCGATCACCATCCTAGAGGGGCTCGAGGCGGTCCGGAAACGCCCGGGCATGTACATCGGGTCCACCGGTGAGCGCGGTTTGCATCATCTGATCTGGGAAGTTGTCGATAACTCCGTCGATGAGGCGATGGCCGGGTATGCCACCACTGTCGAGGTGACGATGCTTGAGGACGGCGGTATCCAGGTCAAGGACGACGGCCGCGGTATCCCGGTGGCCATGCATGCCTCCGGAATCCCGACTGTCGACGTCGTTATGACGCAGCTGCACGCCGGAGGCAAGTTCGACTCGGACTCCTACGCAGTGTCCGGCGGTCTGCACGGTGTGGGTATCTCCGTGGTGAACGCGCTCTCGACAAAGGTTGAGTTGGAGATCCTGCGTGACGGGCACGAGTGGCAGCAGGTGTACACCGCGTCCGTGCCGGGAACGCTGCAGCAGGGCGCCGCCACCAAGAAGACGGGCACCACGGTCCGATTCTGGGCGGATCCGAACATCTTCGAGACCACTACCTACGACTTCGAGACGGTCGCCAGGCGTTTGCAAGAGCAGGCCTTCCTCAACAAGGGCCTGACCATCAAGCTCACCGACGAGCGAGTGAGCAACGCGGATGTGACGGATGAAGTGGTCAGCGATACCGCTGAGGCACCCAAAACAGCAGAAGAGCAGGCTGCGGAATCAGCTGCGCCGCATAAGGTTAAGAACCGCGTCTTCCACTACCCCGACGGCTTGGTCGACTTCGTCAAGCACATCAACCGCACCAAATCAGCTATCCACTCCACCATCGTCGACTTCTCCGGCAAGGGCGAGGGCCATGAGGTGGAGATCGCGATGCAGTGGAACGCCGGCTACTCCGAGTCGGTGCACACCTTCGCCAACACCATCAACACCCACGAGGGCGGTACGCACGAGGAAGGATTCCGCGCGGCGCTCACGACGGTGGTCAACAAGTACGCCAAGGAGAAGAAGCTCCTCAAGGAGAAGGACACCAACCTCACCGGCGATGACATTCGTGAGGGCTTGGCCGCGGTCATCTCGGTGAAGGTGGGCGAGCCGCAGTTCGAGGGTCAGACCAAGACCAAGCTGGGTAACACCGAGGTCAAGTCGTTTGTGCAGAAGGTGTGTAACGAGCAGCTGCAGCACTGGTTCGACTCGAACCCCGCCGACGCGAAAACTGTTGTAAATAAGGCGGTTTCGTCGGCGCAGGCGCGTATCGCAGCGCGCAAGGCACGCGAGCTGGTCCGCCGCAAGAGCGCCACCGATATCGGCGGGCTGCCCGGCAAGCTGGCCGACTGCCGCTCCACCGATCCATCCAAGTCCGAACTGTATGTGGTGGAGGGCGACTCGGCCGGTGGTTCGGCCAAGAGCGGCCGCGACTCGATGTTCCAGGCGATTCTGCCGCTGCGCGGCAAGATCATCAACGTCGAAAAGGCCCGTATCGACCGGGTTTTGAAGAACACGGAAGTCCAGGCGATCATCACGGCGCTCGGCACCGGTATTCACGACGAGTTCGATCTCGCCAAGCTGCGGTATCACAAGATCGTGCTGATGGCCGACGCCGACGTTGACGGCCAACACATTTCGACGCTGCTGCTGACGCTGCTGTTCCGGTTCATGCGCCCGCTGGTCGAGCACGGACACATCTTCCTGGCGCAGCCGCCGCTGTACAAGCTCAAGTGGCAGCGCTCCCTGCCCGAGTTCGCGTACTCGGATCGCGAGCGCGATGGGTTGATGGAAGCCGGGCTCAAGGCTGGCAAGAAGATCAACAAGGACGACGGCATCCAGCGATACAAGGGTCTGGGCGAGATGGACGCCAAGGAACTGTGGGAGACCACCATGGATCCGTCCGTGCGCGTGCTGCGTCAGGTGACCCTCGATGATGCCGCCGCGGCCGATGAGCTGTTCTCGATTCTGATGGGCGAGGACGTCGAGGCGCGCCGCAGCTTCATCACCCGAAACGCCAGGGACGTGCGCTTCCTCGACGTGTAGTGGTCGTCAGTCGAACCGGCGAGATAGTTGCGGATTCAATTTGATCTTAAAGTTCAGCGTCGACACCGAGAAGCTGGCTGGTTTGGCGGGGGCGTCCAAGATCTAGCGGCGTACATCGGCAAGGTGCAGAGGCTCGTCGATTCGATGGAGGGCCGAAGAACGGGTGGGAGGAGCTTGGAAGTGCCCAGATTCCACCTCTAAGTACTTGAGACGCCGGTATGCCAGATTCGGTTCCATCGAATTTGCGGGTGGAGCAGCGCCGTGCAGGTTGTCGGTTGCGCAGTTGATCGGCTTGTCGCGGATCAAGATCCAGATGGGGCGCGGGGGGCGCCGATAGATCACCAGAAGCCGGGCACCAGCCGGTAGCGGACGCGAGCCGCGTACTCGGGATAGCCGTCGAGTTCGCGGGTGAGCAACCGCTCCTCCCCCACAGCTCGAAACCCCAGCGCGATGATGGTCACCGTTGATCCGATCAGCCCGTACCAGGATCCCAGCAGCAGCGGCATGCCGATGAGGAATGGGATGGCCCCCGCGTACATCGGATGCCGCACGTACGCGTAGGGGCCGGTGTCGGCGATCGAGTGTCCTCGTGCTGCCTGCACTTTCACGATGGGTGCGGCAAAGCTGTTGGCGCGGAAGACGAGGATCATCGACAACAACGAGACGGCGACGAGTACTGCGCCCATCACCTCAACCCATAGGGGAACGTCCGACCAACCCCAGCGATGGTCGAACCCCGGCACGGCGAACCAGATCGGCATGCCCACGATCGCAAACACCATGAAGACCTTGTCCCAGGTCGTTTGGTCTGGCTGACGAGGTGAACCAAGCCGCTCCGCCAGCAGCGCAGGGTTCTCATTCAGCAGCCACAGGTGCACGCCGATGTTGAGGACGGTGATCTCGATCATCAGGGTCCATAGCTGAGGCCAGTTCCACGTCCCCGCGGCCAACAGCATCAACCCGCCCAGCACCACGGTCGAGACGATGTTGGCGGTGAGCAGCTTGACCAGCAGTCGTTTTTTCGACGGAATGGCCTGAGTCATATGTCGACGCTTACTGCGCGGACAACCTCTCCAACAGCAGGGACGAGTTATCGGCGTCCAATTCGATGTCGAAGAGTTCTTGGAGAGCGACCAGTACCCCGTTGGGTGTCAGGTGCCGAGTGTCTCTGCCGATGCCGGGCCGAATGGCATGCAGCTCCCGGTGGTCCAGGATGTACGCGTGTTCGGGTGCTATGCGTTGTACGAAAACTCTTGTGCTGAAGGGTGAATGAGGACTCGATGCGACAAAGTAGCTGGCCCCGCGATAGTCGATCGGGTACTGAGGTTGGAGCACAAAGGTGTACCGGCTCATCCACCCAGGCTGCGTCCCGTCCCCGGCGGCCTCCGACAGGATCCAACCATCGGCGCCGGGTGTGACCTCGCCGCGGCGCAGCTGGTACGTCCAGGACCCATCGCTGATGACGTCTTCGTCGACGAGACGGATGGGCGCAAGTGGACTGGTACCGAACCCGACATCACAAAGCCATCGTTGTCCGTCAAGTTGGACCACGAGCATGCCGTGGGTCGACGGCCGAATAGTGGTGGCGCCCATCTGCACCCGGCCCTGAATGCCAAAGAAGTCGAAACCGAGGCGCTCGAGGACGGCGGCGAAAAGCGCGACGTGCTCATAGCAGTAGCCGCCGCGGGGGCTGCGCAACAACTTCGCTTGAACCGTCGGGATATCCAACGCGACGTGCTTGTGCAGCACCGCATCCAGGTTCTCCCACTTGATGTTCAGGACATGTCCGCGCTGCAGGCGGCGCAGGGTGTCCAAGGACGGCGACCGGGCGCCGTAGAAGCCTATGAAGGCCAGGTATTCGTCGAGCTCGAGCTCGTCTCCGTTCCACATGGTGTGGACAACCTACTTGTTCTCTGTGGAATGGCTGAAGCGCCGCGGACCATATCTGGCAGAAAGGTGGAACGGTGCTGGTCGCGGCGCCAGTGCGAGCGCGATCCGTTGCTCGCGAGAGCGCCGATGGGCGAGGGTTTGTCATGTTGCCGTGCGGAACCGCTCGGTCATGAGGGTTCGATGTCACTGGTCACCCATAGAGTGACCGCATGGCCGTCGAGCGTCCCACCATCTACTTTGCCTCCCAACAAGACTGGGAAACCTGGCTGGAGGAGAACCACGAGGACTCCCCCGGCGTGTGGATCAAGATGGCCAAGAAGGCCAGCGGGATCGCCAGCATCAACCACAAGGAAGCCCTGGAAGAAGCGCTCTGCTTCGGCTGGATCGACGGACAAGCCAAATCGCTCGACGAGACGTACACCTTGCGTATGTTCACCCCGCGCCGTGCCCGCAGCACCTGGTCGAAGATCAACGTGGGCCACATCGAACGTCTCACCAAGGAGGGCCGCGTCCGACCGGCCGGCGCACGTGAGGTGGACGCCGCCAAGGCGGATGGTCGCTGGGACGCCGCCTACAGCTCGCAGGCCACCATCGAGGTCCCCGACGACTTCGCACAGGCACTGCGGGCCCAGCCCAACGCGCAGCGGTTCTTCGACTCGCTGACCAAAACGGCACGCTGGCCGTTCCTGTTCCGGCTCGCCACCATCAAGAAGCCGGAGACCCGCACCCGGCGGATCGTCCAATACGTCGAGCTACTGGCCGAGGGAAAAACATTGACCTAGCGCGCCTTCACGCCTTGTGCGCAACGGAGACGATGTAGTCCGAATGCAGCGAGAAGAGCCGCATCCCCACCGAGTTGAACTGTGCCCGCAACAACGGGTTGACGTGCTTCATATCCGGCTGGCGCAGTCGCTTGGCCAGGAACTTGGACAGCGGTGGATAGACATCGTCGGCAATCGACCACGTCTCAGCACGGGCGAACCCGGTGTCCAACAGTAGATCTCGGTATCCCTGCACGTCGACGGCCCACGGCACCGCACCCGCGGGCGCGCCTTGCCAGCCTTTCCGTGCTACCTGATTGCGTGCCAGTGCGGTGAGGGCGGTGCGCCGCGGAACAATATCGGCTGTCACCAATCGGCCCCCGGGTTTGAGCACGCGCAGCGCCTCGCGGAAGAAGTCGATACGCGAGGGAAAGTGAAAGGCCGACTCCAGCGCGACCACTTTGGTGCAGGACTCGTTGGGGAACGGCAGATCGGTGGCCGAGGCCTTGACGTAGGAGACCGTCTTGGACAGACCTGCCTCGGCGACGCGCCTGGTCGAGATTGTGATCTGCTCCTCGGCGATGTTGACCCCGGTGATCTTCTTCACCTTGAACTCGTTGGCCCACAAAATGTCTTGATCGCCATACCCGCAACCGCAATCGACCACCACATCCGATGAGGTGAACCCGGCACTGGAGGCAACCAGGCGCGCGAGATCGCGACTGGCCTCGTCGAGTGTTGTCGGGTGATCGCGCCAATAGCCAAAGTTGATGAAGAGCGATTCCTCGCCGAACAAGTTCTGCGGGCCGACGATGTCGTAGACCATTCCGGTCTTGGGGCCGTCGGCGTTCGATACGGCGACGGCCGCCATGCGCCGCCACTCGTCGGCCCATCGGCGTAGCCGTTCCCCGGTTGATTCCTCGGTGAAATCGGAAGTCAGAGTGGTCATGGCTGGCAGCTCCATTCGGTTCTGGCCGCCCCGTTGCGGCCCATGCCTGCGTAACAAACAGTACCGGATACTTGGGATATCGGCATCTAAAGCCGCTGAGAACGACGCACGGGGCTGCATCCGAGAAACCGTCGGGCAAAGTGACTAGGCTGGTGGGGTTGCCCGGCCTTCTCCGGGCGCAGCATGAACGAGGAGCACATGACCGACACAACGCTGCCCCCCGGCGGTGATGACGCCGTCGACCGCATTGAACCGGTAGATATTCAGCAGGAGATGCAGCGCAGTTACATCGATTACGCCATGAGCGTGATCGTGGGCCGCGCTCTGCCCGAGGTGCGAGACGGCCTCAAGCCCGTGCACCGCCGCGTTCTCTACGCGATGTACGACTCCGGGTTCCGGCCCGACCGCAGCCACGCCAAGTCGGCGCGCTCGGTGGCCGAGACCATGGGTAACTACCACCCGCACGGTGACTCGTCGATTTACGACACCTTGGTCCGCATGGCGCAGCCTTGGTCGCTGCGCTACCCACTGGTGGACGGCCAAGGGAACTTCGGCTCGCCGGGTAACGACCCCGCGGCCGCCATGCGTTACACCGAGGCCCGGCTCACCCCGCTGGCCATGGAGATGCTGCGTGAAATCGACGAGGAGACAGTCGATTTCACCCCCAACTATGACGGCCGTGTCATGGAGCCGACCGTGCTGCCCAGCCGGTTCCCGAACCTGCTGGCCAACGGCTCGGGCGGTATCGCCGTCGGTATGGCCACGAACATGCCACCGCACAACCTGCGTGAGTTGGCCGAGGCGGTCTACTGGGCGCTGGACAACTACGAGGCCGACGAGGAGACCACCCTCAAGGCGGTCTGCGAAAGGATCACCGGTCCTGACTTTCCGACGTCCGGATTGATCGTTGGCACCCAAGGGATTCACGACGCGTACACCACCGGACGCGGGTCCATTCGTATGCGCGGCGTGGCCGAGATCGAGGAAGATTCCAAGGGCAGAACGTCTTTGGTGATCACCGAGTTGCCGTACCAGGTCAACCACGACAACTTCATCACCTCGATCGCCGAGCAGGTGCGCGACGGCAAGATCGCCGGTATCTCGGCCATCGAAGATCAGAGCTCCGACCGCGTCGGCCTGCGAATCGTGGTGGTGCTCAAGCGCGATGCGGTTGCCAAGGTGGTGCTGAACAACCTCTACAAGCACTCCCAGCTGCAGACCAGCTTTGGCGCCAACATGCTGTCGATCGTCGACGGTGTGCCGCGCACGCTGCGTCTGGATCAACTGATCCGGCACTATGTCAATCATCAGTTGGACGTCGTCATCCGGCGTACGCGCTACCGGTTGCGTAAGGCAAACGAGCGTGCGCACATCTTGCGCGGTTTGGTGAAAGCCCTTGACGCCCTTGATGAAGTGATTGCGTTGATCCGTGCTTCGCAGACTGTCGACATTGCCCGACAGGGCTTGATCGAGCTGCTGGATGTCGACGAGATCCAGGCGCAGGCCATTCTCGATATGCAGCTGCGCCGCCTGGCGGCCCTGGAGCGGCAGCGGATTGTCGAGGACCTCGCCAAGATCGAAGCCGAGATCGCCGACCTCGAGGACATTCTGGCCAAGCCGGAACGTCAGCGCGCCATCGTCCGCGACGAGCTGAGCGAACTCGTCGAGCGCTATGGCGACGACCGTCGCACCCGGATCATCGCCGCGGACGGCGATGTCGCCGACGAGGACCTCATCGCCCGCGAGGACGTCGTCGTCACTATCACCGAAACCGGGTACGCCAAGCGCACCAAGACGGACCTGTACCGCAGCCAGAAGCGCGGCGGTAAGGGCGTGCAGGGGGCGGGCCTGAAGCAGGACGACATCGTCAAGCACTTCTTCGTGTGCTCGACGCATGACTGGATCCTGTTCTTCACCACCAAGGGCCGCGTCTACCGCGCCAAGGCGTACGACCTGCCCGAGGCCGCCCGCACCGCGCGCGGTCAGCACGTCGCCAACCTGCTGGCCTTCCAGCCGGAGGAGCGCATCGCGCAGGTCATCCAGATCAAGAGCTACGAGGACGCGCCATACCTCGTGCTCGCGACCAAGAACGGCCTGGTGAAGAAGTCCAAGCTCACCGATTTCGATTCCAACCGCAGTGGCGGCCTGGTGGCCGTCAACCTGCGTGACGGCGACGAACTCGTGGGCGCGGTGCTGTGCTCCTCCGAGGAAGACCTGCTGTTGGTCTCGGCACACGGCCAGTCCATCCGCTTCAGCGCCACCGACGACGCGCTGCGCCCCATGGGCCGCGCCACCTCGGGGGTACAGGGCATGCGCTTCAACGGCGAGGACGACCTGCTGTCGCTCAACGTCGTCAGAGAGGGCACCTACCTGTTGGTGGCGACCGCCGGCGGCTACTCCAAGCGGACAGCGATCGAGGAGTACCCGGTGCAGGGACGCGGCGGCAAGGGCGTGCTGACGGTTCAGTACGACCCGCGGCGCGGCAGCCTCGTGGGCGCGCTGGTCGTAGACGAGGACGCCGAGTTGTACGCCATCACCTCGGGCGGCGGCGTCATCCGGACGACGGCGAAGTCGGTGCGTAAGGCCGGTCGTCAGACCAAGGGCGTGCGGTTGATGAACCTCGGCGAGGGCGACACCCTATTGGCAATCGCGCATAATGCCGATGAGGGTGATGCCGACTCCGACGACGACATCGCCGGCGCAAGCGAGTAAGGAGCTGTAGGTGAGTTCACCGAACGATCCGGGGGAGTCTGGCGCCAACGAACGCCCCGTGGAGCAGGCGGACTTGCCTCCCTGGCAGCGGGCGGAGCGGCGGCGTGGTTCACACGCCGCCGCTACCGGTCCCCAGCGGATTCCCAACAGGGAGCCGCGGCCCGGCGGCGCACCGACGGAGATCATTCCGATCATCGACGACGCCACCGCACCTCCGACCGCACCGACGTCGGCACCGCGACCCACCAGCCGACCCTCCGCGGGCCTGGATGCCCGGCTCAACCGGTTCATCTCCGGGACCGCCGCCCCGGCCGGATTCAACACCCCGGCAGAACGGCCGGAACCCGAGCCTGAGCCGGAACCCGAACCGTATGACGAGGTGCCGGAGCGTCCCGAAAGACCAGAACGGCCCGAGCCGGTGCGTTCGGGCACCCCGTGGGGCGAGTCGAGCGCACAGGAGCCCGTGCGCGCCCCCAAGAACAACGACCTGCCCGACCTGTCCGGGCCGGTTCCCCGCCCGCCGCGCGGAAGTCAAGCGGCACAAAGCGGTTCAGCGGTGACGGTTGGTCCTTCCCGCCGCGGCCCGCTGCGCGCCGCCATGCAGATCCGCCGTGTCGACCCGTGGGCGACCCTCAAGGTGTCACTGGTGTTGTCGGTGGTGTTCTTCTTTGTCTGGATGATCGCCGTCGCGATGCTGTATCTGGTGCTGGGTGCGATGGGTGTGTGGTCGAAGCTCAACGAGAACGTCGGCGAGCTCATCACCAACAGCGGCGGCGGCGAGCTGGTATCCAGCGGCACCATCTTCGGCACCGCACTGCTCATTGGTTTGGTGAACATCGTCCTGATGACCGCAGCCGCCACTATCGGTGCGTTCATCTACAACCTGACCACCGATCTCGTCGGCGGTATTGAGGTCACACTGGCCGATCGCGACTAACGGTTTGGGATGCACCCCTTCCGTGCGGTAATCTCTGCGTTCGGTTCAGGGGCTATAGCTCAGGTGGTTAGAGCGCTTCGCTGATAACGAAGAGGTCGGAGGTTCGAGTCCTCCTAGCCCCACCACACCCGTTGGGAGGTCCACCACGTGAGAGTGCTGCTGCTGGTGCTCGCACTGCTCGGCGTGGCCTACGCGGCAGCCATCACCGTGGCGCGCAACAACATGGAAGTGTGGCACACAGCAGCAGGTGAGGGGCCTTAGCTCAGTTGGTAGAGCGCTACCTTTGCAAGGTAGATGTCAGGAGTTCGATTCTCCTAGGCTCCACTCGAATTTCCGTTCCGCGCGACCCGATCAGCCGTACGGCTGAGGTTGCGGATCCACACTCGGCGCCAGTGTCGACGGCTCGGGCTGTCCCGAGCGGCGCAGCACGCTGAACGCGACGGCGCCCGCACCGAGCAGACCCACGACCGCAAGCCCGGTCAGCGCGCGCGGCAGCTTGCGCTTGCGGGCACCGCTGACCACCTCAGGCAGGGTGTCCACCACATCGGCGACAGCGTCCTGCACCTCCGAAGACACCGCCTTACCCCGACGCAGCAGCTTGCCCGCCACGCTGGTCGCCGATTTCGCCAGCCCGAAGCCGAGCCCTGCGGTACCGCGCGAAACATCGATAGGGGCCAGCGCCGCCTCCTTGAGGCCACGCACCAGACGCTCCCCGGAGGTCAGCTTCACGGCAGGTTCAGCGTTCTTGGTCAGCAGGCTCATCGTCAGCGGGTCCCTTCGTCGGGCGGTGATCTCCAGAATGAGTGGTACTTCAGATTGCCACCTTTGCGCCACCTATTGGGAAACATCCGCATGAATGTCTTTTCGGCGCGGATAAGGTGGTCGTCGTGACTTCACCAATCCAGACACAAACCGCCACCCTGCACACCAACCACGGCGACGTCGTCATCGCGCTCTTCGGCAATCACGCCCCGAAGACCGTCGCCAACTTCGTCGGCCTCGCCGACGGCAGCAAGGACTACTCCACCAAGAACGCCAAGGGCGAGGCCACCGGTCCGTTCTATGACGGCGCCGTCTTCCACCGCGTCATCGATGGATTCATGATCCAGGGCGGTGACCCCACCGGCACCGGCCGCGGCGGCCCCGGATACCAGTTCGCCGACGAGTTCCACCCCGAGCTGCAGTTCGACAAGCCGTACCTGCTGGCCATGGCCAATGCCGGACCGGGCACCAACGGCTCGCAGTTCTTCATCACCGTCGGTAAGACCCCGCACCTGAATCGCAAGCACACCATCTTCGGTGAGGTTGTGGATCCGGCTTCCCAGAAGGTTGTCGACGCCATCGCTTCCACCTCCGTCGGTCGCGGCGACCGTCCCAACGAGGACGTCGTGATCAACTCCATCACCATCAGTTAGGTCTTGATGGCTCATCCCGGACAGGTACCGGTCTACGGGTGCGCGTGGCACCCGGACCGGGCCACCGCGGTGCGCTGTGTGCGATGCGGGCGTCCCGTATGCCCGGCCTGCATGCGATCAGCGCCCGTGGGGCAACAGTGCGTCGAGTGCGTCCAGCAGGGCGCCAAGTCGGTGCGTCAGGTCAAACCGCTGCGGCAGGCGCGGGCCTGGGTCACCTGGGCACTGATCGCGGTCAACGTGCTCGTGTATGCCGCCGTGGTCGGCGGCACCGACGAGACAATGGCTGCCACTACCAGCCCGCTGTTCCGGGACCTGGTGCTGTACCTGCCGTGGGTGGCACAGGGCGAGCTGTGGCGCACCGTCACCGCGGGCTTCCTGCACTTCGGTCTGATGCATATCGGGGTGAACATGCTCTCGCTGGCGTTGATCGGGCCCGGGCTCGAACACGCCTTCGGTCGCGAGCGGTACGCCACCATCTATGGCACCGCGTTGCTCGGCAGTAGCGCCATCGCGATGTGGTTCAGTCCGAACGCGTTGGTGGCGGGGGCTTCTGGCGCCATCTACGGTCTGCTGGGCGCGGCACTGGTGCTGTATCTGCGGGAGCGTCTGAACCCGCAGACCATCATCATTGTGCTGGTGCTCAACATCGGGCTGAGCGTCTCGCTGCCGGGCATTTCGTTGGCCGGGCACATGGGTGGACTGTTGTTCGGCGTACTGAGCGCCGGGGCGCTGCTGTACTACCGCGAGGTGTGCCGTGCGGTAGGTACGTCAGACCTCGCGCAGAAGCCGTCGACGCCGTGGGTGCTGGCGGCCGTGGTGACCGCGCTGTCGGTCGCGCTCATCATCGCGAGGGTGCTCACCTATACCGGTTGACTCACGATGGCAGTTTCGCTTTGAGAAACTGCCATCGGGTGTGCTGCTTGACGATGTCCGGCACATCGTCGGTGAAGGGACGGTCGTAGTGCGCGGCGATCTCGGCGGCCGTCTGCACCTCGGTGATCCAGCCGTGCCCCGTCAGCCAATCCGCGGGCGGCATGCGGGAATCCGGATATGTCAGCATCCAGAAATTCGCTGCCCGAATATCTTCGGGGACAACGGGTTCAGCGAGAGAATCCCAGGTTTCGGTCGAGGGCAAGAAGATGTTGGCGTCGCTGCAGATGGCGCTGCCCGGCGCGGACAGCTCGATGATTCGTTCGAATAGCAGGTCCTGACTCTCGCCGGGTAGGCCCGCCATGATCAGCGGCGCGATCAGCCACGCGGTGGGTTGTTCCGGGTCGAAGCCGGCGGCGCATAGATCCTCGACCCACGGACCTGCCGTCGTCGCCACGGGCACGAGCCGCTGCGTAACGGCCGGGACGGAACCGTGCTCCTTGAGCACGCGGCTGCGGAATTCCAGCGTATGTGGATGGTCCACCTCGTACAGGACGGCGTCCAGCGGCCACCGGAGCCGGTAGGCCCGAGTGTCCAGGCCTGCGACGAATTGCACGACTTGCCGGGTTCCCAGCTCGAGCTCAGTGGCGATGAAGTCGTCGCCGTACCGCGTGAAGATTCCCGATGCGTTGATGAGAAGGAAAGTGCCGTCGGTCGCTGACGGGTTTTCGGGAAATCCCGTCGCGAGGAAGGCACTACTGAGGGGTTCGTTCGCTGCGGTGACCAGGACCGCCGCGAGTGGATCGTCGATCAGAGGATGGCCGCGCCGACTTTCCAAGGCGCGTAGAGCAGCGGCGATCAGGTCGAACTGGTACTTGTGCGCCGGTGAGGTCACGGCCCTTTCCTGCTGACCGTCCAAGGAACCACCCGCCTTCCTGCACGTTGCCTTCAAGATATCCAGGGAGTGGACAATTTGCGATGGTGTCGCGCAAGCTAACCGGCGGTTCCAGCTTTGGACCGAACCTCACGGCGCGGCGGGCTCATCGCACGGGGGATGCGCAAGGTAATCGCTCGGCAGCGTCGCGGTGAGGAAACGGCGGTCCGCGAGATCATCGAAATCCGGGGTCAGCGTGCCGCCGAACGGCCGGCCGTAGTGCTGGGCCAGTTCACGGGTGGTGCGCGTCCGGGTCAGCCACCCGTGTCCGGACAGCCAATCCCCGGGAGGGGTGCGCACGTCGTAGTGCGCGAGTGCCGAGTAGTCGGCGCCGCGAAGTGCGTCCGGGAGAATGGCGTCCACGACGTCGCCCCAGGGGCGCCCCGAGGGAGCTAACGCGTCGTTGTCCGTCGAAATGGTGCTGCCGGGGGCCGACATTTCGATGATCCGCTCGAACATGGTGTCCTGGCTGCCGCCGGGGAGGTTGCAAATGACGGATTCTGCGAGCCATGCGGTGGGGGCATCGGGGTCGAATCCGGCCAGGCTCAGCTCCGCCTGCCACTGATCACCGAGTCCACACAGGACCATGCGCTGGGTCGTACGAGGCTCGACACCCGCGTTGTCGAGTGCCTTCATCTTGAGCGTGAGGACCTCGGCGTAGTCGACCTCGTAGACGACGGTTCCGGCGGGCCAGGACAGTCGGTAGGCGCGGGTATCGAGTCCCCCGGCAAGCAGCACCACCTGATGGTTGCCGTTCGCGACGCAGGCGAGCAGAGATTCGTCGTAGTACCGGCACATCGCCGCCGCGTAGTTGGTGAGCAGGGATGTGCGGAGCTCATCCGCCGTCGACGGCTCCTCACGGAGGCCTGCGTCCAGGAGCGCGAGTGTGTGGGGATCGCCCACCGTTTCGAGGACTGTTCGCGCGTGCTCGTCGAACAGCAAAG
This sequence comes from Mycobacterium sp. D16Q13, assembly GCF_002013375.1. GTDB lineage: Bacteria > Actinomycetota > Actinomycetes > Mycobacteriales > Mycobacteriaceae > Mycobacterium. The sequence goes on along the minus strand of NZ_MAEW01000020.1, from coordinate 18,536 downwards.
GACTTGCGCGGCGGGCCTCGAGTGCCCGCAGGGCAGCGATGGTCAGCCCAATCTGCATACCCTGGCGGACGAATCCGCCGCTATAGCCGTCTCCCGACATGAAACTCAGCTCTCAATCCCCCAACCGTCAAACGACGGGCCTTTGCCAACTGGCCTGTTCGTACAGACGGCACCCTTGTGACCGATTGCATGGGAAACTTTAGTCGAGGCGGGACGGAAGGTCCCACCCCGGCGTTACCCCGCGTACCGCGTTCGCGATGGCTAGCGCGTGGCGGAGATGAAGTAGGCGTCTGACCACAGCGAAGTGATATCGCTGTGCTCACGGGGAGCCGGCCGCCCGTAGTTAGCGGCCTGCTCGAGCCGGTTGGTGGTGTCGACCCGCCAACCGTGTTCGCCGAGCCACTCGATCGGGTCTTTGCGCTCATCGTCGTAGATGAGATCGCCGATGCTGATGTCCTTGAGGAAGTCGGGCCGGAGCTTGTTCACGGCGTCCTGCCACTGGCTGGCGGTGGCCACCCGGGGCCGCCATTCGGTGGCGAGGAAGCTGCCGGGTGCGGAATGGGCGGTGATGCTTTCGAACAGCGCATCCTGTGCGGCACCGGGGAGATAGGCCAGCAGGCCCTCCGCGAGCCATGCCGTCGGCTTGGCTGCGTCGAAGCCCGCCGTCTCCAGCGCTGCGACCCAGTCGTCGCGAAGGTCGACAGCGACTTCGCGCCGCTCTGCCAGGGGTGTCGCGTTCTGTTCGGCAAGGACGTGGTCCTTGAATTCGAGGACCTTCGGCTGATCGAGCTCATAGACCACGGTACCGGCCGGCCAGGGCAGCCGGTAGACGCGCGCGTCCAGACCCGCGGCCAGGATTACCACCTGCCGGATGCCGGAAGCCGTTGCAGTGGTGAAGAATTCATCGAAGTACTTGGTACGAACGGCGAGGTGATTGACCAGGTAGGTGGTGGCGGCGTCCCACTCTGACTCGGGTTTGGGGGCGGCCAGCGCCTCGGTGAGATGAGGCTCCCCGGACGCCTCGACGAAGGCGCGAGCGTAGTCATCGCGGATGAGCGGCTCGGACCGGATGGTTTCCAGGGCGCGGAATGACGACACCATGAGGGCCGTGAAACCGACGCTGCTGACAATGTCCCACTGATCGCCGTCGGTCCGTGTCATGCGCCCACCTCTTACGTAGGGGTAATTACCTAAGGCAACGATACGCGTGTTGGAGTCTTCACGCCCGATAGCGGGCCGCGCGCAAGACTTCGTGCACGTCGCGAGGGTCGGTACCCAGATCCCAGCGGTTCAAGACGATCAGGTCATCACCGGACTCGATCTCCAGCAGCCGGGTGCGCCTGCCGAGCCTGCGGAACTCGGTGACCTTTACCGAGTCCACGCTGGCACGGGGCAGCAGCGTGATGCGGGTGAGGCCCTGCAGCTCGAGACCCTCGTCGACGATGCGCAACTTCGGACGGCACCGCCAGGACACCGCGGCGAATCCCAGCAGACCGAGGGCGGCCACGGCGGCCAACAGACGGCCAGGCGCATCGGAGACGAGAAAGACGGCGATACCGAAGGCGACACCAACGAGCGCCGCGGCGGCGATGCCGGCGGGTTTCGGGCCCCATTCGGTGGGGGAAGCGGTCGGGTTATCCACAGGCGTTATCCACAGTGGGGATAAATCACATCGTTGTGATTGGGTGTCTCCCGGGTTGACTCGATGGAAACGGGTGCTAACCGAACCGGCAACGGCAACATGGGATCGACCGGGTCTTTTGTCACCGCCACCGCATGGTCAGCAGCAGCCCGGTGATCATGAAGGCGAACGCGATGGCGTAGTTCCACGGGCCCAGATCCAGCATCCAGGTGATGTGCTGGGCCGCGAGCTGGAACACCATCAGCCAGGCCAGGCCGATGAGCATGAGGGTGAGGAACAGCGCGACGAACCAGACGCTCGACGGACCGGCCTTCACCTTGACCGGGGTGCGGCTAACGGTGGTCGCGTTGAACGCGGACTTCTTACGGACCTTGGACTTGGGCATCGACTACCTCGGAAGCATCTCGGATATGGCGGCGCGGCGACGGATCGCCGTGGCCGGAGTCGTTAGGGGTTCTTACGCAGGTTACAGCGCGGTGCTGCGACAATCTTCTGGTGACCGCCGATGAGCCCCTCACGCGAAGAGGTTCAGGCCCCGAGGAGGCCCCCGCACGCGGGGCAGGGCGCCCGCGCAAACCCCTCATCTGGCGGGTTGGCGTGCCCCTGGTGTGTGCTCTTGCCGGTTTCCTGCTGGCCGCTACGCACACGGTGTCGGGTGGCAACGAGATCCGCCGGGGCGACTCGCCGTCGCCTCGACTGGTGGATCTGGTGCGCGAGACCCAGAAATCGGTCGACAGGCTCAGTGCGGCCCGCGACGGCCTGGCCAGTGAGATGGCTGCCGCGCGTGAACAGTCGGCAGGGGGCGACAGCCAGGTGGCGGCGGCACTCGCCGAAACCGGCGAGATGGCCGACGCCGCGGGAGTACAGCCCGTCACCGGACCCGGTCTGGTGGTGACGCTGACCGATGCCAAGCGCGACTCGTATGGCCGCTTCCCCCGCGATGCGTCGCCGGATGACTTGGTGGTGCATCAGCAGGATGTCGAGGGTGTGCTCAACGCCTTGTGGAGCGCGGGCGCCGAGGCGATCCAGATGCAGGATGACCAGCGCCTGGTCGCGAGCTCGGTGCCGCGATGCGTCGGCAACACCTTGCTGCTGCACGGCCGCACCTACAGCCCGCCCTACGTGATCACGGCCATCGGCGATGCCGATGCCATGCAGGCGGCCCTGGACGCGGCTCCGTTGGTGACGCTGTATCGGCAATACGTTGCGCGATTTGGCCTGGGGTACACGGTGACTCGTGGCCATCATCTTGAGGTGGCCGGGTATCGGGACGCGGTGGGTCCCGGCCGGGCGACTCCGTTGCAGGGCCGGTAGACATCCGTCGGTACCTGTCCGGGTAAACCGGTTGGGAATCCGTTGGCGCGGGTCCGTACCCTTGACCTGTGCGCATCCTGGTCGTCGACAACTACGACAGCTTCGTGTTCAACCTGGTCCAGTACCTGGGTCAGCTCGGCGTGGACGCAACAGTGTGGCGCAACGACGACCCGCGCCTGGCCGACACCGATGCGGTGGCCGCCGACTTCGATGGCGTACTGGTCAGCCCCGGCCCGGGTACACCCGAGAGCGCGGGCGCTTCCATCGCGATGGTGCATTCCTGCGCGAAGACGGGCACCCCGCTGCTCGGGGTGTGCCTGGGGCACCAGGCGATCGGGGTCGCGTTCGGCGGCACCGTGGACCGCGCACCGGAGTTGTTGCACGGCAAGACGAGCAGGGTCGAGCATGAAGACGCCGGAGTGCTGCGCGGTCTGCCAAACCCGTTCACGGCCACTAGGTATCACTCGCTGACAATTCTCCCCGACACCGTGCCCGAGGGGCTTCGGGTGATCGCCCGCACCGCCAGCGGCGTGATCATGGGTGTCATGCACACCGAACATCCGATTCACGGGGTGCAGTTCCACCCGGAGTCGATACTCACCGAAGGTGGGCACCGGATGTTGGCCAACTGGCTCACCTATTGCGGTGCGCCCCTTGATGAATCGCTGGTGCGCTCGCTTGAGGCGGAGGTCGCCTCGGCGCTGAACGGGGTCAGCGGACGAGTGAGCGCCCTCGGCGGCTGACGGTCTATCCCGCGCCGAAGCGCAGCTTGATCGGTCCGTTGTATCCGACACCGGCACCCGATGGCGGATCCTGAGAGACCACGCGAGCCCTGTTGCCGCCGTCGGATGGCACATCCTCGGTGCTCAGTCCCCCGCCTTGCCATCCGGCCTGGTACAGCATCGGCTCGGCATCGGTCCAGAACTTGCCGACGAGGTTCGGCATGCGGAATTGGCCGCCCTGAGACACCCGGATCTCGATGACCCCATCCTCGGGGAACATGGTTCCGGCCGCCGGATTCGTGCTCAAGATCTGACCCTTCGATTCCGGACTGGGAACCGGGATCACGGTGGGTGGCGCGGTAAAGCCGTAGGTGGGCAGGTTCTTGAGGGCGACGTCGATGTTCTGCCCGACCAGATCCGGCGCGGGCTTCTCCCCCGGGCCCTTGCCGACAACGATGGTGATGTTGTTGGTGACCGCCGAGTATTGCCCGGCCGGAGGGTTGGTGGCCATGACCCGGCCCTTGTCCTCGGGCAGCGACTTGGTCTCGCTTTGCGTGAAGGTGCCCTTGAACCCGGCACCCTGCAGCTTCTTCACCGCGTCGCCGAAACTGAGTCCGTGGCAGTCGGGTACCTGCTGGCTCTCCGGTCCGATGGACACGTTGAGGGTCACCTCGGAGCCTGCGGTCACGGTCGAGCCCTTGGCGGGATCTGTATCGATGACCTTGTCGGGAGCGAGCTTTGAGCTGGTGTTCTTCTGGATCTTGGTTTTGAAACCGAGGTTTTGCAGCGCTGCCACGGCGTCGGACTGGGACCTGCCGGTCACATCCGGAACCTGAACATCGCGCGACGGGCCACTGCCCAAGATGATGGCGAAGGTGACCACCACGGTGAGCACCACCAGTGCCGCAAGGCCAACCAGCCAGCGGCTCAGCGGATTGCGCCGCGGTTCCGCGTAATGACTGGGAAGCGGGTTGGTTTGCGGTCCGGAGGCCGGGTACGCCTTGGTGTTGGTGGGGGTGTTGAGCATCGAGCTGCGCTCGGCGTCGGTCAGGACCTTAGGCGCCTCTGGCTGCTCGCCCTGGTACACCCGCATGAGGTCGGTGCGCATCTCGGCGGCGTTCTGGTACCTGTTATCGGGGTTCTTCGAAAGTGCTTTGAGCACCACGGAATCCAGGCCAGGCGGAATCTCCGGGTTGTGCTTGGACGGCGCCACCGGATCTTCACGTACATGCTGGTAGGCCACCGCGACGGGCGAATCGCCGACGAAAGGTGGTTCGCCGGTAAGCAATTCGTATAGGACGCAGCCCAGCGAGTAGACATCGGAGCGAGCGTCCACGGTCTCGCCGCGCGCCTGCTCCGGCGAAAGATACTGCGCCGTCCCGATGACCGCCGCGGTCTGCGTGACGCTGACACCGGCGTCCGACACCGCGCGCGCGATCCCGAAGTCCATCACCTTCACCGCACCGGTCTTGCTGATCATGATGTTGGCGGGCTTGACGTCGCGGTGGATGATGCCGTGCTGGTGGCTGAAGTTGAGCGCCTGGCAGGAGTCGGCGATGACTTCGATCGCCCGGCGGATCGGCATCGGGCCGTCGTCCTTGACGATGTCCCGCAGGGTGATGCCGTCGACGTACTCCATGACGATGTACGGCAGCGGCCCGGTGGGTGTCTCGGCCTCACCGGTGTCGTAGACCGCGACGATCGCGGGGTGGTTCAGCGCGGCGGCATTCTGCGCCTCCCGGCGGAAACGCAGATAGAAGCTGGGATCCCGGGCCAGGTCGGCGCGCAGCACCTTGATCGCGACGTCACGGTTCAACCGCTGGTCGCGCGCCAAGTGAACCTCGGACATGCCTCCATAGCCGAGGATCTCCCCCAGCTCATAGCGGTCCGAAAGGTGCTGCGGAGTGGTCATTACGGTGATTTCGTCCCAGTGATCGGGTCCGGTTCGCTGACCGGAAGCAGAGCCACGATATTAGCTGGCGCAAGCGCTCCTGGCGAAGCTGAACCTGGACTTGAGGGTGCCTCGCTGCTCGAGGTTGTTGCCGAGGGCAGCGGAATGTCTGTCTTCTTCTCGCTGGCTCGCAACAGGATGAGTGCCGCGATGATGATCGCGAAGATGCCCAGCACCGCGGCCGCCCACATCAGGGCCTTCTGGCCGGGCGAGAACGTACCGCGCCGGGGTGGCGGCGGCCGGTGTGAGCCCGTGGGCTGCCGGGTACGGGACGTAGGCGGGGCGACCCGGCTGGGTGCCCCGACGGCGGGCCGCACCTGGGTGGCGGGCGGGATGGCCGCCGGCGTGGCCCGGCTGATGGTGGGTGCCTGATTGGGCCGGGGTGGGCGACGCCCCGCACGCACCGCGGCCACCGCGTCGGCGAAGGGCCCGCCACTGGTGTACCGGTTCTGCGGGTTCTTCACGAGAGTGATCTCGATGAGCTCACGCACGTTCGGTGGCAAGTCGGCCGGCAGTGGCGACGGCGTTTCCTTGATGTGCTTCATCGCGACCGTCAGCGCGCCGTCCCCGGAGAACGGGCGCTTGCCCGAAACCGCTTCGTAACCAACGACTCCCAGCGCGTAGACATCGCTGGCAGGGGTGGCGTCATGGCCCAGCGCCTGCTCGGGGGCGATGTATTGGGCGGTGCCCATCACCATGCCGGTCTGGGTGACCGGGGCGGCGTCCACGGCCTTGGCGATGCCGAAGTCGGTGAGTTTCACCTGCCCGGTGGGCGTGATCAGGATGTTTCCCGGTTTCACGTCACGGTGCACCAGCCCCGCGGCGTGTGCGACCTGCAGGGCGCGGCCGGTCTGCTCCAGCATGTCCAGCGAGTGGCGCAGCGACAGCCGCCCGGTGCGCTTGAGCACCGAGTTCAGTGGCTCGCCGTGCACCAGTTCCATCACCAGATACGCGGTGCGGCCCTCACTGTCCATATCGGTCTCGCCGTAGTCGTACACGCTGGCAATACCGGGGTGGTTGAGCATGGCGACGGTGCGTGCCTCGGCGCGGAACCGCTCGATGAACTCGGGGTCCGAGGAGAACTCGGCCTTGAGGACCTTCACGGCCACCTTGCGGCCCAGTCGGCTGTCGGTACCCTCCCACACCTGGCCCATACCGCCGGTGGCGATGAGCCGCTGCAACCTGTAGCGACCCGAAAGCGTTTCTCCCACACGTACCGTCATGAGGCTCCCTGTAGTGCTGCGGCGATGACCTGTCGCCCGATGGGTGCGGCGACCGAGCCGCCGGTGGCCGCCAGTGCGCGGTCTCCGCCATCTTCGACGAGAACCGCGATGGCCACCTGGGGGGTGACCGGCGTGGCCTGAGGATCGGTGGAGCTCGACGCCGGCGCGAAGGCGATGTACCACGCGTGCGGCGGGGTGTTGCGCGGATCGGTGCCGTGCTCGGCGGTGCCGGTCTTGGATGCGATCTGCACGCTGGGGATGGCACCGGTCTGCGCAGTGCGCTGTTCAGAGAGAATCATCAGTTGGGTCAATGTGTTCGCGATAGCGGGTGTCACGGCTTGGCCGATGTCATCCGGATTGGTGGTGGACAGATTCGACAGGTCTGGGCCCTTAAGGCTATCGACCAGGTGTGGCTGCATCAGCACGCCCTTGTTGGCGACGGCCGCGGCAACCATCGCGTTCTGTAGCGGGGTCACCGCGACGTCCTTTTGCCCGATGCTCGACATCGCGACGGCTGCGTCGTCGGACATCGGTCCGACGGTCGATGTAGCCACCTGGAGTGGAACGCCGTCGAGCTCGTGATCGAGACCGAACGCCTGCGCGGCCTTGACCAGCTTGTCCCGCTTGAGCTGCTCGGATCCGAGTTTGGCGAAGGCGGTATTGCAGGAGCGCGCGAAGGCCTCCTGGAGTGTGGTGTTGTCGCCGCCGCCACAGGAGGTTCTGTTGTAGTTCTCCAGGGTTGCGTTGCTCCCCGGCAGGAAGATGGTCGGCGACGCGGTCACCTCGGTGTTGACCGTCTTGCCATCTGCCAGCGCCGCGGCGGTGGTGATCACCTTGAAGGTCGAGCCGGGCGGGTACGTCTGTGAAATGGCGCGATTCAGCATCGGTTGCGCGGGGTCGTCCTGCAGTCGCTTCCAGGCCTCGTTCTCCTGCGCGGAGTCCTGACTGGCCAGCAGATTGGGATCGTAGGAGGGCGTCGACACCATCGCCAGGATCTTTCCGGTGGAGGGCTCAAGGGCCACCACCGAGCCGCGGCAGCCGTTCTTGCAGCCACGGTGCATGGCGTCGTAGGCGGCCTGTTGCACGTCGGGGCGGATCGTGGTGACCACGCTGCCGCCGCGCGGGTCGCGGCCGGTGAAGAAGTCCGCGAGACGCCGGCCGAACAGCCTGGGATCGGATCCGTTGAGCACGCTGTCCTCGGCACGCTCCAGCCCGGCGCTCGAGTAGTTGAGCGAATAGAAGCCGGTGATGGGTGCGTACACCAACGGATCCGCGTATTGCCGCAGGAACCGGAAGCGGCTGTCGGTCGCCACCGAGGAGGCGAGCAACTGCCCGCTCGCTGAGATCTGCCCCCGCTGGCGCGAGTACTCGTCGAGCAGCACCCGCTGATTGCGAGGGTCTGCGCGCAGGCCAGGCGCTGTGAACACCTGGGTGAGGGTGGCATTGGCGAGTAGCAGCACGACCAATCCCATGACGACGAGAGACACCCTGCGGATCGATGTGTTCATACGCGATCGATCAGCTCGGTGCGGGCCTCCGCGATGGGGGCGGCGTTGGGTGCGGAGGTGGTGGTGAGCGGCCGGCGGGCGATGTGCGAGATGCGCAGCAGGATGGCTAGCAGCACATAGTTGGACACCAGTGACGACCCACCGTAGGAGATCCAGGGCGTGGTGAGTCCGGTCAGCGGAATCAGTTTGGTGACGCCACCGACGACGATGAACAGTTGCAGCGCCAATGCCGCCGACAGGCCGGAGGCGAGCAGCTTGCCGAAGCTGTCCCGCACCGCCAGCGCGGTGCGGAAGCCACGGACGATCAGGATGGTGAACACCAGCAGCACTCCGGCCAGGCCGACCAGTCCGAGTTCCTCACCGATGGCGGCGATGATGAAATCGGTTGAGGCGGCGGGAACCGTGCCCGGTTGACCGTTTCCGAGGCCGGTGCCGAAGATGCCTCCGGTGGCGAAGCTGAATAGCGACTGCATCATCTGGTACCCGTTGCCGTCCGCGTCGGCGAAGGGATCGAGCCAGGTCTCGACGCGCACGCGCACATGCGCAAACAGGAAGTACGCCAGAAACGCACCGACGACGAAGAGACCGAGCCCGATCAGTACCCAGCTGATCCGTGCCGTGGCGATGTACAGCACCGTCAGGAACGACGTGTAGAGCAGTAGCGAGGTGCCCAGGTCCTTCTCAAAGACCATGACTCCCACCGAGATTGCCCATACGGCCAGCAGCGGGCCGAGGTCCCGGGCCCGCGGCGACTCCACGCCCCAGTAGCTGCGGCCGGCGGTGCGGAACAGGTCGCGTTTGGTCATCAGGAAGGCGGCGAAGAACACCAGCAACAGGATCTTGGCGGCCTCCGCGGGCTGAATCGATAAGAACGGCAACTCGATCCAGATCTTGGCGCCGTTTCTCTCCGAGGCCGAGGATGGCAGTAGCGCCGGGATGGCCAGCAAGACGATGCCGACGATCCCAAAGGTATACCCGTAGCGCGCGAGCATGCGGTGGTCCTTGACGGCCGCAAGCACACCGACAAGCGCCGCGACACCCACCAGAGTCCACAGCACCTGCGCGTTGGCTTCCAGAGTCTCGGTGCCGTCACCAGCGGCCGCCTTCGCCAGGTCCAGGCGATGGATCATCACCAGTCCGAGGCCGTTGAGCAGCGCGACGCAGGGCAATAGCAGCGGATCGGCGTAGGGGGCGTAGCGACGAATTCCGAGGTGCGCCAACGTAAAGAGAACGAGATACGCGAGGCCGTATTTCAGGAGGTCCAATGAAAGACCGCGTTCGAGATTGGCCTCGACGAGGATCAGGGCGACGGTGGTGATCGCGGCGGCGAAGCCGAGGAGCCCCAACTCCGCACTGCGTCGTGTCGGCTGCGCGGGCGGCACATTGGGCACAACAGCGGTTTGGGGCGCCGTCGTCATGACACGGTCCGGCAGGTAACGCCCGGCTCTTGTGGTGGCGCCGGCAACGGCGCCGGCGCGGGAGTGGATGTTGTGGTCGGCGTGGTGCTCGCGCCGGGGCTTGTGGCGGACGTAGGCGTAGGGGAGGGCCGCGTGGTGGTCGTTGTGGTGGTGGCGGAACCCGATGTGCTGGAGGGGGTGCGTCCGGCCGTAGCCGGCGCGGGCGGTGGTGTCTTGGGAGCGGGCGGCGGGCACGGGGGCAGCGCGTTCTTGGTGAGCTGGCGCAACTGGCCGATGGCCTCGTCGAGGGTGCCGCCGGGGAGGCCGGCCTCGACCTGCTGACGCTCGGACGGCCGCAGGTCTGACACCTTGAAGTACTTGCAGGACAAGCCGGATGCGGGTTCGCCGTAGCTCACCAGCGACATGTCCCCACGGCTATCGAGGCAACCGACGAGGTCGGGCCGCTGCAGTGGATAACCGAGGAGTGAGCCCTGGACGCCCTGCATGATGGAAACGTTGCCCTCGTGGGCACTCACGTAATAGTTGTTCAGCACCACGCGGCGGCCGATCGCCAGCCCGGCGAGCGCGATCAAGACCACGAGCACCGCCGCGATCAACCAGCGCAGCGTGCGCTTCTTAGGCTTAGCGGGGTCGGAATCTGTTGTGTCGGAATCGGATTCGTCTTCGGCCGGCTCAGGCTCCTTGAGGGCCCGTTGAATCGCGGCGGCGCGTCCGGCCGCCGTGTTCGGCGGCGGGGTATCGGTGTCGGCATCGGCGGATATCGCCCCTGCCACGATCGGCCGGGTCTGTCCGTAGTCCAGCTCCACGACATCGGCGACGACCACGGTGACGTTATCGGGTCCGCCGCTGCGCAGCGCCAGCTCGATGAGCCGGTCTGCGGCGGCGGAGACATCGGCGATCTCCAATGCCTCGGCGATGGTTTCGTGACTCACCGGATCGGAGAGCCCGTCCGAACAGAGCAGGTACCTATCTCCCGCTTGCGCCTCACGCATGATGAGCGTCGGTTCGACGGGCGCACCGGTGAGCGCGCGCATGATCAGCGAGCGCTGCGGATGGTTGTGTGCCTGCTCCGGGGTAATGCGCCCCTCGTCGACAAGAGTCTGGACGAAGGTGTCGTCCTTGGAGATCTGGGCCAGTTCGCCGTCGCGCATGAGATAGGCGCGCGAATCACCGATGTGCACCATGCCCAGCCGCTTTCCGGCGAACAGGAAGGCCGTCAGGGTGGTGCCCATTCCGTCCAGTTCCGGCTCGGCGCGCACATGATCGGCGATCGCCCCGTTACCCGAGTGCACCGCGTCGGCCAGCGTGTCCAGCAGGTCGCCACCGGGTTCGTCGTCGTCGAGCGGTGCCAATGCGGCGATGACCAGCTGAGAGGCAACCTCACCGGCGGCATGACCACCCATACCGTCGGCCAATGCCAGTAGACGGGCTCCGGCATAGACCGAGTCCTCGTTGTTCGACCGCACAAGTCCGCGGTCGCTACGCGCGGCGTAGCGAAGTACCAGTGTCACGAGCGCAGCTCGATCACTGTCTTACCGATACGTACCGGCGTCCCCTGGGGAACCCGCAGTGCCGTCGTCACCTTCTCCCTATCCAGATATGTGCCGTTGGTCGATCCTAGATCCTCGACGTACCAATCCGACCCGCGTGGCGATAGCCGCGCGTGCCGCGTCGACGAGTAATCGTCGGTCAGGACCAATGTGGAGTCGTCGGCGCGACCAATCAAAATGGGCTGTGTGCCGAGTGTGATCCGTGTGCCAGCCAGGGCGCCCTCGGTCACCAGGAGGTACTGCATCTGCCGCCGGCCCGCCTTCGCGGGACGAATGGCGCGCAGGTTGAGACCGCGATTGGCCATCAGCTGACCGGTCGGGGCGTAGATATCCGTCCGCAGGATGCGCAGTACCGACCAGATGAACACCCACAGCAGCAACAGGAACCCACCGCGGGTGAGCTGGAGCACCAGTCCCTGCATCCGGTTGTCGTTCCTCTCGCTGGTCCATCGCGCCTCGGCGAGGGTGTCCGGAGACCGGACATATTCGGCAGGGCAACGATACTTGGCTGTGTTACCGGGCGGGGCCCGATACGTGCAGCCTGTGTCGAACGCGGTGTTGCCGATGCGGTCCTACTGCACCCGAACGATGATCTCGGAGTGGCCCAGCCGGATGATGTCGCCGTCGGCCAACTGCCACTCGGTGACCGGGGCGTTGTTGACGGTGGTGCCGTTGGTCGAGTTGAGATCCGACAGCAGTGCGGCGTGCCCGTCGAAGCGCACCTCGAGGTGACGACGCGAGACGCCGGTGTCCGGCAGCCGGAACTGGGCGTCCTGACCGCGGCCGATCACATTGGTGCCCTCACGCAGCTGGTAGGTACGGCCGCTGCCGTCGTCCAGCTGCAACGTGACGGTGGTGCGTCCAGCTCCGGCGCCACCTCCGGTGGGTGCGCCGTAGTCGGGGCTGCTCTGGTAGCCGCCGTGTTCGTAGTCGCCGTATTCGGGCTCCCCGTAACCACCCTGGGGTGATCCGTATCCGCCCTGTTGCGGCGGGGCACCGTAGCCACCCTGCTGGGGGTACGCGGGGGGACGGCCGTAGTCCTGGCCCGGAGGGGGACCCTGAGGTGCGTTGTACCCGCCGCCCTGCTCGTACTCGCCGTAGTTGGGGCGAGGAGGCTCGCCGTATCCGCCCTGCTGTGGCGGCGCTGGGTAGCCACCTTGTTGTGGAGGCGCCGGCGGGCGGCCGTACTCCCCGCCGCCTTGCGGTGCTTGAGGCGGGGTTCCGTACCCGCCCTGGTCATAGCCACCGCGGCCACCTTGCTCATATCCACCCTGCTGCGGCGGGCGCGGCGGGTAGCCACCCTGCTCGTAGCCGGCCGGCGGGCGGCCGTAGTCCTGACCGTACTGCTGGCCCTGTCCGTAGCCGCCGCCCTCGTAACCGCCCTGGCGCGGTGGGTAACCCTGGTCGCCCTGTGGGGGCTGCTGACCGCGCGGATCCTGATCGGGACGCCCGTACCGGTCGTCCTCTCGGCCGTACTCTTCGCCGGGGCGTCCCTGCTGGGGACCTGGGTTGTCAGTCATGGATGCTCCTGGTTGTGAATCCGGGGTCGAAGGGGCAGTCGTCACGGCGCCGTGCGTACGGTCCCGCTTGGTATCGGGATTGACCACACCGCGGGTACGAAACTGGCCGGTGTGCAAGTTCGGTGATTGTTCGAATCGGACAACAACTTCACCATACGTTTGCCACCCCTGATCGCGAATATATTCGCGCAGGTGTTCGGCGAACGTGTCTGGGTCGAGATCGCGGTCATCGGCCGCTTTCTCGTGATCTCCGGTGCTGAGGAGAACGAAGTACTCATTGGGAGCCAGCAGCCGCCCCTGGCCCGCTGACCTGACTCCGTCGGCGGCCTCGCGACGCAGTGAGGCCTGCACTTCCTGAGGGACGATGCTACCGCCGAATACGCGGGCGAAGGCATCGCCGACCACGTCTTCAAGCTTGCGCTCGAAGCGCTGGACAATTCCCATGCCTCCTCCTTTCGGCGATCGTGTGGCAGGTCTGAGCGCATGACACAGCGCACCGCCACGAGCGGATCTCGAGTAGATGGTATCGGTTTGATGATCGTCAGCACCCACTCCTCTATTACGAGACGACATCGTCTTGGCACCAAGAGGCCTTCTACGCTCGCCGTATGTGACGATTAGCGTGCGTGCGCGGGCTTTCGCTGGGCGTTCTCGGTTCAAAGAGGGGGCACGGAGCGTGATAGGCTCTCGCGGTCGTTGGGGCGAGTGGCGGAATGGCAGACGCGCTGGCTTCAGGTGCCAGTGTCCTTCGGGACGTGGGGGTTCAAGTCCCCCTTCGCCCACAAGCTGTGTGGGCCGGAAGCCCAACGATAGAAGGCCGGAGACCCGCTGGGTTTCCGGTCTTTTGCGTTGTTGCCGCAGTATCAGGCGCACGTGCCCACCGCACCAAGCAGGCGGAGCGTTTTCTATGATTCGGGCAACGAGGGGGAAGAGATGCCCGAATCGTCCATAGGCGACGAGGATGCCGACCGGCCTGAGACGCCGCGAGGCCGGGGTTCCGTGCGGTGGCAAGAGCCAGGTATCACCACGCCGCGGCCCCCTACCGTCGCCGAGTCGCGGGCCCGCGACAAAGCGCGCCGGACCCGCGAGGCCGAGCGCCGGCTCGCGGAGGTCCAGGCCCAGAAGGCAGAGGAACGGCGTCGGACCCGCAATCACGTTCTGATGGGCTCCGTAGTGGTCGCGGGTATCGCGGCGGTCGTGGCTGTGGGCTACGCGGTGATCGATCGAGACGACGAGATCGAGGCGACGTGCGTCCAGGACGGTTCCAATGTCGTCGCGCCGGAGGAGTACTGCGAGCGCGGCACGGCGTCTTCCTCGGGCGGCGGCGTCTTCATCTACGCCGGATCGCCCTATCGGTATTACTACGGTGGACGGAATCAAGGCATCGGGACCATCGCATCCGGCGGCAATCTTGAACTGCCCAGGGGCACGCGGGCCAAGACCAGCTCCGGTACCACTCTGACCAAATCCGATGGCTCTGGCAGTGTTTCACGGTCTCCATCGGTATCGCGAGGTGGCTTCGGGTCCAGCAGCTCGGGAAGTTCGGGGAGCTGATGCGGCGTGAGCATGCGCGGCCCCGCCCCGGTTGGGAAGAGACCGTCGCTTCCCAGGGAATGTGTTACGGCACGCCCGCGCGGTCGGCGGACGGTAGCGATCGTCCCTATTGGGACGAGTCGGTCCACTACGTCTTCGACATGGACGAGGTGCTTTCCCTAGAAGCCACCGTGGAAGTGCTGCACTCCATGTGCCTGGACGCAGTCGAGCATGTGGTCCTCACCGGGCGCTACCGAGACTTCGGGCTACCGGAGTGGGCCTGGGAGCACATCGAAAAGTCTTGGCGCAGAAAAGATCCACATCTGTACGGGCGCTTCGACCTCCGATATGACGGACGGCGGCCACCGGTCCTGCTCGAGTACAACGCCGATACGCCCACCTCGCTGCTGGAGGCCTCGATCCTGCAGTGGCACTGGAAAACGGATGTGTTCCCCGAGGACGATCAGTGGAACTCCCTGCATGAACAGCTGGTGGCGCGCTGGACGCAGATCAGCAAGCAACTTGCCGGTACGGAAACACATTTCACATGGTCATCGGCCGACCAGACCGGTGAGGACAACGTGACTCTGGCGTATCTGCAGGAGTGCGCGGCCGAGGCCGGGATCAACACGGTGGGCCTGCCGATCGAGGATATCGGCTGGGATCACGATCTCAATCGTCTCGTGGATCTTGAAGAGGCGCCGATCGAGTCGATCTTCAAGTTGTATCCGTGGGAGTGGATCCTCGACGACGACTTCGGCCGCCACGCCCTGGACCTACTGCCCGAGACTCTGTGGATCGAACCGTTGTGGAAAACGCTCTTGAGCAACAAGGCGATCCTGGCGATTCTGTGGGAGATGTACCCCGGTCATCCCAATCTGCTGCCGGCCTATCTCGACAATCCTCATGAGCTGACCGAGTACGTCCGTAAGCCGAAACTGGGTCGCGAAGGGGCCAATATCACCGTGGTGGGTGCGGGCTATGAGACGGCCACCGGCGGTGTCTACGGTGAAGAAGGCTACGTCTACCAGCTGCTCGACCCGCTGCCGGAGTTCGACGGCATGAGGCCCGTTCTCGGTGCCTGGATTGTCGGCGACGAATCGGCGGGGCTGGGGATCCGGGAGACGGCAGGCCTGATCACCGACGACGGCGCCGCGTTCATTCCGCACCGGATTCCACCTCAATAGGGACACCGAATAGCAGAGAAATGGGGATCGTAACCGTGAACGCAACAGGGTACTGGTCGATCGTCGCGCACGGGGCGGCGGCAATATGGCTCTACGCGGCAGTCGGTTTCGCGCTGATGGTGATTGGATTCTTTGTGCTGGACTGGACAACTCCCGGCCCGCTGCGGCAGATGGTCCGTGTGGGCCTGCCCAATGCCGCCGTGATCACCGCGGCGGGACTCCTCTCGCAGGCGTTTGTGATCGTGCTCGCCATCTACACCGCGTCGGGCAACATCGCCGAAGGGCTGTTACGCACCCTGGTGTTTGGACTTATCGGCATCGCCGCTCAGACGATCTGCATCAGGCTGATCGAGTGGGTGGTGGGCCTTGATGTTGGAGATCTTCTGGCGCACAAAAGATTTGCACCCGCGACCCTCGTTGTCGCTGCGGCGTATGTGGCCGTGGGTCTGATCATCGCCGCCGCAATTCTGTGATCCGTGTGGGGTGAGTCGACGAGCCCGTCGATGTGCGCGGCGTGAGCGCAGGGCGTGTGCGCGCTCCGCTACCGTCATACGCATGCAATCCCTCCGGACTGGCAGCAAGGGAATGCCTCGTCAGGAACGGGAGCAGTGGATCTTGACCGCGGCCGCCGTGGAGTTCGGAGAATCGACCTTCGCCGCGTCGAGCATGAACGGGATCGCTGCGCGCGCCGGGGTGTCCAAGGCTCTTGTGCTGGCCTACTTCGGGTCTAAAGAGGATCTCTATGTTGCGTGTGTCGAAGGTGCTGGGGAGCGACTGGCCACCGCGATCGGCGATGCGTTAGCAGGATCGCCGGCACGTCCGGAGGTCGCGGAGGCGGTGCTGACGGCAATCTTCACCACGCTCGAGAATCGGCGCAGCGACTGGCCGGTCCTCTACGACAGGACGGTGCCGAGCGGGCGGGCCCGGGATGCCGCTCGGCGGCAACGGACCGTTCTGCGTGAGCAAGCCGCCGCAGCAGTGACCAGAACGCTTGGCGCCGTGGGACTCAGCGATGACGACGACCTCTCGGCAGCGACGCTCGTGTGGGAGAACATGGTCTCGGCGTTGGTGCAGTGGTGGCGGCACCACCCCGAGCGTTCCGCCGACGAGATGACCGGACGCGCGCGGAGGGTTCTCACGGCGTTGTCGGACCGCGCTGTCGACGAACGTTGACCATGCGGGTCCGGCCAATCTGGCGTTGCTGGTGACCTGCGCCACAAATGCATGAGAGTGTTCGGGATTCATCCCATCGGCACACTGTTCAGACTTCTCTGAAGAAGAGCTACATAAGCGCAGGTCACGCTTGGCTTCGCGTTCAGATGGCGAGAGCAGGGCCAAGGTCAGCAACCTTCAAGTCCTGATTTGAAACAGTTCAAGGGGCATGAACTGATTTCAAGCGAACTATCGACAGCGCTATTAGGTGATGCTAACTTCGCCTCATGCGGTCGCTGATTCGCGAGGTTGGATGATCACCATTGATCAGTACAGCTACTTCAAGCCATGTGCCGTGTCCGGTGCCTACCGGCAGTGGTCTGCCCGAATGCGGCCCGACCGTGTATTCGCTCGTCAATAAGCGTGCTGCTCAAGGAAGGGAATGCCCACGATGAATCTCAACGTCGTTCCGGAAGGTCTGCTCGCCACGAGTGCGGCCGTGGAGGCACTGACCGCACGGTTGGCGGCCGCGCATGCCGCGGCCGCTCCCGTGATCGGTGCCGTGGTCCCGCCCGCCGCCGACCCGGTGTCACTGGAAACCGCGGCAGGCTTCAGCGCCCGGGGGCTGGAGCACACCGGTGTGGCCGTGCAGGCGGTCGAGGAACTGGGCCGGGCCGGGCTGGGCGTCTCGGAGTCCGCTGCCAGTTACACCACCGGTGATGTGCAGGCCGCCGTCACGTACATGATCGCGCGAGGCTAGTTCCGGTGTCGGCTCCTATTTGGATGGCTTCACCCCCCGAGGTGCATTCGGCGCTGTTGAGCGCCGGGCCCGGGCCGGGGGCATTGTTGGCGGCTGCCGCTCAGTGGCAGGCGCTCTCCGCGCAATACACCGCTGCGGCAACGGAGTTGACGCAGCTTCTCGCCGCCACCAGCGCCGGATCATGGCAGGGGCCCAGCGCCGCCCAGTATGTCGCCAGCCACACCCCCTACCTGGCCTGGCTGACTCAGCAGAGCGCGATGAGCGCCACCAATGCGATGCTGCAGGAGACTGCCGCCGCCGGCTACGCCACGGCCCTGGCCGCCATGCCGACGCTGGCCGAGCTGGCCGCCAACCACCTGATCCACGGTGTGCTGATGGCCACTAACTTCTTTGGCATCAACACCATTCCGATCGCGCTGAACGAGGCCGACTACATCCGGATGTGGGTCCAGGCCGCCACTACCATGAGCGTGTATCAAGGTGTCTCGAGCACGGCTCTGGCCGCGACGGCACCGACACAGCCCTCGCCGATGATCATGGCGCCGGGCGGCGAAATGTCTCGCATGTCTGCGGACATGATGTCGATGTCCGCGCAGCCGCAAGCTCTCGAATCCGGAACCGCGCTGGATAACAGCAACAACATGATCGATCAGCTCATGCGGTTCATGACTAATCCGCTGGGCACGCTGCAGGACATGATCGAAGACTTCATGCGGAACCCCATCGCCGCGTTCTTCGCGTGGTTCCCGCTGTTGTTCTTCATCGCGTACGAGGCGTTTTTCATCCCCTTCGGGTTCACCTTCTGGGGGGTACTGCTATCGGCGCCTGCCTGGTTGCCGATTGTGCTGGGGCTCGCGCTGTCGGCGCTGGCCCCGCCCGCGGGGATCGACGAGCCTGGCCACGAAGATGAGCCCGGCCGCGAGCCCGCACGAGTGGAACGCAGAAACCCGCAACAGGCGCTGCAACTCGCGCATGTCCCCTCGACACCGTCGATGCCCGGCGGCTCGTCGTCGGCCCCGACCACTCCGAGTAGCCCGGCGTCCTCACCCGCGGCAT
>NZ_MAEW01000019.1 GCF_002013375.1 Mycobacterium sp. D16Q13 | reverse complement strand
TCAAGATCGAGGTCCTTGTTGACGATGATGCTGTCGACAAGGTCGTCGAGGTCATCCTGACCGCCGCACGCACCGGCAAGATCGGCGACGGCAAGGTATGGGTGAGCCCGGTTGACTCGGTGGTGCGGGTGCGCACCGGCGAGCAGGGTGCCGACGCTCTCTGACATTCGCACAACACCGGATGATATTTGCGCTCAGTTGGTTTCGTTCCCCGGCCACTCTGCGCCCGTGCAGCTTCTATTGCGGATAGTCGTGCGGTCTGTCGTGTGAAGGCGGTCTCTACGCGCTAATGTCACCAAGGGTGGAGAGACATACCATCGTCTTTGGCAAAGACGCACTGGCGATCCGGATCGCGGAAGAGCTCTGGACCGCCGGTGTCGTCGTCGCCGCGTTGGACAGCGTCGGTGGTCTGGGCGAAGTGGAGATCGCGGCCGCCGCAGCGATCGTGTGTGCCGGGTCTGATGATGCCCAGAATCTCGAAATCGCCCTGCTGGCGCGACAACTCAACCCGACAGTGCGTGTGGTTATCCGTATGGTCAATGACGTACTTCGCGAGGCCGTCGCGGTGGACGGAGGACCGGGCGCGGTGCTCGGTGTCGCCGACCTGGCTGCTCCTTCGGTAGTCGAGGCCTGTCTGCGCCGCACTACTCACACCATCACAGCGGCCGGTACGGACTTCATCATTTCCGGAACCGATGCGCCGCGTGACGGTACGTTGCGCGAGTTGTACGGCGACCTGGCTCCGGTTGCCGTGGTGCACGGGCACGGCTCGTCCACTCCCGACCAAGTGGTGGCGTGCCCAGGACGGGATTTGCAGGTGCGCCGCGGCGACTGGACTGCCATGATCGGAACCGTCGACGAGCTCGCCGCCCAAGGCATGACGCCGGCATCAGGCACGATGTCGTCCGGGGGCCGGCGCTCTGGAGTGTCGCGGCTACTGCTCGGCATCCGTGCGTTCCGGGAGGACATGAACCCGATCTTCTTCCGCGCGCTGGGGATTGCGATGGCATTGTTGGCCGGGGCCACGGTGCTGCTGCGGTACACGTATCAGCGGCCCGGAATGAGTTACGTGGATGCGCTGTATTTTTCGACCGAAACAATCGCGACGGTGGGCTACGGGGACTTCAGCTTCGCCAACCAGCCGACCTGGTTGCGATTGTTCAGCATCTTCCTGATGTTCGCCGGGATTGCGACGACGGCGGTGGTCATGGCGTTCGTCGTGGACCTGCTGTTATCGCAGCGCATCGCCCAGAATTCGGGACGGCGTAAGGTCCGGAATCTCACCAACCATGTCATCGTGGTCGGCCTGGGGTCGTTCGGCATCCGGGTGGCGCAGGACCTGAAGGCCGCCGGGCACGACGTCGCCGTGATCGAACAGTCCGAGAACAACAGGTATCTGGCGACTGTCGCCGATCTGGGAATCCCCGTCATATTCGGCGACGCGACCCTGCCGCAGACATGGGATGCGGCGCAGATCGATGGGGCGCAGGCGGTTGCGGTGCTCACCCACGACGATATGGTCAATATCGAGACAGGCATCGTGTTGCGGAACCGGTTGGGCGCCAGATGGTCTGATGTCCCGGTGGTGTTGCGGATCTTCGACCGCAATCTCAGCACTGCGGTGGCTCAGCGGTTCGGGTTCGGTAACGTCCGCTCAACCGTCGATCTCGCGGCGCCGTGGTTCATCGGTGCCGCCATGGGGCTGCATGTGCTGAGCACGTTCTCGGTCGGTCAGCAATCCTTCACCGTCGGTGGGGTGTTCGTGGAAGACCGCAGCGAGCTGGACGGTATGCGGATGGCCGATTTATCGACGCGGACAAGGGTTGTAGCGATCAGCCGGAACGGTACGCCAATCCGGCTGCACCCGCGTCGAGACACCCGGCTGGCGGCCGGGGATACCGCCTACGTCGTCGGACCGTACCGGGAGCTACTGGAGACACTCCGCATGGGGCGTGCGAGCAGTCAGGCAACACGGTTCACGTGAGCAGACATTCTTGATCGACCACGTCTACATCGCGGTGACAGACCCCACCCGTTCGCTCTTGTTCTATGCAACGACACTGAGACCCCTGGATTGGCGCGAGCCTGGAAACTAAGCGTCGGCAGGTGGGCCTGACAGCGTGCCCGACCGGCTTGTACATCGGAGTCGTCGCAGACAACGAGGACGAGGTCAACGCCGTCTATCGCGTCGGCCTCGAGGCGGGAGGTAGAGCGGGGCGAGCCGGCCGTGCGAACTTACTACGGTCGGGGCTATTACGCGGCCAACATCGGCGACGTCGACGGCAACCACCTGGAAATCGTCCATAAGAGCTTCAACCCGAGTAGCCGCTGACCCCGCAGCGCCCCAACTGACGTCAGTTGGGGCATGAAAACCACCTCGTACCTGGTCGGGCTGACAGGATTTGAACCTGCGACCACTTGACCCCCAGTCAAGTGCGCTACCAAGCTGCGCCACAGCCCGCCGCCGCTATGAGCAGCAGACGGAAGCCTACCGTAGGTCTGGCGAGATCCTGAACTCGGATTCCCCTCGGCGGTGCGCAGATCCTGAAATCACTTGTGTCACAACAAAAACATCCGCAACATTTGGCGGCCGCTTGTCGGAGTGGCGCCCTATCATTCGAACATGAGTTCGATAGTGGATATCGATGCAGATGGCGCCCTCGCGGGGCTGACCGCTGCTGTTGACGCGCTGTCCGAACTCGATGCGCGGGCGCTGACCCACTATGAACGACTAACCATTCTTCGCGAGGTCGAGAGGATCGTTCGGAGAATCCCCGCCACAACGCATGGAATCATCAATGGGCTGGTGGCGGAGCATGTCCCGGGCCAGTTCGGTGGAACCAGTCTGGTGGATGTGCTCGCCGACACGCTGCGGATCACTCGTTCGGAGGCGCGTCGGCGCATTCGGGATGCCGCGGAGTTGGCCCCCACAGCGTCTCTCAGTGGCGAACCGATCGAGCCGGTGCTCGCGGCGACCGCCACGGCACAACGAGCGGGCACCGCGGGACATGACCACATTGCGGTCATCCGGCAGTTCTGGGATCGACTCCCCCATGCGGTGGACGCGGTATCGCGAGCGGCCGCCGAGAAGCAGCTCGCCGGGCTCACGGGAACACTCCGGCCGGACGAGCTGCGCCGGGCCGCAGAGCGCCTCCTGGCCTATCTGGATCCCGATGGCAGTCTTACCGGGGACGTTGACCGGGCCCGACGACGAGGGTTCCGGATGGGGCGTCAAGGTGCGGATCTCATGACGCCCGGGGCATTCGACCTGGATCCCGAACTGCGTTCCTACCTCGACGCGATCTTCGCCAAGTACGCAGCACCCGGCGTATGCAACTCCGAAGGCGAAACACCTTGCATAGATGGCAATCCCGATGCCGAAGCAGTGCGACGCGATGCCCGATCGGTCGCCCAGCGGCAACACGACGCGCTTAAGGCGGTGTGTCGGTCTGTGTTGTCATCGGGCGAGCTGGGCCGCCACCGCGGGCTGCCGGTGACGACGGTCATCACGACAACACTGCGGGAACTCGAAGCGGGGGCGGGCCACGCCGTAGGCGGCGAAGGGTCACTGCTGCCGATCACAGATCTCATCCGGATGGCCGGTCACGCCCATCACTACCTGGCCATCTTCGACGACGACGGGCGCGCTCTGCATCTGGGCCGGGCGAAACGGATTGCCAGCGAGGACCAGCGAATCGTGTTGACCGCCAAGGACCGTGGCTGCACCTACCCAGGATGTGACCGGTCGGCGTATCACTGCCAGGTGCACCACATGGACGAGTGGGCCTACGGCGGCAAGACCGACGTGGACGCACTCACCCTCAGCTGCGAGGGACATCACAAGCTTCTGGGGCCCAAGGATCACCACTGGCGGGCCATCCGCGGTCCAGACGGCCGTACGTGGTGGATTCCACCGGTACATGTTGATCCGGCGCGCGTCCCGCGGATCAATTGGTTCCACCACCCCGACGGCTACTTACGGGAGTAGAACGACATCGGCCCCGCCGGGGGTTAACCCGACGGGGCCGATGGGGCCAAGAGGCTTACATCAAGCTGCTTGCTTAAGCCGGCGTGATTACTCCGGGATGGTCAGAACCTGACCCGGCTGAATCAGATCGGGGTTGGCAACCCCGCTCGCGTCGGCAATCTTCTGGTACTGGTTGCCGTCACCGTAGAAACGCTCGGCGATGGCCCACAGGGTGTCTCCCGACACGACGGTGTAGGTGCGGGGCTCCGGGGCAGGAGCAGGCTCCTCCACGGCTGCAGGAGCAACCTCAACGGACTCGGTGGCCGGTGCGACCGGGGTGTCGGTCTGAGTGCCCGAAGACCAGACCGAATCCGCGCCTGCGTAAAGCACCAGGTTGCGGTCGTCTTGCAGAACCAGCTTCACGTCGGAGCGACCCTCGGTGTTGCTGCTCCACAGCGCGCCACCACCGTTGTCGTAGACGACGAAGTTGCCGTCGCCCTGCACCTCTGCGTGGCCAGCGGTGTGTCCGCTGGTGTCCGAGGCCCAAACGGGGCTGCCGCCGTCAGTCAGAACCAGGTTGCCGTCATCCTGCAGAGTCAGCGTGTACGCGCCGTTGTTCGAGGTGAGGCTCTGTCCCGAATCCAGCTTCTGACCCTGGGTGAGTGTGTCCGCCACTGTGTTGCGCCTTTCGTAGGTGGTTTTGCTACCGCCGCAGGATGGTAGACGGTCAAACCAGCCTAGGTCGGCAAACCGAAAAAGTGGGCGATTCCGATCGGGTAGATCTCAACACGAGCGCGAATATTCGGTGAACGGAGCCTGAGAAGGCAATGTGCATGAGGTCTTTTAGCTTGCGCCCGTTGCTATCTCATCGGCAGCTAGCGCTTGGGTCCGCGCTTCTCGCGCATCCGAACATTCACCCTGATGGGAGTGCCTTCGAAGCCGAAGCTTTCGCGCAGTCTGCGCTCAAGGAATCGGCGGTACCCCGCCTCGAGGAAACCGGTGGTGAAGAGCACGAAGGTCGGTGGCCGTGACGTGGCCTGGGTGATGAACAACACGCGCGGCTGCTTCCCGCCGCGCACCGGAGGCGGCGTCGCGGCAACCACTTCCTTGACCCAGGTATTGAGCTGACCGGTGGAAATTCGCGAATCCCAGGAGCGCAGCGCAGACTCCAGCGCGGGCACCAATTTCTGGAGTGCCCGGCCGCTCTTCGCCGAAATGTTCACGCGTTGCGCCCAGCTGAGCTGCGAAAGCTGAAGGTCTACTTCACGTTCAAGGAGGTCGTGACGATCCTCGTCCACCAGATCCCATTTATTGAACGCGAGTACCAATGCGCGCCCGGACTCGACCACCATGGACAGCACTCGCTGGTCCTGTTCGGTGATGGGCTGGGATGCGTCCAGGAGCACGATCGCGACCTCGGCGGCCTCGATGGCCCCATGGGTGCGCAGCGAGGCGTAGTACTCATGACCGGAGGCCTGTCCGACCTTGCGGCGCAGACCGGCCGTATCGACGAAACGCCAAGTCTTGCCGTCGAGTTCGATCAAGGTGTCCACGGGGTCAACGGTCGTTCCGGCGGTATCGTGCACCACCGACCGCTGGTCCCCCGAGAGCTTATTCAGCAGAGAGCTCTTGCCCACGTTGGGTTTTCCGACGAGAGCCACGCGTCGCGGGCCACCCTCCCCCGATCCGCGTGCGGACACCTGAGGCAGGTCCGCGACCACGCGGTCGAGCAGATCCGCGACCCCACGCCCGTGCATAGCGCTGATGGGAAAGGGCTCACCCAATCCCAGAGACCACAGCGTTGCCGCGTCGGCCTCGGCCCGGTCGCTATCAACCTTGTTGGCGGCCAGGAAAACTGGCTTACCCGAGCGGCGCAGCAGCTTCGCCGCGTCTTCGTCTGTTGAGGTTGCACCGACCGTGGCGTCGACCACCAGGATGATGAGATCCGCGGTCGCCATCGCGTGCCGCGCCTGTTCTGCTACGAGCTGTTGCAGGCCGGAGGCATCGGCCTCCCACCCACCGGTGTCTTGCACGGTGAATCGGCGATCCATCCATTCGGCGGGATACGAGACACGGTCCCTGGTCACCCCGGGTATGTCTTGGACAACCGCTTCGCGCCGCCCGATGATCCGGTTCACCAATGTCGACTTGCCGACATTGGGGCGGCCGACCACCGCCACCACGGCAGGCGGGGCACTCGGTTCCTCGGCCGCCTCGTCTTCGGCGAATTCGTCGAGTTCCCACTCGCTTTCATCGACCCATGTGCCGTCGGTCATCGGGACGCCCCTGCCTTTGTTCGCACCAAGTCCAGCAGGTGGGCCACGACCTGGTCCTGTGTCATATCGCTGGTGTCGATCTCCACCGCGTCATCGGCCGGACGCAATGGCGACACCGCTCGTGTCGAGTCCAAATGATCGCGGCGCTGCACGTCGGCGAGCACGCGGTCGTACTCGTCGGCTCCGCCGCCGGAAACGTTCTGCGCATTACGGCGCTGAGCCCTGGCCTGTGCCGATGCGGTGAGATAGATCTTCACGTCGGCATCGGGGAGCACGACGGTGCCGATATCGCGGCCCTCTACCACCACCGCACCACCACTGCCCTCGGCCAGCTCGCGCTGCCGCCGCACTAGCCGCTCGCGTACTGCCGGTACCGCAGACACCGCGGAGACCGCGCCGGTGACCTCGGTTCCCCGGATGGGAGTTGAAACATCTTCTCCCGCAAGCAGAGCTGTCTGCGCATCGGGATCGGATCCCACCGACATGGGAACCTGTTCGGTGGCAGCGGAGATGGCTGCGGGATCGTCGAGGTCGATACCGGCGCGCAGCACCCAGAGCGTCACGATCCGGTACATGGCCCCGGTGTCCAGATATGCGGCGCCGAGCTGCCGGGCCAATTCCTTGGCCACCGAAGATTTTCCGGTGCCGGACGGGCCGTCGATGGCGACCACGACGCGCGTCACAAGCCCACCGCCTTGTACAGCGAGCCGATCTCGTCGCGGCCCAGAGCGCGCAGGCTCCCGGGACGTTGATTGCCCAGCACCACATCACCGATCTTGGTGCGCACCAGCTCCAACACCGGATGACCCACGGCGTCGAGCATCCGCCGCACGATGCGATTGCGTCCCTCATGCAGGGTCAGCTGGATCATGGTCTGGCCGTCCACAGTGCCGAGGAACTTGAAATCGTCAATCTTCGCCGGTCCGTCGGCGAGCTCCACGCCATCACGCAGCTGTCTGCCGAGGCCACGCGGCACCGTGCCTGCCACCGTGGCGATATACGTCTTGGGCACCTCGTAGGAGGGGTGCATAAGACGGTGAGTCAGCTCTCCGTCATTGGTGAGCAGGATCAGCCCGACGGTCTCGGCGTCGAGGCGCCCCACATTGCGCACGCCCTGATTGCTTCGCACCCGCTCCTCGATCAGCTTCCCGATGCAGGGGCGACCCCGGTCGTCCGACATGGTCGACAGCATGCCGTAGGGCTTGTTGAGCGCCAGGTACACCAGTTCGGAATTCATGATCACGCGTACGCCGTCGACACGAACCACGTTGACCGCCGGATCGATTCGCCTGCCCTGTTCGGTCACGATCTGACCGTCCACTTCGACGCGACCCTCATAGATCATCCGCTCGGCTACCCGGCGTGACGCAATTCCCGCTTGCGACAACACCTTCTGGAGTCGAATTCCCTCTTCGCTCATTTCAGTCCTGATCAACAGTAAAGGCGGGTGCGGCGCCGTCAGCGGGCGTCCGGTCGAGCCGCGCGAACCGCGGCTCGTCGCCGAGGTTTTCGGATAGGTCGTCGATCACGTCGATATCGGGAAGAAGCGGTGCGATATCGGGAAGGTCCGTCAATGAGGTCAGCCCGAGCCGCTCCAGGAACAGCTCGGTGGTGCGGAACATCACAGCGCCGGATTCATCATCGGTGCCGGATTCGGCGATCAACCCGCGCATCAGCAGCGTCCGCATCACGGCATCGACGTTCACGCCGCGGACGGCACTGACGCGGGATCTGGTCACCGGCTGTCGATAGGCCACCACGGCAAGGGTCTCGAGTGCGGCACGGGTCAGCTTGGAACGTGCACCGTCCAGCAGCAGCTTCTCGACGTAGGGGGCGTACTGGGCACGGGTGTACATACGCCAGCCGTCCACGGTCTCACGAAGGTCTATTCCGCTGGCGCGATCGGTCAGGATCTCGGAAATCCGTTGCAGCGCTTCGGCTACGCGGTCCAGTGGCTGGGCGACGACCGCTGCCACCGCCGAGGCACTGATGGGTGTGTCCACCACCAGCAAGAGGGCTTCGAGAGTGCTGATGAGTTCCTCATCGGCCATCGGGACGAATTCGTCCGCACCCGATTCGGCGTCGCCAGAGGCTTCCGAGTCGGATTCCAGGGCGCTGATCTCGGTGTCGACGGGGGCGTCGAGATCAGTGGACTCCCGCGACCCCTCGACAGGGATCGTCTGCTCACTCATGCGTAGTCCACTGCCTTTTCTAGATCATCCTGCGCCGGGCGCTCACCGGTCCATGAAACTTGGAGCGGTCCAAGCGGTTCGGATTGCTCGAATAGTACCGCCTTGGAGCGGTAGAGCTCGAGGACGCCCAGGAAGCGGGCCACGATCTCGATCGGTGCCGCGCATTCGGCGACCAGCTCCGTGAACGTCATCCACTGTCCGGCGCCCCGCGCGGACAGCAGTTCGACCATCCGTTTGGCGTGCTCAGGCACCGAAACCCGGGGAATATGCAGATGGCTCAGACCCACCGTCGGCACCGGCCGGGGGGTGAACGCACCGGCGGCAAGCTGGGCGAATTGCTCCCCATCGAGCCCGAGGTGGACCGGCGGAAGCAGCTCGCTGAACCGCTCCTCCAACGCCACCGCGCGCGGGTACGAGCGCAGCGCCGCAGCCTCCAGTTCGGCGAACATCTCCGCCACATGCTTGAACGCCCGGTATTGCAGCAGCCGCGCGAACAGCAGGTCACGAATTTCCAGCAGGGCCAGGTCGTCGGAGTCGTCCACCTGGCCCGAGGGCAGCAACCGCGCCGCCTTCAGGTCCAGCAGGGTGGCCGCCACGACCAAGAAGGCGGTGACCTCGTCCAGGCTGTAGGTGTCGCCCAACGTCTTGGTGTAAGCGATGAACTCATCGGTCACCTGATGTAACGCGACCTCGGTGACGTCGAGCCGATGCTGCGAAATGAGCTGCAGCAGAAGGTCGAACGGACCCTCGAAGTTTGTGAGATGAATCCGGAAGCCGTGCGTATCGGCGGCCTTCGGTTCCGGTTCCAGCGCAGCGGAGTCGGAGACTGAGGGCTCCATGGAAGTCGCGACCGGATCAGACATAGTCAGCGCTTCCGGTACCTCAACCGTCACGATTCGAACCGGTCGATTACCTCGCGAGCCAACGAGATGTACGCCTGGGCACCGGAGGATTTGGGTGCCCACGTCGTGATGGGCTCCCCCGCCACGCTGGTTTCCGGGAAGCGGACCGTGCGGGTGATGACGGTGTGGAAGACCTGGTCACCGAATACCTCGATGACCCGGGCCATCACCTCACGCGCGTGCAGGGTGCGGGCGTCAAACATGGTGATAACGATTCCGGACACCGACAGCTTGGGGTTGAGCCGATCGCGCACCTTGGCCACGGTGTCGGTGAGCAACGCCAGCCCGCGCAGCGAGAAGAACGCGCATTCCATCGGGATGACGACGCCCTCGGAGCACGCCAACGCGTTCACGGTCAGCAGACCGAGCGACGGCTGGCAGTCGATGAGCACGTAGTCGTAGCGGTCGAGTACCGGGTGCAGCGCGCGGGCCAGCGAGTGTTCCCGGCCCACCTCGTTGACCAGCTGAATCTCGGCCGCAGACAGGTCGATGTTGCTGGGGATCAGGTCGAGTCCCTCGACGCGAGTACGCATGAGGACGTCGTCCACCGATACGCGGGGCTCGACCAGCAGGTTGTGCACCGTGGTTTCGAGTTCGTGGTGGGCGATTCCCAGGCCGGCCGACAAAGCGCCCTGCGGGTCCAGGTCGACGAGCAGCACCCGTCGGCCGTACCCAGCCAGCGCGGCACCCAGATTGATGGTCGACGTGGTCTTACCCACCCCGCCCTTCTGGTTGCACATCGCGATGACCTTGGCCGGCCCATGGCTGGTCAGCGGCTTTGGTTCGGGGATGTCTTGGTGAGGACGACCGGTGAGGTCAAGGTCGCCGTCGCCGGCGGGGAAGTCAGCGTCGAGACTGCCGTCCGTCACGTCACCTCCCGGTCATCTGCTTGACCCTCTTCGCGCACCCGGCTCATCGAAGGCATTCGGGCAAGTCTAGTGGGGTTACGCCTCTCGGTAGCGGCAACCCGCGCATGTGGCGACTACTAACGGGCCCGGGGATGCGCACCAGCCCACACTTCGCGCAGCGAACTGACGGTGACCAGCGTGTAAATCTGTGTCGTCGTCACCGAGGCGTGGCCGAGTAATTCCTGCACGACGCGAACATCGGCACCACCTTCCAAGAGGTGCGTTGCAAACGAATGTCGCAGCGTGTGCGGGGACACCGCGGCACTGATCTTGGCCCGCTCGGCAGCGTCGGCGAGCACCTGCCAGGCGCTTTGGCGTGACAATCGCCCACCCCGTGAGTTCAGGAACAGCGCGGGCACGCCACCGCGTCCTCGTCGCGCCAGATCCGGACGGCCGCGTACGAGATAGGCCTGAAGCGCTTCCACCGCGGGGCGCCCCACGGGCACCAGCCGCTGCTTGCCGCCCTTGCCCCAGAGCAGGGCTGAGCGGGCCTGGACGTCGACATCGTCGACATCGAGCCCCACGGCCTCGGAAATGCGTGCCCCGGTCGAATACAGCAGTTCCAGGAGCGCGCGGTTGCGAAGATCGAGCGGGCCGTCCGTGGCACCTCCGCCCGCCGCGGCCAACAGGGCCTCTACTTGGTCGATCGTCAGGCTCTTGGGCAGCCGCCGATTGGGGGTCGGCGGCTTGACGGCGCGAGCGACATCGGTCGGGGCCAGCCCTTCGAGGGCTGCGAACCGGTGCAGTCCACGCACGGCGATCAGCGCGCGGGCGGCCGAGGACGCGGACAGCTCCGGCACGCCATTGTCGGGGTCGCCCCGGCGCAACGTGACCACGAAATCGCTCACATCGGATTCGGACACGTCGGCGAGGCGGTCGATCTTGCGGTCGGCGAGATGCTGCCGATAGCGGCGCAGGTCGCGACGGTATGAGCTCAGTGTGTTGGCGGCGACGCCGCGTTCCACGTCGAGGTGATCCAGATAAGACTGGATCTCACCGTCCAGGAGCCGGACCGCCACCGTCACATTCGGGCCTTACGTTGCGCGAAGGCCGTGGGCCGATCCGGCCAGGGGGCGTCCGAAGCGCGTGTGTGATGACCGGCGAGGGCCACATGCGCGGCCAGAATGCCCGCCGCGGCAATGGCATTCACGATCTCACCGGCAAGCACCATGGACACCGCCTCAGCCAACGGCACCCAGTGCACCGTCATATCGGCCTCTTCGTCATGACTTTCGCCGCGGCCCGGATGCGACAGTCCGGTGGCCAGAAAGACCCTGACCACCTCGTCGGTGAACCCGGGTGAGGCGGCGGCGTCCACGAGTACCCGCCAGGTGGTGGCCTCGACGCCGGCCTCTTCCTGCAGTTCACGTGCGGCCGCCAGTTGGGTGTCCTCCCCCGCGATATCCAGCAGGCCGGCGGGCAGTTCCCAGAGCCGGTGCCCGAGCGGATGGCGGTACTGATGCACCAGCGCGACCCGTCCGACCTCGTCGACGGCGGCGACGGCCACCGCCCCGTAATGCTCGACTACCTCGCGGATCGCGCTGCCGCCGCCGGGCATCGCGACACGATCGCGGCGCAACGCCAGAATGCCGCCCATGTACACGGGCTCGGACTCCAGGGTGAGGAACTCATGGCGTTCTCCCTCCCCGGGAGTCCCGCTACTCACTGTCAGGGTCCAGCGGAAGGCGCTCGGCCGCTTTGTATTCCATCGCAGCGCGGATGAACGCGACGAACAGCGGATGTGGACGAGTGGGGCGGCTCTTGAGCTCGGGATGGGCCTGGGTGGCCACCGCGAACGGGTGCACATCCCTCGGATACTCCACGAACTCCACCAGGTGCCCGTCGGGCGACGTCCCGGAGAACCGCAGGCCGCTCTCGGCGATCTTGTCGCGGTAGGGGTTGTTCACCTCATACCGATGCCGGTGTCGTTCGGACACGTCGGTCGTTCCGTACGCCTCGGCAACGATGGAGTCGGCTTCCAGAACGGCCGGATAGGCACCGAGGCGCATCGTTCCGCCCAGGTCTGCCTCACCGGCGACCGCCCGCACCTGATCTGCCATGGTGGCGATCACCGGGCTCGGGGTGTTCGGATCGAATTCCGCGGAGTTGGCATCGGCGAGACCGGCCGAGCGCGCCGCCTCGATCACCATGCACTGCAGTCCGAGGCACAGGCCGAGCATCGGGATGCGCCGCTTACGTGCGTAGGAGATGGCGCCCAGCTTGCCCTCGATGCCCCGGATGCCGAAGCCGCCGGGGATCAGCACCCCGTCGACATCACCGAGCGCGGACTGCGCGCCGGCCTCTGTCTCACAATCGTCGGAGGGCACCCATTTGATGTCCACCTTTGTGCGGTGCCGGAACCCGCCGGCACGCAGTGCCTCGGTGACCGACAGATAGGCATCAGGCAGATCGATGTACTTGCCCACCAAGGCGATTCGCACCGACTCACTGGGCTCGTGCACGCGTTGCAGCAGATCGCCCCACTCTGTCCAATCGACATCGCGGAAGGGCAGATTGAGCCGGCGCACCACATACGCGTCGAGCTCCTCGCGATGCAGAACCTTCGGGATGTCGTAGATGGACGGGGCGTCCGGCGTGGAGATCACGCCGTCGACATCGACGTCGCACATGAGCGCGATCTTGTTCTTGAGTGGCTCGGGCACCTCCCGATCACAGCGCAGGATCAGCGCATCGGGGGTGATACCGATGCTGCGCAGCGCGGCGACCGAGTGTTGCGTCGGCTTGGTCTTGAGCTCACCGGACGGCTTGAGGTACGGCACCAGGGAGACGTGCAGAAAGAAGACGTTGTCACGGCCGACGTCATGCCGGATCTGGCGCGCTGCCTCCAGGAACGGCTGCGATTCGATATCGCCGACGGTGCCGCCGATCTCGGTGATGACCACGTCGGGCCGCTTGCCATTGGCGTCGGGCTCGGCCATCGCCAGGATGCGGCTCTTGATTTCATCGGTGATGTGCGGGATCACCTGCACGGTGTCACCGAGGTACTCACCGCGGCGCTCCTTGGCGATGACAGACGAATAGACCTGTCCCGTCGTGACATTCGCCGATCCCGACAGGTCGCGGTCCAGGAAGCGCTCGTAATGCCCGACATCGAGATCGGTCTCGGCCCCGTCCTCGGTCACGAAGACCTCGCCATGCTGGAACGGGTTCATGGTGCCCGGATCCACATTGAGGTACGGGTCGAGCTTCTGCATGGTCACGTGCAAACCGCGTGACGTGAGCAGTTGCCCGAGGCTCGAGGCGGTCAGTCCCTTGCCCAGCGAGGAGGCAACTCCGCCGCTGACGAAGAGGTGCCGAGTGGCGGATTGAGGATGCTTGCGTAGACCTGGCAAGAAGGCTCCCGTGACGACTGCGCAGGGCAATTCTGACTGGCTCGGGGCCCTGCTGACCCACGGAACCTCACCCTAACAAAGACACCGACAACAGGCGCCGAACACGCCGCGCGGTGTGGCCTAGATCCCCTTTTTGTGGCCGTCTAGGGCACCGTGATGGAGGTAGCTCCGGGACCAAGTCCGTACCGGCCCGAGTGGCCGTCAGACTGTTCCCGCAGCGCCAGGACGGTGGTGATGCGGCCCGAGGCCATCTCCACGTCGTCGACGGTGCTCGCCGCCGAGGCCATGGAACCGTCGGCCCGGGTCACCGCGATCGATGCGATGCCATTGGCCGATCCGCTGCGGCCGACGAGGACGGTGCCGGAGCCGCGCCGATCCAGCGCGGCAGCGAATCGCGCCACGCTGGACCCCTTGTTCCCGGCATCGTCGGGTAGTGCTCCCCCGGTCACGATCACCGCGAGGTTCCCCGCCGACACCTGTCCGTCGGTGTAGGTGATGAATCCGCTCTGACGCAGCGCCGACAATGCGATGTCACGCTGCTCGTCGGTCACCGGCGGTGCCGGTTCCTCCGGTTTGTGCGGGGCAATCTGTAGCACGATGCCGACCAGGTCACCGGCCTGCGATCCCTGGTCTACGACATCGGTGCGCAGCTGGGTCCCGGCGGGCAGGATCGATGAGTTCACGATGGTGCGCAGCCGCTCACCTTGATTGGCGTCGGTGAACTGGTCGGTCAGCCCGACTCGGCCCGATACCGATCCGCCGGCGGTGGATATCAGCTGGGCGATCCCGTCGACATCGGAACGGTCTGCCTCCGGGGTGGTGAACAACACCACCTTTCGATCGCTCAGGACATCCTTGACCATTCGAGGCGCCATGGTGGCATCGAAATTGCTTGCGGCGTTGAGCTTCTCGTTGAGAGCGTTCTTGTCCTGATTGAGGTCTTCGATCTGCCGCTGCTGGGTGCGCTTGTCGTCGCGTAGACCCGACAGGAGCGTGTCGTTGAGCAAGCCGGAACCGAGTATGACGCCGACCGCCAGGGCGAGGAAGACCGCGGCGAGGGATATTGCGTGCTGGCGCAGAGTGATCACGGGTAGCTCAGCTGACTAGGTTCTGCACCCACACCGTCAGCCGGTTCCAATAGGCGAGCAGCCATTCGGCCGCGCTGTCGCCCGCGCTGGTGACCCACAGCATCGTGATCACGGCGACCAGTACCGCCAGGATCAACAAGGCGATCGCCCCACCGGAGAACCGGTTGCGGTACAGCGTCGCAACGGCCTTTGAGTCGACAAGCTTGGCACCGACCTTGAGCCGGGTCAGGAAGGTTGACGGATTGGACTGCTGGCGTTCGCGATCGAAGAACTCTTCGATGGATGCGGTATGCCCCACCGTCACGATCAACGATGCGCCGTGGTGATCGGCCAGCAGCAGCGCCAGGTCGGCGGCCGAACCCGCCGCCGGGAAGGTCACAGCGCCGACTCCCAGGTCCTGGATGCGCTCGAGCCCGGCGGCGTGCCCGTCGGCGTCGGCGGGAAGAACAACCTGCGCGCCGGATTTCAGGACATCGTTACTCATCAGCAGCGGGTCCCCCACCACGATGAGCGGCCGGTAGCCGGCCTTGCGCAGGATGTCGGCGCCGGTCCCGACTCCGATGAGAACCGGTTGGTACTCCTTGATGAACGGCTTGAGGTTCTTCAGGTCGTGGGCGGCACCCACGCCGTCGGACACAACGATGACATGGCGATTACGCAGGTCGATGTCGACGTCCGGGATACCGATGCCGTCGATCAGCAGCGGACTCTCGCTGCGGATGAACTCGATGGTGTTGCCGGAGAAGGCCTCCAGGTGCGCGACCAATCCGGTCTTGGCCTCGGTCATCAGGTGGTGCACATCCGCATCGGTGCGCGGCGTCCCGGCGATGAGGCGGCGGTCACCGTTGTAGATGCCGCCGTTGTGCACGCGAACCGTGGAGCCGTCCTTGACCTTTTTGAAGACCTCGGGTCCGATGCTGTCGATGAGGATGATGCCGTTGGCGACCAGCACCTCGGGCCCCAGATTCGGGTAGCGACCGGAGATCGACGGTGAGACGTTCACGACGGCGCTGACGCGCGCGTCGACGAGAGCGTCTGCCGTGATCCGATCCAGATCCAGGATGTCGATGACGGCAATATCACCCGGATTGAGGCGTTGGAGCAGCCGGTTGATGTCCCTGTCGGTCCGTACTGTTCCGACGATGCCAGGCCGGGAGCTGCTGCTTCGAGTGAGCATCGTGGTCAAGTTCATACAGCTGATGATGGCTCGCGGGGCAGCTCAGGCAGTGGAGGCGCGCCGTAACACCTGTCACATTAGTCACTCCAGCACCCCTGGAATCGAGGCCGAGCGGGCGCGTATCGCGCTGGTCACCTGCGGTTTGCGTACCACAAGCCTCTGCTCGTGGAGTAGGACTCAGCCTCGCTCGGAGCGGGCGGCGTCCAGCAGCTCACGCGCATGCGCCCGGCCGGTGTCGGAGTCGCCGAGCCCGGCGAGCATCCGGGCCAGCTCGGCAACCCGATCCTCGTCGTCCAGACGGCGCACGCCGCTGCCCTTGCTGCTTACCCGGTCGACCGTGAGGTGGATATCGGCGAACGCGGCGACCTGGGGCAGGTGCGTCACGACGATCACCTGGTGGGTGTGCGCCAGCTTGGCCAACCGCCTGCCGATCTGCACGGCCGCACGGCCGCCCACACCCGCATCGACTTCGTCGAACACCATGGTGGTCCCGGCAGTCGAGGCGGCAAGCACCACCTCGAGGGCCAGCATTACGCGCGAGAGCTCGCCACCGGATGCGCTCTTGGCCAGCGGCAGCATGGGGTTGTCGCGATGCGCGGCGAATCCGAATTCGACGGCATCGGCACCCGCTGATCCGGCGTGCACCGTCTGCCCGGACGGCAGCGTCAAGGGCGCCACATCATCGGTGCGAGCCGGAATGGGCTCCACGGCGATGGTGAACGCGGCTCGGTCCATCGCCAGACCCGCCAGCTCGGCAGTGACGGCTTTGCCCAGCGCCTTGGCTGCCTTGGTACGTGCCTTGGTCAGACCTGTTGCGGCGGTGGCCAGTTCGCTGGCGAGTCGATCCACGCGGGCGGAGATGGCATTGAGTGTTTCTTCGGAGGTGTCGACCTCGGCCAGCCTGCCGCGTGCCTCCTGCGCCCACGCGATCACCCCATCGAGGTTGGCGGCGTACTTGCGGGTCAGCGTGCGCAACTGTCCCTGGCGTGCCAGCTTCCCCTCGAGCGTGCTTGCATCACTCGGCAATTCGTCGGTAAACGCGGTCAGCTCACGGGATACGTCACTGACCACCGCGAGCGCCTCGGCCAATTGTGGCGCCAGAGCCCGCAGTGCGGCATCGTCGGTGGCCTCCAGCAGAACCTTGGCCTTCGCGATGCGATCGATCGCCGAATGGGAATCGTCGGCCGCGCCATTCGAATCCGAGCCCGCCAGCGCCGCACGCGCGGAGGCCGCCGCATCACGCAGCGCGTCGAGTTCGGACAGGCGATGGATCTCGGCGGTGAGTTGATCGTCCTCCCCCGGTTTGGGGTCGACGGCATCGATCTCGTTGAGCGCGAATCCAAGTCGGTCGGCTTCCTGCGCGAGCTCACGCGCCCGGTTGGTGCGGTCGATGAGGTCGCGCCGCGCGGTGAGCCATTCCTCGCGCAGCTTGCGGTAGGTGGTCAGTAACGCCTCGATACTGGCCGGACCTTCCGAGGCGAATCTGTCCAATGCCGCGAGCTGCTGCTCGGGGCGCATCAGACGCAGCTGGTCGTTCTGGCCGTGCACCGTGAGCAGACCCGCGGTGAAGCTAGCGAGTGACTTGGCGGGCACGCTGCGTCCACCCAGGTACGCGCGGGAGCGGCCATCTGAGGTCACCGAGCGCGCCGCGATCACGCTGCCGTCGTCGTCCCGTTGCGCTCCCGAGGAATCCAGCACCTCGGTGACATCGGTGGGCTCGGCGCCCAGCGGATCGGTCGTGAGAAATCGGCCCTCGACCACGGCACGGTCCGCACCCGCCCGCACCCGGTTGGCGTCCGCGCGCGCGCCGCCGAGCAGATGCAAACTGGTGACCACCATGGTCTTACCGGCGCCGGTTTCGCCGGTCAGCACGGTCAGCCCGCTGTCGAACTCCGCGGTGGCAGCAGGGATGGCGCCAAGGGACTCGATGCGAATCTCGGTGAGCACGACTACCTTCCCCGCCAGCCCTTGACGGGCAAGTGGAACTTACGCACGACCCGATCCGCGAATGGCTTGCTGTCCAAGCGTGCCCACAGCACCGGCTGATGGCCGCGCACCACTTCGACCCGCCCGCCCGGCGGTACCCGAATCTCGCGGCGGCCGTCACAGAAGAGCAGTGCGTCATGCCCGTCGGCCTCGATCTCGACGGCCACGGTGGAGGCGGGGCTAGTCACCATCGGCCGAGCGAACAATGCGTGAGCGTTGTTGGGCACCACGAGAATCGCGTCCAGGTCGGGCCAGACAACCGGTCCACCGGCCGAGAACGCGTAGGCGGTGGATCCCGTTGGGGTGGAGACGAGAACTCCGTCGCACCCGAACGCCGATACCGGACGAGCGTCCACCTCCAGTACCACGCCGAGCACGCCAAGCCGGGGACCCTTTTCGATGCTCACCTCGTTGAGTGCCCAGCCGCGTTCCACCACGTCGCCGCCGATGCGGACCAGCACGTCCAGTGTCATCCGGGTCTCGACGCGGTAGGTGCCCTCCACCACATGGGTGAGGACGGCGTCGATCGCCTCGGCCTCCACCTCGGCGAGAAAACCGATGCGGCCCAGGTTGACTCCGAGTACGGGTGCGGTCGCGCTGCGTGCGAGGTCGGCTGCCCGGAGGAAGGTGCCGTCCCCGCCCAGAACCAAAACCAACTCGCAGCCGGTGGCGGCATCCTGATCGGCGTCGACAACCTCGACGCCTACGCCGAGCGAGCGAAACTCAATCGGGTCCAGGTGTACCGGTCCGCGATCGATGGCCTCCGCGGACAGCACCCGCAGCGTGATGCCGTTCTCCCCCAGCGTTTTCGCGACGCGGCGGGCGGTCTCGGTCACCTCCTCACGGCCGGTGTGAGCGACCAGCAGGATTTTGCGTTCGGTCGCCTGCGTCTGATGTTCTTCGCCCGCGCGGGTCATCACTGCGGCCCCTTCGTAATAGCTTCGGCAACGGCTGCCTCAACATCCAGGCCGGAATCTGTTTTCCGTAGCCATAGGAAGTACTCGACGTTTCCGGACGGCCCGGGCAGCGGGCTGGCCGTCACTCCCGCGGTGTGCCAACCCTGCGTCTGCGCGCGGCGGGCAACGGACACCACAGCATCGGCGCGCAGCTGCGGATCACGCACCACTCCTCCGGTGCCGACTAGCTCCTTACCCACCTCGAACTGGGGTTTGACCATCGGCACGATATCGGCATCGGTTGTGGCACAGGCGATCAGCGCATCGAGAACCAAAGCGAGCGATATGAAGGAGAGGTCGGCGACGATCAGTTGCGCTGGTCCGCCGATCAGCTCGGGGGTCAGGGTGCGCACATTGGTCCGATCGAGAACCGTGACCCGGTCGTCGGACTGCAGGGACCAGGCCAGTTGTCCATACCCGACATCGGCGGCCACCACCTCGCGTGCGCCCGAGCGCAGGAGTACCTCGGTGAACCCGCCCGTCGATGCCCCGGCGTCCAGGCAGCGCTTGTCGTCGACGGAAAGCCCCTGTGGGCCAAAGGCGTCAAGTGCCCCGAGAAGTTTGTGAGCGCCGCGCGATACCCACTTGTCCCCGGGCTCCCCCTGCACCACAAGGGATGCCGTCGCCGGCACGGCTGTCGCGGCCTTGGCGGCCGGTATGCCGTCGATACGCACCCGGCCCGCGTCGATCAGTTCAGCTGCCTGCTGACGCGAACGCGCGAGTCCTCGGCGCACCAATTCGGCGTCGACCCTGGCGTGCCGGGCCATGGCTATCCCTGCTCCGCGGATTCCAGTGCTCGGACC
This sequence comes from Mycobacterium sp. D16Q13, assembly GCF_002013375.1. Taxonomy (GTDB): domain Bacteria; phylum Actinomycetota; class Actinomycetes; order Mycobacteriales; family Mycobacteriaceae; genus Mycobacterium. Next base: position 122,494 of record NZ_MAEW01000019.1, on the reverse strand, counting down.
AACACATCATGTGCCTGCTCCAGGACCTGGGCTTGGGTCTCGAGATCCAGTTCAGCCTCGGATTCGCCGAAGCCGGCGGGTGGGTCGAGCTGACCCAGCAGCGCCTGAACCTGGGACCGGACCTCATCGGGGTCAGGTCCACCAGCCTGGCGGGCGACATCGTTCGGGGTGGTCATCGCGCTCAAGGCTAGTGGATCTCCCCGGAGTGGCAGGGGCGGCGACACACTATCCGGCAGAAAGCTGCTGCAAGACTCGTTCTGCCAGGTCATCGGCAGGCACGATGGGCCTGATGACCGGGGCGGAGTCCGTCGCCCACACCGCCGCTGCCAGGGCCTGTGCCAGCGACAAGGGCGACCCCGCGTCGCCGACTGCACCGATCGACACCTGGCCGACATCCACGGTCACCCGCCACGACGGCTTTGGTTCGATACGCACCTCGGACTGCGGTAGGTGCAATGCCGCCAGATCGGTCCCCAGGAACGTCGGTCGGTGCGCGGTGTCCGCCCAGATCGCGTCGATGGCGCTGTTCACGCCGGTGAGCACCAGGAGACTGGGCAGGCCCGCGGCATTGGCTCCGGAAATGTCGGTATCGAGCCGGTCCCCGACAACGAGAGGCCGCGTGAAGTTGCCGCGTGCCAACGCGTCCTCGATGAGGGCACGCCCCGGCTTGCCGGCCACGATGGGATCGGCATCGGTGGCGGTGCGCAGGGCGGCGACCATGGACCCGTTTCCGGGCAGCAGACCGCGCTCGGTGGGCAATGTGGCATCCACATTGGCCGCCACCCAATAGGCGCCCGCCCGGATGGCGAGTGCGGCCTCGGCAAGGGTGGTCCAACAGGTGTCCGGTGAATGCCCCTGCACCACGGCGCGTGGGGCCCTGTCGAAGCTGCGCACCGGGGTGAGACCCACGGCGGCCACCTCGGCGGCCAGCGCCTCGGTGCCGACCACGAGTACCGCGTCATCGCGCTCGAGCGCCTCGGCGAGCAGCCTCGCCGCACTCTGTGCGCTGGTGACAACGTCACCGGGGGTAGCGGCGAATCCCAGGGAGGTGAGGTGCTCAGCTACCTCGGGCGCGGACCGGCTCGCATTGTTGGTGACGTACAGCTGCCGCGCGTCGCCGGCCGCCGACAACGCTGCGATGGCGTTCGGGGTGGGTTCGGCACCCCGGAACACCGTGCCGTCGAGGTCCAGGAGCAGGCAGTCGTGGGCGCCGGCGAGTGTGTCAGGCAAGTTCGGCAGCCCGATCCTCGGCGTCCGTGTGGCCTTCGACATCGGCATCCGCGGAGTGCAGGAACCATTGCACTGCTTCGGGTTTGCGATCCAAAGCCAGGAGAATGTCGGCGTAGGCGTAGAACAGCCGCGCCGCGACCACACCAACACGCTTCGGATCGGGTGCGGGCGTGGACAGCACCGCCAACGCCTGATCGAGCTGACCCATATCGGCGCGTGCACCGGCGATGACGATGCGCAGTTCGTCGGCGGCATCGCCGGTGAGCGCCTTGGCTTCATCGCCACGGGCGAGCTCGATGGCGCGCTCGGGTCGACCGACTCCCCGTTCACAATCGGCGATCAGCGCCAGCAGCGGCGACCGCGTGCCCATGCGCTTGGCCGCGCGCAACTCGGACAATGCCAGCGCCCAGTCTCCGCAGTGATAGGCGGCGATGCCGAGCGCTTCGCGCACTCCGGCGATACGGGCCGCACGGCTCTTGGCGGCCTTGGCGTGCTCCAGCGCGGCCTCCGGGTCCTCGTCGAGCAGGTTGCCCGCCACGACCAGGTGCCGGGCCACCGTGTCGGCGGTGTTCTTGTCGAGGCTGAGTAACTCGGCGCGCACATCGTGGGCCAGCTGCTTGGCCTCGACCTCGTCAGGAATGGTCGGGCCGAAGTTTCGTGGGGCCTGGCGGTCGTCGGTGCGCCGAGGCCGCGGTGCCTGATTTCGCTGAGATCGATCACCGCCGCGCTCGTCCGACCGGCGCGGACGCGCTGCGCCGCCGCCGCGGTCGTCGCGCCGCGCACCTGAATCCTGGGCGGGGCGACTCGTGCCGTGCTTTTTGGGCCCCTGTTGCCTGGGTCCTCGCTGGTCCACGGGCACCTCCTTTGATCGATGAGTCCCCCACGCATGGGAGGTGCCCCCAGCTTGCGCGAAGACCATGTATTACAGCGCGAGTATGCCGGTAACAGGCCCTTCGCCGGAAATTCGGTGGCAATCGCGGTGATCCGTTGCGCAGACTGAACGCTATGAGCCATGTGCAGCTCGATGCCATCGGCTACCACCTCCCGGACGGCAGAGCACTTCTTCACGATGTCAGCCTCCGCGTCGGCGAAGGCAGCAAAACCGCGTTGATCGGCCCCAACGGGACCGGTAAGACGACGCTGTTGCGCGTCATCGCCGGCGACACGGATCCGCACGACGGGTCCGTCACGCGTGGCGGGCAGCTCGGCGTGATGCGACAGTTCATCGGTTCCGTTCGTGACGACTCGACCGTCCGCGATCTGCTGCTATCGGTAGCACCGGATCGCATCCGAGCAGCCGCCGGTCGTCTGGACCGCACCGAGCTGGCACTCATGGAGCATGACAGCGAACGCGATCAGCTCGCCTATGCGCAGGCGCTGGCCGACTGGGCCGATGTGGGCGGATACGAGTTCGAGACCGAATGTGACGTGCACACCATGGCGGCGCTGGGAATCCCGTTCGAACTGGCCAGATTTCGCGGCGTGAACACACTTTCGGGAGGTCAGCAGAAGCGACTGGTCCTCGAATCGCTGCTGCGTGGTCCGCACGAGGTGCTGCTGCTCGACGAGCCCGACAACTATCTGGATGTTCCGGCCAAGCGGTGGCTTGAGGAGCGGCTGGCGGAGTCGCCCAAGACTGTCCTGTTCGTCAGCCATGATCGGGAGCTGATCAATCGCGTTGCCGGCCAAGTCGCCACGTTGGAACCCACCCGGTCCGGGTCCTCGCTGTGGGTGCATCCGGGGTCGTTCGCGACGTATCACCAGGCGCGGGCAGACCGGAACGCCAAACTCGCCGAGTTGCGCCGCCGCTGGGACGAACAGCGTGCGGCGCTGCGTGATCTGGTGTTGATGTATCGGCAGAAGGCGGCCTACAACTCCGATATGGCCAGCCGCCTACAGGCAGCCGAGACCCGGCTGCGTCGATTCGACGAGGCGGGGCCACCCGAAGCAGTCCCGCTGCGGCAGAACGTTCGCATGCGTCTCACCGGTGGTCGCACCGCCAAGCGTGCCGTGATTGCGGAGAACCTCGAGTTGACTGGTCTCACACAGCCATTCGATACCGAGTTGTGGTATGGGGATCGGGTCGCGGTGCTGGGCGGTAACGGCACCGGCAAGTCGCATTTCCTGCGGCTGCTGGCCTGCGGGGGCAGCGATCCGGAGCCAGACCAGCTGCCGGTGGGCGACATGATTCCCGAAGCGGTGCGCCACGACGGGCGATTGCGGCTCGGCGCGAGAGTCCGGCCGGGTTGGTTCGCGCAGACGCACCATCACGAGGCGCTGATGGATCGGACACTGCTGGACATCCTGCATCGCGGGGATGAACGGCGCCCAGGACACGGACGTGAGCAGGCCTCACGGATCCTGGATCGCTATGGTCTGGCGCCGTCGGCCGAGCAGACCTTCGGCTCGCTATCCGGTGGACAGCAGGGCCGATTCCAGATCCTGCTGCTGGAGTTGATGGGGTCGACATTGCTGCTACTCGATGAGCCGACCGACAACCTGGACCTGCATTCGGCGGAGGCATTGGAAGATGCGCTGGCGGCCTTCGATGGGACGGTGATCGCGGTCACCCACGATCGATGGTTCGCCCGGACCTTCACGCGCTACCTCGTCTTCGGCGTGGACGGCAAGGTGAAGGAATCCGTTGAACCCCAATGGGTGTAGCGAAATCTACGACCCGCGTACCCGCTGCACCCCGGCGATGTTGCGCTTTCCGCGACGAAGCACCAGCCAACCGCCGGTGAGGTAGTCGCCGTCGCTCGGAGTCCACTCCTCGGCGTCCACCCGGGTGTTGTTGACGTACACACCGCCCTCCTTGAGGGTGCGGCGTGCGGCGCCCTTGCTCTCCGAAAGTCCGCTGCTGACCAGGAGATCAACGATGGTGTCGGGTTGCCCGTCCGCGAGCCGGGCGGGCTCTCCGTTGCCGGCCTCGGTGAGCGCCGCGGTCAGTGTGCCCTCGTCGAGACGGTCCAGCTCGCCGCGACCGAACAGCGCGCCGCTGGCGAGTTCGACTGCTTGGGTGGCACTTTCGCCGTGTACGAGGGTGGTGACCTCTGCGGCCAGCCGACGCTGTGCGGCACGCTCGTGCGCCCGCTCGGCCGTCGCGGCCTCAAGCTCACCGACCTCATCGGCGGACAGGAAGGTGAACCAGCGCAGGTAGCGCACTACGTCGGCGTCGGCGGTGTTGATGAAGTACTGGTACCAGGCGTATGGACTCGTCATGTCGGGATCGAGCCAGAGGTTGCCGCCCCCGGTGGACTTGCCGAACTTGGTGCCGTCGGCCGCCGTCACCAATGGAACGGTCAACGCATGCACGGAGGCGCCGTCGAGCTGGCGGGCCAGCCGGACGCCGGCGACGATATTGCCCCACTGGTCCGAGCCGCCTATCTGCAACGAGCAGCCGTACTTTCGGTGCAACTGCACGTAGTCATTCGCCTGCAGCAGCATGTACGAGAACTCGGTGTAGGAGATGCCATCGCCCTCCAGTCGGCGGCGGATGGTGTCCCGGTCGAGCATGACGTTGACGGAGAAGTGCTTGCCCAGATCCCGCAGGAACTCCAGGGCGGACAGCTGGCCGGTCCAATCGAGATTGTTCGCGACGACGGCTCCGGTGGAGGTGTCGTTGAATTCGACGAACCGCTCGAGTTGCCCGCGGATTCGATCGGCCCACTCGGCCACGGTGTCCGCGCCGTGCAGGCTGCGTTCGGAGGTGTCGCGCGGGTCTCCGATGAGGCCCGTGGCTCCTCCGGCCAGCACGATCGGCCGATGCCCCGCCCGCTGGAATCGGCTCAGTGTCAGCAGCGGCACCAGATGCCCGGCGTGCAGACTCGCGGCGGTGGGGTCAAAACCCCCATAGACGCTGATTGGCCCCTTCGCGATATCGGCCGCGAGTGTGTCGCGGTCGGTCGTCTGCGCGATGAGGCCGCGCCATGTGAGCTCATCGAGGATGTCGGATGAGCCGCTGGCGCGAAGACCGTCAGTTGTAGAAACCACGGCAACGATCATCCCCTATCGGGTTCAGCGTGCGGGATACCGCTCATCCCATCGCGGCCCCGAAGGCCCGACAAGATCGTCGGCGACGGTGGCGATGACCTCGCGCAGCTCGAGCCGATCCAGCCAATCCGTGGGTAACGCCCGCATGCCCCACATCGCGCCGAGGATGTTTCCGGTGATGGACCCGGTGGAGTCGGAGTCGCCGGAATGGTTCACCGACAATCGGATTCCGTCCTTGAAGTCGCGCGCACGTGCGGCCGCACAGACACCGATGGCCAGCGCTTCCTCCCCGACCCATCCGCCACCCAGCTGGGATGCGATCCGTTCCGGCGTGGGCCGTTCCTGCGCGGCGAGCTCGACAGCCCGGCTGAGGGCTTCGTGTGTCTCCTCGTATCCGGAATGTGCGGTGAGCAGATCCAGTGCGCTCCGCACGGCCTCCGCCAGCGATGCCCCAGCGGCCAATCGATTGACGATCACCGCGAGCGCCCCGGCACTGAGGTAACCACTGGGATGCGAGTGGGTGAGCGCGCCCATATCCGCGGCCAGCTCGAAGGCCACGGCCGGGTCGCCCTCGGCGAGTCCCACCGGTGCGGCTCGCATCACGGCCCCGCATCCCTTGGAATTGTTCAGCGAGTGCGTGCGCGAACCGCGCTCGCGGGCAGGCGAACTGGTGGACTCGAGCGCCGATAGGCAGGTGTTCCCGGGCGCGCGCAGCGAGTGCAGCTCGGCGACCGTGATCAGCCATCCATCGATGACATCCACAGGCACCTGGCCGCCTTGGGTATGTAGCCAGCGCAGGTAGGCACGATGCGCGATGCCGGCCGGGGCGTTCGTGGGGTCACGGCGAGCCCGGATGAGCGCCTCTGCCGTAAATAGCGTCATTTGCGTGTCGTCGGTGATGAGCATCGGCCGCCCCGGTGCGGGTTCGGCGATGCCGTCACGCCCGAACTGCAGCCGGATCTGCTCGACGCTGTCAAACTCGACGAACCCACCGAGGGCGTCACCGAGTGCACCGCCGAGCAGCGATGCGCGTACTCGTCCGTCAGGCATACAGCTCAGTATCGGGTTGCGGCGCACGGGGACTACGCCGGTATGCGGAAACCTCCGGATATCCGGGCAGCCAGAACCGCCAGGGACGGTCCGCGGCCACGCTGACACCCACTCGCGGCCCCGACTGCGCCTTCTGCCGTCGGCTCAATGTGACACGTACCGGACTGGGCGCGGAGAAGATATCGACGCCGTTGTCCTCGGGGGTGACGGCGAGAGCGGCACCCAGGTTTCCGGGGCCGCGGGCCAAACCCGCGTCATCACGGGCGGTGGGGCGCCGCTGCCAGCATGTGGGTGCACCGTCCACGATCGCCGCGGCCCGCATCAGTACACCGCCTGCGATACCGTCCGGGCCGCAGACCACGTTGGCGCACAAGTGAATTCCATGGCTTCGGTACACGTACAGGTGACCGGCGGGCCCGAACATGACCCGATTGCGATTCGTAGGCCCGCGAAACGAGTGTGAGGCGGGATCGGGCCACGGCCCGTCGGGCACGCCCCCGTAGGCCTCTACTTCGACGATCACCGCTCGAACTCCGCGAGATTCGATAGTGGCGCCGAGGAGGCGCTGTGCGGCTTTGACCGGGTGGGTCGTCAGGATCTCGGCACTCACCCCTCGATTGTCCTTGACACTCGAGCCGCTGGCCTCACTGACGGCTGAGGAGATAGCCCTCACCGTGGGCCGAACATTCAGCGGTATCTGACGGGCGAGCTGCCGAGTATCACTCGGTGAAGCGCTGGTGCTCCGCGTCGGTCACGTCGCGCGCCTCGTCGGACAGGAGCACCGGGATGGAGTTCTCGATCCGGTAGGCCTTGTGTAGGCGCGGGTTGTAGAGAGTGCCGTCGGTCTCACTGCCGATGAGCAGGAGTGTTCCGCGGTCAATCGGGCAGACCAGGATGTCGAGGAGTGCGGCGTCAAGTGGCATGGCGGTGATATCAGCCCAGCGGGATGTTCTCGTTGAAGATCTGCTGGCCCCCGCCTCCGCTGACGCCGATACCCGGTCCCGGGCTGACATTGGGCGGCCCACCGTTCGGATTGTTGGATCCGTTGGTGCCGCTGATGCCGATATGGACGGGCTGCTGTGGCTTCTGAGCAGCCTTGAGGAACTGAGACTGCGTGGCGATGACCGACTTCAGCGAGTTGATCAGGGGCATCTGGCTGGGCCGCTTGTCGAGCGCGGCCTTCAGGGCGTCATTCTGCGCGGAGCTCACCTGGGCGCCCCTGGCGCGCAGCTGAAGCGCCGTACGCACCAGGTTGGATACCTGACCGCCACTGGTTCCGGTGGAGTACTCGTGCGCGATGTCGTCCAGCACATCCGCGCTGGCGGTGCCGACACCGGGTCCGAACACCAGGGCTGCAGAGAGACCGGCGGCAGCCAGTGCGGTGCCAGTGAGGGCACGTAGGCGTGTCGGCATGACGAGTTCCTTCCGGGTGTCGCGGAGCTCAGCCTAACAACAACCCGCCACATCAGCAGCGGAAGGCGCGGGGAACCGCGCTGGTGCAGCCCCGATGCGGGCTACTGCGCTGCTCCCTGCAGCGCGTCATACGTCGCGGCGGTCAACCGATGGTAGGCACCCGATTCTGGGTCGAGATACCAGGTTTGCCGCCCCGGTTTCGGGAACCCGGACGCCCGAAGGTGTGTGGTGGACGGGCGATACGTGGCACTCAGCGGCAGGGTCGGTACCACCTTGACGATATCGGGGCGTTCCGAGATCGGCACGGAGGCAAACGCTTCCGCCAGGTCGGCAGGCGATATCGCTTCGCCGGGCCGGAGAACCACCGCGGTCACCGCGACGTTGGCCTCACCGGACTCGACGGGATATGTCGCGACCACATCGATGGCGCTCACCGAACCCAGTGCGTGACTGGTGGCTTCGGCGTACACAACGCCGTGTGCGGTGCGGATCGCGGTGTTTCGGCCGTCGAGCATCCAGAAATCGCCGTCCTCGTCGCGGCGGAAGAGAGATTCCGAAGATACCCAGGTGTCGCCCGGGGCGAACACGCCGCGCCGGACCGCCGCGGCGGGGTCCACGTCTCCAGGCGGCTTCGCCAAAAGCAACCCCACCTCACCGGGCCTGGCGATCTGGACGAATCCGTCTTCACCCTCGATGATCACGTCGTCGACGGGGTCGTAGGCGGCGAGCCGCACCTTGCCGCCACCGGGAAGCGGTCGGCCCTTGCTGCCGATTTTGGTACCGGACACATTGGCCAGCACCGCTTCCCCGTCGGTGGTCGCGAAGAACTCGACGACATGAGCGGGTGCGAACCTCTCGGTGACACGCCGCCACAGGCCCGAGGGCATACCCGAACCGATGAACAACCGCACCGGATGATGGGCGCCCAACTCCAGGGAAGGATCGTCGATGACCTCATGCATCATCGCCCAGGTGTAGGAGACGACGGTCACGCCGTACTGGTGCACCTCTTGCACGAATCGATCGGGATTGAGCCCGCGTGACAACGCAATTCGGGCCCCACCTGCCACTGCCCCACCCAGGCTCACCAAGAGCCCCGACTGATGGTGCAGCGGTGTGAGGCAGTACACGGTGTCATTGGCGTTGAGTGCGGCCGCCGACGCGGTACCGAACGCCGACAACGCCCACCGGTGGTTGGTGATCTGCTTGGGCACCAGGCGGGACCCGTACCCGCTGAACATCACGAAGGCCAGATCGCGGGCCTGCCCTGGATCGGGCCGGTACCACCCGGGCAGCTCGACCGCGTCGGGGTCGATCTTCTCCATGTCGATGATCGAGCCGTCGTCCGGTATGGACAGATCGCGTGACTCGCCACCGCCGAGTACCAGAATGTGCACGGGAAGATCTTGTGCAGCAGGAAGATTCGGCGGATCGGTGAGCAGTTCGGAAATCTCACCCAGCTTCACCGCGACCTCAAGGTCGGCATCGGGCGGCAGCAGCACCGCGACGGCCCCCAGCCGGGACAGCGCGGCAATCGCCACCAGGGCGCTGGGCCGGGTCTCCATCAGAACACCCACCCGGACGCCCTGACGCACGCCCACCTCGATGAGGCCCCTGACCACGTTGTTGATGCGGCGATCCACCGCCTCATAGGTGTGTACCCGGCCGTCGAACAGGAAGCTCTCACCATGCGGCGTGCGGCGCGCCTGTTCGGTCATCAACCGGCCCAGGGAGATGCGGGTGTGATCGTGAATCTGCCCGAGACGCGTCAACCGTGGCAGCGTGCGAACCGCTTCGACGGCAATGGATTTCACTGACTTGTTGGCGGCCGCCGCGGCTGCGCCCGCGGTTCGGGCGGCGGCGATGGCGACCTCGGTGGTGGTGCTCAAACCATGTGCTACTCGGGATGTGAGCGGGACACCGCCGCCGTCGAGCTGGCCGCTTTCGTGCTCGTACATGAGGTCGACCGACGGGGGTTTTGTCGCCTCGCCCTCCCGCCACTGCACCCACTGGCTGACCGTCGGCCACGTCTGGGCCACGGCGGTCGAGCCGACGACAAGACCGAAGTGACCGGCGCGGATCAGGTACTCGTACACGTCGGCCTTCGGCGCGGCGCGCAGGATGCCGCGCACCGAAGCGGGCTGCCCGATGTCGTCCACCTCGCCCACCACCGCCAGGACTGGGCAGGTGATATCGCTGAGCGTGACCACGCGGTCATTGACGGTGAAACCTCCGGTGGTCATTCGGTTGTGCACCACGAACTGGCGCAGCAGCTCGGCGATCGCGGGTCCGGACCAGGCGATCCACCCCTCATTGGCGAGGAACTTGCGCTGCTGTTCGCGCGGCAGCAGGGCATCGCGGTCATGCAGCTGCCGCAAGAAATCGAGGCGACCCTTGACGGTCTTGACCGGGTCCAGCATCTGGAATCCGATTCGCGCCGACCACGCTGGGATGGAGAACCGGCTGAAGATGTGGTCGGCCATGAACTCGGCGATATCGGCCGAAAGCCCGGCGGGCAGTCCCATGGGCATGGCGGCGTTGGCGTCGACCGGCGAACCGAACGTGATGATGCTCGCGATGGTCCGCGACTTGCGCAGTGCCGCAGTCTGATAGCAGAACATGCCGCCCTGGGAGTATCCGGCGAGGTGTATCTGACGGCCGGTGATCCTATGCACGGTCTCGATGGCGTCGCTGACGGCCACCACGTGATCGGACAGCGTGCGCTCCATGCCGCCGGCCATCCGGTCGGGACTGCCGAAGTCGATGACCCATGGATCGATACCAGCGCGATGCAGGATGCCGACAGCGCCGCCATCTTGAGTGACGTCCCACATGTCGGCGGCCATCATCATCGGGTGCACCATGAGGACCACCGGTCCGGCGTCCGCCGCCTCGGTGGACCCCGGCGCGAAGTACCGGCGCAGCCGGTACATCGGCACGCTCTCGACGATTTGGTGCGAAGAGGCGGTGCTGCCGGTCTCCAGGCCGCCGAGACGCAGAACCTCCAGCCCGTTCTGCGCGGTGGCAGCCAGGCGCGCGACAGGCTTGGTCAAGGAGGAGAGATTGAAGGACACAGCTACTCCTTAGACCGATCATCCGCGATATTGCCCAGGTGAGGGCCTGCATATCCTGTCACAACGGGCGTATCGGGCTGACCGAATCCCCGTCACCGGATAGGAAGCGACGTCGCGATGCGAGCCTCTACGATGACGCGGTGGGGAATCTGTTGCTGCGGCCGCTACGCCTGTGGGTGATGTACCTGCCTCAACTGGCCGCGTGCTATCTGCTGGGTCTGTTGGGGCGCAATATCGCGATTGAATTGGCCGCGAAGTTCGGATGGAACAACTATCTGATCGTCGACCTCATCATGCCGTTCGCGGGTCTTGCCCGACTCGGTTCGATCATCGCGATGTTCCTGGTACTGCGCTCGGCCATTCCGTCGCTCTCCGTCCTGCCTAAGGCATCGTTGCGGCAGGTCGACCTCTTCTCGAGTGTCGTACTGCCGTTCTTTGCCATCTACCTCGCGTGGCAGATGTTCGCCGACGACTGGATCGCCTATGAGCACAAGGCGATGTACATACGTGTTGGTGCCGCCATGACACATTCGGGGCCGGTGCTAGATCTCTCGAATGTGCCGGTCACCAACCTGGTGTGGTACCTCATCGTGGGCGCGTTCGTTCTTCGATACGCCCTCAAACTGAAGTGGGTCGAAAGCCGGACGCCGACGTGGTTCGTCTTCATCAAGGTGTATCTGGACGCGCTCTGGGTGTTCTTGATCCTGTCGTTCGCAGCCAGTAAGGGCGTCACCTTCTTCCTCAAGCCGACCGCATGGTTCAAAGAACGTCGCATCGTTGTCTGGGCCGACACCACCCGCGCCGAACTCTTCTCCCATTTTCGGCCGCTGGAAGTCATCTGGAACGTGTTGACCAGTGCCCTGCATATCGCCTTCAGCGGCGCGGCGGTGCCCCTGATCTGGCTTGCGATTGCGGGAATCATCTACGGCACCTCAAACCGGGCGAGCTGGCGAGGCGTGCTGCGGCAGGTGGCAGGAAGTCACGGTGAGGTGGTCGCGGATCGTCTCGCGCCATCCCGGCAGCGCGTCGACCAGCGGCTATCCGGGCTCTCGGGCGAGACCCGGAAGAAGACTGCCGAGCTGGCGCTGTCGCAATTCGGCAAGTTTCGTCCCATCGCGGACTCCGCACGACTGGTCCTGCACGGTGGCTTTATCGTGCTGTCCAGTTATGTGCTGCTGTATCTCTGCCTGGCCTGGCTGGATATGTCGGATGGCTTCTACCGCCCGCAGATGCAGGTCGGCGGCTATCTTGTTCGCGGTTTCGCGTGGATACTGGGTCCGCATTCCGAGGAGTACTGGAATGCGGTCGGGCCTGTCCTGGCGGCACTCTCCGGCATTCTCGTTGCTTCACTGCGAGTTTGTCTCATCGCCTCGGTTTTCGCGCACTGTGTGGAACGTGCCGAAAGTGGTCATCAGTCCGCAGTCTCCGACGGCAGCAACAATCAGGGTGAGGTCGTGGACTACCCGGATACGGTGGATACGGATCCACATATCGATCTGACCGGACCACGCATCTGACTACGGAAGATCAAGCCGAACAAGGATTTTGCCGCCGATATTCTCGGTGATCTCCACGGCCTGAGGCTCGATGTCATCCGGCATGAGAAAGACGAACAACAGGTCACCTGGTCTTCCACACGATTGGGTAGATCCGTCCGGTGTCCGTACGCCACCGTTGTCGAATTCGGCCTTCCACATGTGCGTTCCATCGGTGATCCGCGCCGCACAGTACATATCGGCGGGCGGCGGCCCCGAGCGCTTGATTGTCACCAGGATGAGTTGAGTGCCTTTGGGCAGGACCGTGTTTAGCGGCCCCTGCCGCTTACCGAGACGCCGAATCTCGCCGAGCTCCCATGTCTGACCGTTCACGGCCGCGGATTGGCCGGCGGGGACCACGAACTCGGGACGGACGCTTGCCTGGTACTCGCGCCACGGTCCCCAGAAAGAGATGAAGGCGATGATCACGAACAAGACCACAACCGCCACCGTCGCGATGACGTTGCGAAACCAAAGCTTGTCTCGCAGGACGCCGCGCTGATTCCGGCGGTGTTTCGCGGAGTCGATCATTGTCATGGGGCGCCAACCTTGGTCTTGGCCAACGCCAGCACTGCGGAGCGGGGCGCATGGCTCGGGTCCAGCGGTACATCGATGATCAGCCCGGTGTCCCACTTATTGGTGCCTGTCGACACATACAACCGTCCGACGCTGACCCGGTTGACAAGTTCTGTCGGCGCCTCGAACACATAGACACCGGTCTGGGGAATCAACGGGTTCAGGATCGCTCCGCCCAGCGTTGAGAGACTCAACCGATCATCAGGGGTGTAAGCGTTTCCGTCGAGTTCGAGTGCGACGCGCGCCGAGGGCGCATCGAGTAGTGAGGTGATCGTCGCCGTCACAACCACCCACTGTCCCGACGTCGTGAGGTTGCGATTCTTGGGCAGTACACCCGTGTGTTTGACGACGGGCGCCACCGCGGCCTTGATCACGGTGACCGAGAAAAGCCTGCCGCTCACGGGACTGCCCGCACTGCCATGCACATCGAACGGTGCCTGCACATCCGTGGCATACGGCAGGCGGTGCCATACGAACACCGAGGCCGCCAAGATGGCGACGACAATGCCCACAGTCCCACCGATTCTGACGAGGGGTGGTAGGTCCCGAAATCCCTGGATGTTCATTTCGGGCTCCCCACTGCCACAACCGTCCTTGCGCTGCCCCCGACGCTCTGCCACCCTGCGCCGTAGATAACGTAGCCCTGTCCGTACTTACGGTATGGAACTTCCACCGTCACAGTCGATCCCACTGCGACAGCGGTGTCCGGAACACTCCAGACCAGAGCCACCTTTTCCGTCAGCCCAGGTTGGAGTTCGGTCAACATGGTTCCGTCCGACATGCGCAGGGCCGTCGGATCATGCGATGACGGCAGGTAGGTGTTCTGCGCGTCGGCGATATCGGGTAGCGCAAACATGGGCGAGACCCCGTCCGGCCCTTCACCATGATTGGTGACATCGGCCAGCACACCAAGGTACGAGCGGCCGGGCTTCTCCTTGAGCGTGAATCCGTTGCCGGCCAGCTTCTTGACCAAAGATGCCCGCTGCACGGTGATCGAGAATTCGTGGTTGTCGAAGGCCTGGCCGACGTTGAAGGTCTCGGGTGCCTTTTCTACCTTGTCAAGCCCGCCGAACCCCGCGGTGGTGAGCACCGCGGCGATCGCGACGACGTGCCACATCTGGATGAATTCGAGATCTTTCCACCAACTGCGGACGGTCTCGGACAGCCTGCCGAACACTCCACGCGGTGCCGGATCCGCAGTGACTATGGGGCCCGTGGTCGCGGCCGCTGATGAGTCACCGCCCACCGGGATGTTCTCCGGGCGACGCCACGCCGCGTTCGGGTCGTCCGGTATATCTCCCCCCGGACCGGGGCCCGACGATGTCGGGTCCGGCTCGCCGTCCATGGCTGGATATTAGCGGCTCTCGCCGCGCAGCACGTTGAGGCGGGCCAGCACCAGTTCACGCTGCTCGGCAACGCGTTCGGGCGCGGTGCCGCCCCGCGCACTGCGCGAGGCCACGGATCCGGACGTGGTGAGCACTGCGCGCACCTGTCCCGTCAGGTCCGGATGTATGGCCGCGAGCTCGTCATCGGTGAGATCTTCCAGGCCGACGCCGCGGGCCTCGGCGACACGAACCGCCTCCCCTGCCGCCTCATGCGCGATGCGGAACGGTACGCCCTGGCGCACCATCCACTCCGCCAGGTCGGTGGCGAGGGTGAACCCCGCAGGGGCGAGTGCCGCCATGCGTTCCGTACGGAACCGCAGCGTGGCGACCAGTCCGGCCGTCGCGGGCAAGAGCAGCTCCAACTGAGCCACCGAGTCGAACAGCGGCTCCTTGTCTTCCTGCAGGTCCCGGTTGTACGCCAACGGCTGCGCCTTCAACGTGGCGAGTAGGCCGGTGAGGTTTCCGATCAACCGCCCCGACTTTCCGCGGGCCAGCTCGGCGATGTCGGGGTTCTTCTTCTGGGGCATGATCGAGCTACCCGTCGACCAGGAGTCGTCGAGTTCGGCGTACCCGAATTCCGTTGTGCTCCAGAGGATAATGTCCTCGGACAGGCGCGACAGGTCGACTGCGATCATCGCGAACACGAAGGCGGCTTCGGCCGCGAAGTCGCGGGCCGATGTCGCATCGATCGAGTTCTCGGCGGCGGCAGTGAATCCCAGGTCCAATGCGATGGCGTCGGGGTCGAGGCCGAGCGAGGAGCCCGCCAGTGCGCCGGCCCCATACGGTGAGACGGCGGTGCGCCGGTCCCAGTCGACGAGCCGGTCCACATCGCGTAGCAATGGCTGTGCGTGTGCGAGTAGGTGGTGTGCGAGCAGTACCGGTTGTGCGGCTTGCAGATGCGTCTTGCCCGGCATGATCGCCTGCGGGTGAGCACCGGCCTGATCGGCCAGCGCCTGCACCACGTCGAGTACGCCGTCGGACACTCGCCCGGCCGCATCACGCAGCCACATCCGAAACAGCGTGGCGACCTGATCATTTCGAGACCGGCCGGCGCGCAGACGGCCACCGACATCCGCCCCGACACGCTCGATCAGGCCGCGTTCCAGAGCGCCGTGCACATCCTCGTCGGTGTCGGCGGGGACGAACTGTCCCGACGCGACGTCACGGTCTAGCTGCTGCAGCCCGTCCACCAGGGCGGACAACTGCTCATCGGTGAGCAGGTCCGCCTTGCGGAGTACCCGCGCATGTGCAATCGATGCCCGAATGTCGTACGGCGCCAACACCCAATCGAAATGGGTGGACTTGCTCAGCGCGGCCAGCGCGGGCGCGGGCCCACCGGCGAACCGGCCGCCCCACAGTGATCCCTCATTGGTACTCACTTCCCGGACAAGTCCCGCTGCGCGGAGATCTTCGACGACAGTCCATGGATATGCACGAAGCCCTTGGCGCTCGACTGGTCGAAGCTGTCGCCCTCGTCGTAGGTGGCCAGGTTGAAGTCGTACAGAGACTCGGCGCTGCGGCGACCGTTCACCGCGATGTTTCCGCCGTGCAGCACCAGACGGATATCACCGGACACGTGCTGCTGGGTGTCGGCGACGAATGCCTCCAGCGAGCGCTTCAGGGGCGAATACCACAGGCCGTCATACACCAGCTCGGCCCACTTTTGGTCGGTGTGCCGCTTGTACCGGCCGAGCTCGCGCTCCAGGGTGACGTGCTCCAGCTCCTCGTGCGCGGTGATGAGGACCATTGCGCCCGGGGCTTCGTAGATTTCGCGGCTCTTGATGCCGACCAGACGATCCTCGACGACGTCGAGACGCCCAACGCCCTGCGCACCCGCCCGCCGGTTGAGTTCGACGATGGCCTCCAACACGGTGACCGGGTTGCCGTCGATCGCGGTGGGCACGCCCTTGTCGAAGGTGATGATCAGCTCATCGGGTGCCCCCCAATTGAGCGTCGGATCTTCGGTGTAGTCGTACACGTCCTTGGTAGGAGCGTTCCAAAGGTCTTCCAGGAAACCGGTTTCCACTGCGCGACCCCACACGTTCTGGTCAATGGAGAACGGAGACTTCTTGGTTACATTGATCGGGATTTCGTTCTCGGCGGCGAATGCGATGGCCTTTTCGCGGGTCCAGGCGTAATCGCGCACCGGGGCGAGCACCTCCAGATCCGGTGCCAGCGAGGCGAACCCGACTTCGAACCGAACCTGATCGTTACCCTTGCCGGTGCAGCCGTGCGCGACGATCCCGCCGCCGTGCTCGCGTGCGGCATCCACCAGATGCTTGACGATCAGTGGGCGGCTGATGGCCGACACCAGCGGGTACCGATCCATGTAGAGCGCGTTGGACTGCACAGTCGGCAAGCAGTACTCGTTGGCGAATTCGTCGCGGGCGTCGATGACAACCGCTTCGACGGCGCCGCAGTCGATGGCACGCTGGCGCACCACCTCCATGTCCTCGCCGCCCTGGCCGAGGTCAATCGCGACGGCAACCACCTCGCGGCCGGTCTCCTTGCCGATCCAGCTGATCGCCACCGACGTATCGAGCCCACCCGAGTAGGCCAGGATTACGCGGTCAGAGGTTGTCATGATTCTCCTTTTAAGCAAGCTGTTCGAACTGTGCGGCGAGCTGGGCTCCGGTCAAGGGTTCGCGGGCGATCACCGCAATGGTGTCATCCCCCGCGATGGTCCCGACAACGTCGGGTAACGCGGCGCGATCGATCGCGCTGGCGAGATAGTGTGCGGCACCCGGCGGTGTGCGCAGTACCGCGAGATTACCGCTGGAGTCGGTCGCTACCAGCAGCTCCCCCAGCAACCGGGAGAGCCGGTCGGTGCCACCGGACACCCCGCGAACAGGGCTGCCGTCTTCGGGCACCACATACACCCCGACGCCGCCGTCGGCGGCGCGGAGCTTGACGGCACCGAGCTCGTCGAGATCTCGCGACAAGGTGGCTTGCGTGGTCTCGATGCCCTCGGCTGCCAGCAGCGCTGCCAGCTCACTCTGGCTGCGCACCGACTGGGTGGACAGCAGCGCGACGATGCGCGCTTGGCGCCCCGCACGGGTGTCGGCCGCATGTGAGGCCGTCATCGCTGCTCCAGCAGCCACACCAGTAAGGCCTTCTGGGCGTGCAGACGGTTCTCGGCCTCATCCCAGACGGCGCTCCGTGGACCGTCGATCACCTCATCGGTGATCTCCTCGCCACGGTGGGCGGGAAGGCAGTGCAGGACAATGGCTTCTGAGTCCGCCACGCCGAGCAGATCCTCGTTCACCTGGAACGGCCGGAACGGCCGGACCCTGTCGAGCCCGTCATTCTCCTGGCCCATGGAGGTCCAGGCGTCGGTGACGAGCACATCTGCGCCGGCCGAAGCGGTCCGAGGATCAGCGGTCACGGTCACCGAAGCGCCGGTGCTGGCGGCGATCCGCTCGGCTTGGCTGACGTATTTGACATGTGGCGCAAACCCATTGGGCGCTGCGATCGTCACGTGGATGCCGGCGGTGACGCCACCGACCATCAGTGAGTGCGCCATGTTGTTCGCGCCGTCACCCAGATACGTCAGCCGCAACCCGGCCAGCGAGCCTTTACGTTCGGCCAGTGTCTGCAGATCCGCGAGCACCTGGCAGGGATGGAAGTCGTCAGACAGGGCGTTCACGATCGGCACCGTGGACCCGGAAGCCATGGCGGTCAAGCGTTCCTGTGCGTAGGTCCGCCACACGATGGCTTCCACGTAGCGGGACAGCACCTGTCCGGTGTCCTCGAGAGTCTCCTCGCGACCCAACTGCGTGGTACGGCTGTCGACGACCACGGCGTGCCCGCCCAGCTGCGCTATGCCCATCTCGAAGGAGAAGCGGGTTCGGGTGGAGTTCTTCTCGAAGATGACGGCGACCCCGTGGGGCCCCTCAAGCGGCCGCCGCGAAAACGGTGCCTTCTTGAGCTCGGCGGCCAGCGTGAGGACTTCGGCCTGCTCGGCCGGTGACAGATCGTCATCCCTGAGGAAATGGCGAATTGACCTCGAATTACTCATGCCAGCTCCTGTCCTGCCGCGGTATCGAGGATGCCGGGCAGCGCGGCGACGAACTCCCCGATCTGTTCATCGCTGATGATCAGCGGTGGGGCCAGCCGCAGCACATCGGGTGCGGCGGCGTTCAGAAGGAAGCCGGCCTCGCGTGCCGCGGCCTCGGCGGCCTTGGCGCGCTGTTCCGTCAGGACTATGCCCAGGAGAAGTCCGGCGCCACGCACCCGTGCGACCAACGGATGGTTCAGCCCTTCGATGGCGTGACTCAACGACTTTCCGGCCGCGGCAGCATGGTCGACGAGGTTCTGCTCGTCGAGGACCCGCAGGACCGCCAGAGCCGCCGCCGCACACACGGGATTGCCGCCGAATGTGCTGCCGTGCAGACCCGGAGTGAGCAGCTCCGCGGCTGCCCCGGTCGCGATACAGGCGCCGATGGGCAGCCCGCCGCCGAGCCCCTTGGCCAGCGTGACGATATCGGGGGTAATACCCACCTGTTGGTGCGCGAAAAATGTTCCGGTACGCCCAATTCCGGTTTGTACCTCGTCGAGCACCAGCAGCGCACCGTGGCGGGCGGTGATCTCCCGTACCCCGGCGAGGTAGCCCTCCGGCGGAACCACCACTCCGCCTTCACCCATGATCGGTTCCAGGAAGACCGCGGCGGTGTCCCCATCGACTACAGCCTCGATGGCAGCCAGGTCGCCGTAGGGTACGTGAACCACCCCTGCGGGCAGCGGCTCGAACGGGGCCTGCTTGGACGGCTGGCCGGTGAGGGCGAGCGACCCCATGGTTCGGCCGTGGAAGGCGCCCTCGGCCGCTACGACTTTCGTGCGTCCGGTCAGGCGGGTCAGCTTGAGCGCGGCCTCGTTGGCTTCGGTGCCGGAGTTGCAGAGAAACACCCTGCCGGGAACACCCAGCCGCGCGATGAGCGCCTCGGACAGCTCGATGCCAGGACCCGTCGCGTACAGATTCGACGTGTGGCCGAGCGTGCAGAGCTGATGTGTGACGGCATCGATGACGGTCTGGTTGCGGTGGCCTAATACGTTGACGGCGATGCCGCCCAACAGATCCAGGTACCGCTTGCCGTCGACGTCGGTGACGACGGCGCCGTCGCCCTCGGCAAGGACGACCGGCGGTGTGCCGTAGTTGTTCATCATGACGTTTTCCCAGCGCTGCTGAGTCTCACTGGTACTGCTCATGATTGGCTCCTGACGATTGTCCCGACACCCTCGTCGGTGAATAGTTCGACCAAGACGCAATGCTCCACGCGCCCGTCGATGATGTGGGCGCTGGGCACTCCACCGTCTACCGCACGCAGACATGCCTCGACCTTGGGAATCATCCCCGATTCCAGGGCGGGAAGGAGCCCACGCAGATCCTCGGCGGCTATAGCGGTAACCAGCGATCCCCGATCCGGCCAGTCGGTGTACAGCCCCTCGATATCGGTGAGCATCAGGAGGCGCTCGGCGCCAAGGGCTTCGGCGAGCGCACCGGCCGCCGTGTCGGCATTGAGGTTGTGGACCACACCGTCCGCGTCGGGGGCAAGGGTGGATACCACTGGGATGCGTCCGGCATCGATCAAGTCGAGGATCGCTTCCGGATTTACCTGTGCCACATCACCGACCAGTCCGATATCGGTCTCGACGCCATCTACGGTCGCGGTACGCCGCACGGCCGTGAACAGTTGCGCGTCCTCGCCGGTGATCCCCACCGCGTAGGGTCCGTGGCTGTTGATCAACCCGACGAGCTCGCGGCCGACCTGGCCGAACAGCACCATGCGTGCGATGTCCAGCACTTCCGGCGTGGTGACCCGGAAACCGCCCTTGAACTCGCCGGACACGCCGAGTTTTTTCAGCATCGACGTGATCTGCGGGCCGCCGCCGTGTACGACGACAGGATGGATACCGCAATTGCGGAGGAAGACCATGTCTTCGGCGAAGGCCGTTTTCAGGGCGTCGTCGGTCATGGCGTTGCCGCCGTATTTGATCACGACGATGGCGCCGTGCAGCTTCTTGAGCCACGGCAGCGCCTCGGCCAGCACCCGTGCTTTTTTCGGGGCCTTCATGAGCTGTACGCCGAATTCTCTTCGACGTAGGCATGCGAGAGATCGGTGGTCCGGATGGTCGCCGTCTGATCTCCGGCGCCGAGGTCGATAAGCACTTCGACATCCGGCCCGGACAAGTCGATATCACGGGCACCCTGGACGCCGGTGCAGTTGGCGCATACCAGGTTTCCGTTGAATGACACGGTGACGCGATCCGGGTCGAGGTCTATCGGAGCCATTCCCACCGCTGCGAGCACCCGACCCCAGTTGGGGTCTGAACCGAAGAGGGCGGTCTTGACAAGACTGTCGCGAGCGACGGTCCGCGCGGTGGCGACCGCGTCGTCCTCGCTGACGGCGCCGGTGACGGTGATCAGGATCCGTTTGGTGACACCCTCGGCATCGGACTGCAGCTGCGCGGCCAGGTCGTCGCAGACCCGGGCGACCGCCGCGGCGAATTCCTGGGCATCGGGCGTGATCTCGCTTGCCCCGGAGGCCAACAAGAGCACGGTGTCGTTGGTCGAACAGCTGCCGTCGACGTCGAGCCGGTCGAAGGTGCGAGCGGTCGCCGCCCGCAACGCGGAATCAAGCTGCGCGGCAGGCACGGCGGCGTCGGTCGTGATGACCACGAGCATGGTCGCCAGCGAAGGCGCGAGCATGCCCGCGCCTTTGGCCATGCCGCCCACCGTCCAGCCGCCTTTATGGTGCAGCGCAGCCTCTTTGGGCACGGTATCGGTGGTCATGATGGCGTGCGCGGCATCGGTACCGCCGCCCAGGCCTCCGGCCAGCTCGTGCACGATTTCCCGCACCCCGGCCAGCACCTTGTCCATGGGCAGCCGGTCGCCGATGAGCCCGGTGGAACACACGGCTACCTCAATGGCCCCGGTCTCGGTGCCCCAGTCGCTGAGGGTCTTCGCAACCTCTTCCGCGGTGGCGTGGCTGTCCTGAAATCCGAGTGGTCCGGTGCAGGCATTCGCTCCGCCGGAATTGAGAATCACGGCGCGCAGGCGGCCCGTGGTGAGTACCTGCTGTGACCAGAGCACCGGTGCGGCCTTCACCTTGTTGCGGGTGAATACGCCCGCCGCGGCGTAGTCCGGCCCCTCGTTGAAGACCAGGGCAAGATCGGGCCTACCGGACGCCTTGATGCCGGCGGCGATTCCGGCCGCCTTGAAACCTGCGGGGGCGGTGACACCCTGGGTGCGCACCAGAGGTGACGTCGCAGCGGTCACGGATGAGCCGCTGGCGCGAAGACCATCGGTCACGGTGCCACCCCCACGAAGGTCAGGCCGTCGCCCTCGGGCCAACCGAGGGCGAGGTTCATGGATTGAACCGCGGCCCCGGCGGTGCCCTTCACGAGGTTGTCGATGGCTGCGATCGCCACCAACACACCCGCATCGGGGTCGACGGCGAGGCCGATGTGTGCGGCGTTGCTCCCCGATACCGCCTTGGTGGTGGGCAATTGCCCTTCGGGAAGTACATGGACGAAAGGCTCATCGCGATATGCCTCCTCGTAGGCCTCGCGGATGTGAGCCAGCGTTGCCGTGGTCGGCGCTGTACACGTGGCAAGGATGCCGCGGGGCATGGGGACGAGCACGGGGGTGAAGGAGACGGTGACCGGCTTGCCCGAAGGATGATTCAGTCCCTGAGCGATTTCCGGGGTATGCCGATGCGCACCGGCAACGTTGTAGGCGCGCGCGGATCCCATCACCTCGGAGGCCAAGAGATCGGCCTTGGGGGCACGTCCGGCGCCCGTGGTGCCACTCACCGCCACCACGGTGGCCGAGGGTTCCACGAGGCCCGCCGTCACCGCGGGAGATAACGCCAACAGTGCCGCCGTCGGATAGCAGCCGGGAACTGCCACGCGCCTGGTGCGGTGCAGGGCATCGCGCTTGCCTGGAAGCTCGGGCAAGCCGTACGGCCAGCTTCCGGCATGCTTTGAGCCGTAGTAGCGCTGCCACGCGGCGGCATCGGTCAGCCGAAAGTCCGCACCGCAGTCGATGATGAGGGTCTGCGGCCCCAGCTCATCGGCGATCTTGGCCGAGGAACCGTGCGGGAGCGCGAGGAACACCACGTCATGACCCCGCAACAGTTTGGGATCGGTGGGCTGTAGTTTGTGGTCAGCCAAAGGTGTCAGATTCGGGTGATGCTCGATGAGGCTGGTGCCGGCATTTGAGCCAGCGGTCAGCACCCCGATGCGCAGGCGGCCCGCAGCGTACGCCGGATGTGCGAGCAGCAGACGCAAGATCTCACCGCCGGCGTAGCCGCTGGCACCGGCGACCGCGACCGAGAACCCAGTAGTCATGAGACCAATTCTGTATCATTATGCAGACAAGCGCAAATATATTCGACCGATGCCGTGGAATTCGCGGTCAACCTCAACTTGAGCTAAACGGTGTAATGCCCGGTTCCCACAGCTACGGTGGAAGTAGCTGGCGAATAGCGCCAGCAGTCGATAACGAGCGAGAAGGGAGCCTTCCATGTCGGATCGTGCCGATCGTCAGCGCCAGGAGCAGCACCGCGAGCAGGCTGACCAGCGCCGGGGACAGTAAGACCTGCTAGGCGCGTTGGGTTGCCCCGACGCGCTCGGCCGCAGAGGCCACCGCCGTGATCCGTGCGGCGGTGGCCTCGTCTTCTGTCAGGGTGCGGTCAGCCGCCCGGAAACGCAGCCGGAAGTTCAACGATTTGTTGCCTTCGCCCACTTGCGGTCCGGTGTAGACCTCCACGAGCCGCACATCTTCGATCAGATCGCCCGCACCGTCACGCAGCGCCTCGGTGACCGCATCGGCAGGCACCGTCTCGGCGACCACCAGCGAGACGTCCTGAAGAACCGCTGGAAACGGCGAAATCCTTGGCGCGGGAAGCGGATTAGTGACGGGAAGCGCATCGAGGTTGAGTTCCAGAGCGCATGTGCGCTTAGGCAGCCCGAGCCGCTCGATCACCGCCGGATGCAGCTCACCGGCATGCCCGACAACCTGGCCGCCGGCCACAATCTCTGCGCACCGTCCCGGGTGCCAGGGCAATTCATCGCCGGCCCGCAGCGAAAGATCCACATAAGCAGCACGCCCGATGATCCGCGCCGCCTCCAGAGCATCGGTGACATCCGCGGCACGTCCACGCCCCCACGGCCCACTCGGCTCGCGCACCCCGGCCAGCACAAGCGCCACATGGACCGGCTGCGCGGGCAGGGATTCGAGCAGTGCGGTCAGCTCGGCCTCGGAGGGGCGATCGGTGACATCGAGCAGCGGGATCGCCCGGGTCTCCGCGGTGGGCCGCACGACCTGACCGATGGTGAACAGTGCTACATCGGGGGTCCCGCGAGAAATATTGCGCGACAAGGCTTCGAGCACACCAGGCAACTGGGTGCTGGCCAGCTCGGGGCGATCGGATTCCAGCGGGTTGAGAACCTTAGTGGTGCGGCGGCGCGCATCGTCGCCGTCCAGCCCCCATGCGTCGAATACCCCAGCCGGCAAGAAGGGCATCGGCAAGATCTCGGTGTATCCGCTGAGGGCCAACGACTTCCCTACCGCACGGCGACGGCGTTGCGTCGGGGTAAGACCGCCGCCTTGTGGCGCCGCAGGCAGAATCGACGGGATGTCTTCCAGGCCTTCGAGTCGCAGTACCTCCTCGACCAGGTCGGCACCCTCGACAATATCGGGGCGCCAGCTCGGCGGTATCACCCGCAGTGTGTCGCCCTCGGCAACCACCTCGGCGCCGATCTGACGGAGCCGGCGCTCTGCCACTCCCGCGGCGTAGGTGACTCCGGCGACGCGTTCCGGCAGGTCGGCGGCGATGACGATCTCAGACCGGGCTTCCGCGTCCGCGGACCAGTCGGTGAGCTCGGCAGGCGTGCTGCCGCCAGCGATCTCACGCAGCAGAGACGCGCAACGATCAAGCGCAGCAACGGATATCGCAGGATCGACGGAACGTTCGTAACGGCGCCCCGCCTCGCTGTGCAGGTGCAACCGTCGTTGAGTGCGCAGCACCGCGGCCGGATCCCACACCGCGGCCTCAAGGAGCACGTCCGTGGAGTCGTCGCGCATTTCGGTGCTACCTGCGCCCATCACACCACCGATGGCGGTGACACCGGCGTCGTCTGCGATCAGGACGTCGCCGGGTTCGAGCGTGCGTTCTACGTCGTCGAGGGTGACCACCGTTTCACCGGGTGTGGCGAACCGCACCCGGAAATCCCCGCTGATCCGGGCGTTGTCGTGCGCGTGCATGGGATGCCCGATTTCGAGCATCACGTAGTTGGTGGCGTCCACCGCCGGCGAGATGGTCCGGATACCGCAGAGCATCAGCCGGCGCTGCAGCCACCATGGCGATACCGCCGCCGGATCGATGCCGATGACGGGACGCAACCCGAAGCGCTTGACTCCGGTCCCGGCATCGATATGCACGGGCAGCGACGGCCCGTCGACCGGGAGCGGCTGTACCGCAGCGGGATCGACGAACTCCAGGTCGTACGCACACGCCAGGTCGCGTGCCAGTCCGCGAACGGACAGGCAGTATCCACGATCGGGCGTAATCGACAGATCGAAGACGGCATCGTCAAGTCCGACGACCTCGATGGCATCGGCACCAGGCTTGGCGGTCCCCGGGGGCAGCACCAGAATGCCGGCCGATTCCGACCCGAGCCCGAGCTCGGTCGTCGAGCAGATCATCCCGTCCGAGGTGTGTCCGTAGGTCTTTCGTGTCGCGATAGCGAAGTCACCGGGCAACGTGACACCCGGAAGTGCCACCACCACGAGGTCATCGACCGCGAAGTTGGACGCACCACAGACGATTTCACGAGGCTCCGCCTCACCGACGTCGACCAGGCAGAATCGGATCGGCTTCTTGAACTCGGTGAGCTCGGTGATCTGGGCGACTCTTCCGACCACGAGCGGACCGGTAACCGGTCCGGGAACGATGACCTCTTCCACTTCGTGGCCGATGCGGATCAGCGCTTCCTCGATATCCGCGGGAGCGGCGGAGAATTCCGGGGCACCGGCGCGCAGCACCTCGATAAGCCAGCTGTAGGGAATACGCATCAGGCACTCACCCCGAACGGAAGACTGAAGCGCACATCGCCTTCGATCATGTCGCGCATGTCGGGAAGGCCGTTACGGAACTGCAGGGTGCGCTCCAATCCCATGCCGAATGCGAAACCGCTGTATTCGTCGGGATCAATACCGCTGGCTCGCAGGACATTCGGGTTGACCATGCCGCAGCCACCCCATTCAACCCAGCCCGCACCACCCTTCTTGTTCTCAAACCAGACATCTACCTCGGCGGACGGTTCGGTGAACGGGAAGAAGTGTGGACGCATCCGGGTGTGTGCCTGCGCCCCGAACATCGCCCGGGCGAATGCGTCGAGGGTGCCCTTGAGATTGGCCAGGGTGAGTCCGCGGTCCACCGCGAGCCCTTCTACCTGATGGAAGGCGGGCAGATGGGTGGCGTCGATCTCGTCGGTGCGGAAGGCACGGCCCAGCGAAATCACATAGACGGGCAGCTCGCGTGCCAGCAGGGTGCGGACCTGCACCGGTGAGGTGTGTGTGCGCAGCACCTGCCGGGAATCCTCAGGGGCGATGTAGAAGGTGTCCTGCGTACTACGTGCCGGGTGATCGGGCAGGAAGTTGAGGGCATCGAAATTGAAATGCTCGGTTTCCACCTCGGGGCCATCGGCCACCTCCCAGCCCATCGCGACGAAGGTATCCGCGATGTGTTCGGAGAGAATCGTGATCGGATGGCGCGCGCCGATGGCCTGCCGTGTCGACGGCAACGTCACATCGACACGTTCCGCGACGAGTACCGCCGCGTCACGTTCGGCACGCAGTGCTTCCAGCCTGGCGTCGTACGCCTGTTGCGCCTGGGTGCGCGCGGCGTTGACGAACTTGCCGGCCTCGGCCCGTTGCTCCTTCGGCAGAGCGCCGAGAGCCTGACGGGCCAGTGCCACGGGCGACTTCTCCCCCAGATGATCGATCTTCGCCTGCGCGAGTGCGTCCAGGTCGCCCGCGGCGTCGAATGCCGCCCGCGCCGCATCAACGGCGCTCGTCAGAGTTCTCTCTGATGGGTCCACTGAAGGATCCTGCGAGTGATCAGCCACGGATGCCGATCATAGGGTAAGACGCGTTAACCACCTTCCGGTCATGCCAGACGGGCATGACCGGCGCGGCCTAGTGTCGACGATGTGAATGGCGAAGCAGTGCGCCGCTGGATCTTCGAAAGACATTGTCACCCGGTGAGCGCGTGGTCGCGATGGGCGAGCACACCGCTGTTGCTCGTACCGGTATGGACCCGGCAGTGGCGGTGGGCAATCCCCATCGGCGTCTGGCTCGTGATCAACCCGGTCGTGACACCGCCGCCCCGGGATGACAGGTCGTTTGCCACTCGCGCCATACGTGGCGAGGAGATCTGGATGACCAAACCCACATCGGATAGCGCCCTCACCACGTTGAGCCTCCTCGGCAGCACCGCCCTGGTCTCGGCGCTGGTGGCCGCATGGCGCCATAGGTGGGCCGGGGCGACAGCGGGCACCGCGATATCGATGGTGATCACGCTGCTGGCCTGGCGTCGCTACGTCCGAATCTGGGCGACAACCCCGAGCCGACGGTAATGTCTGATTTCCGCTAGCACGGTGGCGTGGCGGCGGGCATGCTCGAATGCATGGAACTTGACGCGGAGGCCTGCTACCGGGCCGTGCAGTCCCGTGACACCCGGTTCGACGGGCAGTTCTACACGGCGGTTCGCACCACGGGAATCTACTGCCGACCGTCCTGTCCTGCCATCACACCAAAACGGCAGAATGTCTCATTCCATCCCACCGCCGCCTCCGCGCAGGCCGATGGCTATCGGGCGTGCCGACGGTGTCTGCCGGACGCGGCGCCGGGATCGCCGCTGTGGAATGTCAAGTCCGACTTAGCTGTTCGCGCGATGCGCCTCATCAGCGATGGCGTGGTCGAGCGTGAAGGTGTCGAGGGCTTGTCTCGTGCCCTGGGATACTCGAGTCGCCAACTCAACAGGGTCCTGCTGGCTGAGCTCGGCGCGGGCCCGCTGGCCCTGGCACGGGCGAATCGGGCCACCACCGCGCGTCTGCTGATTCAGCGGACCGGGCTGGCCATGTCCGATATCGCTTTTGCGGCAGGGTTTTCCAGTATCCGGCAGTTCAACGACACGATTGCGGCGGTGTTCGCAACCACACCGTCGAAGCTGCGGACCGAATTGCCCCGCCGGGAAGACCTGACATCGGCTCCGACACCTAGCGGAGTCAGTCTCAAACTTCCCCTGCGGCAGCCTCATAACGTCGCGTGGTCCACCTGGCTGCTGGAACATCACTGCGCGCACGGTGTCGAAGACTTTTCCGAGGGGCGCTACACCCGGGCGCTGCGGATGCCTCACGGTCCGGTCGTCGTGACCCTGACGGTGGCCGCCGATCAGGTACGGGCGGACCTGCAGCTCGCCGATATGCGCGACTTGGCACCTGCGGTAGCGCGCCTGCGTCACCTTCTTGATCTCGACGCCGACCCCGCCGCGGTCGATGACGCATTGTCGTCGCATCCCGCGCTGACCCCCCTCGTTGCCGAGGCTCCCGGAATCAGGGTACCCGGAACGGTCGACGGGTCAGAGCTGCTGTTACGCACCATGATCGGTCAGCAGATCTCGGTGTCCGCGGCCAACACGGCGACAGCAAACCTGGTTGCCAGGCTCGGTGAGGAAGTGACGGACATGACGGGGCGGGTGACTCACCTGTTTCCCACCACCGAATCTGTCGCCGCAGCGGGCGCGGGGGTATTGGCTGGTCCAGCGGCACGGATCGGCGCAATTGTCGGAGCAGCGGACAGGCTTGCGACGGGTAAGCTGGAGTTGCATCAGGGCATGGCCGCCGCCGACATGCGTAGGCAGCTGTTGGAAATCAAGGGAATCGGACCCTGGACCGCGGACTACGTGGTGATGCGTCAACTCGCTGATCCAGATGTCCTGCTCGAACACGATTTGGTGCTGCGCCGCGGCGCGTTGGCCGAGGGGATCGACCTCGCGGCCGCCCGTGACTGCTCGCCGTGGCGTTCGTATGTATCTATGCACCTGTGGCGCAAGGGGATCGCCGCGCAGACACGTCAACGCAACCGCACGCGGAAAGGAAACTCATGAGCGACTACACGACACTGACCACCCCGGTAGGACCATTCACCGCCATCGTCGACGGGTCGGGCGCGGTCCTGGCCTCGGGGTGGACGGACTCCCCCGACCTGCTGCGCGCGCTGATTCATCCGACGTTGCGCCCGCAGACCCTCAGCCGCAAGCGTGACCTCGGGAAAGTCACCAAGGCTGTCACCGACTACCACGCGGGCGATCTGACCGCCATCGACCCGATTCCCGTCACCCAGCAGTCCGGAGATTTCCTGATGCATGCCTGGGACGTGTTGCGCAGTGTCGATCCGGAGGCACCCATCACCTACAGCGAGTTCGCCGCGCGCGCTGGGCGACCCGCTGCCATCCGTGGCGCCGCCAGTGCGTGCGCGCGTAACGCGGCGGCGCTGTTCGTCCCGTGTCACCGGGTGTACCGAGTCGGTGGCGCATTGGGAGGCTTCCGCTATGGGCTTCCTATCAAGCGATGGCTACTTGATCACGAGGCTTCCGCCGCAACCTGACCCACTGGGTGACGAGTACTGCCGCCAGCGCGGTGGGTACCGCCGCGGCGAGGGTCTGGCCATCTTCGGAGAACATCATGAGGGCGAAGAGTCCGCCGAACCCTAAGAGCACCAATCGAAGTGCGGACCAACGTGGTGCGCGCAGAGAAAGTGTCTGTGCGGCGAGCACTCCGAGGAGAAGTGCTGTGAGGTGTCCTACCTCGGTGAAGGTTTGGTTGCATGCGATGGACACGGCGCCGACGGAGATCCAGCCCGCTATCCAGGAGGCGCGCCAGCGCGGCGGGATCGATGCCGTCAGTGCCCCGACGACGGCGGCCGCTCCATAACTCATCCCTACGTCACTGGCCCGTGCGAGGGATACCGGGGCCCAGTGCATCCAGATCGCCAGCGCCGTTCCGACCCCGACGATGAGGGTTGCGCCTATGTGCCCGAGGGCAAAGGTCAATGCCAAACGTCCGCTGCGCCATTGAAGCTCAGCGAGGGCGAGAATGCAGATCAAGCCGGGAAGCCATAGATAGATCGGCCCCGCGTCGGTGACAAAGGCACTGCCGATGAGCGTCCCCAGCCGTCCCTGATGAAGATTGTGCAGATTGGTACTGGCATGCGCGACAACTCGGTCTTGCACGCGCGGACCTTCCACAACCAGCACCGTGGCCACCGCGACCAGCGCGACCGCATAAGCGATCGTCACTCGTAGCCGAACTAGCGCGGCCCAGACTCTCCGCATGACCCATGATCGCACCGTCTAGACGCGACCGTCATCTCCCGCCGCTGGTAGTTCCCTGCGAGTTTCGAGCAGGTACATCTTCATGTTCTCGGGCACGCCTGCGGGCCTGCTGGAGAACAGCGGTCTCCGGACGGGCGTGGGTGAGAGGCCCAAGTGATCGAGAAGCACCAGGGGCACCTTGGCCAGAGCGGGTTGCGAGATCGCCAAGCCACCCTTGGTGGCGCTCTCCATGACACGGGCCGCGATGTTCACGTCGACGCCAAGCCAGTCCGATCCGATGCGCTGAGGCGTCCCGGTGTGGATGCCGATCCGCATCAGCGGCGTATATCCCTGGATTTCAACGTTTCTCAATGCCTCGCGGGCGGGAAGGACAGCACGTAGGGCCGTCACCGGGTCGTCGAAGACGGCCATGATGCCGTCACCCATACGCTTGACCACCTGGCCCCCGGCGTTGAGCATGGGTGGCTCGGCGACCGATGCCACGCGGCGCAGCAATTTCAGGGTCGCCTCGTCGCCGGCCTCAAGTGCCCATCCCGAGAATCCGACGAGGTCGGTGAAGACCAGCGTGACCTCCCGATTGGCCGGTTGCTTGCTGACTTTCTCGGTGAAGGCCTGCCAGATCTGCAGCGCGCCGAACCCGAACTCGCGGAACGCGGTATCCCTGTCGGTCACCAACCGGTCGGCCGCACGCGCCACCGCACTCGCCCCACCAAAACCGCTTGTGGACAAAGGATCACCGAAGTATGGGTCGCCGGGCAGTGAACGGCGGGCGCGGCGTACCGCCGCCACGACGGTGGGATCCCGATCCATCTTGCGAAACCAGTCACCGGCCGTACGTGACGCGCGCGCGATCTGCCGAGACGTGGGTTCGGTGGGATCGGAGTCTTCCGCCGGCACCGCGTTGTCTGCCGACTCCGCGGCGAGGTCATGCCGCACAGGCCCACGGGTGCGGCCTCGCCTGCGCTTACGGATTCCAGTGTCGTGCTCACGGTCCGGATCGGCATCGAGGCCTGACGGCTCGACATCCACCGCATCAGCCTATGTGCTGGGGTGTGCGGCGGCAATCTCGTCGTTGCCAGTGTCGCGATGGCTGGGCGCCCCTCCTCAACTGCCTGGTCACAGTCGGTCGGCGCTGGTAGCGGCAGCGTGGAGCTTCGGACACGGTTGGCAAACGGTTCCCAATACCCCAAGGGGACTCGTGGACAACGTCGGTTGTCACCCATATCGTGCGTGATAGGCACCACACAGGAGGGTCAACGATGACATCCGCCACTGCCAGCCGAGGTGCTCGGCGATCTGCGCGCGAGCACGCGTCCGGAGCGCGATCGCCCGCCGAGCCAGCGCATGAAATCGATCAGGACGACGCACCGCAACCGCTGGGCCCAGATTCGCTGACATGGAAGTACTTCGCAGATCTGCGCACCGGGCTGCTTGGCGTGTGGATCGGATCCATCCAGAACATGTACCCGGAGTTGGGCGCCGGTGTCGAGGATCATTCGATCCTGTTGCGCGAACCTCTGCAACGGGTCACGCGTTCGGTCTTTCCCATCATGGGCGTGGTCTACGACGGCGACCGCGCCGCGGACACCGGGCGCCAGATTCGGGGGTACCACGACACCATCAAAGGTGTCGATGGCAAGGGACGGCGGTACCACGCCCTCAATCCGGAGACCTTCTATTGGGCTCACGCCACGTTCTTCATGCTCATCATCAACACCGCCGAGTACTTCTGTGGCGGGCTTACCGAGACAGAAAAGCGGCAGCTGTTCGCCGAGCACGTCCAGTGGTACCGGATGTACGGCATGAGCATGCGGCCGGTGCCCAATTCCTGGGAAGAGTTCCAGGAGTACTGGGCGCGGGTCTGTGATGACCAACTGGAGATCAATCGGGCCGCGTTGGATATCTTCCACATTCAGATCCCGAAGCCGAAGTACGTACTGATGCCGGACTTCCTCTGGCAGCAGATCTGGGCCCCGGCCAGAGTATTTCAGAACTGGGTCGCCACCGGAGTGTTCAGTTCTTCGGTGCGCGAGAAGGCCGGCATGCGTTGGACCCCTGGTGACGAAGTGCTCCTGCGATTGTTTGGCAAAGTGGTGCAGCTGGCGTTCAGTCCCCTGCCGGAGGACATCCGGCTCCATCCGCGTGCGGTATCGGCATACAAGCGCGCACGGGGAGAGTTGCCGCCTGATGCACCCCTCGTCGAGGCACCCAAGATCACCGCACCACCGCGGGACAGGCGGGGAATGCCCATGCACTACGTACCGCCGTCGGTCCAGCCGACGTCGCTCACCGCGCGTGCGGGCGAGCTGTTGCATGCCGCCTTCTCGTTGGCCTCTCCCCGGTGGGCCATCCGGGGTGGTCGCGAGGTCGCGTAACACCTGTTTACGCAGCTTTTACAGGGCACTTCTGTGGCGTAGACCACATTTTCGGCCGCGAAATTCCTATCGCCTGACAGACGAAACTGCGTCGTCCGGACAACGGGTTCACCGTGCCGTGAGCGGCCCGACACGCGGTGTTCATCGGGCGATTAGCCCAGCGCACCAACTAGTTCGGACAGCCTGTCTTTTGTCGATTGTCGGCGTCCAGCAACACATCATCAACTCACCGTGAAGGAAATTCAGGGGTGAGGACGCTTGTCCCCCAAGGCGATTCCTGTGAACGGGCTGTGAGTTTTGATCAGCGGCGGTGTTTTCGCAGGCGTATCTTTCCGTCAGCTTGATAACGGACCTATCACACCGACCGGTAATCGACGACGCCGCAATAGCTCCCAAACTCAGACACAGGTTCACCACCATTCACATCCGCAAGGGGAAACGAGGCACTCAGATGGCAGTACGTAAGCGAGTCGGCGCCGTCATGGCGTTGTTCACCGCGATCTGTACCTTGGCTACGGCTCCGGCCCAGGCCGATCCGGTGTCCATGGCGCCGCAGACGTACACCAAGGTAAGTCGTGACGGGTGGACGCTGATGATCCGGATCGACCACGAGACCATCAACTCGGTACCCAACCTGGCCGAGGCCTCCAACTCCCGCGAGGCGTTCGTGACCTTCGACGCGACGGCGATCGCCACCGGAGGGTCCGCCCCGATCACCGACAGCCTGTTCATCGCGGGATACCAACTGGGTTGTCAGACAGACGTTTCCAGCGGTCTGCAGATCGGTGGCACCGGCGGTCTGGCCGGGTCTGTGGGCTACAGCGGTGGTCCGTCGGTCGGTGGTTCGGGTGGTCTCGCCGGGTTTGTGCAGACCATCTTGCAGCCTGGTGTGATCACCGACCTCCCCCTGGCCAACATGGCGTTGAGTGATAGCGGCAAGGCGATGCTCGATGTCGATAATCTGCACATCAAGGCCGACGCGTGCGGCGGCGATGTCACCATCCGCTCGTATGTCTACTTGAGGATCTCGACCGCCTCGGCGCACACTGAGTTCGCCATCTACGGCGACCCGATCAAGATCTAGGGAGGTACTTGTGCCGAAAAGGAAGATCGTTGCCGCCATGGCAGGTGTCGCCGGAGCGCTCGCGTTGGGAGCGCTCCCGGCGCCCACCGCGCTCGCTGACCCACCGGGAATACCTTTCGTGCCCGGCGTACCGGCACCACTGCCCGCCACCCCCGGCAGCTACACGTACATCTACAACAACTTCCCGGCGGTGGCGCCGGCCGCGGTGGACGCGCGCGGCGTGAAGATCGCCGCCAACGCCGATCCCGCGGCCGGCGCTGCCGGACTGCCGGGCAGCAAGTTGGGCAATGCCGCTCATCCCGCGAACGTGTTGACCTCTTCCAGCACGCGGTACGGGATTCAGGGCGGCACGACGCCCGCCGCCCCTGCCAGCACCACGGGGGTGCAGTTCGGTGCGGGGAACGAGAACCCCGCGCTGGAGGATCCACACGGTGCACCGCCGCAGAGCGCGGCCGGGATCGAGGCGACCGCCCCGACGGTGATGCCGGGAGCGCCAACCCCTCCGGTTCTCGAGTCGCCGGATGGTCAACCGCCGAAAGCCGCGGAGGAGCCGGCCGCCGGCTAGGCGCCCGGACCAATGTCGACAAAGAGGGCCCCCTGTTGAACAGGGGGCCCTCTTTGTCGACGAAATAGAGCGAGTGACGGGACTCGAACCCGTGTGAACGGCTTTGCAGGCCGGTGCCTAGCCTCTCAGCCACACCCGCGTCGAGCACCGATCATGCCGAACCACGATGCGCGACACGAGTGTTGGACTCAGAGTGATCGCAGCGGGGCCTAGCCGGTGAGGCGGGAGTAGTTCGCGCCGGTGAGCTCTACCGACTTCTCCCATAGCCGCGCCGCCAGCTGCGCATCACGTGCCTCGCTGGATCGGGGCGCACGAGCCACCGGACCGCGCGCACCCGTCAGTTGAGTGGGGCCAAGGTAGTCGTCGGGCTGCACATCGGGCATCGATGCCGCGTACAGCTCAGCCTCGGCGCCCTGACGCTCGTCCTGGAGCACCAGACCCATGCCGAAGTAGAAGGCCTTATGCAGCCCTGGGATCTTCGGGATCATGGAGTCGAACAGGTTGGTGGCGGCCACCCCGGGGTGCACATTCACCGACACCAGTGAGGATCCGGCGGCGGCGGCCTTGCGGGCCAGCTCCGAGCCAAACAGCATGCAGGCGAGCTTCGAGGCGCGGTATGCGGTCATCCGGTTGTACCGACGCTGGGTGAAGTTCAGATCATCGACCTTCAGCTGATTGCGTCCCTGCGCGTGCGCGACACTTCCCAGCGACACCACCCGGGGTGCGTCGGCAGCGAGCAGCGAGGGCAGCAGCGCGTCGGTCAAGACGAAGTGACCGAGGTGGTTGACACCGATCTGCATCTCGAATCCCTCGGCGGTACGCCGCAGCGGGATCGCCATGACGCCGGCGTTGTTGATCAGTACATCGACAGTGGGCGCCTGAGTGCGGATCGCGTCCGCGGCGGACCGCACGGAGGCAAGGCTGGTGAGGTCCAGTTCGACCAGCGCATGATCGGCGTTGGGCCCCAGTGAGCGCACCTTGTCCAGCGCTGCCCGCCCGGTCTCCTGGTTGCGGCAGGCCAGCACGACGCGGGCACCGGCGCGGGCCAGCGCCTCGGCGGCGACGAGACCTAGGCCATTGTTCGCGCCGGTGATGACGTGTGTCTTACCGGTCTGGTCGGGAACATCCGACTCACGAAAGTGCCTGATCTGCAGGGGTGCGGGCATTAGGTTCCTCGATCCGTGGAAGTTACTAGTACTCGTCGTTACGGCTTTGTCGGATAGTACTGGAGGCTATTGACCGCGATGCATCCGCGCCGTGGCGTATAGGCAAATCGACGCGGCGCTGGCCAGGTTGAGGCTTTCGGCTCCCCCGCGCATCGGGATGCTGATCCGATGTGTAGCCAGTGCGGCCGTCGCGCTGTCGAGCCCGTGCGCTTCGTTTCCGAAGATCCAGGCACAGGCCCCGGCCAGCACCGGATCGGCATCGTCGAGCGACAGCTCGCCGTCGAGGGTGGTGGCCAGCACTGCCCCACCCCGCGCGGTGAGGTCCGCGGCGATCGACGCCGCATCTCCCTCCGGTATGACGGGGATGTTGAAAATGCTGCCCGCCGAGGCACGCAGGCTCTTGCCGTTGAACGGGTCGACGCTGTTACCAGCCAGTACCACGGCGTCGGCGCCCATCGCGTCGGCAACGCGAATCAGGGTGCCCGCGTTGCCCGGCTCCGAGATATCAACGGCGACAACGATGAACCGTGGTGAAAGCGCGACGATCTGAGGCCACGTGGCCGCGATGGAACGGCACTCGGCTACCAGCCCGACCGGAGTCACGGTGTCGGACAATGCTTTCGCGGCACGTTCGGTCACCAGATGTATGGGTGCGTCAACCAAGAGGCCCGCGAATCGCTCTGCCGCAGCCTCGGTCGCGAAGACACGTTCTACCGCGCCGGACCGCAGTGCGGCCTCGACCAGGTTGGGGCCTTCCGCCAGAAAAAGACCGGCCCGCCGACGGGCGGCGGGCCGGTGCAGCTTGACCGCGTCGATCACTGTTTGTGACCGCTCAGTCAGAGCCGAGTTGCTCAGGCGGCTTCCCCGGCTGGAGCGTTGACGTCCTCAGGCAGCGCGGCCTTGGCGACCTCGACCAGCGCGGTGAACGCGGCCGCATCGCTGACAGCCAGCTCGGCGAGGTTCTTGCGGTCAACCTCGACGCCCGCGATCTTCAGGCCCTGGATGAATCGGTTGTAGGTGATGTCGTTGGCGCGAGCCGCGGCGTTGATACGCGCGATCCACAACTTGCGAAACTCACCCTTGCGGGCGCGACGGTCCCGGTATGCGTAGGTCAGCGAGTGCAGCTGCTGTTCCTTGGCCTTGCGGTACAAGCGCGACCGCTGACCGCGGTAGCCCTTGGAGGCCTTCAGGATTGTCCGGCGCTTCTTCTGGGCGTTGACGGCCCTTTTCACGCGTGCCATAAGTATTCCTTATTAGTGATTTCTAGTGATGCAGGTGCTGTGTATTGGGGTGGTCGTGAACGCGGCTGCTAGCCGGTCAGCATCTTCTTGACGCGCTTGGCGTCGTTCTCTGCAACCACGGCGCGGCCGTCGAGACGACGGGTGCGGCTGGTGGGCTTGTGCTCCAGCAGGTGGCGACGGTTCGCCTTCTGGCGCACGATCTTTCCGCTACCGGTGGTGCGGAAGCGCTTCGACGCACCGCTGTGGGTCTTGGCCTTGGGCATCTTGGTGTTCCCTGTCCTTCGTTTTCCGTACTAGGTCTGTTCGGTGGGCGCTTGCTCGGCCGCTGGGGCCGCCTGGGCTGGGGCCGGCCCTGCAGGAGCTTCGGCCTGCTGAGCCGCCTTGGCCCGGGTCTTCGCACCCCGGTGTGGCGCCAGCACCATCGTCATATTGCGGCCGTCCTGCTTCGCGGAGGTCTCCACGAAGCCGTACTCGGCGACGTCTGCGCCGAGCCGCTGCAACAGCCGGTAGCCCAGTTCGGGCCTCGACTGTTCGCGTCCGCGGAACATGATCGTCACCTTGACCTTGGATCCGGCTTCCAAGAAGCGCACAACGTGGCCCTTCTTGGTTTCGTAGTCGTGATCGTCGATCTTCGGCCGAAGCTTTTGTTCCTTGACAACGGTCTGCTGCTGGTTCTTGCGAGACTCGCGCTCCTTCAGAGCCGTCTCGTACTTGAACTTGCCGTAGTCCATGATCTTGCAGACCGGGGGCCTGGCGTCTGGGGCTACCTCGACAAGGTCGAGATCGGCGTCTGCGGCGACGCGAAGCGCATCTTCGATCCGCACGATGCCGACCTGTTCGCCTTTCGGGCCGATCAAGCGGACTTCGGGTACGCGGATGCGTTCATTGATGCGGGTCTCAGTGCTGATGTGGCCTCCCTGGCTCGTCCTCTAACTGTCGTGACCGAAACACAGATCGACAGGGACATAAAGCGGGGTCCATCAGCACTCTGCTCATTACGAACAGAAAAGCCCTGCTCATGGCAGGGCCCGAAGCCGACCGGTCACGACGACATACGCCGTTCTGCAGATCGCAGAACAACCACCCGGAGGTGGCTGGACCGGACCGCTGTACCGTATGGCCAGCGGTGGGAGCGGGACTCCACTTGATGTCCCCGACGGAGCCGGGAACGGTCGCGCATGACAGTCTAGCAGCCGTGACCGATGACCTTGACCACGACGAGCCCCTCACCGAGTCGATCCGCGAGCTCGCCGATATCCCGGCGATCGAGGTGATCACCAAGGCCATTGTGATGCTGATGAGCTCCAGTGCCGAGAAACTGGGCCTGTCCTCCCCCGATCCCGACGAAAGCCCACATCGGGATCTCGACGAGGCCCGCCGGCTGATCACCGCACTTGCCGGTCTGGTGGCGGCCTCGGTCGAATACCTGGGCCCGCACGCCGCGCCGATCCGCGATGGATTGCAGAGTCTGCAGAAGGCGTTCCGCGAAGCCAGCGCCGTCCCGGACGAACCCGGCCAGGGGCCCGGCGAGAAGTACTTGCGCTGAGCGTCAGTGAACTCCCAGCTACACGGCCTATCCTCGCTAGGTGACATCTGAGGTTTCTGTCTCACCGCCACTAGCCGGCCCGGGAATTGGCAAGACCCCCAAGCCGATTCCCTCACCCACCTCGACACTGCACTGGGTACCGACCTTCTTCGGGTGGCTCGTCGGGGTCTTCGCGGCGATGATCTTCCTGTCGAGTATCTCGCCGATCATCCGGCACCTGACACAGGTTCCCCGGGCATTTATCGACGAGTATCTGTTCGACTGGCCGGACACCAGCCTCGCGTGGGCCTTCGTGCTGTCACTGCTGGCGGCGGCACTCGCGGTGCGCAAGAGCATGGCGTGGTGGATCCTGCTGATCAACCTGTCGGTGCTGTCGGCCCTCAATATCGGCGGTTTCATTCAGCATCGCGACACCGTCGAGATCCTTGGGCTGGTGCTCCACGGCGGCACGATCATCCTGCTGATCCTCGCGCGGCATGAGTTTTACGCGAAGGTGCGGCGCGGTGCGACGGTCAAGGCCGTTGCCGTGCTCATCGGTGGATTGACGCTCGGAACAGTCGTCGCCTGGAGTCTCACCGAGATGTTTCCGGGGACCTTGGCGCGATCCGATCGCTTCTGGTGGGCGCTGAACCGTGTGGCCGGGTTCTCCCTCGCGGGCCACGAGTTCTTCGACGGTCATCCGCATCTGTTCCTCAACTGGCTCTTCGGTCTGTTTGGGGCGCTGGCCCTGATGTCCGCGGCCGTGGTGCTCTTCCGCTCCCAGCGCGCGGTCAATGCGCTGACCGGCGACGACGAATCCCTGATTCGGGGTCTACTGGATCGGTACGGGCAGGACGATTCCCTCGGATACTTCGCGACACGGCGCGACAAGGCGGTGATCTTCGCGCCCAACGGCCGTGCGGCCGTGACATATCGCGTGGAGGTCGGCGTCTGCCTGGTCAGCGCGGACCCCATCGGGGACAAAACAGCATGGAGCCAGGCCATTGCCGCCTGGCTACAGGTATGCCAGGCGTACGGCTGGGCGCCCGCGGTGATGGGCGCGAGCGCCGAGGGTGCGCTCGCCTACCGCGAACACGGCCTGAACGCACTCGAACTCGGCGACGAGGCGATCCTGTACCCGCGGTCATTCTCGATATCAGGTCCGCACATGGCGGCGGTCCGCCAGGCCGTCAACCGCGCCCGGCGCTCGGGACTGTCGGTGCGTATCCGCCGCCATCGTGAATTGACGGCGGACGAGGCGAAACAGATCATCGCCAACGCCGACATGTGGCGCGACGGCAATACCGAACGCGGATTCTCGATGGCCCTCGGGCGATTGGGTGACTCGACCGACGGTGACTGCCTGCTGGTGGAGGCGGTCGACCCCGACGGCAACGCCGTCGCCATGCTGTCACTGGTGCCCTGGGGAGCCAATGGGGTGTCCCTCGAATTGATGCGCCGTTCGCGTCAATCGCCCAACGGCACCATCGAATTCATGGTTACCGAGCTACTCACCCGGGCAGAGGCCATGGGAATCACCCGGGTTTCTCTCAACTTCGTGATGTTCCGCTCGGTCTACGCGGACGGCTCCCGTATCGGAGCGGGCCCCGTGCTCCGGCTGTGGCGCTCGGTGTTGATGTTCGCCTCACGGTTCTGGCAGTTCGAGCAGCTGTACCGCTCCAACGTGAAGTATCAACCCGAATGGGTGCCTCGATTCGCCTGCTACGAGGACGCCCGGCTCATCCCCCGGATCGGCATCGCTTCGGTGATCGCCGAGGGGTTCCTGGTCTTGCCGTTCGGCAACCGCGACAAGCCAAGGCACACCGGTCAATACAGTGCGGTGCCGCAGGCCATCGTGGCCACCGGACTGCTGCACCACGATGGCACCGCGCCCGACCTGCCGCCTCAGCCAACGGCACTGCAGCGGATCCCCGAGCAGGTGAAGGTGCGGCTTGGCAAGCTTGCGGCCTTGCAGGAGCGAGGAATCGACGCCTATCCGGTCGGCTCGCCGCCCAGCCACACCGTTGCCGAGGCGCTGGCCGCCGCCGACGGTACCGAGGTAGTCGTCAGCGGTCGCCTGCTGCGCATCCGTGACTATGGCGGTGTGCTTTTCGCGCAGCTGCGCGACTGGTCGGCAGAGGTACAGCTACTCATCGACGACCCACTCCTGCATGAAGAGTTCACCGCTGCCATCGATCTCGGCGACCTGGTCGAGGCCAGTGGGGTCATGGGTCAGTCGCACAATGGCACGCGGTCCGTACTGGTGCGATCGTGGCGAATTATCGGTAAGTGCCTGCATCCGTTGCCCGATAAGCGAAAGGGTCTCACCGACCCCGAAGCAAGAGTGCGCGCTCGATACCTTGATCTGGCGATCAACCCCGAGGCCAGAGATCAGATCGCGGCGCGCAGCGCGATCATCACGTCGCTGCG
The DNA here is from genome assembly GCF_002013375.1 of Mycobacterium sp. D16Q13. GTDB lineage: Bacteria > Actinomycetota > Actinomycetes > Mycobacteriales > Mycobacteriaceae > Mycobacterium. The sequence continues at coordinate 82,451 of NZ_MAEW01000019.1, read as the reverse complement.
CAACACCTTGCTGTCACAGGGATTCTTAGAGGTCGAGACGCCGATCCTGCAGCAGGTGCACGGTGGAGCCAACGCTCGCCCATTCCTGACGCATATCAACGCCTACAACCTGGACCTGTATCTGCGCATCGCGCCCGAGCTGTATCTCAAGCGACTCTGCGTGGGCGGCGTGGAAAGGGTCTTCGAACTAGGCCGGGCCTTCCGCAATGAGGGTGTGGACTTCAGCCACAATCCCGAATTCACCCTGCTGGAGGCGTATCAGGCTCATGCCGATTATCTGACCTGGGCCAAGACAACCCAACAGCTGATCCAGAACGCCGCCAAGGCGGCGCATGGCAGCGAAGTGGTGATGCGGGCGGGCGGAGAAGGCGCGGACGGAAAGCTGATCCCCGTCGACGTCAGCGGCGAGTGGCCGATCATCCCGGTGCACCAGGCGATCTCGGAAGCCCTCGGCGAACAGGTCGATGCCACAACGGAAGTGCCTACGCTGCAAAGGTTCTGCCGGTCAGCGGAGGTGCAGTTCAATCCGCGATGGGATGCCGGGCACCTGGCGCTCGAGCTCTACGAGCAGCTCGTCGAAAAGCACACCACCACACCCACGTTCTACAGCGATTTTCCGGTGTCGGTGTCCCCGCTGACGCGCCCGCACCGGAGCATCGACGGTCTTGCTGAGCGGTGGGATCTGGTGGCCTGGGGTGTCGAGCTCGGCACCGCGTACACCGAGTTGACCGACCCGGTGGAGCAGCGGCGACGCCTGTACGAGCAGTCACTTCTCGCGGCGGGTGGTGACGCCGAGGCCATGGAACTCGACGAGGACTTCCTGCGTGCGATGGAGTACGCGATGGCGCCCACTGGCGGTATGGGTATGGGGGTCGACCGCGTGGTCATGCTCATCACGGGGCGCAGCATTCGCGAGACCCTGCCGTTCCCGCTCGCCAAACCCCGGTAACCACGGCGAATCCGTTCGCATTCCGTATCCGGACTCGTCAAATACCTGACAGACAATTCACAGGTAACTAGGCCATCATGGGTGCGTGTCCGGTCATGACATCTCGTTGTTACATGGGAGCTTCCCCGTCTCCATGCAGGTCATTGCCGGTTTTGCGCTCGTCATCGCGATAGGACTGCGTAGTCGTCAGTGGTTTCAGCGCTGGTTACCCGTAGCGGTGGCCGTCGGCGCCACGCTTGCCGTGTGGGCGTACTGGTACATCAACTCCGAGGGCTGGGCCGATAGGGGAAATCCTGCCCCTCTCATGCTGTGGGTGTGGATCGCACTCACCGGAGTGGCCGCCACGGTCCTGTTGGTGGGCTGGCGCACGGCGCACTGGTGGCGTCGCGCGGTCGCGATCACCGCGGTGCCGCTCGCGCTCCTTTCAGGATCGCTGATGCTGAATCAATGGACGGGATACGTGCGCAGCGTCCAGTCCGGCTGGGCACAGTTGACCGCCGGCCCGCTGCCCAACCAGGCCGATATGGCCACGGTGACGGCCGCTCGCGAGGAGCGCCGCGGTCCGACGATGACGAAGGGCAAGCTCGTACCGGTGGACATCCCGGCCGATGCCAGTGGATTTCGCCATCGCCAGGAGATCGTCTACCTGCCCCCGGCCTGGTTCGACTCCACCCGCACCCAGCTGCCGACAATCATGATGATCGGCGGCGAGTTCAACACCCCGAGTGACTGGATTCGCAGCGGGAACGCGGTCGAGGCGGCGGATGCCTTCGCCAGCCAGCATGGCGGGAACGCGCCCGTCATGGTGTTCGTCGACGCCGGTGGCTCGTTCAACAACGACACCGAATGTGTGAACGGCCCGCGCGGCAACTCCGCCGACCATCTCACCAAGGACGTTGTCCCGTTCATGGTGTCGCGCTTCGGAGTCAGTCCACGGCCGCAGAACTGGGGCGTGGTGGGCTGGTCGATGGGTGGCACGTGCGCGGTGACGCTTGCCGTCAAACACCCCGAATTGTTCAGCACCTTCGAGGACATCGCCGGTGACATGTCGCCGAATACCGGCAACAAGACACAGACCATTGCCCGTCTTTTCGGCGGTGACACGTCGGCGTGGGAGCAGTTCGATCCGGCAACGGTGATGTCACGTCACGGGCGGTATGCGAACACCGCCGGATGGTTCGACGTCAACGGACTGCACCGAGCGGGGTCCGGAGCGCTCACCAGTACCGGAGCGGCACCGGGCGCCTCGGCCTCTGTTCCACTGAGCGATCAGGACCGTGCCGCGCACCGCCTATGCGAGATTGGTGCGGCGCAAGGGATCTCATGCACGGTGCAGCACAAGCCCGGCGAACACAAATGGCCGTTCGCGCAGACGGCGTTCACCTCGGCGCTCCCCTGGATGGCGGGCCGGATCGGCACGCCCACGGTGCCCGATGTGCCGTTGCCGCGCTGACTGTTCTGCGCGGCGGAGTAGCGTCGAGCGGTATGTCCGATACGCCTGATCCGGGATACACCGACAGCGGTGTGCCGACCTTCGAGTCGGTGCGCGAGAAGATCGAAACCCGATCCGGCACGGCTGCCGGGTCCGCTGAGCTGGACGCCGAGAGCGACGAGGGCCGCGCGGTCGAGGAGCAGTTCGACGCCAGGGCCCGCGCAGCGGCCGAGCGGCTCGAGGAAATCCGCAGGTCGATGCGTGAGGAAGCTAGCCCGTCGCGGCCCGACGGGCAATCGCCTGCTCGCGAATGAGGCTGCGCCGCACCTTGCCTGAGTCCTCACGAAGCGGCTCCGCGACAAACTCGATGGTGCGCGGAACCTTATACCGGACAATCTCGTCGAGCAGGTAGTCGCGCAGCTGGTCTTCGGTCACGTTTCCCTCGGCGTGTACAACCGCGTGCACGATCTGCCCGAGGTCGTCATCGGGTAGGCCCACGACGACACTGTCGACCACTCCGGGGTAACCGTTCATGACGGATTCCACTTCCGCGGGAAACACATTCGCTCCGCCTGTCACGATCAGGTCGGTACGGCGATCACTCATGTAGAGGTAGCCGTCGTCATCAAGCCAGCCGAGATCGCCGATGGATTCCCACGTTCCGACCCGCTTGATCTCAGCGCCAAGGTATTTGTAGGGCTTGGGAGTCCCTTCCCACGGGCGCATGAAGATCTCTCCCACCTCCCCGGAAGGCAACGGATTTCCCTCCTCGTCCAGGATCGTCAGTTCACCGAGCGCAGGCTTGCCGACGGAGCCGCGGTGGGCCAACCATTCCGGTCCGGTGATGATGGTTCCGCCGATGGCCTCGGTGCCGGCGTACAACTCCCAGATCACCTCCGGGCCCAGCAGATCGATCCATGCTTGTTTCAGCCACACCGGACACGGAGCGGCCATGTGCCACAGCACCCGAATGGTGGACAGGTCGAATTGACCGGGATGCTGCCGAACCTCACGCAGTATTCGCGACATCATCGTGGGTACCACCTGCAACCAGGTGACCTTGTGTGTGTCGATCAGTTCGAGCGCTTGCAGCGCGTCAAACTTCGGCTGGACGATCAGATGATGGCCCAGCAGCAGCCCGTATGACGAAAACATCAGCGGCGCATTGTGATACAGCGGACCAGCGACGAGCTGGGCATCACCCGGCAGCATGCCCATCATCTCACCGGCAGCCGGGCCGGTGATGGCTGCGGGACTGGGGGCGAGAATGATCTTGGGGCGCCCGGTACTGCCTCCGGAGGTCGGCGCCTTCCAGGCCGGCGATACCACCTCAGGCAATGGCCCGGCGGCCTGATCTTCGGCTAGGGGTTCGAATCCTGCCTGCACACACACGCGATCCGGATGATCAGCCGGGTCCACCCCCACCACGAGAGCGGAATCGGCGAGCTCGACGATTGCCCGGCGTTCCGCGAGCGGCAGGCGCCACGACACCGGCTGAGGGGTGGCGCCGAGCTTCCATACCGCGATCTGAGCGGCGAAGAACTCCACCGAGTTGGGCAATCCGATGGTGACGAGGTCGCCCTGCCGTACACCGAGGCGGTGATACGCGTGTGCCAAGGCGGTGGCACGACGCTCCAGTTCCGCCCTCGTGACCGACTCGGTACCGCAGGTGATCGCCGGGGCATCCGGCGACGATTCCGCGAGGTTGGCGAGGATACGAACGAACGGTTCACCAACTGCCGCGTCAGTCATGAATGCCACCCTAGACCGGCGTGACAACCTTCCTGGTACGCGGTTTGGCGGGCGGCTTTCCAGTGCTCTTGGCCGGGGCCTTCGCGGGGGTCTTACCGTTCCTGACTGGCTTGGGCAATAGGTCTGCCAGGAACTCACCGGTATAGCTGCCCGCGGTCTGTGCCACCGCCTCGGGTGCGCCCTGCGCCACCACGGTGCCGCCGCCCGATCCACCTTCGGGGCCCATGTCGATGACCCAGTCCGACGTCTTCACGACATCCAGGTTGTGCTCGATCACGATGACGGTGTTGCCCTTGTCGACCAGACCGTTGATCACGGTGAGCAGCTTGCGGATGTCCTCGAAATGAAGACCGGTGGTGGGCTCGTCGAGGATGTACACGGTCTTGCCCGTTGAGCGCTTCTGCAGCTCGGCGGCCAGCTTGACGCGCTGCGCCTCACCGCCGGAGAGCGTCGGAGCCGGCTGTCCCAGCCGCACATAGCCCAGGCCGACTTCCACCAACGTGTTCAGATACCGGTGGATAGAGGTGATGGGCTCGAAGAATCCGGCGGCTTCCTCGATGGGCATGTCCAGCACCTGCGCGATGGTCTTGCCCTTGTAGTGGACCTCGAGCGTTTCCCGGTTGTAGCGGGCGCCGTGGCACACCTCGCATGGCACGTACACATCCGGCAGGAAGTTCATCTCGATCTTGATGGTGCCGTCACCCGTGCAGGCCTCGCAGCGACCGCCCTTGACGTTGAAGGAGAACCGGCCGGGCTGATAACCGCGCACCTTGGCCTCGGTGGTCGCCGCGAACAGCGTGCGAATCTTGTCGAAGACCCCGGTGTAGGTCGCGGGATTGGAACGGGGTGTGCGGCCGATCGGCGACTGGTCGACCCGTACGAGCTTGTCGACCTGGTCCAACCCGGTCACCCGGGTGTGTCGCCCGGGCACTTGGCGTGCACCGTTGAGCTTGTTGGCCAACACGGTGGCGAGGATGTCGTTGACCAGTGTCGACTTCCCCGAACCGGACACTCCGGTGACCGAGGTCAGTACCCCGAGCGGGAAGGGGACGTCGATGTCCTTGAGGTTGTGCTCACGCGCGCCGACCACCGTGACCTGACGCTTGGAATCGATCGTGCGACGCATCGGAGGCAGCGGAATGCTTTCCGCGCCAGAAAGATACGAGCCGGTGACGGAGTTCTTGTTTTTCAGCAGCTCGGCGTAGGTGCCACTGTGCACCACTTGCCCGCCGTGCTCCCCCGCGGCCGGTCCGATATCGACGACCCAGTCGGCGTGTTTGATGGTGTCCTCGTCGTGCTCCACGACGATCAACGTGTTGCCCAGATCCCTAAGCCGCGTGAGTGTTTCGATGAGTCTGCGGTTATCGCGCTGGTGCAGACCGATCGACGGCTCGTCGAGTACATAAAGCACACCCACCAACCCCGAGCCGATCTGAGTGGCCAGACGGATGCGCTGTGCCTCGCCACCGGACAACGTGCCCGCAGCGCGCGACAACGACAAGTACTGCAGGCCAACGTCCAGCAGGAAGCCCAGCCGGAACTGGACTTCCTTGAGTACCTGCCCGGCGATGGCTTGTTCACGGTGCCCGAGTGTCAACCCGTTGAGGAACTGCGCGCACTCGGCGATGGAGAGGTCACAGACCTCTGCGATCGACTTGGTGCCGTGCTCTCCGGCGGTCAGAGTGACGGAAAGAATTTCCGGCTTGAGCCGGGTCCCGTTGCACTCGGGGCACGGGATGTCCCGCATGAAACCCTCATAGCGCTCCTTGGCCCATTCCGACTCTGTCTGCTCCATGCGCCGTTGCAGAAAGGCCAGTACGCCTTCGAATTCGGCGTAGTAGGAACGCGTGCGGCCGTACCGGTTCTTGTATCGGACATGGACCTGCTCGGACGAGCCGTCCAGGAGCGCCTTTTTGGCTGCGGCCGGAAGCTTCTTCCAGGGTGTGTCCACGTCGAATCCGAGGGCGTCGCCCAGCCCGGCCATGAGGCGGACGAAGTAGTCGGCGTTCTGGCCCATCGACCAGGGCGCGATGGCGCCCTCGGCGAGGGTCATGTCCGGGTCGGGGACCACCAGGTCCGGGTCGACTTCCTTCTTGATTCCCAGCCCGGTGCACTCGGGGCAGGCGCCGTAGGGCGAGTTGAAGGAAAACGACCGTGGTTCAAGATCGTCCACGGCGAGCGGGTGGCCATTGGGGCAGGCGAGTTTCTCGGAGAACCTGCGTTCGCGCTGCGCAGAGTCCTCATCGGCATCGACGAACTCGAGTACCACGATGCCGTCGGCAAGGCGCAGGGCCGTCTCCACCGAGTCCGTCAGGCGCTGTTTGGCGCTGCTCTTGACGGCGAGACGGTCGATGACTACCTCGATGTCGTGCTTCTCTTGCTTCTTGAGCTTGGGCGGATCGGTGAGCGAATGCACCACGCCGTCAACCCGAATGCGGCTGTATCCCTGGGAGTTCAGCTGTTCGAAGAGATCGACGAACTCGCCCTTACGTGTGCGCACCACGGGAGCGAGCACCTGGAATCGCAGGCCCGCCTCCATGTCCAGCACCTGGTCGACGATCTGCTGCGGGGTCTGCTTGGCGATCTTCTCCCCGCATACCGGGCAATGCGGTGTGCCGGCCCGCGCGTACAGCAGACGCAGGTAGTCGTAGACCTCGGTGATGGTGCCCACGGTGGACCGCGGGTTGCGGTTGGTGGATTTCTGGTCGATAGAGACCGCGGGAGACAGCCCCTCGATGAAATCGACATCGGGCTTGTCCATCTGCCCCAGGAACTGGCGGGCGTACGCGGACAGCGACTCGACGTACCTGCGTTGTCCCTCGGCGAAGATGGTGTCGAAGGCCAGGCTCGACTTCCCGGATCCGGAGAGACCCGTGAAGACGATAAGGCTGTCTCGGGGTAGGTCAAGGTCAATACCGCGCAGGTTGTGCTCACGCGCGCCCCGCACGATCAGACGGTCGGCCACCTGTCTCCTTTCACACTGCCCAATGTGCAGGTGTTTTCGCATCGCTCAGCCCCTGTAGTCCCATGCGGAATCCAGGCGGGCCGAGTCGTCGACTCCATGCTAGGACGAGGCACCGACAACCCTCGCGTCACGAGGGGCCACTACGGTGAAACCATGACCTCGATCACCATCGATGACGACTACTCGGGCCACATCGAGCCGGGCTCCGGCGTGGCTCGTCGCACCGTGGACGGCGCAACCATCATCAAGGCCTCGGTGGGGCCGATGGACAACAACGCATACATCGTGACATGCGCGAATACCGGCAAGTCACTGCTGATCGACGCCGCCAACGATGCGGAACGGCTGGCCACTCTGCTGGACGAGAACGCCCCGAACGTCGCACTCATTGTCACCACACATCAACACTTTGATCATTGGCAGGCCCTTGAGGCGATCGTGGACAAGACCCAATCCCCTAGTGCCGCGCATGATTTGGATGCCGGACCGCTTCCGGTGCACCCCACGACGCTGCTAGCGGGGGGCGACAGTTTCGATATCGGCGACCTGCATTTCGATGTGATCCACCTGCGCGGGCACACGCCGGGCTCGGTGGCCCTGGCGTTCACCGCCGGCGGTGTGACCCACCTGTTCACCGGGGATTCGCTCTTTCCAGGTGGTGTCGGAAAGACCTTCAGCCCCGAAGACTTCGATCAGTTGCTCGACGATGTCGGCGAGCGCCTATTCGGCACGTACCCCGATTCCACGGTGGTCTACCCCGGACATGGAGATGACACCACCCTGGGCGCCGAGCGCGGATCGCTCGGCGAGTGGCGCGAACGAGGCTGGTAAGCCGGCCCCGTTCGCGCGCGCCGGGTCTTAGGTGGTGTGAACGATCAGCACGTCGCACCTGGAGCGACGCGCGACATCGGAGGGAACCGAACCCAGCAGGCGTCCGGCGATGGTGTTCAGACCGACATTGCCGACGACCAGCAGATCAGCCTTGGAATCCACCACCAGATCCAGCAGCGCGTCCACCGGCGCTCCCTCGATCGAGCGTTCTTCCACGCTCGTCGCGCCCGCCGCTCCGGCGCGCTCGCGAGCGGTGCGCAGGATGTCGTAGACGGGTGCCTTGCCGGTGACCTTGTACGCGTCATCCTTGAGTACATCGGCCGAGTGTGGGTTGTTCTCTGGGAAGTACGCGGTCGCGACGATGAGCTTGGCACCGGCAGCGCCCGCGATGGCTCCAGCGCGGTCGACCGCCCGATACGACGAATCCGATCCGTCGGTACCGACAACGACAGTGCTGTATGCACTCATGAAAGGTCCTCCAGTTCCATTTGACCAGGCCAGATGAGATTAGCCGGGAAGGGCCCCGGCCATGCGCCATTTGGCTGATTGTGTCGGGCTATGCGCGTGATTTTCCCTCGCCGGGTGCGCGTACAGGTATGGCCTGCGCCTCAATCCGGATATGAGGACGATCACGCGTCATTACGCCACGCGGTCATGCACCGTTGGAGTAAAGCCTGACGACTTGATAGAGAAATGCCCGTCCGTCGTACAGGGACTTCACCTGGATTCGCTCATCGAGGCCATGCGCGTGGGTCTCTCCGGGCTGGGCGAATATGCCACTGAGGCCATACACCGGAGTCTTCCCGAAGTAGATGGCATCGGTTGCTCCGGTGGACATGGTGGGGACCAGCGGTACACCGGGCCACATCGATCCGGCGACGGCCTTGATGGGATCGACGATCCGTGGCGTCAGCGGGGGAACACTGGCCACGTTGGTGCGGAAGGCCTCGGTGGGCTTCACCGTGATCTTGGGGTCATTGACGGCCTTCACGATGGCCCCTTGAACCGCTTCTTGAACCGACCCGGCGCCGCTGCCGGGCAGTATGCGGCAGTTCACATTCGCGGTGGCGCGTTGCGGTAGCGCGTTGTTGGCATGTCCGCCTTCGATTTTCGTGGGGACGCAGGTGGTGCGCAGCATCGCGTTGTACAACGGGTTCCTGGACAGCACAGATGTCGCCGCCGGGTCTTGCGGGTTGGCGACAATCGCCGACATCGCGTGACCCACCTCTCCCGGTTGCAGCGGGGCCTGTGCCGTGAAGTACGCCCGGGTCACGTCGTTGAGCTGGACGGGGAACGGCGCGGCGGCGAGCCGGTCCAGGCCGGCCCCGAGTGCCTGTATCGCGTTGAACGGCCGGGGCTGGCTGCTGTGTCCACCCTCGTCGGTGACCTCCAGGGTGAAGTCTTGGTAGATCTTCTGGCCCGCCTGGATCTCCAGCAGGATGGGTTTGTTGTCTTCGCCGAGGTCGCCGCCGGCACCTTCATTGACGACGAACTCGGCGTCCACGAGCTCGGGCCGGTTTTGATGGAGCCACTCGGCACCGTTGACCTGCCCACCACCTTCCTCACCGCAGGTCAGGGCCACGCGAATCGGACGTTTCGGCACGAAGTTCTCTGCGCGGTACCGCATGAGACTGTCCACGAAGATCGCGGCCATTGCCTTGTCGTCCTCGGCACCGCGGGCATAGAAGTATCCGTTCTCCTCGACGAGGGTGAACGGATCACGCTTCCAGTCCTCACGTTTGGCTTCGACAACATCGATATGCGCCAGCAACAGAATGGGTTTGGCACCCGCATCGGACCCGGCAAGCGTCGCGACAAGACCGCCGTCCTTGGGGTGATCGGGCGGGCTGAACAGCACCAGGTCCTTGTCGGCGTATCCGGCGGACTTGAGACGGTCGGCCATCTTCTGTGCGGCCTCGGTGCAACTCCCCTGCGATGCGGTGGTATTGGTCTCGATCAACTCCCGATACAGATCGCGAAACGCCCCGCGATCGTCGGTGGCGGAGGGAGCGCTACTTGCCGGTGAGCCCTGATTCTGCGGTGTCCCGCAGGAGGCGATGGTGAGCACGGCGGCGGTCAGGGCGAGAATCCGATGCATGGCTTCGTTCATACACCCGTGACGCTCACCGAGGGACCCGAACCGTGCCTTCCGCTAGGTTATCCGTCACGTCAGCTGTCCGGCCGGGACCGGGGCCCGCGCGAAACACCCTGGAGGACACCACAACACCCGAGAGCACTAGTGCGGCGAACCCCAGGAACAGTAGCTGCGCACCGCGCGTGGCCGATCCACCGAGATTGACGAGCACTCCGGCCAGGCCGGCACCGAAGGCTCCGGCGATCAGCTGCACGGTGCTGATGGCGGCTGCGGCCGCACCGCTTTCGGCTGGATCGGACGACACCGACATCGCCGCGGATGCCAGGTGTGGCCAGGCCATGCCGATGCCGGCACCCGTCACCGCGAAACCGACCGCCCACAGTGTTATCTCCGGGACGCTGGCGCCATCACGCTGCAGTACACCGGCCAGGATCAGCCCTGCGGCAACCACCAAGGGCGCGACCGTCACCACACGTGCGACGGTCCGTGCCGTGGCCGATGCGCTGATCATTTCGCCGACGGTCCACCCGAATGCCAAGGTGGCCCCGAGGAATCCGGCGGCAACAGGGACCAGGTGTCCGAGGCGCTGACCAAAGAACGGAATATACGTCTCGACCATCGAGGCCACCGCCAGCACCGCGATGGTCAGGTAGATCCATTTCAGCGGGTTACGTGCGAAGACCGCCCTGGGCAGTACCCACGCCGTAGAGCGTCGATCGAGCGTGACGAACAGGACCACCAGTGCGGCCGCGCCGGCGATCAGCCCCACCATGACCGGCAGCGAGGACTGGAGCCCGGCCACGGCCACCAGGCTGGCAGCTGTCGTCAGCACCAGCAGGGACCGCACCGGAACGCTATGCCGGGCAGCCTCGGTGTTCGCACTCTCCGGTCGCGTCAGCACATAGGGCACCATGGCGGCGATGCCGAGGGTGATCACCGTCAACGACACGAACGCCCACCGCCACAACCCGAATTGCGCGAACAGCCCACCGGCCGCGGGGCCCACAAAGGTACCCACGCCCCACATCGCCGACGTGAGCGCCGAAGCGCGTGTCCATAGCCGCTGTGGCAGTGCAAGATTGATGACAGCATAGGCGAGTCCGGCCAGCAGCCCGCCCGCCGCGCCCTGGACCGCGCGCCCGGCGAGCATGACCTGCATGCCCGGAGCTACCGCACATATGACGGTGCCTGCGGCGAACGCACTGAACGCGAGTAGATAGGAGCCGCGTGGGCCGGCCCAGCCAAGAAGGGGGCTCACCACCGTGGCGGCACTCACCGAGGCGATCAGATACAGCGTGGTCACCCACGCGTAGAAACGTTCTCCACCGATATCGGCAACGGCGCTCGGCAACAGACTGGTGGTGAGGTACACATTGGTCGCGTACAGCGCCACTCCCCCGGCGAGCACCGTAACAATGCCGAGTTGTCGCCCGCACAACAGATCCCGCCAGCTGCCGGTCGCCACGTCGTGAGTCATGCCGACACGCTATGAGCTAAAGTGCACTTGAGATCAAGGAGGCCTGATGAAGGACAAGGCCGAGCTGTTGCCGATCGGAGAGGTGGCCAGGCGGTCCGGAATCGCGGTATCCGCGGTGCGGTACTACGCCGACATCGGCCTGATCCCCGCCGAGCGCACGTCCGGCAACGCGCGGGTGTTCCGCCGCCATGCGTTGCGCCGCATCTCACTGATCCGGGTCGCCACAGGATTCGGCATTCCGTTATCGGAGGTCGCCGAGGTGCTGTCGAGCCTCCCGGATGACCGGGCACCGAGTACTCGTGACTGGCAACGAATCTCGCGCCAGTGGCATTCGCATCTGGAAGAGCGCAAGAACGCCATCGCAGATATGCAGGAGAAGCTCACCGGGTGCATCGGCTGCGGATGTCTGTCAATGACCAAGTGCACACTGTTCAATCCCGCCGACGTACTTGCCGAGGACGGGTCGACCGGTGCGCTCCTGCTCGCCGAGCCGTGCTGATTACTTGAGGCCCGCGGCGTCCATACCGCGTAATTCCTTCTTCAGATCCGCGATTTCGTCACGGAAGCGCGCCGCGAGCTCGAACTGCAGATCACGCGCCGCCGCCATCATCTGCTCGGTCATGTCCTTGATCAGGTCGGCCAGCTGCGCGCGGGGCATGCTCTTGGTGTCGCGGCCTTCGAACACCCCGGCACTCACCGCGCGACCCGGCTCGCCCTGTGCCCGCCTACCGCGACTGGAGTTACGGCCGGATCCGCCCACCGCCACTGCCTCGGTGTCTTCGGCTTCGCGGTATACCTGGTCGAGAATGTCAGCGATCTTCTTGCGCAATGGCTGTGGGTCTATCCCGTTCGCCTCGTTGTAGGCGACCTGCTTGGCACGCCGCCGGTCGGTCTCGTCGATGGCCTCTTTCATCGAGTCCGTCATGGTGTCGGCGTACATGTGCACCTCACCGGAGACGTTGCGCGCGGCGCGTCCGATGGTCTGAATCAGACTCCTGCTGGACCGCAGGAATCCCTCCTTGTCGGCGTCGAGAATGGCGACCAACGACACCTCGGGCAGGTCCAGACCCTCCCGAAGGAGGTTGATACCGACGAGGACGTCGTACTCGCCGAGCCGGAGCTGTCGCAGCAACTCCACCCGCCGCAGGGTGTCGACCTCCGAATGCAGGTAACGCACCCGAATACCCATCTCCAACAGGTAGTCGGTGAGGTCCTCGGCCATCTTCTTCGTCAGCGTCGTGACCAGCACCCGCTCATCGGCCTCGGTGCGTTGACGAATCGAGGCGATGAGATCGTCGATCTGTCCCTTGGTGGGTTTGACGATCACCTTCGGATCCACCAGCCCGGTGGGCCGGATCACCTGTTCCACGAACTCGCCGCCGGCGGCGCTGCGCTCGTAGTTCCCGGGCGTCGCTGACAGATACACGGTCTGCCCAATTCGCTGGGAGAACTCCTCCCAGGTAAGGGGACGGTTGTCCACCGCCGACGGCAACCGGAAGCCGAAGTCCACCAGGTTCCGTTTACGCGACATGTCGCCCTCGTACATGGCGCCGATCTGCGGAACCGTCACATGCGACTCGTCGATGACGAGCAGAAAGTCGTCCGGAAAGTAGTCCAGCAGCGTGGCGGGTGGCGTACCGGCGCCGCGCCCGTCGATATGCCGCGAGTAGTTCTCGATACCCGAGCAGAAGCCAACATTGCGCATCATCTCGATGTCATAGTTGGTGCGCATCCGCAGTCGCTGGGCCTCCAGCAGCTTGCCCTGGCCTTCCAGCTCGGATAGGCGTTCCTCAAGCTCCCGCTCGACACCAACGAGCGCCTTCTCCATCCGGTCCGGCCCCGCCACATAATGTGTGGCCGGAAAGATCCGCAACGAATCAGTTTGACGCACAACGTCTCCGGTAAGCGGATGCAGATAGTAGAGCGCCTCGACCTCGTCACCGAAGAACTCGATACGGACCGCTAGCTCCTCATACGAGGGAATGATCTCGACGGTGTCGCCGCGGACCCGGAAGGTGCCCCGCGTGAATGCCACGTCATTGCGGTTGTACTGCATGTCGACCAGTAACCGCAGCAGCGCGTCCCGGGGCACTTCGAGCCCGACATCCAATTGCACGGAGCGATCCAAATAGGACTGCGGGGTGCCCAGACCGTAGATGCACGAGACCGATGCCACCACCACCACGTCCCGCCGGGACAGCAGGTTGGAGGTCGCGGAGTGCCGCAAGCGCTCCACATCGTCGTTGATGGAGCTGTCCTTCTCGATGTAGGTGTCGGTCTGGGCGATATACGCTTCTGGCTGGTAGTAGTCGTAGTACGACACGAAGTACTCGACAGCATTGTGCGGCAGCATCTCCCGGAGCTCATTGGCCAGCTGCGCGGCGAGAGTCTTGTTCGGCGCCATCACGAGCGTCGGCCGTTGCAGCCGCTCGATGAGCCAGGCCGTGGTCGCCGACTTACCGGTGCCCGTGGCACCGAGCAGCACGACATCCTTCTCCCCCGCCCGGACTCTGCGTTCGAGCTCGGCGATGGCACCGGGCTGGTCACCCGCGGGCTCATACTCACTGACGACCTCGAATCGCGCATCGGCACGCAGGATGTCCGTGACTGGGCGGTACTCGGAATGCGCAACGATGGGGTGTTCTGTTGCGAAAGCCATGAGCCCAGAGTAAGCCGAGGGTCCGACATCCCCTCTACTACCAGTGTGGAAGGCAGGTAGGAAACCAGCGTGCACCCGCCCAAACGCGAGGTCTTCGACCTCGATGCGATGACGAACACCGACCCCAAGGGAATCGTGCGGTCGGTGGACGAGTACCGGATCGAGCCCTGGGGACTCTTCATGGCTCGCCCGACGCCCGGCCGGGCGCAGTTTCACTATCTGGAATCCTGGCTGCTCCCGACGCTGGGATTGCGTGCGAACATCTTCCACTTCAGTCCGGGCTACGAGCGCGATCAGGACTTCTATCTTGATGTCGGCGACTTCGTCCCCGGGCCGTCACAATGGGTGGCTGTCGACCACTATCTTGACCTCGTGGTGCGCCGCGGACGTGAAACCGAATTGACGGATGTAGACGAGTTACTCGAGGCGCATAAGGCAGGATTGCTATCCACTGCCACAACAGAACTCGCCGTCCACCGGGCGGCCACGACCATCAGCCACCTCGCTAGGCACGGGCATGACTTGAACGCATGGCTCGCCGCGGCCGGAATGCCGTTGACCTGGCGCGACCCGAACGGAGACGCTCATGCCTGAAGCCATTCGCTGGGGAATCATCGGACCGGGCCGTATTGCGGGAAGTGTGGCCCGCGACTTCCCGCTCACACCGGGAGCCGAGCTGGTGGCCGTTGCCTCCCGGTCGGTCCAGCGCGCCCGGGACTTTGCGGAAACGCACCGAATTCCACGTGCCTTCGGCTCCTATCGGGAGCTGCTCTCCGACCCTGATATCGACGCTGTGTACATCGCCACCCCTCACCCCCAGCATCGGCAGGCCGCCATCGCGGCGCTCACCGCAGGCAAGGCGATCCTGGTCGAGAAGACCTTCACCGCGACGGTGTCCGGAGCCCAAGAGATCATCGATATCGCAAGGGCCCGTGGCGTTTTTGCGATGGAGGCGATGTGGACACGGTTTCAGCCGGCGATCGTCGCGGCCAAGAAACTTGTCGATGACGGGGCCATCGGCGAGGTCCGTCAGGTACAGGCGGACCTCGGGGTCGATCGCCCGTTTGATCCCGACGACCGGTTGTTCAATCCCGCGCTGGGCGGCGGAGCACTACTGGACCTTGGCGTTTACGTGGTCTCCCTGGCCCAGTACTTCCTCGGCGATCCAGCGGCGGTGGTGGCACACGGTTCGTTGTCTCCCACCGGGGTGGACGCCGAGGCCGGTCTGTTGCTGCGCTACGACGACGGACGCACCGCCACCTTGCTGTGCTCACTGCTGCATTTCACGCCGGGTCAAGCCCGCATCTTCGGTACCGAGGGCTGGATAGACATTCTCCCCCGTTTCCATCACCCGCGCGAGATCGTGTTGCACCGCAAGGGATCTGATCCCGAGGCAATCGTGAAACCGCCCGTTGGCGGCGGTTACAGTCACGAACTCGCCGAGGTCACCAGATGCCTGCTCGACGGCCGAGCACAAAGCACGGTGATGCCTCTCGCGGACACCTTGGCTGTGCAGCGGGTGCTGAATACGGCCTGCGAGCAACTCGGCGTGCATCACACCGAAGACCCTGCTGACCTGGAGTGATCACGTTGCCTCCGCTTCTTGAGCGCCGGTAGGATGCCGGTATGCGCCACCTCCTCCGAGGGCTAGGCGCTGCCGGGGCAGCGGCGGTCACGCTCGCGCTTCCGGCAGCACCAGCCTCCGCAGCCGAGCTGCACAACATCAGCTACATCGCCCGCGTCGATGGGCTCGGCCGCGGTATCTCCGTGACGTTCAAGACCGATCCGGTGGATCGGCGGACCGAGCAACCCCGTCTAGGGCCGGGTGAATCCTGGGAGGTGAACCTCGTGATGGAGGACCCCGCGCAGGCCGGGATGACCGTTCGGGTGCTGCCTCCCTACGGCGTCGGCTTGCACTGTGAAGTGCAGGTCGACGACGTCGTGGTCGACTCCCAGGACCTCACGGTGCCCCCGGCTCTGGGGATCTTCAATGGGCCCGTCAACGACTCTGTCACCTGCGGGCACTTCAACGCGTAACAAGAGTCAAATTAGTCACTTTCGCACCCCGGACCTGCGTGAAAACCGCTACAATGGCGCCATGCGCCTGAACTCCATTCGTAGCAATATTCGCGGTCCATTCCGCGCTGCCGGAATTGCGATAGTCACCGCGGGAATCGCCGCGAGCACATTCCCCGCGATTGCGTCCGCGGACTCCACCGATGACTACCCAATTCCCCGCCGGATGCTGAAGACCACGTGTACTGCCGAACAGTACCTGGCCGCGGTCCGCGATTATGACCCCATCTACTACACGCGATACATGATCGATAAGAACAACAAGCCCGATTATGTGCAGCAGGCGACAATTGACCGGATTCATGAGTTCTTCGCCAAGGACTACGCGGGTCGCCGCGCCGAGTCTGAGGTCTTCGCGGTGAACTACCCGCCCGAGGCCCTGACGTCTCAGTGGCCCAACTGGGGCAAGATCTTCTTCAACAACAAGGGTGTTGTTGCCAAGGGCACCGAGAATTGCAGCAAGTACCCGTCCGACATGTCGGTGTGGGACGGACCCTAACCAAGCGCGCAGTAAAACGCCCCGCGGTGATCCATACCGGCGGGGCGTTTTTCTGTCTGTATCTCAATGGTGCACAAACCTCGGCAAAGAGTTCGGCCCCATGCCTTGAGCATGGGGGCCGAACGTGCACTCACGGGTTAGACCGCAGGTCGTGGGAACTCCGCGGTGACCGGATCATCATGTACGGGACCCGACCCCACCGGAACCGGAGCCGGCGGTGGAGCCTGATGCACAACCGGCACGGGCGGCGGTGGTGGATCGGTGGCGTACTTGCTGACCTTCATGGGCCACCAGAACCATCGACCCATGAGGGCAGCGATGGCCGGTGTCATGAACGCCCGGATGATGAAGGTGTCGAAGAGCAGACCCAGACAGATCGCCGATCCCGCTTGGCCGATCGCGATCAGATCGCTGGTGATCATCGAGCCCATGGTGAACGCGAACACCAGGCCGGCCTGGGTGGCCACACTTCCCGATCCGCCGACACCTCGAAGGATCGCGGTGTTCAGACCACCGTGCAGCTCTTCCTTGAATCTGGACACCAGCAGCAGGTTGTAGTCCGATCCGACCGCCAACAAGATGATGACGGTGAACGGCAGCACGAACCAGTGCAGCTGCAGGCCAAGAATGTGCTGCCACAGCAACACCGACAGGCCGAAGGATGCCCCCAGCGATATCGCGATGGTCCCGACGATCGTGAACGCCGCCACGATGCTTCGCGTGATGACCAGCATGATGACGAAGATCAGGCATAGCGACGCGATGACCGCGATCATCAGGTCGTACTTCACCATCTCGCCGATGTCGTGATAGGTCGGTGCCGTGCCGCCGAGATAGAGCTTGGCCTCGTCCAGCGGGGTGCCCTTGATGGCGTTCTTGGCGGCCTTGAGTTCGACCTCGGTGTTGGCGAGCGACTCCTTGCTGGCGTAGTCGCCCTCGTGCGTGATGATGAACTGCGCGGCCTTGCCATCCGGCGACATCATCAGCTTGACGCCCTTCTTGAAGTCCTCGTTATCGAAGGCTTCAGGCGGCAGGTAGAAGAAGTCGTCATTCTTCGCCTCATCGAACGCCTGACCCATCACCGTCGCGGTGTCGGTCATGCGGTCCATCTGCGTGATCATGCCGTTCATCGTGCTGTACATGGTCAGCATGGTGTTCCGCATGTTTTTGGTGATGGCAATCATCGGTGGAAGCTGCTCCACCATCTGTGGCATCAGCTTGTCCATCTTGTTGATGTCCTTGACCATGCCGTCCATGTTTTCGGCCATTTTGTCGATGCCGTCAAGAGTGTCGAATATTGATCGCATCGACCAGCACATCGGAATATCAAAGCAGTGCTTATCCCAATAGAAATAATTGCGCAACGGCCGGAACTGGTCATCAAAATTCGAGATGTTATCTCGCATTTCGTGAACGGTGCCTTGCAATTCCGTACTGACGCCCGCGAGATCATGCGTCACGTCGACTAGCTCTTTCATAATGCTGTACATGCGTTCGATGATCGCGATCATCGAACCCAGGTCGTCGGCCATCTTCAACATATCGGCCATGCTGTTCTTCAAGTAATTCATGTTCTCGGTCATCGATACCGATTGCATACTCACCTGGAAGGGCACGGAACTGTGGTCGATGGGTGCGCCCATCGGGCGGGTCATGCTCTGCACCTTGTTGATGCCCTCGGTGCGGAAGACGTTTTTGGCGATCCGGTCCAGCACCAACATGTTGGCCGGGGTGCGCAGATCCTTGTCCGCCTCGACGATCAGGATGTCGGGGTTCATTCTCGCCTTCGAGAAGTGCCGGTCGGACGCCTGGAAGCCCTGAATCGACGGCAGGCCAGTCGGGATGTAGTACCGGTCGTTGTAGTTGACCGAGTACGTGGGCAGGATGCCCAAGCCGACGATCGCGATGATCATCGTGACCGCCAAAATCGGTCCCGGCCAGCGCACGATGGCGGTGCCGATCTTGCGCCATCCCCGGCTCTTAATGGTGCGCTTGGACTCCAGCAGCCCGAACTTCGTCGCTATTAGAATCACCGCCGGACCGATGGTGAGCGAGGCGGCGACCACCACCAGCATGCCAATCGCACACGGCACACCCAGCGACTCGAAGTACGGCAGGCGAGTGAATTTCAGGCAGAATGTGGCGCCCGCGATGGTGAGGCCCGAACCCAAGATCACGTGCGAGACACTGTGATACATGATGTAGAAGGATTCGAGCCGGTCCCTGCCCTCGGCCCGTAGCTCGTGATAGCGGCCGATTTGGAAGATCGCGTAGTCGGTCCCGGCCGCGATGGCCAAGGACGTCAGCAGGTTTACCGCGAATGTCGACAGGCCAATGATTTCGGCATTGCCCAGGATCGCGACCACGCCACGAGCGGCACCCAGTTCAACGAACACCATGAACAGGATGAGCAGCACCGTCGTGATGGACCGATAAATGAGGAGCAGCATCACGGCAATGACGATGAAGGTGATACCCGTCATCTTGAGCATGCTCTTGTCGCCGGCGTCGTTCATGTCCATCGTCAGCGCGGCCTGGCCGGTGACGAAGACCTTGAGCCCGTCGGGATATGTGCTGTTCTTCTTGCTCTCGTCGATGAGCTTGGCGACGATGTCCTGGACCGCCGTGACGGATTCCTTGCCTTCCGTCGTGCCTTGGTCCCCACGGAGATTCAACTGAACGTAAGCAGATTTTTCGTCGACACTCTGCGCGCCACCGGCGGTGATGCGGTCGCCCCAGAAATCCTGGGCGTATTCCACGTGCTTGGTATCGGCACGCAGTCGTTTGACCAACTCGCGGTAGAACGTGTGCGCCTTGTCGTTCATATCGGTGGAGAACTTGGTGTCACTCTCCAGCAGGACCATCACCATGCTGTCGTCCTTGAACTGCTGGAACAGCTCACCTTGACGCTTGATGGCCTGATACGACGGCGCGTCCTTGGACGCCAACGACACCGAGTGCTCTTTGCCGACCTCTTCGAGCTGTGGCACGACGACGTTGACGATGACCGTCAACACCAGCCAGGCAAGAATGATCGGTACGGAAAACGTGTGGATGAACCGCGCTATGCGCGAAGGCTTTTGGGTTGCGCCATTCGTGGAAGCGCTATGTGTGCTCATGCGGATTTCACCATGCAGAAGACTTGGGCGTTGTGGTTGGACACAGTCTGTTCGTCCTTTACTTCACCGTTGGACAGGATGCGGCAGCCGATTTCATCGCTATCCCCCATCGCAACGACATTGGCGAAGACGGAAGTCATCGTCGTCGTGATGGTTAATGTCCACGGCAGTGTGGTGAATTGGGCGCGCTGCGGCTGTGCCCGGTCATCGAGATAGTTGACCTCGCCCTTTGTCCCTGCGGGACCAAAGATTTCGTAGACGATGTCTTTCGGGATGATGTTCTTGGAGTCATCCTTGATGCCGATCGCCTGATTGATGTTGGTCGAGCCGAACACGCCGTGAAGCCGATAGACACCAAACGCGGCAGCCGAGATCACCACCAGAACGACGAGCGGGACCCATACCCGCGCCAATACCTTGAAAATGGTCCAATCCCCTTCACCCGTGTGGCCCGGGGGCCAACAACTCGACTCTGCCTATCGCGTCCGGCCGTGCATGTCCGTGATTTGCGCGCAAATAGTTACCAGCCAGTACGACACCGTGTTGTTTTTGCGGAGCCAGTGATCGCGTGGGGTGCCCGGTCACAACATCCGTTCATCCCACCCGGCTCCGCTCATACCCGTTTTCTCAGTAATTCGTAAGGGATACTACATACGTTTGTCAGGGAACTGTACATGTGCCATCGGTCACAACTTACGCATTTCTTCCCCTGAACACCCGAAACAGCCTAGTTAGCTACAAGAAAATGTCAACAACCGGTGACACGGATCTATTCCCCGCTTCTTTTCGTCAATGTTACGAAAGCACCAGCTCGCACATACAAGTTGGTGACTGGCCTAAGAATCGCACCAGCTACTGGACCTTGCCGGTGTTTGCCACTGCTATCTTTCAGCGGGCTGTCCGACGTCGGCTCGTGAGCCTCAAGCGCACGCGAGCCCCGCTCGTGTCGTGGCGGGTAAAGGTGACTAAGACCGGGCGATTCAGAGGGGCGTGTCCTTCGCCACATTACGAGACATTTGTCCATTAGCAACGCGGAGCTCACCATCGCAAGCCCACGGCGACAACGAATTCAGCAAACTATTTGCGTGCTATTCGACGCCCGGCCATCCCGTGGCGGCGTCGATAATCAGCAGATCCCACCATGCACCAGCGCGAGTTATCCACGCGCCGGTACAAACTCTGGGCACAGCGGTCTACCCGCGGTCAGCGCCTAGGCAGCTGAGATGAACCCGCCAGCGAACGACCGAACAGTTAGACCGCTGGCCTTGGGAATTCTGTCGTCACCGGATCATCCCCCGGCCCCGAACCGACTGGCGCCGGTTGAGGAGATGGCGGCACGGTCGTTGGCGACTGCGGTGTTCTCGGCGGGGGCAGCGGTCGCGTACGTACGTTCAGCGGCCACCAGAACCAACGGCCGAGGATGGTCGCGATGGCCGGTGTCATGAACGAGCGCACGATGAGCGTGTCGAACAACAGGCCCAACGCAATCGTCGTTCCGACCTGCCCGATGATGCGCAGGTCGCTGACCACCATCACGGCCATCGTGAAGGCGAACACCAAGCCGGCGGAGGTCACCACGCTGCCGGTACCGCCCATGGAGCGGATGATGCCGGTTTTCAGCCCGCCATGGAGTTCTTCCTTGAGTCGGGAGACCAGTAGCAGGTTGTAGTCGGAGCCCACGGCGAGCAGCACGATGATGGCCATCTGCATGACGAGCCAGTGCAATTCGATGCCGAGTACGTACTGCCAGATGATGACCGATAAACCGAATGAGGCGCCCAGGGACAGCGCAACGGTGCCCACGATGACCAGCGAGGCCACGAAGCTTCGCGTGATGAGCAGCATGATCAGGAAGATCAGGCACAGCGCGGAGATGCCGGCGATCATCAGGTCGTATCGGGCGCCGTCGGACATGTCCTTGAACACGGCCGCGGTGCCACCCAACTCGATCTTGGCGTCTTCAAGGGGCGTGCCCTTGACGGCCTCGATCGCGGCTTGCTTGATCGGCTCAACGTGCGCGAGGCCTTCAGGCGTCGCGGGATCTCCGCGATGCGAGATGATCATCCGGACCGCCTTACCGTCCGGCGATAGGAACGACTTCAGGCCGCGTTTGAAGTCGGCGTTGTCGAAGATCTCTGGCGGGAGATAGAACGAGTCATCGTTCTTGGCGGCATCGAACGCCTTACCCATGGCGGTCGAGTTCTGGCTCATCTCGTCCATTTGGTTGTAGAAGCCAGACATGGTGCTGTGCTGCGTCAGCATCATCTTCTGCATGTCTTCCATGATCGGAACCATTGCGGACATATCCGACACCATCTTGGGCATCAGCTGATCCATTCGCTCCATGTTGACCACCATGCCGTCCATGGTTTCGGTCATCTCATCGATCTTGTCGAGGGTGTCAAAGATCGAACGCATGGCCCAGCACATGGGTATGTCGAAGCAATGCTTCTCCCAGTACAGGTAGTTGCGAATCGGGCGGAACCAGTCGTCGAAGTTCGAGATGCTGTCGCGCATCTCGTGGATCGTTCCTTGCAGGGTGTGCATATCGCCGACGAGCGAGTGCGTGATGCCCGCCATCGTGGTCATGTTGGCGAGGGTCCGCTTCATGATGACGACGTTCTCGCCCATCTTGTCGGCTTGGACCTTCATATCGGCCATCCGGTCCTTCATCAGCTTCATGTTCTGCAGCTGACCCACGCTCTGCATGCTGATGAGGAACGGGATGGAGCTGTGCTCGATCGGCGTGCCCTGCGGGCGCGTAATCGCTTGCACACGAGCGATTCCCGGAACGCGGAACACCGCCTTGGCGACCTTGTCGATGACTAGGAAGTCCGCCGAGTTCCGCATATCGTGATCGGCCTCGATGAGCAGCATTTCGGGGTTCATCCGGGCCTGCGAGAAGTGCCGGTCCGCGGCCTGGAAACCTGCGTTGGCGGGGATCTCCTTGGGGATGTACTTCTTGTCGTCGTAGCTGGTCCGGTATCCGGGCAGTGCCGCCAGGCCGATGATGGCAATCGACAACGCGGCCGCGAGCACCGGGCCGGGCCAGCGCACGATCGTGGTTCCGATCTTGCGCCAGGCACGAATTCGCATGGCGCGCTTGGGCTCGAACAGTCCGAAGCGGCTTCCGATGGTGATCAGCGCCGGTCCCAGGGTGAGCGACACGAGCACGCCCACGAGCAGGCCTACCGAACACGGCACACCCAGGGTCTGGAAGTACGGCATGCGCGTGAAGCTCAGGCAGTACATGGCGCCGGCGATAGTCATGCCCGAACCCAGGATGACGTGCGCCGTGCCGTGGAACATCTCGTAGTACGCGGCCTCTTTATCGGCGCCCATAGATCGGGCTTCCTGATAACGGCCAATCAAGAAGATGGCGTAGTCGGTTCCGGCTGCGATCGAGAGCATCACGAGCAGGTTCACCGCGAAGGTAGACAAGCCGATGATCTCGGTGTTGCCCAGGAAGGCGATGACTCCCCGTGCCGCGGACAGCTGAATGCCCACCAGCATGAAGACCATGATCACGGTGAAGATCGACCGGTAGAAGAACAGCAGCATCACCACGATGACCACGAAGGTGAGCGCCGTGATCAGCTTCAGGCTGCCGTCACCGGCGTGGTTCATATCGGTCTGCAGCGCACCGGGGCCGGTGACGTACACCGTGAGCCCATCGGGAAGCTTGCCGCCGTCCTTGGTCCACTCCGATTCGAGCTGTTTGACGATGTTGCGGGCAGCTTCGGTGGACTCGTTGGAGAGGGTCTCGCCCATGTTTCCGGCGAGGTTCACCTGGACATAGGTGGCCTTGCCGTCGGTGCTTTGCGCGCCAGCCTCAGTGAGCGGATCGCCCCAGAAATCCTGGACGTGCTGGACATGCTTGGTATCGGCCCGCAGCCGCGTCACCATCTCGTCGTAGAACTTGTGCGAGCCGGGGCCGAGCCGCTCCTGCCCTTCGAGCACCACCATGACGACGCTGTCGGAGTCGGACTCCTTGAACATCTTGCCCATGTTCTTCATCGCCTGCATCGCGGGGGCGCTCTGCGGGCTGAGTGAAACGGTGTGCTCCTTGCCCACCTGCTCCAGCTGCGGAACAAAGGTGTTCAGAGCAAAGACGATGGCCAACCAGCCGATGACGATGGGGATCGACAGGCGCCGAATCCATTTGGCGATGAAGGTGGGCTCGCCTCCGCCGTGTGCCCCGCTCATGCGGACTTCACAAAGCAGTAGACGTAGGCGCTCACCTCGTTGGTATACCTTTCATCTTTTTTCTCATCATTGGCCGTGATGCGGCAGCCCAGCCCATCGGCATTACGCGTCTGCGCCAGGATGTTTCCCGTCATCGACGGTGCCGTCGTGACGATCTCGATCGACCACGGCAAGACCGCACCGTTGATCTGATGCGGTTCGCCCTCTTTGTCGATGTAGTTGATGTCCGCGATGGTTCCGGGCGGGCCGTAGATCTCGTAGACCACATGCTTGGGCTTGGAGTTGTTTTTGTCGTCGGTCATGCTGCCGGCGTAGGTGGGCAGCTGATGAGAGCCGAAAATGCCGCGAATCCGCCATACCGCGAAGCCTGCGATGGCAAGGACGAGCACCATCACCACCGGGATCCAAGCCCGCTTCAATGCGCTGAGAATCGTAAAACCCCTTCACCCGTTGGCGTTTCGCAAGGCGACGCCACCTACTGGCCCGAACCTGACGCAACTACTGATCGGATACCCGCACCCGTCCGCCCCATTGACAAGGGCGTCGCAGCAATCGCCGCGTGATGGCTGCTTCGAGCCTGCGATGCCTAGGTGCGCGCACCCAGACGTTTCTCGAAGTAAACCATGCCTAAGTGCGGAACAGTTGACTCCCTTCCAGCGCGTTCATCAGGATCTTTAACGCATATGACGTGCGTAACGCACGCTACCGGGTGGTTCGCTGCCTCGCAAATCACACGCCGTGCGTTATCCTCGGCACGTGGCGCAACTGACATTCCAACGCGCCCGCACCGACGAAAAGAAGCGTCAGCGGGCGGCAGCGATCGTGGAAGCCGCACGGTCGCTCGCTGTGGAATCGGGTGTCACCTCGGTGACGCTGACTGCGGTCGCCAATCGCGCCGGGGTGCACTACTCCGCGGTTCGGCGCTACTTCAGCTCGCATAAGGAAGTGTTGTTGCACCTGGCCGCCGAGGGTTGGACCCGCTGGTCGGACACGGTGTGCGCCGCGCTGGCCAAGCCCGGCCCCGACTCCCCCGCTCGCGTGGCCGAGGCTCTGGTACACGGGCTCGTCGACGATCCGCTGTTTTGCGACCTCCTGGCGAACCAGCATCTTCACCTGGAACACGAGGTCGACGTCGAGCGCGTCGCTGAGGTCAAGCAGATCAGTAACGCCGCCGTGATGGCGATCGCCGAATCGATCGAACAAACGCTCCCCGAGATCGGCCGCAAGGGTTCACTGGACATCTTGGTGGCAGCGTTCTCGCTGGCAGCCATGCTGTGGCAGGTCGCGCACCCACCCGAGGGCCTTGACCACGACTATCAGAATGAACCGGGTGTCCCGCCTGACTGGAGTCTCGACTTCGAGCCGGCATTGACACGGCTGCTGACGGCAACCTGTGTCGGTATCGTCGCGAACACGCACTGAGTTCAGCGCGTCGAGAGCGTCCACCCGGTCTTATCTGCCCACGCCAGTGCGCGCGGATAGGCCTGCGCAAACCAGGGTTCCTTGGCATCCACATAGGCGGCCGGATCGCCACCCGACGCAGTGGCCGCGCGCTCGGCCGCGTGTTTTACGGCAAGGTATTCGTCTCGCGCCTGCCGATCGGAACGCAGCCAATCCCTGAAGACCAGAGCGAACCGCTGTCCTGGCCACCCGTCGACCCGCAGATGTACCAGAACCGCCCGCCCTGGATCGCCGGCGGCGTGAATTCGCTTGCCCCATTTGGCCTTGTCGGTGTCGTGCGGGTCGTCTGAGGTGATGCCGGGGATCGGGGGCAGCCCGATCCCCGCCAGCGGATCGGCCAGGGCATCTGCCACCTCGAGTGACTCGACAGTTACCTGGATATCGATCACGTCCTTGGCGTCGAGCCCAGGTACCGCGGTGGAGCCGATGTGGTCGATCCGCAGTGCCTTCGGCCCGCACGCCACCGCGATCCGGTTTACCGCGCGCTGCGCTTGTTCAGGCCAGGTGGGATCGGCGGGCACCAGCACCGGCGCCCACGGTGCCCGTCGCCGGGTACGCAGGTTATGCGCGTAGGGCGACAGGCGAGTAGCCCAGAGATCACGAACTGTCTGTGCGAGTGCTTCGGTGTCGCCTGAGTTATCCAGCCACACATCGGCAATCGCGCGGCGTTGTTCATCGCTGGCCTGCGCGGCCACACGTGCGCGGGCGTCCTGTTCGTCCATGCCCCGATGCGCGATGAGTCGCGCCACCCGAGTCTCGATTTCTGCGTGCACCACCAGCACCAGGTGGTAGAAGGGGGCCAACGAGTTCTCGGTGAGCAATGGAATATCTTCCACCACAACGGAATCCTCGCCCGCAGCGGCCATCAATTCGGCTCGGCGGGCTCCGACCAGCGGATGCACGATACCGTTGAGAGTGGCACGGTGCGTGTCATCCTGGAATGCGATGGCGGCCAGTGCGGGGCGATCCAGAGCGCCGTCGGGCCGCAGAATCGAATCACCGAAGGCCTCCACGAGCGCAGCCAGGCCAGGTGTTCCGGGTTCGACCACTTCACGCGCGATGACATCGCTGTCCACGATGAACGCACCACATTCTGCGAGCGTCCGTGACACCGTGGACTTCCCCGCTCCGATTCCTCCGGTCAGGCCGATCCGCAACATGCCCGCAGTCTGTCACCCTCGGCGCGTTCACTATGCGTTGGGGGCGTTGCCCTCTCGGATTGTCCAGATATCGTCGCGCTGAGCTCACCGTCAACAAAAAGAGGGCCCCGGTCATGATGACCGGGGCCCTCCTTCAGAACACGTGCTTAGGCGTTGCCTGCCAGCTTCTCGCGCAGTGCGGCGAGCTGCTCGTCATTGGCGAGCGAACCACCCTGCGAGGCCGAATCATCGGACCGCGACGAGCTGGAAGAGCCGTTCGCCACGGCAGCGGCCTCCGCCTCGGCGGCGGCTGCGGACTTCTCCATCTGAACGGTGTGCATCTTGTGACGACGCTCGGCCTCGGCGTACCGGGCCTCCCACTCTTCACGCTGCTTGTCGAAGCCCTCGAGCCACTCGTTCGTCTCGGAGTCGAAGCCCTCCGGGAAGATGTAGTTGCCGGCCTCGTCGTAGCTGTCGGCCATGCCGTACTTCGAGGGATCGAACTCCTCGGTGTAGTCCTCGTTGGCCTGCTTGAGGCTCAGCGAGATGCGGCGACGCTCCAGGTCGATGTCGATGACCTTGACCATCGCGTCGTCACCGACACCCACAACCTGATCCGGCACCTCTACGTGACGCTCGGACAGCTCGGAGATGTGCACCAGGCCTTCGATGCCCTCCTCGACACGGACGAACGCACCGAACGGCACCAGCTTGGTGACCTTACCGGGAACGATCTGGCCGATGGCGTGAGTGCGAGCGAAGTGGCGCCACGGGTCTTCCTGGGTTGCCTTGAGCGACAACGAAACCCGCTCGCGGTCCATGTCGACGTCGAGAACCTCGACGGTGACCTCGTCGCCCACCTGCACCACCTCGGACGGGTGGTCGATGTGCTTCCACGACAGCTCGGACACGTGAACCAGGCCGTCAACCCCTCCGAGATCGACGAACGCGCCGAAGTTGACGATCGAGGACACGACACCCTTGCGGATGGCGCCCTTGGTGAGCTGGTTGAGGAACTCGCTGCGCACCTCGGACTGGGTCTGCTCCAGCCAGGCGCGGCGGCTCAGCACCACGTTGTTGCGGTTGCGATCGAGCTCGATGATCTTGGCCTCGATCTCCTTGCCGATGTACGGCTGCAGATCGCGGACACGACGCATCTCGACCAGCGACGCGGGCAGGAACCCGCGCAGGCCGATGTCGAGGATCAGGCCGCCCTTGACGACCTCGATGACGGTGCCCTTAACGGCCTCGTCCTTCTCCTTGAGCTCCTCGATCGTGCCCCAAGCCCGCTCGTACTGAGCGCGCTTCTTGGACAGGATCAGGCGACCTTCCTTGTCCTCCTTGGTGAGGACCAGGGCCTCGACCTCGTCGCCCACGGAAACGACCTCGTTGGGGTCGACATCGTGCTTGATCGACAGTTCGCGGGACGGGATGACACCTTCGGTCTTGTAACCGATGTCAAGAAGAACTTCGTCGCGGTCAACCTTGACGATGGTCCCTTCGACGATGTCGCCATCGTTGAAGTACTTGATCGTCTTGTCGATAGCGGCGAGAAAATCCTCGGCCGAGCCGATGTCGTTGACGGCTACTTGCGGCGAGGTGACGGTGGGACTTGGCATGTGTTGGGTTGCTCCGGACAGGTTGTGTAGTAGGGACAGTTCTGCCTGCAGCTAGCTTCAGCTGTGGGCGTGCTTTGACCTCCGCGCGTGCGGCAGAGATGCACATCACCTTACTCGACTGCCCTCCACCAGGACAAACCCGGTCCACTCACCGGTCGCGGGCGCATGGCGGTTACCGCACCCATAAATGAGCTCGCAGCTACTCTTCGGTGGTGTCCTACGCGCCCGCGCCCGCACCCATGCCGCCCCTGCCCGGATTTCCTCAGCGGATCAAGAAGGTCGGGGCGCCTATTGGCGTCATTATCGCGCTTGCGCTGGTAACGGGGCTGATCCTTACCGGATTGCTGGTCTCCAATCCGGCCGGCGCGATGATCGGGCTGGTCCTGTCGAGCATCGCGATCGGGATCGTTGTCCTGTGTTATCTGTGGCTGGACAGGTGGGAGCCGGAGCCCTCACGGCTCCTTGTGCTGGCCTTCGTCTGGGGTGCGTCGCTGGCCGTCGTGGTCTCGATGATCCTGGAACTGGCCTTTGGATCGGTTTTTGACCCGGACGGCGCCACCACCTTCGGGGCAGTCGCCATTCGCGCACCCTTCATCGAAGAGGCCGCCAAGGGTGCCTTTCTGCTCCTGATGCTGACTGGCCGCCGTCGCCACGAGGTCAACTCGCTGACCGATTGCCTCGTGTATGCGGGCATTACCGCCGCCGGGTTCGCGTGGCTCGAAGACATCGCCTACATCGGCAGCGGCAACACCGTCGGCGAGTCGGTGCTCACCGCCATCCTGCGGCTGGGGCTGGGTCCCTTCGCTCACTCGTTGTTCACCACCATGACGGGAATCGGCGTCTACTACTCGATGCGGCAACGTAGCGCCGTCGCGAAATTTTTCTGCATCCTGGTCGGCTACCTCGCGGCCGTGCTCATGCATGGCCTCTGGAACGGCTCGTCATTCCTCGGGTTCGAGGGCTACCTCGCCGTATACGTGCTGTGGATGGTCCCGATCTTTGTGCTGATGATCGTGGTCGGAGTGCGTAGCCGACGCAAGGAACAGCATGTCGTCGCCGCGAAGCTGCCCGGAATGGTGGCGGCCGGATTGGTCACCCCCAACGAATCCACGTGGCTGGGCTCGATCAAGGATCGCAAGCACGCCATCGCCGAGGCCAAACGAATCGGCGGGGCTCCGAGCGGCGCCGCGGTGAAGAACTTCGCGGCGCAGGTCGTAGAGCTGGCGTTCGTGCGTGATCGCATCGAACGAGGCTCTCGCGACCCGCGAGATTTCGCTATGCAGACCGAGGAGGCGTACGCGGTCATGGCCGCTCGGGCCGCCGCTCCGGTGTTGCAAACACTCTCGGGGTATCGCGCTCCCGTCACGGGGTAGCGTTACCACTGGTGTTGTCTAGTCAAAGACGATCAGGAGCATCATGGCCGACATCTCGGAGCACGACTTGATAGACGTTCTCATCGTGGGCGCCGGAATATCCGGCATCAACGCCGCTGTCCGATTGAGCGCGGCGGGCCGCAGCTTTCATATCGTCGAGCGCCGAGAACGTATCGGGGGAACCTGGGACCTCTTCCGGTACCCGGGAATTCGCTCGGATAGTGATATCTACACACTCAGCTTCGGATACCACCCATGGCACGAGCGCAACACCATCGCCGATGGTGCCGACATCCGCGACTACCTCGAAAACGCTGCCCGGGACTACGGCATTGACCAACACATCACCTTCTCCGCCAAGGTGACTGGAGCCGACTTCGGCACCGATACCGATACGTGGACGGTGCGCGTGGACACACCCACGGGCCCGACGACCTACCGGGCCCGATTCCTCTATCTGTGCACGGGCTACTACAACTACGACGACGGCTACACACCGGAATTTCCGGGCATCGCCGATTTCGCCGGACAGCTGATCCATCCCCAGCATTGGCCGGAGGATCTGGACTGCTCCGGCAAGGAGGTGACGGTCATCGGCAGCGGCGCGACGGCGGTCACGCTGGTGCCTTCATTGGCGCGCGCGGGCGCGAAGGTGAGCATGCTGCAGCGCTCACCCAGCTACGTCTACCCCATCGATCGAGCCGATCGCGTTGTCGGAGTGGTTCGAAAAGTGCTTCCGCCCAACCTTGTTCAGCATTTCGCTCGGATCTGGCTAGGCGGGTTCAGCTGGGTCATGTATCACGTGTGCCGTCGAGCGCCAGGATTCGCGAAATGGTTCATCAGGCGGCGGATTTCCAAACGGCTGCCCACCGATTACCCGGTGGACGTTCACTTCAAGCCGCGCTACAACCCGTGGGATCAACGGGTGTGCGCCGACACCGATGGGGATCTCTTCGAGGCCATCAGTGCCGGCGGTGTCCGCATGGTCACCGACACCATCGACTCCTTCACGCCGTCTGGCGTCCGGCTGGGGTCAGGTGAGGAACTGCGCGCCGATGTCATCATCACGGCGACCGGCCTCAACCTCCAGATATTCGGCGGTATCGCGCTGAGCGTGGACGGCTCCCCCATCGATTCCCCGAATAGGTTCATCTACAAGGGATATCTGATCGAAGGAGTGCCGAACGCCGCATGGAGCGTCGGTTACACCAACGCGTCGTGGACGCTTCGTGCTGATCTGAGCGCACGGGCCGTCGTACGGCTTCTCGACTATATGGATCGCCTCGGTTACACCCACGCGTATCCAGATCGGCACGGTGAGGAACTCGAAGCCCGGCCGTTCTTCAACCTGTCATCTGGCTACGTAAGTCGCGGCGAGGACCATATGCCGCGTTCCGGGGTAAAGGGCCCGTGGGCAATCCGGCACAACTATGTGCTGGATCTGCTTGCTTTCCACCGTGATCGAATGGACGAGAACATGCGATTCGGTACTGCGAAATCGAAGGCCGTGTCCTCGGCCGCCTAACTCTTGGGCTCGATCTGCGCATCAGCAAGCGATGCCAGGTGCATGAGGACTCGAAGGAAGGTGTCGCGATCGGCCGCGGACACCCCGGCGAGGATCCGCTTCTCATTGTCTTGGATCGCTTTCTGCACTGCGGTAACCGTTTTGCGGCCGATGGCAGTCAATGACAATAGATTGCTGCGCCGGTCACCGGGGTCGGGCTGACGGTTGATCATCTTCCGATCCTGTAGGTCGTCGAGCACGGCGATGATGCGTGTGCGGTCGGCGCCGATGGCGTCGGCCAGACTGGCCTGGCTGCTTGCCTCGTTATCTCGCAGCGCTGTCAGTACGGCGTACGCCCACATCGTCACACCGTGCGCCTCCAGCAGCGGCAGCTCCGCACGCATCAACGATCGGCTGAGCGGGACCATCAGTGCCGCGAGGTCGGGCCGGCCACCTGGGTTCTTTTGCGCCACGAGCATCAGAATAGACGACGCGGCACGATCGTACTCCATGCTCAATCATAGGTGCGTGCATATTATTTCGACACTACTCGGGGAGAGGGCAGCCGGGAACGGGCACCGAATCGACGCCAGCGAAGGTGAAGGACGCCGTTTCTCCAGAATGACTTCCATTTTGCGGAATTCATTGCACCGGAGACATTCCCGCATTACTATCGAACGTATGTTCGATAGTAATGCGGGAAGGGACTTGATCGACGTGATCACCTCATCCCAGCGCGCCGAGGCTCAGGCGGCCTCGCGTCGGCTCTCGGCGATCGCCGCACTGGTGGATCGACATGCCGATCCACACAGAGAGGATCCTCGTGATCGGTTCGCGGTGGACCGCTGGGATGAGGTGGCCGCACAAGTGGCCGCCGCGCAGGGCATAACGCACGCGCTGGCATCCAGTCAGATGCGTTACGCCTACGTGCTGCGGCACCGCCTGGGGGCCGTGGCCGAGCGATTCGCCGCCGGAGACATCGACTTTCGCACCGTCGCGTTGATCATCGGGCGCACCGAACTCCTCGAAGATGGGGCCGTGGTCACCGCCGTGGATGCGGCGATCGTGGCCGCACTGCCCCGCTGGGAACGCTGGTCGATCAAACGGGTCACGGCAGCCCTGGACGCATTGATCTACCGCCATGATCGTGATGCGGTGCGCCGCACCAAAACCGCTACCGATGACCGGCATCTTGAGATCCGCCCCCTCGATAGCGGCGACCCACTGGCCGAGATCTGGGGTGTGCTGCAGACTCCACACGCAGTCGCACTCGACAAGCGACTCGAGCAGCTGGTGACCACCGTCTGCCCCGCCGACCCGCGCACCAAAACGCAGTTACGTGCCGACGCCATCGGCGCCCTGACTCAGGGCCTGGATCGGATGCGATGCACCTGCGATGATGCCGGCTGCGCTGGGCGCAGCATCGCTGATACGCAGGTCATCGTGCACCTAGTCGCCAACCAGAACACCATCGAAGACTCCGAATGCCTTGAGCCCGTTACGGTATCCGGATTTGGCGTCATCACCGCGTCGCAGGCACGCCAGATCGCGGCCCAGCCCGGCACCCGGATCCGCACCCTGCGCGCGAAGGACACCGACCGATACCGACCCACCCGCGCCCTCGACACCTACGTGCGCTGCCGCGATCAGCTGTGCCGCTTCCCTGGCTGCTCACACCCGGCCGAGACCGCCGACCTAGACCACAGCGTGGCGTACGCCGACGGCGGTCGCACTGCGGCAGACAATCTGAAAGCGTTGTGCCGCAAGCACCACCTACTCAAGACCTTCTGCGGATGGCGCGAAATCCAGGAGCCCGACGGCACCATCATCTGGAAAGCACCCACCGGCCACACCTACCTCACCACCCCCGCCGGAGGGCTCCTGTTCAACAACCTAACGCGAGCGCGCACCCGCGCTCAAGACCGCCAACGGCGCCTCGCCGCCGAACGAAACCTCAACCAACAGCGACGACTCCAACGCAAGCACGCACAAGCCGCACACGCCGAGGCCAATCCACCACCGTTCTAGCCGGTGAGATAGCGCGTCAGCATGACCACCAGTTCGTCCTGGACGAGCCGAACTTCACCCCTGAAGCCGGATGCCTGAGGTCAGTCCCGGGGAAGAGCGTCGTGCACCAGGCGCTGCGTCGGCTACCCGAATCACTGAATGATTCCGCGCCTAGGTATTGCCTCTCGTGACAGAGCAGGTAGCCTCGCCGAATCAGCGCATACACCGAACGGTCTACGTAGACGGCGTACCGCAGGTCGTATGGCGACGAGCTCGTCGCTCTTGAAAGGAACCTATGACTATCGACGGCACCATTCCGGCGGCTCCCGTTCGTGTGCAGGTCGTACACACCTTCACGTCAGCCCCGGAGGTGGTGTTTGACAAGCTCGTCCAACATGAGAGCTACGAGTTGTTCGGGCTGAAGGTAACCCAAGTGCGAGACGGCGACACCGGGCGCTACGGCGTCGGGTCGGCCCGCGGGCTCAAGGTCGGCCTGCTACCAGAGTTCTGGGAGGCGACCATAACCGCCGAACGACCTACCTTGATCGAATACAAAATCATCAAAGGTTCGCCACTCAAGCGGCATTCGGGTCGTCAGGAGCTAACGCTCTTCCCGATGGCGGAACGCGACTGAATTACACAATCCGCTTCGACATGGCCATACCGGGTACAGCCGCGATTACGGCCAAGGCGCTGACTGCGGCGATCATCAAGGGCCTGCCACAGCTTTGCCCCTGAGGCGCGATCCGGTCTACTGATCAAGCATCAGGCCGAATCGCGCAGCATGTTCGTAACATCGTTGTTCCAGTCAGCAACTTTCCGGTCGATACGGTCGCACGATGACGTCCCCGGCAACATATGACACCTCAGCTCCCGCCCCCGAAGAACAGGGATACCACAAGGGGCTGAAGAATCGGCAAGTCCAAATGATCGGCATCGGGGGTGCCATCGGCACGGGGCTGTTCATGGGAGCCGGTGGCCGGTTGCACAGCGCAGGACCGGGCTTGTTCTTGGTTTATGCGGTCTGCGGCGTGTTCGTGTTCTTCATCCTGCGTGCGTTGGGCGAGCTGATCTTGCACCGACCGTCCTCAGGGTCCTTCGTGTCGTACGCCCGCGAATTCCTCGGCGAGAAGGCGGCATACGTCGCGGGCTGGATGTACTTCTTCAACTGGGCCGCCACCGCCATCGTCGACGTCACAGCCATCGCGCTGTACATGCACTACTGGAGCGCCTTCAAGGCCATCCCGCAGTGGTCCATCGCACTCATTGCTCTGGTCATCGTGCTCACCATGAACACCATCAGCGTCAAACTGTTCGGGGAGATGGAATTCTGGGCCGCTCTGATCAAAGTGGTTGCCATCATGGGGTTCCTGGTCATCGGAACGGTCTTCCTGGCGGGCCGCTTCACGGTCGAGGGCGCCAGCACAGGACCATCGGTGATCGTGGATAACGGCGGCCTGCTGCCCGCCGGCCTGATGGCTCTGGTCATCGTCACCTCGGGAGTAGTCTTCGCGTACTCCGCTGTCGAACTGGTCGGCATAGCCGCCGGCGAGACCGAGAACCCGGAAAAGGTGATGCCCCGGGCCATCAACTCAGTCGTGTTCCGGGTCGCGGTCTTCTACGTGGGTTCGCTCATCCTGCTGGCACTGCTGCTGCCCTATGGAACCTACAAAGCCGGCGAGAGCCCCTTCGTCACCTTCTTCTCCCGGATAGGCGTGCCGTACGCCGGCGATGTCATGAACTTTGTGGTGCTGACGGCCGCACTGTCCAGCCTGAACGCGGGCCTGTACAGCACGGGGCGGATTCTGCGATCTCTGGCGATGAATGGCAGTGCACCAAAAGTGTTGTCACGTATGACCTCCGGCGGAGTGCCGTTCATGGGCATCGCCGTCACCGGTGCCCTCACACTTGTCGGCATATTCATGAACCTGGTCATTCCCGCCGAAGCCTTCGAAACCGCGCTCGATCTGGCGGCACTGGGAATCATCTCGTCATGGGCCACCATCGTGATCTGCCAGATCCAGCTGTACCGGTGGTCGCAGCGAGGCATCCTGCGGCGGGGCAGTTTCCGGATGCCCGGAGCGCCGTACACCGGGTACCTGACGCTGGCGTTCCTGGCAGCCGTGGTGGTGCTGATGTGTTACGAGAACGCGTGGAACCTGATCGCGATCGCGGTACTCATCCCCGTGCTCACCACAGGGTGGTATCTCTGCCGTGGCCGCGTCCTGGAGCTCGCGCGTGAGCGCAT
Source organism: Mycobacterium sp. D16Q13 (assembly GCF_002013375.1). Taxonomy (GTDB): domain Bacteria; phylum Actinomycetota; class Actinomycetes; order Mycobacteriales; family Mycobacteriaceae; genus Mycobacterium. Next base: position 47,040 of record NZ_MAEW01000019.1, on the reverse strand, counting down.
CGGATACACCGGCGCCTACCCGGTGATAGCGCACACTCCCATGCTCGACGACCCATCGGGCGGACGGGACAAGTAGGAGGAGCGAACCCACCCCACCGCGAGAAGTCGGAGCGGCCTTGTAGGTTGCGTTCAACCGGTAGTCGGACGCGAGGGGGACGTGAGTCATGGGCCAACTGAATGGCGCCAGGGCAGATCAGGCCCGAAAAGTGATCGAGGCGCTGGCCGGTCCCGGTGCGGTCCTGCGGGGAGATCAAGAGACCGCAGTGGCAGCTCTCTTGGAGCCCGCCGCTCGGGTGCTGGTGGTGCAAGCCACCGGTTGGGGTAAATCCGCGGTGTATTGGGTCGCGACAGCGATCCGACGTTCCGAGGGCGCCGGTCCGGCACTGATCGTCTCGCCGCTGCTGTCCCTGATGCGCGATCAAGTCGCTGCCGCCGCTCGGGCGGGGCTGCGAGCCGCGACGCTCAACTCGTCGAACTTCGACGACTGGAGTGCGATCGAGGCGCGGCTTGTGGCCGGCGATATCGACGTGCTTCTGGTGTCCCCTGAGCGGCTGGCCAACCCATCGTTTGGCCGTAGGGTGCTGTCGGCGCTCGAAGGCTCTATGGGGCTGTTGGTCATCGACGAGGCGCACGCGGTGTCGGACTGGGGGCACGATTTTCGTCCCGACTACCGCCGGGTGTCCGATGTGCTCACGCGGATAAATCCGGATACACCGGTACTGGCCACCACTGCCACCGCGAACGCGCGGGTCACCGATGACGTAGCCAGCCAGCTGGGCGATGCCACCCTGGTTCTCCGGGGACCGCTGGCCCGTCGCTCGTTGCAGCTCAACGTGTTGCCACCGATGTCGCCGCTGGCACGCTATGCCTGGGTCGCTCAGCATGTGGACGAGTTACCAGGGTCGGGCATCGTCTACGTACTTACCGTCGCCGATGCGCAACGGCTAGTGAACGCCATCCACGCGGTACACCCACAGGCGAAAGTCGCCGCGTACACCGGTCAACTCGATGCGGACACGCGCGCCCGGCTGGAGGACGCGCTACGTGAGAACCGGATCAAAGCGCTGATCGCCACCTCTGCCCTGGGGATGGGCTTCGACAAGCCGGACCTCGGGTTCGTCGTCCACATCGGCTCACCGCCATCACCGGTCGGCTACTACCAGCAGGTGGGACGCGCCGGCCGCGCCATCGATCATGCGGCAGTCGTGCTGCTTCCGTCGGAATCGGACGCCGGTATCTGGGACTACTTCACCACCGCTTCGATTCCCGATCCCAAGCAGATGGACACGGTGCTCACCGCTCTGGCCGGTGAGACACACGAGGGTGAGGGATCGGTATCGGTAAACGCGCTCGAGGCCAAGACAGGTATTCGGCGCACCCGAATCGAGCTCATGGTCAAACAACTCGCCGTCGACGGCGCGGTGGAGCGGGTCGACGGCGGCTGGCGATCTACCGGTAGCCCTTGGCGTTTCGATGCGGAACACTACGAAGGCATCATTGCCACTCGGCGCCGTGAGGCCGACATCATGAAGGCTTATACACGTGGAGAACGCTGCCTCATGCAGCTGCTCACAGAATCGCTCGACGATCCGCAGGCCGCATCGTGCGGACACTGCTCGGTATGCCTCGGTCACACACCCGATGGGCTTGGACTGCCCGCGTCCGCCGAGCTCATGCAGACGGTCGCCGCCACCCTGCGCACCGACTCCACGGTGCTTGAACCCCGAAAGATGTGGCCTGGCGGTGAGTTTGGTACACGCGGCAAGATTCCATCGGACCTGCTCGCCGAGCCGGGCCGCGTGCTGGTCCATGCCGACGCGCCAGAGTGGAGCGGGGTAATCACCGCCGCGGTCGGGGGCGAGCCCGAGGCGATCGAGGTCCTGGCCCAGGCCGCGGTTTCCACTCTCGCTCGATGGCGCGACGAATGGGTCGCCCGCCCCGAAATCGCGGTGTCGCTACAGCTGACCGGTACCCCCAATCCGGTGCGGCCGGTGACCGACAGCATTGCCACGGTCGGTCGCCTACCGCACGCAGTGATGCCAGCGGTTGCGGGTACGGCTCCTGGCCGTGATTCATCCGGCGGTGAGGAAGCCGCCTACTGGCGTGATGCGATCAGTACAGACGACGCGCTCCGGGACATGATCAATGGCCGGTGCGTGCTGCTAGTCACAGACTCGACGTCTACCCGATGGCCTGTCACCGTTGCCGCCGCGCATCTGCGGAAGGCCGGAGCGCTCGCGGTACTGCCACTGCTCATCCACCACCCAGCCTGATCCTGCTTGACTCAGCGACTCCAGGTGTCTTCCAGCATGCGCGGCTTGCACGCCTGGAAGGCACCGATGCCGAGCACGGTGATCGCGACGAGCAAAAGGCCAAACGGCGCATACCAACTGCCGCTCAGGTCGTGCAGCACGCCAAAAAGCAAGGGTCCCAAACACGCAACGGCATAGCCAACCCCCTGGGTAAAGCCGGACAACGCCGCGGAACCAGCCGGAGTGCGGGTACGCAGATTCACCAGCGTCAATCCCAGCGGGAAGGTGGACGGACCGAATCCCAGTGCGACCACCCACACGGCCGTCGCGGTCATCGGCATCCACAACAGCCCGGCGAACCCGACCAGGAAGCACACCAGGCACGCCACCACCAGCGGGAACGGATTGCGCATGCGCGCGGCCAACGGCGGGATGGTCAGCGTGCCAACGAATCCCACTGCCGAGAAGACGGCCACCATCACGCCGCCCAACCCGGCGCTGCCACCAGCGGAGGTCAGGATCGCCGGAATCCAGGTAAACATCGAATACGTCACGAGGGACGTCATGCCGAACATGCCGGCCATGCCCCATGCCAGCGGTGAGCGCCAAACCTGGCCCACCGCAGACGAATCCGCATGCGGCTCGGCCGAATGGTCGACAACATCATGGCCGCGGCGCGCGATGACCACACCGATCCACGGCAATAGCGCGGCGATCGGAACAAGCACCCACGCCGCCAGCGAGAATCGCCATCCGTAGGCATCGGCCAGCGGCACCGCCGTCAGTGCAGGAACCGTGGTACCGATCTGCAACACCGTGAGGTAGGAAGCGCTCATCAGCGCGACGCGATGCGAGAAGTACCGCTTGACCAACGGTGGGATCACCACGTTGCCAATGCCCATACCGAGCAGCGCCACGCAGGACAGCACCAGCAGCCCGCCGGTTGAGTTCATCGCGGGCCGGGCCGCCATACCGATAACAGTGGCCATCACCGCGGCCAGCGTCGTGCGCTCCAGACCGAATCGCTCGGTGAGTGCGGGTGTCACCAGCCCGGCGACGGCGAACATGGCCGTCGGCAGCATCCCGAACACGCCGATCACCGCGGAACCGAACCCGACCTCGTGAGAGATCTGAGTCAGCAGCGGGGTCAGCGAGGTGACCGCGGAACGAAGGCACAACGCGAACAGCAGGATCGCGACCAGCACCATGAGGCGCCCATGGCGCAACGCGGCTGCCGATACGGCCCGCATCGAATCGTGCGTAGCGGTTCCGGTGTCCTGCGCGGTCGCGGTCAACATTCATCCTCCTCTAAGCCCCGGCAAATCATAGGATGAATGGATGAATATCTTCAAGGTGATTTCCGCCGCACGCTACGATGAGCCGTCATGCAGCCGGTCCGTCGCCAAACACTGATTGGCCAGGTCACCGAGCAACTCCGCGAGGAGATTCAGTCGGGACGCTGGGCCATCGGTGCACGCATTCCCACTGAGCCTGAATTGTGCGAGCTCACCGGAACCTCCCGCAACACAATTAGAGAGGCAGTCCAGGCCCTGGTACACGCCGGGATGCTGGAACGGCGTCAGGGCTCCGGCACCTACGTGCTCTCCGTCGGCGGCAGTGGCTCGGCCATCGCCGACTACTTCGCCGCCGCCAACGACCGCGATCTGATCGAGCTGCGGCAGACCCTCGAAGTGACCGCCGCCGGGCTCGCCGCGCAGCGACGTGACGAGGATGACATCGAGCAGCTGCGCGCCCTGTTGCAGCGGCGCAACGAGCTGTGGGCGCCCCGGCATGTCGCACCCCAGAATGTCGAGGACGCCATCGCCACCGACATCGCCGTCCACCGAGCAGTGGTCGCGGCGAGTCATAATGCCCTTTACCTGGAACTTTATGACTCGCTGCTCGGTTTGATGGACCACTACATGCGCGGAAACCCGATCGGCGCGGAGTGCTCGTTCGAGAACGAACACACCACGCTCGTCGAGGGTGTCATCGCCGGCGATGTCGAGGCCGCCACGTCCGCCACCGAGAAGCTCTTCACGGAGCTGAGCCTGAGTCGAATGCCGTCCAGCCGGAACTTTCGTCACCATCCACACGACTAGCTGAACGTGAAGATCGTCATCCCGGCAGCTGTCGCGCTGTCATTGCTCGCCGGTTGTTCGGCGCATGAATCCACTCCTGCCGAGCAGGCTTCCGAGGTCACCATCACCGATCAATGGGCCAAGTCCGCCCCTGACGGCTCCATGACTTCGGTATTCGGCACCGTGCACAACAACGGCTCCAGCGAGGCACGCATTGTGTCCGCCACCTCACCGGCCGCGACGTCGGTCGAGCTCCACGAGGTGACTCCCGGCGGACTCATGCGCCCCAAGGAGGGCGGGGTCGTCATTCCCGCCAACGGTGAGCACAAGCTGTCCCCGGGCGGCGATCACGTCATGCTCATGGGGCTGACCACTCCCCTGCGCCCAGGTCAGGACGTCGTCATCACGCTGGCCTTCCAGGACGGCTCGACCAAGCCCCTCACCGCCCAGATCCGCGACTTCGCAGGCGGCAACGAGAACTACCAGCCCTGAGCATGACGCGTCGTTCTTTGTCCCGACGGGGACTCATTGTCGGCGGCGGTGCCGCGGCCGCCCTCACTGCGGGCGCCGGACTGTCGGCGTGGTCGGCGCAATCGCAAGCGGCGCGACCGCAAGGCGTTCCCGCTGTCGAACCTTTCTACGGCGAGCACCAGGCGGGGATCACCACCGCACCGCAGTCACACGCGCTGTTCCTCGCACTGGATCTGCTACCCGGCAGCAGCACAGATGAACGCGCAGCCCGCGAAAACCTGCGGTCCATCCTGCGTCTGTGGACCACCGACGCCGCCAGGCTGACTCAAGGCCTGCCCGCACTCGCCGACACCGAGCCGGAATTGGCCACGACCACAGCACGATTGACGATCACGGCGGGCCTGGGGCCGTCGGCGTTCACCAAGACGGGCCTGGCCGACAAATGCCCGGCCTCGGCACGCGACTTCCCGGCATTCTCCACTGACAAACTCGATAAGCGCTGGTGCGGAGGCGATCTCCTACTGCAGATATGCGCCGACGACATGCTCGTGGTGGCGCATGCTGCCCGAGTTCTCCTCAAGAATGTGCGCTCCCTGGCCACCGAACGGTGGCGCCAGACCGGATTCCGCACGCCGCGCGCGGAAGATCCCTCGGGAGGCACCATGCGCAATCTCATGGGACAGGTCGATGGGACGGTGAACCCCAGCTTGCCCGAGCTCGACAGCCTGCTGTGGCACCAGGGTGAAGATCATGAGTGGCTCAGGGGCGGAACGCTTCTGGTCCTCCGCCGGATCACGATGGATCTGGACGGATGGGACCAGCTGGACACCAAGCTCCGCGACCTGGTGATGGGCAGAAGAACGGACAACGGCGCGCCGCTGACGGGCGAGAAGGAGTCCGACGAACCCGACCTCGAGATGACCCGCGGCGGTATCCCGGTCATCCCGGCGACCGCGCATATCGCGCTGGCCCGCCACCGCAATCCGCACGAGAAATTCCTGCGCCGCCCGTACAACTTCGACGACGCACCGTTACCGGGCACATCGTCGAACTCCGGTCTGATTTTCGCCGCCTACCAACGCGATATCGCCACGCAGTTCGTCCCGGCACAACGACGGCTGGCCGAACGGGACGAGTTCAATCAGTGGAACACCGCGGTCGGATCCGCCGTCTTCGTCATGCCGCCGGGCACCGCCGAGGGCGCCTATCTCGGCCGGTCACTCGTGGGCTAGTAGGCGCCCCTAGGCCGCCACGGCCATAGATACTCCTTGCAAGTTAGGGTCACCTAAGTTTCAATGGTGAAGTGAGCTTGATGTCAAGACCCGCCCCCGCGGAACCCACGGTGAACATCGGCGAGGCGGCTGCCCTCTACGGCCTGGCCCCGTCGACCCTGCGATGGTGGGAGAAGCAGGGCGTCCTGAATTCGCCGACACAGCACAGCGGCCGTCGCACCTACACCGAGCGAGATCTGCGTCGCATCGGCATCGCGTACCTGTGCTGCATCACCGGAATGATGCCGCTGCGCCAGGCCGCCGTCGTGACATCACATTCGGCACAACCCGATACCTGGCGCAGCGCGGTCACCGAGCAGGTCGCGGACATCTCCGCCCGCATCGAGCAGCTCCATCGCGCACGCGACTACCTCAACCACCTGCTGTCGTGCCAGAACGAGGACATCGTCGATTGCCCCTACCTCGATGGGGAGCTCCGCATCCGCACCCCCCGCGGCCGGGCCGCCGGCACGAATCTGGTGTCCGCAGCACGCGGCGCCTGTGACGAATCCTCTCCCGCGCGTGACGAAATAGCCGCCGAACTGCGCGGACGTTGCCGGTTTTGCGACTCCGAACTGATCACCCACGGGAAGGGACGGCCACAGCGCTACTGCTCCCCTGCCTGTAAACAACGCGCCTACCGGCAGCGGCACGGTATGAAATGACGTGTGACCCCGCCCGCGCCTGAATCGCCGGATCCGCTTCCGCAGATCGCCCGGGCCCGCTCCATCTTGTTCTCCGCCCCACCGGCGGGTCGGCGGTGGAGCATCGGACTGCGCGCCGGCGCCGCCGTCGCCATTCCCGGGGTGCTCGTTGTCGCCGCTGGATACCCGAATGCGGCGCTTTATGTGACCTACGGGGCCTTCGCCGTTCTCTACGGCGAAGGGCGCCCCTACCGGGTGCGCGCCGCCGTGGTGGCCACCGCAGGCATCGCGCTGCTGCTCGTCGCGACGCTCGGCGCCCTCGTCGGGGCCCATGCCCCCGGCGGTGTCGCCAACAAGGTGGCAATCATCCTCACCCTGACAGCGGTCGCGGTCCCGGTCGTCTACACGGTGGACGCCCTGCGGCTCGGCCCTCCGGGCGCACTGTTCTTCGTCCTGGTATGCGGTGGTGCACTCGGCGCTACGGAATGGGGCGTTGACCCATTTCGGATTCTCGCCTGCGCGAGCTTGGGAGCGGTCGCGGCGGTCATCGTTTCGATGGCGGGCGCCGCGATCGATCGCCACAAGCCCGAACGCGTCGCGGTACAGCGGGCAGTCGAAGCAGTCGACGGGTATGCCCAGCCAGGCAACGCGACGGTCGACGCACGCCACGCCGCAGGACTGGCGATCTCCTCGGCATGGACCGCGCTGCACGACGCGGGATACTCCACGCAGTCAGATTCACCCCTGGTGACAACGATGCTCGATACCCATCGCCGGTTCACCGAAACCGCTGTCGGCGCCAAGATGGTGCTTGATCACGTCATCCCGGGCGACCACGTCCTGGTGGTTCGCCCCAGCATCTGGTATCGGCTGCGCCGTTCGGTGCGGTTCCGTTCGCACGCCACGATCACCGCCGGACGCGTCGGCATCGCCTGCCTCGGTGCCGGAGCCATCAGTGCGGCGATCGGGCTGACACGGCCGCAATGGGCGATCCTGAGCGCCCTCGTGATCGTCCATCTCGGTCCCGATCGGCTGCACGGAACGGTGCGCGGACTCCAGCGCTTCGCCGGAACAGTGATCGGGCTTGTTCTCTTCGCGGTGCTGTACCAGCTGTCCCTCACCGGGTACGCGCTCATCGCCGCCATCGCGACGTTGCAGTTCTGCACCGAGCTGTTCCTGCCGCGCAACTACGCCGTCGCCGTCATGTTCGTGACGCCCATCGCGCTGCTGTCGGCGGGCGTGGTCACCCTGCAGGGATCCGTCACATCAATCGTGCGCGATCGCCTGGCGGAGACATTGGTCGGCGTCGCCGTCGCCATGGCGTCGATGTACCTGATCGCGCCTCATGCCCATCGTCAGACCTTCGCATTCACCGAGGCCCGGATCCGGCGAGCGGCGCTGGCGCTGGTCGCGAGCGCCCGGGTGCAGCCCGCTCACGACGCCGCATACGCAGAGGCCCGAGACCTGTCCTTCGAACTCGAGGGCGCCATTCGGGCCGGCGTGGACAGCGCACACAACGAACCCGGATGGCTGCAGTCGTACTGGCCGGCGCATGCCGCACTCATTCACCACGGTTACGACCTGGTGGCCGCATGCTGGGCCACTCCCCCCGGCGAGATGCTCGCCGATCCCGACCGCTGGGAGCGCTGCTTCAGTAGCAATGGCTGAATGTTGCCCGGCAACCTCGATGCACATTCGTCAAGATCCCGTCAAGTTCTCATCGTCACGCAATAATGTGACGAGGGTCACAACAGGCGGATACCCTCGGCAAACGGCGTGACTTGACCCGGATCGCCACCGCCGGTCCTGGCCATCCGGGTGCCGATGTGGTTACGGTCGGACGGTACGAAAGCCGATACGAAACCCAAGTTGATACGAAACATGTTGTGGTGATGGTGATTTTTAGTGGTCGATACTGAATTGCAGGCTGAAAAACGTTGCACCCCTGTGTGGTCTATGAGCCACCCGACGCAGTCGGACGCGCGTCACATGTGGCGCATCGCACGCGACTCCGGCGTGCTGGACGTCAACTCTTCTTATGCATACCTGTTGTGGTGCACTGACTTTCCCTCCACTGCCGCCGTCGCACGCGTCGAGGGAAAACCCGTCGGATTCGTGACCGGATACCTCAGACCCTCTGGATCACTGATGATCTGGCAGGTCGGAGTCGACGAGGCGTACCGCGGAAAGGGTCTGGCCGCCAGCATGCTGGCCTGGCTCGCAGACTCTCTCGCGACGTTGCAGGGCGAGCCCCTGGTTATGGAAACCACTGTTACACGGTCAAATACCGCTTCACGTGCACTATTCGCCGGATTTGCCCGCCGGCGGGATATGGAACTCACCGAATCCGCTGGATTCGGCGTGGATCTGTTTCCCGATGCACATGAGGCAGAGCCGCTGCTGCGACTCACTCCGCACGACCTACATAAAGCGCCCAGTAACAGTGCCTAAAGGCACTGGGCCGAAAGGGGATACAGAAATGACCGCCACTTTGCCCGCTCAGGAAGCCGGGCTACCGAGGGTCATCAACGAACGTGAATCCGAGGTGCGAAGTTATTGCCGGAGTTGGCCCACCACCTTCGCCTCTGCCTCCGGATCGTGGTTGACCGACACCACCGGTGAGCGTTACCTCGACTTCTTCGCCGGTGCGGGCGCACTCAACTATGGGCATAACAACCCGGATCTCAAGACGGCCCTCATCGACTACCTGACGACCGATGGCATAGTCCACGGCCTGGACATGGCCACGGTCGCCAAACAGCAGTTCCTCGAGGAATTCGAGGGGACCATCCTGCAACCACGCGGTATGGACTACAAGGTGCAGTTCCCCGGGCCCACCGGGACCAATGCCGTGGAGGCCGCACTCAAGCTGGCACGAAATATCACGGGGCGCGAGTCGATCATCAGCTTCACCAACGCATTTCATGGAATGACACTGGGATCGCTGGCTGTGACCGGTAATTCGATGAAGCGCGCCGGTGCGGGTGTGCCCCTTGTGCACTCCACCCCGATGCCGTACGACAACTACTTCGGCGGAGTCACCGAGGATTTCCAATGGTTCGAGAAGGTGCTCGACGACGAAGGCGGCGGTCTCAACAAGCCCGCCGCGGTGATCGTCGAGACCGTGCAGGGTGAGGGCGGGGTCAACGTCGCCCGCGCCGAATGGCTGCGCGCACTGTCAGATCTGTGCCGCAAGCGCGAGATCATCCTGATCGTCGACGACGTCCAAATGGGTTGCGGCCGTACTGGCGCCTTCTTCTCCTTCGAAGACGCGGGAATCCGTCCCGATATCGTGACGTTGTCCAAGTCGATCAGCGGATACGGCCTGCCGATGGCGCTGACACTGATCCGTCCCGATCTGGATCAGTGGGCCCCGGGTGAGCACAACGGCACCTTCCGCGGAAACAACCCGGCCTTCGTGACAGCCACCGCGACACTGCAAAAGTATTGGCGCGATGGCACGTTCAGCGAGGACGTGCGCCGTAAGGGCGACCGCCTCCATACCGAGCTGTCCGCATTGGTGGCCGATGACGATTCGGTGACCGTGCGTGGCCGCGGCATGGTCCAGGGCATCGCATTCGCCGACACCGAGCGGGGCTCGCGCGTCAGCAAGGCCGCGTTCCGGCGCGGCCTGCTCGTGGAGACCTCCGGCCCCAAGGACGAGGTCGTCAAACTGCTGCCCGCGCTGACCACAACCGACGAGCAGCTTGATATCGGCATTGCCACCCTGCGTGAATCCATCGCCGAGTCCGCCTAGAAGCCGAATCCAACAAGAGAGGAATTACTGTGATCGTCCGTACTACCCAACAGATTACGGGTACCGAACGCGACGTCAGCGGCGAAGGCTGGCATAGCAAACGGATCGTGCTGGCGGATGACGGAGTCGGGTTCTCCTTCCACGAGACCACCATCGACGCGGGAACCGTGCACGTCTTCCACTACCGGCACCACATCGAAGCGGTATGGCTCACTGCCGGTACCGGCACGCTGACAAACCTGGAAAACGGCGACGCCTTCACGCTCGCGCCGGGCAGCATGTATTTGCTCGACGGCAATGAGCGGCACCAACTTTCCGCCGATACTGAGATGCGCATGATGTGCGTGTTCAATCCTCCTGTCACCGGGCAGGAGGTCCACGACGAGTCCGGCGCATACCCGGCCGCGCCCGCACTCTCATGAGCGCCCCTGCGATCACGGATCGCTACCCTAGCCGCCTCGAGACCGAGCAGCCTCCCATCGTCAGGACGGAGCCTGTCGTCTGGGGCACCGCGGACCAGGGACCGCTCGCCCCACCGGCGCTCACGCAGATGTCGGATCAGGGATTCCTGATCCGGCCGAGCACCGTCGATGATATGACGGTCTCGACCTTGCGTAACGAGATCGACAGAGTGCCATCACAACTGGGCGATGATCCCAGGATCGTCAAAGAGGCCGGATCGCAGGAGGTGCGATCCATCTTCGAGGCACACATCCTGAGCTCCGTGGTCATGGACGTCGCATGCTCGCCGGGGGTACTCGACGTCGCCGAGCAGCTCTTGGGCGGGCCGGTCTACCTACATCAGTCCCGTATCAATGCGATGCCCGCGTTCAGGGGGCGCGGCTTTTATTGGCATTCGGACTTCGAGACCTGGCACACCGAGGACGGGCTCCCCCAGATGCGCACCGTGTCCTGCTCGATCGCGTTGACCGTCAACGTCGCCTACAACGGGACGCTGCAGGTCATGCCGGGTACGCATCGCACCTTCTACCCGTGCGTCGGCACGACCCCGCACGAGAACCATCGGAAATCTTTGGTGGAGCAGGAGATTGGCGTTCCCTCCACGCAGACCCTCGCGGAGGCCGCCCTCACCAGCGGTATCGAGCTGTTCCTCGGGCAGCCGGGGGACGCGCTGTGGTTCGACTGCAACCTCATGCACGGGTCGGGGTCGAACATCAGCCCCTACCCGCGGTCGAATGTGTTCCTCGTGTTCAACTCGGTCCAGAACACACCGGAGCGGCCCTTCGCCGGGTCGGAGCCGCGTCCGGAGTACATCGCGGCGCGGACCTTTACCCCGCTGAATAGCCAATCTCCGGGCACGCGCTGATGACGGCCGCCGGCCCGGACTTCCAGTCACCCGAGGGCCGGCGGATCCTGCACCGGGCCATCGCGGCATCGGCGATGGGCAACGCCACCGAGTGGTACGACTATGGCGTCTACGCCGCCACGACCATCTTCCTGACACAGGCCTTCTTCCCCACCCTGGGCACCGCGTTCACGATGCTGGGATACGCGATCTCATTCCTGCTGCGTCCTCTCGGCGGAATGATCTGGGGACCACTTGGCGACAGATTGGGCCGCAAGAGCGTCATGGCCATCACCATCGTGCTGATGGCGTTGTCCACCACACTCATTGGCGTGTTGCCGACGTGGGCGACCATCGGAGCGGCCGCGCCCGCGTTGTTGATTCTGCTGCGCGTGGTGCAGGGTTTCTCCACCGGCGGCGAATACGGCGGTGCGGCGACATTCATGGCCGAGTTCGCGCCCGATAAGAAGCGCGGCAAGTACGGTTCCTTCCTCGAGTTCGGCACCTTGGGCGGCTTTGTCACCGGCGCCGCCTTCGTCCTGATCCTCGATGCCAGCCTGAGCACCGAAGCTATGCACTCCTGGGGCTGGCGTATTCCATTCCTCGTCGCACTTCCGATGGGTCTTATCGGCTGGTATCTACGGAGCCGCCTGGATGACCCGCCCTTGTTCAAAGAGATGCAGGAACAGGAGCCGGAGGGTCAGGGGAATGCGTTCGAACGGCTCAGAGATCTGGTGCGCGACTACAAGCGACCCATGATCGTGATGATGCTGCTGGTGATCGCGCTGAACATCACCAACTACACCCTGCTTAGCTATCAGCCGACCTACCTGAAGACGCGGCTCGGCATGACTGAGACGCAGGGCCAGATCGTCATCCTCATCGGCGAGGTCGCCATGATGGCATTCCTGCCCTTCTGCGGAGCACTGTCGGACCGCGTGGGGCGCAAACCCATGTGGGCATTCTCGTTGACCGGTCTACTGCTGTTCTCACTGCCGATGTTCTGGCTCATGGGGCAGGGATTCTGTTGGGCGATAGTGGGTTTCGCCACTCTCGGATTGCTGTACATACCGCAGCTGTCTACCATTACCGCGACCTTCCCGTGTATGTTTCCCACCCACGTGCGCTATGCGGGATTCGCGATCTCTTACAACTTGTCCACCGCCGCGTTCGGCGGCACCGCGCCTCTGGTGAACGACCTCATGGTGGACAGGACCGGATGGGATCTGTTCCCCGCCGCTTATCTCATGCTGGCCTGTGTCGTCGGGTTGTGCGCCCTACCGTTCCTTATCGAGACGGCCGGAGCCTCGATCGCCGGAACGGACATCCCCTGCGCAGATTCCGACGAGGCCGGAACAGCCCCGCCCGACGGCGCCACCCTTCATGCCTGACCCCGTCAGCGCCGCTTAGGTTAGGATGGGCTAAGTAACGGCCCGGATGTGTCAGCCGGTGCCACATCGAGCACAAACAAAGGTCACATCAGCATGGGTAGAGGCTTCCAGGGTGCGGTGCTGCGCGGACTCGGGGCGCGCGATCACCTAGCCACCGTGGTCGGCACGGCACAGGTCGCGCCGAACTGCGTGCGCGTCACCATGTCGGCGCCGACACTCTTCGACGACCTCTTGCACGCCCCCACCGAGTGGCTCCGATTCTGGTTTCCCGACCCGGCAGGCAACGCCACCGAACATCAGCGGGCGTACACGATCGTTTCGACGGATGCCGATGCGGGTGAGTTCGCGATCGACGTCGTGATCCACGAGCCCGCCGGTCCCGCCTGTCAGTGGGCGACAGCGGCGCAACCCGGTATGACGATTCCGGTGGTGTCCTTCGGTTCCTCACGTTTCGAGATCCCCGAGGATCTCCCGGCCGGATTCCTCCTCATCGGCGATACCGCGTCCATCCCTGCGATCAACTCAATCCTGGCTGCCTTGCCCGCCGACGTGGACGTCGAGGTATACCTGGAACGTCACGACCCCAACGATGAGCTTATTCCCCTGCGGGATCATCCACGGCGACAGCTGCATTGGGTGGACCGGGCGGACGAGACCTCGCTGGCCGCAGCCATCGAGATTCGCGATTGGTCCAACTGGTACGCGTGGGCCGGTCCGGAGGCAGGCTCGCTCAAGCATCTCCGCAAGCGCCTCAAGGAGCAGTTCGGATTCCCGAAGGCCGACGTGCACGCCGCGGCGTATTGGACCTTCGGTCGCGCGATGGGAAGCCGCCGCGGAGACACTGACACACATCAGGCACCGGCGCCGAAGACCGCTGCACCGGATCTTTCCGGGGCCAAGTCCGCCGCCGACACGCCGGTAACCCCCGCGGTACCCGTAGTCCCCCAAGGCCGATGGCGTTCGCAGGCCGCCGGGGAACTGCTGGCACCGGTCAAGAAGCAGATGATCGCGAGCGGTGTGCTGCAGGCGGTCATCACCATGATCGAGCTGGCACCCTTCGTGGTTCTCGTGGAGCTGACACGATTACTGCTCGCCGGTGCCGACGAATCCCGCTTGTGGCACACCGGAACGATCTTCCTGACGCTGCTGGTTCTGGGTGCCGCCCTGGGCGCGGCCCTGACTCTCTGGCTGCATGTCGTCGACATACGGTTCAGCGCCGGTATTCGGCGACGGCTCCTGGCCAAACTATCCCGGGTTCCGTTGGGGTGGTTCACGCAGCGTGGTTCCGGATCGGTCAAGAAGCTCATTCAGGACGACACCCTGTCGCTGCACTACTTGATCACCCACGCGATCCCCGATGCCGTGGCCGCCGTCGTCGGACCGGTCGCTGTGCTCATCTACCTATTTGTCGTCGACTGGCGCTTGGCACTCGTGCTTCTGATCCCCATCCTGGTCCACATCGTCACGACGGCGACCATGATGTTCCAGAGCGGCCCGAAAATCATCGAGGCCTCTCGCTGGAGCGAACGGATGAGCGGAGAATCAGCCGCCTATCTTGAAGGCCAGCCGGTGATCCGAATTTTCGGTGGCGCAGCCGCGTCCTCATTCAAGCGCAAGCTGGATGGATACCTCTCCTTCCTCAACGAATGGCAGCGGCCCTTCATCGGGAAGAAGACCTTCATGGATCTGGCGACTCGGCCGACAACCTTCCTCTGGCTCATCGCAGCGGCCGGCACGTTGTTCGTCGTTGCCGGGACCATGGAACCCATCACCCTGCTGCCATTCCTGATGCTCGGCACCACCTTTGGCACCCGCCTGCTGGGAATCGCCTATGGTCTCGGCGGTATTCGCGGCGGCGTGGAGGCGGCACGGCATATCGCGGTTGCCCTCAGCGAGACCGAACTGACCGAGCGGGCCTCCGAGGGCCGTTCCGGCGAGACCTCCGTGTCCTTCGACGCGGTGACCTTCGGGTACCGGCCGGGAGCGCCCGTCATCCACGACGTCACCCTGACGCTGCGGCCCGGAACGGTCACGGCCCTCGTCGGCCCGTCCGGGTCCGGAAAGTCGACGCTCGCATCCCTGCTGGCGCGGTTCCACGACGTCGATAACGGCGCCATTCGCATCAACGGCACAGACATCCGCACCCTCTCGGCTGACGCGCTGTACACCAAGGTCGGGTTCGTTTTCCAGGATGTGCAGCTGGTGGCGGGCACCGTCCGCGAGAACATCGCACTTGCCCGGCCCGAGGCCACCGACACCGACATTGTGGCGGCGGCCCGCGACGCGCAGATCCACGAGCGAATCCTGCGTCTCCCCAATGGTTATGACACGGTCCTGGATACCAACACTCAGCTGTCCGGGGGCGAGAAGCAGCGGCTGACCATCGCCCGCGCCCTCCTGGCTGACACCCCCATCCTGATCCTGGACGAGGCCACCGCATTCGCCGATCCCGAATCGGAGTACTTGGTGCAGCAGGCACTCGGCAGGCTGGTTCACAATCGGACCGTGCTGGTCATCGCACACCGACTGCACACCATCGCCGATGCCGACCAGATCGTGGTCCTGGACCAGGGCCACGTCGTGGAAACCGGCACCCACACCCAGCTGCTGGCCACCGAGGGCCGGTACCGAAGGCTCTGGGAGGGCCGCCTTCACGAGCCGTCGACGGTACTCGCCGGGGAGAATATCTGATGCTTTCCAACCTGATTCGACTGATTCCGCCCGGGCATCGCGGCCCGCTCTACGCCTATGCCGTGCTGTCGGTGCTGTCCGTCGCCCTGCGCGCGGCGGGCTGTCTGCTGTTGGTGCCGCTGCTCGGTGCCCTTTTCGGGAGCACCCCTTCCACCGCGCTGCCATGGCTCGGTGTGCTGACCGCGGTCACCGTGGCGGGATGGATCGTGGACACCGTGCAGGCCCGCATCGGCTACCGCATCGGATTCGCCCTGCTGAACGACTCTCAGCACCGCGTGGCCGATCGACTCACCCATATCCCGCTGGGATGGTTCACCGCGGATCGCACCGCGATGGCGCGCCAGGCGATCTCGTCCGGAGGCCCGGACCTCGTCGGGTTCATCGCCAACCTCCTCACGCCACTGGTGGGCGCGGTATTACTGCCGGCAGCCATCACCCTCGGACTGTTCTTCATCTCCTGGAAACTGGGTGTCGCGGCCGCCATCACCCTGCCGCTGCTGCTCGGTGCGTTGCTGGCCAGTATCCGCATCGTGCGGGCCGCCGATGAAGCAGATGCCCAGGCGCACAGCGCCCTTACCGAACGGATCCTGGAGTTCGCACGCACCCAGGCCGCACTGCGGGCGAGCCGTCGCGTCAGTCCTGCCCGCAGCCAGGCCGGCGAAGCAGTGGCCGTCGCGCGCGGTGCAACCATGCGGCTCTTGCTGTTCCAGATCCCCGGCCAGCTGCTGTTCACCATCGTCAGCCAGATCGCCCTGATCCTGTTGGCAGGCACCGCCACGGTGCTGGCGCTACGCGGTGAGATCGGAGCCCCCGAGGCGGTCGCGCTCATGGTGGTTGTGGTGCGCTTCCTGGAACCGTTCACCGTGCTGGCGGGCCTGGCCGGTGCCGTCGAAAACTCACGCGGCGTGTTCGAACGCCTCCACACGATCATCACCACCGAGGCCGCCGACCAGCCTGGGGATGCCGTCGCATCCGCCGATACCCCGGCCCCACGTATCGAATTCCGCGGGGTCGACTTCCGCTATGACGGCGCTCGGGAACACGTACTCAAGGGCGTTGACTTCACGCTGGAACCGGGAACCACGACTGCGATCGTTGGACCATCCGGGTCCGGGAAGAGCACCATACTCTCGCTTATCGCCGGGCTGCAGCAGCCAGAGAGCGGCCAAATCCTGGTCGACGGAACCGATGTCGCGACATTGGACACTGCCGCCCGCCGGGCTCTGGTGAGCATGGTGTTCCAGCATCCCTATCTATTCGATGGGCCGATCCGCGACAATGTTCTCGTCGGACATCCCACGGCGACAGACGTGGAGGCGCGCCGGGCCATGGCACTGGCTCGGGTCGACGAGATCATCGAGCGCCTGCCCGACGCCGAGCAGTCTCGTGTCGGCGAGGCCGGCACGGCATTGTCCGGTGGTGAACGCCAACGGGTCAGCATTGCCCGCGCGCTCGTGAAGCCCGCCCCCGTCCTGCTCATCGACGAAGCCACCAGTGCCCTGGACACCGAGAATGAAACCGCGGTCACCGAGGCCATCGGGAATGATCCGCGTCTTCGCACCCGGGTGATGATCGCCCACCGGCTCAGTGCCATCCGCAACGCGGATCATGTGCTGTTCATCGACGAGGGCCGCATCGTGGAGCAGGGTTCGATCGCTGAACTCAGTGCTCTGGGAGGACGTTTCGCAGAGTTCTGGCGCCAGCAGGAGTCCACCTCCGGGTGGCGGATCGCCGCGGCCGCCAACTAGGTGGTGGCCACCAGAAACTCCTCGGCAGACAACCCGGTGCCGGGCACATAGCGGTCGATCAGTTCGCGCCCGGACACGTACGACGCGTCGGCGAAGCCGCAGTCGTGCGCCAGGGAGAGTAGCTGGTCCGCAGAGAAGAAGCTCACCCACGGCGTGCCGGATTCGGCCGCCTTGGTCATGATCATCTGCCTGATCGGGCGCTCCCCCGCTTCGAGCAGCTCCAACGGCAGCAGGAACGTCATGGCCAATGTCGAACCCGGTGCCAGCAAGGCACATTGACGTAGTGTCCCGACTATGGCATCGCGACTCAGATACATACTGACGCCCGTGGATGCCACCACCGCAGGTTTGCCGGGGTCGAACCCCGCGATCAGCAATTGATCTCGCCAGGACCCGCCCATCTCGAAGTCAACTGGAACCAGCCTCAGCCAGTCAGGAATCTCGAATCCCAGCTCGGTCAGCCGATTTCGTTTCCACGCTTGAGTGTCGGGCTGGTCCACCTCGAAAACGGTGAGCCGCTCCCCCGCCCCGGGATGGCGCTGCACGAAGGTGTCCAGCCCGGCCCCCAAGATGACATATTGCGCTAAGCCCTCTGCCACCCGCTGCTCAACGAGATCCTCGACGAAACGAGCCCGCGCCACCATGCCCAATCGGGACACCGTGGAACCCCGCGGGTCCATGTCGGGGCGCCCGCGCCAATCCTCCGGCGGTGCCACCAGGTGCAGGCCGATCCGATCGGTCAGCACATGCGGCGGCGGATCCAGTTCCACATGCAAGGCCCGCCAGAGTGCGGTGCGCACGGCGGTGTGATCGGGTTGGCCGGTGCTGAAGCTATCGGGGCCCACCAGATCTTCCTACCAGCTGCCGCTAGCCGCCCGCCATCGCGTCGCGCAGGCTCTTGGGGCGCA
This sequence comes from Mycobacterium sp. D16Q13, assembly GCF_002013375.1. Lineage (GTDB taxonomy): Bacteria > Actinomycetota > Actinomycetes > Mycobacteriales > Mycobacteriaceae > Mycobacterium. The sequence goes on along the minus strand of NZ_MAEW01000019.1, from coordinate 28,520 downwards.
TATCGGTCCAATGGGCCTCGACGTATTCCACACAGTCCGCACGCGAGGCCTCGCCAAAGGCCACACGCCACTGCGCCGGGACCCCGATGGCCGTCGGCCACAGACTGTGCTGCTCCTCGTCGTTGACCAGTACGTAGAAGGCGCCACTCTCGTCATCAAATGGGTTGGTACTCACTTGTTTTCCTTTCACGACGCGCCGACTCGGTGCTGCTGTGCCCACCGAGCACTCGATCGGACAGCAATCCGAGACAGCTGAGATTGGGGAACCCCGGGCCCTGGGTCAGACCCGAGAGCGTCGGAAGGATGAGCTTGGGAGTCAGGCCGTTGACCGACAAGTCATGGCCGAGAGATTCCTGCAACACGTTTCCGTCCACGGGGGCACCCAGCTTGAGCTCCATGAGATCGAGGGCACTCTGGTCGAACAGCGGCAAGAACCACAGCGCGTCGGCCCCCGCGCCGTCGATGACCAGATCGAAGCCATGAACGGTCTCGGAAGGCTCCCCCGCACGGTCGCTGCGCAGCGTCAACCTGATCCGATCTTCCAGGGCGACGGCATGGGCGACGCGTCCGCGCAGATGGCGGATACGGTCGTCAGCCAGCAGCGACTCCTGGACACGGGCCGAGAACACTCCGCGATCGGTACGGTTCAACGCGTCGCGTCGTTCCTCCATGGTGTGGTGCAGCCACCCGGTCGGATCACTGAACAGTGCGTTCTCGAAATACCCTTCACCGCGGGTAAACAGTGTGACCCCGGGAGAGATGACGGTGATCGTCGAAACTCGATGTCCGAAAAGCTCGTTGAGCACTGAGGCGGCTGTCTCGCCCCCGCCGATCACGGCGACGCGTTCGGCGGTGAGACGTGTTGAGCCGGCACAGCGACGCCAGAATTCGGCGATCGACAGGACATTCGGATGCTCGGGCAGTACCGAACGTTCCGGCTGTCCGGGCCCCGTCACCATCACCGCGTCCGCGGCGATGGAACAGTCGTTAGTACCCACCACCCATCTGTCGTCATCGATGGACAGGCCGGTTACCTCGCCCTGAACCACCTTCATGTCGACCGTATTGGCCACCCACATCAGGTAGTCAGCCCAGCGCTTGTGCGTCGGCGCGGGCTTATCGCGGTCAACCCACTCGGCGAACTGGCCGGTGGCGATGAGATAGGACTGCCAGCTCAGACGCATCATCCGGGCATCGATCTCGGCGTTGCGCCCCGGGACCACGGCGGACCGGTACGGGAAACCCACGTCCTTTTCGGGGCTCGTCCCCAGCCGGTGCTGTCCATCCGTCCAGCCACCACACGCCTGCCAGTTCGCACCGACCTGCTGACGTTCGATCGCCACCACATCGGGTACGTCGACACCGCATTCACGCAACACGGCCGCCTTCGCGGCAACCGCCACCGCCTTGGCGCCCGCGCCTATCACTGCCAATGTGGACGTCACCATAGCTCCTTCGCCAGAATCCCCAGCTGTTCGTGCCAAATCGATTGCAGCTCTGCAACCTCCGAGCGATCGAGCACCTCAGGGATCGCCCGCCACAGCGTTCCGATGGACGGCCCCTCGGTGGTCTCCATGATCAGCACCGCGATGGTGAGCTCGTGACGTACCGCCGAATCGGGCTCGGGCACAGGTGAACCCGATACCGAAAGCAATCCGTCGCGACGCAGGAGGTCACCCTCGAATCCGCGATCGTGCCCGAGGTAGTTCAACAGGATCTGTGGATCGCGGTATTGCCGCAGCACCGCGCTGGTATCGGCACGCAGGTATCGCAACAGCCCGTAGTCGATGGTCCGCCCCGGCATCGCGCTGTGCTGCCGCGCAACCCGCTCCACCAAACCGCGGGGCCCGATTCCCAGAGGATCGGTGCCACCAACGCGCAGCGGATACGCCGTACCGAGCAGACCCACGGTTTCGGCAGTCGTGTCGCCCCGCCCGGGCACCTGTACCGCCAGCAGTGTCTCGACCGCGGCTTGTCCGCGGCGGCGGCGCCACTGGGCCACGGTGCGTGCGGCTGCAGCCACCAGCAGTTGCTCCATCGGGATTCCCGAGTTCAGCAGTACCGTGCTGACATCGGCCGGCGCGGACTCGACAGTGACTGCCAGCTCGGCTTCCCTATCGATTTCCGGATCTATGCGGCGCGCGCCAATTTCGGGATCCTCACCGTCGAGCTGGGCGATCCAGAACGGCAGGCTGCCCACGTCCCGAGCCTCGGCGGCCAACGAGTTGGCCCACCGGCGGTAGCCGCCGCCGGCCTGGGTCTCGGGCGGCACAGCGCCTGCCACCAGCGACTGCCATCGAGATTCCAGCTCCTGCATGATGACTCGCCAGGAAGTGGGGTCGGCGGCGAGATGATGCACCGCGAGGATGAGAACTCCGGGACCGCCTTCGGGGTGCAGCCACACCGCCGAAAGCATCCAGCCCTGTTCGGGATCGAGTCGATCCACCGCACGGCCAATCTCGGCGCCGGCCGCGTCAGATGGATCCTCCGTGAGGATCTCGACCAAACGGAGGGACTGCCGGGCGCGCGGTACCAGCTCCAGGCGCTCGCGGTCGAGCCGACTGCGCAGCACCTCGTGCTCCGTGACCACGGCACCGAGAAGCTCCTCCAGTGCGGATCGGGTAATGCCCTCGGGCAACCAGAAGACGTGGGTTTCGGCGAGCCTGCGCGGGTTTCCATGCTCATACAGACGGCGTCCGCTGGGAAGCAACGGAATCGGCTCCCCTTCGCGGTCCTCGTCATCCGCGATGATGCCGCTACGGCGCTGATCGACCAACTGGGCCAGACCGGCGACAGTGCCCCGCTCCAAGATCTCGCGGATGTCGATCCCGACTCCGCACTCGGTCAGGATCGCCGCCGAGAGCTTGCTCGCCAGCAGCGAATGGCCGCCAAGGTCGACGAATGAGTCGTCCGCTCCCACGCTCGCGATGCCGAGCAGCCGTGTGAAGAGGGCGGCCACCTGTCGCTGGGTTGCGGTTTCCGGCTCGCGGCGCGCGGTGACGGAGCCGATCTCCGGTGCAGGCAGGGCATCCTTGTTGATCTTGCCGTGCGGCGTGATGGGCATCTCGTCGAGCACGACATACGCCGCGGGAATCATGAAGTCGGGCAAGGCCGCTGAAATCCTGGCGCGGATTCGGTCGATGTCGACCACATGTCCGCCCACTGGCGTCAGGTAGGCAACGAGACGCTTGCCGACGTGCGGCGGCTCATCAACCACCACGAGCGCCTGACCGACGCTCGGGTCCACCTCGATGGCCGAGGCAATCTCGCCGAGTTCGATGCGGAACCCACGGATCTTCACCTGTTCGTCGGCGCGACCCACGAACTCGATGTCGCCGTTCGCGTTGCGCCGCGCAAGGTCGCCGGACCGGTACATCCGCCGCCCGGGAACGAAGGGGTCGGCGATGAAGCGCTGCGCGGTAAGGCCGGCGGCCCGATGATATCCACGCGCCACATGCGTTCCGCCGATATAGATCTCGCCGATGACTCCCACCGGCACCGGTCGCAGCGCCTCATCCAGAATGTGCATCTGCGTATTGATCTTCGGAGTACCGATCGGCACTGTCCGCGTCCCCTGGATTCCGCGAACCTTGTACCGCGAGGCGTTGATAACGGTCTCGGTGGGACCGTAGAAATTGTGCAGCGATGCATCGAAGGTGGCGTGGAACTTGTCCGCGACCGGCCCCGGCAACGCCTCGCCGCCCACCGGCACCCGACGTAGCGACTTCCACTGCGTGACTCCCGGCAGCGACAGGACTAGACCGAGCAACGAGGGCACCATATGCATCGAGGTCACTGCCTCGTTGTTCAACAGTTCAGTCAGGTACGCGACGTCACCGAGTCCGCCAGGACGCGGAATAACCAGCCGGCCACCACAACTGAGGATGCCGAAAATCTCGCCCACCGATACGTCGAAGCTCGGCGAGGCCACCTGCAGCACCCGATCGGATCCACTGACCCGATACTCGGCACGGAACCAGTTGAAGTACTCGGTCAGCGGACGATGCGTGACCGTCACACCCTTGGGCAGGCCCGTCGAGCCCGATGTGTAGATGAGATAGGCAGCATTGTCGGCGGTCAGCGGCCGTACCCGATCGGCGTCGACCGGCTCACGGGCATCGAACTGCCCGATACCCGTCACCGGCTCCCTGATGACCAGCCTCGGCTGCGCATCGCTGAGAATGTGCGCGATGCGATCGGCGGGATACGCGGGGTCGACAGGCAGATACACCGCGCCAGCCTTGGCGATCGCGAGCGCGGTGATGATCAACTCCGGTGACTTGTCCAGGAGCACCGCGACGCGATCTTCGGTACCGATCCCCTGTCCCATGATCCAGTGCGCCAACCGATTCGCCAGCTCATTGGTTTCCCGGTAGGAGTAGTGTCGGCCCTCGTAGACGAGCGCGGTGGCATCCGGCTGCGCGGCCGCACGGGCGGCTACGAGCTCGCCGAGGGTAGTCGGCTCCGCCTCGAACTGTTCCCCGGAGGACACCTCCCACAGCCACTGGGCTTCCCGCCCGTCCATGAGATCCAGGCCGCCCAGCGGGCGGTCCGGATCGGCGAGAGCAGAGTCGAGCAGGTTGGCGAAGTGGCGAAGTAGCTGCACGGTCAACCGCTCGTCCAGCACGTCGACCAGATACTCGGCCACGACATCGGCCCCCTCGGGGGCGGTCTCGATCCTCAGGCCGAGTGGCACGTACGCCACCTGACCTTCCCACGAGGCACGTTCACAGTGGATTCCGGGCGGACAGAACCGGGAAGCAGAGTCGGCGCCCATCGCGAAACCTACGCGCGGGATCACGCGGTCAAGGCTGACTCGCTGATGCGCGAACCCCTTCAGAGTGGTCAGACGGGCGTGCTCCAGAAGGTCGCGGAAGCTTTCATCACTGCGCGGTCGCATCCGCAGGGCGATGGTGTGCCCAAAGTGTCCGATCCCGCCCTGCGTATCAGCGTCGCGGGTGGGCACGGGCGCGGCCACCAAGAAGTCCTCGGCGTGCGTATACCGATGCAGCAGTGCCGAATACGCGGCTAACAACACCACATACGGTGTGGTGTTGGCCTCGTGAGCCAGTTGCTCGACACGACTCATGACCGACGCGGAAAGGCGCGCGGTAGCGCGTGCGGCCTTCCAGTCGGTCGTCACAACCGAACCGTTGGCCCCCGGAAGCTCCAGCGGTTCAGGAGGATTGGACAGCTCCTCGCGCCAGTAGTCGAGATCGGCCCCATCGGTCCCACCCAGTGGTGGTCGGCCCGGCGGCGGCGCCGTGATCGCGCTGTGCACGTAGGCGGTGGTCAGGTCGGCAAGGAAGACCGACCACGAGTCGTCGTCCCACGCGATGCGGTGCGCGACGACGAGCATGATGTGTTCGGCTGCGCCCGTGCGGATGACCGTGAGACGCAGCGGCGATTCCACGGTGAGGTCGAAAGGGGTTCCGAATTCGCGCTGTGCCAGTACGCCTAGCCGGAGCTGTTGCGCGGTGCCCGCTAGCTCGGACACATCGTGCTCGACCCATCGGGCAGGCAGGTCATCGTGCAACACGGCGACCGGATCACCGTCGGTACCGGCGCGAAACGTCGTGCGCAAAATCTCGTGGCGGGCCACCACCGCGGTCACCGCGGCGCGCAGCCTCTCGATGTCCACCTCACCGCTGAGCCGGTACGACCGGCACAGATTCATCAGTGCGGGCGTCACCCCATGGGCGAACCAGATGCGGTGCTGCCCCGCGGACAGCGCCGGCGCGGCATCAGAATCGAGGCCTACCGACGCCCTTTCGCTGGTGACGCCCACCTCGACGTCGCCCTCGCTCACGGTGCGCAACTCGATCTCACCTCGCGTTTTCACTCTTAGTACAGGCTGCCCTAACTGTGAGGAGGCTACCCTATCTAGACTGCGAGGGGTCACCCACGAGGAGCTGCGATGACACAGGCCACAACAACCCCTACCGCTTCGGCTACGAAGAGCCCAGTGGAAGGTTTTGTCCCTTTCCCCACGGCGCGCGCCGATGCGTACCGCACGGCCGGGTACTGGACCGGAAGGACAGTGGAGTCCCTGCTCCGAACGGCCGCCGCCAGACGAGCCGATCATCCCGCCGTCATCGACGAACACGGTGCGATGACGTACCGCGAGCTCGACATGGCCGCCGACCGTGCCGCACATGCACTCGTCCGGCTCGGCATTGCCCCCGGCGACCGCGTACTGCTTCAGCTTCCCAACCGGGCATCCTTCGCCGTCGCGTTCTTCGGCTTGATGCGTGCGGGTGCGATACCGATCATGTGCCTGCCGGGACACCGGGCCGCGGAGCTGTCTCATTTCATCGACGTGTCCGGTGCCGTCGCGTTGGTGATCGCCGATTCCGCCGGCGGGTTCGACTACCGCGCACTGGCCGTCGAGCTGTCCGCACAGCACGCGTGCCTGCGCCACATCGTGATCGACGGCGAGATTCCTTCGGGCGACTCGGAGCGCTTTGCCGCATGGTCAACTCTGCTGGAAACCGTTGAGGTTCAAGGTGACCTACCGGCCGCACACACCGACACCCCCGCGCTACTACTGGTCTCAGGGGGCACCACCGCGGCACCCAAACTCATCCCCCGCACCCACGAGGACTACGTCTACAACGCCACCCGGGCGGCACAGGTGTGCGGCCTCACCGAGGACGATGTCTATCTCGTCGCGCTGCCCGCCGGCCACAACTTCCCACTGGCCTGCCCGGGTCTCATCGGCGCCATCAGCACGGGTGCCACCACGGTTTTCCTTTCAGACCCAAGCCCAGAGTCGGCATTTGAGACCATCGCCCGGCATCGCGTGTCGGTAACAGCGCTCGTGCCCTCACTTGCCCAGCTGTGGGCACAGGCCACAGCATGGGAACCTGTGCTGCCGGAATCACTACGACTGCTCCAGGTCGGCGGCGCGAAGCTCGGAGCCCAGGACGCACGCGCGGTAAGGGAATCACTCACCCCGGGCCTGCAGCAGGTATTCGGCATGGCCGAGGGCCTGTTATGCCTCACGCGCCCAGGCGATCCGGCGGACATCCTCGACAACACCCAGGGCCGGCCCATATGCGAGGCCGACGAGGTTCGCATTGTGGGCGAGGACGGCGCCGAGGTCGCCGCCGGTGAAGCGGGCGAATTGCTGGTGCGTGGACCGTACACACTGAACGGGTACTACCGCGCCGAGGCGGACAACATGCGGTCCTTCACCGGCGACGGTTTCTACCGCAGCGGTGATCGCGTGCGCGCGCTGCCCGATGGCTATCTGGAAGTCACCGGCCGCATCAAGGACGTCATCCTGCGCGGCGGCGAATCCATCGCCGCACTGGATCTCGAATCGCACCTACAAACACATCCCGCCGTCTACGCAGCCGCCGCAATCGGCCTGCCCGATCAGTACTTGGGCGAGATTGTCTGTGCAGCAATCGTTTTCAATGGCAAACCGGTGACGGCCGCGGAGCTCAACCAACACCTTCAGGAGCGCGGCGCCGCGACACACTCGCGCGTGGACAAGCTGGTGGCGGTTCCGTCACTTCCCCTCACCGCGGTGGGCAAGATCGACAAACGCGCCCTGATGACCTCCTTGACGAGCTAAGCCTCGACACGTTCGGCCCTGAGCCGAATCGCAAAAACCGGGGCCCCTAAGGGGCCCCGGTTAACGCCATGTGTTGGCAGCGCGGAGGTTATGCCTCGCGTTTGATCACGTACGGGGCGATACTGCCAAGCTTCTCGCAGGTCTCCTCGAACTCCCGATCGGGTGTCGACGCCTCGATGATGCCCGCGCCCGCGCGCAGCCAGGTGTGCCCATCCTGCTCGTAGGCCGAACGCAGTGTCAGCGCCGCGTCCAGTCCGCCATCCGGGGACATCATCACCACCGCGCCCGAGTAGAGACCGCGTGGGTGATCGTCGAGCCGAAGGATGGCGTCAACGCCCTCGGCCTTGGGGATACCCGAGGCGGTCACCGCGGGGAAGAGCGCCTCCAGCGCATCCATCCTCGTCATCCCGGCGCTCAGCTCTCCACTGACGGTCGATCCCAGATGTTGCACGCTGCCGCGCTCACGCACGGTCATGAAGTCGGTCACCTTCGTGCTGCCCGATTCGGCCACCTCGGCAAGCTCGGCGAGTGAGCTGCGCACGGAAATCGCATGCTCCACAATCTCTTTGGCATTCGACTCCAGATCGTCGCGCGCCACCCGGTCTGCGTCCTCACCCCGGCCGAACGCGCGGGTTCCAGCCAACGGCTGCGTGATGACGGTTCCGTCGGCCTCGACGGCCGCGACAAGTTCGGGGCTGTAGCCGAGGGCACGAATGCCACCGAGCCGCAACAGGAACGAGCGGACCGGCGTGTTGTTCTGGCGGCCCAGGCGGTAGGTGGACGGAAAGTCCATGGCGAACGGCACTTCCACGCGCCGCGACAGAATCACCTTGTGGTACAGACCCGATCGGATCTCGGCGGTGGCGATGCCCACGCGGCCGCGGTAGTCGGATGGGTCCGGAGCCAGGTCGATCGACGCCGGTACCGGCACCGCGGGGGCACCCTGATCGAGCACCCGCCTAATCTCGTCGACATAGCTCTCTTCGCAGACCGACACTCCGTCGGCGGTAATCACGACCTCCGCCCGGGGGACGAAAACCCGCGCCATCGGAGTACCCGGGGTCAGCCGGTGCTGCAGGCCAAAGCGGTACGTGCCGAACTCAAAGGCGACCCAGCCGAAGGCGCGATGCACGCCGTCGGAGATCTCGTTCACCGCTCGTTCGAGGGCGGCGCCGGGGTGCCCGGACCAACCGCGTTTCTCCACAGCTCCGTCGCGGATGATGCGCAGTCCGTCGCTGTCGAGTTCGACGGAGGCGCGGGCGCCGATGGCGAGCACCCATTCGCCGTCACGTTCGTAAATCAGGTATTCATCGCCGCTGCGCTCGGGGATTTCCTGCGCGAGAACACTGGCGAGGTCGGCCGGCGCAAAACCGTCCGGCAGCCCCTCCTGCACAGAAACCCAGGTCTGGGCGCCGGTATCGGGATCTACGACCGTACTCATCTTCGACACCTGAGTAAGCCTAGCCTATGCTAAGTGGCCCTGGTACCCGCCCGTAACATGACCTCCGCCACGTTGCCAGGCCCCATCTAGTGTGCTTCGGCGTTCCTGTCAGCCGGCCGCAAGTGCCTGTCGCGCATAGGCTCTCACATCCGCATCACCATCTTGCAGCGCGCCGGTCAGTGCGTCACGAACGGAGGGCTCCGTCGAGGCCCATTGGCTCAGACTCAACACGGCCGACTTGCGGACATCCAGATGCGGATCGTCCAGCGCCCGCGCCAGCGGCGGTACAGCCTGCCCCGGACGCGCTCCGGCCAAGGCGCGTACCGCACCCTGACGGATCTGCCAGGCCGGAGCCTTCAGTGCCTCCTCGACGGCATCGAGGATCTGGTCGTCGACCCCCAGCGCACCCACGGCCGTCAACGCCGCTGCCCGCACCAGCGGATCACGATCACGCACCAGCACCCGAACCGCCGAAGCGCCGGCTGCCAACTTCGCTAGCCCATTGGCTACGGCGATGCGTACCTCGCGGTTCTCATCGGCGGCGGCGGTGGCAATGGACACCGCATCGTCCACCGACACCAGTGCGCGTACGGCTTCGATGCGGACTCGATGATCGGAGTCGCGCACGGCCGCCACATAAGCGGCAGGATCACCGACCTTCCGGGCACTCGCCACATACAGCGCGGTACTGCGCACCAGGGGGTCGGGCGCGCTGACGTGATCACGGATCGCTGCAGGATCCTCGAGAACCTCGACGAGCTCCCGTACGCCATCGGCCGCAGTACGACGCACGGACGCATCGCTGTCCCCCAGCGCATTCAACAAGGCATCCTCGTAACCCGCGGGTATGTGCTCGGTGAGCGCTGCGATCGCGGTGCGGCGCACCCCCGGATCATCATCGGTGAGGTACTGCAGCAGTTCCTCGACGGTGGGAGCCTCCAGCGACAGCACCGCGGCGATCCGCGGGGACGGCGGCTGTTCGGCTTCCGCGGCGACGACATTCGAGATCCGGGCGGCCGGCGCTTTCCCGCCCATCAGTTCGGGCTGATGCACCGGGATCGGATCGGTCTCCCCTGACGGCAGGTCGTCGAGACCGGGAACCGGAACGAAATACGGTGCCACGGGCCGTTTCACGAAGTCCATGCCGCCGTCGACGGTCTTGCGCAGGTTCAAGTGATAACGCCAATTCACGTCGTCACGATCCGGGAGGTCCGCCCTGTCGTGGTAGAGACCCCACCTCGATTCGGTGCGAGTCAATGACGAACGCGCCGCCATCTCGGCACAGTCTCTGATGAACGACACCTCGGCAGCCCGCATCAACTCATGGGGGGTACGCGCACCGATCTGGCTCACCTCGTCGGCCATCCGCTCGAATGTCTGCACGGCCAGCGATAACTTGGCCGCCGTCTTCGGCGGGGCCACATAGTCGTTGACGAACCGGCGAAGCTTGTACTCGACCTGAGGCTGCGGCGGGCCGTCCGGATGGCGCAGCGGGCGGTAGATCAGCTCGTGCGCCTCCTTGACCTGGTCAACGGGGAACTCCAGCGGTGCGGGTGTTTTCGAGAGTGTCGAGGCCGCGTGCTCCCCGGCCAGATCGCCGTACACAAAGGCGCCGATCATGTAGTTGTGCGGCACGCACGCCAGGTCTCCGGCCGCGTACAAGCCCGGCACCGTGGTGCGCGCATGCTCGTCCACCCACACCCCTGATGCGGAATGACCACTGCACAAGCCGATCTCCGAGATATGCATCTCGATATCGTGGGTACGGTAATCATGCCCGCGATTGGCGTGGAACGTGCCACGGGTGGGGCGCTCGGTAGTGTGCAGAATGCTCTCCAGCGCCGTCAACGTCTCATCCGGCAAGTGGGTCACCTTGAGATAGATGGGACCGCGCGCGGACTCGATTTCGTTCTTGACCTCCGCCATCATCTGGCCGGACCAGTAGTCGGAGTCGACGAAACGCTCCCCCTGCGCATTCACCTGGTAGCCGCCGAAGGGGTTGGCCACATACGCGCACGCCGGACCGTTGTAATCCTTGATCAGCGGGTTGATCTGGAAGCACTCGATCCCCGACAGTTCGGCCCCGGCGTGGTACGCCATGGCGTACCCGTCCCCCGCGTTCGTCGGATTCTCGTAGGTGCCATACAGATACCCGGATGCCGGCAGACCCAGGCGACCACATGGCCCGGTCGCCAGAATCACCGCCTTCGCGCCGACCGTGACGAACTCACCAGTGCGGGTGTTGAAACCCGCGGCGCCAATCGCACGGCGCCTTGATATCCCGTCGGTTCCCGCACCCAGGTCTTCGGTGAGGATCCGCACGGGCATGACCCGGTTTTCGATGCGAATCTTCTCGCGCATCGACTTCTGCCGCAGCACGCGGTACAGCGCCTTCTTGACGTCCTTGCCCTCGGGCATCGGCAACACATAGGCGCCCGATCGATGCACGCGTCGCACCGCGTACTCGCCGTGCTCGTCCTTCTCGAACTTGACCCCGTAGCGTTCCAGTCGCTGTACCATCGCGAATCCGCGTGTCGCGGTTTGATAGACAGTGCGCTGATTCACGATCCCGTCGTTGGCGCGGGTGATCTCCGCGACGTAGTCCTCCGGTTCGGCCTTGCCGGGGATGACTGCGTTGTTCACACCGTCCATACCCATTGCCAGCGCACCGGAGTGCCGCACATGCGCCTTCTCCAGAAGTATCACCTGGGCACCGTTCTCAGCCGCCGTCAGTGCCGCCATGGTCCCGGCGGTTCCGCCACCGATCACCAGGACATCACAGTCCAGCCGGATGGTGCTATCGAGTTCAGGGATCTGCATCAGGCAACAAGCTCCGTATGATTCAGTGCGGCAAGAATTTCGGTGCGTAAAGCGCTCCGATCGCTCAGTGGCTCGCGAGGACTGGGAACATCCAGCAGTGCGCGCAGCGGGTGGCCGGCGCGGCCCAGGACCGCGATTCTGTCTCCGAGTAGCAAGGCCTCGTCGACATCGTGGGTCACGAACACCACCGTGGTGGGATGACTGCGCCAGGTATCGATCAAGAGGCGCTGCATGCTGGCTCGAGTCTGGGCATCGAGCGCTCCGAAGGGCTCGTCCATCATGACCGCGCGCGGAGCACCCGCCAGGCCGCGGGCCAACTGGACACGTTGGCGCATGCCGCCCGAGAGACTCTTGGGCAGGTAATCCTCGAAGCCCGTCAGGCCTACATCATCGATCCAGGTCTGCGCCGCCGCACGCCGCCCCGCACGAGGCACACCGCCCAGCTTGAGTGCCAGCTCGACATTTGATTGCACAGTGCGCCAAGGCAATAAAGCATTGTCCTGGAACACCATGGCCCGATGGCGTGAGGTGGTGACAACCCTTTCGCCGTCGGCGCGGATGGTGCCGGAATCTGGCGGGAGCAGCCCGGCCAGTGCGCGCAGCACGGTGGACTTTCCACAGCCCGAGGGCCCGGTGAGGACCAGGATCTCAGCGGGGCGCACGGTCAGGCTGAGGCGGTCCACCACTGTACGTCCGCCATAGCCGAGGGTGACCCCATCCAGCACGAGGGTTGAGGCACTCATGAACGTGCCTCCTCAGCGCGGGGCAGCCACCGTGTCACCCGGCGCCCGATCAGCTCGACGGCTGCCGACGTCAGAAAACCGAGAACCCCGATGGTGATAATCCCCACGAACACATCCGGATAGGCCAACACCGTGTACGACTGCCAGGTCCGATATCCGACTCCCAAACGGCCCGAGATCATTTCGGCGGAGATCACACATATCCAGGCCACACCGATGCCGACGGACAGCCCACCGAACACACCGGGGAGGCTGCCGGGCAACACCACTCGCAACAGCACATCCCAGCGACCGCCGCCCAGTGTGCGGACCGATTCTTCCCACAGCGTGGGCAGTGCGCGCACCGCGTGGCGCGTACTCACCATGATGGGGAAATACGCCGCCAGGAAGGTGATGAACACGATCCCGGCCTCATCGCTGGGAAACAACAGGATGGCAACCGGCACAATCGCGATCGCGGGAATCGGGCGGGCCAATTCAGTGAGCGGGCCAAAGATGTTCGCGAACAGCGGAGAACGTCCCAGCCAGATACCGGTGATGACACCGAGCACCGCGGCGAGGCCGAACCCGGTGAGGATCCGGATGGTGGATTGGCCGAGATCTAGCCAGTATTGCTCGGTACCAATGCGCTTGGCGAGCGCGGAGACGATCTCGGTGACTGTGGGAAGGGTGTCGAATCGAAGCCCGAACCGCACTTTGTTGGCGGTCAAGAGCTGCCAGAGCAACACGGCAGCGGCCACGGACGACGCCCGGATACCCCAGGCGAGATACCGCGAACCCTGTCGCCGAGGATTCGCAGCCACGTGGACCTGCCCCTCGGCGGCGGCAACCCCGACCGTTCGCGGTCTGGCTTCCAGGATCGGCAGGCTGCTCACGATGCGGCCGCCAGTGCCTGCGTGTAATCCAGGGAAGCGGCATCGGGATGACTGGCGATGTACCGGCTAGCGCCCGCACTCGTCGTGAACGGGTGCAACCCAGCCGAATCCCGGACCCACCAGGCATGGTCGGCGAACCACCGGGTGCCTAGTTCGGCATCGGCGACGTAGGCGGCACGGACCTTTTGACCGGCCGCGTTGGCTGCGTTGACGGCCTTTAGCAGCTCCTGCGCGGTCGGGTACACCTGCGTGGAATCCTTACCGTCGAACCAGATCTCGGCGGCACGACCCGGGTCAGCCCCGTCGGCAGGGTGCAGCACCAGCGGATTGACCTTAGCGGCCAACTCGGCTTCGTAATTCTTCGCACGTGTCGCGTAAGCCTGACGCAGCGGACCATCCTGCACAAACTCGTTGATGTTGAGATCAGCGAAGTCTCCGATTGATTTCAGGTAGGGCACATCGCTTGTGAACGCCTCGATGAGTGACGGCTTGAGCGTGGCGTCGAACGACGTGCCGCCCGGCCCGTTGTAGAGGTACACCACTTCCTGGGGCAGGCCGCTGCCCTCGGCCACGATGCGAGCCGCCTCGAGAGACTTTTCGTGGATGAAATCGGTGGCGTCCAACTGAGCCTGCAAGAACGCGTCGAGCACCTCCGGATGCCGCTTGGCATAGTCGCGGCGCACCACCACGCCGTGAAAGGTCGGAACATTTAGCTCGGCACCGTCATAGAGGAGCTTGGCCTTCTTCTGGAAGACCAGCAGGCCCGGCCAGGCCACGAACTGTGACAGCGCTTGCACCTGACCGGATTCCAGGGCCGAGGCACCAACCTGCGGCTGCTGGTTCAGCACCTCGATATCCTTGGCCGGGTCCAGGCCGTCGTTGCGCAGCGCGCGCACCAACGTGCCATGCCCGGCCGAGCCCACACTCGCGGACACCTTCTTGTCCTTCAATTCGGGAAGTGTGGTTATTGGCGAGTTCGGTGGTACCACCACCATGTTGAGCGCGCCCTTGGCGTTGTACCCGGTGATCGATACCAGCTCGGTGCGAGCCTTCTCGTTGGCCTGAGTCTTAGATCCATTGATCAGCAACGGATAGTCGCCCATCGAGCCGATGTCGATCTTCTCGGCGAGCATCTGTGCGGTGATCGGCGCTCCGGTGTCGTAGTCCTGCCACTGCACGGTGTACTTGTTTCCGGTGCGCGAACCGGCCTCCGCGAGCCGCTTCTCCAGGTATCCCTGAGAGCGCAGCAGCGTGCCTGCGGTCACCGTGTTGATGGTCTTCGATTGATACCCCACAACGACGGTCACCTCGTTCGCCGAGCCGGACCCGGAGTCCAGGGAGCAGCCGGCGACGAGGGTAAGAAGCAAAGCGGAGAGAAGGGCTGTTCTCTTCATGAGGTGTCCTGACTTAACGGAGTAGATAGGGCATGTTGACGGTGACGGCACCGGTAGGACAGCGAGCCGCGCACGGGCCGCAGTACCAGCACTCGTCGACGTGCATGAAGGCCTTGCCGTTTTCTGGATTGATCGCCAGCGAATCCAGTGGGCAGATGTCCACACACAGCGTGCAGCCTTCGATGCACAGCGATTCGTCGATGGTGACCGGAACGTCGATACGGTTGTTGACCAATGCCATGAGAGTCCTCAGATATCCCTTAATAGATTGCTGCGCAACGTGATTCGATCACCGCGCATCCGGATGTACTCGAGGTCGACGGGGGTCCCGTCATCGAGGTGGGTCAGTCGCTCCAGCAGCAGCAGCGGCGCACTGTCGGGCACTTGCAATGTCGCCGCCGAATGTGAATCCGCCGCAACGGCTTCCAGCGCCAGATTGGCCGATCCCAACCTGCGTCCAGTCACACGCTCGATCAGGGCGAATACGTCGTTGGTCTCGAGCTGGTGCTCGATGACCGCCTCCCCCACATCGGCGGTGAGATAGGTCTTGTCCAGGCTCAGTGGCAGATCGCCGAGGTAGCGCAGCCGCTCGATGAAGATGACGCGCGCGCCGGGCTCAAGTCGCAACCTGTGCGCCACCGCCGGCGGTGCATTCACCTCCTGGATGACGCGGACCTCATTCCAGACCTCGCCGTATCCCTTGAAGGTCTCCTTGAGCCCGAGCAGCGCGTCCAATCCGTGCTCGTACTTGCGCAACGCAACGTGAGTGCCGGTACGAGGTCCACGCTCGATGAGGCCTTCTTCCTTCAGCGTCGTCAGCGCCTCCCGGACCGTATTGCGGGACACAAAGAACTCCGCGGCCAGTTCCTGTTCGCTCGGCAGGCCGCCGTCGGTGTATCCCCCGGCGTGGATTTGGTGGCGCAGCACATCCGCGACCAGCCGCGCCTGATCGGCGCGCGGACGGCGTAATGGTGTGGGCTCGACAGCGGCCACGAGTTCTCCTGACGTGAGACAACCTCGCCAACACGCTAAAGGCCAGCTCAACGGCCATCCGGCGAATGAAATCGATATCTGTCAGGTCTGCTTCATTGCGCCGGTCGCTACCCCACTCCTACCTGCTACGCACCGTCGGATGCACACCATTGCGCCACCGCCGCGCGACGGCCGGGATTGGATTCAAGGTGATCGGAACGGCGGGTCAGAGGACGGTGCGGGCCCGCTCCAGGAAGGTGCGCGCCGCCGGCCCCGTCGGGCCGCCGAGGCGCCACGCCAGCGCGAGCCGACCTCGTAATGCGGGTTGGATATCCAGTGCAACCACGCCTGGCCGGGTCCGTAGATATGGAGCGGGCACCACCGCCACACCAAGCCCCTGTTCGACGAGGACCAGTAACGACCGCGGTGAGCTCGCTTCGAACGCCACATTCGGAGTGAGGCCCGCGGCCTGGCACGCGGATTCCAGAATCGAACGAATACCGCTGCCCGTGGGTAGGCAGATCAGGATGCGCTCACAGAGCATCTCCAGTGTCACCGTGCGCCGTTTCGCCCACGGATCGGAGGCCGCAACCGCGGCGACCAGAGGTTGGTCATCGATGATGCGCAACCCCAGCTCCTGCGGTTCCCCGGCCCCCAGGGCGAGAATGGCGCCGTCCAGCCGACCCTCACGCAGCCCTGCGATGAGCTTGTCCGACCGCGCTTCGGCAAGGCTGATGCTGATCGCGGGGTGGTCGCGATGGAACGCCGAGAGGAGCGCGGGCAGATCAGCGCCATGCGAGGTGACGGTGCCGAATGCGATATGTCCGCGCAGCAGTCCCCCGATCTCATCGGCCACCTCGCGGATTCCGTCGACCGCGGCCAGAGCGGCTCGCGCATAGGGAATCACCGCTTTGCCCGCGTCGGTAAGTCGGACCTGGCGGCCCGATCGGTCGAACAGTTCCTGCCCCAGTTCACGTTCCAGAAGGCGGATTTGGGCACTCACCCCCGGTTGCGCGACGCGGAGAGAAGCCGCAGCTCTGGTGAAACTCGCCGCGTCCGCCACCGCCAGCAGGTACCGGAGCTGGTGCATCTCCATAAGTACTAATTATAGAACCGTGAATAGATAGATCTTGGACTTCTGAATGCCGTCGGCCGATGCTGAATGCTATGAGTGAGAACACGACAAAAATCGTGATTGCCGGTGCCGGCATCGGTGGGCTTACCGCAGCCCTGACCCTGCATGCCGCGGGCTTCGACGCCGCGGTGCTGGAGAGCGCACGCGAGGTCAAGCCGCTGGGCGTCGGTATCAACATGCTTCCGCATGCCGTGGGCGTCCTCACCGAACTCGGACTGGGCGACGAGCTTGCCGGCATGGGCATCGCTACCACAGAGATTCGATTCTGCGATAAGCACGGCACCGTCCTGTACAGCGAGCCGCGGGGACGCGCGGGTGACTACCCGTACCCACAAATCTCGGTGCACCGCGGTCGTCTACAACTCATGCTGCTCCATGCGGTGCGGGAACGCCTTGGTCCACAAGCAATTCGGACGGACTGCCGGGTTCTCGGATTCGAGGGCAACGATGCGGGTGTCCGCGTACGTACAGCCGACGGCGATATTGCGGCAGCCGTTCTGGTAGGCGCCGACGGCGTGAATTCGGCGACACGCGCACAACTTCATCCGGTGGATCCATTGCGCTGGTCGGGTGTGCGAATGTGGCGCGGGGTGGCCGATATCGGCCGCTTCCTCACCGGGAAGGCCATGGTCGCCGCGCACGACGACACCGATCACGAACTCATCGCCTACCCGATCAGCGCACACACCGTGAACTGGGTGGCACTCGCACGCACCAATCCCCCCGGGGAGCTACCCGACAGCGCACGGTGGAATGACCCCGTCAACGCCGATGAGGTGCTGGGCCACTTCCCCGGCTGGGATTTCGGGTGGCTGGATGTGGGCGCAATGGTGCGCGGCACCCGACGCATCGTCGAGTACCCGATGGTGGACCGCGACCCGCTGCCCTCGTGGGGCCGCGGCCGAGTCACGCTGCTGGGCGATGCCGCACATCCCATGTATCCGCTAGGGGCCAACGGTGGATCACAGTCCGTCGTCGACGCCCGGGTGTTGGCGCACGCACTGTCGGAGTCGTCCGGCGATTTCGCACTCGGCTTGGCAGCCTATGAGGCCCAGCGGATCCAGGCCACACGCGATGTAGTGCTGGCCAACCGCGCGATGCTGCGGTCCTGGGGCGAGGAGTCTGCGGAGGGCCTGGAAAAGGCGGCGCGGTCATATCGGCAGCGCACGAGGGCCTGACCCGCCGACTCGGCATGAATGGAACCAACAGTGGAGGTCATCCAAGCAATCCACATGGCGCTCACATCCGGGCCCCAGGAATCGCTGGCTCAATAGGGACATGCACCAGAACCCAACCTCCGGCACCGACGACTCGGAACCCGATGTTGTCGTCGTCCTCAATGCCGATGACCCCAGCGGGCGTGAGATCGTCCGGATTCTGGTGCGCAACGGGCATCGGGTCGTCGTCTGCGGCAGACATGCCACCGATCTGACGAGGACGCTCCACGGCTACGGGGCGGATCAGGTGATGGCCATCGCCGCTGATGCCACCGATCCGCGTCAGCTGCGCGAACTCTGCCGACGTGCCACGGACCGGTTCGGCACCGTCACCACCATCCTGGACGCGGCGGGTAGGCAGATGCCGAGGCTGCGGCTCGCCTCGTAGCCGGCATCGACCGTTCCATCAGGCCGTTTCCCTTTACGCCATCCAGTAAGCCTGGGCCTTGATCGACCTGCGCGCGATGCCGTAGTGGCCCTTGAGGACGTGCGAGACCTCGCGTGTGGTCCGCGTGTCGCATGCCACCCACCCGAAGAACTCGGGGGCATCGAAGGCTCCCTCACGCACGACGTCGGCGAGCGAGCGTTCGCCATCGCGATCCACCCAGACCGCATCGGCGCCGACCGGCAGTGTTTTGTCGCTCTCGTGTGCGGCCTCCAGAAACACCGTGGCCGGACTGTCGCCGATCGCCGCCAGCAGGGAGTTGATCGCCGGCACGGACGCGGTGTCACCGACGATGACGTATCCACGGGGGGCCGGATCGGGGAGCTCGAAATGACTGCCCAGCACCGTCGCCTCGATGGTGTCGCCGACCTGGGCAGACTGTGCCCAGCGCGCGGCCAGCCCGTCGTGCAGCGCGAACTCGATATCGACGGTATCGGCCTGCGGGTCGGGATTGACCAGTGTGTATCCACGCTGGTGCAGCTTCTCCCCATCCGAGAACCACAGCCGGATCCACATGGTCGGATGAACGTCACGACCGTGCAGCAGACCACCTGCCGAGAAGCTGAGCCTCAAATAGTGATCGGTCAGCTCCTGCCGACCGGTCAGTGTTAGCTGATAGTCGCCGGCGCGGAACAATTTGAGAACCGTGCCCTGCCATCCGCGTGTCGGTTGCGTCACTGTGCTCGGCATTACACCCTCCTCGATTCGCTGAGTGCGCTTTTAGTTTAGGCTAGCCTAAACATCTTGACCTGCATAAGGCTAGGGTTAGCTATCGACACTTAGGTAAGGGAATGCTAATCTCTTGCCGAGCAAGCAACGGTGCCAGGAATAAAGGCGGTAGATGAGTACTCGCGAACGAGTCGATCAACTCGGATGCCCGGATGTGTCGGTAGTCACACCCAGACGCCGCGCCGTTGACCGCCACGCCGGTTTAGCCCTGCGCTCCGCATCGGGGAGCAGTCGAGGCGATGCGGGCGACCTATGACAGATTCGCTGGCTCGGCAACAGAGCATTGTCAGGAACCAATCAAGTTCGCGAGCCGACTACTCCAATCAGCGAGCATATCGATCGGGCGAAGGGCTGTAACTGTAAGTGGATATTCGTGAACGAGTGGGCCAGCTAGAGCGTGTGGCCACGGCAACGGCCCCAGTGCCGCGCATAGATCCCGAATTAGAGAGCCGATTCGCAACCTGTTGCCGGGCTCTTGGTCTCTCCGTCAATGACAGGCGACGTCCCGCAGATTTGCCAGCGGCGCGTTACGGCTTCACTTCGCTGTGCCGGACCGCTCAAGATCACTGTGATGTCTGGGTCGGTCTGGCGGCCTCCGGGGGCGCCACCATCGACGTCCTGGAAGCCATCTCGGAGACCTCGGCCACCGCCGGACACCTTCAGCATGCGGTGAACCTGCACCCGGGTGATCTCACCTTCACGTACGACTCCGGGCTCTATCTCGAGTTCCGCGCCAGCGGGCCCGATGACTATCACCTCGCCTACGCCGCGGCCCTCGTGGACAAGGGCGACTACGTCAAGGCTGCCGGGCTGATCGCCGACGTGACCGAGCGACGCCCCGGATGGTTCAACGCCCGCTGGGGCGCCGTCGCCATGCAGAACCGGGCCGAACGCTGGTCCGATGTCGTCTCGCTGCTGACCCCAGTTGTCACCGATACGTCGCTGGATGCCACCACGTCTCACGCCGTGCGGATAACCCTCGGCATCGCGCTCGCCAAGCTAGGCATGGTCAATCCCGCCCTGTCTTACCTCGAAGACCCCAGTGGGCCAATCGAAGTGGCTGCCACCGACGGCGCACTCGCCAAGGCGCTGAACCTTCGTCACCATGGTGACGAAGAGACCGCCACCGAGGTGCTCCAGGATCTGTACGCGGGCAATCCGGAGAACGCCGAGATCGAGCATGCGCTGACCGATCCGAGCGTTGGTCTGCACACCACGACCTCCGCGCGTATCGCCGCCCGCACCGATCCCTGGGACCCCGAAACCGAGCCCACCGAAGAGGATTTCATCGATCCTGAGGCTCATGAGCGCAAGGCGATCCTGCTGGCCGAGGCCGAGCAGCAGCTCAGCGAGTTCATCGGCCTGGAGCAGGTGAAGGACCAGGTCTCACGGCTTAAGAGCTCCGTAGCCATGGCATTGCGGCGCCAGGACCGCGGACTCGCCGTGGGCCACCGCACTCACCACCTGGTGTTCGCGGGCCCGCCCGGTACCGGTAAGACCACCATCGCCCGTGTCGTCGCCAAGATCTATTGCGGCTTGGGACTTCTCAAGCGTGAGAACGTCCGCGAGGTGCACCGTGCCGACCTCATCGGTCAGCACATCGGTGAGACCGAGGCCAAGACCAACGCCGTCATCGACAGCGCGCTCGACGGCGTGCTGTTCCTCGACGAGGCCTACGCGTTGGTGTCCACCGGCGCCAAGAACGACTTCGGTCTGGTTGCCATCGACACCCTGCTGGCCCGGATGGAAAACGACCGTGACCGTTTGGTCGTGATCGTCGCCGGGTACCGCGCCGAGCTGGACCAGTTCCTCGATACCAATGAGGGTCTGCGCTCCCGTTTTACTCGGTCCATCGAATTTCCTTCGTACGCACCGCCCGAACTCGTCGAGATCGCGGCGGCGATGGCATCCGTGCGCGACAGCAAGTTCGACGAGGGCGCTGCCACCGCGCTGCTCACCGCCTTCTCCGCGATGTGTGCCGCAGAGGCTCCCGATACTCGTGGTATCGCACGCCGCAGCATCGACGTCGCCGGTAACGGTCGCTTCGTCCGTAACGTCGTCGAACGCTCCGAGGAGGAACGTGAACACCGCCTTGATAACTCAGGCGTCGAAGAGTTCAGCGATGACGACCTCATGACCGTCACCGTCGAGGACGTGCAGGCATCAGTGGAGGCCATTGTCGCGGGCCTCGGACTGTCGGCTCCGGGGGCGTCGGTCACGAAATGAGCGATAACCGAGAGAACAACGCAAACTCCGAGCGCCGGGCCTTCGCGTCACGCACCCCGGCCAGCGAGAATCCCGAACCGCTGAAGTACCGCCGCGGATTCGTCACCGGGCACCAGGTCACCGGATGGCGATTTGTCATGCGGCGGATCGCATCCGGCGTGGCACTACACGACGCCCGGATGCTGGTGGATCCGCTGCGCAGTCAGTCCCGGGCATTCAGCATGGGTGCCGTCATCGTCGTGACCGGCCTGGTCGGATGCTTCGTCTTCAGCCTGCTGCGGCCCTCCGGCATCGCCGGCACCGACCCGGTGCTCGCCGACCGGTCAACCGCCGCGCTCTATGTTCGGGTGGGCGACAATCTGCACCCGGTGCTCAACCTCACCTCGGCCCGTCTCATCGCCGGCAAGGCTGTGGACCCGACGATGGTCAAAAGCACTCAGCTTGACCAGTTTCCGCGCGGAAACCTGATCGGCATTCCGGGCGCGCCGGAGCGCATGGTGCAGGCCAAGAGCACCGACGCCGCCTGGGCGGTGTGCGAGTCCGCCGATACCCGCGTCGTCACCGTGATCGCCGGGGCCCTGGAGACCGGCGGCGACAAGGCCACCGAGCTCACCCGTGACCGCGCTGTCGTGGTGTCCTCCGACTCGGGCACCTGGCTGCTCTGGGACGGGCACCGCAGTGCGCTCAACCTCGGGGATATCGCCGTCACGAGCGCCCTGGGCCTCACCGCCCCGCCCGCCGTGCGCCCCGTGACGGCCAGCCTGCTCAATGCGATTCCCGAGACTCCGGCACTTGTGGTTCCCGCCATCCAGGGAGCCGGGACACCCACTGCCTACCCGTTGCCCGTCGCCGCGCCCATCGGCTCGGTGCTGGTGAGCTCGTCCACCGACAACACACCGGTGTACTACGCGGTGCTCGCCGATGGCGTACAACAGGTTTCACCGGTAATCGCCTCCGCGCTGCGCAACGCGAACTCCTACGGTCTGGAGCAACCGCCACGACTGACGGCCGATCAGATCGCGCACCTGCCGACGTCATCGGCGATCGATACCAGGGTGTTCCCGAATGCGGCCATCAAGCCGCTGGCCACCAACGAGGACCCGGTGCTGTGCACACGGTTCACCAAGACGGCCGACGCTGCCTCGGATTCGTGGTCCTTGCTCGCGGGTTCGGTACTGCCGCTTTCTGACTCGGTGCACGCCGTGCAGCTGGTCTCCCCCGCCGCAACCCGGGTCGCCATCACTCCCGGAATCGGTTACCTGGTGCAACCGGACGGCCGCGGCGGATACCAGTGGATATCCGATACCGGTGTGCGTTACGGCATCGACACCGAGGCCGAGGGTGACAAGACTCTTGAGGCACTCGGCCTGCACAAGCCCGCACTCACCATCCCTTCGTCGATTCTGGATCTGTTCGCGTCCGGGCCGTCGCTCTCACGCGCCGACGCCCTACTGGCGCGTGACGGCCTGGCCCCGAGCGATCGGCAAGCCACGCGCATCCAGACCGACAACCCATCTGCTCAGGCACAGGAGTCCCGTTGAGCCGTCTCATCTTCGAACCCCATCGGCGTGTAGCGCCTCCGGCGATACCCGATGCCACGGTGACCGTCGAGGCGCCTCCGCAGCTGCCCCGCGTGGTGCCGCCGTCATTCCTGCGGCGGGCCATGCCGGTCGTGATCGTCATTCTGATTGTCGGCATGGTGGTGGCACTGGTCGCCTCGGGCATCCGCCTCATCTCCCCGCAGACCCTGTTCTTCCCCTTTGTGCTGCTGCTGGCCGCTACCGCGCTGTATCGCGGCAATGGCGATAAGGTCCGCACCGAGGAGGTCGACGCCGAACGAGCCGACTACCTGCGTTACCTGTCAGTGGTCCGCGAGAATCTGCGCACCCACGCCACCCAGCAGCGCAAGGCCCTGGAATGGTCGCACCCCGATCCCGAGGAGCTGACCACGGTTCCCGGCACGCGCCGCCAGTGGGAGCGAGACCCCGGCGATGACGACTACCTGGTGGTACGCGCCGGACGCCATGACGTTCCGCTGGCCAGTGTCGTACGGGTCAAGGACATCGCTGATGAGATCGATCTGGAACCGGTGAGCCACAGCGCTTTACGTGGGCTACTGGACACCCAGCGCACGGTGCGCAGCGCCCCATCGGGCATCGACCTGAACAAGGTTTCGCGGATCACGGTGCTCGGTGATGATGACGTTGCCCGCGCCTCCATTCGGTCGTGGGTGACTCAGGCCGCCACCTTCCACGATCCAACGCTCCTCACCGTGGCGATGGCCGGCCCCAGTGTCGAAGACGCCGACTGGTCCTGGCTCAAATGGCTTCCCCACGTGGACATCAGCGGCGAGGTCGACGGTGTCGGCCCGGCACGTTACCTGCGCCGCACGGGTGCCGAACTGTTCGAAGCATTGAAGCCCGTGCTCTCCGAGCGTGCGCTGTTCGGGGCCGAGTCCGGTGCGCACAAGCACCTGCTGATCATTCTCGATGACCCGACGTACGACCTGAACGGCGTGAATTCGCCCATCCCGGCAACCGGACTGGACGGCGTCACCGTTATCCAGCGGCTCGACGGAACCGACGGCTCCGCCAAGCTTCCGGACTACCTGAACCCAGAGCGCCCTGTGCTGCGGGTTAGTCGGAACGGCGTGAGTGCACGCGTCGCCCGTTGGAATGGCAACGATTGGCAGCCGTACATCGACGAGGCCGATCAGCTCACGGTCGGAACCGCCTCGCACCTGTCCCGCCGGCTCTCCCGCTGGGACTCGAACCCAACACATCCGGGCCTGCGGTCTGCGGCAACCGGTGGTGCGACGTTCACCTCGCTGCTCGGTATCGAGGATGCATCCCAGCTGGATGTTCCCGCCCTGTGGTCGCCGCGTGCGCGTGACGAGGAGCTGCGCGTGCCGATTGGCGTGACCGCCTCCGGCGAGCCGTTGATGTTCGACCTCAAGGACGAGGCCGAGGGCGGCATGGGTCCGCACGGCCTGATGATCGGTATGACCGGCTCCGGTAAGTCGCAGAGCCTGATGTCGATCCTGTTGTCGCTCTTGACGACCCATTCCGCCGATCGCCTAATCGTGATCTACGCGGACTTCAAGGGTGAGGCCGGGGCCGATATCTTCCGCGACTTCCCGCAGGTTGTCGCCGTGATCTCGAACATGGCCGAGAAGCGTTCCTTGGCAGATCGTTTTGCCGATACCTTGCGTGGCGAGGTCGCCCGGCGCGAGAACCTGCTGAAGCAGGCCGGTCGCGATGTGCAGGGCAGCGCCTTCAACTCGGTCCGCGAGTATGAGGAAGCGATCGCCGCCGGTCACGACCTGCCGCCCATCCCCACGTTGTTCGTGGTGGCCGACGAGTTCACCCTGATGCTCCAGGACCACCCCGAGTACGCCGAACTGTTCGACTACGTCGCACGCAAGGGCCGCTCGTTCCGCATCCACATCCTGTTCGCGTCGCAGACCCTGGACGTCGGCAAGATCAAGGACATCGACAAGAACACCTCATACCGCATCGGCCTGAAGGTGGCCAGTCCCAGCGCATCCCGGCAGATCATCGGGACCGAGGACGCGTACCACATCGAATCAGGCAAGGACCACAAGGGCGTGGGGTTCCTGGTTCCCGCACCGGGCGCCGTACCCATCAAGTTCCGCAGCACCTATGTCGACGGTGTCTACCAGCCGCCGTCAACGACCACCACCGTGGAGATCCACGCCACCCCGCAGCCCAGGCAGTTCACCGCGCTGCCGGTGGCCTCCGATCCCACCACCGTGATCGTCAAGGGTGGATCCGACCGGCCACAGCAGCCGGCGCGCAAGCTGGTCACGACCGTCGGCGACCAGCTGGCCAAGGTCGGTCCGCGCGCACCGCAGCTCTGGCTGCCGCCGCTAGACACCGCGATCCCGCTGGCGGATGTGCTGAGCCAGACCGGGATCCCGGCACGCCAGCTGCGCTGGCCGCTCGGTGAGATCGACAAGCCGTTCCAGATGCGCCGCGATCCGCTGATCTTCGATGCGACATCGGCGGCCGGAAACGTGATCATTCACGGCGGCCCGAAGTCCGGAAAGTCGACGGCTCTGCAGACGTTCATGCTGTCGGCCGCTGCGTCGCACTCCCCGCGCGACGTCACGTTCTACTGCATCGACTACGGCGGCGGACAACTGCACGCGCTCGAAGGGTTGGCGCATGTCGGCAGTGTGGCCAGCGCCTTGGAGCCCGAGCGCATCCGACGCACCTTCGGTGAGCTGGAGCAACTCCTGGCCTATCGCCAGCGTCTGTTCCGTGACCGCGGCATCGCCTCGGTAAGTCAGCTGCGCGCACTGCGCGACGGCGACCGCTCGCTGGACGACGGTTACGGCGAGACGTTCCTTCTCGTGGACAACCTGTATGCGTTCAGTCGCGACAACACCGACCAGTTCAACACCCGAAACCCGTTGCTGGCCAGGCTTACCGAGCTGGCCAATGCCGGGCTGTCGTACGGCATCCACGTCGTGATCACGACACCGAACTGGATCGAGGTGCCGCTGGCGATGCGCGATGCTCTCGGGCTGCGCCTCGAACTCAAGCTGCACGACTCGGCGGACAGCAATGTGCGGGTACCCGGCGCACTGCGCCGCCCCGCCGAGAGCGTGCCGCACGATCAGCCGGGCCGCGGCCTGACCATGCAGGCAGAGCACTTCCTGTTCGCGGCCTCCGATGCCAAGACAGTGGAGTCGGTCAACGCCGAGTACCCCGGTGCGAAGGCTCCCACCGTCCGCCTACTGCCGGCAGACCTGGCACCGAACGCCATCGGTCCGCTGTACCCGGGACGCGAACAGGTAGTCATCGGCCAGCGCGAGCAAGATCTCGCGCCGGTGGCGCTCGATTTCGCCCACAACCCGCTCCTGATGGTGTTGGGCGATACCGGCTCCGGCAAGACGACGCTTCTGCGACACATCATCCGCACCGTCCGGGAACACTCGACATCCGACGAGGTGGCGTTCACGGTTCTGGACCGGCGTCTACATCTCGTCGACGAACCGCTGTTCCCCGACAACGAGTACACCCCCAATATCGATCGGATCACCCCGGCGATGCTGGGCCTGGGTGCCCTCCTGGAAAAGCGTCGGCCACCCGCCGGATTGTCGTCCGAGGAGCTGCACAACTGGGTGTCACGCGGAGTGACGGCACAGCGGCACTACCTCATCATCGACGATGTCGACCAGATTCCCGATGCACCGGCCGTCAGCGGTCCGTACATCGGGCAGCGACCCTGGAATCCGATCTCGGGTCTGCTCGCCGAGGCACGTGAGCTCGGCCTGCGGGTGATCATTACCGCGCGGGCCACCGGTTCGGGTCACATACTGATGACCAACCCCATGTTGCGTCGCTTCCACGAGCTGCAGGCCAACACCCTGATGCTGAGCGGCAGCCCGCAGGACGGGGGCCGTATCCGTGGACATCGTTTCGAGCGTCTGCCCGCGGGTCGCGGAGTCCTGTTGTCAGATAACGATGTTCCGACATATGTACAGACCGTCAATCCACTCGTCAGTGAGCATGCTGCTCAAGGAAGGGAGTACCCGCGATGAATCTCAACGTCGTTCCGGAAGGTCTGACCGCCACGAGCGCGGCCATCGAGGCGCTGACCGCGCGCCTGGCCGCCGCACATGCGGCGGCCGCACCGGTGATCGGTGCCGTGGTCCCGCCCGCCGCCGACCCGGTGTCACTGGAGACCGCGGCAGGCTTCAGCGCCCGCGGCATTGAGCACTCCGGTGTGGCGGCCCTGGCCGTCGAGGAATTGGGCCGGGCCGGGCTGGGCGTCTCGGAGTCCGCGGCCAGTTACACCACCGGAGATATGCAAGCCGCCGTCACATACATGATCGCGCGAGGCTAACTCGGTGAGCGCCCCCATCTGGATGGCTTTCCCCCCCGAGGTGCACTCGGCGCTGTTGAGCGCTGGGCCCGGGCCGGGAGCACTGTTGGCGGCAGCCGCCCAGTGGCAGGCGCTCTCCGCGCAATACACCACTGCGGCAACGGAGTTGACGCAGCTGCTCGCAGCCACCAGCGCCGGATCATGGCAGGGGCCCAGCGCCACCCAGTATGTCGTCAGCCATACGCCCTACCTGGCCTGGCTGACTCAGCAGAGCGCGATGAGCGCCACCAATGCCGTGCTGCATGAAACCAGCGCTGCTGCGTACACCACGGCGCTGGCCGCCATGCCCACGCTGGCCGAGCTGGCCGCCAACCACCTGATCCACGGCGTGCTGCTGGCCACCAATTTCTTTGGTATCAACACCATTCCGATCGCGTTCAACGAGGCCGACTACATCCGGATGTGGGTCCAGGCCGCCACCACCATGGGCATCTACCAAGGTGTTTCCACCGCCGCGGTGATGTCGGTCGCGCCAACGCAGCCCGCGCCGATGATCATGGCGCCGGGCGGCGAAATGTCGCGCATGGCCGCCGACATGTCCGGGATGGCCGCGCAGGCACAGGCGGCAGAATCCGGCACCGCGCTGGATGACAGCGAGAGCTTCTTCGAGAAGCTCATGCGACAGATTCAGGAGTTCTTCACCGACCCACTCGGTACCTTGCAACGGATCTTGCAGGACTTCATGCGCAATCCCCTCGAGGCACTCGTGGCCTGGGGTCCGCTGTTGTTCTTCATCGCGTACGAGGCGTTTTTCATCCCCTTCGGCTTCACCGCCTGGGGCATCATGTTGTCCGCACCACTGTGGCTCCCTCTGCTACTGGTCGGGCTGGCCCAGCTTGTCAACCCTGTTCCAGTCGACGCCGATGTACCCGGCGAGGAACCGGCACAGGAAATGGCACAGATCGCGCGCAATTCGCCTCAGCAGCAGGCATTTGCGATGGGCGGAATGCCCGGAACCGGCGGCGGAGCCCCACTGTCCGGTGGTTCGAGTGCAACGTCGGCCCCGAGCGCACCGGCCTCACCTGCCG
>NZ_MAEW01000018.1 GCF_002013375.1 Mycobacterium sp. D16Q13 | reverse complement strand
AAACGCGACGACCGCGATCACGATCAGCGCCACCAACGGCATCCACAACGTGCCGAGGACTCGCCCAGCGCCGCCACTCGACCGTTTGCTTCGACCGCTTTTCGCGGCGATATGTCGGGAACGGAACGCACCACGACCATCGAATCCCCTCATCACATGCTCCTCGCAACCACAGACGACCTTGTTACCGCTGCTATTTAGTTCCAGATTTAGTTGGCTATCAAAATCACTCGTTCACGGGAATGCGAAGTCAGGTGCTACAGGTCGGCCTCGGACAAGAGGACGTTCGCGGCGAGTTTGCCGAGTTCGTTGGATGCCAGTGGGCTGTCGCCGGTCAGCAGCCGGCGGTCGCGGTGGACCTGGCCGGTCAGCTTTTCCGGGTTGACTACGCGTAACCCTAACGTCCGCAGTCGCTTTGAGACCAGCCACGGCAGCTGTCCGGGTAGGTAGCCGAATTTCACGTTGTCGCCCTCATCCATGGCGTCAGGAAACGAGCAGATCTCGTAGCCTTTGAGGGGATGCTGGCCCGCGGGTTTCCCGAGGCCCATCGTGATCAAGGATGCCGGGCCATGGCAGAGTGACACGATGAACTTGTCGTGCTCGAGTGCCCAGTTGAGCACCTGGCCGACCTGCTCGCTTTCCGGGATGGCGGCCAGAACTCCATGCCCGCCTGGTATGAAGACCGCGGCGTAATCGGAGGCATCACCCAGGCGGTTCTCGATCACCTCCGACAGCGTCAAGGGTGCGGCCAGTTGCGGCCAGAACTTCTCCAACGCCGCCATGACCGCCTTGTCTTTCTTCGGTAGCGCCCAGGTCTCCAGTTTCACCGAGTACCCGGCGATAGTCGCGACGTCGATGCCGAAACCGGCTGCGGCGAAGTGCATCAACGGCAATAGCATCTCGACGGGATGGTTACCGGAGGAAAAGAGTGCACCGTTCGCAGTGGGGATGTAGCGTTCCTCCGACGCGATCAACAAGATCTTCGCTCGTCCGCCGGTGTAAGCGTTGGGATAGTCGGCTCCGCTGAAGTCGGTCTTCTTCGGAATACCTACCGTGCGGCTGAGGCGCGAGGGGAAGAAGGCATTACGCTCGGCCCGATCGGGTGTCGGCCGCATGCAAGGCAGAACCGCGGGCCCCGCTTTGACGATTCGGTCTTGCTCGGGCGTTTTCATTACTCCTGGTGGTTTCGAATTGGTTCGATGGTGCGTCACGGCGTCGCTTCCGGTGTGGGGGATATCGCCCGCAGGATCGCGGTGGTCACGGCCTCGGGTTGTTCCCAGGACGGGGTGTGGCCGCAGTTAGGAAGAGTCGTCACCTCAAGATGCGGGACGAATCGGTAGTCATCGACCGCGCCAGGATTCACACGCTGATCGCGCAGGCCGAATACCACATGCGTCGGGCAGGCCAACGCGGTCAGGCGCTCCGGCAGCGGGCGCTGTTCGAGGTAGGCGTCGATGGCGCGAGTGGAGCGCAGAAACCGGTCCAGGCCGGTAGCGCGTAAGTCGTACACGAAGACATCGGGCACCGCGAAACCGGGCGCAAATGCAGTCGATAATCCTTTGCGCACAAACGATTCCGGCATGGCGCTCCAGATGGCCGGCCCGACGGCGGGCAGCCCGAGCGCGCGTTCGAGTGCTCCGCGGGCACTGGTCCGGCTGGCCCGCGTCGGAGGGGTGTTGATGAGTATCAAGTCGCCGACCAACCCGGGAAATTGCTCGGCGATCGCGGTGGCGACCAGGCCGCCCATCGAGTGGCCCACTAGTGTGACCGGCCCGCTGCGTGGATCGAGGGTCGCGCCGATTTTCCGGGCTTCGAGGTCGATACTGGCCAGACCATACAACCGCGGCGTTCGCACGCCGGGTAGCGCCGGGATGATCTTGCTCCACGCGGCGGGGGAGCTACCAAGTCCGTGGATCAGCACGACGGTGTCGTGTGGCGATGTCATGCGTTCACCTTCGATACGTCAGGCAGAGCGTGGTCCGTGGGGCGAAACTGCCGGGTCTTGAGTCGATAGGCGATGGTGGTGGACGGCCACAGATTGCTGTTGCGGCCCGTCGCATCCAAGTACCAGCTGGTGCAGCCGCCGGATGTCCAGACGCTGCCCTGGGTGAGTTTGTCGACTTCGTCGACAAACTCGGCCTGTGCGTGCAGCGTCGGCTCGATTTGGGCCAGGCCGTGGTCACGGCAGTAGCGCACCGCGTCGACGATGTCAGCGCTCTGGTTCTCGAACATTTCGATGACAGAGTTGTGGCTGAGCCCGATGTTGGGGCCGTGCATCAAGTAGGCGTTGGGAAAGCCCGCCACTGTGGTGCCGAGGTATGCACGTGGGCTGTCTTGCCAGGTCTGTGCCATGGTTCGCCCGTGTGATCCGTAGATGCGGTCGGTCAGCGGCAGACCGTCGGTCTTGAATCCAGTGCCAAGGATGATCGCATCGACCTCGTGCAGCACACCATCGTTGTCGACGACGCCGTTGTCGGTGACTTCGCGGATGCCGCTGGTGACGACGTCTGCGTTGGGTTTGTCGAGGGCCGCCCAGTATTCATTGGACAGCAGGATGCGT
This sequence comes from Mycobacterium sp. D16Q13, assembly GCF_002013375.1. GTDB lineage: Bacteria > Actinomycetota > Actinomycetes > Mycobacteriales > Mycobacteriaceae > Mycobacterium. The sequence goes on along the minus strand of NZ_MAEW01000018.1, from coordinate 189,104 downwards.
TTGCAGCCCAACCGGTAGTCAGGGGTCAGCTTGGCGCGCAGAGCCGGGTCGGACACCTGAGATTCGAGGTGCTTGAGCGCGGTTCGTTCGGCGAACTTCATCGCGACTGGGAATCGAAACGCGTACACCTGCAGCTCACGCTCAAGGAAGATGCGGACGCGCTGGGCGGACTGGAACACCGGCAGTGTGTGGAACAGTGCCCTCGTCCACCTGCTAATCGGCCTGTCATGGCGCGGCATCACCCACGGAGCGGTGCGCTGAAAGAGTTTGAGCTGCTTGATTTTCGGCTGTATCGCGGGAACGAACTGAATGGCCGAGGCGCCGGTGCCGATCACTGCCACTCGTTTGGGCGTCAGGTCGAATGAGTGATCCCAGCGCGCTGAGTGGAACACCGCTCCATCGAACCGGTCCAGTCCGGGCAGTCGTGGGACGACAGGGTCAGCAAGGGCGCCGGTGGCCACCACCATGTGATCGGCGACGAGTTCGCCGTTCGGTGTGGCAAATCGCCACTGGGCCAGCGCGCCGTCCCAGCGTGCTTCTTCGACCGAGGTATTCAGCCGCAGATGCGGCCGTAGTCCGTAGTCGTCGGCCGCTTTCTCCAGATAGGCCCTGATCTCGCCTTGTCGGGCGAAGGTGTGGTTCCAATCGGGATTGGGCTCAAAAGAGTAGGAATAGACGTGGCTCTGTACGTCGCACGCGGCACCGGGATAGTCGTTGTCGCGCCAGACACCGCCCACTGCAGCGGCGCGCTCGAGGATGGTGACACCAAAACCGGCTCGGCGCAGCTGGATTGCAGCGCACATGCCGGCGAAACCCGAGCCGATGACCGCAACATGGGCGCTCGTGGGATTCATGTGTTCAAGCCTGCGCCCAACAACCAGATCAAGGTATGGGCCGATGTCCAACGCTTATGCCACCTGATTGTGCAGTGGCATAAAATCGGGCGGTGGCAATGGATGATGAGGATCGCGCGCGCCAGCAGTTCGCGGATTTACTTGGCCGGATCGAGCCTCGTCTGGATGCGATCGCGGCAGATTTGACCCGGCATTACCGGGAAACCATTCCGGTGTATGACCAGGTAGACCAAAACGCGATCCGCACCTGTACGCGTGACACGCTCGCATTCATTGTGGCATCGCGGCGTGGTCTAGATCAGGTGGCGACTCTGCGCGAACTCACCGAGCTCGCACGGCGATGGGCCGATGAGGAGATTCCTCTCGATCTGGTGGCGCACACCCTCCAGGTCGCAGGGCGGCGGGTGTTCACCCTCGTGCGCCAGGAGGCGGTGGCCGCCGGAATTTCTGCCGACGACATCGATGCGATGCAAGATTACGCCTGGCAGTTGTCTACCGATTATGCCGCCGCAGTGCACGCGGTCGGGCAAGAGCGTGCGCTCGCAGGCGCTGCCCGTCGGGCCGACTTCGTCCGTAGGTTGGTCGGCGGTGCGCTGTCGCGGCCGGCGCTGGAGGCTGAGGCGAAATTTCATCGCGTCGACCTGTCCGCGAAGTACCATGTCGCATGCGCGAATTGGGATGACACAGCGTCCACCTCGGATCTGGTGGCGGGGCTACGTCGCGGTGCGACCGCCACGATGCCAGTGATCGACGCTGTGGTCGACGGCAAGATTGTTGCGTTACTGCCGCATCGTCCGCGGTTGCGCGTGGCGCAGCTGGTCGGAATCAGCCCGCCGGTGTTGGCTCACGAAGCATCAAGCGGTTATCAGCTGGCAATGGAGGCCTTGGAGGTTGCCACCAGGTATGGGCGGCGTGGCTTGGTCGACCTGTCTGATCTCGGGCCTCTTTCACTACTCGAGCAAGGCCAGGGTGCCGCCGAGCAGCTGGATGCCAGGCACCTCGAGCCGGTCCGTGCTTTGGGGCGCCCCGGTGCGGAGATCCTCACAACAGTCGCCGCATATCTCGCCCACGACCAAAAGGCAGAAGAGACCGCGAAGTCACTTTTCGTGCACCGCAACACCATTCGCTATCGGCTTACTCGATTCGCTGACTTGTCCGGTTTGAATATCGATCACACCGGCGACTTCGTCCTCGCATGGTGGTTACTGAACCGGCAGCAGCACTCCTGATCCGGCGGCCGTCAACGCTCTCGTATTGAGTCTTGGCTTTATTGCCCGACGATATGGCCTTGGGGGACAGCCGAGGGCCGTACAGTGCGGAGAGAACAGTTCATGGCACTCCATTTGGCGGCACCGCCATGCGGGTGCCCACCGCGACCCCGGGAATATTGCGCTGTCGCCCCACCCGATCATAGGACTTGGTGTAGTCCTGGTCAGGAATCCAGGTGAGTCACCCTGAGCCAGAGCGTCACGGAGGGTAAGTGCGCCAGATACAGCTTCCCCAGATGGTGGCGTAGTGGAGTTCCATGTCCGCTCCGCGGGGTGCTTGCCGGGTAGCTTCAGTGAGCATGTCGGCCTCGGGGTCGACGCCGACCGCTTCGGTAACGTGGCCTGCCAACGGCAATGCGAGTTGACCAGTCCCACAGCCAAGGTCGAGCAGACGGCCGGCGCCGTCTAAGCCCACGTGTTCGACCAGGTCTTCGATGGCGACCGCTGGGCAGTCGGGACGGTAACGCGCGTATTGCCAGGCGGTGCCCTTCAAAAGGCTGCCATCCCAGTTATCACGTCTGTCGGTCTCGCTGATGCTGGTACTCCCCCGAACGGGCGCCGTACCTAGTCTCGATCCTAAAGAATGAACGGCTCAGACCTGGTCGCCCCGGTCGGCTTCGGGTCGAGGCTTCATCTCGATACCTGATTGCTGCAGAAAGCTCGGCCACAAAGCTGCTTTTCGCCGCGGTGTATCCGTCACGATCTTCTCGATACTGTTGTGCCAGTTGCTGTTTGCGCTCGGCGTGGGCGTCTCGTGCTAAAGAGACTTTACGCAGCCGGTCCCAGAAGGCGGTCAGCTCCCGTAGGTGGGGATCGTCGTGCTGGATCAAGTAGAGGTGATGCGTTCGGTTCTCTGGCCGGGGACGCAGAAACCACAGATGCCGGGAGTACGAATCCCCCCGGCGACACCACCATCATCCGCACCTCCCGCACCCTCACCAACCTGCACCTCGCGCCCACCGGCGAACAAGGCACACTCGACCCCACCACATGAGGCCGGGGCCGATTTCTAGCAGACACATTCGAGGACCGACTCGACCCCATGCGCACCGCCGTCGTGATCGGCACCGCAAGGCCGGAGCACGCACACTCAGCGACGAACACCACGCGCTCGACACTGGCGGACCCGGCGCGGTCCCACGCAAACTGCAGTTATGGCCTGGCCGAATATGGCAGCGGCGCATATCGCGCTGCGCGACCCGCTCCACGGCCCGCTGCTGACGGTGTCGACGGCGGGCGCCCCGTCGCTGGACGCCATCGGCGTCGCCGCGCGAATGGTCGAGGCGGGTCAGGTCGACGTCGCGATCCTCGGCGTCGACCTGACCCCACCCTGATCTGCCGCCCGGTCGACCGCAGCCGCCGGGGCATCCTCGAGAACCGCGCACACGACCACTGCGGCATCCCACGTCCACGGCCCGCCTCGCAGGGGTCCAGTGTGGACGGCCTTCCCGATAGACCTAGCCCCAGCGCCGCCCGAGACATCCGCAACGCCAGGCACTTAGACGAAGCTCGCCCCTGCTGGATATAGACCGCCGATCTTCGTGCGCTGCGTCGGGCGCCGCTCTAGCGCGCACAGCGGCAGCTGCAGATCAGTCGCCGGTCTAGCTGAACCGTCAGCTCAGCTTCCAATCCTCGACGGGCTGCTTGCGGTTGCCGTCGGAATCGTAGGTGAAAAAGCCCTCGCCGTCGCCGAGGCCGGCCTTGCCGGCGTCGATGCTCTTCTCGAGCAGGTCGCCGAACTTCTGCAGCCGTTCGTCGTCCTTGTCGTTTCGGATGATGTTGAGCGCGACGTTGAAACCCACCGTGTCGTAGTCCTCGAACGGTCCCGAGGGCGAACCGGTGGCGATCCGCCAGACCTTGTCGATGTCAGCGGGGTTGGCGACGCCATCGACGTAGAGGCGGGCCGCAGCGCCGAGGAACGGGATGCTCAGGCTGTTGAGGATGTAGCCCGGGGTCTCCTTGCGCACCGGAATCGGCTCGAGGCCAATCTCTGAGGCGAATTCGAGGACTGTGTCGAAGTACTTCGGGTCGGTCTTCTCCGCGACCATCACCTCGCCGGTGTTGCTTGACCACACCAGGTTGGCGAAGTGAAGGGCGAGGAATTTCTCCGGGCGGCCGGTGGCGTCGGCAAAATCGCTGGGCCGCAGCGAGGAGGTGTTCGTCGTGAAGATCGTCTTCGCGGGGGCGGCCCCGCCGACCTGCGACCACACCTTCCTCTTGAGGTCGAGGTTCTCCGGGATGGCCTCGATCACGATGTCGGCGTCGGCGACCGCCGCGGCGATGTCCGTGGTGGTCGCGATGGACTCGATCGCCTCCTCGAAGCGCTTCTGGTCGAAGTCGGGCAGATCGCGCTTGTAGTAGCCGCGCATCCACTCCCAGCGGTCGGGGAGCTTGGCTAGCAACTCCTCGGAGATGTCGTAGCCGGTGACGGCTTTGCCGTGGTAGGCGGCCTGCATCATGATCTGTGAGCCGAGCACACCGGTGCCTAAAACTGTCACGCGCTGGATGTCTGTCATGGTTTCCTTCTGCTCAAAGTTCTGCTGTCACTGCAGGTCCCCGCAGCGACTACCCGACCGATTCCAGTTTCGTCGCCTCGGATATCTATGTGAATGGGCGCACGCGCCAACCGGAGTGCCCACGTTCGTGCGCGTGCACAAAGCAACGACCTAGAACGTCGTAGATGTTGACTTCATCCTCAATACTGGTGCGGCGCACGCGGGCGCGGAATCTGGCACGCGTTCCGACTCGCTCGGCGGACCCGGCGGAGTGCCACCACCGAACGGGCGACCACCCAATGCCTCGCGGTCGTGGGCGGTGCTCCAGCCACGTAAATCCGGCCCCTTGGGGACGATGCGCGTGGGATTGATATCGGTGTGCACCACGTAGTAGTGCTCCTTGATCTGACCGAAGTCGACGGTGTCTCCGAAGCCCGGTGTCTGATACAGATCGCGCGCGTAAGCCCACAGCACCGGCATCTCGCTCAGCTTCTCGCGATTGCATTTGAAGTGCCCATGGTAGACCGGATCGAACCGGACCAGGGTGGTGAACAGCCGCACATCGGCTTCTGTGATGGTGTCACCTACGAGATAGCGTTGTCCGGCAAGCCTTTCCGATAACCAATCCAGTGCCACGAACAGCCGGTCATAGGCGGCGTCATAGGCATCCTGGTCTCCGGCGAAACCGCAGCGATAGACGCCGTTGTTGACCTCGGTGTAGACGCGGCGGTTCACCTCGTCGATTTCGGAGCGCAGCGCCTCCGGGTACAGCTCAGGTGCGCCGGGCCGGTGGTATTCCGTCCATTCTGTGGAGAAGTCCAGCGTCATCTGCGCGTAGTCGTTGGTGACCACCTCGCCCGTGGCCTCTTCAACTATCGCGGGCACGGTGATACCGCGCGGATAGTCCGGGTACCGCTTGAGGTAGGCATCGCGCAAGAAGTGGATGCCCAAGACGGGATCGAGCCCACCCGGGTCAAGATCGAAGGTCCAGCTGCGCTTGTCGTGCGTGGGCCCGCAGAGTCCAAGCGATAGCGCACTTTCCAGCCCAAGCAGCCTGCGGACAATGAGCGTCCGGTTGGCCCAGGGACAGGCACGTGCCGCAACAAGTCGGTATCTGCCGGGCTCTACGGAGTAGCCATCGCGGCCGTCTGCCGTGATCCGGGTGTCGATGTAGTTGGTGTCCCGCTTGAACTCGCCGGGCTCGACGTACTTGGTGTTCTCCGGGTTCTGGCTCACACACCCCAGTCTGGCACTGTCAGCGTTTGAGGCAACGTGCGTCAGCGCGCCGATCCGTCAGGTTCGCCCTTCTCGTTCAGCGGCTGTCCGCCCATAACACCCTGGACAATGCCTAACGGAAATGCCGAAGTCGCATTGGAGCCGACAGTGGGCGCATCAGGTATCGCCAGGCACGTGGTGTCAATCGCGACGCCGGGCAGATTCGGCCAACCTCTATCCGAGTGATACTGGGCGAAAGCGTTGATCTCCATGTTGACCATCCCCTGTCCGTCCGGGTCGGGATCGACACGGTAAGCCGTCAGCTGTGCGATGGCGGCATTCTCAGGATCGGTCGGCGACTTCTCGAGATTGACTTCAACACCAGACAGGGTCTGGGGTGCACTCACCGACGACATGGGCCGCGCCACGGAGCCGCAGTGGGCATAGGTCAGTACCCATCCGTTCTGCAGGGCCTGTTGTGTCTCTCGGGTGACAATGTCCAATGGATCACTGCGTGTGAAAGACGCAGTCCTGACCACCGACTCACGTGAGATGTTGTTCAGCCCGTTGTACGAGGCGTGGTACACCTTGGCGGGAGCAAGCCAGGCATCCGCCGCCAGCCGGGTAGATCGCGCCGCGTCCACAGCGTTCGGCTCGAAGGTCTCGGGGTGCTTAGGACACGACGCGGCCAGCACGAAAACCAGCAACAGCACCGGTGAAAGTCGTAGGACCTTCACTTCGGAACCACCTCACCCCAGGGCCGATAGCGCGTTTCGCCACCAAACGATATTCGGTTGTTGACGAAATCATCCTTCGGGATTGTCATCTTCTGTCCAGAAGAGGGCTCGTAGATTTCCAGTGAGTCGCCCTGCATACCGGTGACCAGGACGATGTGTCCGTGGACTCCGCTGCCAACAAATAGCGGAACAGACTGGCCGGACTGAACGGCCGCACTGATTGCTTGGTAATCCCCGGACGGACCCAGCGGGTTCGCCACCTGGAATTCGTACGCACTCCCCGGGACACCCGGACCCCCGGGTTTGCCCATCTCGTCGGCCGCGCCATAAGGCGGGGTACCGAAAGTTTCGGGCCAGTTGGTGCCCCAACCGGGGACAATCGCATTGTTGGTCAAGTCATGCATCTTCTTTGCTTCGTCCGCAAACCTGGATTTGACCTCCCCCGGGCTTATCGATTCGCCGGGATGCGGCGGTACGGAACCCGTTGCGTCATAGCCCGTAAGCATCTTCATGGCATACACAGGGTCATTGATCATCTTGGCGACGACAAGCGAGGATGACCCACACGTGGTGCCGTCCGGCTGCTTCAAGATCTCCGGGTGGTTCTTGGCGTACTCCACCGGGTCAAGCTCACGCACCTGTTGATCATCCATAAGTGCTAACTTTTCCGAGAAGCGTTGCAAAGTACCAACATCCGTGCCCCGCGCGAGAGCCGCGATGATCCAATTCCGCCGCGCCTCGTCCTTCGCGCCGTCCAGCATCGCCTGCGCCTTGGCGCGATCCTCGGGACTCATCGCCGCCAGATTGGCATCGGCACGTTCTTGGACGCCCGGCCGCAAACCGGTTCCGTCCTTGTGCCCGTCCGGGTCGTTCTTGACGTCCGACCAATTGTTGACCGAACCGATGGCACCCGCCGCGACAGAGGTGTGGTCGGGCAATGTGATGCCCTCCAACGCCTTTCCGAGCTCACCCTTGCCGGTGTTGACCGCCTTATCGGCGTCTCCGTACGCACCGGCGAGCTCCTCCACCCCATGCACGACGTCGCCCACGAGCTTGCGCACATACGGGATCGCATCGAACGGGTTCTTCGGAATGTTGTTCCAGTCGACGTCGTCCTTCAGTGAATTGAACGCGTTGTGCCACCGATCGCGCGCCTTCTCCATCGACCCACCGAAGGTATCCAGAGAACTCGCGACCCCGGTCGCGGCCGGACCGATGGTGGTGGATCGCGTCTTGAAGTTCGCGATGCTGGTGCGGGCCTTGTCCCCGGTTGTTTCACCGTACGGATCACCTGACGTCCGCCCCCACACCGACTCGGGGATGGTGTTTTGCGCTTGCTGGACATCGTTGGCATGCCACTCCCCCATGGCGGGCGCCATTTCCCGCCAGCGCGCCGCCACCTCCCGCACCGTTTCCGGGTCGGGCGGAGGGGGTTCGGTGGCCACGGAGATGACCTTGCGGACCGCCGCAACGACCTTTCTGGCAATCGGCCAGACGGTGCTCACACTGATCTCACCGATCTGTCGCAGGTCGGCGATTACCTGCTCCAGCTGCTTTTGCGTGTCGCCCAGCGTCATCAGGCACCGGCCCTAGTTGAGCACCGGGAACTTGATACCGGCGTCGCTGAGATTCCCCGCGTTGCGCTGATCCATCTCGACAAGCGCCTTGGTGCACGTGCGGATGTTCTGCGAAATCTCCTTCTGCACAGCCGAAACCGTGCCCAGCGCACCCGATACCCGGTTGCGCGCGGCATTCATGGCGTCGGTCAGATCACCGAGATCCTTGCCCTCGGTGGCGCGTAGCTTCGCCTTGGCGAACTCGACATGCGTATCCGTCGCGTCCAGTTGTGCCGCGCATTTTTCCGTCGCTACCGGGTCGATTTTCATGTGTTCCCCCTCTGAACATGCCCCTCCCGCATGTTAGCCCGGAACATCGCACCCAGCCAGTCCCTGAGGATAGGCCTCTTAGCTCGGCAAAACGGCGGTGACGTAGTTGCCCTGCTTGACCAGTTCGAGGACCTCCTCGGGCAGCTCCGGGATATCGACGCCATACTCGGCAGCCAATTCCAGAACGTGTGCACCCTGGACCGTCCACCCCCGCGCGGCAAACCACTCCGCCACATCGGCCCGCTCTTCGTCGTAGAACAGCGTGGTGATGTCCACCTTGGACATGGGATGGTTGTCGTCCGCGTACTTCTTCTGGACCTCGCCCCATTTGGCGATGTTGGGCCTGCCCCGGGTGGCTTCCACCGCGACCTGACTGCCCGGCGCCGAAAGCGCCACGACCCTCTCGAACAACAGATCCTGTGCCGCCGAAGGCAAATACACAATCAGGCCTTCGGCCGACCATGCCGTAGGAACCTCCGGATCGAATCCGGCAGCAAGCAAGGCGGCGGGCCAATCCTCACGCAGATCGATAGCGACCTCGCGCCGATCACTCGTGACTGTGGCGCCCTGCTCGTCGAGCACGCGATCCTTGAACCCCAGCACCTGGGGCTGATCCAGTTCGAAGACCTTGGTGCCCTCGGGCCACGGCAACCGGTGCGCACGCACATCCAGTCCGGCAGCGAGTATCACCGCCTGCTGGCAACCCGAATTCGTCGCACGCACAAAGAACTCATCGAAGAACTTGCTGCGCAATCCGATCTGCCGCAGCGCCGTGGTGGGGTTGAGATTCTGCGTCTCCGGATTGTCCAGCAACCCGATCAGGTGCGGTTCACCCGCAGCACGCACGAAATGCTCCGCGTAGCTGTCCCGCACCAACGGGTCGACCTGCGTGTTCTCCAGCGCCCGTGCCGCAGCCACGCCCAGCGCCGTGAACCCGACGCTCGACACGATGTCCCATGAGTCGCCGTCGCTGCGCGACCAATCCTTGTCGGCAATATCGGTCATTGATAAATCCTTTCAGGCAGGCAGGGAGCAAGTCAGGTAGTGCATGGCGCCGGCCAGCTCCCGGATGTCCTCCGGGACTTCCGGATGCTCGACGCCGTAGCGGTCGGCCAGATCAAACATGTTCAGCCCCTCGGTGTTCCATCCGCGCGCCGAGAACCACTCGATGGGTGGCGTCTTCTCCTCGTCATAGAACAATCCGGTGATGTCGATCTTGCCGAAGGTGTCCTTTTCGGACCGGTACTTCTGCTCCACCTTCGCGAACTGACTCATCCCGAGCGTGCCCGTCGGGCCCTCGATGGCGGCGCGGCTACCGGGAGCGGACAGTTCAACGACCCGCTCGAACAGCAGGTCTTGCGCCGTCGCAGGCAGATACGGCAGCAGCCCTTCGGCCGACCATGCGGTGGGCTGGCTGGGATCGAATCCGGCCTCCGTGAGTGCGGCCGGCCAGTCGTCGCGCAGGTCGACGGCGACGGCACGGCGATCACAGGTCGGTGCGGCGCCCTGCTCGGCATACACGCCGTCCTTGAAGGCGAGCACCTGCGGCTGATCCAGCTCGTACACCGTGACACCGGCGGGCCATGCAAGCCGATGTGCCCGCGAGTCCAGCCCCGCTGCCAAGATCACCGCCTGCTTGATCCCGGCGGCCGCCGCGTCGAGGAAGAACTCATCGAAGAATCGGCTGCGCATGCCCATGCCGCGCAGATACTCGAACGGGGATGCCTGCGGCGCATCACGTTTGGTAATCGTGTCGATCAAATGCGGTTCGCCCGCGGCGAGCACGAAGTGCTTGGCGAACTGGTCCACGATCAGCGCGTCGGGCCGCTCGCTCTCCACGGCGCGCTGCGCGCTGACGCCGAGTGCGGTGTACCCCACGCTGGACACGATGTCCCAGGAGTCGCCGTCGCTGCGGGTCCAGTTTCCTTGGTCGGTGCTTGTCATCTCAGCCTCTCGGATGGTCTCGGATAGCGGTAAAGAACTTGGTGCTCAGGAATTTTTCAAATGCTTGCGGCAGGTCGTGCAGTGGCCGGCCGTAGGTCACCGCGGCGTCTATCAGGTTGGCATCGGCAACCGTCCAACCGCGCTCGGCCAACCAGGCCTTGGTGTCCACCCGCGGATCGTCGAACCACAGGTCACGCAGATTCGGTTGTGCCTCACCATCACTGGTGTCGTCAACAGCCGTCGCGATGGAAGCCGCAAGACGCTCCAGCTCACCCGGGTTGGGACCCAGTTCGGCGGCCACCCGGCTGCCGGGGGCCGACAACTCGTTCAGCCTCTCGAACAGAGCATCCTGCGCCGCACCCGGTAGATAGGGCAACAGCCCTTCAAGAATCCACCCCGTCGGCTGACCGGTGTCAAAACCCGCCTCGCGCAAGGCGGTCGGCCAATCGTCCCGCAAGTCGACGGCCACCGTCACCCGAATAGCACTCGGCTGCGCCCCGGATCGCCGCAAGACCTCATCTTTGAACTGCAACACCTTCGGCTGATCCAACTCGAAAACGGTAGTCACGGCGGGCCACGGCAATCGGTATGCGCGCGAATCCAACCCGGCGGCCAAAATCACGTGCTGACGCACTCCGGCACCTGCCGCATCGGCGAAGAAGTTGTCGAAAAATCGCGTCCGCACGCCGACCCACTGTGCGTTGAAGGCCGCGGCGCTCGTCATATCTCCGCTGGCCACCGCCGCGGCAAGTTTCGGCGCGCCCGCCGCCGCGACGAAACCGGCGGCGTGCTCGTCATATGCCAGCGGCGGATCCAACTTGGCGTCGAGCGCGCGTCCCGCCGCCACCGCGAGCGCCGTGTAGCCCACGCTCGTCACGATGTCCCAGGAGTCCCCCTCGGTGCGCACCATGCCTACGCGCCGAGCACCGCGGTGAAGTACCGACTTTGTCCCATGGCGTCGGTGAGTTCGTGCTGGCCCGCCAGCGGAGCCCGGTTGTATCGCTTCAGAAGTTCGCCGGCGGTGGTCGCCTCGACGGTCCATCCGTGGTTGGTCAACCACTGCGCCGGATCCTCGCGCTCATCTCCGAACCACAGGCTCGACGGGGCGGCATCTTCCTCGGTAATGCTCTTGAAGATCCGCTGTAGCGCGCCGTCCTCGTTCTCCATCGCGTTCGACATCCGATCCGCCTGGGTGCCGGGAGCGCCGAAGTCCTCGACCGCGACCCGGCTTCCCGGCGCGGACAGGTCGACAATGCGCTGGAACAGCAGGTCCTGGGCGGCACCGGGCAAGAAGGGAAGCAGCCCCTCGGCCAGCCACGCTGTGGGCTGGGTGTGATCGAATCCCGCTGCGCTCAGTGCTGCGGGCCAATCCTCGCGGAGGTCGACGTGCAAATCGTGGACAGTGGCCGTCGCCTGCACCCCATGCTCGTCGAGAACCTTTCTCTTGAACTCGAGCACCTTCGGGAGGTCAAGCTCGTAGACCGTGGTGCCAGCTGCCCAGGGCAGTCGGTATCCACGAACATCGAGCCCCGCCGCCAGAATCACGGCCTGGCGGACTCCCGCGTCCCCGGCGGCCAGAAAGAAGTCATCGAAGTACTTCGTCCGTGCCCCGAGATAGCTCGAGAACAGCTGCACATCGGGCTCCTGGGCGACGGCGGGGTCCTCCAGCAGCTCGGAGAAGATCGGTGCCTCAGTCTTGGTCGCGGCCACAAAGTGCTGCGCATAGTCGTCCCGCGCAAGCGGCTCTGCCTTACGCGCCTCGACGGCACGCATGGCAGAGACGATGAGCGCGGTCGCGCCCACGCTCGTCACGATGTCCCAGGTGTCACCTTCGGTTCTGGCCACAGCAGTGTCTCCCATCAAACGCGTATGTCAGGTGTGCGTACATCTAAAACTGCAGGTCAAGGGGTTTTACCTATGAAAAGTTCGCACAACTAACTACAGTACGCCGATTGACTGGGAGCGCCACTGATCCTTGTCGAGACGACAGATACGAGAGGGCTACTTGCCCTTCCAGACGGGTGCACGCTTCTCGGCGAACGCCTGCGCGCCCTCCTTGGCATCCTCGGAGACGAAGATCGGCATGAGGATCTCGCCCTGTTTGGCGAAGGCTTCCTCGGGTGCCCAGCTCGCCGACTCGATGACAATGCGCTTGGTGGCCGCGACGGCTAGGGGCCCATTCGCAGTGATCTTGGCAGCCAACTCCAGCGCGGCCTCCAGTGCCTGACCGTCGTCGACGAGCCGGTTGATGAATCCGTACCTGGCAGCGTCCTCCGCGGTGAACGAATCTCCGGTGAGCGCCAACTCCATGGCTACCTGGTACGGGATTCGCTTCGGCAGACGCAACAGGCCACCGGCGCCGGCCACCAGACCACGTTTGACCTCGGGGATGCCGAACTTGGCACTCCGACCGGCCACCACCAGATCGCAGGACAGTACGAGTTCGGTGCCGCCGGCCAGGGCGAAGCCCTCCACCGCCGCGATGATCGGCTTGCGCGGTGGCACGTTGGTGAAACCAAGGCCGCGCTCGGACAGCACCGCTTCGCCGCTCACGAACGCCTTGAGATCCATTCCCGCGCAGAAATTTCCACCCGCACCGGTGATGATGGCGACGGATAGGTCATCGGAGCTGTCCAGCTGGTCCGCGGCGGCGGCGAGCCCCTGGCTGACGGCCCTGTTGACCGCGTTACGCGCGTCCGGACGGTTGATGGTGATCAGTAGGACACGGTCACGCTGTTCGATCAGGACTTCGTCGGCCATGGCGATCCTCTCGTCGGTGAGTTTGTTTGTTGATGCTAACCAGTGGTCGGTATCAGGCTGCGAGCCACCGAAAGCAGCCTCGGTACGCCCTCGTCCAGCTCCGCGAAGAAGGGGTCATCGGTGGTTCCGGCGAGATGCCGTTGATAGGACACCTCCAGCAGCGTGGCGAGCTTCCATCCACCCAAAACCTGGTAGTAGATCAAATCCTCTGGTGTCCAATAACTTTGATCTCCGGTTCGCGCCTCGCGATAGGCTTCTGCGATCTCGACATGCGAGGGGCAACCCTCCTGCGCGGTCACCGCCCCGGTGAGCTCTGCCATGGCGACCTCGCCCCCGGGCTGCGGGGTCATGTACAGCAGGTAACCCAGGTCCGCCAGTGGATCGCCGACAGTCGCCATTTCCCAGTCCAGTACCGCGGTGATCCGCGCCGTTTCCGCATCGACCAGCACGTTGTCCAGCTTGTAATCGCCGTGCACCACAGCCGCGGGCCGATCTCCCGGGTAGTTCTGGGTGAGCCATTCGGTAATAGCCGTGTGATCTTCCAGGTCACGGCCGGTGGGCAACTCCTTGATGGACTCCCACTGCGCGCCCCACGTCTTCAATTGTCGTGCCAGGTAGCCGGATTCACGCCCCAGCTTGGCCTCCACCAACCGCGCCGGATCTGCGTTGTGAATCTCCGCCAATGCGACCGCGAGGTCGAGCACCAGTTCCCGTCGAGCCGAACCGACGAACCATTCGGGCGAGACGTCCCTGATGACCTCGCCTTCCTGACGCTCCATCAGATAGAACGGAGCACCGAAGATCTCGGCATCGGTGCTGGCCAGGGTAACGCGCGGAACCCGCACCCGCGCCGCACTGAGCGCATCGAGCACCCGGTATTCGCGCATCACATCATGTGCACCGGCCTGCAGCCGCCCAAACGGCGGGCGCCGCATAATCCACTGCGCACCAGTACTTCCCGTGACCACATACGTCAGATTCGAATGTCCGGCGGAGAGCCTGCGGACAGCGACCTCCTCCCCCAGCTCGTGGTTGAGGTACTCCAACAGGCTCGACGGGATGGCGTCAGCATCGAGCGTCGCCTCGCCGGCGGGGCCTTCAGGTGAAGAGGACACGTCCTTGTGCATGGGTCATGTTTACCCGACCGCACAAACCACGAGCGAGGGGCCGTGACATTCCTTAACCGTTCACGCTGCCAACTGGGCCGATGTCCCCCAGTATTGGTGTCCAATGAACCTCTCTACCCGCCTCATCGTCATGAACTTCCTGCAGTTCTTCGTGTGGGGAGCGTGGCTGCTGACGCTCGGGGCGTACTGGTTCAACAACAAACACTGGTCGGGTGCGCACTTCGGTGCCGCCTTCTCGACCATGGGTATCGCCGCGATCCTCACTCCGCCCCTCATGGGGGTGATCGCTGACAAGTGGGTAAATGCCGAAAAACTTTACGGGATATTACATCTCGGTGGCGCCGCAGCGCTCTTCAGCCTGACCCAGGTGAACAGCCCCACCCTCTTCTTCTGGGTTCTGCTGCTCAACATGCTGTGTTACATGCCGTCGCTGTCCCTGGCCATCACAGTCGCCTTTAACGCGCTCAAAGCCGCTGGCAAGGACACCGTTGTCAGCTTCCCGCCGATCCGGGTGTGGGGCACCGTCGGTTTCATCGCCGCACTGCACACGGTGAGCCTGCTGAAGCTGGAGACCTCGGTCGGCCAGTTCTACGTCGCCGGGACCGCTGCGCTACTCCTGGGGCTCTACGCCTTCACGCTGCCGAGCTGTCCACCGAAGCTGGACCGCACGCGCAGCACCACATTCTCCGACAGATTCGGGCTCACCGCCTTCACCCTCTTCCGCCACCGCACGATGGCGATCTTCTTCATCTTCGCGATGCTGCTCGGCGGCGCCCTACAACTCACCAACGCCTACGGCGACACGTTCCTACATGATTTCGCGAGCATCGACGAGTACAAGAACCTCTTCGCCGTCGAGCATCCCGCCATCATCATGTCCATCTCTCAGATCTCCGAGACACTGTTCATACTGGCGATCCCATTCTTCCTGCGCCGCTTTGGAATCAAGACGGTCATGCTGATGAGCATGGTGGCGTGGACACTGCGCTTCGGCCTGTTCGCCTACGGCAACCCCGGAGACGGCCTCTGGATGATCGTGCTGTCCTGCATCGTCTACGGCATGGCCTTCGACTTCTTCAACGTGTCGGGCCAGCTGTTCGTCGAGGATCAGTGCGATCCCGCGATCCGGGCGAGCGCGCAGGGCCTGTTCATGCTGATGACCAATGGGGTGGGTGCCATGCTCGGCAGTCTCATCAGTGGCGCCGTCATCGAGTATTTCTTCACCTATCCGGATCAGAGCAAGGACTGGCACGGCATCTGGATGAGCTTCGCCGGCTACTCGTTGGTAGTCGCGATCGCGTTCTTCCTGCTATTCCGCCACAAACCGGGCGAGAGCGCCGTCGAAAAGGCGCCCGCTACCGTGGGGGTGTGACGATCTCCAACGCCGAATCGACCGCTTCCCCCGCGCGCAGCCCCATCGACGGCATCTGGAACTTCCGGGATGTCGGCGGTTCGGATTCACCGGTCACCCTCAGGCCCGGGGTGCTGTTCCGGTCCTCTGAGCTGAGCGGTCTGACCGCGGCAGGGGCCCAGGCCCTGCGCGCCCTCGGCGTCACCGACCTCTATGACCTACGCAGTCCCACCGAGATTGCACGCACCGGTTCCGATCGCGTGGACGGCGAAATCCGGGTCCACGAGGTTCCCTTCGCCACCCCAGCGGCCGGGGAAGAACGCGCTCCTCATGAAATCGCCTACCGGCAGATGATGATCACCAGCATGACCTCGGGCCGTGGTCCGGACCCGGCGTCGCAGGTGGAGTTCATGCTGGCCGAGTATCGCCGGTTCGTCGAACTTCCTGGCACCCTCGTCGCCCTCAAGGCGGTGACCGATCAACTCGCGAGCGGCGCAACGGCTTTGGTGCACTGCGCGGCAGGCAAGGACCGGACCGGACTCCTCATCGGGGTGGTGCTGCACTCGGTCGGCATCGACTACGCCGATATCGCAGCGGACTACCTGCGCAGCAATGCCGCGATCGCGGCGATGCGGGCCCACATCTCCGCACAGATGGATGCCGCCGAACCCGAGCTTGCGCAGACCATGGCCGCGATGCTTTCCGATGAGGTGCTTGGCGTTCGCGAGGAGTATCTTGAGACTGGATTCCGTGAAATCACAAGGCTTTTCGGATCACCCGAGGCGATGCTGACGGCTGCCGGGGTCGACGGCGAAGGTCTTACGGCGCTGCGGACAGCGCTCACCTAGTCAACGATTCAGGTCAGTACGGCGCCGAGCCAGATACCTGCCGACACCATCGCACCCACCATCTCGATACCGATCGAGGTGGCGACCGCCTTCACTGCCGTGACGGTGGCACCCCATGCCTGTTTCTGGCTGTTACGTCGCAGGAACTCCGCGAGGTAGATGCCGAGCACGAAGCCGATCACCAACCCCACCACCGGGATCACGAAAAACCCGACGATCGCCGCCGCCCCGCCAAGCACCAGGCTCAGTGTGGGCACCCCGGCCTCGCGCATGCGCGCAGCGGGCCACACGTACTTGACCACTGTGGTCGCGACGGCGAGCGCCGCCACGATGCCCAGGACCACCCAGGCCTTCGTGGTGGATTCGACAAGCGCCCATGCGCCGATGGAGAGCACCACCAGGGTTGTTCCGGGAACCATCGGCACCACGATGCCGACCATTCCGATGGCGATCCCCAGAGCGACAAGCAGCAGTCCACCGATAGCCATCGGATGACTGTCTTAGGTCAGCTCGACATCGCTGGCCAGCCAGCGCCCGTCAATCTTCTCCATCGTCATCTGGACTCGGCTGCGGTCCATGCGAGGCTCCGGCACCGCGACATTGGACACCGACTGATCGATGAACAGCAGCACCTGAACCTTGTCCGGCGTCGCCGACTTCACGGCGGAGTCGACGACGACCCCGCGTGAACTGGCCTTGTTCTCCACCAGGATCTGCCGCAGCTGCGCACTGGACTTGTCGTACATGTCCTTGAACTTGCCGGTGGACCCGTCCATGGTCTTGTTGTAGTTGTCGTCGAGCTTGGCGCTGTCCACATTGGTCAGTACCCCGGCGAATTCCTGAGCCGCGGTGAGGGCCTCACGGGAAGACCGCTCTTCGGCGCGCTGCTCCTCGTAGAGCCGCCCGATGACGGCGGTCCCGGCGGCGATCGCGATCACCACGACTGCGGCCGCGGTCCAGGCCCAGTGCCGGCGCTGCATGCTCCTCGGACTCTTTTCCTCTTCATCCGGTTCGAGGCTGATGTCCTCGTCATCGGAGTCGTCGGAATCCTTGGCAGCCGCCTCGGCATCGGTGGCCTCGTCAGGCGTCGATTCGGCCTGTGTCGACGGAGTCGAAGATTCCTCGGCCTTCTCCGTATCCGAGGTCACCGCGGACTCATCCGCCTTCTTGGCGTCCTTGCCGGCAGCGTCATCTGCCATGGTTGTGCTCCTTGCGCGTCGTGCTGGTACCTGTCCGAGCGCGCCTAGCGTCCGGTGGGTGGAGTATTACCGAAACCGGGCGGTGGCGCAGGCGCATCGGGGGGTAATGGTGCATCGCCGGGAATCGGGAGAGGCCACTGCGGTCCACCATACGGCGTCGGAACGCTCCACTTGCCCCGTGGCGTTGGATCGGCCACCTTCGCCAGGTCCGCGTTGGGCGGCGGGCCCGCGGTGTCGTCGTCGGCCGGACGCGGTGCGTTGCGCGCACCACGAACCAGCATCGCCGGGTCGGGGTTGGCGCAGTACGTGGAGTACAGCGCTGGCTCATAGAAGCTGGCGTCCGAGACGGGCTTACGCGGCGTCACGTAATCACATGTCGGCCGCGGATACAGCAGGTCGGCAAGTGCCCAGATGGCGCCATCATGGAAGATTGTCGCCGCGCTCTCCAGCGCAGAACCACGCACCTCCGGGCCCGGGAACAGCGCATTGAGCGCGGGGACGCGGACATAGTTCAGCTGAGCGACCGTCGCGAGATTGCCCAACAGCTGCACCATGGTGTCGGAGTTATCGGTGAAGAGATTGTCCACACCGTGCAGTGTCTGCGGGGCCCGCCCGAGTAGCGTCCGGAAGCCGCCGTCCATCTTCTTCAGCCCACTGAAGGTGCTGCCCAGCTGCTGGCCGGTCGCATCCAATCCCGAGTTGAGGTCGACGAGCGTCGAGAAAGTCACCTTGCTCGACTTCAACAGGGTCACCGTTTCCGGCAGCACACCATCGAGGGTCGTGATGAGGAACGTGCCGCCATCGAAGATATCGGCAAGTTTTTCCGGGCCCTGCGTACTGACCCCGAGTTCCTTGCGGATGGTGCTCAGCTTCTCGGTATCAAGCTGTGCCAGCAGCCCATCGGAATCCGCCAGCACCTGCGCGAGGGAAATCGGAGTGGTGGCCTGGCCCAGCGCAACAACGCTGTTGTTCCCCAGGAACGGACCGTCATTCGTCGTTGGGCGGAAGTCGAGGTATTGCTCACCGGCGGGCGACAGCCCGGAGACGCGCACCTCGCTGTTGACCGGCAGCTTTACCGCGCCGTCGATCGCAGCGGTCGCGACGACGCCGCCCTTCTCCAGGTTGACGGACTGCACGCGGCCGATCGGCACTCCGCGCAGCGTGACTTCCTGATTCGGCAGCAGCCCACCGGATTCGTGCAGCTGCACCTTTACCCGGTACTTGGACTCGATCGGATTGACCTTCAACGTCCCGAACATCACGTACCCGACGCAGATGACGAGGATGGCCACCAACCCGACCACGGACAGCCATTTCCAGCTGCGCTTGAAGACGTCGGATACCGCCAGCAGTCCACGGGAAATCGATTCCAGCAGACCATTGGACTGTGCGGGGCCAGTCGCGGGCGCGGTCATCGGCCCGGTCCTGGTTCAGGCGCCGGGGCGGGCGCGGGCGGAGCTTCCGGCGCGGGTGCCGGGGCAGGCGGGTTCGGCCCTTGCCCCACAACCCGTTCCTGCAACCGGTACAGCGAGTACTTGAAGCTACCGACGAGGTAACCCCAGTCGGCCTGCTTGGGGCCGTGGAAGGTCGGGTCACCCTTGTACCCGGCATCGGGCCAGTTGCCCAGCGCGAGCTTGGCCATGTTGACGTCAACGGCAAGGCCGCTACCGGCATTCGCCTTGATCAACATCGGGATCAACCGATTCAGCGCGACCAAGCTGGTGTCCGGGCTCACCGTGATGTCGTTGAAGCCCCGTGCGAGCGAGTTGAAATCGGCGATCATGCTGCGCGTGTCGGTGCCCTGGATGGACGGGAACTTCGCCAGCTGATCGGAGATGCGGCCCGCGGTATCGGCAAGATCGCCGACCTGATCGGGATCGATCGCCTTCAGCGCCGGTGCGCCTGCCTCCAGCAGATCGTTGATCGTCTTCTCCCGCGCCGACAGTGTCGAGGCCAGCTGAGAGGTCTTGTCCAACGAGTTCTGGATCTGCGCCGACCGGCCATTCAGCGTGCCCATCAACTGATCGGACTGCTTCACGATCTCACCGAACACGATGCCGTTACTGCCATTACCGCCGGAGGACTTGCCGAGCCCGTTCACCACGTGCGTCAGATTGCGAATGACGCCACCGTTGACGAGCACGGCCGCGGACGCGAGCACACCTTCCACCGTGGCCGCCGATGAGGTGTTGTCCAGGTCCAGAGTGCCCCCGTTTTTGAGGAGCTGGCCCGTGCCTTTGGTGGGTGGGGTGACGGCGACGAACACATCGCCCAGCGGGGTGGCCGTGCGCAGCTGTGCCGTGGTTCCGACGGGCAACCGCACACCTTCACGGATACGCAGCTGAACCACGGCCACGTAGTCGACGGCGTCCATCGACTCGACCTCGCCGACATCGGCGCCACCGAGACGAACCTTGGCCTTCGCGGGAAGGTTGAGCGCGTTGGCGAACCGCGCGGTCAGCTGGTAGGACTGCGAGCCCATGTTCGGAGCCGGAAGCGGCAGACTATCGAGTCCCGGTGGCGTGCAGGCGGATACGGCGAGAGCCCCGACCGCAGCCAATGCGGCAACCCTCGTCTTGGAAACCTTCAAGCGGCTCATCACTGCCCCATCCTGGCCATGCCGTCGAGCATGTAGGTCAGCCCGAAATCGGGGCCATAGTCGGCCAGCGTGCCGGTGCTGCACCCGAGCTGCCGCAGGCCCATCAAGTTGCAGATTTCCTTGGAGAACTGGCTTTCGAACAGCAGTTTGTCCAACAGCGGGTGCAGGCGGATCGACCCGTTCACCGGGTCGATAACGCGGTCCACGTTATCGAGCGTCAGGGGCAGCAGATCCAGAGTTTCCTTGAGCTCACGCTGGTTATCGGTCAATGCCTGCAAGGTGACGTTGCCGTTTCCGATGAGACCCTTGATGACGTCGCGGTTCTTCTCGAGGAGTTCGGCGGTGTTCTTCAGCACCTCGTTGGTCTTGCGGCCGGTGTCGCCGGTGCCCAGCCGTTCGGCGGCCAGGACATCGGCAGTGCCGTGCACCGCCGAGCCGAACTGACGAATCGCCTTGTCGTTCTCCCCCATCGCGTTCACCAGCGAGCTCACGCTCTTGATGATCGTGGTGAGCTGATCCTTGGTCTCGGCGCCATCGGTGGTCATCTTCAGTGCCTTCGACAGCTCATCGAGGGCGGTCTTGACCTGCTCCCCGTTACCCGCGGCGGCCTGCGCTCCGATGCTGACCAAGTCGGCGGCCGGACCGCCGCCCTTGCCGTCACCCTTCATCGCCGACGCGAGCTTGTCGACGGTCGCCAGCACCCGGTCGAATCCGACAGGGGTGCGGGTGCGGTCCAGCGGGATGACATCGCCATCTTTGAGCACCGGGCCCTCGGTGTACGGCGGGCTCAATGCGACGTGCCGGTCGGTAAGGACCGAGCTGGTGAAGGCGGCGGCGATGACGTTCGCAGGGACCTTGACGTCCTTGTCGACGTTGAACTTGACCTGGACATACGTGCCCTTGGCCTCCACCGATTCGATGGCACCCACCGGCAGGCCCAGCACCTCGACCACATTGCCCACGAAAAGACCTGAGCCTTCATCGAATTGGGCAGTAACGGTGATCTTGTCGTCTACTACGCCGGCCTTGCGCAGACCCAGGTAGCCGCCGATCGCGGCGGCCACCACCAGCACCGAAACCACGCCGATCATGAAGACTCGGCGCGCGGTGGACCCCTGCTGTGTCACGTTCACGCTCATGCGCAGTCCTTGAAGTACTCGAGCAGACCCCACTGTTCGGCGCGGCTGCTGATCGCGCACATCCAGTTGTCCACGACCAGACCGTTGGTCAGGTTGATGTTCATGGAGTATGCCGAGCCGGTGGCGTTGGTCAGGTTCCGCAGCGGCACGGGCAGGATCTGCAACAGGTTTCGTAGGTAGTCGTCATGATCGCTGGCCAGCGCCGTGACATCCCGCAGCTGCTGCAACAGCTTCTCGAAGGCGGGCCGGTCCTTGATGACCACCTTGCTCAGCAGGTCGACCACCTTGGTGATCGAGGCCATCAGACGCTGGAACGATGCTTTACGGGATACGAACTCTCCCAACAGGTCCCGCCCCTGAAAGACCAGATGACCGAGGTTGGCCTGCTGCCGATGCAGCGTGGCGGTGACGGTGGACGCACTCTTGAGCAGCTCGCCGATCTGCGTCCGCCGGGTGGAGACGATCCCCGACAGCTCCTTCAGATTCTTCATGGCGTCGGGCAGCGCCTCAGGCAGCCCGTCGAGCTGCTTGGCCAAGATGTCGATGGACTGAGCCAGCTTGGTCGTGTCCACCTGCTCATAGGTGGCAGCGGTGTCCGCGAGCAGCGCCTGCAGGTCGTATGGCACCTCCGTGTGCGACAACGCGATTCGCTTGTTCGGGATGACGCCCGCACCGCGAGGCCGCAACTCGACATAGCGCGAACCGAGCAGCGTGGTGGTCTTGATCGCGGCCTGCGTCTCAGCACCCAACTTCACCTCGTCGCGCACCCGCATGTCGACAAGCACCTTGGTGCCATCGAGCACAACGCTTTTGACTTCGCCGACATCCACTCCAGCGACGCTGACGTAGTCGCCCTTCTTGAGCTGGGCCGCCTGCGCGAATTCGGCCTTGTACCGGGTGTATCCGAAACCGATCTGGCGGTACAGCAGCATCGACGCGATGATCGCGGTGACGACACCGACGGCGATCATGCCGATCCAGAACTTGCTCCGGTCTTCTAACCTGCGTTCACGGGGGCTCATTCGGTCCCTCGGCATTTCGGTGTGTACTTGGCGACGCCACCGTGCGTGGCGTGCCGGACGATCGCGGGCACCAGATCATTGAGACCCGGGAAGAACCCGTTGATGTTCAGCTGGCAGGCATACGAATTGCCGTAGGCACCGTCCTGCATGGTGCGGGCCAGCCCCTTCAGGAGCAGCGGCAGATTGGAACCCAGGAAGGCGAATTGGTCCTTGTTGGCAAGAATGTGCGCGGCGGTACCCGGCTCGCGATAGACGAGCTCCTGCAGCTGCGGGTACACGTTGTCGCCGATGGTCTGGATCCGGCTGACCACATGCGTGGCCGAACCGATGGACGAGACCAGGTTCTGGCGGCGGTTGTCCAGTTCGCCGACGACATTCTGACTCTGGACCACCAGTTGGTCCAGGTTGTCGTTCTGCTTGGCGACGTTCGCCAGCACGGTGTTGAGGTTCTCGATGAGCCCACCCAGCGACTGGTCACGTCCGGCAAAGGATTTCGTGATCTCGGTGGTCTGCGCGACGACATGGGCCAGCGCGCCCCTGTCACCGGCGAAGGCGTCGATGAGCCCGTTGGACAGATTGTCGACCTGCTTCGGGTCCAACAGGGTGAACAACGGCTCGAATCCATTGAGCAGCGCACCGACGTCGAAGGACGGCTCCGTGCGCTCCACCGGAATCACGCTGCCTTCAGGCAAACGCTCTGGGCTGCCATCCAGCCCCCGGGACAGCGAGATGTACCGCTGGCCGATGATGTTCTGGTAGGTCACCGAGGCGATCGAGTTGCCGTACAGATTCTGGTTGCTCTTGACCCGGAACTTGAGCTTGGCGAGCGAGCCATCCAGCTCGATCGAGTCAACGCGGCCCACGCGCACACCCGCGATGCGCACATCGTCGCCGACTCGCACACCGGTGACATCGGTGAAAATCGCGCTGTAGCTCTTGGTCGAGCCCGTGGTATCGCGGAGCAGGGTTCCGTAGACCAGGGTCGTCACGCCGATGGCGAACACGACAAACAATGACAGTCCGACCACCGCGGCCCGGAAGTTCTTCATCGTCCGCCTCCCTGGGCCGAATTGGCGTGGCCGGAATCGGTGTCCGACCCCTCACGACTGACCGAGATCGTTGTGCCACGGGCCACCGGGCCCAGGAGCAGCTGCTGTGAAGCACTCGGATCCCCGCCGAGTGCCTTGCCGAGTTGTGCGCGCTCGGTCGCACTTCCGACCGGTCCGACGTTTCCGCCGAACGAGGCCGGTGCCACTCCGGCAGGTGCCGGGTTGGGCGGCGGACCGAATGGCGGCAGCACCGGGTTCGCGGCGCGGTCGACTTCCTGCGGGTTGGGACCCGAACCGTGCAGCATGATGTCGGCCGCGGTCGGCGGGAAGATGGTTCCCGGAGGCGGAGCGATATCCGGCGGCGGCTTGTAGCTACCAGGCTGCAGCACCTCGGGAATGTCGATCCACTGGCGGGTCTCGGGTGCGGTGGTGCAGCTGGGCCCGGCCAGCTCTCCGTACCGCGGGCAGTCGTCGCGGACATAGGTCCAGGCCGGACTGAACGACAGGATCAGGTTCAGGCCCAGCACCTGGCGGCCCGGATCCCATCCGTTTTCGAAGATCGCGTCCGAGAGCACCTTGATGCGCGATGCGATCGGCACGAACTGGTCTGTGTGCTGTGCCAGGACACCGACAACCGGTGTCAGATGAGTACCGATGCCGATCATCTGATCGATGTGGTTATCGATGGCGGTGGCGGCGGTTCCGGTGGTGTGCAAACCTGCCGAAAGCAGCCCGCGCACATCCGATTGCTTTTGGGCCAAGGTGCGCAGCGGCACCAGGGCGTTCTCCAGGTTGTCCAACAGCCGCGGCGAGGTGGTGCTGAGTGCTGCCGACACCTTCTCCAGCGCCGCGATCGTCGAGGGGTCGTTGGGGCTGGCGGTCACGATGGCATTGAACTCGGTGAGGATGGACTGCAGCCGGGCACCAGAGGTCAGCAGCTTGTCGCCACGGCCCTGAGTTGCCTCGCCGAATACGCCGATCAAACCGATCGGTGCGTCGCCCCGTTGCCGTTCAGTGGCGGCCAGCACCTGGCGCAGCTTGTTCGTGGTGGTCTGGAACAGCACCGTCGGCAGCTTGGTGTCCTCGGTGATGACGGCGCCGTCGCGTAACGCGGCACCATCACCATTGTCGACCAGCTGCACAGATGACACCGCGAACACATTGCTCGGCACCACGCGGGCGGTGACCGTGCTCGGAATTCCGCTGGCGTGCTCGGACTTCAGGTCGATGTGCACGATGTTTGGCTTGCCGTCCTCGGCCGGTGTCACCGACGTGACAGCGCCAACGAGCATGCCACGGAACTTCACATCGGCACGCTCGGGCAGACCGTCCCCGACATTCACGAGCTGTGCGTTGACCTTGACGGTGTCTTCCAGCAGGCCCTTGGACTTGGCGAGCAGCAGCCCGGTCACCAATCCCAAGATGGCCAGCACGGCGATACCGGAGAGGAGCAGCGCCCGATCCGACCAGCCGCGCCCGTTTCCAGAGAATGAGCCACCACTCACGTCAACCACCGAACCTTGCGCCGGCATCGACTCCCCACAGCGCCATGGTGAGAAGCATGTTCACGATGATCACGACGGTGATGGCGGCGCGCATCGCGTGCCCGGCAGCCACACCCACGCCCTCGGGTCCACCCGAGGCGTTGAATCCGAAGTAGCACTGGATAGTTGACGCGATCCAGACGAAGATGACGGCCTTGATCACCGAATAGACGATGTCGGTACCGCTCAACATCATCGTGAAGTAGTGGTTGTAGGCACCGCCGATCGAGCCGCCGCTGGAGATCCCGACAAGCAGGCGGCAGGTGATGTAGCTGATGACCAGGCACAGCAGGTACAGCGGAACTACCGCGACGGTCGAGGCCATCAGGCGGGTGGTCACCAGGTAGGGGATGGGCCGGATCGCCAGCGCGTCCAGCGCGTCGATCTCCTCGTTGATGCGCTGGGCTCCGAGCTGCGCGGTAAACCGGCAACCGGCCTGCATCGCAAAGGCGAGCGCGGCCATCACCGGCGCCAACTCGCGCGTCGACACCAGAGAGGAGATGAATCCGGTGGCCGGGCCCAGGCCGATGATGTTCAGCAGGTTGTAGGCCTCGATGCCGATGAGAGCGCCGATCGTGGCGCCCAGCACGGCGGCCACGCCGACCGTGCCGCCACCGGTGACCAGCGAGCCGTTACCCCAGGTGACGTCCGCCAGCAGCCGGAAGAACTCCTTGGAGTAGAAGCGCAGGGAGTTCGGGATGGAGGCGATGGCCTCCACGAAGAACGCCAGCATATGACCGAGCCGCCGAATCGACTGGGCGACCCGATGCCCGGCGTCGATGATCGGCTGGACGCCCTTAGGACGGTATGTGGAGATAGTCACGGCGCGTCCCTATATCCCATGCCG
Organism: Mycobacterium sp. D16Q13; assembly: GCF_002013375.1. Taxonomy (GTDB): domain Bacteria; phylum Actinomycetota; class Actinomycetes; order Mycobacteriales; family Mycobacteriaceae; genus Mycobacterium. The sequence continues at coordinate 163,220 of NZ_MAEW01000018.1, read as the reverse complement.
TGGGAAGACCATGACGTACACCTGGCTGACGAGCACGTTGATCAGCATCAGCACCAGGATGGACTCGACGACCGCGGCATTCACCGAGTTGGCGACGCCGGCCGGACCGCCCTTGGTCGTCAGCCCCTTGTCGCACGCGACGATGGCGACGATTAGGCCGTAGAGAATCGCCTTGAGCAGGGCCAAGATCAGATCGTCGACCCGAGTGAACGAGGCGAAGGTCGCGACGAAGCTTCCCGGTGCACCGTGTTGGAAGTAGACGTTGAACAGGTAACTCGCCAAGAAGCCGACAAAGCAGGTCGTACCCGTGAGACCGACACCGACTAGGACGGCGGCGGCGACGCGCGGGACGACGAGCCGCCGGATCACCGACACACCCATCACTTCCATGGCGTCTATCTCTTCACGCATGGTTCGTGACCCCAGGTCCGCGGTGATGGCCGAACCTACCGCGGAGGCCATCAGCACCGCGGCGACCAGAGAGGCGCCCTGGCGCACGATTGCGACACCACTGGCGGCACCTGCCAACGAGGACGCGCCAACCTGGCCCGCCAGCAGGGCGAACTGGATGGACAAGGTGACACCGATCGGAATGGCCACCAGCAGCGTCGGGACCACGGCACTGCCCGCCATGAATGCGCCCTGGTGGATGAACTCCTTCCACGGGAACGCGCGGTGGACGAGGTCCGAGAACATGTACTGCATCGCCCGTACACCGAGGACGATCTGACTGCCTGCGGTTTCCACCGCCTGCACCGGATGCTTGCGGACGTACTCCTTGAGAGCGCCGGATACGGCATCACGAGACGGTGTGGCGGGCCGGCCTGCACTGGCCGTGTCGAAGGTGGTCATCACGCGCTCACGATCGACTGCACCGAATACCCCAGGGCAACACGTCCGTGTGCTGGCTGACCCACGTGATGCCCTCTCATCCAAACCTCTCGGGCCCACCATCTTCGCTGGTCACAGAGAAAGCAAGGCCCGAACTGAGCAGTAACATAACACCTGACTGACGTGATCTACACATCGTCGTAGATCACGGTGAGATTTTCGACACTCTGCGATATGCGGTGTCCAACTTCTTGACAACGGACGACAAACCGACGGCTCGCGATTCCATTGGGCGAGAATGGGTATCACGCCCATACCCTCGCTGACCTTTGCCTTTTCCGCAGACTGGCTGAAATGGCCTGTGTCCCCAGATCTCTAACGCGGTCTCCAGAATGGCTACGCGATGTAGCGCGAAATCGATTCGGCCACACAAGCTGGCTTGTCGGCACCCTCGATCTCGACAGTGGTCACGATCGTCACGTCGACGGCGCCGGGCTTCTGCTCGACATTGGTCACCTCAGCACGGGCCCGCAACCTCGATCCCACCCGGACCGGGTTCAGAAACCGAATCTTGTTGTACCCATAGTTGATCCCCATCGCGATGTTGTCGACCCGGATCAGCTGGAACTGAAACTGTGGAAGCAACGACAAGGTGAGCAACCCGTGCGCGATGGGGCCACCGAACGGGCCATCGGCGGCCCGTTCGGTGTCGACGTGTATCCACTGGTGATCGCCGGTGGCATCGGCGAAGGTGTTGACGCGCTCCTGATCGACCAAGAGCCAATCGGTGACCCCCAGGTCGCCGACGGCGACCTGGTCAATTCCGTTGAATACCTTGGTACTCACGGTACGAGCACCATCTTTCCGTACACCTTGCCGTCGGCGAAGTCCTGGAGTGCCTGGCGGCCTTCCGACAGCGGAATCCGCGCGCTCACCGGCGGCCGCATACCCTCAGCCACCAGCTTTTCCAGCCCTGCCTGCGTCTCGTACAGGTAGTCCGTATGGGTGCGCAGGAATTCACCCCAGGCCACCCCGATCAGCGAGGCGTTGCGCAGCAGCAGGCGATTCACCTTGATCGTCGGTATCGCACCAGCTGCGAATCCGACGACGAGCAGCCGTCCCTCGGAGGCCAGCGTGCGCACCGCGTCGTCAAAGGCGGGCCCACCGATGGGGTCCACCACCATGTCGACACCGACCCCGCCGGTTGCCTCGCGTACCGCCTTGGCCCAGCCCTCTTCTAACGGCAGGACGATATCGGCGCCGACACTCTTGACGAATTCCGTTGCGGCAGTCCGATTAACCACGGCAATGACCTTGGCGCCCATGCCCTTGGCAATCTGGATCGCCGCGGTACCGATACCGCCCGCAGCACCGAGTACCAGCACTGTCTCCCCCGCGCGCAGCTGCCCTCGGCGGGCGTAGGCGAAGTACATGGTGTGGTAGTTGGCAATGAGGGCGACGGCCTCGGCATCGTCCAGCTGGGGCGGGGTCGGCAGGATGTTGGACGGTGCCACCGCCACCCGTTCGGCATACCCGCCAATGAAATTGAAGGCCATCACCCGGTCGCCGGGATTGATGCCGGACCCCTCCGGGGCCGAGCGCACCACCCCGGCGGTCTCGATGCCCGGAACGAAGGGCGGCTCCATTTTCAGCTGGTACTCGCCCTTGGTCATCAGGTAGTCGGGAAAGCAGACCCCCGCGGCCTTGACGTCGACGACAACGACGTTGTCACCGCGCGGCTCTTCGACGTCGGTGTAGACCAGCCCTTCCGGGCCCGATAACGACTGTGCCTGTATCGCTTTCATGCGAGCGAGGGAGGGCCGGCCTTGACGGCGTTGGAAAGATCCGCGATCTGCGACCACTTCTCGGCAACCTCGTCCACGGTGGGCGGCGCATCGAAGTCCGCACCAGCGTTCTCGAACAGCGCGACACGTTGCACCTTGCCGCCGCCGACCACGAAAACCGAACCGTTGTCAGTACTTTCCTCAGTGCACAGGTATCCGACGACGGGCGCGACGAAGGACGGTGGCAGCTTGTCCAACACGGCCTCGGGGGCGATATCGGCGGTCATGCGGGTGGCCGCGATAGGCGCTATCGCGTTGGAGTGGATGTTGTACTTGGCACCCTCCAGCGCGAGGGTGTTGATGAGCCCGACCAGGCCGAGCTTGGCCGCGCTGTAGTTGGCCTGCCCGAAGTTGCCGAACAAACCGCTGGTCGAGGTAGCGACCACGATGCGGCCGTAACCCTGATCCCGGAAATGCTGCCAGGCGGCACGGGTGATGTTGTACCCGCCGTACAGGTGAACCTGTTGCACCGCATGCCAACTGTCGTAGGTCATCTTGTGGAACGTGCCGTCCCGAAGGATGCCGGCGTTGCTCACCACACCGTGAATGGCACCGAACTCGTCCAGAGCGGTCTTGACGATGTTGGCCGCGCCTTCTTCGGTGGCGACGCTGTCATAGTTGGCGACAGCACGGCCCCCAGCAGCCTTGATTTCGTCAACCACGCTGTCGGCCATCGCAGACCCGGCGCCGGATCCGTCGCGGGCACCACCCAAGTCGTTGACGACAACCGAGGCGCCCTCGCTGGCGAGGGTGAGCGCGTACTCGCGGCCCAGCCCCCCGCCGGCTCCGGTCACGACAATTACCCGGTCTTGCACTCCCGGCATGCAGAACTCCTATTCACTTGGCACTTCGTTGGGTTGCTGAATAATGCGGACGACGAAACCTTTAACTACATAAGTCTTTTCATCAACTTAAGGTTCTTCTCCAGATACGGCGGGTACGGCAGCTTGAGGTCCATCTTGGTGCTCTTGTACAGCGTCGACTTGAGGTGACTGAACTCGTCGAAGCCGGCCTTGCCGTGGTAGGCGCCCATACCGCTGGCACCGACACCGCCAAAGGGCAGGTTCGGGATAACAGCGTGGTAGAGCAGATGATTGATCACCGTGCCACCGGCAGGTACATCATCGATGAATCGGTTGCCAATCCGCTTTGACTCCGTGAAGGCGTAGGCCGCCAACGGCTTTGGCCGAGAATTGATGAAGTCGATGGCGTCGTCAAGAGACTCGGCGGTCAGCACCGGCAGGATGGGACCAAAGATCTCGTTCTGCATAAGCGGCTCGTCCGCGCTCGGATCCACCACGATTGTCGGCTCGATGGTGAGCGCGGAAGCATCAGAGGCGCCGCCGGTGGCAACCTCTCCTTCGGTCGCGGCCAGGTAACCCACCAAGCGATCGAACTGGCGCTGATTGACAACGCGCAGTCCCTTGGACTCCTTGTCGGCCTGGAACTCCGCCCAGGCCGCCGTGATCTTTTCGACCAGCTCATCGCGAACCGCCGGGTCGACGAGGACATAGTCGGGCGCCAAACACACCTGGCCTGAGTTGAGGCCCTTCATGTATCCGATGCGGCGCGCGGCGACCTCGATGTTGGCATCGGCAGCCACGTAGACGGGCGACTTGCCACCCAATTCCAGTGCGACTGGTGTCAGGTGTTGTGCAGCGCCTTCCAGGATGCGCTTGCCAATCTCGGTGCCACCGGTAAACAGGGCCTTGTCAAAACCCTGCGCCAGCAGTTCTTGCGTCACCGAGCCGTCGCCCTCGACGACGGCCACCGCGTGCGGGTCGAGGTACTGCGGAATGAGCTTGGCCATCAACGCCGATGAAGCGGGCGCGATCTCCGAGGGCTTGATGGCCACGGTGTTGCCCGCCGCCAGTGCGCCGACCACAGGGCCGAGCGTCAGGTACAGGGGGAAGTTCCACGCACCGATGACGAGGACTGTGCCGTACGGCTCAGGTACCGACCACGCCTTGGCCGGCTGCTGGGCCAGCGGAAGACCTCTGACCCGCTTGCGTCGCATCCAGCGCCGGAGGTTCTTGCGGGCGTAGACGACCTCGACGACCGACCCGACAACATCGGCGATCCAGGCTTCGGCCGAGGAGCGCCCCAAGTCCTCGTGCAACGCGGCGGCAATCGCGGCCTCGTTCTCGGTGAAGAGTCGCTCCAGGCCGACGAGCTGCGCCTTGCGCCAATCGTATTCGCGAGTCCTACCCGTCGCGAAGGTCTCGCGCAGGCCCCGGACAATCCCCGGAATGCGCGAGGGCTCGGACGCGGCGTCCTGGTCGGCGGGCGTAGAGATCTCGGTGGTCATATCCGTTCCTCTCGATGGCACGCTCATCAATGAGCACATCTCCGCAGGTCACGCACGCGTACACGGACGAGCGATGGCAGCTAAGTGAGCTGTATCACCGATGGTAACCAACCAGTTGGGACCTGAGAACCCCGCACCCCTGAGGGCCGAGCTCCGTCAGCCCTTGAGCTCGGCTTCTATCAGGGTGTTCCCGCGCAAGTCCTCTTCGCTGTAGGCCAGGCGGCCCGCATCGGACATCTCCACCTCGGCCGGAATCGCCCGAACCGTCCACCCACGCCCAGCGAGCCACTGAGGGACATCGGTGCGGTTCTCGTCGTGGTACATCAGCGATCCGACGTCAAGGGACTCGCCGTCCATTCCCGCCAACTTGCGGGCCCGGTCGAAGTGTTCGCGCATCTTGCTGCGGAACTCATGCCGCTTGGCGTTGTCGGGCCCGACGGCCTCGACGGCGATCCTGCTGCCCGGTGCACTCTGATCCACGATCAGTTCGAACAGTCGGTCCTGCGCCTCGGTCGGCAGATACATGAGCAGGCCTTCCGCCAGCCATGCCGTCGGCGATGCGACGTCGAATCCCTCCTGTTGCAACGCCGCCGGCCAGTCCTGCCGAAGATCGACTGGCACCTCCCGGCGAAGACAGGCAGAACGCACATCGTGCTCATCGAGCGTTTGGCGCTTGTACTGCAGCACGAGCGGCTGGTCGATCTCGTACACGGTGGTGCCGACAGGCCAGTCCAGGCGATACGCACGAGAATCCAGGCCGGCGGCCAGGATCACCACCTGGGTTATCCCCGCGCGTGACGCCCGTTCGAAGAATCCGTCGAAGAAACGTGTGCGGACAGCCTGGTAGTCCACCGCGTACTGCATGAGGCGGTCGGCTTCCGGATCCAGCTTGGCGAGCTGCTGGCGCAGCTCATCGCTCGCGATCACCGACCAGGACCCGGCACCCGCACGCTCGACGAGGAGCTGCGCAAACGGATCCTTGATAAGCGGCGTCTCACTGCGGGTTTCAGCCGCTCGCGCCGCGGCCACCATGACCGCGGTGGCTCCCACACTGCTCGCGATGTCCCAGCTGTCATCATCCGAACGGGCGGTGGTCGTGTCGGTCACCGGAGCTCTCCCTGGATCAGCTGGCCGCGGAACGTCCCCTGCTCGATATCCTCGGGCACCGGTCTGCCCAGTCGCGCCATCTCGTCGTGCGCATCGGTCTTGGTCACCGACCATCCGTGTGCCCCAAGCCATTCCGCGGGGTCGGCCCGGTTCTCGTCTTCGTAAATCAAGTTCTCGATCGTGACATCGACATCGACGGCGGTCTTGAATGCGGCACGCACCTGCTCCCGGCGGGCCGCCTCCTCCTCGCTCTCGTCCAGAACCAGTTTCCCCTCGTATCCCTCCACCGCAATGCGGCTACCCGGGGCGCTCAACACACCGATATTCACGAAAAGGCTGTCTTGAGCGTCGGCGGGCAGATACGGCAACAGACCTTCGGCAAGCCACGCGGTGGGTTGCCCGGAATCGAACCCGGCCGCACGCAGCGCGGCCGGCCAGTCCTCGCGGAGATCGATAGCCACGCCACGTCGCTGCGCCTTCGGTTGATGGGCGGCGAGGGCGGAGGCCTTGAACTCCAGAACCTGGGGTTGGTCGATCTCGAACACCGTGGTGCCGGCCGGCCAGTCGAGACGGTATGCGCGGGAGTCCAGCCCCGAAGCCAGGATCACGATCTGCCGGACACCCGCTGCGGTCGCGGCCAGGAAGTAGGCGTCGAAGAAACTGGTGCGCGTGGCCTGGTAGTCGACCATCCGGCCGTAGATCCGGCCCGCCTCGGGATCGGGCCACTCGATGTCGCCGGTCGCCAACCGCTCCCAGCCCGTCGATCTACCGGTCGCGTCGACCAGTATCTGCGCGAACGGATCGCTGATGAGCGCGTCGGCGCGCAGCGTCTCGGTAGCGCGTGCGGCCGCCACCCCGAGAGCGGTCGCGCCCACACTGGAGGTGATGTCCCAGGTGTCCCCGTCGACCCGCATGCGGCTCCTCTCAAGGCAAACTAGACCCAATAGTGAGCAATGCTACAGATCTCAAACGGTGGCCGACATTGTGCCGCGCGGGTCACATTTGCCCTGCTTGCGCCCAGGTAGCTGCATCATTCATTCATTTGCCGGTCACTTTGGATAGGCTGTGCTGTGGAACGTCAACCGCCCAGACACACTTGGTCAATTTATGCAGTTCCTACACAGATCTGGCATAGGGTTCATCATCGAATCCGTTTGACGACCCACCCTGGCGAAGTTCGCTGGCAGTGGGCTTACTAAAATCCGCTCCAAGAGATAGCTCAGATGAAGTTCGAAAGGGGATAGAACGTGCTTGCCACGTGCATGTCCACGGGGGGATGTCAATAATGACCAAACCATCTACCGCAAACGGCGGCTTTCCGAACATCGTCGTGACCGGCATGGCCATGACGACGTCGATCGCACCGGATGTCGAGGGCACCTGGAAGGGACTGCTCGCCGGCGAGAGCGGCATCCGCACCCTCGAAGACGACTTCGTCGCCCACTACAACTTGCCCGTGAAGATCGGCGGACACCTTAAGGTCCGCGACTTCGACAAAGACATGACGAAGATCGAGCACCGTCGACTGTCCTATGTCCAGCGCTTGGCGGCGATCCTGGGCCGCCAGGTCTGGGAGGACGCCGGAGCTCCCGACGTCGACCTGGAACGCCTCGCGGTATCGGTCGGCACCGGTCTCGGCGGCGCCGAGAAGATGGTCGAGGCCTACGACGAGATGCGTGCCAAGGGCACGAAAGTCGTTTCGCCCCTGGCCGTTCAGATGTTCATGCCTAACGGAGCGGCTGCGGTCATCGGGCTGGAGCGCAAGGCCCGCGGCGGTGTCATCACGCCGGTGTCGGCGTGCGCGTCGGGCAATGAGGGCATTGCGCACGCGTGGCGTCAGATCGCTTACGGCGATGCCGATATCGCCATCTGCGGCGGGGTCGAGGCAGCTATCGAGGCGGTCCCGATCGCGGCGTTCGCCAACATGCGCATCGTGATGTCCACCGACAACGACAACCCCGCGGGTGCGTCGCGTCCGTTCGACAAGAATCGCACCGGCTTCGTCTTCGGCGAGGGCGCTGCGCTCATGGTCATCGAGACCGAGGAGCACGCCAAGGCGCGGGGAGCGCGAATTTACGCTCGTCTTCTCGGTGCCGGCATCACGTCGGACGGTTTCCACGTGGTGGCACCGCATCCGGACGGAATTGGCGCCGCCAAGGCAATGAACCGCGCCCTGGAGACCGCCGGGCTGGATGCCAAGGACATCGATCATGTCAACGCCCATGCCACCGCGACAAGCGTGGGCGATGTCGCCGAGGGCAAGGCCATCCACAACTCCAACCTGCACCACGCCGCGGTCTACGCACCCAAGGGTGCCCTCGGGCACTCGGTGGGTGCGGTCGGTGCCGTCGAAGCCGTCATCACGGTGAAGTCATTGCAGGAGGGCATCATTCCGCCCACCCTGAATTACGAGACGCCCGATCCGGAGATCGAACTGGACATCGTCAGCAAGGAACCCCGCAAGGGCGACTACAAGTACGCGATCAACAACTCGTTCGGGTTCGGTGGCCACAACGTGGCGATCGCCCTCGGCAAGTACTGATCCACTTCTTTCCCTGACACGCCGTCTGCGGCGGATTCGTATCGCACGATTCCGCAGCTAGGCGGCGTGTCTGCGTTCGGGCGTTGACCTACCGGAACGCCGGGATACCGGTGAGTGCCTGGCCGATGACCAGCGTGTGCATCTCGCTGGTGCCCTCGTAGGTCAACACCGACTCCAGGTTGTTGGCATGTCGCATCACCGGGTACTCCCCCGAAATGCCGTTCGCGCCAAGGATTGTCCTGGCCGTTCTGGCGATCTCGATGGCCTCGCGCACATTGTTGAGCTTGCCCAGGCTGACCTGTGGGGTGGTCAACGTATCCGCGTCCTTACGACGCCCCAGATGCAATGCCAGCAGCAGCCCCTTGCCGTATTCCAGCGTCATGTTGGCCAGCTTCTCCTGGGTCAACTGGAATCCGGCGATCGGGCGATCGAACTGTTCTCGGGTCTGCGCGTATTCGAGTGCCGTGCGCAGACATTCACGCGCTGCGCCCATCGAGCCGAAGATGATGCCAAAGCGAGCTTCGTTGAGACAGGACAGTGGCGCCTTGAGCCCGATCGCCAGCGGTAGCCGGTTCTTCTCCGGCACCCGCACATCGCTGAGACTGAGTTCAGCGGTCACCGACGCGCGCAAGGACATCTTGGACCGGATGGTCTCGGCGTTGAATCCCGCAGAATCGGTTGATACCAGGAAGCCGCGTACTCCGTCGTCAGTCTGCGCCCAGATGACGGCGACGTCGGCGATCGACCCGTTGGTGATCCACATCTTGGTGCCGTTGATGATCCAGTCGCTGCCATCGCGCCGGGCATGCGTGCGCATTCCACCGGGATTGGACCCGAAATCCGGTTCGGTCAGTCCGAAGCATCCCAGCTCCTCCCCCGTCGCCATCCGGGGCAGCCATTTCTGTTTCTGCGCATCGCTGCCGTAGGCATAGATGGCATACATCGCCAGTGATCCCTGCACACTGACCAGTGAACGGATCCCCGAGTCGCCAGCCTCGAGCTCCATGCACGCCAGTCCGTATGCCAGAGAGGATGTTCCGGAGCACCCATAACCCTGCAGGTGCATGCCGAGCACACCGATCTTGCCCAGCTCCAGTGCAAGCTTGCGCACGGGTAGATCACCATGTTCATACCAGCGCTGGACGTTCGGAACTACGCGCGCCTGAACCAGCGCACGCACGCTATTGCGAATCGCACGTTCCTCGTCGCTGAGCAGCGCGTCGATACCGAACAGCTCGTCTGGGTCACTTCGGTCAGCATCCGCAGCCATGTCGCAGACCCTAGCGCCCGGGGGCCTTGCCCCGGCCAGGAACTGAAGCGGTACAGCCGCTCAAACCTGCAGAGCCAGGGAAGCCTACCCTCGGAAATATGTCCACCACCGACAGGCCGCATCTGGTTCCCGGCCCGGACCACCCCATCGATATCGTGCCCTCCAACACCCGCGTCGTGGTCACGTCCGGCGATCTCACCATCGCCGACACCACCAATGCGCTGCGGCTGCAGGAGGCCACCTACCCGCCCGTGTACTACCTCCCACCCGACGCGGTGAACTGGGCGGTACTACAGCGCACCGATACCCACACCTATTGCCCGTACAAGGGCGAGGCGTCGTATTACTCGGTACACACACCCGAGGGAACGATCGAAGACGCCGTCTGGACGTACGAAGACCCGTACCCGGCGGTGTCCCAGATCGCCCGTCATCTGGCCTTCTACACCGACCGGGTCAACGTCACCGCGCGGTGACCGCACCCGTCTGGCGACCCCCTGGTTGCTGGCGTACCTTGTGCGCATGACGACGGTTCAACGGCGAGCTTTCAATGACCAGGTGACGCGGTTCTGGGGGCGCGCCGCCAAGGCGTACGACTGGGCACCGCTACAACAATGGGTGTACCGACCCGCACAGGACGAGATGCTTGCCCTGCTGCGTCACCACGAGTCTCAGCGAGTCGTTGATATCGCCTGCGGTACCGGCATTCTGGCCACCCGCATCCAGGAGGAACTCGAACCCGAGCAGGTGCACGGGGTCGATATGTCCGAAGGAATGCTCGCCCAGGCGAAGGCCCGTTCGGCGCTTGTCGACTGGCAGTTCGCGCCTGCCGAGAAGCTGCCGTTCGACGACGGTGCGTTGGACGCGGTGGTGTCCACCTCGGCGTTCCATTTCTTTGATCAGCCCGCTGCACTCGCCGAGTTCCATCGCGTGCTGGCGCCCGGCGGATTCACCGCGATCACCACTTTCACGCCCGATCGTGCCTCCGCGCCGCTCCTGCGCCGGATTTTCGGCGACCGCGTGCCCGCAAGCGTTCCGTCGAAGGCCGAGATGCGTCAGATGTTCGAAACCGCCGGATTCGAGGTTGCGGTGCAGCGACCGGTGCGTCATCCCTTCACCCTTCCCTTCGTGGAGTTCGATCGGCTCACGGTGGGCATCAAGCGATGACACGGTGGCTGCTGCTGCGTGGCCTGAGCCGCGAGAAGCGCCACTGGGAGCAGTTCCCGCACGTCTTCGCCGAATCACTTGGTGTTCAGGTGGAATGCCTGGATGCGCCCGGATTCGGCACCGAGTTCCACCGCACCTCGCCCGCGAACATCTCGGCGATCACGGACGACATCCGGTCCCGGCTGGACCGTGGCAGCGATACATGGTCGCTGCTCTCCATATCTCTGGGCGGCATGATCGGACTCGATTGGTGCGCGCGCTATCCCGGGGATTTCGAGCGCGCCGTCATCATCAATTCGAGCACCGCCGCGACGCCGGTGTGGCAGCGGTTCTTGCCGTCGTCGATTCCCAACCTGGTGCTGGGACGGTTCCGTGCCGACGTGCCGCGCGAACGCGCGATCCTGGAGCAGACCGCCAATAGCCCCGACCTCGATCTCGACGCACTGTCCCAGCGGTGGGCGGACTACCTGCAGACTCAGCGTCCCTCGAGCGCCAGCATCGCCCGCCAGATCACCGCGGCCATCGGCTTCCGGATGCCGAAACGCATCGACACTCCGCTGCTGGTTCTGACCTCCGCACACGATCGGCTTGTGAGTTCCTCCGCATCAAGCACGATCGCCAACGCATTCGGTGCCCCCCTGGCGGTACATACTTCCGCCGGACACGACCTTCCCCTCGACGACGGCGCGTGGATCGCCGAGCAGGTAAGACGGTGGATAGAATAAATTACCCAGCTGTGCCACAACGCCTTTCGGCTTGGCGATTCGTCACCACCTTTGGCGTCATCAGCATGTTCGCCGACATCGTCTACGAGGGCGCACGCTCGATCACCGGCCCGCTCCTGGCATCGCTCGGGGCAACTGCTCTCGTCGTGGGTGTGGTGACCGGAATCGGCGAGGCCGCGGCACTGGCGCTGCGTCTGGTGTCAGGCCCCCTCACCGACCGCAGCCGCATGTTCTGGAGCTGGACCATCGCCGGATATGCGCTCACGGTGGTCACGGTCCCGTTCCTGGGGATGGCCAGCGTGCTCTGGGTTGCCGCCACTTTGGTGATCGCCGAACGGGTGGGTAAGGCGGTACGCAGCCCAGCCAAGGACACCTTGCTCTCGCACGCCACCTCAGTCACCGGCCGCGGCAAGGGTTTCGCGGTACATGAAGCCATGGACCAGGTCGGCGCGATCACCGGCCCGCTGGTGGTCGCCGGCATGCTCGCCCTCACCCAGGGGAATTACCTGCCGACATTCGCCGTGCTGGCGATTCCTGGAGCGGCGGCATTGGCCCTGCTGTTCTGGCTTCGCCGGCGAGTGCCTCACCCCGAACGGTATGAGGACGCCGCGGATACCCACAGCACATCGGCCGTACGCCACAAACTCCAACTGCCGTTGAAGTTTTGGCTGTACGCGGGATTCTCCGGGATCACCGTATCCGGATTCGCGACCTTTGGCGTGCTGTCGTTTCACATGGTCGATCGCGGCGTCCTCGCACCCGCCGCGGTGCCGTTGGTATACGCCGTCGCAATGGCCGCTGCGGCTGTCGCCGCCCTGTTCTCCGGCTGGGCATATGACCGCATAGGACCGAAAACCCTCGTGGTTCTGCCCATCGTCGGCGCCGCCGTACCCATGCTGGCATTCACGGACTCGTTGGTAGGTATCGTGCTCGGCGCGCTGCTGTGGGGTACCGCCGCCGGGATTCAGGAATCCACCCTGCGCGCTGTGGTCGCAGACCTCGTCCCGTCGCCGCGCCGGGCCACCGCATACGGGGTCTATGCGGCCGTACTCGGCACGGCGACCGCGATCGGCGGGACGCTCACGGGTTACCTCTACGAGGTATCCATTCCCATGCTCATCGCGGTGGTCGGCGTGATTCAGTTGATCGCCCTGATCGCCGCCGCGCCCACCGTGCTGCGGCACGCCGATCAGGTATAGGGCAGGCGGCTGCTGGCGTCCTCGTCGACGTGGACGCTGCGGCCAATGTAGGGAAACGCACGTTGTGCGCAGGATTCGCGCACGCACACCTTGCAGCCCGGGCCAATCGGCACGGCGGTTGCCGGATCGTCGATCGCGATTCCTGTCGAATACACCAGACGATGGGCGTGGGCGATATCGCATCCCAGCCCGATCGCGAACGACTTCGGCGTGCTCAGAAATCCACCGGTTGACGTGCTGCTCGTGCGTGCGACCCAGAAGTACGTGCGGCCATCGGGCATCTCGGCGACCTGGGTCACAAACTGCCCAGGGTTTGAAAACGCCTCGTGCACGACCCACAGCGGGCAGTTTCCACCCACTCTGGAGAAGTGAAATGCCGTGGCGGATTGACGTTTCGAAATATTCCCCGCGCGGTCGGTGCGCACCAGGATGAACGGAACCCCACGCATGGAGGGACGTTGCAGCGTGGACAGCCGGTGACAGACGGTCTCGTGTCCGACCTCGAATTGGCGTGCCAGAATGTCGACGTCGTACCGACTGAATTCCGCAGCATGGTGAAATTGTTTGTAGGGCAAGAGGAATGCACCGGCGAAGTAGTTGGCCAGGCCGATCCGGGCGACGCCAATGGCCTCCGGGCTGAGCTGCTCGGCACCGGAGAGGATGGCCGCCATGGTCTCGGTCTGCGTCAACAGAGCCAGTTGGGTGGCCATCTGGAATGCACGCTGACCGGGCGTGAGCCAATGCGCGATACGCAAAACCCCAGCATCCGTGTCGAACCGGCGTTTGGACGAATCCGAAAGTGCCCCACCCTTGGTCACGGTCACCGCGATGCCATGATCTTGCTTCAACACCGTAGCCAGCTGCGCGTCAAGCCCACCGATGTGCAAACCGTAATGCTCGAATAGATCTTCAGCGGCAGTGTCGAGCTCACCGAGATAGTTCTTGTGATCGTAGAAGAAGTCGCGGACCTCCTCGAACGGCATGGGACGCAGCGGCTCTCGTATCGAGTCACCGATTGTTGCCGCGTTCTCGGTCGCGCGGTAGCTCTCCAGCTCCGCAGTGACATCCCGCAGCCTGCGGTGCATGCCCACCAGGGTCTGACCCACCGATGGCATTCGGGCGACCAGCTCCTCGAGCTGCAGATCACTCACCTCACCCACGGACGCCTCGGTGAATATCTCGCCAAGATCCGCGACAAGCCGGGCATCGGAGTCCGGGGAGAAGTAGTGCGGCGAGAGGTCGAACCGTTCGGTAAGCCGCAGCAGTACCGCAACCGTCACGGGACGCGCATCGTTCTCCAGCTGATTGACGTAGCTCGTCGACAAATCCAGAACACGCGCGAGCGCCGCTTGCGTCAGGCCACGCTCCTCGCGCAACCTCCGCAACCGCGCTCCGGCGAACGGTCTGGACATGTCGTCAGGATAACTCCACATCTATTTGCAATGTTTGCAAGATATGCCAACTAAGGATACAGAAATACGCATTTACATGGTCTTTTTATCCACTAACCACGTGCGTAATGTGCGGATCATGCACGTTCACTCCGTACACACCCGCCGCAGCGCCGACGACTTCCCCCGCGACCAACACCTCGCCTGGAAGATCGCTGAGGTCGCTTCGGACCCCGTTGCCGTTCCCGCCGACACCGAAGCGATGGTCATCAACCGGATCATCGACAACGCCGCCGTCAGCGCCGCCTCGGTCATCCGCCGTCCCGTCACCGTCGCACGCCGCCAGGCGCAGGCACACGCGGTGTCTTCCGGTGGACGCGGTGCCAACGTCTTCGGTGTCAGCGGTGGCTACTCGGCCGAGTGGGCAGCATGGGCCAACGGCGTCGCCGTACGCGAGCTGGACTTTCACGACACCTTCCTGGCCGCCGACTACTCGCACCCCGGCGACAACATTCCGCCGTTGGTGGCCGTGGCCCAGCAGCTCGGCATCGGCATCGGCGGAGCCGATCTCATCCGCGGTCTGGCCACCGCATACGAAACTCAGATCAACCTCACGCGTGGAATCTGTCTGCACGAGCACAAGATTGACCACGTCGCACACCTCGGCCCCTCAGTGGCCGCCGGCCTGGGCACCATGCTGAAGCTCGACACCGAGACGATCTACCAGGCCATTGGTCAGGCCCTGCACCTGACGACTGCGACCCGGCAGTCCCGCAAGGGGCTCATTTCCAGCTGGAAGGCGTACGCACCGGCCTGGGCCGGCAAGGTCGCGATCGAAGCCGTCGACCGCGCGATGCGCGGCGAGGGTGCGCCGTCCCCGATCTGGGAGGGCGAGGACGGCGTAATCGCCTGGCTGCTCGGCGGTCCCGAGAAGGTCTACGAAGTTCCGCTGCCGGGCCCCGGCGAGGAAAAGCGCGCCATCCTGGACAGCTACACCAAGGAGCATTCGGCCGAGTACCAGAGCCAGGCTCCCATTGACCTGGCCCGCAGAATGCGTGAGCGCATCGGCGACCTTTCGCAGATCGCGACGATCGTGCTGCACACCAGCCACCACACGCACGTGGTGATCGGGACTGGATCAAACGATCCGCAGAAGTTCGACCCCGACGCCTCGCGCGAGACGCTCGATCACTCGGTGATGTACATCTTCGCCGTCGCACTCGAAGACGGCACCTGGCACCACGAGCGCTCATACGCCCCCGAGCGCGCGCATCGTTCCGAGACCATCGAGCTCTGGAACAAGATCAGCACCGTCGAGGATCCGGAGTGGACTCGCCGTTATCACTCCGCCAACCCCGACGAGAAGGCCTTCGGCTGCAAGGCCGTCGTCACTCTCAAGAACGGCGAGGTGATCACCGACGAGCTGGCGATCGCCGACGCCCATCCGTTGGGAGCACGCCCCTTCGCCCGGGAAAACTACGTCAACAAGTTCACGGTCTTGTCCGACGGCGTCATCGAACAGCGTGAGCAGGATCGATTCCTTTCCGTGGCGCAGGGATTGGCCGACCTGAAGGCAGGCTCGCTGGGTGCGCTCAATCCGCTCGTGGATGCCGTCGTCCTCGATAAGGCGCCCACGACTCCCGAGGGGATCTTTAAGTGACCTCACTTCTTGCCTCCGCCACGGATGCGGCCGCCAAGCGCGCCGCATTCCGGGACGGCTTGGCCTCGGGCGACCTGCTGCGCCTACCTGGAGCGTTTTCGCCCCTGGTGGCCAAGCTAATTCAGGAAATCGGGTTCGAGGGTGTTTACGTGTCGGGCGCCGTACTGTCCGCCGATCTGGCTCTGCCCGACATCGGGTTGACGACACTCACCGAGGTGTCGGCTCGAGGTCGGCAGATCGCCTCGGTCACCGACCTGCCGACGCTGATCGATGCCGACACCGGCTTCGGCGAGCCGATGAGTGCCGCCCGCACGGTGACGGTCCTCGAAGACAGTGGAGTCGCCGGGCTTCATCTGGAGGATCAGGTGAATCCCAAGCGGTGTGGGCATCTTGACGGCAAGGCCGTCGTCGAGACCGCGGAAATGGTTCGGCGGCTCCGTGCGGCGGTTTCCGCCCGGCGCGACCCCAATTTCGTGATCTGCGCCCGCACCGACGCGGCGGGTATCGAGGGGTTGCCCGCGGCAATCGACCGCGCAAAGGCCTATGCCGATGCGGGCGCGGATCTCATCTTCACCGAGGCGCTCAGCGACATCGGCGAGTTCGAGAAGTTCCGCGCCGCGGTCAATGTTCCCCTGCTCGCCAACATGACCGAATTCGGGAAGTCCGAACTCGTGACGGCAGATCAGCTCCGCGACGTCGGCTACAACGTCGTCATCTACCCCGTCACAACCCTGCGCCTGGCGATGTTCGCCGTAGAGCAGGGCCTTCGCGAAATCGACTCAGCGGGAACGCAGTCTGGCCTGCTGAACCAGATGCAGCACCGCAGCCGCCTGTACGAGCTGCTCCGCTATTCCGAATACAACCAGTTCGACACCGAGATTTTCAATTTCAGCCTCAATGGAGGAGGAGCCCGATGACCACCGCGACCCCGACCATTCACAAGGGACTTGCCGGCGTCGTGGTGGACACCACCGCCATCTCCAAGGTGGTGCCCGAGACCAATTCCCTCACCTACCGCGGATATCCGGTGCAGGATCTGGCCGCCCGATGCAGCTTCGAGCAGGTCGCGTACCTGCTGTGGCACGGCGAGCTGCCCAATGAGGGCGAGCTCGCGCTGTTCAACCAACGTGAGCGCGCGCAGCGCCGTCTGGACCGCTCCCTCATGGCGCTGCTGGCCAAGTTGCCAGAGACCTGCCACCCGATGGACGTGGTGCGCACCGCGATCAGCGTCCTAGGAGCCGAGGACCCCTCCGAGGACGACAGCACACCGGAAGCCAACTACGCCAAGTCACTTCGCATGTTCGCGGTGCTGCCAACGATCGTCGCGGCCGACATGCGCCGCCGCCGTGGGCTGGACCCCATTCAGCCCCATAGTCACCTCGGCTACTCGGCCAACTTCCTGCGGATGTGCTTTGGCGAGGTGCCCGATCCGGTGATCGTCACGGCGTTCGAGCAGTCGATGATCCTGTACGCCGAGCACAGCTTCAACGCCTCAACCTTCGCCGCCCGCGTGGTGACTTCGACACAATCCGACATCTACAGCGCGGTCACCGCCGCCATCGGCGCACTCAAGGGCTCCCTGCACGGCGGCGCCAACGAGGCCGTCATGCACGACATGATCGAGATCGGTGACGCCACCAAGGCGGCAGAATGGTTGCAGGGCAAGCGGACCCGTAAAGAGAAGGTCATGGGATTCGGGCATCGCGTGTACAAGAACGGCGATTCCCGGGTACCGACGATGCGTGCCGCACTGGAGGACGTAGCACGGGTTCGTGACGGTCGTCAGTGGCTCGAGATCTACAAGGTGCTGGAATCCGAGATGGACGCGGCCACCGGCATCAAGCCCAATCTGGATTTCCCCACCGGGCCCGCCTACTACCTCATGGGATTCGACATCCCCTGTTTCACACCAATTTTCGTGATGAGCCGGATCACCGGCTGGACCGCACACATCATGGAGCAGGCCGCGGCGAACGCCCTGATCCGACCACTGAGCGAGTACTCCGGAAAGCCTCAGCGGTCGCTCGCGTCATAGGTTTGATCGCCGAGTGTGCGGCATTCTGTCGCACAGCAATTGGATGAACAACTCATCCGGCGGAGACGCCTCCGGGTCGATGTTGAGGAAGCCGGTGTAGAGCCCATCTGGTGAGTGCACCGTACGACTAACTTGGCCGGCAATGCCCGCGACAACACCCGCATAGCCGCGCATATCGTCCACCCTCAGCCGAGGGTCTGCGAGATCGACTGTCACTCGATCTCCCCGTGACGGAATCGCCGCGCCAAACACTTCCGGCGGCCCGTAAACAAACAGCGTTCGTCGGCCTCGGTCCCGCTCGTCGCGCAGCGCCTCAATGTCACCGTCGGTTGGCTCGAGCGACGAGGTCACGCGCAGCCCCACAACCGATCCCGTGATCACCCGCTGCCCGATCTCACCCACCGATGGCTCCTCGGGCCATCGCGTCGCAAGCTCGACGGGTCGGTACTGAAACGATGTCGGCTGATGGGTCATACAACCGGACTCGTCTCGATGCGTGGTGGCCGACACGTCGTACAGTTCCTCGACAACGCCACGCAACCGGGGCCAGCTTTGACTCTCATGCCACGTAGCCCAGAGAATTACCAGTGCGTTCGCGGGATCTCCGCGTGTCGGATCCCAGCTCGCACACCCGTAGGGAAACCGAATAATCTCGCGGTCCTCGTCCCAGTTGACTGCCGCCGCCGAGGCCAGCAGGTAGCCACTCTCTGCGGGATACGCGCAGACCTGCCAATCGACAGCCTGGCCGATCTCGGGAGTTCTACCGCAACACTGGTATTCCCATTGTGAAATACCCAGGTATACAAGAGATTTATTCCGATCCGGAACCCTGTTGATCACTGAAAGCACCGGGTGATAGGCGAACGGAGCACGAACGCTCCGGACCCGGTGTACCGATCGCAAGGTTAGCCAGCATCACGCCAAGCGTCAATACTCGGCTACTCGGGCCGAGATAACAGCCCGCCTACCCACCAATCGGCAGGTTCCTCTCGCCGATAGGCGCGCTGGCGCAGCAGCCCCTCCAACTCAAATCCGACAGCCTCTGCCACGGCCCGTGAACCCTCGTTGCCGACAACGGCCCACCACTCGATGCGATGGACTGCCAGCTCATCAAATCCCCACTGGCACAGTCTCCGAATAGCCTCAGTGGTGAGCCCCTTGCGGCGATGCTGCGAGGCCGACCAATACCCGACCTCCACCACACCAGGTGTGATCGACTTGAGCGAACAGGTGCCGACGAGATCACCTGTGTCCGCCAGGAAAAACCCGAACCCATACCGGGAGTTGTCCGCCCACTCCTGCGCCGACCTGACGATGAAACTCTGGGCGTCGTCGCGGGTGTACGGCACCGGCAGCGGGAGGTAGTGCGTGATCTCCGGGTCGTTGCACGCTTGGACCACCGCAGCCTCGTCGGCGGCGGTGACGGCGTGCAGAACCAACCGGTCCGTGTGCAACTCGATGGGTTCCATGCGAGCAGTCTTGACCACGAATTCCAACCTGGTCAAAGGAATTCCGGGCGCCTTCCTCCGTCAGGAGGTCTCGCGTACGGGCGACCAGTACCCCAGCATCTCGGCGAAGGTCTCGAAGGCCGGTCTGGCAAGACCATACGGTGCTTCGAAGTGCACGCTCAGTGGGAAGCCGAGGTCGGCCACACCGTCGATGACTCGTTTGTAGAGATCGACAAGCTGCGGCCGCCTGGCATCGGGTTCACAGGCGGCCAGCGACTTGACGAAGGCCTGTTCGCGCGCAATTGCGCGCGAACTCTTGCAGAAAGCCAACGACCGCATCGGAATACAGCAGTTGGGTCATGGCGAAGGTGGCGCCCTTATCGCATTTGAAGGAGAAGCGGCCCTGTTCTCCACTGCGCGTGGGAATCAGGATCACTCCCCTGTTATCGACGATGTCATCGAACTTCGACAACGCGTCGGTTGGCGGAATGCCAGACCCTTCGCCATCGCTCATGGTGCGCGGTACACCGACGAAGATGACGCCGTCCATCCCGGCGTCGGTCAGGCCGGTCAGCCGGCTCCGCAACGATGTCTCATCCGAGAAGGATGTGACCTGCGTGCACAGTCCCCGCATGGTCGGCAGCTCTGACCGGATGATCGACCAATAGTCGACGACATCCAGCTTCGGCTTCATCTCCAGCGGGCGATCGCCGTCCTCGACAATCATCGAGGGGATCATCACGTGGTCGATACGCCCGTCGATGCCGAATTCCGCCGAGAACCTGGACAGTTTCTGCAGTTCTTCGGATGCCCTGTCGAGGCCGCCATCGACATTGGGAGGCACCAGCTCCAGCGCAACGGTATTCATAGACACCAGGGACCTCCGATTAGTCTCGCTAATGGTTTATACACCAATCACATTCACGCGCGAGCAGTCCCCCGCGAAGGGGACTGCTCGCGCGCTCATCGCCGAACTAGGCGCCCGCACGCACCTCGGTCGCGGCGGCCACCAGGTTGGCCAGCGAGGCAGTTACCTCGTCGGCCTTCCGGGTCTTTAAGCCGCAGTCGGGATTGACCCAGAGACGCTGCGCCGGAACAGCCTGCAGCGCCTCACGCAGCGAGTTCGCCATCTCGGCCGTCGACGGGACCCGCGGCGAGTGGATGTCGTAGACACCCGGGCCGACACTGTTGGAGAAGCCGATCGCGTTCAGGTCGTCGAGCACCTCCATGTGCGAGCGTGCCGCCTCGATGGACGTGACGTCGGCATCCAGGTCGGCGATGGCACCGATCACCTCCCCGAATTCCGAGTAGCACAGGTGCGTGTGAATCTGCGTCGCATCGGACACACCCGACGTGGAGAGCCGGAATGCGCCGACTGCCCAGTCCAGATAGGCGGGCTTGTCCGCCGAGCGCAGCGGCAGCAGCTCACGCAACGCGGGCTCGTCCACCTGGATGATGGCGATCCCGGCGTCCTGTAGATCCACCGTCTCGTCCCGAATGGCCAGCGCGATCTGGTTGGCGGTGTCCGCCAACGGCTGATCGTCACGCACAAACGACCACGCGAGGATGGTCACCGGCCCGGTCAGCATGCCCTTGACGTACTTCGGCGTCAGCGACTGGGCATAGGTGGCCCACTCGACAGTCATCGGGTTCTGCCGTGCGACATCGCCATACAGGATCGGCGGGCGGACGCAGCGGCTGCCGTACGACTGAACCCAGCCGTTCTGGGTAGCGAAGAAGCCATCCAGCTGCTCGGCAAAGTACTGCACCATGTCGTTGCGTTCCGGCTCACCATGCACCAGCACGTCCAGGCCCAGCTTCTCCTGCAGCGCAATGACATCGGCAACCTCGGCACGCATCCGCCGCACGTACTCGGCGTCGTCGATCTCGCCCTTGGTCAGGGCTTGACGCGCCTTGCGGATCTCGACAGTCTGCGGGAACGACCCGATCGTCGTGGTCGGCAGCTCGGGCAGCTTCAGCCGCTCGTCCTGGCTGCGACGGCGCTCTGCGGCATCGCCACGTGAAACACCCTCCGCCAGAATCGAATCCAGCCGCTCACGAATCTGACCGTTGTTGAGACGCGGATCCGTCTTGCGAGATTCGACGGCCGCATTCGACGCCGCGAACTCCGCGGCAACCGCATCGCGTCCCTCGCCCAGTGCCCGCGCCAGCACCACGACTTCCTTGACCTTCTCGTCGGCGAAAGCCAACCAGCTGCGCAGCTGGTCATCGAGTTCGGTCTCCGGCTCCAACGAGTAGGGCACATGCAACGTCGAGCAGGAGGTGGCTACCGCCACCGCGCCCGTCGATCCCACCAGCGTTCCGAGGGTGCTCAGCGCAGACTCCAGGTTGGTGCGCCAAATGTTTCGGCCATCGACAACGCCGGCCACAACAGTCTTACCGGCCAGCTCCGGCACCGAGTCAAGACCCGATGCGGACCCGTAGACCAGGTCGACACCGATCGCCTCAACCGGGGTACGTGCCAACGCCGGGAGTGCCGCGCCCAAGTCCCCGAAATAGCTCGCGACGAAGATCGCGGGGCGGTCGGCAACGGTACCGAGGCGGCCGTACACCCGCTCGGCCAACTCCGGGCCGTTCGACAAGATGTCGGTGACCAGCACGGGCTCATCGATCTGAACCCAGCCAACCCCGGCCTCCGAAAGCTGCACCAGCAGTTGCTCGTACAGCGATACCACCTCGTCGAGACGCTCGATGGGCGCACCGGCTCCGTCGACGGACTTGCTCAACGCAAGGAAGGTGATGGGGCCAACGACCACCGGACGCGCCGGAATGCCGAGGGCAGCAGCCTCTTTCAGCTCACCGAACAACTTCGCCGGATTGAGCGTGAACTTGGTGTCCGGCCCGATCTCCGGCACCAGGTAGTGATAATTGGTGTCGAACCACTTGGTCATTTCCAGCGGCGTCACCTCGTCGTTGCCGCGGGCGGCAGCGAAGTAGCGATCGAGGTCGTCGCCTATGCCTGCGACGCGGGGTGGGAGCGCTCCCAACAGCACCGCGGTATCGAGTACCTGGTCGTAGTACGAGAAGGTGTTCACCGGGACGGAGTCCAGCCCGGCGGCCGCCAGTGCTGACCAGTTGTCGCGCCGAAGCCCGGCTGCGACGGTCTCGAGCTCGGTACGACTGGTGCGCCCTGCCCAGTAACTTTCGGTAGCCCGTTTGAGCTCACGACGCGGGCCGATGCGCGCCGAACCGAGCGTGGTTGCCTTGAATGATGGAGTGGTCATGCTGTCCTCTGTCTACGGCGTGGTGGCCACCGCCCAGGACAAGCAAGCCGAGCCCGAATAACCAACACACACTGGTGCTGGTTGAAACCGATTCGGCCATACGCCCATTCCGCGAGGCGATGATCCGTCGGGCGCGGCGCACCCGACACAGCTGGCAGGTCTTCGGACTTGCAGGCATTACCCGGGCTCAGGTTTTCCTACGGACCGTCGCTTCCCAGGGGCTCTCGGTGGTTAACCGAGTGCTTAACCCAGTGCGTATGACGGCGATCGTTCCTGCATACCGCTGCGGGACAGTCCCGGATTCTCACCGGGTTCCCTCTCATCGCAGTCCCCGTGGGGCCCGCGACTCGATGCCAATACCGACCGAAGCCGACACTGACAAACCAGCTGCGTCTTACATCATATGCACGCTCGCCAATGCCGTTATTAGCGACTATTCTCTAATATTGTGATCACACGTGACCAGGCACAACAAGTGCTCGAGGCCCAACCCTTCAGTCGCCTCCTAGGTACATCGATCAGCCGGATCGACGAGTCCGGAATACAACTCTCGCTCGACATCCGCGACGAGCTGCGCCAGCAGAGCGGATTCATTCACGGCGGAGTGCTGAGCTACCTGGCCGACAACGCAATCACCTACGCGTGCGGGCTCGGCCTTGGCGCCGACATTGTCACCAGCGGGTACACCATCGAGTATGTGTCACCCGCCCGTGATGGCGTACGCCTACTCGCCGACGCGTCTCTGGTGAGCGCCGGACGTACCAAGGCGCTGGGCCGCTGCGAGATATCCGTCGAGGACCACGACGGCAACACCAAGCTGGTCGCCGTCGCCCAGGGCACGAGCATGGTCCGACACCGTGGGGCGTAAGCCTCAGTACACCCCCGACGACATCCTCGATGCGGCGCTCGCGTTGGTGAGCAAGGGCGGACCGTCGGCAGCCACGGCTACCGCCATCGGGCGAACGCTGGGCGCCCCCTCGGGGTCGATCTATCACCGGTTCTCCAGCCGCGACGAGCTCATGGCCCGCCTCTGGCTGCGTTCGATCGCCGGCTATCAGGCCGGGATCCTCACGGCGCTCGCGTTACCCGATCCCCACGAAGCCCTCGCCGCGACCATCGATCACGCCTTCGATTGGACGGCAGCGCACCGCAACGAGGCGCTGTTGCTACTCCAATACGAGAAGGCCGATCTGGTGGCACACTGGCCCGACACACTCGCCGCGGAGCTCACGGCACTCAACTCGCGGGTGCGAATGGCGTTGCGCGAGTACGCCGAGCGGCGGTTCGGCGATGTCACTCCCGAGGCGCTCGACAGGGTGATGTTCGCACTGATCGATATGCCCTACGCGGCGGTGCGCCGTCACCTACCCGACAAGGGTGAGCCGGCACCGTGGCTGCGCACCTTCATCCACACCAGCGCCCGGAATCTGCTCTCGCCAGAGAGCTAAACCGTGGCGTACTTCTGGCGCAGAGCCTTTTTGTCCAGCTTGCCCAGCGCGGTCAACGGCAGCGAGTCGGCGACGATCACATGCTTGGGTGACTGCACCGAACCCTTGCGGTCCTTGACCGCGGACTGTATTTCGGACGTCATCTTCGACACCGCGTCGCCGCTGCTGTCGGCGTCCGCACGCAACACCACGATCGCCGTCACCGCCTCGCCCCACTTCTCGTCGGGCACCCCGATGACACCGACCTGTGCGACCGACGGATGCTCGGCGACAACATCTTCCACCTCGCGGGGGAACACGTTGAAGCCACCGGTGACGATCATGTCCTTGGTCCGGTCGACGATGAACCAGAAACCATCCTCGTCCTCGCGCGCGACATCGCCGGTACGCAGCCAGCCGTTCTTGAACGTGTCGGCGGTCTGTTCGGGCAGGCCCCAATAGCCGCCCGCCACCAAAGGTCCGGCCACACAGATCTCGCCGGGCTCACCCTGCTTGACCGGCTGATCGTTCTCGTCGAGCAGCGCCGTGCGCAGGAACGCCGAGGGCCGGCCGCAGCTGGAGAGCCGCTGGGCATCGTGGTCGCCCTTGGCCAGGTAACTGATCACCATGGGCGCCTCGGACTGGCCGAAGTACTGCGCGAAAATCGGCCCGAACCGCTCGATTGCCTCCGCCAGCCGCACCGGGTTGATGGCCGAGGCGCCGTAGTAGACGGTCTGCAGTGAGGACAGGTCGCGGGTCTGAGAATCCGCATGGTCCAGCAGCGCGTAGATCATCGACGGCACGAGCATGGTGGCAGTGATCTTGTGCTCCTCGATCGCGGCCAGCACGGCGCCCGCATCGAACTTGGGCAACACCACCATGGACCCGCCCTTCATCAGGGTCGGCATGAAGAACGCGGCACCGGCGTGTGAAAGCGGGGTACACATCAGGAATTTTGGCCGCTCCGGCCATTCCCACTCGGCCAGCTGGATCTGCGTCATGGTCAGAATCGACCGCGAGGTCCCGATGACGCCCTTGGGCTTACCCGTCGTCCCGCCCGTATAGGTAAGGCCATTGATGTGGTCCGGCGAGAGGTTGACCGGCACCAGCGGCTTCGCCGCAAAATCTGCGGCCGCGGCGACCAGATCATGCCCCACCTCGGCCAGCTCAGCGGGGACGGGGCCGAGGGTCAGCACGCGGGTCAGCGTCGGCACCTTCTCCACCAGGGCGGCGGCGCGCTCGACGAACTGCGGGGTGGGGTCGATGACCAGCGTGGTGATCTGGGCGTCGGCCAGTACATAGGCATGATCGTCGAGTGACCCGAGTGGATGCAGCGCGGTACGCCGGGTGCCCAGCAGCTGCCCCGCGCCGATGACCAACAGCACCTCGGGGCGGTTGAGTGCCAACATGCCCTGACCATCGGTCGGATCGGGCACCAGCGCGGTAAAGGCCTGGATGTACTTGCTGATCTCGTCGGCCATCTGCGCACCGGTGAGCGTCACGTTCCCGAGCACCAGCGCGGGCGCGTTCGCATTCTTTTTCAGAGCGGCGACCAGCAGGTGCCCGGAGTTGATCGACCCGTGCAGTGGGTCAAATGGGTCAGGCATCGCGCTCCTCAGTAAATGGTCGCCGATCAGGCACTTCGCTCGACGTTAGAACATGTTCTAGTTTTGGGCAAGGACAGGCACGTCCACCCGTTACGCAGCCCCCTGTCCGATCCCCCGAGAAAGACTCAATAGGCTTGCTAGGCTGACTCAATGCTCCAGTCGATGGCCACCGGCGCGCTATTCATTGCCTTGACGCTGTTTGCCACCCCTCTCGCGAGTGCCGACCCGGCAGATCCCGATCCGTTCAACCCCGGTGATTGCATCGGCAACGCCAATGCGGTCTGCAACGTTGGTCCATACGGCCCGAACAGCATGTCGAATCCGGCGAACCCCGCCAGCCCGCTCAACCCAAACAACCCTGCGAACCCGGCCAGTCCGATGAACCCGAACAACCCCGCGAACCCGGCCAGCCCCATGAATCCCAATAACCCGGCCAACCCCGCGAGCCCGCTGAACCCCATGAATCACCCGGGTCAGATCTGACACGGGCACCCCTCAGGCCGCCGTGAATCCCTTGGCTCGCTGCGTGTCCTGGGGGCTCCATAGCGTCGAGGTGACCTCCGCCTTCACCAGCGGGACAACCTCCTCGGCGAATCGGCGCAGGGTGTCCTGCTGTTCCTCGAAGTCGGCCTCGGGGCTCAACGAAATCGACTGGAACTCGTGACCGAAGGCGCCATGCCACTGAATAATCTTCTCGGCCACACGTTCCGGGGAGCCGGCCAACACCGGCCCGCGATCTGCCGCGTCCTCGATGGATTCAAAGGACGGAAACTTGCCGACGGCCCTCGGATGGTCTTTGAGCTTCGCCATCTGCGCCAGGCGTGCCTCATAGATAGGCCGGTACTGCGCGATGGCCTGTTCGGTCGTATCTGCCAGGTAGAGCCCGCCTGAGCCCGCACCCACATGCAGGTTGGCCGGGTCGTGCCCATTCTGTGCGTACAGCTCCCGATACCTGTCGATGAGAACCTTGTAATTCTCCTTGGGCTGCAAGGCATTTGCGGTGACTATCGGGTCGCCCCACTTGGCGGCGAGTTCGACCGCGAATGTCGAAGTCGCTGAGCCGTGCCAGATCCGGAACGGTCCGTCGTACGGCCTGGGCAACGTGGTCGCGTCGGCAAGTGGATGCCGGTGTACGCCCGTCCAGTCGACGCGCTCCTCACGCAGCAGCCTCCGCAGCAACTCGTAGTTCTCCTGCAGGTACTCGTACTGTCTGGCGATATCCAGTCCCATCAACGGGTACTGGCGGTCCTCATTGCCCTTCCCGATGACGATCTCGAGCCGGCCACGGCTCAGCTGATCGATGGTGGCGAAGTCCTCTGCCGCGCGCACCGGGTCCAGGAGCGACAGCACCGTGACCCCGGTGGACAACAGAATCCGGTCAGTGGCTGCGGCCACCGCGCCCAACAGCACCGTCGGAGCCGACGACAGCACGTCTCCCGCATGCCGCTCCCCGACCGCGAAGGAATCAAAACCCAAACTCTCCGCCAGCACTGCGGTCTCGACCACCCGATTCAGCCGGTCGGCGGCGGGCGCCAACGCCCCCGTCGCGGGGTGTGGCAGATGGAAGACAATGTCGAGAAGCTGAAAGCGCACACCACCAGTATGCATAAGCGGACTCCGGTCCGGCAGGGAGAAAATGCTCTGATGATCACCGAACTGGACTCGGTGCTTCTGGACGTTCCAAATCTCGCTGATACAAAGGCCGCCTACGCGAGGCTGCTCGGCACCGAAATTCCACATCCCCAGCTCCATCTCGGTCTCCCCGAATGGGCGCCGCACCCGGGAATGCTGTTTCGTGTCGGGGACCTGGCCTCCGCGACTCGGCTGCTCGATCGACGCGGTTTCTCCCTGATTTCTCGCGGAGACATTGCCGCGGGACAGGTTGACGGACTCACCCTGGGATTGAGCCAGCGAGCCGCCCCGCCCGCACAGTCGGACTCAGAGAGTGGTCAGATCGATCACCTGGTGCTGTTCTCTCCCAATCGCGACAGAATCATTGCGACGTTGTGCGGACGGCTCGGCTTCGACCTGCGCCTGGATCGCAGGCAGTCGTGGGGTGTACACCAATTGTTCTTCCGGTGCGCAGGGCTGGTGGTTGAGGTGGTGTTGCGTGACGACGACCCCTCCGGCCCCGACTCGCTGTGGGGAATCGCCTGGCGCACCGCTGACATCGACGCGACTCATGCGCGCCTGACTGCCGCCGACGTCACGCTCAGCGATATCCGCAACGGCCACAAGCCGGGAACACGGGTCGCCACCGTCAAGGATCCCGGGCTGGCAGTCCCCACAATCCTGATCGAACAGCGCTAGCCGCCTACTAGGTTGGAGTCCATGACGACTCCGAACCCCGGAAGCTGGCAGCCTGATCCCGACGGACGGTTTGAATTCCGCTGGCACGACGGCCAGCGCTGGACGGATCAAGTCGCACACCAGGGCAGGGTCAGCTCGGCACCGCTCGGAGGCTCCGCACCGCCCGAACCACAGGTCACATCGCCCACCGCGGCTGCACAGCCGGCGGCTCAGGCTCAGTCCATCGGCGACCAATTCTCCGGTATCAGTGGAGATCTGGTGGATGGCCGGTTCAGCGAGAATGAGGCCAAGCCGATCTCCAATCAGAACGCAAAGCTGTTGCGCGTTCGCCTCGGCGAGCCGTTCCTCGCACGTCAGGGATCGATGGTGGCCTACCAGGGCAATGTCGACTTCGCCTTCGAGGGCGGCGGCGCGGCCAAGTTCCTGAAGAAGGCGCTGACCGGTGAAGGCCTGCCCCTGATGAGGTGTTCTGGCCAAGGCGACGTGTTCCTGGCCGAGCGCGCCTTCGACGTTCATCTGCTGAATCTGAACAACGCGGGCCTCTCGATCAGCGGCAAGAATGTGCTGGCCTTTTCCGCTGGGTTGAACTGGAACATCGAGCGGGTCAAGGGCGCCAGCATGGTGACAGGCGGTCTGTTCAACACGACATTGCGCGGAACCGGTTGGGTCGCGCTGACCACCGACGGCCCGCCGGTGGTGCTCAATGCCGCCGAGGCGCCGACATTCGCCGATACCAACGCCGTCGTGGCCTGGTCGGCGAATCTGCAGACCCAGCTCAAGACGAGCTTCAAGGCCGGCGCCCTCATTGGCCGCGGCTCCGGAGAGGCGCTCCAAGTCGCATTCCAGGGCCAGGGGTTCGTCATCGTGCAACCGTCCGAGGGCGTCCCCGTCGTCACCGCGGGCTAGGGCGTCACCTCTCCGCGAATAGTCCGGATAGCTCCCGCGCCCCGCGCGTCAACGTCACGATCAGCGCTTCTCGCTCGCTACGGGTCGCGCTGGGCAGCAACGGGCCCAGCTGAAGTTCGTACGCGGCATCGGCGCCCTCGAAAATGGGCGCCGCCAGATAGCTAATCGGCAGTACCGCGTCGGAGCTCAGCTCATCGCGCGAATAAGGACGCGAGGTGAGCCGGGACAGCTGTCGCAGCAGCCGTTCACGCAGCGCCGCCTCCATTACCTCCGAGCCCACCGAACCAAGCAGGTCCGAGAGCAGGTCGACCATCCCCGTGTCATCGTGGTCGGGGCGGTAGACCACATATCCGCAGTCGGCAACCTGCTGCACGAGCCGCTGACCAGAACGCGCACTCAGGCCACGCGCCGTACCGAGCCATTGCGCACGTTCGTCGAATGAACGCCAGGGCATGACCGCCGAACCGGCGGGAAAGGCAAGCGGGATGCTCTGGCCCACCGCGAATCCCGCGACGGCCCGGCGTCCCGCCTGTGCCTTGGCGACGATCGTCAACGTCTTCGGGCCTATTCGGCTGACCGTCGCCCCAGCGTGTGCCTCTGCGGCAACTCGGGCCAGTGCGTCCTGAATGGCCCGGGGCAGGGTGGCCTCGACGGCACGGGGCAGGGCAGACCCGACGCGGTACCGAAGCTCATCGTCGCGCACTAGCCACCCTGCAGCCTCCAACTCGTTCACCACGGCAGTCGCGGTGGCGCGGGAAATGCCCGTGGATGCGGCGATCTCGCTAATCGATTTGGGTTGTGTTGCAGCAGCAAGCATTTCCACGATTCGCACCACGCGAACGGTCGGCGGCGAAGTGGCGGGCATGGGTTCTCCCCTCTTGCGCGAGGCAAGGTCCGGGTCTACAGTGCATCGACTATTCGCCCCAAGGTAGTCGAATATTCGACACGGAGGTAGAGATGATTCTGGACCGTTTCAGGCTCGACGGCAATGTCGCGGTCGTTACCGGCGCGGGCCGCGGACTCGGCGCCGCGATTGCGGAGGCCTTCGCACAGGCGGGTGCCGATGTGCTCATCGCCTCGCGTACCGAATCGCAGCTGCGGGAGGTCGCGGAGAAGGTCGAGGCGACAGGCCGCCAGGCGGAGATCGTGGTCGCCGATCTGTCCGATACCGAAGCATCCGCTTCACTGGCCCAGAAGGCAGTAGACCGATTCGGACGACTCGACATCGTCGTCAACAACGTGGGCGGCACCATGCCGAAACCGTTCTTGGACACCACCAACGAGGACCTCGCCGAGGCCTTCTCCTTCAATGTCCTCAACGGGCACGCACTGCTGCGTGCCGCTGTGCCGCACCTGCTTAAATCCGACAACGCGTCGGTCATCAACATCACGTCCACTATGGGCCGACTGCCGGGCCGGGCCTTCCTGGGTTACTGCACCGCCAAGGGCGCGCTGGCTCAGTACACACGGACGGCCGCAATGGATTTGAGTCCAAGAATCCGAGTCAACGGCATCGCTCCCGGCTCCATCCTCACCTCGGCGCTGGAAATCGTGGCGGGTAACGACGAGGTGCGCGGAACGCTGGAGAAGAACACGCCGCTGCATCGCCTGGGTGATCCGAGCGATATCGCGGCAGCAGCCCTATACCTCGCATCACCTGCCGGGAGCTTCCTCACCGGCAAGGTACTCGAAGTCGACGGTGGCCTCATCGCGCCCAACCTCGACATCCCGCTACCCGACCTTTCCTGACCGCTTCGAGATGGGACTGATATGACGAAGACACGTGTAGCCGTCTGGGGCACAGGCAATGTCGGCCAGCATGCGCTGGCCGGGGTAATCACCGACCCCAACATGGAGCTGGTCGGGGTGTGGGTTTCTGGGGCGAACAAGGCCGGTAAGGACGCGGGTGAGCTCGCCGGGCTCGACCCCACCACCGGCGTCTCCGCGACCTCGGACCCAGCAGAGATTCTGGCGCTCAAGCCCGACTGCGTGGTGTACACCGCCATGACCGACAACCGGCTGATGGAGGCGATCGAGGATCTGCGCTCGATCCTCGCCGCCGGAATCAACATCGCCGCCAGCGCGCCAGTATTCCTGCAGTATCCGTGGGGCGTACTCCCGGAGAACATGCTGGAGCCCATCGAAACTGCTGCGCGCGAGGGCAACTCGTCGATCTTCATTGGCGGAATCGATCCAGGTTTTGCCAATGACCTGCTACCGCTGGCACTCATGGGCACCTGCCAGCGCGTCGATCAGGTGCGCTGTATCGAAATCGTGGACTACGCCACCTACGACAGTGCGACGGTGATGTTCGATGTCATGGGTTTCGGTAAGCCGATGGACGAGACGCCCATCCTGCTGCAGCCGGGAGTGCTGTCCCTGGCCTGGGGCTCGGTGGTACGACAGCTCGCCGCCGGCCTCGGTATCGACTTGGACGAAGTCACTGAGACATACGAAAAACTTCCCGCGCCCGAGGATTTCGAGATCTCATCGGGGCATATTCCCGCAGGCACCATGGCCGCGCTGCATTTCGAGGTGCGCGGCATCAAGGACGGCAAGGTGGTGACGGTCCTTGAGCACTTCACCCGCCTGCGCGAGGATCTGGCACCGGACTGGCCACAGCCCGCACACGAAGGTGGCACCTATCGCGTTGAGATCACCGGGGAGCCCAGCTACATCCTGGATTTGGGCTCATTCAGTGCGCGCGGCGATCACAACTACGCCAATCTGATCGCGACGGCGATGCGCGTGGTCAATGCGGTACCTGCCGTCGTCGCCGCGGATGCCGGCGTGCGCACCACGCTGGATCTGCCGCTGATCACGGGGAAGGGTCGCGCGGGGTAGCGCTGTGCATCTGCCGACCCTACTGCGCAGGTGGGTGGGAGGTTACGCCTTGGATTCGGCCGGGATGTACAGCCGGATGAGCTCCGCCAAACGCTGTCCGACGTCATCGAGCGTCTCCGTCGACTGCTCGGCGATCGACATGATGACCGCACCTTCGATCGCGGCGATCATTGTCCGCGCCAGCGAGCGAGCGGTGGCCGCTTCCACCCCATACTTCTCGAGGCGTCCCGCGAGGAGCTCATGCCAATCCCGGAAGGCCTCGGCCGCCACCGCAGCGGCCTGAGGTGCCTCGGTACGTCCGAGCACGGCAGCGACGATCGGACACCCCGCCTGCATCTCGGTTTCGCCGAGCTGCGCCTTCCATAGCTCGATGAACAGTTCGATCCCGCGGGCCGGGTCAATCCCGTCACCGGCCGCCTTGATGATGTCCGTCAGCTCTTGCCCGGCAAGACGAGTTGCCTCGGCGACCAGCTCCTGCTTGCCGCCAGGGAAGTTCAGGTAGATGGTTCTCCGTGAAACACCGCTGTCCTCGAGCAGTGCGTTGAGACCGGTTCCCGCGACGCCCCTGCGCCGCACCAGACCCGTCACGCTTGCGATCAAGGTGTCACGTGCCGACATCCTGCCTGCCTCCAAACTTGTCGGGTGTTAACTATACCGCTCAGTCTACCGAGGCGTCCCCGACATGGGGCGATTACCGGAACATTGCAGTAAACCAATCGGTGTACTAGCGTCGGCCGCGTGGCAGACCTACACGACCCCCTCCCCCTGGCCTCGGGCCAGGTTCTGCGCAATCGGCTCATGAAGTCGGCTCTCAGCGAGGGCCTCGGCGACACATCCCAGGGCCCTGACCACCGACTCGTCGAGCTGTACCGCCGCTGGGGAACCGGTGGCTTCGGCCTCCTCGTGACCGGCAATGTGATGGTCGACCGCAGTCATCTGGGCGAGCCGGGGAACGTGGTCATCGAGGACGACAGGCATCTCGATGGACTGTCCCGGTGGGCCAAGGCGACCAAGGACGGCGGCGGCCTGATTTGGATGCAGGTCAACCATCCCGGCAGGCAAGCCAACCCACTCGCCACGGCATCCCAGCCAGTGGCACCGTCGGCAATCAAGATGAACGTCCCCGGCTGGCAGGCCCCGCGCGAGCTCGCCGACGACGAGATCGAGAACATCATCGACCGCTACGCCACCACGGCGACGATCGCGGATGCCGCCGGGTTCGACGGTGTTCAAATCCACGGCGCACACGGCTATCTCGTGGCGCAGTTCCTGTCGCCGCGCACCAACCGGCGCACCGACCGGTGGGGCGGTGACCCCGAACGTCGCATGCGCTTCGTCCTCGAAGTTGTCCGCCGTACTCGGGCTGCCGTGAGTCCCGGTTTCTCGGTCGCCATCAAGCTCAACTCCGCGGACTTCCAGCGCGGAGGCTTCACCGAGGAGGAGTCGCGGGCAGTCATCGCGGCACTCGCCTCCGAAGAGGTCGACCTCATCGAAATCAGCGGCGGTACTTACGAATCGCCAGCGATGGAGGGCAGGCCGCTGGTGACATCGGCGTCGACCCAGGCCCGCGAGGCCTACTTCCTGGAGTACGCCCGCACCGCCCGCGAGGCGGCCGGTGATGTACCGATCGCGGTGACGGGCGGGTTCCGCACCGAAGCCGCGATGTCGGAGGCCGTCCGATCGGGTGATTGCGATGTCGTGGGACTCGGGCGCCCAACCACCGTCAACCCGGTCGCCGCCGACAGCCTGCTAACCGCACGCCAGGACAAGCTCACCGTTCCGGACGCCTCTCTTCCCATGCCTGCGTGGCTCGCGGCAACCGGCAGGGCGAAGTCTTTCCTCAGCGCACTGGAACTCCAGTGGCACAACACGCAACTGCACCGCCTGGGCGCGGGGACTGACCCGGACCCCACTATCGGCCCATGGATCACCGCACTTCGGCTCCTCAAGAACAATGGAGTCGACGCCTTTCGGAGAAGGAGAAGTTCATGACGGACAAGACACTGCGCAAGTTCCGCAGGGAGCGGGCGATGGGGCGCTACCTGCTCAATCCAGCCGTCGCGGCACTGACGAGGCTCGGCCTGCGCACGGCGCTCGCCTCGGAGCTGGAGACCACCGGACGCAAGACCGGCCAGCTGCGCCGGGTCCCGGTCTCCGTCCAGTTCGACGCGACCGGCGCGTGGGTGATCAGCCAGCACGGCACCCGCTCGGGCTGGGGCAGCAACATTGCCGCGAACCCGAATGTCCGCCTGAAGCAGGGAAACAGGTGGCGCACCGGCACCGCCCAGTTCCGGCCCGATGATGACGTCGTCGCGCGCGGCCGCAAGTTCGGGGCCGTCGGCGCGCGGGTGGTCAAGGCACTGGAGACCACCCCCGTATCGGTGCGTATCGACTTCACCGACTAATCGCCCTTGGCACACTTGCGCAGTTTTGTGCCATTGAGCTAGCGTGGTGCTCATGGTCGATCAGAGCGCCATCACTCGCCCCGTCAGCCTGGACGAAGGGCTGCGCGAAGCAATTCCCATGCCCGTGGACGACGCCGCCGACGACTCCGTGGAAACACCGAGACTGGGTGCCGACTCCCTGGTGTGGAAGTTCTACGGCGATATCCGCGGCGTGCTGGGCTTTCAGCGACTCGCGGGCACCGAGAACTGCATCGAGCAGCTGGGCAAGGCGGTCGAGGACCACTCGGTGATCTTCACCGACACCTTCGGCCGCGCACGCCGCTCCGGCCCGCCCATCATGAAGACCATCTATTCGGCAGACCCGCAGAAGTGGGGCCGGATGGTGCGCGATTTTCACAAGCCGATCACCGGAACCATCAGCGACGGTTCGCGGTACCACGCGCTCAATCCTGAGCTCTTCTACTGGGCCCATGCGACCTTCGTCGATCAGGTGCTGTACATCACCGACACCTTCATCCGGAGGCTGTCCCGCGCGGAGAAGGTACGAATCTTCGAGGAGAGCAAGGTCTGGTACAGCCTGTACGGCGTCAGCGCGCGCAATCAGCCGCAGACGTACGACGAGTTCGTCACGTACATGGAGGGGATGTTCGACCGGTTCGTGCCGACGAAGACGATCCTGTACGCCACGGGTTACATCCGTCAGGGTGTACCCGGGCCCAAGCAGATTCCCCAGCCGGTGTGGCGGGTGCTATCAGCGCCACTGAACGCCTTCATCCGGACGGTCATCGTCGGAACACTCCCTCCGCAGATGAAGGCCGTCTGCCGACTGGAGTGGAACGACAAGAAGGAGCGCAACTTTCAGCGCTTCGCCAAGGTCATGCGCACGCTGAACCCGGTATTCAACAGGCTGCCGGTGCGCGCCCTGTATCTGCCGTGGGCTTCTGAGGGCTGGAAGCGTGAAGGAGTCGACCCCCGCCCGCTGCACAACCGGGCAGCATGACCGCACCGATGAGCGGCTTGCGTCAAGAGGCGAATACTCAGGGGGTGACCGACGCCCCGCCCGCCGATGCCGTGCTCGACGCCGCGCGCACCGAGTTCGAGCGCCATGGCATGCGCCGCGCCAACATGGACGCCATCGCGCGACGTGCCGGGGTGAGCCGACGCACCCTCTACCGCCGCTTCCCCACCAAGGAAGCGTTGTTCGAGCACCTCATCGAGGCCGAGAGCCTGCTCATCTTCGGCCACCTCGCCGTCGCGGCCAACGGCCAGGATGCGCAGGGGGCCATTGTCGAGTGCTTCACCTTGGCCATGCGGCTCATCACCGAGAACCGGTTGGCGTGCACCATCATCGAGAACGAGCCCGAGTTGGTGATCGGACTGAATACGCCCTCGGGCGACAAGGCCATCGTGCGGGCCAGTGCCCTGGTGGCGACCTCTCTTCGGCACAGCGGCGTCACCATGCCCGACGAGGCGGTGCTGGCAGTATCGGAAATTCTTGTGCGCCTTGTGGGTTCGTTGCTCACCAATCGCGCGGGCGTTCTCGATATCACCGATACCGTCGCAGTGCGACGCTACGCACAGACATATCTCGCACGCATGGTGTGGTGAGTCCCGGTTCAGAAACTGACCATGAGTCGGGATCTGACTAGACTGCCTCCATGGCTACTCGGCGGCAGATGTACGCAGAACAGACTCGTTCCGATCTTCTGGATTCCGCACGCCGGCATTTCACGACCACGGGCTACAACAGCGTCACCGTCGATGACATCGTCAGCAGCATCGAGGTCAGCAAGGGCACGTTCTACTACCACTTCTCCGACAAGCAGGCGATGTTCACCGCACTGCTCACCGAGTGCCTGACCGAGACGGCGGACACCGTCACCACCGCCATCCGCCGTCTGGACAAGCCTGGCCCGAGCGGCCCGCAGGTCGCGGCCACCTCCGCATGGGTCTATCTGTCGCGATCACTCAACGACAAGACCTACCGGGAACTCATGCGTCAGGCGCCTATGGTCCTCGGCGAGGAGACGTACCGCCACATCGACGAGACCATCGTGCTACCGCCACTGGTCACCCTCATGGAAACTCTCGCCGCCCGTGGCGAGCTGAAGGCCGGCGTGCACACGCCCATGGCGGCCCGGATGCTCATGACGATGTTCGTCACGGCCAACAGCATCATCGCCGAATCCGATGATCCCGCAACAACGATGACCGAAGTCGCCGACACGATCGCCACGATGTTCAGCGGGATCGTCCTGGGTGATGTCCCACTCTCGAAGGCGGCGGCTAACGGATAGCCAGGAACAGCAGCGTCCGCAGGAACGGGCGCACCGCGAACGCCGTCCAGCGCAACGGGAACCAGCCGACCCACTTCGGGGTGCCTGCCACCGTCCAGCGCACCAGCACCTTGTTCCCGTCAGCGGCCAGCTCCCAGCGTTCGCCGAATGCCTTGAGCACCAGTGGAACTGAAATACCGGTGCCGATCGCGACCAGCTTGAGGCCCTCCTCGCTGTGGACCACCTTCTCGGTGATCGCGAACAACGGCGTGCGGGTCACAATCTGGTCGCCCGATCTCGCCGGCCCGGACACGAAAGGAATCGACTCCAGATAGCCGCCCTCCGAGACCTGGGTCCACACACGTTCAACGGGCCCCGGCACGCTGATCTGCGCAGTGACTGCGAACGATGCCGTCTTGTCGAAGAAGTCCGTGTCCGGCATGGTCACCCCAAAGCGGCGGGGCCCGCTGTCGCCGGAGGCGAGGACGAAAAGCACCGCCGCTCCCAGCAAGCCCCCGAGGGCCAGCACTCCCACGACGATCCCCAACAGCACCGGAGTGGACATGGTCCTCCTTGAATTCGATGTGGCGCTAACTGACCCGAGAGTCAGTTAGCAAGCTAGACCTCTTGCCAGCACCGAAGAAGGGCAAGCGCGCAAGTTAGTGACCGAGGCCAGCCCACAGCACCATTTCCTGGGGCCAGCCCCCGTATCGCTACCAGCGACCTGCACGCAAACTTGCGCCCGCATATCGGGTAGCTCTACTCATGCCATACGAAGCGGCGGCTGCCACCGTGGTCGTATGAGCACATCGGAGCCCACAGTCCGCGCGTCCACCGCGTATTACATCCAATCCGCCATCGCCTTCGCGGTCGCATTCGCTTCGACGCTGGGCGGCATCGTGTACCTACCGATATCGCCGTGGCCCCGCGCATTCCTCGCGGTGTGCACGCTCTTCCTGGTGACCAGCTGCTTCGGGCTGGCGAAGGTCGTGCGTGACACCCACGAATCGCAACAAGTGCGCAACCGGATCGATGAGGCGCGCATCGAGCAGATCTACGCCGAACACAACCCGCTGAAGTCGGCGGTCTAGTTCAGCAAGCGGTCGCCCGCGCGCAGCAGAGCGCTCGGGACCGCGTGCCCGACTACTGATTGCACCACTCGGGCCGCCTCGATCGCGGCTTCGAGATCAACGTCGACGTCAATATCGCTGTCCCGCAGTAGATATACCAGATCCTCGGTGGCGATATTGCCGGTCGCTCCGGGCGCGAACGGGCATCCGCCGAGTCCGCCAATCGAAGAATCGAGCCGCGTCACCCCGGATTGCACGGCGGCATAGGCGCTGGCCAAACCGGATCCACGGGTGTTGTGGAAGTGCGCGCCCAGCGGCGCGTCGCCGACAATGGGTCGAACGGCCGCAACGAGATTCGTAACGCGGCGCGGCGTTGTGGTGCCGATGGTGTCGGCCAGGGCGAAACGGTCCGCGCCCCATTCCCGGGCCCGGCGCACGATATCGAGGACCCGCTGTTCGGGGGTGGGGCCGTCGAAGGGGCAGTCCCATGAGCAGGCCACAATGACCTCCACGGTGGCACCCGTGTCACGCGCGAGCGCCACGATCTCCTCGATGCGCGCGGTGGCCTCGGCACTAGTGCTGCCGACGTTGGCGCGACTGTGTCCGTCGGACGCAGAGACCACGTACTCCAGCGAGGTGAGACCCGCCGCAAGGGCGCGCTTGGCACCGTTAGGGCTGGCGACGAGTGCGGAGAATTCGATATCCGGATAGTTGTACAGCTGCGCGGACAGTTCGGCGGCGTCGGCCAGCGCCGGCATCTTGGAGGGGGACACAAATGCGGTGGCCTCGACCTCGCGCACCCCTGTCGCGGCGATCGCGTCGAGAAGTTTCAGCTTGTCCGCCAACGAGATCGGTGCCTCAAGCTGAAGGCCATCCCGCAGCAGCACCTCGCGGATGGTGACGTGGGCGGGCATCTGCGCTTGCTCTTCGCGCACGCGGCTCATCGAACTCACAGCACCCCCTCGGCGCGCAGCTTGTCGATATCTGCGGCGCTCTTCCCCAGCAGCCCCACGAAGACGTCCTCGTTGTGTTGCCCGGGTCGGGCCGGGCCCGCATTCCGGACGCCGCCCGGCGATTCGGACAGCACCGGAACCACTCCCGGCCCCAGCACCGAGCGGCCGAGGCGCTCGTCGAAATGCTCGACGAGCATCTCACGCGCCTTGAGCTGTGGGTCCTGCACTACATCGGCAACGGTGTTGATGGGGCCGGCGATCACCCCGGCCGCGCTGAGCACATCGATGATGTCGGCGGGCAGGCGTCGCGCCGCCCACCCAGCGATGATGGTGTCGAGCTCATCCTGATTGCGGCCACGGGCAACGTGATTGACGAATCGATCATCGGTGCTCAGCTCCGGCTGATCCATCGCCACACACAATCTGCGGAAGACGGTGTCCTGGTTGGCGGCGATGACCACCCAACTGCCATCGGCGCTCTGGTAGATGTTCGAGGGCGCGATGCCCTCCAACCGAGTACCCGACGGACCCCGCACCACCCCACCCACGTCGTAATCCGGAATGGTGGATTCCTGTACGGCCAAACAACTCTCGGTTAACGCCGCATCGACGATCTGTCCGCGACCGGTGACGGTCCGCCGATAGAGCGCCGCCAGTGCGCCCTGGGCCGCGAACATCCCGGCGAGAGTGTCACCAATCGAGAGCGCCATCCGTGGCGGCGGACCACCGGGGAATCCGTTGAGGTGCCGCAGGCCGCTGGCGGCTTCGGCCACTGAGGCGTATCCGGCCTTGTGCGCGTCCGGACCGGTCTGTCCGTAACCGGAGACGCGGACCAAGATGATGCCGTTGTTGCGTTCCGCCAGGACGTCGTAGCCCAGACCCCACTTCTCCAGAGTCCCTGGCCGGAAGTTCTCGACGATCACATCCGACTTCTCGACGAGATCGAGAAACAGTGCGCGCCCGGCCTCGGTGCGCAGATCAAGGGTGATGGCCTTCTTGTTGCGAGCGTGCACCGTCCAGAACACGTGGTGCCCGTCGACCTCGGCCTGGCCCCAGGTCCGAAGCGGATCCGGTGCACCGGGCGGCTCGATCTTGAGCACCTCGGCGCCCATATCACCGAGTAACCGCCCCGCGAAAGGCCCGGCGATCAGGGTGCCCAGTTCCAGCACCCGGATCCCATCGAGAGCACCCGTCATTGCAGTGACGCTACCCCGAACCAATTGGCCGCCGGCATCGTGTAACCACCGGCACTACTTCTCATCAGAGGCAGACATCCAGCTGCCTTTCGAGGGACGTTTTGGGGACGGGACAACCGACGGTGATGACACAACGTGATCCCACCGCCCGGCGCGGCTTGCGGGCCGTCCCGGCGGGTGACGATCACTACCCGGACTGGCAGTCCGTGTACCAAGACAATGCCGTCTGGGTCTATCGCACCATCTACGCACGGGTGGGCAATAGGCCAGATACCGAGGATCTGACAGCCGAGGTATTCCTGGCTGCGTTGAGGCCGTTACGCCTGACGGTGACTAAGGCCGAGGTACGGGCCTACCTGCGGACGGTTGCGCGCACGGTGCTCGCCGCACACTGGCGCGAGACATTGGGCCGCGAGATCACCTCGATCCCCGACATGCAGGACATCGCCGACCGGCCGCCCGACTCCGAGGAATCCATCAGCACCGCACCGCTGCACGCGAAGGCTGTATTGGACGCATTACCGGACAACTATCGTCGGATTTTGGAACTGCGATTCCTGCAAAGCTGTTCGATCAAGGAGTCCGCCGCCACGATGGGTGTCACCGTCGCCAATGCCAAGGTGCTCCAACACCGCGCACTGCGCCTGGCCGCCCAGATCAACGAACAGGACCTGTCATGAATCCGCGTGGGCTGCGCCGCTACGTCGACGACCTGCTCCGGGGCCGCCGGCCCAAGCCGTTCCGTCCTGACGATTTCGAAGCGGCGCAGATCCGGACGGCGATCGAGCTGCGCGCGAGCCAGCCCGGCGACGACACTCCGAGCCAGGAGTTCCTCGCGAACCTGCAGGGTCGCCTGGCCGAGCAGATGGGCGATGCCCCAGCGCCTTCCGGCCAGCCGCGATGGCAAGCACCCACCCGCCGGAGCCTCCTCGTCGGCACCTCGGCGGCCGCTACCGCCGCCGCGGTGGCTGTCACCGCCGACCGCCTGATCACCCAGAAACCGCAGACCGACCCCCAGCAGGACTCGGGCGAGATCGTCCCCAACACCGGAAGTTGGCAGCGGGTCGCCGCCAGCAGTGCGGTCCCCGATGGCGGAGTGCATCCCTTCGACCTCGGATTCGTCAACGGATTCGTGCGTCGGGTGGGCGGCAGGGTAGAGGCGGTGTCGGGCGTGTGCACACATCAGGGGTGCAAGCTCTGGTTCGACGGGGCGCATGACCGCTTGCAGTGCCCATGCCACACCACATCTTTCACCACCGATGGGCGGGTGATCACGCACCAGCTGCCCATCGCACCCAAGCCGCTACCCACGTTGGAAGTGCGCGAGGCCGACGGTCACATCGAGGTGTTCGCACCCGATCGTCCCGCCTGATCCGGTTGTAACCCCCGCCCCTATCTCTGTGCGGTGGTCCGCAACTCGCCGCGGACTCGTCCATGGAAAGGGGCACCATGTATTTGTCTTCGTCGCGCTGTGCCGCAGTTGCCGCGGCACTAGCGATCCCGCTGGCAGCATGTTCCGGCGGAAGTAGCACCACATCCGATGCGCCGCTGTCGATCACGATCGCTTCTGACGCCACCGGCACTCTCGGCATGTCCGGGCACAGCATGCCCGGTATGTCCTCCATACCGGCAACCGGCGCCGCTCCCTCGTCGCCGGCCCCGGCAGGTCCTGCAGTGAACATCGAGAACTTCGCCTTCAATCCCCCCGCGTTGACCGTGCCCGCGGGCACCACCGTCACCTGGACGAACAAGGACGAAGAACCGCACAACGTGGTGGCCGAGGATGGCACGTTCCGCTCCCCCGGACTGGACTCCCAGGGCACCTTCTCCTATCAGTTCGCCAAGGCGGGTACCTACCAATACGTGTGCGGCATCCACCCCTTCATGAAGGCGACGGTAGTAGTGCAATGACCAATGAACAGGATCCGCAGAGCATGTCCCGGCGGCAGCTGATCCGGCACACCGCGTGGTTCGGCGCCGCTGTCGCACTGACTGTCGCTGGTGGAGAAGTTATTTCGCGTGTATCGGGTTCGGCCACGGCGGCCAGCGGCGCCCACCCGACGCTGCGATTCGCGCAGATCAGCGACAGCCATATCGGGTTCAACGGCACCGCCAATACCAACGTCGCCGATTCCTTCG
Organism: Mycobacterium sp. D16Q13; assembly: GCF_002013375.1. GTDB lineage: Bacteria > Actinomycetota > Actinomycetes > Mycobacteriales > Mycobacteriaceae > Mycobacterium. The sequence continues at coordinate 121,315 of NZ_MAEW01000018.1, read as the reverse complement.
GCCATGCGATCAACCAGATCAGCAATCTGGGCTATACCCCGGACTTTGTCATCCACACCGGCGATCTCACGCACCTGGCCACCGATGAGCAGTTCGATCAGGTGAAGCAGATGATGTCCGGGATCAGCACCCCACATGTCTTTACCGTTCCGGGTGAGCATGATTCGGTTGACGACGCCGGGCAGAAGTACCGCGGTGTCTTCGGCGGCGGTACCCGTGGCGACGGGTGGTACAGCTTCGATATCGCCGGTGTCCACGTGATCGGGCTGGTCAACACCCTCAATCTGAAGAAGCTCGGCCACCTCGGCGGTGACCAACTCGAATTCATCCGCAAGGATCTCGACCCCTTGTCCGCCGACACCCCGATCATCGTGTTCAGCCATATCCCGCTGTTCGCGATGTATCCCGAATGGGGTTGGGGTACAGATGATTCCGCACAAGCCCTGAGCTACATGAAGCGGTTCGCGTCCGTGACATGCCTCAACGGACATGTGCACCAACTGTTCACCAAGACCGAAGGAAACATCACCTTCTACAGCGGTACGACTACGGCCTATCCCTTACCCAAGCCGGGCGACGGTCGGACTCCGAAACCGGTGACACTGCCGGCCGGTCAGCTGCACGACATCCTGGGCATCCGCGAGGTCAGCTACGTGAAAGGTAGTCAGGCTCTTGCCATCAAAGAGGACAAACTGACATGAACCTCGCATACCGCCTCACCTTGGCCGTGGCAATGGCCGTCAGCGGGTATGCCCATGCATTCTTGTATATGCATGGTTATCAATATATTCCGGCCATCGGGCCCGCGTTCCTGGCGCAGGCCAGCGTCTTCATCGCGTTGGCTGCGCTCATCGCTGTGGGCGCGCCCGACTGGATCATCGCGGCGGCGGGTCTGGGTTCGGCCGGAGCGCTCGTGGCCTTCGCGCTGTCCCGCACCATCGGCCTGTTCGGGTTTTCCGAACGCGGTTGGGACCCGGCACCGTATGCGGTGATCAGCGTGCTGACAGAACTGGCCGCCGTCGCCTTGGCGAGCGTTCTACTCGCCAAATACGTACGGCGGCCAGTTCCCGCGACCTCGACGTCCCGGACGAGGCCGCTATCGCAGCAGTGACTACTTCGTGGTGTAGCCGCCGTTGATCAGGATGGTCTGCCCCGTAATCCACCAGCCATCACTGACCAGGAAGCGGATGAACGGAGCGATGTCCTCGATATCGGTCAGGCCGGTCTTCGAGAACGGCGAGAGCGCGGCGGCGGTCTTGTGATACGCCACCGCATCCTCACCCTCCGCCGGGTAGAAGAACGGCGTGTCCATCGGGCCCGGGCCCACCGCGGTCACCGAAATACCACGCTCCCCGAACTCCTTCGACGCAGCGCGGGTGAAGTGTTCGACGGGCGCCTTGGTTCCCGCGTACGCCGCGTAGAACGGGGTGTACGCGCCCAGCAGCGATGTCACCAGCGTGACGATCTTGCCGTTGTCGTTGACGTGCTTACCCGCCTCCTTGAGGAACAGAAATGCGGATTTGGCGTTGACCGCGCTCGCCGAGTCGTACTCCTCCTCGGTGATTTCGGTGAGCGGCTTTTTGATGACCTTGCCGACTGTGTTGATCGCGATGTCGGGACGCCCCACCGCTTCGACGGTGTCCGCGAATAGTTTGCTTACGGCGTCTCCGGTGGTCAGGTCACCCTGGAACGCCACCGCCTTCGCCCCGCCCGCTTGGATCGCAGCCACCGTCTCATCGGCCGCATCCTTGCTCGACGCGCTGTTGTAATGGATCGCGACGGCACCGGCGCCATTGGCGGCGAGATCCCGGGCGATCAGCCCACCCAGATTCTTACCTCCACCGGTGACAAGAACTGTCTTACCCTTTAGCGAATGATCTGTCACTCGATTATCTCCCTTTACGCGTGTGTGGACCCGCCATTGCGAGTGGGTCTCATGGTTACCCACATCTCCCTACAAAATCGTAGGTTTAGCTAGCACAAGGAAAAACCACATTATTCTTGTATAAACACAAGTAGGAGTTGTCATTGCAGATGAGCGCGACAGCCGAAGGTAGTTCGCTGGCCAACTTGCTGGATTCCCGGCGATTGTTTCAGTTCGTTGTGGCCGCGGAGGCGCCGACTCTGGCCGCCGCTGCGGCGGAATTGTTTATCACCCAGCAGGCGCTGTCGTCGGCGATACGTCAACTGGAGCGTGACCTTGGCGTCGAGCTGTTCTCACGCGCGCAACGCAGTCTGCAACTGACCGACGCCGGCCACGAGCTGTACACCGGCGCACGGCCGCTCCTGGCCGGAATACGTGTACTGGCCAACGCGACACGTAACTTCTCGAATCCTCAGCGGGCCTTTGTTATCGGACACTCTCCCGCGATATCCAGTGAGGAGGTCTATCGGATCATCGAGCCGGCGGTCATCGCGGACCCCCCGGTGTCGATCACCGTCCGGCAGGTCTTCCCGGGCACCATGCGCGATGGCCTCCTCGATGGCTCGCTCGATCTGGCGCTCCGCCGCGGGGTGGATATGCCCACTGACCTGGCCACCGACACTCTGCTCTACCAGCCGCTGCGCATCGCGGTTGTGCAATCTCACCCCCTCGCCGCCGGCGATCGGATCGATATCACCGCGATCGCGGACTATCCCATCGTGGTGTGGTCCCCGCCCCGCCACTCCTTCTACACAGACCTGCTGGTTTCACATTGCCGCCGAAGCGGTTTCGAGCCACAACTACTGGTCAATCCGGTGCAGGGCACCCCGCCGTACACGGCGGTGCTCGCGCACCCCGATCATTGCGCGTTCGTCACCGACGACCCAGGCGTTGTCTACCGCGGCAAGGTGCGAGTGATCGAGATCGTAAATCCCCCACTGGTTCCCGTGCAGGCGGTGTGGCTCCCGCATTCGGTGTCGGCCATCCGTAACCGGTTGTTCGAAGCCGCGCAGCGCGCGGCTGTTGTCAGCACGACGTCGCAGTTGGAAGATGGAGGCATTCGGAGCACGAGCCCAAAACCCGCCCATGTCACCCCCGTATCGGATGTTCAGTGATCGCCAGGACGCCGGCCGCGTACTGGCGAGCATCCTTGCGCCATACAAGATGCGGGACATCGTGGTGCTCGCGCTGCCACGTGGCGGAATTCCGGTGGGGCGGGAGATCGCGTCAGCTCTGAGCGCCCCGCTGGAGGTGCTGGTCGTACGCAAGCTTGGCGTTCCGGGACATGAGGAGTACGCGATGGGAGCCATTGCCAGCGGCGGCGAGGTGGTCGTCGACGAGGACATCGTGCGCGCGATGGGAGTCAGCCTCGAACAAGTCCGGGATGTGACCGCCCGTGAGCGTCGCGAGTTGGTCCGACGCGAACAGCTGTACCTGCGACAGCGCAGCATCGACCTCGCGGACCGGACCGTCATTCTGGTCGATGACGGCATAGCCACCGGTGCGACGATGCGCGTCGCATTGCGAGCGATCAGGCGAACATCGCCCGCCCGAGTGGTGGCGGCGGTTCCCGTTGCCCCCCGATCGGCATTCCACCGGTTCTGTCCCCTTGTGGACGATTTCGTGGTCGCGTCGTGCCCCTCCCGATTTCAGGCGGTAGGCGACGCCTACGAGGACTTTCACCAGGTCTCCGACGGCGAGGTCCGTGCCCTGCTCTCGCCGCCGATCACTAGATGACCCGACCGGGCGCCTACCGTGGGGGCATGCGCATGGTTGTGATGGCAGTCCTGTCCCTCCTCGCCCTCGCGGGTTGTGGCGATCGCGGGCTCGATACGCCGCGGGCCGCGGCCGATACCTCGGTCGCCACCCCTACGGAGGTTCCACCCGCCGCGTCATCTGTCGTATTTGAGGACGACCCGCGCATCGTCGACAGCCGCCCAATGACATTCGACACCTGGAGTCGCTCCCCGGACGGCGACGCTGTGATCGTGCACTTCACCAGCGGCACACCGCAGTGCCACGGCGTGCACGCGACCGTCCGTGAGACCGATGACGCCGTCGAGATCGCGTTGCACGGTGGCACGCCACCGGAGTCCGTCGGCAAGGCGTGCATCCTGATCGCCGTGCAGGGCTCTCTTGCCGTGCCGCTCGCGAACCCACTCGGCGACAGGCGAGTTCTCAGCGCGTCGTGACGGTCACTTGACGGGGTCGTGCTTGAAGCTCACCCTGACGATGCCGTGGTCGCCGGTACCCGTCTCCCGGTGATTCTCGAAGTTGAGATGGTCGTTGTTGATCAGCAGCCCGTCGAAGAGCCAGACCCGCTTACGGCTGTGGTCGTAGAACTGCTCGCTGACCATCACGTGATCGAGCGACTCCCGCAGATCTTGATGTACGTGGGTGTAGTACACGTCGCGTGTGTCCCGATATTCCTGCAACGTTTGCGCCGAGTAGAGCCCAAAGTCGCTGCCACCCTGAGAATCTCCCACGAGATAACGCGGCTGGCTGGTCAGGATGTTCGCCGTGTTGCTCTCTTTCCCATCATTCATATCGCCCAGCACGATGACCGGAGTCTCGGTGTCGCGCATGACACCGTTGAGTAGCACCCGCACAGCCACTGCCTCGGCGGTTCGGCGGATGGTTGAGATCCCGTCACCCAGCGCCTGTTGATGCGGCCGATAAGTCGCCGAGGACTTCTTGTACCAAGCCTCCCTGCTGATCTGCGTGGGCAGCTTGGACTTGAGATGCACCACAAAGACTTCCGTAGCCGGTTCGTCGTCGCGCAGCTGAACCTGGAAGTTCAGCACGGGCCGGGAAAAGCTCTTGATCGAGACGTCGATAACGGGTGCCTGCGGGTCCGCGGGGTCGTCCCTGGACTCAAGGCGCACGGCCTTGGGGAAGTCGGTTATCCACCTGGGCTTTCCGGTCAATAGGCCTTTACGAACCAGTGCGGCGCAGGTGATGGAGGTTCCTATCGCCGGAGTGGCCAGGACGTCGTATTCGTCGGCCAGGCCCTGCGGATCCACCGCAAGAACCGACTCCAGTGCGCTCTTGCTCCACACTTCCTGCATTCCGACGATGTCCGCCCCGACGATCCCCAATTGCCATGCTGCCCATTCGCTCTTGCGCTTGAACTCCTCGGGAGTCCATGGCTTGGAGGTGGGGTAGAGCGGCGTGTCCGCGTCCTGCAGGTTGTACATGTTGAACGTCGCGACACTGAAGGTGGTGCGAGCCATACTTGCCACGGTATTCCGCGAACCTCCGTACGTCGAGGGTATTCGCCCGGTTGCCACCTGTCCGTCGTGCCGGCACGTCCACCCACCGTGAGCGCGCCAGGTGGGGTTCTCGTGTTGTTTCCTATCCCGCAATGTTCCGTGGCTAACTTCCAGCCATGGACATGGGTCTGGCGCCCGCTGACGTCATGGATCCGATGTACTGGCTGGGCGCGGGCGGGTTTTTCGGCGGCGCCGTACTGGCCGGAGTCATGGTTATCGTCTTCATCGAGACCGGCCTGCTGTTTCCGTTTCTCCCCGGCGACACGCTGTTGTTCTCCGCAGGACTGATTGCCGCCCAGCCGAATTCACCTGTCTCGATCCAACTGCTGGCGCCATGCGCCGCACTGGCGGCTCTGCTCGGCAGCCAATGCGGGTACTTCATCGGACGCCGGCTGGGTCCGGCGCTGTTCAAGAAGGAAGATGCTCGCTTCTTCAAACAGCGGTATCTGACCGCCTCCCGCGAGTTCTTCGATAAACACGGACCCAAGACACTGCTCGTTGCTCAGTTCATCGGCGTGGTGCGCACCTTCACCCCGGTCATCGCTGGCATGTCGGGGATGCGTTATCCAAAATTCTTGCTGTACAACGCCATCGGCAGCGCAGCGTGGGGTGTGGGACTCACGACGATCGGCTACCTCCTGGGTAACGTCGCCTTCGTCGGCGAACACCTGGACATCATCATCCTGGTGGTCGCCATCTTGTCGACCCTCCCGGCCGCCGCGACGGCCGCCAAGGTGTTCCTGGAGAAGCGGCGCGCGGTCACCGATAGCGGCTAGGAGCCCACCACGGTCTGACGGTCGTAATGCCGCTTCACCCGAGCGCGGTTACCGCACTTCGGCGTGCACCATTCCCGACGAGGGTGCTCCTTGACGAAGTAGAGCACGCAGTGTGATGCCAGGCAGGCACGCAGTTGGTGGCGTTCCGGGCCGCCGAAGAAGTCGACAGCCTCACGAGCGATCAACCCGACGGTCAACCGTGCCTGCGATCCGCGGGCCGTCGCCGCCCTACTGGGCTCTCCGTCCACCGGCCACACCAACTCCGCCCGGGCACGCGCGAGCGTGTTGATCGTGGCGACGGCCTGGGTGTGGGTCATGCCGGATGTCGGCGGCCTCGGATCCTCGGTGACTTCGGCGGCCAGGCACCGCAACGCGTCGCGCAACGCCCGCAGGTCACCGGCGACGAACCGCGCATCCTCCAAGGAGAAGGCAATCGTATGAGCACCCGATTCGGCCAGGATCCGGTCCGCCATGGCGGTGAGCCATGCGTACACCGACTCATCACCGTCCAGGGCATCCCGGACACCCTCGCGACCACCACGAACCGTGTTCATCAGTTCCACGGGAAGTGGTTCACCGAGAATCGCGGCGATAGTGCCGGACGTGCCCGTTTCCATGCCACGACTGTATCTCTCCTAATGGATAGCGCCACCTGTAACCATGTGGCCTATCTAACAGTGAAGAGGAAATACCCCCTAATGGTTAGAGGTTATTCCAAACGTTAGAACTTCTCAACGGTGGAAGGAACCGCCATGAACACCCAGATCACCTCATTCACCCGGTCGGCCATCCGGTCAGCGGTCTCGTTCTTGGTGGCAGTCGCCGCACTCGGAGCGATGGCCGTGGCCTCATTCGCGCTGAGCGCGCAGGCCTCGGCGTCCGCCGGAGGCGGGTCATCCGCCGGAGGCGGGTCATCCGCCGCCGACACCGTGAACCAGTTACAGGCGCAGGGCTATACGGTCCAGCTGAACGGCATCGCCGACGCACCGCTATCGCAGTGTGTGGTGACTGGCGTCGAGGGACTGCGCGGCGCCACCGCCTTCTCGACGGTATATGTGGACATCTCCTGCCCCACGCACAACTGAATCGAACTGAATTCGCGGACGCGGACCGCCCCCGGTCATATGGCCGTGGGGGTCCGCGTCTGCCGTATTCGATTGTCCTGCTTTATCGAACAGGCCAGTCTTACCGATTATTCCGCACCGGGCTGACTGACTTATCACAGGCCATCATGGATGGCAACAGATAGCGCTCATGTTGTTACAAGCATCGCACGTAGATCTTCAAAAGCATTGGAGCGCAGACAACATGACCGCTATCACCGCCACCTCGAAGGCAATTTCCACGAACGCCAGCCGCGTTGTCGCAGCGGCCGGCATCGGTCTCGCGATCCTGGTGCCAAGCTTCGCCGCCATCGAATTGACCGCCGCGCCGACCTCCAGCGTCGTCGCCGGCGCCGGCAATAACGGCTCCGGAGGAAACAACCGGGATCATGCCCGGCTGGGCACCGGCCAGTACTCGATGAACAACTCCGGCCCGCAGATGCGGTACACCCCGCCCGCCAGCGGCGAGTTCATCGGCGGCATCAACTAAACCTTCCAAAGCCCAAGGGCCGCTTCCGAATCAGCCTACGGAAGCGGCCCTTTGCCGTTGAACGAGAAGATGGACAAGCTAAGTCAGGGATCAGCGGACTTCGAAGTACTCATCGTGGTAGACACCCATTCCCCCCGCGCCGTCACCAACGACAACTCCGCGAAATACTGCGTGTACCTTGTTCATCCAGCGGTACTGGTCACTGCCGGTCTCGAAATGTGCATGTCCCCGCAAGACAGCTCCGGCCGAAAAACCTGCCGACATATCGCACCGGCCATGGCCGTATATATAGATCGCCGCGCCGTCAGCGGTCTGCATAGTTCCTCGATAATCTGCGGTGCCAGTCCCGTCCGGCCCGATAACGAACCAGTCGGCATTCGCGCGGCCCAGAGTCTGCGCGGAAATCCCTCGACCCTCCAGCCTGCCCTCCGGAATTTCGATAACCACTCGTGTCCCGGCTGGCGTGGCGGGCAGTACTACGTACTGCGCCACATGCCAGACGCCCCGGAAGAGCGGCACCAACGAGATGCTCTCGTCAACACCCGGCAGTTTCTCCTCGAACGTCAGCATCACTAACCTCCATTCGGTGGCATTACCTCGCCGTATCAAGGTAATCTTGATACTTTGATACGTCAAGGTAGACTGTTCCGCATGAGCCAGCCTCGAACTCGCCGACGCCCCGACGAGGCGAAGTCGTTGATACTCAAAGCCGCTGAGGAGCTTCTTGTCGAGGCCGGTCCGCACGCCGTCGAGGTACGCGCCGTCGCCACCCGCGTCGGGATGACCGATGCGGGTGTCGCTCACCACTTCAAGAATCGCGACGGTCTGCTCGTCGCACTGCTGCACCACGGCGGTACCCGGATCCGCGACGCGGTCACCAACGCCACCCAAGACTGGGTCAGCCGCGGAGCACAGGTGTCTGAGTTGGTGGATTGCATCGCAGATGTCTACGAAGACGGCTACGGGGAGCTGGCCATCGCCCTTCACGCTGCCGGGTGGCGCGATGACGGTGCCGGGCTACTCAATCCCGTCGTCGATACCCTCCATGCTGCCCGGAGGCCGTCCCATGGTCGCCGACCACCGCGCGATGACACGCGTCTTGCCGTCGCCGCCCTGCATCAGGCGCTTGCCACGGAAGCTGCTTACGGAGCGGCATTTCGCCGCAGCGCCGGCATTCTCGAACCAGACGCGAGACGAGGCCGCCAACAACGACAGTGGTGGGTGCGCACCCTCGTCACCGTTTTGGACATCGACGAAACGCGCTCCACAACGACCACCGGCCGCTAAGGCAGGATCGAATCCACGTACCCGCCGTCGGCACGAACCGCGGCGCCCGTCGTGGCAGAAGCGAACGGGGAGCTGAGGTAGGCGACCAGGTTGGCGATCTCCACCGGCTCGATCAAGCGCTGCAGTAACGACTGTGGCCGATGCTTCTTCATGAATTCACGCTGTGCCTCATCCCAGGGCAGCGACTTGTCGACAAGCTGATAGACGAAGTCCTCCACGCCCGCGGTGTGCGTGGGTCCGGCGATGACCGAGTTGACGGTGACACCAGAGCCGGCCGCATCCTTCGCGAACCCACGCGTCACCCCCAACAACGCAGTCTTGGAGACGCCGTAGTGGATCATCTCCTGCGGGATGACAATCGCAGAGTCACTGGCAATTTGAATGATGCGACCCCATCCCGCCTCGATCATCCCCGGCAAGTACGCCCGGATAAGGCGCACGGCAGACAGCACATTCACCTCGAAGTAGTTCCGCCACTGTTCATCGGTGATCTCACGCGCCGGTACGGCACCAAAGATGCCCAAGTTGTTGACCAGGATGTCCACCTCGGGGAGCTGCTCGCGGAGCAGCTCCACCCCCTCGGCAGTCGAAACGTCCGCGGCGACTCCGATAACAGTGCCGTTCTGAAGCCCAATTTCGGCAATCGCCTCTTCCACGCGGTCCTGCGAGCGCCCATTCACCACGGCCCGCGCACCACTGGCGGCAAGCTGCCGAACGATTTCCAGTCCGATGCCCTGCGTGGACCCAGTGACTAACGCGGTCTTACCAGTCAGGTCGATGTTCACGTGTCTATTGAAGTCTCACCGCACCCGAGTTCATTCCCGACGGGCTGATTGACTTGGGATCATGATCTCGTTCCATCGTCCGCGCATCCGTTGGACTGGCCGCAGTGCCGTACCCAGCTGGCGAGTCAGAAACGTTCACGAACGGCTGTTTCCAGGAACAAACCTCGACGCAATCGAGCCGTTGTTCGCCACCCTCAGATCGCCTACGGATCAACTCTGGCCCGGGGCCGATTGGAGCCCAATGATTTTGGATACACATGCACCGCATACACTTCCCGACGGTTCGTTGAATTCACCTTCGACAGCGTGAACGGGAACCTCATCGACGGCAGGCATGTCTTCGAGGCGGCGCCCCGCCGTGCCGGAGTGCTGGTTCGGCGCACACCCTCGACCTTGAATGCGGTTTCAGTGATTGGATCAAACTCGCCGCGCTCGTGGTCCCGGCGCATGACGCCGTCATCGAACAGCTTCTTGACCACCTCGAACGCTCCATCACCGGGACCGCCACGCGTCCACATCGATGGGGCCTTCAAGTGCTGTTGATTCGTCGGCTCTTTGGCCTGTCGACGACGATGGCGCCCTGACTCACCACCCGGACCCCGCCGCCCGGGTTCGTGTCTGAAGCGATTCACTTCGTCGGAGATCTCTCATGCCCTAGACAGGGACCCCAGATAGGTACCACCGACCGTATGCGATCGCAGGTACCGCGCTCAAAGCTCGTGTGAGTTGCCGCCCACCGGCAAACCTACTCATTCGCCGAACTTCTATGTCCGCGCGTGAGCGAACCCCTCGCCGAAGAGCGTTCTCCGACTCTGGACACCGTACGAGTCCTGGATCATACGCACACACCCCAGCGGACCATCCCATTACTCGGCACGGAAGCGACGTTCCGCGTCAATCATACCCATTGGGGGTATATGAACAGGGCTCATGCCCGCCGCCAGGCAAGCGACATGGCCACTTGTTATATACCCCATACCAGTATAGGGTTCCTATCGGACTGGCCGTCGCCCCTCCGGAATCACGAGATGACGGAGCCTTGGCTAGGCCTCGACCGCCACAGAACTCCGACCCCAACTCGAGGGTCGGAACAGTTCGTCGTTCGATTCTGAGCTAACTGCGAGGGGTAATCACGATGTTGTTCTCGTCTCTCAAACGGACATGGCTTGGCCTCGCCGTCTTGATCGTGTTAGCGGTCGCCGGCGCGTCGGTTTGGCAGGTACGTGGAAGATTCGGCGCAGGCCGCGAGCCCTCCACTGCAGTCCCCGGAATCGGCTCCCAAATCGTCAAATTCAACCCAAAGAACATCACGTACGAAGTCTTCGGAGATGTACGGCAATCGGGAAGTCTCAACTATCTTGACGTGGAGACACTGCCAAACCAGGTGGATATCACCGCATTGCCGTGGTCCCACACGGAAACAACAGTTAAGACGGCAGCAGTTGCGAGCATCATGGTGCAGACTGATGGCAACTATGTCGGGTGCCGCATAAAGGTTAATGGTGTGGCTCGTTCGGAACACACTTCAACCGCCGAACACGCGGCCGTCTCCTGCACGGTGTTGTCCGCATGAGCCACACGCATATGAAGCGTCCGCTGTTCGCAAAAATTGTCCGGAAACTATCAATACCAATAATGGTGTTGTGGGTCTTGATAATGCTCGCACTTAACGGCGCCGTACCGCCGTTAGAAGTAGTTGTAAATCAGCGTGCAGTGCCATTGGTTCCCGATGATGCACCGTCGTCCACAGCGATGATCCGGATTGGTGAGTTATTCAAGGAATCCGACAGCAATAGCGTAGCCATGATCGTGCTGGAGGGCGAGAACCCCCTCGGCGATGAGGCTCACCGTTACTACGACAACGTGCTGAAGCACTTATCGGAAGATAGAGAACATGTGCAATACATCATGGATCTCTGGGGAAACCCCACAACAGCAGCGGGAAACCAGAGTGCGGACGGCAAGGCATCCTATGTTCTCATTCGTCTTGCCGGTAGCACCGGTGCTGCGCTCGGCAACGAATCCATAGACGCCGTTCGAGAGATAGTGAGCGACATCCCCCTTCCCCAAGGGCTGAAGTCATATGTCACGGGGGCTGCACCACTTGCCACGGATTCACTTCGGACCGCCGATGAAAGCCTGAATCGGCTGATGCTCGCCACTCTCGTGATGATTACGGCAATCCTTCTCATTGTGTATCGATCCATCGCTACAGCGCTCACGATCTTGGTCACCGTCATTATCGAGCTAATGTCAAGCCGAGGGATTGCGGCACTTTTCGGGAACCTTGGTGTATCACAGGTTTCAGCATTTACTACTTCAATGCTGGTGTCGCTAGTCATCGGTGCGGGCACGGATTACGGAATATTCCTATTTGGCCGCTATCAAGAAGCACGACAACGCGGCGAAGATAGAGAATCCGCATACTACACAGCATTCAGCGGTGTAGTACCTGTGATACTAGGCTCGGGTCTCGCGATTGCCGGAGCAACATTCTGCTTAAGTTTCACCCGGCTCAACTACTTCCGCACGATGGGGATACCCTCCGCTTTAGGCATGCTCGTTGCTGTGTCAGCGGCGCTGACCCTAGGTCCTGCGCTCTTGACCGTGGGAAGCCGCTTCGGGTGGTTCGATGCCAAGCGGCCAATCAAGACTCGGCGTTGGCGCCGAATTGGGACCAGTGTTGTCAGATGGCCCGTTCCAATCCTGGTTGCCAGTTGCGCTGCTGTCCTTGTTGGCGTGATTACACTGCCAACGCTACGGATTAGTTACAACGAGCGGGAACATCAGCCCTCGAATACTCTCTCAAATTTCGGGTATCAGGCTGCAGATAGACACTTTCCACAGAGTAAACTTTCCCCCGAAATGCTTCTCATAGAGTCGGACCATGATTTGCGGAACTCTACCGACATGCTGGCACTCGATAGGGTAGCGAAGAATGTGTTCCGGGTGCCTGGAGTCGCGATGGTGCAAAGCGTTACCCGCCCATTGGGAACTCCACTGGAAAACACTTCCTTACCCTTCTCGCTCGGGTACATGGGCAGTAAAATCGGGCAAAATATGCGTTTCATAGATGATCGCATGGCCGATATGACGAAAATGTCGGACACCCTCACGAATATGCTCGCTCTTACTCGCCGTATGCAAGCTTTAACTAACGAGCAAGCCGCCGCTGCCGCAATGGGGCACGATACATCGAAGGCGATGCGAGACATCGCCGGGCAGATGCGGGATCAACTGGCAACTGCCGATGACTTCTTTAGACCTCTACGGAACTATTTCTATTGGGAGAAGAACTGCTTCAATATCCCGATCTGCGGGGCCTTGCGGTCTGTTTTTGATCTCATGGACGGTCTAGACAAGATGGTCGACGAGATGGACAACTCGGTGACGAGCTCGGGAGTTCTTGCGTCGGCGTTGCCGAAGATGGCCGATCAGTTCGGCAACATGCTCGACAACACATCCCGTATGCAGACATTGCTACTTACGATGCAGAGTACTTTTCAAGCACTCATGCCGCAATTTTCTGATCTTGCTGGCAACATGCGAGATCTAGGAAGAAGTTTCGATGCGGCGAAGAACGACGACTTCTTCTACCTGCCACCGGAAGCCTTTGATAATCCGGATTTTCAAATTGCCTTGAAGTTCTTCGTCTCTCCAGATGGAAAATCAGCACGGTACATTGTCACCCACCAAGGCGAAGCCATGTCGAAAGAAGGCATAGAGCGCGCCCAGTCGGTCTATGAAACTGCCCGCGAATCCGTAAAGGGCACCACCTTAGCCGGCGCGAATGTATACATTGGCGGGTCTGCAACTAATTTCTGGGATATCAAGGACGGCGCAAAATACGACCTTGTCATTGCCGCAATAGCCGCTCTGGCCCTGATATTTATCATCATGCTGGTGATCATCCGAAGCTTCGCTGCCGCCATTGTCATTCTCGGCACAGTGGTGTTTTCCTTCGCAGGAGCTTTTGGGTTGTCCGTTTTAATTTGGCAACACCTTCTCGGAAAGGATCTGAACTGGCTGGTTCTTCCGATCTCTTTCATTATCTTGGTGGCCGTAGGGTCTGACTACAACCTACTTCTGATTTCCCGGTTGAAAGAAGAGGTTAGTGCAGGATTCAAGACCGGCTTGGTGCGCGCCATGGGGGGCACGGGCGGGGTGGTGACCACCGCGGGAGTGGTGTTCGCCTTCACCATGTTGGCGATGGTAGTCAGCGACCTGCGGACGGTTGGGCAGGTAGGGTCCACGATCTGTATTGGCCTACTGCTCGACACGTTGGTTGTGCGCGCCTTCATGGTGCCGGCTATTGCCCGGCTCCTCGGCCGATGGTTCTGGTGGCCACAGCGCATTGACCGAGTGACGTCGGACGTCCCATCCCGACTTACGACCGTCGAGAGATAACTACCACTGAGCACCGTCCAGACGTCGATCCTCTCACGAAGCGCACCCCAGCGATGTCTGGCCCAGGTGGGTCGATACCGAAGTCTCGCGTGCCGGGGCAAAGCCCTATAAGGCAACATTGGAGCTTCGATCTGCATGACCGCCATGGTGGCATCGGGTCGCCGACCGTCTCCAGCACGCTGCACCCCCGCTCGCGAGTCCGGCTTGCGGGGCTGCAGTCAGGATCGGTGTGCCCGGCGGCACGGCCCACACCGGCAACAGGACATCTCCGTGTAATCAAGGCTCACGGCTCCTCGGACCGGGCAGAGCCCCATCTCATTGTCGGCAGGTAGGCGTCATCGCTCGGCCTGCTCCACAGGCCGAGCGATGACAAGATCCGTGTCACCCCAACCCAACCCCGGCGCCGGCCACGACTGGTTATGGGCGCAGCGGTGGCCTTCTCGTACCGGGGTGCGGACAATGGCGCCATCCGATGACGTGGATCAACGTGCGAGCAGCACAGGCGCGGGACAGAAAGAGGCCAGGAACCCTTTTCGAGTTCCTGGCCTCTTTCCAGTTCAGTGATCTAGGGCTCCCGGCTCCTACTCACTCGCCGCTGACATCCTCCTTAACCGATTCGTCAGCTTTACTGTCAGCGGAACCGCCGCAACAGCACGATGAGCCGGTACTGGATTCGACATCGGGCATTCCCCGCTTGTCATTTTCGGGCATGTTATAGCTACCTTTCCCTCTATTATTTGGAACCATCGATTGCGCCTTCAGGCAGAAATACTCTTGAAGCCACGCAAGCGGAGGCTGTTTCCGACCACGAACACACTGGAGAACGCCATTGCTGCACCGGCAAGCATGGGGTTGAGCATCCCCATGGCAGCAACTGGGATTGCGGCTACGTTGTATGCGAATGCCCAGAATAGATTGGACTTAATAGTGCCAAGCGTTCTGCGCGACAGCCGAATGGCATCGACAGCACTCAGCAAGTCCCCACGTACCAACGTGATGTCAGCAGCTTCAATAGCGACATCAGTGCCCGTGCCCATCGCCAGGCCAAGATCGGCCTGAGCAAGCGCAGGCGCATCGTTGACGCCGTCGCCAACCATGGCCACAACCTTGCCCTCGGCCTGGAGCTGAGCGACAACACTCATTTTGTCCATGGGGAGCACTTCGGCGATTACTTCCTCGATACCGACCTCGGCAGCAATCCGGTGTGCGACTGCAGCGTTATCTCCGGTCAGTAGAACGGGGGTCAAGCCAAGCTTGCGCAACTCGGCAACGGCTTGAAAACTGGTCGGCTTCACGGTGTCAGCGACTACCAGGAGACCTCGGGCCTGCCCATCCCACCCAGCGACGACAACCGTTTTGCCTTGGCGCTCCGCGTCGGCCTTGGCTTTGGCCATCTCGTCGGTCAGATGTTGCGACCAGTCTGCCAACAGCGATTCGCGGCCGACCAGCACAGCACGCCCGTCCACGATCCCCTGCACACCTCTGCCTTCCACGTTAGTGAACTCCGTGGGTGTGGGCAGGTCCCGTATCTCGGCAGCGGCCGCTCGCGCAATCGCCTGCCCAATCGGATGCTCCGAGGCGTTCTCGAGCGCACCCGACAGTCTGAGAACCTCGGCCCGATCGGTGCCCGGCGCGGAGAGCACCTCGACGAGGGCCATCTTCCCGGTCGTCACAGTGCCCGTTTTGTCCAGCACCACGGTGTCGGCTCTACGGGTGGACTCCAGCACCTCGGGCCCCTTGATGAGAACGCCCATCTGTGCCCCTCGTCCAGTGCCGACGAGCAAGGCTGTCGGCGTGGCGAGGCCTAGGGCACACGGGCAGGCGATCACGAGTACAGCAACGGCCGCGGTGAACGCTGCAGACACCGGGAACCCGGCGCCAAGCCACGCGCCAAGGGTAATCGTGGCGATCGTGATGACGATCGGTACGAACACGCCTGAGATACGGTCGGCGAGGCGTTGCACGTTCGCTTTGCCGGTTTGCGCAGCCTCGACCAGTTTGGCCATCTGAGCCAGCTGTGTGTGCGTCCCCACCCGAGTGGCCCGCACTACTACCTGGCCACTGGTGTTGAGAGTGCCCCCCGAGACAAGGTCACCCTCGGCCACTTCGACAGGAACGGACTCGCCGGTCAACATCGACGCGTCCACTGCAGAGACGCCGGACACCACGGCGCCGTCGGTGGCGATCTTTTCACCTGGACGGACAACAAACAGATCACCGACGACTAGCTCGTCGACCAGGACCTTGCTCTCCATTCCGTCTCGCAAGATTGAGACTTCTTTGGCGCCGAGCTCAAGCAAGGCTCGCAACGCCGCACCGGCTTCCCTCTTGGAGCGCTTTTCGAAGTATCGACCTGCCAGGACGAAGGTGGTGACCCCGGCAGCTGCCTCAAGATATATATTTGCTGCGCCGTCAGACGGTTGAATCGTCAGAGAAAACCCATGTGTCATGCCGGGTGTGCCTGCCGTACCCAGAAACATCGCATACAGCGACCACGCGTACGCGCTGATGGTGCCGACCGAAATCAATGTGTCCATCGTCGCTGCGCCATGACGAAGGTTGGCCCACGCCGCCTTATGAAACGGCCAGGCAGCCCATACAACAACTGGCGACGCCAACACGAGCGAAGCCCACTGCCAGTAAGTAAATTGCAGGGCGGGCAGCATCGCCAGGGCGATGACCGGGACCGACAGCACGATGGCACCAAGCAACCGGTTCCGCAAAGACAGTAGCTCTGAGACTGCCCCGTTGGGTTCACGATCTGGGTCTGTGCGATGACGAGCAGAAAGCGCCAGCGATGCGGTGTAGCCAGTCTTTTCTATCTCAGCGACCAATAATTCAGGGGCATATCCTTCCGGCGCAGAAATTGTCGCCTTCTCGGTGGCGTAGTTAACCGTGGCATCTACGCCGTCCAGTTTGTTCAGCTTGCGCTCGATCCTGTTTGCGCAGGACGCGCAGGTCATCCCTCCGATGTCTAACTCGATACCGTGAGTCTTCGCCGGATGTAGTGACATCGTCATCAATGACCGCCGGTGTGATCGGGGCGATGCACATCACTGGGTTTCGAGTTCTCGTTGCGCTGCGCGGCGTCAACAATGAACCTGGCGGTGTGGACACTCCCATCAACCTGGAAGTCCAGGTACAGCAGATATTGGCCAGCCGTAGGTGCCATAGCCGCGAATGAAATTGTGGGGCCTCCGTGCTGGTTCGCAGCAGGTTCTGCGCCCTCGGGATGCACATGCAGGAAGGCCAAATCCCCGCCACGCAAGGCGACGAGATGTCCGAAGGCCCCCAGGTACGGCTGCAACGTGGTCACCGGCTGTCCGGCCCGAGTGACGGTAATCGTCAGATCCTCCGTGGTACCGGCAACCAGGTCGCCGTCGAGTTCAACGGTGAATCCCGCGACATGGTCGATTGCCCGTGGATCGTTGGACCGGACTGGAACGAAATTTCCGGCCACCTCCACTGTGCGCCCCAGTGTCATCTGGGTCGCATCTGGTCGATCGGCGGGGCGGAAGTCGACAAATATGCGGTAGCTACCCGCCGCATCCCACCTCCACGGCACGGTCCAGATCCCCGTAGCAGTGTCCAGACTTGGATGCACGTGCTGAAAACTCTCACCATCCGAGCGAACGACGATCAGATGCAGCTGCTTTTGGTGAGCGGCGGCAAAATCCACCACCGGGACGCCGCCCGCCCCCAGGATCTTCAGCCGTAGGTCGCCCTCTTTGCCTGCGGTTGCGGGAGCTTCCACCAGCGAGAGCGCGTACCCATCACGGCTCAAAGACAGCCCTTGCAAATCAGCGGCTGAACCGTGTTGCGCCATCTCCGTCATGTCCTTGTGTTCTGTCATTTTGTTTCCTTCTGTCGTATGCGGGCTAGTGCCCCAGCTCGTGACCACGCTGTCGGGCACAACGGCCGCAGCGGCGGCATATGCGCTGCCGAACCCCACCGCCAGAACAGCGGTGAAAACGGCCAATCGTCCTGTCGCGTTCACGCGACGCGGACCGCCGAATATCCGGCGTCGGCTACTGCAGCCAGGACTTTCGCGCCATCGACCTCATCGGACCCGCCAACGAGGAGCTTGCCGGTCGTCGCGCTGACCTGAACACTCTCGACGCCCTCGACCCCACCAACCTCTTCGCGAATCGACATCTCGCAATGTCCGCATGTCATCCCCGTGACCTGATACTCGATTGAGCGCATTGCCATCCTTCCTATCGATACCCTCACCGGGTATCCGTTCCAATCGCGACTATACCCCCATAGGGTATCCAGCCCCAGCGGGGTGCCCGGGTTTACGAACCGCCCATCGCGGAGCGGCGGGCAGGCTGTCGCACGCTTGAGCCAGCGCCCGCAACCCGTCAGAAGCGGATTGATATAGATAGGTCTATGCCCGCGTCAGACTTCGACCCCGCGCCCGTCAGACAGCTCTGGCAGGAGCTGGACATCCCAGGGATCGTGGATGTGCACACCCACTTCATGCCCAAATCCGTCATGGACAAGGTGTGGGCCTACTTCGACTCGGCCGGGCCGCTCATCGGGCGACCCTGGCCGATCACCTACCGCGCCGAGGAGTCCCAGCGCGTACAGACACTGCGTGACTTCGGAGTGCTCCGCTTCACCTCATTGATCTATGCGCACAAACCGCAGATGGCTGCGTGGCTGAATCAGTGGGCGACCCAGTTCGCGGCTCAAATCCCCGACTGCATCCAGACCGCCACCTTCTTTCCTGAGGCCGATGCGCTCGACTATGTGCGCGAGGCGATCGAGGCTGGGGCCCGCATCTTCAAGGTCCACATTCAGGTGGGCGCGTTCTCCCCCATTGATCCGTTACTCCTCCCGGTGTGGGGCCTTCTTCAGGACACCGGAGTTCCGGTGGTGATCCATTGCGGCTCGGGCCCGGCGCCGGGCGAATTCACCGGGCCCGAGCCAATCCGGGCGCTACTGAGGCAGTTCCCGCGACTACGCCTGATCATCGCGCACATGGGCATGCCCGAGTACTCCGACTTCCTCGACATCTCTGCGCGGTACGACGAGGTACGCCTCGACACCACCATGGCCTTCACCACGTTCTCCAACGAGAAAGCGCCGTTTCCGGAATCCGAGTACCCACGGCTTCTGGATCTAGGACACAAGATCTTCTTCGGGAGCGACTTCCCGAACATCCCCTACGGATATGCCGAGGCCATCACCGCGCTGCGGAACCTGCCTGGTGTCGACGACGGCTGGATGCGCGATGTCCTCTACCGCAATGGCACAAAGCTATTCGATGTCGACGGCTAGGTGAACGCGCCGGCCCGGTACGCCTCACGCACCGTGAGCCGCTGACGTTTTCCGCTGGTGGTCCGGGGAATTGTTCGCGCCTGCACCAGCACCACCTCGTCGAGAGAGAACCCGAAGGCGGCGCGTACACCGCTGGCGATGCGCGCGCGAAGTTCCTCGTACTGCTCGGCCGCCACCCGGGTTCCGACGACCGCGATCACCGACTCGCGGGCGCGCCGTTCGTCACGCAGGGAGAAGACGACAGAAACACCACCGGCACCGGACATGCCGTCGATCTCCCGCTCGATGTCGTAGGGCGGGAAATTGCGACCGCGCACGATGAGCATCTCCTTGTGACGGCCCACCACGAACAGTTCACCATCGGAGAGGAAACCCCGGTCGCCGGTGTCATGCCATCCGCCCGCAGGCGTGGCTACCCCGCCGTCTGTGGTCAAGTAGCCCGACATCACCGACGGCCCGCTCACCTGGATATCGCCCACCGCACCGTCGGGCGATAGCTCGCCGTCGGGGGCGACGATCCGAAGTTCCAAGCCGTCAACCACCTGTCCGCAGGACACGACAGGCTGGTCGTCGTCAGGGCTGCGACCGACCCGCACCCTGCCGAAGGACGATGCATCAGGCGCACAGGGTTGCAGCGCAACAGTTGTCGCGAGCACCGTTTCAGCCATGCCGTAGCACGGCACCAACACATCTGTGCGCAAGCCCAGCGGCGCAAGCTGCTCGGTGACCTCCCGCAGCACCGAGAATGGAAGTGGCTCGGCGCCGACGTAAGCGTGGCGCAACGAGGACAAGTCCACGCCCGCCGGTGCACCGCCGCGCGAGATCGCCTCCGATACCGCCCGATACGCGAAGGGCGGGCCCGCTGTGTGGGTCGACCCATGCTGAGACATGTGCCGCAGCCAAGACATCGGATCCCGCAGAAATCCCATTGGGGCCAGCACTCCGACCCGCAGACCGTAGAGCAGTGCCGCCAGCACCTGAATGAACCCCATGTCGTGGTAGAACGGCAGCCAGCTGAACACCCGATCCCGTCCCCGCAACGCCCTTGTGCCATAAGCAATTGCGCTGGCATTGTGCACCACATTGCCATGCGTCAACAGCACCGCTTTAGGAGCCGACGTGGACCCCGAGGTCAGCTGGATATGGTGGATATCGTCGGGGCGGGGCCGCGAACACCGCTGCAAGTCAATCAGATCGGCATCCACCAGCTCGCCATACGTCACGACTACCGGGTGCACGACCGCCACCGCCACTCGCGGCTGTGCGATGACCATGACCGGATTCAGCACCGCGAGCGCCGCACCCAGGTGCGCCACACCCGCGGATTCCGGCCGCGACGGAGTCGCCGGGGGCGCGATCGCGCACGGTACCGCGCCCAGCAGCAGCACTGCCAGCAGCGTCGTCAGGTACTCCTCGTCGCTCGCCGCGATCATTGCCACCCGATCGCCACGATGAAGGCCGCGTGCGGCCAGCGCGGCGGCACGAATCCGCGTGGTCCGAACCAGGTTTACCGCCGGAAGGGTGTACAGATGGTTACGCGAGTCGTAGAAGTCGATCTGCTCCAGCTCCGAGTGCAGCAGCATGGCGTAGTCGACCGCGCCGGATGCCATGGCCGGAGCGTTCGCCTTCACATGCTGACGAATCGCGAGATGACTCATGTCTGTTCGCGACGTTTCGCCTTATCGCTAAGACGCTGACGAATGAACACTCCGATATCGCCCACCACCGTAAACGCGAATGCTTCCTCTTCCGGAATGAAGACCGTGAACCTGTCCTCCAGCTCGTTCATCAACGCCATCAGCACCACGGAGTCAACGGGCAGAGCGAGCAGCGGGGAATCGGCGTCAACTGCATCGAGGTCGACATGTGTGAGATCTTCCGGGGAAAGCAGCCGGGTCAAGGCATCTCGAAGCGCGCCGATGATTTCCGTATCATCGGGTAGTACAACGGTTTCGATCATTGTTCCTCTTTCTCCAGCAGCACGCCGTCCTCAAGATGCAGCACGCGATCCGCGATTCCTGTGAGACGCAGATCGTGCGTCACGATCACCACCGCTGCCCCCTGAGTCCTCGCGGCATCCGCGAGTTGCTCGGCCACCTTCTTGCCGGTGGCCGAATCCAGGTTCGCGGTCGGCTCGTCGGCGAGTACCAGACCGGGGCGCGCAACCAGAGCCCTGGCCGCCGCCACACGTTGTTTCTCGCCTCCCGAAAGCGCCGGCGGCCGGTGATCAGTGCGATGGGCCAACCCGAGCTCTCCGAGCAATTCCCGGGCGCGTGACATGGCCGCATCCTTACCTACCCCGGCATAGCGCAGCGGCAGCGCCACATTCTCCGCACTCGTCAGTGCATTGAGCAGGTTGTACTCCTGGAATAGGAAACCCAAGCGTTTCAATCGGATTCGCGCTCGTTCCCGCTCGCCGAGTTCACCAACGTCCTGGCCGTCAATCCGGACACGCCCGGATTCCGGGGTCAGCAACATCCCCATGACGAGAAGCGCGGTGGTCTTACCCCCGCCCGAGGGGCCGACAACGAGCACCACCTCGTGGGGTCTGACCGTCAGGTCCAGGCCCCGCAGAGCCCGCACCGCCGCGTCGCCGCTGCCGTACTGGTGCTCCACATTCTCGAGTTGCAACACAGGATTCATCGAACTCACCTCCGAAAGGCCTGGGCAGGGTCGATCCGTGTCACCCGCCGGACAGGAATCAGTGATCCGATGATCGCCATGACAGCGGTCGCCGCAGCCATGGCGACGAGCATGGCGGGAGTGACTTCCACCGTGACGTCTCCCAGCCGATCCTTCACCAGGAATTGCACCCCGTAGGTGACACCCGCCCCCAATAGGTATCCGAGTCCGGCGATCAGGATGGCCTGGGCAATCACGGTGCGGCACAACTGCGCGGGACGAACCCCCAACGCGCGCAGCACTCCAAAATCACTCATCTGCTCGGTGGTCACCGCGAGAACGGTCAACCCCACGAGCGCGACACCAACCAGCGCGGCGATCCCGATCATCGTCTTCAACGGTCGCCCGATCATCGAAATGACAATCGCCCGGCTGTTCTCGGCAAAAGTCGCCGAGGTGAGCGCGTCCATCCCAGGGGCCGCCTTCCGGACCGAGTCCGCGACCTGGTCGGCAGTGAATCCTTCAGCAGGATGAATCAGGAAGTAGGACACGCGATTTCCTGCACGCAATAGGTGCGCGGCGTCCGGCAGGGAGATGAACGCGTAGAAGTTTCCCACGGCGGCGGTTTGGTTGGACAAACCCACTACGGTGAAATCACCGTCCACGAGCTGCACCTTGTCACCGACATGGATCTTGTTCTTCTTGGCAAGCACTCGATCGAGCACCACCTCGCCCGACCCACTCACGTTGCGGCCCTCCGATAACGACCACGGGCCTCCCACACCGGTGGCCGTGTCGTATCCAACGACGAAATACGCGGTGTGCCCACCGTTGTGCACGAAATCGGATGGCAGGCCGAGGATCGGTTCTGCCGACTGCACGCCGGGGACCTTGAGCAACCGGTCCTTGCCGTCGCCGGGCAGCCACGACACCGCACGGAACATCTGGGAAACGCCGGGCTGAACCACCCACACCGCGCCTTTGGAGTGGTCGATGTAGGTGGTCACCTGATTCGTGGTGCCCACAAAAATGCCGGACATCACCAGCACCAGAATCACCGCGACGGCGACCCCGATCACCGAGAGGACGAATCGGGCACGCTCGGCGACAAGGTTCTTGACGGCGACGATCATCGGATGATCCCGCCCGCCATCGCGCGCAGCCTGTGCACAGCCCGGGTGGTGACCGCTATGACCCTCTCGACCTCATCCGGTGACACGTCCGGACCCATCGAGAATCGCACCGTGGCCCGCGCTTGATCCTCGGTCAGCCGCATCGCTTGCAGCACATGAGAAACCGAGTCCTCCCCGGCATGGCACGCCGATCCGGTGGACACGTAGATGCCGTGCATGTCGAGATCGTCTGCGAGGGTGTCCGCACGAATGCCGTCGAAGCGCACGCTGACGGTCTCCTCCAGCACCGGGTCGGTCGCGTTAAGATGTACACCGCCCACAGAGCGAAGCCCGGCAATCAGCTGCTCCCGACGGTCCCGCATTCCCAGCCGGTACCCCATCGACGCCATGCGCAGACACACGTCGGCTGCGGCGGCCATGCCGAGTGCGCCGGGCACGTTCTCCGTGCCCGCGCGCAACCGGTTCTCCTGCGGTCCGCCACGCATGACCGGCAACAGTCGGTGCCCACCCCGCACCAGTAGCGCGCCCATACCGCGAGGGCCGCCGAACTTGTGCGCCGACACCGAGATCATCTTGGCACCAAGGCTTGTCAGATCCAGCTTGCCCGCAGTGTGCACGGCGTCCACATGGAACGCTACGCCCGATCGCGTGGCGATATCGGCGATCGCCCGGACAGGCTGGATCGCGCCGGTCTCGTTGTTCGCATGCATCACCGAGACCAGCACGGTATCGCGGCGCAGCGCCCGACCCACAGTCGTGGCATCGACATGTCCCGTCGGTGCGGGATCCACGAAGGTCACCGCCACGCCCAGGTCCTGCAGCGCATGAGCATTCGCCAGGACTGCCGGGTGCTCAATGGACGAGGTCACGAGGTGGCCCCGAAATCCCACGGCGGCAAAGGTTCCCCACAACGCCAGGGTGTTCGCTTCACTTCCGCCGGAAGTCAGCACCACCTCCTCGGCGTCGGCTCCGAACAGCGCAGCAATGGTCTGCCGGGCGACGGCGAGGGCATCGGAGGCGTCACGTCCAGCGCTGTGGCGGCTCGATGGGTTGCCGACCAGGCTATGTCCGCCCAGTATCGCCTGTGCGGCCCGCGGATGCAGGGGTGCGGTGGCGGCATAGTCCAAGTAAATGTCGGACGGCGCCGACTGCGCCGGCGGGCTAAGTTCCAGGGATGGTGCTGACATCTTCGTCAATTCCGTTGCGGTAGTTGTTGGCTAGGCGCTGGGCGACATCGGCGCCGAGGGCGGCGACGTGCTGCTGTTCCGGCGAGAGGCCCCCCGACCACTCAGCGACCTGCGTCGTTTGGATCGCCGCGATCGCCTCCACTGACATACCGGTGAGCCGCTCGGTCAGGATGGACGCGACCGCCAGGGAGGCCGAGCATCCGTATGCCTCGAATCCGACCCGACTCACGACCTCGTCCTGGATCTGCGCGGTCAACAGGATCTGGTCCCCACACACCGGGTTACCGATAAAGGCGGTCACATCGACCTGCGCCAGGCGGCCCGAATTGCGCGGGTTGGTGAAGTGGTCGACCACCGTAGCACTGAATCGGGGCACTAGGCGCCCGCCCCTTGAGAGGCCCCAGTAGAAGTCAGCTCGCACTCGGCGACGACTTCCCTTGAGTCGATATACTTTTCGATACTCACGGCGCAGCAGCCTAGTTCGGCACCTTGACGCCGCCGCCGGAACTTCACGGTCTGGCCGGTACGGCCGCAGGGGCAATCGCTCTCGTCCACCTCGCCGATGTCGTCGGAGAGCAGGAAACCGGGGTACGCGGTGTTCAGCGCGTCAAGGATCGCTATCCCGCCGGTCTTACCGGGTTCAAGCTCGACGGCCGCATCGGTGACGTCCCGGATCGAGATGTAGCACCACGGCGGCACATGCTTGCGCTGATGCTCGCACTCAATGGCGAGCATGTTGGACTCGATCATGCCGTACATGTCACGGATGCGGGTGCGGTCAACGCCCAGCACACGCTGTGCCTTCTCGTTGAAGTCGTCTCGGCTTATCGAGTTTCCGGTGTACTGCTTCCAGCCGCCGAGCATGATGATCAACGAATCGGGGTCGAGGGTGAGCGGAATATCCTCGAGCTCCAGGTATTTCAGGAACCGGGCGATGATGAAGGGCGGACCGATCAGGTGCCGCGTCATCCGCCCCTCCCAGCTCCGCAGCAGTGCCAGCGCCTCCTCGGGATCGAAGGAGTATTCGCGCACGACGTAGCGGTGATCGTCGAGCATGCCGGTCAGCAGGTTGAAGATCTTGACCATGCCCATCTCGGGCACCTCGGCGGTAGACGGGCACAGGAATAGCCCCGCCCCCTGGGAAATACCGAAGAAGTCCCGGTATCCGCCGAAGATTCCGACCGACGCCCGGGTCACCGTCGTCGCATCGCGCCGCGCTACCGACGGCACGCCGCTGGTGCCGGTAGACCTGATCTCAATCTCGACATCCTCAAGCCCACAGGTCATGAGGACATGCGCGCCAGCCTGTTTGAACATGCTGACCGGAAGCAGAGGGATGCGCTGCAGGTCAGCCCAGCCGTGAATGTCACTCGGGGTGAGGCCGACAGCTTCGCACTGGGCGCGATAGAACCCGTTGCGGTCGAAGTGCAACGCGAAAGCCTGACGCACCACGTCGGTGAGCGACCCCCGCCAGTCGTCCCGCGTCGCCCGGAGGGCTTCCCCCGGCATCCCGAGCATGGTGACCAAATCCACTGCGCATCTCCTTTGACTGCCTAGCCCACACAGGGCATCGGTGGAGTGGTCGAATCATCGTGAGGAAAAGTTCCCGCAGAGTTTCCGGGCTTTATGGAAGAGTCCGGACCATGGCTGATGAACCATTGCGCGCGGACCACGCGGAGCTACTGAGAAGACGTGCGCTTACCGAGGACGCCGCCCGCCCCGATGCGGTTGCCCGCCGCCATGCCACCGGCAGTCGCACCGCACGCGAAAACATCGCCGATCTGGTGGATGCGGGGTCATTCGTGGAATACGGGCGATTCGCCATCGCCGCGCAGCGTGGACGACGCGACATCGCCGACTTGATCGCCCGCACACCCGCCGATGGCCTCGTTGCCGGGACGGCCCGCGTCAACGGCGACATGTTCGGCGCCGACCGCAGCGCGTGCGCCGTGCTGTCCTACGACTACACCGTGCTGGCCGGAACGCAGGGCGCACTCGGCCACCATAAGAAGGACAGACTGTTCGATCTCATCGAACGCATGAAGCTGCCGACGGTGTTCTTCGCCGAGGGCGGCGGCGGACGCCCCGGTGACACCGACTACCCCGTGGTCTCCATGCTCGATGTCCGCGCGTTCAAGTTGTGGGCCGCGCTATCGGGGGTGGTGCCACGGATCTCGGTAGTCAAGGGACGGTGCTTCGCGGGCAACGCCGTCATCGCGGGTTGCTCGGACCTGATCGTGGCGACCAAGGACACATCCATCGGCATGGGTGGCCCGGCCATGATCGCCGGCGGAGGGCTCGGCGAGGTGCATCCGGATGAGGTCGGGCCGTTGTCGGTGCAGTCCCCCAATGGTGTGGTCGATGTGGTCGTCGACGACGAGCAGCAGGCCGTCGCCGTCACCAAACGGCTCATTGGGTACTTCCAGGGAGCAATAGAACCCGGACCAGCAGCGGACCAAACTGTCTTGCGGACAATGATTCCCGAGCGCGCGCGGAGAGCCTATCCGGTGGCGCCCATCATCGAGACGCTGGCCGACGCGGGCTCGGCGACGTTCCTGCGAGAGAAGTTCGCGCCCGAGATGGTGACGGCACTCGCGCGCATCGAGGGCCGTGCCGTGGGCATTCTCGCCAACAATTCAATGGCGATGGCGGGAGCGATCACGGCCGCCGCATCGGATAAGGCCGCGCGGTTCCTGCAGCTATGCGATGCCTTCGGCTTGCCGGTGCTCTCGCTGGTCGACTGCCCGGGGTACATGGTGGGTCCCGCTGCGGAGGCCGATGCGCTGGTCCGGCGTGCATCGCGGATGCTCGTCGCCGGGGCAGCACTACGCGTACCGCTTGTCTCGGTCATCCTGCGCCGCGGGTATGGCCTTGGCGCACAAGCGATGACTGGCGGCAGCCTGCACGAACCACTGCTAACGGTCGCCTGGCCGGGCGCGCATCTGGGGCCCATGGGCCTTGAGGGCGCCGTACGTCTGGGGCTGCGCAAAGAGTTGGAGGCGATTCCCGACGAGGCCACCCGAGAAGAAGCCGTGCGTCAGGGCACGGCTGCGGCACAAGAGAATGCCAAGGCGCTCAACGCCGCTCAGATCTTTGAGATCGACGATGTGATCGACCCTGCCGAGACGCGCTCTCTCATCGCCTCGACATTCGCTGCCGCCATGCGAGAGCCGTTGCCGCCGCGCAGATCTGTCGTTGATACGTGGTAGTGCCTCAGCGGGCGCTCGGAATCCAGTCGCCGTGGAATCCACTCGGTACACGATGGAAGTCTGATGGTCGCGACGTCCGCCAGGGTCTGGACATCCAGAATGGTTAGCGCGCCGCGACCAGGCGACCTGTCACAGATCTGAACCCGTTACCGCGCCGACTCCACGAACTCACGCTTTCCGTATCGGAGGGTGGCGTCCTGCCAACGGCCACCGGCGGCCCCGACCAGGCGTCGCGCGGTGTCCACATCCTTGATATCCGCGATCAGGATCAACCACCCGTCCTCGGTCACCGACCCGCCGGCCAACGCTTCGCGCGCGGTCCCATCCGCGGCCAGCGCGTCGTGGAACCGCACCCGATCGATGCCCGGAGCCTCCACAGCCACGGCATTGATCCCCGCATCCCCCGCCGGCAGATACTCGAAGGTGAGCACCGATTCCTGACCGAACTGCCGACCCACCTGCTCACCGATGCGTCGCAGATCATCGCGATCCACGCAGGCAAGTTCGAAGGCCCGTGACCGCTCGTAGGTCATGCGCTTGCTGTCCTGCGACCAATACACACCATCGACCGATGTCGACCGCACAGGCAGCACCAGGTTCTGGACGGTCATCGCACTCACTTGCAGCGAGAAGTCATCGAGTGGGTCACGCAGACGCCCATCGGCGGGGTCAGTGATGATCGCGGTGTTGTTGGTTGCGAACAGCTCTGCCTGGGGGCGGCCCGGATCGCCCGCAACGCACGACTGTGGATCGGCCTGGGCGTATCCCGCGGGCGGGATGACCGCGACGAGGGCCAGCACCGCAATTCCGATCGCGAGTACGCGAGTCACCCGATGCATTATTCCGGCACGCCGCCTCCTGACGGAAGTGCGAATTTGACCTCAAGCGCGGTTGAGATTCTAGGTTGTGGGCTCATGACCTCGATCCTCGATCCATCCGTCCGCCAGTTCCTCGATTCGGCTCCCGCACTGGTGGGGCAGCTGGGATACCTAGGAACCGACGGACGCCCGCTCGTTCTACCCATCTGGTACCGGCTCGCCGCCGATCACCTGCAGTTCGTCACACGTGTGGACACTCTGAAAGTCAGGGCGTTGCAACGGGACCCGCGTGCCGTAATCACCGTGGCAACACCAAACGAGCCCTACCTGTATGTCCAGATCCAAGGTGAAGCCAAGCTGGAACCGGACGAGGCCGAGGTTCGCACCACCCTGATCGACATCACCGCCCGATACCTGGGAGCCGAGCGCGCCGCGCCCTACGTCAACGAGCATCACAGCGCACCCGGAGAGGCGATCGTGCGGGTACATCCCGTCCGTGTCCACGCTGCTCTCTGATACCTGCCTCTGACTACCCAGGAGACTCCCGATGTACACCATCACCATCAACGGTGCACAGCTCACCTTCGACGATCAGGGCCTGGACGACGGGCCCGCAATCCTGCTACTCACCGGATGGGGGCACGACCACCGCGCGTATGACGAGCTGTTGCCCTACCTCGTCGCCCGCCACCGCGTCATTCGCATGGACTGGCGCGGTCACGGCATCGACCGCACTGCCGTTGCCGACTTTGGTCTTGCGGAACAGATTTCAGATGTCACCGGGCTGCTCGACGCCCTCAGCGTGCAGTCGATCGTCCCCGTGGCTCATGCCCACGCCGGATGGACGGCGCTGGAGATCGCCGAACTTCTCGGCGCGGCGCGGGTGCCGAGCGTCGTCATCGTGGACCTCATCATGTCGGAGGCCCCCACCG
Organism: Mycobacterium sp. D16Q13; assembly: GCF_002013375.1. GTDB lineage: Bacteria > Actinomycetota > Actinomycetes > Mycobacteriales > Mycobacteriaceae > Mycobacterium. The sequence goes on along the minus strand of NZ_MAEW01000018.1, from coordinate 92,084 downwards.
AATTCCTCAACGGCATAAGAGCATTCCGCGATCCGCTGCGCTGGCAATCCAGCCGCCTCGAGTTCCTCCGCGCCTGGCTGGCCGGTAGCGACAACGAGGCCGTCAACCGGCATATCCGTTCCGAGATGGGCGGATTCGGGTTCGACGTGTGGGCACGGGCCGGACGAGTCATCGAGGATGCGTACAGCACGTGGGGCTCACCCATGTCGCGCATGGAGAAGCTCACCGAACCGCGGCGCGTTCACCACATCTTCTGCAGGCCAGAACGCACCGCCTACGACGATCTCCACGACGAGTTCCAGTCGCGCAATCCCTGGTTCAGCTACGCACGGCTGCGCGGTACGACCCATTTCCCTCAGCTGGAGTTGCCCGCGCAGGTCGCACAGGAGATCACGAACCTGCTCTCGTAACTACTGACCCGTCATTGTTTTCACGGTGGGGCCGGCCGTCCAGCCGCCGTCCACGGCGAGCTCGGCCCCGGTGACGTAACTCGCGGCATCCGACAGTAGATAGGTGACCGCGCCGGCCACTTCCTCGGGAGTCCCCACCCGGCCCATGGCGGTGATGGGCATATTGCCTTCCCCCCGCTGAAAACCGGCCTGAGCAGTCATGGGCGTGTACACAACGCCAGGGTGCACGGAGTTGACCCGAATTCGATCGAGTCCCAGTTCGACGGCTGCGACCTTGGACAGACCCCGCACGCCCCATTTAGACGCGCCATAGCCGGAGGTGAGGGCCAGACCGACGAGACCGGCGGCGGACGAGATGTTCACGATCGAACCACCGCCGCATGCGCGCATCGGCGGGATAACGGCCTGCATGCCGATGAAGACGCCCACGAGGTTCACGTCGATCACCTTGCGAAAGTGTTCAAGCGGCTCGTCGGCCACCAACGAGGCACTGGATATCCCGGCGTTGTTCACCAAGCCGGTAACCGAACCGAACTCCGCGAGTGTGGTCTCGACCAGGGCCCGCCACTGGTCGGCATCGGTCACGTCCAGGTGGGCGAATCGCGCGGAGTCACCGAGCTCGGCGGCAAGCTGCCGGCCATTGTCATCGAGCACATCGGCGATGACTACTCTGCCGCCGTGCGACACGATGCGATGCGCGAAGGCCGCGCCGAGCCCGCGGGCACCACCCGTAACGATGATGTTCTTTCCTTGTAGCAGAGCAGAATTGCCATTCATGATTTCAGGCAACCACAACCCTACGAGCGGATGCGGAGCTTCTCCCACCCAACGGGAGGAGTGAGCGATAACACCGGTACACACCAATTGTGAGGTGGCACCAAAGGATTCGAAATCCTTTAGATCTCGACGGACTCCGCATCTGCGGGAGCACCATCGGCGGGTACGGGCTCGGGATTCGGCGCTAACACCGATGCGGGGATCACCTCGGGACCCTCCGCATGCGCGGGCACATCCAACGGCGCAGCCCCAGCCTCGTCCGCGTTGTCCATTGGTAGATACATATGACGCTTGAACTGTGACTGGTAGGCGCCGCCTCCACCAATCCTGACGCCGCCTCCCTCGCCACTGGAGACAGCGGTGCCATCGGGCAGCGTGACAGCGGTGTGACCGCCATTCCAGCCAATCACCAGTGCACCAGGAGCGGTGCCGTACTTGAAACCACGTGCGAGGAGCGCGCGCTCCTGGTTCCCGGTGTTGAACCGAGAACCGAACGCGGGGCGATCGGTGGCGACGTTGGACACCCAGGAGGCCAGGCCGGAGCAGTCGGTGCCCCGTGCGGAGTCTCCGCCCGAGATATATGGCGTACCCGAGACCTGATGGATAAACGCCAGCAAAGCAGCGAGATCAGACATGAGACCGGACGCTAACAACGAGCTTGACGGCCTACCAAAATATGTGGCTTGCGTCATATTTGCTGATGATTATGGCGGGAATTACTCTCCGCCAACGCCTTACTGATTACGGTAGTGCACCCATAACCGTACGTCCACTCCAATAAACCTGCAGGACATAGTTGGTTTGTCGAATGCGCGCGGACGTTGATTCGTAATTTGCTGCGCCCTACCCACATTGGTCACTTTTCCTATACATCCGCGCATCTCTTGTATTAACGCAGGAAAATTTCTGTTACCCATCCCACCTTTTTCGCGATGCGTGTCCCACTCTGTGGGATGGCTTGCGCGCTACTTCATTCGGCGCCGCACACCCCTTCGATAGGGCTCAAACTAGACGCCACGCCCACTTTTCCGGCGATCAGGCGGCTAGCGCCGGAAATCCGACAACTCACCCATGATTGTCGGCCACCGAACCGCCCCTCGCTTCTCTGAATCCGCTTCCCGCCCAGACATTTGTGGCCGTCGGATCGCCCGCGCGCACCGCCGCCGCCCGAACAGGGCTTGTCAGATCATGCACCTCGGTATACCCCAGTGGGGCGTGCGCTTCATGCTCGTCGATGAACCTGTTGCGTAACCCTCGTGCATAGCGTCCCGAGAATGATTTAGTCACAACGGTTTCAGAGAAGTCTGGATTCTTCAACGCAGCGCGATGGACCGGGCTACTACCCGCCTCGTCGGCCAAAGAAATGCCGTACCTAGTTGTGCAGCAACAGCTCCCGCTGCAATCACAGCGTTGACAGCCTCGGCGGTGGCCAATCCTCCCGCCATCGGTGCCACAATCACCGGCCGAGACAGCTCTCGGACGTTGAGGAGACCCACCGCCACGGTCAGGCCTTCATATCGAGGACCACGCGGAACCTCGCCGCGCCGGAGAGCATGCGTTCGTACGCCCGTGGGACCTCCGATAGGGGCATGATCTCGTTCATCGAGCGAATACCATGGTGCTGAGCGAGATTCAGATTGTCTTCGTTCTCTATCGAGCTACCTGTCAGTGATCCGACAATCGAACGGGTTCCGAAGATGAGTTCGGAGATCCTTGCCTCAATGGGCTCTGAGTCCGCCCCGACGACTATCAGCTTGCCGTTGGGCGCCAACCCCGCGATCAATGGCGACATCGAGGATCCGCTGGACGCCGTCGCGATGATTGCGGTGGCTCCGCCCAACGCGCGCAATGCCCGCGCCGGATTGCCCGCGGTGCTGTCGATGTACTCTTCGGCACCGAGTTGCGTTGCAAGATCGGCCTTTCCAGTCCCGCGGGCGATGGCAACAACCCGATAGCCCAGCGCCTTGGCGTATTGGATACCGAGGTGACCGAGCCCACCGATGCCCTGGATAGCAATCAAAGAGCCCGGCCGGACGTTCGCGGTCAACAATGCGCGGTATACGGTAAGGCCCGCACACAACAGCGGGGCCGCGTCGCGCGGATCAACAGCATCCGGGACTCGGACGAGGCCGCTAGCCCGGGCATACGCCACCTCGCTGTAGCCGCCGTCAACGGTGGTCCCTGTTTGATTCTGATCGGTGCAGTTCACAAAGTCTCCGCGGCGACATTGCTCGCATTCACCGCAGTGGCCGTTGAGGTACCCGATACCAACCCGCTCACCGAGTTTCCAGGCATGCACTCCCGCACCGACTGCATCGATCACGCCCACAATTTCATGTCCGGGCACTATGGGTTTCGACGGATCAGCCCGCAAGCCCTCGGCGGCGAAGGCGTCGGTGTGACACACCCCGCACGCCTCGACCCGAACTCGTACCTCACCTGGATGGGGTTCCGTAAGTTCCCGCTCCACCAGCCGAAAGTCCCGCTGGCCGACTACTTCGAATGCACGGTATGTGGACACGCTGCCCACAGTGGCATATATCTCCGGAGGGCTATACCTGGATGCGAGAGAAAACAGTAGACGTGGCGGGGTGGCGGATTTCTACACACCACACCTCGCGGGACGCGAGCCAGATCAACCCGCGGTCTTCAATTCATCGGAGTAGTGGCGACACGGTGTGAGGATCGTTGGCAGACCACTCATTGCCCGGTGCCGCCACCACCCCATGGGGTAGCTAGCAGGCCAGCGTGACGTACGCGACCTTTTGTCCTGCAGTGGGAACCGTCGTTGGCTGGTTGCGCATGTTGCGCCCCGGCTGCACATTTTGAACGCCTGACTGCTGCGACACTCCCTGAACTGTGCACTGCGACGGATGGTCCGACCCGACCTTGGTGATGATCACCCGGTACCCGTTGGACTTGAGGTCATTGATGACGGAGTCCGGGTCCGCAGCGGGCCCGGCCAAGGCAGCGCCGGCTGAGGCCAGGGACAGTCCCGCGGCAGCCAGTAACGCCGCCGCGGTCGCGATCTTCTTCATGATTGTTGCTCCTTCTGCGTCGTCGAAGATGAAGCTGAGTTACATCTAGTTACGAAGCGTTGTTCTTGTTGGTGCCGTACGGGACGTGCGGGTTGGTGCCCAGCGGGACCAGCGGGTTGGCACCCTCATAGGTCGGCTGGTGCGCACCCTGCTCGTAGATGACCTCGCCCGGAGCCACGCAGGGACGCAGCTCAGTGGCGTTGACACTGGTCTCGCTGGCGTAGCAGACCGGAGGAGGCGTAGGCCCCGCCAGGGCGACAGGGGCGCCCATGACAGCGACGGCTACAGCTATGCCGGCGCCTCCAACGATTGCAGCGAGTGACTTCTTCATGTGGTGTTTCCTTTCCGCTCGGTCATCTTGCTAATGGCCTAGGAAGCAAACATCACTTGCCAAAGACATCAACGTTGATGCATTCACCCTGTTCAACGGCTTCAAGGTTCACCTGGTTCCCAACTTATGAGATCCTCGGCTGATTCTCAGCTAAATCTCAGAGTACCCCATGGGGGTTAGGGTCTGCGAAAGATGGTATATAGCCGTTAACGCATCGTTAACCTGCGAAAATGAGTGCATCGCCCTAGATCAATTGATCTATAGTTCGATCATGCGATCTAAATCTGACGATGAACGCACCTTCACCGAGGTCGCTCGCCGCGATCAGATCGTCGCCTGCGCCATCGCGGTCATCGCGGAGGTCGGTTACCCGCAGACCTCAATCCGAAAGATCGCCGAGCGTGCTGATATCGCGATGAGCGTGGTGCTCTACCATTTCGGCTCCAAGGACGGACTCATCGAAGCGGTGATCGCCTCGATGTACCGGTCGGGCATTATGGCTGTGGTCCCCGAGGTTGATCGTGCGCGGACTCAGACCGACAAGCTTGCGACCTATATCCGTTCCAGCATCAGCTATTTCAATACACACCGGATTCAGTTGGCAGCGCTGGCTCAGCTCGGCACGAGTTACAAGCCACGCGACCGAAGGCGCCTTGGGGACCTGGGCCTCACCCCCGAGATGACCGAACAATTGAAGCAGCTCGACCCGTCGGCCATTCTCCGCGCGGGCCAGAAGACCGGCGAATTCTCCTCATTTCCTGTTGATTCCACCGCAATCGCACTGCGAGGAGCCGTCAACGTCGTAGTCGAGAAGATCTTGCAGGACCCCGAGTTCGATGCCCCGGGCTACGCGGAGGATCTCGTGAAGATGTTCCGCCGAGTAGTGCGGAGGGTGTAGTGGCCCGTGTCGTCATCGCCGCTATCGGCAGCCAGGGTGATGTCGCGCCGTTGACCGGCGTCGGCACTCGCTTACGTCAAGCCGGGCACCATGTGACGCTCGCCGCGTATGAGCGCTTCAGTTCCTTGATATCCAACTGTGGCTTAGATTTTCGTGGTATCGCGGGACCGGCCACGCCATCGGAGAATGCCGATGTCAACATCACGAAGGAACTAACCGAGTTCCTCGCGCCGCGAGGTATGCGATCGCTCGGCACCGCACTGCTGAATGCCATTCACGACGTGCCCGCGGACATCCTGCTGCTATCGCCGTTCTCCGAACTGGCGGGGCATCCACTCGCCGAAGCGAAAGGCATTCCCTCCATAGGGGTCCGGCTGCAGCCCTGGTCTGCCACCGCCGAGTTTCCCCCGGCCACCCTCGGAGCCTGGTCCGCGGGGACGGCGGGCAATCGTCTGGCGTCCCACGCCGGGGCCTGGCTTGTCGATCGCCTCTACGGCGGGGTGGTGTCCGGGTTCCGGCGAGACCTCGGGCTGCCGAAGGCATCGACCGGGCAGCTGCGGCGGCGCAGGTCAGAATCGGAATGGCCTGTTCTGCACGGCTTCTCACCGAACATTGTGCCGCGACCATCGGACTGGCGATCGGGGCTGAAGGTCGCCGGATACTGGTGGCCGGAGGCCGATCCGCAGTGGCAGCCTTCCCCCGTGTTGGTCGACTTTCTCGCGGCGGGTGATCCTCCGGTGTTCATCGGCTTCGGGAGCACGATGACCTCGGCCGCTCACGCAGTGCGCCTATCGGAGCTCGTGCGGGAGGTGCTCCGCCGGGTGGGTATGCGCGGGATCGTGCAAACCGGTTGGGCAGGAATCAATGCCGATGACGATGGCCTCCTGACGGTGGGCGAGCTGCCGCACAGCTGGCTCTTTCCCCGGACGTCCGCGGTTGTGCACCATTGCGGCGCTGGGACAACCGCTGCCGGACTGCGTGCCGGAGTACCGACGGTCGCCGTACCCGGCCTGGGCGATCAACCCTTCTGGGCTCAACGGCTCCGGGATCTCGGACTGAGTGCCGGCACCATCCCACAACGAGCCCTGACTATCGAGCGGCTTGCAGACGCCATCCGCGCCGCCAGCATCGACCAAGAGCTCACGCGCCGAAGCCGTCGCGTCGCAGACCTCATCGCTGCCGAGGACGGCGCCGCCGACGTCGTCATGACCGTTGACCAATTGCTGAGCTGAGGGCGCTGGCCCAAGGCCTTGCCAGGGGGTGACCGAGGAAGTCCGCGACACCCCTCGTGAGTCAGTCCACGTCAATGTCGCGGGGTGAACTCGGTCGCGGTTCCCTGGTCCTGCCATCTGACAGAATTACGGAAACAGTGTTGCCGTAATTGCCCGCCGGTGTCAAGTCCGACATACTGGCCGGTGTGACGGACGAGCGACGAACGCGCGGCCGCCCACCCATACCCATGGATTCGATCGTCGATGCGGCGCTGCGGATCGTGGACGAGGAGGGCGGCGAGGCGCTGTCCATGCGCGCGCTGGCACGCCGGCTCGATTCCGGGACCGCGACCATCTATCGGCATTTCGAGAACCGCACTGAGCTGGTCGCATATGTCGTCGATCGAGTGTTCGGCGAGGTCGAGTTCGACGACGAGAAACTCGCGGAACTCCCCTGGCAGCGCGCGTGCACCGTCACCTCACGTGCTTTGTTCGATGCCATGCGACGCCATCCGAACGTCGCCGCGCTGCTCACCGATCAGCTGCCTGTCGGGCCGAAGGTTTTCATGCTCCGCGAGCGCACGCTCGCACTGTTTGTGAATGCAGGATTCTCACCGGTGGATGCGGCCCGCATATATACGACTGTGGGCCGATACGTCCTGGGCTTCGCGACTCAGCTGGGCGTGGAACATCGGAGCCGCAGCACCGACCCGGCGCTCCTGATGCGGCTCGTACAGGGCCTCGACCTGGCCAACTTCCCGATGACACTCGCGATCGGGAATTCCCTCGCGGTTTCGATCGAGGAGGATTTCGAGTTCGGCCTCGGACTCCTGGTCACTGGCCTTGAGCACCTGCACGACAAGTAGCGGTCGCAGCGTTGGTGACAGCACCACAGCAGTAGGGTCGAGTGATGACCAGCGCCGGATATGTGCTCAGCACTGCCACCGCGGTAACGCTTCTCGCGGCCGGACTCATCTTCCTACTCGCCCTTGGACTGGGCGTATGGAAGTACCGCCAGATGGCCACGAGCCCAACCCATCTCGCTCACCCGTATGTCGATACCGCGCATCGGGCCGCGTTGCTTTATGCGTTCGCCACCCTGCTCACCGCGGCATTCGTCGAGTTGAGTGCGTGGCCCGGCTGGGTAAACCTCACTGCCGCCATGGTGCTGGTGTTCTTCTTCCTGGCGGCGATAGTGAGCTACATGGTGCACGGGGCCTTACGCGACACCACCAATCAATTCGAAGATCCCAACCCCGGCATGCACGTGGCAATGGTTCTACTCGTCGTCGGCGAGATGGGTGGGTTCGCGGTATTGCTTGCAGGATTCGCACGTGCCCAATGGTTTTCGTAATAGTCACCACACATACGGCAGGAGGCGATAGCGCGCTTTCAGAGCGTACTCGCGGTAGCCGTCCAACTGATCGATGAGCAACCTCTCTTCGTCACGGATGCGCACGATGAGTGCGACCAGGCCGGGGATCACCGAGACCAACCCCCAGTACGAGCCGAGCGCCAGCGAAAAACCCACGATGGTGATCACATTGCCGGTGTACATGGGGTGGCGCACCAGCCCGTAGAGACCAGTGGACACGACAGTCTGTCCCGTCTCCACCTGCACCGTGGAGGCGGCAAAACTGTTCTGAATGACCACAAGGCTCGTGACACCCAACCCAACGGCCACCAGAACATCACCCATGACGCATACCGCCGGTGGCACCGACGACCAGCCAAAGCGATGATCCAGCGCGCTGATCACCACCATCGCCGCCAGCGATATGTACCAGCCGCCGATAAGGAGCTTCTGCACCGTTCGGGCTTCTGCCGCTGGCCCCGCGTGCTTACGCCGTTCGTGCGCAGCTGGATTGACCCGCTGCAGATACACGGTGGGTATCCATGTCGACAGTGCGAATACCACCAGAAAGACCCACACCTGCCAGTAGTCGGGGGTTCCTGCGAGCACGAACAGCACCGAGCCGAACACGGCAAGTTCGACAATCCCTAGCCCCAACACTCGCACAATGGCTTTCACTGATCCTCCTTCACTCATCGAGTGGGACAGTTCGCCAACTGCTGGGCCAGACTTCTGACCGATGGCGCATCGAACAACGCGAGCATCGTCAGGTTCACGTCCAGGGCGGTGTTGATCGCGGCGACCACACGCATCGCCCCAAGCGAATTGCCACCCAGGTCAAAGAACGACTCTTCAACCCCGACCCGATCCACACCCAGCACATGAGCGAAGATGCTGGCCAGGATCTGCTCGTTCAAGCTAGCCGGGGGGCTATAGGCGCCGTTGGTCTCGCTGACTTCGCCAACCGAAACCCCAACCGGCGGTGCGGTCTGGTCGATCCACCCGCTCCACCGCGTGCGCCCGGTCTTGTCCGATAGATCCAGGGACGACAACGGGCGGCCCGGGTGGGAAGTCATCCACACCAGCACCTGTGTGAACCGCTCGATCAGCTCGTCGATGCTCTCCGCATCGAACACATCCGTGTCGTATTGGACCCGAAGTTCCAATTCCCGGCCCGGCCCGGCCTGCACAGCGATCGGATAGTGGTAGTAGTCGCGACTGCTGAAACCAGTGATGGCCAATCCGTCGATTTCCGATGCCGTCCCCGTATCGGTCGGATAGTTCTCATAGACGAAAACGGTGTCGAACAGTCTTTCCTGACCGGTAATGCGATGGATGTCACTGAGCGCCAGGTGCTGGTGCTCGAGAGTATCGTTATGCGCACTTTGTAACTGATGCAACAGATCTGAGGTAGTGGTAGTCGCAGCGACGGTCGCCCGCACTGGCACCGTATTGATCAACAGTCCTACCATCGATTCGGCACCGAGTACTTCGGCCGGACGCCCTGAGACCGTCGAACCGAACGCGACATCATGCTGTCCGGTCACCGAACTCAGCAGCAATGCCCACGCTCCCTGCAGCACGATGTTGACGGTCGTCTGATGTGAGCGCGCCAGCTTGGTGAGCCCTCGCGTGGTCTTCGCGGGCACCCTGAACGAGTCGACACTTCTCCGCCCAAACTGTAGCTTCTGCTGCGGGCCAACGAGAATGGGCGTGTCGAACCCGTCCAACACCCGCCGCCAGGCCGCATGCGCGGCGTCATGATCTCGTTCGGACAGCCAGGTCACGAAGCTGCGGTACGACGCCGCAGGAGGCAATCGCAGACCGTGGTAGCCGGCGAATATCTCCTGCATGAGAATCGGCATGGACCACCCATCGAGCACGATGTGGTGATTGGTGAGCACGAACCGATGCCGGTCGTCCGCGATCCGGATGAGCGCAGCCCGGAACGCCGGTTGCTCGGCGAGATCGCAGACCGCGGCGCGTTCGGCCACACAGATCTGTTCGATCTGCTCAGCGATATCCAGATCGGCGATGTCGGTGTCTAACTCGACGTATCGCCAGGGCACCGCGGGATCAGCGGGAATGATTTGTACCGGATGCTCGAACTGCTCGGAGAAGCGAGCCGCCAGATGCGGATGCCTTCCAACCACTGCCTGCACCGCACCGCCGAGTCGCTCCGCGTCGAGCGAGCCGCTCAGCGCGATATCGAACTGCACCGCATACACATCGTCACCCGAGCTGTTGGCGATGCCCGCGTGATAAAGCAGCCCCTGCTGCAGGGGAGTCAGCGGCAGCACGTCGGCGATCGGGAACTGATTCTGCAATCCATCGATCTGCTGCTGGCTGAGCCGGGCGGGGACGATATCCGACGGCGTCAATCCGCCTCCGCCCCTTCGCACGTACGCACAGATACCGGCGAGCGCGTCAAACCACAGCCGGTTGATCCGGCTGACCGCCATGCGATCCAGTGCGGTCGGCGCCCAGGTCCAGGTGGCATTCAGATGCGGGCCGGTATCTGTGTCGATGGTGACGGCATTGAGCTCCACGGTATGCGGCAGCGCGATGGGCATCGCCCCGGCGGCGCCAGTCAGGGACAAGCCTTCTTGACTGAAGCGCCATACATCTCCGGACGCGTAGGCCGCCGGAGCCCCCAGCCGCCCGAGATAGTTGAACCCGATTGCCGGGTCGGATGCGGGCAGATCCACATCGGGGTTGAGGTACCGCAGCAGACCGTAGGTCAGACCGTCGGGTAGATCTCGAAGCTGCTCCTTGGCATCTTTGATGACCGTTCCCAGCGCCGTGTCCCCGGCCACTACCTGCGTCCAGCGCAACCCACCGACCGCCAACGACACCGGGTACTTGGTGGTGAACCACCCCACCGTGCGCGACAGGTCGATACTGCGATCCACGACGCCACCCGGGCCCGTCAATTCCTCCTGGCGCCCATGGCCCTCGACATCGATGGCGATCGGGGCACCGCCGGTTCCCAGGTGTTGCGCCCACGCCAAGGCAAATGCGATCAGCAGGATCTCGTGTACTCCGGTGTGGAATGCCGCCGGCACCTCACCCAAGAGCATGTGCGTTGTCTCGGCATCGAGAAACTCGGTCAGGTACCCGGCCGTGGCAAACGTATCCTCAGCCGGTTGCGGAGCAGCCAGCCCTGAAGGGATCGCCCCCACCCTCCGCCACGCATCCGCCTCGCGCACTACGTCGGGCTGGTGCGCGTGTTCGGCCAGCCGGTCGGCCCACCGCTGGAACGACGTTCCCGCCGGCGGCAACAGCACCTCTTGCCCACCACGCAGCTGGGTCGCGGCGATGGTCAAGTCCTCCAACAGAATCCGCCACGACACCCCGTCGACGGCGAGATGGTGAACGATCAACACCAGCTGGCTGCTGGCTGTTACCCATAGGGCACGCAGCATCACCCCGGCCCCCGGGTTCAACCGCGACCGCGCCGCCATCACTGCTTCATCGGTCAAGGTGTCCACCGATTGCAGACACTCGTGTGCGTCGACCGTGCCCGGCTCGGGCACCGTCAACGACCAGCCCCCGGCATCGTCACCCTGAGCGCGTAGCCGCAACATGCCGTGTCGATCCAGCAAGGCCTGCAGCATGATGACAACGGCAGCCTCGGTGACACCTGCGGGTGACTGCAGCACCACGGTCTGGTTGAACTCGTCAATCGGGCCGTCAATCCCCTTCAACCACTGCATTATCGGGGTTGCCACCACTGACCCGAGGCCCTCGTCGACCACACCACTGGCACTGTCGGCCATCCTGACCACCCGTGCCAGCCGGGCCACGGTCTGCTGCACGAAGATGTCGCGCGGCCGACCGACCAGGCCGGCGCCATGAGCCCGCCACACCACCTGGATAGCGGAAATGCTGTCCCCGCCGAGGTCAAAGAATGAGTCGTCGACACCGACCCGGTCCAGACCCAGAACCTGCGCGTATATGCCGGCCAGAATCTCCTCGACAAGGGTGGCGGGTGCCCGATAGTGATCGACATCGGTGTATTCCGGTGCGGGCAAGGCCTTCTTATCGATCTTGCCGTTGACCGTTAATGGCAAGGCCGCCAGGGCCACCACGGCGGCGGGCACCATGTAGTTCGGGAGACACTCAGCCAGCTGTGCGCGGATCTTGCCCGAGTCGGCGGTACCTGTGATGTAGCCGACCAGACGCCTATCACCCGGACGATCCTCCCGGGCAATCACAACCGCCTGTTCAACCCCGTTCAGATCCATTAACGCCGAATGGATTTCACCGAGCTCAATACGATGCCCGCGGACCTTCACCTGCTCATCGGCGCGCCCCGCATACTGCAGCTGGCCGTCCTGCCCCCAGCACATCAAGTCCCCGGTACGGTACATCCGCGACCCCGGCGTCCCAAACGGGCAGGCCACAAACCGGGAGGCGGTCAAGCCTGTCCTGCCCAGATAGCCGTGACCCAAACCAGCACCCGCCACGTACAACTCGCCAACCACACCGGCTGGTACCGGCCGCAACCATCCATCCAGCACGGCAAACCCGAGGTGGGCCAGCGGCAATCCGATCGGGCTGACCGTGCTCTCAAGATCGGCGGCGGTGATTTCGCGGAACGAGGCATGCACCGTCGTTTCGGTGATCCCGTACATATTGATCAATCGTGGTAACACCGGATGCCGGTCCCGCCACTGCGCCAAACGCTGCGGTTCCAACGCCTCCCCTCCGAACACCACCACCTCAACACCGAGCTGGCCGGCGGACTCGGCAGCCATCGCATCCACCGTTTGCAGCGCATAGAACGCCGAGGGCGTCTGACTCAACACACTGACCTGCTCGTCTACCAATAGGGCATGGAACTCTTCGGGCGACCGCACCACCGATTCGGACACGACCACCAGCCGCCCACCATGCAGCAGGGCACCAAAGATCTCCCACACCGAGAAGTCGAAAGCGAGCGAATGGCTCTGCGCCCACACCTGACCCGCCGATAACTCGAGGTCGGCGTCAAGCGCTCGCAACAGACGAGTCACATTCCGATGCGGAATGGCAACACCTTTGGGCACACCGGTTGTCCCCGAGGTATAAATCACGTAAGCGACATCCGCGGCCGTCGGACCCACCGACGGCGCGCTCGCGGGCTGAGCATCAAGCGCCGGGTCATCCATATCGATGACCACGACCCCGTACCCATCCAACCGATTCACCAGATCGGCAGTGGTCACCGCGACTACCGGCTCGGCGTCCGCGACCACGAACTCCAGCCGTGTACCCGGCACTGCCGGATCGATCGGCACATAGGCCGCACCGGTCTTGAGAACCCCCAGGATCGCCACGATGGCCTCAACCGACCGCGAGAACAGCAGAGCCACTCGCTCTCCAGGGCCCACGCCATACTGGACAAGCAAGTGCGCCAACCTGTTCGACGCCTCATCCAGTTCCTGGTAGGACACATGGCTGCCGTCGAAACAGACCGCCAGCGCCCCAGGCACCCGAGCGACCTGCTGGGCGAACAACGCGGGGATCGACACCGCGGTCTCGGGCCTGGCCAACTCCGCCCGATTGCCCCAGCCATCCAACTGGGCGAGCTCCTCGGCATCCAACACGTCGATCGCCGACAACGGCCGGGTGTCGTCGGCAGTCATCGCCTCGAGCACCCGTTGTAACCGATCGATCAGAGTCTCGACACTGCCCGTGTCGAACACATCGGTGCGAAACTCCACCGTCCCCGAAATCCCCGCGGCATCGCCTGATTCGGTCCAAGACTCGGACAGCGAAAACGACAGATCCATCCGGGCCGAGTGAGTATCCAGCGGTAGCTGCGTGAGCTGCAGGTCTGCCAACGCCACTCCGCCGCGAGAGTCGCCTATCTGTCCGGGCACGTTCTGCCAAGCCAGCATCACCTGCACCAAGGGGTGATGGGTCAGCGACCTGGCCGGATTCAATCGCTCGACGAGCACCTCGAATGGCACGTCCTGATTCTCGAAAGCGCCCAAACTGCGTGCCCGCACCTGAGCCAGCACTTCGGTGACACTGGGGTCTCCTGCTAGGTCAACCCGCAGCACCAACGTGTTGACGAAAAACCCGACCAGTTCATCGAGCGCCGCGTCGCGACGTCCGGCGATCGGGAATCCCACCGCCACATCAGAACTCGCGCTGAGCTTGGAGAACAGCACAGCGAGGGCCGCCTGCATGACCATGAAACTCGTCGCGTTGTGTTCCCGGGCCAATCGATTGACCTGCTGCTGCAAATCCGCCGGCCAACTCACGTCCACCCTGGAGCCACGTTGATCAGCCACCAATGGATACGGCCGGTCGGTCGGCAGCGCCAAACGCTCGGGCATCTCGGCCAGCGCTTCTTCCCAGTAGGTCAATTGCCGGGAGATGCGGCTCTCGCTGTCATCCAGTACGCCCAGCTGCGCGCGCTGCCACAGTGTGTAATCGGCGTATTGGACGGCCAATGGCTTCCAATCGGGGGCCTGCCCCGCATGCCGGCTGGCGTAGGCCACACCCAGGTCGGAGACCAGTGGGGTAACCGACCAACCGTCCGCGGCGATATGGTGCACCACCGCCACCAATACGTGATCATCCTCGGTAGTGCGGAAAAGCCTTGCTCTCACCGGGATCTCAGTCGCGAGGTTGAAACTGTGCCGCGCCGAATCTGCAATCGATTCTTCCAGCCGGCCTGCTGGCCATCCGGACGCATCCACAACGTCCCAGCCGAATTCGATCTCCTCGGCCGCGACGACCAGCTGCTGCGGTTTCCCGTCGACCGCCGGGAACAGCGTGCGCAGGCTCTCATGGCGATTCAGCACGTCCACGAACGCCGAGCCAAGGGCATCCTCATCAAGGGGCCCCTGCAGGCGCAGCCCCACCGCCAGATTGTAAACCGGTGAAGGACCATGCAATTGGTCGATGAACCAGAGTCGGCTCTGCGCAAAAGACAAGGGCATCACCTCCGGCCGCTCGCCGGCTACCAAGGGCTCCAGTCGATGCTCGTCACCGCCGATGCGGAGCATCAGCTGCGCCACCGTCGGAGCGTCGAACACCGCACGCTCTTCTAGACCGGCATCCATGGACCGGTTAAGCGCGGCGACCAGACGCATCGCCAACAGCGAGTCCCCACCTAGGTCGAAGAATGAGTCGTCGATACCGACGCGGTCCAGGCCCAGAACTTGCGCATAGATGCCGGCCAGGATCTCCTCGGTCGGATTTGCCGGGGCGCGGTATTGATCGATGGATCGATACTCCGGGGCCGGCAAGGCGCTCTTGTCGAGTTTTCCATTGACAGTCAACGGAAAGCCTCGCAAGGTGACCACCGCGACAGGGACCATGTAGGAGGGCAGCCTGTCGGACAACCCGTCACGCAACACCACCGGGTCGGCCGTGCCGGTGATGTAGGCGACCAACCGCCTATCTCCGGGACGGTCTTCGCGAGCGATAACCACAGCCTGGTCGACACCTTCGAAACCCAGTAACACTGATTGAATTTCACCGAGCTCGATGCGATGCCCACGAATCTTGACCTGCTCGTCGGCCCGTCCCAAATATCGCAGTTGTCCGTCGGAGCCCCAGCACACCAGGTCTCCGGTACGATACATCCTGGTACCGGGCTCTCCGAACGGACAGGCCACAAATCTGGTGGTGGTCAACGGCGCACGTCCCAGATAGCCATAACCCAAAGCCGCGCCGGCCACATACAGCTCGCCGACCACATCAACCGCTACCGGCTGCATCCAGTCGTCCAGGACCGCAAATGCCAAGTGGCCAAGAGGTACTCCGATCGGGCTGTCCGCGCCGTCGACGTCGCCGGCAACGATCTGACGGAACGAGGCGTGGACCGTCGTCTCGGTAATCCCGTACATGTTGATCAATCGCGGTGAGCCTGGATGGTCCTCGAACCACCCCCTCAGACGCTGCGGCTCCAACGCCTCCCCTCCGAAGATCACTGCCGCAAGATCGAGCTGCCGACCGTTCGGCCGAGTCGCGTCCAGAGCCTGCAACGCATAGAACGCCGACGGTGTCTGACTCAGCACATTGACGTGTTCATCAACAAGCAGCGCATGGAACTGCTCGGGTGAGCGCACCACCGAATCCGACACCACCACCAGCCGCCCACCATGCAGCAATGCACCGAAAATCTCCCACACCGAGAAATCGAAGGCCAACGAATGACACTGGGACCAAACCTGTCCCGGCGGCAACTCCAGCTCGGCGTCAATTGCCTCAATCAGCCGCGTTACATTATGGTGCGCAATAGCAACACCTTTCGGGACGCCGGTGGTTCCAGAGGTGTAGATCACGTACGCGATATCATCGCCGCCGGGCGTCACCAATGTTGGCCGTCCATCAACCGCAGCAGTCTCGGCGGGGACGTCGCCAACGTCAATGACCACCAGCCCGCGTCCGTTCAGCCGGCTCGCCAGATCGGAAGTGGTGACCGCGACCAACGGCTCAGCATCGGCCAGCACGAACTCCAGCCGGGCATCCGGCACCGATGGGTCAATCGGCACATACGACGCACCGGTTTTCAACACCCCCAGGATCGCCACGACTGCCTCAACCGACCGTGAGAACAGCAACGCCACCCGCTGCCCAGCACCCACTCCGTGCGCAAGAAGCCAGTACGCCAACCGATCCGAGGCCTCATCGAGTCCGCGGTATGACACGTGGCTGCCACCGAAGCTGGCCGCCACCGCGCCCGGATGACGCGCCACCTGCTCGGCGAACAATGCCGGAATCGACATCGAGGTCACGGGACGGTCCAGCGCTGCCCGGTTACCCCACACATCCAGCTCCGTGCGCTCATCCGTGTCGCCCAGATCCATGGACAACAAGCGCCTGGTGGCATCGGCTTTCACTGTTGCTGCACCTCCCCCGTCATGGCCTCCAGCACTCGCTGGAACCGCTCGACGATCTTTCGCACCCGGTTCGCACTGAACACGGCGGTATCGAATTCGACACGCAGGACCAGTTCATTGCCGGGCATGGCTTGCAGGGTCAGCGGGTAGTGGTTGTACTCGCGGCCGCTGACTTCGGTGATGGCCAACCCGTCGGCCATCGATGACGCCACGGACTCCACCGGATAGTTCTGGTAGACGAACAGGGTGTCGAATAGTTGATCATGACCGACGGCATGGTGGATCTCGCTGAGGGCCAGATGCTGGTGGTCGAGGGTATCGCTATGGCGGCGCTGCAGATTGTCCAGCAGCTCGGCGATGGTGGTGTCCGGCGTGATCGTCGCTCGCACCGGCACAGTGTTGATCAGCAGGCCGACCATTGAATCCGCACCTGCCACCTCCGCAGACCGGCCTGAGACCGCGACACCGAAGGCGACATCGTGCCGGCCCGTCAGCCACATCAGCACCTGCGCCCAGGCCGCTTGCAGCACGGTGTTGACCGTGGTGTGTTCAGCACGCGCCAATTCATTGGCAGCCCTTGTTGTCTCCGTGGGCAACCGGTAGGTCTCCGTGGCACGTCGCCCTGACGTTGTCCGGGCCTTGGGGGCGACCAACGCCGGGGTGTCGAATCCCGCGAGAACGTCGCGCCAGGCCTGGCGCGCACTGTCGACATCTCGATCGGACAGCCATGTCACGAACCTGCGGTACGACGCGGCCGCGGGAAGGCGCTGTCCGTAATAGCCGGCGAATATCTCCTGCAGCAAGATTGGCAGTGACCAACCGTCGAGCACGATGTGGTGATAGGTCATGACAAACCGGTGAACATCATCGGATACGCGGATCAGTGCCGCCCGGAACGCCGGCTGGCTGGCCAGGTCACACACCAATGCCCGCTCGGCGGCACACAGCTCCCCCAGCCTGTCGTCCCTGTCGGTTTTCTTCGCGGACAGGTCGAGGTACTGCCAAGGCACGCTGGGGTTGGCCGGAATGATCTGCACCGGTTCGTCGAATCTCTTGTCGAACCGGGCCGCCAGGTTGGGGTGGCGGTTGATCACTGCGCGTACCGCCTCACGCAGCCGCTGCGCATCCAGCGGACCAGTTACCGTGACATCGAGCTGCATGGCGTAGACGTCATCACCGCTACCGCGAGTGGCATTGGCCTGGAACAGAAGTCCGTGCTGCAGGGGTGTCAGGGGCAGCACGTCGGCGATCGGGTCGTCTCGATCGAGTTCGTCGATCTCCTGCTGGGTGAGGCGGGCGGGGGCGATGTCGGACGGTGTCAGGCCACCGCCACCCCCGCGCACATGCAGGCAGATCCCGGTCAGAGCGTCGAACCACAGCTGGTTGAGTCGATCTACCTGCGCATCGTCAAGTGCCGAGGGGGCCCACGTCCAACTGGCGTAAAGACTTGGACCGGAGTCTGTCTCGGCGGTACTCGCGTTGAGTTCCAGGGTATGTCCGAGGGGCATGGAGATCGCGGCGGCCGCGGCGGATACCTCCGCTGCGTCGTGACTGACCTGCCACAGTTCGGTGAGGGCCTCCGACTGTGCGGCGCCGGCCGCCCCCAGTCGGCCGAGGTAGTTGAATCCAATGGCCGGATCCGGTCCGGACAGATCGATATCGGAGTTGAGGTAGCGCGTCAGTCCATAGGTCATGCCCTCGGGCAGAGCCCGCAATTGTTCCTTGGCGTCTTTGATCACGCGTCCAAGTGCGGCATCACCTGCCACCACCTGATCCCAGCGCAACCCGCCCTCGGATCGCCCGACATGGCTCGCTACTCGCAATGCCACCGGGTACTTGGAGGTAAACCAGCCGACAGTGCGGGATAGATCGATGTTGGCAGCGATGTCTCCGAGATCCTCCACGCGGCCGTGTCCCTCGACGTCGATACCTATCGGCAAGGTGACCCCAAGGAATTGGGTTAACGCCAACGCGTAAGCGATCAACAGAATGTCTTGAACCCCAGCGTGGAACGCCGCCGGGACCTCACCCAACAGCGCGCGGGTCGTCTCAGCATCCAGCGACGCCGTGAGATTGCCCGCAGTGGCATACGTGTCCAGCTCGGGCCGAACCGCGGGCAATGCCGATGGGGTGGCCAACACCCGGCGCCAGCTGTCGGCCTGTTCCACCGCGGCCGCGGTGTGCGCGTACTCGCCGAGCAGTGATGCCCACCGGGCGAAGGAGGTTCCGGTCGTCGGCAATGCCACGGGTTGACCCTGGCGATGCTGCACCCACGCGATATTGAGGTCTTCGAGCAAGATCCGCCAGGACACCGCGTCGACGGCCAGATGATGAATCATCAGCACCAGCTGGCTCGTAGACGTCACCCACAACGCACTGACCATCTCTCCCGCGGCCAGATTCAACCGCGACCGCGCCATCATCAACGCCTCATCGGACAGCGTGTCCGCCGAGTTGAGATGCGGCAGCACTGAGCCCTTTTCAGGCACCCGAAGTGACCAGTCCCGGGCATCGTCCACCTCGGCGCGCAGCCGCAGCATGGCGTGCCGGTCGAGCAGCGCACCCAGGACAACCGTCACCTCGGACTCGGTAGCTCCCGGCGGGGCCTGGATAACCACCGTCTGGTTGAACTGGCCGATCGGGCCCCCGGACTTTTCGACCTCACGCAGCCAGCGCATGATCGGGGTCGCCAGCACCGGCCCGACACCCTCGTCAAGCGGACCTGTGTCATCGCTGGCCATACCGACCACTTGGGCCAGTCTGGACACGGTCTGCTCGACAAAGATGTCTCGGGGCCGACACGTCACACCGCATGCCCGGGCCCGGGCAACCACTTGCATCGACAGGATGCTGTCGCCGCCCAGATCGAAGAAGGAATCGTCGACTCCGACACGATCGAGCCCGAGAACCTGGGCGTAGATGCCGGCCAGTGTCTCCTCGATCGCATCGGCCGGAGCGCGGTATCGATCGACGTCCTGATACTCCGGAACCGGCAGCGCGCGGGTATCGAGCTTGCCGTTCACCGTCAACGGCAAGGCATCCAGAACAACAATCGCGCTCGGGACCATATATCCAGGAACTCTGTCTGCCAATGCATTTCGCAGCGTGGCCGAGTCCACCGCCCCGATCACCGATTCGGTGACGTAACCGACCAGACGCTTGATCCCCGGTTGGTCCTCGCGGGCGATCACCACTGCCTGCGATACGGCATCCAGCGCAGCCAACGCCGCCTGCACTTCTCCGAGTTCGATGCGGTACCCGCGGATCTTCACCTGGTCATCGGCACGCCCGAGGTACTGCAGCTGGCCATCGGCTCGCCAGCTCACCAGATCGCCGGTGCGATACATCCGCGCACCGGACTCACCAAACGGGCACGCCACAAAGCGCGATGACGTCAACCCCGACCGGCCCAGGTATCCGCAGGCCACACCGTCGCCGGCCACGTACAGCTCGCCGGTCACACCGACCGGCACTGGCCGCAACCACTCATCGAGTACGAACAGTGCCGATGTCGGCACGGGCGCACCGATGGGCGCGGCCCCGGATCCAGCTGTCAACGGCGCGCTCATCGATGCGTAGACCGTGATTTCGGTGGGACCGTAGGCGTTGATCACCGTCCGGCCCGGTGCCCAACGGTCCACTACCTCACCAGGACAGGCCTCGCCGCCCAAAAGCAGCGCCACCGACTCCAGCCCCCGCGGCGACAATGCGCCAGCCGCAGAGGGGGTCTGGGTGAGTACATTGACCCGCTCACTGATCAGCAGCGCATGGAACTCATCGGGGGAGGTCACGACGGACTCGGGGACCACCACCAGGCGTGCGCCGCTCAACAGCGCAGCCCAGATCTCCCAGACCGAGAAGTCGAACGCATACGAATGACACTGCGTCCATACCTGATCCGTCGGCAGGTGCTTCGGTGTCGACCGCGCCAAGTGGGTCATATTGTGGTGGGTGACGGCCACTCCCTTGGGTGCACCCGTGGTTCCCGATGTGTAGATGAGGTAGGCAATATCTTCGGGGTCCGAGTCCGGGAGTGCGGTACCGAGTTCGTTATCCACTATGGAGTCATCGATATCCGACATATCGCCGACATCGATGACCACCAACCCACGACCGTCCAACCGCTCGGCCAGACCGCCGGTGGTCATCGCGACGACGGGCGCGGCGTCCGCCAGCATGAAATCAATCCGCGCGGCAGGCACCGCCGGGTCGATCGCGAGATACGCCGCTCCGGACTTCAGTACCGCCAGCATGGCGATGATCGCTTCGGCGGAGCGTTCCATCAGCAGCGCAACGCAGCCTCCGGGACCGGCGCCCTGCGCGATGAGCATGTGCGCCAACAGGTTCGCGGCCCTATCGAGTTGCCGATAGCTCATCGAACGCTCGTCGTGGGTGATCGCCACCGCCTCCGGCGTGCGCGCTACCTGTTCCCCGAACAACGCGAGGACCGATACCGGTGCGCTTCGCTTCCGGCCCAGCATCGCTTGATTACCCATGGCATCGAGGCGGGCATGCTCCTGCGCATCGACCACGTCGATCGACGACAGGCGCTGGCCCACGTCGGCGGTCATCGCCATGACCACCTGCTCGAAGCGGTCGATCAGCGTTTCGATGCTGGTCCGGTCGAAGACGTCGGTGCGGAACTCCACCGTTCCGCCGATACCGGCGGGATCGCCACTGTGCGTTCGGCGTTCGGCCATCGAGAAGCTCAGATCCATCCGAGCGGTCTGGGTATCCGCCGTCATCTGGCTGACGTCCAAGTCCCCCAGGGTCAACCCGGGCCCGGACGTGTTGTTGTCTTGTCCAGGGACGTTCTGCCAACCCAGCGCCACCTGAACCAGGGGGTGGTGGGTCAGGGATCGGGTGGGGTTGAGCCGCTCGACAAGCACTTCGAAAGGCACGTCCTGGTTTTCATACGCGGACAGGCTGCGTCCTCGCACCTGAGCAAGCAGCTCCGCGATTGTCGGGTCACCGGCCAGGTCTACCCGCAACACCAAGGTGTTGACAAAGAACCCGATCAGCTCATCGAGGGCGGGGTCTCGGCGCCCCGCGATCGGGAATCCCACAGCGACATCAGTACTTCCACTGAGCTTGCCCAGCAGTATCCCGAGAGCGGCCTGCACCACCATGAAGCTGGTGGCGTTGTGTTCCCTTGCCACTCTTGCAATCTGCTGTTGCAGGTCAGCGGACCAGCCCAGCGTAACGGTGGCGCCGCGCTGATCCGCGGCCGCCGGGTACGGCCGGTCGGTGGGTAGCTCTACCCGTTCAGGTATCCCCGACAGCGCATCCTGCCAGTAGGTCACCTGGGTAGCGATGCGACTCTCACCATCGTCGAGATCGCCGAATTCGGCACGTTGCCATAGCGTGTAATCGACGTACTGCACCGCCAGGGGCGCCCAGCCGGGGGCCTGGCCCGCGACCCGGCTGGCGTAGGCCACCCCGAGGTCGGCCACCAGTGGGGTGATCGACCAGGCGTCGGCCGCGATGTGGTGTACCACGGCCGCCAGCACGTGTTCGTCGCCTGTGATGCGGAAAAGCCGCGCGCTCAACGGTATTTCAGTAGCCAGATCGAATGTGTGCCGCGCCGCCTCGCCAATGGCCTCCTGTAGCTGTTCCGCCGTCCAACCGGTGGCATCGACGACACCCCAGCCAAAGTGAGCATGGTCGGAGGGCACAACCAGCTGCTGCGGCACTCCCCCCGTCACCTGGAACAGGGTTCTGAGGCTCTCGTGGCGAGCCACCACATCGGCCAGCGCCGCGCCCAGCGCGCCGACGTCCAGGTCCCCGCTGATTCGAAGCGCTGTCGCCATGTTGTAGACCGGCGAAGGCCCCTGTAATTGATCCAGGAACCACAACCGCGATTGGGCAAACGAGAGCGGAATCTCCGCGGGCCGCTCGCGAGCCACCAATGAGCCGAGCGTGTTCGACTCCCCGCCGATGCGAGGTGCCAACTGAGCCACCGTCGGCGCTTCGAACACGGTGCGCACCGATATCGCGGCATCCAGGTCGGCGTTGACCGCCGCGATCAGGCGCATCGCCGACAGCGAATCGCCGCCCAGATCGAAGAACGAGTCGTCGATGCCTACGCGTTCCACCCCCAGTACCCGCGCGTAGATTCCAGCCAAGATCTCCTCGGTGAGGGTGCTCGGGGCGCGGTAGCGATCGATGTCCTGATACTCGGGTGCCGGCAGGGCGCGGGTGTTGAGCTTGCCGTTGACGGTCATCGGCAACGTCGCCAGCACCACGACGGCGGCCGGAACCATGTAGGCCGGCAGCTGTTCGGCAAGCTGGGCGCGCAACTTGGCCGGATTCGTCGTGCCTGTCACGTAGCCCACCAGGCGCGTGTCACCAGGACGGTCCTCGCGGGCGATCACCGCCGCCTGCCCGACCCCGTCCAGTCCCGCCAAGACCGCCTGGACTTCTCCGAGCTCGACGCGATACCCACGGATCTTGACCTGCTCATCGGTGCGTCCCACATACCGCAGCTGCCCGTCGGTGCCCCAGTGCACCAGATCACCCGTGCGATACATCCGCTGTGGCGGCGCTCCCGCGCCGACAAAAGGACAGGCCACAAATCGCGAGGCCGTCAAACCGGTTCGACCCACGTAGCCCACACCCACACCGCGCCCGGCGATGTACAACTCGCCAACCACACCGGGGGGCACCGGACGCATCGACCCGTCCAGCACGAACATCGCCGCACCCGAGACCGGCGCACCGATCGGAATGTTCGGTCCCGCCGACTCGGCATTCAGCGGCGTACTCCGTGAGGCGCAGATCGTGGTCTCGGTCGGGCCGTACGCATTGACCATCAGCCGTCCGGGCGCCCAGCGGTCCACCACCTCGGCCGAGCAGGTCTCACCGGCTACCAACAAGGACACCGATCCCAAAGCCTCGGGGTCCAGCATCGCGACGGCCGAGGGCGTCTGGCTCAACGCGCTGACCTGTTCGGCCACCAGCAAGGCGGTGAGGTCCTCCGGTGAGCGCGCTACCGACTCCGGCACCACGACCAGCCGTCCCCCATGCAGCAGCGCGCCCCAGATCTCTTCGACCGACGCGTCGAAGGCATAGGAGTGCCACTGTGTCCACACCTGCCCCGCCAGGAAGGTGTCCCGTGTCCCCATCAGCTGCGTCACGTTGTGATGAGTGATCGCAACGCCCTTGGGTACACCGGTAGTACCCGATGTATAGATGATGTACGCGAGATCATCCGGATCCGGCAGCGGCAGTGCGGAATCCGCTGCGGGAGCAGCCGCATCCGCGGTGTCGCTGGCATCGATGATCGACAAGTCGTACCCGGCTAGTCGATCGGCGAGACCCGCCGTGGTGATCGCGGTGGCCGGCGCGGCATCGGCAAGCATGAATTCGATGCGTGCGTCGGGCAGTAGCACGTCGATCGGCAGATACGCGGCCCCGGTCTTCAGCACCGCCAACATTGCCATGATCGCTTCCGGGGAGCGCTCGGCCAGCAGTGCCACGCACGCACCTGGACGAACACCCTGGGCGATGAGTCTGTGCGCCAAACGGTTTGTGGCATCGTCAAGTTCGCCGTAGGTCAGCTCACGTCCGTCGAAACTGATCGCGACTGCCTTGGCCGCACGCGCGACCTGTTCGGCGAACAATGACGGAATCGACACAGGGGCCGGGGCCGGGACGGTTAACACCGCACGGTGGCCCCAGCCGTCGACGCGGGCGTGCTCGGCCTCGTCGAGCACGTCGATACGCGAAAGTCTCTGGGAGGGATCGGCAGTCATTGCGGCCACCACCCGCCGCCACCGCCCGAGCAGCGTTTCGATGCTGTGCGCGTCGAACACGTCGGTACGGAATTCCACCGCGCCGCCGATCCCGGCGGGCTCTCCGGCCTGGGTCCAGCGTTCCCCTAGTGAGAACGTCAGATCCATCCGGGCCGTCTGGGTTTCCACCGGCAACGGCGTAACCCTCAGGTCGCCGAGACGCAACGCGTCAGCGGGACCTGCGTCCTGCCATGGCAGATTCTGCCAAGCCAATGCCACCTGTACGAGCGGGTGATGAGTCAGGTTTCGGGTGGGGTTGAGCCGCTCCACCAAGACTTCGAAGGGAACGTCCTGATGCTCGTACGCGGCCAGGCTGCGCTGCCGCACCTGGGCCAACAAGTCCGCCACAGTGGGGTCACCAGCCAAGTCGACGCGCAGCACCAAATTGTTGACGAAGAAGCCCACCAACTCGTCGAGTGCCGGGTCACGGCGCCCCGCGATCGGGAAGCCAACGGCCACATCAGAAGTCCCACTGAGCCTAGAAAGCAGCACCGCCAGCGCGGCCTGCATCACCATGAAGCTGGTCGCGCCGTGTTCGCTCGCGACCACGCGTATCTGCTGCTGCAATTCGGCCGGCCACTGAACATCCACGGTGGAACCGCGCTGATCGGCGATAGGCGGGTAGGGCCGATCGGTGGGCAGCGCCACCCGTTCGGGGAGGCCAGCGAGGGTGTCTTCCCAGTAAGCCAACTGCGCGGCGATAGGGCTGCCGCTGTCATCGAGGTCGCCCAACTGTGCACGCTGCCACAGCGTGTAGTCGACATACTGCGCAGCCAAGGGCTCCCAGTCGGGAGCGTGGCCAGCGCATCGGCTGCCGTACGCCACACTCAGATCACGAACCAACGGAGTGAGGGACCACCCGTCGGCAGCGATGTGGTGCACCACCGCCACTAACACGTGTTCATCCCTGGCGACACGGAAAAGCGTCGCCCGCAAGGGTATTTCGGCTGCCAGGTCAAAGCTGTAGCAGACTGCCGCAGCGACCGCCTCAGCCAGGCGGTTCGACGGCCATGTCGTGGCATCGACGACGTCCCAACCGAAGTCGGCCTCGTCCTCCGATACCACCACCTGCCGAGGCGTTCCACCGGGTGCCTCGAAGCGCGTGCGCAGGCTTTCGTGACGGCCGATGAGGTCGCCCAGTGCCGCACCCAGCGCACGGGTATCAAGGCTCCCATGTAGCCGCAGACCCACCGGCATGTTGTAAACCGGTGAGGGACCCTGTAATTGATCGACGAACCACAACCGGTTCTGGGCGAAGGACAGGGGAACCAGTGCGGGTCGATCCCCCGCCACCAGCGGTTCCAGGCGCCCCGTGCCCTCACCGATACGCGGAGCCAACTGGGCGACGGTGGGTGCCTCGAAGACCGTACGCGCGGAAAGTTCGGTATTCAGGCTGGCGTTGATCGCTGCGACCAGACGCATCGTCGAGACGGAATCTCCACCGAGATCGAAGAATGAATCGTCGACGCCAACACGTTCCACATCCAGCACGCGCGCGAAGATTCCGGCCAGGATCTCTTCGACCGCGCCTGCCGGTGCACGGTAATGGTCTGCATCCCGGTAGTCCGGCCCCGGCAACGCCCGGACGTCGAGCTTGCCGTTGACCGTCACGGGCAATGTCGCAAGCGCCATCACCGCGGCGGGAACCATGTAGCCCGGCAGCCGATCTGCCAACGCCGCACGGACGGTGATCGGATCGGCGCTTCCGGTGATGTAACCGACCAGGCGCTTGTCTCCCGGACGGTCCTCGCGCGCGATCACCGCCGCGTGATCAACTCCCTCCAGCGCGGTCAGCGCCGATTGGATCTCGCCGAGCTCGATGCGGTACCCACGAATCTTGACTTGCTCATCGGCGCGGCCGAGGTAGTCCAGCTGGCCGTCGGCGCGCCAACGCACCAGATCGCCGGTGCGGTACATGCGCGTTCCGGGCTTACCGAACGGACAGGCCATGAACCGAGACGCGGTCAGGCCCGAGCGACACCAGTACCCCATGCCGACTCCCGCACCGGCCAGGTACAACTCACCGACCACGCCTGTAGGCACCGGACGCAGCCACTCGTCCAGCACAAAGAACGACGCCCAGGCAGTCGGCGAGCCGATCGGCGGTGGGCCCGCCTCTGCCTCCAAAGGAGCACTGGCACATAACCACATCGTCGTCTCGGTAGGGCCGTAAACGTTGACCATCACCCGACCCGGCGCCCAGCGATCCACCAATGCCGGCGGACAGGGCTCCGCGCCGATGACCAGCGACACGGCCTCTAGACCATCGACCGCCAGCATCGACGCCGCCGACGGGGTTTGCGTCAGCACCGTCACCTGTTCGCGCACCAGCAGCTCGTGGAAGTCATGCGGCGAACGGGCCACTAGCTCGGGCACCACCACCAGCCGTCCACCGTGCAGCAGCGCACCCCAGATCTCCCACACCGAGAAGTCGAACGCGTACGAGTGGAACTGTGTCCACACCTGTCCCGGCTCCAGCGATACGCCGATCTGTAACGAGTCGAACAGCTGCGTCACGTTGCGCTGACTGACTGCGACGCCCTTGGGTAACCCGGTAGTGCCCGAGGTGTAAATGATGTGGGCCATGTCATCCGGATCCGGCGGCGGCACTGCGGTACTCGGCTGGGCGGCAACAGCGGAATCCTCGACATCGAAGATCATCACGTCGTACCCGGTGAAGCGGTTCACGAACATCGTGGTGGTGACGGCCGCGATCGGCGCTGCGTCAGACACCATGAACTCGACGCGGGCCGACGGCAGCGCTGGATCGATCGGTAGGTAAGCCGCGCCGGTCTTGAGCACCGCCAAGATCGCCACGACTGCCTCAGCCGAACGGGGGAACATCAACGCGATTCGCTCGCCCGGCCCGACTCCGCGGCCAATGAGAAGGTGCGCCAGCTGGTTTGACGCCTCATCGAGCTCCCGATACGTCAATGACCGGTGCCCGCAGACCAGTGCCACCGCCTCCGGCATACGCGCCACCTGCGCGGCAAACAGCTGCGGCACCGACGCCGGCGCTGGGAGACGTTTCAGCACGGCTCGATTACCCCACCGCTGCAGCCGGGCACGCTCCGTTCCGTCGAGCATCTCCATCGCCGACAGGGACCGGCCCGGATCGGAGGTCATCGCCTCCAACACCGCCTCGACACGGTGCGCGAGGGCTTCGATATCGGCAGCGTCGAAAACCGCCGTGTCGTATTCGATACGCAGCCGCAGTTCTTCACCGGGTATGGCTTGCATCGTCAGCGGGTAATCGGTCGATTCGTGGCTGGTGATGTCGGTGACTGTGATCCCGTCCACGCCTGACAACGCGCCGCTATCCACCGGATAGTTCTCAAAGACGAACAGCGTGTCGAACAGTCGATCGTGGTCGGCGATGCGGTGAATCTCGCTGAGCGAGAAATGGTGATGCTCCAGGGTCTTGGCATGGGAGCGCTTCAATTGATCAAGCAGATCGACGGTGGTCGTTTGTGGGGTGATATCCGCACGCACCGGCACGGTGTTGATCATCAGGCCCACCATCGATTCCGCGCCCACCACCTCCGCCGGCCGCCCGGAGACCACGGTGCCGAAGGCGACATCGTGGTGACCGGTCAATGAGGTGAGCAGCAGCGCCCAGGCGCCCTGCAACACGATGTTGACGGTGGTGTGCTGCGATCGCGCCAGTTCACCAACTGCTCGGGTGGTTTGTTCGGACACCCGATGCGCCCGCACGCCCCGATACCCGCGCACCGATTTCTGCCGCGAGTCGACGAGTGTGGGTGTGTCAAAACCCGCGAGCACCTCACCCCAGGCCGCCTGGGCCCCCGCGTGATCCCGGTCTGCCAGCCAGCCGATGAAACTCCGGTACGGAGTGGCCGCGGGCAACCGCTGCCCGCGATAACCGGCGAAAATCTCGTGCAGCAGGATTGGCAGCGACCAACCATCGAGGACAATGTGGTGGTTGGTGAGCACAAATCGGTGCCGATCGTGCCCTATGCGAATCAAGGCAACCCGGAAAGCCGGCGGGTCAGACAGATCACAGACCGCGGCACGTTCGGCGGCGCACTCCCGCTGGACCCGCCCTTCCGTTTCGGCACTGAGGAATTCGACCTCGGTGTCGATACTCAGATCGACATATCTCCACCCCGCAGTGGGATCGGCGGGGATGACCTGCACCGGTTGGTCGAACTGCTCGCAGAACCGCGCTGCCAGGTGCGGGTGGCGACGCGCCACCGTTTGCACGGCATCGTGCAGACGGTGCTGATCAAGTGGCCCGTCGACCGTGATGTCGAGCTGCACCACATAGAGATCCTCAGGCCCATTTCCTGCGCTGCTGTGAAAGATCAAACCCTGCTGTAATGCACTTAGCGGCAATACATCTGCGATCCGATACTGCTGCTCCAACTCGTCGATCTGTCGCTGGCTGAGCAGGGCAGGCGCGATATCCGACGGGGTCAGTCCGCCCCCACCCTGCCGCACGTGTGCACAGATGCCGACCAGCGCCTCGAACCACAGCCGGCTCAGACGGGTGATCTGGGCAGAGTCGAACATCGACGACGCCCAGGTCCAATTGGCTTGTAGCTGTGGGCCGATATCGGTGTCGAGGGTGCCCGCGTTCAGTGCCACCGTGTGCGTCAACGGCATGGGTATCGCTGCGGCCGCCCCGGTCGACGACATGCTCTCCGTGGAGATCCGCCACAGATCATCGGATGGCTCAGTACCGGCGCCCCCCAGTCGACCCAAATAGTTGAAGGCGACCGTTGGGTCGGCCGTGTCCAGATCGACGTCGGCATTCAGATAGCGCAGCAGCCCGTAGGTCAGCGGATCCGGCAGCGATCGGAGCTCCTCTTTGGCGCCCTTGATCACCGCGCCCAACGCGACATCCCCGGCCGCCACACGGGCCCAGGGCAGTCCGCCGAGTGTCAACGCCACTGGGTACTTGGCGGTGAACCACCCGACCGTGCGCGACAGATCGACCTCGGCGGCTAGATCCTCGTGCCGTCCGTGCCCCTCGACGTCGATGCCGACTGGCGAGGCTCCGGTACCTGAGAATTCAGCTACCGCGAGACCGAATGCGATCAACAGAATGTCTTGTGGCCCTAAATGAAACGCGGTAGAAACCTCGCCGAGCAGCATCCGGGTGGTCTCGACGTCGAGCGATACCGACAGCTGTCCCGCACTCTCGTGGGTGTCTATCTGGGGGTGTGCCGCCGGTAGAACCGGTGCGGTCGCCGCCACCTGGCGCCACGTCTGCGCCTGCCGCTCCACCTCAGGATGCCGCGCATACGCGTCCAACAATTCGGCCCAGCGCCGAAACGATGTCCCGGCGGCCGGTAGCGCTATGGGTTGCCCGACACGACGTTGTGCCCACGCAATATTGATGTCTTCCAGAAGAATTCGCCATGAGACGCCATCGACCGCCATGTGGTGTACCACCAGAACCAGCTGGGCGGCGGCAGTTACCCACAGCGCGTTCAGCATCACTCCGGCGGGCGGATTCAACCGCGATCGCGCCGCTACCAACACCTCGTCGGACAACGCTTCCACCACATGCAGGCAGCCTCGCGCGCCCACCGCGCCCGGCTCGGGCAGCGTCAACGACAACCCGGCGACGCCGTCGTCCTCGGCGCGCAGCCGCAGCATGGCGTGGCGATCCAGCAAGGCCTGCACTACCGCTATGACGTCATCCTCGGTGACATCTGTGGGAGCCTGCAGCAACACGGTCTGATTGAACTCACCAGTCGGACCGTCAACATCACTCAGCCACTGGATGATTGGCGTGGCCATTGCCGGCCCCACCCCTTCATCAATCGGGCCGCGTGAATCTGCGGCCACATCGACCACCCGCGCCAGCCGGGCAACACTCTGCTCGACGAAGACATCGCGCGGACGGCACACCAGGCCGGCAACTCGGGCCCGCGCCACCACCTGCATCGAGAGAATGCTGTCGCCGCCAAGATCAAAGAAGGAGTCGTCGACGCCCACTCGATCCAGTCCGAGGACCTGAGCGTAGATATCGGCGAGAACCTCTTCGACGGCATCCGCCGGGGCGCGATACCGGTCGCGGTCACGGTAGTCAGGAGCGGGAAGAGCCCGGAAGTCGAGTTTTCCATTGACCGTCAACGGAATGGCGTCCAAGACCACGATCGCCGCGGGCACCATGTATGACGGCAACCTATCCACCATCGCGGTACGCAACTCGCCAGACTCGGCGGTCCCGGTGATGTAGCCGACCAACCGCTTGTCCCCCGGACGATCCTCGCGCGCGATCACCACTGCCTGCTCGACGCCCTCGAGGCTCGCCAAAACGGCCTGCACCTCACCAAGTTCGATGCGATGGCCACGGATCTTGACCTGCTCGTCGGCGCGGCCCAGATACTGCAGTTGTCCGTCAGCACCCCAGCACACCAGATCCCCGGTGCGATACATCCGCTGCACGGGCGCTCCCGCGCCGACAAAGGGACACGCCACAAACCGCGCGGCCGTCAAGCCGGTCCGGCCCACGTAGCCGTATCCCAACCCCGCACCGGCCACGTACAGCTCGCCGATCACCCCGGACGGGACAGGGCGCAACCGCTCGTCGAGCACAAAGAGCGCGGCACCGGGCACCGGCGAGCCGATGGGCACACCCCGCCCTGCCTGTAGTGGCGCACTGATCGCCACACACATGGTGGTCTCGGTGGGACCGTAGGCGTTGATCATTACCCGCCCGGGTGCCCACTGATCGACCACCTCCGGTGGGCAGGCTTCACCAACTACCACCAATGCCGCCGACTCCAGGCCTTCCCGCGGCAACACTCTGACGGCAGAGGGTGTTTGAGTGATCACACGGACCCGTTCGCGGACGAGCAACGCATGGAAATCGTCGGGTGAGTTGGTCACCTCCTCGGGAACCACCACCACCCGCCCGCCCCGCAGCAGGGCACCGAAGATCTCCCAGACCGAGACATCGAAGGCCAGCGAGTGGGTCTGCGACCACACTCCGGGGTGCGGCAGCCCCGCATCGAGCGACTCGAGCAACTGCGTCACGTTGTGATGGCTGAGGGCAACACCCTTGGGCACGCCCGTGGTGCCCGAGGTGTAGATCAGATAGGCGATATCGTCCGCACCCGGTGCGGGTAGTGCCTCGCGGAGATGCACCTCCACAGCGTCGGCATCGACGCTGTCCACGTCAATGATCGCCAAGCCATCCCGACGTAGCCGATCGGCCCTCTCGGCGGTGGTGACCACGGCGACCGGCGCGGCGTCCGCCAGCACGAACTCCAACCGCGCATCCGGCACCGACGGATCGATGGGCAGATACGCCGCCCCGGTCTTGAGGACCGCGAGGATCGACACGATGGCTTCAGCCGACCGGTTGATCAACAGCGCGACACACTGTCCCGGGCCCACTCCCCGCTTGATCAGTACGTGCGCCAATCGGTTCGCGGCATCGTCAAGTTCGCGGTACGTCAACGAATTCTGGCCGTGGGTCACCGCGACCGCCTCGGGGGCGCGCGTCACGTGCTCAGCGAAGAGCCCGGGAATCGACACCGCCCTCGGCGCCGGACGCGACAAGGTCGCGTGGTTGCCGAGCGCCGCTAATCGGGAGTACTCAGCGTCATCGAGTGCCTCAACCGACGACAACCTCGCCGCCGGCTCTGCTGTCATGGCCGTCAGAACGCGCTGGAGACGAGCGACCAGCGTACGGATTGAGTCGGCGTCAAACACATCGGTGCGGAATTCCACCGTCCCGCCGATTCCGGCCGCCTCGCCGGTCGGCGTCCTGCGTTCGGCCAGCGAGAAGTTCAGATCCATTCGCGCCGTGTGTGTTTCCACCGGCATCTGGGTGGCGCGTACATCGCCCAATGCCACATTGGCCGCTGAATCGTTGATGTCATGTCCGCCGATGCTCTGCCACGCCAGCGCCACCTGAATCAGTGGGTGATGAGAAAGGGAGCGAGTCGGGTTCATTCGCTCGACAAGTACCTCGAAGGGCACGTCCTGGTGGTCATAGGCGGCCAGGCTGCGAGCACGCACCTGGGCCAGAAGCTCGGAAACGGTGGGATCCCCGGCCAGGTCCACCCGCAGCACCAACGTGTTGACGAAGAAGCCGACCAGCTCATCGAGAGCGGGATCGCGACGCCCGGCGATCGGAAAGCCCACCGCCACATCAGAACTGGAACTGAGCTTGGCGAGCAGCGCCAGCAGCGCCGCCTGCACCACCATGAAGCTGGTCGCGTTGTGTTCGCGAGCCACCCGCGCAACCTGTCGCTGCAACTGCACGGGCCAGTCCACCGCGATCGTCGCCCCGTGGTGGTCAGCCATCAACGGGTACGGCCGATCGGTGGGCAGCGCGATGCGTTCCGGCATCCCAGCCAACGCGCCTTCCCAGTACGCCAGCTGCCCTGCGATACGGCTGTCGCTGTCCTCAAGGTCACCGAATTGCGCTCGCTGCCACAGGGTGTAATCGGCGTACTGCACTGATAAGTCGGCCCAACCCGGAGCACGCCCGCCACACCGGTCGGCATAGGCGAGCCCCAAATCGGCCACCAATGGAGCGATCGACCAACCGTCGGCGGCGATGTGGTGCACCACCACCACCAGCACATGCTTGTCCGCGGAGACGCGGAAAAGCCTTGCTTTCATGGGTACTTCGGCGGACAGATCGAAAGCGTGCCACGACACGGCATCCACGGCACGCTGGATCTGCAGCGCGTTCCAGTCGGCGGCATCGATGATCTCCCAGCCGAAGTCGGCGTTCCCCCGATCCACCACCACTTGGCGGGGGATACCGCCGGGAGCCGCGAATAGAGTGCGCAGGCTCTCATGACGATCCACCACATCCGCCAGCGCCGCACCCAACGCATCGGCATCCAGCTCCCCGTCCAACCGAAACGCGGCTGTCATGTTGTAAACCGGTGAGGGACCCTGCAACTGGTCCAGGAACCACAAGCGCGATTGAGCGAACGAAAGCGGTAGCACGGCGGGCCGCTCGCCTGCCACCAACGGCGCCAGCCGAGCCTCTTCCCCACCGACACGGTCTGCCAGCTGGGACACCGTGGGCGCGTCGAACAAGACGCGCACAGCGATACCTGTATTGAGCGATGCATTGATGGCGGCGATCAGACGCATCGCGGACAGTGAATCTCCGCCAAGGTCGAAGAACGAGTCGTCGGCACCGACGCGCTCGTGTCCGAGAACTCGGGCGTAGATATCGGCGAGGATTTCCTCGACCGGGTTGGCCGGTGCTCGGTAGTGCTCGTCATCCACGTAGTCCGGCACGGGCAGCGTTCGTCTGTCGAGCTTGCCGTTGACCGTCAGCGGCACGGCATCGATCGCCACTATCGCGGCTGGCACCATGTACCTCGGCAGCCGCTCCGCCAGCAGAGCGCGGATCTGGCTCGGGTCGGCGCTGCCGGTGACGTAGCCGACCAGGCGCTGATCACCCGGTACGTCCTCACGGGCGATCACCACGGCCTGGGCTACCCCGTCGAGCGCGGCGAGCGCCGCCTGGATTTCGCCGAGTTCGATGCGGTACCCACGAATCTTGACCTGCTCATCGGCACGGCCCAGATACTGCAGCTGCCCGTCGGCACCCCACCGCACCAAGTCTCCGGTGCGGTACATGCGCGCACCGGGCTCGCCGAACGGGCAGGCCACGAACCGTGCCGACGTCAAACCCGAACGGCGCCAATAGCCAAGGCCCACACCGCGGCCGGCCACATACAACTCGCCGACCACCCCGGGCAGGACCGGGCGCATCCACGCGTCCAGCGCGAACAACGCCACGCCCGACACCGGTACACCGATCGGCACCGCGGGGCCCGCGATAAGCGGCGCGCTGATCGACGCGTACACCGTGGCCTCGGTGGGGCCATAGGCGTTGATCATCACCCGCCCGGGCGCCCAACGGTCCACAAGCTCGGGTGGACAGGCCTCGCCCGCCACTACCAATGTCGCCGAGTCCAGGCCGCGCGGCGAGATCATGCCGGCGGCAGAAGGGGTCTGACTCAGCACACTGATGTGCTCGGCGACAAGCAACTCATGGAAATCGTCGGGCGATGCGGCGACCGCCTCGGGTACCACCAGCAGGCGTGCCCCGTGCAGCAACGCACCGAAGATCTCCCACACCGAGACATCGAAGCTATAGGAATGCCACTGCGCCCATACCTGTCCGGGTCCCGATGGAACGTTTGTGTCCAATGAGCCGAAGAGTCCGGGAACGTTGCGATGCGCAATGGCAACACCTTTCGGCACGCCGGTGGTCCCCGAGGTATAGATGATGTAGGCGATGTCATCGGGGTGCGGGGACACCAGCTCGGTGCCGCAGCAGACGTCGGCGGCAGTACCCGTTGCCTGACTGATGTCGACGACCGTGAGGTCAAGCCCGTCTAGACGTGAGCGCTGTTCCGCGGTGGTGACACCAAGGATCGGCATGGCATCGGCCACCATGAACTCGATACGGGAAGTCGGCAGCGCCGGGTCAACCGGGATGTACGCCGCGCCGGTTTTCAGCACGGCCAAGATCGCCACGATGGCCTCCGCCGAGCGGGAGAACAGCAGCGCCACAACCTCGCCCGGGCGCGCGCCCTGTTGGGCCAGTACGCGCGCGCACCGGTCGGCGGCCTCATCGAGTTCCCGGTACGTCATCGACCGGCCCTCGAAGGTCACTGCCACCGCATCCGGTGTGCGTCCCGCCTGCTGCGCGAATAATGCCGGAATAGATTCTGTGCCTGCGGGTTTTGTAAGATCTGCCCGGTTGCTCCACTGGTCCAGGCGGGCGTGCGCAGCGTCGTCCAGCAGATTGATCGATGACAACACGCGACCAGGGTCAGCCATCATCGCCGCCAGAATCGTCTTCAGCCGCTCAAATAGACCCTCTACGGCAACAAGATCGAAGATATCGGTGTCGTATTCAACACGAAGAACCAATTCAGGGCCCGGTAGAGCTTGCACGGCAAGCGGGTAGTGGTTGGACTCACGGAAACCGAATTCGGTGATCGACAGACCGCCGACACTCAATGGCGCGGAGGTATCGATCGGGTAGTTCTCGAACACCAAAAGTGTGTCGAATAGCTTGTCCTGACCGGTGATCCGGTGGATGTCGCTCAGCGCCAGGTGCTGGTGCTCAAGGGTGTCGTTGTGAGCACTCTGCAATTGGTGCAACAGATCTGAGGTGGTGCTCGCCGGCGTGAGGTTCGCCCGCACCGGCACCGTGTTGATCAGCAGCCCGACCATTGATTCCGCGCCGAGGACCTCGGCCGGGCGTCCTGAGACCGTCGTGCCGAAGGCGACATCATGCCGACCGGTCAGAGAGTTCAGGAGCAACGCCCATGCGCCCTGAAGCACGGTATTGGCGGTGGTGTGATGCGAACGCGCCAGGTCCCCGATCGCCAGCGTGGTCGCCTCCGATAGCCGGAAGGATTCAACGCCTCGGTATCCCAATACTTCTCGACCGGCCGGGCCGACCAATGTCGGACTGTCGAGACCGGCCAGTGCCTCGCGCCACGCTGCATGGGCGCTAGCACGATCCCGCTCCGTCAACCAGGTCACAAAGCTGCGATATGACGCGGCGGCGGGCAGTCGCTGTCCGCCGAGGCTGGCGAAGATCTCCTGCATGAGGATCGGCATCGACCACCCATCGAGCACAATGTGGTGAGCGGTCAGGACGAAACGATGTCGGTCTTCAGCAATGCGAATAAGCGCGGCCCGGACTGCGGACTGATTCTCGAGGTCGCACACCGCCCTGCGTTCGGCGGCACAGAACTCGCTGATCTGATCGTCGGCGCCACGGTCGGCATCCAGTTCGACATACTGCCAGGGCACTTCGGGATCGACGGGAATGATCTGCACCGGATGCTCAAATTGTTCGCAAAAACGTGCCGCCAGATGTGGGTGCCGTCCCACCACTGTATGAACGGCATCGCGGAGGCGGTCCGCCTCGAGTGACCCACTCATCGCGATACTCAGCTGCATCGCATAGACATCGTCGGACCCCTGTGCGGCGCCGGCATGAAAGAGCAGACCCTGCTGTAAGGGAGTCAGCGGCAGCACATCGGCGATGCGGTGCTGCCGACTCAGCTGGTCGATCTGCCGCTGATTCAGCTCGGCAGGAGCCACATCCGATGGAGTTAATCCGCCTCCGCCTCTTCGTACATGCGCGCAGATACCGGCAAGAGCGTCGAACCACAGTTGACTCAGCCTGCCGACCTGCGTGTGATCGAGTACCGAGAGCGCCCAGGTCCAGTCGGCGTTCAGATGCGGCCCGGTGTCGGTGTCGACAGTGGCGGCGTTGAGTTCCACGCTGTGTCCCAGCACCGTGGGCACCAACCCGGCGACACGGGTCAACGACAGACCCTCGGGGCAGATTCGCCACGCGTCAGCGGACGCCCCGCCGAGGCGGCCCAGATAGTTGAACGCGATTGCGGGGTCGGGCGATTCCAGGTCAACATCGGTGTTGAGGTAACGCAGCAGACCGTAGGACACGCCTACCGGTTGGGTGCGAAGCTGCTCCTTGGCGTCTTTGATCACCGCCCCCAGCGCCACGTCACCGTCCACGACCTGGGCCCAGCGCAACCCGCCCAGCGCCAACGACACCGGGTACTTGGCGGTGAACCAGCCGACAGTGCGCGATAGATCCGTACAGCGCTCGGCGGCTCCGTCCAGATCCGCCAATTCCTCGTGGCGTCCGTGCCCCTCAACGTCGATACCGATGGGCGTGCCAACGCTGCCGGCGAACTCTGCCACCGCCAATCCGAATGCGATCAAGAGGATCTCGTGTACCCCGGCGTGAAACGCCGTCGGCACCTCGCCGAGCAGTACGCGGGTGGTCTCGGCGTCCAGCGATACCGAGAGCTGCCCTGCGTTCTCGTAGGTATCCGTCTCGGCACGCACCGCTGACAACACTGCTGGGGCCGACGCCGTCCGCCGCCACGCCTGTACCTGCTCCACGATCTTCGGGTGCCGCGCAGACTGGACCAGTAGTTCGGCCCACCGCGCGAACGATGTACCCGTCGGCGGCAGGACCACCGGCTGGCCACGGCGGTGCTGCGCCCACGCGATGTTGAGATCTTCCACCATGATTCGCCATGACACACCGTCGACAGCCACGTGATGAACGATCAACACCAGCTGCCTCACGGATGCCACCCAGAGCGCGCTCAGCATCACCCCGGCGGCCGGATCCAACCGTGACCGCGC
The DNA here is from genome assembly GCF_002013375.1 of Mycobacterium sp. D16Q13. Taxonomy (GTDB): domain Bacteria; phylum Actinomycetota; class Actinomycetes; order Mycobacteriales; family Mycobacteriaceae; genus Mycobacterium. The sequence continues at coordinate 54,262 of NZ_MAEW01000018.1, read as the reverse complement.
CGCCGCCAGCGCCTCATCGGATAACTCATCCACCGTGCGCAGGCACTCACGCGAGTCCACCGCACCCGCCGCGGGCACCGTCAACGACCATCCGCCGGTACCGTCGTCATCCGCGCGCAGCCGCAGCATCGCGTGGCGATCCAGCAAGGCCTGCACCATGACGACGGCGTCATCCTCAGTGGTGTCGGCGGGCGCCTGCACCAGCACCGTCTGGTTGAACTCACGGATCGACCCGTCTGCGCCTTCCCGGCTCTTCAACCACCGCATGATCGGTGTCGCGAAAATCGGCCCGAGGCCCTCATCGATCGGCTCCTCGGCGCCGCTCGTTACAGCGACGGCCCGGGCCAGTCGGGCCACACTCTGCTGAACAAAAATGTCGCGCGGTCGACACGCGAGTCCCGCTGCACGCGCTCGCGAGCACACCTGCATTGCCAGGATGCTGTCCCCACCGAGTTCGAAGAACGAGTCGTCGATACCGACGTGGTCCAGACCAAGGATCTGGGCGTAGATGCCGGTCAGGATCTCCTCGGTCGGAGTGGTCGCTGCCCTGAACTGATCGGCGTGTCGGTACTCCGGTGCGGGCAGGGCCCTTCTATCCAGTTTGCCGTTGACCGTCAACGGGATGGTTTCCAAGACCACAATCGCTGCGGGCACCATGTATGACGGCAACCGCTCCGCCATGGCGGTACGCAGGACTGTGGACTCCGCAGTGCCGGTGATATAGCCGACCAGACGCTTGTCTCCCGGACGATCCTCCCGGGCAATCACGACCGCTTGCTCCACGCCACCGAATGTCGTCAACACCGACTGGATTTCGCCCAGTTCGATGCGGTATCCACGAATCTTCACCTGCTCATCGGCGCGCCCCAGATACTGCAGCTGCCCGTCGAGACCCCAGCACACCAGGTCCCCGGTGCGATACATCCGTGCACCACGGCCACCAAATGGACACGCCACGAACCGAGTCGCCGTCAACGCCTGTCGGCCGACATAGCCGCAGCCCAAACCCGCACCGGCCACGTACAACTCTCCGACCGCACCCGCGGGTACCGGACGCAACCAATCATCGAGAACGAAGAACGACAGATCGGCCAGCGGAACCCCGATCGGGCTGGCCGCTGTGTTCACATCTGCAACAGTGATCTCGCGGAACGAAGCGTGCACCGTCGTCTCGGTGATCCCGTACATGTTGATCAACCGAGGTCCCCCCGGATGATCGGCCAACCAGTTCCCGAGGCGCGAGGGCGTCAGGGCTTCCCCGCCGAACACCACCACCTCCAGTCCCAGCTGCTGATGTTCCGGCAGCACGGCATCCACCGACTGCAAGGCATAAAACGCCGACGGCGTTTGACTCAACACGTCAGCGCGTTCCCGGACGAGCAGCGCGTGGAGATCTTCGGGCGAGCGCGTTACGGCATCGGGAACCACCACCAATCGCCCACCATGGAGCAGGGAACCGAATACCTCCCATACCGAGAAGTCGAAGGACAGTGAATGGCACTGGGTCCACACCTGCCCCGGGGTCAGCTCCAGATCGGCGTCGATCGCCTCCAACAACCTCGTCACGTTGTGGTGCGGAATGGCAACACCTTTCGGCACTCCAGTGGTGCCCGAGGTGTAGATCAGATAGGCGATATCGTCGGGGCCTGGCATCACCGGCAAGACAGTGCTGGGCTGGCCATACACCGCGCGGTCGTTGATATCGATCACCGTCACTCCGCGCCCGTCCAACCGATCCACCAGATCGGCCGTGGTCACGGCAACAGCGGGTCCGGCATCGGCCAGCACAAATTCCATCCGTGCGGCAGGCACCGATGGATCGATGGGCACGTACGCCGCACCGGTTTTCAGTACCCCCATGATCGCCACGATCGCCTCGACAGACCGCGAGAACAACAGCGCCACCCGCTGCCCGGGCCCCACGCCATGAGCAACCAACAAGTGCGCCAGGCGATTCGCTGCCGCATCCAGCCCGCGATAGGTCATCGCACTGCCGTCTGAGCTGACCGCCACGGCACGCGGATCACGAGCCACTTGCTCAGCGAACACCGCAGGAATCGACACCGGCTCGCGCACCGGCCGAATCAACGCCGCCCGATTGCTCCACACATCCAATGGAGGACAGTCGGCCTCATCACGAACATCGATCGCCGAAAGCGACAGGTCCGGAGCTGCGGTCATCGCCGACAGCACCCGCTCGAAGCGGTCTGCGAGAGCGCGCGCATCGCAGTCGGTGAACAAGGCTCCCACGCCCGACGTGCTCAGGAACAACTCTTCATCGTTCTTGATGAAGACCAGCCCAAACTGATCCACAAGCCCCGTGTGGGTCACGGTCCCTGATCCCGCGGCTCCGGCAAAGTCCGCCAAACGGGTGGTGGGGATGAAATTGATGGCCGCACGATGCGACGCCTGCCCGCCGCGCTGGAATCCCGTCTTGCTCTCGATGGCACGTAACGGAAACCTCTGATGCTGCAACGCTTCTTGGATCCGCGTATCGACGTGTTCACAGAAGGACGCCACCGTGGTCGCCGGCGACATCGTCAACCTCAGCGGCACAACACCGGAACTCATTCCCGGCACGAACAGCGCTTCTGGGCGTACCCGCCGACTTACCGGAAAGTCGAGTACGACCTGCGAACCACCGACCTCACCGTGCACCAGCAGCGCACACGCCGCCGTGATCACGGCGGCGCGACGCACCCCCAACGCACGCGACAACTCGCGGGTCTTGGCGACAACGGACGGATCCAGCTGGACTGGCGCAGAAGGCTCGTACTCGACAGTTTGACGTGCGGCGGCCGACGCCAGGCCATGTTGTGCATCGCTCTCCAGCGGGCCACAGTTCGCCCAATACGCCTCATCATCAACGTAGTCATCGGAGGCCTCGTACTCCGATTCGCAGTCGATGAGACTCCGTAGCGATCCAAATATCGGCGGAGGTATCGGTGTATCGGTGGCGATCGCCGAATAGACGGCCGCGATCCGATGACACAGCAGACCCATGCCGATTCCATCTGTCGCGATGTGATGACAGCACACGAAGAAATAGAAGTCGTCAGCTCGCGCCTGCATCAGCGCAAACGTGAACAACGGGCCACTGAGGGGCATCGGCTTACGCCGGATCGATGACGCTACCCGATAGGCATCAGCCATGGGATCCGAAGAGCCCGTTAAATCATGGCGAGCAAGCTCGATGTCTGGATAGTCAACTACCGTCTGAAATACCTGACCATCACGTTCAGAAAAGACGGCTCTGAGCGGCTCGGCCTCGTGCACCACATGACGCACGGCACGCTCGAGAAGGTCATGCTCGATGACACCCTCGATTCGGCCAAGCATGCCCAGCTGCCACTTGTTATCGGCGTGACCAGTTTCCTCGGCCAGCCAGATATCCAGCTGCCCCCGCGTAAGCGGAAGCGCCCCGTGATCACATTCCATCGGTCCCCGCCCACTGCTTAATGATCAACAGTCCGACCCTGTGCCACCCTCTCGCGCAGGCTTTTTGGCCTAATGTCGGGCCAGTTCTGCTCTATGTTGTCCAAGCAGGCAGCACGATCCGCCGCACCGAAAACCACTCGCCATCCGGCTGGAACATCGACAAAGGCCGGCCACAGACTGTGCTGTTCTTCGTCGTTGACCAGAACCAAAAAGCTGCCCTTGTCATCATCAAATGGGTTGATACTCAACACTTCTCCCGACACCATCCACACGCGATAAGTGGAACCTGTTCTAAAAATAACGGAGAAAGCGCCGCCGGTGCGTGTTTTTAGAGAAATCGCCAATACTTGCTACTGGCCAGTTAGAAACCTGAATGGCCGGTCGTCATTGCCCGACACGATTGGCCCAGGAGGTGCGAATTGGCTGCTATTCGTTACCAAACCGGTCATGATCAGCTCGCCGCCACTGCTACGACACAGAAGGTTCCTGTTGTCTCATGATTTGCTGTAAGCCCCGCGGCACGTATCGTGCGGCACTCGACGAGGTACCGCACGTGACCAGATTTGTCCCGCAGAAGCGCCCTCGGCGATCGGCCTGATACCCCCCGTCGACATGCCCAACCTCCGAAAGTGCCTGCGCACCCGACTCAACACTCGTACCGTTGGTGGGCACCGTTGCGCCCCGGACTGAGTCAGTTTCCGCGACAGGCAAACTCGCGCCAGCCGCTGCCGAGGCCGCCGGCATGTGAGCTGTCATACCGTCTAGTACTTAGGATCACGCAAAGTGAGCAAAACTGCGAAAACCGCACTGCCGCCCGGGCCTCCGCTCCCCCTGGTGGTGCAGTCCGTATTGATGGCCGCCTATGGCCTGCGCTTCCTGGCCGGATGCCAGCGCCGCTATGGCAACGTCTTCACGCTGCGTATTCCCTTGTCGGGCAAGGTGGTATACCTCGCAAATCCCGCCGATATCAAGACGGTGTACGCCGGCGACCCGCGGGTCTTTCATTCCGGCGAGGCACACTGGTTCTTTCGGGGCCTCCTCGGTGATAGCTCCCTGTTCGTACTCGACGAGGACGCCCACCACGACCAGCGTCGCCTGCTCATGCCGGCGTTTCATCGCGACGCCGTCGCGCGCCAGGCCGCTCAGATGGCCGCGATCGCTGCCGCAAACATAACCAAATGGCCGGTCGGTGAAGACTTCTCCGTTGCTCCGAAGACCACCGACATCACACTCGAGGTGATCCTGCGAACAGTTATCGGCGCCACCGACCCGACGCGGCTGGCCGCACTCCGCAAGGTCGTGCCGCGTCTGCTCTACATGAAGCCGTGGGAAACACCGGCGATTACCAATCCGGGCCTGCGGCGCTACTTCCCCTGGCGGGGGGTCGGCAGGCGAATGGCAGAGACCGATGCCTTGCTCTACGCGGAGATCGCCGAACGCCGTGCCGATCCCAACCTGGCTGAGCGCACCGATGTGTTGGCCATGCTGGTAGGCGCCACCGACGGCAACGGCCGCACCATGTCCGACCAAGAACTGCGTGATCACCTCCTGACGTCCATCGCGGCCGGACACGAGACCACTGCGACGGCGCTGTCCTGGGTGCTGGAACGACTGACCCGCCACCCCACCGCACTGGCGAAGGCCGTGCGGGCCGCCGATGCCAGCGCCGCGGGTGATCCGTCGGGCGACGAATACCTCGACGCGGTGACGAAAGAGACGTTGCGCATCCGGCCGGTGATCTTCAGTTCGGGCAGGGTGCTCAAGGAACCGGTCGAGGTCGGCGGCTATCGGCTACCGGCCGGCATCATGGTCGATCCGGCGATCGGACTTGTTCATGCGAGCGCCGACGTGTACCCGGATCCAGACCGATTCGACCCGGATCGGATGCTCGGCACCGCGCTGAGCCCGACCACCTGGCTGCCGTTCGGTGGAGGCAACCGCCGCTGTCTTGGGGCCACCTTCGCGATGGTCGAAATTCGGGTTGTCCTGCGTGAGATCCTGCGCCGGGTTGACTTGTGCACCACCGAGGCTCCCGATGAGAAGCAGCAGGCGAAGCACGTCACTTTCGTGCCACATCGTGGTGGGCTTATCCGTGTTCAAGCGATCAGGGATCGCGAGCCCGCAGCGGCACCGGCATGTCCCGCCGGTTCTCATGCCATTACGCAGTCCAGCGACTCGCAGCTCTAGCTGCCGCCAGACTCTCCACGAGATCTGCCGTGATCACAACGCTGTCGGCGGGCCTGGTCATTCGAGCAGCGAGCTCGCGGGCACGAGCCACACAGTCCGGTTCGAGGATGGTGCGTAGGTCAGCCACCAAGGTCTTCTTCGTCGTGGCCGAGAGCCGCCGGGCGGTCCCCACTTTCAATCGTTTGACCCGCGATCCCCACAGTGTCTGATCGAGGTCCGTCGAAAGTATCAAGGTGGGAACGCCCGCCCGCAGGCCCGCGGCGGTGGTGCCCGTGCCACCGTGGTGCACCACCGCACGACAGGCCGGGAAGGCAACGGAATAGCGCATCGCACCAACCACTTTGACGTTCTCAGCGGGAGGGAAATCGCTGAAGTCGGATCCGGCCGAACATACCAGCGCCCGCTCGCCCAATTGGTCACACGCCGAACCGATCATGGCAAGTGTCTTGGCGGCAGATTCGACCGGCAGACTGCCAAAGCCGAAGAAAACCGGCGGCGCACCGGAAGCAATCCACGCCGCCACTTCGTCATCAAACTCCGTCGGCAGATCAAGTGTCAGCGCACCCACGAACGGGCGACGGCCCTCATGCTCCGCCCATTCGGCGGCCAGTCCGCGAAAGCAGACCTCGTCATAGGCCTGAATCTCCAGCGAACCGCGATCGGTGATTCGCCACGGTGAGGGTACGGCGGCCTTCGGCAGCGCCAGCTCACCGCGCTGGACACCCTCAACCTTCCTCGCATTCCGCCAGGCGAGCCACTCGCCAGCCTTCATTGTCGATCGGCTCACTGGCGCGGGCAGAAACGGCAGGAAGTGGCCGTTGGCCCGCAAGGGAAAGAAGTGCAGCGTGGCCAGCGGAATGTCGTAGTACTCCGCGACATTGCCCGCGGCGTCCTCGAAATTCACACCGGTGAAGAGCAGGTCGGCCCCTTCAGCCAACGATGTCAGAGTGGCGACGATGTCCTTCCAACATTGGAGAAACGGCTCCACCACGTCGCGCCGCATCCTGATCAAATCCCGGATCTTCCAGAAGTTGCGAAAGAAGTGCGTCCAGAAATCGCGGTGCGCGTCGAGAACTGCCTGCAGATCCGGCCCGTACGGGACCGCGATAGGTCCGGCCGCCTCGACGAACGCGATAAGGTCGGGCGGAACGGCCATCTGCACCTCGTGCCCCCGACGTAGCAGCTCGCGGCCGACCGCGACACACGGCTCGATGTCACCGCGCGTGCCATAGCTCGCCAACACGAACTTCATCGCGGGTTCAGCCGGCCCGCTTGAGCCGAACGAACTCTTCCAGCAGATCGGCGGCGGTCACCGGACTCTCAGCGGCTTTGGTCATTCGGCTGGCAACCTCACGGGCACGCGTGACGTACTGCGCGTCGAGGATGGTGCGCAGGTCCGCGACCAGTGTCTTCTCGGTCGTCGCCGAGAAACGCCGCGCGGTACCCACTTTCAGCCGCTTGACGCGCGCTCCCCACAACGTCTGATCGAGGTCCGTCGACAGCACCAGCGTGGGTACTCCCGCCCGCAGACTCGCCGCGGTGGTGCCCGCACCGCCGTGGTGCACCACCGCGCGGCACGCCGGAAAGGCGGCAGAATAGTTCATCACGCCAACCACTTTGACATTCTCGAAAAGTGGGACATGGCTGAAATCACTTCCCCCGGCGCACACCAACGCCCTCTCTCCCAGCTGATCACATGCCCCGCTGATCATGGCTAGCGTCTCGACGGCTGACTCGACGGGCATGCTGCCGAAGCCGAAACAAATCGGCGGTTCTCCCTCGGCAATCCACGAGGCCACTTCGTCATCGGAATCTGTTGGTAGATCGAGTGTCAGTGCGCCCACGAAGGGCCGCCGACCATCGTATTCCGCCCATTCCGTCGCCAATCCGGGCATACACACCTCGTCATAGGCCTGGATCTCCAACGACCCGCGCTCTGCGATCCGCCAGGGCGAAGGACCGGTGGCCTTAGGCAGGCCCAGCTCACGACGCTGCGGATCCTCTAGCCTTTTGAACATCGGCCACCCCAGCCACTCCGACAACCTCATGATGGACCGGCCCAGCCGGGCAGGCATTCCCGGAACAAGCTGACCGTTGGCGCGAATCGGAAACACGTGCAGCGTGGCGAACGGCAGGGAGTAGAACTCCGCGACGTTACCGGCCGACTCCTCACCGAGGACGCCGGTGAACAGCAGGTCGGCATCAGCCGCTTGCGATCTCAGCGTCGTACTGACGTCCTCCCAGCACTGAACCAGGAACCGCCAATCTTCACGCAGCAGCTCCCGAAGGTCCCGGACCCTCCAGAAGTTCTTCCAGAAGTTCCGCAAGAATCGCGCCCAGAAGTCACGGTTCACGTCCTGCCACACCCGCACGTCCGGTCCACAGGCGACCGCGGATAGTCCGGCCGCCTCAGTGAAGTCAACGAGGTCGGGTGGGACGACCATGCGTACGTCGTGCCCGCGGCGCAACAACTCACGGCCAACGGCGATGCCAGGCTCGACGTCACCACGTGTTCCATAGAATGACAGTACGAATTTCATCGCAGAGCCCTTCACTTCCAGTGTTCCTGCGGAATGAAAGCGGGAGCCTCGCCACGGCTCAACCGACCGGCAGCATATCCCGGTACACGCGTTATTGACTTTAAATTCAAGAGATTTGGGAATACGCCAGCATCCCTAGACGGGGCGTACAGATTTGGCGCTACTTGACCCGCAGCACAAAACCGGTCTGGTCACCACGGTTCTGCTGATTGAGCTGTCTGGCCCGCTTCTCCCACCCCCATATCTGCTTGGGACGGAACATCCGAAGGATTTTGGGGTCGGTCACCGGAACATCAGCCCGATAGGCCTCACTTCCCGTGAACTGACCAAAAGTTGAATCATCAAATGTCTGCGCGACCCGCAATCCCGCGCGCTCTGCGGCCAGAGCCATTCCCCGTCGTGACGGTATGACCATGTGCCGAGGCGCGTCGGCCTGCACCCAATCGGCTCCGTAGATCGCCCAGGCTTCTGATGACGTTGTCGGCACCCGGGCCAGGCACATGCCGCCGTCGGCCAACTTTCTGGACGCCACCTCGAGCGTAGCCACCGGATCTGGCATGTGTTCGAGCGAGTGATTGAACATGATGAGATCGAATTCACCTGGTACATCGCTCAAATAGCGCTGCAGCAGCGGTATACGTTCGCGCGACTCGCTATCCCCTGCGATAAAGGGGTCGGCCCCGAGCAAGCTGACGAACCCCACTCTCGCGAGCCGGTCCAGCAACGCACCGCTTCCACATCCGACATCCAAGATCCGCGCATCGCGTTCAATTCCAAGCCCCGCGAGCATCTTGACGGCATCTCCCCCGAGCAGCACCCGGAAGATGCCCTCTGGTACAGGCGAGGCCATGGCTGACCCAAAAATCCTTCCCCCGCTTCGCAATGTGAATAGGTCTCGCTGCGCGACCAGCCATTGAAAGGCCTTCGGCTGGGCCGAGCCGTTGTGTGAATAGTAGGCCGCGGGGTAATGCCGCATGAGCTCGTCACCCTCAAGTGCATTGACGATCTGTAACGTGTCACACTCGGCGCAGCTGAAGTATTCGAACACCTCGCGGGTGCCGAACATCATCTCGCGAACCTCAAGCGTTCGATGAGGGCCGGTCGAGTCGCACAGTCGGCACGCACTGGTAACCACCGTCATTCAAATCTCCTCCACGAGGGTGTGAGTCCGGAGAGCGCGCACCGCGTGCCAAGGACCTGTGACAGCCCGCCACAGAACAACTTTCAAAGGAACCCCAGAGCACGAACCTACCGCGTAGTGTCTTCGTACGTGTGGGGATCGGTGCTAGCGCTCGTCGTACTGGTCGCCCTGAATCCGATCCGCCTGGGCATCACCCTGCTCGTGATCTCTCGGCCACAGCCCGTGCAAAATCTCCTCGTTTACTGGGCGGGCTGCCTCATCGGTTGCATCCCCGCTGTGGTGGCGCCACTGACACTGCTGCACGTCACGCCGATGTTCAGATCATTCGCACAGAGCGTGGCGGTCAGCCCCGCCATTCGGCACGTTCAACTAGGCATGGGTGCGCTCGCGCTGTCGGTTGCCGCGCTAATAGCAGTGTGGCCGCGGTTGCGTCAGCGTCAGCTGCAGTACGCGGGCGAAGATGTTCTGGCCCCAGACCCGAATCCGCCAACGCAGAACCCCATCTCGCGCCTTCTGGGCCGCACCGAAGACACCTCGACCGATGGCGGGTCGCGGCTCCGGCGACTGCTGCGCAAGGCCGCCAGTGCATGGGAAAACGGATCGTTATGGGTCGCGTTCCTGATCGGCCTGCTACTCGGCGGAATCGAACCAGACGCGGGCCTGTTCCTCATAGCCATCCTGGTGACCTCAGGCGCTGCGCTCGGGACGCAGATCACTGTCGCAGTCGTCTTTATCATCGGCGTCCTGGCGATCGTCGAACTGACGCTGATGAGCTACCTGGCCGCGCCCACGAAAACCCAAGCGGTCGTGCAACTGTTGCATGACTGGGCACTGACTCATCGGCGAAAGATTCTGATAGCCATGTGCATAGTGGCTGGGATATCACTTTTGATCCACGGCCTGAGCGGCATCTGAGAGTTCAGATCCAGGTGCCCACGCGAAACCCATTCGGGCACAACGGTTCGTCAGATTCGATAACGGGGTTGCTGATTGCTTTGGTTCGCCATTCGCCGAAGAAAGCGCGTCGGCCTGGGTAGTGTTCCGGGCCGTGTGGGGTCTACTGCTCGCGATGGCGCTCATGTTCGCGGTCAATCCGGTATTGCTCGCCATCATCGTCCTGATGATCTCGCGGCCTCAACCGGTCCAGAATCTGGCCGCCTACTGGATTGGCAGCATGATCGTGAGTCTTGCGGGCCTGCTGATACCGCTGATGGTGCTGCACATAGCACCATCAGTTCGCACCTTCGTGGAAGATATGGCCACGCCGGGTAACAGCATCACCACCCGGTTGGTCAATCTCAGTATGGGCGTTCTCATGCTGTCCATCGCAACGCTCATGGCAGCACGCTCGGTCCGTCAGCGAATGCGTGTGCGGGTATCGGCGGGCGACCCCTCGGCCCGCATAGATGACACACATACCCCAAGCCCCATCACATCCCCGTTTGGCACCCTTCAGGACGAGGATGCGGCGGGAGATTCCATGTTCCGGCGGTTGCTCCGCCGACTCCAAAAAGCCTGGGAAGACGGGGCGTTATGGGTCGCCTTTGTGTTCGGCCTAGCCGGACTACCGCCCCCCATGCTGGTGGTCTTCGTGCTCACCCCCGTCGTGACCTCGGGTTCCCCGATCGGAACCCAGGTCATCGCCGTCGTCCTGTTCGTCTTTGGAATGTTCACGGTGGTTGAGATCACCCTCGTCAGCTATCTGGTCGCGCCCGCGAAAACCCTTGCGGTACTGCGGCCAATGCATGATTGGGCACTAGCCCACCGCCGCCAGGTGCTCATCACCATATTCTCAGTCGCTGGAATCATTCAGGTAGTCAACGGCATCGCCTAAAGCTGTGAGGTGACCAGCGGGAGACCCATGTCATGCCCATGTCCCGCGTCTCCCATGAGCAGTCGCCATGACCTCGTAGATCAGCTTCATCATCGACGGGCGGGTGCGCCGACTCAGCTTGTGGAATCTCTGGTAATCCTCGAGCATCGCCCGGAAGCCGCGTTCGCTTACCCGGTACGACTCCATGACCTGTTCCAATGCCGACGGGTCCCAGGGTTCGTCCGCAGCGGCCGCACAGAACGTTTGATAGACCACGGACATCCAGTCCGTCCCGAAGGGCTCTGTCACTGGGCCACAATATTTCTGGCGTCGAAGATCGGTTTCGAGAAACTCCTCGATCGCTGCCTCGTCCCGGGTGTCCAGGTCGAGCCCAAGCGCCACCGAGATTCGTTTCATTTCCCGGCGCCAATCCTCAAGGAGGTTGGCGTACCCCACGAACACGCGCGGCACATCACGAGTGTTCGCCTCAGCCAACAGATTGAACTTGAGCCACAACGCACTCGAGAACTCCGGCGACGCGGCCGCCTGGGCCGCCACCGAGGCAATGACCTCCGTCGGATGACGCACCGCCACCACTGTCGCCACGTCGTATCCAGCCAGCCGAGCCGCCTCAAACCACATGTCGGACAGAAGATTTATCCTCGGGTCCTTGATGATCAGCAGCGGCGCCGGCGGCAACGACGCAAGATATGCGCGGATCTCGGCGATACACGCCGTCCTCTCACCAGCATCGAGCCCGCCCTCTTCCTGGAGACGTAAGGTGGTGTCGAATCTGGAGCTGCCGTTCCGATGCAAGATCCTCTCGTTGAGGATGATGGCTTTGCGTGGCTCCCAATAGCCCCGCGGATTGGCCTGGTTCGCACCCGCGAGCGCGGGAGGTAGCGCACCACCGCATAGCGAGAGCGCCCGGGTAATCGCCGATGTCCCGGACCGCGCCATACCCATGACAAAAAGAGCTACCGGGCGGGACCGTCCGTCCGCGGTCACGAAAACGACCTTGCGATCGATATCGTGCGCGGCGCAGGAGTGTCGTGCCGCATCATGAGATCCTCCAGCGGTAGACCGCCCGATCCTGCCGTGGCATGCGATCAGAACGAGTTACGAGGCGTAATAGACTGTCGCACATTGAATCATGCGTCCGCAGCACATGTGACGACATCAAGCGGCTTTCCCCAATGTGGTCACGGCGGTGGTACGGACGGGCGACTCGCGACCACCACCGTTGGCCCCAGTACCCCGCGGCTCCGGAACTCGATGGCGATCGCAGGATCGGCATGATGGGCCAGCGCCCGCAGCGCCGACGGGCTATAGGCACGGAGGGAACTGATAAATCCGTCGTGCTGCAAGGGCGAGATCTTGACGAGTGGCAGCACCATGGCCAACAGCGCGATGTGAAGAGCTACCGGCGGCCTGGGCAGGTCGACGATTAGGAACTTCCGCGCCGCTCGTGTACCCGACGCGAACACCTGGGCAGCAAGATCAGGCGGAAGATGATGCAGCGACAAGGCAAAGACCGCGAGATCGTATTGCTCGTCCATGACATCGATGGCGGTGGCATCCATCTGTCTTACCGTTACGCGGGGGTGACTGCCGAGGTCACTGGCGGCTGCCGCTGCCACGAAGGCGGGATCGATGTCGGTGATCGTCACCTCGGCGCTGGGATGCATCTCCAGTAGCTTCCGTGACAACCCTCCAAGGCCTGCGCCAAGTTCGAGGATCTTCGGCGCACGCACACCTGCCACCTCACGTAGGGCGATTCGGGCGCATTTCTCGTGTACACCGATCCACCGTCGCCGCCCGGCTCGATCAAGCGCGGACATGACCTTGTGCTTGAGATCATCGACGTCGTCGCGGTCCAGGTACTCCAGGCGGCTGGTCTGCAACCGTCTGTCCAGCCACGAGGCATCCGGACCGCCCCGCGGCATACTCGAAATATCGAGGACTCTGTTCTCCACCTAGAACATCATGGATCACCGCGGCACCGCTCGACATGCCAGTCGCAAAATCAAATGCAGTGCGGGGCATGAAAACTGCAATGCCGGTCCAGTTACTCCGCCACACACCATGACGGAGATCTGGGTCCACTCGTCCATCAGATCCGCCGACGCTCACGGCGAAAGAGATTTCGCCACAACCTGTCCGCGAAGCGACTAGGCTCCCGACCTATTCGGTTGATAGAGCTCGACTGGGCGCCTGGCAGTAAGCGATTGCAAACTGGACCACGCTTATCCCCAAATCCGTTGCCGCGCACGGCGCAAAATCGCAAGCGCACGGCTGGAAACGAAGGAGTCTGACTGGTGCCTGGGCAGATACGTCGGGTACGAGAGTCCCTGAGCGGGCGCCGATCCGCCAAAGATGCTGCGCGGCCGGATAACCGCCTCGCACTGGCGGATGAGGCATTGCTGGCAGAGCATCACGCCGCCGACATGAACGTAATCATCCAAGTTACGTGGCTGTACGGGCACGCCGTCGATCTCGACGCTTTACGGCGCTTCCATCACAATCTCGGCCAGGGCTTGTTGGGTCGGCGCATCGAACGTCCAGTACTGCCGATCGCCCGGCATCGCTGGGTGGCGGATTCAGGTTCCTCGGATATCGACGTCGCTCAACACGCCCGGCCGCGTACCGAGTTCAGCGACTGGGTTGATGAACGTTCACAGGTGCGCATCGACCCTGAGTCGGGACCCGGTTGGCACATCGGCGTCCTTCCTCTTGACGACGGCACAACCGCGATCAGTCTGGTGCTCTCACACAATCTGATCGATGGCCTCGGGCTGGCTCTTGTCATAGTCGAAGCAGCCCTGGGTAGGACACGCGATCTTGGCTATCCACCACCGATGTCCCGCTCTCGGCTGCGCGCACTGGGCCAGGATGCACGAGAGACGGCTCGGGATGTACCCCAGGTCGCCCGGGCCCTCCTGGCGGCGGGAAAACTGGCCAGAAGGCAGGCGCGCGACAAGAGGAAGACGGCGCCGTCGCCGGCGCCGTTACCTGTTCACGAGGTCGTCCCCGACGATGTCGTGCTTGTGCCGGCCATCACGATCTACGTCGATTTGGAAGACTGGGATGCCCGCGCGGAGGCTCTAGCCGGAGCGAGTCACACTCTCGCGGCGGCCTTCGCCGCCCGCTTTGGGGAGCGCATCGGGCGTGGACGTGCCGACAACGGCACCGTCACTCTGCAGATCCCCATGAGCGAGCGCACCGTGGACGACACGCGCGCAATGGCACTGTCCTATGCACGCGTCAGCATCGACACCACCTTGCTCACAACGGATCTGCGAGACGTTCGATCCACCATCAAGCAGACACTCGCGGCGATGAAGGCGGAATCAGACGAATCAAAGCAGCTCCTGTGGCTGCCGTCATTCATGCCCAAACGGACGCTGAAGCGGATGGTCGCCAGGCTTCCCGCCGACCCTGACCAGTCGGTGTTCTGTTCCTATCTAGGCGATCTCAGCTCAATGATCGGGTATCCCGCCGGGACACTCGCCGACTTCCAGAACGCCCGCGCGACAGGACAACGCGAAAGGCGCCAGCTACTTGAGCGAACCGGCGGTCGAATGTTCATCCTCTCGGGGCGCCTCAACGGAAGAATCTTCATCAGTGTCGGCGCCTACCAACCCGGCGGGAAGAACACCAAGGAGGCCTTGCACGATCTGGCCGAACTCACGCTGTCCGATTTCGATCTGACCGGTGAGATTCACTGACGCATCGCGTGCCCGCGCGGGCACATCACAGACGCTGTCGCTCCACCCGCGTCAGAAATTGTGACAGGTCCGGTAAGCCTGTTCCATTACCCCGAGGTACGGCTGAAAGGCCGGAGCATTCGCTACATCTTGGGCCGTCTGTGCCCGCTTCTCCGGACCGGCCGCCAGGAATTCACGGAGGCCGCGCTGCAGTATCGGCGACTGGGAGAATGCCTTACCGAATTGCGGGTCCTGGGCATTGAGTGCCGCCACCACTTGCGGATAGCTGCACGTTGTGTTGATGGCGGAGTCCAGATCTGGGTCCGCGGACGCGATCCCGGCGGCGCTGGCCAACGACAATGCCAGTGCCCCCAACCCGACGGACAGTTGGGTCATCGATGGACGAAACATCTATGTACTTCCTTCCATACCAATACTTTTCGTATCAATCCGACCCTAGTGGGCCAGGTCCAATCCCACCCGAAGTCAGGCATCTTGCATGACCAACGGTCGGGGTCCCGCAGAGTCTTGTTGCACTCTGACGCGGCGTTTGAGCACCCGCTGCGGCCACCAGAACCACCGCCCCAACAATGCGGCGATCGCCGGCGTCATAAACGCACGCACTATCAACGTGTCGAACAACAGGCCGATCCCGATCGTGGAGCCAACCTGCCCGATAACACGCAGATCGCTGACCACCATGGACAACATGGTGAACGCGAACACCAAACCCGCGGAGGTCACCACCTTGCCGGTCCCGCCCATCGCCCGAATGATCCCCGTATTGATCCCCGCGCCCAGCTCTTCTTTCATCCGCGACACCAGCAGCAAGTTGTAGTCAGAACCCACCGCCAACAAGATGATCACCGACATCGCCAGCACGAGCCAGTGCAACTCGATACCAAGAATGTTCTGCCAGATGAGCACCGAGAAGCCGAACGCCGCACCCAGCGAAAGTGCCACTGTGCCGACGATAACCAGTGCGGCAACAAAACTTCGCGTCATGATCAGCATGATGCCGAAAATCAGACAGAGCGCCGCCACACCGGCTATCAACAGATCGTAAGCGGACCCGTCGCGTAGGTCTTTGAAGGTCGCGGCGGTGCCGGCGAGATGGATCTGAGCGTTTTCCAGCGGCGTCACCTTGAGCGCCTCCTCCGCCGCCGTCCGCACCGCGTCCACCCTCGACAGGCCCTCCGGCGTGCCGGGATCGCCCCGATACGTCAGGATCAGCCGAACAGCCTTCCCGTTCGGCGAAAAGAACAGGGACATCGCACGTTTGAAGTCCTCATTCTCGAAGACCTCCGGAGGCAGGTAGAACGAGTCATCGTTCTGGGCGCCATCGTAAATCTTTCCCATCGCGCTCGCGTTCGCTGCCGTTTGATCGATGAGGGAGAAGATCCCCGACATGGTGCTGTGCATTGTCAGCATCATGGCGCGCATTGACTTCATGGTCGCGATCATCGGCGGGAAGAGGGCGATCAACTCCCGTTGATACCCATTCATCTGCTCCACGCGTTCGAGGATCTGGTGCGTCCGAAGACTGAGCTGGTCAGTGCCGTCGAGCGCCTGAAACACCGATCTGATCGCGAAGCAAATCGGAATCGTCTCGCAGTGCTTCTCCCAGTACAGATAGTTGCGAAGGGGCTTAAAGAAGTCATCGAAGTTGGCGATGTAGTCCCGTAGCCGATCGACGGTCGCCGTCAGCTCCCTGTTCATGAGGACCGTCTCATTGGTGATGTCGGAGATGTTGCTCATCAGCTCGTAGGTGTGCTGCATCTGGTTGATCATCTTCGTGGTGTCATCGGCCTGTTTCAGCATGTCGTCCACACGCTCTTTTCCAAACGGCAAGATCTGCAGCATGCCGGCGCTTTGCAGGCTGATCTGAAACGGTATGGAAGTGTGCTCGATAGGGCTTCCCTCTGGCCGAGTAATGCTCTGCACCATGGAAATACCAGGAACTGCATAGAGACCCTTGGCAAGTTTGTGGAGCACCACGAAGTCTGCCGGATTACGCATATCGTGGTCAGCCTCGAGAATCAGGACATCGGGCGTCATTCGCGACTCAGGGAAGTGTCGCTCAGCTGCCGCGTACCCCAGGTTGGCGGGGATGTCTCGGGGGACATACAGCCTGTCGTCGTAGCTTGTCTGATACCCCGGAAGTGCGAGCAGCCCAATAAGTCCGACCGCGCACGCCCCGGCAAGGATTGGTCCGGGCCATCGAACGATCGCCGTACCAACCCACCGCCAGCGGCGGACCATCATCTTCCGTGTGGGCTCGAACAACCCGAAGCGACTCCCTAGACCAATGACGGCCGGAACGAGCGTGACAGCCACCGCAACCGCGACGGCCATACCCACCGCAGCGGGAATGCCCATGGTCTGGAAGTAAGGCAGCCGGGTGAAGCTAAGGCAGAAGATCGCCCCCGCAATCGTCAATCCCGATGCCACCACCACCTTCGCGACACTGCTGTAGGTGGTGTAGAACGCCGTCTCCCGGTCTTCGCCGGACTGCCTGGCCTCCTGATAGCGGCCCATGAAGAATATGCCGTAGTCCGTTCCCACCGCGATGCCGAGCGACACCAAAAGATTCACTGAGAAGGTCGAAAGTCCAATAACCCCATGGTCTCCCAGCAATGCGACGATACCTCGAGCCGCCTGTACCTGTATGCCCACCATGACCAACAGCAGGATTACGGTGACCATCGAGCGGTATACAAAGAGCAGCATCGTGAGGATCACCACGAGCGTCACCACGGTGATTTTGATGATGGACGTGTTGCCGGCGTGGTTCATATCCGTCACCAAGGGCGCGGGTCCCGTGACATAGGCCTGTACGCCGGGCGGGGGCGACGACCGTTCCACGATGTCCCGGACGGCCTCCACGGACTTGTTCGCCAGAGCCTGGCCTTGGTTACCCGCGAGGTTGACCTGGACGTAGACGCTCTTACCGTCGGCGCTCTGCACACCCGTCGCGGTAAGAGGGTCACCCCAATAGTCCTGGACATGCTGTACATGTGCGGTGTCCGACCTCAACTGGCGAATCAAGTTGTCGTAGTAGCCGTGTGCGTCATCACCGAGCGGTTGCTGACCTTCCAACACGATCATCGCCACGCTGTCGGAGTTCGATTCTCCGAAGACCTGCCCCATGCGCTGCATCGCCTGAAACGACGGCGCCGCTTGGGGAACCAGGGACACCGAGCTTTCCCGCCCGACTTGTTCCAGTGACGGAACGGCAAAGGTCACGACGGCGATGACTGCCAGCCAGCCAAGGATGATCGGCACCGACAGCCGACGGATCAGCCGGGCCACCAATGGTGGCCGGTTGATCATCCGGTGAATACTCATGCGGTCGTCGCCAGGCAGTAGACAGAGGCATCCATCGCGGTTAGCGCTCTTCCTTCTGCAGAAGGAAGCTCACCAACGGGCGCGAGCCGGGCGCGTGGCGTCGTGCTCTGGCGGGGCGCTGCAGCACCCGCTGCGGCCACCAGAACCACCGCCCCAACAATGCGGCGATCGCCGGCGTCATAAACGCACGCACCACCAATGTGTCGAACAACAGGCCGATCGCGATCGTCGACCCCAGCTGCCCGATGGTGACGAGATCGCTGACCACCATGGACAACATGGTGAACGCGAACACCAAACCCGCGGAGGTCACCACCTTGCCGGTCCCGCCCATCGCCCGAATGATCCCCGTATTGATCCCCGCGCCCAGCTCTTCTTTCATCCGCGACACCAGCAACAGGTTGTAGTCAGAACCCACCGCCAACAAGATGATCACCGACATCGCCAGCACCACCCAGTTCAAGGGGATGCCGAGAATGTTCTGCCAGATGAGCACCGAGAGGCCGAACGCCGCACCCAGCGAAAGTGCCACTGTGCCAACGATAACCAGCGCGGCAACAAAACTCCGCGTCATGACCAGCATGATGCCGAAAATCAGACAGAGCGCAGCGGTGGCCGCGATCAACAGATCGTACTTCGAGCCGTCGACAACGTCTTTGACCGATGCCGCGGTGCCTGTCATATAGATCTTGGCATTCCGTAGCGGCGTGCCCTTGAGTGCCTCCGCGGCCGCTGTCTCGATCGGCTCGACCAAAGACATACCCTCGCGCGTCGCCGGATCGCCCCGCTGCGATATGAGCATCCGCGCCGCCTTCCCGTCCGAGGACAGAAAGATATTCATGACGCGCTTGAAGTCCTCGTTCTCGAAAACCTCCGGGGGGAGATAGAACGAGTCGTCGTTCTGCGCAGCATCGAAAGCCTTGCCCATCGCGGTCGAGTTATTGGTCGACTGCTCCATCTGATCGAAGATCCCGGACATGGTGCTGTGCATGGACAGCATCATTTTCCGTGTGGATTCCATCGTCTCGATCATTACTGGAAACTGTTGTGCCATTTGCGGAAGTAGCTCATCCAGCCGATCAAGATTGGCCACGAGGTCACCGAGCTTGTCTGAGACCTCGTCGACCCCGTCGAGCGTGTCGAAGACGGAACGGATGGCCTGACAGACCGGAATGTCGTAGCAGTGCTTTTCCCAGTAGAGGTAATTTCGGATCGGTCTGATGAAGTCATCGAAGTCCATAACATGATCCCGAAGCTCATTCATGATTATTTCGAGTTCGTGCGTTGTGCCGACCATGCCGTGGGTCGTGCCCACCATCTGCTCGGTCAGCGCCTGCATCCGCTTCATGATGCCGATCGTCTTGAGCATGTCGTCGGCCTGAACCAGCAGATCGTCCATGCGGTTCTTCTGAAACGGCATCAAATGCGACTGACTCGCGCTGCTCATACTGAGCATGAACGGAATGGTCGTGTGTTTCAAAGGCTCACCGCCGGGCCGAGTTACCGCCTGAACCCGTGATACGCCGGGCACGGCTTGGACCCCGCGCGCCAGTTTGTTGAGCACCAGGAAGTCGACCGGATTGCGCATGTCGTGATCGGCTTCGATCAGCAGAACATCTGGGGCCATCATCAAGGACTGAGGGAAGTGTCGTGAGGCGGCGGCATAGCCCACATTGGCCGGAATATCCTGCGGGATGTATTTCTGGTCGTTGTAGCTGGGCTGGTACACCGGCAGCGTTAACAGCCCGATCAGTGCCACCGCACACGTCGCGACGAGAATCGGTGCCGGCCAACGCACGATCGCCGTACCGATCTGCCGCCAGCGGCGGACCGTGACCTTCCGCTTGGGCTCAAACAACCCGAAACGGCTACCTACGGCGATGACCGCCGGAACGAGTGTGATCGCTACCGCGACGGCGACGACCATGCCCACGGCCGTGGCGACTCCCAATGTCTGGTAGACGGGGAGCCGGGTGAAGTGCAGACACAGAACCGCACCGGCAATCGTCAAACCCGAACCCAGCACCACCTTGGCCACGCTGCGGAAGGTGGTGTAAAACGCCGTCTCTCGATCCTCACCGGCCTGGCGTGCCTCCTGATATCGCCCAGTGAAGAAGATGCCGTAGTCGGTTCCGGCCGCGATGGCAAGTGCCACCAGCAGATTGACCACGAACGTGGTAATACCGATAAGCCCCAGGTTGCCGAGAAACGCCACGAATCCTCGGGCCACCGTCAACTCTATTCCGACGACAATCAGCATGAGAATGACGGAAATGATCGATCTGTAGACCAAGAGCAGCATCGTGAAGATCACCGCGAGACTTAGCCCTGTCACCAGGAGGACCGTCCTGTTGCCGGCCGGGCCCAGGTCCGCGGCGAAGGCCGCCGGCCCGGTCACGTAGGCCTTGACTCCAGGCGGCGCCGGTGTCCTATCCACAATCCCCCGGACGGCCTCGACGGATTGATTCGCCGAGGCCCCCTCCCGGGGATCCGTGAGGGCCACTTGTACATACGTGGCCTTACCGTCGAGACTTTGCGCAGCCGCCTGCGTCATCTGATCGCCCCAGAAATCCTGCACATGCTGTACATGGGCTGTATCGGATTTCAATTGACGAATCAACGCGTCGTAGTAACGGTGCGTGTCGTCACCGAGGGGTTGCTGACCCTCCACAACGATCATCGCTACCACGCTGGAATTCGATTCGTCGAACAGCTGGCCCATTCGTTGCGTTGCCTGAAATGACGGTGCCGCATCCGGATTCATCGCCACCGCGTGGTCCTTCTCGACCTGCTCAAGTGAGGGAACGCTGATGCTCAGGATGACGGCTACCGCCAACCAGCCAAGGATGATCGGAACAGACAGCCGGCGGATCACCCGTGCCAGCAATGGCGGACGGTGCCCCACCGGCAATGGCTCTGTCGGAGGGTCGTTGAGAGTGCTCATGCGGCCTTCAACATGCAGAAGGTCAACGCGCTGACGCCGTATCGGATCTTCTCGTCCTTGACCTTGTCGCCCACAAGGATGCGGCATCCAATGCTGTCGGTGTCACCCTGTGCGGTGAGGTTTCCCATGGCCGTCGCCTCGGTGATCGGGAACTCCACCGACCAGGGCAACGCGGCCTGCCTGATCACCTGTGGCTCGGCATCCGCATCGAAGTAGCTAATGGTCGCCACCGTGCCCGGAGGGCCGAACACCTCGTAAATCAGGTACTTGGGGTCGTGGGGCCGCTTCTCTTCCCGATCGGCGCTCGCATACGCGGGACGACGCTCGTTACCGAAGACGCCGTGCAACCGCGACACGGTGAATCCACCCGCGACTCCCACCACCACAAGCACCAACGGAATCCACACACGCTTCAAGATCGTGAAAATCTCGAGTCCCTCCGACTGTCTTCCGCGCTCGGCAGCATGTCAGCTGCACGAACATGTATCTTCAGATCGGATGTGAACACAACGGATAACCGAACTTCGAATGCGGCGGCACCCAGGCTCGGTCGTGTGCGAAGCACTGCCAACGTGCGGCACGCCTCGTCGCGCGCGACCCGATTCCGACGAGTAAATCACGTCAGCGGGCCACGAACGCCACAATCAATAATCTTGTTTGGAGACGCCTAATGCCTTGATATCAACCATATTCGGGAATGAAATGCTCGTGCAGAAATAGCTCCCAACGCCTGAGCGGCGCCACGAGCTACTCGTCGGCGGCCACCGAATCAGGATCCATTTCCGGCTGGACCCACCGGAATCCGTACTTGCTACGGTCCATGAAACGACGCTCATAGGTGCCCTGAATCCGCTTGCCGCCCACCTCACCGGTGAGTACCAGCTGGTTCGCACCGGACTGGTGAGCAAAAATTACCTGTTGCGGCGCATCGGATTTACGCTTGCGTAAGTCCAGCCGGTCACCACTGATCTCCAACATCCACCGCGAGGTGCGTCCGTCCGGTGTCTGAGAAACGAACGTCTCCACACCGAACTCCTCAACCTTGTTGCGGTAGGTGATAGCCACATTGGCCCACGGTGCCGGGTCGACCTGATTCATCGTGGCCTCTCGCCCATCGATGGTGAATGACGTTGCACGCCAGACACCATCAAACATCGAGGTCGGCGTCTTGTACGTCGAGTACACCAGCACACTCAACAAGGCACACTGCACCGTCAGGGCCGCCGCCACACCAAATTTGAGTACGATCCCCGTCCTCAGTAACCATCGCCGTTGCGATCCGAGGGGCGACCAGAGCCGCACCGGTTGTGTCCCGCGGTTGAAGACCACCCGCACGAGGTTTGGCCATAGCGGCGCGGTGACAGCAACCGCGATCAAGAACAGCTCTCCCGATACCTGCTTGACCGGCACGTCGTAGGTCATATTGAGCAGGAATACCTGCGCCATCGCGAAGACCGAGCCCAGCGCACCCAGCACCCAGGTGCGATTCCACAACAGCAGCAGCCCTGCCAACAATTCCACGAGCCCCGTGGCCACTGAATAGGGCTCCGAGGCACCCATGAAACCCCACAGAGTGCTGAACAGGCTTGTGTCACCGACTAATTGAAGCTGCCGATCAGGAAGTGTCATGTATCCCATCTGCGTGGGAATCGTCTTGGCCATTCCGTACGTGATCATCGACAGGGCCAGACCGTATCGCGCGAAGACCCACAGCGAGGCCGTCAGCCGCCGGTAGTTCGGCCGGCGGCGATCCAGGACCGTCCATATCGCGGTGATCACCAGCGCGATAACAACCCATCCCAGGTGGTAGCACCACAACCACAACAGGTCGCCTCCGGATGACACGGTCAGTTCGATACCGCGTCCGCGTATGAGGAAGCTTCCGATCTGCGCCGTCAGCCACAGCACCGGCTCGAACAGACTGAACAGCCCGAGGTTGTCGTACACAGACAACAGCAGGATGCCACCACCCACGGTGAACAGCAGACGGAATACGAGCTTTCGCAGCGCAGTCCACCGCACCGGGGTCTCGGCCACATCGTCCTGGGCAGTGCCGGAGTGCTCGGGCGCAACGGTCGTCATGTCAGCGAGCCTAGCCATGTAACCGGTACCTGCGCCTCCGGGAAAACCCTGAGACGCATCCTGATTCGAGGAGCGCTAATCCCCCAGCGCGCTTCGTATCCAGCGCAGAACGCCGGGCATGGCCCATCCCGCCGCTATCAAGTGCTCACCGGGCACAGGTAGGTAGTCCACCGTTGCGCCCTTCGATCGCCAGCTCTCGATGAGCGCGGTGACGCCTTGCTCGGGAACGAACTGATCACCCATGAACCGGTCACGCGATCCGTGGTACAGCAGAGTCGGCATGGTCGGTGCGGTGGCACCCGGCTTGTTGGCGGCGATCACATCCTGTGCGATCTTAGATTCGAAAGGCTCAGGGACGGCTGCCAATACATCCAGGTCGATACGCGCCACCCCTGCCGCTGCCAACGCCGGCTGCGGCAAGTCTTTGATCAGGGTGGACATATAGAACGCGAAATCACCGAAAAGCTCCACCATGCTCGGGTACTCGCGCGCCTGCCCGATTGTGGCCGCCGCGAACAGCCCAGATCCCAAGGCGCCGTTCATGCTGCGGTACAACAGCGCGTAATCGGTGGGTGTCCCCCCTGCTACGGCACCGCTGAATCGAAGCTCAGGCGCGTAGCTCGGTTGCTCCTGCGCGGCCCACACCGTCGCGATGGCACCGCCGCTGTATCCATCCATGACCATGGGGGATTCGATGAGATCCGGACGGATCTCCTGCATACCGCGAACCGAGTCAAGGACGGCATGCGCGGCCATGATGCCCGCCGAGTACGCCATCCGCGGTCCCTCATGATCGGGTATGAGCACCGCATAGTTTCGCGCCAGGAGCAGCGGCGCCAACGGCGGCACGTCGACGTACAGACCTCGCTCAATCCGGTAAGAGGGCGCTGCCTTGAGACCCAGGGAGTTGATCGGTTGGTTACGTACCACCACCGGGCGAGCGCCCGCGCCGCGCCAAGGGCGGTTCGGTTCGATCAAGGTCGCGGTCACTGGCACCGCATTCCCCGCCGTATCCGTGGAGCGGACCATAAGTCGCTGAATAGTGTTACCCGGCACTGGAATACGAGGCAGCAGACGGTGTGTACGCACGATCTCCCCGTTGGCGCGGTCACTCAGGTCACCCGGGTCGGCATAGAAACTGGGCGCCGGGATGGGCGTCGGCAAGATGGCTGCATGCCGATCAGCACGCTGCTCATCGGTCAACCTGCGCGCGGCCCAACTGTTGAGCTGCCGCACCACCGAGGGGCTACGCAGGGCCTTCGCGCTGCCTGCGACGCCTGCCGCCGCCGCTCCAAGCCCGGCCCACGCGATGCCGCCGAGAACAGCTTTGGGCTTCGTTCCCATGTGCAACCTCCTGAGTCCAGGACAGCGTAGACAACGGGTTTCCACAACGGACGTAGTGGCTTTCACGACAGACGCAGTGGTGCGTCAACCGTCCGTGAACGTACGGTATCGCTAGGCGCCCACGTACTCGGCGAGGTGCTCGCGTGCCCGGCACCCGGGCCCAGGCCGACATCATCGTGGCCGTCAGCTGGAAGGTTGGCGGTTACTTTGGGGCTCTTGGCCATTCAGGGAAGCTCCTGGATACGGACGGTGCAGCCGGCGGGATCGCGGAAGGCACAGTCTCGAGAACCCCAGGGCTGATCGGTAGGTTCCTGCATGACCTCGGCGCCGGTGGCCTGTACTCGCTCGAAGAGCCTGGCCAGGTCATCGGTGGCGAGCATGATGCTCGCGTATGTGCCCTTGGCCATCATCTCGGCGATGGTCTGGCGCTCTTCGGGCGCGACGCCCGGATCGGCAGCAGGCGGCGTCAACACGATGTTCATGTCGGGGCGCCCCACGGGTCCGATGGTGATCCATCGCATGCCTTCATATCCGACGTCTTTGCGGACCTCGAATCCGAGAGCGTCGCGATAGAAGGCCAGAGAGGCCTCCGGATCGGTGTGTGGCAGGAAGCTCGCATTGATCGTGATGTCCATGCCGGACACGCTAGCCGCGCCTTTGGGCGCGGGCTTCTTGATTCCTGATCGGTCTGATGACGTGCTTGGCGATACACGAGGGGATGCCTGCGACGTGCTCTGCAGTGCGGTCCCGGTACACGCTCGGCGGAACCCCGACCAGTTCGGCGAAACGCGTGCTGAAGGTGCCCAGTGATGAGCACCCCACCGCGAAACAGACCTCGGTAACACTCATCTCTGCACGGTGCAGGAGCATCATGGCCCGCTCGATCCGCCGTGTCATCAGGTAGGAGTACGGCGACTCCCCATAAGCGCTCTTGAACTGGCGGCTCAGATGTCCCGAGGACATGTGCGCATCGCGGGCCAGCTCTTCGACGTTCAGCGGCTGCGCGTACTCGCGATCGATCCGGTCACGTACCCGGCGAAGACGCCCGAGGTCGCGCAGGCGCTGAACGTCGCCTGCATGGGTCACAGGCGGGATTCTATCGACTAGATCATGCCCAGCAGGCCGATATCGGCGGCGTACTTGAGGATCAGATCCTTGGTGACATGCGGGATCTCGCCCGGGGTCTGGCCCAAGCCGCCGACCTTCGCCTCTCGCACAGCTCCGCTGAATTCCGCTGTCGGGAGCGCACTTCCGTCAATTGCTGGCTGCGGATTCTGATACATCTTGAGCAGCGGCAGCACGGACTGCTGGCGCTGCTGCTCCGGCAACCCCTTGAGGGCTGTCTCGAACCGAGTGAGCCATTGGCCGTAATCGTCGATCCGGGCGATCTTGTACCCGGCCTCGATGAGCCAATCCACAAACGTGTCCATCGAGACGCCGTCGTGGTGGGGATTGAACACATCGAAGCTGCGGTAGTCATCCGTCACGTTCACGCCGCCGATCGCGGTGATGGACGCAGCAGTGAAATCGCCTGGGACGCCATCGTAGTGGGCCCGCTGACGGTTGCCGTCGCTATCCAGTTCGTAGAAGCTTGCCGGCGCGACGCCGGTGAGCAACAGGCTCTGAATGGTGCGGGTGAACACGTCGGTGACGTTCAGCTGACCGTGGTAGTCGCTGTGCGCGAGGATCATGTCGGAGCGGAACACCCGCACCGGCAGCCCGGCCAAATCGTGGGCCTCCCGCAGGAGCACCTCACCTGCCCACTTCGAGTTCCCGTACCCATTGGCGTAACCGTCGTTGATCTGGCGCTCTGCCGACATCACCCGGACATCGGAATCTTCCTCGAACTGGGTGACCGGGATCTGATCGGCGATACCGACCGTCGACAGATAGGTGACCGGCTTGAGCCGTTGGGAGATCGCCAGTTTGATGATCTCGGCGGTACCGGCCACATTGGGGCCGAACAGCTGGCTGTACGGCAGCACGTGGTTCACCAACGCGCCCGAGTGGACGATCAGATCCACCTCACTGGCCAGCTTCTGCCAAACATCTTGGGACAGGCCTAGATCCTGGTCCCCGAAATCGCCGGCGATCACTTCGAGACCCTGCTCCGCGAGCTGCCGGTAGTGGGCCGACAGCTTCGGGTCTCCCGATTCGTAGACGGCGTCCAGCCGTGCACGGGCGGCCGCAGCATCGGAGCCGCGGATAAGTGCGTACACCTTTCCGCCGTGGGGCACCAGTCGTTCGAGCCAATCCAGCACCAACCAGCGTCCGAGCCAACCGTTACCACCGGTTACCAACACGGTCTTGACCTCGGTGGTGGGTGGCTGAATATCCTTGGCCGCCTTCAGTAACGACTCGTCGATGAACTTGTCGAGAGTGAGCTCGGCGGCATTGATCACCGTCGCGCCCCGGCCATGGACCGATGCGAACGTCGGCTGCGTCGCGGCGCCAGTCCGCTGTGCCTCAATATGCCGGGCGATCGCGGCGAGATCGTTGGCGACGCTGTTGATCACACCAACCGGAACGTCCACCTCGAAGATGTCGCGCAGCAGCTCGGAGTACGACAACGCCGAGAGCGAGTCGCCGCCGAGGTCGATAAACCGCACATCGGGAGCCAGATCGGAGGACGATGCCCCCAGCAGTGCCGCCGCGGCATCGGTCACCGTGTCCAGTACCGGACGACTGGCTGCTTCCCGCGCCAGCTCACGCAACCGCTCGTTCTGGCTTTCGGCCAGTTCGGTATACAGCGCCTCCAGCCGTTCGCCGTAGTGCTCCTTCAGCTTCGGACGCAGCAGTTTGCGTGCATCCGACAGCAGCCCGGATTCGACGGTGAACGGCACCGTCTCGACGATGAAGTCCCGGGGGATTTCGTAGGACTGCAGTTCTGCGCCCTTGGCGACCTGCTGCAGCGAATCCTGGATCAGTGGTTTAAGCGCGTCCGGCGAATCCGCATACCGTTCAAGGGCTTCTGGTGTGGGCACTACGACTGCCAACAGGAAAGACCGCTCACTGTTGCCGTACACGAAGATCTGCCGAACCAGCGGGCTGCCGGTGTACGCGGCCTCCAGTTTGGACACCGCGACGAACTCACCCTGAGCGAGCTTGAGCACGTTCTTGACGCGGTCGAGATACTTGAGGTGGTCCGGGCCCAACTCGGCGACCACGTCGCCGGTCAAGTAATAGCCGTCCTCGTCGAAGACGTCGGCGGTGGTTTCGGGGCGCTTGTAGTAGCCGGGGAACATGGTCTCCGACTTGATGCGCAGCTCCCCCCTGGCATGTGGGGAATCCGTTGTGAAATAACCGAGTTCGGGAACATCCACCAGCTTGTATTCGGTGACGGGGGGACGTTGCAAGATACCGTCGCGCCATACTGCCCCAGCCTCGGTGGAACCGTAACCGTCGAGCATCGCTACCTGTAGCAGCGATTCCATGAAGTCGTTCATCTCGGGAGACAATGGCGCAGAACCGGATCCGGCACTGAGCACGCGCCCACCGAAATCCTCCTCGCGAATGCGCACCTTGATCTGCTCGGCGATGTCCGCATTACTTTCGCCGGGGGTAAGCGAGCGATCCAGCTCGGCCTGGTACCGCTGGAAAACCATCTCCACCACGCGCGGCACGAACAGCACCTCGGTAGGACGGATCAACGCGATGTCCTCGAAGAATGTCGACAAGTCACTGGAAGCGATGTAGTACGCCGTGCCACCCCCGGAGAGTGTGCCCATCAGCGTGAGGCGGCCCGCCAGGTGGCTCATCGGCATGAAGTTGACGCCCACGCCCGGAATGACCGTACTGCTGAGCCATTTCTTCTGCCACAGGTTGGCCACCAGCCATTGCGGGTACATCGCACCCTTGGGGGTGCCGGTGCTGCCGGAGGTGTAGATGAGCAGACGCAGTGCGTCGGGGTCCTCGCTGGGCTGTGGTGCCGCGGGCAGCTCACGCCCGCGCGCGATCGCGTCGCCGAGCGGATCGACGGTGATCGGCCGACCGGCCTCCTCGAGTCGGGCGCGCACAGCGCGCAGCGCCTCACGGTGGCCGTCCAGCCCTGGGTGGTAATCGAAGACCGACAACAGACGCACAGACGGCGCCGCCAGGAGCGACTCCACCGCGGCGTCGAGGTACTCGATGCTGGCGGCGAAGACGGTGGGCTGGGTTTCCTCAAGGATCGCGTTGCGCTGTTGCACCGACGCACCGGTCTGTAAGGGCACCGACACGGTTCCGAGGCGAAGCCCCGCGACGTCCAGCGAGGCGAAGTCCGTGCTGGTAAAGCCCAGCTGAGCGACAAAGTCGCCATCACGGATTCCCTGCTCGTACCAGGCGGCGGCGATGGCCTCGGCCCGGTTCCACAGCTCGCGATAGGACGTGGTGACGTACTCGGGCTTCAGCGCGAGGTTAGTCACGCCGTTGTCGTCGGTCACCAGCTCGACGGCGCGGTGCCCGAGCGCCGGACGATCTCCGTAGCCCTCCAGGAGTCGCCGGATCACCTCGACCAGCGGCAGACCGGGCTCATTGACCGCATCGGTCACTGCGTCGTCAGGGAAGAGTCCCTGCAGCTGCGGGTCGTTGGACACGACCCGCGCGACGCGTCGTTCAAGTTCCTGCTGCTCCGCGAGATCAGGCGTCGTCGTGGCGGCAGGTGTCGAGATCGTTTCAGTCATGCCTTGATACCTCGGAGATCGGCGTTAAGTAAGTGGGAGGGCAACATTGCCCACCCCGTAAAAGTACATACCTAAGCTAACTATTCCCTGTGAGCCCATACACACCGGCTCCCGCGGAGTGGGCATTCACGCTGGTCCGACCGGGCCTGCCGGGCCCAGGGGTCATCGGCGGGTGAGGAGCGTCACTATCGCAGCGCCTGCGGGGCGCGTTCTCGGGCGGCAGCAACAGCTCCCGTCTCGAGGGATTCACCAACGGATGACCTGCGACGCTGACGGTGGGCACCGTTTCGTTGCCATCGGCGACCGAACGCACATAAGCGGCCGCCTCGGGAGATTCCCAGATATTGACCTCGGTGTAGCGCAGCCGGCTGAAGCGCAGCTGCGCCCGAAGCTTGATACAGAACGGACAGCCCGGTCGCCAGTACAGAACAACCTCGTCAGACGCCGGGACGGGCTTCGTCATGCTCCCTGTCTACACGGGCTTGCCCGCAGTGACGCCCGGCTTGAGTGTGTAGATGCCCTCGATCGCGATGACGACGGCGCAGCGCGGATACTTCAGGCCTCGTTCCTCCGCGAAGGCAACGGCGTCATCGAATGCCGGCCCCGAATCGTGGACGTGGGCCGATCCGACGAACCGGTACCCGTCCAGCGCCTCGCGGTCAATCACCGCGACGGAAACCTTTGATCCGGCCTGGATATTGGCCAGTGTCTGACCCCCGGTGTTCTCATTGAAGATCAGAGACCGTTCATCGCGCACCCGCAGCGAGCGCTTGGGCCCGATGTTGGGGGTGGTGCCGTCGGTCACCGTCGCCAGGATCGCCGGTTGGGAACCGAGCATCCGCTTCATCTCATCGGTGAGCGTGGGCATTGTGTACGCGACCTCCTGGAATAGTTGTACTGGAACGAGATTCGGTATCGGGGGCGGCGGCACGCAGGCCCGGGCGGTATCGAGCAACCGACTCGTAGCACCGGCCGGAGCCGCACGCATCAGCACCGAGAGCAGGTGCAACAGACCCTCGGAAACCATGGGCCGGCGACGGCTGGTCCGCAGGATGTGCGCCGCGGAAACCTTGTCACCCGAGGCGATCGCTTGCGCTATCGCCACCGTCTCGAACCACGACGCATTCAGGCCATCTCGGCTCATTGGCTGATTTCGGCTCATCAAACTATATTATTCGCTTGTCCTAACTACGTCTAGTGTCCGCTTCCGCGGTGGCACCCCGCTCCGGTCACGCCTTTCCCGCGGTGTGGTAGCCCCCCACACCCCGAACGATTCGCCCGCCGCGACGGCATACCTACCGCACGGCTCCCGTACCGGGCAGCGCTGACAGATCTGTTTGGCGCGGGCCTCCCGCAGGGTCCGAGCCCTCCCCCGCTCGTGATCCGGTGAGAAGAACAGATCGGTCGGCATGCCACGGCAACGCGCCCACTCAAGCCACTTCATATCGCTACCCGACGATGGTCTGTGCGACCTTGACGCCAACCAGCACCACCGCCACCGCCAGGTAGCCGCGGAGGGCGATCATTCCCGCGGTGCGCAGCGGCGACCACGCCGGCCGTTCCAGGCTGTCAAGCGCTGGCGTGCGCCAGGTTTCACGTTCTTGCCGCATGATCTGCCGCCGCAGTGCACGATCCCGCGGCGAGGATTCCAGATCCTGCACTTGCTCGGGATCCAGCCCGCCGAGATCTGCCGCGGTCACGCGCGCGGCGGCACGATCGGCCCGCTCCTTCATCGCGTAGATCACCAGTCCGCCGAGCACACCGACAATCGCTCCGGCGACAAAGAACGTCTTGAGCTGTTGGGTGCTGAGATCGGGGAAGAAGGTTGCCGCGGTCAACGACAACGACAACAGCACGAGCGACCAAACAATCACTCCGGCAATCAGATTCTGCAGAGCGGTGTTAATCCATGGTCCCAGGACTGCCTTGTCATTGCACAGCAGCACCAGGAACACCGTCGCCGAGGGCAGCAGCACACCGGCCAGCGCCTGCACACCCTGAGTCAGGACGCCCAGCACCGGGTCCGGGCTGAACGACACCGCCGCGGCAACAGCGAGCAGCACGCCGTAGCCCAGGTAAAAGGCGGGCGCCTCGGTCAGCTTCCAGTGCAGCGAGTGACGCTTACCGAAGGTGTCACCCAGCGCGTAGGTAGTCGCCAGCCCCACCGCATTGGCGCCAATGAGCGACGCATCCAACAACAGGATGGCGAACAGTGCACCAACCGTTGGACTCACGTACTCGTGGAGCAGCCTCGCGACGGCACCGGCATCGGTGAAGTTTCCCACGGCGTCGGTGCCCGCCAGGCCAAATGCGGCGGCCCCCATGATGCAGATCGCACCCACCATCACCACGACGATCCCAATGGCGAGATCGATTCGCTCGTAACGGATCCATCGGGGTGTCAGACGCTTGTCCACGATGTTGGACTGCTGAAAGAACAGCTGCCAGGGCGCCACCGTGGTACCCACTATCGCAACGATCAGCATCAACAATTCGGCATTCAGGCCACCGGGGAAGGACGGCACCAATCCCGATGCTGTCGAGGCGAAGGACGGATGCACCAGGATCGCCATGGGAATCATCACCACGTTGAGCGCGATGAGCGCGAAGAGGAACCGCTCCCAACGCCGGAACGAACCTCCGGCGACCACTGCGAACAACAGCACCGCCGCCAGGGGCACCGAAATCCACCGGGGAAGTCCGAAGTAGCTCAACGCCATTGCCACACCAATAAACTCGGTGACGATCGTCAGCGCATTCACCACGAACAGGTCGCCGACGCTGAAGGCGCCCCAGAACCGTCCGAATCGAGTGAAGATCAGCCGCGCATGCCCCACCCCGGCAACCGCACCGAGCCGAACCACCATCTCCTGATTGACGTAGAGCACGGGAATCAGCAGAGCCAGCGTCCACATCAGCGCCATACCGTAGTTCTGACCCGCTTGCGCGTAAGTGGCCACTCCTCCCGCGTCGTTGTCCCCGACCATCACGATCAGGCCAGGGCCCAAGACGGCCAACAACATCCGGAATCGCTGCCGCTTGCTACGACCCTCGGTGCTCTCGTGTTGTCCGATGGTGCCCAGGGCACCGACGATGTCGCCGACATGGGCGCTATCCATGACGGCGCCTGCCGGAGCATGCCCGTCACTGTCGTATCGGCGGGGAACGCCATTGAAGAATGCCATTGCAGATGCCGCCCTTTCTCAGGGTTCGGTCCACCGCGGAAGTTTCCGCGCACGCCAAATCAGGCCCGATGCAATAGTTTTCGCAACGGGTCAGGCGTAAACGGGGTCGCAGCGGAAGGCTGGGAACGCGTGTATGTGCCGGCCTAAGCCGGGTTTTCGATCCGGACTGGGATACGGACTATCGCCGGACTGCATGTCGTCCCTCACCTCCTCGCTGCCAGGGCGGCTGTGCCGCAACTGTTTGGTGTCAGCGCACGTCAAGCGCACTCAGACAAGAGGAGTAACCACCCGCCATCGAACGGGCGGACCACCTCTCTCGTCAGAGCTTCGGCACTGCACGACGTGATCCCAACGGGAAGCCACTTCGGATCACCCCTTAGGCCGGGGAGATCTGTCCTAACCCTGGGCGTCTCTCGACGTCGTCGGATCAGTGGCCTGTGTTCGTGCAGGAGCCTCGCCTAGCGAGGTGCTAACGATCGGTACTGTATGCCCGAGTGGTGCTGCGCGTCAACGCAACCCCAATTCCTGACGGCCCCTTGACAGTATCCCGCGGATCAGCCGACATCCCCGTACTCGTCGAACCAGTAGGCGAGCTTGCCGCGCCTACTGACCGCGCGCAGGCGCGACTCGGTCAATGCCCGGGTCTTACTGGTGGTGACGATCATCAGTTCGTCGTCCGACTCGATCCGGGTGTCGGGCAGCGGGACGAAGGTATTGCCCTGCCTGATGATCAGGGTGACGACTGCCGGGTCGGGCAGTCGTAGTTCGAGGATGGTGACGTTGCGCAGCCGGGATCCCGGTTGCACCTTCATGGTGAGCAGCTCCGCATCCAGCACATCCAAAGGTGCTGCCTCGACCTGAATTTCACGGGTCGTCTCGCGCGTGATCAATCCCAGAAGGTGCGCGACGGGCCGCAGGCTCGGTCCCTGGATAAGGGTGAAGACCACCACCAAAACGAAGACGATATTGAGCAAGCGGTAACTGTCGGGCACGCCCTCCACGATCGGGAAAGTGGCGAGTACGACGGGGACCGCACCACGCAGTCCGGCCCAGGACAGAAAAGCCTGCTCGCGCCACGGGATACCGAATCCGGCAAGTGATCCCACCACCGACAGCGGCCGGGCCACCAGCAAGAGCACGAGCCCGATAACGATCGCGGGAACCAAGTCATCCATCAGCTCGCTGGGATTGACCAACAAGCCGAGCAGGACGAAAAGGCCTATCTGCGCCAGCCAGCCGAGACCCTCGGCGAACGATCGGGTGGCAGACCGATGCGGCAGACCAGAATTGGCCAGCACCACCGCGGCCAGATAGGCGGCGATGAAACCGCTGGCGTGCACGCTGCCGGAGGCCGCGAAAGCAACCAACCCGATACCGAATGTCGCAATCGGATACAGGCCCGACGCGGGCAGGGCAACCCGGCGCAGCGCCATGGCCCCCAGGAAACCGGACAACAGACCGATCGCCGAACCCGCCAGCAGCTCGTAGACGATCTGAATCACGGCGCTTTTCGGCTCGAACACGAAGGGCACGACGCTGAACATCAGGACGAGAATCACGGCGGGGGCATCATTGAACCCCGACTCCGCCTCCAGCAGTCCGGCGACCCGGCGTGGCAGGGGCAGCACTCGCAGAACCGAGAACACCGCCGCGGCATCGGTGGAGGACACAATGGCGCCCAACAACAAGGCCAGCTGCCAATCCATACGCAACAGCACATGCGCACCCACCGCGGTCACGACCGTGCTGATGACAACACCGGCGGTGGCCATCGCGCCAGCGGGTGCGAGCACCTTGCGGATATCGGAGAACCGCGTGGTCAAACCGCCCTCGACAAGGATGACCGCAAGCGCCGCGGTACACACGTTCCGAGCCAGCTCGACGTTATCGAACTCGAGGCCAAGCCCGTCCTCTCCGAGCACGACACCTACCAAGAGGAAGAACAGAAGGCTGGGAAATCCGATGCGCGTGGCCACCCGGGTGCCGACAATGCTCGCGAGCAGCACGAGCCCGCCAATGAGCAAAGCCAGGTACAGCTGGTGCAGGCTCACTTCGTTCCCGTCGATCGACTCCGATTAATAGGGCACGATAGCGGGGTGGCGGAACGGAAGATGCGAGTCGCGATCGCGGGCGCGGGCAAGGTCGGCCGTTCCGTGGCGCGCGAGCTGCTCGACTACGGCCACAAAATCCTGTTGATCGAACGCGAGCGCAGTAACTTCGAACCACAGGCCGTGCCCGGGGCGGATTGGCTCAACGCCGACGCATGCGAGCTCGACACCTTGGAAGATGCGGGGATCGAGACATGTGATGTCGTGGTCGCCGCCACCGGTGACGACAAGGCCAATCTCGTCGTGGGACTGCTGGCCAAGACCGAGTTCGGCGTGCCCAGGGTCGTCGCCCGCATCAACGACATTCGCAACCAGGGACTGTTCGGTCAGGCCTGGGGCATCGACGTTGCGGTCTCCACACCCGGCGCCATGGTGGCGGGCATCGAGGGTGCGATCGACATCGGTCACCTGGTACGTCTCATGGGGCTGCGTGAAGGAAGCGCGGGCCTGACGAAACTGACTCTGCCCGAGGACAATCCCTTAGTTGGACAGCGCGTGGCCGACCTGGAGCTGCCGCCGAACACCGCATTGGTCACTGTGATCCGGAACGGAACCGTCGTGCTGCCCAAGCCTGAGGACGTCTTGGAGGCTGGGGACGAGATGCTCTTCATCGCGAATAGCGCCGTTGAGCATGCGATACGCGCGGCAATCCACGGAGCCGAAATGACACCCGATCGATAGATGGGCTACACGCTGAGCAGGGCCAGTTCCTCGCGCGCGCGCCGCTCGACCAACAGCGGAACATAGTCACGCAGTGGGCTGTCGTCGAAGCGGGAGTGTTCGGCACGTACCACCGCCTCCACGATCTCGCGACTCAGGTTTGGATGTCGACCATGCAGCTGTTCCACAAGGTCACCGATTCCTGCCCGCTCACCGAGTACCGCCACAGGGACAAAATTTGCACTACGTTTACAGTTTCGTCAACTGCCCCTACCGATGCCTGAGACGGCCAGCCAAGCATGCGGTGGCCGAGTTTGTAGACTCTGGTGAGGGAGCCGACGGAGGTGGATGTCACGGTGCAGGTCGACTGTAATTCATTGATTACCTGTGTATTTCGTGGCGTACGCGCCCGTGGCGCGACGATCCGATGAGCGTCGCGACGGTCGTCGGCAGCGGCCCCAATGGACTTGCCGCAGCAATTACCCTCGCCCGTGCAGGGATCTCTGTCACTGTGTTGGAGGCCACTGATGCACCCGGGGGCGGTTGCCGTTCCTCGGAGATGCTCGAGCCAGGACTCATCCATGACCACTGCGCGGCCACCCACCCGATGGCCATCGGTTCTTCCTTCTTGACCAGTCTGGATCTGGCTCGTCACGGTGTGCGCTGGCTTTTGCCCGAGATCGACTGCGTGCATCCGCTCGACGACGGCTCCGCGGGCGTCCTGTACCGGTCGGTGGATGACACGGCCACGTTGATGGGGCGTGATGGCAACCGTTGGCGTGCGCTGTTCGGTTATCCCTCGCGGCATTTCGAGACCCTCGTGGAGGACATCACGGCGCCGCTGTTGCGTGTGCCCCACCACCCGGTGCAGATGGCGCGATTCGGACTGCCGGCGGCGCTGCCCGCTTCCATCATCGCGCGTCTGCTCCGCACCGAGTCGGCGCGCGCCCTGTACGGCGGGGTCGCCGCACATGCCTTCCGGCCATTGCACTATCCGATGACAGCCGCGGTCGGCCTCGGAATCATGACCGCCGGACACCGATACGGCTGGCCAGTTGTCTCCGGCGGCACCGGTTCTCTCGTCCGGGCCATGACCGCAACCCTGACCGAGCTGGGTGGCCGGGTGTGCACAGGGGTTCGCATCGACGACGCCGCGCAGCTTCCGGACGCCGATCTGACGCTATTCGATCTTGAACCGGGCTCTGTCGCAAAGATTCTCGGTCATCGACTGCCCGCGAGTGTCACCCGTGCGTTCACCAGGTTCCGGCACGGGCCTGGCGCCTTCAAGGTCGACTTCGCCGTCGACGGCGAGGTTCCGTGGACCACACCCGCTGCCCACCGCGCAGGCACCGTCCACCTCGGCGGCACCTACGCCGAGGTCGCCTCCACCGAGCGGCAGATCCATGCGGGCGTCATGCCGGAGCACCCCTTCGTCCTTGTCGGTCAGCAGTATCTTGCCGATCCGCAGCGCTCGGCCGGTGCTATCCACCCGCTTTGGACGTACGCGCACGTACCTTCCGGTTACGGCGGAGACGCCACCGAGGCGATCATCCGCCAGATAGAACGGTTCGCACCCGGTTTCCGCGAGCGCATTGTCGGCACTGCGGTGCGCTCGACGACGGAGATGTCGGTGTATAACGCCAACTACGTGGGCGGGGACATCATGACGGGCGCCAAGGACATCCGACAGCTGGTGTTCGGGCCCCGAGTCGGACTGAACCCCTACAGCCTCGGCACCCCGGGGCTGTTCATCTGTTCCGCGGCAACACCGCCAGGCCCTGGCGCGCACGGCATGTGCGGTGTGCACGCCGCACATGCCGCACTCAAGCAGTTGCCATAACGGCATCACTAATTCCGTTGTCGAACAACAGGATTAACAGAAGTTCTAGACCCGCGAAGCGCACGGCGAGCGATTCTTCAATATCCCCCGCGAAAGGCGCTAGCGGCGTATGGTTGACATCGTAAACAAATCATCAGCCTGAGAACCCAGCACTGAACGAGGTGGGGACCACATGATCATCCTCGGAGCCATCCTGTTGGCCGCCGGTTTCATCCTCAACATCGGGTGGCTATGGACAGGCGGGGTCGTACTCATCGTCATCGGCCTGATCCTGATGGTCGCGGGCCGCATGGGACACGCCGTCGGTGGCCGCCGCCACTACTACTGACTTGCTGGCTGAAAGAACAGGGAGAACGCCATGCGCTACGCCGGAATACTGTTGACGGTGTGGCTGATCGTGGGGGCGATCGCCGTCGCACAACGCGGATACTTCACCGACAGCCCGCAAACTTGTGCCAGCGCGGGCACAATCGCATTGACCGTGCTTGCCGGCCCCCTCAACTACGCGGGACTCAATCCAACGGTCAGCCAATGCGATATCCCACAACCCAGCCGCTGATTTTGGGGCCGAACCGCTTAATCCGGCGCTGATCTGATCGCGGCACCCACACGAATCAGCACGTCGAGCTGTGCCGGATTGAACAGATCCAACAGCGCCTGAGCCACAGTGCGCTCGGCGAACTGTTGACCGCGTGGAGCGTCCGCGGTCGAGTTGAGCATTCCCGGATGATCCGCGTACAACTTCCGGGTGTGGAGGGCCATCCGCGCGGCGAGATCGACACGCGTCTGCTCGTCAGCGTCGGCCGCCAGATTTTCCAGCTCGTGATCGAGGTCTCGGTCTTGCTGATCCAGGAACATCCCGATGAACGCCTGCAGCCCCACCGGACCGAGCACCCTGGACATGACGAACGCGAGTGACCGGTCGGTATCGGAGAGTTCCATATTGACTGCTGCGGAGCCGAATTCGGGCGGCATATCCGCCGCCACCTCGCTGGCCAATATCTGTCCGAGCTCGTCGCGCACCCGCTGCAGGCGCTCGATAGTGCCAACCAGCTCCGCATCGAGCGCGCGCAGTGCCTCGCGCGGGTCCTCGTTGGCTTCATCCATCTCGGCGATCTGCTTCAGGGAAAGCCCCAGCCCCGTGAGGCGCCTGATCTGCAGGACCCGGACCAGATGCGCGACGCCATAGCTCTTATAGCCGTTGGAGCGGCGTTCGGGCTCAGTGAGCAAGCCGATGTCGTGGTAGTGGCGTACTGAACGCAGGCTAGTGCCGGCGAGCTCGGCAAGCTCCCGTGTGCTCCAGCCCACCGTCACTCCTTCTGCATCCACGGACATAACCGCCACTCGACACTATGCCGCTACGGCATGGTCAACACGCGAAACCCTCCCCTCATCAGCAACGACCCGACACCGCGCGCCATCCGGTTTGCCACACATTGACATTAGGGTTACCGAAAACTTCGTCAAGGGGCCTACTAGCTGGTAATTTTCGAGTTTCACTAGCATCACGCAGGGATATCAATCTGTTGCTGAGCGTGCCTGACGGTGCTAACTTGTGTCTGCGACCCGATCAGCAGGGCTCAGCCATGTCCCTGCCCGACCCGAGAGAGGATCCCGTGCAGACCACCGCTAGTACGCCCGCAGTGCTCGGCGGGTTGCGTCGCCAGCTCCTTCGGTCGGTGTTCATCACGGCGCTGTTCATGGCCCCGGCACTCGTCACACGGATCGGCGGGTTGCACCCCAATCCCGTAGCGGCTCTCGTCATCTATGGCGCCGCGGTAGTGGCCGCCAGTTTTGTCTTGGCGTGGGCGGCAGAGGCCGCGCAGATTGACGTCTCCGGTGGCCTGGCGATCGCGGTGCTGGCCTTGATCGCGGTGCTGCCCGAGTATGCCGTCGATCTCTACTACGCCTACATCTCCGGCCAGGTCCCCGAGTACAGCCAATACGCCGCCGCAAACATGACCGGCTCAAACAGGCTGTTGATGGGTCTGGGCTGGCCCGTCGTTGTTCTCATCGCACTCGCGGTGGCCCGCAAGACATCCGGACGCTCCACCAACCTGCTGTCATTGGCGCCCTCTAACCGCATCGAGCTTGGCTTCCTGCTCGTGGCCGGGGTGGTGGCGTTTGTCATTCCGGCGAGCGGGCAGATTCACCTCGTGCTGGGCGTTGCGCTGCTGGCGTGGTTCGGGTTCTATCTGTTTACGATCAGCCGCGGCGAAGCCGAGGAACCGGATCTGGTAGGCACAGCCGCGGCCATTGGCATGCTGCCCAAGCACATGCGACGCAGCACCGTCGTCACGATGTTCATACTCGCCGCATCGATCATCCTGTTATGCGCCGAGCCCTTCGCCAACAGCCTGGTAAGCGCCGGAACACAATTGGGTATCGACCAGTTCCTCCTGGTGCAGTGGCTCGCACCGCTGGCATCGGAAGCACCCGAGTTCATCATCGCCGCGATTTTCGCCGCCCGCGGCAAGGGAACCGCGGCCATCGCGACGTTGATCTCGTCAAAGGTCAACCAGTGGACCCTCCTGATCGGTTCACTGCCGATCGCCCATCTCGCGGGCGGCGGCGGGTACTCCCTGGTACTCGATGCCCGTCAGGTCGAAGAAACCCTGCTCACCGCAACGCAAACCATGATGGGCGTGGCCCTGATCCTCGCCCTGCGGTTCCACCGCGGTACCGCGTGGGCGCTGCTGGCACTGTTCGTGATCCAGTTCCCCATCACCTCAACCCACGGCCGGCTCATCCTGTGCGGTGTATACGGCGTCTTGGCGATCGCCGGTTTGATCGTCAACCGCCAGCACCTCATCGCGACAATTCGGGCACCGTTCAGCAGGTCAGCCACACGACAGTTGACTGTGCCGTAGCGGCATAGTTTCTCCTGGTGTTACTTCGATATACCGAGAGGAACACAATGGCGCTGCCCAAGCTCATCACCGTCGAGGAGTTCTTCGATCCGCCGGTTCGCACGTCCGCGTCGATCTCGCCAGACGGAACCAAGATCGCGTACCTGGCGCCGCGGAAGAATCGTCTCAACGTATGGGTACAGGCCGTCGATGGCAACGGCCCCGCCGACGCGCAGTGCGTCACCCGCGACGAAACCCGAAGCGTCACGGGATTTCTCTGGGTCGACGACCCGCGCTGGCTGCTATATGTGCAGGACTCCGGCGGTGACGAGAACTGGCATCTGTATCGGGTCGACTTGGACGATACCGACGCACCGGCCACCGATCTGACTCCGTTTCCCGGCGTGCGACTGCTGGGCCTGGAGCAACCACCCGGCCGCCCCGGAAAGTTGTTCGTCCAGCTGAACCACCGTCGAATCGACCATATCGACCTCTACGAGCTCGATATCGCATCTGGTGAGCTGACCATGCTCGCCGAGAACCCCGGCGACGTCATGGCCTGGTTCTGCGGCCCTCATCACGAGGTCTTCACGCAATCGCTGACACCTGCAGGAGATATCGAGTTCTCCCGCTACGAGTCCGGGGCGCTGGAGCCTCTCGTCGTATACAACGGCGCGGACTACCCGGTGGGTATGCACCCGACCCAGATGACGCCGGACGGTACCGGGTTGTGGATGGGCTCCAGCCGTGACACCGA
The DNA here is from genome assembly GCF_002013375.1 of Mycobacterium sp. D16Q13. Lineage (GTDB taxonomy): Bacteria > Actinomycetota > Actinomycetes > Mycobacteriales > Mycobacteriaceae > Mycobacterium. Next base: position 13,658 of record NZ_MAEW01000018.1, on the reverse strand, counting down.
TCGCACGCGCCTGGTCCGGCTCGACTTGGCCACCGGTGAGGAGTCGGTCGTCGACAGCCATCCGGCGTTCGACCTTTCCGCTGCCCTGGGCCTGGCGCCGTCGCTGATCCGGCATCGAAAGACCGGCGAGCTGCTGGCTGTCCGGTATCTCGGCGAGCGGCAAGAAATCCGGGTCCTCGATCGGGATTTCGCTCCGGTGTTGGAAAAGCTCCAGGAACTCTCGGACGGAGACCTCGCGGAAATTTCGTCCGACGAGAGCGGCCAACGCTGGGTGGCCAGTTTTACGCATGACCGGGAGCCCGGAGTCACCTATTTCTACGACCACGAAAAGGGCGAAAGCCGACGGCTGTTCCGTCCGTACCCGCACCTGGATCCGGCGGACCTGGCGCCCATGACGCCCGTGACGATCGCCTCGCGCGATGGTTTGGATCTGCACTCCTACCTGACCCTGCCCGTTGGGGTGGAACCCGCGGGACTTCCCCTGGTGCTGGTGGTCCACGGTGGTCCGTGGCACCGTGACAGCTGGGGATTCGATCCGTCCGTGCAGTTCCTGGCCAACCGTGGATACGCGGTGCTGCAGGTCAACTTCCGCGGATCCACCGGCTATGGCAAGGCATTCACGAAGGCGGCTATCGGCGAGTTCGCGGGCAGGATGCACGACGATCTGATCGACGCCGTCGACTGGGCAGTCAAGCAGGGCTACGCGGATCCGGGCCGCGTCGCGATCTTCGGCGGCTCGTACGGCGGGTACTCCGCACTGGTTGGGGTCACCTTCACCCCCGATGTCTTCGCAGCCGCCATCGACTACGTGGGCATCTCGGATCTCGCGAACTTCATGCGGACCCTTCCGCCGTTCGTGCGGCCGAACCTGACCAACAACTGGTACCGGTACGTCGGCGATCCCGCCGTGCCGGAGCAGGAAGCCGATATGCTCGCCCGATCGCCCATCAGCCGGGTGGATCAGATCCGCACTCCGCTGTTAGTTGCACAGGGCGCCAATGATGTTCGCGTGGTCCAGGCCGAATCCGACAACATTGTGGCAGCTCTGCGTGCTCGTCGTGTCGAGGTTGAGTACATGGTCAAGGCCGATGAGGGACACGGGTTCCTGAACCCGGAGAACCAGATCGACCTGTTCCGCGCGACGGAACGATTCCTGGCCCGGCATCTGGGTGGACGGCAGGTACGGTGACCGAGGTTTCCGAGCTGGACGAGCGCAAGCCCACCCTGCTCGAACAGGCAGGTGGTCTGTCCGGTCTCGTCTACGCCGGTCTACCCAGTCTGACGTTTGCCTTGGGCAACAGTTCTTTTGGTTTAGCCGGAGCGATCTGGATATCCATCGCGACGGCAGCGGCGGTTGCCGCTTGGCGGTGGTTACGCAACCAGCCGCTGCAACCCGCGATCTCCGGGCTGTTCGGGGTTGCCATCTCAGCGGCCATCGCCTATCAGGTCGGTTCGGCCAAAGGCTTTTTTCTCATGGGCATTTGGACCAATCTCATCGCCGCAGCGGTCTTCCTGGCCTCGGCGCTGGTGGGCTGGCCACTTGCGGGAGTGATCTGGCACGGTGTCACCGGCACTGGGCAGCACTGGCGCGACGATAGGCCGTCGCGGTTCGGCTTCGCGGTGGCGACTCTGGCGCTAGCGACGGTGTTCGCGTCCAGATTCGTTGTGCAGGAATGGTTGTACGCCCAGGACTCAGTGGGCTGGCTGGCCTTCGCCCGTATCGCTATGGGCTATCCGCTCTTCGGTATGGCGCTGCTGGTGGTCATCTGGGCGGTGCGGCGTTCGAAAAGGCGGGTACCTCGCCCTGATTCAGCCAGCGCGGAAGGCGATCGCGGCCGATGAGTTCACACTTGCTGGTCGCGGCCAGCGTCTGAGCCTGCCTGGTGAAATCCTGGTTGCTGACCACCATGGCGCGCGTGCAGTCGTAGTGCCGCGCACCCGCGACGACCTCTTGAACGGCCCTGACACCCACGGTCTTTGAATAACGCTTGCACTGGACGGCGACGACATCGCGCCGATTCGTGGCTATCAGGTCAACGCCGTAATCGCTGGACGCGGAGGTGGTCTCGATATGCCATCCGGCGCCATACATGCGGGCCGCGACGAACGTCTCGAAATCAAGGCCAGACATCTCGTCGATCTCGGAAAGCCCCGACAGCGTCGTGTACCGGCGCAGCTTGGCCTCATATCGGCGCCGGGTGATCGCATCGCCCAGCCCTCGCAGAGCCCATCCCGCACCCCGCAAGATCAGATACACGGCATAGGGCGATGCCAGATACGCCACCTGCGCCAGCGCGGCGAGCGCTGGGTCTCCCGTGTTCCGGTACACCAGGACGCCGGGCCACACAATCAGCGCAATGACCGGACCAGCCAACACCACGATGATCAGCGCGACCAATGCGCGCGACAGGCGGCGTCTTGCCTTAATCGCCTTACGCCTCCACCGCCGCAGCATCATTGGATGAACTTTAAGCCAGCCCTCCGACAGCTGGGCGCTGCGGACGCCCGCGTACACGGTGGCCCGTCACTGCTGGCAACTAGGGCACCAATACGCCACGCGCGGCAGGGCCCGGTCACGTGAGATCCGGGTTCCGCAACGGCGGCACGGCTTTCCATACCGACCGTAAACCCACAGCTCACGGCCGGGCCGCGGGTCACCGGTTGTTGTCCTGCGGTGGTTGTCCTTGTTCGCAGACAACATCGCATGGGCACGCTCGACGAGACGCGCGGGATCAGCGAGGCCTCTCACCGGCGTTGTGGGCAGCAACCCGGCCAGAAAACACAGTTCGTTGCAATACACGTTGCCAATGCCCGCCATGACCCTCTGGTCGAGAAGCGTCGCACCCAGCTCATCATCTGCTCGCGCTATCAATCGCTCCAACGCGACGGCCGAATCCCAATCTGCGCCAAGAAGATCCGGGCCTAGATGGCCCACGATGTCGTTTTCTCGTTCCCGTTTGACCACATCCACAACCCCCAAGCTGATCCCGAGGGCCACCGAGTCGGCTGTCGTCAGTACCGCTCTGATTCGATGGTCCCACGTAGATACGGACCCCTGAACGGGCACGATCCGCCAGCTGCCATCCATTTTCAGGTGCGAGTGAATGCTGGCCCAACCAACGCGAATGAAGAGATGTTTTCCGCGTGCAACCACGCCGTCAACGCGTTCCCCACTCAAATCGACGGTTGCGAAGCGTGGAACACGGATATCGCAGCCAGTGAGCACCCGGCCGGTCAGTGCATCGGCCAGGCGCCGCGCCGTTCGGAAAACCGTGTCGCCTTCTGGCATTCCACCGCCCTCCTCGCGCTAGCCATCACAGGCTATCCAATACCGGACCGAGGCGATAGCGTGCCTGCCGATACGCAAAGATCAGGCAGCAGAGACGGTCTCACCCTCCACGGCCGCCGCATCGGAACTCTCGGACCGCCCCCACCGCCCGGCCAGTGCCGCGCAGGTGATCAATTGGATCTGGTGGAAGATCATCAGCGGTAGCACAATCAGGCCCACAGGGTGTCCCGCGAACAGCACAGTGGCCATCGGCAATCCGGTCGCCAAACTCTTCTTGGATCCACAGAAGATAACGACGATTCGGTCTGCCCGGTCAAACCTCAACAACCGTGCCGCCCCTGCCGTGACACCCAGCACCACCGCCAGCAGCACGATGCTGACAGCGACGACTGCCAACAGCCGAGAGATCTGCAGACCCTGCCAGACGTGCTCGACCATCCCGGCGCTGAACGCCGCATAGACCACTAAGTAGACCGAGCCGCGGTCAACAACTTTGGTGAGCGTGGCGTGGGACAGAATCCGATACAGCTTGGGCCGCAACAACTGGCCGGCGACAAAGGGCAGCAGCAGCTGCACCACGATCTCCAGGATCGCGGTGGGCGAGACAGTCGCCTCCCCGGTGGTCTGCATGAGCAGCATCACCAGGACGGGAGTCATGAAGACGCCCAACATATTCGACAGCGAGGCGCTCACCACCGCAGCACCGACGTTGCCGCGTGCGATGGACGTGAAGGCTATCGAAGACTGCACCGTCGATGGCAGCAGGCACAGGTACAGCACGCCCGTGTAAAGGTCGCTGGTCAGCACCGACGGCACCAGCAGCCGCATCGCCAGCCCTAGTAACGGGAACAGCACATAGGTCGCGGCCAGCACCGTGGTGTGCAGTTTCCAGTGCTTCAGACCCTCGAGTGCCTCGCGCGGTTCCAGTCGAGTCCCGTAGAGGAAGAACAGCACCCCGATGGCGATCTTGGTCGCCCACTCGAGAACATCGGCCGCACCGCCGTGGGCCGGGAGTAGCAGCCCAATGCCCATGGCAGCGAACAGCCCCAGCAAGAAGCCGTCAATGCGAAGTTTGGCCAGCCAAGTCACACAGGCCACCGTACGAGTACAGGCACTGATTGCGAAAGTTGATAGAAGTGATATCTCTGAACGAGTATCGTGATGGCGATGCTGGATCCCGAGCTGCTTCGCACTTTTCTGACGGTTGAACGTGCGGGCGGGTTCACCTCGGCGGGCCGCATTCTCGGGCTACGCCAATCCACGGTGAGTGGACATATCGCGCGGCTGGAACAGTCCACCGGCCGAGAGCTGTTCCGCCGCGATACCCGCAATCTGGCATTGACCGCGGACGGCGCCGCGATGGTCGGATTCGCGCGCTCGATCCTCGACGCCCACACCCAGGCCGACCGCTACTTCGCGAGTTCGGAACTGACCGGACTCATCCGGCTCGGCGCCTCCGACGACCTAGTGGCCCGCGAGCTGCCCGATGTGCTTGTCGAGTTCCAGGACTCGCATCCGGGGGTGGACCTGGAACTCGTCGTCGGACTGAGTGAATACCTCAAGACGCGCATGACCGCGGGCGAGCTGGACCTGATGGTGGCCAAGCGCCTGCCGGGAGAGAAGCACGGCGAGTTGCTGTGGCGCGACAGGCTGGTGTGGGCAGGGCGGCCCAACACCCAGGACGTGCGTGACCCGGTACCCGTCGTCACCTATCCCCCGCCCAGCCTGACTCGGCACGCCGCGTTGCGAGCACTCGAGCGAGAAGGCCGGACCTGGCGCATCGCATGCGTCAGCGACAGTCAACTGGGCCTGCGGGCAGCAGCCCTCGCGGGTATGGGTGTCATCGCACACGCGGAATCCCTTTTGCCTGAAGGTCTTACCCGAGTCAGCGATGACAGCCTGCCCGACCTTGGCGAGCTGGAGTTCGTGCTGCTACGGCGGCGCAGCGTGCTGTCCGAACCCGAGCAGGCACTCTGCGACGCGATCATCGCCAGTACGCACCGCCTGCACCGGTGAACTCCAGCCCCTCGTGACCCTAACCAGTCGGTAGCGCGAAGTAGGCCACGGATCCCGCCGCAAGCGCCAGGAACACGGCCGGAAACGCGATGTTGTGCAGCACATTGCTGCGGATGTGCGCGGCCACCGCGCCGATGAAGAACGCCACCAACCCCATTGCCGCGGCAAGGCCGATCGGACGCACCCCGGCAAGACCGATGACCAGACCGACCACCCCCGCGCCCTCGACGACCGCGAGATACGGAATCCATCGCGGCGCCAATCCGACCTCTCCGGAGTTTTGCACCACGAACTGTGCCTTGACCGCCTTGGCCGCCACCTCGAGTCCATTGGCGATGACGCACAGAACCGTCGTGACCAACAGTCCAACCTCGAGTATTGCCATCAGCCCTCATACCTTCCCAGCACGGTGAAGGGGCGCGGTGCCACAGGTTCAGCGGTCCATCCCGCGAGCTTGGCGCGGAAGTCGAGCGCATCCGGGATACCCAGGAGCGGGTTATCCCGACCGTCGACGAGCTGTAGTAGGAACACGAAGTCGGGACCGTCGCCGACCCTGCCCGCCGTGTACGTCATGCCCGCCGGGGCGGCCTCGCGCACCGCTGTGAACAGCGCCGCGATCGCGTCCTCCACCTCGTGCGCCCGTTCGGGATCTGTGCTGAATCGGACCATCTGTACGCTCATATATGTCTCCTATCTCGTCGGTTTCGTTGACCTCACCCTCTTGACGACCGACATGACGGAAAGGTGACTTCTCTCGTGGATCTCATCGAAAACTTCGCGGCAGCGCGGCCGCGGCTGCTGTCCGTGGCCCACCGAATCCTGGGCTCACACCACGACGCGGAGGACGCGGTGCAGGCCGCCTGGATCCGGGCGCAGTCCGCCGACCTGAATCAGGTGGGAAATCTCGGCGGGTGGCTTACCACCGTCACCGCCCGGCTCTGCCTCGATCAGCTCCGGGCGCGCGAACGCCGCGGCGAGATTTCACTGACTGCCGACCACATCCCCGGTACGAGCCTTGCCGCCGACGAGGATTTCCTACGGCGTGAGCAGGTTTCACGTGCGATTGTCGTGGTGCTCGGCGAATTGTCCCCCAAGCAGCGTGTGGCCTACGTCCTGCACGACCTGTTCTCCGTGCCGTTCGAAGACGTCGCCGCAGTACTCGATACAACCGTCGTCTCCGCGAAGAAGCTCGCCAGTAGGGCGCGATCGCGGCTCCACGGCGCTGACCCCGCGAGAGTCAGCGACGTCGAGAACCAGCTGGAGATCGTCGATGCCTTCCTGTCGGCGGCCCGCGGCGGCGACATCGAGCTCCTGATCACCTTGATGGCCCCCGACGTGGTCCGTACCGTTGACCGCACACTCATCCCCAGTGGCACAGCGACACTCGTGCGGGGCGCCCGGGCGGTTGCCGAGGAGACGCGCACCTTCATCGACCGCATCGCCGTGGCGGCGTCGCTTCTTATCGACGGCAAGCCCGGTGCGGTTATCGCACCGGGCGGCCATCCCTTCGCCATCATCCGGATGGAAACCCACGGCGGTCTGGTAACCCGCATAGACATCGCCTCGCACGCGAGCAGTCGCGCCGAATTGTCCGCCGCCTATCGGAGGGCCAGCGGCCCTGGATCGAGCTAATATCTGGCTGCCACATCACCAGCCACACCGGACGGCACGGTGGGCGAGGCAGAAACGAGAACCGCACCGTGCAGCACGACTCTGCGACCGCGTCATCACACAACCCCGCCACTGCGTCGAACACCGTGCGCCTTGCGGTCGTCGTCGGCGCGCTCGGGGTGGTGTTCGGCGATATCGGCACGAGCCCGATCTACACCATTCAGACGGTCTTCAATCCGGCTGACCCACACCCCGTGCCGGTAAGCACGAACAACGTGTACGGCATCGTGTCGTTGATCTTCTGGTCGGTGATGGCGATCGTGACGTTCACCTACGTCACGCTGGTGATGCGCGCGGACAATGACGGCGAGGGCGGCATCATGGCGCTCATCACGCTGCTAACACGCTGGGGCGGCAAACAAGGGCGCCGCGGGGCCCTGGTGCTGGCCGGCGTCGGGCTCTTTGGCGCCGCCCTGTTTTTCGGCGACAGCATGATCACCCCTGCTATCTCCGTGCTCTCGGCAGTCGAGGGCGTGAAGGTCATTCAGCCCGATCTGGAAGCGTGGATCGTCCCCATCACCGCGGTGATCATCGTCGCCTTGTTCGCCGTGCAACGCCACGGCACCGCCCTCATCGGACGGTTCTTCGGCCCGGTGATGATCCTCTGGTTCCTGGCGATCGGCGCCTGCGGAATCACCGGCATCGCCGCGCATCCGGAGATTCTCAGGGCGCTCTCACCCACCTACGCGATCGGTTTCATGGTCGGGCATTTTCACATCGCCTTCTTCGCACTCGCGGCCGTGGTGCTCTCGGTGACAGGTGCGGAGGCGCTGTACGCCGATATGGGGCACTTCGGACGCAAGGCCATCACCTACGGATGGCTCGGCCTGGCGCTGCCCGCGCTGACCCTGAGCTACTTCGGTCAGGGCGCCCTGATCCTGGGCGATCAATCCGCCATCAGTGCACCGTTCTTTTTGTTGACGCCCGAGTGGGCCCGTTTGCCCATCGTGCTGCTCGCCACCGCGGCCACGGTGATCGCCTCGCAGTCCGTGATCACCGGCGCGTATTCGGTGGCATCGCAAGCGGTTCAGCTCGGTTACCTGCCACGGTTGCGGATTACCCATACCTCGGAATCGACGATCGGCCAGATCTACGTGCCGTGGATCAATTGGGTGCTGATGGTCTCCGTGCTGACGCTGGTGTTCGCCTTCCAAACCTCGGCCGCGCTGGCCTACGCCTTCGGCATGGCGGTGACCGGCACCATCACGATCACGACCCTGCTGTTCTTCTATGTCGCCCGCATCCGCTGGAATACCCCGCTCTGGCTGCTGCTGCTCGGCGCGGGTGCATTGCTGACCATCGACCTGCTGTTCCTGGCGGCGAACATGACCAAGCTGGTCCATGGTGCGTGGCTGCCGCTCCTGATCGCGCTGACGGCGTTCACGGTGATGACGACATGGGAGCGCGGCCGCACCATCGTGACCCCCGCCCGCGAACAGGCCGAAGGCCCACTACGCGCGTTCGTCGACCAGCTCAACGAGCACACCACACACGTGGTGCGTGTTCCCGGCACCGCGGTGTTCCTCAACCGGAGCAAGGACACCACGCCACTCGCCATGCGCGCCAACGTCGAACACAACCATGTGCTGCATGAGCACGTCGTGATTCTGTCGATCGAGACATCGCCGGTTCCCCGTGTGGAAGACGCGGCGCGGACGACCATCGACAATCTCGGATACGCCGAAGATGGGATCATTCACGTCACGGCACGATTCGGCTATATGGAGACCCCGAACGTCCCCCACGCACTGGGGCTACTCGACCCCGCGCAGACCGAGGGACAAGCCATCCCGATCGACGAGGCCACGTACTTCCTCTCGAAACTGGAACTTGGGAGGGGCACAGCACCGACGATGGCCCGGTGGCGTAAGCAGCTGTTCCTCGCCACATCGCATATCACCGCAGACGCTGCCGAGTATTTCGGACTGCCCAGGGACCGCACAGTCATCATGGGCTCGCGCATCGACGTGTGAGGTTTCCCATCTAATCTGGAATAGATCCAGATTAGATGGGATTGTGTTAAGTATGAGTACTACAGCCCGCACCCCCGAATCCGACGTCACAAACTTCCAGGCATCACCGGAATTGGCCGGCCACCTGCAACAAGTCCTGGTCGACCTGATCGAGCTTCACCTGCAGGGCAAGCAGGCGCACTGGAACGTCGTGGGAAGTAACTTCCGCGACCTGCACCTCCAGCTCGACGAGCTCGTCGACTTCGCCCGCGAGTCCAGCGACACCGTCGCCGAGCGGATGCGTGCACTCGACGCATTGCCCGATGGCCGTTCGGACACGGTGGCGGCCAGCACGACGCTGCCGGAATTCCCGCCCTACGAACGCAGCACCGGTGATGTGGTCGATCTGATCACCACCCGCATCTACGCTGCGGTGAAGACGCTACGCGCAGTGCACGATTCGGTGGACGACGAAGACCCGACCACCGCCGACATCCTGCATCAGCTCATCGATGGGCTGGAGAAGCTGGCCTGGCTGATCAAGTCCGAGAATCGGAAGGTGTAGCCGCTTACGCGATGATGGACCGATGCATGCTGTGAAACGCTTCGCGACGATCATCGGTCTACTCATCGCGGTTCTGGTCTGGGGCCCCAACCCCGGACTGGCTCACGCGGCCGATGCCTCACCTGCCGGAGACATCCTCTCCCTGGGTGATCCGGCGGCTCCCGGGCAGATCGATCTGTACTTGGATCCGTTGTGCCCCTACAGCGGAAAGATGGTTCAAAGCCAGGGCGACGAGATCGGGCGGCGCCTGGAATCAGGCAAGCTGCACATCAACCTCAGGTTCGTGGACTTCCTCGACAAGTACTCGGCCAGCGGAACGTACGACAGCCGCGCGATCTATGCGGCGTTCGTCGTGGCCGACCAGTCACGGTCGAGTGATACGACCTGGCGCTTCATCCAGCGGTTCTACGCGAAAGATCAGCAGCCCGAGGAAGAAGGGGACACCGACCTCAGTAATGACCAGCTGGCAGAGCTTGCCAACCATGTCAACGCTCCCCAGGTCGCGCAGGACCTCATCAGGGTCGGCTTGCCTGTTCCCTTTGACGCCCGCGTCATCGCGGCGAACAACCTTCCGCTGCTGCGGGCCTTCCCCAAATCCGGGGTGCCTATGGTCGTGATCGACAACCAGCCCGTCGACGGCGAATCGGACTGGCTGCGTAGAACGCCGCAGTAGCGGCGTAGCTCTGCGAGATACTGGCACCGTGTCCGTGAACTCGAAGGTCTCGCGCTCGTGGCTTCTGGTGAGCCCCTCGCGCGAGCCTGACCTCAACGCCGCCGTCACGTCCACCAATGCCGACGAGGTGATCCTGGACCTGGAAGACGCCGTCGCACCCAATGAGAAGCAGCCGGCACGCGAACGCGTGATGGAATACCTCAACTCCGGCGGACAGGCTTGGGTACGCGTCAACGACGCATCAAGCGAGTTCTGGTCGGCCGACTGCCGGACTCTCGCCGATGCCCGCGGCCTGAAAGGCGTGGTACTCGCCAAGACCGAGGGCGGAAACCACATGTGGGACACCGCAAACCGCCTGGGTGGCGAAGCTCCGGTGATCGCGCTGATCGAAACCGCGCGCGGCATGTCCCGCGTACACGACATCGCGGCCGCACGCCCCTGCTTTCGCATCGCCTTTGGCGTCAACGACTACACGCTCGATATCGGCATCGAGCAAGACCCGTTAGCCTTGGCGTACAGCCGCTCTCAGCTCGTAGTGGCTTCGCGTGCCGCACATATCCCAGGGCCAATCGACGGGCCGACTCGTGACCCGGACCAGTTGGCCGAGGGGGTCGCGCTGACTCGCCAGATGGGTATGACGGGAAAGCTGGCACTCCACTCGGCGGATGCCGACACCATCAACAAGGGGCTGAGCCCTTCCGATGAGGACGTGTCATGGGCGCGAGACTTCGTCGAACAGTTCAACAGTCACGGCGGAAAGCCCAAGGACGGTAGCGATCTGCCTCGACTGAACCGCGCCCGAATCATCCTGGAGCGAGCACGGATGCTCGGCCTGATCACGTCCTAGCGGTAAGCCGTGACAGCGCCGCCACGGTGAGTGCCTCGATCCCGGTGCTGAGCGTGGGTTCCAGGACTGGCGCGAACTCCGGGGAATGGTTGGACGGGACCGGTTTTCCGGCCGCCGCGGCATCTTCAAAACGCTGCTGCGTGTACCCGCCCCAAAACCAGAATGCGGTGGGGACACCGGCGGTAGTCCCGAAGAATCCGACATCCTCACTGCCTGCCAGCGGATTCGGAGACTCGATCACCCGATCGGCACCGAAGTGCTCACGGAACACCGCGGCGATCGCCTGCATCGCGGCATCGTCGACGACGGTGACCGGGAAGGTGTGCATTGAGGTCACCGCCGGTTCCTTGTCGGCACCCGAGGCCGTCGACTCGGCCTGCGCGATCCGCGTGATGGAGGCCAACGTCTTTGTGCGGACGTCCTCGGTGAAGGTACGGACGTTGATGCCGAGTTCGGCGTCGTCGGGAATGATGTTGTCCTTCGCCCCGGCGTGCAGGTATCCGACAGTGACCACCGCGGGCTCGAACGGGGACAGCTCGCGCGACACGATGGTCTGCAGCCGCTGCACCACATTCGAGGCCATCACCACCGGATCGATTGTCGATTCCGGTTGCGAGCCATGCCCACCCCGGCCGAACAGCTGCATCTTGAGGGAATCCGAGGCCGCGAGCGCCGTGCCCGTCTTGTACGCGATCATCCCCGCCGGCAGCGGGCCGACGTGCTGACCGAGAACGACCTCGGGCCTGGGGAACCGATCGAGGATGCCGTCAGCGATCATCGCCTTCGCGCCGCCGCCCACTTCTTCGGCGGGCTGAAAGACCGCGACTACCGTTCCCGACCATTGCTTCTGGAGTTCGTTGAGCAGCCGAAGGGCGCCCACCAGCGCGGTGACGTGCATATCGTGCCCGCACGCATGCATGACCGGAACATCCCTGCCATCGGGGTTGGTGGCGCGCTCGGTGCTGGCATAAGGGAGGCCGGTCTGCTCCTGCACCGGGAGCCCGTCGAAGTCGGCTCGCAGCCACACCACCGGGCCGGTTCCGTTGCGAAGTACCGCAACAACGCCGGTACCACCGATACCCGCCGCCACCTCCAACCCGAGCGGCGCGATGATCTCCTGGATCTTTCCCGCCGTGCGGTGTTCCTGGAACGACAATTCCGGATGCTGATGCAGGTCTCGGTAGAAGTCGGCCAACTCCCCCACGTCCTCAGCCCAGTTGTCGGGCAGCGTGATCGCCATGTGGCCTCCCACTCTGTGTGCTTCAGCGACTCAGTTCGACAATACGGCGATCGTCACCACCTACCCTCGGATACGTGAGCCAATCCATCGACGCCGAACTTTCCGTCGACGCCATCGTCGTCGGCGGTGGGATGTCGGGCGCATCGATTGCCTACGAACTGGCTGAGCACCGAACCGTCGCATTACTGGAACGCGAATCGACCCTCGCGTTCCACACGACCGGACGGTCCGCCGCGACTTTCATCGAGAACTACGGGAATCCCGTCATCCGAATGTTGACGTCGGCCAGCCGCGATTTCTTCACCGATCCCCGTGAGGGTTTCGAGGCTCCACTCGCGACCTCCTTGCCGTTGTTGATCATCGCCGATGAAGCGCATGCGGACACACTTCGGGAAGGTCATCGGGAAGCCTCCCGGCAGGGTTGTCACACGGAGCTGGTGGACGGCGCGGTCGCCGAGCAGATCAACCCCTACCTGCGCCCGGGGCACATCCGATTGGCGACGGTCGACCGCACACCGATGGAGCTCGACGTCCATGGGCTGCATCAGGGATATGTGCGCGGATTCCGCCGGCGCGGCGGAATCATCGTCAAGTCGGCTCCCATCGTGAGCAGCAGCCGCCATCAGGGCAGGTGGGTCCTGCGGGATTCCTCCGGACGTGCCTTTGAGGCGGCGACCGTCGTGAACGCCGCCGGGGCGTGGTGCGATGAACTCGCGCGCACCATGGGTGCTCGTCCGGTGGGAATCCAGCCACTTCGACGCACCGCGTTCATGGTGTCCGCACCGCAGGCGAATCCCACCGGCTCGCTTCCCATGACCCTGGATGTCTCCGACAGCTTCTATTTCAAACCCGATGGCGCCCAATTCCTCTGCTCGCCCGCCGACGAGACACTTCAGTCACCCGGAGACCCACGACCGGACGAACTCGAGATGGCCCGGGCGATCGGGATGATCAATGAGGCGACCACTCTCGGCATTCGGAGTGTGAATTCGGCCTGGGCAGGACTGCGGTCCTTCACCTCCGACCGCAGTCCAGTCGTGGGCGAAGACCCGGATGTCGAGGGCTTCTTCTGGTACGCCGCCCAGGGCGGCTACGGCATCCAGATGGCCCCCGCCCTTGCTCGAGTGGGGGCGGCGCTCGCCACCGGCAATCCCCTCCCCGAGGAGCTAGCCGCGCGGGGTCTGGCCTCCTCGATGCTGGCACCTGATCGCGACTCACTGCGTGCCCGTCCCTAGCGGCCACGTCCACGCTCCCGGACCGCGCTCGGCGAATCCTGTTATCGTCGGCCACGATGGTGAACATGGATCGACGCCGCATGATGGCGTTCTCAGGGCTTGGCATGTTGGCAGCAGCGGTTTCCATGCCGGAGGCGTGGGCGCAGCCGTCACCACAGAAACCGCCCGCC
>NZ_MAEW01000017.1 GCF_002013375.1 Mycobacterium sp. D16Q13 | reverse complement strand
TTCGGGTTGTTGGTCGGTCTGCCGGGCGCCTACGTGACGAACACGATCGCGGTGGTGACGGCTCTGACGCAGAATCCGGCATCGCTCCTGCCTTCGGGTCTCCTGCCCTCGGCGACCGCGAACACCGTGGCCGCCAAGGCGCCGACATCGATTCTTTCGGCGCTGGGCAAGACGACCACGGTCGACTCGAAGACGGTTGATGCGTCGAAGGTGACGGAGTCGAAGACCACAGGTTCGAAGTCTTCTCCCGAAGCGGAGCCGACCAAGGCTGATCCTGCCAAGCCGGCGAACCCGGCCGAGGCGGCCACCCCGGTGGAGCCGGTGAAGGCGGCCACTCCTGCCGAGCCGGTGAAGGTGACGGCTCCGGCTGAGCCGGTCAAGCCCGCCACCGCGGCCGAGCCGGTCAAGGTGACGGCTCCGGCTGAGCCGGTCAAGCCGGTGGAAGCGGCCACCCCTGTCGAGGCCATCAAGCCCGCGGCCCCGGCAGAGCCGGCCAAGCCCGCGACTCCGGCTGATGCCGTCAAGCCTGCGGAGCCGAAGGTCAACGTTCCGAAGGTCAAACTGCCCACCCCGGCCACCAAGGTCGGAGAGGTCAGCGGCGGAGTTGCGCCGAAGACCGAAGACTCGGCCAAGGCAGACAAGAGCGAGAAGGCTGATTCCAAGGACACCAAGTCCGACAAGGGGTCCACGCCGAAGAAGCCTGAAAATGACTCTTCAGCTGCGAAGAAGCCCGAGAGCGCCGCGTCGGCCACCGGTAAGTCGGAGTCCGCTTCGAGCTCCTCATCGAGTGACTCGCACTCGAGCACCTCGAACGGTTCTTCGCACAGCGACTCGCACAAGGCGTCGTCGGATTAGTCCCCGGTAACAAGCTCAAAGGTCCCCGCGCCAGACATGGCGCGGGGACCTGCTTGTAAGCGGCACTGACATAAGTCAACATCATTGACATGGATATCGACGGAACCGCGACCCTGGGGTACTTGCTGACCCGTACCGCGACATCACTGCGCGGTAAGGTGGCGGCCCGGTTGGAGCCCATGGGCCTCAGCCTGCCCGAGTACATCTGCATGCACATTCTGCGGACCTACCCGGGCATGTCCAACTCCGAACTGGCTCGGCAGGCGATGGTTACCCGGCAGGCCATGAATGCGGTGTTGCATCGGCTGGAGCAGGAGGGCCTCATCAGCCGTCCGGAGAACGCGGACCACGGGCGGTCGCTGCCCGCTCGCCTGACCAGGCGCGGCACCACCCAGCTGGAGAAGGCGGCGGAGGCGGTGACCGCCAGCGAGAACGAGGTCATGGAGAAACTGACCGCTGACGAGCGCCGCGCGTTGAAGGCCATGCTGGCCAAATGCGTTCCGAGTCAACTGCCATGAGACGCGCCGGGTGGCTGATCGCGTTCACCGGTGTGGTGATCGGGTTCAGTGTCTGGCTTCCCTGGCTGCGAACCTCGGCCAGCGGCGGCGGCAGAGCCAACGCCATCGGCGGCGCCACCGGATCGGTGGTGCTGCCCCCGGGATTCGGTGCGGGCCAGATGATCTTGCTGGTTTCGGCGCTACTCGTGGTGGCCGGATGCATGGTGGGCCAGCACATTCTGCACCGCATCGCGCCGATCGCCGCGGGTGTACTGGCGCTGGCACTGTTGGGGCTGGAACTTCTGTACTACCGCACCAACGTCAAGGCCCCGATCGTGACGGGCTATGGGTTCTGGGTCGCTATCGGGGCCTCGGCTATCGCGGTCGCGCTGGCCATCGTTGCCCTGCTGTCACGACCCCAGGCCGGCGAGCAGCAGTGGCACGATTGAGCCATACATCCCGTACTTGACGGTGCCGAGCGTGTCCCGGTTCTTTCCTACCAGCGGTGACACGAAACTCGTTGCAGTAGAAAGAACCTGGTCCTCGGAGACGGCCGCGTCGATGATCTGGTAGTTCAGGGATTCGGATCCGCCGAGACGCCGGCCGCTGGGCATGGTGGCCGATGCCGCCTGGGGTGTCATCTTCCCCTGACAGAGCGCCGACATGCCGGGGGTGAACGGCATGCCGAGGTCGACCTCGGGAAGGCAGAAGAAGCCGCGATCGGTACGCATCACCCGGTAATCACATGCCAGCGCGACCATGGCTCCGGCGCCGAAGGCGTGACCGTTGACGGCGGCGACGGTGGGTGTCGGGAACACCAGGAAACGCGCCAAGATCTTCTGAACCTCGGTGATGTACCAGCTGAGCTTGTCGGGGTTGGCGCCCAGAAAGTCGACATCCAGTCCGTTGGAGAAGAACTTGCCGCTGCCGGTGACCACCAGCGCGGACGGGGCGTCATCGGCGAGTACCTCGTCGAGCAGTGCGTTGATCTGCTCGATATTCGCTGTGGTGAAACGGTTCTCGTCGGTGCCAAGCTCGAGGGTGTAGATGCCTTCGGAGCGCTGTAGTGCGGGCATGTGTCGCTACCTCAACTGTTCGAGAGCTGTCGCTACTTGCTCGGGGATGGGTACGGGGGTGCGGGCGTCGGAGTCCACATAGACATGGACGAACCGGCCCAGGGCGCGCGGAGTGTCCTCGACGACGCCGTCGACAACCGTGAACACCGCGAGCTTGTAGATGACGCTGCTGCGGCCGCGATGTTCCAGGGCCAGGCCGATGGACAGCTCGTCGGGGAAGGACACCTCGGCCAGGTACTTGCAGGAGGTTTCGGCGACGACGCCGATGGCGGGCAGGTCGCGGATGTCGCATCCGGCCGCGTCCATCAGCCAGCCGTTGACGGCGGTGTCGAACCAGGCGTAGTAGACGACGTTGTTGACGTGTCCGTACACATCGTTATCGGCCCAACGGGTTTGGTGCAGGCGGTGCACCGGGAAGTCTGCCTTGGTGGGCAGCTCTGGCTTGGTCATGCGGTCACCGCGCCGGGGCGCAGGATCTGTCGAACGGCCTGGCCATCGGCGAGGGCGTCGAGTGCGATGTTGATATCGTCCAACGGCAGGTCATCGGACTTGAGCCTCTCTACCGGCAGTCTCCCGGCCCGCCACAGCGCCAGCATCGCCGGGATGTCCTGCTGCGGCTGCGCTGATCCCATGTACGAGCCCAGGATGCTGCGGCCCTCAGCGACAATACTCAACGCGGGCAGGGTAATTCGTGCATCGGGGTGCGGCAGGCCCACTGAAACGGTGCCTCCGCCACGGCCGGTGAGTGCGTAGGCCTGTTCCAGCACGGCAGCCGACCCGACTACCTCGAACACCCAATCATGACCACCGGGGGCGTCCTCCGGCGCGCAGGCCCGCGTGGCTCCGAGTTCAAGGGCCAGTTCGCGTTTTGCGGGTACCGGGTCGATGGCCAGCACCTCGCCGGCGCCCGCGGCGGCCGCCGACATCACCACCGCCAGTCCGACGCCGCCCAGTCCGAGCACCGCGACCGAGTCGCCGGGGCGCACCGAGGCGGTGTGGGTGACGGCTCCGAAGCCGGTCAACATGGCGCAGCCGAAGAGTGCGGCCGTGTCCAAGGGAACGTTCTGATCGATGACGACCACCGAATTCCGGTCCACCACAGCGTGGTCGGCGAAACCCGAGACGCCCAGATGGTGACGCACCTCGGCGCCGTCCAGATCGCGCAGGCGGGTGCCGCCGCGGATGAGGTCACCGCGGCCGTTGGCCGCCGCGGCATCCGGGCATAGCGCCGGGCGGCCCGAGGAGCAGTACCTGCAGGCGCCGCAGCTCGGCACGTACACCAACACCACGTGATCGCCGGGGGAGACGTCGCGAACGCCGGGGCCGACTTCTGCGATGACACCGGCCGCCTCGTGTCCCAGTGCCATGGGCACTGGGCGTATCCGGTTTCCGTCGACCACCGACAGATCCGAATGGCACAGCCCCGCGGCCTCGATGCGGACCAGTACCTCACCGGGCCCGGGTGGGTCGAGCTCCAATTCAACGAGTTTCAGCGGGTGGGTGTCGCGGTACGGCCGCTCGATGGGGGCCGCGTGCAGCACCGCAGCACGAATGCGCATGGACGAGCCGCTCGCGCGAAGACTCTCAGGCACTGACCCCTCCGTAGATCGCATTAAGCCAGACGTGGAGCAGCGTATCGACAACGTCGTCGTCCGCGACGGCGGGTTGCTGACCGGTGAAGGTTGCCCGCATCATCGACTGGTTGATGAGGTTGAGTGCGATGGCGATATCGCGGGCGGGGATTATGTCGGGCGCGGCGCCGCGAGTGCGTTCGGCCTCGATGCCCACCGTGGTGTTGGTGACCCAGTTTTCCGTCACCTCGGACCAGCGTTGATCCAGCTCGGCGCTGGTGCCCTGGACCCCGGACAACGCGACGGTCAGGGACCGGTGGGAACCGAAGGCGTCGAAGTAGGCCTTGATGACGGCGCGCCAGTAGTGCGCGGGGCTCGTCATCGCGGCCGGGTCGATGCTCGCAACATTGGTGTCGGCTTCCTCGATGATCCGCTCGGTGAGCGTGAGGAGGACGGCTTCCTTGGAGGGGAAGTAGAAGTAGAACGTCGGCCGCGAGATCCCTGCCCCGCGAGCCAGATCATCGACGGAGACATCGACGAGCGGGCGCTGGCCGAGTAGTTCCTCGGCCGTCGCCAGGATCGCCTGTATCCGCTCATCGCCCGAGGGGCGCGTCCTTTTGCGGCCTGTTGTAGCCGGTTTAGCCACGTCTACCTGCACATTCTATAAAGTTCTCGACACACTGTTGACTTTCTCAACACTGCGTCGATAGCCTAGCTCTCATGACCGAACATGTCGACATTGTCATCGTGGGCGCCGGGATCTCGGGTATTGGCATGGCATGCCACATCACCCGCGACGTGCCGGGCAAGAATTTCGTGGTGCTGGAGGCGCGTGAGCGCATCGGCGGCACCTGGGACCTGTTCCGCTACCCGGGTATCCGCTCCGACTCCGACATGTTCACCCTCGGCTACAACTTCCGGCCCTGGACGAGTACCAAGGGCATCGCCGACGGAGCCTCGATCCGTGAGTACGTCACCGCCACCGCGCGCGAATTCGGTGTGGATCAGAAGATCCGTTTCGGTCACAAGGTCGTGAGCGCCGAGTGGTCTTCCGATCGCGGGCTCTGGACGGTGCGCGCCGAGCATGACGGTGAGATCGTCGAGTTCACCACCGAGTTCTTCCTGGGCTGCACCGGGTACTACAACTACGACGAGGGCTTCACGCCCGATTTCGAGGGCATCGACGACTTCGCCGGCCGGGTAATCCACCCACAGCATTGGCCGGAAGATCTGGACTACGCGGGTAAGAAGGTCGTTGTCATCGGCAGTGGGGCCACTGCCATGACCCTGGTTCCCGCGATGGCGGGAACAGCCGGCCACGTGACCATGCTGCAGCGTTCGCCCACCTACGTGGTGTCACTGCCGTCCACGGATGCGCTTGCGGTGGCGCTGCAGGGCAAGGTGCCTGCCTCGATCGCGTACCCGATCGTCAAGTGGAAGAACCAGATGGTCAGCTTCATCAGCTACCAGACGAGCCGCCGCGACCCGGAGCGGATGAAGGGGATCCTGCGCGCACTGTTGAAGCGTCAGCTGCCCGATTTCGATCTGGACAAGCACTTCACCCCGAAGTACAACCCGTGGGACCAGCGGCTGTGCGTGGTGCCGGATTCAGATCTGTTCCGCGCACTACGCAAGGGCACCGCATCGGTGGTCACCGACCGGATCGCGCGCTTCACCCCCAAGGGCATTCTGCTGGAGTCGGGTGAGGAGCTTGAGGCTGACATCGTTGTCACCGCAACGGGTCTGAATGTTCAGCTGGCAGCCGGCCTCAAACCGGTTGTCGATGGTGTCGAGGTTGATCCGTCGAAATGCATCACCTACAAGGGCCTGATGCTGACGGGCATCCCGAACTTCATCTTCACCTTCGGATACACCAATGCCTCCTGGACACTGCGTGCCGACCTGGTGTCCCAGTACACCTGCAGGCTTCTCAATTACATGGACAAGACGGGACAGACGGTGGTATGGCCAGTTGAGCCCGAAACGTCCGAGCGGCTGCCGTTCGTGGACTTGGACTCCGGTTACATCTCGCGTGCCGCCAATGCTGTGCCGCACCAGGTGCCGACGGCCCCGTGGCGTTCGTACCAGAACTACTTCCGTGAGCTGCCCGTGCTCAAGTACGGGAAGGTTGCCGACAAGGGCGTCCGATTCAGCCGCGGAGCTGCAGGGTCGGCGGCATCCGGCCGGGCGAAGGCCTCCCACGAGGCACCCGTTGCAATAGGCAGGTAAATATCATGAGAATGGCCGGGTGCAGTCAGCACCCGGCCATTATCATTGGCGAACAAGGTTTTCAAGGATATCGCCGACCACGCGGACAGATGGGATCTAAAGGTCCCATAAACCTAGGCCGAACCTCAGGGGCCGACCGGGCCGAATGGCCAGTCGTGTGTTGACCGCTCCCCGCAGGTCGGAGATTCGAGCGGTGGAAACCGATGTCTCGGCGTCACTCCGCAAGGCTGGCCAGGTGTGAGAGATGGTCCAAAGTATGTGCTGCACAGCTCTATATATGTGTCTTGTCTAGGCCCGCGATAATCCAGGGGCGCAGTCGAAGTGAACTATGCGATAGTCGCATGCACATTGCCGACTCGACATCGTGCGTGCTGAAGTGATTGGAGAGTTCTGTGACACAGCCAAATAGGCGTCAGATCATTGTTGGCGTGTCCGCTGCAGCGTTGGCGGTGGCCGCCGGCGATATGGCTGCCTGTTCGTCTTCGGGCGATGTGCGTGAGTCCGGTGAGGGTGCTCAGGCGCCGCTGTTGCCTGTGGGTCTCAAAAATGACCTGATGAGACTGACTGATTCGAAACATATTCTGGGGTGCAGTGTTTCGGCAGTCACTCGTGAGGGCACTGTGTATGCTGATGGATGGGGAGCGGCGAGGGCCGGGCAACCGATGACGGCACTGAGCACCATCAATATTGGGTCAGTAAGTAAGACGATCACGGCGACGGCCGTGCTGCAGTTGGTGGCGGCGGGACGCATCGGCCTCGATACAGATGTGAATGATGTTCTGACGGAGAGCAAGGCCTACGGCCCGAGGAGTGTGCGCAGCCCCTATTACCCAGATACCCCGATCACTGTCCGGTACTTGCTGGCTCACCTGACGCCGCTGACCACCGGTCCGGAATTGGGTCCGTACGGATACGCTCCCCGTATCGGCCCCGCTCCCGATTCGGGTGAGCTAGGTCGATGGCTCCACGACTTTCTCACGCCCGCACCGCGTGGGTGGACGTACAACCGCGAAGAGAACTTCACGAAATCGAAGCCCGGACACGTGCATATGTACTCCGACATCGGATTTGATCTGGCGGGTTTTCTCGTACACGCGGTGACGGGCCAACCCTTCGCCGATTACTGCCGTGAGCACGTTCTGCAGCCGGCGGGAATGGTGAACTCTGATTTCGATCGTGACCGTATCCCGGACGGCCGGCGGGCGTATCCACACGCCTGGTTTGAGAACGGGGCGAAGAAGGGCATGTGGCTCGATTACCGCAACCTGATACCTGTGGCAATCGCCGATGACTACACGGGTCATGCCGAATACTCGCCGTACGCAAGCTGTCTCACACCCGATGGCGGTCTGCGATCCAACTCGCTTGACTTGGCGCGGTGGGCCCGACTGTGGCTGGGTAACGGCACGCTGGACGGTGTTGAAGTGCTTCCGCGCGCCCAGGCGTCGGCGGCGTTGGCGGACCAGGTCTCTCCAGAAATCATGGCGTCGTCGGAGGCTCCACTGCCGTTCATCTCTCAGGGGTACGCCTGGCACAGACTGCGCGGGGACGCTGATGGCCAGTGGCAACATGCCGGCAGCGAGGTAGGTACCGCTTCGTACGTCAAGATCGACACGGTACGTGGTGTGGGGGCGGCGATTGTGATGAACACAGAGGTGGCGATTGACGGCGATCCGCGGCCCCAGATGCTGCAACAGCTGATGGACGCCGCTGCGGTGCCCTGAGGGGGCGTCCTCGTCCGATCCCGATCCTGGCCTCGCGGATGTCTTCAAGGCTCTCGCCGACCCGACTCGGCGGGAGCTGTTGGACCGGCTGCATGAACGCAACGGCCAGACTCTGAGTCAGCTCTGTGACGGCGTTGGAATGGCGCGTCAATCGGTGACTCAGCATCTGGGCGTGCTCGAATCTGCCAACCTGATCAGCGCGGTGAAACACGGCCGGGAGAAGCTGCACTATCTCAATCCGGTTCCGCTGCATGAGATACAGGAACGGTGGATCGACAAGTTCGAGCGCCCGCGGTTGCGGGCGCTGAGTGCGATCAAGCAGCGAGCTGAGGAGCCAAGCATGTCTCAACCGACTTTTGTGTACACCACCTATATCAACAGCACGCCCGAGAAGGTGTGGCAGGCCATCACCGACCCCGAGCTCAGCGCCCAGTACTGGGGGCACGCGAATGTGTCTGACTGGCAACAGGGTTCGCCTTGGGAGCACCAGCGAGTGGATGGCTCTGGTATCGCCGATGTGGTGGGTACGGTGATGGAGGCGGATCCGCCACGCAAACTGGTGACCACCTGGGCCGATCCGGCCGCCGGCGTCGACGGCCCCACATCGACCGTCACCTTCCTGATTCAGCCATACCAAGACATCGTGCGGCTTACCGTCACCCACGCCGACCTCGCGGACCCGGCGGAGTACGCACAGGCCAGCGGTGGATGGGCGGCCGTTTTGTCAAACCTCAAGTCCTTCTTGGAGACCGGTGCCCCGCTGCCCACTGAACCCTGGGTGCGGCCCGGTTGAGCGTTATCCGCCCGCCGGGATGGGTCCGGTAGCGTCCTCGGCACCAACGGGTTTCGGCCCAAATGGCTTCGGTAATGGGCGGGAACGCACATTGAGGGGCCACCAGAACCAGCGGCCCAGCATGGTGGCTATCGCGGGCGTCAAGAACGACCGCACCACCAGGGTGTCGAAGAGCAGCCCGAGGCCGATGGTGGTACCGATCTGGCCGAGGACGCGCAGATCGCTGAAGATGAAGGACGACATCGTCACCGCGAAGACCAGGCCGGCGGCGGTGACGACCCCGCCGGTGCCAGCAATCGCACGGATGATGCCCGTCTTCAAGCCTGCTCCGGTTTCTTCCTTGAATCGGGAGATCAAGAGCAGGTTGTAGTCTGCCCCGACCGCCAGCAAGATGATGACCGCTAGCGGGAAGATGACCCAATACAGCGGAATGCCGAAGATGTACTGCCACACCACCACTGACATCCCGAAGGATGCCGCCAGCGATAGCGCCACCGTCCCCACGATGACCATGGCGGCCACGAGGCTGCGCGTCAAGAACATCATGATGAGCAGGATGAGGCCAAGCGAGGCCAGCGCGGCCATCAGCAGATCGTATTTCTGGCCTTCAGCAATGTCCTTGTACGCCGAGGCGGTTCCGGCTACATAGATCTTCGCATCGGCCAGCGGAGTTGCCTTGACGGCATCGAATGCCGCTTCCTTGATCGAGTTGATGTGCTCGATGCCCTCAGAGGTCTGCGGATCTCCCTGATGGGTGATGATCATGCGGGCGGCCTTGCCGTCCGGGGACATGTACAGCTTCATGCCGCGTTTGAACGCGGGGTTGTCGAATGCTTCCGGTGGCAGGTAGAAGGAGTCATCGTTCTTCGCGTCGTCGAAGGCCTTGCCCAACTCTGTTGCGGTGCGGGTGGATTCCTCATTCTGTGTGTTGGTGCCGTTGTTGATGGCGTAGTTGGACTGGGTCAGGTCGCGGTTCTTCTCCTGTATCGCGATCTGGGGCGGTATGAGATCGACGAGTTTGGGCTGTAGTGCGTCGAGCTTGGTGAGGCTCCCGGTGACTGTCTGGAGTGCATCGACCAGTTCATCGATGCCGTCCAAAGCATCGAAGAGGGACCGCAGTGCCGCGCAGAAAGGGATGTCGAAGCAGTGCGGTTCCCAGTAGAAGTAGTTACGTATGGGCCGGAACTGGTCGTCGAAGTTGGCGATCTTGTCGCGTAAGTCCTGGGCTACCGCCACGGTCTGCTGGAATCCCTGGGTCTGTTCATGTGTGATCGCGGCGCTCTGTTTCTGAAGTGCCAGTTGGTTTTTCAGCACTGCGATGGTTTGCGTCATCTGATCGGCCTGCTGAGACAGATAGAGGGCCTGGTTCTGCTGCTGGGAGAGGTTCATCAGCTGGCTGGCACTTGATGCACTGATCTGAAAGGGAATGGAAGAGTGGGTGATGGGAGTGCCGAGGGGCCGGGTGATCGATTGGACCAGCGCCACGCCGCGGGCGTGGAGAACGGACTTGGCGACGCGTTCCAGCAGGACCATGCCTGCGGGGTTACGCATATCGAAATCGGTTTCGATCATGAGGAGCTCGGGGTTGAGCCGCGCGACGGAGAAGTGCCGCTCGGCCGCGGCATAGCCCACGTTGGAGGGAGTCGACGCGGGCATGTAGATGCGGCCGTCGTAGGTGGTCTTGTACCCAGGCAACGCGAGTAGTCCAATGAGCGTTACCACACACGAGACGACGAGAATGGGGCCCGGCCAGCGCACGATTGCTGTGCCGATCCGGCGCCAACCGCGGGTACGCATGGCGCGTTTGGGCTCCATCAGTCCGAAGCGGCTGGCGATTACCAGCACGGCCGGCGCCATGGTGAGCGCCGCGGCCAGTGTCACCAGAACCCCGAGTGCCGCGGGCACACCCAGGGTCTGAAAGTAGGGCAGCCGCGTGAACGACAGGCAGAGTAGCGCGCCCGCGACAGTCAGACCCGATCCGATGATGACGTGCGCGGTGGACTTGAACATCGTCTGGTAGGCGGTCAGGCGATCCTCGCCGGTCGAGCGTGCTTCCTGATAGCGGCCGACGAAAAATATGGCGTAGTCGGTGCCGGCGGCGATGGCGAGCATGGTCAGCAGGTTCGTGGCATAGGTCGACAGGCCGATGACGCCTGTATGTGCCAGTGCTGCAACGATTCCACGGGCTGCCGATAGTTCCACGAGGACCGTCACCAGCACCAGCGCTGTGGTCGTCAGCGAGCGGTAGACGATTAACAGCATGATGGCGATGACCGCGAAGGTGATGATGGTGACCTGGGCAGAGCCCGCGTTACCTACCTCGAACTGATCGGTGATCGTCGGGGCCTCGCCGGTTATGTAAGCCTTGACCCCGTCCGGGGCGGGAGTGTCCGCGACGATGCGACGTACGGCATCGACGGATTGATTGGAGAGCGCCTCACCCTGATTGCCGGCGACGTAGACCTGCACGTACGCGGCCTTACCGTCCTTGCTCTGCGAACCGCCCGCGGTGATCGGATCGCCCCAATAATCGGCGACGTGTTGCACGTGTTCACGGTCGTCCTTCAGTCGCTGCACCAGCGTGTCGTAGAACTGATGTGCTTGCGCACCAAGGGGTTTATCGCTCTCGAGCACGACCATGGCCGAGCTGTCCGAGTCGAACTCGTTGAAGACCTTGCCGATATGCCTCATCGCCATGGTGGACGGTGCATCGGCGGCATTCAGTGGGGCAGAACGTTCTTCGCCAACCACTTCCAGCTGCGGCACGGTGGCGTTGGTCACCGCCGCGATCGCCACCCAGAAGAAAACAATGGGCACCGCGAGCCGGCGGATGATCCTGGCTGCGCGGGACTCCTGGGCGTGGCCGGTACTCATGCGGACTTGTCCAGGCAGGTGGTGTAGCCGTTCACGATGGTGACGGTCCTTTCGTCCTTGACGATGCCGTCCACGGTGATGCGGCAGCCGGTTATGTCACCGGTGCCCTGCGCGCGCAGGTCGGCGAACAGGGTGGGGTCGTTGGTGACGAGCTCGTGCGACCACGGCAGCGGCGCATTGTCGACGCGGTGCGGCTGCGCCATTTCATCGAGGAAGTTGATGGTCGCGGTGCTCCCGGCCGTGCCGAAGACCTCGAAGAGAACACGTTTGGGGTTGTAGTTGGTGTTCTCCATGGCCTGGTTGCCGGGGCGGGAGAGCTCGACGTTCGAGCCGAAAACGCCGTGTAGCCGAGTAACGCCGAAGGCCACCACCGCCACCACTGCGGCGGCGACGAGTACCGTCCACCATCTTTTGAGCAGAGTCCAAATCCAGCCTTGCACCAGCGCCCACGCCCTCTCGATAGTCGCTGACCGACCTTTGTGGAACGGTACGGTACCGTACTTCCATGGCAAGTGGTGTGTCAACGGGGTTGACTAAGGCGATGAAGAAGGGGCAGGACTCCCAGTGGACCCCACGGGAGGTGGAGCTGCTGACGGTCACCTTGCGTTTGTTGCAGAAGCATGGATACGACCGCCTGTCGGTCGATGAAGTCGCTTCCGAATCGAAGGCGAGTAAGGCCACGATCTATCGCCGTTGGCCGTCGAAGGCGGAACTGGTACTGGCCGCCTTCGTCGAAGGCATGCGTGCACAGCTGGTCCGGCCGGATACTGGCTCGCTCCGTGAAGACTTGTTGCAGATAGGCGACAGTGTGCTTGAAGAGAGTCGTCACAACTTGCCCATCATGCGGGGGATGTTGAACGAGATTGCTCGAAACCCCGCACTGACCAAGGCATTTCGGACACAGTTCGTCGATCAACGCAAGCTGTTGATCGACGACGTGCTGGGCGCGGCCGTTGAACGCGGTGAGATCGATTCCGCCGTTATCAATGAGGAGCTCTGGGATCTGTTACCGGGGTATCTTGTGTTCCGCGGGTTACTGCCGGTGAGGGCTGCTACGGCCGATACCGTCCGCACGCTGGTGGATGATGTCATCATGCCCAGCCTGACCCGAAAGTTCTGAAGCGCCGATGTCGAACGGTGGTGGGGTTTAGGCGCTGGCAGCCGCAGCGCCGCAGTGATCGCGGTGTTCGACCATCTGTGCGCCGCCTTCAGAATCCCATTGGTTTTGCGCCGCGATCGTATCGATCCACGTGCCGGGTTCCGTTCGGTTGGCCGGTAGCAGGTGGGCGACGGTCGCTGTATTGCCGGGAGTGGCCGCCGTCATCATGGTGGTGTGGGCGGGCAGGGCCTCCGTGTCCGGCGGGACGATCAACAGGGTCAGATGCGCCCCATCCGCTCCTTCCGCACTGATCGTGTTGACCGGCTGGCTAAGTGACCAATTCAGATGTGTCAGGCGATTGCGAAACAGTATCCGCCGCGAGACCGTCGACCACTCCGAGACCTGGTATGTGATCCGGTCGATCGAACCCAAACGGACACTGAGAATCCTGAGCAACTGCGGTAATTCGCCCATCAGATCCCTGGAGTAGGGCCACCATGCGCCATCGACATGGCCGGTCGGTGGTGCCTTTGGCTTCAATCGAAGACGAACGGCTGGTCCGCTTCGGGGTTTGGAAAACACACGATGCGTCATCAGACGCTCCTACCCTGGGCCCCGCAACCGAGACCATTTTTCCGACGACTCAGCACCCTATCGGTGAGCGAGTATCTGGACATCGTCGTACACGCCAGTTTACTCCTATTGATGGAACGAATGAAGAAGGATCAGGTTACCGGTTTTCCCATGCGGGTACGCCAAATCCATTGTACTTCTGCAATTCTGGGCGGGTTCCGCATGATGCAGATGCCGCTTCACAACCCGCACTGAGGGCGTACGACAAGAACTGAGCAGCATTGTTCACGTGATGATCGGCAGAGCCGGACCGCCTGCCTGGCCTCCGATGCACCGATCACCGCGAGCGCAATCGGTTCGTGGCAGCGGGCGATGAAGCGGGCGATTCGGGCGCGGGTTGTCACCGGGTAGATGTGAACGTCACCGTATTGCTCATGCAGGCTGGCGACCCGGTGCTCGAGTTCATGATTCCTCCCCTCGCCGAGTTCAAGCGGCGAGGTGCTTATGGCAAGTACCGGTAGCTGACGTAGCCGCGCCTCGCGTATGGCGTGGTTAACAACATTCCGATTGTCCTTAGAACCATTGACGCACACAGCGATCCAGTTCTGTCGGCTAGCGTTCCAGCTGCTACCGTCCGCTGCGTTTTCCAGCACCGATAGCTCTGTCGGCTGGTCCGGCATCGGTGCGCGAGCGATCAGAACGGGACAATGGGCGCGCTCGGCGAGCCTGGTGGCCGTCGAGCCGAGGGCCGCGTGCGCGAATCGGCCGGCGCCGATACAGATGAGACTGGCACTTCTTGACTCGAAGACAAGCGCTTCAGCGGGCAGTCCGCGGATAAGGATGGTGTCCACTTTGACCGGCTTGCCGATCGCCTCGATCGCAGCTGCGGCTGCGCGTAAAGATGATTCGGCGAACCGTTCATCATGCCGACCTTCGGCTGCGGGTGATTTCGTGGTCACGAGCGGTCGCGTCACGTGGACAAGGCTTAGCGGCACGTCACGACTAATCGCCTCGTCAATCGCCGATTCTGCAGCGAAAAGAGCGGCCTTCGACCCGTCGATTCCGACCACCACTGGCCCGCTCTGGTCAGTATTGAACATCAGAGCCTCCAGTTTTCGGGCTCCGCGGAGTCTGCTCGTCGTCCGGGGTTGGTCGCAACGCCGTTGATTTCGGCCGCAACCTGATGGGGCGGAGGCGACGACCTGGCGGCGGCCGCGCCCTCGTGTGAGAGGAACGCACCGAGCTCGGCAATGGTTGACATCAAGGGAGCGGGGAATACAACCGTGGTGTTTTTGTCGACGCCGAGCTCAACCAGGGTTTGCAGGTTGCGTAGCTGTAGTGCCAGCGGATGGGCCATCATGGTGTCCGAGGCTGCGCCGAGCGCGGCTGCTGCTAAGGATTCGCCTTCCGCAGCAATGATCTTCGCGCGCTTCTCCCGCTCCGCTTCGGCCTGGCGCGCCATCGCCCGTTTCATGCTATCGGGCAGCTGAATGTCTTTGAGCTCCACCAAGGTGACCTGGACACCCCACTCAATGGTCGTGACGTCAAGAATCCCGCGAATATCAAGGTTGATCTTCTCGGTTTCGGCCAAGATCTCATCCAGCGTGTGCTGGCCAACCACCTTGCGCAGCGTTGTCTGTGCGATCTGATTGATCGCCGCATGCACATTCTCAATTGCCACAACAGATTTCACTGCATCGATAATCTTGAAGTAGGCCACGGCAGACACATCGACGCTGACATTGTCACGGGTGATGATGCCCTGAGACTGAATCGGCATCGTCACGATCCGCAATGAAATCCGATGCAACACATCGATAAATGGGAGAATGAACCGCAGGCCAGGTGCTCGTTGGCCGATCACTCGGCCCAGCCGAAACAGCACGCCGTTCTCATATTGCTTGACAATACGAACCGACATTGCCAGTGACAACAGGCCCAGCAGCATCAGGACGGCCGCCACGATGATCAGGGACTTCATAGCCGTGCCCTCGCTGCCTCATCAGGTCGGAAGCTGGGTGGCGCACGCCGTGACAAGCGTGGGGGAAAATTAGTCAAGCTGGGCATGGCGATCCTGACGGACAGACGATCACCGGGTATGTCAGGACTCGGAGCTCGCGCTCCTCGAGTTCCACGGCGGACAGCAGAACCTTTCTCAGACCAGCTGTAAGTCTCAGCTGCCTTCGACGCTACACCCCGGTGATTCAGCGCGCTACGTCTTTCCGCGAGCCCCCAGATACCCTCGGAAATATCCACTTTCAATGTTGGCACCCGATGTTGCTAGTCGTTCACGGCCCTGGCGGGTAGTCTCGGAATGACGAGCTTTCCGGGCGCGGCTGACGCTCAGCGCAGGGCTAGGGCCGAACTATTGAGCATGGGCAAGAGCAGTGGCTGATTTTCGCGAAGACGCACCCGATCCGGTGATTGGGCCGACGAGTTCGGACCACGTCAGTGCCGACGTTGTCGACCTGCAGAAGGCTCTCGGCGATCTGGCGGGTCTCGTGGCCGGCAGTCAAGGGTTGCCTGAGTTACTCGCGGAGGTAGCGACTTTCGCAGTGCACGCCATCCCGGGCGCCGATGGCGCCGGAGTGACGCTGTTGCGGGTAGACCATCCGGACAACATGGTCGAAGCGCTGGCAGCAAGTGCACCGTTTGTCTCTGAAATTGACCACATTCAGTACACCGTGCTTCAGGAAGGCCCCTGCATCACCGCGGCACTGGAGCGCCGCACGGTACGTTCCGGCTCATTGGGAGGGGAGAGGATGTGGCCACGGTTCGGCCCGCGCGTAGGCAGGCTAGGTGTGCACAGCGCTCTTTCGTTACCTCTGCTGTTGCCGGGCCAGGTGGTCGGCGCGATCAATGTGTACTCCCACGGCAAGGACGTCTTCGACGAGCGGGCGGCGGAGCTAGGTGAGCTGTTCGCCAAACCGGCGGCCGTGGCGGTACATAACGCCCAACTACTTTCTCAAGCAAGAGCTTTAGCGGCGCAGTTGCATACGGCTTTGTCCACACGACCGGTAATTGACCAAGCGATCGGTCTGCTTAGAGGGCGCAGTGGACGCAGTGCCGAGGACGCGTTTACCCAATTACGTGCGATCAGCCAAGCCGAGCACCGTAAGTTGGCGGACGTCGCGCAGCGCATCGTCGATGAGGCCGTTCGCCGGGCGCGCGCCCGGCACTCGGCGCGCTGAATTCACCGCCTGTGGCCGACGGCGGCGCCGGACAGCCCAGACCCGCGTAGGGTTGAGAGTGGAGTACCGCGATGGATACGGGCCCTGACCCGTACACCCAGGTTCTCCACGGCGCACAGCAATCGCGATGCACGGTATTGCCCGACTCGACAGCGCCCGGGAGCGCTTAGGGAGTATCCACCTCGTGAAGATCACTGCGGCCATGGCCGCTGATCTGGCGATCCTCACCCAGGCGTTGGACGCACCGGGGGTCAACGTCGCAGATAGTTTGCGCCAGTTGGCCGCAGACGCCGCTGCGGCGATACCGGCCTATGTGGGCCTGAGTGTGATTGTCTCCGAAAGTGATCCGCCAATCACCTTCACTCTCATGGCTGATGGGCCAGCGACCGTAGACGTCCGTGCCTCGCTGCGCATGATGCTGTCGGGCGGCCGGAACCGCCCTCCAGTGGCCCTCGTTCTCCATTCTGGAGCGGCGGGAGCGTTCGTCGAACTCGCTGCGGACCTGGCCTTGCTCGCCATGCAGCCACTGACCGACCTCATCTTTGACCAGGATCTCACCGTGGCGGACAGCGCGAGCGCCAACCAACTACAAGCAGCCACCGCCGTCAACCAGGCCATCGGAGTTCTGATCGGCCGCGGCTACACGCCCCTACTGGCCCGGCGGCATCTTGACGCCCAGGCCGTCCGCATCAGCACCAGTCGGTACGCCATCGCGCAACTCATCCTCAACGAGGGAGACGGCTGACGCGTGGCCCGCGCGCCGACGTCCGTGACGTTTCTTGAGGTGCCCGCCGTGGCCCAGCGGTAATGGCCTGGGCCGGTCCGTGCGAGGAGTAACGTTGACAGTGTCAGGCGGAGCATCCTCGCGGCGCTCGAAACAAGCCTGACTGAATAGGACAGAGATCATGGATTCTCGGGCGACCTTCACCTCTCCTTATGAGAAACGCGTTGAATTGGTTAAGCAAGCGTTGATGTCTGCGTCATCGCTCGACAGCAGTGTCGCCGGCGAGCTCGCCGTCGAGGTTCTGCGTGCATTGAACTCAATTCCCGAAAAGGTGCGCTAGCGAAGGCATCTCGGTCATCTTCCGGTGCGTGTGCGACGTTCCCTTTGGCGCACCGCACGGATCGCGGTCTTCAACCCCTGCCTGCGGTCCGTACTTACTCGGCCGCCGGCCAAATCTGGCCCTAGCTCGGCGAACATCCGCTCGCTTCGGGTCTCCGGCGCGTCATCGGGGGTGTCACGCAGATATTTGTCGGGCAGCGAGAGCTTGGCGATGGTGCGCCATGTCTTGGCGTACTGCATCAGAAATGATCCTGTGGTGTAAGGCAAGTCGTATTTATCGCATATCTCACTGACCCGGATGGCAATCTCGTGGAGCCGGTTACTCGGCAGATCGGGGTATAGATGGTGTTCGATTTGGTAGCAGAGGTTGCCGCTCATAAGCCGCAGCGCTGGTCCCGCATTGAAGTTCGCGGCGCCAAGCAACTGGCGCAGATACCACTGCCCTCTACGCTCACCGGCCATGTCGGCCTCGGTGAATTTCTCTGCGCCATCGGGAAAGTGGCCGCAGAAGATCACAGCGTTGGCCCACACGTTGCGGATCACATTGGCGATTGCGTTGGCCGAGAAGGTCGAGTGATAGGTCGCAGCGGGCGACAGCGAGGTCAGCGCCGGGAAAGCGACGTAATCCTTGAACACCTGTCGGCCGGCCTTGATCAGGAACTCGCGGATTTGCACAAGGGCGATCTTGCGGTTCGACTGGCCTGTGAAGAACTTTTCAAGTTCCAAGGACTGCAGGCCGATTCCCCACTCGAACCCAACGGCCAGGACGGCGTTGACCAACAGGTTGCCAAGGTGCAGTGGTGACCAGCGCTGGTCGCGGGTAACCCGCAGCACTCCGTAGCCCACGTCGTCGTCAATGCCGAGGATGTTGGTGTACTTGTGATGCATGACGTTATGAGTGATTCGCCAGTGCTTGGACACTGCGCTCATATCCCACTCCCATGTCGAGGAGTGAATCTCGGGATCGTTCATCCAATCCCATTGGCCGTGCATGACGTTATGGCCGATTTCCATGTTCTCGATGATCTTGGCGATGCCGAGCGTCGCAGTGCCAGCCCACCACCCCGACCGATGTGAGCCGCCCGTCAGTAAGACTCGGCCGGCCACCTCGAGTCCGCGTTGTGCGGCAATGGTGCGGCGGATGTAGCGCGCGTCTCGACACCCTCGGGATTCTTCGACGTCCTGGCGGATAGCGTCCAGTTCAACGGCCAGGCGTTCGATGTCGGGATTCGTCAGGTGGGCGAACGCCGGAACGTCGGTAATCGCCATTGTTCCCTTGCTTTCTGCCGGACCATCGCGCTCATGTGCACCAGGCTATCGACCGGGGCGGCGGCTACGGGCTCGGTGCGGGTTGGCGGACTGTCACAGGTTCTGCGCTTCTTCGTGGACGGCGCTCTGAGTTTCACCCTCCTGCAGTGTTACCGCGTCTGGCTTTCTGCTCGGTCTTGCTGCTGGTTGAAGTGATCGTGGGTGGTGGTGGCTTGGCCACGGATGGTCCCGGTCTTGTTGTGATACTGCTGCTTTCGCATCCTTTGGGCCTGCCATGCCAGCGCGATGGAGAGCACGAACAGCCCAACCGAGACGACGGCGATAGCAATGGAGATAGTGCTCATGTGTGTTCCTTGGATAGGTCGTCCATGGTCAGCTGCGTTCGCGCATGCCGCGGGTTAGTAGTAGTGGCGCCGGCCGCCAAGTGCGTGTCCCGTCCGCCCCGCGACCATCAAGACCACGCCGACGATCAAGAGGATGACCCCTAGGACGAGAAGTATGTGGGCGAAGGCGAAGGTGGGGACAAGGCTGGGGAGAAGGAGCCCCAGGGCGATGAGGATGATGCCAAGAACGATCATGATGTTTACCTAGTTTCTCTGCGGATATTCGGCGAGATGGGACGGGATCAGACCTGGTTGCACGCCTGGTCGGTCCGGCCCGCAGCTCAATGTCTGAATGCGTCTTTGACCTTCTCTCCTGCTTGTTTTGCGTTGCCCTTGAACTGATCTACGTGCCCCTCGGCGCGCAGGCGGTTGTTGCCGGTGGTGCGGCCGAGGTATTTCTTGACGGCGCCTGCTGCCACTTGGGCTTTGTAGGTGATCTTCTTGCCGATGCTCATGTGGGGATTTTTCCGGTTCGGTGATCGTGAGCCGCGATGACGGCAGACGTGGGTCGCTAGGTGCGATGCGTAGTCGCAGGAATCGCCATGTTCTTCAACCACTTTGATGAGCGAAGGATGGTCTTGGCAGACCTCGGGCATACGCACGATCATCGGAAGCGTTGGGTTGCGGAGCGAGCGCTCCTGGAACTCCGCGGCGGACGGCGAAATCCTTCCCAGACCAGCTGAAATACCCAGCTATCTCAGATGTTACGCCAACTTGGGCCTTCTGCACAGAGAGGGATTCCGTCGATGAAGTGTTCGGAAGCTGCGGTGGGCGCATTCCGGCCGTTGGCGTCCGGCAGGCGTTTC
Organism: Mycobacterium sp. D16Q13; assembly: GCF_002013375.1. Taxonomy (GTDB): domain Bacteria; phylum Actinomycetota; class Actinomycetes; order Mycobacteriales; family Mycobacteriaceae; genus Mycobacterium. The sequence goes on along the minus strand of NZ_MAEW01000017.1, from coordinate 181,268 downwards.
ACGGTCGAATTGTCGGTAGCGCTATGTAAGTTGAAGCTGTGGACGCAACGATTTACCACAATCCCCGGTGCACGAAGTCCCGTCAGGCGTTGGCCCGGCTCGAGGAGGCGGGGGCCACCGTCTCCGTCGTGAAGTACCTCGATGATGTGCCCACCAAGGCGCAGCTGAAGAAGCTGATTCTGGACGCGGGCCTTACCGTGCGTGAGGCAGTGCGTACCGGTGAGGCCGAGTACAAAGACCTCAGCCTGGCGGATGCGTCGGACGACATCTTGCTCGATGCGATGGTCGCGCACCCGCGTCTGATCCAGCGTCCCTTCGTGGTGACCTCGAAGGGGACCCGGATGGCACGACCCACTGAGGCTGTCGACGAGATCCTCTAGTTCCGCAGATGTCCTGATTCCGAGCAGATTTGGCACATTGCTGCAGGTTCCACCCGGCTGGCCAAGGACCTAACGGCTCTTGCCGCCTCGCCTGCCCACCAGCGCAGCGGCAGCCACCCCGGCTGCGACGCCAATCAGGGTATCGAGACCGCGGTACAGCATGAGGGTGAACGGGTCTGCCGGGTCGGCCAATTCGGTCATCAGCATCACCAACGGGGTGAAGAAGCCGACCGCTAGCGCGTAGTGGCGTGCCATGAACAGCTCGGTGGGAAACAGCAGCGCTATCACCAGTGCGCCGACGGCGACAGGTGGAAGCCCCAGGACCAGAAGCGCTCCGGTGAGCATCAGGCCCACCAGGGTTCCCACGATGCGGTGTGCGGACCGTGCCAGCACTCGCGATACCTCGCGATTCGACGGCCGTCCGGGGTCGATGGCGGCCAGTGGCACGGCGGCGGCTGCCATCGCCCAATTGGCGTGATCGAAGCCCAGTAGCAGTCCTGCGCCTCCGGCCATCGAGACGGCTAGCGCATATCGCAGTGCATGGGTGCCCGTACCAGGCGGCAGGCGACGGTGCTGCACGCACGGAGTCGAGATCTCGCTGGGTAACCCGATGAAGCCGATCAGGACCGACAGCAATGCCGTTGCCACACACAGTCCGACGGCACTGAGCGGGGCCACTAGGTCGGCCGGAACGGTGGCGGTGGCGCCGATCGCGAAAAGGAAGAAGAACGGTCCCGTTGGCCGCAGACGTAACGCGTCGGCCACCACCGACCCTGCCGTCGCGAACGCCACCTCCACCGCGACCAGCGTCCAGGTAGTCGCATGCAGCGACGAAAGCGTCACTCCGAGGGCGACTCCCGCAGAGAGCAGGGCGCCCGCCTGGATCTGGTGGCGTGCGCGGCGCCAGCCAGATTGGGCACGGCCGTAGATCCCGGTGAAGGAGCCGAAGGTGGTGTACACCAGCAGCTCGGGCCGGCCGGCGGCCAGCAGCAGCACGCCGGGGAGCGCCAGACCGGCCGCCACCCGCAGTGCGTGCCAGTGGTCTCGACGGTCCGGCCGGGTACCCGGCCGGGGGCGCGTCCTCGCGGATGCGTCCACGGATGTTCTCCCAACCTCGGGTGGTGATGGTGCGGACTAGTGTCGGAGCACTGCGGCGTGCCTGTCCAAGAGACATTGCCGCTGAGGCGATAGGCAGCACCGATCACTAGTGGTAGAACGAGTTATGCAGTTCCGTCAGCTTGAGTATTTCGTGGCATTGGCGCGGGAACGACACTTCGCTCGGGCGGCGTCGGCGTGCTACGTGTCCCAGCCGGCGCTTTCGGAGGCAATCCGCAAGCTCGAGCACGAGCTGGGTGTTCCGTTGGTACTGCGTGGATCGAACTTTGAGGGCCTGACTCCGGAGGGGGAGCGCCTGGTCCTCTGGGCGCGAAGGATTCTCGCGGACCGTGACGCGCTGGAGCATGAGGTCACGGCGCTGCGCGGCGGACTCACCGGTGAACTGCGTCTGGGTGTGGTGCCCGGTGCGGCCACCCGCGTCGCACTGATGGCGGATGCATTCTGCGCCGAACACCCGCTGGTGCGAGTACGGATCGAATCCAGCTTGCGATCCGCGGAGATCCTGGACCGAATCCGCCGCTTCGAACTCGATGCCGGTGTGGTCTACGACGATGGGCTGCAGACCGAAGGGCTCGAGCTGACCCGACTGTACGAGGAGCGTTACGTGCTCGTCGCGGGTGAGGGGTTGTTGCGTGACGCCCCCGACCCGATCGATTGGCCGGAAGCGCTGAGCCTGCCGATGTGCTTGTTGCACAAGGGTATGCGTGATCGTGATCGGATCGACGAGGCGGCTGCCGAGCATGGGCTGATGGTGTCGCCTCGCCTGGAGGCCGACTCCGTCGCCACACTGCTGGCCCTCGTCGGGACGGGCCGCTGGGCGGCGATCATTGCGCGGACCTGGTTCGCCTCCGTGCCCGCACCGGCAGGCGCGCGAGTGGTGGAGCTGCGGGCGCCGACACTTGGCTCGCCGGTGGCCCTGGTGCGCACCGCGGGCGAGCCGGCGTCGCTCCTGGCACGCGCGTTGGCGAAGACGGCAGCGCCGCTCGACCAGCCCTGATCGGCTACGCCTATTGGGCGGTCGGAACTTGGTCTTGGACACCCAGCCGCTGCACGCCGGACACTGAGGATACGTCGATAAGGACGCATCGGATAGCTGAAAGGCAATCTGCATCAACAGAACTGGCGGCCCTACGACCGCCGCAGAGGAGTGGTCATGGCGAAGATTTTGTGTGTGCTCTACCCCGATCCAGTGACGGGCTATCCGCCCGTATACGCCCGGGATTCGATCCCGGTGATCGGTGAGTACCCCGACGGGCAGAGCCTGCCGACCCCGTCGGCCATCGATTTCACCCCGGGTGAGCTGCTCGGATGTGTATCCGGGGAGCTTGGCCTGCGCCGCTACCTGGAAGGGCAGGGGCACGAGCTGGTGGTCACCTCTGATAAGGATGGTCCGGACTCGGTGTTCGAGAAGGAGCTGCGCGACGCTGATGTGGTGATCTCCCAGCCCTTCTGGCCCGCATATCTCAGTGCGGAGCGGATTGCCAAGGCCCCCAAGCTGAAGCTGGCGTTGACGGCAGGTATCGGCTCGGACCACGTAGACCTGGATGCGGCCATCAAGGCGGGTATCACCGTCGCCGAGGTGACGTACTGCAACAGCATCAGTGTCGCCGAGCATGCGGTCATGCAGATCCTGGCGTTGGTGCGCAACTACCTGCCCTCGCATCAGTGGGTAGTCGATGGCGGCTGGAACATCGCCGACAGTGTTGAGCGTGCCTATGACCTCGAGGGATTCGATGTCGGCATCATCGCGGCCGGCCGCATCGGACAGGCGGTCATGCGCCGGCTCAAGCCATTTGACGTGCGGCTGCACTACTTTGACACACGCCGGCTGCCTGCCGAGGTGGAGCTGGAGCTTGGGCTCACCTATCACCCGGATGTGCAGTCTCTGGTCGGCTCCGTCGACATCGTCGACATCCACGCCCCGCTGCACCCGCAGACCTACCACCTGTTCGACGCGAACCTGATCAACTCCATGCGCCGCGGCTCGTACATCGTGAATACCGCGCGTGCCGAGATCATGGTGCGCGATGCGGTGGTCGACGCCCTGCGCAGTGGACAGCTTGCCGGTTACGCCGGCGACGTCTGGTACCCGCAGCCTCCGGCCCCCGATCACCCGTGGCGCACCATGCCGCACGAGGCGATGACGCCACACGTCTCCGGCACCACGTTGTCGGCGCAGGCCCGGTATGCGGCCGGGACCCGGGAGATCCTCGAAGACTTCTTTGAGCGGCGGCCCATCCGTGACGAATACCTGATCGTTGAGGGCGGCCAGCTGGCCGGTACCGGAGCCAAGTCCTACACCGCGGATGGCTCGGCCAGCCCCGGTGCGGGTACTTAGGCGCCGCGGAGGAAGCCATGAGGCCGCTGTCGGGGACTGGTTCCCGGGCAGCGGCCTGGCTAGCGGCGCATATCAGCAACAGTTGGCATGGATCCGGTGAGATCTGGCACCGATTGGCAGTGTCAGGACCTCCTCGTCCTGGCACCATCGCCTTCATGAGCCACAACACAACACTGCGTAAAGCGGCGGCCGGGTTTTACGCGGGAATCGGCATCTTTGCCCTGGTGAAACCCGCGCTGGTGCCGCAGATGTTCGGCGGCGACGCACCGACCAGCGAGTCGCGCACCGAGATTCGCGCCGTGTACGGAGGCATCCCGTTGGCCTTCGCGCTGGCCCTGGCGCAGGCTGGTGACGACAGCCCCCGATCCACCGGTCTGCGTGCCGCAGTTCGTTATGCCAGCTATGGCATGGGGCTGACGCGATTGGCGTCGGGCGGGTTTGAACGTCGGGTAAGGCCGTGGCCCACCGGATTTTTCGCAGCGTTGGAGATGGCCGCGGGTGCGGCGCTCACGGAGCGATCGGACACCTGACGATATGAGCCTCAATGGTGCATTACGAGGAATCGCGGTCGGACGTGTCGCTTCGGGAATCGTCGGTCTGGCGGCACCGCAATTGATGGCGCGATGGAGTCGTGTGCCAGTCACCCCTGAATTGTCCTATGTGACAAGGATATTTGGTGCACGCGCGATAGCGCTGGGCGTGGGGTACCTAACATGTCCTGAGTCGGAGCGGCCGCGCTGGCAGCGATTGGCGCTGATGGTCGACACCATCGACACCACTCACGGTGTCGCCCACGTGGTGCGCGGCGATCTGCCGCGACCGGCGGCGGTCTTCTGGGCGACATTCACCGGCGGCTTTATGGCCTTGGGTGCCTCCAAGCTTGCCAGTGATGTGGTGTCCTGACCGGTGGGATCGATGCAAATCTTTACGCTTGATACACCGGCGTAAACGGGAAACTGACCCGCGAGTAAGCTCGCCGCCATGACCGCTCCTGCCAAGCGCCGCGCCGTCATTGTCGCGGGCGCGCGCACTCCGTTCGTCCGGGCCTTCGGCGACTTCACCCGCATCGACACCATCGCACTGGCCGATGAGGCCGTGCGTGGTCTGCTCGACAACACCAAGATCTCCTCCCATGAGATCGAGGCCATTGTGTGGGGTGGTGTCATCCTGCCCGCGGGTGCGCCAAACATCGCTCGCGAGATCGCACTCGATCTCAAGCTTGGCCACGGCGTCGAGGGGCACACCGTCACCCGTGCGTGCGCGTCCGGTCTGCAGGCCATCACCACCGCGGCCGCGGCGATCGAGCGTGGCGAGTACGACGTCATGATCGCCGGTGGGTCCGATTCCACTTCCAATGCCGGAGTCAACCTGCCGCAGAAGCTCATTCACGCCGCGGCCCCGCTCGCCCTGGGTAAGCCCAAGCCGAAGGACTATCTCGACGCCGCGCTGAGCCTGGCGCCGTTCACCGGACTACTGCCGCGCAGGCCCAAGATCGAAGAGCGCACCACCGGTGAGGTGATGGGGGAGTCGGCCGACAAGATGGCCAAGATCCACGGCATCACCCGCGAGGCGCAGGACGAGTTCGCAGTGCGCTCGCACCATCGCGCGGCCGCCGCCATCAAGTCGGGACGGTTCGATCGTGAGGTGGTGCCCGTCAACGGCGTCACCCGCGACGGACTGGTCCGTGAGAACACGAGTGTGGAGAAGCTCGCGACGCTGAAACCGGTCTTCAACCGCGACGGCACGGTGACCGCCGGTAACGCCAGTCCGCTGACCGATGGGGCTGCCGCCGTGCTGCTGATGAGCGAGGAGAAGGCGCGTGCGCTCGGTCTGCGACCGTTGGCCGCGTTCCGGTCCTGGAGCTACGTCAGCGTCGATCCCGCCGACGAGGTGCTCATCGGGCCGGCCATCTCCATGCCTCGGGCGCTGGAGAAGGCGGGATTGACCCTCGCCGACGTGGACTACATCGATATTCACGAAGCCTTTGCCGCGCAGACCCTTTCGGTGCTGGAAGCGCTCGGCTCCAAGAAGTGGGCGGCCGATCGGCTCGGACGCTCGGAGGCCGTGGGCACGCCCGATATCGACAAGGTAAATGTGCACGGCGGCTCGGTGTCGATCGGTCACCCGTTCGGTGCCACCGGCGCCCGGATGGTCACCACCATGGCCAACGAGCTGGCGCTCAGCGGGAAAAACACCGCGCTGCTGGGCATCTGTGCGGCCGGTGGTCACGGCGCCAGCGCCGTGCTCGAACGCGTCGAGTAATCCTCCAGAAACGGAAAATGCCCGCCTACAAGCGTTGTCGCTCGTAGGCGGACATTTTCAACTGCGTTCTAGCCTCCGTACCCTGGCTTCAGGATCGGGGCGATGGCGCCAATCGGGATATGCGCTTCCACCGTGCCGCCGTCCATCGAGTACACCCGCTGGCCCGGGGAGTAATCGATCGGATAGTCATGGGCGACTGGATAATCCGGCATGTAGATGATCAGCTCATCCGGTGTCAGCGCCCAGGCCTTGTACGCGCCTGAATACACCTTGTCCGGAGTCCACCGGTCGGGCGTGAACGGATAGGTCTGCGGGGTATGACCCGGCGCCGCCCGGTCCAGTGCCTCGATGATGAAGGGCTCGGCGATCGGCGGGATGGCGTTCAAATCGCCACCCTTGAGAATGTCGGCGAGCGTCAGGCGCTTACCACCGTCGTAGTTGAAGGTCCGGTACGCGTTGTTCACCTGCGGGCCATTGGCGTGGTAGTCCTCGTGAAACACGATCGAGGTGGTGCTGCCGTGGTTGAAGATCTGGAAGTTCTCCTCGCCATAGCTGTCCTGAATCATGTCAGCGCCCTTGGCTTTCCAGTTGTTGTACAGATTGCGCAGGTACTCACGGATGGCGGGGTTGCTGTCCACCAACTCGGGGATGGCGACCTTGATATCGCGATCTGCCTTACGCGGTGAGGTCACCACTGTGTGGCAGTAGAGCCCGTCGAAGTTGCCACCGAGTTCGCCGCAGAAGGACTGCGCCGATGCAGACGCCAACGGCGCGCTACTGATCGCCGCGCTGATTACCAGGGCGGCGGCTGCCCCTCCCGTAACCCCTCGGGCTACCCGCCCGGTGAAGAGCTTAGAAATCCGCATGATGACCTTTCCGGCGGTTTACAGGTACTCCAGCTTGCTCGCTAGCCAACGGCCATCGATCTTTTCCATGGTGATCTTCATCCGGCTACGGTCGATCCGCGGATCGGGCCGCTGGGTGTTGGTGATGCTCTGATCGACCATCATCAGCAACACGACCTTGTCCGGAGACTTGTATTGGATCGCCGAGTTGACGACCTTGCCGTGTGCGGCGGCCTTGTTGTCGATCAGCAGCTGACGCAGCTGCACGCTGGCCTTGGTGAACTCGTTCTTGAGATCACCGGTGGATCCGTTGAGGATCTGCCGGAAGTTCTCGTCCACGCTGTTGGTGTCGATGCTGGTCAAGACCTCCGTAAAGGGGACAGCGATCTCCTGAGCCTGTTCGCCGGCCGCGTCGATCTGGTGTTGCTGCCAGACCTTCCAGCCCACGACACCCGAGAACACGAGAGCGCCCACCAGGATTGCCGCGACGGCCCCGATGACGGCGTAGCGCACCCACGTCACTGCTGATGGCGAGCCCTTCTCGTCGTCAAGGCTGGGCGCATCCGAATCAGATACAGCTGTCGATTCGGCATCGTCGGTCTCGTCGGTGTCGGTCGAGTCGGTCTCCGCGGCGGTGTCCGCGGCTTCCTTCTCGTCGACCTTGTCCGTGTCGGCGTCGCTTGTGGAGTCGACGTCTTCTTTGGTCATAGCGACCACGGTAGTAGCTCCTTGAATCTGATTCGCAGGTCAGGCGTCAACGCGGGGGTTCGATCGGCAGTGTCGGTCCACCATAGGTGGTCGGTACCTGGAACCGGCCCTTCGGTGTCGGATCGGACTTCTTCCCCATGTCGGCGCCCATGGGCGGTCCGGCGGTGTCGTCGCCTGCTGGTCGTGGCGCATTCTTGGCGCCACGGATCAAGACCGCCGGATCCTCGTCCGCGCAGTAGTTGGCGTAGAGGAACGGCTCGGGGTAGTCGGCGGCCGACAGCGGCAGCCGTGGCGTCGGGTAGTCGCACACGTAGCGCGGGTACAGATCGGCGGTGGCCCAGATGCCGCCGTCATGCATGATGCTCATCAACGCGTCGAACACCGAGGCCCGGTAGTTGGGGAACAATGCATTGAGGGCGGGAACGCGCAGGTAGAGCAGCCGCGAGGCGGTCGCCAGGTTGCCCAGCAGGGTCACCATGGTGTCCGAGTTGTCGGCGAACAGGTTGTCCACCGCTCCCAGGGTCTTCGGGGTCTGATCGACGAGGGTGCGGTAGCCGTTCTGCATCTTCTCGATACCGCGCAGGGTCCGGCCCAGTTCGTTCGCAGTGGACTTGATACCGGAGTTCTTGTCGGCCGCCAGGGTCAGCACCACCCGGCTGGTCTTGAGAAGGCTGGTGGTCTCCGGCAGCACCGAGTCCAGGGTGCTCAGCAGGAAGGTGCCGCCGTCGATGATCTCGGTGAGCTTGCGCGGCCCCTCCTTGCTCAGGCTCAGTTCCTTCTTGATGAGCTCGAGCTTCTTGGGGTCTATCTGTGCGAGCAGGCCGTCCGCGTCGGCGAGCAGCTTGGCCAGCGTCACGGGCACCGTGGCGCCCTCGGAGATCACGGCGCCGTCCTTGAGGAACGGGCCCTGATCCGAGACACCCTCGAAGTTGATGTACTGCTCGCCCGCGGGGGACAGTCCGGTGACGCGCACCTTGGCGGTGACGGGGATCTTGTACTTCGACTGGATCTCGGCGACCGCGTCGACACCCTGCTGGGTGATCGCCAGCGATTGCACCGTGCCGATCTTTACGCCGCGCAGCGCGACGTCCTGGTTGGGCAGCAGACCGCCCGATTCCGGAAGCTGCACCTTGACGCGGTAGGTGCCTGAGAACGGGCTGATGCGCAGGGCACCCACCGTGAGGTAGGCGATCGCGATCAACAGCACCGATGCCAGTGCGATACCCGAGAGCACCATCTTCTTGCGGTGCCCGGCACGAATGGTGCCGACGATGCCGTTGGCGAGGGCGTTGATCACTGGCCCATCACCTCCGGCCCGGGAGCGGGCGCCGGTGCGGGCGCCGGTGCGGGTATCGCGCCGGGAGCGGGAGCCGACGCGGGATTGGCCTGCCCGGGAGGCGGCGGTACCGGAGCTTCCGGGTTGGATGTCGCCGGCGGGGCGGCTCCAGGCGGCGGGCCCGGCACGCGTTCGATCACGCCCGGTTCGGTCGGGCTCGGCCGCATCGGGACGTCTTCGCCGTACACACCCTTGCCCACGACGCGTTCTTGCAGGCGCCACAGCGTGTACTTGAAGGAACCGACCAGCTGAGCCCAGTTGTAGCGCTTGGGCCCGTGCGAGCCGACGTCACCTTTGAATCCGGCATCGGGAATCGACCCCAGGACCAACCGGTCGATGCTGACACGCACCGAAATCGCGTTGCTGGGCGTGGATTTGATGAGCGTGGTGATCTGCCGGTTGAGGCCGTTGATATCAACTGTCGGATCCTGCGCGATGTCGTTCCACGACTTGGCGATCGTGTTCGCGTCCTTGATGAGGCTGTGCCCGCTGGTATCGGTGCCCGCGATCGACGGGAACTTCTGCAGCTGTTTGGTGGTGGCGCCGATCTGGAGAACCAGTTGCGAAAGCTGAGCGGTGTTGGCGGCGAGCGCCTCGGTGGCCGGATCGGCCTCTTTCACGATCTCGGCGAGCGTCTGGTTCTTGGTGTCAAGCTGGTCGGCTAGCTGCGCGGTCTGGGTGAGAGCCTCCGAGATCTGCGCGGATCGCGTGTTCAACGTTCCCAGTAGGCGGTTGGAGTCCTTAATCAGATCGCCGAATGCCTGGCCCTGATCGCCGGTCGCCTTACCGAAGCCGTTGATGACGTTGGTCAGGTTGCGCACCGCTCCTCCGTTGGAGACGAGCGCCGCCGAGCTGAGTACGGATTCCACCGTCGCGGCGGCCATCGTCGAATCGAGCCCGATGGTGTCGCCCTCCCGGAGGATCGGTGAGTCCGACGTCGCACCGGCCGGGGGGCGAATGGAGACGAAGACGTCGCCGAGCGGTGTCGCGGAACGCAATTCGGCGGTGCTGCCCTTGGGGAGCCGGACTCCGTGGATGATGCGCAATGTGGTGATGGCGGTGTAGTTACTCACTCGCATGTCGTCGACCTGGCCGACGTCCGCGCCGGCCAGCTTCACCTTGGCGTTGTTCGGGAGGTTCAGGATGTTCGAGAACAGGGCCGTCAGGTGGTAGCCGCCAGACCCGACGCCGGGGGCCGGCAGCGGCAGGTCACCCAGGCCGTTGGTTCCACATCCCGACAGCATGGCGGCAGCCAGCATCGTTGCCGTGCCCACCGCCGCCAGCCGCTTGCGTGTAGCCATCACTTTTGCCCCATCGCCGCAAGCCCGTCGAGCACGTAGGACAGGCCGAAATCGGGTCCGTAATCCTGCAATGTTCCTGTGCTGCAGCCCAGTTGGCGCAGGCCCATCATGTTGCAGATCTCCTTGGCGGTCTGACTCTCGAACAGCAGCTTGTCTGTGAGGAACCGTGCGCGCAGCGACCCGTTGTCTTGGTCGATGATGTTGTACAGGTTCTCCACTGCCAGCGGCGCCAGGTCGAGGGTCTCGGCGAGTTCACGCTGGTCGTCCGAGACCGTCTTCAAGGCTGTGTTGCCGTTGAGGACCGCGGCCTTGATGTGGTCGCGGTTGGCCTCCAGGAGGTCGCCGGCCTGCTTGACCAGATCGTTGAGCTTGCGGCCGGTGTTACCGGTGCCGAGAGCCTCGTCGTCAATGATGCTGCTGAGCTGGTGAATGGTGGTGGAGAACTCGCGCAGCTTCCCGTCGTTGGCGGCCGCGGCGTCAAACAGCGAGCTGACATTCTTGATGATGGTGGTCATCTGCTCGCGGGTGGTGACGCCGCCTTCTGAGCTGAGCCGCAGCGCTTTCGACAACTCGTCAAGACCTGACTTGATCTTGTCGCCGTTGCCGTCGGCGACTCCAGCGGCCGCATTGATGATGTCGCCCACTGGTCCCTGGCCGTTGCCGTCGCCCTTGAGCGATACCGACAGCTTGTCGAGCACGCCCAGCACACGGTCGAACTCCACCGGCGTCTTGGTCTTGTCCAGCCCGATGGTGTCACCGTCGTTGAGCGTTGGCCCCCCGCGGTAAGGCGGGGACAGTTCGACCTGGCGGTCGGTCAGGATCGATGTGGAGAGGGTGACGGCCTGCACGTCGACGGGCACCTTGACGTCCTTGTCGACGGTGAACTCCACGTCGACATACCCCGAGCGGGGCGTGATCTTTGTGATCGTGCCGACCGGCATACCCAGCACCGCAACAACATTCGACTCGTAAAGACCTGAGGCGTTGTCGAACTGTGCGGTCAGCGTGATGTGATCCAACTGCGACTTCACGTAGTACGCGCCCGCGCCGACGATCGCCGCGGCCACGACAGCGATCGCCGCGATGACAGCGATGGCTTTGCCTCTTCCGGCACCCTTGCCGCTACTCATTTGCAGTCCTTGAAGTACTGGATCATGCCGAATTGCTTGGCCCGACCGCTGATTGCGCACATCCAGGAGTCGACCGCCAGTCCGTTGGGTGCGTTGAACTCGATGGCGTTACCGGTACCGGTGGCGTTGGTCACGCCGCGCAGCGCGACGGGCGCGACCTGCAGGATGCTGCGCAGTAGGTCATCGTGCTGGCCGAGCATGTCGGTGAGCTGATGCAGCGTCTTGAGCATGTCGTCAAGCTGCGGCCGGTTCTTGATGACGATCTTGCTGAGCTGTTCGACCAAGTTGGTGAGCGACTGCATCATCGCGTGGAATGTGCCACGGCGGACCACGAATTCACCGATCAGGCTCTGGCCCTGGTTGATCAGGGTGCCGATGCCCTGCTGCTGATGGTGCAGCGTGTTGGTGACCTTCTCGGTGCTCTTGAGTAGCGTGCCGAGTTGGTCGCGTCGTTCGGCGATGATGCCCGACAGGGTCTGGATGTTCTGCATGGCCTGGGGGACCACCTCGGGCAGCCCGTCGAGCTGCTTACCGAGAATGCTCAACGACTGTGCCACCTTGTCGAAATCGACCTGGTCAAAGGTGTTTGTCACGTCCTTGAGAGTCGCCTGCAAGTCGTAGGGGACCTCCGTGTGGGCGAGGTCAATCGTCTTGTTGGGCAACGACCCCGGTCCTTCAGGGCGCAGGTCCAGGTACCGCGAACCGAGGATGGTGGTCACCCGTATCGAGGCCTTGGTGTCCTTGCCCAGCTTCACGTCATCACTGACCGAGAGCTTGGCCTCGACGTGATCGCCGACCAGTTTCATGCCGGTAACCGTTCCGAGTGGGATGCCCGCCACGGTGATCGGCTGCCCCGTGCGCAACGACGCGGCCTGCGCGAACTCAGCGGTGTAGGTGGTGTAACCGAAGCCGATGGACTTGACGAGCAGCATTCCGCCGACAAGAGCGCCGATCACAGCGATAGCGATGAACCCGAGCCACGTCTTGTTATAGCTCTCGACCGGCCGGTTCTTGATCTTCTGCCATCTTGTTTGCTCAGCCATCGGCCAGGTTCCTGCATCGCGGGGTGTGTTGGGTGACGTTGCCCGGGGTCGCCGCATTGACGATGATCGGCACCACGTCGTTGAGGCCCGGGAAGAAGCCGGTGATGTTCAGGTCGCAGATGTAGGCGTTGCCGTACGCGCCGTCACCGGTGATGCGGGCCAGGCCTTTGAGCAGCAGTGGCAGGTTACCGCCGAGGAAGGCCAGCTTCGGCTCGATCTGGACCATGTGCTTGGCGAAACCGGGCTGACGAGTGATGAGCTCGTCGAGCGACGGGTAGACCTCGTCGGTGATCTTCGATACCCGTCGCAGGGTCTGCGCCAGTGAGCCCACCGAGTTGACCAGCTCTGGACGGCGAGAGTCGAAGTCCGCCACCACTTTTCTGGTGTTGGTGATGGCCTTGTCGAGACTGTCGTTCTGCTGCGCCAGGTTGCCCGTCACTGTGCTCAAACTGGTGATCACGTTGCCCAGCACCTGGTCACGGCCCGCGAATGTATTTGTCAACGTGGAGGTTTGGTCAACCAGCGAGGTGATCGAGGCCTGATCGCCCTGCAGCGATTGGATGACACCCTTGGTGAGGTTGTCGGCCTGCTCGGGTGAGAGTGTGCTGAACAGCGGCTCGTATCCATTGAGCAGAGTGGTCACGTCGAAGGATGGATCGGTGCGTTCCAGCGGAATCGTGGAACCGGCGGCGAGCACATTCGTGTCACCCGTCTTACCCAGCGACAGACCCAGATACCGCTGACCGACGATGTTCTGATAGGTCACCGAGGCAAGGGTGTTGCCATACAGCTTCTGGTCGTTCTGCACGACGAAGTTGACCTTGGCCTGGTTGTTGTTGACCAGCTCGATCTTCTCGACACGCCCCACGCGCACACCGGCCATGCGGACGTCGTCACCGTCGCGCAACCCGTACACATCGGTGAAGACCGCGGAATACGCCGTGGTCCCGCCCGCCACATCGCGGCGCAACGTGGCGTACACCAGCCACGTCAACACCATCGCGATCGCCATGAAGACGACGAGCGCGATCAACGGACCACGGAACTTCATGCGGTTCCCTCCTTCGCGAGCGAGACCGTGGTACCCCGCACGACCGGGCCGAGCAACAGCTGCGTGGAAGAGCTAGCAGGCTTGTCGGTGATGACACTGAGTTGAGCGCGTTCGACCATGCTGCCCACCGGGCCCACAGTTCCGCCGAACGATGCCGGGGCGATCGGTGCGCCGCCGCCGTCACGTGCGCCGGGCGCAACCGGTGCGGCGGGAAGCGGTGGTGGCGGTGGTGGCGGCGGTTCCACGTTGTCCGGATCCGCGGTCCCGGGGACACGCGGCACCGGCACGGACTGCCATGGTGGCAGCGGCGGGTTCGGGTCAGTGAGGTTCGGACCACCGGGCGGCACCACATACGGCGGGCCGACCGCGATCAGATTTCCATTGGGGCCCACCACGGTTCCGCGCGGTGGCTGCAGGTCCGGAGGCACCTTGTAGTTCTGTGGCAGTAGTTCTTCGGGTAAGTCAGGACGTACCACGAGCTCGGGCGCGGTGAAGCAGCTCGGACCCTTGAGCTCGCCGTACCGCGGGCATGGCGCCGAGCTGTGCGGTGAAGCGGCAGCCGGCCTGGGTGGCGAAGGCGATCGCGGCCATGATCGGAGCGAGTTCGCGGGTGTTGACCAATGACGAGATGATGCCGGTGGCCGGTCCCAGGCCCAGCAGATCCAGGAAGTTGTAGCCCTCGATGGCCACCAGTCCGCCGGCGATGATGCCGAGGACGATCATGACGCCGGCGGTACCGCCACCGACCACCAGAGAGCCATTGCCCCAGGCGATATCGGACAGGTGCCGCAGGAACTCCTTCCGGTAATGCCGGAACACGATGGGGACGCCGGCGATCGCGCGGAAGAAGAACGCGACCATGTGGCCCAGCCGGGTGATCGGCTTCTGTGCCTTGTTGTAGATCCCGACGAAGGGTCGCGCAATCGGGGGTACATAAGTTGACGCGGTCATGTCACAGCCCCGTCCGCGGGAACATCATGATGTACAGCTGGCTGATGGCGAGGTTCACCGTCATGAGCAGCAGGATCGATTCCACGACCGCCGCGTTGACGGAGTTGGCGACGCCGATCGGGCCGCCCTTGGTGGACAGACCCTTCTGGCAGGCCACCACTGCCACGATGGCGCCGTAGATGACGGCCTTGATGAGAGCCAGGATCATGTCTCCGGGGGTAGCGAAGGCGGAGAAGGTGGTGACGAAGCTGCCCGGGGCGCCGTTCTGCCAATAGACATTGAAGAGGTACGCGCCGAGGAAGCCGACGAAGCAGACGACGCCGGTGAGCGCGATACCGATCATGATGGCGGCGGCGAACCGGGGGACGACGAGCCTCCGGATCACCGAAACGCCCATGACCTCCATGGCGTCGGTCTCCTCGCGCATGGTGCGTGAGCCGAGGTCGGCGGTGATGGCCGAGCCCACGGCGGCGGACATCAAGAGGGCGGCTACCAGCGAGGCGGCCTGCCGGATGATCGCGATGCCACTGGCCGCGCCGGCCAGTGAGGTCGCACCGACCTGTCCGGCCAGCAGCGCGAACTGGATCGAGAGTGTGACACCGATCGGCAGGGTCACCAGGATGACGGGGACGACGGCGGTGCCGGCTTGGAAGGCGCCCTGTCTCACGAACTCCTGCCATTGGAACTGGCCCGTGAATAGGTCGATGAAGAACCACTGAATAGTGCGGACGCCGAGCATGAACTGCTCGCCGACGGTCTTGAGTGATTCAAGAGGGTGACGCTTGACGTATCCGGTGGTCCAATCCTGGATGGCCGCGACGCCATCAGTGGTGGCGTGGCGCTCGTCCTGTGTGGTCATCGCAGGCGGCCCACACAGACGCAGCTCAGAGTGGTTGCGGCTACGGCGATCAATACAGCTCCCTGTGTGACCTGGGACACAAATCCCAGCAATCTACGAGTACGTCTCGGCCATCATGGGCTATCCGGTTCCTGGATGCACACGAATCGCGAAAATGGATTCACGCGTGAACGTAAATTGACGGTCGTCTACTGGGCTTGTAGTACCCCGGCGGCCAGGTGATTGGAGTGTTTGCTTCGAGTGCCTAGTTGCTCGACGTAAACGCTTGTTGACGGATCTGGCAAACTTTCGTCAACCACTTTGCGTGAGTACGGCCCCTGCTCGCGGTGAGCGCAGCGACCGAGGCGAGTCTGGGCACGCAGTGTTACCAGAAAAATCGCAGGTAGACACGATTTTCAAATCCCGGCTATGAGGTGGGTCACACGTTTACAGTGCTGCTCACGTTTCAGGTTTCCTCAAAGGAGAGGGTTGCGGTCTTGTCTAAGCGACATCGGAAGTCATCCACAAAGGTCGTTGTCCAACGCACCGTGACCGCGGCGGGGGCCGTCGCCGCGACTGCCAGCTTGGCTTTCGTCGCGCCTACCGCGCAGGCCGCTGCGGCGGCACCGGACTACAAGGGTGCGGTCACCGACTATAAGAACGCACTCAATAACTACTTATCCGGGACTAATGCGATGGGGTCGGCGGTCGGGGGAGCGTGGAATCCCCTCGCGCAGGGATCCGGCGGATTGCTCCCGACGTTCGGCACGACCCTCACGCACTCGAATCTGACCAAGATCGCCGATCTGCCCGATGTGCTGCGGAACCTCGCGAGCACCCCGCTCCCGACGGCTGTTCCCGGGGTCATTCCGGCCATCAAGATTCCCGGACAGGGTTTCGTCGATCTTCCGCTGCCGACGACCATTCCGGGTGCGAACCTGGTCAATGGTCTGGCCAACGCGCTGGACACCGTGTTCAACAACCCGATCATTGGGCCGATCGTCGACCAGCTGCCGCCCCTGAGTGACATCGTCGACGGGCTGATTGCCGAGCAGGACAAGTTCACGGCGGGTTACAACTGGCCGCTGTTGCAGGCCGGTGGCCTGACGACCATCACGAACACCTTTGTGCAGACGCCGAGCGGGCTCAACATCAAGATTCCGGCCTCGCTGGACCCCTTGGGGATCTTGCCTGATTCGGTTCGGATCCTGCCCGACGGCACCTTGCCCAACGTGACGGCCTGGGTCCCGATGGGCGCCGGCAACTACACGTTCCCATTGGGAATGGAGACGGGGTGGTGGGCGACAGCACCCACCCTGGTCGTCGACGGCGGGGCGGTGAACGTTCCGCAGACCGTGCTGTCGATCCCGATGTGGGCCAACGGCATTAAGGCACCGCTTGGGCTGGGGCAAGCCGGTCAGTTCAACGCGCACGTTCTCATCCCGACGCAGAACGGTATCTACTCGCCGATCGGTACGACGCTGTCGAACTTCTCCATTCCGATGCTCGGGCTCGGCATGGCGAATCTCAACGTGACGACCGGAAACTACATTGGCACCAACGGATTCAACATCAACAACGGGCAGAACGTCATGGTGTTGCAGACGCCGTTCTCTGGGGCGTTGCCGATACCGATCGTCTACTCGTTGGGTGGGTTCAACATGGGGACCGAGGGGATGGGCTTTACTCTGCCATCGCTCTTCGGTGTTGGTCTCATGCCGACATTCCAGCTGGGAACGGCGCCCGGAGCCAATACATCTCTCGGAATCATCCCGCCAAACCTGATTCCGACGGGCGGCATTGTGCCCACCCAACTCATCACTGTGTCTGGCTTGATCAGCACGGCGCTCGGAATCCCTGATCCGACGGTCGAACTCGCGAAGGCGCTCACTCCGTTGTACAAGGGGTTGGTCACGCCCGCCCTGACACCGATCTCGGACCTGCTCACCCAGCAGTACGGGAACCTGTTCAACGGGGCGGCCTCAAATACCTTGCAGGCCTCCAAGTTCTACAAGGACGTGATGACGCAACTCGGCAGCCTGATCGGCACCGCCCCGGCGCCGCTGTCGTCTCCGGCGCCGAACGCCCTTGCGGCCGCGGATACACCGGCAGCCAAGCACATTGAGGCTTCAGCGCCGGCGGCCAAGGAACTGGGCGCCCCGACGGCCCCCGAGGTCAGACAGGTCGACGCTCCGAAGTTGGATCTCGCCTCGAACCTCGTCGCCGCCAAGGAGAAGGTCGTAGAGAAGGCCACGCCTGCGACACATTTCGCGCCCGCGCCCACACCCAGCGCGTCGGAGTCCAGTGCCTCCGCGGTCGGTGAGCCCGCGGCTCAACCGGCTGCTGATCCGGCGAAGGACATCGCGAAGGACGCCCCCAAGGTAGAGGCGAAGGACGACCCCAAAGATAAGGAGAAGCCCACCAAGCCGGTGGTGAAGGAGAAGCTGCAGGACAAGATCGACAAGGCGAAGCAGTCGCTCGCGGAATCGGCGAAGGGCACTATCAAGCAGACCAGGGGTGCGATTACCTCCACGGTCACCAACACCGTTGAATCCGTGACATCCGCGCAGGCCGAATCCAAGACCGCCGAGGCGAACAAGGATTCAGTCAACTCGTCCGTGGCCAAGAACGACTCCGACGGCGGAAAGCACCACGACGACTCCTCGGGTGCTTCGAACAAGGTCAAGGTCGCGGCGCCCAGCGACTCGGGCGGCAAGCACCGCACATCCGACGGCGGCTCCCATGGATCGAACGCCGCTGGTGGCTCGGACGGTTCGGGCTCCCACAGCGGATCCGGTTCGAGCGGAGGAAAGCACGCAGCGGGCGACTAGGCGTGCACGGCCCCCAGCACGGTGTTGGCGATCCGGGAACGGAAAGCCTCGGGTGAGAACCCGCACGCGTGCGCCCGGATGGCGTCGGTGTTGTAGTCGGCCGGGTTGAAGTCCCGCATCAGCGCGGCCAGCTGTGCTACGACGGCGTCATCCAGGCCGGGCTGCACGTGCTCACCGGTGACACCCGGATCCACCGTGTCCAGGGCTCCTCCCGCGCCCAAGGCTAAGACCGGTGTCCCGCAGGCCATTGCCTCCACCGGGACGATGCCGAAGTCCTCCACGCCGGGCATGAGCAGGGCGCGGCATCGCCGGTACATGTCGAGGAGGACCTCGTCGGATGCGGCGCCGAGGAAGGTGGTTTCGGGTCCGGCGATGGCCTCAAGGTGATCGCGGAATCGTCCCTCTCCCAACACCACCAGGCGGCAGTTGGCTCGTTGAGCCGCGCGGATGGCCAGGTCTGCGCGCTTGTACGGGACGAGTCTTCCTGCGCACAGGTAGAAATCCTCCCGGGGTATTGAAGGATCAGGAGAGAATCGGTCGATGCGCACGGGCGGGCTGATCACGGTGGACGGCAGCCCCCACCACTCGCGAATCCGCTCGGCCACGGCGTGTGAGTTGGCGATGACGTGCGACAGGCGAGGTGCTGCGCGCAACTCTCCTTGGCGTGCGAGCTTTCCTAACGCGGACAGGGCGATTCGTCCTGCGCGGCTTGCTATCTCGTGATCGCGAAATGTGCGATCCCATGCCCAGCGGGCCGGGCTGTGCACGTACGCGACAACGGGGGCCTCGGTGGCGAATGCTGCCTGGGTGGCAAACGAGTGATGGCTGATCAGCACCGCATCGACATCGTTGCCGATCGGCAGTCTGCCCAGGGCGCGGGGCACCAGCGGAAGTAGTGGTGCGTGCGACCTGCGCCCGGTGAGGGCGTAGGCATCGTCCAGCCAGGTCCCAAAGATCGGCTCGTGCGCTGTGCCGTCCAACCGGCCCGCGGCCTCCATCACCTGTCGTCGGCACTGGGGTTCGGTGATGGGCGCGAACACCTTGGCCTGCGGCCAGGTCTTCATGAATTCGGCGACGACCAGTTCCGAGCCGCCGAACTCGGTGAAGCGTTCGTGCACGATCGCGATACGCGATGAGTTCATGTGATGGCTCCTCAACATCCGGGGGTCAAAAAGGCCTTCACGTAACTGCCCGACTGGCGGACGAACATCCACGACCAGAAGGCAACTCCGGAAGGTGCGGGACTGGCGACCATGGTGAGCTCGCCATCGAAGCACTTTCCGACGATGTAGCGGGCACGCGAAACATGCGGCGTGAAGGTGATGACGATGATGTGATGCCAGCCGAATTCCTGTGCCTTCTCGCGTATTTCCTGGGCTTCGCCCTCGGTAGTCCAGGGATCGGGGATGAAGCAGCTGACCGTGAAAGTGAAATGACCCTTGCAGTATTTATCCATGTTGCGGTCATTCGCCCCGGTCGACTGCGCGATGAGCAGGTACGGCGCGTATCCACGCTGTGCGAGATCCAGCCCGACATCGAAGCGCTCGTAGGGTGTGCCACCCAGTACCACGATGGCATCGGCCGGCCGTAGCGGATCAGTCTGCGGATTCATGTACACCCGCCAACCAGCTGTCACGAACCCTGCGATGAGCACCGTGACGGTGATGCAGGCCAAGAGGATCCGCCTGCGCCACCATGGTCTGTGAGCCGTGGTGGGTGCTGAGGGCTTATCTATCGGTGCTTCCGTCGCGTCACTGAAGCTCATCGATGATCTCCCTGGCACGGTCGACATATCGGTGTGGTTCCTGTGTCACGCGAAGATGGCCCGCTTCAGCGATCTTGGCGGCCTGCGCGGGGTGGCACGCACACCAGTGCAGAATCTCGCGAAGTTCGGCCTCGTCGGAGAAGAGCAGGCATTCGGTTCCCTCGTTGAGCAGTTCACTGTGTTCGTCGGTACGTTCCCCGACGAACAGCCCTCCGCACGCCGGTATTTCGAAGGTTCGGCAGGTGTGAGTGTCACGGTTGTCGGAATTCAGCAAGACCAGGTTCGCGGTCACCGATGCCACGGTGGTCGCGAAGTGATCGCCGTAAACGGCACCGCCAATCGTGGCGCCGGTGGTCTGTAGCGAGGGCATCCGTCGCCAGCCCGGACCGCGAACCAACAGATCCTTCCCGTGCTCGCTGCCGAGTCGGGCGATCAGGCCGGATCGGTCCGGGCGTCTGGCGCCGATGAATCCCACAAGGTATTGCTGCGCAACCCGTTTAGCACAGGGGCGATGCCATGCGGGGTCGTAGGCGCTGCGTACGAATTTCACCCGACGCGCAGCCCGGGTCTGCAACTCCGGCAGGTTGTGGCGTTTGGTGGTGACCACCAGATCCCACCCGCTTTCGTGTGTCAGGTAATCGGCCGTCGTGTTGTAGGGGTTCCCGACGTCATCCGGGCTGTAGTGCACGTGGACGGCTGCCGGAACCTGAAGCAGCCGGGCCTGGTCCAGATGTATGGACTTGAACCCGAATAGCACGTCGGGGACGAAATCTCGTGCGATACGGTCGATGTGGTCATGTACAGAGTTCTGCAGCCAGGGAGCACGCCGGCGCATTCCCTTCGAGTACACCCACGCTGGCGACAGCCTGGTGGGCAAGGTGACCCGCGTAGTGTCGACGACGACCACCTCATGGCCAGCCTGACGGAATCCGTCTGCCATCGACCTGGCATTGCTGCCCACCCAGTCATCCCCGATAAACAGGATCTTCATCGAGGAACACCTTCTTGTGTCATGTCGGCCGCGACGTCCACGTTCCGCTCCTGTCCTGCCAGATGCCTCACCCGGACCAGATACCAGATGGCGACACAGAATTCGGCGCCAATGACACCGCCGATCAATGCCCACACGGAGTGGCTCCACGAGGCAATGATCAGGCCTGCGACCGAGGCGGCCGTCCCCACTATCGACGCGATGAGAACTCCATGGGTGTCCTGACGCACCGGTAGTAGCGCGGTGCTGATGTATGAACTGATCGTGCTCGCTGGAAGAATGAGAAGCTCGGCGCGCAACAAGCCCACGGCCCCAAGGAATTCACTTCCGAAGACGAGGTGAACGATCGGTGCGGCCAACACCCAGAGCAGGGCTGAGGCCACCACGGCCACCGCGACAGCGCCGCGCAATCCCTGAAAACCACTGCGCCAGAAGTGCTCATGCCCACTGCGCTTTGCCATCCGAGGCAGCAGGACCAACCCGATCATGTCCAGAAGCGATTGCATCGCCCGGACAAGACGGTCGCTCGCCGAGAACAGGCCCAGCGACACGGCGTCAAGCACGGCGGAGTAGATCGCCGGCGCTCCTTGCCCATACCCAGTGGTGAGAAGTCGCGAGGTCACGATCGGCCAACTTGTGCGGAGGATACGGCCGGGTGTGTACGGACGGCATAGGGCGCCGAAGGTCCGAAGGCTGTCCCACCAGGTGCCCACGACCGTCAAGATTGAGGAGCCCAGCAGGCACAGGATCGCGGTGGACGCGTGCGGGGAGTGTGGTAGCAGCACGATGAGGAGCACGAGATAGGCGATGCGCCCCGAACCCTGGTAGATCGCCGACGCGACGAAGCGGCCCTGTCCGATGAGCAGCCAGTCGTCGGAGGTGGCCCAGAGCCCACCGGCGAAGAGGCCCAACAGAATCATCTGGACGTACGGAGGCACTCCGGTAATCGACCCGGCGCCGAATGCGGCTCCGAGTATGGACAGGGTCATGAGCCTCAAGACCAGATAGTCGGTACGGACCTGTTGGAGTTCGGCAGGAGTGTCGCGCAGTGCGGGCAGCCGTGCGGCGAGAAATGGTGTCATGCCCAAGTCGACGAGAATGGAGCCGAAGAAGTACGCGGCCATCCCCACTGCCAACAGGCCCATTCCCGCAGGACCCAGGATTCGGGCCAGCAGCGGCACCGTCGCGAATGTCACCACGTACTGCCCGTACTTGCCGAAGACTACCGCCCCGAAATCCCTGGCCAGCCTCCATATCCGGGGGAGCGTTGCGCTACTTCGAGGTCCCTCAGACATGGCGCTCTTCCGTCGATGCCGCGGTGTGGCGGTTGAGGACCTCCGACAAGAACGACGCGACGGTCTGCGCCGAATCGGCGATATCGAACCTTCTGGCCCGGGATCGTCCGGCATGCGCCAACCGGATTCGAAGTTCACGGTCTTCGATAAGACGATCGAGGGCATCAGTCAGTTGATCGGTATCGCCTGCGTTGACCAGTAGCCCGTGAACCTCGGGTTCGATCGTTTCCGCTGGGCCGCCGGGCTGGCTGGCGATCACTGCGCAGCCCGCGCGTAAACCCTCGACGACAACCTGCCCGAATGGCTCGGCGATGACCGAGCAGTGCACCAGGATGTCGGCGATGGACAGGATGTCGGTGGGGTCGTCGACGTGGCCGGTGAATGTCACGGGCAGCTGTAGTTCGCTTGCCAGGTGCTCTAATTCGGTGCGAAAGGGCTCCTCGCCGAAGAAGGTGCCGCCGACGAGATATGCGCGGTGGGGCCGGATCTTGGTGTTGGCGAGTGCCCGTAGGAAGACGTCTTGTCCCTTCCACTGTGTCAGCCTGCCGACGACGGCGATTACGGTCTCGGAGGGAGGCCGCTGCGGCACGTGTTCGGTGTCGGGGGTCCGCAGAAAGTCCAGTCCGGGATACGCCACGACACCCGGACGGCGCCGTGGCCGCAAGGACTCTTCAGTGGACCGGCTGTTGGCGATATACCCGTCGGCAACGATCATGCCGAGTGTGCGGATAAGGAAAGCCAGTGTGGCGCCGAAGTATTCGGCAGATATCCTGTCGTGCACGTGCCATATCAAGGGTATTCGTGCCCGTTTGGCGGCAACCGCAGACATGATGAGCGCCTTCGTGCTTCCCGCGACCAGTACGTCGGCACCGCTTTCGCGTACGGCGGCACCCAAATTCCACCCGAGACGAATCAGTGCCACGGCCCCGATGGCCCGGCGGAACCATCCGGAACTGCGGATTGTCACGCTTCGGCTATCGAAAGTGTTGGTCAACAACGAAGTTGGTATGCCCCGCGACCTCATCGTGCCCACCATGGGACCGTCTTCGGTGTAGATCATCGACGGTTCGATCGGGTATTCGGTGGGTGCGTCGCGTAGCGCCGACAGCAGTCGCAAGGTCGCCAGCTCTGCGCCGGATGGAGCCGCGGTGTGGGCGACGAACATCGCATGGATCATGCGCTCAGCTCCGAATACACGGCGTGGTGACGCTGCGCGGCAGTGGACCAGGAGAAGGTCTCGGCGTGCTGGCGGCACTGCTGCGGGCTGGGGAGAACGCCCTCGAGCGCCGAGATAAGACGTGCTGCAAGTGCTTCGGCATTGTCGGAGGGCACGATCAATGAGGGGTCCAGGCCGCGCACCGCATCGGGAAGCCCGCCGCAGTCGGTGACCACCGCGGGCCGGCCGGTGGCCAGGGATTCGAGTGCGATCAATCCGAAACCCTCAAGAGCCACGGATGGCACGACGGTGAAATCGGCGAGCGTGTAGAGCTGCGTCAGGGTCGGGTCGTCGACGCGCCCGGTGAACTGGATGCTGTCGTCCAGACGCGCGGCCGCGACTTGCGCCCTCAGGTCGCTCTCGGCAGTGCCCGTGCCGACGATCATCAGGCAGGCATCCGGATGCGTGGATACGACCGCCTGCCACGCCTCGATAAGACGATGTATTCCCATACGGCGTTCGAGCCGTCGCACGCACAGCACCGTTCGCCGGCCGGTGGGTGCATCCAATCGTGGCAGCAGACCGAATCTGTCGAGGTCGACACCGGGTGCGATGACCTCGATGCGATGGGCGGGTATCCGATAGTCCTCGATCAGAACGTCGCGAAATCGATCGGACAGCACAATCAACCGCTCGGCGCCGGCGTACCGGAGACGCTCGACAACGTACTTGGCGTGTGACCGGAGGGCCCCCGCCCCCGCTAACCTGCTCTCGGCCGCCCATGGCCCGTGAAAGTGCACAACCAGTTGGCTGCGGGTGCGCCATCCGGTGGCCGATGGCCCGTAGAGACAGAAGTGGCGATCCAGAATGTCGGGTCGCCGCAGCCCGGATCGATCGTTGAATGCGGTGAGAACCCGGGAGCGGGTGGGCCCGCCAGTGGGGCCCCAAGACCGTCCGCCGTCGGACGGCTCCCCGAATGCGGTGGCCGACAGTTCGATGTTGTCGCGGTGGCGCAGCGCCGTGAACAGGTCGGTGAAGTAGCGATTCAGCCCGCCGGGCAGCGATGAGAACCACTCGGATCCGGTCATGTGCACTTTGATGGGCGGCATCTCAGACCTCGCCTCCACTGTTGCATTCTTTGCTCTCGACGATCGGCGCGGCACCGGGACGACGTCGCGCGTCACACACCGCCGCCCGTGCCTTCGCCACCGTGCGCATTCTCGGTCGGGAGCTCGGCCCCCGTGTCTCATGTTTGTTCAACACTCGACCCGCACGGCACGCGTGCACGTGATCGGCGGTCGGCTCATTATCCATCGATACTCGTATTGCCTGAGTAGGCCAAATAGCATTCGCAAGTATCGCGGTGCTATTCAAATCTGGAATTCTCGGGCGCACCGATGTTTAGATGCGCCCAGCGCTCATCGCCAGATGACCAACCCATCTCTAGCCTGCAACACATGGTGCATGGTCCGCAACCTGAGAACAGAGGCGCGCCCATTCGTGGCTGGATGTGGGCGTATCTTGATTTTGCCCGCAACGATCGAGACAGTGGTGGGTGAGATAGCGCTGTACTTGATGGAAGCTGGTGAGTTCCACGTTGCTAGGACTGCCTTGACCTGGTTATGTTATGAAAATGTTACTTGCCGGTGAGCGTTGTGTGATTGGCGTAAAAATTAGCAAAGAGCCGCCGCTGGAGATGTTTGTTAGATGATTCTTATTTCCCGGCAATAAAACCTTCATTTGTAGCCTCCAGTGTGTGAAGTAGCGTGACTGTCATCACGTGGCGTGTTTTCGGTTGTTATGGAAACCTCAACACGTAATTAGGTCGGGCTCAATTGCCGAAATCGTCCATATGAATCAGCCGATATGAACGAACGGGTCAAGTGCACTTATGGTCTTAAAGAGCGTCGTCAATGACGGAATTCAACGGAGGGTAGAAACGCGCCCTGGGGGACTGTTCTACCTGCACCGACGGTGGGCGCCGGCCGCCGACTTGGTGGCCATCGCGCTCACCTCCCTGGTGTCGTACCAGCTGGCGCATCATCTTTTGTCCGGGAGACAGGACCTGGGCGGCTGGTACGTGGCCACGGATATCGGCATCGCAGTCATCTGGTTTGCTGCGCTATCGCTGCACACGGTGGGGCCCGGTAAGGCGCTGCGGGCGGTGCTGCAGCAATGGCAGACGGTCGTCAGTGTCACGTTCCAGCTGTTCACCATCGTGCTGCTCACCTACCTCATCTCGCGTATCGAGCTGCTTGACATGCGGCATCTCATTATCGAAATACCGCTGGGGCTGCTCGGCATCTTCATGGCCCGATATGTGCTGCGACGTCTATGGGGTGCGGAGGGTAAGACCTCGGTGCTGTTGGCGGGTGACGACGACGCTGTCCGGGAGATGGTCGCTGTGTTCAGCCGTCACCGGGGCAGTGGTTTCGAGGTTGTCGGCGCGTGCACCCCGGGAGCTGACCGATTGCTCGGTGAATCGGCAATCGAGGTGGGCGATCACCGCGTGCCGGTCGTCGGCGACGACCGGCATGTGGTCGAGGCGGCGCAGCGGACATCTGCTCAGATCGTCGCCGTCGCGATGACGGATAGCCTGGGGCGTAAGGAGCTTTCCCGTCTGGCATCCGAACTTGGAGATCTGGGAATTGAGCTTGCGGTCTCACCGGGGGACGTGGACGAGGCCGCCGTGACGACAGCTGATCGGGGCCTTGAGCGGGTCCACATGTTGGAGATGCTGGCTCCGGGCTACCGCCGTGCGCGTTCGATGTCCAAGGAAGCATTCGACATGGCGTTCGCCGCTGCCGCCATCATGGCCACCGCGCCGGTGATGATCGCGATTGCCGTGGCCATCAAGCTCACCAGCACCGGACCAGTGTTCTACGTGTCCGAGCGAATTGGGTTGGACGGTATGCCATTTCGGATGATCAAGTTCCGCAGCATGTACACGGGTGCCGACCGTGATACCGCGGCGATGATCGACTCGGCGGGCAGCACACCCGTCTTCTTCAAAGCGAAGGAAGACCCGCGTGTCACCCCGGTGGGGGCGTTCATCCGGAAGTACAGCCTCGATGAGCTTCCCCAGTTCTTCAACGTGCTGTTCGGTGACATGAGCGTTGTCGGCCCGCGGCCTCAGGTGCAGCGAGAGGTCGACGCCTACGACGAGACCATGCGGCGGCGACTGCTCGTCAAGCCGGGTGTCACTGGGCAATGGCAGGTCAGCGGCCGTAACGACCTTTCGGTCGACGAGTCCATCCGCCATGACATCTCGTATGTCGACAACTGGTCCATGGGCCTCGACATCCGCATCATTTCTCGGACCGTCGGCGCGGTGGTGCGCAGCGAGGGCGCCTACTGACGTTCGGCGGGCCGCGGTGTGGCCGTTGATGGCCAGGCATTAGGCCACCTGTTGCAGATTGCACGTACGGTGCCGTAGCGGGCAGCAGATAGTCGCCCACCGGCCAATCAGCCGGATTTCTTTGCGGACCGGATGGTTTCAGCATTCAATCGGTCGATCCAAATTAGCGCGGCGTCAGTGGGTTAAGTACTGGCGAGCAGTAAGACACTTATGCGAAAAACACGGTGTTGACAGTATGACACCTAGTGTCTTAGTCTTTCTGTTAAGTGCATTCCCTACGTGTTGTTGGATGAACTGCGTTGCTTTCTGATGAGGTGAGTTGTAAGTGCTCGGTGCTTGGTCGTCAATTTCTGGCTTTGTGGTAGCGGCATTGGCAATGACGGGATGCGGGCACTACCCCGATCATGAAAATGGGCACGCGACATTTGCGGAGACTGTAGGGCCATCAACCGGCGATGAATTGGCCGCGGACGCAGGTTTGAAGCCAATGCTGATCGCACATCGCGGCGGCTCTGGCGATTATCCAGAAAACACGCTTCTGGCAATTACTAGCGCCGAAAAGTCAGGCGTAGGCGGAATGTGGATAACAGTGCAGGTTAGTAGTGATGGAATACCCGTACTGTATCGTCCCCTCGATCTGTCGGCATTGACAAATGGGAGTGGGCGGATAAATTCGAAAACGCTAAAGCAATTGAAAGAACTGAATGCTGGATGGAACTTCATCAAAGCCGATAGCAATCCTTATCGGCGGCAGGTTGTTCAGATACCGACTCTAGAAGAGGCAATTGCCGCGATCCCGCCGAGTATGCCGCTGTTTCTCGACCTGAAGCAGACGCCAGCCCAGCCTTTAGTAGATGCCGTATCCGCGGTGCTAGTCAAGGCAGCGGCCGTGGAGCGAACAATTGTTTACTCGACAGACTCGGAAGTCACTGCGTTAGCGGCTCGGAGTGGCCTAGAAGTGGCCGAAAGTCGCGATGTAACTCGTCAGCGGCTCTTGAACATGGCACTTAATCATCGATGCGAGCCAGCTCCAAGCACTGGGAGATGGGCGGGATTTGAGCTTCATCGAGATGTCGTTGTGACCGAGAAATTCACGCTGGGGACGGGCGTTTCTCACGCCGACGCCGAGCTCTGGGATCCCGGATCTATTGAGTGCTTCAGGTCGCAACAGTCTGGTATGAAAACAATTGGATTTGCAGTGAACACCGAAAATGATTTTCGCCTGGCCCGCAAAATGGGCCTGGATGCCGTGCTAGTTGATTCGCCCCGGGCAGCCCGACGATGGCAATAGATCCTATGTGCAGGGACAGTGTTCCACACGAAGATGTGCGGAAGAAATTTTCGCATAATGCCTGACGTACATGTCGACCCATTAAATGCTGAGCTGGTTGAACTGCGTTTCATGGCCGGCCGACCCAGTTTTCGCAGCATCAGTCGGGCCATCGGGTGCAGTCATACAACGGTCGCCAAGGTCTTCGCGCCGGGAGCCTTGCCGTCATGGGAGATTCTCAATCTGGTTGTGCGCCAGCTCAACGGCGATGTGGAGACCTTCCGTAAGCTGTGGTGTGATGCTGCCCGTAAACAGGAAAATTCGGTCAGCGAGGCCCGAAAGACTGCTTCGGCGTCAACGTGGAGAATCGCCTCCGGGCTCATCCTCGCGGCCGTCGCCGTGGGTGCGGGAACGCTATTGATCGTCATCTACCCGTCGATACGCCATCGGCGCTGAATCGCGACTCGCCGTCTTCCATCTATGCCCTGAAGCAGATTCTCCGGAACTCAATAAACAACCCGTGAGGGGTCCGGCGATCTGCGTAACCCTCACGGCTCCCACGAAGCCTGGATCCGATCTGCATCCGCTGCGCGTCTATCGTCTGTCGGAACCGACTTCCATTAATGCCCAGATTCATGTGGCACTGAATGGGCGCGGTTGGCAATTTATGGATAGTCATGGCGCTAATCTGTAAAGCTGGATGCAGAATGTGCGCCATAGCAAGAATAATAAGCTGCATGGTCGATCGCAGCGCTATGTCAGGAAGCGGCCTGAAGGCGTACGGTCATCTATGATTAATGCAGTACTAGGTTGGAGCGCTGCCGCACTTCACTGGTCTGAGGCGATGAAATTACTCCTCGGGGTTTCATTAGTCGTACTCTTCTTCGTAGCTCCGCTGCTACCAACGGATAGCGCTTGGGATAATCTCGATCAAGCGCACCTGTCGTTGCAAAACTCTGTAGATCAATCGGCGAGTTTAGTGAGTACCGTTGATATCGGTGATGCCAAAGTCAAAGGTAATGTGCTAAGTGATTTGGCTCCGAATTCCGCGCTGGGGCGGGCGCAGACCAACCCTACGATTTCGCCCTCAAGCGCTGATAGCGCGCATTTGCCGGCCGTGGTTCCCGGAATGGCGGTCGTACTGTACTTATCTCACGAACGTGAACCCGAGGGTTTGACGTTCAGGTTACGCATGCCTCGGGGCACCCATATGCGTATCGCTGGAGACACGTGGCTGATTGAAAGAGATGTGGTGCCGGGCGGTACTCCAAGGAGTATTGCGACCGTGTCGGCTCAGCTGACGAATGCCGAAGGTGCCGCGGTGCCTATTGCGGCAGAAGCCTATTCTTATTTTCGTTTCCGTAAGTTGAATTTACGACCGCGGGTTAAACACTTCGATGTGCAAAGTTTAGGTATATCGATACGTCTCACGTACAGAGCTGAGGAGTAAATTGAGCACGTATTATCGGCTGTGTATCTCGGATTACGGCCTGGATGGAAATACATCCGTATATGTGGCTAACTGGGACGAAGGACAAGGTCTTGCGGCCGCGTTCGCGGCAGATCATCACTGTTCGATGGTGTCGCGGAAGAAGGAGCCTGACTATGCGGATTGGTGGATGTACAGGGGCTCGTTGCTGGTAGGGATCGTGTCTTTAGAACGGCGCTATCAAATCAGCGATGATCACATTGATGGCTAGTGACCGCGTGGGACGTGTCCTTATCAGGCCGTGGATCCGCGCGGTGCCCGGTCGCGCTTCGCTTCGTAGAGCCTGAAATCTGCCTCCCGGGTGAGGGATTCGAAGCTGAAGTCCTCTGCGTCAGTGGACAACCAGGCGATGCCTATGCTCATCGAGGTCTCGGGAGTGCCAGAGCGTATCGGTGCATTGCGGATTCGCGCGTTGATCGCGGCGATGTCGTCGGTATTGTCCACGAACGCAACGACCATGAACTCGTCACCGCCGATGCGGGCGGCGATATCGCCGCCCCGGGTGTTTGCGAACAGTGTGTCCGCGATGGCCTGCAATGTTCTGTCGCCGGCTTCGTGGCCGTAGGTGTCGTTGAGCTCTTTGAACCTGTCCACATCGGCCACCATCACGACAACCGTCGCTGGATCCGTCCGCTTGCGCAGCTCGAACTCAAACCTGGATTGCACGCCCCGGCGGTTGAGCAGGCCGGTCAGCGGGTCTCGGTTGGCGGCCCTGACAGCGGCCCGGATCGAGCGTCTACCCCCTTCGATTACCGCCTGGATGAGGATCGGCAGCAGGACCACGGTGGTGAATGCCGGGGCGTTGTAGAGGAACTGATCCAGGAAGGTCGCCGCGCCGGTGTGGATGTTCCAGAACGTGATCGAGCCGAGCACGGCTGACGCGAAGACACAGTGGACGCCAAGCACCCGCCAACCCAGCAGAAACGCGGCGAAGACGCCGACCGTGCTCATATACAGAATCGGCGCGAGTCGCATCATCGGCCCGGCGTACATCCAGGCGGATACCGCGAATGAGAGGTCCGCCCACACGACAAAGGAGATTGCCCAGCGTCTGCTTGGCCACGGGCGGACCATCCAGCACACGCCCACCAGGAACGAGACCGCGATGAGCGATTGGTGGATGATGCGCCCGGTCCCCTGTGGGCCCAGCGGGTGCGTATTGACGATGGTCCCCAAGGGGAGGATGCACATACACAGCAACCCGATGGTGACCTTCAAATGCCTCAGGTTTCGTGGGCCGAGAGCACCTGTGACGAACCGGTATTCCTGCTCGGGGGTTCGACCGCGTCGCGGCCTACGTCTTCGGTTGCTGGGCACGGGCTCATTGTGTGGCAAGAGTCGCGCTGAGTGTTCCGGATGTGGAACTGAGTATTGCCGGCACAGCAATAGTGCGGCCTCGGCGGCAGCTGACTGCGTGCGATCGGTCCGCCAGTTGGCAGTTGTGTGCCCTCGGCAGGATTCGAACCTGCGACACCGGCTTTAGGAGAGCCGTGCTCTATCCCCTGAGCTACGAGGGCGGGGGTCCTATGTGAATAGGCGTCTAAAACTCTAGCGGGTTGGCGGGGTGCTTCGGACGCTGGCTGTTGGCGAGGCGGGGGTGTTGTCCGGTGGTATGGATGTGACCCGATGGGTTCAGCAGGGCAGATGTGGCGGTAAGGGCTCGACGGCTGATCGTCAGCCTGATCATTGTTGGAGCGGTGTTGCGATCGAAGTGGCGGCCTCGTGCCAACGGTTGGAGTAGCGGAGAGGCTGGTCCTGAGCCAGCGCATCCCACCGCGGTGGTTCCTCGGCATCGAGTGATCCACCGAAAGGAGATATCATGAAGCTATTAGGAAGAAACGAGCAGAACCAGCTGCGACTGACTCAAAAGTCTTCTATTCCACGCCTTTTGGCGAGACGAACGACGGTCAAAGAGCGTCTTCATGCTTGAGCGTGCCGGCGTACGGTATTTCCCCGTTTTCCGTAGCGCAGAGTCAATGAACGAGTTCTACAAACGGATGAACCGGGCCGCGTACATGATCATTGAAGGAACCCTGCAGAGCGTGATAGATACCACGCGCTCGATCGAACAAATGAACGATGTGCGAATCGTAATTGAACCCTTGGGCGAACATCCCGTTGAGGTCGACCTCTAACCTCCCGCGCTAGACGCACTCACGCCGCCACTCGGAAGAGATTTCAAGGCCAAGCCAGGCTTCGGCAAGGCGCTTCACCGTTGAATCACGGTGAGCTATCTAGAAAGTCGAGCTGTCCTCTGGGCCGAGCACGAACCCGTGGGGAGCCCTTGAGGTTGACTCGCCAGGTCCTGGGACGATCTCGACAACACAGGCGGTGGTCGCCTCGTCAACCGCGCAAGTGCCGGTCCATACCCCGCGGGTGAACACGACCTTGCTACCCGCCGGCAACAGTTTCGGCTGCCCGGAACTGGGCGGAGAGTCGCCGAATTTACCGGCTTCCATGTAGCTCGCAGTCACGCTGTTATGGCTACTCCCTGGAATCCGCCCGGTGCACGTCGCGATGTCCCACATACCTCGAACATTGATCACCACACTGCAGTTTTGGCCCGCTGGGGTGCTGAACTGCACGCTGCTCACGGCACCGTTATAGCCGCTGGTTGGGATCGCAACCGTATAGTCGGACGTATTCACCGCGGTATACCGATCCAGATCCGGTAATTGCGGTTCAGCGACAGCCGACGGCGCCAGTAACAAGCCGCTGGTCGCCAGCGCGCCGATACATCCAAAAGCCCGAGCGGACGCCATTCCACCACGTTAACAGCGCGCACCAGCCATTAGAGCAACTCCGTCTTGGTGGCGCACTGCCGCTCGCCCAGCTGATCGCAGCGCATCAGTCACCCGACAGCGAATACTGGGCCCATGCGCTGAGCAGCCTCAGCAGCAGGCTAGCGTCCAGACATCGTGGGCGCGTTCCGGTACGACAAACGGGACCATGGCTGATCAGCTTCGTCGGGGGGTTTTCAACAGGTCCCCGAGGGTGGGGTGCTGTGAAAACCAATCGCGGGTGCCGGGCCGCCGTAGCCGCCGCCACTCACCCGAACGGGCAGGTGCCGGTGGGCTGTTCTGGAACGGCGAAGCTGTCCAGCCGGTAGCTGTGGTAGAAGTCGGCCAGGCGCTCGTTACGTCGCGTCAGGGAACGCGAGACCTTGTCGTATCTGCGCTGTGCGTTGCGCGAACCGTCGAGCTGGGAGCGGGCGTCGTCAAGGCGAATCGTGTTGTACAGCATGGGTTCTATCAGTAGCCGCTCAGGCGTAACGCGCCACACCAGCTGCAGCAGGCGCGTGTACACAGCGAACTCGACATTGTGACGGGGCTTGAGCCGGAATCCGATCATCTCGCGTATCTGTGGATGCATTGCTTTGGCCGAACACACCTGAATGACGCGGCCTGCCATCGGGCGAATCGCCAGCCAGACGGGCAGCAGGGCCGGGCGTATCGCGGCGGGGAGCAGCAGCGTCGGAAGCGGTAGTCGCATCAACCCGGCGAACTGCTCGCGCAGAAAGCCGTTGGACTGCAACCTGTTTTCCACCATGTCGTCGTAGTAGTCGACGAAGGCGGCGTATGTGTCCGGGAACTTCCCCTTGGCGCTGGGCAGTTCGAGATCCTTGAGCAGGTACCGCTGGTATTGATACCCGGCCTCCTTCTCCGCGGGGGTCATCGCGTAACCCGTGCAGTAGGGGAAGGCCTCCATCGTGGCGTTCATCGCGCTGGCTGCGATCCATATCCACAGCTCGGGATCCAATGCGCTGTAACGAATCCCCTCGTACTCGCCCACTCCGGTGCCCCGCACATCGCGGTGTCGCTCCTTGAGCCATTGCGCCGTGGCGGCCCGCTGCTGCTGATTGCCTGCCAGGAGCGATATCGCGCTCAACGCGCTCCGGATGCCCCTATCGGTGAAGTTCTGGCGGAACCGTCCCGTGCGATCGACGGATGCTGCCACCGGCATCAGGGCCACCTCATCGAACAGCACCCCGCCGAAGACGCCGACCAGGGGACTGCCCAGGTGCTTGCGAAATGCGTCCATAACGCGTGGACGCACCCCGTCCCCGCGTAGGAAGGCCAGGCCGTCCTCGTGGCCATCGCCACCGGATTCGCCGTCATGTGTGGTGTCGCGCGGCAGTACATGCGTCATTGCATCCTCCGTCGGTGTTAGTAACTGAGTTGAACACTAACATTGCAACATCGGGTTGGGAAGGACTTCTGCGTGAGAGACTGAGTTGTGTCTGCAGATCCGGATCCGACCGGCGAGCGCATCCTCGAGGCCGCGCTGCAGACCATGCTCAGCTTCGGCATCCGCCGCGCCACGGTCGACGAGATCGCAAGGCGCGCCGGTGTATCGCATATGACGGTGTATCGCCGCTGGTCCAACAAGACCGAGCTGGTGCTCGCTGTCCTCATGCGCGAGGCGCAGACGATGTTTTCCGCCATAGACCGCGAAATCGCTGCCTTGGACAGTCCCGAGGACAAGCTCGTGGCGGGCTTCACCGGCATCTTTTGGTATGTGCACACCCATCCGCTGATGCAGCGGGCGGTGGAGACCGATCCTGAGTCAGTGCTGCCGGTCATCACCAGCGGGGCGGGGCCAGCCCTGGATATGGCGACCACGTACCTGGCTGGCCATGTGACCCGTAGTGCCGGTGACCTCGTTGACGACTCCTACGGTGTCGCAGAAGTTTTTGTGCGCCTGACGCATTCCCTCATACTGGCGCCCAGTCCCCGGCGGGAGATCGCCACCAGGGAAGACGCCGAACGGTACGCCCGTCAATACATATTGCCTATCGCGCGGGCGTTGGTGCCGGAGCCGAGCAAGGCGGTCCGCTAGCGACTGGCGATATCCGCCGCGAGTGGGCGGCGCGGCCAAGTAATCTTTGTGCATTGACCATGGCGGGGACGTAACAACGAGACATTGGGGGTAGTGGATGGACGCGGATATCGGAGCGGGCTCACCGGCGGCCGAGGATTCGTCCGACGCCGCGGACACCGCGCCGCTGCCGGTCCTGAACGCGCTTCCCGGGATGTCCGAACCTGGCCCGTTCGCTCCGGAATACGAGTTTGATCAACCTCCGTTCATTGAGCAACCGGCATTCACGGAACCGCGCCCACCTTTTGTGGAACCGGGCAATCAGTACGTGCAGTGGCCGAGCCATGAGACCTTCAGCACCGCGCCGCCTCCCACCTCAGGACCTGTCAAGCCGACAACTCCGGTCGACTTCTCGTCCTGGGAAGACAAGCCTGAAAGAAGCAAGCGGCCGTTGGTAATTGGCGGCGCGGCACTGGCGGCCGTGGTTGTTGTTATCGGTGGTGTGGTCGCGGTGTTCGCGGGCAGCGGTGGCGATGACGCGCCCGCAGAACCGAGCGCCGCCCCAACGACAACGGTCTCCAGTAGGGATTCTGATGCGGAGACGCGCCTGCTCTCCATGATCCCGACCGGCTACGGGGTGGCGGCCTGCAAGGCCGTCGAACCCGCGAATGAGGCTGTGGCACAATTTAAATGCGGACGCAGTGACGATCCGGACGGGCCAGTTGAGGCGAGCTACTCACTGGTCAAGGACAAGTCCGCGCTCGCGGCAGGGTTGAGTCGTCTGACGAAACGGAACGCGGTGGTGGTATGCCCCGGCCGGATCCAGTCGCCGGGACCATGGCGTCGCAATGCCACGCCGGATCAGGTGAGCGGCACGGTGTTCTGCGGCAGCAATCAGGGACATCCGGTGGTGGGCTGGACCGATGAGGAACGGCTTTTGCTCAGCGAGACGCGTTCGGGTGCGACCGGTCCGACTCTCGACCAGTTGTACGCCTGGTGGTCTTCGCACTCATAACAAAAACCGCCGGCCGCGCGAGGCGGCCGGCGGTCAATGCCGAAACGATTATCTAGCCCTCGGCGGAAACGGGAGTGCCCTGACTGCCGGCCGCGCGCTGGCCGTGCGGGGTGCTCTCCGAGGCCGGAACGGCGGGAATCGCGGCCACCGGCGGGGTGACGGTCTGCGGAGCGCCTTCGGCACCAGGTGCCGCGGGAGCCGGTGAGGCAGGTGCGGGCGATGCGGGAGCAGGGGAAGCAGGCACCGCGGTGCTGTTCAGCGGCGTGCCCTCGGCAGCGGGTACCGGGGTGGCAGGTGTCGGACCCGGGGTCGCGGTCACCGGTGCCACCGTCGGGGTCGGAGTCGTGGCGGGCTGCTGCCCGTCCACCGGGGTCCCCTGGCTGCCGGCGGGCAGCGGGGTGCCCTGGCTGCCGGCGGGAACAGCGGCAGGCGCCGGGGAAGTGGTGGGCGCGGCGCTGGTGGCCGGTGCGGGGTTGGTGCCGTGTGACTGGCTCGAACCACCCGAACGCGGTGCCGCGGCCACGGGAGCGGCCTTCCAGGTGAGCAGATCCTCGTCACCGGAGGTGTACGTCACCGTCTCGGGGGCGGAACCGGTCACGTCGAAGTAGATCTTGCCGCTGGTCTTCTCGCCCTGCGACAGAGTCCCCGGGTTCACGCCCTGCTCGGTGGGCACGCCGTACAGCACGCGGTAGGTCTCGCCGTCCTTGGCCTTCGCGTTGAAGTTGGCGACGATCGGGATGACGCTGCCCTGGATCGCCTCGTCGGTGGCAGTGGCTTCCCACAGCGTGCCCTTGGCCTGGTAGGGCAGCTCGTCGGCGCTAACCTTGAGGTCGCTGATGGTCCAGGCCTGGACGACGTCGCCATTGGTGAGGCGACCCTGCTGGCCGAGAGTGGTATCGGCTCCGGCGGTTGGCATCAGGGCCAGGCCGGCCGCCGCTGCGGC
Organism: Mycobacterium sp. D16Q13; assembly: GCF_002013375.1. Classification (GTDB taxonomy): domain Bacteria; phylum Actinomycetota; class Actinomycetes; order Mycobacteriales; family Mycobacteriaceae; genus Mycobacterium. The sequence continues at coordinate 145,038 of NZ_MAEW01000017.1, read as the reverse complement.
GGCCGCCACGGCGGCGGTGATGGGCACATTGATCTTCACGATGGGTCTCCTTGACGTCCGGAATGCTCCCCCCAGCGGGGACGGTCTGTCGTAAAAATAACAGGTCTGGGTGCACCATCGTCGCCCGAAGTACACGATTGCCATACGGTTAAGAACATGACGGTTGATTCCACCGGTCACCAGGGGGCCGCGCCGGAGCCAGACGATTGGCCACCCGACGCACGTACGTTCACCATCCGCGCGGCGGCGGACGATGCCGCTCCGAGCCTGGCTGCTGAACTGCCGATTACCGCAACAGAACTGGGCATGGTGGATGGAGATGCCAACCACCCCGTGCAGTTCTGCAGCGTGCTACTGGAACCGCCGGTCAAACACCGGTTCGATACCTCGGATGCCGCCCGGTACGAGCGTGAGTACTGCGACCGGGACGACGATGGCGAGTTCTTCATGGTGCATGTCGCGCTGCTGGGGCCGCGCCGCCCCGGGGTTTCCCTGGCACCCGGCGCCCGCGACGTCCTCGTCGATGTCGCCTATGTGGTCGATTTGTCGCTGGAAGAAGACGGAGTGCTCAACCCTGCCAAGGTGGATTGGGCGGGTGGGGCGATCGTCGATGTCGACGGAGAGGTGCCGGCCGAGCAGGTAACTCAGGGGACAGCGGACGAGCCGGCCAACGCCGAGTCCGCATCGCCGGCCGGTCCGGCGGTGGCCGTGCCGGGGAGCCCGGGGAGTTCGGAGTGGATCCGCGAGCAGCTCGACGTTCGTATCGCGGTGCTGAGCCGTCTGGCTGGGGAAGTCGCGATCTCCGAAGTACCGGTGCCCACCGAGCTGGCCAAGGGTGAACGGCACTCCAATACCGCTCCGCAGTATGTGCTCGACGGAGCGCAATTCTGGTACCACACGCGTGACCCGAAAACGGGTTTCGTGTGGAAGACCACGACCAACCCGAACGAGCTGATCTATTGGTGCATCGACGATGTGGCTCGCGGGTTGGCGTGGCGGTGGACGCAGCAGGCGGCCACCTACAAGACGATGCCGCCCGCCACGGCGCAGCGCACGTTGTGGGCGCCCTACTGGCAGCTGCTCATGAACGCCCTCGACACCAAATGGGGTGCCATCACGGGCCGTAACATTCGCGGCCTGCTGTGAGCGATCACCAGCGGTAGTCGAGAAACTTCCCGTCGAAGGTCAGCACCACGCGGTCGCCATCCGGGTGGGGGCGGCGGGCGATATCGACTTTGAAGTTGATGGCGCTCATGATGCCGTCGCCGAATTCCTCGTGGATGGCTTCCTTGATCGCCGGGCCGTAGACGCTCAGCGCCTCGTACAGCCGGTAGATCGTCGGGTCAGAGGGCGCGCCGCCATCCAGCGTGCCGCGATACGGCTGGCTGCGCAGCGCGGTGGTGACCTGCGGCTCCAGGTCGAGAAGCCCGGCCAGCTTCGCGGCCTTTGCTTCCGGCACCGGATGCTGGCCCTGTAGCGCGGCAATAGTCCAAATCAGCGGTGAGTCAATCGCTTCCGCGATCTGCTGCCATGTCAGGTTCTTCTCGATGCGGCGGGCGGCGATCAGTTCGGCGGCTTCGTCCTTGGTCATGACGTCAGACAAACAGACGCCTACCGCATGCGCAAACTAGCCCTGCCACATGCCTTTCTGGCTATCGCGTTGGTAGTAGTTCATCGAGTTCTCCCCGCTCGCCGTCCAGAGCATGGCGACGGTGACGAGCGTTATCGCGATGAGCATGGTTGTGTCGGTCCACATGATGACCTCCTGGTATATCGATCGGTCTACCTCTGATTGCAGCACGCGAACCGGTCGGTGTACAGGGATGTGTGGCAGACGCCACACGGCGCTCTTCCGGACTACTCGGTGTCCAGGGCGCCGGCGGCCAGTGCGGCGCTATTGATCCTGGTCAGCACCGCATGTAGGTGCTCAAGTTCGGCGAGGTCGACCCCGAGGCGTTCCACCACGGCCGCGGGGACCTTGAGCGCCTCATCGCGCAGCGCGGCGCCCTGTGCGGTGAGGGTGACGTGGGTGGTGCGTTCGTCGGCAACGCTGCGCGGACGGGTGATGAGCCCTAATGTCTCGAGCCGCTTGAGCATGGGGGAGATGGTCGCCGAATCTGTTTGCAAGAGGGCGGCTATCTGCTTGACGGACAAGGCCTCCCGAGTGTCCTCGCCCCCGCTCTTGGCGTGATCCCAGAGCGCCAACATCACCAGATACTGGGGGTGTGTGATCCCGAGCGGTGCGAGTAGCGGCCGGTAGACGGCGAGTACCGCGCGATTGGTGACGGCCAGCGCGAAGCACACCTGTCGTTCCAGGGCTAGCGGATCTACATCGGGTGAGACTGCGGTCATTCTCACTATCCTAATCATTAGTTAGTGCACTAATTATTAGTCTACAATCTAGTTATGGCCGCCGACCGTCCGAATCTTCTTCAGTACATCGCCTACTGCTACGGGCGTCGTCTGCCTGACTCGATGAAGGACTGGGTCGCCCATGATCTGGCGGGCAAGGGCGCGGTGCGGCGGCACATTCTGCGGTGCGCGATTCCGCCGCTGTTCATTCTCGCGCCGTTCTGGCTGCTGCCCGCCTCGCTCTATGTCCACATGGAGATGACGGTGCCGATCTATGTCTGGGTGCTGATCATGGCGCACGCCCTCAACAAGGTGTGGCGCCGTCACCGGCTTGTGCAGCATGATCTGGATCCGGGCCTGGTCGATGTGCTCAAGCGCCAGAAGGACGCGTGGATTCACGAGGACTATGCACGGCGATTCGGGCCGCGTTCGGGTGACGGCTACTCCAGCAGCGGGCCGATCTAGCGGTCCGCGCTACGAAATATCTGGCTGTTCGGTGGGTTGGTCAGCGGCGCTGACTCAGTCCCAGTCGCCGTGCTTCCAGTGGCCCTTGCCCCAACCGTTGCCATGTCCGCCGCGCCAACCGCGATCCCAGCCACGGTCCCAGTTGCCGTCCGCGCATACCGTCACTCGCGGGTAGGTGTCCACCGAGCCGCAAATGTCTGGATCGGCCTTTGCCGGGGTTGCAGAGGCGATACCGCCAACGAACAAACCACTAGCAACGACTCCAATTGCCAGCCCAAATCGACTGGCTGAAGGCAGGATTCGTTTCATGACCCACAGCCTACTCCCAGGCAAAACTAGTTTGCAAGGGTAAGGAAAACTAGCACCGCGTTCAGCAGCGTGATGAGTGCGGCGATGATCCAGCCGAGCGTTGTCGTCACGCGATGGTTGACATCGGTGCCCATCAGCCCTCGATCGCTGGTCAGCCGGATGAGGGGTATGAGGGCGAAGGGGATGCCGAACGACAGCACCACCTGCGATACGACAAGTGCCCGGGTGGGGTCGATGCCGACTGCGAGGATCGCCAGCGCGGGTAGCAGGGTGATGAGCCGCCGCGCCACGATGGGGATGGAGCGGCGCAAGAGTCCTTGCATGATCATCGCGCCGGCATAGGCACCGACGGAGGACGAGGCGAGCCCGGATGCCAGCAGGCCGATTGCGAACAACAGAGCCACGGTGGGGCCGAGGCTGTCGCGTACAGCGGCATGGGCCCCTTCGATGGTGTCGACGCCGTCGCGACCCTGCAGATTTGTCGCCGCCACCAGCAGCATGGCCATGTTGACGGCGCCGGCGAACAGCATTGCCAGGCTCACGTCCCAGCGGGTAACGCGCAGCAGCCTGCGTCGCGGCTCGCCCTCTTCCGGATTCCCGTGCCGGTCCCGCGCCAGACCGGAGTGCAGATACACCGCGTGCGGCATGACCGTGGCGCCCAGCATCGCCGTCGCGAGCATCAGGCTCTCGGCGCCCTGGAAGCGTGGAATCAGTCCCGCGGCCGTCGCGGCCAGTGGCGGCGGTTCCACCACGACACTGGCGAGGAATCCGATCGCGATGATGGCCAGCAGCGCGGAGATGACGTATTCGAAAGAGCGCTGTCCGCGCCGGTCCTGTACGGCAAGCAGCACCATCGAGACGATTCCGGTGATGACACCTCCGATGAGCAGCGGCAGGTCGAACAGCAGATACAGCGCGATGGCTCCGCCCACAACCTCGGCCAAATCCGTTGCCATGGCAACCAATTCGGCCTGCAGCCAGAACGCGATCCGGGTGGGCCGTGACATGCGATCGCCGACGGCCTCCGGTAGTGACCGCCCGGTGACGAGGCCGAGCTTTGCCGAGAGGTACTGCACCAGCCCGGCCATCACGTTGGCGGTGACGATTACCCACACCAGCAGGAAGCCGTACCTGGCGCCGGCGCTGACGTTCGAAGCGACGTTTCCGGGGTCGACATAGGCGATGGCTGCGACGAAGGCGGGCCCGAGTAGCGAGAACCCGCGCACCGGTCGCGCTTGCTTTTGCCGCTCGAGCACCCACGCCTCCTGATTTCAAGTACACCGAATAGAAAAGTTAGAGTACCCGAAACTTTGGGATGCGGCGAGGCCCCTTCGCGCGAGGCCTGCGGTGTGCGGTGGCTAGTTGGTGCTGGCCTTCTCCGCCTGACGTTTCTTCACGCTCGCCTCGAGCTTGGCCAGCAGGTCCGAGACGTCGGTAGCGTCGAGTTCGGTGGGCGCCTCTTCCTTGGTGAACGCCTCGCCACCTTCGAGCTTCGCCTCGACCATCTCCAGTAGCTGCGACTGGTACGTGTCGTTATACCGGCTCGGATCAAAATCGTCGGCCATCGACTCCACCACCTGACCCGCCATCGACAGTTCGGCCGGTTTGATCTTCACTTCCTGGTCCAGCACGGGGAAGTCGGGTGCACGAATCTCGTCGGGCCATAGCAGCGTGTGGATGATCATCACCTGACGCGTGCCGAAGTCCTTGACCCGCAAGGCCGCGAGCCGTGTCTTGTTACGCAGCGCGAAATGCACGATCGCTACCCGATCGGTCTTCGCGAGTGTCTGTGCCAGCAGCACATACGATTTCGAAGACTTGCTATCCGGCTCCAGGTAGTAACTCTTGTCATACATCAGCGGGTCGAGTTCGGCGGCGGGAATGAACTCCAGCACCTCGATCTCGCGGCTGGACTCGGCGGGCAGGCTCGCGAGATCCTCGTCGGTGATGACGACGGTGCGGCCGTCCTCGGCCTCGTAGGCCTTGTTGATGTCCCGGAACTCGACGATCTCACCGCATTCTTCGCAGGTGCGTTTGTAGCGGATCCGGCCGTTGTCCTTGTTGTGGACCTGATGGAACTTGAGGTCGTGATCCTCGGTCGCGCTGTATACCTTGACAGGGACGTTCACCAGCCCGAAGGCGAGGGAGCCCTTCCAGATGGAACGCATATCCCAAGTATGGCCCACGCAGCCAGCTTCGGGACCTTCTGTGCGCCTTACCAACGCGGAAAAGGTGCTGTACCCGGATACCGGGACTACCAAAGCCGACATTTTCGGCTACTACACCGCCATTGCGCCCTTCATGCTGCCGCATATCGGGGGGCGTCCGGTCACCCGTAAGCGCTGGCCTAATGGAGTTGGCCAGCCATCGTTCTTCGAGAAGGACCTGGCGTCGTCGGCTCCGGATTGGCTTCCGCGGCGCCGCATCGAGCACAAATCCCGCTACGTCACCTACCCGTTGATCGACACCTCGGTGGCGCTGGCCTGGATAGCCCAGCAGGCGGCGCTGGAAGTACATGTGCCGCAATGGCGATTCGTTGGCGAAAATCCTGGTCCGGCAACGCGATTGGTGTTCGATTTGGATCCGGGCGAGGGGGTGGGCATGCTGCAGCTGGCGCAGGTCGCGCGAGCGGTGCGCGATGTACTCGAGGATATCGGTCTGACCACCTTCCCTGTGACCAGTGGCAGCAAGGGCCTTCACCTGTATGTGCCGCTGGCGCAACCGGTCAGCTCATCCGGTGCGGTGACCGTCGCCCGAAAGGTCGCGGTCCAGCTGGAGCAGTCGATGCCGGATCTGGTGACGGCAACGATGACCCGGGAGCTGCGTGCGGGCAAGGTATTCGTTGACTGGAGTCAGAACAGCGGTTCCAAAACGACGGTTGCCCCGTACTCATTGCGTGGCCGCGCCGCGCCGACCGTTGCCGCGCCGCGTACCTGGGAGGAACTCGACGATCCGGAGCTGCGTCAACTGCGTTTCGACGAAGTGCTGGCGCGCGCAGAACGCGAGGGTGATCTGCTGGCCGGTCTTGACGATGTCGAGATCGTCGAGGACAGGCTGTCCACGTACCGCAGCATGCGCGATCCTGCGCGCACTCCCGAACCGGTGCCGGCCGTTGAACCGCAGGCAGGCCACGGCAGTTCGTTTGTCATCCAGGAGCATCACGCCACCGCACTGCACTACGACTTCCGGCTGGAGCGTGACGGCGTGCTGGTCTCGTGGGCAGTTCCCAAGAATCTGCCCATGGAACCCTCGGTCAACCATCTTGCGGTGCACACCGAGGATCACCCACTGGAGTACGGGACCTTCGAAGGCACCATTCCGAAGGGGGAGTACGGCGCGGGGGAGGTGACCATCTGGGACTCGGGCACCTACGACACCGAGAAGTTCATCGATCCACGCGACGACTCCGCGTCCGACGGCGGGGCCAAAGGAGAGGTCATTGTCACCCTGCATGGCAAGCGAATTTCGGGGCGGTATGCGCTGATCCGAACCGGTGGCAAGCAGTGGCTGGCCCACCGCATGAAGGATCAGCGATCACCCGCCACCATGCCGGCCGGCCTTGCGCCGATGTTGCCCGCCACGGGATCTGTGGCGGGCCTGGCAGCCGATGAGTGGGCCTTCGAAGGAAAGTGGGACGGCTACCGCCTCATTCTCGAATGCGACCATGGCCGGATGAGGGCCTTGGCGCGCAGCGGGCGCGATGTCACCGCGGAGTTCCCGGCCTTGCGGCGGCTCGCCCACGAATTGGCCGATCACCGTGTGATTCTGGACGGTGAGGTGGTCGTACTGGATTCGAAGGGGCTGCCGAGCTTCTCGCTGCTGCAAAATCGGACGGCCGGTACGGAGACGGAGTTCTGGGCTTTCGATCTGCTCTATCTAGATGGAAAATCCTTGCTGCACACTAAGTATCGCGACCGGCGCCGACTGCTCGACGTACTCGGTTCCGGCACCGAGACGATGACCGTGCCGGAACAGCTGAACGGCGATGGTGCTACAGCGCTGGCGCATTCGCATGACCAGGGGTGGGAGGGCGTCGTCGCCAAGAGGCTCGATTCCAGTTACGCCCCGGGCCGCACTCAGTCCTGGATCAAGGCGAAGAACTGGAGCAGCCAAGAGGTCGTCATCGGTGGGTGGCGGAAGGGGCAGGGCGGGCGCAGCAGCGGGATCGGGGCGCTGCTGATGGGAATCCCGGACGATGGCGGCCTTCGTTATGCGGGACGGGTCGGTACCGGGTTCACGGAGAAGGAATTGGCGTCACTCAAGGAGCGGTTAGAACCGTTGCACCGCGATGAATCCCCGTTTAGTGCACCGCTTTCCGCGGTCGAGTCCAAGGATGTGCAGTTTGTCGAGCCGGCGCTGGTTGGCGAAGTCCGCTACGGCGATCGGACACCCGGCGGCATCCTCAAGCATTCCAGCTGGCGTGGTCTGCGCACCGATAAGTCAGTTGGCGACGTCGAGCTCGATCTCGGGTAGCGGGTACGGCGGTGCGCCCACACCTGCCACCGAAAAGTGGCCCCATGGGGTCTGCTCGGTGATCCGCCCCGGTGCGCTGGTCTCGCCCACGGCGATAGTGACCTGGGTGCCGCCCTTGAGCTCCCCGCCCTCCGGCTTGGCGTAGATCGTTCCCTGCCAGTGGAACTTGCCGTCCAGCGGGTTGAAGAACCCGATCAGGCGTACCCGGGACTCGACGGTGAACTCGCCTGCGGTGATGACGGCGGGGCCGTCGTACAGGTCGTCGTCATCCATCATGCGACGAACTTTGCTTTGCGCCACATCCAGCGTGACGTTCCACCCATCAGGCCGATACCGGTCAGGAAGTTGTACAGCGGTGCGAAACCGAGCTGTTGCGTCTCGCGGAAGTTCTCGTTGCGGTACGCGATCCGCTGGGTTTGATATCCGGGCAGCCCGACGTTGCGGTACATCTTCGGATTCGTGAACAGGTACATGAAGATGGGCCCGCCGAAGCCGTTGACGTGCCGGACGATGAAGCGCGCGTACCACGGCAGTTTGTCAACGCGCTGACGCAGGCCGTCACGTGCGAACTGGATGTGCCGAGCTTCCTCGGTGACGTGAATTCGCATGAGCCGAGCGACCATTGGTTGCAGCTCGGGATCATCCATCATCTCGCGCTGGATCGCGTCGAAGATCTCCTCGCCGATCAGGGCGGCGACCCAGAGCATCGGGCCCTTGAGGACCAGGGGCAGGGCGTTGGCCAGCCACCGCTGGTAGAGCGGCAGCCGGTAAGGCTCGACCCCGGCTTGCGATATCGCCTTACCGAACATCGTCATGTGCCGGGTCTCGTCGCCGATCTCGGTGAGCGAATAGAAGGTCTCGCTGCTGTTCGGTCTGGCGTGCATGAGAGCGCGCAGCAGGCTCTGATTGAGGATGTTCTCGAACCAGATGCCGACCGACAGGACGTTGGCCATCTCGTGCTTGGACAGCTCAATCTGTTCGGCGCGTGACATGTTGTTCCAGATGTCGGTGCCATACAGCGAGATTGCCTTCGGGGGAAGGAAGTACTTGTCGGGATCTAACGGTGCGTCCCAGTCCAGGTCGACCATCGGCTGGTACGACCTGCGCACGGAACCTTTGAGCAGCCGGTCTGAGTACTCCTCGCGAGTGGGGCCGTTATTGAGGGTTGCGGTCACCGTTGGCCGTCCTTTCCGTTAGGATGTCAAACGTAAACGTTGCAGGTTGAGGCGTCAAGTGAGACGCGAAGTGCCACGTAATTTGTGTGGCGAACGAAAGTAGGCACCGATGAAAGTGAGCCGGTCGAGCCATCGTGGCCGCACCCGCGATCACGGCGAGATTCGCCGTCGAATCCTCGATGCCGCCGAGGAATGCTTGCTGGAACATGGCTACGAGGCGCGCCTGCATGCGCTGATCGCCAAGAAGGCCGGCCTGTCGCGGCCCACCGTCTACAAGCACGTGGGTGACCAGGCCGCGATCATCGAGGCGCTGTTCCATCGCGAATTTCTGCGTTTCGGAGAGATTCTGGAACCGGTCTTCGCGACGGCCAAGACGCCGCGCACCGGATTCATCGATGCCATCGTGCGCATCGTCCAGCACGGTCGCCACCATCCGTTGCTGCAGAAGGGCCTCAAGGAGAACCCCGAGCAGGTGCTGCCGTACCTGACGGTCAAGGCCCGTCCGTTCATCGACCAGACGACCGTGTTGCTGGCCCCGTACTTCCGCAAGTTGCTCACCGAGGAGCAGCTGGCCAGCATCAACGTCCGGGCCGCCGCCGAGTGGAGCTTCCGGATCGCCGCCTCGTTGTTGGTGACTCCCGGTGTTGTCGAGACTCAGAGCGACGAGCAGTTGGGCGATTTCATTGGCAACCTGCTCACCGTATCGGCGATCACCGAGGAGATCTCGGCGGTGTTGACTCCCAATTCGGCTGCTTCTTAAGTCGCTATGCGACGGATTCGCGTCATCGGGATTGGCGCCGGTCATCCCGAATACCTGACCGTGCAGGCCATCGCGGCGCTTAACGAGGTCGACGTCTTCTTCGTCGCCGACAAAGGTGACACCAAGGGCGATCTGGTCGAACTGCGCCGCCATATCTGCGAGCGCTACATCACCGACCCGGACTATCGCTTCGTTGAATTGTCCGACCCGGTCCGCGGCAAGGGTGAGTATCGGGGCGCGGTGTCGCAGTGGCATGCCGAACGGGCTGCCTTGTGGGGCAAAGCAATTGCTTCCGAGCTGCCCGAGAACGGAGTTGGCGCCTTTCTTGCCTGGGGGGATCCTTCCCTCTACGACAGCACGCTGCGGATTCTGGATGCGATCCTGGTCCACGATCCCCACGCATTCGAGTACGACGTGCTGCCGGGTATTACGGCGATTTCCGCGCTCACCGCGCGGCACCGGATTGTGCTGAACGGTATCGGGGAACCGGTGCTCATCACGACCGGGCGCCGGTTGCTGGATGAGTGGCCCCGCACAGGAACCGTGGTGGTGATGCTCGACGGTGATTGCGCGTTCCGGCAGCTGGAGCCGTCGACACAGATCTGGTGGGGTGCTTACCTGGGCACCGAACACGAGCTGTTGGTGTCGGGGGCGGTCGGCGAGGTAGGTGCCCGAATCGCCGAGGTTCGTGCCTCGGCCCGGGCCGAACATGGATGGATCATGGACACTTACCTCCTGCGGAGTGTCGGCGAGTAGAGGCAGACTGAGCACATGCCCGAACTACCGGAAGTCGAGGCACTCGCCGATTACTTGCGTCGTCACGCGGCCGGGACCACCATCGCCCGCATCGACGTCTCGGCGTTCTCGGTGCTCAAGACCTTTGATCCGCCGATCACCGCCCTGTACGGCCGGACGGTCACGGGTGCGACGCGCTGGGGTAAGTACCTTGGCCTGCAGGCTGGGGACCTGTATCTGATTGCCCACCTGTCGCGCGCCGGGTGGCTGCGCTGGTCGGACAAGCTGGCGGCAGCGCCACTCAAGCCAGGCAAGGGGCCCATCGCACTGCGGGTGCATCTTGGAACACCTGGCGATGCACCGGGATTCGATCTCACCGAGGCCGGCACCCAAAAGCGTTTGGCCGTGTGGGTCGTGGCCGACCCGGCCTCTGTGCCGCAGATCGCCTCCTTGGGGCCCGATGCGCTCTCTCTGACCGCCGCCGGATTGGCCGATATCTTGTCCGGCACCACCGCACGTCTGAAGAACGTGATCACCGACCAGCGAGTGATCGCCGGGATTGGCAACGCATACAGCGACGAGATCCTGCATGTGGCCAAGCTGTCTCCCTTCGCCAGCGGAAAGGCACTCACCGACGGCCAGCTGGCGGCGTTGTACGAGGCGATGCAGTCGGTCCTCACCGACGCGGTGGAGCGCAGCGTGGGGCAGCAAGCGGCGACTCTCAAGGGGGAGAAGCGATCCGGATTGCGGGTGCACGCGCGAACCGGTATGCCCTGCCCGGTGTGCGGCGACGTGGTGCGGGAGGTGTCGTTCGCCGACAAGTCGTTCCAGTACTGCCCGACATGCCAGACCGGCGGCAAGGTGCTGGCCGACCGTCGGCTCTCGCGGCTCCTCAAATAAAGTGACAACGTGACGCGACAGAAGATCCTTATCACCGGGGCGAGCTCCGGCCTGGGCGCCGAGATGGCCCGTCAGTTCGCCGCGAAGGGACGTGACCTGGCGCTGTGCGCCCGGCGCACCGAGGCGCTGGAAGAACTCAAGGCTGAGCTGTTGGCCGCCAACCCGGGTATCTCGGTCGCCGTGCGGTCCCTGGACGTCACCGACCATGACTCGGTGCCGGTGGTCTTCGGTGAGCTGCGCGAGGAGCTCGGCGGCCTGGACCGCGTAGTCGTGAACGCCGGTATCGCCAAGGGCTGGCATCTGGGCGGCGGCAAGTCGTGGGCCAACATCCAAACCATCGAAACCAATCTCATTGGTGCGCTGGTGCAGATCGAAGCGGCGCTGGCGCTGTTCAAAGAGCAGGGCCACGGGCACCTGGTGCTCATCTCGTCGGTAACCGCGGCCAAGGGGCTGCCCGGCACCAAGGCGGCTTACGCGGCCAGCAAGGCTGGACTGTCCTCGCTGGGCGAGTCGCTGCGTGCCGAATACGCCACCGGCCCTATCAAAGTCAGTACCATCGAGCCCGGCTACATCCAGACCGACTTGAGCGCCAAGTCGCCGACCACCCCGATGATGGTGGACACCAAGACTGGTGTGACGGCGATGGTGGACGCCATCGAGAGGGAGCCCGGACGTGCTGCGGTGCCGCGCTGGCCGTGGGCCCCGGTGACCTTGATCATGCGCTTGATTCCACCGCGGTTGGCGGGACGCCTGGCCTGAACCGGCTAGGGGTTTCCCACGTGGGACTTTGTGCCCACGTGGGATGCTGAATCCATGGCCGACCAAGAAAAACCGAACGCCTCAGTCACAGTGGATTACGCCGCTGAACTCGATGAGCTCGCGAGCCTGCGCGGCGGCATCAGTCGCACCAAAGAGGGCAAGGATGCCTGGAAACAGGGCTATCCCTACGACGAGAAACTCACCCGCAAGGAATACGAGAAGGCCAAGCGCAAATTGCAGATCGAGTTGCTCAAGCTGCAGCTGTGGGTCAAGGAGAACGGCGAGAAGATCTGCATCGTCTTCGAAGGCCGCGACGCCGCCGGTAAGGGCGGGTCGATCAAGAGGTTCACCGAGCACCTCAATCCCCGCGGTGCCCGCGTGGTGGCGCTCGAGAAGCCGACACCGGTGGAACAGAGTCAGTGGTATTTCCAGCGATACACCGCGCACCTGCCCAGCGGCGGGGAGATCGTGCTGATGGATCGCTCCTGGTACAACCGGGCAGGTGTCGAGCGCGTGATGGGCTACTGCACTCCTGCGCAGTGCGCTGAATTCCTGCGCGAGGCGCCGGAATACGAACGCATGCTGGTGAATTCGGGTACACACCTGATCAAGTTGTGGTTCTCGGTGAGCCGCAAGGAACAGTTGGCGCGCTTCGCGGCCCGGCGTACCGATCCCGTTCGGCACTGGAAGCTCTCGCCGACCGACCTCGCCTCCCTTGACAAGTGGGACGCGTACACCGAGGCCAAGGAGGCCATGTTCTTCTACACCGATACCGACAGTGCGCCCTGGACGGTAGTTAAGAGCAACGACAAGAAACGTGCCCGCCTGGAGGCGATGCGATACGTGCTCTCGCAATTCGACTATGACAACAAAGACGTGGAGATCGTGGGTGCCCCGGATCCGCTGATCGTCGGACCCGCCTCGGCGATCTTCGAAGAGGGAGAGAAGGCCGGTTCGCGTTAGCCGGGTGAAGCATTGAAGCACTGAATGTTCAGCCCTGCAAGGGTTTTCGCTTAATATCTCGTTCTAGATTTGGTCACATCCATATGGTCCGCTCAGCGGGATGAAACATTGCCTAACTCGGATCAGGCATCGCTAATGTGAGCGCACTCACATGACCTATGGATGGGGATTCTCAATGCGTCAATCGAAAACGCGGGCAATGTCGCGTGTCCTGACGACGGTGATCGCTGCCGTCGTCTTCTCGATAGTTACCGCGGTTGTTGCCTGGGCGGCCGATCCGATGACCATTACCTTTGTGCGACACGGTGAATCCGAGGGCAACGCATCGGGGAAGATTGACACCTCGGTCCCCGGGCCGCATCTGACGCCGACGGGGCAGCAGCAGGCGAAGGATGTCGCCGACACGCTCGGTGGAGGCTTCGATGGCATCTATGCGTCGGACATGATCCGAACCCAGGAGACCGCTAAGCCCATGGAGGACAAGCTGGGTGAAAAGGCCACGGTGCTGGGCGGCCTGCGTGAGATCGGCGCAGGCATCTTCGAGGGGCAATCGGAGAAGGACGGCATCGGCCGCATCGGATACATCGCCGCGCCCTTGTTGTGGACATTGGGCGCTCGTTTCGTGCCGGTGCCCGGCGGCGAGGATGGCAACGCATTTGACGCACGTGTCGATGACTCGGTGAAGACGATCTACGAGAACGGCGACCGCAATGCGGTGGTGTACTCCCACGGGGCCACCATCATGTTCTGGGTCATGATGAACGTCGACAATCCGGATCCCACCCTGCTGCTCTCCGATCCGCTGAGCAACACCTCGGTGGTGAAGGTGGCGGGCACACCCGAGGGTGGCTGGACACTCAAAGAGTGGAATGGCAAGCCCGTCAACCAGACTCCTTCGTTGCCGACCAAGCTGTTCGTAGACTTCCGCAACTTCTTCGTGCAGCCGCAGACAACGGCATATCGCATCCAGCAGGCGATCGCGACCGGCGATATCTCCAAGGTGGCCGATGAGGTCGCCAAGGGAGTGGTGGATGTCATCAAGTCCACGGTGCACTTCCCGGTGGCGGTAGCGCGTGACGTCCTCAACGAGGTACGCGGTGCATTACCGAAGGCGCTGGATCAATCCGTCAAGCCGGATGCCGCCGTGGCGGACAACCAGTCGACTGCCGCGCGTGAATCCAAGGTCAATACCGTGCCCCGTGACTCCAAGCTCGCCGACGTGAAGGTGATCGAGGCGAAGAAGACCGCCACGGTGGTCGAGGCCGCGACGGAGAAGCCGGCCGGATCCGCCAAGCCGGTCACCAAGGCCGATGAATCGGGCGCACCGGAGGTAGAATCGCCGGAAGTCACGACGCCAGAAGCGAATGCATCGGAGACGAAGGAGCCTGCCGTCAAGGCTCCGGAGGTCACAACACCGGCCAAGATCATGACGCTGCCGAGTAAGCCGGTGAAGGCAAACGGCGCAACAGATCTGACCGGCGGCAACAAGTCCGAGCCGGGTAAGTCCCCCAACGGTGTGCAGAGGGTGAAGGACCACCTCGCGGCCACGCTTCAGAAGGCCTCTGATGCGGTCCAGAAGATCACCGGTACGCCGTCCAAGTCCGAACCTGCCGCGAGCACCGGCAACAAGAGCGAACCGGCAAGCGCGGAGTCGAAGGCCGCCACACCTGCCACCTCCAGCACACCGAAGAGCGGCGGGGTCGGGGGATCGGGAACCACCGGCTCATCTCATAAGGACGCCGCCTAACGAGCGCATCCCGGCTCCGTCGGTCACCGATGGAGCCGGGGATGTGCTCTGCCCGCGATGAGCGGAAGGTCAAGGTACGACTTGAGCCCCGGCTGAGCCTCACACACGTAGGGCACGGAGTTGACACAGTGCGCCGCCGTCGCGACCACGCCCTCGTTGGCGAGGAGCCCGGCCTCGACGCTGTGGGGATGAAAGCCGGTGATCGTGCACGATGACGAGGGAGTGCCGCGCACCTCGACCTCGTAGCGCGGACCACTGGGGCCGAAGGCCCAGGCGGGTTCCAAGTGCTCTTCGCCCATCAGCCAGTTTACGGCGATTCGCGCGACGGTGTCGTCCCCGATGAATGCCTCCCACGAGAATTGCTGACCGGCAACGCATCCGGGTCGGATGACGCCTATCGGAGAATCGATGTTCGCGGTGGCGACGGCGACCTTGAGATTGGGCCGGATCTCCACCTCTGCGAAGCCCATACCGTCGAGGATCATTCGTAGGGACTGTTTGAACCCGCCGCCCAACAGTTTGGGCATCGGTCCGCTGATTGCCTCTTCGGGTGTGCCGCCAAACTTCATGATGTGTCGGATGACATCCGGCGCGCCATAGGTGCGGATGTCCGAATACTCCTCGGCGCGCACATAGGTGACAGCGGAGGTCATGGACGAGAAGATCAATGGATACAGATCAGTGATACCGCCGGGATCAATTCCTGTGCCGTGCAGTGTCACTCCGGCCTGGCGGGCAGTGGCATCCAGATCACGGCCGGAACTGTCGGGATAGAACCAACCGACGGGGGTGACCACATTCTTGCCTGAGGCGAGCAATGCCGCGACCTCCGACGGGTTAGGGAGCAGCGGGCTATAGATCACACAATCGGCGTCCAGAGCGAGGATGTCGTCCAGACTGTTGGTCGTGGTGATGCCCAAGGCTGCCTGGCCGATGAGCTCGCCGACATCGACGCCGGTCTTCTGTGGTGAGTGCACCCAGCACCCCACCAGCTGTAGTTCCGGGTGTGCGATCACCGCAGCGATCGCGGCCCTGCCCACTTCACCGGTCGCCCACTGGACCACTCGATAGACCATGTCATTGCCTCCTCGCAACCGGTAACCTCAGACCTGCATAACACCAAACAAGTGCTTGGTCCAGATCTTGAGAGGTGGGAATCTCGGTGATTAGACACGGATTTCGGTTTGGGACGAATCTGATCTCTCATGGGGACATTGGTCAGATTCGCGACCAGGTGCGGC
Source organism: Mycobacterium sp. D16Q13 (assembly GCF_002013375.1). Classification (GTDB taxonomy): domain Bacteria; phylum Actinomycetota; class Actinomycetes; order Mycobacteriales; family Mycobacteriaceae; genus Mycobacterium. The sequence goes on along the minus strand of NZ_MAEW01000017.1, from coordinate 129,159 downwards.
AGGCCGAGGATTGTGGTGTTGACGTCATTGTGGTTCCCGACCACCTCGGTGTCGGTGCACCCTTCCCGGTAATGCTTGCCGCCGCCAGCGTTTCGACGACGGTCCGGGTCGGAAGTTTCGTACTGACCACAGGTTTCTACTCTTCACGTCTACTTGCGCGCGATATCGCGACGGCTGACCGGCTCACCGACGGTCGTGTCGAGATCGGATTGGGGGCCGGATATGTCCAGCAGGAATACGAGGCAGCGGGAGTGCCGTTCCTGAGTCCGGCCGCACGTGTGCAGCAGCTCGCCGATGCCGTCGGTGCGCTGCGCGGGCTGCTTTCCAGCCCGCATCATTGGCCACGGCCGGTTCAGTCTCCCGTACCGATCATGATCGCGGGCAAGGGCGACAAGATTCTGAAACTCGCGGCACAGCAAGCCGATATCATCGCCATCTCCGATGCGAAGACGCGCGCCGACCTCGCCGAACGCGCAGCATATGTCCTTGCTGCGGCCGGTCATCGTGCCGACTCGCCGGAGCTGAATCTGGGGATCTTCGATGTCGCGATCGACCGCTCACCGGACTTGGGGCTCATGCGCGTATACCGGCCACATGATTCCGATGATGAGTTACTCGCGTCGCCCACGCTGTTACACGGGTCCAAGGGGGAGCTCATCGAGCAGATCCTCGCACTTCGCGAAGAACTCGGCATCTCCTATCTGACGTATATGGGAGTAGATCCACGTGGGCTCAAAGATTTTCATTCGCTGATCGCGGCCCTCACATAGGGACCTTCGCATCTAGTGCCGGATGCGGCGATCGGCGATCATCGGCGTCATGACGCCCGATTCGCGACCCGTGACCCTGCTCGAGAAGTACGAAAGCTGGACCCTGCTGTCGAGCGCCAAGCTGGGCAGATTGGTGGTAGTGATCGATGGCAGACCCGAGATCTTCCCGATCAACTTCGTGACCCAGCGCGGCACCGTGCTGTTCCGGACGGCCGAGGGCACCAAACTTTTCGGTGCGGTCGTGAGCGACGAGGTGCTGTTCGAGGCGGACGATCACAACGATATCGGTGGCTGGAGCGTCGTCGTGCGCGGTGCGGCACAGGTGCTGAACTCGTCGGCCGATATCGACGAGGCCGACCGGGGCGGACTGTACCCGTGGATACCCACCGTGAAGCTGCATTACGTACGGATCATCCCGGCACAGATCACCGGCCGCCGTTTCGTGTTCGGGTGTGAGCCGGACGGCGGCCACGTTCCGGGCTAATGCCCGACGTGCGCCTCGGTGCGCATGCGCTCGACCATGTGCGGGTAGTGCAGCTCGAATGCCGGGCGTTCCGAACGGATTCGGGGCAGCTCGGAGAAGTTGTGCCGCGGCGGCGGGCAGCTGGTGGCCCACTCCAGGGAGTTGCCGTAGCCCCACGGATCATCGACCGTGACGACCTCGCCGTAGCGGTAGCTCTTGAACACGTTCCACACGAATGGCAGCATCGATGAACCGAGAACGAAGGCGCCGACCGTTGACACGATGTTCAAGCCCGTGAAGCCATCGGTGGGCAGGTAGTCGGCGTACCGGCGCGGCATGCCCTCATTGCCCAACCAGTGCTGCACCAGGAACGTGGCGTGAAAGCCGATGAAGGTAAGCCAGAAGTGGAACTTGCCCAGACGCTCGTCGAGCAGACGGCCCGTCATCTTCGGGAACCAGAAGTACACGCCCGCGAAGCTCGCGAACACGATGGTGCCGAACAAGGTGTAGTGGAAGTGCGCCACCACGAAGTATGAGTCGGTGACGTGGAAATCTATGGGGGGAGCTGCGAGAAGGACACCGGTCAGGCCACCGAAGAGGAAAGTGACCAGGAATCCGATCGAGAACAGCATCGGGGTCTCGAAAGTCAACTGCCCCTTCCACATCGTGCCGATCCAGTTGAAGAACTTGATACCGGTCGGAACCGCGATCAGGAAGGTCATGAAGGAGAAGAACGGCAGCAGTACGGCGCCGGTGGCGTACATGTGGTGCGCCCATACCGCAATCGACAGCGCGCCGATCCCCAGGGTCGCAAAGACCAGCGTGGTGTATCCGAAGATCGGCTTGCGGCTGAACACCGGAAAGATCTCCGAGACCACGCCAAAGAAGGGTAAGGCCAGCACATACACCTCGGGGTGCCCAAAGAACCAGAACAGGTGCTGCCACAGCAGAACACCGCCATTGGCGGGATCGAAGATGTGTGCACCCAGGTGCCGGTCGGCCGCCAGCCCAATGGCCGCCGCGGCCAAGAGCGGGAACACGAGCAGCACCAGCACGCTGACCACCAGGATGTTCCAAGTGAAGATCGGCATCCGGAACATCACCATGCCAGGCGCGCGCATGCACACGACGGTGGTGATCATGTTGACCGCACCCAGGATCGTGCCGAGGCCTCCCACCGCGATACCCAGGATCCACAGATCGGCCCCGGCTCCGGGGGAGTGAATGGCATCGGAGAGTGGGGTGTAGGCGGTCCAGCCGAAGTCCGCGGCGCCACCCGGAGTGATGAAGCCGGCCATCGCGATGAGGGCACCAAACAGGAAGAGCCAGAACGAGAGTGCGTTCAGACGCGGGAAGGCGACGTCGGGCGCGCCGATCTGAAGCGGCAGCACCACGTTGGCGAAGCCGAACACGATGGGCGTCGCATAGAACAGCAGCATGGCGGTGCCGTGCATGGTGAACAACTGGTTGTACTGCTCGTTGGACAGGAACGCCAGCCCCGGCATGGTGAGTTCGGCGCGGATCAGCAGCGCCATCAGGCCGCCCACCATGAAGAAGGCGAAACATGTGACGAGGTACATGATTCCGATCAGCTTGTGATCGGTTGTGGAAACAAGTCGGTAGATAAGAGAGCCTTTAGGCCCTAGCCGCGGGGGAAAGGGGCGGCTTGCCGCCAGTTCGAGAGATGATGTAGCCACAGGAAACCTCCATACGGGACAGTGCGATTCGCCTGTGTACGTGAGGCATTTCCTGCGGACATCATGCCATAGTCACCCCGCGTCGCGCGCCCGCTGTAGATCGGCGATCGAGGACCAGTCGAGGTCGGCCTGCCCGTTGGCCAGCGCCTCGTCGAGAACCGTTCGCAGTACCTCGCCGAACGGCAGTCGCAGGCCGGTGTCCGCCGCAACATCGAGTGCCAGCCCAACATCCTTGCGGCCCAGGGTAGTTGTGAACCCGGCGGGTTGGTAGGTGGAGGTGGCGATGAGCTTGCCGTAGCTGCTGTACGCCGGGCCCTGGAACAGGGTGCTGGTCAGTAAGTCGACCAGCAGTTCGGAGTCCACGCCGGATCGTTCGGCCATACTCACGGCCTCACTCAACGACTGGATGGCCGATGCGATGAGGAAGTTCCCGATGATCTTGACGACGTTGGCCTGTCGCGGCGCATCGCCCAGTCGCCAGGTGCGCGCCCCGATGATGTCGAAGAACGGCTGTGCTCTGTCGATCTGGTGGGTGTCGCCCGCGGCCAGCACCTGCAGTTGCCCTGCCTGCGCCACCGGGACCCTGCCGAACACCGGTGCGGCAACGTATCCCACACCGTGCTCGGCGTGCAGGGCCGTGGCACGGTCGGCCAGCTGGGTACTTACGGTCGCGAGATTGACATGCAAAGCTCCCGATGCGGCCGCGAGAACCTCCGGGGTCAAAAAGGTTTCGTTCACGGCGCGGTCGTCGGCCAGTACGGAGAACACCACGCCGGACTCGAACGCCTGCGTGGCCGACTGAAGCGGGTGAGCGCCGGTGGCGGCGAGTTCTGCCACGGGGTCAGGAGACCGATTCCAGACGGACACCTCGTGGCCCGCTTGAACAAGATTATGCGCCACTGCCTTTCCCATGGCGCCGAGTCCGATGACGGCAATTGTGCTCATTGGTGTGCTCCTGTTTCGGTGGGCCAGTTGGTGAATATCTCGGTGTAGTCATGGCTCATCAGTTCGATGACGGTGCCCCATGGATCCGTGAGATAGGACATGGTCCACGGTCTGCCCGCAACGACCGGTCGCGGTGCCGTGATGATGCGTCCACCACTGGCGGCGGCGACGGACGTCAGTTCCTGCACATCGGGAACCGTGAGGCACAGGTGCCAGGTTCCGCGCCGGGTGTAGTCGACAGGCCGGTCCGGCGCCGGGTCGGTCACGGGACTGATGAATTCGAAGAGTTCGACACCCACGCCGTTGTCCGTCTGCAGACCGGCCATTCGGGCCCGGCCGAATCGGGCGTCCAGTCCCGGCGGCAGCTCTCCGGCCGGTCCGGGTTCGAGTGTGCGCGGACCCATGATGCATTCAAATCCGAATACCTCGCGATACCAATCTATTGCCGCTGCGATATCGGGAACGGTAATCCCGACGTGATTGACGGACATCTTTCCTCCCATGAACCGGTTCAGACGGTTCCACCGTAGATCACCGTTGACGATCTGTCGAACCGGTTAAGATGGTTCGCATGACTCAGGGTGCGTCGCGGGATGTGGGGGCGATCTTCCGGCTGGACAACGCGGTGCTGGCGTTCCGTTTCACTGCGACGGTGTTCGATCGCGCGGGGGCGGCCACCGAGCGGCTCACCGATCCGGGGCGGCTGGGGTTGTGGCTGCGGGCCAATGGGCTGGACTTCTCGGATGCGACGGTGACCGAAGCCAACCTGGCCAATGCCAAGGAGCTGCGCGAGAGCATTCACCGTGCGGGTGCCGCGATCGCGGATGGCGGCACGATCGCGTCGGCAACGGTACGGGTGTTGAACAAGTTCTCCCGAAATGGACATGCCCACAGATTGTTCGGGAATGGCGAGGCAATCTGGCAAGGCGCGAGCATCGCGGATGCACTGTCGGTCATCGCTGCCGATGCGATCGAGACACTGGGCGGGCCCGATCGCGATCGTGTGAAGGCGTGCTCGGATGAGCAGTGCCATGGACTCTACGTCGATACCAGTCGCGCCAATAACAGGCGCTGGTGCAACATGAACACCTGCGGGAACAGGGCCAAAAAGGCGGCGATGAGCCGCTTGCGCGAAGAGCGTTAAACCCGATGAGCCGCTTGCGCGAAGAGCGTTAAACCCGATGACAGGCGGGCGTTAGTGGGCGTGCATGACACCCCACGCCGGTAGGGGATCGAGGTAGTCACGCCAGGCCTGCGGTCCGGCCGCTAGCTCCTCGTCGGTGAGCACTGCGGACTCCAGAAGATGCTGCACGCGCGGGCGGTCCAGCCGTACCCCGATGAAGACAATCTCCTGGCCCGGCGCGACCTCGGTGCCGTGCCAGAACTGGGCGGGTTCGATCGTCAGGTTCGGCCCCGCCTGCGACCAGATCGCGGCGATATCGGGACGGCTGGCGATCCAGCAGAATCCCTTGCTGCGCAATAGTCCTTGCAGTGATTCCAGCGCGGTGTTGAGGCGCTGCGGGTGAAACGGGCGGTCCGAGCGGAAGGTCATGCTGCTGATGCCGTATTCCTCGGTTTCGGGTGTGTGCCCGTCGGCGATCTCCTCGTCCCAGCCAGGTGTTTGGGCGGCCAGGTCCGGGTCGAACAATCCCGTCTGCAGCACGAGATCGAGGTCGACGGCGCCACCGGTGGATCGCACGATCGTCGCCGTTGGATTGAGGCGGCGCAGCAGCGTCTCCACCATTCCGAGGGTCCGTTCGTTCACCAGATCCACCTTGTTGAGGATCAGGACGTCCGCGAACTCCACCTGATCGGTGAGCAGATCGGCGATGGACCGGCCGTCGCCGTCGGCCGCAGCCATATCGCGGTCGGCCAGCGCCTCACCGCGCGCCAGTTCGGGCAAGAAGGTGGACGCGTCGACGACCGTCACCATGGTATCGAGCTGGGCTACTTGCCCCAGGCTGGTTCCGTCCTCGAACTCCCAGGTAAACGAGGCAGCAACTGGCATGGGCTCGGAGATACCCGTTGACTCGATGACGAGCTGGTCAAATCGGTTCTGCCGGGCCAGGTCTCCGACGGCTTCGATCAGATCCTCGCGCAAGGTGCAGCAGATACAGCCGTTGGTGAGCTCGACGAGCCGTTCCTCGGTGCGGTCCAGGTGTCCTGTGCCCGCAACGAGGGCGGCGTCGATGTTCACCTCGCTCATATCGTTGACGATCACCGCGACGCGGCGGCCCTCGGTATTGGCCAGGATGTGGTTGAGGAGGGTGGTTTTTCCCGCTCCGAGGAATCCGGAGAGCACGGTTACGGGTAAGAGCTGGGCTGTGGTCACATGATAATGATAACCATTATCATTAATAAGTCGACGCCAGGATGCCCTTCAATGTCTCGCGGCCCTGAGAATCCAGCGGGAGCAACGGGCGCCTCGGGTCGCCGACGGCACGCCCCTGTAATTCCAGTCCGGCCTTGACGGTGGTCGGTAACCCGCCCGCGACGATGAACTGCAGGAGCGGCTTGAGTCCCTTGTAGATCGACGCGGCGTCGTCGTGGCGTCCGGCGCGCACGGCCTCGTAGAGATCCAGGCACGGCTGTGGCGCCAAACATGGTGCGGCGGTGCACCATCCGGATGCGCCGGCGTTGAGTGCGTCGAGCACCAGGGGATTGCTGCCGTTGTAGAAGGGCAGCTGTCCGTCGCTGAGGCGTTGGATGCCGAGCATCCGGTTGAGGTCGCCTGTCGATTCCTTGACCATGGTGAAGTTGTCGATATCGCGGAACATCGACACCAGGAGTTCGGGTTTCATGTCTACGCCGCTGGTGGCGGGGTTGTTGTAGGCCATCACGGGAATGTCGATGGCCGCGGCCACGGAAGCGAAGTGCTGCGCGATCTCGCGGTCGCTGAGCTTCCAGTACGACACCGGCAGTACCATCACCGCGTCGGCTCCGGCCTGCTGGGCGTGACGTGCCCGTCGAATGGTGTTGGCGGTGGTGAGATCCGAGGCCCCGACGATGACGGGCACCCTCTTGTTCACGGCGGCAACGGTGGTGTCGACGACGGCGTCGAATTCGCGTTCCTCAAGATAGGCGGACTCGCCCGTGCTGCCCAGCGGCGCGATGGCGTGAACGCCATCCGCGACGAGCCGGGACACCAGTTCGGCGAGCCGATCGGTGTCCACGGTGTCGTCGGGAAGGAAGGGGGTCACGGGGTAGGCGATGATTCCACGGAACTGGGGTGTGGAGGTCATGTGGTTTTCCTCAGGGTCTCAGGGTGATTGGCGAGCGCGGTGCGCGCGTAGTACGCGAAGTTGGCGATGCTGCGCCTGGGGGTGAGCGTCCAGTCGTGAGCCTCGCGGGCCAGCCGGTCGGGCAGGGGGGCGATGGTTCCCGCCGCCATGGCGGCCAACTGCAGCTTGGCGCCGCGCTCGATCAATACCGCCAGCGAGCAGGATTCCTCGACGGAGGCGCCGGCGACGACATGGCCGTGGTGGGCGAGCAGTATCGCCTTCTTGTCTCCCAGTGCGGCCGAGATGATCTCGCCCTCTTCGTTTCCGACAGGCACCCCTGGCCAGTCGGGCAGAAAAGCGCAGTCGTCATACAGGGGGGCGATATCCATCTGCGACACCACGAGCGGCGTCTCCAGCATGGACAGCGCCGCGACATGGAACGGGTGAGTATGCACGATGCACTGCACGTCGGGGCGGGCCCGGTAGATCCAGCTGTGGAAGCGGTTGGCGGGGTTGGCCATTCCGGATCCCTCGAGAACGTTGAGGTCCTCGTCAACCAGTAGCAGGTTCTCCTCGGTAATTTCGTCGAATCCAAGTCCGAGTCGTTGGGTGTAGAAGGTGCCGGGTTCCTCGGCGCGCGCGGTGATCTGTCCGGCGAGGCCGGAATCATGTCCGCGGTCGAACAGTGCGCGGCAGGTGAGTGCGACCTTCTGTCGTGTGGTCCATTCCGAGTCGGAGAAGTGCGTCTCCATGCTGCGCTCGGCGCGATTCATCAGAGCTGACTTGGTGTCCTGAAGTGTGGTGGCCATTTTCCGTGCTCCTTTCTGATCTCGGGCTGTGCGATCACCACTGTAGGACACTCGGTGTCATATAGTCAACATTGTTGTATGTATGCCGGGATAAGTGGCCGATGGGAACCTTCGTGTCACACTGGCCTCATGACATCGCTGGTGCGCGCGCTGCGCCGGGAACGTGGCCTGACCTTGGAAGAACTGGGCAGCCGCACCGGTCTGACCAAGAGCTATCTATCGAAAGTCGAGCGCGAGCACAGCACGCCGTCGGTGTCCGTGGCGATACGTATCGCGCAGGCCCTCGAAGTCGACGTCAGCCGACTATTCACCAACGACGCCCATGAGTCCCGGGTGGTGGTGGATCGCGGTGCGGATGAATGGGATGACAGTAAGTTTCACGCGCTGAGCACCGAGATGCTCGGCAAGATCATGACGCCGTTCCTGGCTAGCCCGTCCACGGAATTCGCCGAGCATAGGTCCTCCCACGAAGGGCAGGAGTTCGTGTTCGTGCATCGCGGGTCGATCGAGCTGCAGTGTGAGGATGTCAGTTATGTCCTCGACGAAGGGGACAGCGCGTACCTTGACGCCACCCGCACCCACCGGATCCGCCGTACGTCGAAGACGCCGGCGCTGGTGGTCATCATCGCCGCGACCTAACGCGCTCGGCCGCGTGCCTGCCGGTAGTAGCGCACCAGGGTGTCCGTGGAGCTGTCGGTCTGCTGTGCCGGTGATGCGTCGTCGGTGATGACAGGCAGCAGGGCGACGGCCTGCTTCTTGCCCAGTTCCACTCCCCACTGGTCAAAGGAGTCGATACCCCAGACCGTACCCGCGGTGAACACCTCATGTTCGTAGAGCGCGATCAGTTGACCGACCGTCGAGGGTGTCAGCTTGGTGGCGAGAATGGTTGTGCTGGGCCGGTTTCCCGGCATCACCTTGTGGGGGACGACACTTGGTGCGGTGCCCTCGGCGGCGATCTCCTCGGCGGTCTTGCCGAAGGCCAGCACCTGCGTCTGCGCGAAGAAGTTACTCATCAGCAGGTCGTGCATGCTGCCGGTGCCGTCGGCGGTGGGCAGATCATCGGTGGGCTCGCTGAAGCCGATGAAGTCCGCCGGAATCAACCGGGTGCCCTGGTGCAGCAGCTGGTAGAAGGCGTGCTGACCGTTGGTTCCGGGCTCACCCCAGTAGATGTCGCCGGTATCGACGGTCACGGGTGCGCCATCGGCCTTCACCGACTTGCCATTGGACTCCATGGTCAGCTGCTGCAGATACGCCGCGAACCTTGCCAGGTCGTTCGAGTAGGGAAGCACCCCACGTGACTGTGCGCCAAAGAAATTCGAGTACCACAAACCGATGAGGCCCAGGAGCGCCGGCGCGTTCTCTTCCAGGGGCGCGGTGCGGAAGTGCTCGTCGACAGTGTGGAACCCGGCCAGGAATTCGCCGAATGCCTCACGCCCGATCACCGCCATCACCGAGAGGCCGATTGCCGAGTCCACCGAGTAGCGACCGCCGACCCAATCCCAGAAGCCGAACATGTTGTCGGTGTTGATTCCGAACTCCGAGACCAGCTTCGCGTTGGTGGAGACGGCGACGAAGTGCTTGGAGACGGCGTCCTCGCCGAGTGCGTCCACGAGCCAGCGCCGTGCCGCGGTCGCGTTGGTGAGTGTCTCCAGCGTCGAGAACGTTTTCGAGGCGACGATGAAAAGCGTTGTCGCCGGGTCCAGGTCGGCGAGTGTGGCCACCAGGTCCGCGGGGTCCACATTGGAGACAAATCTCGCCGAGATCCCGGCGTCGGCGTAGTGACGCAGTGCCTGGTACACCATCACCGGTCCGAGGTCGGAACCGCCGATCCCGATGTTGACGACGGCGGTGATGCGCTGCCCGGTCGCCCCGGTCCACTCTCCGCTGCGTAGCCGGTCGGTGAAGTCGCCCATGGCATCGAGCACTTGGTGTACATCGGCGACCACGTCCTGTCCGTCGACCACCAGCTGCGTGTCGCGGGGCAGGCGCAGCGCGGTGTGCAACACCGCGCGGTCCTCGGAGGTGTTGATATGCGCCCCGGCGAACATGGCGTCACGGCGCCCCTCGAGATTGGCTGCCTTGGCCAAATCGACCAGCAGCGACAGGGTTTCGCGGGTCAGACGGTGCTTGCTGTAATCGATGTACAGGTCACCGACCGCGACTGTCAGGTCGCTTCCCCGAGTCGGGTCGTCGGCGAAGAATTCTCGAAGATGTGTGGAGGCGATCTGCTTGTGATGAGTTTCCAGTGCCTGCCACGCCGCTGCGAGTGTCATGCGACCGAGCCTAGTAGCGGCGCTCGGAGGCTGCAGGGCTGCCTATTGGTTGGCGCAGGTAACCCATCGGCTGCTGATCCGGGCGAACCCGGCGATACCCGTCTTGGTCTCGGTCTTCCCGCCGGCCGATGCGGTGATTGTCACCCGCGACGAGGCGGTATCGCCATTGACGACCGACTTTTCCACCTTGTCCACGTTGATCTTCAGATCATCGGGTTGACCCTCAAGGTCCTCGTCGGTGATCGTCACGCAGGACAGCGCGTTGAGCACGTCGAGGTTCTTGGCGCCGAGTGCGGTATAAAACGCCTTGAGCACGTCCGTCAGCTCGCGCTCCTCCTCCTTGGTCGCCTCACGCGGCACCGACGAGGTGGTGGGGCCCGGCACCGAGATGCTGGTGGTGGCCGACCCCGTGCTCGGCGTCGTGGTCGAGGTGGAGCGTCCGGCACTGGTGGCCGTGCTGGAAGAGCTGTTGGTCGTCGTGGTGCTGCTGCTCGTCCTGGTCCGTGACCTTGTTGTGGTCGTCGTGGTGCTGCTCGTCGGCGCCTCCGGGTTCACAAGAGGCACGCCGAGCTTTACGGTCGGGCGCGCTTGGGGTGTGTCTTCGATCGTCCGGTTGTTCTCGACCCAGAGCCCGGCGGCCACCGCCGTCACCGCGGCCAGACAGACCGCCAGCACCCCGATGACGATCTTGGTGGCGTGCCTGGCGACGAACCTGCGCGTGGGCGTCGGTTCGGCGGCGACGGCGGCCTCCAGGTCGTAGTCCACCGACTCGTCCTCGGCGTCCTCCGGGTTGCCGTCCTTCGGTGCGGATTTGTCCGCTGCGACTTCGCCCTTGGCGGGGACGTTCTTACCCTCGGCCTTCGAGGTGTCGGCACCCGTGGCGTCGGGCTTGTCCTCGGCCTTGTCTTGGTCGCTCAACGGATCCCTCCCTGTCGGTTCCAGCGGGATTAGTGTCCCAATCTGCCGCGGCCCAGGCGCAGCAGCAACATGGCCAGAGTGTGGCCTTCCTGGCCCAGTTCGCTGAAGCGTTCGAGAACCTTCATCTCGCGGCTGTGCACAAGGCGCGGACCACCCGAGGCCATCCGGGCCTTACCGATTTCACGGGAGACCTCGGTGCGGCGCTTGATCACCGCGAGGATCTCCGCGTCGAGCCGGTCGATCTCCTTGCGCAGCTCATCGATATCGGCCGCGGGCTCAGTGGCCTGGTCGATATCTTTTTGGCTGGCGTTCTCGGTCATTTGAGTAGTCATTCTGTCTCACACTTTCTCTTGGAGCGGTTCGATCCGCAATGCCGCCCCGGAATCCGGCCTCACAAGAGAGGAGCCCCGTAGTCCGGTAGCGGACTGCGGGGCTCGTGAATCGGCTAGACCACGGGCACCGGAGTCCGGTACCCGTAAAAAAATCGCTGCTGGTGGTCAAGCACATCAAAGAGTGTAGCCGACATGCGATGAACGCTTGCGGGACGTGCGTCAGGCCGAGATTGTCCCTCGTCAGCGGTAAGTTAGATCGGTCATGGCTATACCTGATTCTCTTCGCCCAAGCGGCTCATCGGCCCTTCCTGAGCCCGCGCTCTTCGACATGCCCAGCACTTCGAGTTCCCACAGCGATGCGTTGCTCGAGGGGCTGAACCCGCAGCAGCGTGCCGCCGTCGCGCACGAGGGGTCCCCACTGCTCATCGTCGCCGGCGCCGGGTCCGGCAAGACCGCGGTGTTGACCCGTCGCATCGCTTACCTGCTGGCCGAGCGGGACGTGAGCCCGGGACAGATCCTGGCCATCACCTTCACCAACAAGGCCGCCGCCGAGATGCGCGAGCGCGTCGCGAACCTCGTGGGCCGACGTGCCAACTCGATGTGGGTGTCGACGTTCCACTCCAGCTGCGTGCGCATTCTGCGGAACCAGGCCTCTCTGCTGCCCGGATTGAATTCCAACTTCTCGATCTACGACTCCGATGACTCGCGGCGGCTGCTGCAGATGATCGGCCGCGATATGGGCCTGGACATCAAGCGCTACTCGCCACGGCTGCTGGCGACCGCCGTCTCCAACCTGAAGAACGAGCTCATCTCGCCGGAGCAGGCCGTGGCCAACCTCAGCGTCGATGATGACGCCGGTGAGCTACGCCGAATCGTCGCCGATGTGTATGGCGAGTACCAGCGGCGTCTGCGTACGGCGAACGCTCTGGACTTCGACGATCTCATCGGTGAGACGGTCGCCGTGCTGCAGCAGTTTCCGCAGATCGCGCAGTTCTACCGGCGCAAGTTCCGGCACATCCTGGTTGACGAGTACCAGGACACCAACCATGCCCAATACATCTTGGTCCGTGAACTGGTAGGTGCTCACGTGGACCGTACGGTCGATCCGGACAGCCCGGAACCCGCGGAGCTGTGCGTGGTGGGTGATGCCGACCAGTCCATCTACGCCTTCCGTGGCGCCACGATCCGCAACATCGAGGAATTCGAGCGCGACTATCCGAACGCGAAAACCATTCTGCTGGAACAGAACTATCGGTCCACGCAGAACATCCTGTCGGCGGCCAATGCCGTCATCGCGAAGAACTCGAACCGTAGAGAAAAGCGGCTGTGGACCGATTCCGGCGAGGGCGAGCTGATCGTCGGCTACGTCGCGGACAACGAACATGATGAGGCGTCCTTCATCGCCCGGGAGATCGACGCGCTCTTCGATCGCAGCGACGCCAACTATGGCGACATCGCGGTGTTCTACCGCACCAACAACAACTCTAGGTCACTCGAAGAGATCTTCATCCGAACCGGCATCCCGTACAAAGTCGTTGGGGGAGTGCGGTTCTACGAGCGCAAGGAAATCCGCGACATCGTCGCCTACCTGAGGGTGCTGACCAACCCAGGTGACGCGGTGAGCCTGCGGCGGATCCTCAACACTCCGCGCCGGGGCATCGGGGACCGGGCCGAGGCGTGTGTCGCCGTACACGCGGAGACCGCCGGCATCGGTTTCGGGGAGGCGCTCGCAGATGCCGCCGCGGGCAAGGTCGCGATGCTGAACTCTCGCTCCGAGAAGGCAATTGCCGCCTTCATGGACATGCTCGACGAGATCCGCGCCACGTTACGCACCGATCCGGGGGCGTTACCGGATATCGGCGATGTGGTCGACGCCGTGCTCAACCACACCGGGTATCGATACGAACTGGAGAACAGCAGCGATCCCCAGGAGCTGGCGCGTCTCGATAACCTCAATGAATTAGTCAGCGTCGCACATGAATTCAGTGCGGATGCGGCAAATGTCCAAGCGGCGGGGGATGATCTGCCGGTTGACGACGAGAATATCGGTGCGCCTCCGGGAAGCCTAGAGGCGTTCCTGGAGCGGGTGTCGCTGGTTGCCGATGCCGACGAGCTGCCCGAATCGACCGCCGGTGTGGTCACGATGATGACTCTGCACACTGCCAAGGGGCTGGAATTCCCGGTGGTCTTCGTCACCGGCTGGGAGGACGGCATGTTCCCGCACATGCGCGCCCTCGGGGATCCGGTGGAGCTGGCCGAGGAACGCCGACTTGCCTACGTCGGGATCACGCGGGCCCGTCAGCGTCTGTACCTGAGCCGCGCCAAGGTGCGCTCGTCGTGGGGGCAGCCCATGATGAATCCGGAATCGCGCTTCCTGCAAGAGATTCCGCAAGATCTGATCGAATGGCGGCGCACGGATCCGCTGCCGGGACGGATCGCGACTGGTGCCGGAAGCTACGGCGGCGGTGGCTATGGGTCCAGTGGATCGCGCGGGGGCGGCGGCTCGTTGGGTGCTCCGTCCAAGAAGCGCACCAAGCCGCTGCTGGTGCTCGAACCCGGTGATCGGGTGAGCCACGACAAGTACGGGCTGGGCAAGGTCATGGAGGTGACTGGTGTTGGCGAGAGCGCCACATCGCTCATCGACTTCGGCAGCGACGGACGCGTGAAGCTGATGCACAACTTCGCGCCCGTGCAGAAGCTCTAGAACAAAAACGCCGAGTGTGAGCGGCGCTGCTCACACTCGGCGTTGAAGGCTATGACTAGTCGCCGAAGCGGCTGAAGGTGATGCCCTTGTTGGCCAACCAGCCCTGCGGGTCGATGCGCTGCGATCCACCCAGCAGCACCTCGAAGTGCAGGTGCGGCCCGGTCGAGTTACCGCGGTTGCCGATGGTGGCGATGCGGTCACCTGCCATCACGCGCTGGCCCACCGATACTTCCCAGGTGTTGATGTGGCCGTACAGCGTCACGGTGCCGTCCGAGTGGCGGATCTTGACCCAGGCGCCGTAGCCGGCGGTCGGGCCCGTCGCGATGACGACGCCATCTGCCGCGGCCACGATCGGAGTGCCGATGCTGTTGGCGATGTCGATGCCGCCGTGCAGGGCACCCCAGCGGTAACCGAAGCCGGAGGTGAAGGTGCCGTTCGCGGGCATCACGAAGCGCGGAGCCAACAGACGCTTCTCGCGGTCCGCACGCTCGGAAGCGAAGGCGGTGGCCTTCGCCAGCTGCTCATCGGTGATCGAGGTGTCGGTGGCCAGTGGCGCGGAGATCAACTGCGGCCCGTGGGCGGCCATCACCGCTGCGGAGCTGCCCAACGCGAGGCTGTGACGATCTGCGGCCGCTGCGGCATCGTGCTCGCTCAGCGCGCTATACCCGGCAGCTGCAGCTGCACCGGCGGCCATGGCTGCCAGGGCGATGCGCGTCTTGCCTACCTGACCGATCTCGCGGCGGCGGTGTGCGCCTCCGCTGCTGATCTTGGGCAGCTTGTCGGTGGGGGTGTCGCGAGGGTCTCTGGTGCGTGCGGCAGAGGCGGCGAACCAGTCCGCGGTGGCCTCGATGGAGGCGCGGATCCGGTCGGCTTCGTCGGTGTCCTCTTCCCAGTCCTGCTCGATCTGGGCGAGAGCGGCCTGGTGCTCCGTCTCGGAGTCCTCTTCCGGGGCGTCCTCGTAGACGTCGTAATCCTCAAGCTCGGGACGTTCCAGCGCATCACTCAGGCCGAACTCGTCGATCGGCACGATGTTGGTGATCTCGTTCTCACTCGGTGCCGCGCTTCGATCACCACGCGTGCGTGTCGTTCGATGCTGTGTCAAAACCTCGCCAGTCTTCCGTTCGGCGTCACGACCTGGCGTGACCAAAACGTGATCTAACCCAAGAGAAGGTAACGGTTGGGCAAGGGGAGTCGCAACTCAATGCGCCGAAACGCATATAAATGTGACTTGTGTCACGAAGGCGCTGATAGGGCTCCCAAGCCGCGGCGTCGTTGCCGAATCTCGCCGGGGCTACCTCACCACAGATCACGGCCGTATGGCGACCCCCTGTGACCGAACTGAAACCGGTTACAGACGCGTTCGAGTCCTGCCAGCGGGTAGCCAAATGATGAATTCTATGAGTGACCAGGTGGTGAATTCGGCCACTTACTCAGAAGTAGTGAGGGGCGCCGCTGTGGCCTTGGCTACAGTCCCTAGTGCAATAGTGCCGATCGAAGATGAGGGCTAGTAGATGGATCTTTTCGAGTACCAGGCCAAGGAGCTGTTCGCTAAGCACAACGTGCCGACGACGCCGGGCCGGGTTACCACCACCGCCGAGGATGCCAAGGCGATCGCCGAAGAAATCGGTAAGCCGGTGATGATCAAGGCGCAGGTCAAGGTTGGTGGACGTGGCAAGGCTGGTGGTGTGAAGTACGCCGCCACTCCCGATGACGCTTTTACACACGCACAGAACATCTTGGGCCTGGACATCAAGGGCCATGTCGTCAAGAAGATCCTCGTCGCCGAGGCCAGCGATATCGCCGAGGAGTACTACATCTCCTTCCTGCTGGATCGCGCTAACCGCACCTACCTGGCCATGTGTTCGGTCGAAGGTGGCGTGGAGATCGAGGTCACGGCCGAGGAGAACCCCGACGCGCTGGCCAAGGTGCCGGTCGACGCGGTCAAGGGCGTCGATCTGGCTCTGGCCCGTGAGATCGCCGAGAAGGGCAAGCTGCCCGCCGCAGTCCTGGATGCCGCCGCGGTAACCATCCAGAAGCTGTGGGAGGTGTTCGTCGGTGAGGACGCCACCCTGGTTGAGGTCAACCCGCTGGTGCGTACCCCCGATGATCAGATCCTGGCCCTGGACGGCAAGGTCACCCTGGACGGCAATGCCGACTTCCGCCAGCCCGGCCACGCCGAGTTCGAAGACAAGGACTCCACCGATCCGCTGGAGCTCAAGGCCAAGGAACACGACCTCAACTACGTCAAGCTTGACGGCCAGGTCGGCATCATCGGCAACGGCGCGGGTCTGGTCATGTCGACTCTCGACGTGGTCGCCTACGCCGGCGAGAACCACAACGGCGTGAAGCCCGCCAACTTCCTGGACATCGGCGGTGGCGCCTCGGCCGAGGTCATGGCCGCCGGTCTCGACGTCATCCTGGGCGATTCGCAGGTCAAGAGCGTCTTCGTGAACGTGTTCGGTGGCATCACCGCGTGTGACGCTGTCGCCAACGGCATCGTCGGCGCCCTGAAGACTCTCGGTGACACGGCAAGCAAGCCGCTCGTGGTCCGTCTCGACGGCAACAAGGTCGACGAGGGCCGCGCGATCCTGGCCGAGTTCAACCATCCGCTGGTCATCCAGGCCGAGACCATGGACGCCGGTGCCGACAAGGCCGCCGAGCTGGCGAGCAAGTAAGGGAGCTTGAATCAATGTCTATCTTTCTGAACAAGGATTCGAAGGTCATCGTCCAGGGCATCACCGGCGGTGAGGGCACCAAGCACACCGCACTGATGCTCAAGGCCGGCACCCAGGTCGTGGGCGGCGTGAACGCCCGCAAGGCCGGAACTACGGTGTCGCACAAGGATGCAGACGGCAACGACGTCGAGCTCCCGGTCTTCGGTTCGGTGGCCGAGGCCATCAAGGAGACCGGCGCCGACGTGTCGATCGCCTTCGTGCCGCCCGCGTTCTCCAAGGACGCGATCATCGAGGCCATCGACGCCGAGATCCCGCTGCTGGTCGTGATCACCGAGGGAATCCCGGTGCAGGACAGCGCGTATGCGTGGGCCTACAACCTTGAGAAGGGCAACAAGACCCGGATCATCGGGCCCAACTGCCCCGGCATCATCACCCCCGGTGAGGCGCTGGTCGGCATCACGCCGAACAACATCACCGGCACCGGTCCGGTCGGCCTGGTGTCGAAGTCCGGCACGCTGACCTACCAGATGATGTACGAGCTGCGCGATTTCGGTTTCTCGACTGCCATCGGCATTGGCGGAGACCCGGTCATCGGCACCACCCACATCGACGCCATCGAGGCGTTCGAGAAGGACCCGGAGACCAAGATCATCGTGATGATCGGTGAGATCGGTGGCGACGCCGAGGAGCGTGCGGCCGACTACATCAAGGCCAACGTGTCCAAGCCTGTCGTCGGCTACGTCGCGGGCTTCACGGCCCCCGAGGGCAAGACCATGGGTCACGCCGGTGCCATCGTGTCCGGCAGCTCGGGTACCGCTCAGGCCAAGAAGGAGGCCCTTGAGGAGGCCGGTGTGAAGGTCGGCAAGACGCCGTCCGAGACCGCCAAGCTGGCTCGCGAGATCCTGCAGAGCCTGTAACAGGTTACGTGCGCAAGGGCCCCGACCGGATTCCCGGTTGGGGTCCTTGTCGTTTCGCCCATGTTGTGCCGCATTCTGGCCGAAATCGCGCCTCCGGTAGCACCTTTCATCTCTCTGGAGGCGCCGGATCTACTGTCAGGCGATCTCGGGTTTCGTTCAGTGAGATTGTGTGACCTACGCATGAACAATCGGATGACGGGGCATCGTCGCCCCTGGTAACCGGCTACCTTCTCGGTTCGTGGGCCTCTCGTTCGACACATCCGGGCTGGTGCCGAGCGTTGACGGCTGGTACGACCCGGCGACCGGCGATCAGTTCTGGGTATCCGATTCGCGGGGTCCCTACCTGTCGGTGCCGCTGGAGGATCTGAGCGTGGTGCGCCGTGCGCTCGTCGAGACGGTGCTCGCTCGGCGCGCTGGAGTCATTGAGGCCTACATCGTTGGCGTCGATACCCTCCCGGGCCTGTTGTACGTGGTGAAGGTTCCGAAAGCTGATGCCCCGCAAGGGCTCACCTTCATGGCATCGATAGTCGTTCCGCGTGCGCATTCGTACGCGATGGTCTGCGGAGCGTTCGCGGAGGGGCCGGTGACCGGGGTGCGCGAGGCGACCGTGCTGGAAGAACTGCTGGCGGTTGGCGATCCGTCATCGCGCATGTGGCCCCCGCACCCGTACGCGCCTGATCTCGAACCGGGCATCCCGTACAACATCGCCGACGAAATACGTTGGGACGATAAGTTTCCCGATCATCCGCTATCGCGTCTACGTCGTTGGGTGGCGCGGGTGACGCCAACCATTCGAGTGGAACAGAGGTTCGCGGCTCAGCCGCCGTTCTCCGTGCGTTAGGCGAATGCGGCCAGTTTTCCGGACAGCCGTTCGATGTATGCCCGCACCTCGTCCTCGGAGCGATCGGGCATCCCGAAGATCGCCTCGGTGACACCCAGCTCGCGCCACGCGGCGAGCTGCTCGGGGTCCGGCTTGCCCGCCAGCACGTAGATCAGTGGGTCGCCCGCACGGCCGGCCGCCGCCCACTCCTCTTTGAGCGCCACGATCTTGCCGGTGATGTCCTCGTCGCGTGGGGTCGACATCCAGCCGTCGGCGTTCTTCGCGATCCACTTGAAGTTCTTCTCGGTGCCGCCCGCGCCCACGATCACCGGCACATGCTTCTGCACCGTCTTGGGCCACGCCCAGCTGGGGCCGAAATTGACGAATTCGCCTGAATAGCTGGCCTCTTCGTTCTCCCAGAGCTTGCGCATCGCCTCGATGTACTCGCGCAGCATGGTGCGGCGACGGCCGGCGGGAACGTTGTGATCGGCCAGCTCGTCAGTGTTCCAGCCGTATCCGACGCCGACGGTAACCCGGCCGCCGCTCATGTGATCAAGGGTGGCAATCGATTTGGCGAGGGTAATGGGATCGTGCTCGACGGGGATCGCGACCGCGGTGGCCAGCCGGATCTTTGAGGTCACCGCACACGCGGCGCCGAGAGACACCCATGGATCCAAGGTGCGCATGTAGCGGTCGTCGGGTAGTTCCGCGCCGCCGGTCCCGGGATGCGCGGCCTCGCGCTTGATCGGGATATGCGTGTGTTCGGGAACGTAGAAGGTGCTGAACCCGCCGTCCTCGGCCGCCTTGGCGGCGATGTCCGGCGAGATGCCGCGGTCACTGGTGAACAGAACGAGCCCGTAGTCCATCCACCAATTAGAACGTGTTCCAGTTTTGTTGTCGAGGGTGGGGCCCAAACCCGCGGGGGAACGGATCACGGTGAGCGAGACGGATGACCGCTCAAAGGGTTCGCTGTTTGCATATCCCCGTGACGACCGAACGGATATCCGACCACGTCAAATTCGCGTACTGGGTCCCCAATGTCAGCGGCGGGCTGGTCACCAGCACCATCGAGCAGCGCACGGACTGGGGTTACGACTACAACGTCGCCCTGGCACGCGCGGCCGAGAACAACGGCTTCGAATACGCGCTCACCCAGGTGCGCTACGAGGCCAGTTACGGCGCCGAGTATCAACACGAATCCACCAGTTTCTCCCTGGCTCTGCTGCTGGCCACCGAGCGGCTCAAGGTGATCGCCGCGGTTCACCCGGGGCTTTGGCAGCCGGGTGTGCTCGCCAAGCTAGGCGCGACGGCTGATCACTTGTCGGGCGGTCGCTTCGCCGTCAACGTGGTGTCCGGATGGTTCAAGGACGAGTTCACGCACTTGGGCGAACCATGGTTGGAGCACGATGAGCGGTATCGGCGAAGCGGCGAATTCCTCCAGGTGTTGCGCAAGATCTGGACCGAGGATGACGTCGACTTCCGGGGCGATTTCTATCGGATCCACGACTTCACGCTGAAGCCGAAGCCGCTGCACACCCCGGAGCTGTTCCAGGGCGGCAACTCGACGGCCGCACGGCGCAACGGCGGCCTGTACTCCGACTGGTATTTCTCCAACGGGAAGGACTTCGCCGGTATCACCGACCAGATCGTGGAGGTCCGGGACCACGCCCGAACCGTCGGCCGCGAGGTCAGCGTCGGGCTCAACGGTTTCATCATCGCCAGAGATACCGAGGCCGAAGCGCGCGAGGTGCTACGGGAGATTGTCGCCAAGGCCAACCGCCCCGCCGTTGAGGGTTTCCGCGCGGCCGTTCAACAGGCTGGTTCGGCCACCGGCGATAAGAAGGGGATGTGGGCGGATTCCTCGTTCGAGGACCTCGTGCAATACAACGACGGATTCCGCACCCAGCTCATCGGTACCCCGGAACAGATCGCCGAGCGGATTGTCGCCTACCGGCGGCGGGGTGTGGACCTGATCCTGGGTGGCTTCCTGCACTTCCAGGAGGAGATCGAATACTTCGGCGCCAAGGTGCTGCCACTGGTCCGTGAGATCGAGGCGGCCGACGCTCAGGAAACCCACAGCGAATATCGCGTACCGGTTTTGAGCTAACCGATGTGCCTCGGCCGCGTCTAGCCTTGTCTGCGTCCGTACCGGCGCCGGGTGCAGTAGCGTGGAGGCGATCCACCCCGAGACCACGACCGAAACCGTGATGTAGGAGATGTAATGACGTATTCGACCGGTGGGCCCGGATACCAGCCCGCGCAGCCGTCCAACCCGTACGGCACCCCGTCCTTTGTGGCTGAGCCCAACACGGGCGCGCTGGGGGTTTACCTACCCGGTGGTGTCTTGGTGCTGAGCCTGATCGGCTTCATTGCCGGCTTCGGGCCGTTCTACACCGGGAAGGCCAGCTCGGGGACATCGGGAAGCTTCGGCGGATTCGACCTCCTGGCCTTGTCGCCGGTCTTCGGCTTCGCGCAGTTCGCTCTGCTGATCGCCGGTCTGACCGCGGGTGTCTCGCTCCTCTCCGGCAAGGATGACAAGCAGGCTCCCGTGGCAATCCTGTCGATCGTCGGATTCCTCTTCGTGCTTGGTGGACTTTTCGGCAACCCGTTCGCGGCCGCCTTCGGTGAGGTCGGCATCGGGTGGGGCCTGATCACGCTCGCCGTGGTGTCCGGCCTGCAGGCCGCGGCCGCCGTCTACGCCCTGCTCAGTGAGGTGGGCGTCGTCAAGGCCAAGACCGCCTCTCCGGCGACCAACCCGTTTGGCAGCCAGTACCAGACGCAGCAGAGCCAGTACTACACCCCGCCGCAGCAGCCACAGCAGCAGCTTCCCAAGCAGGGGCAGGGCTACGGCCAGGCCGGTGCACAGGGCTACGGCCAGCAGCAGGGCTTCGGTCAGCCGGCCGCTCAGGGTTACGGCCAGGCCGGTGCACAGGGCTACGGCCAGCAGCAGCCCTCTCCCGCCGGGCCGCCCTCGTACGGCGGCTACGGCCAGCAGCCGCCGCAGTCGGCGCCTCCGACTCCGCCGCAGGGCTTCAGCAGCACCGGGTTCACGCCGCCGTCGGCACAGCCGGCTCAGCAGGCCGCGTCGTCGCAGCCGACCCAGCAGTACCCCACCTTTGGTGCGGCCAGCGGTCAGGCTCCCGGTGGTGAGCAGCAGGGCGGCGCCAGCGCCGGTTCGGCCGCTGCCAGCGGTGACGATCTGTTCGGCACCTCTCGTCCCTCCAACTAGACGGTGTTTACTGCCGTGATCGGCGCGTGAATCAAACCTCGCGCGCCAATCCCGCGCAGGCTCGCGCACTGCTGACGGTTGCCTTTGGCCCGTCAGCAGTTGCGTTGGTCATCATTGCGGCAATCGTCCTGGTGCAGTTGGTGATTGCCAACAGCGACATGACCGGGACGTTCGGTGCGGTGGCCAGCATGTGGCTGGGCACCCACCTGGTACCGATCTCGATCGGTGGGCGAGTCATCGAGGTGCTGCCGCTATTGCCAACGGCGGCAATGGTGTGGGGTGTCGCCCGAACCGTCGCCTCGACAATCGCACCCACCGCTTCCTGGTACGTGATCCGGTGGGTGATCGCCTCGGCGCTAGCCGGCCCGCTCCTCATGACGGCGATATCGCTGGCGATCATTCATGACGCATCGACGGTGCTGACCCAGCTGCAATCACCAAATGCCTTGCGCGCATTCGGTTCTGTCCTCGGTGTTCACGCGGCCGGTGCAATTGCCGGCGTTTTACTGCGGGTCGGCAGGCGGCTCGCGGTGGTCCTAGAGCTGCCGTCATGGCCGATGGAGGCCGCCCGTGGCGCTGCCGCCGGGGTACTCGCGTTGTTCGGGCTGTCCGCGGCCGTGACGGCGGGGTCGCTGGTGGTGCACTGGGCGACGATGGATCAGCTGTACTCGGTGACCAACGATTTCGTAGGTCAGCTGAGCTTGACACTGTTGGCGCTCCTCTATGCGCCCAACGTCATTCTGGGTGCATGTGCGCTGGCGGTCGGATCCAGCGCACATGTGGGCACCGCGGCCTTCAGTGCGTTCGCCGTATTCGGCGGTCAGCTGCCCGCAGTGCCGATCCTCGCGGCCGTTCCCACACCGCCGCTCGGCCCCGCGTGGGTGGCACTGATGATCATCGGTGCGGTGTCCGGGGTGGCCGTCGGCCAGCAATGCGCACGCCGACCCGTGCCATGGCCCACCGCGATTCACAAAGTGGTCACGGCGGCGCTTCTGGCGGCAACATTCCTGGCGATCGTCGGCAAGCTCGCCGGAGGACAGCTGGGGAACTTCGGACGCCTCGGGATCGACCAGGGCACGTTCGGCCCCGGGGTGTTCTTCTGGTTCCTGGTCATCGGCCTGTTGACGGTGTTCATGCTGGGCGGAGCCACCCGCCTCCCGGCCAGGGCGCGGCCGGAACCGGTGCAGGAGCCGGAACCCGAATCCGTGCCTGAACCGGCACCCGAGCCGGCGCTGGAACCCGAGCCGGACATTGAACCCGAGCCGGAACCGGAGTCGGAGCCGGAACCTGAATCAGATCCGGAGCCCGGCCCCGAGAGTGACTCCAGCGACCCTCCAGAATCGGCCACGTGACCAGCCCGGCTACGCTCAGCGGCGTGTCGGTGTCGGATTCTCTTCGCGCAAGCGGCTCATCGGAGCCCCAGCAGGCCGTTGAGATTGCGCCGTCTGCCCCCGCGCGCGTCGTGGTCCTGGCTTCCGGTACGGGAACCCTCCTGCGCTCCCTCTTAGACGCGGCCACGGGTGACTTCCCCGCTCGGATCGTCGCGGTGGGCACCGACCGGCAATGCGATGCCGTCGATATCGCCGCTGGCGCGCAGCTTCCCAGCTACACCGTGCGGCTCGGTGAGTACGACACCCGCGAACACTGGGACGCCGCGATCACCGAGGCCACCGCCGCGCACCGGCCCGATCTGGTGGTATCGGCCGGATTCATGAAGATTCTTGGACCACAGTTTCTTTCACAGTTCTTGGGTCGGGTCATCAACACTCATCCCGCGCTGCTGCCGTCTTTTCCCGGCGCGCACGCCGTGCCCGAAGCCCTGGCGCATGGGGTCAAGGTCACCGGCTGCACGGTGCACCTGGTCGATGCCGGGATGGATACCGGCCCGATCCTCGCGCAGCAAGCCGTCCCCGTTCACGGGGACGACGACGAGGCGAGCCTGCATGAACGCATCAAGGTGGTGGAACGGACGCTGCTGGTAGATGTGCTGGCCGCGGTCGCCACCAGAGGTTTGACATGGAACGGAAGAAGGGCCTCCATCAAGTGAGTACGCAGCGACCCGTACGGCGGGCATTGATCAGCGTCTACGACAAGACCGGACTCGAAGAGCTCGCCAGTGGGCTGCACGCCGCCGGTGTGGAACTGGTTTCCACCGGATCCACCGCGAAAACCATTGCCGCCGCGTCAATTCCGGTGACCCCCGTGGAAGAGGTCACCGGTTTTCCGGAGGTACTGGATGGCCGGGTGAAGACCTTGCATCCGCATGTGCACGCCGGTGTCTTGGCCGATACTCGCCGCGAGGAACACCTCACTCAACTCGAAGAGCTGGGCGTCAAGGGCTTCGAACTGGTGGTGGTCAACCTGTACCCGTTTGCCGCCACGGTGGCCTCGGGTGCCACCGAGGACGAATGCGTCGAACAAATCGACATCGGCGGACCCTCGATGGTGCGCGCCGCTGCCAAAAACCACCCGAGCGTGGCGGTGGTCGTCGACCCCGCCTCATACGGTGAAGCACTGGCTGCCGTCGGTGCCGGGGGGTTCACCCTGGAGGCGCGGAAGGTCCTGGCGGCCAGAGCGTTCCGTCACACCGCCGAGTATGACGTGGCCGTGGCAGGCTGGCTGTCGGCTGTCGCGGAGCCCGAGGGCGCGGAGTTGCCCGCCTGGATCGGCGGGACATGGAACCGCTCGGCGGTGCTGCGCTATGGCGAGAACCCGCATCAGCAGGCAGCCCTGTACACGGGTGCCTCCGGGCACGGATTGGCACAGGCCGAGCAGCTGCACGGAAAAGAGATGTCGTACAACAACTACACGGATGCAGACGCCGCCTGGCGTGCCGCGTGGGACCAGGACAAGGCCTGTGCGGCCATCATCAAACATGCCAACCCGTGCGGTATCGCGGTGTCGGACATATCGATTGCCGACGCCCACCTCAAGGCCCACGAATGCGATCCGTTGAGCGCTTTCGGCGGGGTGATAGCCGTCAACCGTGAGGTGAGCGTGGAGATGGCGGAGCGGGTCGCCGACATCTTCACCGAGGTGATCGTCGCGCCCGGTTACGCCGAGGGCGCGGTGGAGGTGCTGAGCCGCAAGAAAAACGTGCGTCTGCTGCGCCTGGCGCAGTCACAGTCCGGGCGCACCGAGTGGCGACACATCAGTGGTGGTCTGCTCGTACAGGAGCGCGACGCGCTGGACGCCGAGGGTGACGATCCGGCCAACTGGACACTGGTGGCCGGCGCCGCCGCGGACGAGGACACGTTGGCGGACTTGGTGTTCGCCTGGAAGGTCGGGCGGGCCGTCAAGTCCAACGCGATCGTCGTCGCCTCCGGTGGCGCCACTATCGGTGTCGGCATGGGACAGGTCAACCGCGTCGACGCCGCGCGATTGGCAGTCTCACGGGGTGGGGATCGAGTCTCCGGTGCGGTCGCGGCCTCGGATGCGTTCTTCCCCTTCCCCGACGGCCTGGAGGTGCTGACGGAGGCCGGAGTGCGCGCGATCGTGCATCCGGGCGGGTCGATGCGCGATGAGCTGGTGGCCGATGCCGCCAAGGCCGCCGGAATCACGTTGTACACCACCGGAGCACGCCACTTTGCCCACTAGGGTGCACTAAGAGGGAGAGCCAATGGTTCAGCCCAGTTTGGATTGGCCGGGCGAGCCATTGCGCTCGCTGGTGTGGACGCTGCAGGCGTGGGTGATCACCATGGTGGTCTTCCTTGCGGTGGCCTTTCTGATCGCCCGTTTCACTCAATGGGGGCAACAGTTCTGGCGGGTAAACGCCCCCTTCTTCTGGGGGAGCGACACCTGGCGCACGTGGGCGTTGGTGGCGTTCATGATGTGGCACACCGTGTACATGGCGCGCGTGACGGTCATCTTCACGTACCAGTACAAGGACCTGATGAATGCGTTGCAGGTTGGTTCGGAGGCGCTCGTCACCCATGACTCCGGACTGCTGGCGGACGCGCGTCAGGCATTTTTCACGTCCTTCGCGATCAGCGGAGTGCTGGTAGTACTCACCGTGACGTACACGGTGGTGGATCTCTTCCTGCGGAGAGTGCTCGCCATCCGGTGGCGGGTATGGCTCAACACGCGGCTCGTCGACGACTGGATGAGCAAGGATGCGTTCTACCGCAACCGTTTTCTGGATACTCCGGTAGAGAACCCGGATCAGCGAATCCAGATCGATATCGAGACGCACACCACCAAGTCGGTGGATTTGGTGCTCGGCGCGGTAAACAAAACCCTCTTGATCGTGATGTTCACCGGAGTGCTGTGGCAGCTCTCGGGTCCGTTGCTGCTGTGGGGAGTCGAGATCCCGCGCGCCATGGTGTTCATCGCCTTCGTCTTCTCGATCACCGTGACGGTCCTTGCGTTCTGGATCGGCCGGCCGTTGGTACGGCTGAATTTCTTGAACGAACGATTCAGTGCGAGTTTCCGCTATGCGTTGGTGCGCCTGCGCGACAGTGCGGAGCGGGTGGCGTTCTATCGTGGCGGCGAGCGTGAACGCGGACTGCTCCATGCGCGCTTCGCCGACATCATCGCCAACATGTGGCGGATCGTCTTCGCGCAGCTGCGACTGAACGGCTGGAATCGTGGTGTCGGCGATGTGACGACGGGAATGATCCCCTACATCGTGCAGGCGCCACGATTCTTTACCGGGCAGATCAAGGTGGGGGACCTGCTGCAGACCGTTGCGGCGTTTGGAAGTGTCTGCGGCGCAATGTCCTTCTTCCGGGACAGCTATGACGAATTCACCGTCTATCGGGCCGCACTCATGCGCATCGACCAGATGCTCGACAGCGACCACCGAGCCCGCGAACTGCCGAGGATCGACGTGACCGACGCGGACAACGCCCTGACCCTCACCGATGTCGATGTCCGAGATCTACAGGGGCTGGACATGATCGCGGACCTGAACCTCGAGCTGTCGGCGGGTGGCAGTGTCGTCGTCAAGGGCCCATCGGGATGCGGGAAGACGACCCTGCTGCGCAGCCTGGCACAGCTGTGGCCACAGGCCACGGGTGTGGTCGCGCGTCCCGACGGCTGGGCGACGCTGTTCCTGCCGCAGCTGCCGTATCTGCCGTTGGGCAATCTGCGCGAGACCGTGGTGTATCCGCTTCCGGTGGAGGAAGTTTCGGACGAGAAGTTGACGCAGGCTTTGCGTGATGTCTCCCTGGGACATTTGGCCGAGCGGTTGGAGGAAGAAGCCGACTGGGCGGCCGTGCTCTCGCTGGGCGAGCAGCAGCGGGTGTCCTTCGTGCGGGTGCTGCTGGTGCGCCCGACAGTGGTGTTCCTCGACGAGTCGACCTCGGCCCTGGATGAGGGGCTGGAGGACGCGATGTATGCGCTGGTGCGGGAACGGCTGCCCGACAGCGTCGTGTTCAGTGTGGGGCACAGGTCGACGATCGACCGCCATCACCAGTCGCGGTTGCAGCTGACGGGCAGTGGTGCGTGGGAGCTCTCGCCGGTGTGAATCGGCTGAACACGGGAACTTTTGGCTACGGCCGTACGACTGATCTAGTGACGGCGCCTGCGGGCTGGGCGTGGTCCACCGCAGTGGCTCCATGCGACGGATGCCACCACGGTGCTTCTGATGAGTTGGGCAGTTAACCGTTCAATGAAAGGAACCGCCATGCGCGATATCGCTGTTGAGATCGTTGTCGAGGACGATGAAATCGTCACCGCGACGGAAATGGTTGCCAGCCACTAAGAGTGGACGTCGGGCGTGCGTGGCCGTCCCCTAGGCCGCGCACGCCCGGACGCAAGCACGGAGGCGAAAACAGTGTTCGTCCATGACCCCCGCTGGCGCCGGTTCGTCGCGGACTGGGCCCCTCGCTATGAAGAAACGGTCTTCATTTCCGGGCTGGTGCCGGACCAGAAGGCGATCACCGATCGGATAGCGGCGGCAGTGACCTCAGCGACCACCGCCGAAGGAAAAGGACTGCGACTGCGCGCGTTCCGGGGCAGCGAGTTCGACTTCAAGCTCACCGAGCGGCTCTCACGCAGCGCGCCCAAAGGCGCGCAGTCCTTGACCGAGTGGCTCGCCGATAACGCCGACGATCGTCCGGCATGCGTCGCCATCAACGACGCCTCCTCATGGGATCTGGGTCTTGCCGCGTTGGCCCAGGCTGTGGTGCGCAGTCTTGTCCCGGATCGAGACCTGGTGTCCGGCGCGGATATTTACACCTTCATCGCTGATGTGGAATGGACACCCTTCGGAATTCACAAGGATGACGAGCCATCGCTGATCTTCCACCTGGGTCCGGGTGTCAAGGAACTCTGGGTGTGGCCCGCGGAGGGAATGGACCAACATCAGTTATTCGAGAACCCGTCATTGGGCAAGGTCTCATTTGACTTCGACCGACTGCTTCCCGGCGCCAGCCGCTACACCCTGTGTCCGGGTGACTTCGTGTGCATCCCCCGGGGGCGCTACCACCTTTTTCGCAACGCAGGTCCCTCGGTGTTTCTGGGGATCACACTATTTCCGCCCAACGTCCGGAAATCATTCTCGGACTTGATGATCGATCACTTCGGTGCGCGGCTCGACGCGGCAGGCGAGCCCCGCAGCTTCGAGGATGTCGGTCAGCTGGTGATGGAGATGCTCCACGACCCCGCGGCGATGTCCGGATTGGCGACAACCATGGAACTGGCGGCGGCGAAACAGCGCACCGCCGGGTATCTGCGCGCGCCGAAGGTGGCGGCCTTACGTACCGGCGATCCTCCCGTTGGTGCCACATTCGGCTGGGCTTATCCCGGAGTGGTGCAATCATTCATCGGCGCGGAGCGAACCCATCTGGTGGCCCGTGGTCGCGATATCGCGTTCGGCGGCGCGGTGAACCTTGACGGACTCTTAGCGCTTACCGGGGAGTTCACCCTGAATGATCTTGACGCGGTTCTTGCCGCAGAACTGGATATCGACCGGCGCCGTCAGGTTGTGAATGCGCTGTGGCGCTTCGGCGCTCTGGATCTTGTTACTGCTCTTCCAGCGACTCGCGCCGCTTGCGCCGCTTCCGCTTGACGTTCACGCCACCCCACAGCGAGAACCCCTTGACCGTCACGTGCGGGGCACCCTCTACGCCTCGGCCACTCGCCGAGTGATCGAAGCCACCCATCACCGCGACACCTTTGACGTCGACGTTGACCTCCGGCGGTAAGAGGATCGTCTGGCCGCCCATGATGGAGAAGGAGCGGATCTCCACCTCATTGGAGGTGAAGTCGGCGTAGCGCAGGTCCAGCACGCCGCCACCCCACAGCGCGAATGAAGTGAGCTTGCCGGGTACGTTCCAGCGGCCCCGTCGTTCAAATCCGCTCATGATTGCCATCAGCACCGTCGAGGGGGCTGGCTTGCTGTCTTGACCGCGAACTTGAGAAGTAGCGACTGCGGGCAGGTCCGCGCTGAGCTGATCAAGCTCACCGTATGTATTTGCCGAGTACACCTTCGTGAGGCGCTCCTCGAACTCAGAGAGCTCCAGCCGACCCTGCGCGGCAGCGTCGGATAACAGCTGTGCGACGCGCATACGATCGGCGTCTGCGGCCCGCATCGATGCGGTAACCCGCTCAGGGAGGTTGCTCATCACCGCCGAGCCTACGACGAACGGCGCTTAAAGGCACGCGGTTCATTAGTGTTGCTCAGCGCACTACACACGTAGTGCAGTCTGGTTCACACCTGCCACGCGGGCGGACGCTTCTGCAGGAAGGCCAACATGCCCTCCTGCGCCTCGGGAGACACGAACAAACGCGCGGAGGTTTCTGTCAACTCGACTGCACGCGCATCGAAATCGGCGAGGATCGGCGCGGTGGTGAGCCTCTTCGACTCGGCCAGCCCTTGCGGCGAACCAAGCGCGATGTCATCCACTAACGAAGTGACCGCGGCCTCGACTGCCTCGGGACTATCGACGGACTTGGTCACCAAACCGATCTCCGCGGCCACCCGCGCGTCGAACCTCTCGCCGGTGACGAAGTAGCGCCCGGCCGCCCGGCCGGTGAGCCGGGGCAGCAGCGTCAGCGAGATGATCGACGGCGCGACTCCGATGCGTGCCTCGGTCAGTGCGAAGGTGCTGTCGGGTCCTGCTACCGCGATGTCGGCGGCTCCCACCAGACCGAAACCCCCGGCCCGCACATGGCCGTTGACGGCGATGATGACGGGCAGGGGCAGCTCAAGAATGTCGCGCAGTAGCGTGGTGAGTTGGCCGGCCCGATCCTTGGCGACATCTTGGGGATCGGACGACGCCGCTGAGCTTTCCGACAGGTCGGCGCCCGCGCAGAAGGTGTTGCCGGTGTGGGTGAGCACCACGGCACGCACCGTCTTGTCGACAGCGGCCCGCTGCAGTCCCTCTCGCAGTTGCAGCACCAACCTGCTGGACAACGCATTGCGGTTGTGCGGTGAGTCGAGGGTCAGGCGAGCGGCGCGGCCTTCCACCTCGTACTGGACCAGAGTGTCAGATTCTTTCGCCATTCGGCGGACCTTTCCTTTAGTACGAGCGGGGTAGGCCGAGGGACGTCTGCGCCACGAAGTTGAGGATCATCTCCCGGCTCACCGGGGCGATACGCCCGAAGCGCGACAGATTCAGCAGGGGCGCCACGGCGTACTCGGAGGTCAATCCGTTGCCGCCCAAGGACTGCACGGCACGGTCGGCCGCGCGGCAGGCCACGTCCGCCGCGGCGTACTTGGCCATGTTGGCCGCCTCCGCGGCGCCCCAGTCATCGCCGCAGTCGTACAAAGTGGCGGCCTTCTGCATCATGAGCTTGGCCAGTTCCAGCTCCACCTTGATCTCGGCGAGCGGGTGCGCGATGGCCTGATGCGCGCCGATCGGGGTCTTCCACACCTGCCGGGTCTTGACGTAGTCGGTGGCCTTGTTCAATGCGAGCCGGGTGAGGCCAACTCCACTGGCAGCGCCCATGATTCGCTCGGGGTTCAATCCGGCGAACAGCTGCATGAGCGCGGCGTCCTCGGAGCCGACGAGCGCATTACCGGGCACCCGTACATCATCGAGGAACACCTGGAACTGCCGTTCCGGGAGCGTCAGCTCCATATCGATGGGTGTGTACTCGAACCCCTTGGTGTCGGTGGGCACCACGAACAGGGCAGGCTTGAGCTTGCCGGTCTTGGCCTCCTCGGTGCGCGCCACCACCAGCACGGCGTTGGCTTGGTCGACACCGGAGATGAAGACCTTGCGCCCATTGAGGATCCAGTCACCACCGTCGCGCTTGGCGGTGGTGATGATGTTGTGGGAGTTCGAGCCGGCGTCGGGTTCGGTGATGGCGAACGCCATGGTGAAGGTGCCATCAGCCATCGAGGGCAGCCAGTTCTTCTTCTGCTCATCGGTGCCGTAGCGGGCGATGATGGTGGCATTGATGGCGGGGGACACCACCATCATCAGCAGCGGGCACCCCGCCGCCGAGAGCTCCTCGAATACGAGCCCAAGCTCGTACATGCCGGCACCGCCGCCGCCGTATTCCTCGGGGATGTTCACTCCCAAGAAGCCGAGCTTTCCTGCCTCATCCCACAACTCGGTGAGGGGAGCATGAGTCTTGGACTTTTCCAGGTAGTACTCGTGGCCGTAGTTGCCAGTGAGCGAGGCCACCGCTTGCCGCAGTGCCTTGCGCTCATCGGACTCGACATAAGGATTGGTGACGGTCATGACTCTCCTTCGTTGGCGGCCAGCTGGGCCAGTACGGTACCCAGCTCGACCTGTTGTCCCGGTTCGACATTGAGGATCTCGATGACGCCGTCGGCGGGGGCGACGATGGTGTGCTCCATCTTCATGGCCTCCAACCAGACGATCGGCGTCCCTGCGGTGACGGTGTCTCCGACCGCGGCACCCACCCGCAGCACCACACCCGGCATCGGCGCGATGAGTGAGCCCGCCGCCAGCTCGGTGCTGGGGTCGGTAAACCGGGGCACCACAGTGAGTGCGACCGGGCCGAGCGGTGAGTCGACGTCTGCGTATTCCCCAGTGGGGGGACCGCCGTAGCGGGCGACGTCGAAGCCCCGCCGGACGCCGTCGATCACCAGTGCCACGTGATCCGGTGTCGCCGAAACTAGTTTGATGGCGGGCCAATCTCCATCGAGTTCCAGCCCCGCGCGGGTCAGGCGGTAGCGCACGCTGATGGTGCTTTCGCCCACCGCGAATTCCTTGGTCTGGTAGCCGGATGCCAGGTTGCGCCATCCGCTGGGCAGATCCGCGCAGACGATGGCATGTGCCCGGTTGGCCGCGGCATCGGCAAGTGCTGCCGCGAGCGCCGAGTACTGGTGCGCCGCTTCGTCGGCTAGGGGTTTCGAAAGGACGTCGAGGCCATGCTTGTCCAGGAAGGACGTGTCGGTGTCGCCGGCGAGGAACGCCGGATGCCGCAACACGTTGACCAGCAGGTCGCGATTGGTGGTCAGGCCATGCAGGCGAGTGCGTTCCAATGTCGACGCCAACAGCCGGGAAGCTTCGGTGCGCGTTGGTGCCACCGTGATGACCTTGGCGAGCATCGGGTCGTAGTGCACCGACACCACGCTGCCGTCGACGATGGTGGAATCCAGGCGCACCCCGTTGCGCCCCGGGTGTCCGGGCACGTGGAATTCCGCGGAGACTCCAGGGATCCGAAATGTGTGCACAGTGCCGCTTTGTGGCTGCCACCCGGCCGCGGGGTTCTCCGCGTATAAGCGCGCCTCAATCGAATGGCCATGAATGGCAGGCGGTTCGGCAGGAAGCTTGCCGCCCTCTGCCACCTGGATCTGCAATGCGACCAGGTCGAGTCCTGTGGTGCACTCGGTGACCGGATGCTCCACCTGCAGGCGTGTGTTCATTTCCAGGAAGAAGAACTCGCCGCTCTCCGTGGCCAGGAACTCCATAGTCCCCGCGCCGACATAGCCGATGGTCGACGCAGCGGTGCGTGACGCCTCGAAGAGCTGCTCCCGCATGCCGTCGATTCGGGTCACCAGGGGTGAGGGTGCCTCTTCGATGACCTTCTGGTGGCGGCGCTGGATGGAGCACTCGCGCTCACCCACAGCCCACACGGTGCCGTGGGTGTCGGCCATCACCTGTACTTCGATGTGTCGACCGGTGCCCAGGTAGCGCTCGCAGAAGACTGTCGGGTCGCCGAACGCCGATTGAGCTTCCCGTTGTGCGGCAGCGATTTCGGCGGGGAGCTTGTCGAGCTCAGAGACGATCCGCATGCCGCGGCCGCCGCCACCGGCGGACGCCTTGACGAGCACCGGGAGCTGATCGGCGGTGACGGTATCCGGGTCGAGCTGTCCCAGCACCGGAACGCCGGCGGCGTCCATGAGTTTCTTGGACTCGATCTTCGAGCCCATCGACTCGATGGCGGTGACTGGCGGACCGATCCAGGTCAGGCCGGCATCGGCCACCGCGCGAGCGAAATCGGCATTCTCGGAAAGGAATCCGTAGCCGGGGTGGATGGCGTCGGCACCGGTGGCCTTGGCCGCGGCGATGATCAGCTCACCGCGCAGGTAGGTCTCGGCGCTGGATGTGCCGGGTAGGTGGACCGCAGCATCGGCCTCGGAGACGTGCGGACTGTCGGCGTCGGCGTCGGAGTAGACGGCGACCGTGCCAAGCCCCAGCTTGCGGCAGGTAGCGAAGACGCGGCGGGCGATCTCGCCGCGGTTGGCCACCAGAACAGAGGTGATAGTCACTTAACTCTTACCTCACATCCGGAAGACGCCGAAGTTCGACGTCCCCTCGATTGGTCCATTAGCGATGGCGGACAGGCACATACCGAGCACGGCCCGGGTGTCGCGGGGATCGATGACCCCGTCGTCGTAGAGACGCCCGGACATGAACATGGGCAGCGACTCGGCTTCGATCTGCGCCTCGATGGCGGCCTTCATCGCGGCATCCGCGTCCTCGTTGACGGCCTGGCCCCGTGCCACCGCGGCGGCACGGCTCACGATGGAGATGACACCCGCCAGCTGGGTACCGCCCATGACCGCCGACTTGGCGCTGGGCCACGCGAACAGGAAACGCGGGTCGTACGCGCGCCCGCACATGCCGTAGTGACCGGCCCCGTATGAGGCGCCGACGATCAGCGACAGATGCGGCACGGTGGAGTTGGACACGGCGTTGATCATCATCGACCCGTGCTTGATCATGCCGCCCTCTTCGTACTCCTTGCCCACCATGTATCCGGTGGTGTTGTGTACGAACAGAAGTGGTGTGTTGGTCTGGTTGGCCAGCTGGATGAACTGGGTGGCCTTCTGCGCTTCCTCGCTGAATAGCACGCCACGCGCGTTGGCGAGGATGCCGATGGGGTAGCCGTGTAGACGCGCCCACCCGGTTACCAGTGACGACCCGTACTGCTCTTTGAACTCGTCGAACTCCGAACCGTCGACGATGCGTGCGATGACCTCACGCGGGTCGAACGGGATGCGGAGGTCTCCAGGCACAATGCCGATGAGCTCTTCCTGATCCGCGATCGGTTCGACGACCGCCGCGGGCTTGGGGCCCTTCTTGACCCAGTTGAGGCGGGACACGATCTGACGCCCGAGCCTTACGGCGTCCTGTTCGTCCACCGCCAGGTAGTCGCCTAAACCGGAAACCCGGGAGTGCATTTCCGCGCCACCCAGAGATTCGTCATCGGATTCCTCGCCGGTCGCCATCTTGACGAGCGGGGGACCGGCCAGGAACACCTTCGAACGTTCCTTGATCATCACGACGTGATCGGACATGCCGGGGATGTAGGCGCCGCCGGCGGTCGAGTTTCCGAACACCAGGGCGATCGTCGGTATGCCGGCTGCCGAAAGCCGAGTGAGATCGCGGAACATCTGCCCGCCGGGGACAAACACTTCCTTCTGGGTGGGCAGGTCCGCGCCGCCGGACTCCACCAGCGAGATCACGGGTAGACGGTTCTTGAAGGCAATGTCGTTGGCTCGCAGCACCTTGCGCAATGTCCAGGGGTTGCTGGTGCCACCCTTGACGGTGGGGTCGTTGGCCACGATCATGCACTCGACGCCTTCGACCACGCCGATGCCGGTGACCAGCGAGGCGCCGACGGTGAAGTCGCTACCCCATGCCGCGAGCGGGCACAGCTCCAAGAACGGGGAGTCGGGGTCGATCAAGAGCTCGATGCGCTCACGTGCCAGCAACTTGCCGCGTTCATGGTGGCGGGCAACGTATTTGTCACCACCGCCGGCGAGCGCTTTTGCCGTCTCGGCGTTGACCTCGGCAAGTTTGGTCAGCATGGCCTCGGCGGCGTCGAGGTACTCCGGTGAGTTGGTGTTGACGGTGGTGCGCAGCTGCGTCATGACTGATACCCCAGGAGCTTGGCGGCCAGCGAGGTGAGGATCTCGGTGGTGCCGCCGCCGATCCCGATGATGCGCATATCGCGGTACTGCCGTTCGATTTCGCTCTCGGTCATGTAGCCCATGCCGCCGAACAACTGGACACCCTGGTTGGCCACCCACTCGCCGGCCTCGACTGCGGTGTTCTTGGCGAAGCAGACCTCGGCGATGAGATTGGTCTCGCCCGCGATCGCGCGATCCACCAGGACGTGCGTGTACACCCGTGCGACATCGATCCTGCGCGCCATTTCGGTCAGAGTGTTTTGCACGGACTGGCGGGAGATGAGCGGACGCCCGAAGGTCTGCCGATTCCTGCACCATTCCACTGTCAGGTCAAGACAGCGTTGCGCACTCGAATATGCCTGGGCGGCAAGGCCGATACGCTCTGACACGAAGGCGCCGGCGATCTGCGCGAAGCCGGTGTTCTCACCACCCACCAGGTTCTCGGCGGGCACCCGTGCATCGGTGAACGACAGCTCGGCGGTATCCGAGGAGCGCCATCCCATCTTGTCGAGCTTGCGGGTGACGTCAAACCCCGGAGTGTCCTTGTCGATCAACAGCAACGAGACCCCCGCCGCGCCCGCTCCACCCGTACGCACCGCGGTCACCACATAGTCGGCGCGCACGCCGGAGGTGATGAAGGTCTTGGCGCCGTTGACGATGTAGTGATCGCCGTCCCGCTTGGCCGAGGTGGTCAGATGCCCCACGTCGGATCCGCCACCGGGTTCGGTGATGGCCAGCGAGCCAATGAGATCGCCCGCCAGGGTGGGCTTTACGTAGCTTTCGATGAGCCGCTGATCGCCTGAGGCGATGATGTGCGGCGTGGAGATGCCGCAGGTGAACAGGGAGGCGAACACGCCGCCGGGCACACCGGCGTAGTGCAGTTCCTCGCACACGATCACCGGGTCGATGGCATCGCCGCCACCGCCGCCGACTTCCTCGGGTGCACCGGGGCCCAGCAGGCCCAGATTGCCCGCCTTGCGGTGTAATTCACGAGGAAGCAGTCCCTCGCGTTCCCATTCGTTGACATTCGGCAGGATCTCGCGCTCGGCAAAGTCACGCACCGTCTCCCGAAGTGCCTTGCGCTCCGGAGTGTTCCAGGAATTCACGGTGGTCACTTTCCTTCCAATAGGGATTCGGGGATGTCGATCTCACGGGAACGCAGCCATTCGCCAATACCCTTGGCCTGTGGGTCAAACCGGGCCTGATAGGCCACTCCCTTGCCGAGGATGCCCTGGATGACGAAGTTCACGGCCCGCAGCTTGGGCAGCAGGTAGCGTGCCACCTCCAACTGCCTGGTTTCGGGCAGCAGTTCCCGCAGTGTGTCGATTGTCAAAGCATGGGCAAGCCAGCGGTATTCCTCATCGGTGCGTACCCATACGCCGACGTTTGCACTGCCACCCTTGTCGCCGCTACGGGCGCCCGCAAGGATGCCCAAGGGGGCTCGGCGCAGCGGCCCGGCCGGTAGCGGCTCGGGCAGTGCCGCCGCCGGGGCATCGGCGAGCGGCAGCGTCTGCGAGGCCTGCGCGATATCGATCCGGGAACCGTCGGCGAGGACCGCGACATGCGGAACCTTTTCCGCGGGGACGTATCCCGGAGTGAACACGCCGTACGGCTCGCCGTCCTTGGGGGGTGTGGTGACATGGAAGCCGGGGTAGCTCGCCAGGGCCAGCTCCACCGCGGCATTGGAGAACTGGCGGCCGACCTTGTTCGGGTCGGAGTCGCGCACCATGACGTGCAGCAGTGCGCTGGCGGCCTGCTCGGTGTCGGCGTTCGGGTGATCGGTGCGGCCTAGGGTCCACTGAATGTCCTCGGGCGCCGAGGTCATCGAAGACTCCAGCTGCTTGCGGGTCAGGTCAGCCTTGGCGTCAATGTCCAGTCCGGTGAGCACGAAGGTCATCTGATTGCGGAAGCCGCCCAAGGCGTTCAGCGACACCTTGAGGTCCGGCGGGGGCGCCTCACCCGTCACGCCCGAGACGCGCACTCGGTCCGGACCTTCCTGGGTCAGCTCGATGCTGTCGATCCGGGTGGTGACATCGGGGTTGGCGTACCGGCCCCCGGTGATCTCATAGAGCAGCTGCGCGGTCACCGTGCCCACACTGACCGCGCCGCCAGTTCCCGCGTGCTTGGTGATGACCGACGATCCGTCTTCATATACCTCGGCCAGCGGAAACCCGGCGTGCGAGAGGTCGGGGATCTCGGTGAAGAAGGCGTAGTTGCCCCCGGTGGCCTGGGTGCCGCATTCGATGATGTGCCCGGCCGCGACCGCTCCGGCGAGTTTGTCGTAGTCGTCGCGTCGCCAGCCGAAGTGCGCGGCGGCGGGACCAACGATCACCGAGGCGTCGGTGACGCGACCGGTGACAACGATGTTGGCCCCGGAGTTCAGGCATTCCACGATGCCCCAGGCGCCGAGATAAGCGTTGGCGGTGAGCGGCGATCCCAATCCGAGCTCTGCGGCGCGGGGCAGCAGATCGTCACCCTCGACATGGGCGACCTTGGCCGGGACACCCAATTTTTCTGCGAGTGCGCGGATGGCGTCTGCCAGGCCCGCGGGGTTGAGGCCGCCGGCATTGGCGACGATCGTGACGCCCTTGTCCTGAGCCAGCCCTAGGCACTGCTCGAGCTGGCGCAGGAAGGTCTTGGCGTAGCCACGTTCGGGAGCCTTGGCGCGGTCGCGGCCGAGGATCAGCATCGTCAGTTCGGCCAGATAGTCGCCGGTCAGATAGTCGAGCTCACCGCCGGTGAGCATCTCGTGCATGGCCGATATTCGGTCACCGTAAAAGCCTGAACAGTTCCCAATTCTTACCGGCGCAATGGTCACGGTGGTCCTCTCGAGGTCGGCATCGACTGCTCGTGCGCTGCTAAATTACCCCACCTACTAAAACGTCAATCTGGCGGTCCAACCAAGTGGTTGGCCGAGCTGGATTGCCGCGTCAATAGGACCCGTTCAGGTGGCACGATGCGAGACGAAACCGCCACTATGCGGCGTGCCGGCCTGGATCGATTGAGGCAAATTTGCAGCTCATGTCGGCCACCGGCTATCGTGTGTTGATTGTCGCTCGCTGCGCCCCACATGCTGGCGCGGCGCGGGCGAATGACACAGAAACCTGAGAAATAAGGAGAGGGCGCGACCATGGCCGTCCCCAAGCGGAGAATGTCCCGCTCTAATACCCGTAGCCGGCGCTCGCAGTGGAAGGCCACTGCCACTGAGCTGGTCAATGTCACTGTCGGCGGACAGAACCACAAGGTTCCCCGTCGCCTGCTCAAGGCTGCCCGCCTCGGGCTCATCGATTTCGACCGTCGCTGAACCTTCCGGGACCTGATTCTCAGGCTTCCTCAGTAATATCTCAGCCGCACGGTTAACACTGGTGCCTGTGCGAATTCTTGTAGTCGATGACGATCGTGCTGTGCGTGAGTCGTTGCGACGGTCTCTGTCCTTCAATGGGTACTCGGTGGATCTCGCCGAAGACGGCGTCGATGCGCTGAACGTCATCGCCAACGATCGGCCGGACGCGTTGGTGCTCGACGTGATGATGCCCAAGCTCGACGGCCTCGAGGTGTGCCGTCGCTTGCGCAGCACGGGAGACGATCTGCCCATCCTGGTGCTCACCGCCCGGGACTCGGTCTCGGAGCGAGTGGCCGGCCTCGACGCGGGTGCGGACGATTATCTGCCTAAGCCCTTCGCACTCGAGGAACTCCTGGCCCGGATGCGAGCGCTGCTGCGCCGGACCACCGTCGATGAATCGGCAGACGCCGCCACGCTGAGCTTCGGCGACCTCACCCTCGACCCGATCACCCGCGAGGTGTATCGAGGCACTCGGTCCATCAGCCTGACCCGCACCGAATTCGCACTGCTGGAAATGCTGATGGCCAACCCTCGCCGCGTGTTGACCCGCAGCCGCATCCTTGAAGAGGTGTGGGGATTCGACTTCCCGACATCCGGCAATGCGCTTGAGGTGTACGTGGGCTACCTGCGGCGCAAGACGGAAGCCGAGGGGGAGCTCAGGCTCATCCATACGGTCCGCGGTGTCGGCTATGTGCTACGGGAGACCCCTCCGTAATCCCCATGGCGACACTACGAATGCCGAGGCGGATACGGGGCTCCAGCACGGCAATATTTTCCCCGCTGCGGGCAACCAGCTCATCGGTATCGCTGCGCTGGCGCGTGATGCTGCTCGCGATGTCGATGGTGGCGATGGTCGTGGTGCTGATGGCCGTCGCGTCATACCTGTTGGTATCCACCGCGTTGTATCGCGATGTCGACAAACAGCTCAATGATCGCGCCAACCTGCTCATCGGCAGCGGGCTGCTGTCGGTGGATCCGCGTCGCGCCATCGAGGGCACCGCGTACTCGGCCGATGTCAATGCCAAGCTGATCTTCCCGGGGCTGATCACCTTCTCGGCGACCCAGCAGGGACAGACCATTCCCTACGGCGCACCCGAGCAGGCGGTGACCCGGGGCGAGCTGGAGCAGTCGCTGCGCACCGTCAATCACCAACGCGTGCTTGCTCTTAGGCTCGACAACGGCAGCACGCTGATTATGGCCAAATCGCTCGACCCCACCGATACTGTGTTGCGGCGACTGGGCTGGGTGTTGCTGATCGTCGGTGGCGTGGGTGTCGCGGTGGCGGCCGCGGCCGGCGCCATGGTGGCCGGTACCGGGTTGCGGCCGGTGGCCAGGCTTACCGACGCCGCCGAACGAGTGGCCCGAACCGACGACCTGCGGCCCATTGCCGTCACGGGCAGCGACGAATTGGCACGGCTCACCATCAGTTTCAACACGATGTTGCGTGCCCTCGCAGAGTCGCGAGATCGTCAGGCACGGCTGGTGACTGATGCGGGCCACGAGCTGCGCACCCCGCTGACCTCGCTGCGTACCAACACCGAGCTGCTGATGGCCGCCATGCAACCGGGTGCTCCGCGTCTCCCCGACGAGGAGATGGAGGCGCTGCAGCTCGATGTGATCGCCCAGATCGAAGAATTGTCCACACTGGTAGGCGATTTGGTTGATCTGGCCCGAGGCGACGGTGCCGACATCGTGCACGAGCCGGTCGACATGGTCGAGGTGGTAGAGGGTGCGCTGGAACGAGTTCGGCGCCGCCGCAACGACATCGAATTCGACGTCGTCATGCAGCCGTGGCAGGTCTATGGAGACGCGGCGGGGCTATCCCGAGCTGTTCTCAATCTGCTCGACAATGCCGCGAAGTGGAGCCCATCGAGCAGCACAGTGTCGGTGCGGCTGGCACAGGTCGACGCCGCGCATGCCGAGCTGGTGATCTCCGATCGCGGTCCCGGGATCCCGCCCGCCGAACGGGATCTGGTCTTCGAGCGGTTCTATCGCGCGACCCCCGCCCGGGGAATGCCGGGCTCCGGTTTGGGGTTGGCCATCGTGAAACAGGTTGTGCTGAAACATGGTGGCGCCATCAAGGTCGAGGAGACGGAGTCCGGTGCGGTGGTCGACGGGAATCCGGCCCCGGGTACGTCAATGCACGTACTGCTTCCGGGCCGGCCGGGACCAGTCAGGTCGCCGAATTTGGGCGACACGACCGGCCGCCGGAACTCTGTGCCAAACGAGAGGGAGATCTCAGTGGATTCTCAGTCCCCTCCGGCAGCGTGGCACCCGAGCTAGTCGATCGTGAACGCCTATGAAGGACGTGTGA
The DNA here is from genome assembly GCF_002013375.1 of Mycobacterium sp. D16Q13. Lineage (GTDB taxonomy): Bacteria > Actinomycetota > Actinomycetes > Mycobacteriales > Mycobacteriaceae > Mycobacterium. The sequence continues at coordinate 88,447 of NZ_MAEW01000017.1, read as the reverse complement.
GGAAGTTCCTATGACTAACGACCCCCACGGCAGCTGGTCCTACCGGCCGTCTGGCCCTTACTCCGGGCAACAACATGGGCATCAGGCTCCGACGCACCATGCCCAGTCGGGTCACCAGTACCAGGGACAGGCGTATGGCTACCCGTCCGCCCCGCCGAACCAGCAGCGCCCCGCTCCGAAGCAGTCGCAGGCGCCGCGGAGCAGCCGTAGTGGTGGGCTCGTGGTGGGTGCTGTCGTTCTGGCTCTGGTCTCCGGTGGTCTGGGCGGGACCGTGGGCGCGGTCGTCGCCGACCGCCAGCACCGGGCACCTGTCGTCACCAGCGGCAGTACCGGTCTGACCCCCATCTCGCCCGGGCGTTCACCTGCGGCCCAGCCGGTCGCCTCCTTGCCTGCGGGGTCGGTCGAACAGGTTGCGGCCAAGGTTCTTCCGAGTGTCGTCAAGCTGGAAACGATCATGGGTCGGTCGAGCGAAGAGGGATCCGGGGTGATCCTCTCCGCCGATGGTTTGGTGCTCACCAACGCGCACGTGGTCCAGGCGGCGGGGGAGCCCGGCGCCAAGACCACCGCCACCATCGCCGGCGGCAAGAACTCGCCCTTCACCGTGGTCGGAATCGATCCGGCCACGGACATCGCCGTGATCCGGATCACCAGCGCCTCGGGCCTGACGCCCGTCGCACTCGGGTCGTCCGCGAATCTGGTTGTGGGCCAGTCTGTCGTCGCGATCGGTTCGCCGCTGGGTCTGGACGGCACGGTGACCACCGGCATCGTCAGCTCGCTGAATCGCCCGGTGTTCACGGCGGGGCAGGCAGGCAATCAGGACACCGTGCTGGACGCGATCCAGACCGATGCCGCCATCAACCCGGGTAACTCCGGTGGCGCGCTAGTCAACCTGAACGGCGAGTTGGTGGGAATCAACTCCGCCATCGCGACCATGGGTGGCGATTCCAGCGGCGAGACGCAGGGCGGATCAATTGGTCTGGGCTTTGCGATTCCGGTCGACCAGGCCAAGCGGGTCGCCGATCAGCTGATCACCAACGGTCACGCCACCCACGCGTCCCTGGGGGTACGGGTTGGCAACGATAAGGAGATCCAGGGCGCCAGAATCGTCGAGGTGGTCGCCGGCGGAGCGGCCGAGAAGGCCGCGATACCCAACGGTGCGGTGGTCACGAAGGTGGACAACCGCCCGGTGAACAGCGCCGACGGCCTCGTGGCGGCGGTGCGCTCCAAGGCGCCGGGAGACAAAGTGACGCTGACGTACACCGATGGCAACGGTGGACCGGAGAAGACCGCTGACGTGATCCTGGGTGAGGTCGCCCGATGACCCAGATGTCCCTGCGAGCCGTTACGGTTGCTTCCATGACAGAGCTTGAGGTGGGACCGGTGGGGCGATCTCTGGTCGTCATCGTCAACGACAGGACAGCTCACGGCGACCAGGACACCAGTGGTCCGCTGGTTACTGAGCTGCTTTCGGAGGCCGGAATCGTCGTCGATGGTGTGGTGGCAGTCGAGGGGGATCTGGCCGAGATTCAGAATGCCGTCAATATGGCGGTTATCGGCGGTGTGGACCTGGTGGTGACCGTGGGTGGCACGGGTGTCACCCCGCGCGACGTCACTCCCGAGGCCACTCAACCGCTTCTCGATCGTGAGCTGCTCGGTATCGCCGAGGCCATCCGGTCCTCGGGGCTGGCGGCCGGTGTCACGGAGGCGGGTTTGTCTCGCGGCGTGGCGGGTATTTCGGGCAGCACCCTGGTGGTCAACATCGCGGGCACGCGTGCCGCTGTGCGCGATGGCATGGCTACGGTGACACCGATGGCGATTCAGATCATCGAGCAGCTATCCAGCCTGGAGATCTGATCGGGTGCAGGCGCCAGAGGGCCGCGATTGTGACCTTCGCCACAAAAGTGGTGCAGGGGGAACAAGCGCCAGCAATGCGGATATCGACCGTATCTTCGGTCAAGCCGAGCCGTCTCTGGGTCCAGATGAACGCGATGTGAACGATTCGCGCGGCATGCACGAAAGTGATGAGTGGTTGCGCGATAACGTTCCGCCCCATCACGGCTAAGGAATTCCCGCATATCGAACGCGTAAATCCGGCAGGTCGCGAAGCCTGGATACCCATTCGGGGTGCCGGTTCCCTGCTGGTGCTCGCTCGTTTCCCAGCAAATCGTTCGTTCACCCAATTGTTAACCCGGAGATATCTTGGGTTTGGCTAACTTCCGGTTCACAAGTGCACCCGCTGCCGGGTGAGTCGACTGCGACCAGAACGAGTGTTCAGATTGCCGCGCCGTCACCGTGCCGATATCGTCCTTCTGTCCGTCGCTTAGGAAATTCTCATGTTCGCCATGAGGGGACTGTTAGGAACAGAATGAAGCTGTTGAGCAAGGTATCGGGCTGGGCTCGCCACGGTCTGTTGGCGGTTGGCGCCCTAGTCATGACTCTTGTTGCTCTCTTTGCGACGGCGGCGACGGCGCATGCCGGTCTGGACGATGAGCTGACTCTGGTTGACGGCAAGGGGCGGACGCTGCGGATTCAGCAGTGGGACACCTTCTTGAACGGGGTCTTCCCGCTCGACCGCAACCGCCTGACCCGTGAGTGGTTCCATTCGGGCCGCGCGGTCTATGAGGTGACCGGTCCGGGAGCCGATGCGTTCGAGGGGACCCTGGAGCTGGGCTATCAGGTGGGATACCCCTGGTCGCTGGGTGTGGGGCTGAACTTCAACTACACGACCCCCAATACCTCAATCCTCTACGGTATTCCGAACGCCTTCGGCGGTACCCCGGAAGCCTCGTACGTGCAGACCACCAACCTGCTGCCCTCGGCGGGCATCAACGTCGACCTGGGCAACGGCCCCGGCATCCAGGAAGTCGCCACCTTCTCGGTGGCCATTGCGGGCCCCAAGGGTGCCGTTGCGGTCAGTAACGCCCACGGCACGGTCACCGGTGCCGCCGGCGGTGTGCTGCTGCGCCCCTACGCACGACTGATCAGCTCGGCGGGCGACAGCGTCACCACGTACGGCGAAACCTGGGACATGAAATAGCTGACCCGGCGGGCCGGGCAGAAGGGCTAGGACGCCTTCTTCTGCTCGGCCAGCAGGTCGCGAATCTCGACGAGTAGCTCTGCTTCGGTCGCCGCGGCAGGGTCCTCACCGGACTTGGCCAGGCGGCTCTTGAGCGTGTTGTACGGCAAAACCACCAGGAAGTAGACGACCGCCGCGATCAGGATGAAGTTGATCGTGGCGGTGACCAAGACATTGAAGTCCAGGTACTGTCCGCCGCCGATGCTGACTCTGAGCGCAGGGTGATCCGAATCGGGCCCGGTGCCTATGCGATTGATCAATGGCTGAATGACGGCGTCGCTGAACTTGGTGACCAGTGCGGTGAACGCCGCGCCGATGACCACGGCGACCGCGAGGTCAATGACGTTGCCGCGCAGCAGAAAATCTCTGAATCCCTTGAGCATGGTCTGACACTAACGCAAGGTCAGCGTTACCGCCTGCACTAACGCGATTGCGGCGACGCGATTTGCCTGCTGCGGCGGCAATGCGACCATTACCACCCGCTGCGTCCCAACGCCTTTGGTGACGGGTTTCGGCGACACCAACACGACCACGGCACCCGTGGCCAGCACGGCGGGCTCGGGTGCCGTGGCATCTGGTGCGCCCGGTTCGTGGTCGGCAACGGTGAGGATGTCGACGATGTCTCCGGCGCGGATCATGTCGAGGGTCGCGGCGTCGCCCAGTGGTACCGGGACGATGCGCGCGTCCCTGCCGGCTGCTGACTCGGCCAGTCGCGGGCCCAACACCCGTAGATCGGTCAGCATTTCTCCGCGACGAACCGGCCCGGCCACCGTCGCTCCCACGACGGTTCCCGTCATGGTGCGTGCGCCGTCGGGAAGAATTGTCGTGGAACGCTTTTCCAGTCGGACATCGTCGCCGGTCAGGATCGTGCCGGGCGGGAGGTCATGGACGGCTACGACCACGTCGGTGCGATCGTTGGCGGGGTCCGGGCGGAATGCCAAGACCGCCGCGAACAGCACCAAGATCGCAGCGATGACCCGCCGGGCTAGTGCCGTTCGTGCCCAATCAGGGCGAAGCGCTGTCGATACGCGCTGCAGCACAGTGGGATCGAGGGGCGAACGAGCCATGCCTCACGCTAGGACGACACGTGTCCCCGCGTCAGCAGGCAATACGCCGCTGTGGATAACTCGTCAGCTGGCGGCGGCGGACGCGGTGGCGGTGGACGTCGAGCTGGAGGAGCTCGACGTCGACGACGAGCTGCTCGCCGAGGTCTCGGACGACGAGGACTTGGATTCGCTCTTGGCGCCGGAATCACTCTTCGAGGCGGCGTCCACGCTGCCCGAGCGGCTGTCGGTGCGGTAGAAGCCGCTGCCCTTGAACACGATGCCCACCGAGTTGAACAGCTTGCGCAGCTTGCCCGAGCACTTTTGGCACACGGTCAGCGCATCGTCAGTGAACGCCTGGACGATGTCGAACTTGTCGCCACAGTCGGCACATGCGTAGGAATAGGTGGGCATGAGGGGTCCTCCAGGAACTGACAAACCATGAAACGCCATTGGCACTCTACCGTCTGGAGTGCTAGGTCCGCCACTGAGCGACCTGGGGATTCAGCTGAGTGTGACGAATCCGTCGGCGGTCAGCGCGTGAGTCACCGGCACATCGTGCGGGCCCGCTGGGATCGCATCGAGTATCTCGCCGGTGTACAGAGGCGAGATCAGGGCCACCGAGGGTGCGGCGAACCCCAAGGATCGGTCGTAGAACCCGGCGCCGCGGCCCAGCCGGTTGCCCCGTTTGTCCACCGCGAGCGCCGGAATCAACACCAGCTCGGCATCGGCAAGGGCGGCCGGACCGAACAGCGGCGGGGCCGGTTCTCGCAGACCGAAGGGGGCGCCAACCAGCTCTCCCGGTCGGTACTGGCCCCAGGTCAGCGCCGTCGGCGTGCCGGTTCCGTCGTTGCGCGCGACCGGCAGCAAAACCTGTACACCGCGGGTTGTCAGGACGTCGAGCATCTCCACCGAGCCGGGCTCGGATCCCACCGGCAAGTAGGCGGCGATCACAGAAAGCCCAGAGGCCGCCGTCGCGACATGCGCGGTGAGCGCGTCGTTCTGTATTTCGCGGTCGGCACGCGACATTGCCCGTCGTGCCTGCACAATCTGTTGCCGCAGGACGTTCTTGATGTTCTCTGGGGTGCTGTGGGGATCGCCGATTCCGTGACGGTACCGCCTTGCCCGCGCAATCCCGTGGTCAGTGGTTAGGGTGAGTGGCTATGACGGCCCCTGACGTGTCCATCCCGCGCACCGCCGTGGTGCCCGCTGCAGGTCTGGGCACGCGGTTTCTGCCCGCGACCAAGACCGTGCCCAAGGAACTGCTGCCGGTGGTCGACACTCCGGGAATCGAGCTGGTGGCCGAGGAGGCCGCCGAGGCCGGTGCGGAGCGTCTGGTGATCGTCACCTCAGAGGGCAAGGACGGCGTCGTCGCGCATTTCGTGGAGGACTTGGTGCTTGAGGGCACGCTCGAGGACCGCGGGAAGCACGCGATGCTCGAGAAGGTGCGCCGGGCGCCCGGCCTGATCAAGGTGCAATCGGTGGTTCAGGCCGAGCCGCTTGGCCTCGGCCACGCCGTGGGCTGTGTGGAGCCGGTTCTCGACGACGACGAGGACGCCATCGCGGTGCTGCTGCCCGATGACCTGGTGTGGCCGCGGGGGGTGTTGGTGACGATGGCCAAGGTCCGGGCCAAGCGTGGCGGCTCGGTGCTCTGCGCCATCGAGGTGCCGCCCGAGGAGATCAGTTCCTACGGAGCGTTTGACGTCGAGATTGTCCCTGATGCTGCCAACCCAAATGTGTTGCGCGTTAAGGGGATGGTGGAGAAGCCGAAGGTTGAGGATGCCCCGTCGAACTACGCGGCGGCGGGTCGCTACCTGCTGGATCGGGTGATTTTCGATGCGCTCAAGCGCATCCCGCGGGGTGCCGGTGGCGAGCTACAGCTCACCGATGCCATCGCGCTGTTGATCGATGAGGGACACCCGGTGCATGTCGTTGTGCACCGCGGATCCCGACACGACCTGGGAAATCCCGGCGGCTATCTCAAGGCTGCTGTTGACTTTGCGTTGGACCGCGACGATTACGGTCCGGGCTTGCGGAAGTGGCTGGTCGAACGGCTGGGTCTGGGACCGACCACGCTGCCGGATTCGGAGTAAGAAAGGCACCAGTGCGTTCGGTCGAGGAGCAGCAGGCCAAAGTGACGGCGGCTGCGGTCGCGCCGCGCCCGGTTCGGGTGGCGATCGCCGAGGCCCAGGGTTTGTTGTGCGCCGAGGAAGTGGTGACCGTTCGGCCATTGCCCGGATTCGACCAGGCGGCCATCGACGGATATGCCGTACGCAGCGTCGATGTGCAGGCCGCCGGTGGTGTGGTGCGCGTGATCAGCCCGGGTGAGGGCGGCGATCCAGACGACGAAGACGACCTAGAAGAATCCAGCGGCGAGATCGGAACGGTCGAGCTACCTGTTGTCGGCACGGTGCGGGTGGGGGAGCGCACGCCCACCCGGCTGCAACCCCGTCAGGCGGTACGCGTGCAGACCGGTGCGCCGATGCCGACCTTGGCGGATGCGGTGCTGCCGTTGCGCTGGTCCGAGGGCGGCGAGTCGCGGGTCAAGGTGCTGCGCGCGGTGCGTTCGGGTGACTATGTGCGGCGCACCGGTGATGATGTGCAACCCGGTGATGTCGCCGTGCGGGCGGGCACGATCATCGGCGCGGCCCAGGTGGGGCTGCTGGCCGCGGTGGGACGTGATCGCGTGCTGGTGCATCCGAGACCTCGGCTGTCGGTGATCAGTGTGGGTGGCGAGCTTGTCGACGTCGACCGCACGCCGGGGAATGGTCAGGTGTACGACGTGAACTCCTATGCGCTGGCTGCCGCGGCCCGCGATGCGGGCGCCGATGTGAACCGGGTGGGCATTGCCAGCGCGGACCCCGCCGCGTTTCGGGAAGTGCTCGAAGGACAGCTGAACCGGGCAGAGGTTGTCGTGGTTTCTGGGGCTGTCGGCGGTGCCGCTGCCGAGGGGATTCGCGAGGCGCTTTCGGCGCTGGGCGATATGGAGGTGGGGCGTGTCGCCATGCATCCGGGTTCGGTGCAGGGCTTCGGTCAGCTGGGCCGCGATGCGGTGCCCACCTTCCTGCTGCCCGCGAACCCGGTCGGTGCCCTGGTGGTCTTCGAGGTGATGGTGCGTCCGCTGATCCGGCTGGCCCTGGGGCGCCGGCACGCGCAGCGCCGAATTGTGCGGGCGCGCACCGTGTCTCCTATTACCTCTATCGCTGGCCGCAAGGGTTTTCTGCGTGGTCAGCTGATGCGGGACCAGGACACCGGAGAGTATCTGGTGCAGATTCTGGGAGCGCCGGGCGCGTCCTCGCACCTTCTCGCGACGCTCGCGGAGGCGAATTGCCTCGTGATCGTGCCCGCCGACGTGGAACAGGTTCGTACCGGGGAGATCGTCGAGGTCGCGTTCCTGGCACAGCGCGGATGAGCGTCTGGAGCGAAGACCAGGAGCCCGCATGAGCGTCTGGCGTCAAGAGAGTGCGCACCCCGGCTGGCCGATGCCGCTCGGGAAACTGCGTGTGCCCGCAGGAGTGGTGTCGGTGCGGCCCATCCGGTTGCGGGATGGGATGGCGTGGAGCCGGGCACGGCTGGCCGACCAGACCCATCTGCAGCCGTGGGAACCGTCTTCCGAGGTCGATTGGATGGCGCGCCACGGTGTGTCGTCGTGGCCCGCGCTGTGTTCGGGTCTGCGGGCCGAGGCCCGCAAGGGGCGGATGATTCCGTGCGCGATCGAGCTGAACGGGAATTTCGTCGGGCAGCTGACGATCGGCAACATCGCGCACGGCGCGCTGCGTTCGGCGTGGATCGGGTACTGGGTAGTCAGCACGGTGACCCGGCAAGGGGTGGCGACTGCGGCACTCGCGCTGGGGCTCGATCACTGTTTCGGGCCCGTCACCCTGCACCGGGTGGAGGCAACGGTGCGGCCCGAGAACGGGGCCAGCCGTGCGGTGTTGTCGAAGGTCGGCTTTCGTGAGGAGGGGCTGCTCAAGCGGTACCTCGACGTTGATGGCGCCTGGCGCGATCACCTTTTGGTGGCGATGACGGTCGAAGAGGTGCGAGGTTCGGTGGCCGCGATGCTGGTGCGTTCCGGAAACGCCGCTTGGGTCTGAGCTCGTTCTTGCCGAGTCTGCGTCTTACGACGCTTTCGGGGGAAAAACCGTCGTGAGACGCAGACTCGCCATCTGAAGTGCTTCGTCGACGCGGCTGACGATCGTGCCGGGGCGGTGCCGAAGCAGTTCTGACGTGACCCGGATGATCGTCCAGCCTTCATCCGTGAGTGCTGCGGCACGGTCGATGTCCCGGGAACGTTGACGTGGGTCCGTCCAATGCTGCGCGCCGTCGAACTCGATTCCTACTTTCGCGTCTTCCCACCCCATGTCCACGCGTGCGACGAAGTCACCGAATCTGTCGAGCACTCGTATCTGCGTTTGAGGTTTAGGGAATCCGCTGCGGACCAGGAGCAGGCGAGTGCGGGTTTCTTGTGGTGACTCGGCTCCTGCGTCGACGAGTTCAAGCACTTCGCGTAGGCGTACGACGCCGCGGACGCCAGGATGGCCGGCCAGCACCGCGTGAACCTCGGGGGTCGTCAGGCCGGTCGCGTTCATCAGGGCATCGATTCTCTCCACGGCGTGGCCGAGGGGCAGCCGCCGCCCGAGGTCGAACGCCGTACGCGCGGGTGTCGTGGCATTCATGCCCTGGACCTCGGTGATTTCGTTGGCGAGTAACGAATCCTGGTGGACTGTTAATCCGGACGGTGTCCGGTAGTTGTCAAACACGAGTTCAGCTGGCCGATCGCCGTCTATCCATTTCGCACCGTGTAGTGCGGATGCTGACAGTCCGGCGACAACGCCCTGCCGTCGCGACCAGTACCAGGCCGCGACGGCTCGTTCGGTCGCCGAGAGCTGCGCATCTCTTGGCACGAATACGCCGGGGTACAGCTGCCGATACAACCGGCGCATCCGGCGTTCGGAGATTGCACCGGATGCGAGTACGTCGGCTGAGCGGAATGGCCACGGAATATCCCCCATGGCGCGCAGCGTCCCACCGCGCCCCGACACCCCCGTAGCGAGTCTGCGTCTTACGACGCTTTCGGGGGAAAAGCCGTCATGAGGCGCAGGCCCGCCGGATATTTGTGAGACAGATGTGACTATTGGGGCCTGTGATGCTTGCCCCTGTAGAATTACAGGTGTGTAATTGGTATCGGCGCGCCTCATAGCGTGCGCAGATCGCCAACCTAGCCTTGACCTGAGGCTTAGGCGCAAGGCACACCTGACGCGCGCAGAAAGGAGCAGGCCGAGATGCCGAGCATCCCCCAATCGGTGTTGTGGATCGGACTGGTCGTTCTGTGGCTGTTTGTCCTGGTGCCGATGCTGATCAACAAGCGCGACGTGGTGAAGCGCACCAGTGACGTCGCCCTGGCGACACGGGTACTCAACGGAAAGGCCGCCAAGCTATTGCGCCGCACCGGCCCCGCCGCCGGTCACCGCAGCGACCCGGATTTCCGTCGTGAGGACATCGACGAACTCGAGGATGAGGACGACGAAGACTCGACCGGAGTGATCGCGAGTGCGCCCACCGAGGAAGACAAGGACGCCGCGCGGGCCGTCAAGGCCATGGCCGTGCGCAAGGTTCGTCCAGAGAAGATCGAGAGCGACGACCCCGTTGACGTCGATGTCGTAGATGAAGATGCGATCGCCTTGCCGGTCGGCGAGGCCGCACTGTCTGATGACCTCGAGGATCTGGAAGAGGCACCGGTCGCCGAAACCGATTCGGGCACCTACGAGTATGTCGACGACACCTCGGGTCTGGCCATTCCCGCCGAGCCGACACGCGAACGCCACCAGGCGCCCCCCATGTACAGCTCATCGCGTCGCCGCCGGTTTGACCCCGACGTCATGGCCAAGGAGAACGCGCGCAAGTTCGCCTTCCGTAAGCGTGTGCTGATCGGTCTGGTCGCGGCGATGACGATCGCCGGTGTGGTGGCCGCGACGGCAACCAGCACCGCGTGGTGGGCGTGCGGCGCGCTGGCCGTGATGGCGGTGCTCTACCTGGGCTATCTGCGTCGTCAGACTCGCATCGAGGAGCAGCTGCGCCGTCGCCGTGCGGCGCGCTACCAGCGTGCGCGGGTGGTCGGCGTGGAGAACGTGGGGGACCGCGAGCTCGATGTGGTGCCGCAGCGCCTGCGCCGTCCCGGAGCGGCCGTCCTCGAAATCGACGACGAGGACCCGGTTTTCGAGCACCTGGATTACTACGACGAGCCGCGGCAGTACCGTATGCCGCACGCTGTCGGTCAGTAGGTATCTGATTCGGTCTGACGCAGGACGGCTGGTAAGGTCTTAGCGTCTTGGGGCTATAGCGCAGTTGGTAGCGCGTCTCGTTCGCATCGAGAAGGTCGGGAGTTCGATTCTCCCTAGCTCCACCATGAACCCCCGCTTGTCGGGGGTTTTTCTTTACCGTGAGACGTGCCAGACGAAGCTCAGTTCAGTCCGCGGATTCCTCGGGCGATTCGGCTTCCGTGGGACGTCTCGTTGTGCGGCCCGGGTTGCCGATACGGCGGTTGAGCGCATACACGGGAGCTGCTGCCCGGGCCACCAACGGCGGTATCGCCTGTCGTGCCCTGCGGGTATTGAAGAGCCCAGCGTTCATGCCGATACCGATAAAGGTCATCGCCACGATCACTGCTATCCCGACGAACGTTGTCGTCATACGCCCCACAGTATCGTCAAGCGCTGACCTGTGCTTCGAGGCTGTGGCGTGGGAGATCTCATGACCGGGAGAGGCGTCGCGCCCCCAGCCAGCCAATGCCTGCCACCGCTGCCGGGACCCCGAACACTGCCAGCAACACGGGGAGTTCCTCTGCGACGCCATACCCGGCTTCGAACACGCCCACCCCCATGTTGAACACGGCAACGCCGGCCCAGGCGACCAGGAAGTGCGTGAGGGCTGCCTGTATGCCGACCTTCTTGACCAGCGCGCCGACGGCAAGAAACGCCAGTGCTGCGATGACTCCGATGAGAATGATGATCGCGGTCCGGCTCATAGCGGTGAACTCTAGGTCATCGGATCCGCGACGGGGCTATGTCGAACACGCGGCCGAAGGCGTAGGAGAAGGCAGCGGGCGTGGCGTAGCCGAGGCGCCCCGCAACCTGGGTTACCGAGTGCTGCCGCAGCAGCGGGACCGCTGCCAGCAGCCGTGCCCGGACCCGCCAGGCCGCCGGACTCATCCCGACTTCTCCTCGGAAGCGGCGAGTCAGTAAGCGCTCGCTGGTGTTCAGTCGCCGCGCCCATTGGGCATTGGATACCGAGACTTCCGGTGCCTCGAGGTAGTGCCGACACAGCTGCGCCAGATCCGGCGACTTTGGTATGTCGACATGCAACGGTAGCGCGGTGAAGGACGCCAGTTCATGGAGTAGCAGGGCCACGAGTGCTCCGTCGCGTCCCGAGTGGTCGTAGTCGGCGGCGAGATCTGCTGCCGCGCTGAGTAGTTCGTGCATCAGCGAGCCGACGTCGACGACCACGCACGACGACGGCCACCACGGAACGGCCGACGGCTCGATGTAGAGGCTGCCGGTGCGTACGTCCAGCATTCGCACGCGATGGCGGGTGCGCGCCGGGATCATGACGGCGCGACGAGTGGGCACCGTCCAGGTTCCGGCGTCGGTGTCCACGATCATCGTTCCGGTGGTTCCGTAGAGGAACTGTGCGCGCCGATGCTCATGCCAATCCAGTAGCTGCCCGTTGGTGTAGTCGGTGGCGATCGGCAGCACATCGTGCGGCAGGTGGTCGACGTCGGCGAGCGGGACATTCCGCATCTGGTCAGGATATGGCCGAAATTCGAATGAATCGATCGAGTATTCGATTGTGTGTACGACGCGCGAGGATTGGACTGGTCGCATGAGCGTGATCGTGTTGGTGGTGATCGGAGTTCTGACGGGGTTCACCACGGTGCTGTTCGGTTTCGGCGGCGGATTTGTCACCGTCCCGGTGATCGTCTGGGCCGACGGCGCATTGGGTGGCGCGGCAACGGTGGTAGCCGTGGCGACCTCTGCGGTCGTCATGGTGGTCAACGCGGCAGCTGCCACGGCCGCGACCTCGCGAGCCACATTGGTGCACCTGCGACGTGCTGTAGCCGTCATCGCCTTGCTGGGGTGCGGGGGTGCTCTCGGTGCGGCCCTGGCCAGGCTGGCGCCTCCGCACCTCACGACATGGGGATTCGTGGTCTATCTGGTGATCACGATCGCCGACGTGCTGCTGCGCCCGGGATTCCTGCGCCACCCGACCACGATCGACGGCCCTCCACGCGACTTCGCCATCTCGCCCATGCTGGGCGTCCCCATCGGTGCGGTCGCCTCATTTCTGGGGGTGGGCGGCAGTGTGATGACGGTTCCCTTGCTGCGCCGCAGTGGCCAGCAGATGAGTATGGCTACCGCCCTCGCGAATCCGTTGACGCTGGCGATCAGCGTGCCGGCATTGGCGATCTTTCTCACCAGTACGTCGGCGGCGGTCGCGGGTGAGCCGTACTTCATCGGCGCGGTGGATTTCCGCTCTGCCACAGCGCTTCTCATCGGGGCGCTGCCGTTGGTGATCTGGCTGCGGCGGCGCCCGCCCCGGCTTCCCGATACCGCGCATGCCTGGGCCTATGTCGGGTTGCTGATCACGTCGGCCGTTGCGATGGTGCTATCGCCGGGCATCTTGTCGCCACATTTCACCTGATCGCCCCCAAACACCCAGGAATTTCCCAGGTTGAGAGTCCACAATTCTCAGATGGCGCGGACAGTATGGGTCGGATCGGGCCTCCTCGCACTCGTCGCAGTTGCCGGTTGCTCGCAGCCCGTGAGTCCGGTGGTGGAAACCTCCACGCCTGAGGTAACCGAGCTCAAAGTCAGTGCCGCTGCCGCGGATTCGTTATTCGCCGGGATCGATGTGGTGAAGTCGCTGGGCTTCCCGACGGCGGACACCACACATACCGACACGGCTCCGGTCTACGGGCCCGCCATCAACCCGTCGGATCCGTGTGGCGTGTTGCACGCGGCGTCACAGGGCGACTTGGGTGACGGCTGGCAGGCGTTTCGTCAACTGAATGTCGACAGCAGCGCGGACCCGCATCAGACACTGCACGAGGCCATTGCGATCTACCCCGACAAGCCCACCGCCCAAGCTGAATTCCATCGGATCACAGAGGCTTTCAATACGTGCAAGGCGCATTCGCCCGGCGCGTACACGTTCGGCATGCGCAACCCGATCACGATCACCTGGGCCGACAACACCGGTGCCACGCACATCCACACCACGGGCAACGTGGTGTACGGGGTGACCTCGTCCGGTGCCACCGACAACGCAGAAGTCGCCGGTCAGATTGCCAACCAAATGAAGACGAACATCATCGACCCTGCTTAGAACCACCGTTCACTGGGTACTGTCCCGGTGTGCTTACGGAGCTGTATCACGGTGCGATCGTCTTCCTGGTAGTCCTGGCCGTCGTCACCTTCATCAGTGGCTTCTGGTTCACCAATCCCTACGGCAGGTTCGCGAAACCGGACGAGAAGTTCACCGCCCCCGCGAAGATCGGTTGGCTGATCTTCGAATGTCCGCAGTGGTGGGCGTTCACCATCACGTTCTGGGCCGTCGCGCATCATCACGGCGCACCAGCGCTCGTGCTGTACGGCCTGTGGCAGTGTCACTACCTGTATCGCGGACTGATCTATCCGCTGTCCCGCAGAGGTAGTGGAAAACGCTTCCCCTACAGCGGAATCGCGTTTGGCTTCGTCTTCAACGCGGTCAATGGTTTCGCGAACGGATACGCCGTCGCATTCGCCGCGCATCTGCAGAGCTCCACCTGGTTCACCGACCCCCGCTTCATCCTCGGCGTGCTGGTCGCGATCACCGGTTGGCTCGTGAACTTCCAGGCCGACCGCATTCTCATCAATCTGCGAGCTGACGGTTTCGATGGTTATCGCATTCCGTACGGCGGCGCGTTCAGGTGGGTGTCGGCCGCCAACTATTTCGGCGAGATCATCCTCTGGGCGGGTTGGGCACTGATGGCGTGGACACTGCCCGGGCTGATTTTCGTGCTGTTCTCGATCGCCAATCTGCTGCCGAGGGCGCTCTCGATCCATCGGTGGTACCGCGAGACCTTCGCCGACGAGTACCCGCGCGAGCGCAAGGCCATCGTTCCCGGGCTGCTGTAGGGACCTAAGCCCTGACTTTTACGCACTACTTCAAAACGTAAGCGATTCGTGTAACACTGAGTTACACGATCAATGTGGAGGTGTGTGCGACATGGCTGCTCCGGTAACGGCCTCATACCCGAAGACGCGACGCATCAGATTTTGGTTTGGTGACCCCGTCCCGATGCGAAGGCACTTCGCCGACAATGACATCGCGCTGAGCCATGTGCTGGCGGGTGCCTCCGCGGTGTTCCCGCCGGGGGAGGAGTTCTTCGTCCGATCGGTGCGTCGCTACGCGGACAGGATCACCGAGCCGACGCTCAAGAAGCGCGTCGCCGGGTTCATTGGTCAGGAAGTCACCCACGGTCTGCACCATCGCGAGCTCAACGAGAAGCTCACGGAAATGGGGTACCGCAGCAAGATGGTCGAGACGATAGGTCGGCGCTCCGGCAAGGTCGAAGACCTCGTCGACAAGTACCTGCCCAACATGGACCGCCTCAAGTACGTCCGGCTGACCATGCTGGCCGCCACGGCCGCGCTCGAGCATTACACCGCGGTTCTGGCCGAGCGCCTGCTGGAAAGCGGGGAGCTGCAAGACATGGTGACCGATGACGAGGTGCGAAATCTCTTGTACTGGCACGCGATCGAGGAGCTGGAGCACAAATCGGTCGCGTTCGACGTCTACCGTGCGGTGGGCGGGCCCGAATGGCTACGGCGTGCCGTGATGGCCGTCATCTGGACAGGGACGGTGCCGTTCGCCACCGCGGGCTCGTGGTTCTCCATCGCATGGAGTGATCCGGACGGCCGGCGCCAGCCCGGGCGGGTCCTCCGCGAAACGGTCGGGTTGGTTCGCGGGCCTCTGCTGAACGACGGCATGATCGGCAAGCTGGCCGTCTATATGAAGAAGGACTTCCACCCCGACGATCTCGACACCGAGGCGCTCCTGGATCAGTGGCGTGCCGAACTGTTCGGCGCCGAGGGCACGCTCGTCGATCATTTGAAGTAGAGACAACAATGCCCCGGGCTTGTGGCCCGGGGCATTGTCAGCTCACCGCTGTGTTCAGCAGCTCAGCGCGACATGCGCGACCTTGCGATCGACTGTCGGCACCGTGGTGGGGTTGTTGCGCACATCACGTGCCGCTTGCACGTTGTTGACGGGCGATTCCTGTGTCACCGATTCGACGGTGCACTTCGTCAGGTCACCGGCGCCCGTCTTGGAGACGATCACTCGGTACCCGTTCGACTTGAGGTCATTGATGACGGCGCTAGCATCGCCCGATCCCGCTGGTCCGGCGAGCGCGACACTTGCCGATCCTAGCGATGCGCCGATGATGCCAGCTGCGGCAATACCTGCAAATAACAATTTCTTCACGATTTCACTCCTCTCGCCTCACTCCTCGTGGCCTGCGTGTTACGCGGATGTGTCCGCCTACCACACAAAGACCGAATCCCCGACTCGCTGAACCATCAACGTCCGTGAATCTGTCCAGTCCAACGCGGTAATACTCGGATTGATTCCCACTCGGGGAAATTAACGTCAAATTCATAGGCGGGTCTGCGCGCGCTCTGAGGTGCACGGCGTAACGGGAGCTTTGAGCGCGCAGCACTCAGCGAACTGGCAAATCAGGTTAGGTAAGGCTAACTAGACGTTGCAGTTAAGCGAGATGTACACCAGTTTGTGGTCAAGCACCCGCACCGGCAGCACCAGCCACTTCCCGCTGGGCATCCAGGTGCGCTGGTACTCGGTGCGATAGACATCCTGTCCGTTGCGGATGTTGGACACCGTGCACTTGTTGGTCGGGGCAGAACCGTTCCGGTCGATGATGACTTGGTAGCCCTGCGACTGATACTGGTTGATGACCGACTGTGCGTCATCGGCGAGTGCAGTCCCGGGGGTGAGGGCCATCAGCGCTCCGACGCCCACTGCCGTCAGACACGACCGACCTAGCCTAACCACCGTCTTCATCTCACACCATCCTCACAGTTTCTAACTCTTGGCCACACAGACATTGTTCCCTATAGGTGCCATCGATTTTTCGGTCCGAATCGATACAGTGGCCGGGTGTTGAAGCCGGTGACCGTCAAGAGCTGGGGAATCTGGGCCACCTGTGCGCTTGCGCTCGTCGTGCCGGGTTGCAGTCGAACCGTCCAGAATCCCGTCAATCACAACGTCAAGATCGGAAACATCGCCGCGCTGAAGAGCCAGTTCGGGCCGGAGTTCGCGATCAAGACAATGGAACCAGCGGGGATGGACCCCAAGCTGCTCTCGCCCGCCCCGCTGCCGCCCGGGATGACGGTGGAGCCCGCGGGCTGTGCCAAGTACAGCGGCGGCAGTGCGGTGCCTGCCGGGCTCAAGGGGAACATGGCCGCGCTCACGGCCACCGGTGCGGGTAATCAGTACGTGGCGGTTGCGGTGGAAACCTCCCAGGAGGTCCCCTTCGATCCTGCTGTGCCGGAGGAATGCAAGAAGGTCGGTTTCCGCGGCAACGGAGTCGTGGGACAGACCGAGGTGGTGGATGCGCCCGCCATCGACGGTGCGCGCACGCTCGGCATGAAGCGTGACGTGCTCAGTGGCACGTCGGGCAGGGCCGTCGGCCAGGAAGTGCTGAACTACTCGGCATATCTCGGCCGCTACATGGTGGTGGTCACGGTCAGTCCGGTCGCGGTGGGGAAGGTTCCGCCCGCGCCACCCGACGGCAAACGCGCGTCGGAGCTGTTGGTCAAAGCGGTAGCCGCCGTCCGTTCCTAACGCACGTCACGGGGCCGGTACTGCAGGCTGATTCGCGGGCCCACGGGTTTGGATGTCTTCGGGATCGCATGTTCCCAGGTCCGTTGGCAGGTGCCGCCCATCACCAAAAGATCGCCATGGCCCACATTGATGCGGATTGACTCGCCGCCGAGCCTCGGCCGCAACGCGAAAGTGCGTGTGGCGCCGATGCTTACGATCGCCACCATAGTGTCTTCGCGTAGGCCGCGACCGATGGTGTCGCCGTGCCAGGCGACGCTGTCGGTGCCGTCGCGGTACTGGCACAGGCCCACTGTGGTGAACTGCTCACCGAGCTCGGCGGTGTACTCGCCGTTGAGGCGATCGCAGATGCTCTCCAGTACCGGATGCGGTGGCGGGCCCGCGGTCAGATCATGAAAGCTGACCAGTCGGGGGACATCGAGGGTGCGGTCGTACATGCGGCGGCGCTCGGCACGCCATGGCACCTGTGCCAACAGCTGGCCCAGGAGATTGTCCGCACGTCCAAGCCATTCATGGTGCACCTCAAGCCAAGCGCCACCCGCCAATTCGCGGCGCGGGACCGGTGGTGCGCCAAACAGGGATGCCTGCACAGTGTGTGGAGAGGCCGTCACACTCCCATGATATCGCACACATGTTCGATTGCATGGCAAGCTAGCGTCATCTCATGACGGATGCTCCAGTGCTGGGTGCTAATTCAGAGGTGGGACGGCTGCGGGCGGTCGTGTTGCACCGGCCCGGCGACGAGCTCAAGCGGCTCACCCCGCGCAACAACGACCAGCTGCTGTTCGACGGACTGCCCTGGGTTGCGCGCGCTCAGGAGGAGCATGATGCCTTCGCCGGCGTGCTGCGTTCGCGGGGTGTCGAGGTGCTGCTGCTCTCCGAATTGTTGCGCGAGGCGCTGGCCAGCGGTGCCGCGCGGGTACAGGGCATATCTGCGGCGGTCAGCGCGCGCAGGCTGGGTTACGCGCTGGCGCAAGATCTCTCGGAGTACTTGCGGTCGTTGGAGGCCGCGGACCTCGCCTACGTGCTGATGTGTGGGATGACGTTCGATGAGCTGCCCGTGGGAGGCAAGGTGGCGCAGCCGTCCTTGGTGCGGACCATGCACCATGGGTCGGATTTCGTCATCGAGCCGCTGCCGAATCTGCTGTTCACCCGGGACTCGTCGTTTTGGATCGGCCGCAAATTCGCGATCACCTCACTGGCACTGCCGGCGCGGGTGCGTGAGACCTCGCTCACCGACCTGATCTATGCCCATCACCCGCGATTCCTCGGAGTGCGCCGGGCCTATGAGTCCCATTCGGCCCCTGTCGAGGGTGGTGACGTGCTGCTGCTGGGCCCCGGCGTGGTGGCGGTCGGAGTCGGGGAGCGCACCACGCCTGCCGGTGCGGAAGCCTTGGCGCGCAGCCTGTTCGACGACGATCTTGCCCATACCGTGCTCGCGGTGCCCATCGCGCAGGAACGTGCGTCCATGCACCTGGACACCGTGTGCACCATGGTCGATACCGATGCCGTCGTGATGTATCCGGCGATTCAGGATTCGTTGTCGGCATTCACCATTCGTCGCACCGACAGTGGGGTCAGCATCTCGGGTTCGGATCCATTCGTGGAAGCGGCGGCCGATGCGATGGGCATCGGCAAGCTGCGCGTCATTGATACCGGGCTGGATCCGGTCACCGCCGAACGCGAGCAGTGGGACGACGGGAACAACACCCTGGCGCTGGCTCCCGGTGTGGTCGTCGCCTATGAACGCAATGTGGAAACCAATGCGCGCCTGGAGGCTTCAGGTGTTGAGGTGCTCGCCATCTCGGCGTCGGAATTAGGTACCGGCCGGGGCGGGCCGCGCTGCATGTCCTGCCCGGTATCGCGCGATCTGCTCTAGCCCTGCCCGCCGACACGCCGCGTTATGTGCATTCCGCTGGGCGTGTCACGGCGTGTCGGCGGCATGGGTTAGCGCCAGCTGGGCAGCCACATCTCCATGTTCCACATGAACGGTGAGATCGCGGCACCGGTGAGTATCGGGTACAGCCACGCGAAGTTGGTGACCACTACCGCCAGATAGAACGTTGCAATGAACATTCGCAACGTTTTCCGCTCCGGGTTGGCCACCGGCTTACGCAGGAAATCGCCGATGATGAACGCGATCATCATCACCAGGAACGGCACCATCGGGGTGGCATAGAAGAAGTACATCTGCCGATCGATGTTGCCGAACCAGGGCAGCCATCCCGCGCAGTAGCCCACCAGTGCCACGGCGTAACGCCAGTCGCGCCGGACCACCGTCGCCCAGGTGGCCCAGAGCAGCACCGGAACCGCAAGCCACCAGATGGCCGGGGTGCCTACCAACAACACCGCGCGGACACAGGAATTGGCGCCGCAGCCGGGGATGTTCTTGTCCTCGATGGCGTAGAGCAGGGGGCGCAGCGACATCGGCCACGTCCACGGCTTGGACTCCCACGGATGGTGATTGCCGTTGGCGTTGGTCAGCGTCGAATGGAATGTGTAGACGCTGTGCGTGTAGTACCAGAGCGATCGCAGGGCATCGGGCACCCAGCCGCCGATCCCGATTTGGCGTCCCTCGGCGTGCCTGTTGATACCCGTCTCGGAGGCGAACCACGACCAATACGAGGCCATGTACACGACGAAGGGTATGACCAGCAGGGCATACAGGGCCGGGCCCAGATCGCGCACCGCGGCGCCGGCCCATGGCCGCTGCACCCCGTACGCGCGCCGTGCCGCGATGTCGAAGGCGATGCACAGCACTCCGAAGAACGCGATGAAGTACAGCCCCGACCACTTTGTGCCGCAGGCCAACCCGAGCAGGATCCCGGCGCCGAAGCGCCACCAGCGCACGCCCAGGCGCGGACCCCATACGGTCTCGCCGATCCGCCCGTCGAGGTACGCGTTGTACAGCCGTTCCCTCACCTGATCCCGATCCACGATCAGTGCGCCGAAGGCAGCCACCACGAAGAGCGCCTGATACACATCGAGCAGCGCGGTGCGTGCAGTGACGAAGCTGACCCCGTCTGCGATCAGCAGCACCCCTGCGATGGCGCCCACCATGGTGGACCGGCTGATCCGCCGGGCGATGCGGGCGACCAGCAGCACCAGGATGGTGCCCGACAGCGCCGCCGCGAACCGCCAGCCGAACGAGTTGTATCCGAAGAGCCATTCGCCGATGGCGATCATCTGTTTGCCGACGGGCGGATGCACCACGAGCCCGTAGCCGGGGTTGTCCTCGACGCCGTTGGTGACGACCTGCCAGCCCTGCGGTACGTAGTGCTTCTCATCGAAGACGGGGGTGCCGCGATCGGTGAGTGCGCCGACATTGATGAAGCGGGTGAGCGCCGCGATTGCGGTGATGACGGCGGTCATCACCCAGCCCTGAAGCCGGTCGGTAGGCCCGAAGTCCGCGGGCGGTATCCGGGGCCCCGGCGACTGGAGATCCGACTCGGCTGCCGAGGTCGGCGGCAGGGTTGCGGGCACGGTCACACGGTCGATCGTAAGGGAGGACCCGAGACCGGCATCTTGGTGCGGCGGGCGGAAGCGGCAGCACGAGGGACTTAGTCTTGCGGGATGGGGAACTTGCTGCTGGCGGCGACACCGCTCGGGGAGCCTGGGGACGCCTCGCCCCGATTGCGTGAGGCATTGGCCAAGACATCGGTGGTGGCTGCCGAGGACACCCGCCGTGTTCGGGCGCTGGCCAAATCGCTGGATGTGCAGATCAGCGGGCAGATCATCAGTTTCTACGACCAGAACGAGGCCAGCCGTATCGAGCCGCTGCTGGCCGATCTGGAGGCGGGGTACGACGTCCTGGTGGTCACTGACGCCGGGATGCCGTCGATCAGTGACCCGGGGTATCGCTTGGTCGCCGCCTGCGTGAAACAGGGGATACCGATCAAGTGTCTGCCCGGGCCGTCGGCGGTGACGACGGCGTTGGCCGTCTCGGGGCTCCCGGTGGACCGTTTCTGTTTCGAGGGTTTCGCACCGCGTAAGCAGGGGGCGCGGCGGCGCTGGCTAGCCGAGCTGGTGGCCGAACCCCGTACCTGTGTGTTCTTCGAGTCGCCGCGACGGCTGGGGGAGACCCTGGCCGATGCGGTGGAGGTGCTGGGGCCGGAACGCCGCGCCGCGGTATGCCGTGAGCTGACCAAGACTCATGAAGAGGTGTTGCGGGGCACCCTGCGCGAGTTGGCCGTCTGGGCCGAGGGCGACGTGCTCGGGGAGATCACGGTGGTGCTCGACGGCGGTCGTCCCGCCGTCCCCGAAATCGAAACCCTGGTGGCCAGGGTGGAGGAGCTCATGGACGACGGTATGGGGCTGCGGGAGTCCTGCGCGATGGCGATCGGCGAATCCGGTGCGACGCTGTCGAGGCGCGATCTGTACGACGCGGTGGTCAAAGCGCGGGCTTGAGTGCCGCGATCGCCGTGAGGTCGACCGTGGCGGCTGCCTTGTGTAGGCACTCCTGCCACTCGGCATCGATATCGGAGTCGGCGGTGATACCGCCGCCCACGCCGAGCACGGCGGTGCCGTCGGGGGCGATCTCCACGGTGCGGATCGCGACGTTGAGTTCCAGGCCGGCCGCGGGGGAGAGCATGCCGACGGTGCCGCAGTACACCCCGCGGTGATCCGATTCCCATTGGCGCAGTAGTTGGCGTGCACGGGTTTTGGGTGTTCCGGTTACCGAGGCGGGCGGGAACGTGGCGTTCAGGAGGTCGCTGGCGGTGGCGTCCAGGGACACCTGGGCGGCGACGGTGGACACCAGATGCCACACGCCGGGCGCCGGGTGGACGGCGAGAAGCTCGGGAACGGTGACGGTTCCGGTGATGGCGATGCGCCCCAGGTCATTGCGCACCAGGTCGGTGATCATGACGTTCTCGGCGACATCCTTGACCGAGGTCAACAGCGCCGCGGGGTCCTCGGTCCCGGCCAGGGTGCCCTTGATGGGGCTGGAGCGGACGTCGGTGCCTTTGCGCCGCAAGAACAATTCGGGTGACAACGAGGCCACGGCGCCCCAGGCGCCGGAGACGAATGCGGCGCGGTCCGGTGCGGTTCGAGTGATCGCGTCGGCGAAGAAGTCCAACGGATCGCCCGCCAGTCTGCCGCGGAACTGCGTGCACACACAGGCCTGGTACACCTCGCCTGCCGCTATGGCTTCCAGACAGCAGGTCACGGCAACGCGGTGGTGCTCACGATCGGGGGCCGTCCAGTCGATGAACCATGGCGCGGGGTCGCGGGGGTGTGTCAGTGCCTGGAGTATCCACGCCGGGCACTCCTCACCCAGAAGGCTTTCGTACCACCAGCATTCGTCATCGTCTAGCCGCAGTACCGCATCGGTCCAGCCGCCGGCGGCGGCGGGGAGCCGTCGAGCCTGGCTGCCGGAGGCCAGGTCCGGATATCCGAGGAAGCCAATCCAGCCGCCGCCCACCGCGCCTGGTGGAACAGGGTCCACATGAGAAGTCTTGCCGCTGAACGCTTGTCGTGGCAGCACTGGGTGCGCGGAGAGCGACGGGGAGATGATCGCCGGCGAATCGAACCAGGATCCGATCAAGGCCGCGGGTGCTGGACGTCCCGTCGCGCGCGTGGCGCTGGCAAGAGCTCGCAGCACGGCCGGCGGCGCACCGAGGTTGCCGAGCTGCTGGACGCGCATCGGTCTAGTTTCGCAGACCCTTCACCAGGATCGCGCGGGTGTACAGCAGTGAGAAGCCCTGGCGCTGGGTGTTCTGCTGGGACTTCGACCCGGGCTGGGTGGTCACCACCGCCAGCTCCGCGCCATCGCGGGCGGCTTCGTGAAGCCGGGTGGTCAGCAGTGCCGTTTGGATACCGCGCCGGCGGTGTGGGGCTGCGGTGGCCGCACCGTTGAGCTGGGCCACCCCGTCGAGGATGCGCATGCTTGCGCCGCCGGCGACAGCACCCTCGCGCAGAGCGATGTACCGCTGCTGGCCCTGAACTGTGGACAGTGCGGCGATCGCGCGGAAAAGCACCTCGCGCGGAAATGATTCGTGCGAGGCCACACCCTGGTCATCGGGTACCGCGAACCCGTCGACGACCACGTCGACCCAACTGGTCAGCTCATCGCTGCCGCTGTGACGCACCGTGACGCCGTCGGGAATGACCGGCGCTGGGGCATCGGCTAGGGGAAGGCCGAGGACATCCTCGAAAGACACCAGCAGGTAGCCCCGGGCGGTGAGCAGCTCGCAGATCGCGGGATCGGCGAGGCTCGCGATTTCAGCCTGCACCGGGGTATCCCGTTCGGCGAACTCCCGCTCGACGGCGTCGAGTTCGGATTCGCTTGGCACACCGCTGAACCCGAGTCCAGCGATCTTGTTCATCGGTGAATCCGGTCCGGCGTAGGACGCGATGCCCCCTGCCAGCGGTATCACCAGACCGCCGTCGCACTTCCCAGTGCCCGCGGCGATGGTGTCGGCCTCGGCACGTTCAATGCGCGCGGCGGTATCGATATCACAGAACACGCCGGTGATTGTGTCCGATGTACCGCCCGAACCGCCACCGGGTTATCTGCTGATGTGACGCGCTGTTTCGGCGGTGGCCAGCTTGTCGGGGTTGCGGATCGCGAAAACATGCGCCACCTTGCCATCCGCGATCGACACGGCCAGCACCGCGTCGAGACGTCCTTCGCTGTAGATCAGTAGGGCCGGCGTGCTGTTGTAGGTGCTTAGTTCCATGCGGACATCGGGGAACGCGGCGGCGGCCCGCGACAGACCGATGGCCACGCGTGCCACTCTGTCGGCCCCATAGACCGGACGCCGTGCGGCACTGACCTTGCCGCCGCCGTCGGATGTCCACACCGCGTCGGGGGCCAGCATTTCTACTAACGCGTCGACATCGCCCCCCGCCGCGGCCAGCAGGAATTTGGTGGTCAGTTCCTCGGCCTGCTGGTCGGTGGGGGTGAACCGGCGCCGGCGCGACTGCACATGCTCTCGGGCACGGTGCGCCATCTGACGTACCGCGGACTCCGATTTGCATACGGTGGAAGCGATTTCGGAGTAGTCGAAGCCGAAGACCTCCCGCATGACGAATACGGCCCGCTCGTCCGGTGCCAGGGTTTCCAACACGACCAGCATCGCCATCGACACCGATTCGGCCAGGACCACATCTGTCGAGGCGTCCGCCGCGTCGCCGTCGAAGGTCACTCGCACCGGCTCCGGTAGCCACGGTCCCACATACTCCTCGCGCCGACGGCTGTTGGCGCGCAAGGTGTTCAGTGATTGGCGGCTGACAATCTGCGCCAAGTAGGCCTTGGTATCGGTGACCGTGCTCAGATCCACCTGCGCCCACCGCAGATAGCTCTCCTGCAGTACGTCATCGGCCTCTGTGGCGGAGCCCAACATTTCGTACGCGATGGTGAACAGCAGCGGGCGCAGGTGGGTGAACAGCTCTGCGTGCGCGGTGTCGGACACCGCTACGCCTGCACCTTGAGGGCTTCAGAGCGCTTGGCGCCCTGCGGCCAGTAATAGGCCTTCGGATGCTTGGCGGCCTGTTTCAGGAAGTAAACCGTTCCGCGGCAGACCATTTCCTTGATCGCCGCACCGGACCGGCCGCCGATGAACAGCTTGCGTGGTGTGTCGTCGGCGCGTGAGGTCTGGATGACGGCGGCACGACGTCCGATGCTGACGTTCTGCCCGACGAAGATCTGCCCGCCCGCTACCGGTTGCAGCCCGTCTACCAGAGCCAGCACAGTCTTGACCGCACGCGCGGCCAGCGGCCCGGCGGCCTGGCAGCTCATCCGCAGCGGCACGCCTGAGGGGCTTACCGCATCACCGGCCGCGACGATGCGGGGATGGTCGACGCTGA
Organism: Mycobacterium sp. D16Q13; assembly: GCF_002013375.1. Taxonomy (GTDB): domain Bacteria; phylum Actinomycetota; class Actinomycetes; order Mycobacteriales; family Mycobacteriaceae; genus Mycobacterium. The sequence goes on along the minus strand of NZ_MAEW01000017.1, from coordinate 63,622 downwards.
CCAGCGTCTCATCGGTGAGCAGTCTCCCCAGCGCGTCTGTCCGCAGTCCGCTGTCGGCGGCCAGCTGCGGTACGCCAAATCCGGCGGTCCACACCGTCAGCGCACTCGGCAGTTCGCGCCCGTCGGACAGGGTCACGGTGTCCTCATCGACTCCGACGACCGTGGCGGGCGCCAGCACCTCGACGCCCAGCTTTTCCAGATGCTTGGCGGCCGCGCGCCGGGCCGGTTCGCCGATCGAGGGCAACAGTTGCTTGCCGCAGACCAGAGTCACCCGGCGGCCCGCCTCGGCGAGTTCTCCGGCCAGCTCGACACCGGTCAGGCCCGCACCGACGACCACGATCGGTGCCTCAGGTGCCAACCGCTCATACCGGGCCCGTACCTGCTGGGCGTGTTCGAACTCGTTGATGGACAACGCATGTTCGGCCACGCCGGGGATGTTGGGAGTTGTTGTGGTGCTGCCCACGGCGTAGACCAGATAGTCGTAGGGCAGCACCGCGCCCGAGGCGAGCTCCAGCTTTTGGGCGTCGGCATCGATGTGGGTGACCTTGTCGACCACGAGGCGGATGGCCGGATTGAGCAGCTGGTCGTAGTCGACCGTCGCGCCCCGGTTTCCGGCGACCAGCTGGTGCAGGCGGATCCGTTCGACGAAGTGCGGTCGCGGATTGACGAGGGTCACGGTCAGGTTCTTGTTGGCCAGCAATTGGTTGGCCGCCAGGGTTCCCGCGTAGCCCCCGCCGATCACGGTCACATGGGTGTTCTCGGTCATTTCGGTGACTTCCTTTCAGTCGCTGATGCCCTTAAGACACCGGCGCGATGAAATCTGTGACAGACCGTGACCGGGATCACGTATGACCTACTTGGGCACCTGATACTTCGGGAACACGCCCGTCGGCGCGGGCAGGCTCACGCCAGCCTTCAGCCGGGTACCGATGGCGGCGAAGTCCCGCTGATCTTCGGACTGGCCCAAGAGGTCCAGCAGCTTGGCCGCCGATTCGGGCATGACCGGCTGCGCCAGCAGCGCGACAATGCGCACCACCTCCAGCGTGGTGTACAGGACGGTGCCGAATCGCTGTTGATCGGCCGCGTCGTCACTCTTACCCAGTACCCATGGCTCCTGGGCGGAGAAGTAGCGATTACTCGCGCTCAGCACCTGCCACATCGCCTCAAGCGCGAGATGCATCGCAGGTACCTCGAAGTGTGTGCGCGCCTGTTCTAACAGGCCGTCAGCGGCCGCGAGCAGTTCGGTGTCCTCAACGGTGTAATCGCCCGGCTCCGGCACGATTCCGCCAAGATTCTTGGCCACCATCGACAGCGAGCGTTGCGCCAGATTGCCCAGCTCGTTGGCCAGATCGGCGTTGATCCGCCCGATCAAGCCGTCCTCGGTGTAGCTGCCATCCTGGCCAAACGGAACCTCACGCAGCAGGAAGTACCGCACCTGGTCCAGCCCGAAATGATCGATCAGATCGACTGGGTTCACTACATTGCCGATCGACTTGCTCATCTTCTCGCCCTTGTTGGTGAGGAAGCCGTGCGCGAAAACCCGTTTCGGCAGCTCGATTCCGGCCGACATCAGGAATGCCGGCCAGTACACGGTGTGGAACCGGATGATGTCCTTGCCGATCATGTGCACATTGGCCGGCCAGTACCGCTGGAACAGCTCTGAATCGGTGTCGGGATAGCCGGCGCCGGTCAGATAGTTGGTGAGGGCGTCCACCCACACGTACATGACGTGGTCGGGATGGTCGGGTACCTGCACTCCCCAGTCGAAGGTGGTCCGGGAGATGGACAGATCGCGCAGACCACCGGAGACGAAGCTGACGACCTCGTTGCGCCGTACTACCGGGCCGATGAACTCCGGATGCGCCTCGTAATGCGCCAGCAGCTTGTCCTGGTACGCCGACAGCCTGAAGAAGTAGGAATGCTCCTCGGTCCACTCGACGGGGGTACCGCTCTCGGTGGCGGTGCGGGTTCCGTCGGCGGCGACCGTGGTCTCGGCGTCCGTGTAGTACGCCTCGTCGCGCACCGAGTACCACCCCGAATAGGTGTCTAAATAGATGTCGCCGTTGTCGGCCATCCGGCGCCAGATCGCCTTGGATGCCTCGTGGTGATCGGGGTCGGTGGTGCGGATGAACCGGTCGAACGAGATGTTGAGCTTGCGCTGCAATGCCTCGAAGACATCGGAATTGCGCCGTGCGAGCTGCGCCGTCGGGATTCCGGCCGCGGTGGCCGCCTGCGCCACCTTCAGACCGTGCTCGTCGGTGCCGGTGAGATACCGCACGTCGAAGCCGTCCAGCCGTTTGAAGCGGGCGACGGCGTCGGTCGCGACGTACTCGTACGCGTGCCCGATATGCGGTTCACCGTTCGGGTAGGCGATGGCGGTGGTGATGTAGAAGGGGCCAGACGCGTTCGGCCCAGAAGAGTTCGGAACAGATGATTCAGGCATGGTCTGAGCAACTTTATAGACTGGTGTTCTGATGACGCCCGGCAATAAGAGGCAAGCCCCGCCCAATCCCGAGCCGCTGGCACCTCTCATCGACGCCCACACCCATCTGGATGCGTGCGGTGCGGTCACCGGGGATGACGTACGAGCCATCGTCGACCGTGCCGAGTCCGTCGGCGTGGGGCGCGTGGTGACGGTGGCCGACGACCTCGAGTCGGCCCGATGGGCGGTGTCGGCCGCTGCCGGAGATCCACGGGTGTACGCCGCTGTCGCCTTGCACCCCACCCGCGCGGGCGACCTCACCGACAGTGCGCGCGAGGAGTTGGAAAAGCTGGCCGCGCATCCTCGCGTCGTCGCGATCGGGGAGACCGGTGTGGATCTGTATTGGCCGGGCCGATTGGAGGGCTGCGCGGAGCCGTCGGTTCAGCGCGAGGCATTTGCTTGGCACATTGAGCTGGCTAAGCGGACGGGCAAGCCGCTGATGATTCACAACCGTGACGCGGACGCCGAAGTGCTCGATGTGCTCAGGTCCGAGGGCGCGCCGTCCTCGGTTATCTTCCACTGCTTCTCATCGGACGCCGAGATGGCGAAGAAGTGTGTCGCTGAGGGCTGGATTCTGAGTTTGTCGGGGACGGTGAGTTTCAAGAACGCGCGGGCGCTACGGGAGGCCGCTGTGCTCATTCCCGACGAACAACTGCTGGTAGAGACCGATGCGCCCTACCTAACACCCCATCCCTATCGGGGTGCGCCGAATGAGTCGTACTGCCTGCCGTACACCGTCCGGGCCCTCGCTGAAATAACCGGGCAACACCCTGAGCGATTAGCGGCCGCGTCCACCGCGACCGCATTAAGGGTGTTCAAGATTGTTGATGAGTTGCCTCCGTGCGATGCTTTCGTTACCGTGTCGTGATCAGATCGCCGGGTTTCGTCACCGTTGACATCCGGTATCGACGCACCGAAACGAACGCAGGAATCTCCTACTCGTGAATGCACTGACGAAGCTCAACGCAACGCGATCGCCCTTGCTACGCGCCCTCGTGGCCGCCCTGCTGGTGGTGATCGGCGCGGGCGGTGGCTACGCCATCGCTGCGCATAAGACCCTGACTCTCAGGGTCGACGGAAACGCCATGACGGTCACGACCGTCAAGTCGCAGGTGTCCGAGGTCCTCGCGGACTATGGATACGCGCTGTCCGACCGTGACGATGTCGCTCCCGCCAAGCACGATTCGGTGAGCGACGGCGACACCATTGTTCTGAAGCGTTCCCGTCCGCTGGACATCTCCGTGGACGGGCAGGGCACCCAGCAGGTCTGGACCACGGCCAACACGGTGAACGACGCGCTGTCTCAGCTGTCGATGACCGACACCGCTCCGACCGCCGCCACCCGCGGCAGCCGTCTCCCGCTGGAGGGCATGTCGCTCGCGGTGGTGAGCGCCAAGACCGTTCAGCTCAACGACGGCGGCGTGATCAGCACCCCGCGTATCGCCGCTCCGACCGTGGGAGCGCTGCTGGAGGCTACCGGTAACCCGCTGCAGCAGTTCGACACCGTCGATCCCGCACCGAGTACCCCGGTGACGGCCGACATGCCGATCACCGTGACGCGCATCCGGGTCTCCAAGGTGACCGAGCAGGCCCCGTTGGCGCCGACCCCGCAGAGGATCGAAGACGCCGAGATGAACATGAGCCGCTCGGTCGTCGAAGATCCGGGCGCTCCCGGATCCCAGGACATCGTGTACTCGGTGCTGTCGGTCAATGGACGCGAGACCGGACGGATGCCGGTGTCCAACAACGTGCTGACACCCGCGCGTAACTCGGTGCTTCGGGTCGGCGCCAAGCCCGGCACCGAGGTTCCCACCGTGACTCGTGGATCGGCGTGGGATGCGCTGGCTTCGTGTGAGGCCGGTGGCAACTGGGCCATCAACACGGGTAACGGTTTCTACGGTGGTGTGCAGTTCGACTACGGAACCTGGTTGGCGCACGGTGGTGCCAAGTACGCACCGCGTGCCGACCTCGCGACGCGCGAGGAGCAGATTGCCATCGCCGAGAAGACGTTGGCCGTGCAGGGTTGGGGAGCTTGGCCAGTGTGCAGCGCGAGGGTCGGTGCCCGCTGACCATCAGGCTGCTCGGCCGTACCGAGATCCGACAACTGGCCAAGGATCTCGATTTCCGACCGACAAAGACGCTGGGCCAGAACTTCGTTCACGACGCCAACACCATTCGCCGGATTGTGTCGGCATCGGGTGTCGGTAAAAGCGATCATGTCATCGAGGTTGGGCCCGGCCTGGGCTCGCTGACACTGGGGCTACTCGACAAGGGCTGCACGGTGACGGCGGTCGAGGTGGATCCAGTGCTGGCACGACGCCTTCCGGCCACCGTCAAGGAACACTCGCACAGCGAGTTCAACCGGTTCTCGGTGATTCACCAGGACGTACTGAAACTCACCCCCGCCGATATCTCCGGGGAACCCCCGACGGCGATGGTCGCCAATCTGCCGTACAACGTCGCGGTGCCGGCATTGCTGCGGATTCTTACCGAATTCGATTCGGTGAAGACCCTTTTGGTGATGGTCCAGTCCGAGGTTGCCGATCGGCTGACGGCTGAGCCGGGTTCCCGTATCTATGGTGTGCCGAGTGTCAAGGTGCGCTACTTCGGCAAGGTGAAGCGTCTCGGCACGGTGTCTCCCGCGGTGTTCTGGCCGATTCCGCGGGTGTACTCGGGTCTGGTGCGCATCGACAGGCATCCGGACGCGATATGGCCTTCCGATCCTGGGTTCCGCAAGGAGCTCTTCGATCTCATCGACATCTCATTCGCCCAGCGCCGCAAGACCTCTCGTAACGCATTCGCCGAATGGGCGGGCTCGGGTGACGAGTCGGCGCGCCGCCTGTTGGCTGCCAGCATCGACCCGGCGCGTCGCGGTGAGACGTTGGACGTCGCCGATTTCGCCCGCCTGCTGGAGCGTTCGGCGATCGTCTAGGTTCTACTTGTCACCGAGGTTGGGCGGGTCGTCCATCATCGGAGTCTCCGCGATCACCGGATACTGCCCGGTATAGCCGACTCGCTCACGTGCCAGCTGCATGACTCGTTCCCTGGACAGGTACCAGCCGATGGTGAGCAGCGGCGTGAAGATCGCCAGAGCCACCAGATTCCAATAGTTTTCGTAACACATGAGCGCCAGCACCAGCACCAGGAAGACCAGCGTCGCGTATCCGGTGTAGGGGGCCCCGGGCATCTGGAACTTGCCGCGCCGAAGGATGCCGCGTTGCGACCATTGGTAGAGCCGTAGCTGACAGATGACGATGGTGGCCCACGAGGCGATGATGCCGAGCGCGGCCACATCCAGGGCGGTCTCGAATGCTTTGGCCGGGATCACCATGTTCATGAAGACGCCGACCACGGTGAAGCATGCGGTGAGCGCGATGCCGGCAAAGGGAACGCCGTTGGATGTCATGCGGGACAACAGCTGTGGTGCGCTGCCGTTCATCGACATGGATCGCAGAATGCGGCCGGTGCTGTAGAGGCCAGCGTTGAGGCTCGACAGCGCGGCGGTAAGCACCACGAAGTTCATGATGTCACCGGCGTACGGCAGGCCCACCCGGGAAAAGAACGTCACGAACGGGCTCTCGCCCTCCTTGTAGAGGGTGTACGGGAGCAGCAGCGCCAGCAGAATCAATGAGCCGACATAGAACACGGCGATGCGGACGATCACGGCGTTGATGGCCTTCGGCATGACCTTCTCGGGATTTTCCGTCTCGCCCGCTGCGGTGCCCACCAGTTCCACTGAGGCATAGGCAAAGACCACCCCGGAGGTGACCACCACAAGGGCCAGTAATCCGGTGGGGAAGAGCCCGCCGTTGTCGGCGAGTATCGAGGGTCCGGTGGTGGCGCCCTCGACGGTGAACCGCCCCGCCAAGAACACAATGCCGACAATCAGGAAGGCCACCAATGCAACGACTTTGATGAGTGCGGCCCAGAACTCCATCTCGCCGAACAGCTTGACGCTGATCATGTTCAGGGTGAGCACGATGACCAGGGCGATCAGCGCGATGGTCCACTGCGGGATGGCCTTGAAGCTGCCCCAGTAGTGCATGTAGAGGGCAATGGCGGTGACATCCACGATCGAGGTGGCCGCCCAGTTGACGAAGTACATCCATCCGGCGACGTAAGCCGCCTTCTCCCCGAGGAATTCGCGCGCATACGACACGAAGGAACCTGAAGACGGGCGGTGCAGTACCAGCTCGCCCAGAGCGCGCAGCATGAAGAAGACGAACACGCCGCAGACGGCGTACACGAGCCACAGGCTTGGTCCGGCTTCGTGTAAACGTTTTCCGGCCCCCATGAACAGACCCGTGCCGATGGCACCGCCGATGCCGATCATCTGGACTTGGCGGTTCTTCAGACCCTTGTGATATCCCTCGTCCTCACGCGCGAGGCCCGACGTATCGTAATTAGCTGGAGATGCCATGGGGCGACGGTACCGGGGATTAGGTCATCGCGTGTGTCAAAAGTGTTATGAACTCCGTACATGTCGGATAGCGGTTTAACGGATCCTTGGCCATGGCCTTGGCGACGATGGAATCGAAAGCCCGTGGGATGTGCTTATGGCGGTACGAAATAGGCCAGGGTGTGGCGTTGAGATGCAGGTCGGCGAGCTTCATCGCGGTGCGTGCCGTGAACGGGGGTTTGCCGTCGAATAGCTCAACCGCGGTGCAGGCCAGCGCGTATTGATCGGTGGCCGCCGTCACAGGTTGCCCGCGCAGCACCTCGGGCGCGGCGTAGGGCAGCGAGGTTTGCACGACGGGCCGGCGCGGTCCGTCCGCGAAGACGAGCTCTTGGGCGATGCCGAAATCGGTGAGTACGGCGCTACCCGAGTGCCTGCGCATGATGTTGGACGGCTTCACATCGCAATGCACCACCTGGGCTTCGTGGATGTAGTCGAGCGCTCCGGCGATCTGTTGCAGGGCAGACAGTTTGATGGGCATGATCCAGCTCTGATCCGTGCCCACCAAGTCATTCGCCGAGCCGCCGGTGAGCGCCTCCATGGCCAGCCAGTCCTCACCGCGTTCGTAGACCGTGATGATGCGGGGATGTGAGAACCGTTGGGCCAATTCGAATTCTCGGTGCAATCGGTCGATGTTCTCCGGATTTCGATGCCGTGGATCCAGCACCTTCAGCGCGACCGTAACCCCGCCCTCGTCATCGTCACGGTGTGCGAGGTAGACCTGTGCCGTCCCGCCACGGCCCGCAAGGGAGTCGATGACGTAGCCGTTGAAGTCGCCACCCGGTGCAGGCATGTACCGAGGGTGTCATGAGTCGCGCAGCGTAGTGGCGGATTTCGGCTTAGTACGCGTGTCTGGGGAACTCCGAAGACGGGTCTGGTCCCGCACCGGCCGGCGCCGGGGGCGGCGGTACGTCTGTCGCCGGCTGCGGTGTTCTCGGCGGTGGCAGCGGCCGGGTGCGCACGTTCAGCGGCCACCAGAACCAGCGGCCCAGCAGGGTCGCGATGGCCGGTGTCATGAACGACCGCACCACGAGGGTGTCGAAGAGCAGGCCCAGGCCGATGGTGGTACCCACCTGGCCGATGATGGTCAGGTCGCTGATGGCCATGGCCATCATGGTGAAGGCGAAGACCAGGCCGGCGGAGGTCACCACACTGCCGGTACCGCCCATCGCCCGAATCATGCCCGTCTTCAAGCCACCCGGCAGTTCTTCCTTGAGTCGGGAGACCAGTAGCAGGTTGTAGTCGGAGCCCACGGCGAGCAGCACGATGATCGCCATCTGCATGACCATCCAGTGCAATTCCTGGCCCAGGATGTACTGCCAGATGATAACCGACAAGCCGAATGACGCGCCCAGGGAGAGCAGTACGGTGCCGACGATCACCAGCGAGGCCACGAAGCTACGCGTGATGAGCAGCATGATCAGGAAGATCAGGCACAGCGCGGAGATACCGGCGATCATCAGGTCGTAACGGGCGCCGTCGGACATGTCCTTGAATGTCGCTGCGGTGCCGCCTAGTTCGATCTTGGCGTCCTCGAGGGGGGTGCCCTTGACGGCTTCGATCGCGGCCAGCTTGATGGGTTCGATATGCGAAAGGCCTTCGGGCGACGTGGGATCACCGCGATGCGAGATGATCATCCGCAGCGTCTTGCCGTCGGGGGACAAGAACATCTTGAGACCGCGTTTGAAATCCGGATTGTCGAAGATCTCCGGCGGCAGGTAGAACGAATCGTCGTTCTTGGCCTTGTCGAAGGCCCGTCCCATGGCGGTCGAGTCCTTGCTCGTCTCGTCCTGCAGGTCGTACATGCCCGCCATGGTGCTGTGCATCGTCAGCATCATGGTCTGCATCGATTCCATGAGCGGGATCATGTCCCGCATGTCCGCCACCATCTGGGGCATGATGACGTCCATCTTGTCCATGGAGACGACCATGCCGTCCATGTTCTCGGTGAGCTCGTCGATCTTGTCGAGCACCTCGAAGATCGATCGGAACGCCTGACAGATCGGGATATCGAAGCAGTGCTTCTCCCAGTAGAAGTAGTTCTTGATGGGGCGGAAGAAGTCGTCGAAGTTCTCGAGGCTGTCCCGCATGTCGTGGATGGTGCCCTGCAGGTGATGCATGTCGCCGATCATCTGGTGCATCACTGAGGTGAGCTCGGTCATGTTGGCCAGCATCTTTTTCATGGTGGCGACCATGACGCCCATTTGGTCGGCTTGGACCTTCATATCGGCCATCCGGTCCTTCATCAGCTTCAGGTTCTGAATCTGGCCGACGCCTTGGGCGCTGATAAGGAAGGGGATGGAGCTATGTTCGATCGGGGTGCCCTGGGGGCGGGTAATTGCTTGCACGCGTGCGATACCCGGCACCTTGTAGACGGCCTTGGCGAGCTTGTCGATGACCAGGAAGTCCGCGGAGTTCCGCATATCGTGATCGGATTCCAACACCAGCATCTCCGGGTTCATCCGGGCCGGGTCGAAGTGCCGGTCGGCGGCCTGGAAGCCCTGATTCGCGGGAATGTCCTTGGGGATGTACTTCTTGTCGTCGTAGCTGGTCTGGTAGCCGGGAAGTGCGGCCAGACCGATGATGGCGATCGCCATCGAGGCGGCCAGGATCGGTCCGGGCCAGCGCACGATCGCGGCGCCGATGCGACGCCAGGTGCGAATTCGCATGGCGCGCTTGGGTTCGAAGAGCCCAAAGCGGCTTCCGATGGTGATCAGCGCCGGTCCCAGGGTGAGGGCGACGGCCACGGCGGTCAGAACCGCCACGGCACAGGGGACGCCCATGGTCTGGAAGTACGGCATGCGCGTGAAGCTCAGGCAGTACATGGCGCCGGCGATCGTCGATCCCGTGCCCACGATGACATGCGCCGTGCCATGGAACATCTCGTAGTAGGCCGCTTCGCGATCCAGCCCATTGACGCGGGCTTCTTGATAGCGACCGATCAGGAAGATGGCGTAGTCGGTTCCCGCCGCGATGACTAGCACCACAAGGAGATTCACCGCGAAGGTGGACAGTCCGATGATGTGGTTGTCGCCGAGCACCGAGATCATTCCGCGTGCGGCACCCAACTGGACGCCCACCATAAGGAGCACCATCAACACGGTGAAGATCGACCGGTAGAAGAACAGCAGCATCACGATGATGACGATGAAGGTCAGTCCGGTGATCTTGATCATGCTGCTGTCGCCGGCATGGGCCAGGTCGGTCTGCAGCGCGGCGGGGCCGGTGACATAGACCTTGAGCCCGTCCGGCATCGGCTTCGCGTTGCCGTGCTCATCCGTCGTCAGTTTCTTGATGACGCTGCGCACGGACTCGATCGATTCGTTCGCGAGCGTCTCGCCCATATCGCCGGCGAGGTTCAGCTGAACGTAGGCGGCCTTGCCGTCAGTGCTTTGCGCACCGGACTCGGTGAGGGGATCACCCCAGAAGTCCTGGACGTGCTGGACATGTTTGGTGTCGGCGCGCAGCTGCGACACCATCTCGTCGTAGAACTTGTGCGAGCCAGGGCCCAGCGGTTGGTCGCCCTCCAGCACGATCATGGCGGCGCTGTTGGAGTCCGACTCTTGGAAGAGCCGCCCCATGTCCTTCATCGCCTTCATGGACGGCGCGTCGTTTGGGCTCAGCGAAACGGTGTTCGCTTGAGCCACCTGTTCCAGCTGGGGAGCGGAAAGGGCGAGGATGACGACAACCGCCACCCAGCCGATGACGATGGGGATCGACAGGCGCCGAATCCATTTAGCGATGAAGGTGGGCTCGCCGTTGGCGTGTGCCCCGCTCATGCGGACTTCACAAAGCAGTAGACGTAGGCGCTCACCTCGTTGGTATACCTCTCGTCTTTTACTTCGCCGTTGGCCGTGATGCGGCAGCCCAGCCCATCAGCATTGCGGGCTTGAGCCAGGATGTTTCCCGTCATCGACGGTGCCGTCGTGACGATCTCAATCGACCACGGTAGCGTCGCCCCGTTGATCTGGTGGGGCTCCCCTTCCTTGTCGATGTAGTTGATGTCCGCGATGGTTCCGGGCGGGCCGAAGATGTCGTAGACCACATGCTTGGGCTTGGAGTTGTTTTTGTCGTCGGTCATGCTGCCGGCGTAGGTGGGCAGCTGATGAGAGCCGAAAATGCCGCGAATCCGCCATACCGCGAAGCCTGCGATGGCGAGCACCAGCACCATCACCACCGGGATCCACGCCCGCTTCAATGCGCTGAGAATCGCAGGACCCCTTCACCCGTTGCTGCCGACCAGATCGATTACCGGACAATGTATGAAGCCTTCGCGCATAACGCATAGCGTGTGCGTTACAGGCAACCTACCAGCGGGTAGGTGTGCCCGCAAGTCACACGCCGTGCGTTATCTTGAGATGGATGACACACCTGGGTTTCCGGCGCGCACGTTCTGAGGAGAACAAGCGTCAACGTGCGGCAACGATCGTGGAAGCCGCGCGTTCGTTGGCGTTGGAATCCGGTGTCGCGTCGGTCACTCTCACGGGTTTGGCCCATCGGGCGGGTGTTCATCACTCCGCGGTGCGCCGCTACTTCAGCTCCCATAAAGAGGTGCTGCTGAGGCTCTCGACGGAGGGTATGGCCGCGCTCGCCGAGTCCGTCTGCTCGGCATTGGACGGCTCGCACGAGCGGTCGCCCGCGGACGTCGGTGCCGTGCTGTCGAGTTCTCTGATCGCGGCGCCGTTGTTCTGCGATCTGCTGGGCAGTCAATATCTGCACCTTGAGCACGAGGTGGAACTCGGCCATGTTCGTGAGGCCCAGCGTGCCAACCAGGCAGCTGCGATGACAATCGTCGACGCGATTGAACGTGCGGTGCCGCAGATCGACCGCAAGGGTGCGCTCGACATCGTCACGTCGGCCTTCGCGCTCGCCGGGATGCTGTGGCAGTTCACTCATCCACCCGAGGGTCTCGAGCACGATTTCGGCGAAGAGCCGGGCTTTCCGGAGGATTGGGACACCGATTTCGGCAGCACGCTCACGCGGCTGCTGACCGCCACGTGCATCGGGGCCGCGAAAACGCTTTAGGTGTCGAGGTGCTTCTCGAACCAGTGGTGTGCGTACTTCTCGTCGTTGAACGCGGCGACCTCGCCATAACCCGCGGAGCGGTACATCGCGATCGCCTCGGTGAGTGCCCGATTGGTGTCCAGGCGAATCGTGCGCGCGCCGTGCGTCATCGCTCGCCGCTCCAGCTCGGCGAGAATTCGTTTCCCAAGCCCCATGCCGCGGACATCGGGAGAGATCCATACCCGTTTGACCTCGGCCGCTTCGATGATCTCGTCGGCGTTCCTGAGCAGCTTCAGCCCGCCGCAGCCGACGGGCTCCTCGTGCAGGGTGGCGACGAGCAGCATTCCGGCGGGGGCGGAGAGTTCGGCATCGCCGGCGGGCAGGGCCAGCGCCGGGTCGAACCCGTTTTCGAGCCGGGCGGCAATCTCCTCAAAATAGGCACGAATGCAGTACCGGGCCTCGGGTGAGCGGGTGTCCATGATGGCGATCTGAACCTGCGAGGCCACGAAGAGCCGTTCGACCTCGGCCATGGCGTCGGCGAGCCGTTGCCGCTGGTTGATGCTGAGCGGTTCCAGGATCGACCGTGCCAGGTCATCGGAGCGGCGATCGAGCTCGGACAGTTCGGCGCGGCCGGCGCCGGTGAGGCGCGCGGTGCGCACCCGGGTATCGCCGTCCGCGGTGCTCACCTCGATCAGTCCGCCGCCTTCCAGTGCCCGCAACAATCTGCTGAGATATCCAGAGTCCAGGCTCAGGCGGGCGCGCAGCTCGCGGATATCGCATCCCCCCGAAGGCCCTGAGCCCTGGGTGCCGATCTCCCACAGCACTCGCGATTGCCCCAGCGGGCGGTCTCGGGCGAGGTATTCGCTCTCGAGGACGCCTATCCGTTGCGTGACGGTTCTGTTGAAGCTGCGTAGGCCATCGACCAGGGCATCTGTCATTTACCTGACTTTAGTCAGATAAAGCCGCGATGTCCCCGTCGTTTGACGGGTAACGGCCATACGCGCCGCCAGAACGTACCCTCATGGGCGTGTCCGAGACCGTCTCCGATTGGGTGCCCACCGGCGCGGTGACCGTTCGGGCGCCCGGCAAGGTCAACCTGTACCTCGCCGTCGGAGATCTGCGCGAGGACGGCTATCACGAGCTGACGACCGTTTTCCATGCGGTATCGCTGGCCGATGACGTCACGGTTCGGGATGCCGACGTGCTCTCCGTCGATGTCGTCGGGCAGGGCGAGGGTGTGGTGCCCACGGACGAACGCAACCTTGCCTGGCAGGCTGTCGAGCTCTTCGCCGACCACGTCGGCCGCGCCCCGGACGTCTCTATTTTCATCAACAAGGACATCCCGGTCGCGGGAGGTATGGCGGGCGGATCCGCCGATGCGGCCGCGGTGCTGGTCGCGATGAACGAGCTGTGGCGCGCCGGTGTGCCGCGCCGCGATCTGCATCACCTGGCCGCTCAGCTCGGCAGCGATGTGCCGTTCGCGCTGCACGGGGGAACCGCCCTGGGCACAGGCCGGGGCGAGCAGCTGGCCACTGTGTTGGCACGCAACGTTTTTCACTGGGTGTTCGCCTTCGCCGACGGCGGATTGTCCACGCCGGATGTATTCCGGGAGATTGACCGGCTGCGCGAGAACGGCGATCCGCCACGGCTTGACGCATCCGACGAATTACTCGGTGCACTCGCCGCCGGCGACGCGCGGCGGCTGGCGCCGCTGCTGGGTAATGAACTGCAGGCCGCCGCGGTCAGCCTCAACCCCGGTCTGCGGCGCACGCTCCGCGCCGGGGAGTCCGCGGGTGCGCTCGCGGGGATCGTGTCTGGTTCTGGCCCTACCTGTGCATTCTTATGCACCTCGGCCGAGGATGCGGTGCAGGTGGGCGCCGAGCTGGCTGGCGCGGGTGTGTGCCGGACCGTCCGGGTGGCCAGCGGGCCCGTGCACGGTGCGCAGGTCGTTCAGGGCCGCAGCGACGGCTAGACACGCCGAGCAACGCGACACGCCGAACGGCCAGATCACAGTAGGTTTGGCCGTCGATTAAGAAAAGCCTAAGATGCTACGGGACCAGAAGAAGGCACCCGGACTGTCACCTGAACGATATGAATCCGCTGCTAAAGACACTGCGCGCGCCTACCGCGCGTCGCGGCGGCTATGGCGGACTATCCGATAAGGACGCGTGACTCGCCCAACAGGCCTAGGCCAGGAGGAACTGTGAGCAGGTTTACCGACGAGCTGTACGCGAACGCGCTCTCCAGCGTCAAAGGCATGGTTACCGGCGAACCTGACACTCCTGTGCGGCATACCTGGAAGCAGGTGCACGAGCGCGCCAAGCAGCTGGCCGGTGGTTTGGCCGCCGCAGGCCTCGGGTCTGACGATGCGATCGGCATGTTGGTGGGCATGCCCGTCGAGATCGCCCCGGCGATCCAGGCGGTGTGGATGCGTGGCGCCTCGCTGACGATGCTGCACCAGCCGACCCCGCGCACCGACCTCGCGGTCTGGGCCGAGGACACCCTGAAGGTCGTCGACATGATCGGCGCCAAGGCCGTCATCGTGTCCGCGCCGTTCGACGCCGCGGCTCCGGTGCTCGAGGAAAAGGGCGTGATCGTCGTCCAGATCAAGGATCTGTGGGATGCCGATCCGATCGAACCCGCCGATGTCGACGAGGACGCCGTCGCGCTCATGCAATTAACGTCGGGGTCGACTGGTTCCCCGAAGGCAGTCAAGATCACCCACCGCAACCTGTACGCCAATGCGCACGGCATGTACGTCGCCTCCAAGTACAAGCCCGAGTCCGACGTGATGGTCAGCTGGCTGCCCTTGTTCCACGATATGGGCATGGTCGGCTTCCTCACAGTGCCGATGTTCTTCGGCGCGGAGCTGGTGAAGATCACCCCGCTGGACTTCATGCGCGATGTTCTGTTGTGGGGCAGGCTGATCGACAAATACAAGGGCACCATGACGGCCGCCCCGAACTTTGCCTACTCGCTGTTGGCCAAGCGGCTGCGCAACCAGGCCAAGCCGGGTGACTTCGACCTGTCGACGCTGCGGTTCGTACTCTCCGGTGCCGAGCCGGTGGACCCGGCAGTGGTCGATGACCTGTGTGATGCCGGAAAGCCGTTCGGCTTCAAGTCCTCTGCGATGGTCCCCGCCTACGGTATGGCGGAAACTGCTCTGGCCGTGTCCTTCTCGGAGGTTGAGGCCTCCGGTCTGATTGTCGACGAGGTAGATGCCGACTTGTTGGCCGCGCTGCGTCGGGCCGTTCCCGCTACCCGCGGAAATCTCCGTCACCTGGCGACGCTGGGCCCGCTGTTGCCCGGTATCGAGGCGCGTGTCATCGATGAGGACCTGAATGTGCTGCCTCCGCGCGGCGTCGGCGTCATAGAGTTGCGCGGCGAGTCGGTGACACCCGGTTACGTCACCATGGGTGGATTCCTGGCGGCGCAGGACGAAAACGGTTGGTACAACACGGGTGACCTCGGTTACCTGACGGAGCGTGGGCATGTGGTGGTCTGCGGTCGCGTCAAGGACGTCATCATCATGGCGGGCCGGAACATCTACCCGACCGATATCGAGCGTGCGGCCGGTCGCGTCGACGGTGTGCGGCCAGGTTGTGCGGTCGCCGTGCGCCTGGAGGCCGGAGTCGACCCCAAGAACCAGCGCGAGACCTTCGCGGTCGTGGTGGAGTCCAACGCATTCGAGAACGCGGACGAGGTTCGCCGGATCGAGCAGCAGGTCGCGCACGAGGTTGTTGCCGAGGTCGATGTGCGGCCACGCAATGTGGTGGTGCTCGGACCGGGCAGCATTCCGAAGACCCCGTCGGGCAAGCTACGCCGCTCGACGTCGGTGGCCCTCGTCATCTAGGTGCCGTTAGCGTCGCGCACGTGATCCGAGTCGTTCCGTGAGCACCGCGGCGCCCTCACCGGTCAGGTATGTGAGCATTCGTGGCCTGCCGGCCAGCACCGATGTGAGTGCGGCGGCCGGGCCTTGCACGACGGGGCCCGATCTACCGTGAGCCCAACGGGCATCTGTTGCACGCAACCGTAGCCCCCGCGCGGTGAAGTAGGCGGGGACAAAAGGATTCGGCAGCCCCACTTGCGTGTTGAGCACCCTGACGAGAATGCCCGTGGGTATCGACGAGGTGCGGTCGAGCGCGAACAGGATGTCCAGTTCGTGGACCACGTGATCGCCCAGGAGCAGGCTGCGCGGACAGACCTTGCCGATTCCGGTGGGTCGGTTGATCAACCCGCGATAATCCCGCAGGAGTTCCTCGGGCGAGCGATCAGCGGCCAGACTCCTTGCCGTCCTGGTGTTTTCTCGGTCGAAGGACCGCTGTCGGACCACCCCCGCAGTGATGCCGCGTACCGAGGCGCTGCATCCAATCACTAGATGCGCCAACACCTCATGGTTCGACCACTCGGTACACAGGCTGGGGCCCAGCCAGTCCGTCTGGCTGAGATCCGCCACGGCATCGAGGAACCTCGCGTCGTTGGCGCGAAGGATGTCAGCGCGCGACATGGAGGTGCTCTCGAAGAAACACGGTTTGGTCGGCCAGCGCACGCTCCAGCACCGGTGGCTGATAGATGTCGAAATGGCCTGATTCGTAGTGGAATTCGACGCCGTGGGGCGCGCGCCGCGCCACCAGCTCGGCATAGCGGGGATTCATCAGTTCCTCGCGGTCGCAGACGCAGACCAGCAGCGGTGCGGCAATTCTCCGTGCGCGACGCAGGGCAGAGGTGAATACCAGTGTGGACGCGTCGGCGGCCGCCATCTGGTTGTCGAACTCATGGCCGGGTGGGCATGTGGACTCCCAGCCGGCCAGGGCGCCATCGGTGCTCACCAATGCTGAGTCTCCCGGCGGCCCCACAATCGGCACGTACCGTCTCGGCCGACCGAATGCTTTGCGCACCAGATCCTCGATGATCGGGAGGCCGAGCCGCAGCATCGACCAGAGGCTGGAAGTGCGCGTGGCCCCGGGCCCGTGCACGATGGGGCACTGGATGACCGCTGCGGCGAGATCGTCACGGCCGGCGGCCACCAGCGTCACATGCATGGCACCGAGGCTGGTGCCCCACAGCGCGATGCGATCGCCATCGATATCCGGGTGGTTCTGCAGGAACGCGATGGCCGACTCGACATCGTGGCGTTGCTTTCGCATCGAGAATTGTTGGCGAGGTAAACCTTCGGAGGCGCCCGTGTAGCGGTAGTCGAATGCCAACGTGGCGATTCCGGCTGACGCGAAGTGCCTCTCGTACTGCGGCAGCATCATGTCGTGGGTGGCGCCCAGGCCGTGCACCAGTACAACCGCGGGATGACGCCCGGGTTCGGCGGGACGGGTGAGCCATCCGGCGCATCGAATGCCGGCAGATGAGAATCCGACACGTTCGGTAGTGGACGGCGTCATGAGGTCGCTCCCTGGGTTTCTATAGGTACGATGTACGTATAGATTGAGACTGCAATACGTACGATGTACTTGTCAAGGGGGATCCATGAAAGCGCGCTTTACCAAGGATGAGATAGCGGCGACCGCACTGGAACTCGTGGATACCAAGGGGTTGGCTGCGTTGAGTATGCGATCGCTGGCCACGGCGCTGGGCACCGGGCCGATGACTCTCTACAACTATGTCGACGACAAGGAAGGGTTAGAGGAGCTGGTGGTGACGGCGGTGATGGCCGCCGTGCCCGCGTACCAGCCGTCTGCGAATTGGCGGTCCGATGTCGAACGGATCGCGCGGGGCATCTGGACTGCGGTAGGTGAGCACCCGGCGGCCATCCCGTTGGTGCTCACCCGTCGAATGTCCTCGCCTGCCGGTTTCGCGGTAATCGATGCACTCATTGCTGCACTCGGCCGCGCTGGGCTTGACGAGGAGAGTCGGCTGGCCGCGTTCAGAGCGGTGTTGGGATTCGCACTTGGCTCCGCGCAGGCCGGCCTGGGAGATGACAGCAGGGGAGCTGCGACTCAGATCGGCGGGGTAGCCGGTGATGCCTATCCGAACGTGGCGGCACTCGCCAAAGTGGCGCAACAGAGCAGTTCTGCAACCGAATTCACGCTCGGGATCACCATGCTGCTCGATGGGATCGCGATGCGGGGGCGCTGACTACTCGAACGGAACGGGTGGCATCCTGACCACCTGGGCGGCATAGCTCAGTCCGGCGCCGTATCCGATGAGCAGGGCCAGGTCGCCCGGCTTAGCGGCTCCGGTCGACAGTAGACCCTCCATGGCCAGCGGCACAGACGCGGCAGAGGTGTTGCCGGTGTGCTCGATGTCGTTGGCGATCACCGCATCTGAACGCAGATGCAGGTTCTTGGCCAGCAATTCGTTGATCCGGCTGTTGGCCTGGTGCGGCACGAAGACGTCGATATCCTCCGGGCCCACCTTGGCTGCCTCCAGGGCGCGTTGCCCCACCTTGCCCATTTCGAATGCGGCCCAACGGAATACCGAGGTTCCCTCGATGCGCAGATAGGGGCGCGGGCCGTCCGGGTCGGGCGCCGCCGCGAAGTCCATCCAGTCGATATCCTGACGAATAGCGTTGGCCTGACTGCCGTCGCTGCCCCATACCGTGGGGCCGATGCCCTGTTCGGCGGTCTCGCCGACGACGACCGCGCCGGCCCCGTCGCCGAAGATGAAACAGTTGCCCCGGTCGGTCATATCCAGTGCGGGGGAGAGCTTTTCCGAGCCGATGACCAGCACCTTGCTGGCGCTGCCACCGCGGATCATGTCGCCCGCCACGCCCACTGCGTATCCGAAGCCGGCGCAGCCCGCGGACAGGTCGAACGCCGGGACACCCTGGGCTCCCAGCGCGGTGGCGACGGCCGGGGCGGATGCCGGCGTCTGCAGGTAGTGGGTGCTGGTGGCGACGATGACGGCGTCGATCTCGGCGCCGGTCAGCAGGGCGTTGGCGATGGCCTTGCGTCCGGCCTCGATGGAGAGGGTTTGGGCGGATTCGTCGTCGGCAGCGAACCGGCGGGTCTTGATCCCGGTGCGGGTGTAGATCCACTCGTCCGAGGACTCGATGTGCTCGCAGATCTCTTCGTTGGTGACGACGCGTTCGGGACGGTACGCCCCCAGGCTGAGCAGGCCGATCTTGTTGACGCCGGTGATCTCCGCGATGTCGGTCATGAGGAGACCATAGCGGGGCCATCCGGACGTCTAAGTCCAGGCATGCACCTGATTCTGTGCTGCCTCCAGGCCCAGGCGGATCAGGAGCTCGGTGGCATCGACACCCTGCTCACACAGGAGGGGAACCTGTTCGGTCTCCGCCTTGGCGAAATTCTCCAATACGAACGTGGCCGGATCCTTGCGGCCGGGAGGACGCCCGACACCCAGGCGGACCCGCAGATAGTCCTTGGTGCCCAGCGACTGGGACACCGAGCGCAGCCCATTGTGGCCCCCCTCGCCGCCGCCGCGCTTGAGTCGCACCGTGCCGAAATCGAGATCCAGTTCATCGTGCATCACGATGACGTTGCCCGGGGGAACCGAAAAGAAGTGGGCCAGCGCGGCCACCTGTGGGCCGGAGGTATTCATGAACGTGCGCGGCTTGGCCAGATTCACGGCCCGGCCGCCGAGGCGAATCGTCGTCGCCTCGGCGCCGGACTTCTTGTGCGGCTTGAATGTCGCGCCGTCCTTGGCCGCCAACAGGTCGGCAACCATGAATCCGAGGTTGTGCCGGGTCTTGGCGTAGGTCGGCCCGGGGTTGCCCAGGCCGACCACCAGCACGGCATCGTCGGATACGTCGGGCACGTCTTACTCCTCGGAGGAGCCCTCGGCGGCCTCGTCCGCGGCGGGAGCCTCGGCAGCACCTTCGCCGCCGCCACCCTCGGCGTCCATCTCATCGGCGGTCGGGGCCGCGACGACGTTGATGACCAGGGTCTCGGGATCGGAGATCAGGGTCGAGCCCTTGGGCAGCTCGATCGATCCGGCGGTGATCTGGGTGCCCGCGGCAAGGCCCTCAACCGACACGGTGAGGAACTCGGGGATCGACAGCGCCTCGGCCTCGATCTCCAGGGTGTTGGCGTCCTGGGTGACCAGGGTGCCGCTCTCGGCGTCGCCCTCGATGTGGACGTTCACCTCAACGGTGACCTTCTCGCCCTTGCGCACGACCAGCAGGTCCGCGTGCACCAGGTTGCGGCGGATGGGGTGAATCTCGATGGTCTTGGTGAGGGCCAGCTGCTCGCGCCCCTCGATGTCCAGGGTCAGGATGGCGTTGGTGCCGGTGTGGCGCAGCACGGCCGCGAAATCGCGGGCCGGCAGGTTCAGGTGCTCGGGGGTGGTGCCGTGGCCGTACAGGACCGCGGGAACCAGGCCGTCACGGCGCGCGCGGCGCGAGGCGCCCTTGCCGGTGTCCGTGCGGACGGTGACGGTGAGGTTATTGCTGGTGGGGGTGTTCTTCTTGGACATTTGGTCTACTCCTTGCGTTTCGTTAGGCACGGCGCAGGGAGGACATCCGGGGCGGAGGCCCCGATGAGTACAAGATTCCCGTCGATAACGGTGGGAAGACCCACCCTCGCCGTGACAGCCCGCTCAGAGTAGCCGAGCACGCGCCCGAAAGGCCAATCAGCTCGGGTGTCAGTGCTGGTCAAAGGGCAAAGGAAACCCCGGTGAGCTGCTCGGACAGGTCCCACAGGCCCTTCGCGCTCTCGGCGTCCTGTGCTCTGCGGCTGCGGCCCACCGGCTTGGGGTAGCCCTTGGCCTCGAACGGCCCGTCCGGCCCGATGTATGTGTCACCCGGCAAGTCTTGGGATGCGGCGTACAGCGCCGGGAGGGCGCCATGTGCGGCGTCCTGTGCGAAGAGGTTGCCGGTCTTCAGCGCGATCTCGAAGAGCGGATTCCCGCTGTGCGACTGCAGCTCGGTGGCGGCCACACCCGGATGGACGGTCAGAGCGCGGACCGCTGATCCGGCCGCGCTCAGGCGGCGCTGCAATTCCTTCGTGAACAGCAGGTTGGCGAGCTTGGATGCGCCGTACGCCCCCGCGCGGGTGTACCCGCGGCGCTCGTAGTTGAGGTCGGCCAGGTTGATCTTCCCGGCACGGTGGGCGACGGATGCCACCGCGATCACCCGGTCGGTGATCTTGGGCAGCAGCAGGTTCGTGAGCGCGAAGGCGCCGAGATGGTTTGTGCCAATCTGGCTTTCGAAGCCATCGGCGGTCTTGGCCTGCGGCACCATCATGATGCCGGCGTTGTTCACCAGGATGTCGACGGCTTCGACGGTATCGGCGAAGGCGCGCACCGAAGCCAGGTTGGCCACGTCGACCTGTCGAACCTCGGTGCTTCCGGTGATGGTTGCTTGGGCGGCCTTGCCCTTCTCGGTGTTGCGCACGGCCATCACGACATGGGCACCCACCCTGGCCAGCTCGCGTGCGGTCTCCAGGCCGAGTCCACTGTTGGCTCCGGTGATGATGACGGTGCGGCCCTCGAATGACGGCAGTTCTGCAGCGGTCCATGTGGTCGTCGACTTGGTCACGGGGGCTGACCCTAATGGCCAAGGCCGATACCGTCGAGGTGTGACTTTTGAGGTAGACATCGACGCCTTCCTTTCGGGGCTGAGCACCCCGCCCCGCCTGCTCGGCATCGGCGAACCCACCCATGGACCGCAGGAGTTCGGGCATCTGCGCAATCGGCTGCTTCGTCACCTGGTGGCCGAGCGCGGTTTCCGGTCGGTCGCGGTGGAGAGTGACGCTGTGGCGGGGTTCGCCGTCAACCGGTATGTGACGACAGGGGAGGGGACTCTCGAGGACGTGCTCGATGCCGGGTTCAGCCACGGCTTCGGCGCCTACGCGGCTAGCCGCGAGCTGGTCGAGTGGCTGCGCGACTGGAACGTCGGCCGAGAACCCGGCGAGCAGGTGCGGTTCTACGGTTTCGACGCCACCACCGAGATGATGGCCTCACCGAGCCCGCGCGACACCCTTCTTGCGGTGCACAGGTATCTGTCAACCGGTGGTGCCGTCCTGCCATATTCGGAGGACGTGATCACCGATCTGGTGGGCGACGATGCCGCCTGGTCTCACCCGGACGCCATGATCGA
Organism: Mycobacterium sp. D16Q13; assembly: GCF_002013375.1. Lineage (GTDB taxonomy): Bacteria > Actinomycetota > Actinomycetes > Mycobacteriales > Mycobacteriaceae > Mycobacterium. Next base: position 41,668 of record NZ_MAEW01000017.1, on the reverse strand, counting down.
TGCCGCGGTTTCCATCGGGCGATCGGCTCCGGCACGCCAATTGCGGCTGATTGCCGATGAACTCGTGGTCGCATTGGAGAGGTACGCCCCGGCATTGCGTGCCTCAACCTCGCCAGAGCAGTTCTGGCAGATGTGCACTGTCGCCCGTGCGGCGGTCGGCCTGCTGCGGGCGCATTTCGCGATGGCCGACCCGGGCCCGTCCCGGATGTCCACCATGCTGGGTGTCCGGGATGCGCTCATGGCCGAGAATCTGGAGGCGATCGCCGACGCCGAGATACACAGCGGCCCAACGCTGGTGTTCGCCCACAACGGGCATCTGCAGCGACATCAGACCACGGTGTCCATGGGCTCCGTACAGTCCAGCTGGTGGTGTGCCGGAGCGCTGGTCGCCTCGGCGGGCCGCGTCCCGTATGCGGTCATCGCGGGCGATTTCGGCACCCATGAGTCCGCGGACATCGGTGCGCCGCATGCCGACACCCTGCATGGATGGATGTGGAGCTGGGGCCCCGACCGGATCCTCTTCCCTGTCACCGAGATTCCCGGCGGATTGTCGCCCCGGCAGGACGTGCCGCCGCGGTCCGGGTGCTACCCGGTCGATCCCGCTGACGTAGAGGGCGTGGACGCCATCGCGTTCATTCGGAGTCTTACCGCTTGGTGATCTTGAGGCCCTCGGTGAGGGTGGCGACATCTTTGGACAGTGCCGCGGACTGCGCCTCGGTGGTGGTCACGGTGAGCTGCACGAGGTAGTTCAGCGACCCGTCCGGCACGATGACGTCCCGGTTCCACGAGTGCACCCGCACGTTCTGGTTGTCGTAGATGCTCTCGATAGCGGCCGACGGATATCCCTGGAAGTCGTCCAGGGATGAGGTGATCTTCTGAAAGTTCTGGGTGTTCTCCGCATCGGAGAAGCCGTGTTCGGTGATTGCCTTGCGGGCGTCCAAGGGGCCGTCCAGCTTGATGAGGTAGATCACCGCACTCGGTGTCCGGCCCTGATCGGCTCCGCTGGGTTTGTCGCTGATCAGGTAGGCGGGATCGAGCGAGCCCAGGTTCTCCCAGCCCTCGGGCAGCGGGACCTCGACGCGCACGTTCGCCGGACTCGCCGGGGACACCGGGACGACCGTGACGCCAACGCTTTGCAGGTAGTCGTTCATCGACAGCGGCGTGGCGGTAGGAGGGGCCGTGCTGCTCGATGGCGAGCTGCTCGGTGTGGTGCTGCCTGACGTCGGGCTAGGTGATGAAACGGCTTGTGGTTCGGGTTGTTTCGAGTCGCATCCGGCCGTCGCGAGCGCCATCAGGCACCCGGCGACCAGCGCGGCGCTACGCATTCCCGTCGAAAAGTCCTGTTACCGAACCGTTTTCGAAAACCTCGCGGATGGTGCTGGCCAGCAGCGGCGCGATCGACAGCACCGTCAGCTGCGGGAAGCGCTTCTCCTCGCCGATGGGCAGTGTGTTGGTGACGAGCACCTCGCGGGCGCCGCAGTTGGCCAGACGCTCGGCGGCGGGGTCGGACAGCACGCCGTGGGTGGCGGCGATCACGACGTCCTTGGCTCCGGCCTCGTGGAGCAGCCCGACCGCTCCGGCGATGGTGCCACCGGTGTCGATCATGTCGTCAGTGATGACGCAGGTCTTGCCGGTGACGTCACCGACGACGCGGTTGGCCTTGACCTGGTTGGGCACTCGCGGGTCACGCGTCTTGTGAATGAAGGCCAGTGGCACACCGCCGAGCGAGTCGGCCCACTTCTCGGCGACGCGCACGCGCCCGGAGTCGGGGGAGACCACCACGACGTCCTCGCCGTTGCTCACGTAGTGCTCGGCGATGTATCCGCACAGCAGCGACTGGGCCCGCATGTGATCCACCGGTCCGTCGAAGAAGCCCTGGATCTGATCGGTGTGCAGGTCCACCGTGACGATGCGATCGGCGCCGGCGGTCTTGTACAGGTCGGCTACCAGGCGGGCCGAGATCGGCTCGCGGCCGCGGTGCTTCTTGTCTTGGCGCGCATAGGGGTAGAACGGCAGGATCGCGGTGATCCGCTTGGCGCTGCCGCGCTTGAGGGCATCGATCATGATCAGCTGTTCCATCAGCCAGGTGTTCAGCGGTGCCGGATGCGATTGCAGGACAAACGCGTCGCAGCCGCGCACTGACTCCTCGAACCGCACGAAGATCTCGCCGTTGGCGAAATCGCGGGCGGTCTGAGCGGTCACCTCGACATCGAGTTCCTTGGCGACCTGTTCGGCCAGTTCAGGGTGCGCGCGACCCGAGAACAGCATCAGATTCTTGCGGTTATCCGTCCAGTCGGTGCTCACGGCGCAGCTAGTCCTCTTGGGTTGGTAATTTTGGGCTTTGCAACGACGGGGCCGGGTTCCGTCCCGTCGGGGTAATCGTACGGACCTTTCCCTGGTGACTGGGAGCGGGTTGCCGGAATTTGAACGCGAGATGGCCAAACCCGGCATTCGCCGGGCGTGAGCAGCGGTGTTCCCACCCGGCGATCAGGAATCCCTGGACGCTTCCTCGGCGGCCTTGGCGGCGTCGCTTCCCGGGCGCTTCTGCGCCACCCAGCCTTCGATGTTGCGTTGCGGACCGGCCGACACCGCCAGCGCGCCCGGTGGCACATCCTCGCGGATGACCGTGCCGGCGCCGGTGTACGCCCCGTCACCGACGGTCACCGGGGCCACGAACATGGTGTCCGAACCGGTCTTCACGTGCGAGCCAATCACGGTGCGCCGCTTGGTTTCTCCGTCATAGTTGACGAATACGCTGGATGCTCCGATGTTGCTGTGCTCGCCTATGTCGGCATCGCCCACATAGGTCAGATGCGGCACCTTGGTGCCGCGGCCCACGGTGGAATTCTTGACCTCCACAAACGCGCCCAGCTTGGCGCTCTCGCCCGTCACTGTGCCCGGCCGTAGGTACGTGAACGGCCCGATGACCGATCGCGCGCCGATGGTGGACCCCTGGCCATGGGTGCGGATGACTGTCGCCGAGTCGCCGACCGTGACGTCGATGAGCGTGGTGTCGGGGCCGATGTGGCAGTGGCTGCCGATGACGGTCTGCGAGTGCAGTTGGGTGCCGGGCGCGATGGTCGCGTCTTGACCGATTCGGACATCGACGTCGATCCAGGTGCTGGAGGGGTCGACGATGGTGACCCCGGCGCGCTGGTGGAAGCGGATGATTCGCCGATTCAGCTCGGCGCCCAGTTCGGAGAGCTGTACGCGATCGTTGACGCCGGCCACCAGTGCGCTGTCGTCAACATGGTTGGCGTGCACCACTTTTCCGCTCTGGCGGATGATCGACACGGCATCGGTGAGATACAGCTCGTGTTGTGCGTTGTTGGAGCGCAGCTGAGACAGCGCGGCATGCAGCGGCCCGATGTCGAAGGCGTAGACCCCGGCGTTGACCTCACCGATGGCGCGTTGGCTGTCGGTGGCATCGGTCTGTTCGACGATCGCGATGACCTCGCGGTCCTGTGTGCGCAGGATGCGTCCGTAGCCGGTGGGATCGGCCAGGGTGGTGGTCAGCAGGGTGGCGGCGGCCGGTTCGGATGTGTGCCGGCTGATCAGTCCCGCGAGGGTGTCGCCGTCGAGCAGCGGGATATCGCCGGACGTGACGACGACGGTGCCGGTGAAGTCCGCGGGTAGCGCCTGCAGGCCGCACGCCACGGCGTGCCCGGTGCCGAGCTGCTGCTCCTGCACGGCGACGCCGATCGTGCGGTGCAGCGACTCGGCGAGGATTTCGACGGCGGTGGCAATGCGTTCACGATCGTGTCCCAGCACGATCACCAAGTGGTCGGGATTGACGCTGGCCGCGGCATGCACCGAGTGCGCCAGCATCGAGCGGCCGCCGAGGGTATGCAGCACCTTGGGGATGTCCGAACACATACGAGTACCGGCACCCGCAGCCAGCACGATTACTGCGGTCCCAGCGGAATTGCCTGGCATTTCCTACTCCCTACTGCTCCGTCGCCAGGACTCGAACCTGAACTATCTGAACCAAAATCAGAGGTGCTGCCGATTACACCACGACGGACTGTTACAGAATGAAGACTGTAGTCGACCAAGGAGCGAGGCTTGCCCGAGCGACATTAGGTCCACAAGCTCGGTTATGCGACCGAGGAAAGTGATGGCACATGGCGGTACCTAGTAGGCCGGATGGCCCCGGGCGGACTCCTCGCGTCCGGATGGCCGGCACTGAGCGCCGCCGCCAGCTGATCGATGTCGCGCGGTCGTTGTTCGCCGAACGCGGGTATGAGGCCACCTCTATTGAGGAGATCGCGCAACGCGCCGGGGTGTCCAAACCGGTCGTCTACGAGCATTTCGGTGGCAAGGAGGGCCTTTACGCCGTTGTGGTGGATCGTGAGATGTCGGTGCTGCTCGACGGCATCACGTCGTCGTTGACGAGTTATCGCTCACGGGTGCGGCTGGAGCAGGTGGCGCTGGCCCTGTTGAGCTACATCGAGGACCGCACCGACGGGTTCCGGATCCTGATCCGGGACTCACCGCCCGGGGTGAGCTCGGGGACGTATTCGAGTCTGCTCAACGACGCGGTCAGCCAGGTGTCGAGCATCCTGGCGGGCGATTTCCAGCGCCGTGGCCTGGACGCCGAGATGGCACCGCTCTACGCGCAGGCGCTGGTGGGTCAGGTGTCGATGACGGCCCAGTGGTGGCTCGATGCCCGGGAGCCCAAGAAGGAAGTGGTGGCGGCGCACATCGTCAACCTGTGCTGGCATGGCTTGAAGCATCTGGAAGCAGATCCGCAGCTACATGAGGAATGACCCGTCAGGCAGGAACATCTGCGCGCTCCGCACCGTTTGACCTAACGAGTGGTTCGGATGGGAGGTGGTCGGTCGTGACAGCGATTCGCCTCGTTCTTGGCGTCGCGGCCGCGCTCGCGGTTGCCGTCATGGGTGCTCCCACTGCGGCCGCGGACAACTGCAGCGGCCCCCTGACCGCACGGGTGTGTGTGAAGCCGGGCAACGCCGAGTTGCATTCCACGCCGAACCGGGAGTTCATCCCGGACGTTCCGCAGGCATCGCCGTGGCTCGTCGTCGGGGGTACCGGCTCGGGCATCTGGATCCCGTGACAGAACCGGCGGACAGGGCCGAACCAGTGCGTGACATGCGTCGATCACCTAGAATTTAACTTGTTGGGGTTGACCACAGGATGAGGTGTTTGTCATGACGTCAGTAGTTGTGCGATGGGCAGTGATCGGTGCTGCCGCGGCCGCGTTGGGCGCCTTGCCTGTGTCGCTGGCCTCCGTTGCCGCGGCCGATCCGCAGTGTGCGGACCCGGCCATGTGTCAATCCGAGCCGCCTAACCCCGAGAATTGCAATGGCGGACCCGACGACATGGTGTGCACCCGTGCGGGAGACGCGGAACTGCACTCGTCGCCGAACCCGGCAGACATCCCACCGGTACCGCAGGCCGAGACTCCGCCCTGGATGGTTTTCGGTAACCCCGGTATGGGTCACTAGCAGGTCGGTACCGGGACAACACCCCTTGGTAATTGCTTTCGGATCCTAACGAGTCTAACGTTGACTTGTTAGCGAATCTAAGCATTAAAGGGGTGTTGTTCCGTGCCTGGGCTTCGATACGCCGTGGCGGTGGCAGCGACGGGTCTACTTGCGGCGGTTCCTGTTGGCATTGAGGCGACGAGTCCGGCGGGTGTGGCCCTTGGCGGCCATGGGCACTGCGCGCAGCCCCGGACGGGTTCCGAGGTGTGCATAACGCCTGGTGACGCCGAGCTACGATCGTGGCCGGATCCGGCCGACCTGCCGACTCCGCCCGACGTTCCGGTGCGTCCCGACAACCTCTGAATGGCTGCCCGGGAACGCGCGTGCGTAATTCTGGCCGATAGGTTCGGAAAAGCTGTGAACTAGCTGTATGACGTGCGAAAAGCGCCTAAAGTCAAACCCTGGGGTTGATGGATAGGCGAGGTGCTTGTCATGACGTCAATACTGATGCGATGGGTGGTGGCAGTCGCGGCGGCAGCAGCGCTGGTCGTCATGCCCGCGGTACTGGCCCCGGCGGCGGGGGCAGAGCAGCCGTGCGCGGATCCGGCGATGTGTCAGGCGCCGACTCCCGCGGCTCCGGTGCACGAGGACGCCGAATTGCACTCGAAGCCAAATCCGGCGGACATCCCGCAGGCTCCCCAAAGCGGCATGCCGCCCTGGCAGATGATCAATGCTCCCGGAGAGGCGCGCAATCACCCCTGAGTCATGGCGTGGTTGGCAGTTAGCTGTGAACTGACTGGGAAAATGCCGGTCCGATGGCGACGTGAGGCAGGCGGACCTATCGTCTTCTTATGATGTTTGTGCTGGTACGGCGTGCGGCGCTGCTGGTGGCGGCGGGTGTCACCATCGGTACGCCGTTGGCTTTGGGCGTATCTCACGCCGATCCCCCGTGTGCGCCGGGTGCGGCCGCCTGCGCGCTGCCCACAGCGGTCGTTCCGCCGGCCGGAGCGCACGAAAAGTGCAGTGCGCCAAAACCGGGTGAGGAGGTCTGCTCCGAACCCGGTGACGCCGAGCTCCACTCAACCCCTACGGCCCACATCCCTGCGCCGCCCCTGACGGTGGCCCCGACCAAGAGCGGCGCCGCGCTGTAGGCGAACGAGCGTAAGGGCCGTTGTTGCCCTACTGCGCGCCGCAGTCTCGTGACAGCAGATCGGCGATGGTCTCGCGGCGTACCAGCTCACGCACCCGTCCATCGCGGACCGCGAGCACCGGGGGACGTCCGACCAGGTTGTAGGACGAGGCCATGCTGTGGTTGTACGCACCGGTGCAGGCCACGGCCAGCACGTCGCCGGGGCGTACATCCGAGGGCAGGCTGACATCGCGGGCGATCTCGTCGCCGGATTCGCAGTGCCGCCCGGCCACGGTCACCAGCTGCGGTGGCGCAGACGGATGCCGATTGGCCAGAGCCACACTGTATTTCGCGTCGTACAGCGACACGCGGGGGTTGTCGCTCATGCCGCCGTCGACGGCCACGAAGGTGCGTCCGCCGGGCTGGGTCTTGACCGACACCACCCGGTACAGCGTCACTCCGGCGCGCGCGGAGATGGCGCGACCGGGCTCCACCACGATGCGCGGGCGTGGGAAACGCTCAGCCGCGCAGGCGGCGTCGAGGGCGTCGTCGATGAAATCGGCCAGTTCGGCCAGGTCGAGTTCGGGATCACCCGAGCGGTAGGGCACACCGTGGCCGCCACCGATATTGAGTTCACTCAAGATCACGCCGTGTTTGGCCCGGATATCGGCCATCGCTGCGATCATGCGGCGGATGGTCTCGCCGTAGAGCGCGCAGTCGGTGACCTGCGAGCCGATATGGCAGTGCAGGCCCACCAGGTTCAACAGGGGTTGGTCAAGAACGCGGCGGGCGGCTTCGGTGGCATGCCCGCCGTGCAGCGGAAACCCGAATTTCTGGTCGGTGACGCCCGTCGTCACCGCGGCATGGCCGTGGATGTCGATATCGGGGGTCACGCGCACCAGCACTCGCTGGCGCTTGGACAGCCGGGTCGCCAGGAACATGATCTCGGTATAGGAGTCCACCACGATCCGGCCCACACCCACTGCGGCTGCGTCACTGAGTTCATCAGGGGTCTTGGCGTTGCCGTGCATGATGATTCGTTCCGGATCGAAACCGCCCGCGAGTGCGGTCGCCAGCTCACCGGAGGAGCAGACGTCCAGCGACAGGCCCTCCTGCGCCACCCAACGCGCGACATCGGCGGTCAGCAGTGCCTTGCTGGCATAGGCGACCTCGATCTCGCGCAGGGTGCTGCGATAGCGACGGGCGCGGTAGCGGAAGTCTTCCTCGTCAAGTACGTACGCGGGGGTGCGGAATTGGTCGGCGATTTCCGAGAGCGCCGTCTCTCCGACGCACATCCGGCCCTGCTCGTCCAGGTGTGTGGTGACCGGCCATACGGCTGGGTCGACGCGTGGGCGCGCCACGTTATGTAAGGACGGCAGGAGGTCCAGAAGTGTCATGCATCCACCGTGCGCCTGTGGCGATCGCATGCGGAGTTTCTTGACGTGGCCTTGACGGAGATGGGCCGGATATTGGCGAGATCTGGGCGCCGTAGAATGAGCAGACCATGACTGTGACTGCCCCGCCTCTCGCCGGGGTGATCCGGACAGCCTTGCGGGATCCCGCATTCGATGTTCTTGCCCCGGCCATCGCCGCCAAGACCGGCCTTGATCTGACGGCACCGTCGTGTGCCCGCGCATTCGTCGTGACTGGTATCGCCGACGCGAGCAATGCACCCGTCTTGGTTGTGACGGCCACCACCCGGGAGGCGCAAGACCTCGCCGCCGAGCTGCGCGACGTATACGGCGATGCGGTGACGCTGCTCCCGTCCTGGGAGACGCTTCCGCATGAGCGGTTATCGCCCGGTGTCGACACCGTGGGTGCGCGGCTGCAGGTGCTGCACCGGCTCGCGCATCCGGAGGATGCCCGGATGGGGCCACCGCTGCGGGTCGTGGTCACCACGATTCGTTCGCTGCTGCAGCCGATGTCTCCCGGTTTGTTCGATCTTGAGCCCGTGGAGCTCACGGTCGGCGCCGAATCGGATTTCGACGGATTGATCGCCCGCCTGGTCGAGCTCGCCTACACCCGGGTGGACATGGTGGCGGGCCGTGGTGAGTTCGCGGTGCGCGGCGGCATTCTCGACGTCTTCAGTCCCACCGCAGACCATCCGGTGCGCGTCGAGTTCTGGGGCGACGAGGTCAGCGAGATGCGCTATTTCTCGGTCGCCGACCAGCGATCGATCCCCGAGCTGGAGGTCACCTCCGTGCTCGCGATGCCCTGTCGCGAACTGCTACTCACCGCGCAGGTGCGTGCCCGTGCCGCTGAACTCGCCGCGGTGGCAAGTGCCTCCGCAGAGGTGCCCGATGAGCACCGGATCGGGACCGGAGTGGGGGAGATGCTGGCCAAGCTGGCGGACGGTATCTGCGTCGACGGGATGGAATCTCTGCTGCCCGTGCTGCATTCGGGTGAGCTCACCATGCTGGTCGACCATCTGCCCGATAGCGCTCCCGTGTTGGTCTGTGATCCCGAGAAGGTCCGCACTCGGTCGGCCGACCTGGAGCGCACCGGCCGTGAGTTCCTGGAGGCCTCCTGGTCGGTTGCCGCGATAGGTGCAGATGCGCCGATCGATATTGCCGCACTGGCCGATTCGGGGTTCAGGGAGCTTGATGACGTCAAGCACACCGCCGATGAGGCCGGACATCCGTGGTGGTCGCTGAGCCCGCTGAGTATGGGTGACGACAAGTCCATCGAGCTCGCGGTACGCCAGTCGCCATCCTCGCGCGGTCACAAGGAGGGCGCCGCGGAGATTTTCGCGATGCTGCGCGCTCATGTGATGACGGGTGGACGGGCGGCCGTGGTAGCCGCCGGTGCGGGCACCACCCACCGGATTATCGAGCAGCTGGCCGAAACGGAAACGCCTGCGACACTGCTGGAGCCGGGAGCCGAGCCCGCCGAGGGAGTGGTCGGAGTCCTGCGCGGTCACCTCACCGATGGCGCGGTGCTTCCGGGGGCCAATATCGTCATCGTCACCGAGACTGACCTCACCGGCAGTCGCGTGGCGGCCACCGATGGCAAGCGGCTACCAGCCAAGCGCCGCAACCAGGTTGACCCGCTCGCCCTCAGCGCCGGCGATCTGGTGGTTCACGATCAGCACGGCATCGGGCGATTCGTCGAGATGGTGGAACGCACCGTCGGCGGAGCCCGCCGGGAGTATCTGGTGCTGGAGTACGCGTCGAGCAAGCGCGGAGCCGCCGCCGGTGGGCAGAGCGATCGCCTGTATGTACCGATGGATTCCCTTGATCAGCTGTCCCGGTATGTGGGTGGTGAATCGCCCGGCCTCAGTCGCCTCGGGGGTAGCGACTGGACTAACACGAAGACCAAGGCGCGTAAGGCTGTTCGCGAGATCGCCGGTGAGCTCGTCGCGCTGTACGCCGCTCGCCAGGCCGCACCCGGGCATGCCTTCGCGCCGGACACTCCGTGGCAGCGGGAGATGGAAGACGCCTTCGGCTTCGTCGAGACCGTCGATCAGCTGACCGCCATCACCGAGGTGAAATCCGATATGGAGAAACCGGTCCCGATGGACCGGGTGGTGTGCGGCGACGTGGGCTACGGCAAGACCGAGATCGCGGTGCGGGCGGCGTTCAAGGCCGTCCAGGACGGTAAGCAGGTCGCGGTGCTGGTGCCCACGACACTGTTGGCCGACCAGCACCTGCAGACCTTCACCGATCGCACCGCGGGATTCCCGGTGAAGGTGGCGGGCCTGTCCCGATTCACCGATCCGGCCACCTCGAAGCTGGTCATCGAGGGAATGGCCGACGGCTCAGTCGATATCGTGATTGGCACCCATCGTCTGCTGCAGACGGCTGTGCGGTGGAAGGACCTCGGTCTGGTGATCGTCGACGAGGAGCAGCGCTTCGGCGTCGAACACAAGGAACACATCAAGGCGCTGCGCACCCATGTGGACGTTCTCACCATGAGCGCCACCCCGATCCCGCGCACCCTGGAGATGAGCCTGGCCGGCATCCGGGAGATGTCGACCATCCTCACGCCACCGGAGGAGCGGTACCCGGTCCTGACGTACGTGGGCCCGCACGACGACAAGCAGGTGGCGGCGGCATTGCGCCGTGAGCTGTTGCGCGACGGACAGGCGTTCTACGTGCACAACCGGGTGAGCACCATCGACAGGGCCGCGGCCCGACTGCGTGAGCTGGTGCCGGAAGCCAGAGTTGTTGTGGCGCATGGTCAAATGCCCGAGGAATTACTGGAGCGAACCGTCGAGGGGTTCTGGAACCGGGAGTACGACATCCTGGTGTGCACCACCATCATCGAGACCGGGCTGGACATCTCCAACGCCAACACACTGATCGTGGAACGGGCCGATATCTTCGGACTGTCGCAACTGCATCAGCTGCGTGGTCGCGTCGGCCGCAGCCGGGAACGTGGGTATGCGTACTTCTTGTATTCGCCCGAGGTGCCGCTGACGGAGACCGCGTACGACAGGCTCTCGACCATCGCGCAGAACAACGATCTGGGTGCCGGTATGGCCGTGGCCATGAAGGATCTGGAAATTCGTGGCGCGGGCAACGTGCTCGGCGTCGAGCAATCCGGTCACGTCGCCGGGGTGGGTTTCGATCTCTACGTCCGGCTTGTCGGCGAGGCTGTCGAGGCATACCGCGCGGCCGCCGACGGGAAGACGGTGCAGACCGCGGAGGAGCCCAAGGAGGTGCGTATCGATCTTCCGGTCGACGCGCATCTGCCGACGGACTACATCGGCAGCGATCGGTTGCGCCTCGAGGCATACCGCAGGCTGGCGGCGGCCGGGGACGCCGCGCAGATCAATGCGGCCGTGGAAGAGCTGATCGACCGTTACGGGCCGCTGCCGCTTCCGGTGCAGCGACTGGTTGCCGTGGCCTCGCTGCGGTTGCTGTGTCGCGAGATGGAAATCACCGATCTTTCGGTGGCCGGCACCAATATCCGGATACAGCCGCTACCACTGCTGGATTCGGCGCAATTGAGGCTCAAACGTTTACACCCGGCGGCTCAATATCGCGCGACGACTTCCGTTGTCCAGGTTCCCATCCCGCGCGCCGGCGACGGGGGTGTGGGATCGGAGCGGATCCGTGACCTGGAGCTCGTGCATATGATTGTTGATCTGCTGCTGGCATTGTCGGGGCGTCCCGCGGGCAGTGTTGATATAACACGAGTGGAGGTGAGCAAATGACCGTCATCCTTGTGGACCCACGCCATCCGTCGATGGTCCCGGTCGAGGCGGTTGGTTTGCTCGCCGGTGATCTGCAGTACACCGAGGAGCTCCCGGTCCGGCTGGCGTGGTCGCTGTCGACCGCGCGTCCGGTGTACATCGGAGAGGATGCCCCCGCGCTGTTGTCCTCGGACCGCGATCATCCGGAGGTGAAGGCGCGGATCGGGGCAGGGGCCAAGGTCATCGCGCCGCCGGTGCGTCAGGGCGAGAAGCTCATCGACGCGGTGGCGGTGATGGACCGGCTGCGGACGAACGGCCCGTGGGAGAGCACTCAGACCCACGATTCCCTGCGCCGGTACTTACTCGAAGAGACCTACGAGCTGTTCGATGCCGTGCGCACCGGTGATGTGGACGAGCTCCGCGAAGAGCTGGGAGACGTACTGCTGCAGGTGCTCTTCCATGCCCGCATCGCGGAAGACGCCCCGGAGCATCCATTCAACATCGACGATGTCGCCGAGGCGCTACTGAACAAGTTGGGTAACCGCATTCCGGTAATACTCGGCGCTGGTGGGGATTCCAGCTCGATCTCGCTGGAAGAGCAACTGGCGCAATGGGAAGAGCGCAAGGCGCAGGAGAAGGATCGCGACTCGTGCCTGGACGGTGTGTCCAGTAGCCAGCCCGCGCTCGCACTTACTCAGAAGGTGCTGGGCAGGGTGACGGCTGCGGGGCTGCCCAAGGAGTTGATCCCGGCGCAGCTGCTGTCGGTGACCATTGAACTCGAGGGCGACGCCGAGAACCAGTTGCGTGCAGATGTTTTGGAGTTCATGGACACCGTGCGCCGCGCCGAGAGAGCCATTCTGGCCGGGCGGCGCGGTGAGGATGTCGCCGCAGGGTTGGCCAGCACGGACCTGCGCGGTGTGGACGGCGAGGAGTGGCGCGAACATTGGCTGCGTAATCCGGTTGAGGCGTCTGCCGACGACGCCGATGCAGAGTCGGTGTAGACCCAGACGGTAGCTACGTCCGCGCCGGACGGGCCTTTGTGCCCGGCTTCGCGGGACTATGGTCCGCACAGCATTTGCACAGCATTTAGGTACGCCATACCTTATCTAGGTGGTCTTATCGGATGCGGTTCCCAATCTGCTTATAGGCCTGAGGGAGGGCCTGGAGGCGGGGCTCGTGGTGAGCATTCTGCTTGCCGCTGTCCATCGTTCACCGCTGGCGGCCGAGGGGCGCCGGGCCACCGCCCCGGTATGGCTGGGCGTGCTCGGTGCACTCTCCGTGTCGGCCAGCTTCGCGGCGGTGCTCAACTCCACGACCAGCTCGCTCGGTGCACATGGCCAGGACGTGGTGGGCGGCGTACTCAGCATCCTCGCCGTCGGATTGGTCACCGCGATGATCTTCTGGATGTCGCGCACCGCCGCCAGCCTGTCTGGCGAGCTGTCCGGGAAGGTTGAGCACGCCCTCATCCTCGGTGCGGGTGCGCTGGCGCTGACGGCGTTTTTGGCTGTAGCCCGCGAGGGACTGGAGACAACGCTGTTCTTCTGGACCGCGGCCAAGGCGGCGGGGGAGACCACCGGACCGGTGATCGGCGGTGCGATCGGGCTGGCGATCGCGGTGGCGCTGTGCTGGCTGCTGTATCGCCGCGCGGTCAAGCTCAACCTCAGGGTGTTCTTCACGCGTACGGCCGTGGTGCTCATCGTGATCGCCGCGGGCATCCTTGCGTATGGCATCGGCGACCTGCAGACCGCGGGGTGGCTGCCCGGGCGGGCCTGGTACGCATTCGATCTGAGCCAACACATTTCAGCGGACTCCTGGTGGGTCACCATTGTCACGGGCATCACTCAGCTCACCCCGCGGATGACCGTGCTGCAGGTGGTGGCGTGGGCTGGGTACCTGATATTGGTGATACCTCCGTTCTTACGGGTGTCACGCCAAAACCATTCGCCCACGGGCGCGCCGGAAACGGACGGGGAACCGTCGGCCTTCGCCCGGCTGATTGGGCAGCGTCCGCTCGCGGTTGCCGCGGCCATCGTGGTGGTGCCGGTACTCGCCGCGGCCGCGGTGATCGCGATTCTGCCGTCCGCCGATCGCGATGCCGGTACGCAGGTGACCGTGACTGCCACGGGGTGCGCGGAGGACTGGAAGTCCGCTGGCACTGGAGTGCAGACATTCTCTGTCGTGAACAAGTCGGGTAAGACCGGTGAGATCAACCTGGTGGATGGCAGCAACGGCGTGGTGGCCGAGATCGAAACTCTCGGGCCGTCTACTAGCTCCACGATCACCGCAACGCTCTCTGACGGGACGTACACGTTCGCGTGTCTGATGGCCGGAGAGCCGGTCAGGTACTCCGCGCCCCTGCAGGTCAGCGGGAACGCCGTTGCTGATGCGCCCCGGCCTGTCGTCAGGGTGACCGAGGACGACCTCAAGCCGCCGATGGAGGCCTACCGGCGTTACGCCGATAATCTCTTGGCTGCACTGGGCGCCCAGGCGCGGGCACTTCGTACCGACCTTGCCGCGGGAAACGTCGAAGCGGCTAAGAAGGATTGGACGCCGGCGATTCTGACCTGGAATCGGATCGGTGCGGCGTATGGCAGTTTCAAGGACTATGGGGACGCCATCGCCGGGCTGCCGCACGGGCTCGCAGAGGGAGTGCACGATCCCGACTTCAAAGGCTTGCGCCGCCTGGAGTACGGGCTGTGGCATGGGCAGCCCGCGTCCACGTTGGTGCCGGTGGCAGACGAATTGGTGTCCACTATCGACACGCTGCGTGCGCATCTGGCGGACGTGATGACCGAACCGGCCGATCAGACAAAGCGCCCACACGAAATCCTCGAGGACACCTTGCGATTCCAGCTGATGGGTTACACGAACCAGGGGGCGGGCACCGAGTATCCGGAGGCGGCGGCCGCGGTCGAGGCCACCCGGGCGGTACTGGGTCAGTTCTCCGCGCTGATCAATGCGCGTGATCCAAAACTGTTGGGAGAAATCAATTCCCAGCTAGAGATTCTTGACGCAGCACTCAGGGCAACGCAGCAAGGGGGTCGCTGGCGACCGCTTGTCCAGGTGCCGCTGGCCGGCCGCCAGGCGGTGGATGCCGCGCTAGGGCAAGTGCTTGAGACGCTTGCCTCGGTACCGCTGCTTATCGAACTCCCGCCGAGCCGTTGACCAAGGAGTCGCGCAATATGGATGTCAACCGCAGGAATTTCCTACGCGGCGCTGCCATCGGTGCCGCAGGCACCGCGGTAACGGGTGCGGTGATCGTCAAGGGTGCCGAAGTCGACGCGAACGCGGCGGCCGTAGCCGTACCGCCGAGTCGATACCCCTTCCACGGGGCCAGGCAATCGGGAATCCTCACCCCGGTTCCCGCCGAGAAACAGAATTTCGCCTGCCACGTGGCCTTCGACGTGACGTCGAAGAACAGGGATGCGCTGGCTGCGGCCCTCAGGAAGCTGACCGAGCGGGCGCGGTTCCTGTGTACCGGTGGCACCCCGCCCGAGCTGGGTGTGGGGCAACCGCCCGCGGACAGCGAGGTGGTCGGGCCTGTGGTCGAGCCCGATGGGCTGACGGTAACGGTGGCCGTCGGGCCGAGCCTGTTCGATACCAGATTCGGGCTGACCGACCGTAAGCCTGCCAAGCTCAAACCAATGACGGTGTTCCCCAATGATTTTCCCGAGGCGGCGTGGTCACACGGCGATCTGTTGGTTCAGCTGTGCGCCCACAATCCCGATACGGTGCATCACGCGCTGCGTGACATCACCCGTGCGGTGCGCGGCGATCTGCAGATGCGTTGGCGGATTGAGGGGTACAACTCGCCGCCGCGTCCGTCGGGAACGGGCCGCAATCTGTTGGGCTTCAAGGACGGCACCGCCAACCCGGTGTCCGACGATGCCGAGAAGCTGATCTGGGTGGGCCAGGGTGAGCCGGCCTGGACCGCGGATGGCACCTACATGGTGGTGCGCCTCATCCGGATGCTCGTGGAGTTCTGGGACCGTGTCTCCATCAATGAACAGGAGCGGATGTTCGGCCGCCGGCGCGATAGCGGCGCACCGCTGGACGGCAACAACGAGTTCGACACCCCCAACTACGCGACTGATCCCGAAGGTCAGACCATTCCTCTCGATGCGCATATCCGGCTGGCTAATCCGCGCACCACGGAGACAGACAGTCAGCGGTTGGTGCGGCGCTCCTATAACTACGACCTGGGCGTGGATCTGAACGGGAACATGCAGTCGGGCCATGTGTTCGTCTGCTTCCAGCAAGATCTGGAGCGCCAGTTCGAAACCGTACAGAACCGGTTGAACGACGAGCCTCTCGTCGACTACGTACAGCCGTTCGGTGGCGGGTACTTCTTCGCGCTGCCCGGTGTTACCGATGAGAACGACTGGTACGGAAGGGCCTTGCTCAGTTAGCCGAAGAGTGCCTGACCCCAGTACTCCTTGGGGCCCAGCCCCGGCGGGCAGGCGAAGAGGGCCGAGCCGGTATGCAGGATGTATTCGTTGAGGGCGTCCTCGGTGGCCAGCTTGCGCTGCATCGGGATGAACTGGGTCTGCGGATTGCGCACGAAGGCGATGAAGAACAGTCCCGCGTCCAGATGTCCGAAGCCGTCCGATCCGTCGGTGAAGTTGTAACCGCGACGCAAGATCTCGATACCGCCCAATTCCTCGGCGGAAGCCAGCCGCACGTGCGCGTCCACGTCGAGCAGCGGTTCCCCGTCGGACTTCTTACCGCTGAAGTCGATGGCCGCGAACTCGTCGGCCTGCCCGATGGGCGCGCCGGATCCCTTGGCGCGCCCGATGACTCGTTCCTGCTCGTTGAGTACGGTGCGATCCCAGCTCTCGATCAGCATCCGGATGCGCCGTGCCACCAGGTAGGTGCCGCCCGTCATCCATTCGGGGTTGTCGCCCTTGGCCACCCAGACACTGGTGTCGACCTTCCCGGTGTCTTCGGCCTTGATATTGCGGGTTCCGTCCTTGAACCCGAACAGGTTTCGCGGTGTCACCTGCGACCGGCTGGTCGAGGAGGTGCGGCCGAATCCGAGCTGCGACCACTTGACTGCGACGGTTCCGAAGCCCACCCGCGCCAGGTTACGGATGGCATGCACCGCGACTTGAGGGTCGTCGGCGCAGGCCTGAATACAGATATCGCCGCCACAGCGGGCGGGGTCCAGCTTCTCGTTACGGAACTTCGGCAGCTCCTGCAACGGGGGCGGCAGCTTGTCGGCGATGCCGAACCGGTCCACCCCGTCCTTGCGGAAGAATGAGGGCCCGAACCCGATCGTCAGGGTCAGCGCGGAGGAGGCCAGGTCCAGCGCCTCGCCCGTATCCGTTGGTGGGGCATAGGGATTGCCGTCTACCGCACCACCGGGTGTGGTCTCCTGCCCCTGGGACATCCGCTCGGCCATGTCGGTCCACTGGCGCAGCATCGCCTGCACCTCGCCGCGAGTGGCGTTGGGCATCACGTCGAAGGCGCAGAAATGCATCCGGTCCTGTGCCGGGGTGGTGATCCCGGCCTGGTGATCGCCCCGGAACGGGACCTTGACGTTGACCGGCCCGGTGCTGGCCGCGCTCGCCCGACCGCCCAGCACTCCCGCGCCCGCGGCCCCGGCGACGGCGGCGGTGACCCCCGCCGCGCCCAGCAGCTTGCGGCGGTTGAAACCACTACCGTCCGGCGATGACACCTTGGACCTCGCTGACCTCCTTGGACAACGCGTCGATGGCGTGTGCCAGCTCGATGCGCTGATCCTGGGGCACGGTGTCGTACAAGACGAATCCGTCACCCTTGCGGTACTTGCCCAGTAGCGTGTCGACTTCCTTGAACCGCTTGTCGATCGCCTGCCCCAGTTCGGGCTTGCGCTCATCGAGGATCGGCCGCACGGTAGCGATCGCGTTCTGCGAGCCGTCGACGTTGGCCTGGAAGTCCCACAGGTCGGTGTGGCTGAACGTCTCTTCCTCACCGGAGATCTTCGTCCTGGCCACCTCGTCGAGTAGAGTCTGCGCTCCGCCCGCGATCTTGGTGGTGTTGATGTCGAAGTCCTTGGCGCGCACGCCGTCCGAGAGCTCCTTGATGTCCTTGAGCAGCTGATCGGCGATGGCGTCGGTGTCCGGCTGGAGGCCCGTCACCCACAGATCCTTCTCCAGCCGGTGATAGCCGGTCCACTTCTCGCCGGGTTGAAGATCGGCCTCGCGCAAGTCGATTCGCGGGTCCAGGTCATTGGGGAAGGCCTCGGCGACCGGCTCGATCCGCTCGTAGTACACCCGGCTGGTCGGATACTGCGCCTTGGCGGAGGCGATGTCCTTGGCCTTGACCGCGTCGACGAACTTGGTGGCGGATTCACTGAGGGCGTCCACCTGGCTGATCACGTAGCCGCGGTAGCGGTCGGTGGCATCCTTGAACTTGCCCTCGGCGTCCAGCTTCACCGCGGCCCCGGTGATCTTGAAGTCGCCGCGGATGCCGTCACCGATCATGCCCGGCTTGCACGCGGTCTGATACGTACCCGGCTCGGTGAACTGCACGATGAGCTTGCGGTTGATGCCCGAGCCGATGTTCTCGACCTCACCGAGCGCGCGGTCGCCCTTGTCGTAGACGTAGAACTCGGTGACCTTCGACCCGTTGTTAGTTACCTGGAAAGTGACTGGGCCCGTGGCGGCCTCGGTTTTGGAGACCTCGCAGCTGGTATCGGTGGCGGTCACGGTGATCTCCTGACCGGCACCGGCGGCACCGCCCTGCGCGGGCTCCTTAGGGGTGCAGGCCGCCAGGGTTGTACCGGTGGCCACCGCAAGTGCGGTGGACGCAAAGGCGAGCGACAGTCTCATCCAGCGGTCCTCTCGGGTTGGGGTTCAGTGGTGTTGATTTCTTGGGGCTTTTCTTTGGGCGGCAAGGCCACCGGGCGCAGGAAGAGACCGAGCACGATCACCAGGTAGATGATCCAGCCCGTGAGTTGTAGCACCGTCGGGGTCGGTGTCACGTTGAAGATCCCGCGCAGCAGCTCGCCGTACCAGGCGCTCCAGTCGAACCAGCCGGTGATGTCAAAGGCTTTGTGGGACAGACCCGGAAGCCATCCGACCGTCTGCAGGGCGCCGATGCCATAGGACAGGATGCCGGCGGCCACCACCACCAGAAAGGCACCGGTGTACTTGAAGAACTTGCTCAGGTTGATCTTGATCGCACCGCGGTACATGCCGTAGGACAACACGGCCGCCACGGCGACCCCGGTAACGAGTCCGGCTAGGGGCCAGGCGGTTCCGGCCTTGGCGTACCCGACCATGAACAGTGCGGTCTCGACACCCTCACGGCCGACCGACAGGAAGGCGACGGTCAGGATCGCCAATGAGCCCGTTTCCAGTGCCTGGGCCATACCGTGGCGCAATTCGCCGGCGATGCTGGCCGCTGCGGTGCGCATCCACAGCACCATGGTCGTCACGATGGCCACCGCGACCAGCGAGGCGACCCCGGCGATCGCCTCGGCGCCCAGGTCGCTGATGGTGTTACTGCCGAAATGGATCGTCACGAAGATGAGCAACGTCATCGCGATGGCGCCGGCGACGCCCAGCCACACCCACCGCAGCGCATCGCGGCGGTTCGACTTCACCAGGAACGCCACCAGGATCATCACGACGATCCCGCATTCGAGGCCTTCGCGCAGACCGATGAGGCCGCTGCTGAAGTATTGCGAGAAGCTTGTCGGCCCGTCGGCTAGGACGCCGATACTGCCCATGTCCAGGGTCCTTTTCCGTCATGTGACTTTGGCTAGCCAACGCTTGCCAAGGTGCGGCTGACCTTACCTGAACAGGGTGCTTGGAGGCGATGGCACGGCATCGGCTGCATTCGTGTGTGTCCAGGTCGTGCAACGATGGAGGGCAATCCATCGCACCGTCTAGGAGTTCCGTCGTGTCGTCCCTCGCCGTGCGCTCCCTGTCGGCGCGCTTAGTGCGAATTGTGCTCGTCGTCTCCACTTCGATGTTTCTGCTGGCAGCAGGCTGTTCCTGGCAGTTGGGCGGGCGCTCGCCGCTACCTCAGGGGGTGCCGCCGCCGACCGGAGATCCGGTTCCCGACATCGCAACGCCGCCCGCGCACATCCAGGGCCGGCCCGCCGACCAGCTCCGTGAATGGTCGACTCCGCGTGCCCAGAAGACGGGAATCCCGGTCATCGCGCTGGAGGCGTATGCCTACGCGGCCAAGGTTGCCGAGCAGGAGAACCCGCGCTGCAAGATCGCCTGGACGACACTGGCCGGAATTGGCACCGTCGAGAGCCACAACGGCACGTATCACGGCGCCCAGCTGCAACCCAATGGCGACGCACTGCCGCCGATCCGTGGAGTGCGCCTGGACGGATCCAACGGAAACCTGCGGCTACCGGACACCGACAAGGGTGCGTTGGACGGTGACGCGAACCAGGATCGTGCGATGGGACCCATGCAGTTCATCCCCGAGACCTGGCGTATCTACGGTGTCCGGGCCGCCGGTGAGGGCGACCCCAGCCCCGACAATATCGACGATGCCGCGCTGTCGGCGGCGGGTTACCTGTGCTCCCGCGGTGGTGACCTGAGTACCACCGAGGGCTGGATCAAGGCGCTGTGGGCCTACAACATGTCGGACGTGTACGCCGAGCAGGTACGGGACTGGGCCGCGGCCTACGCCAAGGGCGGCTCGCTGTAGCACTAGTCTGTACCCGATGTTCTTCGCCCTGAGCGGCTCATCCCCGTACGACGTCGGAACCGCAGCACACCAAAGGAGAGACAGTGCCGATTCTTGAGCAGGTAGGCGCCCGCGAGATCCTCGATTCACGCGGCAATCCGACCGTCGAGGTCGAGGTTGCCTTGACTGACGGCACCTTCGCACGGGCGGCCGTCCCCTCGGGCGCCTCCACCGGTGAGCACGAGGCCGTAGAACTGCGCGACGGCGGCGCGCGTTACGGCGGCAAAGGCGTCACCAAGGCCGTGAACGCCGTGCTCGACGAGATCGCCCCGGCCATCATCGGCGAGAGCGCCGATGATCAGCGCCTCATCGATCAGGCTCTGCTCGACCTTGACGGCACCCCCGACAAGTCGCGCCTCGGCGCCAACGCCATCCTGGGTGTCTCGCTGGCCGTCGCGAAGGCCGCTGCCGACTCGGCCGGACTGGCACTGTTCCGGTACTTGGGCGGCCCGAACGCACACATCCTGCCGGTGCCGATGATGAACATCCTCAACGGTGGGGCGCACGCCGATACCGGGGTCGATGTCCAGGAGTTCATGGTCGCGCCCATCGGCGCGCCGAGCTTCAAGGAGTCGCTGCGCTGGGGCACCGAGGTCTACCACTCGCTCAAGTCCGTGCTGAAGAAGCAGGGCCTGTCCACCGGCCTCGGGGATGAGGGTGGATTCGCGCCCGATGTCGCCGGCACCCGAGCCGCGCTGGACTTGATCAGCATCGCGATCGAGGCGACCGGCCTCAAGCTGGGCTCGGATGTGGCGCTGGCGCTGGATGTCGCGGCCACCGAGTTCTACAGCGCCGCAGACGGTTACAGCTTCGAGAAGGAGAAGCGCACCGCCGAGCAGATGGGCGCGTTCTACGCCGAGCTGCTCGACGCCTATCCGCTGGTGTCCATCGAAGACCCGCTGTCCGAGGACGACTGGGACGGATGGGTGGCGCTCACCACGGCGATCGGTGACCGCGTTCAGCTGGTCGGCGACGACCTGTTTGTCACCAACCCCGAGCGCCTGGAAGAAGGCATCGAGCGCGGTGCCGCTAATGCCCTGCTGGTCAAGGTGAATCAGATCGGCACCCTCACCGAGACCCTCGACGCGGTGACATTGGCGCACAGCAGCGGTTACAAGACGATGATGAGCCACCGCAGCGGCGAGACCGAAGACACCACCATCGCGGACCTGGCGGTCGCGGTGGGTAGCGGTCAGATCAAGACCGGCGCCCCGGCGCGTAGCGAGCGGGTGGCCAAGTACAACCAGCTGCTGCGCATCGAAGAGACGCTCGGGGATGCCGCCCGCTTCGCGGGCGACTTGGCCTTCCCGCGTTTCTCGATCGAGACGTCCGACTAGCGGACAAGCTGGCGGGCTGAGGCCGAGCTATGGCTGAATCCAAACGCCGCCCCGCGTCCGGTAGGTCGCGGGGTCCGGCTCCGGCTGCCCGTAAGCGGACGCCGGTCAAACGGCCGGCGCAGAAGGTTGTCAGGGGTCCCGCGCGCAGCGGTCCGGCGGCACCGGCCAAGGCACCCAAGGCCGGCGGGGCCACCGGCGCGGTGGCCGCGTCGATCGAACGCAGCGCGGAGCATCAGTCCGAGCAGCGCCTCGGGTCCACCGCGCGGCGAGCCGCCATCCTGGCGGCCGTGGTGTGTGCGCTGACCCTCACCGTGGCGGGTCCGGTCCGCACCTACTTCTCGCAGCAGGCCGAGCGGAATCAGCTCGCGGCCGCGGAAGCCCAGCTGCGGGACCAGATTGCCTTGCTCGAGGACAAGAAGCGCCGACTGGCGGATCCGGCCTATATCGCGGCCCAGGCGCGTGAGCGGCTGGGGTTCGTGATGCCGGGCGAGGTGCCGTTCCAGGTGCAGCTGCCGAACACCCCCGTCGATGCCAAGCCGCAGGGTCAGGGGCCGGTGGACAACGGTAATCCGTGGTACACCAATCTGTGGCACAACATCGCCGACTCTCCCACCGCCGTACCGACTGCGCCGTCGGCGTCACCGGCTCCGCTGCCGTGATCTCCGACGACGACATCGCCGCGGTCACAGGGCAATTGGGCCGCGCTCCGCGAGGAATGCTGGAGGTCTCCTACCGTTGCCCCAACGGTGAGCCGGCCGTCGTGAAGACCGCTCCGCGGCTACCCGACGGCACGCCGTTTCCCACGCTCTACTACTTGACGCACCCGGCCCTGACGGCGGCGGCGAGCCGCCTGGAATCCGGTGGGCTGATGCGCGACATGACCGATCGCCTTGCCTCCGATGAGGATCTGGCCGCCGCGTATCGGCGCGCCCACGAGAGCTACCTCGCCGAGCGTGATGCGATCGAACCGCTCGGCACCACGGTGACCGCGGGCGGAATGCCCGACAGGGTGAAGTGTTTGCATGTGCTGATCGGGCATTCGCTTGCCGTGGGACCGGGAGTCAATCCCTTGGGGGATGAGGCGATTCGAGAGTTGGCGGGCACCATGCCCGGCGTGCTGCCGGAGGTCTGGTGACCGCCGTTCGGGTGGGCGCCGTGGATTGCGGCACCAACTCGATCCGTCTGCTGATCTCGGATATCGATGACTCCGGGCGGTTGAGGGATGTGCATCGCGAGATGCGGATCGTGCGTCTGGGACAGGGCGTCGACGCGACGGGCGAGTTCGCGCCCGAGGCCATCGCGCGCACCCGGGTGGCACTCCGGGCGTATGCCGACCTGATGGAGTCTCGTGGAGTACAGCGGGTCCGCATGGTTGCCACCTCGGCCGCGCGGGACGTCTCGAACCGCGAGACATTTTTCGCGATGACGGCCGAGTTGCTCGGATCCGTCGTTCCGGGGGCGGTGGCAGAGGTCATCACGGGCACCGAGGAGGCCGCGCTGTCGTTCGCTGGCGCGGTGGGGGAGCTGGACTCGACGGCCGCGCCCTACGTGGTTGTGGACCTCGGCGGTGGGTCCACCGAGACGGTGATCGGTGATACCGGCGGGGTTAAGGCCAGCTTCTCGGCAGATATCGGTTGTGTGCGGCTCACCGAGCGGTGCCTGCACTCGGACCCGCCCACCGCAGCGGAAATCGCGGCGGCACGCGATGTGGTGCGGGCACAGTTGGCGCGGACATTCGCCGTGGTGCCGGTCGAGCAGGCGCGAACGTGGGTGGGGGTCGCGGGTACGTTCACCACGCTGGCGGCGCTGGCGCACCGGCTGGACGCGTACGACCCGGCCGCGATCCACCTGTCGCGGGTGCCGTTGGGGCGCCTTTCGGAGGTGACGTCCGAGTTGATCGCGATGCCCCGAGCGCAGCGGGCTGCCCTGGGGCCGATGCACGAGGGGCGTGTCGACGTCATCGGCGGTGGATCCATCGTCGTCCAGGAATTGGCGCGCGAGTTATCCGGCCGCGCCGGGATCACCGAGCTGGTGGTCAGCGAGCACGACATCCTCGACGGGATCGCGATGTCCTTACGCAGGTAACTGGGCCTTAACACGCGCCCCTGTGACCTGCGTAACAGTTGACAGTCTTGCCCCTCCTCCGGTTGACAAGTTAGTCAAATCAACTGACAGTTGATATATCAACACGGCTCGATAACGGACAGTTGAAGTCTGGTAAACGGTCAGTTGAGAGGCGCAGCGTCGCGCACGAGCCCGGATCAGCAGATGTTTGATGACGTGCGGAAGGTTTGGATTCCTAATGTCCGGATTGATGTCGAACGCCGAAGTACGCGAAATTGGGCTCTTGGAAACAGGTTTCGTGCGACGGCCCGACCCGGATGGTGCCGCGGTTGCCTACCGGACATATGGACGCGCCCGGCCTGGTGTCGCCGATGTGGTGCTGGTGCATGGCAGCCTGCAGAACTCGGCGGTGTGGTCCAAACACGGCTACATCGCGCAGCTGTCTCAGCAGTACCGGGTGACCACCATCGACGTGCGCGGGCACGGCGCGAGTGAGAAGCCCGACCACCCCGGTGGATATGCCATCGCCTCGTCGGTGCGGGATGTCTGCGCGGTACTGGATCACCTGGGCATCCATCGGACCCACTACATCGGCTACTCGCTCGGCGGGCGCATTGGGCTCACCCTCGCGGCCACGGCCCCGGAGCGGCTCACCTCGCTGGTGGTGGCGGGGTCCTCACACCGGCCGCAACGCGGCGCGGTGGACGTTCTCATCTTTCCCAACGCCGTTCGTGTGGTGGAGGAGTCCGGTCTGGAGGCATTCGTCGACGGCTGGGAGGCGCACCGCGGTCAGCAGATGGGCTCAGGATTTCGGGCGACCATCGAGGCCCTCGGCCAGCGTGGCCTGGCGGCGCTGCTGCGGCAGTGGGATGCCGAGCCGGGTGTCGCCGAAGACGCCTTGCTGCAAATCGAAACGCCCACACTGTTTTTCGCCGGGTCCGAAGACCCTATGCGGCTGGCCGAATCGCGGGAGGCGGCGGTCCGGATGCCGCGTGCCTACTTCGCCCTGCTGGACGGTTGCAACCACGGGCAGACGGTGACGATGCGCGAGCGCATTCTGGATCGCGCCGAGGCGTTCTTCCGCCTGTCGGAGTTCTCCGATATCGAGAAGCTGCGGGTGGCCGGGTGACCGGAGATTCTGGGCTGCGCCCAAGCACAGCGACACTTGCCCGCATCGGTGTGCTCGGCGGTATGTCGGGCGGGCTGTTAGGCGGTGGCACCGGGGTGATCACCGTGCCCTCGCTGGCACGGGCGACCACGCTGAGCCGGGCCGTTATTCACGGCACCTCGACGCTGCCGAACGTTTCCGCCGCGATCGCGGGCAGCACCGTCTACGCGCTGCACGGGGCGAAGGTGGATGTGGTGGCCGGCGCCGGACTGATGGCGGGCGGTGTGATCGGCGCGGTGGTGGGAGCCAAACTGGTGGCACGCATCCCGGAGTGGATCCTCAAGGCGCTGTTCGTCTTTGTGCTGCTGGCCACGGCGCTCAAGCTGTTATTGAGTGCCGCCGGGATTGACCCCTCGGCGGGTGAGGCGTTGCTTCCCGACGATGTGCTCGCCCATGTCCCATCGGTCGTCGCTATCGGGGCTGTGGTCGGTTTCGTGGTCGGCGCGTGGTCTGCCGCGCTGGGTCTCGGCGGTGGGCTGCTGACGGTTCCGGCGATGCTGGTGCTGTTCGGTTCCGACCTGCACGTGGCGGAGGGCACCTCGTTGATGGTGATGCTGCCCAACGCGTTGGTCGCGGCGACCACACACCTGCGCCAGGGCACCGCTGATGCTCCGATCGGCTTTCGGTTGGCGGCATTCGCGTTGCCGGGAACCGTGATCGGGGCGCTGTTGGCGCTCGCCCTGAACGCGCGATGGCTCGCGTTGGTGTTCGGCTCTTATCTGGTGTTCATCGCCGTGCGCGAGATCGTGCGGGTGTTTACGAGCTCGCCTGCCCGTACGACGACGAAACCAAGTCCGGCGCCGGCGTCGCAGGCGTGTGTTGGCGGTTGATCTTCTGCAGCTCTCGGGCGACGTCCAGGAGCCAGCTCAGTTCTTCCTTGCGATTGGCGCCCGTGCGTTCACCGATGATCTTGGTGCCGGAGGTCTTGTCGTTCTGCGGTGCGGTGCGCTGTTGTTCGATGGCCGAATGAATCTGGCGCGCTGCTGATGTGGTGGACGCGTCTTCGGTGAGGTAGGGGCGGATGGCGCTCAGACCGTCACGAATCTCGACGATTCTGCGGTAGAGCCGGTAATTGTGATCACCGATTGAGGCCTGCGGCGGTGCCAGCGCGATCTGGGTGTTGCCCTCGTACAGCGCGGTCCACAGCGGCTCGAGTTGACGGTGCTGCCGGTAGGCCTGGATGCGTTGGTGCGCCGATGTGACCAGCTGTGAGAAGGACGGTCCCGCAAGGCCCACCACGATGAGGATTTGCCCGATGGTGGCGGCCAGTGGGGCCAGACGCTGCCAGGAGAAGCTGTCGTTGGTGATCATGCCGTAGATGGCCGAGTGCGCCCGCATGAGGCAGAACAACAGGCACATGGCTGCTCCGGCGGCGGTGAGCAGCATGCTGCGTCGCAGCCAGGCCACATCATGAAAACGGGCGTACTGCAGGCATTTGACGGTGATCAGCAGTGCGCCCAGGCCGTAGGTGATCAGATAGATCAGCATGTAGAGCACCCAGGCGGGCTTGTTGCCGTGCGAGGCGTAGAAGTCCTGTGGCAGTTCGGAAGTCGGTGCCACAAACCAGCAGAGAACCAATGCACCGCCGATGGCTACTGCCATGCCGACCCAGAGCCGCGCGCGCTGCACCGCACGCGGACCGGATTCACCCCAGAAGGTGATGACCGTGAGGACGCATGCTGTCCACGCCATCCCGCCCGAGAGGTTCAAGACGAGCCGACCCATGTTGTGCACGCCGACCAAGTTGTCGAACTTCTCGTACAAGGGTGGAGTCGCCAGGGTGACGGCGATCCCCTTGAAGAGGAAGGACAACAACAGTGCCACCGAGGCGGGTGGGCGGACTCGAGAGCGCAGCATCGCTGCGGCGACAATCACCACGGCGGCAAAGCTGAAGACGGCCGCTACCGAATACGCGGCGGCGGAGTCTTCGAAAACTGAGGTCACGGCGCCGCCGGTGAGCCTTCCAGCACGAGTGATGCCAGGATGCGCCGGAGGTTGGCGTTCGTGACCGCGATAGGGCGATGACTATCGGGACTGACACGCTGCCCCATCATCGAGGCGAGCATCTCTGCCTCGACTTCTTGATCGTCCAAGTAGCTTTCGCGGCACAGGATTTCGGCTAGCTCGCGGCTGCTTGCCCCGGTGTGCCCACACATCACATGGCTCAGTTCATGCAGGATGATGTGCTCGCGATGCATGGTGGTGGTGTCGCTGTCGTACACCACGTAGTCGGTGGCGTCGGTGCGGACCAGCAGGCCGTGCACGCCGCTGCCGGAGAGCGCGTAGGGCACGAGCTGGATATCACGCTCGCTGAGCTCACTGGCCCGGGCGCGGATGTCCTCGACGGTGGTCAGCGTATCCAGGCCCAGATCCGCGAGCTTGCGGGTGCATTGCTTGTGGATCGCCTGAAGTTCGCGAGTGGACCGTAGATCTGTTGTGAGACAACGCATCTTCGGCATGTTTACTGCCCGTTATTGACCGAGTTGTCTACCGTGGGCAGGCCCTGCAGCGCGCGCACGTGATCGAGCACGGCGGCGACAGTTTCCAGGCTCTGCTTGTTCAGGCCGATCGCGCGCAACGCGATCAGCTCCACCTCGTCCCGGGTGGTCTCGTCCAGGGCGCCGAGGCGCTCATCGAGCGAGTAGGTGCGCTCGGGGTCGGTGAGTACCGAGAGCGGTACGCGGAAGAAGTCGGCCAACGCGCCCAGCAGGTCGATGGCGGGACGGGCGCGCTTACCGGTGCGCAGCGCCGAGAGGTAGGCACCGCCGACCTTGATGCCGGGATGGGCCTTCTTGATGCCGTTGGCGACCTCGTCATTGGTCCACATGCGCCCATCGGGCCGACGATGCGAATGGAAGAGCGCATTGATGCGATCAGCGAGATTCGCGTCGGCGGATTTGGCGTCCTGAAGGGACACCTGCGGCGGGCTCGTCGTGGCCATCTACTAAGTCAAACATCGATGTCGCGAGCCCTCAACGCGAGGGGGCAGACTCACAGTGTGATTCAACCCACAGTTGAGGCGTGAATTAGCCGTATACGCCCGCGAGGTACTCGGCCTGGCAGGCTCGGCGTGCGAGCTTTCCGCTGGTGGTGCGGGGAATCGCGCCCGCGGCAACCAGCCGGACGTCGGCGACTGGCAGGGCATGCGTGCGTGAGATGGCGGCGCGGATGACTTCGGTTACCGGTGATTGCTCCACTCGTCCCGATCCGGGGGCGCGTTCGGCGACGATCACCAGGCGTTCGCTGGTGTCCGCAATGGCGGCTTCGGCGAGCTGATTGGCCGCGACGGAGAAGGCCGCGACGTAGCCCGAACGCACTGCGGGTGAGGATGCCGAGGCGGTCGCCTCGATGTCTTGGGGGTAGTGGTTGCGTCCGTCGATGATGACGAGGTCTTTGATGCGGCCGGTGACGTACAGGCTGTCGTTGAGGTACACCCCGAGATCCCCGGTGCGCAGCCAATGGCTATCTGCCGAGGTTCCGGTGGCATGGCTGCGGTGTTCGAGCCGTGAGCGCAGCCTGTTGTGGAAGGTCGCCTCGGTCTCCTGGGTGCGGCCCCAGTACCCGCGGCCGATGTTGTCGCCGTGCAGCCAGATCTCACCGATTTCTCCCTCGGGGAGTTCGGCTCCGCTTCGTGGGTCGACGATCACCAGCCACTGGCTGGAGATCACCTGACCGCACGAGACGTGGGCTACCGCGGTCGGGGCGTCAGCGGACACGGGGACGGCACGGTCCTCGGCGAGCTGGGCACGGTCCAGATAGATCATGCTGGGGCGTTCGTCGGGGGCGATGGTGGCCACGGAGAGCGTCGCCTCGGCCATGCCGTAGGACGGCTTGATGGCGGTGGGCGGAAATCCGTAGGGGGCAAAGGCCTCGTTGAATTTCTCGATCGCCGAGAGAGTGACCGGTTCGGATCCGTTGAGCAGGCCCGCGACATTGGACAGGTCCCAGGTTTCACCGGCCGGTGGGCGGCCGCGCTGCGCGGCGAGTTCGAAGGCGAAGTTGGGGGCCGCGGCGAACACCCGCCCGTACGCGGACTCGGTAGCGAGCTGTTTGATCCACCGCCGCGGGCGCCGCACGAAGGCCAATGGCGACATCAGGGTGATGTGACCGCCACACAGCGGGGGAAACAGGATCATGATCAGACCCATGTCGTGATACAGCGGCAGCCAGCTCACACTGCGGATGTTCTGATCCAGGCCGCCGGCCAGAATCATCTGAAGAACATTCGTACACGCCGCGCGGTGCGTAATTTCCACGCCTGCCGGGGTCCGTGTGGAACCCGAGGTGTACTGCAGGTAGGCGAGATCGTCGGTATCGAGCGCTGCGGGGATGAACGTTGCGCCCACCGAGTCCGGTACCGCGTCGATCGCGATGACCCGTGGCCGACGCTGACGAGGAAGCTTGCGCAGGAAGGCGTTCACCGATTCGGCGGCACTGTCGGTGGTCAGGATGACCGACGGGGTGGCATCGGCGAGCACTGCGTTGAGGCGTTCGGTGTGGCCGGGCAGCTCGGGGGCGAAGAGGGGAACCGCGATGTTTCCGGCCTGGATGGCGGCGAAGAACCCGATGACGTACTCGATGCCCTGCGGCGCCAGGATCGCGACACGATCACCCGGTTGCGTGACCTGCTGCAGACGTGCGCCGATGGCCCGCATCCGGGCGCTGAGGGTGTTCCAGCTCAGTTCGATGGCCACGCCGTCGTCGTCACGCGTGAAGTCCAGGTAGCGGTAGGCGGCGGTGGTGCCGAACTCGGCGATGTTGTGTTCGAAGTTTGAGAGCAGGGTGGTGCCGGGAGGAAGGTCGATCGCGCCATCGGCGTCGAGGTAATCCTCAATTCCGTTCTGGCGAATGGCCACTCCGTCTGACATATCTAACTCCCGACTCACGATGGAAAACACTACCTGCGCTAACTAAGCTATCTCTTGGTTCGCAGGTGACCCGTCGTACGAGGAGCGGGCGGCAACTGTCAATGTCACCAGATCGCGCGATCTGGTGACGAATCACACCAGAGCTCGATCGAATTCCGGTGGTGTACAAGGGGTATCACTATCTGCCGGAAACATTCAATGTGACGCCGGGGTGTGTCGGGCGGAGGTGTGATTTTTGTCGTATGTGCGAGGGGGTGGGGCGGAAGTTGGCGTCAGGGGAAGCGCCGGGTAGAACTAGGGCTGATCTGCGAGGCCCCCATAGCCCAATTGGCAGAGGCAGCGGACTTAAAATCCGCCAAGTGTCGGTTCGAGTCCGACTGGGGGCACAGAGTAATAAGCGGTAAAGGCACCGAACTGATGATCGTTTCGGTCCATCGCCAAACCCTGTACAGGGAGCTCGCCGCGGTCATACATTGAGCCGTGGAGCCAGAACGGCTCACGAGCCGACCCACGAGGCTGATGCCAGCAGCGAAGGCGCCGCCGCTGCGGGTCATGGTCGTCGGCGCCGGTGTCGGCGGTATCTCCATCGCCCGGGGGCTGTTGCGCGACGGCCATGACGTCACCGTCTACGAGCAGCGCCCGGATGTGCACGCCGGTGGTGGTGCGGTGACCATCTGGTCGAACGGTGCGACGGTGCTCAGACAGCTGGGCGTCGATATGGACCGGGCTGGCCAGCAGCTGTCCACGGTGCGGGTCATGACGTCGACGGGGCGCCCGCTGGCCACTTTGGACGTGGCCACGATCGCCGACCGGCTGGGCGAGCCGGTTCGGATGGTCCCGCGTCATGTCCTGCTTGAGCGGCTACTGAAAGACTTTCCGGCGGAACGTATTCGGTGTAATGCCCGGGCCGTCGGAGCGGTGGGTAACGGCGACGGGGCTCGGGTCGAGTTCGCGGATGGCAGCGTGGCCGAGGGAGACCTGGTGATCGGAGCCGACGGCAGGCATTCAATGGTTCGCGATGTCGTCGGTGCGGGGCGCGGGGAGCCGACCGGCTGGTGCAGTTGGCAGGGACTGACAACCCTCCCGAATGGCGCCGATGAGCACGTCGCCTTCGTCGTCATCGGTGAGCACGGAAGCCTCGGTCTGTGGCCAGCCGGAGGCTCCGAGGTGCAGTGGTGGTTCGACCTGCCCTGGTCGTCTGGTTTTGTCCGGCCGGCACGCCCGATCGACATGATCCGGTCCACGTTCGCCGGGTGGTCGGAGCCCGTCGATCGGGTGCTCGCGACGCTCACCGACGACGATCTGGCGCATTCGCCCTATCCCCATTTCCGCCATCCCATTCCCCGACCGGGCCACGGCGCGCTGACCCTGCTTGGCGATGCGGCTCACACCATGCCGCCCACCCTGGCGCAAGGGGCCAACCAGGCGCTGCTCGACACGATGGTGCTGTGCAAGGCGGTTTCGGAATTTCAGCGCGGCGCCAACACTGACCTGCCCGATGCGCTGCGCTGGTATGAGAAGACTCGCCGACGCCGTGCTGCGGCCGTGTCCCGGGTTGCCTCGCTGCAGGTTTCGCACGGTGAGGCCGTGCTGAGGACGGCGGCGATGGTCTCGGACCGTTTCATGACGTGGGCACTAGCGACGTTCTTGCAGTCGGTGAGTCATCGCCGGATGGCCGCTGACATCGACCGGGGCCATGCCGCCGACACAGCCTGCCGGCCGTGATGGCCGTGCCGGCCGACGCTGTCCGTGTGCGAGGTGCGATCGACGCGCCCTCACGCTGGCTCTTTGTCGTCAAATGGTGCGTGCTGGCGGTTCCGCACTACCCGATATTGATCGTCCTTTATGTCATGTATCCGGTATTGACGGTCGTCGCCGGTATCGCGATCTTGTTCACCGGGCGATATCCGCGGATCATCTTCGACGTCAACGTCGGGGTGCTGCGCTGGTCCTGGCGGGTGATGAACTACCGGTTTCCGATGAACAGCACCGATAGGTACCCGCCTTTCACGCTCGCCGCGCGGCCCGACTATCCGGGTGAACTGGAAGTCGACTATCCGGAACAACTTTCCCAGTGGGCGGTGCTGGTGAAGCTGATACTGGCACTGCCGCAGATCATCATCTGCTGGGCCATGGAGCCACTGCTGCAGGTTCTGGCCGTGATTTCCGCGGTGCGGTTGTTGGCCAGAGGCGCGGTGTCGACAGGCATGTTCGACCTCCTCATGGGAATCGTGCGGTGGCGTTACCGGGTGGCGGTGTACGTCTCGTTGATGTGCGACGAATATCCGCCATTCCGAATGGATTTGGGTGGTGGTGACACGTGAAGCATCGTAATCCGTTGTTCCCGTATGTATATCGGCTCGGTATGCCGATATTCGACCGGCTGTTCTATCGCCGATACCGGCGTGAGGCGATGAGTCTTGCGATGGGCAGACTGCTGATCGTGGGCGTTGGCCCGGGAACCGACCTCATGTTTCTTCCGCCCGCGGTGACATCGGTCGCGGCGGTCGAGCCGGAGGCGGCGATGCGTCGGATGGCTGGCGCCCTTGCGCGCCGCCGCGGCCTGGACGTCGACATCCTGGACGGAGTCGGAGAGTCGATACCATTCCCGGACAACAGTTTCGACTCGGTGCATGTCGGCCTGGTGCTGTGCTCGGTGGACGATGTGGCCGCAACCCTCGGCGAGATCCGGCGGGTGCTCGTCCCGGGAGGCAGGTTGGTGGTCCTCGAGCATGTCCGCGGGGAGGGCGTGATGGGGCGATTCCAGGATCTGATCGCCACGCCATGGTCGTGGCTTGCCTCCGGGTGCGAGCCGAACCGCCGGACCGTCGAAGCGATTGCCGCAGCCGGATTCGATACCAGGGGACTGCGCAACGTTCGGCGAACCCTGGTGCCGCCGCCGTGCACACCTCACCTGCAAGGCGTCGCCACTGTAGTCGAGTAGTGCTGTTCGACATAGCTATTCGACACTGACGGCCTCGATGATGTTGAGCCGTGCCGCGCGCCGTGCGGGTGGGACCGAGCCCAGCAGGCTGATCGCCAGCGCGCCTACGCTGAAGACCACCGCCATGGGGCTTGGCTGGAAGGTGACGTTGAAGTTCATGACGGTGCCGCTGACGAGGCTGAACAGCCACTGATCGACCAGACCGACCAGCAGCCCCGAGACACCGCCGACGACGCCGATGGCCGCGGCCTCGGCAAGAACCATGCCCAAGGTGTACCGGCGGCTGGATCCCATCGCCCGCAGCACACCGATTTCCCGGCGTCGTTCGAGTACCGAAAGCGTCAACGTGTTCAGCAGTGCGACCGCGGCGACGAACACCACGATGATCCACACGGCGTTGGCGATCAGCATGCTCTGGTGCAGTGGGGCTTCCAAACCGGCTAACGCCGCGCGGCCGTCGTACACGTAGTTCGGTGCGGGCACCACAGCGCGAACGTCGGCCAGCAGCCGTCCCGGATCAGTGCCCTCGACGGCGGTGACTTGCAGTGTCGTCGTGCCCGGGCGGTCAAACCATGCCCGCAGGTGATCCAGGCTCATCCCGACGGTGCCGATGACCGTCGAGAAATAGGGCACCAGGGCCAGCACGGGCGTGCGCTGCGGACCGTGGGGTGTTTGCAACTGCAATTCGTCGCCCACCCGGACGCCGAGAGTCTTGCCCAGGTTCTGGGAGAGCACCACGCCCCGGCCGGCGAGCACGTCATGACGTACCCGTTCGCCCAGCGCACGGAAAAGCGGATCGTGGGTGCCGGCGGAGAATCCATTGAGCATCACGCGGGTGCCGCCGATGACGGCGAATCCGGAGGCGCCTTCGACGACATTCGCGACGCCAGGGACCGCAGCCACCTTCTCGGTAAGACCTTGCGGCAGAGCATCGGTGGGGTAGCGGTCGGGTGAGTTCGCGCTCACCCAGACATCGACATCGGCGACGGGCGCGAAGATGTCGCGCGCGGATCGGATCATGTCGTTGTTCGTCCCGGTGATCACCACGGTGGTGACCACGGCGATGAGCACGGTCATCACGGTGGCCCACACCCGCCGCGGCGCGCGCTGGACCGTCGGTGCCGCCAGCGCCCCGGGTGAACCGAACAGTCGTGCCACCGTGGCTGTCGCGCGGACGACGGGTCCGGCGAGCGCGAAGCCCAAGGCGATCTCGGCGACGAATAGGGCGGCGATCGCGACGAAGGCGAGCGCCCCTGGTCGGTAGAGCACTGTCAGGAGCGACGCTGCCAACACCGCCACGGCCACGACTCCGCTGACGATACGCAGCCAACGCGGCACGTTGTCGGCCACGGAAACTCCGACGGGTGCCAGCGCTTCGATCGGTGACACTTTGTATACCTGCCGTGCGGCCATGGCCGACGCGGCAACGCTGGTGAGTACCGTCGCGGCGACGGCGGCCGGAATCGCGTAGTCGGGCAGCCAGTACTCGATGCGGGCTTCGAGCCCCTGGGTTACCGTCGGCGGCAAACGGCCAATCGCCTTTCGGCCCAGCAGTATTCCGAGGGCCGAACCGATGGCGCCGCCGATCAGCCCGAGGATCGCAGCCTCGGCGAGCATGTCGCGAACGATCGTGACGCGGCCGCCGCCGATTGCGCGCAGCATCGAGATGACCGGGCGGCGTTGGGCAATCGCCATGGTCATCGTCGTGTAGATCAGGAAGGCCCCGACCACCAACGCGACGGCCGCGCCCATCAGGGCCATGTAGTTCATGAGCTTGACACCGTCGCCGGCCCGGACCGCCCGCAGGCTCGGATCGGCGACGATCGCCCGTCCGTTCACGGCGGCCGTGACCTCGTCCCGGACTGCGGCGAGATCCGCACCCGGTGTCGTGGTGACCAAAATCGAATCGAGCTGACCTTGCCGTCCGGTGACCTCCTGCGCCAACGGCAGTGCGGCAAGCACGTAGTGCCCGCCGTTGAGATCCGCGAGTTGCTTGCCCGTGAGCACCTCGGCGACGGTCACCGAACCTGAGCCGAGCCGGAATGTATCGCCTTTCGCATGACCGACGGACGGTCCGATCTGGACACCGGCGGCCGTCCGCGAGGGTGCGTCAACCTTGACTCCGACTGCATCTTTCAGAGCGCCTTCCAGTGCGGCGCTGCGGTCGTCGGCGCCGAACAGCAGAACCGGTTCCGAATCTGTGGGTGCGGACATCCGGATCATCGGTGCCGCGGTCGCGACTCCGGGAATCTTGGCGACATCGGCCAATACCGCTTCGGGGAACCCCGCATCGGTGATACCCGATACCTCGAGCGCGGCGACTCCGGCGACTCCGTCCGCCAACCGGTTGACCGATCCGGTGATCGATCCGAAGATGCCGAATATCGCGACGAGATACATTGCGGAAACTGCCATTACGGCGATCGAGGCGATGGTGCGCCGACGATGCACGGTCAATTCGCGCAGACTGAACACGCGTAGCCTGCTCGCTGCGGCGGCGATGGTGGCTCCGGGGCCGTGCTGCTCCTGGCGTCCGCGACCACTCACCCTGGCGCCACCGACATCTCGTCGGAACCGAGCCGGCCGTCCTGCAGGGTGATGACCCGATCGGTTGCCGCGGCGGCGTCGGCGTTGTGGGTCACCATCACCACCAGGCGGCCGGAGCCTTCTTCATGGGCGACCTCGGCGAGCAGAGCCAGGATGGCAGTACCCGTATGGGAATCCAGGTTCCCGGTGGGCTCGTCGGCAAGGATCAGCGGTGGGTCCATCATCATGGCTCGCGCCACCGCGACGCGTTGCATCTCGCCGCCGGACAGTTCGGCCGGGCGGTGTTCGGTCCGCTTACCGAGGCCGACCCGGTCCAGCAGCCGAACCGCGTCCGCCTTCACCTTGCCGAGGCGGATGCCGTCGAGCAGCTTCGGCACCGCCACGTTCTCCCACGCCGAGAGCGTGGGCAGCAGGTTGAAGAACTGAAAGACGAACCCGACCCGATGATGGCGGAACTCCGACTGTTGCTCGTCGCGGAGCCTGCCGATCTCTTCACCGTCAAAGGTGATCGATCCCGAGTCGGGGGAGTCCAACGCCCCGAGCAGATGCAGCAGTGTGCTTTTCCCCGCCCCTGATGGCCCGACAATCGAGACGAACTGGCCGCCGGACAGGCGCAGGCTGATCTCGTCGAGGGCGCGCACCGTCTGCCCGCCAACCCTGTACTCGCGCACCACATTGCGCAGTTCGATGGCCAGTTCGCGCTGGGGTGTATCGGCGTTGTCCAGTTGTCTCAAGGTGGCCTCCCGCGAGACCGAGTTACCCGGCGCGCGGAGGCGCGGTCGGGATATGCG
Organism: Mycobacterium sp. D16Q13; assembly: GCF_002013375.1. Lineage (GTDB taxonomy): Bacteria > Actinomycetota > Actinomycetes > Mycobacteriales > Mycobacteriaceae > Mycobacterium. The sequence continues at coordinate 5,542 of NZ_MAEW01000017.1, read as the reverse complement.
GAGCCTACTCCCGGCGTTCTCGCCACATATGGTCTTACGCGAGGTTCTTCGGTGAGCCCGGCAACCCCATTGGTCGAGCACCGCCCACCGGTTCATGCAAGATGGGTGCCATGCCGCAGGAGCTCACCGCCGAACAAGCCGCTGCACTGTTGAACCCCACCGATACGCTGGGAATCCCTCTTGGCCCTGGCCAGCCACCGGCCTTACTGCGTGCCCTCGGTGTGCGCACGGACTGGACGGATCTGCGGGTGTACGGCGCGCTGCTTGCCGTCGGCACCGAGCTGTTCTCTCGCCAGGGTGTGCACTACCTGTCGGGCTTCTTCGGCCCGATTGAGCGCGCGCTACGCGACATGGGCGCCGATATCGAATTCGCCGCCGCGGACTTCCGCCGGTTCGGGCCATTACTTGAGCGCCAGTCGCCGCGGGTGATGACGACCGTCGCGACGCCACCGGATGCCGACGGCTGGTGTTCCCTGTCGCTGCACGCGGGCGGGACCATCGGTGAGTTGCGCCGTGCGGGCGCCGATCCGGAGCGACTGCTCATTGTCGAAGTCTCCGAAGGATATCCGCGCACCTACGGGTTCGGGGAGCAGCATCGCCACGCGCTGCACATTGATGAGATCGACATCATGGTGCACTCGACGGATGCGCCGCTGGCGCTGCCCGGGGGCGATGCGGCGCCGTCGGATGTCGACAGGGCCATCGCCCGGTACGCCGTGAGCTTCATCGGCTCGGGGGCGACATTGCAAACCGGAATTGGCGCCATTCCCAACCAGATTGCGACTCTGTTGGCCGAGGGGGACGGCGGCAGCTATGGGCTGCACAGTGAGATGTTCACCGACGGCTGCATGCGACTGCACCGCGCCGGCAAGGTCGCCAACACCGGTAAGGGGCAGTACGACGGCGTGAGCGTGACCACCTTCGCGTTCGGGTCGCCAGAGCTGTACGAATGGCTGGACGGCAATACCGATGTCGCGTTCCTGCCGGTGGAGATTGTCAACGCGCCGGAGGTAATCGGCGCCAACAACGACATGATCTCGATCAACGGTGCGCTCTCGATCGACATCCAGGGACAGGTTGTCGCCGACACCATCAACGGGGGACAGTTCAGCGGGATCGGTGGCGCCGAGGACTTCGTGGCCGGGGCCGGGCTGGAGCTGTCGGACCGCTCGCTGATCTGCCTGCCCTCAACCTTCGAAAAGCATGGTGTGCTGCAGTCACGCATCGTGCCGTGGTTCGGCCCGGGTGCCGTCATCACCACGCCGCGTCATCAGGTCGACGTGATCATCACCGAGTACGGCGCCGCAGAGCTGGAAGGCAGAACGGTCCGAGAGCGCGGAGAGGCGCTGGCATCCATCGCCCACCCTCAGTTCCGGGATGAGCTGTTGGCGGCTGCTGAGCGTGCGTCGAATGGCCGCTCACCGGTCAGCTGAGCTCAGCCCTGCTCGACGGTGTTGTTGTTACCGGACGTGGAGACTTCCGGTTCCCCGGAGTGGTACGTGACTTTGTTGTCGAAACCCGACGCGCCGATCGTGCGCGCCGCTTCCACGGTCACCGTGTTCTCGACACCCGATACCGTGAGGGCGTCGCAATTGCCCACGATGTCAACGGTATTGGACACTCCGCTAACGTTTACCGAGCAGTCGTCGCAGTTGACCGTTATCTGCTTGTGCGTACCGGAGACGCTGAAGGTTGAGCCGGGCGGCGCATACGTGGGGCCGGGGGTTGACGTGGTTGACGGTGTCGCACTGGTCCGAGTCGGGAGCCTGACGACGGTTGACCTCACGGGACGTGGCGTTGAGGGGCCCGAGCTCGTCGGAACATTGTGCGGGAGTGTGGGTTTGGCAGCGTAGAAGATAAGTCCGGCCACTCCCGCGGTGATCACGGCGAAGAACACCATGAATCGACGGCGGAACTTGCGGACGGGAGAACGGGGCGGATACGGCGTGCCATACACCGGCGGTGGATACGGACTCGATACCTGCGGCGGATACGGGCTCGGGTTGGTGACGCCCAGTTCCGACCTCCGGGCCGTCTCGCTCAGTGAGCGTTCTAGCTCCCGGATTCGGGCTTCGGGGTCACCATCCGGCTCCACCTACAGATGGTCGCACACTGAGACTCACACGGCGATAGCCTTTGGCAATGACAGACGCGGGGGATGGCGTGAACAACGTTCGCTGCACGCAATGCGGCACCGAGGGTTCCGAGATTGGGTTCCTGGGACAAAATGGGCAAAACTCCGCCGGGCATGTGTGGTGGGTGGAAGGTCCTATCAAGATCGGGTTTTTTGGTGCCAGGCGCCGCGGTGCTCGTCGGGTGATTGATGCGTGGCGTTGCCCCAACTGTGGGCATCTGGAGTTGTTCGCGGGTACATGGTTGTAGCGTTTTGGTTATGGGTTCCACCGAAGTTGTGACTGCTGAACCACAACTCTTCGTCACCGACTTTGACCGCGCCGTTGGCTTCTACGTCGATACGCTCGGATTCGAGCTGGCTTTCACTTACGGTGAGCCAGCGTTCTATGGGCAGGTCCGTCGCGGCGGCGCGAGTCTGAATCTGCGCAAGGTCAAAGGACCGGTTTTTGACCGTAATTTCCTTGCTACTGAACGTGATCCGATTTCCGCCACGCTGACGACGTACAAGCTGGGCCCGCTCCACGATGAATACCAGGCGGCGGGTGTGTCCTTCCACCAGGCGTTGCAGACCGAGGAGTGGGGCAGTGTCACCTTCATCGTGAAGGACCCCGACGGGAACCTGCTGTTGTTCTCCGGCGTGGAGGCTTGAAAAGAAGCTCTCGCCATGGGGGCGCTGAGCGATGACAATGAGGCATGCGATTGCCAACCTCATTGGAAGGGCTCGTCACCGACGGCGGCAAGTCCATCGTCTACGGCGAGCCATACACGACAGCCGACGGCACTCTAGTCATCACGGTCGCCAAGGTGCGTACCCGTGGCAGCGGCACCGACGGCGAACCCCTGGAAACACGGGCGAGACCACTGGGCGTATTCGTCGTCAAGGACGGGAATGCTCAATGGCAGCCCGCCTTTAACGCCGACCGCGCCTCGACACTGGGCATACTGACCGGCTTGATCTCGGCGGTGTTGGGACTGACAGCCCTGATCCGGCGGCCACCGTGGCCGGATCTCACCTTGCCGGGTTGGTCGCCAGCGGAGAACCCGCACTGGTTCCGCGACAGGCGCTGACTGCTCAGCGCCCGTCGCGGTAGCCCATCCGCTACTTCGGGGTGACGGTCTCTTTGAAGGTTCCGTCGCCCTGGTTCAGCCAGGTGATGGTGCCCTTCTGGAATTCGCCGATCCAGCCGCCCTTGGCGACATCGGGTCCGCCGGCAGTCTCAGCTTCGTCGGCGGTGGGGAAGCCGAGCGTGCCGCCCGCTCCGCCCTGTTCGGTGTACACCTTCAGGATTTCGCCCTGTACCAGGTGTGCGCCGGTGGCCGGCGAACTGAAAATGGTGCCCTTGGCGAATGCCTGCACCGTGCCATCGCCCACCTTTTCGGGCTGTCCGGTCGGCAGGCCGAGCTTGGCCTCGCCGCCGGCCTTGGTGTACGCCTCGGCAACCGGCGGCTCCAGCGTCACATCGCCGACACCCGGCACGTTGACGGTGGAAGGCGCCCCGGCGACGACGGAGGACACCGCACTGCTTGCCGACGATGCGGCACTCGATGCGGCGCTACCACCAGCGCTGATGGCCGACGATGCCGCACTGGTCGCGCTGGATAGCGACTCCTTGGCGGCGTTTCTGTCATCTTGAGAACACGCGACAACGACCGCCGCGGATAAGGCGACGATGGAAACCGCGCCTGCTGCTCGTTTCATCAGATTGGTATCCATGATCCGAACGTAACAACATAAACGCGCCATTTAGGTGAGTTTGTCGATGTTCACCTATTGGCCATTGAGTGATTTCGTTGCAAATACCGGTGCTATTCGCCCCGAAAATGCACCGAAATGGCGTGGCCGACTACGACGCCGGAGTCAGCTCGCAGACGTAATCGCCGACATCAATATGTACCTCGGCCGCATCCGGAACCGTGGGAGTGGGCACGACGTTCAGCTGAAACTGCTCGCGGCCGAAGTCGTCGGTGGTTCCCGGCCACTGTTCCTGCAGGATGTCACTGATCAGGCCCGCGACCGCCGGCTCGGTGACCCGGTAGGTCTCGGCCTGGCAGAACTTCGAGTACACCTCGGTGACCCGGATGCGTGCCTTTTCGATAGGCAGGGTGCCCAGGTCATCGCCGGTTTCGGGATCGCGGACAGCGGTTCCGGTGGCCCCGATGACCGAGAAGATCATCCCGACCTCGACGCCCGCGTCATCACCCTTGTTGACCAGCACCGAGTAGCGGTCGACGATATCGGCGACCTTTCCGATGATGGGGTCGACGGGCTCTGGCTCCAGATCACCAGCCGATTGCTCCACCGGTTTTGTCTCTTCAGGCATTGCCCACGCCGACCGTGTAGTTGTTGGGGCGCGCAGCGGTCTCGATCTTTTGCCGCTCCGGCTGTCCGGCGGTCTCGGCCGTGGCGAAATCAGTCTTGGCCTTGGCCACTGCGGTGCTCGAGACATTCTCCGACTCGCGCAGTGCCTGGAAGGCGTGGCGCAAAGTCAGACGGCTGATCGTCAGCGCAAGGTTCAGGGCGCTGGAGGCGGACTGCTTGTTGCCCTCGTTGAGATCGTTGGACGCGCTCGCGAGGTGCTTGTCCACGTCGATCATGCCCTGCAGAGTCACCATGGTGGAGTACGCCGACTGCCCGACATTGCGGTCAAGCTTGTTGCTCTGCTGAATGCGGTGATAGAGATCGGCAATCAAGATTCCGGAGACGAGGGCGAGCAGTGGCGTGACGATGCCCTGCACGAATCGGACGAGTTCGGTGTCACCCGCCGTAAAGCCGACAACCGCTGCGACGATGGTTGCGACAACTGCCGCTCCGACGATCGTCCAATGAACCAGCGTGGGCTTCGGAGGAAGCTGATCTGAATTTGCCAACGTCGTTACCGTCCGTTCGGTGAGTGGACACATTCGTTGCATCCGTGACCCCATGAGCACTGACCGGAGCATGCTAACACCGCGTGCGGGTTCGTCCAAGGTGAGGTTACGTGCATTACTCGATGTTTGCTGAGTGATGCGTTCGTGTCAGATTCTTCCGAATTCTGTTGAATCGCAAAGGAAATCGATGAGCGCCTTAGCGGGCTGTGCTTAGCACTGCTGCTCGGCGGCGGCATTCGTCGCCACGATCACCGCAGCTTGCCGGTCCGCGGGCAGCTCGTGCCAGGACTTGTGAAAGGTCCCTGGGCCCACGTTCCCATTGGTCTGAATGGACTGCAGGTACGCCTCGACGAGCTGGGCGGGGCCATCCTGCTTCCCGGTCATCCAGTCGGCCGCCGCGCGGCAGGCTTGGTAGTACTCCTCCTCCAGGGAGCTGGGCGCGGCGTCCACGGATGTCGTGACGCCCGCTGGGGACAGCCCAGAGCCGGAGGCGGGGGGTTGGGCGGCGGGTTTCTCGATGGGTGTGGTGGTGCTGCCGGTG
>NZ_MAEW01000016.1 GCF_002013375.1 Mycobacterium sp. D16Q13 | reverse complement strand
GCCGGTCAGCTTCTTCTCGATGAACGGGTACATGGTCAGCAGACCGAACACCACGCCCATGATGATCGCCACCGCGAACACCGCGGGCACGGTGTGCCCGAAGATGTACAGCTCCCAGGCAGGCCATAGACGCGCCAGGCCTTCTGTCCACTGCATGTAGAAGTCGGGCTGGCTGCCCGCCGACACCTGTGAGGGCTTGTAGGGGCCCAACAACCAGATCGGGTTGATCTGCAGCAGGCCACTCATCAGCGCCAGGATGGCGGTGGTGAAGGCGAAGAACGCTCCGCCCTTCAGTGCGAACACCGGCAGAATGCGCACGCCGACCACATTGGATTCCTTGGCACCCGGGCCGGGGAACTGGGTGTGCTTCTGGTACCACACCAGCGCCAGGTGCACGCCGATGAGGGCCAGGATGATCGCGGGGATCAGCAGGATGTGCAGCGCGTACATGCGCGGGATCCAGATGTTGCCGGGGAAGTCGCCGCCGAACAGCGCCCAATGCATCCAGGTACCGACGACCGGGATACCCAAGGTGATCGATGACATCGCGGCGCGCAGACCGATACCGGAGAGCAGGTCATCGGGCAGCGAGTAGCCGAAGTAGCCCTCGAACATCGCCAGAATCAGCAGCAGCGAGCCAATCACCCAGTTGGCTTCGCGGGGCCGGCGGAATGCGCCGGTGAAGAAGATGCGCGCCAGGTGCACCATGATCGACGCCGCGAACATCAGCGCTGCCCAGTGGTGGATCTGTCGCACGAAGAGGCCACCGCGGACCTCGAAGCTGATGTTCAGCGCGGTCTCGTATGCCTTGGACATCTGCACACCGCGCAGCGGCTGGTAGACGCCGTTGTAGGTGACCTCGGCCATCGACGGGTCGAAGAACAGAGTCAGATACACGCCCGAGAGCAGCAGGATGATGAAGCTGTACAACGCGATCTCACCGAGCATGAACGACCAGTGCGTCGGGAAGACCTTGTTGATCTGCCGCTTCATCCCGGCGGCGAGGTGGTACCGAGAGTCGATCGCCTCAGCTTGTTTGCCTAGGCGTGACGGCTTTTGGGCTGTTTCGCTCATGATTTGCGCTCCCAGAATGCGGGTCCGACGGGCTCGACGAAGTCGCCATTGGCGACGAGGTATCCGTCCTTGTCGACGGTGATCGGCAGCTGTGCCAGTGCCCGGGCGGCCGGCCCGAAGATGGGCTTGGCGAAGTGCAGTGCGTCAAACTGCGACTGGTGGCACGGGCACAGGATGCGGTAGGTCTGCTGCTCGAAAAGTGATGTGGGGCAACCCAGGTGCGAGCAGATCTTGGTGTACGCGAACAGGTCGCCGTAGTTGAAGCTTTCCTGTCCCTTGCGCTTGATCACCTTGCCCATATCGCTGGGGCGCACCCGGATGATCATCACCGGGTTACGTACGCCCATAGAGATATGCGACAACTTCTCGTGCGATTCGACGGTGGTGCCATCGCCATCGGACTCGCGCCACGGGAACACGGTCTCCATGCCGCCGGCGTCGATGTCCTCGGGGCGGACCTTCAGCAGGATCTGCGAGCTGCTGCCCACGGCCCGGCCCAGGTAGATGGTTTCGCCCTTGTACCGCGGGGTCCAGCCGCTGGTGAGCAGCACCGGCTGCTTGCCATTGGCGGTGGGGACCACGGGGGCCCACGGGTTCTTGATCAGGCCGCCGATGAATGCGACGGCGGTGCCGGCGCCCATCGCGCCGACGCCGAACCCGAGAGCCCGGATGACCATCTTGCGGCGGGGGAGCGTCGAGGTCTCCAGGGTGTCCTGCAGCTGCGCGACGATGGTCTTGCGGTCCACCTCCGACGAGCCCGGCCCGTCGTGGCGGTCCTGGATCGAGATCTCCTGGGGAACGAACTTCTTGGTGTACAGCACCGCGCCGATGCCCAGCGAGAGCACCGACAGACCCAGGGTCAGGCCGTACAGCGGTGTCGCGAGGTTGTACGCCGCATTACCCGGATCGCCGAATGGCTTGTACTCCCAGGGCCAAAACAGGAATACACCGAGCAGGGCGAGGCCAAATACGCCGCCGAGGGCGAACCAGAGCGCGATCAGACGCTCGGCGCGCTTCTCGGCCTTGGTGCCCTCAACGGGCCAGCGTGGTTCGCGGTAGACGATCTCGACGCCGTCGAGGTTGGTACCGAGCTTGACCAGCTCGTCGCGGCTCATAGCCGCGAGCTGCTCGTCGCTGGGAATCTCTACTTTGGGATCGCCACTCACGCGCGCGCTCCAATCCACAGTGCCGCGGCAATGGCGGCGACGATGCCGATGATCCAGATGGCCATACCTTCAGACGCCGGTCCGAAGCCGCCCAGCCCGTAACCGCCCGGATCGGGGGTCTCGGTCGAAGCCTTGACGTAGGCGACGATGTCCTTCTTCTCGTCGGGGGTCAGCTGGCGGTCGGAGAACTTGGGCATGTTCTGCGGGCCGGTGAGCATGGCGGTGTAGATCTGCTGCTCGTTGGCCGGATCGAGCTCGGGGGCGAACTTGCCCGACGAGAGGGCGCCACCGCGGCCGGTGAAGTTGTGGCAGGACGCGCAGTTCAACCGGAACAGGTCGCCACCGCGGGCGATGTTATTGCCGCGCAACGACGTTTGAGCGATTGCGCCGTCGCCATCACGGACGACCTGGGGTCCGCCGCCGTTGGCCTGGATGTACGCACCGAGGGCGTCAGTCTGCTCCTCGTCGAAGATCGGGTCCTTGCGCTGGGCCTGAGCCTCGTTGCGCATCGCCGGCATACGGCCCGTGGAGACCTGGAAGTAGACGGCCGCGTCGCCCACGCCGATGAGGCTCGGGCCGCGGTCGGGTACACCCTGCAGGTTCGCGCCGTGGCAGGTGATGCACGAGGTCTCGTACAGCTGCTTACCCGTGCGCAGTAGCGCTGACTTGTCCTCGTCGGCCACCGCGACCTGCGGGGTGGGCGTGAAGGTCGAGGCCAAGCCGCCGGCAACTACCAGCGCGATCAGCAGCAGCAAACCTGCTGAGATGCGACGGCGGAACTTGCGGCGTGCGCGTTTCTTGGCGGCTGTGTTGTTGACGGGCTCCACGCTCAACTGTGGGGCTCCCTTCACCGAGTCGGGCTGGTTCATCGGACGAAGTAGATGGTGGCGAACAATGCGATCCACACGATGTCGACGAAGTGCCAGTAGTACGACACGACGATCGCGGAGGTTGCCTGGGCAGGGGTGAACTTGCTCATCCGGGTACGAACCAGGAGATAGATGAAGGCGACCAGACCGCCGATGACGTGCAGACCGTGGAAGCCGGTGGCCAAGTAGAAGGTTGAGCCGTAGGCACTGCCGGCGATGGTGGTGCCCTCGTGCACGAGGTTGATGTACTCGTAGCCCTGGCCGAGGACGAAGAAGGTGCCCATGATGAGGGTGATGACGTACCAGCGGCGCAGCCCGAAGACATCGCCGCGCTCCGCGGCGAACACACCCATCTGACAGGTGAACGACGAGGCGACCAGCACGGCGGTGACGGGGATGGCAAGACCAAGGTTCAGCTCGGTGGGCTCCGGCGGCCAATTACCGCCGGACTGGGCCCGGGCGGTGAAGTAGAACGCGAAGAGTCCAGCAAAGAACATCAACTCACTGGAAAGCCACACAATGGTGCCAACACTCACCATATTGGGCCGGTTCAGTGAATGAACCCGCTGGGTAATGGCGGTTCCCGCCGGCGATCCTGGGGCTGCTGCGGTCGTCACGTCGTAAGTATGACGCTTTGTAGTTGTCGAGAGCCACCCGGGTCCGACATTGATTTGTGACCGACTCTCCACAACGTGTGTGGCCTCTGATGAGAGTGGTGTCGGCCGCGGCTGCCCGGCGTGTCGCGCTGTGCCCGGAGGGCAATTGGTCCTTTGTTGTCAGCGTTGTGTCCATGGGACCATTTGCGGCGTGCCCGAACATTCCTGGCCCCTGGTACTGGGCGAGCTGACCAACCGTCGTGACCTGTCGGCGGGTCAGGCGGCCTGGGCCATGGACCAGATCATGACGGGCGCGGCCACCCCCGCCCAGATCGCGGCCTTCGGGGTGGCGATGCGGATGAAGTCCCCGACGTCCACTGAAGTCGGCGAGCTGGCTGACACGATGCTCTCGCATGCGATCGGGTTTCCCTCGGGTGAACAGATCGGCGCCAACGCCGTGGACATCGTCGGTACCGGAGGCGACGGCGCGAACACGGTGAACCTGTCCACCATGGCCTCCATCGTGGTGGCGGCGTGCGGTGTGCCGGTGGTCAAGCACGGCAACCGGGCCGCCTCCTCACTGGCCGGTGGCGCTGACACGCTGGAGGCGCTGGGAGTACGCATCGACCTGGGGCCCGAGCAGGTGACGCGCAGTCTCGCCGAGGTGGGAATCGGGTTTTGCTTCGCGCCGCATTTTCACCCGTCGTATCGGTACGCCTCCGTGGTGCGTCGTGAGATCGGTGTCCCGACGGTATTCAATTTGCTTGGGCCGCTGACGAATCCGGCTCGCCCCCGGGCGGGATTGATCGGCTGTGCGTTCGCTGACCTGGCGGAGGTCACGGCGGGGGTCTTCGCCGGACGTGGGTCCAGTGTGTTGGTCGTGCATGGTGACGACGGGCTCGATGAGCTGACCACCACCACAACCAGCACCATCTGGCGGGTTCAGGCGGGCACCGTCGACAAGCTGCGGTTCGATCCGGCGGCATTCGGTTTCGCGCGTGCCCGGCTGGAGGAGCTGGTTGGCGGTGATCCGGAGTTCAATGCCGCCGAGGTCCGGGCGGTCCTGGCCGGCGGAACCGGCGCGGTGCGCGACGCGGTGGTGCTCAACGCCGCGGGCGCCGTGGTGGCGCATGCCGGGCTGGCCAGCGATGCTCAATGGCTGCCCGCCTGGGAGAACGCACTCGCGCGGGTGTCCGGTGCCATCGATTCGGGGGCGGCGGCGGCGCTGTTGGATAAGTGGATCGTCGTCAGCCAGCGGCTTGGGGCCGAGTAGGGTTCCCGCGGCAGATTCGGGCTTGACTCTGTAGCGCGGTAGCGGGTCAACAATTGCCGCGACTCGGTGCGGCACGGCGATTTCGACTCACTGTCGGCCGACTAGGCAGCACGGTCAGCCGGCGGCCCGGGACGCAACAGCACGCCCAGGCCTGATCAGCTCGGATAGCCCCCAGTCGTCGTGGTGGACGGCGTGCGCGATGCGCGCGCTGCGTGCTGCCGCCGCCCAATCGCGCAGGGGGCCGGAACATCCCGTCGCCTCGGCGTAGCCGTCTGTCGAGGACACGATCCGTACACCGGGTTCGGCCAGCCAGCGCGTGATCAGCCCGGTCTCCTCGGGTGCGGCCCCACCGAACGGTTCGGGGGTCGGAAGTACCACTTGGGCCGACGCCGAAGCTGCCGCCACCACCGGCATCGGAGGGACACCCCGGCGGGCGACCGCGGCACCGGCCAGCTGTCCATGCCGCATGACGGCGATGTGCCATCCGCCCTCACCGTCGGGCCGCGCGGCGATCAGCTCCTCGATGCGCGAGAGGGCGTGCAGGCGGTGCTGGCGCGCCAGTGCCTCGAGGAGGGTAGCCGTCGCATCGCGCTGTCGCGCGGCGCTTTCATACCGCCGTAGACCACTGAGGTCGGTCACTCGGTCGCACATGGCGTGCAGCGGGTGTCCTTCGGTGCCTGCCAGGACCGCGATTGCCGGGATGAGGGCGTCCCGGTACTCGCTGGCGTCCACCCCGGCAGGGGCGGGGCACGGGGAGGCGGTGTCGTGCGGGTAGGACTGGCCGTTGCATGCGGGGCCGTGCCGACCGTTGGCACCGATGCGTGCGGCGCACGTGCGCACGCCGGTGAACCGGGCCAGTGCCAGGGCGGCCGTCGCGGCGTCGCCGCGTGCGTGAAATGGGCCGAGCATCGGGCGCCCATTGGTGGTCCGGACGACGGCGAAACGGGGGAATGGCTCCTCAGTGAGCACCACCCACCACCAGCGGTGCGGGAATCGCGACTTCCTGTTGTACGGCGGTGCGTGCGCACCCAACAGCCGCAGCTCGCGCACCGCTGCCTCCAGCGGGTGCGCACAGGTCACGTGATCCACCGCGGTGGCGATGGTGACCATCTCACGCATGCGGCCGCGCGGATCCGCGCCGGTGAAGTACTGCTGCACGCGCCGGTGCAGGTTGACCGCGGTGCCCACGTACAGCACCTCGCCGGATGGTCCGCGGAACAGATAAACACCTGGGGCGTAAGGCATTCCATTGGCCAGTGAGCGTTTGTCGCGCAACGCGTTGGGTACCTGGGTCCGGTACCGTCGCAGCTCTGCCATGGTGTCCACGCCCTGGTTGCCGACCCGGCCGATCAGCGCATGCAGTACATCGACGGTGGCCCGGGCGTCATCGAGGGCCCGGTGGTTGGGGGTGGTGGAGGCGCCGAGCAGCTGAGCCAGTGCACCCAAGCTGACCCGCGGCGCCTCATCGCGCGACAACACCCGGCGGGCGAGCCGGACCGTGCACAGCACGGTGGGCTGCGGCCAGTCGATCCCGCATTGCCGCGCGGCCGCCTGGAGAAACCCGATATCGAAGCCGGCGTTATGGGCGACCAGCACTGCGCCACGGGCGAATTCGAGAAATGTCGGAAGCACCTGCTCGATCGGCGGTGCGTCCACCAGCATCGCCGAGGTGATGCCGGTGAGGCGGACGATCTGTGGCGGCAGCGATCGTTTCGGATCGACCAGCGTGGCCAGCTCCCCGAGCACCTCGCCGCCGCGCACCTTCACCGCGCCGATCTCGGTGATCGCGTCGTTCTCCGCGCTGCCCCCGGTCGTCTCCAGGTCCACCACCACAAAGGTGGTGTCACGCAGGGCTTGCGCCGACGACCCCGGCGAGGAGTGCACCTCGTCGAAGGTCAGCTGCGTCATGTCGTGACCGTAAGACCCGGGACCGACATTTCGGCGTCACGCCACGGGAGTGCAGATCAGCGCGAGTGCGTCGTTTGTGGTGTCGACGCCGTCATCGCCGATCTTCTCCTCCAGCCGGGACCGCAATACGGCGCGGGCGGGGGCATCGAGCGTGAGGTGATTGGAGTAGGTGAAGACCATGTCCAGGTACGCCCGCGTGGAGAAGCGCCGCCGCTCCAGGAAATGGGAGTGCCGCACGTGGTAACCGGATTTCTCAAGGGCCGGGGAGACGGTGTCCTCGGTGTCGATGGAGGGGCGCCGGGTGGTGTCCATGAAATCGGCGTAGACGGTGTCCAGCTCGTCCTGTGTCGGCGTGGTGGGCACAATGCGGTTCCACACCAGGGCGAGGCGGCCGCCGGGGCGAAGCACCGTCAACACCTTCGGCAGCGCGGCAGCGGGCTCTACCCAGTGGAAGGACTGGGCGAAGAGCACCAGATCGAACATCCGGCCCGCCGGCCGCCAGTCCTCGAACGTGGCCACCTCGACGGCGATACCCTTCCCGGCCGCCACCCGGGCCATCCGCGCGTCCGGTTCGACCGCCAGCACCTCGGCACCGGCCGCGGCCAGCTGTGCCGCAGCGATCCCGGTACCTGCTCCCACATCCAGAGCGCGCGTCTGCCCGCCGGATACGAGCTCGTCGATCAGCGGCTGCGGATAGCGGGGCCGATGACGGTCATAGGCGTCGGCGGAGCCTCCAAACGACTCAGCCCGGCGGCGGTCGTGGTGTGCCGGCTGCTGCTGTTCCGTCATATCGACAGCGTGCCAGGGACCGTCCACTTGTCGGTGGGCGCGGTTACCGTCCGCCTGAACCCGAAAGAACGACTTATAGGAGAGGAGGAGCCATGCTCATCGATTGCGACGATTGCGCGATGCGCGGCCCGGGATGCGGCGACTGCGTGGTCAGCGTGCTGTTGGGGGTGCCCCAGACACTCGCCGACGATGAACGTGCCGCGCTGGCCGTCCTGGCCGAGGCCGGGATGGCGCCCAGGCTGCGCCTGGTGCCGATTCAGCGCACGTACGACACGCCTGATTCGGCGAAGACGCCCGATGCGGGAGTCGCATAGGGCACACTCGAAATAGGTGCATGATGGCCCGCCCCGGAAACGGGGAGGAGAACCGGCGTTTACGCGACACTGACGTCATTCCACACTGCGGTGGACAATGTCGATGCCATTTCGTAACCTGTCTGAGACCTATCGGCGCCGTAGTTCGCGGCGATCAAATTGCAGTAAAGGGATGTAGTCAGTGAGTGTCGGGCGTCTTCTTCGAAATCATTCGGATCGATTGACGCCCTCTCCACTCCGTCGCGCCATGCTCGCGCTGACTGCTGCCGCCCTGGTCGGTGGGGTATTTACGGGTGGTCAGATCGCGACCGCCGACCCCAACAACGACGCCGTCAAGAAGCTCAACGAGCTGTCCCGCCAGGCCGAGGCAACGTCCGAGGCGGCTAACTCGGCGAAGATCGATCTCGACGCCAAGCTGGCGGCCCAGCGCGATGCCGAAAAGGCTGTTCTCGCTGATGAGGCCGTCGCGAAGGCCGCGCGCATGGCGGTGTCCACGTACCAGGTCGACGTCAACAAGGCCATGGTCGCCGCCTACATGGGCGGTAACACCAGTGGTTACGGTGCCGTGCTGACGTCAAACTCGCCGCAGAACCTGATCGACCAGCTGTCGGTGCAACGCACCGTGGGCGGCGAGATGCGTGGCCGGATGGACAGCTATCGCGCTGCGCAGTCCTCGGCAGATCAGGCCGAGCAGCGGTCCCGTGATGCCGCCGAGCAGGCCCGGGTGGCCGCCGAGCAGGCCAAGAATGTACGCGCTTCGTTGCAGGCCAAGCAGAGCCAGCTGCAGGTGCAGATCGCGGTCGTCAAGTCGCAGTACAACACCCTGAGCCCCGGCCAGCGTGCACAGCTGCTGGCACCGGCACCCGTGCCCCCGCCGCCCGCGGGCGAGCCGGGCCAGGTTCCGGATGAGCCGCTGATGCAGGCCGCCGCCGCGGCACCCGCACCGGAAGCCGCCATCGGCGGCGGAGGTTCACCTGTCGGCGCCAGCGCCGTCGCGGCCGCATTGACCCGGATCGGCGCGCCCTACTCGTGGGGCGGTTCGGGCCCCAACGCCTTCGACTGCTCGGGTCTGGTGATGTGGGCCTACGGCCAGCAGGGCGTGTCGCTGCCGCACTCCAGCCAGGCACTCGCACGTGGCGGTACACCCGTCGCGCTGAGTGACCTACAGCCCGGCGATGTCATCAACTTCTACGGGGACGCCTCGCATACGGGCATCTATGTCGGCAACGGCATGATGGTGCACGCCTCGACCTACGGTGTTCCGGTCGCGGTCGCGCCGATCACGTCATCCGGCCCGATCTATAACGCGCGTCGCTACTGAGCCGCATCCTTCGTGCGCGCGTGCCTGGGGTAGCACGTTGGGCATCGTTCTTCGCGATGCTCATGCTGATTCTCTGCGGTGGTTGTCGAGCGCAGCCCGCCCCACCGGCCAGCGACGTCCGCACCGCGATTCAGGCATTGCTGACGCGCTACTCCGATGCGTTGCGCAGCCATGACGTCGCGGCATTGCGCGCCGTGCTCGCTCCGGACAAGCCCGCGTTCATCGAGGCTCAGCAGCGGGTGCAGGAGAATCTCTCGGGGCTGAAGGCCGACACGTTCGAGTACCGGCTGTCGGCCGACGTTCCGGCTAATCTCATTGCACGGCAACAGCAATGGATGCTGGATGCCGCGCTGGTTTACGCCGTCAGCGGGGTGGACACGGTCGCCGTCCGGCGCCCGGTCACGGTCGGTGTGCTGCACGACGATGACGCCTGGCGGTTGTTCGACGCCAGCGCGGTCGCCGTGCCCTGGCAGTTCGCGCCGGTGGTGGAGACACGGAAGCGAGCGGGGGACCGGGACGTGGTGGTGCTTGGACACCCCGGCTCTTCGGTGGCGCCGCGGCTTGTCGATGAGATTGCCGGTGCGCTGGCATCGCTGTCGGAGTTTTGGGGCCCGCAATGGCGTGCGGGGGTGCTGCTGATCGCGGCAGGGACCGACGCCGAGTTCGCCGCTCTCGTCGGTGGCGAACACACCGACGGTATCGCCGCCGCCGCCGTGGCGGACCGTGTAGACAGCGGAGTTGCCGTGGGGCAGCGGGTGATCTTCGCGCCCGGCTCGGCAGCCCTGCCACCCGATCAGTTTCGGGTGGTGCTGCGCCACGAGCTGTTCCATGCCGCGGCACGCACGGTCACCGGCGACCATGCGCCCCTCTGGCTGGTGGAGGGCGTGGCCGACTACAACGGGCGCCGCGGTAGCGGTACCCCCTTCCGAAACGCCGCGCCCACGTTGACGAGTGCCCTTGCCGCGGGCCAGGTTCCGGACCATCTACCCACCGACGGCGATATCGACAGTCCGGGCCCCCACCGCACACAGGCGTACGAGGAGGCGTGGTCGGTGGCGCAATACGTGGCCGAGACCTTTGGCGAGCCCTCGCTTGTGCAGCTGTACCGGTATGGGGCGGATCCCGTGCCGGGCCAGCCCGGCGCGGCGATCGAGCGGGCATTGGGCATCGACGAGGCAACGCTGGTTCGGCAGTGGCAGAGCTGGCTCGGCGCTCGTCCACTACGGTAGGCGTCGTGACCTTTCAGCCTGGCGCCCCGCGACGACGGATCCTGTTGGTCACCAACGATTTTCCACCCAGGCCCGGCGGCATTCAGTCCTACCTGCAGGAGTTGGTGATCCGGCTGGCCGGATCGCACGAGGTCACTGTCTACGCGCCGCGGTGGAAGGGGTGCGAACGTTACGACGCCGCCGCCGACTACCACGTGGTGCGCCACCCGACCTCGCTGATGCTTCCTGGCCCCGGCGTCCGGCAGCGCATGGTGGACCTCATCAAATCGCAGCGCTCCGAGGTGGTGTGGTTCGGCGCGGCCGCGCCGCTCGCGTTGTTGTCCTCGGCGGCCAGGGCGGCGGGAGCCGCCGTGACCGCGGCCAGCACGCATGGGCATGAGGTGGGCTGGTCGATGCTTCCGGTGGCGCGGTCGGCGCTGCGGCAGATCGGCGATAGCACCGATGTGATCACCTATGTCAGCCGCTACACGCGGGGTCGCTTCGCTTCCGCGTTCGGGCCGCGTGCTGCGCTGGAGTACCTGCCCTCCGGTGTCGACAGCGGCAGGTTCCGTCCCGACCCGGGGGCGCGTGAGGAGCTGCGGCGGCGTTACGGGCTGGGCGAGCGGCCGATCATCGTGTGCGTCTCCCGGCTGGTCCCACGCAAGGGCCAGGACATGCTGATCGAGGCGCTGCCGGCGATCCGGGAGCGGGTGGATGGTGCGGCGCTGGTGATCGTGGGTGGCGGTCCGTATGCGGAACCGTTGCGTGCGTTGGCCACTCGAGTCGGTGTCGATGAGCACGTGGTGTTCACCGGCGGTGTGCCGTGGGAAGAGCTACCCGCTCATCACGCGATGGGCGATGTCTTCGCGATGCCCTGCCGTACGCGCGGGGCGGGCCTGGACGTGGAGGGCCTGGGAATAGTGTTCCTGGAGGCGTCGGCCTGCGGTGTTCCGGTGGTTGCCGGAAACTCCGGGGGCGCACCGGAAACCGTGCGCGATGGAGAGACGGGACTCGTTGTCGACGGCAGGTCCGTGCCCGCGATCACCGATGCGATTGTCCAGATCCTGTCGGATCCGGCACGTGCGGCGGTGATGGGGGCAGCGGGGCGCACCTGGGTGACCGATCATTGGCGCTGGGATCACCACGCGGCGCGGTTCGCCGAACTGGTCACCGGCTCCGGATAGGTTCCCCTGATGGACCGATCTACTCGGGTGACCCCGAGTAGATCGCGTCGATATCTGCCGCGAACTTCTCGGCCACCACGTTGCGCTTCACCTTCAGCGTCGGCGTCATCTCGCCGGTGGCCTCGGTGAAGTCGACCGGCAGGATCCGGAACTTCTTGATGGCTTCGGCATGGGAGACAACCTGATTGGCTGCCTTCACGGCGGTCTGGATCTCCGCGAGGAGGTCAGGATCCTCGACCAGGTCGGCGACGGTGGCATCGGCGGGCTTGCCGTTGCGCTGCTTCCAGCCGTCGATGGCCTCGGGGTCGATCGTGATCAGAGCGCCGATGAACGGTTGCTTGTCGCCGACGGCCATCGCCTGACTGATCAACGGGTGAGCGCGCAGCTGATCCTCCAGCACCGCCGGTGCGACGTTCTTACCGCCGGCGGTGACGATGATTTCCTTCTTGCGGCCGGTGATCGTGATGAAGCCGTCCTCATCGATCGCGCCGAGGTCGCCGGTGTGGAACCACCCGTCCAAGATCGATTCGCTGGTGGCCTTCTCGTTGTTCCAGTAGCCGCTGAACACGACACCACCGGACACCAGTAATTCGCCGTCATCGGCGATTTTGGCGGCGTTACCGGGCAAGGGCCTTCCGACACTGCCGATCTTGAGCCCGCCGATGACGTTCACGGCACAGGCCGCCGTCGTCTCGGTGAGTCCGTAGCCCTCGTAGATGGTCAGGCCGACGCCACGGTAGAAGTGGCCCAGTCGGGCACCCAGCGGAGCTCCACCGGAGATCGACGCCACGCACTCACCGCCGAGCGCCGCGCGCAGCTTGCCGTACACCAGCTTGTCGAAGGCGGCGCGCTTGGCGCGCAACACGATGCCCGGGCCGCCGTTGTCCAGCGCCTGGCTGTATTCGACGGCGGTATCGGCGGCAGCGTCGAAAATCTTTCCCTTGCCGTCGTTCTGGGCGTTCTGACGGGCCGTGTTGTACACCTTTTCGAAGATGCGGGGGACCGAGACGATGAAGGTCGGCTTGAAGATCCCGAATGTCGGCACCAGCGTCTTGATATCGCTGGTGAAACCGACGCTCACCTTGGACTGGAAGCACGCCATCGCGATACCGCGGGCCAGCACGTGAGCCAGCGGCAGGAAGATCAGCGTCCTGCTGCCCTTCTGCAAGTAGTCGGGGAAAACGGCACGCGCGCCGCGGGTTTCGTACACCAGGTTGGAGTGGGTGAGCTGGCAGCCCTTGGGGCGCCCGGTGGTTCCCGAGGTGTAGATGAGCGTCGCGGGGTCGGTGGCCTTGATGGCGTCGAGCCGGCCGGTGAGCTCGGCGGGGTCCACACCCGCTCCCGCCTCGGCGAGTTCGTCGAGGGCCGCGGGGGCACCCGAGCTGGCGATGTGAAAGACGGTGCGCAGGTTGGGCAGTTCGGGTGCGAGTTCTTCGGCGATCGCG
Source organism: Mycobacterium sp. D16Q13 (assembly GCF_002013375.1). Classification (GTDB taxonomy): domain Bacteria; phylum Actinomycetota; class Actinomycetes; order Mycobacteriales; family Mycobacteriaceae; genus Mycobacterium. The sequence continues at coordinate 35,073 of NZ_MAEW01000016.1, read as the reverse complement.
GCGTGGGCATCGGATTCCACGAACAGCGCCACCGCCGCGGAGTCCTGCAGTACCCATCGGACCTGATCGGCCGAGGAGGTCTCGTAGATGGGCACGGTGATGGCGCCGATCGACAGGACCGCGTAGTCGATGATCGTCCACTCGTACCGCGTCGCCGAGATCAGCGCCACGCGATCGCCGGGCGCTACGCCCTTGGCGATCAGACCGTTGGCCACCGCCCGGATCTGCGCGGCGGCTTCCGCGTACGTGACGGGTGTCCAGGTGCCGTCGACGAGGCGGGAAAACGCCGCCTGGTTGGGGTCTTCACGCTCGTAGTCATAGACGGCATGAACAACCGACGCGTTGTCCTCGACGGTGAACGGGGCAGGGACGCTGAACTCTCGCACCGGCTCAGACTAGTCGGGGCCTGAAGATCGTCGAAGGCGTTGCCGCATTTCCTTCGGCGGCGAGGCTTAAGCTTGTCCGCGATGAACAGCATTCAGGTCGCCGACCAGACCTTTATCGCCGCAGATCCCGCGGACATCGGCCGCGCCATCTCCAACCCTGCGGATTGGCGCCGTTGGTGGCCTGACCTGCAGCTCAACGTCGTCGAGGAGCGGGGCGAGAAGGGGATCCGCTGGACGGTCGCCGGGCCCGTCACCGGAACGATGGAGGTGTGGCTCGAGCCCGCACTGGACGGCGCGATCCTGCACTATTTCCTGCACGCTGAGCCCACCGGCGCCAGCGCCGCACAGGTGGCCAAGTTGAATTTGGCCAAGATCAATCACGCCCGTCGCATCGCTGGGAAGCGGTTCGCCTTCGGGATCAAGCAGCGGCTCGAGGCCAGTCGGCCGATCGGCGAGTCGTGGGTGCCGCAGGCCTGATCAGATAGCGGCGAGCACGACCAACGGAATGGGGCGGGAAGTCGCCCGCTGGTAGGCGCTGTAATGGCCAGAGTTGTTGGTGTCGGCTAACTTCCACAGTCGCTCGTAATCCGCGTCACCGGGCAGCAGGGGTGTCGCGCGGACCCGGCGCTTATGCCTGCCCAGCTGCACCTGCACGTCCGGATGGGCCTTGAGGTTGTGATACCAGGCGGGATTGCGGCGGGCGCCGCCGTTCGAGGCCACGATGACGAGATTGTCGCCATCCGTTGCGTAGGTCAGCGAGTTGACGCGCTGCGCTCCGCTCTTGGCGCCGATAGAGGTCAGTAGCAGGCTGGGCGCCATCCCCGGAACGCGATGACCCAGATAGCCTTTCGATGCGATGTAGATGCTCTGGTGCACACCGAGCACCTTCGCCACCAGACGACTCATGGGCGTCTCTCCTTCGTGCGGCCACGGCGAATTGCCAGGATGGGAGTATCCGAGCGCCAGGGAGAAGGGTAGCGTCTGTCAGGTGGCTGAGAAGACTACCCAAACGATTGCCATCGACGCCGAACCCGGCAAAGTGATGGCGGTGATCGCCGATATCGGCGCCTACCCGGAATGGGTGTCGGAGTACAAGGAAACCGAGGTGCTCGACACCGACTCCCAGGGCAGGGTCAAACGTGCCCGGTTGGTGCTGGACGCCGGTGTCCTCAAGGACACCCAGGTCCTGGAGTACGTGTGGTCTCCGGATGGCCGTAAGGTCACCTGGACCCTGGCGGAAAGTTCCCTGTTGCGTTCGCTGGAAGGGACATACCTTTTGGCGCCCAAAGGGTCTGGCACTGAGGTGACGTATGAGCTCGCGGTCGACCTTCAAATTCCGATGATCGGAATGCTCAAGCGTAAGGCCGAACGCAAGATCACCGATTCCGCGCTCAAGGATCTGAAGAAGCGAGTCGAATCTGACCGCTAGCGACGTCGACGCGACGCCGCGCCCAGATGTCGAATCGCCGTTGACAGCCACCATCGGTCTTTTCGTCGGCAAGGGGGGCGTGGGTAAGTCGACGCTGGCCGGTGCCACCGCGGTGCGCTACGCGCGGGCAGGCCAACGGGTGCTCGCGGTATCTACCGACCAGGCGCATTCCCTTGGCGACGTTTTCGGCGTCCGGGTCGATCCGTCGCCGGGTGCCCATTGTGTGCGGGTGATCGAGGGCCCGTACGGGGGGCAACTCGACGTCATGGCCCTGGATACCCTGGGTCTGCTGGAGCGGCGCTGGGGTGACATTGCCGAGACAATCGCCGCGCAGTATCCCGAATCGGATATCGGATCGCTTGCGCCCGAAGAGCTTTCCGCGCTTCCGGGTGTCCAGGAGATGCTTGGCCTGCATGAGGTTCGGCAGCTGGCCGAGACGGGCGAATGGGATGTCGTCGTGGTCGACTGTGCTTCGACCGCCGACGCGTTGCGCATGCTGACCCTGCCGGGAACCTTCGCGATGTACCTGGAACGGGCCTGGCCGCGGCATCGTCGACTCGGCGGTGTCGGCACGCCTCGCGCGCAGATTCTGGCCGAACTGCTGGAACGCGTTGCGGCGTCGGCAGATCAGCTCGCGGGCTTGCTGTCGGACGCCGAGCGGGTGGGGGCGCACCTGGTGCTGACTCCCGAGCGTGTGGTGGTGGCCGAGGCCATCCGTACCGTGGGGGCGCTGGCGCTGATGGGTGTGCGCATCGACCAGGTGATCGTCAATCAGGTTCTCATTCAAGATGATTCGTACGAATACCACAATCTGCCCGCGCATCCGGCGTTTGACTGGTACATGCAGCGCATCGCCGACCAAGCCGCGGTTCTTGACGAGATGGGGGAGGCGATCGGCGACGTGGAGATGCTGCTGGTACCGCATCTGCCGCGCGAGCCCATCGGTCCCGAGGCCCTCGGTGAGCTGGCTGACGCGGTGCGGCGGCGTGACGGCGCTGCGCCCCCGGCGCCGCTGGCCACCGTCGTGGAGCACGAATCCGGATCCGGAGCGGACACCGTCTATCGGTTGAGGCTAGAGTTACCGCAGATCGATCCGGCCACGTTGAGCCTCGGCCGGGTGGGAGATGACCTGGTCATCGGTGCAAACGGGATGCGCCGGCGGGTCCGGCTGGCCTCCGTGCTGCGGCGCTGTGTGGTTGTCGATGCCCGGCTTGTCAGTAGCGAGCTGACCATACGGTTTAGAGCGGATCCGGAGGTGTGGCCTACGTGACGGGTACCCATCCGGAGCTCGGTCCCGAGCTGCGGGCGTTGGCCGCCTCCATCCTCGACATGCTCGATCCGGCGCTACGGCAGGCTGCTCGCGCCCCCGGAGACGGCGCTGTGCCCGGAAAGTGCAACCAGCTGTTCTGCCCGGTCTGCGCGCTGGCGGCTCTTGTCGAGGGTGAGCACCATCCGCTGTTGGCCACGATCGCCGAACACAGCCTCGCGCTGGTGATGGTGGTGCGGGCGATGTTGGAGGCCGAGGGGCAAGGCGGCCCCGACGATCCCGGCCCAGATGGTGGGCCCGGCCGCGAGTATCACAGTCCGTTCCCGCCTCCGTCGCCGAGCTCGCAATCCACTGGCTATCAACCCATCCCGGTCGACATCGACGAGTGACGAGCGCCCCGGGCCAGTTCCGGGACACCGCGTCCCATCTATCCGCGATGCCGATCATCCGGCGTCCCGCGAGTGGCGCTGTCCGCGCGCGATAGGCCTCTACCAGCCGCGACGAGTTCACGATCTTGTCGCAGGTCCGTGCCCGGCACGGTAATGCGCGGGACCTTAGACAGTCCACGGAGATTCGCCGTCGCCGAGGGTAAGCTCGGCGCCAGCCCTGTGCTGCTCACGGGGATCGGGAGAGGATGCGCGATGTTCTATTGGCTGCTGAAGTTCATCTTCATGGGGCCGATCCTGCAGCTGATGGGCCGCCCGAAAGTCGAAGGTCTGGAGAACGTCCCTTCGTCCGGGCCGGTAATCCTGGCAGGTAACCACCTCGCGGTGGTGGACAGCTTCTACTTGTGCCTGGTGTTGCGCCGCCGGGTCACCTTCCTGGCCAAGAGCGAGTACTTCACGGAGCCCGGGTTCAAGGGCTGGCTCAAGAAGGTCTTCTTCAGTGGCGCCGGGCAGGTTCCGATCGATCGGGCCAGCGCCGACGCCGCCGAGAATGCTCTGAGCACCGCTAAGCGGTTACTCGGGGAGGGCAAGCTGCTGGGCATCTACCCGGAGGGCACCCGGTCTCCGGATGGACGCCTGTACAAGGGCAAGACGGGCTTGGCGCGCATGGCGCTGGCCACGGGGGTACCGGTGATCCCGATCGCGATGGTCGGCACCGATGTGATGAATCCGCCGGGAACCGCTCGCTGGCACTTTTCCAAGGTCACCGTCAAGATCGGCAAGCCGCTGGACTTCGCGCGTTTCGACGGGATGGCCGGAAACCGCTTCATCGAACGTGCGGTCATCGACGAGGTGATGTACGAGCTGATGCAGCTGTCCGGTCAGGAGTACGTCGACATCTACGCGTCCGCGCTCAAGGAGAGCACCGGCAAGCCCACGGAGTCCTCCACGCAGCCCGATCGCATCCCGGAGAGCGCCGCCGGTTAATCGGGGGTCTGTGCATCTTCCCTGCATCTGACGTGGCACCTCGCCGTGGGGCGTGGGTCAGCTATCCGCGCCGCGCCCGCTAGTCTTGAGGCCACCCGGCGGGAGAACTGAGAGATGCGAGGGCCGTGCCGAATTCAATAACCGAAACCACCATCGCGGACCGCGGCTCCGCTCGTCGAGTTGCCAGATGGATCACGTGGGGTGGCCCGCTCGTCCTCGCTGTCGCTCTGTTGCTGCACGCGGTCGTCTTCATTCACTGGCCGACGTATGCGCTGCAGATCGACGTGTTGGTGTACCGATTCGGTGGCACCCGCGTACTGGACGGGCTGGATCTCTACTCGATCGGGCGCAATGGCGAGCTCGACGATCTGCTGTTCACCTACACACCGTTCGCGGCATTGGTCTTCACCCCGCTGGCCTTCATCACCGACTTCACGGCGCAGATCCTGTCGCTTGTGGTGTTCCCGGCGCTGCTCGTCTACTCGGTGTGGCGCATGCTGGCCTGGCTGAATGTCTCCGCTAAGGCCGGGTTGTGGGGGCTGCTGGCCCTGTTGGTCGGGCTGGTTTCGTGGCTGGAGCCGGTCCGGCTCTCCATTCAGCTGGGTCAGATCAACCTGCTGATACTGGCCGTCGTGGTCACGGACATCCTGGCTCCCAAACGGTGGAAGCTGGCCGGGATCGGCATCGGGATCGTGGCCGGCATCAAGCTAACCCCGATGATCTTCATCGTCTTCTTGTTCCTGGTGGGACGGATTCGCGCGGCCGTCGTCGCGACCGTCACACTGCTTGGCACCATCGGACTGGGCTTCGTCTTCCTGCCCTCCGCCTCGCATTACTACTGGGTGGACCGTGCTTTCGAGAAGATCAGTCGCATCACCCGCGATCCCACCGCGAGCACCAGCATCAGCGGACTGTTTCTCAGATTGGACCTGTCGGCCGGGACCGCCACCGCCTTGTCGGTGCTGGTGATCGCGGCGAGTCTGGTGGTCGCGGTCCTGGCCTATCGGCGCGGTCAGCTGCTGCTGGCGATCTCCATCGTGGGGATGGCGTCGGCGGCAGCCTCGCCGTTCAGCTGGAGCCATCACTGGGTGTGGTTCGTGCCGTTGGTCGTCCATCTGGGTTACCGCGGGTACGTGCTGGGTAAACGGGCGTCGGCGGTCACGATGTGGGCGTTCTGCGCGGTGTTCGCGGCCTGGTTCACCAGCCTGAGCGGCAAGACACCGGACTCGGGTGCGTTGACGCTGCGACCAGGCGGCGTGCTGAACGACCTGATACCCAGCCTCTACGTGTTCGTTCATCTCGCGGTGCTCGTGGCCAGCTGGATATGGCTGCGGCGTGCCCCGTCGGACGTGAACGATGGTGTGCGCGAGGCCGAGCCGGCGCGGGCCGATGAGCTGGCGCCGGCCTCTCCGGCGCACAACTAGGCGGCACGCGTGCGTTATTTCTACGACACGGAGTTCATTGACGACGGCCGCACCATCGAACTCATCTCCATCGGGATGGTGTGTGAAGACGGCCGTGAGTACTACGCCGTCTCCACCGCCTTCGATCCACAGCAGGCGGGCCCGTGGGTGCGCCAGAACGTGCTGCCGAAGCTGCCGGCGTTGTCGTCCCCACTGTGGCGCTCACGCGGTCAGATTCGCGATGAGCTGGCCGAGTTCCTCGGTCTGAACGGTGGTGGGCCGACCGACCCGATCGAACTGTGGGCCTGGGTGGGTGCCTACGACCACGTGGCGCTCTGTCAGCTGTGGGGACCCATGACGGCGCTGCCCCGGCCGATCCCACGGTTCACCCTGGAACTCAAGCAGCTGTGGCACGACCTGGGCCAGCCGACTGTGCCGAAACGGCCCGCCGACTCGCACGATGCACTGGTGGATGCCCGGTACAACCTGGCCCGCTACCGCGCGATGGTCCCGCCCGGCTGATCGCCACGCAATCCCGGGTAAAAATCCGCTGGTAAGGGGCGGTTAAGATGGGTTCGTGAACTGGACAGTCGACGTCCCCATCGACCAATTGCCGGAGCTGCCGCCGCTCCCGGCCGATCTGCGTCAGCGCCTGGATACCGCGCTCGCCAAACCTGCTGCTCAGCAGCCGAGCTGGCCCGCGAATCAGGCCGCTGCCATGCGGACCGTGCTGGAAAGCGTGCCCCCGATCACCGTCCCCGCGGAGATCCAGCGTTTGCAGGGCCAGCTGGCCCAGGTGGCACGTGGTGAGGCATTCCTGCTGCAGGGCGGAGACTGCGCCGAGACCTTCGCCGACAACACCGAGCCGCATATCCGGGCCAACATCCGTGCATTGCTGCAGATGGCGGTGGTGCTGACATACGGGTCCAGCATGCCGGTGGTCAAGCTGGCCCGTATCGCCGGCCAGTACGCCAAGCCGCGCAGCTCGGATACCGACGCCCTGGGGCTGAAGTCTTACCGCGGCGACATGGTGAACGGCTTTGCCCCCGATGCCGCACTGCGCGAGCACGACGCGTCGCGCCTGGTGCGCGCCTACGCCAATGCCAGCGCCGCGATGAACCTGGTGCGTGCCGTGACTGGCTCGGGCCTGGCTTCGCTGGCCCTGGTGCACGACTGGAACCGCGAATTCGTCCGCACCTCGCCCGCGGGTGCGCGGTACGAGGCGCTGGCCTCCGAGATCGACCGCGGCCTGAAGTTCATGAGCGCCTGTGGCGTGGCGGATTCCAACCTGGACACCGCCGAGATCTACGCGAGTCACGAGGCGCTGGTGCTCGACTACGAGCGGGCGATGCTGCGCCTGGCCGAGGACGAGAACGGCGAGCCCGCGCTCTACGATCTGTCGGCCCACTACCTGTGGATCGGCGATCGCACGCGGCAACTCGATCACGCCCATGTGGCCTTCGCCGAGATCATCGCCAACCCGATCGGGATGAAGATCGGCCCGACGACCACGCCCGATCAGGCCGTCGAATACGTGGAACGCCTTGACCCGCATAACAAGCCGGGCCGTCTGACATTCGTCTCGCGGATGGGCAACTCGAAGGTGCGGGATCTGCTTCCGCCGATCATCGAGAAGGTGCAGGCCACCGGACATCAGATCGTCTGGCAGTGCGATCCCATGCACGGCAACACCCACGAGTCGCCCAGCGGTTACAAGACACGGCATTTCGATCGGATCGTCGACGAGGTGCAGGGTTACTTCGAGGTGCACAACGCACTCGGCACGCATCCGGGCGGTATTCACGTCGAGATCACCGGTGAGAACGTCACCGAATGTCTTGGTGGGGCCCAGGATATTTCGGATGATGACCTGGCCGGTCGCTACGAGACGGCATGCGACCCGCGTCTGAACACCCAGCAGTCGCTGGAGTTGGCGTTCCTCGTCGCGGAGATGCTCAGGGACTAGAGCAGGTTGGTGATGTTGGCGCCCAGCGACCAGCATCCCGCCGCCACCGAGCTGGTGATGATGAGGACGATCACCAGCCACATGAAGATCGCGCGGCGGCTCTGCTGACGTTCGTACCGGTAGTCCGAGTCGTCGATATCGGCGAAGAACGCCGATTCGTCGGATTCGTCGTCGAATTCCCGATCGAATTCGGGCTCGTACGCGGGCACCGGGTCCATCATCCGTGTGGGATTGGGCACCCTGCGGCGCGGCGCGGCGCTGGGTCGTGGAGCGACGCCCAGGGCCGCCGCGGCCGAGGCGGTGTCGGCGGCGTCGAGATCACGGGCCGGTGCGGCGTCCGTGCTGCCGCCCGTCTCGATCAGCCGGCTGCGGTATAGCTGTTCGGCCACATGCTGTTTGGAATCCCGGGGCGCGGGCACCCGGAAGGACGGCAGGTGCAGTTCGGCGGCGATGGCGTCGAGTTCGGCGCCCATCTGTGCGGCGTCGGCGTAGCGCGCGTCCGGGTCGCGGGAGGTGGCGCGCAGCACCAGCTCGTCGAACTCCTCCGGGATACCGTCGATCGCCTCACTGGGTGCCGGGACATCACGATCGATGCGTTGATAGGCCAGCGCCAACGGCGTGTCGCCGGTGAATGGTGTTGAACCGGTGAGTAACTCGTACATCAAGATCCCGGCCGAATAGACATCGCTGCGTGGGCCTGCCGAGCCGGTGCGCACCTGCTCGGGGGACAGGTACGCTGCGGTGCCCAAGATCACGCTGGTCGAGGTTATCCCGGCTTCGGCGACGGCACGGACGAGCCCGAAATCGGCGAGTTTGACCTCGCCGTCATCGGAGATCAAGACATTCTCGGGTTTGACGTCGCGGTGCACCAGTCCCGACCGGTGTGCGACCGCCAATCCGCCCAGCATCGGGTTGAACACCGCGGCCACCGCGTGCGGCGGCATGGGCCCGCGTTCACGCAGCAGCTCCCGCAGTGTGCCCCCGTCGATCAGTTCCATCACCAGGAACGGGTGCCTACCATCCATTCCCTGGTCGAACACGGCCACCAGACCCGGGTGACGCAGCCGGGCGACGGCCCGGGCTTCGAGCCGGAATCGTGCGAGAAACCCGGTGTCGGAGGCGTAGCGGCTGTCCATCACCTTCACGGCCACCGGGCGGTCCAGCCGGGTGTCCAGCCCGCGGTAGACGGTCGACATACCGCCCGTCGCGATCGCGGTTTCGATGCGATACCGACTGTCGAGCACCGCCCCGATCATGGGATCGAGGCGGCCGGTCGGGGACTTGGGCGATGTCATCGCATCGATCGTATCGAGTGATGCGGGATCGCCCCGCCGTCAATGTCGCTTGTCGAGCATTTCGCGGACGGAGTTGAGCATCGGCCCGGCCCCCGAAAACAGCATGGTCCGCCATTGACGATGCAGGGGGATGGCGGGGTCAAACCGGCTATAGGTGACCCGCAGCCGGGTGCCACCAGGTTCCGGGAGCAGGTTCCACCGGGAGGTCACTTCGATTCCGGGGGCGGTCAGCACCTGTTCGATGTGATCGCAGGGCTCCACGCTGGTGTAGGTGGTGCGGAGCACGCCATCGAATCCGACCGCGGGCTGCGGATGGGTGATGAGGACGCGGGTCTCGCCGACCTCGACCGGTGCGTCGTTGACTTCTTTCACCTGCGAGGCGGTGAGTTCGAGGGAGACGAGAACATCCCAGACCTTCTCGACGGGGTAGGGGTAGTACTCGCTGTGGGTGACCGATGTCGGATCGCCGGAACTCGTCACGATCCGAAGGTTACGCGTGTCACCACACCCGGAGGACACTTTTGGGCGACCGTGGCCCGCAGGACGACTAGCGTCATTGGTCATGAGCGCAATTCCCTACGTCGCCGACACGCTTGACGCCGATGAGCCGCTGTTCTCTCTCAAGGAAGTGGCTACGCGCCTGCGGGTAACGGTGAGCAAGGTTCAGCAGTATCTGCGTGACGGTGAGCTGATCGCGGTGCGGCGCGATGGCGAAATCAAAGTTCCCGTCATCTTTTTCAGCCCCGAAGGGCCCGTGGTGAAGCATCTGTCCGGGCTGTTGTCCGTGCTGCGCGACGGGGGATATCACGAGCCGGAAATCATGCGCTGGTTGTTCACCGGTGATGAGTCGCTGACCGTGACCAGGGACGGCACCACCGAACGTATCGAGGCGGCCCGTCCGGTCGACGCACTGCACGGCCACCAAGCACGCGAAGTATTGCGGCGCGCGCAGGCGATGGCCTACTAGGCGGCGGGTGCCGGAGTATCGGCCCCGGCCGGTTCGGGTTCGTGTGACTCGGGTGCGGTGTTGATCATCCGCCACGCGATCGCGGCACAGGTCGCGGCGATCAGCACGTGGATCCACACGTACATGCCGTGGGAGCCATCGGGTTTGAAGATCACCATGATCCAGGTGGAGAACCCGGCGATGGCGGCGATGGCGGCGCGTGATTGCAGCAGCGGCGCCGCGATGGCCAGCGGCCACGTGTAGTACCAGGGCAGCGCGGCGGGTGCCATGAGCACCACGATCACCATCGCCCACAGGATCCCGAACATCGCATCGCGTTCGTTGTGCCGGTGCCGCCACCACACCACCGGCAGCGCGAGGGCCACCAGTGCGGCGCCGACAGTGCGGGTGATCGACAGCAGGGCATCGAAGTTGACGGTGACGAAAAGGCCCGCGACGACGTTGATGAGGTTGGCGACCGCGGTAGGCACCGTCAGCCAGTTGATGATTTTCACCGAGCCCGCCAGTGCGGGCAGCCATCCCAGGCCGACCCCGGCGATCCAGGACAGCACGGCGAAGACCGCGGCCACGATCGCGACGGAGGTCGCCGACGCCATCGTGAACGCGACGACCGGGCGGCGCTGCGGCGAGCCCTGGTCGGCGTTCTGAACGAGCCGGCGCATCCAGATCCACACCAGGAAGGGCAGCGCCAGCCCGGCGGTGGCCTTGACCGCGACCGCCAATGTCACTACTGCGATGCCCCAAACATGTTGCCGCTCAAGGGCGAGTGCGATGCCCGCCATCATGAGGCCGACCATCAGCATCTCGTTGTGCACACCGCCCATGAGATGGATGATGACCAGCGGGTTGAGCACACAGATCCACAGCGCCTTGCTGGCGTTGGCGGAAAGACAGCGCGCGACGTGGGGTGTGGCCCACACCAGCAGGGCCAGCCCGGGCAGCATGCACAGCCGCAGCAACATGGTTCCCGCCACCACGTCGTCTCCGACGATCTGAGTGACGAATCGTGCGATAAGCATGAACAGCGGCCCGTACGGCGCGGTTGTGGTGGACCAGATCGGACTGACGTTCTCCAGCAACGGGTTCGGGTTCTCCACCGGCCCCACCACGTACGGGTCGAATCCGTCACGCAGCAATGCGCCCTGGGCGAGGTAGGAGTACGCGTCCCGGCTGAACACCGGCACGGAGGCCAGCAGCGGCAGCAGCCAGCAGGGAATGACGATCAGGATGGACTCTTTGGTCACCTTGCCGGCGATCACATGCCGACCCAGCCCGAGCCACGCCAGCAGCATGAGGACCACCCCGAGCCACATGCAGATCGAGGACACCACCAACCCGTGGCCGAAACGCAACCAGGACAGCCCGACCGATTCCAGCAGCGGGTCGTGTTGCCGGGTGCTGCCCGCACCCAACCCGCCGATGGCGATGAGGATGGCGCCACCGAATCCGGTGACGGCCGCGCGTCCGGCGGGGGACCGCAGGAAGACGCCTGCCCACCCGGCATTTTCCAGGGGAGGCTCCACAGCCTTTGATGATGTACTCACGTGATCATGCGCTCCGGTTGGACACCAATCGGACAAGATCTGACAGCGCGGCACGGGCGTCGTCGGCGATATCGGCGCCGGCCAACTGATCCAGTGCGCGGTGTGTGTGCTCTTCGATACGGGATTCAACGGCCGCCAGCGCGCCTAAGTCGACTATCAGTGAACACATCTCGGCGACCTGCTGATCCGTGAGCGGGCTGCCGATCCAGGAGTGCAGCATGTCCTCGGCGGCATTGTCGTTGATGCGTGCCAGCCGCAGCGCCTCGGCCAACAGCACGGTGCGCTTTCCGGCACGCAGGTCGTCGCCGGCGGGTTTCCCGGTCACCTTGGGGTCGCCGAAAACGCCGAGTACGTCGTCGCGCAGCTGGAATGCGACGCCGATATCCAGCCCGACATCGCCGAGAAGTCCGGAGATCCCCGGGTTCTCGGCCGCGATCGCGACACCCAGCTGCAGCGGTCGCTGCACGGTGTAGCCGGCGGTCTTGAAGCGGATCACTCTCATGGCTGTTTCGACGGACTCATCGCCAGAGGATTCGGACAGAATGTCCAGATATTGGCCGCCGAGCACCTCGCTGCGCAGGATCGACCACACGCCCCGAGTCCGCGCATGTGCCTCCGGGGACAGCCCTGCCCCGGCCACCATGTCGTCGGCCCAGGTCAGTGCCAGATCGCCGAGGAGAATGGCGGCGGAAATGCCGAACTGCTCGGCGGAGCCGGACCAGTTGTTCTCGCGATGCAGGGCGGCGAACTCGACGTGGATGGTGGGTTCACCGCGGCGAGTGGCGGAGCTGTCGATGACGTCATCGTGGATCAGCGCGCACGTGTGCAGCAGTTCGAGGGCGGCACACACCCGCAGCACGTCGGGGTTCCACGGGTCGGGGTCGTCGGTGACCGCTCGCCAGCCCCAGTAGGCGAACGCCGGGCGCAGCCTCTTGCCGCCACGCAGCACAAACTGGTCGAGGGCGGTTATCGCATGCTCATAGTTCTGCCCGATATGCGCGGTGTGCTCGCGGCATTCGGCCAGGAACTGGCTCAGTTGGTCGCTCACCGCATCGGTCAGGTGCCGGGCGTTGGCAGCGGCTACGTTGACACTCAGCGGGGCGTCCTTTCACGGTGCGGTAATTGGTCCCGGATGCGCGGGGAGTGAACCCAGACTAATCGCACCTATCCTGGACAGGTGACAACTCACCCGCTCGACCGTGACGCATCGGTCGCCGAGCTGCAGGATCCGGGGTCGATCGCCGATCGACTCGCCGCGGTTCCGCCCGGCGATGTCGCGTTCTCGGTGGAGTTCATGCCGCCCCGCGACGAGGCGGCTGAGGCTCGGTTGTGGCGGGCGGCAAGAGTTTTCGAGCGGTATCAGCCGGTGTTCGTCTCGGTGACCTATGGTGCGGGCGGTTCAACCCGCGACCGCACGGTGCGGGTGACCGGCGAGCTGGCCGAGAACACCACCTTGCTCCCGGTCGCACATCTGACCGCCGTCGGACATTCCGTCGACGAGTTGCGCGCGATGGTGGGGGCCTATGTGGACCGTGGCATCACCAATATCCTTGCCCTGCGCGGCGATCCGGCCGGGGACGTGAATGCGGAATGGATTCCGCACCCAGGTGGCCTGACCTACGCCGAAGAGCTGGTGCGGCTGGTTCGTGATCTGGGCGATTTCCATGTCGGGGTGGCTTCTTTCCCGGAGGGCCATCCGCAGGCGATCGATCTGGAACGCGATACGGCCAATCTGGTGAACAAGCTGCGGGCAGGCGCCGAGTACTCCATTACCCAGATGTTCTTCGACGTCGACGACTACCTGCGGCTGCGTGATCGGGTGGTGGCCGCCGATCCAGAACAAGGAGCCAAGCCGATCGTTCCGGGGCTGATGCCCATCACGTCGCTGCGGTCGGTGCGTAGGCAGGTCGAGCTCGCCTCCTCGACGCTGCCCGCTGCGCTAGAGGAACGGCTTCTCCGGGCTGCCGGAGACGGTCCCGAGGAGAACCGTGACGAGGTTCGCAAGGTCGGCGTCGAGGTCGCCACCGCGATGGCCTCCCGGCTGATCGCCGAGGGCGTTCCGTGCGTGCACTTCATGACGCTCAACTTCGCGCGGGCCACCTCCGAGGTGCTGGAGAATCTCGGCGTGCGGGTTACTCCGGGAACTGGTCGGGCGTAAACCGGGGGGATTGGTCACGGTCCAGCCACGCCAGGGACGCGACGAGGGCGCCCACCAGCAGCGCAGAGATCGTCACGAAGATCGCGGCCCCGTTGAACGAGCGGGTGCTGGGGTCGCTGTAGCGGGCGGTCGCACTGAATGTGCTGACCACGCCGGGATTGAGTTTCCATTGCACGGCGTCGGAACCGAGCGTCTCCCCGTTGGTCGATTCGATATCGCCGGGAAAGGAAATGGCCAGCGACACATCGGCATTTGAGGTGTCTTCCAGCGCGGTGAGATCGGCGCGGCCCTCCAGCACGACAACGTCGCCGTTGCGTCGCAGTGTCAGGTCGAATCCGGCGGCGTTCTTGTTCATCCCGGCCAGCTGGGGGACCTCCGCGAAGGTCAGATCGTTGAAAATGGCACGCGACCCCACCATGCCGTTCTCCTCGTACTCGCCCACCTGAACCTTCTGGGCGAACGACATGTTGCGGTCGAGCTGAGGGCCCTTATCGTCCTTGCCCTGCGGTTTAGCGACGGCGATCAGTTGGCCGGAGACGTGATCGTCGGTGGTGACGGTCATCGAGGCCTTGATACGCACACATCCCGACAGCAGCGGCAGCGTCGTCAACAACAGCACGGCGACGATGCGCCCCACCCGCCCTGGCCTAGTCATCGTGGCTCATCGTGCCAGACGGTGGTCACGTCCGGCTGCCGATAGCCGGGCTCCAGAGGCAGCGGCCGGCCAAGTACGGCGAATCGTCTGGGATCTCCCGCGAACTGGTGCTGCCGGATGACATCGGTGAATCCGAGCCGCCGGTACAGCCGCCATGCCCGGTTGGACTCACCGGTGATCTCGGGGGTGGACAGCAGGACGTGCGATTCGGAGCGGCCCGCCAGCAGCCGCCGCGCCAACGCCTCGCCAAAGCCGTGCCCCTGAAGCCCCGGGTCGACATGCAGTTCCGTCAACTCGAAGTACTGGTCGAGCAGGGCGCTGATGCGATCGCGCGGCACTCCCGATTTCCGCAGGCCCTGGCTGACCTGCTGGTGCCACCATTGGTCCGCGGCACCGCGATACCCGTAGGCGATCCCGACGATGCGTGCCTGGTCCATCAGATCCTCATCGGGCCTGGTGTAGTCAGACGATGGGACGGCCGGAGCATCGAAGATGGCGGCCGCCTGCCAGCCGCGTCTGCGGCTGTGCTCGAGCCACATGGGAGCGCGCTGATCCTCGGTGCCATGCGGATAGCCCATGGCGATGACATAGACACGAAGCGCTTCGCTGAGCCTGCGCTGCATATCGCGTTGCGACAAGTCGGCCAGGAATGTCGTCAACGTGCGTCCTTTTGGTTTCCGTGTGGGCTCGGTGTGTACCGCCCGGGTTTATCACGCTCTGCCCAGTCCTGGGTGCTGTCGCTCTTTTTCCCGGGTCCGTCGGCGCGCCGCGTCGTGGGAGGTTGCCCGGTGGGGCTTGGCTGGGAGATTGGTGGGTGAACCGGGTGGTATAGCGGGTATTCACCTCGTATTATGAACGTGAGGGTGTTGTAACCGCGGCACCCTTGATAAAACGACACGACATACTCAACCGGTTGCGATGCGCCAGAGGGAGGGACCGATGCCACTCTCCGAGCACGAGCAGCGCATGCTCGACCAGATTGAGAGCGCGCTGTACGCGGAGGATCCCAAGTTTGCGTCGAGTGTGCGCGGAGGACGCCTGGGTGCGACCTCCGGCCGCCGCCGCCTGCAGGGTGCGGCGCTTTTCTGCATCGGATTGGCGATGTTGGTGGTTGGTGTCGCCGTGCCCGCCACCCAGATTGGGAACTTCCCGATCCTGAGCGTCATCGGATTCGTGGTGATGTTCGGTGCCGCGGTCTTCGCAATCATTGGGAGCCGGCGTTCCGAGGCAAGTGCTGCCGGGCAAGCAGGACCAGGTGGGGTCAGCGGTCGCATTCGCCGCCCCCGTGCCGCCGGGTCATTCGCGCAGCGCATGGAAGAGCGCTTCCGCCGCCGTTTCGACAACTGACACACGTCATCTAAAGCAGCTCGAGATCACAGACCCGCGCACTCCGCGCGGGTCTGTCGCTGTATGCGTTGCTGCGTGAGCAGGTTCAGCCCGGGCCCGCGCGCCGTGAGGTGACCGCTCGCAAGCCTGTTCGCCCGGGCAGGCCAAATCGTTATCAACTCGTCTGGATACTGGCGCCCCACTCATCCCCACTAGGTTGACCTGGGGAAACAATATGTCGGTGGCCTCTGAGGACCTGCTGGTGGGTGCATCGTGGGGAGACACGCGGCAAATCAGATTCAAAGTGGGGGATTGTGGGGTAAAGTGGCGCCTATCGGAGGGAAGGGTAGCTCCGAAGGGTTTGGACAGGGAGGTGTCGAGATGTTTCTCGGTACCTACACGCCCAGGCTCGACGACAAGGGGCGGCTGACATTGCCCGCCAAGTTTCGAGACGCACTAGCGGGAGGGTTGATGGTCACCAAAAGCCAGGACCACAGCCTCGCCGTCTATCCGCGGGCCGAATTCGAACAGCTGGCACGCAAGGCGGCCACGGCCTCTCGCAGCAACCCCGAGGCTCGCGCCTTCCTGCGCAACCTGGCCGCGGCCACCGACGAACAACATCCGGACGCCCAGGGGCGCATCACCCTGTCCGCCGACCACCGGCGGTACGCGGATTTGTCCAAGGACTGCGTAGTCATCGGATCCGTTGACTACCTAGAGATTTGGGATGCCGCTAAGTGGCAGCAGTACCTGGAGGAACACGAAGAGAACTTCTCGACGGCCAGCGATGAATCCCTCAATGGCATCTTCTGAGCGAGCCCGCGCAGCGCGGCCTCTGTCCGATACGGCCCTGGCGTACTTCCCCGACGCCAGGTTCGCACCATCGGGCAGGGACCGGGCTGCACGGTTTCCTCGCACCTACCAGCGCGCCCATAGAGGCATGTCCCGCCCCTACGGGGGCGTTTCTCGCTCCCGGAGGGGTGTCGCCGTGTCTGACAACAATTCTCGGCCCGGGTTCGGTCACATCCCGGTCATGCCCGAGCGCTGCTACGAGCTCCTGGCCCCGGCCCTGACGGCCCGGTCCGCGGACGGATCCGGCGCCATTTTCGTCGACGCCACCCTCGGCGCGGGTGGGCACACCGAGTACTTCCTCTCCACGCTGCCGGGCCTCACGGTCGTCGGTCTCGATCGTGATACCAACGCCCTGGACATCGCCCGAACGCGGCTAGCGCCCTTCGGGACGCGATTCGCCGCGGTTCATACCCGCTACGACGGCCTTGCCGATGCGCTTGAGGGATTGGGTTACCGGACAACGTCTTCGGTTGACGCGGTGCTCTTCGATCTGGGCGTATCCTCCATGCAGCTCGATCAGGCCGAGCGCGGCTTTGCCTATTCGGTTGACGCTCCGTTGGACATGCGGATGAACGCGCACGACGCGCTGACCGCAGCGGACATCCTGAACACCTATTCGGCGGCAGAGCTGTCCAGGGTGCTCAGCAGGTTCGGGGAGGAGCGCTTCGCGCGCCGGATCGCCGGCGAGATCGTCCGGCGCCGCGCCATCGAACCCTTCACGCGCAGTGGGCAGTTGGTTGAGCTGCTGTACGCCGCCATCCCCGCCGCCACCCGTCGTACCGGCGGTCATCCAGCGAAACGGACTTTCCAGGCCCTTCGGATCGCGGTTAACGCCGAGCTCGAATCCCTTGCCGCCGCGATACCTACCGCGATGGCGGCGTTACGCCCGGGTGGTCGAATCGCGGTCATGGCCTACCAGTCGCTCGAGGACAAGATCGTCAAGGCGGAGTTCGCGACCGCCATCGCATCCCGGTCGCCCATCGACTTACCGGTCGAGTTGCCCAGTGATGCACCGGAGTTCAGGGCAATCACCCGCGGCGCCGAACGGGCGAATGATGCGGAAATAGAAGTCAATCCACGTAGTGCGCCAGTGCGGTTACGGGCAGTCGAACGAGTTGCGGATAGGAGGAGCGCATGATTGGGGTGCGCAAGAAGGCTGCTGAGGCCCCCAAGAAGAACAGTTCCGCCAAGCCCGCCAAACGTCGCGGTGCCACACTCAAGGCAACCGGTGCCGGTCCTTCGCCGCGCCCGCGCCGTTCTGCTCCGCAGACCATGCCGATCCCGGTGCAGCGTCAGGCGCCCGAGAAGATCCGTCCGGCAACCAGCACCCAACAGGCAAAGGCCCGGGCAAAGGCGCGCAAGGCCAAGGCGCCCAAGGTCATTCGCATACCGTTACGTGAAAGAATTCTCACCCGCCTGTCCGGTGTGGACCTGCGGCCACATGTGTGGATCGCGAAGGTTCCGTTCGTCGTGCTGGTCATCGGTGCTCTCGGTGTTGGCCTGGCCATCACACTGTGGTTGTCGACCGATGCCGCGGAACGGTCATACCAGCTGGGTACCCAGCGGCGCACCAATGAGAGTCTGTTGCAACGCAAGGAAGCCCTTGAACGCGATGTGTTGCGTGCGGAATCCGCACCGGCACTCGCGGATTCGGCGCGTGACCTCGGCATGATCCCGTCGCGTGATATCGCGCATCTGGTGCGGGACCCGCAGGGCAACTGGCTGCTGGTAGGTGCTCCGAAGCCCGCGGAAGGTGTCGCGCCGGCGCCGCTGAACTCCGTGATCCCCGATGATGTCGATGCTGTTCCGAAGGCCGGTAACTCGGTCGAGGTGCCCGTGCAGCTGCCGCCCGCACCGCCGCCGGTGGCCGTGGTGCCGCATATGCCACCGCCGGCGGCCGTGCCCGCGCCCGTGGTGGAAGCTCCTGCGGGACAGGACCCGGCCCTCGCGCAGCCCGCGGTGCAGGTGCCCGCACCGGTCGTGGCGGCGCCGGATCCCGCTGTCGCGATACCGCCCCCCGTGGCCGACGCGCCGCAAGCATCAAATATCGCGAATTCTCCAGTTACCGGGGAACAATTCAATCCCGTGGCAACAACGAGTCCCCGCCCGGCGACGTGACCCGGGAGGATCGGTCCCGGCCGGTCGGTGCCCGTCGCACCCGACGGCCGATCGCTGCCGTTTCGCGGACAGCCGGATTCGCCTTTCGGCACCGGGCGGGCAATATCATCATCTTCCTCACGCTCGCCATCGCCGCCGTCCAGTTGTTCACTCTGCAGGGACCGCGCGCCGCGGGTCTGCGTGCCGAGGCCGCGGGTCAGCTGAAGGTCACCGAGACCGAGAAGGCGTTGCGCGGCACCATCGTCGACCGCGCGGGCAACAAACTGGCCTTCACCATCGAGGCTCGTGCTCTTACCTTCCAGCCGAAGAAGATTCGCGAACAACTCACCAAGGCGTGGGAGAAAAGTCACGAGACCCTCAAGGACCCTGGGAAGAGTGACGCCGCTAAAGCCGCGGCGGCGAAAATCAGGGCCGTCGAGCCCGAGCAGCGGCTGCAGGACATCGCCGCCGGGGTCTCTGCCAAGCTCGGTAACAAACCGGATGCCAAGAGCCTGCTGAAGAAGATCCGCAGCGACGACACCTTCGCGTATCTGGCGCGCTCGGTGGATCCGGCCGTCGCCGCCGAGATCGTCAAGGAGTTCCCAGAAGTGGGGTCCGAGCGGCAGGACATCCGCCAGTATCCCGGTGGCTCATTGGCCGCCAACATCGTGGGCAGCATCGACTGGGAGGGCTACGGCCTTCTCGGGCTTGAAGATTCCCTGGACAGCGCATTGGCCGGCAAGGACGGGGCGCAGACCTTCGACCGTGGCTCTGACGGCGCGGTGATTCCGGGCAGCTACCGCGACCAGCACAATGCCGTCAACGGATCCACCGTCGAACTCACGCTGGACAACGACATTCAGTTCTACGTGCAGCAGCAGGTCCAGCAGGCCAAGGACTTGTCCGAGGCGCGCAGCGTCTCCGCCGTCGTGCTTGATTCCAAGACCGGTGAGGTCCTGGCGATGGCCAATGACAACACCTTTGACCCGTCACAGAACCTTGGTAAGCAGGGCAACCGCGAGATGGGCAATCTATCGGTGTCCTCGCCGTTCGAGCCCGGATCGGTGAATAAGGTCATCACCGCCTCGGCGGTCATCGAAAACGACTTGTCCAACCCCGATGAGGTGCTGCAGGTTCCGGGTTCCATCAACATGGGCGGGGTGACCGTCCGGGACGCATGGCCGCACGGCACGGTGCCCTTCACTACCACCGGCGTCTTCGGAAAGTCTTCCAACGTGGGCACGCTGATGCTGGCCCAGCGCGTCGGCCCGGAACGGTTCATGGATCTGGTGGACAAGTTCGGTCTGGGGCAGCGCACGGGCGTCGGCCTGCCCGGCGAGAGCGCCGGTATTGTGCCGCCGATCGAGCAATGGTCGGGCAGCACCTTCTCGAACCTGCCCATCGGTCAAGGCCTGTCGATGACGCTGCTGCAGATGACGGGTATGTACCAGGCCATCGCCAACGATGGCGTGCGGATGCCGCCGCGCATCCTCAAGAGCATCACGGCGCCCGATGGCACCCGCAAGGAAGAGCCGCGCCCCGAGCCGGTGCAGGTGGTCAACGCGGGGACCGCGCGCACCGTCCGGAATATGCTGCGCGCGGTGCTGCAACCCGATGCGCGTCAGATTCAGAACGGCACCGGCGCGTCCGGCGCTGTCGAGGGTTACCAGCTGAGCGGAAAAACGGGTACGGCCCAGCAGATCAATCCGGCCTGCGGGTGCTACTTCGACGACGTGTACTGGATCACCTTCGCGGGAATCGCCACCACAGATGACCCCCGTTACGTCATCGGCATCGAGATGAACGCGCCCAGACGGGGTTCCGATGGGTCTGCGCACATGACCGCGGCACCGCTATTCCACAACATCGCGTCCTGGCTCATGCGGCGTCAAAACGTGCCACTATCACCCGATCCCGGCCCACCGCTCGTCCTGCAGGCCACCTGAGCCGGTCCTCATCGGGTCAAGGGTATGCGGCCGCCCGGTAGTGTCGTTTGACGCCCAGGGACCCGGGGCGGCACAACGACGGCAGGAGGTGATCACTGGTGGCGGCATCCGGAACCCATCGGTTCCTCCCGCGGACACGCCAGCACCGGGTGTCCGACCTCGCCTCACTGGTCTCGGCCGAACTGCGCGGGTCACGCACCGACACGACCGTCTCGGGAGTCACCCTCAGGGCGCAGGACGCGCGCGCGGGTGACCTCTTCGCGGCGCTACCCGGCAGTAGTGCGCACGGCGCACAGTTCGCATCCGAGGCGGTTGCCGCGGGGGCGACGGCCGTGCTCACCGACACCGCGGGAGCCCAGCTGCTGGCGGATCAGGGCTCGGATCTCACGGATATCGCGGTGTTGGTTCACCCCATCCCGCGCGCGGTGCTCGGTCAGCTCGCGGCGACGGTCTATGGAGACCCCTCGCGGCAGGTGCAGGTGGTGGGTGTCACCGGAACCTCCGGAAAGACCACCACCACCTACCTGGTGGAGGCAGGTCTGCGGGCAGCGGGCAAGCGTGTCGGTCTCATCGGTACGGTCGGGGTGCGGATCGACGGCGAGGATGTCCCCAGTGCGCTGACCACCCCCGAGGCGCCGGCTCTGCAGGAGCTGCTGGCCGAAATGGTGCAGCGTGGTGTGGACACCGTAGTCATGGAGGTGTCCAGCCACGCGTTGGCGCTCAACCGTGTGGACGGCACGCACTTCACGGTGGGAGCGTTCACGAATCTCTCGCGAGATCACCTCGACTTCCACCCCAACATGGAGGACTATTTCGCCACCAAGGCCAGGCTCTTCCAGCGTGATTCACCGCAGCGGGCACGGCATTCGGTGATCTGTGTCGACGATGACGCCGGGCGCGCCATGGCCGAGCTGGCGCGTGTGGCGGGTCCCGACGTCATCACGGTGAGCTCGCGCGCCGGTGCCGTCGCGGACTGGACCTGCTCGGGTGTGGCGGTCGGTTACGACGGCGGTCAACGGTTTGTCGCCCAGGGTCCCGGGCGCGGCGTTGAACTCGGTATCGCGCTACCGGGTCATTACAATGTGGCCAATTGCCTTGTTGCCGTTGCGATCATAGAACTACTCGGGGTGCCGGCGGCGACCGCCGCGCCGGGGATCGCGACCGCCGGGGTGCCGGGACGCATGGAGTCGGTGGTTGCCGGCCAGCCGTTCTTGGCCGTCGTCGACTATGCCCACAAGCCCGGGGCGCTACGCGCGGTCCTGGAGAGCCTGCGCAGCCATCGCGAGGGCCGGCTGGCGGTGGTGTTCGGCGCGGGCGGCAACCGCGACCGTGGCAAGCGCGCCGATATGGGGCAGGTCGCGGCGGAGCTGGCCGATCTGGTGGTGGTCACCGACGACAACCCCCGCGACGAGGATCCGGCGGCGATCCGCGCCGAAATAATCTCCGGGATAGGCGGGTCGGATGCCGAGGTAGTCGAGATGGGCGACCGACGGGCCGCCATCGACTTTGCCGCCGAATGGGCACGACCGGGGGATACCGTCCTGATCGCGGGCAAGGGGCACGAGAGTGGTCAGCGCGTCGGTGCGGTTTCCGTCCCGTTCGACGACAGGGTGGAGCTGCGTGCCGCGCTGGAAGCCCTGGAGAGCTCGAAAAGACGCGGGAGCCTGAAATGATTGAGATGACTGTCGCCGAGATCGCCGAGATCGTCGGTGGGCGTCTCGACGGAATCAGCGCCGAAGCGGCCCGGGCCACGACCGTGACCGGCACCGTTGAATTCGATTCGCGCCGCGTGGGACCCGGTGGCCTGTTCCTGGCCTTGCCGGGTGCCCGGGTCGACGGCCACGATCATGCCGAAGGTGCCGTCGCGGCCGGTGCCGTTGCCGTGCTGGCCGCCAGGCCGGTGGGGGTGCCGGCCATCGTGGTGTCGCCGACCGGCGTGGCACGCACCGAAGTGTCGGCACTGGAACATGATTCGGATGGGTCGGGTGCTGCGGTGCTGGCCGCGACCGCAGCGCTGGCGGCCGAGGTGGCTCGACGGCTCACCGGGCGGGGGCTGCGCATCGTGGGCGTCACCGGCTCGTCGGGAAAGACGTCGACAAAGGACCTCATCGCCGCGGTGCTCAGCCCGCTCGGTGAGGTGGTGGCTCCTCCCGGATCCTTCAACAATGAGCTCGGTCACCCCTGGACCGTCCTGCGGGCGAGCGAATCGACCAGGTTCCTGGTGTTGGAGCTGTCGGCCCGCCGGCCCGGAAACATCGCGGACCTCGCCGCCATCGCGCCGCCATCGATCGGTGTCGTACTCAACGTCGGCACGGCACATCTGGGTGAGTTCGGCTCGCGACAGGCCATCGCCGATACCAAGGGCGAACTGCCGCAGTCACTTTCGAGTGATGGTGTGGCGGTGCTGAATGCCGACGACTCTGCGGTGGCCGCCATGGCGGCCAAGACACCGGCGCGAGTGGTGCGCACCAGCGTGCACAGCACCGCCGATATCTGGGCGAGCGAGGTGAGTGTCGACGATCTGGCGCGTGCCCGCTTCACCCTGCATGCCGGTGACGAGGCCGTACCGGTCCAGCTGGCCGTGCATGGTGAGCACCAGGTGGGTAACGCGCTGGCCGCCGCCGCGGTCGCCCTGGAATGCGGCGCGACCCTCGCGCAGGTCGCTGACGCACTCGCCGGGGCGGGGCCGGTATCGCGGCGCCGCATGGAGGTCAGCACCCGAGATGACGGTGTCACGGTCATCAACGACGCGTACAACGCCAACCCTGATTCGATGATGGCCGGGCTGAAGGCCCTGGTCTCCATGGCCCGCCACGGGCGAGAATCCCGCCGCAGCTGGGCGGTGCTGGGGGAGATGGCAGAGCTGGGGCCCGACGCGATATCCGAGCATGACCGCATCGGACGGGCCGCCGTGCGCTTAGATGTCAGTCGATTGGTAGTCGTCGGAATCGGGAGGTCGCAGCGGGCAATGCATGCGGGTGCAGTGATGGAGGGGTCGTGGGGGTCCGAGGCGGTGCTGGTGGACGATCCTGCGGCAGCCGCCACGCTGCTGGCCGACGAGCTGGCCGCGGGCGATGTGGTGCTGGTCAAGGCATCGCAGTCGGCCGGGCTGTGGGTCGTGGCCGATGAGCTGCTGAAGGTGGTTGGCGCATGAGGCAGATCATCATCGCGGCCGGGATCGCGATCCTGGTCTCGATCATGCTCACCCCGGTGCTCATCCGGGTGTTCTCGCGCCAGGGCTTCGGCCAGGAGATCCGGGACGACGGTCCGCAGCATCATCAGAAAAAGCGCGGTACCCCGTCGATGGGCGGCGTCGCGATCCTGGCCGGTATGTGGGCCGGATACTTCGGGTCACACCTGATTGGCATCGCGTTCGGGTCCGATGGCCCCTCGGCGTCCGGGCTGCTGGTGCTGGCGTTGGGCACCATGCTTGGAGGAGTCGGTTTCATCGACGACTTCATCAAGATTCGCAAGGCACGTAACCTCGGCCTGAACAAGACCTCCAAGACCGTCGGCCAGATCCTGTCGGCACTCGTCTTCGGCGTGCTGGTGCTGCAGTTCCGGAACACCGACGGGTTGACGCCCGGCAGTCCGCAGCTCTCCTACGTGCGCGAGATCGCCACCGTCGCGATGCCCGCGATTGTCTTCGTGCTCTTCTGCGTGATTCTGGTGATGTCGTGGTCCAACGCCGTCAACTTCACCGATGGCCTGGACGGGCTGGCCGGTGGATGTATGGCCATGGTCACCGGCGCCTACGTCATCGTGACCTTCTGGCAGTACCGCAACGCCTGCTCCACACATCCCGGTGTCGCCTGCTACAACGTGCGTGACCCGCTGGACCTGGCGGTGATCGCGGCGGCA
Source organism: Mycobacterium sp. D16Q13 (assembly GCF_002013375.1). Classification (GTDB taxonomy): domain Bacteria; phylum Actinomycetota; class Actinomycetes; order Mycobacteriales; family Mycobacteriaceae; genus Mycobacterium. Next base: position 10,548 of record NZ_MAEW01000016.1, on the reverse strand, counting down.
ACCGCGGGAGCGTGTATCGGGTTCCTGTGGTGGAATGCCGCACCCGCCAAGATCTTCATGGGGGACACCGGATCGCTCGCTCTGGGCGGCATCATCGCGGGCCTGTCGGTGACTACCCGGACCGAGTTGCTCGCCGTGGTGCTGGGCGCGCTGTTTGTGGCCGAGATCGTGTCCGTGGTCCTGCAGATCGCCGCATTCCGCACCACCGGGCGCAGGGTGTTCCGCATGGCGCCGTTCCATCATCATTTCGAGCTGCTGGGCTGGGCGGAAACCACGGTCATCATCCGGTTCTGGCTCTTGACGGCGATCGCCTGCGGGTTGGGATTGGCCCTGTTCTATGGCGAGTGGCTCGCCACGATCGGTGACTAACCGGCCATGACCGCTTCTGATGTGCCGGAACTGGCCGGCGGGACAAGAGTTCTGGTCTGCGGTGCGCGTGTCACCGGCGATGCCGTGGTGGCCGCGCTGGCCGGATTCGACCTCCTCATCACCGTCTGCGATGACAACGAGGAAGCTCTGCAGCGTCATCGCGAAGCAGGGCGTGGAGCGCTCACCACCGCAGAGGCGCAGCGCTCCATGACCGACCAGGACCTGGTGATCGTGAGCCCCGGCTTCGGTCCATCCTCACCTGTCGTCATGGCCGCCGTTCAGGCCGGGTTGCCCATCTGGGGCGACGTCGAATTGGCGTGGCGTCTGGACGTTTCCGGTCGGTATGGACCGCCCAAGCAGTGGCTGGTGGTCACCGGAACCAACGGAAAGACCACGACCACGGCCATGGTCCACGAGATGCTGACCGCAGCGGGGCGTACGAGTGCACTGTGCGGGAACATCGGCGACCCGGTTTTGAATGTATTGGCTCGCGATGTCGACTATCTCGCCGTCGAGCTGTCGAGCTTCCAGTTGCATTGGGCGCCGTCGGTGCGCCCGGCGGCCGGCGTGGTGCTCAATGTGGCCGAGGATCACCTCGACTGGCATGGGGGAATGGACGCCTACACCCGGGACAAGGCACGAGCGCTCAACGGTGAGGTCGCGGTCGTCGGTATGGACGATGCGGTGGCGGCCGGGCTGCTTTCCGGTGCGTCGGCGCCGATCACGGCGGGATTTCGCACCGGTGAGCCCGCGCCCGGAGAGCTCGGGGTGCGCGACGGCTGGCTGGTGGACCGGGCATTCGGGGCTGACGTGCCGCTGATCGAGGTGTCAAAGCTTCCGGTGGGGGGTCCGATCGGTGTGCTCAACGCACTGGCCGCCGCCGCGCTGGCCCGCGCGGCGGGCGTTCCCGCCGAGGCCGTTGCCCGCGCGTTGGGAGCCTTTCAGGTGGGGCGGCACCGGGCCGAGCTGGTCGCTGTGCGTCGCGACATCGCGTATGTGGATGACTCGAAGGCCACCAATCCGCATGCGGCCGCGGCGTCCATCGCCGCGTATCGGCGTGTGGTCTGGATCGCCGGGGGGTTGCTCAAGGGCGCGGCGGTCGATGATCTGGTGCGCGGTTGTGCCGACCGGCTAGGCGCAGTTGTGCTGATCGGCACGGATCGAGGCCTGATCGCTGAGGCTTTGGCGCGACACGCGCCGGATGTACCCGTAGTTGCGGTTGTGACGCGCGAGGATGCTGGGGTGCAAGAGGCAAATGTGGTCTATGTGACTGATGAGGCGGATGGGGGTGGCACTGACGTGGGTACCCGGGTCATGTCCGCGGCCGTCCGGCACGCCAGCACAGTGGCCCAGCCTGGCGACACCGTGCTGCTGGCTCCGGCTGGCGCATCCTTCGACCAATTCAGCGGGTACTCCGAGCGTGGCGACAGATTCGCCGCAGCGGTGCACGCACTTACCGGTTAGGTGACAGCGACGTGTCGGCCCTGACCGCCCCATTCGCCAGAATTTTCCGCTCCAAGAACGCGACCACGCCGGCCAAGAAGTCTTCCGCCGTGAAGTCCGATGGGTTGGTGGCCCGGACTCGGCTGGGTGCCTGGCTGAACCGGCCCATGACGTCGTTTCACCTGATCGTCGCGACGGCCGCGTTGCTGACCACACTCGGGCTCATCATGGTGTTGTCCGCATCGGGCGTCGAGTCCTACGACGTGGACGGATCGGCGTGGGCCGTCTTCGGCAAGCAGGTGCTCTGGGTGTGTGTAGGCCTGGTTGGTTTCTACATCGCGCTGCGCACCCCTATCCGGGTGATGCGCAAGTACTCCTTTCCGGCCTTCGTCTTCACCATCGTCCTGATCACCCTGGTGCTCGTACCCGGAATTGGCACGTACTCCAACGGTTCTCGCGGCTGGTTCGTCTATGGCGGCATGTCGATGCAGCCCTCGGAGCTCACCAAGATCGCCTTCGCGATCTGGGGTGCGCATCTGCTGGCATCGCGTCGCATGGAGAAGGCGTCACTGCGCGAGATGCTCGTTCCCCTGGTGCCCGCCGCGCTGATCGCGCTCGTCCTCATCGTCATCCAGCCCGACCTGGGGCAGACGGTCTCCATGAGCATCATCTTGTTGGCGCTGCTCTGGTATGCCGGGCTGCCGCTGAAGGTGTTCCTCAGTTCGGTGGTGGCCGCCGTGCTGGCGGCGGCCATCCTCGCCGTCTCTGCCGGGTATCGCTCTGACCGGGTGAAGGCCTGGCTGGATCCTTCGGCGGACCCGCAGGCGACGGGTTATCAGTCGCGGCAGGCCCGATTCGCGCTGGCCCAGGGTGGTTTCTTCGGCCAGGGGCTGGGGCAGGGTTCCGCCAAGTGGCACTACTTGCCCAACGCCCACAACGACTTCATCTTCGCGATCATCGGCGAGGAGCTCGGCTTCGTCGGCTGCCTCGGGGTACTGGCCCTGTTCGGGGTGTTCGCGTACACCGCCATGCGCATCGCCAAGCGCAGTGCTGACCCGTTCCTGCGGATGCTGACCGCCACTGCCGGCATGTGGGTCATCGGCCAGTCCTTCATCAACATCGGGTACGTGATCGGCCTGCTGCCGGTGACCGGTATTCAGCTCCCGCTCATCTCCTCGGGTGGAACAGCGACGGCCACAGCCCTTTTCATGATCGGTCTTATTGCCAACGCGGCGCGCCATGAACCCGAGGCCGTCGCTGCCCTGCGCGCGGGTTCGGGTGACCGGATGAACAGGGTGCTGCGGCTCCCGTCGCCGGAGCCGTACGTGGCCCCGCGGATCGATACCGCACGTGATCGGCTCCGTGCCAAGTCGGCCGTGCGCAGCACCGAGACGGCCAAGCCGCGGCCCGATCGACCACGGCAGGCAGAGCCCAAACAAGGCGCCAAGCGCACGCCACGTGCACGCTCCGAGAGCGAGGCAGGGCATCATAGGCAGGTACAGCAGGTGCGCAGGGCCTCGGGCACGCGTGCGAGCGGCCGGACCCGTGAGCAATCCCGGGCCGGGGGTTCACGCGCCCGAACCCATCGATAGCTGCCGACATGTGATTGCTGTCAGACCGAAAGGATGCTCCCGGAGTGAGTGATGAACTTCGGCCGCTTTCGGTGGTGCTAGCCGGTGGCGGTACCGCGGGTCACGTCGAGCCCGCCATGGCGGTCGCCGACGCGCTGCGCGAGATCGACCCGTCGGTGCGGATCACCGCACTGGGCACCGAGCGCGGCCTGGAGACGCGGCTGGTGCCCGATCGTGGTTACGACCTGGAACTCATCGTCCCGGTGCCACTGCCGCGGCGACTCACGGGCGACCTGGTGCGATTGCCACTCCGGGTGCGCCAGGCGGTGCGGCAGACGCGGGCGGTGTTCGACAATGTCGGGGCCGACGTCGTGATCGGCTTCGGTGGTTATGTGGCCCTTCCCGCCTATCTGGCGGCTCGTCGCGGGCCGTTGCGCCGTTCCCGCGTTCCGGTGGTTATCCACGAGGCGAACGCTCGTGCCGGCCTTGCCAATCGGGTTGGAGCGCGCCGCGCACAGCGGGTGTTGTCCGCGGTCCCGGATTCGGGACTGCGCCACGCGGAGGTGGTCGGCGTGCCCGTTCGCGGGTCGATCACGGCGCTGGATCGTGCCGCGTTGCGGCAGGAGGCGCGCGCCCACTACGGGTTTGACGACAACGCACTGGTGCTGCTCGTGTTCGGTGGTTCCCAAGGTGCCGTGTCCCTGAACAATGCCGTCTCGGCAGCCGCCAATGACCTTGCCTCTGCGGGGGTTTCGGTGCTGCACGCGCACGGGCCGAAGAACACGATCGAGTTGCCCGAGCCGAGACCTGACGAGGGCCCGGGTGTCCCCAGGTATGTGGCCCTGCCGTACCTGGACCGGATGGACCTGGCGTACGCCGCGGCCGATATCGCGGTATGCCGGTCCGGCGCGATGACCGTCGCGGAGGTTTCGGCGGTCGGGCTGCCCGCCATCTATGTACCGCTGCCCATCGGCAACGGCGAACAGCGTCTCAACGCGTTGCCGGTTGTCGATGCCGGCGGCGGGGTCATCGTCGCGGATCGCGACCTCACTCCGGAGACATTGGCGCACATGGTGATCGAGATATTGTCCGATTCCGGCAAACTTGCCACGATGACGTCGGCCGCCGCATTGTCCGGACATCCGGACGCCGCGCGGCAGGTGGCTCAGGTGGCATTGGATGTCGCCCGAGAACGGCGTTCTCAGAGACGGGGCACCTCGCGATGAACGTCGGTCCACTCCCGGAGCACCTGCGCCGCGTGCACATGGTCGGTATCGGCGGCGCCGGAATGTCCGGTATCGCACGGATTCTGCTAGACAGGGGAGCGCAGGTATCGGGCTCCGACGCCAAAGAGTCCCGCGGCGTGCTCGCGCTGCGTGCCCGCGGCGCCGTCGTCAACGTCGGCCACGACGGTGCTGCCCTGGATCTGCTGCCGGGCGGTCCGACCGTGGTCGTCACCACCCATGCCGCCATTCCCAAGACCAATCCCGAACTGGTGGAAGCGAATCGGCGCGGTATACCGATCCTGCTGCGCCCCGTCGTGCTCGCGGACCTGATGGCCGGTTACCGCACCCTCATGGTGACCGGAACACACGGCAAGACCAGCACCACCTCGATGCTCATCGTGGCGCTACAGCATTGCGAGTACGACCCCTCGTTCGCGGTCGGCGGCGAGCTCAACGAAGCCGGTACCAACGCGCACCACGGCAGCGGGGACGTGTTCGTGGCAGAGGCGGACGAAAGCGACGGCTCCCTGCTGCAGTACCGGCCCAATCTGATCATCGTCACCAATATCGAGGCCGACCACCTCGATCATTTCGGCAGTGTCGAGGCCTACACGGCAGTGTTTGACGCGTTCACCGAAACCCTTGGCCCCGAAGGGGTTCTGGTGGTGTGCCTCGATGATCCGGGTGCGGCGGCATTGGCGCGCCGGGCCCATGAGCGCGGTATCCGGGTGCGTGGCTACGGCAGCGTCGATCAGGCCGAGGCAGGGAATGTCCCGGTGGCCGGGCGCTTGCGGGACTGGCAGTTCCGGGACACCGGAGCCATCGCCCAGATTCAGTTGACGGGCGAGAGCACCCCACGCACCATGCGGTTGTCGGTGCCCGGACGGCATATGGCCCTGAACGCGCTGGCCGCCGTGGTGGCCGCCGCCGAGATCGGGGCCTCCGTCGAGGGTGTGCTCGACGGTCTGGCCGGATTTGAGGGTGTGCGCCGTCGATTCGAACTGGTCGGTCAGGTCGAGAGTGTCCGGGTTTTTGATGACTATGCGCACCATCCGACCGAGGTGCGCACGGTGCTGCAGGCTGTTTCCGGGATTGTCGCGCAGCAGGGACATGGACGTTCCGTTGTCGTCTTTCAGCCGCACTTGTACTCGCGCACAGCCGCTTTCGCCACGGAGTTCGCCGCGGCGCTGAGCATCGCCGATCTGGTGTTCGTGCTTGATGTCTACGGGGCGCGGGAAGCTCCCCTCCCGGGTGTCAGCGGTGCGCTGATCGCCGAGCAGATCACCGGGGTGCCGGTGCATTACCTGCGCGACCTGTCGACGGTGGCTGATCAGGTCGCTGCCGCCACGGCGCCCGGGGATCTGGTGGTCACGATGGGCGCTGGCGATGTCACGCTGCAGGGTAAGGAGATCGTGCGTGCATTGCGCGTGCGGGCCAATGACTGGCCGCCGCCGAGGAATGGTCAATGAGCGAGTCGGACAAGACTTCCGAGGGCGCGGCGGAGTCGGCCCCGGAACCCGATGAGATCGAGGACTCCACCGCTGAGGCCGTCGGCGAGGACGACGCCGACGAGGGGCCGCGGATGCGGGCCAGGCGCGAGCGGATGGAGCGCCGGGATGCGCAGCGGCGCGCGATCGCCCTGGAGCAGGCGAGGCGCGAGGCGAAGGCCGCGGCCAAGGGCAAGCACGTCGACCAGGGCAAGGGCGCGGGCCGAGGGAAGGTTCAGGGTCTGCACACCCTGCTCCTCGCGGTACTGCTGACGTTGATCACGGTGGGGCTCGGAGCAATTCTGTACTTCACACCGCTGATGTCGGTGCGCCAGACGGTGGTTACCGGCACCGGAGTGGTGACCCAACAGGATGTCCTTGGTGCACTGAACATCGCGCAGGGAACCCGGCTGCTGCAGATCGACACCGTCGCGGCCGCGGACCGGGTGGCCAGCATCCGCCGGGTGGCCAGCGCGCGGGTGCAATGCGAGTATCCGTCCACGCTGCGCGTCACGATCGTCGAGCGGGTGCCGGTTGCCGGATGGGTGGGCAGCGACGGCACGCACCTCATTGACCGCGACGGGGTGGACTTCGCCAACGAACCGCCGCCGCCGGGCATCCCGGTGCTCGACGTGGTGGCTCCGGGGCCTCAGGACCCGACGACCAAGGCGGCGCTGCAGGTGCTCACCTCGCTGGCTCCCGATCTGGCGCGGCAGGTGGCCAAGGTCGCGGCGCCGTCGGTGTCGTCGATCACGCTGACGCTCGACGACGGTCGAACCATCGTGTGGGGGACTACCGATCGCACCGCCGAGAAGGCGGAGAAACTGGGGGCGCTGCTCACGCAGCCCGGCCGGATGTATGACGTGTCCAGCCCGGATCTGACCACGGTCAAGTAAGCGACCGCTCTGCTCGCGGTTTCTGGAAATAGCCACGGGAAAATCCCGGCATCCTTCGGCGCGCCTCCCGGGCCCGCTATCCCGCGCCCCCTACCGTTCTGTTTCAGCGGGACAACCTGACATAACTCTAAGCCTGAGGTAGAGGTTGAGAGTTTGCAGAGAGGCTCTAGCTACCCAGACCACGGCAGCAACCAGGGAGGAAGGCGACCATGACGCCTCCACACAACTACCTCGCGGTGATCAAGGTCGTCGGCATCGGTGGCGGCGGCGTCAACGCCGTCAACCGGATGATCGAGCACGGCCTCAAGGGGGTCGAGTTCATCGCGATCAACACCGACGCGCAAGCGCTGTTGATGAGCGACGCCGACGTCAAGCTCGACGTCGGCCGCGACTCCACGCGCGGCCTGGGCGCGGGTGCGGACCCCGACGTGGGGCGCAAGGCGGCCGAGGATGCCAAGGACGAGATCGAGGAACTCCTCAAGGGTGCCGACATGGTCTTCGTCACGGCCGGTGAGGGCGGTGGCACCGGTACTGGTGGTGCGCCCGTAGTGGCCAGCATCGCGCGCAAGCTCGGTGCGTTGACCATCGGTGTGGTCACCCGGCCGTTTTCGTTCGAGGGCAAGCGCCGCAGTGGCCAGGCCGAGAACGGAATTGGCTCGCTGCGCGAGAGCTGCGACACCCTCATTGTCATCCCCAACGATCGCCTGCTGCAGATGGGCGACGCCGCGGTATCGCTCATGGATGCATTCCGCAGCGCCGACGAAGTGCTGCTCAACGGCGTCCAGGGCATCACCGATCTCATCACCACGCCGGGTCTGATCAACGTCGACTTTGCCGACGTCAAGAGCGTCATGTCCGGCGCCGGTAGTGCCCTGATGGGCATCGGCTCGTCGCGTGGCGACGGCAGGGCACTCAAAGCCGCAGAGACCGCGATCAATTCGCCGCTGCTCGAGGCGTCGATGGAAGGCGCGCAAGGCGTGCTGATGTCGATTGCCGGCGGTAGCGACCTGGGTCTGTTCGAGATCAACGAAGCGGCCTCGCTGGTGCAGGAGTCGGCGCACCCCGAAGCCAACATCATCTTCGGTACGGTCATTGACGATTCCCTGGGTGACGAGGTGCGCGTCACCGTCATCGCCGCAGGTTTCGACGCCGGTGGCCCCAGCCGCAAGCCCATCAGCGGCACGGCTGCCCCGGGAACAGTCGCCCCCGGTAAGGCCGGTCAGGTCAACGGCTCCAACGGGACCAGCATTTTCGACACCATCGACGCGCAGAGCCTGCCCCGGGACACCAACGGTGCCACGGTGACGCTCGGCGGCGACGAGGACGATGTCGACGTGCCACCCTTCATGCGGCGCTGACGGCTTGCTGTTTAACCGACGAACTACCCTCTGACGTATGGGTTTTCGAGTTCGACGTGTCACCACCACCCGGCGTGGTGGCGTGTCACGCGCACCTTTTGACAGTTTCAACCTCGGCGATCACGTGGGTGACGACCCCGATGCGGTGGCTGCTAACCGGTCACGCCTCGCGGGCGCGCTGGGCTTGCCGGACGATCATCTGATCTGGATGCAGCAGGTTCACGGCGACAACGTGCACCGCGTCGAGGGGCCCGGCACATCGGTTATCCCGGACACCGACGCGTTGTTGACCACCGAACCCGGTATCGCGCTCGCGGTCCTGACCGCGGACTGCGTCCCGGTGCTACTCGCCGATGCGAGCGCGGGAGTCATCGCGGGTGCCCACGCCGGTCGGGTCGGCGCCAAACTCGGCATCGTGCCGCGCACCGTCGACGCCATGGTGGAAGCCGGTGCGGAGGTCGGCCGTATCTCGGCCTTTCTCGGGCCGGCGGTAAGCGGTCGGTATTACGAGGTGCCAGCCGATATGGCCACGGATGTCGAGACGGCGCTGCCGGGGAGTCGCACGACGACCGGCGCCGGCACGCCGGGCCTGGATCTGCGTGCCGGAATTGCCCGCCAGCTCGCCGGATTGGGCGTAACGGCCATTGATATCGATCCGCGGTGCACCGTGGAGGATTCCGATCTGTTCAGTTATCGCCGGGAGCCGCGTACCGGCCGACTGGCATCGGTGATCTGGCTCAGCTGATGTCTCGTGCCGATGAACTGAGCACCGCACTGGACGCGGTGCGGGAGCGGGTCCGCGCCGCCGCCGGGGCCGCCGACCGCGATCCCGACGACATCCAATTGCTACCCGTCACCAAGTTTTTCCCGGCGTCCGACGTCGAGGAGCTGTATCGGTTGGGCTGCCGCGCGTTCGGGGAATCGAGAGATCAGGAGGCCGCCGCCAAGGTGGAGCAGGTCGGCCACGCGGATATCCACTGGCATATGGTGGGCAATCTGCAGCGCAACAAGGCGAAGTCGGTTGCGCACTGGGCGTATTCGGTGCATTCGGTGGACAACTCGCGGCTGGTGTCCGCGTTGGATGCCGGTCGCGGGGCGGGGGAGGAGCGCGAGCCGCTGCACGTTTATCTCCAGATCAGCCTGGACGGTGACACCACCCGGGGCGGGGTGGATATCGCGGACCTCGCGGGGATCGACGAGCTATGCGCGCAGGTGGTCGCCAGCGAGCATCTGGAGCTCGTCGGCCTGATGGCTCTGCCTCCGCGCGAGGCCGATCCCGACCAGGCCTTTCATCGGCTCCAGCAAGAACACGAACGCGTCCGCCAGCGCTATCCACACGCGAATCGCTTGTCGGCAGGAATGTCCAACGACCTGGAGACCGCCATTAAATATGGGTCCACTTGTGTGCGTGTCGGAACGGCGTTGATGGCGCAACGACCGCTAACGTCACGGTAGATCGTCACTCCAGTCACATTTGCAACACAGCTGTAGAGACCGAGCGAACAACTGAACTCCATATAGCCCACGCACGGAAGGTCACGCGATGAGCACGCTGCACAAGGTCAAGGCCTACTTCGGCATGGCTCCCATGGACGACTACGACGACGAGTATTACGACGATGTCGACGCTCCCGCGCCCCGCCGCGCGTCCGCCGAGGACCGTCGGTACCCGCGTCGTGGCGAGCGGTTCGCCGACGATGCCGAGTACGGCTACGACGAGCCCGGCTACCGACCGGCTGGCCCGGCGGGCTACGCCGAGGAAGACCGTTTTGCCACCCGCCATCCGGCACCGCGCGAATTCGATCGTCCGGCACCGCGTTTGGGCTCGCTACGGGGTAGCGCCCCCACCCGTGGCGCGCTGGCCATGGATCCGCGCCGCGCCGCCATCTTCGAAGAGGGAAGCCCGTTGTCGAAAATCACCACGCTGCGCCCCAAGGATTACAGCGAGGCCCGCACCATTGGTGAGCGTTTCCGCGACGGCACCCCGGTGATCATGGACCTGGTGTCGATGGACAATGCGGATGCCAAGCGCGTCGTTGACTTCGCGGCCGGGCTCGCGTTCGCGCTGCGCGGCTCGTTCGACAAGGTCGCGACGAAGGTCTTCCTGCTGTCTCCGTCCGATATCGACGTCAGCGCCGAGGAGCGCCGCCGGATCGCCGAGAGCGGCTTCTACTCCTACCAGTAAAGAGCTTTAGCCG
>NZ_MAEW01000015.1 GCF_002013375.1 Mycobacterium sp. D16Q13 | reverse complement strand
CGTCGTTAGTGGCAGGACTTCGCGGGGCGCGGATCGTGTGGATCGTCGGGATCCGGGTCACCGAACCAGCGCGAGGGCTCGTGTGAGCCGTACTCGTCGTGCCAGTCCCACCATTCATATGCGGGGGACTGCGGGTAGCCCTCCGGCGAGTCCTCCCATGTCTCCTGGCGGCCCAGCGCCGTCATGTCGAGGAAGGTCCAGGTGTTGTTGAACGCCTCGTCACCCCGGTTCTTGATGAAATAGGTGCGGTACACCCGATTCCCGTCGCGGATGAATGCGTTGGTGCCATGCCAGTCGTCGACATCGAAGTCGCGGTCGAAGGAACTGTCCGCGGCGATGGTGTACCAGGGGTGATGCCAGCCCATCCGTGCCTTGATGCGTTCCAGGTCCGCCTGCGATCCGCGCGAGGCGTAGATGAGTGTGGTGTCGCGGGCATTCAGATGGGCCAGATTGCCGATGTGGTCGGCCATCAGTGAGCAGCCGGTGCACCCATGTTCGGGCCAGTCGCCCGTGCCGGGGTCGATGAAGGCGCGGTAGACGATGAGCTGGCGGCGACCCTGAAACAGGTCGAGGAGGGTTACCGGGCCTTCTGGTCCCTCGAACCGGTAGGACGCGTCCACCTCAGTCCACGGCATGCGCCGGCGTTTGGCGGCCAGGGCGTCGCGGGCCCGGGTGAACGCCTTTTCCTCGATGAGCATCTGCTGGTGCGCGATTGCCCAATCCTGTGCCGACACGATCGGGGGAGTCCTCATGATGTTGCCCTCTCTATGGTCTCGGCGAGCTGTTTGATCCGCGCCAACCGTCGATCCCATGCCGCTCCCACCGCGGTGAGCTGCTCGGCGATGCGGGCGACTTGTTCGGCGTTGGCGCGATACTGCTTCTCCCGCCCGTTGGCGGTGGCGTGGACCAGGCCGGCCTTGTCGAGGACCGCGAGGTGTTTGGTCACGGCCTGGCGGGTGACCGGAAGGCGATCGCTCAACGTTGTGGCCGTGGCCATGCCGTCGGTCAAGATGAGGTCGAAGACCCGCCGGCGGGTCGGATCGCCGACCGCCGCCCACAGATCGTCGTCGATGACGGCTGTCGTCATGGCCGGCCCGCCAGCTCGCCCACGCAGGGAGCGAGGCGGGGCAGGTGCCGCGCCCAGCCCTCCTCGTGTGCCTCGTACTGCTCGATGACGTCGGCTTCGGTTCGGCCCTGGTCCCGAAAGCCGACCTCGGTCATGCGCACCTGGGTGCCGGTCCCCGCCGGTGTGAGGTCAAATGTCACCAGTAGCGAATTTCCAGCGTTCGCCACGTGCCCCTCGGGATAACACCAACGGAACGAGAACCGCCGCGGCGGATCGACGTCGACGAGCGTGAGCCCGAAGATCTGGACCTCGCCGGGTTCCTCGCCGCTGAAGGTGATCTCGCCCCGCGCCGCCGGGGTCGGGGCGAACTCTGCGTCGTCCGGCCACCATTGCTTCATATGTTCCGGGCGGCTGATGACGGAGAAGACCACCTCCGGCGCCGCGTCGATGTGAAGTTCTCGCTCGATGCGTTCGTATGACATGTCTCTCCCAACTCGCAACAATCGGTTGCGTTTTACTGTAGTGCCGCAAGGGGTGATATGCAACCATAAGTTGCAGGTGATTGGCCCGGTGGCGCGGTCCAGGGGTTTCGTTGTGTGGTGGGCGGCCCGACGGGGCCTGCCGGTAGGCTGAGGAAGCTGTTTTAAGAAGCCCGCGCGTGATTGTTCACGCTTGCCCGATGAGGGGTCCCTTGGCACTGTTCTTTGAGATCATTGGCTACGCGCTTCTGCTCTTCTGTTTGCTGCTGTTCGCGCGCATAGTGATCGAGACCATTCAGTCCATTAGCCGCGATTGGCACCCGCGAGGCGCCACTGTGGTGATTCTGGAGCTCATCTTTACCGTCACCGACCCTCCTGTGCGGTTATTGCGCCGCCTCATTCCGCCACTCTCGCTTGGCGCGGTGCGATTCGATCTGTCCATTACTTTGCTGCTTTTGGTCGGATTCTTTGGCATGCGGGTGGCGTTCCTGATGGCCGCTGGCTAAGCCTCCAGCGACGCTGAATTTCGGTATTCAACTCACATCGATCTGGATACGAATGCGCGTCATATCCAAAGCCTCAGAGTATTTTTATGCACGTCAGAGGGATACTTAACGCGCTCTGCTGCGACCGGCGGGTCGGATGTGACAGGATGGACGCCAGTTACAGTGACACGGCACGTTCGTTTTACACTGCAATACGATTCCAGACGTCGAGACTTGATAGGGGCAGGCAATGCCGCTTACACCAGCTGATGTACATAACGTCGCGTTCAGTAAGCCACCCATCGGTAAGCGCGGATACAACGAGGACGAGGTTGACGCCTTCCTCGACCTGGTGGAGAACGAGCTGGCCCGCCTGATCGAGGAGAACTCGGACCTGCGTCAGCGGGTTCAGGAGTTGGACCAGGAGTTGGTCGAGGCCCGCAAGGGTGGCGGCGCGGCTCCCGTCTACGAGGCCCCCAAGCCCGAGAAGAAGCCCGAGCCCGCTAAGCCCGAGCCCACACCGGCACCCGTCGTGGCGGCCGCCCCGGCTGCGGCGTCGACCGAGGAACACCATGTCCGCGCGGCCAAGATCCTGGGCCTGGCACAGGACACCGCGGACCGTCTGACCGGGAACGCCAAGTCCGAGTCGGAAAAGTTGTTGTCCGATGCTCGCGCAAATGCGGACCAGATCGTCAGCGAGGCTCGCGCCACCGCCGATAAGACGGTCACCGACGCACGGGCCAAAGCAGAGGCGCTACTCTCGGATGCCCAGACCCGTTCCGAGACCCAGCTGCGCCAGGCGCAGGAGAAGGCCGATGCCCTGCAATCCGATGCCGAGCGCAAGCACTCGGAGATCATGGGCACCATCAACCAGCAGCGCACGGTGCTGGAAGGGCGTCTGGAGCAGTTGCGTACATTCGAGCGCGAGTACCGCACCCGGCTCAAGACCTACCTGGAGTCTCAGCTCGAGGAGCTTGGCCAGCGCGGTTCCGCAGCGCCCGTCGATGCGGGTGCTTCGAATGAAAACGCATCCAAGGAAGCCGGTTTCGGCCAGTTCAACCGTGGGAACAACTACTGATTTAGATCGGTCTATGCTCGCGGCACGTATGAGGAGTGATTCGCGATGCTGATCGTCGCATTGGTGTTGGCCGCTGTCGGTCTGGCGGCCCTGGTGACAGCAGTGGTCACCAGTAATGAAGTTCTTGCCTTCGTGTGTATCGCCGCAGCCGCCATTGGCGTGGTGCTCATGATTGTCGACGCGATTCGGGACCGGCACGCCGGCGCGCTGGAATCCGATGAGGAGTCCGACCCGGACGCCGAGGGCGATGACGACGAGTCCGACGAGCAGGGGACCGACGAGTCCGGAACCGCCTCGGCCGATCAGGCCGGCGGTGACTCGGTAACCGATGTGGCAGAAGCAGATTCGACCAAGACATCGGTGATCCCGGCGGTACACGAGAGCACGGCCCCCGCCGCTGTCAGCCTCAAGGAGGCCGCCACCGCGGCCCACATCCATCCGTCTGCCGAAGAGACCTACGAGCAGTTCGATGTTGACGACGAGGACGAGGACGAGCCACACCGCTCGTGACGGGACCCTTGCCAATGTCGCGTAGAGCAGTCGTGAGCGTGGCGGTCGTCGTTGCGACACTTAGCCTGTCGGGATGCCACGCCACGGAACCGGCCGTAAGCGGCCACCCGGAAGCGGTGGCTGGCATTGTCCTGGTGACGGCCCAGACGACTGTCCCGCAGCCTCCGTCGTCCGGCACGCTCGGCGAGGAGCCGGACGGGGGCGCGTTGTCTGCTCCGGTCAGCCCATTCGACACCACTTCTCTCGCGGTCATCAGGCTGGACCCTCCGCTGCTCCGCGCGGTCCAGGACGCCGCCAATAGCGCGGCGGTCGACGGTGTGACACTTGTGATCACGTCGGGCTGGCGGTCACGGGCTTTCCAACAGCAGTTACTCGATGACGCGGTACAGACGTACGGAAGCCTGGCGGTGGCCCGGCAGTGGGTGGCCACTCCCGACGAATCGCATCATGTGCAGGGCAAGGCCGTCGACATCGGTCCCGCGTCGGCCTACGACTGGATGCTAAGGCACAGTGCGCAATTCGGTCTGTGTCAGGTCTTCGCCAACGAGAAGTGGCACTACGAACTCATCGCCGATGCCGAAGGGCAATGTCCACCGTTGCGTACCAACGCGGCGGGCTGACCAGACTCGCTTCTACCTCGGACCGGCTGCGGCCTTGGCGAGCTGACCTGAGATGGATTCCAGTGCCTGGGTGAGGCTTTGGAAGGGGATTTCGGGGTCGCGTTCGTGGTAGATCGCCGCGATGATGATCGGCAAAGTGACCGTCGCTTCAGGATATTTCGTGACATCGATGCGCCCTGTCGCGTCCTCCACGGGAGTGCCCTGGTCGTAGAGACGGTTCGCTTGCTCGTGTAAGTCCGACCAGAACGCGATGCCGCGATCGATGGCCGCGTCGATCTCGGCGCCGACCAGCACTGGGCCATGACCGGGCACAACGGTTTTGGCGCCAAAGGTACGGATGCGCTCCAACGCGGCGATCCAGTGAGGGACCGAACCCGACCAGACGACCTTCACGATGGCATGGGTCAGCAAGTCGCCGGAGAAAAGCACCTTGTGTTCGGGGAGGAAGGTGATCGCGTCTCCGACGGTGTGGGCCGGACCGAGCTCATGCAACTCGAGGTCGAGCTTGCCCACGCGAAGCGCCCTCTCGCCCGAGAACGTGGTGTCCGCGGGCCGGACGCGCACCTCATCGAAATGGAAAGGCTTGGCCAGTGGGGCCAACACGTGCATAGGCGATGACGGGTCGGTGCTGCCGCCCAGGAGCTCGGCGGTCAGGTCGGCGTGCTCCTGCACCATGAGCGCACTGGCGGCTTCCGTGGCGATGATCTCGACGTCGTTGGCGAATACCTGATTACCGAAGAAGTGGTCGCCGTCGGTATGCGTGTTGAAGACATAGCGCACCGGGGCAGTCGCCGTGTGCTGCCCGAACGCATCGCGCATCTCCTGCGCGTGCCGCACATCGTAAAGGGTGTCCACGACCAGTGATTCGCCATCGCTGACCACCAGACCCGCGTTGGCCAGCCCGAAGCCCTCGTCGCCGGAGAGGAAAACGTGTGCGCCACCGCCGAGTTGGACGAGTCCCTTGTGGAACGCAGAATCCTGTGTCATGTCAGTTCTGCCCCTCTTCTGAACGCAATGTGTTCGTAGCGGTGGTGAGGATGTCCTGCGTCGCGCCCTCACCATCGGCGGTGATGCCCAGCGTCTTGAGGAAGAGTGCTGTCATCACGTAATGCCCAGTGAGCAGCACGATTTCGGCGACTTCGTTGTCTGAGTAGAACTTCTGGACAGCGTCGGTAACCGCGGGTGGGCCGGTGATCCCGGCAAGCAGTTCGTCGACGAAACCGATGAGCGCGGCGAGGCGCTCATCGCCGAAGGAGTCCACTCCGGACACCACCGCGTCGATCACCTCGGCTGGCACTCCGACTCGCTGTGCCTCCGGAGCATGGTGGTGTATCTCGTACTGCGCGCGCGTGACCGCACCGACCCGCAAGATGACCAATTCTCTGGTCTCGGCGGACAACTCGCCGTCTCTAAAGGAGAGGCCCAAGGTGAGGTAGGGCTTGGCGCTGTTCCTCGTCATCACCAGGCCCCGGGTCAGATTGGCGGGGAACAGCTCGAATGCTTCTCGTTGTGTGGGGCTCAAATCGGCCACCGTCGGCAGAACGACGCTCATGGATTTCCTCTCCTTGGGCACTCCTGGCGGCAAGGGTCTGTTATAAGAAACGGACCGTATCTTGTGTGCTCTGATCGTATCACGGCGTAAGATACGCGACGTGTCTACTGGAGGCGTGAAGGAGAGCGCGGAAGCGTCGCGGGCGGACGGCGGGACACGGCGGCGCGACGAAACACTGATGTCGGCAATCCGCGACGCGACGTACGCGGAGCTGAAGGAGCACGGCTACTCCGGGGTTACTTTTGAGGGTGTGGCCCGTCGGGCCAAGACCAGCAAGCCGGTGCTGTACCGCCGTTACCGATCCCGCGCGCACATGGTCGCCGACGCACTGCCGACGCTGCGATACCCACCCGCGCGGCTCGCATCGGCCACCTCCCTGCGTGAAGACGTGCTGGCACTGTTGGGGGCCTTGCTCCGGGAGCTGCAGCTCATCGGGGTCGCCAACTACCGCTGCCTCTTGGCCGAGGCCGACGACGAATTGGCCGGCGACATGACGACGGCAATCGCCGGATGGGTCGACCAAACGGTGCTGCAGGCCTTGGCCGAGGCGCGCGAGCGCGGTGAGATCGGTCCCGAGGACATTCCGCTGCCTGTGGCGACGAGCATCCTTGCGCTCATGCGCCATGAGCTGTTCTTCACCCGCAAGCAGTTTGACGGCGACAAGCTCGCGGAGCTGTTCGACACCGTCTATCTGCCGTTGATCAATCTGACGTCGCGCGGCGGCTAAAAGCGGCTTCGCTCGTCTCAGTCGTGTGTGTCCGAGGGGGGACTTGAACCCCCACGCCCGTTAATAGGGCACTAGCACCTCAAGCTAGCGCGTCTGCCATTCCGCCACTCGGACCTCTTGCTCCAGTTTGGGCACGTAGGCGGAATTTCCGCGCTGTGCTCAAACCAAGTGCGGGCACTATGGCCCGTGGTTGCCGTCATAGGCTAGCGGAAACCCTGCACAAGGCCCAAACCGGTTGCCCGCGCCCGGTGTGCGGCGTCCGTCGATGGTAGGAAAGGTAGTTGTGACTTCTGAGAATCCGGCGCCCGAGGACGAGGTCGTCGAACTGGTCAGCACGCTGATCCGTTTCGACACCTCCAACACCGGAGAGCTGGAAACCACCAAGGGCGAGGCCGAATGTGCCCGCTGGATCCAGCAGCAGCTGGAAGAGGTCGGATACACCTGTGAGTACGTCGAGGCGGGCGCACCTGGCCGCGGAAACCTGTTCGCGCGTCTGGCCGGGGCCGACAGGGGGCGTGGTGCCCTGCTCGTGCACGGCCATCTGGACGTCGTTCCCGCAGAGGCCGCCGACTGGAGCGTGCACCCCTTCTCGGGGGCGGTGACCGACGGCTATGTGTGGGGCCGCGGCGCGGTCGACATGAAGGACATGGTCGGGATGATGGTCGCGATCGCCCGGTGGTTCAAACAATCCGGGACGGTACCCCCGCGCGATCTGGTCTGGGCATTTGTCTCGGACGAGGAGAACGGTGGCAAGTGGGGCTCTCAGTGGCTCGTAGACAACCGTCCCGACCTGTTCGAGGGTGTCATCGAGGCCATCGGCGAGGTGGGCGGTTTCTCGCTCACCGTGCCGCGCAAGGAAGGTGGGGAGCGGCGTCTGTACCTGCTGGAGACGGCGGAGAAGGGCATCGCGTGGATGAAGTTGACCGCCAAGGCGCGGGCCGGCCACGGCTCCATGGTGCATGAGGACAACGCCGTCACGGCGGTCGCCGAAGCCGTCGCCAAACTGGGCCGGCATCGGTTCCCCTTGGTGCTGACCGAAGCGGTGACTCAGTTCCTTGCCGCGGTCGCCGAGGAGACCGGCTACGACTTCGACCCGGACTCACCGGATCTGGAGGGCACCGTCGCCAAGTTGGGATCGATTGGCAAGATTGTCGGCGCGACCCTGCGCGATACCGCGAACCCCACGATGCTCAAGGCCGGGTACAAGGCCAATGTCATACCGGCGACCGCTGAGGCCGTGATCGACTGCCGGGTGCTGCCCGGACGGCTGGAGGCCTTCGAGCGTGAGGTCGACGAAATCATCGGGCCCGATGTCGAACGCGAATGGGTGCAGTTACTCCCCGCCTACGAGACAACGTTCGACGGCGACCTGGTCGATGCGATGAATGCCGCGGTGCTGGAATTCGATCCCGATGCCCGCACCGTGCCGTACATGCTGTCCGGCGGAACTGATGCAAAGGCGTTCGCCCGGTTAGGTATTCGGTGCTTTGGTTTCGCACCCTTGAAGCTGCCGCCCGAGCTCGACTTCGCCGCACTGTTCCATGGCGTGGACGAGCGCGTGCCCGTCGACGCATTGACGTTCGGTACCAAGGTTCTTCAGCACTTCCTGCTTAACCACTGATCACACCCGACTGAAAGGACGCCCACATGGCCTCTCCCTACGACTCCCTGCCGCAGTTGCCGACCTTCACCCTGACATCTGCCAGCGTCACCGATGGACAGCCGCTCGGCATCGAGCAGGTAAGCGGAATCATGGGTGCTGGGGGACAGGACGTCTCGCCCGAGCTGAGCTGGTCCGGATTCCCCGAGGAAACGCAGAGCTTCGCCGTCACGGTGTATGACCCCGATGCGCCCACCGCGTCGGGCTTTTGGCACTGGGCGGTGGCGAACCTGCCCGCCACTACGACGCAGCTCCCCGCTGGCGTGGGCAACGGAAGCGACTTGCCGGGGGATGCGATCACGTTGGCCAATGACGCGAGCCTCAAGCGGTACATCGGGGCGGCACCGCCCGCCGGTCACGGACCGCACCGGTATTACATCGCCGTGCACGCCGTGAGCGTGCCGAAGCTGGAGCTGCCGGAGAGCGCTACCCCGGCGTATCTGGGCTTCAACTTGTTTGGGCATGCGATCGCCCGCGCTGTCATTCACGGCACCTACGAGCAGCACTAGCTGCCTCGGAATGGGCTAGGAGGCGGAGCCAACCGCCTCTTGCAGGCTGCCGAACCCGCCGTCACGCAGGTGTTGGGCGATACCGTCATGAATCCGCTTGGCGTAGAAGCCACCCCGGTAGATGAACCCGGTATAGCCCTGCAGCAGTGAGGCCCCGGCGGTGATCCGCGCCCAGGCGTCGTCGGCATCCTCGATGCCGCCGACGCTGATGAGCACCAGGCGGTCACCCACTCGCCGATGTAGCCGTCGCAGCACCTCGAGTGATCGGGTGGCCACCGGCGGACCGGAGATGCCCCCGGCGCCCAGGTCTTCGACATCGGGCGTCTTCAAGCCGGCGCGGCTGATGGTGGTGTTGGTGGCAACGATCCCGGCGAGGCCCAGTTCCGCTGCCAGATCTGCGATCTCGTCGATATCGGCATCGGAGAGATCCGGGGCGATCTTCACCAGCACCGGTGTGGTGGTCTCTTCGAGAACCGCGGAGAGGATCTTGCGCAACTCGCCGATGGCTTGGAGATCGCGTAGCCCAGGGGTGTTGGGGGAGCTCACATTCACCACCAGGAAATCGGCGGCCGGCCCCACCAAGCGTGCGCTCACCCGGTAGTCGGAGGACGCGAACGCGGCCTCGACGATCTTCGACTTGCCGATGTTGGCGCCGATGGGCACCGTGGACTTTCGTGTCGCCAACCGGGGCGCAAGGGCTGCCGCACCGTGGTTGTTGAAACCCATCCGGTTGAGCAGGCCGCGGTCGGCAGAGAGCCGGAACAGTCGGGGCTTCGGGTTGCCGGGCTGCGCGATGGCGGTCACCGTGCCCACCTCGGCGTAGCCGAACCCCAGCGGGCCCCACACCTTGAGGCCCTCGCCGTCCTTGTCGAATCCGGCGGCCAAGCCCAGCGGGGCGGGGAAGCGCACCCCGAACACCTCGCTGGCCAGGAGGGGGTCGGCCGGGGCGCACAGCCGATTCAACAGCCAGCGCGTGGGCGCGAAGGCTGCCGCGGCGCGCAGGGAAGCGAAGACCAGGCTGTGCGCCCGTTCGGGTGGCACCACAAAAAACAGCCGCAACAGGATGGCGTACAGCATCAGATCACCGGGACGGTAAACGGCCCGCCAGCCAGGTTTCCGCGGAGTTTCTTGCGGCGCAACAGGACTCGACGGCTTCCGTCGGTGTAGACGCGGACCCGGGTGAGCTCCCAGCCGCCGAACTCGGCCTGAATCGAGAGCCGAAGCGATGCCGTGATCCTGGTGATTTCCGGAGGCAGCCGCAACGGGTAGTAGTCGTACTCGTCATCGGGTTCGCTCTCCCAACCCGCTGGAAAGCTACTGCGTGCGGCGCGGCTCACCCGATACTCCTGATGTCGATCGCCTGTATTCCGTCGCCGACGCCGGATGCCACAAACAACGTGGATCCGTCGCTGACCAGTGAATTAGGTTGCCGCACAGTCGCGAATCGGGCCCTTTCCTCGGGGATGCCGGTAGACAAATCGTAGCCAATAACCGTGTTGGACGCCGTCTGCGACACCCAGGTGAGCTTGGTCGAGTACGCCAGTCCATACGGAGCGGCGGGAACCGGGTAGCGCTGGCGCAGGATGAGCGAGTCGGCCAAGCCGAACACCAGCAGGGCGCCGCCGCGGGTGTCGGCCACCAGCAGGCGTCCCTTATCGTCGGCGAGCATCGTGGTCGCCCCCTCGCCGGCTCGAAGGGCATGCGCGGTGCCATCGCCGGCCTCGGTCAGGGTGGTCACGGAGCTCTGCGCGCGGTCCAGAACGGCGACGGTGTTGCCTTGGTATGCAAGGGAATCGATGTGGGCGAAACCGCTTGCGTGGGCGGCAATCTGGTTCTGGGCGTCGAGCGTGAAGACGGTGCCGTCGGTGTTTCCGAGCACGACACGGCCGTCTGGGCGGCGGGTGATGGCTGAAAACTCGGCGTTTTCGTGGCCCGAGATATCGACCTTGTTCGCGCGCCCCGAGGTGATGTCGACCGTGAAGTAGCCGCCCGTGGTGGACAGGTACACCCTGCCGTGGTCGTCGCCGACGGCAGCGGTCGCCGGGGAGGAGAGCGTGACGGTGTGACGTGGCGCGTCGAGATTGTCCCGCGTGAACAACGTCACTGTTCGGCCGTCATTGGTCAGAACTGACACTGTGTTGCTCGAGGTGTCGAACAACACGGCGCTGGACTGGCCGGCGAACCGGTGCACCGTTCCCGCCGGTGCTGCCGTCACCGGGGGCGACTGTGCTGCGGAAGCCGGCGTGATGACGGCGGGGGCGGCGGGGCTGCCGGTATCACTGCCCGTTGAGCAGCCCGATACGGCGCCCGAGACCACCGCGATGACGGCTGCTAGTGCGGTGATAGTGCCTCTTATACCGCGCACATCGCGGCCCGGTAAAGGATTCATCGCATCCATCATCGCAATCGACCTGGGATTGCCGAGCAGGAGATGACTTTCTCGGCGCGTTCGGTGCTAGCAGTCGGTAGCTGGGGGCTATCGTGAGAGCCATGACGCTTGCCGACAGTCCGGTCTTCACCGTCGAGGTCCTCGTGACGGGCGTGCACGCGAATGGATTTGGTGAGGTGGGCGATGGTCGTAGCTTCGCTTTCCGCATCGAGGATTCGTTGCTGCGTGTCGAGATCTACCGGGCCTTCCTCACCGAGCTGGTTCCCGATGACAGCGATGTGGTGGCCGTGGGAACCCGGCCCATCACTGATATCGATGTCACCGATGAACGCAGCATCGTTGCCGCGGTGCGCGATCTGGTCGCCGACGCGCAGCCGGTGAGCATCAGCCGCCTCGCCCGGCTGCTGGCCGGCTAGGGCGATCTGCCGCCGCGTCCAGTACGGTCGCTGTCGTGGATTCGGCAGTAGCGGCAATGTCCTGGTTGCAAGTGATCGTGCTGGCGGTGGTCCAGGGACTTACCGAATTCCTGCCGATTTCGTCCTCGGGCCATCTGGCCATCGTGTCGCGGGTGTTTTTCGATGAGGATGCGGGCGCGTCCTTTACGGCGGTCTCCCAGTTGGGCACGGAGGCGGCGGTTTTGCTCTACTTCGCCAAGGACATCTGGCGCATCCTTCGTGCATGGTTCGGGGGGCTGTTCGTGAAGGCGCACAGAACTTTTGACTACTGGATGGGCTGGTACGTCATTGTCGGCACCATGCCCATCGGCGTGTTGGGTCTGGCATTCAAGGATCAAATCCGTTCGGGTGCAAGAAATTTGTGGCTCATCTCGGCCTCGCTCATCGTCTTCGCGCTGGTCATCGCCGTCGCGGAGTACTACGGGCGGCAGGTGCGTCACACCGAACAGCTCACCATGAAGGATGCTGTGATCGTCGGTAGCGCACAGGCTTTGGCTCTGATCCCGGGTGTATCCCGGTCGGGTGCCACCATCAGCGCCGGGCTGTTCCTCGGACTGGACCGGCCCGCGTCCGCCCGATTCGGATTTCTGCTGGCCATACCGGCGGTGCTGGCCTCCGGGCTGTTCTCCCTGCCCGATGCGTTCCACCCGGTGACTGAGGGCATGCGTGCGACGGGTCCGCAGCTGCTGGTGGCCACCCTGATCGCCTTCGTCATCGGCTACGCGGCAGTCGCCTGGCTGCTCCGCTTCATCAGCAACCACAGCATGTACTGGTTCGTCGGATACCGCGTGGTCCTGGGGCTCACGGTGATGGGTCTGCTGGCTGCCGGGGTGGTGAGCGCGTCATGACGGTCATCCTGTTACGTCACGGGCGGTCCACCTCGAATGTCGCGCACACCCTCGCCGGCCGCAGCCCAGGTGTCGAGCTCGACGAGAAGGGACAAGTCCAGGCACGGGGGATCGTCCACCGTCTGGGCGCGGTGACGGTTCGGGCGATCATCACGTCCCCGCTGCTGCGGTGCGAGCAGACCGTGGCGCCGTTGGCGGCGGAGTTGAACCTGACGCCTGTCGTTGAGGACCGGCTCGCCGAGGTGGATTACGGGCAGTG
Organism: Mycobacterium sp. D16Q13; assembly: GCF_002013375.1. Taxonomy (GTDB): domain Bacteria; phylum Actinomycetota; class Actinomycetes; order Mycobacteriales; family Mycobacteriaceae; genus Mycobacterium. Next base: position 145,447 of record NZ_MAEW01000015.1, on the reverse strand, counting down.
GACCGGCCGCGCGATTGCCGAGTTGCTCGCCGAACCCCTGTGGAAGGTCGTCCAGCAGCAGCCCAGTGCCGCACAATTCCCGGGTGGTGAGGGGCTTGCACAGGTCCAGGCGCGGGCGGTCGCGGCGATCCGTGAGCACGACCGGCGGCTATCCGAGGAGCATGGCGGTGACAGCGTCTGGGTGGCATGCACGCACGGAGATGTCATCAAGTCGGTACTCGCCGACGCGCTCGGCACGCACCTGGATGCGTTCCAGCGCATCGTCGCCGATCCGGCCTCGATGAGCGTGGTGCGCTACACCGAGCTGCGACCCTTCGTTATGCACATGAATCACACCGGCCCCGACCTGTCCAGCGCGCTGAGCGCCCGGCCGCCCGAGAAGCCCGCCGGGGCGGCTTCCGATGCCCCTGTGGGCGGCACAACCGATTAGAACCCTTCGCGCGAGGGGTTCATCGACCGGTAGTTTTGGAGACACCATGCCCCGATCGATTCACGTATTCCGCAGCCCGGACCGTTTCGTCGCCGGAACGGTCGGGGAGCCGGGGAACCGTACGTTCTATCTGCAAGCCGTCCATGAGAGCCGGATCGTCAGCGTGATGCTGGAGAAGCAACAGGTGTCTGTGCTGGCTGAGCGCATTGGAACCCTGCTGTCGGAGGTCCACCGCCGGTTCGGAACAGAGATCCCGCCCGAGCCCGATGTGGTTGAGGATCTCAGCCCGCTGGTGATGCCCGTCGACGCCGAGTTCCGGGTCGGAACCATGGGGCTCGGCTGGGACGCCGAGGCCAACTCGGTGGTTGTCGAACTCCTCGCGGTGAGCGAGCAGGAGTTCGACGCCTCCGTGGTGCTCGATGACTCCGAGGACGGCCCGGACGCCGTTCGTGTGTTCCTGTCCCTGGAAGCGGCACGGCAGTTCGCGACACGCTCCACCCGGGTCGTTTCCGCGGGCCGTCCTCCGTGCCCGCTATGCGAGGAGCCGCTCGATCCGGCCGGACACATCTGCGTCCGCACCAACGGCTACCGCCGGGGGACGGTGCCCGGGGCGGCAGATGATGACGCCGAGTCCTGACGACTCGGGCCCCGGCGGCAGCCCCGAGGAGCACGCCGCCATCCGTGACGGCGAGCTCACCGTCATCGGGCGCATCCGATCCGCGAGCAATGCCACGTTTCTCTGTGAGGTCGAAAGTGGCCTGCATTGTGTCTACAAACCAGTGCGAGGTGAGCGGCCGCTCTGGGATTTCCCGGACGGCACCTTGGCCGGGCGTGAGGTGGCAACGTACCTGATCTCGGCGGAGCTGGGCTGGAACGTGGTGCCGTATACGGTATTTCGAGACGGTCCGGCGGGTGTTGGCATGGTGCAGCGGTGGATCCACGAGCCGGAGCTCGCCGAGGGCGCCCTCGACCTGGTCGATATCTGTCTTCCGCAGGCCGTGCCGCAGGATTACCTGCCGATCCTGCGCGCTCTCGACGCCGACGGCGCGGAAATCGTGCTGGTTCACGCCGATGACGCCCTGCTGCGCCGGATGGCGGTGTTCGACACCCTGGTGAACAACGCCGACCGCAAGGGCGGTCACATCCTGCGGGGTGCCGACGGTGTCTACGGCGTCGATCACGGGATCTGCCTGCACGCCGACGACAAGCTGCGAACCGTGCTGTGGGGATGGGCGGGCAAGCCCGTGGAGCCAGAGTTGCTTGATGACGTGGAGCGCCTCGAGGAGGCATTGCGGGGAGATTTGGGCGCCGCACTGTCGGTCCACATCACTGCGGAGGAAGTGGCGGCTTTACGCCAACGTGCTGCGACGACGCTGGATGAGCCGGTGATGCCGATGCCTGATCGCAACAGACCTATACCGTGGCCCGCCTTTTGATGGGCGATCGTCTAGCCTGGTCGGCACAGCGTGATGTTCCGGGAAGGGACGGGCAAGGGGGGTGCTGACGTGACGGGACCACATGACCCGTATCAGCAGGGACCAGCGGGGCAGTGGGGCGCACCCGAAGGGCCAACTCAGGAGCACTGGCAGGCGCCGCCGCCGACGGCTCCGTACGGTTACGCGCCATCGGACTACCCGGACGATTCGATCGGCCGCCTGTATGACGGAATTCCGCAGGGTTACGCGGTTCCCCCGATGTATCCGGGGCTCCCAGGGCAGGATCCCTTCGGGCCGCAGAAACAGTCCAGGCCGTGGATTCTGATCGCTTCGATCACCGCGGTGGTCGTCGTCGTGCTCGCGGTGGTGTTGGTGGTGATCCTCAACCGGGACACCGATCCGCGCCAATCGGTCAGCTCGCCGACTACTACGGTGTCCTACGCGAACCCCGAATTGCCCACAGTCAGTGGCGCACCGACGTATCTGACACCTACTGCGCAGCCGCCTAGTGCACCAATGCCACTGCCCCAGATGCCTGTTCCGCCCCCGGCGCCGACGGGCCCGCCCAAGGCCGCGGGACAGGTGGCCGCAGTCGGCGACTGTATCGCGTTGGCCGCTCCCTCGGACTACAAGGCGGTGGCGTGTACGGACCCCAAGGCGGCGTGGCGTGTGATCGAGGTTGTCCCCGGCGGCAAGTGCCGGCAGACGTACACCGGATTCACGGCCGGTGATTTCTCGTATTGCATTGCCCCGCAACTGCGTGTCGGCTCGTGCTATCAGACGGCAGTGGTGATGGGCAGCACCGTGTTCGTGGCCGCGGATACCTGCCAGGCGCCGAAGGCATTCGTCGTGTTGTTCGTGATTCCGGGGACGAAAGAGGCCGCGCAATGCAAGGGCAAGCCCGGGGTGGTTCATTCCTTCGCGTTCCCCGACCCGCCGATGGCTATCTGTACGGGCGAATTCGCTCCCTGATCGTGCAAACTGGGATCGGTCAACTTACGCAAAAACGCTTCCGACCAGTCGCTATCGCGCAATAAGATCGTCTCCTCATCTGAGGGGGCATCATGATTACCAACTTCCGCCGGTTTTGGGCTGCCGGCATTCTCGCCGCTTCCGTCGCAGGGGCCATCAGTCTTGCCGGACCGGCACATGCCGATGGCGAGGGAGAGTTCTTACAGCTCATCAACGACAACATTCCCGGGGCAAGCCCCTATAACGCGGGCAATGCCGCGATGTACGTGCACGCCGGGAACATGGCCTGTGGGGTGCTGCGCAACGGCGGAACGAAGGACGAGGCCATTGCGGCCGCCACATTGCTCCCGTGGTCTCCGAAGTGGGCGTCGAAGGCGGTGGTCGAGTACGCCCCCCAGACCATGTGTCCTGACGTCAAACACTGACGCCTAGCGCGGCGGCCCCTTTTCGATCCGCCCGCGCAATGCTCCGAGGGAATCCTCGTGCTCGGTGTGCCAGTCCGAGTCCAGATACCAGGTGTAGCCGGCCTCGTGCAGGGTGGTGATCTTCTCGCGTGTGGCAGCGAGGTCACCGAAGTCGGTAGTTGCCTCGTACACCACGTCGTAGCCACCGGTGTGGCCCAATTCGCTTCGTAGTGAATGAATTTCACGGGCGGCCTCAATCCATCGCCGTAGCGGCGGATTGAGGTCGAACTGTCCGTCGGCCGTGGTGATGTTGGGCAGCAGCCCGTCACAGCGGGCGGCGCGGGACAGGGACTTGCGTGAGCCACTCAGACCCACACACCAGGTGGTGATGCGCGGCTTCTGTGCCGGCGGGCCGGGCACCATATGCGCCGTGGGCGTCACTTGGTAATGCGTGCCCTCGTAGCTGAAGGGCTGACCTTCCCATAGCCCGAATAGGACGTCGAGTCCCTCGTCGAGTAGCCCGGCGCGAGCCTTGCGGCCCTGGTCGCGCTCGAAGGCCAGCCAATTGTCATGCAGCGCACCCATTCCCACCGACAAGATGACCCGGCCGCCGGAGAGTCGATCCAGCGTCGCAGTGGTGGATGCCAGATCCCACGGCTTGCGGCGCGACAGCGGCGTGAGCATGGTTCCGAGCTTGATCCGGGTGGTGCGCATAGCCGCCGCTGTCAACGCCACCCATGCGTCGACACCCCACACCGGTTCCCAGCCGAAGACGGCATCCCAGCCCGCCTCCTCGGCCAGCGCGGCCAGCTCCGCGACGTCGGCGGCGTCACCCGTTGTCAGGACGATTCCGTACTGGATGCCGGCGGTCATGGGCGCGAGTATGCCGACGGGGTGTGACAAATCCTGATCGGGTAATACTGACCGGGTGACTCTTTCCGATGCCGCTCTTGCCGCAGAACTCGCTCACGAAGCCGGACAGCTGTTGTTGCAAGTGCGTGCCGAGCTCGGGTTCGACGACCCCAAGGCGCTCGGCGCGGCCGGTGACAAGCGTGCTAACGCTCTGCTGCTGGAGCGACTGGCCGCCGAACGGCCCGCGGACGCGGTGCTCTCGGAGGAGGCCGTCGACGACAAGGTCCGCCTGGGCGCGCAGCGGGTGTGGATCATCGACCCGCTCGATGGCACCCGCGAGTTCGGGATCCAGGGCCGCGACGACTGGGCGGTGCATGTCGCGCTATGGCAGGCCGATGGTGCTGGGGGGTCGATCACCGATGCCGCCGTCGCGCTGCCCGGATTGGGCACCGTGTTTCGCACCGACGAGACCCGGGTCAGCCCTCCGGCGCGCGCTGAATCGGATCCGATCCGGGTTGTCGTGAGTGCCAGTCGCCCTCCGAAGCTGCTGATCGAGATGGCAGAACGGCACAACATCGAACTGATCCCGATGGGTTCGGCCGGGGCCAAGGCCATGGCGGTGGTGCGTGGTGAGGCCGATGCCTATCTGCACGGCGGCGGCCAGTGGGAGTGGGATTCCGCGGCACCGGCGGGCGTGGTGCTCGCGGCCGGGCTGCATGCCTCGCGCCTCGACGGAACCCCGCTGCGTTACAACCAACCGCACCCGTACCTGCCGGACCTGATCATGTGCCGCTCCGATCTGGCGCGGCCGCTCCTGGATGCGGTGGCCGAGCTCGCCTGAGCACCTCATACAGTGGTGCCATGCAGTCGTGGACGTCGGCGCCGGTTCCTGAACTCGACGGTAGTGGTCCGCAGCTGAGGCTGTACGACACCGCCGATCGTCAGGTGCGACCGGTCACGCCGTCGTCCGGTCCGGGATCCAGCGCGACGATGTATGTGTGTGGCATCACCCCTTATGACGCCACCCATCTGGGCCACGCCGCAACGTATCTCACGTTCGACCTGATCTATCGGCAGTGGCTCGACGCGGGCCTGGACGTGCATTACGTGCAGAACGTCACCGACATCGACGACCCGCTCTTCGAACGTGCCGACCGTGACGGCATCGATTGGCGTGAGCTGGGGGACCGGGAAACCGATCTGTTCCGGGGCGATATGACGGCGCTGCGGGTGCTACCGCCGCGGGAGTACGTGCGCGCCACCGAGTCGATCGCTTGCATCATCGAACTCGTCGAGAAGATGCTGGCCTCGGGCGCTGCCTATGTGGTCGATGACCCCGAGTATCCGGACGTGTACTTCCGCGTCGACGCCACCGAGCAGTTCGGCTATGAGTCGGGGTACGACATCGAGACCATGTCGCGGCTCTTCGCCGAACGCGGCGGTGATCCGGACCGTCCCGGCAAGGCCAATGAGCTCGACGCCCTGCTGTGGCGCGCCGCGCGCCCGGGGGAGCCCAGCTGGGAGGCATCGTTTGGCCCGGGCCGGCCGGGTTGGCATGTGGAGTGCTCGGCGATCGTTCTGCGCGAGCTCGGTGCCGGTATCGACATTCAGGGTGGTGGCAGCGACCTGATCTTCCCGCACCACGAATACAGTGCCGCGCACGCCGAATCCGTTACAGCGCAACGCCGTTTCGCGCGGCACTATGTGCACGCCGGGATGATCGGGTGGGACGGGCACAAGATGTCCAAGAGCCGCGGGAACCTGGTGAAGGTTTCGGGGCTGACGGCCGAGGGTGTGGATCCCGCGGCGATCAGACTCGGGCTGTTGGCCGGTCACTACCGTGCCGATCGGTCCTGGAGTGACGCCGTGCTTTCCGACGCGCAGGGCCGTTTGGCCCGCTGGCGCCACGCAGTGGCGCTGCCCACCGCGCCGGGTGCCCGCGACGTGGTGTCCCGGGTGCGGCGCTATCTCGCCGACGATCTGGATACACCAAAAGCTCTTGCGGCCCTAGATAACTGGGTGACCGACGCGTTGGCGTACGGCGGTCATGACCCCGAGGCCGGAACCCATGTGCGTCATGCGGTGGATGCCCTGCTGGGAGTGCAGCTGTAGCGTCGGTCCATGGGTTCAACGCCGAACAACATCGCTGGTAAGACCGTCCTGATCACCGGCGGTGCCGGTGGAATCGGGGTGGAAGTCGCCCACAGGCTGCATGCCAAGGGTGCCAATCTCGTGCTCACCGATCTGGACGAGACCAAGCTTGCCGCGGTTGCCGATGAGCTGGGTCGTGATCGGGTGCTGGTCGTGGTTGCCGATGTCTGCGACCTGGCGGCCATGGAGAAGGCCGTCGCACTAGCCGTGGAGCGGTTCGGCGGGATTGACGTGGTGCTTGCGAATGCCGGACTGCTGGCCTTCGGCTCGGTGCTGCAGATCGACCCCGCCACCTTCAAGAAGTTGATCGATGTCAACGTGCTCGGGGTATTTCATACGGTGCGCGCGGCGCTGCCCTCGGTCATCGAACGACAGGGCTACGTGCTTATCGTGTCCTCTCTGGCGGCATATGCCGCCGCGCCGGGGGTCACGGCGTACAACGCCTCGAAAGCGGCCGTTGAGCACTTCGCCAATGCGCTGCGCCTGGAGGTGGCGCATCGGGGCGTCGATGTCGGTTCGGCGCATATGTCGTGGATCGACACCTCGATGGTGAACGACCAGAAGGCTAACCTGTCGGCGTTCTCGGAGATGTTGAACCGCCTGCCACCGCCATTGGGCACCGTGACCTCGGTAGAAGCCTGCGGCAAGGCCTTTGTGAAGGGCATCGAGCGCCGCCGTCGACGGATTAACTGCCCCGGCTGGGTGGGTGTGACGCACTGGCTTAAGCCTGTGCTGTCGACGCCGGTTGGCGAGATCCCGGTGCGAGGCATGATTCCCGAGATCCTGCCGCGTATCGACGCCGAGGTGGCGGCCTTACAGCGCGCTGCTCATGACCGGGCAGAGCAGGTCTAGCGACCTTCCCATATACCCATTACGGGTATGGGGTGTGTGTATCGTGGGGTGATGGCCCCCGGCGGTGAACGCACAGTGCGACGCGGAGGTCTCACCCTGGCGTCGGTCCTGCTGCGGGTCCTGCTGAGCATCGTGGTTGTGCTGATGCCGTTGTTGACGTGCCATGCGGCGCCGGATGCGGCTCCCGGAGTTGTTGGCACCTTGGCCGCATCAATGGGTGTCGCCCAGGTGCCACACGTACTCGTCAATCTGGTGGGCGCTGAAGATCATCACGACTGCCACGCGTTGCCCGTGATCACTGCCGCCGTCTCTGCCGCCGGCGTGCTCTCCGGGTGGGCGGTGGCTGCCGCGGCAGTGACATTCGTGGTGCTCGCGGTGTGTGAGATGTGGCGCCCGAGCGCGCACGGTCCGCCCCGGGTACAGCCCCACTGGTTGTTGAGTAACGGTCATGAGCGTCTCGTGCATTTCTGTGTGATGCGGCGCTGACCGGTTCCGGCTGCCCCGCCAGTCACCCATCGTCTAACGAGTAGACGGCGATGCGCGGTCGGGTGACCAATCAGTCATGGCTTCAACACTTTTCAGATAAGGACACGATCACCGTGGCTAAATCATCTGTAGCTGTGCTGCGCGCTCTCGCCGGTCGCATCGGCGGATCGGCATTGGCGGCCGGGATGGTAGCCGTCGTATGGGCGGCCCCCGCCTCCGCCGGTCCGACGCAACCGGGTCCGCAGGCGCCAGGTAACGCCCAGGCCGTGATCACCGCGCTGAAGGTCCGCGGGGATCAGATCGTCATCAACCGCAGCGGTCCCAAAAAGCCGCTGTCGCAGTGCACCGCCACCTCGATCCGGGTCGGTCGGCACATCTATCGGCAGGCGCCGCAGCGCAAGGGCCCACCCACGCGCTCACTGGCCTCCCACGTCATGTACGTCACTGTTAAGTGTTAGGGAATTCTTATGCGCCGCAGGCTTTTTCCATGTCGTTCGATCGCTGCGGCAATGTTTCTCGCCGCGGCGCTGGCCGTCGCCGCATCTCCCGCCGCATCGGCCGGTCCCTCGCCGGCGAATGCCTTGCAGGTGATCACGCAGTTGCAACGCCAAGGTGCCAAGGTCGTCGTCCTTCGCACCGGTGATAAGCCGCTGCAGGCGTGCACCGTGACCGCGGTGCGCGAAGGGAAGTCGGAGTATTGGTGGACCCACCCCCGCATCGCCGACCCTAACCGAGCTAGACGTGCCAATGGTGTGGGTACTCAACTGATTTACCGCACCGTCTACGTCGACGTTCAATGCTGACCAGTTCTCGGACGATCCGCGTTTCGGTAAGCGTGGTTATCGCGGCGGCGACTCTCACTGCGCTCGCGGTGCAGTGTGTGGCGATGCGTCACCGCGATATGGCCGCGGTTCCCTTGTCGCATCATGCCGTCGCGGCCGGGTCGCCGCGGCAGTTCAGCGCGGTCACGGTGCACGATCACATCGGGAAGGCTGTGGTCTTGGGGTGCTCGGCCGGCGACGCTGTGGCGACCGCGGTCGCGACGCCCGTAGTGCCACGTCTGCTGTGGCTTGCCGCATCGATGCTTGCCGTCTGTGTACTGGCGTCGGCGATCGGTGTGGTCCCGACGCGCGGGCCGCCGTCTCATACCGGGGCTGCGGCAATCATCGGGGGGCGCACTCTCATTCATCACCTCTGCGTACTGCGGCGCTGATCACGGTCGGCCCGGGTACCGGCATGCGTTGACGCATGCACGGCCCGGTGCTGCGGCCAACCGTCAGTAAGCTCCGCACCCTCCTGGGTGCGGCTTCACGCATGAGAGGTATTTCGCCATGAACTCCAACTTTCGTGGGCGCCTGCCCGGGATGGCCTGGGTTACGGCCGCGGTTACCGCGGCACTGGTGGCGGCCCCGGTCGCTCAGGCCGGCCCGGGCGCGCTCGGTGACGCCGAACAAGTCATTGACGGCCTCAAGGCCCAAGGCAACAAGGTCATCGTTACCAGGAGCGGCAACAAGCCGCTGTCGCAATGCGTAGCCACCCGGGTGCGCAAAGATCTCGACGTCTTCGGCAACCCGCGGATCTACCCGAACATCTCGTCCGGGCCGACCAGGCGGGTATGGCTTTACAGCGTGTATCACGTCGACGTCCAGTGCTAAACCCCTTGACATATACCCCTGGGGGGTATTTAATCGGGGTATGAGTGCGCACGCGGATCACCCCGGCCATCCGTCTTCTCACATGCCTGCCGCAACATGCGAAGCCGATCATGTCGACCACGCTCACCACGATCACGGTCACCACGATCACGGTCACCACGACCACGCGGGTCATGGCGGAGGCCATGGAGGTCATGCTGACCATGTCGGGCAGTTCCGCAGGTTGTTCTGGATCATGCTGGGGCTCTCCGTGCCGGTGGTGGCGTTCAACGACATGTTCGCGATGGTCATCGGCTATCAGTTGCCGGCCACCGGTTGGGTCCCGTGGATCTCACCGGTGCTCGGTACCGTCATCTACTTCTGGGGCGGCAAGCCCTTCCTGATCGGTGCCGTCGCCGAGGTACGGAGTCGCACGCCGGGAATGATGCTGTTGATCGGCCTGGCGATCACGGTGGCCTTCGTCGCGTCCTGGGGGGCGAGCCTCGGCCTGATCGATCACCAGCTCAATTTCTGGTGGGAGCTGGCGCTTCTGGTGGTGATCATGCTGCTGGGGCACTGGATCGAGATGCGGTCGCTGGCGCAGACCACCTCGGCGCTCGACTCCTTGGCGGCGCTGCTGCCCGACAGTGCCGAGCGCGTCGAGGGAGACGCGGTGGTGTCCGTCGCGCCGGCCGACCTTCGGGTGGGTGACGTGGTTCTCGTGCGCCCGGGCGGCTCGGTGCCCGCGGACGGTCGGATCACCGAGGGCAGTGCCCATCTGGATGAATCGATGGTGACGGGGGAGTCACGCGCGATACGTCGTCACACCGGCGATCCGGTCGTCGCAGGCACCGTGGCCACCGATTCCGGTCTGCGTGTGGAAGTCACGGCGGTCGGTGACGACACCACACTCGCCGGAATCCAGCGTCTGGTGGCCGATGCTCAGGCGTCGAGCTCGCGCGCGCAGCGGATCGCCGATACCGCCGCGGGCTGGTTGTTCTGGTTCGCGCTCGGTGCCGCCGCGTTGACGGCCGTGGCCTGGACGATTCTGGGAGACCCTGACACCGCGGTGGTGCGCGTCATCACGGTGCTGGTGATTGCCTGCCCGCACGCGTTGGGCCTGGCCATTCCGCTGGTCGTTTCCATCGCCACCGAGCGCGCCGCGCGGGGCGGGGTCTTGGTGAAAGACCGCTTGGCTCTTGAGCAGATGCGCACCGTCGATGTCGTGCTGTTCGACAAGACGGGAACGCTGACCAAGGGTGCTCCTACGGTGACGGGTGTCGAACCCGTCGAGGGACGCGAGGCCGATGCCGTGCTGTCGCTGGCGGCCGCGGCCGAAGCCGACAGTGAGCATCCGCTGGCACGTGCCATCGTAGAAGCCGCTCGAGACCGGGGACTGCGTGTCGCTGCCGCCAGCGGCTTTTCTTCCGAGCCGGCGCTGGGTGTTACCGCGGAGGTCGCGGGTGCGCAGGTCGCGGTCGGTGGGCCCGCGATGCTGAAAAGGCATGGTGCACAAGAATTACCGATCGCCGAAGGATGGCGTGCTGAGGGTGCGATCATTCTGCACGTGTTGGTGGATGGGCGGGTCGCCGGCGCACTGCGGCTGGCCGATGACATCCGGCCGGAGTCTCGGGATACGGTCGAGGCGCTGCACAGACTGGGCGTATCGGTCGTCATGATCACCGGTGACGCGCATGCCGTGGCCAACACGGTGGCGGCCGAGCTCGGTGTGGATCGGGTGTTCGCCGAGGTGCGGCCCGAGGACAAGGCGTCTGCGGTGGCGCAGCTGCAGTCCGAAGGGCATACCGTGGCGATGGTCGGTGACGGTGTCAACGACGCTCCCGCGCTGGCCCAAGCAGATGTGGGGATCGCGATCGGAGCGGGAACCGATGTCGCGATCGCTTCCGCCGGTGTCATTCTGGGCAGCTCGGATCCGCGGTCGGTGCTGTCGGTGATCGAGTTGTCGCGGGCCAGCTATCGCAAGATGAAGCAAAACCTTTGGTGGGCGGCCGGATACAACCTGATCTCGGTTCCGTTGGCGGCGGGCGTGCTCGCCCCGATCGGATTCGTGCTCCCGATGAGCGTGGGGGCCATCTTGATGTCGGCATCCACCGTGGTGGTCGCGCTCAACGCGCAGTTGCTGCGCCGCTTGGATCTTCGCCCGGAGCAGTCTGTGCGGCGAATCCTCGGTAGGTGAATGTCAGCGGCTGATGGGACGATTCAGTGCGGTTGCCGCGTCGATGATGGCCGGGTGGTCGAGGTCCAGGAGTTCGACCCGCTCCAGTTTCGGGCGGTGCCAGCTCGCCAGCACCGGCCACGACGGACGGTGGTATGACCACCATCTGACGGCCTGCCACCGCTGGTCCCCGCCGTCGGCCATGGTCTCCGACCAGATCTGATGTCCCCACGCCTGAGTGACGGCGAGATTCCGCGCTACCACCTGTGTGGGGCGAAGTCCAAGCCTGACAAGCTGTTTCGCATCATCGAGATCACATACCCGTAGGTTATCGGGAAGGCTGAACACTCCGAGCGCCCTGCGGGTACCCAGCAGGGGGAACTCCAGTATCGAGTCGTCCCAGATCTGTAGATCCCCGAATACCTCCCCGCATGCCACCTCGGGCCGCGTTCCCAGGTACCAGACGTAGTAGTCGGGATGGTCGATTCGGCCACCGCGTTGCGGTCGGTGCTGGTACAGCGGATGTCCAGGTTGCCCCGTCTTCGCGTCCGCGAGGTACGGGAAGATCCGGTAGGCCAGCATCTACGAAAAGGACCCCGCGGTTACCGCATCCAGTGCATCGAGGACCCGGCCCGGCCCCTCGCTCAACAACACATCCAGCGGGCGGGCGCCCCCGAGGTAGCTGTTCGCACTTTCCAGCCACGTTGTCGCGGCGGGGTCACCCCACACCAGACGTGCCCGCGACACAACATGCTCCAGATCGATGATGAGGGGGGCGGTGCGGCCGCCGGGGCGTTCCTCACCGGAGATCCACCGTGAGGGTTGCGACCGGTTCACCCCGATAATCCGGGCCAACTGCGCGGCCCCGCCAACGGCGTCGACCAGGTAGGACACCCGCAACGGAGCAAGCGGATCGTCGGCCGGCTGTGTGGCGACCGCCAGGCTGCCGACCACCACACGTTGGGGAGTGCTCACCGAGCGAATCGATGTAGACCCGCGCTTTTTCGCAGGGCTGGAAGCCGCTACCGCCTTGCCGGTGGTGCCGCGCCGTGTCGCTGCCATGCCATGAGTATACCCAACAAGTTTGTTGGGTATCGGTCAGCGTGTCTGAGCCGACAGCACCTCGATGACGTGATCCACGGAGGCTCCGCCGAGTAGATCTTGTACCGGCAGCTCAAAGTCGAGTTCAGCCTGCACGCGCCGTCGAAATTCCAGTGCCTGCAATGAATCCAGGCCCATCGCCACCATGGGCATGGCGGTGTCGATGGAGTCGGCGTGGTCGGCGCCGATGACCTCAGCGAGTAACTGCACCAGATGTCCGGAGCGGTTCTCGGGCGTCACCGCCGCGGGCCGAATGCGCTCCGTGGGCGCTGCCGGCCTGCTGTTGTCCACAAGCTCGGAGAGCAGCGGCCCGTACCCGAACACACCCAATACCTCGCGTGCCTGCGTGAGGTCGAACGCTCCGACCAGGGTGTTGCCGGTGTGTCGTTTCATCCCGACGGCAAGAGCATCGGCAGGCCGCATCGGATGGACCCCTGCGGCGGCCAGTTTCGCAATACCTGTGTCATCGAGATCGAGGTGCACGGTCCACTGGCCCCATTGCACGGATACGCAATCCAGTCCGGCGGAACGCTGACGGGCCGCGAGCACGTCCAGCATCCGGTTGCCCGCCGCATACATCAGCTGGCCTTTGCCGCCGATCGTCGCCGCCAGCGATGAGCACAACATGACGTGACAGGAATCGGTGCGGGGCAGGGCGTCGAGGACATTCGTGATGCCCCCGACCTTGGCGCGTAACGCCTGGTGGAACTTCTCGGAGGTGACCTCGGCGAGCGGAGTATCCGAATAGCTCACCGCGGCATGGATGATCAGGTCCGCAGGCGATTCGCGCAGCTCACCGGCGAGTTCGGCGACGGCGGACGCATTGGTCACATCGCAGGAGAGTGCACGAACCACGGCACCGGTGCTGCGCCGGATGGCGTCGAGCCGTCCGGCCACCGCGGCGGTCTCGCCGGAACGGCTGATCAGGGTGATGTGCCGGGTGCCCAGTCGGGCGTAGTGCTCGCAGAATTCCTGACCGAGTTTTCCGGTGCCCCCGGTGATCAGGACGTGATCGGGTACCGCAGTGGCGGTTTCGCTATCGCCGTCCTGACTGGCATCCAGGATGCGCTTGGCGTACATGCCGTCCGCCCGGAGTGCCAACTCCGATTCTCCGGCTGATTGCAGCGCGGCCAGGACGATGCTGGCACTGTCCGGGTGGGCGATATCCGACGTGAGGTCCAGATGCCGGAAGGCAATTCCCGGATGCTCGGCACCCATGCAGCGAAATCCGGCGGCGATCGCGGCGTGCACCGGATCTGATGACGTATCTGCGCTGGTGACTTCTTCGCCGCCGACCGTGACAATCCAGCATCCGGTCACCGAGCTCGACAGCTCTGGCCACCATGTGCGGTCGCCGAAGAACTGTGCCACCGCGTCGGCGGCCCCGGGGTCATCCAGTTGTCCCGCGGCGGGAAGCACGATCACCACAGTGTCAGCGTCGCCGGTACCGGATACCTCTGCGTCGCCAATGATGTGGGCCGATGAACCGAAGTCCGGCGCACCCTCGCGCAGTGCCTCGACGAGCGCCCCGGCCTCGCCGGTGGCGTCGATGAATCCATAGAACCTTGGCGGCATCATCGAGCGCCGGGTCACCTTGGTCCAGGCCTCGCGCAGTAGCCGCGGGTGTGCCGGAGAATCGACTCGGTCTGTTGGGCGATCGGCTTCCTGCGGGACGGAGGTGTGCGTCGCTACGGAAGCCCCGCTGTTCGCCCAGCGGTACGACAGCCAGAGTGGAACGTCGTTGTTCTGAACATTGGGGAAGTCGCGCAATGGCAGCGATATGGGTTCGGATGTCTCGGTGCGCAGCGCGTCCCAGTTGTAGTTGAGATCATGGACGGCGAGGTTCGCGAGGTTGGCGGTGAATTCGGCCAGATCGGTTGCGGTCCGGGTGGATGTGCCTACTACGCACGCGGTGCGTTCGGAGTCCAGAGCCGCGAGATTCTCACGGATCGCCAGCTGCAATGTGGGATGTTCGGCGAGCTCCACGAAGGTGTCGACCTGAGCCGTCACCGCGGTCGCGATGGCGCGATCGAAACGGACGACATTGCGCAGGTTCCAGAACCAATACTGATCGACCGGTACCTCAGGAGTAATCGGTGCACCTAGTGTCGAACCAATGCAATCGATTTCGGAGACCGCGAACTCGCTGACGCCGAGACCTTCGGCAAGGGCCATGCGAATCTCGGCGCCGATCGAGGCGATCATGCTGGTATGCGCCGGGTATCGCACCGGGATGATCCGAGCGAAGACCCCGTCTTCGGTGAGGCGGTCGACAATCTGCTGAACGGTCTCGCGCTGGCCGGAGATCCCCACCATCGAGGGGGAGTTGATCACCGAGAGTTCGGCCCAACCCGATTGCCGGGCAAGCAGTTCCTCGCAGGTGTCGCGATCGGCGGCGATCACCGCCATGACGTAGTCGTCTGCCGGGAATTCATCCGCGATCCGGGCCCGGGTGCCCACCACGGTGACCGCGTGAGCAAGAGACATGGTGCCGGAAACATACGCCGCGGCGATCTCACCCTGACTGTGTCCGATCGCGACATCCGGGGTGACGCCGACGGAACGCCACAGCGCGGCCAGGCCCGCCATCTGAGTGAACAGGGCGGGCTGGACGACACTTGCACGGTCATCGGCGGGAAGGTGTTCATCGAGAAGATAATTCAGCGGCGAACGGCCGAACTGCGTGGCGAACAGTTCCGAGCAGCGGTCGACCTTGTCGCGAAAATCGGGGAACCGATCGTAGAAGAGTCTTCCCATGCCCGGGCGTTGCCCGCCCTGCCCGGGGAACACAAATCCACGGCGGCGAGAGGTCGCGGGCTCGGCATTGCGGATCACGTGGGTGTGGATCGCACCGGTAACGACGGCCCGCAGTGCGGCTACCAATTGATCGTGGTCGTCGACGGTGATCAGTGCGCGGAACCGGCGCGCGGTGCGGGTCCGGAAGATCATGCCCGCAATCCGATTCGGGGTGATTCGCGGGTGGTCAAGCACATACGCCAGGAGTGCGGCGGCCTCCCGGCACAGCACCTCTGGGGTGTCCGCCGAGAGTAGGACAGGGATGGTTCCGTCGGGTAAGCGGTGGCTAGACATCGTCGCCGTCCTCTCCGACTGCGTCGCTGGCAGGCATCGCGATGATGGCGTGCGCGTTGGCGCCCCCGGCCCCGAAGGAAGAGACGGCGCCGTACCGGATGCCATTCTTCGGCTCCCAGGGGTGCAGCTTCGTGGCCAGGCGGATCCCGGTCATCGACCAGTCGACCTTGGTCGTGGGGTTGTCCGCGAACAAGGTGGGAGGGATGTGTCCATGCTGGCCGGCCAACAGCAATTTGATCAGCCCTACCATTCCCGCAGCCGATTGTGCATGTCCGGCATTAGATTTCGCAGATCCCAGCAGTGCGTGTGAGCCTCCGGCCCCGTAGGTGCTCTGCAACGCCATGATCTCCAGCGGATCGCCGGCGCGGGTGCCCGTGCCATGTCCTTCGAGCATCCCGACGTCGGCTGGATTGACACCGGAGGCGGCGATGGTCGCGGCGACCAGCTTCGCCTGCGCCCGCCCGCGTGGCACCAGGATGGGTTTACCCCCGCCATTGTGGTTAGTACGGATGGCCATGATGCGCCCGTACACCCGGTGACCCAGGGCGCGAGCGCGCGATTCACGTTCCAGTACAACCATTCCCACGCCTTCGCCCCAGAGTGTGCCGTTGGCCTCATCGGAGTACGAGCGGCAGTGCCCGTCGGGGTCGAGAGCGTGCATCCGGGAGAACTCATAGAACCCGCCAGGTGAGCCCATGACGCAGACGCCGCCGGCGATGGCCCACTCGCATTCGTCGGCCCGAACCGCGGTGGCGGCGACATGAAGCGCTGCCAAGGACGATGCGCACGCCGAGTCGATGCACATGGACGGCCCGATGAGTCCCAACTGGTGCGAGATGCGACCGGCCGCGCCCAATTGTCCACGGCCGACCACACGCATTCCGCTGTGGGCATTGACTTCGCCGACCGGCGGCCCGTACTCGTTGGGGGAGATACCGATGAAACAACCGGCCTCGGAACCGTCGAGTGCTCCCGGGTTCAGGCCGGTGTTCTCTAAGGCCTTCCACGCTGATCGCATGGCCACCCGTTGTTGCGGGTCCATGGCGACTGCTTCGCGCTGTGTGATCCCATAAAAAGTGGGGTCGAAAGCACTTGCATCGGTGAGGAATCCACCGGCGTCGGACACGCGTCCCCAGCCGTCCAGATTGGATAGCGACAACAGCTCGTCGACGGGCCAATCGCGATCGCGGGGGAAAGGGCAGACGAGCTCGCGAGCGTCCGCCAATGCGTTCCAGAACGCTGCCGGGGTGTCGATCGCCCCAGGCATCTCGATCGCCATACCGGAGATGACAACGGGATCGGCGTCGGTGTCGCTCATCGTCGCGGCGAGTCCGCGCGGGCCGCGTTCGCGGCCAGCAGTTCGGCCAGCGCCTCGGTCTGGGAGTTCAGGAAGAAGTGCCCGCCATCAAACAACGTCACGTCGAGTTCGTTGGTGTGTTTACCCCAGCCGTAGAGGTCGCGCATGGTGATCATGGGGTCTTGATCCCCACCGATCGAGTGGATACGTGCCGCAACCTTGACACCCTCGGTGCACTCGTACGCGTTGAAGGCCCGATAGTCGCCCTTCATGACCGGCAGTGCCATCCGCATGACGTCGAGATTGCCCATGACCGCGGAGTTCGTACCGTCGAGGGCGCCCATATGTGCCAATACCGCGTCATCGTCGGTCGGCAGAGCGGGCTTGTCGGCGATATTGGCAGGCGCCACCGCTGAGGAGACGGTCAGTTGACGCACGTCCAGTCCGGCGGCCTCCGCGAGTCGGACAAACTCAAACGAGACCACGGCGCCCATGCTGTGGCCGAACGTATGGATCGGAACGCCGCGATTGTGTTCCGATGACTGGAACTCGGTGAATGCTCCCGAGGCGATATCGGGAAGCGTCGACAAGGCTGGCTCACCGGCGCGATCTTGGCGCCCAGGGTATTGGAATATCACGACATTGAAATTTGCCGAAGCGGCTTTCGAGAGCGTGCGATATGCCGAAGCGCCAGCACCTGCATGGGGAAAGAACAGCAGTAATGGTGCATCGGGTGACTCCGGCTTATGGAACTGCCTGATCCATCCGAGTTTGCGATCCACGTCGAGCTTCCTTCCAGCTTGCAGATAGTTAGATTAGCCTAACGTAACCCGCTATTGGGTATGCAGCTCACGCTCGGGGCGTGGTGATTCACGGCACCCATGGGGCGTCACCCGCTGCCGCCGACAGACATTAAGGTAAGGCTAGGCATAGTTCCTAGATTGAGGTGGTTCATTTCATGCGCGCGGAGTCGTTCGGATTCCAGGCTTTCGTCCTGAGTGGTGGTGCTCGGTGAGCGGGGATCAGTTGTCCGCATTGGACCGCCGGCGCGAGCTCCTGCGCAAACGGCTTGCCGAAAGTGGCGTGGAGGCGAAAGCCGCCACTGACACGGCCCCCCGGGTCCCGGCGGGTGAGCGGCGCGAACTCGCGCCAGGTCAGCGACGCATGTGGTTTCTGCAGACCAAAGATGAGGCTGATACCACGCTGAACGTCGGTGTCGCGCATCGGATGCGAGGCGCTCTCGACGAGATTCGGCTGCGTGATGCCTTCGCGGCCATTATCCGGCGGCACGACATCCTGCGCACTACCTATGGCGTCGACGCTGCCGGAGAGCCGTATCAGGTCTTCGCCGAGGACATCGAACTTCCGTGGACCACTGTAGATTTAGCCAATACTGAGGAGGGCGTGCGCGAGCGGGAGATTCAGGCGCTGGCGGGCCGCGAACTCGGACGCCCATTCGATCTGACGGCCGACCTGCCGCTACGGGTCACGTTGCTCCGTTTGGGTGAGCAGGAATTCGTTCTGCTGTTGGTGGTGCACCACATCAGCTTCGATGACAACTCCTGGGACGTGTTCTTCGCCGAGCTGAGCGAGTACTACAACGGCCGCCCGGTCGAGGGTGACGCTCCTCAGTTCATGGTCGTGGGGGCGGCCGCCGCCCGGTCATCGGACGCCGGCATCGACTATTGGCGCCAGTCGCTGGCGCCACTCCCGGAGCCCCTGGACCTTCCCGGCTCGTCATCGTCAAACGTGACTTCACGATCTGCGCGGCGGCGAGCGGTTCCGCTGTCCGCAGAGACGGCGGCGCGGATGGAGGAATTCGCCCGAGCGCACTCGGCAACGCCGTTCATGGTGCTGCTGGCGGCCTTCGGCACGCTTATTCATCGCTACACCGCGGCCACGGATTTCTTCATCGCTATCCCGGTAGTGGAGCGCAAGGCCAATGCGGAAAAGGCAATTGGCTATTTCGGTAACACGGTGCTGTTACGTGCCGGCGTGGACCCGAGGGCAGGTTTCGCCGCATACGTGGCCACCGTGCGCGAGGCGTGCCTGGGGGCCTTTGAGCACCAGGACATCGGAATCGACGAGGTGGTGCGCGAGGTCAATCCGAGCCGCGGCACCGGCCGCGACGGACTGGATGAGCTGGTGCGGCTCGGCTTCAGTATGCGCAAGGACCCCAACGGATATCGACTGGCAGGCGTGGAAACCACCCGCCTCGATCTCGATGCGGGTGCCGCGCAAGTGCCACTGGCTCTGGCGGTTGCGACGGACTCGACGGGCACCGTGGTTGAGATCGAATATCAGACCGATGCACTACCTCAGTGGCTGGTAGATCAGCTCCTCGCGCACTATGGGCGGCTGCTTGATGACGGCCTGACTCGCCCGGAGGAACCACTCTCACGGTTGGATCTCTTTGGCGCCGAGGAGCGCTCGGCCGTCCTGGCGCAGTCGCACGGAGCGCTGTCCGATGTTCCGCGTGGGACGCTCGTGGATCTTCTTCAGACGGCGGCTCAGGCGACACCGGATGCGTTGGCGGTGGTGTCCGATGAGGCGGAACTTACCTATGACGCGCTGCACCGTCGCGCGAACCGCCTCGCGCGGTGGCTCATCGCGCAAGGGGTGGGTACCGAGGATGTGATCGCCCTCCAAATGTCGACATCGGTCGAGTTCATTGTGGCGATGTTCGCGGTCCTCAAATCGGGCGCGGCGTACATGCCCATTGACCCTGGCCTTCCCGGCGAGCGCATCGAGTATCTGAGCGCCGATGCGAAGCCCCGGATGGTGTTGGGAGCGCGGGAGTTCCAGGCAGCGGAGGAGAACGCCGCCGCCCTTTCCGATACCGCGATTAGCGACGCGGACCGGTTGCGCCCGCTGCTGCCCGAGAACGTGGCCTACGTGATTTACACCTCTGGATCCACCGGACGACCCAAGGGTGTTGCCGTTGCGCATGTGGCGATCGCTGAGCATGTGGTCGCTTTTACGGCCGACTGGAGCATGACAGCCCAGGATCGGATGCTGCAGTCCACCTCGGTGAGCTTCGATGCCTCGCTGGCCGACATCCTGTGCCCTTTGTCTTTGGGGGCGCAGGTCGTCGTTCCCAAGCCAAATCCTTTCTCCGATATCGGGTATGTGATCGACCTGGTGCGGCGTCGGGGCGTGACGGTGCTGCACATGGTGCCGTCGCTGCTCAATTCGGTGATGTTGATGCCCGAGGCCGGTGAGTTGCGCGGGCTACGGCACATTCCCGTCGGTGGTGAAGCGCTTCCCGGCGAGGTAGCGGACAAGTTTGCCCTGATGTTCGACGTCGAACTAAGGAATCACTACGGACCCACTGAGGCCGTGGTGTGTTCGACGTATATGCCTGTTGAAGGCCCTCAGGGCAATTCGGTCGTGCCGATAGGCCTGCCGAATCGAAACGTGTACGCCTACGTGTTGGACGAGTCGCTCGAACTGGTGCCTGCCGGCGTCGTCGGTGAGTTGTATCTCGGGGGTACGCAGCTGGCCCGCGGCTATCGTGGCCGGCCGGTACTCACCGCCGAGAGGTTCGTGGCCGACCCGTTCAGTCCCGGAGGTCGGCTGTACCGCACCGGTGATCTGGTGCGCCGTAATACTTCCGGCCAACTCGAGTTTGTGGGCCGCGCCGACGAGCAGGTCAAGGTCCGCGGATTCCGCATCGAGCTCGGTGAGGTAGAGGGGGTCATCGGCGCCGATCCGCGAGTCGGTCGCTGTGTGGTCGCCGTGGTGGAGGATCCGCAGGTGGGTCCGATGCTGGCCGCCTATGTCGTGCCCGCCGCCGATGGACCCAACGCGGAGATCGACCTGGACGAATTGCGCGCTCGCGCTCAGGAACTGCTGCCGGGGTACATGGTGCCCAGCGCATTCGCGGTCATTCCCGAGATTCCGCTGACCACCAGCGGCAAGCTGGACAAGCGGGCGCTACCCACCCCGGATGCGATGGCGGCGAGGGCATTTCGGGCCCCGACGACGCCAACCGAACGTCGAATGTGCGCGATCTTCGCCAATTTGTTCGGGCGTGACGCGGTCAGCGTTGATGATTCGTTCTTCGAACTGGGTGGCCATTCGCTGCTGGCCGCGCGCCTCGTCGCGCAGATCCGCGCTCAGTTCGGCATCGACTTGACGGTGCGCACGGTCTTCGACAGTCCCACTCCGGCGGGACTTGCCGAGCAGCTTGTCACGTACTTCCGCGAGGAGTTCGAGATCGAGCTCGATGAGCTGGACCTCGATGATTCCGATGAGATGGAGGTCGCTCCTCAGGACGGTCGTCCGGATCTCGTCGAAACCGCCCGTCCGGAGCGTCTGCCGCTCTCCTCGTCCCAGCTGTCCATGTGGTTCGAGTGCCAGATGGAGGGTGTTACCGATATTGGCAACATGTGGCTGGCGTTGCGTTTCGACGGTCCCTTGCAGACAACCGCGCTTATTGCGGCCCTCAATGACCTGGTCGCCCGTCACGAGACGTTACGCACCAATTTCGCGATCCATGAGGGCGGGCCCTACCAGATCGTGCATCCGTCGCGGGAGCTGTCGGTCCCGATCCTCCGGACCGATCCGGAAAACCTTGCGGACACCCTGGCCGAGCTGCGACACCACATATTCGGGCTGGAATCGGAGTCGCTGTTCCGTCCCTCCATTGTCGAGCTGGGTGCCGAGGAGCACGTGCTGGCCCTGGCGGTGCACCACTTGGTGGTGGACCACGTCTCGTTCACCGTGATCGTCGATGATTTGGTGGCCGCGTACCGCGCCCGTATCGCGGGACAGGCGCCACAGTGGGATCCGCACCCGGTGCAATATGCGGACTATGTCTTGTGGCAGCGCAACGCCTTCGGCGCCGGCAGCGAGTTCGGGCAGGCGGAGGTCGCATACTGGCGTGAGCTGTTGGCCGGCGTGCCCGTCGAGATTGCGGTGGCACACGATCGCGCTCGGCCGCAGATTCTCGGAAAGCGTGGTGAGGTTGAGAGATTCACCGTGCCGCCCGAGCGCAGGCAGGCACTGACTCGGATGGCCGAGCAGCATGGTGTCACCGAATTCATGGTCTACCAAGCGGCACTGGCCGCCGTTCTGCATCGGCTCGGCGGTGGCACGGACATCGTCATCGGTAGCCCGGTTGCCGCCCGAGTACACCCGAATGTCGCGAATCTTGTTGGACTGTTTGCCAATATGGTGGCGCTGCGGAACGACTTGTCCGCGGACCCGACCCTGCGCGAGGTACTGAAACGTAGCCGTGATGCCACGCTCAACGCACATGCACACCAGGAACTGCCCATCGAGAAACTGGTGGAGGCCGTCAATCCGCCGCGTTCGCTCTCCTGGAATCCTCTGTTTCAGACCATGGTCAATTTTCGTGGTGCGGATTGGGGTACGGAGGCACGAGATCTGACAGGCTCTGGCGGGACTTCTTTGGTACCGCTGCCGATGGAGGTGGACGTCTCCTATTTGGATCTGAACTTCGCGCTAAACGTCACCCCCTCGGGCGGGCTCGATGTGTCGGTGGTGGCCAACGCCGATCTGTATGACCCCGACACCACCCGGCTGATCGCACGTGCGCTGGATGCGGCGTTCGACGCGTTCGCCAAGGACCAGGACCTACGGGTTTCCGAGATCGTGCTGCTACCGGCGGATGCGATGGAGCGGCTGTTGGCTCCGCCGGCCGCCGCACACGAACGTGTCGCGGCGCCAGTGAATGAGGGGTCTGAGGGGACCACGCTCGCACTCATCGCCATCCTGGAGGAGCTGCTGGAGATCAGCGATATCGATCCCGAGGACAACTTCTTTGCTCTTGGCGGCGACAGCGTCATCTCCATCCAATGGTCGACCCGTGCTGCCGAACGTGGCCTGGCGATGACCCCGCAAATGGTGTTCGAATGCGCGACGATCTCCCAGCTGGCGGGAGCTGTCGATTCCGCTGACTCGGTGGCGGCAGAGGATAATTCGGGTACCGAAAGGCCGACAGAGCCCAGCGCTCCGATGAGTGCTTCTGGCCTAAGTGCCGAGGCGCTCGCTGAGCTCACCGCATCGTGGCAGGCGCAGTCGTGACGGGTACCGAACAGCAGCCTCAGATCGAGGACGTGCTGGCGCTGAGTCCCCTACAGGAAGGCTTCTTTGCGCTATCCCAGCTCGCCGACGAGAGCGTCGATCTGTACAGCATGCAGTTCGTCGCCGATATCGAAGGCGGCCTCGACGTCGATCTGTTGCACCGCAGTGCTCAGGCACTCCTGACTCGGCACCCCAATCTGCGTGCCGCCTTCTGGGACCGCGGGCTGCCCAAACCCGTGCAGATCGTGCCTACTCACGCGGACATTCCGTGGGAGGAACGTGAGGCACAGCCAACGGAATTCGACGATGTCGCGCTGAGCGAGCGGCGCCGCCCATTCGATCTGGGCAAGGGTCCCGCGATCCGCATCGTGTTACTCACCGTCCCCGGCCAATCGCGGCACCGGATGATCGTCACCACCCACCACATCCTCATGGATGGCTGGGCGATCGCCATCTTCTTCAGCGAGCTTCTCGCCGTCTATCAGGCCAACGGGTCTGCCGATGGACTGCCGGCGGTGCGGCCCTACCGCGATTACATCGCATGGCTCAACGCGCAGGACGACGCCGCCGCGACCGAGCGATGGATGCGCTACCTGAGCACCGTCTCCGGGCCGCTCATGCTTGCCGACGGCGTTGTCGCCGCACACGACAGCGTGCCCCAGAAATCGCAATTCCTTTTGACCGCAGAGGAAACCGCGCGGCTTCGCCAGTGGGCAGCCGTGAACGGGCTCACCCTCAACACCGTGACGGCGTTCGCGTGGGCGCTCGTGCTCGGCAGGCTGACCGATCGCACGGATGTGGTGTTCGGCACCATCGTGTCCGGGCGGCCCAAGGAACTACCCGATGTCGAGCGGATGGTCGGGCTCTTTATCAACTCGGTGCCGATGGTGCATCACGTCGACTACTCGACGTCGGTAGTTGAGCAGTGTGCGCAATTGCAGCGCGAGGCCGCGGCGATGCGCGATATTGGGTACCTGAGCCTGTCCGCGCTGCAGCGCGCGGAGGGCAGTGCCGCGTTGTTCGACACCCTGTTCGTCTTCGAGAACGCCCCGATAGGCGATGCGGCTCAGGCCGTCGAGATGGCAGACGGCACTCGCTTCCGTCCGGTTGAGATGGAAAGTCTGGCCCACTATCCGCTCACCGTGGTGTCGCACATGCATGGAGATTCGCTGCTGGTGCTCATTGAAGCAATTCCGGAGGCGTTACCGCATGTTTCGGGCGCCAGCATCGGCGAGCGCCTTGTCTCGGTGTTACGTCAGCTGCCGGAGATCGGTGACCGGACACCGGATGCGCTCGATGTGCTGACTGCTCGTGAGCGCGCGGAAATCGTCGTGACGCCGTCGGCGGCCGATCCGTCGGTTGCTTCGGTGTGGGAGCTGTTCGCGGCGCAGGCGGCCGAGAACCCCGACGGAATCGCGCTTACTGTGCAGTCGGCGGGGGCCGACACGCGCTACACCTACGCGCAGTTGCACGCCAACGCGAGCCGGTTGGCGGCGGAACTGGTTGCCCACGATATCGGTCCGGAAAACACTGTGGCACTGGCACTCCCGCGATCTACTGATGCCATCGTCGCTATTCTGGCGGTCCTGGCAGCGGGCGCGGCATATGTTCCGGTGGACATCGGGTTGCCGAGGGCGCGCATCGAATCGATTCTGCGTCAGTCTGATCCGAAACTCATCGTCACGGTCGGCGAACATCGGGATATCGCCGACGGGCGTTATCCCGTTCTGGTGCTCGACGAGCCGGCGAGCATCGAGCGGATCTCCGCGCGCCCCGTCGCTGCGCCTGTGGTCGATCGGCACCGTGAGCAGAGTGCCTACTTCATCTTCACTTCCGGTTCGACCGGTGAGCCCAAGGGGGTCATCGGCACGCACGGTGCGCTGATGAGTTACTTTGCCGACCATCGTGATCGGGTGTATCGACCGGCTACCGCGCGGCTCGGGCGCACATTGCGGATCGCCCATGCATGGTCGTTGAGCTTCGACGCCTCCTGGCAGCCGATGATCGGTCTGCTGGACGGGCACACCGTGCACCTGTTCGACGCCGAGGCCATGCGGGATGCGCATCGGCTGGTGCGGGGCATGGCCGCGCACGGTATTGACATGATCGACACCACGCCGTCGATGCTGGCTCAGTTGTCCGCCGCGGGACTGCTCGACCGGGAGCTTCCGGTGCTGGCCCTTGGTGGCGAGGCTATCGAGACGGCATTGTGGAACCGGCTGCGTTCGTTGAGCGGTACCGCCGTCTACAACTGTTACGGCCCCACCGAGACGACTGTCGAAGCTGTTGTGGCAGCGGTGAAGGACTATCCGGAGCCCACCATCGGCACGCCCAATCAGGGAATGGCCGGGTACGTTCTCGATTCGCGGTTGCGGCCGGTGCCGGACGGTACCGTGGGCGAGTTGTATCTCGCCGGTGCACAGCTGGCCCGCGGATACGCGGGCAGGCCCGCGGTGACGGCGGGCGCTTTTGTCGCGGATCCGCAGCAACCGGGTCAGCGCATGTACCGGACGGGCGACCTGGTGCGCCGTGTGCCCCACGGAGGCTTCGCGTATCTGGGCCGTGCTGACTCTCAGGTGAAGATCCGCGGTTATCGGGTCGAGGTCGGTGAGATCGAATCCGCGCTGCGTCTACAACCGGGTGTGCAAACCGCCGCGGTGACTGTGGTGCGCCGTGCGGGCGGTGCCACTCTCGTGGGTTTTGTTGTCTCGGAAGAGGAGGCAGCCGAATTCGACTCTGCTCGGACCCTGTTCGGCCTCGCCGATCGGCTGCCGTCTTACATGATGCCGTCGCGTCTGGTTGTGCTTGAGCGGCTGCCCGTCACGGTAAACGGCAAGCTGGACGGCGATGTGCTGGAGCGGCTCGCGCTGGACGCCCTGTCCGGAGGCGCCGCCGAGGGTGTGGCGGCGCAGCCAGGCAGCACCACCGAATGTGCACTGTGTGAGTGCTGTGCCGAACTGTTCGACGGCACCGCTCCGGGTATCGACGAAGACTTCTTTTCCCTTGGAGTGGACAGCATCGTCGCGATTTCACTGGTGAACAAGGCGCGTAAGCGCGATCTGGTGATTACCCCGCGCATGGTGTTGGCCGCGCCGACGATCCGGCAGCTCGCGGCCCTCATAGACGAACGAGCCGGTCGCGCCGAGGGCCTGGATTCGATTGCGGGAGAAGCGGACTACGGCGAGGTTCCGCCACTGCCGGTGGTGTCGTGGATGTACGAAAGCGAAATCTACCGACGGCTCTCGTTGTCGGTGCTTGTCCGGCTGCCCGAGGGCATCGATGGTCCACGGATTGAGCAGATGCTCCAGCTGCTTCTCGACGGATTCGCCATGTTGCGGTCGACGCTGGTGGATACCCCTGATGGGCCTCGGGTGGTCACCCGTGAACCTGGGGTGGTGCGCGCCGAAAGTGTGCTCAGCCACGTGGAGCTGCCCACGGGAGAAGCCACCCACGCCGCGATTACCACTGCGGCACGAAAGGCCTTTGACGCCCTGGACCCGTCATCGGGTGCCATGATGCGGGCAACCTGGCTCACAGACGCCGAGGCGGGCGACGCCCTGCTGCTGACCGTCCATCATCTGGCGATGGACGTGGTGTCCTGGCACATTGTGCTGGGCTACCTTGCGGATGCGTGGCACGCGGTGGAATCCGGCGGAGTGCCCAAGGCGCCCATGGAGTTCACCTCGTATCGGCGGTGGAGCCAGCTGATGCAGCAGCGCGCCTCCAGCGAGGACGTGTCACGTCAGCGGGACTATTGGGCCACACAGGTCTCTGGTGCCGATCCGGAGCTGGGGTCGCGGCACGCTGACCCGGTCCGAGACACCTGGGGAACCTTGCAAACCACCGCGGTACCGACACCTGTCGATATCACCGCCCGGCTGCTGGCGTCGCTGAACAAGCCCGAAGGTGTCTACGGGTTCCTGCTGGCGGCGCTGGCGGTCACGGTGGCCAGCTGGCGTGCGCAGCGCGGACAAGACCCTGCCGCAGGCACTCTGGTCTCGCTGGAGGGCCACGGCAGAGACGACGCGGAGCTCGACACGGACACCAGCGGCACCGTTGGCTGGTTCACCACGGTCTATCCGGTACGCGTGGCCGCCGGCGAGACGGCGATAGACATTGATCAGGTGGAGAACGACAGCCAGGCGGCCGGTCGGCTCTTGGCCACGGTCGCCGCGCATCTCAGCGAGATTCCGCATCAGGGGCTGGATTACGGTTTGCTTCGCTATGCGGAGCGCCGTGAGGAGCTGGCTTCGGCGCGGGACCCGCAGATCCAGTTCAACTATGTGGGCCGTATGGATATCAGTGGTATTGACGATCAGCCATGGTCGCTCATCACGGATTCGCGAAGTCTCGCCGTGCCTCCGGACTCCGAACCGGATCTGCCGTTGCGATTCGCCATCAACATCGGTTCGGCGGTGATGACGACTACCGAAGGACCGCAGTTGGTCACCAACTGGCAATGGAGCTCAAACCTTTTCACCTCGGCGGATGCCGAGCGGCTGGCGTGGCTGTGGCAACGGAGCGTTGCCGCGCTGGCTCGGGCACTTGACGGATAGCGACAGGAAGACAGCACGGATGGAATCAATCAGCAAGGACGAGATTAAGGCGACCGTCGGCGACCTCATTGGGCTCACCCCCCGGGAGATCTCGGACGCCGCCGACCTCATCACGCTTGGGCTGGACTCGATCCGCATGATGACCCTGGCAGGTGGATGGCGCAAGCGGGGGAGCCGCATCACCTTCGCGCAGCTCGCCGCCGAGCCGTCGGTCGAGTCCTGGCACGCGCTATTGGGCGATGGCGCGGAGTCGGCCCCGGACGTTCGTGCCGACGTCGCGGCCGCCGGCACCCCGGCGGACACGGACGACGCGGCGGAGGATGCGCCCTACCCGCTGGCCACTATGCAGCACGCCTACTGGATCGGTCGTTCGGAAGATCAGGAGCTCGGTGGCGTCGCCGCACACCTGTATGTCGAGTTCGACGGTGGAGCAATCGATCCCGAGCGGCTGAGGCTGGCGGTGGAACGGCTGGTGGCGGCACATCCGATGCTGCGCACCAGGTTTCTGCCTGATGGCACCCAGCAGACCTTGTCGGCTCCGGAGCGTGATGTGTTCAGCGTGGTGGACCTGCGGGGACGTGCGGACAAGGAAATCGAGGCGGCACTGACCGGGCTCCGTGAACGCAAGACGCATCAGCGCCTGGCGATCGAGGACGGCCAGGTGCTCGATGTCACGCTGACCCTGCGCGACGAGCAGCGCAGCCGCCTGCATCTGGATGTCGACATGCTGGCCGGGGACGCGATGAGCTACCGAGTGCTGGTGTCCGATCTGGCTGCGCTGTATCACGGTGCCGCGCAACCAGAGTTGGGATACACCTACCGGCGGTATCGCACCGAGCAGCGCGGTGATGAGTCGGCGCGCGAGCGTGATCGGAAATGGTGGAGCGAGCGGCTGGACGACCTGCCGGGTGCGCCGGAGCTGCCGACCGTACCGGTGAGTGAACGCGCCGAACCACACCGCACCGTCCGATACGACTACTGGCTGGAACCGCAGGCCAAGCAGCAGTTGCTGGCGGCCGCGCATCAGCGTGGCATCACCCCCGCGATGGCGATGGCCGCGGTCTTCGCGGAGACGATCGGAGGGTGGTCCGCGCAAAGCCGTTTCCTGCTGAACGTCCCGCTGTTCCATCGTGAATCGGTGCATCCCGATATCGACCGGGTGATCGGTGACTTCACCTCCTCGATCATGCTCGACGTCGATCTCACCGATCAGATGTCGGTGGCCGACCGGGCCCGGGCCTTGCAACGCAGCATGTACGAGAGCGGGGCTCATTCGGCGTATCCCGGGCTGAATGTGCTCCGCGATCTCGGTAGGCACCGCGGTGAGCCGGTGTTGGCGCCGGTTGTCTACACCAGCGCGCTGAATCTGGGGGAGTTGTTCGCCTCGTCGGTCATGGACACCTTTGGCGAACCGGTCTGGATCATTTCCCAAGGGCCGCAGGTGCTGTTGGACGCGCAGGTCACTGAGGTGCGCGGTGGCCTGCTGCTCAACTGGGATGTGCGTGAATCGGCTTTCCCCGAGGGCATGGTCGACACCATGTTCGCGCGCTACACCGATGCGGTGGCTGCACTGTGTGTCGGAGACGACGGCTGGAATGCCGATGCGGCCGTTCGGCTTCCGGCCTCGCAAGCCGATGTCAGGCGAACCGTCAATGCGACCGACGGCCCGGTGAGCGGCCGATGCCTGCATGAAGGATTCTTCGATTTCGCGAAGACGCACCCCGGCGCATCCGCGGTGGTGTGGGGCTTCGGTGGCGAGGACGGGGTATGGACGTATGGCGACCTCGCCGCGCAGGCCCTGGCGGTGGCCGGTGCGCTGCGGGCCCGGGGCGTACAGCCCGGCGATGCGGTGGCGGTGCAGCTGCCCAAGGGGCGCGATCAGATTCTCGCCGTGCTCGGTGTGCTCGCCGCCGGGGCGACGTACATCCCCATCGGATTTGACCAGCCCGCCCGTCGCCGGGCCAGCATCCTCGAAACCGGTGGAGTTGCGATGGCGATAACCGTCTCGGACGCTGACATTCCGGTGCCGTCGGTGTCCATCGATACCGCTCGGCACCACAGCGAGCCGTTGGCTGCGCCAGTCATTCCACCGACCGACACGATCGCGTATGTGATCTTCACGTCTGGCTCGACGGGCACTCCCAAGGGTGTGGACGTGCTGCACCGCGGGGCGATGAACACCATCGATGCCGTCAATGAATGGTTCGATGTCGGGCCGACCGACAGGGTGCTGGCGCTGTCGGCGCTGGAGTTCGACGCTTCCGTGTATGACATCTTCGGAATGTTCTCGGTCGGCGGATCGCTGGTCGCAGTCGATGTCGAGCAGCGCGCCGAGGCCACCACGTGGGTGGATCTGCTACGGCGCCATAAGGTTTCGATTCTCAACTGTGTGCCGAGCATGCTGGACATGATCCTGGAAATCGGCGGTAACGGCCTGGGTGACTCGCTGCGGGCGGTCACCCTGGGCGGTGACTGGGTGGGCGCTGACCTGGCGACCCGCCTGGCCGCGCAGGTCCCGGGCTGCAGGTTCTCCGGCTTGGGCGGAGCCACCGAGACATCCATTCACAACACCATCTGTGAGGTGGTGGGAGACCCGCCCGCGCGCTGGGCGACGGTGCCTTTCGGTGTGCCGCTGCGCAACGTCCGATGCCGGGTGGTGTCACCCGCAGGTCGCGACTGCCCGGACTGGGTGCCCGGTGAATTCTGGGTGGGTGGTGCCAATGTCGCGGCCGGATATCGCAATGACCCCGAACGCACCGCAGAACGATTCGTCGAGTACGACGGACTGCGCTGGTATCGGACGGGAGACATGGCCAGGTACTGGCCGGACGGAACCATCGAATTCCTCGGCCGCGCAGACCATCAGGTGCAGATCCGTGGTTATCGCGTGGAGCTGGGCGAGGTGGAAAGTGCGCTGCGGATGGTGCCCGGTGTGCGCCATGCCGTCGCTGCCATTGTCGGCGGTGATGCGCCGATCCTCGTTGCCGCGGTGTCGGGTGCCCCGGATCAGTCGGCAGATTATGCGGCGCTGCTCGGCGATGTGGTCCCCGGTTACATGGTCCCGGCTCGCGTCGAGCTCCTGGATCAGATGCCGTTGACCCCGAACGGGAAGATCGATCGGGGGGCGGTGACCGCTCTGCTCGAAGAGGTGGCCACCGCCGGAACCGACTCGGCTCCCCGGGATGATCTCGACACAGCCCTCGCCGATCTGATGGCAGGTGTGCTGGGCGTGGAATCCATTGGGGTGTACGACGATTTCTTTGCCCAGGGTGGTGACTCGGTGCTCGCCACGACGGTCATCGCGCGAGTGCGCGACTGGCTGTCGGTCGAGCACGCACTGGTTGGCGACCTCTTTGCCACCCGTACCGTCGCCGGGCTTGCCGACCGGCTCAAGCAGCGCGAGATCGAACTCGGTACGCCGGACCGCCTGGCTGTGGTCGCGGGACACTACCTGGAGATCGCGGCGATGACCGATGAGGAGATCCTGGCCGGTACCTCCTGACCGGTCAGGAGGTCGCCGGCGTACCCAGCACCATGCTGCCCACGCTGCACTCCTGCAGCTCCGGTACGGCCGCGGCCGCGGTGAATGCCGCGGTATCGCCGAATCCCTGGGCGCAGGCGCCCAGACCCATGGCGGTGGCTGCCAGATAGATGGTCTGCATGAGCACACCGACGTGCTTGAGAATGGCCGAGTAGGCGACCTGTTCGTAGGTCCACATCACGCGACCGGCACGCGCCGCCATCACCAGCAGCACCTGTGGTTCGGCGCCACCCTCCAGTGTCGCGGAGGTCGACTTCAGCAGCTGCTTGACGGCGGTGGAGTCGACGTCGGCCACCGGCCGCAGAGCGTGCTCGAAGGAGTCGTAGTGGTACATGCCGGGTGTGAGTCCGGCGACGTTGCGCACCACCGGATAGAGCTCCAGCTCGTACACGCTGCCACCCGAAGGATACGGGCGGGATAGGAGTTCTTCGCCTTCGCTTTCCGAGCGGGCGCCACGGGTACGGGCAGTGCGGTACAGCAGCTCGGAAAGCTGTTCGATGGTAATGGGGTTGGCGTCATCGAAGGCGCGCACCGAGATCCGGTCTTCGATGACCGTGGTGAGGGTCGGATCGTCGGCGCGGAGGGCGGCCAGGTCCGGGGCGGGTAGCGCGACAGGGATTCCCGGATAGTCGGGTTTGCGCGCTGCCGGCTGCGGGAACTTGCCCTTTGCCCATTTCGTGGGGCCGAAGTGGTCCCACGTGATGGTGCGTTCGCCCAGGGTGCTGCGGCGGTGGAACCACAGGTCGGGTGCGCTCCAACTGATCGAGGTGAACTCGCGGTTCTCCTCGTCGTTGTTGGAGACGAGGAATCCGGCCCAGCGCAGATCGGCCCGAAACCGCGTGATGAATTCCTGGCTCAGGTCGGC
This sequence comes from Mycobacterium sp. D16Q13, assembly GCF_002013375.1. GTDB lineage: Bacteria > Actinomycetota > Actinomycetes > Mycobacteriales > Mycobacteriaceae > Mycobacterium. The sequence goes on along the minus strand of NZ_MAEW01000015.1, from coordinate 113,553 downwards.
GATGGTGCGTTCGGGGCCGTCGAGTAAGGGGAGCAGGCGCAGATCCTGGATGCGGATATCGCACCAGCTCAGCGGATTCTCCAGCACGTATCCGCGTGAATCGCGATGCAGTACCGAGAATTTCGACAGATGGACGCCCGACGGTGGGGGATCGGTGGGTTGGGAGCCGGGTACGCCGAAACATTCGATGGCATAGAGGTCGTGCCTGTCGTTACGAACCGTCAGCGACAGCCATCCGCCTTCGAGTAGCCGCGTGATGAGTGGTTCGATAGCGTCGCTATCGGCATCGGTTATCAGTTCCGGGAGCGTCGTGGGGCCGCTGTTGAGAGTCTTGAGCACGCGCCGCTGCGGCCCGGTGAGCCCGGTGAGTTTCTCGTTGCGCGGCGGGTTCAGCAGTATCGCGCCCGCGGCCGTGACGAGGCACGTTGCACCGTCGCGTAGGGCGAATCGGGTGCCAGCAGGGTAGGTGAGAGCGGACAACGGAGGCCTTCCGGACGGTATGCCGACGCCGAATGCGTATGCGTTTCACGGAGGATCATAAGGAACCCCGGTAAGGTACCCCTAACTTGGGTCCCAATTTGCTGGGCAGGTGGATTGCTACCAGTCGTCCGGATGTGCGAGCTACCTGTACCGCGATGTGATGTGCGATCAGACTGATGAGCATGCGCGCCCACCCGGCCGACGGTGCTGGATGAGGCCGAAAGTGCTCAGTACGCTGAGCATCCAGCGAATGTCCGAACGATGAGGAGTGCTTGATGAACTTCGGCGATTTCCAGCTCCAGTTCTACGCGGCGGGTGCGCTCGGCAAGGTGTCGACACTTCCCTTCACCTTTGCCGAACTGGAGAGTCGCGCGGAGCAGGCGCTGGGCGAGGGGATCTTCGGCTACGTGCGTGGTGGGGCGGGTGACGAGCACACCCAGGATGCGAATGCCGCCGCGCTGCGCCACTACGGGCTTGTGCCCCGGATGCTGCGAGACCGTACGACTCGGGACATGTCGACGTCATTCCTGGGGCGCGAGCTCACCAGTCCGGTGTTCATCTGCCCGGTCGGTGTGCTGGGTGCGGTTCGCGATCGTGGCGACCTGCTGACGGCCGCCGCCGCCCGTGAGCTTGATGTGCCGGCCATGTATTCGACGCTCTCTTCGGCCACTCTTGAGGAGGTCGCTGCGGAGCGCGGCGATTCCTACGGGATTTTCCAGCTGTACCCGTCTTCGGATGCCGAGCTGACCGACAGCTTTATCCGGCGTGCCGAGGCGGCGGGGTACGACGCGCTCGCGGTGACTCTGGACACCGGCACATTGGGCTGGCGCCCCCGCGATCTCACACACGGTTACCTGCCGATGCTGCACGGACACTGCCTGGCGAACTACACCTCAGATCCCCGCTTCCTGGAAATCGCGGGGGTACGTTCGGCCGGGGAACTGGCCCCGATGCACGCCGGTCTGGTGTGGGCGTCGCTGTTCAGCCACCCGGGGCTCACCTGGGCGGATATCGATCGGTATCGCGAACTGACCAAACTCCCGATCATCCTCAAGGGCATCTGCGATGTCGACGACGTTCGGCAAGCGGTGGATCGCGGTATCGATGCCATTGCCTATTCCAATCACGGTGGGCGGCAAGCGAATGGCGGAATTCCCGCGATCGACGGTCTTGCCGCGGCCGTCCAGGCGGCCGGTTCGGTTCCGGTGACTTTCGACTCAGGGGTCCGTGACGGCATCGACGTGTTACGTGCCGTCGCCCTCGGAGCGAGCCTGGTGGGGATCGCCCGTCCGTACGTGTATGGGCTGGCGCTGGACGGAACCAGCGGCGTCAAACACGTGATCCAGTCACTGCTGGCCGAAGCTGATCTGACCATGGCGGTGAACTGCTATCTTTCGCTCGACGAGTTGGCGGTGCAGCGGCTTTCCTGATGCGCCGTAACTGAGTGGGGGGGTCGTGATTCAGCAGTGGCCGCAAGAGCCCATCCCGTATCCGGGTTATCCGATGCCCTCGCCCAGACCGAGTCGATGGGCGACGGTGGCGATCATCGTCTCCGGGCTGATTGCCGTGGTTGCCTTGACTGGGTGCGGGTTTCTGGGGTGGAAACTGGTGGCCGATGGTGGGGCGGTTCCTGATGGGCCGGAGGGATGGCGTGTCCAGCTCAGCCGAGATCGGGAGGCGCACAAGGCCGGTCAGCAAGCGCAGGAAGCATCCACCGCGTTCGCATTGCTGATGATCAACACGGACTACCGCGATGTCGACAGAAACACGTCAGAGATACTGGAAAAGTCGACCGGTGCGTTCAAAGAGAGGTACGCGAAGTCCAGCGCTCAACTCCACCAGATTCTGGTCGACAACAAGGCGAAGTCCAGCGGCAAGGTGATCGATTCCGCGATTCACACCGAATCGGTCGACAAGGTCATCATGCTGCTCTTCATCGATCAGTCCGTGACTAACGTCGCGATACCCGACTCGCGTATTGATCGAAGCCGGGTGCGAATGACCATGGAGAAGGTCGACAGTCGTTGGCTGGCAAGCGATGTCGAGCTGATATGACCGGTTATCCCGCGCCGCCCGGTGGCCAGCTGCGAATTGTTCTCGCCAGCCTGATGATTGGCGTTGCCGTTGTCGCACTCTGCGCCTGCGGACTGCTGGCGTGGAAGCAGTTTCATGACGGTCCGATTCTTGCTGCGCAGCGGGCGAAGGCCGCGCAGGAACACGATGAGTTCAATCGTGACCGTCAGATCCGAGAATTCAGGGAGCAGGCGCGCGCTGCCGCCGAGTCGTTAACGGTCATCTTGACCTCGGTCGATTCGGGCAACGTCGATGAAAACTTCGCCCAGATCCTAGAGCGCTGTACGGGCGAGCTCAAAGACGAGTTCACGAAGGGCTCAGTGCAACTGCGACAGCTGTTGATCGACAACAAGGCCAGCGCGGTCGGCAAGGTGGTCGCCTCGGCGGTGCAATCGGATACCGCCGACCAACCTGAGAAGAGCGTCGTAATCCTGCTCGCGGTGGATCAGTCCATTGTCAATTCTGTTCGGCCCGACCCAAGGATCGACAGAAGCCGGATGAAAATGACCTTGGAGCTGGTGGACGGTCGCTGGCTCGCGAGCAAGCTGGAATACCTCTAGGGATCACCCCCCGAATCGGGGTCCGCGCCGTCGCAGGTAGCGCTCGAATTCGGCGGCCAAGGCATCGCCATCGATCTTGCTGAGAATCTCGGTGGTGTCCACCTCGGCGTCGCCGCGCTCCTCAAGCGACTGCACGTACTCGGCGATCTCCTCGTCCTCGGTGGTCATCTCGGAGACTGCCTGCTCCCACTCCTCAGCCTGCTCCGGCAGATCTCCGAGCGGTACCTCGACGTCGAGCACATCCTCGACGCGCTGCAGCAGGGCGACCGTCGCCTTCGGATTGGGGGGTTGTGACACGTAGTGCGGTACTGCGGCCCAGAACGCGACGGCGGGTATCCCGGCGTTCACGCACGCGTCCTGGAACACCCCGGCGATACCGGTAGGACCCTCGTATCGAGTCTCCTCCAGGCCGAAGAACTTGGCCGCATCGGGGGAGTAGGCGGTGCCGCTCACGGGTACCGGCCGGGTGTGCGGAGTGTCGGCCAAGAGGGCACCCAGGATCACCACGGTCGATACGTTGAGGCGATCCGCGATGGCCAGCAAGCGGTTGCAGAAGGTGCGCCAGCGCATATTCGGCTCGGCACCGTGCATCAGAACCACATCGCGCTGCGAGCCGGGAGGCGAGCAGTACGAGATGTGCATCCCGGGCCACTCCAGCTCGCGGGTGACGCCCTCGACCAGCCGCACGATGGGACGATTGACCTGGTAGTCGTAGTAGTCCTCGTCGTCAATGGTCATCAACGGGGTGGCCTGCCAGGTGGTGTCCAGATGCTCCAACGCCGCGCTGGCCGCATCACCGGCGTCGTTCCAGCCCTCGAAAGCGGCAACCACCACCGGGTCGCGCAGCACGGGTAGGCCGTTCTGGGCGGTATCCGACAGTGTCACGGTGTCAGCGTAAGCCCTGCGTGACGGGGACGAGCCGCGGCTGGCGGAGAATGGATTGGATAGCCGGATCACATTGTTGATATGACCGCCCCTGGAGAAACCGCACGACACATGAGGCGTTCGCACGACTGTCGGGTGACGACGTAGACTTCATCTGGTCGAGAGGCGTTGCAACGGTTCCGGATCACAGCCCGTGACCGCCACGCTCGGCAGAGTTAAGGACGCCTTCCGCTCTGGAAGGAATGCGCGTGACCAATCCGCAGCCGAATGTCCGGCCCGACTGCACGGACTCGCTGACTGCTGCTCTCGAACAGCGGATCCTGGTGATCGACGGCGCGATGGGCACGGCGATCCAGCGCGACAGGCCCGACGAGGCCGGATACCGCGGCGTACGGTTCGCCGACTGGCCGAGCGACCTCGTCGGCAACAACGATCTGCTCACTCTGACGCAGCCGCACATCATCGAGGGCATCCACCGTGAGTACCTCGAAGCAGGTGCGGACATCCTCGAGACCAATACGTTCAACGCGAACGCGGTGTCGCTCTCCGACTACGGCATGGAAGAGCTGAGCTACGAGCTGAACTACGCCGGTGCCGCGCTGGCGCGGGCGGCCGCCGACGAGTACAGCACCCCTGCGAAGCCCCGTTATGTCGCCGGGGCGCTGGGGCCGACCACCCGGACCGCGTCGATTTCGCCGGACGTCAACGATCCCGCGGCCCGCAACGTCTCTTACGACCAGCTGGTCGCCGCCTACCTCGAAGCGGCCAACGGCCTGGTCGACGGCGGTTCCGACATCATCCTCGTGGAGACCATCTTCGACTCGCTGAACGCCAAAGCGGCGGTCTTCGCCGTAGAGACGCTGTTTGAGCAGCGTGGGAGGCGCTGGCCGATCATCATCTCGGGCACTATCACCGACGCGTCCGGGCGGACGTTGTCCGGCCAGGTCACCGAGGCATTCTGGAACGCGATTCGGCACGCCAAGCCCATCGCGGTGGGCCTTAACTGCGCCCTGGGCGCCCCGGAGATGCGGCCCTACATCGCCGAGATGTCGCGCATTGCCGACACTTTCGTCTCCTGCTATCCGAACGCAGGTTTGCCCAACGCCTTCGGCGAGTACGACGAGTCCCCTGAGCACCAGGCCGGCTACCTTGCCGAGTTCGCCGAGGCTGGACTGGTCAACCTGGTTGGTGGGTGCTGCGGGACCGCGCCCGCACATATCGCGGAGATCGCCAAGGTTGTCGACGGTGTGGCACCGAGGCGGATGGCGCACGTGCCGGTGGCGACTCGCCTGTCCGGACTGGAGCCCCTCAACATCACCGACGACTCGCTGTTCGTGAACATCGGTGAGCGCACCAACATCACCGGTTCGGCCCGGTTCCGCAACCTAATCAAGGCCGAGGACTATGACACCGCGCTGTCGGTCGCGCTACAGCAGGTCGAGGTCGGCGCGCAGATTATCGACATCAACATGGACGAGGGCATGATCGACGGCGTCGCCGCGATGGACCGGTTCACCAAGCTGATCGCGGCGGAACCCGACATCAGCCGCGTCCCGGTGATGATCGACTCCTCCAAGTGGGAGGTCATCGAGGCGGGCCTGAAGAACGTGCAGGGCAAGCCGATCGTCAACTCGATCTCCATGAAGGAGGGCGAGGAGAAGTTCATCCGCGAGGCGCAGCTGTGCCGCAAGTACGGTGCCGCCGTTGTGGTGATGGCCTTCGATGAGAAGGGTCAGGCTGACAATCTGGAACGGCGCAAGGAGATCTGCGGACGCGCCTACCGGATCTTGACCGAAGAGGTCGGCTTCCCGGCCGAGGACATCATCTTCGACCCCAACTGCTTCGCGCTGGCGACCGGTATCGAAGAGCACGCAACGTACGGGATCGACTTCATCGAGGCCTGCGCCTGGATCAAGGAGAACCTGCCCGGGGTACACATCTCCGGCGGTATCTCGAACGTGTCGTTCTCGTTCCGCGGCAATAACCCCGTCCGCGAGGCGATTCACGCGGTGTTCCTGTTCCACGCCATCAAGGCCGGCCTGGACATGGGCATCGTCAACGCCGGCGCGTTGGTGCCGTATGACTCGATCGACCCCGACCTGCGGGAAAGAATCGAGGACGTCGTGCTGAACCGGCGCGCGGATGCGGCCGAACGACTCCTGGAGATCGCCGAACGGTTCAACAGCACGGAGAACTCGGGCGGAGGAGACGATCGAGCTGTTCAAGAGTGGCGCAGTCTGCCTGTGCGCGAACGGATTACGCACGCACTGGTCAAGGGAATCGACGCCCATGTCGACGACGACACCGAGGAATTGCGCGCCGAGATCGCCGACGCCGGGGGGCGCCCCATCGAGGTGATCGAGGGCCCGCTGATGGACGGCATGAACGTCGTCGGCGACCTGTTCGGCGCGGGCAAGATGTTCTTGCCCCAGGTCGTGAAGTCGGCGCGGGTGATGAAGAAGGCCGTCGCGTACCTGCTGCCGTACATCGAGAAGGAAAAGGAAGAGTCCGGCGTCGCCGCGTCCAAGGACACCAACGGCACCATCATCATGGCGACCGTGAAGGGTGACGTTCACGACATCGGTAAGAACATCGTCGGGGTTGTGTTGCAGTGCAACAACTTCGAGGTAATCGATCTCGGGGTCATGGTGCCCGCCGAGAAAATCCTCGCTGCAGCAGAGGAATACGACGCGGACATCATCGGGTTGTCCGGCCTGATCACTCCGTCGCTGGACGAGATGGTCAACTTCGCCGTCGAGATGGAGCGCAGGGGGCTTCAGATTCCGCTGCTGATCGGCGGCGCGACCACCTCCCGCGCCCACACGGCGGTGAAGGTGGCGCCGCGTCGCAGCGGTCCGGTCGTGTGGGTCAAGGACGCGTCTCGCTCGGTGCCGGTCGCCGCCGCACTCCTCGACGACAAGCAGCGGCCGGGGCTACTGGAGGCCACCGAGAAGGACTACGCATCGCTTCGCGAACGGCATGCGCAGAAGAACGAGCGGCCGAAGCTGACGCTGGAGAAGGCCCGAGCCAACCGGACACCGATCGAGTGGGACGGATACACGCCGCCCGTGCCCGCCCAGGGCCTCGGCGTGCGGGAGTTTCTGGACTACGACATCGCGGAGTTGCGGGAGTACATCGACTGGCAGCCGTTCTTCAACGCCTGGGAGATGAAGGGCCGGTTCCCCGACATCCTGAACAACCCGGCCACCGGTGAGGCCGCGCGCAAGCTGTATGACGACGCCCAGCAGATGCTCGACACCCTGATCAAGGAGAAGTGGCTGACGGCCAACGGGGTGATCGGCTTCTTCCCCGCGAATGCGGTCGGCCCAGGTTTTGAAGACATCGAGGTCTACACCGACGACTCCCGCACCGAGGTGCTGACCACGTTGTACAACCTGCGCCAGCAGGGCGAGCATCGCGACGGCATCCCGAACCGCTCGCTGGGCGACTACATCGCCCCCCGAGAAACTGGGCACCGGGACTACGTCGGTGCCTTCGCAGTCACGTCGGGGCTCGGCAGCCAGGACAAGATCACGGAGTTCAAGGCTGACCTGGACGACTACAGCGCGATCCTGCTGGAGTCGATCGCGGACCGGCTGGCCGAGGCCTTCGCCGAGCGGATGCATCAGCGGGTGCGCAAGGAGTTCTGGGGTTTCCAGCCCGACGAGCAGCTGGACAACGAGGCGCTCATCGGCGAGAAGTACCGCGGAATCCGTCCGGCGCCCGGTTACCCGGCCTGCCCGGAGCACACCGAGAAGACGACGCTGTTCGACCTGATGGACGTCACGAAGCGGACCGGTATCGAGCTGACCGAATCGATGGCGATGTGGCCCGGCGCCGCCGTCAGCGGCTGGTATTTCTCGCACCCCCAGTCGCAGTACTTCGTGGTGGGCCGCTTGGCCCAGGATCAGGTCGCCGACTACGCCAAGCGCAAGGGCTGGACGCTACAGGAAGCGGAGCGCTGGCTCGGCCCGAACCTCGGCTATAACCCTGAGGACTGAGCACCAGCGTCATGGGCAGCGGGTGACCTCTGACAGAATTGGCCGCATGCGCGCGGTGCTGTGGGACATGGACGGCACGCTCATCGACTCGGAGAAGCTCTGGGATATCTCGATGGCCGAAACGTGCCGCAGGCTGGGCGGTGAGATGACCCCCGAACTGCGTACCGCGCTGCTCGGCGGCTCCGCCGAGGCCACGATGCAGATGATGTTCGCAGCGTTCGGGCTGGAGCCGGACCCCGAGTTGATGGCCAGCGAGAATGACTGGCTGCACGAGTACACCGGCGAGCTCTTTGAAACCGATTTGACCTGGTGTGATGGTGCGCAGGACATGCTGGCGCAGCTCGCCGCCGAGCAGGTGCCCATGGCGCTGGTCACCAACACCATCAGATCGCTCACCAACCAGGCGCTCAAGACCATTGGTACACAGTGGTTTTCTGGAACTGTCTGCGGTGACGAGGTGGTACGTACCAAACCGGCTCCGGACCCGTACTTGCGGGCTGCGGCGCTGCTGGGCGTGGATCCGTCCGATTGCGTGGCCATCGAGGACTCGGCGACCGGCGCCGCCGCGGCCGAGGCGGCGGGTTGTGTGGTGCTGGTGGTGCCCAACCATATCGAGGTGCCCGGCACTGATCGGCGCAGGCGTGCCCCCACGTTGTCGGGGCTGTCTCCGGAGGACTTGCGCCGTGCCCACGCTGACGTCCTGACGGCGACCGCCGGCAAACCCATATGACTCACCGGGGCCGGTCGTGACAGAATCGCCACCCGTGAAGACCTTCGAGGAGCTGTTCGCCGAGCTCAGTGACCGCGCCAGAACCCGGCCCGAGGGAAGTGGGACCGTCGCTGCCCTCGATGCGGGCGTGCACACCCTGGGCAAGAAACTGCTCGAAGAGGCGGGCGAGGTATGGCTGGCCGCCGAGCATGAGAGCGACGAATCGCTCGCCGAAGAAGTCAGCCAGCTGTTCTATTGGGCGCAGGTGCTGCTGATTGCCCGCGGTCTCACGCTCGATGACGTCTACCGGAAGCTCTGACATGACCAGTGCGAATGGAGCGTTGCGTGTCGCCGTCCCCAACAAGGGGGCGCTCAGCGAGGCCGCGTCGGAGATTCTTTCCGAGGCCGGCTACCGGCGGCGCGGAGACGCCAAGGACCTCACGGTGCTCGATCCGCAGAACGACGTCGAGTTCTTCTTCCTGAGGCCCAAGGACATAGCGATCTACGTCGGCTCCGGCGAGCTGGATCTTGGTATCACCGGCCGCGACCTGATGATGGACTCCGATGCGCCGGTGACCGAGCGGCTCGCTCTGGGATTCGGTGGATCGACGTTCCGCTACGCCGCGCCCGCCGGACGAGACTGGACGATTTACGACATCGCGGGGAAGCGGATCGCCACCGCCTATCCGAATTTGGTCCGAAAGGATCTGGCCACCAAGGGAATCGAGGCCGATGTCATTCGGCTGGACGGTGCTGTCGAGATATCCATCCAGCTTGGCGTGGCCGATGTGATCGCCGATATCGTCGGTACCGGACGAACCCTGCGCCAGCACGGACTGGTGGCCTTCGGTGAGTCGCTGTGCGATTCGGAGGCGGTGCTGATCGAGCGGGAGAACGCCGATCCGGCAACGGAAACGGCTCGCGCACAGCTGACGACGCGCATCCAGGGTGTGGTATTTGGCCAGCTGTATTTGATGCTCGACTATGACTGCCCGCGCGCGGTTCTGGACGAGGCACTCAAGGTGACGCCCGGCCTGGAATCTCCGACGCTGGCCCCGCTGGCCGACGAGAAGTGGGTGGCGGTGCGTGCCCTGGCCCCGCGCAAGGGCGTCAACACCACCATGGATGCGCTGGCCGCGATCGGTGCGAAGGCCATCCTGGCCTCTGAAGTCAGGTTCTTCCGGGCCTAGATTCCCGGGCTTTCCCCGGATTCCTTCGCGAGTAGCCGCAGCTCGGCCTAGCATGACCGTATGGCGCTGCACGTCCTCGTCTACAGCGATGACATCACGGTCCGGCGCAAGGTAATTCAGGGAATTGGCACACGGCCGGATTCCGCACTGCCGCCACTGGAGTTTGTCGAGGTGGCCACCGGGCCCATGGTCATCGAACGCCTGGCCGCGGGCGGTATCGACCTGGCGATCCTCGACGGTGAGGCGACGCCGTTCGGCGGGATGGGCGTGGCCAAGCAGGTGAAGGACGAGGTCGACGCGCCGCCTCCGATCGTGGTGCTGACCGGACGTCCGCAAGACAGCTGGCTGGCGAGCTGGTCCCGCGCGGAGGGCGTGGTACCGCGTCCGATCGACCCGATGCGATTGACCGCGACGGTGATCGAGCTGCTTGGTTCTGCCAACGTGACACACCGCTGACATCAGCCGTCGCAGGCGCTTCGGCTCAAGTACTTAATTGCGCAAAACACCGTCAAACGGTGGCATGGATCAGGCGCCAACCGATAGTGTGTTTGTTAGGTCACATCTGTACTGGTCGGCAGCCCTCGACCACACACAGCAATGACGCGGCAATGTTGCCGATCCAGCACAGGGACCCGATCGATCGATTCGGGAGGCTGTTCTGCCATGGATGCATATGTACCGATCTTGGTACTCGGCGCCATTGCGGTGGCCTTTGCCGTTTTCTCCATTGGGATTTCGTCATTCGTCGGTCCGCGCCGATACAACCGCGCGAAGCTTGAGGCGTATGAATGCGGTATCGAGCCCACCCAGCACTCGATGGGCCGTGACCATCACGGTGCCGCCGCTGGTGGACACCGGGTGCCCGTGAAGTACTACCTCACCGCGATGTTGTTCATCATCTTCGATATCGAGATCGTCTTCTTGTATCCGTGGGCCGTCCACTTCGAGGCCCTCGGAGTGTTCGGACTGCTCGCAATGGCCCTGTTCATCGTCAACGTGTCGGTGGCGTACGCCTACGAATGGAGGCGCGGTGGCCTGAGCTGGGATTAGCCCCTGTGCGATCGGTGGGGCGGCGCGGAAGTCCTTGCAACATCACGAATAAGCACACCTTTCGGGAGAGCCATGGGTCTTGAGGAACAACTGCCTAGCGGATTTCTGCTGAGCACCGTCGAGACGCTGGCCGGGTATGTGCGCAAAGGTTCGTTGTGGCCCGCCACCTTTGGGCTGGCCTGTTGCGCCATCGAGATGATGTCGACGGCGGGCCCGCGGTTCGACATCGCCCGCTTTGGCATGGAACGGTTCTCGGCGACGCCCCGGCAGGCCGACCTCATGATCGTCGCGGGCAGGGTCAGCCAGAAGATGGCCCCGGTGTTGCGGCAGATCTATGACCAGATGGCTGAACCGAAATGGGTGCTCGCCATGGGGGTCTGTGCTTCTTCGGGCGGGATGTTCAACAACTATGCCATCGTCCAGGGTGTCGATCATGTTGTCCCCGTGGATATATACCTTCCTGGGTGTCCTCCGCGCCCGGAGATGCTATTGCACGCGATCTTGAAGCTGCACGAGAAGATCGCCCACATGCCGCTCGGGGCCAACCGCGAGGAAGTCATCCGCGAGACCGAAGCGGCGGCCCTCGCCGCCACGCCGACCATCGAGATGAAGGGCCTACTGCGGTGACCGGCGACGAACAGAACCCAGGCGAGGTCATCGGGGTACGGCATGGGCTCTTCGGGGTCCGCGGCAGTGGCGACACGTCGGGCTATGGCGGACTGGTTCAGCCAATCTCCTTGCCGGTCAGCTCGGCCCGTCCTTATGGAGGGTACTTCGATCAGGTTGTCGATCGGCTGGAATCGGTGCTCGCGGACCAGGAGCATGTCACCTACGAGGACGCCATCGAGGGTGTCATCGTCTACCGCGATCAGCTCACGATCCACGTCCGGGCCGAGCATCTGGTCCAGGTCGCCCAGTCTCTGCGGGACGACCCGGAACTGCGTTTCGAGCTCTGCCTCGGTGTCAGCGGTGTGCATTACCCCGAGGATGCCTCGCGGGAACTGCATGCCGTCTACCCGCTCATGTCGATTACCTGGAACCGTCGCATTCTGCTCGAAGTGGCTGTGCCGGAAGATAATCCGCATGTTCCGTCACTGAATGCCGTGTACCCGACCACCGACTGGCATGAACGGGAAACCTACGACTTCTTCGGCATCGTGTTCGACGATCACCCGGCGTTGACGCGAATCGAAATGCCGGATGACTGGGAGGGGCATCCGCAGCGTAAGGACTATCCGCTCGGTGGCGTGCCGGTCGAGTACCACGGGGCGACCATCGCGCCGCCCGATCAGCGGAGGTCCTACAACTAATGACAGCACAGCCCGAGATCCATCTCATGGCCGGTGGGCAGGACTGGGACGAGATCGTCACTGCCGCCGCTCAAGCCAGCGACGAGCGCATCGTGGTCAACATGGGCCCCCAGCATCCCTCGACCCACGGCGTGCTGCGCCTGATCCTGGAGATCGAGGGGGAGACGGTTACCGACGTGCGCTGCGGAATTGGCTACCTGCACACCGGTATCGAAAAGAATCTGGAATATCGCACGTGGACACAGGGCGTCACCTTTGTGACCCGGATGGACTACCTGTCCCCGTTCTTCAACGAGACCGCCTATTGCCTGGGGGTCGAGCGGTTGCTTGACATCACCGACGAAATCCCAGAGCGCGCCACCGTGATCCGGGTGTTGATGATGGAACTCAATCGCATCTCCTCCCATCTGGTCGCACTCGCCACCGGCGGTATGGAGCTTGGTGCGATGACCGCGATGTTCCTCGGATTTCGCGAGCGCGAAATGATCCTCAAGGTGTTCGAAGCCGTCACCGGCCTGCGTATGAACCACGCCTACGTCAGGCCCGGTGGGTTGGCGCAGGATCTGCCCGACGGTGCCGAACACGAGGTGCGGGATCTGCTGAAGATCCTGCCCGGCAGGTTGCGCGACATGGAAAACCTGTTGAACGAGAACTACATCTGGAAGGCGCGGACCCAGGGGGTCGGATACCTGGATCTGACCGGGTGTATGGCGTTGGGCATCACCGGCCCGGTGCTGCGTGCGACGGGGTTGGCGCATGATCTGCGGCGTGCACAACCGTACTGCGGGTATGAGAACTATGACTTCGAAGTCATCACCGATAGCGACTGCGACTCCTATGGCCGGTATCTGATCAGGATCAAGGAGATGCACGAGTCCATCAAGATCGCTCAACAGTGTCTGGATAGGTTGAGGCCAGGTCCGATCATGGTGGACGACAAGAAGATTGCGTGGCCCGCAGATCTCGCGTCGGGCCCAGATGGATTGGGCAACTCGCCTAAGCACATCGCCAAGATCATGGGCACCTCCATGGAGGGGCTGATCCACCACTTCAAACTGGTGACCGAGGGGATCAGGGTGCCGGCCGGACAGGTGTACGTCGCCGTCGAGTCGCCGCGCGGCGAGCTCGGGGTGCACATGGTCAGCGATGGCGGAACCCGGCCCTACCGTGTGCATTTCCGTGATCCATCGTTCACGAATCTGCAGTCTGTCTCGGCAATGTGTGAGGGCGGGATGGTGGCCGATCTCATCGCTGCGGTCGCCAGTATCGATCCGGTGATGGGTGGGGTGGACAGGTGAAGGAGACGGAGCGCGAGAGCGTTTTTCTTGAACTCGGGAGTCGCCCGCCGGAGGACGAGGGCAGCTTCGCCGGACGCAGAACCTATCCGCCGGAGGTGGTGTCACGGCTTGCCATCGACGCCAAGGAGATCCTCGACCGGTATCCGAGCCGGAGGTCAGCGTTGCTGCCGCTGCTGCACTTGGTGCAGTCGGAAGACGGGTATGTGACCAGAGCGGGCATTGAATTCTGTTCCGGACAAGTGGAACTGACATCCGCCGAGGTCACCGCCGTGGCGAGCTTCTACTCGATGTACCGGCGCGAACCGACCGGCGATTATCTCGTCGGGGTATGCACCAACACGCTGTGCGCGGTGCTCGGTGGTGACGCGATCCTGACGCGGTTGGTCGATGAACTCGGTGTGCCACCCGGCGGTACCACCGAGGACGGCAAGGTCACACTTGAACATGTCGAGTGCAACGCCGCGTGCGACTACGCGCCGGTGTTGATGGTCAATTGGGAGTTCTTCGACAACCAAACTCCGGATGGAGCAGTCGATCTGGTGGAAGGCCTCCGCGGAGACCGTATTCCCGAGCCGCGGCGCGGTGCGCCGCCGTGCACCTTCAGACAGACCGCCCGGATCTTGGCGGGCTTCGCCGACGACCGGCCCGACGCGGTCGCCGCGGCACAGCCGGGCGACCCGACACTGGCGGGTCTGCGACTAGCCAAAGACGTACGGGAGAGATGAAGGGAGTGACTCGGTGTCGTCAATGATCCTGGCCCCGGTCCTGTCCGAGCACTGGGACGAGGCCGACTCCTGGACTCTCGGTGGGTATCTGCGCCATGAGGGCTACCAGGGTCTGCGCACCGCACTGGGTATGGAGCCGGATGCGGTCATCGCCTTGGTCAAGGACGCGGGTCTGCGTGGGCGGGGAGGTGCCGGATTCCCTACAGGCACCAAATGGTCTTTCATTCCGCAGGGTGACGGCAAGCCGCACTACCTGGTGGTGAACGCCGATGAGTCCGAACCCGGCACCTGCAAAGACATTCCGTTGATGCTGGCGACACCGCACACCCTCATCGAGGGAATCGTGATCGCCGCCTACGCGATCCGCGCCGCACATGCCTTCATCTACGTGCGCGGTGAGGTGATCTCGGTGATCCGGAGGTTACAGACGGCGGTGGCACAGGCGTACGAGGCCGGATACCTGGGCCGCAATATTCTTGATAGTGGTTTCGATCTGGAGCTGGTAGTGCACGCCGGTGCGGGCGCCTACATCTGCGGAGAAGAGACCGCGCTTTTGGACTCGTTGGAGGGACGCCGCGGCCAGCCGCGGCTGCGGCCCCCGTTTCCCGCGGTTGCCGGTCTGTATGCCAGTCCGACGGTCGTCAACAATGTCGAGTCCATCGCGAGTGTCCCGGTCATCCTGAGGCGCGGTCCCGAGTGGTTCCGGACAATGGGATCGGAGAAATCGCCGGGATTCACGCTGTACTCGTTGTCCGGGCATGTGCGCACTCCCGGACAGTATGAGGCTCCGCTCGGAGTGACACTGCGCGAGCTGCTGGAGCTGGCAGGGGGAGTGCGCGACGGGCACGGGCTCAAGTTCTGGACTCCCGGTGGCTCATCGACACCGTTGTTCACCGCCGAGCATCTGGATGTCCCGCTCGATTACGAGGGGGTAAGCGCCGCCGGATCGATGCTGGGCACCAAGGCATTACAGATATTCGATGACACCACGTGCGTGGTGCGTGCGGTGCTGAGGTGGACCGAGTTCTACGCGCACGAGTCCTGCGGTAAATGCACACCCTGCCGGGAGGGTACCTATTGGCTGGTGCGCATCCTCCAGCGACTGGAATCGGGTGAGGGCGCCGCCGAAGACCTGGACAAACTTCTCGACATCTCGGACATCGTGCTGGGTAAGTCATTCTGCGCTCTCGGTGACGGCGCCGCGAGTCCGATCATGTCCTCGCTCAAGTACTTCCGCGGAGAGTACGAGGCACACCTACAGAACGGATGTCCCTTCGATTCGGGGGCCAGCACCGTCTTCGGGGAGGGGAACCGATGACTGCCGTAGAAAGGGGGACCGAGATTGAGCTGGTTACCGTCAACATCGACGGAACCAGTATCTCGGTGCCCAAGGGCACATTGGTCATTCGTGCCGCTGAGTTGATTGGCGTCCAGATTCCCCGGTTCTGCGATCACCCGCTGCTCGATCCGGTGGGTGCCTGCCGCCAGTGTCTGGTCGAAGTGGAGGGGCAGCGTAAACCGTTGGCCGCCTGTACCACCACCGTCACCGACGAGATGGTGGTGCATACGCAGGTCACGTCCGCAGCAGCGCAGAAGGCGCAGAGCGGTGTGATGGAACTGCTGCTGATCAATCACCCACTCGACTGTCCAGTCTGCGATAAGGGCGGCGAGTGCCCACTGCAGAACCAGGCCATGTCGACAGGTCGCGCCGAGACCCGGTTCGCCGAAGCCAAGCGCACGTTTCCCAAGCCGATTCCGCTATCCACCGAAGTGCTACTCGACAGAGAGCGCTGTGTCCTGTGTGCGCGGTGCACCCGGTTCTCCCAACAGGTGGCCGGTGACCCCTTCATCGAGCTTCTCGAACGCGGTGCGCAACAACAGGTTGGCATCGCCAGCGACGAACCCTTCGAGTCTTACTTCTCCGGCAACACCGTGCAGATCTGCCCAGTGGGTGCTCTCACGGGCGCCGCGTACCGATTCCGGGCCCGACCGTTCGATCTGGTATCCACCCCTAGTGTGTGTGAGCACTGTGCCAGCGGATGCGCGCAGCGCACGGACCACCGGCGGGGAAAGGTCCTGCGGCGCCTGGCCGGTGACGATCCCGAAGTCAACGAGGAATGGAACTGCGACAAGGGGCGCTGGGCGTTCACGTACGCCACCGCGGGCGACCGCATCACCCATCCGATGATCCGCGACGAGTCCGGAAATCTGGTGGCTGTGTCGTGGCCGCAGGCATTGGAAACCGCCGCAAAGGGTTTAGCGGATGCGGGCACCAACGCCGGGGTCCTCACCGGTGGACGGCTCACCGTCGAAGACGCCTACGCATATGTCAAGTTCGCCCGCACGGTGATGGGCACCAATAACATCGACTTCCGGGCCCGCGCGCATAGCGCCGAGGAGGCCGCGTTCCTCGGCTCCGGCGTCGCCGGGCACGGGATGACGCAGACGTATGCGGCTGTGGAATCCGCGCCGGTGGTTCTGCTGGCGGGGTTCGAACCGGAAGAGGAATCTCCCATCGTCTTCCTGCGGTTGCGCAAGGGAGTCCGCAAGCGGGGACTGCGGGTGCTCACTATCGCGCCCTTTGTCAGCCGCGGATCCACCAAGCTCTCGGCCCGGGTGATCGCCACCGTTCCCGGTAGTGAACCGGAAACCATCGCGGGCCTGGCTGATTCGGAACTCTTGCGCCAGCCCGGAGCCGTGATCATGGCGGGGGAACGGCTGGCGTGGATACCCGGAGCGCTGTCGGCCACGGCCCAGCTCGCCGCGAAGACGGGCGCGACACTGGTGTGGGTTCCCCGCAGGGCAGGGGAGCGTGGAGCCCTGGAAGCTGGCGCACTGCCCAGGCTCCTGCCGGGTGGCCACCCGGTATCGGACAGCGCAGCGCGACGCTATGTTGCCGACAAGTGGGGAGTGATCGCACTGCCCGACATGCCCGGACTCGACGCCGCCGGCATGTTGGATCCGGGGAGTGGACTCGACGCGTTCCTTGTCGGTGGAATCGAGCTGGCGGATCTTCCGTATCCCGCAGCCGCTGTCGGTGCGCTCAAGACAGGATTCGTGGTGAGCCTGGAGATGCGCCACGGCTCCGTCACCGAGCTCGCCGACGTGGTACTTCCGGTGGCGGCGGTCGCGGAGAAATCCGGCAGCTTCGTGAATTGGGAGGGCCGGCTGAGATCCTTCCAGACCACGCTGGACACCAGTGACGCCCTCGACGATCTCAGAGTGCTTGCCGCGCTGTCGCAGCGGATGGATCGTCCGATCGGCCTGAACCACGCAACCGAGGCACTCGCCGAGCTCGCGGACATAGGTCCGTGGGAAGGGGCGCGGGAGACCCCGGGGCCGATCAGGGCGACCGCCAGGCCGCGGCCCGAGGCGGGCGAGGCGGTACTGGCGTCATGGCGGCTGCTGCTGGACGCCGGTCGGCTGCAGGACGGTGAGCAGTTTCTTGCCGGGACCGCCCATACCGCCGAGGTGCGGCTATCGGAGGCGACCGCCATCGAGATCGGCGCTTCCGAAGGCGAATTGGTGACCGTACGCAGCATGTCGGAGTCGATCCGCGGTGCCATTACCCTGCCCCTGCGGATCACCGAGATGCCCGACAGGGTGGTGTGGGTGCCCCTGCGCTCGGCCAGTTCGGAGGTTCATCAGCAGCTCGGCCCGGCGCTCGGGCAACTGGTCCGAATCGAGGTGGCGGCGTGACAGGAAAGACGGACTTGTCACAGTTCGGAATTGATCCGCTATGGCTCGTACTCCTGAAATGTGTTGCGGTGTTCGCCTTCCTGGTGCTCACCGTGCTCGTGGCGATTCTTGTCGAGCGCAAGGTGCTTGCCTGGATGCAGCGTCGCATCGGTCCCAACAGGGTGGGCCCGTTCGGACTGCTGCAGAGCCTGGCCGACGGCGTGAAACTGGCCCTCAAGGAGGGCCTGACCCCCGCCGGGGTCGACAAGCCGATCTACCTCCTGGCGCCCATCATCTCTGTAGTGCCGGCGATCGTCGCGTACGCGGTCATTCCGTTCGGTCCCGTGGTCTCGTTCTTCGGGCATCGCACACCGCTTCAGCTCACCGATCTCCCGGTGGCGATTCTTTTCGTGCTAGCGGTCACTTCCGTGGGCGTGTACGGGATTGTGTTGGGTGGCTGGGCCTCCGGATCTACCTACCCGCTGCTGGGTGGATTGCGGTCCTCCGCGCAGGTGATTTCCTACGAGATCGCGATGGGTCTGACCTTCGCCGCCGTATTCCTGCTGGCCGGAACGATGTCGACTTCGGGGATCGTCGCGGCGCAGGCCGGCCGGTGGTATGTCTTTCTGCTGCTGCCGTCGTTCCTCGTGTACGTGACCGCCATGGTCGGCGAGACCAACCGGGCTCCGTTCGACCTGCCCGAAGCGGAGGGTGAGCTGGTCGGCGGCTTCCATACCGAATACTCCTCACTGCGCTTCGCGATGTTCATGCTCGCCGAATACATCAACATGGCAACGGTTTCCGGGTTGGCCGCGACCATGTTCCTGGGTGGCTGGCATGCGCCCTGGCCGTTGAGCCTGATTGACGGTGCGAACACCTCATGGTGGCCGGTGCTGTGGTTCGTGGCCAAGGTCTGGGGCTTCATGTTCCTGTTCATGTGGCTGCGCGCCACATTGCCGCGGCTGCGCTACGACCAGTTCATGCGGCTGGGCTGGGAGGTCTTGATCCCGGTGGCGCTGGTATGGATTGTCGTCGTCGGAGTGGTACAGGCCATGGCGCTCTATGGATACGGAAATCCGTCGATCATCCTCGGGGTCATCGGCGTCGTGGTCTCAGTGGGCAGCATCGCCCTGGTGGGCGCCCTGTCGCGGCGCCCCGAATCGCCAAAAATCTTGTTATCCAGCAGTTTCGATCCGATGGCCGGCGGATTCCCGGTGCCGCCACTGCCCGGTCAGCACGCCGGTGCGGGCCCGGGTTCGACCACCAAGGAGGACGCACATGCCTAATCTTCTGCGACATTCGGTCGACGCCATGGCGGGGTTCTGGGTGACTTTCTCGTCGATGTTCAAAAAGCGCCTCACCGAGCAGTACCCCGAGAAGAAGGAGCCCACCGCCGCCCGATATCACGGAAGGCACCAGCTCAACCGGTACACCGACGGGCTCGAGAAATGCATCGGCTGCGAGCTGTGTGCCTGGGCATGTCCGGCCGATGCCATATTCGTCGAGGGCGCCGACAATTCCGAGGAAGAACGCTTCTCGCCAGGCGAGCGATACGGCCGGGTCTACCAGATCAACTATCTGCGGTGCATCGGTTGCGGGCTGTGTATCGAGGCGTGCCCGACCCGCGCTCTGACCATGACCAACGACTACGAGATGGCCGATGACAACCGGTCCGACCTCATCTACGGCAAGGACAAACTGCTGGCACCGCTGCAGCCCGGAATGGCGCCGCCGCCGCACGCGATGTATCCCGGCACCACCGACACGGATTACTACCTGGGCAACCTGCCTCAGCCCGGGGAGGAGGTCAGGTGAGCTTCGATACCGTAGCCGGCCATGTGACGGTGCTTGCGGCCGAGGGGCTCTCGCGCACGCCAACGTGGGAGGGGGTGACGTTCTGGGTGCTTGGCACCGTCGCCGTGCTCGGCGCGCTCGGTGTGATCGCCGCACCCAAGGCGGTGTATTCGGCGATCTTCCTGGCTATGACCATGGTGATCCTTGCGGTGTTCTTCGTGGCCCAGGGCGCGCTGTTTCTCGGGGTCGCCCAGGTGGTGGTGTACACCGGCGCGGTCATGATGCTATTTCTGTTCGTCCTCATGTTTGTGGGTGTAGATTCCTCCGACTCGCTGGTGGAGACCCTGCCGGGGCAGCGGGTGGGTGCCATCGCCGCCGGGCTTGGGTTCGGGATGCTGGCCGTTGCGGGCATCGGAAATGCTTCGACCACAGCATTCGTCGGGCTCGACCAAGCCAACAGCCGCGGCAATGTGGAAGGTCTGGCCGAGCGCATCTTCATCGACTACCTGTGGGCGTTTGAACTCACCGGCGCACTGTTGATCACCGCGACGATCGGCGCGATGGTGCTGGCGCACCGCGAGAAGCTCGGGCAGACGGGTGGACAGCGCGAGATGGCCATTCGCCGTTTCCAGCATGGCGACCGTGCCACGCCATTGCCCAATCCGGGTGTGTACGCGCGGCATAACGCTGTCGACGTGCCCGCGCTGCTTCCTGACGGGTCATTCTCGGAGCTGTCGGTCAGCGGTGTGCTCACTCCGCGAGACATGGAGGTGCGGTGAATCCCGACAATTACCTCTATCTGGCTGCGCTCATCTTCACCATCGGGGCTGCCGGCGTGATGTTGCGCCGCAACGCGATCGTGGTCTTCATGAGTGTCGAGCTGATGCTCAACGCGGCCAACCTGGCATTCGTCACCTTCGCCCGGATGCATGGAAACCTCGACGGCCAGGTCATCGCATTCTTCACCATGGTGGTCGCGGCCACGGAAGTGGTTGTGGGACTGGGGATCATCATGACCATATTCCGCACCCGTAGGTCGGCTTCGGTCGACGACGCCGATCTATTGAGATTCTAGGGATAGTTCTAGGAAGGAGTGCCCGTGACATGGCTCATGCCGGTGCTGCCCCTGGCTGGTGCGGCCGTCCTTCTGCTTGTCGGCCGCCGGGGTGATGGCTGGGGTCATCTCTTGGGTTGCGCGACGGCGTTGGCCTCCTTTCTCGTAGCCGTCGTGTCATTTATCGGCATGCTCGGCCGCACAGCCTCCGAACGTATGGTGCACGAAACGCTCTTCGCCTGGGTTCCGGTCGGGGCACTGCGCGTCGATTTCGGATTGACACTCGATCAGCTGTCCGTGTGTTTCGCACTGCTGATCACCGGGGTGGGTTCGCTTATCCACATCTACTCGATCGGGTACATGGCGGATGACCCCGACCGGCGACGGTTTTTCGGCTACCTGAATCTCTTTCTGGCGGCGATGCTGCTGCTGGTGCTCGCCGACAACTTCCTGGGGTTGTATGTGGGCTGGGAGGGAGTTGGCCTGGCGTCCTACCTGTTGATCGGTTTCTGGTACCAGAAACCTTCGGCCGCCGCCGCGGCCAAGAAGGCCTTCATCGTCAACCGCGTCGGCGACATGGGGTTGGCCCTGGCCATGATGCTGATGTTCGCGACGTTCGGCTCTGTCGGCTTCGCCCAGGTGCTCGGCTCGGCGGGTGCGGCCGGCGAGAGTCGCGATACCGCAATCGGATTGGCGCTATTGCTGGCGGCGTGCGGAAAATCGGCCCAGGTGCCGCTGCAGTCCTGGCTTGGGGATGCGATGGAGGGCCCCACCCCGGTGTCGGCCCTCATCCATGCGGCCACCATGGTGACCGCCGGTGTCTATCTGATCACCCGGTCCGGCCCGATCTTCGAACGCGCCCCCTACGCGCAGGTCGCGGTGGTGAGCGTCGGTGCCATCACCCTGCTCTTCGGAGCGATCATCGGCTGTGCCAAGGACGACATCAAGAAGGCCCTTGCCGCCAGCACGATGTCACAGATCGGCTACATGGTGTTGGCGGCGGCGCTGGGGCCCGCCGGGTATGCGGTGGCGATCATGCATCTGCTCACGCACGGGTTCTTCAAGGCGGGGCTGTTCCTCGGTGCCGGTTCGGTCATGCACGGTATGAACGAAGAAACCGATATGCGCCGTTACGGTGGGTTGCGCTCCGTCATGCCGATCACCTTCATCACCTTCGGGCTCGGATACCTCGCCATCATCGGGGTTCCGCCGTTCGCGGGGTTCTATTCGAAGGACAAGATCATCGAGGTCGCCTTCGGGCACGGCGGTGCCGGCGGATTCCTCCTCGGGTCGGTGGCGCTGCTGGGGGCCGGGATCACGGCCTTCTATATGACTCGGGTCATGCTCCTCACCTTCTTCGGTGCCCGCCGATGGCGACAGGACGCGCATCCACATGAGTCGCCGTCGGTGATGACCTGGCCGATGATGGTGCTCGCCATCGGTTCCGTGGCCGCGGGATTCCTGCTCAGCTTCGGTGGGGCCCTGCAGAACTGGCTGGAACCGATTGTCGGTGCGCATCATGGCGAGCTACCCGTTCCCGCGTGGGTGATCAGCGCTATCACCGTCACGGTGGTGCTCTGCGGAGTGGGTGTCGCCTACCGGATGTATCGCGCCGACGTGCCTGAAACGGCTCCGCAAGGTTCGGCGCTCACCGTTGCCGCGCGCCGGGACCTTTATGGGGATGCCGTCAACGAGGCAGTGTTCATGCGTCCCGGACAACGTCTCACCCGTGGGTTGGTGCTCGCCGACGACCGCTGGGTCGACGGCCTTGTCAATGGTGTGGCCTCCGCACTGGGCGCCGTCTCGGGTTGGGTGCGGCATATGCAGACTGGCCACGTTCGCTCCTATGCGTTATCCATGTGCGCCGGTGCGGCTCTGGTGGTCGCGGCGTTGATGGCAGTGAGGTGGTGAGTGCGATGGGTGCCGTAACAGCTCTGTGGCTTATTCCCCTGGTGGGCGCCGGTGCCGTGCTGATCATGCCGATTCATCAGCGGACCCTGGCCAAATACGTGGCGCTGGGTGCCTCATTGCTGGTCCTGATCGTCGCGATTGCGCTCGCGATTGCCTTTGATCCCTCGGGTCCGCAGTATCAGTTCGTCGAATCGGTGTCCTGGATACCGGCATTCGGGATGAAGTACGCGGTGGGACTCGATGGAATCGCGCTCGCGCTGGTGCTGCTGACAGCTGGCCTTCTGCCGATCCTGTTGCTGGCCGCCTGGAATGACGGAGCAGATGCCCCGGGGTACGGTAATCGTCCTGTGGCGCAACGCTATATCGCGCTAATCCTGGTCGTGGAATCGATGGTGCTGCTGTCCTTCTCCGCGCTGGACGTGTTGCTGTTCTATATCTTCTTCGAGGCGATGCTCATCCCGATGTACTTCCTGATCGGAGGATTCGGGAGCACGCACTCCGACACCAAGCAGCGGTCACGCGCGGCGGTGAAATTCTTGATGTACAACCTGTTCGGCGGCCTCATCATGCTGGCGGCCGTCATCGGGCTCTACGTGGTCACGGCGCAGGGCCAGCCCGGAAGCCCGGGTGGAACTTTCGATCTACGCGATATCACCGAAATGGTCGCCACCGGCGCACTCGGAATCGACCCCGGCGTCGCCAAGGCACTATTTCTCGGCTTCATGTTCGCGTTCGCGGTGAAGGCCCCGCTCTGGCCGCTCCATACCTGGCTGCCGGATGCCGCCGTGCACGCGACCCCGGCCAGTGCGGTGCTCATGATGGCGATCGTCGACAAGGTGGGAACGTTCGCGATGCTGCGGTATTGCATCCAGTTGTTCCCCGATGCCAGTAGATATTTCACGCCGGTGATCATCACGCTGGCAGTCGTCGGCATCGTCTACGGTGCCATCCTGGCGATCGGTCAGACCGACGTGATGCGACTGATCGCCTACACCTCGATATCGCATTTCGGCTTCATCATCCTGGGCATCTTCGCGATGACCAGTCAGGGGCAATCGGGTTCGACGTTGTATATGGTCAACCACGGCATCTCCACCGCGGCGTTGATGTTGGTGGCAGGGTTCCTGGTGTCCCGTAAAGGCTCTCGTCTCATCGCGGCATACGGTGGAGTGCAAAAGGTGGCACCGGTTCTCGCCGGGTCCTTCTTGGTGGCCGGTCTGGCCACGCTGTCGCTGCCCGGGTTGGCGCCGTTCATCAGTGAGTTCCTGGTGCTGGTGGGGACATTCACGCGGTACCCGCTGGCCGCGGCGTGTGCGGTCGTCGCGTTGGTGCTGGCCGCTATCTACGTGTTGTGGATGTACCAGCGGATGATGACCGGCCCGCTGGCACCCGGGAACGAGACCATCGGCGATCTGAAGCGCCGTGAGCTCGCCGTGGTGGTGCCGTTGGTCGCGTTGCTGCTCGTGCTGGGCATCTACCCCAAGCCACTGTTAAACATCGTGAATCCCGCGGTCGAACAGACCCTGCGCACCGTCAACGAGAAAGACCCACCGCCGGTTGTGGCCGATGTCGCCCTCCGTCACGGCGAAGGTGAGCGACGATGACCGATATCGGAATCCTTCCCGCACCGCCGATCGCCTATGGCGCGCTTTCTCCCATGCTGATCATGTTCGGGGTCGCGGTGGTGTCGGTACTGGTGGAGGCATTCGTTGTGCGGCGGTACCGGTTCGCCACGCAACTGGCGCTGGCCACCGCCGGAATCCTCGGCGCCTTTGTGGCAGTGGTGGCACTGAGCGGTTCGCGTCACGTCGTCATGAACGGCGCGGTGGCGATAGACGGCCCCACGCTCTACTTGCAGGGGCTCATCCTGGTGGCATCCGGTCTGGCACTGGCGGTGATAGCACAACGCAGAACAGTTGCCGCGCTTCCCAGTACGGTGGGCGCCGGGGGCCTGGACGCCTTCGCCGCGCAGGCATCCAGCGTTCCGGGCGGTGAACCGGAGCGAGTGCTGAACCGCACCGGTATCACCCAAACGGAGATCTTTCCGCTGACATTATTTGCGATCGCCGGCATGATGCTCTTTCCTGCCTGCAACGATCTGCTGACGATGTTTGTTGCCCTGGAGGTGTTCTCGCTTCCGCTATACGTGATGTGTGCGCTGGCCCGACGTCGGCGTCTGCTGTCCCAGGAGTCGGCGCTCAAGTACTTTCTGCTCGGGGCTTTTTCCTCTGCGTTCTTCCTGTTCGGCTCGGCCTTCGTATACGGATACGCCGGAACCGTTGAACTCGGTGCGGTCGCACGGGCTGTCCAGGCAGATGCGGGGGAGCGGCCCTTCTTGCTGCTCGGAGTCGCCATGCTGTCGGTGGGTCTGCTGTTCAAGGTAGGAGCGGTGCCCTTCCACTTCTGGGTCCCCGATGTGTATCAAGGTGCACCGACCCCGGTCACCGCATTCATGGCAGCCACCACCAAGATCGCGGCGTTCGGGGCGTTGCTACGAGTTCTGTATGTGGCGCTGCCGGGGATCACGGCCGACTGGCGTCCGGTGCTGTGGGCGGTGGCGATCGCCACCATGCTGATCGGATCTATCGGTGCGGTGACGCAGACCGACGTCAAGCGCATGTTGGCCTATTCGGCGGTCGCGCATACCGGATTTCTCTTGACCGGGGTCGCGGCCGCCAATGAGCGTGGTGTGTCGTCGACGTTGTTCTATTTGGCGGCATACGGTTTCAGCACCGTGGGGGCTTTCGCCATTGCGGGACTCGTGCGCTCGGACAACGGAGAGGACGGCCCGGATGAGGACGAAGAGATCACCGATCTGAGTCGATGGGCCGGAATCGGTCGCCGGTCGCCGGTGCTCGGTATTGTCTTCGCACTGTTTCTGCTGGCCTTCGCGGGTATCCCGTTGACGAGTGGATTCGTCAGCAAGTTCGCGGTCTTTGAGGCCGCAGCGTCCGGCGGGGCCATGCCGCTGGTGGTGGTGGGCGTGATGTGCAGCGCTATCGCCGCATACTTCTACGTGCGGGTGATCGTGCTGATGTTCTTCCCCGATCCGGTGCCGGACTCGGGGGTGCTCCGGATCCCGGGCCCCGCCGTCGCGATATCGATTGGAGTGAGTGCGCTCGTCACGGTTCTCCTCGGCGTGGTGCCCCAGCCGCTGCTCGAACTGGTTGGGAATCTCGTCAACTTCGCCACGTGAGTCCAGTCACCGATCACCGGCCGTGACTCGCCGCACGTGGCGGCGACACGCCCCGGATCTGTGCAGAATGCGGCGTGTCGAGGCATAGCGTGGCCTGGTTGTCACCACCTGTGGCGTGTCCATTTACCGGCGAGTAACCTACGGTACCGTAGGGTGGCGGTATCGCAGCTGCGGAAGGACACCAATGGCGATCACGGACATCTCGGCATTCGCGCATCTCACCAGCGAGGACGTCGAGAACCTGGCCGTCGAGCTCGATGGGCTCCGGCGTGAGATCGAGGAGTCGCGCGGTACGCGTGACGCCCGTTATATCCGGCGCACCATCGGCGCGCAACGCGCGCTCGAATTGACTGGCCGCGCCCTTTTGGCGGCGAGCAAGAAGCGCTCCGCATGGTGGGCCGGCACCGTGACGCTGGCCGTTGCCAAGATCATCGAGAACATGGAGATCGGCCACAACGTCATGCACGGTCAATGGGATTGGATGAACGATCCCGAGATTCACTCTTCGACGTGGGAGTGGGACATGGCCGGCGCCTCCAAGCACTGGCGCTTCACGCACAACGTCGAGCATCACAAGTACACCAACATCCTCGACCTGGACGACGACGTGGGCTACGGGATCCTCCGTGTCACGCGCGACGAGCCGTGGAAGGTGCGCAACCTCCTGAACCTGCCGCTCAATTTCATCCTCGCGGCGGGATTCGAGTGGGGAATTGCCCTGCAGCACCTGGAGTTCCGCAAGATCTGGACAAAGGAAACCCGCGAGGCGACCAAGCAGCGGGTGCGTGAGCTGATCACGTCCGCGGGTTCGCAGGTCTTCAAGGATTACGTCGCATTCCCGTCAATCACCGCGCTGTCGCCGGGGGCGACCTACCGATCCACATTGACCGCCACGGCGACGGCCAACCTGATTCGCAACTTCTGGTCCAACGCCGTCATCTTCTGCGGGCATTTTCCGGACGGCGCCGAGAAGTTCTCCGTGACCGATATGGAGAACGAGACGCGTGGCCAGTGGTACTTGCGTCAGCTGCTGGGCAGCGCGAACTTCGATGCGGGGCCGACGATGCGGCTGATGAGTGGCAACCTGTGTCATCAGATCGAGCACCACCTGTACCCGGACTTGCCGAGCAACCGGCTGCACGAGATCTCGGTGCGCGTGCGGGACATCTGCGAGCGCTACGACCTGCCGTATACGACCGGATCGATGCTGCTCCAGTACGCGAAGACCTGGCGGACCATCGCCAAGCTGTCGCTACCGGACCGGTTCCTGCGTGCTACCGCGGACAATGCGCCGGAGACTCGTAGTGAGCGCATGTTCGTGGTCCTGGAACCTCTTGCCACCGAGTCAGATTCGGTTCCGCGGCGCGGGCTCAAGACTGCCATCGCCATGGTCCGTGAGCGCCGCCGCAGCAAGGTGCCCGTCTAGATTTTTGTGATTCCGCCGCGAAGGCGGGCGGAACGCGATATGCACTGATATGTGACCACGTATCTAGAGGCCCCGACGGTGACCGACGCAGACCGGGGGAATGGCCTTATCTCGAGTCCTATCGAGAAGCCCAGGCGAACTTTTACCGGCTTTCTGGGGATGGCACTGGACACGTTGGGTGCCATGCTCCGTCGCCCACCCGCCGTGGGCGAGTTCTTCCGGCAGGTGTGGTCGATAGCCAGAGTGTCGGTGCTGCCGATGTGCATGGTGGCGATACCGCTGGCCGTAGTGATCGTGCTCGTCCTGGAGGCCCTGGTGTTCGGCCCGACGGGATTCCCGACGCACGCGGTGTTGGTCGCGGCGGCCACGGGTGCCACCGTTGTCTTCGCCGAGGCCGATTCGCCCCGGATTCAGCAGGAGATCGACGCCATGCGGGGCAGAGGCGTGGACGTCACGCACGGGTTCATCGTTCCCCGCGTCCTCGCTACCGCGGTCGCCGCGGTGCCGCTGGCGTTGATAGCTGTTGGGGCAGCTGGCGTCTACTTCTTCTCGGCTTTCGGTCAGCACACTCCGCTGAGTCTGTTCATCGGGAACTTGGCGCAGCTGATGAGTCCGACCAATGTGCTGATTGTGGCTATCGAGGCGGCGGCTCTCGGGTTCATGGGAGGCCTCATCGCTTGCTACAAAGGTGTCTCCGCGCCCGTTGACCGGTCCTGACCAAAGCGACGCGGTCACCGCGTGGTCAGCAGGGTCGCCAGACGGAACGCCGGTGCGACCACGCTGGCGGCGCGTAGTCCGATCTTCTGAAGGCTGCGGCTCCGCATGAGGGGGCCCAATCCCGCCAGCTGTGCGGCGCCGTAGAGCATGTCCCAGTCGGTGTCGATGTGGGTGATCTTGAAGTCGTCGGTCAATGTATAGCGGTCAATGCCAATGAAGTTCAGGCAGCGGCCCGTTCCCTTGAGCTTGGCTCCGGTGTTGGGTTCGATGGTCTCGCCGATCATGCGGCCGATGCCTCGCCACGGAATGGTCACGCGCCACTGACCATCGAAGTAGTCCCAGTAGGGCAGCGACCGATTCGTCCCGTCCTGCGGATAGAAGGCGAAGTCGGGGAAGACGTCGAAGGCGGCCTGGCAGTTGTCGATCGTGAACTGGCGTCCGAGCCTGTTCTCCTGGAACGTCGAGCTGTCGATGTAGCTACAGTCCTCGGCGATGCAGTAGTCGATCTTCTTGATGTCCTGCTCGGCCCAGGCGTCGAACCATGTGGACGCGAACTCTGTTCGGCCCTGGGCGGGAAGACCGCGTTCGATGTCGTTCTTTTCCTGCTGCTGCACCTTCCTCCAGAAATCCGGCATGAGTGGCTGGTACTTCGCGTGCTCCGGGGAGGGCCCCAGTCTTTCCAATCTGCTCATTTCGTTCCTTTCATCGTGGGAAACATGTGCTGGCTCAGCGGGCGAAGAGACGCACCGGCAGACCGCCCGCCAGGCCGGTGGACACCCGCACGCGATGTCGGGGCGTCCACCCGTCGCGGATCTGTAATGCGTAGCGCTGCAAGATGGTTCCGAGGACCAGGGTTCCCTCGATGTAGGCCATCCGTGTACCCATACACTTGCGGGGCCCGATACTGAAGGGCAGAAACGCATTCCGATTGATCTTGTCGGTCAGGAATCTGTCGGGATTGAATGTGTCCGGTTCCTTCCAGAACCGGGGATCACGCTGCAGCGCGTACTGCGTGATGATGACCTGCGAGCCCTGCGGAATGAAGTAGCCGCCGATCTCGTCGTCCTGTACGGCCGTTCTGACATTGGCGGGTGCGGCCTGAAAGCGCTGCGCCTCATCGAAACACGCCCTCAGGTACTTCAAATTCTCCAGGTCGTCGTATTCCAGTGTCTTCCCGCCGAGCGCGTCAATCTCTGCGTACGCCTTACCGAGCGCGATCGGGTTTCGGCAGAGCAGCGCGATCGTCCAGGCGAGGGCGGCGGCGGTGGTCTCGAATCCTGCGAACACCAGCCCGGCGGCCTCAGATCGCCGTCGCCGGTGCTGCGTCTGCGGGCAGCCGTCGAACTCCAGTCCCAGCAAGGCATCCACGAGGTCAGGCGTATCGGAAACCGGGCAGCCCGCGCGCTCGTCGACGAAGCGGTCGAGGATGCCAAAGAGTTCCGTTTTGGACTCCTCACCCTTGCGGTGCAAAGGGTTTGGTATCCAGCTGGGCAGGAAATGCATCGCGACCCTGCTGATGACGTAGACGCCATATCGCCGCGCCCCGTCGACCGCGTGATCGATCTCGTCCGGGCTGAGTTGAACCTTGAACATCGAGCGCATCAGGCCGTCCATCACCACCGCGCCGAGTTCGTGCTCGAGATCCACCAGTTCCCCGCTGTCCGCATGGCGGGACCAGGCGTCGACCCGATCTGTTATTCCGTCCATCATGAGCGGAGTCGCCGCTGCCAAAGCGCGCTCGCCGAAGTAGGGATTGAACGCGGAGCGGACACGTTTCCACTCCTGCCCTTCGAGCAAGGGGAGGGCCACCGGCTCCCCGGAGACCAGCTCGATGGTGGCCTCGTGTTTGACGTAGCGGTCGTGGTGGCGCGTAAAGACGTGGTCGACGTAGTCGGGATGGTTGATCAGGGTGAGTGTGAGTGCGGGCTTCGGCCCCGTGAACAGGCGGACGATGTCGCCGTACCGATGCGCGATCTTGGGCAATAGCAGGTACGGCAGACGAGACGGCTCGCCCATACAGCTGAGCCCCAAGAGTGCGGCCCGACGCAGCGGGAGCCTTGGAGGAAGCCGGGGTACGCCGGTCTGCGGTAGTTCCCGCGCGGCGGGGTTCGTGTCGGTGGCGTGCATGTCTGCCTCTTCTCTGCGGTCGGTCGCGAGGCCAGGAAACCGACCCGCTGCGATGCCGAACAGTGATTCTGGTGGCGAAGTGTATGGCGGATCGGGGCCGTGTGCAATACTGAATCAAAAGTAATTCATTGATTCAAACACCAGGTAGGCGATTCGGAGGGAGCAGCCGTGAGTCGTGTCGATGGTGCATCGGTCCCCGCCGTTAGGATCGGCTCCGTGGTAGAGCTCGACTCCTTGCTGCGGCAGCTGGCCACCGGTGCCTTGTCCGACACCAACGTGGCGACCTCTCGCCTGTTGGATGCCGCACGCGAGGAATTCGTCGCTCACGGGATCGGTCGTACCGCGGTGGGAGACATCGCGCGTCGTGCCGGCGTGTCCCGGCCGACGCTGTACCGCAAGTGTGGGGACAAAGAAGACATCGTCGCGGCGGTATTAGTCAGGGAGACAACGGAATTCTTTGTCCGGGCACAGGTGGTGCTCGCACCCTTGTCCAACGCGGAAGACCGGATGGTCGAAGCATTCGTCATGGGCATGCGCGAGGCGCGTGATCATCCGCTGGTGCTGGCACTCAAGGAATTCGACTCGGAATCGTTCTCGCGGAACGTTTTCGACGTAAATGCGGCCGGCTATCAAGGTCTGCTTGCCGTCATCGCGGAATTGCTGGCCGATGATGCGTATCCCGCCGCGGCGGTCAAGCGGGCGCTGGACTTGGCGCTGCGGCTGACGTCGACGTTTCTGATGAATCCCTCGGTGCTGGTGCCGACAGATACCGACGAGAACACCCGCGAATTCGCGGGCAGGTATCTACTGCCGCTGATGCGTGCTGCACGCTAGCGCTCCGTATCCTGGTGCGGTGGCGACAGTTTTGACGGTGAATGTGGGCGGACTCCGTTCGAACCCTACGGGCGGGCCCGTCCCGACCGGGATCGACAAGCGTCCCATCGATTCGGCGGTCGCGGTGCGTGCGCCCGGGGAGGTGGGCGACGGTACCGGCAGTGGTCTGGGCGGTGACGCCATCGGGGATCACACCGTGCACGGCGGCGACGACCAAGCCGTGTACGCGTATGCCCGCGAAGACCTTGACTGGTGGCAGGAAGAACTGGGCAGGGAGCTGACCAATGGCCAATTCGGGGAGAACCTCACCACCTGCGATATCGACGTAACCGACGCCAAAATCGGCGAGCAATGGCATGTCGGTACCGACGGTCTGGTGCTGGAGGTCTCGTCACCGCGAATACCGTGCCGGACATTCGCGGCCTGGCTCGACCAACAGGGTTGGGTCAAAACCTTTACCGTGCAGGCGGTTCCCGGTGCTTATTTACGGGTCGTTTCGCCCGGCGCGGTATGTCCGGGTGACCGGATCACCATCGGCAACAGTCCAGACCACGACGTCACCGTCGGGCTGGCCTTCCGGGCGCTGACCCGTGAACCCGCATTGCTTCCCCAACTGCTTGACGTTCCCGCGCTGCCCGAGCGCATCAAGGAAACCGTCCGGCGCAGGATCGGTTCGCCGTAATCTACCGCCGCTGGACCAACACGGTCTGTGCGCTGGAGCCGATGTAACCCCGGCGGTCGAAGATCTCCGCCGTGGTCACGCCGACACCGTCGGGTCCGACCGACATGCGGGCGCGCACTCCGAAATCATCACCGTGGGGAATCCGGTGCACGTGCATCACGGTGTCGGTGTTCATGTAGACGAATCGCAGCGGGTTGAGCACCGCGCCGATCCCGTTCGCGGAATCGATCACCGACGCCAGCCGCTGCCATGGAGTGGTGGGCTCGGTGTCAACGATATGCACGTGTGGTCGCATCCAGGCTACCTGTGGTTCCCCATCTGGCACCGAAAACCACTGAAAATCAACAGATTTCGAGTAGTTGGAGCCCTCGAAACCGAAGGCGGGCGGGGTGGCGCCCTGCGGGTACTCGGGCAGTGGTGGATATCGGTCACTGGCCTTGTCGGCGGTCACCGATGTGGCCAACAGCCACGCGCTGGCCCGCGCGACCGCACGGTATCCGCCGTTGGCGTGCGCCTCCATCTCGGCGACCGCAAGGGCGATCCGGCGCCCCGGCCGTTCGATCCACGCCCGCACCCGCACCGGCTCCAGGGGAACCGGGCCGAGGATGTCCAGCGCGACCCGGCCGATCCGCAAGCTCTCACGCGGCTCGGGCAGCTCCTCGATGGCCTTGAGTAGCAACGCCATCGGGGGCGAGCCGTGCTGGAGATTCGGACCCCACCCGCTGGCGGTCAGCGCGGTGGACTCGAATACCTGGAACTCGCCGTCGGCGTCCAAGCGCCGGTAGTAGCAGCCAGTCAGGTCCAGCGTCATGCGGCATCTCCCGGGATCGCGGTCGCGGAGGCTTCGGCATCTTCGATATCCGTATCAGAGACACCGTAATCGGAGGGCCAGCCCGGGTAGGGCGGCGGCGTGCCGCCAAATGCGGGGCACAGCGACTGATGGGCGCACCAGCCGCATAGTCGGGACGGGTTGGGCCGGAAGTCACCCGTGGTGCCGAGGTTTTGAATCGCCCGCCAGATCGCCATCAACGTCTTCTCGAACTTCAGCAGCTCCGCCTCATCCGGTGAGTAGTCGAGCACCTCGCCATCGGACAGATACAGCAGTCGCAGCCGCCGCGGCACCACACCACGGGTGCGATACAGCGCGACGGCGTAGAACTTCATTTGAAACAGCGCCTTGGCTTCGAACAGGGCGCGAGGTGCGCGTCCGGTCTTGTAATCCACCAGACGCATCGCGCCTCCGGGTGCGATATCGATGCGGTCGATGAATCCGCGCAGCATCGTGCCGTCGGACAACTCGACCTCGACGCGCTCCTCGCAGCTGTCGGGATCGAAACGGGTGGGATCTTCGAGCCGGTAGTAGCCCGAGAGCAGGTCTCTGGCCTCGTCGAGAAACCCTGGAAGGCGCTCGGCCTCGACCACTGCGGCGAGTTCGGGGTTCGAGTCCACGAGGCGTTCCCACGCGGGCTCCACCAATCCGGCGGCGGTGGCATACTCCCGTTCGGCGGCGGGCCGAGCATAGAGATCTTCCAGAGCGGCGTGCACGAGACTGCCGCGCACCTGTGCTGTGGACGGCGGCTCGGGGAGCCTGTCGATCGCGCGGAACCGGTACAGCAGTGGGCACTGCTTGAAGTCGCTGGCACGAGAAGGAGAGAGCGCGGGCCGGCGCGTTGGCCGGTTCTGCGTGGTCTCCTCCATGGTTGGCAGCCTAGGCATCACGTCCGACAGGTGCTGACGCCACGCCGCGCACAAAATAGGCGGGCGCCATTCAACACATGTCACAAGTCGTCCCCGAAATACCCGTACTCGAAGTAACGTGAACCTCTCATTGGCCATGGGCAGCGCGGCCCCGCCCGAGAGGAACACGCAGTGACGACGGCAAAGCATCGAAGCCCTCTGGAGAGCCTGCAGGTAAACGACACGGCGCTCGCCGGGGCTGCCCAGGCCGATCGATGGACCGCGGTGACCGATGGACCCAGTCGGTACTCCCGGGTGTCCTTCACTCCCAATGTCTCGATACCGCTGTCCGATGGGACCGTGCTCAAAGCCCAGGTGTTCCGGCCGGCCAACGCCGACGGGACTCCGGTGAGTGACCCGGTGCCGGTGCTTTTCAACCTCACCCCCTACAACAAATCCGTTACTCATCTGGCTGCGTGGCTGCTTCGGGGGCTGAGCCGGTTCGGCGTGACCGTGCCCGCCGCGCCGCCGAAGAACCCGCGTCTCGTCGAGCTCGCCGAGCTGGCGCGTGCGATTCCGGGCGGTGGCCTGACGACGTTTGGGGTGAATGACTCACTGATCCGCAGTGGGTACGCCCAGGTGGTTGTGGACGTTCGGGGAACCGGCGCCTCCACCGGTGACTGGGGGATGCTCAACGATGTCGAGCAGCGCGACACCGCCGAAGTGGTGGCGTGGGCGCAGGCGCAACCATGGTGCGACGGCGGGGTGGGGATGTATGGAATCTCCTACTGCTCGATCAACTCGCTCCAGGCCGCGGGGAATCGGGTGCCTGGTCTCGGCGCGGTGTTTGCGGTGGAGCCGGTCAGTGACATATCTCGAGACCTCATGAAAACCGGTGGAGCACAGACATTTTTCCTCCCCGTCTGGATGCTTGCCGTCGCCCTGGGAAAGTGGCTGCCGTCGCCGTCGGATGTGACACGTGGTGGCATCGGGCTGGGCTGGCTCGCGGGGCGGTTGCGGGCGCCGCTGAATCGCGTGGTGCGGTACATCTTCGAGGGGCTGCGCGGCAAGGGTGCACTGATCGACGACGACGAATACTTCCAGCAGATCAGCCCCCGGTTCGAGGACATCGAGATCCCGACGTTTGTCTATGGGGTGTGGGACGACATCTTTGGTCCGGCCGCCTTGCGTATCCATCGCCGAGCCGCGTTGCCGGGTGGCAGATTTCAGGTCGTCATCAACGAGGGGTATCACGGCTCTCCGGGTTCACAGCTTGGCCGCCAGGGTGGACCGCCTCGGCTGGATGTCTTGCAGCGTGCGTGGTTTGACAGGTGGCTCAAAGGTATTGACAACGGAATGGAGAGCTACGGCCCGCTCACCTTGCAGCAGCAAAATGGCGGTTGGCACACCCTGGACGCCTATCCGCGGCCCGAGGCAAGGCCGCAACGCTTCTACCTGGACGCCGAACCCTCGGGCGTGGGCGCTGGTTCGACATTCGACGGGTCGTTGGGTGGTGCCGCACCGCTCAATAGGACCGAGCACCTCCTTCGGCGCCGGATGGGACTGCTGAAATCGCCGACGACCTCCCGGTTGACGGCCGGTATCACCGCCGCCTTGGGAACGTCCGGGCTCAAGGACTCGCGCTACTTCGAGCGTGGTGCGCTCACGTT
Source organism: Mycobacterium sp. D16Q13 (assembly GCF_002013375.1). Lineage (GTDB taxonomy): Bacteria > Actinomycetota > Actinomycetes > Mycobacteriales > Mycobacteriaceae > Mycobacterium. The sequence goes on along the minus strand of NZ_MAEW01000015.1, from coordinate 78,506 downwards.
CACCAGCGTCGCGGCCGCGGAGTCATGGGTGATCTCCGGGGCGCTCAACCTTCATCTGCGTACCAAAGCGTTGGGGACGGAGGCATTCTGGGTCGTTTCGGTGACGGATGTGGCACCCGACGGCTTTTCCCGGATGCTGGCCGAGGGCGCGCTGCTGGCATCGCGGCGGGGCGTGGATGAGGGCAAGAGCCTGCGGACCGCGGACGGCGACTATCTATCGCCTTGGCATCCCACCGGTGCGGGGTGCAAGCTCCCGGTGGAACCCGGTGTGCCGATAACACTCGATATCGATCTCACGGAGGTAGATGCGGTGATCGCGGCCGGGCACCGGCTGCGGGTGGTCGTCTCGGCCGCCAGCCTGCCGAGGTACATACCGTCCATTCCCGAACTGTGGGCGAGTCGCCACGGTCAGACTCTCGTTCTGGACCCTGACCAGCCGAGTTACCTGGTGGCACCCGTGGTTGCGGGCGCCGGCGCCGGGGCTGCCTAGTCCTCGTCAGTTCACCAATTCGTCAGCCACTTTTCCTGTAACTTACGGTACCGTAGGTTAGAGATGGGGGTAGGCCGAAAGGAGAGGTGGACGAGATGGTGACCGGACTGCAAACGCGATTGCTCACCGAGTTGGAGCCCGTTGTCGAGGCGAATCTCGAACGGCACCTGGGTGTCGCGCGGCCATGGGCCCCACATGATTACGTGCCATGGAGCCGGGGCAGGGACTTTGCCTTCCTTGGTGGCGAGGATTGGCGGCCGGAGGACAGCCCTCTCGACCCGGTGGCCCAGGCGGCATTGATCGTCAATCTGCTGACCGAGGACAACCTGCCGTCCTATCACCGTGAGATCGCCACGAGATTTGGGCGGGACGGCGCGTGGGGAACCTGGGTGGGCCAGTGGACGGCGGAGGAGGGGCGGCACAGCATCGCACTTCGCGACTATCTGGTGGTCACCCGTGGTGTGGACCCGACGAATCTTGAGGCAATGCGCATGGCGCACACCGTCGCCGGCTACGACTCGGGGGATAAGACACCCCTGGAGGCGCTGGCGTATGTGTCGTTCCAGGAGCTGGCCACCCGGATATCGCACCGCAACACGGGCAGGGCCTCGGGCTGCCCGATTGCCGATCAGCTGTTGGCGCGGGTGGCGCTGGACGAGAACCTGCACATGGTCTTCTACCGCAATCTCATGTCGGCAGCACTCGATATCGAGCCGGATGCTGCGATACAGGCGATCTGCAAGGAGATCGTCGGCTTCGCGATGCCGGGTATGGGGATGGCCGGTTTCGCGCAGAACGCGATTGCCATCGCGAAGGCGGGTATCTACGACTTGCGCATCCATCACGACGAGGTGCTGCAGCCGATCCTGCGGTTCTGGCGGGTGTTCGAACGTTCCGATGTCGGGCCCGAGGGTGAGCAGGCTCGCGAGACTCTCGTGAAATTCCTTGCCGCCGTGGATGAACGTGCGAAGTACTACGAGGAGAGGGCGGCCGCGCGCGCGGCACGAGGTGCCTGAAAGCAATTACCGGAGGTCACCCGCGGTTGGCGGATGACCTCCGGTAATCGGCTTACTGATCGTGGATTCAGACTTACCGCGAGGTGCTGCTGCTGCCAGTGCGCTGCGCGGATCGCTGCCCGTGTCCACCGCGCCGAGGCGCCCGCGCGGGGCGTCCCTCGGTACCGCCACGGGGCCGGTGCGCCCGCTGGCCGCGCTGTCCGTTGGGGGCGGGGGAACCGCTAGCTTTTTGGGCGGGAGCAGGTTTCACATACGGTGCCACCTCGCCCACCAAGTTCTTGACCTCATCGGAATGAGCCGTCACCTGCTGCGGGGTGGCCGTGATGGCGGCCTTGCGCAGCAGCTGCGTAACGTCGCGTCGCTGTTCGGGAAGCACCACCGTCACCACGTCACCGGTGCCGCCTGCGCGGGCAGTGCGGCCCGACCGATGCAGGTAGGCCTTGTGCTCAGCGGGCGGGTCGACGTGTACGACCAATGTCACGTCGTCGACGTGGACTCCGCGTGCGGCGACATCGGTTGCCACCAGCACCCGTGCCTGGCCACTGGAGAAGGCGGCGAGGTTACGGTCGCGTGCACCCTGAGAAAGGTTGCCGTGCAAGTCAACCGATGGGATACCCGACTGATTGAGCTGATGCGCGAGCCGCTTTGCCTGATGCTTGGTGCGCATGAACAGGATGCGCCGCCCGGTGCCGGAGGCCAGCGTGTTGACCAGATCGCGCTTGGCATCGGGGCCGCTGACGGTGAACACGTGATGTGTCATCGCGGCGACGGGGGAGTCGACGGAATCGACCGAGTGCTCGGCAGGATTGTGCAGGAACCGCTTGACGAGCTTGTCGACATCGTTGTCCAGAGTGGCCGAGAACAGCAGGCGCTGACCGGAACTCGGTGTCGCGGCCAGTAGGCGGGTCACCGCGGGCAGGAAGCCGAGGTCGGCCATGTGGTCGGCCTCGTCCAGCACGCAGATCTCCACGGCGTCCAGGCTCAGATGGCGTTGCTTCAGAAGGTCTTCCAGGCGTCCCGGGCAGGCGACCACGATGTCGACACCGGCCGAAAGGGCCTGCACCTGCCGGTGCTGGGAAACTCCACCGAAAATAGTGGTGACTTTGAGTCGGCAGATCGCCGCCAAAGGTTCGATGACTGCGCTGATTTGGGTCGCCAGCTCCCGGGTGGGCGCCAGCACGAGTGCACGCGGCTTGCGCGGCACCCGGTTGCCGCTGGCAATGCGGGCGACGACAGGAAGGGAGAACGCGAGAGTCTTTCCGCTGCCGGTCTTGCCGCGAGCCAGTACGTCACGGCCACTGAGGGTGTCGGGAAGGGTCGCGGCCTGGATGGGGAACGGCGCGCTGATTCCAGCGGCCTGCAACACGTCAATAAGTGGTGCGGGCACGCCGAGAGAATCAAATGTGGGTTGAGACATGGGTAGTTGAACGCCTTTCGAGGCATTGTGGTGGCGAGATTGCCAATGGGCAATGTCGATCGCCGAGAGAAGAGCCTGAAAGTCTGCCTAAATTCACACTGGCTGACGAAAGAAACGTTCTTCGACGCGAGCGCAAATTCAGCGCTCAGTAATAGACACTACTGCCTGTTGGCGTCGATAGCTAAACCTGTGCGGCGAAACACACTGGTGACGGACACTCCTGCCTGCCCCGATGTCTGCCCGATTCGGAGTCGGCAACGCATACCTGGCAAGGTGAGCGCATGTCTCGAACCGGACCGTTCGTCGTCGGCGATCGTGTGCAACTGACCGACGCCAAGGGGCGGCACTACACGATGGTGCTCGAGCCCGGTAAGGAGTTCCACACCCATCGTGGTGCGATCGCGCACGACGGGGTGATCGGTATCCCCGAGGGCAGTGTCGTGAAATCGGCCAACGGTGACCAGTTCTTGGTGCTGCGTCCTTTGCTGATCGACTACGTGCTGTCGATGCCGCGCGGCGCGCAGGTGATCTACCCGAAGGACGCCGCGCAGATCGTGCACGACGGCGATATCTTCCCTGGCGCGCGGGTGCTGGAAGCCGGCGCGGGCTCGGGCGCACTGACCTGCTCGCTGTTGCGAGCGGTGGGGCCGGAGGGAACGGTGATCTCTTACGAGATTCGTGAGGATCACGCCGAACACGCTGTGCGTAACGTCACAACGTTTTTCGGAGAGCGGCCGGATAACTGGGAGCTGGTGCTGGGCGACCTGTGCGAGCGGCCCGCGGATGCGGGCGGCGTCGACCGGGTGGTTCTCGACATGTTGGCGCCCTGGGAGACTTTGCCCGCGGTCGCCGAATCGCTCGTGCCCGGCGGCGTGCTCATCGTCTACGTCGCGACCGTCACCCAGCTATCGCGTGTGGTCGAGGCGTTGCGAGAACAGCAATGCTGGACCGAGCCACGGTCCTGGGAGACGATGCAGCGCGGCTGGAACGTCGTGGGCCTGGCCGTGCGTCCGGAGCACAGCATGCGTGGGCACACCGCGTTCTTGGTCAGCGCGCGCCGCCTGGCACCCGACACGATCACCCCGACGCCACTGCGCCGTAAACGGTTACCGACTAGCGCTGTGTAGCTAGGGGGTAGGCGTGGGGGCCGCCGGTGTCTCGGCGGCCGGCGCTCCGCCGGGAGGCGCCTCATGTGGTGCGGCGGTACCCGCGAGCGATGTCCCGGTCTTGAGTAGTAGGTCGGAGGTCCGCTTCGACAGCTTCCACCCCTGACCCTCGGGTGAGAACGACATCGGCACCGCGAACCCGCCCATCTTGGGGCTCGGGCTGTTGATGGTCACGACGGCTTCGACGTCCCCCGCGGTCTCCGTCGACCACTTGGGATCCTTCACGGTGAACGACAACGGCGAGAACCCGGCGTCGCCGATCGCCTTGGTGAACTTGTCCAGCTGCTCGGGGGTGGCGCCCTGAACGGCGGTGACCTTCTCGGCGCCCGGCAGGTTCGGATCGCCGAGACGGTTGAGGACGTCGGTGAGCACCGCCGGATCCGGCAGCGGATGATCTGGGACGGCCGCGGCGGCGGCAGCCGAGGACCCGGGCTGCGTCGCCGACGGGCTGGCCGGAGCGGCCTTATCGTTTGAGCTGCTGCAGGCGGTGAGAGCGAGAACAGCCGCGCTCGCTGCGATGACCGCGAGTTGAAGGTGACGGGCCATGATCCAGGTGACTCCATTCGGCATATCGGCTACGTCTACCTTCCAGACTTACCGGATGCCGCCTGGATTAGCGAAATGGCCGACGCCTTGCTGATCTTCCAGCCGTCCTGGTTCACGAAGTTGATCTTCGTCGTGTAGGCCTGGGTCTTGGGTCCGGTAATGGTGACCGCCGCCGAGGCCAGGCCCGGTCCGGTGGGTTTGACGTCGGACACCGTGAAAGCCAGCGGCAGGAACCCGTCGCGGTTGGCGTTCTTGAACGCGCGATCGGCGTAGATCGCCTCACCGGCACCGATGCCGCCCTCGACCAGACCGCCCTTGGCGAGCGCCGACACGCCCGGATCCGCGAGGGAATACAGCAAACCACTCAACTCGTCGGACGTGGGGGTGGCATCGGCCGGATCGGTAGGAACGTCCATCGGGATATCCCACGACACGGGGGCGATGCCCGCGGGTATCGCGATCGTTGCTGTCGGGCTAGGAGAGCTGGCTGTCGGCTCGCCCATTGGCACTGCCAAGCCAACCGCGGCCGCCGCGAGTAAACCCAGCATGGCGACCCCCGACATACCGGTTTGTGAGCTCACGGTTGTCCTTTCGATCGACCTGAATGTGACGAACGCTAACAGCGTAGACGTCACAGACAACGGGTAGACCCCGCATGACCGGCCAATCGCCGGTAGCGTTGAAGTATCCACCGCACCAATTCTCGGTGTGGGAAAGGAGGACATCATGAGTGAGTCGGAGCGTTCAGAGGCGTTCGGCACACCGGATGCCGCCGAGCTAGAGCGGCTACGCCGAGAGATTGCGGCGCTTCGCCAAGAGCTGGAAGACAGTGCGACTCAGCGAGGAGCGAGCGCCGGGGATACCGGCCGTCTGCGCGACCTGAACCAGCTTGAGGCCCGCATCGACTCCCTGAATGCGCGGAACGCCAAGCTGATGGACACCCTCAAGGAGGCCCGTCAGCAGCTCTTGGCGCTGCGCGAGGAAGTTGACCGGCTGGGCCAGCCACCGAGCGGTTACGGCGTGTTGCTGGCCGTACAGGCCGACGACACGGTGGACGTCTTCACCTCGGGCCGCAAGATGCGGGTGACCTGCTCGCCCAACATCGAGACCGCCGAGCTGCGCCGGGGCCAGACCGTGCGCCTCAATGAGGCGCTCACGGTGGTCGAGGCCGGCCACTTCGAATCTGTCGGTGAGATCAGCACGCTGCGCGAGCTGCTGGACGACGGTCACCGCGCGCTCGTGGTGGGACATGCCGACGAGGAACGCATCGTCTGGCTGGCCGATCCGCTGATCGCGCCGGACCTCTCGGATGTGTCCGAGGACGCCGACGGAGCGGACCTCAAGCCGCGGAAGCTACGGCCCGGCGATTCGTTGCTGGTTGACACCAAGGCCGGGTATGCCTTCGAGCGGATCCCCAAGGCCGAGGTCGAGGATCTGGTGCTGGAGGAGGTGCCGGACGTCAGCTACAGCGACATCGGAGGCCTGACCCGGCAGATCGAGCAGATCCGCGACGCGGTGGAGCTGCCGTTCCTGCACAAGGATCTCTACCGGGAGTACGCCCTGCGTCCGCCCAAGGGTGTGCTGCTGTACGGGCCGCCCGGATGCGGAAAGACCCTCATCGCCAAGGCCGTTGCCAACTCGCTGGCCAAGAAGATGGCAGAGCTGCGTGGCGACGACTCCCGCGAGGCCAAGTCCTACTTCCTGAACATCAAGGGCCCGGAGCTGCTCAACAAGTTCGTCGGTGAGACGGAGCGGCACATCCGCTTGATCTTCCAGCGAGCCCGCGAAAAGGCTTCGGACGGTACGCCGGTCATCGTTTTCTTCGATGAGATGGACTCCATCTTCCGCACCCGCGGTACCGGTGTCAGCTCTGATGTGGAGACGACCGTGGTGCCGCAGCTGCTCTCCGAGATCGACGGTGTCGAAGGCCTGGAGAACGTCATCGTCATCGGCGCCTCCAACCGTGAAGACATGATTGATCCGGCGATCCTGCGGCCCGGCCGCCTGGACGTCAAGATCAAGATCGAGCGGCCGGACGCCGAGTCGGCGCAGGACATCTTCTCCAAGTACCTCACCGAGAAGCTGCCGGTGAACGAAGACGATCTCGCCGAGTTCGGTGGTGATCGCGGGTTGACCATCAAGGCCATGATCGAGAAGGTCGTGGACCGGATGTACGCCGAGATCGACGACAACCGGTTCCTGGAGGTCACCTATGCCAACGGTGACAAGGAAGTCATGTACTTCAAGGACTTCAACTCCGGTGCCATGATCCAGAACGTCGTGGACCGCGCGAAGAAGAACGCCATCAAGGCGGTGCTGGAGACCGGTCAGCGGGGTCTGCGGATCCAGCATCTGCTCGACTCGATCGTTGACGAGTTCGCCGAGAACGAGGATCTGCCCAACACCACCAATCCGGATGACTGGGCACGGATCTCGGGCAAGAAGGGCGAGCGGATCGTCTACATCCGCACGCTGGTCACCGGCAAGAGCTCGAGCGCCAGCCGTGCGATCGACACCGAATCGAGCCTGGGCCAGTACCTGTAGACCTCTGTGCGGCGTGCTGACAGCTCACACGCGCTGAGCTGTCAGCACCGCGTTCCAATCGCCGCGCGCGAGCCGACGCGCGTTCGTCGGGTCGTAGCGGTCCAGGAGCCCGGGCACGCGCTGGTGCGCCACTGTCTGAAAGCCTTGGCGCGCAAGGAGTTCGTCGGCGCGGGCCGCGGTCATACCGGTGCGATAAGGCTCGCCCCGCCGGGTGACGGACTTCGATACTCGACGCACCATCGGCCGGGGGCTGTCGTGGCCGACGATGTCTGGATCGCCGTAGTCCATCACGAGCCGGCTTCCCGGAGCGCAGAGGTTTTTGAGTTGCGCCAGTGTTGATTCCAGTGCGGGCACCGTCAGGTAGTAGGTGACGCCGAGCCAGATCACCAGCGCCGGCGCCGCCGCATCGAATCCCGCGGTGTGCAGGCTGGTGGTCAGATCGTCCCGCTCGAAATCGCAGGGTGCCCATCGTGGCTGCACGCCGCGGTGTTCCAACAAACGCCTTTTGTCTTGCTGCGTCGAGGGCGCGTCGACCTCGAACACGGTGACGGGCAGCGACCCCAGATGTTGACTGCTGGTGTCAAATCCGGCGCCGAGAACAACCACTTGGGTGATGCCGGACGCCGCCGCTGCCCGCAGTTCGTCATCGGAAACCCGCCGGCGCACCATGATGTGGGCGTGCAGACCACCGCACCACCGGTCCAGCAGTCGCAGTCCCCACCGCGCGGTCGTCGGCGAGGTGAGTCCGAGCCGGAACAGCGGGTGCGTCACGAACCAGGCGGACTGCGGATCATCGAGCAGGGCGCCGGGTTGCAGTGACTCGGCGGCGCGCTGCCAGGCATTGAATTGCGCGGTCAGGCTTGCGGTGTGGTCCAGTCGACGTGGGGGCATAGCGCGAGGATAGAAAGCCCGGTGGGCTCACGATGATGCTTTGGCACTGTTTGGCAGTGCCTGGCAGGCGACGGCGGTGCTGGTCAGCGTGGTTTTCCTAGCATGGCGAGTACAGCCCGACGTCAGCCCCAAAGGACGACACATGAAACCCCGAGACATGCTTTCCGCCGAGCGCGCCAGCCTGGCCGAATTCCTGCACACGCTCACCGAGGACGACTGGATGGCGCCGTCACTGTGTGCGGGGTGGCGGGTCCGCGATGTGGTGGCACATGCCAGTGTCGACGCGGTATCGCTCGGTGCGTATCTGGGAACCGCGCTGCGCAACCCATCGATCGACAAGCTCAACGATGCACTGCTGGAACGCACCGGCCATCTATCGAATCAGGAACTGTTGCGCCATTTCGAGTCGGCGGTTCAACCCGGAGCTTTCGGCAAGATGGCGCCCGCGGCTCTTCATACCGACGCCATGGTGCACCAGCAGGACATCAGGAGGCCGTTGGGTAAACCGCGCGCCATCCCCACGGACCGGCTGGTCTTCGCCTTGGATCATCCGGACTTTGGTGCTCACCCGAAGCGCTACACCAAGGGACTGCGGTTTGTGGCCACCGATGTGGACTGGGCCAAAGGTTCCGGGCCGGAGGTGCGTGGCACCGGAGAGGCGCTGGTGTTGGCGATGGCAGGGCGCCCGGTGGTGATCGGTGAGCTCGACGGCGACGGCGTGCCCACCCTGACCCGGCGCATGCGCTAGGCGCGGGTGGCCGCGAGGTATGCGTCGCGGCCGGCCAGGCTGATCGCCACATCGGCGATAAGCGGTTCGAAGAAGCGGCTGCGGTACTGGGGGTCCACACTGCTGTTGACCGTGAAGTACAACCCCGAGAGCACGGCGACCAACAACGCCATATGGATCAGCGTCTGCGGCACTCCGATCCGGATCCCGAACCAGGTGCCCGCGCACGGTGGCGCCGCCCCGGATGCGCAGGCGGCCTCGTTGGACCACAGGGCCATCACGTCGTGTGGCACCGCCACGATACCCAGCAGCATGAAGAAGGCGAACACTCCGGCGGTGAAGAACGCGACCTGGATGGCCTGTGACACCACCATCACCAGCAGCACATTGAGGCGTTCCGGCCACCTCAATTCCAGACGAGGTACCTCATCATCGGAGAGGTCGGCCAGTGGCGTGCCCACCAGCAGTGCCGCGGTGGCCGGTTGTCCGGCACGGTTCTCGCGCAGGCCGGACAGCTCGTCGCGCACCGTCACCGCCATGAAGGCCACCGCCGTCAGTGCCAGGAAACCAATGGTCTGCCATAGCCTTTCCCGGGTAATGCGTGCCGACAGTTGCCAGAGCTCGCCGGTGAAGAACACCACCACGGTCAACATGAGCAGCGGTAGCGCGCGGGACATGAGTGTGGCGAGTGCGCCGAACTGCGTCGAGGCGTAACGCAGCGCCCACAGACCAATGGATCCGGCGCCCAGATATGTCAGCCAAATCAGTACCAGCGCGGCGAGCAGGAACGCGGGCATCATCGCGGCGGCCGATCTCCACGAGCCGGTGTCGGCGAGGGGCAGCACGATCACGAAGATCGTGATGACGAGCCAGGACAAGGCGCGGCGCACCGAGTCGGCGCGGACGGTGCCAAGGCGCTGCAGCGCCGTCAGCACAAGCGGCTGCGCCGCCATGAGCAGGGCGAGCAGGATCAGCAGGGCCATCAGCATGATCGAGCGGGTGTCGTTGTCGGTGGAGAGCAATTCATACAGCGAGACGCCCGCGCCGGCCACTCCGATCATGGGTGCGGCGCGGTCGAGGAGCTCGCGGGAGCGCACCCGCCGGTCCAGCACCACGGGTAGGCCCCGGGACAGGAACCATTCGTGAATGTCCTCGAGATTGCGCATCCGAACATGATGACAAGGCTGTTCGATGAGGCAAAACGGGCGTACTTTGAACCAATCGGGCGGTCGGTTCGTGTAACCGTCGGAGGTGTTCCATGGCGGATGGGCAGGCTGGGCCGAAAGGCATCGGCGTCAATGGCTCATCGAGTCTTATGCGGGCCTTTTACGACGAGTACGCAGGCCCGCTGCATCGCTATGTCATGTATCTGACCCACGACTCGGCGCTGTCGGAGGACATCGTGCAAGAGGTGCTGTTACGCGCCTGGCGGCATCCAACACTGGTCAACCAGACCGAAGGATCTGCGCGCGCCTGGCTCTTCACGGTTGCTCACAATCTGGTCCGCGATAACGCGCGTAGCTCCCGTTTTCGTAGCGAGATAGCCACCGCCGAGACACCTGAGTTCGCGTCCCCCGACCAGGTGGATGCGACGCTGGACGCGTGGCTGGTCGCCGAGGCGCTACGCACACTGTCCACGGATCACCGAGCCGTCATCCTGCGTGCGTACTACCGCGGGAGTTCAGTCGCCGACATATCCGCTGAGCTGGGGGTGCCCGAAGGTACCGTCAAATCACGCCTGCACTACGGCGTGCGTGCGCTGCGGTTGTCGCTGCAGGAAATGGGGGTCACGCGATGACTATCGAACATGTCTACGCCGATTGGGATGCCGCCTATGTGCTGGGCGCGCTCTCGTCGACCGAACGGCGTGAGTACGAGCAGCACCTGGTGGACTGCGCCAGCTGCCAGCGCGCTCTGTCGGAGGTCACCGCCATGCCCGGCCTGCTGTCCAAGGTCGACCGCGGCTACGCCGAGAAGATGGAACTCGAGGACCCTCCGGCCCTCGCGAAGCCGGCCACCAGCTGCCCGGTCCAGGCTCTGTGGCCCAAGCTGCAGGCTCGGTGGCGACGGCAGAGTGCCGTGCGCCGACTCGCGTATGTGGGCGCCGTCGCGGTGGCCGCCGCCGTGGCGCTGACGGTCTCACTGGTGCCGCCACCGTGGTATCACCGGCCCGCGCCGATGAATGTCGCGGCGGGTTCGTTGCCCTCGGGCGAGCATTGGCAGCCGATGCGTCAAGTGACGCCATCACCGCTGAGCGCGCAAGTGGCCATTGTCCGTGACGGTGCCGGGACTCGTATCGAAATGTGGTGCAGCTATCCGGCGTACGGAAACGATGCCGACGACTCGGCGGCGCCGTACGCGCTGCGGATCGGTACCCGCGAAGGCGGGAACATCATTGCCAGTTCGTGGACGGCCAAGCCGGGCTCCGCGATGATGACATCGACGACCGTTCCGATGGCTCAGGATCAGATCGAGAGCGTCCAGGTGATCGACAATCACGGCGACTCGGCTCCGCTGGTGTTCCTCGAACTGCGCCGCTGAAGTCCCCAGGCGTCAGGCTCGTGATGCTTTGACGTGCCCATATCGGCACCACCTGAAACTCGATTCATATTGCGCCATCACATGATTGAGATAACTCGATCACTTTTTCTCGAGGATTGTTGAACCGGTCACGTGTGACAGTCGTGTACTAGTCATGACCACGCCGATATGTGCCGGGAACGGGAACATACGAGTGGTTGACTGGCTCGCGCTGGAGCTGCGTCACCACGATGTCGACTACCTCTTCGGAGTCGACGGCGCCAACATCGAGGATCTCTACGATGCCGTGCACTACACACCCGGTATCGAAGCCGTCGTCGCCAAGCACGAGTTCTCGGCGGGCACGATGGCCGACGGCTACGCGCGCGCCACGTCGAGGATGAGCGTAGTGGCCGCCACGTCGGGCGGTGGTGCTGTCAATCTTGTTCCCGCGCTTGCTGAATCATATGCAAGCAGGGTTCCCGTCCTGGCGATCGTGGGTCAGCCGCCCCGCCCGTTGGAAGGTAACGGCGCGTTTCAGGACGGGAGTGGGCGTGCCGGAAGCATGGACCTGGAGGCGGTTTTCCGTCCCATCTCCGGCTACTGCGCCCGCGTGGAGCACCCGGAAGACATCGCCGAGGCGCTTAGCCATGCCCTGGCGGCGGTCCGGGACGGCCTGCCCGCGGTGCTCTTGATACCTAAAGATGTTCAGCAGGCGCGCCTGAGGTCGCTGCCGCAGATGCGGGAGCCGCATGCTCGGCCCGGGGCGGTGCCGGCCCAGCTTGCCGATTTCGCCGAGCATCTGGCCGATACACCCGGCCGGATCTTGGTGGTGGCCGGCCCGGAGGTGGCGCGGCACAATGCCCGTGACGAGCTGTCTGATCTCATCGATCGTCTCGACGCCTTTGTCGCGGTATCTCCCGACGCCAAAGATGCTGTAGACGGCGAGGATCCGCGACTGCTGGGTGTCATCGGGGTCATGGGACACCCAGCGGTGGAAAGGATCATGCACCACGGTGTGACGTGTGTGTGCGTCGGGACCACCATGCCCGTGATGACTCGTGGGGGCGTCGACTTCTCGACAACACCGGTGCTCTCGGTCGGTTCGGCGACACCGCACATCGCATCGCGGCACCTGCACACCGAGGATCTGGCATCGACGCTGGCCCAGCTCGCCGCGGCCCTACCGGCGCGCGCCCACTGCCCGGACAGTGAAACGATCTACGCGCCAGCTCATCTCGAACCGCCCGCACATGACGGCGAAGGTGTCAGGTACCACGATGGCATGCATGTTCTGGACCGGGTGATTCCCGCGGAGGCGGATATCTTCATCGACGCCGGCAACACCGGAGCTGCCGCGGTGCACTATCTGGGCGCCCGGCACCAGGGGCGTTACGTCGTCGCCCTCGGGATGGGAGGCATGGGGTATGCCTTCGGCGCAGGCATCGGCTGCGCCTTCGCGCGGGGCGGCCGCACCGTGGTGGTCGCGGGCGACGGTGCATTCTTCATGCACGGCATGGAGATTCACACGGCAATCGAACATCGATTGCCGGTGACCTTCGTCATCGTCAACAACAACGCGCACGCCATGTGTGTCACCCGCGAACAGCTGTATTACGGAGGGCAATACAGCTTCAACCGGTTCTCGCCCTCGCACATCGGGGCCGGGCTGGCGGCAATGTTCCCCGGCCTGATGTGCCGTTCGGCCGATACGGTGGCCGATCTCGAGGCCGCCATGAATGCGGCGATGGCTCACAGCGGTCCTTCCGTGGTGGAGGTCATCTGCTCTACCGACGAGATACCCCCGTTTGCTCCGTTCCTGTCATCCGAAATCGCTAAGGAGAAAACACATGACCGACACGATTACCGAAACATCCAAGCCTGGCCTGAAAGCCTTGCCCGCGCTTAGCGATATCGCCGCCGATGCCGGCACCGAGGATGCGCTGCCCGGGGTGCACCGCATCGAGACCTCGCCGCGCGAGAAGGCGACACCGATCATCATGGACATGATGCGATCGGTGTATCCGCATGATCAGGTGTTCGGACCGTTTTGCACCGTCCAGGAGTATGTGGACTGCCCGCCGGACGAATTGCATCGATACCTCTCCGATACCCGTTGCCTGGAGGAGTGGACCTACAGCCTGCGCGGTTTCGAGGAAACCGATGAAGCCGGGCTGTGGGTCGCGCATGACCGCTTGGGTTCGGACACGCTGATCTATACCCGCACCGAGTCGAACGCCGAATCCGGAACCGTTGATTATCACTGTGCCTGGGATCAGGGCGATCACCTGTGGATGATCTACCTCATGCGGGTGGTCGACGCGCAGGTGGTGCTCAACAAGCCGGGCTCCGTCGTGCTGTGGACCAACTGCCACCACCCGTTCTACGACGAGAATCCGTATCCGGAAACCGCTCCTCCACAACGTAAGCCGTGGGTAGGGGACTTCTGGGACATGTTCGGCGCGGGCCATCTGTTGGAGCTGCTGAATCTCAAGGCCATCGCCGAATACCGCCACAGCCATGGGCTGCCGATCGTTCCGGAGTGGATGAAATGACCGTCAGCATCTTCGATATCTCCAGCTATCTTCCCGAGAACCGGGTCAGCGCCGACTATTTCGCCCAGTACGCCAAGGATGATGACCTGGCTGAGAACGTCATGTTCCGCAGCCCGGCTCATCGGCATCACGTCGCCGCCGACGAATCCGCGGTGGATATGGCCGAGCGTGCGGTCGCCGGTCTCAAGGACCGGCACGGGGACAGTGTGTTGGACGAGGTGGACATTCTGCTGACGCATACCCAGTTGCCCGACTTACCCTTCGTGGGATGCGGTGGAGAGGTGGCGAACCGGCTGCAGATCCGCCCGGAGTGGATTCTGGACGTGCACAACGGCGGCTGCGTGTCGTTCGTTCTGATGCTCAAGCTTGTGCAACAGATGATGGCCTCGTCGAGCGCCCGCTCGGCGCTCATCGTTAACATGCAGAACGCGGCGGGCCAGATCTTTGTGCAAGAGCAAGTGCGCTCCACCGCACAGGCCTCGATACCGGGGGACGGCGCCACCGCGGCGCTGATCACCCGGGAAGGGGGCTCGCCGGTTTTGGGTATCGAGACGCGGAACTTCGGTGAGTTCGCGGGAGACATGACCTACGCGGTCACGCCGCATCGCAAGTACTGGGAGGCCGGCCCTGGGCAGGGGCGGGTGGCGTTCACCGAGCACAAGATCAGCAAGGTGCTGGCCCGCGGCAACCGGATGGTGCCCGAGGTGGCGCTGGCGGTCTGTGATCGAATCGGGGTTCCGTCAACGGATCTCGATGCACTGGTGACCAACCAGCCAAACCGGATCTTCCTGCGGAACTGGCGTGATGCCCTGCAGCTGCCCCGGGAGAAGCACCCCGATACCTTTGACGAGTGCGGCAACCTGTTCGGGGTGGGTATCCCGCACACGCTCGATCAGGCGATCTCCGATGGGCAGGTCAAGGCCGGCGACACCGTGATGCTGGCGGGGTTCGCCCACGCCGGTGATTACGCGGCGGCCGCGGCCGTGCGGTGGGGCGGGAGGGGTCTGTGACGATCAGTCCGCTCCGATTGGCGCTGAACGAAAATCCCTATCGTCCACTGCCGTCGGTGCGCGATGCGCTCAGGCATGACATTGCGGAGGTGAATCGGTACCCGGAGTTTCTGCCTGTGGTGCTCCCGAGATTGATCGCCGAACGTGTCGGTATGACACCGGAGGAAGTGGTGGTGGGTGTCGGGGCCACCGGGGTTGCGCTGCAGGTGTTGCAGGCGTTGTGTCAGCCGGGCGATTCCTTGGTCTTCGCGCATCCGACATTCGACGGTTACCCGATACTGGCCGATATCGCCGGACTGATCCAGGTGCCGATCCCGCTGGCGGACAATGGGATGACTGATCTGGATGAGCTGCTGGGAGCGGCCTATGATGCCGATGCCGCCGCCGTGGTGCTGTGCCGGCCACATAACCCGACCGGAACGCTGATACCTGCCGATCAGGTCTATGAGTTTGTCCGTCAGGCTCCGCCGACCAGCGTCGTCATTCTCGACGAGGCCTATATCGAATTCGTGGATCCCGATGCGCATCTGGACATTCCGAGGCTGATCGCGGCGCACCCGAACCTGGTGGTGCTGCGCACATTCTCCAAGGCGTACGGGTTGGCGGGGCTGCGCATCGGCTACGGGCTGGCCGCTCCCGCGGTCTGTGGTGTCATTCGTAGATACCAGCTTCCGTTCGGCATGAACCGTGCGGCCGCGGTGGCGGTCGCGGCGTCCTACGCGGCCGAGGATGAGTTGCGGCTTCGGGTCGATTCCATTGTCTACGAACGTGATCAGCTCCGGGAGCGGCTCGCGCAGATGGGTGCGCACATTCCGGACTCCCATGCCAACTTCGTGTACCTGCCCGCGCGTGGCGATGGTGAGCCCTGGATGTCGATCCTGGGAACGGATGACGTTGTCGCGAAGGAATATCCCGATGGCGGTGTTCGGCTCACGGTCGGTGATCCGCGCGAGATGGCCATCGTCGCGCGGCGGCTGCTGGAGGTCGACGAGATTGGCGAAGGCGCAGCGCCCCAGATGAGTAGACCAGCGTCATAGACTGGTTGGCCGCGGCGATCCGTCCCCCCGATTGCCGGCCCCGAAACGGCAAGGACCGCCGCGGCCAACCCCCACTTCTCAAAACGCGTAGCGGTGATACTGCGCCATGTATCGCAACGTCGGAGACAGTGACATCACCTTCGCCAGAAGCCGATACGTGGTTTTGGTCCGCTGGAAGGCCTCCGAATCAAACGGTGACTCCCAGCGGAGTAGTTGCAGCCGGGGTATCGCGCCAAGGAGGTCCGCGGGGCGGTCGATGCCCCAATGCAGCGTCGCCCCGGAACGTCGGACCACCGCATTCGACCACTGTGTCTTGATGCCGAACTTGTTGAACGCATCGAATTGCAGTTCCCCATAGGGAAAGTGATCAACGATGCGGCGAAACAAGGCGATGCCGTCGGCCTCCGTCAGGTACATCGTCAGCCCTTCGCCGATCGCCAGGACCGGGCGGTCGCCCCGAATATGTGCGAGCCACGCCGGATCGGTCACCGATGCGGAAACGACATGGTAGTTGTCGTGCGCGGGGTAGAGCTGGCTGCGCAGTGACGCCACATCGGGATAGTCGACGTCGTACCACTCGATTCCCGGGCCAGGGTTCAGCCGGAAGAAGCGACCGTCGAGACCGCACCCCAGGTGTAGCACGACGGCCTCGGCGTGTCTGGACAGAAAGGCCCGGGCCCAGCTGTCGAAGTGCGCGGAGCGAGTCGTCACGGCGGGGGACCTGCCCGCGGTGATGGTCGTCTTGGACCAGTCGTAGTCGATGCGGTTGGCGATATCGCGGGCCAGCCGGTCGCCGAGGATCGGCTCGGGCAGATCGGCATCCAGCGCCTTGGCATAGAACGTCGCCAGCATCGTCTGCGGTGCTCCAGTGAGATCGACATGAATCTTCTCGGGGTGGCTCATGAGGCCGACGCTAATGCCGATTCGGTGGCACGCAGAGGAGTCTGAACAGTCCCCGGCGTGGTGTTCAGCCTCACCTCTCTAGGCTGAACGTCATGCAACGGATCATCGGTACTGAGGTTGAATACGGCATTTCGTCACCCACGGACCCTGCCGCCAACCCGATCCTCACCTCTACGCAGGCGGTGCTGGCCTACGCCGCGGCGTCGGGGATCCAGCGGGCCAAGCGCACGCGCTGGGACTATGAGGTGGAGTCGCCGCTGCGTGACGCCCGCGGCTTCGATCTGGGGCGCACCACCGGCCCGGCCCCCATCGTGGACGCCGACGAGGTCGGGGCGGCCAACATGATCCTCACCAACGGTGCTCGCCTGTACGTCGATCATGCGCACCCGGAGTATTCGGCGCCGGAATGCACCAATCCGTTGGACGCCGTCATCTGGGACAAGGCCGGTGAGCGCGTGATGGAGGCCGCCGCGCGACACGTTGCCAGCGTGCCCGGCGCGGCCCGGCTGCAGCTCTACAAGAACAACATTGACGGCAAGGGCGCCTCCTACGGCACCCACGAGAACTACCTGATGGACCGGCAGACGCCGTTCTCGGCGATCATCACGGGCCTCACCCCGTTCTTCGTGTCCCGCCAGGTTGTGACAGGTTCTGGTCGCGTGGGCATCGGGCCCTCCGGTGACGACTCCGGCTTCCAGTTGTCGCAGCGGGCCGACTACATCGAGGTCGAGGTCGGCCTGGAAACCACCCTCAAGCGGGGCATCATCAACACACGCGACGAGCCACATGCCGACGCCGACAAATATCGGCGGCTGCACGTCATCATCGGGGACGCCAACCTGGCCGAGACCTCGACATTCCTCAAGGTGGGTACCACCTCCCTGGTGCTCGACCTGATCGAATCCGGGGCTGACCTGTCGGATCTGGCCCTGGCCCGGCCGGTGTACGCGGTGCATGTGATCAGTCGCGATCCGTCGCTGCGGGCCACTGTGGCGCTGGCGGACGGCCGAGAGCTGACAGCGCTTGCGCTGCAGCGCATCTACCTGGAGCGGGTAGCCGAGCTGGTCGCGTCCCGCGACCCTGATCCGCAGGCCGACCATGTGCTGCAGGTGTGGGCCAAGGTGCTCGATTTATTGGAGCGCGATCCCATGGAATGCGCCGACTTGCTGGATTGGCCCGCCAAGCTGCGACTGCTGGAGGGTTTCCGGCAGCGCGAGAACCTGAGCTGGTCGGCACCGCGCCTGCACCTGGTCGATCTTCAGTACTCGGACGTACGCCTCGACAAGGGGCTCTACAACCGGTTGGTCGCCCGCGGATCCATGCAGCGGATGGTCACCGAGCAGCAGGTGCTCGACGCGGTGACTCGTCCTCCGTCGGATACGCGTGCCTACTTCCGCGGCGAGTGCCTGCGCCGCTTCGGCGCCGATATCGCCGCCGCCAGCTGGGACTCGGTGATCTTTGACCTGGGCGGGGATTCGCTTGTCAGGATTCCAACGCTGGAGCCGCTGCGCGGCAGCAAGAGCCACGTGGGCTCGCTGCTGGACTCGGTCGATTCGGCGGCTGAACTGGTCGATCAGCTCACCACGTAACGCGATCGGCGACGCACGCCAGCGAAACGTCACGCCGTCGGCCCTGCCCGGTAGGCTGAACAGAACCGACCTAGCAGTCAGGAGGCAGCGATGGCGCAGGAGCAGACCAAGCGCGGTGGTGGCGGTGACGAGGACGATGTCACCGACCTGGGAGGACCGGCCGGGCAGGAGCGCCGCGAAAAGCTGGCGGAGGACACCGACGATCTGCTCGATGAGATCGATGACGTGCTGGAAGAGAACGCCGAAGACTTCGTGCGGGCGTACGTCCAAAAGGGTGGCCAGTGATCTGGCGCGATGACTCGATCGCGCCCCAGCAGTTCACCCGACACTCGCACCTTTCGTCGTTCTCCGAGTACCTGAGGATTCAGGCCCCGGAGTTACTCCCGGCGGTCGGAAGGGCGACAAGCGACGTGATCGCGAACCTGCCGCACGGCACCACCATCGTGGCGCTCACCTACCGCGGCGGTGTGCTGATCGCCGGTGACCGGCGCGCCACTCAGGGCAACTACATCGCCAACCGCGATATCGACAAGGTGCAGATCACCGACAACTACTCCGCGACCGGCATCGCTGGAACCGCTGCCATCGCCGTCGAATTCGCGCGGTTGTACGCCGTCGAGCTGGAGCATTACGAAAAGCTCGAAGGTGTGCCGCTGACCTTTAACGGTAAGGCCAATAGGCTCTCGGCACTGGTGCGCGGCAATCTCGCGGCGGCCATGCAGGGTCTGGTGGCGGTGCCCCTGTTGGTGGGCTACGACATCGACGACCCGAACGGTGAAACCGCTGGGCGCATTGTGTCTTTCGATGTGGCCGGTGGCTGGCACGTGGAGAGCGACGGCTACCAGGCGGTGGGGTCGGGCTCGATGTTCGCCAAGTCCTCGATCAAGAAGCTGTACAAGCCCGGCGGCGACGCGCTCGGTGCCCTGGCGGTGGCCGTGGAGTCGCTTTACGATGCGGCCGAAGACGATTCGGCAACGGGCGGGCCGGATCTGGTGCGCCGGGTGTTCCCGACGGCCGTTCGGATCGATTCCGGGGGAGCGGTCCGGGTGCCCGAGGCGGACATCGAACGCATCGCGCGCGAGGTCATCGAGAAGCGGACAGAAGCGGCACGTGCCGAGTCAGAATTGCGTGAATCGGGAGGTAAGTCATGACCTTTCCGTACTATGCGTCGGTCGAGCAGCTCATGCGCGACCGTTCAGAGCTGGCGCGCAAGGGAATCAGCCGCGGTCGATCGGTAGTGGCGCTCACCTACGCCGACGGAGTGTTATTCGTCGCCGAGAACCCGTCCAACTCGTTGCAGAAGGTCAGCGAGGTGTACGACCGGGTGGGTTTCGCGGCAGTCGGAAAGTTCAATGAGTTCGACCGGTTGCGCCGCGGTGGTATTCAGTGGGCCGATATGCGCGGCTATGCCTACGACCGCCGGGACGTGAGTGGACGTCAGCTGGCCAACATCTATGCCGAGGCGCTCGGCACCATCTTCAACGAGCAGGCCAAGCCGTACGAGGTGGAGCTGTGTGTCGGCGAGGTGGCCCACCATGGCCGGGACACCGAGCCGGTGCTGTACCGGATTACCTACGACGGGTCGATCGCCGATGAGCCGCACTGGGTTGTCATGGGTGGGAACACCGAGCCGGTGATCAACTCGCTCAAGGAGAGCTACGCCGAGCGGGCCACGCTCAAGGACGCGGTGGGCTTCGCGGTGAAGGCACTGCAGGCCGGGGCCGGTGCGGCCAATGGCTCCGCGGAGGGCCGGGTGCTGGGTGGCCTGGAGGTCGCGGTGCTGGAGCAGAGCCGTCCACGGCGTGCGTTCCGGCGAATCAAGGGCGCGGCCTTGGAAGCGCTTCTGCCCGAGGACTTCTCACCAGGGCAAACCGAGGGTGGGGGAGATCCCGCACCCGAGTCCGGTGACTCCAAGGAGACCAAAGACTCGAAAGACTCCAAGGACAGTTAGCTCGCGCGCTGTCGGCCCGCGAGGGGCTAACCCCTCGTCCCGAAAGTTATCCACAGCCTGAAATCGATGAAACCGCACGCGTATGTCGGCGGTCCTACCTGGTATCGAACCCGTATTGCACCAGGTAGGAGTAGCAATGTCCGTCAACGATCAGGACACGTACATCGATCTCTCGACGCTGCGGCTCGCCGACGGTACCTGTGAGGCGCTAGCCACCCGCTGTGAGCTGCTGCGGAGCTCATTTGCGGGGGTGATCGCGCGCCTCGACACGTTCGCGCCGGTCAGCCATGCCATCTTCGGCGACTGTGAAGAAGGCCGAGGGTGGGGCCGGGTCGTCCATGACACGGTCCGGGCGCCGACGGGATCTCTGGCCGCCGTCCTCGAGCAGCACCGAACGGCGCTCACCGAGTTCGCCGAGACCTTCCGGCGCATCGGTGATGCCTACCTGGAAACTGACAGGTGCTCCGCTGAGCGCTCCCGGACGTCGGCGCGATGAGCGGCACCGTACGGCCCGATGAATGGCATGGCGACAAGTGGAGCCACGAATCAATCATGGACATGCAGGCGCGGATGGCGCCCGCGGGTATCAGGCGCATCGCCGACGAATGGAAAAGCGCTCTGGGGGAGCTTGATTCGCTGTTCGCAACCTTTCTGGAGGATGTGACCGCAATGATCGACGAGAGTTGGGATGGCCCCGGGGCGCAGGCAGCACTGGGCACCATGCGGGCGTACGTCGAAAACTCGGGTGTTGCGCTCCGGCGTGCGTTCACGCTGTCCGCTGGCCTGGAGGTGCTGGCAGGGGCGACGAGTGAACTGCAACAGAAGATCGCGTCCCCGCCCGCCAATGCCCCGGCCGGACGGATGGGTGTGGACCTCGGGTGGGCAACGCCGGTCGCCGAGAACCTCGACCGGTGGGAGCAGGCGTTGGCCCAGGTGCGCACCATGTACAGCGGCCCGGCGGTGCAGGCCGGTAATGCGGTTGCCAAGCTGATCGGCCCTCGGGAACGACTCCGGTTCGGGTCCGGCACCGACGCGGATGCGGTGCCCGACCGGCCGGCGGATGAGCAGGCCGAGCGGGCCGGGGAATTCCTGGCGCGGTGGGGCGCGGAGTTGAACCCGCAGTCGGCGGTGCCCCCGGCCCACAGCGGTATGCCGCTGCAGCTGCCTCTCACGGTGGCGGGAACACCGGGTAATCCATTCCGGGGCAGAGACTTCGGGGTGGGCACGTCCTCCGGATCGGAGACGGACGAGTTTGGTGAGGACGATGTCTATGCGGGCCAGAACTGGATGCGCGATCCACTCTGGCGTGAGAACCCAACCCGCAGTGCTGGGTTCGAATCGGCGACACCGACGAGCCGGCAGCCACTTGCTCCCGACCGGATGCCGGCGATCGGTGCGGGACCCACGGTGGCCAGTGGTGGTGGTATCGGCGCGGGGGCGGCGACACGGGGGTGGGGCGCGATGATGCCGATGATGGGTGCCTATCCGGCGCACGCAAACCAGCGGCGCGGTGACGAGAACGAGCACTACAGCCCGAGGTATCTCGTCAACAGCGACAACACTCGAGAGCTGCTGGGGGAGTTGCCCAAGGGTTCCGCCCCGGTCATCGGGTTATGGGAGGGCGATATCGCCGACGACGATTTCGGGCCGCCCGGTCGGCGTGGGTTTCGTTCGCGCTGAGTCGGACCCTTGAGGGGTTGGGTTTGCGCCGGTATCAATACCGGGTGCCTTCGACACCCTCTGCTGATAGCTGCTGTCGCCTGACGCCGTCCCGTAGCGCCTAGCCACAGAAAGCTGTCTGCATAGTGTCTGTATTCGTTGACATCGTTCCTCCCGAAGAATCGCCCGTCGCATCGAAGGAAGCCGCCGCACGCCCGTCGCAATGGCGCCGTCGCCTCACTAATGCCGCGTTGCCGCTGTTGTCGGTGGTCGCCTTCGTCGGCATCTGGCAGCTAGCAGCGGCAAGCGGTATCTGGAACCAGACCTTTGTGCCGTATCCGAGCACCGTCTGGAACGCATTCATCGAGGTCTCCACCAACCACGACGGCGTCCATGGGTACGGCGGCTATCTACTGGCCGAGCACCTGTATATGACGCTGCGCCGCTTGCTTTTCGGTGTGCTCATCGGTGTCACCGGCGGCGTGCTGCTGGGCCTGGTCATGGGATCGGTCGGCTGGGTGCGCAGTGTCCTGGAACCCTGGCTGACCTTCCTGCGCACGCTGCCTCCGCTGGCCTACTTCTTCCTGTTGGTCATCTGGCTGGGTATCGACGAGGCCCCCAAGATCACGCTGCTGGCGTTGGCGGCGCTACCGCCCGCCGCGGTCGCCACCACGGCCGCCGTGGTCGCGGCACCGGTAGGGCTGGTGGAGGCCGCCCGCGCCCTGGGCGCCACCCGCTGGCAGGTAGTCCGCGACGTCGTCATCCCCTCGGCGCTGCCCGAGACATTCACCGGGGTGCGCCTGGCGGTGGGTATGGCCTATTCCTCGGTGGTCGCCGCCGAATTGTTCAACGGCATACCCGGCATCGGCGGCCTGGTGAAAGACGCGAGTAACTACAACAACACCCCGGTGGTGCTCGTCGGAATCTTCTCGATCGGCATTTCGGGACTGGTGATCGACGCGGCATTGCGCGCAGTGGAGCGCCGTGCGGTGCCGTGGAGGGGAAAGGTATGAGACCGGGCGCAATCGCGGCGGCACTGCTGGTGGCGTTCGGGGTGCTGTCCGGGTGCGCCATCGACCACTCCGGCCTGCAGGATGGCAAGCCGACCATCCGGATCGGCTATCAGAACTTCCCCAGCGGTGACCTTGTCGTCAAGCAAAATCGTTGGCTGGAAACGGCTTTGCCCGAATACAACATCAAGTGGACACGATTCGACTCGGGTGCCGATGTCAACACCGCGTTCATCGCCAGGGAACTGGACTTCGGATCCCTGGGTTCGAGTCCATTCGCGCGCGGGTTGTCGGCCCCGTTGAACATCCCGTACCGCGTGGCGTTCGTCCTCGATGTCGCGGGGGACAACGAGGCGCTGGTGGCCAGCAATCGCAGCGGTGTCACGACGATCGCCGGTCTCAAGGGCAAGCGGGTGGGTACGCCCTTCGCCTCCACCGCGCATTACAGCCTGTTGGCCGCGTTGGCGCAGAACGGACTGTCGGCCAAGGATGTTCAGCTGGTGGACCTGCAGCCACAGGCCGCGCTGGCCGCCTTCGATCGCGGCGATGTGGATGCCGTCTACACCTGGCTGCCCACGGTGGACCAGGTGCGCAAAAACGGCAGAGACCTGATTACCAGCCGGCAGTTGGCCCAGGGGAGCAAGCCCACCCTGGACCTCGCCGCCGTGGCCAACGCGTTCTCCGACGCACACCCGGAGGTTGTCGATGTCTGGCGCCAGCAGCAGGCGAGGGCGCTGAGACTCATCCACGACGACCCGAGCACCGCCGCCAAGGCGATCGCGGCGGAGAACGGGCTCACTCCGCAGGAGGTGGCCGGCCAGCTCAAACAGGGGATCTACCTCACTCCCGGCGAGATTGTCTCACCGAAATGGCTTGGTGAGGACGGAAAGCCGGGCCATATCGCCGTGGATCTGCAGAGCGCGTCGCAGTTCCTGGCCGAGCAAAAGCAGATCCCCACTGCGGCGCCGCTTTCGACGTTCGAGAATGCTGTCTACACGAAGGGTCTGCCCGGTGTCATTAGTCGATGATGTGGAAGCCGCTGCCGAGGAACGGAGCACCGGATCCATCCGGATCAGCGGTGTCACCCACCGGTACGGCAGTGGTGCGGCCCGGACGACAGCGCTGGGCCCGGTGGACCTGACCGTCGATCCGGGGACTTTTCTCGTGCTGGTCGGGGCTTCAGGGTGCGGTAAGAGCACCCTGCTGCGGCTCTTGGCCGGATTCGAGTCGCCCAGCGAAGGTGCCGTGCAGGTGGCCGGCGACGCACCCACACCCGGCATCACCTCAGGGGTCGTGTTCCAGCAGCCGCGTTTGTTTCCCTGGCGCACGGTCGGGGGAAATGTCGAGCTCGCCCTGAAGTACGCAAAGGTGCCCCGGGAGCGATGGGCGCAACGTCGGGACCAGCTGCTTGCCCGCGTTGGGCTGGAAGGTACTGCGGGGCGGCGTATCTGGGAGATCAGCGGCGGCCAGCAGCAGCGGGTGGCCATCGCTCGTGCGCTCGCCGCGGAGACTCCGCTGTTTCTGCTCGACGAGCCCTTCGCGGCGCTTGACGCCCTCACCCGGGAACGCCTCCAAGAGGATGTTCGTCAGGTCAGTGCCGAGTCGGGCCGCACGACGGTGTTCGTCACACACAGTGCCGACGAGGCCGCGTTCCTCGGATCGCGCATCGTGGTGCTGACCCGCCGTCCTGGCCAAGTGGCCCTGGATATCCCGGTGAACCTGCCCAGAACCGGCATCGACCCGGATGATCTACGCCGGTCTCCCGAGTACGCCGAACTGCGCACCGAGGTGGGCAAGGCCGTGAAAGCCGCGGCCGCTTAGCCCGTGTGCTCGCGCAGCAATGCTGCGGCCTCAGTCTGGTACGCGTGCTCTGCCCATTGCAGTGGTGTTGACCCGAAGCGGGTATCGGTCACCGCGCGATCAGCCCCGGCCTCCAGAAGCCGGCGGATCAGCACCAGATCACCGGCCCAGGCCGCCTGGTGCAGCGGTGTCGCACCTTCGTTGTCGCGGGCATTGACGTCGGTGGGGAAGGAGGCCGTCACGAGAGTGGCGCCCGCGGTATCGATTCCGTGCCGGACGAGCAGCTCCAGGCGATCGGTGAACCCGTGCTGGGCGGCCCAGTCGACCTGCCGCCGCCACATCTGCTCGCGGGTCTCCATCGCCTCGCCCAGTCGACGCTCCCATGGGCTCGTGCCGGCATCGGCCAACCCGTGGGAGAACAGCAGCTCCAGATGCGAGTCGTCGGGACGGAACATCCGGTTGTAAAGGGTCTGCTGGTCCACCGGATGTGCACCCCGCCGCAGCAGCACGGTGGCCAGTGCCTCGGCGAAGGGGTGGCGGGGCTGACGACCGGGCCCCTGCTCACCCTCGCCGAACACGCCCGTCAAGGCGGTGAACGGGGTGGATAGTCCGCGCCACAGATACCCCGAATTCGGGTCGGCGCCGCCGTCGAGAAGAAGGTGCGCGGCCGCCAGCGTGTCGGCCACAGTGCGGCCCAGCGGTGCCCGTCCGTAGCACAGGTACATCAGCGGGGACCAGCCGTACGGACCGCCGCTCGTGGTCGCCAGTGCCGGTTGCGCCGCCAGATGACGTGCGAGCGCGACCGGATCCGCGGCGGACGCGGCAGCCCACACATGCCGATCCACCAGTGCGGGATCGGCAGCCACCAGATCGGCCGCTGCCTGCCAGCGCGGCGGTTCGTCGTCCTCGTCGTACCGCAACGAGGCCAGGGCGCAGAACCGGTCGGCCGCGGAGAGGTCCGGTTCATCGACCGCGCTCGGATCGGTGCTGAGCCCGGCGGCAAGCTCCACATAGTGCACGAGCGCGGGCCAGCCGGTAAAACCGTAACGGCGGGCGACCGTCAACTGGGCATCGTGCAGCGCGAATCGGTCACCCGCCAAGGCGATATCGGAACGTGGGTGGTGCTGACGCACCATGCCGATCGCTTCGGGATCCGCGGTGCGCACCGCGCGCTGAAGTTCGCGCGCGTCATCGCGGATGCGATCGAGTGAGGGATTGGTGGGAAGGGTGCTGGCCATGACGGCCTCCTCTCGTGAACCCGATGTCCGCGAGACCAGGTGTGAGAAGAGGTCGGCTAAACCACGTCAAAGACGGCAGGGAGGCTGAGCCTCTTCGGGCGGACACCGGGCGCTCCTGCACGCCCGGCACCCACATTACCGCGCTAGAGCGCGGGGCGACGGTGTGCCCACGGCTCGGTTGCCTCGAGCTGAGCGGCCAGCCGGATGAGCAGCGATTCACCGCCCAATGGCGCGACAAACTGCACGCCGAGCGGCAGGCCCTTCGGGGTCTGATACAACGGCAAGGAAATCGCCGGGCGCCCAGTGAGATTCGCCAACTGGGTGTACGGGACCCAGCCGAGATTGTCGTTGATCATGCTGTCGACGATGTTCGCGTACTTGAGCACGCGGGCAGTCTTGGTGCGCAGCAGTAGGTCGGATACCGCCGCCAGCGGCGCCGGGAGATTGAACTCGCCGATCCGCGGCGGAGTCTTGGCGAGTGTGGGTGTGAGCAGCAGGTCGTAGTCGCCGAAGAAGGTCGCCAGTTCCCGCACGTAGTTGTGTCGGCGTTCCACGGCCGCAACGTAATCGGGGCCGCTGGTGGCGCGGCCCAGAGCGGCGATGAGCAGGGTGTCGCGCTCGAACCCCTCGTCGCCCGCCCCGGTCAGCTTCTTGGTGTCGTCCACCTCGTAGGCGGCGTGCACAAACCAGGTCAGCAGGAAGTCGCGGGCGAGCTGCCCGTCGTCGTAGGGGGCGCTCACCTCTTCGACCTCATGGCCCAGGTGAGTCAGGAGGCGCACCGCGGCCTCGACGGCGGCCACCGCGGCGGGATCGGGATTCGGGGTGATGACGGTGGGGATGCGCACCCCGATCCGCAGCTTGCCGGGATCCCGGCCCACTTGCGAGGCATACGAATCCTCGGGCATCGCCGGAAGATACGGCGATGTGGGCTCGGGGCCGGAGATGATGTCGAGCATGGCGGCGGTATCGCGGACGGTGCGCGAGACCGTGCCGCTGACCGCCGCACCGTGCATGGGCTCACCGGCCCCCGGACCCATCGGAGTGATACCGCGACCGGGCTTGAGACCCACCAGGCCACAGCATCCCGCGGGGATGCGGATCGACCCGCCCCCATCACTGGCACCGGCCACCGGCACGATTCCCGCGGCCACGGCAGCGGCAGAACCACCCGAGGATCCACCCGGGGTGCGGCTCAGATCCCACGGATTACGGCTTGGCCCAAAGAGTTCCGGCTCGGTGATGCCCTTCGACCCGAATTCGGGGGTATTGGTCTTACCGAAGATGACAAGACCGGCGTCGAGCCAGCGCTGCACGATGGTGGAGTGTTCCGGGGCGGGGCGGGTGGACAACGCCCGGCACCCCCCGGAGGTCGGGTGGCCCTTGTAGTCCTGGCCAAGGTCCTTGATGAGAAAGGGCACTCCGGCGAACGGTCCGGTCAGCTCACCGGCGACCTGCGCGTCGGCCTCGGGGATGGTTCGGACGATGGCACCGATGTCAGGGTTGACCGCTGCCGACCGGGCGCGCGCGGCGGCGAGTAGCTCGGCAGGACTGACCTGCTTGGTGGCGACCAGCTCCGCGAGGCCGGTGGCGTCGTGTTGGCGGTATTCGGAGAAATCCACCCGGCCAGCCTATGCGGCTTCAGAGGATCAGGCGTTGGCCTTCTTCAGCACATCGTTATAGATGGCGACGATCTTCTCGGTCTGCAGCGACTGACGTGGCTCGTCCTGGTGCGCGGCGACAACTTCGGTCATCTGTCGCAGTTTGCCGCGGTCATCGGCCAGCGAGCGGATGGCCGCGGCGATCGCCTCGACGGACTCGTTCTTCGTCACCAGGCCACCGCCGTCGGGCACCGATTCGCCGAGGATCTCGTCGCAGAAAATTACGGGCGTCGACATCGAAATTGCTTCCAGCAGAACCAGTCCCTGAGTGTCGAAACCGTAGGACGTGAACAACAGGGCGCTGCTGGCTCCCATCGCCGCCAGGCAGCTGTCCTGGCTGACCCGCCCGCGCAACCGGATCCGGTTGGAGGCTCCGTGCGAGTCGACGTACTTCTTGATGGCATGTTCGAGGTGACCGTCGCCGTAGATGTCCATGACGCAGTTCTTGACCTGGGTGGCGGCCTTCACGGCCTCCAGCACCCGCTTCTCCGGGGAGAGGCGTCCGCACCAGATCAGCCGCAGCGGCTCATCGTCGGTCGGCTTGTCGTCGGCGGCCTCCCGGGCGATGTCCACCAGCTCGTCGTCGACACCGTTCGAGACCACCGAGATGGGCCGACGCAGACCGCGGTCGGTGAGGGCCTGGGCGAAGTGCGTCGTCGGGGTGATCTCGTGGTCCACGGCCTGCGCCTGAGCCATCATCAGCTGCCATGCCCGCCGCGATGCGGCGGACTCCGGCACCGTCGTCAGGTGGAAATCCCTGGGCAGGTGGCGCTCCTGCATCTGGCTGAAGATCCACGCCAGCAGCAGCGGGTTGGGGCTGGCCTTCTCGAAGTAGACGTCGTAGCGGGTGTGCTTGGTCTGCACCACCGGGATGCCGTTGCGGCGGGCGGCTTCCACACCGGCGATGCACACACCCAGGTCGCCCTGGCTGTGGATGATGTCGATGGGTCCGCGGGCGCGAAGCTCCCGGTCGATCAGCTCCCTGTTCGCGGTTCCCGGCCATACGAAGGTGAAGTCGTCGTGCTTGCCGAGCTTGCGCATCGCCTCCGCCACGAACGGCACGGGCTTGACCTCGACGACGTTCGGGTCGGGGTCGACGGTGTGGGCCAGGGGTGCGGTGAACACCGTCACCTTGTGCCCCAGCCGCTCCAGACCGTGACGCTGCCGGGCCACCGAGATCTGCGCCCCGCCCAGGCTCTCGGGATGAAGATCGGTGAACAGCGCAATATGCATCGTCGAAACCTTGTCGTTGTGTGCCAGTACGGCGTGCGGAAACCGGGCCCAACCCGAACCGAACCGTATCGGATCGCCGGTCGTGCTGCTGAGATACCCAGACAGAAGGCCCTGAGAAAGGCCAGCCTCCCCGCCACCGATGGCCTCACCCAGTACGCTCGATGCTGTGCAGCGTCGAATTATGGGGATCGAGACCGAGTTCGGCGTCACGTGCACTTTTCACGGCCACCGGCGGCTGAGCCCGGACGAGGTTGCCCGCTATCTATTCCGTCGCGTGGTGTCCTGGGGGCGCAGTTCCAACGTGTTCCTGCGCAATGGCGCACGGCTCTACCTCGATGTGGGCAGCCACCCCGAATACGCCACCGCCGAATGCGACAGCCTGGTGCAGCTGGTCACCCACGACCGTGCCGGCGAACGCGTTCTGGAGGACCTGCTCATCGACGCCGAGCAGCGCCTGTCTGATGAGGGCATCGGCGGCGACATCTACCTGTTCAAGAACAACACCGACTCGGCCGGTAACTCCTACGGCTGCCATGAGAACTACCTCATCGTGCGGGCGGGGGAGTTCTCCCGGATTTCCGATGTGTTGCTGCCGTTCCTGGTGACCCGCCAGCTGATCTGTGGCGCCGGCAAGATACTGCAAACCCCCAAGGCGGCGACCTTCTGCTTGTCGCAACGTGCTGAACACATTTGGGAAGGCGTCTCCTCGGCGACCACTCGCAGTCGTCCCATCATCAACACGCGCGATGAGCCACACGCGGACGCCGAGAAGTACCGGCGCCTGCACGTCATCGTCGGCGACTCCAACATGTCTGAGTCGACCACCATGCTCAAGGTCGGCACCGCCGCGCTGGTGCTGGAGATGATCGAAAGTGGCGTCGCCTTCCGGGACTTCTCGCTGGATAACCCGATCCGAGCCATCCGTGAGGTCAGCCATGACCTCACGGGCCGCCGCCCCGTCCGGCTCGCCGGGGGGCGTCAGGCCAGTGCCCTGGACATCCAGCGCGAGTACCACGCCCGCGCCGTCGAGCATCTGAATACCCGCGAGCCGAACGCGCAGGTGGAGCAGGTCGTGGAGCTCTGGGGCCGTACGCTGGATGCTGTTGAGGCCCAGGACTTCTCGAAGGTCGACACCGAGATCGACTGGGTGATCAAGCGCAAACTGTTCCAGCGCTATCAGGACCGCTACAACATGGAGCTGTCCGATCCGAAGATTGCCCAGCTGGACCTGGCCTATCACGACATCAAGCGCGGACGGGGTGTGTTCGACCTGTTGCAGCGCAAGGGGTTGGCCGCCCGGGTCACCACTGACGAGGAGATCAAGGCAGCCGTCGATCAGCCGCCGCAGACCACCCGGGCCAAGCTCCGCGGCGATTTCATCACCGCCGCTCAGGAGGCCGGCCGCGATTTCACCGTCGACTGGGTGCACCTCAAGCTCAACGACCAGGCGCAGCGCACGGTGTTGTGCAAGGACCCGTTCCGGTCCGTCGACGAGCGGGTGGAACGGCTCATCGCCAGCATGTAGCGGGATTCCGCTGCGATCGTGATGCTTCCGTCGACCGTCGAACAAACTTTCGCAACACCCCCTAAAGTGCTGGCAGGAAACACGCCATAGTCCTCTAAGCTTTCCGCCGTGGCGATCTCCAAAGTCGAGCGGTTGATGAACCTGGTGATCTGCCTGCTGTCCACCCGTACCTATGTCACCGCCGAACGCATCCGTACGTCGGTGGCGGGTTACTCGGATTCGCCGAGCGACGAGGCCTTCAGCCGCATGTTCGAGCGCGATAAGAACGAGCTGCGCGATCTGGGCATCCCGCTGGAGACGGGGAAGGTGTCGTCCTTCGACGCCACCGAGGGGTATCGCATCCGCCGCGACGCCTACGAGCTGCCCGATATCACCCTCACCGCGGACGAGTCCGCGGCCGTCGCGGTTGCCACCCAGCTGTGGCAGTCACCCGAGTTGGTCACCGCCGCGCAGGGCGCGCTGATGAAGCTGCGCGCGGCGGGGGTGGACGTCGACCTTGCCGGCGAGAACGTTTCGGTATTGGCACCTACAGCCATGCCCGGCGGCCGTGGATCGGAATCGGTGCTACGGATCCTGCTGTCCGCCATCGACTCCGGTCAGGCTGTGCAATTCGGTCACCGGCCCTCGCGCGCCGAGCCATATGTCACGCGCACCGTCGAGCCCTGGGGCGTGATCACCGATCGCGGGCGCTGGTACCTCGTCGGACATGACCGGGACCGGGACGCCACCCGCACTTTCCGGCTCTCCCGCATCGGGGAGGACGTCACGATGCTCGAGAAACCGGGAACGGTACGGCGCCCCGAAGGGGTGGACCTGCGCGCCATCGTGGCCAGGGCTGTCGGCGACGGCCCGGTGCGGATCACCGCGCGAGTGTGGATCGCCGAAGGACGCGCCCAGGAGCTGCGCCGGATGGGTGCTGTCGTCGAACCACAGCGGCGCGGAGAGCGCGACGGGGATGTGGTCGAGATCGAGGTGGCCTCACCCGACCGCCTGGTTCGCTCGATCGCCTCGCACGGCGCCGATGCGGTCGCGTTGGAGCCGGCACAGGTGCGCGATGAGGTCATCACTCGTCTTCAGGAGCACGCAGGAGTCACGGCATGACCGAGCTGTCGAATCGCCTGACCCGGCTTCTGAACATGGTTCCGTACTTCCAGGCGAATCCGGGCATCAGCGCCGCCGATGCCGCCGCGGACCTGGGCGTCACGACCAAACAGCTGATGGCCGATCTGAACCAGCTGTGGATGTGTGGCCTGCCCGGTTACGGTCCCGGCGATCTGATCGATCTCTCCTTCTCCGAGGAGAGCATCGAGGTCACGTTCTCGGCCGGTATCGACCGTCCACTGCGCCTCACCTCGCCGGAGGCCACGGCACTGCTGGTCGCCCTGCGCGCCCTGCTGGACATGCCCGGCACCGTCGACCCGGAGGCCGCGCGCAGTGCTATCGCCAAGATCGAGGATGCGGCCGGGGCCGGGGACGAGTCGCTGGGGCGAAGAGAATCAAACACCGAGTCGGTTGGTTTACCGGGGACTCCCGTGGAGTCCGAGGCGGTCTCCGCGGTGCGTTCAGCCGTGCGTCACCGCAAGGCGCTGCGCATCGAGTACTACTCGGCATCGCGAGACGCGTTGTCGGAGCGGATAGTCGATCCCATTCGGATCGCAGTGGTGGGGGACCACAGCTACCTGGAGGCGTGGTGTCGCGCATCGGAGGGTGTGCGGTTGTTCCGGTTCGACAGGATCGAACAGGCCGAGGTCCTCGACCAGCGCGCGGCGCCCCCCGCTCCCGCGGTCCAGACGGCCACCGACACCGGTCTGTTCGAGGCGGATCCGGCGCTTCCCGCGGCCACGGTGCTGGTCGGCCCGAGTGCGTCCTGGGTTTTCGATTACTTCCCGATGCGGCCCACCGGTGCCCAGCATGCCGACGGATCGGTGGAGGCCGCCATGACCTACGCCTCCGAGGACTGGATGGCGCGGCTGATCCTCGGGTTCGGATCGGCGATCCGGGTGCTGGCACCGGAGTCGTTGGCGCGGCGGGTACGCGCTGATGCGGCGGTGGCGCTGGCGGCGTATCAGGCCAGCTGACCGCAACCAGCCCTGGGGTAGCATTCAGGGCAGACACGACGCCAGAGGAGGTGACCACGTTGGGCGGTCTGCAACCCATGCACTGGGTGATCGTAATTGTGGTGTTCGCGCTGCTCTTCGGAGCCAAGAAGCTGCCGGATCTCGCGCGTTCGCTGGGTAAGTCGCTGCGGATCTTCAAGTCCGAAGTCAAAGAACTGCAAAACGAGGGAAATTCTGCGAAGGCGTCCGACACCCCACAAGCCGTGGAGCAGCAGCAAGTGCCTCCGGCTACCGCGGCGGAAGCACCCCCGATCGAATCGACTCCCGGTCACAAGCCCACTGCCTAGCCGCGTTCCGCCGCGATAGGCCGGCCGGATAGGTCATGCGTTCATGAATAAGGTCCTGGGTGCTCTTGGGCTGCGGCGAAAATCCAGGCAACCCAAAAATCCCGATGGCACCATGTCGCTCATCGAGCATCTGCAGGAGCTGCGCACCCGCCTGCTGATCTCGGTGGCGGCGGTCCTGCTGACCACCATCATCGGTTTCCTCTGGTACGAGCACACAATGTTTGGCATCGAGAGCCTCGGTGAATGGCTGCGTGAGCCGTACTGCTCGCTTCCTGCGAGCGCTCGCGCCAATCTCAGCGCGGACGGGGCTTGCCGGCTGTTGGCCACCGCCCCCTTCGAGCAGTTCATGCTGCGCCTCAAGGTGGGCCTGACGGCCGGCGTGGTGCTGGCCTGCCCGGTGTGGCTGTACCAGATCTGGCGGTTCATCACTCCTGGCCTGTACCGCAACGAACGCAAGTTCGCGTTCATCTTCGTCGCCGCGGCGGCAGTGCTGTTCATCGCCGGCGCGCTGTTGGCCTACCTGGTGCTGGCCAAGGCCCTGCACTTCCTCTTGACGGTGGGCAGCGATGTTCAGGTCACCGGGCTCAAGGGTGACGAGTACTTCAGCTTCCTGATCAACCTGTTGCTGGTGTTCGGTGTCAGCTTCGAGTTCCCGCTGCTGCTCGTCATGCTGAACTTTGTCGGAATCATCTCCTACGCCAAGCTCAAGAATTGGCGCCGCGGCATCATCTTCGGCCTGTTCGTCTTCGCGGCCTTCGCGACGCCGGGATCCGACCCGTTCTCGATGACGGCACTGGGGCTCGCGCTGACCCTGCTGCTGGAGTTCTCCATTCAGGTGGCCCGGGTGCACGACAGGCGCAAGGCCAGGCGGGAGGCCGCGCAGGAACTCAGCGATGACGAGGCCTCCGCGCTGGACGCGCCCGAGGCCATTGCCGCGCCCGAACCGATCGGTCCCCCCGAGCGGTTTGACAACATGGGCAAGTGACCAGCATCGGAACCGAACTGAGTGCGTTCTCCCAAGGGCTGAGTTTCGCTCTCGATCCGTTCCAGGTCCGCGCGTGTACCGCGCTGGAGAACGGACACGGCGTGCTGGTCTGCGCGCCCACCGGCGCGGGTAAGACCATCGTCGGAGAATTCGCGGTACACCTGGCCCTGGCTGCCGGGCGCAAGTGCTTCTACACCACCCCGATCAAGGCGCTGAGCAACCAGAAGTACAACGACCTGGTCTCGGTGTACGGGCCGGAGAAGGTCGGCTTGCTCACCGGAGACTCGTCGATCAACTCCGATGCCCCGGTGGTGGTGATGACTACCGAGGTGCTGCGCAACATGCTGTACGCAGATTCCCCAGCGCTGCATGGTCTTTCGTATGTCGTGATGGATGAGGTGCACTTCCTGGCCGACCGGTTCCGCGGTGCGGTCTGGGAAGAGGTGATCCTGCACCTGCCCGAGGATGTCGCTTTGGCCAGTCTGTCGGCCACGGTGAGCAACGCCGAGGAATTCGGCGGCTGGATCAAGACGGTCCGCGGAGATACCGCTGTGGTGGTCGACGAGACCCGGCCGGTTCCACTGTGGCAGCACGTCATAGTCGGGCGGCGGCTGTTCGACCTGTTCGATTACGACGGTAAGAAAACCGACGTCGATCCGGAGCTCACGCGCTACATAGCCCAACGGCGCCAGGCGGATCGCTTCGCGGACTTCGACCGCCCACACCGGCGGCCGCACCAGGGCGGGCCGAACCAGCGTTCGGGGAGGCCGCCCACCCTCTATCGTCCGCCGTCGCGACCCGAAGTCATCACCCGGCTCGATGAGGATGGGCTGCTTCCCGCGATTACGTTCATCTTCTCGCGCGCCGGCTGCGATGGCGCTGTGGCGCAATGCCTTCGGTCCCGGTTGCGCTTGACCACCGAGGAGGAGCGGCGGGAGATCGTCTCCGTCATCGATCGCCGCACCGAGGGGCTGCCCGAGGGCGACCTGGACGTGCTCGGGTACTGGCAGTGGCGGGAGGGGCTGCTGCGCGGTATCGCCGCTCACCATGCGGGCATGCTGCCCGTGTTCCGGCACACCGTCGAGGAGCTGTTCACCAAGGGGCTGGTGAAGGCGGTGTTCGCCACCGAGACACTGGCATTGGGCATCAACATGCCCGCGCGCACGGTCGTGCTGGAGCGGTTGGTCAAGTTCAACGGAGAGCAGCACGCGGCGTTGACTCCCGGCGAGTACACCCAGCTGACCGGGCGTGCGGGCCGGCGCGGCATCGACGTCGAGGGACACGCCGTCGTGTTGTGGACACCCGAGGTGGAGCCCAGCGAGATCGCGGGACTGGCGTCCACCCGCACCTTCCCGCTGCGCAGCTCCTTTGCGCCGTCGTACAACATGACGATCAATTTGGTGCACCGCATGGGCCCGGGTCCGGCACGCGAACTGCTGGAGCGATCCTTCGCGCAGTTCCAGGCAGACCGCTCGGTGGTGGGATTGGTGCGCGGCATCGAACGTGGTCAGAAGATGCTCGACGAGATCGCCAATGAGCTTGACGGACATGATGGTTCGGTTCTGCAGTACGTCCGGTTACGTGGCAACCTCGCCGAGCGTGAGCGCGCCGCCGCACGCGCGTCGCGGCTCGAACGTCGTGGCGCGGCCAATGATGCCCTGGCCGCGCTCAAGCGGGGTGATGTCATCGCGATTCCCCATGGCCGTCGCAACGGTGTGGCCGTGGTGCTGGAGCCGGCCAACGACAACGATGACCCCCGGCCGTTGGTCTTGACCGAACACCGTTGGGCCGGGCGGATTTCGTCGGCGGATTACACGGCAGGCGCTGAACCGCTCGGATCCATCGCACTGCCCAAGCGCGTCGAGCATCGTCAGCCCAAGGTGCGGCGTGATGTGGCGTCGGCGCTGCGCTCAGCACTCGACGAGGGCCGCGTCCGCAGGCCGCAACCGGTGAAGGGCCGCAAGAACGGTACCGACGCCGACGGCTCGGATCTTGGAGTCGAGGTCGAACGGTTACGTCATGAGATCCGGCAGCACCCGGTGCATCGCGCCCCCAACCGCGAGGAGCTGGCGCGTACAGCAGAGCGCTATCTGCGCATCGAACGCGATAACGCCCAACTGCAGAAGAAGGTGTCGGCCGCGACCAATTCACTCGCGCGCACTTTTGACCGGATCCTGGCGCTGCTCACCGAACGCGGGTACGTCGAGGACAGCGCCGAGCTCGGGATGAAGGTCACCGACGACGGCATGCTGCTGGCCCGTATCTACAGCGAAAGCGACCTGCTGGTGGCCGAATGTCTGCGGCGCGGGCTGTGGGCAGGGCTCAAACCCGCGGAGCTGGCCGCCGTGGCATCCGCCGTGCTGTACGAGTCGCGGGGTGACGCGGTGTCGGCGACGGGCGAGGCGCCCACGGCTGCGCTGCGGGCGGCACTTGCCGAGACCCACCGGGCACTGGCCCGGCTGCGCCGCGATGAACAGCAGCATCAGCTTTCGCCCACTCGCGAGGTCGACGAGGGCTTCGTCGCGGCGGTGTACCGGTGGGCGACGACCGGGGATCTGGCGGCGTCGCTGGAGGCCGCCGGCGATACGGGTACCGCACTGCCGGCAGGTGATTTCGTGCGGTGGTGCCGGCAAGTGGTTGATCTGCTCGACCAGATCAACAAGGCCGCGCCCGACGCCGAGGTGCGCTCGGTGGCACGGGCCGCGGTCGCCGACGTGCGGCGTGGCGTCGTCGCCGTTGATGGCACATAAGGTCGAGCAAACGCTAAGGTGGAGCGTCAGCACGCTTTCACATCGGTAACCAACACCGGTAAGTAACAATGTCGCGACACGGGAGGAACGATGAGCGGTCCACAGGGAACGGAACCTGGCGGACAGTGGGCGCCGCAACCTGGGCAAGGCCTAGAGCCCTGGCAGACACCGCAATCCTCAGATCCGGCAGGGCAGGGCGAGCAGGGTTGGCAGCAGCCGGCCTACGGTCAGGGACAGCAGTATCCGCAGTACCAGCAGCCGGGTTTCCCGGGTGGTGGATTTGGGGATCCTAGCCAGTTCGGCCAGCAGCCCGGTCAGCAGGGATTCGGCGAGCCGAGTCAGTTCGGACAGCCTGGCGCCTACGGCCAGCCGGGACAGTACGGACAACAGGGTGGATACCCGGGCCAGTACGGGCAGCAGCAGGGACAGCCGTTCCCGCAGTTCGGTGCCGGTAAGCCGCAGCGTTCCACCAAGACCATCGCGATCATCGGCGGCATTGTCGCGGCCGCGGTGATCCTGATCGTGGTACTGGTTACCGCCTTCCTGGCTCCCGGCTGGGCCATGACCACGACCCTGGACGTCGGCAAGGCGCAAGAGGGCGTGACCAAGGTTCTCACCGACGAGACCAACGGATACGGCGCCAAGAACGTCAAGGATGTCAAGTGCAATGACGGCAAAAACCCCGAGGTGAAGAAGGGTGCCACCTTCAACTGCGATGTCAGCATTGACGGCACCAAGCGTCAGGTCACCGTGACGTTCCAGAACGACAAGGGCACCTACGAGGTAGGCCGCCCCAAGTAAAGAGGTTCTCGCGAAAACGCCGAGTGTGCCCTCCGCGCACTCGGCGTTTTTGTGTTCAGGGGAGTCCGTCGAGCGCCTTCTGCAAGCGTGTGATCGCCGACCCGATGCCCCATTCGGCGCCCAGTTCGGCGACGCGCTGCGGATCTCGCGCTGTCAGCGGTAGCGCATCGCTGTCCCGATCGATCGTGACCGGCGCATCCGCGGCCACCCGCACCACCGGTTCGGCAGCCGCGATGTAGTCGGTGGCGGCCAGCAGCCTGGCGCGAACCGCCTTGGACAGCCCGGATTTTGGATCGTCGGCGGCGGCAAGAATGCCGGTCAGCGACCCGTACTCGGCGAGCAGCTTGGCCGCCGTTTTCTCGCCTACGCCGGCGACGCCGGGCAGCCCGTCGGACGGGTCGCCGCGCAGCAGAGCGAGCTCCGCGTACGCCGCGCCGGCACGCTCCGCGGGCACTCCGTACTGCTCGGAAACCTCTGCCGGCCCGAACAATGTGGCCTTGGCGAACCCGCGTCCCATATAGAAGACGCGCACCGGGACCGGGGCATCGGTGACCACCTGCAGTAGGTCTCGATCTCCGCTGACCACGATGACCGGGTCCCGGCGTTCGGTCGCCGCCAGGGTGCCCAGCACGTCATCAGCCTCGAAGCCGGGTGCCCCCGCTGACGCGATACCGAATGCGTCCAACATGGCGGCGATCATGTCGACCTGGGGTGTCAGCTCGTCGGGCACCTCTTCAACGTCAACCTCTGTCGCGATCTCCTCGACGACTCTGTGCGCCTTGTAGGAGGGGATGGCGGCAACGCGCCAGGCCGGACGCCAATCCAGATCCAGGCACACCACCAGCCGATGGGGCCGGTGCAGGGTAACGAGCTGCGACATCGTGTCCAGGAACCCGCGGACGGCGTTGACGGGTCTGCCGTCGGGGGACGTGATGGAATCGGGAACTCCGAAGTACGAACGGAACCACAGGCTGGCGCCATCGAGCAGCAGGACGGGTCGCGCGAGATCATCTGACACGGCACTCAACCTATGCCAGATAGCCTGGACGGTATGGCAGCCCAGCGTTTCGAATCGGATGTGTACGCCAACCGCCTGCGACGTGCCGCCCAGGAGGCCGCGGCGGCCGGGGTGGCGGGACTGGTGATCACACCCGGATATGACTTGAGGTACCTGACGGGGTCGCGCGCGCAGACCTTTGAGCGGCTCACCGCATTGGTGGTGCCGGCCTCGGGAACGCCCTCTGTGGTGGCCCCACGGATGGAGCTTGCGGCGCTGCAAGATTCGGCGATCGGGGATCTCAACATCCCGATCAGCGATTGGGTCGACGGTGAAAATCCCTACGAGCTGGTGCGTGCGGCATTGGGTGGTGCGGGCGGTGCTGTGTTAGGCACCGTGGCGGTCACCGAGTCGATGCCCGCAATGCATCTGCTCCCGCTGACCGAATTGATCGGGACGGTGCCGGTACTGGCCACCGGGGTGCTGCGCCGACTGCGCATGGTCAAGGATGCCTCAGAGATCGATGCGCTGCGCAAGGCGGGCAGCGCGATCGACCGGGTGCACGCCCTGGTGCCCGAGCTGCTGGTGCCGGGGCGCACGGAGGCACAGGTGGCTGCCGATATCGCTGAAGCGATTGTGGCCGAGGGGCATTCGGAGGTCGCCTTCATCATCGTGGGTTCGGGCCCACACGGGGCCGACCCGCACCACGAGTGCTCCGAGCGCGAGCTGCGGGCCGGGGACATCGTGGTGGTGGATATCGGCGGCAGCTACGAGCCGGGTTACAACTCCGACTGCACGCGTACCTACAGCATTGGTGATCCTGACCCCGATGTGGCTCAACGCATTTCGATTCTTGAGCAGGCCCAGCAGGCCGCGGTTCGGGCGGCTCGCCCTGGTGTGAGCGCGCAGTCCGTGGATGCCGCCGCGCGCCGTGTTCTCGACGAGGCGGGGATGGGCGAGGCGTTCGTGCATCGCACCGGACACGGCATCGGGCTGTCGGTCCACGAGGAGCCGTACATCGTGGAGGGCAATGATTTGATCCTGGAGCCGGGAATGGCCTTCAGCATCGAGCCGGGTGTGTACTTTCCGGGACTGTGGGGCGCGCGGATCGAGGACATCGTCATCGTCACCGAAAACGGTTGCGAGTCGGTGAATTCACGGCCACATGGCCTGACGGTGGTGCCGTCCGGCCGCTAATCAGCCGGGGTGTCGCCGCGGTTCAGCAGATCCGAGGAGCCCAGCACCCGCTCGATCTTGACCTCGATGACCACCCGCTGCGGGTTGACGCGGGGAGTGCGGTAACGCTGCGCGTAGCGCAGCTCGGCGTCGCGCACGGCTTCCTTGTCGGTGACGACGGCGGCCGTGCCCTCCAGGGACAGCCAGCGGGCTCCGTCGACCTGACTCAGCACGGCGAGGCCACCGCGCTCGGCGTTGACGGCCTTCTGCGACCCGCCGGTGGTGATGACCCGCGCGATGTGAGTCGCGGGGTCGAAGGTGAAGCCGACGGCCACCACATGCGGGCTGTTGTCCTGCCGCAACGTGGTCAGCATCGCGAGATGGCGCTCGGAGAGGAACGCCAGCGCATCATCGGTAAGTCGGGTCGTAGGGGTGTTCGCCATCAACCCTCACGCTAGCGCAGGACATAATCGCTGACGTGACCGACACGGTGCGACACTCCGGCCAGCTTGGGGATGAACCGCGTCCGGGAAGACCGTCGACGGTGGTGATTTTCGGTGGCCGTAGCGAAATCGGGCTCGAGGTGGCTACGCGCCTCGCGCCGGGAAATGCCGTGGTTCTGGCCGCGCGCCGGGCCGAGGACCTGCAGGAGGAGGAACGACGCGTCCGTGACGCCGGTGCCGTTGCCGTCGACTGCGTCGAGTTCGACGCGGACCGGCTCGACACCCACGAATCCGTGTTGGCCGCGATCATCGAGCGACGGGGAGCCATCGATGTGGCGGTGCTCGCGTTCGGGCTGCTCGGCGACCAGACGCGCGCGGAAACAGATCCCGCTCATGCGGCGGCCATCGTGCACATCGATTACGTGGCACAGGTCGCCCTGCTGACTCAGTTGGCGGTTCGCATGCGCGGTGCCGGCCGCGGCGCGCTGGTGGTGTTCTCGTCGATCGCCGGATGGCGGGTACGGCGCGCCAATTACGTGTACGGATCCGCCAAGGCGGGACTGGACGGATTCGCGAGCGGTCTGGCCGATGCCCTGCACGGTTCCGGCGTACACCTGTTGATCGCGCGCCCGGGCTTCGTGATCGGGCGGATGGCGGCGGGCATGTCCCCGGCGCCATTGGCGAGCACACCGCCCCAGGTGGCAGAGGCGACCGTGCGGGCTCTGCGGCGCGGGAAGCGCACCGTGTGGATCCCGCGAGCACTGGGAACGTTGGCATTCGTCATGCGGTGGGTACCGTCGTCGGTATGGCGCAGAATGCCGCGATGAGTCCCTCGGGCGAAGAGCATCGAACTCAGATGATTACCGTGGTCGGGATAGGTGCGGACGGGGTCGACGGGCTATCGATGCGTTCTCGCCATGAATTGCAGCGTGCATCAGTCATTTTCGGCTCATTGCGCCAGCTGGAACTGCTGGCCGCCGAATCTCTGGCCGCCGAATGCCGAGTATGGCCCTCCCCGCTGCTACCCGCGTTGCCCACCATGTTCGACGGTCTCGGTGACGTCCACGTCCTTGCCAGCGGTGACCCC
The DNA here is from genome assembly GCF_002013375.1 of Mycobacterium sp. D16Q13. Classification (GTDB taxonomy): domain Bacteria; phylum Actinomycetota; class Actinomycetes; order Mycobacteriales; family Mycobacteriaceae; genus Mycobacterium. The sequence goes on along the minus strand of NZ_MAEW01000015.1, from coordinate 37,378 downwards.
ATGTTGCATGGCGTTGGCACCACACTGACCCGGCTGTTTGGCGGCGAGCGGGTGCGGGTGTTTCCGCATGTATCCAGTGTGTCGTTGGCCTGTGCCCGAATGGGTTGGGCGGTGAACGATGTCGAGATCATCAGCCTGGTGAACGCGCCGGTCGACTCCGCCCGCAGGTTCGGCGGACGGGCGGTGGTGCTGAGCCGCAATGCCAACACTCCCGGGGACCTGGCGCGAGCCTTGACCCGAGCCGAGCTGGGCGACTCGCGGTTGACGGTCTGGGAACAGTTGGGCGGTGCGGCCGAGCGTTCGTTCGCCGGTGCCGCCCGCGGTTGGGATCATTCACCCGGCGACGCGTTGAATGTCATTGCCGTCGAATATGTTCCGGAGGTGGAGGGCACCGTCCTGCCGCTGGTCGCGGGGCTGCCCGAGGACGTGTTCGAGCACGATGGGCAGATCACCAAGCGTGAGATCCGGGCGGTCACTTTGGCGTCGCTGGCGCCGCGGCCGGGCCAACGGTTGTGGGACGTGGGCGCGGCCTCGGGCAGCATCGCGATCGAATGGTCACGCAGTGGCGCCGGCTGTAACGCCTCGGCCTTCGAGATCGAGTCGTCGCGGCGGGCCGCCATCACGGCCAACGCGGAGAAGTTTGGCGTCGATATCGAGGTTTTCGGCTCGGCGCCAAAGGATTTCGAGCAGGCCATGGCCCCGGACGCGATTTTCGTCGGTGGCGGCGTTACCGGACCCGGATTGCTTGAACACTGCTGGGATCGGTTACCGAGCGGCGGCCGCATTGTCGTCAACGCAGTGACCGCGGAATCCGAAGCGCTTTTGTTGCAATGGTATTCCGGCCACGGGGGAGAGCTGCGCAGGTACCGCATCGAGGATGCCGCCCCCCTCGGTGGTTTTACCAGCTGGAGATCCCGGCTGCCTGTCACGCAATGGAGCGCGGAAAAGCCATGACGGTTTATTTCATCGGTGCCGGACCGGGCGCCGCCGACCTCATCACGGTGCGCGGGCAGCGGATCCTGCAACGGTGCCCGGTCTGTCTGTACGCGGGATCGATCATGCCGCGTGATCTTTTGGAGGTGTGCCCGCCGGACGCCCGGATCATCGACACCGGGCCACTGACCCTGGATGCGATCATCGGCGAGATATCCAGCGCCGCCGCGCAGGGACTCGATGTCGCTCGGCTGCACTCGGGTGACCCCTCGCTGTACAGCGCCGTCGCTGAGCAGTGCCGCCGGCTGGATGCCCTCGGCATCGGTCATGAGATCGTGCCGGGTGTTCCGGCCTTCGCCGCCGCCGCGGCGGCGTTGGGCACCGAGCTCACCGTTCCCGGCGTCGCGCAGACCGTGACGATCACCCGGGTGTCGACGTTGTCCACCGCGATGCCCGCCGGCGAAGATCTGCGCACCCTGGCCGCGCCGGGGGCGACCCTGGCGTTGCATTTGGCGGCGGCTCAAATCGATACCGTGGTGGCTGATCTCGTCGCTGGGGGATACTCGCCGCAGACACCGGTTGCTGTGGTGGCGTATGCCAGCTGGCCATCCGAGATCATCCTTCGCGGCACTCTCGCGGATATCGCCGGGCAGATGACGGAAGCGGGTGTCACCAAGACGGCGGTCATTTTCGTCGGGAAGGTGCTTGCGGCAGAGGGTTTTACCGACAGCTATCTGTACTCGGCGGGACGCCGTAGAGGGGCTTCGCACTGATGCACCCATTAAGAAGAGTCTTGATCCTCGGAGGTTCGGCGGAGGCGCGCCAGCTGGCCGAGCGGCTGGTACCCCGCTTCGATGTCACCACCTCGCTCGCGGGGCGGGTGCGCAACCCGGCGGTACCGGCGGGCGAGCTGCGCGTCGGAGGATTCGGTGGCGAGGTAGGTCTGCGGACATGGCTGTTGGATAACAACATTGAAGCGGTGATCGATGCCACCCATCCGTTCGCCGCGACGATCACCGAGAACGCCGTGGCGGCCTGCGGACGGCTGGGCATCCCTCACCTCATCCTGCGCCGCCCACCCTGGCCGACAGGCGATGCGACGGTGGTCTCTTCGGCGGCAGAGGCCAAGGATGCGGTGGTGGCGCAGGGTTTTTCGCGGGTGTTCCTGACCTCGGGACGCTCGAGCATCGGGGCGTTTCTGTTCTCGGACGCCTGGTTCCTGATCCGTGTGGTGGAGCCGGTGCCCGCCGACGAGCTACCCGAGCGGCATCATGTGTTGTTGTCGCGCGGGCCGTACTCGCTCGGCCAGGAAACCGAGCTGATGCGCCAGTATGAGATCGAAGTTCTGGTCACCAAGAACAGTGGGGGGACAATGACCTCCGCCAAGTTGGAAGCCGCTGCGGCGCTGGGTATTCCCGTCGTGATGATCGACAGGCCGGCATTACCGGAGAACGTGACCACCGTGACCACCGTGGACGCTGCGCAGCAGTGGGTTACGGAGCGGGATAACGCCGAGGCGTGAACACCTGAGGCCCGGAATCGGTGTCCTGCCACTGAGTCTGCGAGGAACCGATGATCAGCAGGGTGCGCATGTCCACCGCTGACGGGTCGAGCTCACCCAGCGTCGTCACCCGCACGGATTCTCCCGCGCCGCCGACATCGCGTCCCAACACGACCGGCGTCGCTGGGGCGCGGTGTTCCAACAGCACATCACGCATGGACGCCACCTGCCATGTCCGCGACTTCGAGGCCGGGTTGTACACGGCGAGCACGAGATCTGCGGCCGCCGCGGCGCGTAGGCGGGATTCGATGATCTCCCATGGTTTGAGGCGATCGGACAGCGAGATCACCGCGTAGTCGTGGCCCAGGGGTGCCCCCACCCGGCTGGCCACGGCCTGCGCTGCCGTCATCGCCGGGAGCACCCGCACCGTGACATCGGGCCACGCACGGGCCTCTTCCATCACTGCGGCGGCCATCGCGAATACACCAGGGTCGCCAGAGGACACGACGGCCACCCGGCGCCCGCCCGCCGCGAGCTTGAAGGCCAGTTCGGCGCGTGCGGGTTCGTCGCGGTTGTCGCTGGCGTGACGAACCTGGCCGTCCCGGGCGGGGATGCGATCCAGGTACGGGCCGTAGCCGATGAGATCGGTGGCGCGCGCCAGTTCCTGACGGACCTCGGTGGTGGTCCAGTCGTGATGGCCCGGGCCCAATCCGACCACCGTCACCATCTCGTCGAGCCGGGTGTCGGTGATGGGTTGCGCCCCGGGAACCAGGACCAGTGAGAAGTACGGCACCGAGGACGGGTCGACATCGGCGGCGGGAAGCACCCGCTGCTCCGTGGTGCTGGCCCGCTCTACGTAGTAGGCGCGATCGAGCACGCCGGCGGTGTCCAATGCCTGTCGCACGGCGCCATACGAGCGGCCCAGTTTCATGATGACCGCGGCATCCGAATCGCCGAGTCTGCGGGCGATTTCGTCGGCCGGCAGGGTGCCGGGGATGACGGTGAGAATCTCGTCGCCCTCGACCAAGGGCGTCCCCGTCGCCGCGGACGCGGCGCTGACCGACGTCACACCGGGGATGATGACCGCATCGAATCTGTCGGTCAGACGGCGGTGCATGTGCATGTACGAGCTGTAGAACAGCGGATCGCCCTCGGCGAGCAATGCCACATTGCGGCCCGAATCCAAGTGGGCGGCAATCCGATTCGCGGACTCTTCGTAGAAATCATCGATCGCGCCGCGGTATCCGCCCGGGTGCTCGGTCGTCTCGGTGGTGACCGGGTAGACCAGATGCTCCTCAAGCTGGCCGGGCCGCAGATACGGCTGCGCGATCGAGCGGGCAATGCTGCGCCCATGCCGTGCGCTGTGGAACGCCACCACATCGGCCTCGCCGATCACTCGCGCCGCCTTGACGGTCACCAGCTCGGGATCGCCGGGGCCCAGGCCCACGCCCCACAGGGTTCCTCTACTCATTCCTTATCGCTCGCCATCGCGTTCACCGCGGCGGCGGCCATCGCGCTGCCGCCCCGCCGACCCCGTACCAGGAGGTAGTCCATGCCACGCGGACGGTCGATCAGCTCCTGTTTGGACTGTGCCGAGCCGACGAAACCGACCGGGCCGCCCAGGACGGCCACCGGGGGAGCAACCCCTTCGTCGATGAGTTCGAGGATGCGGAACAGCGCGGTGGGGGCATTCCCGATCGCGGCGACCGATCCGGGCAACCGATCGGCCCAGAGGTCCACGGCGGCAGCCGATCTTGTGGTTCCGGTGCGCTGGGCCAATTCCGCGGCGCGCGGATCGGCCACCAGGGACACCACCTCGTTGTCGGCGGGGAGGCGCAGGCGGGTGATCCCGGCTGCGACCATCGACGAATCACACAGGATCGGGGCACCGGCGTCCAGGGCCGCCCGGGTGCGTGTCACCACGTCGGGGGAGAAGGCGATCTCGCCGGGCAGATCCACCTGCCCGCAGGTGTGAATGAGCCGGACCACCACGCGCGCGACGTCGTCGGGGAATGCCGACAGATCGGCCTCAGCCCTGATGGTCGCGAACGATTGCCGATAGATCTCGGCTCCGTCTCGCACGTAGTCAAGCACGCGCTCACCCTACGGGTGCCGCTCCAGCGGCCGATAACCCAGCTCCGTCGCCACCAGCACCTGGCCTGTGGCGGGGGAGCCGCAGGCGCGTGGACAGCCAACCCAGTGCCGATGCACCGGGGAATGGATTCCGCTGGCGATCTCCTCGGCGACTTCGAGTCGCACATCGGCGTGCACGTCGGCCCGCGAGCGCCCACATCCGGGTAGTCCGGTGCATGAACTGGCATTGAGCCAGGGGGAGCGTTCGTCGAACACCAGGCCCAAAGGCGCCAGCACCCGCAGTACCACGTCGGCGTCTTCGTGGGGCAGATCGCACAGCAGTACAGATCGCCACGGGGTGATGACGACAGGTTTTTCGGCCGCCGCCAACAGCGCGGCCACTCTCGCCGGTAGCTGACCCAACGGAACCGCGGCGCCCAGTGTCACCATGTCGCTGGCAGAGTTACCCGAGGAAGGCTGCTCGATCCATCCCACGGGTGCACGTACCGTGGCCGTCGGATGAGGTGGGCCTTCGATCAGCGTCGCGCCGATCGCCTGAGCAAGGGTCTCCGCCGCGTCCGGCAGCTCCGCCACGCGCCACGCGTTCCCGCGGATGTGCACGAAGGCCTGCGCGATCGCGAGCACGCGTTCCACGGCGGCATCTGGGTCGTCGATGCACACTGACGTGGTGCGGCCGTCGAGAATCAGTCGCCATCCACCTGGGTAATACCGCAGTCCGATATCGGCCCCCATGGCCGTCATATCGCCCCGCCCGTCGTCGAGGCTGAACAAAAAACGCCCCGGCAGGTCGGCGAGAACGGGAGCAGAGATCAGCCCGCGGTCCAGCGCGACGACCAGCGGACGCACATCGGGAAAGTCGCCGGACCGACCCGACAGCGGTGAGGCCACGATGTTGCGTACCCGTTCATGGCTCGGCGACGGCAGCAGCCCGGCCTCCGATAAGAGGGTGCCCACCGCATCCGCATCACGGATCGATCGCAGCTGAACATTGCCGCGGGAGGTCAGTTCCAATACCGGCGCGCCATAGTCGCCGGCCGCCTTCGCCAACGCGGCCAACTGCGCTGACGTGACCATTCCGCCGGGCAGCCGGATGCGTGCCAACGCTCCATCGGCAGCCTCGTGTAGACGCAGCGCACCGGGGCACGCGTCGTCTGGGCTGGAGCGGGTCACCTACTCACCGTAGGACTACGGTACGAATGTCCTGTGAGCAATGCCCCGATCCTGATCCTGTCGACATCCGACACCGACCTGCTGAGTGCGCGTGCCAGTGGTGCGAACTATCGATGGGCCAACCCTTCTCGTATCCACGTCGACGACCTGCCGGCCCTGCTGGACGGGATGGGGACGGTGGTTGTTCGGCTTCTTGGTGGCCGTCGCGGTTGGGAAGAGGGCATCGATGCCGTCATCGCCTCCGGTGTGCCGGCCGTCGTGGTCTCCGGTGAGCAGGCTCCCGATGCCGAGCTCATGGAATGTTCGACCGTCCCGGGCGGCGTGGCCCTACAAGTGCACCGGTACCTGGCCGAGGGTGGGACGGCGAATCTGCAGCAGCTGCACGCCTTCTTGTCCGACACCGTGCTGATGACGGGAATCGGCTTCGAACCGCCGACGACAAACCCCGCCTGGGGGGTGCTACAGCGTGCCGCCCGGAATGTCGACGGTCCCACCATCGCGGTCCTGTACTACCGCGCCCAGCAGCTGGCCGGAAACACCGCGTACATCGAGGCTCTCTGCACCGCCATTGAAAACCTTGGAGGACGGGCGCTTCCGGTGTATTGCGCCTCGCTGCGGACCGCGCCGGCGGAGCTTCTGCAGACCCTGGCGGCCGCCGACGCCATGGTGGTCACCGTGCTGGCCGCCGGTGGTGCGACTCCCGCGGCAGTGGGGGCCGGCGGAGCCGACGACGAGTGGAATGTCGGCCACCTTGCGGCCTTAGATATCCCAATCCTGCAGGGGTTGTGCCTGACCAGCCCCCGCGATGATTGGGACGCCAACGACGACGGTATGAGCCCGTTGGACGTCGCCACCCAGGTCGCGGTTCCCGAATTCGACGGACGCATCATCACCGTGCCCTTCTCGTTCAAGGAGATCGACAGCGACGGCCTTATCACCTACGTTCCCGACGCGGAGCGTTGCGCACGGGTGGCCGGTATCGCACTGCGGCACGCAAAACTTCGATCCATCCCCGCCGGCGAGCGTCGGATAGCGGTGGTGTTCTCCGCGTATCCCACCAAGCACGCCAGGATCGGCAACGCGGTGGGACTGGACACCCCGGCGAGCGCGGTGGCGCTGCTGACAGCGATGCGTGCGGCGGGCTATGACGTGGGCGCCGACGGTGACATCCCCGGACTGCCCGCTACCGGTCGGCCCGCGACGGACGGCGACGGGGACACGCTGATTCATGCGCTCATCGAACGGGGCGGCCAAGATCCGGACTGGTTGACCGCGGAACAGCTGGCGGGCAACCCAATTCGTGTACCCGCGCGACAGTACCGGGAGTGGTTCGCGCGGCTGGCGCCCGGGCTCGCCGAGCAGGTGGTCGAACACTGGGGCCCACCACCGGGAGAACTATTCGTCGACACCAGCGTCAACCCCGACGGCGATATTGTGATTGCGGCGTTGCAAGCAGGCAATATCTTGCTTCTCGTACAGCCGCCGCGTGGATTCGGGGAGAATCCGGTAGCCATCTACCACGACCCCGACCTGCCACCCAGTCACCATTACCTCGCCGCGTACCGCTGGCTGTCGGCCGGACGCGAGGAGGGCGGGTTCGGCGCCGATGCTCTGGTACACCTGGGCAAGCATGGCAATCTGGAGTGGCTGCCCGGGAAAACCGTTGGCCTGTCGGCAGATTGTGCTACCGATGCTGCGATCGGTGATCTGCCGCTCATCTACCCTTTCCTGGTAAACGATCCGGGCGAGGGCACTCAGGCCAAAAGGCGCGCGCACGCGACCCTGGTCGACCACCTCATCCCGCCCATGGCCCGCGCCGAAACCTATGGGGATATAGCGCGTTTGGAGCAACTGCTCGATGAGCACGCGAACATCTCGGCGCTGGACCCGGCGAAACTGCCGGCAATCCGCCAGCAGATCTGGACGCTGATGCGTGCGGCGAAGATGGATCACGACCTGGGGCTGCAGGAGCGCCCCGACGAGGACGTCTTCGATGACATGTTGCTGCATGTCGACGGATGGCTCTGTGAGATCAAAGATGTGCAAATCCGCGACGGCCTGCACATTCTGGGCAGCGCGCCCATCGGGGGAGCTCAGGTTGATCTGGTGCTGTCGATCCTGCGTGCCCGACAGATGTGGGCCGGTGAACAATCGGTACCCGGATTGCGTCAGGCGCTCGGACTGGCCGAGGACGGCACCGACGACCGTGGGCGCGTCGATGAGATTGACCAGCAGGCGCATTCGCTGCTGACGGCGCTGCAGGCTACGGGCTGGAATCCCGACGCGGTGGACGATCTCACCGATGACCCTCAGGTCGCGCAGATCCTGCGGTTCGCGGCGGCCGAGGTAGTGCCCAGGCTGGACGGAACCAACGGCGAGATTGACGCGATCCTGCGCGCTCTGGACGGCCGGTTCATCGAGGCTGGGCCCTCCGGCTCGCCGCTGCGGGGGCTTGTCAACGTGCTGCCTACCGGGCGCAATTTCTACTCGGTGGACCCCAAGGCGGTGCCGTCGAAGCTGGCCTGGGAGACCGGGCAGGCCATGGCGGACTCGCTGCTGGAGCGATACCGCACCGACTATGGAGATTGGCCGCGGTCTGTAGGTCTTTCGATATGGGGTACCTCGGCGATGCGGACCTCCGGTGACGATATCGCCGAAGTTCTTGCACTCCTGGGTGTTCGGCCAGTGTGGGATGAGGCCTCCCGGCGCGTGGTGAGCCTGGAGGCGATCTCCCTGGCAGAACTCGGGCGCCCACGGATCGATGTCACGGTGCGCATTTCCGGATTCTTCCGCGACGCCTTCCCGCATGTGGTGACCATGCTCGATGACGCGGTCGCGCTGGTGGCGGGTCTCGATGAACCCGCGGAGCAGAACTATCTGCGGGCGCATGCCGAATTGGATCGCGCCGAGCATGGGGATTGGCGACGCGCCACCATGCGCATCTTCGGTTCCAAGCCCGGCACTTATGGCGCAGGACTACTTCAGCTGATTGATAGCCAAAACTGGCGCAACGACTCGGATTTGGAGCAGGTCTACACCGCGTGGGGCGGATTCGCTTATGGTCGTGGATTGGATGGTGCCGCCGCGAGTGAAGATATGCGTCACCAGTATCGCCGGATCGCGGTCGCGGCGAAGAACACCGACACCCGCGAACACGATATTGCCGATTCGGACGACTACTTCCAGTACCACGGCGGCATGGTCGCCGCGGTGCGCGCACTCACTGGTAAGGCTCCCGCGGCGTATATCGGTGACAACACCCGACCGGACGCTGTGCGTACCCGCACGTTATCTGAAGAAACCACAAGAGTTTTCCGTGCACGTGTGGTCAATCCGCGGTGGCTGGAGGCGATGCGCCGGCACGGTTACAAGGGCGCGTTCGAAATGGCGGCCACCGTCGACTACCTGTTCGGGTACGACGCCACCGCGAATGTGATGGCCGACTGGATGTACGAGCAACTCACCAGCAGCTATGTGCTCGATGAGCAGAACCGCAAGTTCATGCAGCAGTCCAACCCGTGGGCGCTTCATGGCATTGCCGAGAGGTTGCTGGAGGCGGCCAGTCGGGGCCTGTGGGAGAACCCGGATCAGCAAGTTTTGAGTGATTTGCGCTCAGTGTTCTTGGAGACCGAGGGCGAGCTGGAGTCGTAGCATCGGAGCATGGCCCGGAATATCGGCTTGGACATCGGCACCGTAGCGGCCGGCCGCTACATTCTGTTGACCACATTCACCAAAGATGGTGTGCCCAAGCCAACTCCGATGGGCTTCGTCGCCGAGGGCGATGAGCTCTTGCTGACCACGAGTGCGAACACCTGGAAGGTCCGAAGGATCCGGCGAGACCGGAAGGTGAGAGTGGCCGTCTGCACGCAGCGCGGCCGGGTGATCAGTCCGGTTGCCGATGCCACTGCGGTGATCGTCGAGGATCCGGCCTCGGTGGCGCGTATCCGGGAGGCGGTGGTCAAACGGTACGGACTACCCAGCCGGATCGTGACGGCGTGGTTGGACCGGCGCAACGGCGCCAGAGTCGGTATTTCGGTGACGCTCGGCGCGCCGGAAACGCTGTGAGGTTCCTAGACTGATCGGCATGGGTGCGAACCTCCCGGTGCCGACATTCGACGACGTCTGTGCCGCCAAATATGTCCTGTTGACCACCTACACCAAGGACGGTCACGCCAAACCGGCCGCGGTGTGGGCGGCACCCGAGGACGGCGAGCTTCTCGTGTGGACGGAAGCCAACTCCTGGAAGGTGCGCCGGATCCGCAATACCCCGCGCGTAACGCTGGCCGTCTGCGATGTGCGTGGCAAGGTCCGCAGCGGCGAGATCGAGGGCACCGCACGAGTCCTGGACCCCGACGGGACCGAGCGGGCGCGGGCGGCCATCACCCGGAAGTACGGCCTGCTGGGGTGGGTGCTGGTCAAGGCCAGCGTGCTGCGTCGAGGCACCAGCGGCACCATCGGGCTAGCCATCACCGCCTGACCCGGAACGCCGAACCGGGAACCCGGCGACGGGCCGGTGCGTTGTCCGGGTATGTGGCCAGGCCTGTTTCTCCTGTATGTGATCGTCGAGGTGTCCGCCCTGGTGGCGTTGACCTCGGCGGTGGGCATCGGCTGGACCATCATCGCCGTCGCCGCGGCCTTTGTCGTTGGTCTGATACTCGCGGGCTCGCAGGCCCGGCGCGCCGTGGATCAGCTGCGGCGGGGAGTGCGATCCCCCGGGGGCGCCGTCGCGGACGGTGCGCTCATCGCGCTCGGAACTGTCGCGGTGGTGATCCCGGGGCTGGTGTCCTCGGCTATTGGGCTGCTCATGCTGTTGCCCCCGACCCGTGCCGTCCTGCGGCCGGTGCTGACCCTCGTCGCGGCACGGCAGCTGAGCCGGCGCGCGCCCCTCATCACCGTCATTCCCGCCGGATACGGCGCGTTTCAGGCCAGCCGAACGCGGCCGAGCACCGTCGACTACATCGATGGTGAGGTCGTCGACGTGGCGGAAGATTCAGGCGAGCAGACCTCCAGGTACCGTCCCGGCCACGACCTGCCTGCGTAGACGTCCCTCGAACCCGGCAGAATTACCGAGTGCAGACTCAACTGCTCGTCAACGCGCGCGTGCATAGCCCGTCGCATCCGGCGGCGACCGCCATGGCCGTGACCGGCGATATCATCAGCTGGATCGGCGAGGACGACCTTGGTCGCGCAGAGTTCCCCGGCGCCGACATCGTCGACCTGGAGGGTGCCTTCGTCGCGCCCGCGTTCGTCGACGCCCACGTTCACCTCACCGCTCTGGGGCTGTCCATCATCGGGCTCGACCTGTCCGACATGACCTCACGCGAGCAATGCCTGGCCCGACTGGCCGCGTACGCCGGTGAGCATGCCGATGAGGTGATCTGGGGACACGGCTGGGACGAATCGCGATGGCCGGATCGGGAACCGCTGAGCACCGCCGAACTGGACGCGACAGCACCCGGCCGGGCCGTCTACCTCACCCGTATTGATGTGCACTCGGCCGCGGCGTCGACGGCGCTGCGCCGGCAGGTACCGGGACTTGCCGATGCCACGGGATTTCACCCCGAGCGTCCGCTGGCCGGGGCGGCTCACCACCTATTGCGGGCACACGCCCGCGGTGCGCTCTCCGTCAACGGGCGGGCGCGGGCACGGCGCGCGGCCCTCGACAGCGCGGCATCGCTGGGCCTGGTGTCGGTGCACGAATGCGGCGGGCCCGAGATCGGTGGGCTGGATGATTTCCGGGAGCTGTTGGCCACCGAGCATGGCGTGCAGGTCACCGGATACTGGGGTGAGCCAGCCCGCGACCCCGATCACGCGCGCGAGCTCATCGCCTCAACGGGGGCTGCCGGTCTGGCCGGTGACCTCTTCGTCGACGGCGCGCTGGGATCGCATACCGCCTGGCTGCAGGAGCCGTATCACGATGCGCCGCACACCTGCGGCACGATGCATCTGGACGCTGAAACGGTTGAGACGCATCTGGACTCGTGCACGCAGGCCGGCATCGCCGCAGGGTTCCACGTGATCGGCGACGCCGCCGTCACTCAGGTGATCGACGCGCTGGGCCGTGTCGCCGACCGTTATGGCGTGCCGGCGGTGGCTCGGTGTGGACATCGTCTTGAGCACCTCGAAATGGTCTCCGCGGCACAGGCCGAGCAACTCGGTCGCCTCGGGGTGATTGCCAGCGTGCAACCGGCATTTGATGCTCTCTGGGGTGGCCCAGATGGCATGTATGCGGAACGACTCGGCCCGGACCGAGGTGCTCAGCTAAACCCGCTGGCGCTGTTAGCATCCCAAGGCGTGCCTCTCGCGTTCGGTTCTGATGCCCCTGTCGCGCCCATGGATCCGTGGGTGACGGTGCGGGCAGCGGCACATCACCGCACCGCAAGCAGTTCCGTTTCGGTCCGCGCGGCATTCGGTGCCGCGACCCGGGGCGGCTGGCGTGCGCAGGGCGTTCATGACGGCGCGACCGGCACGTTGACGCCGGGAGCGCTTGCCAGCTATGCGGTTTGGGAGACAGGGGACTTGACCATCAACACCAGCCAACCGGGAGTGCAGCGGTGGTCCACGGACCCGCGCTCGCGGGTCCCGGCCCTGCCGGACTTATCGGACGCCGCTGCTGTGCTCCCCACATGCCTCCGGACCGTGCACCGCGGCACGGTGATCCATGGCTGAAGAAGCTGTCGGCGAATCCGTTGACGAGACTGTTGGCGAGGACATCGCGGATCGCGGTGTGGAGGCCAACGTTCCGGTAGACGAGGAGCCGCAGGCTCCGGGCAACGCCGGTCCCTCACGCGGTGCGGCCTTCGCCGGTGCGGTGCGTGCACGCGCTGTCGCGTTCGGCACGGCCTGGCTGCGCGCGGCGACCCGTCAGGGCGCGGCGTTGATCGGGGGCCTCGCATTGTGTGCGAGCTTCCCGCCGTGGGGTTACTGGTGGGCCGCGTTCCCGGCACTGTCGATCCTGGGATTGGTGTTGTGGTCGCCGAAGACCAGGTTGCGCGGCGGGCTCGGGTACGGCCTGCTGTTCGGTCTCGCGTTTTACATCCCGCTGCTGCCCTGGACAGGCCAGCTGGTCGGCGCCGTCCCGTGGCTGGCGCTGTCCTTGCTCTGTGCGACCTGGGTGGCCCTATTCGGTGTCTTGGCGGTCGCCGTGCGGAACCTGCCGGGTTGGCCGCTGTGGTTCGCCGCCGCGTGGTCCGCTGCCGAATGGGGTAAAGCGAGCGTTCCGTTTGGCGGGTTCCCTTGGGGCCGTATCGCTTTCGGGCAGGGCGACGGTCCAATGCTGAGCCTGGCGCGATACGGGGGAGCGCCGTTGGTGTCCTTCATGGTTGCCCTGGGGGCCTTCGCGGTGACCGCACTCGGTATCGAGATGTACCGCTGGTGGCGAAGCCCATCCTTGGGTCCGGACGGCGCCCGGCCGATGCCCTCGGTGCTGCTGCCCGGAGCCTGCGTGTGTCTTGTGCTGTTCGCCATGGCGGTGAGCTGGCAGCAGGTTCGGCACGCGAGCCACGGCGCCACGGATGGTCGGACCGTCACCGTCGCCGCGGTGCAGGGGAACGTTCCGCGTTTGGGGCTCGATTTCAACGCTCAACGCCGCGCTGTGCTCGACTACCACGTCAAGGAAACCCTCCTGCTGGCCCAGGACGTGAAGGCGGGCAAGGCTCCGGCACCTCAGTTCGTCGTGTGGCCGGAGAACTCCTCGGATATCGATCCGATCCGCAACGCCGACGCGGCCGAGGCCATCACCGAGGCATCACAGGCCATCGGTGTGCCCATCCTGGTCGGCGGCGTGCTGCGGTACCCCGATTCCACCCCCGAACAGCCCAAATCGATCAATTCGATCATCGTGTGGGATCCGAACACCGGCCCGGGGGAACGTCATGACAAGCAGATCGTGCAGCCGTTCGGAGAGTATCTGCCGTGGCGGAGTTTCTTCGCGCACTTCTCGGAGTACGCCGACCGCGCCGGGTACTTCGTGCCGGGAGACGGCAACGGTGTCGTCACCGCCGGTGGAGTGAAGATCGGTGTGACGACGTGCTGGGAGGTCCTGTTCGACAGGGCAGCGCGGCTGTCCACCCTCAACGGTGCCCAAATTCTGGCGGTGCCGAGCAACAACGCCCTGTTCGGCAGTGCGATGAGTGAACAGCAGCTGGCCATCTCCAAGGTTCGGGCGGTCGAGCACGACCGGGAGGTCATCGTCGTCGGCACCACCGGGATCAGCGCATTTATCTCTCCCGATGGTGTCGACGCGGGCCGCACCAAGTTTTTCGAACCGGCGTACATCGACATGCAAGTGCGACTGCACGACGACCTGACACCCGCCACACAATGGGGTCCCTGGATCGAATGGGCACTTGCTGTGATCGCTGGACTTGCCGTCCTGGCCTCGGCTGGCCTGGCGATACTGCACAATGGAGGGCTGAAGAGGCCGGAACGTGAGGTAGAGCCGGCCTCACCGATTAAGGAGACCTGACCGGAGTGGATCCCGTGACCGAACGTCCGAGCGCCCGGACCCTGGTGATCATTCCGACGTACAACGAGCGGGAGAATCTCCCGCTGATCCTTGGTCGGCTGCACAAGGCGCAACCCGATGTCCATGTGCTGATCGTCGATGACGGCAGCCCTGACGGCACCGGTGAACTTGCTGACGAGGCCGCGCTTGCCGACCCGGATCGCGTGCACGTCATGCATCGCAAGGAAAAGGGTGGCCTGGGAGCCGCCTACATTGCCGGCTTCGGTTGGGGCCTGGCCCGTCAGTATTCGGTGCTGGTGGAGATGGACGCCGACGGCAGTCACGCTCCTGAACAGCTGTCGCGGCTGCTCGATGCCGTCGACGCCGGAGCCGATCTGGCGATCGGTTCTCGCTACGTCCCCGGGGGCACCGTCGTCAACTGGCCCTGGCGGCGGTTGGTGCTATCCCGCAGCGCGAACGTCTATGCGCGGCTGGTGCTGGGCGTCAAGCCCCACGACATCACTGCGGGATACCGCGCGTACCGGCGTGAGGTGCTCGAAAAGCTGGATCTGGCGGCCGTTGAATCGCACGGCTACTGCTTCCAGATCGACCTCACTCTGCGCACCATCGCGCACGGTTTCGAGGTTGCCGAGGTGCCGATCACCTTCACCGAACGCGCCATCGGTGAATCCAAGATGAGCGGATCGATCATCAACGAGGCCCTGGTCAAGGTCACCAAATGGGGTATCAGCAGTCGCCTCGATCGGGCGCGCGGCATCAATCGCTGAGGTACTCAGCCTTCACGCGTTGCGGGCCATCAGGCCGCCGTCGACGGGAATGACCGTGCCGGTGAGATAGGACGCGGCCGGCAGGCACAGGCTCAAGGTCATGTGTGCCACTTCCTCGGCGCGACCGTAGCGCCGTAGCGCGGTGCGCCGGCGGGCATAGGTGTCTTTGTCTTCGGAGGAGATCGCTGCCGTCATCGCGGTATCGATCGGCCCTGGGCAGATGCAGTTCACCGTGATGCCGTCGCGTCCAAGGTCGACGGCCAAACTCCTGGTCAGACCAGCCAGGCCGGACTTGGCCGCGACATATGGGCTGTCGTACGGGGTGGCGCCGAGAGCCTCCGTGGAGGCGATGTTCACCACGCGCGGGGCAGGGGAGTTACGCAGGAACGGAAGCGCCGCACGGACAATCCGTTGGGGTGCGGTCAGATGAACGGCCAGTGAGCGCGCCCAGGTCTCGCCGTAATCGGGGTCATCGAGGGACCTGAATGCCGCGAAACCGGCGTTATTCACCACAATGTCCAGCCGGCCGAATCGCTCGGCGACGGCCGTCACCACCTCGGTGATCTGGGTATCATCGGTGACATCCAGTGCCCAAGGGGCGGCGGAATCGCCGATCTCAGCGGCGACCGCCTGTGCGTCCTCCAACCGAAGATCGGTGACCGCCACAAACGCGCCGTCCTCGGCGAAAACCCGGGCAGTTGCCTTCCCCATGCCGCTGCCGGCACCGGTGATGAGAACTGCCGAACCCGCGACGGATCTGCCGGAGGCACTCATCAGGCGAGTTACGCTGCCGCGCCCTAGCCCCTGCGACGGCCCTTGATCAGTTCCAGACGCTCCTTGAGCAGCTCGTCGAGTTCCTCAACGCTGCGGCGCTCCAGGAGCATGTCCCAGTGCGTACGGGGGGGCTTGACCTTCTTGGGCTCGGGCACATCGCCGTCGAGGAGGGTGCCTTCCAGGCCATTGCGGCACGCCCAGTTGGCAGGGATCTCGGCATCGTGGGCGAAGGGAACGTCGAACTCTTCACCGTTGTCGGTGCGGTAGCGAGCCATGCGGCGGGGCGCCAGGTCGTGGTCACGATCGGTTTCGTAGCTGACGGCGCCGAGTCGGCTGCCCCGTAGAACACGATCTGCCATGTGTACATCTCCTCTTCACTGCGGGTCTCTGCGGATCGGATCCCGCGCTCGAATTGCTGGTGGCTGTCTACCTCAACGCCGTACCCGCGCCGTTAGTTCCCTGTTCGCGCAGGTTGTGGCCCTCATTATAGCTGGTGAACGCCGTTGTGGCGGTCACCGCTTTGCGTCTGCGACGCGTGGCGGGGTATCACGATTGCCCGAGTTAGGCGCGCTGTGCCGTGGTGATAGCTGCCCGGCCATCGGCGGGCGATCGGCTGGCATAGGTCGGTGCGTACCGCTGCAGTAGTTCGCGTGTGGTCAGGTGCTTTTGGCACTGGAACCCATGCGAGGCCAGCAGTGCGTCGGCGTCACCCGCGGTGAGGCCCGTCAGGTATGGCTCGCCAAAACGTGCGGCCGCCTCGGTCCACAGTCGGGCGCGTACAGACTTGCTGTCTCCACCGGTGACGACACTGGTGTCGAGGTAGTCGAAAACCAGCAGGCTCCCGGGCGCGCAGACCGTCGCGAGGTCGGCAAGTGTCGCGTCCAGTGCGTCCTGGGTGAGGTAGGCAGTCACACCGAGCCAGATGAACAGGCTCGGCCGGGTGGGATCGAATCCGTGGGCGAGGAGTCTTTCGCGCAATACGTCGTGTTCGAAATCGCAGGGCACCCAAACGATCTGATCGTTGTCATCGGGTGAACGGAGCTGTTCCATGACGGCGCGTTTGTCCGCTTGGGTGGTGGGCGCGTCGACTTCGAAGATCCTGACCGAACCGTGTGCCGCCCGCCGCAACGTGGTGGTGTCGAATCCGGCGCCCAGCAGCACAACCTGATCGACACCGTCGTTGATGGCGGCATCGAGGACATCATCGGTGTAGCGCACCCGTAAGACCAGGAAGAAGTGACCCGCGGCGCCGAACACGGATTTCAGTACTCCGATAAAGCCGCGCGCCACCAATGGATGGATCAAACAGGCCCGTAGCAGGGGGCTGCGGATGAAATGCCGTGAGTACGGATCGTCGAGCAGGCGCCGCCGTGGCGGCTGCAACGTTTCCGCCGCGCGTTGGGCCGCGCAGGATTGCGCCGTAAAACTCGCCCGACGATCAAGACGACGACTACTCACACCGGTCTCCGCTTCTGGTGGCCAACACATTCCCCGCATCCACGTCTAGGCCCGGTGTCCGCCGGACGTTGAGCCGACCAATGCCGGATCCGACTCCCGCAGCGCGCGGCACGGCACGCGCATCGGCCACCAGAACCACCGGCCCAGGAGCGTCGCGATGGAGGGGATGACGAGCGAGCGGACGATGAGCGTGTCGAGCAAGAGTCCGACGCCGACGGTCGTGCCGATCTGCGCGAGCGTGCTCGAGTAGCCCGCGATCAACGCGAACATCGTGAAGCCGAAGATCAGGCCCGCGGTCGTGACCACGCTGCCCGTCCCCACCATGGCGCGGATGATCCCGGTTTTTATCCCGGCGCGGAGCTCTTCCTTGAACCGGGCCACGAGCAACAAGTTGTAATCGGCGCCGACCGCGACAAGGAAGATGAAGGAACACGGTGCGACGGCCCAGTGCAAAGGCAGACCGATGCCGTACTGCCAGATGGCGACACTGAGCCCCCACGCGGAAAGAAAGGACAGTCCCACGGTGCCCACGACGGCGACCGCGGCGACGAAGCTGCGCAACAACAGCAGCACGACGCAGAACACGAAGGCGAACGCCGCGACCGCACTGGTGAGGAAATCCTCCTTCGCGAAGGCCGCGATGTTGAGCAGCGTGCCGCCGGCTCCTCCGATGCTCACCGTGCTCCCGCCGAGTGACGTGCCCTTGAGCGCCGCCTTGGCCGCGGGGACGATCTTTGCGCTGTAGTCCATGCTCTCGCGGCTGAACGAATTCACGTCACCCATGACGAGCATGCGGGTGATCTTGCCGTCCGGAGAGAAGAAGACGGAGAGCGCGGATTGGAACAACGGGGATTCGAAGGCCTGGCTCGGAAGGAAGAAGTACCCGCTCGGGTCTCCCTTCATATAGGTGTCGGCGATCTCTCGCAGGAACTGGGTGACTTCGTTCATCTGCACCAGCAGCGAGTCCGCCATGCCGCGGATCGGCGTCAGTGTGCGTTGCGAGTCGGCGAGAAAACGGTCCAGCAGCCGGACCTGGGCCACCAAGTTGGGCAATGATTCCGAGGCGACGCGGGACGCGTCCACGATGTCCTCGAACTTGCGTCCCCCCGTCTGATTGAGTCCGTCGAGAACGGCCAGACCGGTGAGCGCGGCGTTGCAGGGGAGGAGCTGCTTGCAGTCGGGAACCATGTCGACGAGCTCGCCCGCCGCGTCGATGCCATCCGCGACGAGCGGCTGCATTTCGTTATGGATCCCCTTCGCCACCTTCAACAGCTCAATGAGACGTTGCCGGGTGGCTGCGCCGGTGCCGCCGGGCAGCTCGACCGCGCGCTGGGTTACCTCAAGGTCTTTGAGCACCACCTTGACCCCCACGGACAGCTGATCGATCTGACCGGTGATTCTGGCGATGCCGTTGAGCTGCGTGCTCACCATCTCGGCTATCTGGGACATCCGTTCGCCGATGTATCCGCCCTGATAGGTCAGGGTGCCTTGGGGAAGTGGCGTGATGAGTGGGCGGGTGATGCCTTGCACCGCCTGGACGCCTTCCACGGCGTAGACGGCGTTCGTCAGCTTCGCGAGTGCGATCAGGTCGGCGGAGTTGCGCATGTCGTGATCTGACTCGACGAAGAGCAGATTCGGGTTCAGCAGATTGGGCGGCAAGTGCCGATCCGCGGCATCGAGACCCAGGTTCGCCTCGGTGTTGGCCGGTTGGGCCGCACGCTCGTTGTAACTGATCACATAGGTCGGCAGCACAAGAATCGCGAGTGCCAGCACGGCGAGGCTGCCGGCGAGCACCGGACCCGGCCAGCGGACCACGTGGGTGGCGATGCGCCGCCAGCGCCGGACGGCGCGTTCTCCGCGCGGTTCGTACAGTCCGAGCCTGCATCCGATCGCGAGCAGTGCGGGGCCAAGGGTCAGCGCTGCGGCAAGTGCGGTGAGGATGCCGATGGTGCAGGGCAGACCGGAGGTGGAAAAAGCGGCGAGTCTGGTCAGCGTCATGCACGCGGTCGCGCCCGCCACGGTCAGCCCCGAGGCGAAGATGATGCGCTGCACGCTTTTCAGTGCGGTGTAGTACGCCGTGGTCGGGTCCTGCCCGGCTCGTCGTGCCTCCTGATATCTGCCGAGCAGGAAGATGCCGTAGTCGGTGCCCGCGCCCAGCACGATTCCGGCGAGCAGGCTTGACGCGAATATGGAAATGCCGATGATCTCGTGCTGGCCGAGAAGGGCGACGATCGGCCGGGCCGTGACCAGAGCGACGGCCACCACGAGCAGTGGCATCGCGGCCGTGAATAGCGAGCGGTAAGTCAACGACATGATGATGGTGATGCAAATGGCGCAGGCGAAGATGATCGGCAGGATCGATCGGTTGATCGCGAGCAGCTCGTCGTTCACGACCGCGGATGGACCGGTCACGTAGATCTTGACGCCGTCCGGCGGCGGATACGCCTTGACGATGTCGCGCACGGCCTGAGTGGATTCCATGGCCAGCGCGGTGCCCATGTTGCCACCCAGGTTGAGGTAGCTGAAGGAGGCCTTCCGATCCTGGCTTTCGAATGCCGGAGCAAACGATGGGTCGGACCATAGGTCGATCGTCGTGATGACGTGTTTCTTGTCGGCCTTGAACTTCTCCATCAGGTTCGCGTAGTAGCGGTGCATCTCCGCGCCGAACGGCTGGTCGCCCTCGGCGAGCACCGCGACGAAGTTGTTCGTACCGCCGTTGCCAAAATACTTGCCCATGTTGGACAGTGCCTGCACCGACGAGGCCTGATCGGGCAAGAAGGACAGGGCGTGTCCCTCAATCACCTTCTCCAACTGAGGGCCTGCGGCATTGAGCCCGCACGCGAGTAATACCCATAAGACAACAATGGGTATGGAGAGTCCATACAGCAGTCGGGCGTACAGGGGTCGGTGCTGTTCGGTGCCCGCGTAGGTCTCACGACGGAACGGCACCGAGAATTCCCCGCGCACTCGGCGACCGAAGGCGCGCGATCGGGCGGCGAACCCATCAGCTGCGGCAGGCGCGGCAGGTGTGCCGGGAGCGGGTATCGGGCCGGTATCCGCTTCGGCCTCGTCTGCGGTCATGCGACTTGCACCTTGCAACTGGCGATACCGCCGGTGGCCGTCGCGACTTGTTCATCGCGGACCTGTCCGTTGACGGTGATCCGGCATCCGACGCCAGCGGCATTGGATTGCACGACCATGCTGGTCACCAGGGAGGGCTCCACGGTGCGCAGCGCCTCCTGCCATGGCAGGACCGCGCCGACATTCTGGTTGTGGCCGTTGTCATCAAGATAGGACACCGTCGCCGGCGTCCCGGCAGGCCCGATGGCTTCGTACTGGATGGTCCGCTCGGAAAGGCTGCCGAGTACAGGGAGACGGCTCACGGTTCCCACCGCCTCATCGGGGATCTCGCTCGACCGCAACTTCAGAATGAACACGGCCGCGACCGTAAGGACCGCCAGCACAACAAGATACACCCAGGCGCTTCTCATCAAGCGACCTTTGGAGGAAGCGGCAAATCCATTGTGAAACACCCTTCGTGTTGCCAATCAGGCGCGTACAGTGCGAATTCCACAGGATGACACGGCAGGCAAAGCTTCTTTGATGGTGACGATGATTGCAGATGAGTTAAGAGCGTCCCGCTGTTTCGGCAAAAGTTCCATTGTTTCCGGACGATCCAATAACTAGGAGAGGGCAGAGCATTGGTCGCGGTGGCCATTATTGGCATTGGATGCAGGTTCCCCGGGGGCATTGAAGACGCGGATTCCTTCTGGGAGTTCGTATTGCGCAGAGGCGACGCCGTGGCCGATATCCCGAAGGATCGGTGGGATGCGGACAAGTACTACGACCCCGATCCCGACACTCCGGGGCGGATGTACACCCGGCGCGGCAGCTTCCTCACCCAAGGATTCCGGCGGTTCGACGCGGACTTCTTCGGGATCTCGCACCGCGAGGCCGCCGTCCTGGACCCACAGCAGCGGCTCCTTCTCGAAACCTCGTGGGAGGCACTCGACGACGCGGGCATCGCTGGAAAAGCGTTGGGCGGCAAAGTGGGAACGTTCATCGGCGGCTTTATGAACGACAACATGGTCAGCCGGGCACTCGCCCGCAACCTTGAGAAGATCAACAACTTCGCCGCGTTCAGCGCGTCTCAGACTTTGCTGTCCAACCGGATCGCCCATGCGCTGGACCTGTGGGGGCCGAGCATGACCGTGGACACGGCGTGCTCTTCATCCCTCGTGACAACGCACCTCGCGGTGCGGGCGGTCGCCAGCGGTGAGTGCGATGTGGCGCTCGCGGGTGGCGTGAACGCCATGTTCCAGCCGGAAACCTTCATCACGATGTGTAAGGGCAGGTTTCTTGCCGCGGACGGGCGGTGCAAGTCATTCGATGCGGCCGCCGATGGCTACGGTCGTGGCGAGGGCGTCGGTGTCGTCGTGCTCAAAAACCTCGAACAGGCACAGCGCGACGGCGACCGCATCTATGCGGTGATCCGGGGCAGCGGTGTCAATCAGGACGGCAGAACGATAGCGCTGCCGGTACCGAATCCGGTGTCGCAGCAGCGGCTTGCGGAGCAGGTGCTCGAGGAGGCAGGTGTCGACCCCGCCCTCGTCGGGTACATCGAAGCGCACGGCACGGGGACGAGCGTCGGCGACCCGCTGGAGGCGGAGGCGTTGGGACATTCGTACGGTCAGGCAGCCGGCCGCACACAGCCTCTGCTGATCGGATCGGTGAAGAACAATTTCGGGCACACCGAGGCCGCCGCGGGCGTCGCGGGTCTGATCAAGGCCGCGCTCACCGTGCAGCGCAGGACTATTTTGCCGCAGGTTGTCCTCGACAAGCTCAACCCCGCAATCCCGTTCGACGAGCTTGGGATTCGGATTCCGACCGAGGTTCAGACCTACCCCGATCTGGGTGCGCCGGCGTATGCTGCGGTGAACAGCTTTGGCTATGGCGGGACCAACGCACACGTCCTTGTGCAGGAGCCGCCGGCACCCGTGGCCGCAAAGCCTGCTGTGCCCGTCAGGGACAGCATCCGGATCTTTCCGGTCTCCGCCCGCAGTGGTGCCGCACTCCACGAGGTCGCCCGGCGCTACGCCGCGCTCCTGGAGCCCGGGGAGGGCACAGCGGGCACAGTCTCCGACGAGGCCGCGCAACGCCTGAAGACCGCGGTCACCGGCCGCAGGGCACACCATTACCTCCGTAAGGGCTTCATCTACCGCGGCGCGGACGACCTTCTCGCACAGCTGAATTCCTATGCCGAAAGTGACGAAGCGGCACCCGCGCGTGCCCTGGTCGAAGGGATCTCCGATCCCGTGTTCGTCTTCAGTGGCATGGGTCCGCAGTGGTGGGGGATGGCGCGCGGTGTGTTGGAGCGCCCTGGCGCGTTCCGCGATGCCGCCGCCGAGATCGACGCGGTGTTCCAGGAGGTGTCGGGCTGGTCGGTGATCGCCGAGTTGCTGCGCGCTGAGGGCGACTCCCGTGTCAGCCGCACGGAGATCGCCCAGCCGGCGAACTTCCTTGTCCAGGCGGCACTTGCGAAGCACCTCGAACAGTTCGGAATCCGTCCCACGGCGGTGGTGGGACACAGTGTCGGGGAGGTGGCCGCGGCGTATGTGAGCGGTGCGTTGTCCCTGCGGGACGCGGCCACGGTGTCCTATCACCGTTCCCGCCTGCAGGCCAAGACGGCGGGCTCCGGCGGCATGCTCGCCGTTGGTCTCGATGCCGAGGAAGCGCAGCGCCGGGCCGCGCGCTTCGGATCGGCGGTGTGTGTCGCGGCAATCAACAGCGCCGCGGCGACCACGCTTTCCGGTGACTCGAAAGCCCTGCGGATACTGCACGATGAGCTTGCCGAAGACGGCGTCTTCGCCCGGATGCTGCACGTGGAGGTCCCGTATCACAGCCAGCTCATGGACCCCATCCTTGGTGAGCTCGCCGCATCGCTGGCCGGACTCGCCCCACGCCAGGCCGACGTGCCGCTGTATTCGACGGTCACCGGCGAGAA
The DNA here is from genome assembly GCF_002013375.1 of Mycobacterium sp. D16Q13. GTDB lineage: Bacteria > Actinomycetota > Actinomycetes > Mycobacteriales > Mycobacteriaceae > Mycobacterium. The sequence goes on along the minus strand of NZ_MAEW01000015.1, from coordinate 14,210 downwards.
GACCGATGGTGAGGCATTTGCGGACCCCGACTATTGGCTGAAGAACGTGCGCGAAAGCGTGTTGTTCGCGAAGGCGATCGACACGCTCATCGATGACCGGTATCGAGTGTTCCTGGAGCTTGGGCCGCACCCTGTGCTCCTCGGAAACATTCGTGAAAGCTTTGTGCGCCATAGTGTCTCGGGCGCAGCGGTCCCGACGCTGCATCGTGAGCAGGATGACGAGCAGTCGGTGCTGCAGGCCGTCACCGACTTGTACGCGGTAGGCGCGATCGACGCCCCCGGCGAGGCCGATCTCTACACGAACGGCTCGATCCCGCACATGGATCTGCCGAAGTACCCGTGGTCGCAAGAGGAACTGTGGGAAGAAGATCCCCTCACGCTGCGCGCGCGGTACGGGGACGCCGATCGTTTCGCCCTTCTCGGCGACAGGGCGGAGGCGCTGACACCGCAGTGGGAAGTGACCCTGGCTCCGGCGAACCTGCCCTGGCTGCCGGACCATACGGTCCTCGGTTCGGTCGTGCTGCCCGGAACCGCGTATCTCGATGCCGCGCTGTCGGCCGTGCGTCAACGCTCTGGCCGTGGCCAGGCCGGACTGGACTCGGTGGTCTTCGCGGTGCCGTTGGTCGTTGCCGAACACGATGCGCCGATCACCCGCCTCACCGTGGACGAGCCCACTAAGCGGTTTACCGTCAACGGCCGTTCCGCGCACACCCAGCTGTGGACGGCACATGCCAACGGCAGACTGGTCGAGGCGAATCTGGGGACGTTGCGGATCGATGTTCCGCAGTCCGAGCACGACACGATCTTCGACGGCGCAGACGTCTATAAGGGGTTGGCGGCGGTCGGATTGTCCTACGGTCCCGCCTTTCAGCGAATCCAGAGTGCGCGCATCGGTTCGGCGGGCTGCGTCGCGCAGCTGGCGAGCCCCGAAGCGGTACCCGAGCCCGGGGTTGACCCTAAGCACGCTGTCCACCCCGCACTCGCCGACGCGGCCTTGCAGTGCATCGCGGTCCTCTTGGCCGCACGTCCGGAGCTGGACATACCTCCCACGGCGCATATTCCGGCTTCGGTGGACCGGGTGCGGCTGTACCACGAGGTGCCTGAGGACCCCATCGCGGTCGTCGAGATCACGAGCACGCAGCCGCTGCGCGCGAACGCCTACCTCGCTTCGCCCGATGGCGACGTGGCCCTGGCCATGACCGGCGTGACGCTGCGGCCGGTGGGAGCGGCGTCGGACCCGCTGTCCGAGCTTGAGCAGTACTTTTACGAGCCTCGGTGGGAGCCGTTCGACGAGGAGCCGGAAGGGCAAGAGGGACAACGTGTCCCGGCGCCTGTCACCGCTGCTCGCGCGGCGAACGCGGTCGTCGAGATCGGGGGCGTCAGCGCAGCTGTCGCCGAAGGCGTCCGCCGAGCGGCCGGCGCCGGTGTACCGATCCTGCGCGCCGAATCGCACCAGGGAGCAGATCTCGCCGAGACGTTCGGGGAAGCGTTGCGCGCAGACACGTTCTTGCGCGTGCTGGTGGCCGTCGGCTCCGGGAAGTCCTCGGTAGAGAACCTTCATCAACTCGTCGTGGTCGCGCAGGCGTTGCGGACGGTCATGGAGGCCGAGACCGACCGCGGTGTCGTGAATCCGGACGTGCAGGTCGTCGTCGTGAGCACGCATGCCTTCCTGGCGCCGGGTGATCGTGGACTCGTCCTGGACCAGGCCACGCTCGTGGGGGCGCGCCGGGTGTTGGCGAACGAGCAGCATCCCGCCAAGTGGTCTCTGGTGGACCTGTCCGATTCGGTCACCGCAGACGAGGTGGCCGCAGAGATCAACGCGATGAATCGAGCGGAAGAAGTCGCGGTGCGCGCGGGTGTGCGGTGGACCCAGCGGATGCGTCGGTCGCTATCCGAACTCGTCGCGCCGTGGGAAGAGGCATTCGAGCCCACAGACCCGGACGTGGCCTACGAGGTGCAGATCCCGGATACGCGGACGCTCAAGGACATTGCGCTCCGTGCATGCGATCGCGTCGAGCCGGGACCCCGGCAAGTGGAGGTCCGCGTCGAGACTCTCGGACTCAACTACAAGGACCCGTTGAAGGTCCTCGGGATCCTGACTGAGCGTGAACTCGGCGAGACGTACTTCAAGCTGGATCCGGGCATGGAGGGTTTCGGTGTTGTCACGCGCGTCGGCTCCGCGGTCAGCGAGCTTCGGGTTGGCGAGAGCATCGCGGTCGCGGAGCGGGGTCTGCTGCGCCGCTACCTGACCTTCGACCTCGACGGCGGTGCCGCGTGGGAGCGGATAGACGAAGAGCATCTTCAGCGTGCGGACTTCGATCCGCTCGCGGTGGGTTCCGGTGTGCCGTTCTTCACGGCGGGCTATGCCTTCTACAAGCTGGCGGATCTGCAGCCCGGCGAGACAGTTCTTATCCACGGCGCGGCGGGCGGCATGGGCATGGGCGCGGTGCAGATCGCGGTCAACATGGGTGCGGTCGTGTACGCGACCGCCGGCAGCGAGGAGCGTCGGCGTGCGGCGCTGGAGCTCGGCGCCACCGCGGCCTTCGACTCGCGGTCGGTCGGGTTTGTCGACGACATACTGCGGGTCACCGAAGGGCGCGGGGTTGACGTCATCTACAACTCATTGCCCGGCGAGATGATCGCCCAGAACTTCGCAGTCGCCGGGGAGTTCTGCCGGATCATCGAAATCGGCAAGGCGGACATCTATTTCGGCGGAGCGATGGATCTCAAGCCGTTCAGCGGCAACCTGTCGTTCCACGCGATCGACATGGACCGCATGCTGCGGCTGCGTCCGGAAACATTCCGCGAGCTCAGGCGCGAGTGCACCGAGATGCTCACCTCCGGCAAGCTCACCCCGCTCCCGTTCACGCGGTTCCCGATCGACGAGGTCGTGGGGGCGTTCGAGGCGGTGTTCCGGGCGGCACACATGGGCCGGATCGTGCTGGATCTGCGTGATCAGACGCCTAAGCTGCTGCCGCGCAAGCCAGATCCGGCGCCGGTGCGCCCCGGTCACTCCTACCTCATCAGCGGTGGATTCGGCGGCTTCGGTCTGGCCACCGCACGTTCGTTGGCCAGGGCCGGGGCGACCCATCTGATCCTCGCGGGCCGCAGCGGTGCCACAACGGACGTTGCGCGAGCGCAGATCGAGGCGCTCAGGGCCGCCGACGTCGACGTGTGGGAAGAGCGGATCGACATCAGCGACTATGACCAGGTCGCGGATCTGATCGCGAAAGTGGAGGCCTCGGGCCATCCGCTGCGTGGCGTCTTCCATGCGGCCGCGGTCGCTCACGACGAGGTGCTCGCGGATATCAGCGCGGAGTCGTTGTACAAGGTGTTCGGGCCCAAGGTCGAGGGTGCGCTGAACCTCGACAGGGCCACGCGCGAGCACGATGTGCCACTCGACCACTTCGTGCTGTACTCCTCGATCAGTGGCCTCATCGGCATCGTTCCGCAGCTGACCTACGCGGCGGCGAATAGCACGCTGGACGGCCTCGCTCAGGCGCGGCACGCGGCCGGGCTGCCTGCTCTGTCGGTGAGCTGGGGTGCCATGAGCGGCGGTGGCATGGCCGAGGTTGAGGCCATTGTGAAGTTTCTCGATTCGGTTGGGCTGCGCCGCCTCAACATGGACCTCGGGGCGACACTCATGCACGAGTGCTCCCGTTTCCAGCTTCCGCACGTCGCCATCGCGGGTGTCGATTGGGGGGTCTTGCGCACGCCGCTGCCCTCGACGGCCAAGAGCACGCGCTTCGCGCATTTGTCCGCTGAGGCCGCCGCCGTGTCGAACGAACAGGCTGCCTTCCGTGCGGCGGTGTTGGCACTGCCGGAGGAGGAGCGCGGACCGATGGTTACCAAGGAACTGGCCAAGGAGCTCGCCAACGTGCTCAAGGTCGATGTGGACAGCATCGACCCCACGGGGCCGATCGCCGATTTGGGAATCGACTCCCTGATGGCGGTCGAGTTCGCCGCCCGCGCCGGCAAGCAGTTGAACATCCAGATCAGTGCGTTCCAGTTCACCCCCGACCTCACCCTCGAGGCTGTCGGTGCCCGGGTCGCATTACTCATTGCGCAAGGGGTCGGCGATCCCGAGCACGACGCGATATAGAGGATCCGCGTGACTGTTGCGACTCCGCTTGAATGTTGGTGGTGGCCCAGGGCGTATCAACCGTCCCTGCCCACCGTGCTGTTTTTCCCGGGCGCTGGGGCAAATCACGCCGGTGAGCAGCACTTGGTCCCGCACCTGGCGGGGGTGAATTTTGGGGTGTGGCGGATGCCGGGGCGCAGCACCCGGTCCACCGAACCATCTCCGGAGAGTCTGCGCGCGCTGTCGGAGGAGTGCGCGTCGGCGATCATCGGGCTCGGTTGCCGCCGACCGGTCCTCGCGGGAAAGAGTTTCGGCGGGCTGTTCGGCTACACGGTGTGTCAGGCATTGGAGTCGCGGGACTTCGCCGTGGGCCGGTTCGTTCCGGTGGTGAGCGGGCATCCGTCTCTCTGGCGAATGGATGCTCTCTACGCCAAGACCCGGGGGCACAACCCGAAACAACACGCACTCTGGAGACTTACCAACGATGAGCAGCGCGGCGCCTGGCCGCCGAAGAAGATTGCGGATGAGTCATTGCTGGAGCAGGCGCGGCTACATGCGGTGATCGATTTCAGTCTTGGCCTGCAATCGATTTCGCGTCGCCGGATCACGACGCCGATCACCGAGGTGAGCGCGAAGGATGATGAGGTGATTCCGAAGTTCGCGCCGCCGCGCCGATGGGCCCCGTACACGAAGGGGGAGTTCACGAGCATCCTCGTGACAGGCGGGCACTACTTCTACTGGTCGAACCCGCAGGCCTTGGCGAGCATCTTGACGCACGAGGCCGAGCTGGCCCTCGGCGGCTCGTACTCCTACTAGCCGCCGAGGCAAGCGTCGTATTACGGGGTTTCGCGCTGGCAGTCCGGGCCGGTGTACTGCCAGTTCGGGTTGCTTGAGTATTCGCAGCCCGGGCCCACGTACTTCCAGTTCGGGGCCGGGGCAGGCAGGCGCCCACCTTCGCCCTGCCAGTTGCGGCCGGAGTATCGCCAGCCCCACGCGTCGAACCAGCTGTCGGGGTTGACGCACCCTTCGACGTTTCCTGGTCCCCACGGGGGTGGGGGTGAGGGATACGGTCCGTTAAAGCACACATCCGTGGGGGCGGGGATCGGCTGCGCCGACGCCGGGCCCGCGCTCAACAGAGCGATCGGGGCGGCGATGACGCCTGCTGCTAACACGGCCTGCCCGACCATGATGATCTTGTTCATCGCACAACCTCCGACGCTGGATGCCGCTGTGATTCCGCAAGATTAGCGCACTATCGCGCGTTTTCTCGGTAATTGTGGCAATTGCGCTCGCTGACATATCACTACGCGAACCGGCGTACGTCGCACCTGCGCTACCAGCCGTGTTGTCGATCAGAGGGGTGCCGACATCGCGCTCGCGGCGGAGGCCCATCGGTTCGCTGACCCCGATGCCATGAACCCTGCTGAGAGGTTGCCGCGCCAAGGGGGCGGCCGGGTCACCGCTACGCTCCTGAGACGTGGCACGTCGCAAACACGCTCAGCCCTGCAAGTGGTGCGGGCGCGAAGTCGATGACGCAGAGCTGGGTCGCCGGCGGCAGTATTGCCGCCAGTCCTGTCGCCAGCGCGCGTACGAACAGCGTGCGGCGGTCAAGGGCACCTCGGTGCCCGCCGACGCCGTGGTGCTGACCGCCGACGAAGCGACCGATCTGGCCGATCGGGTGTATCAGGCGAGGTGTGCGGCCGAGGATGTCGCGACGGCCGTCGACGAGGGCGCGACCCAGGACCAGCTGCGCCAGTTGTGCGAAGAATTGCTGCGCGCCACCAAGGCTGCCGACGGCTGGCGCTAGTTTCGGTCGTTCACCTCGGGTGAGGGATACCCGTCGAATCAGCGCGATATTAAGTCTTCACGGAATCCAAACGCGCCCATAGTTTGTCAATACTTGTCGAAACGCAGCCGCCGACCCGTGAGGATTCCCGAGCTTTTCATGACCACCCGTAATACGTTGGTGGCCGCTGCGGCGACTGACACCGACGCCCCGATATCCACCCCGTCCCGACGGGAGTGGATCCTCAGCCGGCGCTGGGAGATCATTCGATTTCTTTCGCCGTTCGTGGTGCTGCTTGTTTGGCAAGCGGGGAGTGGCTGGGGTCTGATCGATCCGGACATCCTGCCGGCGCCGTCGACGATCGGGCACGCCGGAATCGAGTTGGTCGGCAATGGTCAGCTCACCGCGGCACTGCGGGTCTCCGGCATCCGTGCCGCCGAAGGACTGCTGCTGGGTGGCTTGGCAGGCGTGGTGCTGGGCGCGGCGGTGGGTTTGTCGCGGCTCGTCGATGCCGTGGTGGACCCGACCATGCAGATGGTCCGGGCGTTGCCACACCTCGGGCTCATCCCGCTGTTCATCCTGTGGTTTGGAATCGGTGAGCTTCCCAAGGTGCTGATGGTGGCCCTCGGGGCGGCCTTCCCGCTGTACCTCAACACCACTTCCGCGATCCGGCAGGTTGACCCCAAACTTTTCGAAACCGCACAGGTACTTGGGTTTTCATTCTGGCAGCGGTTGCGCGTCATCATCATCCCCGGTGCTACTCCGCAGGTGCTTGTCGGGCTGCGTCAATCCCTGGCGTTGTCCTGGCTGACGCTCATCGTCGCCGAGCAGATCAACGCCGACGCCGGGGTCGGTTTCCTTATCAACAACGCGCGCGATTTCCTGCGTATCGACGTCATCATCTTCGGGCTCGTGGTCTACGCGCTGCTGGGCATCGTCACGGACGCCATTGTGCGCGTGCTGGAACGGCGCGCGCTGCGGTACCGATCATGAAAGGCACATCATGACAGCGGTTTTCGAGGTCACTGAACTGGCACGGCAATCTGCTGTACCGGCGGCAGAGCTGACATCGGTCACCAAATGGTACGGACGCAATCGCGTTCTCGATGACGTCTCACTGCGGGTGGGCCATGGCGAGATCGTCGCATTGGTGGGCCGCAGTGGTTCGGGCAAGTCGACGGTGCTGCGGGTGCTGTCCGGGTTGGCCGGCGACTACGAGGGCGAGCGTCAGGTGCTGGGCGCTCCCGCGGTGGCGTTCCAGGAGCCACGACTGTTCCCGTGGCGTTCGGTGCGCGACAACGTGTTGTACGGGCTCACCCGCACCAAGTCGTCCAAGGCGGAAGCGCTTTCCCGCATTGATCGGGCCCTTGATGAGGTGGGGCTTGCCGATAAGGCACAAGCCTGGCCGCTGACACTCTCGGGCGGACAGGCGCAACGCGTGTCCCTGGCGCGTGCGCTAGTCGCGGAGCCGCAGTTGCTGCTGCTCGACGAGCCCTTCGGCGCACTTGACGCGCTCACGCGACTCTCCATGCACCGACTGCTGTTGAACCTGTGGCGAGAGCACGAGTTCGGCGTGCTGCTCGTCACTCACGATGTGGACGAGGCGATATCTCTGGCCGACACCATCCTGGTGCTGGATGAGGGCCGGCTGGTGCACACATTGCGCATCGGCAATCCCCGTAAACCTCATGGCAAGCACGACGCCGAAACCGAGAAATACCGAGGAGAGCTCCTTGCGCAGCTTGGTGTTTAAGTCAATCGTCAGCGCGACCGTGATCCTGCTGTCTCTGACGGCCTGCACCTCCGGCCGCGACGGCAAGGGTGATACCGCTGTGCCGCAGCTTGTTCCGCTCTCAGAGCTGGCGAGCCTCACCCTGCGGGTGGGCGATCAGAAGGGTGGCACCGAGTCGCTGCTGCGGGCGGCGGGCGAGCTGGACAACGCGCCGTACAAGGTCGAATTCTCGACCTTCAGCTTTGGCCCCCCGCAGATTGAGGCGCTCACCGCGGGCAAGATCGACTTCGCGGTCACCGGCAATACACCGCCGATCTTCGGCGCGGCCTCCAAGGCGAGAATCAAAGTGGTGTCTGGGTATACCAATGACGCCTCCGGTGACCAGATCCTGGTTGCCGACACATCCCCGATCCATTCCGTCGCTGACCTGCGGGGTAAGAAGGTGGCTGTCGGGAAGGGCAGTTCGGCGAACGGTCATCTGTTACTTCAGCTGCAGAAGGCCGGTCTCACCATCAAGGACATCCAGCCGGTCTTCCTGCAGCCTGCCGATGCGTTCACCGCACTGAGTCAAGGCCAGGCTGACGCCTGGGCGATCTGGGATCCGTACACGGCGCTGGCCGACAAACAGCTGAAGGTTCGTACCCTGGTGACCGCGACCGGCGTCGCGAACGGGTACGGATTCGGCGTCGCATCGCAGGTGGCGCTGCGTGATGCTCAACGCAATACCGCATTGTCCGACCTGGTGCAGCGCATCGCGCGTGCCAGCGCATGGGCCCAGGCCCATCCACAGGAGTGGTACGGAAAGTACGCCGCGGCAATCGGAATCGACCCTGCGGCAGCAGAGCTGGCGCAGTCGCGCAGCCTGCGGCAACCAATACCGCTCGACGGCGAGGTGACGGCCTCGGAACAGAACCTGGCCGACCTGTTCGCGCAGTCGGGACAGATTCAGGGCAAGCCCACGTTCTCTGATTTCGTCGACAACCGCTTCAACGACGTCCTCACGCAGTTCTTCACCCAGTCCCACTAACCCATACGTCCTCGTATCCCACACAAGGAGAGCAATTCCCGTGGCCGCCAAGTTTTTCTGGTTTCTGCCCACCAATGGTGACAGCCGTTCCATCGTGGGTGCCTCGCATGCGTCCTCGCATCACACCATCCCGGTGGGGTACCGCGAGCCCAGCTTGCGCTATCTCGGTGAGATAGCTCGCGCCGCGGACCGATTGGGCTTCGAGGGTGTACTGACTCCCACCGGCACCTGGTGTGAGGACGCATGGCTGACGGCTTCGGCGCTGCTGGAGCAGACCGAGCGCCTGAAGTTCCTCGTGGCCTTTCGGCCGGGGTTGGTGCCGCCGACACTGGCCGCGCAGCAGGCAGCGACATTCCAGCGGTTCTCGGATGGGCGCTTGCTGCTGAACGTCGTCAGCGGCGGCGACGATACCGAGCAGCGCCGTTTCGGTGATTGGCTCACCCACGACGAACGGTACGAGCGCACCGGGGAGTTTTTGCAGATCGTCCGGGATATCTGGAAGGGCGAACCCGTCGACTATTCGGGCAAGCACTACACAGTGACCGATGCGCGCGTATCGGAGCCGCCAACACCGTTGCCGCAGTTGTATTTCGGAGGCTCGTCCTCGGCGGCGCTGCCGATTGCCGCCGAGCATGTCGACGTGTACCTGACCTGGGGTGAGCCGCCCGCGGCGGCGGCCGCGAAGATCGAGACGGTGCGCGCGTTGGCCAAGGAGCGAGGGCGCAACCTGCGATTCGGCATCCGCCTGCACACGATCAGCCGCGACACCTCCGAGGCGGCGTGGGCCGTCGCGAACTCTCTGGTCGGGGAGCTGACTCCCGATCAGATCGCCGCGGCGACGGCACTGCATTCCACATCCGAATCCGAGGGGCAGCGGCGCATGACGGCGCTGCACGGCGGTCGGCTCGACAAACTGGAGATCTACCCGAATCTGTGGGCGGGCGTCGGGCTGGTGCGTGGCGGCGCGGGCACGGCGCTGGTGGGCAGCCATGAAGAAGTCGCCAATCTGATTTCCGAATACCACGCGCTGGGGTTCGACGAATTCATCCTGTCCGGATACCCACACCTGGAAGAGGCGTACTGGTTCGCCGAGGGCGTGCTTCCGCTGCTCAAGAAGCGGGGAGCGCTGGCGGCCTAGCCCAGACCCGCGCTGTCGTCATCGAGGTCGTTGCGCTGCAACCCCATGGGTGTCGACGCCGGCAGATCGCCACCCGCGATGACCTGTCGTGTGATCGGCGTGAGCGCCCTAAAGAGAGCCTCCACCTCGCTGTCGGTCAGGGCATCGAGTACCGGCAGTGATGCCCGGTCGGTTCGGCTCTCGATATCGGTCTTCAGCGCCCGGCCCTGTGGCGTCAAGTCACCGCCGTCGAGCAGGCCGCGCCGAGTCAGGTTCTGTTCGATGACCGCCCACTCGCCGTCGTCATAGTCGCGGCTGCGCATGATGCCGTCCTTGGTGACCCGTCCCGCCGCAACGTGAAACACGTTCGATTCACGGCCGTCGATGCCCGCGGCGACCAGCGCGGCGACATGGGCATCGCCGCGCTGCTCGCGTAGCAGGGTGGCGGCATGCCACAGCACCGCCACGGGTTCATCGGGCCAGGGAACAGCGGTGAGCGCCGCGTACAGGGGGCGCCCGGCCGGAGAGGCGTTGCGGGCCGCCTTGCCCAGCAATTCGGCTGCGGTGCATAGGTTGTCATCCTCGGTGAGGCCGTAGCGCCGTAGTGCCGCGACGGCGCCGGCCTGCCGCGCGGCCAGCGCCTGCTCCGGGCTGACGGTATCCCAGGCCCCATCGAGGGATTTGGCGACTCGGAATGCGGCGAAGTTGTAAAAGACGGCCTCGACAAGTCTGGGGGCCGCCCTGCCCAGGGGTGCCGATCGGGTAGCGAAGTATCCGCGCCAGAATCCGCGGTAGCCGAGCTCGTCGGCGGCGGCGCGTGCCTCGGGGGCGAAGTAGGTGATGCCGTGTACCGGTTCGAAACGCTCGTAGAGACGCCGGGCGAGTGCGGGTGGACGTGCCATCGATCCAGTGAACCACGGCGTGCCCTCGCGGACTGTCGAGTCCGGTGCGGCTGTCGGTGCGGGCTCGTAGTGTGGTGTCATGGGATTGAGTTTGGAAGAACGACAGGCATTTTTGGCCGAGCCCCACGTGGCGGCAATCTCGGTGAGTGCCGGGGCGGACCGCGCGCCGCTGACGGTGCCGATCTGGTACTTCTATACCCCGGGCGGCGATCTTTGGGTTCCGACGGGCAAGGGATCGCGTAAGCACCAGCTGATCGAGGCCGCGGGTCGGCTGACGCTTATGGTCGACCGTGAGCAGCCGACGGTGCGGTACGTGAGTGTCGAGGGGCCGGTGACCAAGGTCGTGCCTCTCGAGCACGACCAGCATCGGCAGGTGGCTGCCCGGTACATCCCGGAGGAGCTGCTCGACGGGTATCTCACGTACTCGGAGGGGTACGGCGAGCAGATCGCTGTGTATGTCTCTCCGGAACACTGGCTCTCGGCGGACCTTGGTGGCCCGGAGAACTGGGGCTAGCGTTCCCGCGTGATCACCGGGGCAGCGGGAACTGTTCGGTTCCCTGATCGCCCGCGGGTATGACGGGCAGTGTGAGTGTGGACGGGTGCTCCGCATCATGCAGGATTGTCTGTGTGGCGGTGCGCAGCTCGGAGTTCTGTCCGAATGGTGCGCCCGTGTTCGGGTTGGGCGCGTACTGCGGGAAGTCGCTGCTGGAAATCTCCAGTCGGATGCGCTCTCCGGCGCGGAACTGGTAGCTCACCGGCCATACGTCGATGTGGTATATGTGCGGCCGGCCCGCCGCTACGGGATGCGGGTCGGACAGCGATTGTGCCAGTGAGGTGCGGACAACTCCGTTGTTGAGATTGACGGCGGCACCATCGGATTGCACGACAACCAGTTTCGCGGTGAAGTCGGTGTCGGGGGCCGAGGACGCGGCCCATAGGTCGACGCTGATCGGTCCGGTGACCTCGGTTTCGGTGGTGAGCGGCTCGCTGGTGTAGGTCAGCACATCGGGGCGCTGTTCCACGGCGGTCTGGTCGTAGCGACCTTCCGGAGCCGAATCCGCGGCACAGCAGGAGTGCCCACCCGCGCTCGGTACCGGATTGGCCGGGTCGTAGCGGTAGGTGTCGGGTGGATCATGGGGTGGGGCCGAATTACCGAGCCTTCCCTCGTGCTTCGCGCCGGGACCGCCCAAGTGATACACGGTCCAATTCGTCTGCGGTAGCGGCCAGGAGGGGGCGTTCTTCCATCGGTTGGCGCCCATCAGGTAGTAGTCGACGCGGGGTGACCCGGGAGCGACACCATTGTCCGTGCCCTTGAGGAAGTGGTCGAACCATGCCAGTTGCAGCTCGTTCACGGGGCTGCTGGCGCCGGGTCCCAGGCTCTTCAACAATGGTGAAGGGCTGGATGTTTCACGGCCCCAGGCCAGATGATCCCAGGGGCCGATGACAATGCGCTGATGTCGGCGCGCCTCCGGCGACCCGCCCCGTGCGGACATGCCGGCGAAGTTCTCCAGGCCGCCGCGCAGGAAGGCGTCGTACCAGCCCTCGAAGTGCAGCACCGGCACCTTCACGTTCTCGTACCGATCCCGGATGCTCCACCGCTGCCAATACTCGTCGCGGGTTGAATGCCGGATCCACTCGAAATACCACGGCGCAACGTGGGGATTGCCCGGCTGCATTGGTGGAAGATCCTGGTATGGAAGGAAATTGAGCCAGCGATCACGTTCTTTGTCGGCGGCCTCCAGTTGTTCGACGGCCGCCTCATCGCCCCGGTTCTTCGCTGCGGTGGTGGCGATCGTCTCGATCGCCCACGGGAGCACGAAGCCGAGCCGGAACGCGCCGCCCTCGTAGGTCCACCCGTCGTAGTAGTCGGAGGCCGTGTTGGAGGGGACGATGGTGGTCAGGTGCGGGGGAGTTGTGGTGGCAGCGAGCCATTGTGTGGCACCGACATACGAGGACCCGTACATTCCGACCTTGCCGGTGGAACCGGGTAATCCCGCGGCCCACTCAACGGTGTCGTAACCGTCGGTGCCGTCGTTGCCGAATTCGGTGAATATCCCATCCGAAGCGCCTTGACCCCGAACGTCCTGCACCACCACGAGATAGCACTGCGAGGCGAACCAGCCGGGAGTCTGGAACCGTGAAGGCTTGACCTGCGCGCTGCTCTTGCCGTACTGGGTGCGCATCAGGATGACCGGCACCGAGTCCTTGAGCTTGGGACGGTAGATATCGGCGCGCAGGATCGTGCCGTCGCGCATGGTCGCTGGCACGTCGGTCTGCTTGGCGACCGCACAGGGGCCGCCGCCGTCCGCCGGGGGCCAGGAGTTGCGACCGGGACCCTCGTGGCCGCACGCGGTGAGAATGAGGCCCAGAATGGCGGCGAAAATTGCCAGACGACTGGCCGAACCTGCGATCACCCCGAAAGGGTACCGAGACGGGCTAGCGCACCCAGGTGCGCTAGCCCTCGTGCTCATACCAGTGCCGGCGCCTCGTCCTGCAGCGTGAGGTTGTCGAGGAACTCCTCGGTGACCGCGGTGCCGACTCCGCCGAAGGTGCCGGACGACAGCGGGTTCATCGCCTCCAGGACGAGCAGGTGCTCGCCCCAGCATGGTGTCAGCCCGGCCCACGGTGCGCGGGACTCGGGTTTCTCCTGGGTACGCAGTGCGCACACCACGGTCAGCCGCGGAGCCTCGGTGGTGCCGGTGAGCTCAAGAGCGGTCCAGCGCTCCGGTAGCGGCGCATTCCAGATGTTCCCCAGGGTGTCCGGCAGACTCCCGTTCACCGTGGCGCGGTAGGCGGCCAGGTAACCGCGATCGTCGGCGACCGCCCGGGATCCCTCCTTGACCTCCGCGGGCAGCGGCGCGTCCGGGGTGTCGACCGCATTGACCTGCCAGCCCAGCTCGCGCAGGTGATCGGAGAGTCGGCGCCCCACGATATCGGCGCTCTCGCGCAGTGGGATTCGCGGAGACCGTGCCCGCAGTGCGGCGAGATTGTCCGCGGCACTCAGGGTCAGGCTCACCCAGGTCTTGCCCTCGGCGCCGACGACATCGGCGGTGGTGACGCGGATCGATGAGCAGCGCATGCCGTAGCGATCCAGGTATCCGGCGAGAAGCCCGACTGGGATCTCCTCACCGGATGCGGGTGCCTTGAGCTCGAGTGCCACGGTGGTGCGCGCATCGACTCCCGCCGCGACAACCTGTGCGGTGTTGGAGGGGGAACGACGAGAGAACCTACGGGTCAGCATCTTCGTGAACCGTCCGAGAATGTCGGTGAGGAAGGTGCCACGCCACCACGCCAGTAGAACCAGCGCCAGCACCGCAGCGGTGATCGCGATCCAGCGGTCGTCAGGGTCTCGACGGTAGAGCGCGAACGCGCCCGCGGCGACCAGCGTTGCCACCAGGGTCAGCCGCAGCGTGCACGGCACCGGGGGTCGATACAGCTTCACGTTCTTACTCACTCGTGCTCTCCTGTCTGCGACGTGCACTGAGCCCGGCGACGACGATCACCGCGATCAGACATACACCGGCGCCAAGGAAGGCGAGTCGCCGGGGAAGGGGGTTTTCGGGGG
>NZ_MAEW01000014.1 GCF_002013375.1 Mycobacterium sp. D16Q13 | reverse complement strand
GGGGTCGGTAGGGAATGAGTCGAGACTAAGTTTCACGACGGTCTCAGTTGAGCAAAGGTACTGCGGCTTACCTGCGGTGCGAGGGTCAATATCGTCGGTTTGGCTTTAGTGTTGGCTGTTATGGCCGGACTCGATAACTGCGTGAAACGCTGGCGCGCAGCGCTTCACGTCGCCGCGTCGGCGTTCATACTTGCCGTCCTCGGAATCCCCACCGCCCCGGTAGCTCACGCAGCTGCTGCCGCAGCGACGTTGTCGGTGACCTCGACGTGGCAGACCGGTTTCATCGCCAGCTTCACCATCACCAACTTGAGTACGGTGCCGCTCGCCGATTGGAGGCTTGAATTCGACCTGCCGATGGGGGAGTCCGTCCGGCATACGTGGAGTAGCACCCTTGCGCAATCGGGCACGCACTACGTCCTCGGCCCCGCGAATTGGAATCGCACCATCGCACCAGGAGGTTCCGCCACAGGCGGCCTACGAGGCGTACTGAGCGGTTCTTACACGCCACCGTTGAATTGTGTGCTCAACGGGCAGTATCCGTGCAGCTAGGGGCGACTCCGCGGCAAGGATCGGCCATGCAGCTCGCCCAGGACCGTGATGGATTTCGTTGAGCAGCGGTGACCATTACCCAGATGCCCTCGCCCGCCGTCCATAACTGCGTCGTAGGTCTGCTTGGGCCCATGAAGACTGCGATCGCCCGCGCGAGTTGAGTGGTTCGGTTGTAGTCTCGGCCGGGCGAGAGGTTCAGCCGCAACTGGACCGACACCATGGGAAGACGCGGGAGGAACTCATGAGGACGATCGCATACCGCCGCACGGCAGTCGTCGGCCTGGCAGCCAGTGCGCTGATCACCGCGAGCTGCGGCAATGGGACGAGTGTCGACACGTCGGCGCCGCCTCGGGTCGGATTGATCGCCACCACCTCGTCCGCAGCGCCGGCGCAGTCCACCCAGGTCAAGCTGATCGGGGACAGGGACGTCGAGGTGACGTTGACTGGCCCGATCGCTGCCAAATATTCGTCGGCCACCGAGGATCAGAAGCAGGCTCTCGGTAAGGCCTTGACGGGTGACCGCAACGCGGGCACACGGGAGAGTGGCGCGGTGTTCCAGCAGTTCCAGGGCGGCGCGATCATCGCCAAGAACAACCAGGCAGGTACGCCCGCATACATCGTCGTGGGCAAGATCCGGGAGGCCTGGAATGTCCAACGCGACCCGGACGGCACACCCTCGATCACCGGCGATAACGGCTCGGCGGGCCCGCTGGGGCTACCCACCAGCGATGAGAACGCAGTCGGCGATCTGCTCGTGTCGACCTTCGAGCACGGCAAGATCGAATACAACCCGAAGACCGGTCAGGTCGAGGTGACGGTCAACGACCGGGTCGTACCTTCCGGGCTGTAGACGCGGTGGCGATTCGTGCCGAAGTGGTTGTCTTAGGCAGACACCGGTGGTGCACCCTTTTGCACCTGCAGTAGGAATTCGGCGTTGTTTCGTGTCTTCTTGAGCCGGCTCACGAGAAGATCGATGGCTTGTTGTGAGTCAAGGCCGGACAGCACCCGGCGCAGCTTCTGCACAATCGCTCCCTCCTCTGCGGACATCAGGAGTTCGTCCTTCCGTGTACTGGAAGGATGCACGTCCACTGCCGGAAAGACGCGTCGTTCAGCGACCTTGCGGTCAAGCTTCAGTTCCGCGTTGCCCGTGCTCTTGAACTCTTCGAAGATCACCGTGTCACCTTGGGAACCCGTCTCCACCAACGCGGTCGCGATAATCGTCAGTGAACCACCGTCTTCGATATTGCGCGCCGCCCCAAGCAGCCGCTTCGGCGGATAAAGCGCGGACGAATCGATACCACCGGACAGGATGCGCCCCGAGGCAGGTGATGAGTTGTTGTACGCCCTGCCTAGCCTGGTGATCGAATCAAAAAGCACCACAACATCTTCGCCGTACTCAACCAAACGCTTGGCTCGCTCGATCGCCAGTTCAGCTACGTGCGTGTGGTCCGCGGGCGGGCGGTCGAATGTCGATGCGATCACCTCGCCTTTGACCGAGCGCTGCATATCAGTGACTTCTTCTGGACGCTCGTCAGCGAGCACCACCATGAGGTGGCATTCGGGGTTGTTGACCGCGACAGCGTTGGCGATGTCTTGAAGTATGGTCGTCTTGCCGGCTTTGGGGGGCGACTGGATCAGCGCACGCTGCCCTTTGCCTATCGGCATGATCAGGTCGATTACGCGGGTTGTCAGCCGATCCGATGTTGTTTCGAGGCGCAATCGTTCATTCGGATAGAGCGGGGTCATCTTGCTGAAATCAGGCCGCTCCTTGGCTTTTTCGATACTTCGGCCATTAACGGAATCCAGACGGACCATCCCGCTGAACTTGTGTCCTTGACGGTTGCCATTGCCTTCTCTTTCAGGAGCAGCCGGGGCGAGGCCAGTGACAGCGTCACCGCGGCGCAGTCCGATGTCGCGGATCTGTTTCATCGACAGCTGTAGATCATCGGGACCTGTCAGATAGCCCGAGGTGCACACAAATGCGCGACCATCCCGAATGTCCACAATCCCCGAGAATGTTCGTAGCGTGTGCCCCTCGGTGATTCGGGCGGATTGCTCTCGTCCTCGACTGCGATCGCGGAATCGGCTACCGCTCGTGCTCGTGCTCGTGCTCGGATCATCGCGGCTCGCAAGGCCATCGGTCTTTACTTCGGTTGCCGCAGTGGTGATTAGGTCCTCGCTTGTCATGAATGTTCCCTTCTTTATGGCAGCTCAATGGAAGGCTTCGGCTGTCGCAGTTCAGGAGAACCGTGTTAGATCGAGCAGCACGAAGCAGTGGGAATGTGGGGCCGCCGATGAAGGTCGCGCCCCGGACTATCAACCTTGCGTGGGTTGATTTTCAGAATGAGATTGACGTGTAGAACGTGATCTCGGTGTGAGATGAGTCAAACCAACGTCGGACTCGTCTGGGGGACAGTCGTTCTGCCTTGATCCGACGCTAACAAGCGTGGCAAGTACACGGAAAGGCTACCGACTAATCGGAAATGTAGGGCAGA
Organism: Mycobacterium sp. D16Q13; assembly: GCF_002013375.1. Classification (GTDB taxonomy): domain Bacteria; phylum Actinomycetota; class Actinomycetes; order Mycobacteriales; family Mycobacteriaceae; genus Mycobacterium. The sequence goes on along the minus strand of NZ_MAEW01000014.1, from coordinate 296,710 downwards.
AGTTTAGGGAAGTCAAGCCTTGTGGCGCTGCCATGCCGATGATATCGGCCATGCGCCCGTTAACCAATGGGGACGCCGTCCGTCTCACCGCAACAGGTGGGCACCGAATTACTGCGACCGAGGATTCTGAACTGTTGGTGTGGGAAATGCACACCTCGTCGTCGGCCGGGCGAAAGGCGGCACCGGGTCACGGCTTTAGCTTGGGCCAAGCATGCGTGCCTGTTCTACGACGGGCTCGATTCATCTGATAAAAACGGAGTAGGTTGCTGGTAACTCTGCATAGTCCATCTCCGGTCGGCTCAAGATAAGCGTGGCCCGGTACGGGCGCCGAGCGTGCTGCTGAGCCCGGGCGTGGGCAGTCTTGCCCCGCGCGTCGAGCTCGCAGGCGGCGTCCATTCCGGCCCACATCAGCATCCGTGACGCTAACGCCATCGACTAGCAACTCGGGCTCATACGTTCACTCCAATGGCTCGGGCGTGAAGGTGACGTCGACCCCGCTTACGGTCATCGTCACCTGACCTTCGATCACCATCACCTGCGCCGAGACCCGTCGATCGACAGCCTGGGCCAGTTGCTGTACCGCTGCATTCGGTATCTGCATTACCGACAGGTTCGATAGCCCCGCCACTTTGGGGCCGACGGTGCGCCACCAGGTGGCCACGCCGGCGGCGAATGGGAAGAGCAGCACCTGGTCGGCCTGGCTGGCCGCCTTGCCCAATGCGCGTTCATCGGGCTGGCCGACGTTGACCCACTCCAGGATCCGGCCGGTGTAGTCGGCGAGCCGCAAGTCCGGTACACCCGGAGTGGACAGGCCTGGCCCGAACGCCAACTCGCCGTCGACGTCGCTGAGTCGGTGTGCACGAAGCCCAAAAGCCAACAAGCGCACCACCATCCGCTCATCGGTCTCGCTGGGATGACGGGCCACGGTCAGTGCGTGATCGGCGTAGTAACCGTGATCGACATCGGAGACGCCAAGTTCGACTTTGAAAACTGTTGCAGAAAGGGCCACGTCATAGTGTCCACCCAAGTGGTGCCCCCCCCGAGCAGTCAGGTCGCATTTAGCGGTCACGACGCCTAGCCAGATGCCGGTTCGAGTCGCCACCCAGGCACGCAACCATGCAGCAACAGTGGGGTACGTCGATGGCGCAGGCGCTGATCGCCTACGAAGATGCGGTACTCAGCTTGGTGGATGCGCACGAGGGGAGAGTGGCGCATTCCTCCCGATACGAACGTGCGGAATTCATCAGAAGCGGCAGGGGAGAGCGGCCCTCCTAGACCTACGCGCGGCCCGCTACTGCAGGGTCGCGTAGATTCTCTGAGAACAATCCGAGCACTTAGCACAGCATTCAACGAAGGCAATCATGTCCGAGGATCAGAACACAGACGTTCCGCCGAATCACCTCTCCATCGATCCGCGCAGCGCCTTCTATAGCGAAGAGGTGCTTCGCCGCGACGTGGGTATTCGCTTTAATGGCGTCGAGAAAACCAATGTTCACGAATACAACGTGGCCGAGGGTTGGGTGCGTGTTGAAGTCCCCACCGCGAAGGATCGCCGCGGAAATCCTATGGTCGTCAAGCTCAGTGGCACGGTTGAACCTTTTTTCCGCTGAGCAAAATGCGGAAGCCCCTGGATTTCTGGCGCGGCTGTCAACCGGCCCCGGCGGTCGACCCGTGACTCGAGCGGCAGCGAGCAAGCTGCAACGAGCACCTGCGATTCAGTTGAGTTGCGACGGGGGAGAAACGCCGTCAGCCGTCCGGCGCGCGGGGGTGGGCGTCTCGCGGCCAAATCGCTCAGGACCGGCCACCTCAGTGCTTAGACGCGTACTCAACCTTGGTGACGATCCACCGGTTCTTCTGGTACTCGAGAGTGGTGGCCCAGGTTCCGTGCGTGGTCTGCGGTGCAGGGTTTCTAGGTGTTGTTACCGACCAGGCGATCTGTGACTCAACGCGGGCGTTGGTACCGGAGCACTCGACCTGCTTGCTGGTCAGCTCGGCGATATGCGAGACGTATCGATCTGCGCCAGGAATCGTGCTGACGGAGCGGAATGCCTGTTCGGACTGTGTGTAAACCTCGGGGGATAGACGCTCCTTGAGCGCGGGCAGGTTCTGATCTGCGAGACCGGTGAACTCGAGGCTCAGGTGGGCAACCTCCTCGGCGGCGGCGACCGTAGTGTCGCAGTGGTTCGAGGCGCGTCGGATCACGAAGTAGGCGGTGGCGCCCCCCGCGATCACTAGTACTGCCACAGAAACGACTACCGCCCATCGCATCCGGCGGTTCCCGGACGCCGCGGATGACGGCGTGGGTGCTGAAAAGGTCGAGGCAGCGTTCTCCGATTCAGCAGGCTGGCCAGACTGTATGCCCGGCACTGCGGGTCCACCGGCAGTCAGCGGTGCAGCGCGTTCTGCTACCAGCGTGCGCAGCTGGCCGTCGTCGTCGAGATCGATCTGCTGCTTGAAGGCCTGGTCGGCCACTGCCATCACCTGGTCGCGGCTGATGGTATGCCCCGTCAGCGCGGTGATCCGCTGGGAAAGCTCAGCGAACCGGTCGTGCACAGTCATGCTCGCTACCCTAACCACTCCTTCACCGTCCCTGCGGCCACCGGGATCCATTTGAAGGGGCATTGGTGACGAGCCGCCGCAATGAACTCTCAGGTGATATGCGGCCGCGATGAATCGGCTCAGGGTCTCTGTGTCCCCGGCTTCGACTGCGTCAAGGTAGCTTTCGAGGTCAGCCAAGCAGTAGTCGTAGACGGCTCGGTTCTCGCGAGCCTCATCCAAGGTCTACTGGCAACTTTGCATATTCGATTAGTGCATATTCGTGGCAACTCGACGAACAGTCTTTACCTGGTCACACGGCGTCCGGCGATGGGCCTCTCGATTCCCCACGCTACGAATCGGCCGTGTGACGACCTGGTCAGCGTGCATAGCCGCACTATGGTTACTGCGAACCCTCGACGGCAAACATACTCCGACTACTTGCGCTTCGGCCGAGAAGGTAGACGCCTTGACGTGGAATCGAATTGCGATATCTACCAACTGCTTCCATGCTCATAGCTCTACGGGCCGAGAAGATGACCCTCGTCCCCGGCTGGCAGTTAACTATTGCGGTACGACACAGCGTCGACGCCCGCCCTTGGGCAGCGGGTGCGATTCAGTCGATGGGTTTGATGAGTCGTCGTGGGCCGGGTCCGTGCCGGGCGAGTTCGTCGTCGTGATTGACGATGCGGCAGGTGGCCAGTGATAGGCAGCCGCAACCGATGCATCCGGTGAGTTCGTTTTCGAGGTGTTCGATCTCGCGGCGTCGAGCTTGGAGTTGAGCGTGCCAGCGACGAGAGATGCGGTTCCAGTCGGACTTGCTCGGCATGCGGTTGTCGGGCAGGTCGGCGAAGACGGCGGACACCTCGGCCAGGGTGACGCCGAACCGGCGGGCAGCTTGGATGATGCTGATGCGACGCAATACGTGGCGGGGATAGCGGCGCTGATTCCCGAGTGTGCGCGCCGAACTGATGAGGCCTTGGTCTTCGTAAAAACGCACGGCGCTCGTGGCGATTCCGGCGCGTTGGGCTACCTCGCCGACGGTGAGCATGTCGGTTGGTTTGTGCGACAACGGCTTCTCTCCCTTGACTTCAACTGGACTTGAAGTCATAACCTACCCGGCATGGGTATCGACTTGGAGGCGCGAGACCTCCGTACCGTTCGGGGAAGCCTCGCACCTGGCCGTGGGCCGATGGTAGCGGAGGTCAGATCGTGAAGATCAGCGCGCTCGAGGAGCACTATCTCCTGCCGTCGGTCGCGTCGGCGTGGGAACGGCTACCCCACCAGGGGCGTGATCCGATGGCGTCGCTTGACGCTGCATCAGACCTGGCCCGCAATCTGGCGTCCCTGGGCGAGCGCCGGCTGGCGCTGATGGATGACGCCGGTATCGACGTGCAGGTGTTGTCGTTGACCACACCTGGACTGTTCGACCTTCCGGCAGTCGATGCCGTCGCGTTGCAAACTGCGATCAACAATGAGATCGCCGAGGCCGTGTCTCGACACCCGCAGCGATTTCAAGCGTTTGCGACCTTGGCGCCACAAAATCCCGAACAGGCTGCGGCAGAATTGGATCGAGCGGTGCGGGAACTAGGTTTCGACGGCGCACTGATCTTTGGTCGTGTCCAGGGGGAGTCCATCGATCACAAGCAGTTCTGGCCTCTGTTCGAGGCAGCTGAGGCGCTGCGGGCGCCGCTGTACTTGCATCCGCAAACCCCGCCGCTACCGGTCCGGCAGGCCTACTACGGGGGTTTGGGTGACCAAGTCGGTACCGCCCTGGCCACTTACGGCGTGGGCTGGCATTACGACGCCGGGTTGCAGTTCCTTCGTCTGGTGCTGGCCGGAGTGTTCGATCGGTTCCCGAATTTGCAGATCATCTTGGGCCATTGGGGAGAGATGTTGCCGTTCTACCTGGACCGAGTCGATGGCCTCGCCGGCGTGGCGCATTTGGAGCGGACCATCACCGACTACGTGTGCCACAACGCGTTTCTGACCCCGGGCGGCGTCTTTAGCCATCGATACCTGAAGTGGGCGCTGGAGGTGGTCGGTTCCGATCGTGTCATGTTCGCGGCCGACTTCCCCTACGTGCCAACCCGCGGTGGCGGAGCACGTGCCTTCCTGGCCGAGGCCGAACTGACCGACAACGTGCGCGACAAAATCGCCAGCGGGACCTGGGATCAAATCCGGGCCGAGATCCGCCGCTAACACCCTTGGCTAACCGCGAACGCCACCACAGCGACCACAACCGGCAAGGCGAAGTGGCCGCCCGCTACCGCGCCCGCACCACCACCGCCGGCACCCAGGCTCAACGATCAGCAGAAGGAAGAAGCCAACGATTAGAGCGTCCCAATTGCCCGCCGCCGAACAAGTTGGCGTCGAGGCGCTTTGGACAACTCGACCTAACGCGGCGGCTGAGGGCCGCTGTCCGTTCCGAATCTAGTTGGCCAGTCCGACATGGGATTTGGCCATCATTTCCGGAAGGATCGGTCCGGCTTCATCCGGGTAATGTTGGCCATTCCGTAGCTGCCCCTACCGCTACGGTGGCAATCGAATAAAGGTCCTGCGCATCACGACCATCTGCTGACGGTGATGGCTCAAGACGTGGGGTAACGGCGTGAATGTCACAGCGTGAATGTCACAGCCGGTACTCAGCCTTGACTATCGACTCAGTGAGCTCACTGACCTGTTCATAATCCGACGTCAGCAACGTCTGAGCCTGGACCACGGACGGATCTTCGACCACCGGGGCGAGATAAGTCGTCTGCCGCCACGCGGTCCTGGTTGTATTCCTGCTGCAGCTAGGGAGCCGGGCGGATGCCGCGCTCGAAGGTGCGGGTGATCAGTGGCGCGACGGTGTGCCGCGGCAGTGCACCGGCCATGGCTTGCTCGCAGCCTCGCAGGATCAATGCGTAGAGCGCGTGCCAGATCCAGGTCGGGTCGAGGTCAGGGTCGAACACGCCTTCGTGTTGTCCCCGTGTGATCAGGTTGATCACCACCTCCTCGTTCGGGGACTGGGCCGGTGGGATATCGCGCAGCACCGCCGGGTCACCGAAGAGGAAGACCAACCGTTCACCGATTGAGACGCCGGCGCTGATGAATCGCCGCATCGCATCGAGTGCGGGTCCGTCCTCGGTGGCGGCCTCGTCCACCGCTTCAGTGAGCACGCGGATCGAGTCCAGGGTGGCCTCGTGGATCAGCGTCTCGCGGTCGGCGAAGTAGCGGTGCAGCGTGGTGCGACCGACGCCGGCCGCGGTGGCGATCTCCGGCATGCTGGCTGTCCGGTTCGCGGCCAGCGCAGAAGCCGTAGCAGCCAGGATCGCGGCCCTGGTGCGCGCTTGCACACCCGAGAGTTGCTCTGCCGAGACGGACATGATGTGATCCTATCCTGTCCGGAATAGAACGCTGATGTTCCGATGTTGCACGGTTATGTTCATTTGCGCGGATCTCAACCAGGTTAGGAACCGACATGCAGACAGCTTCCCCAGTGGCCCTCGTGACGGGCGCCTCCTCCGGGATCGGTCGGGCGGCAGCGCTCGCCCTTGTGAACGCCGGTTTCGCGGTGGTCGGCACGAGCCGCAACGCGGCGAACGCCGGGCCGCTGGCCGGGGTGACGTTTCTAGATCTCGATGTGGCCAGCGACGAGTCGGTCCGCTCCCTGGTCGAGGAGGTGATCGAGCGGTTCGGCCGGATCGACGTCCTGGTCAATAACGCAGGCGTGGGCGCGGTCGGCGCCGGCGAAGAGAGCTCGATCAACCAGGCCAAGGAGGTCTTCGACATCAATGTCTTCGGCCTGATGCGGATGACAAACGCAGTACTGCCCCACATGCGCGCCCAGGGCAGTGGCCGCGTGGTCAACGTCTCCTCGGTGCTCGGTCTGATCCCAGCCCCCTTCATGGCCATCTACGCCGCCGCCAAGCACGCGGTCGAGGGCTACTCCGAGTCCGTCGACCACGAGCTTCGCGAGCACAGCGTCCGGATGCTGCTGGTCGAGCCGGCCTACACAAGCACGAGTTTCGAGGCGAGCAGTCTGGCGCCCGACTCGCCCCTGCCGATCTACACCGCACAGCGGGAGATCGCCCGTGACGTGCTGGCCACGGCCTTGCGTACCGCCGACGACCCCGACGTTGTCGCGAAGGTGATCGTCGCGGCCTCCACCGATTCCAAGCCCAAACTCCGGTACACCGCCGGCTCGATGGCCGCCCGCGTCAGCCTCCTGCGCCGGATCGTGCCTTGGCGCACCTTCGACAAACAAATCCGCAAGCTCAACCGACTAGCCGGCTGACCCCGTAGTGCACCGGCGCCTGAGCAGGCGCACATGTCCCAACCCAGAGGCACCGAATCCACCATCAGCATCTCTCGTCCGACCGCTCTTGGAAAAGGCTTACACACATGGACTTCGAACACGTCACTTTCGACCTGCCACACGGCACCTTTCACGCGCTGCAGGGTGGGGACCCCGATGGTCAACCGACGATCGTCTTGCACGGCTTCCCGGACCATCCGCCGACCGCGAAGCCCTTCCTCGCCGAGCTTGGCCGCCGCGGACGTCACGTCGTCGCGCCCTGGCTTCGCGGTTACGCGCCGTCCCCGACCGCGGGGCCGTTCAACTTCGCATCCCTCACCAGCGACGTGCTCGCGCTGATCGACCGCTGGTCTCCCGGGCGAGCCGTGGAGTTGATCGGCCACGACTGGGGCGCCTTGATCACATACGATGCCTGCGTCACCGCACCCGAGCGGATCGAACGCGCGGTCACGCTCGCAGTCCCCCACCCACTCACGATGGCGAGCCGGCCGCACCTCGCTCAGCTACGCCGGATCTGGTACATGGGGCTCTTTCAACTGCCGGGAAGCGGCTGGATGGCCACCGCCCGCGATCTCGCCTTCATCGACCGCCTCTGGCGTCAGTGGTCGCCCAACCTCTCGCTCGATCCAGCTCTGCAGGCGGAGCTACACGACCACCTGCGGGCGAGCATGCCCGCGCCTCTGAAGTACTACCGGGCGATGCTGCGACCCAAGATGCTCGGGGCGACGCGCCGCCTGTCTCAACCGATCGCGGTACCCCTGCTGCAGCTTTACGGTGCCGACGACGGCTGCTTCCTTCCCCCGCAGGTCGACGACCGACATCGGTTCGCGGCCCCGCACTCGCTGGAGGTCATCCCCGACGTCGGTCACTTCCTGCACATCGAGGCCCCCGAGGCGATCGCGGAACGGATCGCGGCATGGGCCCAGTAGCGGATCACTCGACCCTCGCGGCGAGACCACCGGGATGGGCGGCGCGGGGCGTCTGACATGGCGTTGTCGCGGACAGCGGGATGGGGCTGACCCGGCATCCGGAGCTGTTCAACCATGGCTCGCCCTAAGGTCCCGGTCAGAACGTCCTTCTGCTGGCGAGGTAGGCGTGGACTGCGGAGATGACCACCGATCCCTCGCCGACGGCCGATGCCACCCGCTTGACGGAGCCTGCGCGCACGTCACCGACGGCGAACAGCCCGGGTATCGAGGTGGCAAAGCTGTCGTGGGTGAGCACGAAGCCCTTGGCGTCGAGGTCGACACCGATGTCGTGCAGCCAGGTCGTGCAGGGGTCCGCGCCGATCATCAGGAACAGTGCGGCCGCGTCGAGTCGTACCTCCCGGTCGCGGGTGCGGTCGTGCCAGGTCAGCCCGCTGAGCCGGCTGCTGCCATGGACGGCGGACAGTTCGCAGCGAGGGTGCACGGTGATCCGCTCATGGTGGGTCAGGCGCTGTGCCAGGTAGTTCGACATGGTGTCGCGCAAGTCGTCTCGGCGGATCAGGACGTGGACGTGGCCGGCGTTCCGCGCGAGAAACAGGGCCGCCTGGCCGGCGGAGTTGGCGCCCCCGACCACGACGGCGTTCTGCCCGGAGACCGAGTTGGCCTCCAGTTGGCTTGCGGCGTAATAGACGCCACGGCTCGGTCTGGTCGCGAAGTTGCGGGCAGATACCGAACACGTCCAGCACGTCCAGGATTTCTGGGGCGATTCGGTCACCGCGGGCGGCGCCCAGAGCAAGGACGGCAAGGCAGCGCTCGTACAGGTCTACCTTCAAGGCAACCAGGGCGAGGCGCGGTCGAATCATTCCGTCGACAGCATCCGCCAGATCGTGGCCGCCACGCCGCCTCCGCCGGGGATCAAGGCCTACGTCACCGGCGCCGCCCCGCTGATCACCGATAACTTCGAGATCGGTAACGAAGGCACCCACATCATCACTGCCGTCACGTTTCTCGTCATCGCGGTGATGCTGCTCATCGTCTACCGCTCCTTGATCACCATGCTGATCGTTCTCCTCGTGGTCGCGGTCGAACTCGCCGCAACGCGGGGTGTGGTCGCGCTGCTGGGCAACGCGGGCCTGTTCGGCCTGTCCACCTACGCGGTGAACCTCCTGACGGGCATGGCCATCGCCGCGGGCACCGACTACGCCATCTTCCTCGTCGGGCGCTATCAAGAAGCGCGAGGCAAGGGCCTGGATCGCGAGGCCGCTTACCACGACATGTTCGGTGGCACCGTCCATGTCATCGTCGGTTCTGGACTCACCATTGTCGGAGCAGTGGCGTGCCTGCACTTCACCCGGCTCCCGTATTTCAGCAGCATCGGCATCCCTACGGCGGTGGGCCTTGTCGTGACGTTGGCCGCGGCTCTGACCCTCGGGCCAGCAGCGGTGACGACCGCTGCGCGGTTCGGGTTCCTCGATCCCAAACGTATGCTTCGCACCACCGGCTGGCGCCGCGTCGGCACAACGATCGTGCGGTGGCCGGGAGCCGTGCTAGTCGCGTCGTTGGCGGTGGCCGCGGTAGGCCTGCTCGCGCTGCCAGGAGCACAGATCAGCTTCGACGGACGTCCCTACATGCCCGATAACGCCCCGGCCAACATCGGATATACCGCCGCGGAACGCCACTTCTCGGAGGCGCGGCTCAATCCCGAATTGCTGATGATCGAATCCGATCACGACATGCGCAATCCCTCGGACATGCTGACACTGGAACGCGTTGCCAAGGCGGTGTTGCACACCCCCGGGGTCGCACTGGTTCAGTCGATCACGCGACCCCTCGGTACACCGATCAAGCACAGTTCCATTCCATTTCAGATCAGCGCCCAGAGCGCGGGCCAGGTCATGAACCTGAGCTACCAGGAGGACAGGGCCCGCGACCTGCTGACCCAGATCGATCAGACCGGTAAGGCGATCGACATCTTGCAACGTCAGCTCTCCTTGCAGCAGCAAGCCACCAATGCCACCGACGAGCAAGTGCGGGCATTCCACGACACCGTCGACACCATCAACGAGATCCGAGACAACCTCGCCAACTTCGACGACTTCTTCCGACCGCTGCGCAACTACTTCTACTGGGAGCCACACTGTGCCGACATCCCGTCGTGTGCAGCCACGCGATCGGTGTTCGACTCACTCGACGGCATCTCCGAACTCAGTGACCAATTCGGCAAGATCACCGCGAGCCTCGACAAACTCAACGCGCTGCAACCGCAAGTGCAGTCGCTGATCCCACCTCAGCTCGACATCCAGAACACCAATCGCGCCTTGCTGCAGTCGAATTACGCCACCATCAGCGGCACCCTGGCACAGGGCCGAGAGACACTGCAGAACGCCACCGCGCTCGGCAAGGCCTTCGACGACGCCAAGAACGACGATTCGTTCTACCTGCCGCCGGAGGCGTTCGACAACGCAGATTTCAAACGCGGCCTGGAGCTCTTCATGTCCCCCGACGGCAAAGCCGCCCGGATGACCATCACACACGAGGGCAAACCCGCTAGCCCCGAGGGCATCTCGCACATCGACGCGATCAGGAACTCTGCCTTCGATGCGATCAAGGCAACCCCGCTGTCAGACTCACGCATCTACATCGCGGGAACAGCATCGACCTACAAGGACGTCCAGGAGGCATCGCTGTACGACCTGATGATCGTCACGTTGGCGGCGGTCGCGTTGATCCTGCTGGTGATGATCTTCATTACCCGCAGCTTCGTAGCCGCCATCGTGATCGTCGGCACGGTCGTCCTTTCGCTGGGAGCTGCGCTCGGGCTATCGATTCTGATGTGGCAGTACATCTTCGGTGTCGAGCTGTTCTGGCTCGTGCCCGCCCTGGCCATCATCATCCTGCTCGCGGTCGGGGCAGACTACAACCTGCTGCTGATCTCCCGGTTCAAGGAGGAAGTAGGCGCCGGACTGAATACCGGGATCATCCGTGCGATGGGCGGCACCGGCGGAGTCGTGACCGCCGCAGGACTAGTGTTCGCCTTCACCCTCGGCTCGTTCATCGTCAGCGACCTGGTCATGATCCAGCAGATCGGCACCACCATCTGCCTCGGCCTCGTCTTCGACACGTTGATCGTGCGATCGCTCATGACACCATCGATCGCGGCGCTACTGGGCCGCTGGTTCTGGTGGCCGCTCCACGTGCGCACCAGGCCGGCCAGTCAGATGCTGCAGCCGTTCGGATCGCGGATCTCCGTCCGAAAACTGTTAGGACCAGATCCCAGACCCGCGACGGGTGTGGGCGATCGAGCATGACCGAACTTGCCTGCGACATCGCGCACGATCGTCATACCGCACGAGGATGAGCGATGAAGCGACTCACGGTAAGCGCCGTCAACGCGCGAAACAATGAACTCGAAACAATTAGGAGGATTAGGTCATGAACACTACATGGGACTGCATCGTCGTCGGTGGCGGCGCAGCGGGCTTGAGCGCGGGTCTGGTGCTGGGCCGTGCGCGGCGGCGAACACTGCTGGTCGACGCGGGTCAGCAGAACAACCTGGCCGCTCACGGCATCGGCGGGTTGTTGGGTCATGACGGCCGACCGCCGGGCGAGCTGTACGAGGCGGGGCGGCGGGAGATTGCTGCTTATCCGTCTGTCGAAGTGCGGACCGGTGAGGTGGTGGCGGGTGAGCGTGCCGGCGATGTGTTCGAGCTGGAACTGTCCGACGGTCGGCGTGAACGCACACGTCTGGTGCTGCTGGCCACGGGCATGGAGTACCGGCCGCCTGCGCTGCCCGGGCTCGCGCAGTTGTGGGGGCGGTCGGTGTTCCACTGCCCGTTCTGCCACGGCTGGGAGGTTCGCGATCAACCGTTGGCGGTGTTGGCCAACGGTGAGCGGGCAGTGCGTTCGTCGTTATTGCTCAGGGGATGGAGCGATGACGTTGTGCTCCTGACTGGAGGGCCTGCGCAACTCGATGGTGACGCCCGATCCCGGTTAGCTGCAGCACGCGTCGCGGTCGACGAGCGGCCCGTTGCCCAACTCACCTCAAGCAATGGCGAGTTGGAAGCCATCGTGTTCACCGACGGAACTCAGATGGCACGCAGTGGTCTGCTCGTCGCAACGACACTGCATCAGCGGTCGCCGTTGGCCGAACAGCTCGGGGTCGGATTCGGTGAGCCGACGCCGGGGGCGGCGAATCCCATCGCAGTTGATGCGCTCTGCCGGACAACGGTTCCCGGAATCTTCGCGGCCGGCGACAACGCTAGTACGCAAATGCCGCAGGTAGCCTCGGCGATCGCGACCGGTTCACTCGCGGCCACGTCGGTTGTGCAGAGTCTGGCCGAGAACATCGGCCTACCGATACCGGAATGAACGGGACCGGTCGGGCTGTCGCCATCTCAACCAGAGAATCGCTAACCAACTTGGACTACAACTGGTAGTAGGCCTAGCCATGATAGGCCACCAGATGCCGTGGGCTCGCCCCGGCGCGTCTTGTACGCGATTGTTGTTCTTATATCGCTGATCGCGTACGGCAACTCGCATCCGATATGACGAAATTGGCCAGGATCAACCGAAGGCAATCGCTCGACGAGTTGCCCCAGATTCAGTGAGAAATCCACGACACAGGATTCTCATCCAATCTGGGGCACCCCAGGTCAACGGCCATCCCGCGCCCCAGATTCAATGAGAACGGACAGCAGGGAAGTGGCGGTGATCCGGTCCAGGGCGGACCGATCACCGCCACAAACTGCGTGCCATTCACAGCATCAAGTGGCCGCCAACGTCGACGGCCACTTCACTGACAAGATCTCAGAGACGAACTGCCCAATTCCGAACACTGACATCCACTCTGAGAAAACTGACATTTCAACTGAGAACGGACAGCCGCTCAAAGCGTTCCTGATTCATCAGATGAAAACAGCGTACCTTATCTGACATAATGTGTCTTATCGGCGTTAGATATACGTGGTGCTGGTGTTGAAAAGGTGCCTATCAGCACTTTCTGCACAGGCACTCGGCGCAGACCCTCGCTCTTCGGCCATCGCCGAATGTCAGCACTTATCGACTTGGCGGGACGCCAGCATGCCCAACGGATGCGCGTGTACGCGGTGGTCACACTCGGCCAAGCCGGACGCCGCTCCAACATCCAAACTCGCTCGGGCGCGACATGTTTCGTGCCCCGGGCACCCCTTCCGGCCTCCAGCCCCACACCCAAGAAACGTCACTGTGACGATATGATCGAGTTGGGGATGTCCTAGCCCGACCCGTTGACGAGCGGCACGACCGCCTCTTAGTCCGCCCGAGGTGAGCGGAGATCGCTTGATACTCATCCGATTCAGGCGAGGTGCGAAATGACGACTCATCGGGAAAGGCCTTCTTCAACACGTCACGACTTCCTCGCGATCCCAATCACCGTCAATAGTCCGCGGCGACACATCTGCCGCCAACAACGCTCCGCCGCGCTTGTCGAACACTTCGAGGACTCGAGCTTGATGCTGTCGTATGCGCACCCCGATCCGTGAACCGAAGCCGGGCAATCGCATAGACGGCCCTAAAGGCGGCACTACCCCACCGTCAGCCGACCCGCGCCACCCACGCTCATTACGTCACTGTGACGAATATATCTTGAATGGCCCAGCGCTGCAGCATCTTTGGCTACCGAGTTTCAACGACATACAAACAGAAGCTTCGGAGACGGACTACAGGACATGACACACGGCCGCGATCTGAGCTACTGACTCTGCGACTGGCCGGTTGGTGTCGATGCGATGCGCCGTGTCTGACGTACTGACGTCCGCGTCTATGGCCGCAGCGACGTCAGAAGTGGCGTCCGAGAATGTGGGCCCACGGTGCGCAATTCTGTCCTGGGCAGCAGAAAGCGGCACGTGACATTCGAATTCATGGAGCAAGGCGTGCGTTTCGCAGGCGAGGTCGCGTGTTCGCTTTTGCTGATGGATGTCACGCCATGTTCCATCGAGAATCACTGACTGACCCCGCGTAAGGAAGTTTCGTGCGCGCTGTAGCACGCTGTCGTACACCGCCGAGACATTCTGCTTGGAATACAGCCCACCGTCGAGAATGCCCGGGTCACCCGTGATTGCGCCCTGCTCTTGCAGCATTCGGCGCACGGCGTCGGTTGAAATTACCTGTGCCCCAATTCTTCCGGAAAGCGCTTTGGCGAGTGTGGTCTTTCCAGTGCCTGGTCCACCGCCGATTCGGATTAGCCGCACAGCGCCCACCCGAAGGTGCCGCCGCGCCAATTCAAGGTGAGCGACCGCCTCTGCCACCGATGCGGCACGTCCCTGTGCGAACCGAATGCAGTCCACCTTCGCCCTCACCACGGCACGGTAGGCGATATAGAAATGCCACAGCGATTGTGGAGTATCGATTCCGGACGATCTTGTGTACTGATCGATGAAGTAGTCGGCCAAATCGTTGCGGCCCAGAAATGACAAATCCATCGCCAAGAACGCCGCGTCGTCGACACAGTCGACATAACGTAAGCAATCATCGAACTCTAGGCAGTCCAACAGGACCGCCCCAGTAGGTACACAGAAAATGTCCTCAGCTAGGAGATCGCCGTGGCCATCAACAATGAAGCCTGCGTCGACTCGCTCGGCAAACAATGGATGTCTACCGCTGATGAATTCAGTTGACAGTGTGTGTATCTCGCGCAGAACATCGTCCGCGAGCACGGATCCTGTGAAGCTGAATAGGACACCTATGTTCTCTTCCCAGCGGGCCGCGACAGCATCGGCTGTCCCCGATTCGCTGATCGCTACACTGCGATCGGCACTGGCGTGAAAGTGCGCCAATGTCTTGGCGATGGCAGCAAGATTCGATTCGACCTCCGCTCCGGTTCTCACCATTGTGGCTAGTCGTGCGGAGTCCGGATAGCGGCGCATCACTATTACGGGCTCGCTGGCACCGCCCGGGGGATCAGACAGGTGAGCCACACCCAGATAGCTGTCTGGCGCCAGCCTGCGATTCAGGAAAACTTCTCGGTTACAGGCACTTTCGCGTAACTCCACGGTACTGAAATCCAAGAAGTCGTTCGTCACCGCCTTCTTCACCTTGTAAGCTCGATCGCCAATCAAGATTACGAACGCCGTGTGTGTTTCACGAAACTCTGCGGCGTTACCTCGGTTTGACGCAAAATCATTTGCAGTTCGGTGCGTACCCGCCTGGTTTGCGTCCACGGCTCCCATGATCGTCCGCCGACGCCCGGATATCGAGGCCTTGCGACTCTTTCTCGATGCCCATTTCATTGGGGTGAGCAGGGACGAAAGCCTCTTCCGCTGAGGTGGTGTCTGGCCGATAGTTCACATGACCACCCCGACAGGGAGCAAACGATGCCGAGAACACCGTACGTCGACGAGATCAACTGCTCCCCTACGGATCTGTGCCGATGAGCACCCTAGCTAAGCCGTCACCATCCGGCAGCATGGCACCGTTGGGCATTTCTGTGGCTAGTGCGCTACCGGTAGACCACCTGCTGACACGATTAGCAGCCAGAGAGCGCGGATTGACACAGGACGAAGCTCGTCAGCGGATGCTCCAGCACGGGCCGAATGCGGTGTACTCGCATCGGGCACGGATGGCTGCGGTGCTGTGGCGTCAGCTCCGGTCCCCATTGCTCGGTCTGCTAGTAGCCGCAGCAACAGTGTCGTTCTTCGTGGGCGAACGCACTGATGCATCGGTGATCGGAGTGATAGTGGTGCTGTCGGTCGGCCTGGGGTTCGGCAATGAGTACCGCGCGGCAAAGACAGCTGAGGCATTGCACTCACAGATCCATCACCGTGCACTGGTAGTCCGTGACGGACATCAGGTTCTCGTGGATGTTACCGAGCTGGTTCCCGGGGACGTGCTAGAGCTGCGCCTGGGCGATGTAGTGCCCGCCGACATCCGGCTGTTGTCGGTCAACGAATTGGAATGCGACGAGTCGGTGCTGACTGGCGAGTCCTTGCCGGTGGAGAAGAACGTGGGCCAGGGCGCCGTCGCGGCGCCGCTTGCGGAGCTGTCCGGTTGCGCGTTAATGGGCACAGTGGTGCACGCCGGCAGCGGACGAGGTGTTGTTGTCGCGACCGGGGCGCAAGCCGAGTTCGGCCGTATTGCAGCCGGATTGGATATCCACCACCCCGAAACGCAGTTTCAGGTTGGACTGCGCAGCTTTTCGATGCTCTTGGTGCAGGTTGCCGCAGTGTTGACCACCTTTATCTTCGGCGTCAACCTCGCGCTACACCGCCCGATTATCGACGCGCTGCTCTTCTCCCTGGCGATCGCGGTCGGGATCACTCCCCAGCTGCTTCCCGCCATTGTCTCCACGTGTCTGGCCGCCGGATCCCGGCGAATGTCTCAGCGCAAGGTACTGGTGAAACGGTTGGTGTGCATTGAGGATTTGGGCAATGTGAACGTCTTGTTCACCGATAAGACCGGCACGCTCACCGAGGGGCGTATCAGTTTCATGCGGGCGCTTGGCCCTGACGGGCGCTTGTCCGAGGGGGCGCTGAAGTGGGGCCTGGTGTGTACCGAGGTGGACCTGGAAGGCTCTACGGTGCTCGGCGGAAACGCACTGGATGTGGCGTTGTGCGAGTCTTCTCAATCTGCCCGGCATCGAAGCGAAGTCGCCCGCTATCGAGTACAGGCGGTGATTCCCTTCGACCACGAACGGCGGATGTCCTCCGTACTGGTGGACGATGCGGCTGGACGGCGGACGCTCATAACCAAAGGGGCACCAGAAGCCGTTCTTGATCGGTGTGTCGATGTGCCGCCACAGGCGCGCGCAGCGCTGGCGGCCGAGTTCGCGGCAGGAAATCGTGTAGTGGCCGTGGCTACTCGTTCCGCTGCCGCATTGGTGAGGCCGGGTCCGGAAGACGAGCGCGACTTGCGATTCGGCGGATTGTTGGTCTTCTTGGATGCGCCCAAGCTCGGTGCAGCCGCAGCCCTGCAACGGTTAGCAGGATTGCATATTGCAGTAAAAATCGTCACTGGCGATAGCCCAGCAGTCGCCGACAAGATCTGCCAAGACCTTGGTGTGGTCGTGACCGGCACGCTGACTGGCGCCGAGATTGCTTCTCTCGATGATCAACAACTCGGCGCCGCCATTGAGGACACCACAATCTTCGCCCGCGTAAGTCCCGAGGATAAGGCACGCATTGTGCGCGTCCAGCGTCGCACCGGCTTCGATGTTGGATTCCTCGGCGACGGCGTCAACGACGCACTTGCGTTGCACGCCGCGGATATTGGGATCTCCGTTGACTCAGCCAGTGACGTGGCCAAAGACGCCGCGGATGTCATTCTCCTAGAAAAGGACCTCGATGTTCTCGCTGACGGAGTGATAGAGGGCCGGCGGATCTTCGCCAACACCATCAAGTACATCCTGATGGGCACGTCCAGTAACTTCGGCAACATGTTCAGTGCGGCCGGCGCCTCGCTGTTCCTGAGCTTTCTTCCGATGCTGCCCTCGCAGATTCTGCTTAACAACCTGCTCTACGACACCAGCCAATTGGCCATCCCCACCGATGAGGTGGACGCCGAGCAGCTTGCCCGACCATCTCGGTGGAACATCGGTTTCATCCGCCGGTTCATGATGTATTTCGGCCCGATCAGCTCACTGTTCGACTTCGCCACCTTCGGGGTCATGTTGTGGGTGTTCCATTCCGGACCGACACAGTTCCGCTCCGGCTGGTTCGTCGAATCGCTGGCCACCCAAACTCTGGTGATCTTCGCGATCCGCACCAGACGGATCCCCTTCTTTCGCAGTACCCCCAGTATGCCGCTACTGCTTTCCGCACTCGGCGTTGTCGTGATCGGTGCATTGCTACCGGCGACACCTCTAGCCAACAGTCTTGGCTTTCACCCGCTGCCGCTCGGCTTCTTCGCCGCACTGGTCCTCATGGTCATGTGTTACCTCGTCCTCATCGAGATAGCGAAGATGCTCTTTTACCGCACGTCGCAGACATCCCCTCCAGTCTCACAACAAAAGGACCGACGGCACCATGTCGAGCGTCGTGCAGCCCGATTTAGCACTGCGCTTTCCTAGCAATTCGAGCGATGAGAGCGGAAGGCGGCAACCAATTCGGGGCGCACGTCAGTTCGGGTCGTGAAGGACCGCGATCCGCCCGCGATACTGTTCCTCGTTGATCTCGCCGTGTGCGAACTTCTCTGCCAAAATGCGCTCTGCTGCATCAGTATTCGCGCCCCGGATAGGCATCTCCCGACCAGCGGCGAGTAGGTGCTGCAGTAGCGCGACAATACCGATGACCAACACTACCCAAAATAGGACCATGCTGAGCATCATCCCCGCCCCTGCCCATAAGCCTGTGCCGTGGCCATACCAAAACATCATGATCATCCCTTCCTGCTGACGGCGACTTCTAGAGTGGCCTGTGATGGCCGCCAATCATGACGGAGTAGGCAGTCCCAGGGTGCGTGACGGACGGACTATGGTCTGTCAGCTCGGTGAGGCCCTGTTTCCGGTGGCGACCGACGACCAACAACTGAATCGAATCGGTCTCCTGCACAAGGTATTCAGAAATTGAACCCTGCCAGACGACACTGTCGATGGCGCTGTCGGGATATTGGTGCCGCCACGGTTCAAGCACCTTTTCCATGCGCGCTCGCAACGTGTTCATATCCGCCGATGGCCGACAGGTACCGCTGCCATGGCGTGACCAACAGCCCACGACCTGAACAACCGAAGCATCCCCGGCCGCCGCGTTCAACCCTTGGGTCATCACGTCATCGAAATCAGCATCATCACTAAATTCGATCACTATTATCCCCTGCCGCTCTTGGCATGGCCTGCGCCCTCGAACAACCACGACGGGGCAATGGGCACGTGCCGACAGAGCCGAGGCCGTTGATGTTGCGCGGCGGGAAGTTGCGCGGTCCCGGCCCAATGCTCCTACACAGACTAATGCGGCCGAATGCGACTGACGAGTCAATACTTCCACCGCAGAACCCTGGTGGATTTCAACCTCGATCTTGACGGGCTTCTCGCACGATTGCACTGCCATGACGGCGCCCTGGCTGGCGATTTCAGCCGTAGTCAGATCATATGCGTCGTAGAGTTCGCTACCCGACCGCTCGCGGGGTTCGATGGCGTAGACGAGCCGGAGCGGGATATCTCGGCTCACAGCTTCGTCGACTGCCCACAGCGCAGCCCCCAGCGCTCGATGAGACCCGTCAATGCCGACAACCACTGCCGGTGCCGGTTTGTCATAGTCCGGTGCTGGTTGCCCCTCGTCGGACCAACCGCTCCCGGCTTCTTCCTCCATCATGCTCTCCTTCTGCGCAATGCAATCCCGAAATTCGAAGCGATCCCGAAATATGCTGCCCTACAGCTAATACTCGTTGCCGAACCGCCACAGAGGCCAGTGCCAGTTGTCGACGCGGCGAGAGCACAAAGTCGACGACAGTGGCCCGTCAGACGGGACCAATGGCGCCAGTACGGGGACCACAGACCACAGCGCGGAGTATGTGCCGGCTCATAGCCTGCGTATAGGAGCCCACCAGAAGGAGCGTCGAGATGAGAGAAATCACTCAGAAACCGGGTGTCGTCGTCGCCACCGACGGCTCTCCTGAAGCATCCGCAGCTGTGCGCTGGGCTGCGAAACATGCTGCGATGCGCCGTGATCGGTTGACGATTGTCACAGTGGTAACCCGGGAGTACCTCTACATTCGCGATCCGGATACACAAGAACGGGTCCACCAATGGCAACGCCATCACGGTGAAGAGGTACTGCGGCGAGCTCAGCACACGGCCGAGCAGGCCGTTGGCATCGGCGCGCTTCCCGAGATACGCACCGAACTCGAATTCGGGAAACCGGTTCCTGTGCTTGTCGATATGTCAAAGGACGTTCGCACGATCGTCGTTGGACGGCGCGGCCTGGGGACATTTGATCGCCTGGTAATGGGATCGGTAAGTTCCGGCCTGGTGCACTATGCGCATGCACCGGTGGCCGTGGTCCACGACGTGCCCGAACTCGATCGGAGCGACCCGGTGATCGTCGGCATCGACGGCTCCCCCGTTTCCGAGCCGGCCATCGCGCTCGCATTCGATGAGGCATCCCACCGAAAGGTGCCGTTGGTCGCAATGCACGCATGGGTCGATGTACTGGACACAGCACCCGAATTCGATTGGCACGAAGAGCGTGAGCACGCCAATGAGCTCTTGGGTGAGCGGCTCGCGGGCTGGCAGGAGCGCTACCCAGATGTGAGCGTCGTCCGGAAACTGGTGAAGGGTAACCCCAGCCGCTGGCTTATCGAGCATTCCGGACATGCGCAGCTTGTCGTGCTGGGAAGCCATGGCCGTGGTGGATTTGCGGGAATGTTTCTCGGCTCGGTGAGTAGAAGCGTTGTGCAAGCGGCACATTCACCGGTAGTCGTAGTACGACCTTCTTGACACCTTGGGGGTATTCCATGGACATGCTGATATTCGAAATCGGGCGTTACCTCATCGGCCGCGTGTGCACGCTTGATCGGCGGGTACGCGTATCGAGCCGGATGGCGGCACTCGCTGAGTTGGGCGCCGGAGCGCTGATACTGTCCGCGCAGGCGCTGATCGCAGCGCTACGTCGCACCCACCCCATACCATCGGATCTCTTGTAGTCATGCCCACACCACGACCCTCTTGAGTAAGTGTGTACTGCCTTGCTAGACAGGACAGTTCATAGTCTGTTTGGGTGAGTCATGACCAACGAGGCGACACCACACTCCGCCGAGCCACATCAGGTCGGGACCGGCCGCAGACTGAACTGGTTGCGCGCGGGGGTCTTGGGCGCAAACGACGGCATTGTGTCGACCGCAGGCATGGTGGTCGGTGTCGCGGCGGCCACCATTGAGCGGGCACCGATCTTCACCGCGGGACTAGCCGGTGTGGCTGCCGGCGCCGTCTCCATGGCGCTAGGTGAGTACGTCTCGGTGAGCACCCAGCGAGACACCGAACGAGCCCTTCTGAGCAAAGAGCGGCAGGAACTCAAGGACCTGCCCGCCGAAGAACTCGCCGAACTCACCTCGATATATGAATCAAAGGGCCTGGCGCCAACAACCGCCCGGCAAGTGGCAGTTGAGCTCACCACCCATGATGCCTTCGCAGCGCATGCTGACGCAGAGTTGGGAATCAACCCCCACGAATTGACCAACCCGTGGCATGCCGCCCTCTCGTCGGCCATCTCGTTCTTGACCGGCGCCATCTTGCCCATGGTGGCGATCCTCCTGCCGCCGGCGGCCTGGAGAATCCCCGTGACCGCAGTCGCGGTGTGCCTGGCTCTGATTGCGACGGGGTGGATCAGCGCCACCATCGGCCAGGCCAGTCGGACCCGGGCCATCCTGCGCGTCACGATTGGCGGGCTCGCGGCCATGGCCGTCACCTACCTGATCGGCACCCTAGTCGGGCACGCCATATCGTGAGATAGCCCGGGTACTGGCTAGCGCGCGTTGAACGCATCGACGGCGATCGGCAGTGTCACGAAGATCCGGTCCTCCCCTATTTTGGACAGCAACCCTGCCGCGGCCAGCGCGTCACGCAGGTCCTGTTTGACTCGTGCCATGGCGAAGACAATTCCGAGGTCGTCTAAGTCTTCCCGGAGTCGATCAAGTGCGTCGAGGGCGGTCAGATCCACATCGACATTCGCCTCCGCGCTGAGAATGAACCATTCGGCCAGTTCGGGTCCTGCGGCTACAGCCGCCATTGCACGCTTACGGAAATCCTCTGCGTTGGCAAAACACAAAGGCGCGTCGTATCTGTAGACCACGAGGCCGGGTACCGCATGCGCGCCGGGGTAATCATCAAGGTCATGCATTCCGGGCACTCCCGGCACAAAGCCCAGCACGCTGTCGTGCGGGTGAGCGACACGGCGAAGCAGGTCGAGAATCGACAAAGCCACAGCGGCAAGGATTCCGTACAGCACCCCTACCCCGAGAACGGCGAATGTTGTTGCCAAGGCGATTATTAACTCGCTGCGACGAAAGCGGGCGAACCTACGGTACTCGGGAACATCAACCAGCTTGATGGCGGCATACACCACGAGCGCCCCCAGGGCCGCGCGGGGAAAGTGCGCCAAGGTTCCGTGCGCGAACATCAGCACCATCAGGACCAGGGCGAGTGTGGTCAAGGAATGCAGTTGACTACGGCTTCCCACCGAGTCTCCCAGCGCGGTCCGGCTACCACTGGAGCTGACCGGAAAACCCTGAGTAAGACCGGATCCCAAGTTGCACAGCCCCAGCGTGCGTAGCTCCGCGTTGGCATCTATGTCTTCATTGCGGCGAACGGCGAATGCGCGTGCCGTCAAAATGTTGTCGGAGAACGCCACGATCGCGACACCTAACGCGGGCAGGACGAGGGCGCCCAGGCTATCGAGGCCCAGCGGAGGTACCCCGGGGTGCGGCAATCCCGCGGGGACTCCGCCGACGAGATCGATGCCGGAACCGTCAGATGGTATGAGCGCCACCGCCGTCGCTGCCATCAGCACCGTAATGAGCGGGCCTGGTGCTCGTGGCGCCCATCGTGCGAGCACGCCGAGCAGTGCGAGCACCGCTGTAGCGACGATGATGGTGGGCCAACGGATCTGCTCGACGTGATCGGAAAATGACCTGATTTGCTCGACAAACTCGTCACCAGAACTGGCCGTGCCTGTAATGGCACCGATCTGACTGCCCACCATCGTGATTCCCACGCCACCCATATAGCCAACAAGCACCGGGTGCGACAGCAGATTAGCGAGCAGACCAAGACGGGCCAGCCCTGCGATCAAACACACCACCCCGACGAGCAACGCCAGCGCAGCCGCTAGCGCCGCATATCGAGCGGCGTCACCAAAGGCCAAGGGAGCCAACACTGCCGCGGTCATCAACGCGGTGGTCGACTCCGGGCCGACGGACAGCTGCCGGGATGAACCGAGCATCGCATAGATCGCCAATGGGGCCAGCGCCGCCCACAACCCCGCCACCGGCGGCAGGCCAGCCAGCGTCGCGTACGCCATGACCTGTGGGACGAGGTACGCGGCCACCGTTATTCCGGCGAGGACATCTCCCCGCAGCCACCGTTTCTGGTACGTCCGCAGCTGCGCCAGATTCGATGCGTAGTTCATCCACCGCATGGTGAAGATCATGGTGCGTCAGCGGTTCTCACGCAGCTGAACGGACTGATGACCAAGGACCCAGCTGCGATGAGCACAACTCTCCTACCAGAAGACGCAGTGCGGTGCGACGCTCTGCGGTGTCACTACCAAAAGACAGGAACAACAATGGGCTCGTCGAAGACACCAGCATTCCGGATCGTGAAAACGACTCCGATGGAACGATTCAGCTGGCTGATCATGGGTGTGATTGTGTTGGCGACGGGCGTGCTGTTCTTGATGGACAAAACAGAACGTGCCTCCACGGTCGAGTTGGTGCTTCTCTGGGTATTGGTTCTCGCCGGAATCAAGATGACCATCATCGCGGCATTCGGCCGCTATCCGTTGCCCCGCTGGCTTAACTTTCTTGCCGCCAATCCGCCCAAATAGTCAGGGCAGCGGCACCGACCAAGAGACCTGGGTACCGCCGCCGTCCGGCTCGGCGATGGTGAGATTCCCTTGCAATGCCGCAGCCCGGGTACTGAGATTGCGCAGACCCCGGTGGGTAGCACCCTGCGGCATGCCTATCCCATTGTCCGCGACGTCAACGACGACATCGTCGCCGACCGCCACCAATACCGCCAATTCCGATGCATTCGCATGCCGGACGGCATTGCTTACGGCCTCGCGCAGCACCGCCTGGGTGTGTTCGGCGATATCCGTCGGGACGACATCGAGTGGCCCGTTCAGACGCACGGAGACTTGTAGCGAGGTGTCATCGGTCAGCTCGGCGACAATAGCGCGCAGGGCTGCACGGAGCGAAGGACCGTCGGTGGCGACGGTGTGCAAGTCAAAAATAGCGGTACGAATGTCTTGAATGACGTTGTGCAGCTGGTCGATGTGTTCGGCAAGCCGGGCAGCTACTCGCGGTGATTTGGCTGCCCGCCGGTGCGTTCCCTGCATGGCCAATCCGACAGCGAACAGCCGCTGGATGACGTGATCGTGGAGATCGCGGGCGATGCGGTCGCGGTCGCTCAGCATCTGTAGTTCATTCATCGTGGTGCGCGTCTGGGCTTGTTCGAGAGCGAGCGCCGCCTGATCGGCAAAAGACGCGGCGATCTCAAGTTGCCCCTCCCTGAAATGTGCACCGTCGGCCGGGCGGATCAGCAGGAGCACGCCGGTGGTGGAATCACGTCCACGGAGCGGCAATGCCATCGCAGGACCGAAGGCCACGTGTGCTCCTGCTGCGATATCGAATTCCAGCTGGGTCACTATGCGCGGCAATCGATCTCGAAAAGCAGCCCCGGATGTGGACCCCTTCAGCGGAATGCGTACTCCGCTAAGTTCCAGCCCAGAGGTGCCGGCACATACCGCCACTGTGAGCTCTCCGATATCGCCGTCATCATCGGGCTCGCAGGGCAGCGCGATCAAGGCGTAATCGGCGTCGACGAGAGCTGCGGCGCGGACGGCTATCAGCTGCAGCGCCTCGGCGGGCTCGACTCCGGCCAGCAGCTTTGATGTGACCTCTTCAATGGCCTGCAGCCAGCGCTGCCGCTGCCGGGCCTGTTCATAAAGACGAGCGTTCTCCACCGCGATTCCCGCCGCACCGGCCAGCGCCCGTACGACCACCTCGTCATCGGCACTGAATTCTTCGCCATTGCGTTTCTCGGTGAGGTACAGGCGCCCAAATACCTCGTCCCGCAACCGCACCGGTACGCCGAGAAAGGCGCGCATGGGCGGGTGATTGGGCGGGAACCCTATGGATGACGGGTGGTGCATGATGTCGCTGAGCCGAAGGGGTTTGGCCTCGTCGATGACCACTCCGAGGACGCCATGGCCAGTGGGCAGCGGGCCGATGAGTTCGCGGGTGGCATCATCGATGCCCTCATAGACGAACTGGGTGAGCATGCCGTCCTCCCCCAGGACGCCGAGTGCCCCGTACTGGGCATCCACGAGCTCAATGGCGGCTCGGACGATCTGCCGGAGTGTGACATCCAGTTCCAGCCCGGCACTGACCGCCATCACGGCATCCAGAAGCGCGTCGACCCGGCCCCTGGTCTCGGTGATGATGCGCTCAATTCGGCCCTGGACCTCCGCCAGCAGCTCGCTGAGCTGGATATGCGCGAGTTCCTTGGACACCGACTCGTCGGTACCCAACCGATCGGTCACCCAATGAGTATGGCGCAACCAGTCGATATCGGCTGGTCAAAGGTCAAGTCTTAACGTCCCGAGTATCGCTCTCCGGAAGCGGTTCGGTCGCCGGCGAGTTTGGTCACGAGCACTGCGGCCTGTGTGCGTCGTTCCAGGCCTAGCTTGGCCAGCAACCTCGACACATAGTTCTTCACCGTTTTGTCCGACAGGAACATCTCTCCCGCGATCTGGCGATTGGTGAGGCCTTGTCCTATCAGCTCCAGCAGAATCTGCTCCTGCGGCGTCAACGAGGCGACGGGCGAGGACTGCGTCGCCGCACGCAGTCGATCCATCAGGGCGGCTGCCGACCGGTTGTCCAGCAAGGACCGGCCAGAACCGACCGTCCGTATCGCGGACACCAGGTCCATGCCCTTGATGTCTTTGATGACGTATCCCCCCGCTCCGGCCAGGATCGCGTCCAGCATGGCTTGCTCATCAGTGAACGACGTCAGCATCAGGCAGTTCAGGGCAGGACACCGCGAACGTAGGTCCCGGCAGAGTTCGATCCCGTTTCCGTCGGGCAGCCGTATGTCGAGTACGGCGATATCGGGATTGAGCGCGGGGATCCGGGCCATCGCTTCAGCAACCGAACTGGCCTGTCCTATGACGACTAGGTCCTCTTCGTCGTCGATGAGATCGGCCACCCCGTATCGCACGATTTCGTGGTCATCCACCAGGAACACAGTGATCATCTCGTCTTGTCTTCTTCCCATCGCCAATCCCGGACCTCCGGCAGGTCTTCGCCGTGGGCACGTATCCACGCGTTGTGGCGGTCGTGCGTACGGAGCATCTCGTCCCTCAGTCCCTGGGCGTCTGCGCATTCCAGCAGGCCCGGTGTGCGCTCCACTACGTCGATCACCAGCTGGAATCGGTCCATCTTGTTCAGCACCAGCATGTCGAAGGGCGTGGTGGTGGTGCCCTCCTCCAGGTAGCCGCGAACATGCAGATTCGCGTGCCCCGCCCGACGGTAGGTGAGCCGGTGGATGAGCGCCGGGTATCCATGGAACGCGAAGATCACAGGACGATCCGCGGTGAACAGCGTGTCGTAGTCGACGTCGGACATGCCATGCGGGTGCTGGCTATCGGGCTGCAGACGAAACAGATCAACGACATTGACTACCCGGATCTTCAACTGCGGCAAATGCGTTCGCAGTATCGACACTGCCGCCAGTACCTCGATGGTGGGCACGTCACCGGCACAAGCGAGAACAACATCCGGGACAGCTCCGGCGTCACTGCTGGCCCATTCGAAAATATCGGCACCGCGTGCGCAATGCAGCGCTGCCTGTTCGGGATTAAGCCATACCGGCGTGTAGTTCTTGCCGGCAACAATGACATTGATGTAGTCGCGGCTGGCCAGGCAATGCGCGGCAACCGACAGCAAGGTGTTGGCATCCGGCGGCAGGTAGATGCGCGCCACTTCGGCGCGCTTGTTCGCGATGTTGTCGATGAAACCCGGATCCTGGTGGGAGAAACCGTTATGGTCCTGACGCCACACATGCGACGTCAGTAGATAATTCAGCGACGCGACGGGGCGGCGCCATGGTAGTTGCCTGCTGATCTTGAGCCATTTAGCGTGCTGGTTCACCATTGAATCCACAATGTGGGCGAACGCCTCGTAGCAGGAGAACAGGCCATGGCGGCCCGTGAGCAGGTAGCCCTCCAGCCATCCTTGGCACAGGTGCTCGGATAGGACCTCAAGAACCCGGCCGTCTCGCGCCAGGTGCTGATCGCCGGGGAAAATCGTTGCGCTCCACTGCTTATCGGTGACGTCATAGACGTCTCCGAGCTTGTTCGACTCGGTTTCGTCCGGCCCGAAAAGGCGGAAGTTCCTTCGGTCGGCGTTGCGGACCAACAATTCTCGGAGATAGCGTCCCAGCACCCTGGTCGGCGATGCGTCCACTGCGCCCGGCCGGCCGGTCACCACACCGAAGGTTGCCGGATCTGGCAGCGCCAGCGGCGTCAAGAGCGTGCCACCGTTGGCATGCGGGTTCGACCCCATGCGTCGTTGCCCAGAGGGAATAAGCCGTGTCACAAGCTCATTCGGCGCTCCTGCTTCGTCGAAGAGCTCTTCAGGGCGGTAGGACCGCAGCCAGTGGGCAAGTTGGGCCCGATGTGTTGGGTTCTCGCGCACATTGGCGATGGGTACCTGGTGTGATCGCCATGTGCCCTCGACCTGATGTCCGTCGACTACCACTGGGCCTGTCCAGCCTTTGGGGGTGCGCAGGACGATCATGGGCCAGAAAGCGCGATGCAGAACCGGTACCTGGCATCGGGACAACGCCTGAAAGTCGCGGATCTCCATGATCGCCCGGTCCAGTGCGGCGGCCATCTGTTGGTGCATGTCTTCGGGTTCATGGCCGGAGACATAGATGGGGGTGTAGCCATATCCCCGTAGCAGGCTGTCGAGTTCTTCGTCCGTGATTCTCGACAGCACGGTGGGGTTGGCGATCTTGTAGCCGTTGAGGTGAAGGATCGGTAGGACCGCACCGTCGGTCGCCGCGCTGAGGAATTTGTTGGCGTGCCAGCTGGCGGCCAGTGGCCCGGTCTCGGCTTCGCCATCGCCGACGACGCAGACTGCGACCAGATCCGGGTTGTCCAGTACGGCGCCGTATGCATGGGCCAGGCTGTACCCCAGTTCGCCGCCCTCGTGGATGGATCCAGGCACCTGCGGCGCTACGTGGCTGGGCACACCGCCAGGAAATGAGAACTCCTGAAACAGTTTCCGCATACCACGCCCGTCACGGGGGACATCCGGACGGATATCGCTATAACTGCCCTCGAGCCACGTATTCGCGAACAGGGCAGGCCCACCATGCCCAGGCCCGGTGACGTACATCGCGTTCACATCGTGGGCGATGATGGCCCGATTCATATGGGCGTAGATGAAATTCAGCCCCGGTGAGGTCCCCCAGTGCCCCAGCAGACGCGGCTTGATGTGCTCGGGCTGCAAGGGCACCGTGAGCAGCGGATTGTCCATTAAGTAGATCTGGCCGGCCGTGAGGTAGTTCGCGGCCCGCCACTGCGCATCAACTGCCTCAAGCTGATCGGCAGACAGGGTGCCCGGGTGATGGTGCGCGGTGCCTGGCGTTGCGGTGCTCATCGCTTATCGTCTGCTGCATGTGGGCGAGCGACTAGCACCGGGCAAGGAGCCTGGTGGATGAGAGCATGGCTGGTGGAGCCGAGAAAGAAGCCCGCGACGTCGCCGCGTCCGCGGCTGCCGACCACGAGCAGCTGTGCATGCCGGGCCCGGTGCAGCAGGATATCGGCGGGGTTGCCCATCGCGACTACCCGGCGCACGCCGACGTCTGGGTATTTTTCCTGCCAGCCCGCCAGTCGCTCGGCCAGTACTTCGGCCTGCTGTTGCTCGGCGATATCCCAATCCATCGCACTCCAGGCGGTGTATGCGTACACGTAGCTCGGTGGTACGTCACCTCCGGCATGCACGGCCACCAGCTCAGCGTCACGCATCGACGCTTCCTCGAAAGCCCACGCGATGGCTTCTTCGCTTGAGGGAGATCCGCTGACACCGACGACAACCGGACCCGCCGGCGGAGTCCCCGACTCGCGAACGACCGCGACGGGGCTGTGTCCCCTCGCGGTCAATGAGACCGACACCGACCCGGCCATCATCCCGGTGAATCGGCCAAGCCCGCTGGAGCCGACCACGGTGATGAATGCATCCTTGGACAGCTCGACAAGCGTGGGCACAGGCTGAGCTGTCACCTTGGCGGCGGCCACTTCCAGATTGGGGTGCAGCGCCAGGACGTGCTCTTTGGCCCGGTCCAGAAACTTGACGCCGTCGGTGTCCAGGTGGTCGTAGAAGCTCGTCGACGCCGATAGATTGAAGCCATAACCGAAGCTGCCGTAATCGACAGCATGCACAAGCCGAAGGGGCAGATTGCGCCGTTCTGCCTCGTCCCCCGCCCATGTGAGTGCGTGCAGAGCGGACGCAGATCCATCAATGCCCACCAAAATGTATGGACGTGGTGTGGTGTTCATGGTGTCCTCCGAGTTGGTAGGTACCAGTGGCTGGTAAGGACAACGCTATGGATCGGCCCTGTGGTCTTCCACGGTCAAAGGTCCCGTACCGCCGGGTATCACGTCCCCGATCAGCGAGGCAGTACGGCTGTTCGGTCCTAATGCACCATCAAGCCGGGACCAATTGCTCTCATCTGCGGGGCCGCCTCGGGTTGATGCTTGGTGCAGGGCGGCCGAGGCGGAGGTATCGCTATGACGCAGGTAGTGCTAGACCGCGATGTGGTCGTCAAGGCAATCCAGGCGGCGTGCCGGGCGCCATCGATCCACAACAGTCAGCCATGGCGATGGGTCCTCGATGATGAACTCAAACTCTTTCTCGACGTGAATCGCCTACTACGCGTGGACCCCTCACAGCGGGAAGCCTTGATCAGTTGCGGTGCCGTATTGGATCACTTTCGGGTGGCCTCAGCCGCCCTCGGCTGGTTAGTGCGCCCTGAATACTTTCCGAACCCCAATGACCGTACCCATTTGGCGACAATCAATTTCACCAAGATGCAGTACGTCACGGATGCACATCGCGATCGCTTACATGCCCTGGAGCGTCGCTATACCGATCGACTCCCCTTTCTGCCGCCGCGCCGGTGGTCGGTGACCGAGCAGCTGCTCCGGCAGGCGGTCAGTGATCGTGCCTTCCTCGATGTCCTCGCCGACGGGGCCCGTCCTCGCGTCGTGGAGGCAGCTCAGCTCAGCGAAGGCCTTCGCCAATACGATTCGGCGTATCAGTCCGAGATCGACTGGTGGACTGCGCCCTTCAAGCTCTCCGAGGGAATCCCGGACAGCTCTTTGCCTTCCGAGGAAGAGCGGAATCGGGTGGATATCGGGCGCGATTTTCCTTTCGCTCGGCACCGCGAACGTCGTGCCGCTGTGCCGAAGGATAAGGCAACTCTGGTCGTGCTCTCGACCGGTGATGACTCTGCGCAGGATTTCGTGCGATGCGGTGAAGCCTTGTCAGCCTTGCTGATTGAAGCAACGGTCGCCGGTTTAGCGACATGCACCCTGACCCACGTCACCGAACTTACCGCCAGCCGCCAGATCATCGAAGGTATCACTGACCGCGACTATCCGCAGGCGGTGGTTCGGATCGGCGCGACGCCACCGCTGGATCCGATACCGGCTCCCACGCCGCGGCGTCCGCTGTCTGCTGTCATCGAATTCGCGGGTAAATAGCCTATGCGCCGCACGCTGCGGCGTCGGAACTAAGGAACAAGCACGGCCGCGCCGGTGATCCGGCCGGCGGCAAGATCGGACAGAGCACGGTCCGCATCTTGCAGGTCATATTGCGGGCCCGCCAGATGGAGGCGATGTGTCGTGGAGAAGTCCAGGAATGCCCGCGCGTCAGCCCGGGTGTTGGCCGTGACCGATCGAATCTGCCTCTCCTGGAACAGGTGCCGTTGATAGTTCAACGGGGGAATGTCTGTGAGATGGATGCCGGCGATAGCCAGCGTGCCTCCCCTGTCGAGCGCCGCCAACGCGGGGCGCACCAACTCGCCGACAGGGGCAAACAGTATCGCAGCGTCCAGCGCAGCGGGAGGCGCATCGGCAGGCCCCTGCGCCGAGCTAGCACCAAGTTCGAGGGCAAGTAGTTGGGCATCTTTCCCGCGGGTCATGACGTGCACCTCGGCGCCCTGGGCCAGGGCGACCTGCGCGGTGATGTGCGCGCTGCCGCCAAAGCCGTACAGGCCCAAACGCCCGCCCGCCGGCAACTCTGCACGCTGTAGTGAGCGGTAACCAATGATGCCAGCGCACAACAGCGGGGCAAGCTCGGCGTCGGTATATCCCGCGGGCAGCGCCAACGCATAGGCGGCTGGTATCACCGCGAACTCGGCGTACCCACCGTCAGCGTCCCAACCTGTGTATAAAGATCCGGGACATAGGTTTTCCTTGCCGCGTTGGCAGTATCTGCACACGCCGCACGTATGCCTAAGCCATGGCACGCCGATTCGATCGCCTATCGTGAAATCGGTGTCGGCCTGCTCGCCCAGTCCAACGACCTCGCCGACGATCTCATGTCCAGGCACAACGTTGGGCCTGCGCGGCACCAGATCACCCTCGGCGACATGAAGATCGGTGCGGCACACCCCACAGGCAAGCACCCGCACCAACAATTCGCCCGGATCAGGCTCGGGCACTTGCAAGCGGACCCGACGCAGGGGCCCGTTCACGATAGGCCCCGGCCGCTGTACCTGCCAGGCCAGCATCTCTGTGTCCATGGCCGCCTTCTTCCCCTGTGCTCGCAAATGAGCTTACGAGCTCAATGGTCGCTTTTCCGGCGACCCCCGCGATCCACCAGAGCATTGAAGTCCGAATCCCAGCGCGCATACCGAAGTCGACAGATGCGCCGAAGCGCCAACCCGACCGCACCGACGACAAGAGCCGTGACAGCAGTCCACAGCAGGACCGCGGCGGCTATGGCGTCAGCGGCAGCGTCCGCTCGAGACGCCGGTGCCGACACGCTGCGACCATCCGGATCAATCCAGATCGTGAACCTGTCTCCAGTATTGAGATCTTTTCCATAGCGGATGGTTTCGCGATGTTGCACACCTCCGATGCTCCACTGCGCCGGTACCAGAACAGCGGAGCTGTACCGGGGAGCGACCGCATGACTATCCCCGGTTGCCACCGCCTGCACCTGGTGGCGTGAATGCACTTGCTCATTGCTGGTTCTGCTTCCGGCGTCGTACAGAGCTGTGCCGACCGCTCCCGCCGTCGACAACATCACCAACGCCAAGAGTAAACCCGCCAGCTGGACTGCGGCCGCAACCCGATCGCAGCCCCGCACCAAAGGATGGCGCCGAAACAATCTGGTAAGCAGCACCTGCAGGTAGCCAAACGCTAAGACATTCATGACATCTCCTAGGCTGAGCATCGGCTGTAACCATCTGATCGTCGCATCGGATGCGTCCGCGCTGCAGAGACCGCAGCCTCCACGTGACCAGGTCATTGGTCACGGTGCTCATCAGCCCTATGGCACGGCGGGGCGTAAACCATCGGCAGGGAACCGGGGACTTATTACTCCGCCTTGTGACCGAAATCGGTCCTAGCGTCAGTTCAGCCGATCAACGGGCCGGCGAACCGCGTTCGATCACCCAAAGGAGTGATTGCAATGACCGATACCGACCGGCACGGCCCGGTAGTTGTTGGCATCGACGGCTCGCGCGCCGCTGTTCACGCGGCCGAATGGGCCACAGATGAGGCAATCAGCCGAGATGTGCCGCTGTGCTTGGTTCATGTGACCAGGCCCGTGGTCACCGCCAAATCTTTCGTGGACCAGTACAACATCGACAAGGAGTATGCAGAAACATCACTGCGTGATGCGGCGGCCGCCGTCAAGGCGACCCGCAAGCCCGTCAAGGTCGATTGCGTGATCCGTCATGGGCTGGCCTCGGATGCCTTGGCCGCAGAATCACGAACCGCCAGTCTCGTGTGCGTTGGCTCCGAGGGATTCGGGCGATTGGCGAGTGCCTTTTGGGGCTCCACCGCAACTGAAATCGCTAAGCGAGCGCATTGCCCCGTCGCGATAGTCCATCGACCGGTCTTTGTCGCGCACGGACTTCCCGTGTGGATCGCTGTGGCTGTCAACGGTCCTCAAGACACGGACACCGTCATCGACCACGCGGTGCAGGAAGCACGACTGCGCCATCTTCCGATTCTTGCGGTGGGTACCTGGCAAGAAGACATGGGCGAATCGCCCTACGACGAACTCGATCGCCGTGTGGCCGGTCTGCGTGAACGTTATCCGGACGTCCACATGTACCCGGTTGCAGCGCGTTCCGATATCGGCCATTTTCTCGCCGCCTGTGATGAACCGATCCAACTGGCAGTAGTGGGACGCGCTGATATCCCACATGTCATCCGTATGCGGCCTTCAGCAGAGCACGGCGACCGCACAATCCTGATCGTTCGCAACTAACAAACTCATGATGACGAACGGGGCTGAAACAAAATGATGTCCGAGAACTATCACGCGGGGATCGTGGTCGGGGTCGATGGATCGGCCTGCGCCGATGCGGCGGTTCGTTGGGCCGCACAAGAATCGAGCATGCGCAACGAACCGCTGACCCTCATCAGCGCCTTCGACATCGAGCAAACCCATGTCTACGACCAGCAGCTACGTGAACGGATCTATCAATCACGCGAACGGCAAGCACAATTGGTGCTGGAAAACGCGCAGCGCATTGCTGAAGAGGTCGCCGGGCACCCGTTGCCCGCCGCGCGCCGCCGAGTGGTCTTCGGGCATCCGGTATCGGCGCTCGTAGACGCGGCACAAGAATCACGCGTGCTCGTCGTCGGCAGCCGAGGCCAGCGCGCCCTCGACCGTCTGTTGCTGGGCTCGGTCAGCACCGCTGTTCTGCACCATGCACGTTGCCCCGTCGCGGTGATCCACAACGAGACAACACGCGACAACCACGCGCCTGTCCTGCTCGGTATCGACGGCTCACCGACATCAGAGAACGCGACGGCCATCGCCTTCGACGAAGCTTCACATCGGAAGGTTGCGCTTATCGCCGTGCACGCCTGGCATATGCCCAACTTCTTCGAACCGGCATTTGACCTGCGTGCTACCGAAAATCAAGAGAGACAAACTCTCGCCGAGAGACTGGCAGGATGGCAAGAACGCTACCCCGACGTGAAGGTCGACCGCCGTGTCGTGTGTGACTACCCCGGCCCGTACCTTATCGCCGAGTCCGCGCACACCCAGCTTGTCGTTGTCGGCAGTCACGGCCGCGGAGGCTTCGCCGGAATGCTGCTCGGCGCAGTCAGTTCTGCCGTCGCGCAAGCCTCCCGAGTACCCGTCATCGTGGCGCGGCGACCATGAACGTCACCGTCGCTGATCCTGAGCAGAAGATTGGCAAGAGCTTTGACGGTGCGGCGATCACCGTCAGAAAACTCAATCGTGACGATATCCGCTCGGTCACCTTTCTTCATTCCGGGCTCAACGACCGAGACCGCTACCTGAGGTTCTTCACCACCCGTCCCAAAGACGTTGCAGCGATATCTGAATCACTGACTCAGCAGTCTAGGCAACAACTGTCAATAGGAGCCTTCGAGCATGGACGATTGGTTGGTATTGCACACTACGTCGTCAATCGAGACGGGCGTACCGCCGAAGTTGCCATCCTCGTCGCCCGTGACGACCATCAGCGGGGTGTGGGCACAATGCTCCTCAAGTGCCTCACCGAGTCCGCCATCAGGAACGGGATCAAACGGTTCACCGCCGACGTCCTCGCAGAAAACCACACGCTCGTAGTGATGCTGCGTGAACTAGAACTGCCACACAAAATCGACCATACTGATCGCGAGGTACTTCACCTCGTTGTCGAACTAAGCCCCCTCGAAAACATGCTGAAACCGACTTGCGCTGAGGTACAACCGGGTTGAAGGTGGCTAGGCATCGGCCAGATGCGACTACGTCCACACTTCGAGGAATCGGGCTTGATATCTGTCGTACGCCCCCAGATCTGTGAACCTCGCCGTGATCTATGTGGGGCGTGCGCGACTGGGCTGAGCGCAGATGGTTGGTACATTGGTTAGCGGAACTTGTTGCAGCCGAACTAGTTTGGATTGGGTACCGCGAGGCCTGTGAATACCGAAAAGAGGTCCTGGTAGCGAGCTCCCATGACCCGGACAAGTACATCGAGAACCTTGGCATCGGGCCCGACGAGCACACGAGGCTTCTTCTTGCGCACAGCGGTCAGAATGATCCGTGCGGCTGCCTCGGGGCTGGTGTTCGCCAGATACTTGTCAAACACGGCGGCCGCCGCCTGCACATCGATACCCTCGACGGCGGTGGCGTTGCGGGCGATGGCAGTCTTGATACCACCGGGGTGTACGCAGGTAACGGCGACCGGCTTCTTGCCGATGATCATCTCCTGGCGCAGCGACTCGGTGAACCCGCGCACCGCGAACTTGGCGGCGTTGTAGGCGCTCTGGCCAGGCAGGGACAGCAGGCCGAACAGGCTGGAGACGTTGATGACGTGGCCGTCGCCGGAGGCGATCAGGTGCGGCAGAAATGCTTTGGTGCCGTGGACGACACCCCAGAAGTCGACGTCGATGATGCGCTCGATGTCCTTAAACGGGCTCTCGCCAACGTCACCCGCATAGGCGATGCCGGCGTTGTTGAACATCTGGTTGACCTTGCCGAACTGTTCCTTGACGGAGTCCGCGTAGAGCAGGAAGGCCTCGCGCTCAATGACATTGAGGCGATCCGCGCGGACCTCGGCGCCGAAGGCTTTGACCTGGCGTTCGGTCTCGGCGAGCCCCTCGGTGTCCACATCGCTGATGGCCACTGTGGCGCCCGCGCGGGCCAGCCCGATCGCCACAGCGCGCCCGATGCCCGAACCTGCGCCGGTGACCACGGCCACCTTGCCGCGAAAGCCTTCCATTTCTGCCTCCCTATTGCGCTGGGCGTCAAACAGTCTCAATGCGGCGCGTCGTGGCTTCGTGTCCTAGTGCCGCAATTTTCTCGCTATCTCGCGGGCTTTTGCCTTGCGGAGGTAGGCGAAATGAGCCTTGACCGCGGGGAGCCCGAGATTGGGGTTGACGACATACGCAACCATGCTGATATTGCGGCTGAGGTTCAGAAGTCCCCTGAAGAAGAACAGTCGGGCCTTACGGGCGATGCCCTCCTGCGCCCCGTGCTCCCTGTAGTACGTCGTCTCATCACCACCGAAGCTATCAGCCGGAGCGGCTGTGTAGTAGAAAAGCGCCAGCGATTGTCGCCATGAACCTTCGGTAACGGGGACCGGGAATCCGTGCACCGACTGGTCATCGGTGCGAAAGATCAGGGCCCTGCCCCAGATGGGAACGACCGTCTGAACGGCCCGGCCCTCCGGATCGTAGAGCGAGAGGCAACCCCCATCGTTCAGTGACCAGCTGTCATTCAAATACACGATAACGTTGATGCGGCGGTAGAGGTTTAGCGCGCGAAGGTAGTGGAAGTCGGTGTGGGGAGTCAGGACGCCGCCCGAGCCGCTGAGGTGAATGCCACCCCCAAACAGATAGGGATCGGGGAGCAACTGCCGGATGCCGGTGATTTTTTCGAGCACGCTCAGGAAGCGCGGTTCGTTGAGTTCTCTGATGACCGCCTTGAACGGTTCCGGGATGAGATCAATTTCCGCGCAGAACCGTTTGTTCCGAATGTATCCGTCGTCCCATTGGTTCCACCAGGGCCAAGAAATACCGGGAAAGGCATCGGCGGCCTCCGAGGACAAACGGAGAAAATCGTCGACCACCAGGTGCGGAAATGGCTCCGCGGTGTGGAATTGGCGGCTCAGGTCTGACGCGTCGCGCTCAAGTTTTTCGACTCTGACAACGGAATCTGTCTTTTCGATTTGCATCAGATATCTGCTCCTCGTGCCAGACCATGCGGAGCCTCGATAGCCGACCGCATCGATTGTGTCTGCACGATGCAACGGCGGGCCAGTACTGCGCCATGGTTTCGGCTCCAACCGAAACGACGTATGGCGGCATGGACGCCGAAGCCGCCAGGGAACAAAAGAGCGAGTAGACCCGGCTCAAGTGGCCGTTGGCCTGCCCTGCAACCCTTTGATATTCGCCATTCCCAGCGAAACGTAAGCACCTGTCCGGCATGCTTAGGCCATGTCCAACCTAGATACGTTGAACAGTCATCCTGCCGACAGAAGGCAGCAGATCCGGCGATAGTGCACGACAACTGGATGCTGGCGAAATCGGTGGTGGTCTGTGGCGTAGCGACAGCAGTTGTCGCTGCTTTAGGCATGGTCGCTGAACCATTTCTCTTGTAAAAGCCATCGAGGCCAACATATTTCCTGACCCCTCCGGAGGCGCCGAGGGCTGCGGTTGATCAGATGCGACATCGTCGTGCCGGCCGTGCTGGTCGCTGTGATCACGGTCCAGTACAGGGCCGGATGGAACTGCCGACATCGCCGTTGTGTGTTACCGTTCCGCTAGTTGTCTTTGTTCACCATCGTGACTGTCGTAGCCTGCGCGCCGACGTCCTGGTTTCGAGCATTTCACCGAAGGATCGTGCCGTATGCCCCGTCGCGGGCCACGGGGTTATCCGTATCACCACCTCATTTCGTGTCGTGCGTTCGGTCGGGTTCGTCGACGGTCGACCTCGAGTGAGATTGCATTCGCATGGGAATCGTGTCGTTGCGCAATCAGCGGTCCTTATGCAGATTCACCAACCCCGGCCTCACGGGAGCGGTTCATTGTAGTCGTCACCGTGACCCAAGACGACCGTTGAAAAATGAAAAGCAGGGCAGTGCAAATGATCTCGTTCATTTGGTCTCCAGGAAACGCTCTTCCGGCCGGTACCGGCGGCTCAGAAAACTACACAGTCGGCCAAGTCCGCGAACTGAATCGGCGCCGCATACCGGCTCAAGTGGTCACTATCGGCCTGGGTGCCGAAGACGGCCGCGATGACTTCAGTGGCATCCCCTTCCTGTCGCTGTCGACGCTGGCCGAGGTAGGTGACCTCGATGGCACCGTTGTGTTCGTCAACGAACCCCACGTTGTGGCGACCAAGCGTCCTGCGTTCCTGATCTTGCACAACCCGCCCCCCATCCGGGAACGCTACAAAGCGTTCGCTATCAATGGAACCCGCGATCGGGTGTTGATCGCCACCAGCCGCTACGCGGCCCGGCTGTGGTCGAACTATCTGGACGTCGACATCGCCACGATCAGCGTCGTCTACCCATTCGCGGAACCGTGCTTCGGCACACAGCCCCGGCCCAGGAACGAGACGGGCAGAACCCGAATCCTCTTCGCCGGCAGACTCAGTCCGGAGAAGGGCGTCTATACCCTCCTTGAGACGCTGCACATCGACATCATCGAACAAGACACCGAGCTCAGCTTCACCGCGACGACTGCCGGCGCCGACAAGCCGCAGGGAAGGATCATCGAGCGACTACTGCGCGAGCACCCCGGCATCTCCGTGGTCCCCACCTGCAAAACGCCGACCAAGATGGCGACGCTGATGGCCGAGCACGACATTGTGGTCATGCCGTCCAACAGTCAATACTGGCATGAGACCTTCGGCATTGTCTCGATCGAGGCCCAACACTCCGGCTGCCGCGTGATCGCATCCGATGACGGCGGGCTACCCGAAACAGACTGCGGTGGAATAATTCTTGTCGCTCCGGACAATGCCGAAGCGCTGGCGCGGGGAATCCGCGAGGCCATCAGCAGTGGATCGCTCCCACCGTCAAGCCGTCACGACGCGCGCAACAGGTTCACGGTCGTACAGTCCGTCGACGCACTATTGATGGTGTTCTCACAGCCGCTGCCGATCTCACCGGCAACGATCGTTCGTCAACTCGAAGAACTGATCCTCGTACCATCTGCCGCGCGACCACATACAGCGGCCTGAGATACCGCTATTAGATACACGTCTACTATCCGATTTCTGAGGCTCCGGCTGGTCGACTTTTCTGGCACATATCCGAGAAGCTCGACAACCGATGTCGAGAACGGCGCAATGGTTCCGTCCCAGGGGTGAGCGACCAACTAGGGTCGCGAACGAAGGGAGATCATTATGGCCAAGTACTTGCTGCTCAAGCACTATCGCGGTGCGCCCGCGGCCGTCAATTGCGTGCCGATGGATCAGTGGACGCCCGCCGAGGTTCAGGCGCACATTCAATACATGAACGACCTCGCGGCCCGGCTGGAAGGCACCGGCGAATTCGTCAACGCCCAGGCCCTGACGCCGGAAGGCGCGTGGGTGCGCTCCGACGGCGAGGGCAAGCCCCCGGTGACCGACGGCCCGTTCGCGGAGACAAAGGATTTGATCGCGGGCTGGATGATCATCGACGTGGACTCGTACGAGCGTGCCATTGAGGTTGCCGGGGAGCTATCGGCGGCTCCGGGAGCCGGCGGCGAGCCCATCCACGAATGGCTCGAGGTTCGGCCGTTCATGACAGCTGCACACTCCGACCTCGATTGATGGCCGACGCTGCGGTGGGCGAAGCCCAGCTGCGGGACCTGATCCCCAGTGTGCTGGCGGCGCTAATGCGCCGTGGTGCGGACTTCGCCACCGCAGAGGACGCCGTGCAGGAGGCCTTGATCCGGGCCGTCCAGACGTGGCCGTCGCGGCGCCCGGACGATCCCAAGGGCTGGCTAATCACCACCGCCTGGCGGTGTTTCGTCGATCGCGCACGATCCGATACCGCCCGGCGAAGTCGCGAGTATGGAATCACGGACGAGCCGCCGCCAGGACCAGTGGCCTCCGTGGACGACACGCTGCAGCTCTACTTCCTGTGCGCGCATCCGCGCCTCTCCCCCGCATCAGCAGTCGCGTTGACCTTGCGGGCCGTCGGCGGCCTCACCACCCGTCAGATCGCACAGGCATACCTGGTACCCGAAGCGACAATGGCCCAACGGATTTCGCGAGCTAAACGAACGGTGAGTGACGTACGACTGGATCGTGCGGGGGACCTGGCCACGGTGTTACGCGTGCTGTACCTAGTGTTCAACGAGGGATACAGCGGCGACGTCGACCTCGCGGCCGAAGCCATCCGGCTTGCCCGGCAGCTTGCCGCGTCCACCGATGACGAGGAGGTCGCCGGCCTGCTCGCGCTGTTCCTGCTCCATCACGCCAGACGCCCGGCTCGCATCCGCGCGGACGGCAGTCTCGTCACGCTGGTAGATCAAGACCGCGGTTTATGGCAAGACGATCTGATCACCGAGGGTGTGGCCGTGCTCCAAGCCGCGTTGGCCCGCGATCGGCTTGGCGAGTATCAGGCACAAGCCGCGATCGCGGCGCTGCACGCCGATGCGCGGACCGCCGCCGAGACAGACTGGGTGCAGATCGTCGAGTGGTACGACGAACTGGTCCGGCTCACCGACAGCCCCGTCGTGCGGCTTAATCGCGCGGTCGCTGTCGGTGAGGCGGACGGTCCGCGTGCCGGACTCGCCGCACTCGGCCAACTCGATGCGGCTCTCCCCCGCCACACCGCGTCGTCGGCCTACCTTCACGAGCGCGCCGGAGACATTGCCACAGCCGCGCGGCTCTACACCGATGCCGCCGCTCAGGCCCACAACGTCGCTGAGCGCAACCACTTGACGCTTCGAGCCGCCGCTCTCAACCAGCGACTCTCGACCGGGGGCCAGTGAGCGCTGACAGCAGATTCGCAGGGAAGAGATCTAGCCTCGGTCGTCGGTCCCGGAATCGACCAGAAGGACACGATGACTTTCAGCCGGCGGAATCTTCGCCCCGAAACTACGAGCGCCCGAACCGCCGCGGTTCTCGCGGCAGCGTTGTTCGTGGTTTTCGCGACGCTGGCAGCGACAGCGCACCACTACGGCTCAGGTAGCAGGGTCGACCACCGCGCGCTGGACTGGTTGGTGATTCACCGGCACAGTTGGCTCACCTCGGCCGCCGTTGACATCACGGACATCGGTAGCCCCGCTACGGTGTCCGTAGTGACAGTTATTGCAGCACTGGCAATTTGGCGGTTCGCACGCTCATTGAGAACCGCGACCACGGTAGTGGCGGCCGTCGCATCAGCGTTCTTCCTTGCCGCGGCGGCGAAATGGGCAGTGGGAGAACACCGTCCACCGCGCAGCACTCAGCTGGTTGCGGAAACCGGCTGGTCCTTTCCCTCCGGACACGTCACGGGCACCACCGCTCTTGCCGGAATGTTGGCCATCGTGGTCGCCTACCGTCATAGTGGCTGGCGACGGTTGGCTGCCCTGGTGGCAGCAATAGTGGCGGTGACGCTGGTAGCCGGCAGTCGTCTCTACCTTGGAGACCACTGGGTGGTCGATGTCTTGGCAGCGGTGGTGCTGTCGACGTTAGTGGTGACGATCGCGGCCGCGACCCTTCACGAGACACCGACTACCGGCCTATCCCGACAGACCGCCGCCTGAGATGTTCTTGCCCACCGAACCACTGACCTGGGTGACGGTCTGGCGTGCATGGCATTTTGATACGGCGGCTGCCCTCTGCGCTATCGCTCTGGGCACGGGATACGGCTGGGCCCTGACCCGCGCGCGGCGTCGCCACGCGGATATCAGTGGCGTGTGGGCGAGTTGCTTCTTCACGGGAGTCGGATGCTGGGTGCTCGCATGCATGAGTGTGGTTGGCCTTTATGCACACGTGCTGTTCTGGATGCGGGCCTTGCAGGTTGTCTTGCTGCTGCTGGTCGTGCCCTTCTTCTTAGCCCTTGGCCGGCCGGTCACCGTTGTGCGTGGCGCGCTACAACCGGACGGGCTGGACAGATTTGATCGCGGGCTGTCGTCGGCACCGGCGCGGGTCTTGACACATCCGCTCACGACATCCCTGGCCATGTTGGTCACACCGTGGTTGCTGTACCTGACGCCGTGGTACACGGCATCTCTGACGCATGACCTGCTTGGCGCGATGACACGAACGGCGTTGGCGTTGATCGGGTTTGCGTACTTCTACGCGCGCTTGCAGGTAGATCCCGTACCTCGCAAGTATCCGCAGCTGATATCGCTGGTGCTCAGCGTGGCCGAGACCATCGGGGACGGCGTCTTGGGCCTAGTCCTGTGGCAGGGCCCGCTGGTGGCGTCAAGCTACTATCTGGCGCTGCACCGCTCCTGGGGGCCGGATATGCGCACGGATCAGACCTTGGGCGCGGGCATTCTCTGGATCCTCGGCGATGTCCTTGGACTGCCCTTTCTGCTGCTGCTGATGCGCGCCTTATCTGCCGACGACAAGGCGCAGGCCGCCCGGATTGACGCCGAACTCGACCGCGCCGACCAGAATTCACTCGACCCGGGCAACACGATGGCCATGGATCCGGCTACGCCGACACTATGGTGGGAGAACGACCCACAGCTGCGAGAGCGATTCGGGCGACGCTGACAGTCCCGTCACCGGGCGCCTTTCCCAGCGAACTTCTGTACACTCCGTCTATTTTTCGGGCAGTATGGACGGATGGATGTCCCGCGGTGCGCCTTACCGTCGCTCGTCGACTCTGCCCTGCCCGAGTCTGCGCCTTCCCAGCGTCCGCCACGACCTGCCTCTCCCGCCGTCGACACCTCGACGCCCATCGGCCGCGCTGTTGCGGGCTTCTACCTCGCCTTCGAGGCCGTCGATGATTCCGACAGAATTCGTGAGGCCGCCAATCGGCTCGGCCAGCAGCATCCGCCCGAATCGGATGCGCGCCAGAAGTACCTCGCGTTGGCCCACGGAATCTCTCATGTGGAGGCGATCCGTCGCCATGCTCACCACACGTTGCGTGAAATCGCCACCACTGCCGCGCGTACGGCCGAACGCCTCACCCAGGACTCGGCGAATCTCCCTTCGGAGATCAACGACGCGATCGATGCCGCCGTGCGCCGTGAGTCCATCGCCGTCTGCGACCGCGCGGTGCAGATGATCAACAGCCAGACCCGCCTGGTCCTGAACCTCGACGAGGTGACGGCCACGATCACCGTCGACGAATGGTTGACGAGCCACGGCCTGACGGGCTGACCGGCTGCTCACCGACCGCTAGTGCGGGTTGTCCGCCAGCGCCGCCCGCTCGACGCTCAGCAGACTCTCGGCGCGATGTTCCTCCTCGTAGGCTTTGCCGCCGCCATTGAGCCCGAACAGTCTCTTGCTCCAGAGCAGCCAGACCACGGCCACGATGTTCACCAGGAGCGCCAAAACCCTGAGAACGGTCTGCTTTTCGATGAGCTCATAGATCTCGAGCGGCAAGAAGATGCTTGTCGCAATGACGGCGAAGTACTCACCCCAGCGCTTCATCAGCCACAGACCGAAGGCCTCGATGAACTCGATCGCCGCATACGCCGCCAAGCCCACCGCGACCCACATCAGTGTCGAGGACGACAGCGAGAACGCCTCGCCGATATGACGGATGACTTTCGAATTGTCCGGATTCCATCCGAGCTGATTGGCCAGCGGGCGAATCAGCGGCAGGTCCCGCTCGAAAACCTGTTGGAGATGTTCGCGCGAACCGCGAACCTTGACCACCCCGAACGCGAGCAGGACAAAGACGAGACCGCGGAATACGCGTTCGGCGGCCAGCAGTCGCATCAAGGTCCGATCACGCAGGAGCCGTCCGCGCGGAATCTCTGGTGCGGTATCGGCCGGTCCCCGATAGCGCGGCGCGCCGACCACAAACGTCTCGCACCGCAAGCACCGCCAGGCCTCACCTGCGGGCGTCTGGACTCTCAGGCGTTCCCGAAGCGGCTGCTCATCGGGAGCGAATGTCGCATGCCCGCGCAGGCCACACGATCTCAGCGCAAAATCGATCACGACAGAAACGGTAGCCCGACACCACCTGCGACACCGCATGATGTCCAGGTTCCGGCGCTACCCTGGCGTCGTGCTCGACCGTCGCCGGTTTTTGACCTTGTTGGCAGCCACTGCCGCAGTGGCTGCCTCAGCCATCGAATCAGCCGTTGCGG
This sequence comes from Mycobacterium sp. D16Q13, assembly GCF_002013375.1. Classification (GTDB taxonomy): domain Bacteria; phylum Actinomycetota; class Actinomycetes; order Mycobacteriales; family Mycobacteriaceae; genus Mycobacterium. The sequence continues at coordinate 253,304 of NZ_MAEW01000014.1, read as the reverse complement.
CCGCAGACCCCGGCACGGCAGCTGGAGCTTCTAGCAGTGGGCTGACGCGGGTGCCATTGCCTGGCGGCGGTGCGTTGACCGCTCTGCCGGCCCGCGCCGACGGACAGCGACTACTCGCCTTGACCCTTGACGACGGCACCGATGCGAACGTCATCGCCGCGTACACCCAGCTGGCGCGCGATACCGGAATCCGCTTGACCTACTTCGTCAATGGTGTGAACGCGGGATGGACGCAGAATGCCCCACTGCTTCGCCCGCTCGTCGACAGCGGACAGATCCAGCTGGGCAATCACACGTGGTCTCATCCGAATCTCACGACACTGACCGCCGAGAAGATCGCTGACGAGCTCACCCGCAACACCAAGTTCTTGACCAACACCTACGGAGTCGATCCAGCGCCGTTCTTCCGCCCGCCCTACGGAAAGCGCAGCGCCGCAACTGATTCAGTTACTCAGGGGCTCGGGTATGGGCCGCCGGTACTCTGGTACGGGTCATTGTCGGACTCAGGAGTAGTCACCCCGCGGTACATCGTGGACATGGCTCGCAAGTACTTCAACCCGCAAGCAATTGTCATCGGCCACCTCAACCACCCACCGGTAACCACGGTCTATCACCAGCTGCTCGATGTCATCGGGGAACGGCAGTTGCGTACGGTCACACTCAACGACGTCTATCAGCGCTAGAGCGACGGGGCGCCAGGATCAAGCAGTCTTTTGGGATGCATGCCGTCGACCTGGCCGATAAACGGCGGATGGATGCTGTACCCCAGCATCCGGCGGATGTCCTCAGACACCGCCCGCACGGTGTCGCGGGTCATCGACAAGGTGAACGCCTCCTGCGGGCGTAGCCACGGCTCACAGTATTGAGCTGTCAGAGCCAGCCGTGCGGCATTAGATCGGTTCGCTCCCCCGCCGTGCCATAACGTGCCCGGGAAGAACACACAGGAACCCGCCGTCATCACCACAGGTTCACGCTCGATGTCCTGCGGCCGCCGGTCACCCCAAAGATGGCTGCCTGCAATGACATCAGTGGCACCATTGTCGGCGGTAAAGTCGTCGATCGCCCAGATCGTGGCCGCACCAAGACCGGCACGGGGACGCGGAATCGGATAGAAGCCGTCGTCGGTGTGCAGCATCTGCGCCTGTTCGCCAGGCAGAATGTTGATGACCTGCAGCATCGACAACAGATAGTTCGGCAGAAAAAGCCGATCCAGCAGGGCCAAGACCCTCGGGTGATCCGCGATCCGGTCACACGCACGCGTCTTGTTCAGCACGCTGTACACCCGTTGAGTGGTATGCCCTTCAAATCCATTGCGGCCATGCAGATTCAGCAACGGCGCAACGGCTTCCCGGATCTCTACGAGCTCGTCAGCGGTCAGCAGATCCGGCAAGATCACGTAGCCGTCGTGGCGCATCGCCGCCAAATCCGCGTCGGCGACAGCAGGATCGACACTCTCACCGCTGCTCGCGGTCCGTCGATGAGTTCCGGCCAGGTCGCCGCTCAAATCCACCAACGACGACACTTCCGCGCTCATCGCCACTCCTAAACATAAGGTAATTATGTTTTGTACGATCACATAGTGGCACGCCCCTCAATCGGACGTCAACAGCTCATCGACGCCGCCCGTGATGAACTCGTCCGCGGCAGCGGAGTCATGGATCTCAGCGGATTGACCCGTCGAGCCGGACTCAGCACCGGCGCTCTCTACCATCACTTCGGATCCAAAAGCGGCTTGCTCGCGGTCATCTACGACGAGTTCTACGAGGGTCTCGTGCAGGCAATTTCCGACACGCATCTGGCCCTGAACACCGACTGGCGCGTCCACGAGCTGGAACGCACCCGCCTGTTTGTCGACTATCACGTGGCCGACCCGCTGGCCCCGATCCTGCTCAACCGCGCCGCGTTAGATCCCCAACTGGTCGAACTGGAAGCGGCGTACCTGCAACGCATTAGCCATAACGCCGCCAAGAACATCCGCCGCGGCCAGAAGTTGGGCCAGTTGCCCGCAGACATCAACCCCGACAGCGCAGGCGCCTTCATCATCGGCGGAATTCGATACGGGATTGCCCAGCAGTTGCGACTGACCCCACTCCCCGCGCCCGGCGAGATCACCGAACGGCTGTGGCGCCTGATCTCCGCGGCGCTAGGCGTCGGCTGAACCGCCGCCTAGGGAAACGTCGGCCAGATTGAGGACACATGGGCGATACTCCCTGCATGCGTTCGATACCTGTTGGCCGTGCGGCCGCTCTCACCCTCGCCGTTCTGGGCGCGGGACTTTCCTCCTGCCCGCTGGCCATGGCGGCACCGTCGGGCGAGGTTGCGCTCTGTTTCGACGGTGACGTGCGCGTCAGCGCCTGGCAGGCGAGCCAAGCCGATGCACGTCGGGACCTGATTCCCGGCACGCTCAACATGAACGCCACGGACGGTCTTGCCGGACCCAAGCAGGCGTACTTCCAGTGGCGCAACCTGACCACGGGCGCTGTCGGCGAAGCGCACGGCGACGGCTCGGGCACGGCAGGAGCATCGATCTTCAATGTCGTCACCGGTCCCGGCCAGGTGGAAATCACCACCGATTACGGCGGCCGTTCGGGCTTCTTCTGGAACGACGAAAACACCGCCCACTGCACCGGGACGGTCACTGTCGTCTAGGCCCCGATCGAGACTCAGACAACTTCTGAAGCAAGCCGTGCGAACGCGGCGCTGTCGTGGCTGCAGAACACGGTGACGTCCTCGGAATGATCGGCGACGAGCTCGGTGAGGCGCCGCATAATCTGCAGCTGAGCACGTGGGTGACTCGGATGCGCGGTGACCATGTGCATTGCCCTGCTCGCGGTGGTCAACGGGCCGCTACCGAGCGCGTGCGGCTCCGTGTAGGCGTCGCCGGCATGCAGCAGCCAGCCGGTTCCGGTGTCGATGGCGACGCCGACGTGGCCTCGCGTGTGGCCGTAGAGCGGAACCACCAGGATCTCCGGCGGCAGCCCGTCAAGGTCACGGACGGCACGGAAACCGAACCATGGCTCGCCACCGTCGAGCTCGTTGATCTGCCAGTTGACTCCGTGACCGCACAATTGTGCAGTGCGATAACGGATTCGATCGACGATAGTTGGCTGCTGGCTGGCGCGATGTTCGGGTCCGTGTACGTGCACGGTTGCCGACGGAAAATCGGCGAGGCCACCCGTGTGGTCGTAATCCAGATGGGTGAGCAGAATGTGTCGCACATCAAGTGGGTCATATCCAAGCGCCTCGATCTGCCGCACCGCCGTCTCTGCCTCCCGCAGGACGGGCCCGATGGCGTGCCGTGTCCATCCGAGCAATCGTGGATTCTGGACGCAGCCGAGACCGAAACCGGTGTCGACCAGTACCAGCCCCGAACCCGGCGTCTCGACCAGTAGGCAGTGGTCAACAAATCCGAATGCCATTGTGCCGCAATTAAGATGGTGAACCTTCACATCTCACCTCGTGTCGCGTTGCCGACGTCAACCTTCATTCACAGTAACTTCCGCATCGAACGCACGGAATACCCGTCCGATGCACCTGGTTCGTCCACATATGAATGCTGTCCAGCAGTTCGATCCGCATGCGCTCATCGCCGACAGCCGCATCGGCGTACTGGCGACCATCAAGTCCAACGGACTACCGCAGCTCTCCCCCGTCACCCCGTTCTACGACCGGGACAAAGGCGTCATCTACGTCTCCATGACCGATGGACGTGCCAAGACCGTCAATCTTCGCCGCGACCCCCGAGCGGCGCTGGAGGTCACCAGCTCGGACGGACGGGCCTGGGCAACGGCCGAGGGAGACGTATCCCTGACCGGACCGGGTACCGACCCACACGGCCCCGAGGTCGAAGCGCTTGTCGACTACTACCGCGGCGCGGCCGGTGAACATCCCGACTGGGAGGAGTACCGCGCGGTCATGGTCTCGGACCGACGCGTCCTGATGGCTCTCACCGTCGGGCGGGTATACGGCGAGAAGCTGGGCTAAGGCTCAGACCTTTCCCGTCGCGTCGTACATCCAACTCATGTCAGCGTTGGCCAAGTCTTCCAACCACGATGCGGGAGCGAAGTTCGTCAGTGCGCCCATGTCCCAGTAGTCCTTCCAGAGCGTGATCTTTCCGTCGACCACCTTGAGGACGGAGGCAAAACGCAGTAGCGCCGACTCCCCTGTGTTCCAGATCCACGTCTCGGAGTGCTCGTACATCACGTCGTCACCATTGGCGACGATCAGCCCGTCATGGTGCACGTAATCCTTCAGCGGTTCGAGCCCGATCTTCAGACGTTTGACGATGTTCTCCGGTCCGCATGCCGCAGCGGTGGGTCCCACGGGCATGTCCAGATAGATGCAGTCGTCGTCAAGAAATGCCGTGACGGCGTTCCAGTTTCTCTCCGAAAGAGCTACCCACAGACCGACAACCACCGACGCTGATGACATCGCCACAACTTTCCTTCCCCCGAAGTACAACGAGTCGAAATCCTACGAGCCGCGCACTCCCGCCGGGTCCGATCGGGGCGATTAGGCTCCCCACATGCCTGTCGCAAAGTCGATCCTGTTGTTCGCGGCGGCCGCGGTCTTGGAAATCGGTGGCGCCTGGCTCGTATGGCAGGGCGTGCGCGAGCATCGCGGCTGGGTGTGGGTGGGGTTCGGTGTCATCGCACTGGGCGCCTACGGATTCGTGGCGACCCTGCAGCCAGACGCTCACTTCGGTCGAATATTGGCGGCCTACGGCGGCGTGTTCGTCGCCGGGTCACTGCTGTGGGGGATGGCGATGGACGGGTTCCGCCCCGATCGCTGGGATGTGGCAGGCGCGCTGCTCTGCGTGGCCGGCGTCGGGGTCATCATGTACATGCCCCGGAACGCATGAGCCGCGCCCCGTCCGGCCCCCTTCGACGGGAACTGGGCACATTCGACGCCGTCATGATCGGGCTGGGCTCGATGCTCGGCGCCGGAATCTTCGCGGCCTTGGCGCCCGCGGCGCAATCGGCCGGATCCGCCCTGCTCGTGGGCTTGGCGGTCGCCGCGGTGATCGCCTTCTGCAATGCGACATCTTCGGCTCGGCTCGCCGCGGTGTATCCCGCCTCCGGTGGAACGTATGTCTACGGCCGGATGCGTCTCGGCGAGTTCTGGGGTTATCTGGCTGGTTGGGGCTTCGTGGTTGGGAAAACTGCGTCATGCGCGGCCATGGCACTGACGGTGGGCTTCTATGCGTGGCCCGCCCACGCGCACGCCGTCGCGGTGGCGGCGGTGGTGGCCTTGACCGCGATCAACTATGCGGGAGTGCAAAAGTCGGCGTGGCTGACACGTGTCATCGTCGCGATCGTGCTGTCGGTGCTGGCCGCGATTGTCGTCACGGCGGTTGGGTCCGACGGTATCGACGCCGCATCCCTCGATATCACCGACGTGCCTATTGTCGGGGTGTTGCAGGCCGCCGGTCTGCTGTTCTTCGCGTTCGCCGGATATGCCCGCATCGCGACTTTGGGTGAGGAGGTGCGCGACCCCGCGCGCACCATTCCCCGCGCCATCCCGATCGCGTTGGCAATCGCACTGGTCGTGTATGGCGTTGTCGCCGTTGCGACATTGACCACGCTGGGGCCATCACGGTTGGCCGCATCCGCGGCCCCGCTGCTGGATACCGTCACCGTCGCCGGTGTGCGGTGGATGGAGCCGGTGGTGCGGATCGGAGCCATCGTGGCGGCGACGGGCTCCTTGTTGGCACTGATCCTCGGGGTATCACGCACGACCTTCGCGATGGCACGCGATCGCCATCTGCCGCACGTCCTGGCGGCGGTGCATCCCAAGTACGGCGTGCCGTACCGCGCTGAACTCCTTGTTGGTCTTGTGGTTTCGGTCCTTGCGGCCACCGCGGACTTGCGTGGCGCGATCGGATTCTCGTCCTTCGCGGTGCTGGTGTACTACGCGGTGGCCAATGCGGCGGCGTGGACGCTCTCCCCTGCCGAGGGCCGTCCACCGAGGATTGTTCCGGCACTCGGCCTGACCGGGTGTGTCGTGATTGCTCTCGCGTTGCCGCGGTCGTCGGTCCTCGCCGGCACGGCAGTACTGGCGGTAGGCATCCTCATCTACGTCGCCCGTCGCCTCAGTGCCCCGGGTACGCGTGAATAAGAGCGCTATCGAGTTTTGACACCGCATGAGTCAGTTCGTGTTCGGCGACGTGTGCGATGCGGTGCGCCTCGGCGAGGCTGATGTCGGGGTCGACGTCGAGCTCGGCGTCCGCATGGAGGCGATGTCCGATCCACCGCAACCGCACGCTGCGCACCGTCCGCACACCAGGCTGAGCCACCAGTGCTGTTTCAGCGGCGTCCACCAACGCAGGATCCACCCCGTCCATCAACCTCCGGAACACATCCCGGACCGCGGTGCGCAGCACCGCGAGAATCGCGAGGGTAATCACCAGCCCAATGATCGGGTCCGCCAAGGGATATCCCAAGGCGACGCCCGCGACGCCCAGCACCACGGCCAGCGAGGTGAACCCGTCGGTACGTGCATGCAGGCCGTCGGCCACAAGTGCCGCCGAGCCGATCCGGCGCCCCACCCGGATCCGGTAGAGGGCGACGAGCTCGTTGCCGACAAAGCCGACGACACCCGCCGTCGCCACCCACCCCAGTTGTCCGATCTGCACGGGATGCATCAGGCGCATCACTGCCTCATAACCCGCCACCACGGCCGACAAGGCGATCATCGATACGACGAACAAGCCGGCCAGATCCTCGGCCCGCCCGAACCCGTAGGTGTATCGCCTCGTCGCCGCGCGGGTTCCGAGTCCAAAAGCTATCCACAGCGGGATCGCCGTGAGCGCATCGGAGAAGTTGTGGATGGTATCGGCCGCCAGCGCAACGGAGCCGGACACGACCACGATCACCACCTGAAACGCGGCCGTCAGCAGCAGTGCTACCAGGCTGATCTTGACGGCCCGGGTCCCCGCTGCGCTGGAGCTGAGCGCGTCGTCGATGCTGTCGGAGGCATCATGGCTGTGCGGGGACACGATCTCCGCGAGCATTCCCCGCAGACCGGCCGCGTGGTCGTGGTCGTGGTCGTGATGAGTCACTTCCTTGCGGGTATGACTCATTGCCTACCAGCCCTTCTCGCGGTTTCCACGGTCCGCAGCGAGGCCTCCGAGCGGTGATGCGGCGGGATGCCCGGGCCGGCATGCTCAGCGTTATAGACCGCGTCGGTCACCAGCTGCTCGACATGCTCGTTCTCCAGGCTGTAGTAGACGGTGGTGCCGTCACGACGGGTCCGCACCAGTCGGGCCATCCGCAGCTTGGCCAAATGCTGCGATACCGACGGCGCCGGTTTGCCCACTAGGTCTGCCAGCTCATTGACGGACAGCTCACCGCCGGTGAGTGCCCACAGCACTCGAACACGGGTGGCATCGGCCAGCATCCGAAAGACTTCGACGATCAACCCAACCTGTTCATCGCCCAATGGCGACTGATCTGCCTGCGCCATGGCGAACGCTCCTCTACTGCATATCTGCATTGATACGCAGATAGTAGACCATGTGTGGCGCTAGCGCTGGCAGCAGTCGCATTCGTCGCTAGCGGCCTGCACCGATGCCGAGGGAATATGTGGCGCACAGCAGGACTCGCCCTTCCACGCATTCATCCCCTCGCGGACCGCAATGGCCGCGATGACCAACGCCGCGATCGGGTCGGCCCAGGACCACCCGAAGAGGGCGTTGACGAGCAGCCCCACCAGCACGACCGCCGACAGATACGTGCACAGCAGCGTCTGCTTGGAATCTGCCACCGCAGACGCAGACCCCAGCTCGCGGCCCGCTCGGCGTTGCGCCCACGACAGCACTGGCATGACCACCAGACTCACTGCTGCCAAGGCGATCCCAATTGTCGAATGCCTGGCCTCACCGAACCCCGCTAGCGCCCGGATCGATTCCACCGCCACATAGGCGGCCAGCGCAAAGAACGAGAATGCGATCACGCGAAGAGCAGTCTTCTCCCTAGCCTCCGGGTCCTTGGCACTGAATTGCCATGCCACTGCCGCGGCCGATGACACTTCGATCACAGAATCCAAGCCGAAACCGATCAGCGCGGTCGAGGACACTCGCGCACCCTCCGAGAGGGCCACGACGGCCTCAATGACGTTGTAGGTGATGGTGGCGGCGACGAAAAGACGAACCCGGCGATTGAGCACATCTCGCCGCTGTGACGCGAGCACCATCAGCAGCAGCCCTCGTCGGCCGGGCAGCACGACGGATCCACCGTCAGCACCAGGTCCACCAGGTCGTCTAGAGCGTGAGCGATGCGCTCATCGGCCAGCTCGTAACGGGTGCGCCGGCCCTCCGGAACAGCGACAACCAGACCGCAACCACGCAGACACGCAAGGTGATTCGACGTGATCTGTCGCGACACCCCAGCATCGTCGGCAAGCTCAGAGGGATACCCGGGCCGCGATCGCAGGCTCAATAAGATGGCCGTGCGCGTGGGGTCCGACAATGCGGATCCGAACCTCGTCAGGGCGTCGCGATGAACCAGGGTCTGCATGGATCCAATAGTACAGCTTTGTCTGTATTCAGGTCTAGATGTACTAACTAGCGGCGGGCACCTGCCCCGCCGCGGCCGAACGCACCTTCTCCCCCGCCCGCAGGAAGCTACCCGTCCGTTGCTTGCCCAGGATGTCGGCCGGCTGGCCGTCAACCACGACGGCCCGGCCGCCAATCAGTACCGTGCTGACTGTTGCGTCGTTGCGATTGACCATCCGTGATAGTCCCCCGTACGCGGCTACGGACTGCTCGGCGTACTCGGTCAGAGATCCATCGAGCTTCTCCGGATCTACCACGAAAAGATCTGCGCGGTCGCCAATTCGGAGATGACCGGCATCGATCTGGTACCAATCGGCGAGCTCACCGGTCAGCCGGTGTACGGCCTGTTCGATGGTCATGAACGGCTGTCCGGCTAGTTGTGCCTCGAGTACATGCCGCAGTAGCCGCAGCCCGAAATTGTAGAAAGCCATGTTCCGCAGGTGGGCACCGGCATCGGAGAAGCCAAGCTGAATGCCGGGATCTTGCGCGAGCTGCTTGAGCACCCCGGGGCGATGGTTGGAAATCGTGGTCCGCCAGCGGATTGCCGTGCCATGTTCGAGCACCAAATCAAGAAACGCGTCGACGGGATGTAGCCCCCCGCGATCCACACCGACCTGCCCGAAGGACTTACCGACCACCGACGCATCCGGGCAGGCTACGATCTCGGCGTCGAAAAAGTCTCTGTGCCAAACTCTTACGCCGAACTTGCTCTCATACTCCTTGCGAAACCGCCTCCGGTACTTCTCGTCACGCAGCAGCTCATTGCGCTCGACTTCATCCCGCAAGTGCAACGCCGCGGCACCCGCACCGAATTCCTCGAAGATCACCAGATCGATGCCATCGGCGTAGACCTCGAACGGCACGGGCAGATGCTGCCAGCGAAAGTTGCCGCCCAGCGTGTTGACGATGCGGGCCACCGGTCCCATCGCCCGGATCGCGTACGGGTTGGCCTTGATATCGGCGGCCGAGAGTAGTGATGTCGATAGCCGCTTGCGCAGGATTCCCAGAGACTGGACGGCCTGAGACAACACGTTCAAGGGGTTCTCAATGTCCGGGCCGGATTGCAGCGCCCGATTCCTTTGGCGAAGTTGTGATTTCAGCTTCCGTAACTCGCGCGGCTTGGCGTAGGTCGACGGCAGCGTCCGGGAACGACACACATCGCCATCTAGCTTGTCGAACAGGAGCTGCTGAGACGACATCCCCACGAAACCGGCGTCCAGGGCCTCGGTCAGCCAGCGGTCCATCTGTGCCTGCTCACTGGGTGTGGGTCGTTCGTTCTTGCGGGTGGCACGGTCCAGCCCCATCACCGCCGCGCGCATATCCGAATGCCCTAGGAACGTCGCGATGTTCGGCCCCAGGGGTAGTGACTCAAGAGCCGCGATGTACCCACGCGCGTTGGTCCACGTCTTATGTTGATCCACGGCCCCGATGACGTGGTCACGCGGGATCGCTTCCACTCTGCCGAAGATGTCTCCGGCATCGATGCCACTGACATGCACCACCGACAGCGAGCAGGAGCCCAGCAGTACTGTCGTCACCCCATGACGAACCGACTCCGATAATGCGGGAGCGGCAAGTACCTCGACGTCGTAGTGGGTGTGGATATCCACCAATCCCGGGAGGACCCATTTTCCGGTGGCATCGATGATGTGCGGACAGTTCGTCTCGTCGAGGTCGCCATCCGAGACTGCGGCGATGTGGCCATCCTTGATGCCGATGTTTCGGATAGCGGACGCCGCGCCGGTGCCATCGAACCATCGCCCGTTCTTGATCACCGTGTCGAACTGGACGCCGTCATGGGAAGCCATGGTGAATTCTCCTTATAGTACTGCTATTTCACGGGCGCGATACGAAGCGCCGGTAGGACATACCGCCGAAAATGGCGACGTAGTGAGGCTGGATCGTCCGGATCCATGCAGTTTCCGGGGACGCTTCCCAGGCTGATCATCACGCGAGCGATCCATTCGCTGGCTTCCTCGACATCGGTGCGCGCGTGGATCTCCCCGGCATCGCGGGCCGCCTCCACATACGGGCGCCAGAAGGCGGCGAGGTCCGGTACCAGACCCTGAACGCCGGCTCCGGCGCAGGCCATGAACTCCTCGGGCTCGCGCACCCGGATCCGCATGAGCAGGGTGCCCGGATCGTCGTATGCACGTCGGCCGATCTTCACTCCGGCCACCAACCGAGCCTCGAACCCGTCGATGTCCGCGAGCTCGGCGGCAGACTGTGCCCAGCTGATCTCGATCAACCGGATGATCGCCGCGCCTACCAGGGTCTGTTTATCGGGGAAGTGGCGATAGAGCCACGACCGCGAAACACCCGCTTCCTCAGCTACATCCGTCATCGTCGTCGCACGAATCCCCTTGTCGGCCAGAATTTTTTCGGCCGCGTCCAGCAGCCTCGCGGCCACCGATGCACCATCGGGATCGGGTATCGCACCTTCATCGAACACCGCAGTCATGCCCTCAATGTAAACAAGGTGTGGACACATTTCAAGATCTGTGTACACTTCGAGTGCACAGATTTCTGAAACTGTTCAGAGACGACCGCATCGCCGCGGTCGTATTTCTAGGAGTGCCATGACCCGACCCAATATCGCGATCATCGGTGCCGGCATCAGCGGGCTCACATCCGCGAAGATGCTGTCCGACTATGGAGTTCCCTTCACCTGCTTCGAGACGTCAGATCGAATCGGCGGAAACTGGGCATTCGGCAATCCCAACGGCCACAGCAGCGCCTACCGCTCCCTGCACATCGATACCTCACGGCATCAGCTGTCCTTCCGCGACTTCCCCATGCCTGACAGCTATCCGCATTTTCCCCACCACACCCTGATCAAGCAGTACCTCGAGGACTATGCGACAGCCTTCGATCTCAGACCCAACATCGAATTCCGCAACGGCGTCGTGCACGCCGAGCGACTATCGACCGGCGGCTGGGAACTGCTGACGCAGAGGGGTGAACGCCGATTGTTCGACCTGCTCGTCGTCGCCAACGGTCATCATTGGGACCCCAGGTATCCCGACTTTCCGGGCACATTTACCGGCACCACACTGCATTCGCACCACTACATCGATCCGCGCACTCCCCTGGATCTCATGGACAAGCGAATTCTGGTGGTGGGTCTGGGCAATAGCGCGGCGGACATCGCGGTGGAACTATCGTCACGAGCGACGGGAAACACCGTTACCCTCTCCACCCGATCCGGCGCCTGGATCGTTCCCAAGTACGTCGCCGGACAACCCGCCGACAAGTACTTCCGCACCAGCCCGCACATACCGATGGCATGGCAGCGCAAGCTCTTTCAGATGATGCAGCCGATCATGTCGGGTCGCCCAGATCAACTGGGGCTGCCGATGCCGAACCACAAGTTCGGCGAGGCACACTTCACTCAGTCCGTGGAGCTACCGCTGCGACTTGGATCCGGTGACATCACCCCCAAGCCGAACATCAGCCGCTTGGACGGTGACACCGTGCATTTCGAGGACGGCACATTCACGGACTTCGACGTGATCATCTTCGCGACCGGCTACAACATCACCTTCCCGTTCTTCGATCCGGAATTCCTCAGTGCCCCGGGCAATCGCATCGACCTATACAAACGGATGTTCAAGCCCGGCCTGGACGACTTGATCTTCGTCGGTCTGGCGCAGGCTGTTCCATCGCTTTTCCCCTTCGTCGAATGTCAGGCGCGCCTGGTGGGCGCCTACGCGGCGGGCAAGTACCGATTGCCCTCAGTCGACGAGATGAATGCGGTGATCGAGGCAGAGCATCGCAAGTACACCGGGCACATGCTTGATCGCCCGCGCCATACCCAGCAGCTGGACTACTTCCTCTACGAACACGATATGAGAACCAAGGAGATCCCCGGCGGATTTGCGCGGGCGGGAGGAGCGGCGTGAACCGACGGAACATCCGATTCAGTAGCCACGGAATCGACTGTGATGCGTGGTTTTACCGAACTCAGACGTCAGCGGAGCCGGCTCCTGTCGTGGTGATGGCGCACGGCCTGGGCGGCACCAAGGACTCGGGGCTAGAACCGTTCGCCGAACGGCTGGCCGCCGCCGGCATGCATGCCCTGGCCTTTGACTACCGCGGCTTCGGATCATCTGACGGCTTTCCCCGGCAACAAGTTTCATTCAGTCGTCAGATCGGTGATTATCACGCCGCGGTGAGCACCGCGGCTCGTCTTCCCGGCGTCGATCCCACGCGAATTGTCCTGTGGGGTGTTTCCCTGGCGGGTGGGCATGTGCTGGCGGTCGCCGGCGCACGCAACGACGTGGCGGCTGTTGTGTCGGTGACGCCCTTGGTGGACGGCATCGCGGCAGCACGGTCCGCAATGGGTGAACACAGTGCCGGTGCCCTCATGCGCTCTGCGCTGACTGGCGTCCGCAGCCGGGTGGGCCGCGGGCAGCGCACGATCCCGATCGTCGGGCACCCAGGAGAACTGGCGGCGCTGACGTCTGACGGATACTACGAGGCGCATCTGGAGATCGCGGGCCCCTCCTGGCGCAATGAGATCGACGCGACGGTAGGCACTCAACTTGCCTCCTATCGCCCCACTCGCTATGCCGCGCGCATTGACTGTCCCGCTCTGGTGCAGATCGCTGACTTCGACCAGGCAGCGCCGCCGCACGCCGCGGCCAAGGCCGCCTTCAAGGCCCGCGCCGAGGTGCGGCACTACCCGTGTGATCACTTCGGTGTCTACCAGGGCCAGGAATGCTTCGATTCCGTGGTGTCCCACCAAATCAGCTTTTTGACGAGACATCTGGGTGTCAGGGCGGCGTCGCTTACCCAAGCAGTCCATGGTTGAGACCATCCAGCAATTGGTCCGCGCGCGGGCCACCGATGACAACGCGGGGCTCGTCTATCGGGGTGTGACGTGGACGTGGCGCGAGCACATGGCCGCGGCGGCTCGTCACGCCGCGGTACTGATTCGGATGGCCGACCCTGATCGGCCGCTGCACATCGGCACCCTGCTGGGCAACACACCCGCGATGGCCACGGCGATGGCCGCCGCCGCCCAGGGGGGGGTACATCCTGTGCGCCATCAACAGCACTCGGCGCGGAGAGGGGTTGGCACGCGATATCTACAAGGCGGATGTACAGATCCTGCTGGTGGACGCTGACCATGCGCCTCTACTCGAATCGTTGGATCTGCCCGGTGTCGTGGTGATCGATGTCGACGGTGCGGATTGGCAGCGCGAGGTCGCGGAAGCCGGCGAGCTAGAGCCCTGCCGAACCGCCCAGGCCCTCGATCCCTTCATGATGATCTTCACCTCCGGGACCAGTGGGGACCCGAAGGCAGTTCTGGTGACGCACATGATGGTTCTTGTTGCGGCCCAGTCATTGGTGGCTCGATTCTCGCTGTCCGCCGCCGACGTCTGCTACGTCTCGATGCCACTGTTCCACTCCAACTCCGTGCTGGCCGGATGGGCTGTCGCGGTCGCTGCGGGTGCCACGCTTGCCCCGGCGAAGTTCTCCGCGTCGGGCTTCCTCGCCGATATTCGGGAAGTCGGCGCCACGTACATGAACTATGTGGGCAAGCCGTTGGCCTACGTGCTGGCTACGGAGGAACAACCCTGCGACGCATCCAACCCGTTGCGCGTGGCCTTCGGAAACGAAGCCTCCGACCACGACATTGCCGAATTCGCACGGCGATTCGATGTCACGGTGTGCGACGGATTCGGTTCGACGGAGAATGCCGTCATCATCACCCGGGAGGAAGGAACTCCCACGGGATCCATCGGCAAGGGTTTTCCCGGTGTCGGGATCTACGACCCTGACACCTTGAGCGAATGCGCCACAGCCCGGTTCGACGCACACGGCATCCTGGCCAACCCGGATGAGGCGGTCGGTGAACTGGTGAATACCCAAGGGGCGGGCTTTTTCTCCGGGTATTACAACGACGACGACGCCACCGGCGAACGGATGCGCCACGGCATGTACTGGTCGGGCGACCTCGCATACCGGGATGGCGAGGGTTGGATCTACCTGGCGGGCCGGACTGCCGACTGGATGCGGATCAATGGCGAGAACCTGGCGGCGGCACCCATCGAGCGGATTCTGCAGCGGCACCCCGCGGTGAGCCAGGCAGCCGTGTACGCGATTCGCAATAGGCGGGACAGCGACGAGGTGATGGCGGCGCTGGTACTGCGGGATTCGTTGACGCAGTCGGGTCTCTCCAGGTTTCTCGCCGCACAGGAAGATCTGCCACGGATTGGCTGGCCGCGATATGTGCGCTTGGCACGTAGCCTGCCCAGCACCGCAACCAACAAGGTGCTCAAGCGCGCGCTGATTTCGGATGGCGTTGATGTCGGCGACGACGAGCTGTGGCATCGCGACGAACGCGGCGCCGAGTATGAGTCCGCGGAGAACTCCCGGTAGCACTGTTCAGGTCGCCGGCCTCCGCGCGCGGAGGCGGGCATCGGAATGGCCAGCGATGTGTGGTCGGACGCCCCACCCCAGCTGGTTCGGGCGTAGCGTCCGGGTATGGCGCACGTGATGCGGACTCAGGTGTGTGTCGCCGGCGGAGGCCCCGCCGGCTTGGTGCATGCGCTGCTGCTGGCGAGGGCAGGGATCAACGTTGTCGTTCTGGAAAAGCACGCCGACTTTCTGCGCGATTTTCGCGGGGACACCGTTCATCCGACCACCATGCGCATCATGGATGACCTCGGGTTTATCGACGAGTTTCTGCGACTGCCACATCAGAAGGTCGATCACATCGCCTTCGATGGCGACGGGCGGTTGCGCACCTTCGGTGATTTTCGCGCGCTGGCGTGGTTGGGGTACAAGCAGCCATACATCGCGTTCATGCCGCAGTGGGATTTCCTCGACTTCGTGGCTGAGAAGGCCGAGCAATACCCGGAATTCACGCTCGTCCGGAATGCGGAGGTCACCGGTCTGATCGTTGACGGCGACCGAGTGGTGGGCGTGCGGACACCCGACCTGGAGGTGCATGCCGATCTGGTCATCGCGGCGGACGGTCGCACGTCCGCCGTACGCGCCGCTTCGGGACTGGAAACCGCCGACGAGAGCTCACCGATGGATGTGCTGTGGTTCCGGTTGAACCGGCGACCGGGTGATCCCGACGAGACATTCGCGGTCCTGCGTAGAGGCCTGTTGTTGGCCATGATTCACCGCGGGGACTACTGGCAGGTCGCCCATCTCATGCCCAAGGGCGCCGGAGCACACAACGGCTCGCTGGACGCATTCAAGGAGCGGTTGATCACCGCCCGCCCGCAACTGCGCGAGCACGTGAACGATCTGCGGTCCTGGGATGACACCAGCCATCTCGATGTCCGGGTCGATCGGCTCAAGACCTGGTGGCGGCCCGGTCTGCTGTGCATCGGCGATGCCGCGCATGCCATGTCGCCCGCCGGCGGAGTCGGCATCAACCTGGCCGTCGCCGATGCGGTGGCAGCCGCCAACATCCTCGTGGATCCGCTGTGTAAGCGGTGCGTCACCGACGAGGATCTCGCCAGGGTGCAAGGCCGGCGCGAACTGCCGACCAAGGTGGTGCAAGCGTTTCAGGTGTTCGTCCAGAACAACGTCATCAAGCCGGTTCTCACCGGCGACCTGTCCCCCATCAAACTGCCATTCTTTGTCGGACGGGGCCCGCTCAAGTTCGTGCCGCCCATCGCGGTCGGCAGAGGTTTACGTCCGGAGCGGGTGCACACCCCGGACGTGCACTAGCGGCTCGGCTCAGTGGGCCGCGGCATCCCAGCTGCGGCCATAACCCACCGAAACCTCAAGGGGCACATCGAGCGGATAGGCCGAACCCATGGTTTCGCGTACCAACGCCTCCAGCGTGTCCCGTTCGCCGTCGGCCACTTCGAAGAGCAGCTCATCATGCACCTGAAGGAGCATGCGCGACCGTAATCCCTTGTTTCGCAACGCCTTATCGGTAGCGATCATCGCGACCTTGATGATGTCGGCGGCGCTGCCCTGGATCGGCGCGTTGAGCGCCGCACGTTCGGCCGCCTCACGCCGCAGGCGGTCGCCACTGTCCAAATCGGGCAGGTAACGGCGCCGTCCGAGCACCGTCGAGGTGTATCCGTCCTTACGTGCCTGATCCACCACGGCATGCAGGTACTCGCGAACGCCGCCGAACCGCGAGAAGTACTGATCCATCTGCTCTTTGGCCTCGTCGTTGGAGATCTTGAGCTGGGTGGCCAGTCCGTAGGCCGACAGACCGTAGGCCAAGCCGTAGGACATGGCCTTCACGCGACGACGCAACTCACCGGTGACCTCGTCGATCGGCACCCCGAAGGCCCGGGCTGCCACGAATGAGTGCAGGTCCTCGCCGGTGTTAAACGCTTCGATAAGACCCTCGTCGGCCGACAGGTGCGCCATGATGCGCATCTCGATCTGGCTGTAGTCGACAGTCATCAGCTCGGAGTGGCCCGCACCGACCACGAAGCCATCGCGGATCTCGCGCCCGGCCTCGGTGCGCACCGGGATGTTCTGCAGGTTTGGCTCTGTCGATGACAATCGGCCCGTGGCCGCGATCGTCTGATTGAAGGTGGTGTGAATACGCCCATCCGCGGCAACGGATTTCAGGAGCCCGTCGACGGTGACCTTCAGCCTGGTGACGTCGCGGTGAGTGAGGAGGTGCTCCAGGAATGGGTGCCCGGTCTTGTCGAAGAGCGTTTGCAGCGCGTCCGCATCGGTCGTGTAGCCGGTCTTGGTCTTCTTGGTCTTGGGCATACCGAGCTCGTCAAACAGCACCACCTGGAGCTGTTTGGGAGAGCCCAGGTTGATCTGCTTGCCAATCACCGCATAGGCGGCGTCTGCGGCCTCCCGGATACCGGTGGCGAATTGATTCTGCAGGGAGGTCAGGTGGTCGATGTCGACCGCGATACCGACCGCCTCCAGCCCCGCCAGTACCCGTAGGACCGGTAGTTCCATGTCGGTGAGCAGTGCCGCCGACTCGATGCGTTCGAGTTCGACGTCGAGCGCATCGGCGAGGTCGATGACGGCACGGGCACGCAGCATCTGGGCCTGGGATAGCTTGGCCCCGTCCGCGCCGTCTTCGTCTAGTAGCGAAAGCTGTTGCTCTCCAGTGTCTTCGGCGCGCAGTTCACGGCGCAGGTACCGCAATGACAGGTCGTCGAGCGCGAAGCTGCGCTGCCCGGGGCGGACCAGGTAGGCGGCGAGTGCGGTATCGGAGGTGACACCGGTAAGTGGCCATCCGCGTCCGGCCAGCGCGTGCATGGCCTGCTTGGCCTCGTGGAGCGCCTTGGGGCGAGCCTCATCGGCGAGCCATTCGGCGAGAGCTGCCTCATCCTCTGGGGTGACCGTCGTGGTGTCGATGTACGCACCATCTCCGTCGGCGGAGGCGATGGCGATGGCCGTCGCATCGCCGTCATAGGGCGTGTAGGTCCCGACTACCGCGAGGCCGCTACGGCGGCCATCCGCGGTGTGTGCCGTCAGCCACTCGGCGACAGTGCCCGGCTCCAATGCCTGTCCCGCCAGCTGGAAGCCCTCGTCCACTTCGGGCTCCACCGCTTCCAGGGTCTCGAACAGCCTGTCGCGCAGCACCCGGAACTCGAGATCGTCGAAGAGGCGGTGTATCTGGTCGCGGTCCCAGGGTGCCACGGCGAGCTGGGCGGGCACATACGGAAGCGGCACCGTGCGCACCAGATCGGTGAGCTCGCGGTTCAGAACCACCGATGCCAAGTTCGCGCGCAGTGACTCGCCGACCTTTCCGCGCACGGTATCGGCCTTGTCGATCAGTTCTTGTAAGGATCCGTATTCGAGGATCCACTTGCTGGCGGTCTTCTCGCCGACGCCGGGGATCCCGGGGAGGTTGTCGCTGGGGTCGCCCCGCAGTGCTGCGAAATCGGGGTACTGGGTGGGTGTCAGCCCGTACTTCTCCACCACTGCCTCCGGCGTGAACCGGGTGAGGTCGCTGACACCCTTGCGCGGATACAGCACCGTCACGTCCTCATTGACAAGCTGCAGTGCGTCGCGATCACCGGTGACCACATAGACCTTGAAGCCCTCGGCCTGCCCCTGGGTGGCCAGGGTGGCGATGATGTCGTCGGCCTCGAATCCTTCCTCGGCGAGCACCGTGATGCCCAGGGCCTGCAGCACTTCCTTGGTGATGTCGATCTGCCCGCGGAACTCGTCGGGCGTGGCCGAACGGGTGGCCTTGTAGTCGGGGTAGCGCTCGGAGCGGAATGTCTTGCGGGAAACGTCGAAGGCGGCCGCCACATGCGTCGGCGCCTCGTCGCGCAGCAGGTTAATCAACATCGAGGTGAACCCGTACACCGCGTTGGTGGTCAGGCCGGACTGCGTCTTGAAATTCTCGGCCGGGAGCGCATAAAACGCCCGGAACGCCAGGGAGTTGCCGTCGAGCAGCAGGAGGGTCGGCTGTTTGGTCCCGGTCTTGGTTACAGGCGCAGTCACAGTCCTACCCTAGGCAACGGGGGCGACAGCACCTACGACCCCGACTCCTACTCGTCCCCTGATCCGTAGGGCCGGGTGAGGATTTCCAGGTAGTGGCCCGCCGGGTCCCGGAAGTAGACCCCGCGACCGCCGTCGTTGTGGTTGATCTCGCCTGGATGTTGTGCCCGCGGATCTGCCCAGTGCTCGAGACCGCGATCAGTGATGCGGCCGTAGATCGCGTCAAAGTCGTCCTCGTCGACCAGGAAGGCATAGTGCTGCGGGGTGATGTCATCGCCCGCGATGGTCGCGAAATCCAGATTGCCGCCGTGCTCGAGGGTGACGTTGAGGAACGGACCGACTTCCTGTGCGGAAGGCAGCCCGAAGATTTCGGTGAAGAAGCGCGCGGACGCGCCGCGGTCACGTGAATGAATGATGGTGTGGTTGAACGCGATACCCATGGAACCTCGCTACTTCGCCATCGCGGCATTGTCAAGGGCGGCGTCGAACAGGGCCCGGTGGCCGCGAATCACCTCGTGATGGCCGCGTGCCCAGAGGACCAGGGCGGCGGAGATGCTGTGCAGATCGAGTCCCAATGGCGTCAGCGCGTACTCCACCCGCGGTGGCACCTCGGCGAATGCGGTGCGCGTGACGAGTCCGTCACGGCGCAACAACATCAGCGTGCGGGTCAGCATGCGCTGCGAAATGCTCGGTACGGCGTCGTGGAGCTCGGTGTATCGGCGCGGGCCGTCGTGCAGCGTCGCGATGATCAGCACGCTCCATTTGTCGCCCACGCGGTCCAGGACCTCGCGGATGAACTCACCCTCTGCCAGCCCCACCCCGGCGCAAATACTCGGCAAAGCGGGGCTCTCGCGTTCCGTCACTACGCACATCCTTGTTCGCCAGCGCACACACGTGTGCCTTTTGTAAGAGGTTCAAAACTTCTTCATGATGGTGCTACGCACATATCAGAAGAAATGATACGACCAGGAGGTTAAGGATGGACAGAACCATGCTGGTGCTCGGGGCCGGCAGTGGCACCGGCGCGGCGGTGGCTCGTAGATTTGGCCGTGAAGGTTTCCACGTCGCGGTGGCGGGCCGGCGGCGCCAACCACTCGATGCCTTGGTGGCAGATCTCGCCGAGGAAGGAACAGCGGCCACCGCCTTCCCGACCGACCTCACCGATGAGGTCCGCCTTGCGGAGCTCCTTGCAGCGGTGACCTCTACGCTGCCCCCGATCGAGGCCATTTACTACGGCCCCTCGTCGCCGGTGACGTTCACCCCCGCACGCCAACTCACCGTGGCCGAGGCCGACCGTTACTGGGGGCTGCTGGTGCGCCCATTGATTCACACGGTGTCGACCACACTGCCCGGGATGATCGAGCGGGGACGTGGAGCAATCCTGGCCGCCATTGGCGGTACCGGCGCCAGGGCGATGCCGGAGATGAGCGGCCCCGGCCCGGCAGCCGCCGCGGCACGAAATTATCTGCAGGGACTGCATTTTGAAGTGGCACCGCGTGGTGTGTACGTCGGGCTGCTGACCGTAGGGGCACTCATCCTCGGTAGCGAGATGGCGGCCGTGACCCCTCGCGACGCCTACGAGTTCCCGACGGTCGAGTCGGCGGCGTTGGCCGAGCAGTTGTGGGACATGTCTGCCGTCCGGAACGCGTTCGAGAATTTCGTGCCGACGGACTCGATATTTGGGCCATGATCCCGCCAGGCGGGAGACAAAACTGACACACGTTTCAATTCACTCATGAGCATGGGTAATCTGACCGGGTGCCTACAGATCAAGCCCCTGCCGTCGACGGCTGGTTCGACACCGACGAATCCGGCCAGCCCCACTTGATAGGCGGCAAGTGCACACAGTGCGCCACCATCGTGTTCCCGCCGCGTGCCAACAACTGCCCCAACCCGGCTTGTGACAGCGATGTTCTGGATCAGGTGCCGCTGTCGTCGCGGGGCACTGTGTGGAGCTACACCGAGAACCAGTACGCACCGCCGCCCCCGTATCCGGTATCCGACCCGTACGAGCCGTACGCGATCGCCGCGGTCGAACTGGCGGCCGAGGGCATCATCGTGCTCGGCAAGGTGGTTACGGGCACCGGCGCCGCCGACCTGAAGGTGGGCCAGGCCATGGAACTCGCACTCGAACCGCTCTACACCGACGACGAGGGCGTGCAGCGTCTGGTCTACGCATGGAAGAAGGTCTCGGCATGAGCCGCACCCCGGATCCGGTCTACATCCTCGGCGCGGGCATGCACCCGTGGGGTAAGTGGGGACGTGACTTCACCGAGTACGGCGTCGCCGCGGCCCGCACCGCACTGCAGGACGCCGAATTAGATTGGCGTCAAATTCAATTCGTCGCCGGAGCGGATACCATCCGCAACGGCTACCCGGGCTTCATCGCCGGCTCGACCTTCGCCCAGAAGCTGGGATGGAACGGCGTGCCCATCAGCTCGACGTATGCCGCCTGCGCCAGCGGCTCGCAGGCCCTGCAGAGTGCCCGTGCGCAGATTCTCGCCGGCTTCTGCGATGTGGCGTTGGTCATCGGAGCCGACACCACGCCGAAGGGCTTCTTCGCGCCGGTGGGCGGCGAGCGCAAGGCCGACCCGGATTGGCAGCGTTTCCACCTCATCGGCGCCACCAACCCGGTGTACTTCGCGATGCTCGCGCGGCGCCGGATGGACCTCTACGGCGCGACTGCCGAGGATTTCGCCCAGGTGAAGGTGAAGAACTCTCGGCACGGTCTGAACAACCCGAACGCCCGGTTCCGCAAGGAGTCCTCCGTGGAGGATGTGCTGGCCAGCCCCGTCGTGTCGGACCCGCTGCGACTGCTGGACATCTGCGCCACCAGCGACGGCGCCGCGGCCCTGATCGTGGCCAGCGCCGATTTCGCGAAAAAGCATCTCGGTTCGGTCGAGGGTGTCCCGTCGGTGCGCGCGGTCGCCACGATCACCCCCAAGTACCCGCAGCATCTCCCGGAACTCCCGGATATCGCCACCGATTCCACCGCCGTGGTGCCGGCACCCGACCGCGTGTTCAAGGATCAGATCGTCGACGCCGCTTACGCGGAGGCCGGTATCGGTCCCGAGGACGTGAGCCTCGCCGAGGTGTACGACCTCTCGACTGCCCTGGAACTGGACTGGTACGAGCACCTGGGCCTGTGCGCCAGGGGCGAGGGCGAGCAGCTGTTGCGCAGCGGTGCCACCACGGTGGGCGGCCGGATTCCGGTGAACGCCTCCGGCGGCCTGGCCTGCTTCGGCGAGGCCATCCCGGCCCAGGCCATCGCGCAGGTGTGCGAGCTGACCTGGCAGCTGCGCGGGCAGGCCGGTGATCGGCAGGTCGAGGGTGCGCGAGTCGGGATTACCGCCAACCAGGGCCTGTTCGGTAACGGTTCGTCGGTCATCGTCGCGCGCTAGTCGCGCTCCGTGGTGATCGTCGGGCGTTAGCCTCAAGCGATGGAACGACAGTTCCACGCATACGGCCCGTCGCACTGGGTGATTCTTGCCGTATTCGTGCTCGGCGCAGTGCTCTTGGTGTCGCGCGGGCGCAGGCTTACCGACGTCGGCGCGCGGCTGCTTGGTCGTGTGCTCGGTGCGGTGACCGCCATCATCTATGCCGTCATCTTCATCGCCGGATGCATCCCGATGCGCATTGATGTCTCGATGCCCCTGCGGCTGACCGACCTGGCGACCGTCGTCGCAGCATATGCGCTGTGGTCCCAACGGTATTGGGCATATGCGTTGACGTACTACTGGGGATTGGTGCTCAGTAGCCAGGCGCTCATCTCCCCCGTGCTGACCGGCTCTGACTTTCCGGGCCACGAGTTTCTCGCGTTCTGGTCGATACATCTGCTCGTGGTGTGGGCGGCCATCTATCTCACGTGGGGACGGGGCATGCGTCCGACGTGGCATAGCTATCGCCTAACTGCCACCGTCACATTGTCCTGGGCAACTCTCACCATGACGTTCAACGCCGTCGCCGGGTCGAATTATGGCTTTCTCAACGAGAAACCGGCCACGGCAAGCCTTTTGGACCTGATGGGCCCGTGGCCCTGGTATGTGGTCTTCGCGGCCATGTTGGTTCTGACAGTCTGGGCATTGATGACCTGGCCGTGGGAGCGGGCCGCGGGTAGAACAGGAGAAGGTCAGACAACGCCGAGATAGGCGGACCGAACGCTGTCGTCCTGCAGCAATTCTCGTCCGGCGCCCGATCGAACGACCGACCCGGTCTCCAGGATGTAGGCGTGATCAGAACGGCTCAGTGCCTGCTGCGCGTTTTGCTCGACCAGAACCACCGTCGTCCCGGAGGCGTTGATCTCCTCGATGATGTTGAAGATCTTCGTGATCAACAACGGTGCCAGACCCATGGACGGCTCATCGAGCAGGAGGATCTTCGGCCTGGCCATCAGCGCACGTCCGATGGACAACATCTGTTGTTCGCCGCCGGAGAGAGTGCCGCCCTCCTGGTGCCGGCGTTCGGCGAGCCGTGGGAACAATGCGTTGATCCAGTCAAGGCGTTCCCGGCGTTCCGCCCGTGACTTGAATTTGCGCCCGTAACAACCCATTTCGAGATTCTCGGCGACGGTCATGCCGGGAAATATCCCCCGCCCCTCGGGCGCCTGGACGATTCCCGCCTTGACACGCTTGTGCGCCTTCATCTTCGAGATGTCCTGACCCTCGAAATAGATGGACCCGGCGCTGAGCGGGACCAGACCGGAGATGGCACGCATGGTGGTCGACTTACCGGCGCCGTTGGAACCGAGCAGGGTGACCAGCTCACCCTCCCGAACGTCCAGGGACAACGTGCGAACCGCCTGGATCGGGCCATAGTGGACCCCGACGTTGGTGAGTTTCAGCTGTACGGGAGGCACTTACCTCTCGCTTTCAGTATCGGGCGCGGCCGAGTCGAGCCAACCGGGTCCGTGGAATTCCTCATCGGCCACTCCTAGGTACGCCTCGATCACCGCCGGGTCGTTTCTGACCTCGGCGGGCAGGCCGTCGGCGATCTTCCTGCCGAACTCGAGTACAACGATGCGATCGGTGACGCCCATGACCAGCTTCATATCGTGCTCGATAAGCAGGACCGTGTACCCGTAATCGCGGATGCGCTGAATCAGCTCGATCAGTGATTCCTTCTCACTGGGAGTGAACCCGGCGGCAGGCTCATCCAGACAGAGCAGCTTGGGCTCGGTGGCCAGCGCCCGCGCGATCTCAAGTCTGCGCTGACTGCCGTACGGGAGGTCTTTGGCCTTGATGTCGGCGACATCGGCGATGCCGACGAAGTCGAGCAGCCCCAGTCCCACGTCGACGGCATAGTGTTCCTCGCGCCGGTGCCGTGGTGTGCGCAGTAGCGCGCCCAGCACCGAGGTCTTGTGCCGGGCGTCGGTACCTACCGCGACATTCTCCAGGGCCGTCATCTCGCCGAACAGACGGATGTTCTGGAAAGTCCGGGCGATGCCGCGCCGGGTGATCTGGTGTCGCCGCATTCTGCGCAGCGGTTTCCCGTCGAACACGATGCTGCCCGATGTCGGCTTGTACACGCCCGTGATGGCGTTGAAGCAGGTCGTCTTGCCGGCACCGTTCGGGCCGACCAGACCGAGGATCTCGCCACGCCGGATATCGAAGCTCACCCCGTCGAGGGCTTGCAGGCCACCGAATTTGAGCGTCAGTCCCTTGACCTCGAGCAGCACCTCGGCCTCGGCGGAATCAGTCTCGTCGTCAGGATCCTCGGCCAGGTCCACCGCGGTTTCGGATCCGGTGAGCTCGACACCCTCCGGCTCATCCTCAGGACTGACCTTCTCGTGCTTGGTCATACCGGAGCCTCGG
Organism: Mycobacterium sp. D16Q13; assembly: GCF_002013375.1. Lineage (GTDB taxonomy): Bacteria > Actinomycetota > Actinomycetes > Mycobacteriales > Mycobacteriaceae > Mycobacterium. The sequence goes on along the minus strand of NZ_MAEW01000014.1, from coordinate 228,530 downwards.
CTTCCTCGGGCTTCTTCGCGCCAATTCGCTCAGATGCCTTGCGCCAGTATGCCATCAGCTTCTGCTGCGCTGGGAACAAGCCCTGCGGCCGGAAAATCATCAGCACAACCAGCGCCAATCCGAAGAACAGATACTTCAGATTCCCGAGGTCCACGCCCTGCACTTGCACGCCGAGAAGACGGTTCGGCAGGTACACGATGATGAACGCGCCGAAGATCACACCGAGCTTGTTGCCCTGCCCACCCAGTACGACGGCGCACAGGAACAGCATCGAGTTGATGATGTTGAAGGTGGGCGAGGCCACGTACTGGACCTGGCCCGCATACAGAGCACCGGACAATCCACCGATGCTGGCACCAATCACGAAGGCCCACAACTTGAACCGAAACGTCGGAACCCCCATCATCTCGGCGGCATCCTCGTCCTCCCGAATAGCCACCCACGAGCGGCCAACTCGGCTGCGCTCAAGATTGCCCATCAGTATCAGCACCACCGCGATCAGGCAGAGCCCGAGCCAGTACCACCACACGCCATAGTTGAGGTGGCCACCCGAATTGCCGCTGGAGAAGACACCGCCACGGACGTACTGCTCCCCCACATGCGGATACGCGATCTTGTGCAGGCCCCGTGGTCCGTTGGTGACCTCCAGATTGTCGGCGAGCAGCCGGATGATCTCGCCGAATCCCAGCGTGACGATGGCCAGATAGTCACCCCGTAGCCGGAGCGTGGGTGTGCCCAGCACGAGGCCGAAGAAGGCGGTGATCGCGACGGCGATCGGCAGACAGGACAACCATGCCCAGCTCGAACTGAAGAAGGCCGATGTCCCCATCCGATTCCACGGACTGTCGGGACTCGTGAGCAACGCGACCGTGTACGCGCCGATGGCGTAGAAGCCGACATACCCAAGATCAAGCAACCCTGCTTGCCCTACAACGACATTCAGGCCTATCGCAATCAGCGCTACCATCGCGAACTGCGCCATCACCGGGCCGAAGGCCGTGTTGGGGGTGTCCAGTAACGGGATCTTCCATACCGGCAGCAGCGCCATGAGCGCGAAACCGATGGCCCCGTACGCCCACTGGACAGGGCGTGCCAGCTCGGACCACCACCGGCGTATCGAGTCACCGGGCGCGAGTGCGCGTGCGGCCGTCATGCCTTCGCCCGCCCGAGGCTCTCACCGAGAATGCCGGTGGGACGGAACATGAGTACCAGCACCAGTAGGACGAATGCCACCACGTCGCGCCATTGTGTGCCGAACACCGCTTGCCCGTAGTTCTCCATCACGCCCAGCAGCAGGCCGCCCAGCAGCGCACCCCGCAGGTTGCCGATACCGCCGAGCACTGCGGCAGAGAATGCCTTGATACCCAACAGGAATCCGCCTGAGTAGATGATGCCCTGCGGCACCTTCAGCGTGTAGAGGAGCGCGGCCGCCCCGGCCAATAGACCACCGATGACGAATGTCGTCATGATGATGCGTTCACGCGATACGCCCATCAGCGTCGCCGTTGTCGGATCCTGCGCGACCGCGCGAATACCACGCCCGAACTTGGTGTGGTTGATCGCGATGTCGGTTAAGAGGGCCAGCACCAGGGCCGCCGCCACCACCACGATGGTGACGTTGGTGAGCGTGGCCTGGAAAGGAATGTGACGGCCGCCGATGTCAAAGGGGCCAAAGGTCCAGACTGGCCTGGGCGTCACCAGGCGGATCGGCTGCTGTGCATTGCTGCCGCCGTATCTCTTCAAGATTTTCGGCAGCACGAAATGCACGAATTCCTGGATGACGAAGGACATTCCGATGGCGGTGATGAGGAACGTCAGTGGCCGCGCGCCGCGGCGCCGCAGCGGGCGGTAGGCGACCGCTTCTAGTCCTAGCGCCGTGGTGGCCGACACCAGCATCGCGACGAGCATCGCAATACCGAGGTACAGCACAGTGAGCGATACGCCCTTGTTATAGGCATTGCCGCCGGGCGTGAAGCCGAGTACGACATCCAGGGCGAAGTACGCCCCGAACATGCCCAGCATGAAGACCTCGGAGTGCGCGAAGTTGATGAGGCGTAACACCCCGAAGACGAGCGTGTAGCCCACCGCGACCAAGGCGTAGATGGCGCCCCACGCCAAACCGTCGATCGTCAGCTGACCGATGCTGTTCCACAGTCCGTGCAGATCGAATGAAATTGTGCTGGCCTGCACACCTGTCTGTGCCATCCACCCCGAAATCATTTGCGGCTGAGCCTAGTCCCCTCGTATGTCCTATGTGACCTTATACACCCAGATAAGCGTCGAGGTTAGCTCTCCGTTCTCGTTCCACTTGTACTCACGCGCCACACCCTGCCCCTGGTAGTTCCGCACCCAATCAACCAAACCGGCCCGCGTGGTCCTTCCGGCGTCAATACCCTTGACCAAGATCGTCGCAAGGTCATACCCCTCGGTGCTGTACGTCCCGGGCTCCTGCGAGAACTTGGCGGTGTACTCCTTGGCGAAGGTGTCCGAAGCAGGCCCGCACGGGCAGGACAGCAGCGCGTCCTTGGCCGAGTCACCGGCCTGCTTGACGAACTCCATATCCTTGGTGCCGTCCGCGGACACGAATGTGGCGGTCACCCCGGCGTTGCGCAACTGCTGCACCAAGGGGGCCGCTTCGGCGTAGTAACCGCCGAAGAAGACCGCGTCCGGTGTGGCGCTCTTGAGCTGAGAGACCGCCGCGGAGAAATCCTTGTCCCCCTTCTTCACCGAGGCGTTGCACTCGGTTCCGAGCGTCCCGCGCACCGCGTTGGCAAGCCCGGAACCGTAGTCGGTGCTGTCGTCGACCACGCAGATCTTCTTGTACCCAAGCGTCTTCTTGAGGTAGTTGGCAACGGCCGGGCCCTGCACCCCATCGTTGGCCAGGCCGCGGAAGAACGTCTTCCAGCCCTGCTGGGTGAGTGTCACGTTAGTGGCCGAGGCCGTCGTCGAGACCAGACCGGCCTCACTGAAGATCTGGCCTGTCGACTTGGTCTCCCCGGAGAAACCCGGCCCGATCAGTCCAATGATGGTCGGGTCGCCGATGATTTGCGGAGCAATGTTGCTCGCATTCTGTGGCAGCCCCTCGGTATCGAACTCGCGGAGTTTGATCTGGCAGCCGGGATTAGCGGCGTTGTGCTTGTCGATGGCCAGTTTTGCCCCGTCGAGGATGTTGATTCCCAACGCCGCGTCCGGGCCGTTGAGGGCACCGGCCATCGCCAGGGAAATGTTGGCGCACTGCGCCTTTCCATCACCGGCAGGATCGGCTGCCGACTTCGCGTTGGACGCGGGGACCTCCGAGCCATCCTGAGCGATCTGCACCAACGGCGAGATCTTCAGGCTGGTCTGGTTTGAATCGTCCGACTGAGTACCGGCATGACAACTGGCCAGGGCGAGGGTCACCGCGCCCAGCATGATCAGACTCGCGCGTGCACGCACGATTACCTCCGGATGGCTGGGGCTGACAGGGCGAAACAAAAACGCTGATCAGAAAACATAGTCAACCGCGGGGCAACGCGCAGTGCTTACTCGAGTTTCAGCTCGGCGCGTCGGTGTCGAGCGTTTCCAGTACCACCTCGGCAACGCGCTTCATGGTGGTCCGACGGTCCATCGCGGCGCGCTGGATCCATTTGAACGCCTCGGGTTCGGTGAGGCCCTGGGTCGACTGCAGGACGCCCTTGGCGCGCTCGACAAGCTTGCGGGTCTCCAGCCGGTCCGCCAGGGTCTGAACTTCCTTCTCCAGGGCGGTGAGCTCGCCAAAACGGCTCACGGCGACCTCGATGGCGGGCACCAGGTCAGTCTTGGAGAACGGCTTCACCAGGTAGGCCATGGCGCCGGCGTCGCGGGCCTTCTCGACGAGGTCGCGCTGGCTGAACGCGGTGAGGATCACGATGGGGGCGATGCGCTTGGCGGCGATCTCCGAGGCGGCGTCGATGCCATCCCGGCGCGGCATCTTCACGTCCATGATCACCAGATCCGGTTTGAGCTCCTCGGCCAGGTCGACGGCTTCCTGCCCGTCCCCGGCCTGACCCACCACGTCATAGCCCTCCTCGTGGAGCATCTCGACCAGGTCGAGGCGGATGAGAGCTTCGTCTTCGGCGACGAGCACGCGGCGCGCGGGGGCCGCCGGTTCGGTGTTCTGAGGGCCGGTCATGGCGACCATTGTGACGCATGTGGTCGCATGTACGGCGATACCCTGGTGAAAGTGATCTACCCCATCCCTTAAGGTTGGAGATCGCGCGACTGGCCGCCGGCCACCAAAACGGCAGTAGCGCCAGGCCCTCGTATCCCAACTGGCAGAGGAAACGGATTCAAAACCCGTGCAGTGTGAGTTCGAATCTCACCGAGGGCACCACGAACTACCGGCATCATGCTTTGATTCCCCGCATGAACCGAGCAACTGTCGGTGTGCTGACTCTTATGGTGTGCGCTTCCGCGGTCGCGGCGTGCCAGACATCCTCTGGCATCACTCGGATACCGGAGACATCGTCGTCAACGGCCACCACGAAGACCTTCGCCGCGTCGACTATCCCCAGGTCCACATCCATCTCCCCCACTACCGGTGCCGACGCGGATGACCCGGCCAAGCGCATCCGCGATACATTCCGAAGCCTGCAAAACCCCGTCGTCGCCGCGACGAAAGACGGCACCGGCAGCTATGAGATCGCGGTACCTCCCCAACCGTCAGCGTCAGGTCCTGCGGCCTACATCGCGGCGCTGTGCACCGGGGGCCCGGCAGTCAACATCTCGCTCGACGGCGCTCCGGTGCCCGGCGGCGGCATCTGTGGAGACGATCCCGGTAAGCCCGGAATTATTGTGATGCTTCTCGCTGTCAGCGCCGACCCGTCAGCCCCCCACACCATCACGGTGCAGGGAGCCGCCGGACAGCGCAGCTGGGTGTCGATGGCCTACGGCCAGATGTACTGACCCCTGCAGCGCAACGCCTAGCCGACGTCGGTGCAGGTGACTCCTGGGTTCTCACAATCGGCGCCGGTCTGTCCGGGCGCGCTGACCCAGCCGCCATCGTCGTCATGTCCCGGAGCGATATTGGATTCGGGTGGGTTGTTGTCGGAACCACAGACCACCCAGGCGTTCTCGCACTGAGCTCCCGCGCCGCCGGGCAGGTAGCCCCAACCGCTGTTTCCGTCGTTGCCCGGCTGATCGACCAAAGATCCGTGCGACGGCGAGTTCGGCGAGCCCGGAACCGGAGGTGCCGGAGACGGATCAGCTGACGCCACCACAGCCCCGAATCCGACAAAGGCAGCAGCCAGGACGCCAGCCGCAGGCGCCACAACAAGACGAGTGAATGAGTTCATGGGCACCTCTTCAACGGGCGGACAAATACAGGACAAATGTACTCCCACACACAGCTTTTGCAGATGATCTTGGTAGGAACCGCACACCATGTCTAACCCCTGCCGATGCCGCACGTGACGCCTCCTCACGTGCTACTACTGGCAATCATGACCCTCGCAACACTCGTCGACATCCACGAGATCACCGAGCTGAAGTACCGCTATGCACGCACCCTCGACAACAAGTTGTGGGACGAGTTCGCCGACACCCTCACCGAGGATGTTCAGGCGACGTACGGCACCGCGGTGCATGGTGCGCCCCTCGAGTTCACGTCGCGCACTGGCGTTGTCGACTACATGCGGTCATCGCTGACCACCGACATCACCAGCGTGCACACCATGAGTCATCCCGAGATCCAGGTCGACGGCGACACCGCGAGCGGCAGTTGGGCCATGAGCGATGTCGTCATCGTTCCGGCGCATAGCGTCCTGATCACCGGTACCTCGTATTACACCGACCGCTACCGCCGTGATGCGGACGGTAGATGGCGGATCAGTTACATCTCCTATTACCGCCTCTACGAGGCGATGCAGAACACCAAGGACATCGGCTTCAACCTGATTGCGAACCGCTGGTCGCAGTAGCGCCGAGAACCGGGTACCCTATCGCCGGGTCTGGAGACATCCGTACTCCACATAGCTGGCTAAGGAGGGACCGGTGCGCTGCCGCCTGTGTGACTCGACGGAGCTGCTCAGCGTCGTCGATCTGGGTGCCACCCCGCCCTGCCAGAAGTTTCTGCACGCCGATGAGCTGGATCTGCCGGAGCCCACCTACCCCCTGCATCTGAGGCTGTGCCGGAACTGCATGTTGCTGCAAATTCCTGCTCTGATTAGCCCCGAGGACAACTTCACCGAGTACGCATATTTTTCGTCGTACTCCGACAGCTGGGTCGACCACGCGCGTACATATGTCAGCAACTCCATTGCACGCCTGGGGCTTTCCCCGGACAGCGCCGACGACTTCGTTATCGAGGTGGCGAGCAACGACGGCTACCTGCTTCAGCATGCGGTCGCCGCGGGAATCCGCTGCCTCGGTATCGAGCCCTCGGTGAATGTCGGGCACGCCGCGCGAGAGAAGGGCGTTCCGACGCTGACGGCCTTCCTCGACGAGGACACCGCCGCCCGCGTTCGCGCCGAACACGGGCCGGCCCGCCTCGTCGCCGCGAACAATGTGTACGCGCACATCCCCGATCTTCGTGGGTTCACCCGTGCGCTGCGCGGACTGGTCGCCGACGACGGTTGGGTGAGCATCGAGGTGCACCATGCGCTGAACCTCATCGAGCTTGGCCAGTTCGACACCATCTACCACGAGCACTTCCAGTACTACACCGTGTTGGCTGCCCAAAGAGCGCTTGCCGTAGGCGATCTCGAAGTGGTCGATGTCGAACTCCTTGATACGCACGGTGGCTCGATAAGGGTCTGGGCGCGCCCTCGCGAGTGCCGGCCCGAGATCGCACCATCGGTCGCTGAAGTCTTGGAACTGGAACGGCAGGCAGGCCTGCACGAACTGTCTGGCTATGAACGATTCCGCGCGACAACCGAGCGAATCCGCCTGGAACTTCTGCAGTTTCTCCTTACCTGTAAGGCCGAGGGCAAGACCGTCGTCGGTTACGGCGCACCCGGCAAGGGCAATACCTTGCTGAACTACTGCGGCATCCGCACCGACATTCTGGCCTATACCGTCGACCGGAATCCGTACAAGCAAGGCATGTTCAGTCCCGGCACCCGCATCCCGGTGTACTCCCCCGAGCGCATCGACGAAGACAAACCCGATGTGGTGCTTGTGCTCCCGTGGAATCTGGAAGCCGAGATCACCAGTCAATTGCGCCATGTCGGCGAATGGGGCGGAAAGCTGGTCTATCCGCTGCCCCAGCTGCATGTGGTGGAACCGCACGTTGAGCCCGAAGGAGCATCGGTATGAAGGTCGTGCTTTTCTGTGGCGGCTTTGGAATGCGCATGCGCAACGACGCCGGCGACGTGATTCCCAAGCCTCTCCAGATGGTCGGGCCGCGGCCGCTCATCTGGCATGTGATGAAATACTATGCGTACCACGGACATAAAGAATTCATCCTGTGTCTGGGTTACGGCGCCGAAGCGATCAAGGACTTCTTTCTCGGCTACAATGAGGCACAGTCCAACGATTTCGTCCTGGCGGAAGGTCAGGTGCGGCTGTTGAAATCGGATATCGCCGATTGGACGATTACGTTCGCGGACACCGGCGCCGAGTCGCCCATCGGTGAACGGCTCCGACGCGTCCGCCACCACCTGGGCGACGATCGCTACTTCCTGGCCAACTACGCCGACGTTCTGACCAACGCTCCCCTTGATGATCTAGTGGCCAAGTTCCGGGATTCCGGAGCTGCCGCGTCCATGCTTCTGGTTCCGCCGCAATCGTCCTTCCACACCGTGGATGTGAATGAGGGCGGCTCCATCACCGATATCACTGCGGTCTCCAAACTCGACATGTGGGAGAACGGCGGCTACTTCGTGCTCTCCCAAGATGTCTTCGACTATCTGCCTGCGGGCGGCGACCTGGTCGAGGACGCCTGTGGGTCGCTGGCCAAAGAGGGCAGGATGTTCGGCTACAAGTTCAACGGATTCTGGAAGCCGGCCGACACGTTCAAGGAACGTGCCGAACTGGACGAGGGTTATCGCAAGGGTGTGCGCCCGTGGATGGTCTGGGAGCAGGAGCCCGCCACCACGTGATTGAACTCGGCACCGGATCCGTTGATGACATCGCGCTACTGGCGGCCCATTGCGACGATATCGCGATTGGCATGGGCGGCACGCTACTGACTATGGCCACGCGCCGGCCCGGCTTGCGCGTGCGGGCCCTCGTGCTGACCGGCGGCGGAACCGAACGGGAGTCCGAGGAGCGGGCCGCGCTGGCGGCGCTGTGTCCCGGCGCCGAGGTCACCGTCAACGTGCTCGACTTTCCCGACGGACGGGCTCCCGCGCACTGGAACCAGATCAAGGACGCCCTGGCCGCATTTCGCCGTGAGTCCGCGGCCTCGGTGGTCTTCGCTCCGCAGCGCCACGACGCCCATCAGGACCACCGGCTGCTGGCGACCCTGGCGCCCACCGAGTTTCGCGACCATCTGGTCCTCGGCTACGAGATCATCAAATGGGAGACGGACACCCCGACACCCACCGTCTTTCAGCCACTCAGTGATGAGATCGCCCACAGCAAGGCCGATCTCATCTACACGCACTATCCGTCTCAGCGACCGCATGACTGGTTTGATCACGAGACCTTTCTCGCGTTGGCACGAGTGCGCGGTGTGCAGTGCCGCCACCGGTACGCCGAAGCGTTCGTACTGGAAAAAGCAACGATCTCTCTAGGAGCAACGCAGTGAAGGTTCTCGTCACCGGTCATCAGGGTTATCTCGGCACCGTCATGTCGCAGATGGCCGCCGAGGCCGGTCACGACGTTATCGGCCTGGACTCGGGGCTCTTCGCAGAGTGCGTCTTGGGCCCGGCACTGGTGGATCCGCCGTCGATTGCCGTCGACCTCCGCGACGTCACGGTCGATCAGCTGGCTGGTTTCGATGCGGTGATTCACCTGGCAGCGCTCTCGAACGATCCCCTCGGCGCGCTGGCGCCGGACCTTACCTACGACATCAACCACCACGCCTCCGTGCGGCTGGCGCGGCTGGCCAAGGATGCCGGAGTGAGCCGCTATCTCTACGCCTCGACATGTTCGGTGTACGGGTCGGCGGGCGATGATCTGGTCACCGAGAACGCTCCCCTGAAGCCCTTGACTCCGTACGCGGAGAGCAAGGTTCGCGTCGAGGATGATGTCGCCGCTATCGCCGACTCCAACTTCTCGCCGGTGTTCCTGCGCAACGCAACGGCATTCGGTTACTCACCGCGACTTCGCGCCGACATCGTGCTGAACAACCTGGTCGGCAACGCCGTTCTCACCGGCGAGGTCCGCGTCCTTTCCGACGGAACACCTTGGCGTCCTTTGGTACACGCCCGCGACATCGGCGCCGCATTCCTGGAATGCCTCACCGCTCCTCAGGACGTGATTCATTGCGCGGCATTCAACGTCGGCACCGAGGAGAACAACCAGACGGTCGCAAAGATCGCGGAAGCGGCCGTGTCCGCCGTACCCAACTCGACGCTGACCATCACCGGAGAGACGGGCGCGGATCCCCGCTCCTATCGCGTCGACTTCTCCGCGATACGGACAGCACTGCCCGGTTACCACGCGCAATGGTCCATCGAGGCAGGCGCCAAGGAGCTCTACGAGCAGTGCGTCGCCGGCCATCTCACCGAATCGATGTTCCGGCAATCCTTCACCCGGCTCGCCCATCTGAAGAACCTGCGTGAATCGGGAGCAGTTGACGACACTCTGCGACCGGTCACCCGGTGAACCGGTCAGCGTCCGGTCAACGCGGCCCAGCTGCCGGCGGCAGCATCTTTGGCGCTGATGACGGTGACCGGAAGCGGCCAGTCGATGCCGAGCTGGGGATCGTCATGGGCGACCGAGACATCCTCAGCGGGGTCGTGCGGCCGGTCGATGCGATAACAGAGGTCGGCCCACTCTGTCAGCGCTTGATGGCCATGCAATATGCCGGCCGGGACGAATAGGTGCCCAAGGGTGGAATCGTCGAGAGTGAAGCTCTGCCAACGTCCGAAGGTCGGTGAGTGGTGTCGCGCGTCGACCAGCACATCGAAGACGGCGCCGCGCGCACAGCGGATGAGCTTGCTCTCCCCATTGCCGGAACGTCCGTGTAGACCGCGCAATACGCCCTGGCGCGAACGTGACTGGGAATCCTGCAGAAAGTCGGCGGCCCGCACCGCCGCTCCGGCAGCACGCTGGTACTCGTCGAAAATCGCGGCGTCGAATGTCCGGGTGAAGAACCCGCGGTCGTCCTGGTGTGGCGTGGGCTCCATCAGCAGTACGCCGTCAATTTCGGTGGTGTGGATGCGCACTCCGCCATACTGCCGTACCGCGCAAAGATTGTGGTGCCAACGGTGATCAGGTGTCGTTATTGCCAGGGCCACGCGCTGCACCGGGTGTTGGACCTGGGCGCCGTACCAGCCGCCGATCACTTCCCCTCCGCCTCCAGCACACCCGCGACGGACACGGTGCATCCACTGGCGATGATGCTGTGCACGGACTGTGCGCTCGCACAACTCGAGATCGACGATACCGACACCGAGGAGCCGCGGGCCGTCGAGCCGCAAGCCCTGCGGGACCAGGCCGCCGACGCGGTTGCCCGAGCGGAGGCCGCCGGCCTCCTCACCGGACGCGCCGTGTACGAGTTCGCCAGCCCTCATGGCGGCAGCTGGCTGAACCTGCTGTTTCCCAAAGGGTTTGAGATCGCATCTGCTGAGCCCGCAGATCTGGTGCTGGACAGCTTCGGCATGATGCACGATAAGGATCAGGCCAAAGCGATCGGCCTGCGCGCCCGCCGCACCAGCGCAGAGGGTGTGCTGCTTCTGCAATTCCATTCGATAGAGACGATCTTGAGTCTGGGTCAGTGGAACTCGCTGCGGCACGGACATTTTGCGTACTACTCGCTGACCGTGCTGCGCCGAATGCTTGCTGATGTGGGTATGTCCGTCGTAGCCGTATGGGAGTTCGACTTGTACGGCGGCACCCTGATGGTGGCCGCGCGGCATGGTGGGCACCCGGCTCCGCCTTCCGTGGAACGGGTTCTGGCACGGGAGAAGGCACACGGCGCCGAGAATTCAGGCGGCTTCGCCCAGCTGCAGCACGCGGTGGACGAGCAGGTGCAGCGGCTCACCCGCTGGCTTGAAGAACGACACGAGTCCGGACAGACGGTGTATGCGTATGGGGCGCCGTCGCGCGCGGTCGCGCTGTTTCACCGGGCGGGATTGACGACGGACTCGGTGGTGGCGGTCGCCGACGCATCTGTAGCCAAACAGGGGCGACGTATGCCCGGAACCGATATCCCGATCGTGTCCCCCGCCGATCTGGTGGCTGCCGACCCCGCCCACGTGCTGCTTACCCTGCCGGATCTATATGCGGAAGTGCGCCTGCGCTTTCCGGAGCTGGAGGGCCGTTGGGCGACTGGGCTGTGTTAATGCAGTAGCGCGGTCGCCAGCGCCGGGCTGAACTGTCCCCCGGGCGCGTCGGGCGCGGCGCCACAGGGGCCATTTGAGCTGCCCGGCGCGAGAATCCAGAGGTTCATGTCCAGACCGTCGGGGCGCCCCAGCACCGCAGGCGGTGTCCCGAGCACACGGCCAGCGGGGTTGCACCAGTCGAAGTTCCAGTCCGGGTTGCCGTTCTGCGAGGTGTCGACCACATAGCGTGGATCAGGGATACCGAACCACTGTTGCAACGCCGCCCTGATGCGTTGCGCGTACGCGGTGATCTCGGAGGTGGGGGCGAACGATGAGACGTTGACGGAGTACCCCACGTGATCGGAGACGCCGACCTTGGCGAGCAGTGCCGCCATGCGCTCCGGCGTCACCGAACCCGATGAGGTTCCGGCGTCGATGTAGACGCGCGTGTTGGCGTTCCGCGCCGAGAAGGTATCCACCACATACCGGAGGGAGCCGATCCGATCGCCAAAATCAGTGCCCTCCAGGGATTGTCGATCGGCGAACCACAGGGCGTCGGGCTCGACGATCAGCACCAGCCGTGCGTCGCCCACGCGCGCGGACACCCGGTCGACCCATGCCCGGTACACCTGGGGCGTGACTGCGTGGTGCGGTCCCGAGAAGCCGTCATCGCGATCGGGAATGTTGTACAGCACCAATTGCGCGGTGCCACCGGCATCGCGGGCCCGCGTGACGATGTCTGCGATGTTTCGGCTGTCGTCCTCGTCATTGCCGGTCGCCCACATCGCGATCGGGTACCGGGCGATCCGATCCCGGATTGCCCCGGCGCGCGTGTCATCGAGGTGGTCGCGTACCCACCACTGCACGTCGAGGGCACCCGGCACCAGCGGGCCGGTATCGAGTCGGTGCGCCGCAGTGTCCGCGGCGCTGCGATGTTCGAACTTGCTGGAGTCGCGTGTCAGCACCATCGCAGCTATCAGGCTCAACACCGCGAGCGCCGCCGCGCACAGCCACCGTGGACGGCTGTCTCGCACTGCTGCCGCTCCGGTCACAGCGGGGAACGATACAGACCCATTGAGCTCTACACTTGGCCCGTGCCCAACACCGATCCAGCGCCCGCGCCCGTGCGCGTCCTGGCCATTGGACCGGCCCCGGCAAGTCCCGAAAGCCGCGGCGGTATGGCAACCGTCATGGCGCATATGGCGGCGTTGACTGACCCCGCGGTGATGGTGCGGGTGGTGCCCACCTATGTGGACGCCGCGCGGTGGCGTTGGTTGTGGGTGGGCGTGCGCGGAATGATCGTGTCGTCATGGTTCGTCCTCACCGGGCACATCGACGTCCTCCACGTCCATCTCGGTCACGGCGGCAGCGTCGCCCGCAAAGCAGTGCCGCTATGGGCCGCGCGCCTTCGGGGGGTACCGGCACTCATCCATGCGCACAGCTTCGACTTCGCCGGGTGGTACCGCGAGCAGCGGGCCGCGGTGCAACGTGGCGTGCGATGGGGACTACGCGCCGATCAGTGGATCATTCTTGGACGTGACCTGGCCGATGAGTACACGGCCTGTCTGCAGCTCGATCCCTCTCGGGTGTCTGTACTGCGGAACCCGGTGCGCATCCCCGAACAGACCGCGATCTCACCCGGCGGCATCCTGACGGCGGTAAGCCTGGGCAGGCTCGGTCGACGCAAGGGCACATACGACATCATCCGGGCGACATCGGCGCTCGCACCTGAGATTCGCGCAGCACTGCATATCCACCTTGCCGGCGACGGCGAAGTGGAACAGGCGCGCACCGCGGTCACTTCGGCCGGTGTCGCGGATGTGATCACCGTGCACGGCTGGCTGGATGCGGCGTCGGGTGCCGAATTGCTCAGTGGTGCGGACATCTTCGTACTCCCGAGCTATGCGGAGGGCCTGCCGATGGCGCTGCTGGAGGCCATGGCCTCGGCGGTCGCGGTGATCACCTCGCCGGTCGGATCGATTGCCGAGGTCGTGCGCGACGGAGAGAACGGCCTGCTGGTAGCGCCCGGCGATATCGATGCCCTGGCCGCGGCCCTCAGTCGGCTGACCACAGATCAGCAGGAGCGCCGCAGGCTGGCGGCCGCCGGGCGTGAGACGGTGCGCGGTCTCGACATCGCAGACTGGGAGGCGCAGCTAGTGCGGATGTGGAAGTCGCTCGCAGATCGCTAAGAGCTTGGCCGCCGCGTGATCTGCGGTGAAGTTCCGCGCGTAATGCTCCCGCGCCGCCCCGCCGAGGCCTGCGGCAACCGCGGGATCGGCGTGCCGGTCGAACGCCGCGGTGAGACCGGGGGCGTCATCACGATCCAAGGCGACCTCACCGGGCGGCTGAAACTCGGCCAAGGCACCCTCGGTAGAGACGATGACGTTCACGCCCAGCTGCATCGAGAGCGTCTGTACCCCGCTCTGCGAGGCCTGCCGATAGTGCACAACCGAGGCCTTGGCTTGGGAAAGCGGTTGCAGCACATCGCTGTAGCTATATGGACCACGAATCCAGTGCACCGACTCCGGCAGGGTGCCCCTGATGTCTCCGTCGCCGATCAGCACGAGATGATCGCCGCGCCATGCCGGACCCGCGACGTGAGCCTCCCACGCGCGCAGGATGAGGTCGACGTTCTTGTATCCGTTGAGACGCCCGATCAGGACGAAGTCCCGACGTCCGCTGGCCGGAGTGAGGGGTGGTACACGGTGCGGATCAAGATCACTGGTGAGCGGAACCACGCCGACCCGCGATGAAGCGTGCGGGGTGATGTGCTGCGCCACGTAGTGGCTGAACGCCACGCGATGCGCCGCGGTCGCCTCCCATCGGCGAAACGCCGCACGCCGCCATCGAGATACCGCCTCGGACGCGTCGTGTGGCCGATCGTCGTGAATCAGCAGCACCCGCGGCCGGCTGGCGCCAAGTATCTGCCAACGCGGATCACGGACCAGCTCGGTGATCACCACATCGGGTTGGAAAGCCCGGACTTTCGGCACCGCGCGCACCCAGGACGCCCACCCTCCCGGATCCTTGAGCGAGGGCTCGAGCACCAACTCATAGTCCCGTGCCGGCCCGGACTCGGGATGCTGGTCGGAGGTCACCAACAGCACCGAAGCGCCCTGACCGCGCAGGGCCTCGGCATGCACGCGTGCCAATGGCCGCATCCACGGCGACAGCCACAGGATTCTCATCTGATCTCAGTCCTTGAGCGCCGCGGTAAAGGCCTGCTCGTACGAGTCCGCCATAGTCTCGATCGTGTACAGATCGCGCATGCGCTCGAAACCATTGCGCCCCATTGCCGTCAAACGTTCGGGGGCGGCAAGGACGTCTCTGAGCGCTGCGCGCCACGACGGTACGTCGATCGGGTCGACCACCAGGCCACTGTCGTTGTCGAGCATGTCGGGGACCGAGCACACCGCGGAGCCGATGACCGGTACGGCGCGCGCCATCGCTTCGAGGATCACCAGTGGAAAGGCCTCGCTTCGGCTGGGCACGCAGAGCACATCGCAATCGGCCAACGCATGCTCGGGTCCTGGAGACCAACCCCTCCACCGCACACGGTCACGGACCGCCTCGGGAGTGAGCGCTTCCAGACGTTCGCGGTCGGGTCCATCTCCGAAAATGGAAAGCTGCCAATCGTATTCGGCCAATCCACTCAGTGCCTCCACCAGCAGATGCGGGTTCTTGTGTTCGACGATGCGGGACAGCATCACGAAACGCAACGGGCTGCTCGGCACCGGACGCCCGGGCGCGCTCTCGGGAAGTTCTCGGCGGCTGACCACCCCGTTGGGTGCGGTGAAGAAACGTGTACCCACCCGTTGATGTGCCGACACCTCCTCCCAGTGCCGCCGCGATAGCGCGATAAAGCCGTCGGCCCGGCTCATTGCCGCCGCCAGTGGCGCCGAGTATGTTCCGGTTTTCAGCTCAGGCGGGATGTGGGCCGCCACAAGCCATCTGCGTTGCCGTCCGGCTGCGCGCCAGAGAGTCGCCGATCCGGTCTCGGTGTTGGTATCCCCCGATACCAGGATGGCAGGTCCGGGGGCGGTCTCAAAGGCGGGACACCACCAAGGCTGGCGGACCACCCGCACAGTCGGCGGGATATCGGCCACCAACGGACCGAGTCGCTGCATGCACGCGATGGTTACGGAGTAGCCGCGCCTGTCCAGTTCGGTGGCCAGCAATACATGCTGGCGTTCGGCTCCCCCGTACACCAACCGATTCGTGGTCAGGATTATCTGCGGGCGTGCCCCACCGGTTCTGATCCGCGTGGTGCGCGCGCGCCGGGCCCCGGGCTGTATCCGGTCCAGCACGGATGTTCCGGCCAGGTAAAGATCGGCCGTGCGCACTCCCCTCGAGTGTTCGAGTGTCAACGCGATATTGGCCCGCAGTAGATCGTCGGAACGGATGCCGCGCTGCCGATCTCCGGCGACGGTCCCTTTGGCGCTGTGCGTGACACCGGGTTCATCGACAAGAATCAGCCGCCATCCCGCTGACCGAGCACGGAGCTGCCAATCGGCTTCCTCGCCGTACAGGAAGAACTCCTCATCGAAGCCGCCGATCTCATTCCAGGTCCGCCGGTTGACCAAGAGGCAGGCACCCGTGAGGTATCCGTCGACGTCAGTGGGGCGCGTTCGGTACAGCTCCGAGACCGCGCGGCCGCGCAATGCCGGCGCGTAGCCCGCGCGTGACACCAGTGCCCGCAGCAAGGTGGGAGCGCGATGTCCGTTATCCCACAGGGACTCGCCGGGAAGCGGGGTGGCGGACGCTATTGGCGGTGCGGCAGCGGCCACCCCCGCATCGAGCGTGACCCGGGCACGAGTCTGCGTGAGCGGCCCCGTCACGATGGCATCGGGGTTGAGCAACAGCAGATGTGCTCCCGGCGCGAAGTCGGCCAATCTGTTGACGGCGGCGGCGAATCCCAGATTGTGACCCGTGCCGTGCCAGTGCACATCTGGGTACATCGCCCGCACCGTGTCCATTCCCGGGTAGTCCGGTCCGGAGTTGTCCCACACGTGCACCGGCAGATCGCCGAGATGTTCGTGACAGGAGCGCAGGCAGTCCTCGAGCAGATCCGGACGGCGGTACGCCACGATGCACACCGCGATACCCCCGTGCACCTCACTGACCCGAGGAGCCGGCAAGTAGGCCCGGTTGAGCTCCTTGTGTCTTTTCCTAGCCATGTCGATCACCCATCAGAGCTCTCCTTGCGGAGTACTTCCCGGACATCTCGCAGGTGCACGGGTCCCACCCACAGGTTCGTCACCGCGTACACACCGGCGGCGATGGCGGCGGCGATCAACTCGTGCATCCACTGCGCGCAAAGCAGGAGTGTGCCAACTGCCGCTAGCGTCGGTATGGCCAACCGCAACAGGAACATCCACGGCGTGCGATAGCCCGTACAGGTCGTCAGTCTGGTGGTGGCGGCGACCAAGCCCACCACCTCGCTGGTCACCAGCGCGATCGCCGCGCCCAGGGAACCCAGGTATGGGATGAGCAGGATATTGAGAACGATGTTGCCGGCCAGATTGAAGACATTGAGGCGCAGCAGAAACGATTGATGATGCGCTGCGAACAGCGCCTGACTGACGGTGCCGGTCAGAAACGTCAGGCCGACCGCGACCAGGAGTAACGGCATCACCAGATTCGATTTGTCCACGAACTGTTCGGTACCCAGGAGTGCGACCAGATCGCGGCCCACGAAGAAGCCGACGACTGCGATCGGCACCGCGATGGCCAGCATCAACCCCATGGAACGCTCGATGAACGCCGCGAAGCGCCCACGCGATGAGGCAAACAGTCCCGTCATCGTGGACAGGGTGGCGCCCAGGAAGAAGTTCCCCACCAGCGACAGGGTGAACGCGGTCTGGTAGGCCAAGCCATACCGGCCGACTTCGGCGGGTGTGCTCATGAGGCTGAGTATCACGCCATCAATACGCCAGTAGAGGACGCCGATAATGAGCACCATCGTCTGGGGCAGGCTTTCGCGTACGAGGACCCAGGTCTCTTTCGCCGACACGACGATTCGCAGCGGGGTGATCCGATGTGCCGCGATGCCTTGTATCAACAGCAGTATGGCCGGTGCCGCCACCTGGGGCAGCGCGTACCAAACATGATCCGCACCAACGGTTACCAGGATGATCGTGACGATGAGCATCGCGACCCGGGATAGCGTGTCCGCCAGTGCCACCGCCGAGAACCGGACCGCGGACATGAATATCGGGTTGAGACAGCTCGACAGTGTTGTCAGCGTGAGGCTCACACTGACAATCAGCAGCATCGACTGCACCTCTGGCTGATCCGCGTAGATCAGCCAACCCGATACGGCGGCCACGGCGGCAAGCGGAAGGCAATAGCTGAGGGAGAAGGCAAGATTGATACCGACCAGCCGCTGCAAGCTTCCGGTACCCGCAGAGACCCGTCGGACGATCACCACGCCGATACCCAGCTCAGTCAGGCTGGTCCACAGTCCGATGAAGAAGATCGCGGAATTGAGATGCCCGTAGGACTCTGGCCCCAGCGCACGGGTGGTCAGTGCGATCGCGACGATGGAGACGATCGTCCCCAGCACCCGACCGCCCAGTTGCCATGCGACAGCGCTGGCAATTCGCCGTCCAGATGCCGGCTCGGTTACCGGGGATCCATCGGCATGCTCCGGCGTCATGTGCTACCTTGCGCCGACACGGGATGGGAACAATGCAACGACGACTCCACGCGTATGTGGCTTTGCCACACGGCGTTTCGGCTTCGCAATGGGAGGTCCGGAACCGTGCCGATGAGGTGCCGGACCGGGCGCCTTACGGACTGCATCGGTTGGCCAACTACGGCGTGACCCCGACGTTCAGCGAGTTCTCGTTTGGGCGCCGCCTCGAACGCGTGGCCGGCCACATTCGTTATCGCACCGGTGATCTGGAAATCCTGGAGGTCGTGGCTGACAGAGCGGCACGACGTGCGAGCGATGTCGTCTTCTGTTACGACGAACGCACCGGTGTACCCGCCGCGGCCGCTGCGGCTATCGGGATGAGCCCGCCGGTGGTGACCGGAGTCGGATGGCTCACTGAGCCCGCAGACTCTCCGCCGGTTCATCGCGGGCTGGCGCGCCACACGCTGGCCCGTAGCGCAGCGGTGTTTTCGCAGTCCCCCCCTCAGGTCGAACTGCTTGCCCGCGCCTGGGGCGTCGACGATTCGCGGCTGTACTTCGCACCCGTGGGGATCGATACCGATTTCTATCGCGTACAACCATGGGAGGGCACCGCCACTCCCCTGGTCGTCAGCGCGGGCGAGGACGTCCACCGGGATCACGCCCTGCTTGTCCAGGCGGTTCTGACCGCCCGTGAACGTTGCCCGAGCCTGTCGCTCGAGTTGGCTACCGCGCTGCCGGTCAGTGCGCCACCCGGCGTGGTCACGCTGCATACCGAGCGTCTCTACGGACGAATGCGCGATCTGTACCGCCGATCCACCGTGGTGGCCATCGCGGTACGCCCCAATGTGATCACCGGTTCGGGCCTGACGGTCGCCCTTGAGGCCATGGCCAGCGGGCGCCCGGTGGTTATGACGGACAATCCGGGGATATCGCATTACGTCCGGCACAACGTCGACGGAATCCTGGTGCCGCCCGGTGACCCCGACACCTTCGCCCGGGCGATCGCCGAGCTGGCATGCGATCCCGACCGCGCCCGCGCCCTCGGAGAGGCGGGGGCGCAGCGGGCGCGGGCGGAGTTCAGCTCCGAACGAATGGCTGAGCATTTTGCGAGCATTATGCATGGGGTTTAGCTACGACGCGTGCCAGGACCGTGCGGGCTCGACTGAGGCTCGCCGTAACCGCAGGACGGACGCCGGCCCCTGCACCAGGTACCGCCGCGCCATGCGCCGCGGTTCGCGGCCCAGCCGATAGGACCACTCGAGTCCGCAGCGCTGCATCCATTCCGGTGCCCGCGTGACGGCGCCGGCAAGAAAGTCCGCGGATGCGCCGAAGGCCAGCAGGATCACCGCACCGGTGGTCACTCCGTGGCGTGCAATCCACAGCTCCTGCAGAGGTTTTCCGAGCCCCACCACCAGCACATCGGCGCCCGCGGCAGCGATGTCACGTGCCAGGTCGTCGCTGCGACCCGGGTCCGTGAGGTCGCAGCGATCGGGCGCCCACCACCCGGCGATGTCAAGGCCCGGATAACGCTCGTCGAGCACCGCGCGCAGCCGGTCATGCGTCTGCGGCAGTCCACCCAGAAAGCCCACGCGCTTACCAGTACGTCTTGCCTGTTCGAGAACCAGCGGCAGCAGGTCGGCTCCGGTGATCCGCGGCCAGTTCCGCCGTGTCTTGAGGCGGGCACGCGCGACGATCGGTGCGCCGTCGGCAAGCATCAACCAATCCAGCCGCGGGCCGAGCTCCGCACAGTCCGGGTTTGCGCGACCAGCGCCAAAGTGATGCAGATGGTCCAAGTTCACCGAACCGACCACCAGCGGACGGTCGGCACGCGCGGCGGCACGCTGCGCGACGGCGGCGAGGACATCCCGGACGGAGCAAAGATCCACCGTCACCTGGGAGATCGTCACCCTCACCGGCGAGTCCAGCGCTTCTGTCGACACGGCGGACAGCCTAGCGCCGTTGATTCCTTACGTCGGGCAAGTGTGGGTTATCCTCGTGACCAATAACGCTGGTTATGGGACGGCGCGCCTGCTGCGATAGTCCGGACGATAGCGAGAGTCGGAGCCCCCGTGAACGTCAACGACCTGGTCAGGCGGATCTTGAACCGGCGAATCGCACTGCTCCTCGTAGCAGTGTTGGTGTGCGGTGCGGGGGCCTACGGGTACACCACGGGAGTCACCGTCCGCGCGTCCACGGCTTCGGCCGTCGTCATACCCCCTCCGACATACTCGTCAACGGGTGACACCCTGGGCGCGAACCCCATGCTGAATCTCTCGCCGGAGAAGGCGCAGCTCGCCGGCATCCTTGCCACCTCCATGTCCAGCCAGACCGCGCAGGCCGCCCTTGCGGCGGCCGCGCCGGGGGTGGACTACAAGGTTTCCAACACCATTGACCTGGGGCCGAGCAATCAACAACCGTCGCCTCAAGTGTCGATTCTGGTGCTGTGCAGCGCCACGTCCGACTGTCAGGCAGGTGCGGCGGCGCTCCTGGACGTTGCGCGCGACAATCTGGTGAAGCTCCAGGTGGGTGCGTCCGTCTCGCCCGAGAACTGGGCCAGCCTCACGGTTCTGCAAGAACCCACCGCGCCCGTCGTGATGTCCAACAGCGCGGTGAAGTCGGCGGGCTCTATGGCGGTCGCGGCGCTCCTGGCGGGACTCATCGTGCTCCTGGTGTACGACGCACTTGCGGCCCGTCGTCGCAAAGAAAAGTCTGCCGATGCTCCGGCCAAGACCAAGGCGCGGGCGAAGACTTCGACGGCAGGCGCAGCGGACGAGCAGCCCGCCGCGGCCACCGCGATCGAGGAACCAGCGCCGGTGGCCGCGAGTGACAACGGGCACGACGTGGCAAATAAGCCGACGCCCATGATCATCGACGATGACTTGGATAACGTCGAGATCGACGACGAGGCACTCGCTC
Organism: Mycobacterium sp. D16Q13; assembly: GCF_002013375.1. Taxonomy (GTDB): domain Bacteria; phylum Actinomycetota; class Actinomycetes; order Mycobacteriales; family Mycobacteriaceae; genus Mycobacterium. Next base: position 207,587 of record NZ_MAEW01000014.1, on the reverse strand, counting down.
AAGCGGTGCTGAACTGGACTCCGCCCCGACTCACCGATTTCCGCAGCTGGCGTGACGACAAGCCCTCCTCAGACCGATAACCCACCCGCCGTCGCGTCTGGCCGAGGGCCGGACGCCGTCAGGTTCACCGCCGCGGCATTGATCGTGCTGCTGAGCACCCGGCAGGTCTACGCGGTCTACGCGTTGAAGGGACTGAGCCCCGCCCAGGTCGCGCTGATTCTCACCGGGGCACTGGGCGCCTATTGGGTGCTGTCGGGGCATCGTCTTACCCTCGGCGCACGAGGGCTCTCGGTCGCGATCCTGGCCTCGCTGCTGACAACGGTGGTGTCGTTCAATGTCGTCACCACGCGCGTCCTGCCGCATCTCGCTTTGATTCAGGCCGGACAGGGTATTGCCGCATTCGCGGTGACGGTGACCGCTCTAATGGGCTTCGTCTTTCTCTTCGCCGCCCATCCCGAGAGCTCCGCGCGCACCATCGAGATCTTGTTGAAGGCGCTTGTCATCGGCGGTGCCATCACGGCGGCCCTGGCCCTGGTGCAGTTCGCCACCGGCCTCGATGTCGCAGCCATGATCCGGATTCCCGGCATCATGAAGTTCGGCGATACGGGTGTCGCACACGGGATTGTCCGTGAGGGCGTCGTCCGCGCGCAGGGCGCTGCCGCCCATGCTCTGGAACTCAGTGCCGTACTGACCACCATCGCCCCCATTGGGGTGGCACTCGTGTACAGCGCCAAGGCGGCCGGCCGAAGGACCTGGCCATGGGCCCTGCTGACCATCGTGGTGATCGCGGGCTCGGTGGTGACGGTTTCCCGATCGGCCTTCATCGGATTGGCGGCGGCCATTCTCGTGATGTCGTGGCGTTGGCCGGTTGCCCGCCTCGCCGGGTTGCTGTGCGCCGCTGTGGGTGCGGCCGCAGTCGCCGCGGTGAGCGGACTCGGTGTCTTCGACGCGATCATCAGTACCTTCATGGGCAGCGCTGACGATCCGTCGCTGCAATCGCGCGCCCGCGGAATCGACTACGTGATGTCACATTGGACAGAGCACTTCTGGCTGGGGCAAGGATCGTTCACGTATCCGCTCGGGGCCGAGCAGCCGGTTCTCGACAATGAATACCTCAGCCGCCTCATCGAGGGTGGCATTTTGGGCCTGCTGTCCCTGGTTGTCTTGATGATTACGGCGATCATCTACGCCGCCGGCGCACGCAATCGCTGCCGCGACGCGCCCACCACGGAGTTGATCAACGGCGTGCTGGGCGGACTCGTCGCGCTCACGGTGGTCGGCTCGGTCCTGGATGTATCCGCTTTCCAACAAATTTCGATGATTCGGTGGCTGTTGATCGTGCTCGCCGGTGGGGCGTGGGCGCTGGTCAGACGCGACCAGGAAGTAGCGACGTGACGCACCAGGGATTCGATCAGTCGAACGCATGGCAGGCCCGGCTGCACCACGCGGTACCGGGAGGTGCGCACACCTACGCACGGGGCGCCGACCAGTACCCCTTGGGCATGGCCCCTGTGCTGACCCGCGGATCGGGCGCACGTGTGTGGGACGTCGACGGCAACTCCTATGTCGAGTACGGCATGGGGCTGCGCGCCATAACCCTTGGGCATGGTTATGCCCCCGTCGTCGAGTCCGTTCGCGAAACCCTGTACCGGGGAGTGAGTTTCAGCCGCCCCACGGTGCTCGAGGCCGAAGCCGCCGAGGATTTTCTGCGCACAGTGCCGACCGCCGATATGGTCAAGTTCGCCAAGAACGGGTCGGATGTGACCACCGCGGCGATCCGCCTGGCCCGCGCTGTGACCGGACGTACCGTAGTCGCGGCATGCCAACAACCCTTCTTCTCGACCGACGACTGGTTCATCGGCACCACCGAGATGAACGCGGGCATCCCGAAAGCTGCGACGGATGACATAGTCAGGTTCAACTACAACGATCTGTCAACCCTGACAACCCTTTTCGATCAGTATCAGGGCCAGATAGCCTGCGTCATCATGGAGGCCGCCAGCGCGGCAGCCGAGCCCGAGCCCGGATTCCTGGAATCCGTGCGGGCACTCTGCACCGACCACGGTGCGCTCCTGGTGTTCGACGAAATCATCACCGGATTCCGGTGGTCTCGTGCGGGTGCGCAGGCTGTCTACGGGGTCACCCCGGACCTGTCGTGCTGGGGCAAGGCGATGGGTAATGGTTTCGCGATCGCCGCACTCGCCGGAAAACGGGACTACATGGAACGCGGTGGACTGCGCACCGACGATCCCCGGACGTTTCTGCTATCCACCACCAACGGACCGGAAGCGGTGGGACTGGCCGCGTTTCGCGCGGTGGTGCGGTCCTATGCCGACGATGCCCCGGTCCGCGCGATGGAGGCCGCGGGCCGCAATCTTGCCGAGGGTGTCGCCAGTATCGCTACGGAACTTGGTGTGGGCGAGCATATCCGGACCGTCGGCAGGTCTTCGTGTCTCACTTTCACGAGCCTCGATCCGGACGGACAGCCGTCGCAGGACTATCGCGCGCTGCTGTTGCAGGAACTGCTGTGTCGTGGCGTATTGGGGCAGTCCTTTGTGATCTCCGCCGCACACACACCGTCCGATATCGCATCGACCCTGGACGCGGTGCGGGGCGCCGCCGAGATGTACCGGCGAGCCCTCGATGCGGGCAGTACCGACGGATTCCTGGTGGGACCGGCCGTCGCGCCGGCATTGCGCTCACACGCAGCACCGCGGCGGATCCCCTAACGTCGTCCTTCTTGCGGGTTCACGCGTTTACCGCCCCGCGTTCGTCTCGTTGGCGTATTAGTAAATGTGGCCCGTATCGCGTTGATCTTAGATAGCAACTACTACTACGCTGCGTCGTAGGAGGTGGCGATGAACGCCCTGGATGTATCCCGATGGCAATTCGGCATCACCACCGTGTACCACTTCATCTTGGTGCCGTTGACCATTGGGCTCGCACCGCTTCTGGCCATCATGCAGACGGCGTGGGTTGTCACCGGCAATAACGCCTGGTACCGCCTCACCCGGTTCTTCGGCAAGCTGTTCCTCATCAACTTCGCATTGGGTGTCGCCACCGGCATCGTGCAGGAATTCCAGTTCGGGATGAACTGGAGCGAATACTCCCGCTTCGTGGGTGACGTGTTTGGCGCTCCCCTCGCTCTCGAAGGGCTCGTGGCCTTCTTCCTGGAGTCAACTTTCCTGGGTTTGTGGATATTTGGCTGGACGCGCCTACCCAAGCTGGTGCACCTGGGGTGCATCTGGATGGTGGCGATCGGAGTCAATGCCTCGGCCTTCTTCATCATTGCTGCCAACTCGTTCATGCAGCATCCGGTGGGTGCCATCTACAACCCGGAGACCGGCCGGGCCGAGCTGACCAGCATCACCGAGCTCCTCACCAACAACACGGCGTTGGCCGCCTTCCCGCATACCGTCGCCGGATCCTTGCTCACGGCTGGAACATTCGTCGCCGGCATCTGTGGCTGGTGGATGGTCCGCTCACACAAGCTCGGCACTCTGGAGGACGCGCGCACGATGTACCGGCCCGCAGCGATCGGCGCGTGTGCGGTCATGATCCTGTCCGGAGTCGCCCTGGCGTTCACCGGTGACGTCCAGGGCAAGCTGATGTTCCAGCAGCAGCCCATGAAGATGGCCTCGGCCGAATCCCTGTGTTACACCGAGAAAGACCCCAAGTTCTCGGTGTTGACCGTGGGTACCCACAACAACTGCGCCAGCGTCACACACGCCATCTCCGTGCCCTATGTCCTGCCGTTCCTGGCCGAGGGAAAGTTCAGCGACGTCACCCTCAAGGGCGTGGAAGACCTGCAGAAGGAATACGAGCAGAAATTCGGTCCGCGTAACTATCGCCCGAATCTCTTTGTCACCTACTGGGCCTTTCGCGCGATGATCGGGCTGGCCGCGGGATCCGCCGTGCTGGCACTGGCCGGACTCTGGGTCACCCGGCGCGGACGGATCCCGAGTCAGCGTTGGTTCGCCTGGCTCTCAATTCTGGCTGTTCCGACTCCCTTCCTGGCCAACAGCGCCGGGTGGGTATTCACCGAGATGGGACGACAGCCCTGGGTGGTTGCCCCCAATCCCACAGGAGTCGAACAAATCCGGCTTACCGTGGACTTGGCGGTATCCCATCACTCGGCGGCGACGGTGTGGCTGTCTCTCATCACGTTCACCCTGCTCTACGGCGCACTGGGGGTGGTGTGGTTCTGGCTCATCCGCCGATACACCATCGAGGGGCCCCTGGAACACGACACCGAGCCCGCCGCACCCGTCACCGGTGACGACAGCCTCAAACCGCTGTCCTTCGCCTACTAGTCCAACCAGTCGCGTAAGGAGGCTCCGAACATGAATCCGACGACATTGCAACAGTTCTGGTTTATCGTCGTGGCGGCGTTATTTCTCGGCTTCCTCGTACTCGAAGGTTTTGACTTCGGTGTCGGTATGCTCATGCATCCGCTCGGCCGCGGTGACGATCGTCGGCGCCGCGCCGTCCTGAACACCATCGGGCCGGTATGGGACGGCAATGAGGTCTGGCTCATCACCGCGGGCGGCGCGATGTTCGCAGCCTTCCCGCACTGGTATGCGACGGTGTTCTCCGGCCTGTACCTTCCGCTGCTGCTGATTCTTGTGGCCATGATCGTCCGGATCGTCGCCATCGAATGGCGGGGAAAGATCGACGACCCCCGTTGGCGCGCCCGTTGCGACCTCGGGATAGCCATTGGATCGTGGATACCCGCCCTGCTATGGGGTGTGGCGTTCTCATCGCTGCTCGCCGGGCTCCCGGTGGACAGCGCCAAGCAGCTCACCCTCACCCTCGGCGATGTGCTTCGACCGTATGTGCTGTTGGGTGGCGTTGTTTTCGTGGCGCTCTTCGCCTTTCACGGTGCACTGTTCATCTCGCTCAAGACCGCGGGCGCGGTCCGCGAGGACGCCGTCTCGATTGCCCGCAGATTGGCGATACCCGTCATTGTCGCGGCCGGTGGTTACGGACTATGGACACAGCTCGCCTACGGTAAGAGCTGGACGTGGATCGCGCTCGCGATCGCCGCGGTGTCGCTGGTGGGTGCGGCATTGTCCTCGCGAATCTCCCGTGACGGCTGGGCATTTGCTTGTACATGCCTGACGGTGGTCGCTGTCGTCACCCTGCTGTTTGGCTCCCTCTACCCCAACCTCATTGTCTCCAGCCTCGACCCGGCCTACAACCTGACGGTGACATCGGCATCGTCCAGCCCGTACACGCTCCGCGTCATGAGCTGGGCGGCGGCGGTCACCGCTCCGGTTGTGTTGATCTACCAAGGCTGGACATATTGGGTGTTCCGGCAGCGCATCTCGGCCGACCAGATCCCAGATCCGGTCGGGCTCCCCGTGCGATGACGGCATCGCGCAGTGCCCCGGTCGATCCACGACTGTGGCGCCGCAGCGCCCCCGCCCGCCGCTACCTGATCCTGACAGTGCTCTGCGAGCTGGTGATGACGGCCTGCACGCTCACGATCGCGGTGGTCCTGGCGCATGCCCTTGCCCGGCTGATCACCGATTCGGCGTCTCGCGACATGGCACACATGGGGCAACCGCTCAGCATCCTCGTCGTGCTCTGGATCCTTCGGGCCGCAGCCCAGGGTGTACAGACCCGGTTCAGCGAACGGGGCGCCACCGGTGTCATCGCTGACCTCGACGACCAGTTGTTGGCGACCATGGCCGAGGCACAACCGCGTGAGCTAGAGCGGTATCGGGACGCGGCTATGACGGTGCTGACCCGGGGACTGGACGACCTGCGCCCCTACTTCGCCGGGTACTTGCCCGCGGTCCTGAGTGCCGCGATCGTGACACCCGCCGCCGCTGTGGTGATCGCGTTATCCGATATCCGATCGGCCATCATCGTCACCATTACGCTGCCGCTCATACCGATCTTCATGATTCTCATCGGCCTGCTCACCCGAGATCGGGCCGAGGCGGCGCTGAACGCCTCGACAGCCGTCACCGGTCAGATTCTCGATGTGATAGCGGGTATCCCGACTCTTCGTGCACTCGGGCGTACCGCGACGCCGCTGCGCCGGATCACCGAACTCGGTGCCGCGCAGCGCCGTTCCGTCATGGCTACGTTGCGGGTGGCGTTCTTGTCGGCGATGGTGCTCGAAATGATCGCGACCCTCAGCGTCGCGCTCATCGCGGTGAGCATTGGCATGCGCTTGGTCTTCGGGCACCTCGATCTCACCACCGCGCTGACCGTACTGATTTTGGCGCCCGAGGTGTACTGGCCGTTGCGGCGCGTTGGAGTCCAGTTCCACAGTGCCGCCGATGGTAAGGCCGCCGCGGACAAGACCTTCGAACTCCTCGACAGCATCAGACCCGTGGATGTCGCTGGCGGAACGATCACTCCGCGCCGGCAACCGGTGATCGGGCTTGAGGCCGTCAGCGTGCCAGACCGAAGCGGTTATGCACCATGGGAATTGACCGCGACGATCCGCCCCCGCGCCGTCACGGTACTCACCGGCCATAACGGAGCCGGAAAGTCGACGGTGCTACACGCGATCACGGGCCTCACTCCACCCAGGCACGGTCGCGTTCTGGTGGATGGGGCATCGCTTGACCAGATCCAGCGCGACATGTGGTGGTCGATGATCGGATGGTTGCCGCAACGCCCGGTACTGATACCCGGCACCGTCCGTGAGAATCTCGAAATGTTCGGGCCGCTGGACGATCTCGAATCCGCGCTTGCCGACAGCCAGTTCGACAGCACACTGCGGACACTGCGAGACGGATTGGATACCCGCCTCGGTGCGGGCGGTGCCGGACTGTCACTGGGTGAACGCCAGCGGCTGTGCCTGGCCCGTGCGCTGGGCACCAATCGGCCGGTCTTGTTACTCGATGAACCCACCGCGCACCTCGACGCCGATACAGAGGCCTCCGTGCTGGCCGCACTGGTTGCCCGCGCCCGGCGGGGCGCCACCGTGGTGCTGGTGGGCCATCGAGCGCCTGTCCTGGCTGCCGCCGACGAAGTATTCACCGTGCAGGCAAGACATGCTGCGCACCTCTGATCCGTTACGGCACTGGCTGATCGCGCTGCGGGTACGGCCGGTGCGGTTGGCCATCGCCGTGACCTATGGCGTCTTGGCACTGGGGAGTGCGCTGGCACTGGCCGGTTTGTCGGCGTGGTTGATCACCCGGGCTTGGCAGATGCCACCGGTTCTCGATCTGTCCGTTGCCGTCGTCGCGGTGCGCGCCCTGGGTATTTCGCGTGGCATCTGGCGGTACTGCGAACGGCTCGCGGGTCACGATATGGCGCTGCGAGGTGCCGGCACAGTCCGTGCGCATGTATACGCACGCCTGGTCGACGGCTCGGCCGGACCGCTGCGCAAGGGTGCGGTGCTCGATCGTATCGGCGCAGATATCGACGAGCTGGCCGAGATAGTCGTACGCAGCATCATCCCGGTCGCGGTAGCCGGGGTACTCGGGGTCGCGGCCACCGTGGCGGTCGCGCTGATATCGATACCCGCCGCAGCCATCTTGGCGTGTGCCCTCCTGGTCGCCGATGTCCTGGCACCGGCATTGGCCTCCCGCGCATCCGGTGCACGGGAGACACGCGGCGCCCGCGCTCGCGCCTTGCAAGCTGAGACGACGGTCGAGATCCTCGATCATGCCCCCGAACTGCGAGTGGGCGGCCTTCTCCCCCGTCAGCTTGAAGTAGCGCGTCAGCGCCGCAGAGACTGGGCTGCGGCTCAGGACGCCGCCACCGCTCCTGCCGCATGGTCGGTGGCGGCACCCACCCTGGCCATGGGAGCTGCCGTGGTCGGGGCGCTGGCGGCGGCGGTCGAGCTCGCCGGGCATATCGCACCAACCACCCTCGCCATCCTGGTGCTGTTGCCGCTCGCCGCCTTCGAGGCCTCCACCGCGCTGCCCGCGGCGGCCATCGGGATTGCCCGTTCACGGGCATCGGCGCGACACCTGCACGAGCTGGCGGCCGGAGCGATCGATGCTCCGGCGCCTGTTGATGTGATGCCCACAGCCGGCGCGGCGGGCACATCGCTCGAATGCACCGAACTGTGTTGGCGGACCGGCCATTCGACATCGGGCCCACTATCATTCCGTGTGGCAGCGGGTACGAAGATGGCGATCACCGGTGCCAGCGGTATCGGCAAGACATCCCTGCTGATGACGCTGGCAGGGCTCGCGCCGGCGGCCTCTGGTGCCATCCGGGTTGATGGCAACGCACTCGGGGACCTTCCATCTACTGAGCTGCCCTCGCTCATCAGGTTTTTCGCCGAGGACGCGCACCTGTTCGCCACCACGGTCCGCGACAACCTTCTTATCGCTCGGGGCGATGCGACCGACGGCGAACTGGTAGACGCGTTGTCCGAGGTCGGCCTTGGCCCCTGGATCGAGTCGTTGCCGCACGGGCTGGACACGGTATTGACCGCAGGTGCGGCCTCGGTGTCGGGCGGGCAACGCCGACGGATGCTACTCGCCAGGGCTCTGTTGTCCAAGGTGCCCGTGCTGCTGTTGGACGAACCCACCGAACATCTCGATGGCCACGCCGCTGAGGCGTTCCTGCGGGAGTTGTTAGACGTCAAGAGCTCACTGCTGGCGGGCCGAACAGTCCTGGTGGCGACCCACCATCTACCCGATTCAGTGACCTGCCTGCGCATCCAACTCGGCGATACAGTGCAGGTATGACGGAAACGCCGCCTCCGCCCCCGCCGTACCACCCGTACCAGCCGCCCGGCGGATACCCGCCCCCTGCTTACCCGTACCCGTACGGGGCGCCCGGGATGCCGGTTCCCCCACCGGCTCCCAAGAATGGCTTCGGTGTGGGAGCACTGGTCGTGGGAATCATCGCCATCCTCTTGTCATGCACCGTCTTCGGCGGATTTATCGGCGGCCTTGTGGCGGTTGGTCTCGGCATCGTGGGCGTACGCCGGGTCAGGCGCGCGGAGGCCGATAACCGTGGCGTGGCGATCTCGGGCATCGTGCTCGGGAGCCTGGCCATACTGCTGTCCACGCTGGTTGTGGTGTTCACTCTGGTTTTCATGAAGTCAGCCGGTTTGAGCGACTTCATCACGTGCGTCTCTGATGCGAAGGGCGATCAGGCCAAGGCGGCCCAATGCCAGAACGCTTTCGAAAATCGAATGAACCAGAAGGCCGGTACCCCCGAGCCGTAATCCCTACCGCGTGGGCGGATCGGCAGGCAGCACGTGCTCGCCAGCGCGGTCGGTGGCCAGGCTCAGCGATGAGATGTACTGCTTTTCACCGTTGGGACCTGGCTTGGCCGAGGCGAGCATGTCGGGACGCTCAAACTCGATACCGCTGACCGCGCAAGGAAGCAACTCATCCGACGGGTTTCCGTACTCGTCGTACATCGGCAGGTCGATACCGTCATCGGTGCGACGCAGGTAGTACTTACCGCGCGTGGCCACCGCGAGGATCGGCGGCAGCACAAAGGCGATCACTACTGCCACGATCGGCGAGTAGGGGCGGATCGCCTCTCCGAATACTCCGAAGAAGACCAGAATCGAGATGCCTGCCGAGAGCAGCATCGAGACGAATCCGACCGGATTGACGTTGTAGAGCATGCCGCGCCGGAATTCGGGTTCCATGGGCGAGATCTTGAGCAGGTATTTGTTGATCGCGATATCGGTCGCCACCGTCACCACCCAGGCCATGCCACAGTTGGCATAGAACCCGAGGATGGTGTTCAGGAAGTCGAACATGTTGGCTTCCATCAGCACCAGCGCGATCACCAGGTTGAACACCACGAAGATCAATCGGCCCGGGTAGTGCTTGGTAATGCGGGTGAACGAGTTGGTCCAGGCCAGCGAGCCCGAATAGGCGTTGGTGACGTTGATCTTGATCTGGCTGATCACGACCAGAATCACGGCCAGCGTGATGGCGAGCCAGTGCGGCATCATGTTCTGGTAGATCTCCAGGAACTGGTGCACGGGCTGGTTGGCCACCGCGGCACCGCCCGCCACGTTGGCGATCAGATACACCGCCAGGAAGAGGCCGATCACCTGCTTGATGGCCCCGAACAGCACCCAGCCAGGCCCCGCCAACAACATCGCCGTCCACCAGCGGCGGCTGTTCTCCGGTGTCTTGGGCGGCATGAAGCGCAGGTAGTCGATCTGCTCGGCGATCTGCGCTATCAGGGACAGGCACACACCGGCGGCGAGCATGATCGACCCCAGATTGACCCCCTGCGCCTCCTTGCCTCCGTAGGCGAAGAAGGTTCCGATTGAATCCGGGTGGCGCACCACGAGATACACGAACGGGATGACCATCATGACGAGCCACAACGGGGTGGTCCACACCTGGAGCACCGACAGCGCCTTCATCCCGTAGATGACCAGCGGAATGATGATGATGGTGGAGGCCGCATATCCGATGGGCAGCGGTATGCCGAGTCCGAGCTTGAGGCCCTGGGCCATGATCGAGCCCTCGAGCGCGAAGAATATGAACGTGAACGTCGCATAGATGATGTTCGTGACGATGCTGCCGTAGTAGCCGAATCCGCTTCCGCGCGTGATTAAATCAAGATCAATGTTGTAGCGGGCCGCGTAGTAGGACACGGGGATCCCGGTCAGGATGATGATGACCGCGAAAACCCCTATGCCCCACAATGCATTTCCGGTGCCATAGGAGATTCCGATATTGGCACCGATCGCGAAGTCCGCCAGGTAGGCGATGCCGCCGAGAGCGGTCACCCCCACCACCGCCGGGCTCCACCGGCGGAAACGCCGCGGGGCGAATCGAAGGGTGTAGTCCTCCAACGTCTCCCGCAGGGCCGCGCTCTCTGCGGCGTCGTGGGTGGACGGAGCAGACGAAACGGGTGCGGATGCAGTCGTATCGAGAGTGTCGGTCACGCGGACAGCCTGTCGATCACCCAAGTCGTGCGCGTTTTCCCAACGTTAATGTCCTGTTACGCAGGCGCCTCAGCTGGTGTTTTGGGGCGCAACCGTGGGTTGAATTCCAGGCTCAGCAACGCGAATGCGACCAGCGGCAACGTGGACATTTGTACGAGCACGTAGCGCCGGTCACCCAGCGCGTGGAATTTGCGCAGGTAACGGTATAGGGACTCCAGTGCGATCAGCGGGTCGAGCACATGAATCGCCGAGTAGCAGAGCTCCTGTACCCGGGTGCGGTCCTTCTCAGCGAAGATCTCCGGGAATGCCGCGAACGCCAGCGACAGGCGGCGGGCTCCTTCGGTCTTCGCGGCCGTGATCATGTCGATAGTCAGTCGCTCGTCGATGCCGTTGGGGGCGCCAGGGCGCCGCCATGGCACATCGAGCGAGACATCGGTGCCGCCCCCGGTGGTGGCGTATCGGTGAAATCCCTGCACCGCACCGAGATCGTCGCGAGCGATGATCAACCGGATGCCGGGATATCGGCCGAGTAACGCGCCATCGAGGATCATCGAGAACCCGCGCTCGAATCGGCCTCCATGCGAAAGTTCCATCACCTGTTGAAGTTCAGCGCGCAGTGCACCGTCGAGACGACGCTCATCGACGATCTCGGTGGTGATCCCCGAGTTGTGCGTGCGCTGCATGCCCTGGCGCAGGTTCCGATACTTGCGCCCCACCATGTCGAAGGTCTGCACGTCAACGACGACATCGCGACCCACCGCGACGGCGTGTAGCGGATGGCCCACGGTGCGCGCGTCGCCCCAGAGCGGCAGGCGGCGTTCACTGCACCCCAGCACGGCGATGCGCCAGCCGTGCGAGCGACACATGGCCGCAAATTCCCGCACCAGGGACGGGAAACCGGATTCATCTCCGATCGGATCTCCCCCCACCACGGCGAAACCGGCGCGTGTCCGATACGCGATCGCCGCCGTGCGATCGGTATTGAAGTAATAGGACTTGAGCGAGTGCATGGCAAAGGCGGCTAACGGGTCGTCACTGGTCCTGGCTACCAGGGCGCTGACCTGGGGCAACGCTTCGGGCTGCGCCGGTGCCGATGTCGGCCACATCAAGATGAGTCCGGCGGCGATGACCAGCGCATCGCCGGTGCGCTCGAACTGCAGGATGCTGGCCCCCAGCGCGATCAGAACAGCTGCCGCCGACCACGCCGCGTGGCCGTAGGTGACCGGCCGGCCCAGGAAGATGCCACGGGCGATGAACCCGACGCAGAACAGAACGGTGAGGGGCCAAAGGATTTCGTCGAAATCGGGTTGCACCGGGTATCCGGAATGGGCAACCAATAGCACCAGCCATCCCGCGACAAATAAAACCGCGGCGGCACTTACGAAGCGTGCTCGCCGCGAATCACTGTGAACTGCAACGCGTTCGGCAATGCGCACATGAGTGGTAACGGCTGACGGTTCGAGCATTCCGCCACCTCCCACAGTCGCCCTGTTCGGACCTTAAGGATACTCCCGTGGCTACCAGCGGTCCGAGGGATCGCTCTTTCCGATGGCAAACCAGAGAATGGGGCCGAAGATCGGGAACACGAGCACGATGATGGCCCACGGCAGCTTCTCGCCGTTGGGCTTCACCGGGTCTTTGATAATGGAAATGATGGTGACGACAGTGAGAACCAGCACCAGCAGAGAAAGAATTCGAATCATGACCGCCCCGGAAAGTATTTGATAATGCCTTCCTGGATAGTACTGGCCAGCAACGCTCCTTCGCGATCGAAATAGCGTCCCGCCCCCATCCCGCGGCCTGCCGAGGCTACCGGTGACTCGGTGGCGTAGAGCACCCAGTCATCGAACCGCAGTGGACGATGAAACCACACACTGTGGTTGATGGTGGCCGCGAAGATCCGGTCGTAACCCCAGGACAGCCCATGGGTGGTGATGATCGAATCCAGCACCGTGGTGTCCGAGGAGTAGACCAGTGCCGCACTGTGCAGCACCGGATCATCGGGCAGCGGCGAGTGAGTCTTCATCCAGACCCGATTATGTTCCAGCCGTTCAGATTTCGCCTTGAGTACCCATGCGGGGTCATTGTCGTACCGCCACTCGATGGGTTTGAGGGCGGCCACGAACATCGGCACAGTTTCCTCGTAACCGACCAGGTGCTCGTCGATGCTCGGCAGTGTTTCCGGGTTGGCCACCACGGGCGGCTTTACCGCGTGTTCCAGCCCCGGAGAGTCCTTCAGATACGACACCAACGCCGAGGACAACAAGAGGTCCCCCTGGACCGCGTCGATGCGGCGATTGGCGAAACTGCGCTCGTCCCGCAGCCGGAGTACCCGGAATTCGATGTCCTGTGCTGGGTCGCCACCGTTGATGAAATGGGTCGAGACGGCCGCCAGTGAAAGCTTCTCCGACACGGTGCGGCCGGAGGCCACGACGGACTGCGCCATCAACTGTCCGCCGAAGGTACGGGGCGGATTGACCGTGGGATGACCACCGATGAACACGTCGGTCTCGGGGTTCTTCAGCTCCAGCAGCGCGAGTAGCTGTGCGAAATCAGGTGCGTTGCTGATGCTGATCCTCTTCCCTAGTGGTCGTCCTCGCCGATCCGGTGCACGTGGATCAGATTGGTCGAGCCTACTGTCCCCGGCGGAGCACCCGCGACGATCACCACCAGATCTCCCCGCTGATAGCGCTCCATCGCCAGCAATGCCGTATCCACCTGCTGAATCATGCCGTCGGTGGTATCCATGACCGGGACGATGAAGGTTTCGGTTCCCCAGGTGAGCGCCAGCTGGCTACGCACCTCGGGCAGCGGGGTGAACGCCAGCACTGGCAGCGGGGTGTGCAGCCGCGCCAGCCGCCGCACCGTGTCACCGGACTGCGTGAACGCCACGAGCGCCTTCGCGTTCAGGCGTTCGCCAATATCGCGCGCGGCGTACGAAATGACGCCACGTTTCGTGCGGGGCACGTGGGTCAACGGAGGTGCGCTGACCGAATGGCTCTCGATCGCGGACACGATGCGGGCCATCGTCCGCACCGCCTCCATGGGGTACTTGCCGACAGAGGTCTCCCCCGACAACATCACGGCATCCGCGCCATCGAGAACCGCGTTAGCGACATCCGAGGCCTCGGCACGTGTCGGCCGCGAGTTCTCGATCATCGACTCGAGCATCTGAGTCGCCACGATGACCGGACGGGCGTTCTCGCGCGCGATCTGGATCGCGCGCTTCTGCACAATCGGCACATCTTCGAGTGGCAGCTCGACACCGAGGTCGCCCCGGGCGACCATGATCGCGTCGAATGCCAGCACGATGGCCTCAAGGTTGGCGACGGCCTCGGGCTTTTCCAGCTTGGCGATCACCGGCACACGACGTCCGACACGGTCCATGATGGCGTGCACGAGTTCGACATCGCCGGGTGACCGCACAAACGACAGCGCGATGAGGTCGACCCCGAGGCGCAGTGCGAATTCAAGGTCTGCGATGTCCTTTTCGGACAGGGCCGGCACCGAGACGTTCATCCCGGGTAGCGACAAACCCTTGTTGTTGCTGACCGGACCGCCCTCGGTGACCAGGCAGACCACGTCGTTGCCTTCGATGGCGGTGACGGTCAAGCCGACCTTGCCGTCATCGACCAGAAGCCTGTCGCCCACGGCAGCATCGGCAGCCAACTGCTTGTACGTGGTGGAGACTCGATCGGGGGTCCCCACCACGTCCTCGACGGTGATCCTGACCAGTTCGCCAGTGGCCCAGTGAGCGGATCCGGTGGCGAACCGGCCCAGCCGGATCTTGGGGCCCTGCAGGTCCGCCAGAACACCGACCGCGCGCCCGGACTCGTCGGATGCCTTACGCACCCAGCGGTAGTTCTGCTCATGGTCTGCGTGCTCGCCGTGGCTGAAATTGAGTCGCGCGACGTCCATCCCGGATTCGACGAGCTCGCGCACAAGCTCAGCCGAACCGGTCGCAGGACCGAGGGTGCAAACAATCTTTCCGCGTCTCGTCACGACTTTTGAGCATAGTCGTGGTGGTACCTACTCACGAGTCAGTGCGGGCACGATTCACTCACCGGTTACCTTCGCCGGTTTACGTTGTCAGGAGGCCAATTTCAGACCGATGATGCCGGCGACGATCAATCCCAGGCTGAGCAGTCGCCAGACGTTGGCCGAATCACCGAACAACACGATGCCCAGGATCGCAGTGCCGACGGCACCGACACCCACCCAGATCGCGTATGCGGTGCCTACCGGCAGGCTCTTCATCGCGAGGCCGAGCAGCGCGATGCTGACGATCATCGATCCGACGGTGCCAACTGTTGGCCACAGGCGGGTGAACCCCTCCGTGTATTTCAGGCCGATTGCCCAGCCCACCTCGAGCAGACCCGCGAGAAGAAGGACCAGCCAAACCATGAGAGATACCTCCACATTTCGGTGAGGCCGTCCCCTGGCGAAGAATTACCGGGCCGTCCCGGTCATCACCATTGTCTCACACCCGCCGGGCTAGTCCCGGAGCTGGCGACCTGCCTTGTCGCTGACCTTGCCGCCGAAAATCAGGACCGCATCGACAATCCCCCAGACAATCGCGACGATGCCGAACGTCACCAAACCGATCAGCAGCTGGACAACACCCAGCAGTGTCTGACCCAGGTAGATGCGGCCGAAGCCCAGAAATCCGACCAGGCCCAGTAATTGCAACAGGCCGGCGACCAGCTTCGACTTATCGGAGTACGGCGCACCGGTGGCCGGATCGCGCCCGTAGGGCGCGGCGGGATCCACATAGGGCGGCGGATACGGAATGCCAGGCGGTGGGGGCACCGGCGGAGGTGTTCCGAAAGGAGGCGGAGTGCTCTCGGTCATTTCTCCACAATGCCAGAGTTCTCACTGGATTCGTCGGCAGATTCCTCCGCGGTGTCTTCCACCGGGTCCTTCGCGACGTCTTCTCCCGCGGTATCCACGTCCTCGGGGACTCCGTCGGTGACCTCGGTAGCGTCTTCGGCCTGCGCGGGGGTGCCGCCCAGGGTCGCCGGGTCCTCACGGCCCTTGGGCGCCAGGAGGATGTACGCAATCGCACCGAGGAACACCACGGTTGAGGTGAACGAGTTGACGCGAATCCCACCGAACTGTGTCGCTGGATCCACGCGCATCAACTCGACCCAGAAGCGTCCCACACAGTACGCCGCGACATACATCGCGAACAGGCGTCCATGCCCGATCTTGAAGCGCCGGTCGACGACGATCAGCAATGCGAAAACGAGGACATTCCACAACAATTCGTACAAAAAGGTGGGGTGCACAACCTGGGCGACCTCGCCGGTGGACACGCCGTTGAGGTTGAGGACGTCAACCGTGCCGTCGGCGGAACGCCGGTAGAACAGCTCCAGCCCCCACGGCAGCGTGGTGGGGCCACCGGTGAGCTCCTGGTTGAAGTAGTTACCGAATCTGCCTATGGCCTGGGCCAGCACGATTCCGGGTGCGATCGCGTCGCCGAACGCAGGCAAGGAAATTCCCCGACGGCGGCAGGCAATCCAGGCGCCGACGCCTCCGAGGGCGACGGCGCCCCAGATGCCGAGACCGCCTTCCCAGACGGCTATCGCCTTGCCCAGCCCCTTACCGTGCGGACCGAAGTAAGTCTGCCAGTCGGTCATCACGTGATAGAGACGTCCACCGACCAGCCCAAAAGGCACTGCCCACAAGGCGATGTCGTAGATGACGCCACGTTCGCCGCCGCGCTGTTCCCATCGACGATCGCCGATGACCAGCGCGACGATGATGCCCGCAATGATGCACAGTGCGTAGGCGCGGATCGGGATCGGTCCCAGATGCCAGACCCCTTGGGGCGGGCTGGGGATGTACGCCAGATTCACGACTGTCACAGTGTTGTCCTTGTTGTCCCCGAGGTCGACCTCGGGCCGATGCCCTGCCGCACTCCGGTAGCCAATTCTTCAGTCAGGGTACGCACGGCGGTCGCGCCTTGTGGGGCGGCCGCCACCAGGGCCGAGCCGACGATGACACCGTCGGCGTACGCGGCTATCTCGGCCGCTTGCGCGCCGGATCGCACGCCAAGGCCGACACCCACGGGGATATCGGAGACTTCGCGAACCCTGCTGACCAGGGCGGGAGCCGCGTTCGAGACCGCATCGCGGGCGCCGGTGACACCCATCGTGGAGGCCGCATAGACGAATCCCCGGCATGCGCCGATCGTCATCTCTAGCCTCTCCGGCGTGGACGAGGGCGCGACCAGAAAGATGCGATCGAGGTCATGCGCGTCCGAGGCGGCGATCCAATCCTGCGCCTCGTCGGGGATCAGATCGGGAGTAATGATCCCGAGCCCCCCCGCCGCCGCGAGGTCACGCGAGAACGCGTCAACTCCGTACCGCAGCACCGGATTCCAGTACGACATGACGACAGCGTGCCCGCCGGCCTCGGTAATGGCGCGGACGGTGGTGAAGACGTCGGCTACCCGAACTCCGTTGGTCAGCGCGGTTTCCGCAGCGGCCGCGATCATCGGGCCGTCCATCATCGGGTCCGAGTAGGCGATCCCGACCTCGATGATGTCGCATCCACCCCGCACCAGCGTGGTCATGAGTTCGATCGAGGTGTCCAGGTCGGGATACCCATTGGGCAGGTACCCGATCAACGCGGCGCGCCCCTCGGCGCGGCACGTGCCGAAGACTTCGGTCAGGCGGCCGGGCTGCGTCATGGCCTAGTTCCATCCTGGTCGGTGCCGTTCTTGTCCAAGAGGTCGAACCACTTGGCCGCGGTCTCCACGTCCTTATCGCCGCGACCCGACAGGTTCACCACGATGAGTGCGCCCGCGCCCAACTCGGCTCCGAGTTTGAGTGCGCCGGCGACCGCATGCGCCGATTCGATCGCCGGGATGATTCCTTCAGCGCGCGAGATCAGCAGGAAGGCGTCCATGGCCTCGCTGTCGGTGACCGGACGGTAGTCGGCACGGCCGGTTTCGCGCAGCCAGGCATGTTCCGGACCCACCCCTGGGTAATCCAGACCCGCTGAAATCGAATGCGATTCGATGGTTTGACCGTCTTCGTCCTGCAGCAGATAGGAGTAGGAACCTTGGAAAGCGCCCGGTGTCCCGCCAGTGAATGTGGCGGCGTGCCTTCCAGTTTCGACACCATCGCCGGCAGCCTCGTATCCGATCAACCGGACTGCCGGGTCGTCGATGAAGGCATGGAAGAGACCGATCGCGTTCGAGCCGCCGCCGACGCAGGCCACCACCGCGTCGGGCAATCTGCCCACCTGATCCAGTACCTGCGCCCGCGCCTCCATACCGATGATGCGCTGGAAATCGCGGACCATCACCGGGAAGGGATGGGGACCTGCGGCGGTACCGAAGCAGTAGTAGGTGTTGTGCGCATTGGTCACCCAGTCGCGCATGGCGTCGTTGATGGCGTCCTTGAGGGTTTTCGACCCCGACTCCACGGACACCACGGTTGAACCCAGCAGCCGCATCCGCGCGACGTTGAGCGCCTGGCGCGCGGTATCGACGGCCCCCATGTAGATCACGCATTCCAGACCCAGAAGCGCACATGCGGTGGCGGTGGCGACGCCGTGCTGCCCCGCACCAGTTTCCGCGATGACACGGGTCTTACCCATCCTCTTGGCCAGGAGAACCTGACCGAGAACGTTGTTGATCTTGTGGGAGCCTGTGTGGTTCAGGTCTTCTCGCTTGAGCAGGATTCGCGCTCCGCCCGCATGGGTACTGAGGCGCTCGGCCTCGTAAAGCGGCGACGGGCGGCCCACGTAATGCGTCTGCAACCGATCGAGCTCGTCAAGGAATGAGCGGTCGGATCTGACCTTCTCGTACGCGGCGGTGACTTCCTCGATGACGGCCATGAGCGCCTCGGCCACATAGCGGCCGCCATAGGGACCGAAATGCCCTCGACCATCGGGATCATGTGCGGTGGTCTCGGCGATCGCAGCGCTCATCTGCGGTAGGCCGGTGTTCTTCATGTTGGAGCCGCTTGCGCGAAGACCGTCAGACATCGACTAGCGAGCCGGTTTGGGGCAGGACGGGTGCGTACCCGCAGTCACCAAATCAGCGACGGCTCCCCGCGGATCGCCACTGGTCACCAATCCCTCGCCGACCAGGACTGCGTCGGCACCGGCGCCGGCGTAGGCCAGCAGATCGGCGGTCCCGCGAATGCCGGACTCGGCGATACGGATTACGCCGCTGGGCAGTCCGGGTGCGATGCGCGAGAAGCAATCCCGGTCGATCTCAAGAGTTTTCAGATCGCGCGCGTTGACACCGATGACGGAGGCGCCAGCAGACAGCGCACGATCGGCCTCTTCCTCGGTGTGCACTTCCACCAGCGCGGTCATCCCGAGGGACTCGGTGCGGTCGAGCAGGGAAACGAGTGTGTTCTGTTCGAGCGCCGCGACGATCAGCAGGATCAGGTCGGCGCCATGGGCGCGCGCCTCGTGAATCTGATACGGACCAACCACAAAGTCCTTGCGCAGCACCGGAACTGATACCGCGGCACGTACGGAGTCAAGATCATCGAGGCTTCCATGGAACCGCCGCCCCTCGGTGAGCACGCTGATGATCCGAGCTCCGCCGTCCTCGTAGGCCTTGGCGAGCTCGGCGGGATCACTGATATCTGCGAGCGCACCACGCGACGGGCTGGCCCGCTTGACCTCAGCGATCACGGCGATACCCGGCACCCGCAGGGCGGCCATGACATCGAGTGGCTTGGGCGCGGCCTTGGCTGCCGCCTTGACTGTGGCGAGATCGACAACGGCTTCGCGAGCCGCGACATCAGCGCGCACGCCATCGAGGATCGAATCGAGTACGGTTCCCGAACTCATGACCTCGACGATTCCCTTCTTGCGGCGCCCCCGCGCCTGCGCACTCGAACTTCACAGAGGGTAGCCGCTGTGGGGTCGCACACGAAAACCGGGTCAGGTGGGGCTGGATGAACCCTCGGCCGGGCCGAGGGTGGGGTCGTTTCCGTCGTCCAGGCTGTCCCACATCACCCGCTCGCTCTGCGTCTTATCTCCCGGATCGGTGCCGTCAGTGCGCCGGGCGGCCGGGGTCTGGTACTTCGTGTCCACGGCTCCCCGTGCGGCCCGCAGGAGCGTGATGGCGGCCAGTACCGCCACGACGGCGGCAATGACCGTGGTCGTGGCGCCAGCGGCGAGCCGATCGGCGCCGATCAAGGTGGATACCGGCACGTTCTTGACCTCCGCCGCGCGGGGTCCGGCGTCGCGAATGGCCCAGAGGCTGACACCCAGGTAGGCCGCGCCGGCCCCGATGATCGCCACGAGACCAGCCAAGATCCGCAGTGCCCATCCGCGGATGGCGAGGGTGGCGATGGCCGCCGCGACCAAGGCGACCGCCAGCGGAAACAGGGCGGCCGACCAGTCGGCGCCCGACACCAGAATGGTTCGGGGCTCCCCTAAACCGTCGAACGACCTCAGGCGGACCCAGGTGAGCTTCGATGCCCCCCACAACCCGCCAGCGGCGATCAGGAGCAGTCCGGCCCCCGTGAGAAGACGCTTCCGGCCCGGATTCGGCGTGGCCGGATCAGACATCGGCAGCGCCCGTGAGGGTTTCGGCGGCCGCGATCGCGTTGAGCACCGCGGTGGCCTTGTTCCGCGCCTCGTTGTATTCGTACTCGCCTGTGGAGTCGGCCACCACACCGCCGCCGGCCTGCACGTAGGCATGACCGTCCTTGAACAGCGCGGTTCGGATCGCGATGGCGAAATCGGCATTTCCGGCGAAGTCCAGGTACCCCAGCACTCCCCCGTAGAGGCCGCGGCGAGTGAGCTCGACTTCCTCGATGAGCTCCATCGCGCGCACCTTGGGCGCACCCGACAGCGTTCCTGCGGGGAAGCACGCGGTGATGGCGTCCAGTGCGGTCTTACCGTCCGCGAGTAGTCCAGACACCGTCGACACCAGATGCATGACGTGGCTGTAGCGCTCGATGTGGCTGTAATCGCTGACCTTCACGGTGCCCGGGGTGCAGACGCGTCCAAGATCGTTACGGCCCAGATCGACCAGCATGAGGTGCTCAGAGAGTTCCTTCTCGTCCGCGAGCAGATCCTTGGCCAGCAGGGTGTCTTCCTCGTCGGTGGCGCCACGCCAGCGCGTTCCGGCGATCGGATGGGTGGTGGCCACTCCGTCCTTCACCGTGACGAGCGCCTCCGGGCTCGATCCGACGACCGAAAACGCCGTCCCACCATCGGAATCCGGCGCGTGAAGCAGATACATATAGGGGCTGGGATTGGTGACCCGCAGAATCCGGTACACCTCCAGCGGGTCGACATCGGTCTCCATTTCGAAGCGCATGCTCGGCACCACCTGAAATGCCTCACCTGCCTCGATATCGCCAACCAGCTTGTCGACGATGGCGCTGTACTCCTCCACCGTGCGCTGGCTGCGATACGCGGGTGCCGGACGGTCGAAGTGGGCGACCGTGGAGGGCAGCGGCTGACCGAGCGCAGCCGTCATGACGTCCAGTCGCGCGACCGCACCGTCATAGGCCTCGGCGACACGTTCTGGGGTGTCATCCCAATTCACCGCATTCGCGATGAGCGTGATGGTGCCCTCGTGGTGGTCGACGGCCGCCATATCGGTGGCGAGCAGGAGCAACAGATCCGGCAGCCCCAGATCATCGGTCGTCCGCTGCGGAAGCCGCTCCAGCCGGCGGACGATGTCGTAGGCCAGGAAGCCGACCATGCCGCCGGACAGCGGCGGCAGGTCCGATAGCGCCTCGCCTGCCAGCAGGTCCATCGTGGCCCGCAACGCATCGAGGGGATCGCCCCCTACGGGTGCTCCCTCGGGGGTGGCCCCCAGCCAAGCGGCCTGACCGTCCCGGACGGTCAGTGCAGACGGAGATCCGGCGCCGATGAACGACCAGCGCGACCATGACCGACCGTTCTCCGCCGATTCGAGCAGGAAGGTGCCGGGGCGATTGGCGCCCAACTTACGGTAGGCGGACAGCGGCGTCTCGCTGTCCGCCAGCACTTTTCGAGTCACCGGCACCACCCGGTGTGCCGCCGCCAGGGCGTTGAACTCTTCCCTGGTCGTGGTCGCGGCGCCACTGACGGTGCTATGCATGGAAGCTATTCTCCCAGACCCCCGCCAGCCGACTGGGTCGCGTTGCCGACGCGGATGGGCCGGGCCGGATTGGGCTGACCCTGATTGGCCTAGCCCTCGTAGGCCCGCAGGGACTCCACCAGGCGTTCCAGCCCTCCCACCACGGCGTCACGATCGTCGCCGAGTCCGGCGAGAGCCGCGGACTGGATGAGCAACCGCTCAGGGAAGTGCTCATCAACCACTGCGCGCCCGCTATCGGTCATGCTGATGATGACCGCTCGCCGGTCGTTGACGCTGGCCTCCCGAGTCACATATCCACGCTCCTCGAGCTTGCGCAGCGTTCGGCTCACCCACGCCTGCGATACACCAAGCTCTTCGGCGATGTGACGAGCGATGACGGGACCTTTGCGATATCGCAGCACGATCAGAATGTCGTGTTCGGGCTCCGGGATGGAAGCCGATGTGCACAGAGGTTCTATCGCACGCGCGAGCAGACCCGAGGCGCGCTTCAACAAGCCGATGATCTCCATGGAGGCCGTGTCGAGATCGGGCCTGTTCTGCGACCAATCGCGCACGGTGATCGAGCTCTCCTTGACCACCATCGCGTCCCTTCTTGAATCCTCTCGACCGCAGGATGTGCACGTGCCGACCTAAGGCTATCGAACTCTGCCCGTGCTGCCCGCAGGCTCGGCAACATCGGCGACAACCCGTTCGGCGCGGTCTGCGTCACACTCACTAGACACCAATTACTTAACTTATATAGTATTCGTCACGCATCCGTTCAGGACTTTGCCTGCGCTGTGACGACAGATCCGGGAACGAGCGACATGGAACGTCAACGGGTCAACGATGACCGGCGCATTCTTGCAGTAGAACATTGGTATAACTGCGAACACACGCCGCCATGTCCGCATGCCCGAAGGCCATATCTCAGGGACTGAAAGGGTTAGCTATGAGCATCTCCAGGAGCCGTCGCGTGCTGAACAAGACCTGGTTGCCGCTCCTCGCCGTGGCGATACTCCTCACCGCAGGGCTGGCTATCAAGTTCGCGCATGGCGTCTTCGGCTCACAGGACCGCACACGCAGCCCCGGGGGAAATTTCGCCGTCGTCCAGTTCAATCCCAAGAACATCGTCTACGAGGTGTTTGGCGACTACGGCGGCTGGGCGCGGGTGAGCTACTGGGATACCAACAACAGACCCGTCGATGTCCAGCCCACCGCGTTGCCGTGGACACATACGGAGACGACCGTCTTGACGACCGCGACCGGCGACATCACCGCACAGGTGGCGGGCCGAAATGTCGGCTGCCGCATCACCGTTGACGGCTTAGTGCGCTCGGAGCACACCGCAACCGGCGAGCACGCCGGCGTCTGGTGCCAGGTGCTGTCCGCATGAGCGCACATTCCACACAGAAGCCGTGGTTCGCCAGGACGATTCGCAGGTTCGCCATACTTGTGGTGCTGGCCTGGGCCGCATTCACCGTCGTGATCAACACCGTGGTTCCGCAGCTCGAACCCGTCACCGACGCGAACCAGGGCCCGCTGGTTCCGCTCGACGCGCCGTCGTCTAAGGCTCTGATTCACATTGGTGAATCGTTCCAGGAATCGGACAGCAACAGTCTGGCGATGGTCATCCTGGAGGGTGATCACAAGCTCAACGATGCCGACCACGCGTTCTACAACACCGTGGCCAGCAAGCTGGAGAACGACAAGAAGCACGTCCAATACGTGATGAATCTGTGGGGCCAGGGCACGACCGCCGCGGGCGTGCAGAGCTCCGATGGGCAGGCCGCCTACACCCTCGTGCGGGTCGCCGGCGACCAGGGTTCGACGGTCTCCGACGAATCCATCCGTGCCGTCCGCGAACTAGTCGCCGAGGTCCAGCCCCCCAACGGAGTCAAGGTGTACGTCTCCGGCTCGGCCCCACTATCCACAGACATGCTTCAGGTGGGCAACCAAAGCATGATCCGCCTGATGTACGTGACGATCGCCATCATCACGGTGATGCTGCTCATCGTCTACCGATCCGTCGCTACCGCCCTCCTGACGCTGTTGGTGGTGATGGTCGAGTTGTCCTGCGGGCGTGGCGTTGTCGCGTTCCTCGCCTATCACAAGCTCATCGGCATCTCGGTTTTCGCGTCGAACATCCTGGTGTCGTTGATCCTTGGCGCCGGGACCGACTATGCGATCTTCTTGATCGGCAGGTACCAAGAGGCGCGCCACGCGGGCGAGGATCGGGAGACGGCGTATTACTCCGCGGTGAAAGGCGTCTCGCACGTCATCCTCGGCTCCGGCTTGGCCATCGCGGGTGCCACATTCTGCCTGCAGTTCACACGCCTCAACTACTTCAATACCATGGGCATCCCGTGTGCGGCGGCAACACTCGTCGCCGTCGCGGCATCCCTCACCTTTGGGCCCGCGGTACTGGCGCTGGGCAGCCGCTTCGGGGTCTTCGATCCGAAAGTCAAGGCAAGTGCGGGTATTTGGCGCAAGGTCGGCACCGTCACCGTGCGCTGGCCAGGCCGGATTCTCGTGGTGAGCAGTGTTGTGGTGCTGATCGGATCGATCACGCTGCCGTCGTACCGTCCCAACTACAACGACCGGATCTACATCGCCGACGACGTCCCGGCGAATCAGGGATACGCCGCAGCGGACAGGCACTTTCCAGTGAGCAAGCTCAACAGCGACATGCTCATGATCGAATCCGATCACGACATGCGGAACTCGACGGACATGATCGCGCTGGACAAGGTGGCGCGCGAGGTCTTCCACACGCCCGGCGTCGCCATGATTCAGAGCGTCACCAGGCCACTGGGCACGCCGCTGGAGCATTCGTCCTTCACGTACACGATGGGGACCATGGGAACCAAGATCAACGAGATACTCCCGTTTCTTACGGACCTCACCGATCGATTCACCCAAATGGCCGATATCACCGACCGGATGGCCGCCCTGATGCGCCAGCAGCAGGAACTCACCGGACAGCAAGCAGGATCGGCGCATATCTCCCTCAAAGGCGCACAGGAGTTGAAAGACGTCACGGTGAGCATGCGGGACACCCTCGGCAATTTCGACGATCAGTTCCGGCCGCTGCGCAATTACTTCTACTGGGAACCGCACTGCGCCGATATCCCGATGTGCTGGGCGATGAGATCGCTGTTCGATATGACCGACCAGGTCGACTCGATGACCGATGCGGTGGACGACAGCCTCAAGGCGGCCGTGATCCAGGACGCGGTCACTCCGCAACTGGTCGAGGTCATCGGCAGAAGCGCCGCCGAACTGGACAACATGAGAAAGGTGGTGCTCACCGAGCAGAGCACCATGCGGCCGATGCTCACCCAGATGAATGAGCTGGGCCGCCAGATGATGGACCTCGGATACGCATTCGACAGTTCCAAGAACGACGAGTTCTTCTACCTGCCCCCGGATGCCTTCGACAATCCGTATTTCCAGATCGACCTGAAGTACTTCGTTTCACCGGACGGGAAATCCGCCCGCTACATGATCTACCACGACGGCGAGGCGCTGAGCGAGGAAGGCATCGACCACGCGCAGGCCTATCTGCCAGCGGCCAAGGAGGCTCTTAAAGGAACGACGCTGGCCGGATCACGGGTCTATCTGGGCGGTGCGGCGGCGACGTACTGGGACATCCAGGACGCCACCAAGACCGACCTCCTGATTGCGGCCATCGCGGCGTTCGCGCTGATCTTCCTGGTCATGCTGTTGATCACCAGGAGTGTGGTGGCGGCACTGGTCATCATTGGCACGGTGGCGTTCTCCTACTCGGGCGCCTTCGGCCTCTCGGTACTGGTCTGGCAGCACTTCCTGGGCATACCGCTGAGCTGGCTGAATCTGCCCATCACCTTCATCATCCTGGTGGCCGTGGGGTCGGACTACAACCTGTTGCTCATCGCCCGCTATCTGGAGGAAAGCAAGGCGGGGCTCAATACGGGTCTGATTCGCGCGGTGGCCAACTCCGGCAAGGTCGTCACCACCGCGGGCATCGTGTTCGCGACCACGATGATGGCCATGCTGTCCAGCGATCTGCTGTCGGTGGGCCAGCTCGGTTCCATCATCGGCCTTGGCCTGCTGTTGGACACCCTCATCGTGCGGTCGTTCATCACCCCCGCCATTGCCCGGTTGCTCGGGCCGTTGTTCTGGTGGCCACGGGTGATCCGGTCACGCCCGCTGCCCGCCCGCTGATGTGACAGCACGCCTGGGACCGCATGTGCGGCCCGGGCGTGCCGGTGGGGGCACTCGGGTGCGAGCACGGAGTCCTCGGCACACCATGCCGAGAGTGCCGAGGAAACCTGGCGCGCCAGCGCAATTCCCAGTGAAACTCCCATACCGCGCCGCCCGGCAGGAACACCGTCACGTTCGTCGATGGCACGTCGCACCTCATCACGTCGAGCCGATACGCGGGCCCGTCCGGCCGCGTCTCCCGGGCCTTCATGTTATCGAACACCCGTTCGATAACGCAACGCCTCTACCGTGAAGCGGTGGCTGAGGAGTGCTTGTTCTGCGGGATCGTCTCCGGTGTCGTACCCGGCGTGCGCGTCGCAGAGGACGCGAAAACCTATGCGTTCATGGATATCAACCCCGGTGCGGACGGACATCTCCTGGTGGTTCCGAAGCGGCACAGCAAGGATCTCCTTGAGATACCGGCCGATGATCTGAGCGCTGTCGCGTTAACTGCCCAACGGATAGCCAAAGCGGTCGTCACCGAACTCGGGGCCGACGGGGTGAACCTCCTGAATTGCTGCGGCGCGCACGCATGGCAGACGGAGTTTCATTTTCACCTCCACGTGATCCCCCGGTACATCGACAAGTCCAAAGACCGGCTGGGACTGCCCTGGGCGCCCGGTGTCCGTGGTGACATGCGCACAATCACCGCCCTGGGAAACCGGCTGTCCGACGCGCTGGCGTAGCGTTCGACTCATGAAACCTGGTGATCGTGTCGCCGACTTCGAACTTCCGGACCAGACCGGAACAACCCGCAGCCTCTCCTCACTCCTGGCCGACGGACCCGTCGTGCTGTTCTTCTATCCCGCCGCGAATACGCCCGGCTGCACCGCCGAGGCCTGCCATTTCCGGGACTTAGCAAGCGAATTCAAAGAAGTGGGCGCCTCGCGCGTCGGCATCAGCGTCGACTCGGTCGAAAAGCAGGCCGACTTCGCCGACAAGCGCAAGTTCGACTACCCACTGCTCTCGGACAAGGGCGGGGCGGTCTCCACCGCATTCGGCGTCAAGCGCGGACTGCTGGGCAAGCTGGCGCCCGTGAAGCGGACCACGTTCATCATCGACACCGACAAGACGGTGCTTGAGGTGTTCGCCAGCGAGCTCAACATGAACGCGCACGCGGATAAGGCCCTAGAGTTCCTCCGCGCACGCAGCTAGCACGCGCAACCTAGAGCTCTTCACCCAAGAGCTCGTCGGCGTCAAAGCAGCTGTGCGCGCCGGTGTGGCACGCCGGCCCGGTCTGATCGACTTCGAGCACCAGTGTGTCGCCGTCACAGTCGAGCCGCACCGCGTGCACGTACTGGGTGTGACCCGATGTCTCGCCCTTGACCCACAGGCGCTGACGCGACCGCGAGAAGTAGGTACCGCGCCGCGTCGCAAGCGTCTGTGCCAGGGCCTCGTCATTCATCCAGGCGACCATCAACACCGTGCCTGTGCCGTGCTCCTGCACCACCGCCGTCACCAGACCGGCAGAGTCACGCTTCAAGCGGTCGGCAATGGCCGGATCGAGGTCGCTCATCGCACGGTGATCCCTTCTGCGGCCATAGCCGCTTTCACCTCGCCGATGGTCAGCTCGCGGAAATGGAACACGCTGGCCGCCAGCACCGCGTCGGCCCCGGCTTTGACCGCGGGCGCGAAATGCTGAACCGCGCCAGCCCCACCACTGGCGATCACCGGAACGTCGACCGCCGCACGCGCGGCCGTGATCATCGCAAGATCGAACCCCGCCTTGGTGCCGTCGGCATCCATGGAGTTGAGCAGGATTTCCCCCACTCCCAATTCGGCTCCGCGCGTTGTCCATTCGATGGCGTCGATCCCAGTGCCCGTGCGGCCGCCATGAGTGGTGACTTCCCATCCCGACGGCGTCAGCGGGTCACCCTCGCGGACCCGGCGCGCGTCCACACTCAGCACGATGCACTGCGATCCGAACCGCTGCGCCAGCTCGGCCAGCAGTTCCGGGCGCGCGATCGCCGCGGTGTTGACGCCTACCTTGTCCGCACCGGCGCGCAGCAGCACGTTGACGTCTTCCACCGATCGCACACCGCCGCCCACCGTCAGCGGAATGAACACCTGCTCAGCGGTGCGCCGCACCACATCCAGCATCGTCGCCCGACCCGAGGACGAGGCCGTGACGTCGAGGAAGGTGAGTTCGTCCACGCCCTCGGCGTCATACGCGGCGGCTAGCTCCACCGGATCTCCTGCATCACGCAGGTTTTCGAAATTCACACCCTTGACCACTCGACCGTCGTCGACATCGAGGCAGGCGATGACACGGGTAGCAACACTCATCGGTAGTCCTCCGGATCCCCGACCTCGGCCAGTACTTCCAGAATCTGTTGGTGCACGCCGGGCGCGGCCACCAGCACCGACGGCGATTCGGGGGTCCAGGGATTGCCACCGAGGTCCGTCGCGTGACCGCCCGCGGCCTGAACCAATGCGATACCGGCGGCGTGATCCCACACATGTGCGCCGAAACTCACCGCACCACCCAGGATTCCGCCCGCGGTGAACGCTAAATCGATACCGGTGCTGCCATGCATACGCAGTCGTGACGTGATGCGGCTCAGCTTCTCCAGCACCGTCAGCCGATAGCGCCCCGGCACCCGGCCCTTCCAGTCCACATTGAAGGTGCCCAGCCCCACCGCCACATCTGCGAGATCGACGCGGGGCAACGGCGGCATCGGCACGCCGTTGCGCACCAAGGGGCCACCCGCGAAGCCGGTGTACTTGTCCCCCATGAACGGCAACCAGGTCAGGCCCGCGACCGGTTCTCCGTCGGAGAGCAGCCCCAGCAGAATTGCCGCCATCGGCGAACCCGCCGCGTAGTTCACCGTGCCGTCGATCGGGTCGACCACCCAGACCAGCCCGGAATCCACTGCCGGACCCCCGAATTCCTCACCGTGCACACCGATTCCGGTGCGCTCGGTGAGTGCCTGCACCACCATTCGCTCGATGGCCAGATCCTCCTCGGTGGCGAAGTCCTTACCGCCCTTGAAGACGACACCATCGGCCCCGTGCCCGGCCACGAAACGCTGCGCCGCCACGTCCAAAATCATGGACGCCTCGGAGATCAGCGCAGTCAGCTCCGCAGTAGTAGGCATGTCAGGAAACGGCAGCCAATGCGTCGGGCAGGGTGAAACGGCCGGCGTAAAGCGCCTTTCCGACGATCGCACCCTCGATACCGGCGCCGGTCAGTTCTGCGATGGCACGCAGGTCGTCCAGGCTCGAAACCCCGCCCGATGCGATGACGGGTGCGTTCGCGACACCCGCGACCTGTGCCAGCAGTTCGAGGTTCGGCCCGGTCAGGGTGCCATCCTTGGTGACGTCGGTAACCACGTAACGCGAGCATCCCTGCGCCCGAAGACGTTCCAGCACCTCCCAGAGGTCACCGCCGTCACTGACCCAGCCACGGCCGCGCAGTCGGTGCTCGCCGTCCACAATTTCGACATCGAGCCCCACCGCGACCCGTTCACCGTGCCGGGCGATCGCCGAAGCGCACCATTCCGGGTCCTCGAGCGCGGCAGTACCGAGATTGACTCGGGCACAACCGGTTGCGAGCGCTGCCGTCAACGATTCGTCGTCCCGGATGCCGCCGGAGAGCTCCACCTTCACATCTAGCTCGCCCACCACCTGTGCCAACAACTCGCGGTTGGAACCGCGTCCGAAGGCGGCGTCCAGGTCCACCAGGTGCACCCACTCGGCACCGTCGTTCTGCCACGCCAGCGCCGCATCACGCGGTGAGCCGTAGGTGGTTTCGCTGCCCGCCTTGCCCTGCACCAGGCGTACGGCCTGGCCGTCGGCGACATCGACCGCTGGTAATAGAACGAGACTCAAGAGATTCCCTTCACCCAATTGCTCAACAACACGGCCCCCGCGTCACCACTCTTCTCCGGATGGAACTGTGTGGCCGCGAGTGCCCCATTCTCCACCGCCGCGATAAACGGCACGTGATGGGTCGCCCATGTCACCAGCGGCTTCGCGATGGGTGACTCGGCGGGCGTTTCCAGCTCCCATTTCTGCACCGCGTAGGAATGCACGAAGTAAAAGCGCGTGTCGGCATCCAGCCCGGCGAACAGGTCCGACCCGGCCGGCGCATCGACGGTGTTCCAGCCCATGTGCGGGATCACCGGTGCGTCCAGACGGCTGACCACTCCGGGCCACTGCCCGCATCCCGCGGTGTCGACACCGAATTCAATGCCGTGACTGAACAGGATCTGCATGCCGACGCAAATACCCAGCACCGGGCGGCCACCGGAGAGCCGAACGTCGATGATGCGCTCGCCGTCGATGCCGCGCAGCCCGTCCATACACGCCGCAAAGGCGCCTACCCCGGGGACGACCAGACCATCGGCATTAAGCGCCGCGTTGGCATCGGCGGTCACCGTGACGTCGGCGCCGACCCTTTCCAGCGCACGCTGCGCGGATCTGAGATTGCCCGAACCGTAGTCGAGGACAACGACTTTGGGTCCAGCACCGGTCACAGGCTGCCCTTGGTCGACGGCACACCGGTGACCCGCGGATCGGGCTCGACAGCCTGGCGCAGCGCTCTGGCCACGGCCTTGTACTGTGCCTCGGTGATGTGGTGCGGGTCGCGCCCGTACAAGGTGCGCACATGCAGCGCGATGCGCGCGTTGAGCGCCAACGACTCGAACACGTGCGCATTGATGACGGTGTGGTACGGAACCGAAGAGCCCGCGATCGTGGTGTGCAGCAGGTGGTCCGGCTCGCCGGTGTGCACACAGTACGGGCGGCCCGATACGTCCACCGCGGCGTGGGCCAGGGTTTCGTCCATCGGGATAAAGGCGTCCCCGAACCTGCGGATTCCCTTCTTGTCCCCCAGCGCCTCGGCGAGTGCCTGCCCGAGCGTGATGGCGGTGTCCTCCACCGTGTGATGCGCCTCGATCTCGGTATCACCCTTGGCGGTGATCGTGAGATCGAAACTGGCGTGCGTCCCCAGCGCGGTGAGCATGTGGTCGAAGAACGGTACCCCGGTATCGATGTGCACCTGGCCAGTGCCATCCAGATTCAGTTCCACCACGATGTCCGACTCGCGGGTGGCCCGGGCCACTCGTGCCACCCGGTTCCACGCGGATGCTGTCATGAGGGCGCACCTTTCTCTAGGTCCGTCGCGGCCAGTGTGTCGCTGACCTTCAAGAACACGTCATTCTCGCTCGCCAGCCCGATGGTGACGCGCAAATACCCCGGAATGCCGACATCCCGGATAAGAACGCCCGCATCGAGATACCGCTGCCAGCTCGCCGCCGAATCGACAAACCTGCCGAACAGCACAAAGTTCGCGTCACTGGGAACAACCCGGAATCCGCTGGCCGACAGCGCCGCCGACACCCTGATGCGTTCGGCGACCAACGTCGCGACGCTACCGAGGGTCTCCGCGCGGTGTTTCACCGCCGCGCGAGCGGCGGCCTGGGTGAGCACCGACAGGTGGTACGGCAGCCGCACCAAGAGCAGAGCGTCGATAACAGCGGGCGCCGCCACCAGGTATCCCAGCCGTCCGCCCGCGAAGGCGAAGGCCTTGCTCATAGTGCGGCTCACGATCAGCTTCGCGGGATACTCGTCCACGAGGGTGATTCCACTAGGCGCCGCCGAAAATTCGCCGTATGCCTCGTCCAGGATCACAACTCCCGGAGCCGCGTCGAGGATCTGGCGCAGGTCCTCCAACGGAACAGACTGTCCCGTCGGGTTGTTGGGGCTTGTCACGAAGACGACGTCGGGCTGGCGCTCCCTGATCGCCGCGACCGCCGTGCGGAGATCCAGCGAGAAATCCTCCGAGCGCTGAGCCTGCAGCCATTCGGTCTGGGTTCCATCGGAAATGATCGGGTGCATCGAGTAGGACGGCGTGAATCCCAGCGCGCTACGGCCCGGCCCACCGAATGCCTGCAGCAGCTGCTGCAGTATCTCGTTGGAACCGTTTGCCGCCCAGACATTCTCGGCGCCTACGGGTACACCGGTCTGCTCAGCCAAGTAGGCCGCGAGATCAGTACGCAAGGCCACCGCATCGCGGTCCGGGTAGCGATGCAGTTCCGCCGCCACC
The DNA here is from genome assembly GCF_002013375.1 of Mycobacterium sp. D16Q13. Classification (GTDB taxonomy): domain Bacteria; phylum Actinomycetota; class Actinomycetes; order Mycobacteriales; family Mycobacteriaceae; genus Mycobacterium. Next base: position 175,388 of record NZ_MAEW01000014.1, on the reverse strand, counting down.
CATCGGACCGAGTCCGCCACATCGTTGATGAGACCGGCCGACGGTTCGTGCGGGTTCTCGTTGGTGTTCAGCCGCACCGGCACGGTCAGCTGCGGTGCGCCATACGGACTCTTGCCGCGCAGGCTGTCGCGCAGCGGCAGGTCCTCGAGTCGGGCCGCGCCGCCGATCAGACCGCTCATGACCGCTCGAACCTGCGACGAACCGCCTCACCGTGCGCGGGCAGATTCTCTGCGTTGGCCAGCGTGATCACGTGCCCGGACACCTCTTTGAGAGCGGCCTCGGTGTAATCCACGATGTGGATACCGCGCAGGAAGGTCTGCACGGACAGCCCACTGGAATGCCGGGCACATCCGGCGGTGGGCAGCACGTGATTGGATCCCGCGCAGTAGTCGCCGAGGCTCACCGGTGACCATGGCCCCAGGAAGATCGCACCGGCATTGCGAACGCGCGCGGCCACCGGCACCGGATCGGCCGTCTGGATTTCCAAGTGCTCGGCCGCGTAGGCATTCACAACCTTGATTCCCGCGCTGAGGTCGTCGACGAGAACGATTCCGGATTGAGCACCGGTCAGCGCCGCGGTGACGCGTTCGGCGTGCACCGTCGTCTCCAGCTGTGCGGCAGTCTCCTTCACCACCGCGTCGGCTAGCTTCTCGCTCGTGGTGACGAGCACGCTCGCTGCCAGCACATCGTGTTCGGCCTGGCTGATCAGGTCGGCGGCCACGTGTACCGGATCGGCTGTCTCATCGGCGAGGACTGCGATTTCCGTGGGGCCGGCCTCGGCATCGATGCCTACCAGCGATCGGCACAGCCGCTTGGCCGCGGTCACGTAGATATTGCCGGGCCCGGTGATCATGTCGACCGATGCGAGCTCGGCACCGTCGGTATCGGTACCACCGTGCGCCAACAGCGCGACACCCTGTGCACCACCCACCGCCCAGATCTCTTCGACGCCGAGCAGCTGTGCGGCCGCGAGAATCGTCGGGTGAGGCAGTCCACCGAACTGGGCCTGCGGTGGTGACGCGATGACGAGCGATCCCACCCCGGCGGTCTGTGCCGGGACGACGTTCATCACGACGCTCGACGGGTACACGGCGTTACCGCCCGGAACGTACAAGCCCACGCGCTCGACGGCTACCCAACGTTCGGTCACGGTGGCGCCGTCCGCAACGGTGGTCACCGTGTCCTGGCGGCGCTGATCGGCGTGCACCGCACGCGCTCGCAGAATGGCCACTTCGAGCGCGTCGCGCACCGCCGGGTCCAGCTCCGCGAGGGCGCGCTGCAGCTCGGCAGCCGGAACACGGACGGTCGCCGGGCGCACGCCATCGAACTGGGCGCTGAATTCCAGCGCGGCCTCGGCGCCGCGGTCCCTGACCGCCTCCACGACAGGCCGTACCGTCGGCAGCACGGCATCGACGTCGGTCCCGCCCCGCGGAAGGGCAGAGCGCAGATGGGACGGGGACAGGTTCGCACCACGCATGTCGATACGGCGCAGCAGCGATGAGCCGCTCGCGCGAAGAGCATCTGATGAGGTGGGTCCGTCGCTCACCCCACCATTCTCCCAGAGCTGCTCAACACCATTTACCACGCAGTCACCGGTTGTGTGTGACGCACGTCTAACTAGACTCGTCGGCAGGAAGACCGTACCGACCCACAACGATCGGATCATCGATGTCAGCAAACAATCAGCCCGGCGTGCCCATGCTCATGCCCGACTGGCTTGAGCGAGCTCAGATCAAGTTCATGAACCCATTCATGGCCCGTATCGCGCGCTTTTTACCGTCGTTCGCTACCGTTACGCACTTCGGCCGCACGTCAGGCACCAAGTACGAAACCACCGTGAACGCATTCCGCAAAGGCGATGTCATCTCCATCGGGCTGATTCACGGTAAAACCAACTGGACCAAGAACGTGATCGCTGCAGGCGGTGCCGACATCAAGCTCTTTCGCGGCAAGCAGATCCATGTGATCAACCCGCGCATCGTGGAGCAAGGCCAGGGAGATCCGGCGCTGACCCGCTCGACCCGGCAAGTCAACAAGCTCGCAGGGGTCTTCGTCGCCGATATCGCGAAGTAACTCCCGTGTTGGATGCCCCCGGCTTCGATCGTCTGGTTCGGGGGCGATCGGCGATACAGCTCCAGCGGCGCGCGTTGGGCGCCCAGGTGTACGGATCGATGGGAATCGAGCGGTGAATTCGGTGCGCTCGCCCCGCAATCCGGTCTCCGGGAACGTCACGTTCCTGGAATGAGGAACTCCTGTTCGGGGCGCCCCGCCGTGCCGTAGCGCAACCGCATCTCCACATCCGAGGCACCCACCAGCGAGGCGAGATAACGTTGCGCGGTCGCGCGTGAGATCCCCACTACCACGGCAACTTCCGCCGACGACATCGGTGAGGGCGCATCCCGGATGGCCTGCAGCACGATCTGCTTGGTGGGCGACGACGGTGTCGCCGAACGTGGCGCGCCCGCGCTCGGGCGTAAGGCGTCCAACGCGGCGTCGACCTCTGCGGTGCTGAGTTCGTCGCTGTGCAGGATCTTGCGGTAACGCGCGTAGGCGGTGAGCCGGGCCACCAGCGCGGCATGAGCGAACGGCTTCACCAGGTAGCTGACCGCGCCGGCGATCAGCGCCTGCCGGATTCTGTCGCCCTCGGCCGCCGCCGACAGAACCATGGCATCGCAACGCAACGCGCGCACGAAATCGACACCGGACCCGTCAGGCAGGTACACGTCGACCAGAGCGAGATCGATCGAGGCGGCGCTGACCGCGTCGTGTGCCGCAGTGATGCTGTTTACGGTTGCCACCACCGTGAAACCGGGAACGGCATCGACAATCCCGGCGTGCAAGTTGGCCACCCGGAAGTCATCGTCGACTATCAGCACGTTGATCGTGGATTCATTCATTCCGGTTCCTTCCCTTCGATGTCCGCCATGACCGACGGCATCCGCGCGATGAACTCCGCACCCGCGAGCCCGGGCCCCGCACCCGCTGCCGTAGCCAGCCTCACGTCGCCGCCGAGCCCCCGCGCGATCTGTCGCGCCAGCGCCAGACCGACTCCGCGGCCGCCCGGAGCCGCCGCGTCCTTCTTGGTCGAGATCCCTTCTGCGAAAAGACCATCCGTCATGGATTCGGCTACCCCGTCACCACTGTCGGCCACGGTGATGTGCAGTGTTGAACCGTCCTGTACCACCCCCACCTCGACCCGCCGGTGTGGATCCGAGCCGGCCCGCGCCGCGTCGATCGCGTTATCGATCAGGTTGCCCAACACGGTGGTGACATCCACCAGATGCATGAGAGTGCCCGATACCCAGGTGTTGTCTCCCAGCGTCAGGGTGACGCCCGCTTCTCGCGCGTTCGCGCTCTTCGCGGCGATGAAGGCCTGAAGATAGGGATCTCCCAGTGTTTCGATATCCGGGAGTGCCGCGCCCAGCGGGCCGCTGCCGAGGAGCTCGTCCAGGAAATGCGCGGCCTCCTGAGTCCGGTTGGTGTGCACCAGCCCGCTCAGTAGATGCAAGCGGTTCGCGAACTCATGCCGCTGCGCCCGCAGCACGGCGCTCATCGACTGCACCGCGTCCAATTGCCGAGTCAGCGATTCGACATCCGTTCGATCGCGCACGGTCAGCACCGCTCCTAGCGCGCGGCCTTCCCGACTGACCGGACGCGCCGTGATCACCACAACTCGCTCGCCCACTGTCGCCATCACCGGCACCGCGGACATATCCCGCAGTACCGACAGAACCCTTGGCGTCAAACCGATATCGCTGACCTGCCGCCCCGCCACATCGCCCAGCCCCAGCAGCCGCACAGCCTCGTCGTTGACCACGGTGGTTCTTCCGTCGACATCAACGCCCAGCACCCCCTCCCCGATGCCATGCAGCACCGCGGCCTGTTCGCGCACCAACTCGGCCAGCTCGGCGGGCTCCAGTCCGAGCGTGAGTCCTCGCCACCGGCGGGACAACAACATCGAGCCCGCGATACCGAACAGAAATGCCGCGCCCACGATCCATCCCGCGATTCGCAGGTCGGACATCAAACGATCGCGTACCGCGGCAGTCGACACTCCCACGCTCACCTCCCCCACCACGGTCGATGAATCAGCCTGCCGTACCGGAACTTTGGCTCTGACTGAGCCGCCCAACGTACCGGTTTCCTCTACGACGACATCGCGTCCGGCGAGGGCGCCGGAGGGGTCGGTGCTGACGGGGTGACCCAGTCGCTCCTGTGTGGGATGGGCCAACCGGATCCCATGCTCATCGGTGATCACCACAAACAAGGCGTCGTTGCGCACCTGCACCGCGGTCGCGATGCGTTGCAACTGCCCGTCCGAAAGCTCGTTCGTGAGACCTGAACCCGGAGTGAGCGTGCCCCGCGCGTAGTCGGTGACCCGGGCACGCACCTCTGGCATGGCCGCGACAGTGCCCGCGATCGCCAGCGCCCGCTGTCCGTACTCGGAGGAAAGCCGCCTATCGCCCACCACAGCGAGGATCGCGAACGCCAATCCCAGGGCCAGGAAAACCACCGCAACCTGCAGAAGAAGCACTTGCGTGCGCAATCGCAGCACTGTGCGCTTCCTGGAATCCATGTGCCAGAGCGTAAGCAGGCCGTGCGCAGAATGCGCAAAACTGACGAAATCCGCGATTTGCGCGGGTAGTGCGCACAAGCAGAGAACTGTGACACCCACCACTTATCTTCAGTCTCCAGCAGCTAGCGAAGGAGACGTGCAATGGCGCATCCACTCATCCAACTTCGGGGAGCAACCAAACGGTTCCCCTCGAATCGAGGCGACGGTATCCACACCGCGGTCCGCGATCTGGATATCAACATCAACCCCGGGGAATTCGTCGCGGTTGTCGGCCCCACCGGATGCGGCAAGTCCACCACCTTGTCCTTGGTATCCGGGCTCGAACCGCCGTCCGCCGGACGTGTCCTGGTTCGCGGCGAGGATGTGAACGGCATTCCGGCAGGTATCGGATACATGTTCCAGCAGGACGCGGTGCTGCCCTGGAAGAGCGTCATTGACAACGTCGCCCTGGGTCCGATCTACCGAGGAGCGAGTAAGACCGAGGCCCACGAGAAGGCTGCCCACTGGGTGCGAACCGTCGGCCTCGCGGGATTCGAGAAGTACTACCCGCATCAGCTCTCCGGCGGTATGCGCAAGCGTGTGGCACTGGCGCAGACGCTGGTCAACGAGCCCGAGATTCTGCTCATGGACGAACCGTTCAGCGCACTCGATGTGCAGACCCGCCAGCTCATGCAGGACGAACTGCTGCGGGTGTGGTCCGGTACAGGGGCGGCGGTCATCTTTGTCACCCACGATCTGGAGGAAGCGATCGCGCTGGCGGACCGCGTCGTGGTGATGACAGCGAGCCCTGCCACCGTATGCGGGGACTTTCCGGTCACCCTGCCCCGCCCCCGCGATGTCGAGGAGGTACGGCTCACCGACGAATTCCGCACCATTTACCGCGAAATCTGGGAAACACTGCGCGATCAGGTCGAGGCCGCCCGCGCGAAGGGAGAGTCTCGTGTCGCATGATCTGTTGATTCAGCCGATTCCACCGGTCGCCGAAACCGACGAAGAGATCCTGCAACGCGCGCGCAAAAGCAAGCGCCGCACCATGACCCGAATCTGGGGGCTACGAACCGCTCTTGTGGTGATCTGGCTGGCCTCGTGGGAGGTCGCGGCCACCGTCTGGCTGGATCCGTTTTTTTACTCGAAGCCCTCGCTGATCTGGGCACGGTTGGCCGAATGGTTCACCATCGGAACCCAATTCGGATCGATATGGCTGCAGATCTTCACCACCGTCGAAGAGGCCGTACTGGGCTTCCTGATCGGCACCGTCGCCGGAGTGACCTTGGGTGTGCTCCTCGGTCGCAGCCGTTACTGGTCGGAAGTGCTGGCCCCGTTCATCAAGGCGCTCAACGCCGTTCCGCGCATCGTGCTCGCCTCATTGTTCATCATCTGGTTCGGCCTGGGGCTCAGCTCCAAGGTCGCCACCGTGGTGGTCCTGGTGTTCTTCGCGGTGTTCTTCAACGCGTTCACCGGCGCGCGTGAGGTGGATGGGAACGTGATCAACAACGCCCGGATTCTCGGCGCCAGCCCTACCCGCATCCTCACCTCGATTGTGCTGCCCAGCGCGACCAGCTGGATCCTGTCGAGCTTGCACACCGCATTCGGGTTCGCGCTGATCGGCGCCGTCGTCGGTGAATACGCCGGTGCGAGCAAGGGTTTGGGACTATTGATCAGCAACGCCCAGGGCACGTTCGATTCCGCGGGCATCTATGCCGGAATGATCATCATCACGGTGGTGGCCCTGCTCGCCGAATGGCTCATCGGTATCGCCGAATCCCGGCTGCTCACATGGCGGCCGTCACAGTCGAGCTCGGGCCACGGGATCTGACGATGAAAAGACTCCCGCTCGCCGTCATTCTCGTCATCGCCGTCTTCCTCGGCGCCGGATGCCGTGACTCCCGGCATATCCCGATGGCCAACGGCAGACCGCAGGTCACCATCATGGTCGGCGGCCTGGAAAAGATCATCTACCTGCCGGCGATGCTCACCCAGCAGCTTGGCCACTTCGCGAACAACGACATCGATGTCACGCTGCTCAGCGAGCAGTCCGGCGCTACCGCGGAGACCGCGCTGCTCACCGGCGATGTGCAGGCGGTTGTTGGGTTCTACGACCACACCATCGACCTGCAGGCCAAGGAACAGTGCATTACCTCTGTAGTCCAGATGGCGGACGTTCCGGGCGAGGTGGAGCTGGTGTCGGCCAAGGACACCGCGACCATCGCTTCCCCCGCCGACTTCCGCGGCAAGAACCTCGGAGTCACCTCGCTGGGGTCATCCACAGACTTCCTGACACAGGCGCTGGCCGGCCAGGCCGGACTGCGGACTGCCGACTACAACCGTGTGAAGGTCGGTGCCGGCCAAACATTCATCGCCGGAATGAACCACGACGGCATCGATGCGGGCATGACCACCGATCCAACGGTGGCGCAGATGGTGAACTCGGGCCAGGCCAAAGTTCTCGTCGACCTGCGCACCGAATCCGGAACGCGCCAGGCGCTAGGCGGGCTGTACCCGTCGACCTCGCTCTACATGCGCTGTGACACCGTGAAGGCGCATCCCGACATCGTCCAAAAGCTCGTCACGTCGTTCGTCCAAACGCTGCGCTGGATCAAGCTGCATTCGCCCGCCCAGATCGCCGACAAGATGCCACCTCAATACGCGGGCGCAAACAAAGACCTCTACTTGCAGTCGATTGCCGACTCCATCGGAATGTTCAACGGCGACGGGATCATGAAATCCGATGGCGCACAGAACGCATTGCGCATCCTTGGCATGTACTCGAAGAACGTGGCACCCGTAAAGCAACGGATCGACATCAACGCGACGTACACAACGGAGTTCGCGCGGGCCGCGTTGCGCGACTGAGATTACATATCCAAACCGATGTCGAGCACCCGGGCGGAATGCGTCAGCGCACCGACCGCAAAGTAGTCGACACCCGTCTTGGCGTACGCCGCGGCCGTTTCGAGCGTAAGTCCTCCCGAGGACTCCAGCTTGAGCTGGGGAGCCTGAGCATCGCGGCGCTGCACGGCAACCTGGGTCTGCCAGACGGGGAAGTTGTCCAGAAGTACCAGCTCGGCACCCTCGGCCATGACCTCGTCGAGCTGTTCGAGCGAGTCGACCTCGACCTCACATTCGATGTTCGGTGCCGCCGCCCGGACCGCGCGCAGCGCGGCCACCACCGAACCGGCGGCCACCACGTGATTGTCTTTGATCAGTGCGGCATCGCCGAGACCGAGGCGGTGGTTCACGCCGCCTCCGGCACGAACCGCATACTTCTGCAGGAGTCGTAGTCCCGGCAGGGTTTTGCGGGTGTCGCGGATCTGCACGTGAGTACCGTCGACCGCGTCCACCCAGGCAGCCGTCGTGGTCGCGATGCCCGAGAGATGACACACGAGGTTCAGCATGGTGCGCTCGGCGGTCAGCAGATCGCGTGTGGGGGCGGTCACCGTGAGCAGCGCCGTCCCGGTACCGACCCGAGTGCCGTCAGTGAGACGATTCTCCACGCGGTAATTCCCGGCGCCCACCACCGCGTCGAGAACGATGAGGGCGATATCAACTCCAGCGATCACACCGCCGGATCGCGTCACCATCGCGGCGGTGCATTCGGCGTCGCCGGGCACGGTGGCCTGACTCGTGAGATCGGGGCCATAGCGCAGGTCTTCTTCGAGAGCACGCTGGACCACCGAACGTGCCTCGGCGAGTTCGGTTTCCGTCAGGTTCGTGGTCAACATGGCACCCCAGACGGTAGCGCAACCTCGCATCCGTCGGCGTCCCGGCGCACCGGAAGACTGATGGCAAAATCGGGGTCGGTGCCGGGCCAATCCGAGCGGGCATGGCAGCCGCGGGATTCGGTGCGCGCCGCCGCCGCGGCGACCACGGCGGCAGCGGTGAGGGTCAGCGCGGCGTCTTCCACCTCGAGCGGAGTCGATGTCGGCACCGCGGCGCACGAACGCAGCTCGTCATCAAGCTTTGCGAGCCCCTCGGCATCACGCAGTACGGATGCCCAACGGCTCATCGCGGCCTGAAGCCGCCGACGGTCGAGACGCGGTTGCGCATCATGATGCTCCCCGCCCATGGCCGACCGCCCAGTCACCTGCGCGGCAGCCTCGCCCGCACGCCTGCCCACTACGAGGCCTTCCAATAAACTATTGGAAGCCAGCCGGTTTGCCCCGTGCATCCCGGTACGCGCGACCTCGCCCGCGGCGAACAAACCAGCGATCTCCGTCCGGCCATAGGGATCGGTGACGACCCCGCCACAGCTGTAATGCGCCCCGGGTACCACGGGGATGAGCTGAGCCGTCGGATCGATACCCGCCGCCGCACAGGCGGCGGTGATGGTGGGGAATCGGCCCGCGAAATTGTCGATCGTGCGCGCGTCGAGATAGACGCACTGATCTCCGGTCTCGCGCAGCCTGCGGGCGATCGCTCCGGCCACGATGTCGCGCGGCGCCAGATCGCCCATGGGATGTACTCCGGAAGTGACCGAATCCCCACGGGCGTCAACAAGAGTGGCTCCCTCGCCGCGGACCGCCTCACTGATGAGGGGCCGGCACCCGCTGGCCTGCGCGGCATGCAGCATGGTCGGATGAAACTGGATGAACTCGATATCGGCTACCGGCACACCCGCGCGCAAGGCCAGTGCGACTCCGTCTCCGGTTGAGCCCTCTGGATTGGTGGTGGCCGAATACAGATGCCCGAGGCCGCCGGTAGCCAGAATCACGGCCCCGGTACGGATCACGCCCAAGCCGTCAGCGTTTCGGACGACCACACCGCCTACGCCGTCCGGCCCGATGAGGACGTCGTGCACCACATGACTCCGACGGATATCGAGCATCGCCGCGGCGTGATCGAGTGCCCGCTGCACTTCCGCACCGGTCGCATCGCCGCCGGCATGGATTATCCGGCGGGTGCTGTGTCCGCCCTCGCGTGTCAATGCCCATTGTCCGGAATGTGTTTCGTCGAATCGGGCGCCGTCGGCCACCAGATCGCGCACCGCGCGATAACCATCCGACACGATGGAGACCACCGCATCGACATCGCACAGACCGGCCCCGGCGCTCAGCGTGTCACGGACATGAGCCTGTACCGAATCGTCCGTGTCGGGCAGTACGACCGCGATACCGCCCTGGGCGAAATGCGTCGCGGTAGAGCCGATCTTACTGAGTACCAAGACCTTTCGCCCGCGTCGGTGCGCGGCGAGCGCAGCCGCCAATCCGGCGACACCCGCACCGACGACAACCACATCTGCATCAGTGCTCCAGGTGGCTCCCGCGGGCAGCGTCATTCTCCGCCGCCGGGCTGTCCGATCTCGATCATCCGCTGCACACTTCGCCGCGCCAACCGCGCGGTTTCCGGGTCCACATGCACCTCATCGCGACCCTCCACGAGGCAGCGCAGCATCGCCGCAGGGGTGATCATCTTCATGTATGTGCACGAGGCTCGGTCGTTGACCGCCAGGAAGTTCACGTCGGGCGCCGCCTTACGCAGCTGGTGCAGCATGCCGACCTCAGTGGCCACCAGCACCTCCCGCGCGCGCGTTTCGCGAGCCGCGTCGAGCATTCCGCCCGTCGAGAGGATCTTCACCCGATCGTCGGGCACGGCACCCTCGCCGGCGAGGTACAGAGCCGATGTCGCGCACCCGCATTCGGGGTGCACGAACAGCTCGGCATCCGGGTGTGAACGTGCCTGCCCGGCAAGTTCCTCACCGTTGATTCCGGCGTGCACGTGGCACTCGCCCGCCCAGATCTGCAGATTCTGGCGACCCGTCACCCGCTTGACGTGTGCGCCGAGGAACTGATCCGGGCAAAACAGCACCTCACGGTCCGGGTCGATCGACGCGACGACGTCGACGGCATTCGAGGAGGTGCAGCAGATGTCGGTGAGCGCCTTCACGGCCGCGGTGGTGTTGACGTACGAGACCACGACCGCGTCGGGAAATTCGGCCTTCCATTCCCGCAGATCGTCGGCGGTAATGGAATCGGCGAGCGAGCATCCGGCGCGCTGATCCGGGATGAGCACCGTCTTGTCCGGACTGAGGATCTTGGCCGTCTCGGCCATGAAATGAACACCGCAGAACACGATGGTGTCCTCGGGCGCCTCGGCGGCAATGCGGGAGAGCGCCAGCGAGTCGCCAACGTGGTCCGCCACGTCCTGGATCGCCGGAAGCTGATAGTTATGCGCGAGCAGTGTGGCGCCGCGCTGATCGGCCAACCGGCGCACCTGCTCGGCCCAACGGGCGTCGCCCTCCACACCGGTGTATCCACCGGGGCCGTCGATCACGCCGTCAAGTAACACGTCAGCTGCCGTCATGGCCGCCTCCTCGCGCCCTCGGGTCTCGGTCGGCTTTCGGGCTGCGTTTGGCCAACCGAGGTTTTCGACTTATGATCGAAAACATGGTCCATACTAGCACCGAGCACGAGGTGTTAGCCGTGGTGTTCCAAGTGCGTCACTTCAGCGACACCACAACCAGCACGAATAGCCCTGCGCGCGTGCCTGAGCTCGCCGTGCTGCTGTGGCAGCGCGCACTCGAACCGCACCACGGCGCGTGGGCTCTCCCCGGTGGCCAAGTCCGGGCCGACGAGGACCTCCCCTCCTCCATCCGCCGGCAGCTCGCCGAGAAGGTGGACGTGCGTGAGTTGGCACACCTTGAACAGCTGGCCGTGTTCTCCGCGCCGAACCGCGTGCCTGGCCCACGCACCATCGCCTCGACGTTTCTCGGGCTCGTCCCCTTCCCCGCCACCCCCGAGCTGCCCGCCGACACCCAGTGGCACCGCGTGAGCGACCTACCCGCGATGGCCTTCGATCACCACGTGATGGTCGCGCACGCACACACCCGCCTGGTTGCCAAGATGTCCTACACAAACATCGGATTTGCTTTGGCACCACAGCAATTCACACTCTCAACGCTCCGTGACATCTACTGCGCGACGCTGGGATATCCCGTCGACGCCACCAACCTGCAACGTGTGCTGGTGCGGCGCGGAGTGCTCACACCGACCGGGACCACCGTGCGATCCGGCCGCAGCGGTGGCCGACCCGCGGCGCTCTACCGATTCACCGACGACCGGTACCGGGTCACCGACGAGTTTGCCGCACTGCGCCCTCCGGGATGAGAGGACTAGCCTCTTAGAGTCTCCTTAGGGTATGAATGCCGGGGACCTTGAAGGGAGCGCAGGCATGGCACCCCACGACCTGGCTATATCCGATGACGTCAAGTGGATCGGCGAACCGGCTCATCAGGACATTGAGCGCGGCGCTCGCCCGCTGCTGCCCACCGAGGATCCGTTCTACCTCCCGCCTCTCGGCTTCGAACACGCCGCGCCGGGCACCGTGCTGCGCACCCGGGATGTCGAAATGGCGTTCCTGGGCGTGATCCCCCAGCGTTTTACCGCGACACAGCTGCTGTACCGCAGCAATGACCTCCATCAGCGCGCCGACGCCGCGGTCACCACGGTGCTCACGCCCACCGGCACCGACCCGGCGGCAGCGGTTCCGATCGTGTCGTATCAATGCGCCATCGACGCCGTCACGGATCGCTGCTTTCCCTCATACGCCCTGCGGCGGGGCGCACACGCGCTCGGCTCCTTCGCGCAGTTCGAACTGCTGCTGATCGCGGCGCTCCTTGCCCAGGGCTGGGCCGTGTCCATACCCGATCACGAAGGCGTCGACGGCATCTGGGGAGCCCCGGAGGAGCCGGGATACCGGACGCTCGACGGACTTCGGGCAGCCCTGAACTGCGACAGGCTGGGACTGTCGCGGCATGCGCCTATCGGGCTATGGGGTTACTCCGGCGGAGGTCTCGCCACCGCGTGGACGGCGGAGGTCAGCGCGGACTACGCACCCGAGCTCACCATCGCCGGCGCGGTGCTCGGATCCCCCGTGGGCGACCTGGGACATACCTTCCGGCGACTCAACGGCGGACTGTTCGCCGCCCTGCCCGGCCTGGTTGTTGCCGCCCTATCGCATGTGTACCCCGGCCTTGAGCGCGTCATCGAGGAGCGCGCGACACCCCAGGGCAAGGAATGTCTGGGACGGCTCGAAGACATGCCGACCTTGCGGGCCATTGTCGCCATGGCCTTCAAGGACATGGATGATCTGGTGGACCAGCCACTGGACCAACTCCTCGAGACACCCGAGGTGCAGCACGTCTTCGACAGCATCAAACTCGGCAAGACGGTCCCCACCCCGCCCGTCCTGATCGTTCAGGCCGTGCACGACCAGATCATCTCGACCTCATGCATCGACGAACTGGCCGACAACTACCGCGGCGGTGGCGCCCATGTCACCTATCACCGCGATCTGCTCAACGAGCACCTGCTGCTGCATCCCATGTCCGCACCGATGTCGATGGCATGGCTGGGCGCACGTTTCAGCGGCCAGGCACTGCCGACGGCGCCGCGCCGTACGAGCTGGCCGCTGGCGTTCAAGCCCTCGACCTATCTCGGACTGCTCAAGCTCGGCTGGGTGAGCGCCAAGGTCGTGGGCGGACGTCCCCTCTAAGGACGCTCAGCTGTTCAGCGCGGCGATGGCGGCGTCCACCGCAGCCCTTTTTACCTGTCGATGCGACCGATCCGCGTATTCGATGGTGCAGTCCGACAAGCCGCCCAGGGCCACGGTTGCCCGGATCATCTGCACCCCTGACGGTTTCGCGCCCGCGAGCAAAGCGATCAGCTTGCGCCGCCATTCGATCATCCATTCACCCAGCTCGAACTGCCCCATGGTGGCCAGATCGCGCACGATGATCCCCATGACAACGCGGTGCGACCACAACACGTCGAAGTAGTCCTCGAGTAGTTGGCGGGTATCCCGAGAGCCGCTGGTAGCCAGAAACGCCTCCAGATCGTCCACCATCGGCTGCACGATGCTGCGCACCAGATCATCTCGCGACGAAAAATGGTAGTAGAGAGCGGGCTTCGTGATCTCCAGCTGGGCGGCGATGTCCTGCAGGCTGGTATTGCGCAGCCCATGTTCGGCGAAGAGATCCCGTGCTACCGCCTGGATGCGCTCCCTGGTGTTCGTCGCGCCGGGCGCCTCGGTGGCCATCGCCCGATAGTAGTCCCTGACTTTTCGGTCGGTAAGCAGTAAGCTCAATCTACTTACCGACCGTTAAGTAAGGAGATGGCATGCGAGTGCTCGTTTCGGGGGCAAGTGTCTCGGGCCCCACACTGGCCTACTGGCTCGCGCGCTATGGATTTGACGTCACGGTGGTCGAACGCTCCCCGGCTCCGCGCAAATCGGGGGGTCATGCCGTCGACCTGTTCAAGCCCGCGATGGACATCGTCGAGAAGATGGGGGTTCTCGACGAGATCGAGGCGCACAAGGTGGGCACCGACCTCCTATCGATCCGCCGCGAGGGCAAGCCCGGCCTGGTGGACCTCCCCGAGGCGCTGATCTTCTCGGCCGTGTCGCAGCGCCATGTCGAGATCATGCGCGACGATCTCAGCGAGATCCTCTATGACGCCAGCTCCCCCACCGCGGAGTACATCTTCGGAGACTCCATCACGGCGCTCACCGAAGACGACACGGGGGTGCATGCGACCTTCGAGCATGGCTCCGAGCGCCGGTTCGACCTCGTTGTCGGCGCCGATGGCTTGCACTCGAATGTTCGTGGGCTGGTGTTCGGTCCCGAGTCTGGCTATTCACACTGGCTGGGCGAGTACCTCGCGGTCGCATCGATACCCAACTACCTCGATCTGGCCGACCGCGCGGTGATGTTCCCGAGGGTCGACCGAATGGCGGGCATGTACAGCGCCGCTCAGCTCCCGGATGCGCGGGCGTTCTTCCTTTTCCGTACTCCCGAGCCACTGGACTATCACCACCGCGACATACCACGGCAAAAAGAACTCTTGCGGGACGTATACGCCGACTTCGGCTGGGAGGTGCCCCCATGCTCGCGGAGGTCGACGCGACCGACACCTTCTACATGGACTCCATTACCCAGCTGCGGATGACCACCTGGTCGAAGGGCCGCATCACGCTCGTCGGTGACGCCGGATACTGCCCCGGCCCGGCCGTCGGCGGAAGTACCAGCCTCGCCGTCGTGGGGGCGTACGTGCTCGCCGGGGAAATAGCGACCGCCGCAGGTGATCACACCCGCGCCTACCGCGCCTGCGAAGCGGCCCTGGGCGAGTACGTGCGCCGCAGCCGCAGCCTGGCTCTCACCGCGTCGGACACTCTGGTGCCCAAGAGCCGTGTCGGTTTGTGGACTCTTGTTCACGGCGCACGAATCCTTGGCTATTTGCCATCACCACTGGCTCGCGTTGTCTCCCGGATGGTCGCGGTGCGCGCACTCAATATCCACGACACCTTCGCCATCCGCGACTACCTGGGACTCGTCTGCCCCTAACTCATTAGCCAGGGTCCGGATCGGAAAGCGCGAGAACGTCTTTGGAGACGACGATTGCCGCGTTGCTGGACGGCACCGCCTCGTTGGAGTGGCCCGTTCACGCGTGAGCACCCCGTACGCTGACGTCCGGGTCGCTTCGAATCAGACAGAGGAGTGAGATGGACCGAACCGTCAGTCCCTTGTTCAAGACGGGTATGGCCGCTATCACCGCGACCGCCTTGGTCGTCGCTCCTACGGTGGTTCCGCGCACACCGCAGGCCCACTCATTACCCGATATCCGAACTGCCTCAGTTCGCCTGAGCTCGTTCGCATTCACGCCAGCGGCCAGCAACGCTCCGCTGAGCACGTTGCCTGCATTGAAGTTCCCGCTGCCAGCGGCGGCACCGGGGGCGTCGAGCGTAACGCTCAGTCCGCTTCGAATCGCGCCGATCGCCCGCCCCGGTCTCTCCGTGCAGCCGCGCTCGGCAACCGCCGAACCCCTCGCACCCACCGCCGCGCCGTCTCGGTCCAGCGCTCCCGCTGCGGCGGCCGCCGGACCCGCCGTGGCGAACTCCATCACCAACGGCATCGACCAGGCCTACCAATTCATCCAGTACTGGGTGGATTACGGCGTGGACCTCGCGCAGTGGGGCGCCGGATTCGTTCCCGTGATCGGCGGACTTGTCAGCGCGCAGATCGGCATCGTCTACGACAATCTCATTCGTCCGATAGCCAACAGCTTTGTCTACAACCTCGTCGACCCAATCATCAACGACCCCAGCTTCTCCAACATCGTCAACTCCTTCGGGCGATTCGGCGGCGACATTGTCAACTCCGTCATCAATTTCGCCTGGGCAGAAGCACGCTACTTCCTGCCGCCGTTGCCTCCCCTTCCTGGCGTGGCCCTACTAGCGGCGCCGGATGCCACCAGCGCGCTACCCACCTCCGCCCACGAGGCATTGGCGCCCTTCACCAAGGCGTTCAAGGATGCGGAAGCACACTTCGCGGAGGCACTGGGCCTGACGAAAGTCGATCAGAAGCTGACGAGCCTCGAAAAGACCGGCACCGCAGTGGAAACCACCGCGGGTACCGCGAAGGAGACCGTCCCGGGCACCGCTGTCGATACCCGGGAAACCAAGGACGCCAAGGGTCCTCAGGTACCGGGTCCGCAGGAAGCTGCCGAGAGCACGACGCCCGCCAAGGACAACGCCGTCGCCGTCGTCGACAAGGAAAAGAAGACCGACGCGAAGGCCGCGACCGATACCCAGGAGACGGCGACGGCAGGCAGCAAGGAATCGCCCAGGGATTCTCTCAAAGATTCCGTACCCATCGGTACGGTGACCGACACTCAGGGAACTTCTGGCGAAGCAGCCAAGGAGACCACGCAGGCGAAAGACACCGAGAGTGTCAAGGATTCGGCGAAGAACGACAAGTCGCCCACCGCGGCGACGACCAAGGATCAGGCGGACAAGCCGGTCAAGCAGAAGGTTCCCACGGCCAGCACCACCGAACACGGCACCATTAGCGCACAAGGCACCGTCCGCGGTCCCATTTCGCAGTCGACCACCGGACAAGCGGGGGCGTCCACGTCGGGCGCCAAGAGCCCAGACAACAAGACATCCGCTACCACGTCGACGGACGCCAAGGCCCCCGATACCAAGACAAAGGCTGCGGAGACTCAAGCGTCGGGCACCAAGGGTTCGGAGACGAAGACCTCCGGCACGAAGTCATCCGAATCCCAGAGTTCCGGATCCAAGTCGCCGAGCGCCTCTTCGACACACGACTCAACGAGCAAGTCCTCGGGATCGGGGAACGGCCCGTCGTCATCCGGCGGCGGGAATTCGAAATCGGGCGGCGGCAGCCACGATTAGGCGTCGCGCGTCTCGCCACTGTTGACAGCGGTCGGCGAGAAGTGCTGGAGCAAGAAATCGTTGAGGCGACGGGTGGGCGCCGCGCGGGTCGTGGTGCCCCAGGCGAGGGCAATGGAACGGTGGTGGCCTCTGCCCGCGAGCGGAATTTCGCGGATACCGGGCGGCCTGCGGTCATCATGAGGCAGGAGCGCGATGCCAAGACCGCGGCTGATGAGTTCGCGGATCGTGCCGAACTCGGTGACTTCAATGGCGATGTTTGGGCTGTATCCCGCTTCGCGGCACCACGTCTCGGTGAGCTGCCGGAGGTTGTAGCTGGGCGGGTTGGCGATGAACGTCTCGCCGGCCAGCTCGTCCAGATGTAGTTCGGCCGCCGCGGCGAGCCGGTGGTGCGCGGGTACTGCGACCTGAATCTGTTGGATACCGATCGTGGTGTGGTGCAGGCGCTCTGGCGCTGGGATTACGACAGCGAGGTCGAGATGGCCGGTCATCAGCTCGGCGCCCAGTTGGGATCCGTGCGCCTGCTTGAGGAGCACCCGGATGCCCGGATTCCGATGCCGGAAGGCGGCGAGCAGATCTGGGATATGGCCCGAGCCCATGGTGAGCGGGAATCCGAAACGCACCGTGCCGTGCTCTGGGTCCGCGTCGCCGGTGAGCTCGGCGAGTGTGCGATCGAGCTCGGCGAGAGGTTCACGCGCGCGGGCAGCCAGTCGTCGCGCCTCAGGAGTCAGCCGCACCGTCCTACCGTCGTGAATGAGCAGTGGCACCCCGAGCGCCGACTGCAGCGCGTGAATCCGCCGACTCATCGATGACTGTGGAATGTCCAGCGCGAGAGCGGCCTGCGTCATGTGCCCGTCGTGGGCGGACAGTTCCACCAGCGCCCGCAGTTGGGGAGCCAGCTGGGATGTCCATCGATCCATTATCGGATGATACTCCCGCAATCATTCATTGGACGGAATGAATGATTGCGGCGGATGGTGGACGATATGAGCACATTCTCGAAGACGCCAGGCCCCTCTCCTGACGATGCCGACGTGGTGTTGATCGGCGGCGGCATCATGTCCGCCACCTTGGGTTCGATGCTGTCGGTGCTGGAACCCGAGTGGCGAATTGTGCTGCTGGAGAGGGCCGATGCGCTCGCCACCGAGAGCAGCGATGCGTGGAACAACGCCGGTACCGGGCACAGCGGATTCTGCGAGCTCAACTACATGCCAGACCCCGGGGACGCCACGAAGCCCGCGGCGATAGCTCGCCAGTTCCACCTGAGCCGTCAGTGGTGGTCCTACCTCGCCGACAAGGGGCTGCTGCAACCCGATGCGTTCATTCACGCCGCCGCGCACATGGATGTCGTGTTCGGTCAGCGCGATGTCGACTATCTACGGCGTCGCTACGACACGCTGTCCACAGAGCCGATGTTCGCCGGAATGCGGTTCAGCGATGCCCCGGGCACCATCGAGTGCTGGGCGCCGCTGGTGATGCGCGGCCGCACGCCCGATGAGCCCGTCGCCGCTACCCTGCACCCCGACGGAACAGATATCGACTTCGGCGCCCTCACTCATGCGCTGACGCGCATCGTCACCGAGCGCGGCGGTCAGGTCCGCCTCGGCCATGAGGTGCACACACTCAACCGGACCAGCGACGGATCATGGGTAGTGCGCGGGACAAATCCTCAGGGCCACTTCACCATACGAGCGCGCAGCGTGTTCGTCGGCGCCGGCGGGCACGCACTGCGGCTGCTGCAACGGGCGCACCTCCCCGAGGTGCGTGGTTACGCCGTCCTGCCCGTCGGCGCCGCCTTCTTGCGCTGCGAGGATCCCGGCGTGGCCGATCAGCACGCGACCAAGGTGTATGGCCAAGCGCCCGTGGGTGCGCCACCGATGTCGGTACCGCACTTGGACAAACGCCTGGTTCGCGGCCGGCCGTACCTGATGTTCGGACCGTATGCGACCTTCAGCACCAAGCTGCTCAAACACGGCCGATGGGTGGACTTCTTCACCACGGTGCGGTGGCACAACGTACACGTGATCGCGGCCGCGCTCATCCAGAACCTCGCGCTCATCAGATACCTGATCGGCCAGGTAATAGCGGGTCCGCGACAACGCTTTTCACAGCTGCGCCGGTACTACCCCGCCGCCAGGCCTGGCGATTGGGAACTTGTCCCCGCGGGTCAACGGGCGCAGCTCATTACGCCCGACCCTCGACGCGTGGGTGTGCTTCAGCAAGGCACCGAACTCGTGATCAGTGCCGACGGCACCATCGCGGGGCTACTCGGCGCCTCCCCGGGCGCGTCCACCGCAGTCCCGATCATGCTCGACGCCCTCCAACGCTGCTTTCCCGAGCGATGGCACACCTCGTGGCAGACAACGATGGTCGGCGCGATTCCCGGCGCCGGGAACGTCAGCTGGGATCACGCGGCGGTGGCGAGCTCCGTGCGGGTGACCGCGTGCTCGCTGGGGCTCGAGGAGGCTACGCCGTCGAACTAGCGCCTTCCACAGGCGGAACGGTCGCGGGCGCCCGGTAGACGGGGACCTTCACCGGCGGCCAGGCATCGAGATCATCACGGGCACAGGCGACTACACAGAACATGTACGTGACCGCCGCCAGACACGGCGCCAGCGCGAGCGTGACCGCGATCTGGGCCGGCGTGTGACCGTAGAACACCGCGGGCGCCTCCACGACATACTTGATGCGATGCCCCTCATCGAGCTGGGCACCCGCGATATCCAGTACGCCATAACGGATCCGGACCAGTACCGCTCCGACACCCGCCGCTATTGCCGAGCCCGCCAGGGCACCTAAGGTGAGCGCGCCCACCATCATCGGGCCACGGTGCGACCGCCATTGCCAGGCTGCGGCAGACACGATCACCGCAACCACCGTGACCATCCCGATCAGCATGGTGGTCGCGATGAAGTAGTTGTCGGCCTCATTACCCAGGTGCACAAACACCCGGCCGTTATCGCGCGTATCGGCGATGGCTCCGTGCACACCCGGCGCGATGACGCCCCACAACGCTCCCACCAACGCCCCGGCGGCAGCGAGCCCGCCAAGCACGATCGCGGCCGCGCGAAGATGGGAAAAGCGCGGCGGTGCAACCTGATCCACGACATCCGAGGTCGCGCTCATCGGAACCAACGGCTCTTCGCTCGCGCTCATCGGAACCAACGGCTCTTCGCTCGCGCTCATCGCTGCTCAAGCTGCTTGGAGTCCGCCTCGCCATGTCGCGAGCATTTTGCGTGCCAGCCGTCCGGGCGCACCTGCACGATCATCCGCCGCCCACATGCCGCACAAAACCGCGGCGGCTCCAAGCCCAGTTGTGCCGCTGTCGGCACAAACAGTCCAGTCGACCCGTCCATCGATTCGCCGGTGTACACGTTGTACTTACCGGCGGCTACCGGTTCTGTACCCATCACGTACAGGCTATTGGTCACAGGCTGCTGTTGAGTGCCTTGATCGGCATCTGCAGATCGACCAGCAGTTCCAGGTCCGCCTCGGCCGGACGGCCCAGTGTCGTCAGGTAGTTGCCGACGATGACGGCATTGATACCGCCCAGAATGCCCTGCTTGGCGCCCAGATCACCCAGGGTGATCTCGCGTCCGCCGGCGAAGCGCAGCATCGTGCGCGGCAGCGCGAGACGGAATGCCGCCACGGCACGCAGTGCGTCCGCGGCGGGGAGCACCTCGAGGTCGCCGAAGGGCGTTCCGGGGCGGGGGTTCAGGAAGTTCAGCGGAACCTCATCGGGTTCGAGCTCGGCCAGGTTCGCGGCGAATTCTGCGCGCTGCTCCAGCGTCTCGCCCATGCCGAGGATGCCGCCGCAGCAGACCTCCATGCCCGCCTCGCGAACCATCCTGAGGGTGTCCCAACGCTCCTCCCAGCTGTGAGTGGTCACCACATTGGGGAAATGCGACTTGGCGGTTTCGAGGTTGTGGTTGTACCGGTGCACACCCATCGCCGAGAGGCGGTCGACCTGCTCCTGGGTCAGCATGCCCAGCGAGCAGGCGATCTGAATGTCGACCTCATTGCGGATGGCCTCGATACCGGCCGCGACCTGAGCAAGCAGGCGCTCGTCGGGACCGCGCACGGCCGCCACGATGCAGAACTCGGTGGCACCGGACTTCGCGGTCTGTTTGGCGGCCTCGACCAGGCTCGGGATATCGAGCCAGGCGCTGCGCACAGGGGACGCGAACAGACCGGACTGTGAACAGAAATGGCAGTCCTCGGGGCAGCCACCGGTCTTGAGGCTGATGATGCCCTCGACCTCGACCTCCGGGCCGCACCACTGCATCCGAACCTCGTGCGCGAGCGCCAGCAGCTCTTCCAGGCGGTCGTCGGGGAGCTGTAGCACCCGCAGCACCTGATCCTGGGTGAGGCCTACCCCCTGCTCGAGCACCTGCTCACGGGCGATGGCCAGTACGTCGCGATCCGTGTCGCCCGCGGTGGTTGCTTCGGCTGCCTGAGTCACGCAGCACTCCTCACAGTGTCTTGTCTTTATGTCTTGTCTCTGACCGTCCCAATCCTGAACGGTGTTCAGGTTAGAGTATTGCCATCACCGAGCCAAACAAGGGGCGCACTGCCCCGCTTAACCGACACGACCTGGTGCGCCGGGCCACCGCGATTCTGGACGACTACGGAATCGCGGATCTGACGATGCGCCGGCTCGCCCGCGAACTCGATATCGCACCGAGCGCGCTGTACTGGCACTTCGCGAACAAACAGCAGCTGCTCGGCGCGGTGGCCGATCATGTGTTGGCGCCGTTGGCGGAAACCGATTGTCGTGATGTGCCGTGGCAGCAGCGCGTCGATTTCCTGTGCTCCGCGCTGCGCGACGCACTGCTCTCCCACAAGGACGGCGCGGAGTTGGTGTCGGCGAGCTTCGCCTCGGGCCAAACCTCCCACATGATCACAGTGCTCAATCGCCTGGCCGAGGCCGCTGTCACCTCGGGATTAGGTGCGGTACCCGCCGCACTGGCCGCCCGCAGCATCGTCTATTACGTGCTGGGTTATGTCGCCGACGAACAGTCTCGGCTGCAGTGGGACTCTGCCGGCGCACTGGAAGATGGCCAGTCATACCTCGCCGACGGCGCGGCGCTGGCCGATCCCACCGCGCAGTTCGGCTTCGGAGTGCGCCTGCTTGTGGACGGGATCGACCATTTGGCCCGCCAGTCCAGCCCCATCAGCTAGCGGCCACCAGCTCAGACACCCACTGCGGGTCGAAAAGCGCCACGCTCAGCTCGGCGAACACCGCGGGCATCAGCCGCGGCGCCCCCTCGGGAATCACCGCGCGCACCGGCGTCTTGAACTGATTCGCCAGTTCCTCACGGTTGAGTCGCTGCGGCAGGTCCGGCTCTGCCGGGAAACTCCCCACCACCAACCCGGCACAGGGAACTGACTGCGCCGCAAGGGCTTCCAGCGTGAGGGCGGTGTGATTCAGGGTGCCCAGGTCGGCGGTCGTCACCACCAGCACCGGCGCGTCGAGAACAATCGCCAGATCACGCAGCGTCTTACCACCCGCGGCCAGCTCCACCAGCAGACCTCCGGCTCCCTCAACCAGTGTCAATGCCCCGGGGCGATCGAGGGCGAAGATCGACGTGGCCATCTGGACGTCGTCGAGCAAGGCCAGACCGGCCCGCGACGCCGCCGCCACGGGAGCCAGCGGTTCGGGATAACGCGCCAAGGTCTCGACGCGTGTCACTCCGGACAGGCGGGCAACCTCATCGGCGTCACGGTCCTCACCGGTCTGCACCGGTTTGCATACCGTCACGTCGATGCCCTGACTCACCGCGGCCGCGGCCAGCGCCGCCGTTGCCACCGTCTTGCCCACTCCCGTTGATGTTCCGGTGACCAGGAGGATCGTCACCGGCGGGCCAGCGCCAATACTCCGGCGAGCACCTCACGCACGCGATCCATATCGGCGCCGGTAAGCGAGGCCCGGGCCGTTAGGCGTAGCAGTGACTGCCCCTCGGGGACCGACGGCGGACGGAAACAGCCCACCCGCACCCCCTGATCCAGGCATGCCTTGGCAGCGTTGAACGCGATCGTCGGGTCACCGAGTACCACCGGCACCACCGCGGACTCGGGCGTGTCCGCCACACCACACCACTGACCCAGCGTCGCCGCGTGGTCGAGCACCGCGCGGACCCGTTCCGGTTCGTCGGCCATGAGCCGCAGCGCCGCCAACGCCGACCCGACCGCGGCAGGAGCGAGCCCGGTGTCGAAGATGAACGGCCGGGCGGCATCGATGAGGTGTGCCCGGACCGCCTCTGATCCCAGCACCGCCCCACCCTGGCTGCCCAGAGCCTTGGACAGTGTGACGGTGACGACGAGATCGTCGAAGCCGGCGAGACCGACTTCGGAGACCAGACCGCGCCCCCCGACCCCGCGTACGCCGAGTCCATGCGCCTCGTCGACAAGTAACACAGCTCCATGACTACGGCAGACCCGGTGCAGCTCGGTCAGTGGCGCGAGCGCACCATCGGCGCTGAAAACCGCGTCGGTGAGAACCAGTGCGCGTTCTTCGGGACGCTGCGCCAGAGCCGCCGCCACCGCCTGGGTGTCGCGATACGGAGTCACGACCACCCGTGCCCGCGATAGGCGGCACGCGTCGATCAGCGAGGCATGGGTGCGCGCATCGGAGACGATGAGCGTTCCGGGACCGGAAAGCGCGACGACCGCTCCGAGATTGGCGGTATAGCCCGAGGAGAACACCAGCGCCGAGGGCGCGCCCATAAAGGTCGCCAGCTCGCGCTCCAGCTCTTCATGCAGCTCGGTATTGCCGGTGACCAGGCGTGAACCGGTGGATCCGGCACCCCACATCCGCAGCGCCTCGACGCCGGCCTCGATGACCTGCGGATGGCACGCGAGGCCCAGATAGTCGTTGGACGCCAGATCGATCTCGGGCTCGGCGGCGCTGCGGGTACGAAGCCGGCGGCGCAGTCCGGCAGCCTCCCGTTGACGCTCGACCTCACCCAACCAGGCAAGCGGTGATGATGCCTCGCCCACCGGCGCCTCCTCTCCTGAACGGTGTTCAGGTTAGCGCACGGCCGATGCGGCTCCTACCGCCGTCGCCGCGCTCACCATCGCGCGCGTGATTCGGTGGATCTCACCCTGATCGCAGATGTACGGCGGCATGGTGTAAATCAAGGTCCGGAAGGGGCGCAGCCATACGCCTTCGTCCAATGCCGCGTTGGTAGCGACGCGCATACCGTCCGCGCCCAACGGGTGTTCCATGTCGATGACGCCAATGGCACCACACACGCGCACGTCGGCGACCCCGTCGAGGGCTGCGGCGGGTGCCAGGCCCGCGCGTAATCCCCCGGATATCTCCGCGATCCGTGACTTCCAGTCCCCGGAGAGCAGTAGTTCGATCGAGGCGACCGCCACCGCACATGCCAACGGATTGGCCATGAAGGTCGGGCCGTGCATGAGTGCGCCCGCCGTGCCGTCACTGATGGTGCGCGCGATCTTGGCGGTACACAGGGTGGCGGCCAAAGTGAGATAACCACCGGTCATGGCCTTGCCGACGCACATGATGTCGGGGCTCACCCCGGCATGATCGGCGGCGAACAGCTCACCGGTGCGTCCGAAGCCCGTCGCGATCTCATCGAAGATCAGCAGCACACCGTGCCTGTCACACATGGCGCGCAGCTCTGCCAGGTAGCGCGGATCGTGGAACCGCATACCCCCGGCACCCTGCACTACCGGTTCCACAATGACGGCCGCGAGTTCGGCGGCATGCTCCGACAGCTCTGCCTCGAAACGCTGGGTGTACTCCTCGTCGTACGCGCTGGGGACCCGCTCGGCGAAGACCTGTTTGGCCAGCACATCGGTCCATAACGAGTGCATGCCGCCCTCGGGGTCACACACGCTCATCGGGGTGAAGGTGTCCCCGTGGTAGCCGCCACGCCAGGTCATCAGTCGATGTTTGGCAGGCAGTCCCAGGCTGCGCCAGTACTGCAGCGCCATCTTGATCGCCACCTCTACCGATACGGACCCTGAGTCGGAGAAGAACACCGTTTCCAGACCGGGCGGGGTCAGCTCCACCAGCAGCTGCGCGAGCCGCGCCGCAGGCTCGTGGGTTAGCCCACCGAACATGACGTGGCTCATCGACGCCACCTGCTCGGTCACCGCGCGATCCAGTTCGGGGTGACCGTGGCCGTGAATGCACGACCACCACGAGCTCATCGCGTCGAGCACCTCCGCGGGACGGCCGTCGCGCACCACGGTGATGTTCGGGCCACTGGCACCGGTCACCACCAGCGGCCGCTGGGTTGTGTCGGGATCGCCGATGCCGCTGTACGGATGCCACACATGCGCGGCATCGACCGCTTCGATCTCATCCGGTGTCAACCTCGGCACAGTCGTCGAGCCTGTCACAGACCCTCGGTACGGAGCCATTCGCCTCACGCGCACACGCCGTTGGCGCGCACCTGCGGAGACTCTCGGCAACCATGGGTACATTGGGGGCGAAAATGTTCTTCGTCTCAGCAACCAAGCCTATGACCAATCCCGGGGTGCCACCCGCCCCGGCGGTCGACGCCACCCCAAAACTGAAGAGCGACAAGGGGTTTTACCGCCATGACCTCGATGGTTTGCGCGGTATCGCCATTTTTCTGGTCGCGGTGTTTCACGTGTGGTTCGGCCGGGTGTCGGGCGGAGTTGATGTCTTCTTAACCCTTTCGGGCTTTTTTTACGGCAGCAAGCTACTTCGCACAGCGACCACACAGGGAGCATCCCTCAACCCGATACCGGTACTGAAACGACTGGTTCGACGGTTGCTCCCCGCGCTGGTTCTCGTCTTGGCGGCTTGCGCCGTCCTCACTGTCCTGGTGCAGCCGGAAACTCGGTGGGAAACGTTCGCCGAGCAGAGCCTGGCCAGCCTGGGCTATTACCAGAACTGGGAGCTCGCCAATACCGCAGCCGACTATCTGGCGGCCAGCGAGTCGGTGAGCCCGCTGCAGCATCTCTGGTCGATGTCGGTGCAGGGGCAGTTCTACGTCGGCTTCCTGGCCTTGGTGTACCTACTGGCCGTTCTTCTGCGCAAACCACTCGGCCGGCACATGCGCCCCGTTCTCATCGCCGTCATCGCGGGCCTGACCGCCACATCCTTCGGATACGCGATCTACGCCCACCTCGACTTCCAGTCGATCGCCTACTACAACACGTTCGCGCGTGCCTGGGAGCTGCTGCTCGGTGTGCTGGTGGGCGCGTTGGTGGCGGGGACGCGCTGGCCGATGTGGCTTCGCCAGGTGCTCGGCCTCATCGCCGTGGCGGCGATTCTGTCCTGCGGTGCGCTCATCAACGGTGTGCGCGAGTTCCCAGGCCCGCTGGCGCTGGTGCCCGTCGTCGCCACCCTCGTCCTCATCTTGTCGGCGGCAAACCTGCCCACCGACACCCCACAACCGATCGCCAACCGATTCCTCGCCACCAGGCCGCTGGTTGAGCTGGGGTCGCTGGCCTACTCGCTGTATCTGTGGCACTGGCCGCTGCTGGTCTATTGGTTGGTCTACAGCGGACAACCCAAGGTCTCGTTGTGGGAGGGTGCCGCCATTCTGGGCATCTCCCTGGCGCTGGCCTACCTGACCAACAAATACGTTGAGACTCCCCTGCGGTACCCCCGGCTACTCCCAGAATCCTCCACGCTGTGGACCAGGCTGCGGCGCCCCACCCTGGCGCTGGGCACAGCGATCGTGGTGACGGCGGTCGCGCTGACCGCCACCTCGTTCACCTGGCTCGAACACGTCACCGTGCAGCGATCCAACGGCAAGGAGCTGTCCGGCCTGCGTCCACGGGACTACCCGGGCGCGGGAGCCCTGCTGTACGGCGACCGCGTGCCCGATCTGCCGATGCGGCCCACCACGCTGGAGGCCTCCGACGATCTACCGATGACCACTGAACAGGACTGCATCAGTGATTTCCGGAATCGGGCGGTCATCTCCTGTACCTACGGCAATCCGCACGCGACGCGCACCATCGCGCTGGCCGGTGGGTCACACGCCGAGCACTGGATCACCGCGCTCGACATCCTGGGCCGCCAGCACAACTTCAAGATCACCACATACCTCAAGATGGGCTGCCCGCTCAGCACCGAAGAGGTCCCTCGTATCGCCGGGTCGAACGACCCCTACCCCGATTGCAAGAAGTGGGTCGACGAGGTGATGTCACGGTTGATCAAGGAACACCCCGATTACGTGTTCACCACCACCACCCGCCCCCGCTCGGCCCTGGGCACTGGTGATGTGATGCCCGATAGCTATATGGGCATCTGGACGGCGTTCGATGAGGCTGGAATCCCTGTTCTCGGCATGCGCGATACCCCGTGGCTGATCGACAAGGACGGCACCACCTACACCGCGGCCGACTGCATCTCCGCAGGCGGAAACTCCGACTCATGCGCCATGGATCGCAATCGCGCGCTCGACGACGCCAATCCCACACTCGCCATCGCGAACCAGTTCCCGCTACTGAAGATCCTCGACATGACCAAGGCCGTGTGCCGTCCCGACAAATGCCGCGTGGTGGAAGGAAACGTGTTGGTGTATCACGATTCTCACCACATCTCGGCGACCTATATGCGGACCATGGCCAAGGAACTGGGACGGCAGATCGCGCTCGCGACCGGGTGGTGGCGGACGGCCCCGCCGGGCAAGTGAGCCGCGCGGTCCCGACCCCGGACCGATAGGGTCTATCAGCATGACCCTGCCACCACTTCAGGTATGGCCGGGCAACCCATATCCACTGGGTGCCACCTACGACGGAGCCGGTACCAACTTCTCACTGTTCTCCGAGGTGGCCACGGCCGTCGAGCTGTGCCTCATCGCCAAGGACGGCACGGAAAGCCGAGTGCCACTCGATGAGGTCGACGGGTACGTGTGGCACTGCTATCTGCCGACCATCTCCCCCGGCCAGCGTTACGGATTCCGGGTACACGGTCCCTGGGAGCCTGAGGCCGGGCACCGCTGCGACCCCAACAAGCTGCTCCTCGACCCGTACGGCAAGGCCTTTCACGGCGAGTTCGGCTACACCCCCGAGGCGGATCCGCCGCTGCTGTCCTACCAGACCGATCCACTGGACACCGAGGCACTAGTCGCGCGAGACTCGCTGGGCCACACCATGACCTCCGTCGTCATCAACCCGTATTTTGACTGGGGTTCGGATCGTCGCCCGCGCACCCCGTACCACGAGACGGTCATCTACGAAGCCCATGTCAAGGGCATGACACAGACTCATCCAGGGGTTCCCGAGGAGCTCAGAGGCACCTACGCCGGCCTGGCGCATCCGGTCGTCATCGAGCACCTGCGTTCCCTCGGTGTCACCGCCATTGAACTGATGCCCGTGCACCAGTTCTTCCAAGACAGCCGGCTGATTGCCCTCGGGTTGCGAAACTATTGGGGGTACAACACCTTCGGATTCCTGGCTCCGCATGCGGGGTACGCGTCGTCGCCGCACGCGGGCGGCGCCGTCGCCGAATTCAAGGCAATGGTTCGCGCTCTGCACGAGGCGGGTATCGAGGTCATCCTCGACGTCGTCTACAACCACACGGCCGAGGGCGATCACATCGGCCCAACCCTGAGTTTCCGCGGCATCGATAATCGCGCCTACTACAAACTCAACGACGACAACCTCGCGCGCTACACCGACTACACCGGGACGGGAAACAGTCTCAACGCTCGCCACCCGCACACGTTGCAGCTCATCATGGACTCGCTGCGCTACTGGGTCACCGAAATGCATGTCGACGGATTCCGGTTCGACCTGGCCTCAACCCTGGCCCGCGAGTTGCATGACGTCGATCGCCTGTCCGCCTTTTTCGACCTGGTGCAGCAAGACCCGATCGTCAGTCAGGTCAAACTGATCGCCGAGCCCTGGGATATCGGCGAGGGCGGATACCAGGTTGGCAACTTCCCCGGACTGTGGACCGAATGGAACGGCAAGTTCCGCGACACCGTCCGCGATTACTGGCGTGGAGAGCCCGCCACCCTCGGCGAATTCGCCTCGCGCCTCACCGGCTCCTCAGATCTCTACGAGGCGACCGGGCGCCGTCCCAGTGCAAGCATCAACTTCGTCACCGCGCACGACGGCTTCACCCTGCGAGACCTGGTCTCGTACAACGAGAAACACAATGAGGCCAATGGTGAGGACAACCGGGACGGAGAAACCCACAACCGCTCGTGGAACTGCGGTGTGGAGGGTCCCACCGATGATCCGGAGATTCTGGCGCTGCGTGCCCGCCAGATGCGCAACATTTTCGCGACCCTGGTGCTGAGCCAGGGCACGCCGATGCTCTCGCACGGCGACGAGATCGGCCGCACCCAGCAGGGCAATAACAATGTGTACTGCCAGGATTCGACGCTGTCGTGGATGGACTGGGAGCTGGCTGAGACAAATTCCGACCTGCTGCAGTTCGCCAGAACGGTGATCGCGCTGCGTAAACAGCACCCGGTGTTCCGCCGCCGCCGCTTCTTCGCCGGACGGCCGATTCGCGAGGGCGAGGAAGTACGCGACATCGCGTGGCTGACACCCGCGGGCGAGGAAATGACCACCGCCGACTGGGACAGCGGTTTCGGCAAGAGTCTGGCCGTCTTCCTCAACGGCGATGCGATCCCCGAACCCAACGCGCGCGGGGAACGCGTCTCCGGAGACTCATTCCTGCTGTGCTTCAACGCCTATGACGCGCCACTGGATTTCGTGACGCCCGACGGCGACTACGCGACGCAATGGACCGCGGTACTCGACACCGGCGAACCGGACGGCCAGTGCTCGGCCGTGGTTGACGCCGGCAAGGCCGTGCGCGTGCAGGACCGCGCCCTGGTCGTGCTGCGCAAGAGCGGATAGCCAGCGCTACGTCAGATAGCGGAACGCCGCCGAATCCGGTTCCAGCCGTTCGATATCGAGGTCCGACGCGTACATCCGATCCAGCAAGCCCGCGAGATCGTCGGCATTGCTGAGCTCGATGCCCACCAGGGCCGCACCCATCTCGCGGTTGTTCCGCTTGACGTACTCGAACAGCGTGATGTCGTCGTTGGGCCCGAGTATGTCCCCCAGGAATCGGCGCAACGCACCCGGCTCCTGCGGGAAGTCGACGAGGAAGTAGTGCTTGAGTCCCAGGTGCACCAACGAGCGCTCCAGGATCTCGCCGTACCGCGAAACATCGTTGTTGCCACCGGAAATCAGGCAGACGACCGTCTCCCCCGGAGTCAGGACCAGTTCTGACAACGCGGCGACCGACAGGGCACCTGCGGGCTCGGCGATGATGCCCTCGTTCTGATAGAGCTCGAGCATCGCCGTGCAGGCCGCGCCTTCGTCAACGGTCATCAAGGTGAGCGCTTCACCTGCCGCGGCCAGTAGTCCGTATGGAACCGCTCCGGCAACCTGTACAGCGCAGCCGTCCACAAAGGGGTCAACATGGTCGAGCGGGACCGGCCCACCCGCCCGCATGGCGGCCGCCATACATGCGGCGCCCGCCGGCTCAACACCGACGACCCGCACCTGCGGCGCCCGCTCCCGCAGGTACGTCACGATTCCGGAGATACACCCACCGCCGCCGACAGGGACCACCACAACGTCCGGATGAACGTCAAGCTGGTCCAAGATCTCGGCGGCAATGGTGCCCTGCCCGGCGATGGTCCGCGGATCGTCGAATGCCGGGACCAGGGTGGCACCGGTACGTTCGGCATCGGCCTTGGCTGCCGCAGCCGCCTCGTCGTAACCATGCCCCACCGCGATGAGCTCCACAAATCCGTTGCCGTGGTAGATGATTCGCTGGCGCTTCTGCTTAGGAGTCTTACTGGGGATGTACACACGACCATGCACGCCCATCGACTTGCACGCCAGCGCGAATCCCTGCGCGTGGTTGCCCGCGCTGGAGCACACCACACCGGCGGCCTTCTCCTCGTCGCTGAGCTGCATCAAGAGATTGAAGGCGCCGCGCAGTTTGTACGACCGAACCGACTGCAGATCTTCGCGTTTGAGATACACGTTGGCGCCGGTGAGCGCGGAAAGCCGATCGGCGTGCTGGACGGGAGTCGGGTGCACCACCTCGTCGATGCGTTTGGCCGCCGCATCGATATCGCTGGCAGTGACGGCCTGGGCCGTGCTCAAGAGACTCGCGTCAGCACGAAAACCGGGATCTGACGGTCGGTCTTGGTCTGGTATTCCGCATACGGCGGGTACGCCTCCACGGCACGGTCCCACCATGGCGCCTTCTCGTCGCCGAAGACCTCGCGGGCATGGTAGTCCTTGGTGATACTGCCGTCCTGCAGCTCGACGAGCGGGTTCTCTTTCACGTTGTAGTACCACACGGGGTTCTTGGGTGCGCCGCCCAGCGAGGCGACGATGGCGTACTCGCCGTCGTGCTCCACCCGCATGAGTGCGATCTTGCGCAGCTTGCCGGACTTGGCGCCCAGCGTGGTCAGCAAGATGACCGGCATGTCCGCGATGGTGATGCCGTCGGTGGTCCCGCTCTCGATAATCCTGGCCACCTGCTTCTGCGACCAATCGAGTCCACTGGGTTCGTATTCACCGGTTAATGGCATGCCGACAACTCTATCGCTCCATCTATAGGGGAATCACGCCGATAACGAGAACGCCGGGGGGCCCGCCAGCACCCGACTGCCCCCGCGACTTTGTTCTATCACCCATGACCGGAGTGTTCGGTTGACCGAACTTCCCCGTTAGGCATATCCTCTATTTATGACAACCTTCGAGCGCGCGGCACATGGGGTGCGGTCGGTGGATGTCGCGGGCGCGGCATGGGCCCCCTACAAGCTGCTGGCCCTCGGGGTCGGCACGGCAGTCTTCGTGGCCGCGCTCTTGCTGGTGGCGTCAATGTCGACCGCAGTACTCTCCGCCAGTGCCGTGGCCAGCATGGTCTGGCTCGCGGGCTCGCTCATTCACTGAGCGGAACCTCTCCACGGGGTGTAATACATCCCCATGTCTTCGCCAAGTGAATCGGCTGCCGAACGCCCTGTCGGGCAGCGCATGGAACGGCTTGCCCACGAGGTGACCGATGACGTGCTGGCCGCCGAAAGACATCTGCCGTCCTGGCTGCGCCCGGGTGCCCCCGAAAGCCGAATACCGGTTCTCGTCGCTCTCCTGGCGGCGATCGGCCTGCAGCTGGCCATCCCCGCACAGTTCAATCTGACGCCGCGCTGGCCATTGCCCGCTCTTGAGTTCGCGCTGCTGCTCGTTCTGGTGATCCTCAACCCGATAAAGTTCACGCGGTCAACGACTCTCGGGCGTTGGGCGACCTATCTGCTGATCGCTGCCATTACCGCCGACAACACCATCTCGGCGGCACTGCTGGATTACAAGATCGTGACGGGGCAGATGGGTGACAACCCGCGCGTGCTCCTCGGCAGTGGTCTGGCGATCTTCATCACCAACGTCATCGTATTCGGTATGTGGTACTGGGAGTTTGACCGTGGCGGCCCCTTCGCCCGCCGCACCCCCGAACGCCCGCATCCTGACTTCATGTTTCCCCAGATGGCCAATCCCGAACTCGCGCCGCCGGATTGGCGGCCGAAATTCCCCGATTACCTGTACGTGAGCTTCACCAACGTCGTCGCGTTCTCCCCCACCGACACCATGCCGCTCTCGCGGTGGGCCAAGATGCTGATGACGCTGCAATCAATCGTGGCGCTATCCACAGTGGCACTGGTGCTCGCCCGCGCCGTGAACATTCTGGGCTAGCCGTGATCTCACAGGACTCCGTCCCGACATCGGACGACCCCGGCACCCTCAACCGGGTTCTTCACCTGGCCACGATGATCGCGGTGAACGCGATTCCACTTACCGGCTGGTTCGTGGGCGGCTGGTCGGCTGGCACAACGCTCGCGGTCTACTGGTTCGAGACCGTGGTGGCATCGATGTTCGTCGCACTCCGGGCCCTGCTGCACAAGCGGTGGAGTCCGCGCCGCGGACACTTCCGGTACGAGGCACCCGGGCCGGACCGGAGCTACTCACGCACCTCTTTCGTCAAGGGATTCCTGTTCACGACGCTCGTGTTCTCGGCGGCGCATGGGTTCTTTCTCGCGGTCATCATTTTTCTGCTCACCCACAACGGCAAGGCCGCACTGATCGGTATCGACTGGCACAGTGTGGGATTCGGGTGCCTCCAGGTGCTCATCGCGCTGGCCGTCGACTTTCTGGTGGATCTCCCCTCCCTGCGCCGATGGTCCTTCTGGCAGCTGGAAGTGATGGCGAGTCGCGGATTCATGCGAGTTGCCGTCGTGCATCTCACTCTGATCTTCGGGATGTTCGCGGTCGCTGTCACCGACGCACCGTCAGCACTGTTCGGGGTGTTCGTCGTCCTGAAGACCATGTATTCGCTCAGCGTCACCTTCCCGCAATGGGAGCCCGCTACCCCGCCCCGCTGGCTCAGTGGTGCGATGAATCGGATCCCGAGCGCACGTCCAGGACTGACTTTCGAGCAGCAATGGGTCAAAGACCGCAAGGACGAGACCGCACGCCGAAAGAAGAACGAAGAGCCGTGGACGGGGAAGCGGCGCTAACCGCTGGTCAGATCGGGTCGCTGCTGGAGTAGGTGTCGTTCGACTCCGGGCGCGCACCATAGCGCTGGGCATAGGTCTCGTGCTTGCGCGCGTGCTTCTCGCGGTTCCCGATGTCGGCGAGCTTGGGATCCAGATCGTGCTGGGCCAACCGGTAACGGCGCCAAATCTTGTTGAGAGCGTGCGTCATCAGGATCGCCCAGACGTAGATGGGCAGGGTGATCGCGACGTGCAGGAGCAATCCACCCGGTAGGAGCCAAAACGGAGCCAAGATGAAATGCGGCGGGATCACGTATCGGATCATGTGCCGCCGAATGGCCCCGGGACCGGACAGATCGTTGGCCACCCAGTCCCGCATCGAGTCGGGCAATCGCCTTCCGTAGGCGTAGGTGATGTACTGCCCTGCGGTGGGCCGATCGGTCGTCATACCAACTCCTGCGCGTCTGAGGCAGCGCTTCGCTGAAGGGGCCGGTAATACAGCCCCTGCTGAATACCGCTAGGGCCCCGACGAGCGCCGTCAGGAACTATAGACGCGCCCCTGTCCCGCGGTGTTGTCGGGTTGCTAATCTATGCAAGTTGTTGTGTGGTGAGGTGGACTTGAGATGGATGCACGTCAGCCGCTGTATCGGATGAAGGCGGATTTCTTCAAGACGTTGGGACATCCCGTGCGGATACGTGTGCTGGAACTGCTCAGCGAACGCGATCGGGCCGTCTCGGAGATGTTGCCCGAAGTAGGTATCGAGGCAGCGAATCTGTCGCAGCAGTTGG
Source organism: Mycobacterium sp. D16Q13 (assembly GCF_002013375.1). Lineage (GTDB taxonomy): Bacteria > Actinomycetota > Actinomycetes > Mycobacteriales > Mycobacteriaceae > Mycobacterium. The sequence continues at coordinate 141,356 of NZ_MAEW01000014.1, read as the reverse complement.
CCGTGCTCCGGCGTGCCGGCCTGGTGACAGCCCGTCGCGAAGGACTCTCCGTGCTGTACACGTTGACATCACCACGAGTGGCGGAGCTGCTGGCCACCGCGCGCAAGATCTTGACCGGCGTGGTCGCCGATCAAGCCGAATGGCTCGATCCCGTCTCCGCGGAGGTCGCGCAGAGCCGCCGTGGAGAACTAGCCGCCCAGGCAGCCCGGCCCGAGTAACGCCTTGAGATCCCCCATCAGGGCCGACGACGGCGTCACCCGAAGCGACTGATCGAGCTCCAGCGTGGTGACGCGCTCCCCACTGATCAAACGCAGATGGACCTGGTTGGTACCGGGATGCCGCGCCAGCACTTGCTTGAGTGCGGTGACCTTGTCGATGGTGCACTGCCTGGTCGGCAACGTGACGGCGACCGGACGGTCGTCGGATGCTTGCGAGAAGTCGGGCACCACAAGGTCATTGGCGATCAGGGAGATTCTGTCATCGCGTATCGCCACCTTCGCGTTCACCAGAACCACCGCGTCGTCGGCTATCTCGGCGCCGTAGACCGAGTAGGCCTGCGGGAAGAAGAGCACCTCGATACCACCCGTGAGGTCCTCCAGCTGCGCGGACGCCCAGGGCATGCCGTTCTTGTTCACGCGACGATTGACCGAGGCGAGAATCCCGCCCACACGCACCTGGGTGTCGTTGGCGATATCGCCTTCGAGGATCGTGGGAATCTGGGTGTCCGTTTGGCGACCCAGCAGGTGTGCCACCCCATTGAGTGGATGCCCGGATACGTACAGGCCCAGCATTTCTCGCTCGAGGGCGAGCTTGTGCTTCTCTTCCCATTCGTCGTCCGGCACCTTGATGGCGAAGACGTTGGCCGCGTCGGCGTCGTCGTCGCCCGCACCGCCGAAGAGATCGAACTGCCCCATCGCTTCGGCCTTCTTGGTGCCCAGCACCGAGTCGACGGCATCGGACTGGACGAGGAACAGCCCCTTGCGGGAATGCCCTAGCGAGTCAAAGGCCCCCGCCTTCACCAGCGATTCCGTGACCTTCTTATTGCAGGCCGCGATGTCAATCTTGTGCAGGTAGTCGGAGAAGTCGGTGAAGGCACCCTTCGATTCTCGGGTCGCGATGAGCGACTGCACCACATTGGCGCCGACATTGCGGACACCGCCGAGGCCGTAGCGGATGTCCGCGCCCACCGATGCGAAGTTGTGCACCGACTCGTTGACGTCTGGGGGCAGCACCGTGATGCCCAGACGACGGCAGTCGGCGAGGTAGACGGCGGCCTTGTCCTTGTCGTCGCCGACGGAGGTGAGCAGGCCGGCCATGTATTCGCCCGGGTAATTGGCCTTGAGATAGGCGGTCCAGAACGACACCAATCCGTACCCGGCGGCATGCGATTTGTTGAATGCGTACCCGGCGAACGGAAGAATGGTGTCCCACAACGCCTTAACGGCCTTTTCGGAGAAGCCGTTGTTGGTCATGCCTTCGTAGAAGCCCTTGTACTCAGCCTCCAGGACCTCGAGCTTCTTCTTACCCATGGCCTTGCGCAGCGCATCGGCCTTACCCATCGAGTACGAGGCGACCTTCTGGGCGATGAACATGATCTGCTCTTGGTAGACGATCAGACCGTAGGTCTCCGAGAGGATGTCCTTGAGGGGCTCTTCCAGCTCGGGGTGAATCGGCTTGATCGGCTGGCGACCATTCTTGCGGTCGGCGTAGTCGTTGTGCGCGTTCATGCCCATCGGGCCGGGGCGGTATAGCGCCAGCACGGCCACGATGTCGTTGAAACCGGTGGGCTGCATGCGGCGCAGCAGATCCCGCATGGGCCCGCCGTCGAGCTGGAACACACCGAGGGTGTCACCGCGGGACAGTAATTCGTAGGTGGCCGGATCTTCCAGCGGCAGATGATCCAGGTCCAGGTCGATGCCCCGGTTGGCCTTGATGTTGTCCAGCGCATCACCAATGACGGTGAGGTTGCGCAACCCCAGGAAGTCCATCTTCAGCAGGCCAATGGCCTCACACGACGGGTAGTCCCAGCCGGTGATGATGGCGCCGTCCTGCGCGCGCCGCCACAGCGGAATCGCCTCGGTGAGTGGCTCCGAGCTCATGATGACCGCGCACGCGTGCACACCGGCGTTACGGATCAGCCCTTCCAGGCCGCGTGCGGTCTGGAAGATGGTGCGCACGTCCGGATCGGTGTCGATCAAGGTGCGAACCTCGGCGGCTTCCTTGTACCGCTCATGTTCCGGGTCGGTGATACCCCACACCGGGATGTCCTTGGCCATGATCGGCGGTGGCAGCGCCTTGGTGATGCGGTCGGCGATGGCGAAACCTGGCTGCCCGTAGTGGATACGTGCCGAGTCCTTCAGCGCCGCCTTGGTCTTGATCGTGCCGAAGGTGATGACCTGTGCCACCCGGTCACTGCCCCATTTATCGGTGGCATACCGAACCATCTCGCCGCGGCGACGGTCGTCGAAGTCGATATCGATATCGGGTGCCGACGGCCGCTCCGGATTGAGGAAGCGCTCGAACAGCAGCCCGTGCGGGATCGGGTCGATATTGGTGATGCCGAGCGCGTAGGCGACCAGCGATCCGGCCGCCGATCCACGGCCCGGGCCAACCCTGATACCGACTTCCTTGGCATGTGTGACGAGGTCGCCGACGACGAGAAAGTATGCGGGAAAGCCCTTTTGCTTGATGACGTCAAGCTCGTAGTGCGCACGGGTGAAATACTCGTCGGGCACTCCGCCGGCAATGCCATGGAAGCGACGCTCCAGCCCGCGGTCGACTTCCTTACGCAGCCAGGAGTCTTGGTCTTCACCTTCCGGCACCGGAAACACCGGCATGCGGTCCTTGAAGCTCCAGACATCCTCATACGACTGCACCCGCTCCGCAATCAGCAGGGTGTTGTCACACGCGCCCGGGACGGAGTCGTCCCACAAGTCACGCATCTCGGAGGCCGGCTTCAGGAAGTAGCCGTCACCGTCGAACTTGAAACGCGTGGGGTCCGACATCGTCTTGCCGGTCTGCACGCACAGCAACGCCTCGTGATTATGCGCATGGTCCTTGGTGACGTAGTGACAGTCGTTGGTGGCCAAGGGCGGTATGCCGAGCTTCTTGCCCACCTCCAGCAGGCCCTCGCGCACCCGGCGCTCGATGGACAGCCCGTGATCCATCAGCTCCAGGAAGAAGTTGTCCTTACCGAAGATCTCCTGCCACTTAGCCGCAGCAGCAAGCGCCTCGTCTTCTTGTCCCAGCCGTAGCCGGGTCTGCACTTCACCCGACGGACATCCGGTGGTGGCGATGATGCCGCTCGCGTGTTCGGCGATGAGCTCGGCGTCCATCCGGGCCCACTTGCCGAGCTGACCCTCGAACGAGGCCAGGGAGGACAGCTTGAACAGGTTGCGCAGGCCCGTCGCATTCTCGGCGACCATCGTCATATGGGTGTACGAACCCGAACCGGACACGTCATCGGACTTCTGTCCCGGATCACCCCAGAAGACGCGCTTGGTGTCGAACCGCGAGGCGGGTGCGATGTAGGCCTCGATGCCGATGATGGGCTTGACCCCGGTGGCCGTGGCCACGTTGTAGAACTCGCTCGCGCCGTACATGTTTCCGTGGTCGGTCATGCCGACCGCCGACATGCCCAGGCGCTCCACCTCCGCGAGCATCGGCTTGATCTTCGCGGCACCATCGAGCATCGAGTACTCGGTGTGGTTGTGCAGGTGCACGAACGAAGAATTCGAGGAGCTCACACGTGCCTTTCGTACCGACCCACGATGGGGGCGTCAATCGCTAGAGGGGTCAGTTTATGGCGAGGGTCCGACAGTCTCGGGCGTGTCGGGGGTGTGTCGCCTGGCTCATCCAGCTACCCGAATCACAACGGTCACAAAAGCCCCGCCAGCAACGGTGAGAACCTACGATAACACCATAGCTGGAAGCCCGGCTCGGCCCGCGCGGTGTCGCCGCGCACCCCGCACATCACCTCAACGGATTTGTCGACGAGCCCCGGGGCGGTGGTGGCACCCACCGCAGCACTCGGTCCATCTGTCGTAGGGACATACCCCGCGTGGTCCGCATCGCCACATCACGCAGTGGAGTTAACAACGGATGCGACACGAGCCCCATGGCGCCGAGCCGGCGAGAATCGCGTGCGATCCGCTGCGTTCGGCGTCGGCGCAGCCTGTCGTATGCCCGCATGTCTGGGTAGACCCGGGCCAGGGTGACGGCATCCTCCAGCGCCTGGCACGCTCCCTGCCCGATGTTGGGCGTCATCGCGTGCGCCGCATCGCCCAAAAGCGCAACCTTGCCTTTTACGAAGGTTTCGAGGTTGGGCAGGTCATAACTGTCATGCTGCAGAACGCCTTCAGGACCGACCGAATCCAGGAGGTGGGCCACCGGCGCCGGGAATTGCCGAAAGGGGTCGAGGGACAGGTTCGGATTGCCCGGCTCGGCCGGTTGGAATCCATAGCAATAGGCACGCCCACCGGACATCGGGAAGTAGCCGAAACGGGCCCGGTCGCCCCATAGCTCAAGTTGGGACCGCGGCTGCTGGTCACCGAGCGGAACCGTGACGAATCGGGTGATGGAGTAGCCGGTGTATCGCGGCGGCCGCGCCTCCGGCCAGAGCGCTCGGCGCGTGACGCTGTGGAGCCCGTCGGCGCCAATCACCAGGTCGAAGAGGTGGCGTTCGCCGTCGGCGACGACCTCGCCGTCGAGTCCGACTCCGGTCACCTTGGTGCCCAACGCCGTTTTCTCGGGTGGCACAGCCCGCGCCAGGATCCCGACGAGTTCCTTGCGATGGACCACGCAGGTATCCCCGAACGCCTCGAAGTACCGCGCGCCGGGCTCGAACAGCCGTTCCCCGGCCCGGGTGAGAAATGCTCCGCTGCAGTGGTGGACCCCATGTGCGCGCACTTCCGCGCCAAGACCGAGCTCGTCGAGCGCACGCATCGCGTTGGGCCACACACTAATACCGCAGCCGACCTCGGTGAACCGCTCACGCTGCTCAAAGAGCGTCACCTCGTGGCCCGCCTGGCTCAGACTGATCGTCGCGGTCAGTCCCCCGAGCCCGCCCCCGATGACCGCAATGCGCACAACGCGACGCTAGCCCGCTGCGCCGCGATTGTGCCCCGACGATGTTCGGTGTGTGTCAGGTCGTGGCGAGCTGTGTCCGGTGCGCCCTGAGCACGGTGTCGACCGTGAAGATCGTCAGCGCCGCCCAGATCAGCGCGAAGCCCACCCAGCGTTCCGGCGGCATCGCCTCATGCTTGACCAGCACACCCCACAGCATCTGCAGCGTTGGCGTTAGGTACTGCAGGAGTCCGAGAGTCACCAGCGGAATGCGTTGTGCCGCAGTACCAAACAACAGCAACGGCAGCGCCGTCACCACACCGCTGAGCACCATCAGCGCGGTGTGGCCGTGGGTGTAGCCGAGGAAATGCTGCTGACCGTTGACACCGAGGAACACCAGGTAGACGAGGGCGAATGGCGCCGCGACGATGCCCTCGGCGGTCAGGCTCACGCGTGGATCGACGGTCACCGTCTTTTTGATGGCTCCGTATCCGGCGAACGAAACGGCCAGTATCAATGTGATGACCGGCAGCTGCCCGTAGTTCACCGTGAGCACCGCTACCGCGATGAACGCCAGCACCAGCGCCAGGAGCTGCCATCTACTGAGCGGTTCCCGAAAGATCAGGACACCCAACAGCACCGTCACCAACGGATTGATGAAGTATCCGAGTGCGGCGTCGAGCACGTGCCCGGAGTTGACGGCATAGATGTAGACACCCCAGTTGAGGGCGATGAGAACTGAGGCGCCGACAAGGAGGCCCCAGTTGTGCCTTCCCATCGTGATGAGGTCACGTAACCGCCGGGAGACGGCGACGACGATCACCATCAGCAGCAGTGTCCAGATCATCCGGTGCGCCAGGATCTCCAGCGCGCTCGCCGGCTCCAGCAGGGGGAAGAATGCCGGAAACAATCCCCACATCACATAGGCGCCCGCACCGAACAGGTATCCGGACTTCAGGCGGTTCTGGTCAGGCGTCGTGACGGCCCCACTCATCGCAGGATGTCGAGTGCGTGCGCCAGATCCTCCGGGTACTCGCTGGTGATCTCCATCCAGCGGCCGTCTCCCGGGTGGGTGAAGGCCAGCGATTTGGCATGCAGCCATTGACGTTCCAGCCCAAGCTTGGCGGCCAGCGTCGGATCCGCGCCATAGGTCAGATCGCCACAGCAGGGGTGTTTGATGGCCGAGAAATGCACCCGGATCTGGTGGGTGCGACCGGTCTCCAGGTGCACGTCCAGCAGGCTGGCCGCCACAAACGCCTCAAGGGTGTCGTAGTGGGTGATGGAATGGCGTCCGTCTTCGACGACGGCGAATTTCCAGTCGTGACCCCGATGCCGCCCGATCGGGGCGTCGATGGTGCCGCTGGACGGGTCCGGGTGTCCTTGGACAAGAGCGTGATAACGCTTTTCGACGCGCCGGTACTTGAAGGCGCGTTTGAGCTCGGTATAGGCCTTCTCCGACAGCGCCACGACCATGACCCCGGATGTCCCGACGTCCAGGCGGTGCACGATTCCCTTGCGTTCGGGCACACCGGATGTGGTCATCCGGAAACCGGCGGCCGCGAGCCCGCCGAGCACGGTGGGACCAGACCAGCCGACAGAGGCGTGGGCCGCGACGCCCGCGGGTTTGTCGACGGCCACCAAATCGTCATCGGCGTACAGGATCTTCATGCCCTCGATGGCCTCGACCCGATTCTCCGGCGGGGCCTTGGGCTCGGGGAGCGTCACTTCCAGCCAGGTACCTGCGGTGAGTTTCTCGGACTTGGCGACCACGACACCATCCAGAAGCACGGCACCCTCTTCGGCGAGGGTGGCCGCAGCCGTGCGGGACAAGCCGAGCAGGCGCGCCAGCCCGGCGTCCACGCGCATACCGGCGAGGCCGTCGGGCACCGGCAGGGAACGCGAGGTCATGACGGCTTGGTCTGGGAAGTTTGCGCGTCGGCGTTCTCGGTGTCCACCTGGTCGCTCTGATCCTCGGCCGGGCGCTCGCCCGCCGCGCTCACCTCGCTCGATGCTCCGCGCGTCGAGCGCTCGTCGCTGTCGTAGTCGTATCCGAACAGCGAGAGCGCGACCAGCAGAATCGCTCCACCCACCACCGCGGGGTCGGCGACGTTGAAGACCGGCCACCACCCCACCGACAGGAAGTCGACCACATGGCCGCGTAGTGGTCCGGGGCCCCGGAAAAACCTATCGATGAGATTGCCCAGCGCACCGCCGAGAATCATGCCCAGACCGATGGCCCACCATGTGGAGACCAACCGGCGGCCGATCAGCAGGATTCCCACGACGACCGACATCGCGATGAGGGTCAGCACCCAGGTGTAGCCGGTGGCAAAGGAGAACGCGGCACCGGAGTTGCGTACCAGCGTCCAGGTGACGGTGTCGCCAATGATCGGTACCGGCTTGCCCGGCTGCAGCAGTTTGACGGCAAGGACCTTGGTGACGACATCCACCGCGAGCACCACCGCCGCCACGATGAGCAGCAGTTTTATCCGCCGCTTGGGCTTCGGGGCGGTCTCGGGCTCGTCACTCACGTCACCCATCATCCCCTACTCAGGGGGGCACGCCACGCACCCTGTCTGCGATGATCGCCGCTGTGCCCGATGTTGTTCGCCCCAGAGGCTCGTCACCGACCCTTGTGCTGTTGACCACCGGCGGAACCATCGCGACCGCGGTAGGCAGTGATGGCATCGCCCGCCACCGCAGTTCGGGAGACGACCTGCTCGCCGCCGCGGGACACGGCAATGTCGCCGTCCACGATCTGATGGCCGTCGACAGCGCGGAAATGACCCCGCAGCGCTGGCAACAGATCGCCGCCGCGATCCGCGGACATATCGCAAGCGGGGCCACCGGGGTTGTCCTCGCGCACGGCACGGACACGTTGGAAGAGACCGCGCTCTGGCTCGCGCTGACGTGCGCGGTGCCGGTACCCGTCGTTCTCACCGGGGCGCAGCGCAGTGGCGACCACCCAGAATCCGACGGGCCGGGCAATCTGCGGGATGCGTTGACGGTGGCCGCGAGCGGTGAGGATCTGGGTGTGGTGGTGTGTTTCGCCGGACAGGTGTATCCGGCGCTGGGCATCCGCAAGGTCGATCTGGCAGCGCCCGCCGGCTTCGCCGGTGTCGCCCCCATCGGTCATGTGCGCGACGGCGTGTTCGTACAGAGCGGCGATGCACCCTCACCGTTCCTCGGCACCGTGACCCGCGCCGCGTTACCCCGCGTCGACATCGTGAGCCTCTACCCCGGGGCCGACGGGGCGGCCGTCGACTCCTACGTGCGCGCCGGCGCACAGGGCCTGGTACTGGAATCGATGGGCGCCGGTAACGCCAATGACGTTGTCATCGAATCTGTTTCGCGTCAGATTGAGAATGGAATCCGGGTCCTTGTCACCACCCGGGTACCGGGTGGTGCGCTGGCGCCCGGCTACGCGCCGGGGCAGAAACTGGTAGATGCCGGTGGGGTGATGGTGCCCCGGCTTCGATCCGGGCAAGCCCGCGTGCTGTTGATGGCGGCCCTGGCCACCGGATCAGATCTCGTCTCCGTCGTGGAGCGGCTCGGCTGACTCACCCGGCCAGTCCAGACTCGCCACCGGGTCAGCGCGGGTGACACCCGGGTCGTCGACGCCGAAGGTGCGCGCGATGCCGGGTCCGCTGCTTCGCGTCTCGAATCTCACGGTCATGACGCCATGTCCGGTGCCCTGAATCCAGCCGTGGCCATACTCGGGATGGAGGACGTCGTCACCGATACCCCAGCTCGTGGCGCTCGGCTCGGGCGCCGCGGCGGACGGGGCCTCGTCGGTCTCGGCCACCGATTCGGTCTGGTCCAGATCCGGAAACAGTGAGGTCTGCTGAACGTCGGAGAATCCCGAGAATCCCACGCCGACCAGGCGAATGGGGCCAATCTCGACGGGGTCCAGGAGCAACCGGCGTGCCGCCGACATCAGCACGGCACGTTCGGTGGTGGCATAGGGCAGCGTCGCCGACCTGGTCAGGATGCTCATGTCCGAGCGGCGCAGCTTCACGGTGACGGTGCGTACGCCGCGACCGTGCTTGATGAGCCGCCGATGTGCGTGCGCTCCGATCGGTTCGATGGCCTCACGTAGTTGATCGAGAGTGGTCAGGTCATCGGCAAAGGTGGATTCCGCGCTGATCTGTTTCGTTTCGGCACGTTCGGCCACGGGGCGTTCATCGACACCACGTGCGAGCTGGTGCAGGGCGGGGCCGATCGTGCCGCCCAGCACCGAGGCCACCTCGCTGGTCTGCAACGCCGCTAGCTGACCAATGGTATTGATTCCCAAACGATTCAGACGTTCCTCCGCCACGGGCCCGATCCCCCACAATTTGCGCACCGGGAGATCGGCGAGCAACGAGCCTTGTTCCTCGGGCGGGATGATCCGCACCCCGTCGGGTTTGGCCAATCCCGATGCGATCTTGGCAAGCTGCTTCCCAGACCCTGCCCCGACCGACGCGGTGAGCCCGGTTTCGGCGAGCACCCGTGAACGAAGCTCGCCGATGTACTCCGCCACGGTTTCGGTTGTGGCCCCGGACAGTTCAACGGGCTCGCCGAAGGCCTCGTCGAAGGACAGCTGTTCGAGTACCGGGATCATCGAACGCACCGTCGCGAACACCCGCCGGCTGGCGACGCCGTACACCGCGCCACGAGGCGGCAGAACCACGACGTTGATGCCGACCAGTCGTCGCGCCTGATGCATGGGCATCGCCGAGCGGGCACCGAAAACGCGGGCCTCATAGCTCGCCCCGGCCACCACTCCCCGGCCTCCGGTACCGCCCACGAGGACCGGACGATCCCGCAGGGTTGGCCGGGTCAGCTGCTCGACCGAGGCGAAGAAGGCGTCCATGTCGAGGTGCAGAACCCATCGACCGGCAGCACACACGCGATCATCGTATGGCGCAGGTCGGACGCCACCCTGCGGGGCGACACCGATCGAGCTCAGCATGCCGAGTGGACACCATGACCTGGGTGCGTGGCCGAACCCCGACAAGAGATGGCCGAATCACGCTACTCGGACAGCCGTATCGTCCCTAGCCTGGTCTCATGGCAATGAATTTGGTGCACCGTTGGTGTTGTAGCTCGGAGATGTGGGCACGTAAGACCGAGTCGCAGCTCCTCCCGTGGGCGCTGCAGGGGGTCGAGCTTGGCGAGGACACCCTGGAAATCGGTCCTGGCTATGGCGCGAATCTGCGGGTGCTGACCACACGCACCCCCCGGCTCACCGCGGTGGAGATCGACGAGACCATGGCGTCGCGGCTGCAACGGCTCTACGGCGATCAAGCAACGGTGATCCAGGGTGACGGCACCCAGCTCGGTTTCGACAACGACCGCTTCAGCTCCGTGGTGTGCTTCACCATGCTGCACCACGTCCCGACACCCGATCTTCAGGATGAGCTGTTCGCACAGGCACATCGGGTGCTGGCCCCGGGCGGTGTTTTCGCCGGCAGCGACGGTGTGCATTCCGCGTTCTTCCGGCTGCTGCACATTGGCGACACCTACAACCCGGTGCCCACCACGTCGCTACCGGATCGCCTGCGCGCAGTGGGTTTCACCGACATCGAGCATCACCTCGACGGGGGTAACCAGCGCTGGCGCGCGGTGAAGGCCGCGTAGGCCCGGCGCTAACCCACCGCCTTTTTCAAGGACACCCGGACCCCGTCGCCGATATCGGTGGCGGGCGTCTGGGCGTTCTGGCCGGCTTCGCCGATTTCCAGTGTCGTGGCCAGGATTTCGCCGGCGATGAGGTCGCGGTGACGTTCCGCCCAGGGACGACGGTCCTCGGGTACATCGAGGATGACCTCGATACGGTCGGACACCTCCAGACCTGTCGACTTGCGAAGATCCTGAAGCTCTCGGATGAGATCGCGCGCCCATCCCTCGGCCTCCAGCTCCTCGGTGACGGTGTCATCCAGGATGACCAGTCCCCCGCCCTCGGGAAGCGCCGCCGTGGAATCCGGCTCCGCGGCCACCAGTTTCGAATCGAACTCGCCCTCCCGCAGGGTGATCCCGGCAGCGACAACGGTGCCATCTGCCTGCTGAGCCCAGTCGCCGGCCTTGACCGCACGGATGACCGTTTGCACCTCCTTGCCCAGCCTCGGGCCCGCGGCACGTGCGTTGACGGTCAATTCGAACTTGCCGTAGCCAGCGATATCATCAGTCAGTTCCACAGATTTCACGTTCAGCTCATCGGCGATAAGGGCCGCGTAGGGCTCCAACCGCTTCGGGTCGGGCACCGCGACCGTCAGTTTGAGCAGCGGCAGGCGCACCCGCAGCTTCTTGGCCTTACGCAACGACGAGCCCGTCGATGCGACCTTGCGCACCTCATCCATGGCGGCCACCAGATCGGGATCCGCAGGCAGCGCCGATTCGGGCACCCAATCCGTGAGGTGCACGGACCGCTCCCCCGTCAGTCCCTTCCAAATCACCTCGGTGGTCATCGGCAACAGCGGTGCGGCCAGGCGGCACGTCGTCTCCAGCACGGTGTGCAAGGTGTCGATAGCATCCGCGTCCTCGTCCCAGAACCGCGAACGTGACCGGCGCACATACCAATTGGTCAGTGCATCGGTGAATTGACGCAGCTGTTCACACGCTCCCGAAACGTCGCAGATATCCATCGACGCGGTGAGGTCATCGCGAAGCTGCGCCAGTTTGGCCAGGATGTACTTGTCGAGCACCTGCGTCGAATCGGTGCGCCACGTGCCAGGTCTGGACGCATACAGCTGCAGGAAGCTCCATGCGTTCCACAGCGGCAGGATCACCTGCCGGACGCCCTCGCGAATGCCCTGCTCGGTGACGATCAGGTTGCCGCCGCGCAGGATCGGCGACGCCATGAGGAACCACCGCATCGCATCGGAGCCGTCACGATCGAATACCTCGTTGACATCCGGGTAGTTACGCAACGACTTGCTCATCTTCTGGCCGTCGTTGCCCAGCACGATGCCGTGCGACACACAGGTTCTGAACGCGGGCCGGTCGAAGATCGCGGTCGCCAGCACGTGCATGACGTAGAACCAGCCGCGAGTCTGACCGATGTACTCGACGATGAAATCGGCCGGGAAATGGTTTTCGAACCACTCAGCGTTCTCGAACGGATAGTGCACCTGCGCGTATGGCATGGAGCCCGAGTCGAACCAGACATCGAAGATGTCCGAGATGCGCCGCATGGTGGACTTGCCGGTCGGGTCGTCCGGATTGGGCCGGGTCAGCTCATCGATATACGGCCGGTGCAGGTTCGTCGGACGAACCCCGAAGTCGCGTTCCAGCTCGTCCAGACTTCCGTACACGTCGATGCGCGGATATGCCGGATCGTCGGACTTCCACACCGGGATCGGAGTGCCCCAGTATCGGTTTCGAGACACCGACCAATCGCGTGCACCTTCCAGCCACTTGCCGAACTGACCGTGCTTGACGTGCTCGGGGTACCAGGTGATCTGCTCGTTGAGCTCCACCATCCGGTCCCGGAACTCGGTCACCTTGATGAACCAGGACGACACCGCACGGTAGATCAACGGGTTTCGGCAGCGCCAGCAGTGCGGGTACGAGTGGTCGTAGGTTTCGTGCCGCAACAGCACGGCGCCGTTGGCGGCAGCGGAACCGGTGCCGTTCTTGAGGTCCTTGATGATCTGCGCGTTGGCATCGAACACCTGCTGACCCACGTAATCAGGCACGGTGGCGTCGAATCGGCCCTTCGAATCGACAGGGGTGACGGGGGTGATCCCTGCCTTGTCGGTGACGTTCTTGTCTTCTTCACCGTAGGCCGGGGCCATGTGCACGATGCCGGTGCCGTCCTCGGTAGTGACGTAGTCACCCGAGAGCACCGTGAAGGCGTTCGGCGACGCGTCCTGCTGGAAGTACGGGAACGGCGGCAGGTACCGCATGCCCAACAACTCGGCGCCGGTGTAGGTGTCCAGCACTGTGGGCTCTTCACCAAGCTCACGGGCGTAGGACCCGACCCGCGCCTGCGCGAGCAGGTAACGGTCGGCGGTGCCGTCGCGGCCTTCGGCCGCAACCACCGCATAAGTCACCTCGGGGTTGACCGCGACCGCCAGGTTCGACGGTAGCGTCCAGGGGGTTGTGGTCCAGATCAGCAGGCGGGCACCGTCGAGCACCGCCCACCGGCTGTCCGCATTGCCGGCGATCCGGTATCCCACGGTGACCGCGGGATCCTGACGGCTCTGATACACGTCGTCGTCCATGCGCAGTTCGTGATTGGACAGCGGTGTCTCGTCGCGCCAGCAGTACGGCAGTACGCGGTATCCCTCGTACGCCAATCCCTTGTCCCACAACTGCTTGAACGCCCAGATGACCGACTCCATAAAGGTCGGGTCGAGCGTCTTGTAGTCGTTGTCAAAGTCCACCCAGCGCGCCTGCCGGGTGACGTAGTCGCGCCATTCCTTGGTGTAGCGCAGCACCGACTCGCGGCAGGCATCGTTGAACTCGGCGATGCCCATGTCGTCGATCTGCGATTTGTCGGTGATACCAAGCTGACGCTCAACCTCCAGCTCGGCGGGCAAACCGTGTGTGTCCCAGCCAAATCGGCGGTCCACCTGGTACCCGCGCATGGTCTGATAGCGCGGCACGATGTCCTTGACGTACCCGGTGAGCAAGTGCCCGTAGTGCGGCAGCCCGTTGGCGAACGGAGGACCGTCGTAGAAGACGTATTCCGGAGACCCCGCACGGTTGGCGATGCTGGCACGGAAGGTGTTGTCCGAGTCCCAATAGCGCAGCACCTGCTCCTCGAGCGCAGGGAGATTCGGCGATCCGGTGCGCTGATCGGCGCCGAGATCGGTGCGCGGGTACGCGTCCGGTCGCTCGCCCTGATGCTCTTCGCCCGAGGGGCTCATCGCGGTCTCCCTGTGCTCGCTGGCACGGGGACGATGGGACGCCGTCGGCGTACCTCCGCGGTACCACCCCGCTTGCCCCACGCTGTCGGGGCCTCTCGCAACGGCTGTAACGGGCCTGCCCGTCCGGTTCTACTGGGTTATCCACGCTGGGCACGGAGCTTTTCTTCCGGAGACTCCCCGGTGATGGCCGGATCGGTGTCTATGACGCCAATTCTATTCGGGTGCGTTGATATGGCCAAACCGGTTTCGGAGCACCATCACTGCGGCCAGTACCAGGGCAATCGTCAACAACGCGCCCACAAAGAGCACCGTCAATCCCCAGCCACCTGCTTGGTAAGCCAGACCGCCTGCGGCCCCGGCCACCGAACTGCCGAGGTAGTAAGTGAACAGGTACAGCGCGGACGCCTCGGCGCGGTCGCGCTGCACGACGGCGCCCACCCACCCGCTCGCGACGGTATGGGCGGCAAAGAAGCCCGCGGTGAACACACCCACGCCGATGATCACCGCGCCGAGTGAATCCGGGATGGTCAGCGCGAGTCCGATGGCCGTGACGGCGACCGCCCCGATGAGAACCAGCCCCCGACCGCGGCGGTCCGCCAGCCGTCCGGCCACTGCCGAGGACACCGTCCCCGCGAGATACAGCAGGAACAGCAGTCCGGCGATAGCCGTCGGAAGCCCGAACGGAGGCGCCACCAGGCGGTAGCCCAGATAGTTGTACACGGTGACGAACCCGCCCATGAGCAGGAAAGCAAGCCCGAACATGATGAGCAGAACCGGGTTACGCAGGTGCGTGCCGAGAATCCTCATCGTGGTGCCGACCCTGACCCGCTTGGGCACGAAGAACTGCGACCGCGGAAGCAGCATCGCGAAAAGCACCGTGCACACCAACGTCATCGCACCACTGCCCAGTAGCGCTATCCGCCAATTGCTTACATCGAGCACCGAGGACGCCACCAGCCGTCCGGCGAGTCCACCGACCGTGGTGCCCGCGATGTATCTGCCCATCGCCGAACCCAGGGAGCCCGGGTGCACCTCTTCAGCCAGAAATGCCATTGCCACTGCCGGAATTCCAGCCAGCGCGACACCTTCCGCCGCGCGGCCGATCAACAACACCGCGAAGGTGGGGCTGGCCGGTAGCAGCAGCCCGATGATCGTCGTCGCCATCGCCGAGACCAGCATGACCCGGGTGCGCCCGTACCGTTCCGAGAGTGCGCTCGCCGGAATGATCGACAACGCAAGCATTCCCGTGGTCACGGAGACAGTCAGCGCGGCGGCGGCGGGGCTCACCCCGAAATCCGCGGAGAGCGCCGGAAGCACCGCCTGCGTGCCATAGAGAGCGGCGAAGGTCGCGAGCCCGGCGGCGAACAGCGCGCCGGTCAGACGCCGATATCCGGCAGTGCCCGTTTCATGGGGCACCGGATCTGCGGCGCAGATAGCCGGACTGCTCTGGGTGCGCGGAGCCATCGTCATGGATCTAGATGCTCCCCCCGACCCGGCATATCGCGGAAATGAGTGATTCAGCGATCTATAATTTATTTCTGACATATAGCGAGGTGGAAGCATGGCGGATGGTGATTACGAGTGGTACATCACACTCGCTGAGCGGCAGAACGTCACCGCGGCCGCCGAGCAGCTCCAACTCGCCCAGCCCACGCTCACCCGGATGCTGGCCAGATTGGAGCGTCGCCTTGGCGTGCAACTGTTCGACCGGCACGGTAAGCGGCTCACACTGAACCCGTCCGGACGGATCTTCTACCAGCACGCCCGGCGCGCTCAGATGGAACTGGACTCTGCTCGTCGCACCATCAACGACCTCGCCAATCCCGCCGAAGGTGAGATCCGCCTCGGATTCCTGCACACCTTCGGCCCCACACTCGTCGCCCGCCTGATCGCAGGCTTCGCCGCGGCGTCGCCGCACGTACGGTTCGTGCTCGAGCAGGGCGCCGCCGGCAGCCTCGACGACCTCGTCGCCAACGGCGATCTTGACGTCGCAATCGTCTCTCCGCGCCCTCGCCGCGCAAATCTCGGGTGGCGCAACCTCTTCCGGCAGCGTCTCGGTGTCGCCGTACCCACAAACCATCGGCTCACACAGGCCGAAGACGTGTCGATGGCCGACCTTGCCGATGAACCCTTCATCGGGATGCATCCGGGATTCGGCATGCGCCGACTCCTCGAAGAGTTGTGCGCCGCCGCGCAATTCCAGCCACGCATCGTGCTCGAATCGAGCGATCTGACGACGGTGGCGGGCTTGGTAGCCGCGGGCCTGGGCATCGCGGTGCTCCCCGTGGACGCCACCACCTACCCGCCCGACCTCAGGATGTTGCGCCTCGTCGACGCCGACGCGCACCGGGACGTCGGCATCATCTGGAGCTCCGGGCAGCCACTTTCGCGCCCGGTCCGGGATTTCATATCCCACGCCATTGCCTCGACGTAGGCCACAATCATCCTCATGTCTGCCGATGTGCCGCCCGCGCACGGGATCGCCCAGGCGATAGCGCAGATCGACACCGCCGGCGACGAGGCCGAGTTCTGCACCGCAGTGGGTGCGGCGCGGATGGTGATAGCCCTCGAGGTGCGGGTGCGCACACCGGAGGCGGTCCTCGCCGCTGCCTGGTCCGAAGCGTTGCGGCACAGCATCCGCACGGCCGCACGACTCGTCACCGGTGGGGTGGATCCGGGCTGGACCTGGTTTGTTTCGGGAAGCGTGGCCCGAGGCGAGGCCGCACCCGGTTCCGATATCGAGACGCTGCTCGCCATCGACGACGCGGTCGATGCCGACGGTAAGACTCACCTGATGGAGCTGGCCGCGCAGGTGCACGCGATGCTCGAACGCGGCGGCATCGGGAGCGATTCCAATGGCGTGCTGGCGAGCCGCGGCCGATTCTGCCGCCGTACCTCCAACTGGTTCGAAGGAATCGAACGCTGGTGCGCCAACCCGCCCGAAGATCGCGGCGTTGTGATGGCGGGTCTGATGGCCGACTCGCACGGGGTAGGCGCGGGATCGTTGTTGTCTGACAACGCTCTTCGCACCAAGAATGCCCGCTGCGCACAGCGCCACTACCCCATCCGGCTTGCCATGCTTCAGGATGCGGTGGCCGTGCGCGCCGGATTCCCTTCGCGGTTGAGGATATTCGCGACACAATCAGACACCGTCGATCTCAAGATCGCGGCGATCGATCCAGTGGTCAAGATCGCGCGCTGGGCAGCACTGTCCGCCGGAGCCGATGCACTCTCGACACCCGAGCGCCTCGACGCCGCCACGGCAGCCAACATCCTGGACGCCGACGACGCCACGACACTGCGGGATTGCTTCGCGTGGCTTCTTCGATTTCGGTGGCGGTCTCGGGCCACCGCGTGGCAGGACGGAGAGCACATGTCCGACACCGTCTCGCTGTCTGCCCTTGCCCCGCAGGAACGTGCGACGCTGCGCTCCGTCGCGCGCGAGATCGCCGGCATCCGCCGCAAGCTGATCTACCTGTCGTCGACATCCTCATTCAGATAGTCGGTCGTACCAGCGCATGGCCCAGCGAGCATCTCCCAGGGCCGTGTGCCGCTGCCCGGCACTGGGGGTCTTCACCCCGAATTGCAGCGAAAGGTTCGAGTAATCGGCATCCGGTATCAACCCGCGTTCACGGATCCGTGCCGCCGTGACGGCGACCACGTCGACCAGAGCCGGATTCCACGCTGGGCTGACTCCGTGGGCAAGGAACATCCGCGTCAGGCACTCGGCGTCGAATTGAGGTATGACCCCGACGATGGTGGCTCCCGCCGTCCATTCCTCAACGAGCGAAACAGCTTCCGCCGCGCGAAGAACGCGAGGGAACTGCAGCGGCCTCAAGCGCACTTGCGGGTGCCGCTTGTGGAAACCGCTAATCTCAAGGCCCGCGGGATCCGCCGATTCCAGGTCCAAGTCCTGGACGTCCACGCACAAGTGCAGCTGACGCTGACCGGCCTCGGTGCGTCGGATGATCGCCACTTCCCACGGCTGGCGCTCACGGTGCAGCCCTGTGGTCTCCGTATCGAGAAAGACCAACGGAGTTGAAGGTCTGTCGGATTCACCAGCATCGCCACCCATGCGAGGCGCCTACGAGCTCAGGTTGAGTAGCCGCTCGGCCGCCAGCGCAGGCGTCAGGGTGCCCTCACGCACCTGCTGCTCGATATCCGCGCGCGCGGACTTCACATCCGGTGCGTTGAGCACCCGATCCAGTACCGCGTCACGCACCATTGCCCACATCCAGTCCACTTGCTGGCGGCGGCGTTTGGCCTCAAACTCCCCCGCCTCGGTCAGCACCGCGCGATGCTTCAGCACCGTGTCCCACATCTCGGAGACCCCGCTATTCTCCAGCGCACTCATGGTGAGAACCGGTGGGCGCCATAGGGTGTCGTGCGGGTAGATCAGGCGCAGCGCACCCGACAACTCCCGCGCCGCCTTCTGCGCCTCGATGGCATGCGCACCATCGGCCTTGTTCACCACCACGATGTCGGCGAGCTCAAGCACACCCTTCTTGATGCCCTGCAGCTGATCTCCGGTGCGCGCCAGCGTCAGGAAGACAAAGGTGTCGACCATGTTCGCGACGGTGACCTCGGACTGCCCCACGCCGACGGTCTCGATCAGGATGACGTCGAACCCGGCCGATTCCAGCAGCACCACCGTCTCCCGGGTCGCCCGGGCGACCCCGCCAAGCGTGCCCGAGGTCGGCGACGGCCGGATGTAGGCATCGGGATGTACCGACAGCCGGCCCATCCGGGTCTTATCGCCCAGAATCGATCCGCCGGTACGCGTCGACGACGGATCGACCGCCAGCACGGCCACCCGATGCCCCTGCTCAATGAGGTACATACCGAGGGCCTCGATGGTGGTGGACTTTCCCACCCCGGGCACACCGGTAATACCCACACGCAGGGCGTTCCCGCCGTCGGGAGACAGGTCCAACAGCAGCTGCTGGGCCCGTGCACGGTGATCCCCGCGCGTCGACTCGACCAGCGTGATCGCTCTGGCGAGCGCCGAACGATCCCCTGATCGGATCAGAGCCGCCAGATCATCAGGTGACTGTTTTTCCGGCATCAGACGAGGTCGTAACCGAGCCGCTCAGCCAGCTTGTGCAACAAGCCAATCGCGGCCTCGGAGATGACTGTTCCCGGAGGGAAGATGGCCGCCGCTCCCGCCTCGTACAGTTCGTCGAAATCTCCGGGCGGGATGACACCGCCGACGACGATCATGATGTCGGGACGCCCGACATCCGCCAACGCCTGTCGCAACGCGGGCACCAACGTCAGGTGACCCGCGGCCAGCGAGGACACCCCGACAACATGCACGTCATTGTCGGCCGCCTGGCGTGCGACCTCTTCCGGTGTCTGGAACAGCGGACCCACGTCGACGTCGAAACCGATATCGGCGAAGGCCGTTGCGATCACCTTCTGCCCGCGGTCGTGGCCGTCCTGGCCCATCTTGGCGACCAGCACACGCGGCCGGCGGCCATCGGCGTCGGCGAACTTCTGCACCAGCTCTGTCGCTTGCGTCACGCTGCTAACGGCGCCGTCCCTTCCCACCTCGTCGCGGTATACCCCGCTGATGGTACGGATTTCGGCCTGATGACGACCATAGACCTTCTCCAGCGCGTCGGAGATCTCCCCGACGGTTGCCTTGTGGCGAGCGGCATTGATGGCCAGCGCCATCAGGTTGTTACCCAACCCGTCTTCCCCGGCACGGCTGGAATCGGCTGCCGCCCTAGTCAGTTCTTCGAGTGCACGTTGCACTGCGTCGTTATCGCGCTCGGCGCGCAACTGCTGCAACTTGGCGAGCTGTTCGGTGCGCACCCGCGAGTTCTCGACCTTGAGGACCTCGATCTCCTGGTCCTCGGTCACCTGGTACTTGTTGACGCCGATCACCGGCTGACGGCCCGAGTCGATACGTGCCTGGGTACGTGCGGCGGCCTCTTCGATGCGAAGCTTCGGAATGCCCTGATCGATGGCCTGCGCCATTCCGCCGGCCTCGGTGACCTCCCGAATGTGCTCGCGGGCACGGGATGCGAGCTGATGCGTCAGCCATTCGACGTAGTACGAGCCACCCCACGGGTCTATCGGCCGACAGGTACCCGACTCCTGCTGGATCAGCAGCTGAGTGTTGCGCGCGATACGCGCCGAGAAGTCGGTGGGCAACGCCAGCGCCTCGTCCAGGGCGTTGGTGTGCAACGACTGGGTGTGTCCCTGGGTTGCGGCCATCGCCTCGATACAGGTGCGCGCCACGTTGTTGAATACATCTTGCGCGGTCAGCGACCAGCCGGAAGTCTGCGAATGCGTACGCAGGGACTGCGATTTGGCGCTCTTCGGATCGAACTGCGCGACCAGCTCGCTCCACAGCAGACGCCCGGCCCTCAGCTTGGCAACCTCCATGAAGAAGTTCATGCCGATGGCCCAGAAGAATGACAGGCGCGGAGCGAAGACGTCGATATCCAGGCCGCCCTCCAGCCCTGCCTTGATGTACTCGACACCATCGGCGAGGGTGTATGCCAGCTCGAGATCGGCTGTGGCACCGGCCTCTTGGATGTGATAGCCCGAGATTGAAATCGAGTTGAACTTGGGCATCTTGGCACTGGTGTAGGAGAAGATGTCCGAGATGATCCGCATCGACGGCTTCGGCGGGTAGATGTAGGTGTTGCGGACCATGAACTCTTTGAGGATGTCGTTCTGGATGGTCCCGGCCAACTGTTGTGGCGACACACCCTGTTCTTCGGCGGCCACCACATAAAGCGCCAGAATCGGGAGCACCGCGCCGTTCATCGTCATCGACACCGACACCGAGCCCAGATCGATGCCGTCGAAGAGCTGACGCATATCGAGAATGGAATCGATGGCCACACCAGCCATTCCGACGTCGCCCTGCACCCGCGGATGATCCGAGTCGTATCCGCGGTGGGTCGCCAGGTCGAAGGCCACTGACAGGCCCTTCTGACCCGCGGCGAGGTTACGACGATAGAAGGCGTTGGATTCGGCGGCCGTGGAGAAGCCCGCGTACTGGCGGATGGTCCACGGCTGATTGACGTACATCGTCGGGTAGGGCCCGCGCAGGAATGGCACCTGGCCCGGGAACGTATCCAGCGGATATCCCTCGGCCCGCACGGCTTCTCGGTCCGCAGCGGTGTAGACCGGCTTGACGGTGATCGCCTCGGGTGTCTCCCAGTCGAGCTGCTCGCGGGTGTATCCGTGCGCGCCCGCAGCCTCTGCCACGGCGGCCTCTACGGCCGCGGCATCTGGGGCGATCGACACGCGCTCACCGTGTAGCGGCACGTCGGCGAAACTGCCCAGGGTGCCGGCAGATACCGAACGATCCGTGAGGTCAGTCATGTCACGCCCCCAACTTGGTCAAGATGGCCGAAAGAGCTTCGACAGCATTGATTTTCATGGTCAGGTAGCCATCAGGGCGCGACGTCTCCGCGACCTCCCCTACTGACTTCTCGGGCCCCGCGAGATAGACGTCGGTGACCCCCGCCGCCCTCACCGCATCGACAACGGCACCGACCTCGGCCGCGTACCGGGCATCCGTTCCACACATGACGACGACACGCGCTCCCGAATCCGCGACCGCAGCGGCGACCGTTCCGGCATCGAGCACGCCGGGGTTGACGGCCTCGATGCCGCCAGAGGCCAGCAGGTTCGAGGCGAATGTGGTGCGCACGTTGTGCTCGGCCAGCGGACCGAGCGGAATCAGTAATGCGGCCGGACGCGCACCCGATGCGGCCAGTGCGGCATCCGAGCGGTCCCGCAGGGCCTCGAAATCGGCCGCGTACCGGTAACCCTCTGCAGGCTGTGGCGGCAGCGGTACCTCTGCCAGGTTAGGGAACTCGTTGACTCCCGTCACCGAGGTACGCCGATGCGCGATGTCCTCGGCACGCTGTGCGCGCGTCGCGGCGATACGCTCCCGAATCAGATCGGCGGACGCCTCGAATCCTCCTGCGCCCTCGATCTCGGTGAACAGCGACCACGCCTGCTGGGCAAGGGTTTCCGTGAGATCCTCGATGTACCAGGAGCCGCCGCCCGGGTCGAGCACCCGACCGACATGAGACTCCTCGATGAGCAGCAGCTGCGTGTTCCGGGCGATCCGCGCGGAGAACGCCGGCGATACCGCATCCAGTCCGCCGGCAATCGCGTCATCGAACCTGCGTACCCGCACGCTGTCCGCACCACCCACTCCGGCACCGAAGGCGGCCAGCGTAGTGCGCAGCATGTTCACCCACGGATCGCGCTGGGCCATCATCGGTTCGGAAGTCACCGCATGCATGAGGGCGCCGCCACTTTCTGGCGCGCCCGCGACCTCGGCCACGCGGGCCCAGAGCACCCTGGCGGCGCGGAACTTGGCGATCGACAGGAACTGATCGTCGGTGGCGGCGAAGCGGAAACTGATCTGCCGCAGCGCTTCCGCGATACCCAGACCCGCATTCTGCAGCAGCCGCAGGTAGGCGACCCCGGCGGCTACCGCGACCGCGAGTTCCTGGCTGTCGCTGGAACCCAGCTCGTGCGCAATCGTGCCGTCGACGGTGATCGCGTGGATCTGCTCGGCCCGTGCGCTCCCACGCTCGGCCAACACCACCGTCTCATCGGTCGATACGCCCGACCGGCCCGCGAACGCATCACCGAGCGGATCAGCACCGAGATCGACGACAACCCCGGCGGTGTTTCCCTCGTAACTATCCAGGACGGCGAAAATCGCCTGTGCCACCCCGGTCAACTCGGCGCCGGCTTCCACCTGGAGGGGAGCTAGGTCGAGATACACCCCCTGCAGTGCGCGTCCCACCGCCTCTGGTGTCAGACCTGCCAGCACGATGGCGCTGGTCCCCTGCTCGAGCGCATCGAGAATGGCCTCGTTCACGAGGGCAGCATCGGTGCCGATCGCGCCATCGAAACGCTCAGCGACCTTCCACCCGCTGTTCACATCGCGCCGCGGGTCACCACCGCGCACAAAGGGCCACTGTCCGGGTAGCGACGACTCGGGAAGCTCGTCGAGTGCTGTGTACAGCGGGCGGATCGCTATCCCGTCATATGTCGGCGAATCGAGCAGTCGCTCGGGGTCGGCGGGCAGATCCTCGACCGCCTTACGGGTCGACTTGGCCAAGACTCCGGCGACGTTCTTCTGCCACCGCGCGAAGTCACGTCGAATCTCGGGCACCTCAACAGTCACCAAACTGCTCCCTGCTGCTCGTCGTCGAGCGACATATATGGCACTCCATGCCGAAATGCCTATCACACTTAGTCATCAGGCTAAATGACGCCATCGACTACTGCCCAGTACGGGGGCGTGGCCGCCGCTGCACCCGTGTCCTGTCCCCTTCGTTCATCCGGGCTCCGTAGGCTTGACGATCATGGGATTCCGGCAGGTCTGGGGCGCGGGCGTCGCGATGGCGCGACGGATCCCGCGACGTCAGCTGCTGTGGACCGGTGTGGCCGTTCTCATCGTGGGCGCGGCCCTGCTGTTTCTTCCGCTGCCGACCGCCCTCCAGATGAGGGATTGGGCTGGTGAGCTCGGCCCATGGTTCCCGCTCGCCTTCCTGGCCGCGCACACCATCGTGACGGTGCTGCCCTTCCCGCGCACCGCCTTCACCCTCGCTGCCGGGCTGCTCTTCGGAACGCAGCTCGGTGTCCTGCTGGCGGTCGTCGCAAGCACCGCGAGCGCCGTCTTGGCGCTCTGGGGGGTGCGCGCGCTGGGGTGGAAGCTCAGCGCGCTGCATCACCGCCCGGCGGTGAAGAGCGTTGACGAGCAGTTACGCCGTCGCGGATGGATCGCGGTGATGTCGATGCGGCTCATCCCGGCGGTACCGTTCTCGGTCCTCAACTACGCGGCGGGCGCCTCGGCCGTACGCGTGGTGCCCTACACACTGGCCACCTTCGTCGGTCTGCTCCCCGGCACTCTGGCTGTCGTCGTGCTCGGTGACGCACTCACCGGTCACATCAGCGGCACACTCTTCGCGGTCTCGTTGGCGACATCAGTGGTCGGCATTCTGGGCATCCTCTACGAGATCCGCCGCTACAAGCGCACCCACACCGAGATCGCCAGTCCTGAGACCTCCGACGAACCCGAACGGGTCGGCGGCTAGGCGGTAGGTTTCCGCTCCTCGAATCCCTTGCCCGCGAGGACGGCGAACCACACCAACAGGCTCGCCGCCGGCAGCGCGTGGAGCACCTTGTCGCGCACCCGTATATGCGCCCCGACCGCGAGTGTGAAGTAGATGGTGAGCATGAACGTGGTCAATCGGCCCAGCGCCGCCCACCGAATACCGCCGATGAGCCCCGCTGCCGACGCCAACTTGACGACCGGCAGGACCCACCAGATCCGTTGCGGCAAACCCACTTTCTCCAACGACTCTTTGATGGGCCTCATCGGACGAACGCAGACCGCGGCGTCAGCGGCCTGGATGACCGCTAGGGCGCTCAACACTTTCGGATTAGCCAAAAGCCGCTCTGTCATGACGATTTCGCCGCCAATCCCCTGGCGGCCAAGACGCCGTATGTGGTGAGCAGTGTCGAGGCCGACATCGCGTTCAGACCGATGTCACGTGCCCGCACGTGCGCGCCGACCGCGAGACTGAAGTAGACGGTGAGCATGATCAGTGTGAGCTTCGCCAGCCAGGGGAACCGGATTCCGCCTATCAGTCCCAGCGCGGATGCGGCCTTGATCGGCGCGAAGATCCATCGGTTGTGTTGCGGATAATGCACGTCGTCAAGACATTTAGCCACATAGGGAACCGGCTGGACGCAGAGGACCGCATCCACAGCCTGGAAGGAACCCAGCAAAGCGAGGACTCGGGGAGATATGAAAGCGTCATTGCTCATAGCCTCAGTGAACCACTACTACACCACGTCGTCGATAGGTCTGCCGATTCTGCCTAGTGAGGAGCGTGCGCTCCGAGAGAAGCGGAAATGACCGCCAGCGGCGAGTGGGCCAGTTGCATGTTGGCGCGCTCCTGCGGGGTCAACTGATGGCGCTCCCAGAAACGTCGTAACGCGCGAATACTCATGCTTTCATTGGACGCGGTCGCGCCGAGACAGTCCAGCGCGACCGCGTATTCCCAACGATTTCATTACGCATTGCCAAAGGTAGTGTCGCTCAACTCCCGTGCGCGAGTTGAATTGCCTTCACCACCAACAGAATGGCGCCCACAACCAGATACCCCCTAAGCGCGAGCATCCCCAGTTTGGTGCCCGGACTCCAAGAGACCGGTTCGAGCAATGCCAGCGGCGGCATGCGCCAGGTCCGCGGGTCAACGCCCTCGAGGGCCTTGTTCATCGCGGCGACCGCCGGATCAGCGCGTTGTCTCCCCGATGCCCACCACAGACCAATCCCGACCAGCGCCGCGAGTATCGCGACGCCTACGGCCAGGTCACCGGCGACCTGTACGACGTCCAGATCCGGGAACAGCGTCGTAGCCATCAAGATGCCGGAAAGGAACAGCAGCACACCGACGATGAGTCCGGCCACAACGTTGAGCCACCCCTTGTTGACCCACGGCCCCAACACCGCCTTGTCATTGCACAACAACAGCAGGAACACACTTGCGCTGGGCAAGAGCAGGCCGGCCAGTGCTTGCACCGCGGTAGTCATGAGCCCGAGCGGGGCATTCGGGATCAACACGATGGCCGCTCCCACACCGACCATCACCGTGTACGACAGATAGAACGGTTTGGCGTCCTTGAAGTTGCGGTGCAGAGAGTGCTTGAGCCCAAAGGTGTCACCGAACGCGTAACTGGTGGCCAGGGTGACTGCGGCCGCTCCGATGATGGACGCATCCAGCAGGACGATGGCAAAAATCTTGCCCAACAACGGCTGAACCTGCCCCAGCCAGTCGGCGATCATCCCCGCATCGCCAGCGTCGCCCCATTTGTCCGGGCCCGAGTTGCCAGTCGCACGGGCCGCATAATCGGCCGTCATGACCAGGGCGGCGGCGCCGATCACTACGACGAGTGATCCGATGACGGTGTCGGCGCGTTCGTACCCGATGAACCGCGGCGTGATGCGCTTGTCCACGATGTTGGACTGCTGGAAGAACAACTGCCACGGCGCGACGGTGGTGCCCACCATCGCGATGATCAGTAGCACAGCACCCGAACTGATTCCGCCGTCGACGCCCGGCACCACGAAACCGTGGGCGGCCCTTCCCCACTGCGGATCTGACATCAAAAACATGGGGATCTGCAGCAGTGTGATCACAATGAACACGAACATGGCGCGCTCCCACCGGCGGAAGCTACCGGTGGCCATGATGAGAATCAGCGCGATTGCGGCGAGGGGCACCGTGTAGTACTTCGAGACTCCCAGGTACTCCGAAGCCAGTGCGACACCGATGAATTCGGTGACAAGAGTCAGGAAGTTCAGGATGAACAAGTCGCCCACGGAGAACCAGCCCCAACCACGACCGAACCGTTCGTTGATCAGCCGTGCATGTCCGACTCCGGTGACCGCTCCGAGACGAACCACCATCTCCTGGTTGACGATAAGAACAGGGATGAGCAACAAGAGCACCCACAGCAAGCTGTACCCATAGCTCTGACCGGCCTGCGCGTACGTCGCAACACCACCCGCATCGTTGTCGCCGACCATGACGATGATGCCCGGCCCCAAGATGGCGGCCATCGTCGCCATCCGCGTTTTGAAGGTGCGTGCCTGGCCAGGATCGCTCACACTGATCTTGCCGAACGCACCTTCGATATCACCCAGATGGGCCGAATCAAGGACGGCGCTCCTTGGCTGGGCCGTAACTACTTGTGCCGCAGCACCAACGCGGTTGTCCGGGCTTTCCGTGGAGGCGTCGACGATTCCGTTTTCGCTCATGGCGTGGCTCCGTCCTGGCTCGACGCGACCTGGCGTACCGGACGCGGGGCGGGCTCACGACGACGCCAGTCTTCCGGGATAAGCGCGGCCAGCACATCGTCATAGGTCACGACGCCGAGCACCTTGTCTCCCTCGTCTACAACGGGAATCAAGGCAAGGTTGTAGTCGGCCATGAGCAGTGCGACGTCGGTCAGGTCAGCCTCCGGGGCGACGCGCACCGGATCGTCGTCCATGATCGATTGCACGGCAGCATCAGGACCGGCCTGCAAAAGCCGGATCACCGACACCACGCCCACCAGTTCACCGTTATCGGAAATCACGTGCACCTTCAGGAGTGCCTCCGGCTGAAGGGATTTCGCCGCAGAAATCGCATCAAGAGCATCACCGGCGGTGCTACCGAGCACGCAGGAGATAATGTCGACATTCATCAGACCACCGGCCGACTCGGGGCTGAACCCCATCAACGTGATCACCTTGGTACGTTGCGGTCCCGGCATCAGGTCCAAGACGGCACGCCGACGCGACTGCCGCAGATCGAAGATCGCATCGGCAGCGTCGTCGGCGCGCATCCGGCCAAGGAGAGCCGCCACATCGACATCGGACATGTCTTGGAACAGCTTGCTGGCCTTGTCCGAATCGAGTTCCTCGAACACATCGGCCTCGAGCTCCGGGTTGTCACGGACGCGGTCGAGGATCTCGCCACCCTCCTCCTTGGTGGCCTCCTCGAGCAGGTCGGCGATCTCGGCGGGCTTGAGCGTGTTCACCCTCCCCCCGACGCGGCGTGCCAGCAGCGACCCACCATGGCCGATCATTGGCTCGAATGCCTTCCAATCCCGACCGGCCTGGCCCGCACCGGCCTTGATCAGGCCGAAAAATCTTGCGGGACGGCGCGTATCGAGCCGGGCAAGTATCCATCCCTCGGCTGTTTCCACGAGCTCGATATCGTAGGCGTGCACCAGCTCGGCATTGTCCACGTCGATGAACCGATGGTCGAGCACGTCCTCGTCGAGCAGGTACTCGCCGTCGCGGCGTTCGAAGCCGCGCAGGTCAACCTTGTTCTTACTCAGTTCAATTCGATGCGGTGCCACGACGGAAATCACATCCGAGGATACGAATACCCTGCGCCCACCCATGTCGACCACGTACCCGGTGACGAGCGGATACTCATCCGACCCGCGGAACCGAACGATGACATCCTCCAGCCGGCCGATCGTGTCGCCGGAGCGCGCAACAACCGGAGCCTTCAACAGATCCGAGAATTGGATTACTCGCGGCGTCGCCGCCTTATTCGAAGTAGCCATGCCGACTCCTCAGCGTTTGAACCAATACGCTCCGACCGCCCAGCGGGCGGCCGAAGCGTATTGGGCTCGAATGAATTCCGAATGTCCACGCACTGTGAATCGGCTGTGCGTGGCTGCGATGGCAGCACCCTGAGGGCTACCGCGTTGGGTGCGCCCCTAGCGACGCCGAAACAACCGCAAGCGGCGAGTAGGCCAGCTGCAGATTGGCGCGCTCTTGCGGGGTCAGCCGGCGCCGTGTCCACACCCGACGTACTGCGTTGAATGTTGTGCTCATGATCGGACTCCTTTTTAGGGAAGCCGCATACCCGAACGCAAGCGTCAAAAGTATTGACTAAAGCGAGGTTTCACCCTCGTACGAGCAGCAAGGTATGCGGCAGCTGTTGTCTATGCGGACTGTCTCCGGATATCACGGTTGTGCCTCACCTCCTTGCCGTCGGGGCGCACGCGGGCGCCTGCTGTCGGAACAACGACCACAAGAGAGAAATACCGGACAACGACGTCGCCCGGCACGCACCCCTCTCGTCAGGGCTTCGGCACTACGTGACGTGTCCGCTCGCGGAAGCCACTTCGGGTCATCCCTTAGTCCGGGAAGACCTGTCCTAACCTTGGGCGTCTCTCGACGTCGTCAGATCAGTGGCCTGTATTCACGTAGGAGCCTCACCTAGCAAGGTGCTGAACCGATACCCATGATGGGCCGGAGGAATCTGCTTGTCAAGGCGACTACGCCGGTGCCGACACTGCGGGTGTCATGCCCCCGGTAGTCCGTGACGGCTCGTTGGGTCGATCGCGGGATCCGCGGCACCGATTTCCTGGGCCGCGGATTGCGCAGCGGCCACTGCCGCAGCGACTTCGGGAGTGGTCTTGGTTTCGAACCACCCGGCAACCTCTGCGGAGTCATCCTCGGGACGCTCGGTGGACTCATCGTCCGGGGACGGTTCATAGCGGAACACGCCGTCAGATCCTGGGGCACCCAGCAGCTTGGTGAACCCCTGTAATGCCGAACCAAAGTCACTGGGAATGAGCCACACCTTGTTGGCTTCACCCTGGGCCATCTTCGGTAACGTCTGTAAATACTGGTACGCCAACAACTCTGGAGTCGGCTTACCCGATTTCACTGCGGCAAAGACCTTTTCGATGGCCTTGGCCTGGCCCTGCGCCTGTAGATATTGGGCGGCACGCTCACCCTCGGCACGGAGGATGCGGGACTGGCGTTCACCTTCGGCGGCCAGGATCGCCGACTGCCGGGAACCTTCAGCGGCGAGGATCTGGGCCTGCTTCTGCCCCTCTGCCGACAGGATTGCCGCCTGCCTGGCACCTTCGGCCGACAAAATCATGGCGCGCTTCTCACGGTCGGCCTTCATCTGCTTTTCCATCGACTCCTGCACGGAGGGCGGTGGATCGATGGATCGCAGCTCGACGCGGGCGACGCGCAGGCCCCAGCGTCCGGTGGCCTCGTCGAGCACACCGCGCAACTGACCGTTGATCTGATCACGCGAGGTCAGCGTCTGCTCCAGCGTCATACCACCGACCACGTTGCGCAGCGTCGTGGTGGTGAGCTGTTCCACACCGACGATGTAGTTGCTGATCTCGTACACCGCAGCTTGCGGATTGGTGACCTGGAAGTAGACGACGGTGTCGATGTTCACCGTCAGGTTGTCCTCGGTGATCACCGGCTGGGGAGGGAAGGACACCACCCGTTCGCGCAGATCGACCTTGGCCCGGATACGGTCGACGAACGGCACCAGGATGGTCAACTGCCCGCTCACAGTCTTCGAATACCGCCCCAGGCGCTCGATCACCGCGGCCTCCGCCTGCGGGACGAGTGCCACGGACTTCAGCACGATGGTGACGCCCAGGATGATCAAGACGATCAGCACAAAGGCTCCGGCAGCTACTCCCATACCCGTACTCCTGTCACTGAGGTTACTGCGCTAGATCTTCTCGACAACCGCCGTCGCACCGTCGATCTGAACAACCGTGACCGTCTCACCCTGTTCGAATCGACCCGACTTCTCCAGGCTGCGGGCGGACCACATCTCTCCGCCGAGCCGAACCAGCCCATGGACGTCATCGACCGGTTCAATCACGATGGCACTCTTGCCCTCCAATGCCCTGGCATTGGTATGCAGGACCGGGCCTGCCGTCAGTCGTTTCCGCAGCGCCGGACGCACACCGACCAGCAGAATCACCGCGCTGATGACGAAGACCAGCCCCTCGGCCCACAGCGGCATGTCGAACGCCCACCCGGCACCGGCCGTGACCAGCGCCGAACCGCCCAGCATCAACAGGAACATGTCACCTGTCATCAGCTCGGCGGCCGCGAGCAGGATGCCTGCGACGAGCCACACAATCGGCATGGCTCCACATTAGACCGCGTGGGCAACTGGTGGGGGCGGATACGGAGCCTTAGACTGCGAGCACTATGGCGAATCCGAGTGTGTCCCTGGCGGTGTGGGCAAGCGCGTGGCTGGCGGGCCGCGCGGCGCCGGACGACGTCATCGACGCCCTCATCGCATGGGCGCCAAGACATTTAGTCACCGCGTACGACGCCGTCGCCGCCGGCCACACGGGTCTCTCGTGGCCAGATATGGACGATAACGGCCCCATCGGCCTACTGCAGACGGTCCGTACCGCGACCGGTCAGCCGCACGGCTCGCCCGATATCCATGTGATTCTGCCCGCACCCGGCGACCCTCGGGGGCTGCCCGCCAACACCCAGTTTCAGCGTGATGCGATGGAGGCAAGCGAGGCGATTGTGCTTAGCGATCGCCAAAACAATTCCACCCCAATTGGATTGGTTCCCGCCGTGGAGTACGACGAGGACCGCGGCGAGACGGTCGGCCTATCCTGGACGGTGTATTCGCTCCCTGCCCGGATCCCCGCACAAGCGGTCCCGGACCTCGGCGAGGCCGAATATCAACTACGCCAGGCAGTCCGAACCGCCACGGCGACACTCAGCCGCGTGGACCGGGTTGTGGGCCCAACGGACGCCGACCCTCGCTCCCTGGTCGAAGATGTGCTGTCCACGCTACGCGGGCACCGCCTGCCGGACTACGCGCCACACCGGGCGGTCCGCGTGCTCGATTCAGCCAACCAGGTTGAGGCCATTGCCACGGCAGCGGCTGAGATCATGGAGTCACCCGGGGCGCTCGACGACGGAACGGTCGCCGACGCGTTACGCCCTCTCGTCATTCTGGTGCGCGAGGCGCGGATGGCCGCCGCGGCCGCCATCATCGGCGCCGCGCCCTAGGCCTCCGGCCGGCCGCAGCACAGGGGCGAACACGGGGCGCCGTTCACGCTGAACCCGTATCCCGGGACCGGATTCTTGCCCGCCGCACGCAGCGGGGCCTGGCCATCTGCGATCTCAGCGATCAGGTCCACAGCGATGCGCGCGAATCGCTCGTCCGCCCCCGGTGTCCCCGCCCGCGCGAACTCGATGTCGTGCGCGGCCGCGTACTCCTGCGCCTCGTTGTCCAAGTCCCACACCACCTCCAGGTGGTCCGACACGAATCCGATCGGCGCCACAACCACGGATCGGATTCCTCGATCTTTGAGTGCCGCAAGATGATCAACAATGTCCGGCTCCAGCCATGGCACCTGTGGCGGGCCCGAGCGGGACTGCCACACCACGTCGTAATCCTGATATCCGGCGGCATCGGCGACCAACTCGGCGAGGTAGTGCACCTGGCGGCTATAGAGCTCGGGGCCGTGCCGCTGGTCGGCGGCTATCGGGATCGAATGCGCGGTGAACACCAGCCGAGGTGCACCCTGCAGGCCCGAAGCCGCGGCGACGACCGCCTCGGCGTACAGCTGCACCAATGCCGGGTGGTCGAAGTACTGACGAAGCTTCACCAACTCGGGCGCCCCGTCCCCCACCGCGGCGCGGGCCCGGGCGATATCCTCTACGTACTGCGTGCATCCCGAGTAGCCACCCCAGGCAGAAGTCGTGAAGACGGCAGCCCGCTGAATCCCTTTGTCGCGCATATCGGCAACGGTTTCTTCCACCATGGGATGCCAATTGCGGTTACCGAAGAACACCGGCAGCGGGCGCCCGGCCAGTTCTAGTTGACGCGAGATCTCCTCGATCAGCGCTCGATTGATTCCGTTGATCGGCGAGACGCCGCCGAAATGGAAGTAGTGCCCGGCCACTTCGTCGAGACGTTCCGGCGGAACCCCGCGGCCGCGCGTCACGTTCTCCAGGAAGGGCCGAACTTCCTGCGGCCCCTCGGGACCACCGAAGGACAGCAGGAGCACAGCGTCGAATAACACGGCCGAATGTCCGCTGGTCAGAGCAGCTGTGTGTGCGCGCCACCGTCGGCGAAGATGATGTCGCCGGTGGTCGCGGGCAGCCAATCCGAAAGCAGGGCACACACGGTCTTGGCGACCGGTGTGGGGTCCTTCATATCCCAGCCGATCGGGGCACGCTGGTCCCAGCCGTCCTCAAGCACGCTCATCTGCTTGCCGGCCTCATCGCCCAGTGCACCGCCGACGATCGCACTCATGGCGAGCGTCCGAATAGGACCGGCCGCAACAAGATTCGAACGAATGCCAGCAGCGCCCGCCTCGCGCGCGACGAACCGGTTGACCGATTCCAGTGCGCTCTTGGCCACGGTCATCCAGTTGTAGAACGGCATCGCGCGGGTCGGATCGAAGTCCATGCCCACGATGCTGCCGCCGCGGTTCATGATCGGCAACACTGCCTTGGCCAGCGATGCGTAGGAGAACGCCGAGATGTGGAAGCCCTTGGACACGTCCTCAAACGGCGCCTCGAAAAACGGATTCAAGCCCATGCCGGTCTGCGGCATGAAACCGATGGAGTGCACCACGCCATCGAGCTTGTTGCCTTCGCCGATCACCTCGGTGACGCGCTCGGCAAGGCTGTCCAGGTGCTTCTCGTCCTGCACATTGAGCTCCAGCAGCGGCGCCGGCTCTGGAAGGCGCTGAGTGATGCGTTCAATGAGGCGCAACCGGTCGAACCCGGTGAGCACCAGCTGTGCCCCCTGTTCCTGCGCGACCTTTGCGATGTGGAATGCGATCGACGAATCGGTGATGATGCCCGTCACCAGGATCCGCTTGCCCTCAAGTAGCCCTGCCACGATTCTCCTTAGTTGTGTTCTCGCTCGTCGTACTGCTCGTCGCGCATGCGGCGCATCGCCGCGGAATTCCCGTACCTAGTGGCCCATGCCCATGCCGCCATCAACCGGGATGACCGCACCGGAGATGTAACTGGCATCTTCGGACGCCAGGAAGCTGACCACCCCGGCGACCTCGGCCGCAGTGCCCACCCGCTTGGCCGGGATGAACTCGAGTGCGCCCTCCTGGACCCGCTCATCGAGCGCGCGGGTCATCTCGGTGTCAATGAAGCCAGGCGCGACGACATTGGCGGTGACGCCCGCCTTGGAGAGCTCCCGGGCGATCGAGCGTGCCAGGCCAATGACGCCGGCCTTGGAGGCCGCATAGTTGGCCTGATTGCCGATTCCCCAGGTGCCCGAGACCGAACCGATGAAGATCATCCGGCCGAAGCGCTTCCGCTGCATAGTGCGCGAGGCACGCTGCGCGACCCGGAACGCCCCGGTCAAGTTCGCGTTGATGACCTGCTCAAACTTCTCCTCGGTCATCCGCATCAGGAATGCGTCCTGCGCGATACCGGCATTGGACACCAACACCTCGACGGGGCCCTGGTGCTCCTCGACCTCTTTGAAGGCCCGGTCGACGGCGGCGTTGTCGGTGACATCGCACTCCACCCCGAACAGGCCCTCCGGCACACCGGACCCGCGGTGGGTCACCGCCACCTTGTGTCCGTCGTCGGCAAGACGCTGCGCGATCGCCAGGCCGATACCCCGGTTACCACCGGTAACCAGGACAGAACGAGAGACAAAGGCGGGACGGACGACGCTAGCGCCCAGAGCATCAGACATGAGAGTCAATTTATCGTCTTCTTAGACTTTGGCCTAACCGACTGGCCCAACCGAACCGCCGGGCGGACACCGAATCAGTTGGGTAGACGCCGGTTGATCACTAGCCCGACGAAGGCCGCCGCGAGCACCAGCAACGCACCCAGGCGCAACCACCCGACGCTGGCATCGCCGCGGATCGTCTCGTACCCAATCTGCTGCTGCAGGTTGGCGTACACCTCCTTGAGCTGGCCGAGCGTAGACGCCGTGTAGGTTTCCCCACCCGATAGCTTGGCCACCTTCTCCATCATGTCGGGGGCGTACGGGACGTTCTGACGCTGCCCGTTGATCTCGACGTACCCGTCCTTGGTGCCGAACGCGATCGTCGAAATCGGCACCTGCTGATCCTTGGCGGTACGCGCCGCGGTGTAGGCACCCTTCGGATTGTCGGGGTTCGACGGAACCGTTTCCTTACCGTCGGACATCAACACGATGCGCGCCGGAGGCGCCTTGTCACCGCCGCCGATCACAGCACCCACCGTCGCAATGGCCTGCAGTGCCGTGAAGATGCCCTCACCGGTGGCGGTGCGATCCGCGAGCTGCAGGTTATCCAGGGCGTTTACGGTGGCGTCCCGGTTGGTCGTGGGTGAGACGAGCACTGTCGCGGTGCCGGCATAGGCGATGAGGCCCAGGTTGATACCCGGGGTGAGATTGCGGGCGAATTCCTTACCGGCTTCCTTCGCGGCGCCCAGGCGACTGGGAGCGACGTCGGTCGATTCCATGGACCGAGAAACGTCGATAACGAGCATCACCACAGCGCGGTTGCGCGGAATCCTCACGTCATGACTCGGGCCTGCCAGCGCGATGGTCAGCACCAGCAGGCCGACCACCAGGAGCGCTGTCGCCGCGTGCCGCCAGGCGCGAGGCCGAGTCGGGGCCACCGAGTCCAATAGCTCGGTGTTCGCGAAGCGCAGCACGCGCTTCTCCCGCAGATACTGCGCAAACACATACAGCCCGACCAGCGCCGCCACCAGCAGTAGTACCAGGAAGAACCACGGGTGGGTGAAGCCCGTGAGAGTCATCGGCCCGAAGAACGGCAGATCGCTCATCGAGCCCCCGCCCCCGTCCCGGCCACCGCACCACGGCGCTGTTGGGAGACAAATCTCACGATGTCGTTAATCCAGTCACGGTCGGTCCGCAGGCTCAAAAGCGGTGCACCGCAACGGCGCAATGTGCGTGCCACCTCTTCATGATGCCTGGCCGCTGCCTGTTCGAAGTCCCGGCGAAGATTCTCATCGATCCGGTACTCCTTGGTGACTCCGGTCTCGGCGTCCTGCAACAGCACCTCGCCGACGTCTGGGAGCTCCATGTCGCGGGGATCGAGGACCTCGATGCCAAGCACCTCATGGCGGGCACCGATGGCGCGCAGTGGCCGCATCCAGTTGATGGGGCCAAGGAAGTCGCTGATGACGACGGCCATGCCACGGCGGCGCTCCGGCCGTCGCAATGCGTCGATCGCCAGCGACAGGTCGCCCCGGACACCCAATGGCGCCTTGGGCATGGTGGCGATGCTGCGCAGGATGTCCTGCTCGTGAGCGCGTCCGGAGCGCGCCGGTAGCCGAACAATCTTGTCCCCATTGGCAATCAGCGCACCGAGCCTGTTGCCGCCACCACTGTTGAGGAAGATGATGGCCGCGGCCGCCGCGACCGCAAGGTCGCGCTTCTCGCAGTTAGTCGTCCCGAAGTCCAGGCTGGCCGACATGTCGACCACGAGCCACGTCTCCAGCTCGCGGTCCGCGATCATCTGGCGGACGTGCGGGCTGGTAGTCCGCGCGGTCACTGACCAATCCATCCGGCGCACGTCGTCACCGGGTTGATACAGCCTGGACTCCCCCGGCTCCGATCCCGGGCCGGGAATCAGACCGAGGTGGTTACCGTGCAGCACCCCGTCGAGCTTGCGACGGATCTTCAGTTCCAAGGTCCGCAGCGCCGCCGACAACTGCGGATCACGGATCTCGCCCCGACGCAGGGACGGGATGTCTACCGGCCGGGCGTTGCCCGGACTGGGTGTGCTCACCTGGGCGCGGCGTTATGGGTGGCCGGGACCGGGCCGTTTGTCCCCACCATCGCCGGCTGCACCGAATGTCCTTGCTGTGGAACGGCATTCACCTGCGGCAGGCCAACCGTCTGCAAAATCCGGTTGATCGCGGTGTCGGCGGAAACCTCGTCGGCCAGCGCGTCGTAGCTCATCACCAGGCGGTGGCGCAGCACATCCGGGATGACCTCGATGACGTCCTGTGGGATCACGTAGTCACGCCCCCGCACCAAAGCCAGTGCCCGGGAGGCCGCGATGATGCCCAGCGAGGCACGCGGGCTCGCGCCGTAAGAGATCCAGTTGGCGACGTCGCCGAGCCCGAACTGCGCGGGATTGCGGGTGGCCGAGATGACCCGGACCACATAGTCGACCAGGGCGTGGTGCACAAAGTTGTTGGCCGCGAGGTCCTGCAAGCGCAGCAGCGCGTCAGCGGACAGGATCTGCTTGGGCTCCGGCGGCGTGACACCCATCCGGTAGATGATCTCGCGCTCTTCCTCAACGGTCGGGTAGTCGACGTTGATCTTGAACAGGAAACGGTCGCGCTGAGCCTCGGGCAGCGGGTACACGCCCTCGTTCTCGATGGGGTTCTGCGTGGCCATCACCAGGAAGGGCTTGGGCATCGGATAGGTCTTGCCGCCGATAGAGACATGCCGTTCGGCCATGACCTCGAGCAGTGCCGACTGCACCTTGGCGGGCGCACGGTTGATCTCGTCGGCCAGCAGGAAGTTGGCGACCACCGGTCCGAGCTCGGTATCGAACTCCTCCTTGCCCTGGCGGTAGATGCGGGTACCGATGATGTCGGTGGGCACCAGGTCCGGCGTGAACTGGACACGGGAGAACGAGCCGCCCACCACCTTGGCGAAGGTCTCGACCGCCAGCGTCTTGGCAACGCCGGGCACACCCTCGAGCAACACGTGTCCCTTGGCGAGCAGGCCGACGAGAATTCGCTCGACCAGTCGGTCCTGGCCCACGATGACGCGCTTGACCTCAAAGATGGCGCGCTCGAGGTTCTGCACCTCGGCGGCCAGGGCCGGTGATGTCGGACCCTGCGGGGCGTGCGGCGCGGGACCGGCGCTTCCGCCGGAGTACCCGGCACCTCCCCCTGGTGACCCTGGTGATGACATCAACTTCCCTCCGGCTCTGCCTGACGATTCCGTGCTATTTCGGTGGCTTCTTGGTGGCCATGTGCATATGAGCGGCACCCAGCCCTGGGCGGCGCCTCCGGTCCACTATTCCAGCATCCCGGGATTTGGTCCACGTACCCGTTCGCTGGCGCGCCGTTCTAGCTCACCCGAAGGATCAGAAGAGCTACCACGCGATGATGCGCACGGCATAGGGAGTCATGCCTCCGGTGCGCACGGGCGACACCGTCACCTTCTCCGCGCTGCCGCTGGCTTCCAGCATCTGACCGTTGCCGAGGTAGATCACCACGTGCTGAGAACCGCCCGGGCCGTAGAACAGCAGATCGCCGCGCTTCGCCTGCGAGACAGGAATCTTCTGGCCCGCGTTG
Source organism: Mycobacterium sp. D16Q13 (assembly GCF_002013375.1). Lineage (GTDB taxonomy): Bacteria > Actinomycetota > Actinomycetes > Mycobacteriales > Mycobacteriaceae > Mycobacterium. The sequence goes on along the minus strand of NZ_MAEW01000014.1, from coordinate 103,820 downwards.
TACTGATCACCCGAGTATTTGGGCAGCTTCACGCCGGCTGCCGCGTAGGAGAACATGGTGAAGCCGGAGCAGTCATAGCCCACCTTGCCGGCGTCGTAGTCCACGCCCCCGCTGGGCCCGCGCACGGTGCCGCCACCCCACGAGTACGGGACACCAAGCTGCGTACCGCCGCGCTGGATCACCGCTTCCACCGCCTGACGGCCGTACACGAGTGGACGTCCGGCTCCCGCAGACGCGCGGTTACCGCCGATGCCCAACGCACCCAGCGCGGTCTGTCCGACCCCCATCACCCCGTTCATGATCTTCGTGGGGTCGGCGCCCTGACTCGGCCCCGCGAAGGGCAGTGTGTTGTCCCAGTCGCCGCCCGACGGGTTCAGCCCGAGGGCGTTCAGGAAGGCAGTGCCAACATTCGGGCTGATCGGGTTGTCATCGGCTGAGGCCCGCGGGACACCCATGAACAGCACCAGTGCGACAGCGATCCCCACCGCGAGGGCCGCACGCACGACGAAGAGGCCCTGAACTTTGAGCAATCTGGTCGTTTTCGCTGTGTTCACAGGTTCTACCACTCAATCAATCGGGTTACGAAGGGCGTCATGCCGCTGGTGCGAACCGGCGACACCTTGACCACATCGCCGGTGTTCGGCGCTTCGAGCATCTGACCGTTGCCGAGGTACAACGCAACGTGCTGGCTTGCGTTGGGGCCGTAGAAAATCATGTCGCCGCGCTTCATCTGCGCACTGGGCACCTTGCGCCCGGAGTTGTACTGATATCCGGTGTAGTGCCTGAGTCTGATGCCGACCGCGGCGAACCCGTACATCATCAGTCCAGAGCAGTCATAGCCGACAGTATTTGCACCCGAGTCGATTCCGCGGGTCGGACCGTTGTAGGAACCACCACCCCACGAGTACGGCGTGTTCATCGCGCTACCGGCGCGGGCGATCACCCGCTCCACATTCTCCCGGCCGTAGACCTTGGGGAGGTACTCGCCACCCTCGCTGGAAGCCGCCGCCGCCGGGGCAGCTTTGGGGCAGAACATTCCGATCACACCGCACACCGCGGACTGGCCGACGTTGGCTGCGGTGTTGCCGATGCCCAACACCATGTTGATGGTCTGCGTCGGATCGGTCGGCACGTTGGCGCTGGCGATCATCGGAAGCGTGGTATCCCATTGGCCACCGGCTGCGGCAGCAGGAGCCGGCCCCTCGGTCCACTCGTTGCCATTACCCGCGATGGCGGCACTCGGATTGACCACCCGGGCGGTCGCCGTCGACGCCGCGAACTCCGGCCCACGGGCGGCGGCTAGCTGCGCCTCGGCGCTCTTCTTCTTGGCCGCCAACTCCGACGCGGTTCCGCGCTGCGCTTCGAGCTTCTTCTGTACATCCTTCATCGCCGACACCAGGTCGTCCTGCTGCTTCTGTGCGTCAGCGGCGGCCTGGTCGGCCTTCTCCTGGATGGCCCGCGCCTGCGATTCCTTGTTGACCTGCTCTGTACGTGCGCGGCGCAGGTTGTCCATGACGGTCTGCGAGCTCGCCTCGACACTCTTGGTCACCGAGGCCAGACGCACCACGTCGTCGGGGCTGGTAGCGGTCAGGTACGAACCCGAGGGGCCGGCCATGTACGTGGCCGCGGCCATCCGGTCGAACTTGCCCTGCGCTTCGACGATCGCGCCATTGGCGGTGTCGACGGCCTGCTGCCCCTCTGCGACCGCCTGGGCTGCTCCGGCCGCCTTGTCACGCGCGTCCTGAAGATCGACCAATCCCTTGTTGATGGACTCCTGTTGGGTCTGCACGTCAGCGGTGAGCTGTTCGATCTGCTGGTTGGTGTCGGCCAGTTGACTGATCAGCGAGGCCATGTCATTGGGTTCTGCGGACGTGACCGCAAGGGTGTTGGGCCACATCATCAGACTCGCGGCCATCAGCGAGGGCACGACCAGGGCGACTGCCACGGTTCGTTTGCCACGCACCGCGAAACGGTCCGCGAAATGCTGCGGGACTGTCCGTTTCATTCGGTCTGCCGTCTCCTCGATCTTCGGCGCTCGGCGAGCCTTCTCGGTCATAGCGGCCCTTCCCCGACACGCTCCCAGTTGTCACATAAGACGCACTAACCACTTTGGCGCCACTTGCACCGTACGTCACTTTGGCAACTAATGAAACTTTAGTCACAAATTACATATGTGTAATTAATTGGCCACTGACAGGCAATTGCAGAGACGCCTTCGGGCGGTTAATTGACCTGAATTGAATATCGGCAGATCATCCGGGTTCCATACTGCGCGCGGCTATTTCGTGGCGAAACAGGCTGCGCGAATGGTTTGCAAATCGTTACTTAACCGAGTCATTCGCAAATCGGCCGCGCAGGAGTGTAATTCCCGTGCAGACCGCGGCCACGAACAGGACAAGCACAATGGTCAGCGCGGTCCACGAGAAGTGCTCACGCCCGAGCTCGTCTACGAAGTTGTTGGCGGAGAGCACCGGATTGCCGGTCTTGGCGACATCCTGCCCAGCCTCCAACGTCACCCTGTCGAACCTCGCACTGTAGGTACCGGCGTACGACGGGCTAATGACGAGGATCGTCGCGTCCGGATGGTCCTTGCCGATCTCGGTGGCGATATCGCGCAGCGGTGTGTCGATCCAGGGATTACCGGGAAGCGAGATGACCTTCAGGTCGATGTTCTTGGCATGCGCCTTCGCGACGACGTCCTTCAATCCGGGGACATCCGCGGCGGGGGCGGCCACGCCATCCTCGTTGACATCCGCGCGCGCCATCTCCAGGCACTTGGCCGACCAGCCCATCGGATCGGTACCCGCGGTCTGGACGGACACGCCCACCGCCTGGCAGAGCTCGGCGGGGATGATGGTCGGCAAGTGCTGCGGCGTCACGCGATCAATCTAACCCCCACCGTGCGCGGCGTTGCGCGCGCAGACACGCCGCATTTTGCGTGCATATCGGCACCCACTACGAAGATGACGAGTGCCAGCGCGGGAACGGGGTGTGAAATTTGGGCATCCCCCTTATTACGGGACAAGCGTACTGTTAGACTGAGGACGGAAGGCAGCCATCTGCGGTGGCGCCTCCGGAACCCCGCCTGGCACAGCCCGCCGGCGGGTGGCCTTCGAGCGAGCTTTGGAGCTGATGTGACTAGCAACGAATCGGTGAATTCCTTCGGCGCACGCGGCACTCTGCAGGTTGGTGACGAGTCGTATGAGATCTTCCGACTGAACGCCGTACCCGGTACCGAGAAACTGCCGTACAGCCTGAAAGTGTTGGCGGAGAACCTGTTACGCACCGAGGACGGCGCGAACATCACCAAGGACCATGTCCTGGCGCTGGCCGACTGGGACCCCTCGGCGGAGCCGAGCGTGGAGATCCAGTTCACCCCGGCCCGGGTGGTCATGCAGGACTTCACCGGCGTGCCCTGTGTCGTCGACCTGGCCACCATGCGTGAGGCCGTCTCCGCACTCGGCGGTGACCCCGACAAGGTCAACCCGCTGTCCCCCGCCGAGATGGTCATCGACCACTCGGTGATCCTCGATGTCTTCGGCACTGCCGACGCCTTCGAGCGCAATGTGGAGCTCGAGTACGAGCGCAACGCCGAGCGCTACCAGTTCTTGCGTTGGGGCCAAGGCGCTTTCGACGATTTCAAGGTCGTCCCCCCGGGCACCGGCATCGTGCACCAGGTCAACATCGAGTACCTGGCCCGGACCATCTTCACGAGGAACGGGCAGGCCTACCCGGACACCTGTGTGGGCACCGACTCGCACACCACGATGGTCAACGGCCTCGGCGTCCTTGGCTGGGGTGTCGGCGGTATCGAGGCAGAGGCCGCCATGCTCGGCCAGCCGGTCTCGATGCTGATCCCGCGCGTCGTCGGCTTCAAGCTCACCGGTGAGATCCAGCCGGGCGTCACCGCCACCGACGTGGTGCTGACCGTCACCGACATGCTGCGCAAGCACGGTGTGGTGGGCAAGTTCGTCGAGTTCTACGGCAAGGGTGTGGCCGAGGTGCCACTGGCCAACCGCGCCACGCTGGGCAACATGAGCCCCGAATTCGGCTCTACCGCAGCGATCTTCCCGATCGACGACGAGACCATCAACTACCTGCGCCTGACCGGCCGCGACGATCAGCAGCTGGCGCTCGTCGAGGCGTACGCCAAGGAACAGGGCATGTGGCACGACGCCGATCACGAGCCCGCCTTCTCGGAGTACCTGGAACTCGACCTCTCCACCGTCGTGCCGTCCATCGCCGGGCCCAAGCGTCCGCAGGACCGCATCGAGCTGTCTGACGCGAAGAACGCCTTCCGCAAGGACATCCACAACTACGTGGAGGAAAACCACCCCGCACCGCACACCCAGCTCGACGAGGCGGTTGAGGAGTCGTTCCCGGCCAGCGACACCGCGGTGCTGTCCTTCGCCGAGGATGACGCGGTCATTCCGTCGGCAGCCAATGGTGGCGAGGGCCGCCCGTCCAAGCCGGTCAAGGTGACCTCCGCCGAGCGCGGCAACTTCGTTCTGGACCATGGCGCGGTCGTGGTCGCGGGCATCACCTCCTGCACCAACACGTCCAACCCGTCGGTGATGCTGGGTGCCGCACTGCTGGCCAAGAAGGCCGTCGAGAAGGGTCTGACCACCAAGCCGTGGGTCAAGACGAACATGGCCCCCGGGTCGCAGGTCGTCACCGACTACTACAACAAGGCTGCGCTGTGGCCATACCTGGAGAAGCTGGGCTACTACCTGGGCGGCTACGGCTGCACCACGTGCATCGGCAACACCGGCCCGCTGCCCGACGAGATCTCCAAGGCCATCAACGACAACGACCTGTCGGTGACCGCGGTGCTCTCCGGTAACCGCAACTTCGAAGGGCGCATCTCCCCCGACGTCAAGATGAACTACCTGGCCTCCCCGCCGCTGGTCATCGCCTACGGCATCGCGGGCACCATGGACTTCGACTTCGACACCGACCCGCTCGGCCAGGACCACGACGGTAACGACGTGTTCCTCAAGGACATCTGGCCGACCGCCTTGGAAATCGAGGAGACCATCGCCTCGTCGATCAACCGCCAGATGTTCACCGACTCCTATGCCGACGTCTTCAAGGGCGACGAGCGCTGGCGCGGACTGCCCACCCCCGAAGGCAACACCTTCGAGTGGGCCGACACGTCCACCTACGTGCGCAAGGCCCCGTACTTCGACGGGATGCCACTGGAGCCCACGCCCGTCACCGACATCACGGGAGCGCGCGTACTCGCCCTGCTCGGCGACTCGGTGACCACCGACCACATCTCACCCGCGGGTTCCATCAAGTCGGGCACCCCGGCCGCGCAGTACCTCGACGAGCATGGCGTGGACCGCAAGGACTACAACTCGCTGGGTTCGCGTCGCGGTAACCATGAGGTGATGGTGCGAGGCACCTTCGCGAACATCCGGCTGCGCAACCAGCTCCTGGACGACGTCTCGGGCGGTTACACGCGCGACTTCACCCAGGAGGGTGGTCCGCAGGCCTTCATCTACGACGCTTCGGTGAACTACCAGAAGGCCGGCATTCCGCTGGTCGTGCTGGGCGGCAAGGAGTACGGCTCCGGATCCTCGCGTGACTGGGCCGCCAAGGGCACCCGCCTGCTGGGCGTCAAGGCCGTCATCACCGAGTCCTTCGAGCGCATCCACCGGTCGAATCTGATTGGTATGGGCGTCATTCCGCTGCAGTTCCCGGCCGGAGAGTCGGCGGCCTCGCTCAAGCTCGATGGCACCGAGACCTACGACATCAGCGGTATCGAGAAGCTCAACGAGGGTTCGACGCCCAAGACCGTGCACGTGACCGCGAAGAGACTTGCAGAAGACGGCACTGTGTCTTTCCAGGTCGAGTTCGACGCGGTGGTCCGAATCGACACCCCCGGTGAAGCCGACTACTACCGCAACGGCGGCATCCTGCAGTACGTGCTGCGGAACATGCTGGCCGGCTAGAAACGGCTGACCAACAGTGCCGCGCGTTAGCGAGGATCACCTCGCGGCTCGTCGCCGCCAGATCCTCGATGGCGCGCGGCGCTGTTTTGCCGAGTATGGGTACGACGGTGCCACCGTGCGCCGCCTGGAGCACACCATCGGCATGTCGCGGGGGGCGATCTTCCACCATTTCCGCGACAAGGACACCTTGTTCTTCGCGCTCGCCCGCGAGGATGCCGAGCGGATGGCGAACGTCGCCAGCCGCGAGGGCCTGGTGCAGGTGATGCGCGATATGCTGGCCGATCCGGATCAATTCGATTGGCTGGCAACGCGTTTAGAGATCGCCCGCAAGTTGCGCAATGATCCCGAATTCCGGCGGGGCTGGAACCAGCGTTCCGAAGAGCTCAACACCGCCACCTTGGCACGGCTACAACGCCAGAAGAAGGCCGGCCGACTGCGTGAGGACGTGTCCAGCGAGGTGATTTTGGGCTATCTGGATCTGGTGCTCGACGGCCTGGTGGCACGCCTGGCCGCCGGTGAATCCACCGAAAGCCTCAGCCGCGTGTTGGATCTCGTCGAGGATTCGGTGCGCCGTGCCGATCACGCCTGACTCCAAGGACTGGACCTGGGTCCTCGAACGCCCCTGCGGTGAATGCGGATTTGATCCCGCCGCAACATCATTCGCGCGGATACCGGATATCGTCCGGGATAACCTGAGGGCCTGGCAGCGGGTGCTGGCCCAGCCCCGGGTGCGGGTACGCCCCGACGAGCAGACCTGGTCGGCGCTGGAGTACGGAGCGCACGTCCGCGACGTGTTCCGCATCTTCCTGACCCGGCTGCAGCTCATGCTCGCCGAGGACAACCCCTTGTTCGAGAACTGGGACCAGGACAAGACGGCCGTCGAGGACCGGTATGCCGAGCAGGATCCACAGGCGGTAGCCGTCGAACTCGCCGCGGCGGGCGAAGCCATCGCCGCCGCCTTCTCCGATGTGCCCGAGTCGGCCTTACAGCGACGCGGGAGACGAAGCAACGGTTCGATTTTCACCGTCGCGACACTGGGTCTGTACTTCGTGCACGATCCGGTGCATCACCTGCACGATGTTTCCCGCCTGCCTGCGGATTAGTGCGGAAAGTCGATGACGGCCCGGGCGGGCGTGTCGGCGATGTACACGACTGGGCATTTGGGCGCCTGTGCCGCGACCTTCCACGCCATCACGCCGTTCTTGTTTTTGAAGATGTCCGCGTCCTGCATGAGACGAGCCGATCGGACCACCGCAGAGCCGGGAGGCGCTCCGAGATCATCGGGTTGCGGAAATGACTTCACGTGCCGGTTCTCGGGATTGTCGACGGTCCCCATGATGGTGTCGTGTGCCGCCGCGCCGCGGAATGCCACCGCGTATCCCCCGTCGACCGGTGTGACCGAGAATGGTGGGGCCTGCCAATAGGTCACCGGCCCTACCGGCGGCGCCAGCTTGTCCGCTCCGAAGCTGAACGTCACCCTGTCCAGGTCATCGAGAGTTTCGATGCGCACATCGTGCAGGATATTGGCATAGTTCTCGGCGCCGCCGTCGGTCACTATCGGGCACGCGGGTGCGGCCGCCGCCTGCGGGGCACCCACGAGCGGCCCGACTACCAGTACAAGTGGTACCAGGTATCGATACATGGTTAGCGAATGTACGGCGTTCGACGCCGTACCGCTGGCGTTCGACCGGGGATTGTCCCCCGTGGCTAACCGTGGGCCGGGCGATGGTGCCCGGTCACAAACCCCTTAGTGCGGCAGATCCACCACCAGCCGAGGCGGATTGGTCAGCGTGCTCACCTCGGGGCAGCGCTGTTTATTCAGACCCAGCGCCCACCGAACCTTCCCCTCGAAGTCCTCGCCTTGCTTGGCCTCGGCCAGGATCGGGAAATCCTTCGGCTTGATCTCGCTCGGGCCCGGATACGAACGGATGGGCTTATCAGTCTCATGCGCGGACGCCCCGTCGAACAACACGCCGAGCAATGCGCTACCGGCGACGATGACGTTGTCTCCCTTGGGCCCCGCCGAGACGCTGGCCGGGCTGTCCACCGAGTACTTGGGAACCACCAGCTGATCGAGCGCCACCTTGTTCTTAGGGTCAGCCTTGGCATCCGGCCCGAATTCGAAAGTGACCCTGTCGTAGTCGTCCTGCTTACCCACGCGGACGTCGCGCAGCAGAGTGGCCACATTCTTGCCGCCACCGCCGCTGACCGTCTCGCAGGCCGTGACGCGGAACGTCTCGGGGGCAGGTGTTGAGGTTTGCGGCAGCGCCGTCGTCGTGGCCACGGGCGACACCGAGTCGCCCAGCCGGCGCACCTCACCGGCGCAACCGGATGCCGTCATGGCCGCCAGCACCAGCACACCAATGTTCCGGATACCGCCTTGTCCTCGCATCGCATAACGGTAGCAACAATTGGCACCCGAAAGCTCAACGGGCACACTGCGTGTCGAACGCCAGTTACGCCTTGCGGCCGCGCCGATTCGGGCCACCGCGCCCGCGTAGGGTGGCACCCGATTCCACGAGAGCGCGATGCACGTAACCATACGACCGGCCCGTGCCCGCGGCGAGCGTACGAATGCTCGCGCCCTTCTCGTATGCCGCTTTCAGCTCGGCACGCTCCTCGTCGCGTGTTTTGGCCATCGCGACCTCTCTCCCGACTCCATGCCGCTGCCCCTGTGGACGGCTCGACCCGGTTGCACCATAGCGCAAATGTGATCACGCAGGTGCACGAGACGCGGATGGCGTATGAGAAATGGTCAGGCCAGCTCGATGAGGTCCCGGTACTCGTCCGACCAGTAGTCTTCGGTGCCATCCGGCAACAACACAACGCGTTGTGGATTCAATGCTTCAGCGGCTCCCGGGTCGTGTGTGACGAGAACGACCGCCCCCAGGTAACTGCGTAGCGCGTCCAAAACCTGTTCGCGTGAGGCGGGATCCAGGTTGTTGGTCGGCTCGTCGAGCAGCAGCACATTCGCGGTCGAGGCCACCAGACCCGCCAGGGCCAGACGGGTCTTCTCACCGCCGGACAGCGTCCCAGCCGGCTGTTCCAGCTGCGGGCCACTGAACATGAACGCACCCAAGATTCCGCGCAGCTCCTGCTCCCCCGTATCCGGGGCGGCATGACGGATGTTCTCCCACACCGTCGCGTGATCATCCAGGGTGTCGTGCTCCTGCGCGAAGTATCCGAGCTTGAGACCATGGCCCGGCTCCAGCGCGCCGGCATCCGCGGTCTCCGCGCCCGCCAGCAGGCGCAGCAGCGTCGTCTTCCCCGCGCCGTTGAGCCCAAGAACCACGACGCGGGAACCACGATCGATGGCCAAATCCACCCCGGTGAATATCTCCAGAGACCCGTAGTTCTTGGTCAGCCCCTTGGCCACCAGCGGCACCCGCCCACACGCCGCAGGCGTCGGGAACTTGATACGGGCCACCTTGTCGGCCACCCGCTCTTCGTCGAGTCCTGACAGCATCTTCTCGGCGCGACGCAACATATTCTGCGCGGCAACGGCTTTGGTCGCCTTGGCGCCCATCTTGGCCGCCTGGGTACGCAGGGCCGATGCCTTCTTCTCCGCGTTGGCCCGCTCGCGCCGACGGCGCTGCTCATCCAGCGACCGCGCGTCCAGATACTTCTGCCAACCCATGTTGTAGACATCGACCTCGCCGCGAACGGCATCCAGGAACCACACCTTGTTGACCACATCGGCCAGCAGATCGACGTTGTGACTGATCACCACGAGCCCGCCCTCGTGGTTCTGCAGGAAACCGCGCAACCAACCGATCGAGTCCGCATCGAGGTGGTTGGTCGGCTCGTCGAGCAGCAGCGTCATATTGGACCCAGCGCCACCCTCAGCCGCGCCGAACAGAATCCGGGCCAACTCCACGCGTCGCCGCTGACCGCCCGAAAGCGTGCGCAGCGGCTGGACGAGCACCCGCTCGGGCAACCCGAGGCTTGAACAGATGCGGGCTGCCTCACTCTCCGCGACATACCCACCCAGCGACGAGAAGCGCTCTTCCAGCTGCCCATAACGGCGAATCGCCTTATCGCGCTGATCCTCGTCGGCCAGCTCCGCCATCAGCGTCTGCTGCTTCTCCAACTCGCTGATGATGGTGTCCAGGCCACGCGCCGACAGCACCCGATCGCGCGCCAGCAGGTCCAGGTTCCCTTCCTTGGGATCCTGTGGCAGGTAACCGATTTCACCGGTCCGAGACACCGACCCGGCGTACGGCTCGCCCTCGCCTGCCAGAATTCTCATCGAGGTGGTCTTGCCGGCCCCGTTACGCCCCACCAGCCCGATGCGGTCACCGGGCTGGATGCGTAACGCGGGGCCCGGCGCATAGACGAGTGTGCGGGCGCCGGCGCGGACCTCGAGGTCCGTCGCGGTAATCACTACTTACTCCTTGAATGCTGTGTGCGCGTCTCGCGCCGTCAGCGCTTGTCTCTGAACGCCGCCGCCCGCTTTTCCTTGCGCGCGGCGGTGGCTTCTTCGAAGTTGTCGGTGAGCAGCCGGACATAGAGCTGGCCCAGGCCCTCTTGATGCATGTGACTTTCCAGGCTAGCGGCGTCCAGCCCACTCCAAATGGTGCGCTTGGTCAACTCGATCCCTGGACGGGAGAACCCGGCGATGCGCTCTCCAATCGCGTAACACTCTTCCAGTAGCGATTCGGAGGGCACCTTGCGGGATACCAAACCGATGCGCTCTGCCTCGTCCGCGTCGACATCGCGGCCGGTCAGCATGATGTCCGAAGCGCGGGACGTGCCGATGGCGCGCGGCAACAGGTAGCTCAGCCCCAGCTCGCTGGCTGTCAGTCCGTTGTTGATACCGGCGGCCCGGAAGTAGGCGGCCTCGGATGCCACCCGAACGTCGCAGGCCAGCGCCAGGCACAGACCGCCACCGATGGCGGCGCCGTTGATGGCGGCGATCACCGGCTGGTGCATGCGGCGCAAGGTGAGGATGACGTCGTCCAGCAGCTCCATGGATCGCAGTGCGATCGTCGGCTGGGTCAGCCCTCCGATGTGCGGAATGGGCCCCGCGGACTTCTGATCGGCGCCCGAACAGAACCCCTTACCGGCCCCGGTGATGATGACGGCGCGCACGTCGTTGTCGTGGCTGATGTCGACCAGCATCTGCTTGAAGGGCAGCATCACGTCGAACGCCATGGCATTCATCCGCTCGGGCCGGTTCAGGGTGACCAGGGCAATATCCGGGCGCGGACGATCCACCAGCACGAAACTCATGCGTCCATATAACCGACCCCGCCGGATTGCACCAAATCGTTTCTGTGCGGCGACGCCCTTCGGGTGTTACGCCTCTTGTTCGCGCAGCGCCGCCTCAACGTCCAGCTCGCGAACCTTCTGCACCAGATCGGCCAGCGATGCGGGCGGCAGCGCACCGGGCTGGTTGAACACCAGCTGGCCCTGCTTGAACACCATCAGAGTCGGAATGGAACGGATGTTCGCCGCCGCCGCCAGAGCCTGCTCGGCTTCGGTATCCACCTTCGCGTGGACGACATCAGGGTTCTCCTCCGACGAGGCCTCGAAGACAGGCCCGAACTGGCGGCACGGTCCGCACCAGGAGGCCCAGAAATCGACCAGCACGATGTCGTTGTCGTGGACCAGGTCATTGAACGCGTCAGCGGTGATGTCACGTGTTGCCATGTCGTCCTCAACGTTGCCGGGGTGCGCGATGTTCCGTCGCCACTCAGTACAGGGGTCTGCTCAGTACAGCGCGGCCAGGGCGTTGCCGATGTTGAATCCGACGAACTCCTCCTGTCGCCCCGCCCGCAGCTTGTTGACCCATTCAGGGTCCGACAGCAGGGCACGGCCGACCGCGATGACGTCGAACTCGTTGTTGGCGAATTGTCGCAGTACCGCTTCGACGGGCGCGGGCTCGATATCCCGCACCTCGGTGGGCTTGAACTCCGTCTGCAATCCCACCGAGCCGACGGCAATGGCCGGCAATCCCGTGACACGTTTGGTCCAGCCGGCAAGGCTCAGCTCTCCGTCATCGCCGGCCAAGTCCGCGAAGGCGGGCACATAGTGCCGGCGGGTAGACGGGTGGAAGACATCCACACCTGCCTCGACCAGGGGGGCGAGCAGCCGTTCCAATTCCGCCGGGCTGTCAGCCAGCGTGGCCGTGTAATCCGCCTGCTTCCACTGTGAAAACCGGTACAGAATAGGGAAATCCGGCCCGACGGCGGCACGTACGGCCCTCACCACCTCGACCGGGAATCGCACCCGATCGACGACCGAGCCGCCATAGCCGTCGGCCCGAACGTTGGTGCGCTCCCACAGGAACTGGTCAAGGAGGTAGCCGTGGGCGCCGTGCAACTCCACGGCGTCGAATCCGGCCGCCTGGGCATTGCGGGCTGCCGTCGCGTACTGCTGCGCAAGCGGGGCGAGCTCACCGGTCCGCAGTGCACGACCTTGCGGGGAGGCATCTCCGCCCAAGCCGGACGGACTCACCGACTCCACCTGGGGATTGAACTCCGGATCGACGCCGCGTTCGACACCCTGGTGCCACAGCTGCGCGGCGATCGCCGATCCCTCGTCGTGCACGGCATCGGTGACCGCGGACCATCCCGCCAGCACCTCATCGCCGACGAGGCGCGGAACGCTGGACTGGCCGCCTGCAGCATCATCCGGAATGAAGACACCCTCCGTGATGATCAGCCCCACACCCCCGGCGGCACGGCGGCGGTAGTACGCCGCCACATTCTCACCGGGCACTCCGCCGGGTGAGGCCGACCGCGTCATCGGCGCCATCGCGAACCGGTTCGGTGCGGTCAGCGATTTGACGGTGAACGGTTCAAAGAGGGGCGCTACGTCTGGTCTCACGTCGGTCACGAGGTGTCAAACTACGCCGACGCCCAATCCATTCCAGATAACGTGGTCAACCATGTCACCAAATCTCTGGCCACGGCCCATGTTGCTCGTGATCGCCGGAGCCGTCGTGTTATCCGGCGCGGCATGTGGCGGGTCCGGGGATAAGGCAGTTACATCCTCGCCCGGCCCTGCCTCGACCACCGTCACCCGGCACGCGGGTGGCCAGGACCGGGCCGGTGGGCTGATCTCCGGGGTGTCGGGCCACACCGTCCAGGTGACCAACCCCGTCGGCAGCGCCGACATCGACTTCAACACGATGACAAAGCTCACCGAGGTGCAACCCGCAGAGCTTGCGGATGTCGTCGTCGGTAGCTGCGTCAGCGTGCTGGCGACGGCAGACGCGGCTTCGTCGGACCAGGTCACCGCACAGCGCGTGCTGATCAGCACGGCCGAGGACAACAAGTGTGCCGTGGACACGCCGCCCGGGAGCGCACCGCCTCCCGGCATACCGCAGGGACCACCGCCCGGCGCTCCCGAGGGCCCGCCGCCGTTCGGCGGCCCGAGCGTCCAGGGCGCGGTCGCGTCGGTCAACGGCAGCACCGTCGTGGTCGCCAACACCGATCCCAGTGGGGCATCGGAGATCCAGACCAATGTCACGGTGACCGCTGATACCGCCTACGACAAACGGCAACCCACCGAGGCCACCGCCATCATCACCGGCAAATGCGCGGACGCCCGCGGCACCAAGGACGCCGGCGGGGTTCTTCAGGCCACCAAGATCGATTTAGGTCCCGCCACCGATGGGCGATGCGGACCGCCCCCACGGTAACTCCGGGCATGGCTTCGGCCACGGGTCATCGCCCAGGCTGACGTCGGCAACACACAGCAACTTCGCACAGACACCGGAGCGCCACCTCAGTCAGCACCCGCACGCTGAGGTGTCCCACTCGTCAACCCATGGAGAACATCGATGTCCCCAACCCAGATACTCGCCTCACCACGGGTCGCCCGCGGCGCCCTGTTCGCACTCGCGGGGCTGACCGCGCTATCAGTGGCCGCGTGCGGCTCGCCTACCGATACCCCTGGCGCCTCCACAAAGTCCGCGACCCCGACCACATCTTCGGCCGCACAGCAGGGCCAACACCGCGACAAGGACCAGGTGATGGGACTTATCGCGTCGGTATCGGGCAACACCATTCAGGTGACCAAGAGGGATGGCACCGCGACCGTCGGCTTCAGCCAGTCCACGAAGGTCTCCGAGATCACGGCCGGACAATTGTCGGATGTCACCGCAGGGAGCTGTATTGCCGCGATGGCGCAACAAGACTCGAACCCACCGACCGCCCGGCGCGTGATGATCTGGCCGGCCAACGACGGTAACTGCGCGAAGCAACACCCAAAGGAGCAACAGCAGTCCTCATCCCCCGCCCCAACACCCGGTAAACGCCCCGAGCATCAGGCTGTTCAGGGGACGGTCACCTCAGTCAGTGGGAGCACGATCACCGTAAGCAGCACCGATCCCAATGGCGGGGCCGCCACCTCGGCGACGGTGACCGTGAACAACGACACCATGTACGCCAAGCGCGCCCCAGCGGACCAGAGTGCCATCGCCGCGGGCAAGTGCATCGCCGCGCACGGCCCCGATGACGCGTCGGGCACCCTGCAGGCCTCGACGATCACCCTTCGTGCGGCCAAGGACGGTTCCTGCGGGGGACCTGGTGGCCCCGAAGGCCACCACCAGCGCTAGACCGTGAAGCCGAGGGCCCGGAGCTGCTCCCGACCATCGTCGGTGATCTTGTCCGGGCCCCACGGCGGCACCCAGACCCAGTTGATCTTGATCTCCTTGACCAGCCCCGCGCCCACCAGCGCGTTACGCGACTGATCCTCGATGACATCGGTGAGCGGGCATGCCGCCGAGGTGAGCGTCATGTCGATGGTGGCGACCTTGCCGCTGTCCCCCTCTTCGACGTTGAGGCCGTAAACAAGCCCCAGATCGACGACATTGATACCGAGCTCGGGGTCGACAACGTCGCGCATTGCCTCTTCGAGATCTTCGAGAAGCTTCACTTCCGCGGACACTTCGGTCATCGCTTCACCTTCTCCGTTGTGCCGCTGGTCGCGGCGTCTGCCTGGACGAGCGCGTCTTTGAATGCCATCCATCCAAGGAGCGCACACTTCACGCGGGCTGGGTACCGCGAAACCCCAGCGAAGGCAATGCCGTCGCCGATGATGTCTTCGTCGCCGTCGATGGTGCCGCGCGAGGAGATCATCTCGTTGAACGAAGCCACTGTCTTGAGCGCCTCATCCACGGTCAGCCCAATCACCTGATCGGTCAACACCGAGGTCGCGGCCTGGCTGATCGAGCATCCCTGCCCGTCATAGGAGACGTCGGCGATCCTGTTGTCATCCAGGGCGACTCGCAGAGTCACCTCGTCTCCACAAGTCGGGTTGACGTGGTGCACTTCGGCCGCGAACGGCTCACGCAGCCCGCGATGATGCGGACGCTTGTAGTGATCCAGGATGACTTCCTGATACATCTGCTCAAGGCGCATGCTCGGTCAATCCCTCGTCGCCACGCTCGCCCCGACACCGAAGAACTGCTGCGCGCGGCGGACGCCGGCAACCAGTCGATCGACTTCGTCCAGGGTGTTGTAGACCGCAAAGGAGGCACGGGCGCTCGCCGCGATACCGAACCGGCGATGCAGCGGCCAGGCGCAGTGATGCCCGACTCGTACCGCGACCCCCTCGTCATCGAGAACCTGCCCCAGATCGTGCGCGTGGATACCGTCCACCACGAAGGCGACCGCACCCCCACGATCAACGTTCTCGGCGGGACCGATGACGCGGACGCCTTCGATGCTTCCGAGCCCGGCGAGAGCGGCCGACACCAGCTGATGCTCGTGCGCGGCAACTGCTTCCATGCCAATCGCATTCAGGTAGTCAACAGCGGCGCCGAGTCCGACCACCTGGGAGGTCATCGGGACCCCGGCCTCGAATCGCTGGGGCGGCGGCGCGTAGGTGCTGCTCTCCATGGTGACCGTCTCGATCATCGAGCCACCCGTAATGAACGGAGGCATGACCTCCAGCAGTTCGCGGCGGCCGTACAGCACGCCAACCCCCGATGGGCCGAGCATCTTGTGCCCCGAAAAGGCCGCATAGTCGACGCCCAGTTCCCGGAAATTCACCGGCATATGCGGAACCGACTGGCAGGCGTCCAGAACAACAAGGGCGCCAACGGATTTAGCGCGGCGCACCAGCTCGTCGACGGGAGCAACCGCACCGGTCACATTGGACTGGTGGGTGAACGCGACCACCTTGACGGCCTCGGTGAGCTCGAGCGAGTCAAGATCGATGCGGCCGTCGTCGGTGACTCCGTACCAGCGCAGGGTGGCGCCGGTACGGCGGCAGAGCTCTTGCCACGGAACCAGATTCGCGTGATGTTCCAGCTCGGTGATCACTACCTCGTCGCCGGGTCCCACCGCACGGTCGAACCGGTCGTCACCGAGGGTGTACGCCACCAAGTTCAGCGATTCGGTGGCGTTCTTGGTGAAGATGATCTCGCCGTCGTCAACGCCCACAAAACGGGCGATCGCGTGGCGCGCTCCCTCGTAGGCGTCGGTAGCCTCTTCGGCGAGCTGGTGAGCACCGCGATGCACCGCGGCGTTGCGCTCGGTAAGGAAGACCCGCTCGGCATCGAGAACCTGCTTGGGCCGTTGCGAGGTCGCACCGGAATCCAGGTACACCAACGGCTTACCACCGCGCACCGTCCGGCTCAGGATCGGGAAGTCATCCCTGATCTCCGAGATCCGAGTGATGTCCAGCGGCACAATGGCCGTCACGGTCAGGCTCCCACCGTTTGGGTAAAGCGCACGTAGCCGTTTTCCTCCAGCTCGTCGGCCAGCTCGGGACCGCCCGACTCGACGATGCGCCCGCCAACAAAGACGTGCACAAACTGCGGCTGGATGTAGCGCAGGATCCGGGTGTAATGGGTGATGAGCAGAACGCCGCCATTCTCGCGCTCGGCATACCGATTCACACCTTCGGAGACGATCCGCAGGGCATCGACGTCTAGCCCGGAGTCTGTCTCGTCCAGGATGGCGATCTTCGGCTTGAGCAGGCCCAACTGCAGGATCTCATGGCGCTTCTTCTCGCCGCCCGAGAAGCCCTCGTTGACGCTGCGCTCGGCGAAGGCGGAGTCGATCTCCAGCTCCCCCATGGCTTCCTTGACTTCCTTGATCCAGTGCCGCAGCTTCGGAGCCTCGCCGCGGACGGCGGTGGCGGCGGTGCGCAGGAAGTTCGACATCGACACTCCCGGAACCTCGATCGGGTACTGCATGGCCAAGAAGAGACCCGCACGGGCACGCTCGTCCACGGACAGTTCCAGCACGTCCCGCCCGTCGAGAGTGATCGATCCCGAGGTCACCTCGTACTTGGGGTGTCCGGCGATGGCATAGGACAGCGTGGACTTGCCGGAACCGTTGGGGCCCATGACCGCATGGGTCTCCCCCGAGTTCACCGTCAGGTTGACGCCCTTGAGGATCTCGATGGTTTCGCCCTCGTTGGGCGAGATGCTGACGTGCAGGTCCTTGATTTCCAGAGTGGTCATGAGTTGCTTTCTATCTACGAGTTGGTCTGGGCGAGTTCGTTTTCGATGGCCTCGGTAAGGCGATCTCGCACTGACTCGATCCCGATCCGGCCAATGATGTCCTGGAAGAAGCCACGCACCACCAGACGGCGCGCATCCTCCTCGGCAATACCGCGCGAGCGCAGGTAGAACAGCTGCTCGTCATCGAATCGCCCAGTGGCACTAGCGTGCCCGGCCCCGGCAATCTCGCCGGTCTCGATTTCGAGGTTGGGCACCGAGTCGGCCCGAGCGCCATCGGTGAGGATCAGGTTGCGGTTCAGTTCGAAGGTGTCGGTTCCGGTTGCCTCAGCGCGGATGAGTACATCGCCGATCCAGACGGTGTGCGCGTCTGCTCGACCAGATTCGGGGTCTCCCTGCAGTGCACCCTTGTACGTGACATGCGAACGACAGTTGGGTTGGGCGTGATCGACGAGCAGTCGATGCTCGAAGAACTGACCGTCATCTGCGTAGTAGAGACCCAGCAGCTCGGCGTCGCCTCCCGGCGCCTCGAACCGGACGGTGCCGGTGAGGCGAACCAGATCGCCACCGAGGGTGACGGCGATATGGCGCAACACCGCGTCCTTGCCCAGCTTGGCGTGGTGCGCGCTGACATGCACGGCGTCATCGGCCCAGTCGGCGATCGAGACGACGGTCAGCCGAGACGCGTCCTCCAGCAGGAATTCGACATTCTCAGCGTATGTTCCACTGCCTCGGTAGTCGATGACCACCAGCGACTCGGACAGTTCAGCGGCGCGCACCTGCAGATGCCCATAGGCCACCTCGCCCGCGCCGGGGCCACTCACGGTGATCGAGATCGGGTCCGCGACCACGGCTTGCTTACCTACCGAGACCACAGTGGCGGTCCGGAACGCGGAGTACGCCTGTGCGGCAACGCGATCTGACGGAACCCCGCCCTTACCGAGCCGTTCGTCGCCGCGATCGACCGTCTCGACGGTTACACCGTCGCCGGCGGTAACCCCCACGGACGGATCTGCCGTCGCGACAGCCGATCCGTCGTGCAGCCCGCGCAGGCGGCGCAGCGGGGTGAACCGCCACAGCTCGTCACGGCCACCGGGGACCTCGAAGGCCTCGACGTCGTAGGAGCTGAACAGTTCGCCCTTGTTGGAGCCTTCGACAGCTTGAGTCAACTGCGTCATGACTAACCGACCGCACCTTCCATTTGCAGCTCGATGAGCCGGTTGAGCTCGAGCGCGTACTCCATCGGCAGTTCCTTCGCGATCGGTTCGACGAACCCGCGCACCACCATGGCCATCGCCTCGTCCTCGGTCATACCGCGGCTCATCAGATAGAACAACTGATCGTCACTGACCTTCGAGACGGTCGCCTCATGCCCCATGGTGACGTCGTCTTCGCGGATATCGACGTACGGGTAGGTGTCGCTGCGGCTGATCGAGTCAACAAGCAACGCATCACATTTCACCGTTGAGCGGGAGCCGTGCGCCCCCTTGTTGACCTGGACCAGGCCACGGTAGGAGGCACGACCGCCGCCACGCGCCACCGACTTGGAGACGATGTTGCTCGACGTGTTCGGCGCCAGGTGCAGCATCTTGGCACCGGTGTCCTGGTGTTGTCCCTCGCCGGCGAAGGCGACCGACAGCACCTCACCCTTGGCGTGCTCACCGGTCATCCACACGGCCGGGTACTTCATGGTGACCTTGGAGCCGATGTTGCCGTCGACCCATTCCATGGTGGCCCCCGCCTCGGCGCGGGCCCGCTTGGTAACCAGGTTGAACACGTTGTTCGACCAGTTCTGGATCGTCGTGTAGCGGCAGCGCCCGCCCGGCTTGACGATGATTTCCACCACGGCCGAGTGCAACGAATCCGACTTGTAGATCGGTGCGGTACATCCCTCGACGTAGTGCACGTAAGCACCCTCGTCGACGATGATGAGCGTCCGCTCGAACTGGCCCATGTTCTCGGTGTTGATGCGGAAGTAGGCCTGCAGCGGGATATCGACCTTCACGCCCGGCGGCACGTAGATGAACGAACCACCCGACCACACCGCGGTGTTGAGCGCGGAGAACTTGTTGTCCCCGGCCGGGATCACGCTGCCGAAGTACTCCTTGAAGATCTCCGGGTGCTCACGCAGACCCGAGTCGGTGTCCAGGAAGATCACACCCTGGGCCTCGAGGTCCTCGCGGATCGAGTGATAGACGACCTCTGACTCGTACTGCGCGGCAACACCGGACACCAGGCGCTGCTTCTCGGCTTCGGGGATGCCGAGGCGGTCGTAGGTGTTCTTGATGTCGGCGGGCAGATCGTCCCACGTGGCCGCCTGCTTCTCGCTGGACCGCACGAAGTACTTGATGTTGTCGAAGTCGATGCCCTCGAGGTTCGATCCCCAGTTCGGCATCGGCTTCTTGTCGAAGGTGCGCAGCGCCTTCAGGCGGATGTCGAGCATCCACTCGGGCTCGCTCTTCTTCGACGAGATGTCACGCACCACGGCCTCAGACAGACCGCGCTGCGCGCTGGCTCCGGCCGCGTCGGAGTCAGACCAGCCATAGCCGTAGTTGCCCAGTGACGCGATTGTCTCGTCCTGGGTCAGCACCTCACGCTCGAGGGTCATCGTGACTCCTTACTGATCGTTGTATCCGGCGCGGGGCTGGGCGCCGGAGGTGTAGATACGTGCAGGGGAATGTGCGTCGTGCAGGCACAGTCACCGTTGGCGATGGTGGCCAGCCGTTGTACATGTGTTCCCAACAACTCGGCGAAGGCCTGCTGTTCCGCCTCGCAGAGTTCGGGGAACTCCGCGGCCACGTGCGATACCGGACAGTGATGCTGACATATCTGCACGCCGCTCGAGGACGCGCCCGCTCCACCGACCCGCTGGGTGCTGGCCGCATATCCGGCCTTGGTCAGCGCAACGGCCACGTGGTCCACCGCGGCCTCGGTGTCGTTGAACGGCCCACCGGCCGCGACATCGCTCAAGATCGAGTCAATGCGACGCCGCGCGAAGATCCGCACCGCATCGTCGCCACCGATCTCGCGCAGCTGGCGCATGGCGGCAGATGCCAGGTCGTCGTAGGCGTGGTTGAGTTTGGCGCGACCGTCCGCGGTGAGCTGGAACCGCTTAGCCGGGCGCCCCCGGCCGTTGTGCTGCCATGCGGCCGCCGGATTCGAGACGGCATCACCGGCCTCGATCAAGGCGTCGAGGTGGCGGCGCACCCCCTGCGGCGAAAGGCCGAGCTGTTCCCCGATCTCACCCGCGGTGACCGGCCCAGACTCCATGAGTAGCCGCACCACGGCGACACGTGTCTGGCCATCATGGGACACGGCCGGGGCAGCATCCAGCACCTGCGACGTCGCCGCAGCAGACGCCACCGCGGAGGGCTGGCCGAATTTCACAACACCAGTGTGACGCAATTCGGAATGCCACGTCTAGCAAGGGTTACCTATGTTGAGCGCACCCCGCCGGCCGGACAGGCCCTGCCCGACTGGTTCCACGGAGCGGGCATGGCGGGCCGATACGCTGCTGGCGTGTCGGTACGTGGTCAGTGGCTGAGTTCGTCGCTGTCGCATCTGCATGATGACGAACGTTCGTCGGCCCCGCTCACTGAGCGAGAGCTCACAGCCATGAACCGAACTCGCTTGTTCGGCGCCACCGGAACAGCGCTCATGGCCATCGGTGCGCTCGGCGCCGGCGCGCGACCCGTCATCCAAGATCCGATCTTCGGGGTCCGGCTTCTCAACCTGCCGTCGCGCATTCAGACGGTGTCCCTGACGATGACGACCACCGGTGCCGTGATGATGACGTTGGCCTGGCTCATGCTGGGACGCTTCGCCATCGGCAGCCTGCGCAACAAAAACGCCAACGGCGAACGGGGACCGGTCCGCAGGATGTCCCGCGGCCAGCTGGACCGGACCCTGCTGCTGTGGATTTTGCCGCTGCTCGTAGCGCCTCCGATGTACTCCAAGGACGTGTACTCGTATTTGGCGCAGAGCCAGATCGCGCGCCTGGGCAAGGATCCGTACACCGAAGGTCCGGCGGTCGCCCTGGGCCTCGATCACGTGTTCACGCTGTCGGTGCCCAGCATGTGGCGAGAAACACCTGCCCCCTACGGTCCCTTGTTTCTGTGGATCGGCAAGGGCATATCGCGGCTCACCGGTGACGACATTGTCGCCGGAGCCCTGTGTCATCGGCTCGTCGAACTGCTCGGAGTGCTGTTGATCATCTGGGCAACACCACGTTTGGCCCAGCGCTGCGGCGTCGCGGAAGTCAGCGCGCTCTGGCTCGGCGCCGCGAATCCGCTGCTGCTGATGCACCTGGTCGCCGGAATTCACAATGAAGCGCTCATGCTGGGCCTGATGCTGGCCGGCACCGAGCTGGCCATGCGCGGTATCGACTCGACACGTGCCCTCATCGGGGTGCATACCGAATGGGCCACCTGGGTTCCGCTGGGCAACCTCCTGGCCGGGACGGTACTGATCACCGCGTCATCGCAGGTCAAACTCCCTTCCCTGCTGGCCCTGGGCTTTGTCGGCATGGCGCTGGCTCGCCGATGGGGCGGCGGCGTTCGCGGCCTCTTCCAGGCCGGGGCGCTCCTGGGCACTGTGACCGGCGCTTGCACGGTCCTCATCGGATTCGCCAGCGGGCTCGGGTTCGGGTGGATCTACACACTCGGCACCGCGAACGCCGTGCGCAGCTGGATGTCGCCGCCGACCCTCGTCGCCCTGGGCACCGGGCAAGTCGGCATCGTGCTCGGTCTGGGCGATCACACCACCGCGATACTGTCGCTGACCCGCGGAATCGGTATCGGCATCATCGGCATCGCGGTGTCATGGCTGCTGCTGGCCGTGCTGCGTGGACGCCTGCACCCCGTGGGCGGGCTGGGTGTCGCCCTGGGCATCACGGTGCTGCTCTTTCCAGTGGTGCAGCCCTGGTACCTGCTGTGGGCGATCATCCCGCTGGCCGCGTGGGCCACCCGCCCCGCTTTCCGCGGGACCGCCATCGGCATCACCCTGCTCGTAGGCATTTTCGGGCCGACCGCCAACGGCGACAGGTTCGCGCTGTTCCAGATCATCGACGCCACCGTGGCGAGCGCCATCATCGCGCTCCTGCTCATCGCTATCACGCACGACTATCTGCCGTGGCGTCGGCTGCCTAACGGTGACGAAGCCGCGCCGCTTACGCTGACTGACCGTGACGCAACCACCGACAAGGACGGCACCCCCGGTGCGGATGCGGTCGGTGACGAAGCGATACGGGACAACGACAGCACTCCACAACCTCGACCTTGAGGTAGAGCAGGCCCAGGTCTTCGCACTGCTCGGCCCCAACGGCGCCGGAAAAACCACGACCGTCGAATTGTGCGAGGGCTTCTTGCATCCCGACGAGGGCACCGTCGAGGTGCTGGGCATGGATCCGGTCGCGAAGAACTCTGCGGTGCGCGCGCGTATCGGTGTGATGCTGCAGGGCGGCGGCGCCTACCCCACCGCACGGGCCAGTGAGATGCTCGGTCTCGTAGCCTCCTATTCCGCCAATCCGCTTGACCCGCAATGGCTTCTGGACACTCTTGGGCTGACAGACGCCGCGCGCACCCCCTACCGGCGCCTGTCTGGAGGGCAGCAGCAGCGCCTCGCGCTGGCATGCGCGCTGGTGGGCCGGCCCGAGCTGGTGTTCCTCGACGAGCCGACGGCCGGTATGGACGCCCATGCCCGGCTGGCGGTGTGGGAACTCATCGATTGCCTGCGGCGCGATGGCGTCTCGGTGGTGCTGACCACGCACCACATGAAGGAGGCCGAGGAGCTTGCCGACCAGCTGATGATCATCGACCACGGCGCGGTGGTAGCCGCCGGTACGCCGTCGGAGTTGATGCAGTCCGGCGCCGAGAACCAGCTACGCTTCTCGGCCCCGCCGCGACTGGACCTGACGCTCCTCACGTCGGCGCTGCCCGAGGGATACAAGGTCGCCGAGGTGACACCGGGCGAGTACCGGGTCGAGGGCGTCGTCGACCCGCAGGTGCTGGCCACCGTCACCGCGTGGTGCGCCCGGATGGATGTGCTGACCACCGACCTACGGGTGGAGAAACGGAGCCTCGAGGACGTATTCCTGGAGCTGACCGGGCGGGAGTTGCGATGAGCGAGATGACCCCACGGTTCGACCCGGGCACCTTCGCCCCAGACCCGCGCCCCAGCGCCGTGCACACCATGCTGTTTGCGCAGTTCTGGCTGGAACTCAAGCTGCTGCTCCGCAACGGCGAACAGCTGCTGCTCACCATGTTCATCCCGATCACCCTGCTCATCGGACTGACGCTGCTGCCGCTGGGCCAGTTTCCCGGCTCGCGTACCGACATTTTCGTGCCCGCCATCATGGCGCTCGCGGTCATCTCCACCGCCTTCACGGGACAGGCCATCGCCGTCGGGTTCGACCGCCGCTATGGTGCGCTGAAACGCCTGGGCGCCACCGCATTACCCGTGTGGGGCATCATCGCAGGCAAGGCACTCGCCGTCGTCACGGTGGTGGTCCTGCAGGCCGCGGTCATCGGCGCCATTGGTGCCACGCTGGGCTGGCGCCCGCATCCAGTCGGACTACTCCTCGGCGCGGTAGTCATCGCTCTCGGCACCGCGACGTTCGCGGCGATGGGACTGCTCCTCGGCGGCACACTGCGCGCGGAAATCGTGCTCGCCCTGGCGAATCTGCTGTGGTTCATCTTCGCCGGGCTCGGGGCGTTGACCCTGGAGGACGGTCGCACCACCGACGCGATCCCCCACGCCGTGGTGCTCTTGGCGCGGCTGTCTCCCTCGGGTGCGCTCTCGGAGGCACTGGCCGCCGCGATGACGCTGTCAGTGGACTGGTTCGCGATCGCCGTGCTCGCGGTGTGGGGCTCACTCGCCGGATACGGTGCGCTGCGCTGGTTCCGATTCACCTGAGCCGATGAGATTGTGGCTTACCACCGGTCTATATCGGTATGTCCCATGCCAAACCCCTGCCCCCGATTGTTTCCCGTAACGAGTGGCTCGAAGCGAGCGCCGAGTTGTTGGTTCACGAGAAGGCCACAACGCGGACCCTCGACAATCTGGCCGCTCGGCGTCGCCGGATGCCGATGGTCGCGATGCCCGGCGGGTACACGTTCACCGGCCCCGGTGGCGAGCTGTCGCTGCCGGATCTGTTCGACGGGCGCGACCAGCTCATCGTGTACCAGTTCATGGACAACGGTGCCGATGACTTCTGCTCCGGGTGCGCCTCGGTATGTGACAACATCGGCAGGCACGAGCATCTGAACGCCCGCGGTACCAGCTTCGCGGTGGTGTCCGACATGCCGTATGCACAAATCAACGCCCTGAAGCACCGCATGCAGTGGTCGTTCCCGTTCGTGTCGTCCCGTGAGACGACATTCGCCGAGGATTGCGGCGCAGGGAGCGGATTCGGCATCAGCGTGTTTCTTCGCGACGGCGACAGTGTGTACCAGACCTACTTCAGTACCGACCGGGGCGGGGACAAGATGCGCCTGGATCTTATGCTGCTCGACCTCACACCCTATGGCCGTCAAGAAGATTGGGAGGACTCACCCGACGGCTGGCCGCAGACGCCGCCGTATCAGTGGTGGCGCTTGCACGACGAGTACTAGCAAAGACCCCGTACGCTCCCCCTATGGCGGATATTGCGGTCGCCCTGGACCGCTTCGTGGCTGCGTTCAACACCAATGATCTGGACCTGGTGATGGAACACTTCGCCGAGGACGCCGAGTACCTCCCGGGCGATGGATCCCGGCATGTCGGCTTGGCCGCCATCCGTCGTGAATTCGAACCGCAGTTCACAGGCGCCTACGGTGCCATGACATTCGACGAGCACGACCGGCTGATCGATCAGTCCGCACGTAAGGCGACGATTCGGTGGACATGCCGTCACGACATCCGCGCACGCCAGTCCCGGAGCCGGCTGCTTGGTGCGGCGACTCGCCTGGCGGCCGTTGCCGTCCCGCGTTTCGGATGGGAAGGCTTGGACGTCTTCCACTTCGACGCGGACGGGAAGATCACCGGCAAGTACTCGTACTCCAATTACGTACTACCCAGGATCAGTCGGCGACTCGGCTAGCCGTCGGATCTGCCCGGCGTGCCGATGACTCGCTCTCAGCGAGGAGCCGCCCGCAATGCCCGGTACGCCGCCCGGCCGACGATATCCGCCAGGTCCGTTGCGGACCATCGCGGGTCAGGACCGAGCATCAACCGTATGGCTCCCTCGCTGATTGCCAGGAGTGTTTCAACCAGCGGGGGCATGACGAAATCGACATCGCGGACCTGCCACCGCTGCAGCAGGGGTCGCATGACTTCGCAGATCTGCGCCCGAATCTGCGCCCGGCCCTGCGAAATAGCCTCTGCAAGCACGGGATCTGACTGCGCTGCCGCGATGATCTGCCACGAGGCAGGGCGCGTGGCAACGTCGCCCAACAGAGCTGCGAATCCGTCGACGAACATCTGCTCAACAGAGCCCGTCCGCTGTGGCGGAAGGATGGCACGCAAGCTGGTGAGAGCCAGCCGCGTCTCGCGTTCCAGCAGTTGCGTCAGTACCTCGCTTCGCCCGTTGTAGCACGCATACACAACGGGGCGAGTGACGCCCATGCGCGTGGCGATGGCAGCCATCGTCACATTCGCCACGCCCTGTTCAGCGGTGATCTGCAGGGCCGTATCCAGCACCTGCGCCCGCCGCCTCTCCGGTCCGAGATGTTCGGCCCGGGCACGCGGATTCGTCGAGGCTGGCGGCGCAGTGACGGTGTCCTCCTACGACTGGCCCGGCTACTGCAGATACACGTTGGCGATGATGAGCACCGGCCAGGCGACAATTTCTCCCAGCATAGAGAAGAGCTTGTCCAATCCGGTGAGTTGTTCAAGGTGGTCACGGTGGGTCATTGCCCAAATCAACCCGATCACCACATACGGCAAACCGATGACGATCACCAGGTAGACGAGCTGGCGGATGCTGAGGCGACGGTCGAGCAGGTCCTTGATCATGGTGTGTTCCTTCTGAATCATCCAACGGTGCCGAGAATCGGCTCGGACTCTCTAATTCCCTCGTCGCTGGGAGCCTGTCCCTCTCCGAACACGCGGGTTCGTTGCCGTTCCCGGAGTTCGTGGTGCGCCCGACGGGGAATCTCATAGCCGTAAAGTTCCTGCGCCTCCCTGGGCGTCATGGTGATCGAGCTTCTCGGCGGTACCGAGAGCAGAACGCGTGCGCCGATGGGCACGGTGGCAGGTGAGATCAGCCGCAGCAGGATCAACTGCAGCCGCTTGCTCATGCTGATCGCCGTGAAGGCGGCACTTATCGGTGGCACGATCACCGCGTCGAGCAGGGGGGCAACGCTTAGCCCGGCCATCTCCCGCATCCACCGGGGCATGGTCGCCAAGGTGCCCCGGCGCAAAAACCATGTGATCACCTTGGTGAACGGCCGCAACAGCAGGGGCATCGGTGGCAGCATCACCTCGGCGCTGAGCAAGTGCCGCATCGCCTGCCGGGCGATATCAGAGCCGATGAGCTGTGGCCGCATCTTTTCGAAGTACTGGCTTATCCCCTCACGCGTTCGGGGGATATCGCCCGGGTCGCACGTCTGCAATTCCGCCGCGCGGGCGCATTCACTCCAGAACTGCGCTTCGTCCTCGTCAGAAAGCCGCCCTGGGCCGTACTTCTCATAGGCGATCAGAATCGAATGCCACGCCGTGAGGTGGATCCACAACTGGGAATCGGGATTGTTCGCGTCGTAGTTCTCGCCGGTGACCGGGTCGACGCCAATGGCCTTGGAATGAATCTTGACCAGGACATCTGCCGCTTTGGCTGTTGACCTGCTGTCATCGAAGGCAACCATCGCGAAGTACCGCAAGGTTCGGTCGTAACGAGTCCGGGGCCGTGAATAGATCTCATGCGTCTTGTCCACGGCGGCAATCAATCCGGGATCAAGTTCCTCGATCACCACGGCGCGCTGAAATCCAATGGACAGCGACGTCGGGTAGCTCCACACACGCCACGACACCGATTCAGGACCAAAGAAGCCGTAGTCCTCAGCAGGTTCAACCTTCGGTAGTGACAGCCACTCCCTGATCACACTCACAGGCCCGCTCCCTCTGCGCCAGTATTCCTACGAGATGTAGGATTTTTCTACACAGCGTAGGATTCATCACCCGATCGCTTACGTCAAGGGGCAAAGCGTCAACCAACCGGCCTATTCGCCTCAGCCCTGTGTCCAGACGGAACCCGCAGCGACTACTACAAGGCGTAGTCGGCGGTGACATAGACTCATCGCGTGCTATATCGGGCGTTCTTGCGGGTAGTCGATCTACTGCCGATGCCGAGCCTGCGGACGCAGCGCCTCATCGCCGCGGCGGTCGTGCTGACCCAGGGCGGAATTGCCGTGACCGGCGCCGTGGTTCGGGTCACCGCCTCCGGCCTGGGCTGCCCCACCTGGCCACAGTGCTTCCCGGGGAGCTTCACCCCCGTCGCCGTCGCCGAAGTGCCGCGCATCCATCAGGCCGTCGAATTCGGCAACCGGATGATCAGCTTCCTGGTCGTGATCACCGCCGCGTTGGCAGTACTCGCCGTGACACGCGCACGGCGCCGGCGCGAGGTCCTCATCTATGCCTGGCTGATGCCGGCCTCGACGGTCCTGCAGGCAGTCATCGGTGGCATCACCGTACTGACCGGCCTGTTGTGGTGGACCGTCGCGATCCACCTGCTGGTATCGATGGGCATGGTGTGGCTGGCGACGCTGCTCTACGTGAAAATCGGTGAGCCCGATGTCGTTTCGGATTTCCCCATGGTGCCACCGCCGCCCGCCCCGCTGCGCCGGCTGACAGCGCTCATCGGTGTGACATTGGCCGCGGTCCTGGTCGCCGGAACACTGGTGACCGGAGCAGGACCCCATGCCGGCGATAAAAGCGTCACCCGCGTGGTGCCCCGACTGCAGGTCGAGATCACCACACTGGTGCATCTACACGGCACACTGCTCATCGCCTACCTGGCATTACTGCTAGGGCTGGGATTCGGACTGGCAGCCGTCGGTGTGACCAGACCCATCTGGGCGCGCTTCACGGTGCTGGCGGCCCTCACACTGACCCAGGGCCTCGTGGGCGTCGTGCAGTTCTACACGGGTGTGCCCGCGGTGCTCGTCGCCGTCCACGTCGCGGGTGCGGCCGCATGCACAGCGGCGACCGCCGCGCTGTGGGCGGCGCTGACCTCTCCGGCGCTAGCCGCGTCGGTGCTGCCCCAGCGGGCCCAGACCCAGGCGCTCTAACGCGTCCTCGACGCCGATCACAAACTTTCGTTGCGCCAGGTCGCGCTCCTCGGTCTCCAGCTGACGCCAGCCCAGAGACGGCTCGACCAGTTCCAGCTCCAGTAGCCGTGGGTCATCGTCGTGCACACCGCCGATGACATCGACTCGCGCGTACAGCAGCTCAGTCATCGCGACACCGGATTTCGTGGCCGCCGCGGCAAGCGCCGCGGCACCGAACTTCCACAACGCCGCCGACGGCCTCACCGGCGCCAGACGCTCGGAGTGGAACAGACCCGACTCGTCGACCTCGGCGGCGGCACCCGGCGGAGGCAGCAGCGCCCCCTTGGTAAACGCATGGGACGGTTCGCCGTTGAGAAAGACCAATGCCGTCTCGCCGTGCGTGTCGACGCGCGGGTCGTAGGGCTGGATGAGCACCGTGCGACCCTCATCTTGCAGCGCCTCGGCATGATTACGCGCAGCCTCCGGGCACGTGAAGCGCCCCGCGCCACGCGATCCACCGGCCACCGAGGGCTTGATCACCAGTTCGCCGTCGGGCAGCACGACGGGCTCATCGGGCGCGAAGAAAGTGCTAGGAACCGTCGAGATACCAGCTGCGGCAAGATCATTCAGATAGCGCTTATCGGTGTTCCAGCGCACTACCGACAGCGGGTTGAGCACATTGGGCACAGATCCGGCCCACCGCAGGAATTCATCCAGGCGTTCGGGATAGTCCCAGGTAGCACGCAGGATCACCAGGTCCGCCTGTGCGGCCTCAGGGTCATCCCAGGACAGCCACCGGGCGTGCAGGTCGCGAACACGCAGCGCGGCAACAAGTTCAGCGTCGTCACCGTCACCGGAGACGAGTTGTGGGCAACCGGCCAGAACGATGCGCGGATGGAAGATATCCGGCCGTCCCAGCCTTACGTCCGGGCGACCCACCCGGCCATCTTCTTGGCGTGACCCGGTGCCGGGTTGGCGGTGCTGACCAACTCGCGGTCCCATTCCTCAACGGGCTCGATGCCTTCGACTGCCGCCACGGCAGCATGCGCCGTGGCGATGTCGGCAACCACCTGATCACCCAGGATCCCGTCGGCACCGACCAGCGTGATCCGGACGCCGGCCTGCCCGATGGGCTGCAACACGGCCTTGGTGGGCATGTGATGCGCCTTCACGAACGCGGTCAGCGCACGGTGCACGGTCGACGGAACGGACACCTTCGCGTCTGGCTGGGCTTCGTCGGTCATATGTAGAGCGTACGTGGCCTGGATACTGGTACCCATGCGCGCCATCGAAGTGCCGGTGACCGGCGGACCCGAAGTGCTCACCCTCGTCGAAAAGACAGCTCCGACACCGGGCCCCGGCGAGGTGCTCATCGACGTCGATGCGGTGGGGGTCAACTTCCGCGATATCTATCTACGCAACGGCAGCTACGCCGCCCCGCTCCCCCACATTCCGGGATCCGAGGTCACCGGAGTGGTAAGCGCGGTGGGCGAGGGTGTCGAAAACCTTGCCCCCGGCGACCGGGTTGCCAGCCCCGTGGCCGCCTGGGGGTACGCCGAATCGACCACCGCACCAGCCGATTACACCGCAAAGGTGCCCGAGGGCCTGTCATCGGAGGTTGCCGCGAGCGCCCTGCTTCAAGGCATCACCGCCCATTACCTGCTCACCTCGGTGTACCCCGTCGCCGCCGGTGACACCGTGCTGGTGCACGCCGGCGCCGGCGGTATGGGTCTATTGCTGACCCAATGGGCGACCCATCGCGGCGTCAGGGTCATCACCACCGTGTCGAGCGAGGCCAAGGAGAAGCTGTCCCGCGCGGCTGGCGCCACCGAGGTGCTGCCCTATCCCGATCCCGCGGATCCGGCGGAGTTCGCCTCACGAATCCTGGAATTGACCTCGGGTGAGGGTGTGGCGGTCGCCTACGACGGCGTCGGCAAGTCGACCTTCGAGGCAAGCCTGGCGGCAGTCCGGGTGCGTGGCCTGATCGCCCTGTACGGGGCGGCCAGTGGTCAGGTACCGCCCTTCGATCCGCAGCGCCTCACCGCCAAGTCGGCAGTGCTCACCCGCCCAACCATGGGGCATTTCATCCGCACCCCCAAAGAATTCGCCTGGCGCGCCGACGATGTCCTGGACCTGGTGTCGCGCGGAACATTGAAGATCACCGTCGGAGCCAGCTATCCGTTGGAGCAGGCCGCCCAGGCCCACATCGCCCTTGAGGCACGCAAGACCACCGGGTCGGTCGTCCTAGTGCCCTAGCAGCCCATTACCGAACAGCAGCGGCCAGCCGACCACCGAGTCGACCGCCAGCGCACAGAAGACCACGGCCAGGTAGTTGTTGGACTGCAAGAACAACCGCAGCGGTTTGATCGGCTGACCCTTGCGCACACCCGAGTACAGCTGGTGCGCCATCGCCAGGAACCACACCCCGGCCAGGAATGCGACCACGGCGTAGATGACACCGGCGGCCAGCGCGAGTGCCAGCGTGGCCAGCACCGTCAGCCAGGTGTAGATCAGGATCAGCCGGGTGACCTTCTCCTCGGTGGCGATCACGGGCAGCATGGGGACGCCCGCAGCCCGGTAGTCCTCCTTGTAGCGCATGGCCAGCGCCCAGGTGTGCGGCGGAGTCCAGAAAAAGATGATCAGGAACATCACCACGGCCGGCCATTGAATGGTGCCGGTGACCGCCGACCACCCGATCATCACCGGCATGCACCCGGCAGCGCCGCCCCACACCACGTTCTGCGCGGTGCGGCGCTTGAGCACCAACGTGTAGATGAAGACGTAGAAGGCGATGGTGGCCACGGCGAGCACACCAGACAGCAGGTTGGCGGTCCACCACAACCAGGCGAACGCTCCGATACCGAGCACGATCCCGAAGATCAGCGCGTTGCGGGTGGTGACCGATGCGGTGGCCAGGGGCCGGCGCGCGGTGCGCTTCATGACCTTGTCGATGTCCGCATCGGCCACACAGTTCAGGGTGTTGGCACTGGCCGCGGCCATAATCCCGCCGAGAAGCGTATTCAGGATGAGCAGCGGATTCACATGCCCGCGTTCGGCGAGCAACATCGCGGGAATCGTGGTGACCAGCAGCAGCTCGATGACCCGCGGCTTGGTCAGGGCCACGTAGGCGAGGATCGTCGAAAGGAACGGGCCGCGAGCACGCGCGCCTTGCGTCTCTCGCATCCGCACCGCGCTGATCCTCCTGGGTAATTAATCCGGTGAGCCAGCCGACCCGCGGCACTGAGCGCTCTACTACAGACGATGGTAGACCGCCAGGGTCGCGCGTCGACAACCAAGGTCGGCCCACGGAAGTGAACAGAGGTTGTCCGTCACCGGACTATCACATTGCCCAGGAGGCGTGACCCGGCCGTGAGGCAGCGGCGCGAAATCGGCGGCACTACGATGGGCCCGTGACCGCGATCGACGAGATCCCGACCGATATCCCAACCCTCACCCGGGCCAACTACCCGGATGACTGGACAGACCTGGACTCGCGTGCGGTTGACACCGCGCGGGTGCTGGCCGCCGATGCCGTACAGAAAGTCGGCAATGGGCATCCCGGCACCGCGATGAGCCTGGCACCCGTGGCATACACGCTCTTTCAGCGACAGCTGCGCCACGATCCCAGCGACACCACCTGGATCGGCCGCGACCGATTCGTGCTGTCGTGTGGCCACAGCAGCCTGACCCTGTACTTGCAGCTGTACTTGGGCGGATTCGGCCTGGAGCTCTCCGATATCGAGGCACTGCGTACCTGGGGCTCTTTGACCCCCGGCCACCCCGAGTACCACCACACCAAGGGTGTCGAGATCACCACCGGGCCGCTCGGCCAGGGCCTGGCCTCGGCGGTTGGCATGGCGATGGCCTCTCGGTACGAGCGCGGTCTCTTCGACCCCGACGCCGCGCCCGGCACCAGCCCGTTCGACCACTTCATCTACGTCATCGCCTCCGACGGCGACATCGAAGAGGGCGTGACCTCGGAAGCGTCCTCCTTGGCCGGTACCCAACAGCTGGGGAACCTCATCGTCATCTGGGACGACAACGAGATCTCCATCGAGCACGACACCAAGATCGCACTGAGCGAGGACACCCCCGCCCGCTACGAGGCGTACGGCTGGCATGTACAGACCGTCATCAGTGGTGAGAACGTCACCGGCATCGAGGAAGCACTGGCCAACGCCCGTGCGGTCACCGACCGTCCGTCGTTCATCGCTCTGCGCACGATCATCGGTTACCCCGCTCCCACCAAGATGAACACCGGCGGCGTACACGGCTCGGCGCTGGGGGCTGACGAGGTGGCCGCCACCAAGAAAATTCTGGGCTTCGATCCGGAGAAATCCTTCGACGTGGCCCCGGAGGTCATCGCCCACACCCGCGAGCTGGTGCAGCGCGGCAAGCAGGCACATGCGGAGTGGGACAAGGATTTTGATGCCTGGGCCGCCCGCGAGCCCGAGCGCAAGGCACTGCTGGACCGGCTGGAGGCGCGCACCCTGCCCGAGGGCTGGGACGCCGAGCTGCCGTCCTGGGAACCCGGCTCTAAGGGCGTCGCCACCCGTGCCGCGTCCGGCGACACCCTGTCGGCGCTCGGCGCCAAGCTTCCCGAGCTGTGGGGTGGCTCCGCGGACCTCGCGGGCAGTAACAACACCACCATCAAGGGCGCCGATTCCTTCGGCCCAACGTCCATCGCGACATCGGACTGGAATGCCCAACCATACGGCCGCACACTGCATTTCGGCATCCGCGAGCATGCGATGGGATCGATCCTGTCCGGCATCGTGCTGCATGGCCCCACCCGCGCGTACGGCGGAACGTTCCTGCAGTTCGCCGACTACATGCGGCCCGCGGTGCGCCTGGCGGCATTGATGAACATCGACCCGATCTACGTGTGGACACACGACTCGATCGGTCTCGGCGAAGACGGCCCCACCCACCAGCCGGTGGAGCACCTGGCCGCCCTGCGCGCCATCCCCAACCTTTCGGTGGTGCGCCCCGGTGACGCGAACGAAACCGCGTACGCCTGGGCGACCGTCCTGGAGCGTCAATCCAGCACCGGCCCAGTCGGTTTGGCACTCACCCGCCAGGGTGTACCGATCCTGGAAGGCACCAGCCGCGAGGGTGTGGCCAAGGGCGGCTATGTGCTGGAGGCAGCCGATGGCCAGCCCGATGTGATCCTCATCGGCACGGGCTCGGAACTGCAGCTCGCCGTCGAGGCCAAGAAGATTCTTGCCGCCAAGGGAATTGCGGCCTCCGTGGTGTCGTTCCCCTGTGTGGAATGGTTCGAGTCCCAGCCCCAGGAATACCGCGACAGCGTGCTGCCGCCGTCGGTGCGTGCCCGGGTGTCCGTGGAAGCCGGCATCGCGCAAGGCTGGTACAAGTTCGTCGGCGACGCCGGTCAAATCGTCTCACTGGAGCACTTCGGAGCTTCCGCTGACGACAAGACCTTGTTCCGTGAGTTCGGCTTCACCCCGGATGCAGTGGCTGCGGCCGCCGAAAGGTCCATCGCAGCAGCTCAATAACCCCGAATCAGGAAGGGATGAATCCCATGAGCACATCTGATCAGAACGCTAATCTCGCCGAACTGAGCGAAGCCGGAGTTGCCGTCTGGCTCGACGATCTCTCCCGGGACCGACTCACCTCGGGCAACCTCGCCGAGCTGATCGCGACCAGAAGCATCGTCGGGGTGACCACCAACCCGGCGATCTTCCAGGCCGCCCTGTCCAAGGGGCATGCCTACGACGCGCAGATCGCCGAGCTGGCCGAGCGGGGGGCCGATGTGGACTCGGCGATCCGCACCGCCACCACCGACGACGTGCGCGCCGCGTGCGATGTGCTGGCTCCGCAGTACGAAGCCTCTGAGGGTGTGGATGGTCGTGTCTCCATCGAGGTGGACCCCCGCCTGGCTCACGACACCGACAAGACCATCCTGCAGGCCATCGAGCTGTGGAAGATCGTCGACCGCCCGAACCTGCTGATCAAGATTCCGGCAACCAAGGCCGGTCTGCCCGCGATCTCGGCGGTGATCGCCGAGGGCATCTCGGTGAACGTCACCCTGATCTTCTCGGTGGAGCGCCACAAGGAAGTGATGGACGCCTACCTGACCGGCCTGGAGGCCGCCAAGGAAGCCGGCCGCGACCTTTCCAAGATTCACTCGGTGGCGTCGTTCTTCGTCTCCCGGGTAGACACCGAGATCGACAAACGCCTCGAGGACATCGGCAATGGTCAGGCGCTGTCCCTGCGCGGCCGGGCCGGGGTGGCCAATGCCCGTCTGGCCTACCAGGCCTACGAGAAGGTGTTCGATCACGGTCACCGGTTCGCCGAGCTCAAGAAGGCCGGCGCACGGGTGCAGCGTCCGCTGTGGGCCTCGACCGGAGTCAAGAATCCCGACTACGACGACACGATGTACGTCGTGGACCTGGTGGCTCCGCACACCGTGAACACCATGCCCGAGAAGACCCTGGAGGCGGTTGCCGACCACGGCGTGGTCACCGGCAACACCATTCATGGGACTTACGACGGCGCCCACGCGGTCTTCCATGAACTGACCCGCGCCGGGATCGATCTGGATGATGTGTTCGAGGTGCTCGAAACCGAAGGCGTCGATAAGTTCGAGGTCGCGTGGAATGAGCTCATCGACGCCACCCAAGCCCAACTCGACGCGGTATCCACCAAGGAGTGAGCGTGGATGACGGTCTTCACACGAAAGGCTCATCCATGACAAACCCGTTGCGAGACAAGCGCGACAAACGTCTTCCGCGTATCGCGGGCCCCTGCTCGCTGGTGATCTTCGGGGTCACCGGCGATCTGGCCCGCAAGAAGCTGATGCCGGCCATCTATGACCTCGCCAACCGAGGCCTGCTGCCGCCGTCCTTCGCATTGGTCGGATTCGCCCGCCGGGACTGGGCCAACGAGGATTTTGGGCAGATCGTGCTCGACGCCGTCAAGGAACATTCGCGCACGCCGTTCCGCCAACACGTATGGGACCGCCTGGCCGAGGGAATCCGCTTCGTGCAGGGCAGTTTCGACGACGACGCCGCTTTCGAGCAGCTCAAGAAGACACTGCGCACTCTCGATGAGGAACGTGGCACCGGCGGCAATCACGCCTTCTACCTGTCGATTCCGCCGAAGGCCTTCCCCACCGTATGCGAGCAGCTGTCCAAATCCAGCCTCGCGCAGCCGATCGACGGCGCATGGCGGCGAGTGGTCATCGAGAAGCCGTTCGGCCATGATCTGCAGAGCGCCCGCGAACTGAACGCGGTGGTCAATGAGGTTTTCCCCGAGGAGTCTGTTTTCCGAATCGACCACTACCTCGGTAAGGAGACGGTGCAGAACATCCTGGCACTGCGCTTTGCCAACCAGCTGTTCGACCCGATCTGGAATGCACACTTCGTCGACCATGTGCAGATCACGATGGCCGAGGACATCGGATTGGGCGGCCGCGCAGGATATTACGACGGCATCGGGGCAGCACGCGATGTCATCCAGAATCACCTGTTGCAGCTGCTGGCGTTCACCGCGATGGAAGAGCCCATCAACTTCTCCCCCGCAGAGCTGCAGGCCGAAAAGATCAAGGTGCTCTCGGCCACTCGGCTTGCCGAGCCGCTCGCCGAAACCACGGCCCGCGGCCAGTACGGACCCGGCTGGCAGGGCAGCCAGCAGGTGCCCGGGCTGCTGGAGGAGGAAGGCTTCTCCAAGACCTCGACCACCGAGACATACGCCGCGATCACCCTGGAGGTCGACAGTCGGCGATGGGCCGGAGTGCCGTTCTACCTGCGTACCGGAAAACGCCTGGGCCGCCGGGTCACCGAAATCGCCCTGGTGTTCAAACGAGCGCCCCACCTGCCTTTCGACTCCACGATGACCGAGGAACTGGGCGCCAACGCGCTGGTGATTCGGGTGCAGCCCGACGAAGGTGTCACGCTGCGGTTCGGATCGAAGGTTCCCGGTACCGCCATGGAGGTACGCGACGTCAATATGGACTTCTCGTACGAGCAGGCCTTCACCGAGGAATCGCCGGAGGCCTACGAGCGGTTGATCCTCGATGTGCTGTTGGGAGAACCCTCGCTGTTCCCTGTGAACGCCGAGGTCGAATTATCCTGGCGGATACTGGATCCCGCGCTGGACTTCTGGGCATCGGGAGGAAAACCCGACACCTACGAATCCGGCACCTGGGGCCCGCAGTCGGCGTTCGACATGCTGGCCCGTACGGGACGTGACTGGAGGCGACCATGATCATCGATCTGCCCGACACCACCACCAATGACGTCAACAAGAAGCTGGTCGAGCTGCGCGAAACCGGCGGCGCGGTCACTATGGCGCGGGTGCTGACTCTGGTCGTCATCACCGATGCCGGCGATGACGTCGAAGAGGTCATCGAGGCCGCCAACGGCGCCAGCCACGAGCATCCATGCCGCATCATCGTGCTCGAACGCAATCCGCTGGCCCCCAAGACCGGCCTGAATGCCCAGATCCGTATCGGCGGCGATGCCGGTGCCGGCGAGGTTGTCGTGCTGCGGCTGCGCGGCCCGCTCGCCGCGCACGAGCACAGCGTTGTCATCCCGTTCCTGCTGCCCGACACTCCTGTGGTGGCCTGGTGGCCCAACCAGGCTCCACCCGTCCCCGCTAAAGATCCGCTGGGGCGCTTGGCGATTCGGCGGATCACCGATGCGACGACGGCACCGGACCCCCTGAATGCCATTAAGAACCGGCTCGCCGGGTACACCCCGGGCGATACCGATCTGTCGTGGAGCCGGATCACGTACTGGCGGGCGCTGCTGGCCTCGGCGCTGGATCAGCCACCGTACGAGGGCATCAACTCGGCAGTGGTGTCCGGGCTGGCCACCGAGCCGGCCCTGGATGTCATCGCGGGTTGGCTCGCCTCACGTATCGAGGGTCCCGTCACCCGGCTGGTCGGTGAGCTCAAGGTGGAACTGCACCGGGACAGCGAGGTCGTCGCCCTGAGTCGGCCCCAGACCGGCGCCATCGCGACATTGGCCCGCACCGGACGCCCGTCGGCATCACTTCCTTTGCCCCGCAGAGAAACACGAGATTGCCTGGCCGAGGACTTGCGCCGCCTCGACCCCGATGAGATCTACCGCACGGCGCTTGAGGGAATCGCGAAGGTGCAGTACCAATGAGTGAAACAATCATCGAAAAGTACGCGGACACCGATGCTTTGGTGACCGCGGCGGGTGATCGGCTCGCTCTGGCGATCGCTGGTGCCCTCACCGACCGCGGCAAGGCGATGATCGTGCTCACCGGCGGCGGCACCGGTACTGCCCTGCTCAAACACCTGCGCGATGTCGCGAGCGATCTCGACTGGGACAATGTCCACGTCTTCTGGGGCGACGACCGGTACGTCCCCAAAACCGACCCGGAACGCAATGCCTGGCAGGCCTGGGAGGCGCTGCTTGAGCATGTCGACTTCCCGATGCGCAATATGCACGCCATGCCCAATAGCGAAAGCGAATACGGCACCGACCTGGATGCGGCGGCGCTGGCTTACGAACAGCTACTCGCCGCCAATGCCGAGCCGGGCCAGGACTGCCCCGCATTCGACGTACACCTGCTGGGGATGGGCGGCGAGGGCCACATCAACTCGCTGTTCCCGCACACCGATGCCGTCAGGGAGACGCACCGCCTGGTCGTGGCTGTACCGAATTCTCCCAAGCCACCACCGCAACGGATCACGTTGACATTGCCCGCGATTCAGCGTTCACGCGAGGTATGGCTGGTCGTTTCGGGCGAGGCCAAGGCCGAGGCGGTCGCCGCGGCCATTGGCGGAGCCGACCCGATCGACGTACCCGCGGCAGGCGCCATCGGGACCGAGCGCACGGTGTGGCTGCTCGATGAGGCCGCGGCGAGCCAGCTGGACTAGCCGGGCGCGCCCAACCCCTGCCGATACGTGGGCGTGGGCCGGACCCAGCGTCTCCCCGGCCGGGAGTCTATTGCCCTCACCATGTCTTGCCTTTCGGGCAATGCCCGAAAGGCGTTGCTGCTCTGCGCTTTACGGAATGCCCATGTCCGCACAATCGGAACCTAGTTCCCGTACTGCACTCTCGGGGCCCGGCCTCGACGCACCCTTGTGATACACCGGCGTCATCCGGCAGGCCGTGGCAGCACCCTCGCGACGTGGGTATTGACCTTCGGAAGGTATGCGGCACATTCGGCGACACTGATCATTCTGGCGCTGACGGCGATCAAAGTGGCGCTGATCGTCGCGTCCTGCATGGAGATCAATCGGGCTCCGCGGTGGCTTCAAATGCTGTGCGGTGCATGGACCATGGCCGTATTCGGAATCCTGCCGTACACCCTGTGCGCGAGGGTCTAACTCTCGTTGCCCTGTCCCGCGGCGAACAGCGCATCCGGATCCACAGACAATCCGTGCTCGGCCGGTGCCGGTTCCGAAGCCGGCGGCGACTGCCGTACGGCCGGGGCCGCAACCGGTGCGGCGGCGGGTCCCGGCGCGGGCGTCCGCAGGCGCTCCACATTCATCGAGAACTCGGCCACCCCGTCCCGGATCGCGGTCGCATGCTCGTCAAGACGGTCCAGGAGCTGAGACAGCGTGCGCCCCATCTTGTTTCCAAGCTCGGAGGCATCTGCTACCGCAGAAGCTATGGTGGTCGCCACGCTGCCGCCCTGGGTGATGGGTGAGGCGGCTCGTGCTGCGGTGAACTCGGTGATGATGTCGTCGACGTACCCTTCCACCCATTGCCCGAGCATGCTTCGAGTATGCGTAACCAGATCCGTCACCACGTTGATGCGCTGATTGACGTTCGCCGCGACCACTCGCAGCTCTTGCAGAGCATCGTCGAGGAGACCGGCCGCCTCCCCGAATCCTGTTGCTGCCGCACCACTGTGACCGTCACCCAGCGCGCTGAGCACAGCCGACAGCT
The DNA here is from genome assembly GCF_002013375.1 of Mycobacterium sp. D16Q13. GTDB lineage: Bacteria > Actinomycetota > Actinomycetes > Mycobacteriales > Mycobacteriaceae > Mycobacterium. Next base: position 64,309 of record NZ_MAEW01000014.1, on the reverse strand, counting down.
CCTGCTGCACATTGGTGACATCGGCAATGCAGTATCGCCAGAAGGTGGCCTCCGCGGAGGCTGCGACCGGGTCACCCCGAAGCGCATCGAGTGGTTCTTCGAGGAACTGCACATGCTCGACCATGAAGCCCAATCCGGCGTCATGGAGGCGAGTGAGCGGTTTCAGCTCGGCATCAAGGGTGTCCACCGAACCCTTCACCAATCTTCGTCATCGCGGCGACGGTCTGATCCTCCGCTTCGGCGATCTGCCGAGCCTGGTCGTGCAGACGCTGTCCCGTCTCCACCATGACATCTCCCAGGGTCCGGACCGCGTCAGAAAGCTGGTCGATACTCCCCCGCACCGACATCACGAAATCCGACGACACCGCCCCCAGGTCCTGCTCGCCGAGCCCGCCTCCATGGTGCTCGAGCAAGAATCGCACCGAGCCCCCGGCGCTCTCCAGGTTCGCCGCTTCGTGCAGCACCACATCGCGGTCAAAGTGGAAGGTCCCGCTCGTCTCGCCGTTCATGACGGCGATCCCAGATGCTCACCCTCCCCCAGGTGCCCCCCGTCCAGGTAGCCCTTGACGTAGTCCATCGCCGGCCCGTCGCCGGTGAGGTCGTGCAATGTGCTGTGGATCTGGCTGGCCGCGTTGACCTGCGCCGCGGCGATAGTTCTGGTGATGATGGCCGACAGATCCCTGGCGTCCATCGACAGCGTCGATTCATCCAGGTCCAGGGCCTCGATGCGGCCGCCCGACCCAACGGTCACCGCGACCCCGATGTCGTCCTTCGCATGGCCCCGCACCAAACCGACGGTCTGTTGCACATACTGGGCACGCTGCCCAAGAACCTCCAGGCGATCCTGGTACTCACGAATCCATTGGCGGGGGTCACCACGGCACTCCGACATGACGAGGGGCTCCTTTCCTGGGGTGCGGCCGGTGAAACGGGAACGTCCCCTCCGCGTCCCCGGTCCACCGACCGCTGATGGCACTGGTCGACTTCTGTGCCATACATAGAGATTGATGGGCCGAAGGCATGAATCGGTTCCATGAATTTTGAAGAAATTTCTCGGCAAATAGATGAAACATCAACTACCTGCGAGGATATCTGCCGCAGAGACAAAACAGCGGACTACCTGTGCAGTAGTCCGCTGTCTGTGAATCGTGATTTCGTTATCCGCCGAGCTTGATCTCCAGCCCAACGCCGATGATCGAGATCACCCAGATGGCGGTGACGAAGTAGGTGAGCCGGTCCAGGTTCTTCTCCACCACGGTGGAACCGGAGAGGCTCGACTGAACGCCACCACCGAACAGCGTCGACAGACCGCCACCCTTCGCCCGGTGCAGTAGCACCAGCAGGACCACCAACAAGCTCGTGATCACCAGGATGATCTGCAGCGCCAATTCCATGGGGGTAAGACTACCGGCTCCGTTCCGGCGACCTGCGCAGGGACGCCTGTCAGCTCACTTCAGAACTGTCAGACAGCCAGGTATTACATTCCCACAGGCGATTCGTCAGTGACCCGTGCCGCCACCATGCCGCGGAATGCTCATTGGAACCGTGGTCACGTTTCGACCGTTGCCCATCGCCCCGATCTTGATCGTTCCAGGCCAGATCGAGTTCTTGCTGGGTGATGGTGCCCCCGCGCCGCGAACCCAGGAACATTCCGGAGAAGCACTGAGCCTGAAGTTCACTACGCCGAGACAACTCCAGCCCCAGCGGAGAATCCACTCCCGCAGCAACGCGCTGGTTCCACTCCTCCGACGATATCCCGCTGAGCTCCTGGGCGTGATGCCCGTACTCATGCGCGTAAACGGCAAGGTAGAAACCGTCGTGATTTCCGTACCTGTTCGGCGACATACTCACCGTTGACATGTAGATCGTGTTATTCGACGAGCAGTAGAAGGCGGCTGTCTCGCTGCCGCCGAAGTCCTCGTCCCCACAGGGAGAATCCACATAGCTTCCTGCCACTACCAACCCCGGCGATGACCATGGCAGGCGGGACCAGTCCAGAAGCCGCTTCCACTCCGGATCCAAGCACCCACGCAGATCCCGGTAAAACGCCTCGGCGTGGGGAATATCAAACGGCCATGTGCTCGTTGAGCAGGGCGCATTGGTGAACCCAGCGCCCTGGTCCCGAAACAAAGGGTTATCGCCAAGCGCGTACACGGGCCGGGGTTCGGGCGGCGGTTGCGGCGTCGACTTCGTCGGCATCCCGATGGCACTAGTTGGGGATGCCGTCCAGGGTGTGGCCGATGGGTACTGCCACGCCGAGGTGGCCCGCACCGGATGGCGTCCCCCCGAGTGGAGAGCCCACACCGCAGCCGTTCCGAACATCAAGACCCCGACCAACACGAAAGCCGCGCCACCGATGATCCAGCCGTGGGCAGACCTACGTCGCGCGGGCCGAGGCCGTCCGTAGGCTGCCGGCGGCGGATATACCGGCCCAGCCGGCGGCACTCGATAACCGGACGGCGCTTGGGCCACCGGGTATCCAGGAAAGGCCGGTACTGGCAACGGGCGCCAACCAGGAGGTGGCGCTAGCTGGGCACGGGCCGGCGGTGGCAGCGGTGCATTCCAGGCAGGTACAGGCCTGGGCTGGCAGTACGGCTGCGGCCCCACGTCGTCCACTCCCCCCCAACACGTTCTGTGAATCGGCGCCAGCATATCGACCCTGACCTAGGGTTACCGCCGTGGGAGAGATGACTCGCGGGGTGATGTTGCAGTTGGCACTGTGTCTGTCGGTGTGCGTGGGCTGGCTTCTCATGGCAGCCCCGGCAAGCGGCGATGTTTCCCCGGGCACGGTCGCTGTTGCCATGACCCTCGCCGAGGACGGCACACTGAATGTCATCGAGACCGTCACGCCCGCCGAAAATCAAGTGCTGCAACGGCATCTGCCTCTGGACATGGCCGTTGAGGGCAATCGGGTTCAGCACTTTGAGGTCAGCAACGTCGCCACATCGGGTGATGGGACGGCGACAATCGACGGAAACACGTTGATTACCACCGCTAGTGGCCCGGCGACCGTTGCCTACACGATTCGCGGGACCGTCGCCGACATGGCCAACCACCAGCAGGTGCTCTGGCCGTTTGCCTCCGGCTGGCACTCCGGCCTGCACGATGTCACCGCGTCATTCGCCTCTCCCAGCACCAAACCCAGCTCCCCGTCATGCACACTGGGCGCACCGGGATCTCAAATACGTTGTACCGCAGCACAGGTCGATCACACCGGAGTAGTTCGCGTCCAGCAGGACGAACTGCCGCCGGATGCCATCGCCACCTTCACCGTGGCGGTTCCGGCAGGCACCGTGCCGGCGAGCGCAACCTTCACCGCGCTCCCCGGCACGCAGGGCCCCTTCGCGCTGACGTGGCCCGCCACTACCGCGCTGATCAGTCTCGGCGTCGTCTCGGCGGCACTAGCGGGGTGGGTGATGATCGCACGTCGCCGAGACGTGCGCGCCGCTAGAATCGTTGTCACCCCAGCCGATCCCCTGGTGCACGACGAGAAGGGATCACGCTTCGCCGCGCCGGACGGCGTACTGCCGGGCCAGGTGGGCACCGTCACCGATCTGCGTGTCGATGCTGTCGATCTGACGGCAACGGTCATCGACCTGGCAGTGCGCGGATACCTATGGATCGCCGAAACAAACGGCCCCGATGGCCAGCTCGATTGGCAGATGTCCCGGCGCGCTCCGGCAGACGACCTCTTGACCGCCTATGAGACCCGGCTTGTGGACATGCTGTTGCCCGATGACACCCAGACGGTGTTCATGTCCAGCCTCCGCTTGCCGGGACCTCGTCTGGATCTCGGCAGCATCCCCGATGCGATGTACGCCGACGCACAGCTCCACGGATGGTTCCGCCATGCACCGCAACGCCTCGGTACCTTGACCCGCTATGGAATCGGCATGCTGCTGGCCGGCCTCCTGGTCACCGCCGTGTTGGCCACCAGCATCGGCAACGCCATGGTCGGGGTAGCACTGTCCGGCCTGGGCGCGGTCTGCGCGCTGACCGGCATGATGCTGCCGGTCCGCACTGCGCGCGGTCACCTGCTGACGGCGCACGTGGCTGCGTTGCGCCGCTATCTGCGTGAGCTCGACGTCGAGGCATTGGACGCCGCCGACCGCGAGATCGTCCTGACCCGGGCAGCGCCGTACGCCATCGTCCTCGGTCAGCTCGGCCCGTGGCTCACGGCACTGGAAACACTCGACACCACCATGGACGGTTCACCGGGTATCGATTGGTACGACACCGCTTCGCGCGAGAACGAGACGAAGGACCTGGCGGCAGGCATGTCGGCGATCACCGCGAACCTGCCGCTCTTTCTCACTACCCTTGATGGCGTGCTCGCGCGCGCAGCGCATTTGCGGAATCTGCCGGACAGCTGAGTTAGAGCAGGGGCCCACCCGCGGCGATCGCCGACATCTGGGCGAACTGCTCACCGTCCAGGGAGGCGCCGCCCACCAGCGCACCGTCGACATCGTCTTGCGCGATCAGTTCGCCCACGTTCTTGGCATTGGCTGAGCCGCCGTACAGAACGCGCACCGATGCGGCCACCGATGCGTTCGCGATCTGGGCCAGCTCGGCACGGATCGCGGCACACACCTCCTGCGCATCCGCCGCACTGGCCACCCGGCCGGTGCCAATCGCCCATACCGGCTCATAGGCGATGACGACCTTCTCGATTTGGTCCGCACTGAGCCCGGCCAGCGACCCACGCAAGGAGTCCACGTTGTACTGGACGTGGTCCCCCGCTTCGCGGATGTCGAGAGCCTCACCAATGCAGACGATCGGAGTCAGGCCGTGCTTGAGCGCCGCAGCGGCCTTGGCAGCGACCAGCGCATCATCCTCGGCGTGGTACTGACGACGCTCGGAGTGCCCGACCACGACGTAGGTGACCCCCAGCTTCGCCAGAAATGCGCCGCTGATCTCACCGGTGTAGGCACCCGAGTCGTATACCGACAAGTCCTGGGCGCCATAGGTAAGACGCAGCTTGTCCCCGTCGACCAGGGTCTGCACACTCCGGATATCGGTGAACGGCGGAATGACCGTCACGTCCACCTTGTCGAAGTACTTGTTCGGCAACGAGAACGCAATCTTTTGCACCAGAGCGATGGCCTCGAAGTGATTGAGGTTCATCTTCCAGTTGCCGGCGATCAACGGCTTACGCGACATGCGGGGCTCCCCTAGTCCTCTAATACGTCGATGCCCGGAAGCGCCTTGCCTTCAAGGTATTCCAGGGATGCACCACCACCGGTGGAGATGTGCGAGAAGCCGTCGTCCGGCAGGTCCAGCGCACGCACCGCGGCCGCCGAATCACCACCGCCGACCACGCTGAACGCGCCCTTTTCGGTGGCCGCGATGATCGCCTCGGCGACACCCCGGGTTCCGGCGGCGAAAGCCGGGAACTCGAAGACACCCATGGGACCGTTCCAGAAGATGGTCTTGGCATTCGACAGCACGGCTGTGAATCGCTTCACCGACTCCGGCCCGATGTCCAGGCCCATTTTGCCTTCTGGAATAGCGTCCGCGGCAACGATTTCCGACGGTGAATCGGCTGCGAACTCGTCCGCAGCCACGATGTCCATCGGCAGGTGGATCACATCGGCATAGGTATCGAGCAGCCGCTTGCAGGTGTCCACCATCTCCGGCTGCACCAGCGACTTGCCCACCGGCAGCCCCTGCGCGGCCAGGAATGTGAAGCACATCCCGCCGCCGATCACGAGGCTGTCGGCCTTGGTGGCCAGCGATTCAATGACCGCCAGTTTGTCCGAGACCTTCGACCCGCCAAGCACCACCGCGTACGGACGCTCGGTGGACTCGGACAGCCGCTTGAGCACCTCGACCTCGGCAGCCACCAGACCACCGGCGTAATGCGGCAGCAGGGTCGCCACGTCGTAAACGGAGGCCTGCTTGCGATGCACCACACCGAAACCGTCGGAGACGAACGCGCCGTCGGTACCCGTTGGGCCGCCCACCAATTCGGCGAGCTCCTGGGCAAGCGCCAGCCGCTGTGCGTCGTCCTTGCTGGTCTCGCGCGGATCGAACCGAATGTTCTCCAACAGGAGCACGTCGCCATCGGTAAGGCCTTCGGCGCGCGCCAGCGCATCGGTGCCGACGACATCGCCGGCGACCTGTACGTGCTGACCCAGCAGTTCGCTGAGCGCGGCACCCACGGGAGCCAGCGACAACCCGGGATCCGGCTTGCCGTCGGGGCGGCCCAGGTGTGCGGTGACGATGACCTTGGCCCCCGCACCCGCGAGCGCGCGGATGGTCGGGACCGACGCCACGATGCGGCCGGGGTCGGTGATGTTGAGATTGTCATCGAGCGGGACGTTCAGGTCCGACCGGACCAGCACGCCCTTGCCCGAAACTCCCTCTGCCAGCAGATCGTTGAGGGACTTGATCGCCATCGTTACAGCGACTTGCCGACCAGGCCGACCAGGTCGACCAGGCGGTTCGAGTAGCCCCACTCGTTGTCGTACCAGGAGACCACCTTGGCCTGGTTGTCGATCACCTTGGTCAGCCCCGCGTCGAAGATCGAGCTGTGCGGGTCGGTGACGATGTCCGAGGACACGATCGGCGCGTCGTAGTACTTCAGGATGCCCTTGAGCTTGCCCTCCGCGGCGGCCTTCATGGCGGCGTTGATGTCGGCGGCGCTGGCGGCCTTGGCAAGCTCCACGGTGAGGTCGGTCGCCGAACCTGTGGGGATCGGCACGCGTAGGGCGTAGCCATCGAGCTTGCCCTTGAGCTCGGGCAGCACCAGCCCGATGGCCTTGGCGGCGCCGGTCGAGGTCGGCACGATGTTCAGGGCGGCGGCGCGGGCGCGGCGCAGGTCGCTGTGCGGGCCGTCCTGCAGGTTCTGGTCCTGGGTGTAGGCGTGGATGGTGGTCATCAGGCCCTTGACGATGCCGAACTCGTCGTTGAGCACCTTGGCCAGCGGTCCGAGGCAGTTCGTGGTGCACGAGGCGTTGGAGATGATGTTCTGGCTGCCGTCGTACTTGTCGTCGTTGACGCCCAGCACGATGGTGATGTCCTCATCACTGGCGGGCGCGGAGATGATGACCTTCTTGGCGCCGGCGTCCAGGTGGCCCTGCGCCTTGTCACGCTTGGTGAAGATGCCGGTCGATTCGACGACGACATCGACACCCAGGTCACCCCACGGCAGCGCCGCCGGTCCTTCGCGGACCTCGAGGGCCTTGATCTTGTGGTCGCCGACAACGATCGTGTCGTCGCCTTCCAGGCTGACGTCGTACGGAAGCCGACCCAGGATGGAGTCGAATTTCAGCAGGTGGGCCAGGGTGGCGTTATCGGTCAGGTCATTGACCGCGACAATCTCGATGTCGGTGTTGATCCCTTGAGCCTTCTGCGCGTCCAGTGCCCGAAAGAAGTTCCGGCCGATCCGGCCAAACCCGTTTACGCCTACCCGGACAGTCACGTAGCGCTCCCTCTTGTCTGTTTGATATGTGGTGTACCCGTTATCGGGACTCACATTAGCCCAGGGGGTGAGCCACTTCGTCCCGGCCCAGTCGCGCCAATGCGTGGGCGGCGACCGCCAGAACCAGCGGCGCTATCCCGGCGATGATGAACACTGCGGTATTGCCGATCAGGTGAGCCACCGGCACGACCAATGCGAAGGACGCCGGCAACCCCACCAGCGAGACGAAGAAGTCCATGCTGGCGGCGCGGCCCAGCATCTCCTCGGGCACCCGGCGCTGCATGAGGGTGCCCCAGATGACATTGGCTGCCTGCATGGTTCCGCCGACGATGATCATCGCCACGATGATGGTCCACAGGTGCCCGGTGAATCCGATGAGCACCAGCGGCAGCGACCCGGCACCCCACATCAGGATCATCACGGTCAGATACCGGCGTGCCAGGGGCAGTGAGGACACCACGAATGAGCCCACCGCACCCGCGATACCGAACAACGCCAACACCGTGGCATGCGAACCCGGATCACCGCCGTGATCACGAATCACGAACGGCAGCAGGATTTCAATGGGGCCGACCACCACCAGCACATAGCCGATCGCGAAGAGAAGCGTCGCGAAGAACCAGCCGGTGCGCACCATGTATCTAAATCCGTCGAGGAGATCGGTGGCCGCGCGTTGGAGCGGATGCTCGTCGACGCTCGTCGGCACCGGCTCATGCCGATGCCGAATGAGAGCCAGGCAGCCGACGGCGATCACGATGAGGACACCCTCGGTCAAGAACACCCCGCCGGGCGCCCATGCATTGACGATTGTGGCGCCGATCGCGGGGCCCAAGGCCAGTTGCACCGTGGGTCGCAGCACCCCTTCGATCCCATTGGCGGCCAACAGTTCGTCATGTGGCAGCAGGCTCGGCAGCAGTGCGGTGTACGACGGGATGTAAAGGCCTTCGGAGATCCCGAACAGCAGCGACGTCACGCCAAGATGCCAGATCTGCAGGCTGCCGGTCAGGGCCAGCAGCGCCGTGACGAACATGATCGAGGCCTGCACGATCAGCGAGCAGCGCATTACCCACAGCTTGGGCAGCCGGTCCGCGGCCACGCCCGCGGGCAACACACTGATCAGCAGTCCGATGCTGAACATGGTGCCCGCCACGGCCACCTGTCCCGGCCCCATGCCCATCCGGATGACCTGCCACACCAGTGCCACGGTCCACATGCCATTGCCCAGCAGGGTCACGGCCAGGCCGAGCGTCAGCAGGCGATAATCGCGATGCCGCAGTGGACGCAGCGCGCGCGGAAGTCGGGTGCCCTGATGGTGTGGCTCCTCGCCCGAAGAGTCCTCAGGGTTTTTCCCAAGGACCCCTTCGGTTTTCACCTGCTTAGCGAAGTCCACTGCCCCAGAGTACGAAAGCGCTCCGACAATTCGCCATCGGTTTTTGCCTGCCGCCGGTGGACTGGCTAGGCCTCTTCGAGCAGCTCCGGGGTCACCGCGGACTCGGTATCGGGAATGCCGTCGGTCTTGGCCTTACGATCAGCCATCGACAACAATCGCCGAATGCGTCCTGCGACAGCATCTTTGGTCATCACCGGCTCGGCGAGACGGCCCAGCTCCTCAAGCGATGCCTGACGGTGCTCGACGCGCAACTTTCCGGCCGCCGCGAGATGATCCGGCACCGTGTCACCAAGGATTTCCAGCGCCCGCTCCACCCGGGCGGCGGCAGCGACCGCCGCACGCGCGGATCTGCGCAGGTTCGCGTCATCGAAATTCGCGAGCCGGTTTGCCGTTGCCCGCACCTCACGGCGCATCCGGCGCTCTTCCCAGGTCAGTCGGGTGTCCTGGGCGCCCATCCGGGTGAGCAGGGCACCGATGGCCTCGCCGTCACGTACCACCACGCGATCGCTGCCCCGGACCTCGCGCGCTTTGGCACTCACACCAAGCCGCCGAGCCGCGCCCACTAATGCCAGCGCGGCCTCGGGACCCGGGCAGCTGACCTCCAGTGCCGAGGACCTGCCGGGTTCCGTTAGTGAGCCGTGTGCCAGGAAGGCACCACGCCACGCGGCCTCGGCATCGGCCACGCTGCCGCCGACCACCTGGGCGGGCAGCCCGCGCACCGGGCGACCCCGCAGGTCGAGCAGACCTGTTTGTCGCGCCAACGCTTCGCCATCTTTGGCGACACGGACCACATAACGCGTTGTCTTGCGGATACCGCCCGCGGACAACACGTGCACCACGGCGTTGTAGCCGTACAGATCGAAGATGTCCTTGCGCAGGCGCCGCGCGATGCTGCCCTGGTCGACCTCGGCCTCGACGACAACCCGCCCGCTGACGATATGCAGTCCGCCGGCGAACCGCAGCAGCGACGCGACCTCGGCGCGGCGGCTACTGACCTGAGTCACCACCAGGCGGCTCAGTTCGTCCTTGACCTCGGCGGTCATCGCCACGGGGCGTCCCCTCTCTGGATTCCATGCTGTGTGCTCCCGCCCCCCGCTGCCAGGCGCACCGTGGATTCGGCATCTGTTTCCGCGGCCGCGGCCGCACTACCCGTCCGTACTCGATCCAAGACCGCCGACAGTTTCGCAGGGTCATGTAAATGTGTACCAGGACGCGAGACATCAGCGAATTGAACCTGCGCATTGAACAAGGCGGCTGCCCTGGTCAGGTGGTCGCGTTCGGTGTCATCTGCAGACGCAGATTCGACGACGATGTCATGCACACCGAACTCGGGAGCGTGTTGCGAGAGTACGTGCAAATGACGCTCCGCGGAAAAGCCCGCGGTCTCCCCCGGTTCCGGGGCAAGGTTCAAGATCAGGGCCTTGCGAGCCCGGGTCTGCTGCAAGGCGGCGAAAAGGTCGGGCACCAGCACGTGTGGGATAACACTCGTGAACCACGACCCGGGCCCTAAAACCACCAGGTCGGCGGCCATAATGGCCTCCACTGCCTGCCGGGTGGCGGGTGGATTACCCGGGTGCATACGCACCCGCCGCACCTTGCCCGGTGTGGTTGCCAATGCCACCTGCCCGCGGATCACCCGGCTCATCCGCGGGTCGGACTCCAAGCCGGACACGTCAGCCTCGATCTGCAGCGGAATCGGACACATCGGCAGCACCCGCCCGGTGATGCCGAGCATGCGTCCCATCTCGTCGAGCGCGGTGACCGGATCAGCGAGCATGTCGGTGAGTCCGGCCAGGATCAAGTTGCCGATCGGATGCCCCGCCAGTCCACCGCTGCCGCCGAGCCGGTGCTGAATGGCCGTGGCCCACATGCGCCCGCGCGGACTGTCGGAGGCGAGCGCCGCCAAGGCCATGCGCAGATCACCGGGCGGCACGATCCCCAGCTCCGAGCGGATTCGCCCGGACGACCCGCCGTCGTCGGAGACCGTCACCACGGCGGTGATGTCGTGGGTAAGCCGTCGCGCCGCCGACAGCGTCGCGTAGAGGCCGTGCCCCCCGCCGAGGGCGACGATGCGGGGTTCACGTCGCGCGAAATGGGGCTGATCGGTGTCGGGGTTCATTCGCGCCCCAGGTCGCGGTGCAACACCCGCACCGACAGGCCCTCATCGGGCGCCATGGAAGCGGCCAGCGCCTCGGCTATCGCGACACTGCGATGCTTACCGCCTGTACAGCCGACCGCGATTGTCATGTAGCGCTTTCCCTCTCGCCGGTAACCGTCGATGACGAGGTTCAGCAGCCGATGGTAGGTGTCCAAGAACTCGTCCGCACCGGGTTGGCTCAACACGTACTGACTGACCGATGGGTGCTGACCGGTGTGCGGCCGCAGCTCATCCACCCAGTGCGGGTTCGGTAGAAATCGGACGTCAACGACCATATCGGCATCCATCGGCAGCCCATATTTGAATCCAAAAGATTCCACGGTGACGCTCAGATGCGCCACCATCTCGGTGCTGAAGGCGCGCTCGATAGCAGCACGCAGCGCAGGCACCGGAAGTGATGAGGTGTCGATGACCAGATCCGCTGAGGCCCGGATCGGTGAGAGCAGTATGCGTTCGGCGGCGATGCCCTCGGCCAGCGTCTGACCGCCCTGCAACGGGTGGCTACGCCGGTTCTGTTCGTAGCGGCGCACCAGGCTTTCGTCGGAGGCCTCCAGGAAGAGCACCCGTGGGCTGATACCCCGGGTGGCCAGGTCGGCACGCACCGACTCCAGATTTCCGGTGAAGCCCCGAGACCGCACGTCCATCACCACGGCAAGCTGCGTGATGCGTGAACCGGCGGCAAGTCCCAGGTCCACCATGCGCGTGATCAGCTCGGGCGGCAGATTGTCCGCGACGTACCACCCCAGGTCCTCGAGCACCTTGGCGGTCGTGCCCCGGCCCGCGCCCGATAGGCCGGTGACCAGCACGACGTCGATATCGGCGTTCACGGTCTCATGAGGGGGGTGGAGTGTCATCGACTCCATTTTCGACCATGGCGGGCAACGGCGCGTCGGTTGCCCCGGAAGTGGCACCTGAAGTGTCAGGACCGACGAGTGCCTCGCGTACCGCGAGCGCGGTGGCCGCACCAATACCCGGAACCGCGGTGATCTCTTCGACGCTGGCCTTCTTGAGCTGCGCCACCGAACCGAAATGCGAGACGAGCGCGGCCCGGCGCGCCTCCCCTAGCCCGGGTATGCCGTCCAGTACCGAGGCAGTCATCCGCCGGGACCGCTTGCTGCGATGGAACGTGATCGCGAATCGGTGCGCCTCGTCGCGCACACGCTGCAGTAGGTAGAGCGCCTGACTTGTCCGCGGCAGGATCACCGGATCCGCCTCGCCCGGCACCCACACCTCTTCGAGCCGCTTGGCCAATCCGATGACCGCGACATCGGTGACACCCAGCTCGCTCAACTCAGCGGCGGCCGCGTTGACCTGGGGCGCACCACCGTCGACTACGAAAAGATTTGGCGGATAGGCGAACTTTCGTGATCGGCCTTCCGGAGCCGCGACGCCGGCGACATCCAACGCAGGAGCCGCGACGCCGGCGACATCCACCCCCGGATCCCTGGCCTGGTGAATCTGGGCGTCGTGCATATGCCGCGCGAATCGCCGGCGGGTGACCTCCGCGATAGAGGCGACGTCATCGGAACGCCCGTCGCCGGCAGCCTCCCTGATGCTGTAGTGGCGATAATCCGATCGTCGGGATAGGCCGTCCTCGAAGACCACCAGCGAGGCCACCACATCGGTGCCCTGGACATGGCTGATATCGATGCACTCGATGCGTAGCGGCGCCTGCTCGAGACCCAGCGCATCCTGAAGCTCCTGCAATGCCGCCGATCTGGTGGTGAGATCGCCCGCACGCTTGAGCTTGTGCTGCGAAAGTGCCTCTTTCGCGTTGCGCTCCACCGTTTCAGCGAGGGCCTTTTTGTCACCGCGCTGCGGTACCCGCAACGAGACCCGAGAACCGCGCAGACCAGTCAACCACGAGGTCATCCCCTCGGCGTCGCGCGGCAGCACGGGCACCAGGACCTCACGTGGCACGGGCGCCACATCGGCATCCGTATCGGCGACATGGGCGAGATCGGCCTGATCGCCGTAGAACTGTGTGAGGAACTGCTCGACGAGTCCTTCAAGATCCGAATCGCCTGGGTCACCAGTCTTTTCGACAATCCATCCGCGCTGGCCGCGAACTCGCCCACCGCGCACGTGGAAAACTTGCACGGCGGCTTCCAGCTCGTCATCGGCGAATGCCACCACATCGGCATCGGTGCCGTCACCGAACACCACGGTCTGTCGCTCCAGAGCGCGCTGCAGCGCCGAGATATTGTCCCGCAGCCGCGCCGCCCGCTCAAAATTGAGTTCCTGGGCGGCATGGTTCATTTCGCGTTCCATGTCACGAGCCAGACGATCCGTCTTACCCGACAGGAAGTCGCAGAAATCCAGAACGATCTCGCGATGCTCTTCGGCGCTTACCCGTCCAACACAGGGCGCCGAGCACTTTTCGATGTAGCCGAGTAGACACGGCCGATCAATCTGTTTGTGCCGCTTGAACACTCCATTGGAACACGTGCGCGCAGGGAAAACCCGGGTGAGCAGATCGAGTGTTTCCCTGATGGCCCACGCGTGCGAGTACGGACCGAAGTAACGCACTCCCTTGCGGCGGGGCCCGCGGTAGACGAACAGCCGCGGGTACTCCTCGTTGAGCGTGACGGCAAGCACCGGATACGACTTGTCATCGCGGTATCGGACGTTGAATCGCGGATCGAATTCCTTGATCCAGTTGTATTCGAGCTGCAGGGCTTCGACCTCGGTGCCCACCACGGTCCATTCCACGCTGCCCGCGGTGGTGACCATCTGCCGGGTACGCGGATGCAGACTCGCGACATCGGCGAAGTACGAGGTGAGCCGGCTACGAAGGCTCTTGGCCTTGCCCACGTAGATGACCCGTCCGTGCGGATCGCGGAATCGATAGACCCCCGGCTCGACGGGTATCGAGCCGGGAGCCGGTCGATAGGTCGAGGGATCGGGCACATATCCAGGCTAGTCGGGGGCTCTGACGCCCGAACTCATCGATAGACACGCGGCGCCTTTCGGCAATCCGCTACCCTCAGGGGGTACCTCAACCAAGGGGCGAAGGAGCGGCAACGGTGCGTAGATTGCCCACGGGGCTGATATCCGTGTTCGCCGCCGCGGCGACAGGTCTGTCCCTCATCACCGCGATACATGCCCTGGCCGGTCCGTCCAACGATGCCGATGCCGTGATCAACAGCTTGCAGTCCAGTGGATATCGCGTGACCGTGACGAGAATCGGTTCGGGCCATCCTGACAACTGCGTCGTCCAATCCGTCAATCAGCAGTCACCGGTCTCCAATGTGGCCAGTGCGCGCGATATGCGTAACAGGCCGACATCGGTTCCCGTGTCTACCAAGGTCGCTCACGTCACACTGGCGTGCTGACAGATAGGACGATGGATGAGAAACAGCGTTGGCTCCCTGGCCATTGCCATGGTGACGATGACCGGAATCGCCCTGTCGCCCGCGATCGCCGCGGCTGATCCCGATACCCCGGCACCCACACCGAATTCTGAGACCGCCCCCCGGACAGCGATACTTCCCGTCTTCGCGCAGGAGGGCATCAAGGTCAGGACCGGCAAGCCCGGCGAGCTGCTGACGATTCATTTGCCCGAGGACGCTCCCCTGCTGCCCGCGGAATGGAGCGCCGACGGCGAGGCCACCTACCGGTCTTCCGATACCGACTTCACCGTGACGCCTCTCGTCGACGGCGGCGAGTACTTCACCATCGTGAAGAAGAACCCGTCCGACGCGTTCGACTACAACCTGCGCCTCGGACTGCCCACAGGCACGCACTGGGTGCGTCATGGCACCACATTGCTCATCGAATCCGATGGCGCGGGCCCCGATCAGCCGGCGCTGTTGGTCGGAATGTTCGCATCGCCCAGGGTGACCACGGTCAAGGGCACCGACATACCCTTAACCGTCCAGATCGATCCCAATGGCGACGCCACGCTTTCGGCCCGGAGCCCTGAGCTCGTCAACACGCCCGTCGAAATCGGCTTCTCCTACCACCCGGTGGATACCGCCCCGTAACCGCTAACGTGATGGAACTGTGAGGACTCTGTCGAGACTGCTGGCCATCCCCTCGATCGCTCTCCTCACCGCCGCAGGTTGCTCGACTGATCACGCGACGCGCCCGGGTGCCGGATCCGAACCGTGCAGCATCGTCACCAACGGCATCCCGGTGGCGAAATCCGCTGTCGCCGACACCACAACCCCACGTGATATCTCCACCAATCCCGAGGTAGCCACCGGTTACCGCAAAGGCATGTCGGCGGTTCGTACCGCGAGTTTTGCCGTCGCGACGGCCAACCCGCTGGCCACCCAGGCGGCATGCCGGGTACTGCGCGACGGCGGCCAGGCGGCGGACGCACTGATTGCCGCACAAACCGTGCTCGGCCTGGTCGAACCGCAATCCTCTGGTATCGGCGGCGGCGGCTTCCTCGTGTACTACGACGCCCGGACGGGGGCGGTACACGCATACGACGGCCGAGAGGTCGCGCCCGCGGCGGCCACGGAGAATTATCTGCGCTGGATCGATGATGCCGACAGGGGCGAGCCCAGACCCGATGCACGATCATCGGGCCGTTCGATCGGGGTGCCCGGCATTATCCGCATGCTCCATGACGCCCATGCCGCGCATGGCACCGTTCCATGGCGCGACTTGTTCACTCCGGCAGTCCAATTGGCGGATGAAGGCTTCGACATCAGCCCTCGTCTTGCTGCCGCGATCAGCGACTCGGCGCCTGGCCTTGCCCTCGACCAGGAGGCGGGCACCTACTTTCTCAATCCGGATGGATCAGCGAAGTCCCCGGGGACAAAGCTCACCAACCCCGCCTACGCGAAAACCCTTGGCGCTATTGCCACCGAGGGACCGGACGCCTTCTACCGGGGGGCGATCGCCGAGGATATCGTCGCCGCGGCGGCAGATACCTCGGCGGGACGCACCCCGAGCCTGATGACGACGGCCGATCTCTCCGGGTACACGGCGAAGAAGCGCGAATCCCTCTGCACCACATACCGCGATCACGAAATCTGCGGCATGCCGGCGCCGTCCTCGGGTGGTATCGCCGTCGCCGCCACCCTGGGCGTGTTGCAGAACTTTCCGATGGCCTCCTACCGGCCTACGGACGTCGACCTCGACGGAGGCAGGCCCACGGTCGACGGAGTGCACTACATTGCTGAGGCAGAACGGCTGGCCTACGCGGATCGCGACAAGTATGTCGCCGACACCGATTTCGTAGCCCTCCCGGACAATTCACCGAACACCCTGCTCAACGCGACCTACCTGACCGGGCGCGCCAAACTGATCTCCGGCGAGAAGACGATGGGCACCGCCAAACCCGGCGACTTCAATGTGCCGGCGTCGGCGGCCGTGTCCACCCCGGAACACGGCACCAGCCAGGTGACCGTCGTCGATGCGCAGGGCAACGCCGCATCGCTCACCACCACAGTCGAATCCGCGTTCGGCTCCTATCACATGGTCGACGGCTTCATCCTCAACAACCAGCTCACTGACTTCTCTGCCGAGCCGGTGGGTAAGGACGGACTCCCGATTGCCAATCGGCTGCAACCAGGCAAACGGCCACGTAGTTCCATGGCACCCACCCTGGTCTTCGAACGCACGGAGTCCGGTAAGCGTGGTGCGTTGCTGCTCGCGCTCGGATCGCCGGGTGGTGCGGTAATCATCCAATTTGTGGTGAAAACCCTTGTCGGCATATTGGACTGGGGCCTCGATCCCCAGCAGGCGGTATCCATGGTCGACTTCGGTGCCAACAATTCCCGCAAGACCAACGTCGGCGGCGAGCACCCCAATATCTATGCCCGAGACAACGGCGCCAACGATCCGTTGGTCCAAGGGCTGCGTAGCCGCGGTCATACCGTAGATGTTGCCGACCAGTCCAGTGGCCTGTCGGCTCTGGTGCGGCGGGGCCCGGGGTGGATCGGCGGGGCGGATCCACGCCGTGAGGGCCTCGTCATGGGCGATACGGGCTAAGGACAGCAGTCAGCACAGCTCGCTTGGGCTGGCATCATCGATCGCGCCGGCCCGCGAGGTGTCCTTGAGTGACACACCGGAACGGCCCAACCGGCGCGCACCGCTGACCAGGCTCGCTGTGATGTGCGCGGCCTCCCGGTAACTGAGCCCGTCGGGAGGGTGGATGTTGGAGATGCAATTGCGATCGGCGTCAGTACAACCCGGCTGCGGTAGGTGCGTGAGGTAGATGCCGAGGCTGTCGACGACACTGAGCCCGGGCCGCTCACCGATGACGACGATCAGCGTGCGGAACCGTCCCTGCGCCGCGATGTGGTCGCCCAGCGCTACCCGGGCCTGCGTGGCGATCACGGGGGCAGCCAGCGTATATGAGCCGCCGAGCTGCAGGGCGAGTTCGCCAACAAGCGCGACACCATGGCGCATGAGGGCCGTCGGTGACAGACCATCGGCGAGGACAAATCCGATATCCGCCCCGTCTCGCGGCACGGCAGACAAATCGGCGGGCAACCTTCCGAGGTCCGGTCTACGCAAATACTCTGCCCGGGAACTCACTTGGCTGGTGACCACGGTGGGCATTCCCAGCCCGATTCCGTCGACGTCGGCGGCGAGGCGCTCGGTGTCCAGCGGCACGTGGACAGCATCGCGGGCCGCCGCGTGGGCCGCGGCCAAGTCCAATACATCCCGGGTGTGCAGCGCATTGCCCGCCCGGTCCAGCCCGATCCGGGCTTGGGTGTTCATCCGCAGTTCTTTCCAAAACTGTTGTCGGGCAACATCACCGGTTGTCATCGGGCACCCGATGTGGTCAGTGCGCGCAGTGGCGAGCTGGCCACGTCAAAGGGTGTGAGACGGCCACCCTCGTCGATCATTCCGATGGCCTGCAACCACTGCTCGAACTCGGGTGCCGGCCGCAGGCCCAGCGTCCGGCGTGCCTGCAGGACATCGTGAAACGACAGGCTTTGATAGCCGAGCATGACGTCGTCAGCACCGGGAACGGTGATGACAAACGCGACTCCCGCCGCCGCAAGCAGGATGAGCAGTGTGTCCATGTCGTTCTGGTCGGCCTCGGCATGATTGGTGTAGCAGACGTCAACACCCATCGGCAGGCCAAGCAGCTTGCCGCAGAAGTGATCTTCCAACCCAGCGCGGACTATCTGCTTACCGTCGTAGAGATATTCCGGCCCGATGAATCCGACGACTGTGTTGACCAGGAACGGTTCTAGGTCGCGGGCCACCGCGTAGGCGCGCGCCTCTAGTGTCTGCTGGTCAACAGGTTTGCCGCCAGTGCCAAGATGAGCGCGAGAGCTCAACGCGGACCCCTGTCCGGTTTCCAGGTACATGACGTTGTCCCCGACGGTCCCACGCCGCAGGGCGCGGGTCGCATCACGACCTTCGCGTAGCAGCGCGATGTTCACTCCGAAAGCGGAGTTGGCGCCCTCGGTGCCCGCGATTGATTGGAAAGTCAAATCCACCGGCGCTCCCCGTTCGATCAATCCGATCGTCGTGGTGATGTGGGAGAGAACGCACGACTGGGTGGGGATGTCGTAGCGCGATCTGATGTCGTCGAGGAGGTGAAGCAGATCCGATGTGGCGTGCGGTGAATCGGTCGCCGGGTTGATGCCGATGACCGCGTCACCGCATCCCAGAAGAAGCCCGTCAAGAACGGCGGCGGCGACACCGCGGGGGTCGTCGGTGGGGTGATTCGGCTGGAGGCGGGTGGCCAGCGTGCCCTTGCCGCCCACGGTCGTGCGGAACGCGGCGCTCACCTGCATGGCGGCCCCCACCGCGACCAAATCTTGATTACGCATGATCTTGCTCACGGCCGCCGCCATCTCGGGGGTTATCCCCGTGCTGACAGCGGCGATCCGCTGGGCGCCATCATCGCGGGAAGCGCTCTCCAGCAACCAGTCCCGAAAGCCGCCGACGGTCAGATGCGCGATGGCCGAGTAGGCCCGGCGATCGTGGCTGTCGATGATCAGCCTGGTGACCTCATCGGTTTCGTAGGGCACCACCGCCTCGTTGAGAAACATGTCGAGCGGCAGATCCGCGAGAACCCAGGCCGCAGCGGCCCGTTCGGCGTCGGATTCCGCCGCGCAGCCGGCGAGCTGGTCACCCGAGCGCAACGGCGTCGCCTTGGCCATCACATCCACGAGCCCGTCGAAGGTGTAGCTCACCCCCGCGATCTGTTGCCGGTACTTCACGTGAGCTCGCTTTCGGCCTCCGCCAGCATCGCGAACTCCTCGTCGGGCGAATTCGCCACCAGGCGGTGGCGGCTGTAGAGCGCGAAATACACCATGAACGCTGCGAACACGGCCAGACACAGGCCCGCCGCCACCGGGTTCACGAGGAACGTAGCGATGACCGCCAGCACCGCGACGACCAGGGCGAAGCCGGTGGTGGCAATGCCGCCCGGAGTGCGGTACGGGCGCGGCATGTTCGGCTCACGCACCCGCAGCACAATGTGGCTGACCATCATCAGCACGTAACTCAGGGCAGCACCGAAGACCGCCATATTCAGCAGCAGGTCGCCGTGCCCCGTCAGCGACAGTGCGAATCCGATGATGCCGGGGACTATCAGTGCCAGTGTCGGGGCCTTACGGGAGTTGGTCACCGACAGAACCGTCGGCAAATAGCCGGCACGGGACAGTGCGAACAGCTGACGCGAGTATGCGTAGATGATCGAGAAGAAGCTCGCGATGAGTCCGGCCAACCCGATGTAGTTGACCAACTTGGCGGCGGTACCGTGGCCGAGCGCCTCGACGAGCGGATTACCTGAATCCGACATCTGTTCCGCGCCACCGGCGCCGGTGGTCAGCACCAGCGCGATCGCACAAGTCACCAGGAGCACGCCGATCGCCGCGATGATCCCCCGCGGCACATTGCGTTCCGGGTTGGCCGTCTCCTCGGCTGCCAGCGGAACACCCTCCACGGCGAGGAAGAACCAAATGGCGAACGGGATGGCAGCCCAGATTCCCAGGTAGCCATGCGGCAGGACACTCGACGCTCCCGCGGCACCTTCATCCACCACGATGTTGGTCAGGTTGTGGATGTCGAAATGACCGGCGGCGGCGACCGCGAAGATCAGCAGGCCCACCAACGCAATCGCGGTGATGGCGAACATCACCTTCAGCGCTTCACCGACGCCCGACAGATGAATCCCGATGAAGACGGCATAGGCGGCCAGGTAGACCCACCACCCATTGGTGATGCCGAACAGCCCCAACGACTGGACGTATGCGCCGATGAAGGTGGCGATGGCCGCCGGGGCGATCGAGTATTCGATGAGAATTGCTGTGCCGGTGGCAAATCCACCCCACGGACCGAGAGCGCGGCGTGCGAAGGTATAGCCGCCCCCTGCCGTCGGCAGTGCCGAAGACAGCTCCGCCATGCCCAGCACCAGCGCCAGGTACATACCGGCGATCACTACGGTGGCGATCGCCAGTCCACCGAACCCGCCTTGGCTCAGCCCGAAGTTCCAGCCCGAATAATCGCCGGACACCACATAACTCACCCCGAGGCCGGCCAGCAACAGCCAGCCCGCGCTCCCCGATTTGAGTTGACGCTTACGCAGATAGTCCGCGCTCTCGAGGTGCTCCTCGACTAGGCCGTGCTTGGTGGTCGCCATATATCGTTTCCTTGCTCTCCGCAGATCAATTCAGTGGGGTGACGTCGCTTTCGGGTGATATCGCCGATGGCGATGGTCAGAAGAATCCCTGCGCCTTGGAGCTGTAGGACACCAGCAGGTTCTTGGTCTGCTGGTAGTGGTCAAGCATCATCTTGTGGTTCTCCCGGCCGATTCCGGACCGCTTGTAACCACCGAAGGCCGCGTGCGCGGGGTACTGGTGGTAGCAGTTGGTCCACACGCGACCCGCCTTGATGTCACGCCCGGCGCGGTAGGCGATGTTGCCGTCGCGGCTCCACACTCCCGCGCCCAGCCCGTAGGGAGTGTCGTTGGCGATGGCGATGGCATCGTCATAGTCGGCGAACGAGGTCACTGCCAGCACCGGCCCGAAAATCTCCTCCTGGAAGATCCGCATCGAGTTGGTCCCGGCGAAGACCGTCGGTGCGACGTAGTACCCACCCGACAGGTCGCCACCGAGTTCGGCGCGCTCGCCGCCGGTAACCAGCCGTGCCCCTTCGGATTTACCGATATCGATATAGGACAGGATTTTCTCGAGCTGCTCGTGGGAGGCCTGCGCCCCCATCATCGTCTCGGTGTCCAGCGGGTCGCCCTGGCGGATGGCCTTGGTGCGGATGGCGGCCAGTTCCAGGAACTCGTCGAAGATGTCGGCCTGGATCAGGCTGCGCGAAGGACAGGTGCACACCTCGCCCTGGTTGAACGCGAACATCGTGAACCCTTCCAGGGCCTTGTCCTGGAAGTCGTCACCGGCAGCCATCACGTCGGAGAAGAAGAGGTTGGGGCTCTTGCCACCGAGCTCCAGCGTCACCGGAATCAGGTTTTGACTGGCGTACTGCATGATCAACCGGCCCGTACTGGTTTCGCCGGTGAACGCGATCTTCGCGATCCGGCTGCTGGAGGCCAATGGCTTGCCCGCCTCTACTCCGAACCCGTTGACGATGTTCACCACGCCCGGCGGCAGGAGATCGCCGATGAGCGAGAACAAGTACAGGATCGACGCGGGGGTTTGTTCGGCGGGCTTGAGTACCACCGTGTTCCCAGCGGCGATGGCCGGGGCCAGTTTCCAGCTCGCCATCAACAGCGGGAAGTTCCAGGGGATGATCTGCCCGACCACACCGAGCGGCTCGTGGAAGTGATAGGCCACGGTGTCCTCGTCGATCTGTGAGAGCGAACCCTCTTGCGCTCGAAGGACACCGGCGAAGTAGCGGAAATGGTCGACGGCCAGCGGGATATCGGCGTTCAGCGTTTCGCGGATGGGCTTGCCGTTGTCCCACGACTCCGCGACAGCGATGGACTCCAGGTTCGACTCCATCCGGTCAGCGATCCGGTTGAGGATGAGCGCCCGATCGGCCGGTGACGTCCTGGCCCAGCCGTCCGCGGCGGCATGTGCGGCATCGAGCGCCTTCTCGACATCGGCTTCACCGGAGCGCGGGATCTCGCAGAACACCTCCCCCGTCACCGGGGTGCGGTTCTCGAAATATCGCCCAGCTGTTGGGGGAACCCATTGCCCGCCAATGAAATTCTCGTAGCGGGATGCGAAAGTCATCAGCGATCCCTCTGCACCCGGGCGGGCGTAAACAGTCACGGTGGTCTCCTACCTTCAAGACAACAAATGTGTCGGTAATCACTGAAGGTAGGTTTTGGCCCGTTGCAGCACGGTTGCAACTTTTCGCGCGGCGGCGACAGCGCTCAGGCGAGATCGGAATCCAGCGCGATGAGATGGCCACGGGCCTCAGACTGGATGAGCGCACCCGCACCGCGATGGTCGTGCAGCGCCTGCCATCCCTCACGGTCATCGCGCGCTTCGGGAAGATCAAGCCAACGGCGCAGCAGGTGCAGATCGCCGTCGGCAAGTACGGCGCCACGAAGACTCGCGCTCAACTCCAGGCGCAGTCTCCCGATGGCCGGTGCCGCGGACCGCGGCAACAGCTGGCCCGCATAGCAATCGACGGCCCTGGCAGTGTCCCCGGCGCGAAGCGCGGCGAAGACATCACCCATATCGCTGTCGACATGGGTGAGCAACCGGTAGGGACGGGACACGATCAACTCGTCTCCCACGATGCGGCGCAGTCGTGACATTTCCGCGCGGATCGTGACGACGTCGAGATCGTTTTCGTCAAGCAGCATCGCCAGATGGTCGGCGCTCAATCCCTCAGGGTGACGCAGCAAGAGCGCCATGATCTCGGCATGGCGACCGGATAGCCGGTGGGTGCGCATCCCGTCCTGCCCATCACCGGTGTGCAAAAGCGGGCGGTCCGCGCCGAGCAAGGTCAGTCGCGGTTCGGTATCGCTCTCCGGCCGCCCCGATCGCGGGTAGTTCAGGGCGATGAAATGTTCGACGGCAACCGCCGTCGCGCGCACCAAGGCCAGGGTCTGCGCCGAGGCGACCGCCGAACCGCCAGTGAGATCGATACTTCCCAGAGGGGCTCCGGTCACTGGGTCATGGATCGGAACCGCGGTACACGACCACGGCCGGACCAGCCTGCAGAAGTGCTCGCTGCCCCGGATCTGCACCTCACGATCCAGCGCGAGCGCGGTACCCGGGGCGTTCGTGCCCACTGCCCGCTCGCTCCAGTCAGCACCGGGCACGAAGTTCATGGTGGCCGCCTTGCGCCCGGCGCCGGGGTCACCTTCCACCCAGAGCAGCGCGCCATCGGCCGAGGTGACCCCCACAAGCACACCCGAGTCGGTGGCGTGGTCCACCAGCAGCCGGCGGATGACCGGTAGCGCCCCGGCGAGCGGATGGCTGCTGCGCAATTCGGTCAGGCGCGTCGCGGCGGCCGCTTCGCCGGGCCCGCGGTCGGGATCGACCCCGGTGGCCAGGCTCCGCTGCCAACTGTCGGTCACGAGCCGTGACAGAGGTATCGACTCAAGATACGAACCGTCTACCTGGCCCGCCACGAAGAGGTCGTGCGCGTCACGTACGGAAGCCAACGATGCACGAACAGCCCTGCGGCGCGTTGCGGTTCTCGTAGTCGCCACGGTCTCCAAGCTCTCTGCCCTGGCCATTGTCGCTGGCACGGTCGATATCGACACGATACTTGGACATCGGCGCCGGGAAGGGCAACTAGGTGAGATAGCTGGCCAGCCGAGTCACCGCGGGCTGGCCTGGACCCGGATCGCGTCGAACACGGCCGGATCTACCAGCGCTGTGGTGTCACCGGGATCGCGCCCCTCGGCGATGTCCCTGAGCAATCTGCGCATGATCTTGCCGCTACGGGTCTTAGGCAGCTCTGGCACGACATACAGGTCCCGCGGCCTCGCGATCGGTGATATCTGGCGAGCCACCTCGCGACGCAATTCACCAACCATGTCTTCCCGAGGCATGCCGTCATGATGGGACTTGAGGATGACGAACGCGCAGATGGCTTGGCCGGTGTGGTCGTCCGCGACACCGACAACCGCAGCCTCGGCGACCCCGGCATGCCCCACCAGCGCGGACTCGACCTCCGCCGTCGAGATCCGGTGGCCGGACACGTTCATGACGTCGTCGATGCGGCCCAGCACCCAGATCTCCCCGTCGCTGCCGTAGCGGGCACCGTCGCCGGCGAAATACCAACCCTGCTCGGCGAATCGTGACCAGTAAGTCTCCACGAACCGGTCCGGATCACCCCAGATGCCGCGGGCCATCGCCGGCCATGGCTGGTCGAGGACGAGGTATCCGGTGCCCTGCGCGGCATCACCGGAATCGCCGGGCAGCCTGTTGCCATCGTCGTCAACGATCATCGCCGAGATGCCCGGCAAGGGCCGCATCGCCGAGCCTGGTTTACAGAAGGTGACGCCGGGCAGCGGCGAGATCATCGCCGCTCCGGTCTCGGTCTGCCACCAGGTGTCCACGATCGGTGCGGTGTCGTTGCCCAACACCGTCCGGTACCAACGCCACGCCTCCGGGTTGATGGGCTCCCCTACGGAACCGAGCAGTCGCAGACTCGAGAGGTCGTGCGCGCCCGGGATCTGCCTGCCCCATTTCATGAAGGTGCGAATCATCGTCGGCGCGGTGTAGTACAGGGTGACACCGTACTTCTCGATGATCTGGAAATGCCGACGCTCGTCTGGCCAGGCGGGTGTCCCCTCGTACACCACCTGGGTGGCGCCGTTGACCAGCGGACCGTAGACGATGTACGTATGCCCCGTGATCCACCCGATATCGGCTGTGCACCAATAGATATCGGCATCCGGCTTGATATCGAAGATGGCACTGTAGGTGAACGCCGCCTGTGTTAGGTATCCACCGCTGCTGTGCACTATGCCCTTTGGCTTTCCCGTCGTGCCCGAGGTGTACAAGAGGAACAGCGGCTGCTCGGCGTCGAAGGCTTGCGGGCGATGCTCGATGGAAGCGCACCCGACGGTCTCGTGCCACCACGAGTCACGAGAGCCGTTCCAGGCCAACGCGATACCCGTGCGGCGGACAACCAGAACATGCTCGACGCCCGGCTGCTCGACAATCGCCTCGTCGACGGCCTCCTTGAGCGGAGCCGCCTTCCCGCGCCGGTACTGACCATCGGCGGTGATGACAATCTTGGCCCCGGCATCGGCGATGCGGGCACGCAGCGCGGACGCGGCGAATCCCGCGAAAACGACCGAGTGCATGACGCCGAGCCGTGCACACGCCAGCATCGCAACAATCGCCTCGGGGATCATGGGCATGTAAATCACCACACGGTCACCGGCGACGGCCCCCAATTCCGTGAGCACATTGGCCGCTCGGGATACCTCGTCCTTCAGCTCGGCGTACGTGATGGCACGCGCTTCGCCCGCCGGCTCACCCACCCAGTGGATCGCCACCCGGCCGCCGTGGCCTGCCTCGACGTGCCGATCGACACAGTTGTAGGCCACGTTGAGGGCGCCACCCACGAACCACCGCGCGAACGGAGGGTTCGACCAGTCGAGCACCTCGGTGAATGCGCTGTGCCACGAAAGTCTTTCGGCTTGATCGGCCCAGAACTGCAGCCTGTCGGCCTCTGCCTGGGGGTACAGCTCCTCGGTCGCGTTGGCCTGGGCGGTGAAGTGCGGCGCCGGCGGATAGTGCGCAACGCCCGAGCAGGCTGTGTCGGCGTGACGAATAGAGGTTTGCGCGGGCACCGGATCTCCTTGAGTCGCCTCGTTGACAGCACCCGGCAGGGGAAATCGCCAGGCCGGCGGCCCACGGGTTATGTCATTGGTGGCGGCACGTTATCGCCGGAAAGGTTGCAACAAGGCTGCACATCACGGCGGCGAGAACGTGCCGCCGTGTACACCCGGCAGCCGGCTAGGCCGTGGATTGATCCGTGTACTTGACGACCAGCCCGCGCAGCGCATCCATCGCGTCGACTGCACGCTGCTTGTCGACCGCCTGAATGGCCATC
Source organism: Mycobacterium sp. D16Q13 (assembly GCF_002013375.1). Classification (GTDB taxonomy): domain Bacteria; phylum Actinomycetota; class Actinomycetes; order Mycobacteriales; family Mycobacteriaceae; genus Mycobacterium. Next base: position 38,410 of record NZ_MAEW01000014.1, on the reverse strand, counting down.
ATCGGCTCGTATTCGTAGTCATCCAGATCCAGCCGCGCCCATTGCGCACCGGCCGGAAATGAGATGCCGACCACCTCCGGCCACGGAATGAGCTTGGGGCCCAAAACATTGCGAACCTCGATGCCTGCCGCACCGGCGCGTACCCGAGGGCGAGCGAACATGAGCACCACGCCCGCGATGACGAAGCCCACCAGAGCGATTCCAACCTGGTCGGAGGTCTTGAAGATCACCCCGCTATTGGGCGAGATCTTCAGCAGCAGGCCCACCGCGACATGCGCAGCCGCGATGACGAACGCAGCCGCGTAGACGAAGTACGGCGACAGGTGGGGTTTCAGGACGAGCTCCCATTCACGGTCACCCGGCGATTTGGTCACGCCTCAGTCCAGGGCTGACGGAGCCGGCGCAGCGTCAGCGCGGTATCCAGTGCAGCGGCTGCCGCCTGAGCGCCCTTGTCCTCAGACGACCCCGGCAGGCCGGCACGATCGAGTGCCTGCTGCTCGTTGTTCACGGTCAACACCCCGTTGGCGACCGGAGTGCTGGTATCCAGGGAAACACGGGTCAGCCCGGTGGTCACCGCATCGCAGACATAGGTGAAATGCGGTGTCTGGCCTTGGATCACAACTCCGAGCGCGACAACGGCGTCATGGGTACGGGCCAGGGCCTGTGCCACCACCGGTATCTCGATGGCGCCGAGTACCCGCACCACCGTCGGACGGTCGATGCCCGCATCGGTCGTGACACGCTTGGCGCCTTCCAGGAGCGCGGTGCAGATTTGGTCATGCCAGGTGCTGGCAACGATCGCCACGCTCAGCCCCGATGCGTCACCAACTTTCAGTGACGGGATGCCATCGCCGCCGCTCACGCGCCGTCTGCCTCGGGGTGATCGTCCAGATCAGCCAGATCGTGCCCCATCCGGTCCCGCTTGGTGCGCAGGTATCGAATGTTCTCCGAGTTGGCACGCACCGGCAGCGGCACCCGCTCGATGATGTGCAGCCCATACCCGTCCAACCCCACGCGCTTGGCGGGGTTGTTGGTCAGCAGCCGCATGGACTTCACGCCCAAGTCGACCAAAATCTGCGCACCCAAACCATAGTCGCGCGCGTCGGCGGGCAGGCCGAGCTTGAGGTTCGCATCTACGGTGTCCTCGCCGGCATCCTGCAGCTGGTAGGCCTGCAGCTTGTGCATCAGTCCGATGCCTCGCCCCTCGTGGCCGCGCATGTACAGCACGATGCCACGCCCCTCCTTGGCCACCATCTCCATCGCGGCGTCCAGCTGCGGACCGCAATCGCAACGGCGCGAACCGAATACATCGCCGGTCAGGCATTCGGAGTGCACGCGCACCAGCACATCGTTTCCGTCGCCCTCGGGTCCGGAAATGTCCCCCAGCACCAGCGCCACGTGCTCGACGTCGTCGTAGATACTCGTGTAACCCACCGCCCGAAACTCGCCATGCTGGGTGGGAATCCGCGCCTCGGCGATCCGCTCCACGTGCTTCTCGTGCTTGCGGCGCCACTCGATCAAGTCCGCGATCGAAACCAGGGCGAGGTTGTGCTCGTCGGCGAAGACCCGTAATTCCTCGGTCTGCGCCATCGCGCCCTCGTCCTTCTGGCTGACGATCTCACAGATCACCGCGGCCGGCCGCAGCCCGGCCAGCTTGGCCAGGTCGACGGACGCCTCGGTGTGGCCGGGTCGCCGCAGCACCCCACCTTCCTTGGCGCGCAACGGAACAACGTGTCCTGGCTTGGTGAAGTCATCGGGGGCGCTCGCCGCGTCGGCCAAGAGCCGCATCGTCGCCGCGCGGTCGGAAGCCGAAATCCCGGTCCCAATACCGTTTTTCGCATCGACGGTGACCGTGTACGCGGTTCCGTGCTTGTCCTGATTCACCGCGTATTGGGGAAGCAGCCCGAGCCGGTCACAGTCCTCCCCGGCCAGCGGCACACAGAGGTACCCCGACGTGTACCGCACCATAAACGCCACCAATTCCGGGGTGGCCTTCTCCGCGGCGAATATCAGATCGCCTTCGTTCTCCCGATCCTCATCGTCGACGACGACGATGGCCTTACCGGCGGCGATATCGGCGACAGCGCGTTCGATGCTGTCCAACCTGGTCATGGGGACCACTCTCGTTAGGGGCGTGTGGGCAACTCAATTATGAACCACCGGGAATTCAATGATTCGAGCGCTGCTCACTCAGCGGAATCAGGAGCTAAGAACGGTGCTCGAGCAGGCGTTCGACGTACTTGGCGATGACATCCACCTCGAGATTCACCGTCGTCCCCACCACCGCCGATCCGAGCGTCGTCAACCCCAGCGTGGTGGGAATGAGCGATACCTCGAACCAGTCCGGCCCCAGCCCGGACACGGTCAGCGACACCCCGTCCACCGTGATCGAGCCCTTGTGGACCACATAGCGGGCCACGGCCTCCGGCAGTGAGACGCGCACCACTTCCCAGTTCTCCGACGGTGTACGGGTGAGCACCTCTCCGGTGCCGTCCACGTGTCCCTGCACGATGTGCCCGCCGAGCCGGCTGTTGACGGCGGCGGCTCGCTCCAGATTGACCTTGGTGCCGGTCACGATCTTGTCCAGGCTCGACCGCGACAGCGTCTCCCCCATGACGTCGGTGGTGAAGACGCCACCGGCGCGCACATCGACAACCGTGAGACAGACCCCGTTCACGGCGATCGAGTCGCCATGTTTCGCATCCTCGACAACGAGCGGGCCGAGCACGGTGAGACGGGCAGAGTCGCCGAGATCTTCTCTACCCAGGATCTCGCCAAGCTCCTCAACGATTCCAGTGAACATGCAACAAGAGTAGGGCGCGTGCCGCCGAGTTAGGCGTGCGTCCCCGCCTGAGCACAGGCCATCTGGACATTGTGCGCATCGGTGTTCAGGTCGTTCGCCTTGCCGTTCACACCATCGACCGAGGCACGAACGCCCATGAGAATCATCAGCTTGTTCGCGTTTGTCGCCCATGAGCGCATCGGATCGGCAATCGCCGGGTCCAGCTCCGGGGTGTTCGCCGCCTCATTGGCGAACGATGCGGCCTCACGGAGAGCGGTCCGGCCCGTGCCATTGCTCGAGTTCACGTAGACGTCGCTGTAGTTGCCTTCCATGCCGGCCAAGTTCTCGGCGAAGTCGGAATAGTTGGTCGCCGCGTAGTCGAGTGCCGTCGCGAACTTCGCGCACGCCTCGATGGCTGCCGGGGCGGCGCTATCGGAGGTCGGGGCAGGTGCGGACACCACGGCGGGGCCGGGCGCCTGAACGGTCTGCTGAGCCGGCTGTTCGACTTGATCCTGGCCATCTGGCTCGGCGTACGCCACGGGAAGTGTTGCCAACCCCATGCCGATCGCCAGCAGCGACGGCACCGCCGCCTTCCGGCAGAGATGTAATGGCCTCATCGATTCCTCTCCAGATTCTCTGGTGCTGTTCGGCCGTGACCGTACCGGCAATTCGATACGGAGTCGCGTCGTGACAGCACCAATATCTGATAGTGAGTTGCGGAATTGTCACGAGTCTGAACGACCGTTGAACAACTGGTATACGAAGAGAAATTCGACTGACCGTTGAAAAGTGTGCTGGATACCCCTACCGGGTAGTCCCAAACGGCCTCGCTCAGGCAGTAGCGACACCAGTGGTTTTCGTCACAATCGCCGAGGCAGAAGGCTTTTCACGTTTCAAATCATCGCGGTTGGAACGGTGTGTACCGACGTACGAAATGGATAGACATTGGGCGATAACTGTTGTCCGTCCATTCACCCTTTGGAAACACAGCACCCCCAACATTCGTCGGGACAGCTTCCTCACAGAAGTCACACGGACATCACCAACAATTGAGAGGCGCTACCGCACCATGCTGAAAAGTCTTGTCACTCTGACTGCAGTCTGCGCGCTTGCTGCTTCGGCGCCCCTCGCCTTAGCAGAACCCGGTGATGATCCGGCCCCAGTCCAGCCGGTGGCCGACGCACCGCCGCCCCCTCCTGGCGATCCTGGCTTCATGCCCTCGGCAGAGCCAGGTACCTTGCCCACTCCGGATGGCTGGATCCTCGCTGTCGCCGCTAAGGACGAGAGCATTCTGCCGGTGGCTCCACTGACCACCGCGCTGTCCTCACGCGAGTACATCGTCGGTGGCACGTTCATCGGTGGAGTGAAGGGTTCGGGTAAGACCAAGCTCGCTGGTGGAACACTCGAAGCCGGGTACCAGATCGGCTGCGGCATCACCGGTGGTCCCGTGGAGCTCATGGGTGGTGTCAGCCTCCAGCCATCGATCAGCATGGCGGGTGTCCCGAGCGCCAGCGCCGGCATCGTCGGCCAGATCAAGGTCGGCCTGAAGCCCGGTACGGTGACCATCGTTCCGGTCAACAAGAAGACCTTCGAGGGCACCACCACGCGCACCACCATCACCGGTTTCCGTATCAAGATCGACGGCTGCGTCGGTCAGTCCTTCATCCGGTCATACGCCACCTTCACCAGCTCAACGGAAAACACCGATGACGTGGTCACCTACATGGGTATCACCAAGGCCGTCTGACGTCGATGCCCCACACGCTTACAGCCACCCCAATGCAAAAGACCACGAGAGGCCTCACTCCCATGTTCAAGAGTCTCGTCACCCTGACCGCCGCGTGCGCGCTCGCCGCGTCGGCGCCGCTCGCCCTGGCGGACCCGGACGACCCACCACCCGTGCAGCCCGTGGCAGATGCCCCGCCGCCCGCGGACGGCCCGCCGCCCGACAATGGCGTGGTGGGCTCTGAGGACCCGGGCATCGTCAAGACACCCGACGGCTGGGTACTGACCGTCGGCGCCAAGGATGAGACGCAGCTGCCCATCCCGCCGCTGACCACCGCCACCTCGTCCCGTGAATACCTCGCCGGTGGCACGTTCACCGGCTCAGCTAAGGGCGGCGGCAGCACCAAGCTGTCCGGCGGCACCCTGGAAGCCGGCTACCAGATTGGTTGCGGCATCAGCCTGAACACCGTGAAGCTGAACGGCTCCATCGGCCTCAACGCCGGCCTCGGTACGGCCGGTATCACCAGCGTCGGTATGCCCATTCAGGGCCAGATCGAGGTGCACCCCCAGCCCGGTGAGGTCATCAACGTCTCGGTCGACAAGAAGAAATACAAGGGCAGCGAAGTGCGCATCACTCTCAAGGACGTGCACATCAAGATCGACGGTTGCATCGGGCAGTCGTTCCTGCGCTCGTACGCCGTGCTGACCAGCTCGTCAAAGGACAACGACGATATCGTCGCGTACTACGGCGTCACGAAGACCGTCTAGCTAGACCGTCCGAACCACATTCAGTACAGAGGAGAGACGCAGCCATGAGGAACCCCGATCGTCCGTCCATCGTGAAGGTCGGGGTGGCTGCGGCTCTAGCCGCCAGTGCGCTGCTCGCGTCGGCGGCCACCGCCACCGGCGATCCCGGCGATCCCGGGGAACCAGACCCGGCGCCGGCGCCCGCGGCCGCCCCTGCCCCTCCCGGTCCGCCAGAACCACCGCCGGCATCGCAAATCGGCAACCCGCTCGCGCTATCCGGAACCGAACAAGGCCCCGGCGGCATACCCAACAACCTCGCTATTGTGGGTAATCCCAACCTGATTGGGCAGAACCCGGTACCGGCGGCGCCGACGGCCCCGGGCGCCGAGGCTCCGGTCATCACTCCGAACACCAGGGCGCTGAATAACCAGTACCTGCTGCCGCAGAACCTCAAGCCCGCGGAGCCCGGCAAGGGCGAGATCTACGGGGTAAACCCCGGCGAAGAGAACGCTGATATCTCGGGCGGCGACTACCTGGGGCGGCTCGTGCGGGGTGTTCAGGACGGCCAGTGGCGAGGCGGCATCGTGGGGCGAGGAACCAAGGAGTCGCTGAACCAGCCGTTGCCCGGAACCGCCCCACCTCCCGGCACACGCATCCCCGGCCTGGGTGATGACTCGCAGGGTCCGGCGCCTGATCAGTGGCACTGGACCCCGCCCGAGGCACCCGAGGGCGCCGCACCCGGTGCGCCCCCTGCGCCGGTGGCACCGGCAGTGCCGGCACCTCCCGCCTAACTATCGCCGAAGCGCCTTGCGCGCCAGATAGTTTCCCAAGAACTGTGCTGCCTGCACCAGCGCGATGATAATGACGGTCGACACGATTGTCACCTGCCAGTTGAAGCGCTGATACCCCTGCACGATCGCGAAGTCGCCAAGCCCGCCGCCGCCTACCAACCCTGCCATCGCGGACATGTCGACAATCCCGATCAGCACAAAGGTGTAGCCGAGAATCAAGGGCCCCAACGCTTCCGGCACCAAAAGCGTCAGGATGATTCGCAGCGGGCCAGCGCCGACGGCGCGCGCCGCCTCGATGACCCCGGGGTCGATGGTCACCAGATTCTGTTCGACGATGCGGGCGATCGCGAACGATGCCGCGACGATCATTACGAACACCACCGCCGTGGTGCCGATGGTCGTCCCCACCACTCCCAGCGTGATCGGCCCAAGGGCGGCGATCAGCACCACGAACGGTATGGGCCGGACGATGTTGACCACCACGTTGAGGAGTGTGTGCAGCACCCGGTTCTGCAGCAACCCACCGAATCTGGTGGTATACAACAACACTCCCAACCCCAGGCCGATGAGGCCGCCCAACACCAGGGTGATCGACACCATGTACAGGGTGTCACCAAAAGCCTCGAACAACTGTGGCCGCAGCCGCTCCCAATTCGTCGTCATCGCCTCACCGACTGGATGGTTGTCACTGCCGACAGATCCGAAATAATCTGCGCCACTTGATCATCAGGGCCTTCGAGTTCGAGCGTCAGATTGCCGAAGGAACGCGACTGCAGCGTGGTGATGCCGCCGTAGACCACCTCGAAGCGCACCCCGAGCTCGGTGGCACGTGCCAGCGCCGGGCCGATCTGTACGCCCTCGCTGATCTCGACCGAAACGATGCTCCCCTTGTGCCGCTGGACTATTCGTGCCACATCTGCGGCGCTGGGGGTGTTCTGCAAGACGGTGCCCACGAAGCGCTTACCCGCCTCACTCTGGGGTGTGGAGAACACATCGAACACGGTTCCCGCCTCGACAACCCTGCCATCGGCGAGAACCGCGACTCGATCGGCGACGGTACGCACCACGTCCATCTCGTGGGTGATCACCACGATGGTCACCCCGAACTCGTCGTTGACCGCGCGCAGCAGCTGCAATACATCACCGGTGGTTTCGGGATCCAGGGCGCTGGTGGCCTCGTCGGCCAACAGAATGGACGGTGACGTCGCGAGCGCCCGCGCGATGCCGACACGTTGCTTCTGCCCACCGGAGAGCTGATCTGGATAGCTCTTGGCCTTATCGCCGAGTCCCACGAACTCCAACAGTTCGGCGACCCGTGCGTTGCGCTTCTCGGGGGTCCATCCCGCCACCCGCAGCGGATACGCGATGTTTCCCGCGACGGTTCGGGACCGGAAGAGATTGAACTGCTGAAAGATCATGCCGATATCGGTGCGCAGACGCCGCAGTTCACGCTCTCCCAACGCGCTCACCTCGGCTCCGTCCACGACGACGCGACCAGAGCTGGGCCGCTCCAGCCCGTTGATGAGACGCACCAGCGTGCTCTTGCCGGCTCCCGAGTAACCGATCATGGCGAACACGTCACCCGCGGCGATATCGAGCGACACATCGTCGACGGCGGTCACGGTCTTCTTGCCCACCCGAAAGGTCTTGCTGACGTTCTCGAATCGGATGAGCGGTGTCGCGCCGGTCATTTCCGTCGTCATTTTTCGCTGCGGATCTGCTGCTCGATCCTGGCCAGGATCGACGCGCAGTCCGCGCCACTCTTTGTTACCGTCAGTTGAGTTCCCTTGCTCTCCTTGGCATATGCCTCGGTGACGGCCGGGGAATGGAACACCTCGACAAGTTTCTGGTACGTCGGGTTGTCCTTCTCTTCGGCGCGCGCAACGATGACGTTGATGTACGGCTCGGCGCCCGGACTCGCTGGATCATCGGCGTAGAGCGCGCTCTTGGGGTCAATATTCGACTGCGCCAGATAGGTGTTGTTGATGACGGCTCCGTCGATCGACTTGAGCGACAGCGCCGTCTGCGCCGCGTCCACTAGCGTCACCGTGACTCTGGAAGCGCCCTTGTCGATATCGGCGGCACTCGGCGTCACCCGTCCGCCCTTGAGCGTGATGAGCCCGGCGGCCTTCAGCACGAACAGCGCGCGTGCCTGATTGGGCGGATCGTTAGGGATGGCGATCTGCCCACCCTGTGGAATGTCGGCGAGGGTCTTATGCTTCTGCGAATAGAGACCGAGCGGCACGATGTAGGTGGCGCCGACCGGTGCAAGTGTTGCGTTATCGGCGACGTTGTATTCAGCCAGAAAACGTAGATGCTGAAACAGATTCACATCGATCTGTTTTTGGGTGAGTGCCACATTCGGCTGGCTGTAGTCGGTGAAATTGGTGGTGACGAGCTTGATTCCCGCCTTCCCCGCCTCATCGACGAAAACGTCCCAGGATTCCTTACCAGCCTCTGACGTGCCGATACGAACGATGTTTCCGCCTTGGCCATCGCCTCCAGAACACCCGACGCTCCCCATGGCTATCGCGAATGCGGCGAGAGCAATGGCAATGCGTTTCATGTCTACCTTCCAAAATTCAGTGTGATCACAATGATTGACATTGTGGAATTTCTGAAGGCGCAGCAAATTTCTTAGTGGCCCCAGAACGGCGCCACAGTACCAGAATGGAAAGCGCAATGCGCCCTACACGAATACGAAAATGAGCCGGCTGCGCCTAGGACGCCGCAGGGGCCGCGGCGGTCGCCGTGACAGGCACGCTAGGCAGCTCGGGACCACCATTGCCCGGTCCGGCAGCAGGAATCTGCGCCACCAGCTGCGACTGCATCTGAGCCGATATCGCCGACCAGGACATGGCCGCCGGCTTCCCTCCCCAGCGCAGCGAATAGATTCCCACCAGCAAGGCCTGGCCAGGCTGGGTGATGGTGTACACCGGGCCACCCGAATCACCGTGTTGCCCACCGATATCCGACATGGTGAACCAACCGTTGTTAATCGCGTCGACCTTGCCGCACGTCTCGCCTGACACCGATCCCATGAGGCATACCGGCAGCCCCGGCTCCGGCCCGGCGTTCTGCGCCATCCGCAGCGCAAGACCATTGGGCAGGGTGCTGCTCAACTCCACCCCGGGCGCGAACGAAATGCCTTCGTAGTCCGAAACGACATCTCCGGGACCGATCGCGCCTCCGGTGGGCAGGTTCCGGCTCATCAGCAGCACTTCGCCGACACGGTTCCCGCCCAGGTCGGTCACCGATCCGGTGGCATTGCAATGGCCCGCCGTCAGGCCGATTCGAGATGCCGGGTCGACGTAGCCAAGAGTGCAACGGCTATCCCCCTGGACAATCGACATGCCCGGGAAAGCGACAATCTTCGGAGGAGTTTCCGAGGCTGGATCGGCGGCCGAAAGCGCAGGTGAAGCAACAAGTATGCCGACTACCGCGGCGACCGCGGACACACCACATGCCAGAGCTCTGCTCACGTTTTTCACAACAACCAGCCCTCGGTTGACAATCCCGCCCTGCAAACGAGCATGGCGGCGGATTGCTGGAGTGTCAATTTCATCGCCAGCAACGCTGCCGTGTCGCGAGCCTCCCCCGGGGTCGCACTCAGCCTCTACGATCGGACGCATGCGCAACCGCATCCGCCTCGCCCTTATCCCTGTCGCAGTCGCCGCCATCGCCCTGGCCGGCTGCTCCAAGACCGAGAAGGCCGACGTCAACTTGCCCGAGGCCGCCACACTCCTGAGTGAGTCGGCAGCCACCACCAAGACACAGACGAGTACACACCTCGTCCTCAAGGTCACCGGCGACAAGCCGACCATCAAGCTCTCCGAGCTCACCGGCGATCTGACCACCACGCCTGCCCTTGCCGCCAAGGGCACCGCCAAGACCGGTGGACTGGAGCTGCCCTTCGTGGTGGTCGACGGCGAGCTGTTCGCCCAGCTCGGCAGCGCTTACTCCAGCATGGGCCCCGTCAAGGATGTCTACGACGTCGGGATCATTCTCGATCCCAACAAGGGGTTGGCCAATCTGCTCTCGAACTTCACCGGCGCCAAGTCGGAGAAGACCGAGACCGTCGACGGTGTCGATTCCGTGCTCGTGACCGGGACCGTGAACAAGGACGCCATCAACACCTTCGCCGGCTCCAAGCTCACCTCGGACATCCCGGGCAAGGCCTGGATCGCGAAGGACGGCAATCACGCACTGACCAAGGTCAGCGTCGACACGTCCCCGGGCAACACCATTGAGATGTCGTTGTCCGATTGGGGCAAGCCAGTCACGGTCGACAAGCCCGCCTCGTGATCGATACAGCCAAGGAGACAACTCTCCCGCTGCGGCATCGCGGCATCGCGATCGGCGCCGGAAGCCTGGCGGTGCTGTTGGGCGCCCTCGACACCTATGTCGTGGTCAGCGTTATCACCGACATCATGCGCGACGTCGGCATTGCGCTGAACAACATCCAGCAGGTCACCCCGATCGTCACCGGGTACCTGCTGGGCTACATCGCCGCAATGCCGCTCTTGGGGCAGGCCTCCGACCGATTCGGCCGCCGGTTGATCCTGCAGCTGGCACTGGTGGGCTTCGCGATCGGCTCTGTTGTCACCGCGATGTCGACCGATCTCACGATGTTGGTCACGGGCCGGGTCATCCAGGGTGTCGCGAGCGGCGCGCTGCTGCCCGTCACCCTGGCTCTGGGAGCCGATCTCTGGGCGGCACGCAACCGCGCGACGGTTCTCGGCGGCATCGGTGCCGCGCAGGAACTGGGCAGCGTGCTGGGCCCGCTCTACGGCGTTCTGTGTGTATGGCTGTTCGGCTCCTGGACCGCGATCTTCTGGGTCAACGTGCCGCTGGCGATCATCGCCATCGTGTTGGTTCAGTTCAGTGTCCCCGCGCACCAGCACGACGCGAACCGCCCGAAGGTCGACGTCATCGGAGGCGCACTGCTTGCCATCGCCCTGGGCCTGCTGGTCGTGGGCCTGTACAGCCCCGACCCCAAGGTCTCCGCGCTACCGGACTGGGGTCTGCCGGTACTGACCGGGGCCGCGGTCGCGTTCGTGGCATTCATCCTCTGGGAATCGCGCGCCAAGACTCGGTTGATCAGCCCCGAAGGGGTTCGGTTCGGTCCGTTCTTCGCGGCGCTGGCCGCATCGCTGGCCGCCGGAGCCGCCCTCATGGTGACGCTCGTGAACATCGAGCTGCTGGGGCAGGGCGTGCTGCAGATGGACAAGGCCGACGCCGTGTTCCTGCTCTCGCGGTTCCTCGTCGCACTGCCGATCGGCGCGGTGATCGGAGGCTGGCTGGCGACACGATTCGGCGACCGGATCATCGCGGTCGCCGGTCTGTTGATCGCCGCATTCGGTTATTACCTGATATCGGGCTGGCCGGTGGATGTGTTGGCCGCCCGGCACGATTTCGGGTTCTTCACACTGCCCCGGCTCGATACCGACCTGATCGTCGCCGGCGTGGGTCTGGGCCTGGTGATCGGCCCGCTTTCCTCGGCAGCGCTACGCGTGGTGCCCGCCGTACAGCACGGCATCGCGTCGGCGCTGGTGGTGGTGGCTCGAATGACGGGCATGCTGATCGGGATGGCGGCCCTCGGCGGCTGGGGCATCCATCGCTTCTACCAGAACTTCGACGCACTGGCAGCCAAGGAGCCCAAGCCGGAAGGAAAGCCGAATCTCCTTGTGCTGCAACAACAGCTCCTGGACCGATCCATTCACGCCTACAGCCAGATGTATAGCGAGATGTTCGCGATCACGGCCGTCGTCTGCGTGATTGGTGCGGCCATCGCGATTTTCGTTGGCTCACAACGCAAGTCGGGGGACGAGGCTCAGTAGCACATCGGGCCCCATTCGCTCGATGTGGTCGTACTCCCAGCGCAACGCGCGCGACAGGGTGGTGACGCCCACGTCCTCCACGGCGGGGACGTTGCCACCCAGGAGCATCGGGGCGAGGTAGGCCAGGATCCTGTCCACCAGACCGGCGCGCAGGAAGGCCCCGGCCAGCGTCGGTCCACCCTCCAAGAAGACGTCGGTTCGGTCCGCCAGCGCCGCGATCACCTCGGCCGGGTCGTGCGTCCGGATCACCATGGTGTGCGAGTCATCGTTCAATACCTTGGCGTCCGAGGAGACCTCGCGCATACCGACGACGACGCGCAATGGCTGATGCGGGCACAACACGTTCTCGGGGGTGCGGGCGGTGAGTTGTGGGTCGTCGGCGAACACGGTGCCGGTACCCACCAGAACGGCATCGGCGAACGCCCTGCGCCGATGCACGTCGGCCCGTGACTGCTCACTGGTGATCCATTGACTGGTGCCGTCATTGGCGGCACTGCGCCCATCCACACTGGCGCCGTACTTCCAGGTGACATGCGGCCGTCCGGTGCGTTGTTTGTGCAGCCATTCTCGCAGTGGACCTGCCGCCACCCGGTCGGCAGCCACGCCTCCGAGAACGTCCACACCCAGCGCGCGCAAACGCTGGGCTCCCCCGGCCGCCTGCGGATTGGGATCATCGACTGCGTAGACAACACGTGAAACGCCAGCCAATGCAAGCGCATCCACACATGGCCCGGTTCTCCCCTGGTGATTGCACGGCTCCAGGGTGACGACGGCAGTACCCCCTGCCGCGGCATCTCCGGCCTGGGCCAGCGCGACCACCTCGGCGTGCTCCTGCCCGGGCGGGCGAGTACCGCCTACCCCGACGACCACGCCAGTGGCATCCAGGATTACCGCGCCGACAGGCGGATTCGGATAGGTGCTGCCCTTGACCTGCTCGGCGGCCCGGATCGCCAGATCCATCGCGGCATCAAGACCGATCGGGTTGGTCATATCAGCGGGCCAAATGTGTTGCTGCCCTGGCGGCTTGTTCACGCAGCGCCCGCACCGCCGCTTGGGGGTCCTGCGCGCCATAGACAGCCGAACCCGCGACGAAACAGTCGACGCCCGCCTCGGCGGCTTGCTCGATAGTGTCGGCATTAATGCCGCCGTCAATCTCCACAAGCACGGTCAGCTCGCCGGAGTCTACGAGCTTGCGCACCGCGCGCACCTTGTCGAGTACGCCTGCGATGAATGATTGTCCACCAAATCCTGGTTCCACCGACATCACCAGGAGCGTGTCAAAGTCCTTGAGCACCTCGAGATATGGGTCCAGGGGTGTGCCCGGTTTGATGCTGAGACCGGCCTTGGCACCCGCGGCACGAATGTCACGGGCGACGGCGACGGGATTATCCGTGGCCTCGGCGTGGAAGGTCACGTTGTGTGCCCCCGCCTCGGCGTATCCGGGTGCCCAACGATCCGGGTTATCGATCATCAGGTGGCAATCAATGGGGATATCGGTTGCGGCCAGCAGACTGTCGACGACGGGAAGACCCAGCGTCAGATTGGGTACGAAGTGCCCATCCATGACGTCCACATGCAGCCAATCGGCCCCTTCCACGGCCGCCATCTCGTCGGCAAGACGTGCGAAGTCGGCGGACAGGATCGATGGGGCGATCATGGGAGCGCGGTGAGACATGCCGTTCAGCTTATGTGCCGCTTTATGCGTGTTTGCGCAGGAGGGCAGTGAACATGGCATCGGTGCCGTGCCGGTGCGGCCACAATTGCACCGCATCGGCATCGCCGAGCCCATCCACACCGGGGAACGCCGCACGGGCGTCCTCGGCGGTTACCGGGTGACGCCGCACCGCATCGGACACCACACCCACTGTTTCCGCCAGGTGCGGCGAGCAGGTGCTGTACACGATGACGCCGCCCGGTCGAGTCAATTCGATGGCGCTGGAGAGCAATTCGCGTTGCAGCTTGACTAGCGCCGGGATGTCGCCTGGTTGACGCCGCCAGCGAGCCTCGGGGCGGCGGCGCAGCGCACCGAGCCCCGTGCACGGTGCGTCAACCAGCACGCGGTCGAAGGATGCGGGCGCCAGCCCGCTTTCACGCCCATCCGCGGTGAGCACCGTCACCGGCAACGATTTCGCGGCGGTGGCCACCAACCCGGCCCGGTGCGCGGCGATCTCGACCGCCGTGACATGGGCACCGCGCTCGGCAGCCAGGGCTCCCAGTAGCGCCGTCTTGCCGCCTGGCCCGGCGCACAGATCAAGCCATCGTTCGTCGGTGCCGTCGAGTGGAGCCAGCGCTGTCGCGCGCGCGACCAGCTGGCTGCCTTCGTCTTGTACCTGTGCCAGGCCGTCGCGGAGGGCCTCCAGTCGGCCCGGGTTTCCGCCGGGTAGATACACCGCGTAGGGCGAGTAGCGGCCGACGGTGCCGCCCACCTCTTCGGCCAGCGTTTCCGCGTCCATGTGGCCCGGACGTGCGGCGAGGTGAACGACAGGGCGCTCGTCGTCACTGGCGAGCACGTCACCGAGCTCAGCGGCCGCTGGGCCCAGCGCATCGGAGAACGCCTGTGCGATCCACCGCGGGTGGGCGGTCGCGAAGGCGAGCCGGCCGATCCTGTCGGATTCCGGCGGGGCCAGCTCCTGCACCCATTCTTCTTCGCTGCGGCGGGAGATCGTCCGCAGTACCGCATTCACGAAACCGGCTCTGCCCTGGTCGAATTCGACGGCTACCGCATCGACGGTGGTGGACAGCGCCGCATGGGGTTCTACGCGGGTGCGTAGCAGCTGATAGGCCCCCAGCCGCAGCGGATCGCGCAGCCCCTCGTCCACCTCGTCGATCGAGCGGCCCGCTGCCGAGGCGATCACCGCGTCGAGAAGGCCACGGGCCCTCGATGTTCCATAGGTGAGCTCGGTGGCGAAGGCCGCGTCGCGCCCGGCTATGCCGCGCTCACGCAGCAACGCGGGCAGCGCCAGATTGGCATACGCGTCGTGACGAGATACCGCGCGCAGCACATCGAGCGCTGCCTGACGTGCCGGATCGAGCTTGCGGCGCGCACGCTCGGGCGGACGTGCATCCTGGTTGGGCCGCCTACGCGGCGGTCGTGTGCTCACAGTGCGCGAACCTCCGCATCCAGTCTGGCGCCGCGCGCCCAGTCGACAGCGTTCATCAGCTTCTTACCTTGGGGCTGCACCTCGTTGAGCGCGATCGCCGTCGTGCCGGTGCCGACCAGTACGTCTCGTTTGCGAACCGCGACCACTCCGGGCGGCAGTTGTTCGGCGTGCTCGTCAACATCGACCCGCACCGGCCCCACCTTGACCCGCGTCTCGCCGATGGTTGTCCAAGCGCCGGGTTCGGGGGTCATGGCTCGCACATGGCGATCGATCACATGCGCCGGAAGCTCCCACCGGATTCGAGCGTGCTCCACGGTGATCTTCGGTGCGGTGCTCACTCCGTCGGCTACCTGCGGAACGGCGATCAGTGCCCCGTCTTCGATCCCGTCCATTGTCGATTCAAGAAGGCCCGCACCGGATTCGGCGAGCCTGCCCAGCAACGCACCAGCGGTGTCGCCGGCGCTAATCCGCTCGGTGACCACGCCGTAGACAGGCCCGCTGTCCAATGCGGGCTCGATAAGAAACGTGGTGGCACCGGTTATCTCGTCACCAGCGGCGATGGATGCCTGTACGGGCGCGGCGCCACGCCACGCGGGCAACAGTGAGAAATGCAGATTCACCCAGCCATGCGTGGGCACGGCGAGCAACTCGGATTTCAGCAGGGCCCCGTAGGCGACCACCGCGCAGCAGTCCGGAGCGAGTTCAGTGAGCTCGCTGACGAATTCGGGGGCGTTCGGGCGCGATGGGGCAAGCACGGTGATCCCATGCTCGTGGGCCAGCTCGGCCACGGGCGACGCCGCCGAGGCTCGTCCCCTGCCTGAGCGGGCGTCGGGCCGGGTCAGTACCGCGACCACCTCATGACGGGAGGCCAACAGCCCTCGCAGAGACGGCAACGCCGGGGCCGGAGTACCGGCGAACACTATGCGCACCGCGTCAGTCTAGGAACGATGCGCCGTCTACATCGAATCCCCGGTGGACCGGCCGCGCCCGGGACGGCCCGTTGCGTTCGCCGAGGATCGCGATCCCAAGTCTGGATACATCCGATACCATAATCTTGATGGCTACCAGAGGACGAGGCCGGCCGAGTGGCGCTCCCTACGATCGCAAGTTGCGAACCGAGGACCTGCTCGACGCCGCGGAGCGCGCGATTCGCAACAGCGGGGGCAGCGTGTCCATTGCCGAGGTCGCCAGGGAGGCAGGATTCGCCCGGTCCGCCTGCTACGCGATCTTTCCCACCAAGGCGGACCTGCTGCGGGCGTTGAGCCGCCGTCACGCAGATCGGCTGATCGCCGGTTCGTGGCGCGACAGCATGGTTGGCGATATACGCGATCAAACTCGGGCTTTTTCGGACATCGTTATCGACTGGATCATCGCGGAGCCGGAGCTGTACGTCGCGCTCGATCGCGACCTCACCGCCCAGGAACGACTCGACCACGGCGTCTTCGACCTCATCGCGCAGGTGACCGAAGAGCATTTGCAGGCCGAGTTTCCCGGCGCACACATGCGACAGCTGGCGCCTATCTGGTCACGGCTCGCGGTCGGCGGCGTGCTCATGACCATCAACTGGTGGACAAACACGAGCGATATGACTCGCGAGGAGCTCCTGGGCTACATCGTCGATACCTTCGCCCACGGTATCGGTGGTGGCTCCGCGCTCACCGCCGCTAATGCCTGACGTTCGCCGGATCAACCCACGTGCAGCGGATCGATCTGGATTCTGACGGGCTCGGCGTCGCGTCGCGCACTCAGCGTTGCCACTCCCCGGCGCAAAGCCGCGGCCATCTCAAGTCCCGCCGTGCGCTCGACCCTAATGAGCATGCGCACCACCTCGACGCCATCGGATATCCCGGCCGGGCGGCGCGCCCCTACCGGTAGATCGACGGGTCCCAATAGCTCGGCACCCTCGGGAAGATCAGCAGTGTCGATGAGGGCCGCCACCGCCACGGCGGGCCCGTCGATGGCCGCGATATGCACCTGCGGCGGCAATCCCACCTCCGCACGGGCAGCCAGTTCGGCGGCGGCATGCCCCACCGGATCCCACCGGATCAGTGCCTGCACCGTCGGTAGGGTCGAGTCCGCCACGACAACGACGGTTCCGCCCTCGTCGGCTCCGCGCACCAGCGCGGCGGCAGCCATCCACTTGCGCAAGGTGTCTTCCGCGGCCCGCAGGTCCTGACGGCCGAGCAATGCCCACGCATCCAGGAGCAGTGCCGCGCCATATCCGTTGGGTGTCAGGGGTTCTGCCCCTGGCGTGCACACCACCAGGCTCGGCGGCCCGGTGACCGTGGTGTGCACCTCGCCGCCGCCGGATGTCACCACCGGAACTCCCGGCAGTGCTCTACCGAGCTCCTCGGCGGTCCTGCGCGCGCCCACCACCACGGCGCGCACCGCACCCGAGCCGCAGCGGGCGCAACGCAGATCGGCATCGACGCGTCCGCACCAGCGACAGCTGGGGCTCGAGGTATCACTTGGTCCCTCCAGCGCCAGCGGGCCGGTGCAATGACGACACCGCGCGACAGTGCGGCAGCGAGTGCAGGCCAACGCGGGCACATACCCACGGCGCGGGACCTGCACGAGCACCGAATGCCCACGCTTCAACGCATCCCGTGCGGCAGTCAGCGCCACCATGGGGAGTCGCGCCGAACGTGCTGCCGGATCGCGTTCCTGCGCATATCCACTGTCGTCGAGGGCACTGATCCGGGCGGAGGCCTTGCGTACCACCGCACGGGCCGCGACCAGGTCATGCGCCCAGCCGCTCACCACCAGTGCCTGAGACTCGGCGGTGCGCGCATACCCCCCGATCACCGCGGCACACCGCAGCTGATGCGCACGCAGCATCGCCACCTCGCGGGCGTGCGGATAAGGAGAACGGGGCTCGGCGAGGTTGTCATCACCGTCGTCCCAGACCATTACGAGCCCCAGATCGGACACCGGCGCGAACACCGCGGCCCGGGTACCGATCACCACCGTGGCGTCTCCGCGCAGCACCGCGAGCCAGCGCCGATACCGCTCAGCGGGGCCGAGCTCCGCCGAAAGTGCGATAACACGTTGTGCACCAACATGTTTCACACATTCAGCGGCCAACGCATCGATATCGCGCTGATCCGGGACGACCGCGAGCACTCCCCTGCCGGTACTCACCGCGGCCACCGCGGCCTCGGCGAGCCGGGTGCACCACGCCTCCCCGGGCAGTGCCTGCCACACCGCACGCGCGGCGCGGCCCTGCGCGAGCGCCTCGAGAAATCGCTCACCACGTTGATAGCGGCCCCATCCCGAGCCGTCGACCGGCGCCGCCACGACATCATCGGCCGCCGCCGCGCGGATTTCCTTTTCGACGCGCGCGTGACGAGGCGGCAGCGCCAGGCGCAACACGTCCGCGCGGGTTCCCGCGTAGCGGGCCGCCACCGCGTCGACGAGCCTGCGCACATCCGGCGTCAGCACTCGCGTAGGCGATACGACACGATCCAGCCACCCGAGCTTGCCGGGGTGATCAGTTTCCGAGCGGCGTTCCAGCAGGATCGCGTCCACCAGCCGACCGTGGAATCGCACCCGCACCCGCACTCCAGGCTGGGCGTCGTCGGACTGCTCCGCCGACACCAGGTAGTCAAACTCGCGATCCAGATGAGGCACGGTGAGCAGCGGCAGTACCCGAGCCACCGGCTCGTGCTCGGCCACCACCCGCGTCGCAGTCACCTGGTGGTTCTAGCAGACGCCCCCGACTCGCAGGTCAGCACCCGATACAGTGACGACATGACCGCCACCGAAACCGGCATCGACCCGATCATCCTGAAGATCCTGGAAGCTGTTCCGATTCAGCTCGTTTCGCCGGACGGCCCGCAGGCTTCCCGGGACGCCTATCGGGCGATCGCCACCGCACGCCCACCGTGGATCGAGGTCGCCAAGGTGGAGGACCGCACCATCCCCGGCCCCGCCGGTGAGATACCGGTGCGTATCTACTCCCCGTCCGCGGACGGGGTACACCCGGTGTTCGTGCTGATCCACGGGGGTGGCTGGGTAATCGGCGACCTGGATACCCATGATGCGGTCGGCCGTGCGGCGGCCGTGCAGGCCGACGCCGTGGTCGTGTCGGTGGACTATCGACTGGCACCGGAGCATCCCTATCCGGCCGCGGTCGAGGACTGCTGGGCCGCGTTGCAATGGGTGCACGAACATGCCGCCGACATTGGCGGCGACCCTGATCGTCTTGCCGTCGGTGGCGATTCCGCCGGCGGAAACCTCTCCGCGGTGCTGGCCCAGCTGGCCCGCGATCACGGCATTCCATTGGCTTTCCAGGTGCTGTGGTACCCAGCGACCACCTTCGACGTGACGCTGCCATCGATGATCGAAAATGCCGAGGCGCCCGTCCTGGACGTCAAGGCAGTCGCCGGGCTGAGCAAGTGGTATCTCGGAGACACCAATCCCGCCACCGCCGGCCCGACGCTGGTGCCGGCCCGCGCCGAAAGCTTCGAGGGGCTGGCCCCGGCATTCATCGGTACCGCACAGTTCGATCCGCTGCGCGATGACGGCGCCAAGTACGCCGAGCTGCTCAGCGGAGCTGGCGTGCCGGTCGAGCTGCACAACGCCCCCACGTTGATTCACGGCTACCTGGGGTACGCCGATATCGTGCCCGCCGCCACCGAAGAGCGGGATCGGTCATTGGCCGCTCTGAGGGCGGCGCTGCACGGCTAGCCCGATGCGCGACAAGCTCAACACGTACATCAGCACGCCCCCCAACAGCGCACCGGCGGGCCAGGACAGCGCGGTCAGGCTCTGCGACGAGGGCACAAGCGCAAGAGCGACCGCTGCCGCACCCGAAACACCCAGCGCGATCAAGGCCGCGGGGTTGAACCCGCGAATGTAGTAGTAGGCGCCCTCGGTGGACTCGGAGTACAGGTCGGCCGTATTGGTGCGTTGGCGGCGCAGCAGGTAGTAGTCGACGACGAGGATCCCGAACACCGGCCCCATCAGTGCGCCGACCCCGCCGAGGAAGTACACGATGGCGGCTTCGTTTCCCCAGATCTTCCAGGGAAGCACCGCGACCGAAAGGACCGCGGTGATGATGCCCCCGGTGCGAAATGAGATGTACTTCGGTGCGACGTTCGAGATGTCGTACGACGGCGAGACGAAATTGAGCACCACATTGATGCCCACGGTGGCGACGGCAAAGAGCACCGCCGCGACAATCACGACGGCATCCGAATCGATATCGGCGACCAGCTCCACCGGATCGGTCATCACACTGCCGTATTTCTTCAGCGCGGCAAGCGAAATGACGATCGAGATCACCACGAACGCGGTCTCGTTGAGCGGGATGCCCAGCGCATTCCCGCGCAGGATCGCCCCGCGGCTGGGCGCAAACCGGGCGAAGTCCGCGTAGTTGACCAAGGGACCGGCCATGAAGGCAACCATCAAGAACGCCACTCCGGTGAAGGCGAGCACCGTGGCTCCCGGTGTGAGCGGCGCTCCGACGCGCGCACCGAAGTCGATGCTCCAGTCCACCCGGGCCAGCATCCATATCGCCAGGGCGATCATCCCGATCCACACGACCGGACCCGCCACGTCGGAGGCCTTGCGGACTATCTCCATGCCGTAATTGAGGATCACCAGCTGCACGGTCCACAGCGTCAGGAAGGCGGCCCACCCCAAGACGTGTAGGCCCAAGAATGTCGGCTCGGTCCACGCCCGCAGCCCGGGATCCAGCCGCAAGAGCAGCACGATCACCGCCGTGGACGCCAGGTAGGTCTGGATTCCGTACCAGAAGATCGCGACCATTCCACGCAGCAGCGCCGGGACATTGGCGCCGAAGATCCCGAACGTGGCGCGCGCGAACACCGGGAACGGCACCCCCAGCCGTTGGCCGGCGATCCCGATCAGGTTGCTCCCGAACCAGAGCACCAGCACCCCGGCGAAGAGCGCCAGCATGGTCTGCCAGCCCGTCAGCCCCAGGGCCAACATGCCCACAGCGAAGCCGTAGCTGCCCAGGCTGTGTGCCGAGGTCATCCAGAGGCAGAAGATGTCCCAGGTGCGCCAGGTCGCCTGCGCCGCGGTGGTGGGCGCCAGGTCCTCGTTAATCAGCCGGCTCGCGGCCGCTGCCGGCACCAGCTCCCCCTCTGCTGTCGTCATCAGCTCTTCGCCGTGATGTGTTGTGACAGAGCGGGAATAACCGTTTCCCCGTATACGCGCAGTGTTTCCTCCTTGTTGTCGTGCTGCAGGTATCCAGCGAACTGGTCCACCCCGAGCGCCTTGAGCTCCAACAACTTTGCGATGTGGTCTGCCGCGGTGCCGAGCACACAGAAGCGCTCGACGATGTCGTCGCTCACGAACTCCGCATGGGTATTCCCTGCCCGACCGTGCTGGTTGTAGTCGTATCCCTCACGGCCGGCGATGTAGTCGGTAAGCGATTGTGGTACCTGACCGTGGGAGCCATACCTGGTCACGATGTCGGCCACGTGATTGCCCACCATGCCACCGAACCATCGGCATTGGTCGCGCATATGCGTCCAGTCCAATCCCACATATATGGGTGCGGCCACGCAGATCCGCACGTCCGCCGGATCACGCCCGGCCGCCACGGCCGCTTCCCGCACGGCGCCGATCATCCACCGCGCGATGTCGATATCGGCGAGCTGCAAGATGAAACCGTCCGCTACTTCGCCGGTCAGGGCGAGGGCCTTGGGCCCGTATGCCGCGACCCATACCTCGAGCGTGGAGGAGCGGCTCCACGGGAATTGCATAGTGGCACCGTGGTATTCGACGGGTCGCGAGTTCGCGAGCTCTCTGATGACGTGGATCGAGTCACGCAGCGCGGCCAGGGTCGTGGGCGCGCCGCCGGTCACCCGGACGGCCGAATCGCCGCGGCCGATGCCGCAGATAGTGCGATTGCCGTACATGTCGTTCAGGGTCGCGTACAGCGATGCGGTCACGGTCCAGTCCCGGGTGGCGGGGTTGGTGACCATGGGCCCCACGACGATCCGCTTGGTCTCATGCAGAATCTGGCTGTAGAGCACATAGGGCTCCTGCCACAGCAAGTGCGAATCGAAGGTCCACACATGGCTGAAGCCATGTGCCTCGGCAAGTTTGGCCAGCTGCACCGTTCGCGCGGCCGGTGGATCACATTGCAGGACTACTCCGAAATCCATCGCGGGCCCTCTCTATCGACCAGCCTCAGATGAGGTATTGACACAGGCCGCGGCGCAGAAACGCACCGTCTCCCTTGCTGCCCAGATACTCGTCGCCGTCGACGATCACCTTTCCACGGGAGAGCACGGTGTCGACGTGTCCGTCAATCTCGTACCCCTCCCACGCCGAGTGGTCCATGTTCATGTGGTGGGTCTTGCCCAACCCGATCGAGGTGTGCCCGTGGGGGTCGTAGACAACGATGTCCGCGTCGGCACCTGGCGCGATCACTCCCTTGCGGCCGTAGAGCCCGAACATCCGGGCCGGAGTCGTCGAGGTGATCTCCACCCACCGCTCCACGGTGATCCGGCCGTCCACAACTCCCTGGTACAGCAGATCCATCCGGTGCTCGATCGAGCCGATCCCGTTGGGAATCTTCGAGAAATCCCCGACGCCCATGTCCTTCTGCCCCTTCATGCAGAACGGACAATGATCGGTCGACACCATCTGTATGTCGTTGGTCCGCAGCGCGCGCCACATCTCATCCTGGTGATGTTCATGTTTGGACCGCAGCGGCGTCGAGCAGACCCACTTGGCGCCCTCGAAGCCCGGCGCACCCAGGTTGTCCTCGAGGGACAGGTACAAGTACTGCGGGCAGGTCTCCCCGTATACGTTCTGGCCCGCGTCTCGCGCGGCGGCCAACTGGGCGACAGCCTGTTTCGCCGAGACGTGCACGACGTACAGCGGCGCGCCCGTCAGGTTGGACAGCATGATGGCGCGGTGCGTCGCCTCCTCCTCGAGCTGCCAGGCCCGCGCGATCCCGTGGTAGTACGGATCGGTCTTGCCCGCCGCGAGCAGCTGAGCCACCAAAACATCTATGGCAGGACCATTCTCGGCGTGCATCATGGTCATCAGTCCGGTGTCGGCACCCACCTGCATGGCGCGCAATATCTGCGCGTCGTTGCTGTAGAAGACCCCCGGGTACGCCATGAACATCTTGTAACTCGTGATGCCCTCGTCGGCCAGGCCGCGCAGGGCCGTCAGCGAGGCATCGTTGACGTCACCCACAATCTGGTGAAAGGAATAGTCCACCGCGCACCGGCCCGCCGCCATCTCATGCCATGTCTGCAGCGAATCTTGCAGCTGCTCACCGTATTTCTGCACAGCGAAGTCGATGATGGTCGTGGTGCCGCCCCAGGCCGCGGCCCGCGTCCCCGTCTCGAAGTCATCCGAGGCGGTCGTGCCACCGAAGGGCATCGACATATGAGTGTGCGCGTCAATCCCGCCCGGGATGACGTACTTGCCGGCCGCCTCGATCACGGTGTCGACGGCGCGGGCCAGATCCACCCCCAGCAGCGTGCTGCCGGGTTGCAGCACGGCAGCGATCTTCTCGCCGTCGATCAGGACATCCGCGTCGCCACGTCCGGTCGCCGTCACCACGGTGCCGCCTCGGATCAGGGTCGTTGTCATCGACAGCCTCCTACGGAGCGACGATCGGGCCGTACGTGTCGGGCCGGCGATCCCGATAGAACTGCCAGTCGGCCCGCACCTCACGGACCACGGACAGGTCCAGGTCCCGTATCACGATCTCCTCGGCACTCTCGGAGGCGATCTCACCGACGTAGTTGCCGCGCGGATCGACGAAGTAGGAACTGCCGTAGAACGTGACGGCCTGATCCCCGAATTCGCCGTTCTCAGTTCCTATTCGGTTATTGGCACCGACGAAGTACTGGTTGGCCGCCGCCGCGGCAGGCTGCTCCAGCTCCCAAAGTCTGTTGGACAGGCCGGGTTTGGTGGCCGAAGGGTTGAAAACCAGCTCTGCTCCGGCGAGCCCGTAGTTACGCCAGCCTTCCGGGAAATGCCGGTCGTAACAGATGTAGACGCCGATCTTCCCGACCGCGGTGTCGAACACGGGGTACCCGAGGTTCCCGGGCCGAAAGTAGAACTTCTCCCAAAATCGGTCGAGATGCGGAATGTGGTGCTTGCGATATTTGCCCAGGTAGGTGCCGTCGGCATCCACCACCGCGGCGGTGTTGTAGAGAACACCCGGCCGCTCCTCCTCATATACCGGCAGCACCATGACCATGCGATGCTCCCTGGCGAGCGCCGCGAACCTCTCGGTAACCGGTCCGGGCACTGACTCGGCGTATTCGTAGTACTTCTTGTCCTGCACGATGCCGAAGTAGGGACCGTAGAAGAGCTCCTGGAAGCAGATCACCTGAGCGCCCCGGGACGCCGCCTCGGCGACAAAGCGCTCGTGCTTGGCCAGCATCGATTCCTTGTCGCCAGTCCAAGTCGCTTGCGTCAGTGCGGCTCTGATCACCGACGAGCCGCTCGCACGAAGAGCATCAGACACCGTCATTGGCAGACTCTATGCGCACCTCGCCCGGCGCGCGCGCCAATCCGCACAACACCGGCGCACAGGCCCGGCGGTTGGCCACTTCCGTCCGGGCCCGATACGCGCGTGGTAGAACACGTTACAGTTCTGCGATTCGCATCCGGGCGATGCCGCCCGCTCACCGAGGGAAACGTCATGCACTGGTACACCGGCAACACCGTTTACGACACCGTGCTGACGGCGGCACTCGGCTTCGCGGCATTCGTGATCATCGGAGGCCTCTTCGCCCAGAGTTCGTATGGGCGCTTCTCGACAACAAAACTCGGGCTCAATCTGAATCCGAAACTCGGCTGGTGGCTGATGGAGATTCCGGCGACCGCGGTATTTCTCATCTGCTATCTGACCGGACCGGCCCGCTTCGAGCCGACGTCACTGGTTCTTGCCGGGATATGGATGCTGCACTACGCCAACCGCGGCTGGTACTTCCCTCTTGCCATCCGCCAGGTACCCGGCAAGCGCAGCACGTTCAACGTCTCGGTTGTCGTCATGGGCATGCTCGTGACGTCGATGCATGGGTACCTCAACGGAACGCTCTTCAGCCACGACTTCTTCGGGCAATACGACAGCGCCTGGCTGCGGGACCCACGATTCCTGGCGGGCCTGGCCATCTACCTGTGCGGATTCGCGCTCCTACTCAGCTCTGAGTCGATCGTCCGAAACCTTCGTAACAAGCAGAACCCCGGCGGTGTCGAGTACCGCATCCCGTTCGGCGGCGGGTTCCGATGTGTCACCAGCCCCGCGTATCTGGGCGAGCTGATCGCCTGGTCCGGATTCGCCCTCCTCACCTGGGCGCTGCCCGGGATCGCCATCCTGCTGATCACCGCCGGCAATCTGATTCCGCGCGCGCTGGCCACCCACCGTTGGTACCACGAGAAATTCACCGACTACCCGACCGACCGGAAAGCCCTGATTCCCTATCTGATCTGAGTGCCGGTGCGACAAAAACGCCGAGTGTGAGCAGTTCTGCTCACACTCGGCGTTCTTTGTGGGAAAGCTAGATGGCGGCTTTGAGCGCGTCGACCCGGTCGGTTCGCTCCCATGGCAGGTCGACGTCGGTACGGCCGAAGTGGCCGTACGCGGCGGTCTGCGCATAGATCGGCCGCAGCAGGTCCAGATCGCGGATGATCGCTCCCGGCCGCAGGTCGAACACCTCGTTGATGGCCTTCTCGATCTTGACCTGGTCGATGGTGTTCGTGCCGAAGGTGTCGATGAACAGGCCCACTGGAGCGGCCTTACCGATCGCGTAGGCGACCTGTACCTCTACCCGGTCCGCCAGCCCGGCGGCCACCACGTTCTTGGCCACCCAGCGCATCGCGTACGCGGCCGATCGGTCCACCTTTGAGGGATCCTTACCGGAGAACGCGCCGCCGCCGTGCCGGGCCCAGCCGCCGTAGGTGTCGACGATGATCTTGCGGCCGGTCAGGCCGGCATCACCCATCGGGCCACCGAGCACGAACTTGCCGGTCGGGTTCACCAACAGCCGGTAGTCGGAAATGTCCAGCGACTCCTGGTCCAGCTCGTCCAGGACCGTGTTGACGACCTTCTCCCGGATATCCGGGGTCAGCAGGTTGTCCAGGTCGATATCGGCGGCGTGCTGTGTGGAGAGCACCACCGTGTCGAGCCGCACGGCCTTGTAGCCGTCGTATTCGATGGTGACCTGGGTCTTGCCGTCAGGACGCAGGTACGGCAGCAGGCCTTCCTTGCGGACCTCGGTCAGCCGGCGCGCGAGGCGGTGCGCCAGCGCGATGGGCAGCGGCATCAGCTCGGGGGTGTCGTTGATGGCGTAACCGAACATCAGACCCTGGTCACCGGCGCCCTGAGCGTCCAGCGGGTCGGCGGCACCCTCGACACGGGCCTCGTGAGCGGTGTCGACACCCTGGGCGATATCAGGAGACTGCGCGCCGATGGCGATGTTCACACCGCAGGAGTGCCCGTCAAAGCCCTTGGATGACGAGTCATAGCCGATCTCCAGAACGCGATCACGCACGATCTTGGGGATGTCGGCATACGCGGAGGTGGTGACTTCACCGGCGACGTGCACCTGACCGGTGGTCACCAGCGTCTCCACCGCGACACGGGACTTGGGGTCCTGTGCGAGCAGCGCGTCGAGGATCGAGTCGCTGATGGCATCACAGATCTTGTCCGGATGCCCCTCGGTCACCGATTCGCTGGTGAAAAGCCGTCCCGCTGAGCTCACAGCGCAGCCCCTTTCAGATCGTTACGTGTCCTAATCATTATGGCCGACGAATTGAGATCGGGGCCACACCCGGTTGTCAGGTTCACTGACAAAGCCCGGCGACGGCATCCACAATACGGCTTGCCATCAGAACTTTGGTGCCGTGCTCGAGGACAACTTCAGAGACCGCACCGCCGCTTTGGACCGAGAGCAGCCAACCATCGTTGCTATCCACTTCGAACGCTCGTCCTTCACCAACGGCGTTGACTACCAACAGATCACAGCCCTTGCGCTTTAACTTGGTGCGGGCGTGGTGGAGCACATCGCCGTTGGCGTCGCCGGTTTCGGCGGCGAATCCGACGATGGCCCGCATCTTGGGCAGCTGCCCGTCTGTGCGCGCACGGACCACGCCGGCCAGCACGTCAGCGTTGCGCAGCAATTCGATGGGCGCATCGACGGGGTTCTCACCGTCGGGACTGTGGCTCTTTTTGATCTTGCTGGTCGCAACGTGGGCGGGCCGGAAATCGGCCACGGCCGCGGCCATAATCAACGCCTCTGCCTCGGGAGCATGTTTGGTGACCGCGTCCTGCAGTTGCGCCGCGGAGCTGATGTGCACCACATCGACCCCGGCCGGATCTGGCAGCCCAACGGTGTGCGCCGCGATAAGCGTGACCTCGGCTCCGCGTTGGGCGGCGACCCGGGCTATCGCGTATCCCTGCTTACCGGAGCTGCGGTTCCCGATGAAGCGCACGGGATCCAGCGGCTCGCGCGTGCCACCGGCGGTGACCAGGACGCGTACCCCGGCCAGATCGTGCGGCAGCGCGTCCGCGCGGGCCAGTAGCAGTTGCGCCAGGGTGGTGATTTCTTCCGCCTCGGGCAGACGGCCAGGACCGGTGTCGGCACCGGTGAGCCTCCCCGACGCGGGCTCGAGGACAACGGCGCCGCGCTCACGCAGTGTCGACACGTTGTGCTGGGTCGCGGCGTGCAGCCACATCTCCGTGTGCATGGCAGGGGCGAAGAGCACCGGACAACGCGCAGTCAGCAGGGTCGCGGTCAGCAGATCGTCGGCGCGACCCGTGGCCGTGCGGGCCAGCAGATCCGCGGTGGCAGGCGCGACCACGACCAGGTCCGCGTCCTGCCCGAGCCGTACGTGCGGAACCTCCGGAACGTCATCGAAGACCCCGGTTCGGGCCGGCTCACCCGAGAGCGCCTCGAACGTTGCGGCACCCACGAACTGCAGGGCCGACTCGGTGGGAATGACCCGGACGCTGTGTCCGGCCTCCGCGAGCTGGCGTACCACGGTGCAGGCCTTGTAGGCGGCAATTCCCCCGCCCACTCCGACGATGATCCGCTTACGGTCGGCCATGACCGGCGTCCTGGCTTCTACTCGCCTTCGGTGTGCTCAAGCAGGTCGCCGTGGATCTCGCGCAGCGCGATCGACAGCGGCTTCTCCTGCAGACCCGGCTCGACCAGCGGACCCACGTACTCGAGGATGCCGTCGCCCAGCTGGTTGTAGTAGTCGTTGATCTGGCGGGCGCGCTTGGCTGCGTAGATCACGAGCGCGTACTTGCTCGATGCCCGCGCCAGCAGCTCGTCAATCGGCGGGTTGGTGATACCCAGCGGCGTGTCGAGAGCGGCGTCGTAGCTTTCGGTGCCCGGTTCGACGATGACGTCGGTCTGGGAGGTGCTCACTAAGAAATCTCCTGGATAGGTAGATGGCGCTGAGTATGGCTGGCGCGGTGTTCGCAGTGTCTGTTGATGCGCTGCCGGTTAACGTCCGACCAATAACGATACCAACTGTGCGCAGGCATTTTCCAACTGGTCATTGACGACGACGACATCAAAGTCACTTTGAGCCGCCATTTCGACCTCGGCAGTTTGCAATCGCCGGGCGATCACGGCCTCTGATTCGGTGCCTCGGCCGGTAAGGCGCTGCACCAGCGCGTCCCAGCTCGGCGGAGACAGGAAGACCGTCAGAGCCTGCGGAAGTGCGGCCTTGATGGCACGGGCCCCGGCCAGGTCGACCTCGATGAGGGTCGGGCGACCGGCCTCCATCGCTTCGCGGACCGGCGCGGCCGGAGTTCCCGAACGCTGCAATCCACCGTGGATATCGGCCCATTCCAGCAGCGCACCGGTGTCAATGAGCCGCTGGAACTCTTCGGCGGTGACGAAGTGGTAGTCGACGCCGTCCACTTCCCCGGGCCTCGGGGCCCTGGTCGTGGCGGAGACGCTGAAGAAGAGGCCTTGTACGTCATCGCGCAGGCGACGCACGACGGTGGACTTGCCGACGGCTGAGGGGCCGGATAGGACTACTACCCGGCCCCTCATCGAAGCTGTCATCTGGAGAAGATCAGGAGAAGTCGAACCGCTCCAACAGCGCCTTGCGCTGACGGTCACCAAGACCACGCAAACGGCGGGTCGGGGCGATCTCCAGCTCGGTCATGATCTCCTGCGCCTTGACCTTGCCGACCTTGGGCAGGGCTTCCAGCAGTGCAGAAACCTTCATCTTGCCCAGGACCTCATCGGTCTCGGCGTCCTTGAGCACCTGCTTGAGATTGGTGCCACCTTTCTTGAGCTTTTCCTTGAGCTCGGCCCGGGCGCGGCGGGCGGCAGCCGCCTTCGCCAACGCGGCGGCACGCTGCTCGTCAGTCAACTGTGGAAGGGCCACGATTCCTCCGTCTCATACGAAACTCGTCGGTTTTTCTGATCGGCTGGAAAACAACCAGCCAGCGACAGCGACCGTACCCACGCCAACCGACATATGTGAACCCCACCCCCCTGTTCTCGGTGAAAATCGCCTGCTAGAGGGGCCGCGGGCGATCCTGCCGAGCAACCATCGCGTTCACCCGTTCCCACCCGGCATTTCTGCAGGTCGCCAATGAAAGCTATTGCCTCCCTGCGTATTTCGTTCAGAGTTGACAATACCAGTAATTCTTGTCCCTGAACCGGAGACAAGCAAACCGTGATTGCCGTGAGGGCAAACTGAAAATCTTGTGTGAATCTCGTGTTGCGCGTGTCGCGACCCGTCAACGTCCAGTTGAAGAGACGCAGGTGAGAAAGCCGGCGACGAGGCACCCCGTGAAGCTGCTGAGCAAGGCACGGCAGTTGCTGGGTAGGGTGCGCCATATGGGTGACGTCATGCACCCATCACGTGAGCGTGATCGGGTATTGGATGCCGTGAGGCTCGTGTCACTGGCCACGGTCGTGGCCTACCACGTCCTCGCGGGCAGCCCTACCCTCATCAAGGGCAAACCGGCTATGTCAGCGAATTACAACGTGCACTGGCTGTTTTGGCTGATCCCACTGATGCCCCTGTTCTTCTTCGCGGGCGCCGCAGCTAATCTTCACTCCTGGGAGTCCGGTAGGTCGTGGGGGCAGTTTCTGATGAGCCGGACGACGCGGCTCTTCCGTCCGGTCTTCTACTTCCTCGCATTCGTGGCGCTGGTGACCACCTTGCTGCGCATCACCATGGGCAACTCCCGACAACTCTTGTATCTCGAGATGCGCCATATCGAGCTGCTCTGGTACGTCGGCGCCTATCTGCTGACGCTGGCGTTCATGCCCTGGCTGGCCCGCATTCGCACGGGACGCCGACTCGGCGGGTTCATCGCGGCAATGTGCCTGTTCACGGCCCTGATCGACACCATCAGCGTCGTTACCGACACCTGGGTGATGACCGGCTGGATCAACATGATCTTCATGTGGCTTGTCCCCGCCGCGTTGGGCATCGCCTATCAGCGCAGGCTCATCCCCCGCCGGGTGGCGCTGGCAGCCGCGGCCGTCGCCCTCGGCGCCACCGTGGCACTGGCCATCCTGGGGCCGTACCCGACGGGACTGATCGCCAACATGCCGCCGACCTTGCTCCTCGCGACGAGCGCAATAGTCGAGTGCCTGGTGGTGATCGCGCTGGCACCGGCCATCAATCGCCGGCTACAGGGGGCACGCACCTGGAGATTCGTGGAGCTGTGCACCAGCGGCAGCATGACGATCTACCTGTGGCACTGGGTGGTCACGTTCCTGTTGTCCTACGGGGTCTACCTGGCCCTGCATATCGGATTGGTGAGCCCGCGCGATGGCTGGTACTGGCCCGGAAACGTGCTGCGCCTGGCGATCGTATGCGCCATCGTGGCCGTCTTCTTCGTCCCGCTGCGGGCCACCGAACGCCGCGCGCTGCCGTGGTGGGACCGCCCCATCCCGCCGATGAGTAAGGGGCGCGATATCGCGGTCGGCGTCCTCGTGCTGATCGGCGCCATCCTGACGCTTGTCTATACCCGGATCTACGTCATCAATCCGGGCTGGGGCGGATTCACACCCGCAGGACGGTGGGTCGTTGTCGCGTCACTGATACCACTGGCCGCTGCGCGCATACTCTGCCGAAAGACGTTGCCCGGCACAGTGAATAGATCAGAAGCTCAGCTTCCGCTTGTTCACTCGTCAAGCAGATAGGCCACGCTGTCCCGCAGCCGTGACACCGCCGCACGCAGCGCCGAGACGTCAGGGCCTTCGCGTAGCACCTCGCGCGAGACCGCGGGCAGCAGAAGCGATCCCGGCGCCCCGCCTAAGCCACGCAGATCGCCGGGCCTACCCCCCTGGGCGCCGAGCCCCGGGACAAGCACGGGGCCGCCAATCGACGACAAGTCCGGCGGATCGGTGACGGTTACCCCGACCACCACACCCATGGATCCCGGACCGGTCTCCTCGGCGTTCAGCGCGGCCACCTGATCCACCATCGCTTGCGCGACGGTCGCGTCTCCGGTGCGCGCCCGCTGTACGGGAGGTGCTTCCGGATTGGAGGTCGCGGCGAGGACGAAGACACCACGATCGCGTTCACGCGCCAGGTCCAGCAGCGGAGATAACGACCCGAAGCCCAGATACGGCGAGGCGGTGACGGCATCGGAGCTCAACGGAGAATCACCCAGCCAGGCCTGCGCATATGCAGCCATGGTCGATCCGATGTCGCCGCGCTTCGCGTCGGCCAGCAGCAACACCCCGGCCTCACGCAGCCCGGCGATAACTCGTTCGAGTACCGAATACCCTGCCGCACCATAGGTTTCGAAAAACGCCACCTGCGGTTTGACGATCGCCACCTCGGCGAAGGCCTCCACGCAGATATCGCTAAATCTGGCCAGGCCCGACGCATTGACATCCAGCCCCCAGGCGCGCAGCAGCTCCGGATGCGGGTCGATGCCCACGCACAGCGGGCCGCGGGATGCGGTGGCCGCCCGCAGCCGTGCGCCGAACGTCACCGCAGGCCCGCGTGGAGTTCCTGCAGCGAGCGCACGCCGATGTCGCCGCGGATACCCGCCTCGATCCCCTGCACCGCGGCCGAGGCGCCCTGCACCGTCGTAATGCACGGGATGTTCATCGACACCGCGGCCGATCTGATCTCATAACCGTCGACGCGGGGGCCCGAGTTCCCGTAGGGAGTATTGATGACCATCGCAACCTTGCCGGACTTGATGACGTCTACTGCCGACTGGACCGGACGTCCCTCCCCCGCGCTCTCATAGTGCTTACGCACCTCTTCGCACGGTATTCCATTGCGGCGCAACATCTCTGCCGTGCCCTCGGTGGCCAGCACCTTGAATCCGAGATCCGCCAGACGCTTCACCGGGAACACCAGGGAGCGCTTGTCGCGGTTGGCCACCGAGACGAAGATCGTGCCCTCCTTGGGCAGCGAACCGTATGCGGCGGTCTGGCTCTTGGCGAAGGCGCTGCCGAAATCGGCGTCGATGCCCATGACCTCGCCGGTGGACTTCATCTCCGGTCCCAGCAGGGAATCCACTTGGCTACCGTCGGCCTTACGGAATCGGTGGAACGGCAGCACGGCTTCCTTGACCGCGACGGGAGCGCCGGGCGGCATCGTCGCCCCATCGCCGGCGGCCGGCAACAATCCCTCCTCGCGCAGACCGGCGATGGTGGCGCCCAGCATGATCCGCGCGCATGCCTTGGCCAGCGGCACGGCCGTGGCCTTGGAGACGAACGGCACGGTGCGGCTCGCACGCGGATTTGCCTCCAGGACGTACAGCACGTCGTCCTTGAGCGCGTACTGCACGTTGAGCAGGCCGACCACACCAATTCCGTGCGCGATGGCCTCGGTGGCGGTGCGCACCTTTTCGACATCGCTGCGGCCCAGGGTGACCGGCGGCAGCGCGCACGCCGAGTCGCCGGAGTGAATGCCGGCCTCCTCGATATGTTCCATCACGCCGCCGAGGTAGACCTCGGTCCCATCGCATAACGCATCGACGTCGATCTCGATGGCGTCCTCGAGGAAGCGGTCCACCAGCACCGGGTGCTCCGGCGAAAGCTGAGTAGCGCGAGTGATGTAACCGTGCAGGGTGTCCTCGTCATAGACGATTTCCATGCCCCGACCGCCCAGCACGTAGGACGGTCGCACCAGTACCGGGTAGCCGATGTCCGCCGCGATCTGCCTGGCCTGCTCGAAAGTCGTCGCGGTGCCGAACCGTGGCGCCGGCAGACCAGCCGACACCAGCAGGTCCCCGAACACGCCCCGGTCTTCGGCGCGGTCGATGGCCGCCGGGCTGGTGCCCACCACCGGCACACCCGCATCGGCCAAACGCTTGGCCAGGCCCAACGGAGTCTGCCCGCCGAGCTGCACGATCACACCGACGACACCCGGTCCACCGCGGCCGGATTCACTTTCGGCGTGGTAGACCTCGAGCACGTCCTCGAAGGTCAGCGGTTCGAAGTACAGGCGGTCAGCGGTGTCATAGTCGGTGGACACCGTCTCCGGGTTGCAGTTGACCATGATGGTCTCGAACCCGGCCTGCGACAACGTGGTTGCCGCGTGCACGCAGCTGTAGTCGAATTCGATGCCCTGCCCGATGCGGTTGGGGCCCGAGCCCAGAATGAGCACCTTGGGCCGCTCGGTCTGCGGGGCCACTTCCGACTCCGCCGCCGGATCCAACTCGTAGCTGGAGTAGTGATACGGGGTCCTGGCCTCGAATTCGGCGGCGCAGGTGTCGACGGTCTTGTACACCGGCCGGATACCCATCCGGTGCCGCAACGACCGCACTCCGTCCTCCCCTGCCAGTTCCGGTCGCAGCGCGGCGATCTGGCGGTCCGAGAGTCCATAGTGCTTGGCACGGCGCAGCAGTTCCTCGTCAAGGATCGGCACATCACGCAGCTCAGCACCGAGGTGGTGAATCTGCGCTATTTCTTCGACGAACCACGGATCGACGCCGGTGATCTCGGCCACCTGCTCGACGGGTACACCAGCGGCCAGCGCGTGTTCGATGCCGTAGAGGCGCCCGTCACGTGGCACCCGCAGCTCCTGCAGGAACGTGTCCAGATCCTCGATGGGACCGGCGTTGTCGGTCCAGAAGCCCGCCGCGGAGGTCTCCAACGAGCGCATGACCTTCCCGAGTGCCTCGGCGAAGTTCCGCCCCAGGGACATCGCCTCACCCACCGATTTCATGGTGGTGGTCAATGTCGCGTCGGCACCGGGGAACTTCTCGAAGGCGAACCGCGGTGCCTTCACCACGACGTAGTCCAGAGTCGGCTCGAAACAGGCCGGGGTCTCCTTGGTGATGTCGTTGACGATCTCGTCGAGCGTGTACCCGATGGCCAGCTTGGCGGCGATCTTGGCGATCGGGAACCCGGTTGCCTTGGAGGCCAACGCACTGGAGCGCGACACACGCGGATTCATTTCGATGACGATCAAGCGACCGTCCCGCGGGTTGATGGCGAACTGGATGTTGCAGCCACCGGTGTCGACACCGACCTCGCGCAAGATCGCGATACCGAGGTCGCGCATCTTCTGATACTCGCGGTCGGTCAGCGTCATCGCGGGAGCCACCGTCACCGAGTCTCCGGTGTGCACACCCATCGGATCGACGTTCTCGATCGAACACACGACCACCACATTGTCGCGGCTGTCGCGCATCAGTTCGAGCTCGAATTCCTTCCACCCGTAGATGGATTCTTCGATCAGCACATTCGCCGAGGGAGACGCCGAGAGGCCCTCCCCTGCCATCCGCTCAACGTCCTCAGGGGTGTACGCCATGCCGGAACCCAAGCCGCCCATGGTGAACGACGGCCGTACCACCACCGGCAATCCGAGGTCCGAGACGGTGTCGCGGACCTCGTCCATGGTGAAACAGACGCGGGACTTCGCCGACTCGCCACCCACCTTGGCGACGATGTCCTTGAACCGCTGCCGGTCCTCACCGCGCTGGATGGCCTCGAAGTTCGCGCCAATGAGCTCCACGTCGTACCGGTCCAGTGCGCCGTTCTCGTAGAGGGCGACCGCGGTGTTCAACGCGGTCTGACCGCCCAGCGTCGGCAGCAGGGCATCGATCTTGTTGCCCTTCTCTGCCTGTGCGGCAAGGACTTTCTCGACGAACTCGGCGGTGATCGGCTCGACGTAGGTGTTGTCGGCGTACTCCGGGTCGGTCATGATCGTGGCCGGATTCGAGTTGACGAGACTGACCTGCAACCCCTCCGAACGCAGCACACGACAGGCCTGAGTGCCCGAGTAGTCGAACTCGCAGGCCTGGCCGATCACGATGGGCCCGGAGCCGATGACCAGGATGTGGTTGAGGTCTGTGCGACGTGGCATCAGCGGTTACCCCGATTCTCAAGTGACGTAACGAACTGATCGAACAGGTACTCGGCGTCATGAGGTCCGGCCGCCGCCTCCGGGTGGTACTGCACCGAGAAAGCCGATCCGTCCAACAGCCGGATCCCTTCCACCGTGCCATCGTTGGCGCAGGTGTGGCTGACCTCGGCGCGCCCGAACGGCGTGTCGAACTGCTCGCCTGCTTCACCTTCGAGGGCGAAGCCGTGGTTCTGCGCGGTGATCGCGACCCGGCCGGTCGAGTGGTCGATGACCGGGATGTTGATGCCGCGATGCCCGAAGGTCATCTTGTAGGTGGACCGACCCAGTGCCCGGCCCAGCAGCTGATTGCCGAAGCAGATGCCGAACAGCGGGATCTTCTGTTGCAGCACCGCCTGCGTCACCGCCACCACATGATCCGCGGTGGCCGGGTCGCCCGGCCCGTTGGACAGGAACACGCCGTCGGGCGCCAACGCGAGCAGCTCGTCCGGGCTGATGGACGAGGGCACCACCTGCACCCGGATACCGCGTTGCGTGAAGTTGCGTGGAGTGTTGGTCTTGATCCCCAGGTCCAGAGCCGCCACGGTAAACCGATGCGCACCTTCGGGTTCCACGATGTAGGTGTCGTCGGTGCTCACCTCGCCGGCCAGGTCCGCACCCAGCATTGAGGGCTGGCCGTTGACGCGCGAGAGCAGGAAGTCGGTGGGCGCGTCGGCGACGGTACCGCTGAAGATCCCCGCCTTCATCGAACCGCGGGTACGCAGGTGACGGACGACGGCGCGGGTGTCGATTCCGGCGATGCCGACGACGTGCTGCTTCTTGAGGGCATCGTCGAGGGAACCCGTGGCCCGCCAATTCGATACCCGGTTGGAGGGATCTCGCACCGCGTATCCGGCAACCCAGATCTTGCCGCCGCGACTCTCGTCATCCTCGTCGTTCCACCCGGTGTTGCCGATCTGCGGCGCTGTCGCCACCACAATCTGCCGGTGATAGCTCGGGTCGGTCAGGGTTTCTTGATAACCGGACATGGCCGTGCAGAACACCGCCTCGCCGAGGGTTTCACCCACCGCACCGAACGGCTTACCGGTGAACACCCGCCCGTCTTCGAGAACGAGCACCGCCTTGTCACTCATGACGCCTGCTTCCATTCCTCGTATTCGCTTCGCGGTCGTGCCAAAAATCCGGTGTCGATCTCGACGCCCGAGGGCAGCCGCCACCGAATCGCGAGAATTCCGTCGTGGGTAAGTACCTTGCCCGCCAGCGCCTTTGCCGTACGGATCTCGGTGATGACATCTGCGGGTATCCAGATGTCTGCGGTTCCGCTGCGCTCCAGCAGGACTCCGCCGGTGTATCGAGTCAAGGTGGCGCTCGCCCGGTAGCCCAAGTCGCCCACCGCGATCCGATCTTGCCAGTCCGGCGCGATGGTACTGCCGACGTAGAGACCGTCGGCGGGTTCGATGACGATGTCACCGCGCTCGGCGGGCACGGCGGGCAGCTCTCCGACGCTGTCGGCCTGGCGCTGCGCACGCGCCCGCCAGCCGCGCCACATCAATCGGAAGAGCAGCACGGACAAGGTAAGCGAGGCGCCCGCCATGATGAGCGCACCAATGAAGTCTCCGTGGTTCACAGCGCCACCTTGCCGTCCCGCGCAGTCACCCGGCCGCGCAGCAGCGTCGCAGTCACGATGGCAGGCAACGTCATCGATTCGAATGGGGTGTTGGCCGACTTACTGGCCAATCCATCACCCGTGACGGTCCAGGTGGCGTCGGGGTCAACGATCGTCAGGTTGGCGGGTTCGCCGACGGCGATCGGGCGCCCCTGATCGGGCAGGCCGACGATCTGCGCCGGACGCTCGCTCATCACCCTGGCGATGTCGCGCCAGGTCAGCAACCCGGGTTTCACCATGGTCTCGACGACCACGGACAGCGCGGTCTGCAACCCGAGCATGCCCGGGCGGGCCGCGGCGAACTCGCAACATTTCTCGTGGTCGGCATGCGGCGCGTGGTCGGTCGCCACACAGTCGATCACGCCATCGGCGAGGGCCCGACGCAATGCTTCGGCGTCGGTGGACTCCCGCAACGGCGGGTTCACGCGGTACACACCGTCGTAGGAGGCGAGCCGGCTGTCGTCAAGTAACAAGTGATGCGGAGTCACCTCGGCGGTGATGGAAATTCCTTGCCCCTTGGCCCATTTGAGCAACTCAACGGTTCCGGCGGTGGACGCGTGACAGATGTGCACCGGGGCACCGCTGTCACGGGACAAAATCGCATCCCGCGCGACGATGGATTCCTCGGCGGCGCGGGGCCATCCGGTCAGGCCCAGCTTGGCCGCATGGGCGCCCTCGTGTGCCACGGAGCCGACGGTCAGCCGCGGTTCCTCGGCATGCTGAGCGATGAGCACACCCAAACCCTTGGCATACTCCAGCGCACGTCGCATGATCAGCGGATCGTGCACGCACTTGCCGTCATCGGAGAACATCCGTACCCGGCCCGCGCCACGCGCCATCATCGCCATCTCGGTGAGCTGCTTGCCTTCCAGCCCGACCGTGACGGCACCCACCGGATGCACATCGACAAGTCCTACCTGCTGGCCGCGCTGCCACACGTGATCGGTCACGACGGGGCTATCCGCCACGGGGTTGGTGTTGGCCATCGCGAAGACGGCGGT
The DNA here is from genome assembly GCF_002013375.1 of Mycobacterium sp. D16Q13. Lineage (GTDB taxonomy): Bacteria > Actinomycetota > Actinomycetes > Mycobacteriales > Mycobacteriaceae > Mycobacterium. Next base: position 489 of record NZ_MAEW01000014.1, on the reverse strand, counting down.
GTAGCCCCCCAAAGCCGCTGCCGCCGAACCGGAATCGATGGTCTCGGTGTCTTCACGGCCAGGCTCGCGCAGATGCGTGTGCAGGTCGACGAACCCGGGCAGCAGCACCTGACCGGGCGCTTCGATGGCCGTGTCGACCTCCGTCTCGATGCCCGGCCCAATACCGGCCTCGATGCGGGCGATCTGGCCGTCCTCGACGAGGACGTCAACCTGCTCGCCCTCCCCGTACAGCAGTACGCCCTTGATCAAGACACTCATGCGGGTACCGCCTCATCCGAACCCACCAGGAGGTGGAACAGCACGGCCATACGAATATGCACTCCATTCGATACCTGTTGCAGAACAGCGGATTGCGAAGAATCAGCCACGGAGGACGCGATTTCCATGCCGCGCAGCATCGGACCCGGATGCAGCACCACCGCGTGTTCGGGAAGGAGCCGCTGCCGGGACTCGGACAAGCCGTACAGCACCGAGTACTCGCGCGCCGAC
>NZ_MAEW01000013.1 GCF_002013375.1 Mycobacterium sp. D16Q13 | reverse complement strand
CGTCGGCGCCGGGCAGCTCGGCATCCAGATCGTGGGTGACCGTCACTGGCCAGGTCTCAATACCCACGGGCAGCAGCGTGGGTGGCGCCACCAGCACCACCTCTGCGCCGAATGTACTGAGCAGCAAAGCATTCGACCGGGCAACTCGGCTGTGCAGGATATCCCCGACGATGACGATGCGGCGGCCTTCCAGGCCGCCCAGCCGCTGCCGGATGGTGAGCGCGTCGAGCAGCGCCTGGGTGGGATGTTCGTGGGTACCGTCGCCGGCGTTGATGACGGCCGGGCCGCCCTCACCTTCGGCGGTCCACTGAGCCAGCTGGGCGGCGACACCCGACGCTGGGTGACGGACGATCAACGCATCGGCACCGATCGCGCGCAGGGTCAAGGCGGTATCGCGCAGTGACTCGCCCTTGGCCACTGAGGAACCCGATGCGCTGACGTTGATGACGTCGGCGCTCATCCATTTACCCGCGACCTCAAAGGAAACTCTTGTCCGCGTGGAGTTCTCGTAGAACATCGTGATGATGGTGCGCCCGCGCAGGGTCGGCAGCTTCTTGACCTCGCGCCCCGCCAGGGCCTGAAGGAACCGGTCGGCGTCATCGAGGATGGCGGTGGCCTCGTCGCGAGTCAGGTCGGCCGCCGACAGCAGGTGTTTCACGAGGCCGCTCCCTGCCCGCTGTTGATCACCACGGAGTCGCGGCCGTCATGCTCGGTGAGCAGCACTTTGACGTCTTCGGAGCGTGCGGTCGGCACGTTCTTACCCACGTAATCCGCACGCAGCGGCAGCTCCCGATGCCCGCGATCCACCAGCACTGCCAGCTGCACCGCACGGGGCCGGCCCAGATCGCGCAGCGCGTCGAGGGCCGAGCGCACCGTACGGCCGGAGAACAACACGTCGTCAACCAGGACAACCAGGGCGCCGTCCACTCCGCCCTCGGGAATCGAGGTGCGTTCGAGCGGGCGGTGGGGTTTGTTGCGCAGATCGTCGCGGTAGAGCGTGATGTCCAGGAATCCGGCCGGCACCTCGACACCGGAGAACTCGGTGATGTGGGCGGCCAATCGCTTGGCGAGGGTGGCACCGCGGGTGGGGATCCCGACCAATACGACGCGAGGCGCGTCACCGGAATCGGAAAGTGCGGTCTTCTCGATGATCTGATGCGCGATACGCGAGATGGTCCTGCCGACATCTGCGGCGGACAACAGTTCGCGTCCCTCTGGTAATACGCCCACGCTTACGCGAGACCTCCTTCTCCGCCTCACTGGACGGATCGTTAAAGGATGTCACTTATCGCCAGGGATCTTAGCATCCGGGCACCCGACGGCCACGACTGACAGGATGGAGTCATGCCCGAGTCTGACGACACGTTTGATGCAGCTCTCGCTCCGATTCGCGCCGCGGTCAATGACCGCATACTCGCCGGAGCGGTAACGCTGGTGTGGCAAGGCGGGCAGCTCAAGCACCTGGGCGCCGTGGGCTATCGCGACGTCGACGCTGGTCTGCAGATGGCCGACAACACCATTTTTCGCATCGCTTCCATGACAAAGCCGGTGATCAGTGCGGCCGCCATGGCTCTTGTCGACGACGGCACGATCCGCCTGAACGACCCGATCACCACCTGGTTGCCGGAGTTCTCCCAGATGCGGGTACTCGCAAATCCAGACGGCCCATTGGATGACACATTCCGGGCACCGCGCGCCATCACGGTCGAAGACCTGTTGACCCACCGCAGTGGGCTGACCTACGACTTCATCGCGACCGGGCCAATAGCGAAGGCCTACCAGCCGCTGCACACCGCGGCGTTCAGTGAGCCCGACGAGTGGATCGGGGCCATCGCCGCGCTGCCGCTGGTCTACCCGCCCGGTGAACGCTTCCACTACAGCCATTCCACCGATGTGCTCGGCTTACTCATCGCACGCGCGGCCGGGCTGCCACTCAACGAGCTGCTACGTCAACGAATCCTGGATCCGTTAGGCATGTCCGATACCGATTTCTTCGTTCCCGAGCGCAAGGCCAGCCGATTGGCACGCCTGTACAGCCTCGGCGATGACGACCAGATCGTGGTGGCCGACCGCGGCTATCTCACCTCGATGCCGACGTCAGCACCGGCGCTGTGTCGCGGTGGCGGCGCTCTGGCCAGCACCGCGCACGACTACCTCACCTTCGCGCGGGCGCTCCTCGGCGGTGGCGAGGCCAACGGAGTACGCATCCTGTCCCCCGAATCGACGGCCGCGCTGCGCACCAACCGGCTCACCCCGGCCCAGCGGAAGCTGCCGTCCTTCGGCCTGCCGTACTGGACCGGACGCGGGTTCGGCCTGGGATTGTCGGTCGTGCTCGATCCGAACGAGGCCGCACTGTTCGGTCCGGGCGGTGCCGGAACCTTCGGCTGGCCGGGAGCATTCGGCACCTGGTGGCACGCCGACCCGAAGGCCGACGCGATCCTGATGTTCCTGCCGCAGTGGCGCATGCCGGAACTGGACCCCAAGGCCGCCCTGGGGCGCACATCCACGCTGCGACTACAGCTTCTCCATGTTCAGTTCGCGCAGGCGGTGTACGCCGCGCTCTAGCGGCGAGCTCTGTAGGCATTCTTGAGCCTTTGACAACACCATGGAACACAACGCTGTTCTGCAGTCCACGCCAACCGATACCGAGGTGCGAAGAT
>NZ_MAEW01000012.1 GCF_002013375.1 Mycobacterium sp. D16Q13 | reverse complement strand
TTCGCGTCGAGGTAGTGGTGGACGACAGCGCCGTCGACAAGGTCGTCGAGGTCATCGTGACCGCCGCACGCACCGGCAAGATCGGCGACGGCAAGGTATGGGTGAGCCCGGTTGACTCGGTGGTGCGGGTGCGCACCGGCGAGCGGGGGACCGACGCTCTGTAGGGCTTGGGCCCTCTAACCGCTTAGGACGGTAATCACATGGGCGCCGCAACGGACCTCGTGGCCGCCAGGGCGCAGCTGCTCGGTGAGAGCGGCCGGCTCAACGCCGGTGCGATTCGGGAGGCGATGACCGACCTCAATGAGCTGTGGCTGACAGCCAAGGCCGCCGAGGTCGGCATCACCGACTCCAGTGGATTCGCCATCGTGGCACTCGGCGGCCTGGGTCGACGCGAGATGCTGCCGCACTCGGATCTGGATTTGGTACTCCTGCACGACGAGAACATCGCGCCGGAGACTCTCGGCGAGGTCGCCGACGGGCTGTGGTATCCGTTGTGGGACGCCAATATTCGACTCGATCACAGTGTCCGGACGGTTGCGGACACCTTGCATGTCGCCGGGCAGGAGATGTCGGCGGCGCTGTCGCTGCTCGATGCCAGGCACATCGCCGGGGACGCGCAGCTGTCCAGCCTGATGATCGGCGGAGTGCGCCAGCAATGGCGTTCGCAGATCCGGACTCGTCTCGACGAGCTGATCGAATACACGCAAGCGCGATGGCGGCGCAGCGGTGAGATCGCACACCGGGCCGAACCCGATCTGAAGTCCGGCCGCGGTGGTCTGCGTGATGTTCAGCTCTTGCGCGCGTTGGCCATTGCTCAGCTCACCGACAGTGGTCTGGCGAAGTCGTTCGACGGCGCGCATTCGGTCATTCTGGATGTTCGCACCGAATTGCATCGAGTCGCCGGGCGAGAGCGCGATCAGCTGCTGGCCCAATTCGCCGACGAAATCGGTGCGGCGCTGCGCGTTGGCGATCGCTTCGACCTGGCCAGGATGCTGTCCGACGCGGCCCGCACCATCAGTTACTCGGTGGATGTCGGACTGCGCGCGGCCGCCAATGCAATTCCCCGACGGGGTATTTCAGTGCTCCGGCGCACAGTCCGACGTCCGATCGACGAAGGGGTGGTAGAGCATGCCGGAGAGGTGGTGCTGGCCCGTGACGCCCGCCCGGAACGGGACCCGTCGCTGATCTTGCGTGTGGCAGCGGCATCGGCGACCACCGGTCTGCCGATTTCCGCGTCCACGTTGGGTCGTCTTGCCGAATCCGCTCCGGAGCTTCGCGCGCCCTGGCCCCGAGAGGCGCTCAAAGATCTGCTGGTGCTGCTGGAGGCAGGTCGTCATGCGGTGGCCACCATCGAGGCGCTGGACCGAACTGGGTTGTGGGGCAGGCTGTTTCCAGAATGGGGCCCGGTGCGAGACCTGCCGCCGCGCGACATCGTGCACATCTGGACCGTGGACAGGCATCTGGTCGAGACGGTCGCGCAGGCGAGCGCGTTCACCACCAGAGTCTCTCGGCCCGATCTACTGATTCTCGGTGCGCTGGTGCACGACATCGGCAAGGGCCGCGGCGGTGATCACAGTGTCGTCGGCGCTGACCTGGCCGTGCAGATTGGCACCCGACTGGGTCTGTGGCCCTCCGATGTGGAGCTGCTGTCCAAGATCGTGCGCTATCACCTCTTGCTGCCCAACACCGCGACGCGGCGTGACCTCGCCGACCCGGAAACCATTGACACCGTGGTCGACACGCTCGGCGGTGATCTCCTGCTCCTGGAGCTGCTGCAACAGCTCGCCGAGGCGGACTCGCTGGCTACCGGCCCCGGGGTGTGGGGCGATTGGAAGTCGTCGCTGATCGGGGAATTGGTGCGCAAATGCCGGATGGTGATGCGCGGTGAACAGCTTCCCGAACCCGATCCCATTGACCCGGAACTGCTTTCGTTGGCAGCCGACGGGGGAGTGCAGGTACGGCTGGTGCCCGCGGGATCGCCCCACATGTACTCCGTGAGCATGATCGCGCCCGATCAGCGCGGGCTGCTCTCCAAGGCCGCCGGGGTGCTGTCGCTGAACTCCTTGCGGGTGTTCTCGGCCTCGGTGGCGAGTCATGCCGGGTCGGCCATCAACACCTTCGAGGTGTCGCCACGGTTCGGTTCACCTCCGGCGGCCGGGCTGCTGCGTCAGCAGCTGATCTCGGCTCTGGATGGCGATACCGACATCATCGCGGCACTCGACGAGCGCGAACGCGAATCCGCGCAGTTCGGAAGCGGCCTGGTCGGGGATGCGACACCTGCTGTCCCCACCAATTACGCGCCCGCGCCGCCCCGCATCCGCTGGTTCGAGCCTGCCGGGAATCCCGACCAACAGATTGTGGAGATCCGCACCTCTGACGCGCCGGGGCTGCTGGCGCGCATCACCGCGACCCTGGAGCGGCACGGCGTGGATATCGCGTGGGCCAGGGTCAACACGCTGGGTTCCTCGGTGGTCGACACATTCTGTCTGAGCACCGGGCCTGAGCAGGCGGTATTGGAGGCGGCCATCGCCTCGGTGCTACCGGCGGCGGCACCCGAGCCGAAGAGGGCGGCCAGCTAGCGCGTACAAGCGATGTGGCAGTGGTTGGCAGCGCTGCCGGTAGCGATGGCAGCAGGTCACGGGCGATCGTCGGGGCATGGCATTTCTTGAGGACCGAACGAGCGGGGCGCACCCGCCGAACGTCCACCCGCGTGTGGAGCTTGTGAAAGACGCCTTCGCCACGATGGCGGCCCTGGATCTTGACGGCTATCTGAAGTTCTTCTCGGACGATGTCGAGCACGTGCTCGCACCCGTCCCGAAGATCAAGGGCAAGGAGAACCTATGGATCCGGTTTCGGATCAAAGCCACTATGAGGTTTGTCGATGACAAAGTCGTCTTCTGGCGGGACAGCGTCGACTACCCGAGCCTCATCGGGTGGAGCCTGCGCGGTCTCGCCGGCACCCTCATTCCGCGATTGCGCCCGCAACCTCCAGTCACCGGGTAACAGCGGAATCGGCGGGCGAGGTCGAGCTGATCCCGATTGCCCGCCACGACGGAGGCACAAAAGGGGCAGCCAGCTAGGCTGGTCGACGTGTTTGAATCGCTGTCTGACCGGTTGACCGATGCCCTTGCTGGCCTACGGGGCAAGGGACGTCTGTCCGACGCCGATATCGACGCGACCTGCCGGACCATCCGGCTGGCGCTGCTGGAAGCTGATGTCGCGCTGCCCGTCGTGCGCACCTTCATCGGGCGCATCAAGGAACGTGCCAAGGGAGCCGAGGTTTCCGGCGCGCTGAACCCGGCGCAGCAGGTCGTCAAGATCGTCAACGAGGAGCTGATCGGCATCCTCGGTGGGGAAACCCGTCAGCTGGCCTTCGCCAAGACCCCGCCGACCGTCGTCATGCTCGCCGGTCTGCAGGGTGCCGGTAAAACCACCCTCGCCGGCAAGCTCGCGAAATGGCTTAAAGGGCAAGGACATACCCCGCTTCTCGTGGCCTGCGACCTGCAGCGCCCCGGCGCGGTGAACCAGCTGCAGGTGGTCGGTGAGCGTGCCGGAGTCTCCGTCTACGCGCCGCATCCGGGTGCCGCACCCGGCGGGCTGGAGGTCGGCTCATTGGTGGGTGATCCGGTCGCGGTGGCCCGTGACGGTCTCGCCCATGCCAAGGCTCAGCACTTCGACGTGGTGCTCGTCGACACCGCGGGCCGTCTCGGTATCGACGCCGAACTGATGGACCAGGCGGCCCGCATCCGTGACGCCGTCGACCCCGACGAGGTGCTCTTCGTCCTCGACGCCATGATCGGTCAGGACGCGGTGAGCACCGCCGAGGCCTTCCGCGCAGGTGTCGGATTCACCGGTGTCGTCCTGACCAAGCTCGACGGCGATGCTCGCGGTGGTGCCGCGCTTTCGGTGCGTGAGATTACCGGCACCCCGATCTTGTTCGCGTCGACCGGCGAAAAGCTGGAGGACTTCGACGTCTTCCACCCCGACCGGATGGCAAGCCGCATCCTGGGCATGGGCGACCTGCTGTCCCTCATTGAGCAGGCCGAACAGCATTTCGATGCCGAACAGTCCCTGGCCGCTGCCGAGAAGATCACCTCGGGAGAGCTGACGCTCGAGGACTTCCTGGAGCAGATGCTCGCGATCCGCAAGATGGGACCCATCGGCAACTTGTTGGGCATGCTGCCCGGCGCCGGTCAGATGAAGGACGCGTTGGCCGCCGTCGACGACAAGCAGCTGGACAGGGTCCAGGCCATCATTCGCGGGATGACACCCGCCGAACGATCCGACCCGAAGATCATCAATGCCTCGCGGCGACTGCGCATCGCCAACGGTTCCGGAGTCGCAGTCTCAGAGGTCAATCAGCTTGTGGACCGCTTCTTCGAGGCGCGCAAGATGATGGCGTCGATGGCGGGCCGGATGGGTATGGGCGCCATCAGTCGCAAGAGCAACCGCAAGGGCGGCAAGAACACCAAAAAGGGCAAGAAGGGTTCACGGGGTCCCACACAGCCGAAGATCCGGGGTGGATTTCCGGGGATGCCCCCGGGGATGCCGGCCGGATTCCCCGATCTCTCCGGGATGCCGGAGGGGCTCGGCGAATTGCCGCCAGGTCTGGCCGATATCGATATCTCGAAGCTGAAGTTCCCCAAGAACTGAGCTGATGCGCGTGCACCTGCGGGGCCGAACTCTTCCGTCTGAAGAGCCGATCGATCTGTGGGTGCGTGACGGCGTCATCAGCCGTGAACCGATCGCGGGTGCCGACACCCTCTTCGACGGCGGGTGGCTGCTGCCTGGACTTGTCGACGCGCACTGTCACGTCGGTGTCGGGCCGCACGGTCCGACCTCGCTGGAAGAAGCGGTCGCGCAGGCCGAAGCCGAGCGCGAGGTGGGCGCACTGCTGTTGCGCGACGCCGGATCCCCGGTGGACACCCGCGGTTTCGACGAGCGAGAAGACCTGCCGCGCATCATCCGCGCGGGCAAGCACCTAGCCAGGCCCAAGCGCTACATCCCCGGATTGCCCATCGATATCGAGGACGAATCGCAGCTTCCGGAAGCGGTGGCCCTGCAAGCGCGTTGGGGCGATGGCTGGGTGAAGTTGGTGGGGGACTGGATCGATCGCTCCGTCGGCGACCTGGCACCACTGTGGTCGGACCAGATTCTCGAACAGGCCATTGAGGCCGCGCACGCCCAAGGTGCGCGGGTCACCGCGCACGTCTTCGGCGAGGACGCGCTGCCGGGCTTGATTCGCGCCGGGATCGACTGCATCGAGCACGGCACCGGCCTCACCGATGACACGATCGCCTTGATGGTCGAGCACGGCACCGCGCTCGTTCCGACCGTCATCAACATCGAGAACTTCCCGGGAATCGCCGACTCCGCGGCGAAGTACCCGGTCTACGCCCAACACATGCGCGACCTGTACGCAGGCCTGCATACGACCTTCGGGAACGCCTATGACGCCGGAGTACCGATCTACGCGGGCACCGATGCCGGCGGCGGGATCGCGCACGGGCGCATCTCCGATGAGGTCGCCGCGCTCACCCGCATTGGCATGGACCCCACCGATGCGCTGGGTGCGGCGTGCTGGCGCGCGCGGGATTGGCTGGGGCGGCCGGGACTTGAGCATGGCGCACCCGCCGACGTCGTCGGATATCACGAAGACCCGCGCACCGGTCCGCACGTGCTGTCGCGGCCTGATCTCGTCGTGCTGCGCGGTCAGATTCGCTAGAGTTCGGCCATGCGAACGGTGGGGGTTTTGGTGAGCATGTTGGTTCTATCAGTCGCGATTCCGGCCACTGCTCACGCCGACACCCTCTGCGGGGACTTCAACACGATGGATGACGCCGGAAAGTTGGCGGCGGTTCAGGAGGCGGCCGCGGGCGGCAATGCGGTGGCCCAGATCTCACCCAAGGACGCCGTCGCGCTGGCAATTGCCATGTGCCGGGTGCGCGTGGGCGAAACAGTGCTTCAGGTGCTCAATTCCAAGGCTTAAAGCGAACCGACGGTGACCTGACCGTCGTTGGCGAAGCCCCAGTCGAACAGGCTCGTGGCCTGATCCCAATACGTCGGCCCGCCCTCGTGCACCAGGCCGTACATCATCGACACCACAAGGCGCTTGCCGTCGCGCTCAGCGGCCACGACATAGGTCTTGCGAGCCATATCCGTGAAGCCGGTCTTGCCGCCGATCACTCCCGGATAGCGGTACATCAGCTCGTTCTGATTGTGCAGCCCGCGCCCCGGGAAGGGTGCGCCCGGCTGTGCGGTGATCCCGGCGAACACCGGATTGGCCAGTGCCGCACGGAATATGACGGCTAGATCGTGAGGGCTCGATCGCATGTCCATGCCGGGTGCATCCAGACCCGACGGCGAGTCGGTGTGGGTGGATGTCGCACCCAGGGCCGCGGCCTTGGCGTTCATCTTGTCGACGGTGGCCTGTCGTCCGCCGAGCAGGTGCGCCAGGGTGTTGGCCGCGTCATTGCCGGACTCCAGCAGTGCCGCGTCGAGCAGCTCGCGCGCGGTGTAGGTCTGGCCCGCCTTGATGCCCACGCAGTTGCATTCGGCTTTCGCGTCCGCGGCATCGGCGACCACGGTGGCATCCAGCGGCACCTCGTCGAGAGCCACCAGGGCCAGCAGCACCTTGATGGTGCTCGCGGGGGGATGTACGGCGTAGGGGTCGCGTGCGGCAAGGATCTGACCGGAGTCCAGGTCCGCCACCAACCATGCCTGCGCCGGACCCTCCGGCGGCGGTGCCGCCGTATCGGCGCGCGCGACACCGGGGATCGCGAGCATGAGGAGCAGGGCGCTGAGCACCGCGAATACGCGGAAGCGGCGAGGCCGCGGCAGGGAAGACATCGGCTCCGACACTAGCGCGGCGGGTATCGGGAACATAACCGGACTGCGGTCCGTTTATGTTGTCATGACGAATCAAGTGCAGTTTGGTTTGGACACCTTCGCCGATGTCCCGGAAGGCATGAGCAATCCGGAAGCCATCCGCGCCGTGGTCGAGGAGGGGGTGCGCGCGGACCAGGTCGGCGTCGACATCTTCGCCATCGGGGAGCATCACCGCAGCGAGTTCGTGGGGGAGTCCCCGGAGATGATGCTGGCCGCGATCGCCGCCCGTACCGAGCGGATCACCCTCGCGACCGCCGTTACGGTGCTCAGCACCGACGACCCGGTGCGCGTGTATCAGCGGTTCGCGACCCTCGACGGAATCTCCGGCGGCCGGGCCGAGGTAGTGCTCGGTCGTGGGTCGTTCACCGACTCCTTCCCGTTGTTCGGATACGACTTGAAGGACTATGAGGAACTCTTCGAGGAGAAGTTCGATCTGATGGCGAAGCTGCTGCCCGGAGATCCGGTGACATGGTCGGGGCAGCTGCGTTCCGGGCTGGACAACGTCGAGGTCTATCCCAAGACAGCCGACGGCCTGCGCGCCTGGGTCGGAGTGGGCGGCTCGCCGGATTCGGTGGTCCGTAGCGTGCGGTACCGCATTCCGATGATCTTGGCGATCATCGGCGGCAACCCCATGCGGTTCGAGCCGTACGTGGACCTCTACCGTCGGGCGCAACGCGAACTCGGTGTCACCGAGCCGATGCCGCTGGGCATTCATAGTCCGGGGCATATCGCCGAATCCGACGAGGAGGCGATCGCGCAGTACTGGCCGGGATTCAGGGAGCTGCGCACCACGATTGGGCGAGAGCGCGGCTGGCCAGCCCCGCGCTACGAGGATTACCTGGCCGAGGTGAAGGCCGGCTCGTTGTACGTCGGCTCACCCGACACCGTGGCGGCCAAGATGGCCAAGACCATTCGCGGACTCGGCGCAGACCGGTTCAGCATGGTGTACCAGGCCGCCCAGCCTGGGTTGGGCATGCAGAACGTGGAGCTGTACGGCAGCGAGGTCATCCCGCGCGTGCGCGAGCTGTTAGCCAAGGACGAGGCGGGAGCCGCCTAAGCGAAGTTGTAGGTGGCCAATGCCTTTGCCACCACCTGACCGGTGGAATCGGAGACCGTCACCTCGATGTTCGATAGCCGCTTACCGCGGCGGACCACCTGGCCCACCGCGGTAAGGTCGGCGGCTTCGGCTGCGGACACGTAGTTCACGGTCAATGAAGCCGTTGAGCCACCGAACTTTTCGGGTACCACGTCGTCGGCCCAGGCCGCGGCCATGGCGGCGGTGTCGGCGAGGGTGGCGATCGCGCCGCCGTGCACCGTGTGGCCCATGGTGGCCAGTTCAGGTTTGAACGGCATGCCCAGCACCGCGCGATCGTTGCCGATCTCGGTCAGGGCGATTCCCAGATGCTGACACAGCGGAGAGTTCGGGACGAATTGCGTGATGATTTCGGTCCGAGTGGGCATGCTCACAAGCTATGACATCCGCGTGGACCCTCGACGAAGTTTCCGACCGCCTGCAGATCCAACAGCTCCTGGTCGATTACGCGACCGCCATTGACAATCGTCAGTTCGACGACCTGGACGAGGTGTTCACGAACGACGCGTACATCGACTATCGCGCCATGGGCGGTGTCGACGGCGAGTATCCGGACGTCAAGGCATGGTTGGCGCAGGTGCTGCCGGCATTTCCGATGTACGCGCACATGCTGGGAAACGTCTCGATCCACTTCGATGACGAGGAGCGGAGCGCGGCGACCGTGCGCAGCCTGTGTTTCAACCCGATGGTGCCGGGCGGTGACACCGAACAGGTGCTTTTCCTGGGACTTTGGTACGACGATGCCGTGGTGCGGACCCGCCATGGCTGGCGGCTGACGCGTCGTGTCGAGACGAAGTGCTTTAACCGGCTGGTCTAGCAGCCACAAACCCGCCGACACGCCGTGTTTGGTGCGGGCTTCTCGGACGATGCGTCGAAAACCGTAGTTTCGGTGTGATTTGGGCTGGTAGGTCATGCTCTGGCACAATGACCCGGTCCGCGAATTGGCTAAGGCCACCAGCGGTCAGACCCACGCGAGGCAAAACCGGATCGTGCATGTCCGCACGTGTCGCCGAATTGCCGCGTGATACCTCAAGGAGAAGTTGTAGTCATGGCTGTCAAGATCAAGCTCACCCGCCTCGGGAAGATCCGCAACCCGCAGTACCGCATCCAGGTCGCCGATGCGCGCACCCGCCGTGAAGGCCGCGCCATCGAGGTGATCGGCCGGTACCACCCGAAGGAAGAGCCCAGCCTCATCGAGATCGACTCCGAGCGCGCGCAGCACTGGCTGTCGGTGGGCGCGCAGCCGACCGATCCGGTGTTGGCCCTGCTGAAGATCACCGGTGACTGGCAGAAGTTCAAGGGCCTCCCCGGCGCCGAGGGCACCCTGAAAGTCAAGGAGCCCAAGCCCAGCAAGCTGGAGCTGTTCAACGCCGCCCTGGCCGAGGCCGACGGTGCCCCCACCGGTGAGGCCATTCAGCAGAAAAAGAAGAAGGCCCCCAAGAAGGACGAGAAGGCTGAGGCCGCCGATGCCGAGGCTCCGGCCGCGGAAGCCGCCGAGGCTCCTGCCGAATCTGCTGACGCCGCAAGCGAATAGGACCTCGGATGAGTTCTGTCGTGGTCGACGCCGTCGAGCATCTGGTACGAGGAATCGTCGACAACCCCGACGATGTCCGCGTTGACCTGGTGACGAATCGTCGCGGCCGCACGGTAGAGGTTCACGTCCACCCCGACGATCTCGGAAAGGTGATCGGTCGGGGCGGGCGTACCGCCACCGCGCTGCGCACCCTGGTCGCGGGTGTGGGTGGCCGCGGCATCCGGGTCGACGTGGTGGATACAGACCGGTAGCTCCGATGGAGCTTGTGGTCGGGCGTATCGCCAAGGCGCACGGCGTCACGGGCGAATTGGCGGTAGAGATCCGCACCGACGATCCGGACGAACGTTTCGCTGCCGGTTCGGTGCTGAATGGTCGGCTGCCCCGTGGTGGCGGCAGCCGTGAGTTCGTCGTCGAATCGGTGCGTGAGCACAGCGGACGGCTGCTGATCAGATTTACCGGGATATCCGATCGTGACGCGGCAGATGCGTTGCGTGGCACCCTTTTCACGGTTGAGGCCGGTGAGCTTCCTCCCCTTCAAGATCCCGACGAGTTCTACGACCATCAGCTCGAGGGGCTTACGGTGCGGACTCAGGACGGCACCGCCATCGGGACCGTTTCCGAGGTATTGCACACCCCCGGTGGTGAGCTCCTTTCGGTGAAGCCCCCGAGCAGTGACCGGCAGGCCGAGATTCTCGTGCCGTTTGTCTCTGCCATCGTCACGTCGATCTCGCTGGCGGACAAGGTGATCGAGATCGACCCGCCAGAAGGCCTGTTGGACCTGTCGTGAGAACCCTGGCATGAAGATAGACGTCATCACGATCTTCCCGGACTATCTGCAGCCAGTACGGCAGTCCTTGCCGGGCAAGGCCATTGATGCGGGGCTGGTTGACGTCGCCGTGCACGATCTGCGGCGCTGGACACGCGACGTACACAAGTCGGTCGATGATTCGCCCTACGGCGGCGGGCCCGGCATGGTGATGAAGCCGACGGTCTGGGGTGATGCCCTGGATGAGATCTGCACACCGGAAACGCTTTTGGTGGTGCCGACGCCCGCCGGGTATCCCTTCACGCAGGAGACTGCCCGTCACTGGTCCACCGAAGACCATCTGGTGATCGCGTGTGGACGCTACGAGGGAATCGATCAGCGCGTTGCCGACGACGCCGCGACCCGGATGCGGGTGCGCGAGGTGTCGATCGGCGATTATGTGCTCAATGGCGGGGAGTCCGCGGCGCTGGTAATCATCGAGGCGGTACTGCGGCTGGTTCCCGGAGTGCTGGGCAATGCACTTTCCGCGCAAGAAGATTCACACTCTGACGGGCTTTTAGAGGGGCCGTCCTACACCAGGCCGCCGAGTTGGCGGGGGATCGATGTACCGCAGGTGCTGCTCTCTGGTGACCACGCCAAGATTGCGGCGTGGCGGGCCGAGCAGTCACGTCAGCGGACCGCGCAGCGGCGCCCGGACCTACTCGGTTTCGATTCGTCCACCGGGGAACATGGCGGCGACGGCCTGAGTTAGCGTGTTGCGCGCCGTCGCATCGTTGGCGGTCTGCAGGGATGACACCACCACGATGAATCGCCGGTCGGGGCCCACGACCCCCGTCGAAAGATGCATCCACGCGGACCCGACACAGCACATCCAGCCCTGCTTCACCGCGACGGGCTCACCGGGAATGCCGTCCGGGATCCCGAAGCGCTGGGGATAGCCGTCGATGCCGTTGGGCGTTGAGCGGGCAAGGTCGTCCATGATGATGTTCGCGCGCTCGGGAGGCAGGCCCCCCGCGCCGGAGAGCAGCATGTCGTAGTACTGCACCAGGTCGTTAGCGGTGCTGATGGTGTTCCACCACATGCCGTCGGAGGGCACGTTGGTGGAGGCGAGCCCATATCGCGCGGCGACGCGGGTGATGATCGAGTTGCCGCCCCCGCGCTGCCAGAAGATCTCGGCGGCGCTGTCATCGGAGGACTGCAACATCCGGTCAAACGAGATGCGATCCGAGGGCGTCAGGGTGACCTCGCCCGTCGATTCCCTCATCAGCAGATCGTCGGCGATGAACAGTTTTGCCACCGAGGCGATGGCAATGGTGCTGTTGTTGCCGTTGGAGACCACGGCTCCCGAGGCGCGATCCTTGATCACCGCGGTCAGCACGGCGCCGGCGCTCTTGGCCTGGGCGGTTGCTGCGGTGGTGCGCTCGGGCAGGGTCTCGAAAGAAGGGGGACTCTCCACCGCGAAGACCGGTGCCGGTTCGGCCGGAGCGCTCACGACCGCCAGCACGGGGGTAGCTGGATCGCTGCGTACCGATGCCACACATCCCGAGGTCAGCGTGGTCACTGCGGTGAGCGTCAAGCCCACGAACAGGTGCTGGCCGCGCATCACGTAGACCCCCTCTGCGGTCAGACTCTGATTTTGTTACCGATGTGGCAGATGTTCCGGTCACGGTAGCTTACTAGTACTGTCTGGATAGTCGCTGCCCAAGGGGTGCCCGGGTGGGCGATTTCACTGGAAGGGCCCCTGTCTGGCACAATTGACTAGCTGTCTGCTGCCGCTTGGCCACAAACCAGACAGAACCAAGCAACTACTGATCGGCCGAGGTGCATACCCCGTATGCGACCCGGCCGCGCGATTGAGTCGAGAGACCAAGAGGGAAGTACACCGATGAACACGTTGGACTTTGTCGATCAGGCGTCGCTGCGCCAGGATGTGCCTGATTTCCGTCCCGGCGACACCGTCAACGTGCACGTCAAGGTGATCGAGGGCTCCAAGGAGCGCATCCAGGTCTTCAAGGGTGCCGTGCTGCGGCGCTCCGGTGGTGGCGTGAGCGCCACCTTCACCGTCCGCAAGGAGAGCTACGGCGTCGGCGTCGAGCGCACCTTCCCGGTGCACTCCCCGAACATCGACCACGTCGAGATCGTCACCCGCGGTGCGGTTCGTCGCGCCAAGCTGTACTACCTGCGCGAGCTGCGTGGCAAGAAGGCCAAGATCAAGGAGAAGCGCTGACCGAGTCGGCGCTTTCATGACAGCACCGGTGTCAGGGGAATCAGGACCGTCTGAGTCGTCCGCGCAGACCACCGCCGATACTCCCGAAGCCGAATCAGCCGCTGAGGCGTCTTCCGCAGCATCGTCGAAGGACGAAGACAGCGGCTCGGGCATGCTCAAAGAGGTCGGCGTTCTGCTGCTGATCGCTCTGGTGCTCTACTGCATCACGCAGAACTTCATCGCCCGTCCGTATCTCATTCCGTCGGAGTCGATGGAGCCGACCTTGCACGGCTGCCGTGGTTGCACCGGCGACCGGATCATGGTCGACAAGGTGGTGTTCCGATTCTCGGATCCCGAGCCTGGTGATGTTGTGGTGTTCAAGGGCCCGCCCGAGTGGAACGGCAACTACCGGTCGATCCGGTCAGACAACACCGCCGTCCGATACCTGCAGAACGCCCTGTCCTTCATCGGCGTGGTACCCCCCGACGAGAACGACCTGGTGAAACGTGTCATCGCGACCGGTGGGCAGACCGTGGAATGCCGCTGGGACACGGGCCTGACGGTCGATGGCAAGAAGCTCAACGAGCCGTATCTGGATCCGGAGACCATTGGTCCCGGCAGCGACATTGATCCCACCAACGCTTGCTGGAGTTTCCAGTTCGGCCCCGTCAAGGTGCCGGAGGGCAAGCTGTGGATGATGGGGGACAACCGGACGCACAGCGGCGACTCGCGCGCGCACTGCCAGAGCCTCGAACGGGATGCCAGGCCAGGGATGGACGAGCGTCAGAGGGTCTACTGCACCGGCGATCCGAACATCGGCACGGTGCCCGTGGATAACGTCATTGGCAAGGCGCGATTTATCGCATGGCCACCCGGACGGTGGGGCGGCGTCGCATCGGTGAATCCCCAGACGTAGCCCTAGCGGTATGACTACCAGCTGGCCCCCACGCACGGTGATTCGCAAGGCATCCGGATTGCGCACCCTCGAATTGACACTCGACAGAGTGGGTTTGGGCCCGGTTGCCGGTGTTGACGAGGCGGGGCGCGGGGCCTGCGCGGGACCGTTGGTGATCGCCGCGTGCGTGCTGGGCTCAAACCAGCGGAAAAGCCTTGCCGCGCTCAATGACTCGAAGAAACTCAGTGAGAAGATGCGCGAGACATTGTTTCCCCTCATCTGCCGGTATGCCGAGGCGTATCACGTGGTGTCGGTGCCGGCCGAAGAGGTGGATCGTATTGGCGTGCACGTGGCCAACATTGAGGGAATGCGACGTGCGGTCGCGGGTCTGGGTCTCAGGCCGGGATACGTGCTGACTGACGGATTCCGGGTGCCGGGGCTGCCGGTACCCTCGCTGCCCGTGATCGGGGGTGACGCCTCGGCGGCCTGTATCGCCGCGGCCAGCGTGTTGGCAAAGGTCAGCCGCGATCGGGTGATGGTGGCCATGGATTCCGATCATCCGGGGTACGGATTCGCGGTGCACAAGGGCTACAGCACGGCCGTCCATACCGAGGCGTTGCGGCGTCTGGGACCGTCAGTTCAGCATCGACAGTCGTTCGTGAACGTGCGCAATGCGGCGCAAGGAAGTTCACAGGGGGGATAATGGAAAGTCTATGAGCGCCGAAGACCTCGAAAAGTATGAAACCGAGATGGAACTCTCGCTGTATCGCGAGTACAAGGACATCGTCGGGCAGTTCAGCTACGTGGTGGAGACCGAGCGACGGTTTTACCTGGCCAATAGCGTCGAGGTGATTCCACGGAACACCGACTCCGAGGTGTACTTCGAGCTACGGCTTTCTGACGCCTGGGTGTGGGACCTGTTCCGGCCGGCGCGCTTCGTCAAACACGTGCGCGTGATCACCTTCAAGGACGTCAACATCGAAGAGGTGGACAAGCCAGAGCTGCGCCTGCCGGAGTAAATCTCCGACAGGCGCAGCTGGGCCGTACTGCTTTACGGGATGCTGACGCAACCCACGTTGTCGACGCATCCGCCGCCGCCACCTGGGCCGCCGTGGCCTCCGCCGACGCCGGGGATGTTGCCCCCGCCGCCCTCGGGTCCGCCGCCTCCGGTCGGGCCGCCGGGGATGCTCCCGCTCCCGCCACCGGGTCCGCCGCCTCCGGTCGGGCCGCCGGGGATGGCGCCGGATCCGCCCTCAGGACCACCGCTACCGGTCGGGCCGGGCGCCGGGGTGCCGTCCGGTGCGCCGCTGGGCGCAGGAACGGTCGTCGTCGTGGTGGTTGTGGTTGTTGTGGTCGTCGCGCTGGTGCTTGTCGGGCCACTGTCGGTGCTGGTGCCGCACCCGGTCAGTGCCGCGCCAATAACGATGGCGAATCCGGCAAAAACCTTGGTGGCCTTGACTGTTGGCGTTCTCATGTGATGCTCCCGGTTAGAGGTGTGGGGCTTCTTTGATCTTGCTGTTCTCGTTGCCCAACGTCTTGCAATAGGCCAAGGCGGAGTTCCGTGCCGCCGTGGACTGCAGACCACTGGGGTCTTGTTGGTTCTCGTCCTTCAGCATCTTGATGACGGCCTCGTTCTGGGTGGCCTCGTCCTGGGTGAGGTATTCCTTGCATGTGGTGTCGCCACCCTGATTGATCACACTGGAACAGCCCGCCAGCGAGATGGCCGCGGCCAAACCGGCGGCCACCGCGAGTTTCTTCGAAATGGACGGAATCACTGGGGCCCCTTCTGTTGTGGACTGCCGGAATCTGTTGTCACTCATCGCCGGCCGCTGACGAGGCGCACGAGGAACAAGAGAATGCATGCGCCCGCCAGCGCGGTGACGAATGTCAGAACCCAGCCGAAGCCATAGGTGCCGATATCGAGCAGGTTCAGGAGGAATCCGCCTAACAGCCCGCCCACAATCCCGACCACGATGTTGAGCAGGAGCCCTTGCTGACCGTCGGTGCCCATGATCTTGCTGGCCACCCATCCGGCGATTCCGCCGATGACGATCCATCCGATCCAGCCGATGCCAAAGCCAAGGTGGGCTGCCGCAACATCAGCGGCCATAGGTGAAATCATGTGTGGTTTCCTGATTCTCGTGGGAGTTGGGGCGGGCTGCTACGGCGATCTGTGCTACTTCTCGGCGTCTTCGCGGGCCTGATGCACGGCAGCCTCGGCGCGGGCCTTTTCTGCCTCGGCTTCCTTGGCGGCTACCTCACGCTGAGCCTCGGCCTTGTCCTGCTGTGCCTGGCCTTCGCGCTCCAGCGACTCATCGTCGGTGAGCTTGCCGAAGGCCTCCTTGGCCTTGCCCTTGACGTCCTCGACGACGCCCTTGATGCCGGCCTCGATACCGCTGTCCCTGTTGTCATCGCTCATGTGTCGCTCCTTATCAGTGCGTGTGCGGTGCAACCGCTCGATGTCACCTCGTAGTGAGGCGATGAATCCACCGTAGCAAGGGTTGTGTACTACGTAAACTACCTCGTAAACAAACAGGTGCTGGCCAGGTGTTTAGCTGGCAGAGGTACCGTCGTGTGGACGGCGAAGCCGCCACGGGGACGTCGTCATGGCCCGAGCCCAGAAATGCACAGTGGGAGTGACGGACGCAGTGGAAGAGACGGAAAACCAAACAAGTGCAGGTAACCCCGAGGGTCGCCGGCCACGATCGCTGACTCGTGCCGAGATCCTCGATACCGCGATCGGGCTGGTGGACCGTGACGGGTTAGATCAGCTGACCATGCGGCGGCTTGGTGCCGCCTGCGGTGTCGAGGCGATGGCCCTGTACCGCCACGTCCACGGTCGCCAGGACCTGCTTGGCGGAATTGTCGACCACTTGGTCGAGAAACTCTACGATGACCAACTCGCCGCGCGCCGGCAGGAAGATGGTTGGCAGGACTATCTCGTCAGACTTGCGCACGGAGTGCGAGCGATTGCGATCGAGCATCCGCATCTGTTCCCGACGTTGGCGACTCGGCCGCCGGAGGCTCCGTGGGTCCGGCCGCCACTGCGGAGCATGAAGTGGATGGAGACCTTCCTGGACACACTGATCTCCTACGGTTTTGATGATCGCGGTGCAGTGACCGCCTATCGCGCGTACACCACATTCCTCCTGGGCCAGCTTCTGTTGGAGGTCTCTGCACGCGGAGTCTCGTTGAGCCCGGTCGAGGACGAGCTACCAGACAAGACTCTGCGGAGTTTGTCGAACTATCCGAACCTGCAACGGATGCAGAAGCAGCTCAGCGAGGACCACAGCGCGACAGAGTTCGAAGAGGCACTCGAATCGCTGCTCGATCGGCTCGAGGGCAACGCACCGCGTTAGGTGGTGGCGGCATCTCCTTGCTGATATCTGTCTAGACCTGACAGATATCGGCCACTGTGATCGGAATTACTCTTCAGCGGAACATCGTTCGAGTTGCGAACGTGGTGCGCGTAGCCCATTCTCTGCCGATGGGTATTTTGCTGATGCGGGCGGCGGCGATGATCGCGCCGATGATTGTCGTTGCCCTGCCAGTGGCCTCGCCAGGTGTAGCCGTGGCTGAGCCGCAGGCGCACTGTGTGCCGTCGAAGTCGAGTGGCGCCGTCTGCACCGCGCGGGACGATGTCGAGATCAAGTCGGCTCCCAACTCGAAGGACCTGCCGGGGCCCGCGTCGGGCGCGATTGGCAAGGTTGCGCCCGTGGTTCATCCGGTCAAGATGTGGAACTAGTGCGCTGACCGCGCCAGCGCAGCAGGTGCTCGACCACGCGCTGGACGTATTGCACACATTGGTCATCCGTCGAGATCGCGCTTCTCACCGCGGGCGCGCTGGCGGACGCTGACATCGCCAGCCAGACGGGTAGAACTGTTCAGGCAGTCGCGGCGCAGCGCCGGCGCCTTCGCCAGAGGCGCGCGATCCGGCTCGGGTTATACCCCACGGTCGCAGTACCCCGGACGTGAACCTCGGTAGGAATCACCCACGCCCGGGGGCTGTGGATCGATGCTGGAATGTGGATAACACTCGTCGGCGGAACATCTCGGCTGAACATGTGTCGGTACCTGTGCGGATGGTGGCGACATGACAACCAGCACACGCGCACAGATCGGTAGCCGCGGAGAGGATCTCGCCGCCGATTACCTGAGAGAAGACGGGTTCGCGATCCTCGATCGCAATTGGCGATGCCGGTACGGGGAGCTCGACATCATCGCGGCCGACGGTGAAGTGTTGGTCTTTGTCGAGGTGAAGACTCGAACGGGCCGCGCGTTCGGAACGCCTGCGGAGGCGGTGACACATACCAAGCTGCGTAGGTTACGGCGGCTCGCGGGCATCTGGCTGGCTGCCCAGGACGGGTTATGGCCGTCCGTGCGTATTGATGTCATCGAAATTCGATTGGGCAGCCCTGTTCCGGAGATCACCCACATTCACGGGGTGAGCTGAGATGGCCTTGGGAAGAGCGTATTCCGTCGCGGTCAAAGCGGTAACCGGCCAGACCGTGGAGATCGAGGCCGATATCAGCGCAGGGCTTCCCGGAGTGCACCTGGTCGGACTGCCCGACGCCGCCCTGCAGGAGTCCCGTGACCGCGTGCGCGCGGCGATCACCAACTGCGGGTTCGCCTGGCCGGCATCGCGTCTCACCTTGGCTCTATCACCCGCGACGCTGCCGAAGATGGGCTCGGTGTATGACCTGGCGCTCGCCACCGCCGTGTTGTCGGCCAGTAGGGCGATCCCACCGACAAGGTTGGAAAAGACCCTGCTCCTAGGGGAGTTGGCTCTCGACGGGCGGGTGCGCCCGATCCGCGGTGTGCTCCCGGCGGTGCTGGCGGCCAAACGTGACGGGTGGCCCACCGTGGTGGTACCCAAGGCGAATCTGGGGGAGGCGGGGCTGGTCGACGGTATCGAGGTGTTGGGTGCCCAGACCCTGCGGCAACTGACGGCCTGGTTGTGCGCCGACGGTGAGTTGGATCCGGTGGTGCAGTTGGACGTGGGATGCGAGAACGATATTCCGGATATGGCAGATGTGGTCGGGCATGCCGATGCGCGATTCGCGGTCGAGGTGGCGGCGGCGGGCGCACATCACCTCATGCTGACCGGACCGCCAGGAATCGGTAAAACCATGCTGGCGCAACGCCTGCCGGGTCTGCTGCCGCCCCTGACCGATGGCGAGGCACTGGAAGTAACGGCCATCCACTCGGTCGCGGGCCTGTTGACGGCCCAGCAGCCGTTGATCACCCAACCACCATTCGTCGCGCCCCACCATACGTCGAGTGTCGCCGCGCTCGTCGGTGGTGGCTCCGGTACGGCCAAACCTGGCGCGGTAAGCCGAGCACATCGTGGCGTGCTGTTCCTCGACGAATGTGCCGAGCTCTCGACCCCTGCGCTGGAGGCGTTGCGTACGCCATTGGAGGATGGGGAGATTCGGTTGGCACGGCGTGACGGTGTTGTCACGTACCCGGCTCGATTTCAGTTGGTGCTTGCGGCAAACCCGTGCCCATGTGCGCCGGCGAATCCACGGGATTGCACGTGTCCCTCTCAGCTGCGTCGTCGGTACCTCGGTAAGTTGTCGGGACCACTTCTTGACCGGGTAGATCTTCGGGTAAGGATGCATCCGGTCAGTCAAACCGCTCTCAACGAGGCCACTGAGGGCACGGCGCTTGTGCGTGAGCGCGTGGTGCTGGCCCGCGAACGGGCAGCGCGGCGATGGTCGGAGTACGGATTTCGCGTCAACGCCGATGCTCCTGGGCCGCTGTTGCGCAAGGAGTTCCGCCCATCGCGGACGGTCATGGAGCCGCTGCGTAACGCCATGGAGCGGGGGCTCATCAGTGTTCGGGCTCTGGATCGTTGTCTACGGGTCGCGTGGACTCTCGCAGACCTCGCCGGGCGGGATCTCCCGGGCGCTGAGGATGTGAAGCTCGCGTTGACCTTCCGTGACAAGCGATGAGCGGCGACCCGGCCGACTGGGCCTACTTGTCACGCGTGACTGAGGCGCCCAGTGCGGAACTCGAGGCCATGGTGTCGGTGTTCGGCGCACATGAGACCGCCGAGCGCGTCCGGCGCTTGGACGTACCGGATCGGGTGCGGACCATCGTGCATGCCCGGCACCTCATAGACCGCAGCCGCGAGGATCTGCAGATCTTGTATCGCCTTGGCGGGCGCCTGGTGACACCCGATGATCCGGAATGGCCGGGGTGGCAGTTCCAGAGTTTCGCCATGATCGACACGAAGCGGATGCCGAGTGGGCGAGCACCGCTTGCACTCTGGGTGGTCGGTGAGCATTCCCTGTCGGAGGTGACGTCCCGGGCCGCGGCACTCGTCGGTACGCGCGCCTGCACGGGCTATGGCGAACATGTGACGGCCGAACTCGCAACGGGTTTGGTGGCGCGTGACGTAGCAGTGGTCTCCGGCGGCGCGTTTGGGATCGACGGTGTCGCGCATCGAGCGGCACTGGCCTGCGAGGGCATCACGATCGCTGTACTCGCGGGAGGTGTGGACGTACCCTATCCGGCCGGTCACTCGGGGCTGCTCTACCGAATCGCCCGCCACGGACTGGTGATCAGCGAGTACCCGCCAGGCGTGCGGCCCGCGCGATACCGATTTCTCACCCGAAATCGGTTGGTGGCAGCGCTCTCCGGCGCGACGGTGGTGGTGGAGGCGGGTATCCGCAGCGGAGCTGCCAACACCGCCGCCTGGGCGCGCGGGCTGGGCCGGCCCGTTGGTGCGGTGCCCGGCCCGATCACCTCGGTTGCGTCGGCGGGTACCCATATTGAGATAGCCGAACGCGGCGCGCGACTCATTGGCTGTGCCCAGGATGTGATCGAGTTGGCAGGTCGATTGGGCGAGTTCGCACCCGAGCTCGAAAGGCCCACCAACGTCGTCGACGAGCTCGGCGAGGACGAGAAGCGTGTCTACGAGGCACTGCCCGGTCGTGGTAGAGCCTCAATTCAACAACTGGTCGTCGAATCGGGGTTGAGTACCTGCCGAGTGCAGGGCGCGTTGGCGATCCTGGAGCTTGAGCAGTTGGTGGAAGACGCGGGCGGTGACTGGAAGGTCGCTCGCCGTCGCCGGTTGCGGCAGGTCTGAGGCCAAGGGAGGCGCTATACCCGACTATCGAGCCCCGCGGCGACAGCGACCACCTGGCGGATGCCGTGCGGGTCGACACTGCTCATTAAGTAGTCGTCGAAGTACTTGGTCCGTGCTATGACCTAGGCGGCCAGGCCCGCCCCGCACGCGGAGGCGAATTGACCGCATCGGAAAGCGCTTTGGCGTAGGGGTCGATGAACACGGCGTCTGGCCGCGTGCTCTCTATTGCCTTGATGCGGGCGATCCCCAGCGAAGCGCTCCATGAATGCCATTATCGACTTTGCCTGGTAGCTAGAGCGATTTGTTATGAACTGGCGCAGTCTGAACTTTTCTTGTGAATGTTGGGCATATCTATTCAAGCGGGTAGTCGTAACATCCAGAAGGCGAGATAGCCTCCGCTGCTGCGTCTTTCGAACACGGGGGGTATCCGCAGTTCGGCAAGGTAGTGGGCGTTCGAGTTTGTTGTGGCGGTGGATGATTGCCAACTGATTGCGGATTGGCGTTGCGGCATCCATGGATTCCAGGCATATTGGACTCGGGTGCTTTCAATGGCTGCGACGCCCATCGGAGAGATCTGCCGGGGCTGCCACCGTCGGCTGCAGAGTCTGCAAGTCGATGAATTCGCTTCCAGCAGTGCGTGTCTCGATGTGCTATGGGGAAGTGCTCCGATCCCCTCGGGAGTCAACCTTTGGTTGAATTAACTCAACTGTGTGTTGAAGATCACAGGCATGCTATACCCCGGTAGGGTATGAAGGAAATATGAGATCTGATCCGAAGACCGCCTGGAAGGCGCTCGAAGAGGGTAATCAGCGTTTTGTCGGTGGTTGTCCGCAGCATCCGAGCCAGAGCGTCGCGCGTCGTACCGAGCTGGCTAATGGCCAGAACCCGCAGGTGATGTTGTTTGGCTGCTCGGATAGCCGGGTGGCCGCGGAGATCATTTTCGATCAGGGCCTGGGCGACATGTTCATCGTGCGCACCGCGGGGCAGGTGATCGACTCGGCAGTGCTGGGTTCGATCGAATATGCGGTGGCGGTGTTGGGTGTGCCGCTGATCGCGATCTTGGGGCATGACTCCTGCGGCGCGGTGGGCGCCACGGTGCAGGCTCTGGACACCGGTGAGGTACCGGGCGGGTACATCAGGGATCTGGTGGTGCGGGTGATGCCCTCGATCCTGGGCGGCCGCAAAGACGGACTGACCCGGATCGATGAGTTCGAGGCCCGCCATGTCGAGGAGACCGGCATCAAGCTGCTGCAGCGCTCGCAGGTGGTGGCCGATGCGGTCGAGGCCAAGAAGCTCGCGCTGGTGTATCTGACCTACAAACTCGCCGACGGGCGCGTCGTTTTGCACGGCCACGTCGGCGACATCGGTAAGCCCTGAGTTCGCCGGTATGAACACGAAGAGGGGTGGCGGTTCGGTGGCCGTAGAGAACAGGTCTCAGGGCGATAGGGAAATCGACAATCGCAACGGTGATGCCGCGGCGTCCTCATCTGCCGACGCGGTCATAACACGCGAAGCCGCCATCGGAGGCGAGGCCCGGCTTTCCTGGCTGCTTTCCGGGCTCGCCGGAATGGTTGGGGCAGTGGCCTTCTTGCATAGCGCGGGCTACTTCGTGACGTTTATGACCGGTAACACCGAGCGTGCCGTGCTGACGTGGTTCAAGGTCACGGACAAACAGCAAGTGGCGGGTGCGGGTCCGATTGCCGCTATCTCGATGATCGGCGCCTTCCTCTTTGGGGTCATCGTGGCGTCGTACTGCAGGCGAAAATTTTGGAAGAATCACCCGCACGGGGCGACCGTCCTGACCACGTTCGGTCTTCTCGCGGCGGCCGCCGTCGACTTCTTCCAGGACCGGGGCTTCAACGCGAATGTTGACGTACATTTCACGCCAATTCTATTGTTGGCCTTTGCGATCGGGGCCTTGAACACGTCGTTCGTTAAGAAGGGTGAAACGGCCATTCCCTTGAGCTATGTCACGGGGACGGTCGTCAAACTGGGCCAAGGTATCGAGCGGCATCTCTTTGGCAAGGGTTCTGTCTTTGAATGGCTCGGGTACGCCATGCTTTACCTGTCCTTCATTCTGGGCGCCGCCATAGGCGGCGGCATAGCCTCGCTCTATAGCGGGTCCAAGGTGATACTCACCGTCGGATTGATATGCGGTGCAACAACTCTGATCACCTTTTTCCACTCCGACCGAAAAACCATTCTCGGTTGAGTGGTGCGGCGATTCTTGCCAGTTCGGTCTGTCGATAGCCGGAACGGTTCTTCCATAAAGTTAGAGAAGAGAAAGGATGCACGTCATGGAGCCTGGATTTCAGATATACGAAGCCCGGAAAGGTCAGCCGGACAGCCCTATCGAGCGCATGAACGACCTCGCGACGGCGATGATCATCGCGGTCCTGTTCATCGCTCTGGGAATGGCCAAATTCGGACCCCTCTGGCTCATCAACTACTGAATGTCGCAGGGACACCATATTTCTTCTCGTGAGCACGCCCAGTGGCCCCTCTGAGGTGGATCAGCCGTACCACTCGAACGCCACGAATACCGCAAGCACGATCAGGATCACGTTGACGGGGGCCAGCTTCCATTCGTTGCGACGAACGTGAACACCGAAGGCCCCTGCCTGCAACACCGCGAGTCCGGCCGCGGCAAGCGGGCTCAGCACCGGGGCGATTCCCGTCGCGTGGGGGAGTACTACGCCAATTGCGCCGAGCACTTCCAGTCCGCCGATCCCCTTGACGACGGTGGGGGTGAAGTCGCTGGCCCAGGCGAGGTTGGGATTGGCCGTGATTTTCTCGTACGGCGTGACCAGTTTGAACACACCCGCGCCGAGGTGCACCACGGCGAGAATGCCGGCACAGATCCACAACCAGGTAGCCATCGCGTCAGTATGCCCGGCCGTAACGGTGGTGTTCGGAGATCCCGATAAAGATCATGACCGTTGTGCGGAAGTCCTCAACGCGATTGCCGGTACGTGGGGGGATGATGGTTATGAAGGAAGGATGTGGCGGATTTCGTGACTGATGCCGGTGAGCTGACGCGGCGCCCTCGTGGCCGGCCGCGCAAAGGCGGGGAAGGAGTGTCGGCCGACGCGATCTTCACCGCGGCGCTACAGGCCTTCGCCACTCATGGGTATCAGGGCATGTCGATGCGCACCCTCAATCGCGAGCTGGGCGTGAGCCATAACCTGCTGCATCAACGGTTTTCGTCGAAGGAACAGCTCTGGTACGCCGCCATAGACTGGGGATTCCAGGCGATCGTCGACAAGGTTCTGGCAGACGACGACGAGAGCCTGAGTTCCTCCGAGCGGATCAAACGATTCATCAAGATGTTTGTGATCTTCGCCGCCGAGCACCCCGAGTTGATCCGCATCATGGACATCGAGGCGGGCCAGGACAGCGAGCGGCTGCAGCACATCTGTCAGGCCTACGTCATCCCCATGCAAGAACGGCTTGGCCCAGTCTACGAAGAGGCAGTCAAGGCGGGGGAGCTACGCGATGTACCGCTCCAGACCAGCTTCTTTCTCATCACGTCCGGCACCGCCGCCTTGTTCAGCAGCGGAGCGCTGGCCCGTACGGTGTTCGGGGATGCGGTGTTCGATCCGGAGCAAGTGCAGGCTCACGCCGAAGCCGCCGCCGAGTTGATCGTCAGGGGCATGTTGCCGTGACGGGGGCGCCCATTCGCGGTTGTTCCTCCGTATAGTCAAGGCAATTGACATAGAGGATTCGACGCAGGAGGCGATATGGCACGCCCGCTACATGAGTTGCAGGTAGTTCGGACCGAGCAGGTGACTCCGCATATCACCCGGGTGGTGCTTGGCGGTAACGGATTTGACGGTTTCGAGGCCACCCCAGACACCGACAGCTATGCCAAGCTGATATTTCTTCCGGAGGGCCACGAAGGGCCAGGTCCACGGGATATCGACCAGGCGCGTGACATGGAGGCCACCGTCCGCACCTACACCATCCGCTCCGTGGATGCCGACCGTCGCGAGATCGCCATCGACTTCGTCGTGCACGGGGGTTCCGGTGTGGCCGGCCCGTGGGCAGCGCGCGCCATACCCGGAGACAGGCTGTACGTCACCGACTCGCACGGCGCTTATTCGCCTGATCCAGCCGCCGACTGGCATCTACTGGCCGGTGACGAGTCGGCCATCCCGGCGATCACCGTCGCGTTGCAAGCACTGGCGGAGGGTGCCCGCGCCAAGGTGTTCATCGAGGTGGCCGGTCCGCAGGACGAGATCGCCTTCGATACCCGCGGCGATGTCGAGGTCGTCTGGGTCCACCGCGGCGCCGGTGCCGACGAGGTCGACGCGAACCTGGCGGGGGATAACGCTCCGTTGGTCGAGGCGGTGCGCTCCGCGGAGTGGCTGCCCGGGCAGGTGCAGGTGTTCATCCACGGCGAGGCTCAGACGGTGATGCACAATCTGCGGCCATACATCCGCAAGGAGCGTGGGATAGCACCGAAATGGGCCGCCTCAATCTCGGGATATTGGCGTCGCGGCCGCACCGAGGAGACTTTCCGCGTGTGGAAACAGGAGCTGGCGGCCGCCGAAGCTACCGTGAGGGAGTGACACCGCAGCTGACCGCGATTCTCGACGAGTTCGCCGAGCATCTGGCGCTGGAGCGCGGCCGGTCAGTCCACACGCAGCGCGCCTATCGGGGGGATCTCACCTCGTTGTTCGATCACCTCGCGGCGGCCCATCCGGACGCTACTCTGGCTGACCTGTCGCTTCCCGTGCTGCGGTCATGGCTTGGCGCTCAGGCCCGGCAGGGTGCGGCACGTTCCACCGTCGCGCGGCGTACCTCGGCGGTGAAGATTTTCACGGCCTGGGCGACCCGTCGCGGACTGTTGGAGACAGATCCCGCGATTCGCTTGCAACAGCCTAAGTCTCGCCGTACGTTGCCCGCTGTGCTGCGACAAGATCAGGCCGTCGCGGCGATGGAAGCAGCGCATTCGGGCGCCGAACAAGACGATCCGATGGCATTGAGGGATCGATTGATCGTCGAGATGCTCTACGCCACGGGGATCCGCGTCAGCGAGCTGTGCGGTCTGGATATCGACGATATCGACAGGTCGCGAAAAGTATTGCGCGTCTTGGGTAAGGGCGACAAGGAGCGCACTGTGCCATTCGGCGGTCCCGCCGCCGATGCTCTGACCGCATGGCTGGACCGCGGTCGACCACATCTTGCCACCGCCGGTTCTCGCGGGGCGGTGCTCCTCGGCGCGCGTGGGCGGCGCATCGATCCGCGTCAGGTCCGCACCGTGGTGCATCAAACCATGTCTGCCGTGCCCGGTGCCCCGGATATCGGCCCGCACGGTCTGCGGCACAGCGCCGCAACGCATCTGCTGGAAGGCGGCGCGGACTTGCGTGTCGTTCAGGAGCTGCTCGGGCACTCCACGCTGGCCACCACTCAGCTCTACACCCATGTCACCGTGGCGCGCCTGCGGGCCGTCCACGATCAGGCACACCCGCGGGCGTGAGGGCGTCACGCGCCATCTCGTGGCTTTCTTCTCCATCGGCACATCCGGGTGGGATTGACGCGACTCCTCCAGCGTTGCCGTCGGTTACGGCGGGTTCGTGCCTCCAAACTCGCCTTTTCTTGCCGTGATTGCTTGCGCATCATGCGGTCCACTTCGCGCTGGTAGTAGCTCATCGATCCGCCATTACCACCGGCCGCCCACAGGGCCACCACCACCAGGAACAGAAGCACTGCGGCGAACCCGGCTCCCGTAAGCACGGCCGTTACCCGCGGTTCCCAGCGCGCGATGTGACGATGCTGAGCTGTAGTGGGCCGAGGTTCAATTCGCAACTGCGGTCATCGAGATATCTTGTGCCCAGGTCCATCTCGAGTGATGTGCGAGGCGCAACGGTCGTTGATATGTCGCAGCTGCACATGTGCGCGTCACCTGCCTCCGGTGGTCACGAGCTGACTGCGGTCAGGAACATCCGGGGACGTAGCGCTGTGCGGGATCGCGTCGCGACCTGTGGCTCGGTCGTGCACCACCACGGGCCACCAGAACCAGCGACCCAGCAGTGTTGCGATGGAGGGGATCACGAACGATCGCACGATCAATGTATCCAACAGCAGCCCCAGACCGACGGTCGTACCGAGCTGGGCGATGTTATGCGCGTATCCAGCGATCATCGCGAACATGGTGAACCCGAACACCAATCCCGCGGTGGTGACCACTCCGCCGGTGTTGGCCATCGAGCGGATGATGCCCGTCTTGATACCGGCATGCATCTCCTCGCGGAATCTGGCGACCAACAGCATGTTGTAGTCGGCGCCCACCGCGACCAGGAAGACGAATGACAGCGGGGCCACCGACCAATGCAGCGGATTGCCGATGATGTCTTGCCAGACGAATATGGCCAGGCCTAGAGCGGAAAGGTAGGACAGCGCCACGGTACCGATGACCGCCATCGCGGCAACCAGACTGCGCAGCAGGATCAACACCACGCAGAACACGAAGGCGAATGCGGCCACCACGCTGGTGATGAAGTCCTCTCGCGTGAACGCTTCGATGTTCAGAAGGGTGCCGCCCGGGCCGCCGATGCTCACCGTGCTCCCGGCCAGCGACGTGTTCTTGATCGACTGCAATGCGGTCGGAATGATCTTGGCGCTCAGGTCCATTGCTTCGCGGCTGAATCCCTCCATATCCGGAGTGACGATCATCCGTGTCACCTTGCCGTCGGTGGAGAAGAAGAACGGCATCGCGTTCTTGAAGAGCGGGTTGTCGAATGCCTGACTGGGCAGGAAGAACGACGAGCCCGGATCACCTGCCGCGAAGCTCTTGCTGAGCTCTTCGGTGAATTGCGTGATCTCGGTGACCTGGGGCACCAGGATCTGCAGTGTGCTCTGCAGCGGGGCGGTGACCGCGTTGACCTGCGCGATGAAGGCCTTCAATCCTGATAGCTGTGCACCCAATTGCGGCAATGTCTGTGCCAGGGCGCCAGTTCCGTTCACCAGATTGCCCACCAGCCCGTCGAAACGGTGCAGATCGTCGAAGAGCGAGAAGCCGGTGATTGCGGCCTGGCAATACTCGTTGTCCCGGCAGTTCGGAATTGATCCCACGAAGTCCTCGGCCGGCTTGGCGGTTTCGCGTAGCGTGTCAACCTTTTGTACGACGGCGGCCAGGCTGGTGCGCAATTCGGTTGCACCCACCTGGATCTGGGTGGCACCCCGGGTCCCGTTCTGCAGTGCTTGCTCCAGCCCCTTGACGGTGAGCGAGAGCTGCCCGACCTGGCCGCTCAGGGCAGTGAGGTCGGTGATGCGCTGGTTGAGCAGATTGGTCATCTGGGTCAGCCGTCCACCGATGTATCCGGCTTGCGAGGTAAGTGCCCCTTGCTCCAGCGGGGCGCCGAGCGGGCGGGTAATGCCCTGCACATTGTTGATACCAGGGATGTCCAGCACGGCATTGGAGAGCTTCGCCAGTGCGATCATGTCCCCGGAGTTGCGCATGTCATGGTCCGACTCGATCAGGAAGAGGCTGGGGGCCATGATGTTTGGCGGCAGGTGGCGATCCGATGCGGCGAAACCCAGGTTCGCTGGGGAGTCGCTGGGTTGCGCGGTCTGCTCGTTAAAGCTGGGCCGGAATCCTGGGAGAACCAACAGTGCGAGCGCGAGCACGGCCATACTGCCCGCGAGTACCGGTCCCGGCCAGCGCACCACATAGGTGGCGATGCGGCGCCATCTGAGCTGCGACTTCTCTTGGCGCGGTTCGAAGAATCCGAGCCGGCTGCCCAGCGCCAGGAGTGCGGGTCCGAGGGTCAGTGCGGCAGCCAGGGTGACCACGACCGCGATGGTGCAGGGCAGCCCGGAAGTGCTGAAGATGGCCAATCGTGTGAAGACCATGCACGCGGTCGCCCCGGCGACAGTGAGTCCCGACGCAATGATGATGTGCTGGACCCCGGCCAATGCCGTGTAGTAGGCGGATTCCGGATCTTCGCCGGCGCGGCGAGCTTCCTGATATCTACCGAGGAGGAATATGCCGTAATCGATTCCGGCCCCCAGGACTATCACCGCGAGCAACGCGGACGCGAAAATTGACACCCCGATGACTTGATGTTCGCCGAGGAAGGCGACGATGGGCCGCCCCACGCCGAGCCCCGCGCCCGCGACGAGCAGTGGCATGGCGATCGTTATCGGGTTGCGGTACACCAGGAACAAGATGGCGCCAACCAAGAGGCCGCAGGAGATCAACAGCAACAGAATGGAATCGTTAATCGAGACCAGTTCGTCGTTGACAACAGCGGATGGTCCGGTCAGGTGTGCTGTAATCCCTTTGGGTGGTGGATATTCGGCGATAATGTCGCGAATGGCCTGGGTGGATTCCATGGCCAGGGCGGTACCCATGTTGCCGGAGAGGTTGATCAAGACATAGGCGGCCTTGCCGTCTGCGCTCTCGTTGGCGCGGGAGAATTGCGGGTTGGACCACAGGTCCATGGACGAGTTGACGTGCTTCTTGTCCTGGTTGATTCGGCCGAGGACCTCCGAGTAGTACCGGTGCGCATCGGCTCCCAGGGGGGCGTCGCCCTCGAGCAGTAGGTAGACGAAGTTGTTGGTTCCCGCCCCGCCGAAGTAGTTGCCCATCTTGACAATCGCCTGAACGGAGGCGGCGTCATCAGGCAGGAACGAACGGGCGTGCCCCTTGATCACCGTCTCCAGCTGGGGGACAGCGAGATTTAGTGCTCCGGCGGCAGCCAGCCACAGCACGATGACGGGAAGGGAGAACCGGTACATCAGCCGGGCGAGTAGGGGTCGCCGGTTGTTTTGGATGTTCACGCCACTACCACCTGGCAGGAGACGGCCGATGAGTCGGAGGACTTTTCGTCGCGGACCTCGCCGTTGATGCTGATGCTGCAGGACATCTGTCCCGCGGTGGCCTGGGCGACCACGCCGGTGGGGATGGTGAGTTTCCCTGTGCGCAAGGTGGTTTGCCAGGGGAGGGTGCCCGATACCTCGCGCACGGTGCCGTCTATGTCGAGATAGGACGCCGCAACGGTGGCACCGATCGGCCCGTCAAGTCGATACTCGACAACCTTTTCCCGCGGCTTACCGATCGACGGCGGCTTGGCCGAATGGCCGATCGCGGGGTCAGGAATGTCGCTGAGCCGCAGATGGGCTATGTAGGCCCCGGCGATACAGAGGACCGCCGTTGATACCAGATACACCCACGTGCCACGCATTCCAGCTCCTCATTGATCCGGTTGGTGAGCGTTGACGTTAACTGGCTGATCGTTAATTTAACAGTTGGTCATATCAATATCACACCGATCGGTCTACTGTGATGCGGAGCACATGAATACGTGGCCCTGGGTGACGCGAAACTGGTAGAAGGGACAGGTGACACGGGCAGGTACCAAGGGCATGCCCCGCGCGGAGCGGGAGCAACAGATCCTGGATGCCGCATGTCAGGAGTTCGGTCGCAGTGGATACGCGGGCATGTCCCTGGCCGCGGTGGCATCGGCCGTTGGAGTGTCCAAGCCCATGGTGCTGGCGTACTTCGGGTCCAAGGAGCAGCTCTATGTCGCGTGTGTACAGCGCGCGGGAGTCATCGTGGGCGATCAGATCGAGGCGGCCATGGAGGCCGCCCCGCCCACACTGGCGTTGCCGCGAGCTGTGCTGCAGGCCGTCTTTCAAGCCCTCGCGCCGCGACCCTCGGACTGGCTGGTCATCTGGGATCAGACCCTGCCCGAAGAGAGTGAAGCACTTGCCGCGGCCCGGGTCGCCAGAACGCGGCTCGCCGCACTGGCCGGTCAAGGTGTGGCCGCGGTGGGAAGCGCGGCCACGCAGCTGCGCGACCCGCAAGACATCGGTGTACTCACCCAGGGCTGGATGGGGATGGTCGGCGCCATGATCACCTGGTGGATCCGGCACCCCGAGCAGAGTGCGGAGCAGATGGCAGAGCGCGCCAGCCGGCTGATCGCCATCATCGCCAGTGCTGGGATATCCGAGGCGGAGTCGCCGGACGGGGCCGCCACGCCACGGCCCGGTAGGCCCGTACGGGGATCCGGTTCCGGGCAGCCACTCAACGCGGCATTCGATCTTTTCGGCCGACGTTGGGCAATCCTGGCACTGTGGGAATTGCGCTCTGGATCAAAGACTTTCTCCGAATTGAGGCGGGACATGAGTGGCCCCGGGGAAGTGTCGACTGGTGTGCTCACCACGCGTCTGGAGGAGTTGACCGCCGCGCATATCGTGCGGAGCCGGGATGGGGAGTATTCGCTGACGGCGGTGGGCAAGGCGCTACTCGTTGCGTTGGCCCCGCTGGAATTGTGGGCAAGAGCCTGGTCGGTATCGGTCCGATGACTACAGTGCCAAGCATGCGCGCCGGAATTCTGGTGGCGGCTACCGCCGCCGTGTTGAGCCTCGGAATCGTGGCACCGGGAACGGCACTCGCCGACGTGTATCCGCCGTGGTGGGTGTGCATGGCCAACGGCGGTGAGATGCGCGCGTTCTACCAAGTGATGACCGAGCAGGACGCACTCGACCGCTTTCATGACGCGGTGTCCAGGCTGTCGCAGGCCACCGGAAAACCCGCGCACGTCGATATTTGTCAGCCCGCCTGAGAGGCTCTTAGCCCCGCGTAAGCGGCTTCAGTCGCAGCGGCGTCGAGGCTAGAAGCCCCAGCGGATCCAGATAGTCCGCGGCTGACGCGGGTCCGCGTAGGGCTCCCCAGTGCAGGCAGGCCGCGCCGGGGCAGCCCGGATGCCCCGGTAGCAATGTCCCGATGAGCGAGCCTTTTGACACCCGCTGACCCGGTGTGACCAGCGGGGTGACCGGCTCGTAGGTAGTACGCAGGCCGCCCGTGTGCTCGATGGAGACCAGCGATCTACCGGCGAGCGATCCGGCGTACACCACCATTCCTGGCCCGGCTGCTACCACACGCTGGTCTGGGGTGCCGGCCATATCCACCCCGCGATGACCCCGGTTCCAGCGCTCCCGCGGCCCGTCGAAGTACCGGGTTATCGCAGCTCGGGGATGTAGCGGCCAGTCGAAACGGTCCTCCGTACCCCCGGCGGAGGCGGCCGCCATGGGGGAGGCGGCCAGCACCAGGGTGAGGATCAGTACGGGACGCCCGAACCCTCGGAACCACACGATGCCATGGTGGCCGGACGGTGGCGGTGCGGGAAAGAGCCATCTGGGCTCTGTGGATAACTGCCGGGGCTCCGGCGCGATCCTTCGGCGCGTGGCGAAAAGCACTCGTCGCAGCATGTAAACTCATGACCGCAACTCGCTGAGCGGGTTGACTTCGCGCGTCTGCACACGAGCTCGTGGCCAGCATGCCGGGCGGTCCCATCCAGGTGGGTTCCGGCATCAGCAGACGCTAGGGCCCAGGATCACCCGATCCCGGGCGGCAACCGACAACATAAAGGAATGGCTCACCATGGCCGTCGTAACAATGAAGCAGCTGCTTGACAGCGGCGCGCACTTCGGGCATCAGACCCGTCGTTGGAACCCCAAGATGAAGCGGTTCATCTTCACCGACCGCAACGGCATCTACATCATCGACTTGCAGCAGACGCTGACCTACATCGACAAGGCGTACGAGTTCGTCAAAGAGACCGTCGCCCACGGTGGTTCGGTCATGTTCGTCGGCACCAAGAAGCAGGCTCAGGAGCCCATCGCCGAAGAGGCGACCCGCGTCGGCATGCCCTACGTGAACCAGCGCTGGCTGGGCGGCATGCTCACCAACTTCTCCACCGTCCACAAGCGTCTGCAGCGCCTCAAGGAGCTGGAGTCCATGGAGCAGACCGGTGGCTTCGAGGGACGCACCAAGAAGGAAATCCTCATGCTGACGCGTGAGAAGAACAAGCTTGAGCGCAGCCTCGGCGGTATCCGCGATATGCAGAAGGTGCCTTCGGCGATCTTCGTGGTGGATACCAACAAGGAGCACCTCGCTGTTGCCGAGGCCCGCAAGCTGAACATCCCGATCATTGCGATCCTGGATACCAACTGCGATCCCGACGTCGTCGACTACCCGATCCCGGGCAACGATGACGCGATCCGCAGCGCTGCGCTGCTCACCAAGGTCGTCGCTTCCGCGATCGCCGAGGGCCTCCAGGCCCGCTCCGGCCTGGCCGGCGGCGACGAGAAGCCAGAGGCCGCCGAGCCGCTCGCCGAGTGGGAGCAGGAATTGCTTGCCTCCGCCGTCGCAGAGGTTCCGGCCGCTGAGGTTGCAGAGGCTCCTGCCGCCGAGGCCGCTGCTACCGAAACCACCGAGACCACAACCGAGGAAGGCTAAATGGCGAATTTCACTGCTGCCGATGTGAAGCGGCTCCGGGAACTGACCGGTGCCGGAATGCTCGACTGCAAGAACGCCCTGGCCGAGTCCGACGGTGATTTCGACAAGGCCGTCGAGGTGCTGCGTATCAAGGGCGCCAAGGACGTGGGCAAGCGCGCCGAGCGCGCGACTGCCGAGGGCCTGGTTGCCGCGCGTGACGGTGTGCTCGTCGAGCTGAACGCTGAGACCGACTTCGTCGCCAAGAACGCCGAATTCCAGGGGCTCGCCGACGCCATCGTCGGTGCGGCCGCGGCCGGCAAGATCGGTGATCTGGACGCCCTCAAGGCCGCGAAGGTCGAGGACGGCCGGACGGTCGAGCAGGCCATCGCTGACCTTTCCGCGAAGATCGGTGAGAAGCTGGAGCTGCGCCGGGTGGCGTACTTCGACGGCACCGTCGAGACCTACCTGCACAAGCGTGCTGCGGACCTGCCGCCCGCGGTAGGCGTGCTGGTCGAGTACACGGGATCTGGCGCCGAGGCCGCGCACGCGGTCGCACTGCAGATCGCCGCGCTCAAGGCCAAGTACCTGACGCGCGAGGACGTTCCGGCCGATGTGGTCGAGAACGAGCGTCGCATCGCCGAGGAGACCGCGAAGTCGGAAGGCAAGCCCGAGCAGGCTTTGCCCAAGATTGTCGAGGGTCGCGTCAACGGTTACTACAAGGACGTCGTGCTGCTGGATCAGGCATCGGTGTCCGATAGCAAGAAGACCGTCAAGGCGCTTCTTGACGAGGCCGGTGTCACCGTGACCCGCTTCGCGCGGTTCGAGGTTGGACAGGCCTAACTCACGTAAACAACTCGGCCCCGCCAGGATTCTTCCTGTGCGGGGCCGAGTTGTCATCGGGGCTCGATGGCCCCCGAGTCCACGCTCTGCTCGCATTGGTCGCAGGCAAGTTCAGGGGTAAACGGACGCCCGCACTCGCGATGGGTGAAGATCATCGCCGGGCCGTCTGTTGATCGGAAGTGCCGCTGCCCCCAGTCGACCGCCGTCATCACGACCGGGAAAAAGGCGAGGCCCTTTGGGGTCAGGTGATACTCGGACCAATCGGAACGTTTGGGGTGAGAGGCACGCTGCAGCACCCCCATGGTGCAAAAGCCGCGCAACCGGTCGGCGATTACGGCGGGTGGGGCGCTGAGCCGGGTTTGGAAGTCGCCGAACAGCCGTGAACCGAGGAAGGCGGCGGCCACCATCGCCGACGCCCAGCGGTTGCCGAGAATGGACATGGTCTCGGGGAACAGCCCGGCTTGTCCGCGCTTGTCGGCGCCGCTGCGCCGCCGAGTCGTGCCCTCGGGTACGGACCGGAGCCACCCGCCGCTCGGGCCCCATTCGGTGATGATGTGGTCGCGGGTCACGGGCTGGTGGCAATGCGCACAGCGAAGCACGGGTGAAAAGTCCTGCCCGCAGGTGAGGTGATGCATCAACGGCATCTTCTCGGGGTGCACTGGCACCCAGGTTCGTTCCCAATGCCAGATAGATACCAATACAGGCCACAGCTCCTGGCACTGTCGGGTGGGCTGGTAGCCCGCACGTAGTGGCCGTTCCTGGTACACCTCTCGCCGGAGCAAACCGTCGTCGACGAGCTTCTGGAGCCGCTGGGTGAGCACGGCGTTGGATATCGGCAATCGCTCCGAGAAGTCGCTGAATCGCCGTGCACCCAAAAGTGATTCGCGCACGAGAAGCAGGGTCCATTCGTCGCCCAGCAGACCAACCATGCGCCCGATGGCGTTGGTGCTGACGGGCTTGAGCGTTGAGGTCAACGTGGGCCCCGGGCCTGACGCAGCTCTGCCCCCGGTACCCATGTGGAATGGGTACCGCTGCAGATTCTTTCGGGAAGCTGCAGTTTGCATACCGGGCCTTCGGTCATTCGGGAGGCCTCGAACACCAGGCAGTAGGAGGAATCGGCGTTCATGTCGGTGGTGAGTGTCACCAGGTAGCCGTCCTCTTCGGATGTGCTGCCGGGTCGCGGCGCCATGGCCGTCTCGCTGCCGAAGACGCCATCGCCGAACGAGATTCGTTCCTCCGAACCAGTGTGTAGGTCGTGGCGCACCAAACCGTCGAACAGGAACCAGCCCGGCTTGCCGGTCGCCGCGTAGGTGTACCGGTAGGGCCGGGTTTCAAAATTTCGATTCATCATGCCGAATTCGGTGTAGTTGTCGCTGAGTCGCTCCTCGGTGGTGGTGCCCGTGACCAGGTTGAATCGCCAGCGATGCAGTGTGGATTTGAACCCGTCCAGGGCCAAGTAGCGAAACGCGGCCTCCTGTAATGAGTTTGTGCCCTCGGTCGAAGGGGTCGGGTCGTTCTGGAAGAATCCGTCCAGCACGATGTCGTCACCGTCTTCGTAGGCGTTAACGAAATGCAGTGCGTAGGTCGGTGCGGCCTCGAACCAGCGGATTTGTGATGAGTCGCCACGGCGTGGGACCACCGCGAATCGGGAGGGGAGATCCGGATGGAAGACCGGCGCGTGCACACCGTGCTTCATGAGTGAGGGCTCCCAAAACAGCGGAAAGTCGTTGAGTATCACGTAGTTTTCCGTGTAGGCCATGTCGTGAGGAAGGCGCGGACCGGGCAGCGGGACATCGACGTGATGCACCAAGTTGGCGTCCTTGTCCACGACCCCGTATCGCAGGTGCGGCTCCTCCTTGCTGTAGCTGAAGAACAGCATCTCGCCGGTGATCGGATCGGTTTTCGGATGCGCCGACACCCCCCACTCGGTGGGGAACTTGCCATGCCAGGTCTCCTTGCCGACGGTCTCGGCGGTGTACGGGTCGACTTGGTACAGATCGCCGCACATGTAGAAGCTGGTCAACGCGAGGCCACGGTGTACCACCACATCGGTGCTGGAGGCGTCCTTCATGCGGCGGCGAGCGCCCCATCCGTCGTCTCGTTTTGCGGCGGTGGGCATTTCAATGAATCCAGCCCACAGTGGGCCACCAGCCGCGTTCTCGGCGGCGAAGCCATCGGTGCGC
Source organism: Mycobacterium sp. D16Q13 (assembly GCF_002013375.1). GTDB lineage: Bacteria > Actinomycetota > Actinomycetes > Mycobacteriales > Mycobacteriaceae > Mycobacterium. Next base: position 97,385 of record NZ_MAEW01000012.1, on the reverse strand, counting down.
ACAAACCGGTTGCGGTAGGACGCCTTGCCGCCTGCGAACTCGACGACGTGCAGCATGCCGTCCCCGTCGAACGGGTGATAGTTGGTTGCCGCGGGGTGTAGTGGGTTCTCGGTGTTGCGCAGGTATAGGCCGTCGAGGTCAGCGGGTACTTCGCCCTCGACGACCGTGAGGTCGGATGCGTCCCACTCGCGCAGCTGGGGCCGCCACGGACCGGTGCGGTAGGGGTGGTCGTCGTCGGCCGGAAGGGTCGAGGTCCAGGTGTTGATCAGTTCGGTGGCCATGGCTTCTCCCGCGGTTCGGCGTATGCGGCCAAGCTATGCTTGACAGAGTTACTCTGTCAATTGAATCATAAGCGGATGTCTCAGGGTATCTGGATCCTCGGCGCCTATCAGAGCGACTTCGGGCGCAATTTCACGCGCGAGGGGCTCGATTTCGCCGATCTCACCCGCGAGGTAATCGATGGCACGTTAGCTTCTGCGGGTGTGGCCGGAGGTGATGTCGGTGTGGTGCACGTAGGCAACGCGTTCGGTGAAATGTTCTCGGCTCAAGGCCATCTGGGTGCGATGCCGGCGACGGTCCATGAGGAGTTGTGGGGCATTCCGGCGGCCCGGCACGAAGCGGCGTGCGCATCCGGTAGCGTTGCGGCCCTCGCTGCGATCGCAGACTTGCGCGCCGGGTTTTATGACTCGGCGCTGGTGTTGGGACTCGAGCTGGAGAAGACGGTGCCCGGTGAGGTCGGTGCCGCACACCTGGCCGCCGCCGCGTGGACCGGGCACGAGGACGACGGCGTCACGTACATGTGGCCGCATGTTTTCTCGCGAGTCGCCGAGGAGTACGACCGGCGCTACGGAATCGACGAGGCCCATCTACGGGCCATTGCCGCCAACAACTTCGGGAACGCCCGGCGAAATCCGAACGCGCAAACCCGGGCCTGGACGTTGCCGGATCTGGAAAGCCTTGACGACGTGTCCAATCCGGTGATTGAGGGCCGCATCCGCCGTCTGGACTGTAGTCAGTTGACTGACGGTGGCGCCGGTCTGGTCCTCGTCACCGATGGGTACATGCGCGAGCGCCCGGGGGCTCGCCCGCTTGGGCGCATCGACGGCTGGGGTCACCGGACGGTAGGGCTGGGGCTGCAACAGAAATTCGAGCGCGATGCGCAATCGCCCTACGTGTTCCCACACGTTCGAATGGCTGTCACCGATGCGTTCGAACGGGCCGGGGTGACACTCGGTGCCGTGAGCGGATTCGAGGTGCATGACTGCTTCACGCCGAGTGAGTATCTCGCCATCGACCACATAGGGCTGACCGAACCGGGAGAGTCGTGGAAGGCAATCGAGAACGGGGACATCGAGATCGGTGGCCAGCTGCCTATCAACCCGAGCGGTGGACTGATCGGGTCCGGACATCCGGTGGGCGCGACCGGTATCCGGATGCTGGTCGATGCCGCTAAGCAGGTCAGCGGAACCGCCGGTGACTATCAGGTCGAGGGTGCAGACTGTTTCGGCACCCTGAATATCGGCGGCAGCACGGCGACCGCGGTCAGTTTTGTGGTCCGCGCACAATCCAGGTAGCAGGCTGTTTACCTGCGCCCGGACTGATCGCCCCGGCCTCTTGAGGGCCGTGGTGCTGGGAGGTTGCGCTAGCCTTCGGCCATGCCAGCTGTCGGGCGATATGCCAAGGGTGAGACCAAGCGCCAGGAAATCCTTGCCGCAGCGTTGACGGTCCTCGAGCGTGACGGGGAGGCCGGTGCCTCGATGCGGGTCATCGCCAGGGAGGCCAACATCAGTCTGGCCGGACTGATGCACTACTTCCCGGCCCGGGACGTGATTCTCACCGAAATACAACGCGGCGCTGATGCCACATTCGAAGAGCGGTACCGCAACTCGTCAGCAGAGATCGATCCGGGTGAGGTGCTGGCGCAGGCCATGCTGGATAAGGCGAGTAAGCCCGGTTCGGGGACGGTGTACCTGTCCTTGGCCGCCGCTGCGGCCGTCGACCCGGAGCATCCTGCCGGGGCGTACCTGCGTGACAGGTACGAGAGAATGCGCGCACGCATCGCCGACTATGTGCGGGGACGCCAGGCCGACGGCACGGTGCCCGCACATGTCGATGCCGACTTCGCCGCCACGGCGTTGATCGCCGCCGCTGACGGCATTCAGATCCAATGGATGTCGGACCCGTCCATCGACATGGGTGATCACATGCGCCGGGTCTGGGAGCAACTCCTCCGCTAAAACCATACAGTGTATGGTTTTGGTATGAAGTGGATAACCGCCGTCATGGCCTCGGCAGTCGTATTCGCGGTGGGGTTGACCGCCTGCAGTCCCCGCCAGGAAGGTGCGGGGGACGGCTCCACCTGGGACCGTGGCTTCTATTGGGGCACTGCCACCGCGGGCTACCAGGTGGAGGGGAGTGCGCCGGATAGCAATTGGCGCCGCTACGTCGACCGCACCGCGGGGATGCCCGCGATGGCCGATCAATCCAACCCTCTCGGGGGCGGTCCCGTCGACCCGTATCGGCAGGCCGACGACTTTCGGCACCGGTACGCCGAGGATATCGCCAATGCACATGCCATGGGTGTCAACACATTTCGATTCGGGCTGGAGTGGTCGCGGGTCATGCCCCAACCAGGCAAGTGGGACGAGAAGGAACTGGCGTACTACGACTCCATCGTCGCCACGCTGCGCGAGAACGGCATGACGCCGATGATCACGCTCATGCACTGGGTGTACCCGGGCTGGGTTGCCGACAGCGGCGGGTTTATGAACAACGTCGCGGCATTCGAGGACTTCGCCAAGGCGATCACCAAACGCTATGCCGGGCAAGGGGTGCTGTGGGTCAGCATCAACGAGCCACTGGCCTTCGGGGCGATGGAGGTGCGCACCGGCGCGATCAAGCCCGACCAGTTCGATGGGTTCCTGGATCGGGTCGCCGAGGCTCACCGCGCGGTGTACCGGGCCGCTCACGAGGCGGACCCCAAGGCCAAAGTGACGACCAACGAGGCCTACATCCCGCCGGATGTGTTGGCGCAGTTCGCAGGTTTCGGGGTGAAGGGTATCGAGGGATCGTTCTTCGACCGGGTCGCCGGCAGCCTGGATTATCTGGGGTTCGACTATTACACCGGCACTGCGGCAGATAATCCTGCCTCGGCACAAAGCATGGCTGCGCGCTGGGACATCAAGCTGCAGCCCGAAGACATCTACTACGTATCGCGGCACTACGCGCAGCGATACCCCGGGCTGCCGATCTACATCGTCGAGAACGGGATGGTCACCGATAACGGAAAACCGCGGGCAGACGGCGTGACGCGGTCGCAGTACCTCAACGACACCGTCTTCTGGCTGCAGCGGGCCAAGGCCGACGGCATCCCGATCATCGGGTACAACTACTGGTCGTTGGTCGATAACTACGAATGGGGAAGCTACCGGCCACGTTTCGGCCTGTACACCGTCGACGCGCTGGGCGATCCGGCGCTGAAGCGGGTGCCCACCGATGCCGTCCAGGCCTACACACAGATCACCCGGGACGCGGGCACATCGCCCGGCTATCGCCCGGTGATCCCGGCGGCGAAATGCTCGACGACGGTGGGGCAGGACAGCTGTGCGCCACTTGATCCGAAGGGGCCGACGGTTCCCCTGCGCTAATCGCCGAGCAGGAAATAGCGGTCCGGATCGTCCAGGACCACCTCGGGGTTACCGTCGACGGTGATGTCGGCGCGCCCCGCGGTGGGGTCCTGGCGGAAGTGTTCGTCTTCCGCCTCAATCCACAGTCGCCAGAACTCGCGGAGCTCCGCGCCATCGCGAGCCTCCGCGCGGAGCCGACGGGTTGCCTGGTCGGTCCGCACCCAGATCAGCGAACTCAACTGGTCGGCGGCGGCCGAGCGGCCGGACCCGACGCCCTCGAGAATCAGCACCGAAGGAGGTGGGCACTGCTCCTGCGGACCGAACTCGCGGGCCTCCCAGTCGTACCGTCGATACTGGGCCGCCATGCCGTGCGTCCAGGGCGTCAGTACCTGCTCCTGGAACCGGGGCCACCATCCGAAGAACGCGTCCCAGGACGCAAAGTCATCGGTGTGCAGGACCACCGTCGACGGGGTTGTCGCTGACAGTGCGGCGTGTAATCGCGCAGCAAAGGTGCTCTTACCGGCGGCGCCCCTGCCGTCGATGGCGACGACGCGCACATCCCCACACCGTGGCTGACTCTCATTGATGAGCCCGGCCAGCCACGAGAAGCTCCGCAGTCGGGCCGGTGTTGCCATGGCGCGAGCTTACTGGTGCTCGGCTAGCCTGTTGCCGTGGACTGGACTGAGCTAATCGGCAGCATGGCCGGTGTGCTATTCGTCATCCTTGCTGTCCGGCAAAATATTTGGACCTTTCCGGTGGCGATCGTCAGCTCGCTGTTCTACATCGTGGTCTTCGCGCGGCAGACCCTGTACGCCGATGCTGCCCTGCAGATCATGTTTATCGCGCTAGCCGTGCAGGGTTGGTACCTGTGGGGGAGGCGGAGCCAGGGACGGCACGGGGCAGTAGTGCGGCGGACGCCGTCGTGGGCGTGGCTGCCGTTGGCGGTGTCGCTGGTGGCCTTGGTGGCAGGACTCTATGTATTCCTGATCACCTTTACCGATTCCAATGCCCCTCAGCTTGATTCGGCAATCACTGGGCTCAGTGTCGTATCCCAATTCATGATGAACCGAAAATGGATAGAGAATTGGGCCTTGTGGATCGTCACCGACTCGTTTTCCGTGGGTGTCTATCTGTTCAAGGGCCTCAATCTCACCGCGGGCTTCTACGCCTTCCTGACCGTCATGGCCGCGGTCGGCCTGTGGAGCTGGAGAAAAGAGCTGCGGACGATGGCGGCCGCCGACTCGATATGAATAACCCGCCCCTTTCAACATATATCGGACAGGGGGGCTTGCGGCAAGACCCCGGTCATACCGCACAATCGCAGGCTGGATATCACAGACTGAATGTCAGATGCCATGAACGAGAACGAAAACGGGGAACATCCGGTTGACGACATACGAAGAAGAACTGGAATCCGAGCGGGAGTACATCGCCGGACTCTACGAGCGGCTGGACGCCGAACGTGCCCGCGTCAGGGGGCGATACCGCAGTGCCCTGCGCGAGCCGGTCGATCAGCAGAACGGCGCCGCGATGGTCGAGCGCGATGACGAGGTGCGCGCACTGGCCCGGCAGGCACAACGCTTGGACGTCGCCGATGACGGGCTGTGCTTCGGCCGGTTGGACGCCCTCACGGGGGAGCACTCCTACGTCGGGCGCATTGGCCTTCTCGACAAGACGAACGACTATGAACCGCTGCTGATCGATTGGCGGGCTCCGGCGGCGCAGGCGTTCTACACCGCCACCGGCGCCAACCCGGAAAACACCCGCCGGCGACGTCAATTCCGGACTCGGGGACGTCACGTGGATGCCTTCGCGGACGAGCTCCTCGGGCGGCCGGACGGTGAAGACCACGACGGTGAACGCGGGAGCATGAGTGACGCGGCGCTGCTCGCTGCCGTCAACGCGCCACGCGGCAACGGGATGCGCGACATCGTGGCGACCATTCAGGCCGAACAAGACCGGATCATCCGGCTTGATCATCCCGGCGTGCTGGTCATCGAGGGCGGGCCCGGCACGGGCAAGACCGTTGTGGCCCTGCACCGCGTTGCCTACCTGCTGTATACCCAGCGCCAGCGGATGGAACGCCACGGCGTGTTGGTTGTGGGCCCGAATGCTGCCTTCCTGAGCCATATTTCACGGGTGCTGCCGTCGCTGGGCGAGACCAATGTGGTGTTCACGACGGCGGGAGAGCTGTTGCCGGGTCTTAAGGTCACGGCAGAGGATGGAGCGGATGCGGCGCGGCTCAAGGGCTCGTTGCAGATTCTCGACGTGCTCGCGGCGGCGGTCGCGGATCGGCAGCGGACTCCCGTGGAGCCACTGCGGATCCAGCTCACCGATGTCTCGGTGCGCATCGATGCCGATATCGCGCAGTGGGCCATCGATGAGGCGCGCGCGAGCAAGCTCCCGCACAACGAGGCGCGGGCCGTCTTCACCGACGTCCTGACGTGGGCGCTCACGGAACGGGCGATCCCGCGCATCGGCAAGGGGTGGCTCACCCGTGAGGACCGCAAGGCCTGGGAGCACCTGCGTGCGGAGCTGCTGGACGAACTCGGGGATCACGAGGGATTCGCCGCTGCGCTCGAGGAGCTGTGGCCGACGCTGACACCCGAGACGCTGTTGTCGGAGCTGTACGCCTCACCAGAGCGGCTGCGCGCCGCCGGTGGTGATCCGGCGCTGGCACGCGCTGTCGGCGATGCCTGGACGGTCTCAGACGTACCCCTGCTGGACGAGCTGATCGATCTGGTGGGCCCCGACAAGGCGGCGGAAGAGGCCGCCGAGCGTGAACGCAGGGCCGAGGCCGAGTACGCCTCCGGTGTGCTGGACATGATGACCGGCCGCGAGGACATGATGGACGACGAGGACCACCTCTTCGCCACCGATCTGCTCGGTGCCGAGGACCTGGCGGAACGCTTCACCGAACGCGACACTCGCGACCTCGTCGAACGTGCGTCGGCCGACCGCGACTGGACATACGGGCACATCGTGATCGATGAGGCGCAGGAACTGTCCGAAATGGACTGGCGCGTGCTGATGCGCCGCTGCCCGAGTCGTTCGTTCACGGTGGTCGGAGATCTTGCCCAGCGCCGATCGGTGGCCGGGGCGACCTCCTGGGACGCGATCCTGGCGCCATACGTACCGGGGCGTTGGTTGTACCGGCCGTTGTCGGTGAACTATCGCACTCCTGCTGAGATCATGGCCGTCGCCTCGGCGCTGCTGGCCGAGTTCGCGCCGGGTACCCAGCCGCCCGAGTCCGTTCGTTCCTGTGGCGTCCTGCCCTGGTCCAGACATCTCGCCGAGGATGAATTGCCAAAAGCCATTGAGGAATTCACCCATGACGAGGAGTCTCGAGAGGGCACGAGTGTGGTGATCGGGCCGCCGGGCGTGCCGGGTACGGTGCCCGCCTCGGAGACCAAGGGGCTGGAGTTCGACGCCGTCCTGGTGGTGGCGCCGGAACGGATCATGGCCACTGGCCCACGAGGTGCGGCCGAGCTCTATGTGGCGCTCACCCGCGCCACCCAGCGTCTCGGCGTGCTGCACGTGGCGCCATTGCCGCAGGCGCTCGTCGGCCTCACCGAAACCACAGCCGACCCGGGCTCGGTTCGCCGGGTCGTGCCAACGAGCGTCGCCCAATAGGGCAGGATGGACACCGCCGTCGCGGCCTTCCGATGAGCCGCTTGCGTGAAGAGCGGAAGCAGCGGGCCCGATGGCTGTGCTTTGCGCACCGGCTTTCGAACCCGTACCGAGGAGGCGTGATGACTCGCGATGTGAGCCGCACCGGATATAAGCGGGTGCTGCTCAAGCTCGGCGGCGAGATGTTCGGCGGGGGAGCCGTCGGTCTTGACCCGGATGTGGTCCACCGGGTGGCCAGCCAGATTGCTGAGGTGGTCCGCAGCGGTGCCGAGGTCGCGGTCGTGATCGGCGGCGGCAACTTCTTCCGTGGCGCACAGCTGCAGCAGCGCGGTATGGAGCGGACCCGCTCGGACTACATGGGCATGCTCGGCACTGTCATGAACAGCCTTGCGCTCCAAGACTTCCTGGAAAAGGAAGGCATTGTCACGCGCGTGCAGACCGCCATCACCATGGGGCAGGTCGCCGAGCCGTACATTCCGCTGCGGGCCAGAAGGCATCTTGAGAAGGGGCGCGTCGTCATCTTCGGCGCCGGTATGGGACTGCCGTACTTCTCCACCGATACCACCGCAGCGCAGCGCGCCCTGGAGATCGGTGCCGAGGTGGTGCTGATGGCCAAGGCGGTCGACGGCATCTTCACCGATGATCCACGCGCTAATCCCGATGCCGAATTCCTGCCGGAGATCACGCATCGCGAGGTCATCGACCGTGGCCTGCAGGTCGCCGATGCCACCGCGTTCAGCCTGTGTATGGACAACCGGATGCCGATCCTGGTGTTCAACCTGCTTACCGAAGGCAATATCGCCAGGGCGGTCGCAGGTGAGAAGATCGGAACGCTGGTAACACCATGATGAGCCGCTTGCGCGAAGATCATCAAACCCGATGGGAGATCAATCGTGATTGACGAGGTTCTTCTCGATGCCGAGGAGAAGATGGAAAAGGCCGTGGCGGTCGCCCGCGATGACTTCGCGACGATTCGCACCGGGCGTGCCAATCCGAGCATGTTCCAGCGGGTAGTCATCGACTACTACGGCACGATCACGCCGATCACGCAGGTCGCCGGCATCAATGTGCCCGAGGCCCGCCTGGTGGTCATCAAGCCCTACGAGGCCAATCAGCTCAAGGCCATCGAGGAGGCGATCCGCAATTCGGACCTGGGTCTGAACCCCAGCAATGACGGCAGCATCATTCGCGTTGCTGTCCCGCAGCTCACCGAGGAACGCCGCCGCGAGCTCGTCAAGCAGGCCAAGGGCAAGGGCGAGGACGCCAAGGTGACCCTGCGCAGTATCCGGCGTAAGGCCAATGACGAGCTCAACCGGATCAAGAAGGACGGCGAGGCCGGCGAGGACGAAGTAGGCCGCGCGGAAAAGGATCTGGACAAGACCACGTCCCAGTACGTGACCCAGATCGACGAGTTGGTGAAGCACAAAGAAGGCGAGTTACTGGAGGTCTAGGGCCCCCGGTAATGACGACCATGGGAGATACCGACGCGGCTCCGGCCCCCGGCAACAGCCCTGCGCCCCCTTCCGGGGCGAAGTCCCGAGCCGGACGCAACCTGCCGGCTGCCATCGGCGTTGGCGTTGTCCTCGCCGCCATGATCATTTTCTCGCTCCTGTACCAGAAGGAGATCTGGGTCGGGATCATCTCGGTCTTCCTCGGGATCGCGATGTGGGAGGTGACCAAGCGGCTACGCCAGGCCGATATCTCGGTGCCGTTCATCCCGCTGTTCTTCGGCGGGCAGGCGATGATCTGGCTGACGTGGCCGTGGGGCACGGCCGGTGCACTGGGAGCGTTTGGCGCAACCGTCGTGGTCTGCATGATCTGGCGTCTCGTTGGACACGGCTTGAATCAGCAGCCGGTCAACTATCTGCGCGATGTCGCCATCACGGTGTTCGTCGCCGCATGGATCCCGCTGTTCGCGTCATTCGGCGCGCTGCTGGTCTACCCAGAAAACGGTGCGGAGCAGGTGTTCTGCCTGATGCTCGGTGTCACTTTCTCCGATATCGGCGGTTACGCGGCGGGCGTCTTGTTCGGCAAGCATCCGATGGCGCCCGCGATCAGCCCCAAGAAATCTTGGGAGGGCTTGGCGGGCTCACTGCTGGTGGGGACGATCGCGTCGACCCTTGCGGTGACGTTCCTGCTCGGACATCACCCGTTCGTCGGTGTCGCCCTGGGCATCATGCTCGTCATCACCGGAACGCTCGGCGACTTGGTGGAGTCCCAGGTCAAGCGCGACTTGGGTATCAAGGACATGGGCACACTGCTGCCGGGCCATGGCGGCATCATGGATCGGCTCGATTCGCTGCTGCCCTCGGCCGTCGCCACCTGGATTGTGTTGACTCTCTTTATCTAGCCCGAGCGGGCACGTCGGTAGAGCTCCGTTTGATAGATGCCGCTGACGGTTGCCCCGTAAAGCACTGCCATCGCGATCCATAACCCTCCGCACAGCCCGAGTACCCCGGACAGCACTCCATGTCCCACCGCAGCGGCCGCGAAGAGCATGCCCACTCCGGGCAACACCAGCATCAGGATGAAGAGTCGCAGGGCGAGCTGGGCAAGGATGTTCTTGGACAGCATGCGCCGCAGCGTCCTCGTGCAGTCTTTGGTGGCCTCTATGGCGCCGACGTCCTTGAGGACCATTGTCGGCAGCACCTGAAACGAGACGGCGCGCCACATCAGGTCCAAGAACCGTCCGATGAACAGGACGTGGACGAGGCTACCGACGTACAGCAGCTTCTCGTCGATGATGCCAAGACCCCACGTGACGGTGGTGTCGATGAGCACCCAGGGCAGCAGCCGGGTGCGGTAGTGGCGCGCGGCAGCCACACCGCGGGCGAAGCTCGGCGCTTCACCCTCTAGCGCGTCGTTCGCCTGCGCGACGAGAGCAGTGAGCCAGAACAACATGAGGTACATGAGGATGGCGTAGTCGACGGCCAAGGCGGCACGGACGAACTGCGGCGCGGTCTTGTCGATATTCGGCGGTAGCAGGAGGCCCAGAGCTATCAGGACCAGGACGAACAGGGTGACGGTGACGGCGGCCGCGGCGGGGAACAGTACGAGGGTTTTATGGCGGCGCGGCAGATGTATTGACGTTCTGAATATGTCCCACGATGTCGACAGAGCGTTGGATGAAGCCACCAAGTCCCCTGATAATTCGTTACCTGTGTTACACAAGTTATCAGTGTGACGCGTGAGGTGTAAGGGAGCGTGACACGCGCCACGGGAAGCTGAGGATGACGCCGACGCTGCGTAACGACGTTTAGCGCGTTTTGAGCGCCTGGCGCAGGTCCACCCCGGCGAACGGTCCGGGCACCTGGCCGTCAACCGTGAACCGGTACAGGGCGGTCTGGAAAATCCCGGTGAGCGCGGCGCCGATGATGGACGCCGCCAGGATCCACAGCACACCGAGTGCTGCGAACACGCCAGTCACGGCACTCACATTCGCCGCGATGCCCAGGTAGATCAATCCGACTCCGGGAAGCGTCAACATGGCGGTGAAAAAGCTCAGTCCCACGATGCCGACGACGTTCTGGCCCCAGGCGTGCTTAAGGGTTTCCTTGGTCTTCTTGATGGCGTCGATGGCGCCGCGGTTCTCCAGCACGATCGTGGGCAGCACCTGGAAAGAGACCACGCGCCACGCGACGTCGAGCAATCGCCCGACGAACGGCACCCGCTCCTCGACGGCGCTGATGATCCAGGAGACGACACCGGTGATGAGAACCCAGGGCAGCAGACGACCGCCATGCTGGGCTGCCGTCGAGATACCCGCGGCGACACTCGGGTCTCCGCCCTCCAACGCGATATTCGCCTGCGAAATGAGCGCCGCTTGCCAGAAGGTCGTGACGTACATCAGCACGAAGTACCCGATGGCGAAGACTGGGTAAAAGAGCGGCGGCACCGAATCTCCGGTCGTCGCGGGCAGGAGCAGGACGCCGAGGGCCACCATCCCGATCAGCACGAGCAATGCGGTGAGCCCGGACAGAATCGGGAAAACCACGAGTTCCTTGCGGGAGCTGAGCACCTTCGCGGACGTTTTGAAAATTTGCCACGATGTGGACAGCGTACTGGCGAAGGCCATCAGATTCCCCCTGGTCATTGACAGATAGTGAGGCCCAAGATACCAGTGCACTAGCTGCTCAGCCTGGTGGCTGGTTTGATGGAAACATGTCTCGCCGCGATGTTCAGATCCGCACGCCCGACGGGCAATGCCCTGCAACGCTGCACGTTCCGGACAAGCCCGGATCCGCCGTCATCGTCTATCCCGACGCGGGTGGTGCCCGTGAGGTCATGCGGGAGATGGGGGACCGGCTCGCGGCGCTCGGATACGTGGCACTGGTGCCCGATGTCTACTACCGCGAAGGCGATTGGAAAGCATTCGATCTGGCGACGGCATTTGGAGACCCGGAAGAGCGTGGCCGTCTCTTCGCGACGATGGGGACGCTAACCCCCGCCCGGATCGATGCCGATGCGGGCGCCTTTCTGGAGTTCCTCGCTCAGCAGCCCGAGGTGACGGGTGACACGGTGGGCCTGACGGGCTACTGCATGGGAGGACGGATCTCGTTGCGGGTGGCGGCGACTCACGCGTCCAGGGTGGGTGCGGTCGCGTCATTCCACGGCGGCAATCTCGCCAACGCCGACGACCCCAACAGTCCACACCACGTCGCCGACAGGATCACTGGCGTCGTGCTGGTGGCCGCCGCGGAGCACGACGCGTCCTTCCCGCCCGAGCAAGACCAGCTGCTGGCACAGGTGCTGACCGATGCCGGGGTGCGGCACACCATCGAGACGTATCCCGCCAAACACGGGTTCGCGGTCACCGACAACGCCACCTACGACAAAGCGGCGGCCGAGCGTCACTGGCGAGCGCTCGAAGAGCTCTACGGTTCTCACCTGGGCGTCTAATGCTGTTCGAGCCGCGGCTGCGGGCCGGAATCCATGACGGCACCATCTCGGTTGCGTACCGGCGCTGGAAGCGCCCGCAGGTCAAGGTGGGCGGTCGCTACCGTGTCGGTTCGGACCGCATTCGCTCCATGACCGAATTCGACTTCATCGAGGTCGATGCCGTCGACGAGATCACCGCACGCGATATCGACGATGCCGACGCGTTGTTGGCGGGGTACCCCTCGGCCGCGCTGGCGCGAAGCGATATCGGTGCGAGCGGAGCCGACCCGCTGTACCGCTTGGCATTTCGCAAGATTGCGATGGCCGATCCACGTGCGGCGCTGGCATCATCGGCGACGCTCTCGGCCGACGATGTCGCCCACATCGACGCGAGACTGGATCGGATGGACCGTAGCGCCACGGCGGGGCCCTGGACCCGCGAGGTGCTGCGCGAGATAGCCCGACGTCCGGAGGTGCGGGCCAAAGACCTCGAATCCTGCTCGCGTTGGCCCGATTTGGCTACCTTCAAGGTGCACGTGCGCAAGCTCAAGAACTTGGGTCTGACCCTGAGTCTGCCCGTCGGCTATCGGCTCTCGCCGCGCGGTGCGGAGTATCTAGCCCGCGTACTGGACTAGCAGCTGAATTCCCGGCCACTGCCGTCGGCGGGGGTGGTCTCTTTCAGGCAGCCGAATGGTTCGATTCCGGCGTCGCTGATCCGAATGGCGGACTTTGTCTTGGTGTTCGCGCAGAACAATCCGGAAGTCTCGCTGCGGCAACCGAAGTCTCCGAATGTCAGGCGGCCGCCGTAGTCGAGTGGGTTTCCGTCGCCACTTTGGAAGGGGCCGGGATCGCCATGCAATCCACCCACCGTGACCTGGTGGCCATTGAAATCTGTCCATCCGCCGACCCAGTTGCCCTCGGTGCCGGCGGGCCTTTTCGGCGGATTTGTGAGATTGACCAGGCAGGACAGCGTATCCGACTCGATATTGCTCGTCATGCATCGTGTTTTGCCCGACGGAGTCCTGAACGCGACGTTGTCACCGAGATCGGTCTTTTGCCCGTCCTGGCTGGTGGCCGAGTGGAAGTTGGCGACATCCACCGGCGCTCCCTTGGAAATCCACTGCGCCACTGCGTCATACGGCGCACCCGCGACGGGCTCGGGTAGTTCGATGGGAGTCGTCGTAGTGGTCGAGGTGGGGGCCTTGCTTGTGATGCTGCTTGATGGCGGCGTACTGGATGAGGGCGTGGTCGGCGAGACCGATGCCCCCTTCGAGCATCCGGTGACAAGGAGCAGTGCTCCCAGCATGGTCAGACCACCGAGTAACAGGGCACGCATGCAGCCAGGCTAGCTGGCCACCACCGGCTGACGGGTAGGCGCGGCGGCTGCCGCCTCGATTGCGGGGTTCCCGTGAGCCTTGGATGGCCGGCTTGCCCGCGCGTTCAGCCAGCAGGCGAGTGCGCCGATCACCAGGCCGATTCCCATTCCGATATCCACCCGCTGGCCCAGCAGGATCCAGGACAACAGTCCCGCCACCGCGGGAATGACACAGAACAGCATGGCCACCGCGGCCGCACCGAACTTGCTGACCGACCGAACATAGAGCGAGGTGCACAGGGTGGCGTTGAACAGCACCACCGCCGCGACAGCTCCCGCGGCCTTCCAGGGGTCGTGCACGGCACTGGGTGTCAGTAATGCCAGCGCCCCAGCGGGCAGGAGGCCGGCCAGATTCTGGATGGCACTGTTGACCCGGAAGTCGACGTCGGCACAGAAGCGCTGCTGATACACCCCGCCGGCGGCCAGGCCCAACAACGCGACCAGAAGCAGCACCAGCACGGTGTCGATACCGCCCGTGGCGAGCAGTCGACGGGCACATGCGGCCAATACGGCCAGCACTCCCAGGCCCAGGGCAACAATCCGCCAGCCATTGAGGCGTTCACTCAGGAACAGGGCGGCCAACACGGCGGTGACCACCGGATTCATGGAGATGACGACGGCGCCGAGGACGGCAGGAGCCCCGTGCTCGAGCGCTTCGTACAGCGCGCAGAACTGCACGGCCTGCATCAGCAGCCCGGCGACGATGACGTGGCCGAGCTTGCGGCCCGTCGGCCAGGCGACCTTCGCGAAGAACGCCCAGGTGGCAAGGATTGCTCCGGCGAGGGCGAACCGGGCCACCAGGACCAGCATGGGCGTCATGGCCGATACGGAGAGCGCGCCAATCGGGTACCCGAGCGCGTACAGAAACGTCAGTGCGACCGCGTAGGACGCCGGCATCTTCTGCATGGCAGCCATCGTCGCCGGTCCGGACGGCTGATGTCCAACGATAATTGCTGATCAGAATCAATCAGCAATTGTGATCGATTGATATTCAACGTGCCTGCCAGGCTGATGCTAGACGCGTGGACGAGGAAATATTGATCAAATATTGTGATCGGACTACGGTGGCGACATGGCGAGTTCGACACTCGATATCGCGCCGCTGCGGTCGCTGGTCGCGGTCGCCGATTGCGGGGGATTCCATCGGGCCGCGGCCGTGCTGCATCTGACCCAATCCGCGGTGAGCCAACATGTACGCAAGCTGGAGACCGCGGTCGGCGAGCCGGTGGTCCGGCGCTCGGGGCGCGGTGTGGTGTTCACCGATAAGGGCGCGCAGCTGCTGGCGCATGCCCGCCGCATCCTCGCCGCGCACGATGCCGCGGTAGACGATCTAATAGCCGGTCAGGAGCGCACGGTGATTCTCGGGGTCACCGAGCATGGCGCGGACCTGATACTGCCGAGCATCACCACGGCACTGCGTAGTCACCTCCCGGACTGGTCGGTGCGTGTGCGGTTCGACCGCAACGTCTACCTCGCCGAATCCGTCGACCGGGGAAGTATGGACCTGGCCGTCATTCTCGATGGGTCAGGCCTGGATCGTGCCAATGCGGTGGGCACGGTGCGCTTGCAGTGGGTGGCGGCGCGTGGCTACAAGGCGAGTTCCGCTGAGCCCTTGCCGGTCATGACCTTCACCGAACCCTGTACCTTGCGCGCCCCCATGTTCAGTGCGCTGCACACTCTGGGCCGTCCGTACCAGATTGTCGGCGAATCACCGGATTTGTCGGGGCTGTACGCGGGTCTGCGGTCGGGTCTGGGGATGGCGTTGCTGCCCATCATCGGGTGGCTGCCCGACGGCATCGCTCCGGTGGAGGCCATGCCCGCGGCGAACCTGGCGACACTCTCGGTCGTCGGCCGCCGCGGGCTCGACCCCGCCGTGTTTTCAGCCGTGGAAGGTGCTGCGCGCGAGGCTCTTTCGGGAGAATCCGCGGCTATCGCCTAGGTTGTTACCCGGCTGGCTTACGCTCAGCACGCAGCACCGTATCGGCGATATCGAACTCTTCGTCGTCCCGCGTGAAGGTGCGATTGCGTGACTCGGCGACAAGGACATTCCACTGGTCCGGGTCGAGGGCGTCGGCGATGTCCTCCGCGGTGAAATACCAGTCGGGCAGGTCCGGCCGCCCGATCGCCGCCTGCATGTCCGAGGGATGGTGCCCGACAATCAACAAGGTTCCCCCCGGGGCCACTGCTGCGGCCAGCGCCGTGAACACCGGCTCACGAAGCTTTGTCGGCAGGTGCATGAAATGTGATGTCACCAAATCAAATCGACGACTCGGCTGCCATGTGGTCAGGTCGGCTTGCATCCAGGTGATCCTGGTGGCAAGTTCGGGGTCTGCCCGGGTGGCATTGTCGGCGGCGCGGCGCAAGGCGGTCTCCGCGAAATCCATTCCGGTGACCTGCCAACCCTTCTGGGCGAGCCAGATCGCGTCACCGCCCTCGCCGCAGCCGGCATCCAGCGCGGTACGTGGCGGCAAGGTCGAAATCTCTTGTACCAGTTGTGGGTTGGCATTGCCACTCCATAACGCGTCGTGCGACCGGTAGAACTCATCCCACGATTTCTCGTCGGACGGCGGATTGTGGTGATCACACATGTTGTAACTCCTGGGCGTCGGCGACCGCGAGGTCGGCGTTGATGGTTGCGGCGACCTCGGTTCCGGCCGCAGCCGAGGTGATGACTTGCGCCTTGATGTCGGTGACGTTCCCGGCGGCGTAGATTCCCGGCACAGTGGTGGCACCCCTGGTGACCGGCAGATACGTCCCCAACAGGTGGTTTCCGAGTCGCATCTCCTGCGCCGTCAGCCCTGTCGGCGCAAGCATGTCGATGCGTGCCGACACCATCGTCGCGACGACTAGCGCCTCACATGGAACCGTGGCTCCGGTTTCCAGCTCTACCCCGGTGAGTGCGTCGTCGGTGATCCGCAGCCGTGTCACCGGTCCGTCCACGACGCCGATGTCCCGGCGGGCCAGCTGCGCGGCGTCGTCAGGCGAAAGTGGAAAATCGTTGTGCCGCAGTAGCACGACGTTATCGCTGAGCTGGCGGAAGATGAGGGCGTGGTGCACCGCCAGGGGGCCGGTGCCCAGTACGACGATGGCGCGATCGCGCACCTCCCAGCCGTGGCAGTAAGCACAGTGCAGGACGTCGCGGCCCCAGCGCTCCGCCAGTCCCTCGACGTCGGGCAGTTCATCCACCGCTCCCGTGGCCACCAGGACCCGGCGGGCGTGGACCGTCGAGGTCGTGTTGTCCGGTAAATCCACTGCCACGTCGAAATGGTTGTCCGCGTGGGATACCGAGGTGACGCGTGCGTCGCGGAAGGTCGCGCCGTATTGCTCGGCTTCACCGCGCCCGATGCTGAACAGCTCGGCCGGGGGTGTCGACTCGCGTCCGAGGTAGTTGTGAACCCGATCCGCTGGCGCGTTACGCGGGTGGTGATCGTCGATCACGACGACCGACCGCCGCGACCGGGCGAGAGTGATGGCCGCCGACAGGCCCGCGGCACCGCCACCGATGATGGCTACATCCCAGAGTGTCTTCATGGCACCACTATTGGGGCGAATCTGCGAAAAGCGCAAGCTTTCTTGCCAAAGCGGCAATTTCGTTGTCACTATGGTCGGTGTGGACGATCAGAATCAGCGGTTGGAGGCCGTGCTCGATGCCCTGGGGCCGCGGCTGCGGGCCTTGCGCCTGCACCGTCAGGTCACTCTGGCGCAGTTGTCCGAGACGACGGGTATCTCCGAAAGCACGTTGTCTCGTCTGGAGTCCGGTCAGCGCCGACCCACCCTGGAGCTTCTTCTGCTCCTTGCCGAGGCGCACCAGGTGCCGCTCGACGAGCTGGTGAACGCGCCCGCCACGGGGGATCCGCGCATCCACCCCAAACCGTTCACCCGACACGGATCGGTGTACCTGCCGCTGACACGCCGGCCCGGCGGGGTGCAGTGCTACAAGCAGATCATCCCGCCGCGTTCGCCGAAGGGGGAGCCCAACCTGAAGGTTCACGACGGCTACGAGTGGATGTATGTGCTGTCCGGGAAGGTCCGCCTGTTGCTCGGCGAGCTGGACCTGATCCTGCCTGCCGGTGAGGCCGCCGAGTTCGATACGCACATCCCGCATTGGTTCGGCAATCCGACCGATAAGCCCGTCGAGGTGTTGCATATTTTCGGCCCGCAGGGGGAGCGCATGCATGTGCGGGCACGTTCTAGTTCGGGGAACTAGCGCGGGCCTGGGATACTGAGTCGGTTATGTCTGCCGACAAAGGATCCCTGCCTCTGGTGTTCGACGCTCCGCGTCGGGCCATGCCGCCGCGTCACCTGGCCGATATGACCGCCGCCGATTGTCGTGACGCTGTGTTGGCCCTGGGGCTTCCGGCGTTTCGCGCCAAGCAGCTCGCGAACCAGTACTACGGACGGCTGGTGGGCGATCCCGCGGCGATGACGGACCTGCCTGCGGGTGCGCGCGATGGTGTGGGTGAGGCACTGTTTCCCCGACTGCTCAACCCGCTGCGCCAGGTGGCCTGCGATTCCGGCGACACCCGAAAGACCTTGTGGCGCTTACACGACGGCAGCACCGTCGAGTCAGTGCTCATGCGCTACTCCGACCGCAACACGCTGTGTATCTCCTCTCAGGCCGGGTGCGGTATGGCCTGCCCGTTCTGTGCCACCGGTCAGGGCGGATTGACGCGCAACCTGTCGGCCGCCGAGATTCTGGAACAGGTGCGTGACGCTGCGGCAGCATTGCGCGACGGCGAGCTGCCGGGCGGGCCCGGCCGGCTGTCGAACATCGTCTTCATGGGTATGGGTGAGCCCTTGGCGAACTACAACCGGGTGCTCACGGTGCTGCGCAAGATCACTGCGCCGCCCCCCGAGGGATTCGGCATATCGCAGCGCGGTGTCACGGTGTCAACCGTGGGGCTGGCGCCGGCCATTCGCAAACTTGCCGACGAGGGGTTGGGGGTCACACTCGCGGTTTCGCTGCACTGCCCGGATGACGAGCTGCGCGACACCCTGGTGCCGGTCAACACCCGGTGGGCGATCGGTGAGGTGCTCGATGCCGCGCGCTACTACGCCGATGTCACCGGCCGGCGAGTGTCCATCGAATACGCGCTCATCCGCGATGTGAACGACCAGCCCTGGCGTGCCGACCTACTTGGCAAGAAGCTGCGAAAAGCCTTGGGCCAGTTAGTTCATGTCAATCTGATTCCGCTGAACCCGACGCCGGGCAGCCAATGGGACGCCAGCCCAAAGCCTGTCGAGCGGGAGTTTGTGCGACGCGTACGCGAGCAGGGAGTCTCCTGCACGGTGCGTGATACCCGGGGCCGGGAGATTGCCGCGGCATGCGGCCAACTGGCGGCGTCCGAGCGTTAGCTAGCGGATGCGGCCGGAACGGCGGCCGAGGTAGTCGTTCACGGTGAAGGCCAGGACGATGATGGCGAAACCGACACAGAAGATGTCCTCAACCTTGCCGACGTGATTGCCCTTAAGTAGCAGCAGTAAGAAGGCCACGATGGCAAGGCCGAGGATGTGGAAGATCCGGGGGTTCTGGCCCGAGAGCCCGCGCCCGAACGCTGCGGACGGCACGTCCTCGACGTCGACTCCGTCGTGCTTGACAACCTCAGTCGTGGCCACCGCCAGCCCTCCAATCTCAGACGTCTACTACAGCCCATAGTCTGCCACGCCCACCCGCTCCCGGGTGAAGGCGGCACCCCTGCCCGGCGGGAAGTCTCGGGAAGTGACACTTGATATGACACTGAAATGGTGTCACCATGACACCATGGATTTGCAACCGTATGTCGACGCGGTGCGTCAGGAACTCGCGGTGGCCGCTCGAGCCGGAGGGCCGGAGGCGGAGGAGCTCGCGGATCGATTGACCGCTCCGTTGGAATCGGCGTTCCGGCTGGCCCTGCTGGACGCGCTGTCGGCGGCGGCCGAGCAGATCACCCGAGAGCTCGCACCTGCGTCCGTCGATCTGCGGTTGCGTGGCCGCGAGCCGGAGTTCGTGGTGAGCCGGCCGGTGGATCAACAGGAGGCTGAACCCGCCGTCGCGATCGACGAGAGCGCCGGCACCTGGCGAGTGACGCTGCGACTCCCGGAAAGCCTGCGCGCCATTGTCGAGGCCGCCGCCGGGAACGAGGGGATCTCGCTCAACGCCTGGCTGGTGCGTGCCGCGGCCACTGCGGCCAAAAAGCCCTCCAGTTCAACAACATTCAGTACCGGTCGCACCATCAGCGGCTGGGTCCGCTAACACAGGAAAGGGAACACCATGACTGCTCTGCCGGAATTTGAAACGCATGACCCCATCGCCGCCAAGGTTGAACTTGCCCGCGGGACACTTCAGATCGTCGCGAGCCAGCGCACCAATACCGTGGTGGACGTCCGGCCACGTGATGCAGGCAAGGCGCTGGACGTCAAGACCGCCGAGCGCACCAAGGTCGTCTTCTCCAAGGGGGTGTTGACTGTGCTTTCTTCGCAGGGGCTGACCTTCCGCACCGGCACCATCGACGTCATCATCGAGCTGCCCAGCCAGTCAATGCTGGACATCGCGGTGGCCTCGGCCGAAGTGCGCGCCGACGGCGCGTTCGGCGATGTGCAATTTCAGTCGGCCAGTGGTGATTTGTTGATCGACACCATCACCGGGGACGCCCGCATCAATACCGCGTCGGGCGGGGTATCGATCCGTGAGCTCACCGGCGATGCCGGCTTCAACACCGCTCGGGGAGAGCTCGCCGTGAAGGAACTGCGCGGCAATATCAAGGCCGCCTCGTCCTCGGGATCGGTGACCATCGGATCGGCGGTCGTCGGCGGACTGATCTTCGACACCGCCAGCGGCGATACCTCCATCGGTATCGCGACGGGCACCGCGGCCCGGCTGCAGATCGACACCGCCAGCGGCGTCGTCACCAACTCGCTGGACTCGGTGGACGGACCGTTGGCGGGGGACGAGAAGTTCCTCGTGAAGGTGCGTTCGGCCTCCGGTGACGTCGAACTGCACCGTCCGGTGGGAGTCTCGGGCTAGCGCAGGCCGCACAATATCTAGGTGACACGTAGTTCAGAGGTCAGTCGGGTGCTGCTGCTCGGCAGCACCGGGTCCATCGGGACCCAGGCGCTCGAGGTCATCGCCGCCAACCCCGATCGCTTCGAGGTGGTCGGCCTGGCGGCCGGTGGCGGGAACATCGACCTGCTGCGGCAACAGATCGCCGACACCGGGATCACCAACGTCGCGGTGGCGGACGAGAGTGCCGCTGAACGGCTCGACATACCCGTACTCAGCGGGCCCGGTGCCGTTACCGAGCTGGTGGAGAACACCGAGGCCGACGTGGTGCTCAATGCGCTCGTCGGCGCCCTGGGTCTGCGTCCCACCCTGGCCGCGCTGAAGACGGGGGCACGACTGGCACTGGCCAACAAGGAGTCCCTGGTGGCCGGAGGGCCGCTCGTCACCAAGGCTGCCGCCCCCGGCCAGATCGTCCCCGTCGACTCCGAACATTCCGCGCTCGCGCAATGTCTGCGCGGCGGCACGCGCGGTGAGGTGGCGCAGCTGATCCTGACCGCGTCGGGCGGGCCGTTTCGAGGCTGGACGGCGCCGCAGCTCCAGGACGTCACCCCCGAACAGGCCGGTGCGCATCCCACCTGGTCGATGGGACCGATGAACACCCTCAATTCGGCCTCCCTGGTCAATAAGGGGCTCGAGCTCATTGAGACGCACCTGCTGTTCGGTGTGCCGTACCGGCAGATCGGGGTGGTCGTGCATCCGCAGTCGATCGTGCACTCGATGGTGACGTTCACCGATGGGTCGACGCTGGCACAGGCCAGCCCGCCCGATATGAAACTGCCCATCGCCCTGGCACTGGGATGGCCGGACCGGGTAGCCGCCGCAGCTATGGCCTGCGACTTCAGCACCGCCTCTACCTGGGAGTTCGAGCCGCTGGATGCCCAGGTTTTTCCCGCCGTCGATTTGGCCCGGAGTGCCGGAGAAGCGGGGGGATGCATGACCGCCGTCTACAACGCCGCCAACGAAACCGCGGCCGCGGCCTTCCTGGCCGGACGTATCGGATTCAGGTCCATCGTGCGAACAATTGCTGATGTGCTCGATGCCGCAAGCCAATGGGAGGGAACCTCTGCGGAACCCGCTACCGTTGACGATGTACTTGATGCGCAGAACTGGGCTGACCAGCAGGCTGCGCAACTCATCTCCGCGGAGGAAAATCGAACCTGATGGCTGCGTACGTGATCGGAATCGCACTATTCGCGCTGGCGATCTTGGTGTCGGTGGCGCTGCATGAGTGCGGGCACATGTGGGTGGCGCAGGCCACCGGCATGAAGGTGCGCCGCTACTTCGTGGGATTCGGTCCGACGCTGTGGTCGACCAAGCGCAAGAGTAACCGTGGCGCCAACGACGTCATCGAATACGGCTTCAAGGCCGTCCCGTTGGGCGGCTTCTGCGATATCGCGGGCATGACCTCGGTGGAACAGCTCACCCCCGAAGAATCCGACCGTGCCATGTACAAGCAGAAGGTCTGGAAGCGGGTCGCGGTGCTGTTCGCCGGACCGGCCATGAACTTCCTCATCGGCATCGTGGTCTTCTACGGCGTCGTCCTGTTCTGGGGCTTGCCCGACAACAACGCGCCTACACATCCCGAGATCAAGCAAACGAGCTGTGTGGCACCGCAAAAGAGCGCCGATCCCAAGGACATGGCGACCTGCACCGGGGAGGGGCCGGCGGCGCTCGGGGGCTTGCGCGAGGGGGACCAAGTGCTCGCCGTCGCAGGCAAGCCGCTCAGCACATCCAGCGACATGGTCACCGCCATCCGAGAGCTGCGCGGTCCGCAGGTTTTCGAGATCGTCCGCGACGGCAAGCAGCAATCGCTCCTCGTGACCGTCACCGAGACGCAGCGCTGGGACGAGAAGGCAGGCAAGCTCATCTCGGTGGGTGCCGTCGGTGCCTCACTGGGCACCTATGTACCGCAGAAGCACTACAACCCGTTGACCGCGGTTCCCGCCACCGGAAACCTCATCGGGACCGTCGCCGTCGAAACCGTGAAGGCCATCGGGAAGATCCCCACTAAGGTTGGCGCCCTTTGGGACTCGATCACCGGCAGCGAGCGGGCGATGGACACTCCGATGAGCATCGTCGGCGCGAGCCGCATGGGTGGCGAGACAGTAGAGCACGACATGTGGATCATGTTCTGGATACTGTTGGCGCAGCTGAACTTTGCGCTCGGTGCCATCAACCTGTTGCCGTTGTTGCCTTTTGATGGTGGACACATCGCGGTCGCCACCTACGAGAAGATCCGCAACATGATCCGGTCGGCGCGTGGCCTCACCGCGGGCGCGCCCGTCAACTACATGAAGTTGATGCCGGCGACCTATCTCGTCCTGGTGGTGGTTGTCGGTTACATGCTGTTGACGATCACCGCCGACATCGTCAATCCGATTAGACTTTTTCAATAGCGATCCAATTGGAGGATCACATGACCAGCCTGGGCATTCCGAGTGCACCGCCGCCGACACTGTCGCCGCGGCGTAAGACACGTCAGCTCATGGTCGGAAACGTCGGAGTGGGCAGCGACTCGCTGGTCTCGGTGCAGTCGATGTGTACCACCAAGACCCACGATGTGAACTCGACCTTGCAGCAGATCGCCGAGCTGACGACCTCCGGCTGTGACATGGTGCGGGTGGCCTGCCCGCGACAGGAAGACGCCGACGCGCTCGCCGAGATCGCCCGCAAGAGCAAGATCCCGGTGATCGCCGATATCCACTTTCAGCCCAAGTACATCTTCGCGGCGATTGACGCTGGCTGTGCCGCGGTGCGCGTGAATCCGGGGAACATCAAGGAATTCGATGGTCGCGTCAAGGAGGTCGCCAAGGCCGCCGGTGAGGCGGGGATCCCGATCCGTATCGGCGTGAATGCGGGCTCGCTCGATCCGCGCATTCTCGGCAAGTACGGCAAGGCCACGCCGGAGGCGCTCGTCGAGTCGGCGCTCTGGGAGGCCGGCCTGTTCGAGGAGCATGGCTTCGGCGATATCAAGATCAGCGTCAAGCACAACGACCCGGTGATCATGGTCGCCGCGTATGAATTGCTGGCCTCACAGTGTGATTACCCGCTGCACCTGGGTGTCACGGAGGCCGGCCCGGCATTCCAGGGCACCATCAAGTCGGCGGTGGCGTTCGGTGCGCTGTTGTCCAAGGGCATCGGCGACACCATCCGGGTATCCCTTTCGGCGCCGCCCGTTGAGGAGGTCAAGGTCGGCAACCAGATTCTGGAGTCCCTCAACCTGCGTCCGCGTGGGCTGGAAATCGTGTCCTGCCCCTCCTGCGGTCGCGCGCAGGTAGACGTCTACACCCTGGCCAACGCGGTCAGCGCAGGCTTGGAGGGGCTGGACGTACCGCTGCGTGTCGCGGTCATGGGCTGCGTCGTCAATGGCCCGGGGGAGGCCCGTGAGGCCGACCTGGGCGTGGCATCCGGCAACGGCAAGGGACAGATCTTCGTGAAGGGCGAGGTCATCAAGACCGTGCCCGAGGCGCTGATCGTCGAAACGCTGATCGACGAGGCCATGCGGTTGGCTGAAGAGATGGGCGCGGAGATCGGAACCGACGGAACTCCGACAGGCCAGCCGGTCGTCACCGTAAGCTGAACGAAGCTCGGCGTAACGGGACACACGGGAGCGATTGCCGATGACGACAACACTGCCTGCGCCTGGAGCGCCCGGAGCATCGTCGTCCGACGCCGTGCGTGTGCTCGGGTTATCGGATACCGAGGCGGTACGCGCCGTCCTGGACGTCGACCCCGTGGCATCCTGCATGCTCGCCGCTCGCGTCGAGGCCCGTGGTGCCGATCCCACGGCCATCGGCGGCGAGATCTGGTCGACGGGAGCGTTGACGGACTCTCTGTGCTTTGTCGGGACCACGATCATTCCGTTGGCGGGCGGTCCCGGGGCCACTCGGCTGTTCGCCGAACGTGCCATCGAGCAGCACCGGATCTGCCCTTCCCTGGTCGGCCCGGCCGATGTGGTTCTGGACATGTGGTGCCATCTCGATCCCGTCTGGGGGCCCGCGCGCGAGGTTCGCGCCTGTCAGCCGCTGCTGGCGATGCTCGATGCGCCCACGTGTGCCGTGGACCCCGCGGTGCGGCAGGTGCGTGCCGAGGAGCTCGACCAGTATTTGAACGCGTCGATTCAGATGTTCATCGGCGAGATGGGCGTCGACCCGCGTAATGGCGACGGAGGTCGCGGGTACCGGCGGCGGGTGGCCGGTCTCATCGAAGCGGGCAGGGCGTGGGCACGTTTCGAGGATGGGCGGGTCATCTTCAAGGCCGAGATCGGATCGCAATCCCTGTCCGTCAGCCAGATTCAAGGTGTGTGGGTTGACCCCGAATTCCGTGGCCGCGGACTCGGTACTGCGGGGGTGGCCGCGGTGGCGGCGGCGGTGCACCGCAGCGGGCGGATCCCGAGTCTCTACGTGAACAGCTTCAATGAGGTGGCCCGCGCGTCCTATGCCAGGGCGGGATTCACCCGGATCGGCACGTTCGCGACGGTTCTCATTAGCTAGTCGCCGTTACACCCGTGTGCCTGCGGGGTTTTGACAGCTCGCGGTCTTAGCATCGACCCGATGTTCAGACGTGTTTGGTCCCTCCCGTTGTTCGGCACCGCGCTGCTGGTGGTCGGCGCGGTTGCGTGCACCCCACGCCCCGACGGGCCCGGGCCCGTAGCGGAGAAGTTTTTCGAGGCGCTGGCCAGCGGCGACACCGCCGCTGCCGCGAAACTGACCGACGATCCGGATGGTGCGAAAGTGGGCCTGGATCAAGCATTTTCGGGCCTACAGGCGACATCGTTCAAGGCCGCCGTCAACGGATCGCAGTACACCCAGGACACCGGCAGCGCCGACGCGACGTATGTCTGGCAGCTACCCAGGAAGCGCACCTGGACCTACAACGGGCGCCTGGAAATGCTGCGTACCGCCGGCAGCTGGCAGGTGCGCTGGGCGCCGAGCGATCTGCACCCCAAACTCGGTGAGCGACAATTGCTCTCGTTGCGCACGGATCCGGCCAAGCGGGCAACGGTCAACGAGGCCGGCGGTACGACCGTGCTGGCACCGGCCAACCTGTACAAGATCTCATTCGACGCGTCGCAGGCCGGAAAATCGTTGATGAGCACCGCCACGGCGCTGGCCGATGCCATTCGGCCCTACGACGACCAGATGAACGCGGCGTCCCTCGCCGAGCAGGCAAGTGCGCAGACCTCGCCGATGAACATCATCACGCTGCGCAAGGACGATTGGGACAAGGTGTCCGTGGCGCTGGAGACCCGGCCCGGCGCACTGCGGCCCGGGGTCGTGATGACGCCGATCGCCGACCTTCTGCCCACCGATGACTCCTTTGCGCCCGATATCGTCGCGCAGGTCAAGAAGGCAGTGCTCGACGAGCTGGACGGCGAGGCCGGCTGGCGGGTGGTGAGTGTCAACCAGAACGGGGTTGACACCGCCGTGCTCAGTGAGGTGAAACCCACTCCGGCGCCGTCGAAGACGATCAGCTTGGACCGTGCCGTACAGAACGCCGCGCAGAACGCCGTCAACACACGCGGTCAGAAGGCCATGATGGTGGTGATCAAGCCGTCGACAGGGGAGATCCTGGCGGTCGCGCAGAACGCCGCCGCCAACGCGGACGGACCACTGGCCACCACGGGGCTCTTCCCGCCTGGATCGACCTTCAAGATCATCACCGCGGGTGCCGCACTCGAGCGCGGAATGGCGACCCCGGACACCATGGTGGGCTGTCCGAAGCGGGTCACCATCGGAGACCGCAGCATCCCCAACTACAACGAGTTCGATCTCGGCACGGTGCCCATGTGGCGTGCCTTCGCGAATTCGTGCAACACGACTTTCGCCAAACTGGCCAGTGAGATGCCACTGGACGGCTTGACCATCGCCGCTTCGCAATTCGGCATCGGCCCCGATTACGACGTAGCGGGCATCCCCACCATCTCCGGAGATGTGCCGCCCACCGTCAATCTGGCGGAACGCACCGAGGACGGTTTCGGTCAGGGCAAGGTGCTGGTCACGCCGTTCGGCATGGCGCTGGCTGCCGCAACCGTGGCCAACGGTAAAACACCTGTACCGCAGTTGATTTCGGGTCAGATCACCGGCATCACCGGTGCGCGGCCAGCGGTGACCCCGACCATGATCGACGGTCTGCGCGGGATGATGCGCGAGACGGTGCTCAGCGGTACCGCGATGGATCTCAAGGGCGAGGGCTCGGTCTATGGGAAGACGGGTGAGGCAGAGTTCCCGGGTGGATCACACGCCTGGTTCGCGGGATATCGCGGTGATATGGCCTTCGCCACGCTGATCGTCGGGGGCGGCGGCTCGGAGGCCGCGGTGCGGGCCACCCGGGTTATGTTCCAGTCGCTTCCGCCGGATTATCTGGCCTAGCCCGGACTCGACGCCAGCACGCAGAACTCGTTGCCCTCGGGATCGGCGAGCACGATCCAGCTCGACTCGCCCTGACCGATATCGACCGTGGTAGCGCCGTGCGCCAGAAACCGATCCACCGCGGCGTGTTGGTCGTCACCCCGAAAGTCCAGGTGTAATCGATTCTTGGCCACCTTCTGATCGGGGTTAGCCAGGAAGAACAACGAGGGTGGGTGCCGGTCGGGCTGGAATACCTCGACGTCTCCGTCGTCATCGACGGAGTACGGCCATTCCAGCGCGTCGGCCCACCAGCGGCCGAGTGTGGCTGCATCATGGCAGTCGATCACAATCGCTTCTAATGTGAGTCCGGCGGACATGCCCATGAAGCCGATTGTGCGCGCTGTCGCTAACGTTCGGCCAGAAGATTACGAACTACCATGTAGTAAAACAGCATCCAGGGAGGATCGAGAGCTTGCGCAGAGCATTTCGGAGTGTGCTTGTGGTGACCGGGCTCGCCAGCCTCCTGATGAACATGGCCATCACCGCACCAGCGACCCTCGGCCACGCAGTGGCCGCATCGTCCAGTGGAGTGGCGTCCGTCTCGCCTACGCCGGGGCAGACGGTCGGGGTGGCCATGCCCGTGACGATTCATTTCGCGGCCCCGGTCGCCGATCGGCCGGCCGCCGAGCGAACCATCACCTTCTCCGCGTCGAAGGTCCCCGCCGGGGCGTTCAGCTGGGTCGACGATGCGACCGTCCGGTTCACTCCCCGCGAGTACTGGCCCGCGCACTCGACCATCTCCGTGTCGGTGAACGGCATCAGTGGCATGAAATACAAGTTCCAGACCGGCTCGGAGGTGCTGGGCATCGGCAGCATCAGTGCCCATACCTTCACGGTCAAGATCGACGGCACGGTCATGCGCGAGATGCCCGCATCGATGGGAAAGCCCAAACACCCCACGCCGATCGGCTCGTTCACCGCCTTGGAGAAGCAGAGTCCCGTGGTCATGGATTCCCGGACCATCGGCATTCCGCTGAATGACCCAGAGGGCTACAAGCTGACCGTCTACTACGCGGTCCGCGTCACCTGGGGTGGTGTCTATGTGCACAGTGCCCCGTGGTCGACGGGAGCGCAGGGTAATTCCAACGTCAGCCACGGGTGCATCAACCTGAGTCCCGACAACGCGGCCTGGTACTACAACACCGTCGGCATCGGCGACCCCATCGTCATCAACGGGTAGCGGTCTCGACGGGCCCCGCTACGCTGCCTTCATGACTGTTCGTGCCGCACTGCGTCCGGGAACGTTGTCCCCCGAGCGCCAGGTTCCCGTGTCGATTGACCGCCCCGAGTACGTGGGTAAGTCCAAGGTCGCGGAAGCCATCGGGGAGCCGTACGTCCAGACACCCGAGGTGATCGAGAAGATGCGCGTCGCGGGCAGGATCGCGGCGCAGGCACTGGCGCTCGCCGGTGAGGCCGTCGCCCCCGGCGTCACCACCGACGAACTGGACCGAATCGCGCACGACTACATGGTTTCCCAGGGTGCGTACCCGTCGACGCTGGGGTACAAGGGATTTCCCAAGTCGTGCTGCACATCGCTCAACGAGATCATCTGTCATGGGATACCGGATTCGACCGTGATCGAGGACGGTGACATCGTCAACATCGATGTCACCGCCTATATCGATGGTGTGCACGGCGATACCAACGCCACGTTCCTGGCCGGGGATGTCTCCGAGGAACACCGCCTCCTGGTCGAGCGGACCCGGGAGGCCACCATGCGAGCCATTAATGCGGTCAAGCCGGGCCGGGCCCTGAGCGTCGTTGGCCGGGTCATCGAGGCCTACGCAAAGCGGTTCGGCTATAACGTGGTTCGCTCCTTCACCGGGCACGGCGTGGGCCCGACGTTTCACAACGGACTCATCGTGCCGCATTACGACGACCCCAACCTGGACATCGTCATCGAGCCGGGGATGACCTTCACCATTGAACCGATGATCAACCTGGGATCGCTGGACTACGAGATCTGGGACGACACCTGGACAGTGGCGACCACCGACAAGCTATGGACCGCGCAGTTCGAGCACACCATGGTGGTCACCGACGACGGAGTAGAGATCCTGACCGTGCCATGACCGGCGCGCTGCTGGTAGGGGGCGTCAGCTCCGATGCCGGTAAGAGTCTGGTCGTTACCGGCCTGTGCCGGTTACTGGCCCGCAAGGGGATTCGCGTCGCGCCGTTCAAGGCGCAGAACATGTCCAACAACTCCGTGGTGACGATAGACGGCGGAGAGATCGGTCGCGCGCAGGCCCTGCAAGCGCGCGCGTGCGGGCTGGAACCGTCGGTACGGTTCAATCCGGTACTCCTCAAGCCCGGCAGCGACCGAACCTCACAGCTGGTGGTACGCGGGCAGGCGACAGGAAACGTCAGTGCCCGTTCCTATATCGAGCATCGCGAGGAATTGCGGCAGGTCGTCGCCGAGGAGCTGCGCGCGCTGCGTGCGGAATTCGACGTCGTGATCTGCGAGGGCGCCGGCTCGGTCGCCGAGATCAACCTGCGAGCCACCGACATCGCCAACATGGGCCTGGCGCAGACAGCGGGTCTGCCGGTGGTGCTGGTCGGCGATATCGACCGGGGTGGAGTGCTGGCGCACCTGTTCGGATCGGTGGCCGTGCTCGAGCCCGCCGATCAACGACTCGTCGCCGGATTCATCGTCAACAAGTTCCGCGGTGATCCCACGCTGCTGGAGCCGGGGCTGGAACAGCTTGCCGTACTGACCGGCCGAACCACGTACGGCGTGCTGCCCTACGACGACCAATTATGGCTCGACGCAGAGGATTCGGTGTCTGTCGTGGCGTCGGCTCAGGTGGGGCGCCCGGCCACCCCGGCCGGGCAGGAATGGCTGCGGGTGGCCGCGGTGCGCCTGCCCCGAATCTCGAATTCAACCGATATCGAGGCCATCGCCTGCGAACCGGGCGTGATTGTCCGGTGGGCGGCGCATCCCGCTGATATCGTCGACGCCGATGTGGTGGTCCTCCCGGGGACCAAGGCCACCGTCGCCGATCTTGCCTGGATGCGCAGCAACGGCATCGCCGAGGCGGTGGTCGCGCACGCCCGTTCGGGCGGGCCGGTGCTGGGTATTTGTGGCGGATTCCAGATGCTCGCCACCACAATCGACGATCGCGTCGAGTCCGGTGCCGGCAGGGTCCAGGGGCTGGGTCTGCTCGATGTGGATATCGCCTTCGAACCGGCCAAGACCCTGCGGCGCTGGCAGTCACCGGGCCTGACCGGATACGAGATTCACCACGGGACCGTCACCCGCTCGGCCGTGGCGCCGTGGCTCACCGAGTACCACGAGGGCGCCGCCGAGGGCGCGGTTCGCGGCACCCATTGGCACGGAGTGCTGGACAACGACGAATTCCGGCGCACCTGGCTTACCGAGGCGGCGGCCGCGGCCGGACGGTCGGGATTCACCGTCGCGGCAGACACCAATGTCGGAGATCGTCGCGCGGCTCAACTGGACAGATTGGCTGACCTCATCGACAGCCACGTCGACGTCGATGCCCTGCGGGCGGTGTGGGAAGAATCCGGGCGGCCGCGCTCTGGCCCGTCATACCCGGTAATTGCGGCGCGGGTCGAATAGCCTGTGCGGGTGCATCGGGGCCTCAGGAACATCACAGCTATCGCAGCATCCGCACTGGCGCTTGCGGGTTGCACCCAGACGGTGCCGGGTACCGCCACGTGGCCGGGAGCGCGCATCGCGCAGTCACTGCTCACCGCCGATGAGCTGCCGCAGGGCACCAAGTACGACAGGGTTGTCGCCGATCTGGGCCCCGTGACCGTCAACAATCAGCAGGTCGTCGGTGCGATGCCCTCGAATCCGCAGGGGTGCGCGGACGGCTTGTCTCCCCGGTTGGCCAACGCGGGCAGAGCGGGCCCCGAGAACACCGCGCGGTACATCGCCCGGTTCAACGGAGCGAACATCATCGTCAGCCTGTTGCGCGACACCATCGACCTGGCCAACGTCAAGGACGTGGCGACCCGCTGCGCGACCTACGAGGTGTTCTTCGACAAGAATTCGCCCGGCACGCGGATGGTCACCGAACCAGTGCGGGGCGGTCCGGTCGGCGTCCTCACCTACAAGCAAACAATGATCATGCCCAAGGGAAGCACTTCCCGGTATATGGCGTTCGCGAATGTCCAGGGGGTGGCGATGGTGGCGACATCCTTCGACCTGCGCGATCCGACGGTCAAGGCCACAGCCACCATGCCCCAGACATTCCTGGATATCGTGGCGAAACAGGTCGACAAGATCGAACGCACGTAACGGGTCCGGGTGAAATTTTCCTGAAAGGGCTGGTTAAAAGCCCAACCGGATCGGTCGTACTCAGGTACCGTGCGCCCATGCCCAAGGTCTTCGCGCAAGCGGCTCATCCATGAGTCCGACGCCTGAGCTTCGTCGCCCGCGCCCGGGGCCCCCGCCTGCGCGCGACGGTGAGTTGCATCAGGTCGTCACGATTGACGGCCGAACGGTGCAGGTCAATGTGTCGGGGCCCGATAAGGGAACCACCGTCGTCATGCTGGCCGCGGCCGGGCACTTCGCGCTCAGTTATCGTGCGGTGTGCGAGCGGCTGCACACCGCGGGGCTACGTACCGCGGTGATCGGACACGATCCGCATCTTCATGCCAAGGCCATCACGGGAGTGCTCGACGACATCGGTGTCAAGGTGGCGCTCTTGGTCGGGGACCGTGCGGGTGGCGAACTGGCCTGGGATCTGGCGGCCAGCAAACTTGACAGGTTTATCGGCCTGGTGGCGATCGACCGTGGACATCCGCGGGTGGCCGACCGTGCCGGGCTGGTCCGCGACAAGCACTGCCCGCCGGTGGAGATCAACACCACGGTGTTGGTCACCTCGGACACCACTCGGGCCATCGCCCGCGCCAGCCAGCGCTTCGTCTACGGCGACTATCGGATTGTCGAACTGATGGGACGCCGGTCGGCGACTCGCGACCTCACCCCGGAGCTGGCCGCCGAGGTGGTGCTGCGCAGCAGCTCATGGTGAATTAGCTGCCCGCCTCGTACCAGTCCAGCCAGGAATTCAGTTCCTGGTACGCCCGTACGCGTGGCTCCGCCACCGACAGGAACACATCGTGTTTGGCATCGGGGATCGGGATGATGCGTTGATAGTTGCCGATGCACCCCGCCCAGCGTGCAATCTGCTGAACATCCAGGACCGCATCGCCGTGTAGCGCGGCCGCGGGGTCAACGTCTCCGGGGAGGCTGCGATCCGAGCGCAGGATCAGGTTGGACACGCCGACATCCAGGCCGCGGTGCAGCTCGGCATGTCCGTGCCGGATGGCACTGATCCACCCGAATCGCACCGGGAACCCGCCGACCGGTTTCCATTCCAGGTTGTAGTCGAACTCTCCATGAAAGTCCTTGTGCAGGCTGGCGCCGTAGGCGCCCTCGTGCGGTAGCGGGATCGCTTGTTTGGCACGGAACCGCGAAATCGCCTTGACGGCAGCGGTGGTGCCGCCGCTGCGGAGAAAGGGGCGGCCCTGAAGATCCAGCCAGGGGCTGTTGAGGATGAGGCCCGCGATACCGCCCAGGCCATCGGCAACCCGTAGACGGTTGAGCCACAGCGAGACGATGAGACCGCCGGCGGAGTGTCCGTAGATGAGCAGTGGTGCGTCCGTGCTCTGCCCCCCGGCCTCCCCGGTGATGATGTTCACCGCGGCGTTGAGTTCGGCGTCGTAGAGCGACAGATCACTGATGTAGTGCGGGGTCTGGTGAACGCGCCGAGAACGCCCGCATTTGCGCAAGTCGAGTGCGAAGAAGCGATAGCCGCGAGCCAGGAAATGTTCGGCAAGCTCGGTATGGAAGAAGTAGTCGGTATATCCGTGCACCATGAGCACCGCGCGTCCGGTATCCGGCTGAGTTTCAGGGCGCACCAGTGTGGCGGTAATTACACCTTCGCCGTCAGGGTCAATGCCCAGTTCAATGGTCTGACGAAGGTAGCCATCGAGGACATCGGATTCCCATGTCACGGGCATAGCCTAGTTGAAGGAATGACGGAATTACCCGCGCGATAACCTGTGTGTACTCCCGGGTAGTGGCGAAGCGTTGCCACTCCATCAGATTCGAAAAGGACAGTGAACCGGTGTCAAACGCGCAGGTGGAGCAGACAGACGTTGCCCTGATTGGGTCGGGGATCATGAGCGCGACGCTCA
This sequence comes from Mycobacterium sp. D16Q13, assembly GCF_002013375.1. Classification (GTDB taxonomy): domain Bacteria; phylum Actinomycetota; class Actinomycetes; order Mycobacteriales; family Mycobacteriaceae; genus Mycobacterium. The sequence continues at coordinate 64,259 of NZ_MAEW01000012.1, read as the reverse complement.
GCGCCTTGCTGCGGTTGGTCGAACCCGACCTGTCGATCACCTTGATCGAACGCCTCGATGCGGCCGCGAGTGAAAGCAGCGACCCGTGGAACAACGCGGGTACCGGTCACTCGGCGCTCTGCGAGCTCAACTACACGCCGCAGAAGGCGGACGGCTCGATCGACATCACGAAGGCCATCACGGTCAACGAGCAGTTCCAGGTATCGCGCCAGTTCTGGGCGTATGCCGTCGAGAACGGCGTGCTGCCCGACGTCCGCGGGTTCCTCAATCCCATCCCGCATGTGAGCTATGTGCACGGAGCCGACAAGGTCGAGTTTCTGCGTAAGCGCCACGACGCTCTGGTCGGTAACCCGCTGTTCGCGAAGATGGAGTTCATCAACGACGACGACGAATTCGGGCGCCGGCTGCCGTTGATGGCGGCCGGACGCGATTTCTCCGACCCGGTGGGGTTGAACTGGAGCCAGGACGGCACCGACGTCGACTTCGGTGAGCTGTCAAAGCAATTGGTCGGCTTTGGCGTTCGCAGCGGCACCAGCGCGATCTTCGGCACCGAGGTGCGCAATATCAGCCGCGAACGCGACGGCGGATGGATCCTCAAGCTGGTCAACGGACGCACCGGCGAAAAGCGCAAGCTCAAGGCCAAGTTCGTGTTCGTTGGCGCCGGTGGCGGCGCGCTGGGTCTGCTGCAGAAGGCCGGCATCCCGGAAGCCAAGGGCTTCGGCGGATTCCCGGTGAGCGGCGCCTTCTTGCGCACCAACAACATCGACCTCACCGAGGGGCACAAGGCCAAGGTGTACGGCTTCCCGCCGCTCGGCGCACCGCCGATGTCGGCGCCGCACTTGGACACCCGTGTGATCAACGGAAAGGAATGGCTGCTGTTCGGGCCGTTCGCCGGATGGTCGCCCAAGTTCCTCAAGATGGGCAAGGTCACCGACCTGCCCGCGTCGGTGAAACCCAACAACCTTGCGTCGATGGTCGGCGTTGGTCTCACCGAGTTCAAGCTTGCGACCTTCCTGCTGAGTCAACTGCGGCTCACTCCGGATGACCGCATCGACATGCTGCGCGAATTCGCGCCCAAGGCACAGCGTTCCGATTGGGAGCTGATCACCGCTGGCCAGCGCGTACAGGTCATTCGACCGGCCAAGGGCAAGGGCGGTGCACTCGAATTCGGCACCATGGTGCTCAATTCGGCCGACGGCAGCATCGCCGGTCTGCTCGGCGCCTCGCCGGGTGCGTCTACCGCCGTGCCAGCCATGCTCGATGTCATGCAGCGGTGCTTCCCTGACCGGTTCGCCAACTGGATGCCCAAGCTCAAGGAAATGATCCCGTCGCTGGGTATCAGCCTGTCGGACGAGCCCTCACTGTTCGGTGAGGTATGGGACTGGGGCACACAGGTTCTCGGCCTGGAGCAGTGACGCCGCCGGCCGTGCTGGCACAACCGGGGTGGTCCTGGTCCGCTGACCTGGACACCGCGACGCTGTACGGACTGCTGCGGTTGCGCGCCGAGGCGTTCATCGTCGGTCAGAACTGTGCCTACCAAGATCTCGACGGTCGCGATCTCAAGCCAGAGACCCGGCATTTTTGGATCAAGAACGAGAACGACGATGTCGTCAGTGGTCTACGGGTGCTCGCGGATCCGGAGGGTTCGGGGTTCTGGATCGGCCGGGTATGTACGGCCGACGCCGAACGCGGCCATGGGCATGCGGCGCGATTGGTCCGTGCCGCGCTGACCGAGATCGGCGGTGCACGCTGTCGACTGAATGCGCAGGCCCACCTGGGAGACATGTATGGCAAGCTGGGATTCGTAGTCTCCGGTGACGAATTTCTCGAGGACGGGATACCGCACGTGCCCATGACCTGGATGGCCGGGAAATGACCAGCGCCACAGGCATTCCCGGATACCCGCTCAGCGCAATCGTGGGCCACGACCAGCTGCGGTTGGCGCTCGTGCTCTCCGCGGTGCGCCCCGATATCGGCGGAGTGCTTATCCGCGGGGAGAAGGGCACGGCCAAGTCGACGGCGGTGCGCGCCCTGACCTCCGTGCTGGGTTCTGTCGACGGCGCACGCCTGGTGGAACTCCCTATCGGTGCGACCGAAGATCGGGTCGTTGGATCCCTGGACCTGCAGAAGGTGCTGCGCGACGGCGAACACGCATTTTCCCCAGGGCTTTTGGCGCGGGCCAACGGCGGCGTGCTGTACGTGGACGAGGTCAACCTGCTGCACGACCATCTGGTTGACGTGATCCTCGATGCGGCGGCGATGGGTCGGGTGCATGTAGAACGCGATGGCGTATCCCATTCGTACGACGCACGATTCGTGCTGATTGGCACCATGAACCCCGAGGAGGGAGAGCTGCGGCCGCAGCTGCTGGATCGCTTCGGATTCGCGGTGGATGTACACGCCTCTCGGGAGGTGTCGGTGCGGGCCGAGGTCATCCGTAGGCGACTTGCCTATGAGGCAGATCCCGCGGGGTTCGTCTCCCGTTACGCCTCCGAGGAGGCCGAGCTGGCGGGACGGATTGCCGATGCTCGACAGCTGCTGCCCCGGGTCACCTTGCCCGATGCCGAATTACTGCGTATTGCCGCTCTGTGCGCGGCTTTCGATGTGGATGGGATGCGCGCCGATCTGGTGGTGGCCCGTGCCGCTGTCGCCCATGCCGCATGGCGTGGTGCCGAAGTGGTCGGGGAGTCCGATATCCGGGTGGCCGCCGAGCTGGCGCTGCCGCACCGCCGACGGCGAGACCCGTTCGACGAGCCGGGCCTGGATCAGGAGCAGCTCGACCAGGCGATGCGCGATAGCGCGCCGCCGCAGGATCACGATCCCGGCGGAGACGACCCAGACCCCGATCCGGATGGCCCCGGTGGTGGCGCACCCGAACCTTCGTCGAATCCTCCTAAAGCTGATGATTCGCAACAGGAGTCAGCGTCGATGCCGGCGCCGTCCCGGCCCAGCCCGACGCCTTCGGCGACATTTCGCGCCAAGACGCTTCGGGTGCCGGGCGTTGGCATGGGTGCCCCCGGACGACGTTCCGCGGCGCGCAACCGTACCGGCAAGGTGATCGCCCCGAGCTCCGATGAGGGATTCGGGGTGCACGTGATTGGCACGCTGATGTCCGCTGCGGGCAGGGTGACCGAACCCGGCAGGCTGCCCAAACCGGTGTTCTCCGATGTGCAGTGGGCGATCAGGGAAGGGCGCGAAGGCAATCTGGTGATTTTCGTTGTCGACGCCTCCGGGTCGATGGCGGCACGCCAGAAGATGTCGGCGGTCAGTGGAGCCACCTTGTCGCTGCTGCGCGATGCCTATCAGCGACGCGACAAGGTCGCGGTCATTACCTTCCGTGGCCAGGAAGCGGCGACGCTGCTGGCGCCGACAAGTTCGACGCATATCGCGGGGCGAAGGCTTCAGCAGTTCGACACCGGCGGTAAAACGCCGTTGGCACAAGGACTTTTGGCGGCGCGCGATCTCGTGTCCCGCGAGCGTGGCCGTGATCCGCATCGTCGCGCCCTGGTAGTCGTGCTCACCGATGGGCGCGCTACCGGGGGCCCGGATCCCTTGGGGCGGGCTCGTCGCGCCGCGGGAATGCTGCGCGCCGAACAGGTGGCTTGTGTGGTGGTCGATTGCGAGACATCTTTCGTAAGAATGGATTTGGCGGTCACACTGGCGCAACAGCTTGATGCACCGGTGATCCAGCTGGACCACCTGAATGCCGACCGGCTCGCCGGTGTGGTCCGCGGCGCCACTGCAGCTGCGTGAGATAGCGGAGGAGGTTCAATGCCGCAGGGACAACCGCTGGTAGTGCCAGAAGACGGGCTCACCACGAAAGCGCGTCGTAATGCCCCGGTACTCGCGGTGCATACCGGTGCCGGAAAAGGCAAGTCCACCGCTGCCTTTGGCATGGCGCTGCGTGCCTGGCATCACGGTGCGGATGTCGCTGTGTTCCAGTTCGTCAAGAGTGCGAAGTGGCGAGTGGGCGAGGAGTCGGTTTTCGGTGAGCTCGCTAAGCTGCACGATGAGCACGGGATCGGCGGTTCGGTTCAGTGGCACAAGATGGGGTCGGGCTGGTCCTGGTCGCGTCGGGCGGGCACCGAAACCGACCATGCTGCCGATGCCGCCGCCGGATGGGCCGAGATTGCCCGGCGACTGGCCGCCGAGGAACACGGCTTCTACGTACTCGACGAATTCACCTACCCGCTCAAGTGGGGCTGGGTTGACGTCGACGAGGTGGTCTCTGTGCTGCGGAATCGCCCTGGTATGCAGCACGTCGTGATCACCGGACGCGATGCGCCGCAACAGCTTCTGGATGCCGCCGACTTGGTCACCGAGATGACGAAGGTTAAGCATCCGATGGACCAGGGCCGCAAGGGTCAACGCGGCATCGAGTGGTAATCCGATGGTAGTGCGTGGTGTCCGTTAACGTTCCCGCGATCGTGATCGCCGCGCCCGCATCGGGCAGCGGAAAGACCACAGTGGCAACGGGTTTGATGGGCGCGCTGCGGCGTGTGGGGCACCGGGTCGCGCCGTTCAAGGTGGGTCCGGATTACATCGATCCCGGATATCACAGTCTGGCGACCGGTAAGCCGGGCCGCAACCTCGACAGTGTGCTCGTGGGCACCGATCTCATCGGGCCGCTGTTCGGTCACGGTTGTCGGAACGCGGATATCGCGGTCGTCGAAGGGGTGATGGGTCTTTTCGACGGCCGGATCGGCGACGCGAAGGGGTCCACGGCCCAGATCGCCGCCTTGCTCGGGGCGCCGGTGGTGCTGGTGGTCGACGCGAGGGGGTACAGCCAGAGCATGGCTGCGCTGCTGCATGGTTTTGTGGCGCATGCCGCCGAGGCGGGGATCAGGATCGCCGGGGTGATTCTGAACCGGGTCGGATCGGCGCGGCACCGGGAGATCCTCACGGCAGCAGCCGACCGTGCCGGACTTGCCGTGCTCGGGGCGCTGCCTCGTGTCGAGGAGATATCGGTCCCATCGCGACATTTAGGATTGGTGACAGCTATCGAACATGGCCAGGCAGCACGTGATGCGATCGAGGCGATGACGCGGCTGGTTGGCGCGCATGTGGACATACCCGCGATTGTCGCCGCTGCCCGCAGTGATGTGCCGGGCCCCGCGTGGGATCCCGCGGACGCCATTGGCACTCGGGTGGTCGGGGAGCCCGTGGTGGCGCTGGCCGCTGGCTCGGCGTTTACCTTCGGCTACGCCGAACATCGCGAGTTGTTGACCGCAGCGGGTGCGGTGGTGGCTGAATTCGACCCGCGAAGGGACGCCTTGCCTGAGGAGACCGCTGCGTTGGTGCTGCCGGGTGGATTTCCGGAGCAGTTCGCCGCCGAACTTTCGTCCAATGAATCACTACGCCAACAGGTTCGTGATATGTCGGGACCGATTCATGCCGAATGCGCGGGGCTCACCTACCTGTGCCACGACCTCGATGGCGCCCCGATGTGTGGGGTGATCGACGCGCGTGCACGTTTCACGGATTCGCTCACCCTCGGGTACCGGGACGCGGTGGCGATCACCGGTTCTGTGCTATTCGACGAGGGGGAACGATTGAGCGGGCACGAGTTTCATCGCACCACGGTCGACTATCGCGACGATGCTGGGCATCGTGCCTGGGCCTGGAGCACCCCCAACGGTGTCCGTCGTGAGGGCGTGGTGGCAGGAGAGGGCCGCATCCACGCCTCGTACCTGCACACGCATCCGGCGGCGCACCCTCATGCGGTGGCCCGGTTTGTGTCACGGGCAACGACGTGGGGATATAGACCGCGACTCTGAGCCGAGGGGCATTGTGACAGACCCGCAGGACCAAGGGATTCCACGTCCGGGGCCTCGATCCGGTTGTGGCAGCAGAAACAACTGTGACAGAAGCCGTTTCGCGCACAACGAGTCGTGAGCCCGGAGCGGCGAAAATTTGCCTGGTACCATCGTTGACATGTCAGGTCGCGGGGTGCCCAGCTGTCGGCTGAGCTCTGCGATCGTGCTGGCAATTCTATGCTTGTTGGTCGGGGGCGCTTGCTTGTTGCCCGGCGAGAGTTCGAATTTGGCAAACGCGGCGACCTCGGTATCGTTGTATGACACTGCCGAGGTTCATCATTGGGAACCGGTGCAGCACGGCATGGCCGTCACCCGTGCTCGCCTCGGGCTGGTTGTGCAGCCGGTGTGGCTGCCTCTCACCGTGTCGGTCTTCGCACTTGGTGGCGCGGCACTGCTGGTTCTGTTGATGTCACGGCGTAGCGCGTTACTTTCTCATGCCCCGGATAATGCTGGGTGGCAACGGCTTCTGTTCTTAGGGATCAATCGGCGCTGAGGGACCTCCGAGTCGGCAATTGCCGCCGTCTTGCGTGTGTCAAACCTTCACCAGCCGTGCAACGCCCGTTATCGGGGTGCCTGGGCGGCTCCGTATCTGTTGATTGGACCGGTTCTTGTGGCGACTTCTGCCTCTATCTGTAAACCCTCGTTGTTTGTGAACGTGCGCCACCATGTGCTGGCGTCTCGCTCTCGTCTCCCCGTGGTATCCCACCTGCGCATGGAATGGCGGATTTCGTGATTGCCCGCCTCATCAGCACGGGCTTCTTCATGGCCGCGTGCGGGCTCACAGATACCGCCACGGCCATCGCAGAGCCAAAAGATATGGCGCCGCAGCAATATTCGAGGACCACTCGAGACGGATGGCATCTGGAGATCCGGTTGGAGAACGAGCGCGTGAACTCCGTGCCCAACCTGGCGGCGGCCACGAACTCACGCGAGGCCTTCATTACGCTCTCGGGTACGGCAACCGCGACCGGTGGCAGCAATCCCATCACCGACAGCCTGTTCCTCATCGGCTACCAGCTCGGCTGCCAATCCGATGTGTCATCGGGATTGCAGATCGGCGGATCCGCAGGCATCGCGCCGTCGGTGAACGTCGGCGTGCTTCCCCTGCAGACGGTGGGAGTTGGAGGCAGCGCTGGAGTCAGCGGATTTGTGCAAACCGTGGTGCAACCGGGCGTCATTGTGAACCTGCCGCTGGGAAATATGGTTCTGTCGCGGGGCAATACGGGGGCGCTGGATCTGGACAACGTCCATGTGAAGGCGGACGCCTGCGGAGGGGACGTTACTGTCCGGTCCTTTGCCTCGCTGCGTGTGTCCACCGAGACCGGCCACACTGAATTCGCCATCTATGGCGACCCGATCAAGATCTGATGATGAAATTCTTCTGTGCCGCAACGGTCTTGATATGTTCGTTGTGCGGGGCGCCGGTGGCCGCCGCGGACCCGCTGCCGATAAAGCCGATGCCCGCAGTGCCGGTAGCAGTGCCTGGGGGAGCGCCCAATAATCAAGCAGCCCTACCATCGCAACCATCTTTCGGGCTATCGCCTCCACCGCGGCGCGGCACCCAGATAACGGCTGGGCTTGGCGCGGGATTTACCGCTCGAATTGGTGCCGGAATGACGTCCGGGCAGTTGGAGGACCCACGTGGGACAAGGGAAGGAACGGCCCCATGATTCGATCATTATGTGTCGCAATAGTATCCATGGGATTTGCCGTGGTGCTCACCGTACCTGCATCGGCGGAGCTACCGTCGCCTCATCCTGCTCCCTACGGCCCGGTTGACGCGCCCGGGCAGTTGCCTGCGTTGAACATGTCGCGTGGGACCCGGCTGCCGGCTTCGATGTCGGGATCGCGTGGGCCGCAGATGTCCGGTGGGGTGGACGGTGCCGGAGCCTCCGGCGGCGTCAAGGCAAGCGCTGGGTTCGGGGACGGGAAACCGGGTAGCTCAGCTGCGTTCCCGTGACACGATGACGGCCCCTGAAGCAGGGGAATCACGTCGTTGACCATGCGCCGCATGTCGTGGCCACGTCGGCGCGCCAGTTGGGCGGGGGCCTGCCATACTGGCCGATAATGACAACCGTTATCATTATGACTCAACCGGTCACCTCGAGCCGTGATCGAGAGTAGGTTTCGTTAAAGAGCCGCGGCGCGCGATGAAGCGTGACTCAAATGCATTGAGCGGAAGGGTGATTGGCTGATGGTATGGCACGGACTGTTAGTGAAGGCCGCATCAACGGTGGCAACCGGTGCGGTGGGAGTCGCCGCCTACGAAGTCGTACGCAAGGCCGCGGCCAAGGTTCCCGTCCGCGACGCCAGTGTCGTCGTCACCGCCTGGGGTCTGCGAGGAGTGCGTAAGGCCGAGGAAGGCGCCGAACGCGCCCGGTTGGCGATTGGAGACGTCGTCGCGGAGGCGCGGGAGCGCATTGGAGAAGAGGCTCCGCCGCCCGTGGTGGGAGAAGCCGGTCACGACCACGAGCACTGAGCCGCACATGGTCACTGTCGTATCTGACGCCGGTGGTGGTGTGGTACTCGAAGGCAAGTGGTTCGGCCGATGAGATCCTGGCCGCACTGGTCGGCGCCCTCGATGCCCCGTTACCGGATTCGTCGATGCGAGAACCGCATTCGTCCGATGTGCGCAACGGCGACGTGCTGCGCATGGCCGTGGGCGGTGCGGCCCTGGTGGTGCTCGGAGTTCGCCGGTATCCGCTGCGGCGTCCGCCGCTTCTGGGGCCGACAGGCCGGGTATTGGCAACGGCAGTCACGATTTTCAGCGGCTATCCGTTCTTGCGGGGTGCACTTGCCGCACTGCGCAGCGGCAGATCGGCAGGCACGGATCTGTTGGTGTCGGCGGCCACCGTGGCCAGCCTGGTGCTGCGGGAGAACGTGGTTGCCCTGACCGTGTTGTGGCTGCTCAACATCGGCGAGTATCTGCAGGACCTCACGCTCCGGCGTACTCGTCGCGCCATCGCGGATCTGTTGTCGGGCAGCCAGGACACCTCGTGGGTCCGTCTGCGCGATGGCACCGAGGTTCAGGTCGCTACGGCATCGCTGGTGATCGGCGACGAGGTGGTGGTCCACGAGCAGGTGGCCATTCCCGTCGACGGCGAGATAGTGGACGGTGACGCGATCGTCGACCAATCGGCCATCACAGGTGAAACCCTGCCGGTCAGTGTCGTGGCTGGGGGACAGGTGCATGCGGGCTCGGTCGTCATGCGTGGCCGCATCGTCGTGCGTGCCGCGGCCGTTGGCGGACAGACGATCATCGGCCGGATTATCACGCGGGTTGAGCAGGCGCAGCGTGACCGCGCGCCGATTCAGACTGTCGGTGAGAACTTCTCACGCCGATTCGTTCCGGCCTCGTTCCTACTGTCGCTGGGCACCCTGATGGTGACGAGGGATGTGCGGCGCGCGATGACGATGCTTTTGGTGGCTTGCCCGTGCGCGGTGGGATTGTCTACCCCCACCGCCATCAGTGCGGCCATCGGCAACGGAGCGCGCAGGGGAATCCTGGTCAAGGGCGGTTCCCATCTGGAACTTGCCGGCCGAGTCGACGCATTCGTGTTCGACAAGACCGGAACGTTGACCATCGGCCGGCCGGTGGTAACGAACATCGTTGCCTTCAAAGAAGGTTGGGAGCCGGAACAGGTGCTCGCGTACGCGGCGAGCTCCGAGATCCACGCTCGGCATCCCTTAGGGGAGGCTGTCATCCGCTCGACCGAGGAACGCCACATCGTCATCCCGCCGCACGAGGAGTGTGAGGTGTTGGTTGGCCTGGGGATGCGGACCCGTGCCGACGGGCGCACCCTCCTGTTGGGCAGCCCGGCACTGCTGAGCAAGGAGAACGTCCGGGTGACCCCGGAGGCCGACGAGTGGGTGGCCAAACTCCGGCGCCGCGCCGAAACTCCGCTTCTACTGGCAGTGGACGGCGTTCTCGTCGGACTCATCAGTCTGCGCGACGAGATCCGTCCTGAGGCTGCCGAGGTGCTGGCGGCACTGCGGTCATCGGGTGTCAAGCGGGTGGTCATGCTCACCGGCGATCACACCGAGACAGCACGGGCCGTGGCAGAGGAATTGGGAATCGAAGAGTGGCAGGCCGAGGTGCTGCCCGAGGACAAGCTCCAGACCGTGAGTCAACTGCGCAGCGCCGGGCATGTCGTCGCGATGGTTGGTGACGGCGTCAACGACGCGCCCGCGCTGGCGGCGGCAGATATCGGAATTGCCATGGGACTCAACGGAACCGATGTGGCGGTGGAAACCGCTGACGTGGCCCTGTCTAGTGACGACCTGCGTAAGCTGCTCGACGTGCGTGGGCTGGGCGGCCGGGCCGTGACTGTTATCCGACAGAACTACGCCATGTCGATCGCCGTCAACGCTATCGGGCTGGTAGTGGGCGCCGGGGGTGCACTCTCGCCGGTTATCGCGGCCATATTGCACAACGCGTCTTCGGTCGCTGTCGTCACCAACAGCTCTCGCCTCATCGGCCACGAACTCGACGGCCGACCTTCGCTCTCACCGACGCGACACCGGCAGCCGGCGGATCTACCTCGAGTAGTGCCCTGACCGTCCAGCGGAAATGACTGTTTCAGAGGGATTACGAAGACCTACCTCGGTCTGACGGGCCCCTGAACCAACGGAAGAATCACGTCGTCGACCATACGGCGCATGTACGTCTCGTCGATGACAGTCCTCTTGAGGGCCGCAGTGAGGCTGAGGCCCAGCGGTATGTCGTACACCAGTGACAGGTCGCGGCCGCGGGCTATCTCGCCGCGCTCGGCGGCGCGGGCGAACACGACTTCCATCCGCTTCCGGGTTTGTGACAGGAGCAGGTCATCCAGCGCTGCCGCCAGTGTGGAGTCGTTGACGGCCTCGGCGATGATTCCCGCCAGCAGGTTGCCGGTAAGGATGTCGTTGTCGCCGAAATCCCTTGCCTCGTAGAGAGCATGCAAGTCACCGCGCAAGCTCCCGGTGTCCGGAACGTCGTCGAGCTTCCCGAGCGAAGGGCGCCCGTGCAGGATCGCATCCGCGGTGAGCGCGGCCTTCGAAGACCAGCGCCGATAGATGGCTGCCTTGCCCACACCGGCACGAGCGGCGATCACGTCCATGCTCATCGCGTCGTATCCCTGCTCGGCAAGCACGATGAACGCCGCCTCCAGGATGGCGAGATCCAACGACCTGTTCAGCCGCCCGGGTGTTCTTTGTCGTTGAATGGCAGTATTTTTCGTCATGGGGTCCGCGCAGTGGTGTAGTGACGAAGGTTCAGCGGCCACCAGAACCAGCGGCCAAGCAGCGCGGCGATGGCCGGGGTCATGAAGGACCGCACGATCAGGGTGTCGAAGAGCAGCCCGAGTCCGATCGTCGTCCCGAGTTGCCCCACGATGCGCAGGTCACTGACCACCATGGCGCACATGGTGAATGCGAACACGAGGCCGGCGTTGGTCACCACCTTGCCGCTGCCGCCCATGGCCCGGATGAATCCGGTCTTGAGCCCACCGTGCAACTCTTCCTTGAAGCGTGCGATGAGCAGCAGGTTGTAATCCGAGCCCACGGCCAAGAGGATGATCACCGACAACGGCACTACGAACCAATGCAAGTCCATGCCCAACAGGTCCTGCCAAATCAGCACCGACACTCCGATGGATGCGCCGAGCGACACCGCCACCGTGCCGACAATGACGAGAGCGGCGACCACGCTGCCGGTGACGAGCAGCATGATGATGAAGATCAAGCACAGTGACGCGATGCCCGCCAGGATGAGGTCGTACTTCGCTCCTTCCTGCAGGTCCTTGTTCGCGGCGGCGGTTCCGCCCAGGTAGACCTTGGCATTTTCCAGCGGGGTGCCCTTGATCGAATCAGCCACTGCCTCTTTGATATTGCCGACGGTCGCGATGCCCTCCACGGAGGCCGGGTTCCCTTGATGAGAGACCGTCATCCGGACGGCCTTACCGTCGGGGGACAGGAACATCTTCAATCCGCGTTTGAAGTCGGCGTTCTCGAACACCTCGGGCGGCAGGTAGAACGAGTCGTCGTTCTTGGCTTGATCAAAGTACTTGCCGATCAGGGTGGAGTTCTTGGTGCTCTCATCCATCTGATTCATGATCCCGGACATGGTGCTGTGCATGGTCAACAGCGTTCCGTGCATGGACTTCATGATGGCGATCATGGGTGGAAACTCCGCGAGCATCCGCGGCATCAGGACGTCGACCTTATCCATGTTCACCAGCATGCCGTCCATGTCTTCCACCATCGCATCGACGCCATCGAGAGCATCGAACACGGTACGGCTCGCCCAGCAGATCGGGATATCGGCGCAGTGCTTCTCCCAATAGAAGTAGTTGCGAATCGGCCTGAAGAAATCGTCGAAAGTAGCCATCAGGTCGCGCATGTCGTGCATTTTGCCTTGCATCACCTTCATCTGGCCGGTCATATCGTGCATGATGTCGGTGAGTTCGCGCATCATGTCGTACACGCGTTCCATGGTGCCGATCAAGGTTCCCATCTGGTCTGCCATGGTCAGCATGTCCGCCATGCGGTCCTTCATGTACTTCATGTTCTGGATCTGGCCGGCACCCTGCAGGCCGATCTGGAACGGTATCGAGCTGTGTTCGATGGGGGTTCCCAGCGGCCGGGTGATCGCCTGTACTCGGCCCACCCCGCGGGCATGGAACGCCGTCTTGGCGATCCTGTCGATGACCAGCATGTCCGCCGGATTACGCATGTCGTGATCGGCCTCGATCATGAGCATTTCGGGGTTCATCCGGGCCGGGGAGAAATGCCGTTCGGCGGCGGCATAGCCGACTTTTGAGGGCACGTTATCCGGCATGTACTGGCGGTCGTCGTAACCCGGGGTGTATCCCGGCAGGGTGAGTAATCCGACGAGTGCAATCCCAATAGTGACAATGAGAATCGGACCTGGCCAGCGCACCACCGCGGCACCGATACGTCGCCAGCTGCGCTCGTCATGCTTCCGTTTGGGCTCGAACAGTCCGAAGCGGCTACCCAACGCCAGCACCGCGGGAGCCAGGGTGAGTGCCGCCGCGACGATCACGAAAATGACTAGCGCACAGGGGACGCCCATGGACCGGAAGAGCGGTAGGCGCGTCAAGCTCAGGCACAGGGTCGCACCCACGATGGTCAGGCCCGATCCCAAGATCACGTGCGACACACCGGAATACGCGGTGTAGAAGGCTGCCTCCCGATCTTCTCCGGACTGGCGCGCTTCGTGATATCGGCCCAGCAGGAAGATCACGTAGTCGGTGCCTGCGGCGATGCCCAGCATCGTGACCATGCTGACGGCATAGGTTGACAGTCCGATCACGTTGAGATTGCCCAATGTCGCGACCACTCCCTGGCCCGCCATCAGTTCCACCCCAACGACCACCAGTGCCAGAAACATCGTTATCACCGAGCGGTACACGAAGAGCAGCATCACGACGACGACGCCTACCGCGATGAGCGTGGTCTTCTGCATGCTCTTGTTGCCCGCCGTTCCCGTATCGGCACTTGCGGCAGTGCCTCCGGTGACGTAGGCCTGCACGCCGTCGGGGCCGGGGGTTTCGGCGATGATCTTGCGAACGGCATCGACGGATTCATTGGCCAAGGTGGTGCCCTGGTCTCCGGCCAGGTTCACCTGAACGTAGGCAGACTTCCCGTCGGCGCTCTGAGCGCCGGAGGCGGTGAGCGGGTCTCCCCAGTAGTCAGAGATGTGTTGTACGTGGGCCGGATCGGCCTTCAGCTTTTTGATGATCTCGTCGTAGAAGCGGTGCGCCTGGTCCGCCAGCTCTTGCTTCCCCTCGAGCACGATCATCACTGAGCTGTCGGAGTCGAACTCCCCGAACACCTTGCCCGTGTGCATCATCGCGATCATCGAGGGAGCGTCCTTGGGGGACATTGACACTGAATGTGCCTTGCCCACTTCATCGAGGGAGGGTGTGACGACATTGAGGATGATGGCAATGCCCAGCCAGAAAAGGATGATCGGGATCGACAAGGTCCGGATCATCCGCGCGATTCGTGGAGGACGCGCGGCCTGATCACCGCCGCCGTGCCTCATGCGGACTTCACCAGGCAGTAGATGTAGGCGTTGTGCTCGTTGGAAACTCGTTCCACCTTGACCTCGCCGTTGACGATGATCCGGCAGCCGATGCGGTTGCCGTCACCCTGAGCCACGATGTTCCCGCTCAATGACGGCAAGATCGACACGATCTTGAACGACCACGGCAGCTGAACGGCGTCGACCCGAGTCGGTTGCGCATCTTCGTTGAAGTAGTTCACATCGGCCATGGCGCCCGGCTCTCCAAATATCTCGTATACGAGGGTTTTTGGGTTATACGGGACGGCATCCTTGGCGTTGTTGTCGGCAGAAGAGGTAAAGGAGTCCGAGCCGAAAATCCCGCGGACCCGGAGTACCGCGAATCCGCCGACCGCCAGTATCGCGGCGATCAGCAGCGGCATCCAGATCCGTCGTATCACACGAAGCATCCCAAACCCCTTTGCGCTCAATATGATTGGCACAGCACTGACGGTCTTACGTGTTGGAACTGCCGCAGCTGGTCGAGATGGGCGTCTTTGCCCCACACGGAACTGAAGTTCCGCATGATGGTCGGGACGGTACCCCACTTCGACTCCGTGCGCCACACCAGCGAGCTAACTATGCGGCCGCTCGGGACGCCCCGATTCGCCCAATCGCGGCGGCACGCCCGCAGGGGAGGGGCTGAGCCGCCCGGCGAGACGATCGGCCCCGGGATCCTGGGGCGCCTGGTCGTCTCACCAGTCACAAAACTAATGACAAGTATGCACGGATGTTGATCTGGCGCCGCAGTGGATCTTGGTCGAGGTAAGGCGGCGGAAATTTGCGCTCACGGTGAGTTAATCGCATAAATATTTCATAGCGTCCACCCGGTGAGATATTCGCCGAATATACACGTCTGGCAAACCATGTAAATTGCTGTGAATGATCTGTGTAGGTGTGCGACATGGGCCCGAAAGTGCCTATTTAGCACGGCTTTAACTGGCAGCAGTGCTACGGTGAGCGACTGCTCGGGAGAACGCTCGACCGGAGTAATGGCTAATAGTTACAGATCTCGCTTGAATTGTGAATTCCTTGTTTCCCGGCTATCAATGGGCTGTTAATGCGGGATGTAGTAGGGGTTCGAAAGAGGCCATTGTGCGATGTCGCGCGACTACTTAAGTCGAGACACTGTGATCCTGATCTCCCGAGTCGCGAATTCCTTTCGCGCACCTTATCTTTAGGTCTGTCGGGTTCTACTGCTAGTTGTCTCCAGTTCTACTACCAGGCAGATTGTCGTGTGCGAGGAGGACGTAGCAAGATGAAAAACGCGTCTGTGACCCCAGTTGCAGTTATCGGGATGGGGTGCCGGCTTCCGGGTGGGATCGAGTCACCCGAACAGTTCTGGCAGGCGCTGCTGCGCGGCGAGGACTTCATTACTGAGGTGCCTCCCGCGCGTTGGGACCTGAGTGAGTACTACGACCCCGAATCCGGCGTACCGGGCAAGTCGCCCTCCAAGTGGGGGGCCTTCCTTGATGACGTCGGCGGCTTCGACGCGGACTTCTTCAGCATCAACGAACGTGAGGCCGTCTCGATCGATCCTCAACATCGCGTGTTGCTCGAAACATCTTGGCAAGCAGTGGAACATGCGGGTCTTAATCCACTGACCCTTGCCGGCTCGCAGACCGGTGTGTTCGTGGGAGTGACCCACAACGACTATCAGTTGGTGGCCGCGGACGCGGCAGATCTCGGCGGTCCTTACGGATTCGCGGGAACGAACTTCTGCATGGCATCGGGGCGTATCTCGTACGCCCTGGGTGTGCATGGACCGTCGTTGACGGTCGATGCCGGGTGCGCCGCAGGGTTGGCGACTGTGCATATGGGGTGCCAGAGCTTGGCGGCAGGCGAAAGTGATCTCGTGCTGGCCGGTGGAGTCAACCTGGTCTTGGAGCCGCGCAGGTATGTCGGTGCCTCGCAGCAGCGCATGCTCTCTCCGACTGGGCGTTGCCACACATTCACAGGCGAGGCCGACGGTTTCGTGATGTCTGAGGGCTGCGTCATGATTCTGCTAAAGCGGCTGGACGATGCGGTGCGCGACGGGGACCGGATCTTGGCGGTCGTGCGGGGTACGGCCTCGAATCAGGATGGGCGAACGGTGAATCAGTCGACTCCGTCCGCAGATGCGCAGGCGGCCGCATGCCGCACAGCGCTCGCGGCTGCGGGTGTGGACGCCAATAGCGTTGGGCTGATCGAGGCGCACGGCACCGGTACACCTGTCGGTGATCCCATCGAGTACACGGGCCTGGCGCAGGTATATGGAGTCGACGGGCCCTGTGCGGTGGGGTCGGTGAAGACGAACTTTGGGCACACCATGTCGGCGGCCGGTGCGCTGGGGCTGATGAAGATCGTCCTCGCGGTGGAGCATGGCGTGATTCCGCCTAACCTGCATTTCACCGGGATCCCCGACAAGCTTGCCGGTGTTACGACCAACCTTTTTGTGCCACAATCGGTTAGCCCATGGCCCGGGGAGATTGAGGGCCCGCGGCGGGCCGGGGTATCGGCGTACGGGATGTCGGGCTCCAACGTGCACGCGGTGATTGAGCAGGCTCCGCCCGTGGACTCGCCCGTAGCCCCCGCGACGGAGTCGCCGCTCGGGTCGCAGCTGATCTTCCCGGTGTCGTCGACGTCCGCCGAGGAATTGCGACGAACTGCAGGCAGTTTGGCCGACTGGGTGGCCGAGCGGCCTGACCTTGCTCTCGGCGATGTGGGGTACACCCTGGCGCGCCGAAGGGCGCACCGGTCGGTGCGTACCTCGGTGGTGGCCAGCGGGGCAGAAGAGCTGATCGCGGCGTTGCGTACCGTTGCCGAGGGCGAGGCTCCCTACCCGGCCGCTGTGGCGCAGGATGATCGGGGCCCGGTCTGGTTGTTCTCGGGTCAGGGCTCGCAATGGGCAGGCATGGGTGCTGAATTACTCAGCAAGGAACCGGTATTCGCGGCGACTATCGCCCGCCTCGAACCCCTGATCGCTGCGGAATCCGGGTTCTCGGTAACCGAGGCGGTCTCGGCGCCGGAGACAGTTACCGGTATAGATCGTGTCCAGCCGACATTGTTCGCCATGCAGGTGTCGCTGGCCGCCACCATGGTGTCCTACGGCGTTACCCCGGGCGCGGTGATCGGGCATTCGATGGGCGAGGTTGCCGCGGCAGTCGTGTCCGAAGCGTTGTCGCTCGAAGATGGTGTCAAGGTCATCTGCCGTCGTTCCCAACTGATGTCGCGTATCGCCGGCGCCGGTGCCATGGCGTCCGTCGATCTACCGGCTCAGCAGGTCGTGTCGGAACTGGCTGATCGCGAAATCCACGATGTGGTGCTCGCCGTGGTCGCGTCACCGCAGTCGACGGTGGTCGGCGGTGCGACAGAGACGGTCCGCCAGTTGATCGCCGAATGGTCGGATCGCGGATTGATGGCACGCGAGGTAGCGGTCGACGTCGCGTCGCATTCACCGCAGGTGGACCCCATCCTTGATGACCTCGCCGATGCCCTCGAAGATCTCACGCCGCGGACACCCGTTGTCCCGCTGTACTCTTCGGTCGCATTCGACCCGCGCGAAAAGCCAGTCATGGACGCCGACTACTGGGTGGACAACCTGCGCCATACGGTGCGCTTCGCCGCAGCGGTGCAGGCGGCTCTGGACGACGGGTATCGCGTTTTCGGTGAGCTGGCGCCCCATCCGCTGCTGGTGTATCCGGCGGAACAGACCGCACGCAGCGTGGATATCCCGATGGTCGCGTTGGCCGCTATGCGGCGCGAGCAGGAGTTGCCGCATGGGCTCCGTGACTTCGTGGGAGACCTGTATACGGCGGGCGGCGCCGTGGACTTCTCGGTGCTGTATCCATCCGGGCAACTGGTGGATGTGCCGCTGCCCAGTTGGACACGCCAGTCATATCTGCTGGATCTATCCGCGCAGACGCAGCTGGGGCAGGGCGGTCACACCGTGGCCGTGCACCCTCTACTCGGCGCGCATGTGCGACTGACCGAGGAACCGGAGCGCTACATCTGGCAGGCCGACGTCGGCACAGAGGCGCAGCCGTGGATCGCCGACCATCAGGTCCGTCATGTCGCGGTGTACCCAGGGGCCGCATACTGCGAGATGGCGCTCTCGGCGTCCGCCGCAGTGTTCGGTGAAGGCGCTGTAGTAGAGGATGTTTCGTTTGAGCAACTGCTGACGCTGGGGGAGTCGACACCGATCTCGGCGACGGGCACCGTGAAGTCCCCGGACGTGATCGAGTTCGTGGTGGAAACCCATGACGAAGGGAACACCGCCAAACGCGCCACGGCGGTCTTGGGCAGTGGCGGCGAGTCCGACACTCCCGCGGCGTATGACCTGGCCGCCTTGCGCGCCGAGCACCCTCATCGCGCGGAGGGCGACGAGCTACGAGAGTCTTTCGACGAGAGAGGCGTTCAGTACGGCCCGGCCTTCCAGGGCCTGGCGGCGGCATACCGCGGCGACGAGTCCGTCAGGTCGGTGCTGGCGGAAGTCACTCTGCCGCGCTCTGCCCGGGCGCAGCAGAGCAGCTACATCGTTCACCCCGCCCTTCTGGACGCCTGCTTCCAATCCGTCATCGCGCTCCCGGATGTCCAGGAAGCCAGCAAGGATGCGCTACCGCTTCCCAAGGGTGTGCGCAGTCTGCACGCATACGAATCCGCGCGCTCCACCCAGTACTGCTACACCAGGGTGACCAAGGTGAGTGCGAACGAAGTGGAAGCCGATATCGATCTGCTGGACGAGCATGGCACCGTCCTGGTTGCCGTGCGGGGCTTCCGCTTTGGTACCGGAGCTTCCGATGACGAGCAGCGTGATCAGCTGCTCAACAACCGGCTGCTGGCGATCGAATGGCAGCAGCAGCGGTTGCCTGAGGCGGTACCGAATGCCCCGCGTCGGTGGCTACTGGTCAGCACGGGTGAGACCGTGGACCCGTGGGCGACGGAGCTGATCGATTCACTCAAGCTTCGCGAGAGTGAGGTTGCGCTGATCCAGTGGCGCCCGAATACCGATCGTGTTGCGGCCCTGAAGCTTCTGTACGACCAGCTGGAAGCCGGCGGATTCGAGGGCGTGCTCATCGTGACGGCCCCGGGGGCCGATGGCGGTGCGGATAGGGTCGCCATGCAAGGTGCGGATCAGGTTCGGCATCTGGTGCGGATAACCCGAGAGTTGGTGGACCTCCCAGGCGAACCACCGCGGCTGTACGTGGTGACGCGCAACGCACAGACGGTTGCGCCCGGCGATGTGACCAACTTGGAGCAGGCCGGATTGCGGGGCTTGGTGCGCGTCATCGGCGCCGAGTATCCCCACTTGCGTGTCACGCACATCGATGTCGACGGCCACACCGCGGCCCAGAATGTGGCAGGGGAGCTGGTGTCGGGCTCGGAGGAGGACGAGACGGCATGGCGCGATGACCACTGGTACCGGGCGCGTTTGAACCTGGGTCCGCTCGGCCCCGAGGATTGGCGCAGTACCGTTGCGACACCTAACAACGAGGGCGTGCGGTTCGAGGTTCGCACGCCAGGCGATCTGCAGTCGCTTGGATTTGTCGCGTTCGACCGGGTCGCGCCGGGGCCCGGAGAGATCGAGGTATCGGTCACGGCCACCAGCATCAACTTCGCCGACGTTCTGAATGTCTACGGCCGGTACTCGAGTTTTGAAGGCCGGCAGGAGCTCGGTGTCGACTTCGCGGGTGTGGTGACGGCCGTTGGGGCCGGAGTGACCCAGCATCACGTCGGTGACCGGGTAGGCGGTATGACGCCTACCGGCGCCTGGAGAAGCTTCGTGGTGGTCGATGCAAACCTTGCGGCGACGCTCCCGGTGGAGGTACCCGATAGGGAGGCGGCCGCTGTCCCGGGTGCGCATGTCACCGCGTGGTACGGGCTGCACGAGCTCGCCAGGATCTCCGCACGTGACAAGGTGCTGATCCATTCCGGCACCGGTGGTGTCGGGCAGGCGGCCATCGCCATCGCGCGTGCCGCCGGGGCAGAGATCTACGCCACTGCGGGCAGCGCGGAACGACGGGACCTGTTGCGCAGCTGGGGAATCAAGCACGTCTACGATTCCCGCAGCACGGATTTCGCCGAGCTGATCCGCCGCGATACCGACGGTTACGGGGTCGACATCGTGCTCAATTCGCTCACCGGTGCCGCGCAGCGGGCAGGTGTGGAACTGTTGACCTTCGGTGGCCGCTTCATCGAGATCGGCAAGCGCGATATCTACGGTGACACCCGGCTGGGTCTGTTCCCATTCCGCCGAAACCTGTCGTTCCACGCTGTCGATCTCGTCCTGGTGGCGAAGACGCGGCCGGAAGCGATCTACCGGACGCTCACCGCTCTGTATCAGCAGATGGCGGACGGCGTGCTCCCGTTGCCGGAGATCTCATCCTCTCCATTGCAGGACGCCGCCGAGTCGATCCGTGTGATGGGTGCTGCGGGACATACCGGAAAGCTCGTTCTGGACCTGCCGAAGGCGGGCAAGGTCGACGCGGTGATCCCGGCGTCGCATGCGCCGGCGTTCCGCCGGGAGGGTGCGTACGTGATCACCGGTGGCCTCGGCGGGTTGGGCTTGTTCCTGGCGAAGAAGCTGGCGGCTGCTGGAGTCGGCCGGGTCATACTCAACGGACGCAGCGCCCCGAAGCCGGACGCGCTGGAGGTTATCGAGCAGATCCGGCAGGGCGGTGTCGAGATCGACGTAGTGCTCGGCGATATCGCCGAGCAGGAGACGGCACAGCGTCTGGTTGCTGCCGCTACGGAAACCGGAAAGCCCGTGCGTGGCGTGCTTCATGCCGCAGCGCTGGTACACGATGCCACGCTCGCCAATATCACCGACGAGCTGATCGACCGCGGCGACTGGCGGCCGAAGGTGCACGGTGCCTGGAACCTGCACGAGGCCACCGCCGATCAGCCGCTGGACTGGTTCTGCTCCTTCTCGTCGATCGCGGCGCTGGTGGGCTCACCGGGGCAGGGTGCGTACGCGGCGGCCAACAGCTGGCTGGACGGATTCACGCACTGGCGACGGGCCCAGGGGCTGCCGGCAACCGTCATCGCCTGGGGTGCCTGGTCGGAGATCGGGCAGGGCACCCACCTGGCGGAGAACGCGGATGCGGCCATCCTCCCGGACGAGGGCGCCTATGCCTTCGACACGGTGCTTCGGCACAACCGGGCCTACACCGCCTATGCGCCGATGGCCGGCATATCGTGGCTGGCCGACTTCGTCGAGCGGAGTCCGTTTGCGCAAGCATTCCGGGATGCGGGTCAAACGCAAACGGAGACAAACAAGTTCCTCGACGAGCTCAGGTCCTTGCCCCGCGAGGAGTGGCCGACCCGGCTACGGAAGTTGGTCGCCGAGCAGGTTGGTTTGGTGCTGCGCCGCTCCATCGACCCGGACCGATCCCTGCCGGACTACGGCCTGGATTCGTTAGGCAATCTGGAAATTCGTACCCGTATCCAGGCGGACACCGGCGTCCGTATCGGTCCGGCCGATGTATCGACAGTGCGCTCATTGGCGTCGCACCTGTACGACAAGTTGGCCGAACAGGAATCCGAAGTCGCATCGTCATAAGGGGATTGAAATGCGTGGTGGACCAGTAACGGTGTCGTTGACCGACAAGTGGGAGCCGTCCGCGGGATCGGTGATCACCTGGCAGCCTTCACCGGCGTCGTACGCGAAGGCTCTTGAAGCGCCGGTGAGCGAGATCCCGCCGAGCTTCATGCAGGTGCAGCATTTGCGCACGTACCTGCGGCAGGCAGCCAAGGGACTCGACTTCTCACGGGTGCTCGTTTTCACGCTGGATATGCCGGGCCGGTGCGACAAACGCGCCATGGGGCACGTGATCAACGCGCACCTGCGGCGGCACGACACGTACCGGAGCTGGTTCTCGCTCGACGATGAGCAGAACATTGTCCGGCGCACGATTGCCGATCCGGCAGACGTGGAGTTCGTTCAGGTCAAACTGGGTGAGATGACATCGGACGAGGTACGGGAGCTGGTGGTCTCGGAGACCCCGGATCCGTTCCGGTGGGACTGCTTCCGGTTCGGAATCGTCCAGAGCTCAGGACATTTCACCTTCTACTTCAGCGTTGACCATCTGCATCTGGACGCCACCTTCGCGCGTCTGCTGATCATGGAGATCCTGATGGGATACAAGGCGCTGGTCCAGGGCGGCGCGCCCATTGAGCTTCCGCCCGCAGGCAGCTATGACGACTACTGCATCCGCCAGCACGAATTCCTTTCCGGATTGACCCCCGACTCCGAGCCGGTGCGCGATTGGGTTCGGTTCGCCGAGAACAACCGTGGCAGCCTCCCGGATTTCCCTCTGCCACTGGGGGATCACTCGGTGCCCTCCGGGACCTCGATCATCACCGAACAGCTGTTGGATGAGCAGCAGGCACTGACGTTCGAGTCCATCTGCGTGGATGCGGGTGCCCGGTTCATCGGCGGTGTGATGGCGGCACTCGGATTCGCCGAGCGCGAATTGACCGGTACCGATACGTATTACGGGATCACGCCGAGTGATGCCCGAGCGGAAGCCGATATGTTCACGACGGGATGGTTTACGGGGCTCGTCCCGATATCGGTGCCCGTCGACGGGACTTTCGGTGCTGCCGCCGTGGCGGCACAGGAATCCTTTGACCGCGGCAGGCAGCTGGTGAATGTTCCGTTCTACCGGGTGCTGGAACTGGTGCCGGAGCTCAACTGGCCCCGGCCGTATCACCCGATGATCAACTTCTTCGACGGTGGCGCTCCGCCACTTTCGCAGTTGTTCACCAACCCGCTGCTGGTCAGTAATCCCATCGGTCTGTACGCGGAGAGCAAGTCGGTGTACCAGCTGACGATCTTTATCTCGCGGTTCCCGACAGAGACGACGCTGATGATCGCGTACCCGGAAAACCCCATCGCGCGGGAATCGATCACCCGCTACGTAGACCTAGTGAAGTCCATATTCACGCGGGTCTGCCAGCAGAATGACGTTGTGCCCGCGCGGTAGTCATGTGGACCATCGTTTTGTTGATGGCACTGGGAGTGAGTGTTGAGCCCACCCGACTGGGCTTGACGGTCGTTATGCTGAACAGGCCGAGACCGCTGTTACAGCTATTCGTCTTTCTCTGCGGTGCCTTTGTCATGGGGTTAAGCCTGGGGCTCACACTGCTGTTTGTCCTGCGGGTGTCACCCATGGGGAACGCAGACGTTTCGGGTCCTTATATCCAAGTCGGGCTTGGTGTTCTCGCGTTGTTGGTGGCGGCGGTGTTGGCCATTACGGCTTCGATCCGCAGGGCTCCAGCGGCGCCGCGTGCACCGAGGTCGGGCTTCGCGGACAAGCTGACGGCGCGAGTCCGTGGTTTCCTACGGAACAACTCACTGTGGGTGGCAGGGGTCAGCGGATTGGGAATTGCCTTGCCGTCGGCGGACTTTCTGGCGGTGATCGCGCTCATCCATGCCTCGGGTGCCACACAGCCCATACAGTCCATGGCGCTGCTCTTCTTCAACGCGGTCGCCTTCTCGATGGTCGCGCTGCCGCTGCTGAGTTATGCGGCCATGCCGACACGGACTTACGAGATGGTGTCGTCCCTGCATACCTGGGTGCGGACGCGGCGACGGATTGACGTCGCGGCGATTGTGGCGGTCCTCGGTCTGATCATCCTTACTCTAGGAGCGATCGGGATTCTTCGCGCCTAATGCTGGTGGAGTCCAGCTGGTGGGGTATCCATTCGGTGGTGCCATTGGTGGGGCTCCGAGCCCACCTTCAGCTCAGCGCCAACGCGAGTGCGAAGACCCCGATAAGCACTGTTGCCGCAAACGCGTCACGCCATCCCGGATAGGCCGGGTGCGCCGAGATCCGCCCCGCACCGCCCCGTGCCGTGATGGCGTCGCCCATCTCGGTGGCCCGACGGAGTGAGACGACCATCGCGGCGGTGCAGAGATCAACGACTTCCGCACGCCGCGAGGGCTTCTCGGGCTGAGGCGGCTGGAGTCTGCGTGCGGCCGCTAACAGGCGGAACTCCTCGGACAGCATGGGGAACATTCGGAACGCCAGGGAAATGGTGACCGCCCAGTCGTCGACAGGTACACGCAAGACGCGCAGCGGCCGACACAAGAGCGCCACCGCTGGGGCGATATCGGCTACTTGGGTGGTCCACGAGATGACCGCGCCGAGACCGATCAGAACCAGGCCGAGCGATGTGACGCGCAGGAAATCCAGGAAACCGCCGACACCGACGGTGGCCGGTCCGAGCGTCAGCTCGGGAGCTCCACCGTTGACGATGGTGAATAAGCTGCCCGCCACCACAAGCAACGCGACCCAGCGCGGAACGGACGGGACACACCTGGGGGAGATCCTGGCGAGTGCCGCCGTGACGAGAATAAGCAGGGCGACAAGCCCAATCGCTGTCCAGGACGGCATGATGGTCAGTAGCACCGATATCGCCAACGCGGCAATGAGTTTCGTTCCCGCCCAGAGCGCGTGGATGGGAGACGGCCCGGGCACCGGCCGCATGAGCATCAACGGACGTCGCTGACTCATCCGGCGGTCACCAACTCACCTTGCTCGAGACGAATGGTGCGGGGACACAGCGGGGACAAGCTGTCGGTGTCATGAGATATCACGATGACGGCCTGCCCCTGGTTGCGGATGCGCACCAAGAGATCGATGAGGTCGGCCTGCGCGTCAACGTCCAGACCCGCCAATGGCTCGTCGAGAATCAGCAGGCGTGGCGAGCGGGCCAGCAGTCCGGCCAGGGCGACTCGCCGCAGCTGTCCGCCGCTGAGCCGATCGATAAGAACCCCACCGATGTTCGGATCCAGGCTGACCGAGGCCAAGGCCCGAGCAATGCTGTCGGTATCCGAGGCCGAGTACCCGGCCAGCGCGGCCACCGCCGCACCGGCATGCCCCCGCAGCAGTTGCAGTCTGGCGGCCTGGAAGCACAACGCCACCGCACCAACCTGTTCCGCGGCGGGACGGCCATCGAGCAGGCATTGACCCGCTGAGGGATCCAGCAGGCCCGCCATGATCCAGGCCAGGGTGGACTTGCCGGAACCGTTGCCGCCACAAAGCAGCATCCCGTCGCCGGAACGAACCTGAAAAGAGATGTCCCGGAGTACTGATTGCGACCATGGTGTTCCGGCCGCGTAATCGAAAGAGACTCCCTGTACATCGAGAATCGTTTCGCCGCTGTCAGATTCGATGGGGGATGGGCGCTGCGCAGGCTCACGCGCGTCCGCGTTGCCGCTGCTGCCCAGTGACACCACCCGATCGGCGGCATTCGCCTCCTGTGGGTAATGCGTGATGTGTACCAGCCCCAAACGATGGTGCGCGGTGAGTCCATCGAGCACCTTGATGAGTGTCTGCCTGCCGGTGTGGTCGACCATGGTGGTCACCTCATCGGCGATCAGGAGAGCGGGATCCCGGGCCAATGCCGAGGCGACCGCGAGCCGCTGGAGCTCTCCGCCTGAGAGTCCTGCGGTGTCCCGATCGCCCATCCCGCCGAGACCCACCTCAACGAGCAGGCTTTCGATGTCGATCTCGCGGTCATGCGGCAGCCCCCACACGATGTCGTCGCCAATGCGTAGCCCCAGTACCTGACTCTCGGGGTGTTGCAGGACCAGCGCTGTCCCGCCCACCTGGCCCAGACCCACTCCGGCGGGGCGTTCGATGGTCCCGGTCGTGGGTGTGATCCCCGCCAAGATGCGCATCAGGGTGGACTTGCCGGAGCCATTGGCACCGGTCACCGCGATGTGCTCGCCGATATCGACGCTCATGGTCACCGGGGCCAGCGCATCCCGGTCGGCGCCGGCGTATCGATATCCGGCGTTGGTGAGCACGGTCGGCAGCGGGCCGGGCGGAACGTCCTCGTGAGGGGCGGGCAGCGTGCCCACGGACGCGAGGTCGGTAACTTCCTCGAGCCGTCGTAGGACAGGAGTCAGGACCCGCCATCCGAACGAGGTTCCGAAGATGACGATGAGCCATACCGATACCCCAAAGAACCAGGGCCAGTGCACGATCCAACCCTGCACGGCATGGTCCAATCCCGCCGCGGCGCGGCCGAGCAGCGGCACGCCATCCAACAGCGTGGCGAACCCGCCGACATTGGCGGCCACCGCACCCAGAACGACCTCGCGAAGATTCCTCAAGGCTGCGAACACGCCGACACAGAACCAGGAGACCAGCACGCCCCACAGCGCCGCGACGGCCAACATGGTTGCCGCGCCGCGGTTTCGGCGCCTCACCTGGCCGGCGATCGCACCCATGTATGCGCACGTCAGCGCCGAAACCAGCCCGCCGAATCCCGCGATCAGGAAGCTGATGAGGCCGGCGGCGACACATGCCGCCAAGGCCACCCGGATGCGATGCCGGTAACAGAGCACCCCCATCGGGACGGCCCCCAACCAGGCGAACACCACCGCGCCCGGCAGCACGATGGAGACCACGGCGATAGCCCCCATGAGGGCGGCGGTCATCGCGGCCTGGGCTAACTCCGCGGGTTGCATGCGATGGGATTGCACGGTGCTTGATTACAGCACGGACCGCTCGGAGCATGGCCGACCTGCCACGCGAAGTCATCCCACGTAAACTCGCGCGGTGACTCATGACGCCTACCTCGTCGGCCTTCGCCTCGCGGGACGCAAGGTCGTAGTCGTCGGCGCCGGATCCGTCGCGCAGCGGCGTCTCGGGCTGTTGATCGCCAGCGGCGCCGATGTCCACGTGATTGCCCCCAGCGCCACCCCCGCAGTCGAAGGCATGGCCTCGATCACCCTCGACCTCAGGCCGTATCAGGACGGCGATCTCGATGGGGCGTGGTACGCCATCGCCTGCACCGACGCCCCGGAGGTCAACGCCGCGGTGGTGTCCGAAGCGGACCGACGTCACATCTTCTGTGTCCGGGCTGACGCCGCCCGGGAGGGCACTGCGGTCACCCCGGCGTCCTTTAATCACGACGGCATCGCGGTCGGTGTTTTGACCGGTGGTCAGCACAGGCGGTCAGCCGCCCTGCGTTCAGCCATCCACGAGGCGTTGCAGCGCGGGCTCATCACCGAAATCGCCGAAACAAGGCCAGTGGGCGTGGCACTCGTCGGCGGGGGACCGGGTGATCCTGATCTCATTACCGTCCGTGGACGCCGGCTCCTGGCTCAGGCCGATGTGGTTGTCGCCGACCGGCTTGCTCCCGCCGAACTTCTCGCCGATCTGGGACCCCACGTCGAGGTCATCGACGCCGCGAAGATCCCCTACGGCCGCGCGATGGCTCAGCAGGAGATCAATCGGGTGCTCATTGAACGGGCGCAGGAAGGCAAGTTCGTCGTCCGTCTGAAGGGTGGGGACCCGTTCGTCTTCGCCCGTGGCTACGAAGAGGTGCTGGCTTGCGCCGAGGCGGGCGTCCAGGTGACCGTCGTACCGGGTGTGACCAGCGCAATCTCCGTTCCTGCGGCTGCCGGGGTGCCCGTCACCCATCGTGCGGTCAACCACGAGTTCGTGGTGGTCAGCGGACACGTCGCGCCGGGACATCCGGAATCGTTAGTCAATTGGGATGCGCTTGCTGCCTTGAAGGGGACCATCGTGTTGCTGATGGCCGTCGAGCGCATCGAGCAGTTCGCGAAGGTGCTCATCGATGGTGGCCGACCTGCGGATACCCCGGTGCTGGTGGTGCAACACGGCACGACTGATGAGCAACGCGTGCTGCGCGCCGACCTTGCCAGTGCGCCAGAGCGCATTCGCTCGCAGGGCATTAGGCCGCCGGCAATCATCGTCATCGGCCCCGTTGCTGCGTACGGCGCCTCTTTGTGACCTAAGGGCACGTTAAGAGGACGGTAAGGTGTCCTCCATGCCTGCCCTCAGCGTCGAGCAGCTCACTCAAAAGGCGCGAGAACTTCTGCCGTCCCGGCACTACCTGTATGCCGTCATCGCGATTGCCGGTATGCAGTTCCTGGCCACCATGGACGGCACCATCGCGGTCGTCACACTGCCCAAGATTCAGGCCGAGCTGCACCTCAACGATGCCACCCGAAGCTGGGTCATCACCGCGTACATGCTGTCCTTTGGCGGGCTGATGTTGCTCGGTGGACGCCTCGGTGACACCTTCGGCCGCAAGCGCGTCTTCATCGGTGGTATCGCGCTGTTCACCCTCGCGTCCATCGGGGTGGGTCTCGCGCAGGAGGACATCGGCCTGGCTGTCTTCCGTCTCATCCAGGGCGTGGGTGCGGCCGTCGCATCTCCCACCGCGCTGGCATTGGTCGCGACCACGTTCCCCAAGGGGCCGCTGCGTACCGCGGCCGTCGCGGTGTTCGGTGCCATGACGGGGGTGGGTTCCATCGCCGGACTGATTGTCGGCGGTGCGCTGGCCGAAGTGTCCTGGCGTCTGGCGTTCCTTATCAATGTGCCTGCCGGTGCGCTCATGATCTATCTCGCCGTGCGGTCGCTGTCCGAGACCGAACGTGAACCGATGAAGCTCGACGTCACGGGATCGGTGCTGGCGACACTCGGCTGTACCGCCGCGGTGTTCGGCTTCACTCAGGGCCCCGACCGTGGCTGGGATTCCCCCTACACGATCGTGTCGCTGATCGTCGCCGCCGTGCTCCTGATCGCATTCCTGCTCGTCGAACGCACCGCGGAGAACCCGGTGCTGCCGCTTAGCCTGTTCAAGGACCGCAATCGGGTCGCTACCTTCGCGGCGATTTTCATGGCAGGCGGGGTGCTCTTCACCCTGACCATCACCATCGGCCTGTACATGCAGGACCTGATGAAATACAGCCCGCTGCGAACCGGCGTCTCTGCTATTCCGTTCGTCGTCGGCATGGGAATCGGTTTGGCCCTGTCGTCGCAACTCGTCACGCGCATGGCGCCTCGGGTGCTGATTCTGTGCGGTGGCGTCGTGGTGTTTGGCGCGATGCTGTACGGCTCGACGGTCGACCGGACCATCGATTACTTCCCGGATTTCGCGACGCTCATCTTCGTCGGTGGACTCGGCATCGGCACCATCGTGGTGCCGGTGATCCTCTCGGCCATCACCGGCGTGGATGCCGACCGCATCGGGCCGCTATCCGCCATTTCTCTCATGCTGCAGAACCTGGGTGGCCCCATCGTTCTGGTGATCATCCAGGCGATCATCACCTCGCGCACGCTGTATCTGGGCGGAGCCAAGGGGCCCGTGCAGAACATGAACCAAGCGCAGCTGCACGCCCTCGACCACGGCTACACCTACGGCCTCTTGTGGATCGCCGGAACAGCTGTGCTGGTCGGAGTGGCGGCGTTGTTCATCAGCTACACCGCTGCCGACGTCGCGCATGCGCAGAAGGCACAGTCGGCGCACGACCAGGGCCTGGACGAAGAACAACCGGCCTAGCAGTCCTGCGGGGTGTAGTCCCCGGCACGGAACAGCAGTCCGTTGGTGACGGGGATGCCGTCGTTGACGGTGATGTGACAGGACATCCGGAACACGCTCGGAGGTCCGGCCGCGGTCACCCGAAGAACCGGTGAAGCTCCGTTGAGCTTCACCGTGCGCTCCCAGTAATACCCGGCGAACGTGTGTCCGGACTCCTCCCGGAGCTGATTCCCGTCTTGGTACGAGACGGTGAAGTCGGCATTGCCGATTCCAATTGCCGACAACGAATATTTGACCGTGGCCGGGGCGGCGTCGGCCGGTGCCGCGACTCCCAGGCCGAACATCGCCACCGCCGGAATGATCGCCCACGCACGCATGCGCTCGATGCTAGCCGGAGGCCTCGACGGCGCGCCGATATGCTGTGCAACCGTGATTACCCGACTTTCCGAGCTATTCGTACGCACGCTGCGCGACGACCCGGCCGACGCCGAGGTTCCCAGCCACAAGCTGCTCATCCGTGCGGGCTATGTGCGGCCCATCGCGCCGGGTGTCTACAGCTGGCTGCCGCTCGGCCTTCGGGTCCTCCGCAAGATCGAGAACATCGTCCGCGAAGAGATGAATGCCATTGGCGGCCAGGAGATCCTGCTGCCGGCTCTGCTTCCGCGCGCACCGTATGAGACCACGAACCGATGGACCGAGTACGGCGATTCGCTGTTCCGGCTCAAGGACCGGCGCGACAACGACATGATGCTGGGCCCCACCCACGAGGAGCTCTTCGCGCTCACCGTGAAGGGGGAGTACAGCTCCTACAAGGATTTCCCGGTCATCCTCTACCAGGTCCAGACGAAGTACCGGGACGAGGCGCGTCCGCGTGCGGGCATTCTGCGTGGGCGCGAATTCGTTATGAAGGATTCGTATTCCTTCGACACCTCCGATGACGGGCTCAAGACGGCTTATCACGCGCACCGTGAGGCGTACCAACGGATCTTCGGCCGGCTGGGCCTGGACTATGTGATTGTGGCCGCCACGTCAGGAGCCATGGGCGGTAGTGCATCCGAGGAGTTCCTCGCCGAAAGTCCCACTGGGGAAGACACTTTCGTTCGATGCGTGGAATCCGGATATGCCGCCAACGTCGAGGCGGTTGTCACACCGGCACCGCCGGCGCGGTCCGTCGAAGGACTTCCCGAAGCAGTGGTGCACGAGACGGGTGACACTCCGACCATCGCGACTCTGGTGGACTGGGCGAACTCCGCCGATCTCGGCAGGCCCGTGACGGCGGCGGACACTCTCAAGAACATTCTGCTGAAGGTGCGCCAGCCCGGTGGTGAGTGGGAGCTGCTCGCCGTTGGCGTACCCGGGGATCGTGAGATTGACGACAAGCGCCTCGGTGCCGCGCTGGAGCCCGCCGAGTACGAGCTGCTCGGTGACGCGGACTTTGCCAAGCATCCGTTCCTAGTGCGCGGCTACATCGGACCGAAGGGATTGATCGCGAACGGTGTTCGCTACCTGGTCGACCCTCGGATCGTGGAGGGCACCAGCTGGATCACCGGTGCCGATGAACCCGGCAAGCACGTGGTCAACCTGGTCGCCGGTCGCGACTTCGCCCCCGATGGAACCATCGAGGCCGCCGAGGTCCGCGACGGTGACCCTTCGCCCGACGGTGGCGGGCAACTGGTGTCGGCACGCGGGATCGAGATCGGCCACATTTTCCAGTTGGGCCGCAAGTACACCGACGCATTTACTGTCGACGTGCTCGGCGAGAACGGCAAACCGGTGCGGCTCACCCAGGGCTCCTACGGTGTCGGCGTCTCGCGGCTGGTGGCCGTCGTCGCCGAGCAGCAGCATGACGAGCTCGGGCTGCGCTGGCCCGCCGCGGTATCGCCGTTCGATGTGCACGTCGTCATCGCCAACAAGGACGACGCCGCGCGGGCGGGGGCCGAGCAGCTTGCCGCCGACCTGGATCGGCTGGGGCATGAGGTGCTGCTCGATGACCGCACCGTCTCGCCGGGGGTCAAGTTCAAGGACGCCGAGCTGCTTGGTGTGCCCTGGATCGTGGTGATCGGCCGCGGTTGGGCCGACGGAACCCTCGAATTGCGCAACCGGTTCACCGGGGAGGCGCAGTCCATTGCGGTGGCCGACGCTGTGACGTCCGTCACGGAGGCGATTTCGGTAGGCGATAAGGTATAGACATGCCGTCTTTTAAGCTTGCCCCGCTGGTCGAAAGCGATTTCAACACAAGCGATTTCGTGTATACGTTCTCCACCCCGCTGCCCAAGGATGCGGCGACGGTGTGGGCCGAGCTCAATGGTGAAAGTCCGCTGCACTGGTGCAAAGCCATCAACAAGATCAGCTGGACGTCGCCGGAGCCGCGGGGCGTGGGCTCCACCCGCACCGCCAAGCTCGCGCTTCCCGGTGCCGCGGTCAACGAGCGGTTCATTGTGTGGGAGGAGAGCCCCGAGCGGTACCGCAACGCGTTCACCGTCGAGACGGCGACCTTCCCGGGCACCAAACGGTTCGGTGAGCTCTACGAGGTGGTGGGCACCGCGACGGGCTCGCTGTTCACCTGGAGCTTCTTCATCGAGCCGTCTCTCGGCTTCACCCGCCACCTCAAGCCGGTGATCCGTCGTGGGCTGTCCGGTCTGATCACCGACACCCAGAAGCACTTCGCCTAGGTTTCGGTTCCTCCTGGGAACGCGATACTGGCGGGCGTGATGTCCGCGGTGACCCGCCACCGCGCCGCGCGGATCGCGCTCTCTGTGAGCATCCGGACAGCGAATCCACGATCATCACCGTTGTCGGCCTGTTCGGCGACGGCGCGCCAGCGCGCGGCCGTGTCCGCCTCGACCTGCAGCGCCAACGTGGTGGCGTCGGCGGGGGTGTTCACCGGGAACGGAGTCTTGTAGCCGGCGGCGGCGACCGGTGCGGTCACCGAACGGCCACGTAGCTTGGCGATGCATTCCTCGCGGCATAGCCGGTGTTCGATGAGGCACTCGGTGACCAGCCAGTTGTTGTCGGGCACCGAGTGCGCCGATACCAGCCCGTACGCATAGATGGCGGCGTGTTCATTGGCCAGGGCGTCGGCCAGTGCGGTGTCATCGGCCGAGGCGGGCGGCTGCGGTGTGGGTTCGGTCGTTGTCATGGCAAGTCAACCTCGGCTGCCGAGGCACAGGCTGCGCTGATCGAGGCCAGCAATCCGGCGCGGTATCCGCTCTGTTTCGTCGCCAGGTCCATCGCTGATCTCGAGGAGTCCTTGAGTTGGGTCTTGATCTGCCCGACCTGTGGTGGCGGTGATGCCGGCGATGTGGTGGTGCTGGACGGCGGCGTGGTCGTGGTCGCGCCCGGGATGCGGGCGAGCTCCCTGGTCAGTGCGACACCGTGCGCGCGGCGGATTGCCGCGACGGCCGTTAGCGCGGGTGCCAGCTCGGCATTGGCGGTGGCCGCTGCGGCTGCCGATGTGGCATCGCGCTGCGCGAGGTCGATCTGGATCAGCAGGTCGTCCACCTCGGGTTTGGCATCGGGTGTCTGCTGGCACGCGGCGGCCACGACGGCAACGCCCAGCGCGGCGCCGCCGATCAACAGGTCGCGGCGCGACAGGCTTTTGGGCATTCGCCCATCCTGCCAGTGCGCGCGGTTAGCGCATGACAGCCCTCGCCGGGCGTAAGGTGGAGTGCTGGTCAGGACGAGAGTCCGGCTAGTGTGTGCAAGCTGAACCGCCCGACAACTCAAGATGAGGAGCCACAAACGCCATGGGGCTGCCATCCGATGACCAGGTGATCGAGCTGCTCGCTCCCGAGTTCTCCCGGTCAGGCGTCGAGATCGAGAGTGTCGTCGTTAACGACGACACGGTTCCTGCCCGCATCACGATCGTGGTCGACTCGGACTCTCCGGTGGACTTGGACGCGGTCGCCGCGCTGAGTCGCACCGCATCGGCATTCTTGGACGAGGCGGATACCGGCTGGGAGGCCTACGAGCTGGAAATCACCACACCCGGAGTCGACCGTCCGCTGACCACTCCGGTGCATTTTCGACGTGCCCACGGCCGGATGGCGCAGATTCGCCTCGCCGACGGTGAGGATCTGCTCGGCCGCATCGGCATCGCGAACGAAGACGGAATACAAGTGGTGGTGCGTAAACCGGTCAAGGGCACCGGCTGGACCGTCCGTGATCTCGCGTTCTCCGATATTGAGAGTGCGGTCGTGCAGGTGGAGTTCACAACGCCCAACCCGCAGGAACTAAATCTGGCTGGGGCAGCCGAAACTGGAGGTGGCGCATGAATATCGATCCCGCAGCGGTAAACCTGATGGCTGCCGATAAGGGCATCACCGTCGATGAGGCGATTGACATCATCAAATCGGCGCTGTTGACGGCCTACCGGCATACCGACGGGCATGAGCCCAACGCGCGTATCGAACTCGATCGCAAGACGGGTGTGGTCCGTGTCTTGGCCCGCGAGACCGATGAGGACGGCAATCTCATCACCGAATGGGATGCCACGCCTGAGGGATTCGGGCGTATCGCTGCCACCACCGCACGGCAGGTGTTCCAGCAGGGCGTGCGTGACGCGGAGAACGAGCACAAGTTCGGTGAGTTCTCCACGCGCGAGGGCGAGATCGTCGGCGGAGTGATTCAGCGCGACGCTCGGGCCAACGCGCGGGGGCTTGTCGTGGTCCGCATGGGTAGCGAGACGAAGGGATCCGAGGGTGTCATCCCGGCAGCCGAGCAGGTGCCGGGCGAGGACTACCGTCACGGAGATCGGTTGCGCTGCTATGTTGTTGGTGTATCCCGCGGCGCACGTGAGCCGTTGATCACACTGTCGCGGACGCACCCGAATCTGGTGCGCAAGCTGTTTTCGCTCGAGGTGCCGGAGATTCACGACGGCTCCGTGGAGATCGTCGCGGTTGCCCGTGAAGCGGGGCACAGGTCCAAGATCGCGGTGGCCTCGAAGGTTTCCGGGCTCAACGCCAAGGGCGCCTGCATCGGCCCGATGGGGCAGCGGGTACGCAATGTGATGAGCGAGCTCGCCGGCGAGAAGATCGACATCATCGATTACGACCCGGATCCCGCGCGGTTCGTCGCGAACGCACTCTCACCCGCCAAGGTGGTATCTGTGTCGGTCATCGATGAGGCGGGTAAGGCTGCCCGCGTCATCGTCCCGGATTTCCAGCTGTCTCTGGCGATCGGCAAGGAGGGGCAGAACGCCCGCCTCGCGGCCCGTCTCACCGGATGGCGCATCGACATCAGAAGTGATGCAGACCCCGACAACTAGCACCGAGTAGCGCTAGGTACTGACCAAAGTCCCTATCGCCAGATAACTTGCATCTCATATACAAGTTATGTGCAACTAACGCGATTCACCGACCTGGGTCTGCGCATTGTCATGCGGTTGGCCGCCGAGGGGCCGGGCGCTCAGCTGCACACCGGTGAACTTGCCGCCCAACTTTGCGTGCCCTATACGCATGCCACGAAAGTCGTTGCCCGGCTTTCGGAGATGGGCGCGATTGAGTGCACCCGCGGGCGCCACGGGGGAGTGTGCATCACACAACGCGGACTCGACCGTCGGGTGGGATCGCTGGCCAGGAAATTGGAGCGCGGCGGCGAGGTCATCGACTGCGAGGGCGCCGTACCCTGCCCCCTTCGGCGCACCTGTCGCCTGCGCGACGCCCTTCGCTCGGCGCAAGAGGCATTCTTCGCCGAACTCGATCAGTGGACGGTGGCCGAAATCGCCCGTCCAACAATGGAAAGGAAGTAGTCACGTGCTATCCGCAGAGTCGCTGGCAGTCATCCGTCAAACCCTCCCCGCTGTGGCGGGGGCGATCGACGAGATCACACCGTTGTTCTACTCCAAGCTGTTCGCGGCGCACCCCGAACTGCTTCGCGATCTGTTCAACCGCGGCAACCAGGCGGCGGGGGAGCAGCCGAAGGCACTCGCCGCATCTATCGCCTCCTTCGCCGGGCTTGTACTGGAAGGCAATGGTGCCCAATATGATTCGGTGCTCGACAGGATTGCCCACAAACACGCCTCGTTGGGAATTGTCGCCGAGCAGTATCCGATCGTCTACGAGCATCTCTTCGCCGCGATCGCGGAGGTGCTGGGGGCGGCGGTAACCGAAGAGGTTGCGCGGGCCTGGAGCGAGTTCTACTGGCTCATGGCCGATGAATTGATCGCGCGGGAGAAGGCGCTGTACGGCGCCGCGGGGGTTGCGCCGGGCGATGTGTGGCGGCAGGTCACGGTGGTACGCCGCCAACTGGAATCGGCGGATGTGGCGGGGTTCGAGTTGCGCGCCGTATCTGGTGAGTTGCCGAGTTTCCTTCCCGGACAGTACGTATCGATACAAATCACGTTGCCGGACGGGGCCAGGCAGATCCGTCAATACAGCCTGTCGCGTGGTGCCCAGGAGGGTAACTGGCGTATTGCCGTCAAGCGGATCAGTGGTGGCGGTACGCCCGCGGGTGAGGTGTCGAACTTCATCTACGACAATGTCTTCGAGGGACAACAGTTGCGAGTCTCGTTACCTATGGGCGAGTTCACACTCGACGATTCGATGGATCCGTTGGTTCTGGTATCTGCAGGCATCGGCTGCACGCCGATCATGGGGATGCTGCAAGAGCTCGTAGCCACGCAGTCGCCGCGAGAGGTACTGGTCCTGCACGCCGATCAGTCGGCCGCCGCACACGCCTACCGGCATGAGTTGGCAGATCTCGTGGGCCGGCTGCCCGCTGGCCGGCTGCACACCTGGTACGAACGGGCACATGTGGAGCTTCCCGCGCACGGCGTCGGTCGCATGAGCCTGGACCGGCTGCCGCTCAACCGGCTATCGACCGTGTTCGTCTGCGGTCCCCGCCCATTCATGTCCGCCGTTAATGAAGACCTGGTGTCTCTCGGGATCCCGCAGGAGCAGATCAATCACGAGCTGTTCGGGCCGTTGGCTTCGGCTATGGCATGACGCGCGTAGATGTAGGTGCGGCAGCGCTGGCCGCATTCTGGTTGGGTTTGGTGGTGGCGATCTCGTTCATCGAGACACCGCTGAAGTTCCGGGCGCCGGGTGTGACGATCCATGTGGGACTCGCGATAGGTCGCCTGGTGTTCCGTGCGCTCAACGCGGTGGAGTGCGTCGTGGCTTCCGCTCTGGTGGTGCTGACGGTGGCGGGCAATCTCTGCGGCGGTGCGATCGCGGCGGTGATCGTGGCATGCGTGTGTCTGGCAGTCCAGCTGGCGGCGGTGCGGCCAGCCATGATGAGACGAACCAACGCGATCCGCGACGGAGTGGAGTACGCCGGACGCAGTCGTACGCACCTGGCGTATGTCGCGCTCGAGAGCATCAAGACACTGGCTTTGGTCGGTGCGGTGGCGCTCGTCGCAGCGGGGGTTTGATAACCGGAATACAGCCTTGTCATTCGAGGCTGTGGGCCGATTCATAAATAAGGTGTCGCGGACGGTAGACTAAGCCGTGATCCAGCGCGAGACTTCGGTGTTCGCACATGCCCAAACCGGTAAACCGGTACGGACATGTGTGGGATGCCGGGGGCGAGAGTTGGCTGCAGATCTGCTTCGTGTGGTTGCTACGGATGATCGACATATTGTTGTTGATACCCGTCGCAGACTGCCCGGCCGAGGTGCGTGGTTGCATCGGTCGGCGCAGTGTTACCACGTGGCGGTAAAGCGGCGAGCGTTCGCGCGAGCGCTCCGGATCAGCGGAAACCCGGATACCTCCGCGGTCTTCGAACTTGTTGAGCAATACCAAGAGATTGGCAACGACAAACAATGAGCACACCGTGAAGCGTCGATGATGATCGTCCATCACAGCTAACACGAGGCACGGCGCCTGAAGCCGCTGCCTCGCAGACAGGAGAGCAGTGGCAGGCAAGGCCCGGGTACACGAGTTAGCTAAAGAACTCGGTGTGACCAGTAAAGAAGTTCTCGCCCGATTGAGTGATCAGGGCGAATTCGTTAAGTCCGCATCGTCGACGGTGGAAGCCCCCGTCGCGCGGCGTCTTCGTGAGGCCTTCGGTGGTGGCGATAAGCCCGCTGCCGCCGGGTCCAATGGCGCGTCCGCCGAGACTGCGTCCGCTCCGAAGAAGGCCGGCCCCAAGCCCGGCGCCCCCAAGCCGGCACCGAAGAAGGTTGCTGAGCCGGTTGTCGAGGCCCCCCCGGCGCCGGAGCCTCCGGCTGCGCCCGCACCTGTACCCGCCGCACCAGCGGCACCGGCCGCTCCCACGCCGAGCGCCGCGGCGCCGCCCGTGGCAGATGCACCCGCTGCGGCACCGGCACCCGCGCCTGCACCCCGTCCGGCTGCGGCACCGGCACCCGCGCCTGCACCCCGTCCGGGTGCGACGCCGGGTCCCAAGCCTGGCGCTCCCCGTGTGCCGCGCGTCGGCAACAACCCGTTCTCCTCGGCGCAGCCGGTCGAACGTCCTGTTGCGCCGCGTCCGCAGGCGCCGCGTCCCGGAGCTCCTCGTCCCGGCGGAGCCTCCCCGAGTAACATGCCCCCGCGCCCGTCACCCGGATCCATGGGCCCGCGCCCGCCGCGTCCCGGTGGTGGCCGTCCCGGTGGCCCCGGTGGTGGCCGTCCCGGTGGTCCCGGTGGCGGCCGCCCGGGTGGTCCCGGTGGCGGCGGCGGTAACTACCGCGGCGGCGGTGCGGGTAGCGGTGCTCCCGCTGGTGGTCCTCCCGGCGCGGCTGGCGCTGGTGGCTTCCGCGGTCGTCCCGGCGGTGGCGGCGGTGGTGGTCGTCCCGGTCAGCGCGGTGGTGCGGCCGGTGCCTTCGGCCGTCCCGGTGGTGCGCCGAAGCGTGGTCGCAAGTCGAAGCGGGCGAAACGCGCCGAGTACGAGAACATGCAGGCGCCCGTTGTCGGTGGTGTGCGGTTGCCGCACGGCAACGGTGAGGTCATCCGTCTCGCGCGTGGTGCTTCGCTGAGCG
The DNA here is from genome assembly GCF_002013375.1 of Mycobacterium sp. D16Q13. Lineage (GTDB taxonomy): Bacteria > Actinomycetota > Actinomycetes > Mycobacteriales > Mycobacteriaceae > Mycobacterium. The sequence continues at coordinate 26,173 of NZ_MAEW01000012.1, read as the reverse complement.
ATTTCGCGGAGAAGATCGACGCCAACCCGGCTTCGCTGGTACAGGCGCTGTTCAACCTCGGCGAGATGGTGACTGCCACGCAGTCGGTGGGCGACGAGACCCTGGAGCTGCTGGGCGGCGAGATGAACTATGTCGTCCAGGTCGTGAGCCCCGAAGACGAGGACCGCGAGCTGCTGCAGTCCTTCGACCTCACCTACGGCGAGGATGAGGGCGGTGAAGAGGATCTGGAGATCCGACCGCCGGTTGTCACCGTCATGGGTCACGTCGACCACGGCAAGACGCGACTGCTGGACACCATCCGGCAGGCCAACGTCCGCGAGGGCGAAGCCGGTGGCATCACGCAGCACATCGGTGCCTACCAGGTCTTGACTCAGCTGGACGGCAACGAGCGGCTCGTCACCTTCATCGACACCCCGGGTCACGAGGCGTTCACCGCCATGCGTGCGCGCGGTGCGAAGGCCACCGATATCGCGATCCTGGTGGTCGCCGCCGATGACGGCGTCATGCCGCAGACGGTGGAAGCCATTAACCACGCCCAGGCGGCCGATGTGCCGATCGTGGTCGCGGTCAACAAGATCGACAAGGAAGGTGCCGACCCGGGCAAGATCCGGGCGCAGCTCACCGAGTACAACCTGGTCGCCGAGGACTTCGGTGGCGACACCATGTTCGTCGACATCTCGGCCAAGCAGGGCACCAATATCGACGCCCTGCTCGAGGCAGTCCTGCTGACCGCGGACGCGGCACTGGACCTGCGGGCCAACCCCGATATGGAGGCCCAGGGTGTGGCGATCGAGGCGCATCTGGACCGCGGTCGCGGCCCGGTGGCCACGGTGCTCATCCAGCGCGGCACGCTGCGTGTCGGCGACTCGATCGTCGCCGGAGATGCGTACGGCCGTGTGCGTCGCATGGTCGACGAGCACGGCGAGGATGTCGAGGAGGCGCTGCCTTCGCGGCCTGTCCAGGTCATCGGTTTCACCTCGGTGCCCGGTGCGGGTGACAACCTGCTCGTTGTCGACGAAGACCGAATCGCCCGGCAGATCGCCGACCGTCGCAGCGCGCGCAAGCGCAACGCGCTGGCCGCCCGTAGCCGCAAGCGGATCAGCCTGGACGATCTGGATGCCGCGCTGAAGGAAACCAGCCAGCTGAACCTGATCCTCAAGGGCGACAACGCCGGTACGGTCGAAGCCCTGGAAGAGGCGCTGCTCGGTATCGCGATCGACGACGAGGTGCAGCTGCGGGTCATTGACCGCGGTGTCGGTGGTGTCACCGAAACCAACGTCAACCTGGCCTCGGCCTCGGACGCCATCATCATCGGTTTCAATGTGCGGGCCGAGGGCAAGGCGACCGAGCTGGCCAACCGCGAGGGCGTCGACATTCGCTACTACTCGGTGATCTACCAGGCCATCGACGAGATCGAGAGTGCGCTCAAGGGCATGCTCAAGCCGGTCTACGAAGAGGTCGAGCTGGGTCGCGCCGAGATCCGGGCACTGTTCCGGTCGTCCAAGGTCGGCAACATCGCCGGTTGCCTGGTCACCTCGGGCATCATCCGGCGCAATGCCAAGGCCCGACTGCTGCGCGACAACATCGTGGTCGCCGAGACCGTCACCATCTCGTCGCTCAAGCGGGAGAAGGATGACGTCACGGAGGTCCGCGATGGTTACGAGTGCGGTCTGACGCTGACCTACAACGACATCAAGGAAGGCGACGTCATCGAGGCGTACGAACTCCGCGAGAAGGAACGGGTCTAAGGTGGCCGATCCGGCTCGCGCGCGGCGACTGGCGAAGCGGATCGGGGCCATCGTCGCCTCGGCGATCGAGTACGAGATCAAAGACCCGAGGCTGACGATGGTCACGGTCACCGATACTCGGGTGACCAACGATCTGCACGATGCGACCGTGTACTACACCGTGATGGGGCAGACTCTGTCCGACGAGCCGGATTACCCCGGCGCGGCGGCCGCGCTAGAAAAGGCAAAGGGTGTGCTCCGAACGAAGGTGGGTGCCGGGACAGGGGTGAGGTTCACGCCCACCCTGACCTTCGTGCTCGATACCATCGCCGACACCGCGCGGCATATGGAGGAACTGCTCGACCGGACGCGCGCGGCCGATGCCGCGCTCGCCGAGGTCCGGCAGGGAGCCGTGCACGCCGGCGACGCCGACCCCTATAAGGCGTCCCCGGCTGAGGATGAGGAGCCCGCACCCGACGAGGACGATGAGCGCCGTCCCGATTGAGGCGGGTGCCGTGGGGGCACGCGTAGACGTAGAGGGCGCCGTGGCTCTCCTGGCCAAGGCCAGGAGGGTGGTGATCATCTGCCACGTGCATCCCGACGCCGACACGGTGGGCAGCGGGCTGGCACTCGGACAAGTGTTGGTGGCCAAGGGCGTTGACGTCCAGGTGAGTTTCGGGGCGCCGGCGGCGCCTCCGGAGTCGGTGGGAACCCTGCCGGGTGCGGAGCTGTTGGTCGCGCCCCACGAACTGCGCAGAGATCCGGATCTGGTGGTCACGGTCGACAGCCCGAGCGTGCGGCGGCTTGGTCAACTGGGCGAGCTGGTTGAGGGCCAGGCACCGGTGCTGGTCATTGATCACCATGTGTCCAATGAGCTCTTTGGTACGGCGAATTACGTTGATATCGAAGCTGATTCGACGACGATGATGGTGGCTCGGTTGCTCGACGCCTGGGGGGTGAGCATCACCCCCGAGATGGCGCACTGTCTGTACGCCGGTTTGGTCACCGACAGTGGGTCTTTCCGCTGGGCCACCGCGCAGGGTCACCGGCTGGCAGCTCGGCTGCTGGACTTGGGGGCCGATGGGGTGAACATCACCCGTACTTTCATGGATTCACACCCGTTCGTCTGGCTGCCGATTTTGTCGCGCGTGCTGGGCACCGCGCAGCTGATTCCCGACGCGGTCGGGGGCGCCGGTTTGGTGTATGCCGTTGTCACCCATGATGTGTGGTCCTGCGCGCGCACCGAGGAAGTCGAGTCGATCGTCGACATCGTCCGCACCACCACCGAGGCGGAGGTCGCGGTGGTGTTCAAGGAGATCGAGCCGGAGCATTGGTCGATATCGATGCGTGCCCGTTCCGCGGTGGACCTGTCCGCGGTAGCGGGCACCTTTGGTGGCGGTGGACATCGGCTGGCCGCCGGGTTCTCGGCGACCGGCCCGGTCGACGAGGTGGTGGCGGCGCTGGTTCGCGCCCTTGACTGACGCCACCGGCACGGCCGGAATGTCTGGACTGGCCCGCCGAATCACTGCTTTGGCGGTGCCCGCATTGGGTGTGTTGGCAGCCGAACCGCTGTACTTGCTTTTCGATATCGCCATGGTGGGTCGTCTGGGCGCGGTGCCGTTGGCGGGATTGGCCGTCGGCGGACTGGTGCTTTCGCTCGTCGGAACGCAGTTGACCTTCTTGTCGTACGGCACCACCGCCCGTGCGGCACGACTGTTCGGCTCCGGTGATCGTCCGGGCGCGGTCCACGAGGGTGTGCAGGCGACCTGGTTGGCGCTCCTTATCGGCACTGCCGTGGTCCTCATCGTGAACATGGTGGCTGGACCGGTGGTCCGGGCCATCGCCGCGGCACCCGATGTGGCCGCTCAGGGCCTGACGTGGGTGCGTATCGCCATCTTCGCGGCGCCCGCAATCCTGGTCTCGCTCGCCGGCAACGGGTGGATGCGGGGAGTGCAAAACACGGTCAGGCCGTTGCGGTATGTGATTGTCGGCTTTGCGGTTTCGGCAGTACTGTGCCCGGTGCTGATCTACGGATTACTCGGGGCGCCCCGGATGGGTGTGGCGGGGTCTGCGGTTGCCAATCTGGTGGGGCAGTGGCTGGCCGCGATCCTTTTCCTGCACGCCCTGCACGCCGAGCGTGTTCGGCTCCGGATGGACCCTCCGGTGCTCCGCGCACAGCTGGTGCTGGCGCGCGACCTGCTGATACGCAGTCTGGCCTTCCAGGCCTGCTTCATCAGTGCCGCGGCGGTGGCGGCACGGTTTGGGGCGGCGGCGCTGGCAGCGCATCAGGTGGTCCTGCAGATGTGGAGTTTTCTTGCGCTGGTTCTTGATTCACTTGCCATCGCGGCGCAGACCCTCGTCGGTGCCGCGTTGGGGGCGGGCCGGGTACGGGAGGCCAAGTCAGTGGCGTGGAGAGTGACGGCGTTCTCGCTGGGCTTCGCGGTAGTACTGGCGTCCCTTCTTGCCTTCGGTGCTCCGGTATTGCCAGGTTTGTTCACTTCCGATGCCACGGTGTTGCGTCAGATGCACGTGCCGTGGTGGTTCCTGGTGTGCCAGTTGCCGATTTCGGGTCTTGTGTTCGCGCTGGACGGGGTGCTGCTGGGTGCGGCCGACGCGCGGTTCATGCGCAACGCCACCATGATCAGCGCGCTGTGCGGGTTCTTGCCGCTGGTGTGGTTGGCGCTGGCCTTTGGGTGGGGGCTCGCCGGAGTCTGGTTCGGGCTCACCCTTTTCCTGGTGTTGCGGCTGCTGTTGGTCGGATGGCGCACGGCGTCGGGCCGCTGGGCCGTGCCGGGAACCGGCTCGTGATCAGTGCACCGGAGGGTACTGCGGATACTGCGGCGGTGGGTATCCGGCAGGAGGCGGTGGGTATCCCGCCGGCGGGTAGCCCTGGTATGTCGGGGGCTGCGCTGCCAGACGCCGAATCTGTCTGATCTGCCCCATATTTCCGAAGATCGCAACCCAGTTCATGACGAGGATGGACAGGAAGCTCCACCACCCGGCGGCCAGATTGTGGGTCTGCGCGTCACGGTAGGCAGCCTCGCATTGCTCGAGTGTCCCGGTGATCGTGTACGACCGGGTGCTGAACATGATCAGCATCCCGGTGTGCTTGGTCAGCCGTACCTGAAAGTACCTGGGCGCGGCGGCAGGATAGTGCTGTGGGTACGACATCTTTCTCCCCCTGATCGTCTAGCTCTCCCCATGATATCGAGAGTTTGCCAGCGCCCGGCTATGTGATCCAGGTCACTTGCGGAGTATTCTGGGAAACGCTGGATGAGGAGGTGTTTCGAAATGAACCTTGATCGATTTGCCGTGTGGACCGGCTACTTCCTTGGACTGGTGTCGGTCACGATCACCGCGTTGGGACTGGCGGCGTTGGCCTCCGGACATCACGGCTGGGGAATGGTGGCGGCCATCGCGCTACTGGTTACCGCGGGGCTGGGATTTGCGGTGGTAGGCGGCACGGTGCATCACGACCACAAAGTCCATAAGGAGACGCCGCATCTGATGTAGCGGTTGCCGGCCATCTCGGTGACGTTCGTAGAATGTGGGCTGACCACGTGCAGTATCGATCGAACGGAGCCGCCGGGCTGATGAACACCCCCGCCGGTTTTCGCATCGTTCGTGAGCTCACGGATGTAGCGGCCGAGGTCGTCGAGGCCGGGCCGCCGCCGTTGCCTTCCTTCGCGGGCACGCGTTATGGGCTGCGCCCGGTGGATCCCGAGGGTTCGGATCCTGAGCTGCTCAGTGAATGGTTCTCCCGGCCACATCTGCTGGAAACCTGGGATCAGCCGTGGTCGGCCGAGAAGTGGCGAGAGGACTCCTCGTACCGGTTGGCCGGCCACTATTCACTGCCGTGCATTCTCTCGGTGGACGGTGCCGAGGCGGCCTACGTGGAGATGTACCGCGCCGCGCGCGACGAGATCACCCGGATCTACGACGCCCATCCCCACGACACGGGTTTTCACATTGCGACCGCATCCACCGAACACCTGGGGCGCGGCGTCATCTCCGAGTGGATCAGGCTGCTGCCGTCCGCGGTGTTCGCCGCTGATCCCGCATGCCGCCGGATGATGGCCGAACCGTCGGCCGACAACCCGCCGATCCTCCGGGTGCTCGGCCGCCTCGGCTGGACGGCGATGGGGGAGTTCGATATTCGGCCGGACCGCCGGATTGCGCTGTATCGCTTCGACCGTTAGGAGTTTTGGCTGCGACCGCGCGCCATGATGGCCGCGCGACGCTCCTCCACGCCCTCGGCGATGGAGTTCTGCTCGATCCACCGATGCGCATCATCGAGGGCCACCTGCAGACCGTTGCCGACAAGCTCGGACTCGATGCGGCGGTAGGAGGCCAGAAGCTCGCGCACGGCGGGCTGGTTGTTTCCGGCGATTGTCGCGGCGAGCCGCTTGGCCGCCGGCAGCAGTTCCTCATGGGCAACCACCTCGGTGACCAGACCTGCGCGTAACGCATCTTCGGCCGACAGGTAGTCGCCGGTGAGGCTCATGCGCCGTGCCAGCCCGCGTCCCACCGAGAGCGGCAGCAGGGTGGTCAGCCCCCAGGTGGGCAGGATGCCAACACGTGCGTGGGTATCGGCGAAACGTGCCTTCTCCGAGGCGATCAAGATGTCACAGGCCAGCGCCAGCTCCAGACCGCCGGTGACGGCGGCTCCGTTGATGGCACCGATGACGGGCTTGGACAGCTCGGGCCACCACGGGTCCAGGGTGTCGGCACGATCACCGCTGCCCAGCTCCTTGAGGTCGACACCCGCGCAGAACACCGGGTCGGCGGCGGTCAGGATCATCACGTCAACATCGGCGTCGGCGTCGGCCGCGGTGACGGCCTTGACGATCTCCTCGCCGAGGGCCTTGCTCAGCGCATTACGGGCCTGTGGCCGGTTCAGCGTGATGGTGCAGATCCGGTCTTCGGTCTGCGTCAAGAGAATCTGTTCGGTCATGCGTCGATAACCTCCTTGGCGATACGTTCGGCGTGGACGGCACGGCCTCCGAAGAGTGCCGAATTACTAACGGCCCGTTTGTAGTACAGGTGGGCCGGGTGTTCCCAGGTGAATCCGATGCCGCCATGGCTCTGGATGGCCTTGGAGGTTACCTCTACCGCGCCCGCGGATGCCACCTGCTGGGCGATGCTGGTGGCCAGCGCGGGATCATCAAGGCTCGGGTCGTCATGCGACCAGGCCGCGTGATAGGCGGCGCCACGCACGTTCCCGGCCGCGGCGGCCATATCGGCGAGGCGGTGTTTGACGGCTTGGAACGACCCGATGATCCGCCCGAACTGAATTCGGGACTTGGCGTATTCGGTTGTGACATCCAGCATGTGGGCGGCGATACCGGCTTGTTCGGCCGCGAGCACGGTGGCGGCTACGTCGAGTGCCTTGGTCACGGCGTCCGCGCCCTGGCCCTGCTCGCCGATTAGGCGCGCGGGAGTGGAGTCAAAGTGGATGTTGGCCTGGCGTCGGGTTAGGTCGAGGGTGGCCAGAGCGTGCCGGTCGACGCCGGTTGCGTTCCCGTCCACCGCGAAAAGGGTTGGACCCGAGTCGGTATCAGCGAGCACCAGGATCGCGTCGGCGGTGGCGCCGTCCGGAACGTGCTCGGCGTCTCCGGTGAGCTTCCATCCGTCGGCATCGGATTCCGCGGACACGGTGATGGCGTCGGCCAACCGGGTGCGGCCACCGGCCAGCGTGATCGTCTTGTCGCCGGAGGCCAGCGCGGGTACCCATTCGGCAAGGGCGTCACTGTCGCCGCTGGCTGCCAGCGCGGTAGCGCCCAGCGCCGCGCTCGATATCCACGGTAGACACGCCAGCGTGCGTCCCAGTTCCTCTGCCACGATGGATAATTCGATAACGCCCAGGCCGCCCCCGCCGTGTTCTTCGGGCAGGCTCAGCCCCACCACACCAAGCTCGGCGCCCAGAGCGCGCCAGGCATCCAGGTCGACGGCGCCCGCATCGGCGATTTGGCGCACGTGCTCGGGTGTCCAGACACGTTGGCACCAACTCCGCATGAGCGAGCGCAGGTCGCCGTGCTCCTCGGTGAACTCGAATTCACTCATCCGCGGGGCACGTCCTTCCAAGCTTTGTCGGTATCTACCCGGATATCGCCGGGTAGTCCGAGAACGCGTTCTCCGATGATGTTGCGCATCACGTCGGAGGTGCCGCCCTCGATGGTGTTGGCTTTGGACCGCAGGAACGCCCACATGGTGTCGGCACGGCGGTCATCCTCGACGACGCGCCGCATGTCGTAGGAGGCGTACAGAGTTGCCTCAATGCCTAGCAGTTCGACGCAGAAGTCGTAGATCTGCTGGTTGAGCTCGGCGCCCATCAGCTTGCCGATCGAGCCCTCCGGCCCCATCGGTGCATCGCCCTGGGCGGCGATCCGCATCTGGGTGCCGTAGCGGTTTCCCTCCGAGCGCACGAACAGGTTCGTCAGCTTGGCCCGCAGCTCGGGGGTATGCAGGTCGGGTCGCTGCTTCCAGAGACTCAGCGCATGGCCAATCGATCCGCCGCCACGACCATGGTCGAACGCCCCACCCAGCGCACTGCGTTCGTTCATCAACGTGGTCATCGAGACTCGCCAGCCGTCGCCCTCATTGCCCAGGCGGTATGCGTCCGGGATGCGGACATCGGTGAGGTACACCTCGTTGAATTCGGCGTCACCGGTCATCTGACGCAGCGGACGGACTTCGACGCCGGGATCGGTCATATCGACCACGAAGTAGGTCAGGCCGCGGTGCTTGGGCACCTCGGGATTGCTGCGCGCCACCAGAAGCGCCCAGCGCGCCTGATGGGCACCCGAGGTCCACACCTTCTGGCCGTTGATGATCCAGTCGTCGCCGTCACGCACCGCTCGGGTGGCTAGGCCCGCGAGATCGGATCCGGCGCCGGGCTCACTGAACAGCTGGCACCAGAGTTCCTCACCCGTGAACAGCGGACGCAGAATCCGCTGGGTCAGTTCGGGCTGTCCGTGTGCGAGCACTGTGGGAGCCGCCATGCCGTACCCGATCACGTTGATAAACAACGGATCCGGCATGCCGGCTGCGCGCAGGATGGTGTCGGAGACAGCCTGCAGCGCGGGTGGTGCGTTGAGGCCGCCCAAGCCGACTGGGAAGTGGACCCAGGCCAGGCCCGCGTCGTAGACGGCGCCGAGCAGCTCGGTGACCGGGGTGGAGGAAGGGGGGTGTGTGGCGAGAACCTCCTGCGCGGCGGCGGCGACCCGGTCGCGTTGCGATGAACGAGTGCTGGATCCCGCGCTAGACGGCTGCGATGACGTCACTGGCATGACTTACGTATACACGCGCACGCAAACTAACCAGTGGGTGGGGCATGGCGTCTTCCGGATTGTCTTCCTACTGTCGTAGGTATGTGCAGGAACATCACCGAACTACGCGGGCTGGAACCCGCCGCGACCGACCAGGAGATCGAGGCGGCGGCGCGGCAGTACATCCGCAAGATCAGCGGGATTCAGAAGACCTCCGATGCCAACCGGGAAGCGTTTGAGCACGCGGTGGCGGAGGTGACGGCCACGACAATGCGTCTGTTGGCGTCGTTGCCGGCACGTCGGCAGCCACCCAGGACGGTGCCTCCGCTGCGGCGTCCCGAGGTGCAGGCTCGCATCGCGGCACGTGGCTAGACCGGCACGGTCTCAGAACTTGTAGGCGGGCGCGAGAATGTTTGCGACCCGGCGGTTTTCCACGAGACAGCCGGGGCCATCGGGGGAGTACTTCTGGGATGCGTAGTACAGCGACTGCTGGACCACGCCGTAACTCGTCTTGAAGGTGATCATGCAGGACACCCACCACTGGTTGTTCCAGTCCGTCGGTTTCATGATGTTGTACTCGGCCGCACGGTGACCCTGGATGGTCGTCTCCACGCCGTCGGCCGGCAGCGAGTCTTCATAGGTGCGCCACACGATCGCCTCGACGGCCAACTGGTAGTTGTTGCGGGAGTCGTACCGGCAGCGCAGGCCCTCTTCAGGTGCGGGTGGGGTCTGGTCGAGGCCCGCAGCGGCGATGACCGAACCGGGAATGTCGTAGCAGGGATCGAAAGGGCGAGGATCTGTGACGGGGACGACCGGCCACTTGATCGTGGTGGTGGCTCCGGTGCCCGCGGGTCCGGTCATGGGCGCTGTGGAGAAACGCAGCTGAACCGGTGCGCTGGTCGAGTGATCGGCCGGGGCGGTGCGCCAGACAACAAGACCGCTCAGTGTCAGCGCCATCAGCACTATGGCCAGTCCAGCCCTTCGGGCCATGCGAATCCACCTCAATCTGATCAGCCGCGGTGCGCCGAAGTCTAGCCGCGTGCCTCGCTGTCTCATACGGAACACCGAAAACACTAGAACACGTTCTAGTCCCGGAGTATCGTGACGCCATGGCACGAATTGGGAACTACGCGGACGACGATGTGGCCGGCTGGCTGATGGGTGCACCCGAGATGGCGCCCGGGTTTGCCGGATTTTCGGACGCGGTATACAACCGCAGCAGGCTTCCGATCGGGGTGCGCGAGCTCGCACGTATGACCGTGGCCTTCGCGAATGAATGCTCCGTCTGCCAGAACACCCGCTTCGTTCAGAGCGGGGAGCTGGACGGCGACTTCTATGCGGACGCCGAGCAGTGGCGTACCTCGCCGCGGTACAGCGAGGCCGAACGAACCGCCGCCGAGTTCGCGCACCGTTTCGCGACGGATCACGTCGGGCTGCGTGAGGACGACGAATTCTGGGAGCGGGCGCGCGAGCATTTCGACGATGGGCTGTTGACCGACCTGGCACTGTCCTGCGCGTTCTGGGTGGGAAGCGGGCGTGCGCTCCGGGTTCTCGACGTGGGACAGAGTTGCAAGATAAACCTGTAGGTACATTGGCCGGATGACGCAGGAACGGGAGCCCAGGCTCTGGGCGATCAGCGACCTGCATGTTGGGCAGTCGGCCAACAAGTCCGTTCTCGAAGAACTTCATCCGGCCTCGCCCGAGGATTGGTTGATCGTCGCCGGTGACGTCGCCGAGCGCACTGATGACATCCGGGCGGCGCTGGATCTGTTGCGGCGCAGGTTCGCCAAGGTGATCTGGGTGCCGGGGAATCATGAGTTATGGACGACGGCGCGCGATCCCATGCAGATTTTCGGGCAGTCCCGCTACGACTATCTGGTCAACATGTGCGACGAGATGGGCATCGTCACGCCCGAGCATCCGTATCCGGTGTGGATAGAACAAGGTGGTCCCGCGACCATCGTGCCGATGTTCGTGTTGTACGACTACACATTTCTGCCGGAGGGGGCCAACACCAAGGCGGAGGGTCTGAAGATCGCCCGCGACCGCAACGTCGTGGCAACCGATGAGTTCCTGCTTTCCAGTGAACCTTTCGCGACACGTGATGCCTGGTGCCGGGATCGGTTGCGGTATACGAAGAAGCGGCTGGACGATCTGGACTGGATGACGCCGACGGTCCTGGTGAACCATTTCCCGCTGGTGCGGGAACCTTGCGATGCGTTGTTCTATCCCGAATTCTCGCTCTGGTGCGGGACCACCGAAACCGCGGACTGGCACACCCGCTACAACGCGGTGTGCTCGGTGTATGGCCACCTGCACATTCCGCGGACCACCTGGTATGACGAAGTGCGCTTCGAGGAGGTCTCGGTTGGCTATCCGCGGGAATGGGCGCAGCGCAAACCGTATTCATGGCTTCGGCAGATCCTTCCCGTCCCGCACTATCCGGCCGGCTATCTCAACGAGTTCGGAGGTCATTTCGAGATCACCGAGCAGATGAGGGTGGCGGCCAAGCGATTCCGTGAACGGCTTGCCAAGGAGCGTGCCAGTGAGTGACCAGTTGATCGCCTCGGTGGTTCCCGATGTGCTGTCCTCGGCCGAACTGTATGAGGATCCGCCCGGGTTGGCGCCGCTGCCCGAGGAGGAGCCACTGATCGCCAAATCGGTGGCCAAACGGCGCAATGAGTTCATCACCGTCCGGCACTGTGCGCGGCAGGCCCTGTCTGTGCTCGGCGTTCCCGAAGTCCCGATCCTCAAGGGAGACAAGGGGCAGCCGCTGTGGCCCAACGGGGTGGTGGGAAGCATGACGCACACGGAGGGATTCCGTGGCGCGGTGGTGGGACGTGTTGGGGAGGTGCGTTCGGTCGGGATCGACGCCGAACCGCACGACGTGCTGCCCAACGGTGTGCTCAAGTCGATTACCCTGCCGGTCGAGCGCGATGAGCTGGCGGCATTGCCCGGTGGTACGCACTGGGACCGATTGCTGTTCTGCGCCAAGGAAACGACGTACAAGGCGTGGTTCCCGCTGACAACTCGCTGGCTTGGCTTTGAGGACGCTCACATCACCCTCGACCCCGATGGGACGTTCACCTCGCGAATCTTGATAGATGGCAAGGCCAATGACGGCAGCGTATTGTCGGTGTTCGACGGGCGCTGGATCATTGACAAGGGCCTGATCTTGACCGCGATCGTGGTGCCGTGACCGATCCCTTGGGTCGCGCGGGCCTCGTGATTGTGGACAAGCCCGCCGGGATGACGAGCCATGACGTGGTATCTCGGTGCCGGAGGCTGTTTTCCACCCGCAAGGTGGGGCATGCGGGGACTCTCGATCCGATGGCCACGGGGGTGCTGGTGATCGGTATCGAACGTGCTACCAAGATCATGGGACTGCTGACGCTGACGACCAAGTCGTATGCGGCCACTATCCGTCTTGGGCAGAGCACCAGCACCGATGACGCCGAAGGCGAGGTGTTACACACGGTTTCGGCGTCCCGGGTGACCGATGAAGATATTGAGGCGGCCGTGGCCCCGCTGCGTGGGGATATCGAACAGGTGCCGTCCTCGGTGAGCGCGATCAAGGTCAACGGACAGCGTGCTTACAAGCTGGCGCGGGAGGGGCAGTCGGTTGAGCTGGCAGCCCGGCCGGTGACCATCTCGAGGTTCGACGTGCTGGCGGTGCGCCGGCCGGCGGATGGGTATGTCGATGTGGACGTGGAAGTTGATTGCTCCTCGGGCACGTACATCCGGGCACTGGCCCGCGATGCGGGTGCCTCGCTGGGCGTGGGTGGGCATCTGACGGCATTGCGCCGCACCAGGGTTGGCGATTTCACATTGGAGCGTGCGCGCACGCTCGAGGAGCTGGCCGAGGACGCGACGTTGACCCTGGATCTGGACACCGCGTGCCGGGAGGGGTTCCCCCGGCGCGATCTGGATGCGGCGGAGGTCGACTCGGTGCGCAATGGGCGCCCGTTGTCGGCTGCCGGTATCGAGGGCACCTACGCCGCGGTGGATTCCGGCAATCGGGTCATTGCGTTATTGGCGGACAAAGGCTCTCGGACCACGTCGGTCGTGGTCCTGCGCCCGGCGAATCTGTAGCGGTCAGTCGATCGGACGGATCCACCGGCTCGGCGGGTGCAACTCCCTGGGCATCCACATCAGCGGCTGCCGATCGGCGAAATGCGGATCAAACTCGGGATTCCCCGGGAATCGGCCCTCGCCATCGGGCCAGAGGACCTGCAGGTACCGCACGTGGTTGGTCCGGTTGAACCACAGTCCGAACCCGAATTCGTTGTGGTACCAACTCGGATCGATGGGGGAGAGCTTCACCTGGTAGTCATCCACCTCGGGTAGGGCGAGGACATCCTCGAATGTCTCTCCGACCTGCAGAACCCGCCCTTCCTGAGCCTGTTTGGCAACCGCGTTGAGAGCGCGCTGCATCATCGTGATGTCGTTGACTCCGTAGATCGCCAGCTCGGGTAGCCGCATGGTGTGCCACAGCCCGACGGTGTAGGCGAACGGCGGGCTTTCCTCCGACGATGTGGGTCCGATTCCCAGTGCACTCCAACCGTATTCGGTGACACTGCCGATGATGTCACGATCGCTGTCGTTGTAGTCATGGCGATCGCCGTAGTCGACGCACAGTAGGCACTCACACGCCGCGTGGTCGGTCATTTCAGTCGAGTACGACCCAAATTGATTGCGCTGCAGGATTTCCCAGCTCTAGCTTCTTCTCGCCGCCGTCTGATCTGTCGCTATCAATCGACACCGAGATGGTTCCGGCGAAGTCCCGCCGCTCGTCGACCGTCACGCGGGCATCCAGTGCCACGCCGACGGTGTCGAAGTAGCGCAGCATCTCCGGATCTGAGTCGGAGATCCGGGCCACCACGCCGGTATCGCCGTTGGCGCAGTCCGACAGCTGGCGGGCCGGGGGAGTGGGCACCTGCCCGTCAGGGCCGGGAATCGGATCGCCATGGGGATCGCGCGTGGGGTGACCGAGCTTGGCGTCGATCTTGGCCAGCAGCAGATCGGAGACCGCGTGCTCGAGCACCTCGGCCTCGTCGTGCACCTCGTCCCAGCCGTAGCCGAGCTCGTTGACCAGATATGTCTCCAGCAGCCGGTGCCGGCGCACCATGAGTACGGCCGCCTTGCGGCCCTGGCCCGTCAGGGTCACGGCGCCGTACTTCTCGTGATCCACCAGACCTTGGTCGGCCAGCTTGCGGATCGATTCGGATGCGGTGCTCGCCGACACGCCCATGCGTTCGGCGAGCATCTTGGTGCTCACCTTCTCGCGGGACCACTCCTGGGCGGTCCAGATCACCTTGAGGTAGTCCTGGGCCACCGTCGTCAGGTCGATATCGGTGGATCCGGCGGGCCGATCGGATCGAGTGGGGCTCACGGTGCTCAGCCTAACCAGGCAGCGACGACGGAAAGCCAAGTCGGCCTTCCCGCATCTTCCGAAGTAGGCTTTAGGCCGTGCAACGCTGGCGCGGGCAAGACGAAATTCCGTCCGACTGGGGTCGGTGCGTCCTGACCATCGGCGTGTTCGACGGTGTACACCGCGGCCACGCGGAACTCATCGGGCGCGCGGTGAAGGCCGCACGCGAACTCAACCTCAAGAGCGTCCTGATGACGTTCGATCCGCACCCGATGGAAGTCGTGTTTCCCGGGACTCATCCGGCCCAGCTCACGACCCTGACCCGGCGTGCTGAGCTGGCAGAGGAACTGGGTGTCGACGTTTTCCTGGTGGTGCCCTTTACCCCCGAATTCATGAAGCTCTCGCCCGAGCGATACGTGCATGAGCTGCTGGTCGAGCGTCTGCACGTGGCTGAGGTGGTGGTCGGGGAGAACTTCACCTTCGGGAAGAAGGCCGCCGGTAACGTCCACATGCTCAAGAAGGCAGGCGAGCGATTCGGTTTCAAGGTCGACGCCGTGTCGCTCGTGACCGAACACGCGGTCACGTTCTCCTCGACCTACATCCGGTCCTGTGTCGACGCCGGCGACATGGTGGCGGCCACCGAAGCCCTCGGCCGCCCCCACCGAGTGGAAGGCGTCGTGGTCCGTGGCGACGGGCGGGGCCGGGAACTGGGGTTCCCTACCGCCAACGTGGCGCCGCCGATGTTCGCCGCCATTCCCGCCGACGGCGTGTACGCGGCGTGGTTCACGCTGTTGGGGCATGGTCCCACCATGGGCACTGTGGTCCCCGGTGAGCGGTACCAGGCGGCGGTCTCGGTGGGCAGCAACCCGACGTTCTCCGGCAAGGCCCGCACCGTCGAGGCGTTCATCATGGACACCGCGGCAGACCTGTACGGCCAGCATGTGGCCGTCGATTTCGTGGCACGGGTGCGCAGCATGGAGAAGTTCGCTTCGGTGGATGAGCTCGTGGACGAAATGGGTCGCGATGCCCAGAAGGCCCGCACGATTTTGGCGCGAGGCTAACCCGCCGGTACACTTCAACACCGGTGTGAGCTGCAGTTCGCGGTGGCCCACCAGAAACATTCGACGCGAACCCCAGTGATGGAGAAGCTTGCCGTGGCATTGACTACCGAGCAGAAGAAAGAAATTCTCACCCAGTATGGGCTACACGAGACCGACACCGGTTCTCCCGAGGCCCAGGTCGCGATGCTGACCAAGCGCATCGTCGATCTGACCGAGCACCTCAAGACTCACAAGCACGACCACCACAGCCGTCGTGGTCTGCTGCTGCTGGTCGGCCGTCGCCGCCGCCTGCTCAAGTACATCGCCAAGGTCGACGTCGCGCGCTACCGCTCGCTGATCGAGCGCCTGGGCCTGCGCCGCTGACTTTGGCTTCTCCTCGACTGGGTCGCTCTGGAACCTCAGGTGCGATATCCATCGCCCTTGTCGCTGTCGGTGCGGCCTTGCTGTCGGCGTGTTCGTCGATATCGGCCGCTACCGATGGCCTGGCCGTCGGCGACTGCGTCAACCTCAGCGGTTCCGATCAGCACGCCAAGATGGTCAAGGAGCCGTGTGGCAGTCCCAAGTCCAATTTCAAGGTCTTCGCCAAGACCGAGACGGATGCGGACTGTCCGCGTGATGCGGACTCGTCGTACTACGCCAAGCGCGGTTTCGGCCGCAAAAGCCAGGCCCTGTGTCTGGACATCGACTGGGTTGTCGGCAGCTGCATGAGCGTCCCCGACAAGTGGGACGGCGACCCCGTGCGGGTTGACTGCAATGACGGCAACGCTCAGAACAAGAAACGCGTCACCCAAGTTCTTCGGGATGTCTCGACGGCCGATGAGTGCATCACCGGACTTGGCTACCCCTATGTCGATCGCAACTTCACCGTGTGTGTGGAGGAACTGCCCTGATCAGGGTGCGTGGCCGCAAACGCCGCAGGTGATAGGGTGTGTGCGTTGTCATGCTGGTCCCGCCGGGTAACGGGCGGTCTTCGGTAGTGGCTGCCGGGTTCGGAGTTTGTGCTCTTCGCACAAGCGGATCATCGATCCCCGGCCGCTTCGATCGAACGGCCGTGGCCGATCACCTTCCGGGTCCACTTCGCGCTGGTACGTCCGCGCGCTGACCGCGTGATGGCACATATGCCCAATACAGCCACGTGCTGCCAACTGAGAACGTATGAGAGGTATTCCAGAACCCATGTCTGCTACAGAAATTGAAGAAGGCGTCTTCGAGTCCACCGCGACCATCGACAACGGCACCTTCGGCACCCGCACCATTCGCTTCGAGACCGGGCGGCTGGCCCAGCAGGCCGCCGGCTCCGTCGTCGCGTACCTGGATGACGAGACCATGCTGCTGTCGGCCACCACCGCTAGCAAGAGCCCCAAGGACCATTTCGACTTCTTCCCGCTGACCATTGACGTCGAGGAGCGGATGTACGCCGCGGGTCGCATCCCCGGCTCGTTCTTCCGCCGCGAGGGACGTCCCTCCACCGACGCCATCCTGACCTGTCGTCTCATCGACCGGCCGCTGCGCCCGACCTTCGTCAGCGGGCTGCGCAACGAAATTCAGGTCGTGGTGACGGTGCTGAGCCTGAACCCCGCCGACCTGTACGACGTACTGGCGATCAACGCCGCATCCGCGTCCACCCAGATCGCCGGACTGCCGTTCACCGGCCCCGTCGGCGGTGTCCGCGTGGCCCTGATCGAGGGCCAGTGGGTCGCGTTCCCGACTGTCGAGCAGCTGGAGACCGCCGTCTTCGACATGGTGGTCGCCGGTCGCAAGACGGCCGACGATGTCGCCATCATGATGGTCGAAGCGGAGGCCACCGATAACGTCATCGCGCTCATCGACGGTGGCGCCGGCGCGCCCACCGAGAGCGTGGTCGCCGAGGGCCTTGAGGCCGCCAAGCCGTTCATCGCCGCGCTGTGCACCGCGCAGCAGGAGCTGGCCGAGAAGGCCGCCAAGCCCGTCGGTGAGTACCCCTTGTTCCCCGACTACCAGGACGACGCTTTCGCCGCCGTCGCGGCGGTGGCCACCGAGCCGCTGTCGCAGGCCCTGTCCATCGCGGGCAAGGCCGAGCGCGACGAGAAGACCGACGAGGTCAAGGTCGAGGTTCTCGGCCGTCTGCAGGAGGGCTTCGACGGCCGCGAGAAGGAGATCGGCGCGGCATTCCGCTCGCTCACCAAGAAGCTCGTACGCCAGCGCATCTTGAAGGACCAGTTCCGCATCGACGGCCGCGGTGTCACCGATATTCGCGCCTTGTCGGCCGAGGTCGCCGTGATCCCGCGGGCGCACGGCAGCGCGCTGTTCGAGCGTGGCGAGACCCAGATCATGGGCGTCACCACCCTGGACATGGTCAAGATGGCTCAGCAGATCGACTCGCTGGGGCCGGAAACCTCGAAGCGCTACATGCATCACTACAACTTCCCGCCGTTCTCCACCGGTGAGACCGGACGCGTCGGCTCGCCGAAGCGTCGCGAGATCGGGCATGGCGCGCTCGCTGAGCGTGCGCTCATGCCGGTGCTGCCGAGCGTCGAGGAGTTCCCGTACGCCATCCGCCAGGTCTCGGAGGCGCTGAGCTCCAACGGATCCACCTCGATGGGTTCGGTCTGCGCCTCGACCCTGTCGCTGCTGAATGCCGGTGTGCCGCTGAAGGCCCCCGTTGCCGGTATCGCCATGGGCCTGGTGTCCGACGACATCGAGCTCGCCGATGGCACCACCGAGCGCCGTTTCGTCGCGCTCACCGACATCCTGGGTGCCGAAGATGCCTTCGGCGACATGGACTTCAAGGTCGCCGGTACCAAGGACTTCGTCACGGCTCTGCAGCTGGACACCAAGCTCGACGGCATCCCGTCGCAGGTGCTGGCGGCCGCGCTGTCGCAGGCCAAGGATGCCCGTGCCACCATTCTCGAGGTGATGGCCGAGGCCATCGACGCCCCCGACGAGATGAGCCCCTTCGCGCCGCGCATCACGACGATCAAGGTGCCGGTCGACAAGATCGGTGAGGTGATCGGGCCCAAGGGCAAGATGATCAACTCGATCACCGAGCAGACTGGTGCGAGCATCTCCATTGAGGATGATGGCACCGTGTTCGTGGGCGCCTCCAACGGCGAGGCGGCGCAGGCCGCGATCGACATGATCAACGCGATCGCCAACCCGCAGCTGCCCAAGATTGGTGAGCGTTTCCTCGGAACCGTGGTCAAGACAACCGATTTCGGTGCCTTCGTATCGCTGCTTCCGGGCCGCGACGGACTGGTGCACATCAGCAAGCTCGGTAAGGGCAAGCGGATCGCCAAGGTTGAGGACGTGGTCAAGGTCGGCGACAAGATTCAGGTCGAGATCGCCGATATCGACAACCGCGGCAAGATCTCGCTGGTTCCGGTCGGTGACGATGACGCCGCTGACGCTTCTGCCAGCAGTAACGGTGCGGCCGAGGCCAAGCCGGCAGATGCCGTCGCGGAGTAGCGTTCCCAACGCGGTACGCCGCACGGTCCTTCCTGGTGGTCTCCGAGTGGTCACCGAGGCGATGCCCTCGGTGCGCTCGGCGTCCGTCGGGGTGTGGGTCGACGTCGGGTCCCGCGATGAGGGGCGCAGCGTCGCCGGTGCGGCGCACTTCCTCGAGCACCTGCTGTTCAAGTCCACGCCCACACGGTCGGCGGCCGATATCGCACAGTCGATTGATGCCGTCGGCGGTGAGCTGAACGCATTCACCGCACGCGAACAGACGTGTTACTACGCGCATGTGCTGGACTCCGATCTGGAGCTGGCGATCGATCTGGTCGCCGACGTGGTGTTGCGCGGGCGATGCGCCAGTGAGGACGTCGAGGTCGAGCGCGACGTCGTGCTCGAAGAAATCGCGATGCGCGACGACGACCCTGAGGACCTGCTGGGGGAAGCCTTCCTCGGGGCCCTGTTCGGTGACCATCCGATAGGTCGCAGCGTGCTCGGCAGCTCGGAGTCGATATCGACGATGACGCGGGCACAGTTACATTCGTTTCACGTACGGAGGTATCGGCCCGAACGCATGGTGCTGGCAGTGGCCGGGAACGTCGAGCACGATCGCGTAGTGCGGTTGGCGCGCAAGTACTTCAAGTCGCATCTGGACTCATCGGTCACCACGGTGGCGCCGCGCAAGGGGACCGGCCGAGTTACGGCCACGCCGGGACTGGAATTGGTGTCGCGCGACGGTGAACAGGTGCATCTCTCGCTGGGTGTGCGCACCCCGGGCCGCGGCTGGCAATATCGCTGGGCGCTGTCGGTGCTCAACACCGCCTTGGGCGGTGGACTCAGTTCCCGCTTGTTCCAAGAGATTCGCGAGCAGCGCGGGCTGGTCTACGCGGTCTACTCGACGGTGGATACCTTCTCCGACACTGGTGCGTTGTCGGTGTACGCGGGTTGCTCGCCGGAGCGGTTCGACGAGGTGGCCAAGGTGACATCACAGGTACTGGCATCGGTGGTCGAGGACGGATTTACCGCAGTGGAGATCGATCGGGCTAAGGGTGCCTTGGCCGGTGGACTTGTTCTGGGGCTTGAGGATTCGGCATCCCGCATGAACAGAATGGGACGCAGCGAGCTGAACAACGGTAAGCACCGCACGATTTCTGCGACCCTGGACAAGATCGCCACCGTCACGACCGACGAAGTCAATGGCATCGCGCGTCAGTTACTCAGCAGTCCCGCCGGAGCGGCAGTGGTGGGTCCATACCGTTCCAAGCGGACGTTGCCGCGCTCACTGCGCACGATGATTGAATCCGCAAGCTAGGTGAGCGTCGGCAAGATACTCTCTAGCTGATGGTCGCCAACGCGATCCAGCGCGTCAAGGAACTGGCGGCTGGCAGATACACGGGGATCGCGACCGCGATAATTCTGTTGTCGTGGTTGGGCTTCGCGTTCCTCCCGCAACATGCGGCCAGCCATACGCAAGCTCCTGCCGCCGGGCATATGCCGGGCATGGATCATGCGAACATGGCGCCGATGGCCGCGCCGGTGGTGCATCAGCCGGTGCTGTGGGTCGCGATCGTCTCCTGGATTGTCATGACCATCGCGATGATGGGACCGGCCACTTTGCCCGCGGTTCAGTACGTCCAGCAGAACGGCCCGCAGGGCCGTGGGCGCGCGCTGGCGCTCTACGCGGCGGTGTGGCTCGCGCTGTGGACGGTGGTTGGCCTCCTCATCACTCTCGCGCTGCCCATGGCCGCCACCGCCAACCGATGGTGGATGTTCGCGGGTGTGCTCCTCCTGGCAGCAATCTGGCAGCTCACCCCCTGGAAATGTCGGGCCCTGGGTGACTGTCACCAGTCGGTCCCGCTGCCGCCGGACGGATGGCCGGCGGCCAAAGGCCTCATACGCTTCGGTGTCGTCAGCGGGTGGGCGTGTATCCGGTCCTGCTGGGCCATGATGCTGACGATGGCCGTTGCGCCCTCGGCGCACCTGATCTGGATGGTGCCGTTGACTATCGCGGTCACGTGGGAGCGATTCACCCGGTATCCCCGCCGGACGGCGCGGATTCTTGCGGTCCTTTTTGTCGTCGCGGCCGCCGCAATCGGGATTTTCGCGACCGTCCAATAGGGTTCGGGCATGGATATCAACGGCAGCGTCGCCATTGTCACCGGAGCCGGTTCGGGAATCGGACAGGCTCTCGCCTGGGGTCTGGCGGATGCGGGCGCCAAGGTCGTCGCCTCCGATATCGACGGAGATGCCGCCCTGCGTACCGCCGCGGCGGCATCAGACCCATCGGCCATTCTCGGGCAGCGGGCCGATGCCAGTTCGCTCGCCGATATCGAAGATCTCATTGCCTTGGCGGAGAAGGAGTTCGGCCCTGTCGATGTCTACATCGCCAACGCCGGTATCGCCGGTGGTCTCGGGCTTGATATCGGGGAAGCCGCGTGGGATCTCGCCATCGACGTAAACCTGCGCGCGCACGTCAGGGCCGCCACCGCGCTGGTGCCGGGATGGCTGGAACGCGGACGCGGATATTTTGTGTCGGTCGCGTCTGCGGCCGGGCTACTTACCCAACTCGGCTCACCGGCCTACTCGGTGACCAAACACGCGGCCGTCGGCTTTGCCGAGTGGCTGTCGATTAGCTATGGCGACAAGGGGATCGGGGTGAGTTGCCTGTGTCCGATGGGGGTGAAGACCGCCTTGCTCGACGGTCTCACCGATTCCGACGACCCGGATGTGCGCGTGGCAGGAACATCGATCACCGCCGCCGGGGAGGTGCTGGAGCCGGGAGCCGTCGCGGCGATGACGCTCGACGCAGTTCGTGAGGGAACGTTCCTGGTGCTGCCGCACCCGCAGGTGCTCGATATGTACCGGCAGAAGGGTGCCGATTACGGCCGGTGGATCGCCGGTATGCGCCGCTACCAGCGTGTACTCGAAGAGCAGCTCAAGCCCCAGTAATGCGGACGCGGTCCACCCGGCTGTGATGCAGATCACTTATTTGTCGCTGGTGTGACTGACTCGTCTCTTGTCGTATCGCACCCCCGGCCTGCTAGCGTTGACGTAACTGAGTGATTCGTCAACGAAGAAGATGAGGGTGGTATCCGCACACATGGCAGTCAATAACCCCGTTGACGTTGTGGTCATCGGAGCCGGCATGGCGGGGCTGGGTATGGCCGCCAGATTGCGCCAGGCCCGGGTGGAAAGCCTGCTGATTCTCGAACAAGCGCCTGAGGTTGGTGGTTATTGGCGGCGCAGTACATTCGCTCCCGTCGTCGGTGACGAGCTGGCCGTCCAGCAGTCGTTTGCGTTTTCGCCCAACACGTCCACTCGTTCGGTGTGGGCTACGCGTGACGGCGTTCTGTCGTATCACCACGATCTGATCGCGCGGCATGATCTCGAGCCGGTGCTGCGGCTGCGGCATCGCGTGACGGCACTTGCCTTCGAACCCGCGAAGGCCACCTGGCGCATCACGGTCGCGGGTAAGAAGTCGATCGTCGCGCGACGAGTCATCCTGGCGGTTGGCGCCGGAACATCGCCGGTGGCGCCGGAACTCGAGGGCATCGAGCATTTCGATGGAGCCGTGCTGAGCACCGCGGACTGGGACCCGAACTTCGATTTCACCGGCCGCAATGTCGCGGTGATCGCGGCCGGAGCGAGCACCGTGCATGTGGTGCCCGAACTGGTCAAGAAGGCGGCGCGTGTGCGGGTGTTTCAGCGCACTCCCGACTGGGTGCTGCCACGCTGGGGCGGTGAATCGTCGAGCATGGTTGGGCGCCTGCTCTCGTTGGCATCGGGATCCATCGCGGGACGGGTAGCGGGCCGCCCGCATGAGGCACTACGCCGCGCTCTGGTGTGGCGCGGAGTGGGCACCCGGTTTGTCGAAGCAGTGGCCGAGAACCACCTCAACAGGAATGTGAAGGACCCCTGGCTGCGCCGTAACCTGCTACCGGCCTATCGCGCGGGCAGCCGCCGGATCCTGTTCTCCGATGACTTCTATCCGGCACTGCAGCAAGACAATTGCAAGCTGGTGCCGTGGCCTGTAACCGGGTTGAGCACCGTCGGGGTGCGGTCCGCGGATGCCATGACCCACAAGGCCGACTGTCTGGTCTTCGCGCTCGACGACCCGGAGGTGCTTGTCGAAGCACCCTTCGCCATCAAGGGGGCGGACGGCTCCACGCTGGACGAACAGTGGGGTTCGCGGCCGAAGGCCTTCCGCGGTGTGAACGTGCCGGGATTCCCCAATTTGTTCTTGCTCGCCGGACCCGGTTCCGGGTCCAACGCATTGGCGGGCCTTTCGCATATTGAGGCGCAAATCGACTATGTGACAGCGTCTTTGGCATTGGTTGATTCGTTGGCGTTCGTCTCCATCGAGGTACGCCGAGAGGCGCTCGAACGTGAGCAGGCGCGTGCCGTTCGACGATTCGATCGAACAACGTGGCGTGATGGCGCGTTCCGCTGGTACAAGCCTGAAACTGTCGCCAGCGAGCTCTTCCCAGGTACGACAAGTGAATTCCGGCGTGCGTTGGCCGATGTCGATGCCGCCGACTACAAGATCCTCACCCAGCAGGAACTTGATTCCGTCAATTCCGCGAAGTTAGGGGTAGCCCAATGACCGCCGTACTGCCAGACGAGCTGACCAGAGAGAACACCAAGGACATCTCGAAGAACGACGAGTTCTTTGAGAATGTCCTCGTCAAGATCAAAGCCAGGCAGTGGACACTGGCGGACTTCGACTGGGGCAAGCCCGGGGCCGAGACCATCAACCCTGACCAGTTTGACGATCTCAAGCAGTTCATGTCGGATCTGGTGTGGATTGAGCACATCGGCGGCCGGATGATGGGCACGCTGGGGATCACAGCCCCGAACGACACACTGCGGGAGATCTACAGCTATTTCCACGCCGAGGAACAGCGGCACGCCAATGCCGAGATCGCACTGATGCGCCGGTGGGGCATGCTGGAGGAGGGCGAAGTTCCGCCGCAGTCTGGGGACATCAAGGCCCTGCTGCAGGCGTTGCGCGGGTTCGACAATCTCGGTGACCGGCGTCTCCCGTTCGTCTACATGGCCACCGTCATCCCGTTCTTCGAGGTGGGGCTCGATGGCGCGGTGCTGAAGTTCCTGTCCGGCGAGGTTGAGGATCCGCTGTTCCACGAGGTGTTCGCCAAGATCAACTCGGACGAATCACGGCACTTGGCAATCGGTTTCGCGGTCATGGACATGCTGGGTACTCGCAAGTTCTCCAGGATGCTGGTGGAGGATGTGGCGCCGCTGCTCAAGCCGGTGACGATTGTTCGTGCCGTGGGGTTGGCGAATCCTCACGTCATCCGGTTCGCGGGCTTCCTGACTCGGGTGGGTGATGCCATGCGGAACATGGGTATCGACACGATTCTGATTCAGCGTGCGTTCGATCGCTATGCGGAATCAGGCGGCCGTAAGAGCAGCAATGCCAGCCGGTTGCCGATCTTCCGGGTGCTGAGGTACCCGATCGTCAACAGCACCTACTTCACTGACTTCGATCATCCGCTGCACAAGGTGGGACGCGCGGTGAACAAGTTCAACGACAAAGTGCCGTATCGCAAGAAGATCAAGACGCCGACGTGGACCAACGACCTCACCGCCGAGACCGCGGTGTAGGTAGTGCCCGCCTTCGAGCGACAGTCCCCGGACCGACGTGTCGCTCAGAGGCGGGCACCTCGTAACATGTTCTCTAGGCCAGCAGCCCCGCGGGATCGGTGAAGGGCAGCGCGAGGTCCTCGGCGACATGCGCATTCAGCAGCGCACCCTCATGTGTCGAGAGTCCCTTGGCCAGTGCGGCGTCGTCACGGCAGGCCTGCCGCCAGCCCTTGTCGGCCAGCGCCAGCACGTACGGCATGGTGGCGTTGGTCAAGGCGAAGGTGGATGTCCGGGGCACGGCGCCGGGCATGTTGGCCACGCAGTAGAACACGCTGTCGTGCACCGAGTAGGTCGGCTCGTCGTGGGTGGTGGGGCGCGAGTCGGCGAAGCAGCCGCCCTGATCGATCGCGATGTCCACCAGTACCGAGCCCGGTTTCATCTGGGCCACTAGTGAATTCGATACGAGTGTGGGCGCCTTGGCGCCCGGGATGAGCACGGCGCCGATCACCAGGTCGGCCCGCTTGACGGCACCCTCCAGTTCCAGCGTGGACGAGTACCGGGTGCGGATGGTGCCCCCGAATTCGGCGTCCAGTTCACGCAACTTGTTGAGGTTGACGTCGAAAACCGTGACGTGCGCACCCATTCCGGCGGCGATCCGTGCTGCGTTGTATCCGGCGACACCTCCGCCGATGACGACCACGTCGGCGGGTCCGACACCCGGGACGCCGCCCATCACCAGGCCGCGGCCGCCCACCGGAGCCATCAGGTGGTAGGCGCCTACCTGTGCGGCGAGCCGCCCGGCCACTTCGCTCATCGGGGCCAGCAGGGGGAGTGCGCCGTCGGCGGTCTGCACGGTCTCGTAGGCGATCGCGGTGGTTTCCGACGTCAGTAGTGCTTCCGTGCAGGGCAGCGATGCGGCCAGGTGCAGATAGGTGAAGAGCGTCTGGCCGCGACGCATCAGCGCGTACTCGGGCTCGATCGGTTCCTTGACCTTGAGCAGGAGATCGGCCTCGGCCCAGATCTGTTGGGCGCCGTTGATGACCTGTGCGCCAGCGGCTTTGAAGTCCACATCGGATATCGAGGAGCCTTCGCCCGCACCGGACTGAATGATCACCTCGTGGCCGCGGCGGGTCAGCTCGGCCACACCAGCCGGGGTGGTGGCCACGCGGTACTCGTTGTTCTTGATCTCGGTCGGGATCCCTACGCGCATCAATCTTCTCCTGTTCAGAACTAAGTCTCATGTTCAAGTGTGAAGAAGCGTCGATAAAGGCGCAATATTTATGTGGAAGATTCGGTACATTGCAAAAATGGCCGCAAAATCACCGGAATCCCGGTTCGACATGCCACCCACGCCGAATGATGTTCGGCGCACGGAACTCGATGACGTGGACCGCCGCATTCTGATGGAACTGCACGATGACGCACGAATACCCAACAGCGCACTCGCTGACGCGGTGGGGATCGCGGCGTCCACCTGTCATGGGCGGGTCCGGCGTCTCCAGGAAACCGGGGTGATCCGTGGATTCTTCACCGACGTCGATCCGGCCGCCATCGGCCGGCCGTTGCAAGCGATGATTTCGGTCAGTCTGCAGGCCAACGCACGAGGGAAGATTCGCACGTTTATCCGGGACATCCGTGAGCTGCCTCAGGTCATCGACGTGTACTTCCTGGCGGGTGCCGACGACTACATCCTGCACGTTGCGGCCCGCGACA
>NZ_MAEW01000011.1 GCF_002013375.1 Mycobacterium sp. D16Q13 | reverse complement strand
TGTCGCGGGCACGCAGACGTCATTGATCTTCGAGCATCTACGCGGGGGAGCGCCCCTGTAGAGTCGCGGATCAGCTGGTAGCCGGGGCCGGGTCCTCCACGACGTCATTGGCGGTGCCGTCCTGGCCCACGATCCCGTTCTCATCCACCTCGTACACGTGCGCCTCGGCGATGTTGAAGAACGTGCCGACCACGCGCACCCGTCCGGATACCACGGCCCCGGCCAGGATCGGATGGTGAATAAGACGTTCCACCTGGATTGCCACATTCACGACGCCGAGCTGATCGACTTCGTTGAACCCGTGTGCCTCCGCGCTGGATCGTGCTGGGTGGTGTTCCTGGAATGCGATGAGGCTGTCGCGGGCGTAGTCGAGCCAGCGTCCCACCGGAGTGGTGGGCGTATCGGTCGATTCGGTCAGCAGTGCCTTCATCGCTCCGCATGAGGAATGCCCGCACACGACAACCGAACTCACGTTCAACTGGTTGATCGCGAAGTCGAGTGATGCGTCCACCGAGCCATCGGCCGGATCGGTGGGCACCACATTGCCCACATTGCGGATCGTGAACAGGTCGCCCGGGCCACTGGCCGTGATGACGTTGGGCAAGATGCGCGAGTCGCCGCAGGTGAGGAACAGCGCATCGGGATCCTGATAGTCCGCCAGCTCGCTGACATGGGGTCGCAGAGCGCCCGAACCGCGGCTGTTGTACTCGTTGATGCCGTCGATGATCGACGCGCCCGCGCCGTCGTTCTCGCTGCGGCGCCACGACCGCCACGGCACCAAACCAACAGCGCGCGAAACGAAATGCCGCTGTGGCCGGGTGGTGTGGGCGTGGTGCAGCTTGGCGTGTGAGGACTCGACGATCATCACGGTGCCGCCCGCGGCTTCGTGGGCGCGCTTCCAGTCGGAGATGGCCTCCGAGATGGCGTGGTCGACATAGTCGGCGTTGATCGCCAGCGTGACATGTGCGCCCGGGGGAACCGTGCTGAGCGTCTTGGTCAGCCGGGGGAGCGACAGGAAGCTCAGCGTGCCGTCGAGCTCGACATGCCACTGCCGCGATCCCTCGGTGCCGAACGGCCTGGCGTCCATGTGCGCCCGCATGACGCGGCCTACCAGGATGCCGATGGCCACCACGAGTCCGATGCCGACACCTTCGAGCAGGTTGAGGAACACGACGCTGATCATGGTAATGGCGTAAACAGCCAAATCGCCTGTGCGCCAAGCGAGTTTCATGTGAGCCAACTTGACCAGCTGGACACCGATGACGATCAGCAGACCGGCCAGCGCGGCCTTGGGGATGAGCTGCACCACGCTGCTGAACAGCGAGGCGAATAGCAGCACCCAGGCGCCGTGCAGGATCGCCGAAGCACGGGTCTTCGCGCCCGCGGCCACGTTGGTCGAGCTGCGGACGATCACGCCCGTGATGGGCAGGCCGCCGAGGAAGCCGGACACCATGTTGGCGCTGCCCTGGCCGATCATCTCGCGATCGAAATTGGTCCGGGGACCGGTGTGTAGCTTGTCGACGGCGACCGCGGACAGCAGCGACTCGACACTCGCGATGAGGGCGATGGTCAGCACACCCAGGAGCACCCCGGCCCAGTCGCCATCGGCAGGTCCGGTCAGGGTCGGCAGGCTCAGTGCGTCAAAGAAGTCGCCCGACAGGGAGATCCGCTCCGCCGGGGAGTTGGTGAGGACCGCGAAGGCGGTCGCGGTGACGATCGCAATCAGGGCCCCCGGGATCATGCGAATCTTGGGCGGCAGCTTGGGCCACAGCAGCAGGATCGCGATCACCATCACGCCGATGATGACGTCGGGCAGATGGTGATTGAGGACGCCCTGGGGCAGCGCCTTGAGGTTCTGCCACGCGGAGCTCTGTGATGAGCCACCCATGAGGACGTGTATCTGCTGCAGCGCGATGGTCACACCGATACCGCCGAGCATGGCGTGCACCACGACCGGCGCGATGGCGAGCGCCGCGCGGGCGATACGGCTCAGTCCGAACAGGATTTGCAGCAGGCCCGCACCGATGGTGATCAGGCAGGTCATCTGCCAGCCGAACTTGTTGATGAGCTCGGCCACCACGACGGTCAGGCCGGCGGCCGGGCCGCTGACCTGCAGCGGTGAACCGCCGATGGCGCCGGCGACGATGCCACCGACCACGGCCGCGATGAGACCCGCCATCAGCGGTGCACCGGAGGCGATCGCGATACCGAGCGAAAGCGGCAGCGCGACGAGGAATACGACGAGGGAGGCCGGGAGGTCGTGCCGCAGATTCTGCAGTAACGACGGCTTCGAAGCCTGCTCGGTGACGGAAGTCGTCATGACAGTAAGCCCTATCGGGAGGAAGGGTCGCGGCAGCAGCGGTTACACACCCATGCGCGACGAAATGGATAGATCAGTGGATGAGACGCGTAGGACGGCGTCATTGCCGTCACGGCGACGGCTCAGCGTCGATCTATCCCGAGGGTGATAAGGCGTTGTCGTCCCAAGTTGTCGGGGGCTCGCGAGAATACGAAACCCCGCGAGGCCAGCAGCGCCAACAGGGTGGCGCCCAAGAGCGCTGTCATCACGATCGCGGCCGGAACCGGTATCGAGGTGGGTTGCTGGCGGATACGCGTGGCGGTCGCGCTCAGCGGGCTCTTGACGTGCTCATGGGCCTCTTCGGGCAGCAGGTTCGATGCTGGCGAAGTTCCGATGATGGCTGTTCGCCAGCCAAACATCTGCCCATGTGTGGCCGGTCCGAGGAAACACAGGGTCGCAAGGAGGGCAATCGCGACGCCACCCACACGCGCGTATCGCTTGCGGCCCGACATGGGTTCCAGAGTACCAGTGCGGGCCTCAAACGGGTCGTATCGCAGCTAGGGATATGTTTCTGAGAGGAACCTGAGAGCAGGGCGCGACTCTGGCAAATGGTTGCCAGAGTCGTGACTACCGTCACAGCTGGTTGCTCGGCCGGTCGGGATTACACCCGATTGCGCGACCAAAAAAAGGCTCAACCAGGAGTTGACATCATCGCCTGGCAAATCGATCGGGTGATAGACATTTCGTAGCTCGAGTGAATGCCGTGTGGCGCCCTGGTGAACTTCCGCCGGTGCGGCAACGCTGTCCTCCTGATGCGCGCGTTTTTGGCGCTTGTAGTCGGGCGCCGGATCCGCCGTCTCGGCGCCGAGGATTAGGGTGACCGGCGTGACTAACATCGCGACCGGAGTACTCGGAGCGCAGGGCAAGGTTGGCCAGGCCATGTGTCAGGCCGTTGAGGCGGCGGACGATCTTGACCTGGTGGCCGCTGTGGACAAGGACGACTCGCTGGAGGCGCTCGCCGCCGCCCGCGTTGTCATCGACTTCACCCATCCAGACGTCGTCATGGACAATTTGAAGTTCTTGATAGGTCACGGCATTCATGCGGTTGTCGGTACGACCGGCTTCACCGACGAGCGGTTGGATCAGGTGCGGGCCTGGTTGGCGGACAGCCCGGGCACGGCGGTGCTGATCGCCCCGAACTTCGCGATCGGCGCGGTGTTGTCGATGAAGTTCGCGCAGCAGGCCGCCCGATTCTTCGAGTCGGTTGAGGTCATTGAGCTGCACCACCCCAACAAGGCGGACGCTCCCTCCGGGACGGCGACGCGAACCGCACGTTTGATCGCCGAGGCACGTAAGGGATTGCCGCCAAGCCCCGATGCCACCAGCACCGGGATCGAGGGAGCCCGTGGCGCCGATGTCGACGGGGTGCGTGTGCACGCGGTGCGTGTCGCCGGACTCGTCGCCCATCAAGAGGTGCTGTTCGGGACCACCGGCGAGACCTTGACCATCCGCCACGACAGCATCGACCGGTCGTCCTTCGCGCCGGGCGTGCTGCTGGCGGTGCGTAACGTCGCGGCCCGGCCCGGACTCACGATCGGCATCGAGCCCCTGCTGGAGCTGTAGTGTCGGCCGCAGCCCGGATCAAGATCCTCATCGCGTTCATGTGTGCGGCGATGGTCGTCTACTTCCTGATCCTGGGTCGGATGGGTGTCGCGTTGATCGACAGCGGGAAGCCCGCGGCGATCGGCATGGGTGTCGGCGTGCTGATCCTTCCGTTCATTGGTGTGTGGGCGATGATCGCCACCCTGCGTGCGGGTTTCGCGCATCAGCGACTCGCCGGTCTGGCCACCGAATTGGGCCGTGATCTCGATGTGAGCGCCCTGCGCAAGACGCCGTCGGGGCGTGTCAATCGCGACGATGCCGATGCGCTCTTCGCGACCGTCAAGGCGGAGGTCGAGGCAGAACCCGGCGATTGGGTGGGCTGGTACCGGCTGGCACGCGCGTATGACTACGCGGGGGACCGGGGCCGCGCACGCGAGACCATGCGCACCGCTGTGCAGATGCAGCAGGACGCGGCGGGATGAGCCGTCTACTGGTCGTGCATCACACCCCGTCACCGGCCACCCGGGAATTGTTGGAGGCGGTGCTGGCGGGTGCGAAGGACCCCGACATCTCCGGAGTCGAGGTGGTCGCCAGGCCGGCTCTCGCCGCGACCATCCCCGACATGCTGGATGCCGACGGGTACCTGTTTGGCACCACCGCGAATTTCGGGTACATGTCGGGGGCGCTCAAGCACTTCTTCGATACCGTCTACTACCCGAGCCTGGACCATGTCGCCGCACGCCCTTACGGCCTGTGGGTGCACGGCAACAACGACACGGTGGGCGCGGCGTCCGCGGTGGACAAGATCGCGACCGGGCTTGCGCTGGAGAAGGCTGCCGATGTACTCGAGGTGGCCGGGCCGATCGACGCATCCGCGCGCGAGCAGGCCTATAACCTTGGCGGCACGCTCGCCGCGATCTTGATGCATTGAGGAGACTGGCATGCCCGGACTTGCCGAACTTGCCCTGGGGGCTGCGCCCATCGCCGGGGGTGCCCTGCTGGGAGCGGTAGCGGGCAATCTCAAACCCCCAGACTTCCGGGCGCTGATCGCCAAAGACCTCGATCTGCTCGATCGCATCCCCGAGGAGCAGGCCGAACGTCGCGCCGCGTTTCAGCGCACCATCGATCAGCGGATCGATGACCTGATCGCGAGCACCGATCGGGGCCGTTCGCTGCGTGAGGCCGCTTTTTCCTACGGCGGCAGCTGGCGCGATGTCTTGGTGTTCGTCGGGGCTGTTCTGTTCACCGTGATCTGGTGGAACGTCGAGCACACCCGGACCAACTGGCTGGTGATGTTCCTGGTAATGCTGGCGTTGACTTTGATCGCGGGGTTCTATGCGTTGCGCACGACGCTGCGTGGGCTACAAAGCCTCGGCGGAAGATTGCGACATCGATCCCCGGGATCGCCGTAGCCGCGAGGAGCGGCAATTCCGTTGCGAATTCGAATCTGTCATCTCCGATATAGTCTGTTAAATCGGACTCCGGATATTACGCAATATTAATTCAGCTGAATATCTGGATATGCGGAGTATCCATATGATGGACATAGACTATCGCTTATCTATTCAGTCCATATGGAATCGGAATTTGCCTTGAACGCGACACTACATACGGCCAAAACCGTTGATGTTCAGCGGATGCTCTCGGTGGCAGAGTCGGAATTGAACCATCTGCGCAAGTACACAACGATCTGGTACGTGGCCTGGCTGCGCGGTGCCGTGGATGTAGCCGCATTGCGTGCGGCAGCGACGGTTCTGCAACGCAAGCATCCTTTCCTGGCCGCACGGGTCGATCCCGTCGGCCGCCGTTTTCGGGTCACCACCGAGCCCGTGCGAGCCTCGGTGGTGTCCCTGCGGGCTGAGCCGCTCGAGGACGTCGCAACGCTGCCGGTGCTCTCGCTCGATGATGGAACGTTTGCGGTCCTGGTCCATCCGCGGGAAGCCGGTAGCGCCGTCGCGGTAGGAGTGGATCATTCGATCGCGGACGCACGGCTAAGTTACGTCTACTTCTCTGAATTGTGGGAGATCTACACCGGGATTGTGACGACGGGCGAAGCTCCCCAGGCACAGCGCCAGCCAATTCCTGTGGCTCCGGAGTCCGCGATGGAGAGCCGGGGCCTGCTGCGAACCACACTTCCGGACAAACACTGGTTCGGCGCTACGACCTGGGGCGGTCGCCAGCAGGAAGGCCCCTCCGCGGCGCGGACCGTGTTGGGATGGAAGCAACGCTTCGACCCCGAGGTATCTGCGGCGTTGCGTGCGGCGGCACGGCAACGCCACACGACCGTCAACACGCTCGTCACCGGTGTCATCGCACTGGCGGAACGTGCGCTGATCCCTGTCGAGGGTAGCGTGCCGGTGAACCTCGGCTTCGAATCGCTTGTGGACTATCGCAAGCACCTGGCACCGCCCGCCGAACTCGGCGAGATCGCCAACGGAATCATGATCGCGCGAAGTCAAGTGACGGTCCGCGTAAACGATGACCCTGTGCATATCGGCGCCGAAGTGGCGCGTCAAATCACCGAGGACATCGACAGCGGATTCCTTGTGCAGAGTGTGCGCCACCTGGGTGACGGTTTCTTGGCAGGTGATTTCGGGCCGTTCATCCGGATCACCAATCCTGGAATTCTGCCCATCCCGCCTTTGCCGGCGAACCTGATCCTGGAGGACTTCGACGCTCAGCTCACCACACCACCACCCGCGATCACTGGGGATGCCCCCGTGCCGCAAGCATCCCGCTACGAGGTCTATTCCATCGGGGACGAGTTCACCATCGTCTGCAAATTTCCCGCCGAATCGCTCACCGATGCACAGGTGGGCGCGCTGCGCGCGGACATCGTGGCGCGGGTTGACGCACTCGAGACACGGTAGAAGGCGTTCTGTGCTGGGCGCTCTCGGTGCGTCGGGACCCGGGCACCGTCGGAGCCGCGAAGTAAGCTAGCTGCGTGCCCGTTCCCACTCCTTACGAGGATCTGCTGCGTCTCGTGCTCGACCAGGGCACGCCGAAGTCGGATCGCACCGGCACCGGCACGCGCAGCGTCTTCGGTCACCAGCTGCGCTACCGCCTGGACGACGGCTTCCCGCTGATCACCACCAAGAGGGTTCATCTGAAGTCGGTGATCTACGAGCTGCTGTGGTTCCTGCGCGGTGAATCCAATGTCCGCTGGCTCCAAGAGCGCGGGGTCACCATCTGGGACGAGTGGGCATCGGAGGCAGGCGAGCTGGGGCCGGTGTACGGGGTGCAATGGAGGTCCTGGCCCACCCCGTCGGGTGAGCACATCGACCAGATCAGCGCGGCGCTCGAGCTGTTGCGTTCCGACCCCGATTCGCGCCGCAACATCGTCTCGGCCTGGAACGTTGGCGAGATCCCGCAGATGGCGCTGCCGCCCTGTCATGCCTTCTTTCAGTTCTATGTCGCCGACGGCAAGCTGAGCTGCCAGCTGTATCAGCGCAGTGCCGACCTGTTCCTGGGGGTTCCCTTCAACATCGCGAGCTATGCGCTGCTCACCCACATGATGGCGGCGCAGGCGGGGCTCGGGGTGGGCGACTTCGTGTGGACCGGTGGCGACTGCCATATCTACGACAATCACATCGAGCAGGTCACCGAGCAGCTCAGCCGCGATCCCTATCCGTATCCCAGGTTGGTTCTGGCGCAGCGTGATTCGATTTTTGATTACCAGTACGAGGACATCACTGTCGAGAACTATCAGCATCATCCGGCCATCAAGGCGCCTGTCGCGGTATGACGGGAACCATCGGGCTGATCTGGGCACAATCCCGCGACGGTGTCATCGGTGCGGATGGTGCCATACCGTGGCGGCTACCGGAAGACCAGGCGCGTTTTAAGGCAATCACCATGGGGCACACGGTGATCATGGGGCGCAAGACGTGGGAGTCGCTGCCCAGCAGTGTGAGGCCACTGCCGGGGCGCCCCAATATCGTGCTGACCCGTGATGCGCTGTTCGAACCAGATGGCGCGTTGGCTGTCGGATGCGTGGACGCCGCGTTGGCCGCCTCCGACGAGGCCCCCTGGGTCATCGGAGGCGGGGAGATCTACCGGCTGTTCCTGCCCTTGGCGCAGCGATGCGAGGTGACGGTAATAGACGCCGATGTGGCGGGCGATGCCCTCGCGCCGGAGCTCGACGAGAGTTGGGTGGTCGAGGGAAGTGACTGGCAGACAAGCGCATCCGGATTGCGATACCAATTCCTGAGCTATCGGAAGGCCGACGTGTGAGGCACGCGCTGCGCCGGGTGGCCATCCTGATGGCCACCGCGGTGCTGGTGCTCACCGGTTGCAGCCGCGTCGTTGACGGCACCGCGTCCGCACCCGCGGAAGCCGCGGGCTGGGGGAGCAGTCAGGGCGCCGGTGTGACGGTCGGCGGCGCCGGTGATGTCGCCGCCGGGATCACCGTGTTCGTCGATTTTCAATGCCCGTTCTGCCAGCGATTCGAAGCCGAGTACGGCGAGGAGATCGCCAAGTACGTCACCGAGGGGCGACTGCAGGTGACCTATCGGCCGGTGAGTTTTCTGGACCCGATCTCGGTCAGCGGTGACTACTCGTCGCGGGCCGCTGCCGCTCTGTTCCTGATCGACAAGTCGGGTGCCGCTGACCCGGTGATCCTGGGTTTCATCGGCGAGATGTTCCGACGGCAACCGGCCGAAGGCATGGGGAACCTCACCAATTTGCAGATCAGCGACATTGCCGCCGGTGCCGGAGTGACGGGCGATGTGCTGCATGAGATTTCATCTCTTCAGGTCACCGATGCCGACCACCAAAGGACGGCGGGCAACGAGCAGCAGCTGACAGATCACGGCCTGGGCGGCGTCCCGGCCGTCATCGACGGCTCGGGGGAGATGATTGATCCGTCCGACGCCGACTGGCTGGCCCGCGTTGTGGGAGCCCGGTGAGCCGCTCGGCATTGAACGCCGGGCAGGCGCGCCGGATCGCGATTGCGGCGCAGGGCTTCGCCGGTCCGCCCGCGACGTCGGTGACCCGGGCGCACCTGCGCAAGCTCATTTCCAGAATCCAGGTGCTGCAACTGGATTCGGTGTCGGTCGCGGTGCGCGCCCACTATGCGCCGGTGTTCAGCAGGCTTGGGCCCTACGATCGCGCGCTCCTCGACGATGCGGCCTGGAGTCATAGCGCGCGCACGCCACGGCTGCTCATCGAGTACTGGGCGCACGAGGCGGCGTTGATGTCCATCCAGGACTGGCCGCTGATGCGATGGCGTATGCGCGAGTACCAACATGGGCGGTGGGCACGGAAGTTCGTCGAGGAGAATCCGCGCCTGGTCGAGGAGGTTCTCGCCGCCGTCGCCGAGCTCGGGCCGTGCACGGCCGGACAGATTGAGGCGTACCTGGAGCGGGAAGCACCGGGCCGCAAGGGCCCGTGGTGGGACCGCAGCGAGACCAAGTGGATTGCCGAAGCCCTGTTCTCTTCGGGTGAGCTGACCACCGATAAACGCGTCGGGTTCTCGCGGCATTACCAGCTGGCGCACAAGGTGATTCCCGCTGAGATCTACCAACGCGAGGTCTCCGATGAGGAGGCAGTGCTGGAACTCACGCGTCGTGCGGTGCGTGCGCTGGGCCTGGGAACCGAGGCTGACATCCGCGACTATTTCCGGCTCGCGGCGGGACAGATCAAACCGGCACTGGCCGCGCTCGCCGATGCGGGCGAAGTGGAGAAGGTGGCCGTCGACGGGTGGAACGCGCCGGCTTATCTGGACCCCGGGCAGACGATTCCACGCGTGGATCGTGGTACAGCGCTGCTATGTCCCTTTGATCCGCTGATCTTCTTCCGTCCCAGGGTCGAGCGCCTCTTCGACTTTCACTATCGCATCGAGATCTACACCCCGGCACCCAAGCGGCAGTACGGCTATTACGTCTGGCCGTTTCTGCTCGACGGGCATCTCGTCGGCAGGGTCGACCTCAAGGCTGATCGTGCGGCTGGGACCCTCAACGTCGTCGGGGCGTTCGCGGAGCAGGGGCAGGACGCGTCGCGCATCGCCGGGCCGTTGGCCGAACAGCTTCGCATCATGGCGTCCTGGCTCGGTCTTGAGAGAGTCGCCGTCGGGAAGCGCGGTGACGTGGTCAAACCCCTGGGCGTCGCCCTTCGAACGACACGCTGACCAGGTCGGTGACCTTCAGTGATCCCATCGCCATGGAAAACGGCTTCACCTGGTAGGTCCGCTGTGACACCTCTGTGGTGAGGCTCAGCTGCTGACTGTCACCGTCTTCGACAACGGCAAGGTCGATATCCACAACCTGGGTTATCCCGTGAATGGTCAGGGAACCATGCATGCGATAGCCGACGGCCGCCGCGGTGATCTTCTCGGCACGGAATTCGATAGTGGGAAATCGCCTGGCATCCAATGTCTTCAGCGCGTTGCTCCGCACGACCGCCTTCTCCGGTGTCGTGAGGGGCGTCAAGCCGCCCTCGCCGCTGTCGACTCGCAGCGAGTTCACATCGACAACGAGGGCAGCCGACGATGGTTGTCCGTCGGTTTCGTCGACGGAGATGGTCCAGGAGTCCATGACGATCGTGAGACGGTGGCCCATACGGGCCGCGCGTCCGGTGACGCCGGTGTGCAGGGTCAGCGTGCCGTGCTCGGGTCCGAGCGTCCAGGAGCTCACCGGCTGATCGTAAAGGTGGGGCCTATCGCGCCTGCGGGGAGCCGACCGGCAGCGGTTTGCGCCATTGATCGGTGTGCAGTTCGATCCTGGACTTCCCGGAACCGGACCACGACGTGTTCAGTCCGAAGTGCTGCGCCAGCTGCACAATTCTGCGTCCAACGATGGCGTCGGTACGTTCGTGAACCTGGGCCTCGGCGCCCGGATCGCCGCGCTGATACGCCTCCAGCAGGTCTGTCGGCAACCCAGGGTGGGCGCGAAACGCGCTGTACCCCAAGTAAAGAACCGGATGATCGTCGGCAAGGCGCAGCGCATCTTGCTCGTGGAAATAGGTGTATGCCCACTGGTGGTAGCGGTACCCATCGGGCGGATCCGGATTGACGGTGCGCTCGCCGTCGATCTCGGAGGTGGCACAGGTCGTGCAGCAGGCGAAGCACATGCGCGCGAGGATGCCCTCGGATTCCAGGTGGGCGAACGTGTACTGGAGCCGGCCGTAGTCGCCGGTGTCGGCCCATGTCGCCTGTTCGGCGAGACGCTCACTCCACATCTCCTGCACCAGTGCCACGGCCTCATCGGGATCGATCTGGCCGGAGTCGTCCACCCACTCGGCGACGGAATCTTCTACCTCGTCCCGTGACCAGAAACCGGCGACGAGGTACTCGCGGATGAAGCGCCGTAGCTCATCGCGATCACCGGTTTGCCATTCGAGAATGCGCACACGTCAAAGGTAGCTCGGGGAGTTGCGGGCTGCATGTCGAGAACACCGGCGGGCTTGTCCTGGTGATCGGTGGGCCACGGCCGCCGATAGGGTGTGGCGCGTGGCAGAGATCGTGCCGCTGCGTGTGCAGCTGATAGCGAAGACCGACTTCATCGCACCTCCGGATATTGACTGGAGTACCGATGCCGATGGCGGCCCGGCACTCGTCGAATTCGCCGGGCGGGCCTGCTACCAAAGCTGGTCCAAGCCCAACCCGCGCACTGCCACCAACGAGAGCTACCTGCGCCACGTCATCGAGGTGGGCCATCTCTCGCTGCTCGAGCACGCCTCGGTCACCTTCTACATCACCGGAATCTCCCGGTCGTGCACCCACGAGCTGATCCGCCACCGCCACTTCTCCTACTCGCAGCTGTCGCAGCGATTTGTCCCCGAAGCGGACTCCAACGTCGTGCTACCACCTGCCGTCGAGGACGATCCGGAGCTGGTGGAGCTGCTGCGCAAGGCCACCGATGCCAGCCGTGCGGCCTACGTCGAGCTCCTGGAGAAGCTGGAATCCAAGCTCGGCGACGTCCCCAATGCCGTGTTGCGGCGCAAGCAGGCGCGGCAGGCGGCCCGGTCGGTGCTGCCCAACGCCACCGAGACCCGCATCGTCGTGACCGGGAACTACCGGGCCTGGCGGCACTTCATCGCGATGCGCGCCAGCGAGCATGCAGACGTGGAGATTCGGCGTCTGGCGATCGCCTGCCTGCGCCAGCTCGCCGACCTGGCGCCGTCGATCTTTGGAGACTTCGACATCGCAACCCTGGCCGACGGCACCGAGGTCGCGATCTCCCCGCTGGTTTACGAGGGATAAGACACACGGGGCACGGCATATTCACTTGGTCGCGGCGGGTATTCTCATGCCGTGACAGCAGGCGAAACAGTGGCGCGGCTCGGCACCGTGCTCACCGCGATGGTGACTCCTTTCGATGCCGATGGCGCCCTTGACGTCGACACCGCGGTCCGGTTGGCCGCGCATCTGGTCGACGCCGGGTGCGATGGGCTCGTGCTCTCTGGCACCACCGGTGAGTCTCCCGTTACTTCCGATGCCGAGAAGCTGACCCTGCTGCGCGAGGTGGTGGCCGCCGTGGGCGACCGCGCACGCATCATCGCCGGGTCTGGCACCTACGACACCGCGCACAGCATCAAGCTTTCCCGGGAGTGCGAGGCCGCCGGGGCCGACGGGTTGCTGGTCGTCACCCCTTACTACTCGCGGCCCTCGCAGGCTGGGCTGCTGGCGCATTTCACCGCAGTCGCCGACGCGGTGAATGTGCCCGTCATCTTGTACGACATTCCGCCGCGCTCGGTCATCCCCATCGACTTCCACATCATCCGCGAGCTCGCCGCACACCCGAACATCGTGGCGGTCAAGGATGCCAAGGGCGATTTGCACGGTGGTGCCCAGGTCATCGCCGGTACCGACCTCGTCTACTACTCGGGTGACGACCCGCTGAACCTGCCCTGGCTGTCGGTGGGAGCGGTCGGATTCGTCAGCGTCATATCGCATTTCGTGGCCGGCCCGCTGCGCGAGTTGTTGGCCGCCTACAACGCCGGTGATGTGGAGACAGCTCGCAAGATTAATGCGCAGATCGCGCCGGTGACGGAGGCTTGCAGACGTCTGGGTGCCGTGGGGGCCATCAAGGCCGGGCTTCGGTTGCAGGGCATCGAGGTTGGCGATCCCCGCCTGCCGAATGTCCCGCCGAGCCCGGAGCAGATCGAGGGATTGGCTGCGGATATGCGCGCTGCCGGGGTGCTGTAGGTGGCTCTCACCCCACCCGATAACCTGCGTGCGCCCGGACCGCTCGCCGAGGGCGCGCTGCGTGTCACGGCCCTGGGCGGCATCAGCGAAATCGGCCGCAACATGACGGTTTTCGAGCTACGCGGCCGTCTGCTCATCATCGACTGCGGCGTGCTCTTCCCGGGCCATGAAGAGCCTGGCGTGGACCTGATCCTCCCGGATATCCGCCTTATCGAAGATCGTCTCGACGATGTCGAGGCGCTGGTCCTCACGCATGCGCACGAGGATCACATCGGCGCCATCCCATACCTGCTCAAGATGCGCCCCGATATCCCCGTCGTCGGCTCGGCGTTCACGCTGGCGCTGGTGGAAGCCAAGTGCCGCGAACACCGCATCACCCCGCGGTTCGTCAAGGTCGCCGAGGGCGAGCGGTCCACCCACGGCGCCTTTGAATGCGAGTACTTCGCGGTCAACCATTCCATTCCGGATGCTCTCGCCATCGCCGTGCACACCGAGGCCGGGACCGTCCTGCACACCGGCGATATCAAGCTTGATCCGCTGCCCCCGGACCGCCGCCCGACCGACTTGCCCGGACTTTCCGGGCTGGGTGACCGGGGAGTCGACCTGTTCCTCGTCGACTCCACTAACTCCGAAATTCCGGGTGTGGGCCCGTCGGAGAGCGAGATTGCCCCGACGCTCAACCGGCTCATCGAGACCGCCCGCGGCCGGGTGATTATCGCGTGTTTTGCCAGCAACGTGGCTCGGGTGCAACAGATTATCGATGCATCAGTGGCGCACGGCCGTCGCGTCGCACTGGTAGGCCGATCGATGGTGCGCAATATGGGCATCGCCCGAGATCTGGGCTTCCTCGACATCGACGACCGCAATCTCATCAACGTGGACGTCGCGAACGAGCTTGCACCGCAACGCGTCGTGATGATCACCACCGGTACGCAGGGCGAGCCGATGGCCGCGCTGTCACGGATGGCGCGTGGCGACCACCGCCAGATCACACTCACCACCGATGATTTGGTCATCCTGTCCTCGTCGTTGGTGCCTGGAAACGAAGAGGCGGTCTACGGCATCATCGACTCTCTCGCGAAGGTGGGCACCCGGGTGGTAACGAATACCCATGCGCGGGTCCATGTTTCAGGTCACGCCTACGCGGGAGAGCTGCTCTACCTGTACAACGCGGTGCGGCCACGTA
This sequence comes from Mycobacterium sp. D16Q13, assembly GCF_002013375.1. Lineage (GTDB taxonomy): Bacteria > Actinomycetota > Actinomycetes > Mycobacteriales > Mycobacteriaceae > Mycobacterium. The sequence continues at coordinate 311,736 of NZ_MAEW01000011.1, read as the reverse complement.
ATGTGATGCCGGTGCACGGCACCTGGCGGCATCTGCGCGCCAATGCGGGGCTAGCCGTCAAGACCGGTGTGGATGATGACCGAATCGTGTTGGCCGAGAACGGTGTGAGCGTCGATCTGCATAACGAGCGTGTTCGCATCTCCGGCCGCGTGCCGGTGGGCAAGATGTTCGTTGACGGTCTGGTCGACGGCGACGTATCCGATGTCACTGTGGGCGAGCGCCTGGCCCTGGGTGGCGGGGGATTCATTGCGATCACCGTCGCGGTGCGCAGTGATGGGCGTGCCGTCGGCAGGCCGCAGCTGTTCTCGCGCGGCTTCTCCGATGATGCCAAGGCGCTCGACCCGGTGACCGAGCTCGTCATAGCGGAGCTGAATTCGCTTGCCGAACAATCGGTTACCGATACCGGCCGCATCGCGCAGGCTGTGCGGCGCGTCGTGGGCAAGTGGGTTGGCGAGAAGTACCGTCGCCAGCCGATGATCGTGCCGACCGTGTTGACCGTGGGCTAGGTCTTTTGGGCGAGCACGGTCCGTTCCAGTTCTGTGGTCGAAAGGCTGCGTCCAGCGGGTGCCAGATAGCGCTCCTGGAACTCGGGACCGCTGACATCCTCGATGACCCGCCAGCCGTACTCGGCGAGCAGGGGTGCCACCGCCCCGGGTGCGAGGCCGAACATCCATACCTGGCTGCGTAGCCGAAACCTTTTGTACAGGATCGTGTTCCCGTACAGGTTCGAGCCATCGATGAAATCGCGTTGCACGTAGGTGAAGGCCAGACGGCTGCCCGGTGCGGCGGTGCTCAGGTAGTCCAGTGTCGACCGGACCGCCGGTTCGGGAATGTACTGCGTGACGCCCTCCCAGATGAAGAAGGTGCGCGCGGTGACGTCGTGCCCGGCCCGGCGTAACGCGTCGCCCAGATCGTCGTGCTGGAACTCGACAGGAACAAGGTGGACAGACGGCGGTAGTGCGCCGACCGCCTTCTGGATCGCGCGCCGCTTGGCCGCGATGTTGACCGGCTGATCGACCTCGAATACCGGTACCGGGGAGCTTCGCGCCAGTCGGCATCCGCGGGTGTCCATTCCGGCACCCATATTGACGACCGATTCCCATGTGCCCGCGGACGAGGCCAGCTGGTCATCGATGTAGCGCTTACGGCACACGAAAATAGACCAGGCGCCCTGACCGCTTCGCTCCGCGAGCCTGATCAGCAGGTTCCGCAGCGTGGTCCAGGCGGTGACGCGGACACACCATCGCAGTCCTGCGGGCAGGATTCGGGCGGCTAGACCGTCATCGACGATCCGGGACCCGCGCGGCTCGTGCTGCTCGATCGCCGCGATGGCCATGGGGCCGTACGCGGTCTGCGCTGCGGGGTTTGTCCGTGCCATGTCTAGCGCCTGTTGGTGAACCCGGCGTCGACCGGAAGCGCGACACCGGTGACATAGCGGGCGTCCTCCGACACCAGCCATGCCACCGCGTTGGCCATGTCCTCGGGAGGCATGAGAACTACCGGCAAGGCATGGCCGGTATCAGACATGCCTTCGGGAGCGCCGTTGGCGAACAGTTCTTCCGTCACCGGATTCACCAGCATGGGCGTCGCGACACCACCCGGGTGGATCGTATTCACTCGAATATTATGTGGCGCAAGCATGTTGGCATAGGACCGCATGAGCCCGACCAGCCCGTGTTTGGCGGCGGTGTACGCCAGCCCGCCCGGGGTGTTCATCACCATGCCGGTCAGTCCGGCTACCGAGCTGGTCAGCACGATCGAACCACCGGCGCCCCGCTCCACCATCGACGGCCGGGCCACCTCGATCGTGTGATACACGCCGGTGAGGTTGACATCGAGTACATCGGTCCAGCCCTCCTCGCCACTTTCGGGAGTGAGGGTGGCGATACCGGCGTTGGCGACCACGATGTCGACGGGCCCGAGGGCCTCGACGCCGGCATCGAAGGCTGCCCGCAGTGCTGCCCGGTCACGCACATCGGTCTCATGTGCCGAGATGGCGCGCCCCAGGGCGTCGACCTCCTTGACGGTGAGGTCCAGGTCCTCGGTGGTGGCCATCGGATACTCGACCGAGGGGATCTGTGCGCAGATATCGACCGCGATGATGTCGGCTCCCTCCGAAGCCAGCTTGATCGCGTGGGCGCGGCCCTGCCCGCGGGCCGCGCCGGTGATAAAGGCGACCTTGCCGTCTAGCTTGCCCATATCAGTGCGTCAGATCACCCTTGGCGGGATCGCCTGCTGGAAGTGATTCGGCAACAACGATTTCCGGAGCTTGACTCAGCAGCGGGCCCACCTTACCGAACATCGCGGTGACGGCAGGCGCCTTCCCGTGTTCCGCCAGTGCCTCGTTGCTCGCCCAGGACTCTACGAAGACGAAGCGATCATGTGCCTCATGCAGGGAGTAGAGATTGCAGCCCGGCTCGTCGTGCACCTGGGGGATGGTTTCGAGAAGCGCGGCACGGACCTCGTCGCGCTTATCCGGCTGGGGATACAAGAACGCCACCACAGTGGGCATGGAACACCTCTCGTCGTTGGGAGTCGATCGAATTCCACCGTACCGAAACAGTCTCGAGGGGCCGTCGGTCGATAGGCTGTGCGGGTATCGAGGGAGGGATATGACCGATCAACACCCTGTGGCCGGGCTACCGATCCGCACCGAGGTTGTCCTCACCGAGGATGGACGAGGCAAGCTTACGAATGGCGCGCTTCGTACCGTCGCACGATCACGGGCCGTCTGGATTTTGCTCGTTGGCGCCGTGCTGTACGTCGCGTTCTTCTTCGTGTTTGTTGAGGCTCCCGCCGGTGTAGTGATCCTGATCGTCGTGGTCGCGGCGGCAGCCCTGATCGCGTCGAGAATTCGATCTCGTACTCGGCTGTCCATGCAGGCGATACCTGTCGGGACGGTACAGCGCGCCGAGTTCGGAGCGTCGGAGTTCACGTTCTGGGTACTGCGTCCGACGGCGAATGCTCTACTAGGGCAATCTTTTCTGACTACTCGGCTCATGATCCTGCGCGACTACACCGAGATCAAGAACGTGGTGGTGAACGACAACGCCGTGGGAATCCTGTTCTCGGCTCGGCCGGGAACGCGTGAGGCCTTCCCTCGTGAACTCTTCCCCGACCATGCGCTTGCGCTGATGTCCCGATACACCAAGGTCACCGGGAAGTGGGTGCCGCTGGCACGGACGAATTGACCCAGACGGAGTACTCGTCGAGTGCGGCATTGAGACGCGCGCGATCAACGCGCGTGCCGATTTGTTGGGCCCCCACCAGGATGCTGAATCCGATGCGCGCCAGGGTGTCCGCCCGGCCCGGTTCGAACCCGGCGTCGATGTAGTGCTTGGTGAGGTGTTTGTGCCGTACCTGGTCCACGCGGTGCTGCGCCGCGGCGACGTAGCGGTCGGCCATCGCCCAGGCGCGAATGGCCTTCTCCACCTCGTGATCTGCCTCGCGAGCGGCCTGTTCCAGTACGGCCAGCCGTTCCCGCGGGTTGTCGACCTCGTCCACGCGCTGGCGCTGTGCGGTAGTGACGTCGTTCTCCCAGTAGTCGATGACTGCCCGGTAGAAACCGGCGCCGCTGCCGAAGTGGTGGTACAGCGAGCCCGTTGTCACGCCGATCCTTCGGCATACCGCCGTTGTGGTGAGCGCGGGCTTGCCGCCCGCGGCCAGTAGTTCGAACGCGGCAGTGAAGTAGTCATGGCGGGCGACCTTCTCGGTCATGTATCCGACCATAGATGAATCTACGTGCGAGGGAAGGCGAATCTGAAAGGTAGCTGTGTCTATTTTGGTGGATGTTTCAGTTAACAATTTGTGTATGATTTATCACGTGGTACTGCACGCGAAATACGTAGTGCAGTGATACTGGGAAACAGGGGAGGTACTAGCGATGTCGCAAAAATGGTTTGCGATGGTGGGCGCGGTAGCAGGTTTGGCGATGTCGGTGGGAACGGCGTTGCCCGCTGCGGCAGACCCGCCGAAGGACCCGTACCCGGATACCAGCAAGTACGCGAAGTTCGACTTCGAGGGGTTCCGGATCGCCGACAAGCCTGGCGTGTGGTTTTCATCCACCTCCGGACTGAGCTGCGGCATTTGGGACGACGGCAGCTTCGGCTGCAATGGCGTTATCCCAGGAGCTCCAGCTGGCACCAATCAGGTGGGCTGGTTCTCCGGTGAGGGGTCCGCGCATTTTGATAACACCGAGCAGATTCGATTCACGTCCGGAGAAGCGCAGAGGGTACTGCCGGCCAATAACTACATCGAGTATCGCAATGTTCGTTGCGCGACAACGCCCGAGAATCATCTGTACTGCGGCGGAGCGGGTTCCGGTAAGGGCGGCTATTCGGGTGCCCGGTTCCTCATTACGCCAGGCAAGACCTGGTTGGGCAACGAGCAGTAGCCGCTAATTGCGTGGGGCGTGCGGCACCGGGCAGCCTGCCGGTGTCGCCGCCGTCGCGTCATGGTGGGTGTATGAGGTGTCGTGCATGCCGCCGAGCTTGGCCAGCGCCTGATTGATGACCGTCGCCGACCACCACAGCAGCTCGCCATTGCGTTGTTGTGCACGGCGTTTGGCGCCTGGCAGGCTGTCGGTCAGGCGGCGCAACTGGACGTTGGCGTGTACCGCGATACCCGTCAGCCACGTCCACGGTTGCAGCCGGGCGTCGCGCAGGGGAGTGGCGCGCACGAGTGCCCGCACCAGATCCTCACCGCCGTAGTACGCGGCGACACCGAGAACCGGAGTGAACACGAGCCGGCCAATGCGTCCCGCAATTCCCCTGTCGACAAAGCCGAATGCCGCAGTCATCATGACGTCGGTCCATTCCGAGGGGCCACCGGCGTAGGCGACCATGTAGTCCATGGTCTCCATCCCCTCCGCCACGGACTTGGGGATCAGTTCGTCGGCCACACCGAATACGTAGGCGATGTACGCCCAATACATCACGGCGGCTTCAAGATCGGCGATGCTGCGGGTGCGCCCGTGCTGATGGTCGATCAGCGGCGGGATGAGCCCGAAGGTCATCGCGGCACCCATCATCATGGAATTGGAAATCGGGTTGCCGTGGTGGGCGAACTGTTCGTCTCCCCAGGAGCGCCGGAGTCCGGCACGCACCTGTGCGTGCATCAGACGCACCAGGACGGTGTCCTTGAAAGGCTGCGAAAAGCGTTCCAGAGCACCGCGATAGGTCATCTTGCGAAACCATGCGGTGGTTTCCAGGTTGCGGCGCAGGGTGTCGTTGACGAATCTGCCGGTCGCGCCGGTGGCGTAGGCAACCTCGTCGCCCACAAACGTGCCGAAGGTATCGCCGAAGCCCATACCGAACTTGGCCGCCAATGACGAGTTGTTCCACAGCTGCCGCCCGCGTTCCCAGAGCGCGGGGTCGTACCACGCGGGTGGATTGTCGAGCTGCTCGAACAACGCGACGAACTCCGCCGGCGGATTCTCAATCGATTCGATGCCGTGGTCGAGGGCCCGGGTGAGCATCGCCCGACCCTGGCGAGCGGGCATCTTGCGGATGCGGTCCACGACCGCATCCATCAGTTCGTCGCCCTGCCAGAGATGATCGGCGAGCAGTCGGGTGCGCGGCGTCTCTCTGGGGACCTCATGGAAGTCCATCCACGGAGTCAGGATGTCCCTGCGGGACTGAGTCCACATCGCGTCGAATCGCAACCGAGCTGGTGCGGGGCGCAGAGCCATCCCTGCCCGCCAGTAGTAGTCGTTGGGATGCGTGCTGACTGTCGATAGGGCGCCGTTGCCACTCATGGGGACAGGCTAGCGAGCGCCAGGGCATGTTGGCAACACTCATTGTCAAGTGTCTGGCCGGTTTTCCCTCGCAGGGGCGACGGGGTCAATAGAATCGGCCTCGCTATTTTGCTGACTGGGTAACCACGAATATCGGGAGGGGTTGGAATGCGGCTGCTGACTCAGTTGGCGGGCATCATCGCGCTGACACTGGGGCTTATTGTCGGATCGGTGGCCTCCGCGGCGGCGGATCCCGACATCTCGGGGGACCCGAATCCATATCCCGACGTCAACAACATCACCAAGTTCAAACAGGCCGACTTCGAGCAGTTCCTGCGTGATGACACCGACGGGGCCTGGTTCGCGACGCCTCGCGGATTGACCTGTGCGATCTGGATCGACGGGAGTTTCGGCTGCAACGGTTCGTTCCCCGGGGCGCCCGCCGGCACGAACCAGGTGGCCTGGTTCCCGGGCGATTGGCGTGCTCATTTCGACGCGACGGGCGAGTCACTGTTCACTCCCGCGACGCGGCCGCCGGTGCTCGCGCCGGGTAACTACTTCAATTACCGCGCCGTCAAATGTGCCGTCACCAAAGACGAGGGCGTCTATTGCTTCCGGGGACATTCGGCCAGCAGTTTCAACGGCGACCAGTTCTACATCGCCGCGAATCAGTCCTGGCTGGGCGAGACTAAGCCGCGCCCCGACCGCTAAGCCGGGTTTCTCAGGTCACGGGACTGTCTCGGGGCGGCCTCGCGTAGGTGACAAAACATTTGCTTACTAGCGGTTTTACCCGTGTTGCAGATGGTGCGGATGTGACTGTTGCGACTAGGCTGTCGCCATGGCGAGTAAGACTGTCAGCCGTTCGCGCGGCCGCAACACCAAGCCGGGACCCCGGTCGCGCAACACTGCGCCGACCCGTCGTCCGGCGCCCCGTCGCCGCAATCAGCGTCGTAGCCAGCACTGGACGACGCCATTGGTGGCGTTGGGCCGCGGGGCGCGCACCGGGTGGCATGCCTGCGCCCATGGCGTCGGGTCGTTGTTCCGGTCGGTGGGCCGCGCTCACGACATCGAGCATGGCCATCGGCGCGACGGCATCGCGCTGGCGTTGCTGGGCCTGGCGTTCGTGGTGGGCGCGAGCTCGTGGTTCCACGCCGCCAAGCCGGTGGGCGGCTGGATTGACGATGTCTTCCGTGCGGTGGTGGGCTCCGGTGTGGCGCTGGTTCCGGTCATCGCACTCGTCATCGCCGTGTTCTTGATGCGCACCGAGCCGAACCCGGAGGAGCGTCCGCGCCTGCTGCTCGGCTTCGCCATGGTCGCGCTGCCGATCCTCGGCCTGTGGCACCTGTTCGCGGGTTCGCCCGATTCCCCGGAGGGGCGCTCGGCCGCAGGAGGATTCGTCGGTTTTGTGATCGGCGGACCGCTCGCGCAGGGCCTCACCGCCTGGATCGCCGCGCCGCTGCTCGTGATGGCGATCGTTTTCGGTGTACTACTGCTGACCGGCACCACGATCCGCGACATCCCCGACACCCTGCGGAACATGTTCTCGCCCCAGGAGTATGACGAGTGGGACGACGAGGACCTGGACCCGGAGTGGGATGAAGAGGATCTCGAGCCGGAAGACGACTATGAGGCGACTCGCGAATTCAAGCGCGGGACAACGCCGATGGAGAACTACCCGCTCGAGGAAGAGGGAGCCGCGGCCCCCGAGCCTCCCGCCGCACCCGCGCCCAAGCCAGTACCGGTGGTCAAACCGACCAAGAAGGCCAAGCCCAAAGCACAGATGCCCGTTGTCGATCGGGTGGTCGAGGGCCCGTATGTGCTGCCCTCGCTGGATCTGCTCATCGCGGGAGACCCGCCGAAAGAGAGCAGCGCGGCGAACGACGACATGATCGCGGCGATCACCGGGGTACTGGAGCAGTTCAAGGTCGATGCGGCCGTCACCGGCTTCAACCGCGGCCCCACCGTCACCCGCTACGAGGTGGAACTCGGCCCTGGCGTCAAGGTGGAGAAAATCACCGCGCTGCAACGCAATATTGCCTATGCGGTGGCCACCGATAGCGTGCGCCTACTCGCGCCGATCCCCGGCAAGTCCGCGGTGGGCATCGAGGTGCCGAATACCGACCGGGAGATGGTGCGGCTGGCCGATGTGCTGACCGCGCCCGAGACCCGCAGGGATCACCATCCGCTGTTGATCGGCCTGGGCAAGGACATCGAGGGCGACTTCATCTCCGCCAACCTGGCCAAGATGCCGCACTTGCTGGTGGCCGGATCTACCGGTTCGGGTAAGTCGAGCTTCGTCAACTCGATGCTCGTCTCACTGCTGGCACGCGCCACGCCGGAGGAGGTCAGGATGATCCTGATCGACCCCAAGATGGTGGAACTGACGCCCTACGAAGGTATTCCGCACCTGATCACCCCGATCATCACCTCGCCGAAGAAGGCCGCGGCCGCTCTGGCGTGGCTGGTGGAGGAGATGGAGCAGCGCTACCAGGACATGCAGGCCAGCCGGGTCCGGCACATCAACGACTTCAACGCGAAGGTGCGCTCTGGCGAGATCACCACACCGCTGGGCAGCCAGCGTGAATATCGCCCGTACCCCTTCATTCTCGCCGTCGTCGACGAGCTTGCCGACCTCATGATGACCGCGCCCCGTGATGTCGAGGACGCCATCGTGCGCATCACCCAGAAGGCACGTGCGGCCGGTATCCACCTGGTGCTGGCCACTCAGCGCCCGTCGGTGGACGTCGTCACCGGCCTCATCAAGACGAATGTGCCATCGCGCCTTGCCTTTGCGACGTCATCGCTTACCGACAGCCGCGTCATCCTGGACCAGCCAGGCGCCGAGAAGCTCATCGGTATGGGTGACGGACTGTTCCTGCCGATGGGGGCCGGGCGGCCCATTCGCATGCAGGGCGCCTTCATCACCGATGAAGAGATCAGCGCCGTGGTGTCAGCCGCCAAGGAACAGGCCGAGCCCGACTACACCGAGGGCGTCACCGCCGCCAAGGTCGGCGGCGGTCCCGGTAAGGACGATGTCGATCCTGACATCGGTGACGATATGGACGCCTTCTTGCAGGCCGTCGAGCTCGTGGTGTCGAGTCAATTCGGCTCGACCTCGATGCTGCAGCGCAAGCTGCGGGTCGGCTTCGCCAAGGCGGGCCGCCTCATGGATCTGATGGAGACACGCGGAATCGTGGGCCCCAGTGAGGGATCCAAGGCGCGCGAGGTCATGGTGAAACCCGAGGATCTGGGCAGTGTGATGGCCTCGATCCGTGGCGGCGGGGGAGCCGACGAGGAAGACGAAGACGACGGCGGAGTGCCGGAAGACTTCTAAGTCCCCGAAGACTTCTCGGTGTCGTCGTCGCGCCGCAATGCGATGGCGTCGCCCACATCGAAGGACGTGAACCCTTCGGGAGCGGCGATTTCCACGATCGGCTCCTCGCGGTTGTCCCACTCCAAACGCAGCGCCGTGCTCATCACCGCGTGCATCTCGTACATGGCCGTGATGTAGGTGAGCTCCAGGATCTCCTCATCGGACAGGTGGGCTTTCAGCGCGGTGAACACCCCGTCGGGTACTCGTCCGCCGTCCAGTACCAGGCAGTCGGTGTAGGCCAGTACCGCCCGTTGTGCGGGGGTGAAGCACTCGGCGGTACTCCACGACGGGATCGCGGAGATCATCTCCTCGGAGATGCCGACAATGCGGCACGATTTGCAGTGCTGGGAGAAGACGAACTGGCTGCGACGTGCCCAGCCGGCCCGGGTCTGTCCGAGCTCACGCAAAACCGGATCCAGCTTGCGATCGGGGCTGCGGTAGAACGCGAAACCCTGGACCGAGTGCTTCAGGGCGTCGGGCACGAGCGCAAAAACCGTCCACCAGTCACCGGGTGTGCCGGTAGTGGTCCCCGGAGCGGTGACCGGATCGCGATCGCCGAAGATCTGGTCGTACATGCGATGGACAAGTCGGTCGTCGGTTTCGGCGCGGGACACTTGGCGCAGTCGTGGCATGCCCCGATCATGGCCGACGATGGCGCCGCGAGGGCCCTGATGCGCGGAATCAGAGGTGGACGAGCATCCGGGTATTGCCCAGCGTGTTGGGCTTCACGTAGCTCAGGTCGAGGAACTCGGCCACGCCCGTGTCATAGGACCGGCACATCTCCTCGTACACCTCGGCGGTCACCGGGGTGCCCTCGATCTCGCGGAATCCGTGTTTGGTGAAGAAGTCGACCTCGAAAGTCAGCACGAACACTCTTTGGAGTTCCAGATCCCTGGCGACATCGAGCAGGCGGCTGACAATCGCGTGCCCGACTCCGGCTCCCTTGAGCCTGGGGTGCACCGCGATGGTGCGCACCTCACCGAGGTCCGACCACAGCACGTGCAGGGCGCCACAGCCGACGATTTCCCCGTCGAGTTCGGCCACCCAGAACTCCTGGACCGCCTCGTACAGCGTCACCAGGTTCTTCTCCAGCAGGATGCGTCCGGCGTAGACGTCGACAAGCGCCTTGATGGCGGGCACATCGGAGGTACGGGACCGGCGAACGGTCACCGTGGGAGTCGTGTGCCCCAGATTCCCTGAGATGCCGGATGTACCTTCAGCGCTCATGCGTGAACAGTAGCCAGCCCCAGAACAGATAGGGTGTTTGACGTGCCGATGCCACCGGAAACCCAGCCTGATTCCGAGGCTTCGGCTGCGCCGGTGCCGCTGCTGAACATTGCCAACATTCTCACGGTGCTGCGCATCGTGCTGATACCGGTGTTCATCGTCGTCTTGTTCACCGAGGGCGGGCACCAATCTTCCTGGCGCATTGCCGCTTTCGGGGTGTTCGCGCTGGCCATCGCCACCGACCGATACGACGGCGTACTCGCCCGCCGCTATGGGCTGGTCACCCCATTCGGCCAGCTCGCCGACCCGATCGCCGATAAGGCGCTCATCGGCGCGGCGCTGATCGGGCTCAGTATGCTCGGAGATCTCCCGTGGTGGGTGACCGCGGTCATCCTGGTACGTGAGGTCGGAATCACGGTGCTGCGCTTCTCGGTGCTCCGCCATGGTGTGATCCCGGCAAATCGGGGCGGCAAGCTCAAGACCATGGTCCAGTCGTTGGCGATCGCCGGCTATCTGCTGCCGTTGACGGGGAATTGGCACACCGCTGCGATGGTCCTCATGGGGCTGGCGGTGGTCCTCACGGTCCTCACCGGCATCGACTACCTGGTGCAGGCACTGCGTCCCCGGCCTAAATCCGCATAACCCGGGGCTAGATCCCTGCCGCGACGTCCTGATCCTTGAGGCGCGCGGTTTACTGGCGGTCTTGGCCTGCTCCGGAGCGTTCCGCTGCTTCGGAGCGTTCCGCTGCTTCGGCGAGCAGGCGCAGCTGCGTCAAGCGGTCCTCGGTGCTGTACGCCGCTGGGATACCCATCAGGGTGTCCGCACCGGCGTCCGCGTACGCGTTGAGGTCAGTAAACGGGTAGTGATTTGTCGACTTGGTTCGCCCACGCGACTATGCCGCCGTGCAGATGCGTGGCATCCGAGAAGCCCGCTTTTTTGAGAAGGGCGAGGACTTCCGCGGATCGGATACCGGTCTTGCAGTGCAGCACGATCGGCCGGTCCTGCGGTAAATCCGCGAGCGCTTCACCGGAGAGGAAACGGTCCTTCGGTATCAGCTTGGCGCCCGCAATGTGCATGATGTCCCATTCGGCGGGCTCACGCACGTCGATCAGCTCGATGTCGTCGCCCGTGTCGATCAGCTCCTTCAGCTCGGGCGCAGTGATGGTAGACCCCACCGCTGCGGCCTGTCCTTCTTCGGACACCGCACCGCAGAACGCCTCGTAGTCAATCAATTCGGTGATCGGCTGACGCTCGGGGTCACGATGCAACGCAATGGTGCGGTAACTCATTTCCAGCGCGTCATACACCATCAGACGGCCAAGTAATGATTCACCCATACCGGTGATCAGCTTGATCGCCTCGGTCACCATGACCGAACCGATCATGGCGCACAGCACGCCGAGCACGCCGCCCTCAGCGCACGAAGGCACCATGCCCGGCGGTGGGGCCTCCGGGTACAGATCGCGATAGTTAAGGCCGCGCCCCTCAGGTGCGTCCTCCCAGAACACCGATACCTGTCCTTGAAAGCGATAGATCGAGCCCCATACGTAGGGCTTGCGCGCCAACACCGCGGCGTCGTTGACCAGGTATCGGGTAGCGAAGTTGTCGGTCCCGTCGACGATCAGGTTGTACTCGGCGAACAGCTCGATCGCGTTCTCCGGCTCAAGCCGGATCTTGTGAAGCCGGACGACGATGCCGGAGTTGAGCTCGACGATTGCGTCACGCGCGCTTTCGGCCTTCGAGCGGCCGATGTCGGACTCTCCGTGGATGATCTGGCGCTGCAGGTTCGAGGCGTCCACTTCGTCAAAGTCGACGATCCCGAGCGTGCCGACACCCGCGGCCGCAAGATAGAGGAGTGCCGGCGAGCCTAGCCCGCCCGCGCCGATCACCAGCACCTTGGCGTTCTTGAGCCGCTTCTGCCCGTCCACCCCCAGGTTCGGGATAATCAAATGTCGGCTGTAGCGGGCGATTTCGTCCTTGGTCAGCTCAGCGGCTGGTTCGACCAGCGGCATCAATTTCGGTGATGACACGTACGGACTCCTCTAATCAACTGGTGATCCCAGCGCAGCGATAGCACCTCCGGGTGGGGGTCCGTTCAGTGCCCGATGACGAAGCCGATGCCCCCAAGATTTTCGGAATTTCGTACCAATAGATTCCTCTGCAAAGCCTATTTCCGGCATTATCGGTGCATGCTCGGCATCGAGCTAATGTGGAAATTGTCGTGACCTAATGGACGTGTTCGAAGAGTATTGATTCTTGCCCATCGGTGGGTCACACTATTTATTATACTCATAATGATCGTAAATTCAGCCCCAGGCTGGAAGTACATTCTGGGGATGGCGCGGTGACTCTTAGGGGGCTGTCGTTAACCAATTTTAATGATTGATCTTGTGGTTTAGCACTGGTCAATTTAACTGGCTGCCAGTGCGCGATTCTGCTTGCCGTTCGTGTCCTGGTTGTTGATGATTGGAGCTGAGGGCTGTGTTAGATAGGGACGCTCGCCGGGCCGAGGTCGCTGACCTGGTCAAAACCCGCTGGGGGGATCTCTTGGCAGAGATAGGGGCGACTGTAGTTGAACGAGATGATGCGAGACTTCCACCGCCATCTGAGCTAATGTTTGCCACTGGGGTGACGGGTCTTCAGGCCTTTTCCCTGCCACGTGAGGCGGGGGGTGAAGAAGCCGATGCACTGACATGGGGAATGGTGTTAGAACAAATCGGCTACCTCTGCCGAGATTCAGCCTTGCCTTTGATCATGAATCACCAGGTGGATATTGCCCGGCTTATTTGCGAATCTGGTCGTTCCGATTTGATCGAAAAGTATGCGATACCAGTCGCCCAGGGTCGCTGCGGCGCAGGCATCGCATACACCGAAGACGCTGATGCGTTCTCATTCCGCACAGTGCTCCTGCGGCAAGAAAATAACTATGTGTTGAACGGGTATAAGTCTTATATAACCGGTGGTCAAATGAGCGACTTCTTCCTCACCTATGCACTGGACGAGACCGGCGATATGCAGGCGTGCCTGGTGCATAGTGACGACCCCGGAGTCACGGTGACGCCATCGGAACCCTTAGGTATGAAGACGGCGGGCGCCGCATCAGTCACCTTCGACAACGTTCCGTTGCCCGCCGGCCGGATACTCGAGGCGACTGACGGACTTACGCACGCTCAACGATTCCTCAGCAACCAGCGGCTGTGGATCGCGTGCGCCCCACTGGGACGCGCCCAAGCAGTCTTAGATGACTGCGCAGCGCAGTTGGCCGGCACCGTCCGTTACGGGGAAACCGTAGCCGAGCTGAAAAACGTGCAGGCCTCGCTCGGGCGCATGTATGTGGCAGTCGAATCGGCGCGGGCCATGCTGTATCACGCGTTGACCCGCGTCGCGGAGGGCAGGACTGAGCCGGTGTTCGATCCCGTGGTTTCCGCGGCCAAGTGCTTTGCCGTTGAACAGATCCGGTTCGTACTGGAGCGGGCGTTGAACGTGCTGGGTGGATACGGCTTTTACGGAAACCCGCATCTGGGCCGGTACATGCGCGATTTCTCAGGGTTGGCACTTGCCGCCGGCACGCAGGACATCTTGGAAATCAATCTCGGTGCAGGAGTGGTGGCACGCGCAAGTCGCCCGTCGAACCTTGTCCACGTCTGATCACGGCCAGCATGCGCGCGTAACCGGTACCGGCACAGGGCGCCTTGGCTGATCACCGAAATGTCCCGACTCAGCGGGAGCCGGGTAAAGAATGAGACGAACGGAGAACATGCCATGATCTTCGAGTTCAGTGGAATATTGCAACGCGCGGCCGATAGCCGTTCAGTGTCGGTACCAGCGACCACATTCGGCGGTGCACTCGCAGAACTGACGGCCCAAATTCCAGAGATCAAACGAGTGCTGCTGGACAACACTGGGCAACTTCGTCAGGCCCACCGGGTGGTACTCAACGACGAACTCATCCAGCAACCAGACGGCGCCATGGCGCTATCCGCAGACGATCGAATCGCGTTCTATACCGCCGTCGCCGGCGGATAGCGTCCACCCTCCATTGACCCCAACCGGAGGCGAAATGCGGTCAGCAGAACTTCAGGGTGAGCTTTGGGGAGTTGGCGCCTCGGATTGGGTTGATGTCCAACAGCGAACCATCAGACCGGTGTCTCTTGCGGTCCTCGACGAGTTGGACCCATGGCGAGGCCGCTCGCTGCTGGACATCGGCTGCGGTGACGGCGACTTCACCAACCTGGCCAGTTGCCGGGGCGCGACAGTCACCGGGTTGGACGCCTGTCCGGCGTTGGTGGAGGTCGCACAAAAGAAGACACCTTCGGGGAGTTTCGAAGTCGGCGATATGGAGGACCTTCCATTTCCGGACGGTGCTTTTACCGTGGTTACTGCCTTCAATTGCCTGCACTTCGCCAGCGAACCCGCATGCGCGATCGATGAAGCCATCCGGGTCATGCGGCCCGATGGTTACCTGGTGCTGGCGACATGGGGCCCGCCAAACGAATGTGACGCCATCACGTACCTGCTCGACCTCGGCGGCCTGTTGCCGCCCGAAATATCCACAGCATCAACGCCACTGGACGCATCCGATCCCCATGCGCTGGATGTTCTTGTGACCAGGGCCGGATTAGCTCTGACCGGGCATCGCGTGGTGTCCTGCCCTTGGGAGTACACCGACCTGGGTACCGCGCTGCGCGGTCTGCTATCAACCGGCCCGGCAGCACTAGCAATCAACCATGCCGGACGGGATCGCGTCGCCACCACAATAGCCGAATCGATTGCGCCATACCGCCGCAACGACGGCTCCTATGTCCTGGAAAACACCTGCCACTACCTTGTGGCACGACACTAACCGCCGACCAGTGTCACACATGTAGTTGGAATTGCCCCGTCGTCCCTGTGGGAAAGGCTCCCACAGACAAGGATGGCCTCTGTCCCGCGGCGGGGGGCATGAAATCACTTGGGCGGCAGTAGGATACATCCGCCCATTTGTAGCCGGCGGAATGTCCGAAGTTACTGCGCATCAGCATATTTTGGCAGCGGCGTGCGGTATATGCGAGCGCAGGACGCGCGTCGGATCTGCCGTGGGGCAGTACCGACCCCGGGGGCGATGTTCGGTCCAACACCGTGCGTGGCTGTGTGTCGAGGGCTGTGCGCTTGCGCTGTCACAATGGTCGAGCATATGAACCCGACGGCATCGTCCGGTGTGAAGGCTTAGACAAACAAGCCTCTATGTCTCATCGAGAAAACAGTGCATTGATCGTTAGATAAGCCTGATTGCAGTAACTCTCGGGTCTCGTGAGGTTAGCTGCCGTGAAGGCGCTCGATGAGCCGCGAAGTGCGGTAGTTGAATCTGAGACTGCACATGGGCGAATCGGCTCACCGTGGGCTATCTGGGGCTAGCTGTAACCCAGATAGCGGTCGGGCCGACTGGCGGTGCGATTGTCGAATATCTTTGGGGCCCAACTGGTGCCCGTCGTGTTTCGGGATGCGCACATTTCGGAGACCGTCACCGCACAAATGTGATCTTGGTGGCAGAATCAGGGAATCGGCGGGTCTACGGAACGGTTACGGGTGTAAATAGCAGCCGTAATTTCCATGAGGGGAGCGCGTATATGCAACATTATCGGGGATGTGGTATGCGCGCTGTATTTCATTTAGTGACAGTGCAATACCACTTCAATGGTGGGCTGTTAGAGACATCGGTGCGATACGGCGGGCGTTGGCGTCGATCAGGGCGAAGGCGGCCGGGAATGACCCATTCGGCAGGCCGATGAGCGCTGCCGGTGGCGCTAGTTCGTCAGACCTTGCGGTGGGTGAACGAATTGAGTTGCGGCGCTTGGAGCTTAGGCTTTCGCGCAGACTCGTGGCCAATCTCGTAGGGCGCAGTGAAGAGTGGTTGAGGCTCGTGGAAACCGGACGGTTACGTCTGGACAGCGTTGAAGTGATCATGCGGTTGGCCAGAGCCTTGCGCATCGAAGACTTTCGGGACTTGATCGATTGGCCGGCGGGCCAAGTGATGCCGCAGTGCCGGACGGTCACAGACTTGTTGCGTCCAATGAGATCAGCGATTCTCGATCATCCCGCTATCAACGCAGCGGTTCTCCGGGAGGGCAATAGCCGGCGT
Source organism: Mycobacterium sp. D16Q13 (assembly GCF_002013375.1). Lineage (GTDB taxonomy): Bacteria > Actinomycetota > Actinomycetes > Mycobacteriales > Mycobacteriaceae > Mycobacterium. Next base: position 295,284 of record NZ_MAEW01000011.1, on the reverse strand, counting down.
AGTCAGGCCGCGCCCGCGGTTGATATTTCGACCGCACTGGATCTCTATGAGAGCATTTGGAGTGGACCCAGGGGACGTTATTCTCAATTGGCACAGCAGCTGCCTATCGCTCTCGCTCAGATGCGACAGCATTACTGGTACTCGGATGGCGCCGACGGGCCTGCAGATCTGATCCGGCTCTACCGTTTGTGTCGGGAGCTATGCAGCCGCGCGGGTGCCCATGACCTCGCTCTCATTGCGGCCGATCGCGCTATGTTGCTGGCAGGGTCGAGCAATCAGCCGATAGTGGTGGCTGCCAGCGCGTGGCATGTCGCCGACGCCCTGATTCAGTGGGGACGAGCGGGCGACGGTCACTGGTACGCACTGGCCGCTGCCGCAGGTCTTTCATCTGACGAGACGGGTGGCGCCGATGATGATGCTGCCTTACGTGGGGCTTTGCAGCTGCTCGCCGCGCAGACTGCCGCCACCGTGCCGGATCCGGCGGAGGCTAAGCGCCTGCTGGCCGCCGCGGAACACACCGCAGTAAGACTCGGTGAGCATCGCCAGGTGCATGGGGTCGGTTTTGGCCGCGACGAGGTGGGGCTCACTCGAATGGAGGCCGCCTTGGCCTGCAGTGACTTTGACGGAGTCATTCAGGCAGCGTCGTCTACTGTGCTGTCCGAAAAGTGCGCCGCGGGGCAGCGGGCTCGCTTTCACATTATGACAGCGAGGGCCTTCGCGGGTCTTCACGACGAAATGGGTGCGGCCTTCGAGCTCACGAAGGCCGCGGATAGTTCCGATGAGGATCTGCGCTACGACACCGACGCCCATCGAACCCTGCGATCGCTGCTGCGGCGTGACAATCAGCTGCTGAGACGAGATCTCGTAAGGCTCTCGCACCTCGCGGGTTTCAACGGTTACGCAATGAGCGAAGTGCGATAGTCGGAACCAAAAGTTCCCCGGCGGTACGTGTGGACGCGTTCCATTTCGGTGGTTTGATCTATCGCCTGTGAACCCGGCGTGTCTGCTCGATGAGTGCGTATACACCGTCCAACTCCCTTGGCCGTCGGTTCTCAAGAGAAATTTGGAGCTTGCGTACGCCGATCTTGGGCCTGGCGGGTCCGGGCTTATCAGGCAGAGATTGCCAATTGCGGTCTACCCAAGGCCGAATCTTCCATTGCACGCCAGGTGTTTTGGCCGAGTGGGTGTAGCCGCCGCATACGGTGGCTGCTCGAGACGGATTGATCTTCGGGAGGTATGTGATGACAACGCTTGTTCAATTTCCAGGATTGGGTGGTTATGCGCCAGGCATGTTCGCTCAGTTGGCACTGGATGCACCCCGTGCCGTAGGGATCCTGGCCGAGGTCGATAAGGTTGCTGCCGACTACGGGCTTGGGTCCGTGTCGGGGCCGTTGACGGACCCAAACGGTGCGTCAATCGAGAAGCTTGCCGAGACGCCAACGCTCTTGCACCTGGCGTCCTATGTCTCCGGTTATGTGATGTACCAGGCGATGTGTGCCAGGGGAACCGAAGGCGACGTGTTGCTTGGGCACAGTACCGGCGAGATTACCGCGCTAGCAGCCGCTGGCGCGCTGTCGGTGGCAGACGGTGCGCGCGTGCTTTGCGAACGAGAAGTCGCACTGGCCGAGCTTAACGTCTCGGGCGGGTTGGTTGCGCTGGCGACCGGTAGCGCTCGTGCTCGTCATCTTTGTGGTGCGGCGGGTGGATTATCGCTAACGGTGTCTCTATCGAATTCCCCAGTACAGACCGTTATTTCGGGATCTGATCAAGAACTGCCGAGGCTCGAGGCGGTGGCGCGCGCGGCCGGTGTGCAAGCAACCCGCTTACTGGTGCGCTACCCGCATCACAACCAAATCCTTCGGCGTGCTGCCGATCTGGTGGCGGAAGCCGCGGCGACATACCGGATCGCCGACCCCAAGATTAGGGTGTATTCGCCCATACTCGGGCGGTTCGTGGACCACGCAGCCGACGCTCGTCGAATTGTCGAACGGCATCTGACCGACCCGGTGAACTATCTCCACGCAATCAGGACGTTGTACGACGACTGCGGGGTGCGGACATTCATCGAAGTGGGGGTGCGTTCGGTGCTGACAGATTCGGCCCGTGAGAGTCTTCCGGCCGGCGTCACATTGCTGGGACCGCCTCCGGTGGCGCGCAGTGCCGTCGAGATTCTGGACGTTCTCTCGGGCGTGACAGCGCCGGCGTCTCCTCGCGACCTTCACCTAGTGCGGCCGTCCACGGAAATTGCGGGGGCGACGAACGGTGCGGCACCGGCAGTGATGCCGGCAAATGGTGTTGGAACATCAGCATTACCCGGCCGGGAGGCACTGCTGGCTCGGCTCCGAGCCTTGTTTGCCGCCTCGCTCGGATATCCCGAAGACGTGTTCACCGACGACGCGCATCTGGAGGCCGACCTCGGCATCGCCTCGGTGAAGAAGACCGAACTGCTGGTACGCCTGCTGGACGAGTTCAACTTGCCGACCCCACCGGCCGAGATGCGTATGCGGGACTACAACACGATTCCGGACCTGGCAGGGCTGATGGAGACCCTTGGGAGAAACGGAGCATCAGTGTGACCACAACCTCGCAGGGCAGCGTCGCGGTGGTTGGTATGGGTTTGGTCGCGCCCGGTGTCAGCAGCCCGCAGGACTTCTGGCGAGTGCTCTGCGGTTCGCGGAACACTCTGCGCGAACCCAGCCACATAGACCTCGACCACTGGTTCCACCCGGACCCGTCAACGCCAGACAAAACCTACGTCCGCGTCGGAGGTTTCCTGGGTGACTTCGATCCTCACCCAGACTTGGCAAAGGAACAAGCCCTGGGCTATTGGGGCGGGGCAGACCGTACCGCTGTCCTCCTGCGCCATAGCCTGCTGCAGGCGATGGACTCGCTCACGATCAACCAGGGCGATCGGCTGGGCGCCTACATCGGTGCTCAGCCAGGTGGACTCGCACTGGAAGACGCCATTCTGATGGCCACTGCCCGGGCCGCTCAGCGGTCCTCATCGGAAGCCCTGCGAGGGAGGTACCGGCACGCACCCGGGCGGGCGGTGGATGCCTTCCCGGACCGCATGGTGCGTGCGGCCTGCCGGGATCTATTGCCGGAGGACAGCGATGTGCTCGTGGTAGACACGGCGTGTTCGTCCTCGTTGTATGCCGTCGATCTCGGCGTCAAGAGCCTGCTGGCAGGCGAGCGTGACGTCGTGTTGTGCGGCGGTGCCAACATCGGTTCGCGTCGTGACATGGTGCTGTTCGCGAAGCTACGGGGCCTATCGACCACAGGCGAGATCAGGGCATTCGACACCGACGCCGCCGGAGTGCTGTTCTCCGACGCCGCCGCGGTAGTCGCTCTCAAGCGGCGCGAATGCGCGTTGGCCGACGGCGATGAAATCCTGGGGCTGCTGGCTGGATTCGGCGGATCTGCGGACGGTGAGGGCAGCGTCATGGCCTCGTCGCCGAAGGGGCAGCGCCGAGCAGTGGACCGGGCGCGATCGGTGAACGCGGTCGAGCCCGAGGCCGTTACGTGGTTCGTCGCGCACGGTACCGGTACCAGGGTGGGCGATGATGTGGAGCTGGAAACACTGACAGGTGCAGCCGGCTCCGGCCAAACGTGGTGCACCTCGAACAAGCCACTCATTGGGCACGGCGCCTGGGCTGCCGGGGCTTTCAACGTGATTCATGCGGTGCTGGCAATGCGACACGGCGAAATTCCCGGCGAACGCTATTTCACTGAGTTTCCGTCAACCGCCCGTACCGACCGGATCGTGGTTCCGACTGAGTCTGTGTCCTGGTCCGCGTCACCAGCGGCGCGCCGTATTGCTGGCGTATGTGCGTACGGTTTCGGCGGCACCAACGCTCATCTGTTGGTACAGGCACCGGACTCAGAAAGCGAGCCACCGCTGTCCGCGCCGAGGCGCGGTGCGGGTGCTGTCCTGGACGACCCCATGGTGTTGGTCGGTAGTTCGGTGCATTTCCCTGGCTCCGTATCGCAGGATGAGATCACCCACTGGCTGTGTGGCGACGGGGTCGCACCATCCCGGTCATTCGGTCCCGACTACCCGCTGCCGCCGATTTCGGAGTTGCGTATGCCGCCGGTCAATGCGCGCAGTATCGACCGGACTCATCTGATGGGGCTCGCGGTCGTTCGCGACTTCGTCGGCCAACACGGCGAGCTGTGGAGCGAAACATGTGAGCGTACTGGTGTTTTCACTGGCCACACCGGCCCCACCCGGGCCATGGTCGAGTACTCCGTGCGGGTGGGCGCCGACGATCTACGTGCCGCGCTGGCGGACACGCCGGAAGACATGTCGCAGTTGGAAGCCGAGCTGGCCACGTTGAACACCAAGCTGCCCGAAGCGAATGAAAGGAGCATGACAGGTCAGCTCACCAACATCATCTCCTCGATGGTGGTGAATCGGTATCGGCTGGGCGGCATGGCGATGAACGTCGATTGCGGACGATCATCCACGCAGGGAGCCCTGCACGCCGCCGAGCGGTATCTGTCATCGGGGGAACTAGATTTCGCCATAGTTATTGGGCTGAACGGGCATAGCACCGAGTTCATGGCCGGCCTCAGTGGGCTCGCGCCCGATGAACTCGCCGAAGGTGCGGTAATGCTGGCACTTACACGTCGCTCGGTCGCCGAGAAGAGTGGTTGGCCTATTCGGGCGATCCTCCGCACGGATGCTGCGCGCACAGGACGTCATATCGGTGTACCAGGAGCTGTGCAGCGGTGTTACTTGGGTGCGGATGGCGCTCTTGCGGTGCTGCGGGCCGTCGGCATGGGGCACCGGGATCCGATCACCGTGCACAACCTGGACCCTGCACCGCTGGTTCGGGTCGAACCGGCCGGTGCTGAAACCGGCCCGGCCGTATCGCTCCCTGAGCGTTCGGTGATGGTTTTACGGCGCGCCGACGCGCAGCCGGTCCACGAACGCCTGCCAGCAATCGAGCCCGGCACACTGGTGCTCACCCATAGCGCTGAAATCGCGCAACAGCTTGCGCAATTCGCGTGTGCTGCTGGCGCGCCGATAGTGTGCACCGCTGCGGCGGGCGTTGGTAGCGATGATGTACTGATACTGGCGGATGACGGGCCACAGGCAGCTATTGACGCTGCGATGGCGGCAATGGGTACTCGCTTCCGGCGGCTGCTGATTGTGGCGTCGGTGCGGGTACCCGGATCCGTGTGGCCTGCACCGCCGGCACCAGAGCTGTTGGCTCTGCAGGAGTGTGCGCTGGTGGCCGCTGCCGCGCTGGGGGAGAAACCACCAGCAGATAGCACGGTGACGGCGCTGCTCCTGGACCCGCTGCGCCGCGAGAGTATTCATCCATACATGACCCTTATCACCGGCTTCGTGCGTGCCCTCGCACACGAGATACCAAACCCGGTGTTCGCCGTCGTGACGGATGCAGCGCTCAGGACGGCACTGGAGCAGGTTGCCGCCGAATCCGCGAGCGCGCGTGACCGGGCAGTCGTGTACTACCGCCAGGGACTGCGCTATATCGAAAAACTATGTGCCGCACCTCTTCCTGAATCGCGCCGTGGCGGTCGTCTCCCGTGGGAGCGCCAGCCGGTGATCGTGGCTACCGGAGGGGCGCGGGGCGCGACAGCCGCGGTCGTGACCGCGTTGGCGTCACGGGCGCGGCCGGTGGTGTGGCTATTAGGTACGACGCCCGACGATGCGGTGCCCGCTGACATCCTGACCGCCGGCGAAGGGGAGCTCGCCGCAAGGCGCGCCGAGTTCCTGGCACGTGAACGGGAGATCGATTCCACCGCAACGATAATTTCCCTGAACGCCAGGTTCGAGGCATTACTGCGCGCACGCGAGATCCGGCGAACACTGCGTCTGCTCGAGCATCTGTGCGGTGTCGAGAATGTCCACTATCTGGTGTGCGATGTGCGCGACCGCGAGCAGGTGCAGCGCGCGGCCAAGACCGTGCGCACCCGGCATGACCGTGTCGACTTTCTCATTCACGGTGCCGGACGAATCCACTCTGCCAGTGTTTCTCACAAGCCGATAGACGAATTCCGCGCCGTCCGAGATATCAAGGTGGCGGGCTACCACCACCTCAAAGAGGCGTTCAGCGACCCGCCGCCGGCCCTGTGGTGCAACTTTGGCTCGGGCAGTGCCCTGCTGGGCTGTGGTGGCGATACCGACTATGTGTCGGCGAACGAATATCTCTGTGCGGCAGCAAGGTACGAAGATGGGAACGAGTTCACTCCCGCATGGGGGTTGTGGACCGAAACGGGAATGGTGCGTGATATCGCCGAGCAGCTGAGTCGGCAGTACAAATTCACGGGTATCACCAACGACCATGGCGCGGCGTTAATGCTCTCGGAACTGGCGGTGCCGCATCCGTTGGATCCGGTTCCCTTCTACGGAATCTCACCGGCGTTCGCCGACGCCGTCCCGGACGGGGGATGCGAACGTGAGCAGTCCGGACCGCTCCTGGATCCTGTTGAACCGACTACAAGGGCTGCCGCCGAGTGGGTTTGGTGCCCGAGCTCGACGCGCGACGGCTACCTGGCAGAGCATCTCTTTGACGGCAGGCCCGTGCTGCCCGCCGTGATGATGCTGGCCATGGCGGCCGAAGCCGCATCGTCACTGAATCCAGAGCTAGAGGTCACTGGCTTCAGTGACCTGCAGATCGCTGCACCGGTCTATGCCGACGTGCCCGCCGCCATGTGCCGGGTTACCGCTGAAACCATTGGCCCGGAGGATGTCTGGATTGAACTTCGTTCCGATGTCGTTACGCGGGATGGTCGGGTACTGGTACCCGATCGGTTGCACTGCAGGGTTCGGGTACATCTTGGTCGGTTCTCCACGTCTCCACCGGCGCAGGCCGTCCGGAGCGCGCCGCTATTGGAGGACGACCCGGCGGTTCGGCCGGATGTTTCGGCGCAACTATCCGGTGTCTGGCGCACACTCCATCGCTCTGCGAGTGATTCGGCCGGTGCATCCGCCATCTGCCGCCCACATGCTCAGGCGAACAGTATCTTTGCACGGTTGCGATTCCCGGCGTTGGTTCTCGACTCGACACTTCGGCTCTTCGGCTACCCGCCGCAGCCCGACGGCACTCAGATCATGGCCGTGCCCACCGCCGCCGAACGTATCGACTTCTACGCTGCGTGCACCGATGTGACACTCGCTGAACGGTATCCGGCAGGCGTCGACCTGTCGTACGACGCCGCGTGTGGCCGCGCCGTGGCGTCGGCCGATGGGCGCACGCTGCTCACGGTCACCAACTTGACTATCCACCCGATTGACTACCTCCCATCCGAAATCCCCTATCAGGAGTGGTACTCATGAGTTCGGCATTGCTTCAAATACCGGTACAGGGGCGGTCGCGGCCACAGCAGTCGTGGTTCACCATCGAACACCGTGTCACTGCGGGGGACACAAGTGCCGTGGGGCCGGTCTACTACGCGCGTCTGATCGATTGGCAAGGCCAATGCCGCGAGCAATGTGGACAGCTCGGCGCCCCGGTTTTCAGCTCGGATATCTCCGGTGACTACGTGATGCTCACCCAGTCTTGCAGCTGCGAGTTCATCGCGGAGTTGCACTTCGGCGACCTCGTCGCCATCAGATTGACCGTGCCTTGGGTTCGGATGCATCTGATGAAGGGGGAGTACCGCTTTGAGCGGATTGGCGTTCCTGGTGAAAAGGGCGGTGAGCTCGTGGCCAAGGGAGAGCAGATATGGGCGAGCGCCCGCCACGTCGACGGCCGCATGGAGCCCTGCCCGTGGCCACGTGAACTCGTGGATTGCGTGGTGCCGCTCGGCGCGGACATCAGCCGCGCCCAGATCGAAGATTCAGCGAAACGCGGAGCTGCGGACGGAATCTCTTGGTGAACATACTCATTGGCGACAGAGTGGATAAGAGGAATATTAAAGTGCCAGTTCCACAGGAAAATTCAGAGCCCTTTGTCTATCAAGGGATACTCCTATGACGACGTCCATGCGTACACCCACGGATACCGCACATGCCTCGAGGCCGGTCAACGAACTCCCGCTGGCGCCCAGGAGGCTGCGCGACATTCCGCTGTTGATCAATTTCTTGAAGGCCTTCGCGGGGCAGACGGCTATACCGGTACTGGCTCTGCGTGATGCCGGGCCAATTTACCGAATGCCCTTTCCTCAGCTGCCGCAACCGCTGAAAGGGTACTTCGCTGAATCCTTCATGGATGATTTTGCCGGTGAAACCGTCATCATTACCGACCCCCAACTAGTTCGCGAGCTGTACCACCAGCCACCGGGAGCGCTGGACCATGAGGCGTGGAAGAAGGCGCTGATCTATGTGCTCGGCGGGCAGAGCCCGTTTCTCCTCAGTGGGCGATCCCATGTGCGCGCTCGACGCGCCGTCGCGGCCGAGTTAACCCCGACCCGTGTCGAAGGCTACCGGCACGGCATGGGCACCGTACTCGACGAAATGATCGACGAGCTCCCGCTCGGCACTGCGGTCGGCCTGCACGACTTTCATACCCGCTTCACCCAGGAAGTCATCCTGCGCGTTGTATTCGGCTGGGACTGTGACGATCTCGACGAACTTAAAGCGGCCCTGTACGAGGCCCAGCAGTACTACGCCAAGCCCTTCGGCGGACGATTGCTCCCCTATATGCTCGCCGGTGCGCTCACCTTGCGCCGACGCGGTGGCCCACGGGACTTCACCGGCCGTCCAGATATCCCGCCGCGATTGCTTGCGCGCGAGGCTCATCGGTTGCGCACTCGTACCGACGCACTCATCGACCGAAAGATTGCCGAACTGCGCGCGCAACCGAACGACAGCGCAGCTGCACGGCTCATCGCCTACGGCGACGCCGAAAACCCCACGTGGACCAACAAACAACTGAGGGACACAATCAGAACCTTCATTGTGGCCGGCCACGATACGTCGGTTCTCGCTTATGACTGGGCCGTCCAATACTTGCTGCACAACCCCGGTCCCCGAGCCAAAGTCGTCGCCGAGGCCCGGGCCGCAGTCACCGATCGCTATGCCCAGGCCGCCAACATCGAAGCGCTGAGGATGGCATCTCCGCTCACCGGGGTTATCCCGTACCCGGCCACGCAGGACATCGCCGTCGGCGGTTACCGGATCCGCAAGAACACATTTGTTTTCGCGCTGAGCAGCCCAGTCCACATGAACGCGGAGCTATATCCCGAACCAGAGCAATTCCGCCCGGAACGGTGGCTGGAGAATCGGCCGGATCCCTACGGATTCCTGGCATTCGGGGTAACAGGACGCAATCCGCACCGATGTCCGGGCAGCACCTTTTACCTGACCGATGCTGTCGTCCTGCTGCATCGGCTGTTCGGCCGCCTTGACCTCGAACCGGTTCCGGCGAACGTCGATGCACCGCACTTTCTCTATGGAACCCTCTGTCGGCCGAAAGGCGACACCGAGGTCATCATTCACAAACGGCTCGCCGCCCAAGAGGTGCCGTGGTATCGCCCGGGCGATAGTGACCCGCTGACACCGCTGAAAGAGTCGCTACTCCCACCACAACCGGATGATGAGCACAAGCCGCAATGTCCGGTTCGGTCCGTCGGCAACGTACGAGCCTTCTAGGCGCTGCCCGATTGCGAACTCTGCCCGTGGCCACATGAGCTTGCCGACTGTGCAGCAGGTCTCGGTGCTGCTCTCAGCCGCGCCGAGGCCAGTGAATATCGAGATACCGCAGAAGAAAAGGAGTTTCGATGACAACCGTCAAACGACCGGCCATGCTCCCTGAGCAGAGCGCCCCGACCCTTGACGAATTGCCGCTGCCACCTCTGACCTGGCGCTCGGCTTGGGCGGCCCAGTTGGTCTCGTTCGCGCTGAGCGGGTGGGTAGGTGACCCGGGTGCCACACTTCGTAAGACCGGCGAGATTTGGCGCGCTCATTACCCCAAGCCGCCCAAACAACTAAGACTCCTTTTCCCCGATCCGTACACGGATGGTTGGACAGGCGAGGCTGTCTATGTGAACTCACCACGAGTGGTTCGGGAGATGTACAACCTGCCGACCGGTGACCTTAACCACGAGCAGTGGAAAAAGGCATTCGTCCTGGTTCTTGGTTCGTACAGCCCCTTTTATCGGACAGGACGTGACCACTCCAGGGTTCGCCGCGCGCTGGCCGTCGAACTCACCCCAGCGCGTGTCGAACGCTACCGGGAACGCAGTGTGAGACGACTCGACGAGATGATCGACCAACTCCCGTTGGGGATCCCAGTTGCCTTGCACGACTTTTATACCCGTTTTACCCAGGACATAATCCTGCGAGTGGTCTTCGGCTGGGATGGCAATAACGATCTCGAAGCGATGCGTGACTGCCTGTACCGGGCCAGTCAGCACTACGCCACGCGGAGACTAGTTGGCATGTTGACTTACCAGCTGAACGCCCGAATCAAACTGCGGCCCAAGGGTAACGAGGGCATCCCCGGGCGAGATGACGTGCCGCTGCGGATTCTCCGCAGGAGTTACCGACTGAGGAAACAGGCTGACGATTTGCTCTACCGAAAGATCGCCGAGCTGCGCGAGCATCCAAACGACAGCATCGCGTCGCGGCTCATCGAGTACGGCACTCGGGAAGATCCGGCCTGGACTGAGCGGCAGCTACGCGACATCATCGTCACCCTCCTGGTGGCCGGTCACGACACCTCCGTGCTCGCGTACGCCTGGGCAACACAGCATCTGATGCACAACACGGGGCCGCGTCAGAAGCTGATTGCCGAAGCGCTGGAGGGCCGCTCCGACCGGTATGCGCAGGCTGCCAACACCGAGGCGCTGCGCATGAATGCGCCGGTGATCGCCGCGCTACCCTCGCCCCTCGACCACGACATTGAACTCGCTGGGTATCGAATTCCACAGGGAACTCTGCTCTTCCTCATGATGTCCGCCGTCCATCAAGACGAGGAGCTGTATCCGGAGCCCACGGAGTTCCGGCCGGAAAGGTGGCTGGAGAACCGACCGGACCGGTATGGGTTCCTCGGGTTTGGTGCGGGCCCGCATCGTTGCCCAGGCAGCCCGTTCTATCTGGTGGAGGCGGGCATCGTGTTGCACCGGATGTTCGGTCGACTCGAATTGGAGCCATGCCGAAAGGACGTCGACAAGGCTCTCTTCATCTTCGGTACGGTCAGCCGCCCTCGTAGCGATACCAAGGTGATCATTCGTTCGCGGCGTGCCGCGAACGAAGTGCCCTGGTACCGCCCGAGCCACGACGAACCGTCAACTCCGTTGAACGAGGGGTTGTTACCCCTAGACGACGAGTACCACCAGGCGGCGACCGGCTGCCCCTACTCGGAAGTGAGCCAGCACAGGGAATCTTCTCCCGGTGCTGGACCATTCCGGTGACAGAGATGCAGCGGACCATTCTTGAGTGCCTGGAACGGACCACGTGTGCCCGCTTAAAACTCGGCCCACTCGCAGGGGTGGTCGTAGTGGGCCTGCGAGCGGGACTGCGTCCGGTGTCTTTACATCAGTTGATGTGTTTGTTGAACCAGTCGATCGGGATTTCGGGGTGCACACCGAAGAAGTTGTATCCATCGAAGCGGCGGTTGGTGCCCTCGATCCAGTACAGGCTCTTCTCGGCGACGGGGATCGCGTCGTAGATGTCCTGAACGTCCTGGGGGCGAGTCTGCGTGTCATCGTGCACCTGGGCAACCAGCGTGGGAACCGTCACGGCCTTCACATGCTCCAGCGGCGACTGTTCGGACAGGTGGAACCCCGTGCGCTCGTGCGCCGCCTTCTCGAACTTCTCGTAGCCGTTCTCCATGCCGATGGCCTTGACGAATTCCTCCACGAGGTAGCGCGCGGAGAACGGTTGCAACATCACCATGGCCTGAACCTCAGAAAACTCATCGGGGTGCTTGGACCAGGCGATGGCGGTCGAGTCAGCCCCCATGCACACCGACAACAGCGCCTTCTTCATGGTCTTGGTGTCCGGGCGGGCGGCGGCGTACCGCAGCGAGCCGATGACATCGCGGTACTCCATCAGCCCGACACCCGAGATTCCGCCGCTGCCCTGGCCGCTCATACCGTGGTTGCGGATGTCGTAGGCCAGGATGTTGTAGCCCGCGTCGTGCAACGCCTTGTATTCCGGCAGGTGGTTTACCTCGAACCCGCCCTGGATGTTGAACTCGGGCAAATGCCCCGGAAAGCCGTACCGGTTCCCCGGCAGGAAGTGGTTGTGGATGATCAGCCGGTCCGAGTCGGCCGGGATGAACCAGCCCTCAAGCGGGACACCGTCCATCGCGGGGAAGGACACGTCCTCGTACGCCAGGCCAACCTCGTCCGGGCGCCGAAGCACCGGTGCACGGCGACCGGCGGTAGTTCCACTGGTCCACATATCAAGGAAGCTGTCGAAAGCTGCCTGGGCTTGGTCATCGTTTGGCATGGGTGGTCTCCTTACACGTTGAGAATCAAATGGTCTCCAACCGGACCTAGCTGATGGAAGCTTCCTGTGCAGGGCATACGCAGAACCTCTGTAAGCGGTGCCTTCCACTGTGAAGGCACCGCCATCACGAAGGGTTCCCGGGCCCGCCACCGCTCGCTGTGCCTTTGACGGCGTGCTGTGGTGGCGGGCGCCTCAGCACCCGCCCTTGGTAGTTAGCTGAACTTGGAGGGGGTGAAGACGCCGCGGAAGCGGACTTTCCCGGAGACGAGCCTGTCGTATGCTTCGGTGGCCTGATCCAGGGAGAAGGTCTCGATGATGGGTTTGACCTGGCCCTTGGCGGCATAGTCCAGTATTTCGCCGAGTCGCTGCTGGCCGCCGTGCGTGGACCCGATGACTTTCTGGCGCATCATGTGGAAAGGCACAGCCCCCGACGCGATCTCGAACGGGTGGTTGAAGTCCAGGCCGCTCAAAGCGACCCGGCCATCCACACGCACGCCGGCCATCGCGTCCGCTGCTGCGGCGAACGCGTTCGTGGTCACCATGAGTACATCGGCCCCGCCGATATCGAGCAGTTCTTGGCCGTTGGCCACCACGTGATCGGCGCCCAGCTGCAGGGCGAGGTCGCGTTTGTCCGGGGAATGGGTGATCGCGATCGTCTCGAATCCGCTGGCCTTCGAAATCTGCAGTGCCACATGGCCAAGACCGCCGATACCGACGACCGCCACTCGCTCATGGGGCTGTGGCGCGGCGTCCCGGAAGCTGCTCCAGGTGGTGTAACCGGCACACATGATCGGTGCGGCCAGCTCATAGGGCAGCCCGTCGGGCAGCAGAACCGTGCCTTCAGCGGATAGTGCGATGTATTCGGCATGCCCACCCTGGGCGGCAAAACCCGAGGTCCGCGGATTGACACACTGCACCGCAGTCTGGCCGGTCAACGGACGGTTCTGGCGGCAATAGGCGCACCGCCCGCAGGCCGACTGCACCCAGGTGGCTCCAACCCGGTCGCCCACCTCGCGGGTATGCACGCCGGCACCGACCTCGACGACCTCGCCAACAATCTCATGGCCCGGAGTCTGGGGGTAGATATCGCCGCCGAAGCCTTGCGTGGCCCACGCGTCGGTGTAACACATGCCAGAGGCGTGCACCTTGACCAGCACCTGCCCCGGCTCCGCCGTGGGCGTCGGTACTTCCTGAACCTCCCAGGGCCGGTTAGCGCCCGTCATCACGATTGCCTTCATAGAGATCTTCTCCTCAACTCGTCATCAACAATCACCAAGCCGCCCGGCGGCGGTCTGGTGGGTCAGCCGACTTTGGCCTCCCCGGCAGAACCTGATGCGTCAGCGAAAGCCCGATCGCCGCATGCTCGTGGGCGTTCGCATTAGGCATGGCGATCAACGTGTCATTTCAGAATCGATCGGCATCCAGGACAGCAACCTAATCAATGTACACATTGATGCGTCGGAAACCTTCGAAATATGACCGGCTTTCGAAAAAGATGAGCGAATCGTCAAATGCGTCTCTACATGACAATTATCGTCTATCAGCGTACGTGTTAAATATTTGGCTACCCATCGATTGAGTCCATCGAATTCGTGCTTGAGGCGGGGAGTTCTGGCTAACTGAAATGATCGGCAATGCTGCGGCTGTTGTCGGCTTTCCGCGTCTATCAAGGGCATTGGTGACATCCATCAGGCGCGTCAGGGTGGTGGCCAGGTGTGGCGGCGTTACTTGCCCATTCACAGATCCGGCGAAAACCAAATGTGCGACTTCAGGCACGTAGGTCAACACCAACGGCTGCTCTCGGACTATGAGTCCGGCGAACATGGCATGACGGCGTTGATGGAGAAGTGTTTGTTGGGCAAGTCAGACAGTGAGGTGTCTGTCACCCAAACTTCCGGGAACCTCCGCGTGCGCGGCAACGTTGAGCAAGGCAGACTCAACTACTACGCGGTATGGACGCCGACGTTCAGGACGCAAAGGAGAAGGACATGGCGCTGTTGCTTCGAGAGGCCATCGGCGACACTCTGCGGAGCGCTCGATCCGGGCAGGGGAGAACCTTGCGTGAGGTGTCGGACTCCGCACGCGTCAGCCTCGGATACCTGTCCGAGGTGGAACGCGGTCGCAAGGAAGCCTCCAGCGAGCTGTTGGCCGCGATCTGCGGCGCGCTCGAGGTCCCGCTCTCGGCGGTGTTATCCGAGGTCAGCGAGCGGATGGCCCGTCGTGAGGCGCCTGCCGCCGCGTCGCAGCCCGCAGTGACCTCGGCATCGCGCTCACTCAGCGGGATCGATGTGGCCACCAAGGTGGTCATTCCGCAGGTTCGCGCAATGGCGGCCGCCTAACTACTGTGGCGGTCGCATTGTTTTGCGCCCCGGTAGGGGGTGTGTGGATCGGCGTGCAACCGATAAGTTGGGACCCACGCACTCCTAGATAGTGACGACTGCGACAGAAAGCGGATCGATCTCATGGCTAACCCGTTCGTCAAAGCGTGGAAGTACCTCATGGCACTGTTCAACGCGAAGATCGACGAAAACGCAGACCCGAAGGTGCAGATTCAGCAGGCCATCGAGGAGGCCCAGCGGAACCACCAGGCGCTCTCGCAGCAGGCCGCCTCGGTGATCGGGAATCAGCGCCAGCTTGAGATGCGGCTTAACCGTCAGCTCGCTGACGTCGAGAAACTTCAGGTCAACGTTCGTCAGGCGCTGACCCTTGCCGACCAGGCCACCGGCTCGGGCGATGCCGCGAAGGCGACCGAATACAACAACGCCGCCGAGGCGTTCGCCGCCCAGCTGGTCACTGCCGAGCAGAGCGTCGAGGACCTCAAGGCGCTGCACGACCAGGCTCTCGCCGCCGCGGCGCAGGCCAAGAAGGCCGTCGAGCAGAACGCGATGATGCTGCAGCAGCGCATCGCCGAGCGGACCAAGCTGCTGAGTCAACTGGAGCAGGCCAAGATGCAGGAGCAGGTGTCCGCCTCACTGCGGTCGATGAGCGAGCTGGCCGCCCCCGGTAACACCCCGAGCCTGGACGAGGTGCGCGACAAGATCGAGCGCCGCTACGCCAACGCCCTGGGCTCGGCGGAGCTGGCGCAGAACTCGGTGCAGGGCCGCATGATCGAGGTACAGCAGGCCAGCGTGCAGATGGCCGGGCATTCGCGCCTGGAGCAGATCCGCGCCTCCATGAAGGGTGAGGCCCTGCCCGCCGGCGGCACCGCGACACCGGCGCCCGCGACGGCGCCCGAGCAGGCTAACCCGGCCAATCCGCTGGGCCAGCAGTAGCTTTCTTCTCTTCAATCCGCCGAGTGTGAGCGCTGTCGCTCGCACTCGGCGGATTTGTTGCACCGACATTCGTACTCGGCGACCGCGAAGTTTTCGGGCACAATGTGAACATGACACCTCAGCCGCCCCGCCGCACCGCGGTGCAAGGAGGCTGGGACCAGCTGCTGCGCCGCGTGCTCACCAACGTCAATGATCTTGGTGAGGAACTCGCCCACCGCATGCGCGCGATGTCGGACAAACGCGAGAAGCTGCTGCGGAAACGGCTGCGGGCCAAGCGCTGGAGTATCCGCTGGGCGCTGGCCTGTGCGGCTGGCCTGCTTGTCACCACGGTGCTGGCGACTACCGGCGCACCGCCCTGGCTGCTGATCATTCCGGCGCTGCTGACGGCAGGCTGCGCCATTCCGGCGACGTATCTGTTGGTGCGGTACCGCTTCCTCAAGGCTGAGCCGTTGCCGCCGCCGCGCCCCGGGGTGGAGCGGCGGCTGCCGCCGTTGGGATCGGCCGCTCGCCCGCCCATGGCTGCCCTGGATGCCGCCGAGCGGGGCCTGTTCTCTCTGCTCGGAGTGGTGGAGCGCGGCAACATGATTCCGGACAGCGAGGGGCGGCAGATCCTTGCCGCGGCCAATCAGGCTGCGTATGTGATGGCCGCGACCGCCAAAGAGGTGGTGTCGATGGAGCGGGCCGCGGTCGAGGCGCCGCACACTCGGGAGTATCTGCAACCGACCATCAAGGCGTTCACCGCGCAGCTTGACACGGGTGTGCGGCAGTACAACGAGTTGGTCACCGCGGCAGCGCAATTGGTGTCGGCAGGAAATGGGGGAGCGGTGGCTGCCTCGCCAATGTCGCGCGGGCCACTCTTCGACGATTTGGTATCGGCCACCGATCGTCTCACCGGATGGGCGGGCGCGCTCGACGAACTCGGCCAGCTGTCAGGGTAATCCCCGATCTTTCCCTGATCTTCGAGTTCCGGGGTTCCTCAGGTGCTCAACGCCCTGCCAGGCTTGCTCTATCGCAGCAAGTCGAGAGAACGGTGGGTACCTGTGTTGTGGAAGATCATTGGCGTGCTGCTGGTCGTATGGCTGGCGTTCCTGGTGGTGGGCGCCATCTTCAAGCTCTTGGTCCCGATTCTGGTGGCCGGTGTGCTGATTCTCGGCGGCGTGATGCTGTACCGCGCGGTGACGGATGCGGACAAGACGACGCTGCCATGAGGGTTCAGAGTTTCGGGCGCAAGGCGGGGACCACGGTCCCGAGGATGCCGCGCGCGAGGCCCTTGGTGAGGTTCCAGACGTCGGCGTAGTCACGCCAGAGCGTGACCTTGCCGTCGTCGGAGAGCTCGGTGACACCGCACACCCAGAAGGCGATATGCAGCGGGCCCACGATGATGACATCGGTGCGCTCGGTCATCACGGTGTTGCCCGTGGCGGTGATCCGGTGGATCTTGACGTCGAAACCGGCGCCCGGCAGATTCAGCGAGGACAACGCCCGCATCACCGTGGTGCGCCCGCGGACCGTGGGCAGGCCCACATTTTCCCAGCGCACGGCATCGTCGAGCAGTGCGTCGAGGGCCGCGAGGTCGCTGCGGCGCATAGCGTCCCAGAATCCCTCAACGATCTCGATGGGGGCGGTGGTGGCGAGCGCGTCCGTCATGGGGCAACGGTAGTCACGCACGGCGAATCAGAGAAGGGGTGCGGCCAGATATCGGGGTGCAGCCCAAGCCGGGCTGGACCGATTCGTAGGTCGACTAGCGGTCAGAAACGTGGCCGCAGTGCGGGGAACGGGATGCCCACCAATCCGCGCAGCGTGGCCTTGAACATGTCGAACATGTCGAAGTAGTCGCGCCACAGGGTGATGGTGCCCTGGTCGGAGATCTCGAAGACCCCGCAGACCCAGAACTGCAGGCGCAGCGGCCCCAGAACGATGGCGTCGTGGCGCTCATTCATCACGGTGTTTCCATTGGTGGTGGTGCGATGGATCTGCACCTCGAAAGCGAAACCCGGGCGCTTGAGCGGCTCGAACACCTTCAGCGCTGCGCGACGTCCGTGGATGGTCGGCAGGCCCACGTTCTGATAGACGAGATTTTCGTCCAGGACACTTTCTGCGAACTCGGTGTCACCGTTTTGAGCGGCTTCCAGGAAGCGGGTGACGGTCTGTGCCGGCGTGAGGGCGGCCAGTTCCAGCGTGCTGTAGGTCATGCGTTTCACGGTAGTCCGAATCGCTGTGGCAGGGTAGGGCGGTGCGTGTCGCCGTGGTCGCTGGTCCTGATCCCGGGCACGCCTTTCCCGCGATCGCGTTATGCCTCAAATTCGCCGCCGCCGGCCACGATCCGGTACTGCTGACGGGAACGCGCTGGCTCGACCAGGCTCGTTCGGCCGGTGTGGAATCGGTTGAGCTTCTCGGGTTGCAGCCGCGTGCGGAGGACGACGACTTGGACTCCGGCACCAAGATCCATCAGCGTGCCGCATACATGGCGGCGGCCAATGTCGATCAGTTGCGTGAACTATCGCCGGACCTGATCGTCTCCGATGTCATCACAGCCTGCGGTGGCATGGCCGGTGAACTGCTCGGTGTGCCGTGGGTTGAGCTTAATCCACATCCGCTGTATCTCCCGTCAAAAGCTTTGCCGCCATTGGGAAGTGGATTAGCGCCCGGGGTGGGGTTGCGGGGACGGCTGCGTGATGTGCTGATGCGTAAGCTGACCCAGAAATCGATCAATGAGGGGCTGAATCAGCGTTCCCGAGCGCGGGTAAGCATCGGACTGTCCGCCAAAGATCCCGGGCCTGTCCGACGGTTGATCGCGACACTGCCGGCGCTGGAGGTGCCGCGTCCAGACTGGCCGGAAGAGGCGGTGCTGGTAGGGCCGCTGCACTGGGAGCCCACAGACGTTGTGCTGCAGCCACCCTCGGGTTCAGGACCGGTGGTCGTGATCGCACCGTCGACGGCCTTCACCGGGGCCGAGGGGATGACCGAACTGGCGCTGCGAGCCTTGGAATCGGCGGGCGCGCGAGTGGTTGTCTCTGCGCTGGATCCGGCCGCATCTGGGTTGCCATCGTGGGCAGTTGCCGGGCTGGCGCGTCAGGACTTGTTGCTGGCCGGGGCGGATCTCGCCATTTGTGGTGGGGGACACGGGTTTTTAAGTAAGGCTCTACTGGCGGGGGTGCCGGTGGTGGCAGTTCCCGGCGGCGGGGATCAGTGGGAGCTGGCGAATCGTGTTGTGCGGCAAGGTAGTGCCGAGTTAGTCCGTCCACTCAACCGGGACTCGCTGGCCGGCGCCATTGGTCGCGTCCTGGGGGATCAGCGTTATACGGAGGCTGCTCGCCGGGCTGCTGCCGGCGCCGTCGATGTCCAGGATCCGGTACGGGTGTGCCAGGACGTGCTGTCGGCCCTAAAGTGACCGTGTGCGTCTGACGGAATTTCATGAGCTTGTCACCGGTCGATTCGGTGCGGTCTACGGCTCGTCCGTGCTGGTCGACCACGTTCTGACCGCGATGGGCGGACGCACCGCGGCGCAAGCCGTCGAAGACGGGGCGGAACCCCGCGACGTGTGGCGGGCTCTATGCGCCGATTTCGACGTCCCGCGCGATCAGTGGTGATGGTGCGGTGACACGCCGCACCGGCGCGCCTGCTTGATTCGAACAGGTGTTCGCCTTACTCTAATTTCAGTCGAACGAACGGTCCGCGCAGGTAGATCGCTTGTCGGTGGGGTCGATTAGCGTCCACCTCAACCGATCGGCAACCCGAATCGGACCGATCTTCGAACACCAAGACGAAATGGAGAACACCATGGCGCAGGCACCGGATCGCGAGAAGGCTCTCGAGCTCGCGCTCGCACAAATCGACAAGAGCTTCGGTAAGGGCTCGGTCATGCGGCTCGGCGACGAGGTGCGTCAGCCCATCTCCGTGATCCCGACCGGATCCATCGCGCTGGACGTGGCGCTCGGTATTGGCGGCTTGCCCCGTGGTCGTGTGGTCGAGATCTACGGGCCGGAATCCTCGGGTAAGACCACCGTCGCGCTGCACGCGGTGGCCAACGCGCAAGCCGCCGGCGGTATCGCCGCGTTCATCGATGCCGAGCATGCGCTCGACCCGGAATACGCGAAGAACCTCGGTGTCGATACCGACTCGCTGCTCGTGTCCCAGCCGGATACCGGTGAGCAGGCTCTGGAAATCGCGGACATGCTGGTGCGCTCGGGCGCCATCTCGCTCATCGTCATCGACTCAGTGGCCGCGCTGGTGCCTCGCGCCGAAATTGAGGGCGAGATGGGCGACAGCCATGTCGGTCTACAGGCTCGCCTGATGAGTCAGGCCCTGCGCAAGATGACCGGTGCGCTCAGCAACTCGGGCACCACCGCGATCTTCATCAACCAGCTCCGCGAGAAGATCGGCGTGATGTTCGGTTCGCCCGAAACCACCACGGGTGGTAAGGCTTTGAAGTTCTACTCATCGGTTCGCCTTGATGTGCGCCGTATCGAGACTCTCAAGGACGGTACCGATGCGGTGGGTAACCGCACTCGCGTCAAGGTGGTCAAGAACAAAGTATCGCCGCCGTTCAAGCAGGCTGAGTTCGACATTCTCTACGGCAAGGGCATCTCCAAGGAGGGGTCGCTCATCGATATGGGCGTGGAGCAGGGCTTCATCCGCAAGTCCGGTTCCTGGTTCACCTATGAGGGTGAGCAATTGGGTCAGGGCAAGGAGAACGCCCGCAACTTCCTGTTGGAGAACGCCGATGTCGCCAACGAGATCGAGAAGAAGATCAAGGAAAAGCTCGGTATCGGAGCGGTGCTGACCGATGAAGAAGTTGTCCCGGCCCCAGTCGATTTCTGATTCCCCTTCCAGGGAATCTCTAGACGAACTGCGATCCCGGGTCGCGTCGGTACCCGAAGCCCCGACGCGTGAACCGGTTGATTCGCGGGACGAGCAGGCGTGGTCATATTGCCTCCGCCTGTTGACAAGTCGGGCGCGTACCCGCGCCGAGCTGACCGAAAGGCTGGCTCGGCGCGGGTACCCCGATGAGGTCTCTGATCGAATCATGCAACGGTTGGCAGCCGCAGGACTGATCAACGATGCCGATTTTGCGGCTCAATGGGTGCAGTCCCGGCATACCTACGCCGGTAAAGGCAAGCGTGCCTTGGCCGCAGAGCTTCGGACCAAGGGCGTATCGGCGGAGAATGCGGCCGCGGCGCTCGCACAGATCGACGGAGATGCCGAGCGATCGCGCGCGGCAGAGCTTGTCGCCAAGAAACTCCGGTCAGAAAATCTCGATGACGGTGGGATCAAGGCGGCGCGGCGATTGGTGGCTATGCTTGCGCGTCGCGGATACGGCCATTCCATGGCCTATGACGTGGTGAAAAACGCCCTTGCTTCCGAACAGGACAGGCGCAACGTCGGGTGAGTGAAGCGGTTCTAGAGGCCGAATGGGCGAGCCGGGGGATTGGGCGGCGGGTCACCCTCGTCCGGCGCGTTGGATCTCATGCTCATCGACGCTTCGGCCGACGGCGACTGCACACCCGGCAGGCACGGTACCTGGCGGGAGATTGTCTTGAATGGCCCAATCTCGGTGTCTTCGTTGAGCATGGGGAGCGGACCGCAGTTTCCCTTGAAGTGTGCGTCCATGGTGAACGGCGTCGGGTTCACGCAGGTGAGGTTCATTCCGACCGGGGTCGCGACCTGTAGGCAGTCGAAGTTCAACGGAGCTCCGTAGGCCACCGGTGCACCCGTCAGCGCTGCCCCCGCGCACGCCGCTCCGAAAACGGCGGACACGCCAACGGCCAATACGATGTTTCGCATGGGAGTTATGGTAACGAAGTGATACCTGTTACGTAATACTTCGATTGTGATAGTTGAGTAAGAATCGGCCCTGTGATGCAGCTGTGAAGGTTGATCACGTGTTCTTGGCGTAATGCCGTGCGGCCTTTGCCCTGTTTCCGCAGGTAGCCATGGAGTGCCACCGGCGAGCCCCGTTCTTGGACGTGTCGTAGAAGAACAACACGCACTGCGGGTGCGCGCACTGTTTGATCCGATCCGGCGAGTCGGCCAGCAGGGTGAGCAGATTGTCGGCGGCGAGCCAGCCGGGAAGCCAGTGTGATTCGGGAACTTCGGCGATGTCGGCCGGCCCGTCGGCGGTCAGGGCGCGGCGAATCGCACCGTGGGACAGCACCGCGTTGATGTCGTCGATATCGGAATCCTTGACCGCACGGTAGATGGCGTCACGTGCGAGCAGCAACGCCTCCCTGGTCTTGTCGTCTGCGGCACATCGATCCTCAAGGTTGTTGGTGTGCAACCAGATTCGCAAGCCATCGGAAGTGGTGAGCAGATCCTGCGGTCCATCGCCACTCATCCACCGGGTGTTCAGCAGATCCAGTGCGAGCGGTTCGCCGAGATGAGGGCGTGGATCGGACATGGCCTGAGGCTAGCCGCCTCCTTTCCGGGGCAAAGTGTCACATGAATTCTAACCGATAAAATCGGTATAGGTGGTTGACCGGAGTGCTCGCCCTGACTACGATCTAACCGGTAAGAAGAATTTATTGGTTAGGAAGGATTGTTCATGGGCACAGCCATCGCACCCCGCATCATCACCGGCCATATCGGACTCAACGTCAGCGATCTGGAGCGATCGGTCGCGTTTTACCGGCGGGCATTCGGATTCGAGCAGCTTGTGGCGAGCCTCGACGGGGCGCAGCGCTTCGCGTTTCTCGGATTCGATGGCAGCCCCGTGCTGACCCTCTGGGAACAGAGCAGTGGGGAATTCTCGGCCGCCACGCCGGGCTTGCACCATTTGTCCTTCCAAGTGGATTCCGTACAGGAGGTGCAGGCAGTGGAGGCGGTCCTGAAGGAACTGTCAACGGTGTTCGCGCACGACGGAGTTGTGCCGCACCAGGAAGGCGCGTCATCGGGCGGGATCTTCTTCACCGACCCCGACGGGATCCGTCTTGAGGTGTTCGCGGCGACGGGCGTCGAGCAGTACGAGGCGCCGGCGGGCGACGCGCCGACATGCGGGTTTTTCTGAGATGACCTATCACCCCGGCGAGCTGGCCGTTCAGCATCGAATGGGACAATCGGACAGTGCTGTTCGCGTTGGGCGGATTATCTCGGCGCAGATACCGGAAGTCGCGGCGGCCTTTCTTGCCGCCCAACCGTTGGTCTTCGTGTCGGCTGGGGATGGCGATGGCCGGATGTGGACGAGCCAGATCATCGGTCCGCCGGGGTTCGCGCATGCCACCGACGCCCGCACCATCGCGATAGACGGTCTGCCGGTCCCGGGCGATCCACTGTCCGCGCCACTGCAATCGGAGCAGAAGATCGGCATGATCGCGTTGCAGCCGCAGCGGCGGCGCCGGATGCGTGTCAACGGCACTGCGGTGCCATCGGGACAGGGTCTGATTGTCTCCACCGATCAGGTGTATTCCAACTGCCCCAAGTACATTGCACGGCGCGACGTGTCCGGGATCGGGCCCGGACTGCCCGGGACACCGCGCCACGCGACCGCTCTGGACGAGGAACAGCAGCAGACGGTCGCGACGACGGACACCTTCATCATCGGCACCGCCGATGGCGAAGGCAATGCCGATGCGTCGCATCGCGGCGGGAATCCCGGTTTCCTGCGGGTGCTTTCACCGAACGAACTACGGTGGCCCGACTACCTGGGCAACTCGATGTTCATGACGCTGGGGAACCTGCATGTCGATCCCCGGTGTGGCCTGCTGATCCCGAATTGGCAGACCGGATCGACTCTGCAGCTCTCGGGGACCGCGCGCCTCAATTGGGACGAGGGTACCTTCGCCCCGGGTGCGCAATGTTCCGTCGACTTCACCATCGGCGAGGTCATCGAGATCGTCAATGCCAGCCCTCTACGGTGGGGCGAAGCTGAACCTTCGCCCGCCAATCCGCATCTCTGACAAGGAAAGACACATCATGCGCCCACCGCTACCGCCGTTCGACATCGATTCCGCCCGCGAAAAGGTGCGGGCCGCCGAGAACGCCTGGAATACGCGCGATCCCGAGAAGGTCGCCGCCGCCTACACCGAAGATTCGGTGTGGCGAAACCGCGACGAGTTCATTACCGGGCGCGCGGACATCGTTGCGTTCCTGACCCGAAAGTGGGCCAAGGAGAACGGCTACGCGCTACGCAAGGAGCTGTGGGGGTTCCGGGAGAACCGGATGGCGGTGCGCTTTCAATACGAGTGGCATGACGAGGCCGGTCAGTGGTGGCGCAGCTATGGCAACGAGTTGTGGGAGTTCACCGTGGAAGGGCTGATGTCACGTCGCGAAGCCAGCATCAACGACACTCAGATCGCCGAGGAAGAGCGCCGCATCTTCGGTCCCCGCCCGGCCGGTGATGAGTCGCCGCTGCCCATCCGCTGACTACTCGCCGTAGTCCTGGCGTAAGTCTTTGTGTGCGGGATCCACGCCGCGTGTCTTCAGGAGATCCTTGGTGACCAAGCCTGGTTCGGGCTGTGCGTGCGGAACTTCTAAGAGGCTCTTCTTCTTGCGGCCTTCCCGCAGCTGACGCTCGATATTGGTGGCCAGCGACGAGAGCGCGAAGTTGATGAGGATCATGATGACCGCGACCACGACGAGCGCAGGCAGATAGTTTCCGTAGTACGACGCCGAGCGGATGCCCGAACGCACCACCTCGATGTAGCCGAATGCGTACCCCAGCGCAGAGTCCTTCAGGGCGATGACCATCTGAGAGATGAGCGCGGGCAGCATCGCCGCAATCGATTGGGGGAGCAGGATCAGCCGCATCATCTGCGACTTGCGCATGCCCAGCGCTACCGCGGCCTCGGACTGCCCCGTGGGGAGTGACTGGATGCCCGAACGCAGGATCTCGGCGATGACTGAGCCGTTATACAGCGACAGCCCTGTCACCACCGCGGCGAAAGCCAGATACTCGGACGGGAAAATGGCCTGCTGCCCGTACAAGTAGTACGAGAACACCATCAAGATCAGTACGGGGATCGCGCGGAAGAATTCGACAAGGGCACTCGAAATCCAGCGCACGGCGCGATGATCGGAGAGCCGGCCAATGCCGAGCATGGCGCCGAGAACAAGTGCGAAGACAATCGACAACGCCGCCGCGGTGATGGTGCCCAACAGTCCGGGCAGGATGTACGTCGTCCACGTGTCCAGACGCAGGAAGGGCGACCATTTTTCGGCGGTGAGCTGTTCATTGGCGACGAGGGTCCAGATCACCCAGGCCGCAGCCGCGCCCACGAAGGCCGTGAACGCGACGGCGATAATCCGATTGACCGCGCGGGCCTTTGGGCCGGGCGCGTCATACATGACGGTGGCGCTGCCGGTCATCGCTTCACCGCCAGCCGCTTCGCGAAGTATCCGAAGGTCAATCCGATCGTCAGCGTGATCACCATGTAGCCCGCCGCGATGATGAGAAAGATCCAGACAATCTGGTCGGCGAACAGCTCGATCTCCGATCGCATCAGCAGGGCTGCCTCGGCGACCCCGATCGCCGAGGCGATCGAGGTGTTCTTGACCAGGGCGATCAGCACGCTGCCCATGGGGGCCAGGACCGACCGCATGGCCTGCGGTAACACGATGAGCGTCAAGACCCTCCAGAACGGCATTCCGAGGGACCGCGCTGCCTCGGCCTGGCCCAGGGGGACCGTGTTGAACCCGGATCGCAATGTTTCGCACACGAAAGTTGCTGTGTACAAAGAGAATCCGAGAACCGATAGCCAGAAGTTGTTGTTTCTGATGAAGTTGGAGTTCTCGGGCGCCAGTGCGATACCGAGATTCTGATAGAGCCCCACCGAACAGAACAAAATGATCAGGGTCAGCGGGGTGTTCCGGACCAGGTTGACGTACCAGGTACCGAAGATCCGCATGATCGGCACGGGCGAGACCCGGCACTCCGCCAGGATCGTGCCCCACACCAGTGCGCCCACGGCCGAGAAGAATGTCAGCTTGAGGGTGGTCCAGAACGCCGGCCACAGCTGCGGTCCCATGTTCGCCCACAGCGCGTTCATGCGGCCTCACAAGCCTTGTCGGCGACGGGCTTGACGCCGGTGATCTTCTCGATCGCGGCCAGTGAGGGGTCGGGCAGCAGACCGTAGGTGCCGCTCTTGGCGCGCTTCTCCCAATCATCGATCGTGCTGTTGCCCAGTGCATCCCGCAGATCGGTATCCCAGGCCCCGCTGGCGATCATCTTGTCGAGTGCGCGGTCGATGGCCTCGATGGCGGCGGTGTCACCCTTCGCGAGGCCGATCCCGTAGACCTCCCTGGAGAACGGGTCGCCGTTCTTCTTCTGCTTCTTGGGTTTACCGATGCACAACGGCTTGCTCAGCTCGTAGTTCATCTGAATCAGCTTGAACTCACCCTCGTAGCGCTTGGCGTACCCGGCCAGGATCGTCTCGTCGGTGGTGAGGGCGTCGACCTTGCCCCGCCGCAGCGCCTCCACGCAGGAGGAATATGAGTCGAACTCCTGCAGCTGGGTGCCGGCCAGCAGGTTCTTCACGTTCTGTGCGGGCGTCGAGCCGGATACCGAACACAGCTTCTTGCCCCGGTTCAGATCATCCAGCGTTGTCAGTGAGTCATCCGCCTTGCGAACCAGAAGCCCTTGGTAGGTAATGAGATAAGGGCCGGCGAAGGACACCTTCTGGGCTCGGCTGTAGTTGACCGAGTAGCTCCCGGCGATCATGTCCACGGTGCCGTTGTCGATGAGTTGTTCGCGCTGTGCCGACGGCGTCTCGTACCAGTGGATGGTCGGATGTGCGACACCAAGTTCGTCGGCGATGGCGTTGACGACGTACTCGGAAATCTTGACGTCGAATCCGCTCATCTTCTTGTCGGGGTGCTGCAGGCCCACCCCGGGCTGATCGAACTTGGTGCCGAGGACGACGGTGCCGCCCCGGATCGATTCGAGTAGTTGGCGTGGCTCGGTACTGCCGCAGGAACTGATCAGCGTGGCAACCAGGGCGACGACCGCCACCAGTGCGGTGTGCCGTCGCATCAGTGCTTGAGCTTCTTCGCGCAAGCGACTCATCAATGCCCGAGGATCTTTCCGAGGAAGTCCTTGGCGCGTTCGGACTTCGGGTTGGTAAAGAAGCTCTCCGGGTCCGTGTCCTCGATGATGGCACCGTCGGCCATGAAGATGATCCGGTCCGCGGCCTTGCGGGCGAATCCCATCTCATGGGTGACCACCAGCATGGTCATGCCCTCTTTGGCCAGCGACACCATGACATCGAGAACCTCGTTGACCATCTCGGGGTCCAGTGCAGAGGTGGGCTCATCGAACAGCATGACCTTGGGGCCCATGGCCAACGATCTGGCGATCGCGACGCGTTGCTGCTGCCCGCCGGATAGTTGCGCCGGGTACTTGTCCTTCTGGCTCGCGATTCCCACGCGTTCCAGCAGCTCGATGGCGTGCTTGCGCGCGGATTCCTTGTCCTTCTTGCGCACCTTCATCGGCGCGAGCGTCACGTTGTCGAGAATTGTCTTGTGTGAGAAGAGGTTGAAGGACTGGAAGACCATCCCCACCTCCGCGCGCAGGTTGGCCAGCGCGCGTCCCTCTTCGGGAAGCGCCTGGCCGTCGATTCGGATGGTGCCGGTGTCGATGGGTTCGAGACGATTGATGGTGCGACACAAGGTCGACTTGCCCGAGCCGGAGGGCCCGAGGATGACAACGACCTGACCGCGTGGGATTTCCAGGGTGATGTCCTTGAGGACGTGCAAGTCGCCGAAGTGCTTGTCGACATGCTCAAGGGAGATCATCGGGATGCTTGTTGCGGGGGCGTTTTCCCCGCTCGTTGAGGTGTCGGTGCTCACCGGCATGGTCAGACAATACGGGTTCCCCACACTTTTGCAGCGCGGAACGCAGGGGTCCGCGAATCGGACGGCCTGGGATCCAGCACCTCGCCTGACCGGCGTCAGCAAACATCTGTAATACTGAGCCCATGCGGACGCGACGGCGGCCTTCCGTCGAAGGCCCGCGAATCAAGGCGCTCGCAAGAGTTCTAGCATCTGTTCTGTTCATCGGGTCATTTCCGGTTGCGGTGATCAACGGGGCAACTACCTGGGGCTGGATCGCCGCGAGTTTCGGGCTGGTTTGCGGGTTGTTTCTGCTGCCCAGCTCGCTAATGCGTTTGGTCACGCCATCGGGGCAGGTGACCGTCGATGCGGGGCGGCATCTGCGCGACAGCGAGATTCTCGAGCGGCCCCGGCCGCGGCGAGATATCTCATTCGCGGTCGTCATCGTGCTGATCGCGGGCGTCGTCGTGCTCGGTGTTCTCGAAGCATTCGCCGCGCCCGGGCTCGTCGGATCGTGGATGTGGGCCGGCTGGTGGATGTGGATGGGCGTGAATGCCGTCTGCAGCATCCACGATTGGTGGCAGGGCTGGCATGTCCCGGAGCGTGGAGTGCGATGAAGGCGCGGTGGTGGAACTGGCGCCCCTCGGCGCGAGAAACGGCCTGAACTCGGGCACGTACCATAAGTCCGTGACCAGTACCGTGACTTCCGATCAATCGGCGGTCCGGACGTACCAGGTCCGCACCTACGGCTGCCAGATGAATGTGCACGACTCCGAGCGGGTGTCGGGCCTCCTGGATGCGGCCGGATACGTCAAGGCCCCCGACGGCACCGACGCCGACATCGTCATCTTCAACACCTGCGCGGTGCGTGAGAACGCCGATAACAAGCTGTACGGAAACATCAGCCATCTCGCACCGCGTAAGGCCGCCAACCCGAACATGCAGATCGCCGTCGGCGGTTGTCTCGCCCAGAAGGACCGCGAGGGCATGCTCAAGAAGGCGCCGTGGGTCGACGTCGTCTTCGGCACTCACAACATCGGATCGCTGCCCACGCTGCTGGAGCGGGCACGTCACAACAACGAGGCCCAGGTCGAGATCGTCGAGGCCCTCGAACACTTTCCGTCGGCGCTGCCCGCCACCCGCGAATCGGCCTACGCGGCGTGGGTGTCGATCTCGGTGGGCTGCAACAACACCTGCACCTTTTGTATCGTTCCCTCTTTGCGGGGCAAAGAGATCGATCGGCGTCCCGGTGACATCCTCGCCGAGGTGCAGGCGCTGGTGGACCAGGGTGTGCTGGAGGTGACGCTGCTCGGTCAGAACGTCAACGCCTACGGCATCAACTTCGCCGATCCTGACATTGCCCGCGATCGCGGCGCTTTCGCCGATCTGCTGCGCGCCTGCGGCCGCATCGAGGGGCTGGAGCGGGTGCGATTCACCTCGCCACACCCCGCTGAATTCACCGATGACGTCATCGAGGCCATGGCACAGACCCCGAACGTGTGCCCCCAGCTGCATATGCCGCTGCAATCCGGTTCTGATCGCGTCCTCAAGGCGATGCGCCGGTCATACCGGTCCGAGCGCTTCCTATCGATCATCGACAAGGTACGTGCGGTCATGCCGGACGCCGCCATCACCACCGACATCATTGTCGGATTCCCCGGCGAGACCGAAGAGGACTTCGAGCAGACACTTGAGGTTGTGCGTCGCGCACGCTTCTGCAGCGCGTTCACCTTCCAGTACTCGATCCGGCCGGGGACACCGGCGGCCGAGCTTCCTGATCAGCTGCCGAAAGCCGTTGTGCAGGAACGCTATGACCGGCTCATCGTGCTGCAGGAATCCATCACGCTGGAAGAGAATCAGAAGCAGATTGGTCGACAGATCGAGGTGCTGATCGCCACCGGCGAAGGCCGTAAAGACGGCGAGACCGCGCGCATGAGCGGACGTGCCCGCGACGGCCGGTTGGTGCACTTCCGGCCGCAAGGACAGCTGGACGGCGAGTTGCGTCCCGGCGATGTCATCACCGTCGACGTCACCGGCGCGGCGCCGCATCACCTGATCGCCGACGGGGGAGTGCTCAGCCATCGGCGCACCCGGGCCGGCGATGCACACGAAACCGGCAAAAAACCGTCTACATCGGGAATCGGCTTGGGCATGCCGGCAATTGGAGCCCCGAAGGCGACAGAGCAGATTGAGGTTGCAGGGTGCGGGCTATGAGTGACGCGGAATCCGGAAAAGAAGACGCCGAGTTCGAGGAGTTCCGCAGAGACATCGACGCGGCCGAGAAGAAGGTCGCCGGAGAGATCGATCCGGGCGCGCGCGCCCTCGTGGTGGCCGTCCTGGTCTTCGCGCTACTTCTCACGTTCGTACTGCCGCACACCGGACATGCCAGAGGATTCGACGTTCTGCTCAATGGAGCGATAGCGGACCAGGAATCCGTACGGGTGCCGTCCCGGATCTTCGTGTGGCTCGCGATGGTCTTCGGTGTCGGGTTTTCCATGCTGGCCTTACTGACCCGCCGCTGGGTGCTGTCCTGGATCGCGCTGGCGGGCTCGTTCGTTGCCAGTGTGATTGGCATGCTTGCGATTTGGACCCGTCAGACCGCCGGAGCCGGACATCCCGGCCCGGGGATCGGTTTGGTGGTCGCCTGGATCGCCGTCATTCTGTTGACTTTCCACTGGGCGCGTGTGGTGTGGTCGCGTACTGCGGTGCAGCTGGCGGCCGAACAGCAGCGGCGCGAGGCGGCCAAGCGAGATCAGCGCACCTTCCTCGACGACGCCTTCGAGGACGACGGGGACGAGCGGTAACTAGCGCGACCGGCTCTTGACGGCGGCCACCGCCGCATCGGCCCATTCCTGCCACTGCTTGGCACTGGCACGGGCCTTCTCGGCATCCTTGGCCTTGCCCGCGGCCTCCGCCTTGACCGCCTGCTCCTCGAACTGGCGTGCGCGAACGCGGAATTGCTCGGCGCGTGCCTCCGCCTCGGGGTCGCCCCAGCCGGATTCACCAGCGTCGCGAACCTTCTTCTCTACCGCGCGCAGCCGCCGTTCCAGATCCGTCTGCTGCTCACGCGGCACCTTTCCGATGGCATCCCACTTGTCACCGATGGCCCGCAGTGCCGCCCGGGCGCCATCTACATCGGCCTCCGGATCGATCTTCTCGGCCTCGACCAGCAATGCGCGCTTGGCGTCCGCGTTGGCCACGAATTCGGCATCGCGGGAAGCAGATTCGGCGTTGCGGGCAGCGAAGAACTTGTCCTGAGCGGCCTTGAAGCGGTGCCACAGGTTGTCATCGGTCTCCCGGGGAGCCCGACCAGCGGCCTTCCAGTCGTTCAGCAGATTCCGGAATGCCGCGGAGGTTGCGCCCCAGTCGGTGGAATCCGAGAGTGTCTCAGCCTGCTTACACAGGTCTTCCTTCTTCTCCCGTGCCCCGGCGCGTTCGCGGTCCAGTTCGGCGAAATGCGCGCCGCGCCTGCGGTTAAACGTCTCGCGTGCGGTTGAGTACCGCTTCCACAGGGCGTCGTCGGTCTTGCGATCGACACCATGGATTGATTTCCACTCGTCGAGAATGACCCGGATCCGATCACCGGCGGCCTTCCACTGTGTGGAATTGTTCGCGAGCTCCTCGGCTTCGGCGGCGAGTTCCTCCTTGCGGGAGATGCTCGCTGAACGAGCCTCATCGCGTTGCACGCGTGCCGCGGCGGCCTGGGCGTCCGCGGACTCCACGAGCGCCGACAGGCGTGCGGACAGCGAGTCCACATCGCCGAGGACGGCCGCGGTGGGCAGCGTCTCTGCGAGGTGCTCGGCGGCGGTCTTGATCTTGCGCGCGTCGCCGGAACCCGAGCCGAGCCGCAATTCCAGTAGCTGGATTTCGGTCTCCAGGTCTTCGAACCGACGGCCGAAATGGGTATACGCCGCGTCGGCATCTCCGGCCTGCCACGACCCGATCTGGCGTTCACCGGCTGACGTGATCAGCCAGACGCTGCCGTCGTCATCCACACGGCCGAACTTGTGTGGATCGACATGATGGGCCGCAGGAGCGGGCGCCGATGCTGCGGGACGCCGCGGCATCGGATGAGGTTTCGGCCCCGGCCGGGGGACGGGGGCAGCTCCGGGCTGGTGGGCGGGAGCAACGTTCTCTTGTTGTGGTGACTGATCCGGCATCGAAACCTCTTCCTGCAATTGTTGCCGCGCAACACGGCGCCCTAAGCTCACTACACCGTTCATTCAAACAGGTGTCATCGCCGCACGGGCGAACATATGCCAGATGATTCCGCGAGGAGGCCGCGATGTCCGAGGCGGATATCGCGTCGGCACTCCCCATCGGAGCTGCCGTGTGCATCGCGTTTGGCGATGTCATCCACCCAAAGGCCGCGAACCTCAGCCAGGGGGTGACCTAGCATCGTGGATCTTTCGATAGCGATCTGCCCGTCGACCCCGCTGCTGGTGCCCGAGCTGGGCGGTGCGGCTGCCCACGAGACCGCTGACCTGCGTGAGGCCGCGATTACGGCGGTGCGAAGCCTGCCCACCCGATGGATCGCGATCGGGGCGGGGGACGGCCGATATGGCAGCGACGTGTCGGGCACATTCGCCGGATACGGGGTTGACGTGCGTGTTTCGCTCTCGTCGAGGCCCGCCGCCTCTGTCGAACTGCCGCTGCCCGTGCTCATCGCCGGGTGGTTGCGGGCCCGAGTGGAGGCCGCCGAGGTGCAGGTGCGACTTGTCGGTGTCTCCGGTGCGGACGGGGCCGCCTGCGGACGGGCCTTGCGTGATGAGATCGAGGCATTGCCGACGCCCCCGGGGGTACTCGTCATCGCCGACGGTGCCAACACCCTCACCGACAAGGCGCCCGGAGGTTATCGGCCCGAGGCCGGGGCCGCGCAGCAGGGACTTGTCGGCGCGCTTGCTCATGGGGACGTGGCCGCACTGTGCGGTCTCTCGGATGTGATCACCGGGGGCGCCGTCTACCGGGCACTTGCCGGATTGGTGGGTTCGGACGCCGTTCAGGCCCGGTGCCTGTACCAAGGTTCCCCGTACGGGGTTGGCTACTTCGCGGGCACCTGGCAGGTGTCGTGATGCGACCCATCGCGGTCATCGGCCCCACCGCCACCGGCAAGTCGGCCCTCGCGCTAGAGCTCGCCGAGCGGCTGGGCGGCGAGATCGTCAACGCCGACGCGATGCAGCTGTATCGCGGTATGGATATCGGTACCGCCAAGGTGCCTGAGGCAGAGCGCCGGGGCATTCCACACCACATGCTCGATGTGCTCGATGTGGCAGAGACCGCCACCGTCGCGACCTATCAACAGGACGCCGTTGCGGCCATCGATGACATCCAGGCACGAGGACATGTGCCCGTGATCGTCGGCGGATCGATGATGTATATCCAGGCCTTACTTGATGATTGGACGTTTCCCGCGACGGATGCGCAGGTACGGGCGCGCTGGGAGCAGCGGCTGGCGGAGATTGGAGTCGCCGCGTTGCACGCCGAACTCGCCAGCCGGGACCCGGCAGCGGCAGCGGTCATCCTGCCCACCGACGGGCGTCGCACGGTGCGGGCACTGGAGGTAATCGAACTCACCGGGCAGCCATTCGCCGCGTCGGCGCCGACTATCGGCTCGCCACGGTGGGACACGTTGATCGTGGGATTGGACTGGGAGACGGACAAACTCGACGAGCGGATCGCGCGGCGCACGGATCTGATGTTCGAGCAGGGATTTGTCGCGGAGGTCGAGCAGCTGTTGGGTGTCGGCCTGCGTGAGGGTGTCACGGCATCGAGGGCGATCGGATATGCCCAGGTGATCGCGGCGCTGGATACCGGGGGAGGCGCCGGCGACCTGGCACAGGCGCGTGAACTGACATTCATGGGCACCCGGCGCTATGTGCGTCGGCAGCGATCGTGGTTTGGCCGCGACCACCGCATCATGTGGCTGGCAGGCAGCGACGGTGACCCAGCCGGACTCTGCGGCGAAATTGAGTCGCGGTGGCGCCTATCCTCGGATACGTGAAGTTCACCAAGGGCCACGGCACCCAGAACGACTTCGTGGTGCTGCCGGACGTCCACATCAAGCGGGATCTGTCGGTGCCCGCCGTACAGGCGCTGTGTGACCGGCAACGCGGTCTTGGCGCCGACGGCGTGCTGCGCGTGACCACTGTGGGCGCGGCCCTCGAGGGCGGGGTGCTGGCCGAGAAGCCGGCCGGGGTCAGTAGCGAAGACTGGTTCATGGACTACCGCAATGCCGACGGTTCGATCGCCGAAATGTGCGGGAACGGTGTCCGGGTGTTCGCGCACTATCTGCGGTCGGTGGGGCTGGAGCACCGCGACGAGTTCGTTGTCGCGTCACTGGCCGGGCCCCGGCCAGTGACTATCAACTCCTGGAGCCAGCTCGCCGCTGACGTGACCGTCGACATGGGGCCGGTCAAGGAGTTCGGCGCCGGTGAGGCGACTGTCGGCGGCCGGCGGTTCTCCGGTCTGGCCATCGATGTGGGCAATCCGCACCTGGCCTGCGTGGACGCTGATCTGTCCGCTGAGGATCTGCGCATGCTCGACGTGGGTGCTCCGGTGGAGTTCGGCGAAGAGCTGTTTCCCGACGGGGTCAATATCGAGGTGCTGACGGCCCCCGTCGACGGCACTGACGGTGCCGTCGGCGCGGTGCAGATGCGGGTCCACGAACGGGGCGTCGGCGAGACGCGTTCCTGTGGAACAGGAACCGTGGCGGCTGCCTATGCCGCACTGCGGCACCTCGGACTGTCGGCCGGTGAGATTGTGGTCGACATCCCCGGTGGACAGGTCCGGGTGACAGTAACCGCCGATTCCAGCTTCCTGCGTGGGCCGTCGATGCTGCTGGCCGACGGCGAAATCTCCGACGAATGGTGGGGCGGCATTGGCGCCTGCGGATAATTGGGATGCGATCGATGAGCCACAGGTGGGAGCATCGGTGCGCGATGAGCGAACCGCGCGAAGAGCAGACAGCAGAGATATGAATTCGACGTCCTATCAGACACCCACCGATGGCGAACTGGCGCTGGAAGACCGCGCCGCGCTCAAGCGTGTGGCGGGGCTCTCCACCGAACTCGCCGATGTCACCGAGGTCGAGTACCGGCAGCTGCGCCTGGAACGGGTTGTGCTGGTGGGTGTCTGGACCGACGGGACCTCCCATGAGGCCGATGTCAGCATGGCCGAACTCGCGGCGCTCGCCGAGACCGCCGGGTCCGAGGTGCTCGAAGCGTTGATTCAGCGTCGTCAAAAGCCAGATCCGGCAACATATATCGGATCCGGCAAGGCGATCGAGCTGCGCGAGATCGTGTTGGCCACTGGTGCCGACACCGTGATCTGCGACGGTGAGCTCAGCCCGGCGCAGCTGGTAGCGCTGGAGAAGGCAGTGAAGGTCAAGGTCATCGACCGCACCGCGCTGATTCTGGATATCTTCGCCCAGCACGCCACCAGCCGCGAGGGCAAAGCGCAGGTGTCGCTGGCGCAGATGGAGTACATGCTGCCGCGGCTGCGTGGCTGGGGTGAATCCATGTCCCGCCAGGCCGGTGGCCGCGCCGGCGGCGCAGGTGGCGGTGTGGGTACCCGTGGCCCCGGTGAGACGAAGATCGAGACCGACCGGCGCCGGATCCGCGAACGCATGTCCAAGCTGCGTCGCGAGATCCGCGAAATGAAGACGGTTCGTGACACCAAGCGCAGCCGTCGCCTCGAGAGTGATGCTCCGTCGATTGCCATCGTCGGCTACACCAATGCCGGTAAGTCGAGCCTGCTGAACGCGATCACCGGTGCCGGGGTGCTGGTCCAGGATGCGTTGTTCGCCACCCTCGAACCGACAACGCGGCGCGGAACATTTGATGACGGAAGCGAATTCGTCATCACGGACACCGTCGGTTTCGTACGGCACCTGCCCACCCAATTGGTGGAGGCGTTTCGGTCCACTCTGGAAGAGGTGGCCGACGCGGACCTGCTCGTCCACGTGGTGGACGGCTCCGATCTGGCGCCGCTGGCCCAGATCGAGGCGGTGCGCGCGGTGATCAGTGAGGTTGTCGCCGACCATGATTCTTCGGCGGCACCGGAGCTGCTGGTGATCAACAAGATCGATGCTGCGGGTGATCTTGCCTTGGCGCAGCTGCGTCGCGCACTGCCCCAGGC
Organism: Mycobacterium sp. D16Q13; assembly: GCF_002013375.1. Lineage (GTDB taxonomy): Bacteria > Actinomycetota > Actinomycetes > Mycobacteriales > Mycobacteriaceae > Mycobacterium. Next base: position 259,746 of record NZ_MAEW01000011.1, on the reverse strand, counting down.
GCTGTTCGTCTCGGCGCACACCGGCGACGGGGTCGCCAGGCTCCGAGCGGCCATCGCCGAGACGGTGCCCCGCGCGGATGTGCCCGTCGACGTGGTCATCCCGTACGAACGCGGTGACTTGGTGGCCCGAATCCATACCGAGGGTCAGGTGCATTCCACCGAACATCTGGCGGAGGGCACGCGCGTGGTGGGCAGGGTGCCTCGGGCGCTGGCCGCGCTTCTCGCCGGGCTCTAGTCGCGCGGAACGAGCTGCGGCGGGATGTGTGCCCGAACCGGCGGCAGTGATTCCTCGAACCGCTCGATCTGCACCAGCACGTGCTGACCGGTGCACCCCTGTGCCAAGGACGAGGTTCCTGAATCGTCGGTCAGGACATTGGGATTGCCGTGTGCGCAGAGCGAATCTAGATCGGACGGATCGATCGGGTCGTACCACGCGCCGGTGGACAGCTGCACCACCCGGTGCCGTAGGCCTTCGTCCAGAACCGCCCCGGCCAGGCACGCACCGCGGTCGTTGAAGACCCGCACCACGTCGCCGTCACCGATCCCGCGCTCGGCGGCGTCGGCCGGATGTATGCGGATGGGTTCGCGTCCCTGAACTTTCGAGGCCTGGCTGGTGCCGCCGAAATCGAGCTGGCTGTGCAGCCGGGTCCGCGGCTGATTGGCAATCAGGTGCAGTGGGAAGCTTTGGGCGCGTTCACCGTTCAGCCATTCTGTGGGCTCGTACCACTGCGGGTGGCCGCCGCAGTCGGCGTATCCGAAACTGTCGATGGTCTCCGAGAAGATCTCGATGCGCCCGCTCGGGGTGTGCAGCGGGTGCGCGTCTGGGTTGTCACGGAAGTCCGAGAGCAGAGTCAGGCCGGGATCGGTCGGCAACTGCAGGTAGCCCTGCTCCCAGAACTCGTCGAAGGTTGGCACCGCGAAATCGCGGGCCGCGGCCCAATCGGTGTAAATGTGACGTAGCCACTGCGCGGCGGTGCGTCCCTCGGAGAACTCGTCGCCGAACCCGAGCCTTTCGGCGAGCGCCGAGAATGTCGTGTAGTCATCGCGCGAGTTGGCATAGGGCGATGTCGCGGCCTTCATCGCCACCAGCAGGGGGTCGTTGCGGCTTCCGGAGAAGTCGTCGCGTTCCAGGCTGGTGGTAGACGGCACCACGATATCGGCGTGCTTGGCCATGGCCGTCCACACCGGATCGTGCACCACGACGGTGTCGACGCGCGCCAGCGCACGGCGCAGTCGCGGCAGGTTCTGATGGTGGTGGAACGGATTTCCGCCCGCCCAGTAGACGCATCGGATGTCCGGCAGTGTGAGTGTCTGACCGTTGTAGGCCAGTGTCTGGCCGGGCCGCAGCAGCAGCTCACTGATGGCCGCCACCGGGATGAACGTCGCAACCGGGTTGGGCCCCTGGGGGAAGGTCGGCAGCGGGCAGCTGACCGGGGCCAGTCCCGCCTCGTTCATCGAGCCATAGCCGTGGCCGAAACCACCTCCGGGAAGCCCGATCTGACCGAGCATCGCGGCCAGGGTGAGCCCCATCCACGGGGCCTGTTCGCCGTGGCGCACCCGCTGCAGCGACCAGCTGACCGTCACCAGGGTGCGCCCGGCCGCCATTCGCCGCGCCAGTGTGCGCAGCTCGTCAGCGTCCAGAGCGCTGATACTCGCAGCCCATTCCGGGGTCTTGGGTACACCGTCGTCGATCCCCAGGAGATAGCGCTCAAACCGTTCATAGCCGGTGCAGTAGGAGCGTAGGAAGGCCAGGTTGGCCAGACCTTCCACGGCCAGCACATGGGCCAGCGCGAGCATGACCGTGACGTCGGTCCCGGGAACAGGTGCGTGCCATTCGCATTCGCCGTCGATGTCATCGCGCAGCGGACTGAAGGAGACGATGCGCCCGCCGCGGGCGCGGAACCTGTCGAGGGCATCACGAGCCGGATGCGCGGTGGTGCCGCCATGGTTGACACCGGTGTTCTTCAGGGCCATACCGCCGAATGAGACCAGGAGGTCGGTGTTCTCGACGATGACGTCCCATGACGTCGACCTCTTGAACAGCCCGTCGTGGGTGCCGACGACGTGCGGCATGATGACGCCGGTTGCCCCCAGGCTGTACGAATGACGTGAAAAGGTGTACCCGCCGAGCAGTTTCAGGAACCGGTGTACCTGACTCTGGGCATGATGGAACCGTCCCGCGCTGGCCCAGCCGTACGAGCCGCCGTAAATGGCTTCGTTGCCATGAGTGTCGACGATCCGCCGTAGTTCATCGGCCAGTAGTTCGGTGAGCTCGTCCCAGGACACCTCGACGTACTCGTCGGAGCCGCGTGCTGTGCTGGGACCGGGTCCGTCCCGCAGCCAGCCGCGGCGTACGAATGGCGCGGTTACTCGGGCCTGGTGGCGGATCGAACCGGGAATGTTCTGCAACAGCGGTGACGGGTCCAGATCGGTCGGGATAGGCGTGACGCCGATCACTTCGCCGTCGCGGATCTCGGGGGTAAATGCACCCCAGTGCGTGTGTGAAAGTGCCAGCTTGGTCACCTCAGTCAGCCTAGGCTTTCTGTCCGTCGAAACCAGGTAGGCGAGTACCAACCGACCAGTGGGTTGGTATACATTCTGCCGAGTACGTAAACCCAAACCGGAAGGTGATCATGGCCGGCGCTGTTAAGTTCAAACGCACCATTTTCGAACCCGAGCACGAACTGTTCCGCGAGTCGTTCAAGACCTTCCTGGAACGGCATGCCGAGCCGTACCGGGAGGAGTGGGACGAGAACAAGATCGTCGACCGCTCTCTCTGGGTCGAGGCGGGCAAACAGGGCTTCCTGGGCACTGACATGCCTGAGGAGTTCGGCGGCGGCGGACTCGTCGATTTCCGCTACAACGCCATCATCGGCGAAGAGATCACCAAGGCTCGCCAGTCGGGTATCGGTTTCACTTTGCACAACGATGTCGCGGGTCCGTACTTCCGGGATCTGGCCAACGACGAGCAGAAGGCCCGCTGGTTCCCCGGTTTCTGTTCCGGTGAGCTGATCACCGCCATCGCCATGACCGAGCCGGGCACCGGAAGCGACCTGCAGGGCATCAAGACCCGCGCGGTCAAGGACGGCGATCATTACATTCTCAACGGCTCGAAGACCTTCATCACCAACGGCATTAACGCCGACCTGGTGATCGTGGTCGCACAGACCGACCCCGAGAAGGGTGCGCTGGGCTTCAGCCTCATTGTCGTGGAACGCGGCATGGAGGGCTTTGAGCGCGGCCGCAAGCTCGACAAGATGGGCCTGGACGCGCAGGACACCGCCGAGCTGTCCTTTACCGATGTCCGGGTGCCCGCCGCCAACCTGCTGGGTGAAGAGGGCCAGGGCTTCATCTACCTCATGCAGAACCTGCCGCAGGAGCGCATGTCGATCGCCGTCGTGGCGGCCGCGGCGATGGAAACCATGCTTGAGGCGACCATCCAGTACACATCCGAGCGCAAGGCGTTTGGCAAGCCCATCAAGAGCTTCCAGAACAGCCGCTTTGTGCTGGCCGAGCTCGCTACCGATGCCACGATGATCCGGATTATGGTCGACGAGTTCATCACGCTGCTCAACAAGAAGGAACTGAGCGTCGAGCAGGCCGCGATGGCCAAGTGGTACAGCACCGAGAAGCAGGTTCACCTGATCGATCGCTGCCTGCAGCTGCACGGTGGGTATGGCTTCATGCGCGAGTACCCGGTTGCCCGGGCATACATGGATTCTCGTATCCAGACGATCTACGGCGGAACCACCGAGATCATGAAGGAGATCATCGGGCGTTCGCTCTAGCGCCTCATGATCATTCGTGACGCGACCGCCGATGACGCGGTCGCCTGCGCGGCGATCTACGCGCCGTATGTAACGGATACGGCCATCTCGTTCGAGGAGGTGCCGCCGTCGGATGCTGTTCTTGCCGAACGCATCCGCACGGCGGCCCACCGGCATGCCTGGCTTGTTGCCGAGGATGGCGGTGAGATCTTCGGGTATGCCTACGCGGTGCCGTGGAAATCACGGACCGCCTATCAGTGGGCGTGTGAGGTCAGTGTGTACGTGGACGGCACCCGGCAACAGCGCGGGACGGGCCGCCAGTTGTACACGGCGCTGCTCGACCGGCTGCGCTCTCGCGGTTATCGCACGGTGCTCGCCGTTGTCGTGGTTCCCAATCAGGCGAGTGAAAAGCTGCACCGGGCAATGGGATTCGAGCAAGTCGCATGCTACCGACGCATCGGCTACAAGTTGGGCAGCTGGCATGACGTGGCGCATTTCCAGCTGTTCCTGCCGTCCCTCGACGGGCGCGCAGACGACGATTCCGCACCCGGACCGCCGCCTGGTGACGGCTAGATCTTGCGCAGGACGGTGACGACCTTGCCGAGGATGGCGGCGTCATTTCCGGGGATCGGCTCGAACAGTGGGTTGTGCGGCATCAGCCACACCTGACCCGTTGTCCGCTTGAATGTCTTGACGGTCGCCTCGCCGTCGATCATCGCCGCCACGATATCGCCGTTGTCGGCGACATTCTGCTGGCGGACCACTACCCAGTCGCCATCGCATATCGCGGCGTCGATCATCGATTCGCCGACCACCTTGAGCAAGAACAGCGATCCCTCGCCAACCAGCTCGCGGGGGAGCGGGAACACATCCTCTACGGCCTCCTCGGCCAGGATGGGACCACCGGCGGCGATACGGCCCAGGACGGGCACGAATGTTGGCTCGGGCAGGTCGCCGGAACCGGCCACATCGGTGGTCGCGGACGGGCCGCGGGAATCATCGATTCCTCGAACATCAACGGCGCGTGGACGATTCGGATCGCGCCGCAGGAAGCCCTTCTGTTCGAGGGTGCGTAGTTGATGGGCGACCGACGATGTCGAGGTAAGCCCGACGGCATCGCCGATTTCGCGGATGCTCGGGGGGTAACCCCGCTCATTCACCGATGCGCGGATGACCTCCAGGATGGTCCGCTGGCGCTCGGTCAGTGAACCGGTGGCGGGTCCCTTGCTGGGTGTATCGCTCATGGGCCCGAATCTAGACCTGTCGGCGGTATTTATCAAACATGTGTTCGATGCGTGTCGCGAATAGAGCCCGGGGGGCCGCGCGTAGGCGGCATTCGTGCAGCTCAAGACCACTTGTCGGTGGCGGATGCTACAAATCGATCACATGTTCGGACATCGAACACATGATCGAGTACATTCGAACATAAGAGCGAACGGGCCTACCGATCGACAGGACAGGAAGGGCACACAGATGAGCACAAACGTTCTCACCACACCGCGGTCTCGCGCTGCCGAGTACGCGTCGCGCGATTACGCCCCGCAGGCACGTGCCTACAGCGCGGAGTATCCGCTGACTCAGCGTCGGGCGCTGCCGGTGCGCACCGTCGCCTATCGGAGGCCCGCCGGCCGGCCGGCCGCGTACCGGGGCACCGGTGTCCGGGTATCGGCGGTGCCGCATCGGGTGCATGGTCGTCGTCCGGTGAGCCTGAAGGCGACCATTGTTGTTTCGGTGGGTGCCGCGGTGGCGACGATGTGGCTGCTGATGCTCGGCCAGGTCAGTGCTGCCGGAGTCGGGGGAGTTGGTGTGCCGGAGCGTGTGGCGGTCGTCCAGGTCGCGCCCGGCGAGACCCTGGCCGACGTGGCCTCGCGTGTCGCGCCGGATGCCCCGCGCTCGGCGGTGGTGTCCAAGATCCGTGAACTCAATGAACTCGACTCGGCGACAGTACAAGCCGGTCAGACGCTGGTTTCTCCGGTCGGCTGATCGGCGAACGGGCGTGACCTTCGAACGTGTGGGAGCACGGGTATCCTCGAGACCGGTCTGGGCGCGCTGCGCTGTGTGTCAGCCCACCCAGCCCAGTGACTTGGAGTCCAGAACCGGCGAAGGAGCAGTAATGCACTGTCCGTTCTGCCGTCATCCAGACTCGCGCGTTGTCGATTCCCGTGAAGCGGATGAAGGTCAGGCGATACGTCGACGGCGATCGTGCCCGGAGTGCGGCCGTCGTTTCACCACTGTCGAGACCGCTGTGCTGGCCGTTGTGAAGCGCAGCGGTGTCACCGAGCCGTTCAGTCGCGACAAGGTCATCAAGGGCGTGCGCCGGGCCTGTCAGGGCCGCGATGTCGATGACGATGCGCTGAATCTGCTTGCCCAGCAGGTCGAAGATGCGGTCCGGGCCGCCGGGTCTCCAGAGATTCCCAGTAACGAGGTGGGCCTGGCCATCCTCGGCCCGCTACGTGACCTGGACGAGGTCGCCTATCTGCGCTTCGCCTCGGTGTATCGCGGATTTAGCTCCGCCGACGACTTCGAACGTGAGATCGCCGCGTTGCGCGCCCATCGGGACGCACCGACCGGATCCTGATCTTCGGCCGGGTCGACGCGCTGTTAGTTCAATACCAACGATTGATCGGCGACGACATGGCCACCGATCGTCACCCAGCCTTCTGGGCTCCACTGCGTGAGAATCTGCGACCCCTTGCCCTGGTTGACGATCAGGTCGCGGCTTAATAGATCGGTCATCCGCGCCGCGACAGATCCGGTCGCCTCATCCTCGTTGACGCCCAGGTCGAAGGCGAACACCCGTGATCGCACCAAACTCGCGTCGCGGTCCTGCCACGACCACACGCAATGCAGCAGTTCGTCCGCATAGTCGGCGGGGTCGGCGGCATCCACATCGCCGGGGGAGTCCAGCTCGTGAAAATCGGTTTCCGGGGCCCATTCGGACCGGGCTCGGATCCACGTGCGGTCGTCATAGTTGACCTGGAGCACACCCGCGGGAACTTGCAAGGTGTTGACCGGTGTTCCGCGCTCGCGCAGCCACCACGCCAATCCCACCGTCGGATGTCCGGCGAAGGGCAGTTCGGCTGCCGGGGTGAAGATCCGCAGATGTGCGGTGTTGGACCCTTCGGCAGGAAGATCGACGAAAACCGTTTCGCTGAAACCCAACCGGGTAGCGATTTCCTGGCGGTCCGCCGCGGCGACGTCAGCGCCATTGACGATCCCCAGGGGATTTCCGAAGTTGCCTGTCTGGTCGGTGAATACGCGCACAACCGCGACATCGACGCTCATTCTTCGACTCTACGTCTCCCGCGCGCTGTGCACTCAGGTACCCACGAATTGTGCAAACCTCTGGTAGCGCTTGAGCTCTCGTGGCTAAGTGGCGCTGCGCTCGTCTGTGCCCATGGCGTCGAGCACTGCCATCCGGGTGCGCGCGGCCCCGCTGATCGTGCCTTCGGTGACGCCAGTGCGCAACAATCGGCGCAATTCATCCTCGTCGTATTGAGCGGGCTCAGTGGAGGCGATGAATTGGCGAACGACGGCGATGAATCGCTCGGGGTCGTCATGGAACGGGAAATGTCCGGAGCGGTCGAAGATTTCCAATGTCGCCCCGGGCATCGCGGCGTGCGCCAGATGGCCATGGCTAACGGGGATCACCAGATCATCGCTACCCCAAATAAGCTGCACAGGAACAGATTCGGTCAAATAACATCGGTCCAGCATGGTCACCACCTGGCCGCGCCAGTCAACCACGGCGCGCAGAGTCCGGGTGAAGGCGGCCGAGGCCCGAGGTTCGGGCAGATCAGCGAGAACCCGCAGAACATCGGGGATGTCGCGGGCCATACCGGCTCGCCCCAGCGTCGCGCGGGCCACCGCTCCGCCGAGCCGGATCATGGGCATCGCCAGCGGTAGCCTCAGCAGCCCCAGCGCGTCTCCGACGAAGGGCAATGACGCGCAACGCAATACGATGTTGACGTCCTTGGTCACCCCGCCTGGCGAGACCAGAATGAGCCGCTCGACCAGATGGGGGAACTGGTAGGTGAATTGCATCGCGACGCCGCCGCCCAGCGAATGCCCGACGACGGTGACCTTGTCGATGTCCAATACCGCCAGCAGGTCCCGCATCCCGTTGGCGTAGGCCGCCACCGAGTAGTCGGCGCGTGGTTTGTCGGACTGTCCGTGGCCCAGCAGGTCCGGGGCGATCACCGTGAAATGCTCAGCGAGCTGCGCGTGCACGCTGTCCCAGGTGGCCGAGTTGTCGCCGATCCCGTGGATCAGCAACAGCGCAGGTCCCGATCCCGCAATCCTGAAGGCGCGGCGGTAACCGTGGATGGTGCGGAACGCCATCCGAGGTTGCGTGGTCGTATTGCTAGCGGGTTGTACCGTGTCGTCACCGTCGGCGTGCTCGGTATCCGGCACCGGACGCAGGAGCCTCGGTGGTGGATTCATGTGGAGTATTTTCACCCGTCGCGGCAAATTTGGCGCGGCGAGCGCATAACCGGACTAGAGAATCGGGCCGTCGGGGGACGGATCCTCACCGAACTTGGCCTGTTCGGCGAGGAATCTCTCGAATTCTCCGGCCAGCTCGTCGCCGCTCGGCAACTCCTCGTCTCGTGCCAGCAACGAGCGGTTCTCCTGTGCGGAAACAAAGGCGTCGTACTGGCGTTCCAGCGCGTGGACCACCTGAGCCACTTCCTCGCTGCCTTCTACCTGCTCGTTGATCTGGTTGCGCACCTTGCCGGCGGCCTCGGTGAGCTGCTGCAGCGGAAGATCCAGCTCGCCGGTCCTGGCCACTTCTTCCAGCAGGCGTTGTGATGCCTCCGGGTAGTCGGTCTGCGCCAGGTAATGCGGGACGTGGACGGCGAAGCCGATGACATCGTGACCATGCTGGGCCAGCCGGAATTCCAACAAGTTCGATGCACTGCCCGGCACCTGAACCTCATCGATCCAGCCGGGATGCTCATCAAGTGTCTTGCGGTCGTTGCCATGAGCGGTAAGCGTGATGGGGCGAGTGTGCGGAACCGCCATCGGAATGGCGCCCAGGCCGATGGTCTTGCGCACACCGAGTTGCTCGGCCAACAGCCGGATCGCGGTGACGAACCGCTCCCACTTCAGATCTGGTTCTAGGCCGGCCAGCAACAGGAACGGCGTGCCCTTGGTGTCCTTGAGTGCGTACAGGTTGAGCTCAGGGGTGGCGTACTCGGTGAAGTGATCGCTCTTGAACGTCATCACCGGCCGACGCGATCGGTAGTCCAGCAGATCGTCGATGGCGAACGACGCCACCAGCTCGCTCTGCAGTGTGTCGCGCAGATGTGCCGCGGCCAGCTTCACGGCGTGCCCGGAGTCGGAGAACCCCTGCAACGCGTGCACCAGAACAGGGCCGCGCCCATCGGCAGATGCCAGCTGGGGCCCCGGGAATTCCAACTCGTACATGCCGCTCTGATCCGGTCTGTACGGCTGCTGCTGTCCGTCACTACTGCTTGCCATGTTCGCCTCCCTTCGCGCCCTCGTCCCACCAGTGTCCCTTACCGGCAGGCAAACGGCGAATGTACCTACTGCCTCAACGGCCCAGGCGGGATGCGAATTCCTGTTTCCTCAGGAGGGTGTGCGGTATTCGCCCAACGCGAAATCCCTCAGGCTTTGAACTGGTTGAGTGCGCGAATCTTGTTCATCACATCGAGCGCGGCGACTTTGTACGCCTCGGAGAATGTGGGGTAGTTGAAAACCGCGTCGACCAGGTACTCGACGGTGCCGCCGCAGCCCATGACGGCCTGTCCGATGTGGACCAGGTCGGTGGCATCGGAGCCGAAGATGTGCACCCCGAGCAGCTTGAGATCCTCGGTGGACACCAGCAGCTTGAGCATGCCGTAGGAATCCCCGGCGATCTGGCCGCGCGCCAGCTCGCGGTAACGCGAGACGCCCACCTCGTAAGGAATCGCGTTCTTGGTGAGTTCAACCTCGGTGGCGCCCACATAGGACACCTCGGGGATCGAGTAGATGCCGATAGGCTGCAGATCGGTCATGCCCTTGGAAGGTTCGCCGAACGCGTGGTACGCCGCCAGGCGGCCCTGGTCCATCGAGGTGGCTGCCAGCGCCGGGAAACCGATCACATCGCCCACCGCATAGATGTGATCGACCTTGGTCTGAAAATTCGCGTCGACCCAGATCCGGCCGCGGTTGTCGGCCTCGAGCCCCGCCTGGGCGAGGTCGAGCTGATCGGTCTGACCCTGCCGCCCCGCGGAGTACATCACGGTATCGGCGGGGATCTGCTTGCCGCTGGCCAATGTGGTCATGGTGCCGGTGTCATTGACGTCGACGGTGGTGACCTCCTCGCCGAAGCGGAACGTCACTGCCAAGTCCCGCAGGTGAAAGCGAAGGGCCTCAACGACTTCGGGATCGCAGAAGTCGAGCATCGTGTCGCGTTTCTCCACCACGGTCACCTTGGTGCCCAGGGCGGCGAACATCGAGGCGTACTCGATTCCGATGACGCCCGCACCGACCACGACCATCGATCCCGGGATGAAGCGCAGGTCCAGGATGCCGTCCGAGTCGAGGACTCGTCGCTCGTCGAAGGCCACACCCGACGGTCGGGCGGGTTTCGTGCCGGTGGCGATGACGACGTAGTGAGCGTGCAGGGTGGTGCGCTCGCCGCGGGAAGGTTCCTCCACGATGACGGTGTGCTCATCGGCGAACCGCCCGATGCCGGTGATCAAATCGATGCGGTTGCGCAGCAGCTGGGCGCGGACGACCTCGATCTCCTTGCGGATGACGTGCTCAGTGCGGGCCAGCAGGTCCTCGGGGGTGATATTGGCCTTCACCCGATAGCTCGCGCCGTACAGCTCGCGCTGATTCATGCCGGTCAGGTAGAGCACGGCCTCGCGCAACGTCTTGGACGGGATGGTGCCAGTGTTGGTGCAGACACCGCCGAGCATGTTGTCACGCTCGATCACCGCGACCGATTTACCCAGCTTGGCCGCGGCGATGGCGGCCTTCTGGCCCCCGGGGCCGGAGCCGATGACGACGAGGTCGTAGGTGGGGGTGTCGGCCACGGAGGAGCCGCGGGGGCGAAGACCGTTGGTCATGGTTGTACTCATACGCCGATTCCCCGAATCGCGCATGCCGTGCGCGTCACGGTCACATGAACAGTTGTCCCTGCCGAATCTCGCGCGCGCCTCCTCGGGCCCCGGGTGTGCCGATGGCAGCATGTGACTGTGGCGGCATCGCGGCTGGTAGCGACGATGGTTGTGGCTGGATGCTGCGCCGTGACGGCGCCCGCCTGCACACGGGCGATCGACGGATCGGCCGTCGAGGCATCGGGTGGTGCGCAGTCCCCGCTGACTACCACCACAACGGCCCTTCAGGCGCCGACGGGCCCCGTGGGCCCGCTGCTGCTGGCCCCGGCGGATTTCCCGCACCAGTATCCCGCCACCACGCTCGACCCCGCTGCGGCCGGACACGCTCTCCGCGATATTCGGGGTGTTCCCGACGCGGCGACGGTCGCCCCGAGTACCTGCGCACCCGAACCCCTCCCGGCCGGGCCGCAGGATGCGGCGGTGGCGGTGGGCACCAACGACTCCGACAATTCGACCATCACGGTGGCGGTGTTTCGTGTGCCGCGGCCACTGGCCACCTACAAGACTCAGCTGGAGCGCTGCACCTCGTTTGCCTTCACCGGTCCGGATCAGATCCCGAGCACGGTAACGGCTTCTCAGGCAGTGGCTCCACCCATCAACGCCGATGATTCGGTTGCGGTCAATCAAACGGTGGCACCCGCCGCGACGGGTAGCGGCACACAAACGACCTTGTCGCTTATCGCGCAGATCGCCGATATTCGAATCCAGGCCACCTACATGACTTTTCAGGGCACCGAGCCCGACGCGGTGCTCCTGGATCAGGCCTTCACCGCCGCTGTACTCAAGGTGCACGACAACTTCCGCTGATCAGCGACTGGCGATGCGCCCGTATCCGCCCTGGATCGGCGCTGGCCCCTGGGTCACCCCGGTCGCGAGGGAACGGCCGCGGTGCTCGATCTTGGCGACGAAGGGCGACGTCATCGCCCGCACGAGCGCGCCGTAGCCGACACCGAAGTCAATCTCGTCGCCGACCGTGACGGAGTGATCGCCGAGGTCGACCACCAGGTGGTCGCTGCTCATCCCGAGGATCGTGATGCCCTCAGGCGGCCGCAGGCCGTCCGGGTCCACGTCCTGACGGCCGAGGGCCAGGATTGCTTGGTGCACAGTCGAGTTACCCGTGCGGACCGGCGCCGCGCCGAAGGCTGCCTGAGCACGATCTCCCCAGGGTTGAGCCGGTTTCATCGCGACCTCGATGACCTCGGCGCTCAAGACGAAGGTGTCCGTGTGTAGGCCGGGGATCGGTGTCCGATACAGCGGGTCGACGCCGAGAAGGATGGCTTCGCCGAGCCGGAGTTCGTCGATCCGGCCGACGTCGTGGGTGTGCAGCGCCCAGCTCAGGTTCGCCGAGTTGCCACCTGAGACGACCTCGAGCGAGATCCCGTGCAGTGACTCGATGTCGTCCGCGAGCCCGGTGAGGATGCCCATGTTCCGGTCATCGGGCACGACACCGTTCTGGCACGCGAGGTTGGCGCCGAGCCCGGCGAGCCGCAGTGAGCTGTGCCCGAGAACGGCCCGCACGGCCTCGGCGGTGTCGTCCACCGCGATGCCCTCGCGCAGGTCACCCAGCTCGACCATGAGCACGACGGCGTGCAGTCGTTTCTGTTGGGACGCGGCCTGATCGAGCGCTGCCAGCACGACGGCCTCGGTGTTCAGACTGATATCGGCGACGTCAACGATCCGTGCTACCTGGCTGAGCATGGGTGAGCGGATCAGCGTGCGCAGCGGTAATCGGTCGAGATCGGCGAGCCGAGCGAGGTTCGGTATCCGGGAATCGCCGAGGCCGTAAGCGCCGCCGCGCAGCATCGCCGCGCCGATGCCCGGCGACCCCAACACGGCTTTGGTGATGCCGGTGACCCGGATGCCCGCCCGGGCAAGCCGGTCGACCAGGATCCGCGTGTTCTGCTCGACCTTGTCGAGATCGGTCTCGAGCCGAAGCGTCACACCGGGGTTGTCGTGTCGGCTCTCCCTGCGAGCTTCGCCGCGAGCACGGGGAAGGCCGCCAGCACCATGTCGACCAGATCCGACGAGGGGCGTGTCAGCGGGTCGGTGACCGGGAGGCCGAGCTCCGAATGGTGTTCGGAGATAGCGTCATTCAGCTCGTCATCGGTCATTTCCTCGTGGTTGATCGTGACCCCGATGACGCGGGTGTCGGCGAACGCCTCGATCAGTGCGACCTCGCTGGCCGCGGTGGGCATCTGCACCATCGGGAAGTCGCCGAGCACCTTGCGCTTTGGCGCGTGCTGCACGATCACGCCGGCCGGGCGGCTGCCGCGCAGGATATGAGCCGACGTGATGTAGGCGGGGTGGCTGAGTGCGCCCTGACCCTCGACCACGATCACGTCGGGGTCCTCACCTTCGAACGCGGCGACGACTTGGTGCTCGACCTCGCCCGAACAGAACTGGGGGACCAGCGCGTCCAGCGCGACGCCGTACTTCCCGCCCTGGATCAAGGTGGTCTGGCCGGTGCCGACCATGACCGCCTTGATGCCGCGCGCATTGAGCGCCTGGACCAGCAACGTGGCGGTGGTGCGTTTACCGATGGCTCCGTCCGTACCCAGGATCGCGATCCTGGGGCAGGTGACGTCGAAGATCCGGCCGGAGAACAGGTGCAGGTCGCGCTTGGCCTTCGGTTGGCGTACATCGGTGATGGTGACGCCCGCGATGACGGCTGCCGCCACGAACTCGGCGTCGTCGTTGAGGAACTCGTGCAGGCCGTTGATGATGTGCATCCCGCGGGCGATGCCGTCGAGCAGTACGAGCCGCTGCTCATTCGACAGTAGGCCGTCGGCAGGCGCCAGCCCGCAAATCAGGTAGTCGGGTACGCGGCCGGCGTGAGCGATGGACTGTGCCAGCGACGCCAGCACCGGGATGCCGTTCGCGGTGCCGTCGAGGAATTTCCCGGCATCTACTCCGGCCCGGAGGCTGTCGATGACGCTGAGGATCTCGTACTTCTCCGAGTGCCGGACCAGGCCGTTGGCGGTCTTGCCGTCCTGCTCGCCGAATTGGCCCTCGCAGTAGACGATCGCGGTGGAACCAACAGGCATCGGGAAGGGAGCTGCCGGACGGGTTCCTTCGCTCCGCTCGGACGCATCGAGAAAGGGAGTACCGCTTGAGAGTGAAGACATGGGATCCTCTGAGAAGTCTCAGAGAAGGCGACGGGATCGAGGCGGGGCGGTGAGCCCAACGTCCAGCGAGTGGTCTGCCCTGAGGGTCGGCAAGATTACCGACATGTTAATGATACCCGATCGGCGATGACTGTCCTGCTTCCGGCGTCTCAGAGCCCGGCCATCACCTGGCTTTTCAGGGACGCGCGGTGGCGATGGGCGTGTTGTCCACAATTGCGGTGGTATCCACAGATCCCCGCACGCGCTGTCACAACGTGAGGTCGCCGTCGGCGCGATGACGGTCCTCGTTGTCACGGTGCGGGCATGACATCACTGATTCCCGGGACCCCCGGTCGCCCCGACTTTCGATTGAACCGGCCCTCCGCCCTGATCGCGGCACTGCCGGCAATGCTGGGGTTCATTCCCGAAGACTCCCTCGTCGCCGTCACGCTCGCCAAGGGGCTGGTCGAGGCGGCACTGCGCAGGGATCTGGACGACCTGGACGACCCCGATAACGCGGCGCTCGAGACATTGGCCGAGGTGTTGAGTTCCGGGCCGGCCGACGCGGTGATCGCGGTGGTCATCAGTGCGGACCTGGATGAACGGGAGTCCGGCGACATCATCCGTCGGCTGGCCAGACATCTTGAACATCAAGGTATTTCGTTGATCGCCGGCCACACGGTGGACCGGGTATCTCCGCAGGGATGGTGGCGCTGCTACGACGGATGTGGTGCCGGCGGGCCCGTCGACGACCCGGACTGCTCACCGCTGACCGCGGCCGCGGTACTGGCGGGCAGGACCGTGCATCGCCGCCGAGGGGACCTCGTGGCGCTGATCGCTCCCACCGACACTCACCGCACCAGCGCGCTGGCCACTTCCTTGCGGCGGGGGGTGCGGGGGCAGGCTGACGACGCCGTGGCGGACCGGCGCGCCGTGAATCGAGTGATGCGGGCGGCGTGCCGGACGGCAGAATTCCGTCCACTGTCCAACCGTGAGCTGCTGGGCATCGCTCGCTCGTTGACGGTCGTACGCGTCCGAGACACGGTGTGTGCCTTGGCTGTCGGCGTGCTGGCCGATGATGTGGAGCGGCTGTGGTTGGCGCTGAGCCGACTGCTGCCCGCCCCATGGCGTGCCGAAGCCTTGGTCTTGTTTGGCTTCAGCGCTTACGTGCGCGGCGACGGCCCGCTAGCGGGTGTCGCTTTGGAGACGGCGCTCACGGTCGAACCGGGCCATCGTCTGGGGCAGCTGCTGACATCTGCGCTGCGTGCGGGTATGCGCCCCGATGAGATTCGCACCCTGGCCGACACCGGCTTCCGGCTCGCCCATGAATTACAGATCAGCTTGCCGCCCAGGAACATCCAGTGATCCGGGCGAGAGTGCTAGACCTTCTCGACCATCACGGCATGGGCCATCTCATGCGGCAACTCGACACTTTCGTGACCGGGAATGACGATGATGACGCCTTCGGGGGAGGACTCCACGGTGACGCGCGCATTGGGCACGATGCCGGCGTCCTTGAGACGCGTGAGCAGATCGGTATCGGCCTGGACGTGCTCGGCCAGGCGGCGCACCACCACGGCAACCTGCGAGCCCCCGGCAATCTCGGTGAGCCGCACCGCGCTGGCATTCTCGGACCGGTCGGGGGCAACACCCAGTTCGGACAGGCCGGGAATGGGGTTGCCGAACGGTGAGGTGGTCGGGTTGTTGAGCACCGTGAGCAGTCGGCGCTCGACATCCTCGCTCATGACGTGCTCCCAGCGGCACGCCTCGGCGTGTACGTCCTCCCAGGGCAACCCGATGATGTCGACCAGCAGGCACTCGGCCAGCCGGTGCTTGCGCATCACCGAAACCGCGAGTGCGCGGCCCTTATCGGTGAGTTCGAGGTGGCGGTCACCGGCGACGTTCAACAGACCGTCGCGCTCCATCCGCGCCACGGTCTGACTGACAGTCGGGCCGCTCTGCTCAAGCCTTTCGGCGATGCGCGCCCGCAGCGGCACGACGCCCTCTTCTTCAAGGTCGTAGATCGTCCGCAGATACATTTCTGTCGTATCGACAAGATCGTTCACTACTCGCCCCTTACGGTCGTGCTCAGTCTACCGATCTACAACGCAAATCGGGGCGCTGCGCTTCCAGAACGCAGCGCCCCGAGGGCAGGGTAGTAGGTCAACTAGCTCGCGTACGAACGCAGGCGCTCCGCGCGATCGCCGTGGCGCAGTTTCGTCATGACCTCACGCTCGATCTGACGCACCCGCTCGCGAGACAGCCCGAACAGCTTGCCGATCTGATCCAGCGTGCGGGCCTGGCCGTCATCGAGTCCATACCGGAGCCGGATGACCTGCTGCTCGCGTTCGTCGAGAGTGCCCAGCACGCTGCGCACATCCGAGTGCAGCAGCTCGGCGATCACGGCGTTCTCGGCGGACATCGCCTCGGTGTCCTCGATGAAGTCACCCAGGGGTGCTTCCTCGTCGGTGCCGACCGGCATGTCCAGGCTCACCGGATCCCTGCTGTGGTCCAGCAGATCCCCGATCTTCTCCACGGGAATGCCGGACTCCTCCGACAATTCCTCGTCGCTGGCCTCACGGCCGAGTCGCTGGTGTAGTTCGCGCTTGATGCGAGCCAGCTTGTTCACCTGCTCCACGAGGTGCACGGGGAGGCGGATGGTTCGGCTCTGATCAGCCATGCCACGGGTGATGGCCTGACGAATCCACCAGGTGGCGTATGTCGAGAACTTGAATCCCTTGGCGTAATCGAACTTCTCCATGGCGCGGATCAAGCCCAGGTTGCCCTCCTGGATGAGGTCGAGTAGCGGCATACCGCGACCGGTGTAGCGCTTGGCGAGCGAAACGACCAGGCGCAGGTTGGCCTCCAGCAGGTGGCTGCGTGCCGCGCTGCCCTCACGCACGATGACAGCCAGGTCCTTCTTGCGGGCTTCGCCCAAGCGTTTCTTGGTGTCCAGAAGGTGCTGGGCGTACAACCCCGCCTCGATCCGTTTGGCGAGCTCGACTTCGTCCTCCGCTGTCAGCAGCGCAGTCTTGCCGATGCCGTTCAAGTACACCCGTACAAGGTCCGCGGCTGGACTCTGGGCGTCCAGATCCTCGGACTCGATGGTACGAGCCGGACGGGTGGTGGCGTTTGCCATCGCTGCCTCCTAGTTGATCCGTAGGTCTCATGTGTTGCAACGCTTGGTTGGCCCAGAAAGTTCCTGAGGTTCCCAAACGGCGCCGTCACTGACCTGCGGATTCGCCGTCGGCAGCTGAGAATGTCCTGAGAATTGACATAGCTGTCCCTAAGACGGGTCAGCTGACCCTTCTGGCGGGGTGCGCGGTTGCGGCGGAGGAGCGGGATCAATCGCTCTGCGCTCAGCGGTGGGAAACAGCGAGTGGCGATGTTCCTGAGGCCCGTATCGGCGTGGCTCCTCGGCCTTGCGGGCAGGACGGTCGTTCGCGATGAGCACCGCCATCCATGGCAGCGGGATCGAGGCGGCCAGGATGGCCAGCGAGATCCACCCGTTGTGCCACACGCTGTAGGCCCAGGCGGCGCCCAGCAGGGCCGGTATCCGGAACGCCATCAGTGACAAATAGCGGCGTACCCGGGCGCGGTGCTGTTCTTCGACCGAGACCGCGGCCGCTGTGATGAGTACCGGATGGCCGTCGTCATCGAACGACAGCTCTTTTCTCATATCTCCACAATGTCACAATGTAGGGATGGACACGCAGACGATCGAGCGTCCGGACACCACCGTCGACGAGAGCACCGACAGTGATACTCCGAAGGTCTTCCACTACGTCAAGAAAGACAAGATCGTGGAGAGCGCCGTCATGGGAAACCATGTGGTCGCCCTGTGCGGTGAGGTTTTCCCGGTTACGCGGTCGGCCAAGCCTGGCTCTCCGGTGTGCCCGGACTGCAAGCGCATCTACGAAATGATGAAGAAGGGCGACTAGCGGCCTTCGGCGGTGCTGTCCGGAGTCGCCTCGTCAGAGCCGCTCTCGGCACCATTCTGGCCATTTTGTGGGCTCAGCCATTCCCGCAGCTGACGGGCGTGTGTGGCCCCGGCCGGCCAGTGTTCCTCGATAGCGGCGTTGAGTTCGGCGCCCAGCACGATCGCGAATCCGAGCATGAACGCGAACAGCAGGAACGCGATGGGGGTGGCCAAGGCGCCGTAGGTGTATCCGGTCTGCGTGATCCAGTTCAGGTAGAACCGCAGCCCCAGGCTGGCGATCACAAAGAACGTCACCGCCAACAGCGCACCGATCAACAAACGGTGCGATGGAAGCGGTTTGGGTAGGGATACCCGGTATAGCAGCGTCACCAGGGCGACCAGCGCGATACCCAGCAGTGGGAAGTAGCCATACCGCAACAGCGCGTTCCACGAGTCGGGTACGACCTCGGCGATCCGTTTCGGTCCGAGGGCGATCACCGGCAATGTCACCACCGCCATCGCCAGCGCCGCGACGTATAGGCCCAGCGCAAAGAACCGCTGACGAACGGGGTGTCGCAGCGGTGTCTGATCGTGTGCCTCGACGACGGAGTCCACAAAGCTCGATATCGCCGAGGAGCCTGCCCATAGCGAGATGACGAATCCGATGGACACCACCTCACCACGCCCGTCACGCATGATGTCGATGATTGTGGGCTCGATGATCTCGGCGACCACGCTCTTGCTGAAAACGCTGTTGGCCACCCGCAGGAGTCGCTCTTGGATCTCGGGCAGCGTGTCCGGTCCGAACAGCGGCCCAACGAACGTCAAGCTCCCCAGGATGCCCAACAGCAGCGGTGGTAGCGATAACACCTGCCAAAAAGCGGCTTGGGCTGACTGCGCGAAAATCGAGTCGTCCCAACTCTTTACGGCGGTGCGACGCATCACGTGCAAGACGTCTCGACCTATCGAGACATGGCGCGGCTTCTCACTCATGGCCACACCAGCATTCCTGATGGGATGGTCAGCGGTCGTTACCGGGGGTGAAACCGCGGCGACTAACCCTCGACGGGAGCGCTGATGTACAGCACTGCCGACATGGCGCTCAGCTTCTCTGAGTGCTCATTGGCGTGATGCTGGCAAAAAAGCAGCTCGGCCCCGGACGGGAGTGTGGCGCGGACCCGGGCAGCCGCTCCGCAACGATCGCAGCGGTCAGCCTT
This sequence comes from Mycobacterium sp. D16Q13, assembly GCF_002013375.1. Lineage (GTDB taxonomy): Bacteria > Actinomycetota > Actinomycetes > Mycobacteriales > Mycobacteriaceae > Mycobacterium. Next base: position 240,612 of record NZ_MAEW01000011.1, on the reverse strand, counting down.
CGTCAGCTCTGGACTGGTCAGAGTTGCGTACATGGCTCCTCCGTATCTCTCCTGAGCTTTGCGGTCCGGTGAACCGCTCGGCGCCTATGTATGTACTTTGTCAGACGTTTGGGGGGTTTCGGTTGTTCCCCATGTGTGTCCGGTGTGTCGCGCCTCACGTCCGGGCTGTTACAGGGTGAGGCAGGCTGGTGTGATGCAGTCGATGGCACCGAACGAAGCCGAACTTGTTCACATCTGTTCGGTCGAGGAGTGGACGTTAGCACGTGAACAGGGCGAGCATCGGCCCACGTCACTGGCCGAAACGGGATTCATTCATCTTTCCGCGCCGCACCAGGTTCACCTTCCGGCCAACCGCTTGTATCGCGGAAGGTGTGATCTGGTCGTATTGTCTGTTGCCCCGAATCTGCTTGACTCTCCGGTACGTTGGGAACCAGGCGTGCCCAGCGACCCTGAATCGATGCTGTTCCCTCACTTGTACGGACCGCTGCCGATCGCCGCAGTTACTTCTGTGGCGAGTTTCCGGCCGGGACCGGATGGCTTTTTTAACCCGCTGGCACCTAGCACTTCCTAAGCTATCAACGTGGTAGCTAGACTGGCTTAACTCGTCGGTCTTGAGATAAGGGGGTAACCGCGGTGGCCTCTTCAAATCACCCGCTTACGACCGTGCTGGCCGACGAGCCCGCGGTCGGTGCCTCATGGCGTCCCGAGCTTGCTGCCATGTTCAATCAGGGTGCCGTCACCGACGACGCCCTCAGCGTTGCCTTCACTGAGATCGTCGCCGAGAACTTCCGCCCTGGAGAACTGCCCGTCGAACTGATGCGCCTTCGTGAGGCGGGCACCGTAGTCGTGCCGCATGGCGTTTCTCTGGGTCTCGCCGGGGCCGATCTGCCCGACGCCAAGCGCGTCAAGCACCTGGCCGCTCTGGCCGCGGAGCTCAACGCGCCGATGGTCAGCGAGCACGTGGCGTTTGTGCGGGCCGGCTTTGAGAACGGGCGGCACAGTGGCGTGCTCGAGGCGGGTCACCTGGTGGCTCCGCCGCGCACCACGTTGGCTTTGGATGTCCTGGTGGACAACGTGTCCCGGGTTCAGGATGACCTCGGGGTGCCCTTGGCGCTGGAGAACGTGGCCACCACCCTGCAGTGGCCCGAAAATGAACTCAGCGAGCCCGACTATCTGCGTGAGCTCTCTCGGCGCACCGGCTGCTGGCTGGTGCTCGATGTCGCCAACCTGTACGCGACGGCGGTGGCTTCGCGCACCGACCCCCTCGCGCTACTACGCCGTTTCCCCGTCGAGCGCGTCGCGTACGTGCACATCGCGGGTGGCCGGTTCGAGGGCGACCTGTACTGGGACACCCACTCCGACACCATCATCGATCCGGTGGCTGATCTGCTGACCGAGCTCGTGGTGCTCACCTCCGGGCGCGCTCTGGGCGTGCTGATCGAGCGTGACGGATCGATCGACGAGGCCAGTGTGAGCGCCGACCTTTCCGTGGTCCGACAGGCGATCAAGGCGGGTGTTGTGCATGCTTGACAACCGCGAGGTTCTGCGGCGCCGCCAGTTGTCGGTGCTCTCGGACCTGCTTGCCGGTAATGCCCCGTCGGGATTCGACGAGTACACGGCACTGGCCGCGGGTGCGCAACTGCGGGTCAAGCGGCGTTTCGATATGGCCAAGGCGGTGCCGTGGCTCGGGGAAACGCCCAACTGGGAGTATGAGTTTGAGCAGTACGCGCTGTTGCACTCCATGCGGTGCTGCGTGCAGTGCGACGCCAAGGAATTCCGCCAGTACGCCTATGAGCTGCCTCGTTTGCGCGACTGGATGATGGATCGCGAGGTGGCCGAGGGGCTTCGCCGCATCGCTCTGGTCCGCCGCGGCGGTCGTCGTGAGCTTCAGATCGCATTCGGAAAGAAGCTGCGCTACTTCGCATTACGGCCGGAGCGGGCTGAGGCGTGATGACCGCAGTCATCGTCATAGCGACGGTGACTGTCCTGCTTGTTGTTGGGTTGGGCTTTTTTGTGGCAACCAATTCGGGCAGCAGACCGCGTAATCAGGATGGTGCGCCGGATCATCAACAGGATGGCTATTCGGGCGCCAGCTGTGGGCTGGGCGGCCCAGACTAGCCAGTTATGCTGGGCGCGTGCAGATTTCGGACCGTAGGTGACGACGGCACCTGTTGTGGATCCGGATAGGTTCCTAGGAGACGGTCAGCGGTCCCCGAACTGGTCACAGTGAACCAGTAGTTCTCATTCTTGAAATGGTGGAACCGGTGGTTTCGCCAGACCGCCCGATAGATCGCATGACGCGGTTTGTAATCGGTGTGGACGAGGTAGTGCGTCCACTCGTAGAACACCAGGAACAATGCCACCGTGACCGCGAAGGTGAGCCCAAGTCCGGTGCGCGGGAAGGCGAACAACGCGGCCAGGGTCAATCCGATAATTACCACGACCAGACTTGGCCACGGGATGAACACCAGCGGGATATCCCGCGGATCCTGATGATGCAGGCGGTGATCGCGGGCTAGCCGCGAGTCGATTTTCACCGGCCCCACCGAGCGCGGTCGCCAATGCAGGATCCCGACATGGATCAGCCATTCGGCGACAGGGGAGATGGCCACGAGCGCTATGGGCGTGATGGCATCGGCGATGGTCCAGCCGCCCACCGAGATTCGGGCACCCAGGAGCACGGCGGACCATGCGAGAAGCATCCACGGGGTGGGGTGTTTGACGAATTCGACAAGTGCATCGCGCAGGGTCATCGACTTACGTGTGGCACGGGTCATTGCTGATTCTCCGATTCGTCCGTGATTTCCCGCAGGAGTTTGTCAAAGGCCTTGGTGCCCAAGGCAAGCATGGCCGCAGCCGCCTCTTGTGCGGCGTCCGGATCTTGCGCGGCGATGGCGTAGGCGAGGGCGCGGTAGTGGCCGATGTCTCCAACTTCAGCGGACATGACGTTGACGAGCACATCCAGGGCCCGGACATATGAGTCGCGCATGGTGTTGAACACCAGCCGGAAGGCAATCGAGTCGGCAGTGTCGATAACCAACTCCCAGAAGCCGAGCGCACGCCACATCCTCTGCAGCGGATCACCTTCGGACTCGAGATCCCCGGCCATGATGTGGAGCCGATCGGCGACACCAGGGCTTGTGTGGCCACGCTGTGCGGCGAGCCTGGCCACCTGTGGGCCGATGATGGCCCTGGCCTCGATGACGCTGGCCAATGTGCGGCGGTCCACGTCTCCGCCATAGGCGAGCAGTAGTGGCAGCACGTCGAAACCGGCCTCGCTGCGGTAATCCCGGATCACCGTCGACCCGCCCTGGCGGATGTGAATCAGACCCGAGCGCTCCAGGCGGCCCAACGCTTCGCGGACCGCCGTGCGGGACACCCCGAGGGCTTCGGCGAGGGCTCGCTCACTGGGCAGGGTGTCGCCGGGCGTGCGGTCACCGGTCAGGACCTGCGCCGCGAGCTGACTGAATATCTCGTCGGGTATCGACTGACGGGCGATCGGCTGCAGTGCCATGCCGTCACGGTAGCACCGGGATTGGTAGGAGGTCTAGTGGTCTGACCAATTTATTCTATGATGGCGTCGACCTCGATCTCCACCAGCAGCGCGGGGTCGATGAGTGCGGACACCTCGACCATGGTGGCGGCCGGGCGGATGTCGCCAAAAAACTCGCCGTGGGCAAAACCGACCTCGCGCCACCGCCCGATATCCGTGACGAAGATGCGGGTTCGTATGACATCACGCAACGAGGCCCCTGCCTGGCTAAGTGCTGACTCGATCCGGCGCAGCGCCTCGCGGGTCTGTTCGGCGATGTCGTCGTCGCCGACAGGTGCTCGGCCCTGGCGTGCTGCCGTGGTTCCGGCGACGGCGACGTGACCGCCGACCCGCACCGCGCGCGAGTAGCCGACCGCTGCTTCCCATTCGCCGTCCGACGAGATATTCAGGCGTTCCATGGCAGCAGCGTAGGCGGCGGGGAATACCTGCGGCGATCGATTAATTGGACTGCGATGTGACAGGACGCATTCGTATCGGAATCCAGCTGCGGCCCGCCAAGGCGCAGAACTACAAGCAGTGGCGAGATGCCGTGCTCCGCGCCGAGGACAAGGGAGTGGACGTCATCTTCGGCTACGACCACTTCCATTGGCCGGCCGGCACCCTGAGCAGTGAGGGAGTGGTGCTCGACGAGGTGCAGCCCGATGTCAACAATTTCGAGGCCTGGACCGCCCTGGGATCGTGGGCCGAAGTCACTTCGCGGGCCGAGATCGGACTGCTTGTCACGGGCGTGGGTTATCGGAACCCCGATCTGCTGGCCGATATGGCCCGAACCGTCGACCACATCAGCGATGGCAGGCTGATCCTGGGCGTGGGTGCCGGGTGGTATGAAAGGGACTACACCACATACGGATACGAGTTCGGTACGACGGGTTCGCGATTCGATCTATTCGAAGACAGCCTGGTTCGGATCGAGAACCGGTTGGCTCAGTTGCTGCCGGCGCCCGTGCGCCCGATACCGATCCTGATCGGTGGTGGGGGAGAGAAGCGCACCATTCCGTTAGTGGCCCGGCATGCCCATATCTGGCATGCGTTCGCCGATATCGACACCTACCGGCGCAAAAATGACATCCTCATCGCCGAGACCGAACGAATCGGCCGCGACCACAACGAAATCGAGCGCTCAACCAGTTGGGGGCTTGATCCCGAGCGGGGATTGACGGCGGCCGAAGCGGACGCCTACACCGAGGTGGGCGCGAGGTTGTTCACCGTGGGGATTGATGCCGACAACGATTACGACCTGTCGGTGCTGGACGCGCCGCTGGCCTGGCGGGACTCGCGCTCCTAACGCGCGTGGATCATCGCGGCTGAATCAGGTAGTACTCGCCGATCTTCACCGCGGTGGATACATCGGCCGTCACCACGGTGGGTGCGGCCGGTGGTGGGATCCGATTCTCCGGGCGCCATGTGATGTCCGAGGGCACCAGGATCAATAGTCCGTCGTGATCGCCCACGGGACCGAACCCCGGCGTGGGCTCACCGAACGGCAGCAGGCCCAGCGTGTCGCGCAGGAGCCTTTGGGTCTCCAGCACGTCGGATACCCCGAAGCCGACCTCGCTGAGAGAACGGATGTCGCCGATGCCGAAGCGGTGATCGATGCGGTTGTCGAGGATGTTGCGTTCGATGAGCTCCAGGACGGCGTTGTCGGGACCGGTGAAGTAGATGCTGCGGGCCTGCCAATGGGGAGCGCAGTCGAACTCATCGTGCCATTGACCATCGGTTTGCAGCGTGACGCGCTGCGACAGCCACTCCTTGGCCGCTGCGAGACTTCCCGTGGGAATGGTGAAGGCGATGTGATGCGCACCGTGATACGCGGGGCCCGGGACCAACGTGAGCGTGCTGTCCCCGATATGAACCGTCGCCCGGTCGTGATCCAGTTGCACTGGTAGATCAAGAGTTTCGGAATAGAACCGAGCAGCGCCGGACACGTCGGTAGCAGTGATCCGCACGTCGTGAATCTTCATAGCCCGGATGCTAGAAGCTCACGTGCGCTTGAGGTCAAACGAGCGGCTGGAGCTCACCCAAGACGGTGGGCAAGAACTCCGCCACGGTGGGATGGATGTGCACGGTGCGCTGAAGTTGTCGCGCGGGCACGCCGTACTGCATCGTGTCGAGCAGGCAGTGCACGACTTCGTCGCCGCCCACCCCGAGAATGGTCGCTCCCAGAATGAGATCGGTGTCGGCATCGACCAGAACCTGCATGTAGCCATCGGTTTCGCCCTTTTCGATGGCGCGGCCAACCTGGCTCATCGGTTTGCGGCCGACCAGTACGGAGTGTCCCGAAGCGCGCGCCTGCGTCTCGGTCATACCGACCCGGCCCAGCGGCGGATCGGTGTACAGGGCGTAGCAGGGCAGCCTGTCGGTAACCCGTCGTGGATCGTCATCGAGCAAGTTCGCGGCGACGATCTCGAAGTCGTTGTACGAGGTGTGGGTGAAGGCTCCGCGACCATTGCAGTCGCCCAGGGCCCAGATGCCCGGCACGTTGGTGCGTAGCTGATCGTCGACCGTGATGTACCCGCGGTCGTCGGTGATCACGCCGGCGTGCTCCAGACCTAAATCGTCGGTGTTCGGACGGCGCCCTACGGCGACGAGTACGTGCGAGCCGGTGACCTCGGGCGCACCGTGTGTGCAGTCGACGCCAACGCCGACCCCGTCCTGTCCGCGGGACAGGCTGATACAGGAGGCGTTGAGGCGGAAGGAGATTCCCTCACGCTCCAGGACTTCCTGAATGATCGCCGAGGCGTCGGGGTCCTCGCGTTCGACGAGCCGTGGTCCACGATGAACCACCGTTACCTTGCTGCCGAACCGGCGGTAGATCTGGGCGAATTCCAGTCCGACATAACTGCCGCCGATGACGATGAGATGTTCTGGGATCTCGTCGTACTCGATGAGTGAGCTATTGGTGAGCAGCGGAACGTCGTCGACGCCGGGCCAATCCGGAACCACGGCCCGGCCACCGACGTTCAGGAAAATTCTCTCGGCAGAGATGATCTCGTCTCCCACGGCGAGCTCCGTGGGAGATATGAAGCGTGCGTGCTCGTGGTAGATCGTGCAGCCAAGGTCCTTGAGCCATTTCTGGCCACCGTTGCGCGACGGGAGGATCACCGAATCCTTGCGTTCCCGTACGCGAGCCATATCCATGCTCACCGAGCCGTCGAGGACGACTCCCCACCGGGCCGCATCGCGTGCCATATGGGCGGCGTGCGCGCTGGCGACCAGCGCCTTGGTGGGGCGACAGCCGGTGTTGACGCAGGTGCCGCCGAACAGATGTCGCTCCACGATGGCCACCGTCATCCCCGCACCGCGCAATCGGGCGGCCAGGGAGGGACCGGCCTGGCCGGCGCCCACGACGACGGCGTCAAAGTTGGTGCTCACGTGGCGAGCACCAGGGTGATCGCCACGGCCGCCGCGACGGTGACGACGTCCTCGGTGAGCGCCGCGGGCAGATCCTTACCGAAGGCCCCTGCCAGCTTGCCCCGCGCCCATGCCCCGCCGAGCGTGCCGATCACCGCACCCACCGCGCCGAGTAGAAGGCCGATGATGAGTCCGGGGGAGGTCCCGCCGGCCAGAGTGCCGAACACCGCCCCGTAGAAGGCGCCGAGCACCACGCGTGCCGCGAACGCGGGTGGCGCCTTACGGCTCGGTGTCTTGGGCAGTTTGTCGTTGACGATCTCGCCCACGGCCAGCACCGTGGTGATGATGGCGACGATCAGACTGGCCAAAAATGATGCCCAGGTACCTTCCACTAGAAGGCATTTGGCGAAGGCCGCCCAACTCAACACGGCAAGCGGAGTCATCGCGCGCAGACCCGCGACGATTCCGATGAGAAGTGCAGCTACATACAAACCGGTCATGAGTTCTCCCGATGCGGTGGCCGAATCTTGATGCGCTAGAGCGTAGACCCGCGCTGTGTCTTTCGCGTCAGAACAGCGTGGGGTCGTCGAAACCGGGGGTGTGTTCGAGCCTGAGCAGTTCGCGCTTGGTGACGACGCCACCGTAGGCGGAGAAGCCATGCAGGCTGTGATCGGCGGCCAGCACGCGGTGGCAGGGGACGAGCAGTGGAATCGGATTGCGGCCCAACGACTGTCCGACGGCTTGCGCGGCGCCCGGCGCGCCGACGGCTGCTGCCACCTCACCGTAGCTGCGGGTCGTGCCGGGCCCGATGGCCCTGGTTACGGCGTACACCTCGCGATCGAAATCGGTGATGCCGTCCAGATCCAGTTGAACCCACCGCAGATCGTCGTCCTTGCCGGCAAGGACGCGCGTCAGGCCGTCGATCGCTTCGGCGACGAAGGGAGGCGGTACCTGTTCGCTTCCCGCAGGACGTCGGATCCTGGCCAGGGTGGCCGCATCATCGTGCTCGGGCAGCTGCAAGGCGACGATGCCGTTGTCACTCCACGCGATGGCGCAGGTGCCGATGGCGGTGTCGAAGAAGCAGTGGCCGACAGTGCTCACACTGCCCAGTATGGCCGGACCCACCGACAGGTTGCTGCTGCCGGTGGATCCGGCCGTGGGGTGTCGCGAACGTCATTCCAGCGCACGCCGCAGTTCGGCGATCGCGGCGGCCTTCTCCTCTGCGGTGAGATCGGGATCGCTGGCGACGATCTCGATCTTGTGCTCGATGAACGCGCGGTCATCCGCCCCTTCCCGGTGCCGGCGGCTGAGTTCTTCGAACTCCTGGCGCCGATCGGCGATGGGGCCGGTACCGGGAGGGGGAGGCGATCCGTTATCACTCATGATCGGCTGCTCCTGACCGGTCAACTCTTGACCACGAAAGAGTAATTCGGGTCCAGGAACAGTGGTGAGAAACCATGTCCGTCATTGCGTATGGTCGAGTCGGCCGCACGCAGCAGCGCCCATTGTCCCCAGTTGCCGGCGGCATCGCGGCCGACCAGCATGGTGTTGAGGAATCCAAGCCAGCGGGTGTTCGTGTAGCTGTTCTGGAATGTCTCGACGATCGGTCCCCAGCTGCCGACCCAACCGGAGGTCTGTTCGGCGGTAGTGGACTGATAGTCGAAGCGGTACACGAGATCCCAACGGTTCGCCGCACGGTTGTGGAGCAGTACTTCGTTGCGCCACCGGTTCGGCGCGATTTCGAAGGACTGATTCCACACGAGCAGTGTCTGCAGGCCCCAGCCGTGTGACGAGGTGCTGCGCAGGTACGACGTCAGATTCGCGAACGGGATGTCGGTCTGCCAGTGATCTGAGCGCGCCCAGTCGAAGACCTTGAATCGGGCGATGTCCTGCGCGTGGTACGACACGAACGCCTCGACACCCTTTTGTGCTCGGTTGGTGGCGGTCAGGTACAGGTAGTCGGCCACGTTCCCGCCGGGCTGATGTGGGCAGACGATCTCGTAGTAGAACGAGGTGCCGCGCGCGAAGCGGGTGCGAAAGCTGTTCGTGTAGAACATGCCGTAGCCGACTCCGCCTGGAGGCGGGGTTATTCCGGCGGCGAGTTCGGCGATGTCCGCCACCCCCGCGGCCTCGGCCAGCGTTGCCTCAGCCTCGCGGCGGGTGGCCGCTGAGAGCTTCGGATGTGATTGCAGCACAGCCAGCTTCGATGCGAGGAAGGCTCGTTCTGCGTACGGATCCTTGGCAGTCTCGGTGGTCAGTTTGCGGAACTTGCTGCGTCGATCGGCTACTTCACCGTCCAGGGGAGGAGGCGCGGTGACCTCGGTGTCGAGTGTTGCGGTCATGGTGTGTCCTTCGATTCCAGCCCGATGACGGTCACCGGGTTGGCACCATGCTGTGCGCGTGCGCACCCGCTCGACATGCGTAGCGGGCTACTCCATTCCCGCGCGGATCACCGCGGGTCTGGCTATTGGCCGTTACTTCGGGGTGGCGGCGATATCGTCGCCGGGCGTGTCTGCCGGCGCCCGTGGGGTTTCCGCGCCCCCGGCGATCTCGCTGAGGTCTCCCGCGGCTTCGGCCGGGGTGAGCTTGGCCTTGCGCCACGTGTACGCGACCAGTGCCGCCCAGGCGATGACGATCACCAGGTAGATAGGCGTACGCACCGAGTCGGGAGTGTCGAAGTAGCGCAGCAGTGTGCGGGCGTTGGTCAGCACCAGTACGCCGCCGACTGCGGTGCCGAGCACCACCGAGTTGACGCGCGAGACAAGCCAGGCGGCGATCGGCGCGGCGATCACGCCGCCCAGGGCCAGCCCGGCGATCACGATCAGATTGTTGAAGAACTCAGAGCCGAGCCCGAACAGGAAGCCGATGCTCGCCGAGACGGCGACGATGAACTCCGAGGCGCTTACCGAGCCGATCACCGTGCGGGGAGCGGCCTTTCCGCTCGTAAGTAACGTGCTGGTCGTGATGGGTCCCCAACCACCACCACCGGAGGCGTCGATGAATCCGCCGAACAGGCCCAGCGGGGCCAGGAATCTCGCCGAGAACGGGGTCGTCGGCGCGTAGTTCCCACGCGGCGGGTTGGTGCTGAATCGGTAGATGAGGTACACGCCGATGGCCAGCAAGATCCCTGCCGTGATCGGGGCCGCGGACTCCGTGGACAGCCGTGACAGCACGGTCGCCCCGAGGAACGCGCCGATGCCGCCGGGTATGCCCAATCGCAGCAGGACACGCTTGTCGACATTGCCGAACCGCCAGTGGGAGACACCCGAGGCCAGCGTGGTGGCGACCTCGGCGAAGTGCACGGCCGCACTGGCGTGGGCGGCGCCGACACCGGTGAATACCAGCAGCGTCGTCGCCGTCACCCCGAACGCCATACCGAGCGTCCCGTCGACGATCTGGGCGCCAAGACCCACAAGGGTAAAGATGAGAAGTTTGATCACGGGAGGGGCTCCTGGCGGGTATTTGTACGTCTAGCAGGAGTTTCGACAGTAGAGGTGACAGGTTCTGAATTCGCCAGTTGTTCTTGCCGTGATCGAAACCTGTGACTGGCCTGTCACCCCACTGTGAATACCCGCACGCCCATCCCCGCCAGCGCGGAAGGGGCTTTAGTCGAGGTAGTCCCGCAGCACCTGCGAACGGCTCGGGTGGCGCAGCTTCGACATGGTCTTGGACTCGATCTGCCGGATGCGCTCACGGGTCACTCCGTACACCTGACCGATCTCGTCGAGGGTGCGCGGCTGGCCGTCGGTCAGACCGAACCGCAGACGCACCACGCCGGCCTCACGCTCGGAGAGCGTCTCCAGCACCGACTGCAGCTGATCCTGCAGCAGGGTGAACGACACCGCGTCCACGGCGACCACGGCCTCGGAATCCTCGATGAAGTCGCCGAGCTGCGAATCGCCCTCGTCACCGATGGTCTGGTCCAGCGAGATGGGCTCACGCGCGTACTGCTGGATCTCCAGCACCTTCTCCGGCGTGATGTCCATTTCCTTGGCCAGCTCTTCGGGCGTGGGTTCGCGACCCAGGTCCTGGAGCAGCTCACGCTGAATGCGGCCGAGCTTGTTGATGACCTCGACCATGTGCACCGGGATGCGGATGGTGCGGGCCTGGTCGGCCATCGCGCGGGTGATGGCCTGGCGGATCCACCAGGTGGCATACGTCGAGAACTTGTAACCCTTTGTGTAGTCGAACTTCTCGACCGCGCGGATCAGACCCAGGTTGCCTTCCTGGATGAGGTCCAGGAAGGCCATGCCGCGACCGGTGTAGCGCTTGGCCAGCGACACCACCAGACGCAGGTTGGCCTCCAGCAGGTGGTTCTTGGCGCGATCGCCGTCACGGCAGATCCACGACATGTCGCGGCGCTGGGCGGCCGGAAGCTTCTCGCCCTTTTCGGTCAGCTCGGTGACGATCTGGGTCGCGTACAGACCGGCCTCGATCCGCTTGGCCAGCTCAACTTCCTCTTCGGCGTTGAGCAGGGCCACCTTGCCGATCTGCTTGAGGTAGGCGCGCACCGAGTCCGCGGAGGCGGTGAGCTCGGCATCCTTGCGGGCCTGTCGCAGCGCCTCAGATTCCTCTTCGTCCCAGACGAAATCGCCTGATGCCTTGTCCTTCTCGGAGGGCTCGTCGCTTTCGGCTTCCGCCTCGGGCTCAACAGCAACCTCGGCGAGGTCTGCCTCGATGTCCGGGTCCTCGGCGAGGTCGGGCTCGAGATCCTCACCGGGCTCGATATCGGCGTCCTCGGGGCTGCCCTGCGGTTCGAGAGCGGGATCGATCGCCTTACCGGCGGCCTTCTTGGCCGGTGCCTTCTTGGCGGGGGCCGCCTTCTTGGCAGGGGCCTTGGTCGCGGCCTTCTTGGCTGGTGCCTTCTTCGCGGGTGCTGCCTTGACGGCGGCCTTCGCGGGTGCCTTCTTGGCCGGCGCCTTCGCGGGTGCTGCCTTGACGGCGGTCGTCTTCGAAGATGCTTCGTCGGCGGCCTGCGTTACCGGAGCTGCTTTCGTGGCTGCCACGTACGCCCTTTCCTGGCTACTTCTTCGACGCGCATGGGCATGCAAAATCGAGAATTTGGCTGTCTGCTTGATGTTCGTCGCTGCCGGGGAGCACCTGCGTGGCCCTGCGTGCGGCTATCTGCTTGCCATTGTAACGACAACAGCGCAGAACCTGTGAAAAAGCTAAGGTGAAACGCCAGCGTGTGCGGCCATCGCCGCGCCGACGATTCCCGCTGTGTTCTGCAGCGCAGCGGCCACCACCGGGGTTCTATTCGTCAGCAGCGGCACCCACTTGTCGGCCTTGCGGCTGATGCCTCCGCCCACGATGAACAGATCGGGCCACAGCGCGTTCTCCACCGCCTCCAAGACCTTGGTGACCTCGGGAGCCCACTGCTTGTAGCTCCAATCGTTCTTTTCCTTCACCGACGACGCCGCACGATGCTCGGCCTCCATGCCGTCGACCTCGATATGTCCGAACTCGGTGTTGGGCAACAGGATTCCGTTATGAAGGACGGCGGAACCGATCCCGGTTCCGAACGTCAGGAGGACGACCAGGCCGGACTGATCCTTGCCCGCTCCGTACCGGTCCTCGGCCATTCCGGCGGCATCGGCGTCATTGAGCACGGTGACGGTTTGGCCGTTCAATTCGGCGCTGATGATGTCGTGGACGTTGACGCCCAACCACGATTTGTCGACGTTCGCGGCGGTACGCGCCTCGCCATGCACGATCACGCCCGGGTAGGTCACGCCAACGGGCCCTGTCCAGGAGAAATCACGCACGACTGTGGCGATGGTCTCGGCGACGGCCGTCGGCGTGGCGGGCTGGGGAGTGGGGTATTTGACCCGTTCGCCGATCATCTCGCCGGTAGTCAGATCCACGATCGCGCCCTTGATGCCGCTGCCGCCGACATCGATGCCGAACCCTTGCTGCGTGGTCTCGCCTGCTTGCGTCGCAGGTGCGGACGGTCCGGATTCGGTGGCGGTCATCGGCGCTCCTTGGCCCTGGGTCTAGATGGCTGCCGAACACGGTCGAACACAGCCGGAACAGACTGAATGCGAGTGACACCCTAATGCCCCGGGGGACGCCGCGCGTGACGCTCATGGCTGTGCTGCGATAGACGCGTGGGAATCGATCCGGGAGCGTTGCGTTCGGTAGCGGTGCGGCTGGCGTCCGAGGCCGCCGAATTCGTACGGCATCGTCGCGGGACCGTCGATTGGGCGGCCTCCGTGCGGACCAAGACTTCCGAGACAGACCCGGTGACTCTCGTCGATACCGAATGTGAACGGCTGCTGCGCCGTCGGCTGTCGGCGTTGCGCCCCGAGGACGCGATCCTGGGCGAGGAGGACGGAGTCACCGGAGGGGGCGCGAGCGGCTCATCGCACGTGCGCTGGGTGATCGATCCGATCGACGGCACGGTCAACTTCGTCTACGGCATTCCCGCGTATGCCGTGTCAGTGGCCGCTCAGGTGGACGGGATATCGGTAGCGGCGGCGGTAGCCGACGTCGCGGCCGACCGCGTCTTCTCGGCGGCCTCAGGCCTTGGCGCGACCGTGCGTGAGGCCAATGGCCTGCAGTGGCCCTTGGTGTGCAATCCAGTGCGGGAGGCGCGGCTGGCCCTGGTGGCTACGGGCTTCGCGTATTCGACGGTGCGGCGAGAACGTCAGGCTCAACTGATCGCGCAGCTCTTGCCCAGGGTGCGTGACGTGCGCCGGATCGGATCGGCGGCGCTGGATCTGTGTGCGGTGGCAGAGGGGCGCGTTGATGCCCAGTACGAGCACGGACTGGGGCCGTGGGACTGGGCCGCCGGTGTTCTCATCGCACGTGAGGCCGGTGCGGTGCTCGTGCTGCCCGACGCGGACGCCCGGAGCGCCGACGGCACCCTCATCGCGGCCATGGCGCCCGGGATCGCCGAGGAATTCGGGCAGCTCTTGACCGATATCGGCGCGATGGCGCCGATTCCCGGCTAACAGGTGCTCTGCCGCGCCTTGAGGATGAGATCAGAGTTGGCCTGGTTACCGGATTTGAGGCTGTTGAGCGCCGAGGTCACCGCGTTACCGGCAGCGAGTTCGGTGAACTCGCTGCCCAGCGCCAGATCCACCGAATCGTCGGATCGCTTGTCCTCGACGAACTCGACACACGGCGCGACCAGCGAGAGCGTCAGGGCGTTGGCGTATCCGGATTCCCCGAAACGAATCTGTCCGACGCAGTTCAGCCGCGATCCGCTGGGGTAGAAGGGGTCGTTATCGGCGGTCGGTGAGGGGAATCCCAGATCGCGCAGCGCGGTGGATACATCCCCGGCCTGACCGGCCTGGCCGTTGGCATTGAGGACACGTGCCTTGACGTTGTTGAGCGTCGCCGGCGTGGTTCCCGACAACGAGGAGCGTGACACCGGCTTACCGATGGTCCCGGACCCGGGCTCGGTCTGCTGAGCGGGCGGGTTGCATGCCGTCGCCTCCTTGACCGGTGCTTCCTGGGTGAGCGCCGACGCCCAGACGAATACCGTGACGACCAGGAGCACTATCCCCACGCATAGCGCTGGCAAATAGTTCCTACGGCGGAACGGGCGCCCGTACTTGTCTACCGAGGTGCCCTCGGTGATGTCTGCGACCACGGATGGCACTCTAGGCCAGCTGACTTCCAGGCGACAGACGGCGAAATAGACTGGGTGTCCACTGCCCTGTGATGCAAATCACACAAAGAACCGACGGGATCCGGGCACTAATAGTTTGTGGTGTCCGTTTCAGCCTGGTACAAAGCCTTGCTGCGCCTAATGCAGAAGCTTGAAGACGAGATGGTGATAAGGGGATGGACGCATGGCTACCGACTACGACGCTCCGAGGCGATCAGACGCCGACGATGTGTCAGAGGACTCGTTAGAGGAGCTCAAGGCTCGTCGTAACGAAGCACAGTCGGCGGTGGTCGATGTCGATGAGGCGGAAACCGCCGAATCGTTCGAGCTACCAGGTGCCGACCTGTCCGGCGAGGAACTTTCGGTCCGGGTCATCCCGAAGCAGGCTGACGAGTTCACCTGTTCGAGTTGCTTCCTGGTGCACCACCGCAGCCGGCTGGCCAGTGAGAAGAATGGCCAGCTGATCTGCACCGACTGCGCGGCCTGAGAGTCGGAGCTAGTCGCGGCCCAGCCGCGTACTAGCTCCGTAGGGCAGCCAGCACCCGATCGGGGTGACGGCTGCTCACCAGCCAGTACGGCGTCGGATCTTCCGGGTCGTCGAGTACCACCAGGACTAGCGGGCCGATCCATGCCCGGTGCACGACGAAGGCTGCCGGATCGAGCTGACGGCCGAGCGCCGAGCTCTTCGCGGTGGCGGGAATGGCCGCAGACTTAGCGATCACACTGACCGGCAGATGCGCTGATCCCGCGCGCAGTTCGGCGGCGCCATCCGGTCCGGCAACAACCTCTACGCGGATCCTGCTGAACCACAGCAGGACTCCCGCGACAATCGCGAACAGGATTGGGTACGGCACCCAGCTGGGCAGCTGGCGCATGCTCTGATTGATTTCCAGCCCGAGCAGGGTTGCCGCACCAAAGCCGGGCAGGGTCCACCACCACGGAACCCACAGCCGCTCGGCGTAGCGGATATCGGTCGTGTTGTTGGGGGAGGCCGTCACGCGGCCAAGGGTAGTCTGGGCGATCGTGCCCACACCTACGAGATTGGCGATCGTTCGCCTCGATCGAGAGCTCCCCCTGCCGTCGCGCGCGCATGCCGACGATGCGGGGGTCGATCTCTACAGTGCCGAGGACGTCGTGATCGAGCCTGGGCGCCGGGCTTTGGTGGGTACCGGTATCGCCGTGGCCATCCCCACCGGGATGGTTGGGTTGGTGCATCCGCGCTCGGGCCTGGCTGCGCGCGTGGGCCTTTCGATCGTCAACAGTCCTGGCACGATCGACGCCGGGTATCGTGGCGAGGTGAAGCTCAGCCTCATCAATGTGGACCCGGAGACCCCGATCGTCATCGCCCGTGGTGACCGGATCGCGCAGTTGTTGGTTCAGCAGGTTGAGTTGCCTGAGCTGGTTGAAGTGGATTCCTTTGACGAGGCCGGTCTGGCCGTGACCACCCGCGGTGTGGGCGGGCACGGATCCAGCGGCGGACATGCGAGTTTGTGATGGCTTTACACCGAAGTGGCGGTCTTAACGACCTGGACGATGCTGACGATGCGTCGGCTTCAGGCTTGGGCGAAACATTCGACGGCCCATACGAAGTCGAGGACTTCGACAGTGCCGAAGATGCCGGAATCGGGCGCCTGGACCTGGGTTCGGTACTCATCCCGGTGCCAGAGGCCGGACAGATTCAGGTTGAGTTGACCGCCTCGGGTGCCCCCGGTGCGGTCTTCGTGCTGACACCCAACGGGCGTTACTCGGTAGCTGCCTACGCCGCGCCGAAATCTGCCGGACTGTGGCGCGAGATCGCGGGTGAGCTGGCCGAATCGCTGCGCAAGGAAGCAGCGGAGGTCTCCATCACCGACGGTCCGTGGGGCCGCGAGGTGGTGGGAGTCGCCGACGGAGGCTCAGTGCGCTTCATCGGGGTTGACGGCTACCGGTGGATGATCCGGTGCGTGCTGCAGGGGCCCGCCGAGACTTTCGACGCACTGGCGCAGGAGGCGCGCGACGCGGTGGCCGATACGGTCGTTCGCCGCGATGACAGCCCGTACCCGGTGCGTACCCCGCTGCCGGTCGCACTGCCGGAACCGATGCTGGAGCAGCTGCAGGCGGCTCAGGCGCAGGCGATGGCTCAGGCAGAAGCCGAGGCGGTGGCTCAAGAACCCGCCCCGCAGGACGACCCAACGCCCGTCGCCCGCCGCAGTGTCTCCGGGTCAGCGATGCAGCAGCTGCGGTCCACGATCACCGGCGGCTAGATCCGGCGGACGAGCACGGGCCTGGGGTTTAGTCGGGATCGAACCGGAACACCGACAGCGTTCCGGCCAGGGCTTCGAACTCATCTGGGGTTCCGTGACGGACCAAACCGGCGTTTTTTGCGAACCGCACGCCCACCGGAACCTTCAGCGCAAATTCCCGCAGTGCCCGCCGCGCCGCCTCGGGCGGCACGCTGATGATCTTGACGTGCTGGACATGGTTTCGCCGGGTGAGAGTTCCGAAACCGGCCGCGGCGGCGTTGCGTGGCCAATCTGAGCCCGGGTAGCCGCCCACGGCATAGAGCTGACCGTCCATCTCGAACGGTGTGATCGGCGTGGGGCGGGGATGCCCGGTCTTTCTGCCGGGGACTGTGAGTACCATCGCCGGACCGGTGGGTATGCCGAGGCGGTGAAATGCCCGCACCACCTTGTTCATCGGTGTGAGCCACCGCGGTGGGATGTTGGCCATGGCAGTCATCCCTTCTGCGATGCGAACTCGGCGCGTGCGAATTCGGCCCGGAATCTGTGAGCCCAGGCCGCGAACGTCTCCGCAGGACGCCCGAGTATCCGGTCCACCTCGTGCGTGACAACCGCGGGCGTGGCCACCGTGGCCGCCTGCATGGCCAGGTACGCGTCGGCGAATTCCGCCGCAAACCCCAGACCGGCGAAGTGCTGACGGACGAGATCGTCGGAGACCTGCAGGTATTGCAACGGCCGACGCAGAACATCCCCGAGCACCGCGACCAGGTCGGCGTTGGTGAACGCCTGCGGACCGGTCAATGGGATGCGATGACCGACGAGGTCGTCCGTGAGCAGGGCATGCGCCGCGACCCCGGAGATGTCGCGGTCCGCGATCGGGGCGGCGGAGGCGGCCGCGTGAGGTCCGCGGACCGCATCGCCGACCTTGAGTTGGCCCGCCCACATCCCGAGAAAATTGGACGCGAAGACGGTCGGACGCAGGCTTACCCATTCCACCCCGGAATCGACGGCGCAGCGTTCGACCTCCTTGTTTCGATCACCGCGGAACCGCGATGGTTGCCGGGAGAAGTCTTCGTCGCAGTTGATCGCCGAGAGTGCGACCAGGCGGGTAACCCCTTCGTGGACAGCGTGATCCACAAAGTCGGAGAGATCTTCGCCGAGTGCCCGGGAATTCAGGAAGACGGCGGTGGCGCCGCTGAGACCGGCTCGGGCCGTCTCGACGGTCTTCACCTGGGGCGAGAAATTCGCGTGCTCAGGGTGGCGGGTGACCGCGCGTACGTCGGCGCCCGCGGCGATGAGTAGGTCCACAAGCGGGCGCCCCACATTGCCTGTTGCGCCGGTGACGAGAATTGTCATGTCGGGTACTCCAATTCGGGAGGTTCGGATGGCTTTCCATGTTTTGGCCACATGAGTACGACGGGGCGCGGGCGCGAAAAGTTACCGGCGCGGGCGGTAACTTTCCGGGCCGCGGAATCGTCGTAGTGACATGAGTTCCTCGTCGACGCACGACGCGCTGGTGGCGGCGGCCTGGCGTGAGCACTATCCGTACCTGGTCAATCTGGCGTATCAAATGCTCGGCGACATCGGGGATGCCGAGGACTGCGCCCAGGAGGCGTTCGTGCGGCTGGCGCGTGCCGATGAGACGGAGATCGACGAGCCGCGTGCCTGGCTATCGGTGGTGACCGGCAGGCTGTGCCTGGACCAGCTGCGTTCGGCACGGACGCGCCGCGAGCAGACCGGCGTCGCATCGGCGGTGGAATCCGCTGCACCGCTGCATATTTCCGGGAGTGCCGATCCCGCGGAGAGAGTCACTCTGGACGACGAGGTGCGTGGCGCCCTGCTCGAGGTGTTGCGCACCTTGAGTCCCGGCGAGCGGGTCGCGTTCGTCTTGCATGACGTGTTCGGAGTCCCGTTCGAGGAGATCGCGTCGACAGTGGGCCGTCCGGTGGGCACGTGCCGGCAGCTTGCCCGACGTGCGCGCACCAGATTCCAGCAGTCCGCGTCGCGCACCGGTGATGTCACCGGCGCCGAGCACCGGCAGCTGATCGAAAAGTTCGTCACCGCGTGCGCCAACGGTGATCTCATCGGGTTGATGGCGGTTCTGGATCCCAGCGTCTGGGGAGTTGGCACCCTCATCGGAGACCCGGCGCCCCCGCCACAGGTCAATCGTGGGCGCACAGATGTCGCGACCAACCTGCTCGTCTATCTCGGTCACGGCGCCACGTTGGTCGGTGGGCCGTTCGGGCAGCCGGTTCTGCTGGCCTTCGCGCAGCGCAGGCTGTTCGCGGTGGTCACCCTGACGGTGCGCGATGGCCTGGTGCTCACGATCGAAGCCACCGCCGACCACGCGGCCCGCCGTCTGTGACTCAGATGTCGCTCAGCGCACCGACACATGCCCGGCCCAGGCAGGACGGGTCGGCGCCCAGCTGATCGAGGGTGAAGGTGCGCAGTGCCGCGCGCGGCGCCCAGGACGCCCAGTCCTGGGCGACTGTGAGCGGATGTATCGGATCATCGGTGGCCGCCGCCACCGCCAAGGGCACGGTCAGCCCGCGGATATCGTCTGCCGTCGGATTCACGAAGGCCGACACCTCCTGCATGGCACTGGGCAGACCAGGCCACTGGGCGGCCCACGAGCGGGTGAGCTCTGCTCCAAGCCAGGCGGGGCTGCTGGCCTGCATCGCAGCGGTGACCGCTGCCAACCCGTCGGCGCGCAGCGATTCCGCGGTGATCCGCGCGGATACCGAGGCCGGTGAGTTCTCCGGCTTTCCGGTCCACGCGGGCATCGCTGCCAGCACCGCAACCGTCGCCCCGGGATTCCGCAGGGCCCACGTCAGGGCCACGGCGGTGCCGATGGACATTCCGCCCACGACGATCGGGCCACCTAGAGCGGCCCGGTCGAGTGCCCGTAAGTAGCCGTTGACCAGGTTATTCGGTTCTGGACACACCGCGACCAGGGTGGCCCCCGCGCTGCTGAGAGCGGGGCCGAAGGCCCGCATAATGTAGTCGTCATCGGAGCCGGTGCCCGGCATGAGAACAGCCGTGTGGCCATCAAGTTCGGGGGATAGGCCGCTCGCGGCACGACCGTTGATGGGTGTCACGCACCTGATCTTGCCCGGTGTGCGGAACACCCCCAGGGGCCGCCTGGCATCAGGGCGTGCAAAGGTCTACCGTGGCGGTTGCACCGATGAGCCGCTTGCGCCAAGTGACTCCACGAGCGATCACACGATCGGGCATGTTGAGAGGCCAGGACGAGAAGTGGCTACCACAGGCGGTTATCTGCGTCGACTGACTCGTCGGCTGACAGAGGACCTGGAGCAAGTAGACGCCGAGAAGATCGGTGACGACGCCGCCGCCACCGGTGCTCAGCGCGTCATCGATTGTCAGCGCGGCCAAGAGGTCACGATGTGCGGAACGTTGCGCACCGTCGAGACCAATTCCAAGGGTTGCGTGGCAGGCGTGAAGGCCGAGCTGTTCGACGGCACCGACACGGTGATGTTGGTCTGGCTGGGCCAGCGCCGAATCCCCGGTATCGAATCGGGCCGCACTCTTCTGGTGCGCGGTCGACTCGGCAAGCTTGAGAACGGCGGCAAGGTGATTCACAACCCGTACTACGAGATTCAGCGCTAAGTGCCAGAGACCTCATCGCACGAGCCGGACGGCTCGGGCGGCGCGCACGTCGGCTCGGATACCGCGGAGGGCCCGCAGCTGAAGTTCAGCGTGCCCGGCACCAAGCCCGAGGAGCCGGGAAGTTCTCCGCTGCACGAGATGTGGCATCAGGCCGGGGGATGGCAGGGAATCGTCTATTCGTCGATTCCGGTGATCGTTTTCGTCGTCGCGGTCAGCATCTCCTCGTTGATGCCGGCGATCGTCGCTGCCCTGGTGGCGGCGACCCTGGTGTTGGTCTGGCGCCTGGTGCGCCGCGAATCGCTGCAACCGGCAGTCTCCGGGTTCATCAGCGTCGGCATCAGCGCGCTGATCGCCTACCTGTTGGGAGAGGCCAAGGGCTACTTCCTCATTGGGATCTGGGCCAACTTCTTCTGGGGCACGGTGTTTTTGGTATCGGTGATCATCCGCCGACCCATCGTGGGTTACGCATACAGCTGGGCCACCGGCGGCGACATGTCGTGGCGCGGTGACCGGCGTATCCGCACGGCCTTCGATATCGCGACGGTGGCCTGGATAGCGTTGTTCGCCACCAGATTTGTCGTGCAGCAGTGGCTCTACGTCGCGGGCAACACGGCCTGGCTGGGTGGCACGAAGATCGCGATGGGCTGGCCGTTGACCGCTGTCGGCGCGTTGGTCACCCTGCTGGTGATTCGCTACGTGCGCCGCCACACCGACAATGCGGCCGAGGAATCCCCGGCGAGCAGCTAGCCGGCGACTACTGCGGCAGCACCGCGCGGTGCAGCTCGTCCTCGATATCGGCGGTGGCCACCAAGATCAGCTCGTCGCCGCCCTCGAGAGGCTCATCGGGCTGTACCGGGATAACCCGCGATCCGCGCAGAATCGCCACCAGCACCGCGTCGCGGGGGAGATCGAGCTTCCGTACTGGCTTGCCGCCCCAGGGGGTGTCGTCGGGAAGTGTGATCTCTACCAGATTGGCCTGACCGCGCCGGAACTCCATGAGTCGCACCACGTCACCTACGGCGACAGCCTCCTCGACGAGGGATGCCAGCATGCGCGGTGTCGACACCGCGACGTCGACGCCCCAGGCATCGTCGAACAGCCACTCGTTGCGCGGATCGTTTACCCGGGCCACGACACGCGCCACGGCGAACTCGGTCTTTGCGAGCAGGCTCAGCACCAGATTGGCCTTGTCATCACCGGTCGCCGCGATCACCACATCGAAGGTGTGCAGTTCCTCGGCTTCCAACAGGCTGATCTCGCAGGCGTCCCCAAGCCGCCAATGTGCCTCGGGTACGGCCTCTGGATCGATGTGATCGGGATTGCGCTCTAGCAGGGTGACTTCGTGCCGGCTTTCGATGAGCTCGCGTGCGATGGAACGTCCGACGGCGCCGGCGCCGCCGATGGCAACCTTCATCGGGCACCCCCGTGGTCGTCGTCGGCATCCTCGCCGGGCGGCTGCGCGGCGATCGCCATGGCCTCGGCGGCCCGTCCGGACACCGCAGACACGTACACCTCGTCACTGTCCTGGATGACCGTCTTGGCGTCGGGAAGTACACCTGTGCCGAATCGGATGATGAAGGCCGCCCGCGCACCGGTGGCTGTCTCCAGCGCCGTGACGCGCTTGCCTATCCACTCTTCGTGCAGCGCGAGTTCGGTGACGACAACCGAACCAGACGGATCACGCCACTTCGTGGTGTCGCTTTCCCTGGTGAGGGCATGCAGCAGACGATCGGTCGTCCACGGCACGGTGGCGACGGTCGGAATGCCGAGGCGCTCGTAGACGGCGGCACGCTTGGCGTCGTAGATGCGGGCCACGACGCGCTCGACACCGAAGGTCTCGCGGGCCGCCCGGGCCGAGATGATGTTGGAGTTGTCACCGGAGGAGACCGCCGCGAATGCCTGTGCCCGCTCGATCCCGGCCCGTAATAGGACGTCGCGATCAAAACCCATGCCGACGATGCGTTCGCCAGTGAATTCGGGGCTGAGCCGGTTGAACGCGGAGGCCTCCTTGTCGATGATCGCCACCTCATGGCCAATCCTGGCCAGGCCTCCTGCCAGTGCGGCCCCCACGCGCCCGCAGCCCATCACCACTACTCGCACCGGTAGACCCTTCTGGATAGGCGTTCGTCTGAGTACTCACCGCGATACTGAACGCCGCGTCACGGCACCCGACACAGCGATGTCAAGTGAGACCGTACCGCGATTGCTCGCGTGGCCTAATGTTGGCGTTCGTGTCTACGCTTTCCAAGCTGTCGACGGCGGCTCGGCGCCTGGTAATCGGCCGCCCGTTTCGCAGTGACAGCCTTGGCCATACCCTGCTGCCGAAGCGCATCGCGCTACCGGTTTTCGCCTCGGACGCCCTGTCCTCGGTGGCATACGCGCCCGAGGAAATCTTCCTGGTGCTCTCGGTCGCGGGCATGTCCGCCTATGCGTTGACGCCGTGGATCGGTCTTGCGGTCGCCGCGGTCATGATGGTCGTGGTCGCGAGTTACCGGCAGAACGTGCACGCCTATCCGTCCGGTGGCGGCGACTATGAGGTCGTCACCACCAATCTCGGGCCTACCGCGGGCCTGACGGTCGGCAGTGCCCTGCTGGTGGATTACGTGTTGACCGTTGCCGTTTCCATGTCCTCGGCGATGTCGAACATCGGCTCGGCCATTCCGCTTGTCGCGCAGCACAAGGTCACCTTCGCGGTGGTCGCCATTGTGATCCTGATGTCGATGAATCTGCGCGGAGTCCGCGAATCCGGCGCCGCGTTCGCGATTCCCACATACGCGTTCATGGTCAGCATGTACCTCATGCTGGGCTGGGGGCTGTTCCAGATCTACGTACTCGGTACTCCGCTGAAGGCGGAGTCGGCCTCCTTTGAGATGCATGGTGAGGGCGACGGCATCCTGGGCTTCGCGCTGGTGTTCCTTGTCGCGCGGGCTTTCTCGTCGGGGTGCGCGGCGTTGACGGGGGTGGAAGCCATCAGCAATGGCGTGCCTGCCTTCCGGAAGCCCAAGTCACGCAACGCGGCCACTACATTGTTGCTCCTCGGCGGCATCGCCATCACCCTCTTCATGGGGATCATCCTGCTGGCCGAGCGCACCGGCGCCAAGATCGCCGAGGACCCCGCCACGCAACTGGTGGGTGCTCCCGCCAACTATCACCAGAAGACCCTGGTCGCGCAGCTGGCCGAGGCGGTGTTCGGTGACTTCCGGATCGGCTTCCTGTTCATCACCGTGGTGACGGCGCTCATCTTGGTGCTGGCCGCGAACACCGCGTTCAACGGTTTCCCGGTGCTCGGATCGATTCTGGCGCAGGACCGTTACCTGCCGCGCCAGCTGCATACGCGCGGCGATCGGCTGGCGTTCTCCAACGGCATCATCTTCTTGTCGGCCGTCGCGATCCTGTTCGTGGTGGCGTTCAAGGCCGAGGTGACCGCGCTCATCCAGCTGTACATCGTCGGTGTCTTCGTGTCGTTCACGCTCAGCCAGATCGGCATGGTGCGGCACTGGACTCGGTTGCTCAAGACCGAAACCGATCCGGCAGTGCGCGGCAAGATGATGCGTTCTCGCGTGATCAACACCATCGGCTTCATCATGACCGGCGCGGTGCTGCTCGTCGTCTTGGTCACCAAATTCCTTGCCGGAGCGTGGATCGCGATCTTGGCAATGGGCCTGCTGTTCGTGCTCATGAAGATGATCCACAAGCACTACAACACGGTGGCCCGCGAGCTGGACAACCACGAGGGAGAGGTGGTGCTGCCCAGCCGTACCCATGCCGTCGTCCTTGTGTCGAAGGTGCATCAGCCCACACTGCGCGCCCTTGCCTATGCCCGTGCCACCCGCCCCGATGTCCTGGAGGCCATCACCGTCAGCGTTGACGATCGGGACACTCGGGAGCTCGTCAGGGACTGGGAGACAAGCGATCTCAGCACCCCACTGAAGGTGATCGCCTCCCCGTATCGCGAAATCACCCGGCCGATCCTCGACTACGTCAAGCGCATCAGTAAAGAAGCGCCGCGCACGGTCGTCTGCATCTTCATTCCCGAGTATGTGGTGGGACATTGGTGGGAACAGGTGCTGCACAACCAGAGTGCGCTGCGCCTCAAGGGGCGTCTGTTGTTCGTACCCAACGTCATGGTCACATCCGTTCCGTGGCAGCTTGACTCGTCCGAACGTCGCCGGGAGCTCGACGAACAGTCCGCGCCAGGAGACTCACGGCGGGGGTTCGATTCCTAGATGGCAATCGGCGAAATCCTGGAGGTCCAGACCGGCGGGCCTGCCAACGGGGGCAGCGTGGTGGCCCGGCACGACGGGCGCGTCATTTTCGTCAGATACGCGTTACCGGGCGAGCGGGTGCGTGTGCAGATCACCGACGACCGGCAAGCCAGCTTCTGGCACGGCGCCGCCATCGAGGTCCTCGACCCGTCACCGCACCGCATTGATCCGATATGTCCCATCGCGCACGGTAGCGGCGAATCTGGTTGCTGTGACCTGTCTTTCGCCGACCCCACGTATCTGCGCGAACTCAAGGGTGATGTGGTGAGCCAGCAGTTGGCGCGGCTTGGCAAGTACGAGTGGCAGGGTGTGGCCGAACAGGTCGGAGCCGGAGATTCCACGGGGTGGCGGACTCGGGTGCGTTTGGATGTGAATGCTCTGGGCCAACCGGGCTTTCACCGATATCACAGCGATGAGCTGGTGACCGACCTGCGCTGCGCTCAGGTGGTGCCGGGATTGCTCGATGGGCTGGACGAACCCGATCTCGGTTCCGAGGGTCCGCTGCACGCCGTGCTGGATGATCAGGGGCGCCGGCACGTGTTGCGCGGGCGTTCGGTTGTCGAAGGCGAGGACGTCGCGGTTCAGAAGGTGGGGGACCGGCACTGGTTGGTGCCGGTTACGGCCTTCTGGCAAGCGCATCGTGACGCGGCGCAAACGTACAGCCGGCTGGTCTCCGAATGGGCGGAGCTGGAGCCGGGGATGACTGCCTGGGACTTGTACGGCGGTGTCGGGGTTTTCGCGGCGGTGCTGGGGGAGGCGGTGGGACGCACGGGACGTGTTGTCAGTGTCGACACCTCACGTCCGGCGTTCCGTAGTGCCAAGAGTGCATTGGGAGATCTGCGTCAGGTCACCATGATCTGCGGTTCGGTGCGGAACGCCATGCGCGATCTGGGTAAGGCCGATGTCGCGGTGCTGGACCCGCCCCGAGCGGGTGCCGGACGCGAGGTCATCGGGCGAATCGCCGATGCCGGCGTGCCGAGAGTTATCCATATCGGTTGTGAAGCAGCGGCATTCGCGCGCGATGTGGGCTTGTACCTGGAGCGCGGGTATCGGGTGCGTGAGCTGCGGCTGTTTGACGCGTTCCCGCTGACCCATCACATCGAGAGCTTCGCGCTGCTCACCCGATGAGACGGCGCCCGGCGTAAAGATCTTATAAAGTAACTCCTCGGGTGTGCCGGGAAGTCTGGTCGGCGGTACTTTGCCCTGCCAGCAGAACGGACACCGACCCATGCGCCTGAGTCAACGCGTCTTTACCCGCGGAACGTGGGCGGAGTCGTCGCGCGTCGCTGGGATTTTGCGCAAAGAAACCGTCGGCGGCGTGCTGCTGGTGTTGGCGGCGCTGACCGCGTTGCTCTGGGCGAACTCTCCCTGGAGCTCGTGGTACTACCGGCTGGGTGCCATCACCGTCGGTCCGGAGCGGCTGCACCTGAACCTGACTCTCGCGGGCTGGGCGACCGATGGGCTGCTCGCGATCTTCTTCTTCGTTGTCGGTGTGGAACTCAAGCGCGAATTCGTGGCGGGGGATCTGCGGGACCCGGGTCGCGCCGCGTTGCCGATTGTCGCTGCGATCGGCGGCATGCTGGTTCCGGCCGCCATCTATCTGGCGGTGAACGCCTCCGGTGGCGGCGAAGCGATGCGTGGCTGGGCGATCCCCACCGCCACCGATATCGCCTTCGCGCTCGCCGTGCTCGCCGTGATTTCAACGCATCTGCCATCCGCGCTGCGCACCTTTCTGCTGACCCTGGCGGTGGTGGACGATCTGCTCGCTGTCATCGTGATCGCGGTCTTCTATACCGATGAGCTGCATTGGGGGCCGTTGGGCCTCGCGCTCGTTCCCCTCGCGCTGTTCGCGCTGGCGGTGCAGCATCGCCGCCGGGAATGGTGGCTGCTGCTGCCGCTGGCACTGTCCGCGTGGGCGCTGGTGCACGCCTCGGGTGTGCACGCCACCGTGGCGGGCGTGCTGCTCGGATTCACCGTCCCGGTATTGAGGAGGGACGGACGTACCGATGTGCACGGTATGGCCGAGCGATTCGAACACCGGCTGCGACCGTTGTCTGCGGGTGTCGCGGTGCCTGTATTCGCGTTCTTCGCGGCGGGTGTCACCCTCGGCGGGTTCTCCGGGCTCTGGCAGGCGCTGCTGGATCCGGTGGCATTGGGTGTGGTCCTGGGCCTGCTGGTGGGCAAGCCGATAGGGATTTTCCTGACGACGTATCTGTTGGCGCGGTTCACGCGGGCCAGTCTCGATGACGATCTGAGCTGGCTGGATATCGTCGGCGTGGCGCTGCTCGC
The DNA here is from genome assembly GCF_002013375.1 of Mycobacterium sp. D16Q13. Lineage (GTDB taxonomy): Bacteria > Actinomycetota > Actinomycetes > Mycobacteriales > Mycobacteriaceae > Mycobacterium. Next base: position 213,693 of record NZ_MAEW01000011.1, on the reverse strand, counting down.
CGGGATCGGCTTCACGGTGTCGCTGCTCATCGGCGAATTGGCGTTCGGTGCCGGGTCGGCCGCCGAGCACGTCAAGGTCGGTGTGCTCGCCGGATCGCTGACATCGGCGGCCGTGGCTTCGGTCGTGTTGAGGCTGCGCAACCGGACATATCGGCGCATCGAGGCCAAGGAGACCCTCGATGCCGACCACGATGGAGTGCCTGATGTTTTTGGCTCCGCTCCAAGCGACCGAATCTGAATCGCTGCGTAGACTGACCTGATGCTTGACGACATCAGAGGGCCGGGTGACCTGCAGGGTCTCTCGAAGCGAGAGCTGGACTTGCTCGCCGACGAGATTCGCGAGTTCCTGATCCATAAGGTCGCCGCGACCGGCGGCCACCTGGGGCCCAACCTGGGTGTCGTCGAGTTGACGCTGGCCCTCCATCGTGTGTTCGAGTCCCCGTATGACCCGATCATCTTCGACACCGGGCATCAGGCGTATGTGCACAAGATCCTGACCGGACGTTCCGGAGACTTTGACACGCTGCGTCAGAAGGACGGCCTGTCCGGGTACCCGTGCCGGGCCGAGAGCGAACACGATTGGGTGGAATCCAGTCACGCGTCGACGGCGCTTTCCTACGCGGATGGACTCGCGAAGGCATTCGAGCTGACCGGGCAACGCCGCCGCCACGTCGTCGCGGTGGTCGGCGATGGCGCGCTCACCGGCGGCATGTGCTGGGAGGCTCTGAACAACATCGCCGCCGCCGATCGGCGCATCATCATCGTCGTCAACGACAACGGGCGAAGCTACGCGCCGACCATCGGTGGGCTCGCCTCCCATCTGGCCGGGCTGCGGCTCACCCCCACCTACGAGAAGGTGCTTGACGAGAGCAGGAAGCTGCTGCGCGGCATGCCGGTGGTGGGACCGCTGGCGTACGCGTTGATGCACAGCCTCAAGGTGGGGGTCAAGGACGCGGTATCTCCGCAGGTGATGTTCACCGATCTGGGGATCAAATACGTTGGGCCCGTTGATGGTCACGACGAGCATGCGGTCGAGGATGCGTTGCGCCGCGCCCGCGGCTATGGCGGCCCGGTCATCGTGCACGTCATTACCCGCAAGGGCATGGGGTACGCGCCTGCCGAGGACGACGAGGCCGAGCAGATGCATTCCACCGGCATAATCGACCCGAAAACCGGCCGCTCCATCAATGTTTCGGCTCCGGGCTGGACGTCAGTGTTCTCCGATTCATTGATCGATGTGGCCAGCGAGCACCGCAATATCGTGGCGATCACCGCGGCCATGCCGGGTCCGACCGGGCTCAGCAAGTTCGGTGAGCGTTTCCCCGATCGGCTTTTCGACGTCGGTATCGCCGAGCAGCATGCCGTCACCTCCGCGGCCGGGCTCGCGATGGGCGGCCTGCACCCGGTGGTGGCGATTTACTCCACCTTCCTGAACCGTGCCTTCGATCAGGTGATGATGGACGTTGCGTTGCACCAGCTTCCGGTGACGTTCGTGCTGGACCGCGCGGGGATCACCGGCAGCGACGGGGCCAGCCACAACGGCATGTGGGACCTGTCGATCCTGAACGTGGTGCCCGGAATGCGGGTGGCCGCGCCGCGTGATGCCTCGCGGCTGCGTGAGGAGCTGACCGAGGCCCTGGCGATCGATGACGGACCGACCGCGCTGCGCTTCCCGAAAGGTGAAGTCGGCGAGGATATCCCGGCGGTCGAGCGGCGCGACGGCGTCGACATATTGGCGCGGCCGCTCAGTGGATTGCATGCCGACGTGTTGTTGGTGGCGGTCGGCTCGTTCGCGTCGACGGCGTTGGCGACGGCCGAGAGGCTCGGCAAGCAGGGGATTGGCGTGACCGTCGTCGACCCGCGCTGGGTGCTACCCGTACCCGACCATGTGATCGAGCTGGCTCGCCAGCATCGCCTGGTGGTAACTCTGGAGGACAGCGGCGTACACGGCGGTGCCGGCAGTGCGGTGACCGCGGCGATGCAGGATGCCGATGTGGACATTCCTAGCCGGGATATCGGTGTGCCACAACAGTTCCTGGACCACGCGTCGCGGGGGCAGGTTCTTGAGCAGCTCGGTTTGACCGATCAGCACATCGCCCGCAAGATCACCGGTTGGGTGGCCGCGATGAGCCGCGAAGCCGCCGACAGTCCGGTTTCCGAACAGGTGGACTAACCCCGTACCCAGTCCGGAGTGGCGAGGATCTCGCGTAGCTCTTCTACGAGGCGCGCGCTGTGGTACCCGTCGGCCGCCGCATGGTGAATCTGCATCGCCAGCGGCATGATGGTTTGGCCGTCCTGCTCATGGAACTTGCCGACGGTGAAGATGGGGGACAGATGTTCCCAGCCGGGGGCGATGGTCAGCGTGAAGCCGGAAAAGCTCGTCCACGGGATGCTGGAGATATCGAACACATTCCGGGGCCGGGGCAATCCTTGTGGGAAAAGTGTTGAGGAGTGCCGATATTCGGCCAGCAGGTCGACCACTTCGGTGTGGAACTCGTCGAAGTCGGTGCTGTAATTGGCGCTGATACCCGCGAAGGTCTCACGGTCGGTATTGAACACGGTGAACGCCGGGTCCACGGTGTCCCAGATTCCCGGATTTCCTTGATCGTCAAGGGCCATGCGGAATTCCGGATAACGATTCACGACGGTCGCCAATGCCCAAATCTGTGTCGGATATGTCTTGCGGCTGGATGCGCGAATTGCCCGGAGGAGGTCGGTGACGTCCAGATCGACCGTCATCGAGTAGTAGGTGGGGCAGCGGTCGAGATAGTGCGCGAACCATTCACTGCGTGGCCACTGTTGCACATCGATGGGTTCAAGGGTCGCCATGGAGATCAGCAGAGCGCGTCCTGCGCGGCCGTGCAACTCAATTTCGCCGGCCGGCGAGTTCGCCCCGGCTAGTCGGTCAGCGCCTCGGTGAGGATCGGCACCGTCAGTTCCCGTTGCCATGGGCGCGCGCCGTGGCTGGCGAGTAGCTCCTCGACGTCCCCGTTTCCGTCCCAGTCCCAGCACAGCCGCCGCACGATCTCCGGGGTGACAATGTTCTCCACGGGTACCGAGATCTGCTCGGAGAGCGCCGACAGGACCGTGCGTGCGGCCTCCAGGCGCGCGTAGGCCTCGGGTTTGCGTCGGGACCATCGCGACACTGGCGGTGGCCCGATGGTGGGTTCATTGACCGGCGGAGGGGTGGCTGCGTCGCGGGCTTTCGCCAGCGCCGTGAGCCACCGATCGGCCTGCTGTTTCTGCCGGGGACCGCCGAAGACCGGGAGGGCGATCAGCTCGTTGCGCGTCTTCGGGTCGGCCATCGCCGCTTCGACGATCGCTGAATCGGGTAGCGTCCGGCCGGGGGCTACGTCTCGTGCGCGCGCCAGTTCATCACGGCTGAGCCATAATTCGCGGACGGCCGCCAACTGTCCGGGCTTGCGCACCTTGTGGATTCCAGAGGTGCGGCGCCAGTTGTCCCGTCGGGTGGCCGAGGCAGGCACGTGCGCAAGGTATTCGAACTCCTGCCGGGCCCATTCGGTCTTGCCTTGCTCGTCGAGAACTTTGGCGATCTTCTCGCGCAGTTCGATGAGCACCTCGACGTCCAGCGCCGCGTAGTTGAGCCAGTCGTCCGGCAGGGGACGTTTGGACCAGTCGGCGGCGCCATGTCCCTTGGCAAGGCCCAGGCCAAGCAGTCGATGCACCATCGCCGCCAGGTTTACCTTCTCGAAACCGGCGAGGCGCCCGGCCAGTTCGGTGTCGTAGAGCGACGGCGGTCTCATCTCCACTTCGGCCAGGCACGGCAGATCCTGGTCGGCGGCGTGCAAGATCCATTCGTCGGCGCCCAGCACCTCGACGATCGGTCCCAGGGCGTCCGGAACATTAGTCGGGTCCAGCAGCACCGTTCCCGCGCCGCGTCTGCGGATCTGGATCAGGTAGGCCCGGTTGGAGTACCGGAATCCGGAGGCACGCTCGGCGTCGACGGCGAAGGCGCCGGTTCCGGACGCCAAACGTTCTGCGGCCATGCGGATCTCATCCGTCGAGGCGGTGAGTGGCGGCACCCCTTCGGCGGGGCGAAGCAGCGGAGTCGGTTCGGGAAGCTCGGAGTCGTTGTCCATATCTGAATCAGCAGCGTAGGCCCTAGGCGCGGTGGCGCGACCCCAGATCGGTCACACCCACCGGTGGCAGGCCAGCCGCATGCTCCAGTACCTCGCAGAACGCCTCGACGTGGGTCCCGATGTCGGTACCGGTGGCGGTCCAGGACGCCCGCAGCTCCAACTGGTGAGCACGTCCCGGACCGGCGATATCGCCGTAGCGGACGGAGGTGGTTGCGGTCACAGTTCCGCCCAACGCCGTCACGTCCGCGGTGCGCGTGTTCAACGCGTCCACGAGCCAGCTCCACGCAACTTCCGGCAGCAACGGATCGACGGCCTCGGAGGCATCCAGATCGGCCTGGATATAGGCGACCAGTCGCATCGTGCCGTTCCACGCCTCATCACCATCAGGGTCGTGCAACAGGATTAGCCTGCCGAAGGCGTCACCCTCGGATTGTTCGGGCACGTGATCGGTATCGAGGTGCTTGATCTCCGCGCCGAGTGCGTAGCTGAACGGAGCCAGCCGCTGCGGGGGACGAATAGTGCCCAGCTCAATCTCCGGACGCGCGGTCACGGAGTTCATCGCGTCGACCGCCGCGCGGAACGGGGCTGGTTCGGCAGACGTCACAGCAATGAACGCTAGCGCGCCGGGCCGACATGCTCCCGAAGGCGCGCCGTACGAGGTTGCCATGGCAGCATGGGCAGTGATGACCGGATTGAACGAAGATCGCGCGACGGAGGCAAAAACCCGTCGTGAACTGCCGCTTTCTCCCTACCTCGCGGCTGCCGCGGGCAGGGTTCCCAGCCGCCCTCCGGTGTGGTTCATGCGGCAGGCCGGGCGTTCGCTGCCCGAGTACCGCGCGGTACGCGCCGACCACGCCATGCTGGACGCTTGTTTTAAACCTGAACTGGTTTGCGAGATCACGCTGCAGCCGATCCGCCGGCACCAGGTTGACGCCGCCATCTTGTTCTCGGACATCGTGGTGCCGCTCAAGGCCGCCGGGATCGATCTGGACATCGTTCCCGATGTGGGACCGGTGATCGCCAACCCGGTACGCACCACCGCCGATGTGGCGGCACTGCCGCGCCTGGAGCCCGGACAGGTCGAGGCTGTCAGCGATGCCGTGCGACTGTTGGTTGCCGAGCTGGGCGCCACTCCGCTGATCGGCTTCGCCGGTGCCCCCTTCACGCTGGCCTCTTACCTTGTCGAGGGTGGCCCGAGCCGCCACCATCAGCGCACGAAGGCGCTGCTACAGGGCGACCCCCAGACCTGGCACGCGCTGATGACCGCGCTGACCGATATCACCATCGCGTTCCTGCGCGCGCAGCTCGATGCCGGTGTGGACGCGCTGCAGCTCTTCGACTCCTGGGCGGGCGCGCTGTCGCTGGCAGATTACCGGGCTGCGGTATTGCCGCACAGCGCAAGGATTTTCGATGAGTTCGCCGACGCGGGCGTGCCCATGACGCACTTCGGGGTGGGCACCGCCGAGCTGTTGGGTGCAATGGGGGAGGCCGGCGCCACGGTGGTCGGTGTGGACTGGCGCACTCCATTGGATGTCGCGGCGGGCCGGGTTGGCTCCGGAAAAGCCTTGCAGGGCAACCTCGATCCGGCCGTGCTGTTGGCCGGGTGGCCGGTGGTCGAGCGTGAGGTGCGCCGAATCGTGGGCGAGGGGCGCCAGGCCGTCGCCCACGGTGCTGCCGGGCATATCTTCAATCTGGGGCACGGGGTGCTGCCGGATACCGACCCGGCGGTACTCACCGATGCGGTGGCGCTGGTGCATTCGTTGTGAACTCAGCGATGCCGTCGGCCCCTCCCTCCATTGCGATTGCGGGGGGCGGTATTTCGGGGCTGACGGCGGCGTACCGGTTGCGATGCGCGCTCGGTGATGACGTGCACATCACCGTGTACGACCCCGCCGCGCAGCTGGGTGGGATCCTCCGCACGATCACCCTCGGTGAGCACCGGATCGACATCGGGGCCGAGGCCTTCATCACCCGCCGCCCCGAAGTGCTGGACCTGTTGGACGAACTGGGGCTGGCGGACCGCAGGCTCGACACCACGGGCGCGCGGCCACTCATCTATGCCGGAGGCAGTCTGCATCCGCTGCCCACGCGGACCGTGAACGGCATCCCGGCCTCGGCGTCGTCGGTGGTCGGACTTGTCGACGAGGACACCGTGGCACGCATTGAGAGCGAGCCGCGGCGCGATATGCACTGGACCATAGGAGCCGAACCCACCGTCGCGGACCTGGTCTCGCTGCGGTTCGGTCCGCAGGTGGTCGCGCGGCTGGTCGACCCGCTGCTCGGCGGCGTGTACGCGGGTTCGGCCGCGACGACGGGTCTGCGTACGGCGGCGCCCGGAATCGCCCGGGCGCTCGACGAGGGGGCGGGCAGCCTCCTCGCCGCGGCCCGGCAGGCGTTGCCGCCCATCTCGGATACCGGCATCTTCGGCGCCATCGACGGTGGTTACGCGGTGCTGCTGGAGGAACTCTGGCGCCGCGCCCGTGCCGAGCACCGGCAGCTCGCGATCACCGGTGTCGCGCGTGATGGCGACGGCTGGGCGGTCACCGGCGGGGATCAAGCGGACAGCACGGCTGACCATTTCGACGCGGTCATCGTCGCGGTGCCGGCGCCCCGTGCGGCGGGCATTCTGGATGCCGTGGCACCCGAATCGGCGGCGGCGGCGCGGACCATTCCGGTTGCTTCCTCGGTGGTCGTCGCGCTGACACTGCCCGGCGACGCCCCGATTCCCGCAAATTCCGGCGTGCTGGTGGCGTCGGGAGAAGCCTTGCACACCAAGGCCATAACGTTCTCGACCAGCAAGTGGGGATTACGCGGGCGGAGCACCCAGGTGGTGCGGTTGTCCTACGGACGCTTCGGTGACACCGTGGCGCGGGCCACCAGCGACGATCAACTGCGGCACTGGGCCGTTGTCGACCTGGAAACCGTGCTGGGCGCGCCTGTCACGCCGATTAATTCGGCGCTGGCCCGTTGGATCGACGCCATGCCGCAGTACGGTCCGGGCCACGCCGACGTGGTCGAGGCGATCCGTGCCGGGTTGCCGCCCGGAATCGCGGTGGCAGGCTCGTACCTGAACGGGATCGGGGTGCCGGCTTGTGTGGCCTCCGCCTCTCAAGCGGTGCGAGCCACCGTGGCACGATGGGGACATGGCTAGCCTCGATTTCGACACCCTCAACTCCACCATTCGCTACCTGATGTTCTCGGTGTTCCAGGTGCGCGACCAGGGTCTGGGCGAGGACCGCGATGCCGCCGCCGACGAGGTGGCCACCCTGATCAAGCGCCATGAAGACGACGGTGTCGTGGTGCGCGGCATCTACGACGTGGCCGGGCTGCGCGCTGATGCCGACTTCATGATCTGGTCGCATGCCGAATCCATCGAGAAGCTGCAGGCGCTGTACAGCGACTTCCGTCGCACCACCGCGCTGGGCCGGGCAAGCACCCCGGTGTGGAGCAATGCGGCCCTGCACCGGCCGGCCGAGTTCAACAAGAGCCACATCCCGGCATTCCTTGCGGGGGAGGAGCCGGGCGCTTACATCTGTGTGTATCCCTTTGTGCGGTCCTACGATTGGTACCTGCTGCCCGATGAGGAGCGGCGCAAGATGCTCGCCGATCACGGCATCGCCGCGCGTGCGTACAAGGATGTGCGGGCCAACACGGTGCCCGCTTTCGCCCTCGGCGACTACGAGTGGCTGCTGGCGTTCGAGGCGCCCGAGTTGTATCGCATTGTCGACCTGATGCGCGATTTGCGTGCCACCGAGGCGCGGTTGCACGTCCGAGAGGAGACGCCCTTCTTCACCGGCCCGCGCGTCTCGGTCGAGGAGCTCGTCGCCCGCCTCCCCTAGGAGATCAGGACGGCTGCAGCGTCAGTGAGATCGAGTTGATGCAGTAGCGCTGATCGGTGGGCGTCGGGTAGCCCTCGCCCTCGAACACATGCCCCAGGTGGCTGTGGCAGTTAGCGCAGATGACCTCGACGCGACGCATACCCAGCGACTTGTCGGGCTTCAGGATCACCGCATCCGAATCGGCCGGGTCGAAGAACGACGGCCAGCCGCAATGGGATTCGAACTTCTCGGTGCTGCGGAACAGTTCCGCTCCGCACGCCCGGCAGGCGTACACGCCCTCGGTCTTGGTGTCGGTGTACTCACCGACGAACGGTCGTTCGGTACCCGCGCGGCGCAGCACCGCGAACTCCTCAGGAGTCAGTCGCTCCCGCCACTGCTCGTCGGTCAGATTCACCTTCGGGTCGTTCGATGTCGTCATCGGTGGCTGACTCCTTAGTGCTTGTCCCAGCCGTCATCCAGTCCGGATCTAGCCCGTTATCCAGTGTGCCAGCGGCCTTGGCATCCCGGTACCGGAGTACCAGCACCATCATCACGACGATCAGCAGCAGGCACCATCCGTAGGTGATCTTCAGGTACTCCAGGGCCCGGCCGGTCGTCAGCCAGTGCACGAGCAGCCAGCGGTCCATGGTGAAGAAGCCGTAGATCGCCAGCCAGGCCGGCCAGTTCCGCAACACCGAGTTGGGCAGCACGATCGTCATGACGAACGGGAACAGTGCCATCGAGTAGTAGCCCTGTCCCAGCCCCAGGAGCAGGAACGAGGCGGTCAGCACCACACCGCCGGTGGTCAATGCCCAGAATCTGGGGTCGCGCTGGCGGTAGTACTTGTACAGCAGCCACACGCTCACCAGGGCGATCAGCAGGAATGCGATGCGCAGGAAGTCGATCAGCGGCGTGGGGAGCCCGTAGTACACGCCATTGCCGGCGATGGAGCTGTTGAAGTAGTCGCGGGTCTCACCCAGGTACCTCATGGTGCGTCGGAAGTAGTCCCAGCCATCGACGATCCGCACCTTGTGCGGGCCGAACATCGCCACGAGATTGAAGAAGGCGGGGATGCCGAAGGCGGCCGCGAAAACCCGCCACTGCCGGTTCAGCAGCGGCAGCAACAGCAGGGGAGCCAAGAGTGGTTTGATGACCAGCGTCAGGCCTATCGCGACGCCGGCCAGCCATTCGGAGTTCTTGTTCCCGTCCAGTAGCCAGCGGAAGAACAGCACCTCCAGCAGCAGCACCACGCCGTTGATGTTGGTGAAAACAATGGTGTTGGTCACGCTTTCGGTGCAGAACATGGCCAACAGCAGCGCCGGTGCGGCCACCGAGGCCAGCGTGAGGTTGAACAGCCTCAGCAGGAAGTAGGCCGCGATCACGATCGCGATGGTGTTGATGGTGATGAACCAGTACCGCGATGCGTCCACGGGCAGATATCCGAAGGGCGCCAGCAGCAGCGTGCCACCCGGTGGGTAGATGTAGTGCGGGTCGACGTAGCTGAAGTTTTCGTTGTAGACCGGCAGGTGCCGCTTGAAGGCGATGACGGCGCGGTAGACGGGCCCGAAGTCGTCGGTGATGTAGCCGTTGGTGCCCAGCACGTAGCTGCGGTGGATGACCGCCAGGATGGCGACGGGCCACAGCACCGATCGCAGGATCGTCGCGACCGAGGGCGGTGCGGTCGGAGGTTTCAGGGCCTTCGAGACGGAGTTCTTGAAGCCTTCAATCAGGCCTGAAAAGGACGTATCGACTGACACCACGCAGGCACCGTACCTTGAGCGCCCAGGGCAGTTCCGGCAAGTAGGACTAGGCCGGGCAGAACGTGTCGGTCTCCGGGAGCTTCCCGTCGTTCAGGTAGGCGAGGAAGGGCGGTTGCGCGCATGCGGTGTAGACAATCGCACCGTGGCCGATGCCCTGCCACATGACCCGCTTGCTCGCGGCCTTGGCGTTGATGATCACCGCGGCGGTTGGCGACACGCCCTCGCTGCCGGAGATCGGGTCGTGTTGTCCGCCGAGGATCAGCACGTTGATCTTCAAGTCCTGCGGCGGGTTCGGCTTGGATCCGCTGGGCCATTGCAGGCAGTTCACCAGCCCGAGGGCGGAGGTGCGCCCAAACAGCGGGTATTGCTTGCCCCAGGCCACCACGAGCTCGCGTACCCGATCAGGGGTGGGTCGTGCCAGCGCGTCGCTGCAGGAATTGACGAACTGCCCATCGGAATCGCGCAGTGCGTTGGCCCGGTCCACCAGGGGGGTGAGGGCCTCCCGGTCGGTACCGCGCGCCGCGTTGAGTGCGTTCGCGAGGTTCTGGACGACGGCGGTGCCGTCGCCGATCGGGTACCCCAGTGCCGTGGTGATTGCCCTGACGATTGTCGCCCGCGACCACGGCAGTCCACCGTTCTGAGCGCGGTTCAACAGGTCCCCGACGGCACCCGCGGGATCCGGTCCCAGCGGGCAGTTGTTGGCGACGCACTGTGCCGCGAATGCGTCGAATGCCGACTGCTCGCCCTTGAGCCGTTGTTCGGCGGCCGCTTCGGCGGTGATGTCGACGGCCACAGGGGAGTCGAGCATCAGCCGCGCCAGCTTGTTGGGGTGGGACCCGGCGTAGGCCAGGGCGACGCGGGCGCCACTGCCGATGCCGAGGAGCGCCAGGCCGGGCACATCCCATTGGGCGCGCAGCGCCTCCAGGTCCTCCGCGGCATGCGCGTCGTTATAGGCGGAGTCGCCGGGAGAGATGGTGTCGGTGCAGTTGGTGGTGGCCGTTTCGACGATCTTTCCCAGGCTGGCGACGGGATCGTCGCCGCCCCGGTTCTGCGCCAGGTCACGCATATCCCGCAGGTCCCAGGTGTCCCGGCAGGTGATCGCGTCGGATCGCCCGATACCGCGACGGTCGACCGCCACCACGGGGCGCTGCTTGAGCACCTCCGCGCCCGGGCCGTTGAGCCACGTCGCCAGCTGGACCGAGGACGGCAGATCGGAGCCCGTGGTGAACACCAGCGGGCCGGCGTCGGCAGGTGTCTGGGAGGTCTTGGCGCGCACCGCGCCCAGCGTCACGCTGCCCGGTGCTCCGTTGATCGGGTCCAGCGGCGCCTTGTATTCGGCGCATTCGAGCGTGAACGTCGGCGATGTGGTGATGTTGGCGCTGCCGAGCACCTCACGGGTGCAGTCCTGCCACGACAGGTCCACCTTGGGCTTGTCGATCGATGGAGGGCCGCTCGGTGGCGGTGCGGTGGCGGGGCCGGCATTTCCGTGGCCCTCGTCCATGGCGAAATGCGGTCCCGCCGAGGGGCCGGGCGCGCACCCAGCCAGTACCCCGGTCAGCAGCTGGGCAACCGCCATCGCCCCCATTAGCCGTGCACGCATGCCGACCACAGTATCGGGTGAATGTCACTCAAGCCCGGACGTGCCGCGCGAACAGGTAGCCGTCGGCATCGCCGAGTAGCAACACTCGCCGCCACGACGTGAGCTCTTCGGAGGGGCTTGCCGTGATCCGGCCTCCGCCGCCGACGATCGTGGTGGGTGCGGTGGTCAGGCACAGTTCGTCGACGAGCCGCGCCGCCAGCAGAGTGCCCAGCAGGGAGGGGCCTCCCTCGCACAGCACCCGGGACAGACCCCGGTCGTGCAGCTGCGCCAGCGCCGCACGCAGATCGACCTTCCCGGCGGCATCGACGGCGAGAACTTGCACGCCCGCCACCTGAGACGTGACGTTCCTCGCCCCGGCGGACGAGGTCACCACGATGGGTGCGACCTCGGACTCGGTGAACAAGGGGATGCCCGGATCTACCGCCCCTGAGGCCGTGACCACGGCAATCACCGGAACCTCGCTCTGTCCGCGGGCCTGGCGGCGCTGGCGCAGACCGACCGGCAGATGTGTTCCGTGGTAGCGCTCGGCCCGGACCGTGCCGGCCCCGACGAGAATCACATCGGCGTTGGCGCGCATTGCCGCGAATACGGCCCGGTCGCCCTCGCCGCCGAGTCCGCCGGACAAACCGGTTACCGTGGCGGCCCCGTCCAGGCTGCCAATCATGTTGGCGCGCAGGCAAAGTTCATCGCTGTCCGGGTAGTCGTAGAGGTCGACCAGCTCGCCGGAATCCACCGGCGCCCCGGCCGTCAGCTGTGTGAGCTGTATCCCAGCCGGGCCCCGTATCGCCTGTTCACCCTCACTGTCGGCCACAAGGAGATCTCAACACGCCGCTACGCTGCCCGTGTGACTGATCCGCAATCCGGTGCCGTTTCGGGCCATTCCCCGTCGCTTCGCTCGCCCGGGAACCTCCAGCACCTTGCCGACCGGCACCCCACCGTTTCCAATGAGCGGCTGATTGCGCAGCTGGTGCCGCCCCCCACGTTCACGTCGGTGAGTTTCGACTCGTACCGGCCTGACCCCAACGAGCCGACGCAGGCGGCGGCCGTGGAATCGTGCCGCGCCTTCGCTCAGGAGGCGACGATCCGCCGGGCGGGCAAGAAGAAGCTGTTCGGCAAGCGCGAGGTATTGCCCGGTGTCGGCATTTATCTCGACGGCGGGTTCGGAGTCGGTAAGACCCACCTCTTGGCCTCGATCTATCACACCGTGCCCGGCCCCAAGGCGTTCGCCAGCTTCGGTGAACTGACGCAGGTGGCGGGGGTTTTCGGCTTCCTGGAGTGCATCGAGCTGCTCGCGGAGTACACGGTGGTGTGCATCGACGAGTTCGAGTTGGATGACCCGGGCAACACGACGCTGGTATCGCGGCTGCTCTCGGAGCTGGTGGCGCGCGGGGTGTCGATTGCCGCCACCTCGAACACACTGCCCGAGCAGCTGGGCGAGGGCCGGTTCGCGGCACAGGACTTCTTGCGTGAGATCAACACGCTGTCGGCGATCTTCAACACGGTGCGCGTCGAGGGCCCCGATTACCGCCACCGCGACCTGCCGCCGGCCCCCGAGCCGCACACCGATGATGAGCTTCGCGAGCTGGCGGCGTCGATCGAGGGCGCGACCTTCGACCAGTTCGACGATCTGTGCCGGCACCTGGCGAGCATGCACCCGTCGCGGTATCTCACCCTGATCGAAGGTGTGACGGCGGTGTTCATCGCGGGCGTGGAGCAGGTGCACGATCAGGCGGTGGCACTGCGGATCGTCGCCTTGACCGACCGCCTCTACGACGCGGGTATCCCGGTGGAGGCCTCGGGCGCGAAGCTGGACACGGTTTTCGACGACGAGATGGTCGCCGGTGGATTCCGCAAGAAGTACCTGCGTGCCACCTCGCGGCTGCTGGCGCTCAGCGCGGCTCCGCTGCCAAGCACTGTATGACCCGCTGCATCACGTAGTCGTTCTCCAGGCGTTCGCCCACCTGGAAGGTCTTCGTGCCGCTGCGGTTGAAGCCGTGTTTGGCGTAAAAGCGCTGCGCGCGTTCATTTTCCTGGTTTACGCCCAGCCAGACACCGATCGCTCCGCGCGCGGCGGCGTCGGTAAGGGCCGCGGTCATCAGGGTGCCCGCCACCCCCGCCTGGTGGAATTCGGGCAGCACGTACATCTTGGAGAGCTGCATGGCGGGCCGCAGCGTGACGGCGCGCTGCACGTCGGGGTCGTCGACCACGCCGTCGACGAGCATCGAATACCCGACGATGACGTCGTTCTCGCGTGCCACCAGCACGCGGTGCTCGCGGATGTACTCGTCGAACTTGGCCGTGCTGAGGTTGGCCGCGATGAATGCCGCGATGTTCTCCGGTGTTGACGACGCCGGACACGCGAGCGGGAAGGTGCGGGCGGCGACAGCTGCGAGTTCGGTGCTGTCGGCAGCCGTCGCGCTACTGACCTGAATCGGCATGACCGGCACGCTACCTATACTTGGCGCGGTTCCGAGACAGCGACCATGTTGATGACCAACCCTGAGGAGCACCATATGACGCGGCGCGTGACGGCCTTCGGCGAGATTCGTGACGCCGTGGTGGGGCAGGGCCTGCGCACACTTGCCCGCACCACCCCGTGGGTGGAAACCGAGCTAGTGGGTATCGCGCAGGTGGTCAAGCCCGGAGATGTGTGCCTGGATGTGGGTGCCGCCGCCGGTTTCTACACCGCGGAGCTGGCGCGCCTGGTGGGTGCGGACGGCCTGGTGTACAGCCTGGAGCCGCTGCGGTTCGCCCATGCCACGTCCTCCGCGGCCCTGGGCCTGCGTAGCGCACAGAACGTGCGCCGCCATGCCGTTGCGCTCGGCACCAACCCGGGTGAGCAGGTCATGAGCGTTCCGCTGCGCAACGGCAAGCCGATCACCGGACGGTCGTTCGTTGACGCCGGGGCTGACGGGCTGGGCTCGAACGCCGAGTTCGACGAGCACATCCGGGTGGTCGTGGACACCGAGACGTTCGACGGGTTCTGCCAGCGCCTGAGCATCACGCGGATCGACTTCGTGAAGATCGATGTCGAGGGTGCCGAGCTCGATGTCCTGGTGAGCGGCGAGAAGACCATCGAACGGACCCGCCCGGCGATGATGCTGGAGGTGGAGGATCGCCACATGGAGCGGTTCGGTCGCACCGCCGAGGACATCGTCGCGTGGTTTACCGCGCGGGATTACCGGATGTCGGTATGGAGCGCCGACTCCTGGCGGCCTGTGGAGAAGGTCACCGAGACCTATCGGAACTATCTGTTCCAGCCCCGCTGAGAGCTCAGAGGTCCCATTGGGCCAGGTGCACCTGAGTCTGCGATGAACGCAGCACGATATGGCGCACCGGTCCGCGGTAGACGTCCCAGTACACCGCGCCGCTCACGGTCGAACCCTGAGGCGCGTTGCGCAGCGCGTAGTTCAGATCGTCGGGCTCATCGGTGCGCTGGGGCTCATAGGCATCCCCGGTTTCCGGTGAGATGCCGCCAAGCTTGAGCGCCATCAACAACGCATACGCGTTGGGCACCTTCGTCGGCCGGATGGTCACGTACGCCTTCCAGATGATGCCGCGTGGAGGAGCCATTCCGGCCGGTACACCGGTGGGTTCGATGTTGTGCACGGTGACATCGGCGCCGATGGTGCCGTAGTCGAAATGCAGGGTCTCACCGATGTGCCCGATGGGCGTTACCCGCTCGGGTTGCGCGGTCGCCGCCGGAGCCAGGGCCATGGCGATGGCGGTGAGGGCGGCGATGAGCTGGAATGCAGGGCGTAGACGCACCCAGCGATCTTGGCACACGTCATGCCGGCGACGGTGCCACATGGCTCTTCGGCATTCGCCCGGTATGGAGGCGCTGACAACCTACGATGTCCTGATGGGAGCGGTCCGCCGCACCGGAGGAGGCGTGAAGTATGCGCGTATTGGTCACTGGCGGTACCGGATTCGTGGGTGGATGGACGGCGAAGGCCATTGCCGACGCCGGGCATCAGGTCCGTTTTCTGGTGCGCAAGGAGGCCCGCCTGCAGACCACGGTGGCGACGCTCGGTGTCGGCGTATCCGACTACGCCGTCGGCGATATCACCGATCGGGACTCGGTCGAGGCCGCGCTCGACGGATGCGACGCGGTAGTGCACAGCGCGGCCATGGTCAGCACGGATCCCCGGGAAGCCGACCGGATGATGTCCATAAACCTCGAAGGCGCCCAGAACGTTCTCGGGACGGCGGTTGACCGGGGCCTCGATCCGATTGTGCACGTTTCCAGCATCACCGCGCTGTTTCGGCCGGGTCTGGAGACCTTCGAAGCCGACCTGCCCGCGGCCGGAGGCAGCGACGGATACGGTCAGTCGAAGGCGCGGGTCGAGCTGTACGTGCGCGACCTGCAGGACTCTGGTGCACCGGTGACCATCACCTACCCGGGCATGGTGCTGGGACCGCCGGTCGGGGATCAGTTCGGTGAGGCAGCCGAGGGGGTGCGCTGGGTCCTGCTGATGAGGTCCGTCCCGGGACGCAGCGCGGCCTGGCTGGTGGTCGACGTCCGAGACCTCGCTGCCCTGCACGCCGCGCTGTTGGAACCGGGGCGGGGCCCGCGACGCTACACCGCGGGCGGTCATCGGCTGGAGGTCGACGAGCTGGTGAACGTCTTGACCGATGCGGCCGGCAGCACCGTGCTGGCCGTTCCGGTGCCCGACTCGATGCTGCGGGTCGCGGGAACGGTCATGGATCAGCTTGGCCGGTATGTGCCGCTCGATACTCCGATGACCGAGGCAGGGATGCAGTACTACACACAGATGCCCGCGTCCGATGACTCGCCCAGCGAGCGTGAACTCGGGGTCACCTACCGTGACCCACGGGAAACCCTGACGGACACCATCGTCGCCTTGCGCGGTCAGAAGGCGACCTCGAGATTGTTCGGCTTATGGCCCTTCTCCGAATAGAGCGCGCCAGTGCGCTGTCCGTCGGCGAAGCTTTCGCGCGAATCACCGAGTGGCCGCGGCACAGTGAGCACATTCCGCTGACGACGGTATCGGTGACGAGCGCGCCGCCTGCGGGGGTGGGTACCACGTTTGTGGGGCGAACAGGTCTGGGAGCCATAGGTTTTGACGACCCGATGACGGTCACGTGGTGGCAGCCGCCACGAGAGGGGAGCCCTGGCCGCTGTCGGCTGGAGAAGACGGGGACCTTGATTCTGGGATGGGCTGAGATCGAGGTAGAGGCGCAGGGCAGTGGTTCACGCGTCGTGTGGACCGAAGAGGTGAGCATTCGGGGCGTGCCGCGCGTCTTCGACCGATTGGCACAGGCGGGCGGGCAGTGGATGTTCGGCCGCGCGATCGACGGATTACTGCGCTAGCGGGAAGCGCGCCACTGCGCGATGGCGATTCCGATCTCGGTCGCGGGTGGGTCGCCGTAAATCCACTCGCGCGCAATGCGATGCCAGTTGCCGGTGACATTGAGCTGGCCGAGTACACCGAAGGTGTAGAAATCCGCGCGGCGCGAGAAAATATGCTCGGGAGGCAGGTTTTGCCTGCGCATCCCGGAGAACTCGCTCGAACGTGGGTCCACCGCGAGAATCATCGCACTAGAAGCGATTTCCGGGGTGATGGTCATTTCCTCGTCGACAAGATTCCACCCCGAAGCCGCATGGCAGTACTCCAGACAGTCCTGGGGGGTGACGTCCGAATGCGGCTCCACGATCCCGCGCGTCACCATCGCGTCGTACATGTCCTGGGCGCGGCCCTCGGTGGCAGCGCGCATGATCGTCCGTTCGAAGTCGACGTGTTCGGGGTTCATTCGGTTGTACAACCCGAAGTCCACGAATCCGATGGTGCCGTCGGCCGCGCGCAGAATGTTCCCCGGATGCGGGTCGCCGCAGAAGTCGTTGTCCTGGAACAGTGATCCGATATAAAACCGGAAGATGAGCTCACCGATGCGGTTGCGTTCCTCGTCATCGAGTGTCTGCATGAAGGGAAAGGCTTGCCCGTCCAGGAATTCCGTCACAAGAATCTGCGAGGTGCACAGCTCGGGTAGGCAGTCGGGGATGACGATGAACGGGTGTCCGCGATAGCGTTCGGCGATCTCGTGTTGCGTGCGAGCTTCCCGCGGATAGTCGAGCTCGCTTTCCAGATTCATGGAAATCTCGTCCATGAAGGCCGAATTGGACAGCGTCGGTAGCGCTTTACGCCAAAACTTGGTGAACAGCGCGAGGTTCTGCATGTCTGCTCGTACCGCGTCATCGACGCCGGGGTATTTGACCTTGACCGCGACCTCGCGCCCGTCGTGCAGGATGGCGCGGTACACCTGGCCGATGGAGGCGGCGGCGACAGGAGTTTCGTCGAAATCGCGGAAGTTCTTCCGCAGCGCTCCGAGGTTGGACTCGATGATCGGGCGCATCACCGTAAACGGCTCACGCGGAGCCTGATCGCGCAGCCGGGCCAACTTCTGGCGGAAGCGCTCGCGATGGGCTTCGGGCACCATGTCCACTTCCAGCATCGACAGCAGTTGGCCCAGCTTCATCGCCGAGCCCTTGAGCCCGCCCAGCACGGTCACGAGCTGATCGGCCGCCTGCAGTGTGGAGCGTTCCGCGAGGAGCGCGCGTGCTTGTTCGGATCGCCCGATCATGGAGAGCCGGCTGCTCGCGGTGCGTACCGCCTGCCCGGCTGCCAACTTGCCAAGCGCCCGGCCACGGGTGATGCGTGCCAGGGGGACCCCGTCGGTCATGCGGTGCCGCCGCGCGCGCTGGTGAATGCCAGGTGTAGAGGCTGGTCGGGATCAAGTGTGAGGCCGTTGAACTCTGCGATCGATGCGGCGAGTCCGGAGAGGACGGTGGTCAGGTACTCCACGAATGTCTCAATGGGCATCGGTTGCGCACGTTGCTGATTGGGGCCCAGGAACCATTCGGTGGCGGTACCGATGGCACCCGCGGCAGAGCTGACCGCTAAGTCGGCGTCGTCGATGTCCACCGTCTCGTCGTCGATCGCATTCGACAGTATTTCGGCGATGTCGTGCGTCATCTGCTGCGCGGTCTCGACCAAACGCTCAGTGCCATCACTGGAATTGACGAAATGGCCGTGCACGATGAAGCGCAACACATTCGGGTGATCCGAAATCATGCGCGCGTACTCCTGGGCGCCATGCTGGACCAACTCGCGGGCCGAGTCGGCCAGCAGATTTATCCGGTCCATGGCCGCGTTCCACACCATGTCTTGTACGCGTTCCAGCACGGCGCTGTGCAGGTCTGCCTTGTCTTCGAAGTAGCGGTACAACTTCGGTTTGGCTACTCCCGCCTCTCGGGCGATGTCGTCCATGCTGACGATGGAGCCGATGGCGTCGATGGCGCGAAACGCGGCGTCCACCAATTCTTCCCGGGCAACCTTGCGGCGGTCGCCACGTCGGGCGGCGCCGGGGCCGACCTTTGACGCGATGGCTGTACTCACGCTTTCCACGCCTCTCATCACCAGTGATGGTACGTGTGCCCGGCCTCTGGTTCGCCAGTTCGGGACGACACACGCGTGCTGCCTATTGTGCTAGCGCCGTGCGGTATGGATACTACCAGTAGTACTCGGAGTACTACTAAGAAATCGCCAGGTCAGACGTCAATGGAGACGTCCCAGGAAGGAGTTCCGTCATGGCTGTTGTCGAGCAGGGGCGGCGGGGAGTCGCGGCACGCGAGTTGCCCAAGGTGCGCCGGATGAACTTCCGATTCGGTGAGCCGGCCCCCATGAAGAAGCACTACGTCGAGGGCGACATCGTCTTCAGTCACTTGGTGTCGCTCCTTTCCGGCGCGTTTCCCCCCGGTGAGGAGTCCTTCATCAGGTCCGTGCGCAACTACGCCGACCAGATCACCGACCCGGTGTTGAAGAAGCGGGTGGCGGGCTTCATCGGACAGGAGGCCATGCACGGCCGCGAGCATCGCAAGCTCAACGAGAAGATCATCGATATGGGCTATCCCTTGGTCCGGATCATGAACTTCGAGGAGGGGAGCCGGCGCGAGAAATTCGTCATCGCGCTGGAGAAGCGCGCACCCAAGATCGCACATCTGGCGATGACCGCCGCTGCCGAGCATTACACGGCGGTGCTCGCCCAGCGGGTGCTCTCCAGCGCTGAACTGCAAGAGATTCCGATGTCCGACGAGGTTCACCACCTCCTGAACTGGCACGCCATGGAGGAGATGGAGCACAAGTCTGTCGCCTTCGACGTGTATCGCTCGGTGGGTGGTCCGGAGTCGGTGCGCATCGGCGTGATGTCGCTGATTTGGGCGGGCACGCTGCCCTTGATGACGCTGGCCGTCTTGGCGTCGATCCTCACCGACCCGAGTGGATGGAAGCCGTTGGCAGTGCTGCGGCAGACCATCGATGTCTACCGCGGCCCGCTGGTAAAGGGTTTGATGCGTGATATCGCCGAATACATGCGCCCCGGATTTCATCCCGACGATGTCGACACCGAGGAGCTGCTCGAAGAATGGCAGGGAATCCTCTTCGGTTCCGAGGGCGAGCTGAATGATCGCTTGCCGGGCCGCCGTGCGGTGGGCCAGTGACGGCAGAAGCCATCCGGGTCACCGGCAGCGACACCACCGGGAACGCGGTCCTGGAGGTTGAAATCTACGGCAGCACACATGTTCTGGACTGGCCGAGGGGTAAGAAGCTGCTCGACGTACTCCTGGACGCCGGGATCGACGCGCCCTATGTATGTCGTGAATCAGCCTGTGCCACCTGCATGTGCTCGGTGCGATCGGGTCAGACGCGGATGCTGATGAACGAGTCTCTCATCGACAGCGAGGTGGCCGAGGGGTTCACGCTGGCGTGCCAGACGCTGCCGGAATCTGACCGGGTGCAGATCTTCTTCGACGCGTGAGCAAGGACTCCCGCGACACCTGGCGGAAATTGCGCCAGGCGTCGCGGGAGAACCGTGCCCGGGTCCACCCGCAAACCCGCAGGGCGGGGCCATGATCCAATACCACCGCAGCGGTGGCGCCTGCCGCCACGACCATCCAGCACGCGCGCAGCAGGATTTTGATGGTCCGGGGAGTGGACGCGAATCCCTCGTGTAGCGAGTCGATCTGGAACGCCACGTGATGATGCTCATCGTCGAGGATTCGCATCGACATCGCCTCCACCGCGGGGTCGCCGCACTGCGACATCGCGGCGTAGTAACTCAGGGCGATCACCTCGGCCACCGTCAGCACCATCACCTCCCAACGCAGCGTGAACATCCGGCGAGCCGATATGAACACCGAGTTCGACCAATGTCGCGACAGCGGCGGCACATCGAGGTGCTCCAGGCTTCGGCCCAGGAGGTGGGCGTGCTGCTGTTCTTCGGCGACGAACAATTCCAGCGCCCGCGCGTAGTGGGGGTCACCTGTGCGCGCCTTGCGGAGCAGCACCTCGCCATTGCCGCGTTCGCCGATTTCGAAGCGCTGCAGGGAACGGCCGATGGCCGACGCGGCCTCCCTGGACAGCATGGTGTCGCCGCGCCAGTTGATCGCGGCATCGACCTCCCGGTTGCGCGTACGGTTCCGTTCGAAATGGTCGACCCAGTTCATGCCGCACGGTAGCAATCAGTTGTGAAGCACCTGTGAAGACGCAGATGGGTCTTGCAGTTAGGCATGAATACTCAGGGATAAGCTGAGTATCTGCTGATCGAGTGAGGTGGATCGACTATGGCGACATTTGACCTGCTGGTGCGTGGCGGCCTGGTGTTCGACGGGACGGGCGCACCCGGCCAAGCTCTGGACGTCGGGATTCGCGGCGGCAAGGTGGTGGCCATGGCCCCCAGCCTGTCGAGTGCCGACGCGAGCGAGGTCATCGATGCCGACGGCAAGTGGGTTATCCCCGGCATGGTCGACGTGCATACCCACTATGACGCCGAGGTGCTGGTCAGCCCGGGACTCGGCGAATCGGTGCGGCACGGTGTCACGTCCGTCATTTACGGCAACTGCTCGATGTCCGCCGTGTACGCGGATCCGGAGGATGTTGCCGATCTTTTCGCCCGGGTGGAGGCCCTGCCGTGGGATGCGGTTCATTCCGCCCTCAAGGAGCACAAGGACTGGGACGGGCCACGTGGGTACCGCAAGTGCATCGAGTCACTTCCCTTGGGCGCCAACGTCGCAACGCTGATCGGGCACTCGGATATCCGTGCGGCGGTCATGGGTCTTGCGCGTGCGACCGACTACGACGAACGCCCCACATCCGAGGAGCTGACCCGGATGCGGGCCATGGTGGCCGATGCCCTGGACGCCGGTTTCGTCGGCTTGTCCACCGACCGGCTGCGTTTCTCCAAGCTGGAGGGCACCCGGTTCGCGGGTCGGCAGTTGCCGTCCACCTACGCGACCTGGCGCGAGTACGGCGCGCTCTATGACGTGGTGCGCCGCCGGGGCGCGGTGGTGCAATCGAACCTCGACGTGGAGAAGCGGCCCGAGACGGTCATGCACTTCTTGCTCAGCGGTGCTCGCCCCTGGCGGCGCTCCCTCAAGACCACGCTGCTGGCGGCCTTTGATCTGAAGAGCAACCGGTCGGTGATCAATCTCCTGAAGGCGGCGACCGGCGCTCTGAACCCGCTACTGCGCTCCCAGGTCAACTTCCAGCTGCTGGCGGTGCCGTTCCATCTGTACTCCGACGGTATGGATTTGGTGATTTTCGAGGAATTCGCCTCGGGCACGGCGGCACTGGATATCCGTGATCAGCTCCAGCGGGTCGATCTGATCAGGGACGAGGGGTATCGGCGACGGTTCCGCAAGGAGATGGCCCAGAAGTACGGGGTGGTGGCCTGGAATCGCGATATGTACGACACGGAGATCGTTGGTTGCCCCGATGAGTCGGTGGTAGGCAAGTCGTTTGGTCAGGTGGCAGACGATCGTGGGGTGCAGCCCGTCGACGCCTTCCTCGACCTCGTGTCCGAGTACCCGGGCAAGGTGCGCTGGCACACCACCATCGCCAATGACCGAACCGACATTCTGAACGAGGCCATCAAGTACCGCCATTTCCAGCTGGGCAACAACGACTCGGGTGCGCACCTGCGCAACATGTCCTTCTATAACGCGGGGCTGCGGTTACTCAAGCGCGTGAAGGAGGCCGGCGAGGCGGGCGTGCCCTTCATGCCGCTGGAAGCCGCGGTGCACCGGCTCACCGGCGAACTCGGTGGGTGGTACGGACTGGATGCCGGCCGTCTGCGCATTGGAGACACTGCCGATATCGCGGTGATCGACCCTGCGGGCCTTGATGATTCGCTGGAGGAGTATCACGAGCAGTTCATGGACGAATTCGGGGTGTCGCGGCAGGTATGCCGCAATGACAAGGCGATCGCGGCCACGGTCGTCGGTGGGCAGCGGGTGTACTCCTACGGCACCTTCGTCGAGGGCTTCGGCAGCACGGTCAAGGCGGGCCGGTTCCTGGCCGCGAGCTAGCTCAACCAGCCCATGTTCTTCCCGAAGGCCTCGGCCGCCGGAGACAGTGAGCCCAGCTCGCTGCTGCGCCGCACATAACCTTGGATGGCAACCATGAACTGCATCGGGTTATAGACGTCTTCCTCGTTGGCCCATTGATTGTCGCCGGCGTAGCGGAAGATGCTGATATTCGTTGCTTCCCAGATGCTTCCGTCGCCAGGGTCCTTCATCCGATTGACCAGCTCGCAGATGACCCAGCCGTGTTCCTCGTCGACCACGTGCCAGTTGGAGAAGTAGTGCGGCATCTCGGCTCCGGGGAACTCCGACATGGTCTTGACCATGGATTCGCGGATGGCCTCGCGCCCCTCGAACGTTCCGTAGGTCGGTTCGATATAGCTGGCTTCCTCGGCGAATAGGTCGGCGTATGTGGCCCACTCACCCTTGGGGCCTATCTCATCGACCACCCGGAGGGATGGTCGAACATGTTCTGCAGCTCGTCGCGTGACCACTGTCCCATGGCGGGACACTAACACCGGTCACGAATCCGAATCCGGGCTTTCGCCGGTATCACTCCGGAATTGAAAGCGGCGCACAGAAATTCGCGCGGCTACAGTAGGCCGAGCTGTTCGAGGTCCGTTGCGTACTTGACGATGAGATCCCGGGTGAGGTGGGGGATGTCGATGTTCTGGACGGCCTGGACGCCTTCGCGGAATCTGGTCGCGGGTATGAAAGCCCCGTTGTGCGCGTGCTGCGGGTACCGGTACGCGTGCAGCAGTGGCAGCAGGGAATGCTGTTTTTGTTTTTCGGGCAGGCCGCGGAGGGCGGTGCCGAAGCGGGTGAACCAGTCGCCGTAGTTGTCGATGCGCTGGATGGGGTAGCCGGCGTCGATGAGCCAGTCGACGAAGTTGTCCAGCGAGATGCCGTCGGAATGTGGGTTTACCGAATCGTAGGTCTGAAATCCTTCAGAAGACGCAACTGCGCTGCCGAGTGCGGTAATGGCTGATGCCGTGAAATCGGCTGGCAGCCCGTCATAGTGGGCGTGCGGACGCTCACTCGTCGCCTGTTTCTGGTAAAACGATCCGGGTGCGATGCCGGTGGCGATGAGGCTGAGGATCAGGCGGGTGAACTGGTCGGGGACGTTGAGCTGGCCGGTGTAGCGGCTGTGGGCCAGGATCATGTCGGAGCGGAACACCGCGACCGGCAGGCCGCAGAGGTCGTGCGCTTCGCGCAGCAGCACCTCGCCGGCCCACTTGGCATTGCCGTATCCGTTGGCGTACCCCTCGTCTATTGGCCGGACCGCACTGATGGTGCGGATGTCGGAATCCTCATTGAACACCCCGGGATCCACCGACATGGCCACGGCGACAGTGGACAGATAGGTGACAGGCTTGATCGTGGTGGTCAGTGCCAGCTTGATGATCTCCGCCGTGCCAACGACATTCGGGCCGAACAGCTGGCTATAGGGGAGCACGTGATTGACCAGGGCCGCGGGGTGAACGATGACGTCCACGGTGTCGGCCAGGCGCTGCCAGGTGTCCGCATCGAGCCCCAGGTTCGGGTCGCCGATGTCGCCGGGCAGCACCTCCAGGTGTTTTTCGGCCAGCGCCCGGAAGTGCGCAAGCAGCTGCGCGTCTCCGCTGTCGAATGCCTCTTCCAGGCGGCGGTAGGCGGCGTCGGCGTCCTTGCCGCGGATGATGGCGATGAGCTTGCCGCCGGTCTTGTCCAGGCATTCAAGCCATTCCAGTGTCAGGAACCGTCCTAGGTAGCCGTTGGCTCCGGTGAGCAGCACCGTCTGCGGGACTCCGACCGCTCGGGGGAGCGCGGGGGCCGCCCGCAGCGTGGCTTCATCGATGAACTTGTCCAGGGTCAGGTCGGCGGTGCGGATCTCGGTGTGCCCGGCGCCGTGCACCGTTTCGGCGGTGGGTCGGGCCGACCCGGAATCGCGGTGCTTTTCGATGATGCGCGCGATGGCGGTCACATCGTTCGCGGCGCTGACGATATCGCCGACCGGAACGTCGACGGCGAAGATGTCGCGGAGCAGATCCGAGAATGACAGGGCAGAGAGGGAATCGCCGCCGAGGTCGATGAAATGCGCGTCCGGGCTGACCTCTGCCGCGGACAGCCCCAGTAGCGCCGTCACCGCACGTTGCACGGTGTCGAGGACCGGCTTGCCCTCGTGTCCGGCCGCGTGCAGCGCCTGCAGTTCGAGCGTCTGGGCGCTCGCGATATCGGAGTACAGCTGTTCGAGACGGGCACCGTACTTCTCGTGCAGCTTGGGGCGAGCCAGCTTCGCGATACCGGTGAGCAAGCCGTTGGCGGCCGTGAACGGCTCGGTCTCCACCAGGAAGTCGCGGGGCACCTCGTAGGGTTGCAGCTCGGCATCGCGGGCCACCTGCTGAAGTGACTCGGCGATCAGGCGTCTGAGTAGTTCGTCATCGCCGTGGCTTAGCTCGAACGCCTCGGAGGTCGGTACCACCACGGCCAACAGATACGATCGCTCGCTGCTTCCATAGACGCAAATCTGGTGCACCAGTGGGCTGTTGGCATACTCGGCCTCCAAGTTGGCGATCGCGACGAACTCGCCCTGAGACAGCTTGATGACGTTGTTGCGCCGGTCGACGATCTGGATCTTGTCGGGTTCAAGCTCGGCGACGATATCGCCGGTCTTGTAGTACCCATCCGGATCGAACACATCGGCCGTGACATCGGGACGCTTGAAGTAGCCTCCGAACACCGACTCGGCCTTGACGAGCAGCTCACCGCGCGGGTGCGGCTTGTCGGTGGAGAAGTAGCCCAGCTCGGGCACATCGATCAGCTTGTAGTCGATGACGGGCGGGCGCTGGATTCGTCCGTTGCGCACAATGACCCCGGCCTCGGTGGATCCGTATCCGTCGGTGATGCGGGCGTCGAGGCAGGACTCGATGAACGCCGCGAGCTCTTCCGATAATGGCGCAGAGCCGCAGACG
Organism: Mycobacterium sp. D16Q13; assembly: GCF_002013375.1. Lineage (GTDB taxonomy): Bacteria > Actinomycetota > Actinomycetes > Mycobacteriales > Mycobacteriaceae > Mycobacterium. Next base: position 188,087 of record NZ_MAEW01000011.1, on the reverse strand, counting down.
ATTGTCAAAACGCGTCCCCCGAAAAGGTTTTCACGGATCTCGGCTTTGACGTCCGCGCCGAGTGCGGCGAGGTTGGCCGCGGGATCTTCCCCGGCGCGGCGTTCGACCTCATTGCGGTAACGCTGAAAGAGCATGTCGCACACGCGGGGAACGAGAGTCACCACCGTGGGGCGGGTGAGGGTGATGTCCTCGAAGAGGGTGGACATATCGCTGGACGCCGCGAAGTAGGCAAGGCCGCCACAGGCCAGCGCGGTGACCAGGCTGCCGCGTCCCATCACGTGGCTCATCGGCATGAAATTGAGATTGATCAAAGGAATTTCGGCCTTGGAGCTCAGGGTGTCGGCCCGCAGCCATGGTTTGGCGACCATCTTCTCGGTGTATGTGGCGCCCTTGGGGGTGCCCGTACTTCCCGAGGTGTAGATCACCAGGGCCAAGGGGTCGTCGCCTTCGGCGGCGGTGAACAGGGGAGCCTCCGGCAGGGCGCGCCCATGTCCGATCACCGCGGATATCACGTCAACGGAAATCGGCAGGCCGGCTTCGGCGATCCGGTGCTGCGCGGATTCGATGCTCTCGTGCTGTGTGTCGACACCGGGGTGGTAGTCGAAGACAGTGATATGCCGCAGGGACGGCGTAACGAGTGCCGATTCCATTGCCGCATCCAATAACTCGGCGCTTACGGCCAGTACCGAGGGTTCGGACTCGGCAAGGATCGCGGTCCAATTCGATGCGGGCGCGCTGGTCTGCAGCGGCACCGCTACCGCGCCCAGGTGGATGCACGCGAGATCAACCGCAGTGTAGTCGACGCTCGTGAAGCCGAGCATCGCGACAAAATCGCCGGTCCGCACCGGAGCGTGGGCATCGTGATGCCAGGCAGAAGCCAGCGCACGGGCCATACCCCACAGCTCGCCGTAGGTGACGGTCTCGAATTCGGGCAGCGGACGCAGCGTCGAGCGTCCCGCCTCATCGGTGACGAGCTTCTGGGCGCGGTGTCCGAGGGCGGGACGTTCGGCGTATCCGTCCATGATCGTGGCGACCACCTGTGCGAGCCGCAGACCGGGCACCGCGACGGCGGCATCGACCGCGGTGTCAGGTTTGGCGGCCCGGAACTGCGGATCCTCGGTGAAGAGACGCCTCACGCGGTCACCCAACCGCTGACGACGTGCTTCCTTCGTATGGGCAGCGGTGGCGTCGATCGTCATATCGGGCAGCTTACGAAACCGTCGATTCTGTAAGCGCGGGGGCTCACCTGGACCTACAGAAGACCGAGCTGTTCGAGGTCCTTGGCGTACTTGACGATCAGCTGCCGCGACAGACGAGGAATGTCGGTCGTGCCGTCTTGGCCGACCGGGCCGATTCCGGCCGCCTGGACCGCGTGCTGGAAACGCTTGGCCGGAACTACTCCATGGTCTTCGGCGCCGGAGGGTTGTTCGAACGCGTGCAGCAACGGCAACAGAGAGTGCTGCTTTTGCTTTTCGGGCAGGCCGCGGAGGGCGGTGTCGAAGCGGTCGAACCACTCGCTGTAGTTGTCGATGCGCCGAATGCGGTAGCCGGCGTCGATGAGCCAGTCGACGAAGTTGTCCAGCGAGATGCCGTCGGAATGGGGGTTCACACAGTCGTACGTCACATAGGCCTCGGGGCCCTCCGGCACCTGCGTGCCCAACGTCGTGATGGCCTCTGCGGTGAAGTCACCCGGCAGCCCGTCATAGTGCGCACGGGGACGCTCAGCCGTGACCTGCGCCTGATAAAACGATCCGGGTGCGATGCCGGTCGCGATCACGCTGAGGATCAGGCGGGTGAACTGGTCGGGGACGTTGAGCTGGCCGGTATAGCGGCTGTGGGCCAGGATCATGTCGGAGCGGAACACCGCGACCGGCAGGCCGCAGAGGTCGTGCGCTTCGCGCAGCAGCACCTCGCCCGCCCACTTGCTGTTGCCGTAGCCGTTTGCGTACAGCTCGTCCACGGGGCGCACCGCGCTGATGAGCCGGATATCGGACTCTTCGTCGAAGGTGGCCGGATCGACATACGCCGCGACCGCGACCGTGGACAGATAGGTGATGGGCTTGATCTTGGTGGTCAGTGCCAGCTTGATGATTTCAGCGGTCCCAACGACATTCGGGCCGAACAGCTGCTTGTAGGGCAGTACATGGTTCACCAGTGCGGCCGGGTGCACGATCACGTCCACGGTGTCGGCCAGGCGCTGCCAGGTGCCGGATTCCAGGCCGAGGTCGGGGTCGCCGATATCGCCCGCGAGCACCTCCAGCTGCGTTTCGGCCAGCGCCCGGAAGTGCGCAAGCAGTTCGGTGTCGCCGGTATCGAACGCTTCCTCGAGGCGGCGGTAGGCGGCGTCGGCGTCCTTGCCACGGACGATGACGATGAGCTTGCCGCCGGTCTTGTCCAGGCGTTCAAGCCATTCCAGTGCCAGATAGTGGCCCAGGTAGCCGTTGGACCCGGTCAAGAGCACCGTCTGCGGGACTCCGACCGCTCGGGGGAGCGAGGGGGCCGCCTGCAACGTGGCCTCGTCGATGAACTTGTCCAGGGTCAGGTCTGCGGCGCGGATCTCGGTGTGCCCGGCGCCGTGCACCGTTTCGGCGGTCGGTCGGCTTCCGCCCGAATGGCGTTGCTCATCAACGAACTTCGCGATACCGCTGAGGTCGTTCGCGGCACTGACGATGACTCCGACGGGGACCTCGACGCCAAAGATATCGCGCAATAGATCAGAGAAGGACAAGGCGGACAGTGAATCGCCACCCAGGTCGGTGAAATGTGCGTCCGCGGTGAGTTCGGCCGACGAGACGCCCAGTAGAGCCTGTGCAGCCTTGAGCACCGTCTCCAGCGCGGGCTTATCGGGATCGTAATCGGAACGCAGCCGGTGCATTTCCAAGCTCTGCTGCTCGGCGATGTCGGCGTACATCTGTTCCAGCCGATCGCCGTAGTGCGACTTGAGGTTCGGACGGGCCAGCTTGGCAATGCCGGTCAGCAGTCCGTTGCCCTGGGTGAATGGCTGGGGCTCGATGATGAAGTCGCGCGGGATCTCGTAGGACTGCAACTGGATCTCTCGGGCGATGTCCTGCAACGAATCCGCGATGGTCGCCTTCAGTGCCGCTGCGTCGCCCTGTGCGGCCGCGACGGCTTCCGGTGTCGGCACCACGACCGCCAGCAGATAGGACCTTTCGCTGCTGCCATACACGTAGATTTGGTGCACCACAGGGCTGTTGGCGTACTCGGCTTCCAGTGTGGCGACCGCGACGAACTCGCCCTGGGACAGTTTGAGCACGTTGTTACGGCGATCGACAATCTGGATGTTGTCGTGGGCGAGCTCGGTGACAATGTCGCCGGTCATGTAGAAGCCGTCTTCGTCGAAGACGCCTGCGGTGACCTCGGGACGCTTGTAGTAGCCGAGGAACATGCCGTCGGTCTTCAGCAGCAGCTCACCGCGCGGGTGCGGCTGGTCGGTGGAGAAGTACCCCAGCTCGGGCACGTCGACCAGCTTGTACTCGATGACCGGCGGGCGTTGCACGACTCCATCACGGAACACCATGCCCGCCTCGGTGGATCCGTATCCGTCGGTCAGATGCAGCTCGAAGCAGGACTCGATGAATTCGCCCAGCTCTTCGGATAGCGGTGCCGAGCCCACCATGACCGCCAGTACACGTCCACCAAAGAGGTTGTCACGAATCTCGGCCTTGACCTCTGCGGCCACCGCATCTGGATCCGCGGCGTGACCGCTGGCGAGGCGGCGATCCACCTCCGTCTGGAACCGCTGGAAGACCATGTCGCATACGCGGGGCACCAGGGCGAGTGCGGTGGGGCGGATCAGCTCCATGTCGTCGAAGAGCGTTGACATGTCGCTGGATGCGGCGAAGTACCCGAGTCCACCGGTGGACAGCGTCGAAGTGAGTGTGCCGCGGCCCATGATGTGGCTCATCGGCATGAAGTTCAGTCCGATCATCGGCAGGTTCTCGGTCCCGGCCATGACGTCTTCGCGAATCCACCAGCGGCGCACGATGTTCTCACTGTGCATGGCGCCCTTGGGGGCCCCGGTGCTGCCGGAGGTGTAGATCAGCAGCGCGAGCGGGTCGTCGCCGTCGGAGGGTGCGTAGAGCGGGGCCGCGGGAAGCTTTGCGCCGCGGGTGATCACCCCATCGAGCGGCTCGATGGTGATACCGGTTCCCGCGAGCTGTGCGCTAGCGGCGTCGAAGGCCTCGCGTTGCGCATCGACCTCGGGGGTGTAGTCGAACACCACGACCTGCTTGATCGACGGGGTGGCGAGTACCGATTCCAATGCGGTGCCGATCAATTCGACGCTCACGGCCAGCGTGTTGGGTTCGGTCTCGGCGAGAATGGTGGTCCACTGCGACGCCGGTGCACTGGTCTGCAGCGGAACCGCGACCCCGCCGAGAATCATGATCGCGAGGTCCAGCACGGTGTAGTCGATGCTGGTGAACCCGAGGGTCGCCACCAGGTCGCCACCGTTGACCGAATGAGCCGCGTCGTGGTGCCAGTATGCTGCGACAGACGTTGTCCGGGACCATAATTCACCGTAGGTGGTGGTGTCGAAACGGGGGAGCAGCCGCAGCACGGTCCGGCCCTCGTGGTCGGTGACCAGTTCACGTGCACGCTCGCCCAGCGCCGGGCGCTCGGCGTATCCGGTCATCAACGTCGCGATGGCCTCGGAGAGATGTAGGCCGGGGCGCAGTACCTGCTCGGCGACCGTGCGATCGGGTGCAGTGGCGCGGAACTGTGGATCGCTCTCACGCAGATTTTCGATGCGGCGGGCCAGCTGCTCCAGCTGCGGGTCGGTCTCGTGGGTCACGGTCATGGCAGCCTCAAATCAACAGGGTGTTCTTTGGAAGTCTGAAAAGTAGATTACCTAAACTAACGATATATCCAGATATGGTATTCCTCACAACAGGCTCCCACTATCCGGGATGCAAATCCACTGCCGACGCGGCCGCGGGAACCGTTGCGCTCGCGCCTTCCCGCACGAAGGATTATCCGGCTTACGTGCTGTGAAAGGGATTGCCATGGCGCACGCGGCGGTTGCTCACGGGGGCCGGCGGGGCGCCGGTGCTCGCGGGTTTACACGAAGAATGGGCATCGATGGTCGAGCCCTGAACCGTGCTGTGGGCCGAGGAAATGGCCGTCGATGGTGTACCCGATGTGGCGGGGTGGGATCAGGTTCGGGTGAACTCCACGATGTCGCGCCACCGGCTTCCGGTCGCCGAGGCAAAGGCGAAACCCCCTGATTCGGCGAGGGCGCGTAGCTCGGAGATGCTCAGGCGATCGGGGTCGAGGAAGATCTCCTGGAACACCAGCCGTCCGCCGGGTTTGAGCGCCTTGTGCAGCGACCGGATGCATGCGGTCTTGTCGGGGACTTCGCCGATCACGCTGGCGAGGAAGGCGATGTCAAAGGAGTTGTCCGGGAAGGGAAGTCCATTGCTGGCGTCGCCCGAGTGAAATCCCGCGTTCCGATATCCGGCCCGGTCGAGTTTGCGTTTCACCTTGTCGAGCATCTCGGGCTGCACGTCGAACAAGTCGAGATGGCCGGACGGGAGTCGTGGGGCGATCTGCACGCTGAAGATTCCCGGCCCTGGGCCGATCTCCAACACTCGTTCGTCACCACGCAGCGCCAGCCGCTCGGCTACGCCCGCGGGATTCACGAACCTTCGATGAATCGGATTGTCGAGCATGAAGGCCGCCTGGTGAGGAAACGGGAAGTCGCCCACCCTGCGCACCTGGCGTACCACGGTGTCCATCCATGTTGTCGGCATGAAATAAGGGTACCCTTACTTCTGCTGTGGTGGGGCTCTCGCTAGTGGTGGCCGCCACCGCTGCTGCCACCGCCGCCGTAACCACCACCGCTGCTGCCGCCCGAACTGGGTGCCTGTGTCGCGGTGCTGTACGTCGGTGCCTCCCGCGTGGGCGCGTCGCGTGTAGGCGCCGCGGTTTCTGGCGCCGACGCTCGTGACGGGGGCGTCTCACGCTCGACGGGTGTCTGCTTCGCTGGAGCCTCGGTCGGGACCTGCTGGGGCGCAGGTTCTACGGTCGCCCGCGGTGCGGGCGCTTCGGACGTCGGCGTCTCGTACGTCGGCGTGCTGCGCTGCTTGGTCGGTTCGGGAGCGACCGATGGCTCGGCTGTTTCCGGTGGTGCTGTGGTGACCGTTTGGCGTGGCGTTGGCGTGACCGGTGTCTCGTGAGTCGGGGCCGTCGGCGTCGTCACGGGCGCGGAGGTCTCCTCCTTCGGTGTGGGTCCGGGAGCAGCCGAGGTGGGAGCGGGAGCGGACGGGCTGGTGGTGGCATCGGTCGGAGGCCCGGACGTCGGGGTCGGTGAGTGTGACGGTTCGGTCGACGGGGCCGGGCTCGACGTGCTGGACGTTGCGCGCGGCTCCGTGGACGGGGCCGGTGTCAGTGGCGGAACCGTCGGCAGTGACGGGGGTGTGAAATCTTCGGGCACTTGCTTGGGCGGAACTGTCGGCACTGGCGCCGTCAATACCGGTGGGGCGGCGGGCTTTACCTCGGCAGGGGGCACCGATGTCGGTGCCTTTTCGGGAGCCGGGGGCGGGGTGGCCAATTCCTTGCTGAAGTTTCGGACCGACTTAGTCGACAGATCCTTGATGAGATCCCCCGATGGACGGGCGGACTTGTCATCGGTGAGGAACTGCGCGAGTGACGCATCGAGGTTCACCACCGGCTCGGACAGTACCGGGCGGTCGGCGACCCGGGCGGTGCTGGTTACGGGGGACCAGTCGCGCTCTAACGGGTTGTCCCAGCCGCGATTCAGGTTCCAATCCCGGTATTGCGCGGGATTGATTCCATGCGCTTGATCCCACAGGTTGCGGCTGTACACCGGGTTGGTGTTCTGGAACTTCCAGTCGTAGTACTCCCGATACGGGTGATACCGGTCGTACCAACCCTGGTCGCGGGGATCGTCGTCGCGGAACTGACCCCATTCGTTGCGGCCGTCCCGATCTCGACCGTCGCGGTTGTAGCCCGACCAGTTGTAGCCGTCCCAGTTGTAACCCGACCGGTCGTAACCCCATCGGTCGTAACCCCATCGGTCGTAACCCCATCGGTCGAAGCCCATGAAGTCGAACCCGTACCGGTTGAAGCCGGACAGTCCCCAGTTGAACCAGTCCAAGACGTTGTATCCGTAGAGCAGAGACCACGACGGGTCGTAGCCACCCAGATCGAGCAGGTTGGGCGTCAACGGCGGCGCGACCGGAGCCGGCCAGTCGGCAACGGGATCGACCGGAATTCCGGGAGGCGGGGGAGCCGAGTAGGACTGCGGTGCCGGGCCCGGTGCGCTCGCGGCGGCGGCGTAGCCCCAGCTTGGCGGCGATGACGCCGGTGCGGCGGGCCCCACGTTGGCGGCCAGATTCGCGTCGGTGTTCACGCCTGGGGGCGCGGGTAGCGCGGGAAGTTGCTGTGCCTGTTCGGGTGTGTACTGGCGCAGCTGCTGAGTGAGCTGCAGATAGAGGTTCTGCAGTGTGGTGCGTTCATTGGAGGCGGAGACGAACTCCAGTCCTCGTTTGGCCTCGTTGAGTGAGGTACGCGCCTCGGTGAGTTGATCGGGAGAGGGCTGCGTGCCATTGCCCAGGATGTCCTGGGCGTTCTTGAGCGGGGAAACCACGGCACGCACAGCCACGTCCTGGGAGTGAGTGGTGAAGACGGTTTTGTTCAAGGCCCACAGTGAACCGCCGGGCTCGGCGCCATAGGCCGCGCCCAGTAACACCGCCACCAGCAGACCGATCAGCGTCCCGAAGGCCGCAGCACGCAGCTGCGGCTCGCCGGGTGCGTACTTGGCCGACGATGCGGGCGGTTCGGGGTCGTTCTCGGGGAACTCCCACGCCCGCATCGCGGTGTCCTCGACGGGAGGCGGAACAATCGTCATCTCAACCCTCTGTACTACCGGCGCCCCCACCACACCGGGCGGAGACAACTATCAGCACTAATTCACACCGAACTCTAGGTATTCCATCGCCAGGGTAGTCGCGGTCGTTACCGATTCTCATGGATCCGGTGAGTCCGCTATCAGCGACGTTGGGGCGCAATCAGTCCCGGTACATTGCCCACAGCGTGGGGCCGTCGGGCGCCGGTTTGATCTCGTCGACCACGGTGAATCCGAAGCGTTCGTAGAGCGGGTTATTGCGGATATTGGAGCTCTCCAGATATGCCGGACCTTCGATCTGATCGATCTGGTGTTTGAGGAGGGCTGAGCCGATGCCTCTGCCGGGGATGGCGGCACCGATAGTCGCCAGATACCAGTGCGGGTGCTTGGGCCGGACCGCGGCGGCGGCACGCGCCAGGGCGACACCGCGGAAGACGCCGAGCCGCACCCCGCCGAGAAGCAACGGGATGGCGCGCATCCGCTGCGCACCCGGAGGCTCCCAGCTCGGCGGATCCCAATGCGCGGCTCCCACCGCCACACCGTCGTCGTACAGCAGGTACTCACCTTGGCCGGAGCCGTGCAAGGCCAGCGAGATCCCACGGAATATCGCCACGTCACGCCGGGGGTCGGAGTTCACCCAACGCAGTACGGGATCCTCTGCGAATGCCGTGGCGATCACGCGGTGGGCAACGGCCTCAGTGGTGGAGTCGATGTCTCGGATCTCACGGGTCATATGTGTTCTACGAGCCCGGTGCGTCGAAGGTTCCCGATCAGGTGTCGCTGTGACGCATCACAACGGCGGCCGTGATCGCGGTGGCGACCAGGACCAGCGTCGATACTCCCGCTACCGCGTGGATTCCGTCGGTCCATCCGGTTCTGGCGAGCTCAGCCGCGGCGGCGCCCGCCTCGCCACCGATGTCCTTGGCGCGCGCCATGGCCTGCCCGAGTGTCTCGTGCACGTGGGTGCGTGCGGCGAAGATGGCGGAGGCGAGGGCACCGAACAAGGCCAGTCCAAAGGCCGTCCCGAGCTCAAAGCTCATCTCGGAAATGCCCGTGGCTTGCCCGGCCCGCTCGGTCGGGGCGGCATTGAGCGCTACGGCCGAGACGAACGTGAACATGACACCGGCCCCGGCGCCGACGATCACCGTCGCCGCGATGTAGACGCCCACCGGCCCGTGCGGGCCCACGGCGAGGAGGACCGCGTTGCCGACGGCCATGGCCAGCAGAGACGTCACAAACGTCCAGCGCTCCCCGAGTAGACGCTCGATACGTGCCGCGTCCATCGAGAAGTAGGCGACCGTCAGCGCCATGGGTAGCCCGAGGAAGGCTGCGGCCAGTACGTCGAAACCGAGCACCGACTGCAGGTAGAGCCCGGTGAGGTAGGTCGTGGCGCCGAACGTCGCCATCGCGGCGACGGTGCCGACGATCGCCACGGTGAAGGTCCGGTTGCGGAACAGGTCCAGTGCGAGCAGCGGGTGCGGGCAGCGCATCTGCTGCCGGATGAACATCACCAGGGTGACGACGCCGATCACGCCGGTGATCGCGACAGATAGCGAGAAGCCATGCGTGGCTGCGGCTTTCACGGCGTATACCAGTGTCATGATTCCGGTCATCGACAGCGCGACGCCGGCGAGGTCAAAGGGTTCCAGGACGGGGTTCCGGTATTCGGGGATGAGCGCGTTGGCGGTGAGCAGCAGCACGATTAGCACCGGAACGTTGATGAGGAACACCGAGCCCCACCAGTAGTGGTGCAACAGCAGGCCGCCGATGACGGGTCCGACGGCGGCGCCGAATGAGAAGGCTGCGGCCCAGATGCCGACCGCAAGCGCCTTCTGGCGGGCGTTGGGGAACATGACGCCGATGAGCGCGAGGCTGGCGGGCAGCAGGGTGGCCCCGCCGATACCCATCAGTGCGCGGGCCGCGATGAGGGCCAGTGGAGTGGGTGCGAATGCGGCGATCACCGATGCGATGCCAAAAAGCGTTGCACCCCAGAGCATGAGGCGTCGGCGTCCCCACCGGTCGCCGAGGTTGCCCATGGTGATAAGCAGTCCGGCGAGCAGAAATCCGTACACATCCAGGATCCACAGCTGTTCGGCCGCCGACGGATTGAGCGACTCGGACAGCCGTGGCATCGCCAGGAATAGCACGGAGACATCCATGGACACCAGGAACACGGGCAGCAGGAGAGTGGCCAGCCCGAACCAGGTACGGCGTCCAGCGCGGGCGCCTTCTGGCGTCGCGTTTTCGGGCGCAGTGCTCTTACAGGTGGTCATGGGGTATCGCTCCGGTGATATTTTTGGCGCGTACGGCGTACGCAGTAGACTGGGTACACTGTACGCAAATTGGTGAAGCCGGTCAATCGAGTTATGGAGGGAGCATCGTGACCGATCCGCGTCTCACGCTGGAATCGATTGTCGCCAAGGCCATCACGATTGCCGATGCGGAAGGCCTGACCGGTGTGTCCATGCGCAAGATCGCCGAGGCTCTCGGCGTGGGCGCCATGTCGCTGTACCGCCACGTCGCCGACAAGGATGCGCTGCTGGTCGAGATGACCGCCGAGGTCACCCGGCGATTCGCCTATCCCGCTGACATGCTGGGTGACCCAGACTGGCGGGCACGGGTGCGCGTCGCCCTCGAATATGACTTCAATCTGTACAGCACCCATCCCTGGGTGCTGTTGGCGTACGCGGTGCCACGCAACGGGATGCAGCCCGACACCCTGGTGTGTTTCGACTGGTTGTTGGAGGCCTTCGGTCACCTTGGGGTTCCGGTGCCTGAGGCGGCGGAGTTAGCGTTTCAGGTGTGGAGCTACTCGCAGGGCGTCGGTCTCGGTGCGGTCGGTGGGCAGCTTGTCTCCCCGGGTGCACGCACCGACTTTTCGGGATTGTCGGAGCTGATCGGCGGTAATGCCGAGCTGCCGGAGTCCCCGCGCCTGGCCGCACTGGTGGGGGTGGGTGACCTGCCGCAGGTGACCAATCCGCGTGAGGTGATCGTCAAGGGCGTGGAGATCTTGTGCGACGGGATCGCGCGACGCTACGGGTCGCTATAGATACCTGGCGATGACCGCGGCCTCTTCGCGCAGCTGCGTGGCGGCCTGGGCGTGGCCGAGCGTGTCGTAGCGCTCGGCTTCGGTGACACGATCATCGATCTGTGCCCGCAGGACGGCCCGCACATCGGCGGGGGAGAGCACCCTGCGAGCTGCCTCGGCTGACCCGAGGCCTCTTGTCGCACCAGCGACATGAGCGTTATCCAGGGAGGCTTGCGCTGCGTTGTCCATTGACTCGGCGTTGTCGATCGCGGCGATCGCTGTCCGCAGTGCACTCACGGTTCGGCTGTTGCGGGCCTTCATCGCGGTGCTGAGATCGGTGCGCATGGTTGTGCGCAGTACATGTGGGTCGTGGGTCGAGGTCATGGGGTGTCGAGCGTATCGAGAAGGATCGATGCCGGCCATCGGATATTCGACGGTGTCAAGCGGATCCGGCCAGGCCGACGCCGTCTTCGTATTCCACGATGTCGACCGTGGAGGCCGCACCCCCGGGTGTCGCGAGGATCCATCGCTCGCCCGAATCGGCGCCCGCATCCTCGATGTCGAAGAGCACCCGCTGGCGCAGTTCGTGGGCGATGGTCTGTGCCACCGCATCCTGGGATCGTGGCATCCGCGTGGTAGGCGGCCAGATGATGCACAGTCCCATCGCGAATCCGTCTGTGTACTCGGTGATCTGCACATAGCCATCCGCGTCGTCGACGGGATGGCCATCTGATTCCAGGGCAAGGCCACAGGCCTTGGTACAGGCCATGACCACCGCCGCATCGGAGGCGGCCCGCTCGACGAAGAAGTTCATGTAGTTGGGATCGGTCATGGTTGGTGCCCCGGTCAGGCGTCGCGATCGCGTGGCTCGTCGTCGGAATTGTTGCGCCACTCCGAGAATCGGCGTCGCACGTCGGTGGCGACATCGGTGACGCCCTGGCCGACGACATTGACCACGCCGTCGAGCGTGGATCCGAAGTTGCGCAGCGCGGAGATCAGCGGATCGGTGGAGGAATCGAAATTGTCCTTGTATGACTTTGCCGCGGAGCGGAATTCGGAACCCAGGTCAGCCTGTGCGTCCTCGTCGCGTCGCGGATAGTCGCCGCGGAGGATCGCGCCGTATTCGCCGCGGTCGATCCACTTGCTGAGCTCGGCGGCCCGCAATACCGAGAACGGGTGCGATTGCAGTTCGAGGTTGAGTAGTTTGAGCACGCCGTCACGCATATCGCCGGTGCGCTCGTACTCTGCCGCCTGAGCTAGAAAGCGCTGCGTGTCCATCTCGTCGAGGCGTGAGCCGCCGGCCAGCTTCATCTCCACCCGGATCGCGGTGTCCACGTCCTGACCACAGAGCATTCCGGCGCGGTCCCCGGAAAGCTCGGACTTGCGCTGCCATTCCATGAGCGCGGCGACGACGGCGCGCAGCGCCCACCCGCCGATCGGCATCCAGCCGAGGTTCCCCGCCAGCCGCATCAGGTGCATCAGCATGGTGCGGTACACCGCATGGCCGGAGAGTGCATGCCCGAGTTCGTGGCCGACGATGAAGCGCAGCTCCTGCTCGTTCATCAGGTCCAGCAGGGCGGAGGTCAGCACGATGAACGGTTGGTCCATGCCGATGGTGTACGCGTTGGCGTATGGCCCCTGAATGACGTAGAGCTCCGGGGTTTCGGGGGCATCGAGGATGCGAGCGCAGTCATTGAGGGTGTCGTGCAATGACGTGAACTGTCGATCGTCGACGCGGACGGCGGTCGCCAGATACATCAGCCGATGCTGCCGTTCCCGCAGCAGTGCGGCCAGCGCTTTGAGGACCGTGTCGAAGCCTTTGAGGCTGCGCAGTGTTTGCAGAGCTGCCCGGTCGGCCGGGTGCTCCCAGGCGCGTGTGCTGATTCCGGGAAACTCGGCATAGGTGCGAGTAGGCAGATCGGACATGGCATTCAACCTATCTGGTTACCGTGCTTACCGTGTGCGCCCGGCGAAATCGGGGAACGCGACAGCTGTTAGCGGATGCCGTCGCGGCAACGCCTGGTCTCGATGTCATGTGTCCCCCCGGAAGCGCTTCTTGTTAGGTCAGACGATCGCGCACACGTTTTGGTTCCCCGGGCACGCCTACGTATTCGTGTTCCGGAGTTCCCTCTGATACCACTCCGACTTGGTCCTCACCGCGTCCATCAGTGTCGGGTACTGCCCGATCCCGTTAGGGCCGCCAGCGCCGAGCTCGAACACGGTGCCCGGCTCGTCGCTGAAGTACGAATGGGCAACGGCGACGATCATGGCGTAGTCGTCCTCGGTGCCGAGAACGGGAATCAGCTGGTTGAAGGAGTGGGCACCAAAGTATTCGGGAGTCAGCGACGCGCCTTCGATGTAGGCCTTCATGCCCTCCCAGTTCGTCGAACCCGGCGCCGAATCGGCGAGGGAGAACAAGTCGTCGAAGCCACAGAAGGCGCGCATGCCGTCGGATATCTGAAGCAGTTCCCGGTGGTCGGCATCGAGATACAAGCCCCACTGCCGTTCCTTTGCGCGGATGTCCTTGCGTGTCGTCGGCTGGGGTGCGCCGGGGAGGTCGTACAAAGGGTCCTTTTCGTGCAGAGCCTTCTGCTGGTCGGCGAGCATCGACACGAGCGACGACCATTCGTCGTGCCGGGCAGCGCTGCTGGGGGACACACACGCACACAGGAATGCGCCGATGAGGAAGAGTGTCGCGCTGAACCGCACGCGACCCGCAAAACTTGCGTCCATCAGCAACGATAGCAAACGGCACGAAAGCGGGATGACGAAATTCAGTAACCGAGCTCCATCTTGACAACGATTGATGTCAACATAATCATTGCTCGGGGTGACACGCCTCGGCTCTGCCGCCGCAACGCGAAACAGTCAGCAGCACACGAGTTATGGGAGACCCGATGCGGGCCGTCAGGCACATGATCAACGTTCTCACGAGGCCGGTCAGCATCAGCTACCCATGGACTCCGACACTGTCCGAGCGCGTGGGCGGTCGGACAGTGTTGATCACCGGCGCGTCGAGCGGGATCGGCCGCCGGCTGGCCGAGAGGGTCGCGGAGGCGGGCGCTCGTGCGATTGTCACCGCACGCCGGGCCGATGAACTCGACGACGTCGTGCGCGAGATCACTGTGCGGGGCGGTGCCGCGCACGCTGTGCCCGGCGACCTATCGACCAGCGACGGCGCGGATGCAGTCGCCAACGAGGTGCTCGAACGCTATGGGGCACCGGATATTTTGGTGCTGAACGCGGGCAGATCGATCATGCGGTCGCTCGCAGATTCCGAACACCGGCTGCACGACTACGAGCGGACCGTGGCGATCAATTACCTCGGTGGTGTGGGCCTGGTGCTGCGCCTGCTGCCGGGCATGCGTGCCCGTGGCTCGGGGCATATCGTGCACAGCTCGTCGATTGGAGTGCTGGGCAACCTGCCCGACTTCTCTGCCTATGTCGGGTCGAAGGCGGCCATGGATGCGGTACTGCGTATCGCGGGCATTGAGAGCCGTGCCGACGGAGTGCGCGTCACCAACGTTCATCTCCCGCTGGTGACGACCGACATGATCGCCCCGTCGGACTGGAGCCAGTACGCATCGCTGACGCTGGAGGAGGGCGTCGACATGGTCGTCGATGCGCTCAGGCGGCGCAGTCGCGAGGTGAACAACCCACTGGGCACCCTGTACCGGGATTCCTACCGTGTACTACCGGGAATCGTGAGCCGGGTGCAGAACGATTACTACCGTTGGTATTCGGGCCGCGGCCGGAGCCCGGAAGGCCAGGTGGAAGCGGTGGCCGGCCCGTTGAGGTAGACCCCAATGGGCCCCTCTGCGTGGATATACTCGCCGACCTATGGACAGCGTGCCTACCGCCCTCTCGGCGCCGAGCGGGTCGGCTGAGCAGCGTGGTGTGAATGAGCCGGGGCACCCCGACAAGCTCGACGCCGTACTGCTGCGGATCGCTGGCGTCTGCGGTTTGGCCAGCGTGATGGCATTTTTGGACAGCACGGCGGTGGCGGTCGCCCAGCGCACCTTTGTCGCCGAGTTCGGTTCCAGTCAGGCCGTGGTGTCCTGGACCATCGCCGGTTACATGCTTGCCTTCGCAACAGTGATCCCGATGACCGGATGGGCTGCCGACCGTTTCGGCACAAAACGTCTGTTCATGGGCGCCGTCCTGGTATTCACGGTTGGCTCGTTGTTGTGCGCGGTGGCCCCAAACATATTGTTGCTCATTATCTTCCGTGTGATTCAGGGCATTGGTGGTGGCATGTTGATGCCACTGAGCTTCATGATCTTGACCCGTGAGGCGGGCCCGAAGCGCCTTGGCAGAGTGGTCGCCATAGGAGCGGTGCCCTTCCTGCTCGGCCCGATCGGTGGGCCGATCCTGGGGGGATGGTTGATCAGCAGCTACGGCTGGGAATGGATATTCCTGATCAACCTGCCGATCGGTTTGAGTGCCATCGTGCTGGCGGCCTTCATGTTTCCCGGGGATAACCCCGAGCCTTCAGAGAAACTCGACGTGGTGGGCGCGCTGTTGCTCTCACCTGGCGTGGCGATGTTGCTTGTCGGGATGTCGGCGATCCCCGGGCGCGACAGCGTGGCCGACCGACATGTCCTGCTAGCCGTCATCATCGGTTCCGCACTGATTTTTGCGTTCGTCGTGCACACCAGGAACCATGCGTCACATCCTCTTGTCGACCTACGGCTGTTCGAAAATCGTGTGGTCAGGTGGGCCAACATCACGCAGTTCGCCTTCGCCGCCACCTTTGTCGGCGTCAGCTTGCTTGTGCCGAGTTACTTCCAGGTGGTGCTGCATCAATCGCCGATGCGGTCCGGGATGTCCATGGTGGCAATGGGAGTCGGTCTCGTGCTGACCATGCCCCTCGCGGGGATCTTCATGGACAGGCGCGGGCCAGGGACGATTGTGCTGATTGGCCTCCCGTTGATTGCGGTGGGCTTGGGCATCTTCACATTGGGTGTGGCGCGACAAGCAGATTTCTCGCCGATACTGCTGGCCGGGTTAATGGTC
Source organism: Mycobacterium sp. D16Q13 (assembly GCF_002013375.1). Classification (GTDB taxonomy): domain Bacteria; phylum Actinomycetota; class Actinomycetes; order Mycobacteriales; family Mycobacteriaceae; genus Mycobacterium. The sequence continues at coordinate 172,155 of NZ_MAEW01000011.1, read as the reverse complement.
ATGGGCATGGGGGTTGGCTGTACGTCGACGCCACTGTCGGCGGCCTGCGTGCAGTCGCTGGCACCGTCCCAGATCGCGCGGGGCACCACGCTGCTCAGCGTCAACGATCAGGTGGGCGGATCTGTGGGGGCCGCGTTGATGGCAACGCTGTTGACCAATCAATTCAATCGTGCCGGAGGCGGAATTCAGGTCGATCCGTTGTCCGCAGCGGAGGGAGAAACCGCCAATCGCGGATTATCGAGTGACCCGGTGATGAATCCCGCTTCAGATTTTGCGATAAACAATCCTGAGTGGCTTTCGCACGCGTACACGGCGGTATTCTTAGTGGCCGCGGCATTAGCGGTGTTCACCATTGTTCCGGCGGTATTTTTGCCGAGGAAGTTGGTGGTGGGCGCCGACGCCTGAGAATTATTGCCACGTTTGGTTCCGTGCGCTCGTGCAGGTTAGCGGCCTGCTGCCCGGCCCCGGGGCCCCTTCCTGTGGGTTAGGGAAGGCTTGCGTAACCTGCGGAAACCCTTAAGCTGATCTGCCAGTGGTGTTCAATTTGAGGGCATAAGCCCCTGACCAGCGCTTAAGAGCTAAGGGGTCGCACATGCGCATTGTGTCGTTCGGATATCAAGTCTGGGGCTACCGAACCCTGCAGGCCCTGATTGATCTCGGGCATGAGGTCGTTCTCGCCGTCACGCACCCGGCCAGCGAGGAGGCGTACAAGGCGATTTGGTCGGCACCGGTCGACGAACTCGCACGCAAGCATGGTATTCCTGTGCATTTCACCAAGCGGGTCGATGCCGAAACCATCAATTTGGTCAAGGGTGCCGAGCCCGACGTCATCGTCGTCAATAGCTGGTACAACCGGATGCCCGTCGAACTCTATGATTTCCCGCCACACGGCACCCTGAACTTCCATGATTCGTTGCTGCCCAAATTCACCGGATTTTCCCCTGTTTTATGGTCATTGATCAGCGGCGAGTCCGAATTCGGGTTGACCGTGCACCGCATGGACAGCGGGCTGGATACCGGTGACATTCTGGTGCAGCATTCGCTTCCGATCGGCCCCGCGGACACCGGCACCGAGCTGGTCCTGCGCGGGATGGACCTGATTCCGGGCGTGCTGTCCGAAGCGCTCAGCGCGCTGGAGTCCGGCAACGCTGTCTGGCGGCCGCAGAACAAGGCCGAACGGACCTACTGCCACAAGCGTTCAGAGCGGGATAGCGCGATTGACTGGACATGGCCTGCCGAGGATCTCGAGCGATTTGTTCGCGCACTGTCAGACCCGTACCCCCGCGCCTTCACCTTCTACGACGGTGAACGGATCGAGGTTTTGGAGGCGCGGATCTCCGAGGCCCGCTACGGCGGGACGCCGGGCCGGGTGATCGTCCAGGAGGAAGGCGGCGTGGTGGTGTGCGGTTCCGATGCGTACCGTGTCGGCAACCGCGGCCTGGTGATCACCCGCATCCGTTGCGCCGACGGAGTGGAGCGCAGTGGCGAAGAGTACTTCCGGCGCGGGGGATATCTCAACAGCCACACGTGATCTCGAGGTGGCAGAACCGGTGCTGAATGCGGCGCCGTTGCGCTCGGATCGTGATGATGAGGAAAGTCGATGCAAACCAATCCCTTTGACGATGACAGTGGCAGTTTTCTGGTCCTGGTCAACGACCAGGAACAACACAGCCTGTGGCCGTCCTTCGCCGATGCCCCGTCGGGCTGGAGCGTGGTCTACGGTCATGCCGACCGTGCGGCGTGTCTCGAGTACATCGATGAGCATTGGCCCGACATACGGCCGAAGGACTTACGCCAAAGACTCGCGTAGAGGGCCTATTCACCTTGCACGCCAAGGTATCTCAACGCTGATATCTCAGACGCCAGTACGCAGGCCCAAGTAGGGAGTTCGTCGTCCTCATGCTCAACTATGGAACGCAGTCCGACGTTCTTGGACCTCTGACAGCCGCACAGCGGTCGATATGGGTCGCGCAGCAACTGCGCCCCGAGGTTCCCTACAATTTTGCGGGATTTGTCACGATCGATCACGACGTGGACGCCGAAAAGTTGATGGTGGCCTGTGAATCGATGGCCGCACGGTTCGGTACGCCATGTGCACGGCTGTCCATCGAGGACGGCGAACCGGTCTTCGTCGTCGACCGTGCGTTCCCGGAGATCATGCCCTGCATCGATTTACGCTCCGAGCGTGATGCTATCGCTGCTGCTCGCCACTGGATGGACGAGGAGTACCGCCGACCCATCGACTTGCTCAGTGAGCGCCTCACGTACTTCGCGCTCCTGCGGGTAGCCGACGATGTGTCGTACTTCTACATGCGCACACATCACGTTCTCTTGGACGGGTATGCCACCAACAATCTGCTGAGGCATATCGCGGATGTGTACTCGGGGTCGGTGGCGGCCGAGACCGATGTCGATTTCTCGGAGTTCTCCGTGATTCGCGAGGCCGATCAGAAGTATCAGCAGTCCTCGCGCAGCGATGCGGATTTCGAATACTGGAAGAATGTCCTATCCCGTCCGATAGAGACGGCTGATCTCGCGGGGATGGAGCGTGTCGTCACGCCGCGACACCCACTGGTACGCGAATTGGTGTGCGATGAGTTGTTGTCGCAGAACGGTCTTGGTCAGTTTGAGGTGGCCCGAGTCGTCGCGACGCTAGCCTCCTTCTTTGCGAAGACGACAGGGCGTCACAATGTTTCATTGTCGCTGCCGGTGTCCGGGCGGACTACCGCGGCGCTGAAGAGATGTGGCGGCATGGTGTCGAATCTGGTGCCGTTGTTGGTCACCGTCGATGATGGGGACACCATCGGAGCGCTGGACGACCAGGTCGCCAAGGCCGTGGTGGGCGCGCTGCGCCACCAACAGTTCCGGCGCTGGCCGGAGCTGGTCGTCGATGCGGGACGTCGCGACACGAACATCGAATTCGGCCAGGTAATCAACGTCTTCGACTTCGCGGATGTGTTCTTCTTCGGACCGTCGGAGGCGGTGGTCAACGTGTTGACCACCTTCCCTGTCCAGGACATCGCGATCAACATCTATCCGCGCCCGGGCGGCGGCACGTCGCGCATCCAGTTCGCGTGGAATCCCGATAGGTACACCGTTGCCGAGATCGATAGGCACATAGCCCGTTTGGAATCGCTCCTGGGACGGCTTCTGGGGGCCGAGCGCTCGGTGGTTGTGGGCGAGGTCCCGCTGTTGGATCAGCGGGAACGTGATCTGGTGCTGTCGCAGTGGTCCGGTGCGGGCGTACAGGCGCCGGTTGGTGTGGCACCGCAACTGTTGGCCGCAGCAGTAGCCGCTTCCCCCGGGGCGGTGGCGGTGGTCGATGGTGCCCGAGAATTGACCTACCGCGAGTTGGACGAATGGTCGACGCGCTGGGCGCGGGTGCTGATCGAGACCGGGGTGGGCCCGGAACGTGCGGTGGGTGTGGCGATGGACCGCTGTGCCGAGCTGGTGGTGGCGTGGTGGGCGGTGGCCAAGGCCGGCGGGGTGTACGTGCCGGTGGATAGCGCTCATCCGGTCGAGCGGGTTGCCGCGGTCTTGGACTCGGTGGCGGCGGCGTGCGTGTTGACCTGCGGCACCGACGAGGTTTCGGGGGCTGGTGCTCGTCCGGTGCTGCGCATCGACGGCCGCGACGTGTCCGGGCTGTCGGCCGAAACGCTCACCGACGCCGATCGATCGGCGGCGCTGCGGGCGGAGAACACCGCGTACGTGATCTTCACCTCGGGCTCCACCGGCACCCCCAAGGGTGTGGCGGTGGGTCACGCCGGGCTGCCGGGAGTGGCGGCGGCGCAACAAGATCTGTTCGAACTGGGTGGCGAAGCGCGGGTGCTGATGGTGGCCTCGCCGACATTCGACGCCTCGGTCTTCGAGATGGTGTGGGCGGTCGGCGCAGGGGCCACGCTGGTAGTGGCGCCGCGCGATGTGTACGCCGCCGAGGCGTTGACGGAGTTTTTGCAGGTCCGGCGGGTCAGCGCGGCGGTGCTGACCCCGACGGTGTTGTCGTCGCTGGACCGGATGCGGCTGGACAGTCTGGGCACATTGGTCACCGCGGGGGAGGACTGTCCGCGCGAGCTGGTGGATGACTGGGCGCCGGGACGGCGGTTGGTCAACGCCTACGGCCCGAGTGAGGCCACCATCTGGGCCACCTCCGCGCCGATGGCGGCGGGGCAGCCGGTCGGGATCGGTGCCCCGATTCCGGGTATGCGCACCCTGGTGCTGGATGCCGGGCTGAACCCGACGCCGATCGGTGTGGTGGGCGAGCTGTATCTGGCCGGACCCGCACTGGCATCTGGTTACGTGGGCCGGGCGGCGTTGACGGCGGAGCGGTTTGTGGCCAATCCGTACGGGCCGTCTGGGGCGCGCATGTATCGCACCGGAGATCTGGTGCGCTGGAACGCCGATGGTGCGTTGCAGTACATGGGCCGCGCCGACGAGCAGGTCAAGATCCGCGGTAATCGCATCGAACTGGGCGAAGTGCAGACCGTGCTCGCCGGTGCACACGGAGTGGAGCAGGCCGTGGTGATGGTCCGCGAGGACCGTCCGGGTGATAGGCGGCTGGTGGGTTATATCACCGGTGCCGTCGACGCGGCCGGGACCCGCGCCGCACTCGGTGATCGGCTGCCTGCCTACATGATTCCGTCCGCGATCATCGTGTTGGACGCGCTTCCGCTGACCGCCAACGGCAAGCTCGACCTCCGCGCGCTGCCGGTACCCGAGATGAATGCTGGTGCGTACCGCGCGCCCACGGACGAGGTTGAGCAGACGCTGGCCGCCGTGTACGCCCAGGTCCTCGGGCTCCCGCGGGTCGGTGTGGACGACTCATTCTTCGATCTCGGCGGAGACAGCATCATGTCCATGCAGGTGGTGTCGCGGGCCCGCGCCGCCGGAGTGCTGTGCCGACCTCGCGATATTTTCGTCGAGCAGACCGTGGCACGGCTGGCGCGAGTGGCCACCACCGTCGTCGGCGATGCAGACGTGGCCGATGACGGACTGGGCGAGGTGCTTGCGACGCCGGTCATGCGATGGCTGCGGGATGTGCCGGGCGAGTCAGACCAGTTCAACCAGACGATGGTGGTGACGGTCCCGGCCGCCGTGACCGAGGCCGATGTGCTGGTGGTGCTTCAGGCTCTGCTGGACCGCCATCCCATGCTGCGGCTGCGTGCCGAAGACAACGGTGCGGCAGGCTGGTCGTTGACCGTTCCCGACGCGGAAACGGTGGACGCGCGCAACTGCCTGCAATCCGTGGATGTGTTGTCCGACGAGGCCCTGGTACAGGCCCGGGCCCGGTTGAGCCCGGCCCACGGGACGATGCTGAGCGCGCTGTGGGCCAGCTCCACGGCACAGTTGGCGCTGGTCATTCACCACCTCGCGGTCGATGGAGTGTCTTGGCGAATCCTGCTGGAAGACATGAACATCGGCTGGGCCCAGCGTCGCGCCGGACAACCGGTTGCCCTGCCGCCTGGCGGCACGTCCTTCGCCCGGTGGTCGGCATTGATCGACGAGCACGCGCGTACCGCCGGGGTGGCCGAACATGTCGACGCGTGGAAGCGGGTGCAGGCGATCCCCGCACTCTTGCCCGCCGTGCGGCCCGAGCTCGACACGTATGCCACCGCACACACCTTGTCGGCGTCGCTGGATGCCGAAACCACCCGCATCTTGCTGGGCGAGGCGCCCGCGGCGTTCCATGCCGGAGTGGGCGACATCTTGCTGGTCGCGTTGGGCATGGCAGTCGCGCAGTTCTCGGGCAACACCGGCGCACCGGTTGGCATTGACGTGGAAGGCCATGGGCGCCAGGAGGAATTGGTCGCCGGCGGGAGTCCGCCGGTGGACCTTTCGCGCACGGTGGGGTGGTTCACCAGCAAGTACCCGGTGGCCTTGAGTCTGGGCCGGCTGGACTGGGCGCAGGTGAGTGCCGGCGGCCCCGCGTTGGGCGCGGTGATCAAGGAGGCAAAGGAACAGCTCCGCGCGCTGCCCGACGGAATAACGTACGGCTTGTTGCGCTATGCGAATCCCGAGGTGGATCTCGCTGGGGCGCAGCCAGTTATCGGATTCAACTATCTGGGACGGCTGGGCGGCGTCGGTGATCAGGTCGGCGGCTTGTGGCTGCCGAGCCCCGACGCCCTGTCGGCGGCCGCGGTGGCCGCCGCGGTGCCGCTGGCGCTGGCGCACACCGTGACGCTGAATGCGGGCGTCCTGGAATCAAGTGCCGGCACAGGTCCCTCCCTGCAGGCCAATTGGACCTGGGCGCCCTCGATGGACGATGGGCAGATCACTCGGCTGAGCCAGCTGTGGATTGAGGCACTGACAGGCATCTGTGCGCATGTGCGTGGCGGCGGCGGGGGATTGACTCCGTCGGATATCGTGCCCGCACAACTCACCCAGCAGCAGATCGACGAGCTGGAGCGGTTGCACCGGGTTGCCGATGTGCTGCCGCTGACCCCGCTGCAGCAGGGGCTGCTGTTCCATGCCACCGCCCACGCCAGCAGTGACGACGTGTACGCGGTGCAGCTGGACCTCACTCTCTCGGGCACGCTGGATGCGCCCAGACTGCGCGATGCGGTGCATACGGTCGTGGCTCGGCACCCCAACCTGGCCGCCCGCTTCCATCAGCAGTTCGATCCGCCGGTGCAGAGCATTCCCTGCGACCCGGTAACCCCTTGGCAGTACCTCGAATTCACGGGTATCGATATCGAAGACCAGATCGCACAGCTGTGTGCTGCCGAGCGCGCGGCGGTATGTGACTTGACCAATCCGCCGCTGTTCCGGGTGGGGCTTATCGGAGTCGGTCGCGACCAACACCGCCTTGTCCTCACCAGTCACCACTGCGTCCTCGACGGCTGGTCGTTGCCCATCCTGTTGCAAGAGATCTTCGCGAGTTATGGCGGGCACGGCCTGCCGCCGGCCGTGCCGTACCGCAGGTTTGTGACGTGGCTGGCCGATCAGGATCGTGATGCGGCTCTTGCTGCTTGGCAGGATGTGCTGGCGGGGTTCGAGACGCCCGCGTTGGTAGGCCCGTCGCACAAGCTGGGATCGGGGCGGCGCCAGACACAATCGCTTCGACTTTCCGGGCAGGCCACGCGGGCGCTGACCGAACTTGCCCGCACCCACCACACCACCGTCAACACTGTCCTGCAGGCGGGCTGGGCGCAGCTGCTGGTCTGGTTGACCGGCCAGCATGATGTGGCCTTCGGCGCTGCGGTCTCGGGCCGTCCCGCCGAGGTCGCAGGGGCGGAATCGATGGTGGGCCTGTTGATCAACACGGTGCCGGTGCGCGCGCATATCACCGCGACGACCACCGCCGCCGAATTATTGGAGCAGCTGCAGAGCGTCTCGAACCGGACACTGGATCACCAACACGTAGCGCTTCCCGAGATTCACCGAGTCACCGGGCAGGACCAGCTCTTCGACACCCTGTTCGTGTACGAGAACTACCCGATCGACCCGGCGGCCTTCGGGACGGTCATGGGCACAGGAGAATTGGCGATCGCGGGCTTCTCCAGCCGGGAAGCCACCCACTATCCGCTGGCACTACAGGTGACACCGGGTCATGAATTGGTGCTGAACATCGAACACGACACCGATGTGTTCGATTCGGAAAGCGTTGTGGTGTTGGCCGGCCGGTTGGAGCTCGTGCTGGCCGCGATGGTGGCCGACCCGTTGCGGCGGTTGTCCTCGGTGGATGTCCTGGCTGCCGATGAGCGTGTGCTTCTGGATGCGATGGGTAACCGCGCGGTGCTGGATCAGCAGGCGATAGGAGCGTCGATTCCGGAACTGTTCTCGGCGCAGGTGGCACGGACCGCGGATGCGGTGGCGCTGAGTTGCCGGGGCCGGTCGTGGACCTATGCTGCGGTGGAACGTGATTCGAATCGTCTGGCGCACTGTCTGATTGGCTTGGGCGCCGGACCGGGCCACTGTGTGGCGGTGATGTTCGGGCGGTCCGCGGAGGGGATTATCGCGATCTTGGCGGTACTCAAGACCGGGGCGGCGTACGTGCCGATCGACCCCGCGGTGCCCGATGCCCGGATCGATTTCGTGGTCGGTGACGCGAAACCGGTGGCGGTGATCACCACCGCGACGTTGGCCGGTCGGTTCGGGGCACATGATGTCGTGGTTGTCGATATCGACGACCCGGCCATCGCTGCGCAGACCGAAGCATCGCTACCGCTACCCGCCCCTGACGATGTTGCGCACATCATCTATACGTCGGGCACCACTGGTGTTCCCAAGGGAGTGGCGACAACTCACCACAATGTGACCCAGTTGTTGGAGTCGTTGCATGTCGGTTTGCCCTCGGGGCCGGGACAGGTGTGGTCGCAGTGGTATTCGTTTGCCTTTGACGCGTCGGTGGAAGAGATCTGGGGTGCGCTGTTCCACGGTTCGCGGCTGCTCGTGATCCCGGAGTCGATCGGTCCGGATGAGTTCCAGGCCTTGCTGATTGACGAACATGTCACCGTGCTGCACCAGACGCCGTCGGCCGTGTCGGCACTGTCGGTAGCGGCGCTGGATTCGGTGGCGCTGGTAGTGGCGGCCGAGGCATGTTCGGCGGAGCTGGTGGACCGTTGGGCGCCAGGGCGGGTGATGACGAACGCCTATGGGCCCACTGAGACCACGATGTGCGTGACGGTCAGTAAACCGTTGGCCGCGGGTTCGGGGACGCCGACGATCGGTGGGCCGGTGCCGGGGGCTGCGCTGTTTGTGCTCGATGCCTGGCTGCGGCCGGTGCCGGTCGGTGTGGTCGGTGAGCTGTATGTGGCGGGGCTCGGGCTGGGGCTCGGATATGTGAGCCGGTCCTCGTTGACCGCGTCGCGGTTTGTGGCCTGCCCACTTGGTGCCGCGGGTGAGCGTATGTACCGCACAGGGGATTTGGTGCGCTGGCGTGCGGACGGAAACTTGCAGTATTTGGGCCGAGCCGATGAGCAGGTCAAGATTCGTGGGTATCGCATCGAGCTCGGTGAGATCCAGGCCGCCCTTGCCGACGTGGTCGGGGTCGAGCAGGCGGTGGTGATCGTGCGTGAGGACCGACCAGGCGATAAGCGGCTGGTCGGCTACGTCACGCAGTCGCCGGAAGCGGAGCTGGCGGGGGGAGTCGACACCGCTGCGGCGCGGGTGACGCTGGGCGAGCGGCTACCGCCCTACATGGTGCCGGCCGCGGTCGTGGTGGTGGACGCCCTGCCGTTGACGGTCAACGGAAAGCTCGATACCCGTGCCTTGCCGGTGCCGCAGTATCAGGAAACGCAGTACCGTGCACCGTCGAACGCGGTCGAGGAAATCCTGGCCGATATCTACGCACACGTGCTCGGTCTGAAACGTGTGGGCGTCGACGACTCGTTCTTCGATCTGGGTGGCGACTCCCTGTCGGCCATGCGCTTGATCGCGGCCGTCAACAAGTCGATGAATACGCATCTGACCGTGCGCGCCCTCTTCGACACCCCCACGATCGCCCAGTTGGCCCCGGGCCTGCGAACAGATTCGGGCGGGCGCGCACCGTTGGTGCCCGTCGCACGGCCTGATGTGATTCCGCTGTCGTTCTCGCAGCGGCGGCTGTGGTTCCTGGACCAATTGCACGGTGCCTCACCGGTATACAACATGACGGTCGCGCTGCGGCTGAACGGGCAGCTCGACCTGGACGCATTGGGCGCGGCATTGTCCGACGTGGTGAGCCGCCACGAGTCGCTACGCACCGTGTTCCGCGATGAGGAAGGTGTGCCGTACCAGCTGGTGCTCGCACCCGACAGCGCGGAATTCGGCTGGGAGGTGGTCGATGCCACCGCATGGTCGCCCGCGCAGCTGGATGAAGAGATCGGCGCCGCGGCGCGCTATACGTTCGACCTCGCGGCAGAGATTCCCCTGCACGCAAAGCTGTTCACGGTGGCCGATGACGAGCACATCCTCGTGGCCACGGTGCATCACATCGCCGCCGACGGCTGGTCGGTGGCTCCACTCATGCGTGACCTGACGGTGGCCTATGCCAGCCGGTGCGGGGGGCAAGCCCCCGAGTGGGCGCCGCTGCCGGTGCAGTATGCCGATTACACACTGTGGCAACGTGATCAGCTGGGCGACCTCGAAGACAGCGAGAGCGCCATTGCGACCCAGGTTGCCTATTGGCATGATGCGCTGGCCGGGATGCCCGAACATCTCGCACTACCCACCGACCGGCCTTACCCGGCGGTCGCGGACTACCGCGGCGCCAGTGTGGATCTGGAGTGGCCGGAGCAGCTGCAACACGCCGTGCGGGCGCTGGCACGTGAACACGGGGCCACCAGCTTCATGGTGATCCAGGCGGCGCTGGCCGTGCTGCTCTCGAAGATCAGTGCCACTTCCGATGTGGCGGTGGGGTTCGCGGTTGCCGGCCGCGACGAGCCCGCCCTCGACGAGTTGGTGGGTTTCTTCGTCAACACCCTGGTGTTGCGCGTCGACGCCGGTGGCGATCCCACCTTCGCGGACCTGCTGGCGCAGGTCCGGACCCGCAGCCTGGAAGCGCTCGAACACCAGGATGTGCCCTTCGAGGTGTTGGTGGAAAGGCTCAACCCCATCCGGTCTCGGAGCAGCCACCCCCTGGTTCAGGTCGGATTGACCTGGCAGAACCTTCCCGGACAGGATGCCGACGGACTAGGGCTGGGCGATCTGCGGATCACCCAGATACCGGTGCACACCAATACCGCCCGCATGGACCTGACGTTCTCCCTGGGCGAGCGCTTCACCCAGGCCGGGGAGCCTGCCGGTCTCGGGGGTGCAGTCGAGTTCCGCACCGATGTATTCGATCTCGTGAGTGTCGAGTCGCTGATCGGGCGGCTGCAGCGGGTACTCGAGGCGGTTGCGGCCAACCCTTCGCAACGCTTGTCGGCGGTAGATGTGCTCGACACCGCCGAGAGTGCCCGGCTGGACGAACTGGGCAACCGCGCGGTGCTCTCGGCGCCGGTGACACCGACGTCGATACCAGAACTGTTCGCAGCGCAGGTGGTTCGCAATCCAGCGGCGATCGCGATCAGATGCGGGCAGCGGTCGTGGACCTACCGCGAACTCGATGAGGAATCGAATCGTTTGGCGCACCTGCTCGTTGAGCACGGCGCCGGACCGGGTCAGTGCGTGGCGTTACTGTCGGAACGCCGTGGTGAGGCGATCGTCGCGATTCTGGCGGTGCTCAAGAGCGGTGCGGCATACCTACCGATCGCTCCGGCGGTGCCCGACTCGCGCATCGAATTCATGATCACCGATGCGGGCCCGATCGCCGCCATCGCGAGCGCGGCGCTGCGTTCGCGGCTGGACGGGTACACAATGCCGATCCTCGATATCAGCGATCCCGGGGTGAGCACCCAGCCCGGCACCGCCTTGGCGGGGCCGGCCGCCGACGATATCGCGCACATCGTGTACACCTCGGGCACCACGGGTGTTCCCAAGGGAGTGGCGACAACTCACCACAACGTGACGCAGGTGCTGGGGTATGAGCACCTCGGAGTGCCCTCGGGGCCAGGGCAGGTGTGGTCCCAGTGGTACTCGTATGCCTTTGATGCCTCGGTGGAAGAGATCTGGGGCCCGCTGCTGCACGGCGGCAGCCTCGTGGTGGTGCCCGAATCGTTGGTCCCGGAAGACTTCCAGGCGTTCCTCGTCTCCGAGGGAGTCACCGCCTTGCATCAGACACCTTCTGCGGCGGCCGCGCTGTCGCCGGAGGCGCTGGAGGGCATGGCCCTGGTGGTGGCTGCTGAGGCCTGCTCGGCGGAGATGGTGGACCGCTGGGCGCCGGGACGGGTGATGGTCAACGCCTACGGTCCCACCGAGTCCACCCTCTGTGTGACGGTGAGCCCCCCGCTGGCCGCTGGTTCGGGAACACCCGCGATAGGTGTTCCGGTGGCAGGGGCGGCGCTGTTCGTGCTGGACACCTGGATGCGACGGGTTCCGGTGGGCGTGGTCGGCGAGCTGTATATCGCGGGCCACGGGCTCGGGGCCGGTTATCTGCACCGAGCAGGGCTGACGGCATCGCGGTTTGTGGCATGCCCATTCGTCGATCCGGGTCACGAAGGGCTCCGTATGTATCGCACAGGGGATTTGGTGCGGTGGGGTGCGGACGGAAACTTGCACTACATGGGCCGCGCCGATGATCAGGTGAAGATTCGCGGCTACCGCATCGAACTCGGCGAAATCCAAACCGCGCTAGCCGATCTCGAGGGTGTCGAGCAGGCGGTCGTGATTGTGCGTGAGGATCGTCCGGGCGATAAGCGGCTGGTCGGCTACGTCACGGGGACCATCGAGCCGGCCCAGGCGCGCGCGGCGCTGGCCGAGCGGATACCGGCCTACATGGTGCCCGCGGCGGTGGTGGTCATCGACGCTTTGCCGTTGACGGTCAACGGCAAGCTTGATACCCGTGCCTTGCCGGAGCCGCAGTATCAGGAAACTCAGTACCGCGCGCCGTCCAATCCGGTCGAGGAAGCCCTGGCCGGTCTCTACGCGGATGTGCTCGGCCTGGAGCGCGTCGGCGTCGACGACTCGTTCTTCGATCTGGGCGGCGACTCCCTGTCGGCCATGCGCCTGATCGCCGCCATCAACAAATCGATGAACACGCATCTGACCGTGCGCGCGCTCTTCGACACCCCCACCGTGAGCAGCCTGAGCGGACAGCTGGACAAGCATGCCAGCGACCCGCGCTATGTGGCCGTGCACGGTTCCGAGGTCGCAGAGGTACGGGCCGCCGACCTGACGCTGGATCAGTTCATCGATACGGAAACACTCAGCGTCGCAACAACACTGCCGAAGCCCAGCGGGGAAGCACGCACCGTGTTGCTGACCGGAGCGACCGGCTTCCTCGGGCGGTACCTGGTGCTGCAATGGCTTGAAAAGCTCGAACTGCTCGACGGCAAGCTGATCTGCTTGGTACGGGCCTCGTCGGACGACGAGGCCCGGCGCAGGCTGGAACAGATCTTCGACAGCGGCGACCCGGAACTGTTGCGGCACTTCCACGAACTGGCCGAGGACCATTTGGAGGTTATCGCCGGTGACAAGGGTGAAACAGACCTCGGTGTGACCACGGAGACCTGGCAGCGGTTGGCCGATACCGTTGACGTGATCGTCGATTCGGCAGCCGTTGTGAGCGGCGCGCTGTCCTACGGCGAGTTGTTCGGGCCGAATGTGGCGGGCACCGCGGAGCTGATCCGGCTGGCCCTCACCGCGAAGCTGAAGATGTTCACGTTCGTCTCGACGGCCAATGTGGGTGACCCGGTCAAACGGGTGGCCTTCACCGAGGACGCCGATATCCGTGACATCTGCGCCACGCGTGCCATCAAGGACACGTACGCCAACGGCTATGGCAGCAGCAAGTGGGCCGGAGAGGTGCTGCTGCGAGAGGCCCATGATCTGTGCGGGCTGCCGATCGGTGTCTTCCGCTGCGACATGATCCTGGCCGATACCACCTACGCGGGTCAGCTGAACGCCTCGGATGTGTTCAGCAAGATGATCCTGAGCATTGTGACCACCGGTCTGGCACCCAAGTCGTTCTATCGCCTTGACGCCGAAGGCAATCGGAGGCGTGCGCACTTCGACGGGCTGCCCGTGGAATTCGTCGCCGAGGCCATCACCACTTTGGGTGTTCAAGTGGTTGACGGGTTCCAGACCTATCACGTGATGAACCCGCACGATGACGGCATCGGTCTCGACGAGTACGTCGACTGGCTGATCGAGGCTGGGTACCCCATCGAGCGCGTCGACGATTTCCAGGACTGGTTGCAGCGGTTCGGGACAGGATTGCAAGCGCTGCCCGAGAAGCACCGGCGAAACTCCGTACTGCAGATGTATCTGACGCTGGTGCAAGATCCCGAGCGGGTCAAGCCCATCGTGCCGACTGCGGGTTCATTCGCCCCAGCCGATCGGTTCCGCGCTGCGGTGCAGGAAGCCAAGATTGGCTCCGAGAGAGACATTCCTCAGGTCGGGGCGCCGAACATCGTCAAGTACGTCACCGATATGGAGCTACTCGGGATGCTCTAGGCGTCAGCTGGCTGCAGTTCGGCAGCGGGACCGATGAATTCGAGACCGGCGTTGATCGCCGGACGATGCCGCAGGATTCGGAAGTGCGCCAGGCGCCCGAGTCCCTTTGTCGCGATGAAACGTGCTCCGGGCCATGACTGCGCCAGACGTTCGCTTGACGCGTACGGCGTGTCCGGGTCGTCGGGGTCGTGGATCAGCAGTAGCGGAGGATGCCCGGCGGTCGCAGCGACGCGCACCAACTCGGTTTCGGGCAGCGTCATCTCGATGCGGCGCTCGAGCTGTCGCTGCAGTCCGGCGCGTATCCGCTTGCCGAAGCCATGGCGTGCGGCGAACAGGTCGAGGTAAAGGGGGAAATCGCCCATTGGTGCCAGGTACACCAGGCGGCCCACCGATGCGCCATAGGAGGCTGCGAAGGTGGTCGCGTTGGCCCCCAGGGAGTGGGCTACCACCGCGTGGGCGGGCCCGTGCTCCTTGATGACGGCCGCCACCGCGTGCGCGCACTCGATGAGCGTGGTGCGCCCGGGTGCCAGCGCGCCCCCAGCGGACTCGCTATGGCTGGGCAGGTCGAAGGCGATGACGCGGTAACCGGCCTGCAGCAGCGGCTTGATGAAGATCCCGAGGTGCGTGCGCTGCCCGCCCCAGCCGTGGACCAGGTAGACCGTCGGCCCTTCGCCCCATGACTCACCCGCAATCCGGTGCCCGTCCCAGTGAGCCTCCAGCGGCTCGCCGGGGGGCACACCGGGCGGCATGCGCAGACTCGATTCGATGACCGGCGGGGTGCACCACAGCTCGACCGCCCACCGGGATCCGATGGCCGGTGCGAGGCGTTCTAACCACCAGAAAGCCCTGCGTATCCGGTCGGAGACAGGGGGTTGGACACCGGAGCCCTCCACGTCGAGCGCGGCCCCCGCGTCCTTGGTGGGTGCGGAATCCGTCTTCTCTCGTTCGGTCACGTCGAAGGAGTCTATTGGCGCTACCCGGGAGACGCACGAAGCGCGGACCGGTCAGCCGTGTTGGAGGGAGGCCCGCCCTGCCGCTGTGAGGTCACCGAAGAGGCGTAAGCGGGCCAGCCCACCGTCGGGGTAGATGTCCAGGCGGACGTCGGTGACGGGCTGCTGACCATCCAGCAGAAAACGGTGCCGGGTGTCGGGCTGTAGCGGGGTGCGCGGCAGCAGCGGGACCCAGTCGCCCTGGGCGCTCAAGCCCTGCAGCCCCGCGGCGCCGGGGCTGTTGCCCACGAAATACGAGGTGTCGATCTCGGCCAGGCGCAGTACTCCTTCACCGGCGAGCCGCACCTGCACCCAGTCGTTGGCGCCGTCGCGGCGGCGGGCGGTCTCCCAGCCGTCGCCCATCACCCGCGCGACACCGGGGAACAGCAGATTCTGAGGTGAGCTGTAGAAACGGTTGGAGCAATCGGTCACCAGCCCGCCGTTCTCGATGGCGGCCAGGTCAAACTGGCCGGCGTCGAGGAATCGCGGGTCGGGCCGGCCGTGACCGTGCACCCGCAACCGTGCGACACCGCCGTCCGGGTGCATCGTCAACCGCACGTGTGTCCACCGCTGCGTCGAGTCAACATCGAACACGTTGCGGGTGTCGCCGTAGACTTTCGTACGCCCGATAATGCTGTGCCAGTTGGTATTCCGCGCGACATCGTCCACAGGCGGGTACCCCTCGATCTCGGCGGCATCGACCGATATCTCCGGCGGGTAGTTGCCCTTGAACCACGCGGTGTCGACGACAATGCCCGCGATCACACCGGGGACGCCCAGCCGGACGATGGCGGCGTCGTGGCCGGGCTCGCCCGCGGGGTCGCGCCGGCGCCGGGTCTCCCACCCGTCGTACACCTGTCCCTTGTGCCCGAAGGTCGCGGGCCGGTAGTCCGCGGGGCCGGGCTTGATCAGGTTCTCCTTCTCAGCGAAGAGGTCGTCGTTGGCCCAGATCACCGCTCCGCCCAGGGATCGCAGCGCCAAGTCGGGCAGCATCGTGAAATCGGGCAGCCCTGCGGGTGTATTGCTGGTCATTGCTGGTCGGTATCTCCTGTTGTGGTGCGTTGCACGAGTTGGTCCAGTACCGCGCGGTCGCATCCGGGGGCGACGGCGGCGACCTCGTCGGGGGAGTAGGCGCCGCAGTCCAAGCCGCGCAGTATTCCGCCGGCCAGCGCCTGCGCCGTCGCCGGTTCGTCGACGATCGCGCCGCCCTGGCGCCGCAGGTAGGCATCGATGCGGGGCCCGGCGGTGGCCAGCGCCCGCTGGTGGAATGCGTAGGTGGCCAGCCACCGGGTGATCAAGTGCCCGGGATGCATGTCCCAGCCTTGCCAGTAGCCGCGTTCGAGGGCGCGGGTGACCAGCCGGTGGTGTCTGGTGATCGCGGCGGCCTGCTGTTCGGGGGTGCCTTCCGGGATCACCTGGGTGGAGCCGTCGCACACCCAGACACCGGTCTGGGCTGCGGCGGCCAGCATCACCGCCTTGGCGTGATCGGCCACGGGATGTTCCAGCGACTGGTGTTCGGCGGCGATCCCGCAGGCGGCGCTGTAGTCATAGGTTCCGTAATGCAATGCGGTGAGGCGCCCCTGCCCAAGGTGGATGGCCTGAGCCAGGGTGGCGGTGCCGTCGGCGCCTAGCACTGCTTGCGGGCTTTCGATCTGAAGCTCGAAACGCAGTGAACCATGGGGTAATCCGTGTACCCGCTCGAGTTCGTCGAACAAACGCAGGGCCGCCTCGACCTGAGCCAGCGCGCGAAATTTCGGGATGGTGGTGACGAATCCGCGCGGCACCCCCGACGCGCCGTCCAGCACCAGTTCCAATGTGCGCACGCTGCGCCGCAGGTGTTGGGAGGTCAGGCCCTTGATCCGGATGCCCAGTACGGCAGGAGGATTCGCCGCGATCGACAGTGAGCGCAAGGTGCGTCCCGCCGTGCGTGCGTCTGCGTCCTCGGTGCTGTCCGCGCGCCAGCCGTAGCCGTCCTCGAAATCGAGCCGCAGGTCCTGAATCGGGTCGGTGGCAAGCCTCTCCCTGACGCGGGGGAGGACTCCCTGTGTATCGAGGGCCGCGAGCGCTTGCTCATGGCGCCCGGCGAGCTCGAGTGCTGCGGCACCCCACTGTTCGGGGGTCTGGACGTCGGCCAGCGCCGCGCTGACGTACGCGGTGTGGATCGGCTGCGGTTCGCCGCGGCCATCGGGGTACGCAGAGGCCAGCTCGGCGTCGAGACCGGCCACCAGCTCTGCGATAGGAGCCAGCCAGTCGGGACCATCGGCCTCTGGCGGGTGGGACGTAGAAGCCGCTGACACGGGTCCCATGCTCGCAGACTCGCTGCGGCGGCGCTCAGGCGTGTGCAGCTGGGGATTCCTCCTCGGGCTCGTCGGCGACCTGTTCACCGGCGAGAACCGCGCGCATGCGGTCCTTGTCGAGTTGGCCTTCCCAGTTGGCCACCACCAGCGTCGCCACGCAGTTGCCCAGCAGATTCACCGAGACCCGCATCGAGTCCATGATCCGGTCGGCGCCCAGCAGCAGGGCGACGGCGGCCACCGGGATGGCCCCGTGGCCTATCGCCGCCACGGTCGCCGAGAGCGCCAGGAACGATGAACCCGGCACGCCTGCCATGCCCTTGGAGGTCAGCATGAGCACCAGCACGGCGGTGATCTGCTCGCCGATGCTGAGGTCGACGCCCAGCGCCTGCGCGAGAAACAGCACGCAGATCGACAGGTACAGGGTGGCTCCGTCGAGATTGAAGGAGTACCCGGTGGGAATGACCAGTCCTGTGGTCGTCTTGGAACACCCCGCGTGATTCAGCTTGGTCATGATGCGCGGCAACACCACTTCGGTGGAGGCCGTGCCGAGGGCCAGGAAGAGCTCGTCCTTGATGTAGACGACGAACTTCCACAGGTTCACTCCCGCGAAGAGCCGCGCGATCACCGCCAGAACCCCGATGAACAGCAACGCGGCCACGTAGCACGCGGCGATGAGCTTGCCGTAACTGCCCAGCGAGCCGATCCCGTATTGGCCCACGATGTAGGCCATGGCCCCGAGCGCCCCGAGCGGTGCCAGCCGCATGATCCACCCGATGATGGTGAAGAAGATGTGACTGAGGTGCTCGATGAATTCCAGCACTACCGGTGGTCCCGATTCGCCGAACTTGGCCAGCGCCAAGCCGAAAAGTACGGCGAAGAACAGCACTTGCAACAAGGCGTTCTCGGCGAAGGCCGAGACAATGGACGAGGGGATGATGCCGAGCAGGAACTCGACGGTGTGTGGCAGTTCGCCATTGTTGGTCTTCTTGGCGATGGCATCGGCACCTGTCGCCAGCGTCCCGGCGTCGATGTGGAACCCTGCCCCCGGCTTGGCGAGATTTCCCACCAGCAGACCGAACAGCAGCGCGAAGGTGGTGACCGCCTCGAAGTAGATGAGCGCCTTGACGCCGATCCGTCCGACGGACTTGAGATCCCCGACGTGCGCGATGCCGAGGACGACCGTGCAGAAGATGATCGGCGCGATGAGCATCTTGATCAGCTTGATGAAGCCATCCGCTAACGGGCGCAGGTCGGCACCGACCCCGGGCCACTGCCAGCCGATGAGCACACCCGCGACGATGGCGGCCAGCAGCTGGACGAACAGCGACCGGTACCAGGGCGGCTTGTTCGCCAAACGCACCATCTCGCTGGCGGGTACCTCGATCGCGGCCGTCATGGGCGCGACCGTAACGACGGTCTGTTTAACGAATGTGAACGCGGGATGCAGTGCGTATTACGCGGACGGCGGTCATGAGGTTCGATAGGACTATGAGCTTCGCCGCGCCCGATGCCAGGGCGGATGTCGTTGCCGGCGCGGTACTCGCGGCAGGAGCGGGCACCCGCTACGGCATGCCGAAGATCCTTGCCGAGGAAGGGCGCTGGCTCGCGCTCGCGGTGAAGGCGCTGGACCGTGGGGGCTGCGACGAGATCTACGTGACGCAGGGTGCCGCGCACGCCGACATGCCTTTTCCTGCCCGGGGTATTGAGGTTCCTCGGTGGCGCGACGGTGCGTCCGAATCGGTGCGATCGGTGCTGGACCTGCTGCGCTCGCGAACAGATGTGGCGGGAGTCCTCATCCATCTGGTCGACCTGCCGTCCGTCGGCCCGGAGGCGGTACGCGCGGTGCTGCGCGCAAGTGAGCACCGGCGCTCGGCACTGGCCCGTGCGACATTCGCGGGGCGTCCCGGGCATCCGGTGTACATCGGTTCGGAACATTTCGGCCCCGTGCTGGGCGCACTGGTAGGTGACCGGGGGGCCGGGCCGTACCTGAGCGCACGCTCCGATGTGATCGAGGTGCCGTGTGATTACCTCGGCGACGGCGCCGACCAGGACTACCGGCCATAGATCACGTGTGCCGGGACGTAGCGCATGCCCAGCAGGTAGATGCCGAAGCCGATTCCGGCACCCACGAACCAGGTGAAGCTCGCCAGGTATGCGCTGCCCCAGACCACCATCGCGATAGCTGTGAGCGCCCCGACGACAGTCGCGGCCACCGCCACTGGGTTGACCCCGCCGCGGTAGTAGTACGTGCCCGCCGGGGACAGGGTGAAGAGGTCGTCGACCTCGATGGTGCGGTTGCGCACGATATAGAAGTCGGCGATGAGGATTCCGAAGAGCGGGCCGATCACCGCGCCCAGGGTGTCCAGCGTGTAGTGGATGGTGTCCGGGTTGTTGTACAGATTCCAGGGGGTGATCAGGATCGAGCCGACCGCCGCGATCATGCCGCCGGCCCGCCAGCTGATCCGTGTGGGGGACAGGTTGGAGAAATCGAAAGCGGGCGAGACGAAGTTGGCCACGATGTTGATGCCGATGGTGGCGATCGCGAAGGTGAGAACACCCAGCACTGCCGCGGTGGTGTTGTCGATCTTGTCCACGATCAGCACCGGGTCGGTGATGATGGCGCCGTCCTCGCCGCGGCCGATGACCGTCGCCCCTGCCGACACCGTGCACACCGCCAACACCGCGAAGAACAGAAAGTTCAACGGCAATCCCAGGAAGTTGCCGCGCTTGACCTCTTCGAAGCTGCGCCCGTACCGCGAGAAGTCGCCGAAGTTGAGCATGGGCCCCGAGAAGTACGACACCACCAGCGCGATCGCGCTCAACACAGTCGCCACCGCGGCGAGCCCGGTTTTCGGCGGACCCGACGCCAGGCCGAAATGCACGTTCTCCCAGCCGGCCGCGACGACGAGATAGAGCGCCAATGCCAGCATCACCGCGTACACCGCGGGCCCACAGAAGTCGATGAACTTACGAATCGCCTCCATGCCGTTCCAGAAGACGGCGGCCTGCAGCACCCACATCAGCAGGAAGCCGCCCCAGCCGAGGAGCGATAACCCGAGAAAGCCGTACTCGCCGGCATTGCCGTAACGACCCAGGGAAGGCTCGAACTTCACCGCCAGGAGTACGAATGCCGTGGAAGCCAAATAGGTTTGGATGCCGTACCAGGCGACGGCGATGAGGCCCCGGATCACAGCGGGAAGATTGGCGCCCCGCACTCCGAACGCGATGCGGGCGGTCACCGGGTATGGCACGCCGGCCTGCTGGGAAGGTCGTGACACCAGATTGCACAGCCAGTACACCGCCACGATGCCGATCGTCAGTGCCAGTAGCACCTGCCAGGCTGAGATTCCCAGCGCGAAAAGACTTCCCGCGAAGACGTAGCCGCCGACACTGTGGACATCGGACATCCAGAACGCGAAGAAGTTGTAGCTGGTCCAGCTCTGCGCCCGCAGCGGGGCCAGATCGCCGTTGGTCAACGCCGGGTCGTACCCGGGTTTGATCACGCTGTCCCCGGCGGCGCTGTGCCCGCTGGCGGGAGCGCTGGCGTCAGCCGTGAGTACGCCGGTCACGTAACCTCCTGCGAATGGTCGACCAGCCAGAAAAGCTGGTGACCCGAAGTTAAGTGGTCGGTGTTGCCATCGTGTTGCGCAGAAACAATATTTTCCCAGGCCAGAATTACTCCACCGGAACGTGATTCGATGCGGCAAATCGGGCGGCCTACTATCGTGCCCACGATGGCTCATAACGAGACTGGACAGGCGACACCCCGCGATATGGTGGGTTACGGGCGCACGCCACCGCACCCGCGGTGGCCCGGTGAGGCCCGCATCGCGGTGCAGTTCGTGCTCAATTATGAAGAGGGCGCTGAGAACAACGTCCTGGATGGATCGGCGGCCTCGGAGACATTTCTGTCGGAGATGGTCCCGGCCGATCCCTTCCCGAACCGGCACATGAGCATGGAATCGCTGTACGAATACGGTTCGCGCGCCGGGCTCTGGCGGGTACTGCGGGTTTTCGAGCGCCGGCGCCTACCGCTGACGATTTTCGCCGTGGCGCGGGCGTTGCAAGGCAACCCGGAGGCGGTGGCGGCGTTTGGTGAGCTCGGGCACGAAATTGCGTGCCATGGGCTGCGGTGGCAGTCCTACCAGCTGGTGTCCCCGGATATCGAGCGTGAGCACATGGCACAGGCGGTCCAGATTCTGCGTGATCTCACCGGAGCCGCCCCGTTGGGTTGGTACACCGGCCGTGACTCCCCACAGACCCGGCAACTGGTGGTCGAGCACGGGGGATTCGCTTACGATTCCGACTCTTATGCCGATGACCTGCCGTACTGGGTGCGGGTACCTGCGCACGGCGCTGGGGTCGAACACTTGGTGGTGCCCTACACCCTCGACACGAACGACATGCGTTTCGCCTCACCGGCCGGATTCCCTAGCGGGGAACAATTTTTCACGCATCTGCGTGATGCCTTCGACTGCCTGTACGCCGAAGGGGAGGCGGGCAGTCCGAAGATGCTATCGGTAGGCCTGCACTGCCGGCTGGTGGGTCGGCCGGCGAGGACAGTCGCGCTGGAGCGGTTCCTCGATCATGTGCAGGCTCATGAGGGGGTGTGGATCGCCAAACGCATCGACATCGCCGAACATTGGCGCCGGATTCACCCCGCAGGTACCGAACCGAACGAATCCATCAGTCCGGCATAGGGTTTGATCGGCGGTGGGGCGAACTCGCCCCGTCCTGACTTGCGCAGGCCCATGGATACCAGCGACTGCACCAGGTTCACCGCGGCTGCCACACCATCGATCACCGGTAGTCCAATCTCGGCGGAGATGTCCCGGCACAGCCCGGCCATTCCCGCACAACCCAGCACAATCACATCGCTGCCGTCATCGCGCGCCGCGCGTCGGCAGTGCTCGACGAGAATGTCCTTGGTCTTGGGGTTCGTTTCCAGGTCCAGTACCGCGATATCGCAACCGTGCACGCCCCGGCAGAAGCGGGACATCCCGTAGCGTTCGGCCAGGTCCCACGCGCGGCCGGTGGTGCGTTCCAACGTGGTGACCACGCTGAACCCCCTGCCGAGGTGGCTGGCCATGTGCATGGCGGCCTCGGCGATGCCGACCACCGGACCGGCCGCCAGTTCCCGGGCGGCATCAAGCCCGGGATCTCCGAAGCAGGCCAGCACGTACCCTTCGGCACCTTCGGATTCCGCGCGGCGGATTTCGGCCAGCACACCGGGCACACTCAACGCCTCGTCATAGTGGCTCTCTATCGAGACCGGCCCCATCTCCGGGTTGACCGCGCTGATGCTGGTTCCCGGCCAGGCCGCTGATCGCGCCACCGCTTCGACGGCCTTCGTCATGGCCTCGGTGGTGTTGGGATTGATGACGCGTATGCGCATGGCCGACAGGGTACGTCGGCCGCGACGCACGTGGGGTGTGGCGTTGTCGTGGCCGCCGCGTCATGAAACGTTCGCGTTAACTCTGTGTCGCCAGCGATGGCAGCCGGGCACGACCGCTGACAAGATCGAGGTTCGGCAGACGGCGATGGAGGGCGAATGTCACGTACGTTCCGCTACCGGAGGCTGATCAACGAGCTGCGCGCCAACCGGTCCGGGCATGACCAGACGAGCGTGCTCGACGGGTTGCGGCGGGCCATCCTTGATGGTGCCGCGCCGCCAGGTTCCATGATTCCCATCAGCGAGGTAGCCGACACCTACCAAATCAGCCCCATCCCGGTCCGGGAAGCACTCAAGACCCTTGTCGCCGAAGGGCTTGTCAACCATCGGGCCAATGGGGGCTACCGCGTGGCTCAGCTCACGCTGCCGGAGCTTCGCGAGATCTACTTCACCCGAGGCGTTCTCGAGCGTGCCGCGCTCGCACAGGCGGTGGCGCTTGCAACGCCCGAGGATCTGGATCGCGCGCTGGCCGAACATGAGCTGCTGCAACAGGCAACCATTGAAGGCGATGCGCGGGCATTTCACCTACATTCCCGTCGTTTTCACCGCGCACTGGTGATTCCCTGCGGCATGCACCGCCTCTTGCACATGTTCGAGGCCACCTGGAATCTGACCGAACCGTTCCAGGTGATGCGGACGGTTTCCGCGTCGGATCAGCTGCAGCTACACGCCGATCATGAGGCGATGATCACAGCGGTGGCA
Source organism: Mycobacterium sp. D16Q13 (assembly GCF_002013375.1). Lineage (GTDB taxonomy): Bacteria > Actinomycetota > Actinomycetes > Mycobacteriales > Mycobacteriaceae > Mycobacterium. Next base: position 148,744 of record NZ_MAEW01000011.1, on the reverse strand, counting down.
AGGCGCGATACCGAGGCTCTGCTGGCCGTCGCAGCCACCCACCACGACCGCTTGGAGTCGGTGATAGTCGCTGCCGCAGGACAATTGGACGTGATCGCGGAGACGTAGCGTGGTGACCCGCCGGGAAGATATAGACACCCGGCAACCTGGCCGCAACACGGTCGATCTAGCGTCGCTTCGGCGGTCGGCAAGTAGGCGCGGACGCACCGAGGCAGGGAGGTTCTGCGATGAGGAGAGTCCATCCCGTCGACGAGGTGCCCTCTGCGGGCAAACTCGTCACTCTGGGCATCCAGCATGTGATCGCGTTCTATGCCGGCGCGGTGCTGGTGCCGCTGCTCATCGCGCGCGCCATCGACCTGGACGCCGAGGCGCTGACCATGTTGATCACCGCAGACCTGTTCACTTGCGGTATTGCCTCGATCCTGCAGGCGGTCGGGTTCTGGAAGATCGGCGTGCGGCTGCCGCTGCTCCAAGGGGTCACCTTCGCGACCTTGGCCCCGGTGATCAAGATCGCCAACGACCACGGCGGCGGCAGGGTGGGACTGCTCACCGTGTACGGCGCTGTCATCGCGGCGGGCGCCTTCACGTTTCTCATCGCGCCGTTCTTCGCTCGCCTCATCCGCTTCTTCCCGCCGATCGTGACCGGGTCGGTCATCACGATCATCGGGGTGTCGCTGCTGCCGGTGGGCATCGGTGACGCCGTCCGCAACCCGCACAGCCCGGTCGCCGCGCATGATCCCGGAAACGGGCGCTGGCTCATGTACGCGGTGGGCACCATCGTGCTGATCGTGCTGATGCAGAGGTTCTTCCGGGGCTTCTGGAGCACCATCGCGGTGCTGCTGGGTCTGGTTGCCGGTACCGCCATCGCCTGGCTTGCCGGTGACACCGATTTCACGCGGGTGGGTGAGGCGGGCTGGATCGGCTTCACCTCGCCGTTCGCATTCGGTGCCCCGCGCTTTGACGTTATTGCGGTGGTGTCGCTGATCGTGGTGCTGATGGTGACCGCTGTCGAATCCACCGGCGCGGTCTTCGCCACCGCCGAGATCGTCGGCAAGCGGGTGCGCGGGGCGGATATCGCCGCCACGGTGCGCGCGGACGGCATCGCCACCATGATCGGCGGCACCTTCAACTCGTTTCCGTACACGGCGTTCTCGGAGAACGTCGGGCTGGTGCGCCTCACCGGGGTCAAGAGTCGTTGGGTGGTAGCGACCGCCGGGGTGATCATGATGGTGTTGGGTGTGCTGCCCAAGACCGCCAAGATCGTGGAGTCGATTCCGGCTCCGGTGCTAGGCGGGGCCGCGATGACTTTATTCGCGACGGTGGCCGTCGTCGGCATCCAGACGCTGGGAAAGGTTGATTTCAACGACCACCGCAACCTGATCATCGCCAGTACTTCGCTGGCCATGGGGATGTACGTGCAGTTCTCCCAGTCCTCGGGCCCGTCAACTGTCCTGGACCACGGGCGCGGTATCGCGGTTCCCGCGCTCCCGGGAATCGACCAGGCCGTACCGGGGCTGCTGCAGATCCCGTTCAGCACCGGCATCACCATGGGCGCCATCACCGCGATCGTCTTGAACCTGCTGTTCTTCCACACCGGCAGCCGCGGCCTGGCGGTGGCTGGGGGAGGCGCCATTCGGCTCGCGCAGGTCAATGAGATGACCCTCGACGAGTTCCGCCACACGTTCGGCAGCCTGGTCCAGGACGTGCACTGGGTGGTGGATCGCGCCTACCAGCAGCGGCCTTTTGCCGACGCACACGATCTGCGCAGCGCATTCCAGGAGGCGATGCTCACCGGCAGCGACGAGCAGCAGCTCGAACTCATCAGATCGTTCCCCGATCTGGGTGCCGAGGACGAAGCTGGGGAGATGGCAGCCGTCGACCACACCATCCTGCAGACCCTCGACGAGGGTGAGCTGAACAATGTGGTGAGCCTGGCCAGCGCCTATCGCGAGCATTTCGGTTTCCCGCTGGTGATCTGCGCACGAGAGACCGAGCGGTACGAACGGGTGCTGCGCAACGGGTGGAGCCGCATGGAGAATTCGACAACCAGCGAGCGTTCCTTCGCTCTCATCGAGATCGCGAAGATCGCCAATTACCGGTTCGATGATCTGGTGGCCGACGCCAATCCCATCACGGCTGCCCGCTTCGGGCGTTACGAGGATTTCCATGCGGCGCGTTGACTGGCGGGGAATCGAGAGCTTCAACGAGCTCACCGATAACCAGGCGATCCACTGGCTCTACGAGTGTTGCACCTCGCGGATATGGGCGGTGCGGGTGGCGTCCGGGCGCCCCTTTCGCGATGAGGAGGCGCTGTACAACCGGGCGGACCTGATCCTGGCCGAGCTCACCGACTCCGATCTGGACGAGGCGCTCGACGGGCACCCGAGGATCGGGGAGCGGCCCGATAACGCGGCCTCGCGCCGGGAGCAGTCCGGCGTGGCCGGCGCCGAGGCCACGGTGCTGGCCCAGCTCAAGGAAGGCAATGCGGAATACGAGAAGCGTTTTGGCTACGTGTATCTCGTGTTTGCCAATGGCAGGCCGGCCGGGGAACTGCTGGCGATCTTGCAGGAGCGGCTCAAGAATGACCCCCAGAATGAACGCCGCGTCATGAGAATGGAATTGGGCAAGATCAATCGCAGTCGCCTGGCGCGGATGCTGGGCCCGGCAGGTCGGCATGCCGATGACATCGAGACGGAGGACGGATCGTGACGGGTTTGAGTACCCATGTACTGGACGCGGTTTCCGGGCGGCCGGCGCAGGGTGTGCGTGTGACTCTGCTGGACACCGCGGAGTCTCTGGTGGCCAGTGGTACAACAGATTCCGACGGCAGGATTGCCGATCTTGCTGGGACAGTGCTGACCGCCGGTACATACCGGCTGGTGTTCGACACGGGAACCTGGTTCACCGACAACGCGATCGATGGGTTCTATCCGGAAGTGATCATTAGCTTCCGGGCGGCCGGTAGTGGGCACCTGCATGTCCCGCTGCTCCTGAGCCCGTACGCCTACTCCACCTATCGCGGCAGCTGAGAAAGGAAAGCATCGATGGCAATCGTCCTCGGAGGCAACCAGTACGGCAAGGCCGAGAACCGAGTCGTTCGGATCTACCGGGACTCTCCGCGCCATGAGATCAAGGACCTCAACGTCGGTAGCGCGCTGCGCGGGGACTTCGCCGCCGCCTACACCGATGGCGATCAGCGCAAGGTGCTGCCCACCGACAGCCAGAAGCAGACCATCTACGCCTACGCCAAGGAAAAGGGCATCGAGACCATCGAACAATACGGTCTGGACCTGGCGCACCACTTTGTGGACGAGTATGAGCCGGTAACCGGCGCGCGCATTGAGATTGACGAATACGCCTGGGAGAGGGTCCTTGTCGATGGGCGCGAACATGATCACGCCTGGGTTCGTAAGGGTCAGGAGGTGCGCACCGCCGAGATCACCGTCGAGGGTGTGGGTGCGGCGCAGCGGACCTGGGTGATCGGCGGTCTCAAAGACCTTGTCGTCCTGAAGTCGACGGGTTCGGAGTTCCACGATTTCCTCGAGGACAAGTACACGGTCCTGCAGCCCACCAACGACCGGGTGATGGCCACCTCACTGGTGGCCAAGTGGCGCTTCGTGGGTACCGAAGTCGACTGGGACCAGACCTATCTCGGAGTGAAGGCGCTCATTCTTGAGCGGTTCGCCACCGTGCACTCGCTCGCCCTGCAGCAGACGTTGTACGAGATCGGCAAGGCGATCCTGGAGGCTTATCCGCTGATCGCCGAGGTCCGGCTCTCGGCACCCAACAAACACCACTTCGTGTACGACCTGTCACCGTTCGGGCTGGAGAACCCCAACGAGGTCTTTCATGCCGATGACCGCCCGTACGGGCTGATTCAGGCCGTCGTGACCCGTGACGACGCACCGGAGGCCGGGCCGGCCTGGGATCCACATCTGGCCTGGCTGGTCTAGCTGTCGCGGTTGAGGTAGCCGGTGATATCGCGCCCACGTACTCGCACCGAGCTGATGGCCGGCTCGCGCAGCCCCATCAGCAGGCGGAACAGCGTCTGCTCGGTGGCCAGCTGCTCGTCGTCGGATCGGATGCCGTGGGAAAGGTTGTCGGCCAACGGTTCCCATCGGTGCGGGTCGATGATCAGGAAGTCCGCGTCCTTGCCCTGGTCCAGGTTGCCGAACGTGTCCTCGCGGTCCAGCGCGCGTGCCCCGGCAAGCGTGGCGGTGAACAGCAGCTCGGCGGGGTGTAGAGATACCGCAGCCGAAGCCGGTTCGGTCATATGGACTTTGAAACAGTCGTTCAGTACGCGCGTCAACAGCCATTCGTCGCCACCACCCACATCGGTGCCGAGAGCGACGTTGACTCCACTGCCGACGGTGCGGCGCCATGGCATGGTCCCGGAACCCAGGAACAGCTGGGAGGTGGGGCAATGTGCGATGGAGGTTCCGGTTTCGGCCATGCGGGCCAGTTCCGCGTCCTGGCAGTGCACGGCATGGGCCAGAATGCTTCTGCGGCCCAGCAGGGTCGAGCCGCCCTTGCGGGAGCCGGGCAGAAAATGACCGTCATAGGTATCCAGGTAGCTCCCGACCCCGTATGCGGACAGGGTGGCATCCACCTCGCCGGTGCCCGGCCGGGCGTTCTCGTTGAGGTGCGAATGGAAGTAGACACCCGTATCCCGCACCTCGTCATAGAGCTCGCCGAGCGCCGCGAGGGTGCCGGGCGCGACGGACAGCGAGAAGCGGGGCACCAGTGCCACATCCGTGAGGGAGTCGCCGTGCCAGCTGTCGATTTCGTGGGCGCACAGCCGGATTGCCTGCTCGGTCGTGGTGAGCAGCGGCGTGGCGCTGTCGGGCCCGGTGGTCTGCACACCGCGTCCGCTGACCATCCGCAGGCCCGCGGCGCGGGTCGCCGTGAACAAGGCGTCCTGGGCCTGAGGAAAGGCCGAGCCCATCACCATCGCGGCCGTGGTTCCGGCGGTGATCCGGCGGCGGCAGAAGGTTTCGGCAGCGCGCTGTGCCAGCACCGGGTCGGCCAAGCGGGCCTCGGCGGGAAAGATGCAGCGCTCCAGCCACTCCAACAGTTGGCCGCCGCCATAAGAATCGGTGCAATAGGTCTGCGGGAAGTGCATATGGGTGTCCACGAAACCGGGCAGCAGGAATCCGGGGCGATGATCGTGCACGGGCCACGCGCAGTAGGTCTGGGGCAGTTCGGGGTAGGTGCCGCAGTAGGCGATCACACCATCGATGCCGACTGCCAGCGCTCCATCGGGTATCGACTGCAGATGCGCGGCCGCATCTGCCACGCCGGGGGAGCCCGCGATGTGGAAGATGTGCCCGCGGTAGACGGTGGCTGCAATCGGGTGCATCGCACCATAGTGCACACCACGTGTCATATCCGCAGCCCGAAGTGCGGCAGCGAGTCCGGCCGATGAGCTCAATCACTTTGATCGAGAACGTATTCGTGGCCACGGTCGATCACGACGGGCGTGAGCTTGACGGTGCGACTGTCGTCATCGATGGCCAGCGGATCGCCGCGGTATTGCCGGCCGGAGAACAGAACCCGTGGCGGACACTGGGTGGTGCCGAACGTGTAGATGGTCGTGGTTGTCTACTCACACCGGGATTGGTGAACACCCACCACCACCTCTATCAGTGGATTACCCGCGGACTCGCCGCCGATCACACGCTCTTCCAATGGCTTACCGCGCTGTACCCGGTGTGGGAGGGTATCGACGCCGACAATCTCTACGTAGCGGCACAGGGCGCGTTGAGCTGGCTGGCCTTATCGGGATGTACCACCACGACCGATCATCACTATGTATTTCCTTCTGGTGCAGGCGATCTACTGGAATCTGAGATCGAGGCAGCCAGGCAAGTCGGGCTGCGCTTCGACCCGACCCGGGGTTCAATGGACTTTGGACAGTCCGCCGGGGGCTTGCCCCCGGACAGTCTGGTGGAGTCGATCGACACAGCTTTGGAGGCCAGCGCCGCGGCCGTCGCCCGCTGGCATGATCCGGCGCCAGGCTCCATGGTGCGCATCGGTCTGGCACCCTGCTCGCCCTTCTCGGTGAGCGGAGATCTCTTGCGCCAGTCAGCGCTCGTGGCTCGCGAGCACGGTGTCCGGATGCACACCCACCTGGCCGAGACCCAGGACGAAACTGACTACTGTGCCGAGCGGTTTGGCTGCAGCCCCATCGACTACATGGAACAGCTGGGCTGGCTGGGCCCCGATGTGTGGTTCGCGCACGGGATCCACTTCGACGATGCGGCCATTGCCCGCCTGGCCGGCACGGGCACCGGCATCGCGCACTGCCCGACCTCCAATGGGCGCCTGGGCGCCGGTATCGCCCGCACCCGGGAGCTGCTGGCGGCTGGGGTGCCGGTGGGTCTGGGGGTGGATGGTGCGGCCTCCAATGAGTCGGGACGGCTGCTGGGGGAGGCGCATCAGGCACTGTTGTTGGCGCGTGCTGTCGGAGGGCCTACGGCGCTGAGCACCCGCACCGCGCTGGAGTTGGCGACACTGGGCGGGGCTCGCCTGCTGGGCCGCGCCGACGAGATCGGCTCGATTGAGGCCGGTAAGTGCGCGGATCTGGTGCTATGGGATCTGCGCACGCTGGGCCACAGCGGCATCGATGATCCGGTGGCCGCTCTGATGTTGGGTGCGGTACCGCCGATCAGGTGTTCCTGGGTGAACGGGCGACTGGTCGTCAGAGATGGGGAGATGCTGACGGTGGATACCGATCGGATCGCGGCCGCGGTGCGGGCGGCGCATCATGGATTGATGGGCAGGGTTCGCTGATGGATCTGCACACCATCGACTCGGTGCTGATTCCGCGAGAGCGCGCAGATCTCAGCGGCCTCGGAGCGCAGGACGGCGTGCTGGCGGGCGGAACCTGGCTCATGAGCCAGCCGCAGCCGGAGTTGCGGCGGTTGGTGGACCTGGCCGGCATGCGGTGGCCCGATGTGGTGGTCGATGCGGGCGGCCTGCAGGTCGCAGCCACCTGCAGTATCGAACGCCTCATCAACGCCTCCTATCCGCCGCACTGGAGTGCGACCGTCCTTTTTGAGCAGTGCGCGCGTGCGCTGCTGGCCTCATTCAAGATCTGGCGTGCCGCGACGGTCGGAGGCAACATCTGTCTGGGTCTGCCGGCGGGAGCGATGATCTCGCTGTGCGCGGCCCTGGACGCCCAGCTGCTCATCTGGCGCCGCGACGGCACCGACGAGCGTTGCGCCATCACCGAATTCGTCACCGATGTCAACGAGACGGTATTGCGAGCCGGTGATGTCCTGCGCGCCATCGCCTTTCCCGCTGCGGCGCTCACGCAACCGACAGCGCTACGCAAGCTCGCGTACTCTGCACTGGGCCGCTCCGGTGCGCTCGTTACCGGCAGGCTCGACGGCCACGACATTGTGCTCGGAGTCTCCGCCGGAACGCGCAGGCCGATCGTGCTGCGCCTCCCGGCCGATCCGGAGGGTGTATTCGAGGCCGCTGCGGGCATTCCCGGCTCGGAGTTCCACACCGATGCCCACGGCACCGCTGATTGGCGGCGCGCGGTCACCGCGCAGCTGGCCCGCGAGGTCGCTGAAGAACTGACCGGAGGGCGCCCGTGAAGGTCAACGGCCAGATCATCGACACCAGCCCACGGCCCGGGCAGTGTCTGCGCACGTTCCTGCGCGAGCACGGCCACAGCGAGGTCAAAAAAGGCTGCGACGCCGGTGATTGCGGCGCCTGCACGGTGTTGGTGGACGGTGCCTCGCAACACTCCTGCATCGTGCCCGCACATCGGGTCACCGATGCCGAGATCCTCACCGTCCGCGGTCTCGGAGAAGAACATGACCTGCATCCCATGCAGCGTGGATTCATCGGTCATGCGGGTTTTCAATGCGGATTCTGCACCGCCGGAATGGTGTTGACGGCGGCGACGCTCACCGAGGATCAGACCGGGGATCTGGGAAACGCGTTGAAAGGCAATCTGTGCCGGTGTACCGGGTATAGGCCCATTCGCGCCGCAATCTGTGGTGTCGCACCACCGAAGGGAACCGTCAGCGCTCCGGCCGCCGCGCGGGTGGTCACCGGTACCGAGCCGTACACCATGGACCAGCTGCCCGCCGGTGTGGGACATATTGCGGTACTGGGCAGCCCGCACCCGTCGGCCCGCATCATCCGGATTGACATCGCCAAGGCCCGCGCCCTGCCGGGGGTGCGCGCGGTGCTGTGTTATCGCGACGACCCCGGGGTGCCGTTCTCCACCGCGCGCCACCATGAGCGCAGCGATGATCCCGACGACACACTGGTTTTCGACCGTGTGCTGCGGTTCGCGGGACAGCGCGTCGCGGCGGTAGTCGCGGACTCGTCGACCATCGCGCACCGGGCGCTCGAGCACATCGAGGTCGAATACGAGGTACTGCCGGCGGTATTCGATCCCGAGCTGTCGCAGCAACCGGGCGTGCATCGGGTGCACGGAGATAAAGGGGCCAGTGCCAGGATCGCTGACCCCGCCCGCAATCTGGTGGCGGAGGTGCACGGTGAGGTCGGCGATGTCGAGACGGCGGTGGCCCGTGCGGGGGAGTCTGGTGCGGTGGTACGCGGCAGCTGGCAGACCGCCCGGGTACAGCATGTCCACCTGGAGACGCACGGCTCGGTGGGGTGGCAGGACGAGCGCGGGCGCTACGTTCTGCGCACCAGCAGCCAGGTCCCGTTCCTGGTCCGCGACGAGCTCTGCCATATCTTCGGGCTTACGCGTGAACAGGTTCGGGTGTTCGCGCCGCGCGTCGGCGGCGGGTTCGGCGCCAAACAGGAGATGCTCACCGAGGACCTCGTGCTGCTGGCGGTGCGCGCGACTGGCGCTCCCGCCGTTTACGAGTTGACCCGTAGCGATCAGTTCACCATCGCGCCATGCCGCCACCCCATGCGGGTGGACGTGACCGTCGCGGCGGGCCTCGACGGCGTGTTGACGGCGCTGGCCGTGGATGTGCTCTCCGATGCCGGGGCCTACGGAAACCACAGCGTGGGTGTCATGTTTCACGGGTGCAACGAGTCCATGGCGCAATACCGTTGCGCCAATAAGAGAGTCGATGCGCAGGCCGTGTATACCAACAACCTTCCGTCCGGTGCGTTCCGCGGCTACGGGCTGGGGCAGGTGCTGTTCGGGATCGAGTCGGCCCTCGACGAGCTGTCCGGTGAACTCGGTATCGACCCGTTCGAGTTGCGGCGCCGCAATGCCATCGTCCCGGGAGATCCTTTTGTCAGCTGGGAGGTGGAGGAGGACGACCTGGAATTCGGCAGCTATGGGCTGGACCAGTGCCTGGACCTGGCGCAGCATGCGCTGGCGCGGGGCGCGGCCGACCCGGCGCGCAATGGGTCGGACTTACCCGAGGACTGGAAGGTGGGCGAGGGTATGGCCATCGCCATGATCGCGACCGTGCCGCCGCGCGGGCATGTGGCCGATGCGCGTGCCGAGCTGGACGAGCGGGGCCGCTACCGGATCTTCGTGGGCTCGGCCGAATTCGGCAACGGCACGACCACCGTGCACGCTCAGCTCGCGGCCGCCGTGCTGGGGTGCGCACCGAGTCAGGTCGAGGTTCATCAGGCCGATACCGATGGGGTGGGCCACGACACCGGGGCATTCGGATCGGCGGGCACCACTGTCGCCGGACTGGCCGTGCACCGGGCGGCGGAGCTGTTGCGGGACAAGATTATCCGGTTCGCCGCGGAGAAGCTGGGAGTGCTGGAATCGCGGTGTGTGCTGGGACCGGACGGGGTGCGGCTCGGCGAGGATCTGCTGAGACTGGCCGATATCGCGGACTCGGCGTCCCAGCCACTGACGGCGCTGGGACGCCACGAAGGCACACCGCGGTCGGTCGCGTTCAATGTCCAGGCGTTCCGGGTCGGGGTGCATCCGGACACCGGCACCGTGCGGATCCTGCAGTCGGTGCAGTCCGCCGATGCCGGGGTGATCGTCAATCCGCAGCAGTGCCGTGGACAAGTGGAAGGCGGTGTCGCGCAGGCCATTGGCTCGGCACTCTACGAAGAGATCCTGGTGCGCGACGGCGTCGTCAGCACGGCGACCCTGCGCAACTACCACATTCCGCAGCTGGTCGATCTGCCCGATACCGAGGTCTACTTCGCCGACACCTACGACACATTGGGGCCGCTGGGGGCCAAGTCGATGAGCGAGTCCCCGTACAACCCGGTGGCGCCGGCGTTGGCCAACGCCATCCGCGATGCTGTCGGGGTGCGGATGCACCGCCTACCGATGAACGCGGCGCGAGTGTGGCGGGCCATCAACACATCCGGGGCGGGAGAGCCCTCATGAAAGACATACTCGGCGATCTGGTTCGCCTGCTCCAGACCGGTGGCACTGTCGCGCTGGCGCGCGTGGTGGAGGTCAGTGGTGCGGCTCCGCGCGAGCCCGGCGCCGCCATGATCGTGACGGCCGATTCGGTAGTCATCGGGTCGTTGTCGGGTGGCTGCGTGGAGGCGGCGGTCATTCATACCGCGCGTGAAGTTCTGGAGACCGGCCTGTGCGTGAGCGAGCGGTTCGGTATCGACGACGGTATGGCGGCCGGACTGACGTGCGGCGGCGAGATCGAAGTTGTCACCGAAAGTGTTGGTGCCGACAGATTGCCGCTGCTGCTCCGATTGCGCAGCATGACCGAGGCGGGGGAGCCTGCTGCCGTGGTGAGCACGCTATCGGGGATTCCGGAATGGGCTCTGGTGCGCGCGGGCGAGCCGGCGCCGTGGCCGCAGATCGATGGTGATATCGCGTCGCTGGTGCGGGCGGGGCGCAGCGCGGTGGCAGGTGCCGACCGCTGTGAGCCCGATCAATCCGCGCTGCCGCGCGTGTTCGTCCAAGCATTCGGTGTGCCCCCGCGGATGATCTTGGCGGGGGCCAACGCCTTCGTGCGGGCGTTGAGCCACACGGGGAGCCAGCTCGGCTACCGGGTGACGGTGGTCGACGCCCGTGAGGTGTTCGCGACGCAAACGCAGTTCCCGCACGCCCACCAGGTGGTGGTCGACTGGCCGCACCGCTATCTGCGCGCCGAAGCAGCCGCCGGGCGCATCGATGGGCGCACGGTGGTGTGCGTCCTGACTCACGACCCCAAGTTCGATGTGCCGATGCTGGCGGCGGCCCTCACCGTGGTGCCCGTCGCGTTTGTCGGCGCGCTGGGTTCACGACGCACCCACACCGACCGGATGGCGCGTCTAGGTGAAGAGGGCGTCACCGAGGATCAGTTGCGGCGGCTACACAGCCCGCTGGGCCTGGACCTCAACGCCCGCACACCCGAGGAGACCGCGATATCCATTGCGGCGCAGATCATCGCCGAAACCTCGGGAGGCTCCGGGCGTGCCTTGAGCGACACCGACGGGCCGATCCACCGGTAGGGGCGTACGTGGCGTATGTGAAGGCATGCCTGAACGGGGTGCGACGCAAGGACCAGCACCCTGCGATCCCGTGCACCCCGGCTGAGATCGCGGCGGATGCCGCGGCATGTCGCGATGCGGGCGCGGCCGCGGTTCACGTTCATGCCAAGGACGCCAGGGGGTTCGACTCGCTGCTGGCCAGTGCGGTCGATCCTGTCGTTGCGGCCATCCGTGCGCAGTGTCCGGGTCTTCCCGTTGGCGTCACCACAGGCGCGTGGGCCCTGACCGATTCGGCCGCACGCTGTGCGGCCATCAACGCGTGGGCCGAGCTGCCGGACTTCGCCTCGGTGAATTGGCACGAGGACAGTGCGACCGAGGTCGCCGAGACCCTGCTGGCTCGCGGGATCGGTGTGGAGGCGGGGTTGTGGAACGAGGCGGCCGCGTTGTCGTGGTCGGGCTCGCCGCTTCGCAAGGAGTGCTTCCGTGTTCTGCTGGAGCTGCCGGGCGGGGTCGCCGGCACCGAAGTCGAAGAGCAAGCGGTGCGCATGCTGGCGCAGGTTCGTGTGGCTGGTGCCCTGGATGTGGTGCTGCACGGCGAGGACTCATCGACATGGCCGGTACTCGACCTCGCGGTGGCGCGAGGGGTTGCCGCACGGATAGGGCTTGAGGACACGCTGCGTCTGCCGGATGGATCGCTGGCCGCAGGCAACGCCGAACTCGTCGCTGCGGCCCGTGCCCGGATGGGGAAGCGCTAGGCCGCCCGCTTCGCCAGCTGCTCCCGGTGCCATCTGCTCTGCGCTGAATGGTGTGCCGAGAATCCCTCGTTGGGGTGGGTGCCCAGCCTGCCGTTGGGTCGGTCGAACTGAACGAATACATCGAGATCTTCTGGGGACAAACTGAAATCGAAGATCTCGAGATTTTCGGTCAACCGGCTGGGCGAGCAGGTCTTGGGGATCACCACATGACCTAGTTCGATATGCCAGCGCAGGATCAGCTGTGCTGGTGTCTTGTTGTGCTTGGCAGCCAGGGCGGCCAGGGGGGAATCCCCGGTGGTACCGATTCCCTGGGCGAGGGGACTCCATGCCTCCGTGACGATTTCGCGGTCGGTGTTGAACTGCCGCAACTCTCGCTGCTGGAAGTACGGGTGCAGCTCCACCTGGTTGATCACCGGCAGCACGCCGGTCGCGTCAACAATGGCTTGTACGTGCTCGGGCTCGAAGTTGGAGACCCCGATGGCGCGAATGTTGCCGGCGAGGTAGAGCTGCACGATTTGCTGCCAGGCGGTCACGTACTGGCCGTGATCCGGTGCAGGCCAATGGATCAGGAATAAATCCACATAATCGGTGCCAAGCATGTCAAGGCTCCGTGCGAAAGCACCTGCGGCATCACAGAAATCGTCTACCCACAGCTTTGTGGTGATGAAGACTTCTTCGCGGGGCACTTCAGAGCGAGAGATGCCGAGGCCGACGCCGCGCTCATTGCCATATCTGGTGGCGGTGTCGATATGTCGGTATCCGGCGTCAAGTGCTTGCCGGACAATGGTTTCCGCCTCGACATTGGGGATGGCGGCGACACCGAGGCCCAGCTGGGGGATGTCGACACCATTGTAGAAGCGAACTTTCGGGACAGTGCATGGTTGCACGACGGACTCCAATCACTCTGCGGCTGAAGGAGCAGTGGAATTGATACCCGGGAGCGACACGTCCTCGTGTCAGTTGAGACGGTACAACTGTCAGTTGAAGTCGGTATCTATGATGCCGATCACAGAATTGCTGTGAACTTGCTGAAATCGCTGAACAGCAAGGGTTTTCGGCGCACGGAAGGCTTTCGGGTTTACAAGATCCTTACGTCGCGAACGCCGAGACAGGCCGGGTGACGATGGCGGAATCGAGGGCTGCGAGGTGTTTATGCGGTGGCGTTGGCTTTGACCAAGCGGGCCACGGATTGGGCCTTGTTACTTGCGGTGTTGCCATATTCGTGCACCGACACCTCGATGATGTACTGCGATGTCTGGACGGCGGCTCGTTGCGTTTGGCGTGGCGCCAGATGCTGGGGTCCAGTCGATTCGGCGATGATCGCATGCACAAAATCTGGGGAAACGCTTTCCTCTGCAACGCTTTTAACTTCCAGGTTGGTTACCGCGCCCGTCCCGGGGCCCTTTGTGGTGAACGGCTTGTCTTGGCAGCGCCGCCAGCTGGATTCCAGTGTGGTGAACCAGGTTCTGGCACTGTTGGGAGAGTCCATTTCTACTACCTGGATCTCTATTGCGGTTCCTGTACCAGCGCCCCTAATTTTCCAGCGTGTCGACCATTGCTGCTGTATCGCCTGGCGTACGGGAGCTTCGGCGAGTGTGGTGCCCCAACTGGGTAAGGCGACGCCGAGGCACTCGACAGAACTCGTACGGGTGTCCGCGCTATGGGCATTGGCTGCCGCGAGATCGAGTCTTTCGACGCGTGCGTCCGAATGGAGCCGGAGCGCCAGAAGTGAAGACATCTGAGCGTCATCGGGCAGTATCTCTGCGGCCGAGCCAACGTGCCCTTGACCTACGTTCGCGGCGCCGGGAACCACGCACCCAGTCAACAACCCGCCCGCGACGAGCAGGGCACTTAGCTTCACTCCAGCGGCGTGCACCAGCAATTTCTAGTGGGGAAATATCAGATCGTCAAGCCGCAAGAATCGCGAGATTCTTAGAGGTTCAGCTACCGATAAGCCGAAAGGGTGAATGACTTCTTCACTCAGGTGCAATGAGAAATGAACACATGACGGCGAACTGTGTGCAGGAGGCGTATGTGGGTCAACTCACCGACGAGGCAGGCACGCCGCCGGTTAATGGGATCTGAACTACCGATTGACGACTCGGTTGTTATGGCTCACTCTGATGTGATGTCTGGGATGAGTGAGCAGACATTAGTGGCTGCGGTTTAGCAGCGGCTGATGACGAAGTACTCATGGTTACGAAGTACTCATGGTTGTCGTCTGCGTATGTCTCGGCTGTCGTGCAGAGTGCGCACGCTCAATTCGCAGATTGCCGGGTTCGCGAGTTTGTGCCCTTGCTGGTCGAGTGACGTGCCCGCGTGGAGTTGTCGAAGGCCGGCGCGTCTAGTGCCGTGACGGTGGAGGAGCCCACTGTGTGTCTCGCGTAGCGGGGTATCGGTGGTGTAGGCCGTCGATGAGGCGGTGGGCTTCGTAGAGGTCTTTGCGCATGGCTGACGCCCGGCGGTGGTGATGTCGGTGGGTTGTGCTGTGGCGCGAGGTATGTCGAATGAGGTGTTCTGTCTTGGCCATCGTGGTCGATACCTCGTTGACATGCTCGTAGAGCGATGCCAGGAGTGTCCGGGCTTGTGCCACGGAAGCTTCCTCAGTCACGTGCGTATCCTTGCATCTGGTGTCGACTGTGTACAGATATCTGTCAGGTCCGGCGACAGTGCGTCGACTGCTTGTTGAACCGCCAGCATGGGATGGCCCTGACAATGCCGGGATCGCCACCGCTGGGCGTGCCCGGTTGTGCCGTAAAACTGGGCGTGCCGGATGCGTAAGAGACGTGCGTGCCCCACAGTGGAGAGGACACTGCGCCAGCTTGGAGGTTTGTCGATTTCTAGGACATTACGAGTCGCGGGCCTGCAGTCGGCCGGGAATCCCGCGAATCCGGATGCCAACCTTGCTGAGCTCGACCAGGTCGCGAGAAGATTGGCGGGGCAGGCAGATCTGCTCATCACGCCGGAGCTGTTTATCACCGGTTACGACATCGGGGATCGTTTACCCGAGCTCGTGAGCGCCGATCATCTTGATGCCGTCTGTTCAATCGCTGAACGGAACAAGATTGCGATCATCGTGGGGCTGGCGGAAAGCGGTGCTGCGGGGGCGCTGTACAACAATGCTGTCTTTATCGATGAGCGGGGCGTGGTGTGTGGCCGACACCGGAAGACTCACCTCTTCGGCGCGAACGATCGTGCCTATTTCACGCCGGGGAGCCAACCGGCGACCGTGGTGCAGTATCGCGGCGTCAACGTGGCCATGATGATTTGTTACGACGTGGAGTTTCCCGAGAATGTCCGGATGAGTGCCCTTGCCGGTGCGCATCTGCTTGCGGTGCCGACGGCACAGATGACGCCTTTTGAGTTCGTCGCCGATGTCGTGATCCGGACACGGGCCTGGGAGAACCAGATCTATGTGGCGTACATCAATCACGACGGTGTCGAGAGAGCGACAACCTATGTCGGCAGGAGCAGCATCGTCGGTCCCGACGGGGGTGTTCTCGACCGCATCGAATCGGGGACCGGGACGATCATGGCCGAGATCGATACCGAGGTGGTACGTGTAGCGCAGCAGGCCAATCCGTATCTGGCCGATTTGCGCCCCGAACTAAATTCCCCTCTGGTGCCACCGCCGACTCGGTGACGTCAATGATCTGGTTAATGGCCATGAGGATGACAACGTCCTCTAGCCTCACAGCCAGACAGCGGATTCGACTCGAAACCGGTTTGGTGACGCGTATTCTCCCCAGATGACGGTGGGGCAGCTGGCGGGCATTGACCTTCAGGGAAGCGGTGCGGCATTTGATCTCGGGCAGCGGTGCACAACGACGGCGACGTTCAAGGTCGGCGATTGGACCGTAGCTGTGGCAGATGGCTCAAAGTGGCTACTTGTCTACGCTGCGATTGATTCGGACATCGACCAGATTTTCAAAGTTGCCTTGGCACAGGCGAATTTGTGCCTTGACTATCTGTCCGCTATAGGCAGGGGTGACGCCGTTATTCGCCAGCCTTACGACGCTTCTCTGACCTGGGCGATGACGGGCCCGAACGTGACTATGCGCGTCACCAGCATCATTCCTGGCACTTTGGGGATGAGCATGACGGTTCGCGTACTCGACGCTGATGGGAATGAGATACCCTCGCTGCCGCCGCCTCCGCCACGACTTCACGATGCGCTTCGTTTCTTGCGGATGGCGAGGACTGGGGAAGTGCTGTACGACGCGTATCGCAACATGTTCCTGGCCTTGGAGGCTGTATTGCACCACTTGCACCCCCACCGGCGAGGGCGTGAAAGCGATTGGTTCAAGGCCGCTCTCAGGCACGTAGAACCAATCGCGTCGGCAGACATCCTCGCCCCGGAGAATGAAACAGATCCAGTCAGATGGGCGTACCGAAACATCTATTCGGATATGCGCTCGGGTCTGATGCACGCTAAGCATCTCTATCACCTTCCTGGTGACGAGACGCGCCGAGCCGATATGGAACGGTCGTTCGAATCGTTATGGCGCTATACCAGCAAGTTGGTGGGCAGCGCGTTGGACGCCAGATTCGACAGCGGCCACTTTGCCGCGGCTGCGTGGAAAGGTGTCGCTAAGACGGTGTGCGAGACCTTCGAGCTAGTTGCAACCAACGACACACCTCACCGCGTGCCCGGGTCTCAGCGAGCAGCTCGCAGCCGAAGTACCAGACGCGGACTTCGACACCGGGTTCTACATTGATGCGGGCGTACTCCTTGCCTTCGCGTAGGTCGCCGGCGATGGTTTCCGTCCAGACCCCGTGGCCCCAGTTGTGCATCACCGTGCACACCGTCTGGCCGGTCGTGAGTTTGTCGACGTGGAACTTCACCACAATGCGGGACGCTAGCCCCGGGGTACGACAACTAGTCGCGCCAGCGTTCCCCAAGTGCTTTTGCAGCTGTAGAAACCTTCATCACCAGGCGGCGCTCCCGATTCTTAACGGGGGCGAAGCCATAGTGTTTGTAGAACTCCGCGGCTTCGTCATCGAGCGCGTCTACGACGATCAGACGTCCGGCGCCGATCTCAGAAGCGGCTACGGCCTTGCCGAGAGCGTCGACTAGCAGCTGTTCCCCGTAACCTCTTCCGCGAAGTGATTTGTCCAGTGCCAACCGGGCAATGAGAAAGCCGGGGATGCTGGAGTAGCCACCGGCCAGGCTTCGAGGTACCCCGTCCTCCTCGCGGTAGACCAAGGTCGGGCAAATGGCGAAGTAGGCGCACACCTTTGGCTCACCGAGCTGAGTCCAGACATAGACATGAGCAACCCCGTTGTTGTCCGCACGCATAGCATCATTGACCAGCCAATTGTTCAGCGATTCCTTACCGCAGTCGAATCCCTCAACTAGGTGGTCGTCCTCTAAGCGTGCCGACTCGAAGTGCATCAGCGCCTCTTGAACACCGCGGGCTTACGAGCGGCCGCAGCCAGACGTGGCGCCGCATCCGCTACATCCAGCGACTCCATCAACGCGTCGAACTGCTCGGATGGCATGGCCGTCACCAGCTCTTGCCGTAGAACATCTTCCGCTCGCTGAAGTGCAGCTTTGCGTACAAACTCTGATGTCTGCTCATGAACCGCGCTCGCGGCGCGCTGGATGCGCACCAAGCTCGCCTCTTCAGTTCGGAACTCCACCCGTTCCGTTTTCGCAGCCATTAGTGACACCTCCCAATTTGTGTCCATAGGTGCATGCCCAAGTGTACGGCGAATGTCCGTACAAATCTATAGAAGTGTTGTAGTCCAACCGTTATTCCCACGGTGACGAGCGGTAGCCGCCGGTACAGGGAGGGCGTAGACGCTATCGTCACAATGAAGCGGCCCCAGCCAGGGAACTTTGTATTTTCCTGGATGGGGCCGCGCCTCCGTGTATTGGCTATGTGGTTACGGCCGCCAGCTCGTCAGCGAGCGTGATCGCCACGGTCCCCAGATTTCGTAGATCCTGCGGGTCATCGATCTGGTTGGGACTGCGGTCGCCGACGAGTTCGATGTGCGCGTTGTAGGAAATGGTGCCAGCGTCGTACTGCGAGCGGACAATTCGGCCCGTGACGTGACCTAGTGCCACGGTGACAACCGTGTCGACTCGATCCTCGGTGGTGTCGACGGGGGAGACCGGGTGACGCTTGATTTGGATGGACATGGCTTCCTCTCGGTTAGCCATTGGGTCAGGTCCCATCTAGGTCCCGCATCCAGATTAGAGGTCTTGAAATAACCTCTGAACTGCAAAAACTTTGGTGCGCGATACTGGGATTGAACCAGTGACCTCTTCCGTGTCAGGGAAGCGCTCTCCCGCTGAGCTAATCGCGCGGGGTCTTTATGGAGGTGGAGACGGGAATCGAACCCGTGTGCACGGCTTTGCAGGCCGTTGCCTCACCACTCGGCCACTCCACCGCTAGGGATGACTGTCCACCCTCCGAGCGGATGACGGGATTCGAACCCGCGACCCCAACCTTGGCAAGGTTGTGCGCTACCAACTGCGCTACATCCGCGCGCAACGGATGAGATCGTCACCCGGTGCGAAGTGAAACAGTAGTCGAACGAGAGGTTTAATCACAAATCCCTTGCGTGCGCGGCCCGTCGGCGGCCGGACTGCGGTGTTTCCGGCGTCTCGTGCTAGCCTTTCACCTCGGTTGATCAGCCATCAACGATCAACATGCGGTCTCGTAGCTCAGTGGAAGAGCACTCGCCTCACACGCGAGGGGTCGCTGGTTCGAACCCAGCCGGGACCACAGAAGAAGTACAGGGCAGGAGAGTTTTTCTGCTTTGCCACGCGCCGCACTAATTAAGAGTGCAATAAGAGCTTGATTCGCTTATGGCAGCGCCACGGCGCGATGAGGCTTGAGTGTGCCCTAGGGGCATAGCTGATACTTCGCCCCATGAGTGTTGTAGAGCACTTCGGCGCGGCGAGCGGACCCGCTCGGCCCGGTTGGCTGGAACTTGGTGTAGCTGCGGCCACTGCTGTCTTTCTGTATCTAGTGGGCGGCGTGGCCGCATACTTCGTGCCGGAAGATTTCCCCGTTGCCCTCGGACACGTGAACTTCCTGATTTCAGGGCTTGCGCCGTTGGGAGCGTTTGCTGCTGCGGTCCTCGTTCGGATTCGTGATGTCCGTCCGTTCGGGTTGCGGCATACGAGTCTCTTGTGGCTGCTGACCGGCGTCGTCATCGGCCTGGTGTGCTTCGGGCTTAGTTGGCCGGTTTCGGCGATTTTTGATCCGCTGTTTCCGGGGGCGGAGGGTGTTCAGCAGCCCTACCGTGATGCTGCTCGGTCGGGAGCAGTGCCTCTTATCGCGGCCGTGGGGCTGGGCGGTATCTTGACGCCGCTCGGTGAGGAGGCTTTGTTTCGTGGCGTGCTTGCGACTTTCCTGTTCCGCTGGGGGAGCTGCATCAGCGTGGTCTTCAGCGCGGCAGTTTTCGCTGTGGCACATGGGATCAACGGAGTGATGCCTTTGGCCCTCATGATCGGTTTGGCCAATGGTGTCCTGCTGTGGCGCTCAGGTTCGATCTGGCCTGCGGTCATGGTGCACATCGCCTATAACAGTGCGGGCATCTTGTATCACGGCCTCGGATACTGACTGCCGGGGGTTGCGGTGCCGCTGCGGCACGGTCAAGTCGCTCTTGACTGTGCCGCTACGTCCGAGTGTTGGATGCCTGGTGTGACGACATTGCTGAGCGATTCCGATTACGCGCGTGCCGAGCAGATGCTTTTCCCGCACCGGGCCCGGCGGGTGCCGGGCACGGTGCTGACACCGCAGTGGTTCGCCGACGGTGCCCGATTCTGGTACCGGATCGGAACCCGCTACGTCGCGGTTGATCCGAGCGTGAAGGCTCGTCGTGCCGCCTTCGACCACGACGCGCTGGCTGCCGCACTGTCGGCGGCAGTTGGGCAGGCGGTAACCGGTGCCGATCTACCGATACAGGCCGTGGAAATTCGTGCCGACGACACGGTGCTGTTCAGCGCGTTCGGCCGGAATTGGCGATGGGCGGACAACGCCTGCACCGAATCTGACACCACCGCAACCATTCCGGGCGCGATCCCGTCGCCCGATGAGCGGTGGGACGCGTTCGGCCGCGATGGCAATATCTGGATCCGCAACCGGGCCGATGGCACCGAACATGCCCTCACCGATGACGCCGAACCCTACTTCGATTATGGCGGCCTGCCGGAGACTACCGGAGCGGGGGCGCTGACACGCGCGCTCGGCATACCGCCGCCGTTGATTTTGCACTGGTCGCCCGATTCCACCCGAATCCTGGTGCAGCGCATCGATCAACGTGAGGTGCCCGAACTGGTGCTCGTAGAATCGAGCCCGGCTGACGGTGGCCGACCGGTGGAACACCGCACCCGTTACTCGATGCCCGGCGAGGACACCGTGGCAACGATGACCTGGAACGTGCTCGACGTCGGGCAACGCACGGTCGTACGGCAGCAGAGCGAGCCGACACCGATCATGCACAATGTCGCACTCGTCTACGCCTGGTGGTCGAGTGCGGACGTCGTTCATTACCTGCACCAATCGCGCGACGCCCGGACGTTGCGACTGCGTCGACTCGACCCGTCGAACGGCGAGGTCACCACGCTGATCACGGAGACATGCCAGACGCGGGTCGACCCGACCGTGGTGCTCGGCGACCCGCACATGGTGCACGTGCTGGACACCGGTGAGATCCTGTGGTGGTCGCAGCGCGACGGTTGGGGCCACCTGTACCTCTATTCGGCGGACGGCGCCCAGGTCACCCAGATCACCGCCGGGCCGTGGCTGGTGAGCAGCCTGCTATGGGTCGACGAGAAGGCTCGGCAGGTGTACTTCGCGGCCAACGGTCTGGTCGAGGCCGACCCGTATCTGCGGCAGCTCTGCCGAATCGGACTGGACGGCAACGAGTTCACCCGCCTCACAGATGACGAGCTGGATCATGATGCGGTCAGCCCGCCGCAGGGCGGCTACCTGGTGGACCGGGCCTCAAGCCCGAGCCTGCCGCCACGCTCAGTGGTACTCGACGGGGAGGGTCAGGTGGTGGTGGAGTTGGAGACGCCCGACACCGACGACCTGAGGATTCTGGGTTGGCAACCGCCGGAGCGGTTCCGGACGACCGCCGCGGACGGCAGAACCCCCATCTACGGTCTGCTCTGGCGACCGCACGATCTGGACCCGGACCGCACGTACCCGATCATCGAACACATCTATCCGGGGCCGCAGCTCTACCGCGCCGGACCGATGTTCAACCCGCCGCACTATGGCGAACCGGAGGCCTTCGCCGCGCTCGGGTTCGCGGTGGTGGCCATCGACGGTCGCGGAAGCGCGGGGCGCAGCAAGGCATTTCATGACCACTCCTATGGAGATCTCGGCAACGCTGGCGCCCTGGACGACCACATCGCCGCAATCCGCGAACTCGGACAACGGTATCCGTGGCTGGACACCGCCCGAGTCGGGATTACCGGACAGTCCGCCGGTGCGTTCGCCGCGGCGCGTGCCGTGCTGCGATACCCGGACTTCTACTCGGTGGCCGTCGCGGTCTCGGGCAATCATGACAACGCCCTCAACCTGGCGATGTGGGCCGAGCACTACCACGGCGATCTGAGCGCCGAAGGCAAAGCGGCGATCTCGAACACCACGCTGGCCGCCAACCTGAAAGGCAAGCTGCTGCTCATCCACGGTGAACTCGACGACAACGCACATCCATACATGACGATGCGCCTGGCCGATGCACTCATCAAGGCGGACAAGGACTTCGACTTGATCATGATTCCTGGTGCCGAGCACTCGCTGTACGGTTGGCTGCACTATTCGCTACGTCGCACCTGGGATTACTTTGTGCGGCATCTACACGGCACCGAGCCGCCCAGCTACCGACTGCAGCCGCTGCTGCTACCTCCCCTCGGCTGACCGGCACGATCTCTCCGTCCCGCTTCAGCACATCTAGCTGCGCCGGGTTGTACAGAGCAGCCATAGCCAGGCGGATCGCCCAGACCGAACCTTTTTCCGCGTGGGCACGAGCTACGTCTGCGGACGCGACTCTAACCCTGGATCGAGCTAGTAGGAATGAAGTTTCGGTACGGGCAATGCGTTCGCGATCTTGGCTACGAGGGCACGAGCCTTCGTGAGCTGTGCCGCCACCTGATCTTCCCGGCGCCAGGTCAGGAAGAGGCCTAGTTCAACGCCAATCACGAACGCCTCACCGAACTCGGACTCAGCTAACCTGCACGACCGTGCACGTCGGCGGCGCAGCGCAGTGGGCCCGATGCAGGCACACCGGCCAGACAACCAATGGGTTGAAAAGGAAGAAAGATGAACCCAAATATCAGGAGCGGTCGCAGCATCGTCGACGGCAGGAACACGGCCGGGGCGGCGAAGGGCCGCGACGCTTTCGACGTCGATGCCCTGGTCACAAGGACCGGCGGCAGCACCACGGGGAAGACGCACTGCGTCGGCCGACTATGTAGGGAAATCCGCACTGCGAGAAAGCGTCTCGTTCGCCCGGATGTCGGCGAGCGTCTGCTGCAGCGTATCGATCACGGCGTCGTAGCCGCTATTGCCTAGGACCAGCCGTCGGGGCGGCGGGTTCTGGGCCATCGCCGCGATCACCGCACGGGCACCGCGGAGCGGATCGCCGGGCTGCACACCGTCCATCCCGACGAAGACGGCTCGGACCTGCTCCAGCATGTGGTGATATTCCGGGATCGGCTCCGCGACAGGCTCGTTGGCGAAGCCGGCGTAAGCGTTCGTGCGGAACGCCCCCGGTTCGACTGTCAAGACGGAGATGCCCTGTGTGGCGACCTCATCACGCAGCGCATCGGTGATGGCTTCGATGGCGAACTTCGTCGCACTGTAGTAGCCAAATCCGGGTGCGGACACAAGCCCGGCCACCGAGGACACGTTGACGATCCACCCGTTGCCGCGGGCGCGCATCCCGGGCAGCACTGCACGTGTCACCGACAGCACGGCGAAGAAGTTCAGTTCGAACATTGCCCGCAACGAGGACTCGTCCATCGCTTCGATCGATCCGTACCAACCGCGGCCGGCGTTGTTGACGAGCACGTCGATGCCGCCGAAGCGCTCCTCGGCGGCATGCACCGCGCGCTGCACCTGCGCCGCATCGGTGAGTTCCAGCGGCACGACCAGAACGCGGTCGCCGTACTGCTCGGCCCACGTCGCCAGCTCCTGCGGGCGCCGGGAGGTGAGCGTCACGCGGTCCCCGGTCTCCAGCGCCGCCTCGGCGAACGCCACCCCGAAGCCGCCGGGCGTGCCCCCGGTGATGAACCATCTCCTTGTCATGGCTCGATCACCAACCGGCTGATCAACGCGCCGTCCAACGTGAAGCGGAAGTGCAGGTCGACGACCCCGCCGGGGAAGTCGCCCTCCAGGTGCTGCCCGACGTCGATGGTCGTGTCGGTTGTGGTCGCGCCGGTGAACTCGGAGGTATAGATGTATTCGCCGGCCGAGGCGGTCAGCCAGGCCCCGATCTCGTCGCGGCCCGTGTAGTCGCGGCCCTCATCGGTCACGACGGCATCGGCGGTGAACGTGGCTACCGCTCGGCCGTCCACTGGGGTGCTGAGTGCGGTCATGAACGTTTTTACGGTGTCCGGGAGTGCTTCCCATTCTGTGGTCATGACCCCAGGTTGGAGCTTCCCCTAAGGGGAAGGTCAACCTTCGGCAGGGCGAATCTCGTATTCGTGCGGCCCCGGCAGCCAGGCCCTCGGTTCCCCAGGGAGGCCACTGGAACGGGACAGGAGCCTTCGGTCTCACGCCGCGATGTTGACCTGGCCCCAGGGGGAGACTTCAGGATGGACCCACCCCTTAACACAGGCGGCGGAACACAGAGGAGGATGCCATGGGCGCGCGGGTCTCGATCGGTGATTTCGCGGTGATGACCAGCCTGAGCAGGAAGGCGCTACGGCACTACCACGACATCGGCATTCTCGAACCAGCTGACATCGATCTCCACACTGGCTACCGGTTCTACGACACCAGCCAGGTCGATCATGCACACATCATCCGCCGGTTCCGCTCTCTGGGCATGTCCATTCCCGACATCAAGGCGCTGCTGAGCACAGACGACGCCGCGGCCCGCACTGAGATCATCACGACTCATCTCGAACAAATGGAAGTGCAACTGCAGCACACCCGTGACACCGTTGGCGCGCTGCGCGAGCTGCTTTCTCCCGTGCACACCTCCGCCGCTGTGGAGTTGCGCCATGAACCCGCGCTCGCCGTGTGGTCGATCGGCGCCACCATCGAGGTTTCCGCGATCGACAGCTGGTTCGTGGCGACGCTGAAGACACTGAGAGACGCAGTTGCCACGGCGACAGGCGCACCGTCGGCGGTCGTTCCGGGTGGCCTCTACGACCGAGCACTGTTTCTCGAATCACGTGGCAAGGCGACCCTGTTCGTGCCTGCGCCGCAGTCCGCGATCACTCCGGAGGGGGTGCGTGCCGAGGTCTTGCCTCAGGCCGAATTCGCCGTGCTCACTCACCCCGGCGGCCACGACGAGAGCATCGACCGCAGTTACGGGGCTCTGGGCATATACGCAAACGAGCATCTGATCAGCGGCCAGGGGCCGATCCGCGAACACTACATCGGTGCTACGCCCTCAGATCCGACAGCGTTCACCGCCACAGAAATCTGTTGGCCGATCTTTAGCACCGCTCCACCGCCATGCTGACAGCAGTTCTCAGCCAGTTCATTCCTCGGCCATGTGCGAGCCCGCGCGGTTTGGGCACGGATTCGGAACACCGTGGGCGCTAGGGTGCGGGATCTGCGGATCGAGCGCGGCATGACCCAGGAGCAGCTGGCGCTGGATCTCGCCAGCGGTTTAGTCGGCGAGGAACTCGGCGGCGGCGGGGGCGAATTCCTTGTGGTACTGGAAGATCCCGCCGTGACCGGAGTTGGGGTAGATGAGCAGTTGGCTGCCCTGGATGCGGTTGTGCAGGTCCTCTGACAGGACGGTGGGGACCATGCGGTCGTGGCCTCCGTTTGCGATCAGCGTCGGCTGGGTGAACATGGACAGGTCTGAGGGAGCCGAGCGGCCGAACTTCTGTATCGCCTTCAATTGAGTCAGCAGCGCCTTGATGTTGATCTCCTGGTCCCGATCGGCGGTGCGTTCCCGGAGTCGCTTGATGAATGCTTTCCCCGCGGCCTTTCCCGCGGTATCGCGGTTGAAGAAGAGGAATTCCTTCGGGTCCGACCTCGTCAATGTCGCGCGCAGGATGTCCCAGTAGGTCACGCTGGCAACCTTGTCGATGTCCTTGCCGCCGCGCGGTCCGGTCCCGGTGAGGACGAGTTTGCGGACCAGGTCGGGATGTTTGACGATCAGGTCCTGGGCGATCATGCCGCCCATCGAGAAGGAGAAGATGTCGATGGTCTCGTATCCGAGTGCCGCGATGAATTCGTAGGCGTGATCGGCGGCTTCTTCGAGGGTGTCAGGCACCTGTCCGGTGGAGGCACCGACGCCGCGCTGGTCGAACGCGATGACGTGTCGATTCTGTGCGATGGGGTCGATGATGCGGGGGTCCCAGTTGTCGAGGGTCCCCGCGAGGTGGACGAAGAAGACAACGGGAATGCCTCCCTTGGGGCCCAGTTCCCGGTATGCGTACCTTGTATTGCCGACGGCGACGGTGCGCGTTGGGGCCTGCGCGTACGAGCTGAGGATGGCCTCGTTGCTGTTGTTGCTCATGGAGAACTCCTTAGGATGTGGTGGCGCTTGCGAACAATGCGTCAGTGACGGTTGTTGTGGTTACTGATACGAGTGCCGGCTGAGTTCGGCTGAGGTTGTCGCACCGGTAGCGTCGTTTCAGGTGTCGGGCGGTGCGAGAGCGGTTGTCGGCTTTCATGACCTTCTGGGGATCGCCGATGAGTTTCGGCGCGCGGCGAGAAGTCCGATTCCCCGACCGGCGCCGGCGACCAGGACGGACGGTGATCTGCCGAAATCGTCATCGGCTCACTGTGATCTTGCCGTTAGCTTTGCCCTGCTCGACGTAGGCCATAGCGTCCAGCGTCTCTGCGAACGGGAAGGTCCGGTCCAGGACAGGTCGCAGGGTGCCCGCGTCGTAGAGCGCCCCGAGCATCGCGAGCTGCGGACCGCTAGCCCGCATGAAAAAGAATGAGTAACGCACGCCCAGCTTGCGTGCTTGACGGCGGATCTTGCGGCTGAGAACGGCCATAACGGGCTTAAGGACCGGCTGCCGGAGTTGATCGGCGAAGGCCGGGTCCGGCGGTCCGACGACGCTGATCGCAAGACCGCCTGGCTGCAGAACGGTCAATGACTTCTCCAGACTCGCCAGACCTAGGGAGTCCAGCACGACGTCGTACCCGGACAGGACCTGGGCGAATTCCCGGGCCCTGAAGTCGATGACCTCGTCGGCACCCAGGGCCCGAACCTTGTCGATGTCCTTGGCGCTCGCAGTAGTGGCGACATACGCGCCGAGGTGCTTGGCGACCTGGATGGCTGTGGAGCCCAATCCGCCTGCGCCGGCGTGGACCAGGACCTTCTGCCCCGGTTGGACATCGGCTAGCTCGGCCAGGGCCTGCCACGCGGCGAGCGCGACGAGGGGCACTGCGGCCGCTTCCTCAAACGACAGGGAGGCGGGTTTGAGGGCGATGTCGTCAGCATCGACGGCTACCTGTTCGGCAAAGGCGCCGATACGCAGGTCTCGCGGCCGGGCGTAGACCTCATCACCCGCCTTGAAGCCGCGGACCTCGGCGCCGACCTTGGTGATCACGCCGGCCAGGTCATGGCCGAGGATGAAAGGCCGCTTGTACCTGATGAGCTGCTTGAACTCCCCGTTGCGGACCATCTTGTCGAGCGGATTGATACTAGCGGCCCGGACGTCTATCAGAACGTCGCGAGGTCCAACGCTCGGCGTCGGGACATCAGCAGCCCGGAGCCCGTCGGGGCCGTAATGAGTGACGACGAAGGCCTTCATTCTGTTTCCTGTCGGATCGTTGGGCGTACGGGATTTCGTGAAGCGCCGGCAAGGGTCATGGCGTTGCTGAACGCCGCCGCAAGGATGCGGTCGGACAGCGCGGTATCGGTGACCGCGCGGGCGGCCTGGAGCGAGCCGACGAGCAAGGAGAACAAGCCAATCGCACGCTCGTTGGTCCGCTGCGGGTCGCCGTCATCGAGGTGGCGGGCAATCGCCTCGATCATCGAACTGGCGCCGTCGGTGTAGGCCTCCCGGATCGTGACATCGCACCGCCCGATCTCATCCAGCAGTGCCGCGGAGGGGCAGCCACCAGCGAGATCGTGGCGGTGTGCGGGGGAGAGGTACTCCCGGAGGAACGCCTCGACCGAGTCAAGGCCGGCCGGCAGCGAGTTCACAACGGCGACCTGGTCCTCGAGCTGTTGCGCGACGACCGTAGCGACCAGGTCGTCCTTCGAAGAGAAGTGGCCGTAGAAGGCTCCGTTGGTCAGGCCGGCGTCGGCGACCAGCGTCGCGATGCCGGAGCCGTCGATTCCGTCGCTCTTGAACCTGCGTCCGGCGGACTCGATCATCCGGCGCCGGGTCGCTTCCTTGTGTTCCGGGCTGTATCTCACCATGACGCGGATCTCCTTACTGGGCTTGTCAACACCATAGCATTATGATCATAATATAACAGTCGTGCCGCAAAGGAAATCGGACCATTTCACGGCAGCGCCTGCCGATCAGCTCGACGTGCGGTCCTGCGCATGCCCGCCCAACCCCGCAGCACCCTGACGAAAGAAGGAGTCATGGCTAACTGGAAGACCGCGCCCACCAAGACAATTGACGTCGACGGCACCTCGTTCACCTACCGCGAGCTGGGCAGGCCCGTCGGCGTGCCGGTAGTGTTCCTGCACCACCTGACTGCCGTCCTCGATGACTGGGATCCGCGCGTCCTGGATGGCGTCGCCGCTCATCACCATGTGATCGCGTTCGATAACCGGGGGGTGGGGGCTACCGCCGGACGTGTGCCGACCGACATCGAGCAGATGGGCGCCGACGCGATCGCGTTCATCCGTGCGCTGGGGTACGAGCAGGTAGACCTGATCGGTTTCTCGCTCGGTGGTGGCGTGGCTCAGATGATTGCCCTCCAGGCTCCTGACCTTGTGCGCCGCATGGTGCTCGCGGGCACCGGCCCGCGCGGCGGCGGGGGAATCTGGAAGATGCCATTCATCGTCGGTGGCGCCTACACCAAGGCGTTCCTGTCCCGAAAGGACCCACGCCACTTCCTGTTTTTCCCTCGTACCACGAAGGGCAAAGAGGCGGCCAACGCCTACCTCGAGCGGCTCGCGGAGCGCACGTCGGATCTGGACAAGCCGATATCCTCACAGGCCGGCCTCGCGCAGATGCGAGCAATCACCAGCGCGGGACTGCACCCCGCCGACGACCTGTCACAGATCAAAATCCCGGTCTTCGTCGCCAACGGCGACCATGACCTGATGGTCGCCAGTGAGCACTCCAAGGACATGGCCGCTCGGCTGCCGGACTCCCGCCTTCGGATCTACCCCAACTCCGGCCACGGTGGCGTCTTTCAGTACCACCATGAGTTCGTACCGGAGGTTCTGGACTTCCTGGCTCCGCGCCCGCACCGTCCTGAGGTCGCGGCGATCAGTGCACTGGATCTTCCGCGGAACTGACCGACCCACTGGACCGTCCGCGATGAACGTCAACAACGGTTCAACGGCTTGTCGGTACGCCTCGGCGCTGATTCGACGGCAGTCGCCTGGTCTAAGCATTCCGAGAGTTCTCCGAGATTCAGGCCATGGTGATGCTGAAACCAGCCTCCGGTAGGTACATCGTCGAAGAATTCGTCCAAGGCCATCGGCATGGACGACGGCTACACGAAGTTTTGACAACGCCGTGCACCGGCGCTCCGGCTTCCGCCTCGCCGAGCGGTCACCGCTAGAGCATGTCACAGCAATCGCCACGCCCTTGTATCGGTGATGGTGGTGCCGGGTCAGCCCGCCTCGGGGAACTGTTGCCTGGGTGTGGCGTTGGCGTGTGCAGATCGTCCAGGTGTGGGCGCAGACGACGACGCCCAAGTGGTGTGGACCTTTCGGGACGGGCTGGCCCGGCACGGTTGGATAGCTGTACCGGCACCTCGCTTTCACCTGATCGTGATCGGATTAGCTTGTGGGCGTGTGGATCTTGTTGGCGGAGGGCTGCGCTGCATCGGGTCGACTCGCCGGACTGGTTCACTGTGTTGTCGCGGCGATGGGCGGTGGTGAGACCGACCAGCTTGCCGGGGCCCGCGAAGGGCGCACCCGACCGCTGGTGGCGCCGGCCGCTGGCATCGGTGAGCTTCGGCGGCGCCGAGTATGGCGTCGACTTCAGCGATCAGCGCTATCAGCCCTGTGGCGTCGTCTAGATCCAGGGTGGCCAGCACCTCTGACTCGGCCGGGCTTGGCGGTGCCGGCGCCACCATCATGACGCTCTGCGTCATTGCTCACCTCCTTTGTGCTGTCAGCGGGGCCGACCATCCAGGTTTTGAGATGCGGTCTATTGCAATATGTATTTCGCTGCAGCCCAGGTGTCTACCTAGGGCATCGGGATGATTGAGCTGAGGATGGATCGCTGGCATGAGCCCCGCCGGCATCATCCCGAGGACACCTGGCGCCGGGATGAGACGTAGCACGGCGCCAGGTGGCATCGGGGCGGCACGTGAGGCCTCGGCCCAGCTAGTGGAACACGAACACAGTCAGGCGCTGACCGGTTCCTTGATCGCACCACCGCCACGCACCGCGTCGCCCTCTTCGGTGATCACCGTGGTGTCATCGATCGCCTTGGCGGCGGCCGGGCGATCCACGGCGATTTTGCGGGGTTTGGCTTTCTCGGCTACCGGGACCACTAACCGCAACACGCCGTCGTGGTAGTCCGCGGTGATCCGGCCGGTGTCCAGATTGTTGCCCAGTACCAACTGGCGTGAGAACACCCCGCGGGCACGCTCGGCGGCCAACATCTCACGGCCGGGATCCAGCGGTGCGCGTTCGGCGCGCACTGTCACCACATTGTTCTCGATATCCAGATCCAGCGAATCGGTAGCGATACCGGGCAGATCGAACTCCACGTGGAACTCATCCCCGTCACGCCAGGCATCCATCGGCATCGCCGCCGGACGTGCCGCGGTTCCCAGCACCTGCTGGGTGAAGCGATCTAGCTCTCGGAATGGATCGGTACGCATCAGCATCGTGGCCACCTCCATCTGTCCTTTCCCTTGTGCCATCTGTGCGCTTCCAACTGTTTTATCTATGCCAGTTGGTATAGATTTATTTAGCACTCAATGATGCCGAGTGCAAGTAGGCGAACGAGAAAAGTTGTGACGATGATCAATGAAGGCTTGCCGGTGCAAGGCCCTGGGATCCGCGCTCGGATGCCCGCACCCCACCACGGGGTGTACGGGATCACGATCGCCGCGGAATTATCCGGCGCCCCCACGCAATCGCTGCGACTGTGGGAACGCCATGGGTTGCTATCCCCGGCGCGCACGGAGGGCGGCACCCGCCGCTACAGTGCCGATGACTTGGCGCGTATCGAACGCATCGTCGCCCTCGTTATGGTCGGCGTCAACATCGCAGGCATCGGTCGCATCTTGGACCTAGAAGATGTCAACGCCGCACTACGATCTAGCGCCGCCGACCACGTCCGACCTAAACGCAACGGCTCAGTGGAGGACGGTTAGATCCGCTATTGAGCGCTGGACCCGGCGCGGCTGGGAATTGGGCGCGGCCTGCATGCACGTGGGAAGCGAGCGACATGGCGGCCGAGGATGCGAGCCTGAGTGAGTTTAAGTGCCTTCGATCTACGCCTGTGGACTGACCTCGCTGATGGATTGTGGTCCGGGGCTCGGCTCATTTCTGAAGGTGGCCCGCTTCGGCGTGGGCAGTTTCTGCGGCCACCAGAACCAGGGCCCGAGGAGACTGGCTAACGGCATCACCAGCAATAGCCGGACGATCATCATGTCGAAGACCAGTCCGATGCAGATGGTCGCTCCGGCTTGGCCGATGTTGACCACGTCGCTGGAGAGCATCGCCAGCATGGTTCCGGCGAGCACGAACGCCGCAGTGACAGCGACGTTGCCGGAGCCGGTGATAGTTCGGATCAGGCCGGTGCGGATGCCGGCCGACAACTCTTCGCGGTATCGGGACAGCAGTAGCAGGTTGTAGTCGCAGCCCACGCCGACGAGCACGATGAAGGCGATGGGCAGTGTGAGCCAATGCAAGGTGATGCCGAACAGGGTCTCCCAGATGAAAGCCGCCAGCCCCAGCGAGCCCAGGAAGGACAGCACCACGGTGATCAACACGATCACCGAACCGGCCAGCGTTCGCGTGATGACCATGACGATCAGGAACACCAACCCGAAGGTGGCCAGCATCATCGTCAGGATGTCGTTCATGGAAAACGTTTGCACATCACGGAAATTTGAGGATGAGCCGGCCATGAGAAGCTGTACGTCCGATAGGGAGGTGCCCTTGATGGCTTCGTGGGCGGCGGCATCAGCGCGCTGGATCTGATCGATGCCCTCGGGGCTCATTGCTTCGCCCTGGTGGTAGATCATGATGCGGGTACCCCTACCGTCGGGCGTCATCATGAACTTCAACCCAGTCTGAAATTCCGTGGTTTTGAAGGAATCCGGGGGCAGGAAGAAGAAGTCGTCGTTCTTGGCGTTGTCGAACGCCTGCGCCATGTCGACCATCGGGCTGACCATCGGCTCAAGCTGGGTGATGGTCGCATGCATCAGGCTCTGCGTGGTCAGCGTCAGCCGCTGCATGACAGTCATGTTCTGCACCATGGCGTTGAGTTGGGCGATCATCTGCGGGGTGGCGGTGGAAATCTTGGTCAGACCATCGACCATCGGCCCTAGATACTGAGTCGTTTCGTCGATACTGTCGAGAGACTCGTTCAGCGAGCGCATGGCCCAGCAGATCGGGATGTCGAAGCAGTGCGGTTCCCAATACAGATAGTTGCGCACTGGCCGGAAGAAGTCATCGAAGTCGGCCATCTTGTCCCGCATCGTCTCCATTGCCTCTTTGAGCCCCTTGGCGGCCTCTGTGGAGATCTGCGCGCCTTCGGCTAATTGTCCTGTGAGGCTCGTCATCTTTTGGGTCGAGGCGATCATGTCGCCCATACGAGCGGCCATGGTGTCGATATCGGCGACCCGGTCTTTCATGAATCCGAGATTCTGGCCGATCATGGTGCCCATGGAACCCATGGAATAGGGCAGCGAGGCGTGTTCCAGCGGTCGGCCGTTGGGCCGGGTGATGCTCTGCACCATCGAAATGCCCGGTGTGCGGACGATATTCTTGGCAATCCGGTCCAGGCTGATCATGTCGGTGGTGTTGCGCATGTCGTGGTCGGCCTTGATGTACAGGGTGTCGATCGAGAGCTGGCTCGGCTGGAAATGCCGGTCGGCCGCTGCGTAACCCTGAGATGCTTCCACAGAAGTCGGTGCGTAGTCCCGATCGTTGTAGCTCACCGTGTAGTTAGCCAGGTTGGCGATGCACAGCGGAATCACCAGTGCCGCAACCGCAATCATGGCGGCGGGCCACTTGGCGGTGGCGGTGCCGAGCTTACGCCAGACGGGGCTGGCCTTGGCCGGCTCGCCTAGCCAGGGGATCTTGCTTCCCAGCGTCAACAGCGCCGGGCCCATCGTGAGGGCCGCCATGACCGACACGGCCATCGCCACGAAACACGGCGGCCCCAGGGTGCGGAAGTAGTCGAGCGTGGTCAGGCTCAGACACAGGCACGCACCCGAGATCGCTACTCCCGAGCCGATGACGACGTGGGTCACGTTGTGCACCGAGGTGTAGTACGCCGACTCGCGGTCCTCCCCGGCCCGCAAGGCCTCCTCGAAGCGGCCCAGGTAGAAGATGCCGTAGTCGGTGGCAACACCCAGGACCAGGGACACCGCCATATTCATCCCGAAGGACGAGATCCCGATGACGTGATTCTCAACCAGCAGCGAGATCACGCCACGCGCGGTAGCGAGCGTGATCAACACACCGAACAGCGGGATGATCGCCCGGGTAACGGAGCGGAAGGCGATCAGCAGCATGACGATGATCACCACGACGGTGACGATTTCCAGCGTGACCATGCTCTCGTCGGCGGCGGTCAGCATGTCCGAGGCCAAAGGCGCCGGACCGCTCACGTAGACCTTGAGTCCCTCGGGTTTCTCATTGTCGAGTTTCTCGATGATGCCCCGAATGGCCTTAATCGACCTGTTCGAGTCGGCATCAGCCAAATCGCCGGTCGGCCGGACCGTCAGCGTTGCCACCTGACCGTCCGCGCTCTGCTGACCCGAGCGGGTGACCGGATCGCCCCACATGTCCATCAGTGACTGCACATGCTCTTTGTCGTCCCGCAGCCGACGAACCATCTCGTCGTAATACTTTCGGTCCTGTTCGCCGAGCTGGCGGCCCTGCGCCTCAAGCACGACGACGGCAGCGCTGGTGTAGTCGGATTCCTTGAAGTCCTTCCCCTGAGTGATGGCCGCAACCGACGAGGGCGCGTCCCGCGGAATCATCGCTTTAGCGTTGGCCGAGGTGGTTTCTTCCAGGGAGGGCACAAAGATAGTCACGGCAGCGGCGGCAATGACCCAGAAAAGCACCACCGGAACCGCGAGCACACGAAGCCAGCGTGCGGCGGCTGGATGCTTGTGCGTTTCGTGCTTCACCGGCCGTTGAGTCGGCACCGGACCCGTGACCGCGTCATCACCCGGCGGCTGCTGGCCCGCGGTCATGCTGCCGTCACCGAGCACGCAACCGCGGCACCGACGTGGTTGACGACCTGTTCCTCACGCACTTCTCCGTTGACCCGTATGCGGCAACCCACAGTGTTGCCGTCGACCTGCGCCACCAGGCTCAGCGACACGGCCGACGACATCGTGGTCTCCGAAACCAACCACGGCAGTGAGGTCAGCACGACATTGACGGGTTCGCTATTGAGGTTGGCATAGGCCACCTTCCCGCTATTTCCGAGATCACCGAACACCTCGTAGGTGACATTCTTGGGATTGATCTGAACCACCGTGGCCGGGATCGGACGAGCAGTCGGAGGGTGGCTGATCGCCTGCGACTTCTCCCGAATCCGATTCACCCCGAAGCCCACCACCGCGATGACGATCAGCGCTACCAAGGGCATCCACAACGCGCCCGCCACTCGGCCGGCTCGGCCTTTTGCTTGTTTGCGTCGACTCATGATCGAGACCCTGTCGCTGGGGCGCGATGAATGACAATCATTGGATCCTCGTTTCGCTCGGCGCTTCATGGGGTTTCGCTGTACGCGGTGAGCCGGCTGGGGGAGCCAGTAATGGTGTCGTACTAACTAGTTCAGAAAGGTGTCGGGCTGTCTGCATTACAGTGCGATCCGGCCGAACCAGCGCCACTTTGGCGTGGCCGCGGCGCAGCCAACGGCCCAACTCGGATTGGCGTGGTTCGATAATGAGGTCGGCGCCGCACCGACCTAGCAGGGCTCGTTGATCGCAATCCACCGCTTCGCAGGTGACCACTGCGAATCCCATCCCGAGGACCGTGTCAAGTCGTTGGCCCTGGCTGAGAACAAGATTCGGAATCTGGGTGCCAGCTAGCTGCAGCGGGCGTCGGGGTTTGATCACTAGCGCAGACCGAGTCAGCGGCGGCGACCCCGAATGACGTATGCGTGATCGCACCCCCGGGACGTGACGTAGGCGGGGAACCAGCAGTTTGCAGATGGCAGCGCCCACTGCGCTACGAGTGGTCATGGCCATGCCGATGGCTACCGCAACGGCGATCGCTTTCCAGGCGTGAGGCTTTCGTTCTTTTTCATAGGTGTCCAGCACCCGCGCGGGCAACTGGCCGCCCAGCACCCCGGCTAATTTCCAGGCGAGGTTGGCCGCATCCCTCATTCCCGCTCCCATGCCCTGGCCGACAAATGGTGGGGTCAGGTGGGCGGCATCGCCCAGAATGAACACATTGCCGTTGCGCCAGTGATCGGCAACGCAGGCGCGGAAGTCGTACTCGGTGGCCCGAATCAATTCGAGTTCATTGGCCGTGACGTTGCCTATCCACGGGGCGAGCAGCGGCCGCAGCTTCACAGTGGTGTCAAAGTCTGCCGCCGTCTCATCGTGGTGAAGTTTGAATTCCCAACGGTAGCGGCGTTTTCCGATCCGCATGAACGTTGCCGGACGATCTGGATCGCACAAGTGGTGTACGCCGTCCCATTGGCGCAGGTCGGCGTCCGAGGACATGTCGACCACAAGCCACCGCTGGGCGAACGGCCATGCAGTCATGCTGGATCCGATGGCGGTGCGGACCACGCTGTTGGCGCCATCACAGCCCAAGACATAGGCAGCCATCACACGGTGCTCATCACCGCTATCGCGGTCGGTGAACCTCACCCACACCTGGCTGTTGCCAAGCTGTCTGACCGCAGTGACTTCGACACCGCTTCGCACTGTGACTTGCCGATACCGCGCCAGGTTGGCACGCAGCAGCTCTTCCAATTCGGGCTGATCGAACATATTGGCCTGCGGGTATCCATGGATACCGATCCGAACGCGGTCTATCTGGCTCAGCACCCGTCGATGGTGATCGAGCAGCCGCATACCCGCGCCGGGACAGGAGATGGCGGCGAACTGTTCGCCGACACCTAACTGCACCAAGATGCGGTAGATCTCGTCGTCGAGATGTACGGCCCGTGGCTGCGGATACACCGTGGGCCACCGATCAAGCAGCAGGCACGGTACGCCGTGCTGAGCTAACAGCGTGGCAGCAGTCAGGCCGGTCGGCCCAGCCCCCACGATGACAACCGGAAACGGCTGCTGTGCTGAGGTATTCACGACAGGTGCCGGATCTGATCGGAGCATGGCGTTCAGTGCTCCTCGATCAGACGCCATGTGATGGTGTACCGGTCCAGAATCGCCTCGACCATCGCGTGGCTGCTCCCCGCAGCGAGGTTGACGGTGACGACCGTTGCTCCGTCTTCGGTGTCGGCGGTCACGGCGTGTATGCCGTCGATGCCGGTCACGGCGTCGGTGACGGCGCGGCGGGCGGCATCGGCCCGTAGCGGCAGTTTGTACGGTTTGCCGATGGCGGTAATCGGGATGGTGTCGATCACGATGACCGCTTTGGGTGCGGCGGCCGCCTCGGCGACGTGGTCAGCGGCCCACTGCCGTAAGGACTCTGCGGTAGCGGTGGCGTGCTGTCGTACGGTCACGTAGGCGACCGGTACTTCGCCAGCATGTATATCGGGGCGGCCCACCGCAGCGGCGCCGATAACGTCGGGATGAGCGAGCAGGGCATCTTCGATCATTGCCGGGTCGATATTGTGCCCGCCGCGGATGATGAGGTCTTTGGCACGGCCGGACAGATGGACAAAATCGTCGTCATCGATCCAGGCCAGGTCGCCGGTGTCGAGCCAGCCGTCGACCAGTTTGCCGTCGCCGTCAAGTACGAAACCATCGGCGTTACGGCCCATGACGTACCCGGGGAACACGGTGGGCCCGTGGATGGCCAAGGTGCCAACGGAGCCGCGCGGCAGGTCATGCCACGCACCGTCATCGTCGATATGGACGGCTTTGATCTGTTGGTAAGGCAGTCTTTGGCCCGCCGCACCGGGCCGCGGATGATCGGGAAAGCTGCGGGCGCTTGCGCAGGTCGCTTCGGTCAGGCCGTATCCCTCAACGAGGGGAATCCCGGTGTGTGTCTGAAAGTCGTTGCGGACCGCGGCGGGCAATGCTGCGGCGCCCACCACGGCGAGCTTCATGTCGGAGATGTCCGCATCGACCGGGATGTGCGCGAGGACGGCGTACACCGTGGGGACGGCGCTCATCGCGGTTATCCGATAGCGCTCAACGATTTTCCAGAAGTTGCTGTACAGCGCCATGTCTCGGTAGCCCCGTGGTCCTGCCCACAGGACGTGTTGCCCACGCAGCAGCGGAGCCAGGGTGGTTACCACGAGTGCGTTGACATGGAATAGCGGCAACGCGGCGAACAGCCCGGCGGTCTCGTCAAGCACGGTGTTGGCCGCGATCATCCAGGCGTTGATGACTTCGTTGGCGTGGGTGTGGGCGGCCAGCTTGGGGGCGCCGGTGGTTCCGCCGGTGTGAAATAGTGCCGCCAGATCGTCGGGTTGTGGTGCAGCGCCATGGAATTGGTCGCTGTCGTAGTCGGCGGCCCGACCCATGAGGTAGTCCACTTTTGCGCCTGGCAGGAAATGCGCACGTGTGGCCGCGGGGGTGCCTGTCGCGGTGGTAAGGAGGACGGTGTCGATGAGACCATCCGCGACGAGGCCTTCGGCGATGGTCCACGCGGTGGCATCGAGATCAGGGTCGGCGGTGATCAGGACGCGGGCGCCGGAGCGGCGGATGAGTTCACCAATGTGGTCGGGTGAGAGTGCACCGTTGATCGGGGCTGCGATCCCAGCCAGCTGTGCCGCCAGTGTCGCGGTGATCAGGTCGGCGCAGTTCGGTGCGATCAGAGCGACGGTATCGGTGCGCTGAACACCGATGTCGCGCAAGAGGTTTGCCACTTGGTGGACATCATGTAGCAGGTGCCCAAAGGTGCGGCGGGCAGGCTGCTGCCAACGTTCACCATCAGGCAGTACGCTGACCGCCATCCGGTCGGGCCAGATCTGCCCGGCACGGGCGAGCAGCGCGTAGGTAGAAGCGGGCAGGCCGCGATGGGACAAAGGTATCGATTCGATGATGCGAAGATCATCCGGGCGGGCATAGTTGGGCCACAACTGGTTCGGGCTCATGCGTAGCGCACCGTGTTAGTCTGCGTGCCCAGCTTGATGCTGCCATCGTCGAGAGCCGCGGTTGCTTCGATGACGTCTCCGTCATGCAGGTACCTCGGGTTGCCGGCTTGACGTTTGAAGAAGGCCTTCCATTTCACCGCGGGCGGCAACAGGGACGCGATGATCTGGATCGGCTTGGGCGGTGCGCTCAGTGCGGTACCCACCGGCGTCCCGGTCAGTAGGAGATCGCCGGCGCTGAGGTCCTGGAAGCGGGTCAGTGCTTGCAGAGCCTGCCGTGGCGTGTAGATCATGTCATCACCAACAAGCATGTTCTGGCGCAGTTGGCCATTGACGCGCAGCTGCAGGCGAAGATCGCCGAAGCGCTTGAGTTCAGAGGCGGTCAACAAGACCAAGGCCGGGCCGACCGGGGTGAAGGTCGGGTACGACTTAGCTTCGTAGAACTGGGTTTGGGACAGCTGAATGTCGCGGGCGGACACATCGTTGGTGACCACCAGCCCGCCCACGTAGCGGGCGAGGTCATCCTCGTCAATGCGGGTGCCTACCGGGATGTCGGTCCCGATGACCAGACCGATTTCGACTTCGTAGTCCAGCAGCTTGACGTGGCCGGGTTTGACGATGTTGGCGAAGGGGCCGGTGATCGATGCCGAGGATTTGCGGAAGAAGGTCAACGGGATCGTGTCCGGGTCCATGCCGGAGTCTTTGACGTGCGAGGCGAAGTTGGTCATCTGGGCCACGACCCGGCACGGCGCGGTAACCGGTGAGATCAGTGCGAGGGTGTCGACCGGCACCGTCTCGGTGTCGTTCGTCGCGGCCTCGATGGCGGCACGGTCGGTCAGCAGGCCGCCGGTGGTGGTGGCGTCGGTGACTATCTTTGCTGCCCCGTTTGGGGTGTGCACCCACCAGGCGTCAGCGGTGCGCAGAACGGAAATGGTCATGACTTGGCCGCTTTCAGTAAGCCGATGAGGCGGTGGACGTCGAATTCGTTATTGCTACGCACAGCGGTCAGCAGTTCGAGTACGTCGCGCCGCATGTGGCGGGCACTGGTGCCGAGGAAATCGGCCGTGGCGGGCGGCCCCCACTGCGCCAGGCCCGAGGCGCCGAACTGGGCCCATCCGGGTTCGAGGGTGTTGTCGAACATGTCGCCGTCGGTGAAATGTTCGACCATGAACCCGTCGGGGTCACGCCAGTAGTCGAAGATCTGGCTGCCCTGGACGTGCCGCCCGATACCCCAGGAACGTTGGTAGCCGCGCTCTTTGAGGTATTCGCCGCCGGCGGCGAGGGCGTCGAGATCGCTGACCTGGTAGGCCGAGTGCACATAGCGGTTGGCTGGCCCCAGCGCCAACGCGAGGGTGTGATGGTCGCTCGGGATCGAGCCGCGGTCACAGCGTATAAAGCTCATGATCGGGCCTCGGTCGCGCTGGCCGGGGAAGTGCAGGAAGTCGCTGACGATCATGCCGAGGGTGTCGAGGTACCAATTCAGTGCCGCACGGTATTTCGTGCTTTGCAGAACGACGTGACCCAGACGTTGGACCGTGGAGGGTACTCGCGGCGGCCGCTGCGTCACATTGATCCGCTCAAGGCGGTCGCCAACGTTGAGGAGGTGGGGTACCTGCCTCGGCAGCGGGCGCACCGGCCGTGTCGTGGCCACGACACGGACCGGGATGCCGCTGGGATCGGTCAATTGCACGCCCAGGCCGCCCATCGATTCCGGTAGCGGCGTCACCCGGGAGCCGGTCGCGTTGGCCAGGCGCACCAGGTCGGCGTCGTCGCCGGCGGCGAATGCCATTCCGCGGAAGCGGGTTTGCGTGCCGCGCCGGATGAGTACGCAGGGAGCGTTGCGATCGCTGCCACGCAAGTGCAATTCGGTGTCAGTGCGCATCGCGGTGGCCAAGCCGAACGCGTGAGCAAAAGCTTCAGCACGGGCCAGATCAGGTTTGTCGAATTCCAGCCAAGCGACGTC
This sequence comes from Mycobacterium sp. D16Q13, assembly GCF_002013375.1. GTDB lineage: Bacteria > Actinomycetota > Actinomycetes > Mycobacteriales > Mycobacteriaceae > Mycobacterium. The sequence goes on along the minus strand of NZ_MAEW01000011.1, from coordinate 108,978 downwards.
GGTGACCTTGATCAGTGGGTTACGCGATCGGCCCGGATGCTCACCGCTGCGGGCGCCCTCAGAGCTGTGCAGGTCGGCGTGTGCACCGGCGGTGCTGCTGCTCACGGGGACCCGGTCAGACATCGGGTCGCCGGCTACTGCCGATTCTGAGCTCATTGCCGAGCCTTTCCATCCGCCACCGTGGGCCACGCCTCAACAACAACGTAACTGATTGAACAGTATTGTTCAATTCAGGTCAAGACTGTCCTTACGTCTAGCGCAGTTGACGCCGCCAGGCGTCGCGCCAACCAGTCCTCATCTATGGCACTGGCCAGCAGAAATAACGAAGCGTATTCAGCCCGTGGAACACATCTGTTCACCCGGTCAGGGATCTGTGCAATCTGCGCTGGTAGAGTTCGTCATTGAACGGCGGTGTAAACCCGCACGGCGGTGAGGAGCGGCTCAATGACGACGACCGACGACCGCATCTACACGGCTGCCATGCGGCTCTTCGTCGAGAAGGGCACCACGCAGATCACCATCAGCGAGCTCGCGCAAGAGGCTAACCTGGCACGCGGCACCCTGTACCGGAACCTGGGCTCGATCGACGGCCTGTTTGACCGTGTAGTCGGCGCCATCAGTACGGATCTGCATCAGCGAGTGGCGGCGACGTTCGCCGGGATCGACGATTCGGCGACACGACTGGCCATCGGGGTACGCATGTGGGTGCGGTACGCGCACGAGAACCCCCTGATGGGCCGGTTCGCCGTCAAGTTCGGCCTCAGCCAGCAAACCTTACGCACGTGGATGACCGGCCAGCCGCAGCGTGACATCGATTCCGGCATCGCTTCAGGCCGCTATTCACTGGGCGATCTCACCGTTGACAGCGTGGCATCACTGGTCCAGGGGGCCACGATCAGCTCAATGTGGATGGTGCTGGAAGGCCACCAGACGTGGCGCGAAGCCGGGTCAGCGGCGGCCGAACTTGTGTTACGCGCCTTAGGGATTACCCCGGATGAAGCCCGCGACATCGCGGCAATGCCCTTACCCGCGATGCCATCTCACGTCTTGACGACGACTTAACAGACTTCCGAGTCGGCTTTGACTGCATCGAGATCTGCTGCCGTCGTGACCGTCGAATACACCTACTCGCGAACTGTAGATAACGTGTGCCAGTTTGTTCGACGTACCCGTTCGGAAGCACACGCGGACTTCCGATTTCAGGTCCGAGGCGTTGGTTTCGGGGATACCCTGCTCCGGTGAAGCTGGGGATTGGCGGGGGTGCTTCCGGCTTCCGGGGTGGTATTTCGACTCGGGGTGTCGGGGTAGGGGTGGCGCCGCGGACGGTCACGTGGTGGGGGAGGCGGCGGCGTTGCTGTCTGGGTGATCGCCATTGGTTTGGTCTTGTTCGTGGCGTTGTGGCCCTACCTGCTCGGTACCTTTATCGCGGGTACTAGGTGCGAATGCGCTCTCACTGGTCGCCAGCCGATCCGGTGAGGTTGCCACTGGACTTGAACTTCTGTCTTGGGGTCAACGTTGGCTGAGACTCGGGACTAGTCGGCCGGGGCGGGGCCGTGCCGAATCCGGCGACAAGGGGCATGGCAGCAATGTCACTGCAGGACAGCACATATCACGAGAAGCGTCAAGTTCGACGAACGCACTCTGAGCGTCGGATGTCAGCGACCTTGGGTGTCATTGGTGGAGGGCTCGGCTATGAGCGCTCGTCTTCGGTGGAAGAGTCGTGGTCCTTGGCGAGGTGGTGCAGTATTCGCTCGTGGAGGGCGGCAAGCATGTCGAGTTCAGCGGGGGTCATCAGCTCGATGAAGTTCCGGCGGACGTCCTCCACGTGCCCAGGCGCCGCCTTCTCGACGGCGGCGCGGCCGGCCGATAACAAGCAGACCATGGTGCTGCGAGCGTCGTCGGGATTGGGTTCACGGGTGATCAGACCGTCGGTATGCATGCGCCGAACCTGGTGGGAGACACGGCTTTTCTCCCAGCCTAGTGCGTTTCCCAAGTCGCGAGCGGGCATGCGACCTTCGTCGAGAGCCGAGAGTAACGCCAGGACCTGGTAGTCGGCACCGGACAGGCCTGATTCCTGCAAGCGTCGGGATAGGTGGACCTCGAGTCCGTGATGCGCGTCGACGAAAGCGCGCCAGGCGCGGGCTTCACGAGCATTCAGCCAGTTCGGTTCCATCAGTCTCCACCCTCGTCATTTTGTTGACAAGTCTACCAATTTCATTATGGTTGAGGTGTCAACCTGATTGCCGGGGAGTCTGGACGAGATGCGTCACGAGCAGCATCGGCATCACGACCAGCACCCCGGCCGGTCGGGCATTCGCCGCCGACAACGCAGTCGCGCACCGCCACTCTCGCGTCACATCAGGCCAGTCTTCCTACGGCACAAGAAGAACACCCACTCCATCAATCTCAGAAGGGCAGTCACATGCGCGTTTTAGTCACTGGCGGAACCGGCCACGCCGGCTCGCACATCATCCCCGAGCTGATTGCCGCCGGGCACGAGGTCACCGGCCTGGCCCGGTCGGAGGCATCCGCGGCGGCCCTGTCCGCGCTCGGCGCGACGGTGCGTCGCGGCGACCTCGAGGACCTTGACGGGCTCAAGGAGGCGGCCGCGGACGCCGAGGGCGTCATCCACGTTGCGCACAGGCAAGACCTGCTTCCATACGGCGGGATAGACGCCGTGGCTGCCGCGGAGCTACCGATCATGCTTGCCTACGGCGAGGCCCTGGAAGGGACCGGAAAGCCGCTGGTCGCAGCGGGCAGCATCGGCTCGCCTGGAAACCTGGGCCGACCGGCCGCCGAGGAAGACCCGGCCCTTCCCGCCAGGGCGGGGGACAAGGGCACGCTGCGTGTTCGTAACGTCGTGGAACGCGCCGTAGTCGGCCTTGCCGAGCGGGGAGTGCGGTCTTCGATCGTGCGGCTTCCGCTCATCGCGCACAGCACGACCGATAGTGTCGGCTTTCTCCCGGGGCTCATCGCGCTCGCGAAGGAGAAGGGTGTCGCCGGCTACCCCGGAGACGGCATGAATGCGTGGAACGCCGTACACATCCGCGATGCAGCTTCGTTGTTCCGCTTGGCGTTGGAGAAGGGTCCGGCCGGTAGATATTGGCACGCGGTTCAGGATGGGGGCATCCCGTTCCGCGAGATCGCCGAGGCCATCGGCAGCCGTCTGGGCCTGCCCGCCGTGAGCGTTCCTGTGGATGTCCTAATGCTGCCGGGATACTTCGGCATGTTCACGAATCTGGTCACGCTGGACCTTCCGGCCTCCAGTCTGATCACGCGTCAGACCTTGGGCTGGGCACCTACTCAGCCCGCACTGATGGCTGATCTGGACAACGGTCACTACTTCGCCGCCAGCTGACGGCCTCGGCGCGCCAACCGAATTCCCCACCCTAGGAGGAGTAACCATGACCACGTTCGCCTTGCACCGTGCCACCTTGGAATCCTTCGTCGACTGCATCCACGGCGGTGTAGACGAGAACACCCTCACCCTTCTGCTCGCCGAGAACGTGGTGCTGTATGGCCCGTTTGGCGATGAGCCAGTCAGCGGACGCGAGGCCGTCGTGGAGGCCATCAAGACCGTCAACAAACGGTCGTCCGACGACACCTACATGGAGGTCCTCAGCGGTGAGACCCCCCACGCCGCGCACTTCCGGCTGCAGGTCGGAGACGCCACGGTCAACGGCATCTTCTTCGTCCTGCTCGACGCAGACGGCAAGATCGCCGAGGTGAGCATCTTCTACCGAACTCTGCCGGCCGGCGTTGCGCTGCAACGCAATCTCGCCGCCGCAATCGGCATGCTGCCCTGGGAATTACGCACGTACGAGGAGTGATGCCTCACCCCGGAGCGCCCGGCCAGGATTCCGGTAGTCGGCCCAGGACGGGTCCTGGACGTACGTGCGCGCCAAAGGCGATGCCGGGCGTGCGAGCAGGCTCACCGGGACTTTGTGTCCGGAGGGCTCGCCCGGTTCGCTTCCGTCCACCGCGACCTTCCCGGATTGGTTGACATGGCCACCAATTCGCATATGGTGGAGTAGTCAACCTTTTGTCCAGTAGGAAAGACAGGCACCTCATGAGCAGCATCAGCATCATCGGCACCGGCAACATGGCCCACGCCATCGGCGCGCTGGCGGTAGCGGGAGGCAGCACCGTCGAGGTCATCGGCCGGGACCGGTCCAAGGCGGCTGACCTAGCCGCGACTCTCGGCTGCAGCACCACGACGGGAGAGTTCGGCGCCGCCCCGGCCGGGGACATTGTGATCGTGGCCCTGAGGTATGCCGATGTCGTGCCGGTCGTCACCCAATATGGAAACGCGTTGGCAGACAAGGTCATCGTTGACATCAGCAACCCCTTCAATGCCAAGGCCGACGGGCTCGCTATCCCCGCTGACACCTCGATCGCCCAGGAAATAGCCAAGGCGGCTCCGGCCGGCGCCCGTGTGGTGAAGGCCTTCAACACCGTCTTCGGTCACGCCCTGGAGAAGGGTCGGACGTTGGATGTGTTCATGGCAGGCGACGATGCGCAGGCCAAGGCGCGCGTGTCGGAGTTCATCGCCAGTCTCGGGCTGCGCCCGTTGGACGTCGGCGGCTTAACTATGGCGCACTGGCTGGAGGGAACGGGGCTGGTTCTTATGGGCCTCGCCCGTTATGGACTGGACAACTTTGACGTAGCCCTCGGCGCCACCGAATTCTCGGGCTGAGCCGCCTTGCACGCCAGTCCGAGCGGTCAAAGAACGAGGTGCCGCTGCGCACCCGCGATTGCTGATGGATCACTCGATTGCGCTGCTCGAATGCGTGGGTTAGCAGAAATATGAGTTCGGGGCTAGTGCTAACACGTACACGACCACCGCGAGAGTCATGGCAGGCACAGCGGAAACCGGATGCATGTGTTACTCACGAGCAACTCAACGGGCTTCGTGCACTTGTGGCGATCGATGCATGCGGACTGAGTATCTCCCGCATCATTAGAGATAAGCCGTTCGGCTCCCGGCCAGATTCGGCCTCAGTTCGCTGCGTTGAATGCGTCAATAACCTCAGAGGGAATGCGGCCACGCAATGACACCGAATGTCCATTCTTGCTGGCCCACTTGCGGATGGCTGCACTCTGCGCGCGGTCGATGCTTGGTCGCTTCCGGCCTGAACCCAGGCTGGGACGGCCGCGGCGACGACCGTTGACACGACGAGCATGCTCAACCCAAATAGACAGCTGGTTGCGGAGCTTCTCGGCATTCTTTGACGAAAGATCTATTTCGTAAGTGATTCCGTCGATACCGAATTCAACGGATTCGTCGGCAGCTACCTCGCCATCGACATCATCAACGAGCGTTACAGTGACCTTTTTGGCCATTCCGGACGTCCTTCTGAAGGAGAGTTACTTACCAGTAACAGCATGCCAGATGCGACGGAATAGCAACGGCATATCCGCGCAGGCGGGTACGGATATGTGGTTATGCACCGTGATTGGCGCCACGTCGGTCTGGGGTGGTTAGGGCGGCGGATCTTTCTGTTTGGCGTCCTGGGACACGTGGATTCGGCCCCGCGAGGGTCGGCGGGTTGGTAGGTTGCGCTCTGAGCCGCCTGACGTCGAGAGCTTTATACATTCAACCCGGATTCTGAAGCATTCGAGGGCACTCTGGAACTTGGCTATCAGGTTGGGTACCCGTGGTCACTTGGTGTGGGCTTGAACTTCAACTACACGACCCCGAACACCTCAATCCTCTATAGCATTCCGAGTGTTTTCCCCAATGGAGGTCCGGAGGCCTCCTACGTTCAGACCACCAACCTGCTGCCTAGCGCGGGAATCAACGTCGATCTGGGCAACGGCCCCGGCATCGAAGAAGTTGCCACCTTCTCCGTCGCGGTCACCGGAGCGAAAGGTGCTGTGGCGGTGAGTAATGCGCACGGCACGGTCACCGGCGCGGCGGGCGGTGTGTTGCTGCGCCCTTACGCTCGGCTGATCAGCGCTGCCGGTGACAGCGTGACGACCTACGGCGAAACCTGGGACATGAAGTAGTTTGGGCGCAACAGATCTGATTGCTTTCGGACGTGCGTATCACACTGGGCCGCAAGAAATTTGAAAGTCTCCCAGTGAATTTGAAAGCCCGGAAGCGGGTTCGACCGAGCCGGACAGCAGGCACTTAGGGTTGAAATGGATGCGATTGAAGATCCTTGTGCACCCAGCGGCCAGTCATTAGCGTCAGTGGTTGCTTATGAGGTGAGCCGTAATGCTTTTCAGGTTTTATCGCGTAGCCGACGGACATCGCGCTCAACGCAGCCTACGCGGTTGGCGGCCACCGCGGCCGGTATCGACAGATCCAGTAGCACCGCCAACTCATCGGACGAGAACGCCGCCGAATTTGCTGGTTTCTGTCGGCTCGTGTGGTGATGGCGGCAGGACGGTTGACAGGATTGCCAGGAATAGCCCGGTGCAGTCGTTGAGCAGTTCGTCGCGGGTGGCACTGGTGGGGTTGGTGATCCAGTTAGTGAGGATTTCGGCGAACCCGCCAACGACGAATCGGGTGGCGGTCAGTAGCTGCTGTCGGTTGGTGCTGGGGTGAAGGTAGTCGCTGCCGAGGTCCGCGATCATGGTGGCGATGCGTTCGGCAACGTGGCTTCGGCGCTGAGCCAACGGTGGGCTGGCGAGGGCGAGGCTCAGCGCGACGCGGCCTTTCCGGGGATCGTCGGCGGCGAGGTCGATGGCGCATTTGAGGTTGGCGCGGACTTGCGTGGCGATGTCGGGCGGTGTGTGCGCCAGCGTGTCACGGCCGAGATCGATCAGTTCATCCATGATGCGGTCGTAAACGGCCACCGTGAATGCGTCGATATCGGAGAAGTTCTCGTAGAAGTATCGCGAGGGTAGGTCGGCGGATTCGCAGACCTTACGGACGGTGGTGGCCGCCAGCCCGTGGTTGCCGAGCAACTCAAGGCCGGCGTCGAGTAGCCGGGTGCGTCGTTCGGCGCGACGTTGGTCACCGGTTTTGCCGCCGTACACCCGGGCTTCGGTTGTCACCCGAATATCTTGACACACTTGTGCGCAGATAGTATATCTGTCTACAGTCGTGATCAGATGAAGGAGGCTCGAATGACCGACCTCATCAATGGAGGGTTCTGCCGAAGTTGGAACCAGCCGCCACCGAAGCAAACGCCATTAAGCTGTCACATCTGCTCTGCCGAACAGTGATGTCCGCGTTGCTATTTGAACAAGCCGCCCACGCGGAAGCGTCAGCCAGGCCGACTCTCATCGCAGTTCGACATGCCCGCCGCCACCATGTCGTTGACACGTCCTGGACCGACGGACGCATCGATTTCGAGGTGATGGCCACCATGCGGACTATGCGTTGACTGCCACGAATTTCGCATTGTAATCCGCCGGGACCGCTCGTGGCCTGCGACATCGCAACAGCCACAAACGAATCGAAACACCGACCATATTCGGCACAGCGCTCAAGGAGAGATGAAATATGACCGTTGCACAACAGGAAATTCAGCCCGGGTTCAATCCGGCGGCTGACTTCAATCCTGAGGACTACACCACGGGGATCGCCGCCTTCGTCAATGGAACGGCCAATGTGATCATGCAGTTAAGCCAGGCGCCTATCGGTTACGGGGTGATCGAAAGCCCCGTGCACAGCGGGAGCGTCATGTTGCACCCGATCAAACGGTTGCGGACGACGCTGAGTTACATAGCGGTTGCCATACTGGGCACCGACGAGGAACGGCGCGCATACCGCGACGCGGTCAACGTCTCACACCGACAGGTGAGGTCCGGGCCCCACAGCCCGGTGAAGTACAACGCATTCGACAAAAATCTGCAGCTGTGGGTCGCGGCGTGTCTCTACAAGGGCGTCGCCGACACCACCGCACTGCTATCTGGGCCGATTCGCGATGCGGACGCCGACGCTCTTTATCGACACTGCGCGCGACTGGGTACAACACTGCAGCTTCCGCCGGCCATGTGGCCGGCAGATCGTGCCGCCTTCGCGAGGTATTGGGACGAGAATCTCGCTCTCGCCTCAATCGATGACACAGTGCGCGCCTACTTCAACGCATTGATCGACCTAAAGATGCTGCCCCTGCCGTTGCGCTGGGTATTCGCGGGCAGCCACCGCTTCTTCGTCGCCGGGTTCCTGCCGCCGCAGCTGCGCGAGCAGATGCGAATGTCATGGACCGATTCTCAACAACGCCGATTTGAGAAGGTTATGCGCACCGCCGGCACGATACTCGGACGGTCACCCGCGATGATCCGGATGTTCCCGTTCAACTACTACCTATGGGACCTTCGCCGCAGGATCGCTCAAGGTAAACAACTTGTCTGATCACCAAGCCCATCTACCGCCGTCAGGCAAACGCAGGGCCGAGATAGGCTCTCCACAAAGGACTTTCATTCGGTAGGTCCACTGCTAATTCAGCGCGTTCATTAGCGGTAGCACCCTCATTGAAAGAGGTAGTACCTTGGGAAACATTGCACCATCCAGGAAAGCGTCGGAACCGCACATGCAATATCGCATACAGCTGTGGTGCGGAGCCGCGTTGAATATCTGCGGAGCACTCTACGCAGTCGGCCTCATTGTTGTTGCGCGGCTTCTGTTCCCGGTGCCCAACCCCAACGCTTCAGCAATCGAGATTGCCACCTTCTTCGCGCGGAACAGTGATCGCATCCGACTCGGTGCCCTCATCATGGTGATCGGCATAGGATTCTTCGCTCCGTGGGGCGCAATGCTCGTGGCCAGGACCAGGCTCCTGGAGGGCAGGCTCCCCATCTTCACGTACATGAGCGCAACAACCTTCGGGGCAACGCTACTGGCGACCTTCCTTGTTCCGGCCTGCTTTGCGATTGCCGCGTTCAGAACCTGGACCAGCCCTGAAATTCCGCAGATGCTGAACGACGCAGCCTGGTACCTCCTGCTTTACATCTGGCCGCTGTTCACTGTCTGGATATTCTCCTTCGGCATACCCATTCTCACCACTCCTCAACACCGGCAACTACATCCACGTTGGATCGGATACTTCAGCCTCCTTTGCGGAGCACTGTTCGGTACCTCATTCCTGGTCAATCACGTCAAAACCGGGCCATTCGCCTACAACGGATTCTTCGGTGTGTACGTCCCGGCAGCAGCACTCGGTCTCTGGGGAACGGTGATCAGCATTGAACTAATCCGCGTAGCACGGGCCGAACTGCATACAACGACGCCCGGTAGCCGATAAGAGCGGCAGTCTGCCGCACAACAGCACGATGCTTGCCGAAATCGAATCATGGCCCCGCTGACCATCAAGAGTGCCGCAGCGACACAGCATCCGGCAGCCGCCTCTGGGCTCCCGTCGTTGAGGAACATCCCGTTGGGCGCATCCTCGAGTGCGGAGTCGGTGCGGCAGATAGGGGCGCTCGAAGAGGTCTTCTCGCCGGGTGATGCCGACTGACCTCCATCTACTGCGGCCGGCCCACGGTAACAGTGGGTTTTCTTGTATCGGGGGTGTCGCAGGTGCGGCGGTCGTCGCTATGCGCCGTCCGCTGTCGCGCGTATCGGGCGCGAAAATGCGCGCAGCATGGCGGGGAAGGCCAGTCGTTCCAGCATGCGTGTCTCGGGCAGCTCGGGTTCAACATAGAACTGCGCGGCCACTCCTTCGCGCAGGGCGGTTGCGAGCCGTGCGATCAACTCGGTGTCGATGATCAGCTCGCGGTCGGCAATCGACATCAGTTCGTTGATGATGCCGGCCGCCTCGCGCCGTAGCCGAGCGTCATGCTCGGCCAGCGCCACCGCGGCGCCCGGATCCCGGATCGCGTAGAGCGTGAACTCCATGCTGATCAGGTACCAGCGGCGTTGTGCGGGGCCTTTGTCGTCGATAGCGCGGATGAATGTGCTGAGGGGATCGGGGCTCGTGCGGCATTCGTCCAGCGCCGCCCGCAGCTGAGCGATCAGTTGCTCACCGCTGGCGTCGAACAGGGTGAAGAAGAGCTCATCCTTGCCCGCGAAATTCGAGTAGAACGCGCCGCGCGTGAATCCTGCTGTCTCACAGATGTTCTCGATGCTGGCGCCATGGAATCCGCGGTCGGCGAACACATCGAGCGCCGCCTCCATCAGGCGCGCACGGGTCTGTTCGCGCCGGCGAGTCGAGCCAGTCGCCATGGGACGCCTTTCCGGTGGTGCGGACTGTAGGTCCATTTTCAATACAACTATGCATCATAAAGGTTGTCCGCGCGGAATGGTGAGCGAATCACCGAGACGTCGATGGGAAGGTTGACGATGGTCAGCCACCTGATTGATGTGGAAACAGGCGCTATTCACTGTGACACCCTCGTGTGCGGTTTCCCTTGACGGGTTTTCGGTGGCAGGGGTAGCTTGTGGTCAATAGATACAGAACTGTATTGAAAGGTGAGTACATGACCTCCGGAGACGTCGTGGTGGGCGAAGAGCTGTCCGCGTACCTGGTCGGTTCTGCCGATGTAGACCCGATGAGCCCGACACCCGCGGCGACGGTCGAGGAGGAGCGTGACCGCCGGCTGCGCGAGTTGGCGGCAGCGTTCCGGGTCTTCGGGGCGTTTGGCTTTTCCGAAGGGGTGGCCGGGCACATCACCGTTCGCGATCCGGAGTTCCCCGAGACGTTTTGGGTGAATCCCTTCGGCATGAATTTCCGGCACATCACAGTGTCCGATCTGATCCAGGTCGATCACGACGGCAATGTGATTACCGGCAGTCGCCCCGTGAACAGGGCGGCCTTCTGCATTCACTCCGAGGTCCACAAGGCCAGGCCCGATGTGATCGCCGCCGCGCACGCACACTCGATACATGGCAAGGCGTTCTCCTCGCTCGGGCAGCCGTTGTTACCCATCACGCAGGATGCGTGTGCCTTCTACCAGGACCACGCTGTGTACACCGACTATCGCGGTGTGGTTACGGACCTGGAAGAGGGCAAGGCGATCGGTGCTGCGCTTGGGCCGGCCAAGGCGGTGATCCTGCAGAATCACGGGCTGCTCACCGTGGGCCACTCGGTGGCGGAGGCCGCCTGGTGGTTCATCACGATGGAGCGTTCCTGCCAAGCTCAGCTCCTCGCCATGGCCGCCGGGGAACCCCGGACGATCGACCATGACACGGCCGTCTCGGTCTATAGCCAGATCGGCACCCCGGCTGCCGGATGGTTCCAGTTCCAGCCGCTGTGGGACGACGTGATCAGGACGGCCCCGGAGGCTCTTCGTTGAGGTCGGCGCTACCCGTATTCGAGGGTCGCCGCGGATGAGTACCACTGCCGAGCAGTCCAAGAGGCTGAGTGACACCGCGCTGACGGTCGATATGCACACCCACGGGCTCAGTATCGTGCCGCGATGGCTGCGCGCCTTGGGCGCCAAGACAATAGGTATGCCGTCCGAGCCGTTGTCGACATTGTCGACCGGCAAGGTAAATCTCGCGGTCGTCACCGCAGTCGGAGATGCGTTGCTGGGCACCGCATGGCGGTTCCGTTCTCCGTGGCACGGTGTCCAGAGCCAGCTGGCTCTGGCGCGTGCGGAGGCCTCGGCTGCGGGTATTGCCGTGGTCGACACGGTTGAGCAGATCGAAGGCGGCGACGCCGCAGCCGTCATGCTCGGCATCGAAGGCGCCGATGTTGTGGGTACGCAACCGGATCGGCTGATCGACCTTCATCGCGGGGGAGTGCGGGTGCTGGGTTTGGTCCATTACGCCGACAATGGCCTCGGAACGATCAGCACTTCGCTGTCCGGGGGCCGGGGCAGCAGGGCTGTGCGTGCCGGGCGCTACTCCTCGGGTCTGACCGCCCTCGGTAAAGAGGTTGTCACAGAGGCGAACCGGCTGGGCATGCTGATCGATCTTGCGCATGCCGACGCATCGACCACCGTGGCCGTATGCGATCAGACGTCGGCTCCGGTGGTCAGCTCGCACACCGGCGCGGCAGCGGTCCATGAGTTTGCGCGCTACATCAGCGACGCGGAGGCGCGCGCGATAGCCGCCACCGGCGGGCTGATCGGATTGTGGCCGATGAGGTTTCGCGGCGTGGGCATGCGCGACCTGGATGAGTTCGCCCGACACGCCTCGCATCTTGCGGGGCTGGTCGGTCCCGACCACCTATGCATCGGAACGGATATGAACGGCATACCCAGGTATGTCCCGGGGTTCGACGGTCCTACCGGATTCCCATCGTTGATCGACGCACTGTTGCGCACCGGCTTCGATGCTTCCGAGGCCACCGGGATTCTCGGAGGCAACGCCCTGCGCGTTCTGAAGCAGACCCTCCCGGCTCCACCGGGGAGCGCACGTACCACGTAACCAGCCAATTCAATGGGTAGTAAAGGAGTTCGGATGGCAAAGGTCCAGATAGAAACCGCTGTGGCACCGCATCCCGTCGGTGCCTACTCGCAGGCCGTGCGCATTGGTGACACTCTGCAGGTGTCGGGCCAAGCGGGGATCAACGCCCAGACCCATTCTTTGGCGGGCGATACCGTCTATGAGCAGACCATCCAGGCGCTGCGCAACGTCGAGGCGATCCTGCACGCTGGGGGCGCTGACCTCGGCGATGTGCTGATGCTCCGGGTATTCCTTCATGCCCCAGAAGGATTCGCCGAACTCAATAAGGCGTTCGAGGACACCATCAGCAGGCCCTACCCGGCGCGCACGACTCTTTTCGGCGGGCTGCCGCCCGGGTTGTTGGTGGAGATAGACGCGCTCGCGAAACTTTCCGGGACAGGGGAATAGTCATGCGCAGACCGCGCCTCTCTGCCGCGCAGAGCATTCAGGTTGGAGTTCAATGAAAATCGCCGTGGCCGGCGCCGGAAGCGTCGGCTGCTATGTGGGCGGCAGACTGCAGACCGCGGGCCATGACCTCGTGTACGTCGGTCGGGGGACCCTTGGTCAGTCGATCGCGGAGCACGGCCTCGCTCTGTCGGATTATCAGGGATGGTCGGCGACGATCCCTGGACACGATTGCGTGTTTTCCGAGGACATCGATGCGGTGCGCGCCGCCGACGTCGTGCTCGTGACCGTGAAGTCGGCCGCGACCCCGAAGATGGCGGAATCGCTGGCCGACAGGCTCCGCCCCGGAGCAGTGGTGGTCAGTCTGCAGAATGGGATCAGCAATCCGGCTCAGATATCGCGGTACGTCAAGCAGCACCGTGTGATCACCGGAATGGTCGGCTTCAACGTCGCACAGGTCGGGCCGGCGCACTTTCATCAGGGCACACAGGGAAAACTCTCGATCTCCGTCGGAGCAGAGTCCCTGGCGGACGCACTCACGGACAGCGGATTACCCGCTGCCGTGCGTGACGACATGCCAGCGGTCCAGTGGGGAAAGCTCGTGGTGAACCTCAACAATGCGGTGAACGCGCTCTCGGGCCTACCGTTGAAAGCCGAACTGGGAGAGCGGGAGTACCGCCTGGTGCTGGCCGCGGCCCAGCGGGAGGCCCTCAGCCTTCTGCGCCGTAACAACCAGCCGGTGGTCGGCCCTCTCGCGGCGCCCCTCGCACTCATGCCCTGGGTGCTCCGGATGCCCAACTCGGTGTTCGCCCTGCTGGCGCGACAGATGGTCGAGATCGACCCTCAGGCGCGTTCATCCATGCTCGACGACATCACCCGTGGCAGGCCGACCGAAATCGACTACATCAATGGCGAAGTCGTCAAGCTTGCCCAGAAACTCGGCACGAAGGCGCCCGTCAACGCCGCGCTCGTCAGCCTCGTCCGCGAGGCCAGCTCATCCGGTGACAAGAAGTGGTCGGGTTCGGAGCTGCGCCGAGAGGTCGAGCTTCGCAGCGCAGGAAGCCACGCCACGTGACGGCCGATCGAGTGACCTCCACGCGAACGCGTCGTGACCGCTCGATTAATTCCACTGCAACACATATGAACTAGCGAGTCGAGCAGTTCTATCTCTCAGTCTGTAGGGCTTGGATTGCGGGATGGTCGAGGTCGATTTCTCACTGTTGGACGTTCCGCGAACCGGGGCGGTGACAGATCCCGAGGCCTACCTGCGTGCCGCGATCAACTGGCATTTCGGGGAGGACACCGGGTCGGCGTTCTGGTTGCGTACCGCCCAGGCCCTGGACTTTCATCCGTTGACCGACGTGAATGTTTTCGACGACCTTCGGCTGTTCCCGAACCTGGTCAACGAGCTGCGCAACGCGCCCGTCGAGGACCTGATTCCGCGCGGCTATGGAACCCCGGCGCCGGTGCCCAGGATCTTCGAATCGGGCGGCACCACCGGCGCGCCCAAACGCACGGCGCAGCTGCCCGACTGGGTTGAACAGGTCACCCGCTGGCAGATCGAGGACTTCACCGCCGGCGGATTCGTGCCAGGTCAGGGCCTGCTGTTCCTCATGCCCAGCGGTCCGCACGGCGTCGGCCACTTCTCCCGCGCAGTCAGTGAGCGGCTCGGATCGGTGTTCTATCCGGTGGACCTGGATCCGCGGTGGGTCAAGAAGCTCGCTGCACGCAATGCCACCGCCGAGGTGTCGGGTTATGTCCAGCATGTTCTGGAGCAGGCACGGTTCGTTCTGCAGACCCAGCACGTGGCCAATCTGCACACCAGCCCGCCGCTGCTAGGCGCTATCGCCCGCGATGAGGCCATGGTGGACCTGGTGAACCAGAAGATCCGCTACATACTGATCAGCGGTGCCCACGTTGATCTGGACACCCTCGATCTACTTCGTGAAATCTTCCCGGCGGCCGCGATCACGATGGCGTTCGGCAGCACAATGATCCTGTCCCAGGCCAAGACTCGAGTCGACGGCGATGCCTTCGTCTTCGACCCCCGGACGCCCTACGTCGTCTTCTGGGTGATCGATCCCGCAACAGGCGAGTGCGTGCCCTACGGAGAGCGCGGTCAGGTGGTGATGAACCACATCAGCAAGGGCATGTTCATTCCGAACAACCTCGAACGCGACAGCGCGATCCGCATGCGCGGACCCGAGGGCCAGGTGGGCGATTCCGTCAGCGAGGTAGTTCCCGTGGCCACCTTCGGGGGCGAGCCGGTGATCGAGGGCGTCTACTGATCGTGATTGCACTTGATGCACTCGGCCCCGGCGGCGAGTACCGCACCCGCACCCACGAGGCGATCACCGATGTGACCGGGGCGCCGGTCGCCGAGTTGAGCATCGTGCCCCCGCTGTATGTGATCCGCAGCATTCGTGCGCAGCGCAATGTCAGGCCGCTTCCCGCCGATCTGCGTGAGGCCGCTCTGGCCAAGGCTGCCAACATCTTTGGCACCGCGGAGATCGGCGGTATGGGATTTGAGCAGTATGTCGACATGGTCAGTCGGGTATCGGGGCTGCCGATCGCGCTTGCGCGATTCAGTGCCCGTGGTGTCGCCGAAGCGGTGGATCGGGCGGTCGACGCGGTGGCACCGGCCCGGCCGGAGGGTGCGGCTCTGGACTGGCGCGACGAACGCACCAGACGGGGGAGCGCGGTGTGGGCGCGCCGCGGGGAGGTGCTTGCCGTGCACGCATCGGGGAACAGCCCCGGTGTTCACGGTGGGTGGGCGCAGGCCCTGGCCCTGGGATATCGGGTGGCGATCCGCCCGTCGCGGCGAGAACCCTTTACCGGACACCGACTCGTCAATGCAATGCGCCAGGCGGGATTTCGGCCCGAAGATGCGCTGTACCTGCCGACCGACCATGCGGGTGCCGCCGAGATCATCACCGCGGCCGACCTCGCCGTCGTCTACGGCGGACAAGACGTGGTCGACGCGTACGCCCATGACCCGACGGTGATGGTGAACGGACCGGGCCGCACCAAGATCCTGATCACCGCAGAACAGGACTGGCGTGATTACCTCGACGTCATCGTCGAGTCGATCAGCGGGCAGGGCGGCATGGCCTGCACCAACGCGACGGCCGTTCTCTACGAGGGCGATCCGCGACTGTTGGCAGAGGCGATCGCTGGCAGGCTCGCGACGATCGCGCCGCTGCCGATCGCCGACGAACGTGCCGCTCTGCCGGTCCAGCCTCTAGCCGCCGCCGGGCGCCTTGCCGAGCATCTGGCGGCGAAATCTCGGGGCGCCACACCGCTGCTGGGCGCCGCGCAGGTGGTGGCGGACCTCGGCGACGGCTCGGCCGCGCTGAGACCGGCCGTGCATCTGCTCGAACTACCCGACATCGACACGCTCAATACCGAGTTTGCCTTCCCGTGCGTGTGGATAGCACCCTGGTCGCGTGCCGACGGGCTTGCCCCGCTGCGGGATTCGCTGGTCATCAACACGATCACCGATGACGAGGGGCTGATCGATGATCTCCTCAACGAGCCGACGGTGGCGAACGTGTACAGCGGCGCACACCTCACCTCATATTCGGCACCCGATATCCCGCATGACGGTTTTCTCGCTGACTTTCTGATGCGCACCAAGGGCGTCATCAGAGGCTGAGCTCAGGGTTGTTGCGCCCAGGGGCCTTGACCACCGACCGACTCGATGCGGACGCGGGTCAAGTATCCATCCGGGGAGCCGGGCGGTGGGAAGTACTCATCGGAGCCGAGCAGGGCGACGGCCAGCCCCTTGAGTACCTCGAGTCCGCCTCCCTCGACCACTCGCGCGGAACCAGTGACGGACAGGTATTGGCGCTGCTGGCCGGGTTGGCTAGGGGCGAGGATGGTCAGGGCGACATGCGGATCGCGCCGGATGTTGCGCAGCTTCTTGTAGTTGCCCGACAGATGAGCGGACACCAGCTCGTCGCCCTCTGACGTGGACTGCAGGGCAACCCAGACGACGGACACCTGTGGGGTGCCGTCGGGGTTGATGGTGACGAGCGTGGCGTCAACGCCCGCTCCGATCAGAGCGCGGCCGGCATCGTTGAGTTCCATGTGTGATGTCTACCCCGTTGCGGCTGATTTCATTCCCGCAATGGAAGGACGCTCTGGCCCGGAAGCGCGATAGTCCCTGAGACGGGAGTGCCCGGCTGACAACGTTGTCAACCGGGCACGGCGCCGAAATATGTTATTGCAGAACGGTTGTGGTGTTCGTACCGAACGGAACCTGCGGGTTGGTGCCCAACGGGGTGCGCGGGTTGGCGCCCTCGTGGGTGGGCTCATGGAAGCCGCGGTCGTACAGATTGGTGCCGGGCTGGGTGCACGCTCCACCGACGCGCGGAGCGCCGCCGGCACACGCGGTGCGGCAGCTGTGGTTGTACGGCGTCTCGCCTGCGGAACACACCGGGAGATCAGCGGCCGCTACCGGGGCGAGGTACATCGCGGCGGAGGCGCCCAGGGTCCCGGCGAACAACGCGATGCGGATGGGCAGTGACACCATGAGGTTCAGGGCTCCTGACAAAGCATGAATCGAAGTTGAACCACAGGTTACCTATCATAACGATTCTAACGGACAGAATATTTGCTATGAGTTACCTGCATGCTTTGGTTTCGCGCGAAATACCAGCTGACACGCATGCTGCGCGACACGCCAGTGTAGCTATTAACAACCTCCAGCTAACCCGTAGGCTACCGGGGGAGGGTTATCTGGGCGATAGATACCTGCGCCGCGCTCAGAGCGCGCGCAGGTATCGCCGAGTTACCACTCGCTGTAGCTGCTCGACCACCAGGTTGCCCATCCGGACCCACCAGTACGACGGCTTCGAGAAGGCTGTGATCTCCACGGATACAACGTCATTGGATGGATCAAGGCGCACGATGAAGACCTCTTCGCCGGTTTCGGGGTGGCCCCGAAGCGTGCCGTATGCGAAACCGCGCCGATTCGGCTCGTCGACCACGTACACGATGCGGCACAACGCCCAGAACGGCCACAGGCGTGTTGCCACGTTGACACCCTCAGCGGCCTGGGGTGCGGAGGTCTGCACCGGCAGCCCGATCCCGCGTTGGATACCGAACCGCATCAGGCTTGCGGCGGCCTCCTCGAACCGCGCTCTGCCGCTCCCGAGCTGCTGTGATTCGCGCACGTGGTGGTATCCGGCGGGCAGCTCACCGGCCGTCGCGCCGATTTCGGAGTAGGTGAAAGGGAGCTGGCTCAGCTGGGCAATATCCACCCCAATAACGTAGGTGAGCATGACCACCGAGGAAGCAGTAACAGCGCATGAGGGAGGCGGGTTCAACCCGCCGGATCCCACCCTCAAGGGCGGCCCAGACTACGGCCGTTTCATCGACGCGCTGCGAACCCTGCAGGACCGCGCCCGTGCCGCCCTGCCACCCGATGAGATGGTCACCGCGCTGGCCAGCCAGCTGGACACCATGAACGAGCTGCTGGCCCCCTACGAGGTGTCGGAATGGGACTCGCCCTCGGGTCGGCGCACCGATCTCCCGCTGCGCGGGAACATCCTGCTGGTTCCGATGACAATCGACAGCTTTGATAACGGAGTGCTCAGGGGCACAGCAACTTTCGGTCGTTATCACCTGGGCCGAAACGGTGCCGTGCACGGCGGATGCCTCGGGCTGCTCTTCGACACCATTATCGGTACCGGCACGATGCTGCTGACTGATCTGCGTAAGTTGCGCACCGCGTACCTGAACATCAACTACCGCAAGGTCACGCCGATTGAGAAGGAGCTGCAGTACGACTGCACGCTGGACCGCGTGGAGGGGCGCAAGGTGTTCCTGACGAGCAGATTGCTCGACGGCGATGATGTGCTCGCTGAAGCCGACGCGCTTTTCGTCAAGCTCAATCCCGGCCAGCCGTGAACAAGGCCACCCGCAGGTGGGCCCGGTGGCGTGACACTGTGCGGGATCGGCCGGCGCTCGACATCGTCTACCGCGTGGTGGTCGCCGTCATCGGTCTGCTGGTGCTTGGTGTGGGCATCATCGCCATCCCGTATCCGGGACCCGGCTGGGCGATCGTGTTCCTCGGTCTGGCCATTCTCGCTACCGAATTCTCATGGGCTGCCAAACTTCTGCACGCAGTGAGGGTCCGGTATGACAGATTCATGGCCTGGTTCTCCACCCAGCCACAGTGGGTGCGGGGGATAGGGGTGCTGTTCACCGCGGCCTTGGTGTTGGTCACGCTGTGGGTACTCGGTGCGGTCGGTTGGGTCGCCGCGCTCGTCGGGATCGAAGCGCCCTGGCTGAAGAGCCCGCTAGGGATTGGCAGCTGACCTCTTCCGCATTCGGTCGATAACGTTCGCCCACATTACTTTTGAGCCCGCGACGAGCTCGGTGCCGGCGTCGCGTGCCGAGATCATGCCCTTCATCATCCGCATCGCGTCTGCCTTGTTGCGGGTGGAGGCCTTGTTCATGTGGCCCGTATTGAACGGCGGCTGCGGGTCGTACTCGATGCAGAGTTGGGTGGCCTCGGCGCGCGGCCGTCCGGCGATTTCGCCGACGAGCCATAGCCCAAGGTCGAGTCCTGCCGATACGCCTGCGGCGGTGACCACCTTGCCGTCGCGGACGATGCGTTTGTCGCGCTGAGCATTCGCGCCGAAGGTGGACAGCACCCGCTGTCCGGCCCAGCGGCAGGTGGCGTTCTTGCCTTGCAGGATTCCGGCGGCACCCAGAATGAGCGACCCGCTGCATACCGACGCGGTCCACGTCGTGGTCTGATGCGCTTGCTGGAGCCACGTGAGTACGCCCTCGTCGGCGGCGGTGCTCATCGTGGCCGGTATCGAACCTCCGACCAGGACGATGTCGGGTGCCGCGGTTTCTCCGAAGGAATGTGTCGCGCCGAGCGCCAGCACGCCACTGTCGGTCACTGCCGGGCCCGGCTCGTGCCAGACGAATCGAAGCCCGGCATCGGGTAGTCCCCGGAGCATTTCGTGCGGACCTATCGCGTCGAGCGCCGTCATGCCGGGGTACGCCAGGATCGCTATCTGCATGACTGCCATGGTTGTCGTGCGATCGCAGAAGCAGAAGTGGCCAGATAGCCAGTATCCGACGAGATATTGCCAGTCGGAGTTAGGCTGGCCGCATGCACTCCGTGTCATCGGGTCGTTCGGACAAGCCTCACTCCGTACCTTCGAGTCGTTCGGACAAGCCTCACTCCGTCGTCGTTCTTGCGCTTCCCGACACCATCGGCTTCGACCTGGCCACCGCCGTGGAGGTGTTCCGTCGCGTGCACCTCGCCGATGGCACCCGGCCCTACCGGGTGCGCGTGTGCGGGACCGCGCCAGTCGTCTCCGCCGGACCGTTTGGCATCGCGACAGATCTTGGGCTGGAGGCCTTTTCGGAGGCTGACACGATCGTGGTCCCGGCGCGCAATGACGTGACGGCACCCACGCCGGACGGTGTCATCGAGGCGCTGCAGGCCGCCTACCGGTGTGGAGTGCGCATCGCTTCCATCTGCGCAGGGGCGTTCACGCTTGCCGAGGCGGGAATTCTGGACGGCAAGCGGGCCACCACCCATTGGCTGGCGGCCGACCTGTTCCGGGAGATGTTCCCGGCGGTGCGCCTGGATGCCGATGTGCTGTACGTGGATGAGGGGCAGGTGCTCACCTCCGCCGGCGCCTCCGCAGGGCTCGATCTGTGCCTGCACATGGTCACGCGCGATCACGGCGCGGCGGTCGCTTCGGAGGCTGCGCGGGTGGCCGTGGCGCCGTTGCACCGCGACGGTGGCCAAGCGCAGTACGTCATCCGTAACCGTCAGCGCACCGAGGCCGGTCTCGGGGAGATCTTGGCCTGGATCGAGCACAACGCTCATCGCGAGCTGTCCCTGGAGGGCCTCGCGGCCCAGGCATCCACCAGTGTGCGCAGCCTCAACCGGCGGTTTCGTGCCGAAACGGGGCAGACGCCGATGCAATGGCTCACCGGTGTGCGGGTCCGTCATGCTCAACAGCTGCTGGAATGTTCCGCCGACTCGGTGGAGTGGATCGGGCGCGAGGTGGGGTTCGGTTCACCTGCGAATTTCCGGGAGCAGTTCCGCCGACTCACCGGGGTCTCCCCGTTGGCTTACCGGAATACGTTCCGGGCTCGATCGGCCTGAGTACGCGCAGCGCCCATCAGGCTGGGAAGTCGCTGGTGCGGACCGATAGCATGAGTTCGCAAACCCCCCGTCTCTGAATTGGAGAACTGCTGATGACTGCGCCCAACCCGTCTTCCCTTGTGGCCCCAATCCGGGTGCCGGCCGGGACGACGGCGGGGACCGCGGTACGCGAGGCAGGTCTGCCGGGCAAGGGCGACGACGCCATCGTCGTCGTGCGCGTGGACGGTGCGCTGAAGGACCTGTCCTGGACCCCGGAGGCCGATACGGACGTGGAGCCGGTCGCGGCCAATACCGAGGACGGTCGCAGCGTTATCCGGCACTCGGCCGCGCATGTGCTGGCACAGGCCGTGCAAGACCTGTTCCCGGAGGCCAAACTCGGTATCGGCCCGCCGATCACCGATGGCTTCTACTACGACTTCGGGATCGATCACGCCTTCACCCCCGAGGATCTGGCTGCCCTCGAGAAGAAGATGAAGCAGATCATCAAGGAGGGGCAACGCTTTTCGCGCCGGGTTTACGCTTCGGTGGAAGAGGCTCAGGCCGAGCTGGCCAATGAGCCGTTCAAGCTGGAGCTCGTCTCCGATAAGTCGGGCGCCGACGACCCTGAGGTCATGGAGGTCGGCGGCGACGAGCTGTCCGCGTACGACAACCTGAATCCCCGTACCGGGGAACGGGAATGGTTCGACCTGTGTCGCGGCCCGCACATTCCCACCACCAAGCACATCCCGGCGTTCCGGCTGACCCGCAGTTCGGCGGCCTACTGGCGCGGCAATCAGGCCAATGCCAGCATGCAGCGCGTCTACGGCACCGCCTGGGAATCCCAGGAAGCCCTCGACAAGCATCTCGAACTGCTGGAAGAGGCGCTGCGACGCGACCACCGCAAGCTCGGTGTGGAGCTCGACCTCTTCAGCTTCCCCGACGAAATCGGTTCTGGCCTTCCGGTTTTCCACCCCAAGGGTGGCATCATCCGCAAGGAGCTGGAGGACTACTCGCGCGCCAAGCACACGGCCGCCGGGTACGAATTCGTCAACACCCCGCACATCACCAAGGAGAACCTGTACCAGACCTCCGGACACCTGGACTGGTACTCCGACGGCATGTTCCCCCCGATGCACATCGACGCCGAGCTCAACGACGACGGCACCGTGCGCAAGCCGGGGCAGAACTACTACCTCAAGCCCATGAACTGCCCCATGCACCATCTGATCTACCGGGCTCGGGGCCGTTCATACCGTGAATTGCCGTTGCGGCTCTTCGAATTCGGATCGGTGTACCGGTACGAGAAATCCGGCGTGGTGCACGGCCTGACCCGTGTGCGCGGCATGACGCAGGACGACGCACATATCTACACCACCCGGGAGCAGATGCACGAAGAGCTGACCTCCCTGCTGCGGTTTGTGCTGGACCTGCTGTCCGACTACGGGCTCGACGACTTCTACCTGGAGCTGTCCACCAAGGACGAGACGAAGTTCGTTGGCTCCGACGAGGTCTGGGAAGAGTCCACCAAGACCTTGGAGCAGGTGGCGCGCGATTCCGGCCTGCAGCTCGTCCCCGACCCGGGTGGCGCGGCCTTCTACGGCCCCAAGATCTCGGTGCAGGCCAAGGACGCGCTGGGCAGGTCCTGGCAGATGTCGACCATCCAGCTCGACTTCAACATGCCCGAGCGGTTCGAGCTCGAGTACACCGCGGCTGACGGAACGCGTCAGCGCCCGGTACTCATTCACCGTGCGTTGTTCGGGTCCATCGAGCGCTTCTTCGGTGTGCTCACCGAGCACTACGCGGGCGCCTTCCCGGTCTGGCTGTCCCCAGTGCAGGCCGTCGGCATCCCGATCGCCGATGCCCACGCGCCGTACCTGAGCGACATTGTCGCGCAGCTCAGATCGCAGGGTATTCGGGCAGAGGTCGATACCAGCGATGACCGGATGAACAAGAAGATCGTCAACCACACCAATCAGCGGGTGCCGTTCCTGCTGCTGGCCGGTGACCGCGATGTGGAGGCGGGCGCTGTCAGCTTCCGATTCCGTGACCGCACGCAGGTCAACGGAGTGCCGCGCGATGAGGCCGTCGCCGCCATCGTCGACTGGGTGAACAGGCGCGAGAACGTTTCTCCCACTGCCGAACTCATGAAGTTGGGGACCCGTGACTGACGAGGACTCGACCATCATCGACCGGGGCGTGGGCGACCCTGACCATCTGCAGCGGCTGTGGACGCCGCACCGGATGACCTATCTGGTCGAGGCGGTGAAATCGAGTGGGGCGGAGTCCGCTCCGTTCACTGACATTCCCGAAATGGCCGATGAAGACGGGCTGGTGGTTGCGCGCGGGGACCATGTGTACGCCGTGCTCAATCTGTACCCGTACAACCCGGGCCATCTGATGGTGGTGCCCTACCGGCAGGTTGCCGAGCTCGAAGACCTCACCGAGGACGAGAGCCGGGAGCTGATGGCATTCACCCAGAAGGCGATTCGGGTGATCAAGAAGGTATCCCGTCCACATGGTTTCAACGTGGGGCTGAACCTGGGCACCGCAGCGGGCGGATCGCTGGCCGAGCATCTGCATCAGCATGTGGTGCCGCGCTGGGGTGGCGACGCCAATTTCATCACCATCATCGGCGACTCCAAGGTGCTGCCGCAGCTGTTGCGGGACACCCGCGAACTACTCGCCAGTGCCTGGGAGCAGTTGCCATGAGCGCCATCCTGTCCCGGGAGACGTTCGCGAAGATCATCAATCCGTTGGCCAACGCGGTGCTGCGTGCGGGATTCACCCCCGACACCGTCACCATCTTCGGGACGGCGGCGACGGTTGTCGCGGCGCTCACCTTGTTCCCGACGGGCCACCTGTTCTGGGGCGGCATCGCAGTCTGGCTGTTCACGATGTTCGACATGCTCGACGGGGCGATGGCACGGGCCCGCGGCGGTGGCACCCGGTTCGGTGCGGTGCTCGACGCGACATGTGATCGGGTGGCCGATGGTGCGATATTCGCCGGATTGCTCTGGTGGGCCGCATTCGGCTGGGGATCAACATCTTTGGTTGTTGCCACGCTGATCTGCATGATCACCTCACAGGTGATCTCGTATGTGAAGGCGCGGGCCGAGGCCTCCGGATTGCGGGCCGACGGCGGGCTGATCGAACGCCCCGAACGGCTCATCATCGTGCTCGCCGGAGCGATATTCGGCGGTGGTTTTGGAGTGCAGTGGCCGTTACATACCGCGATGTGGGTACTGGCGATCGCGAGCCTGGTGACAGTGGCCCAACGGATGCATGCGGTGCGCACATCTCCGGGTGCTTCTGATCTGTTGCCCAATTCCGATGCCGGACAGGACACCGCGGAGAAGAATCAGTCATGAGTGTGTGGGGCGAACGCGCTGCCGATTGGGGCTATGCCGCAGGCTGGAACCTGACTCAGGTGACACCGGATCTCCTCGCTCGAGCCATATTCGATGTCGGTGCCATGGTGGGTGCGCGCAACGGTGGGCCCGAGCAACTGCGCAAGAACCTCGCCCGGGTGCTCGGCGTGCATCCTCGCGAGGTGCCCGACCGGCTGATGATCGACTCGATGCGTTCCTACGCGCGCTACTGGCGCGAAGCGTTCCGCCTGCCTTCGCAGAACATGGAACGGCTTGCCGGCCGCCTGGACAGCTGCGCGTTCGGGCGCCGGAACATCGACGCATCCCAGGAGAACGGCAAGGGCACAGTGATCGCCCTGCCGCACAGTGGCAACTGGGACATGGCCGGTGTCTGGCTGGCCCAGACCTACGGCACTTTCACCACCGTCGCGGAGCGTCTGAAACCTGAATCGCTATACCGCCGATTCCTGGACTACCGGGAAACCCTTGGCTTCGAGGTGCTTGCTTCGAGTGGCGACTCCACCGGGCCCTACGAGACCCTGGCGGCGCGGCTGCGGGAAAACCGTGTCGTCTGCCTGATGGCCGATCGCGATCTGAGCCGCAACGGTGTTCCCGTCAACTTCTTCGGCGCGGAGGCCCGGATGCCCGCTGGGCCGGCCCGCCTGGCGATCGAGACCGGAGCGCGCCTGCTGCCGGCGCACTGCTGGTTCGAGCCACATGGTCAATGGGGAGTACGGATCCAGGAGCCCATCGACACCTCGGCAGGCGATGTCGCAGTGGCCACGCAGGCACTCGCCGACGAATTCGCCGCCAACATCGCCGAGCGCCCGGCGGACTGGCACATGCTGCAACCCCTGTGGCTCGACGATCTGTCCGAAGAACGCCGCACCCGGCTGCGGACGTCGCCATCTCAGACCCCTTCCGCGGCGGAGCCGGCGCCTGGTCGCGAGACGGAAATTGATGATCGGGCAGCCCCCAGGGAGACGGACTCCGTTGGTGGGCAGGCGTAATGCGCATCGGGATGGTCTGTCCGTACTCCTTTGATGTACCGGGCGGCGTCCAGTCCCATGTGGTGCAGTTGGCCGAGGTCATGAGGGATCGCGGCCACCATGTCAGTCTGCTCGCACCGTCCTCATCAGACCTGGAGCTGCCAGAGTTCGTGGTCTCCGGCGGCAAGGCAGTTCCGATTCCGTACAACGGCTCGGTGGCGCGGCTGCGATTTGGCCCGGCCACCTACGCCAAGACCAGACGCTGGCTGGTCGACGGCGACTTCGATGTGTTGCATCTGCATGAGCCGAACGCGCCGAGCCTGTCCATGTTGGCGCTCATGGTGGCGGAGGGTCCGATCGTCGCCACCTTTCACACTTCCACCACGAAGTCGTTGACTCTGAGCGTCTTTCAGGCGGTGCTGCGCCCTTGGCACGAGAAGATCGTCGGCCGGATCGCCGTCTCCGAGCTGGCCCGGCGCTGGCAGATGGAGGCGCTCGGCTCTGATGCGGTCGAGATTCCCAACGGCGTCGACGTCCGATCCTTTTCCGGCGCACCCATGCTGGAGGGCTATCCGAGAGCGGGCAAGACGGTGCTGTTCCTGGGCCGTTACGACGAGCCGCGTAAGGGTATGGACGTGTTGATGGGGGCTTTACCGAAGATCGCGGCCAGCTTCGCCGATGTGGAGATCTTGATCGTCGGCCGTGGAGATGAAGCCGAATTGCGCGCGCAGGCAGGACCGTTGGCGAAACATCTGCGGTTCCTCGGTCAGGTGGACGATGCCACCAAGGCCTCGGCGATGCACAGCGCCGACGTCTACTGCGCCCCCAACATCGGCGGCGAGAGTTTCGGCATCGTGTTGGTGGAGGCCATGGCGGCCGGGACTGCGGTGGTCGCCAGCTCGCTGGACGCCTTCCGCCGGGTGCTTCTGGACGGCTCGGCGGGCCGGTTGACGCCCACGGGTGATTCGGATGCCCTGGCGGCGACCATTATCGATGTGCTCGGCGACGATGAGGGCCGCGCGAAGCTGGTGGCGGCGGGTACCGACGCGGTCCAGCGATACGACTGGTCGGTGGTTGCGCAGCAGATCATGCTCGTCTACGAGACCGTGACCGCCTCCGGCGCGCGAGTAAAGGTCGACAGTTGGTGACCTTCTCGGCGCTGACCGTCATCGTCATCGCCCTCATCGGCGCGCTGGTCGCGCTGGGCCTGCTGTGGGCCTATCTCGTGGCCAATCGGTTGGACCGGCTGCATGTGCGTAGCGATTTGTCTTGGCAGTCCCTCGACGCCGCACTGGCGCGCCGCGCCGTCGTGGCGCGGGCGGTGGGCGACGCGCTCAAGGACGAACAACTCATCAAACTCGCGGCGAAGGCCGAGCGAGCTGATCGCGACCGGCGTGAGTACGCGGAGAACCAGCTGGCCTCGGCGCTATCCACCGTCGACGCGGAGCGGTTGCGCCCCGCGCTGGTGGCCGAGCTCGCTGATGCGGAGACGCGAGTGCTGATCGCGCGGCGCTTCCACAACGACGCCGTGCGCGACACCCTGGCTCTCCGGGTACGCCGTCCGGTGCGTTGGCTGCGTCTGGGCGGAACCGCGCCGATGCCAACGTATTTCGAAATCATCGACCGTCAGGGTGCGGGCACCGAGGATCCGGCACTGGCCAACTTCCGTACTTCGGCGCGGATCATCCTGCTGGACGAGGATGGCCGGGTGCTGCTGCTGCGCGGTTTCGATCCCGCCGCGCCGAGCCCCGCGGTGCACTGGTGGTTCACCGTTGGCGGCCAGACCTTGCCGGGGGAGAAGCTGTCCGACGGCGCGGTGCGCGAGCTGGTTGAGGAGACCGGCTTATCGGTTCCCTCTGGGCGCCTCGTGGGCCCGCTGTGGCGTCGGGTCGCCGTCTTCGACTTCAACGGCACCACCATTCGCTCCGAGGAATTGTTCTTCGTGCACCGCACCAAGAGGTTCGAACCGGCGACGGATGGTCGCACCAACCTGGAGCAGCGCTACATCACCGGCCACCGCTGGTGCGATGCCGAAGAGATCGCCGCGCTGACGGCCTCGGGGGAGCAGGTTTTCCCGAATCAGCTAGGAGAGCTGCTCGGGGAGGCCGCTAGCGCGGCCGATGCGGTGGCCACCGGCGGGCGCCGCGAGCCGATCCTGATCGGGTGAGCCCAGTCACCGCACCTCCCGCGACAAAATCGCTGGTGCGGCGGCATTAGACTGGTCTGAGAACCCGAACATCCAGGAGCCCCCAGTTGACTAGCACGACCAATGGAACGTCCCCCGAGACCGGAACCGGTACCGCTCGCGTCAAGCGCGGTATGGCCGAGATGCTCAAGGGTGGCGTCATCATGGACGTTGTCACCCCCGATCAGGCGAAGATCGCTGAAGACGCCGGAGCCGTTGCCGTCATGGCACTGGAGCGCGTCCCCGCCGACATCCGCGCCCAAGGTGGCGTGTCTCGCATGAGTGATCCGGACATGATCGACGGCATCATCAGCGCCGTCAGCGTGCCCGTCATGGCCAAGGCCCGCATCGGGCACTTTGTCGAGGCGCAGATCCTGCAGAGCCTGGGCGTGGACTACATCGACGAGTCGGAGGTGCTGACCCCCGCCGACTACACCAACCACATCGACAAGTGGAAGTTCACCGTGCCGTTCGTGTGCGGTGCCACCAACCTGGGCGAGGCGTTGCGCCGCATTACCGAGGGTGCGGCGATGATCCGCTCCAAGGGTGAGGCCGGCACCGGTGACGTGTCCAACGCGACCACGCACATGCGCAAGATCGGTGGCGAGATCCGTCGGCTCACCTCGCTGTCCGAGGACGAGTTGTACGTTGCTGCAAAGGAACTGCAGGCGCCCTATGAGCTGGTAGTCGAGGTGGCTCGCGCCGGCAAGCTTCCGGTCACGCTGTTCACCGCCGGCGGTATCGCCACTCCGGCGGACGCCGCGATGATGATGCAGCTGGGTGCCGAGGGTGTGTTCGTCGGCTCCGGAATCTTCAAGTCCGGCAACCCGGAGCAGCGGGCCGCTGCGATCGTGAAGGCCACCACCTTCTACGACGACCCGGACGTGCTCGCCAAGGTGTCGCGCGGTCTGGGTGAGGCAATGGTCGGCATCAACGTGGAGGACATCGCGCAGCCGCATCGGCTCGCCGAGCGCGGCTGGTAAAACCATCTGATGGCCGATATCGAAGAGATCCTGACGCTTGAGCAGCTCGAAAAGGACATCTTCCGAGGCAACGTGACTCCCAGCAGCCTGCGCCGTACCTTCGGCGGTCAGGTCGCTGGGCAGTCGTTGGTCTCGGCGGTTCGCACCGTGGAGCCACACTACCTTGTCCATTCCCTGCACGGGTACTTCCTGCGACCGGGAAATCCCAACGAGCCCACCGTGTTTCTCGTCGACCGGGTGCGTGACGGCCGTTCGTTCGTGACCCGTCGCGTTACCGCGATTCAGGGTGGGCAGGCAATCTTCAGCATGTCGGCGTCATTTCAGACTCTGGACACCGGCATCGAGCATCAGGATCTGATGCCACCGGTGCCCGCACCCGAGGACCTGCCGGATGTGCAGGACGAGGAGGGGTCGTTCAGTCACGATCTGTTCCGGCAGTTCGCCGAATGGGACATCCGGATCGTTCCCGACGAGCTGATGGACCGGAATCCTCGGCTGGCCGCGCAGCAGCGGGTGTGGTTCCGCTGCCGCAAGCACCTTCCCGACGACCCGGTCCTGCACATCTGTGCGCTCGCCTACATGAGCGACCTGACGCTGTTGAGTTCGTCCAAGGTGCCGCACCGGGACGCCGTGCTGCAGACCGCATCCCTGGATCATGCGCTGTGGTTCCTGCGGCCATTCCGCGCCGATGAATGGCTGCTGTACGACGAGACATCGCCGTCGGCGGGATACGGACGGGCGCTGACTCAGGGCCGGATCTTCGATCGCGAGGGCCGGATGGTCGCGGCGGTGGTGCAAGAGGGGCTTACCCGGTACGAGCGCAACCCGGACGAGGCGTCGATCGCCAAGGGGAACATGGCGTGAGCCCGCTGGTTGGCGTGCTGGCATTGCAGGGCGATGTCAGGGAACATGTTGCCGCCCTGAAAGATTCGGGTGCCGACGCGCTCGGCGTGCGTCGTGCCGAGGAGCTCTCGAAGGTGGACGGGCTGGTCATCCCCGGCGGGGAGTCCACCACGATGAGCAACTTGCTGCGCGTGTTCGAGCTGCTGGATCCGCTCTCCGAGCGTCTGCGGGACGGGCTGCCGGTCTATGGCTCGTGCGCAGGCATGATCCTGCTCGCCAGCGAGATACTCGACACCCGTCCGGATGCGGTGGCGCTCGGCGCCATCGATATGACGGTGCGGCGCAATGCTTTCGGGCGCCAGGTGGATTCGTTCGAGGGCGACTTGGATTTCACCGGGCTTGACGGCGGACTGCACGCGGTGTTCATCAGGGCACCGTGGGTGGAGCGGGTGGGCGCCGACGTCGAGGTGCTGGCCATTGCGCAGGGGCATCCGGTCGCGGTGCGGCAGGGGAGTGCGTTGGCGACGTCGTTTCACCCCGAAGTCACCGGGGACCGGCGGGTGCACCAGCTCTTTGTCGACATGGTGCGTGCTTCCTGATCGCGATGATGTGTGCCCGGCTACGAGCGACAAGCTAGTCCGGACTCGCCGCGGCGGGGTGATTTGTCGCTCAGAGGTGGGCACTAGCGGGTGATGCGTCCGGCAGGCCGGCGACATCTACGCGCTATGAATCACCAGCGCATCATGGGCATCGGCCGCAGCGGGTGCTTGAGCGTCCACTTTCCGGCCGTTCGCACCAAGAATCCGTGAAAACCGCCGTACGGCAAGGCCTCTACGACCTCGCGCACATCGGCGCGTTCCAGGCCGGTCCAGGCGTAGAACCCGTGGAAGGCGTCAATCCGGTCACCCAATCGAAAAGTCTCGACCCAGAGATCGTCCGCTGATCTGAGCTTGTGGTGATCGGCCACCATCGTTGTGGTGCGACTGGCATCGTCTATTCCGAACTCCGGTGCCAGCTGTTCGGCGAGGGCCACCGACGGATCGAGGTAGTCCCAAGTGCCGGCCGTCCAGATGCCGATATCGTGCGTGGCCCACGCCAACGCGATTTCGGGTGGCGCCGTCGTCATGCCGAGAAGACGCAGCTGGTAGTTCATGCCCCGATACAGATGATTGCGGTAATCGGTGAGGCTGTCACCGATGGTCGACGCGTACCGGTCCAGGACGGTGTCGACAATCGGGTCGGCTACCAGGACAGTCATGTGATTCACCCTAGGTGCGCGAGTACACTCGGGCAGCGCAGAAGTGCGACAGAACCTAGAGAAAGTAGTACAGGGGTACATGAGCGGCCATTCCAAGTGGGCCACCACCAAGCATCAGAAGGCCGTCAAAGACGCGCGCCGTGGCAAAGAGTTCGCCAAGCTGATCAAGAACATCGAGGTCGCCGCGCGTACCGGCGGCGGAGATCCGGCTGGCAACCCGACGCTCTATGACGCCATCCAGAAGGCCAAGAAGACGTCGGTGCCCAACGACAACATCGAGCGGGCCCGCAAGCGCGGCGCCGGCGAAGAGGCTGGCGGCGCCGACTGGCAGACCATCATGTACGAGGGCTATGGCCCCAATGGTGTTGCCGTGCTTGTCGAATGCTTGACCGATAACCGCAACCGCGCCGCCGGCGAGGTTCGGGTCGCGATGACCCGCAACGGTGGCAGCATGGCCGACCCGGGTTCGGTGTCCTACCTGTTCTCCCGCAAGGGCATGATCACCCTGGAAAAGGGCAGTCTGTCCGAGGACGACGTGCTCACGGCCGTCCTGGAGGCGGGCGCCGAAGAGGTCAACGACCTAGGCGAGACCTTCGAGGTCGTCTCCGAGCCCACCGACTTGGTCGCGGTCCGTCAGGCGCTGCAAGAGGCCGGGATCGACTACGACTCGGCCGAGGCCAGCTTCCAGCCATCGATGAGCGTGCCCGTCGACGTCGACACTGCCCGCAAGGTGTTCAAGCTGGTCGACGCACTGGAAGACAGCGACGACGTGCAGAACGTCTACACCAACGTGGACCTATCGGACGAGGTGCTGGCCGAGCTCGACGAGGGCTGACCGGCGGCCCATACGGCCAACGTCACCACTGCGGTGGTGACCAGTACGGCACCGATGGTGTCGGTGAGGTAGTGATACCCACAGGCGACTTGGCCTAGCAGCCCGAGCGTGCTGACAATCCCGGCCACGATGTACGCCCATAGGGCTCCACCGGCGACCAGCACCAGCATCCCCATCACGGCGACCACGAAGGTGGTGTGGCCGCTGGGGTAGGCGAGATAGCCGCCCTTCTCGCGGCCGACGAGCATCTTGGTGCCCTGAGTGGTCCAATTCGCCACGAACGGGCAGGCCAGCGCCACCGCAGCGACCCGCCAACGCCGCCGATACAGCTCGAACGCGACGCACACCACGAGCACCGGAACGAGAAACACCCAGTCGGTGAAGAACAGCAGCCAGCGTGGCTGCACTCCGAATACGAGCTGCGTCCCGTGGAAAAACCAGACGTCAAAGGGCGTTGAGCCCTTACCGACGGAGAACCCGAGCACCAGCATCGCGAGGACGCCAAGGGGCGGCCACCACTGAATCGTCTTTTCGCTGGGCAGTTTTCCGACAGACACGCCGACGACAGTAATAGGCCGAGGACTTCGACTTCGAATCGCGCTGGATGGCGGGAATCAAACGCCAGGAAGCGGCGTTACTGTGATGTCAACGACTGTTGGTCAACAAGTGTTGACAGCAATGTCAACTGGGCGTACATCTAGGACATCCACGAATGATGGGAGGCCGGTCATGGCCACACAAACAGTCGCCCCGGCGCCTGAATCGACAAGCCTGTGGCGCACCGCGCGCGCGGTTCTCGCGCTGCCATTCACCGTGACGGTGCTGATTCCGCTGGTGATTCTCTACGGAACGGGCATCCAGGTGCCGTCATGGATGTCGGATGAGATGTCGATGACGGCGACGGTGATCGGGACCTTGCTGGTCGCTGCCGGCCTGTTCCTGGTGACCCGCACTGTCATGCTCTTCCACCAGATGGGCAAGGGTTCGCTGGCGCCCTTCGACCCGCCGGTTCACCTTGTCGTGCGCGGCCCGTACCGCTACGTACGTAACCCGATGATCACCGGAGTCATCGCCATCCTGCTGGGTGAGGCGTTCGCGGTGAACTCTGTCGGCTTGCTGATCTATGCAGCCGTTTTCGTGACCATCAACGCCGTGTACTTTCCGCTGGTGGAGGAGCGCGGCCTATTGAAGAGGTTCGGCCGCGACTACGCCGAGTACTCGCAGCACGTACCGCGCTGGGTACCCCGGCTGCGCCCGTGGACGCAGCCCGAGCGCGCGAGCTAGGGCGCTTCGCAGTCGCAGTCACAATCCAGGTAGGCCTGGATTGTCGGTGCGATCAAGTCGATGATCTGTTCGTGCGTCATCTCGGGCACGTTCCCGAGGCGGATCACGTATCGGCACATCGCCAGGCCGATCATCTGAGTGCCGATCAGCGCCGCGCGTTCCATGGCGCGATCCGCCGTTAACGCCTCGATCGCAGGCACCATCTGACTGCTGAAGATCTCGGCCATCCGTGCGCGCGCCGTCTCATGCGACACTGCCGCGCGCAGTAGGGCGACCATGGTGTCGTCGGCCTCCCATTTGGCGAGGAAGTGCTCGACGAGGGCTGCCCCCAGCTCGGGACGCGGAATCTCGGCAAGATTCTCGGGCAGGTGAATATCGAAGTCGGCGGCGGCCGCGAAGAGCTTGCCCTTGTTGCCGTAGTACCGCATGACCAGGGACGGGTCGATACCCGCCGTCGCCGCGATGGCCCGTATGGTTGCCTTCTCGTACCCGACGCTGGCGAAGTGCTCCTGAGCAGCCTCAAGGATGGCCGCACGGGTGGCGTCCGATCGCCGAGGTTCGGTGGACATGGCCTGAGCTTAGGCCAACGGATGTTGACATTTGCAGAGCCCTCGCGTGTTGCTATCTGGAATGGGCAAGCCTCCTGGATATGCTGATCGAACAACTGTTCTACGGCGAGAGGGCTGGCGCGTGCGAGTAATGGGAGTCGACCCGGGTCTTACCCGGTGCGGTCTGTCCATGGTCGAGGCCTCCTCGGGTCGCAAGGTGGTGGCGCTGGACGTCGACGTAGTCCGTACTCCGGCCAATCAGCCCTTGCCGCAACGACTTCTGGCGATCAGTCAGGTTGTCGAACACTGGATGGACACGCACCGTCCCGACGTGATCGCCATCGAGCGCGTCTTCGCTCAGCAGAACGTTTCCACCGTGATGGGCACCGCCCAAGCGGGCGGAGTGATCGCACTTTGTGCTGCCAAGCGGGGGATTGAGGTGTATTTCCACACCCCGTCGGAGGTCAAGGCCGCCGTCACCGGCAACGGGCGCGCAGATAAATCCCAAGTGACCGCAATGGTCACGCGCATCCTGCAGCTGCAGACGGCGCCGAAGCCCGCTGATGCGGCCGACGCGTTGGCCCTGGCAATCTGTCACTGCTGGCGTGCGCCCATGCTGGCGAGAATGGCGAAGGCGGAAGCCGCGGCGGAAGAGCAGCGGAAGGCCTTCGCGGCCCGATTGAAGGCGGTATCCCGGTGATTGCTTCGGTCAATGGCGAGGCCATCGACATCGCACTCGATCATGTGGTGATCGAGGCCGCCGGCGTCGGATACCGCGTCAATGCCACCCCGGCCACACTGTCGACGCTGCGGCGCGGCACCCAGGTACGGCTGATCACGGCGATGATCGTCCGCGAAGATTCGATGACGTTGTACGGCTTCACCGACACCGATGCCCGCGATCTGTTCCTGACGCTGCTGGGTGTCTCCGGTGTGGGGCCCAAGATCGCGATGGCCACACTCGCGGTCTACGACGCGCCGACCTTGCGCCAGGCGCTGGCCGATGGCGATGTCAATGCACTGACCAGGGTTCCCGGGATCGGCAAGCGTGGTGCCGAGCGCTTGGTGCTGGAACTGCGCGAGAAGGTGGCCGCGACCCCGAGTGGAACCACCGAGCTGGGGCGCGGCACAGCATCGCTGGTGCGTACACAGGTCGTCGACGCGCTTATCGGCCTCGGGTTCGCCGCGAAGCAAGCCGAACAGGCCACCGATACCGTTCTGGCTCAAGATAATTCCGACGGAGATACCTCGACCGTGCTGCGGTCGGCGCTGACGCTACTGGGCAAGACGCGATGACCAGCTTCGACGAGTTTGACGGCGAAGAGGACGATTTCGATGCCGGCCCCGAGATGTCCGGCGCGCTCACGGTCGGCGAGAACGACATCGATGCCGGGCTCAGACCCAAGTCGCTGCGGGAGTTCATCGGTCAGCCACGGGTGCGTGAGCAGCTGGAGCTCGTGCTGTCCGGCGCCAAGAATCGCGGCGGCACCCCGGATCACATTCTGTTGTCCGGTCCACCCGGACTCGGCAAAACCTCCCTGGCGATGATCATCGCGGGCGAGTTGGGCTCCTCGCTGCGGGTGACCTCGGGTCCGGCATTGGAGCGCGCGGGCGATCTGGCGGCGATGCTGAGCAACCTCGTCGAACACGATGTGTTGTTCATCGATGAGATTCACCGCATCGCGCGGCCCGCTGAGGAAATGCTGTATCTGGCGATGGAGGACTTCCGCGTCGACATCGTCGTCGGCAAGGGGCCCGGCGCGACCTCGATACCCCTGGAAGTGGCGCCGTTCACGCTGGTCGGTGCGACCACCCGATCCGGGTCGCTGACCGGGCCATTGCGTGACCGGTTCGGGTTCACCGCCCACATGGACTTCTACGAGCCCGATGAACTCGAACTTGTGCTGGCTCGATCGGCGGGAATCCTCGGCATCGAGCTCGGAGCCGACGCAGGTGTGGAGATCGCCCGGCGCTCACGCGGCACCCCACGTATCGCCAATCGGTTGCTGCGCCGGGTCCGTGACTACGCGGAAGTGCGGGCAGACGGTGTCATCACCGTGGATGTAGCCAAGTCCGCCCTGGCCGTCTACGACGTCGACGAGCTGGGGCTGGACCGCCTGGACCGGGCGGTGCTCACGGCGCTGACACGCAGTTTCGGCGGCGGCCCGGTGGGCGTGTCGACATTGGCGGTAGCGGTCGGGGAGGAATCGACCACAGTGGAAGAGGTGTGTGAGCCGTTCCTGGTGCGTGCCGGGATGCTGGCCCGGACGCCGCGCGGACGTGTGGCGACAGCATTGGCGTGGACACATCTGGGTCTTACCCCGCCGCCGCAGGTGCTGGGACACGCCGGGCTGTTCGATTGACGGGACGCTTGAGTCCAGGACGCGCAGGTCCGGGGTTCGCGTCGATTCCACAGAGTCGGATGGCACACTGGTGACTTGTCGCGTGCTCGTTTCACGCAGACCGTGCTTGAACTCGTGAAGACCCAACGGAAAGAATCCCGAAAGCCGCCATGGAATCGATCATCGTCTTTTTGCCGCTCATCCTCGTTATGGGCGCGTTCCTTTTCTTCGCGAACCGGCGGCAGCGCAAGGCTCTGGACGCCACCATCGAGCTGCACGAGTCCCTGGCAATCGGCGACCGGGTGCACACCACCTCCGGTCTGCAGGGCACTATCGCCGCAGTCACCGACGACACCGTCGATCTGGAGATCGCTCCGGGTGTTGTGACGCGCTGGATGAAGCTCGCGGTCCGCGACAAGATCGTTGATGAGGCCGAGGACACCGATGACACCGCTGAGGAGGCGTCGCGCGACGTCGAGAGCACCGGGGTCGAGCTGACCAAGGAGTAGCGGCTTTCACCTTTGCTCAACCCTGAACGCCTCCCGACCCGCCCTCGACAAGCAAGGAGACCGGACACGTGGCCTCGCCATCGGCCCCTGTGCATCCCGCGCGTTATCTAGCTGCCTTCCTGGTGCTGCTGATCGGCGCCTACCTGCTGGTCTTCCTGACCGGCGACAAGCACGCTAAGCCCAAGCTCGGTATCGACCTGCAGGGTGGAACCCGCGTCACCCTGACGGCACGCACCCCTGACGGTTCCAAGCCGACCAGGGAAGCGTTGACTCAGGCACAGCAGATCATTAATGCGCGCGTCAACGGCCTCGGTGTCTCCGGATCCGAGGTCATCATCGACGGCGACAACCTCGTCATCACGGTGCCCGGTAACGACGGCAGCGAGGCCCGCAACCTCGGTCAGACCGCCAAGCTCTACATCCGGCCTGTCGTCCAGATGGTGCCGGCGCAGCCCAAGGAGAATCCCCAGGCCGGAGCGCCCCAGGGCGGCCCGCCCGGCGCTGGGCAAGAGGCGACGCCCCCGGAGCCCGGTGCGGGAAAGCCGGCACCCGCCGCGCCTTCGCCGAAACCGCAGCCGCGGCCCTATCCGGCGCAAACCACCACGCCGCCGCCACCGCCACCCGCTCCGGCGACGCAGCCCGCGACGCCGAATGCCCCACCGCCCGCTGCTCCGGCCACCGATCTGCCGCCGAAACCGGGCAGCGGTGAGGAACGC
Organism: Mycobacterium sp. D16Q13; assembly: GCF_002013375.1. Lineage (GTDB taxonomy): Bacteria > Actinomycetota > Actinomycetes > Mycobacteriales > Mycobacteriaceae > Mycobacterium. The sequence continues at coordinate 72,305 of NZ_MAEW01000011.1, read as the reverse complement.
AAGCAGCTGATCGACTTCGAGAAGCAGATCAGGCAGAGCGACGATCCGCGGATTCAGATGCTGGCGCTTCAGGTTCAGTCATCGCGTTGCTATGACCTTGACGACCCGCTCGCGGGCAATGACGATCCGAACCTTCCGTTGGTCACCTGTGGCGATGACAGTCAGGGCGGAAAGGCCGCCTATCTGCTGGACAAGGCGATCATCAGCGGCGAGGAGATCAAGGACGCCAGCTCGGGACTTGACCAGCAGCGCGGCATCTACGTGGTGAGCATGGAGTTCAAGCCCACCGGAGCCAAGGTCTGGGCGGAGTACACCTCTGCGCATTGGCAGCAGGGCACCCAGACCGCGTTCACGTTGGACTCCAAGGTGATCAGTGCGCCAGCCATCCGCGAGCCCATCCCGGGCGGCAAGACCGAAATCAGCGGGCAGTTCACCTCCGACTCGGCCAAGCAGCTTGCCGCGGCCCTCAAGTACGGTTCGCTGCCGCTGTCCTTCGAGTCCTCCGACGCCGAAACAGTTTCGGCCACACTCGGATTGACCTCGCTCAAGGCCGGCCTGATCGCGGGCGCCATTGGATTGGCGATCGTGTTGCTGTACTCGCTGATCTACTACCGTGTGCTCGGCATCCTGACCGCGCTGTCCTTGGTGGCCTCGGGCGCCATGGTGTTCGCCATCCTGGTCCTGCTGGGTAGATACATCTCATACACCTTGGATCTGGCCGGTATCGCCGGTCTGATCATCGGCATCGGCACCACCGCGGACTCCTTCGTGGTGTTCTTCGAGCGCATCAAAGATGAGATACGAGAAGGTCGTTCGTATCGTTCGGCGGTGCCCCGAGGTTGGGCTCGCGCCCGCAAGACGATCCTGTCGGGTAACGCGGTGACCTTGCTGGCCGCCGTGGTGCTGTACGCACTCGCCATCGGGCAGGTGAAGGGCTTCGCGTTCACTCTCGGACTCACCACCATCCTCGACGTGGTGGTGGTGTTCCTGGTGACGTGGCCGCTTGTCTACCTGTCCTCCAAGTCCGCGACCCTCTCCAAGCCCGCGTACAACGGGCTCGGAGCGGTCCAGCAGATTGCCCGCGAACGTAAGGCGGCGGCACACGCATGAGCACCAGCAACGACACCGTGAGCAACGGCAACGGCACCGAGAGCGCCGCCAAGGAACCCACGTCCACTGCAGTTGAAACCGGCAGTGCGGCACCAGAACACGGATTCTTCTACCGTCTGTACACCGGAACCGGTGCGGTCGACGTCGTCGGCAAGCGCACGCTGTGGTTCGGGATCAGCGGCGCGTTCATGGTTGTCGCGATCTTGTCCATCGCGATCAAGGGATTCGTCTTCGGTATCGATTTCGAGGGCGGCACCAAGGTGTCGTTCCCGAAGGGCGAGGCCACGGTTCAGCAGACCGAGGACGTCTTCAGTCAGACACTAGGCCGCGATGCCGAGTCGATCGTCGTCACCGGAACCGGTGACTCGGCCTCCATTCAGATTCGCACCGAGACGCTCGACAACGACGAATCGGCAAAGCTCCACAAGGCGCTCTTCGACAGGTTCGCGCCCAAGGGATCTGACGGCAAGCCGTCCATCAACGCCATCAGCGATTCGGCGGTGTCGGAGACCTGGGGCGGGCAGATCACCAACAAGGCGCTGTGGGCGCTGGGCGTGTTCCTGGTGCTGTCCGGTATCTACATCGCCGTGCGCTACGAGCGCTACATGGCGCTGGCGGCCTTGGCCGCACTGGTCTTCGACCTGCTGGTTACCGCGGGCGTGTACTCACTGGTGGGCTTCGAGGTCACCCCGGCCACGGTGATCGGCCTGCTCACCATCCTAGGATTCTCCTTGTACGACACCGTGATCGTGTTCGACAAGGTCGAGGAAAACACGCACGGGTTCCAGCACACGTCGCGGCGGACCTTCGCCGAGCATGCCAACCTGGCCGTGAACCAGACCTTCATGCGCTCGATCAACACCAGCCTCATCTCGGTGATCCCGGTGCTCTCGCTCATCGTGGTGGCCATCTGGCTGCTGGGTGTGGGCACGCTGAAGGACCTTGCGCTGGTCCAGCTTGTCGGCATCCTGGTGGGCACGTACTCGTCGATCTTCTTCGCGACCCCGCTGCTGGTGGCACTGCGTGAGCGCACGGAGCTGGTGGCGAGCCATACCAAGAAGGTGCTGAGTCGCCGCAAGCCCGACGCCACGCCCCTGGCAGAGACCGGTTCGGGAACCAAGGCCGTCAAGGCGGCGACATCGGGGGCATCCGATGCCGCCATGACCGGGGTACGCCCCGCCAAACCCAAGCCCGGTGCCCGCCCTCAAGGTAAGCGAAACGTTCGGCGGCGCTGATGGTTTCACGAGGCCCAGCACGGACCGGAGCAGGACGGATCGCGCGAATCGGCGCCATCGCGACCACGATGGTGCTCGCGGCGGGGTTGTTGACCTCATGTTGGACCTCGGCGGCAAAAACGCTCGACTATGCCGTCGATGGCCGCTTGACGACGTACAACGTCAACAGTGTCGCGGGGAACGCGTCAGCCGGGGCGCAGGCATTCAATCGCGTACTCACCGGGTTTGGCTTCCACGGTCCTGACGGCCAGGTCATCGCTGACCACGACTTCGGCACCGTCGAGGTCGTCGGCCGTATCCCATTGGTGCTCGACTACACCATCAATGAGAAGGCCGTCTATTCCGACGGCAAGCCAGTGACCTGTGAAGACATGGTGCTGTCCTGGTTCGCGCAATCCGGCAGGCTGCCCGATTTTGACGCGGCCAGCACGGCGGGATACGCCGATATCTCCACCATCGATTGCAAGTCGGGGCAGAAGACCGCGCGTGTCACCTTCGCCCCGGATCGCGCCTTCACCGACTGGACCCAGCTATTCGCCGCCACAACGATGTTGCCGTGGCATGTGATCGCCGACAAGGTCGGTGGGGGTATTGACCTGATCGGTGCCATCGCCGCCAATGACGTTCCGGCGCTGCAGAAGATCGCCGATTTTTGGAACAACCAGTGGAACTTCGGTTCGGATCTGGATCTCTCGAAGTTCCCGTCATCAGGGCCATACAAGTTCGACGGGTACAACGAGGACGGATCGGTCGTGCTTGTCGCCAATGACAAGTGGTGGGGTAGTCCGCCGGTGACCAAGCGGGTCACGGTGTGGCCCAGCGGGATCGATGTGCAAAAACGGCTATCCGACGGCGATCTGGAGGTTGTCGACGTCGCAGCCGGATCGGCCGGGACTCTTACCGCCCCTGACGGATTCGTGCGCACCGAGGAACCCGGTTCGGGTGTGGAGCAACTGATCTTCGGTGCCGGCGGGTCTGTTGGGGCGCCCGATGTGCGCCGTGCGGTCGCGTTGTGCACACCACGTGACGCCATCGCGGGAATCGCCGGAGTGCCGGTGATGAACGCCCGGCTGGATACCAGCATCGGAGACTCGTTCGCCTCGGTGGAGGCTGCGGCTGAGGCAGGACGATTCATGCGTTCGGACCCGGTCGCGGCCCGTGCCGCGGTGGCCAACCGTCCGTTGACCGTCCGGGTGGGATATCAGGCGCCCAACCCGCGCCGTGCGGCAATCGTGTCGGCGATGGCGCAGGCCTGTGCGGCCGCCGGGATCACCGTGCAGGACGTCAGTTCGCCCGAGGTTGGACCACACTCGTTGCGGGACAATCAAGTTGACGCGCTACTTAGCTCGATCGGCGGAGCTCCTGGCAGCGGTTCGACGGGTTCATGGCTCATGGATGCGTACGCCCTGCGGTCGCGCGAGGGCAAGAACCCCGCGAACTATGCCAACGGTCAGATAGACGGGATCATCGCCGCGCTGGCGGTGACCACCAACGCCAGGGACCAGAGCCGGCTGCTCGGCGATGCGTCGGCCATCCTGTGGAACGACCTGCCGACCCTGCCGCTGTACCGGCAGCCACGCGTGCTGATCGCACCGAAGTCGATGTACGCCGCTACACCGAGCGTCACCCGGTGGGGCGCGGGCTGGAACATGGATCGTTGGGTGTTGCCGGCGTGACATCTTCGGACGCTGTCACAGCGCTCATCGACAGGCTGACTCGTAAGGTCCCCGACTTTCCCGAGCCCGGGGTGCAGTTCAAGGACTTGACGCCGCTGTTCGCGGACGCCGAGGGCCTCTCACGGGTCACCGATGCGTTGGGGGAGGCGTCGGCAGGGGCCACGCTGATCGCGGGGATCGATGCGCGCGGCTTCCTATTGGGGGCCGCCGTGGCGATCCGGCTCGGCGTAGGTGTGCTGGCCGTGCGGAAGGCAGGAAAGCTGCCGCCACCAGTGCATGCTCAGACCTATCAACTCGAGTACGGCACCGCGGCGCTGGAGATTCCCGCCGAAGGAGTGGATCTGACCGGTCATCGCGTGGCGATCATCGACGATGTGCTGGCCACCGGGGGAACACTGGCGGCGACCATCAAACTGTTGCGTGCCGCGGGTGCGGACGTGATCAGCGCGGGTGTAGTTCTGGAACTGTCCGATCTGGCCGGTCGTGCGGCCGTGGCGCCGCTGCCATTAACTGCGCTGCGTGTGATCTGAGGGATAATCTAGGCGGCAGGAGGTGAACCGTGGCTGACGAGCAGGTACCGAGCGAGAATCAGGTCGCGGTCGAATCCCTGCCTGTCGTGAGCGATCCGACGGCACCGAGCTCGGACTCTCTGCGGATCAGCGGCACCATGAGTGCGTCGCGCCGGGTACGGGCCCGGCTGGCCCGCAGGATGACCGCCCAGCGCGGCGCCGTCAGCCCCGTGCTCGAGCCGCTGATGGCTGTCCATCGCGAGTTCTACCCCAAGGCCGACCGGGTGGTGCTGCAGCGCGCATACGAGGTAGCCGAGAGTCGGCATGCCGAGCAGTTTCGCAAGTCGGGTGATCCGTACATCACTCATCCGATCGCCGTGGCGAACATTCTGGCCGAGCTCGGCATGGACACCACCACTCTAGTGGCCGCGATTCTGCACGACACCGTCGAGGACACCGGGTACAGCCTGGAACAGCTGACCACCGAATTCGGTACCGAGGTGGCCCACCTTGTTGATGGCGTGACAAAGCTCGACAAGGTGGTGTTGGGTAACGCCGCCGAGGGCGAAACCATCCGCAAGATGATCATCGCCATGGCGCGCGACCCTCGCGTGCTGGTGATCAAGGTCGCGGACCGGTTGCACAACATGCGCACCATGCGATTCCTGCCACCGGAGAAGCAGGCGCGTAAGGCCCGCGAGACGCTCGAAGTGATTGCGCCACTGGCACACCGCCTGGGTATGGCAACGGTCAAGTGGGAGCTCGAAGACCTGTCCTTCGCGATCCTGCACCCCAAGAAGTACGAGGAGATCGTGCGTCTGGTCGCCGACCGGGCGCCGTCACGCGATACCTACCTGGCCAAGGTGCGTGCGGAAATTGTTGCCACCCTGAACGGTTCGCGTATCGGTGCCACTGTCGAGGGTCGCCCCAAGCACTACTGGTCGATCTATCAGAAGATGATCGTCAAGGGCCGCGACTTCGACGACATCCACGATCTGGTGGGCGTCCGGATCCTGTGTGATGAGATTCGTGACTGTTACGCCGCCGTGGGCGTGGTGCACTCGCTCTGGCAGCCGATGGCCGGCCGGTTCAAGGACTACATCGCCCAACCGCGGTTCGGTGTCTATCAGTCCTTGCACACCACCGTGGTCGGCCCCGAGGGCAAGCCGCTGGAGGTCCAGATTCGCACCCGCGACATGCACCGCACCGCCGAGTACGGCATTGCCGCGCACTGGCGGTACAAGGAAGCCAAGGGCCGCAACGGTGTTCCGCCCAACCATGCCGCCGCCGAAATCGACGACATGGCGTGGATGCGCCAGCTGCTCGACTGGCAGCGTGAGGCCGCCGACCCCGGAGAGTTCCTGGAGTCGCTGCGCTATGACCTGGCGGTGCAGGAGATCTTCGTCTTCACACCCAAGGGTGATGTCATCACGTTGCCCGCCGGGTCTACCCCGGTCGACTTCGCGTACGCCGTGCACACCGAGGTAGGTCATCGGTGCATCGGTGCGCGCGTCAACGGCCGGTTGGTGGCCCTGGAGCGCAAGCTCGAAAACGGCGAAGTGGTAGAGGTTTTCACGTCAAAGGCCGCCACCGCGGGCCCGTCGCGCGACTGGCAGACCTTTGTCGTGTCGCCGCGCGCGAAGGCGAAGATTCGGCAGTGGTTCGCCAAGGAGCGTCGCGAGGAGGCGCTCGAGGCGGGTAAGGACGCCATCGCGCGCGAGGTGCGCCGTGGTGGACTTCCGTTGCAGCGCCTGGTCAATGGCGAGGGTATGGCCTCGCTGGCTCGTGAGCTGCGCTACCAGGACACCTCGCAGCTCTACACCGCGGTGGGCGAGGGGCATGTGTCGGCGCGGCATGTGGTGCAGCGCCTGGTCGCTCAGCTCGGTGGTGTGGACAGTGCCGAGGAGGAATTGGCCGAACGGTCCACTCCGTCGACCATGCCCATTCGCCAGCGGCGTTCCGATGATGTCGGCGTGGCCGTGCCGGGCGCACCGGGTGTGTTGACCAAGCTCGCGAAATGCTGCACCCCGGTGCCCGGGGATCAGATCCTTGGATTCGTCACGCGCGGCGGGGGAGTCAGCGTGCACCGCACCGACTGCACCAACGCCGAATCTCTGCAGCAGCAATCGGAACGGATCATCGAAGTGAACTGGGCGCCATCGGCGTCCTCGGTCTTCCTGGTCGCCATCCAGGTGGAGGCGCTGGACCGGCACCGGTTGCTCTCCGATGTGACCCGCGCCCTGGCCGACGAGCGGGTGAACATTCTGTCGGCCTCGGTGACCACCTCGAATGATCGAGTGGCCATCAGCCGCTTCACCTTTGAGATGGGCGACCCGAAGCATCTGGGACACGTTCTTAACGTGGTGCGCAACGTCGAGGGCGTCTACGACGTCTACCGGGTTACGTCGGCGGCCTAACCCGGTCTACCGGCGTGTTAGACGACTAGACGCCGAATGCCTTCAGCGCGATCCGGGTGGCCGCGGCGATGGTTGGCTTGCCCTGAGTGGACTTCGGATCGTCGGGGACCGTCAGCACGGCGACGACAATCGGCGCACGCCCGGTCGGCCAGATCACCGCGATGTCATTGGTCTCGCCCTTGAACCCGCTGCCGGTCTTGTCCCCGACCGTCCATCCGGTCGGGACTCCCGCCCGAATCGACTGGTCGCCTGTGGTGTTGCGCTTCAACCAGTCGGTGAGCAGATCGCGGCCCTGCGCGTCGAGCCCCTCGTCGAGCGCCAGCCTGCGCAGATTGGTCACCAGTTGCTGCGGGGTCGAGGTGTCCAGATCGCCGTCCGGGATGTTCAGCTGATCTTCGGTGCGATCCATGCGAGAGACGTTGTCGCCCAGGCTTCGAACGAACTTCTCCGTCTGCTTCGGGCCGCCGAGCTGCGCGATCAACAGGTTGGCGCCGGTGTTGTCGCTGTAGCGCAGGGTCGCATCGCACAGTTCCGCGACGGTCATGCCCTCGGCCACATGCTGGGACGTGACGGGTGCCCACTCCATGAGGTCGGACTGCGCATACTGAATCCGCTTGTCCAGCAGCCCCGGTTCGCTCAGGCGGCGGTGCAGGATGGCCGACACGATGAAGGTCTTCACCGTCGAGCACATCAGGAAGCGCTCATTTGCCCGGTGCCCCAGCGTGGCACCCGATCCGGTGTCCAGGGCGTACACACCGATGCGTCCCCCGAAATCCTTTTCCAGGGAGGCGAGTTCGGTTGGCGAGGTTGGGCTGTCGCCGCCGCGTGAACAACCCACAGCGGCCACGCCGACCGTGGTCAGCCCGCCGAGCAACAGAACGCGACGTGAAATCATGTCAGTCGAGCTGCAGGTCGATGATCTTGACTTCTTGTGCGGGTGTGCCATCACCCGCGCCACGTGCTCCCGCCTTGATGCCGTTCTTGGCGATCTTGGCGAGGGTGTCCATACCGGTCTTGTCGATGGTGCCGAACACGGTGTACTGCGGCGGCAGCTGCGAATCCTTGTAGACCATGAAGAACTGGCTGCCGTTGGTACCGGGGCCCGCGTTGGCCATCGCCAACGTGCCGGCGGGATAGATGACGGCCCGTTGTGCCGCGGGATCGTCGGCCTTGTAGGCGGTGGTCGGGTACTCGTTGTCGAATTCGTATCCCGGACCGCCCGAACCGGTGCCCTTCGGGTCACCGCACTGCAACACCGACAAGCTGCCACTTGTGATCCGGTGGCAGATGGTGTCGTCGAAGTACCCACCCTGGGCCAGGCTGGCGAAGCTGTTCACCGTGCACGGCGCCTTGGCGTTGTCCAGCACCAGGCCGATGTTGCCCTGGCTGGTCTTCACGCTGGCGGTGAGCGTCGCCGGCTCGGTCGGGATCTTCCCGGAGCGCGGCATCTGCTTGTCGATGGCCTTGGCGGGCGCGCCCGCGGGCCGGTACTGGCAATTGGCACCCACTTCCGCGGACGGCACGAACTTCGGCAGGGCCGGGCCGGTGACGGGCGGCTCGTCGGGCGTGGGCAACGAGGACGTCGGCGGCGCGTCGACCGTGGAGACCGGGGTGGTGGAGGTGTCCAGTGCCGCATCCGTCTTGTCGCTCTTACTGATGGCCAGCCATGCGGTGATGGCCACAGCGACGACGACGGCCACGACCGCGGCGCCGCTGATCGCCCAGATCCGCTGCTTACGGGCGCGCTCAGCACGGTTCTCCAGCTGTCGCTCCAGCTTGCGCTTGGCCGTCTGACGTCGCTGCTCGTTGGTCGGCACCGGGTTCTCCTCCTAGGGCGTCCATTGAAGAATCTAGGTCGCCAGAGAGTGTGCCAGCCACACCTGAGAGATGGGGAAGGACCCGCCGCCTAAGCTGGTCGGGTGCTGATCACCGGTTTTCCCGCGGGCATGTTCGCCACGAACTGCTACATCGTGGCGCCCCACGAGGGCGGCCCCGCCGTCATCGTCGACCCCGGACAGGAGGCGACCTCCGGAGTTAAGGAGATCCTCGCCGAACGCGACCTCACCCCGGAGGCGGTGCTACTGACCCACGGGCATCTGGACCACACCTGGACGGCACAGCCGCTCGCCGATGAGTACGGGATCCCCGTGTACATCCACCCCGACGACCGCGTGATGCTCGCCGATCCGCTCGCGGGGATCGGGCCCGGTCTGGCCCAGTTCATCCAGGGCATGGAATTCATCGAGCCCAAGGAGCTCGTAGAGATCGGCGACGGCGACAAGCTGGAGCTCGCCGGGATCACGCTCACCGTCGACCACACACCGGGGCACACCCGTGGTTCTGTTGTGTTCGGCATCGAGGTCGACAGCGACAATGGGCCCATCGATGTGGTGTTCAGCGGCGACACGCTCTTCCAGATGTCGATCGGGCGCACCGATCTGCCCGGCGGCAACCACCAACAGCTGCTCGATTCGATTGCCGCCAAGCTGCTTACCCGAGACGATTCGACGGTGGTGCTGCCGGGTCACGGCAATGCCACCAGCATCGGCGATGAGCGACGTGCCAACCCGTTCCTCGAGGGAATCCAGTGAGCGAGAAGACTTTTAGTGCACCTAAGGGCATCCCGGACTATGTGCCGCCGGACTCCGCGCAGTTCCTGGCTGTTCGTGACGGGCTGCTGGAGCAGGCGCGGCTGGCCGGGTACGGCTACATCGAGCTGCCCGTGTTCGAGGACACCGGACTGTTCGCCCGCGGGGTGGGCGAGTCCACCGATGTGGTGAGCAAGGAGATGTACACCTTCGCCGACCGCGGCGATCGGTCGGTGACCTTGCGTCCGGAGGGCACCGCCTCGGTGATGCGTGCGGTCATCGAGCATGGCCTGGACCGTGGCCAACTGCCGATGAAACTGCGTTACGCCGGTCCCTTTTTCCGGTATGAGCGACCGCAGGCCGGCCGCTACCGTCAGCTGCAGCAGGTCGGCGTGGAAGCCATCGGCGTGGACGATCCGGCCCTGGACGCCGAGGTGATCGCTATCGCCGACGCGGGCTATCGCTCCCTGGGCCTGACCGGCTTCCGGTTGGAGATCAGCTCGCTGGGCGACGCCTCCTGCCGCCCGCAGTACCGAGAGTTGTTGCAGGAATTCCTCTTCGGCTTGGACCTGGACGAGGCGACGCGAGAGCGGGCCCGTATCAACCCGATTCGGGTGCTCGACGACAAGCGCCCCGAGGTGCGCGAGATGACGGCCGATGCGCCACTGATGCTCGACCATCTCTCCGAGGAGTCCAAGGCGCACTTCGATCAGGTGCTGCACCATCTGGACGCACTGGGCGTGCAGTACGTGGTGAACCCCAGGCTGGTGCGTGGCCTTGACTACTACACCAAGACCACCTTCGAGTTTGTGCATGACGGTCTTGGCGCGCAATCCGGGATTGGTGGCGGTGGGCGCTATGACGGACTGATGGCGCAGCTCGGTGGACAATCGTTGTCGGGTATCGGGTTTGGGCTCGGCGTGGACAGAACCCTGCTGGCGCTGCAGGCCGAAGGTGTCACGGTAGGAGACAGTGGGCGCTGCGAAGTCTTCTGTGTGCCCCTGGGGCAGGACGCGAAATCGGTGCTCGTGACGGTGGCGGCGCAGCTGCGGAGCGCGGGAATTCGTACCGATATCGCCTACGGCGACCGTGGACTCAAGGGTGCGATGCGTGGCGCGGACCGCTCGGGAGCCTCGATTGCGCTGGTCGCCGGGGATCGGGAAATCGGCGAGGGAAACATCGAGCTCAAGACGCTGGCCGACGGCGTTCAGCAGCCCGTGCCGATCGTTTCGATTGTCGATGAAGTAACGGCGCGGCTAGCATCGCGGATATGACACGTATGGGACGTATCGCCGCAGCTCTGCTCGCCACGGCCAGTGCCGCAACCTTGACGATGGTGCTGACGCCTGTCGCGGAGGCGGCCCCGCACCAGGTGAAGTACGTGATCAGATCCGACCGTGAATTCCTCTCGCAGACGCTCGTGCTGCAGAACGAGCCGCCGAGCGCCTCGGCCTACGACTCGGAGTCGAGCAAGTACCTGGTGCGTAACTCGACCCGCATCACCCCCGACGCTCCGTTCGTCGTCGAGACAACGCTCAACGACCCGACGCAGTGGGCGTACGTGAGTGCGAGCGCGGCGGCCAAGGCCGTCACCGGTGCCCCCGTCTTCCACTGTGAGGTATACGTGGATGGTGCCCTCGCCACCCAGGCCGATGGCGAGACCGCCGTCACCTGTTCTCTGCGCAAGTGGTAGCCCGCTAGCCGGCGAACACGTACACCCAGGCGGTTTCGCCCGAGCGCAGTGGCACCGAAATGCGTTGATAATCATCCACTTCGTACTCGTCGGCGGCGGCCAGCTGCTCGGGTGTGATCGAGAAGACCATGCCGGGGACCTCTGCTGAGGCATCGGTTGACGGGCGAAGGATGGGGTGACGGTCGCTGCCACTGGTCGCGATGACATGCGGGTCGGTGATGGTCACATAGTCCAGATCGAAGCCCACAATGGCGTCGGTATGACCGTCAAGTTCCTGCCCGAAGGTGGCGCGCTGCACGTCGGCCTGCTGCAAGGTGCCGTAGGAGAACAGTAACTCGGTCGCGGTATTCGTCACGCGGTAAGTCAATCAGGCCGGCCACGGCCGGCGCACGCCTGCGTCAGTCCCCCAGGTGGACCGTGCCATCGGAAGCGATCCGCCAACCGGGGTTGTGGGCGATTTCCCAAATCAACCCGTTGGGGTCCTGGACGTGGGCGTGGAAGACCCCACCGAACTGTCCGGGTTGTGGCGGTTTGAGAACAGTGCCCCCCGACAGGGCCATGGTGCCGGACAGCGTCGCCACGTCCTCTGCGGAATCGACGTTGTGGGCCAGGGTGATCCCGGAAACCCGTGAATGATCACCGGGGGCGGAGAGATCCTCGGTGAACTTATCGGCGAGGAAGAAGCCCAGGAGCTGTCCCGGTGCGCTCTGGTAGAAGACGATCTCGCCCTCGACATCCAGCAGTGGTGTCCAGCCCAGTGCTCCATAGAAGCGCCGAGTGGCATCCAGATCCGTTGCGGCGACAGTGACAAAGTGCAGCTGCTGCTTCATGGGGCCGAGCCTAGATTCGCGCTCCGACACGTGTCGACGGGGATTGACACGTGATCGAACATATGTTCGCATAGGGTTATGCGGTGGGACGGGCAGACGCTGGATGCCGACGACGGCGCGCTTCCGGGTTTGGAGCGGATCGGTCTGGTGCGCAGTGTGCGCACGCCCGAATTCGCGGGCATCACTTTTCACGAAGTGCTGTGCAAGTCGGCGCTCAACAAGGTTCCGGCGGTATCCATGTTGCCATTCCGGTTTACCGTCAACGCATTTCGCGGCTGCGCACATGCCTGCCGCTATTGTTTCGCGCGCCCCACCCATGAATATCTGGAGTTCGACAGCGGTACCGATTTCGACAACCAGATCGTGGTGAAAACCAATCTGGTCCCGGTGCTCAGGAAAGAACTGGGTCGCAAGTCGTGGAACCGGGAGACGGTCGCACTCGGCACCAACACCGATCCCTATCAACGGGCCGAGGGGCGCTATCAGCTGATGCCGGGAGTCATTGCGGCGCTGGCCGATTCCGGCACTCCGATATCGATCCTCACCAAAGGAACCCTGCTGCGCAGGGATTTACCGCTGCTCGCCGAGGCGGCACAGCAGGTGTCGGTGAGCGTGGGCATCTCGCTGGCCATCGGAGATGAGGCGTTACAGCGCGAGGTTGAAGCGGGGGTCCCTTCGCCGCAGGCGAGACTGTCGTTGATCACCGCGGCGCGCGAGGCCGGTTTTGAACCGCATGTGATGGTGGCGCCGGTGCTTCCGTTCCTGACCGACACGGTGGAGCATCTCGATGACCTGTTGGGCCGGATCGCGCAGGCAGGTGCGGCAGGCGTGACGGTTTTCCCGTTGCATTTGCGCGGGACGACACGTGGCTGGTTCATGTCCTGGGTATCCCAGTCGCATCCCGAGCTCGTCGGTCGATACCGGGAGCTGTATCGCAGGGGCGCCTATGTGCCCGCCGAGTATCGGGCATGGCTGAGAGAGCGCGTAGGGCCTCTGGTGGGCAAGTACGGGCTGGCCTCGCATCGTGAGGAGACCCCTTCGAGGCCAACAAAACTGGCGCCCGCCGCGGAGATGACGCTGTTCTAGTGGGGCCGCCCGCGCTGCCTGGACCTAGTTCAGGCTATCGGCGTTGAAGGTGTCGCAGGTGCGGAAGTCGCCGGTGTTGTATCCCTGGGTGAACCACCGCTGGCGCTGCTCGGACGAGCCATGCGACCACGCCTCGGGGTTGACGCGTCCGGTGGCTCGCTTCTGGATCCGGTCATCGCCCACCGAGGATGCGGCCGACAATGCGTCCCGAATGTCCTGTTCTGTCAACGGTTTCAGGAACGGGACGCCGGTTCCTTCCTGGACAGTGGTCGACGCGTGCTTCGCCCAGACGCCCGCGTAGCAGTCGGCCTGCAATTCGGTGCACACGCCGCCGCCCGCCTGGCCCTCGGCGCAGCGGTGATTCTTGCCGAGCACGCCGAACAGGTTCTGTACGTGATGGCCGAACTCATGGGCCACCACGTACTCCTGTGCCAAGGGGCCGCCGCTGGATCCGAACTGGTCGACCAGCACCTGGAAGAAGCTGGTATCGAAGTACGCGGTCCGGTCGGCGGGGCAGTAGAAGGGGCCAACCTCCGTGGAGGCGGCACCGCATCCGGTGTTCACCTGACCGCTGAACAGTTTGACGCCCGGCCGCGGGTACTTCGGCCCGAGGATCTGCGTCCAGACGGCGTCCACCGAGTTCCCGGTGGCGATGATGCGGCAGTCCAATGACTTGTTCGCGTCGGCACCGGTTTTGCAGTGACTGAAGTCCTGCGTCTGTTCCTGCGCGGGGCCCGCCTGCTGCTGGCCCTGTTGCTGCAGGACCTGGCTCGGGTCGCCGCCGAGCAGCATGACCACCACCGCGATCAGCAACCCGCCGACGCCACCGCCGATGGCCATCTTGGGGCCGCGGCCCATGCCACCGCCCGAGGTGGTGCTGGTGTCGATCTGCATGCCTTCGTTGAAGGTCATTGGTCAGTCACTCCCATGTCGTGTCTCTGCCGCTCAGCTATCGGCCGCTGTCGGCTGCCGATACCTTTGCATACTCCACGGACGGGCGTATCGCTACATGGCGAAGAGTTCATGTCCGGCCCGGGACTTTCCGGCGGGGCCTTCGCCTCCGGAGCGCTGATCCGCATTACGATTCGATGCGTGGCCGTTGACGTCGCCCTGCCGACCGTCGTCCGCACGCCGTTGGGGGACTTGCGTGGAACCACCGAAGGCGGTGTTTCTGTCTGGCGCGGAGTGCCCTATGCGCGACAGCCAGTCGACCAGCTTCGATTCCTGGCTCCCGTCCCGCTGGAACCCTGGGACGGGGTGCGTGACGCCATCGAACATGCGCCGTTGCCGCCGCAAGGCAAATCGTTTGTGGGCGCCGGCCGCGATGACCCCAAGATTCGCGGCGAAGACTGTCTGACCGTCACGGTCTGGTCGCCGGACATCCACGCCAACCTGCCTGTCATGGTCTGGATCCCGGGCGGGGCTTTTGTCTTCGGCGCCGGGCAGCTGGAGTTGTACAGCGGCGCGCGCCTTGCCGCCAACGGCAATGTCGTCGTCGTCAACGTCACCTACCGGATCGGGGCACTGGGCGGACTGGAGCTCAGCGCCCTGGGAGAGGGTTTCGACGACAACCTGGCGCTGCGGGACCAGATCGCGGCGCTGAGATGGGTGCGCGACAACATCGCGGCCTTCGGCGGGGACCCCGACCGGGTCACCATTTTCGGCGAGTCAGCGGGGGCGACATCGGTGCTGGCACTGCTGGCGAGTCCAGCAGCGGCAGGACTGTTCGGGCGTGCCATCGCACAGAGTCCCGCGTTGCCGCTCATCGCCGACAAGGCCCTGCGTGACCGGCGGGCGCACCGATACATGGAGCTGCTCGACGTCACCGATCCCAGTCGGCTCAAGGTGTTGCCACAGCGGGAACTGCGCCGCGGTGCGGCCAAACTGCAGATCGAAAGCGCCACCGATACGCCGATCCTCGGATATGGCCTGACGCACGGAACAGACCTGCTGCCGCATCACCCCATCGAGGCGGCGCGGCGCGGCGAGGTGCACCAGGTGCCGCTCATCATCGGGTCTAACAGCCATGAGGCGTCGATGTTCGCGCGGGTAAAACCGCCGATGCTGCCCACCACCGAGCCGACCGTGAACGGCTACTTCAATCGGGTGGGGCCGGAGTATCAAGACGCGATCATCGCCGCGTACCCGCGGTACCCGAGCCGTTCGGCCCTGGTGGCGGTGGGCTCAGACGCCATGTTCGCCGCACCCATGTGGGCGTTCGCCGATGCCTACAGTGCCTTCGTCGACACGTATATGTACCGGTTCGACCACACCGCGTGGGGGCTCAAGCTCCTCGGCCTGGGCGCCACCCACGGCAGTGAGATCGTGCATGTCCAGCACAGTTATGGATCATTTGTGGGGATGCTGCTGAGCCCGCTCGGGGCACGGATGATGCCCTCGGTGGGGCGCCGCATGCAGCGGGCCTGGCTGGACTTCGCCACGGGAGACGGGCCGGACGACTGGCCGACCTATGGGGCAGACGGTCGGCGCACGCGGATCATCCGGTCTCGCTCCGACGTCACCATCGAGGACCCGGACTCGGCGCGCCGTACCGCCTGGGCCCAGGTGCACTGAGTCTCGACGCGGCGCCCCGGCAGGGCAAGGAACGCGGGCCGCTAGGCTCAAACCTCTAAACACTGGCCTTTTTGTATAACAAGCACTGTCGAAGGGATCTTTTGTGCTGCGCACTCACGACGCGGGTACGTTGCGGGAGTCGGACGCCGGACAGCGCGTGACGCTTGCCGGCTGGGTGGCTCGACGGCGCGATCACGGCGGCGTCATCTTCATTGACCTGCGTGATGCCTCCGGCGTGTCCCAGGTGGTGTTCCGTGATGACGCGGTGCTCGAACAGGCCCATCGGTTGCGCGCCGAATTCTGCGTCAAGGTCACCGGTGTGGTCGAGGTCCGGCCCGAGGGCAACGCCAACGCCGAAATCCCGACCGGCCACATCGAGGTGAATGCGGCCGAGCTCATCGTGCTCAACGAGAGCGCGCCGCTGCCCTTCCAGCTGGATGAGACCGCGGGTGAAGAAGCGCGCCTGAAGTACCGGTACCTGGATCTGCGCCGCGAGGGTCCGGGCAACGCAATCAGGTTGCGCTCCAAGGTAAGCGCCGCGGCGCGCAGCGTGCTGGCCCGCCATGATTTCGTTGAGGTAGAGACTCCGACGCTGACGCGCTCGACTCCGGAGGGCGCGCGCGACTTCCTGGTGCCAGCCCGTCTGCAGCCGGGCAGCTTCTATGCGCTGCCGCAGAGCCCGCAGCTGTTCAAGCAGCTGCTCATGGTCGCGGGTATGGAGCGGTACTACCAGATCGCGCGGTGCTACCGGGACGAGGATTTCCGCGCCGACCGGCAGCCCGAGTTCACCCAGCTCGATATCGAGATGAGCTTCGTGGACCAGGACGATGTCATCGCGCTCGCCGAGGAGCTTCTCGTCGCGCTGTGGGACCTGATCGGATATCACGTGCCCACACCCATCGCGCGGATCACCTACGCCGAGGCGATGCGCCGCTATGGCAGCGATAAGCCGGACCTGCGGTTCGGCCTCGAGCTGGTGGAATGCACGGAGTACTTCTCGGACACCAGCTTCCGGGTGTTCCAGGCGCCCTATGTGGGGGCGGTGGTGATGCCGGGCGGCGCCGATCAGCCGCGCCGGACCCTGGACGGCTGGCAGGAATTCGCCAAACAGCGCGGACACAAGGGCCTGGCCTACGTGCTGGTGGGGGAGGACGGCACCCTGGGCGGGCCTGTCGCCAAGAACCTCACCGACGCCGAACGCGATGGGCTGGCAGCGCATGTCGGCGCCAGCCCGGGTGACTGCATCTTCTTCTCCGCCGGTGCTGTCAAATCCTCGCGGGCGCTGCTGGGTTCGGTGCGCGGCGAGATCGCCCAGCGCCTCGACTTGATCGCCCCCGACGCCTGGGCATTCGCCTGGGTGGTGGACGCGCCGATGTTCGAGCCCGCCGACGACGCCACCGCCGCCGGTGACGTGGCGGTTGGCTCCGGTGCCTGGACCGCGGTGCATCACGCCTTCACCTCACCGAAGCCGGAGTCGGAGAACACCTTCGACAACGATCCGGGATCGGCACTCGCCTACGCCTACGACATCGTGTGCAACGGGCACGAGATCGGTGGCGGATCAATCCGTATCCATCGCCGTGATGTCCAGGAACGTGTGTTCAAGGTCATGGGCATCAGTAACGAAGAGGCCCAGGACAAGTTCGGATTCCTGCTGGACGCCTTCGCGTTCGGTGCACCGCCCCATGGGGGCATCGCCTTCGGCTGGGACCGGGTGACCGCATTGCTCGCGGGTACCCCGTCCATCCGCGAAGTCATCGCCTTCCCGAAGTCCGGCGGCGGTGTGGATCCGCTCACGGATGCCCCGGCGCCGATCACCCCGGCGCAGCGCAAGGAGTCCGGAATCGACGCGAAACCCGATAAGGCCGATAAGCCGGGTAAGCCGGACGCGTAGCGCACGTGCTGCACGTCCGGGTCATCGCGCCCGCCGATCTCTCCGATCAGGTGGTGGAGTTCCTCTCTACCACAACGGGGGTCGCACATATCGTGCGTGTGCCCGGGGCGGCGATCAGCCCGGAGGGTGATGTGATTACCGCCGACGTGGCTCGCGAGACGGCCAACGATGTGCTCGACGGACTCAAGGCGATCGATATCGACAGGCGGGGATCGATCACCGCGGAAGTACTCGACACCGTGATCTCGCAGACCGCCTATGAGGCCGAGGACGACGCCGAAGGCGACCCCGCCGATGCCGTCATCTGGGATGAACTGATCGGGCGCACCCGCGAAGAATCTGCCCTCAACCTGACGTTCCTGGCCTTCCTGTGCCTGGCCTGCCTGATCGCCGCGGTTGGCGTGGTCACCGATTCACCGGTCACCATCGTCGGTGCCATGGTGGTGGGACCCGAGTTCGGTCCGCTTGCCGCCCTGGCGGTTTCGATCGTGCGGCGAAAATGGTCGCTGGCGCGCCGGTCGCTGCTGGCATTGGTGGTGGGATTCCCGGTGGCGATGGCGGTGACTGCCATCGGGGCGCTGGCGGCCGAGGGCGCCGGGTGGGTCACGTTGAAGAGTGTGCGTGAGCTGCAGCAGGTCGACTTCATATTCCAGGTGGGGCCGTTCTCGTTGGTGGTCGCGTTGTTGGCGGGCGCGGCCGGCATGCTGTCGTTGATGTCCGCGAAATCGGCGGCGCTGGTAGGGGTGTTCATCTCGGTGACCACCGTGCCGGCCGCGGGATTCGCGGTGGTCGCCGCGACTGTGGGGGAATGGGAAATCGCCGGACTGTCGGCGCTGCAGCTGGCGGTCAACCTTTTCGGCATTGTCCTGGCCGGGGTGTTGGTCCTGATGGTGCGACCGCGCGGGCTGCGCTAGGCGATATCTCCGATATCGGCGACCCGCTGATCGAACTCCTCGTCGGGGTCGTCATGAGCCAACGCGGGATCGCCGTATTCATAGGGCCGTGAGACGAACACAGTGCCCATGCCGATTTCTCGTGCGGCGCGCAGGTCATACGGATGTGCGGCCACCATCGCAGCGTCTCCGGGTGCGATACCGAGGTAGCCGAGCGCGCGCCGGTACACCACCGGATCCGGTTTGAAGCTGCCGAACACCTCCGCGGTGAGCACTGCGTCCCAGGAAATGCCCAGGCGTTTGAACAGATTCACCATGGTGGCCATATCGGTGTTGGACAGGGTGGCCACGACGGCCTGTGAACGCAGCCCCGACAGCCCAGCGGGTACATCCGGCCATGGCAGCAGGCGCTGCCAGCTGGACGCGACGAGCTCGGCGGTCGCAACGTCCGGACGCGGCAGCCCGAACATCTCGCAGATATCCGCGAAGCCGAGCGCGTAGAGATCCTGCACCCGTGTCCAGTCATCCACGGACTGAGCCAGATGTGCGACGCGGTCGAAATAGTCCGCGCGCCAGGCACGCGTGAAATCGGCCGCATCGATGCTGGGAGCGTGCGCGGCCACCGCGTGTGACACGGGCTCGAAGAAATCCAGCAGCGTGCCCTGCACGTCGAACAGGTATGCCTTGTACCGCAACGTGCCTCCGCTCAGTAGGTGCTCTTGGGTGGATCGGTGCGGGTGATGCCGGTGACCTCGATGACGGGAATGGACGACGGGCCGCGGTAGCTCTGACCGCCCGGCACAATGCCGGTCGCCGAGATCCAGGTGTTCTCCGGAAGCGCCGATGCCGACGCGGCCGCCGGGCCCGTCATATGCAACCGCGCCAGCTGGGCATCCGCGGCGCAACACACGATGACGATCTTGGCCAGGTCGGTGTGCTCGCCCTCTTTGAACGTGAACCCGGTGACGGTGATGGTGCGGCCGCTTAGCGTGTCCGAGGAACCTGCGGCGATGCGCATCAGGACCTCCGGCAGTGGCACCGATGGCGCCTCACCGGGTGGCAGTGGGGGGAAGGCCCGCCGGGGCGTGTTGGCCGATGCGCCGATGTTGGCCGGCGCGATGGAACGAGCGCTGAGGGCAGGGGGCACGATGAAGATGAGCAGAACGATCGGCAGCACCAAAAACCATGTGGCGCCGTGTTTGTGGGTGTGACCTCCGTGGCCGTCGTGCTCATCGTCATGGTCTGTGTGGCCGCGGCGCACATCGCGGATGATCGCTGCCAGACCGAGCCCGATCACGATGACCGCAGAACCGGCGAGCCACGGCAGCAGTCCGGGCTTGACGTAGCGAGTGAAAGTTCCGGTCACCGCGATCATGGCCACGCTGACCCCCAGCAGGATCAGCAGCGTGTTCTCCGTGTCGCGCCTCATGAGGTCCCCAGCACCGCCAGTCCGACACCCGTCGCGACGACGGTGGCGACCACGAATGTCAGCGGCGAGAACCGGGCCGCGAAGGGCCGTCCGAACATGCCCGACTGCATCGCGATGAGCTTCACGTCGACGGCCGGACCGACCACGAGGAAGACCAGCCGCGGAATCAGCGGCATCATCGTGATGCTCGCGGCGACGAAAGCGTCGGCTTCCGAGCACAGCGCGAGCACCACGGCAAGCAGCGCCATGGTCACCACACCCACCACGAGATTGCCCGCCAGATGCTCGAACACCCAGGCCGGAACCAGCACGTGCAAGGCCGCCGCGGCCACCGCGCCGATCGCCAGGTACGAGGCCGCCTGCAGAAAGTCGTGCCGGGCCGCCTCGGTGAATGTCGTCCAGCGGGAAGAGGATCCGGCGTGCGCGACGGGCAGCGTGCGGGTGACCCAGCTGTCCCGTCCCCACCGGGACCACGCCATGCCCATCACCATGGCGGTCAGCAGGGAGGCCACCGCGCGCGCCAGCACCATCTTTGGCTGGCCCGGGAAGGCGACCGCGGTAGCGACCAGTACCACCGGGTTGATCGCCGGCGCCGACAACATGAAGGTGAGTGCGGCAGCACCGACGGATCCTGGTCCGTACAGCCGGCGCGCCACCGGAACCGAACCGCATTCACAGCCGGGCAGTGCCGCACCGCTCACACCCGCCACCGCCACCGCGGCGACTGATCGGTTCGGTAGCCACCGCGCCAGCCGTTCTGGGGTGACGAACGTCGCGACGAGCCCACTCACGATCACCCCGAGCGCAAGGAACGGGACAGCCTGGACGAACACCCCACAGAACACGGTCCCGGCGGTCGCCAGCTTCTCGTTACCATCGACAATCCCGCGTAACCAGCTCGCGGCCAGGGCCATCGCGATGAGCGCCACCACCAGGATCTCGGTCGAACCGAACCACCGTCGGGACGAAGAGGCGGCGACCGTCATCCAGCCATCCTGTCAGCGGAACCTGAGAACGCGGCGCAGCAGTGGCACTCTGGTGAGGTGACCGATGACACACCTTTCAATGAACAGCCCGCCGCAGTGATCAACGAATTCAATGACGGCATCACTCAGGAGTTCCGTGCCAACGGCGGAGAGGTCGGCGGACAGTTCGCCGGTGTACCGATTCTGCTCCTGACCAACACCGGTGCCAAGAGTGGGCAGCAGCGTCTGAATCCGCTGGCCTACTTCGATATCGATGAGAAGATCTACATCGTCGGCTCATTCGGCGGTGCCGACAAGGACCCTGCCTGGGTGCACAACCTGCGCGCACATCCACATGCGCATATCGACATCGGAACCGGCGGTTATGACGTGATCGCCCACGAGCTTTCGCTTGGCGAGCGCGACGCGTTGTATCCGAAGGTCGTCGAGCAAGTTCCCGTGTTCGCTGACTACCAGGAGAAGACCGACCGGGCGATCCCGATCTTCGAGCTGCGTCGCCGTTAGTCGAGGAACCTGCGTGCCAGCGTCTTCGGCGCCTGGCACAGCCAGGCTTCGGTGATCAGTTCGGTGAGGTCCGGCGGCGAAATGGCCTCCAACCGGGCGAGCACGATCGGGTAACCGTCGAAATGTGGCGTGGTGAAGTAGACGTTCGGTTCCTCGGCGATCAACGCGTGTTTGACGCCCTCATCGCCGACGCGGGCGCCCAGTATGTCGCCGTCGGGGGCCGAATCTCCCAGTGCTGCCAGATCACTCTTCCGCAACGGCCGTTCCCAGACGAACAGTTTTTTGCGCACCTTCCACACGCGTGGGGCGGTTTCGAGCGCCTCGGGGAGCGCCGATGCGACGCCTGTTACGTCCTCCCAGGTGGCCACCGGTTCATTGTGCCCTGAATCGCAGGCCATGCGGGTGAGGCCAGGTTATGGTGGGATCAGCCGATGGGCATCAAGGTGGCGCTGGAGCACCGGACCAGCTACGTATTCGACAGACTCGTGCAGGTGCATCCGCACGAGATTCGATTGCGCCCCGCTCCGCACACCCGAACCCCCATCGAGGCCTACTCGTTGCGTATCGCACCTGACGATCACTTCATCAACTGGCAACAGGATGCCTTTGGTAATTTCCTTGCCCGCGTGGTGTTTCCGAAGCGGACCCGACGGCTATCGATCACCGTCGGACTCATCGCGGATCTGAAATCGGTCAATCCGTTCGACTTTTTCATCGAGGAGTGGGCCGAGCACGTCGGGTTTGTCTATCCGGCCGCGTTGGCGGCGGACCTGGAGCCCTATCTCAAACTGGTGGATGAATCCGTGCCGGGTTCGGGTCCCGGTGAACTGGTTCAGGCCTGGGTGGCCAACTTCACGATGGCACCGAACACACGCATCATCGATTACCTCGTCACGCTCAACCAGGCGCTGTGCTCGGATGTCGGTTATGCGGTGAGGTTGGAGCCCGGTGTTCAGAGCCCCGACACGACGCTGGCAGTGGGTATCGGCTCCTGCCGTGACACCGCCTGGTTGCTGGTGTCCATCCTGCGGCAGAAGGGGCTTGCCGCCCGCTTCGTGTCTGGATATCTGGTGCAACTGACCTCGGACATCGTCGAAATCGACGGTCCCTCAGGGCCGGTCGCGGACTTCACCGACCTGCATGCCTGGGCCGAGGTATACATTCCCGGTGCCGGATGGGTCGGGCTTGATCCCACGTCGGGGCTGCTCGCCGGTGAGGGGCATATTCCGCTCTCGGCGACTCCGCATCCGTCGACGTCTGCCGCCATCTCCGGGGCAACCGATGTGTGCGAGTCCACCCTCGATTTCTCCAACACCGTCACCCGTGTGCACGAAGATCCACGAGTCACGCTGCCGTACACGGCGTCGGTGTGGGAGGCCGTCACCGCGTTGGGTGCGGAGATCGACACTCGGCTCGATACCGCCGAGGTGGGGTTGACGATGGGTGGCGAGCCGACATTCGTGTCGATCGACGACCAGGTTGCCGAGGAGTGGACCACCGCGGCCGACGGGCCACAGAAGCGGGTACGTGCCTCCGATCTGGCCGCCCGGCTCAAAGCGCTCTGGGCGCCAGCAGGTTTGGTACAGCGCAGCCAGGGAAAGTGGTACCCCGGCGAACCTCTGCCGCGGTGGCAGATTGGTTTGCAGTGGAGGCGCGACGGCCAGGCACTGTGGTCTGACCCCGAACTGCTCGCAGACCCGTGGGCCGAGGATCGTCAGTGGTCTACCCCCGAGGGCGCCGACCGCGCGCTGCTGCACGCTCTGGCGGGTGATCTCGGGCTGCCCGAGAGCCAGGTACGCGCGGTGTACGAGGATCCGCTGAGTCAACTCGCCGCATCCGTTCGGCGTCCCGAGGGCGATCCGGTCGAGGCAGCCGATGACCCGGCACCGCAGGAAGACTCGGAAGATCGACGGTCAGAACTGCTGACCCGTCTGGACGAGCAGGTGACCGGGCCGGCCGCGTACTTGCTGCCCCTGCACCGCGGGGAGGACGGCGGCCGCTGGGAGAGCGCCGACTGGACACTGCGCCGCGGACGGATTGTCCTGACGCAGGGATCGTCCCCGGCGGGGCTCCGGCTCCCACTTGATTCCATCTCCTGGCAGCCGGCACCGCACCCCACCGAGGCTGACCCGCTCGGTGTCACCGCGGAGCTCGGCGCACAACGGGCCGGCGCGGACGCCGTTGTGGTGCCCGCTGACGGAGCACCCCCCACTGCCCTGGTCGCCGAGATTCGCGACGGGCTGCTGTATCTGTTCCTGCCGCCGGTGCAAAGCCTCGACGACTTCGTGGATCTCATCGCGCGCGTCGAGGCCGCCGTCACCTGCCCGCTGGTGATCGAAGGGTATGGACCGCCGCCGGACCCCCGGCTGGAAGTCATGAGTGTCACTCCCGATCCGGGGGTCATCGAGGTCAACGTGACCCCCACCGGGAGTTTCGCCGAACAGTCCCGCCAGCTGCAGGCGCTGTACGAGGAGGCACGCAAGGCGCGGCTGACCACCGAATCGTTCGACGTGGATGGCACCCACACCGGGACCGGCGGGGGTAACCACATCACACTCGGGGGCCGGACCCCGGCGACCTCACCCTTGCTGCGCCGCCCCGATCTGCTGGTGTCGCTGCTGACCTACTGGCAGCATCATCCCGCGTTGTCCTACCTGTTCTCGGGACGGTTCGTCGGCACCACATCGCAGGCCCCTCGCGTCGACGAAGGTCGAGAAGAGGCGTTGTACGAGTTGGAGATCGCCTTCGCGGAGATCGACAGATTGACGAAGGCGCCCGATCGCGATCCTTCCGAGCATCCTGCTCCGTGGCATGTCGACCGGGCGCTGCGGCATTTGCTCACCGATATCACCGGGAACACTCACCGGGCGGAGTTTTGTATCGACAAGCTGTACAGCCCCGACAGCGCCCGCGGGCGTCTGGGCCTGCTGGAGCTGCGTGGATTCGAGATGCCGCCGCATTTCCAGATGGCCATGGTCCAGTCGCTGCTGGTGCGCGCACTGGTCGCCAGGTTCTGGGAGCAACCGCTGCGCGCACCGCTGATCCGTCATGGCGCGAATCTGCATGGCCGTTACCTGTTGCCGCACTTCATTATTCATGATATTGCTCAGGTTGCCGCCGAGCTGCGTGCGCATGGCATCGCCTTTGAAACCAGCTGGCTCGATCCGTTCACCGAGTTCCGGTTCCCCCGGATCGGCACCGCGGTGTTCGACGGTATCGAGATTGAACTGCGCGGGGCCATCGAACCGTGGCGGGTGTTGGGAGAGGAGGCAACCGCCGGAGGTGCCGCGCGATACGTGGATTCCTCGATTGAGCGTGTGCAGGTGCGAGTCATCGGAGCCGATCGTTCCCGGTACGTCGTCACCTGCAATGGTGAGCCCATCCCGCTGCTCTCGACCGCCAACCCGGACGTTCAGGTAGCCGGCGTCCGATACCGGGCGTGGCAGCCGCCCAGCGCGCTGCATCCGAGCATCACCGTCGACGACCCGCTGCGTTTCGAGCTCATCGACACTGCCAACGCGTTGTCTCGCGGCGGCTGTACGTACCACGTATCGCACCCGGGTGGCCGGTCCTATGACGACCCTCCCGTCAACGCGGTGGCCGCCGAGGCACGCCGTGGGAGGCGCTTCGATGCCACCGGTTACACCACCGGGCACGTTGATTTGTCAGACTTGCGCGAGAAACAAGCCCGCATGTCTACCGATGCCGTGGCGCCCGGCATCCTGGATCTACGCCGTGCGAGAACGGTGGGACGCAGGTAGGCGGTCGATAGGGCGTAGAAACGGCAGCGTAACGGGAAGGAAGGTACGACCGGTGGTAGCACCTGCTTCGGGGGCTCCCGTCGGACCCGACTTCTCTGTGGCCGATAACCCGCTGATCGCGCAGTACCGCAGCATTCGTGCCCAGGGAGCACTGTTCGAGGTCGGCCGACGGGGCAGCCAGGCGGGTTACGACGAGTTCCTGGCACCTGATGGCAGCGTTCGCCCGGCCTGGACCGACCTGGCCGACGCCATCGCGCAGCGTGGCCGTCCTGGTTTGGATCGTCTGCTCGATCGCGTCCGCACTCTTGTCGACAGCGACGGCATCACCTACATGGATCCCGGACGCGTCTCGGTATCGACGCCCGCACCCGATGCGCCCACTCATCCGGTCCCGTGGCGTCTGGATGGGCTCCCGCTGCTCCTCGACTCTGCCGACTGGGACGTACTGGAGGTCGGGCTGACGCAGCGGGCCACGCTGCTGGACGCCATCCTCAGCGACCTGTACGGGCCGCAGGAGTTGATCAGCTCCGGTGCGCTGCCGCCACAGCTGCTCTTCGCACATCCGGGATATGTGCGCGCGGCGCACGGCATGGCCTTGCCCGGCAGGCATCAGCTGTTCCTGCTCGGCTGTGATGTCGGCCGCACCGGCGCCGGCGAGTTTCGGGTGAATGCCGACTGGACGCAGGCGCCATCGGGTGCCGGGTACGCGATGGCGGACCGCCGCGTGGTGGCCCACGCCGCTCCTGATCTCTACGAGAAGATGGCGCCGAGGCCGACCTCGTCGTTCGCGCAGACACTTCGCCTGGCGCTTATCGATGTCGCGCCGGAGTCGGTCGAGGATCCGTCGGTGGTGGTGCTCAGTCCCGGTATCCACTCGGAGACATCCTTCGATCAGGCGTACCTCGCGTCGGTACTGGGTTTTCCGCTGGTCGAGTCCGCCGATCTGGTGGTGCGCGACGGCAAGCTGTGGATGCGGTCACTGGGCACCCTGCGCCGGGTGGACGTGGTGTTGCGCAGAGTCGACGCCGGCTACTCCGATCCGCTGGATCTGCGGGCCGACTCACGACTGGGAGTCGTCGGCTTGGTCGAGGTACTTCGCCGGGGCGCGGTGACCGTCGTCAACTCGCTGGGCAGCGGGGTGTTGGAGAATCCGGGCCTGGCTCGTTTCCTGCCGGAGCTATCGCGGCGGCTGCTCGATGAGCCGCTCGCCTTGTCCGGAGGTCAAACCTGGTGGGGCGGCATCGACGCGGAACGATCGCATCTGCTCGCGAATCTTGGCTCGCTGCTGGTCAAATCAACAGTGGGGGAAGAGGTTTACACCGGACCATTGCAGTCGGCGCAGACACTGGAGACCTTGCGGGCACGCGTCGAGGCGGCGCCCTGGTGCTGGATTGGTCAGGAACTTCCCGAACTGTCGGTGGCTCCCACATATCTGCGCTCGGGTGCTCTGACCGCAGCGCCGATCGGTATGCGACTGTTCACGGTGGCGCAGCGCGGCGGGTACGCGCCGATGATCGGTGGTCTCGGATACGTCGGCGCTTCCGGAAACTCAGGATCGACGCTCAACAGTATTGCCGCCAAGGATATTTGGGTTCAACAGCCAGATCGCGATCAGACCGAGCGAGCCCTGACCGTGGCCTCGCTGGATCTGCCCGCTGGTCGCCTGGCGGGCGCTGACGCGGTCAGCTCACCGCGTGTGTTGTCCGATCTGTTCTGGCTGGGGCGGTACGGAGAGCGCGCGGAGAATCTGGTCCGGCTGTTGTCCGTCACCCGGGAACGGTTCCACGAGTACCGGTATCGGCAGTTCATGGAGGCCAGTGAATGCGTCCCGGTGCTGTTGAAGGCACTTGGCGACATCACCGGCACCGACACCAGTTCCGAGGATCTGGGAACACAGCTGTGGTCGTTGACGGTGGACAAGGAGCGGGTCGGGTCCCTGGCGCAATCGGTCGAGCGGCTGGGTCTGGCGGCTCGCGCTGTTCGAGATCAGATGTCCAATGACACCTGGATGGTGCTCGGCGGCATGGATCGCGCCATCGTGACCGCGGCGGCCGAGTACGACGAGAGCGCGCGGTCCGGCGGCAGCCCCACCCGTGCGGACGACACGGTGCTTGCCGCCACCCAAACTCAGGTATTGGCAGGGCTTCTCGCGCTGGCGGGGCTGGCGGCGGAATCGACGGTGCACGATATCGGTTGGACGATCATGGATATCGGTAAGCGCATCGAACGGGGCCTCGGCCTGACAGCCCTGCTGCGTTCCACACTCACGACGGTCCGCTGCCGCGCGGCCGAGCAGTCCGTGACCGAGTCGACGTTGGTGGCGTGCGAGTCTTCGGTGATGTACCGCCGCCGCACCCGGGGCAAGATCAGCCTGGAGGCCGTTGCCGACCTGCTGCTGTTCGATGCCGTCAATCCGAGATCCCTGCTGTATCAGGTGGAGTCGCTACGCACCGACCTCAAGTCGTTGCCGAGTGCCTCGGGAACCTCACGTCCGGAGCGGTTGGTGGAGGACTTGGTGACGCAGCTGCGCCGGATCGATCCGGCTGATCTGGACGCTGCGGGCGACGATGGGCAGCGCGACACACTCGCGGACACCCTCGACAACGTCCATCAGGCGTTGCGCGAATTGTCCTCGGTGGTCACCAAGACGCACCTGTCCATGCCGACCGGTATGCAGCCACTGTGGGGCCCTGACCCGGGGCGGAGATTGCCGTGACCGATGGTCTTCGCGCGGGCGGTTCATCCGTGATCCGGTACCAGGTCACGCACCGAACCCTGTACAAATACTCCGACGATGTCACCAGTTCCTATGGGCGCGGCTACCTCACGCCGCGCGACACCGACTGGCAGCATTGTGAATCGAATGAACTGATCGTAGAACCGGAGCCCTCGGACAGCTCCACCGGCAGGGACGTGTACGGAAACCTCAGCTCGTACTTCCACGTCACCACGCCGCACCGGGAGCTCAGCGTTACCGCCCGCTCGATCGTTGACGTCAGCATCCCACCGCTCCCTGCGGCGGGGTGGGAGCAGGCGTGGGAGCTGGCTCGCCCGGCATTCGGGGACGCGACCGGGGCCGGCGCACTGGCTGCCGAGTTCGTGCTGGACTTGGTGCCCCCCGAGATCACCGATGATGTACGCGCCTACGCCGCAGTGAGTTTCACCGCGGGACGGCCACTCGGGGAGGCGGTCGTGGACCTGATGGGCCGGATCTATCGTGACTTCCAGTACCGCTCGGGGTCCACCACCATTTCCACCAAGGTCAGCGAAGTGCTGGCTGCGGGGGAGGGAGTTTGTCAGGACTTCGCCCGCATCGCGGCGACGGCACTGCGCACCCAGGGGCTTGCGGCGCGCTATGTGTCCGGTTACCTGGCCACGAATCCGCCGCCCGGGCAGCCGCGCCTGGTTGGCGCCGACGCCACCCATGCGTGGGCAGCGGTGTGGGTCCCGCCCGACGGATGGGTCGCGTTCGACCCGACGAATGACACGATTGCCGACGAGCGGTATGTCACCGTCGCTTGGGGTCGCGATTACGCCGACGTCCCGCCCTTGCGCGGCATCATCTATACCGATTCCGACAGCAGCACGATCAAGGTGTCGGTGGACGTCGCACCGTGTGAGGAGAGCCCCGCTCATGCGTGACTTCATCTGTCCGCAGTGCGGTCAGCATCTGGCGTTCGAGAACTCGGTCTGCCTGGCCTGCGGAAGTCACGTCGGGTTCTCGCTCGAGGACAAGGCCCTGCTGGTCATCGCCCAGGACGACGGGCCCGGGTTCGTCGACTCCGAGAATCATCACCTGTGTGCGAATCTGCATGTAGCCGAATGCAATTGGCTGGTGGATGGTACCGGTACGGATACGTTGTGTGCGTCCTGCGTGCTCACGCGCACTCGGCCCAGCGATTCTGACGGAACGGCCTTGCCGGCATTCGCCGACGCAGAGAAGGCGAAGCGCCGGCTCATCGCTGAGCTCGCCGAGCTGCGACTACCGGTGACGGGGCGAGACGTCGACCCCGAGTTCGGACTGGCCTTCGATCTGCTGTCCAGTAAAGAACAGCAGGTGATGACGGGGCATCACAACGGGGTGATCACACTGGATCTCGCCGAGGGCGATGACGTGCACCGCGAGCAGCTTCGCATCTCGATGGATGAGCCGTATCGCACACTGCTCGGCCATTTCCGTCACGAGATTGGGCACTACTTCTATTACCGACTCGTCGAAACCACGCCGGATCATGTGGAGAGGTTCCGCGCACTATTCGGCGATCCAAATGCCGACTACCAGGCGGCCCTTGACCGGCATTATCAGCAGGGGGTGCCGGAAGGCTGGGAGGCGAGTTTCGTTTCCTCCTACGCCACCATGCATCCCGCCGAGGATTGGGCGGAGACCTTCGCGCACTACCTGCATGTCCGCGATACGTTGGACACTGCCGCTGCCTTCGCCCTGGCGCCCGCCGGCGGCACCTTCGATCGCAGGGTGCTGGGCCCCAGCGGATTCGACACCATCATCGAGATGTGGCTGCCCCTGGCCTGGTCGCTGAACATGGTCAACCGCTCCATGGGGCGCGACGATCTGTATCCGTTCGTGCTGCCCGGTCCGGTGCTGGAGAAGATGCGACTGATCCACGAGATCGTCACCGCCGTGGGGGAGCCCGCAACCGGATAGTTACCCGCCCGGGGTGGCGAATACGAACAGAGCCATGAAGGCCACATTGATGAAGAAGGTGGCTTCGACCAGGCTGACGGTGATGAAAAACGGTGTGAATAGCCGGTTCTGAGATTCCGGCTGGCGGGCTACCCCGGCGATGAGCTGTGCTCCCGCCATGCCGTCGCCGATACCCGCGCCGATCGCACCGCCCGCCAGCGTGATGGCTCCGGCCAGTAGCGCGTTGCCCATGAGGAGTTCAGTGGCCATGATGTGCACCTTTCTTCGTCGTGGCATCCAACAGTGCGGCGATGATCTCCACTGCCGCCCCGATACCGACCTCATCACGAATGAGTCGTGAAAGACGTTGGGCTTCTTGTCGATACCGTGAGAGGGTGATCACCTCTGTGATCGATGCCGAGAGTTGGTCGGCCCGAAGCGACGTACGCGGCAGCGGTGTACAGGCGGCCCCGATGTGCCCCAATCGGTGAGCCCAGAAGGGCTGGTCCATGATGCCCGGGATGGGAACACAGGGGATTCCGGCCCGCAATGCGGCGGCGGCCGTTCCGGCGCCGCAGTGGTGCGCGGCGGCGGCCATTCGCGGAAACAGCCAGGAGTGCGGAACATCGTCGACGGTGATGGCGTCATCGCCCAGGCCGGCGAGTCCGGCCCACCCGCGTTGCACCACTGCCCGTACTCCGGCTCGACGTATCGCGGTGCCGATGGTCTCCGAGAGCTCGTGTCCCTTGGCGGTAGCGGTGCTGCCGAAGCCAATGAAGACGGGAGCGGGCCCGTTGTCGAGAAATTCGCTCAGTTCTTGTGGGGGGAGCCAGGTGTCGTCATGATCGGGCCACCAGTACCCGGTCTGATGCCAGTGCGGTCGCCAATCGCGGGGGCGTGCGACGACGTGACGGCTGTAGCCGTGCACCATGGGCCAGTGTCTCGCGCGGATGTCGTGGTAGCGGCGCGGTGAAGCGGGGGCCAGTCCGAGATGGTGGCGCAGGTCATCGATGAGCGGTGTGTAGATCCGTTCCCCCCACTGGGCAAGGCGCCACACCAACCGGTTACCCCGGGTGCCAAACGACCGGACGGTCAGTGGCGGTGGCGCAAAATCGGCGGTGGGGCAGGCCGGTTGAAGTGAGAGGCCTGCGCTGGGTATGTCGAGTGCTTCGGCAACGTGATATCCCAGCAGCGTGCCCACTGGGCCTTCGGCCAGCAGAACATCGGCATCGTGCGCAGTTTCGGCCATCGCCTCGCCGACTCCCGCAAGTCCTGCCCGCATCTCAGTGAGAGCTGCCCCCGAGGGGCGCATCCGCGCGCCGTCCACGAGTGCCTGACCATGCTCGCAGTCTCGAGTTGCCGCTTCGGTATCTCCGGGCAACGGACGGAATTCCAGACCGGATGCACGTACCAGGTGTGCATAGGGTTCTTGCGCGGCAATGACCACGTGCACAGACAGGCTGTCGCGCAGCCGTTTTCCCAGTCCGGTCAGCGGCACCACGTCTCCACGGGTGCCATATGCGGAGATCACGATCGTTGTCATGGCGCTGTCCCGACGGCCTTGGTGAACATGTCGACGAGTTGTTCTCCG
This sequence comes from Mycobacterium sp. D16Q13, assembly GCF_002013375.1. Classification (GTDB taxonomy): domain Bacteria; phylum Actinomycetota; class Actinomycetes; order Mycobacteriales; family Mycobacteriaceae; genus Mycobacterium. The sequence continues at coordinate 40,887 of NZ_MAEW01000011.1, read as the reverse complement.
TATCCGGTGGCGTCATAGTCGGGGTCACGTCCCAGTTCCCACACGGCGCCATCCAGCGCCGCCCGCAAGGCGTTCTTCATGAACCGGGGCGACACCGACTGGAACTCACCGGTCGCGACGCCGTCGAGGAAAATCGCCTCGGGGTCCATCGCGGCGAACTCGGCGGGGGGCGCTGCGCCTGCCGCCGCCTGGTCGAACCGCAGACCGTCCTGACTGCGATAACCGGTGATGATCTCCAGTAGGGCGATCGCGGCCATCCGATTACTGACGACGAACTCGATGTTGGCCCTGATGTAGGCCGTGAGACGTGCGATCGCGGTGGTCTCTGCCTGCACTGCGGGCACGATCGCGGTGCACGCCCGGGTGAACACCTCGAGCATCACGGATTCGATGACCTCAGTTTTCGATGTGAAGTGATACAGCACCGCGCTCTTGGCCACTCCGACGTGCTCGGCAATTTTCGCCAGCGACGTCTGCGGATACCCGGTGCCGGCGAGCACCTCGATGGCGCCCGCCACTATCTGTGCCCGTCGGGCCCGTTCAGTGAAGGTCAATGTCTCTGCAGACCGCATGGTCTCAAATTAGACCGATCGGTCAGAACGCGCAAGGGCAACGCCCACGACATCCGCTGGCAAATGCATGGATGTGAATTCTGAGATGAGTGTGTGCCGCCCCACAGTCTTATAAAGACGGGGTAAGGTGAGGCGGTAATGACCACATTATTGGCAGACCCCGTCGCGCAGGTTATCGCCACAGCTGAGGAGTTGCTCTCCAAGCGCGCGGGGGCAACCGTGACGTTGGCTGAACCCGAAGATCTCGGTGGCAGCGGGCCTGCGATCGTTATTCGGGTCCGTGCGGTGCAGAACCCTTTCGCGTTGCCGAAGTCCATGGTGATCAAGCAGGTCCCCGAGGGCGGATCCCATGCCGCCGTGCTGCGCGAGGTCGTGTCGTACCAGTTTGCAAACTCCCTGACGGCCAAGCATCGGCCCGGGCCAGAACTGGTTGCCTACTCGATCGCCGAACGACTCATCGTGCTCACCGACCTGGGTTCCGCGCCGACCATGTCTGAACTGCTCGCAGAGCGCAATCGCGCTGCGATAAACCACGCGTTGATGGCGTGGGCGCAAGCCCTGGGGCGGATGCATGTGGCCACGGTGGGGCGCGAAGGAGACTTTGCTGCACTGCTTCGGCGCATTGATGTGAAGAAGGCCGATGTCGACCCATCGCAGCAGCGCCTCGGTGGAGCGGACACCATCGCCCCGCTGCAGCAGATCCTGAGGAGTGAGTACTCCCTCGAGGTACCGACGCCGCTGATTCCACGCCTACAGCAAACAGCTGAACTCTTCGAGAAGGGCGGCGTTCGAGCCTTTAGTCCTTCCGAGGTTGCCCCCGACAACATCCTTGTCACCGAGCACGGCGTCCGTATCCTCGATTACGAATGGGGCGGATTCCGGGACATCGTGCTGGACATCGCGCACGCACTCACCGTCTACCCGGAGTTCCTCGGCGCCACCGAACGCGAGGAGGTCGCCGAGCTCGATGATGCGATGACCGAGGCGTGGCGCTCCGATGTCGTGTCGATCGCACCGGCGCTCGCGGACGACGAGATGCTCGCGCGGCGCATCCTGGATGCGCGGCTGATGTGGGTATGGCTGGCCACCCACGAGTACTTCACCATCGATGTCGACATTGACGACGACACGGTGGCCCTGGGGAACCCCGCACCGAGCCACCCCGCACTTCTGGGGCGTTGGATGGCACTACACGCGGCCGCCGAGCGTGTGGGCGACGTCGTCGTGGCCGGCCACGCAGCGGACGTTATCGCCGCACTGCGCGGCGATACTTTTACCGAGGACTGAGCGCCGGATCGAACCTCATTCGGTCAATGTCCACCGCGATGCAGGTCCTCGAACAGGCTGTGCGCGAATATCTTTCAGCCGACCGGAACGGGTAATGCATTCCCGGAAGTGTTGAGTATCACATCTGTACGTCATCCAACCTGACATACAAGGCCGGTCGTGCCGTTGACTTGACACATCAGGACGTGCAGGGTTTTAGCGCACCACTTATCTCCATAGCCTCGACGCTGTTCGCCATGACAGCGTTGTCAATCGCTGCGAAACATCATCCGCGCGTAGATATTTGAGGTGACTGGTGACATCGAACAACATTGTGTTCTCCGAAGAGCTTGACCTCGTCGTTGAGGCCATCGAGTCGGTGGCCACCGAGGCGCTTCCCGAGCTCACTCCCGAATCGGAGATCGCGGACCTGGGTTACAACTCGGTGCAGACCCTCGAATTCCTGACGCATATCGAAGAGGTCACCGGAGTCCGGTTGCCTCCGCGTGAGCTGGTCAGGGTGAACACGATCGCCGATCTGGCCGCCGTCGTACGTGCACATCTGGCCGCTGAGCTCGCCGGCTGATGGACGCGCACCGCGGGAACGGTCCATCGGAGCCGCTGGCCATCGTGGGGATGGCATGCCAGGTACCGGGGGCCGGGGACGTCCGATCCTTCTGGCAGATGCTGCTGCGAGGCGACACCGCCGTCGGACAGATCCCGCGGGAGCGCTGGGAGCATGGGCCGTTCTTCGATCCCGAGGGTAAGCGCCCCAACACCACCTACACCGATGTGATGGCCGCGGTCAGCGGTATCGACCGGTTCGATCCGCTTACCTTCGGGATTTCGCCGCGGCAAGCCGAAGTCATGGATCCGCAACATCGGATCCTGTTGACCACCACGCGCGAGGCATTGGAGGATGCCGGCTTCGATCAGGAGAGCTTCGCGGGCCGCAGCGTCGGCGTATACGTCGGTATCTCGACATCCGACTTTCGCGAGGTGGTGGTGAGTGCGCCCCTGCGCGGAGTGCAGCTCGGCGCCGGTCAATTCGGGGATTCCTCAAATCTCTCCGATATCGACTCGCGGGCCCTGACGGCGGATGTCCCGGTAGTGCGTCCGTTCACGATGCCGGGCTCGCTGCTCAACATGTCGGCCGCGATGATCAGCAGAGCGTTCAATCTGCGCGGGCCTTCGATGGCGGTCGACGCCGCCTGCGCGTCATCGCTGGTCGCGCTGAACAACGCTGTGCTTGCGCTGCGGTCGCGGCAATGCGAGGTGGCGATTGTTGCCGGAGTACACCTGAATCTGGTGCCCGATTCGCTGGTGATGTTCTCGAAGATCGGCGCCGTCTCAAAGTCCGGTGTCTGCGCCCCCTTTGACGCGAGCGCTGACGGATTCGTACTCGGTGAGGGCGCGGGCGTCATCGTGTTGACCCGCGAGGACACCCTGCCCGCGCGGGGCGAGGTACATGCCTGGCTACGTGGCGTCGGCTGCAACAACGACGGCTCCGGCGCCGGGCCGATGGAGCCGCAGGCCGCGGGACAGCGCGCCGCGATCGAGTTCGCACTTGCGGACGCGGGGCTGGATCCCGGTCAGATCGATTACGTCGAGGCGCACGGTACCGCCACTCCGGTTGGCGACGCGGTGGAGGTCGAGTCGTTGAGTTCTTGCCTGGCGCACCGCGGGGATCTGCCGCGGTATCTCGGCAGTGCAAAAGCCAATGTGGGGCACGCCATGTCCGCGGCGGGGCTGATCGGGCTGATTAAGACGGCACTGGTGTTGCGCACCGGAATCATTCCGCCGCAGCCCAACATTCGTGAAAAACGAGGAGCGCTAAATCTGGAGGAACGGGGTTGGCGCATCGCCGAATCGGCGACCACGCTGCCCGCTGTGCCGCTACGGCCGCACGTGGCGGGTGTCAGCGCGTTCGGATTCGGCGGAACCAATGTGCATGTACTCCTGGAAGCGGGTCAGCCGCGTGACGTCGCGCGCACAGGCACACCCCGGGACTCCTGGGTGATACCGATTCGCGGTGAAAATGCCAGCGATATCGAGGTGCGCTGCCAGTATCTGCTGGACGACATCGACGCCACACCGGACCTGGACCTCGGACAGGTGGCCCGGACGCTCACACGCCGCGAGGACCGCGGGGTGGAGTTGCTGATCGTCACCAGTTCGATCTTGGAGCTCCACGAGCATCTGCGCGCCGCGCTCGCAGTGCTCAAGGCAGGCAGCGAGATTCCCACGCGGATAGGCGAAGACATCTGGTATCGATCGGCCAAGCCGGCCTCCTCGATCCCTCGGGTCTGCTTCCTGTTCGCCGGCCAGGGGGCGCAGACCGTCAACGAGCTCGCGTTATTGAAAACCGCGGTGCCGGGGGTGAATGCGACTATCGAACGTCTCGCCGAGGCCGCGAACAGCCCCGGACTGCTCGACGTGATGTATCCGGCCGAGCACACGCCGGATGCCGAGATGGCGCTCGCCAGCACGGACCGCTGCCAGCCGGCACTGCTGATCACGCAGCTGGCCCTCGTGCAGTATCTGGCCAGCGCCGGTGTCGTTCCCGATGTCGTACTGGGCCACAGCGTCGGGGAATTCGCCGCCGCCGCCACCGTGGGAGTGCTCTCCGACGAGGAGGCGGTGCGTTTTGCCGCCCGGCGGGGAGAGGCGATTGCCCATGCCGACATTCCTGCCGGGGGGATGATCGCGTGCCGAAGTGACGAGGCCACGCTGCGCGCGCTCATCGAGGGCGTTCCGTCGGTATGGGTGGCCAACCACAACGCCGCGGATCAGATCGTCCTCGCCGGCACCACCGACGGATTGGCCACTGCCGGTGCGCTACTCATCGGCGCCGATGTTCCGCACAAGGTGCTGAACGTCTCGCATGCCTTCCACAGTCCGCTGCTAGAACCGGCGAACCGTGAAATCTACAGGCTGGTTGGGGAATTGCCCATCCGGAACCCGGAAATCGCCTTCATATCGTGCATCTCGGCATCCGAGTACACCAATGCGGAGGAGATTCGCGCGCGGTGGCGTGAACACGCGCTCGCACCGGTGCGTTTCTCCGGCGCCCTCGGCGCCCTCGGGGGCACGGACACCGTCTTTCTTCAGATCGGTGCGGGGCGTGCTCTGTTGAACCTCGCGCGGTCGGTGGGCGCTCCTGCCGATCATCTGGTGGAGGTGGACACCGCCGAGCACGCTCGCCTGCTCAATCGGATACGGGCCCAATTGCGTTCGGTTGGCGTGCCCACCGCATTGGACGGCCCGTCCGATCACCCGGGCGCACTGCTGACCACACGGCCGGTTCCCGCCAAGTCACTGTGGCCGGTGAAGAAGCGTGAATCGCGGCGCACCCTCGCGGCGATTCCTCAGGACAGCTCTCCGGCGAAGCGGACACAATCCGCGCCTATCGGGAAGGAATCACCCCTCGTGCAGGACATCATCTCGCTCTGGCGTGAACAGACCGCGCTACTCACTACGGTCCTGGGTAGCCAGGCCGTCGACCTGCCGCCGATTGCTCAGGCGGTACCCGCGATACCCGTCGCCGTGGAACCTGTCACGGTACCCAACCCGCAGCGTACGTCCGTGAATCGAAACAGCAATGCGCTCAACGAGATCGCGCGCATTGGATCATATGACGCGGCGGCGCTCACCGCCGGACACCTCCTCGTCGGTGATCTGGGCTTTGACTCGCTGATGCTCACGGAGCTGTTCAAGACCCTGCAGAAGGGCAATCCGGACCTTGCACTGCAGGACTTCAGTGCCAAGGAACTCACAGTGGGCAATGTCGTGGCTCTGGCAGCAGGGCAGACGGCTGTGGTGGTCGCGAAACCCGAGCCCTCCGGTGAGGTCCTCGTCGAGCGGGTCAGTCGTGAGCGCACGATCACGGATTTCCCGGAGTGGCAGGCGCTGGACAAGCGGCTGAAAGACTTCGACAGCGAGGGCACGGAGAACCCGTATTTCACGGTGCACCAGCAGGTTGTCAATGACACCACCCGCGTGGGCGATCGTGTGCTGATCAACTTCTCGAGCTACAACTATCTGGGACTGTCGGGGGACGAGCGGGTCACCGCCCGCGCCCAAGAGGCGTTGAGCCGTTACGGCACATCGGTTTCCGCAAGCCGACTGCTTTCGGGGGAGAAGCCGGTGCACCGCGAGCTGGAGGCGGCCATCGCGCGGCTGCTGAAGGTTGAGGATGTGGTCACCCTCGTCGGCGGCCATTCCACGAATGTCACTGCCATCGGCCACATTCTTGGTGAGCAGGACATCGTGCTGCACGACGCGCTGGCGCACGACAGCATCATGCAGGGCTGCCGCTTGTCCGGTGCGACGCGGCGTCCGTTCAAGCACAACGACGCCGCACATCTGGACCAGCTACTCGGCACCGTTCGCGACCGATACCGTCGGGCTCTGGTGGTGATCGAAGGCGCCTACAGCATGGACGGTGACATCGCCGACCTGCCGGCGTTCATCGAGGTGGCCAAGCGGCATGACGCCCTGCTCATGGTCGACGAGGCGCACTCCATCGGGGTTCTCGGTGCGGGCGGCGGCGGCATCGGCGAGCACTTCGACGTGGACCGTTCTCAGGTCGACATCTGGATGGGCACCCTGTCGAAATCGCTGTCCAGCTGCGGTGGCTACCTCGGCGGATCTCGCGAGCTGATCGAGTACCTGAAATACAGCCTGCCCGGCTTCATCTACAGTTGCGGGCTGCCACCGGCGTCGGCCGGCGCCTCGCTCGCCTCGATCGAGATTCTGCAGGCCGAGCCGGAACGTGTTGCCGCACTGCATGCCAACGCCGACTACATGCGTGCCGCGTTTGCGGGCGCCGGTCTCTCGTTCGGCGACAGCAATGGGACACCGATCATCCCGTTCGTGGTGGGTGACTCGCGCCGATCGCTTCTGCTGGCCGCGCAGCTGCGCGAATCCGGCATCAACGTCGATCCGATCCTGTACCCCGCCGTGCCCAACGATCAGACGCGACTGCGCTTCTTCGTGACGGCCAGCCACAGTTTCGAGCAGATCGACCGCACCGTGAAAATCCTTGCGAACCTTGTCAACCCCGCAACCCAGAACCTGAACGGAGCGTGACGATGTTCGACATCGATAACCCGCGATCGTTGGCCACGGCGCTTCAGGCCAATGCCGCGTCGACCACCCGCGGACTGACATTCATCGGCGACGACCGTAGCGAGGTATTGGTGCCCTTCGCGGAGCTGCTGGGTGAGGTGGCTCGCGGCGCCGGTGCGTTGTCGGCACACGGCATCGCGCCGGGTGACCGGGTGGCGCTGGTAGTGCCGGATACCCGTGAATTCGTCACCGGGTTCCTCGCGATCGTGTGGCTCGGTGCCATACCCGTGCCGTTGTATCCGCCGACGAGCCTGGGTAAGCAGGATGCATACCTCGACTTCCTCGAATCAGTGCTGTCCTCCAGCGGATCTCGCGGACTCATCGCACCGCAATGGGTGGACGAGGTGCTGAACCTGTCGGCCAGATTCGGTGCCCAGGTGGGTGCCGTGGTGCATACCGAAACTGTCACCGCCGGAGGCGATTACGTGGATGCCGCCCCGCGCACCACAGATCAGGTCACCTTCCTGCAGTTCACCAGTGGCAGTACCGGAAAACCGAAGGCCGTCCGGGTGACCGACGCCTCGCTGTGGGCCAACGCGCACTCATTCCTGACAAATCTGCGCTGCCTGGAGGCGCAGAAGTACCCCACCGAACGCCTGGTCAGCTGGCTTCCGCTGTACCACGATATGGGTCTGATCGGGCATTTCCTGAGTGTGGTGCTATTCGGGCTCCAGGCAACGTATCTGCCCACACTGGCCTTCCTGCGTGACCCGGGCATCTGGCTTGACACGGTGTCCAGGCATCGCGGAACCGTCTCCTTCGCACCGAATTTCGCGTTCGCATTGACGGTCAAGAAGGCCGTGCCGCCCCCCGCAGGGGAGACCGCGTGGGACTTTTCCAGCGTGCGGGTCTTCGGTTGCGGCGCCGAACCGATCAACGCCGAGGTGCTGGATGCCTTCATCGAGGCGTATGCCCCGCACGGACTCACACAGGAGGCCGTGATGCCTGCCTACGGCATGGCCGAGGCCACCCTCGCGATTACCTTCGACAGCCTTGCCAGCCGTTTCGAGCGTCTGCCCATTTCCGGTGCGGCATACCGGAATGAGGGTCTGGTGGTCCCCGCCGCCGTAGGCGATGACGTTCTCACCTTCGTCAGCTGCGGGAAGGTACTCGACGACCGGCACCGCGTGCGGATCGTCGACGACGCCGGGCGAGAGCTGGAGCAGGGGCGTGTCGGCGACGTTCAGTTTCACGGACCATCGGTCGCGGCCGGATACTTCGAGAATGAGGAGGCAACCCGTAATGCCTTCAGTGCCGACGGGTGGCTGAGCACCGGTGATCGCGGGTTCATCGCGGACGGCAACCTGTACGTCACCGGGCGTAAGAAGGACATCCTCGTCGTCAATGGGCGCAACTACGACCCGCAGCAGGTCGAATGGGCGGTAGAGGATGTGCCTGGCATCCGGAAGGGCAATGTGGTGGCCTTCTCCGTACCGGGAGATGTCACTGAACACGTGGTGATCGCCGCCGAACGATCCGGCAAGAGCGACGACGACAATGCTGCGCAGATCACGAAGATCAGGCGTTCGGTGTCCGACCGCACGCGTCTGGCGCTGGCCGATGTCGTGTTGTTGCGGCCGGGCCAGCTGCCCAAAACCTCCTCGGGAAAGGTGCAGCGTTCGCGCACCCGCGACCTCTATGTGCAGGGGGCACTCGCCGATTCGGTGGTGGCCACTCGCACTCACGCGCACGCGGTTCCGATCACGGTCTAGTCACAGGGGCGCGTCGTAGCCGGATGCGGCGCCGACGCGTTCCTACCATCGCCGGGTGGCTGATCGCTATGGCACCGACATCCTGTCCAACAACCCGCATGCTCCGCGGCGTCCTCAATCGACCGAGGTCGCGGCGATAAAGGGCCTGGTGGTCGAGGATGCCCAGACGGGCTTCGTGGGTGCGGTCGTGCGGATCGAGTACGGCCGGATGGATCTGGAGGACCGGCACGGACGAGTCCGCGGATTCCCGGTCGGGCCGGGATATCTCATCGACGGCAAACCGGTGATCCTCAAGGAGCCGTTGCGGCACACACCCACCAAGCCATCCAGGAGCGCGTCGGGATCGGTTGCGGTACAGGGTCTTAAGGCACGCACGGCGCTGGCCAGCCGAATCTACGTCGAGGGCCGTCACGATGCGGAGCTCGTCGAGCAGGTGTGGGGTCACGACCTGCGCGTCGAAGGTGTGGTCGTCGAGTACCTGGGCGGGGTGGACGACCTCGCGGCCATCGTGAAGGAATTCCAGCCCGGTCCGGGGCGTCGGCTCGGAGTGCTGGTTGATCACCTGGTGAAGGGGTCGAAGGAATCACGTATCGCCGAAACGGTGCAGAAGGGCCCCTACGGCGAGCACACCCTCGTGGTCGGGCATCCGTTCGTCGACATCTGGCAAGCGGTCAAGCCCGAGCGGATCGGCCTGCATGCCTGGCCCACCGTGCCACGGGACATCGAATGGAAGCACGGCATCTGCCAGGCACTGGGCTGGCCTCATGGCAGTCAGACCGAGATTGCCGAGGCCTGGCGCCGGATCCGCGGCAAGGTGCGCACCTGGACAGACCTGGAGCCCGCCCTGATCGGCCGTGTCGAGGAACTCATCGATTTCGTCACGCTGCCTGACCAGTGACGGGCTGCACTGAACCCGTCGGCCCGACGTGGTAAGCCTGAGACGTGTCAGACAGCCTGTTCGACGTGCCCGGGGGCGGGTTCGACGTGGCCCCTGTGGATGCGGGGGTGGCGCCCAACGCGCCCCTCGCTGTCCGCATGCGCCCCGCCACACTCGATGAGGTGGTGGGGCAGGGGCACCTGCTCAAGCAGGGCTCGCCGTTGCGCCGCCTCGTCGACGGCTCCGGCGCGGCCTCGGTCATCCTGTACGGACCGCCGGGCACAGGGAAGACAACTCTCGCATCCTTGATTTCGGGGGCCACCGGGCGCAGGTTCGAAGCGTTGTCGGCCCTGTCCGCGGGCGTGAAAGAGGTGCGAGCGGTCATCGACGATGCGCGCCGTGCCGCCGTCCATGGCCGCCAGACAGTGCTCTTCATCGACGAGGTGCACCGGTTCTCCAAGACACAGCAGGATGCGCTGCTCGCGGCGGTCGAGAACCGGGTGGTGCTGCTGGTGGCCGCCACCACGGAGAATCCCTCCTTTTCGGTGGTGGCACCGCTGCTTTCGCGCTCGCTGATACTTCAGTTGCAGCCGCTGGGCGACAACGATATTCGCGAGGTACTCGAGCGGGCGATCGCCGATGAGCGCGGGCTCGGTGGTGCGGTGACCGTCGACGCCGAGGCGCTGAGCCTGCTGGCGCAGTTGGCCGCGGGCGATGCGCGGCGCGCACTGACCGCGCTGGAAGTCGCCGCAGAAACAGCCGAAGGCGCGGGCTCGGTCATATCCGTCGAAGTGGTCGAGCAGTCGGTGGATCGGGCAGCGGTGCGCTACGACCGCGACGGTGACCAGCATTACGACGTGGTGAGCGCCTTCATCAAGTCGATCCGGGGCTCCGATGTGGACGCCGCGCTGCACTATCTGGCGCGCATGCTGATCGCCGGGGAGGACCCGCGCTTCATCGCCCGGCGGCTGATGATCCTGGCCAGTGAGGATGTCGGCATGGCAGACCCCACCGCGTTGCCGTTGGCGGTGGCGGCCGCCCAGACAGTGCAACTGATCGGGATGCCTGAGGCGCAGCTGACCTTGACCCACGCGACCATCCACCTCGCGACCGCGCCCAAGTCGGGAGCGGTTCCCGCGGCACTGGGAGCGGCGATGGGTGACATCCGCGCGGGGAAGGCCGGGCTGGTGCCGCCGCATCTGCGTGACGGCCACTACAGCGGCGCCGCAAAACTGGGCAACGCCGTCGGATACGTGTACCCGCACAACGACCGCGACGGTGTGGTGGCGCAGCAGTATCCGCCCGATGAGCTGGTCGGTGCCGATTACTACCAGCCCACCGATCACGGCAACGAACGTGACATCGGATCGCGGCTGGACAAACTGCGCGCCATCATTCGGCGTGGGCTGAAGCGCTGAGTTGTGATCGAGTGTGCGGATTTTGTCGGTTCTGGCCGGTAAATCGACACAAATCGCACACTCGGCATACTGGACGACATGGCGTTACGTATGCGTGTGATCGCGGGGGGATTACTGGCATCGCTCGCTGTGATGGCGGCGCCCACCATGGCGTGGGCAGATCCGGAGCCTGAGCCGGGACCCGAGCCCGTCCTCGACGATCCAGGCCCGCCACCACCTGCGCCGGTTGACCCCTGGGTGGAGCAGTACGGCCGCGACGTCGGGGCCGGTGCCGCCGGTAACGCCGCGGAGGCAGGAGCCGGCATTCTGCTGAGCCCCTTCCTGGGGCCATTCACTGGCCTCGCGACCGCACCCATCGGCGGCGCCGTCGACAGCTCGATCCGCGACGCGCCTTAGCGGTCACCGGCCGGGCTTGCTGCGAACGCGGTCCGAGCGCGTTCATGTGTGTCGAGCGTCTCTTTCCGGTTAGCCGGGCGCAGTGTGACGGACCAGATACTCGGTGGCGGTACCTCCTGACCTTGGCGTATACCGGCGGTAGGCAGACGCACCGGTAGGGTGGTCCGGTCAGATTCCCCAGCTACACGCAAGGACGACATGCAGACACACGAGATCCGGAAGCGATTCCTGGACCACTTCGTGAAGGCCGGTCACACCGAGGTACCGAGCGCCTCGGTGATTCTCGACGACCCCAACCTGCTGTTCGTCAACGCCGGCATGGTTCAGTTCGTGCCGTTCTTCCTGGGGCAGCGCACGCCGCCGTACAACACGGCCACCAGCGTCCAGAAGTGCATTCGCACCCCGGACATCGACGAGGTGGGCATCACCACCCGGCACAACACGTTCTTTCAGATGGCCGGGAACTTCTCCTTCGGCGACTACTTCAAGCGTGAGGCGATTGAGCTGGCCTGGACGCTGTTGACCAACCCGGTGTCCGAAGGTGGTTACGGGTTCGACCCGGAGAAACTCTGGGCCACCGTCTATCTCGATGACGATGAGGCCATCGGGCTGTGGCAGGAGATCGCCGGGCTGCCGCTGGACCGGATTCAGCGCCGCGGAATGGCCGACAACTACTGGTCCATGGGCATCCCCGGTCCGTGCGGCCCGTGTTCAGAGATCTACTACGACCGTGGCCCCGAGTACGGCATCGAGGGTGGCCCGGAGGCCAACGAGGATCGCTATATCGAGATCTGGAATCTCGTGTTCATGCAGAACGAGCGTGGCGAGGGCACCTCCAAGACGGACTTCGAGATCCTCGGGCCGCTGCCGCGTCAGAACATCGACACGGGTATGGGTGTCGAGCGCATCGCGTGTCTGTTGCAGGGTGTCGACAACGTCTATGAAACCGACCTGGTGCGGCCTGTCATCGATTGCGTGGCAGCAGTCGCCCCGCGCGGATACGGGCAAGGTAGCCACGAGGACGACGTCCGCTACCGCGTCATCGGCGATCACGCGCGCACCGCGGCGATCATCATCGGTGACGGGGTCAGCCCCGGCAACGAAGGCCGCGGCTATGTGCTGCGCCGCCTGCTGCGCCGGATCATCCGCTCCACCAAGTTGCTTGGCGTCGAAAAGCCCATGATGGGCGAGCTGATGGCCGTGGTGCGTGACGAGATGGGCCCGTCGTACCCCGAGTTGGTGACCGACTTCGAACGCATCAGCCGAATCGCCGTTGCCGAGGAGACCGCGTTCAACCGCACCCTGGCTTCCGGTTCGAAGCTGTTCGAGGACGCCGCGGACAAGACGAAAACGGCTGGAAAGAGCACGCTTTCGGGTAACGATGCGTTCACCCTGCACGACACCTACGGATTCCCGATCGAGCTCACCCTCGAAATGGCGGCCGAGGCCGGGCTTTCGGTGGATGAGAACGGCTTCCGGGATCTGATGAACGAGCAGCGGCAGCGCGCCAAGGCTGACGCTGCCGCGCGCAAGCACGCCCATGCGGACCTGACGGCGTACCGCGAACTTGTTGACGCGGGGCCCACGGAATTCACCGGGTTCGACGAATTGGATTCCCAGGCCACGATTCTGGGCATCTTTGTCGACGGTGCCCGGGTGCCGGTTGCCTCAGCGGGCACCGAGGCGGAAATCGTGTTGGACCGCACCCCGCTCTACGCCGAATCAGGTGGCCAGATCGCCGACGTCGGATCCATTCGCGGAGACGGGGCCAACACGACATCGCAGGCGAAGGTCGCTGATGTTCAGAAGATCGCCAAAACCCTGTTCGTGCACAAGGTCACGGTGGAATCCGGTGAGTTCGTCGAGGGTGACCAGGTGGTGGCCTCGGTGGATCCGCAGTGGCGCCACGGCGCCACTCAGGGTCACTCGGGCACGCACATGGTGCACGCCGCGTTGCGGCAAGTGCTGGGGCCCAATGCCGTTCAGGCAGGCTCGCTGAACCGGCCCGGATATCTGCGTTTCGACTTCAGCTGGCAGGGAGCGCTCTCGGAGGCGCAGCGGCAAGAGGTGGAGGACGTCGCCAACAAGGCGGTCGAGGCCAACTACCCCGTCAACACCTTCGTCACGAATCTGGACCAGGCCAAGTCGATGGGCGCGATGGCGCTCTTCGGCGAGAACTACGGCGACCGGGTGCGTGTGGTCGATATCGGCGGACCGTTCTCACTGGAACTGTGCGGCGGGACGCATGTGGCGCATTCCTCGCAAATCGGGCCGGTGACGCTACTGGGGGAGTCCTCGGTGGGCTCCGGGGTCCGCCGCGTGGAGGCCTACGTCGGGCTCGACGCGTTCCGGTACCTCTCCAAGGAGCGTGCCCTGATGGCGGCGCTGTCCTCGACGCTGAAGGTGCCCTCCGAGGAGGTTCCGGGCCGGGTCGCCACCCTGGTGGATCGGCTCAAGGTGGCCGAAAGGGAATTGGAGCAAACACGTTTGGCCTCGGTGAAGGCGTCCATCGCGACATTGGTGAACAACGCCGAACGCCTGGGCACTTCGGCCGGCACTGTCACCGTGGTCGCGCACCGGCTGCCCGATGGCACCGGCGCGGGCGACCTGCGCAGCCTGATCGGCGACATCCGGGGCCGGCTCGGCAGTGACCCCGCGGTGGTGGCCCTGATCGCGGCCGGAGACGGCTCGGTGCCCTTCGTGGTGTCGGTCAATCAGGCCGCGCAAGATGCGGGGCTGCGTGCCAGCGACCTTGTGGGCGCCATCGGATCGGCCGTGGACGGTCGAGGCGGCGGTAAGTCCGACACGGCACAGGGATCCGGCAAGGATCCCTCCGGCATTGACGCGGCGCTGCAGGCGCTGCGTGAACAGATCCGCCAGGCCTGAATCGAGTGCCCGACAGCATGGATGACCCGCTCGCGGGAAGACCGACGACCGAAGCGCCCACCCCGGATCGTCCCGGCCCCGACGACCCGGGCCGAGGACGTCGTCTCGGCGTGGATGTGGGTACCGTCAGAATCGGCATCGCATCGAGCGATCCCGACGGAATTCTCGCCACTCCGGTGGAGACGGTTCCGCGGGATGCAAAGGAAGACAGCGATTTTCGCCGTATTGCGGAGTTGATTGAGGAGATGAGCGTGGTCGAGGTCGTTGTCGGCCTGCCGCGCAACCTGCGCGAAGGAACGGGGGCGTCCGCGCGCGACGCGACGGGGTTCGCCCGTGAGCTGGGCAAGCGAATTGCCCCGGTGCCGGTGCGCTTAGTAGACGAGCGTTTCACTACTACTACCGCCCAGCGTTCCCTGCGCGAGGCAGGAGTACGGTCTCGTCAGCAGCGCGGGATCATCGACCAGGCGGCAGCGGTGGCCATTCTGCAGGATTGGCTTGAGCAGCGGCGCCGGTGCGGCAGTGAAGGGGGCACGCGTTGAGCGACTGGCGCGACTGGGACGATCGCCAGGAGCCCGACGACGACTGGGGAGGCGGCCGCCGGGCTGTACCGGTCGCGGTCGGTCCTCGCCCCCGGGAGACTCGTCGTGAACGGGCGCGGCGCAGGGCAGCGGCCCGGCGCCGGCGCAATGCCGGACTCGCGGGCCTTGCGTTGGTCATCATCATCACGGTCGCAGCCGTTGTCGGCGGAGCCACATTGTGGGACAGCCTGTTCGGTGCCGATGCCCCTGTGACCGACTATTCGGGGTCCGGAGTCAAGGACTTTGTGTTCGAGGTGCACCCCGGCGACACCACCAAGGTCATCGGGCAGCGTCTGAAGGATGAGGGCGTGGTGGCCACCCCGAGTGCGTTCACCGATGCCGCGCAAGGCAATCAGGCCATCGCTGCGATTCAGCCCGGCTTCTACAAGCTGCGCACCAAGATTCCGGGTAAGCAAGCCGTCGCACGTCTGGCCGAGCAAGACAACCGGGTCGGTCTGCTCGTCATTCCCGAGGGGCGTCAGCTCGACGACGTCTCCGCAGTGGCCAATGGCGCGGTCACCGAGGGCATCTTCACCCTGATCGCGCGTGCCTCCTGTGTGGATCTGGACGGCGAAAAGCACTGTGTGGCCGCATCGGACTTGCGGCAGGCCGCCACGACGGCGTCGCAGGCCGAGCTTGCGGTGCCGGAGTGGGCGTCCAACGGGGTCAACGCCGTACGCGATGACCATCGCCGCATCGAGGGGTTGATCGCCGCGGGGCGGTGGGACTTCGACCCGATGGCTGAGCCGGAGCAGATTCTGGCCTCCTTGATCCGGGAGAGCACGGCGCAGTATCAGCAGCTGGGGCTATTGCAGGCCGACGCGGCCGGATTGTCGCCCTACGAGGTGCTGGTGGTGGCCTCACTGTTGCAGCGAGAGGCCAAGCCTCGCGATTTCGCCAAGGTGGCGCGGGTGGTCTACAACCGACTGGCCAAGCATCAGAAGCTGGAATTCGACTCCACGGTGAACTATCCGTTGGACCGCCAAGAAATCGCGACCACCGACCACGACCGGGAAAACAAGACGCTCTGGAATACCTATGTGTCGCAGGGGCTTCCGGCTACCCCGATCTCTTCGCCGAGCCCGGAGGCGCTGCAGGCGGCCGAGCATCCGGAGCCGGGGGACTGGCTGTACTTCGTCACGATCGATGCCGAGGGCACCACGTTGTTCACCGCCGACTACAACGAACACCTGGCCAATATCGAGCTGGCCAAGAAGAACGGCATCCTGGACAGTGCGCGATGAGCCTCTCGGGTGATGAGCATGAGCGCGGCTGACACTCGCCGTGCCGCGGTCCTCGGATCACCGATCGGGCATTCCCGCTCACCTGATCTGCATCTGGCGGCCTATCGCGCGCTGGGTCTAACCGACTGGACCTACGAACGCATCGAGTGCACGGCCGATCAGTTGCCCGGTGTGGTGGGCGGTGCCGGGCCCGAATGGGTGGGTTTCTCGGTGACCATGCCCGGAAAGTTCGCCGCCCTGGAATCCGCCTCCAGCTGCACCGAGCGCGCGCGATTGATCGGCGCTGCCAACACGCTGGTTCGCGCGGGTGATGGTTGGCATGCCGACAACACGGATGTCGACGGCGTATCCGGGGCGCTGCGTGGCGCCGGGATCGACCCCTCGGGGCACGCGGCGGTGATCGTCGGTGCCGGAGGTACTGCGCGGCCGGCGATCGTCGCGCTGGCGGCCATGGGTGTGCGGTCCCTGACCGTGGTGGCCCGCGATGCCGCCCGGGCGCAGGGTGCTCTCGAATTGGCCGAACGGGTCGGTGTGCCGACATCGGTGACTGGATTCGATGATGTGGCCCTGTCATCGGTGTGCGCGTCATCGGGCGTGCTGGTGAGCACCGTGCCCGCGGAAGCCGCCACCGCCTATGCAGAGTCCCTGGCGGTGGCTCCCGCGATTCTCGACGTTATCTACCACCCGTGGCCCACCGAACTGGCAGCCGCGGCGCACCGCCGCGGCGCGGCGGTGGTTGGCGGTTTAGAGATGCTGCTCAACCAGGCGTTTACCCAGGTGGAGCTGTTTACCGGGCAGCCAGCGCCGCGGGCGGCGATGACCGCCGCCCTGCGCTGACCATTCAGCAATTCGGCGTTGCCGGCCAGTGGCCGTGGGGAGAGTCAGACCCGCGAATGACGGTAAGACCTGCGGAAATCAAATTTATGGGACTTTTGGTCCCATCAGAGGTTGCATGGGATGCCGAGTCCCAGTAAATTGGACGGTAATTCGAGGAGGAAGCAATGCCGCTTTACACCGTCCCCGGGCCGAGCGATTTCGACGCGGAGTACCTGCAGACCCTGCACACGCTGTCCGAAGGCTCGGTGCGCCTGCACTTCGATCCCTTCACGGACATCGACTGGGATGCGCCCGATTACCAAATCGATCGCAACGATCCGCGCTGGGTGCTGAACCCGGAGCTGGACACCCTCGGCGCCACCCAGTGGTACCGGGATCTGCCGCTCGACCGCCAAATCGAGATCGGCCGCTGGCGACTGGCCAATAGCGTCAAGGTCGGGCTTGCCTTCGAGAGCATCTTGATCCGCGGCATGATGCAGTACCTCATGAAGCTGCCGAACGGCTCGCCGGAGTTCCGCTACTGCCTCCACGAGATGACCGAGGAGTGCAACCACATCCAGATGTTCCAGGAACTCGTCAACCGCATCGGTGACGACGTCCCGGGTATGCGCAAGTGGTTCCGCAGGCTGTCACCGATCATCGGCGTGGCGGGCGGCTGGGCCCATGTGGTGCTTTTCATCGGCATCCTCGGCGGCGAGGAGCCCATCGACCACTATCAGAAGTCCTTGATCCGCAAGGACGTCGATCTGCCGCCGGCTGTCCGGCGCACGATGGAAATCCACGTCGCCGAAGAGGCGCGGCATATTTCCTTCGCGGGTGAGTTCCTGCGCGTGCACATGCCGCTGATGAGCGCGCGCAAGCGTGCGCTCTGCACCCTGTTGTTCCCGGTCGTCATGAAGTTGCTGGCCAACGAGATCATGATTCCGCCGCGGTCCTTCGCCGCCGAGTTCGGCATCCCGCGTGAGGTTTTCAAGCAGGCCTTCTGGCGTAGCGCCCACGCTCGGCACACCCTTTCCGAGTACTTCGGGGACATGCGCAAGCTCACCGAAGACATCGGAATGCGGCCGTGGTGGGTGCGCCCGCTGTGGAAGCTGATGCACATCGATGGCCGTCCGTCGCGCTACCGCAGCGAGCCCGACCGTTCACACATGGGCGCGCCGCTAGCGGTTGGCGCCTGACAGTTCGGCGATCGCGGCCATCAATTCGGTCTGCGGATCTAAGGACACGCCCATCGAGCGCCCTGCCCCGTCCAGCACGTACCAGACGTAGTTGGCGAGGTCGTCGACGATCTCGGTGCGACTGCGCACGGGGTCGGTTTCCCGTAGCCATCGGGAGAGGGTTCCTTCGACCATCGTCACGACCGCATAGGTGACCGATTCGAAGGGGCTGTAGTCGATTCCGAGTAGCTCGGTGATCGGGATCAGGACCCCGCGGACACGCTGCTCCATGCGCACCTTGACCGTACTGACCGCATCGACGGCGGGATCCTCGTCCGTGGTACCTGAGCCCATGAACTCATAGCGATGCGGGTAGTCGGTCATCCAATCCAGCACCGCCCGAATGGTTCTGGTGGCGATGTCGTTGATGGAACCCCTGGTGACGTCGAGCTGTGACGAGATTGTCGTATCGAAGTCCTCCATCAGATACGAGCGAATGCGTCGATCGAGGTCCTCGCGGCCCTCGAACTGCCGGTACACCACGGACTTGGCCAGCTCTGCCCGCTTGGCGATTGACTGCACGGGAATCTCGGTGCCGGGCGGCGTTTCGTCGAGCAGTGCGACGGCAGATTCCACGATGCGCGTCTGTCGGGCGGAGTTATGCCGCTCCCAACGTGCCTCATGCCCGGTAAGCGAGCGTTCCTTGGCATTGGTATCCGGCACCGCCCGATTCTATCGACCCACTTCCGCCTTGGATGCCACACAGAAGATCCGGCGGAATCCGAACGGTGTGACGTCGCCGGAAGGCGGATATGCCTGGCGCAGCAGTCCGGCGTATTCCGCCTCGAACTCGGCGAATTCGTCGACCGAGAGCGCCGACACGACAGGCCTCAGTCCGGTGCCGTGCACCCATCGCAACACCGGATCCTCGCCCGCGAGCAGGTGCACATATGTCGTTTCCCAGGCATCCGGGACCAGGCCGGCGGAAAGCGCCAGGCGCGCATAACCTTCGGCCCCGTCAGTGCTCTCGGTTCCACGCAGCACCCCACCCAATCGCGATGCCCAGCGCGGCGATTCGGCCACCTGGCGCATCAGCGCATGGGAGGGCGCGCCGAAGTTGCCAGGAACCTGAAAGGCCAGCCAGCCGCCCGGATTGAGCTGCTGTGCCCACCCGGTGATGAGCTCGCGGTGCTGCGGAAGCCATTGCAACGCCGCATTGGTGAACAGCACGTCTACTCCGTCTGCCCGGAAGTCCGCGATATCGCCTCGCTCGAGATGCAGATTGGCGGGTAGGTCGGCTGGTGCGGTGGCCAGCAGTTCGGCGGAGGAGTCCAGTCCCAGTACCGAAGCGTTGGGCCATCGGCGGGCCAAGTCGACAGTCAAGATTCCACTGGCGCAACCCAAGTCAACGACGGTACGCGGATCCGAGGCCGGCACCCGAGAAAGAAGTTCGTAGAACGGGCGACTGCGTTCGTCACCAAATCGGCTGTATTCCTGTGCGCTCCACAATGTCGTCGTCACTACTCCAAATCTAGCCGCGCGGCGTTACATTCCCCACATGATTTTCGGGGCGGGGGTGGCGGTGCTGTGCTGGATGGCGGCGCTGTCGTATTTCGACATCAGGTACCGCAGGCTGCCGAATTGGCTCACTCTGCCCGCGGCCGTGGGGGTCGTCGCGGTAGCGATACTCGACCGCAGTCCGCCGATGGCGGCGGGTGCGGCGGCACTGACTGGCCTGTATCTGGTGGCGCACCTGCTGTCGCCGCGTGCGATGGGGGCTGGGGACGTGAAGCTCGCCTTTGGCACCGGCGGCCTGGCGGGGGCATTCGGATTGGACGCGTGGTTCCTGGCGGCGATCGGTGCGCCGCTGCTCACCGGCCTGATCGGCGCGCTGTTCCTTGCCCGCGGACGTCGGGGCGTCTCGGTTCCGCACGGACCGTCGATGTGTCTGGCCACCGCATCGGCTGTCGGGTTGTTGGCCCTGGCACCAGGCATCTGACAAAGAACCATCCACTGTCCCGATCGATTTGGAAGACCGGAGTGCCCGCATGGGACAATGGCACACGTGTTGCGCTGGATCACGGCAGGTGAATCGCATGGACGTGCATTGGTCGCGGTCATGGAAGGCATGGTCGCTGGTGTCGAACTGACATCGGAAGACATTGGCAGGCAGCTGGCGCGTCGCCGCCTGGGCTACGGCCGAGGGGCGCGGATGGCCTTTGAGGCCGATCAGGTCACCATGATCGGCGGCGTGCGACACGGTCTGACCTTGGGCGGGCCGGTGGCCATCGAGATCGGTAATACCGAATGGCCCAAATGGGAGACCGTAATGTCTCCGGACCCCGTCGACCCTGCCGAGCTGGAGAACATCGCGCGCAACGCGCCACTGACACGGCCCCGTCCCGGACATGCGGACTACGCGGGCATGCTCAAGTACGGATTCGACGACGCTCGTCCGGTGCTGGAGCGGGCCAGTGCGCGCGAGACCGCGGCCCGTGTCGCGGTGGGCACCATTGCCAAGGCATTCCTCAAGCAGGCCCTGGGCGTCGATGTCATCTCGCACGTCATCTCCATCGGAGACTCTGAGCCCTACGACGGGCCGGTTCCGGGCGTTGCGGACCTGGCCGCCATCGATGCCAGCCCGGTGCGGGCGTTCGACGCGCAGGCCGAGTCATCGATGATCGGCGAGATCGAAGCCGCCAAGAAGGATGGCGACACCCTCGGTGGCGTGGTAGAAGTCGTGGTCGCGGGCCTGCCTGTCGGACTTGGCTCCTTCATCAGTGGTAACGACCGGCTGGACAGCCAGCTGGCCGCGGCCATCATGGGGATCCAGGCCATCAAGGGCGTTGAGATCGGCGACGGTTTCACCACCGCTCGCCGGCGTGGCAGTGCCGCGCACGACGAGATCTACCCGGGCCCCGACGGCATCCTGCGCTCCACCAATCGTGCCGGAGGCCTTGAAGGTGGCATGACGAACGGCCAGCCGCTGCGGGTGCGGGCGGCCATGAAGCCCATCTCCACTGTGCCGCGGGCGCTGGCCACCGTCGACATGTCCACCGGGGACGAAGCTGTCGCAATCCACCAGCGTTCCGACGTGTGCGCGGTGCCGGCCGCTGGGGTGGTCGCCGAGGCGATGGTCGCGCTGGTGGTGGCGCGTGCCGCACTGGAGAAATTCGGTGGCGACTCGCTGTCCGAGACGAAGACCAATGTCGGTGCGTACCTGGATGCGGTGGCGCAGCGGGAACCACGCCGGGAATCGTCCGATGAGCAGCTTGCGCGAAGAGCGGCTAACACAGCGGGATGAGCCCCAAAGCCGTTCTTGTCGGGCTGCCCGGATCGGGTAAGTCCACCATTGGCCGTCGGCTGGCAAAAGCGTTGGACGTCAACATCTATGACACCGACAACGGCATCGAGACAGCGGCCGGTCGCACCATCGCCGACATCTTCGCCGCCGACGGCGAACCGGAATTCCGGCGTATCGAGGAATCGGTGATTCGGCAGGCGCTTGATCAGCAAGATGGAGTGGTTTCGCTCGGCGGCGGCGCCGTGCTCACTCCAGGAGTCCGGGAAGCGCTCGCCGGGCATACTGTGGTGTATCTCGAAATCAGTGCCGCGGAGGGGATTCGGCGCACCGGGGGAAGTGTGGTGCGTCCGCTGCTCGCCGGACCGGATCGTGCCGAGAAGTATCACGCCCTGATGTCGCAGCGGGTGCCGCTGTACCGCGAGGTTGCCACCATCAAGGTCAACACCGACCGGCGAAACCCCGGTGCCGTGGTGCGGATGATCGTCTCCCGGTTGGAGAATCCGGATGCACCCGTTTCCTCGCGGCGGCGACGTCCCCGTCGGCGTCCCCGTTCACGACGGCGTGCGTCGGGCGTCATCGCCCCCGCGCGTACCGACCCTTCCGGAACCGAAACCAAGGAGTGAGCCGACAATGACTAGCGCCGAGCCGACAACGATCACCGTCGAGGTGAATCCGCCCTACCCGGTAATCGTGGGGACGGGTCTGCTGGGTGAGCTGGTGGGCGCGCTCAAGGGTTCCGACAAGGTGGCGATCCTGCATCAGCCCACTCTTGCCGTCACGGCCGAAGAAATTCGGAAGACCCTGGCCGACACCGGAATCGATGCGCACCGGGTCGAGATTCCCGATGCTGAGGCCGGTAAGGATCTGGCCGTGCTCGGCTACATCTGGGAGGTGCTGGGCCGGATCGGGATTGGACGCAAGGACGCTGTCGTCAGCCTTGGGGGAGGAGCTGCCACCGATACGGCCGGCTTCGCCGCGGCCACGTGGCTGCGCGGGGTGAAGGTGGTGCACGTACCCACCACGCTGCTCGCCATGGTCGACGCCGCGGTTGGCGGTAAGACAGGTATCAACACCGATGCGGGCAAGAACCTTGTCGGCGCGTTCCACCAGCCGGGGGCGGTGCTGGTGGACCTGGCGACCCTCGATTCGTTGCCGCGTAACGAGATCGTCGCCGGGATGGCCGAAGTGGTAAAGGCAGGTTTCATCGCCGACCCGGTGATCCTTGATCTCATCGAGGCCGACCCGCAGGCCGCGATCGACCCGTCCAAGCCGGTGCTGCGCGAGCTCATCGAACGCTCCATCGCGGTCAAGGCGAAGGTGGTGGCGGCCGACGAAAAGGAGGCCGAGCTGCGCGAGATCCTCAACTACGGCCATACCCTCGGGCACGCCATCGAGCGGCGTGAGCGGTACCGGTGGCGCCACGGTGCGGCGGTATCGGTCGGTTTGGTGTTCGCCGCGGAACTGGGGCGATTGGCCGGTCGTCTCGATGACGAGACCGCTGATCGCCATGCGCGGGTGCTCTCGGCCCTCGGGCTGCCAATACGTTACGACGCCGACGCGCTGGGACAACTCGTCGAATCCATGCAGGGCGATAAGAAGACCCGCTCGGGCATACTGCGTTTCGTGGTGCTCGACGGGTTGGCCAAGCCGGGACGATTGGAAGGTCCCGATCCGTCACTGCTGGCCGCCGCGTACTCGGTGGTGGCCAGTCCGAGCTCTGGCGAGGGAGTGATGTTGTGACGATCCAGATTCTCAACGGCCCGAATCTGGGCCGTCTCGGTAAACGAGAGGCCGCCGTCTACGGCAGTGTGACCTATGCCGAGCTGGTGTCTCTCATTGGGGCTGAGGCCGGCGCATTGGGTGTGGAAGTTCAGGTACGGCAGACCGATAGTGAAGCCGAACTTCTCGGCTGGGTTCACGCCGCCGCCGACGCCAAGGATCCGGTGATCCTCAATGCCGGTGCGTTCACCCATACCTCGGTGGCACTACGGGACGCGTGCGCCGAACTGACCGCCGGACTCATCGAGGTGCATATCTCGAATGTGCATGCGCGCGAAGAGTTTCGGCATCACTCATACCTGAGTGCGCTCGCCACCGGCGTGATCGTCGGGCTGGGCGTCCAGGGATATCTGCTGGCGCTGCGCTACTTCGTGACGTCGACTTCTTCCTGAACTGCCTGGAACACGTCGGTATCGGACTGCTGGAGCGCCGCGTGCTCCCTTTCCTTGCGGTCCACGAGCAGTCGGCCGACAAATACGCCCACCATGGCGGGCGCGAACACCAGCAGAGCCACGAACGCGGCGGTGGTGGTGAGCTCGGCGAGGATGCTCGCCGCATAGATCCCGTCGTTGAACAGGCTGATCAACCAGACCACCAGGCCACTGACGACCCCGGCGAAAATGCCGCCCAGCAGCCACCACATGGCTAGGTCCTCACGGCGATCTGGATCTGGATTGCGCTGGGCGTCGCCGCGGCCGTCGGTGATCGCCCAGGCCGTCACCGCCGCGACGAACACCAGGACCAGCGCGATGTTGATCACGGTGCCGTGGGTCTCCCACACGCTGATGGCCAATCCCTGCACCACACGGATCAGCACCATGAGGATGGCGAAGACGGCGCCACGGGTGAGCCATTGAGTCGTCATAGAACGTGTTCCACCGTCGGGCATGGGCCCAGCGTATCGCGGTAGCGTCGACACCTATGACGACCGTCCTCAGCCATACCGACCGCAGGGAACGGCTCCGCGAGGGGCTGCGTGCGGACGGGCTCGATGCGCTTTTGGTGACCGATCTGGTCAACATTCGCTATCTGACCGGTTTCACCGGGTCGGCGGCGGCGCTGTGGGTGGCCGCTGGGGACGGGCCGGATGAGCAGGCAACCGTGCTGTGCACCGACGGCCGCTACCGCACACAGGCTGCCGCACAGGTCCCTGACCTGCGCGCCCTGATCGACCGTGGGTACGGCGCGGCGCTGGTCGCGCTGGCCGGGACCGGGCGCGCGGGTTTCGAAAGCCATGTGGTGACCGTCGACGGATACGACAAGCTGACGGCGGCAGCCTCGGATATCGAGCTTGTACGGGCGCCGAATCGAGTGGAGAAATTGCGGGAGGTGAAAGACGAGTCCGAGGTGCTCTTACTCGAAAGGGCTTGTGCCGCAGCCGACACCGCATTGTCCGCGTTGATCGCGACCGGCGGGATCCGGCCCGGGCGCACCGAGCGTGAGGTGGCGCGTGACCTGGAGAACCTCATGTGCGAGCACGGGGCGGACGGCACCTCATTCGAGACGATCGTCGCCGCCGGGCCACACTCGGCGATACCGCATCATCGGCCCACCGACGCGGTGCTGACTGATGGTGACTTCGTGAAGATCGACTTCGGAGCGCTGGTCGCCGGGTATCACTCCGACATGACCAGGACTCTGGTGCTGGGCTCGGTGTCACCCTGGCAGCAGGAGATCTATGAACTGGTGCTGGCCGCGCAGGCGGCGGGTCGGGCGGCGCTGGCGCCCGGGGCATCGCTGAAGGGCGTCGACGCCGCGGCCCGCGATGTCATCGCCGCCGCGGGATACGGACAGAACTTCGGCCACGGCCTCGGGCACGGGGTGGGGTTGCAGATCCACGAAGCACCGGGTATCGGTGCCGGCGCCACCGGTACACTGCTTGCTGGCTCGGCGGTGACAGTCGAGCCAGGGGTCTACCTGCCCAACCGGGGCGGAGTCCGGATCGAGGACACGCTCGTGGTGCGGCCCGACGGGCCGGAGCTGTTGACCCGGTTCCCCAAGGAACTCACCGTCATTAATTGAGTAGTACTGAACAGTTACGCAAGGAGACAGACGACTGTGGCTTCAACCGCCGATTTCAAGAACGGCCTGGTGCTCAACATCGATGGTCAGCTGTGGCAGATCACCGAGTTCCAGCATGTGAAGCCCGGTAAGGGACCGGCGTTCGTGCGCACCAAGCTCAAGAACGTGCTGTCGGGCAAGGTCGTCGACAAGACGTTCAACGCGGGCGTCAAGGTCGAGACCGCGACCGTGGACCGCCGCGACACCACTTACCTGTACCGCGACGGCGACTCGTTCGTGTTCATGGACAGCCAGGATTTCGAGCAGCATCACCTTTCCCCAGAGCTGGTCGGCGGCGCCTCGCGCTTCCTGCTGGAGGGCATGACCGTGCAGGTCGCCTTCAACGAGGGCGCCGCGCTGTACATCGAGCTTCCGGTGACCGTCGAGCTCGTGGTCACCCACACCGAGCCGGGCCTGCAGGGCGACCGCTCCAGCGCGGGCACCAAGCCGGCCACGATGGAAACCGGCGCCGAGATCCAGGTTCCGCTGTTCATCAACACCGGCGACCGCCTCAAGGTCGATTCACGTGACGCCAGCTACCTCGGCCGTGTGAATGGCTGAAACCGGCTCGACCGGCCGGGCGTCGTCTGCCAAGGGAGGCCGTCGTAAGGCTCGCAAGCGAGCAGTGGACCTGCTGTTCGAGGCGGAGGCGCGGGATATGACGGCCGCCGCGGTGGCCGACGAGCGCCGCGCCTTGGCGGAGTCGAAGCCGGACGTGGAACCGCTGAACCCGTACACGGTGACTGTCGCGCACGGTGTGACCGAGCACGCCGCCCACATCGACGAGTTAATCGCTTCGCACCTGCAGGGCTGGACATTGGCCCGGCTGCCCGCCGTCGATCGCGCGATCATGCGGGTCGCGGTGTGGGAGCTGCTGCATGCCGAGGACGTCCCCGAGGTAGTCGCCGTCGATGAGGCCGTGGAGCTGGCCAAACAGCTCTCCACCGATGAGTCTCCGGCGTTTGTGAACGGTGTGCTGGGTCAGCTCATGCTGGTGACCCCACACATTCGGGGCGGCTCCGCCGCTAATTCGGCGGAGTAGCTCAGCCGAGCCGGATCTCGAACACCGGGATCACCCGGTCGGTCAGCGTCTCGTACTCCGCGAATCCGGGGGCACGCTGCTTCACGATTTCGAACACCCGATCGCGCTCGGCGCGGGGGAGTTCGACGGCCGTGGCGTTGGACTTCGGGTTCGCGCCGATCTCCACCTCGACGCTCGGGTTGGCGCGCAGATTCGCCACCCAGGCGGGATTCTTCGGCCTGCCCGCCGACGAACCCACGATGTAGGCCGTACCGTCGATATTGAAGTAGGCCAACGGATTCACACGTTGTGCGCCCGATTTTGCGCCCGTGCTGGTCAGCAGCAGGAGCGGAAACCCCTCGAACTGGCCGCCGACCTTGCCCCCGTTGGCGCGGAACTCGGCGATGTTGGCCTCGTTGAATGACTGCTCGGTGCCCGATGGTTCGGTCATCGCGGTCTCGATTCTCTCGGTGACGGGGTCGAGCCTAACGGCCTGTTGTGGATCACGAGGCGAGCAACCACAAGGTTGCCCGATCACGGCAGGGAGCCCGCCCCGGTATGCATGATGCACGGTGTTCTGCCACGATTAGCTGCATGGGTACGTGGGGCGAAGGGCCGTTTGATAACGATGATGCCGCAGACTTTCTGAGTGACCTGAGGGAGAGCGATGATATCGAGCTAGAACTGGCTCGATATCTACGATTGGCGACCGGAGAGTATGTCGAGGCGCCCGAGGGCGCATCCGCCGTGGCCGCCGCTGCGGTAGTTGCTCTCTTATGTTCAGACACGGTGGATCCGGCGGTGGTGCCCTGGTCGGAAGACGTTGCCAACATCCGTGTCAAGCAAACCCAAGCGCATGCCCTCGGACTGCTGGCGAGTGCGGCGATCGCGCGAGTGACCGGCACCGGCAGTGAACTCGCGGATCTTTGGGAGGACGGCGATGCGAGCCAGTGGCGCGCCATCGTCGGTGCTGTCGATGCCTCGCTGCGTGGAATCGGCACACCGGACTATCACGATTGGGCCCCCTACCCGGGGCTGGTCGAGGCAGCCGCCATCGCGCTACGCGATCCCGATGTGGCCCTTGATGAGTTGACTGCCGTCGTGAATCTGCCGGATGTTCGGGTCTTCACCCTGGATCGTGAACCCACCGAAGATTCCCGAGGTCTCTGGCAGGAGGTGGCGCTTGTCGACGGTCGTCGCCTCATCATGTGGCACGGCGAGGACAAATCCGGACGGTACGACTCCGTGGAATTCACCTCGACGGTTCGCACGGTCCCGTTGTCCGCCATCACGGGGCAAGAGTTGCGCACCACATACCAGGACATTGACGGGGTGCGGTCATTGTTGGCCGTCGAACTCTGGCTATCCACGGCGATACCGGACAAGACACGTGCCGTCTCAATCTCGGAGACGGAATGGGTGGTCGACGATTTCTACTTCGCCAAGTCGATCGTCGACGGTGGGCTCGCACAGATGGAACGGCTCCTGCAATTCGGACGGGCGGTGGCTCAGCATGTTTGATCCCGGTGCAGATTGGGCGACCTTGCCGCGGCTGGAGAGCGCCGTTGAGGTGTTCACCCCGAACGCGGACCTGGTGATCGACCAGCTGCGTGGTGTCGTCGACTTCGAGCGGGTGTCTGCGTTCGTGCTGAGCCGAGGTACCGAGACGCACGACTGGGGCGAGATGCATTGGTGCGAAGTCGCATTGGTCGAAGGTGGCCGGATGATCTTGTGGTTCGGCAAGGACGGCCACTGTGCGGGGCATGGGGGGCGCGCTCCACACCCGACACTGTCGGCGACGATGCGCACCTTCCCGCTCTCCGAAATCAGCGATCAGTCGCTGGTTACCGAGTATGACGTGGAGCCGGATGGATCACGGGTTCTCACCGCGGTTCATGTGACGGTCTACACGTCGACGACGTACCGGAGTGTGAAGACGTCGTTAGAAGAGCATCGCCACAGCGTCGAGGACTTCCGTTTCTCAAAGTATTCGAACCAGGGTGTGGCACAGATGAACAGGCTCATCGAGTTCGCGGGGGCGTTGTCCCGGCAGACACGCTGACAGTATGTCGACGGTCCGCACCCCTCCTCGGTCGGCGGACGGACGTGCTTGAGCGGTTCTTGAGTTATCGAAGGGACATTGGATGCGACGAACTGCGGAGGAAATAGGGAAGCTCAAGGACGGGGTGTTATGCGGGGTCGGGTTGTTCTCATCACCGGCTCCTCGAGAGGGATCGGGTTGGCGACGGCACGCCTTGCCAAGGCTGCCGGCGCGGAGGTAGTTCTGCACGGACGTACCGCTTCTGCTGCACTCGGTGAGAGGGCAGCGGAAATGGATGCACAGCACGTCGTCGCCGACGTCGGCGATCATGCCGACGTCCGCAGCGCGGTTCAGGAAGTTGTGCGTGCTCACGGCCGTATCGATTCCCTGGTGAACTGTGCCGGGGTCGCGGCGCCGCGGGCGTTCGCCGAGTTGACGAGGCTGGACTGGGATCAGCATCTGACTGCGAATCTGATTGGCGTGTTTAACTTTTGCCAAACAGTGGCGCCGCACATGCCCCGGGATGGCAGTGGGAGGATCGTGAATGTCTCCTCCATGCGGGGCAACTTGCCCATGGCCACCGCACGGGGCATGGCCTACTCCGCCTCGAAGGCTGCACTGAATAGCTTTACTGTGGCGCTCGCGAAGGAGCTGGCGCCGGAAATCTTGGTTAATGGCCTGGCACCGGGACTCATCGAAACCGACTTGATCGCCGGCCTGAATCCATTGAGCCGCACGGAGGCCGAATCATCGTTGCTTGGCCGAATAGGTACACCATTGGAAATAGCGGAGATGCTGATATTTCTGGCCAGCGAGAAAGTCAGTTATATGACAGGCCAGATCATTACGGCGGACGGCGGGTCGGAACTTGGCAACCGGTAGGGCGACAATATGTCATATGTAACGAAGTCTGTCACATATTATCACCGAGATCATGCGATGTTAATCGTACAGTAACTCTCGTACTAAGCGGATGTGTATGCGACCGGTTAAGCTGGGAAGATACTGAGAGACCATCAATAAATATAGACCAGCAGCACATTGGCGTGCCCCTGAATGGTACCACGCGGGAGGTAATGCAGAATGGTTGTACGCGCAGAGGCTAATATCCTCGGTCCGTTGTCACTGACCGCTTCGTCGCCATCTGGTGAGCGGGATGCAACACCATCGGCGAAGAAACAACGTCAAGTTCTTGCCATGCTTCTGGCAAGGACCGGGCGTTTCGTGCCGGCCGCCGTGCTCATCGACGAACTATGGGATGACGAGCCACCTAAGAGTGCAACAACTGTTGTACAGACATACATCCTCAGTATCCGCAAGACAATTGCCAAAGAGTTTGATATGAGCGTCGCCCAGGTTGCGTCGTCCATGTTGCAGACCAAGAACATGGGCTACCTGTTCAGTCCACAAGATATCAACCTTGACCTGCGTAGATACCAAAGTCTCATCGAATCCGCCCGGTGTGCTAAAGAGTCCGGAAACGATCATCAGGCAGTTCTATTGTATGTCAATGCCGAGAAGACATGGACCGGCCCCGCGTTTGTGGATATCGA
Organism: Mycobacterium sp. D16Q13; assembly: GCF_002013375.1. Lineage (GTDB taxonomy): Bacteria > Actinomycetota > Actinomycetes > Mycobacteriales > Mycobacteriaceae > Mycobacterium. The sequence goes on along the minus strand of NZ_MAEW01000011.1, from coordinate 11,055 downwards.
GGTTGGGCGTCTTCTCGCGTCCGAAAAAGATCAGGTCGAATGCATATTTTTGGCCAATTTGGAATTGCGTATTGAGGCTCAATTGCGCCTCGAAAGATACCGCGAAGCCGCGATCGACCTTGCCTTATGGGTGTCCCGCTTCCCGTATCATGAACGGCTGTACGCATACTATATGTACGCGCTTTGTCTCGCGGGGTGGCGTGACAAGGCGCTCGGGGTATTCCAGCTGGCGAGAAAAACACTTGCGGCAGGGCTCGGGTTGGAGCCCTGTGTGAAATTACAGAGATTGCATGGCGATATATTGGCCTCATCCGATGATACGGTGGCTGAAAGAATGAGAACCGAGCACGGCAGGTTCCTTACGGGCCTAATTCCGCACACTGTCACTGGGCTGACATCGCAGGTTTCCTGATAGGTAATTAGCACGGCCAAATCCACCAGCAATGCTGGTGGATTTTTCTTGCCATCTTTACGCCGGGCCAGCCGTTTCATCGCGAATGCAACTGCTTGAGTGGTCTTTGAGTAGCCGTTCCTCACAATGTATCGGACAGCAATACCGATACATATGAGAGGTGGGAGATGGAGCGAAGAGTAGTCATCACCGGCATCGGTGTCCGCGCGCCAGGTGGTCGCGGCGCCGACGAGTTCTGGCAACTGCTGGCCGCTGGACGGACCGCGACCCGGGGCATCTCCTACTTCGATGCTTCGCCCTACCGGTCCCGGATCGCCGGAGAGGCCGACTTCGATGCCGAGCAGGAGGGTCTGTCGCACAAGGAGATTCGCCGCATGGACCGGGCCACCCAGTTCGCGGTGGTCTGTACCCGCGAGGCGGTAGCCGATAGCGGCCTGGATGTGAACAGACTCGACCCCTATCGGCTAGGCGTCAGCCTGGGCAGCGCAGTGGCCGCGGCCACCAGCTTGGAGCAGGAATATCTGGTGCTGTCGGATTCCGGGCGAAACTGGCTTTCGGACCAGAAGGCCTTGTCGCCACACATGTTCGACTACATGATTCCCAGTGTGATGCCGGCCGAGGTGGCCTGGACAGTGGGGGCACAGGGCCCGGTGACGATGGTGTCCAACGGATGCACTTCGGGGCTGGACTCGGTGGGACATGCCGTGGCGTTGATTCGTGAGGGCAGCGCCGACGTGATGCTCAGCGGTGCCGCAGACACCCCGATCACGCCGATTGTGGTGGCCTGCTTTGACGCGATCAAGGCAACGAGCACGCGTAATGACACCCCGGAGACGGGCTCTCGCCCCTTCGACGGCTCTCGCAACGGATTTGTGCTCGCTGAGGGCGCAGCGATGTTCGTGCTGGAGGAGTTTGAACATGCGCGCGCCCGCGGTGCCCAGATATACGCAGAGGTATCGGGATACGCCACCAGATGCAACGCCTACCACATGACCGGCCTGAAGATCGACGGGCGGGAGATGGCCGAAGCCATCACGATCGCGCTGGACGAAGCACGGCTCGACCCGACCAAGATCGACTACATCAACGCCCACGGATCGGGTACCCGGCAGAACGACCGCCACGAAACAGCGGCGTTCAAGCGCAGTTTGGGTGAGCACGCCTATCGCACCCCGGTGAGCTCGATCAAGTCCATGGTCGGACATTCCCTGGGCGCCATTGGGTCCGTCGAGATCGCCGCGTCCCTGTTGGCGATCAAGAACCAGGTAGTCCCGCCGACCGCGAATCTGCACGAGGCGGACCCGGAGTGCGACCTCGACTACGTCCCCATCACGGCACGTGATCATCACACCGAACACGTGCTCACCGTGGGCAGTGGCTTCGGGGGATTCCAGACCGCGATGGTGCTGAGTCGCCCGACCGAGATGTTGGGGGCATCGGCATGACACGCGTACTGGTCACCGGCATCGGAATCCTGGCCCCAAATGGCCTGGGCACCGAAAATTATTGGGAAGCAACAGTATCGGGGCACACCGGTATCTCGACGCTAGACAGATTCGACGTCTCCGGGTACACGAGCACATTGGCGGGGCAGCTCACCAATTTCAACGCCAAGGAGTTGCTGCCGGGACGGCTGCTGCCGCAGACCGACATCTCTACCCGGCTGGCCCTCGTGGCCGCGGAGTGGGCACTGGGCGATGCGAAAGTGGACCCGGAGGAATTCACCGACTATGAGATGGGTGTGGTCACCTCGACCGCTTCGGGCGGCTTCGAGTTCACCCACCGGGAGTTCCAGAAGTTGTGGTCTCAGGGCTCGGAGCACGTCAGTGTGTATGAATCGTTTGCCTGGTTCTATGCCGTCAACACCGGCCAAATCTCGATTCGGCACGGAATGCGCGGGCCCAGTAGTGCTTTGGTCGCCGAACAGGCGGGCGGTCTCGATGCGCTCGGGCATGCGCGCCGTACGGTGCGGCGTGGCACCACACTGGTCGTCTCCGGAGGGGCGGATTCGGCTCTCGACCCGTGGGGCTGGACGTCACACATCTCCACCGGCAATGTCACGAGGGCAACCGATCCAGCGCAGGGCTACCTTCCGTTCGACCAGAGAGCGAACGGATATGTGCCCGGAGAAGGGGGATGCATTCTCATCTGCGAAGACGCAGATTCCGCAGCGGCTCGCAATGCCCCCAACATCCACGGGGAAATCGCCGGATATGCCTCGACATTCGACCCGGCCCCGGGCTCGGGCCTGCCCGGCGGTCTGGCCCGTGCGGCACAGATGGCGATTGCCGACGCTGGGATGACACCGGCCGATATCGATGTGGTCTTCGCCGACGCGGCCGGCGTGACCGGCGCGGACGCCGCGGAAGCCGAGGCCATCGCGGCGGTCTTCTCGCCTCGGGGCGTGCCCGTGACGGCGCCAAAGTCGATGACCGGCAGGCTCTATGCGGCCGGTGGCCCGCTGGATGTGGCGACGGCGCTGCTGTCCCTGCGGGACGGCGTCGTCCCGCCGACGGTCGGTACCACATACGTGCCAGAGCGCTATCAGATCGATCTTGTGCAGGGTCAACCACGTGAGGCGTCATTGTCAGCCGCCTTGATTCTCGCGCGGGGCCGGTGGGGGTTCAACTCCGCCGTCGTCGTGCGTCGCTGAACACGAAAATCACTGAAGGAGAGAGAAATGGCCGAAGTTACGCTTGCCCAGCTGCATAAGATCCTGGTGGCTTGCGCCGGTGGCGAGGACGACACCGAGATCAGTCCCGAGAGCGCGACGATTGAGTTCGAAGAGCTCGGTTACGACTCGTTGGCCCTGATGGAAACCGCCGCCCGGTTGCAGCGGGAGTACGGGGTGCATATCGCCGAAGAGGACCTGGCTGACCTGACCACGCCGCAGCAGATGCTGGATGTCATCAACTCTCAGCTGGCCGGTGCGGCATGACATCCCAGGTGACACATACTTTGACGCACTCGCGAGAAATCGCGTCCCCCGCGGAGACGGTTTACTCGCTGGTGGCGGACGTGACCCGGTGGCCGGTCATCTTCGGCCCGACCGTGTACGTGGACCTGCTCGAGCACAGCGACACCGGCGAGCGGTTCCACATTTGGGCGACAGTCAATGGTGCAGTGCGGGATTGGGTCTCGCGGAGGAGCTTTGACCCGCAGGCCATGCTCGTCGAGTTCGCTCAGGAGCGCAGCGCGGCGCCCATTACCTCGATGGGCGGTAGTTGGAAGTTCACCGGCCTGCCCGGCGGGCGCACCAAGGTGGTGCTGGACCATCACTTCACGGTCGCCGGGGACGATGCCGCGCAGGCCTCCATCATCACGGCCGTCAACAACAACAGCGAAAAGGAACTGGCGGCCTTGGGGCTGGTGGCCGAATGCGGTTATCTGCCCGGGGAAATCATCCAGGTATTCGAGGACACCGTGCAGCTGCCGGGAAGCGCCGCCGATATCTACACATTCGTGGAACGCAGTGACCTGTGGCCGAAGCGGTTGCCACACGTTGGCCGGGTCAACCTGGTGGAGACCGTAGACGGTGTGCAGGACATGGAAATGGATACCGTCACCAGCGACGGCAGCAGCCACACCACGCGGTCGGTGCGGCTGTGCTTTAGCCCAAACAAGATTGTGTACAAGCAACAACTGCCGCCCGCGCTGCTGCTGGGGCACAGCGGGGTGTGGGAGTTCACCGATGGTCCAGACGGTGCGGTCGCCACCTCGCGGCATATGGTCGCCATCAACCCGGCGGCAATAGCGCCGGTACTTGGCGCTGGCCAGGGTATCGGCGACGCACAGCAGTACCTGCGAAATGCGCTGGGTGCCAACAGCAAAGCGACCCTCGCCCACGCCGGTTACTGGGCAGAGTCTCTCGCGGAAAACCTCAGTTGACCTCCGGGCTGGCGGCACGGGGCACCGACCGGATCACCGAGATCGCAGACGGTGTCTACGCGTATCTGCAGCTCCCCGGGGGCTGGTGCCTCAGTAACTCGGGAATCGTAGTGAGCCCGGACGGCGCGGTCGTCATCGACACCCTGGCCACGGAGAGCCGTAACCGGCGGCTGGTGGCGGCGGTCGACGGATTGGCTCCGGGCTCGCACCGCACCGTGGTCAACACCCACTTCCACGGCGACCATCACTTCGGTAATCACCTGTTTGGCCCGCAGGCGACAATTATCGCCCACGAGCGCGCCCGGACAGAGATGGACGAGGCAGGCCTGGCGCTCACCCAACTATGGCCCCAGGTCGAATGGGGTGATGTCAGAGTCACGTTGCCGTCGGTCACCTTCACCGATCGGCTCCGCCTACATATCGGCGACCGCGCAGCGGAGCTGATCCATTTCGGCCCGGCGCACACCACGAACGACGCGGTGGTGTGGCTTCCCCAGGACAAGATCCTGTTCGCCGGGGATATCGTGCTCTCGGGTGCGACCCCTTTTAATCTGATGGGCTCGGTCGAGGGTGCGTTGCGTGTCATCGGTGAGCTGGCTCAATTGGGTGCCGAAACTGTGGTGTGCGGTCATGGCCCGCTGACGGGGCCCGAGGTGTTCGCGCAGACCACCGCCTATCTGACCTGGATCCAGCAGCTGGCCGCCGAGGGGTCTGCCGACGGCGTTGGACCGCTCGAGGCCGCACGCCGTGCCGAGCTGGGCGAGTTCGCGGGGCTGATCGACTCAGAACGGCTGGTGGGCAACCTGTACCGCGCCTATGCCGAACAGGGCGCGGCACCACGGGACAGTGAGTTCGGGGCACCCCTTGACGTGATCGCGGCATTCGATGACATGGTCAGTTACAACGACGGGCAGGTGCCCGAATGCCTGGCGTAGCCGTCGACGTCTGCGTGATCGGCGGAGGTCCGGCGGGGCTGATGGCCGGTCTGGTGCTGGCCCGGTTCGGTCTGGATGTCACTGTTCTGGAGAAGCATGCGGACTTTCTGCGTGACTTCCGCGGCGATACTGTTCACCCGTCGACTCTGCAGGCGATGGATGAGCTGGGGCTGATCGACCAGTTTCTCGAGCTGCCCCACGCCAAGGCTGAAACACTGCCGATAGCAACCGATTCCGGGCAATTGCTCTTCGCCGACTTTCGGGCGCTGCCGGGCAAGTACCGCTATCTCGCGTTCATGCCGCAATGGGACGTGCTGAACTTCATCGCCACCGCCGCCCGCCGGTACCCGGGATTTCACCTTTTACAACGAGTTGAGGCCACCGAACTGATCCACGATGGTGAGGACGTGGTGGGTGTGCGGGCAAACGGCCCGGACGGCGCGCTGCAGATCCGGGCCACACTGGTCATCGCAGCCGACGGGCGGCGTTCACTCGTGCGGAACACCGGATCACTTGACCTTGCCGCTTCTACCGCGCCCATGGATGTGTTGTGGTTCCGGGTGAGCCGCGAAGCCGGCGACCTGATTCCGGCGGTGCGCAGCGGCAAGGGCTACTTCATCGTCTGCCTCAACCGTGAGCACTATTGGCAAGTCGCGTACATGATCCCCAAAGGGGGCTACGAGCAGACGCGGCGTGATGGCATCGAAGCGCTACGGGCGGCGATCGCACGGATCTATCCGGTATTGGCCGACAGACTGGCCGCGGAGCTGCGCGATTGGAGCAGCTTTCATCTGCTCGATGTGCGCGTCGACCGATTGCGGCAGTGGTACCGGCCGGGTCTGCTGGCGATCGGTGATGCGGCACATGCGATGTCGCCGGCCGGTGGTGTTGGTATCAATCTGGCAGTGCAGGATGCCATCGCCGCGGCTCGCCTACTGGGCCCGGTATTGGCGTCCGGAGCCCGGCCGTCGACGGCGCAATTGGCGCGCGTGCAACGCCGACGTGAGTATCCGGTGCGGATAGTGCAGTGGGCCCAGTTACATCTCCTGGCCGACCTCTATCCGACGGCTGGCCGTGCGCCCGCCGAGCGGCCGCTCCTCATACGGCTAATCCGCACATTTCCCATGCTGCCCAGGCTTATCGCGCGGGTCATAGGCCGAGGCCTGCGGCCTGAACCCGTACCCCCACCGCTGGTAGGGGCGCAGTCAGAATCCATGGAGGCATAGATATGACGACATATGTATTGGTACACGGCGCATTTCATGGAGGGTGGTGCTGGGAACGGCTGACTCCGGTTCTGGAGGCAAGTGGTCACCAGGTCTATGCGCCCTCGCTGACCGGACTGGGCGACAGGGCCGCCGAGCTGGGGCCGGATGTGGGTCTGGACGCGCACGTGAGTGATGTCGCCGGGCTGATCGTGGACGAGGACCTGACCGATGTCGTGTTGGTGGGGCACAGCTACGCAGGCATTGTCGTCACGGCCGTCGCGGACCAGATTCCCTCCCGGATAGGCCTTCTGGTGTATCTGGACACGTTCGTCGCGCACGACGGCGAGGCCGTTGCCGACATTCTTCCGGTCAACGTGCAGGCCTTCGCGGATGCGGCGCAGGCCGAGGGCGACGGCTGGTGTGTGCCGGTGGCCGGTATGCCCCCCGGGGTGGAAGGCTGCTACGGGGTGACCGACGAGCCCGATCTGAGCTGGCTGCGGTCGATGCAGAGCCCGCAGTCCCTACGCACTTTCACCGATGTTCTTCGGCTGGGTAATCCGGCGCAGCTGGAGAGTGTCCCGCGGGCGCACATCCATTGCTCCGGCGGCGGTGAGGCATGGACGTCCCTGCGTCGGCAGTTGATGCCACGTTCTTATCCACCAGCAGGGGAGCCAGTGCGTGAACTCGACACTGGCCATGACGCCATGATTACCAAGCCTGACGAGTTGGCAGCGATCCTTGACGACCTGGTGACGGCGCACGCCCGCAGCGGATCCGCCCATGCACTGCAATGAGGGGGAGCCGGTCCGGCCCGATCACTTCGTGGGGCAGTGGCGGCTGGAGTCCTATTACGATCTCGACGAGAGCGGCGGCACCAGCGAGGGGCCGCTCGGTGAATCGCCGATCGGTCTGCTCTATTACGGGGCCGAAGGTGCGTTGTCGGTCAGCATGATGCGCGGTGAACAAGTGCCCGGCGCAGTCCCGTTCATGGGATACGCCGGGCACTGGCACGTTGACGGGCCGCTAGTGCTGCATCAGATTGTGGTGTGCTCCAACCCCGCCTGGGCAGGCACCGTGCAGACACGTCAGTACGACTTCGATGGCGATACGCTGACGCTGATCGGTGTGCTCCAGCAGGGAGGCAAGCAGCAGCGACGCATCCTTGCCTGGCGGCGGGTTTAGTAGTTACCCAGGCCGCCACAGACATTGAGGGCCTGAGCGGTTACCGCATTGGCGCCGGGGCTAATCAAGTAGTCGACCATGGCCGCTACCTCTTCGGTATCCACGTATCGCCCGATGGGTACGCGAGCGGCGACCCGCTTGCCGGCTTCCTCGGCATCAACACCCCACAAGGTTGCGTAGGTCTCACGGACCCGTTCGGCCATCGGCGTCTCCACGAATCCTGGGCACACGGCGTTAACCGTCACACCGGTCTTCGCCAATTCGAGGCCCAATGCCTTGGTGAATCCGACCATCCCGTGCTTGGACGCCGAGTACGGTGCGCCGTGCAGGACACCCTGCTTGCCGCCGGTGGACGCGATGTTGATGATTCGGCCCCAGCCCTGGTCGAGCATCCCGCCGGTGGTGAGTGCCGCTTTGGTCATCAGGAAAACGCTGTTGAGATTGGTGTTGATGACGTCGAACCACAGTTCGTCGGTGATGTCTTTGGTGATTCCGCCGCCGTTACGGCCGGCATTGTTGACCAATATATCCACTGGCCCATAGCGATCCACAGCAGCGGTGACATAAGCGCGTATCTGCTCGGGCGCAGTAACGTCACAGGTCACGCCGTCAGCCTCATAGCCGTCGGCCTGTAGTTGTTTGATGGTTTGGCTGAGTGACTCCTCGCTACGGGCACAGAGGAACACCGCGAAATCCTGTTTCGCCAAATGCTGCGCGATCGTCAAACCCATGCCGCTGGTCGCGCCGGTGATGAGAGCAACTTTACGAGTCGTTGTCGAAGTCATGAAGGTGACTATGCACGGCACCGCTATAGCTCCGGTCAAGCCCGGGTGTATTGCCCTTGACCGATATTCGAGCCTCGCTAGGGAAACTGGCGACACCGAAGTGCCAGGCCAGGCGGATAAGACTAAGGAGCCGACCGTGACGACCGTTGACATCAGCACGAGCCTCTACACCGAGGTGCAGCAGTTCTACTCCAGACAGATGCAGCGACTCGACGGGCAGGACATCGAAGGCTATGCGGCCACCTTTACCGAGGACGCGATTTTCGACCACACCACCGCGCTACCCGCCAGCGTTACGAGAGCCGGAATCATCAACGATCTGTACGACTTTCGTGAGATGGGTAAGCACGATCCGGTGCAGAAGCGGCACTACTTCTCCATGATCGACCTCGAATACATCGATACCGACGAGATTCGTTCAACCGTCTATTGCCTGGTGATCAAGACCAGGCCAGGTAAGCCCGCTGAGGCCAACCCGAGCTGTGTCGTTCACGATGTGCTTGTGCGCGTCGACGGCGAGTTGCAGACAAAGTCGCGGCATGTGAGATATGACAGTGATTCCCCACTGCTGCAAGGGGAAACAGCGCATGAACCGGAGCTGACGGCTCAGGAAGGCCTGGCACTGCCTGCCGCCTCGCAGAACCTGCTGTTCCGTGAGGCCCGCACCGCCAATACCTTCACCGACGAGCCGGTCTCGGACGAGCGGGTGCAAGCCATCTACGAGCTGATCAAATTTGGGCCGACATCGATGAATCAGCAGCCGCTTCGCATTGTCTTGGTGCGTTCCGGTGAAGCACGGTCACGGCTGGTCAAGCACCTGCTCGGGACTAACCAGGCCAAGACCCTTGCAGCCCCACTTGTGGCGATTCTGGCTGCCGACTTGAATTTTCACGATGAGCTGCCCACCCAGTTCCCGCATCTTCCTGAGGCCAAGGACTACTTCGCGGAAGCGGAGGCGCGTGCCGCGTCGGCGAGAACCAATGCGTTGATCCAGGTTGGCTACGTCATTTTGGGTATCCGGGCGGCGGGTCTGGCGGCGGGACCGATGACGGGATTCGACGCGGATGCCGTGGACCAAGAGTTTTTCCCCGACGGAGTCCACCAATCTCTGGTCGTGGTGAATATCGGCAAGCCCGGGCCCGATGCCTGGCACCCGAGGCTCCCTCGCCTCGCCTATGACGATGTCGTCACTTCGGTCTAGCGGATACAGGAGCATGAACATGTTTGCAATGGTGATGCCGGGACAAGGTGCGCAACGCAAAGGCATGATGACCCCCTGGCTGGATGCTGCCGGATCCGCCCGGATCGACGAGTTCTCGGAAGCCGCCGATCTTGACCTGCGCCACTATGGTTCGGCGGCCGAGAACGACGAGATTACCGACACCGCGATAGCTCAGCCGCTTATCGTCGCTACCTCGCTGCTGGTTTTCGAGCGCCTTCGCGACGAACTGAGGCTGCCGGACCGGATGATTTTCGCCGGTCATTCCGTGGGGGAGCTGGCTGCCGCAGCGGCCGCCGGTGCCATCGCCCCGCGAGATGCCGTCCGGCTAGCCAGGCTTCGCGGTCTGGCAATGCGCCGTGCCTGTGACCATGAACCCACGGGCATGGCAGCAGTGGTCGGTGGCGGCTTGTGCGAGGTGACCCGTGCGGTGGAGGAGCTGGGCCTGTTCGTGGCGAATGTGAACGGTCCAGGACAAGTGGTGGCCGCCGGTCGGCTCGAGGAGCTGGATCACTTGCGGGCCAACCCGCCGGCCGACACCCAGGTCAAATTGCTGCAGGTGGCTGGAGCCTTCCATTCTCCCTACATGGCGGCTGCCGAGGCGGAATTCGGTGCGGCATTGGACAGCGCTGCTGTGGTGACAGCCCCGCACCCGTTGCTGTCGAACGCTGACGGGGCACTCGTCACCGGGCCGTTGGATCTCAAACACCGGCTGGTCCAGCAGCTGACTCGCCAGGTGCGGTGGGATCTTTGTGCCCAGTCGCTTCGCCAGTACCGCGCGGATGTTCGCATCGAATTGGGCAAGGGAGCGCTCAGCGGGCTGACTCGCCGGGAAAAGCCAGTGCCACAATCAATTCAAGTATCGGCCCCGGAAAATATCGCGTTGGTTCGGGAAGCTCTTACCCAGCGGGAGAACGTGTCCGGATCCATCGGGCCTCGCCTGGCCTCGTGACGAGTAGGTCCTCCGATGGCATCGGTGGATAACGGCGTACCGGAGGTTCCCCTCGGTTATCTACTCACTCGCACCGCGGCACTATTGCAGCGGCAGGCGGCCGCTGGGTTGGAACCCCTCGGCTTATCCCTCTCGGCCTTCATCTGTATGCAGATTCTGCACGCGGCCCCCGGTTCGTCGAACTCTCAGCTCGCCCGTACGGCGCGCGTGAGCAGACAGGCGATGTGTGATGTGCTGCAGCAGCTTCAGGACGAGGGGCTTGTCACGCGGCCAATGTCCGCGGATCAGGGCCGGACGCTACCCGCCTCCCTCACCCGGCAAGGGCTGCAGCGTCTTGACACGGCCCGCCAAGAAGTCGCGTGCGCGGAGCATCGAGTAACGGTCGCTCTGACAGACGAGGAGCGTGGGAAGCTCAAATCGCTGCTCGCGCAGCTGAGTATGCCGACGGTCTGATGGCCGGCGGCCGTCAGGAAC
>NZ_MAEW01000010.1 GCF_002013375.1 Mycobacterium sp. D16Q13 | reverse complement strand
ACTAGCGCTTCAATACATAAGGGCCAGAGACTTACATAAGGGCCAGAGACTTCTAAAGGTCTCTGGCCCTTGTGTATTGAGTAACCCTCACGCAGTGAGCGCTCCGGCTACGCTCCGGTTGCCGCCGTTGCGTTCGTGCCATAGGCGGTAGACGTCCACGGCATCAGCGCGGGATTCATGACGCATGGGTAGCCGCCGCTGATCCCAGGGCTTGGCGAACTCAGAGTAGAAGGTGTTGAGCTCGAAGTACTTTCGATCGTCAACATAGTGCGGTTCATAGGCGTCCCGGGTGGTCAGGAAGATGACCTCGTCGGGCGAACAGTAGTAGAGCGCCCCCAGGCACATGGGGCACGGCAGGGCCAGGATGTAGATGGTGGCCCCGGTCAGGTGTTCGGTGCCCAGCGTGGTGCATGCGTTCCGGATGGCCAGGATCTCGGCATGTGCGGTCGGATCGTTGGTATGGGCGACCTTGTTCGGACTCTCGGCCAGGACGGCACCGTCTCTCACGATGACGGTGGCGAAGGGCCGGCCACCCTCCTCGACATTACGGAGTGCGAGGTCGATGGTTCGTTGCGCGAAGTCCATGAGGATCCTTAGGCGTGCTTGGCGATGGGGGATTCGGTCAGAACGGAACGGTGGGCAGATACTTGCCGTCCAGGGTGATCACCGCACGGTGTCCGCCCTCGGGGTCGGGAACCTTCTGCACGTCGAGTCTGAAGTTGATGGCGCTGATGATGCCGTCCCCGAACTGTTCGTGGACCAGCGCCTTCAGTGTGGTGCCATACACCTGGAGCATCTCGTAAAAGCGATAGATCGTCGGATCGGTCGGAATTCCACCGGGGATGGAGCCGCGGGTGGGGATGGTCTGTAACAGTGCGGCCGCCCCGTCGTCGAGGCCGAGGAGGTCGGCGACCGCATCGGCGGCCTGTTTCGGTAGTGGATGCTGACCCAGCACGGCGGCGGTGACGAAGGCCGGCGAGTATCCGGCGGTGTCGGCGATCTGCTGCCAGGTGAGATCCTTGGCAGTCTTGGCCTCGACTGCGGCGATGGCCAGTTCTTCGCGACTGGTGGGATCGAATTGTGCGTGCACCATGTGCGTCATTCCTCTCCGTTGGTAACTCCAGCCTGCGTCACCTGGCGCTATAGAGTCCAATACTTGTATTCAATGGCAACTATCGACAATACGAATAGTTGTTGGGGGTCAGTGCTGTTGGGCTGCCGCGTGGACGCACTCAGTGAACGCGCGCGCCGCGGCGGAGTGATAGGCGGTGTTGCGTCGCAACAGCTCGACGGTTCGGGTGGGCAACGGCGGGTCCAGTGACACCAGATGCAGGTCCGAGTGTTCGCGCGCGATCGCATCGGGAAGCACGGTGGCCAGCGACCCACGCCTGACGAATTCCAGTAGCGCGCTAATCGAATTGGCCTCGACCGCGACGTGGGGCGCGACCCCGAGGCCCGCGAAGTAGGTGTCGATGTCCTGCCGTGTCGCGAAATCCGCGCTGAGGAGCCCCAGTGCTTCGTGAGCGAGCCGGCCCACCGGCAGCGATTCAGGTTTTGCCGCTAGTCGGTGATCCGAGCCGACCACCAGTCGCAGCGTCTCGGTGAACAGCGCGACGTGATCGATCCCCGCGGGATGGGGCCCCGCGAAGGCGATCCCGAGGTCGAGCCGATCGGCCAGCAGGTCGGCCTCGATACGTTCCTGGGTGGTCTCTCGCACAGTAAGTGTGATGCCGGGGTGTGCGGTGCGGAACCTGTGTACCAGCGGACCGATGAAGTACGTGGTGAAGGTCGGTGTCATGGCGATCCGCAGGTGTCCGCGCGACAGGTCCTGCACGTCGTGGACCGCGCGTTCGCCCGCGTCGAGATCTCGCAGCGCGAGCCGCGCGTGCTGCGCGTACGCCTCACCCGCGTCCGTCAGCCGAACCGTGCGGCCCGACCGATCGAGCAGCACCACCCCGAGTGTGCGCTCGAGTTGCTTGATCTGCTGCGACAGAGTCGGCTGGGAGATGTGCAGCGCCTCGGCCGCACGGGTGAAATTCGCATGATCGGCAACAGCGAGCAGGTACCGGATATGACGCAGCTCCATCGAAGTCACTATAAGTCGCCATTCGAAGCGTCGCGGACGCTCACCGAGCGGCGTTGATGGCCTTGAGAATTCGTTGCTCGCTGACCGCACGTGCGGTGCCGAGCTGCTGGGCCCAGAGGCTCACGCGCAGCTCTTCGATGAACCACGCGATGTCCCTGACGTCGGGATCGTCCGCGCGCCCGGCTGGCAGATCGCGCAGTAGGTCGTCGTAGGTGTCTTCGACGGCATGCACGCGTTGCATGCGCTCCCGGTCGGCTTCCACGCCCTGCGGTAGGCGCTCTAGTCGATTCCCGATCGCGGTGACGTAGCGTGCCAGGTCTGTCAGGCGCGCCGCGCCGGTGGCCGCGACGAACCCGCCCTCGAGCAGCCTGGCAAGTTGGTCGCGCATGTCGGCGATCGCATCGGCTTGCACCGCAGGCGCGTTGGTGGGCAGCGCCACCTGTACCTCGCTCCAGGCCGCGACCACCTTCTCGGCACGGCGCACGATATCGAGCGTGGTCGCCGCCAGATTCTGGGCGGCGCGGTCTCGAAGTGCGCTGAACTCCGCCCGGGTCCATACCGGTGCGGGGGCCAGCAGATCGACTGCTGCGTCGGCGCAATCATCGAGCAGTGCCGCCAGCGAGCCATCCGGATTTGAGGAGAGCATCAGCTTGGATCGCGGGTCTAGGCCTCTTTCAACGGTTTTCATAGGTGACGGAATGGAGAGCCGCAGCAGGCGTCGGGTGCCCACGGCCATGGCTGCCCGCTGCTCGGAGGCGGTGGCGAACACGTGGATGTCCACAGCGGTTCCCGTATCCACCAGGGCCGGGTATCCGCGCACGGTGTGTGCGCCGCTGACTTGTTCCACCGTGCGGGGTAATTCGGCCAGATCCTCGGGCCAGCCGCGTAGGCCGCGGCGTTCCCATTCGCCCGCCACTACGGCCGCCACGGCCTGGCGGGTGGAACCCGCGAGCTGCTGTTGCAATGCTTCGAGATTCTTGTCGCGTGCTACCTCGGAGCCGTCGGCGGACTCGACGATGAACGTCACCCGGAGGTGCGGGGGCACTTTGTCCAGGTCGAACGCATCGGTGGGTACGCGAATGCCGGTAAGCCGATGCAGCTCGCGCCCCAATGCGTATACCAGCGGTTCGGCACCGGGTTCGAGGCTTTCGAGCACCGCGCGGGCGGTGTCGGGTGCGGGGACGAAGTTGCGGCGCAGGTCCTTGGGCAGCGAGCGGATAAGGGCGGTGATCAGCTCTTCGCGCAAAGCCGGTACATGCCAGGCAAATTCATCACCGCCAAGGCGGGCAAGAACTTCCACCGGGATGTGCACGGACACACCGTCGTCGGCCGCACCCGGTTCGAATCGATAGCTGACCGGCAGCGCCACGTCGCCCGCTCGCCAGGTGTCGGGCATGTCGGTGGCCGCGTCCTCGCCGCGCAGCAGATCGTTGCGGGTGAAGGTCAGCAGATCCGGCGTCTTGTGTCGTTGCTTGCGCCACCAGGCGTCAAAGTGCCTGGCGGACACCGCATCCGTGGGAATACGGGCAGCGTAGAGCGCGAAGATCTCGTCATCGCCCACCAGCAGGTCGCGGCGCCGGGCCTTGTCTTCGAGCTCGGACAGCTCTTCCAGCAAGCGCGCGTTGTCTCGTAGGAAATGGTGCTTGCTCTGCCAGTCGCCCTCCACGAGGGCGTGCCTGATGAACAATTCGCGGGCCAGCTCCGGATCGACCTGTGCGTAACCCACGCGGCGGCGGGGCACCAGGGGCAGCCCGTACAACGTGACCCGCTCGAAGGCCATCACCGAGCCGCGCTCGGCGTCCCAGTGCGGCTCGCTGTACGCGCGTTGCACCAGATCCCCGGCGATTCGCTCGACCGATTGCGGCTCGATGCGTGCCGCGACGCGGCCGAACAATCGGCTGGTCTCGACCAGGTCGGCGACGACCACCCACCGTGGAGGCTTCTTGGTGAGCACCGAACCAGGAGCCAACACGAACTTGGTGTTACGTGCGCCGGAGTAGTCGCGGGTGTCGCCCTCGCGTAAACCGATGTGCGACAACAGGCCGGCGATCAGCGCAGCGTGGACAAGAGCCGGGTCGGCTTGCTCCCCCGACTCGCGAATGCCGAGGTCGCGCGCGATGCTGCGCAACTGGCCCACCAAATCCTGCCATTCCCGGATCCGCAGGTAATGCAGAAACTCATCTCGGCACATACGCCGAAACGCGCTGCCGGAGAGCTGGCTTCGTTGATCCTGGATGTACCGCCAGAGGTTCAGGTAGGCGCTGAAGTCGGAATGGTCGTCGGAGAACCGCGCATGTTTTTGCCGTGCGGTGTCCTCGCGGTCGGCCGGACGTTCACGCGGATCGGGAATCGACAGGGCCGCCGCGAGCACTAGGATCTCCTCGACGCAGCCTTCGGCATCGGCTTGCAGAATCATCCGCCCGATACGGGGATCGAGGGGTAGGCGCGCGAGCCGGCGGCCCAGTTCGGTGATGGTGTCCTCGGTGTCGAAGGCGCCCAGTTCTTGCAGCAGTTGCACACCGTCGCGGATGCTGCGTTTGTCGGGCGGATCCAGGAAGGGGAAGTTCTCGATGTCGCCGAGCTGTAGGGCTGCCATCTGCAGAATGACGGCGGCAAGGTTGGTCCGCAGGATCTCCGGATCGGTGTAGCGGGGCCGAGCCTCAAAATCCTGCTCGGAGTACAGCCGGATGCACACGCCGGGCGCGGTCCGTCCGGACCGGCCGGACCGTTGCGCGGCCGACGCCTGCGAGATGGGTTCGATGGGTAGGCGCTGCACCTTGGTGCGCCGGCTGTAGCGGGAGATGCGTGCGGTGCCGGGGTCGATGACATACCGGATGCCGGGAACGGTCAGCGAGGTTTCGGCGACATTGGTGGCCAGTACCACGCGCCGACCGGTGTGAGGCTGAAAGACCTTGTGTTGCTCGGCTGTTGGCAGCCGCGCGTACAGCGGAAGTACCTCAGTGTTGCGAAAGGCGCCGCGCAGGGTCTCGGCGGTGTCGCGGATCTCACGCTCGCCGGACAGGAACACCAGCACGTCCCCGGGAGGCTCGCTCTCCAGCTCACGGACGGCGTCGGCGATGGCCTCGGTCTGGTCGCGTATCTCGGTGCGGACGATCTCGTGGTCGGGGTCATCGGGTTCGTCGTCAGCCTTGGCACGGGAGTCGCCGGGTACGGGGACTTCCAGTGGCCGGTACCGAATCTCGACAGGGTAGGTCCGTCCGGAGACTTCGACGATGGGTGCGCCTCCAAAATGTGCCGAAAAGCGCTGGGGCTCAATGGTTGCCGAGGTGACGATGACCTTAAGGTCAGGCCGACTTGGCAGCAGTTCGCGCAGATAGCCGAGCAGGAAATCAATGTTGAGGCTGCGCTCGTGTGCCTCATCGAGGATGAGTGTGTCGTAACGGAGCAGTCGCCGGTCGCGCTGGATCTCTGCGAGCAGGATGCCGTCGGTCATCAGCTTGACGAGGGTGCGATCGCTGGCGTGATCGGTGAATCTGACGGTGTAGCCCACAGTCTCACCGAGCGGGGTCCCCAGCTCCTCGGCGATGCGCTCGGCGACGGTGCGCGCCGCCAGCCGGCGCGGCTGGGTGTGGCCGATGGTGCCGCGGATTCCTCGGCCCAGCTCCAGGCAGATCTTGGGAAGCTGCGTGGTCTTCCCCGACCCGGTCGCGCCGGCGACGACGACAACCTGATGCGTGGAGATCGCGCGGGCGAGTTCTTCTCGATGCGCACTTACGGGCAGGTCCGGGTACGTGATGACGGGGATCGCGGCGGTCCGGGTGGCGACCAGGGCCTCTGCGGCCACGAACTGTTCGGCGAGTTTCGCCAAGGCGTCCGGGTGGGCGTCACGCTGATTCTTCAGACGGCGCCCGAGGCGAGACGCGTCGCGAATGGTCAGTCCGTCGAGGCGCGCGCGCAACGCGGGACGGGACAATTCGGACACTCGGACAAGGATAGGGCGCGTGAGGAAGGGTCCCGCTGGTCGCCTCTAGATTCTGTCGGTGAAACTGCCGTGGAATCCGGGAAAGTGGTGGCCCGGCAGGATCGCGATGGCGAGGGCGGGGTCTTCGATGGCGTGAGCGTCGAGAATATGTAGCTCTGTCCGGTGCTCACCGCTGTTGTAGACGACGGCGAGTATCCAGCCTTCGTCTTCACCGGAGGAGTGCGACCGTGGGACGAAGAGAGGCTCGCCCGCGACGAGGCCGGGCGCGAACGTGTGGTGACGTTGGGTGTCGTTCGCGCGATCGAGCTTGACGATCGCGTTCTCGTCGGCCCGGGTCTGCGCGGACAGATAGGTATAGCGGTGCTCGTGCCCGGTGCGCCGTTCATCGTGGGTAGGGAACTCGGCTGGGGCGGTGGGGTAATCGGTGATGTGCACAGTTCCCGCCGGGGTGATGCGCAGTCGTGTCGGCCAGCCCAGTGTGGGCACCTGGGTGCGGAATTGCTTCAGTCCGGCGGTGAGGAAGTCGAAATCCTGGTGGCGCACGATATCCAGCACGACGTCGCCACGGTCCTCGTAGGCATTGTCGACGTGGACGTAGACCAGAGGGTCACATTCAACGGTGCGGGGCGGGCCCCCGTCACGCGGGACCAAAACGATCCTCATGCCTTGTTCGGGCCGGTAGTCCGCGCTGTCACCCAGGGCTGCGAAGCCCAGGCCCGCGAATGCGGCGCGCACGGGGTCGACGGTGATGGGTGCCAGTGCGAACACCAAATATGTTGGGGTGATGGCAAAGTCGTGCTGAATGTAGATGTGGCCGGTGGGAACCTTGGCGATCTGTGTCAGTGTCCCGTTCGCGTCAATCCGGAAACACCGGAGGCATGCGAGGGCGGGGCCCGTCAGCGAGGGCGATACATCCAGCCCGAAGTTGAACAGCTCGCCGGTGTCCGGATCGATGCGCGGATGCGGTGAGAACCGGGAGAATCGCGGCAGCCGTCCCTCGAATGTGCAGGGCCCGATCGTGCTCAGGTCGCCCGGGTCGATCGCCCAGGGCCGGCCGGCGTCGCTGAGCGCCAGCAGTCGGTCGGCGTGGACGACGGCATGAGTGTTCGCGGCATCGGCCGGCTGTCGTCCCACGTTGTCCCACAGGTGTTTTCCTTGCGTGTACACACCGCGGATATCCGCACCCCGGCCGCGCGCCTCCTTGCGCCGTTTCGGTGTATCGACGAAGCGTGAGCGAAAGCGGACCGCACCGTCGGTGATCGTGAACTTCACGATCAGTCCGTCACCGTCGAACGGGTGGTCGGCGCGGAAACCGCCGTGGTCCCAATCGGCCGGGCCATTGCGATAGAGGGTGCCCCGGAGCTCGTGCGGCACCGAGCCGATCAGTGGTAGCGCCATCTCGCCGGGCGTTTCCTGCGCTGGCAGGTACATCGTGAGGGCGTCGGCCACACGGCTGTTGGCAAGGGTCATCGTGAGCTCCTCGGGCTGAGAAACGGGGCCATGCATATCTGCTCACAGTTGTTCGCAGATATTGCTGATTGTTGCTACCCGGGGGAGCAGAAGTCAATAGTGATTCAAATCCGGTGGCGCTGAAGGCGGGATCCGATATGTGCCGCCGGGTAACTTCGCACCGGTGACCGGCTTCTTGTCTGAGACGGCGTTCGCCGAACGCACCGTGGTCCTGATCGGTGGGGGAACCGGCATCGGGCGCCGTGTGGCCGGGTTGGTGACTGCGGCGGGCGGCGAGGTCGTCTTGGGCGGGCGCACCGCCGCGACCCTCGCCGCCGCGGCTCGCGAGCTCGGGCCACGAGCGCGCTGGCATCTGGTCGACACGTCGGAGCAGGCGAGCATCGACGAGTTCTTCACGGATATCGACAGAGCGCACGGGTTGTTCACTACCGCCGCGACCTACGTCACCGGTTCGATCTCCGAGCTGTCCATCGAGGCGGCCGCGACACCGTTCGAGTCGAAGTTTTGGGGACAGTACCGGGTGGTCAAGACGGCTGTGCCGAAGCTTGCCGAGGATGCCTCGGTGGTGTTGATGTCGGGGGCGGCCAGTGTTCGTCCCGCCGGAAACGCACCGGCATATGTCGCGGCCAACGCGGCCATCGAGGGCCTGGCCCGGGGGTTAGCCCAGGAGCTGGCCCCGATCCGGGTCAATGCGCTCTCGCCGGGCACCGTGGACGGGCACCTATGGAACCAGCGCGCGCCCGAGGTGCGCCGTCAGGCGTTTGAACATATCGCGGCAACATCCACGGTGGGCCGGGCCGTCACGGAGGACGAAGTCGCCCAGGCCGCCGTCTACCTGCTGCTGAACACCGGCACTACCGGCTCAACGCTGTATACCGACGGCGGCTATTCGCTGCGTTAGACGCTCCAGGCACTTGCCAGGCCGGCGGAGACCGACGCCGCGGCCGTCAGCAGCCCATGCCAGGTCTCCGGCTGCAGCTGCTGGATGTCCAGCGGGCCCGCGGTCGCGATGTGCGGGTCATACGGAACGGCGACAATGTGGTTCGGCGAGATCCAGCGGTGGAACCGGGCGACCATGGCCGCCACCAGACGCTCGGAGTTCCTGCGATCTTCGCGACTGTCGTAGCCACGGACATGGTTGATCACCACCACCATGCGGGGGATCAGGTACTCGTAGCCCTCGGAGATAAGCCACTCAATCGCCCGGACCGCACCCTCGGCGCCGACCGGCGTGGCCGCCGCCACGAGCACCACACCATTGGCGCACCGCAGCACGCCCGGCATGACCGGATGCCAGAAGTCCACGCCGGTATCGGTGATGAGCAGGCTGTAGAGCCGTTGCAGCCGATCGTGCACCTGGGTGTAGACCTCGGAGTTGAGTTCTCCCCGGGGGCGCACCGAATGTCCGTTGGCGGCAAGCACATCCAGCCCGGTCTCGGAGTTCTGACCGACGAAGAAGCGCAGATCGAAGTTGCGCTCGGGCTCGTTTTGTGCCAGCACATCGGTGAAGGTGGACGAAGCGGACGGGTCGATCCACGACGCCAGGTTGGCCGACTGGCCCGGATCGGCATCGGTGGCCAGCACCATGTCCTTGCGGCGCAGCTCGGACAGCACAGAACCGAGGGCGGCGGTCATCATCGTCTTGCCGACGCCGCCGTTGCCGCCCAGAACCGCCAGGGAGTGGATGCCTCGCCAGGGGGTGCGCACCACGGCGGTGAGCTCGCGAAGTTCGGCCTCCTCGCGGGACTCGCCGGGATTGATGACGCCAAAGCTTCCGCGGTACACCCACTTACGCCAACCCACCGATGCGGGCCGCCGTGGCGGGGGCAGCATTTCCGAGCGGAGCTGGGCGCCCAATGCGTCGCCGATCGCCGGGGGGAGATCGACGCGCGGATCGTGAGGCGGCACGGCGTCCACGATGGACAGCGGGCCGCGGGGTGGCAGTTGCACGGGCGGCGGCAGAGGCCGCAATTCGGGCTGCTGTGCCGCAGCCTCCGCGCGCTGTCGTTTGGCGTGTGCACCGAGCTTGATGGGGATGATGGGTCCGGTCCGGTCGAGGATCTCCTCCTCGGAGCCGTCCGCCGGGGAATCGTTGGGCGCACTCACGGAATCTCCTCCTCCACCAGAAGCCGTTTGGCCCCAGCGCTCCGACAGTTTCGTTCTGCATCGCGGGCAGCATGAGACCCGTCGCATTCGCAGTCTCTTATGGCGGCTGTGTGGATGGCGAGGGCCGTTACCCACCCGTGTCTGAATCGGCATCAAATGGGACGAGGTTGGTATGCAGTCGGTATCGGCGCTAAATCAGCAGGTCACATCCACGTACATGGTCTTGGTGGTCGTGGTGGTGGTGAAGACGCCCGGACGCTTGTTGCTCGGCAGGCCGTAATCGGACCGAGTGGTGGTCTGTCCGGGGCGCACGCTGCTGGCGGTGCACTGAGTGAGGGCCTTGGAACCGGTCTTGCTGACAATCACGTTGTATCCCTGTGCCTGAAGCTCGCTGACGGTCTGCTGGGCGTTTGAGCTGTCGGTCTGGGCGGACGCGGTGCCCAGGGCGAAGCCGAGGGGCGCGAGCGCGAGAGCGGCGGCGGCGGTTCCGGTGATGATGTACTTCTTCATGATTTCTCCTGTGCCAGTTGGTCTTTGAGTTGGATCACCGGGTTGCTTGGTGATACTTCAACGATGCGGCGTGACGGCCGGAATGTCTGTCGGGCGATCGCCTGATGCGGGGGAGGATCTTGATGTCCACCAATTGGGGGACACGCGTGGATTTGGCGTGCCAAGCTTGCGTTTGTGCAGGTGAGCGCCGGGCTCGTGCGGGTGGTGGTCGGCGATGACCACCCCCTCTTTCGCGAGGGTGTGGTGCGGGCGCTGACCGGTAGTGGCCAGATAGAGGTGGTGGCGGAGGCCGAGGACGGCGCCGGCGTGCTCGCGCTGATCAGGGAGCACCTGCCCGATGTCGCGCTGGTCGACTACCGCATGCCGGAGCTGGACGGAACACAGGTGGCGGCCGCCGTGCGCCGCGATGAACTGCCCACCCGGGTGCTCTTGCTCTCCGCACATGACGATGCGGCGATCGTCTATCACGCGCTGGAGGAAGGCGCCGCGGGCTTTCTGTCGAAGGAGTCCACTCGCGCAGAACTGGTCAGCGCGGTGCTCGACTGTGCGCGGGGCCGCGACGTGGTGACCGCGAGCCTGACGGCCGGCCTGGCCGGTGAGATCCGCAAACGCGCACAGCCGGCGGGTCCGTCGCTGAGCGCCCGTGAACGTGAGGTGTTGCGGATGATCGCCGCCGGACTCACCGTGCCCACCATCGCCAAGCAGTTGTTCTTGGCCCCGTCCACCGTGAAAACCCACGTGCAGCGGTTGTACGAGAAGTTGGGTGTCGGCGACCGTGCTGCCGCGGTGGCCGAGGCCATGCGGCGCGGATTGCTTGAGTAGCCGTGGTGATCGGACTGGACCGGATAGCCGATTACTTCACCGCCGAACCCATGCGGGTTTCGGCCTGGCTGCGGCTGCCGCTGATCGTGCTGATCGTGCTGCTGGGGTCGAACCCGAACATCGAGATGTGGCACGTCGGGGTGTATTACGCGGTGCTCGCGGTGTACACGGTGTCGGCGATCGCCTGGGTGGTGATCGCGGTTCGCGGACACGTCCCGCTGTGGGTGGCTCCGGCGGCCACGGCGATCGACATCGCCGCCGTGGTGGCGCTGTGCGTGGCCTCCGGTTACGGCACGTCGGAATTGCTTCCGGTGTTCTTTCTGTTACCCGTTTCGGTGGCCTTTCAAGAGCGGCCCGCCGTGACGGCCATCCTCGGAACAGTCACCGCTGCAGGGTATTTGGGTGTTCTGGTGTTCTACACCAGGAGCGGCAACATCGACAGCATTCCCGGCGACGAGTACGTCACGGTAGCCACATTGCTGTGGTTGGCCGCTGCTACCGCGGGAATGTGCTTCGTCCTCAAACGGCGCTCCGAACACGTGGGGCAGCTGTTACACACCCGCGAGCAGCTGGTCCTGGAAGCGATGCGTGCCGATGAGCGGCACAACCGCGAGGTCGCCGAACAACTGCACGACGGGCCGTTGCAGAACCTACTGGCGGCACGCCTGGAGATCGAAGAAGTACTTGAACGCCAACCGGATCCGATACTGCGTGCGGTCCATTCCTCCCTGCGGGAGACGGCGGCGGAGCTTCGCGGGGCGGTGTCCTCGCTGCATCCGCAGGTGCTCGCCGAGCTGGGACTGACGGCGGCGATCCAGGAGCTCGGGCGGCAGTACGCGGCGCGGGGCACCGCCGAGGTCAGCACCGAACTGCAGGAAGTGGGCAGTCTTCCGGTGCAGCCGTTGGTGTACCGGGCGGCCAAGGAGCTGTTGACCAACGCCGTAAAACACGGCCGTGCCAAGAACATTCACGTCGAGCTGACTCGGGACGGGAATCTTCTGACGCTTGTGGTCGCGGACGACGGCAGGGGCTTCGATCCGCGCGGACTCGCCTCGTCGGTCGCCAACGGGCATATCGGGCTGGCCTCGCTGACGGTTCCGATCGCGGCTACCGGCGGCAACGTCGAGATCGTGTCGGCGCCGGGTGCGGGCACCAGGGTGTCCGTCACGGTGCCCGTCGATATGGCAGCGTAAGGGGGACGCTCGGCGCCGAGAGCGGGCCCTCAAGAGATGGAGAACAGGTGTACGACCTCGTCATCATCGGTTCCGGCAGTGGAAACTCCTTGCCCGACGACCGTTTCGCGGACCAGGAGATCGCGATCGTCGATCGCGGTGTGTACGGGGGCGCCTACGGCGGCACCTGCCTGAATGTCGGATGCATACCCACCAAGATGTTCGTCTATCCCGCGGACCTGGCCGATGAGGCGCGCGGCGGTGCCCGGCTCGGTGTGGACAGCTCGGTGAGCGGGACCCGCTGGGCCGATATCCGCGAGCGTGTCTTCGGCCGGATAGACCCGATCGCGGCGGGTGGGCTGCGCTACCGCGTCGAGGACTGCCCGAACATCACCGTCTTTCAGCAGGAGGCGCGATTCATCGCCCCGGTGCCCGATGCCGAGGGCGATCTGGTTCACCGGCTCCAACTGGCCGATGGCACGGTCCTGGAGACCCGGCAGGTGGTGATCGCCGCGGGATCGCGTCCGGTTATCCCGGCCGTGATCGCCGGGAGTGGCGTGGACTTCCACACCAACGACGACATCATGCGTCTGCCCGAACTGCCCGATCGGGTGGTGATTGTCGGCAGCGGCTTTATCGCTGCTGAGTTCGCACATGTATTCAGCGGCCTGGGGTCGGCGGTGACGGTGGTCGCGCGCGGTCCGAGGCTGCTGCGGGCCCAGGATGAGACGATTTCGCAGCGTTTTACCGATGTGGTGTCGGGCCGGTGGGATGTGCGGCTGAACACTGAGGTGCTAGCCGCCCGTGAAACCGGCGGTGGCGGTATCGACGTGGACCTCACCGACGGATCGACGGTGGCGGGCGACGTGCTGCTGGTCGCGACCGGGCGTACCCCCAACGGCGACCAGTTGGACGTGGCGGCAGCGGGATTGGCGCTCGACGACAAGGGCCGCGTTCCGGTCGATCAGTACCAGCGCACGCCGGTGCGCGGCATCTACGCCTTGGGGGATGTGAGTTCGCACTATCTGCTCAAGCATGTGGCCAATCACGAGGCCCGGGTAGTGCAGGCGAATCTGCTGTCTGGGTGGGACTCGCCGACCACGGCCAGCGATCACCGGTTCGTGCCAGGTGCGGTGTTCAGCCGCCCCCAGGTGGCCTCGGTGGGGTTGTCGGAGGACGAGGCGCGGCAGCGCGGGATCGATGTGGCGGTGAAGGTTCAGACGTACGGGGACATCGCGTACGGATGGGCGATGGAGGACACCGAGGGCCTATGCAAGCTGGTCGCGGATCGCGCGACGGGCCTGCTGGTCGGCGCGCACATCGTCGGCTATCAAGCATCGGCGCTGATCCAGTCGCTGATCACCGCGATGAGCTTCTCGATTCCGGTGCGCGAGATGGCGCGGGGGCAGTACTGGATACACCCGGCACTACCCGAGCTGATCGAGAACGCGTTGCTTGGCCTGGAGCTGTAGCTCAGCCAGCCATGAACTCGTCGTAGGCGGAGGCCAGGCCCGCCGGTAGCACGGTGACGTTGCATTCGCGCTGGGCGTTGCCGATCGGGGCCAGTATGCCGCGTAGCTCGTGGTACTCCGTGGGATGAGCGGTGAAGTACGTGCGGATACTGGCGGCCGCCTCGGGCCGGGACTGGTTGGGAGCGGCATCGAACACCGCGCGTGCGCCCGGGTGGCTGTCGAGGTAGCTGCGCGTCGCCGACGTGGTGGTGCCGACGGTGTCGGACAGTCTCTCTTGGCTGCAGTCCGGCGCCGCGAATGCGGTGGGAGCCGTCACGGCGGCGGCGAGTCCTGCGAAGACGCTGACCGCGCTGGTGAGGGCTATCTGGCGTATACGTACGTGGGGGAGCTTCATGGCATCTCTCTTTGGGATAGTCGTTCAACGATCCCCGACCCTGTTCCCGGCCCTTGTTTACACAGTACGCTTAACCGCCAGGGGGTCAACTGACGAGCGGGATCTCCGCGGCGATGAGATCCAGCAGTGCGGGGTAGCGCTTGGCTTCCTTGTGGTTACCGGGCTTGCCGCTGCTGACCACGCCGACGGACAGGGCGCGTGCGGGATCCGCCCACACGGCGATGTCTACCAACCCGGTGTGCCCGAACGCGGCCGGAGAGTTGCGCCCGAATGGGCCGAATCGTTTGGAGCCCAACATGTACCCGGTACCCCAGCGCATCGGCATGCCGCCGGTCGCCATATCGGGGCGCAGCCGCCGGGCAGGTGCCGCTGCGGCGCGGATGGTCTCGGGAGACAGGATCCGTACCCCATCGAGTTCCCCTCCGCGGCAAAGCATCTCAGCGAAGCGGGACAGCTCGTTCGCGGTGGATACGGTGTTGGACGACGGCACCACGCCGGTGAGGAAGAACGGCTGGTTCGACATCGGGATGATCTCGTGCATGGTGCCACCGACGACCGCCCGGAAGGCCGCGCGCATGGGCGCGGGCAGCGGCTTGCCGGTGGGATGACTCGGAGCCACCAGCGGCACGTCCTCCGGCGCGACACCATAGTTGGTCCACCGGAACCCAAGGGGGTCAAGGATTTCCGTGGCAAGTATGTCGCGGATGCTCTTGCCGGTGGCGCCCAGAACGATCTCGCGTACCAACGGTCCCCAGGTCAGCGCGTGGTACATGTGCACCAGGCCGGGACGGTAGAGCGGGCGCAGCTGGCCGAGCTGTTCGCGGGTGTACTCGCTGTCATCCATCCGGGTGATGTCCGGCCGCGGACCGGTGGGCACCGGAATGCCCGCGCTGTGCGTCATCACGTGACGGAGGGTGATGCGATCCTTGCCCCGGCTGGTGAAGGTGGGCAAGTAGTCGCAGACACGATCATCGAGCGATAGCGCTCCGCGCTCGACCAGTAGGTGGACCACCGTTGTGGAGATGGCTTTGGCGGCCGAGTACACGCAGAACGGTGTGTCGGTGGTGACGGGGATCTTCTCGGCGTCGGCCGGATCGGTGGGAGCGTTGCCCCAACCGTGTCCGATGGCACGGTTGAGGATCACCTTTCCCTGGTGCCGCAGACACACCTGAATCGCCGGGTGCATACCGGCCTGGTACCAGTACCGGGCCGCCTGCCAGATTCGTTCGACGGCGGCCGGATCGATGCCGGAGTGGTCCTCGGCCTGATCACCGCTGCCGGTGTTCGTCACCGAGTCCAGGTCTGCCGGAACTCGTATGCGTCCGTCGTCAGTCATAGTGCCCTTTCGCCGAGTGGGAATCTCACGAGGAAATTCCGGCCAAACGCCTCGTCAGATTCCCATTCGACGTTAGCGGCCCGGGCGGGGTCGGATCAGAAGCCCAGGTCGCGCCCGATGAGCTCCTTCATGATCTCGTTGGAGCCTGCCCAGATCTTGGTGACACGGGCGTCCATCCAGGCCCGCGCGACCCGATACTCCTTCATGTAGCCGTAGCCGCCGTGCAGCTGTACGCAGGCGTCGATGACCTCGTTCTGCACCTGCGAGGACCACCACTTGGCCTTTGCGGCATCTATTGCCGAGAGCTCGCCCTTGCTGTGCGACAGCACACCTTGATCGACGTACACCTGTGCTGCTTCGAGTTTGGTGACGAGCTCGGCGATGAGGAACTTGTTGTACTGCAGGCTGCCGATCTGCTGACCGAACGCCTTGCGCTCCTTGGCGTACTCGATCGTCTCCTCCAGCACGCCGGCCGCGTGGGCGATGTTGGCGACCGCACAGCCCATCCGCTCCTGGGGCAGGCGCTGCATCATCGAGATGAATCCCTGGTTCACCTCACCGATCACGTTTTCGGCGGGCACCCGGACATCGGTGAAGAACAGTTCGGCGGTATCGGCCTCGGGCTGGCCCACCTTGTCCAGCTTGCGTCCGCGCTCAAAGCCGGGCATGCCCTCTTCGACGGCGAACAAGGTGATGCCCTTGGCCTTCAGCTCGGGTGCCGTGCGCGCGGCGACGACGACGAGGTCGGCGCGGGCGCCGTTGGTGATGAACGTCTTGGAGCCGTTGATGACCCAGTCGTCGCCGTCTTTGACCGCGGTGGTCTTGAGGGCAGCCAGATCGGAGCCACCCGACGGTTCGGTCATACCGATGGCGGTGATCATCTCGCCGCTACAGAACTTGGGCAGCCACCGCTGCTTCTGCTCGTCGGTGGTCAGCTCGACCAGGTACGGGGCGACGATGTCGAAATGGATGGACATCGACGAGGCCAGTGCGGCGCTGGAGCGGGACAGCTCCTCTTGCAGCACCGCGTTGTAGCGGTAGTCCCCGGCGCTGCTGCCCCCGAACTCCTCGGGGACGTCGAGCCCCAGGTAGCCCTGCTTGCCCGCCTCTAACCACAGTTCGCGGTCGATGTAGCGCTGCTCGATGAAGCTCTCGGCGCGCGGCTCGACGTAGCGCTGCACGAATGCCTTTACGGACTCCCGGAACGCGTCGTGGTCCTCGGTGTAGATAGTGCGTTGCATGGTGTTATCGAAGCACGCGTCTAAATCCGCGTGCTCGGGTGTGCTGCGGGGTGGTAGGGATGGAGACCATGAAGCTGCTCGCCGTCGCCGCTCTCACCGTCCTCGTCGCGGGATGTACCGCCGCTCCGGAGCCGCCCGAACAGCACGAACACGGCAACTCGCTGACTGCTCCGGCGGCGGGAGATCCGGTCTGGACGCAGCCGCGCGCACCCATTCGCGTCCACGGTGACACCTATTACGTCGGGACGGAGGGCATCAGTTCGGTGCTGATTCGGACCGACGCCGGTCTGATCCTTCTGGATGTGGGTATGCCGCAGTCGGCACCCCAGGTGGAGGACAACATCCGCACGCTGGGGTTCGCCGTGGACGACGTGAAGTACGTGCTGTCTTCTCACACCCACATCGACCATGCGGGCGGTATCGCAGCGGTGGTCCATGACAGCGGCGCCACGGCGGTATCGAGCCCCGTCGGCGCTCAGTCACTGCGCGCCGGGCACGTGTCTCCCGATGATCCGCAGGCCTCCGATACCGCGAACGCCTCTTTCCCCGCAGTGGAACGAGTTCGGGAGATCGCCGACGGGGAGGTGCTGAAGCTCGGAAATGTATCGGTGACAGCTCATTTCACGCCGGGCCACACACCCGGCGGTGTCAGCTGGACGTGGAAATCGTGCGAGGGCGGCCGGTGCCTGGACATGGTCTACGCCGATAGCCTCAATGCCGTCGCCACCGGCAACTACCGCTTTGTGCCCGGTCACGTATCCCGGTTCCGGCAGAGCATCCAGACGGTGCGCACGCTGCCTTGCGACATCCTGTTCTCCGTGCACCCCGAACAAGCCGATGACATCACGAAGCTGAACAGGCTCGCCGTGCAACGCGACCCCAACCCGATGATTGACCCGACAGCGTGCGGGACGCTTGCCGACAAGTTCGACGCGAAGCTGGACGCGCGGATCGCCCAGGAGCAGGCCGGCCGCTAGGCCGGCCGGCCGGATACAGCCCGCGCCCGCCACAGCGAGCATTCCGCGTCCGGTGACGACGGCCGCGCACGCGGCTTCAACGTGACGCTGAACACCCCGCGAAGTGCTCTTTTCGGTTTGCGATAGCTACCGGGATCATCTTAGATACATGTTGTGTCTATTATTCGAACGGCAGCCATCTCCGCAAGTGAAGAGGCATATCGCTGTGTGAAGGAGCGCATTCTCAGCGGCGATATACCCGGAGGCGAGCTGCTGAGCGAAGGGGAGATCTCGGCGCGGATGGGATGCAGCCGCACCCCGGTGCGCGAGGCTTTCCTGCGGCTCGAGACCGAAGGCTGGTTGCGGCTCTATCCCAAGCGCGGGGCCCTGGTGGTGCCCATCACCCCCGAGGAACGGCGGCATGTCGTCGACGCGCGCCGCGTGGTGGAGAGTGCGGCGGCAGCGCGCATTGCCGAACGGGGCGCCTCGCAGGCCCTCCTGTCTGACCTGTCCGCACTCATCGACGTGCAATTGGGGCGTGCCGCGCAGGGCGACGCCGCGGGTTTCGCCGCGGCCGATGTGGACTTCCACCGCGCGATCGTTGCCAAGCTGGGCAACCCGCTGCTGGAGAACTTCTACGACAGCCTTCGCGAGCGCCAGCGCCGCATGGCGGCCGCCGCCATCGGGGTAGACCCGGTGCGGGTCGCGCGGTCAGTTGCCGGGCACCGCGCGCTGGTGGACGCGCTCGCGGCGGGCGACGCCGCACTCTTCAGCGTCGAGCTGGTCGAGCACATGAAAGTAGTGACCGAGCGTGACTAGCCGGCTGTTGCCGCGGCTGGCTCCTTGGCACCGGGTGGCCCTCGCGATGTTCGGAATTGCTTGGGGTGGTAATGAATTCACCCCTCTGCTGGTGATGTACCGGCAGGCCGGGCAGTCCGCGGCTTCTGTCGACACACTGCTCTTCGCCTATGTGCTGGGCATCATCCCGGCGCTCTTCCTGGGCGGACCTCTCTCAGATCGCTATGGCCGACGCGCGGTGATGCTGCCCGCGCCGTTCATGTCGATGGCGGGGTCTCTGGTGCTCGCGCTGGGCTCACAGCATTTCGCGCTGCTCTTCACGGGGCGTGTGTTGTCCGGCATCGCGCTGGGCCTGGCCATGGCCGCGGGCAGCTCATGGGTCAAGGAACTGTCGGCTCCCCCGTTTGATCGTGCCGGCGCCGGTGCGCGGCGCGGGGCGATGAGTCTGACCGCGGGATTCGCACTGGGTGCGGCCGTGGCCGGAGCATTGGCGCAGTGGGGGCCCTGGCCGCAGCACCTGGCATTTCTGGTCAACATCGCGATCACGATTCCCGGTGCGGTGCTGGCACTCTCGGTGCCGGAATCGGCCTCCCAGCGTGCACCGGGACGGCTGATCGACGACCTCAAAATTCCCGCCGCGCGCCGCCGGCGCTTCCTTTTCGTCGTGATGCCATTGGCGCCGTGGGTGTTCGGATCGGCTGCGGTGGCGTACGCGGTGCTGCCGACCCTGATCGCACCGACGCTTCCTGGCGAGCGCATCGCATTCTCCGCGCTGTGCTGCCTGGTCTGCTTGGGCTGTGGTTTCGCCGCGCAGATGGTGGCGCCCAGACTCGATCGGGCAGGCACCGCGCAGCTCGGCATCATCGGGTTGGCGCTGATCGCTTCGGGAATGACCCTGGCCGCCTTCGCCGCTTACCGGCTCACTGTCCCGCTGGTCCTGACCGCCGCGCTGGTGCTGGGCGCGGGGTACGGAACAGCGCTGGTCAGTGGGCTGCAGGAGGTTAACCGGATTGCCGGGCCGACGGACCTGGCCGGGCTTACCGCCGTCTTCTACGGGCTGACCTATCTGGGCTTCGGGGTGCCGATGATGCTGACGGTGCTCAGCGGCGCGCTGCCGGTGCTGACGCATCCGGTGCTGCTCGGCGGCGGAGCAGTACTGGCGACGGTCTGCGCGGCGGTCGTGGGGATGAACTCGCGTACCGATATCTGCGAGCAGCCGAGCGTCGAGGCGGCGCAGGCTGAGGGAACGCTTGAGTCGGCACTGCGTTAGCGGAAGGACGGATAGGCTCTCGCAGCATGATCATCGCAGGGTTGGTATTGACGGGAATCGCGGCGCTCATCCACGTCTACATCTTCTATCTGGAATCGATCACGTGGACCACTGAGAAGACTCGGAAGGTGTTCGGTGTCCGCACCGCGGAGGAAGCCGAGATCACCAAACCGCTTGCCTTCAACCAGGGTTTCTACAACCTGTTTCTTGCCATCGCCATCGCGGTGGGGACGGTGCTGTGGGCACGTGGCTGCACACCGGTGGGCGCGACGCTGGTCTTCACGGGCGCGGGGTCGATGGTCGCGGCCGGTCTGGTGCTGTTGATCTCGTCACCGGACAAAGCGTCGGCCGCGTTGAAGCAGCTGGTGCCCCCGCTTCTCGGGATCATTGCTCTGGCCGTGGGATTGACGCTCTGATCGTCTAGAACGGATCGGGTCCGGTCGCGACAGGGCGCTGCGGGTCACTCGACCACTCCGACCACGATCCCGGATAGAGGGCGGCGTCGTATCCCGCGATGGTCAGCGCGGCGATCTGATGTGTCGCGGTGACACCCGACCCGCAGTACACGGTGACGGCGGGGCTGTGTTCGACGCCGAGCTCGCCGAAGCGTTCACGCAGTTCGGCGGCCGATCGGAAGGTGCCGTCGGCATTGAGGTTCTCGGCAGTAGGGGCTGAGATGGCGCGGGGGATGTGCCCGGCTCGCGGATCGAGTGGTTCCTCGTCCCCGCGGTAGCGAGCGGCAGCGCGGGCGTCCAGAATTTGGATATCCCCCCACTTCGATTGAATCGCAACCTCGTCGACATCGACGGCGGCCAGACCGTCTAGCGAAGCGATGGTGACCTTGCCGGGCTCGGGGACAACCTCGCCCGTCTCGACGGGCCCGCCGAAGCGCTGCCAGGCCGCCCAGCCGCCATCGAGAATCCGGACGTCGGCAATTCCGGCGGCGCGCAGCAGCCACCAGGCCCGTGAGGCCGCCTGCCCGTTCCAGTCGTCGTAGACGACCACGGCGTCACCGTCGTTGAGGCCCCAGCGGCGTGCACTGGCCTGAAAGGCCTCGGGCGTCGGTAGTGGATGACGGCCGCGACCCGTCGCCGAGTGGTCGGCGAGGTCGGCGTCGAGATCGACGAATACCGCGCCGGGGAGGTGGCCTTCCAGATAGGCCGGGTGCCCGTCGGGAGCCATGACGGTCCAACGGACGTCGAATAACCGGACTTCGGAGAGGCGGCCAGCGAGTTCGGTCGCCGAGATCAGCACGTCCATACCGAAACGGTACCGCCGATGAGGGTTATCGCTGTGTGCTGCCCGCATCCACCGGCAGGCTCACCGAGGTGATGTAGCGCGCCTCATCGGAGGCCAGGAACAGCGACGCGTTGGCGATATCGAGCGGCTCCACCCATGGCACATCGAGCATGTTCATGGTCTTGGCCGCCACCTCGAAGTCAGCCCGGGTGGGCTCGTCAAGATCGGGCCGGAACATCCGTCGCACGTGTTCGTTCTGGATCATCGGGGTATCTACGTTGGTGGGATGGACGGTGTTGACGCGAATCTTGTGCGGCGCCAACTCCGATGCGAGTGAACGCATGAGCCCCACCACTCCGTGCTTGGCCGCGACGTAATGCGAAACCCCAATGAGGCCGCGCAATCCGGCGATCGAGCTCACCAGCACCATCGAGCCGCCGCCACGGGTGATCAGGTGGGGGATCGCGGCGCGGGTGGTGTGCCACACGCCGGTCAGGTTGACGTCGAGCATTGTCTGCCAGGCGCTTTCGGTCATCTCGGCGAGGGTGCTGCGCGATGTGATACCGGCGGTGGCACACACGACGTCCAGTCCGCCGAATGAGGTAACCGCATCGGTCACAAAGGTTTCTAGGGCCCGGAGGTCGCGCACGTCGACCACGCCCGGAATGACCCGTCGGCCGTGGGACTCCACAAGGTCGGCCGTCTGATCGAGGTCCGCGCGCGTCGCGGGCGGCGTGACGGTGGTGTGCACCGGCGCACAGATGTCGAGGGCGATGACATCGGCGCCCTCCTGAGCGAAGCGCACCGCCTGTGCGCGCCCGATACCGCGAGCGGCACCCGTTACGAGGGCAATCTTGCCCGCCAATCGTCCAGTCACGTTATGCCTTCTGCGTCAATCCGGCGTCGACCACCAGCTGTGTACCGGTGATGTAGCGCGCATCGTCGGAGGCCAAGAAGACCACCGCATTGCTGATATCCACCGCCTCCACCCACGGCACCGGTAACAGGGTGCGGGCCACCAGGGCTGCTGCGGCGTCCTGTTCGGTGGGGTGTTGCAGGTCTGGACGCAAACGGCCGATGACGTCGGGATTGAGGATCATGCCCGTGTTGACCGCCCCCGGGTGCACCGTGTTGACCCGGATGCCGAGCGGTCCAAGCTCATTGGCCGCCGTGCGGGCCAGACCGACGACGGCGTGCTTGCTCGCGGTGTAGTGCGCCGTGTGCGGGGTGCCCTTGAGTCCGTTGGTGGAACTGATGACCACGATAGATCCGCCGGCCGTCAGGTGCCGCACCCCCGCCTGGATGGTGTGCAGGACACCCGTCAGGTTCACGTCGAGTGACCGCTGCCAGGCGTCCTCGGTGAGTTCCCATGACGGGGCCAGGTCTTCGTAGATCCCGGCGTTCGCCACGATGATGTCCAGGCGGCCCAGTACCTCCACCCCGACGTCAACGGCCTGGGTGAGCGACTCCGGGTCACGGACATCGGCGAAGGCGGGTACACAGCGGCGGCCGCGGTACTCGACCTCCTTGACGGTGCCGGCGAGCTCGGTGGACCCGGGCAGGTCGATCGCGATGACCTCCGCGCCTTCCTCGGCGAGGCGCTCACAGTGCTTGCGCCCCATACCCTTTGCGGCGCCGGTGACCACCGCAACTCTCCCCGATAGCCGTGTCATGTGTTGCCCCCGCTGAGGGCGAAGCCCTTGTACCCGCTGGCGGCAACATCGGCACAGATGGCCCCGTACACTCCGAAGCCGCCGATGAACGGCATGAAAACGCGTGGCTTTCCGGGGATGTTCGCGCCGAGGTACCACGAATTGGCTTGTGGGAACATGGTGGAGGCGGCACGTTCGTTGCACTCGGTCACCCAGCCGCTGACCGCCTGCGGCTCCGCCTCCACGGTCGAGAAACCATGTTCTGTCATGTAGTTCAGTAGCTCACCGATCCAGTCGACATGTTGCTCGGCACCCAGCACCATGTTGGCGAGCACCGAAGGGCTGCCCGGCCCGGTCACGATGAACAGGTTGGGGAATCCGTCGACCCCGAGGCCCAGGTAGGTGCGCGGTCCCGCCCGCCAGGCCTCCGCCAGGGGGCGTCCGCCGCGGCCCTGGATGCCGATCCGATTCAGAGAGCCGGTCATGGCGTCGAACCCGGTGGCGAACACGAGCATATCCAAGCCGTAATGCCCTGCCGTGGTGTTGATTCCGTGGATATCGATGGACTCGATGGGGCTGGTACGGAGATCCACGATGTGCACGTTGTCGCGGTTGTACGTCTGAAAGTAGTTGGTGTCTGTGCAGATTCGCTTTGTGCCGATGGGATGGTCCGTGGGGATAAGGATGTCCGCAACGGCCGGATCGTCGATGACGGCGCGCACCTTCTCCTCGAAGAAGTTCCTGGCCTCGTCGTTGGCTCGCATGTCTGTCGTCTGATCGGGGAAGGTCTTTCCGAATAGGACGCCGCCGAGATTCCAGCGTCTCTCGAAGGCGGAGCGACGTTCCTCGGCGCTGATTTCCAGGGTCTTCTTGGGGTGGGCTTGATGCGGAGAGCCGCCGCCACTTTCCCGGGACTGTCTGCGGCGCTCGTCGTAGTGGGCCTTCACCTCGGCACGACGTTCGGGGGTGATGTCGGTATTGCCTGCGGGAACACTGTAATTGGCGGTGCGCTGGAAGACGAAGAGCTCCTGGGCGGTCTGCGCGGCGATCGGCACCAGTTGGATGCCCGATGACCCTGTTCCGATGACTCCGACCCGCTTGCCGGTGAAGTCCACTGCGGCCGCCGGCCAGTGTCCGGTGTGGTACAGCTCGCCGGCAAATGCGTCACGCCCGGGGATATCGGGCATGTTCGCGGTCGACAACGCGCCGGTGGCCATCACGCAGAACCGCGCGGTCACCTGATCTCCCCGGTCGGTGCGTACCGACCACAGCACCTGTTCCTCGTCGAGGATCGCCGAGGTGACGCGGGTGCCGCATTGGATATCGCGGCGCAAGTCGAATCGGTCGGCGACGTGATTGATGTAGCGCAGGATCTCCGCTTGGGTGGCGTACTTCTCGCCCCAATCCCAATCCTGTTGCAGTTCACTGGAAAACGAATAGGAGTAGTCGATGCTCTCCACATCGCAACGCGCACCCGGATACCGATTGAAGAACCAGGTGCCGCCCACGTCCGGGCCTGCCTCGAAGACGATGACCGATAGACCCTGCGATCGCAGACGCTGCAGGGCGTACAGGCCGGCGAATCCGGCGCCGACCACCACCACATCGAAGTTCTTCACGATTGGCCACGCTAGGGCGTGCGGACCGTGCTCCGGCGCGCCGATCCCAGTGACCGGTCAATCGGATTCAACGGACCGCTGATCGGGAAAACACCCGATAGGGAGGTCGTGGCGGGCGCACTATCAAGCGCATGACCGAACGCGTAATCGATCGCATCAACGATCTCGCCGACCAGCTGCGTGAGCAGGCGTGGGAGGCGGAGAAGCTGGGCACGCTACCCGATGAGACCGCGAAGATGCTCAGGGCCGCCGGGCCTATCCGGCTGCTCCAGCCCAAGAAGTACGGCGGGTACGAGGTACACCCCCGTGAGTTCTCCGAGACCGTCATGGCCACG
The DNA here is from genome assembly GCF_002013375.1 of Mycobacterium sp. D16Q13. Taxonomy (GTDB): domain Bacteria; phylum Actinomycetota; class Actinomycetes; order Mycobacteriales; family Mycobacteriaceae; genus Mycobacterium. The sequence goes on along the minus strand of NZ_MAEW01000010.1, from coordinate 374,757 downwards.
GCGGCATTGGATCCCGCGTCTGGCTGGATCTGCGGTGTCGTCGGCGTGCATCCGTGGCAGGTCGCCTTTGCCGACCCCAGAGTCGCCGAGGAAATGTGGAGTGACGACCAGGACATCTGGATGGCCTCGCCCTACGCGCCGACGGGTGTGGCCACACCGGCGGACGGCGGCTACATCTTCAACGGACGCTGGCAGTTCAGCTCCGGCACCGATCACTGCGACTGGATCATCTTGGGCGCGCTGCTCGGCGACGCGGAGGGCAAGCCCGTCATGCCGCCGAAGATGCTGCACATGATCTTGCCGCGTACGGATTACCGCATCGTCGAGGACTCCTGGAATGTGGTGGGACTGCGTGGCACCGGGTCCAAGGACATCATCGTCAAGGATGCGTTCGTGCCGACCTATCGCGTGATGGATGGCGACGAGGTGATCGACGGCACTGCGCAGCGCAACGCCGGTATGACGGACACCCTGTACCGGATGCCCTGGTCGACGATGTTCCCGCTGGGTATCAGCTCGGCGGTGATCGGCATCGCCGAGGGCGCGCTGGCCGCGCACCTGGACTATCAGCGCGAGCGCGTCGGGGCACAGGGCACGGCGGTCAAGGACGATCCGTACGTGCTTTTCGCGATCGGCGAGGCGGCCGCGGATATCAACGCAGCCCGCCAGGAGATCCTCGCGAATGTCGACAAGATTTGGGACATAGTCGATTCCGGTCAGGAAGTGAGCTTCGAAGACCGGGCCGCCGGCCGTCGCACCCAGGTGCGCGCCGCGTGGCGCGCCGTGATGGCCGTCGATCAGATCTTCTCCCGATCCGGTGGTAACGCGATGCGTCTGGACAAACCGCTGCAGCGGTACTGGCGTGATGCGCATACCGGGCTTGCCCACGCAATTCATGTGCCCAGCACCGTGTTCCACGCGTCGGCGCTCAGCGCGCTGGGCATCGAGCCGCAGGGCCAGCTGAGGGCGATGATCTGATGCTGAGGAGCTTGGGATACATCACGGTCCAAACCCGGGACATGGCCCGCTGGCGGCATTTCGCCCTGGGAGTGCTCGGATTCGCCGAAGGCAGCGGCCCTGATTCCGACGCGCTGTATCTACGCATGGATGAACGCGCCGCGCGCATCGTGGTAGTGCCGGGTGAGGCCGATCAGGTCGTCACGATCGGCTGGGAGGTGCGCGATGGCGCCGCGTTGCGTGAGGTCGTGCAGGCGGTCGAGGCGTCCGGCACGGCGGTGAAGCAGCTGTCCGTCGAGGAAGCCGACGCCCGCCGGGTTGAGGAAGTGGTGACCTTCACCGACCCCGTCGGCACCACCGTTGAGGTGTTCCACGGCCCGGTGCTGGACCACAGCCCGGTGGTGACGCCGTTCGGGGCACGATTCGTGACCGGCGCCCAGGGGCTCGGACATGTGGTGTTGCCGGTGACGGATCCGGGCGGCGCCTTTACCTTCTACACCGAGGTGCTGGGATTCCGGCCGCGGGGAGCGTTCCGCATTCCCGCCCCGCAGGAGTTCGGCCCGATGCGGGTGCGATTCCTGGGTATCAACGAGCGTCACCACAGCCTGGCGCTCTGCCCGGCACCGCATGGCGGCGCGCCGGGGTTGGTGCACGTGATGGTCGAGGTGGACAGCCTCGATGCCGTGGGTCGGGCCCTGGATCGGGTGCTCAAGGACGACTACTCGCTCTCCTCCACCCTGGGGCGGCACACCAACGACAAGATGTTGTCCTTCTACGTCCGGGCCCCGGGCGGCTGGGATATCGAGTTTGGCACCGAAGGTATGCGGGTCGACGAAACGTATTACACCGCCGAGGAAATCACGGCGGATAGCTATTGGGGCCACGACTGGTCGGGCAGCGAGCCGCTGGCAGCGATGTAGCCCCCACCTTCCCTTCTGGCGAAACAGACGCTCGGTGCACAGGCACCGAGCGTCTGTTCGCGTTTTCGGGGCATGCCGGGGTTGTGTCGGCCGACACACTCATGATACAAACAGGCATATGACTAATAGTCATATGTGACCGAGACCCCAACGCCGTGGGAGGGCACCATGACAACCACTACCGCCGAGCCGGCCACTCCAAGCGCTGTGATCGATCGGGTATCGCTGCTGTTGGACGCCTTCGACGGCCCGGGCCGCCTCACGCTGGCGCAGCTCGTACGGCGTACGGGTCTTCCCCGCTCATCCGTGCATCGGATGCTGGAGCGCCTGGTGCAGCTGCGCTGGCTGCGTCGCGATGGCCGCGACTATGAGCTGGGCACGCGATTGGTTGAGCTCGGATCCCTCGCGGTGCATCAAGATCGGCTGCACGCGGCGGCGCTGCCGATGCTGCACGAGTTGCATCGCGCCACCGGCCTGGTGGTCCACCTGTCGATCCTCGATGGCACGGACGTCGTGTACTTGGAGAAGATCGGTGTGGGGATGGGCGCCGCGGTCGCCACCCGTATCGGTGGTCGCCAGCCGGCGCACTGTACGGCCTCCGGTAAGGCGATCTTGGCGTATGGGGGCGAGACGCTCGAGGGCTGCACCGCGCTGGCCCGCAAGACGCGCTACTCCATCGGCTCAGCGGCGCAATTGCGCCCGGAGCTGGACAAGGTTCGTGGTCACGGCGTGGCCTTCGACCGTGAGGAACTGCAGCAGGGCATTGGCTGCGTGGCGGCTCCGATCGGGAGCATCGGCGACGCGGTTGCCGCGGTGTCGGTATCCGGCCCTATGCCGCGTATGACATTCGATCAGCGCCTGGTGGCTCCGGTGCGGATGACGGCCATGGGGATCTGGCGCAATGTCGAGAACGGTCCGACCCGGGTGGCCCCGACCCTGCAGCCGATCCGGCCACTGCGGGGTGGCCCGGCCCCCACGTGCTCGCCCGCGCGTACTGAGATGACCGCGCGCGCGATGCAGTACGCGTGACCCTCGATCCACAGATCGCGGCACTGCTTCCGGCACTGAATAGGGGCTTTCCGCGCGTCGAGAAGATGACGGGTGCACAGGCACGCGCCGCGATACGTGCCCGATACGCCCCGCCTGCCGAGCCCGTGCGGATGCGCTCGGTGACCGACGAATGTGCCGCCGGGCCCGGTGGTGAGATACCGATTCGGGTGTATCGCCCCGATGCGACAGGGCCGCTGCCCACCGTCGTCTTTGCGCATGGTGGTGGGTTTGTGTTCTGCGACATGGACTCTCATGACGGACTGTGTCGGCGGCTGGCCAACCACATGCCCGCGGTGGTGGTGTCGGTTGACTACCGGCGGGCCCCGGAACACCGGTGGCCGACGGCGGCGCAGGATATGTTCCTGGCCACGTGTTGGGTGGTGCGCAATGCCCGCACGCTGGGCGGTGATCCCGAGTGTGTGCTCGTCTGCGGCGACAGTGCCGGCGGTAACCTCGCCGCGGTCACGACGCTGATGGCGCGCGATTTGGGCGGGCCAGAACTCGCCGGCCAGATTCTTATCTATCCGGTGCTGGACGCGAATTTCGACACCGCTTCGTATCGGCAGTACGCGCACGGCTACTACAACACCCGCGCCGCGATGCAGTGGTACTGGGACCAATACCTACCCGACCCGGCCCTGCGCACACACCCCTACGCGGCACCGCTGCACGCGGACCTGAACCGGCTACCGCCGGCGGTGGTGATAACCGCCCGCTATGACCCGCCGTGTAGTGAGGGCGAGGCCTATGCGCTGGCGCTCAAGGGGGCCCGGGTTCCGGTGCGGTACCGGCGCTATGACAATGCCATTCACGGGTTTATGACCATGCCGCGCCTGGATTTGGCCGGCGCCGCGATCGAGCGCCTATGCCGCGATGTCGACGAGTTGCTTGCTTAGACGCCGTACTCCTCGGCGAGAACGGGCAGCCGTCCGTTGCGTGCGGCGTCAAGAATCGAACCGCGTAGTTCCGAGCAGACCAGGAATAGTCCGGCGCAGTCCCGCCGCTGCGGGCACCGTGCTTCGGCCTCGGCATTCCACTGCACGCTGGTCTGCTGCCAGCTGCTCTTGCGCGCCAAAACCTCTGCACCACAGTGCTGACAGCCCACCGCCACCATCGGTGAGTCCACCAGACGGTTGTCGGTGCGGATCACGATGATGCGCTTCCGGCCATCGCCGCGAGGATCTCCGCTATCTGTGCCTTCCAGGCCTCCCCGGGGCGGGTGGTATCCACCTCGTACTCGAACCGGTCGGTCATTTCAGGAGCCACCTGCTCGGTGTCCACGTAGAACTGCTGATACCAGCGTCGCAGCTGGTACACGGGACCGTCCTCCTCGCAGAGGAGCGGATTGTCGATGCGCGCCTTGTTCTTCCAGATCTGCACGTCCTGTTCAAATCCGATTTTCACCCAGTCGCCAAGTGCGACAGCGGCGCCGGTGGCGGCTTCGTCGGGTAGCGCAAGGGACTTCTTGACGATGATTCCATACTGCAGCACAAAGGAATCCGCGTCGATCGGATAGTGGCAGTTGATGAGGATCGATTGTTGATCGCCTCCGACGAAGTGGTAGGTGAGATCGTCGATCATGAACGAGGGCCCGTAGTACGACGCGACGGACGTCTGCCCGATCATTTCCACACCCTCGGGGCTCGGCACATCCGGCCGGGATCCACCGTTCATGTACTGCGTGGCGACGGGACCTTCGAAGATGTTCTTAAAGTATGTGGGCAATGCGCCGTGCACGTAGAAGAAGTGCGCCATATCGACGACGTTGTCGACGATCTCGCGACAATTAGTGTTGACAACCGTTGTGTACCAATGCCAATCGGTCCATTCATCACTGCAGGCGCCTTCGATGCGGGGAATCGTGACATCCTCTGGCGGCGGGTTCCCTTGCGGGTCATTCCAGATGAACAACATGCCGTCCTGCTCCAGAGTGATCCAGGTGGCCGTGCGTGCCAGCTTGGGGGTGCGGCGGCTGTACGGCACCTTTTTGCAGCGGCCATCGCCACCCCAGCGCCAATCATGGAACGGGCAGGCGATCTCGTCACCTTTGACCTCGCCCTGGCTGAGGTCTCCGCCCATGTGCCGGCAGTAGGCGTCCAGGACGCTGATCTTGCCCCCGGCGCCCCGGAAGACCACGAGTTTCTGACCGAACGCGTTGATGGAGTGGGGCTTTCCGTCTCCGAAGTCCTTGATGAGGCCGAGGCAATGCCAACCGCGGGCGAACCGGGTGGGCGCCGTGTCCGCCTCGATGCTTCGCACCTTCACAGAATCAAGATCGGTATCTGACTGGGCTGTCGTCATGGACCCGTTCTAACAGCGAATTTCTGCCCGCAGCAGGGGGTTGGTCCGCTCACCGGACATCGGTCGTCGCCGCACAGCTGGTGTCCCACTGGGAGGGAATCGGCGGCCACAGCACGGGTACAGCGGCATAGCGTCGCTGCCGTCCATGCGAATTCGACGGAGGTATGCACAGATGGCGTCAGCACCCCATGGGCTGATCCCGGCCGGAACCGTCGCCGATGACACTGAGGTCGATCTGCTGGTCGTCGGAACCGGGACAGGTATGGCCGCCGCGCTGGCGGCCGCCGAACGTGGATTGTCGGTACTGATCGTCGAGAAATCGCACTATGTGGGTGGGTCTACCGCCCGCTCCGGAGGAGCCCTGTGGCTCCCGGCGAGTCCGGTGCTCCGGGCAGCTGGGACGGGTGACACCCCGGAGCGGGCGCGTGCCTACCTGCGATCGGTGGTCGCCGGAAGCGCGCCGGAGGCCCGCAGCGAGGGGTTCCTTGAGTACGAGTCGGCGACTGTCGAGATGCTGACACGACTGACGCCCCTGCGCTTGACCTGGTGTCGGGACTATGCGGACTATCACCCCGAGGAGCCCGGTGGCAGCCCGGCCGGACGTACGTGTGAATGCCGCCCGTTCGATGCGTCGGTGCTGGGCACGTACCGAAATCGACTGCAACCGGGCGTCATGAAACCACCTGCGGTGCCCATGCCTGTCACCAGCGCCGACTATCGGTGGATGAATCTTATGGCACGACTCCCACGTAAAGCCTTGCCGCTCATCGCGAAACGACTCGCGCAGGGAGTCGGTGGGGCGATCCTGGGCCGACGTTACCTGGCGGGTGGCCAGGCACTGGCGGCGGGGCTGTTCGCCGGTGTGCTGCGTATGGGCATCCCGATCTGGACCGGCACACCACTCCTGCACCTGGTCACTGAGGGCGCACGCGTCACCGGTGCGGTGGTCACCAATGAGGGCCGCGAGATCACGGTGACCGCCCGCCGCGGTGTGGTGCTCGCGGCCGGCGGCTTTGACCACAACATGGAGATGCGGCACAAGTTCCAGTCGGCGGCGCTGGGAGAGAACATGAGCCTGGGTGCCGTCACCAACACCGGCGACGCGCTAAGAATCGGCCAAGACTGCGGTGCAGCGATCGATTCCATGAGTCAGGCATGGTGGTTTCCGGCCGTGTCGCCACTGCCTGGAGGCGACGCGAAGGTGATGCTGGCGGAGCGATCGCTACCGGGGTCGTTCATCGTCGACCACACCGGAAGGCGCTTCATCAACGAGGCCACCGATTACATGTCGTTTGGGCAGCGCGTGCTAGAGCGAGAAGGCTCTGGTGACCCGGTGGAATCGATGTGGATCATCTTCGACCAGCAGTATCGCAACAGCTATGTCTTTGCGGGCCAGCTCTATCCGCGCATGCCCATACCGTCAACCTGGTTCGAGGCCGGCATTGCGCATCGCGCCGATAGTTTGGCCGCGCTGGCATCGATGATAGAAGTCCCGAAGGACGAATTCCTGTCCACTGTAAGGCGATTCAATGAATCGGCGACGGCCGGTGACGATATCGACTTCCAGCGGGGCCGCAGCGTGTACGACCGGTACTACGGCGACCCGACCGTGACCCCGAATCCGAACTTGCGGCCGCTGCGTGCGGGCCCCTTCTATGCGGTACGCATGGTGCTCAGCGACTTGGGTACCTGTGGCGGCTTACGCGCCGACGAGCGTGCCCGTGTGCTGCGCGAGGACGGTAGCGTCATGGAGGGGCTCTATGCGATTGGCAACACGGCCGCCAACGCCTTCGGTGCCACGTATCCGGGTGCTGGGGCAACGATCGCGCAGGGGCTGGTGTATGGCTACATCGCCGCACAGGATGCGGCGATGTAGTGACTACGCTGGCGAATCTTGTTGCTTAGAAAGCTTTTCGGCGTCCACCTGTTTTTCGACCTCGCGCCAGTAGCCAGGGACAAGACGAGGCGTTCCGCCATCCGGATCGGCGGTGTCGAATTCCTCGGCGGCCTCGGCAAGATCGTCGATCATCATCAGCGCGAGATCGCGCTCGGCCGCGTAGTAGCGCTCGGCCCACTTGAGCGCCACGCGTGAGTACGCCCAGGCGGGCTGGGCCGCGGCGCCGTCCGCATCCAGTGCCGCACGCCGCTGCATGTTTTCGGAGTACTCGACATGCCGTTCGAGAATCTCCTTGAGCCTCGCCGGATCGGTCAAATGTCCCTGCATGACGCGCAGCACCACACTGTGTTTGAGCACCTGTGGCTCGGCGGGAGTTTCATTGGCCCACTGGCTCATGGCCGCCATGCCCGCCGCGGTGATCTTGTACAGCCGACGGCTGCGGGCGCCATTGTCGTGATCCAGCCGGGAGGTGGCGTACCCGATCTTCTCCAATTTCCTCAGCTCCGAATAGATCTGGCTGAAGGAAGGGCTCCAGTAGAAGTAGCTGATACTCCAGTCTGCCCACTTCTTGATGTCATAACCGGAGACCTCTTCCTCGTAGGAGAGCATGCCGAGGATGGTCCAGCTGGTGGCAGCAAGATTCGGTTCGTCGGGCGAACTTGTTGCTGCCATCGGTCAAGGGTAGCAACGCGACGTGCCGGCGAGGGTGCTCCGGGGCCGCTCAGCAGGACGATGGTAACTGTGTCAACATCACTGATATGGATCAGCAGGAGTGGCAACCTCTCGGAGCATTGGTATACCGCGTGTCGGCGGCCTTGCGTTCAGAGCTCGCCGCGGCGTTGGCGCCCCTGAATCTGCCATTCCCGCAGTACGTCTGCATGAGGGTGCTGTCCAAGAATCCCGGCTGGTCCAATGCGGATCTGGCCCGCGCGACGGATGTCACGCCGCAGTCGATGAACACCGTTCTGCAGGCGCTACAGGACGCCGGTTTGGTGTCCCGGCCGGACACCGTCGACTCCGGCCGCGCCCGCCCGGCACAGCTGAGCCGGTCCGGTGCCGCCTTGCTCAAGCAGGCAGACGTGCTGGCGCAAGAGGCCGAAGAGCGGTTGCTGTCGGGTATCTCGTCACAGCAGCGCAGCGACTTCTTCCAAACCCTGCGCGATATCGCGGGTGAGGATGCGACGAGCTGCTGAACCGAGCGTCCGGCGGGAATGCGAGCGGGTAGTTTCGGTGCTATGAAGAGGCTCGCGGCAGGTGTGGTGGTTGGAGTATCGGCAGCGCTCGCGGGGTGCTCCACGGCACCACCGTCAGTGGTTCCTTCTGGCGCGTCGAGCGCACCGTCCCCAGAGCGGCGTACCGCAGAGGGCGCCATCATCGTCACCCCGGACAATTTCGTGCGCGCGGAGACGGACCGGTACTTCGGGAACATTGTGAAGGACGGCGGTTTTGGTTCCTTCCATCACATCCGCGAATTGGCTCCACTCGATAGGCAGCTGGTCATCCGGCAGAACCGCGACACGCTCTATTCGTCGGCGGTGTTCGACCTGGATGCGGGGCCGGTCACCATCTCGACGCCCGATCCGGGACAGCGGTTCATGTCGCTGCAGCTCATCACCGAAGACCACTATGTGCAGGCGGTCTTCTACGGCAAGGGCGAGCACACCATCACCAGGGAGCAGACCGGTACTCGCTACGTTGCCGCGGCGGTGCGGACGTTGGTGAATCCGGCCGATCCAGCGGACCTCGCACAGGTCCACGCCCTGCAGGACGCCGTCACGGCACGGCAAGATCGCACGGGAGAGTTCGTTGTGCCCAAGTGGGACAGCGTAAGTCAGCAGAAGGTGCGCGACGGTCTGCTCCAGCTCGCCGCGACGCTTCCTGATACCAAGGCAACTTTTGGCACCAGAGACGACACGGACCCCGTGCGTCATCTCATCGGCACCGCATCGGCCTGGGGCGGGAACCCCGAGAAGGATGCCCTCTATCTCACGGTGAATCCCACCAAGAACGACGGAGCTACGGTGTACCGGCTCACCGTGGGACAGGTGCCGGTTGACGGATTCTGGTCGGTCACCGTCTACAACGAGGACGGGTACTTCACGCCAAATGCGCGGAATGCCTACTCGTTCAACAACGTCACCGCACAGCGGGATGCCGGCGGCAACACCACCGTGCAGTTCGGGGGATGCACGGACACCACGGTGAACTGCCTGCCGATCACGCCGGGGTGGAACTACGCGGTCAGGCTGTATCGCGCGCAGCCGCAGATTCTCGACGGCCGGTGGATGTTCCCTGAGGCGCGGCCCGTCGGGTAGCCCACATCTTCGCAAGATCACGTCCGTTGACACGGCACTGACGAGGATCGGAGCCGCACTGCTCGAACTGGGCTAGCGCCGTTTCTATTGTGGGTTAACGAATTTCGCGATCTGTTGAGCAATCTCGGATCGGATGTCGGCGTCGGACATGTCGTCGAGGCCGAAACCGGCTCGCAGGGTGGGGCCCATCAGGCGCCAGCCAAGCTGTAGCGCAATCGAGTGGGCCCCGGCCAGCCGCGCCTCCCGATCGTCGGCGTGGGCAGGACGGATCTGTTCGAGCAGCCATTCCATGCCGGGTTTACGTTCTTGCAGTTCTTCGATGGGGAAGCCGTCGAGAGTGGAGCGGACCATGACGCGCAGCTGTAGATCGTGTGCCGCCTCCAGCTCTTCGCGGGGCGCCCCCGCCTCCCGCAAGGTCGCTGCGGCATCGGCCAGGTGCTGCAAGGTGTCCGCCAACAGCTGACGCTTGCTTCCGAAGTGGCGGTGCACCAGACCGTGGTTCACACCCGCGCGCGTGGCGACCTCCCGGATGGACGTCGCCGTCGGCCCCTTCTCGGCGAAGAGCTCAGAGGCGGCATTCAGGACGGCCTCCACGACCTCCTCCTTGCCGACGGGTTTGGCATCCGTTGCCTCCGATGTAGTCATGTGTGTACAGTAGCGGATGACCAGGTGTAGTCAATTGACTACACTAACGCGTCGAACAGAAGGAAAGGGCCATGAGCAGCGATTTCAACGTGGTGAAGCTAGGCGAGAACATCGGCGCCCGCATCGAGGGCGTACGTCTCGGAGAGGTGGATGCCGAGACCGCGGCCGCCATCAACCAGGCGATGCTGGAGCACAAGGTGATCTTCTTTCGCCGCCAGCATCACCTCGATGACGAGGCGCAATTCGCGTTCGCCCGGTGCATGGGCGCGCCGACGTCTGCGCATCCCACGCTCAAGTTCGACGGTGAACGCGTCATGCGGCTCGACTCGGAGGAGGGTGGCCGCGCCAACCAGTGGCATACCGATGTCACCTTCGTGGACCGGATTCCCAAGGCGTCGATCCTGCGGGCGGTCGAATTGCCACCGTACGGCGGAACCACCACCTGGACCTCGACGGTCGCGGCCTACCGGCAGCTGCCCAGGGCCTTGCAGGAGCTGGCAGACAATCTGTGGGCCATGCACAACAACCAATTCGATTACGCCCAGGTTGATCCCGCCAAGGTCGCGGAGCTGCTGGCCAAGGCGGGGTCCGGATCCAAGTATGTGCGCGAGTTCGGGGCGACACATTTCGAGGCGCATCATCCGGTGGTCCGGGTGCACCCAGAGACGGGTGAGAAGGCACTGCTGCTGGGCAACTTCGTCAAGCGGATCCTGGACGTGAGCGTCAGCGAGTCGCAGGCGCTCTTCCGAATGTTCCAGGATCGGATTACCTGGTTGGAGAACACGATTCGATGGAACTGGGAGCTAGGTGATGTCGCGATGTGGGACAACCGGGCCACCCAGCATTACGCGGTCTCTGACTACGGCGATCAGCGGCGCCGGATGCATCGCGTGACGCTTGCCGGTGATGTGCCGGTCGGTGTCAATGGTGAAAGCAGCCGGGTAATCGCCGGGGACGCCAGCGACTACTCGGTGATCGACAACCCGAAGCGGCTGGTGGCCTAGGGCTGCTGGCCACCGAGTGGGAATCTCACGAGGAGAATCGGCCGGATTTCCTCGTGAGATTCCCACTCGGTGGCGTGGTTCAGCCGCGCGTCTCCGGAGATTGCGCTTAGCTGTCCGATGTTCGCCGGAGTTAGGCCCGGCGCCTGCCCAGGACGAACGCGGCCGCGGCAGCCACGGCGGCCGCCACCACAGTAATTCCGCCGGCCAGCCACCAGGACGGACCGTTCGAGGCGTCGGGGCTCTTGGATCCCAGCAGTGCCCCGACGATCGTGTTGAAGTTGTCGGTCTGATCGGTGAGGCCGGAGACATTCGCGGCACCCGGACCGTAAGCCGCGATGCGCACCTGAGTTCCGGTGTGTGTCTGCGATTCACCCTCCGGTGCGGTGGGGTACATGATCCGCATGGTGGCGCCGTCGGCAGTCTTCACCGCGACAGACAGCGCGGTCGGATTGTCGAAGTCCTCGGGAACGATGAGCGAGGAGTGACCATGATCGGCGGTCACGATCACCAGGGTGTTGCCGTCCTTACGGGCGAAGTCCAGGGCGGCAGCGACCGCCTCGTCCAGAGCGATGGTCTCGCCGATCTGACCGCAGATGTTGGCCGCGTGGTCCTGCTTGTCGATCGATGCCGACTCCACCTGCAGGAAGAAGCCCTTGTCCTGGCCCTTCTTCGAGTTCACCAGCAGATCAATGGCTTTAGTCGTCATCGCGGAGAGTTGCGGTTGATCCTTGGGCAGCTCGGGGTTGGCCTGGCAGGTGGTCGCGGGCAGCTTGCCGCCGTTGGGGACCGCCGCGGGCACCTTGTCCCACTGCACCGGCAGGTTGCCCTTGCCGAACACTCCCAGTACCGGGTTGTCGAGGTTGTTGACCTTGTTGAGATCACCTGCGGTGGTGGGTAACTGGTAGCCGGTGGCCTTGGCGACATCCAGCGAGGTCTTACCCCTGTGCTCGCCGGCGGTGATGGTCTCCTCGAAGTACTTGCCGCCGCCGCCGAGGCTGATGTCTGCGCGGGTACTCACCAGCTGCTCGGAGATAGAGCCCTTGCCGCCGTTGTCGACGGCGTTACCTGCGCACTTCTCCAAGGTTTCCTTGGGGCCCTTGCAGTCCCGATCGGTGACATGAGCGGTAAGCACCGCCGGGGTGGCGTCCTGCAGCTCCGCGGTGGTGACGTTTCCGGTCGCGAAGCCCTGCTTCTGCACGATCTCCAGGATCGTGTCCAGCGGCTTGCCGTCGAGGTCAACCGAGATGGCGCCGTTGTAGGTCTTGGTCCCGGTGGCCCATCCGGTGCCGGAGGCCGCCGAGTCGGTCACGTAGTCGGGCTTGCCCTTCTCGGGACCGTCCTTGGTGAGGGCGAACGTGGTGTACTCGCCGGTGATCGGCAGCGCGTCGAGTCCGGGAAGCGTCCCGGCCGCGCCGTGCTGGTAGTTGCGCGCCGAGGTGATCTCCGAGGTCCCCATGCCATCACCGATCAGCAGGATGACGTTCTTGGCGTTGCGGCCCAGCACCGAATTCCGCAGATCCGCCGCTTTATCGCCGTCGCGCCCGCCCTTGGTGCGGTTGGCGCCACCGGTCTTGGCGATATCGCCGACGGGTACCTCAGGGGAATCCGAGGGCGGGCCGGCGGCCGCGGACGGCGCCAGCGCCAGGATCAGTGCGGATGTGAGAGCCGTGGCTGCGTGGGAGATGCGCATCGGCACAGTTTCCTGTGAGCCGATGAACGCCCGGTGAACCGACACGGAGGCGTTCCGCCCCGACCGAGGTTATGGCGTATAGGTCTCGCACACATTCGCCACAACCTCGGTCTCGGTGCAGAGGTGTTACTCGGCGGGCAGGTCCAGCACCAGACGACCCTCACCGCGGGACACGCAGGTCAGGATCTGCCCCTCGTCCCGCTGGGATTCGGTCAGGATCTGGTCCCGATGGTCCACGGTGCCCGCGAGCACGTTCGCCCGGCAGGTGCCGCAGAAACCCTGCTGGCATGAATACGCCACATGCGGCAGCTGTTTCTTGATGACGTCCAGCGCCGTGCGATCGGCGGGCACCTCGAGCACCGGCCCGCCGGGGCCCAGCTGCACCTCGAACGGATGACCGTCCACCACAGGTGCGGCGGCAAATCGCTCGAAATGCAGCTCCACCGAGGGCATTTCGAGCAGGCGTCGCTGCAGGACGGCAAGCATCGGAGCGGGACCACAGCAGTACACCGCGTCGTTCTCGCCCACCTCGGGCAGCAGGTCGTCGGCGGTGGGCAGGCCTGACTGATCGTCGGTTCGCACGATCACGCGATCGCCGAATCGCTTGAGCTCGTTGAGGAACGGGAGCGAATCGCGGTTCCGGCCTGTGTACACCATGGTCCATGGCTTACCCAGCTGCTCGGCGAAGGCGATCATCGACAGGATTGGCGTGATGCCGATGCCGCCGGCTACGAAGTGCAGCTTGCGCGGCCCGGGCTGGGTCATGGCCAGCGGGAACGCATTGCGTGGTCCCAAGATGGATACCGTGGAACCGATCTGAAGCGCGTCGTGCACCTCGATGGAGCCACCGCCGCCTTCGGGGATACGACGCACGGCGATGCGGTAGTGGAAGGGATCCGAGACGTCACCGCACAGCGAGTACTGCCGCATCCTGCCCGAAGGCAGCAGCAGATCCAGGTGGGCACCGGGATGCCAGGGTGGGAGTCGCTCCCCGTCGGGCGCGGCCAGGACAAGGCTGGCCACGTCCTGGTCCTTGGCCTCGATCCAGCGGTCCTTCACGACCAGCGTCAGCGTCCGGTCGACGTGATTCTCGGGTGGCTTCTTGAGAATCAGCAGGGCGCCGATGGCCCGGACCGCGATCGGGAACAGCGCGGTGCCGAGCGCGATGGTGGGTGAAACCGGCAGAGTGCCGTACAGCGTGGGCGGCAGCGAGGGACGCTTGCGCTGGGGGGTGGGCTGCGGCGTGCGGCGAAAGCGATCGAACATCAGTAGCCGGCCGCGGCCTTCGCGGCGGGTGACGTACTCAGGTATGCCACCGCCTGTGCCGTGCTGCCCACCTGGTCGGGGGAGAAGCCCGGACGCATGAACTCCATCGCCGACTTGGCCAGCTCACGCCACCGCAGGAACGCTCCCCGCTTCATGGCCTTGTTCATCTGCCGCAGCACACCGAAGACGCCGTAGTTGGGCAGCGACGGGTCCTGCCGCACCAAGAACTTGGTGTAACGCAGCATCACTCCGACGAGCAGCAGGGTGGCCAGCACGAAGGTCAGCATCATGTGCCCGCGACGGATCTGGAAGTACCGGGCGACGTCGTATGCGACGCTGCGGTGCTCGACCTCCTCGGCGCCGTGCCAGCGGAACAGGTCCACCATCTCCGCGTCGGCATTGAACTTCTCGAAGGGGTGGTTCAGCACCCAGTCGCCCAGCACGGCGGTGAAGTGTTCGATACCCGCGATGAGGGCCAGCTTCTCCACCATCACCCGGTAGCGGAGCTTCTCGCTGCGCAGCTCGTTGGTGCGCTCCAGCATGTGGGTGATGTATTCGATCTGGGTGATCGCGGGCGCGACGTTGATGCCGTTCTTCTCCAGGAAGTCGCCCAGCACCTTGCTGTGGGTCTCGGCGTGCACGGCCTCCTGACCCATGAATCCGATCATCGCTTCCCGGATCTTGTCGTCCTTCACGTACGGCAGCGCACGGGTGAAGGTGTCTACGAAGGCCCGTTCCCCTTCCGGCAGAAGCAGATTGAAGGCAGAAATGAAGTGCGAGACGATGGGCTCATTGGGAATCCAGTGCAGCGGGGTGTGGCTCGTGTCGAACTGGACATTGCGCGGCCGCAGTACGACCTCGCCGGGCTCGGTCGGTACGACGTGCAGGCCAGTGGCCTCAGTTGTATTGCGCGCCATGATGTCCTCCTATTTGTTGAGCTTGTTGCCAAGGTTGCCCCAGAAGAACCGGTTCAGCGCTGGGGCCAGGCGGCTGAGGTGGTACTGCACATGTGCTTCCGGGGTTACCGGGACGACCGACTTGCCCTTGGTGACGGCGTTGACGATCTCCCTGGCGACCTTCTCGGGGCCGTATCCGCGCTTGGCGTACAGCCCAGCGCCCTGCCGCTGACGATGCGCTTCGTCTTCGGACGACAGGCCCGAAAACTGCGTGGTACGAATGATGTTCGTGTTGACGATGCCCGGGCAGATGGTGCTCACCTTGACCTTGTCGCGGCCGAGCTCGCCACGCAGCACGTCGGAGAACATGAACACAGCCGCCTTGCTGGTTGCGTAGGCGCCCATCTCGGGGATCGGCGTGTACGCGGCGGCACTGGAGATGTTGACGATATGGCCGCTCTTGCGCTCGGCCATCCGTGGCCCGAAGGCGCGGCAGCCGTAGACGACTCCGCCCAAGTTGATGTTGAGCACTCGCTGGAAGTCCGCGGACGGGGTGTCGAAGAATCGGCCGGCCTGGCCGATGCCGGCATTGTTGATCAGGACATCCGGCACGCCGTGGGCACTGCACACCTCGTCGGCGAAGGCGGTGACGGCGCTCTCGTCGGCGACGTCCAGGGCGTAGGGGTAGGCGGTGCCGCCCAGCTTTTCGACGAGCCCGACCGTCTCATTGGCGGTGTCGAGGTTGATATCGGCGACGACGACGCGGGCGCTCTGGCGGGCAAAGGCCAGTGCCGTTTCGCGGCCGATGCCGCTTCCGCCACCGGTCACCACCACCAGGCTGTTGCGCTGGGCACTGCCGGATGTCATGCATCCTCCGAATCCTGCGCACCACTGCGCTTACGTGATGGAGGAGATTGTAAATCACTGCGGGTGCACAGAAAAAGGCGTGATGTTCAATACGGGGTTCACCAGCGTTTGTCGTGGAAACGGGCGTTGACCTACGCGTTGAGAGAATGACGCTGCGAGGTGTCGCGCCATCTAACCACCCGAGTTGGCGTCTACCGGGGTTCCTGACATATCGTTTTGATTACTTGTCGCGTCGGGGCACGAGATCCGCTGGTCAAAGGTGTCCGGTGGGTGCCTCATCGTCACCGCGAGCACACCCAGCAGACGGCCGAGAAGGACGCTACGGACAAGGGCCAACGGGCCTTCGTCACCACCCCTGGTGAAGGTCTGTGAGGCACCTTCGAGGAGGGCATTGACGGGCGCATCCAAGTGATGCGCTTGGCTAGGCCCTGGAGACGAGACGAGCAGCCATGCCACACCCCGCGACCGGGCTCTATAACCCGGCCTACGAGCACGATGCGTGCGGTGTCGCCATGGTCGTGGATATGCACGGCCGGCGCAGCCGCGACATCGTGGACAAGGCCATCACCGCACTGCTGAACTTGGAGCACCGTGGTGCCGCGGGAGCCGAGCCGAACAGCGGTGACGGCGCCGGAATCATGCTGCAGATCCCGGACAAGTTCTTCCGTGCCGTTGTGGAGTTCGAGTTGCCCGCCGAGGGCAGCTATGCCTCCGGAATCGCCTTTCTGCCCCAGGGGTCCAAGGACGCCGCCGCCGCGTGCGAAGCCGTCGAGAAGATCGTCGAGGCAGAAGGTTTGACCGTTCTGGGTTGGCGTGAGGTTCCTCACGACGACTCATCGCTGGGTGCCCTCGCCCGCGACGCCATGCCGACCTTCCGGCAGCTGTTCATCTCTGGTGCCTCGGGCATCGATCTGGAACGGCGCGTCTACGTGGTGCGCAAGCGCATCGAGCACGAGCTGGGTAACCAGGGTTCCGGCCGGGGCAGCCTCGGTGAGGAAACCGTCTATTTCCCAAGCCTTTCCGGTCGCACCTTTGTGTACAAGGGCATGCTGACCACGCCGCAGCTGCGGGCGTTCTACCTCGATCTACAGGACGAGCGGGTCGAGAGCGCACTGGGCATCGTGCACTCGCGGTTCTCCACCAACACCTTCCCATCCTGGCCGCTCGCCCATCCCTACCGCCGGGTGGCACACAACGGTGAGATCAACACTGTCGCAGGCAACGAGAACTGGATGCGGGCCCGCGAGGCGCTCATCAAGACCGACGTTTTCGGTGATCCCGCTCAGCTCGACAAGATCTTCCCTATCTGTACGCGCGGTGCCTCGGACACGGCGCGGTTCGACGAGGCACTGGAGCTGCTGCACCTGGGTGGCCGCCCCTTGCACCATGCGGTGCTGATGATGATTCCCGAGGCGTGGGAACGGCATGAGTCCATGGACCCGCAGCGGCGCGCCTTCTACGAGTACCACGCCTCTCTCATGGAGCCCTGGGACGGGCCGGCCTCGGTCTGCTTTACCGACGGCACCATCGTGGGCGCCGTGCTCGATCGCAACGGCTTACGGCCGGGCCGTGTTTGGGTGACCACCGACGGACTCGTCGTGATGGCCTCCGAGGCGGGCGTGCTCGATCTGGACCCGTCCACCGTGGTGCAGCGCACCCGCCTGCAGCCCGGCCGCATGTTCCTGGTGGACACCACCCAGGGCCGCATCGTCTCTGATGAAGAGGTCAAGGCGGAGCTCGCCGCGGCAGAGCCGTACCAGCAGTGGATCGATGAAGGTCTGGTGCGCATGGAGCAGCTGCTTGACCGGCCGCACCAGCACATGCCGCACGACCGGATCGTGTTGCGCCAGCAGGTATTTGGATACACCTACGAGGAGATCAACCTCCTGGTCGCGCCGATGGCCCGCACGGGTGCCGAGGCCCTCGGGTCGATGGGCACCGACACCCCGATCGCGGTGCTGTCCAACCGTTCCCGGATGTTGTTCGACTACTTCCAGCAGCTTTTCGCGCAGGTCACCAACCCGCCACTGGATGCCATTCGTGAGGAGGTCGTCACCAGTCTCGGCGGTGTGATCGGCCCCGAGGGCGATCTGCTGCACCCGACCGCTGAGTCGTGCCACCAGATCCTGCTGCCGCAGCCGGTGCTGCACAACGACGAGCTGGACAAGCTCATCCACCTTGATCCGCTGGATCAGGTCAACGGTCGGCCGCATGGATTCTCCAGCCGCGTGATCCGCTGCCTGTACCCCGTCGCCGAAGGGGGCGCCGGGTTGCGGACCGCGCTCGAGTCGGTGCGTGCGGAGGTTTCCGCCGCCATCGCCGACGGCGCACAGGTCATCATCCTGTCCGACCGCGAGTCGGACGACCAGATGGCGCCCATCCCTTCGCTTTTGGCTGTTGCGGCGGTGCACCACCACCTCGTGCGTGAACGGTCCCGCACCAAGGTCGGGCTCGTCGTCGAGGCCGGGGACGCCCGCGAGGTCCACCATGTGGCGGCGCTGGTCGGTTTCGGTGCGGCTGCCGTCAACCCCTACATGGCTTTCGAGTCCATCGAGGACCTGATAGACCGCGGCATGATCTCGGGTGTGGAGCGCGACAAGGCGATCCGCAACTACATCAAGGCCGCGGGCAAGGGCGTGCTCAAGGTCATGTCCAAGATGGGCATCTCCACACTGGCCTCCTACACGGGTGCCCAGCTGTTCCAGGCCATCGGCCTGTCGCAGGAGCTTCTGAACGAATACTTCATCGGACTGTCTTGCCCCACAGGCGGTATTGGCCTGGACGAGATCGCTGCCGATGTCGCCTCGCGCCACCACCTGGCCTTCCTGGAGCGCCCCGAAGAATGGGCGCACCGGGAACTGGAGGTCGGCGGCGAGTATCAGTGGCGCCGCGAGGGTGAGTACCACCTGTTCAACCCCGACACCGTTTTCAAGCTGCAGCACTCCACCCGGACCGGCCAGTACTCGGTGTTCAAGGAGTACACCGCTCTGGTCGACGACCAGAGCGAGCGGATGGCCTCCCTGCGCGGTCTGCTGAAGTTCAAGACCCCCGAAGACAGCGGGCGTCCGTCGATTTCCATCGACGAGGTGGAGCCCGCCAGCGAGATCGTCAAGCGCTTCTCGACTGGTGCGATGAGCTTCGGCTCGATCTCCGCCGAGGCACACGAGACCCTGGCAATCGCCATGAATCGCTTGGGCGGCCGGTCGAACTCCGGCGAGGGCGGCGAGGATCCGCGACGGTTCACCCCCGACGAGAACGGCGACTGGCGGCGCAGTGCGGTCAAGCAGGTGGCCTCCGGCCGGTTCGGTGTCACCTCGCACTACCTGAGCAACTGCACCGATATCCAGATCAAGATGGCGCAGGGCGCCAAGCCAGGTGAGGGCGGTCAGCTGCCCGCGCACAAGGTGTACCCGTGGGTTGCCGAGGTGCGGCACTCGACACCTGGCGTGGGACTCATCTCCCCGCCGCCGCACCACGACATCTACTCGATCGAAGATCTGGCGCAGCTGATCCACGACCTGAAGAACTCCAACCCGCAGGCGCGTATCCACGTGAAGCTGGTGTCGGAGAACGGTGTGGGCACTGTCGCCACGGGCGTTTCGAAGGCCCACGCCGACGTGGTGCTCATCTCCGGACATGACGGCGGAACGGGCGCCACCCCGCTGACCTCCATGAAACATGCCGGTGCGCCGTGGGAGCTGGGGCTGGCCGAGACACAGCAGACGCTGTTGCTCAACGGTCTGCGTGATCGCATCGTCGTGCAGGTCGATGGTCAGCTCAAGACCGGCCGCGACGTCATGATCGCGATGCTGCTCGGCGGCGAAGAATTCGGTTTCGCGACGGCTCCCCTGGTGGTCTCGGGCTGCATCATGATGCGTGTCTGCCACCTGGACACCTGCCCGGTGGGTGTGGCCACCCAGAATCCGGTGCTGCGCGAGCGGTTCAACGGCAAGCCGGAGTTCGTGGAGAACTTCTTCCTGTTCATCGCCGAGGAAGTTCGGGAGTTGATGGCAGAGCTCGGTTTCCGCACCGTCAACGAGGCAGTGGGCCAGGTCGCCGCGCTGGACACCGAAAAGGCGATAGCGCACTGGAAGGCCAGCAAGATCGACCTGACTCCGGTGCTGACGGAGCCGGAATCGGCATTCATGAACCAGGACCTGTACTGCAGCGGTTCGCAGGACCACGGCCTGGAGAAGGCGCTGGACCAGCAGCTGATCGTGATGAGCCGGGAGGCGCTCGATCGCGGTACTCCGGTGAAGTTCGAGACGCTGATCACCAACGTCAACCGGACCGTGGGCACCATGCTTGGTCACGAGGTCACCAAGGTCTACGGCGGCGAGGGCCTCCCGGACGACACCATCGACATCACCTTCACCGGCTCGGCGGGTAACAGCTTCGGCGCGTTCGTCCCGCGAGGCATCACGCTGCGGTTGTTCGGCGATGCCAACGACTACGTGGGCAAGGGCCTGTCCGGAGGACACATCGCGGTGCGGCCCTCGCGAGAGGCACCGGCCGACTTCGAGGCCGAGAAGAACATCATCGGCGGAAACGTCATCTTGTTCGGCGCCACCAGCGGCGAGGCCTTCCTCAACGGACTGGTGGGGGAGCGGTTCGCGGTGCGTAACTCGGGTGCGTCCGCTGTCGTCGAGGGTGTAGGCGATCACGGGTGTGAGTACATGACCGGTGGCACCGTGGTGGTGCTCGGCCCGACGGGGCGTAACTTCGCCGCGGGTATGTCGGGTGGTGTGGCGTACGTGTACGACCCGGCCAAGCAGCTGGTGGACAACCTCAACGATGAGATGGTCGATGTGGATGCGTTGGACCCTGACGATGAGCAGGTGCTGCGCAGTCTGATCGAAAAGCATGTGGCGGCGACCGACTCTACTGTCGGACAACGCATTCTGGCCGACTGGAGCGGCCAGAGCGACTCCTTCGTCAAGGTGATGCCCCGCGACTACCGTCGCGTGCTCGAGGCTATCGCCGACGCGGAGCTGACCGGAGGCGATGTGAACGAAGCGATCATGGCGGCAGCTCGTGGGTGACCCAAGCGGCTTTCTGACCCACACCACCCGCGAACTGCCGAAGCGGCGTCCTGTGCCGTTACGGTTGCTCGACTGGAAAGAGGTCTACGAAGACTTCGAGCACAAGGCCCTGCAGACACAGGCGTCGCGCTGCATGGACTGCGGGATCCCGTTCTGCCACAAGGGCTGCCCGCTGGGCAACTTGATTCCCGAGTGGAACGACATGGTGTACCGCGGGAACTGGCGTGAGGCCATCGAGCGGCTGCACGCCACCAACAACTTCCCCGAGTTCACCGGCCGGCTCTGCCCCGCGCCGTGTGAGGCATCGTGCGTGCTGGGCATCAACCAGGATCCGGTGACCATCAAGCAGGTCGAGGTCGAGCTGATTGACAACGCCTTCGAGAACGACTGGGTCAGGCCCATTCCGTCCGAGGTGAAGACCGGCAAGAAGGTTGCCGTCGTCGGCTCGGGTCCGGCCGGACTGGCCGCTGCCCAGCAGCTCACCCGCGCCGGGCACGATGTCACCGTGTACGAGCGGGCCGACCGCATCGGCGGTCTGCTGCGATATGGCATTCCCGAGTTCAAGATGGAAAAGCGTCACATCGACCGGCGCCTGGACCAGATGCGGGCCGAGGGCACGGTTTTCGAGGCCGGCGTGAACGTCGGAGTTGATGTGACAGCGGAGGACCTCCGCTCGAACTTCGATGCGGTAGTCCTCGCGGGCGGGGCGACTGCCTGGCGCGACCTGCCAGTTCCGGGCCGTGAGCTCGAGGGCATCTACCAGGCCATGGAATACCTGCCGTGGGCCAACAAGGTGCAACTGGGCGATGACGTGCTGGACGAGAACGGCCAGCCCCCCATCACCGCAAAGGGTAAGCGCGTCATCATCATTGGCGGCGGCGATACCGGGGCTGACTGCCTGGGCACCGCCCACCGGCAGGGTGCGGCGAGCATCCAGCAGTTCGAGATCATGCCCAGACCGCCGGAGATCCGGTCCGAGCGCGACCCGTGGCCCACCTACCCGACGCTGTTCCGGGTGGCCTCGGCCCACGAAGAGGGCGGCGAGCGAATCTACGCCGTCAACACCGAGCGGTTCCTTGGCGAAGACGGCAAGGTGACCGGTCTGCGTGCCCATGAGGTTGTCTTCAACGCCGGCAAGTTCGAGAAGGTCGAGGGCTCGGACTTCGAGCTCGAGGCGGACATCGTCTTCCTCGCCATGGGATTCGTGGGGCCGGAGAAGCCTGGCCTGCTGGAGAGCCTGGGAGTGGAACTCACCGAGCGTGGCAACGTGGCGCGCGATGGCGCGTACGCGACGTCCGTTGACGGCGTGTTCGTGGCGGGTGACATGGGCCGTGGCCAGTCGCTGATTGTGTGGGCGATTGCCGAAGGGCGCTCCGCGGCCGCCGCGGTGGACACCTACCTGACCGGTGAGACGGCGCTGCCCGCGCCGATCAAGCCGACCGCCGCGCCGCAGCGCTGACACTCGGGGCTGTTGCCAGGCCCGACAGCATCGGTAGCTCCGGAAAGTTTCACTCCGTGTCGGCCGACATGTTTGCCTCACCCCGGTGAGGCACGTGATCTAGGCCCGGATTTGCGTTATGCTACTGACCGGTTCTGAAAGCTTGCCGACGCAGGAGATGTTCTCGTGCCCAACACGCCCGTTACGAAGACATGGGTTGGCCGAATTGCCTGGTCACTGCTCCGTCATCCCATGAAAAGCCACAGTTTCCCCGCGAAGAACGAGCGGCTCATCACTCCCGAAGAGGCCATGCGCTTCAGCCACTGAGCGTTGCTCACGGCGATAGTGCAGCGTGTCGGATCGCGGACACGCCCGTCGTTCCAGATCGTTATAGACCTGTAACCAGTCCGGGTGGGGACGGTAGCGGATGATGCGCCGTAGTCGGTCTCGTCTAGTCCCGTAACGTCAGTACCTGCGGCCCGTCCTCGGTGATAGCGATGGTGTGCTCGGAATGCGCGCCCCGAGAGCCGTCCGCCATGCGGAGAGTCCACCCATCCGGATCTACGGTGAGCCGATGGGTTCCGCGCCCGAACCACGGCTCCAACGCCAGTGTGAGGCCGGGTTCCAGCTTCAACCCCCGTCCCGCCGTCCCCTTGTTCGGGACATGGGGATCTTCGTGCATGGTGCGGCCCAGGCCGTGTCCGCCGAAGTCTGTGTTGATTCGGTACTTGGCGCCCTCGGCCACGGTGGCCACCGCCGCCGAGATGTCGCCCAGCCGGTTGCCCGGTTGAGCAGCCGCGATGGCCGCATCCAGGGCGGCGCGGGTGGTGTCGATGAGCCGCACATCCTCGGGGTCTGCGGTGCCGACGACGACGCTCACCGCGGAGTCGGCCACCCAGCCGTTGATGCTCACCGCAAAGTCCATGCTCAGCAGATCGCCATCAGCCAGCACGTAATCATGCGGAAGCCCGTGCAGCACTGCGTCATTCACCGACAGGCAGATGACATTGCGAAACGGTCCGCGCCCGAAGGAGGGGGAGTAGTCCCAGTAGCAGGACACCGCGCCGCGTGTGGCGACCATGTCGCGGGCGCGGTGCTCCAGGTCGAGCAGATTGACGCCGGGCGCCGCGATCGCCGACAGTTCGGAGAGCACCGAGGCCACGAACCCGCCGGTCACCCGCATGCGCGCGATCTCCGCAGGCGATTTCAACTCGATCACGCGTACCTCCTGGTGGTATTTAAATACCACCTTAGGGCTTTTGGTATTTAAATACCAAGACTAGAGTCGGCGGCATGGTTCGTCAGCCGCTCACCGCAGAGCAACTCGCCGCGGGTAAGCGTCTGGGTGGGTTGCTGCGCGCTGCGCGCGGTGACCGCCCCCTCGACGATGTCGCTCGCGCGTCGGGAATCTCCCCGGAGACCCTGCGCAAGATTGAGACCGGACGGCTCCCGACGCCCGCATTTGGTGCCGTCGTACAGCTGGCCGCAACGCTGCGTCTCGACCTCAACGACGTCGCGGCCTCGTGGCAGGACGAGGCCACGATCGGCGCCGCGTCCTAACCGCCGCGGCCGTAAAATCGGCCGGATGCACAGGTGGGGTGGGGAGATGCGGCTGCCACGTGGTGCCGTTCTGGGTGCGTTGGCGGTGGCTGTCCTGGCCATGGTGGTACACAACCGCCTCGTCCCCTTCGACACGCGATTTTTTGGGCTGACCGAAAACGGCTACGACCTGGATACCTACCGTGCCGCGGTGCGCGGGCTCTGGGATGGCAAGAGGCTGTACCAAGCCCCGGCGCTGAACCAGGCCTGGTTCGTCTACCCGCCCTTCGCAACGCTGGTTCTGGCGCCGCTTGCCTGGGCCTCATTGGACGTCGCGAAGTGGCTGCTGCTTGCGTTGTCCATCTGCGCGTTGGCGGTGATCGCATGGCGCATCCTGCGTCTGGCCGGCGTGCGCGCGGACATCCGGCTCGCCGCGATGAGTGCCGCGCTCGCGGCCATCGTCATCGATGTCGAGCCGGTGCAGGCCACCCTCTGGTGGGGACAGATCAACGTCCTGCTCATGGCGGTGGTGCTGCTGGATCTGGTGCGACCGAATCAGGGGCGGTGGCAGGGGATCGGCCTCGGTCTTGCCGCCGGTATCAAGCTCACCCCGCTGATTTTTCTGCCCTACCTGCTGCTCACCCGGCAATGGCGCGCCTCCGTGACCGCGACGGCCACCTTCGCCGCCACCGTGGCGCTGACCTGGCCACTGTTGCCGCGCGACAGCGCATGGTTTTGGAGTCATGTAGGCGATACCGCGCACATCAGCCGGATTGACCACCTGGCGAACCAGTCGATCAACGGATTCCTGGCCCGGTACTTCTTCCCGCACGCGCGCCCGGAGTGGTTGTGGATTGTGTTGAGCCTCTTGGTACTTGCTGCCGGTATGGCCGTCGCGGTGTGGGCGCACCGCAGGGGAGAACGGCTCTTGGCGGTGGTGTTGGTGGGACTTACCGGTTGCGCGGTGTCACCGTTCAGCTGGGCCGCGCACTGGGTGTGGTTCGCCCCCGCGATCATTTGGCTCGTCGCGAAGGCATGCACCACCGGGCGGCCCTGGTCAAGCGGCTGGGCCTGGCGTGCGGCGGGTCTGTTCGCCATGGTCTTCATGTGGACCCTGCACCGGCCAGGTCGCGGGCACACCACGATCTACTTCAGCGGGGTGTATTGGAACTTCCTTGACCTGCGACCGTTCTGGATAGGCCAGCTGATGAGCGGCTGGTATCCAACGGCGTTCTTGTGCTTCATGATCGGCGCCGTCAGCTGGCTGCGGCTGAGCGCGCCGACAGAGTTTGACGAACTGGACGAGCTGGCCATGCTGTCGGCGGAGATTGAGGACTATCCGCCAGATAATCGTGATGAGGAGCTGGCGATACGCGCCTAGAGTCCTGGACATGGACCCCGTCGCAGCCCTGCGTGAGATCGCCTACTACAAGGAACTCGCACGCGAGGAGCCGCGCCGCGTCATGGCCTACCGGAAGGCCGCCGACGTTATCGCCGCGCTCAGTCCCGAAGAGCGGGAGAGCCATGGCGCCAGCAAGACCTGGAAGAGCCTTACGGGCCTGGGGCCCAAGACGGCGACCGTCGCCGCCGAGGCCTGGGCCGGCAAGGTGCCCGGCACTCTCGAACAGCTGCGCGCCAACGCTAAGAGCACCGGCGGTGGCAGTATGCGCGCCGCACTCAAGGGGGACCTGCATCTGCATTCGAACTGGTCGGACGGCTCGGTGCCCATCGAAGAAATGATGAGCGCCGCCAAGGCGCTTGGCCACGAATACTGCGCGCTCACTGACCATTCGCCCCGCTTGCGCGTTGCCAATGGTTTGTCAGCTGAGCGGTTGCGCGCCCAGCTGAAGGTCATCGATGGACTGCGGGAGCAGGTGGCGCCCATGCGAATCCTCACCGGTATCGAGGTTGACATCCTGGACGACGGCGCGCTGGATCAGGACCCCGAGCTTCTCGACCAGCTCGACATCGTTGTGGCGAGTGTGCATTCCAAGCTTGCGATGGACTCTGCCGCGATGACCCGGCGCATGATCGCCGCCGTCACCAATCCGCGTGTCGACGTGCTGGGCCACTGTACGGGTCGGCTGGTGGAGGGTGAGCGGGGTACCCGAGGCGAATCGAGATTTGATGCGGCAGAGGTCTTCCGGGCGTGCCGCGACTCGGGCACCGCCGTCGAGATCAACTCCCGCCCGGAGCGGCGCGATCCGCCGCGCCGGCTGCTTGACCTCGCGCTGAACATTGGCTGCGACTTCTCCATTGACACCGACGCGCATGCGCCGGGGCAGCTGGAATTCTCCGGATACGGCTGCGAGCGAGCGCTTGAGGCCGGCGTTCCAGAAGAACGAGTGATCAACACCTGGCCCGTTGAGCAGCTGTTGGCCAGGACCACGCAGCACGGCTGATCGCCTATTGACACTTTGAACACATTCGCGCAAAGTGTTCAAGCGTGAAGCTTGTGAAGACGACGGGCCCGCGCGGTGAGGTACCCGAGCCGATCGTCGCGGCCGTTGCGCAGACCCTGGTCCGCTCCGGAATTCAACGTTTCAGCCTGTCGGCCGCGGCCGACGAGGCTGGCGTCTCCCGCGGAACCATCTACAACTGGTTCGGTGGCAAGAAAGAGGCCATCGACGTCGCCGTCGGCTTCATCGCCGGTGCCTTCATCGAGCTGTTCGCGGGGGCGGTGAGCGCCAAGACCACCCTGACCGACCAGGTTGGGGAGGCGGCGGTACGCATCAGCGACCATCGAGCGTGGTCCGATCGCCTGGACCCGACGCTGCACGTGTCCAACGTGTTGGAGCTGGTGCTCGACGAATGTGGTGATGACCTGATGCGCCGGTCGGTCGAGTTTTGGGCGCCGCAGGTCGAGGCTGCCAAGGAACGCGGCGAGATCGGTGAGGATGTCGACGCCACCGAAGGCGCCGAATGGATCATGCGAACGCTGATGAGCATCGAAGTGCTGCCTGCCATCTCCGTGAATCTGAAGGACCCGGCCGTGGTGCGCGACTACTTCTCTCGATTCGTCCTGCGTGGACTGGCATGAGCGACATCGACTGTCAGGTGGCGATTGTCGGCGCCGGTCCGGGCGGTATCGGCGCCGCGCACTACCTGCGCGAACAGGGTATCGACGACTTCGTGATCCTGGACCGTGCCGAGGATTTCGGTGGCACCTGGCGTGACAACACCTATCCGGGCCTGGGCGTAGACATTCCGGTGCTGTTCTACCAGTTGAGCTTTGCGCGAACCGGTCGGTGGAAAAAGCTATTCGCCGACGGCGCCGAAATCCAGCGTTATCACCTGTCGGTGGCAGAAGAACTCGGGTTGCGCACGCACTTTCGGGGAAGCAGCGCCGTCACCGCGGAACGCTGGAACGAGGACGGCGGACACTGGGAGCTCACCGTAGCCGGGAAGCCGGGCATTCGGGCTCGGTACGTCATCAGTGCGGTAGGCGGATACATCGACACCAAACCCGGGCCCGATATCCCCGGCCTCAGCGACTTCCGCGGCAGAACCATGCGACCCAATGCGTGGGACCATACCTACGATTACACCGGTAAGCGTGTCGGGGTGGTCGGCACCGGTTCCAGCGGCATCCAGATTGCCCCCGCTGTTGCCGGCGCAGCGGCGGCGGTCACGACATTCCAGCGCACCCCCGCATGGATTATTCCTAAACCCAACCCCGACCTCTCGCCCCGCGCCCAGCAGATGCTGAGTGCGCCGTTCGTGCTGACAGTCCTCAACGCGCTGATCGTCGGAGCCATGGACGCCGCACAGGCGGTGCTGTTCCATCTGCTGCCGCTGTTGCCGGAACCCTTGTTGCGCTGGATGATTCCCCGCTACGACGATATGGCGCGGCGGTGGTACCGCAAGCTGCTGGCAGGCACCGTCAGAGACCCCGCGTTGCGTGACGCCCTGATGCCCGGCTATGGGATCCTGGCGCGACGCACCGTCTTATCCAGCGACTTCCTGCAGGCCGTCGATGCCGGAAAGGTGCGGCTGGTTACCGACCCCATCGTGCGCGTCACCGCAACCGGCATCGAGACAAGGGACGGCACACATCATGATGTCGACCTCTTGGTGTTGGCGACCGGCTACGAGATCTACACCGACCCGGAGCACTACAAGCCCGGAACTGTTCGGGGCCGTAACGGGTTTGACCTGGGCGAGTATTACCGCGACCACGAGATGCGGACCTATGGCGGCTCGGCGCTACCGGGCTTGCCTAACCGGTGGGTGTTGGTGGGCCCCGAGGGCAATCAAGGTCAGGGATGGCACGCCATGGTGGAGGCCAATGCGCGCCACGCTGCCCGTGTCATCGCGGCGTCCAGTCGCAGCCGCCGCGAGGTCGCGGAAGTGAGGCAACAGGCATTCGACAAGTGGGTGCGCCGGATGGCCCGTCAGGGTAAGGCGATTCGCCTGTACGCCACCGACTGCCAGCCACCGCTGAGCACCTACTTCGTCAACTCCAAGGGCGAGGCCCGCTACTACCGGCCCCAGACGGTGAGTGAAATGAACTGGTTCTCAAAGCATTCACCACTCTCCGACTATTCGTTTCGTCCCGTCCCCCTGAAAGCAAAGGTGCTTCATGAGCAATCAGCCTGACAAGCCGCTCGCCGGGCGCGTCGCCTACATCACCGGGGCGGGCCGCGGCCAGGGCCGCGCGCACGCCATTCGGCTCGCCGCCGACGGAGCGGACATTGTGGCCATCGACACCTGCGACAAGCCTTCGCCCTACAACGAATACCCGGCTACCACTGCCGACGATTTTGACGAGACCGTGACGGCGGTTCGGGAGCTGGGTCGCGAAATCATCGCCGAGCGCGTCGACGTGCGCGACCTCACGGGGCAGCAGAAAGTGATCAATGAGGCGATCACACGATTCGGCCGCCTCGACATCGTGGTCGCCAATGCGGGAATCGCGAGCTGGGCGCGGCTGTGGGAGATCGAGGCCGATCAGTGGCGCGACGTTATCGACGTCAATCTGACCGGTGTGTGGAACACCATCAAGGCGGCGGTCCCCGCGATGATCGAAGCCGGCAACGGCGGGTCCATCATCACGGTGAGCTCCTCTGCGGGGATCAAGGCCATGCCGGGCTGCGGCCATTACGTGGCCGCCAAGTTCGGTGTGGTGGGGCTGACGAATTCGCTGGCGGTCGAGCTGGGGGAGTACGGGATTCGGGTCAACTCCATCCACCCCTACGGAACCAACACGCCGTTGGCGGCCGATGAGTTGGTGCTGCGGATGTTCGAGAAGCACCCGGCATACCTGCAGAGCTTCAGCCAGACGCTGGTGGACAACGACAGGCTTGTCGAACCCGCCGAAATCGCCGAAGTGGTGGCCTGGCTCGCCGGCGATGCGTCCGGCGTCATGACCGGAGCTCAGATTCCCGTCGACAAGGGGTATCTGAAGCGATGACCACATGCCCGTTCGTGCCCGGGTTCGATTTCACCGACCCGGACCTCATCCAGCAGCGCATCCCCGTCGAGGAGTTCGCATACCTGCGTAAGACCCAACCCGTCTGGTGGAACGCCCAGCCCAGGGGAGTGGCCGGATTCGACGACGACGGCTACTGGGTGGTATCCAAACACGTTGACGTCAAGGAGGTATCGCGGCTCAATGACGTGTTCTCCAACAGCGTGAATACGACGGTGGTGCGCTACAACGAGGACATCACCGCCGAGCAGCTCGACATCCAGCGCGAGAACCTGCTCATCGACATGGATGAGCCTAAACATCGAGTCCTGCGGCGCATCGTGTCGCCACTGTTTACGCCCAAAGCCGTCAACGGACTGCACGAACGATTGGTCACGCGTGCCAGGGACATCGTGGAGGCCGCCGCCGAAAAGTCCAGCGGTAATTTCGTGTCCGATATCGCCTCGGTGCTGCCCATGCATGCCATCGCGGACCTGGTGGGCATCCCCGAATCGGATCGTCAGCAGGTGCTGGACTGGACCAACCAGATGTTCGCCTACGACGACCCGGCCATCGGGAAAGATACCGCCACCACCGCCACTGTCTCCATGTTGGGCTACGCCTACGCGATGGCCGAAGAGCGGCAACTGAATCCGCGCGATGACATCCTCACCGGCCTCGTTCAGGGCGCGTACGACGATCGCCCGCTCACCCCACTGGAGTTCGCCTACTTCGTCATCCAGCTCATGGTCGCGGGCAACGAGACCTCACGCAACGCCATCACACACGGCGTGTTGGCCTTCGCCGACAACCCCGCGCAATGGGAGCTGTACCGGGAACGGCGCCCGCAGACCACCGCCGACGAGATCATCCGCTGGGCCAGCCCCATCATCGCCTTCCAGCGCACTGCGCTGCAGGATGTCGATCTCGGAGGTGTGCGGATCCGGAAGAGTCAGCGCGTGGGAATGTTCTACGCGTCGGCCAACTTCGACGAGGAGGTGTTCGACGACCCGTTCACCTTCAACATCGAGCGTGACCCCAACCCGCACCTCGCCTTCGGTGGTCACGGAATTCACTACTGCCTCGGCGCCAACCTCGCCCGGCTGGAGATCGGCATTATGTTCGACGCCGTGGCGGACAGGCTGCCGGATCTGATGCCGACCGGTGAGCCCATCCGGTTCAGGTCAGGGTGGATCAACGGTGTCGTTTCCCTGCCTGCGAGTTACCTCGGGTAGACATCGTGCGCAACCGCTACGCTGGGCAACCCTTTTCCACCTCTAGGCGGGAGATCGCCGCTGCCCTGGAGGATGTGAGCATCCCGACGCTGCTGCTGTCACTGGTGCATATCACCGGCGATCCGCGGTACATCCGGGAGTTCAAGCAGGCGGCCACCTTCCTCAACGAAGTCCAGGGCTTCATGTCCGAGGAGGACAAGGCGAGGGCCCGGCAGGTGGCGCTCGCGGTGCTCGTGGACTATCGCGATCGGGGATGCCCGGAGCCGGAGCCATTGGATGCCGGCATCGTGCGGGAGATGATGAATTGGACGGCCTGTGAAGAGGTTCCCGAACACTACCGGTCGTTGGTTCTGGAGGAGCTCGATCTGGAGGGCGTCGATCCGCGACGCGCCACGCCGCTGGATTCGGAGCAGACGGACAGCTTGCCCGTCGTCGTGATCGGTTGCGGTGAGTCGGGGATCTTGGCCGGAATCAGGCTCGCGCAGGCCAACATCCCATTCACCATTGTCGAAAAGAACGCAGGCCCTGGCGGAACCTGGTGGGAGAACACATACCCGGGTGCTCGTGTGGACGTCGCGAATCACTTCTACTGCTACAGCTTCGAGCCGAGTGACTGTTGGAGTCACTACTTCGCCCAACAGCCCGAGCTGCGCGACTACTTTCAGGAGGTTGTCGACAGGCGCGGTCTCGGTGAGCATGTGCGATGGGAGTCCGAGGTCGAGTCGGCGAGCTGGGATGAGCAACACGGGCACTGGAACATCCGCGTACGTACGAAAGAGGGTGCGATACAGGAGCTTGCGGCTCGAGCGGTCATCAGCGCGGTGGGTCAGCTCAACCGTCCCAGCATCCCGCACTTCGACGGTGCCGGGACCTTCGCGGGCTCTGCCTTTCACTCCGCGCGGTGGGACGGCTCCGTAGATCTGGCCGGGAAGCGTGTGGCTCTCATCGGAGCTGGCGCCAGCGGATTCCAGATCGCGCCCGCCATCGCCGAGACCGTAGAGCACCTGACCGTCTTCCAGCGCACCCCGCAATGGATGTTCCCCAATGCCATGTACCACGACCACGTTGAGGACGGAGTGCGGTGGGCCATGAAGCATCTGCCGTTCTACGGGCGCTGGTACCGGTTCTTGCTCATGTGGCCCGGTGCGGACAAGGGGCTGGATGCTGCCGAGATCGATCCCGACTACCCCGACCAGGATTACGCGGTGAGCGGGATCAACGCCGCCGCACGAATGATGTTCACCGACTGGATAACCCGCCAGGTCGAGGGTGACGAGCAACTGCTTGCTCAGGTGTTGCCCGACTACCCGGCTACGGGTAAGCGCACGCTCCAGGACAACGGCAGCTGGTTACGAACCCTCCGGCGCGGCAATGTCGCGCTGGTACGCACACCGATTGACCGAATCGAGCCGGACGGCGTCGTCACCGGGGACGGTGCGGTCTACCCCGCCGATGTGATCGTGTACGCCACGGGATTTCGGGCCACCGAGGTGTTGTGGCCGATGCGGATCACGGGACGCGGCGGCGTCGAGCTGCGCAGCATGTGGGGGGAACGGCCGTACGCGCATCGCGGCATCACCGTTCCGGGGTTCCCCAATTTTTTCATCCTCTACGGCCCGGGAACGCACCTGGCCCACGGTGGGAGCCTGATCTTCCAGTCCGAACTGCAGATGCGATACGTCACGCAATGCCTGGAACACCTGGCGACCGACAGCACCCTGGCGATGGAGCCGAAGCCACGGGCGGCGGCCGAGTGGCATCAGCGCACGCAGGACCAGATCAAGAAGATGGTGTGGTCACACCCTGCCGTCGAGCACTCCTACTTCAAGAACGCGGACGGCGAGATACACACTGTCAGCCCCTGGCGATTGCCCGAGTACTGGCACGCCGTCCGGCGTCCGGACTGGTCCGAGTACGTCTTCACCAGTGCCGGAGGGCCCTGACCTGCGGCGTCCTCGGCACAGTGTGAGTGCGACCGCAAGGGTCTAACTTTACTTTTCTCCCCGATCCGTAAGCGGTAGCATCGCGGCATGTCCGAACACTTTGACGTGCTCATCGTCGGCGCCGGTATCTCCGGCATCAGCGCGGCCTGGCACATTCAGAACCGCTGCCCGTCCAAGACCTATGCGGTGCTTGAGGCCCGCGACGATATGGGCGGCACCTGGAATCTCTTCAAGTACCCAGGTATCCGGTCCGATTCGGACATGTACACGCTGGGCTTCCGCTTCTCACCGTGGAACGACAGCCGCACCCTGGCGGATGGTCCCTCCATCCTCGACTACGTGCACAAGACCGCGGCCAATTCCGGCATTGACGGACACGTCCGGTATCGGCACAAGGTCGTCGGGGCGGCGTGGTCCACCGAGACTCAGCAGTGGACCGTTCAGGTGGATCTTGATGGTAAGACCGCCGAGTACACCTGCTCCTTCCTGTTCTGCTGCAGCGGCTACTACGACTACGACCAGGGTTACTCGCCGGAGTTCCCGGGCGTCGCCGACTTCAAGGGCACCGTGATCCACCCGCAGCACTGGCCCGAGGACCTCGACTACAAGGGCAAGAAGGTCGTGGTGATCGGCTCCGGCGCCACCGCGGTGACCCTGGTTCCGGCGATGGCGCCCGATGTCGGACACATCACGATGCTGCAGCGTTCACCCACTTACATCCTGTCGCTGCCGAACGAGAACCCGATCATCAACGGCCTGCGGAAGATATTGCCGCCCAAGGTCGCCTACCCGATCGCGCGGTGGATCAACATCGGCCAGCTGATCTTCAGCTACCAGGCCAGCCGCAAGTTCCCGAAGGCTGCGCGGCGGATCATCATGCAGCAGGCCAAACTTCAGCTGCCCAAGGGCTATGACTACAAGACCCACTTCGGCCCCAAATACAACCCGTGGGACGAGCGTCTCTGCGTGGTGCCCAACGGCGACCTGTACAAGACGATCCGCAAGGGCAAGGCCGACATCGTCACCGATCACATCGAGACGTTCGACGAGACGGGCATCAAGCTCAAGTCGGGCAAGCATCTCGACGCCGACATCATCATCACCGCGACGGGTTTGAACCTGAAGTTCTTCAGCGGCGTCATCCCGACGGTAGATGGTGTGCCCGTGGATCTGCCCGCGCAGACCGTGTACAAGGGTGCGATGCTCACTGGCATCCCGAACATGGCGTTCACCATCGGGTACACCAACGCCTCGTGGACGCTCAAGGCGGATCTCGTGTCCGAGTATGTCGGCCGGCTGCTGAACTACATGGACGAGAACGGTTATGTCACGGCGGTTCCCGAGCTCGCCGACGAGACGCTCGAGAAGCAGCCGTTCATGGACTTCACCCCGGGGTATGTGCTGCGCGCGCTGGAAGAACTGCCCAAGCAGGGCAACAAGCACCCGTGGCGTTTGAAGCAGAACTACGCCTATGACGTCGGGATGATGCGGCGTAGCCGGATCGCCGAGGGCATGCGCTTCGGCAGGAAGAAGGCCGCGGCCGAGACCGCACCGGTGGCCGTTAACGGCTAGACCATTGCTGCGGAACGGCCGGGTGTTGCTTGTCGACGCCCGGCCGTTCCGCGTCGTGGCCGAAGCATCGCGGACACTATTCCTGTTCGGGTGCAGCCTGATTCGCACTCGCGGCGATCAGCATGGGAAGCATCGGCCGCATGGGCAGCAGCCGTTGCACGGCGGCCAGGAGTCGTTCGGTCCAGTCGGTAGTCGACGTGGGGTCTTTGATGCTGTCGATGGCCACTCCCTGCCCGACCGCGACGCACAGGCGGGCGAGGTCCTGCACGCTCGCCTCGGAAAGTTGGAGATCGCCGTCGAGCTGCGCTATTGCGCCGGCAACGTGGTCCAGCATGGTCTTGTCGCGGGCCGCGAGTTCCTCGTTCAGCGTCGAATTATGGCGGGCTACCAGGGCGAGCTCGATCTTCAGCAGTGCCCAGCCGGTGTCACTGAGTGATTGCTCAATCCAGTCCTGAAATTTCTCGAGGCGATTCTCTGAAGAAGCTTCACCAAGCGCTTGTCGGTAGTTTTCCAGAACTTGTTCGGAGTGGCGGTCGATGACCTCCAGCGCCAAGGCTTCTTTACTCGGGAAGTTTGAGTACACGGCGCCACGGCTGTAGCCGGCATCTTCGGCCACCTGTTCGTTCGACGTCACCGCAAAACCCTGCTGCAAGTAAAGCTGAGTCGCGGACTCCACGAGGCGGGCCTTTGTCTGAGCCTGAGCCTCAGAGCGAGTCAATCGTTTGGCCACGACCGTTGAGTCTATGCGCTCGGCTCCGCGCACCAGGAGAATCCGGTCTCGCGACGCCGAGGTACGGTCGGGCCATGACCTGCTGCGGGGTGATGACCTGACCGAGCTCTTGACCGACATCGCCGATGGGGTGGCGACGCTGACCCTGCACGGCCCGGCGACGCGCAACGCATTCACGGCCGAAGTGGGTCGTGCGCTGGGCGCGGCCTATCGGCGGCTCGATGACGACCAGGCCGTGCGTGTCATCGTACTGACGGGCACGGCGCCGGCATTCTGCAGTGGGGCTCAGATCTCGGTGGGTGCGGAGACTTTCGCCGCCCCGGACAATGCTGACTTTTCGGCGTCACCGGTGCGGCCGGCCGCCTTCGAGCTGAGCACTCCCGTGATCGCCGCGGTGAACGGGCATGCCGTCGGTATCGGGATGACACTGGCACTACACGCCGACATCCGCATCCTCGCCGAGGAAGGTCGCTATGCGATACCTCAGGTAAGGTTCGGAGTAGCGCCGGATGCCATGGCGCACTGGACGTTACCGCGGTTGGTGGGTACGGCGGTGGCGGCCGAACTGCTGCTCACCGGTGCGACATTCTCGGCCCGCAGGGCCGTCGAGACGGGTCTGGCCAACAGAAGTCTGCCCGCCGAACGGGTGCTCGCCGCCGCGCTGGAGATGGCTCGCGATATCGCGGCCAATGTCGCGCCGCAGTCCGCGGCGCGGACCAAACGGCTGTTATGGGACGCACAGATGACGGGGATGTCGCCCGCCGAGGTTGCGGCGCGGGAGACGAGCGATCACCTGCGGCTGATGGGCTCGCCGGATGCGGCCGAGGGCCCGCGTGCGTTTACCGAACGTCGAGCCCCACGCTGGAGTGGCCACGGGTAGCACCGCAGCGTGCCAGGGCTTGAATCGCGGGCCTCGCGCGCCTCACCCATATTTGGGTACATTACGTAACCAGATGATCACGGTGGTCATGGGATGGAGTGCATCGTGGGACGACACAACCGGCCCTCCGCCGTTGGGGATGCGCCTGCTCCGGACGAACGGCAGTCCGATGCTGACTGGACCGCCGATTTCGTCTGGGACAGCGACACCCCCGGGACATCTCGCGCGGTAGGTGAGTCTGACGGTGCTCTCGCCCCGACACCGCCGCCCTGGTTCAGGGGCTGACCGGGCCGAGGAGCCTATCCAGGTATTCACCGCTGAACACGCCCTCGGGGTCGAACCGGGCGCGGACCTCTTGGAATGTCTGCCATTCCGGGTAGCGCTCGCTCAGCTGCGCGGCGGTGAGGGTGTGCCGCTTACCCCAGTGTGGGCGGCCACCCAGCCCGATCAGGATGGGTTCGAGATCGTGGAAGTACGACTCCCACGGACCGTGAATCGTCTGATGCACTGCGAGGTAGACGCTTTCGCGGCCATGGGCCGGTGCCAGTAGTGCGTCATCAGCCTGGGTGAAGCGGACCTCCAACGGAAAGGCCACCCGATGACGGTTCTGCTCAATGGTGGACAGGGCAGTCTGGATGGCATCGCGGGCATTCTCCAGGGGAAGCGAGTACTCCATCTCGGTGAACTTCACCTTGCGGGGGCTCGCGAACACCGCAGCACTCTCATCCTGTGACTCATTGGAACCAGCAAGATTGGCAACGAATTTCGATATGTACGGGGCGGCAGCCGGCACACGCCCGGCCATCCACATCAGCGCGCCGAGCGCGCCGTTCTCCACCAGATCGCGCTCCACCCAATGCCGCACCGGATGGCGAGGCCAGGGGTTCTCCTCGGTGCGTGCCGACTGTAGCAACAAGACCTTTCGCGTGTGCGGAAAGAGGTACAGCTCAAGGTGATCGGTATCGGCGAGCAACGTGGGCAGATCGGCCAGCACGGTGTCCAGATCGTGCACGGACTGGCGGCGGTGCAGTCGGAAGGCCGGAACGCATTGCAGGGTGAACTCGGTGACCACGCCCAGCGCACCCAATGAGATCCGTGCGGCGCGCAACTCATCGCCAGCGGCGATCTCGTGAGTAGTGCCGTCGGCAGTCATGATTCGCATCGAAACGATGGTCTGCGAGATGTTGCCGTACCGCAGGCCCGTCCCGTGTGTTCCGGTAGCAGCGGCCCCGGCGAGTGTCTGGGCGTCGATATCGCCGAGGTTCGGCAGGGCCAATCCGTGCCGCAATAACCTGCGATTCAGATCATGCAGGGTGATACCGGCCTGCACCCGCACCCGGTCTTGCTCGTCCACTGATATCAGTTGCCGCAGTTCCGAGATGTCCACCTGCACGCCGTCGGTGACACACAGCTCGGTGAAGGAATGCGACGAGCCGACCGGCCGTAC
Source organism: Mycobacterium sp. D16Q13 (assembly GCF_002013375.1). Taxonomy (GTDB): domain Bacteria; phylum Actinomycetota; class Actinomycetes; order Mycobacteriales; family Mycobacteriaceae; genus Mycobacterium. The sequence continues at coordinate 337,713 of NZ_MAEW01000010.1, read as the reverse complement.
CGTCCGCCCGGCAGAGCGCCTGAGGGCGAACGCCAGCTCCTCCTCGGACCGTGGGCGAACCACTAGTCCTGGTGCACAAGATGTTTGACCACTCCAGTTGTGCCACTCGCTCACAGGAACATCATTCCCTCGCCGCGATAGGTGGACACCGATCCCGCATGCTGAGCGTCCTCGACGAGCTGCAGTTCGGTGAAGTGTTCACAGAGCTCGCCGGCCTTGGCGTGCCGGAACCACACCACATCGCCGATCTTCAGCTCCCGCGCGCCGCGCAACGGCGTCTGAACCTCCCCGGCGCCTTCGGATGGGTCAAAGGACAAACCCCTGGGCCACGAGGGCGCCGGCACGCGACTTGCCCCGGCGGGGCCACTGGCTATGTACCCGCCGCCCAGTACCGTGGCCAGCTCGGGTGCTGGTTTGCGCACCACCGGCAACGCGAACGCGGCGGCTGGATCTAGCCGCAGACTGCGGTAGTTGTCGAAGAGAGCCGGAGCGAAGAAGCCCGACCCGGCTGCCAATTCGGTGGCGAATCCCAGTCCCGCGATGCGCGCCAGGCTGCCGGTACCTCCGGAGTTCACCAGCTCGAGCGGTGGTGCCCCGGCGGCACGCAGCCGCGCGGTGACCGCGTCCAGCACCCGGGGGAGACGCTGGCCGAGATCGCGCAGCGAGGACGCCTGCATGCCGCGAACCGCCAACTGGTACCACGGGTTTCCCGGGACGATGTCGCCCACGCCGGCGATCTGCCCGTCGTAGGCCATCACAGCCGCCAGCCGCAGTCCGGGGGTGGCGCACACCAGATCGGTGAGAGCGGCCGCCTGCTCGGGGGTGTGCACCGGTGATCGCTTGGGCCCCAGGTGCACCGGACCGTTGAGGGGACGCCACCCGGCATCGATATCCAGGCACACCGGGATCGGCGCGTTGGTCTCTTGCGAGATCGCCGCGAGCAGATCCACGTGATCGGCGGAGTCGATTAAGGGGCGGATGACTGAGCGATGCCGGGCCGCCGTGGCCAGGGCCCCCCGGTCGACACTGGGGTAGGCGATCAGTAGATCGTCCACGCCAGCGTCGGCGAGATGCACGGCCTCTGCGGGGGTGAAGGCGAGCACCCCTCGAAAGCCTGGTATCTCCAAAAACTTTCGAATCAGTGCGGTACTGCGTATCGACTTGCTGGCCACCCTGATGGGTAGACCGGAGGCGGCGGCGACCAGCGACGCGGCGTTGGTCCGCACCGCGTCCATGTCGACCGCGGCCAGCGGTACAGGTGCCCCCCGCAGCGCCTCGGCCAGCCTCCGCACCGACATCAGGCCGGAACCACGACTACGCCGTCGTGGTCGGCGTAACAGATCGCCCCCGGCGTGAAGTCGATGCCGCCGAAGCTGACGACGACATCGCGCTCCCCTGCGCCGGTCTTGCTGCCCTTTCGCGGGTTGGTACCGAGGGCCTTGATGCCGATGTCCATGGTGGCCAGCTCGGCGCTGTCCCGAACCACTCCGTTGATCACCAGACCCGACCACCCGCTGTCGACGGCGATCCCCGCGATGATGTCGCCGACCAGCGCGCAATGCAGCGATCCGCCACCGTCGATCACCAGCACGCCACCCGAACTAGGCTCTGAGAGAATGGATTTCAATAGAGCGTTGTCATGGTGGCAGCGCACCGTGGTGATGACCCCGGCGAATACCGGCCGCGCGCCGAACTGCGCGAGCTGAAGATCGCAACTGGCCATGTCGATGCCGAGCTCATCTCCCAGGTCGGCGGTCGGGCGGGGCGTGATCGGTGCTGTCGTCATACCCCAAGCCTATTCGTCGGGCTCCGCTGCCGGGTCTGGTGCATAGGCAATCACGACATCTCGCAGCCATTGCGCCAGACCCGGCTCGGCGCCGTCGTAGTACGCCCGGAATCGATCGTCAGCGACGTACATTTCGGTGAGGCACAGCTGCATCTGTGGAGTGCAGTCGTAGTGCGCCTCGATACTCCGCCGGTGTGCCTTCGCTAGCGCGTTGGCCTGCTCTGATCCGGGTCGCACGCCCTGGCGTTTCGCGGCTGCGAGGTCGGCGAGCAGTTGATCAGCCTCGGCCTTGATCCGGATCCAGTCCGCCTTGGTGTACTGGGCGGCTCTCGCCCGGCTCTGTTTCCAGGCCGTGGTGTCACCCCAGCGCTGCTGCGCCTCGTCGGCGTATTCGTCTCCGAATCTGGTGGTGCCGAAGATTTCGATCTGCTCCTCGACGGACAGCCGAATACCGCTCTGGCGAGCGTTCATCATGTTCTCCACTGCCGCGACCATGTGGTGCAAGCGGTCGATTCGGTCCAGTAGCAGTACACGCTGGCGCTGCAGGTGTGCGTGCATATCGATGTCCGGATCGTCGAGCAGGGACGCTATCTGCTCGAGGCAAAATCCCACCTCGCGATAGAGCAGCACCATATGGAGCCGCTCGATATCGGTATCGGTGTATCCGCGGTAGCCGGCCTGGGTGCGGGCACTGGGCACCACGAGACCGATCTCGTCATAGTGGTGCAGTGCCCGGACCGAGAGGCCGGTCAGATCGGATACCCGACCCACCGTCACCAGGTTGGGTTCACTTGTGTCTTCGTTCACGTTCGACACTGTGCGGCCTCCCGTGACGTGAGGGTCAAGCCCTTATCTCGTGACGGCGGCACCGGATCCGATCAGTCCAGTTCGACGGAGTCCTCGCGGCGACGCCGGCGCCGAAGCAGCAACACGACGAAAATCGCGAACGCGGCACCGAATGCGATTTTCAGGTTCGGTGATTGCCGGCCCACTTCAGGTGCCGGGCCGGGAATCGGTGGCGGCGCCGAATCGACCGCCGACTTCGCCTGTGCGGCGGCCTCCCGGGCAGCTGCCGCGAGGTCGGGCTGGGCAGGTTCTGGCGTGGGCGCCACTGGTTTGGGGGCCTCGACAACGGGCTCAGGGGTCGGCGCGGGTGCCGCCGCTGGCGCAGGTTTCGGTACCGGTGGGGCGGCGGGCGGCTTCGGGGCTGGGGCTGCGCCGGACCCGGGTTCGGACTTGGGACCCGACTTCGGGGGTGCCGACGAGCCGGCGGGCCGTTTGGCGGGCGCGCGCTTGGCTGCTGGACGTTTCGCGGCCTTCGCGGGGCGAGCCGGTGTCGCGGGCTTTGATGCCTCGCCGCCAGCGGGCTTCTCCGGTGTCTGGTTGGGCTCGTTAGCCGAATTGTCCTGGTCCGCCATGCGCCTGCTCCTTCGCAAGTTTCGGTCGTCCTGGGTGTTCGTGGCGCGCTCGCGGCCACGATGGGCGGCTTACACCCGAATCTCTGCCGCCCCGCCGTTGTCCATCATGCCGTCACACCGGAAAAAGGCCAGTGGCCCCCTCCCTGGTTAGGACTGACGACGCTGAGTCCAGATGAGTGCCGCACCTACGGAGACCACCACAGCCACCACAAATGGCCACATAGGCAGGTCGCCATCGGTCGGATTCGCCGAAGGTGCCGGAGCGGAAGAATTCGTGCCCGACGGCTGCTGCGACATCGCCGGCGCGCCCGCGGAGGCGGGTGCACCGGAGCCGGTGATGGTGAACTGCCAGGATCCGTCGACCGGATGGCCATCCTCGGAGATCACCCGAAAGTTCACCGCGTACTTGCCGGCCGGTGCTCCCGGTTTCATCCCGACCGAGATCGTCGCACCGGACACCACCGGATCGCCGACCTGCCACTGGTCGGTCTTGGCGTCTGGCCCGATGATCGTCATCGCGGAAAAACGCTTCTGCAGTGGTTCGTTGAAAGTGGCACTGACCTGGGCGGGAGATCCGGATAGCACGGAATTTTCGGCAGGATCGGAGGACACCTTGACGGCGTGTGCCGCCGCCACACCCGGCACCGCCAGGCCCAGCGCCAACACGATGAAGGCCGACAAGAACACCGACACCGACTTGCGTAGAACCGTCATCACTGTTGCCTCCGCCGATTTGCCACCGCAAGCACGAGCGCGACGGCACCGAGGATCAGGCCGATGCCGCCGAACCAGCGGGCCGTCTTGTCCGGATGTGCCGCGCTCTGCGCGGAATCATGAGTTGCCGACACCTGCGGGGCGTGCGCCGAGTGTCCGTCGTGGTCGGCCTTGCTTTGCGTCAGGTCGAGTATGGGTGCGGGGTGCTCCGGCTCGGCGCCGCCGGGCTGGGCCTGCTGATCCCATGTGACGACCTGACCGTCGGCATAGGTCTGTGTCGCGGGGAAGGCCACCGACTCGGTATCGGGGAGCTTGACGCGCACCCGGAACAACGCGAACTGGTCGGGCCCAATCCCGTTGCCCGGGACGGCCTTCCATGTCACCGATCTGACCGTGCCCTTAGCGGCGTCTCGATCCACGGTGCTGGTCCAGCCCGGCAGCAGCTCGGTGCTTGCCGAACCGACATCCGGCAGCTGGACGGTCAATGCCGTGGTCAGCGCCTTGCTCTGGGACTCGTTGGGAACGGAGAACTCCAGCGTCGCGTAGCCACCGCGGGCAGTGTTATCCGTGGTCACGCGCACGTGGGCGGACGCCGGAATAGCGAGCGCCATCACCGCGGCGGCCGCCGCGGTCGATGCCGCGATCAGTCGGGGGAACATGCGCATGGATTACCTCACTCCGAGTCGGGCAAGCAGATCAGCGTCGATGCCGTCGAGCTCACGGGCGATGGCGGCATGGGCCGCGCGCCTGCGGGTCGGTGGCATGTGCTCGGAGGCCCCTACTGCGGTACCCAACTCTTCCAGCCGCGCACGGACTGCCGAGGTGAACTTCTTGGTCTCTGCATCCTTGGGTGTCCGGTCGAGTACGGCCTGGAGGGATTGCTCAGCGCCGGCGATACGGGCCGACAGCTCCGCTCCGAACCCTGAGTACTGGCCAAGCTCTGCCAGCGGTATGCCAAGGCGATCGGCGCGCCGCTGATCCAGCACCCCGCGGACCGCGATGGCTCCCTTGTACAACACCGGCAAGAGCACCGGAGCTAGCAGCCGCACCACTGTGAGGGTGCGCTTGATCCGGGTCGGCGAGAGCAGCTTGCCCTCGCGTACCGCCTTGAGCTGGTCCTGGGCGATCTGCCGCTGAGCCTTCAACGTCGCGAGCTCCGTCTTGCGCGAATCGCGCCGGGCGGCGGACTCCGAGCGCGCCTGCATGAGCATCCGTCGCCGGTCGTTACGCGCCGCCAATCTGGCTTCGAGCTTGGCCTTCGCCTTCAGAGCCCGAGCCTCGGCGCGTTTCGTCGAGCGGCTCTTGCGGCTGGTGAGAAAACCCATCCCAGCGGCCTCCGTTCATCGCGTTGCGAGTGTGGCGCTAACCCTAGCGCGCCGACCCGCGCTGGCCCCGTGCGGATGGGGCCCCGTATTTACGTGGTCGCGCCGCACGCTGCAAAGGTTCCCGGCAATCCCCAGCGAAGTCCTGTAAGCGGCCATTCCGGCGGTGCAGGGGGAACATGAGGTGAAAGGGCCCACAATTCGCGATAGATATTTGACCTCCGAGCAAATTCCCGGCATTCTGTTCGCCGTGGGGCGACATCGTGCAAAGCAGAGTAGGCGGAGCCAGCAGCTGAAGCGTGCCTCGGCGCGTGCCGCTGTGGTGACGGTGCTCAGCTCGGGGACGCTCATGGGGGGATTCGGAGTTTTTGCCGTATCGACCCCGGCCGCGGACGCCAAGCCCGGCGGCGGTTCGGGTGGCGACAGCGACCACGACCACGGCTTGGGTGGCGCGATCCACAAGATCACCGGTGGCCTGCTCGGTGGCGGAGTCGGCGGAGGCGGTGGACCCGGCAGCGGGGGCACGCGCAACGCGCCCTCGTCCCCGAGCTTCGGTAAGAGCCTGCACGGCGGCGCTGGATCGGAAGGCGCTGCGGGTGGTAGTAGCAGCGATTCCTCCGCCGGCGACAAGGACAAAGGCAAAGACAAGGGCCCCGGGGCGAACGTTCCCAAGCCCGGGTCCGCCGGCGCCAATGGCAAATCGTCCGACAATGCGGCGGGCAGCCATGATTCGAGCACGAACGGTCCTGGTTCGAGCACTAGCACCCCCGGCTCCACGGGCGGTACGTCCAGTGTGGGGATCGGTGGCGGCCCCGAGATAACCCTTCCGCATTCGGGTGGTGCGGCGGGTGTCCATACCCCGAACGCCACGGCACCCACTGCTGAAAGCACTAGCGGCACAACAGCTCACACCGAAACGTCACCGACGTTGAAGGGTGCTTTGGGTTCCGTCGCCGGTGCGATGGCCCCGAAGACGCAGACCGCCACGACGCCTAAGGCCGACACCGCGACCTCGCCGCACACCGCGACCGCACCGGGCGCGACGACCACGGCGGACAGCCCCGCCTCGGGCTCTACACCAACAGGACACGAGACGTCGTCCGAGGAAGCCACAGTTCCGGGCGTCACCATCAACGTGGGTGGGCGCACGATTGTCATTTGGAAGAAAAAGCCGGGTACGTCGACGCACACACCAGGTACCGGCGGTGGATCGACGCACGAGGCGGGCGCCGGGGGCGGATCGACGCACGAGCACGAATCCGACGACCACGATCACGTGATCACCCTGCCCGGCCTTCCGGGGATCGGTGGCGTCCCGAACCCGGCCACGCCGTCGTTCGGTGGCGCGGCCGGCACCCGGAACCCGGGAGGAAACCCCGGTATTCACACCGGGCCCATAGCGCCGCCGACGGTGCCCACGCCTAAGGCTCCCGCGGTGGCGATCGCGGCACCACCCGCGCCGCCGGCCATCACGCCGCTAGCGCCGGTCGTGGCGCCGGCACCGCCCGTTGTGACCATCAAGCAGGCCGAGGGTGGCCGGGGTGGCGACGCCGTCGTGACTGCTGGCGGGTCCAAGCAACCCGAGGCCGTCACGAAGCCGATCGAGCAGTTCGTCGCGGCCGAGACCATCGCGCCGCGTACCGGCTACGGCGACTACCTCCGGCTCACGAAGACGTCCGAGATCGCCGCGGTGGCCATTCCGGGTGCCGTGGGTATCGCGATGATGACCTTCGTGGGAGGCGCCATCGGATACCGGCAAGCCAAGGCCGGGCATACCGTGCGTGCCTCCGCTGCCGCCCGCTTCCTGGAGTAGGGGAGAATCGATACAGCACCCCGTCAGGGGTCTGTCCGGGAAGGCACGTGTTGAGGGGAGAGGCACATGGGCGCAGGCCGTCGTGTGACCGATGCCGTCAACGCTGTGCTGGATCTGGCCCCGCGCAAGGGTGAGGTGACGCTGTCCGCACTCGTCGAGGCCGTTGGTCGCGATCGGGACCGGTCCATCGAGATCATCTCGGCTGATTTGCCGCCCGGGGTGTGCGGTCAGTGGCGGCAATACGAGAACGAAGACATCTTCATCATCCAGCGTGGCCTGCCCACCTGGGATCGCACGCTCGCCCATGAACTTGGGCATGTGGTGCTGCGTCACGAGGGCATCTCGGTAGTTGAAATGGCTAGGGATGAAGCGGAATTCGCCAGCGACGACCTCATCGCATACATGCTGTCCCAGCGCTCCGGATGCATGGGTGCGGCCGGGATGGAGGCTGAACAAGAGGCAGAGGACTTCGCGGCTCTGTTGCTCTATCGGCTTGGCCGACTGCCCTCAGACCGCGCTTCGATTGTTCAGGTGAGGCTCGGGGAGGCCTTTGGGTGATCGCCTGGGTGATTGCCGGGCTGCTGGGTATGGCGACGGGTTTGCGCATCGGGTGGGTGCTCGTCCACAAACAATCCCCGGTGAGCACCGGAATGATCGTTGCGCTGGGAAGCCTGGCGCTGGTGTCGGCGCTGAACTGGGAGCCGCTGACAATTCTTGTGGACAGCTCGCTGGGCTGGCCCAATATTTCGGTGGCGGTAAGCCAGGCCGCGCTGACGGCGTGCGCGGCGGGCAGCTGCGTGATGATCACCAGCATGTCCGCCAGCCGCACCGCGGCAGCCAACAGGCGATGGGCGCGCTGGCAGTACCTGGCCGCGGCCCTGATCGCCGGCGCCAGCCTAGCCGTGTTCTTTTCTCGTGGTCCGCAGCCCGAGATGACGCCCCGCGAGTTTCTCAAGCACGATCTGGGTGGATTCGCCTCTGGCACAGCCTGGCTCATCCCGATGCTGTACATCGCCGTCGCCCTGTCGGTCGTGCTGTGGGCGGGGATGGCCTATTCGAATCGCAGCCGTCGGGGTCGCGCCTTGTTCCTTTTCACCGTCGGGATCAGCCTGCTGGTACTGGCAGTCTTGGTGGTCGCCGGTGTGGCCGTGGCCAATTCGGAGTACGTGACGATCGGGACCGCGGCGACGTTGATCGGTTGTGCGATGGCGATGGTGGCGGTGGGATCGCTATTGCCGACCTTCGAGACTTGGCTGGTGGCTCGACGCGAGATGTTCGTGTTGGCTCCGTTGTACACCGACCTCAAGAAGCGTCAGCCGGACGCAGCCATCGGAGTGCGTCCGCGTGGGCCGCTGGCCTTCCAGGTGGCAGACCGTATGGCCTACATCTCCGATGCGCTCTTCCTGGAGGCGATGCACGCCCAGGGTCTAGACCCTGAATCGGAGGGTGAGGGCGATATCGAGCTCGGAGCGGAACCGGTGAGGCTCGACGTACCACCGGACGCGCAGGCCCACGCGGTGGTGAAATGGGTTCTTACCGAGGGTGATCCGAAGGAAAACTTCCCGGGCCCGGAATGGCTACACCAGCCTGACGGATACTCCGATCGCGAATGGATTCTCGCGATCGCCACTGAGTACCGCAGGCTGGTGCGTGCCGAACGTCGTTCTTAAGTTGTACTTCGCCGTCCCTCCGTGCGTACGCCGCCGGCTCGATGAGCGGTGAACGCCAAACTGACCGGTCCTTCCCCGAGTGGACCGGCCAGGTGAGAAGCGGACTAGCTGTCGAGACCCTCTTGGCGACGGTATTCGTCGACGGCCTGCGTGATGCGGTCCTGTGCCTCGACGGACAGCCCCACGGTGCGGGCCGCGATTCGACGGACACCCTCATCGCGCATGTTGGCGAGCCAGGTCAGTTCCTGGTCGAGCTTCTCGTAGTACTCATCGTCGGTGAAGTACGCCGGCTTGATCCGGAAGAAGTTCGCGAGCGCCTTCATGGTCGCCGACGAAGGGTTGGTGCGGTTACCTGATCGCAGCTGCGACAGGTACGGCGCGGACATCGTGATGCCCTCGGAACGCAGGGCCGCGATCACCTCGGCGGAGGTGTGGGGGCCGCGCCCGGGTGGGTACACGGTGTCGAACAACCGATTCAAACGTGCGGTGAACGTGGTGCTCATCGAGCCTTACCTCCACAAACAGATAAAGTTGCTAATTCGGGGGACGTATTTGCTGCCCATCGTAACCTTAGTTTTGCCTGCAGCCAAGCGCAACCGTCAAGTTCGCCTCGGGTGGACATGGTGTTCGGTTATCCAAACCTGCTAGCTCAGGCACATTCGTGCAGCGTCCAATATTCGGGACGATCTGGGAATCTTCGTTCTCAGGCAAATGATTGATGAATCCCCAGGGCGATGACACGGAGGCTCCGTTGTGGGCCGCGCGCAGAGGTCGCATTCGTTTCCTAAGTCGGCCGGACGCGGTGCCCGGCGGTATAACCTGCTGAGTTGCTACTCGCACCGGCACCGCGCCTTCTTCGCGCATGCCTCGCTGACCTGGCACGATGTCATGCCCGTGACGATAACGGCAGCTAGTGATTATGGCGGGAATCGCCGCGCATAGGTAACGTTTAAATAGTGGAACGCTGACGGCAAGTGTGCCCCGTCAGCAGGGCATCCCCTCTGACCAGCGGTAAATCCACGGAGGTGGACTGTGAGCAAGATCACAGCAACTAACGGGGGCGTGTGGTCGGTCACTGCCGTCCAATGCCCCCTGCGAGAGCCGCCGAAGACCCTCCGGAACTGAGATCACGACGAGGGTCGCGGTCACGTCCTGGAGTAGATGTGACGGAAGTGACCGATGCGGCCGGGTGCCCGCGGGGACTCGCCCGGTACAGCGCACACCGTGACCGTCGGCGCGCCCATCAGCGCGTGGTTTCACCGATGGTCGCTGGCGGCGCGGCGGCGGTTGGCATTGTCGTGTCATCGAGCCCGGCGTGAATTTTGAGGAAATGATCGCCAGGGAGATGAAACGAGTCGCGCGGGCGGTCGCTGGTTTAGGGCGGTGGTTTGCGTTGTTCCTGCGCCGAATCCAACTCCCGGAGCCGGGAACGCTAAACCTGCGCGGACGGTGATGCGCCGTTTGGGGAGAATGGCCCCGGAGACGCTTCCGATGGCGACGGAGGGGCCGTGAACTGGGGCAGACATTGGGCGGCGGCCCGCACGCGCGATCGATCAACGGCAGCGCAGCTCAGGCCTCATTGTCATCAGTGTGGGAATGGTTGCCGAGCTTGCCCAGGAATGCCGTTGTCACTGGCGGCGGCTGACGGATAGTGCTCGGGGCGGTCGTCGAGGCCGAGCGCACCGAACGTAACCGGTTCGCCGAATGGCTGTTTGGCGCGAGTAGTGATGACGACGACACGGGTGATGCGACTCTCGGCCAGCATCGCGGGCACGACGATGCCGGATCGAAAACCTAAGCAGAAGAACAGGTATGCGGCGACATGGCCGATAGTGGTGGGAAGTCTAGCCGACGAATTCCTTTACGCGGCAAGCAACATGGCCAATACGGCCGTGTCGGGATCGCTGATGGGATCGATACCCACCCGACTCACCACCGAAGTCACCGTGCCATCTGATTCGGCCTCAACCCATGCTGCCCGATGCTCTAGGCCCAGATGTGGCAATCCGGGAAGGAGTAGGCAACCTGAGGCCGCACCAAGGCATTCCGGCAGTGTGGGGTTGGTCTCGGATGGCGGATGGAGCATAAGCAGCGCCGGTGGTTGATGTTCTGCAAAATGCCCGGGTGCGACCGCCGACTCCCCGAGTACCGTGCCTTCGGCGACGACCAAACCCACCATGCCAGGCGCGGGATCGTCGGGCAGGTCTTCGCGGGCGCCAAAAATCGTTGTGGTGGAAAGTAATCCGGGCAGTGTGGCGATGCGCACTGTCACAATCAACAGCTGCATCCATTCCTTGGTGGAATCGGGCCAGCGGCCGCACACCACGAACCCCCTGAGCGATCCGCCCGCGTGGAAGGGTGCGATCTCGATCGGCTGATCGGAACTAGTTGCCATATCTGCCACGCTCGCAATCACTCTGACACCACATCCACGCTGCGCGACGCTGCTTATTCCAGAATTACCATGCGCGGAGTCGCCCCGCAATTGCTAGCGGACACGCCGATAACACACTTGGGCCCCGGATTCGTAACAAACCCGGGGCCCAAGCGAAACAGCGAGATCAGCCGAAGATAAGGCCCGACGTCTTCGTGGTGGCCGCGGTGTAGCGGTCCTGCACGTCGGCCCAGTTGACCACGTTCCAGAATGCCTTGACGTAGTCCGCCTTGACGTTCTTGTACTGCAGGTAGAAGGCGTGCTCCCACATATCGACCTGGAGCAGCGGGATGATGCCCAGCGGGACGTTGGCCTGCTGGTCGTACAGCTGGAAGGTCAGCAGCTTCTGCCCCAGGCTGTCGTAGCCGAGCACTGCCCAACCCGAACCCTGCAGACCGTTGGCTGCCGCGGTGAACTGCGCCTGGAACTTGTCGAACGAGCCGAACTGGTCGTCGATAGCCGCGGCCAGATCGCCGGTGGGCTTGTCGCCACCGTTGGGCGACAGGTTCTTCCACCAGATCGAGTGGTTCACGTGACCACCGAGGTGGAAGGCCAGGTTCTTCTCATTGAGGAAGATCGCGGCGTGGTCCCCCTTCTCGCGGGCCTCCTCCAACTTGGCGACAGCGGAATTGACGCCCGCCACGTAGGCCGCGTGGTGCTTACTGTGGTGCAGCTCGTTGATCTGTCCTGAGATGTGGGGCTCCAGAGCTCCGTAGTCGTAGTCCAAATCGGGCAGTGTGTACTCAGCCACGAGATTCCTTTCGGCTTGCTTCGTATCCGCGTGTGTGCAGATCCATTCCATGAGAAGACACGGCCAAACCGGATGCACCGGATGCGCCGGCCTACCGATTCAACCCTGCTCTATTGCGCAACGCGTCGCAAGGACGCACGCATCCTCAATTGGTCACCCAATGTTGGCCGGTGGAAACGGATCGCCGAGACTCCCGGCTAGATCAGGATGAGAAACGCGAGGCCGGCGGCGAGAATGAGGGCGATGACAAGCGCTCGGAAGGCTGCGACGCGGTAGGAGGTGTTGTAGCAGCGTGGGGTCAACTGCCAGCCGGAAGTGGACATCGACTCGTGCCCTGCCGACTGTGCCGTCATCGCCGCCCTCCTGTCACGCTGTGCAACTACCGTCACGGTGAGATGAGTCACAGCATCTCGCGTGTGACGGTCATCATAGCTCCAAATCGCGATGCGCGAAAATTCACCCTGCGTGTACCTGGAAACCCCAGCTAGACCAGCAAATTGGCGGGGTGCCGCGGCGTACCATCAGGGGCATGGCTTCTTGGGTAAATAACGTTCGCGATCAGATCTTGGGGCGACTCGAAGGCGGGCTCGCACCGGGAAAGCCGGCAATCGTGGAGGAGGGTGCGGCCCTGCCCGGGCGTGCCACCCCGATTCGGATATCCGGCACTCATTTCGTCAACGGTCATGCCACCGTGCCGCCCTTCCCGGAGGGGCTGGAAACCGCGGTGTTTGGCGAGGGGTGCTTCTGGGGTGCCGAACGGGGCTTCTGGACGGTTCCCGGCGTCTATTCCACCGCGGTTGGATACGCCGGGGGCTACACGCCCAATCCGACCTATGACGAGGTGTGCTCTGGGCAGACCGGGCACGCGGAGGTCGTGCTGGTGGTGTTCGATCCCCGTGAGGTGACCTACGAGCAGCTTCTGGTGCAGTTCTGGGAGAGTCACGATCCCACTCAGGGCATGCGGCAGGGCAACGATCGCGGCAGCCAATACCGCTCGGCCATCTATGGGACGAGTGAGAGCCAGGTGTCGCAGGCCGCCGAGAGTGCTACGCGGTACGGGTTCGCACTTGCTGACGCCGGATATGGAGCGGTCACCACCGAGATAGCTCCGTTGGACGGGCCGATCGGACATGCGTCGCGGCGCTTCTACTACGCCGAGGAGTATCACCAGCAGTACCTGGCCAAGAACCCAAACGGGTACTGCGGACTCGGCGGGACGTCGGTTTCCTGCCCTGTCGGACTGGATGTGCCACCCGGCGATCCAGCACAGCCGTGAGCTATCCCACGGCGGTGACTATGAATTCGCTAACTATGCACAGGCAGTGCTACGGTTCCCCGTCGCCAGCCCAGCTGAGCGCCTCCACGAAGTCCTGGCCAGCGCAAATACAAATGAGCAGCCTGTGGTTTGTGGATCAACCTGTGGATACTGTGGATAAGCCGACATTGCTGTGGCGTACGTCACACCGCGAAAAGTTGCAGGCACAGCAGCCGTCACCCCAATTGAGCGACAGGAATGGACGATGACTTTCCCCTCGGGCGATGAGGTCCCTCAGGTCGGCATCGATGAGATCTCGGCCGCGTTTGATCTTGGTGTCAAGTTGCTTGACGTCCGTGAGGACGACGAGTGGGCGGCCGGGCATATCGATGGCGCGCAACATATACCGCTCGGTGATGTGCCCTCCCGGACGGACGAGCTCGATCCGGACGCTCCGCTGTGGGTCATCTGCCATGCGGGCGGACGATCTCAGCGCGCCGCCGCTTACCTGAACCGCAATGGATTCGATGTCAGCAACGTCTCAGGTGGCATGCTGGCCTGGGTACAGGCAGGTAAACCGACGATCAGCTGAGTTTCCGGCGACCTCCCTCTCGGGTTGGCACCAGTGCGCTACTCGCTGCAGGTTGCGCCCTCAGGCCGTTACGCTGGACGAATGATCCAGGTGTGCTCCCGCTGCGGTACCCAGTGGAACGTGCGTGAGCAGCGTCGATACTGGTGCCCGCGGTGTCGGGGCACGCTGCTTGAGCCGGGGATGACTGCCTCGCCGCGTCCTTCCGCGCCGATACCACGTCCGCCCGCCGGGGCGCAGCCGCCGACTGGCAAGTACTGGGTTCCACCCACTGCGCAGGGTCCCGTGGCAACGCCCGCCGGGCGTCCTCCGGCCCGTCCCACGCGGCTTCCCGCGGGATATCGATGGATTGCCGTGCGTCCCGGCTCGCCCCCGGCGCCGGCCCGCCGTCGGCGTCCGCTGGGGCCGACACCGCGGTACGGATACATCCCGCGCTGGGGTCTGGTCGATCACATCGAACCGGCCGGGTCCTCACGCCAAGGGATAGCCGGGGGTCATATCCCCAGCCGGGTGCTCGAGAGGCTCCTGCTGGCCACAATCATCACCCTGGCAATCGTTTCGTGTGCGCATTTTCTTCGATATGCGCTGATGGTTTACAACCGCGGAGCGCTGATTCCGCGGTTCGTCGCCAGCACCTCGAACGGGCTAGTGCTCTTCAGCGTGGCGGTTGCCTTCGCGGTGATGGCCGCCACCGCGTGGTTCCTCACCGACTGGATGATCGGGCGGCGTGCTGAAACATACCGCGACCTGGGATTTGACGATCCGCGGGCGCGGTGGGAGATCCGCGTGGGCTGTCTGGTGCCGATCGTGAACATTGTTGGCATACCCCTGCTGCTTCTCGAGCTCGCCAAGGTCGAAAACCGGTGGTACCGGCAGTACCGAAACATCGTGTGGTGGTCGATTTTGTGGGGCGTGACGTGGCTGCTGGTGCTCGTGACGTGGGTCGTCCGCGATCCGCTCACCGTGCAGGGCGTCGCCGACAACGCGCTGTTCACCACCCTCGATTACGCCGTCGCTGCGGTTGCGGCCTGGTCACTCCGGCGCGTGTACAACGGCTTCACCGCGCCGGAGGGGCAGCACCGCTCGGTGCGCTGGCTAGCGGTGGAATCCCCGCAGGGGCCGGTGCCCATTGATGCTGATCGTCCGGATGTGCCGACGACACGCGGGGACAATTCCGGCGCTGCGGTTGAACCGATGGGGCAAGAACCGGCAGCATTGGAGCGTGACCGAGTCGCCGGAGCCTGGTGATGGGGCGGAGCCCCAGCTTGTGCAAGGAGCCGACGAGATAGACGGCAGGGCTAAACGACATCCGTTCGTCGTCGCGCATCGGGGTGCGTCGGCGGACCGGCCCGAGCACACCCTTGCCGCCTACGAGCTCGCTCTCGAAGAAGGAGCGGACGGGGTGGAATGCGATGTCCGCCTTACTCGGGACGGACAGCTCGTCTGCGTGCACGATCGCAGGGTGGATCGCACGTCGAACGGGACCGGGTTGGTCAGCGAGATGACACTGAGTCAGTTGCGCGCGTTGGACTTCGGCGGTTGGCATTCGGGCGGCGCAGAGGCCGGATCAGGGACCGGCCTGCTCACGTTGGAGGAGCTGGTCTCGCTCGTGCTCGACTGGAACCGCCCGGTGAAGCTGTTCATCGAAACCAAGCACCCGGTCCGCTACGGGTCGCTGGTGGAAAACAAGGTGCTGGCTCTGCTGCACCGGTTCGGGATCGCCGCACCGGCATCGGCGGACATGTCGCGGGCGGTCGTCATGTCCTTCTCGGCTGCGGCGGTGTGGCGCATTCGTCGCGCGGCCCCCATGTTGCCGACAGTGCTGCTGGGCGAGACGTCCCGGTATCTAGGGGGCAGCGCGGCGACCACGGTGGGAGCCACCGCGGTGGGACCGTCCATCGCGACCCTGCGTGAGCATCCGGAGTTGGTCGACAGGGCAGCGGCTCAAGGACGGGCGACGTACTGCTGGACGGTCGACCACTACGAGGACGTCGAATTCTGCCGAAGCATTGGCGTCGCCTGGATCGCGACCAACCATCCCGGCCGCACCAAATCATGGTTACAGCGGGGCCTCACCGGTACTGCGCTGTAGCCGAAACCACGCGTGCGCCGCGGAATCCCACCACGGGGCCGAGTTCTCCGCTTATGACAAATACGTCGCCGGTAGCGTCGCGGTAAGGAACCGGCGTTCCGCGAATTCCTGGGAGTATGGCGCCGGCTCGCCGTCCAACGGACGGTCATAGCGTTCCGCGAGTTCGTGACCGGTGGTTGTTCGTATCAGCCAGCCATGTCCCGACAGCCACTCCCCGGACAGGGTGCGTCCGTCGTTCACCGGGGAGAGCCCGTCTGCATGCAATGCGTTCGGGCCCAACGCATCACGGACGTCAGCCCACGGTTGACCAGAGGGCGCGATGCCATCGGTGTCGGTGGCGATGCTGCTGCCGAGCGCCGACATCTCGATGACTCGCTCAAAGAGCGCGTCATGGCTCGGGCCGGGTAGGTGTGAGACAAGTGCCTCTGCGAGCCACGCGGTGGGCAGGTCTGGATCGAAGTCCGCGGCGGTGAGGTCTGACTGCCATGGGCCGCTGAGGAATGTTCCGACCTGTCGGCGCTCGGCACGTGACTCCACGCCGCTATCGGCGAGTACCTCTTGTTTGAAGCTGAGCAGTTCGGGGTAGTCGACTTCGAAGACCGTGGTGTCCTCGGGCCAGTCCAGCCGATAGGCGCGAGTATCTAGTCCGCCTGCCAACAGCACCACCTGGCGGGCGCCGGAACGCGTCGCCGCGAGGAGGGAATCGTCGTAATGCTTCGTCATGAGCGACCGACAATGCGCGATGAAGGATTTGTGGTCGCTAGTCGAGTCCGCAGCAACGGGCGAATCCACTGGTTGATGGTTCAGCAGCGCCAGCGCGTAGGGCTCACCCGATGCCTGTACCAGATGTTCGGCCAATGCATCGACAAACAAAGGATTAGCGCGAAGTGACTCGATGGCACGAGAAGCGGTGAGCGTCAACTGAATGTGTCGGCCGCGGAACATCCGGTCCACCGCCCCCTTCCCGGCGCGTCGTCGTCAGAGATGGCAAATCAGTATCTGCCATTCAAGATTAGCCGACGGGGGTTACCCGAATGGGTGTGATGGGGCCGAAAACAAACTCTCCCCCGTCCTCGATCACGGTCGAGAGCAGGGGAGAGCAGTCAGCGAGACGTCAGGACGACTACAGCGAGCCGCCCGCTGCCGGGGGCGCGGTGGGATCGCTTGATTCGACCGAGATCTCGCGCGCCACGAACTCCTCGAGGTCGAAGTAGTTGTCTCCGGCACGCTCGGCGACCGTGAGCAGCGTGTCCATGAGGGCAACCTCTTCCACTTGCTCCTTGAGGAACCACTGCATGAACTGCTCACCGATGTAGTCGCCCTCATCCCGGGCCGTGCGGGCCAGCTCGGTGACCTGCTCGGTGACGGTCTGCTCCTGAGCCAGCGCCAAGGCCAGCGGCTCGCGCGGTGCGGTGAAGCCGTTGGTCACCGCACCCACGGCGGGGATCTCCACGTGGACGCGTCGATCGATGAGGTAACGCACGATCATCATGGCGTGATTACGTTCTTCGACCGCCTGCTTGTAGAAATGCGCGGCGAGCTGTGGAAGGTCGGCATCATCGAAATACGCGGCAATTGCAATGTATTGCTGCGACGCGGTGAACTCGTGGCCGATCTGGTCATGGAGGAGCGCGTTGAATTTAGTCTTGGGGGTGTCGGTCGCGGACATGAATTCGACAATAGACCAGGTCAGAGGCATTGTCAGCCAAGGTCAACCTTAATGAGGTTATCGTCACCTAAGTAATGGTTGAATATTGCGCAAGCTAATTGGCTTATTCTTAACTTAGCCAAAGTTAATGCACGCGCACCTTCAATTGGGAATCGCTGTGCGCAAAATTGATTTAGAGCGCGCCGCCGGCTGCGGGGGGTGCCGTCGCATCCTGGCCGACGGGGCGGCTGAGTTCGCGCTCCACAAAGTTCTCCAGATCGAACAGGTCGTTATCAGCCCGGTCGACGACCGTCAGCAGCGTGTCCATGAGGGCGACCTCCTCGACTTGCTCCTTGAGGAACCACTGCATGAACTGCTCGCCGTAGTAATCGCCCGAAGACCGGGCTGAGCGGGCGAGTTCGGTGACCTGATCGGTCACGCGCTTTTCCTGCTCGAGGGCCAGGGTGATGGGTGCGCGCGCGTCCGCGAATTCGTTGATGACGGGGTCGACGCCGGGGATGGAGATGGCGACGTTCTTATCGATCAGGTAGCGGATGATCATCATCGCGTGGTTGCGCTCCTCGACCGCCTGCGCATAGAAGCGCTTGGCCAGCTGCGGCAGATCGGCGTCGTCGTAGTAGACAGCGATGGCGACGTACTGCTGCGAGGCCGTGAACTCATTGCGGATCTGATCACGCAACAGTTCGAGGAATGGCGAGGATGCGCGCGCATGGAGATCAGTGGTAGCCACACCGAAAAGCCTAGTGCGTCAAGGGGTCGCTGTGGCCGGGTCGGGCAAGAGGTCTGCGGGAACTTGTTGACCGGTGCGCAGTGCCTCGAAGAGCCGTGCCGAGGCGTCCTCGTCCCAGGTGACGATGTCTCCCGCCCAGTTCGAGGAGAACGAGCCGATAGGCATGGTGAGGGTCTGTACGGAACCCGCGAGGGCCAGACCCAATTGGGCCAGATTCCAGCTGTGATCGCCGTGCGCGATGGTGATGGCATCGGCCGTGGATGTGGCGAGGGGATACCAGCGGAACGGGTTGGCCCACACCGCCGGGCTGCTCACGCGGTGAAGCAGTGCGGACATGAATGCCCGCTGGTGTGTCATGCGGTCCAGGTCGGCGCGAGGCGTAGCCCGGCTGCGCACGTATCCCAGTGCATTGGGTCCGTTGAGTGTCTGGCACTCGGGCGCCAGGCTGATTCCGGCCAAGGGATCGTCGATCGGCTCGTCGAGACAGATCGCGACGCCGCCAATGGCATCGACCACCGAGGCGAATCCACCGAATCCGATTTCCGCGTAGTGGTCGATGCGCAGCCCGGTGGCCTGTTCGACGGTTTGGGTGAGCAACGATGGCCCGCCGAGCGTGAACGCGGCGTTGATCTTGTCACTTCCGTAGCCGGGGATGGGGACATACGAATCACGCGGAAGGGACACCATGGTGGCGGGCCCGCCGTCGTAGAACGCGGGTATGTGCACCAGCAGGATTGTGTCGGTGCGGCCGTCTCCGGTGTCTCCGCCGGTGGCGAGCTCTGCTTCCTGTTCCGGGCTGAGGGCCTGACGGCTATCTGAGCCGACCAGAAGCCAATTGGTGCCACTACCGGGCGAGGGGCGTTCCGGATAGTCGGTGAGCGCGTCCACGCGATGTAGCCGTCCGTCGATCCAGAATGCCGTCCCGACGATAGTGCAGAACCCAAGGAGCACAAGGGTCGTCGCGAGAACGAAGGTGCGCCGTATCCAGGCGCCCCATCGTCGTGTGCGTCGTGGACGCGAGGGTGGCGGCGGCGGTGGCGGTTTGGCTGGTGGTGCCGGACGACGCGGTCGTGGATCACGGGAAGACGGCCTCGGTGGCGGTGGTTGTTCGCGGCGCGGAGGCGGGAGATTCGGGCGACGCGGCGGGTTGCCGCGCATCGCAGGAGGTGGCTGGTGCGGATGCCGGCGGATGACCTCGCTGTCCTCCCGGCTCTCCCGCCGACGGGGAGGCCGTCCACGGAAGGGGATGGTGGGCTCGGTCATCCTGCGCGTCCCATGAGATCAGGCTAATGGAGCCAGACCAGGTGATCACGGAGCAACGCGTACCCGGCGAAGGCGACGGTGTCGATCACGCCATGGGCGACGACCAGGGGCCATAGCCGTCCGGTGCGGTGCCAGACGTATCCGAAGACCAGACCCATCGCCAGGTTTCCGATACCGGCCGAGACACCCTGATAGAGGTGGTAGCAACCGCGTAGCAGCGCCGAGGACGCGATGGCGGTCGTCGTTCCGTAGCCCAGTTGCCGCAGTCGTGTCTGTAGGTAGGCGACGACAACGACTTCCTCGGCCCAGCCATTCGCGAATGCGGACAGCACCAGCACCGGCAGCCGCCACCAGGTGTCGTCGAGGGAGGCGGGGATGACCTGGACGCTCAAGCCCATCCAGCGCGCGCCGACGTACAGCGCCAGGCCCGGCAGCCCGATGAGCGCCGCCAATCCGAGTGCACCCAAGCCGTCGGGCCGCCAGCGCCAGCGGCCGAGCCCGATCGAGGACAGATTGAAACCACTGCGCCACAACAGATATACCGCGAGTGCGCCCCAGGTCACCAGCCGGGTGATCGATACCAGGTTCAATCCCAGGTCAATCAGGCTGAACTCGGCGCGGCGGGGATTGAGCGCTACGGTCTGGCCGGCAAGCCCGGCCAGGACGGCAGACGTGAACTGCAGGATGGCGCTGATCGCGCTCATCCCGAAGCTGATGGCGAGCACGATCCAGATCTCGATGCGGATGGTGCGCGGTGTCATGTCCGATGAGCCGCATACGCGAAGAGGTGAAGACTCCGATTCGGCCACGGCGCCCATTGTGGCTGGTATTGGTGGAAGAGTGTCCGATGTGGTGAGCACTCTGCGCTATGTGGCGTCGCCCGATGGGGTTCGGCTGAGCCTGACCGTGTCCGGTGAGGGGCCGCCGCTCGTGATGGTGCACGGCGCGATGGATTCGGGGGCGGCCTGGTCAGATGTCGCCACAGAGCTGCGACGGGACTTCACGTGCTTTCTTGTCGACCGGCGTGGTCATGGTGCGAGTACGGACGCCGAGGAACACAGCCTGGCGCGTGAGGCGGACGATGTCATCGCGGTGGCCGCGGAAGCGGGACCCGATGCGGTGATACTCGGCCATTCGTTCGGCGCGGTTGTCGTGCTGGAGGCCTTGCGTCGCGGACTCGATGTGGCTGCCGTCGTGTTATACGAGCCACCGCTTCCGGTGTCGGACGGTGTGGCTACGGCGAATCGGGAAGGGAGCGCGGCGGTTCGGGCGCGCTCGGCGACCGTGTCACGGGAGTTCCAGGCGCTGGATCATTGCGTGGAGGTGCTCGGTGAGTACACCCGTGTGGTCATCCCGATGCTGCTACTCGAAGGGGCGAACTCGCCGCTGCAGTTCCGCGAGCCGGTGGGATATTTGGCACGGCGGGTCGCCGGCGTGCGAGTCAAAGAGCTTGTTGGGCAAGGTCATTTCGCGCATCGTGAGGCACCGGCGATGTTCGCCGGGGTATTGCGCGAACTGTTGCTGGGCTAGATCTTTCGGGCACGCAGTCCGTTGAGAAACGGGCAGCCGGCCAGAATGCGCAGTGCCTGGCTCAGGCCTGCGGTGTCGTTGACGGGTTCGTTGAACGGCAGTCTCACGTCGTGGTCGCCCGCCGCGCCTTCTACGCGCAGCTGGATGCCGTAGCGGTCGATGCCGAGCAGCCGAACCTCGCCGTGCTGCAGGTTCAGGGGAAGACGCCGCGCCAGTCGTTCGACGAGATCGCGGTGGTCGTGGTCGATATGCGACAGCCAGCCGGCCTCGAGTGCGCAGAACGGATCGGGACGCGCACCGAGCAGTGCGGAGACGTCAACCGATTCGGCTCCCGTCGAGTCGGCGACGACGACGGACTCCACGTTCAGGCACAGCAGTACCGAGCCGGGCTCTGTGCGCAGCCGCATATCGGTGCGGATGTCCAGGAGTGCCGGATTGGGTATCCGGCTGGCGATCACGTCGACGATGCCGCGGGCCTCCCGGTCGGAGGCGGCCACCACGTTGCCGCGCACCCAAACCAGGGAGCGCACCGGCTCGCGCAGGGGAAGCGGTGCTTGGTCGGTCAGCTCAAGGAGGGCGGGCATCCCGGATTGGCCGGCCGCGACGACGGTGGCGGCGATGGCGCTATCCGAGGGGACCGCGACGGCGAAGGTGCCGTCGTCGAACAGATGATGCAGCGAGGTCCCGACCACATCGGCTCCGGCGATGGCGAGAGTTGAGCTCGCGGCCCGTGCGCAAGCCGAACGAACACGCTCGGCGGTGGTGGGCGGTGCTGCGGTCATGGTGACCCTTCCTGTTCAAACCCTGGAGAACCCGACGAACTGAGGTAAGCCTAAGTTAACAACGGACGGTGGAGAGTGCAAGGGACACCTGTGCTGTCGCCTGTGTCGAGGGTTCGCCGGGCGGTGGAACGCCTAAGGTTTGAAGTGTGCAGCGCATCACGTATTTGGGGCCGGAAGGCACGTTCTCCGAGGCCGCGCTGACCACGCTGCGCACGACGGGGCGGATTCCCGGCTCTCCCGAGGTGGAGCCGGTCTCGGTTGCCAGTGCGCGCGAGGCGTTGGTGCAGGTACAGAAGGGTGACGCGGCCTACGCCTGCGTTCCAATAGAAAGCTCGCTCGAGGGCCCGGTGGTGCCGACGCTCGATACCTTGGCGGTAGGCACTCCGTTGCAGATCTTCGCGGAGACGGTGTTGCCGGTGTCCTTCACCATCGCGGTGCGACCGGGGACGTCCGCGGAGGATGTGAAGACTGTCGCGGGTTTCCCGATCGCCGCCGCGCAGGTGCGTGAGTGGCTGGCGGCCAACCTGCCGAACGCTGAGCTGATCGCTGCCAACTCAAATGCTGCGGCGGCCGAGGATGTGAAGGCGCTGCGGGCCGACGCGGGCGTATGTACGGAATGGGCCGCGCAACGACTGGGGCTGGATGCCCTGGCGAGCGGCGTCGTCGATGAGGCTCATGCGCACACGCGCTTCGTGCTGGTGGGGCAACCGGGGCCGCCGCCGTCGGCCACCGGCTCGGATCGCACCTCCGTGGTTCTCGGATTGGGGAACGTGCCCGGCGCTCTCGCCGCCGCCATGAACGAGTTCGCGATCCGGGATATCGATCTCACCCGCATCGAGTCCCGGCCTACTCGTACCGGCCTGGGTACTTATCGGTTCTTCCTGGATTGCGCCGGACATATCGACGACGTCGCCGTCGGCGAGGCACTCAAGGGCCTGCATCGTCGTTGTGCGGATGTGCGGTATTTGGGATCGTGGCCGAGAGGAATCGCAGCGCCCGCCGGCGCCAACCCGCCGGTATTGGACGAGGCGTCCGGATGGCTCGCCGAGACGCGGGAAGGGAAGCTGCGATGAGCGGGCGCCTTGTCCTGGTCCGGCACGGGCAGTCGTATGGAAACGTTGAACGCAGGCTGGACACCAAACCACCGGGTGCGGCGCTGACCGAGCTCGGACTGCAACAGGCCCGGCTGTTCGCCAAACAGTACGAGGAGCACGCGCCTGCCGTGCTGGTGCATTCGGTGGCGTTGCGCGCCGTCCAGACCGCCACGGAGATCGCGGGACATCTTGGCGTGGAGGCGCTTCAGCTCGACGGTTTGCATGAGGTGCAGGCAGGGGAATTGGAGGACCACACCGGCCTGGAGTCGTTCGAGATTTTCGACCGCACATATGAGCGTTGGCATTTCGGTGAATTCGGAACCCGTTTACCTGGTGGTGAATCCGCGCAAGACGTGTTCGACAGGTACCTGCCCGTGGTTGCCGAGCTCCGGTTGCGGCACCTGGAAAACGACGCGTCGACCGGTGATGTGGTGGTAGTGAGCCACGGGGCAGCGATCCGCTTGGTGGCGGCCACGCTCGCCGGAGTGGACCCTGGCTTTGCGGTGAACCATCACCTGCGCAATGCGGAAGCGGTTGTGCTGGCGCCGATTACCGACGGACGGTGGAGCTGTGTGCACTGGGGAGATGCGGCCGCGCCCTTCCCGCATCAGGAGGCCGCCAGCGCCGAGGAACTGGCGCAGTCGGCCGACCCGATGGGCTAGACCGCCAGCGGGATCTCGCCCTCGCAATCGCATTGTGCGGCAATGCAATCAATGACCAAGCTGTGCCGTAGCAGATACTGCCCATCGCAGTCACGTTCCGTGCACTCGGCATGCCGAGAGGAGTGCACGATCAATGTTCCGTGGCAGTGGTCGATATCTCGGATGCAATCACGGCAGGCCACACCGCAGCTGATGGCGTGCCGCCACTCCGGTGATTTCTTCATACCCGTGTTCTAGCACCGTATACCGACGAGTCGCCGTAACCGAGCGGCGAGGGAGCCTTCTTTTTACATTGATATTGCAATACAATCTGAATATCAATACAATCTGTATGGCTTGGATATGCACGTCATAACGCGATTCAGAGGAGTTCGACCATGGGCAGCCTGCGCGACGACCCGAGATATGCCGGAACGGTTGAACAACGCCGCAGGCGTGACCGACGGTATGACTTCCTGCTCAAGCTGCATGGCAAGAACGGCAAGAGGGCACTGCAGATCGCGGAGGCCCCGCGTAAGAACGACGGCTACTTCGGACTCGACTCGCTCAGTTTCAAGGTCTACGAGAACGTGATGGTCGCCGGGATGGGAGCGCTCTCGGGGCTGTTTATTTCCGTCCTCGACCCGGACGGGGCCTATGGCGTTGGGCAGCACACGACGTACTACTACGACACGGTGGGCCGGGTCCGCCGAAGTCTGCTGTTCTTCGCGGGCGCTGTCGCGGGTGACAGCGAGGCGGCAGTCAAGGTCGGTCGCGACCTGTTCCGTAAGCACGCGCACATCAACGGTGATGTACCGTCCACGGGGGAGTCATTCCGTGCCAATCACGTTGAAACACTGAAGT
The DNA here is from genome assembly GCF_002013375.1 of Mycobacterium sp. D16Q13. GTDB lineage: Bacteria > Actinomycetota > Actinomycetes > Mycobacteriales > Mycobacteriaceae > Mycobacterium. The sequence continues at coordinate 313,296 of NZ_MAEW01000010.1, read as the reverse complement.
TCACGTACGTAGTCGGGTGGCCACACCTGTGGCGTGCGTACAAGAAGTTCGGTGATCCGAATGCGACGTATGAGGATGAGTGCCAGTTCTACAAAGAGCAGGTGCGCGTGTGCGAGTTGATGGGCATGCCGGCTGGGGAGCTACCCACCACGCCGGAGGACGTCGAGGCCTGGGTTCGCAATGCGGAGAAGAACCTGATGGCATTCACACGGCCGGCGCAGGAACTCACTGATTTCCTGACGCATAACCCCTGGACGCCGTTGTACCCCAACGTGATTATGGGCGCGGGAATCAAGCTGGCGATCTGGGCCGCGATCCCCTTGCTCACGCCGTATGTCCGCGAGATCTGTGGACTGACCACCATGCGGATCAGGCCGGCCATCGGCACCGTTGCGATCAAGGGCGCGGTGCGCGCGCTACGCAATCCGGTGGTCGAAAAATTGATCTTGCCCTGGTTCGGATACGAGATGTGGGGATACATGCACAACGCGATTCGGCATGCGCCAGATGCAGGGCCGGTGCCATTCGATCACAACGTGGGCTTGACACTGCAACAGGGCAAGGGCGGAACGCTGGGGGAGAGCGCGTGCCCGATGCATGCTCTGGTCACGGCGCAGCCGGCAGAGGTGTCGGTATGACACGTATCGACATCATGGCGAATGAGCGGCTCCTCGATGATCGCCATCATCTGCATGAGTTTCAGGAGCTGTGGGCCGACGGTCCGGTGGCGTTCGTCTTCCTGCGGCAGTTCGGCAGTGCGTTCGCGGTTCGGCAGGCGCAGTCGCTCAACAGGTACTACGACGAGATCGCCGCTGCCGGAGCAAAAGTCGTCTTCATCGGGTTGGGCACCTCCATTCAGGGCTTCACCTTCCGTAAGCGCACCCAGACACGGTTCCTGGTGCTGACAACCCAGGACCAGACGCTCTATCGGACGATGGGACTCTGGCGCTATCGCGGGGGAACGATCGGACCCTCCAATTTCGGACCGTGGGTGAGGCTCATACGCGAGGGCATATATCCATATCAACGGACCGGGGACCCCTATCAGTTGGGTGGCGTCTTCGTCGTGACGGCTGGAGGCCGCGAAGTCACCTGGGACTTTCGGGCTCACAAGGCCTCCGACATCGCCGCGGCCGGCGACATCGCCAAGGCGCTCGTTCAGGCCCCGCTGCCTAGCTCTGTCGGCACAGCGCCTTAGCGCCGAGGTCCGTTCGTGTCCCGGGTAACGATCGTCGAGTCGGCTGCGGCAGATCGATATACTGCGAACCGACCGGCCGGTGCCGGGAGACGGAAAGCGCGCGACAGGGCGCGGGACTAGCGATCGGGGTGTCGATGCCGAGGGCGCTGACCCGCGAGGAACTGCAGGCGCAGACGCGGGAAATCGTGCTCGCAGCCGCCGAGAAAGTCTTCCTGCAAAAGGGTTTTCACGCGACGACGGTTGCGCAAATTGCCGCCGAGGCCGGCCGTACCCAGGGCTCGATCTATAGCAACTTCGAGAGTAAAGACGCTTTGTGTCAACAACTTCTGCGCATCCATTACGAAGGGTGGCTGACTCAGGTCGCGTTGGCGATGATGGCCAAGGAGAGCGCAGCGGACAAACTTGCCATCGTCGAGACCAAGTGGCGCGTACTCAGTGGTGAGACCGACTGGATCGGTCTGACCGCGGAGTATCTACTCGCGGTCCGCCATGATCCGGAACAGGCTCAGCTGATTCGTGAGAATGTGGCCGGTTTGCAGGCGGGCGTGAAGGCAGTGTTCGCGGGCCAACTTGAAGCCGAGGGCGTGGCAGCCCTGGACCATCCGATTCTTGACGACGCCGTGGCCGCAATTGTTGCCACGGGGATGGGGTTGGTGGTCAACCACACGCTGGGTCTTGTCGAGCCCGATCAGTCAACCAGCGTGTTCATGCAGACCCTCGAGACGTGGCGAGATCGACTGAGTGCTGCCGGCTAGCGCTGGTGAATTGATAGTCAGTGAACGGAAAATACCGGTTCTGCAAGCGCATCTCGGTGTTGGTTGATGGACGATACGCGGCCGCATCGCCTTGGTAGTTGATGTAGTAGGTGTTCGAGCCCGCGCACAGCGGTGTGGGAAGGTGGCTCTTGGCGGCGCGCGAAAGCATTTGCTGCCAGTACTTATCGTGAGGCTCCTGACGCACCTCGCAACGGGTGGCTCCACGTCGGCGAGTTTCCTTGATGGCCCGAACGGCGTGCGCAACCGTCGATTCCAACAGAACCAGGTACGAGCCGGGTGAGTACGCCCAGGGCCCGATCAGCATGTATGCGTTGGGCCAACCGGGGACGGTCACTCCTTGGTAGGCCTGGTAGCGGTTCTCGTCCCACCACGTGTTCAGGTCGACGCCGTCGCGACCCAGGCACGGGAACGGTGGCGTGGCACCCTTTTCCATGACCTTGAATCCTGTGGCGCACACCAGAACATCGATCTCGTGCTCTGCCCCATCGGCGGTGATGACGGAGTTCTCGGTGATGCGTTCGATGGGTTCGGTCACCAGATCGACGTTGGGTTTGGTGAACGTCGTAAACCACTCGTTGTGCATGGATGGCCGCTTGCAGCCGAACGCGTAAGTGGGCGTGAGCTTCTTGCGTAGTTCGGGTTCTCCGGGGAGCTGTGTCCACATCCATCCCCGTAGCGCCAGACCCACACTCTGCAGCACCGCCTTGTACAGGCGTTCCCCCAGCAGCTGCCCGCCCAGCAGCGCACCGCCGAGCCCTAGCTCGACGAGCACTATGCCGGCACCGCGCAACGGCGCACGCAGCACACGATTGCCGAAGATGAATCGGGTGAGGGGGCCGGTCTTGAAGTCGAGCTTGGGTGCGACCCAGATCGCGGTGCGCTGAAACACCGCCAGGTGACCGACCTGATCAGCGATCGCTGGCACCAACTGCAGCGCGGTGGCACCGGTGCCGATCACGGCCACCCGCTTGCCGGTCAGGTCGTAGTCGTGGTCCCACGACGTGGTGTGCTGGAGCTTACCGGCGAAGGTGTCGATGCCGGGGATGGTGGGCAGATTGGGCACCTCCAGCCCACCGATCCCGACGATTACGTGGCGAGCGGTGATCTCACCTTTATCGGTCTCCACGTGCCAGATATCGGTGGTCTCATCGAATCTTCCGCCGAGCACCGTGGTGCTGAGCCGCAGCTTGTCGCGCAGGCCGTGCCCATCGACCACGTCCTCGGCGTACTGCTGGAGCTCGTCGCCGGGCGCGAAGAGCCGGCTCCAGTTCCCGGTCTGGGCAAAGGAATAGCTGTAGATGAATGACGGAATATCAACCGCGACACCGGGATACTTGTTGATGAACCACGTTCCGCCCACGGATGGGTGCTTATCGACGATCACGAAATCGTCGATACCCGCTTTGCGTAACTTGACACCTGCGGCGATGCCGCCGAATCCGGCGCCGACGACAAGAACCTCATGCTGGGGAGTGGGCGTGCTCACGATGTGCCTGCCTTGGAGTTGGTCGGATTGGTGATCTGGCTGATGAAGTACGCGATGTCGGCTACCGCGGCGCGGGCGTCGGGCAGGATATCGGCGGCGATCTGAAAGTCGTGCACGGCGTGATCCCAGATCTGGACCGTGCACGGCACGGTGGCTTCGGCACAGCGGCGGGCCAACTGCTCGACATCGACCAGCAGCACTTCGAGCGATCCCACCTGGATGAAAACCGGTGGCATGCCCGTGAAATCGCGGTTTACCGATGACCAGGACGGGTCCAACTCACCGTCGGGGGCCATGCCCAATTCGCCCGGAACCGAGAGAATGAGGCCAGATAGCATCGCATCACGGGCCTCGTTCGGATGGGCCTTCTTCGCCGAACAATCGAGATCCGCCCACGGGGAGATAGCGGCGATGCCACCGGGCACCGGTAACCCAAGGTCTCGGGCGGCGAGAGCCGCGCTGAAGGCCAGTCCGCCTCCGGCTGAATCGCCGGCGAACACAATTTTGTCGGCGGCGTATCCCTGGTCGAGTAGATATCGGTAGGTGGTCATGGCATCGGCGACGGACTCGGTGATATGCGCCAGCGGGAGCTGGCGATAGTCGACCGCGAGTAGCCGCGTCGCTGCCGTGCGCGCGAGACGTGCGGTCATGCGCCGGTGACTGTGTAGACCGCCCAGGATGAAGGCGCCGCCGTGGAAGTACAGGATCGCACCCTCCTCCGCATTCTCCGGATCGGGAAGGTCCCTATGCCACAACCATTCAGCACGGAAGTGTGGAAACGTCACGATGCGCCGCCGGGTACCGCGACTCGGGCGCAACGGGTAAGCCGCCACCTCGACGAAGTTGGCGGCGCGGAATCCGGGCGTCCGCCATGACGGAAAACGCGCGGCGAGTCTGGCTAGACCCTCCAACGGTGCTCGCAGCAGAACCCGGGCCACCGCGTGGGTAAACCTTTGCAGCGCTGAGCCACTCCCCAGCATCGAGATCTTGACGGTATCGCCCGGTACGGCGATGGGTAGCGGAGCATTCATGTGAGCACCTCTGCGGGCTGCTTCCCGTAGGCGTATTCGTAGTCGTCGAGCGGGAACTTGCGTGTACTGCGCCGCGCCTCGAAGAACCCCGCGGGCCGCAGATACGTACTGTCGCCCTGCGAGTTCCGGTAATACGTGGGGATGTGTCCGTTCAGCTCGGCAAGGTAGTAGCGCATGGCTTCCGATCGCTGGCGGACGATGCGATGGTACGCATCGGCAACCTCCTTGCGTACCTCGCAGGAGCCAGCTCCACGCCTGTTGGCTTCGACGATGGCGCGTACCGCGTGATCGGAGGTCATTTCCATAAACGCGTGCCAGCCCGATCCGGTCCACGAGTACGGTCCGCAGAGTGTCCACCGATTCGGCAGGCCGTGTACAGCGACGCTCTCGTAGGCCTGCAGTCCGTGTTCGGCGTAGTATGCGGCTAGGTCAAACCCGTTGCGGCCCCGAATGGCTCCGGGCCGGTAGGTCTCCGGGTCCGAGAACACCTCATATCCGGTGGCCAGGATCAGCACATCGAACCGGTGCTCGACGCCATCGCGCGTCCGGACGCCATCGGTCGTGATTCTCTCGATCGGCTCGGTGATCAGTGAGACGTTGTCTCGGTTGTATGCCCGCAGATAACCATTGGAAATGGTGGGGCGTTTCGCGAGCGGGCCAAAATCCGGTGTCAGCTTCTCGCCGGTGGACGGGTCGTCGACTATCCAGCGGATATAGCGGCGGTATGCGGCAATGCACGTCGCATCGAACCTGTCCATCACGGGGCGTGAATATCGGAACGGTGCCTTGCTCAGCGTGCGGAGCAATATGTCGGCCAGCACCAGCACGGCGCCGTTGAGCGCGGGTTGCACTCCGGGTGCCGCGTACACACGACGCAGGATCGGGCCCAATGTGAGGTCCGGCTTGGGTAGGGACCAGACCGGTGTGCGCTGGAAGACGGTTAGGCGCGATACCTGCGGTGCGATGGTGGGAATGATCTGCACCGCGCTGGCTCCGGTGCCGATGATGCCGACACTTTTGGCCGTCATGTCGTACGCGTGGTCCCAGTCGGTGGGTCGCTGCACCTTGCCGCTGAAGGAGTCTGCCCCCGCGATGCCGACATCGGCTTTGGGGCGGACGAAGGCACCGACGGCGCTGATCACGAAGCGTGCGGTGATGACCGAACCGTCGCTGGTGACTAAGTTCCAGAATCCGGTGTCGTCCCACTCTTCTCGTTCGACGTTGGTGTCAAAGCGGACCCGTTCGTAGACGCCGAAGCGCTGCGCGACGTCGACGTGATACTGCTTGACCTCATCGCCTTTAGGAAAGAGCCTGCTCCACTGAGAGTTTCGCGCGAAGGAGTACTGGTAGGCAAAGGACGGAACGTCCACTCCCAGGCCCGGATAGTGGTTTTCGTGCCAGCTTCCCCCGACGTCGTCGGCGCGTTCCAACAGCACGATGTTGTCGATTCCGGCTTGTAACAACTTGACCCCCGCCGCGATACCGCCGGGCCCCGCGCCAATGACAGCGACATCGAATTCCGGTTGCGGTGTGCTCACTGTCCGACTCGATTCAGGAGGGGCTGCAACCGGGACATCAGGCTGTCGGCCAATTCGAATGAGCCGATGCCCGTGAGGACGCGGCTAAGGCTCGGCGACAACCGATAAAGGCCGTAGATGAACCATGATTCGGGATTGACAGGAACGACGGCCCAGTTGTGGCGTACCGATCTCTCGATGGCGCGTGCCACCTTCTCCGGGCCCGCATAGCTGATCGATTGAATCTTGCCGGCCTGTGCGTACCACTGCGTTTGATCGTCGTCACTGATTCCGGCGCGATGGCCATTGGCGATCAGATTGGTGTTGATAACACCGGGGCATATTGCGGTGACCCCGATTTCGTGTCGGCGCAGCTCGACCCGCAGCGCCTGCGATGCCATCAGAACGGCCGCCTTGGCCGTGCCGTACGCGGGAATCATTTTGTGCGGCAGGAAGGCCGCCCCCGAAGCGATGTTGACGATATGCCCACGAACCCCTGCATCGATCATCTGTTGGCCAAAGATCCGGGATCCGTAAATGACACTCATCAAGTCGACGTCCATGGTGCGCTGCCACTGTTGCGCGGTCGTGTCGACAAACCCGCCCCAGTCCATGATTCCGGCGTTGTTGACGAGCAGGTTGGGCGCGCCGAACTCGGAGCCGACCCACGTGCCGAGCGTCTCCCACTGCTGTTCATCCGCGACGTCCAGCTGATACGCGATCGCCGTGCCGCCGCCGGTGGCGATGTCACCCGCCGCGGCCTCCGCCGCGTCGAGATCAATATCCGCGAGGATCACCCGGTCGCCCCGAGAAGCGAAGAGGCGAGCGGTTTCTCGTCCGATACCGGAGCCGGCACCGGTCACTATTGCGGTCTTCATCGATTTCCTCCGATACCCAGGGTGGTCAGCGCACGCGCGCCCAGATCCACGACACGATCGGCCAAGGGCATCCGGGCCAGACCCAGCAGCCCACGCGTCAGGCCAGGAGACAGCCGGTACAGGTACCAGCCGAACCACGCCTCTAGACCGACGGGCACGGTGGACAGGTTCCATCGCATGGAGCGTTCGACGGCCGCGGCGACGTGATCGGGGGATCGGCCGAGGAAGTGTTGCCCGCGGCTCAGCTTGTCGGTCCACGTTGTGCCCGTGGGACTGTCGACGCCGCTGCGCGTGCCGTTCGCGGAGAGGTTCGTATCGATCAGGCCGGGGCAGATCGCGCTGACACCGATACCGCGGCGGCCGAATTCGGCGCGTAATGCCTGCGTTCCGAACCAAGCCCCTTGTTTCGCGACAACGTACGACGGCGCCAAGGGTGTCGGCATGAACGCCCCGACCGAGCAGATGTTGGCAATATGGCCCGTCGCACCCGCGTCGATCATGCGCTGTACGAATAGCCGCGACCCGACGAGCGGACTCATCATGTTGATCGAGATCATTCGTCGCCAGTCCGCACCCGTCTGCTCCAGAAATCCGCCGGCGATGAGGATGCCCGCGTTGTTCACCAGCAGGTCCGGGGGCCCGTATTGCTCACATACCCAGTCGGTGAACTGCTCCCAGTCGGCTAGATCTGCGACATCCAGGCGGCGGAAGACGGCCTTCCCGCCGTCCCCCGCGATGCGATCGACCGTCTCGGCTCCCGTCGTCTCATCGATATCGGAAACTACGACCGTCCAGCCCTTACGGCCGAATCGCTCGGCGGTCGCCCGGCCTATGCCGCTGCCCGCCCCGGTGACAACGGCTACCGGCATGACGAACACCCCCGGGGAGCCGTAAATCGGAACGATGCTTCAACCATGCGCGGACCTCTCCTCGTCGAGAACTTCATTCAGATAATATGATTATCTGAATGAAGGCGCAATGCCTGCCGGTGCGAGGGTCTGGAAACGTTCCGCGAAAGCAGGATTGCCCGAGTGCTGGCTGGCGGGCTGTCCTGGAAGATTAGCTGGAGGTGTTCGGAAACTGCCGCAGATCGGCGATCCACAGCCGCAAGGTGCGCGTCAACAGATCGACGTACTGGGTGTCGTCGATGGTCCCGAGCGTGCGGCCCAAGGCCAATCCTGCGGCGGTTGCGAGGACCGCGGTTAGCGCGGTGTCACGCTCGTCCTCCGGGGTGGTGTCGGGGAGGGTGTTGGCCAGCACCGCGCCGAGAAGAGTGCGCCCCATCGCGATGTGGCCCTGTGAGACAGCCAGCTGCGCCTGATCCTTGTGGATGGCGAGCGCGTACTCTGCCGCCAGTGCTACCAGGCCCTCATCCCCACTTAACGCCGCGGACCAGTGCGCTAGTTGAGTGATCTGGTCGTCGATGGAGGACGCTGACTGGATGAGCTTTCCGGCAACCTCGGAGAAGGTTCGCATGTAGCAGCGCAGCAGCACCTCTGCGCAAAGGTTCTCCTTGCTGGAGAAGTTCGAGTAGATCGCTCCGACGGTCCGGCCGGCGGCATCGGCGATCTTGGTGACGGTTGTCCCGCCTAGTCCGTTGGCGAGGAACAATTCCTCGGCCGCATTCAGAAGTTCCTCCCGAGTACGTTGCTGAGACTCTGCGCGGCTGATCCGCTGTCGCTGGCCGGACACCGCCACCTCCTCGAGTCTTGCGCCGGAACCGACTGGTCACTCACTCGGATCGGTCTGGTTCATATATTGCCATTATGCCAATCTCGGCGTCCAGCTGCCGGGCCGGAGACGTCCATCCCACGTACGCTGCCGCGTGCGCATGGAACGGATGCTCAACAGACAAGCCCCGTTCCCGATCCGTTCACGCGCCGTAAATGAGGTCATCTTAAAAATCATCCATACCCCAAAGGGGTACCAGGTATCGCCCCCCGGGCTTCCCGGGGATGGACCGTGTTGGACAACTGAGAGGCACCGCCGCCACCATGCTGAAAAGTCTTGCCGTCCTGACCACCGCGTGTGCGCTCGGTGCGATCGCGCCCGTGGCCCTGGCGGATCCGCCGGGCGGCGAGCCACTTCCGGATGCAGCGGCGGCCGATTCGGTACCGGTCCCGCCTGCGGCAGACGGTGCCGTCGCGTCGGGGGAGCCGGGCACCCTACGGACGCGAGAGGGCTGGATTCTGGCTGTCGCGGCCAAGGACGAGGTGCAGTTGCCTGTCGCGCCGTTGACCACGGCCCTGTCCTCGCGCGAGTATCTGGTCGGTGGCACCTTCCTCGGAGCCATCAAGGGGGCCGGTACCACCAAACTGACCGACGGCATCCTGGAGGCTGGATACCAAATCGGTTGTGGCATAAGCGCTGCCGAGGTCGACCTGAGATTTGGTGGCGGCATCACGCCACAGATCAGCCCCGCAGGCGTGCCCAGCGTCGGCGGCAACGTCTTTGCACAGGTCCGCCCGACCCTCAAGCCGGGGACCGCGACCATCATCCCGGTCACCAAGATGGCATTCGAGGGGGACACCGCCCGCGTCTCTATTACCGCGTTTCGTATCAAGATCGACAGCTGCGTGGGTCAGTCCTTCATCCGCTCCTATGCGATTTTGACCAGTTCCACCGAGGACACGCAGGACGTGATCACCTACATGGGCGTCACCAAGGCCGTCTGACTTCTGGACCAGCCAAACCCTTACTTGCTCAACCACATCCAGTTTTGAGAGGCGTCGATGACCATGTATAGAACTCTTGCCACGGTGACTGCCGCGTGCGTACTCACGGGAGCGGCCCCGCTGGCATCGGCCGAACCCATTCCTTCTCCACTTCCCTTGCCCGCCGCAGCCGAGAACCCGCCGCCCCCGGTGGAGGGCGAACCAGGCCCAGCGTTGGACACCGGCGTCGTCGCCTCAGAACCACCGGCGACCGTCACCACACCGGACGGCTGGGTGTTGACGCTTGCGGCCGAGGAAGAGACCCAGCTGCCAATCCCGCCACTCACCACGGCGACCTCATCCCGTGAGTATCTGGCCGGAGGCACATTCATCGCCACCGTGAAGGGAGGCGGTAGCACCAAGTTGAAAGGCGGCACCGTCGAGGCGGGCTATCAGATCGGCTGCGGTATCGCGCTGAGTGGTGTTCGTCTGACCGGAAGCGTCGGCCTCTCCTCGTCGATCGGCCAGTCCGGACTCGGCAATATCAGCATGCCCCTCGTGGGAAACATTGAGGTGAGACCAAAGCCCGGTGAGGTCATCAACGTCTCTGTCACCAAGAAGAAGTTCAAGGGCACGCAATCACGCGTCACGCTCAAGGATGTCCACATCAAGATCGATGGGTGCATCGGGCAGTCGTTCCTGCGGTCCTATGCGGTGCTCACCAGCACGACCTCAGGAACTGAAGACATCATCGGCTACTACGGCGTCACCAAGACGGTGTGAACAGGGCCGTTGCCCTACTCCAGGCCGAGGCTCTTGAGCGCGTGCGTCATCCGCTGCGGTGTCGCTGGAGTGAGCGTGGCCCACAACGCACCGTCGGCAGATGTGCTGGGAGTCGCCATGATTCGGCCAAACGCGGTGTCGTACACCGCAACTCCGCCAGGTGCGCGGTCGGTGATGCCGTCGACTCGGCGAATTGCGGTGATCTCGGTCATCGCGCCGCGGCGAGCCATCGCCTTCGCGACGGTTACGGCGTCGGCCTTGGTGGCACCGAGCGCCATGAGATGGCGGGCCATATCGGCGGGCTCGGCATTGAGGGCCAGGGCCAGCTGCTCGGCGGGCGCGTTGATCGACCCGAACTTCAGCGGGGTGGCATCGCCCAGGTAGCGCCACAGTTCGGCGCCGAGTGAACCGGACACCGATCGCATGGCCACACCCTCGCCATCATTGACCAGCAGCACATACGCCTCGCCGTGCTCGACCAGGCACAGGCGCAGCATCTGCGATCCCGCCCAACGGCGTACCGCCACCTGACCGGTGGCCTTGCTGGCCGAGGTCAGCATGTCACGCAGCGTCGGGTGAAGGTCCTCGCCCTTCAGCAGATTGCGCTCCTTGAGCCTGGCGCGGGCGCTTTCCAGGGCGTCTCGATGTTCGACTTCGTCTTCGTGGCGCGGACCCGCGGCCAACACAACCGGCAAGAGGTCGTTACCGGTGATCTCGCGGGTCAGCTCCAGTTCGTCGAAGTCCAGGCGGACGGTCACAGCTCCGCGCTCGCACCGAGGACCGGCGGCGCCACTGCTCCCTTGGAGCCGCCGCGCTCGAACAGCGTTGAGGCATCTACGTTTTCAAAGTCGGCGACCTTGTCGGTACCCGACTTGGTGGTCAGAATGTCCGGCAGTTCGACGGGCTTGCTCTCGTCGCCCATGAAGACGCCGGTGGCGCCGATGGCGGTGAGCTTCTCGTCGTCTTCGTCCTCGTCCTTCTTGCTGTTGACGTTTCCGGCCTTGATGCCCTTGCCTGCGCTCGCGGCCAGCGCGCCGCCGGCCATCATGCCGGCCATCGGCGCACCCATTCCGCCCATGCCCATACCGGAGCCGCCGGCGGCGGCCGCGTTGGCGGTCATCGAGATGGCCGCCGCGCGGGCGCTCTGCACTCCGGGCACCGAGTCGGGGCTCAGCGGGCTCGGGCCCATCTCGGACAGGCCAACGCCCGCAGCGCTGACACCGGTGTTGCCGCTGTTGGCTTCCGACTTCTCTTCGGGGTACTTGATGATCTCCGGAGCCGCCGGGAACTCCACGACCTTGGCCGCGGGCACGCTGGCTGACTCGTAGGTCTCCATGGCCTTAGCGGCCTGCAGGTCGAGACCCTGCTCCATGCCCTCGGTGGTGGCGTGGAGTCCGAATAGCGCTCCGCCAGCCGACAAAGCTTCGGCCTTGGCCTTCTCCAGCTGGGCCAGGTCGTTGATGTGCGGCATGTCAAGAACCGCGGTGCCATAGGACTCGGCGTAGGTGTTGGCGGTGTCGCTGACTTCCTGAGTCAGTCCGGCCATCTTGTCCAGCCACTCGGTGAAAGGGGTCAGCTTGGACAGCGCCTCCTCGGCACGAGGTCCGCGGTACCCCTCCACGAGCTTCTCGCTGACGCCCAGGCTGTTCTCGTGCACCTCGGCGAACGCGGCGCTGATCTCTTGCCAGGCCAGGGCGCTGTCGACAACATGCGTCGGGCCCGCACCGGTGGTCAGGTCCAGGGCCAGCTTCTTCGCCTTACGGGCCACCCAGTTGACGCCAGTGAATCCGGTCATGATCTATTCCCCCACACCATTGATACGGGCGGCGTTGTGCCGTTCGAGATCCACGAACGCCTGCGAGTTGCGTCGGAACGCCTCGGCAATGCGCTTGAGCTGCTCGATGCCGTCCTTGGCGACCTTCTCGAAGTTCTCGTTGGTCTTCGCGGACGCGTTGGCCACCGCGGTGGACACCTCGTCGCGGCCCGCGGAGCCGAACTTCGTGGCCTCGAGCTGCTTGTCGAGAGCCTCCTGCAGTCGCTGCGCCATCGCGTCGTACTGGACAGCGGCATCCTTCATCACATCCGGATCGACCTGTAGAACAGTCCCCGGCTGGTTAGCCAGGTCCCAACGGATCTCCTCACGCTGGGCGGGCGCCGGTACGTCAGCCATCTTCTGTCCCCTTTCCCCCGCTCGTCTCGCGTCGTCCTACGGGCAGATTTGCCCTTTCACTAGAGATGGACGGCGGATCCCTCTGTTCGGTTCCATCATTCTCCGAGATTTTTGGATATTTTTCCCGCAAACCTCAGCCGCCTCTTTAGTCCCAGCCCAGCTGGTGTAGTCGCTCATCGTCGATACCAAAATGGTGAGCGATCTCGTGGATGACGGTGATCGTCACCTCGTCGATCACCTCGTGTTCGCTGGAACACATCTCGAGCAACGGCTCGCGATAGATCGTGATGGTGTCCGGCAGCGCGCCCGCGTAGAAGCTGTCACGCTCGGTCAGCGCGATCCCCTCGTATAGCCCGAGTAGTTCGGGATCCTCCGGATGCTGGTCCTGGACCAGCACCACCACGTTGTCGATGGCGGCGGCAAGCTTGGGCGGCACGGCGTCGAGGGCATCGGCGACGAGTTCTTCGAACCGTTGCTCGCTCATCGGGACGGCCATCAGGGGCCGGAGTCGGGTGCGGGCACCGCTAGGCCGGCCCGGGTGGCGGGGCTCCGGGCGGTGCCTGTCCCGGCACCTGCCCCTCCATCGGCGGTCCCTCCATGGGTGGGCCATCCATCGGCGGGCCCGCGGGAGGCGGTGGTGGACCCGCGCCCGGCGGCAGCGTCGTCACGATCGTGTTACCAGGAGGATTGCTCGGGTTAGGCGCGACCGAAGACGTCGGCGGCGCAGAGGTCCGCGTCGGCTGCTGGGTCGGTTGCTGTGTTGGTTGTTGAGTGCGGGTTGGCTGCTGCGTGTATGTCGGCTGCTGGGTGTAGCTGGGTTGCTGAGTCGGCTGCTGGGTCGGCGCCGGGGTGGTGGACAACGGGATCGGCGGCAGGTTCAGCCGGTCCGCGGGAATGTCCGGCGGCGGTACCGGCGGTTGCCCATTGATCAGTAATTGCCCGCTTTTGGCGCTGTTGACCAAGGTCGACCACGCGCCGTTGCCGAGGGTGGAACCGATGTTGCAGCTGACCTGACGGCTCCCCGCGGTCCAGCTCGGCAAGGTGATCGTGTTGTACGACAGCGTCAGCGTGGTGGCGCGGAACCCGTCGGGATTGCCCATGTACTCGTTGGTCAGGCGGTTGCAGTTGTCCTTGATGAACGCATCCTGGTCGGGTTCGGGTGGTACCGAACCCGGGAACTGCTCCGCGAGGCTCACGGTTCCGGTGATCTCCATGGCATGCGCCCTGTCGCAGTCCACCGGGAGCTCGGTGGGCAGGTTCGTCGTCGAGTCGATGCCGACACACGTGCCTACCGGCCAGACCTTGGACTGGTCCTGCTCGGCCACCTTGCCGCGGAAGAGCTGTTGCTGGTTATCGGAGCCGGGGAGCTGTAGCCCACACAGCACGCGTCGTTCGCCCGCCTCAGACCAGCCCTTCTTATCCGGGTACAGCATGCCCATGGTGAATCGGCTGTTCGGGTCGTAGCGATCGCCCAGATAGCGATTGATGGCGACCTGGCACTGCTCCTGGCTGATCTCCTGGATGCGCACCATGCTGGGCGGCTGCGAATCCGGCCCGTACTCCGTGCCGGGGAAGGTCCGCAGGTCAATCGACTCGGCGACCTCGAAACGATGGTCGGTCGCACAATCGACGGTCCGGACGTCGGCCATGGACGTGGGCGCGGACCAACTGAGGCAGTCGCCACCCTTTGCCGAATTGAAGGTGCTGTTGCCCGGGGCGCCGGTGCTCGGTACCGGATTGGAATCGATCTTGTTGACCAAACGATCTGCCGAGGTCCAGCCGTCCGGCAGCGCCTGAGTGAGACCCGCGATGAACAACCCGCCAAAAGTGACGAGCAGCAGCGCACGGTGGGTGGAGCGCTCTTTAAGGCCCTCTTTCAGGCCCTCCCACCAGTGGTTCTTTGCCGGCTGAGCGGCCTCGTCGACGCCATCGGCGGAAGCGTCGGGATCCTCGTTTTCGGGGTAGTCCAAGACTTCCGTCTGCGGAGAGTCGGCAGCGGCCGATTCGGTATCAGAGTCCGAGGCGACGGGGGTCTCCGGGGTTTCCTGGGCCTCCGCGGGGGGCACGGCAGCATCCGCGGACTCAGCAGCGGAGTCCGCGGACGTATCGGTGTCCACCTCGTCGTTGGTGGATTGGTCCGGGGAGGACTCGTCCCGCTCGACCTTCGGCGTGGGTTCGGCTTCGTCACTCATACTGCAGTCATTGTTACAGGTGGCGGTGCGGGTTAGCCCAGCGATGCTGTCCGCGAGCGCAGCTAGATTGAACTCTGTGACAACGATGGAACCTGACCGTGATGACGGCGACGAGATCGGCGACTCTTCAGCGGGGGAAGCCGAGCATCAGGCCCGCGTTGCCGAGCAGGTCGCCGCGCTCGCCCACGAGCTTTTCGATATGGCCAGAGAGGGCAACGCGTCCACCCTGGCCGCGTACCTGGACTCCGGTGCACCGGTGGATCTGACGAACGAGGCGGGCGACACCCTTGTCATGCTGGCCGCCTACCACGGGAACGCGTCGACGGTGCGGTCGCTGATAGCGCGCGGCGCCGACGTCAATCGCGCCAACGACAAGGGGCAGACCCCGTTGGCCGGCGCGGTGTTCAAGGGCTCCGATGACATCGTCGAAATCCTGGTCAATGCGGGCGCCGATCCCACCGCCGGGACCCCGTCCGCGCTCGATGCGGCGCGGATGTTCGGCAAGGACGAGTATCTGAGCCTGTTCGGCCGTTAGGCCGCCTGCGGATTCACGGTGAGTGCAACCCTCGCTGCTGTCGCCGCGGTGGGAGAGCGTTGCTGCGTGGCATCTGCCGAGACCAATCCGCAGCTCGCTGAGCTGGCGCCGCGGCTTGACGAGGTCGCGCGCCTACTAGGTGTCCGATCGGTGCTGGTCATGCGTTCGGAGCCTGGTGCGATGGCTGTCGCTGCCACGGCTGGAGAGGCGGCCGAGCACTACACGGTTGGCTCTGTCGGAAAGAAGGCGGGAGACGACCAGGGCAGGGTCCCTCTGTACTGCGAGCGCGTCGTGGACACCGGTGAGGAGGTCTTCGTGAGGGACTCGCGCGTCGACACGCGTTTCGCGGGCAACGAGGATGAAATCGAGTTCGGCCTCACCAACTATCTGGGGCTTCCCGTTCACAACTCGGCCGGTGAGGTCGTCGGCACGGTGTGTGTGCTCGACGAGGTGGCGCGCGAGTACTCGCCGACCGAGCACGAGGAGCTGGCGGCGTTGCGTGCCCAGGTCGAGACGATTGTTCGAGCCGATGGATCAGCACTGGGCTGAATCGCAGGTGCGGAAACTAGCCCCAGTAGTGTTCAGCGAGTGATCGACCTCAAATTTCTGCGTGAAAATCCCGACGCGGTGCGTGCCTCGCAGCGTCTGCGAGGCGAGGACCCGGCACTCGTGGATGTGCTCCTCGACGCCGATACGTCACGGCGTGCGGCGGTGTCGACCGGCGATACTCTGCGCGCGGAGCAGAAGACGGCAAGTAAGAAGGTAGGTCAGGCGACGCCCGAGGAGCGCCCCGCGTTGCTGGCTGCCGCCTCTGAACTCGCGGCGCGAGTCAAGGCGGCCGAAGCCGAGCAGGTGGTGGCGGAAGCCTCGTTCACCGAGGCACACAAGGCGATCAGCAATGTGGTGATCGACGGCGTCCCGGCCGGTGGCGAGCAGGACTTTGTGGTCCGCGAGCTGGTGGGCGAGCCGACTGCCATCGAAAACCCCAAGGACCATGTGGAATTGGGCGAGTCGCTGCGCCTGTTCGACATGGAGCGCGGCGCGAAGGTCTCCGGTGCCCGGTTCTACTTCCTCACCGGATATGGAGCGCTGCTGCAACTCGGTCTGCTGCAGCTGGCCGTGCAGACCGCGGTGGCCAACGGTTTCACCCTGCTGATTCCCCCGGTATTGGTCAAGCCCGAAATCATGGGTGGCACAGGATTTTTGGGTGCCCATGCCGACGAGGTGTACCACCTCGAGGAAGACGACCTGTATCTGGTGGGCACCTCGGAGGTGCCGATCGCCGGGTACCACTCCGGCGAGATCCTCGACTTGAATGAGGGCCCGTTGCGGTACGCCGGATGGTCCAGCTGCTTCCGCCGCGAGGCCGGCAGCTACGGCAAGGACACCCGCGGCATCATCCGGGTGCACCAGTTCGACAAGGTGGAGGCCTTCGTCTACTGCAAGCCCGAGGACGCCGAGGCCGAGCACAACAAGATCCTGGGCTGGGAGCGTCAGATGCTGGCCCACATCGATGTGCCGTACCGCGTGATCGACGTTGCGGCAGGAGATTTGGGATCGTCGGCGGCACGCAAGTTTGACTGCGAGGCGTGGGTGCCGACGCAGCAGGCCTACCGCGAACTCACCTCTACCTCCAATTGCACCACCTTCCAGGCGCGGCGGCTGGCTGTGCGTTACCGCGACGAGAACGGTAAGCCGCAGACGGCCGCGACACTCAATGGCACGCTGGCGACCACGAGGTGGTTGGTGGCGATCCTGGAGAACCACCAGTTACCCGATGGCAGCGTTCGGGTACCCGCGGCCCTGGTGCCCTTCGTCGGAACCGAAGTGCTGGAGCCCAAATGAGCAAGATGCTCGACGTCGAGCTGGACGAACTGCGTAGCTGGTTCGGCTTCGGGGTGGCCGGGAACTTCGCCGGGCATCTCGAACAGGCCGGGGAGTCTGCGGATTTCGTGAACGTGGCGTCTAACGGCATCGCGCCCAAGGGGATCTTCCCCTGGTACGTGCCCGGTGACGATGGATTCCTGGGGCAGTTCCCGCTCTCGCACGATGAGACGGTGCTGCCCGAGAGTGATACCCCGCTGAACCTGCAGATCGAACCCGAGGTGGGGTTGGCATGCCGGGTGCATTGGCGTGGTGACGTTGTCGCATCGCTGGAGCCGTTTGCGCTGGGCGCTTTCAACGACTGCTCGATCCGGCGGCCCAATGCCCCCAAGATCAGTTATAAGAAGAATTGGGGTGCGGCATCCAAAGGCGTTGCGCGACAGTTCTTTGAAGTCAGCGATCTCACCCCCGACGGACCAACCGCCACCCTGCGGCTGAACTGTCATCTGCACACCGCGGACGGACAAGAGCACGAGTACGGCGTGGACAGCCCGCTACTTGGTTACTCCTACTACGGCGAGGTGCTCTTGGACTGGATCACCGAAAGATTGGATAACCAAAAGGGTTCGCCAGACACTCCCTTGGAGGATGTGGGCACGCTGATGGTGGCCGCCGGGCACCCCGCGCATGTGCTGATCGGTATCGGGGCAACCAAGTACACGCCCCTGGGCGAATCCACGTACCTACAGGCAGGTGACGAGGCGGTGGTGCGCGTGTACAGCACCGAGTCCGTCGAGGCGTCCGAGCTGCGGCAGCGGGTGCGTAACGTCCGCTAGGCGGGACGGTGGGGTTCGGACTTCTGAGTTCGCGCTAACGTCGAGATATGACCGAAGGTGTGACATCGGATACGTATCGGGAGCTTTCTGAAAACGGTGTGCAGAAACACGATAGCCGGATGATCAGGCTGCTCCGCGAGAACGGCGGCAAGCTGCCTGGGGTGGCCGACGATGAGATGCCGGTGCTCATCCTGACAATCACCGGCGCCAAGTCAGGAATCGAACGGCTGACCCCGCTGGGGTACTTCGAGCACGACGGGCGCAGGTTCATTGTGGGGTCCAACGGCGGACAGCAGAGGCCCCCATCATGGATCTTCAATGTGCGCGCCCATCCCGAGGTGACCGTTGAGATAGTTCCGGATACCTACAACGCCGTTGTGCGCGAGCTGGATTCGAGCGAGCGTAACGATATGTTCCCGGCGCTGGTGGCCGCGTACGCGTTCTTCGGCGATTACCAGGCGCGGATCGACCGGGTGATTCCGATGTTCGAGTTGGTTCCGGCCTAGCCGAGCTTCTTGGACCGCAGCTCGTGGCCCTTGGAGGTCAGGCAGCGGCCGGTCTCCAGGTTCCAGTCCCATCCGTGCAGATTGCAGGTGAGCGTCTTTCCTTCCACCACACCAAATTTCGACAGGTCAGCCTTCAGGTGCGGGCAGCGGCGCTGTATCTCCCAGCCGTCCATGGTGATCGAGGCACTGTCGTCGTGAGCTTCGGCGAACCAGCCATCGGCGTAGGCGATGCGCTCGTTGGTGAGACATTTGAAGAAGGTGTACAGGTACTCGTTGTAGCCGCCCACTCGCCAGGCCTTGAAGCGGGTGGATAGGAAGATGGTGTTCACCCAGTCGGGCTCGTCATCGCGGAGCACGGTACGCGCCAGCTCGGGTGCGATCCCGAAACCGTACCGGAACTTTTCATTGGGAATGGGTTCGCGGACAATGCGTTTAGGGAAGTCGAGCACCACAGTCTCGGCGCCGAGGCGCAGTTCTACCGGGTAGCCGATGCCATCGCAGATCTGATCGGTTTGCGCCATGATCGGCTCGAATTTGGCACGCAGCGGCTCCAGTAGCGGTTCCCCCTCGGCGGGCGCCCACCCCGCCTTCTCGGCGGCCAGTACGGGAGCCATTCGCTGCGCGTATGCCTCGATGTATGCGGCCTTCCCGGCGCCGAAGATATGTTCGGCCTCCTCGTCGGACACCGGATGTGTCAATGAATTGAGTTCGGAGCCAGTGAAATCCGCGACGGTGCCGGGAATCATCAGCAGACCCCTGTCGTGACCGTGCTGGCGCATCTGGTCCAGGAACACCAGCTGGTCTGGGAAGATGTTCGCAGGATCGCCATGGTCGTCGTTGAGGTCACGCAGCTCTGCGTCCAGGAAGCACGGTGGCCCGGCGGATGGGATCACCCAGGTGGCGCCCACCTGTGCGATGTACTGGCGGCACCGGTCCATTCCACGCTGCCGCTTCTGGGTGCCGAAGGCCTCCTTGGCGCGGGCGGGCATGTCGTAGACCATTGGGTACCAGATAGCCCCCGAGTACTGCAGCATGTGCACGTCGACATGCCCAAACTCCTGGGCCAGCACATCCAGATCAACGGGGCGGGCGTCGTTCATGTTGAAAGCCGTGGTGGTGCCGTCGTACACCACGAGGCCGGAGTCGCCGATGGGTCCATCGGCAGGGGCCCGCAGCGCGATGATCATGATGTCCAGATCACCCTTGGGGCCACTCACGTGATGCTTCACCGAGTCCTCGGTCTCCACGAACGTGTGGAAACCCAGCCCTTCGAGCTCGCGCTTCAAGTCCGGCACCGGATAGTCGGGCAGCAGCACCACGGCGTCCTTGTTGACGTGCTCGGTCAGATTCTTCGGGTCGTAATGGTCCTTGTGCAGATGCGAGACGTAGAGGTAGTCGCAGTTCCCGAGCCGGTCCCAGTCCAGGGTGCTGTTATCTGGGAATGGGAACCAGGAGGCGAAGTACGCGGGGTTGACCCAGGGGTCGCAGAGGACGCTGCCCGCAGCCGTCTCGATGAAGAATCCGGCGTGGCCGACACTGGTGACTCGCATGGCCCCCAGCCTATCGAGCTGCGATTACGGTGCAAAAAGGTGCGTAAGACGCTGGAAAATGCACCAAAATCCCCTTGCATAGGGATGCTACGTAAAATCGGCCTGTGTCCACCACCGATGGCCTCACCGCCGACGTACTGACCGTGATCGCGCGGCTCAACCGCTGGGTGTCCAGCCAGGCTGAGCTGCCTGTACCTACCGGGCAGGCGCGACTACTGGCACTCGTCGGGGAGATGGAGGACGCGCGGATCTCGGACCTGGCGCAGGCTGACCACTGCAGCCAGCCCACTATGACCGTGCAATTAAAGCGGCTCCAGGATGTCGGGTATGTCGAGCGGCGGGTCGATCCCGCCGACAAGCGAGCGCAGCGCATCAAGCTGACCATGGTGGGACGTGAGGCCCTTGTTGCCATGCGTGCCGAGCGGCAGAGCGTTCTAGATCCGTGGCTGAGTACGTTGCCGCCCGAGGAGCAGCGCACTCTTGCCGAGGCCGCCGAGATCCTCGAAGGCCTCACCCGCCGGATGGCATCGCTGGTCGATCGGTCACCAGACCCCGACGGCGTGTTCCAACAGGGCAAGGGATAGCGCGCCCAATAGCGCGACGACGAACGAGGCGCCGACCGTGTAGGGCACTGCGTGGTGTGATCGTAGCCGTTCCGCCAACAGCCCGGCTCCGGCTCCGAAGCCGCCGATGACGGCGAAACCGCCCAGCACCAAGTAGAAAACGGCGCCGAACATCGCTGCCCAGATATTGGCTGGACCGCTGACGTAACCCGTCATCGGCACCGGAAACCGGTATGCGACCACAGTCAGCGCCGCCGCAGCAGGACTGAATCCGATCGCGCAGGCGGCGCCCAGTACCGCACAGCGCATGTCCCGTTGCATCATTCGGTCTCGAACAAGTGCCGCAGATAGACGCGTGGATCGGCAAGAAAGCGTCGCCAGTGCCCCACCATCGCCAGATCCTCCCAGTCTCGTTGCTGTACACCGTCTTCCCCGAACTCCAGAATGGTGGCGCCGGGGAAGGCCGCCAGTACAGGTGAGTGGGTAGCCATGATGACCTGAGATCCGGCGGAGATCTCGCCGTCGAGCATCGCCATCAACTGCAGGGATGAGGTGAAGGACAGCGCCGCCTCGGGCTCGTCGAGGATGAACAGCCCGCGTTCCATGTCCCGTTCGGCAAGGTACGCCAGGAAGGACTCCCCATGGGAGCGCTCGTTGAGTCTGCCGTCGAATATCTGTTCCGGGGTGCGTTGGTCTACCGCCGTGAACAGCTGGTGCATCGCCTCGGCCCGCAGGAAGCAACCCCCGCCGGGGCGCGGGTGCTCGGCGTCGAAGGAGACGGCCCGGTGCAGGTCGGTGTCCTCGGTTCCGCCGGGAGCGCCCCAATGAGTGACGGCGTAGGGCAGTCGCGACCGCCACGAGGAGGCCACCGCCTCCAGGAAGGTGGACTTGCCCGACCCGTTCTCTCCGACGATCACGGTGACGCCGGTGGTCAGCTGTAGGGGCTTCGCCGCGATCTGCGCAATCGACGGAATGTCCAAATACCAAGCATCGGGCTGCTTTTCACGATTGATCGCGATCTGGCGCAGGATCACTCCTCGATGGTATCGGGACTCAGCCTTCTCAAGGCAAGGGATGTAATCTCTAGATCGTTCTGAAAAACAGAACACTCCTATCGTGAGGAACCGTTGGACCTGGGGTTTCTCACGAATCTACGGTTGAGACATGACCTTGAAAACTCGGTTGACCCACCACTTCGGCATCGAGCATCCGGTGGTCCTGGCGCCGATGGATGGTGTCGCCGATGCGCGCCTCGCGAGCGCCGTCGGCGCGGCGGGTGGGTTGGGCCTACTCGGCGGCGGCTACGCGAACGAGACGTGGATTCGCCAACAGTTCGAACGGGCGCGCGGTGCCGTGGGATGCGGGTTCATCACCTGGACCCTGAACGGCAACGAACATGTCCTTGATTTCGTGTTGGCACAGAATCCCGCGGCGATCTTCCTGTCGTTCGGCGACCCCGCGCCCTATGCGCCGCGGATCCGGGCCGCCGGGGTGCCTCTGATCTGCCAGGTCCACAACATCGAGCAGGCTTCCCGGGCCATCGCGGTGGGTGCCGACGTCATCGCGGCTCAAGGGGGAGAAGCGGGCGGACACGGGGCCGGACAACGATCAACATTCACCCTGGTGCCCGAGATTGTGGACGTCGTCGCAAAAAATGCGCCTCAGGTGCTGGTTTTGGCCGCAGGCGGGGTGGCCGATGGTCGCGGCCTGGCTGCCGCGCTGGCCCTGGGTGCCGACGGTGCATTGGTCGGGACGCGCTTTCTGGCCGCGCAGGAAGCGGCGATCTCTGCGGCCGCCCAGCGATATGCCCTTCAGGCCGGTGGCGATGACACCATCCGCCAACATGTCTACGACATTGTGCGCGGCAAGAGTTGGCCGCCTGCGTACAGCGGCAGGGTGTTGCGCAATGACTTCGTCAACACGTGGCATGACCACGAGGCCGAGCTCATCAGACATCTTGACCGGGCCCGTATCGATTACCAGAAAGGTTTGGCCGGTGAGGATTACACCGTCGCGAATCTGATTGTCGGCGAGGGCATTGGTCAGATACGGAGTGTCGAGAGTGCCGCCGACATCATCCATTCCATGGTGGCCCAGGCCGCCGCTATCAACCCGACACACCAAGGAGTCAACCCATGCCATTAGTGCGTATCGACGTGACCTCGGATCGGACGCGAGAACAGCAGCGCGCCATCGCCGACGCGGTGCACGAGGCCCTAGTAGAGGTCTTGAAAATCCCTGTGCGAGACCGATTCCAGATCATTACCGCGCACGCCTCGACGGATATCATCGCCGAGGATGCGGGACTGGGATTTCGCCGATCGGCCCAGCTGGTGATCGTGCATATCTTCACCCAAGCGGGCCGGACGACGGAGACCAAACAGAAGGTCTTCGCCTCACTGGCCGCCAAGCTGGCCGCCGTGGGCGTGGCAGGCGCGGATCTATTCGCGGCGATCAGCGAAAACGGACCCCAGGATTGGTCTTTCGGCTTCGGCCAGGCGCAATACGTCACCGGCGAACTGGCGGTTCCGGCCGTTGCGAACGCGTGATTGACTCCGGGTATGGAGCTCAGTGACATCACGCATTTCCTCGCGGTCGCCGAGGCCGGTGGTATCTCCCATGCGTCGAAGCAGCTCCACACCGTGCAGTCGAACGTCAGCACCCACATCAAGGCGCTGGAAGACGAACTCGGTGTCGAGCTGTTTCGTCGGCACGCGCGTGGAGTGACCCTGACCAACGCTGGGGAAGCCTTTCTGCCGTATGCCGAACGAATCACGGCACTGCTGAGGGAAGCCGCTCAGGTAGTCGGCGATGAGGCCGAACCCACCGGGACGCTGGCGATCGGAGCCATGGAGACCACGGCGGGCCTGCGCCTGCCCGGCATCCTGGCCGCGTATGCCGCTGACTGCCCGCGAGTCGACTTCACGCTTACCACGGGCACCACGGCCGAGTTGACCGCCATGGTGAACGACCATCGACTGGATGGCGGATTTGTCTGCGGACCCATCGAGAATAGTTCTCTTGTAACGGATTTAGCCTTTGTGGAAGAGCTGGTGCTGGTCACCGCCCAACGTCATGCCGACAGCCGGGAAGTCTTCGACACGTCGACGCGAATACTCGTCTTCCGCAACGGCTGCGCCTACCGCGACCGGCTGCACGAGATTTTCGCCGACCACGATGTCGCGGACCCGCAGGTTCTTGAGTTCGGCAGTCTGGAAGGAATTCTCGGATGCGTCGCGGCCGATATGGGTGTGACACTGCTTCCCGTCGGGGTCGTTTCCGCTTCGCAGCGGGCCTCGCTGTTGCGGATGCACCAGTTGACGCCGACACGGGCCCGAGTCGAGACGCTGTTCATCCGACGTGCGGACTCGGCCGTCTCACCCGCGATGTCGCAGTTCCTGCGCCACCTGCAGCGCGCCGATAACCCCACGATGTTGCGATCGGTGGCGCGGTGATCATTCGTAACGTCCGTACCCGGTGATCCCCGAGTCTTCGGCGGCCACATAGGTCGACAACCCGACTCCCCTGCCCTCGCCGCCACCGACCGTGGTGAGGGTGCCGTTGTCGTTGATCAGGACGATGTTGACATGCTGGCCCTTC
The DNA here is from genome assembly GCF_002013375.1 of Mycobacterium sp. D16Q13. Lineage (GTDB taxonomy): Bacteria > Actinomycetota > Actinomycetes > Mycobacteriales > Mycobacteriaceae > Mycobacterium. The sequence goes on along the minus strand of NZ_MAEW01000010.1, from coordinate 289,197 downwards.
GGGCTCGGTTCGTCATACAGCACCATGTCGCCGGGCTTTGGGCTGTAGTCGGGGGTCTCGTAACGCCTCTCGTTCTTGAGGTATGCGGTCAATGTCAGCACCCCGGGGATGCGCCAGTTCCCGGAGTTTGGGTTGGAGAACGGCTTGCCGGACTCGCGCATCACCCAACTGGTGAAGTCGGCGCACCATGGCTCGTCGTTGCCGTCGGAGTACTTGGCCATCCCGGCCTGCGTCTCGTACTCGTGCCCGAGAATCCGCACCACGGCGGCACGCCCGGGGGATAGCGCGGAGGTGTCGACCACGGGAAATTCCGGGCTAGCGGTGCGGGAACGGTAGAAACCGAGGGCGCCGCCCGCCGCCACCACCAAGGTCGCGACGAGTGCAATCAGTATCAAGGCCCGGCGGGTCGAGAGACGCATGCGATCCAGGTTACGGAAATCCGCCGGTCCGCTGCCTCTAGGCAGGGTTAATCTTCGGAGTCCCATAGGCGCCGGTAGTAGGCCATGCGCTCAGAGTCCTCCGCGACGCCGTACGCCTCGAAGAAAGTGGCGTCCCAGCCCGCACCGTAGTTCCATTCCAATGACCAGCTGGCCACCGCAAGGTCCGCCCAGCGATCGGCAACTCCCATATCGCCGAAATCGACATGGCCACAACAGTTCCCGGCGTCATCCACGAGAGTGTTGGGCGCACACGCGTCACCGTGACACACCACCAGGCGATCGATCGGCGGGTGGTGCGTCAGCCCCTCGGGATTGACGAGACGGGCCACTCGATCGGCCACCGCCCAGCTGTAGGGGCAGTCGTCCGCGGGCAGCCGGTCATGCAGCGCGCGCAGCCCGGAACCGATGGCGCGCACTGCGGGCCCGGGGTCGTTGATCCAGCGGGGCACCACCGCGCTGTTGCCGTCGACACCGGCGGTGTGCAGCCAATGCAGCGGACCGCCGGTGTCGACACCCAGGACCACGGGAACCGTGGTGTAGTGGCCTGCCCAGGCGAGCTTTTCGGCCTCGACACGCAGGTCAATCGCCGGATGAGGCTCCGACACCTTGATGAATTCACGGCCTGGCCCGTCGCCGATCTGAAACGTGTGGCCGCCAATTTCGTTGTCCCACACCGGGAGTATCGGCCGTCCCGCTGCGATATGGGACACGATCTCGGGAATGGTCACCGGCTCGATCGGAATCGTCACCGTTCCAGTCTGCCCGTCATCGGGCGACGGGTAGCGTGCCGGGCGTGAACCTCAATGACTTCCAGACGCTCTACGACTTGTCGGGACGTACCGCGATTGTTACCGGTGGGACCCGCGGAATCGGGTACGCAATAGCCGAGGCTCTCGGTGCCTGCGGGGCATCGGTGGTGGTGTCCAGCCGCAAGGCCGATGCCTGTACCACCGCGGCGAAGGGGCTACAGGACAAGGGGTATCGGGCCCTCGGCGTGCCCGCCCACATGGGCGACCTGAGTGATATCGACGGTTTGGTCGCGAGCACGGTCGACGAGTACGGCGGCATCGACATCGTGGTCAACGCGGCCGCCAACCCGGTCGCGCAGCCCATGGGCAGCTACACGCCTGAGGCGCTGGGCAAGTCGTTCGACGTCAATGTGCGCGGGCCGATATTCCTGGTGCAGGCGGCGTTGCCGCATCTCACTGCCAGTGAGCATGCCTCGGTGCTCAACGTGGTGTCGGTGGCCGCTTTTCAGTACGTGCCGATGTTGTCGATGTACGCGGCCATGAAGGCCACGCTCATGTCCTTCACCCGGTCGATGGCCGCCGAGTACACCGGGCGAGGCATCCGGGTGAACGCGCTGGCGCCCGGCACTGTCGATACCTACATGCTGCAGCAGAACCCGCAGGAGGTCATCGACGCCATGGCCGCGCAGTCCTTCATGGGGCGCCTGGCGTCCACCGACGAGATGATCGGACCGGCGCTACTGCTGTTGTCGGACGCGGGCTCGTTCATCACGGGTCAGGTGATCGTGGCCGACGGTGGCGGTCTCGTGCAGCGTTAGACGGGTATCGAGTGCACCGGGTGGACCACCAGCGCTAGGCTCGTCACGTGGAGCCTGTTTATGGAACGGTGATCGGGCTTGCCCGTACCGTCTGGGCCATTCAAGGCCTGAAATTCACCGTTACGGGTGTCGAGAACCTGCCGACTGAAGGCGGGGCGGTTGTGGCGATCAACCACACCGGATACATGGATTTCACCTTCGCCGGGCTGCCGGCGTTCCTTCAGAAAAAGGGGCGCAAGGTGCGGTTCATGGCCAAGAAGGAAACCTTCGACAACAAGATCACCGGCCCCATCATGCGGGGCTGCCGGCATATCTCGGTCGACCGCGTGGACGGTGCCGCGTCCTACGCCGAGGCGGTCGACAAGCTCAAGGCCGGTGAACTGGTGGGGGTGTACCCGGAGGCCACCATCAGCCGCAGCTTTGAGATCAAGGAATTCAAATCAGGGGCGGCACGCATGGCCATCGAGGCCGGTGTGCCGATCGTTCCGCACGTCGTCTGGGGTGCGCAGCGCATTTGGACCAAGGGGCATCCCAAGAATCTCGGTCGCACCAATACGCCGATCTCTATCGCTGTGGGCGCACCTATCGAGCCGACGCTGCCGGTTTCGGAGCTCACCGCTCTTCTGCACGCTCGCATGCAGCACCTGCTGCTGGAGGTGCAGGACGACTACGGCCAGCATCCGGCAGGAGAGTACTGGGTGCCGCATCGGCTGGGTGGGTCCGCGCCGACCTTGGCCGAGGCCGCGCAGTGGGATGCCCAGGACGCTGCCGAGCGCAAGGCACAACGCGCCGCTCGCGAGGCAGAAAAGCAGGCCCAGAAAGACAGCTAGATGGAACCGGTTTACCGACTCCTCGAAATCACGGCCAATACGGCGGTCTTCCTCACGGGGACCGTGATCAGATATCGAGGTCTGGAGCAGGTCCCGTCCGGCGGTGGTGCGGTGATCGCGATCAACCACACCAGTTACGTCGACTTTCTTCCGGCGGGTTTGGCGACGGTCCGCGCCGGTCGGCGGCTGCGGTTCATGCTCAAGGCAGAGATGCAGGAGGTGCCCATCATGAACTTCCTGATCAAACATGCCAAGGCGATTCCCGTCGACCGCAGCGCGGGCCACGGCGCCTACGAGGCGGCGGTGGACAGCCTGCGTAGCGGCGAGATCGTCGGGGTGTACCCGGAGGCCACCATCAGCCGTAGCTTCGAGCTCAAGGAGTTCAAGAGCGGCGCCGCCCGGATGGCTCATGAGGCCGGCGTACCGATCGTTCCGCTCATCGTCTGGGGGGCTCAGCGCATCTGGACCAAGGATCATCCAAAAGACCTGGGGCACAGTAAAATCCCTGTCAATGTCACCGTCGGTCCGCCGCTGGCGGCATCCCCGGATATCGATCGCACGACGGCCGAGTTGCATGACGCCATGGAGCAGCTGCTGACCCAGGCGCAGCGGGACTACCCGACGGAACCGGGCGCGTACTGGCTGCCCAGGCGCCTGGGCGGTAGCGCCCCCACCCTGGAGGAAGCCGCCGCGCTCGAGGAGGCGGAATTGGCAGAACGCGCCCGGAAGAGGGCCCAGAAGAAGACGGGGCCGGGCCGCCCGTGACTCCTCCCACCCTTATCGCGTCCGACGTGGACGGGACGCTGATCGATTCCGACGAGCTGCTGTCTGCGCGCACTCGCGCGGTCATCACCGCCGCGGTCGAATCGGGTGCCACGTTCATCCTCGCCACCGGGCGTCCGCCCCGTTGGATCACCCCGATCGTCGAGGCTCTCGGCTTCGCGCCGATCTCGGTGTGCGCCAATGGATCCGTTCTGTACGACGCGGACAGTGACCGGATCATCTCGGCGGCCACGCTGGGCCCGGCGGAGCTTGCCGTGCTGGCGGAGGTTGCGCAAGCCGCCATCCCCGGGGTGGGCCTCGCGGTGGAGCGGGTCGGTCGCAGTGCACACGATGCCGCGACACCGCAATTCGTCAGTTCTCCCGGATACGAGCATGCCTGGCTGAACCCCGACAACACCGAGGTGTCTCTGGAGGACCTGCTGAGCTTTCCAGCGGTGAAGCTGCTGGTGCGCAAGGCCGGAGCGCGTAGCTCGGAGATGGCTGAGATCCTCGCGCCGCTGGTGACCGAGGCGGGAGCGGCCATCACCTACTCCACCGATAACGGGCTCATCGAGGTGATGCCCACCGGAATCAGCAAGGCCAGCGGAATCGCCGTGGTAGCGGATCAGGCTGGGGTGCAGCCGGAATCGGTCATCGCCTTTGGCGATATGCCCAATGACGTGGCCATGCTCCGCTGGGCCGGGCACGGGGTGGCGATGGGTAACGCGCACCCGGAGGCGCGCGCAGCCGCCGACGAGATCACGGCCACCAACGACGATGATGGGGTGGCCAAGGTTCTCGAACGTTGGTGGGGCTGAGGCGGTTACGTTCGTGCTGGCGCTTCCGATGACGCGTTAGGCGGCGGGTGCGAACTGTTCGACCGGTGGCGGCGGGGGAGGCGGCGCCGGTGCGGGTGGTGGCGGTGCGGCGGGCGCGGCAGGGGCTGAGAACTGTTCGGGCAAGGCGTTCTGTGCCACCGGTGCCACCCCGAGTACCTCGCGGGTCTCCCCGTTGATCACACTCGACACCCGTCCGCTGGCCCGGTCGTAGATTAGGGATCCGTTCTGGAAGTTCTGCACGATGATGTTCGGCTCGCCCAGCTCGTCGCTCACAGGAAGCCCCAACGGCCCACGCTCGAAATTTGTTTCGGCCCAGGCGTGGTAGATCGCCCCGACGACAGGGTAGGTGCCGGTGCCGGGCGAGAAGTACATCGCCCCGTTGCGGAAGGTGGCGAAGCGGGCGTCGCCGGCGGCCTGTTGTTCCGTGGATGTGGGTGCGCCCAGCGTGCTGTCGGTACTGCCCAGCCGCATCCAGGTGTCGTAGATGGCGCCGCCGCGCATCGCGTCGACGAGATCCGGCGGGTCTCCGTTGGCGGCGCCGGCCGCGATATCGCGCAGCCGGGGGATCAATCGGTAGGCGGCTTCACCTGGGCATTCGGTGTTTCCGACGTCACGGTGCGTGAAAATCGTTGGCAGCGTGACGACTTTTCCTCCGGGCACGGTGGTGAAGGGGCCGCCCTCCGAGGTCAGGTCCACTTGTCCGCGCGGATCCACGCCGGCGAGCCGCAGGCGCCAACCCAGCATGCGGCCTGCGGATTGCAGCATTGCGGGGGAGGGCTCGTCGCGAGTGAAGTCACCGATCAGCGCGAGGCCCCAGCTGTGCTCGTTGAATCCGCCGGTGTGTGCGCCCTGCACGTTGTTGGTGATACCGCCGAAGCGGCCCTCGAAGATCTGCCCGTACTTATCCACCAGCACGTTGTAGGCGATGTCGCACCACTTGAGAGTTTTGGTGTGATACGCGTAGATCGCCCGGATGATGGCGGCGGAATCGTAGGGCGAGTAGTTGTTGCTTCCGGCGGTGTGGTGGACCACTCCCGCGCGCACGTCTCTGTTGTAAACCGGTGGGCAGCGGTCTGATTCGTTGGCGCCCCATTGGGCGCGCGTGATGATCCGCGGGCCCGCTTGGGGCAGCGCTATCGGTGCCGACCAGCGCTCTTCGAACCGTGCTCCATCGGGGGGCGCCAGCTTGGGGCTGATCAGGATGGCATCGAGTCCGGTGGTCAAGGGCTGCTCGATGCTCGCGGGCCGGTAACCCAAACCGGGGGCGGCCGATGTCCGGCCACCGTCGGCGGCCGGCGGCTTCACGTTGGCGCCGTACCTGGGTTGCACCGCAATCTGGGCGGAATGAGTGGTGCCGACAAATACCGGTTCGGTCGCCGCGGGGATTCCCTTGTCTGGGGCCACCGGATCGCCCGACTCAACGGGGTGGAGTTCGTACCACTGCCCCCAGCCGCCGTCGGCTTGTTGTGCCCGCACAGAAACGTTCACGGAGGCCAGGTCCTCACCACGGACGGCGATAAGGCTGAAGGAGTCGGCCTGCTGAATGTCGTGCACGGTGGCCGGTGTGTTCTGGCCGGGTAGTCCGACCTCGGCGGTCAGCACGTCGTGCGTCGCGGCATTCTGCAAGGACTGCGTGGTGATGGCGGTCTCTTCGGCCTGCTCGGTCTTGAGGTGATCGACCACGCTGACGGTCATGACCGTCGCGGTCGCGGCAAGAGCCAGCGCAAGCTGCCGTCTCATGGGCATCTTGCTGACTCGTACTGGCACGTCGTCTCTCCTGGATCACACCGGACGCGCCGCAAGGAGCGACACGACCACCAGGGATGTTACGTATGGGACAAATGTGACTAGTGATTCGACACGCGTCAAATGTCGATCTTGATATTTGGCGGGTTGGTCACACGCAACGACACCGCAGAGCCTCTATGCCCTGCGGTGCCGTTTCGCTATCTAGCTTGTGTGTCGGGCCTAGCCGGCCGGCGCCGGAGCCGCCGCGGAGGCGGCCGCCGGGATGGCGCCCTTGATGAGGTCAACCGCCTGGGTGATGCCCAGCTGGTTGACGGCCCCCATCGCGTCGCTGATCAGGCTGCTGCCGCCACCGAGTCCGCTGCCGCCGCCGAGTCCGCTGGGCGTACCGAGGCCCGCCAGCGAGGGGTCGGCAAGTGCCGGGTTGGTCAGGCCGGTGCCCAGTGCGGGGTTTGGCGTGATCGGGACTTCGCCAGCGGGGGAAGTCAGACCCGCGGTGCCTGCGGCCGGATCGGTCAGCGCCGGGTTCACGCCCGTCGCGGGAGTGAGTCCCGCGGTGCTCGCCGGGGCGGCCGGGTTGGTCAGGCCGGGGTTGGTCAGCGCCGGATCGGTAAGGCTCGGCGTGGTGGCTCCTCCCGGGCTGGTGAGGCCGGGGTTGGTCAGAGCGGGGTTCGTCAGCGACGTGGACGGGCTGGTCAGACCGCCCGGCGTGGTGAGACCGCCGGGGGCGAGCGCCGGGTTGGCGCCGCCGAGGCTACCGAGCCCGCCACCACCCAGGCCGGGGATGTTGAGACCGGAAAGCCCGGGGATCTGCACGCCGAACTGTGACGTCATCTGTTGAACTGCGCCCATGAGCTCGCCGGGGAGGTCCGACACGATCGCGGCCTGCACGAATTCCTGCTGTGAAGGTGCGGGCGCGGCGGCCTGGGTCATGTTGGTCGCGAGGGCGATGGCAAACGGACTTGCAACGGCCAGCGCGGCGACCGAGCTCAAGGCTGTCGAAAGCCGGCGGCGGCGACGATTAGGCACGGAAGTCTCCTCAATATCGGGTCGATCACTTATGGTGTACTGCGGTTTTGCGTGTTCTTTCACGGGATTTCCCGTTGGGTGTCGGATCGGCGGATCGGCACCGGAACCGACGCTTTCGATGGTAACCAGAGTTACTGGTGTGACTAGAGGGACGAAATCAAATCGTGAGCCAATCGCGACCGGATCCGTACCTGCGAACCCTGACGGGCACGTTCCACGCGGGGCGGATGTCGCTGTCCGGGGCTCGTGGTGCCGGTCCAGTACCCTGACTGCACGTGACCGGAGAAAACCAACAGTTCGACCTGATCGTCGTCGGATCCGGGTTTTTCGGCCTCACCATCGCCGAGCGCGCGGCCACGCAACTGAACAAGAAGGTGCTCGTCGTCGAGAGGCGTCACCACATCGGTGGTAACGCCTACTCCGAGCCCGAGCCGCAGACCGGTATAGAGGTGCACAAGTACGGCGCCCACCTGTTCCACACCTCTAATAAGAGAGTCTGGGACTACGTACGGCAGTTCACCGAGTTCACCGGCTACCAGCACCGCGTTTTCGCGATGCACAACGGGCAGTCCTATCAGTTCCCGTTGGGCCTGGGGCTGGTCTCACAGTTCTTCGGCCGCTACTTCACCCCGGACGAGGCCCGCGCGCTCATCGCCGAGCAGGCCGCCGAGATCACCACCGAGGACGCCACCAACCTTGAGGAAAAGGCGATATCGCTGATCGGTCGCCCGCTGTATGAGGCGTTCGTCAAGGCGTACACCGCCAAGCAGTGGCAGACCGACCCCAAGCTGCTGCCCGCCGGGAACATCACCCGGCTGCCGGTGCGCTACACCTTTGACAACCGGTACTTCAACGACACCTACGAAGGACTGCCGGTCGACGGGTACACCGCATGGCTGCAGAACATGGCCGCCGACGATCGGATCGAGGTGCGCCTGGATACCGACTGGTTCGAAGTCCAGAAAGACCTGCGCACGCAGTCGCCTCATGCTCCGGTTGTGTACACCGGGCCGTTGGATCGCTACTTCGACTACGCGGAGGGCCAGTTGGGTTGGCGCACTCTGGACTTCGAGGTCGAGGTGCTCGATACCGGCGATTTCCAGGGCACCCCGGTGATGAACTACAACGACGCCGACGTCCCCTACACGCGGATCCACGAGTTCCGTCACTTCCATCCGGAACGGGCCTATCCGACGGATAAGACCGTGATCATGCGGGAATTCTCGCGGTTCGCCGAGGGAAATGACGAGCCGTACTACCCGATCAACACAGAATCCGATCGGGCCATCCTGGCCGCCTACCGTGCCCGCGCCAAGCAGGAAACAGCTTCGGCCAAGGTGCTGTTCGGTGGCCGGCTGGGTACCTATCAGTATCTCGATATGCACATGGCGATCGCCAGTGCGCTGAGCATGTACGACAACGTGCTCGCGCCGCACCTGGCCGACGGTGCACCCTTGTCCGGAGGTGACGACAATGAGTGATATTCCATTCGGCCCCATCGATTCGGCGGAATCGCATGCGGTGAGCCTGCTGTCCCGGGTGATCCTGCCCCGGCCGGGTGAACCGCTCGACGTGCGCAAGCTCTACATCGTCGAGTCCGACACCAACGCCAAGCGTGCGCACGCGCCCACCCGCACCACCCTGGAGATCGGCGCGGAGTCCGAGGTGTCATTCGCGACCTACTTCAACGCCTTCCCGGCGAGCTACTGGCGTCGCTGGTCGACGCTGGAAAACGTGGTGCTGCACATTGAACTGAGTGGGGCCGGTCGCATCGATGTGTACCGGACTAAGGCCACCGGAGCTCGAATCACGGTGGGCGGCACCCAGTTCAGTGGCCAGAATGCGGTGATCGAGTTCGAGATCGGCCTGGACGCATTCGAGGATGGCGGCTGGATCTGGTTCGACATCACCTCCGATACCGAGGTCGCGCTGCACAACGCGGGCTGGTACGCGCCGAGCGCCGCACCAGGCCGCGCCAGCATCACCGTGGGCATCCCCACCTTCAACCGTCCCGGAGATTGCGTGAACGCCCTCAAGGCGCTTACCTCGGACCCGCAGGTGGACAAGGTGATTACCGCGGTCATCGTTCCGGACCAGGGCACCAAGAAGGCCAAGGACCATCCGGAATGGGCCGCTGCCGCGGGACCGCTGGGGGACCGGCTCCGGGTGTTCGATCAGCCGAACCTGGGCGGTTCGGGTGGCTACAGCCGGGTCATGTACGAGGCGCTCAAGAACACCGACTGCGAGCAGATTCTCTACATGGACGACGACATCCGGATCGAGCCGGATTCGATCCTGCGGGCCCTGGCGTTGAGCCGGTTTGCCAAGGCCCCCATGCTCGTCGGTGGCCAGATGCTCAACTTGCAGGAGCCCTCGCACCTGCATGTGATGGGCGAGATGGTCAACCGTGACAACTTCATGTGGACCAATGCGCCGTTCGCCGAGTACGACCACGACTTCGCCAAGTTCGCGCTGGGCGACATCGAAGAGGAGCGCAGTAAGCTGCTGCACCGCCGCATCGATGTCGACTTCAACGGCTGGTGGATGTGCATGATCCCGCGCGCTGTCGCCGAGGAACTGGGGCAGCCGCTGCCGCTGTTCATCAAATGGGATGACGTCGAGTACGGGATCCGCGCCAACGAGCACGGTTACGGCACCGCGTCGATGCCGGGCACCGCGATCTGGCACATGGCCTGGAGCGACAAGGACGACGCCATCGACTGGCAGGCCTACTTCCACCTGCGTAACCGGCTGGTGGTGGCAGCACTGCACTGGGACAACCCGATCCGCGGTCTGCTCGCCAGCTCGCTGAAGGCCACCTTCAAACACCTGCTGTGCCTCGAGTACTCGACCGTGGCCATCCAGAACCGGGCCATTGACGACTTCCTGGCGGGGCCAGAGCACATCGCATCGATTCTGGAGTCGGCGCTGCCCGATGTGCGCAAGATGCGCCAGGAGTTCCCGGACGCCGTGGTGCTCCCGACAGCCACCTCACTGCCGTCCCCGTCTGGACGCCGCAAGGTGCATAGGCCGCCGGTCTCGTTGCCCGCCATCGGGTTCCGACTCTCCCGCGGTGTGATTCACCAGCTCAAAAAGGAAGATCCCGCGCATCACGTGCGCCCGGAGCTGAATGTGGCGACCCAGGATGCTCGCTGGTTCCTGCTGTGCCGTGTCGATGGTGTCACCGTGACCACCGCCGACGGGCGGGGCGTGGTGTACCGGCAGCGTGACCGCGCCAAGATGTTCGAGCTGCTGCGCGCGTCGGCGCGCCGCCACCTGCAGCTGATGCGTAATTTCAACAAGATGCGCAAGACCTACCGCAACGCGCTGCCGACGCTGACCAGTAAAGAGCAGTGGGAGAACATCCTTGGCATCGAGAAGGACAACACGGCGGCTCAGTCGGTGAATCCCGGGGTGAGTGCATGACCGGTCTGCTGCCGGGCGAGGTGACCGCGCCGCAGGGTGAGACCGCGGTGCTGGTCGCCGTGCAGTCGGCTCTCGCCGGTCGGCCCGGGGTGCTCAGCACTGCTCGCGGGCTGTCCCATTTCGGTGAGCACAGCATCGGATGGGTGGCCGCGGCGCTGGTCGGAGCGGCCATCAACAAAAGTGACAAGCCCCGTCGTCGCAGCTGGTTGGCGGCGGGCGCCGGCGCCTTTGGCGCCCATGCCGCCTCGGTGATCATCAAGCGTGTGGTGCGTCGCCGTCGTCCCAGCCATGAGGCGGTGCGGGTGAATGTCAGTACCCCAAGCCGGTTGAGCTTCCCCTCTTCGCATGCCACCTCGACCGCGGCGGCGGCAGTGCTGCTCGCGCCGCTGACGGGATTGCCCCTGCCCGCGCTGCTGATTCCGCCGATGGCATTGTCGCGGTTGGTTCTTGGCGTGCATTACCCCACAGATGTGGCCGCGGGCGCCGCGATTGGCGCACTGATCGGCGCGGCCGTTCGTCGGGCGGACGCTCGCCTGGCGCTCAAGGAGGAACAGCGATGAGTGAGGCACCGACTCCTACGGCGGGCCCGCCCAAGAATCTCGTTTCGGGGATCGTCAAGGCGGTGCGCCCGCGCCAGTGGGTGAAGAACGTCCTGGTCTTCGCGGCGCCGTTGGCGGCGCTCGGCGATATCTCGCCGCACGACTACCGGGGCATTTTCATTCGGGTCGCTATTGCCTTTGTTGCGTTCAGCATGGCGGCCTCGTCCATCTATCTGATCAACGACGCCCGCGACGTGGATGCCGATCGGCAGCACCCCACCAAGCGATTCCGGCCGATCGCCGCGGGTGTGCTCCCGATCCCCGCCGCGTACGGGCTTGCGGTTGTGCTGGCTGCCGGATCGCTGGGTATCGCATCGCGCGTCAACATCAACCTGGTCATCGTGATAGCGATCTACATCGCCATCCAGCTGGCCTACTGTTTCGGCCTGAAACACCAGCCGGTCATCGATATCTGCATCGTCTCGTCGGCGTATCTCATTCGGGCGATTGCCGGTGGTGTGGCCGCCGGGGTGTATCTGTCGCAGTGGTTCCTGCTGATCATGGCCTTCGGGTCGCTCATGATGACCGCGGGTAAGCGCTATGCCGAGTTGCAGATCGTCGAGAAGACGGGTGCCAAGATCCGTAAGTCGCTCGAGGGATATACCTCCAGCTACCTGCGTTTCGTGTGGACGCTATCGGCCACCGCCATCGTGGTCTGTTACGGGCTGTGGGCCTTCGAACGCGACCACCGCGCCGGATCCTGGTTTGTGGCATCGATGATTCCGTTCACCGTCGCGATCCTGCGTTACGCGGTAGATGTCGACGGGGGCGAGGCAGGCGAGCCCGAGGAGATCGCTCTGGGGGACAGGGTGCTGCAGTTCCTGTTCGTCGCATGGATCGGATCACTCGGTGCGGCCTTCTACTTCTCCTAACACCCAACCCGGCCCGGGCACGAATGGACTGACCCGCTTCACCATGTGGGTCAGCGTCCTCACCGTGACCGTGCTGTTCGGTTGGGGTGCCTGGCAGCGGCGCTGGATAGCGGATGACGGCCTCATCGTGCTGCGTACCGTGCGAAATCTGCTGGCGGGCAACGGTCCTGTTTTCAATAAGGGAGAACGGGTAGAGGCCAATACCTCCACGGTGTGGACCTATCTGACGTATCTGGGTAGTTGGGCCGGCGGAGGCATGCGCCTGGAGTACGTGGCGCTGACGCTGTCGCTGGTGCTGAGTCTGGCCGGCGTCGCGCTGGCCATCTTGGGCACTGCCCGGCTCTACGCGCCGCTGCTTGCCGGGCGCGCCGCCGTCATGGTGCCCGCCGGAATGCTGGTGTACATCGCCATCCCTCCGGCCCGCGACTTCGCCACCTCTGGCCTTGAAAACGGTTTGGTGCTGGCGTATTTGGGTGGGCTGTGGCTCATGATGGTGATCTGGGCGCAGGCCGTGCGCATGCCGGTGACTCTGGATCGGCGCGGCGGCCCGCATCAGCCGGTGGACCCGCGGATCGTGCATGCCGCCCAAAAAGACCAGAAAGATGTTCTGAGCAAGCGGTTTACGTTAGGGCTGGCCTTTTTGGCCGGGCTGAGCGTGCTGATCCGTCCGGAGCTCGCGCTTATCGGCGGCGGCTTTCTGGTGATGATGTTGATCGCCGCGCGCGGGTTCACCATCCGGTTGTACATCGTGGCGGCCGGTGGAGCATTGCCGGTGCTGTATCAGATCTTCCGGATGGGCTATTACGGCCTGCTGGTGCCGAGTACGGCGATCGCCAAGGACGCGTCGGGCTCCAAATGGGGACAGGGCTTCGTCTACCTGCAGAACATGAATTCGCCATATCTCATCTGGGTTCCGGCGGTCCTGCTCATCGCGCTCGGCGTGGCCGCCTACCAGGCTCGCCGCGGTCAATGGTGGGTACGTCAGGTGGCCGCCCCTGGATACGGCTGGCTGGCACGTCTTATCCAAAACCCCACCGCTGTAGTTCTTTTCATGCTCGCGAGCGGATTCATCCAGGGCGTGTACTGGATCCGCCAGGGTGGGGACTTCATGCACGCCCGCGTGCTCTTGACGCCGGTGTTCTGCCTGTTGCTGCCGATCTCGGTGGTTCCGCTGGCCGCTCCGGACAGTGCGGCCTTCACTCCGAAGCAGGCTCGCCTGCTCACCGCGGCCACTGTCGGCCTGTTCGCCGGCATTGCCGGCTGGTCGGTGTGGGTGGCCAATTCCCCGGGAATGGGCGGGGATGGCACCAAGGTCACCTATAGCGGCATCGTCGATGAGCGGCGTTTCTACGCCCAGGCGACCGGTGTCGCCCATCCGCTGACCGCCGCGGACTACCTGAACTACCCGCGCATGCGTGCGGTGCTGGTGGCCATCGACAACACCCCGGATGGCGCGTTACTGCTCCCGTCGGGGAACTACGACCAGTGGGATGTGGTGCCGGCCATCCCGCCGCCACCTCCGATTCCGCATGGTTATCGCGGGCCGCACGCGGTGCTGTTCACCAACTTGGGCATGCTCGGCATGAACCTGGGCCTGGATGTGCGGATCGTGGACCAAATCGGCCTGGCCAACCCGTTGGCCGCACACACTGCGCGCATCACCGATGGACGCATCGGCCACGACAAGAACCTCTTCCCGGACTGGATGATCGCCGACGGACCCTGGCTCAAGCGCTACCCGTACATCCCGCGATACATCGACCAGGACTGGGTGGCGGAGGCCGTGGAGGCGCTCAAATGCCCGCAGACCGATGCGATGTTGGGTTCGATACGCCGGCCGCTCTCACCTCGGCTTTTCGTGTCCAATCTGTTGCACGCCGCGGACTTCACCACTTACCGAATCGACCGTGTGCCGCGCTTTGAACTGGCTCGATGCGGTCTGCCGATGCCAAAGCTGGATACCCCCCAGTACACTGGGCTTCCGGCGACCGGTCCCTAGAGCGTTCCCCGTCGGGGCCCTACAAGCGACCGTGCCGGTAGGTCTCCGTGTCCGAATCGAGATCCCAATTAGGTAACGCTGCGGCCCCGTCGTGGCGATACGAAGACGACCGTGTCAGACACTTCAGGCGCAATGTTGCGTTACAGAAGTGACAGTTGTGACTTCCCCAATGAAACGGATGGATCCCAGATGAGCGTGCGCGTGAGAGCCCGCCGCGTGCTGACGGCCCTGTTAGCGGCGGTTGTGATGCCCTTGGCGATGGCTGCGGGTTTGGCGATCAGTCCGGCTACGGCGCATGCCTTTTCGCGTGAGGGACTTCCGGTCGAGTACCTGGACGTCTACTCCAATTCGATGGGGCGCAATATCCGAGTCGAGTTCATGGGTGGGGGACCCAAGGCGGTCTACCTGCTTGACGGCCTTCGCGCTCAGGACGACTTCAACGGCTGGGATATCAACACCGGGGCATTCGAGTGGTTCTATCAGTCGGGAATTTCGGTGGTCATGCCTGTGGGCGGCCAGTCGAGTTTCTACAGCGACTGGTATTCGCCGTCTGCGCTCAACAAGCAGCCGTACACGTACAAATGGGAAACATTCCTCACACAAGAGCTGCCCGTTTACCTCGCCACCAACAAGCAAATATCGGCCACCGGCAATGGTGTCGTGGGACTGTCGATGAGTGGCGGCGCGGCGCTGATCCTGGCTGCCTACCACCCTGCACAGTTCAGATTCGCGGGCTCGCTCTCGGGATTCCTCAATCCCTCAACCATTTTCATGACCAACGCGATTCGGGTCGCGATGCTCGACGCCGGCAGCTACAGCGTCGACAACATGTGGGGCCCGCCGTGGGATCCGGCGTGGCGGCGCAATGATCCCACCGTGCAGGTCCAGGGGCTGGTCGCGGCCGGAACCCGCCTCTACATCTATTGCGCTCCTGGTGGCTCGACACCGATCGACGAAAACGGCGATGCCGGTGTCGCCCTGAGCGCGAGCAGCTTGGAGTCGCTGGCTGTCAGCGGCAACAAGAGGTTCCAGCAGGCGTATGCCGCCGCCGGCGGCAGCAACGCCACATTTGTCTTCCCCTCGTCCGGGAATCACTCCTGGCCGTATTGGGGACAGCAACTGCAGGCCCTCAAGGGTGATCTGATTGCCACGCTCAATGGCTAGGGTCTCGGGGCACCTTGAGAAGGTCCGCAGGCGCACGTAGTGATGATGCTGACAGGTCCAGGGATGTGGTTGACTACCGCGCGAACGTGCGACGGGCGTCCATCAAATCCGTTGGCCTGCGCGTGGGAAATCGATTGAAACAGATGGGAAAACGAAGTAAATGAAGCTCTTTTCGAAGATGCGTGGTGTTACCGCGCGTCGACTGGCTGTAGTGGCAACGGCCGCAGCCGTGCTGCCGGGTCTTGTCGGCGTTACCGGTGGCTCGGCGATTGCGGGCGCGTTCTCGCGTCCCGGGCTTCCGGTCGAGTACCTGCAGGTGCCGTCGGCGTCGATGGGCCGCGAAATCAAGGTCCAGTTCCAGCCGGGCGGTACCAAGGCCGTCTACCTGCTGGATGGTCTGCGTGCGCGCGATGACTTCAGCGGTTGGGACATCGAGACCACGGCGTTCGAGGACTACTACCAGTCCGGTATCTCCATGGTCATGCCTGTCGGCGGTCAGTCCAGCTTCTACACGGACTGGTACAACCCGGCCAAGGGCAAGGATGGCGTCTGGACCTACAAGTGGGAAACCTTCACCACTCAGGAACTTCCGGCCTACCTGGCTGCCAACAAGGGCATCTCGCAGACCGGTAACGCAGTCGTCGGTCTGTCGATGGGCGCCTCTGCCGCGCTGACCCTGTCGATCTACCACCCGCAGCTGTTCATCTACGCGGGTGCGCTCTCGGGCTTCCTGAACCCGTCGGACATGAAGTTCCAGATCGGTATGGCCATGGGTGACGCCGGTGGCTTCAGTGCCTCCGATATGTGGGGCCCGGACAGCGATCCGGCCTGGCAGCGCAATGACCCGTTCCTGAACATCCAGAAGATCATCGACAACGGCACTCGCCTGTGGCTGTACTGCGGTACCGGCGACTCCACCGATCTCGACGCCAGCCGTAACGGCTTCGAGAACTTCACCGGTGGATTCCTGGAGGGCATGGCCATCGGTTCGAACAAGAAGTTCGTCGAGGCCTACACCGCCGCCGGCGGCAAGAACGCCCACGTCGAGTTTCCTCCGGGCGGTATCCACAACTGGACCTACTGGGGCCAGCAGTTGCGGGCCATGAAGTCCGACATGGTTGCCTACCTGCAGAGCCACTAGGCATAAGCAGTCAAAAGAGCGGTGGCCACCCAGGTGGCCACCGCTCTTTTTGTCTTCGCCGGACTGTGTCTCAGGAACACATCGGTCTGGTTGCGGAGGGCCAACATCCGCGCCGGGATGTGTTGACAGCCCTCCTGATGTGGTTGACTACCTCGGGGACCCCACAGGATGTCTGTCGGCCTGACATGTAACGCCGACTGAAGCAGACGGGATACTGAGGTAATGAAGCTCTTTTCAAACTTGCGCGGTGTGACCGCGCGTCGACTTGCTGTCGCCGCTGCGGCAGCTGCTGTTCTGCCCGGACTCATCGGTGTTACCGGTGGTTCAGCAGTTGCGAACGCGTTCTCGCGGCCGGGTCTCCCGGTTGTGGATCTACAGGTTCCGTCGGCCTCCATGGGCCGCGACATCAAGATCCAGTTCCAGGGTGGCGGCGCTAAGGCCGTCTACCTGCTTGATGGTCTGCGTGCGCGCGACGACTTCAACGGCTGGGACATCGAGACCACGGCGTTCGAGGACTACTACCAGTCCGGCCTCTCCATGGTCATGCCCGTCGGCGGCCAGTCCAGCTGGTACACCGACTGGTACCAGCCCGCCAAGGGCAAGGACGGCGTCTTCACCTACAAGTGGGAGACCTTCCTGACCCAGGAGCTGCCCGCATACCTGGCGGCCAACAACGGTGTGTCCAAGACCGGTAACGCTGTCGTCGGTCTGTCCATGGGTGGCGCATCCGCCATCACGCTGGCCAACTACCACCCGCAGCAGTTCGTCTACGCCGGCGCGCTGTCCGGCTTCCTGCACCCCGCAGACATGAAGGGGCAGGTCGGTATGGCCATGGGCGACGCCGGTGGCTTCAGTGCGCAGGACATGTGGGGACCGGATAGCGATCCGGCCTGGGTTCGCAACGACCCGTTCCTGAACATCGACAAGACCGTGGCCAACGGCACCCGCCTGTGGATCTACTGCGGTAGCGGCGACGCCACCGACCTCGACGCCACGCGTAACGGCTTCGAGAACTTCACCGGTGGATTCCTTGAGGGCATGGCGATCGGCATCAACAAGCAGTACGTCGATGCCTACACCGCAGCCGGTGGCAAGAACGCCCACGTGGAGTTCCCCCCGGGTGGTCTGCACAACTGGACCTACTGGGGCAACCAGCTCAAGGCCATGAAGTCTGACATGGTCGCCTACCTGGGCAGCCACTGAGCATCACTGACAATCGCGAAGGCGGCGGCCACTTCGGTGGTCGCCGCCTTCGTCGTTTCGGGAGACGACCGACGGCCACAATCGCGTAACGAATTCTGTGCTGTGACGATCATTTGCGCAGGTGCGGATGGCATCGGTTCGGTAGCCTCGCCCGGGGCTCCCGGTACCGTGGAGCAAGCTGCGAGACCGCACGTCACGAACGGCCAGGAGACACATGCCCAAGACCTCGAGTAGTAAACGACACCGGATTCTCGGTTTGGCGGCGGCGCTGGCCGTGGCCGTCGTCGTCATCCTGGTGATCGCTATCGTCGTTGTCATCGTCCGCCGGCCTGACGACGTCACGCCGCCCGCGGGGCAGGTGACGACGACGACACCGCCGTTGACACGGCCTGGCCAGAAACCCCGGCCGGCCTTCCAGAGCGCCGACTGCCCCGATGTGCAGACGCTCATCATCCCCGGCACGTGGGAGTCGTCGGTCACCGAGGATCCGCTCAATCCCACGCAGTTCCCGCGCTCGCTGCTGCTTAACGTCTCGCGGCCGATCACCGAGAAGTTCGACAAGGCCCGGTTGGAGACGTGGACGGTGCCGTACACCGCCCAGTTTCACAACCCGTTCGCCAATGACAACCAGATGTCCTACAACGACAGCCGCAAGGAAGGTACGGACCGCGCGGTCAAGCAGCTGACCGAGATGTACGACCGGTGCCCGCTCACCAGCTACGTTCTGATTGGTTTCTCGCAAGGTGCGGTGATCGCCGGTGACATCGCCAACCAGATCGGAAACGGCGAGGGACCGGTTGATCAGGACCTGGTGCTCGGCGTGACATTGATCGCAGACGGCCGCCGTCAGGACGGGGTCGGGCTGTCGCCGGGACCCAACCCGCCCGGGCAGGGTGCCGAGGTCACTCTGGGCGATCTGGGAGTGCTGGATTCGTTCGGTCTGAAGATGTCGGGTCCGCGTCCCGGCGGATTCGGTGAGCTCAGCGACCGCACTAATCAAATCTGCGGTACCGGTGATCTGATCTGCGCGGCGCCGCCGGACGCCTTCAACATCTCCAACCTGGGCAAGACGCTGGATATTCTGTCCGGCGGCGCGGGTGCACCCGTACATGCGCTGTACGCCACGCCGGAGTTTTGGCAGATCGATGGTCAGCCGGCGACGGTATGGACCACCAACTGGGCTGAGGGGCTCATCGAGAAGGCACCCCATCCGAAGCACGGCTGACGGGCCTCGATGTCATCTTCGCAACAGGGCGACGAGATATTTGGCGGGCACGGTACGCTCGCCTAAGATTAAGAGAAAAATAAGACTGTAAGCCGTTCGTTGGGTCGCGGGATTTTGGCTGGCCGACGCCGACCGATAACCTCGTCGCGAATGGCCGCCTGAGCTGCCGTAGTACGCGAATGCCTCTCGGTACCATCATCGAGGATTTGACGTTCGCGATGACGCGTGCTCGCGAATGCTTCAGGCCCGCGAAACGCGCACCATGCACCGTCAGAGGAGAAAAGCACAATGGCGTTCGACAACCCGTTCCTCGACTCGGCGGGCCACATCAAGTTCCCCGAAGACGGGAGCATTGTTCGTCACGTCGAAGGTTGGGCAGAGTCGCAGGGCGACAGCCTGGCGTACCGGTTCCTCGACTTCTCCACCGAGCGTGACGGCGCGTATATCGACATCACCTGGTCGGAGTTCGGTGCGCGCAACCGTGCCGTGGCGGCCCGTCTGCAACAGGTGACCAAGCCGGGCGACCGTGTCGCCATCCTGGCGCCGCAGAGCCTCGACTATCTGGTCGCGCATTATGGAGCTCTATATGCCGGTGCCATCGCGGTGCCGCTGTTCGACCCCAGCGAGGCCGGCCATGCGGGCCGCCTGCACGCGGTGCTCGACGACTGCCAGCCGTCCGCGGTGCTGACGACCACCGAGTGCGCCGAGGGCGTGCGTAGGTTCTTCCGGAATCGTCCGCCCAAGGAGCGCCCCCGCGTGATCGCCGTCGACGCCATCCCGAATGACGTGGGGTCGACGTGGGTGGAGCCCGTGGCCACCAAGGACACCATCGCCTACCTGCAGTACACCTCTGGTTCCACCCGCGCGCCGGCCGGTGTGCAGATCACCCACCTGTCACTTGCCACCAACCTGCTGCAGCTGATCGACGCGTTGTCGGCAAAAGAAGGTGACGGTAGTCATCGCGGGACCACCTGGCTGCCGTTCTTCCACGACATGGGCCTGATCACGGTGATGGTGCCGTCCATGATCGGTCGGCACATGACGGTGATGAGCCCGGCGGCGTTCATCCGTCGGCCCATCCGCTGGCTGCGGGAAATGGGGGTCCAGGGTGATGACCGCGCCGGCACCTATTCGGCCTTGCCGAACTTCGCCTTCGAGCATTGCGCGATGCGCGGCGTACCCAAGGAGGGCGAGCCACCGCTGGACCTCTCGAACGTCTACTCGATCATCAACGGATCCGAGCCGGTGTCCACGGCCTCGCTCAAGAAGTTCTGCGATGCCTTTGAGCCGTATGGCTTCGATCCCAAGGCCATCCACCCGTCCTACGGCATGGCCGAGGCCACGCTGTTCGTCACCTCGACCATCTGGAACACGGATAGGGCGCGCGTGCTGCACGTGGATCGCACCGAGCTGAATGCCGGGCGCATCGTCGAAGTGGAGCCGGGCGCCGAAAACTCGGTGACGCAGGTGTCCAGCGGACGGATGGCCCGCGACGAGTGGGGCGTCATCGTGGACGGTGAGACCGCCTCCGAACTGCCCGACGGCCAGATCGGCGAGATCTGGTTGCACGGCAACAACATTGGCTCCGGCTACTGGGGCCGCCCGGAGGAAACGCGCGAGGCGTTCCAGAACACCCTCAAGTCGCGGATCGCCGAATCACATGCCGAGGGTGTATCGGACGACGCCATCTGGCTCAACACCGGTGACCTCGGAGTGTGGGTGGATGGCGAGCTGTACATCACCGGCCGCGTCAAGGACCTCATCATCGTGGACGGCCGTAACCACTACCCGCAGGACATCGAGTACACCGCGCAGGAGGCGAACAAGGCGCTGCGCCCGGGATACGTCGCCGCCTTCTCGGTGCCGGCCAACCAGCTGCCGCAGGTCGTCTTCGACAACCCGCACGCGGGCTTGAAGTATGACCCGGAGGACTCCTCCGAGCAGCTGGTCGTCATCGGCGAGCGCAGCGTGGGCGCCCACAAGTCGGATAACCAGGCGGTGGGTGACGATGTGCGCGCCGCAGTCGCGGTGCGCCACGGTGTGACGGTGCGCGATGTGCTGCTGGTTCCGGCCGGCTCGATCGCGCGGACCTCCAGCGGCAAGATCGCCCGCCGGGCCGCACGGACCAGCTACCTGGATGGCAGCCTGCGCGGCGGCTACCAGCAGACCGCATTCCCCGACGACCGGCAGTAACCGTTACACACGGTCGTCCGTACGCGATACCCCGGAGAGGGCTCGAACATGACTGATACGCAACAGGATTCGACACCAGAGATCGAGACCGAGCCCGAGGCTCCAGAGGCGGCGGCACCCACCAGCGGCGCCGAGCTGACTGTCGCCGAGATGCGCGAGTGGCTGCGTAATTGGATCGCCAAGGCCACCGGGGTGAGCCCCGATCGCATCGACGAGTCGGCACCCATGGTGGAGATGGGCTTGTCCTCGCGTGACGCCGTGGCCATGGCGGCCGATATCGAAGACCTCACCGGGGTCACGCTGACCGCCACCGTGGCCTTCCAGCACCCCACCATCGAGTCACTGGCCACCCGCATCATCGAGGGTGAGCCGGAGTTGCCGGACGCCGGTGACGAGGACTGGTCACGCGATCCCAAGGCTGCCACAGGCGAATTCGATATTGCGGTGATCGGTCTTGCCACCCGCCTGCCCGGTGACGTCAATACCCCGGCGCAGCTGTGGGAGGCGCTGCTGGAGGGCCGCGACGCGATCACCGACCTGCCCGAGGGGCGCTGGGAAGAGTTCACCAGTGAACCGCGCATCGCCGAACGCGTTGCGCAAGCCGCCACCCGCGGCGGATACCTGAAGGACATCAAGGGGTTCGACGCCGAGTTCTTCACGCTCTCCAAGATGGAGGCCGACAATATCGATCCGCAGCAGCGGATGGCCCTCGAACTCACCTGGGAGGCGCTGGAGAACGCGCGCATTCCGGCATCGAGCCTCAAGGGAGACAGCGTCGGTGTCTACATCGGCAGCTCCAACAACGACTACGGTTACCTGTCGGTGGCCGACCCCACTGTCATGCACCCGTACGCCATCACCGGAAATGCGAGTTCGATTATCGCCAACCGGGTTTCGTATTTCTTTGACTTCCGCGGCCCGAGTGTTGCCGTCGACACCGCATGTTCCTCCTCGCTGGTCGCGGTGCATCAGGGCGTGAAGGCCCTGCGTTCCGGTGAGGCCGATGTCGTCTTGGCCGGTGGCGTCAACGCACTCATCACACCGCTCGTGACGGTCGGTTTCGACGAGGTCGGCGGCGTGCTCGCCCCGGATGGCCGCATCAAGTCCTTCTCGCAGGATGCCAACGGCTACAGCCGTTCCGAGGGTGGCGGCATGCTGGTGCTCAAGCGCCTCTCCGATGCGCGACGCGACGGTGACCCGATCATGGCGATCATCGCCGGGTCCGCGGTCAATCACGATGGCCGGTCCAATGGTCTGCTCGCACCAAACCCCGACGCCCAGGCCGAGGTGTTGCGCAAGGCCTACAAGGACGCCGGTATCGATCCGCGCACCGTCGACGTCATCGAGGCGCACGGCACCGGCACCATCCTCGGCGATCCGATCGAGGCCGACGGCCTGGGCCGGGTGGTGGGCCGTGGACGCGACGCCGATAAGCCGGCACTGCTGGGCTCGGCTAAGTCGAACTTCGGGCACCTGGAGTCCGCGGCCGGTGCCGCGAGCCTGTCGAAGATCGTGCTGGCCTTGCAGAACAACAAGGTTCCGCCGTCGATCAACTACACCGGCCCCAACCCGTACATCGACTTCGACGCGATTCACTTGAAGGTCGTCGACCAGGTCTCCGACTGGCCGCGCTACAGCGGGCACGCCATCGCCGGTGTTTCCGGCTTCGGTTTCGGTGGCGCCAACGCCCACATCGTGGTGCGTGAGGTGCTGCCGATCGACCTGGTGGAACCCAGTGAGCCGTCCGAATCCGATGTGGACGAAAATTCCGACGTCAACGGCAAACATGTTGCGGCAGAGGCGGATACTGAAGAAGGTACCGATTTCGACGCATCTCGTTTTGACGAGTACGGCGAGTTCATCGGCGGGTACTCCGATGGGCCGCACGAGCTGCCTGGACTGACCGACGAGGCCAAGCGACTCAAAGAGGAGGCGCTGGCCGAGCTCGCTGCCGAAGAGCCGGTGACTCCCGTTGTCCCGCTCTTTATCTCAGGCTTCCTGTCCTCCCGCAAGAAGGCCGCCGCGGCCGCGCTGGCGGACTGGATGGAATCCGAAGAGGGCCAGTCCTACTCGCTGGAGTCCATCGGACGATCGCTGTCCCGGCGCAATCACGGGCGCTCGCGTGCCGTGGTGTTGGCCCACGATTTCGATGAGGCCATCAAGGGCCTGCGCGCCGTCGCCGAAGGCAAGCAGAAGCCGTACGTCTACTCCGTGGATGGTCCCGTCACCAGCGGTCCGGTTTGGGTGATGGCCGGTTTCGGTGCGCAGCACCGCAAGATGGGTAAGAGCCTGTACCTGCGCGATCCGATCTTCGCGGAGTGGATCGACAAGGTCGACGCGTACGTGCAGGACGAGCGGGGCTACTCCGTTGTCGAGTTGATCCTCGACGACTCGCACGAGTACGGCATCGAAACCAGCAACATCGCCATCTTTGCGATCCAAATCGGTCTGGGTGAGGTGCTCAAGGCCCATGGCGCCAAGCCCACCGCGGTGATCGGGCAGTCGCTGGGCGAGCCCGCGTCGGCCTACTTCGCTGGGGGGCTGTCGCTGGCTGACGCCACCCGCGTCATCTGCTCGCGTGCCCACCTGATGGGTGAGGGCGAGGCGATGCTGTTCGGTGACTACATCCGGCTGATGGCGCTGGTCGAGTACTCGGCCGACGAGCTTCGGACGGTGTTCGCCGACTTCCCCGACCTGGAGGTGTGCGTGTACGCCGCCCCCTCGCAGACCGTCATCGGTGGTCCGCCGGCGCAGGTCGACGCGATCGTGGCGCGCTGCGAGGCTGAGGGCAAGTTCGCCCGCAAGCTTCAGACCAAGGGTGCCGGCCATACCTCGCAGATGGACCCGCTGCTCGGCGAGTTCGCCGCCGAACTGCAGGGGATCGAGCCGATGACCCCGAAGATCGGGATCTTCTCGACGGTGAACGAGGGCACGTTCATTCGCCCCGGCGGTGACCCGGTGCACGATGTCGACTACTGGAAGAAGGGAATGCGGCATTCGGTCTACTTCACCCATGGCACCCGTAACGCCGTGGACGCCGGATACACCACTTTCCTGGAGCTGGCACCGAATCCTGTGGCGCTCATGCAGGTTGGGCTCACCACCATGTCATCCGGACTGCCTGACGCACAGCTGATCGCGACGCTCGCCCGTAAAGAGGACGAGGTCGAGTCCATGGTCAAGACCATGGCCCAGCTCTATGTGTACGGCCATAGCCTGGATCCGCGGACGCTGTTCGTCGCGGCGACCAGGTCGGCGGATTACGCGCCGATTCCTCCGACCGAGTTCAAGCGCAAGGAACACTGGCTCCCCGCGCATTTCAGTGTTGATGGCGCGACCCGGATCCCCGGTACGCACGTATCGCTGCCCGACGGCAAGCATGTGTGGGAATGGACTCTGGGAGCCGCAACGCCGGCGACATCCGACGTGAGCGGTATTTCCGCTCTTCTCCCCGAGCTGGTGAAAGCCGCTGCGGTAACGGTACTTCCGGATGCTCAGCTGACCGCATCCGAGCAGCGGGCGATCCCGGGCGAAGGTTCCACGCTGGTGACCACGCTGTCTCGCCATCCCGGTGGGGCCACCGTGCAGGTGCACGCCCGCATCGGTGAATCCTTCACCCTTGTCTACGACGCGGTGGTGTCCCGTGCGGGTCAGGGCGGCGCACTGCCGTTCGCGACCGCCGCGGGTGTTGCCACCAACGGTTCGGCGACGGTGACGGCGGCCCCCGCCCTGGCGGTCGCGGTCGCGGAAGACGAGGTGCCCGAAGAGATTCACGACAACCTGCTCTCCGGGGCGGGTGCGGGTGCCGATTTCAAGAAGTGGAGCAAGGAGTCCGGCGAGCCGGTCATCGAGCGTCTGGCCGCGATCGTGTCGCTGGCCATGGGCTACGAGCCCGAGGACGTGCCGCGCGAGGTGCCGTTGATCGAGCTGGGTCTGGATTCCTTGATGGCTGTGCGCATCAAGAACCGCGTCGAGTTCGACTTCGACCTGCCGCCCATCCAGCTGCAGGCCGTGCGCGATGCCAACCTGCTCGATGTCGAGCGGCTGGTTGTCTACGCGCTGGAGAACCCCGACGCCGTGCACGAGCTGCACGACTACCAGCAGACCGATGAATTCAAGGAGGCCGCGCCGACCGGCGGCATACTGTCCAAGGCCGATCTTGAGAAGGCGCTGGAAGCCGCCCCGCAGGCCGCGGAGCCGGAGCCCGCCGCCGACAGCGTTCCCTCGGCGGAGCCGGCCCTCTCTGCGGAGACCTCTGAACTGGCCAAGGCTGCCGCCGTGATGAACCAGGAAGCCATCGCCGAGGCGCTGAATGCCGATGTGCCACCGCGTGATGCGGCCGAACGTGTCGCCTTCGCGACGTGGGCCATCGTCACCGGCGAGTCGCCGGGCAGCATTTTCAACGCGCTGCCCAAGATCGACGACGCGACGGCCGAGAAACTCGCAGAACGCCTTTCGCAGCGTGCCGATGGTGAGATCGGCGCCGAGGAGGTCAAGCTCGCGCCGACCATCGAGGCACTCGGTGAGGTTGTCCGCAGCCGATTGGAGGCCGGCAAGATCGACGGCTTCGTGCGGACCCTGCAGCCCAGGCAGGAGGGTTCGACAACGGTCCCCGTCTTCGTGTTCCATCCGGCGGGCGGGTCGACGGTTGTTTACGAGCCGCTGTTGAAGCGTCTGCCCGAGGACACGCCGATGTTCGGTTTTGAGCGCGTCGAGGGCACCATCGAGGAGCGGGCGACCCAGTACGTGCCGAAGCTTCTTGAGCTGCACAAGGGTCCGTTCATTCTCGCCGGGTGGTCACTCGGTGCGGTGTTGGCGTACGCCTGTGCGGTGGGCCTCAAGGAGGCCGGCGCCGAGGTGGCCTGGGTCGGCAATATCGACGGGGTGCGCCCCGGGACGCCGATCCTGACGACCACGGAGGAGACCCGCAAGCGCTGGGACCGGTATGCGGCCTTTGCGCAGAAGACCTTCAACGTGCAGATTCCGGCCATCCCGTATGAGCAGCTGGAGGAGCTCGACGACGAGGGCCAGGTCAGGTTCGTGCTGGAGGCGGTCAAGGCGGCCGGCGTGGAGATCCCCGGGGGGATCATCGAGCACCAGCGCACGTCCTACCTGGACCAGCGGGCCATCGACACGTCGACGCCGGTGCCGTTCGACGGCCATATGACGCTGTACATGGCGGACCGGTACCACGACGACGCCATTACGTTCGAGCCCGCGTACGCGACTCGCCAGCCCGACGGTGGCTGGGGCGAGTTCGTCTCTGATCTCGAGGTGGTTCCGGTCGGTGGGGAGCACATCCAGATCATCGACGAACCGTTCATCGCTAAGGTCGGTGCTCATATGAGTCAGGCATTGCGCTCCATCAATGCGAAGAACCAGGAAGGCTAGACGTGCCACCACATACAACTGCGGAGAAGGTCGCCGACCTGCGTGAGCGGATTGCCCGTACGCAAGAGCCGGGTGACGCCAAGGCCATCGCCAAGCGTGATGCCAAAGGCATCCCGAGTGCGCGCGCCCGCATTCACGCCCTGCTCGACAAGGGCAGCTTTCTGGAGCTCGGCGCATTTGGGCGTACTCCTGGTGATCCGAATGCGCCGTACACCGACGGTGTGGTGACCGGCCTGGGCCGCATCGACGATCGTCCGGTGGCGGTGTTCTCCCACGACCAAACGGTGTACCAGGGGAGCGTCGGCGAGATGTTCGGCCGCAAGGTCGCCAAGCTCATGGAGTGGGCGGCTACCAACGGCTGCCCGGTGATCGGTATCAACGACTCAGCGGGTGCCCGCATTCAAGACACCGCCACGTCCTTGGCCTGGTACGCCGAGCTAGGGCGTCGTCACGAGATGCTGCGCGGCATGGTCCCGGAAATCTCGTTGATCTTCGGGAAGTGTGCCGGCGGTGCGGTGTACTCACCGATCCAGACCGACCTGGTGGTCGCGGTCCGCGATCAGGGCTACATGTTCATCACCGGGCCCGACGTCATCAAGGATGTCACCGGCGAGGATGTCACGTTCGACGAACTCGGTGGCGCGGATGTACAGGCCCAGCGTGGCAACATCCACAAGGTTGTCGAGGACGAGGCGGCCGCGTACCAGTATGTCCGCGATTACTTGAGTTTCTTGCCCTCCAACACCTTTGACTACCCGCCGGTCGTCAACCCGGGACTTGAGCCCGAGATCACCGAGGACGATCTGTACCTCGACACGATCATCCCGGACGCCGATAACCAGGGCTACGACATGCACGAGGTTCTGTTGCGGATTTTCGACGACGGTGACGTCTTCGAGATCGCCGACCAGCGCAGCCCATCCATGATCACCGCGTTCGCCCGCGTCGACGGGAGCCCGGTCGGCGTCATCGCCAATCAGCCGATGCACATGTCTGGCGCGGTGGGCAATGAGGCCTCCGACAAGGCGGCCGGTTTCATCCGGTTCTGCGACTCGTTCAATCTTCCCCTGGTGTTCGTCGTCGACACCCCGGGAGCCATGCCGGGTGTGGAAGAGGAGACCAACGGCGTCATCAAGCGCGGCGGTAGGTTCTTCAATGCCGTGGTGGAGGCCGATGTGCCCAAGGTGACGATCATTACCCGTAAGGCCTACGGCGGCGGGTACGCGGTCATGGGCTCCAAGCAGCTCTCTGCCGACCTGAACTTCGCCTGGCCGACCGCACGTATCGCGGTGATCGGTGCCGAAGGGGCGGCGCAGCTGCTGGTCAAGCGATTCCCCGACCCGACCGCGCCCGAGGTGCAGAAGATTCGAGCCGACTTCATCGAGGGCTACAACAAGAACCTGGCTACGCCCTGGATCGCCGCCGAGCGGGGCTACATCGATGGCGTGATCGAGCCGCATCAGACTCGGCTGCTGCTGCGTCAGTCGCTGAAGCTATTGCGGGATAAGCAGATCGCCCGTGTCCAGCGCAAGCACGGTCTCACCCCGATCTAACGATTCATCGCCAGAAGGCCCCCGCGCGCGACGCGTGCGGGGGCCTTCTGCTTGTGCGTATTCAGTCCCGCAGAACGAGGGCGCGGCTGCCCGCGTGGGCCCAGACCATGGCGGCACTGATCGAGATCAGCACCGTTACCCAGGAGAACCAGGTGACGTCCACGCGTGGACCGGAAACGAAGCTGTCCTGCACCGCCGGCCAGTAGGTCGGCATGAGGTGCACGTATCCGAGCCCCAAAACGCTTGCCGTGCCGACAATCACGGTGGCTTCCGGCGCGTGCTTGCGGTGGCGCAGGATCATGGTCACGGCAATCGCGATGAGGACCGCGTGGGTGGCGGAGAGATAGGTCAGGGTCACCGGCGCCGCGGTTACACCGCGCCGTAGGTGATCGATGACGTCTAGTCCCCAGCCCATGATGAAGGCGATGGTCGCCGCTCGCAGGAACCTGTCGGCGCGAGTGGTGAGCTCTGTCATCGCGACCTCCGTTGGTCTACTACAAGTGATAGTAGATACCTGGCCCGTGTTCGGCTAGGTGCTTTCCTCGGCGCGGTACGGCTGTCCGTGAGGGTCGAGGCAATGACTTGATGCCTCGGTGTCCTCGTGGTCGACCTGCAACGTCGTGTGGTCGATGTCGTACTGCGTATGGAGTAACCCCTCGATGTCGCGCCGTATTCCGTGACAGTCCGCAGCCGGGGCCACCAAGATGTGCGCCGACAACGCGGGCTGACCGGAGGTGATCTGCCAGATGTGTAGGTCGTGTACCTCGGCGACGGAGGGCAACGATGCGAGCTGAGCTCCGATGGCGTCGGGATCCAGATTGGCTGGCGCGGCTTCCAGGAAGATGCGGCCCGATTCGCGTACCAGGCCCCAACCGGCCTTGAGCATCAGCGCGGCGACGACGAGCGCGGCGATGGCATCGGCTCGGGTGAAGCCGGTCAGCCAGACCACGGCGCCGGCGACGGCGGTGGCGATGAAGGCGTACAGGTCGTTGAGGATGTGCTGGAAGGCCCCCTCGACGTTCAGGCTGGATCGGTTGGCCTTACTGATGCACCAGGTGGCGGCCACGTTGACGGCGATTCCAGCGAGCGCGGTGACAAACACGAGGAGCCCCGACACCTCCGGGGGAGTGATCAGGCGGCGGATGCCCTCGTAGATAAAGAAGGCGGCGAGCAGGAACAGAGTGACGCCATTGGCCTGTGCCGACAGGATCTCGGCACGCTTGAGCCCGTAGGTGTAGCTGCCGCGGGCAGGGCGCGAGGCGAGGCGAATGGCGATGAGCGCCAGCACGATCGAGGCCGCATCGGTCAGCATGTGTCCGGCGTCGGAGATCAGGGCCAGCGACTGGGCGATGAAGCCGATGACCACCTCGATGGCCATGAACCCGCCGATCAGGACCAGTGCGATGGTTAGCCATTTGCGGTCAGCGTTCGCACTCACGCCGTGGCCGTGCGAGTGTCCGGATCCGTGCTCGTGTGCGTCCGTAGCCATGTCACTCCTTCGTTATTACTCATGCAAACATATGCATGCTAGCATGTGTCATGACAAACGTTCAGCCGTTGACGTGCCCCAAGTGTGAGTCGCAGATGCTGTCGACGAAGTGGTTTGGTGTGCGCACGTTCCAATGCACGGGATGTGCGGCCGTGCTGCTGGAGCAGGACAGCCTGCAGCAGTTCGTGGACGGCGCCGCGCGCTTCGGCCCGTCAGCACATATCGACCAGGCGCCTGCATCGCAGCCCTATCCGCCCCCGCCGCCGCCACAGGATTACCGCGGCATCATGGGCGGGCTGTTCGGCGGTGGTGGCGGCCACGGCTATCGCCGCCGCGGTCACCATTGATTCGTCGTCCGACGGATCAATCCGGTAGGCCGCGACGCACGGTGGCGCGGTGACGTCCTCGAGGACGGCCTACGGCTTGATCCGGATCTTGTTCGGCTTCCACAGTCCGCTGTGCACTTCGGACCCGTACTCGATCTGGGCGGGCTGGGCCTCGACGAGGGTCTCGAACTTGCGCAGCGAGCCCCAGTCCCTGCCCCAGTCCTTGGACAGGTAGGTCGGCATCACATGCGCCCGCAGGAGCAGATCGGTGATCCCCAATAGGCCGCCGTTCTCGCCGTCCTGCCAGGTGTCGGTGTCCTTGCGCTTCTGGTCGTAGTCCGGAGTGATGCGGAATTCGGGGATCTCGGTGATCCCGTATTGGTGCAGCATCGGCTGCTGGCAAGGGAAGACGAGTCCCACGGTCCAGTCCATGAGCACCGGCCGCTTGCTACCCACGTACTCCTGCAACGACTTCAGCTCGGGTACCCGAGGCGGGGCGAAGGCCAGCCAATCGCCCGGAGTCAGCGAGCCATCGACGGCCACGATGCGTACGGCGGTGGCGGTGTCCGGGATATCCGACCGTGCGAAGCGCAGATTGCGCCATGACGGCGCGGGTCCCAGATCGTAGGGCGTGAGCCGTCCGGCGGGTGTGAAAGCGCCGTCCGGCCCGGCCGTGCCGTACTCCAGCTCCAGCGTCTGCCCGGCCACTGCGCCCTTGACGTTCTTGGCCGCAATCGTTCCGGCAGCCGTTACCACCACCAGCGGGTGGGCGGCATCGCGGGCCGGCAGCTCGTACCAGTCGGAGGTCGCCTTCGCCTGCTGCTGCGGGCCAACCCGGTAGGTGCCCACGATCGGCACCCGCGCCGGGTCCAGCCCGTACGGCAAGCGCACGGTGGAGCCATTGATACCCGGAGTCTTGGTGCGGTCCTTGGAGTCCCAGTCGTAATCGGTGCCCGGGCGCGAGTCATTCATCCGGATGGACTCGGCGACGATCTTGTCCGGCACACCGTCCGGTGTGAATCCGGAGGGATTCGTGCCGCCGAGCGGGCCCAGAGGACCCGACTGTGCATCAATGGCCCGCAGCAGACCAGCATTCGCGTCGGACTCGACGAGAACATCATCGGCCAGTCCGCACCCGCCCGCGAGTTCACGGGTGTTGGCCCAGCCGTTGGAATACGACGGGTACTGACGAACGACACCGATCGCCAGCTGGCAGATGGACGTCAGCACCATGAACCCGGCCGCCCAGGCCACCGGGGCGGAGGTGATGGACCTGGTCACCCGGTTGTCCTCGTGCCGGGGTGAGAAGTGCAACCACGCCGCGTAGGCCACGGCCAGCGCGAACAGCGCGAAAAATATGGTGCTGACACTTATCCCGGCGATCTTGGGCATGCTGCTGTTGAATGGCACGCCGAAACTCGAGACGTACCACCATCCGGCCGCGCTGGCCCAGCTCAGCGCCAGCACGAACAGCACGGTCGCCACGACCGCCATCCTGTTGCGGCTCCAGCGCAGCACCTGTGGCGACACCAGCACCGTGGCCAGCGCCGCGACCGCGGCTCCTAGGGCGGCGAAGAGCCCGAAGTGGTGCACCCACTTCGTCGGCGCGAACATCAGGAAGAAGATGGTGCCGAAGACGACGCCCAGTACGCGCCAGGCCGGTCCTCGGGCGACACCGGGAACCCGCTTGCGGCGCAACAGGATGAACATCGCGATGAACAGGCACGCGGCGATGAGCAGGAACCCGAAGCGTCGCGAGACCGAGCCGTCGACGGTCGGCAGGAACATGTAGTAGTACCGCAGGTTATCGGTGTACCAGGCCTGTGACGGGCCGATCGCCGTGCGAATCCGGGTGGCCTCGATAACCGTCGCCAGGGTCTGGTCGGAGAACACTACGGGCAGGATGACCGTTCCGGCGGCCAGCATCGGCGCCACCAGCGGCCAGGTGCCCACCTGCCGGTGTTTCGTCACGATGATCCGCAGAATGGGCCGGCCGCCGGCGAGTAGCGCGGCGACGGCGATCAGACCCGTCGGCTGAATCCCCAGGGTGAAGGCGGCGGTGATGATCGCCAGCGCGGCCGGGGTCAGCCGGCGAGAAGTAATGGCCCGTTCGATGAGCACCCAGGTGATCAGCGATCCGACGGCGATCTGGCCCTCGGGGCGCAGGCCGTTGTTGAACGGGAACCACGATGCCAGCAGCACAAAGCCGGCAGCCCAGGCCGCGGGCTTGCTACGAGCGACGGCGGGCCCCAAGCGGGGCAACACTTCCCGGCTGATCAGCAGCCAGCAGACCAGTGAGGCGACGAGGTCGGGCAGCCGGATCCAGACGCTGATATCGCTGAACTTCGTCATGATGGCCAGCAGGTTGTAGTACCAGCCGAAGGGGTCCTCGGGGCTGCCGAACCAGCGGAAGTAGTTGGCCATGTACCCGGCGTGCTCGGCGGTACGCGCCATGCCCATCTGGTAGCCGTCGTCAGAAGACCCTGCGCCGATCACGTACCAGAGCACCAGGCTGCTCATGATGACGATGTCGGTGAAATCGAAACGGCGCCATCGGGTGGGGATGACCCGTTGCATGCGATGACCGTCGGTCTGGTCGATTCGCCACAGGGCCAGCAGCGCAATGATCGTGGAGATAACCGCGCCTACCATCGCCGCGAGCTTGAGAAGTGTCGGGCTGGAGGAGAACCGGTTGTCGATATGGGCGGTGAGGCTCAGTCCTGTCGGAGCCGGACCGGTGAGCTGGGTGAAGACCCCGACGATCTGCGGGCGCAGATTGGGATCGGGGAATCCCGACGTGAGGTCAGCGGACTTGTCGGACCCGTCACCGCGAAGTCCCTCGAATGTCGCGTACGTGCCCTTGTCCGAGGAGGTGATGACGATCTGTCGGCAGTCGGGCGAGGCCACCTTGGCGCGCGGGACGCTGGCGATCACCACGTTGCGGTCGGTGATGTCGACGCGTTCCTTGGAGACCCTGACGAACAGGCCTTGTAACGCGGCCTCTTTGCCCTCTGGCGGTGCGGTACCCAGGATCACCGCACCCTCGGCGGGCGCCGAGTTAATGACTGCGCACGGCACGATCACGGTCATGTCCATGGGTGTCTGCGCGATCAGCGGCGCGGTGACGTTGTTCAGCTGTCCCTGCTGCGGCCAGTCGAGGGTCGCGGTGGACACCTTGACCGGCAGGAGGGGGATGGAGACGCTCAACACGAACCCGAGCAGGCCGAAAACGGTTGCTGTCCAACGGGCGATATTCAGCTTGCGGGCCTCAGGGGAGGTGTCTGTCACGGAATTCTGTGTCATGGCAGGGCTCGAATCGGTCCGTTGCGGGTCCAGCCGTTCACAACGACGGTGCCCTCGGTGAGTTGTGCGTTGGGTGCCAGGTTCGCGGCGATGACGGGCTCGTACTTCTCGATCGAGCCCCAGTCGCGGTACCAGTCATTACGCAGATAGGTCGGAACCGAGGAGGTTCGCAGCAGCGCGGTCGTGAACATGAACGGTCCGCCGTCTTCGGCCGACATCCACATGTTCGACGACGTCGCGACCTGCTTGTGTTCGGGCATGACCCGGAACTTGGGCAGCTCGGCGACCCCGAGGCGCTCGCTGAACGGCCGCTGGCAGGGGAAGTTCTGCGCCACAGCCATATCCAGTAGCACCGGAGTATCGGAGCCCAAGAGATCCTGTGCGGTCTTGAGTGTGGGGACCCGGGGTGGGGTGAACGCCAGCCACTGGTCATTGGACAGGTTCGGGTCGTCGGCGACGATCCGAACCACGTTGGCCCCGGGAGGAGCGGTCTTGGTGGGGAATCTCAGGTTGCGCCAGACCCTTTGCGGTCCAATGTCGATCGGGTAATCCTGACGAAGTGCGCGGAAGCCACCGGGACTGCTCTGATCGCGGACGCCCCACTCCAGCTTGAGGGACTGGCCATAGTTGACCTCGGGACTGAAGGTTCCGTCCTGCTGGAACGACCAGATCGCTCCGGCGGCCGAAATCACTACCAGTGGTCGATCCGGGCTGGGCGGGGGAAGCTCATACCACGACGACTTCAGGTGCGCGGCAATCGAATTCTCGCCGTAGCTACCCATCACCGGAGTACGGGCGGGGTCCAGTCCGAACGGCAGCAGTGCGTTGGAGCCGTTGATTCCGACGGAGCCGACACCGCCGGTGGTCCCGGCCGCATCGCTGACCTCCATGATCGGCGCATTGGGTGAGGCATCGGAGTTCACCAGGCCCGGCTTGCCGATAACGGGAAGTGAGGTCATGCCGGTCTCTACCGCGTCGGGGGTGAAGCCGACGGGATCGGTGCCACCGAGCGGCCCGTACTTGCCCGCTGGCTGGTCCGGAACAGGTTGCAGCAGGCCCTCATTGGCGTCAGGTTCAACAAGGACGTCGTTGGCCATCGCGCACGGGCCGCCGGCCAGGGCCAGCAGATTGGCCTTGCCGGTGGTGTAGGTGTCGCTGCGTGCGTAGACCCCCTTGGCCATGGAAGAGACTTCCAGAATCACCATGATCGCCGCCACGATCATCAGCGGCGTGGACGCGAGGAGCCGGTTCCTGCGGGTGTTCTTTACCTCGGTGTGCCCGGCGTAATCCAGGCGGAAGTGCAACCAACCGGCGAGCAGGGCGGTGACGATCGAGAGCGCCAGGAACATCGTGGTGACCGGTTGTCCCGCGATCACCGGCTGCTTGTCGAACCACGGCACGCCGTAGTTGCCGACGTAGAACCAGCCGTTGATGCCGGAGGTCGACCACGCCAGGATGAACAGCAGGGCCGTGACGTACAGCGCCAGGTTGCGTCGTGAGTGCAGTCCGACCCGGGCGAATGTGAAGGCGGCGACCGCACCGAGCGCACCGGCGAGCCCGGCGAAGATGCCGAATTGGATGGCCCACTTGGTGGGGGTGAAAGTGAGCAACAGCAGCCCGATCGCGGTGCTGCCGAGGAGCCGCCACACCGGCCCGCTGGCCAGGCCGGGAAGTACGCCGCGGCGCAGCAGCACCGCGAGTGTGCCGAAGAGACAGAGCAGCAAGGTGAACACCGCGATGCGGCGTGTCAGCGAGCCGTCGACATTGGATTCGACCGTCAGGAAGTAGTAGCGCAGAAACTCCTGATACCAGGCGATCGTCGGGCCCACCACGTATTTGATACGGGCGGATTCGGCGACTGTGGCCAGCGTCTGGTCCCGGAAGGTAAAGGCCAGCACGCCCGCGACGGATGCCGCCAGCACCGCGACGGGGGTGAATCGTCCGTATCGAACCCGCCGCACGGCGACGACGCGGGCGATGGCTCGTCCACCGGCGAGTAGTGGTCCCAGCGCGATGAGCCCCTGGGGAGCGACGGTGGCGGTGAGCAGTGCGGCGACGATTGCCAATGCGGCGGGGGAGAGGCGCCGGGTCGCGATGGACCGCTCCACCAGAATCCAGGTGACCACCGTGCCGAACACGATGATCGGCTCGGGTCGCAGGCCATTGTTGAAGGGCAGCCAGGCCGCAAGGAAGACCAGTGCGGCGGTCCAGACCGCAGTGCGGCTTGCGGCGAGCTGCTCACCGAGGCGGGGCAGCATCTTCTTACGCAGGATGTACCAGGTGCCGATGCCCGCGAGAGTGGCCGGCACGCGCATCCAGACGCCGACCGTGCTCACTTGCGTGAGCCAGCTCAAAAGGGTTGCGTACCAATCGAATGGGGAGGCGCTCGCGCCGAAGTAGCGGTAGTACTCGGTGACGTATCCGGCCTGATGGGCCACGCGCGCCTCGACCAGGACGTTGCCGTCGTCGGAGGTGATGGCTCCGATGACATGCCAAAGAAGAAGTGTGCCAATGACTCCGACATCGGCGAGGCCATTGGTCAGTAGAGCCGCACGATCCGGCAGCCTGAATGGGCGCCGGGCGGGGTTACGTCCGCCGCGGTCCAGTACGGCCAGTGCTCCGATGGCGATGGCTACCGCGGCAAGGCCGAGCACTATCGCTGCCAGCTTCAAAGCGGTTGGGCTGGTGATGAACCGGGTGTCAACCACCACGTGGGCAGTCGGTCCGCCCGCGGCGGGCACCTTGAGGTCGGTGAATAGGCCGGTCACCTGGGGCTTGTTTTCAATGG
Source organism: Mycobacterium sp. D16Q13 (assembly GCF_002013375.1). Lineage (GTDB taxonomy): Bacteria > Actinomycetota > Actinomycetes > Mycobacteriales > Mycobacteriaceae > Mycobacterium. The sequence goes on along the minus strand of NZ_MAEW01000010.1, from coordinate 253,312 downwards.
ACAGGGTGCCGTTGGCGCCGGGGAGCCCGGCGAAGTTGGCGCCGACGCCGCCGGCGTTGGCCCAGATGTCCAATGTGGTGCAGCCGCCGGATTCCACCGCCTTGCGCGGGGCGACTGTCGCGACGTTATCCCGGAAGGCGACGACCACCAGATCGGAGGTGGCGCGGACGAACAGCGCGTGCCGGCTTGCCTCGAACCCGCCTTCGGGACTGGTGGACAGCACCACGCCGCCGCTGGCAGGCAAGCTCGCGATGGCAGTGCACGGAATGTGGGCGTCGAACGACAGCGGTGCGCCCGACACCAACGGTGCCGTGATGCTGGTGACGTTCCCGTCGGCTGTGACTCCCTGGGGCCAGCTGATGTCGACGGTGGACTGGCGGACCGGCAGCAGGGGAACAAGCACGCACAACAGCACACCGATGGTGGCCGCAGCCAATGAAATCAGACGTGCCCGCTGGGCTGTACCTGCTGTCGCGGACTTTAGAAGCGGCGAAGGCACGAGGGCGATGGTATGTGACGAAGCTTCGGGCGCCTCAATGCAGCGCGCTCGGTTGGCCGGATTGAGACCTCTAATCTGGATACCAGTAGATACCTTGATAAAAGTATCAATAAGTATCGACGATGTCGGTTGTATCTGATACGTGTTGATACAACGCCACGCAGTATCAACACGTATCAGGTAGGACATCGATGCAGCCGAGCCCCTACACACCAGGCCAGGTGGCACGCGAGGTGGTCGGCCGCGCAGAACAGCTCGCTGAGATCGGTGAGCGGCTGATGTACATGGCCGAGCTTGGCCGGCTGATCGGGCGTATCCGGGTCGACACCGGCCCCCGCGGGGTCGGAAAGACCTCACTATTGCGTGAGGTGCAGCGCGACGCGGAGGCCCGTGGCGTGGTGACGGTGTGGGTGACCGCGGGGGGAGACGAACCGCTCGCTGCGGCAATAGGGACTGCGATCCGCGCCCGGGTCACGGCGTGGAAGAAGAAGTCGCGTGGCCGTCTGCTGCGCGCCGTCGATCAGGTGAGTATCACCGCGGGCGTGCCGGGGGTGGCTCAAGTGGGTGCGACCGTCAAGCCGTCGCAGGGCACGCAAGCTGCCGTGTCAGAGGCATCGTTCAAGGATCTGATCATCGAGACCGCCACGGCGGCGCGCGACGAGGGACACCGTGGCCTGGTGCTGCTGATCGACGAGGTTCAGGACGCGGACCGGGCAGGGCTGCGTACCTTGGCCGTGACGTGGCAGGACCTGCAGGCCGAGGCCGACACCTTGCCCGCCGGGGTGTTCGCGGCCGGTCTGCCGCAAACGCCGGAGATCATCAGTGCCGCAGCCACATTCAGTGAGCGATTCGCCTATCGTACGTTGCGTCGCCTCGGTCCCGACGCCTCCCGGGTGGCACTCGTCAAGCCGGCGGGCGCGGTCGGGGTCGAGTGGTCCCAGGACGCGCTGGATGCCGTGATCGCGCAGACGAGCGGGTATCCGCACGCCCTGCAGCTCTACGCCGACGCCGCGTGGGCGCGTGCCGGGTATCCGGATCCCGGGGGCCGGATCAGGATGTCCGATGTCGAGCACGCCGCCCGTCAGGTCGCCGAGGAGATGGACGCGCTCTTTCGTGCGCGGTGGAACAACGCCACCCCGGTACAGCGGCAGTTCATGTCGGCGATGGCGCGATCGCTGACCGATGATCGGTGGGCGAGCCGGTCCGATATCGCCGCCGTCATGGGCCGGGATTCGCGGGCGATCAGCGCCGCCCGCGCCGGCCTCATCGATAAAGGCCTCATCGGTGTCGCGGGCCATGGGCTTCTGGAGTTCACCATTCCCGGATTTGCGGAATTTGTTCGCGCCCAAGAGGACTGACGCCACTCCGCCGACACGCCGTGTTCTGCGTTTCGCACCCGGGAAATGCGTCAGAAACCGTAGTCTCGGCGGCTGGTCAGTCGTTGTGCGGAGACTTCTCGCGGATCGCTCCGGAGCGTTCGCACTTCGGATCGATCTTGACCGGGTGGTGCGGACAGGGCTCGTCGTCCTGTGGTTTTGCGTAGCTGGGGAACGCTGCCACCAGGCATGACGCCAGGGATGCAGTCACCAGGAATTGCCAGGCGATTTGTCGCAGCATGGGCCGCACCTTCCTCTGGGATCTCTATGGAGACAACCCCATTGAAGTCGGTGGACGTGCTACTGGCTTCCGATAAGAAGCCAGCTTCTATCGAAAATCAGCCAAACGTTGGATACCGGGTGCTACCGGCTCTTACGCAGCGGGCCAGGCGTCCAGAGTCCGCTGTGCACGGCGGTTCCGAGCTGCAGCTGTGCCACGGTGGCGTTCCTGTAGTACGGCGTAAACCGTTGCAGCGCACCCCAGTCGCGGAACCAGTCGTTCTGCAGGTAGGTGGGCACCGGCGTCGCCTTCAACAGCAGCTCGGTGATGCCCAGCGGTCCGCCGCCGAGGTAATCCATCACCGGCGAGTTGGCCTCTGCGCCAAAGCGGTCGGGAAGAATGCGCCACTTCGGGATCTCGATGACCCCGTTCTTGTGATCGAACGGCCGCTGGCATGGGAAGGCAAGCCCCACAAGCCAGTCCAGGAACACCGGATCGGAGCCCACCACTTCCTGCAGCGTGCGCAGCGACGGAACCCGGGGCGGGGTGACCGCTATCCAGTGCTGCGGTGCCAGGTCGTCGTCGATGGCGAGGAGCCGGATCCGGGTGGCCTCCGTCGGGATGGCGTCGCGGGACATCCGCAGGTTTCGCCATGCCGGAGCCGGGCCGAGGTCGGCAAACGAGATGGCGCCCATGACCTTTCCATCTTCGCGGGCAAACTGCACCTGCAGCTCGACCGGATCGAAGCGGCCCGCCGCCGCGAGCACGATCAGCGGCTTGGTGGCGTCTTTGGGCGGCAGGCGGTACCACGCCGACTGCAGCCGGGCGGGACGCTGATTGCCGATCTGGTAGCTGCCCATGACGGGCGTGGTCTCGGGCTTGAGGTCGAAGGGCAGCCGGGCCAGCGATCCGTTGACGCCAGGGGCAACCGTGGTGCCCCCCTCGGTGCCTTCCTGGCTCCCGGCCGCGTTGCCGCTCTTGTCGCGCTCCACGAAGCTGTCGGAGCTCTGCGGGTTGTTCTCCTCGTCGGCGGACACATCCGACGGAATCCCGTTGGGATTGAATAAGATATTGGTATCGGCGGCCAGCGCCTGCCCGACCGGGGTATCGATGGGTTGCAGCATCCCGGCGTTCGGGCTCTCCTCGACCAGGACGTCGTTGGCCAGCCCGCAGCCGTGCCCGCGCAGCGCGTCCAGATTGGAACGTCCGACCGACCACGCGGGGTACTGGTTGACCATTCCGGCGGTCAGCGAGAACACCGACCAGATCACGACAAGCCAGGTGCCGACGGCCAGGGGAGATTCGGCCACGCGTGCCAGCACCGGATGCACCGGGGTGCGGCCGGGATGGTCGCGGCCGGTGAAGTGCATCCACGCCGCTATCAAAATCGCGAGCACGCACAGTCCGAAGAACACCGTGCTGATGCCGAAATGCCACTGTGGAAAGGAATTTGACCACGGCACGCCAAAGTTGGAGACGTACCACCAGCCATTCACGCTGGAGAACGAGAGTGAGAGGACGAACAGCACGATCGCGGCATACAGCGTGCGGTTGCGCGGCGAGCGCATGGCGGCCGCGGTCACCGCCACCGCGGCCAGCGCGCCCAGTGATCCGGCCAGGCCGGCGAACACCCCGAAGTGGTGGGTCCACTTGGTGGGGGTGAACATGATCGCGACGAACGAGATCAGGGTGATGCCGATGATCCGGCGGCTGGGGCCGCTCGCAGTGCCGGGAATCTTGTTCTTGCGCAAGGTCATGGCTACGGCCACGCCGAGTGCGGTGACCAGGGCCAGTACCGGGAAACGGCGGGAGATGGCGCCGTCTGTCGTGGGCAGGAACAACCGTTCGTACCGGACGTGCTCGTCGAACCAGTTCAACGACGGTCCGACAGCCGACTTGAGCGCGTTGGCCTGGATCTCTCCGATAAGGGTTTGATCCCGGAAGATGACGATCAGCGTGACCAGCCCGGCCGCCAGAATCGGTGCCAGGAGCGCGGCGTAGCCGAATCGCTTGGCGCGCTTGCTCACGATGGTGCGCAGTGGCCCGATCGCGACCAGCAGCGCACCGACGGAGGCGATACCCGTCGGTCCGGAGAACAAGGTCAGCGCGCCGATGATGCACGCGGCCGCCGCCGGAAGCAGCCTGTTGGTCGCGATGGACCGCTCGACCGAGCACCACGTCAACAGGATGCCCACCGCGATGATCGGTTCGGGACGCAGGCCGTTGTTGAACGGCAACCAGAAGGCCAGGAACATCGCGGCGGCCGTCCACGGCACCACCGGATTGGTGCGCGCGGCGTGGCCCAGCCGCGGGATCACCTCGCGGCTGATGACCGCCCAGCACAGTACACCCATGACGAGCGTGGGCAGCCGCATCCAGACGCTGGCGGTGCTGACGTGCGCCCAGATGGTCAGTAAGTCGTAGTACCAGCCGAATGGCGATTCGGGCGTGCCGAACCAGCGGTAGTAGTTGGCCATGTAGCCCGAGCGCTCCGCCACGCGAGCCATGGTGAGGATGTAGCCGTCATCAGAGGTGTTGGCGCCGACGAAATGCCACCACACCAACACCGTGCCGACCAGCGCGTCGAGCGGCCGTGGCTTCCACCAGCCCGCGGGCATGAAGCGCTTGTGCCTGCGTCCGTCGGCCGTGTCGAGAGTGTGCAGGGCGATCAGCGAGACACCGGTCAGCAGGACACCGAGGATCATCGCGATGAACTTGATGACGGTGGGCGAACTGCTGTAGCGGGTGTCGATGGTGGCCGAGAGGCTCAGACCCTCGGGGGCGGGTCCGGCCAGGTCGGTGAACACGCCGACGATCTGCGGCCGGAAGTCGTACCCGCCGCGCTCCCCGGCGCGCGGTTGGCCGGGCTTGGCGTCCTTGGGTCCCTGAGTGAGGCCGACGAACTTCCCGGTCACCTTGTCCGCATGCCCGGTGACTTCGAGCCGCTGGCAGTTGGGGCCGGTGACCTCGGAGAGTGGGGCAGAGACCACCGGTACGTTGCGCACGATCACCACGAGGTCGCCGCCGATGCGCTGGATCAGCATGCCGCGGTCCACCGCGTTGGGCGCCTGCTTGGGCACGGTGGACAGCAACACGCTGTTGTGGCCGTCGAGGCCCCTGGCTGCCGCACAGGGCACCGTGATGGTGAGGTCGGTGGGCACATATCCGATGAGGGGCGCCTCGACGCTCGCGAGGGTGCCGTTCTGGGGCCAGTTCAGGGTCGCGGTGTCCTGCTGGACAGGCAGCAGCGGAGTGGCGATGGCCAGCAGCGCACCCAGGAAGCCGGTGACGATCGCGATCAGCCGGGCCCTGCGGTAGTCGCTGTCACCGTTGCCGGCGACCTTCTCCGTCGCTTTGCCCTGAACCGTCACGGAGGAAGATGTTAGTTGGCGTGCGATGAGCGGCTTGCGCGAAGAGCGTTAAGTGCGCGGGGGAACCCGCACAACCAGGACGAAGGGTCCTATGGTCCGGACGGTGAAGCGCGGATCAGCGAACAGCTGCTTGTTCAGCGTGACGGTGTAGCGCTTCACATTCGGCTGGTTGGGATAGACATCCTTGGCGAGCCGCAGGGAGTAGTTGTCACCGGATTGGCGCATGAGAAGGACGGTCGGAGCCGGCCAGGGGAGCGCGTCGAGCGCCCGGATCATTTCGTCGGCGGTGTGCAAGTTTTCCCAGCTCTTGATCGCGGCCGCACGCTTGTCGAACTGCGCCAGGGGGTTCGCGTAGTGCGGGGTGAGTCCCTGGAAGCCGTAGTAGGGGTAGAACGCCAAGAAGCTGTAGTCGGCGGTGAGCACCACGGTCTCATCGCGCGGCTTACCGGTGATCTCGGTGATGGCCTTGTCGATGGCGCCGTAATGACTTTCCGGGCCGGGCGGCCGTCGATCGGCGCGCTGGCCGGTGCCGTCGGTGTCGGCGTATGCGATGACGATGTCGTTGCGGAGGACATTGGGGATGTCCTGGCTGAATGCCAGTGCGCCGGCCAGGCCGATAACGGTGGCCACGATTGTCGCGGCCTTGCTGCGCTGTGCCGCCCACGCGGCCACCTCGATGAAGGCGAAGACACCCGCGGCGACGAGCAACACGGTGAGGGTGGGGACGAGCCGGAACGAGAGCAGGGTGGTCTTGGCGAGCGTGGCGAGCATGGACAGCAGTGACCACAGATAGACGGAGACGACGCCGACAGCTAGCGCCCCGGCGCGTACCGAGCTCCGTGCCCGTGCCACCAGCCAGATAGTTCCGAGCAGGCACAGCCCGCCGAGCATGGTGGGCTGCAGCATCGGGAAGGCCAGTTCGGCACCCTCATTGGGCAGATAGTGCTGTGCCGACGCCGCCCGTTCCTGTGAACGGCTCAGTGCGGCAGCCAAGTACGGACCCCAGAAGACGAGCGCGAGGGCGACGGCGATGCCGGTGATGGTAAGCCAGCGGAGCAGGGGTTCCTTGACGGCGGGCCACCAGCCGTCACGCCGGATGCGGCTGATCGCCACCACCTTGGCGGCGACGGTGATCGCCAGTGCGCCATACGCGGTGAGCAGGGTGTAGAACAGTGCCGCGAACCCCAGGAACACACCCGTCCCGATGACGGCGCTCCAGCCGCTGCCGGCGGTCGCGCGTAATCCGCTGTAGCCGAGCACAAGTGCGGGTGCCAGCAGCACCGTGATGATGGCGCCGTAGGGCTCGGCGGCCGTGTAAGCCAGTGTGACGGCGGTGGTCGCGGTGGTCACGATGACCGCGTACTCAAAGCGGATCATCTTGTTCCACAAGACAAATGCTGCACATACCGCGATCGCCAGGGAGGCGATGGCCCATGGCTTGTACATCTCCCAGCCGGCGGTTCCGGTGAGCGCCGCGAGGCGCCCGCCGATCCAGAACCAGCCGGCCGGATAGAACGGCGGCATGTCCGGATAGGTCATATCGTGCAGCGCGGGCGAGTCGGTGAATCGCGTGACGTACTCGGTGCGGAACTGCTGGTCCACGGAGACCCCGAACAGGTACAGCTTGGTGGCGCCCAGGGGCATCCCCAGAGTCACCACGGTGAAGGTCGACAAGAACAGCAGTGACAGCATTTTCGCGCTGGCGCGGCGCCCCCTGCGCCACAGCACCCCGGCCAGTACCAACCCGGCGATGGCGCCGAACTGTCCGACCGTGGTCAGGGCGTGCAGCTGGTTGGACGATCCGAAGGCCGGCCACTCCACCCGCCCGATCGCGATGAGCGCGACGGCGCTGACAGCGGCGGCGGTGACCACGGCGAGCGTCAGGTCTTTGGCGGTGTCCAGCACATGCCGTCGCGCCGTCAAAGTCATCTGGGCTGTCATCTCGACGTGATTACACGGGCAACTTGCGGAAAATGGGGCGCGGAACATGGCGCAGTACCGACATGACAAAGCGCCATTGGCCGGGCGCCCAGATGAGTTCCTTGCCCGCGGCGGCCGACGCCACCACCAGGTCGGCGATCTCCTCCTTGTCGACCGTGAACGGAGCCTCCTTGGCGCCGGTGGCCTTCCAGTGTTCGATCGTCGTGGTGGTGCGGACTTGGCCCGGGCGTACCACCAGCACGTGGACACCGAACTCGCGCAATGCTTCTCCGAGGCCCAGGTAGAACCCGTCGAGGCCGGCCTTGGTCGATCCGTAGACAAAGTTCGAGCGGCGGACGCGCTCGCCGGCAACCGAGGACATCGCGATGACCTGGCCGAAACCCTGTGCCTTCATCTTCTGGCCGATCAGCACGCCGACGGAGACGGCAGCGGTGTAGTTGACCTGTGCGCTCAGCACTGCCTTGGCCTGGTTCTGCCAGAGCTCTTCGGCGTCCCCGAGGACACCGAAGGCGACGATAGCGACATCCACATCACCTTGTGCCCAAGCGGATTCGATGAGTGCGGGGTGACTCTTGGTGTCGACGGCATCGAAATCCAGGTACTCGACGGACTTGGCCCCGGCTGACTTGATCTGCTCGATGGCCGCCTCACGCTTGGGTGCGTTGGGCAGGTCGGCCAGGATGACGCGTGCCTTGGCGTTCTTGAGATAGCGCTCGACGATGGCCAGGCCGATCTCCGAGGTGCCGCCGAGCAGCAGAATGGTCTGGGGGTTACCCGTTGCGTCAATCATTGTGTTGCTGAAGCCTTTCTAGAGCAGCTCGAGTCGGCGGGCCATATCGGAGGCGAACACGCCATGCGGATCGGCCTTGCGGCGGGTGGCGATCCACTCGTCGACCCGCGGATACATCCTGTGGAACTTCTCAGCGCTCACCCGCGAATCCTTGGCGGTGTAGACCCGTCCGCCGAACTCCATGGCGCGGTTGTCGAGCTCGTTGAGGAACTCGTTGACGCCGGGCTTGTTGGGGAAGTCCATGGCGACGTTCCAGCCCTTCATCGGAAAGCTCAGCGGTGCTTTGTTCCCAGGGCCGAATAGCTTGAAGACGTTCAGCGCCGAGTAGTGGCCCTGGGTCTGGATCCAGCGGATGATGCCCTTGAACTCGTCGAGCGCATCGGGCGGCACCAGGAATTGATGCTGCGCGAAACCGGCTGGGCCGTAGGCATATTGCCAGCCGGTCGTGATGTCGAGCATGTGATAGAACTGCGTCAGATTGACGATCTTGCCCTGGTAGTTACCGCTCATCCGGTAGAACGCCTCGCCGATCGCCATGAGCGACGGCTTGATCATGAAGTTGACCGGGAAGAGGTCGGGGAAGCCGGGGAGCTGCGGTGCGGTGAATTTGAGGGGGTCCTTGGCCAGCTTCGCGGGCAATTGGTCCAGTCTCGCGAGGCTTCCGCGGCTGACGGCCGCACGGCCCAGCTTGGGCGGCGGATTGATCAGATCGAACCAGGCGCTCGAATACGTGTACTTGTCCTCGCTGCCGTCCTGGTGCACCGCGATGGTCTCGTCCAGGTCCCGGGTGGCGACGCCGTCGGCGATGAAATAGGCAGTCTCCGTGCGTGTCATGGCGATACGGGCGCGAACGACGATGCCCGTCAACCCGTTTCCGCCGACGGTGGCCCAGAACAGCTCGTTGTCCGATCCGTCGGGCGTGATGGTGCGCACTTCGCCGTCTGCCATCAGCAGGTCCAGGGACAGCACGTGGTTGCCGAAGCTGCCGGCGCTGTGATGGTTCTTGCCGTGGATGTCCGAGCCGATGGCACCGCCCACGGTGACCTGGCGGGTGCCCGGCAGCACCGGCACCCACAGCCCGAACGGGAGCGCGGCCTTCATCAGCTGATCCAGGCTCACGCCCGCGTCGACGTCGGCGATGGCGGTCTCGGCACTGATCGAGTGCACCTTGTTCAGCGGTGTCATGTCGACGACGATTCCGCCGCCGTTGCACGCGTGATCACCATAGGAGCGGCCCAGGCCGCGTGCCACGATCCCGCGGCGCAGATAGTCAGGGCCGCTGGGGCTCGCGTCGGCGACTCGGCGCACGGCCTCGGCAATGACGTCGACATCGGGGGTGGAGAGCACCTGCGCCACGGTGGGTGCGGTGCGGCCGAACCCGGTGAGGGTGCGAGGAGTGAGCGGTAGCTCGGACTTCGGAGTTGTCATCGGTATTTGAGCGTAGCGGCTCAGCGTATCCGGAAGATCACAGCGCGCTGGACGATGAAATTGATGACTGTCGCGGTCCCCTGAGCGATGACAAAGGCCACGGGAACCCGCCATGGTTTGTCCTCGAACTGCATGTAGAACACATAGTTGATGCCGACCTGGACGGCGTAGGTCAGACCGTAGAGAGCCATCACCGCGATGAACCGGCCCCGGCTGGGTTCGGCCTGGAAGGTCCAGCGCCTATTGATCAGGTACGCGGTTGTGGTTCCCGCCACAAAACTGATGGATTTGGCGACGTTGACCTGGAGCCCGAGGTGCAGCAGCAGCACATACAACCCGAAGTCGACGATGGCTGAGAGCCCGCCGGTGATGACGAATCGGGCCGCTTGTGTGGTCAGCGACAGCGGCGCCTGCTCGGCTGGGGCATCTGACACGGGCCAGAGCCTATGTCAGGTGGCGTCCGGCAGCGCCAATCACGGGACCCCGCGCACGACTTTCCGCGCGCAGGTAGGGTCGCGAAGGATTGCTGGAACATCGACGCGTGAGGGGCAACCATGACGACTCCAGAGCACGGAAGGCACGAACGGGCCGAGGGCGAAGGCATTGATCCGCTGATCGACCTGTCGCGCGATCCCAACCCTGGAGTCGCCGACCACGCCAAAGAGGACGAGTAACCGCTCACACTCGTTGCGGGACGAACGCCTCGATCTCCTTCACCATGAGCTCGGGCTGGTCCTCGCTGACAAAGGTGTAGCTGTCGGGGACCTCGACGAGTTTCGCGTTGGGCAGTAGCTGCACCCACCGTTGCGCATGTGCGAACGGGAAGAACGGCAGCTTGCGTGGCCAGAGCAGCAGCACCGGCTTGTCGAAGGTGCGCAGTGTCTCGGCGGCGGCCAGGGTGTCGCGGTGGTCGATCCGGCTGAGGAACGCGCGCACGTCGCGGCGCACGCCCTTCTGCTGCAGCAAGGGACGAACCCACTCGCCGAGCACGTCCTCAGGGATGGAGTGCTTGGCAAGGGTGTTACCGAGAGCGCGTTGCGCGATCTTGAGCTTGAATGGACGCAGGACGAAATCGGTGCCGGGGACGCGCGCCCAGTACTGAAAGATGCGAATCGACTTCGGCAGGAAGTTGTCGAACGAGTCGCAAGGGGTCAACACCACGCGTCCGATCCGCGGGCTGCCCCCGACGAGCAGCAGTTGGGTGATGGCCCCGCCGGTGTCGGTCGCGACCACCGTGACGTCATCGAGGTCCAGGCTCTCAATGAGTTCGCGGATCAGCCCGGCCACACTCTGAGGGCTGATGTCCGCGCTCGGATTCATCGGGGTCTTGTGCGCACCGAGGGGAAGGTCCGGTGCGATGCAGCGGAACCGCTGACTCAATGGCTCGATGACCTTGCGCCACATGGTGCCGGTGACGAACAGCCCGTGCACGAAGACGATCGGAGGGCCGTCCCCGGTATCGCGGTAGTGGAGAGGGCCGGCAGAAGACTCGAAGGTAGGCATGCCTTGACCATGGCGCTGGCCTGCTGCCATGACGAGGCACGGCACTGCCAGACGGTGCCATCCGGGCCGCTCTAGAGACCCGCGGACGCCAGCACGCCGCACAGCGCTTCTACGGCGGGCGCGAATCCGTGATCGGCCGGCGTGCCAAAGCTGACCACGACCCCGTCCGGATCGGGGATATGCGGACCGGCCTGGGGGTGCCGCAGCCGCGACAGCCCGGCCAGGGCCACGCCCGCCTGACCGGCTCGATACAGCACGTCGGGCTCCGCGCCGTCGGGCAGCGTCAGCAGCAGGTGCAAGCCGGCGGACAGTCCCCGGACTCCGACGTTGTAGTCCGAGAGCCGCTCGACAAGCAGGTCGCGTCGGCGTCGGTACCGACTACGCATTCGCCGGATGTGCCGGTCGTAATGGCCGTTGACAATGAAATCCGCCATGGTCAGCTGAGAGATCGCGTCGACGTACCACTGCCCGCCGCCGGCAGCCGCCACGACGGCGTCCACCAGGTCCGGCGGCAGCACCATCCATCCCAGGCGTAGTACGGGGGCCAGGCTCTTGCTCGCCGAGCCGAGATACACCACGTGATCGGGATCGAGGCTTTGGAGCGCGCCGACGGGCTGGCGGTCGTATCGGAACTCGCCGTCGTAGTCGTCTTCCAGGACGTAAGAGTCGGTGCGGCGTGCCCAGTCCACCACCGCGGTGCGCCGTGCCGGGTGCAGCGGCAGCCCGTGCGGAAAGTGGTGTGCGGGGGTGATCATGGCGGCGCGCACGTCGATGGAGTCGAGATCGCTGACCACGGCGCCTTCTTCATCGAATCCGATCGGGGTGCTGGAGCCTCCCGTCGCTTCGATGCAGTCGCGAAAGATGAACAGCCCGTAGGCTTCCAGGGCGATCGGCTGGGTCAGCCCATACATTCGGGTCAGGATCTCCACGGCATGACGGGTGCCCGCGCAGATGACGACCGAATCGGGCGAGGTTCGCACGCCCCGCACCCGGCTCACGTATTCGGCGACGGCAGAGCGCAATTCGGGACGTCCACGCGGATCACCAGACCGCAGGGCCTCATGCGGGGCGTTGCTCAGTGCGCGGCGAACGGAAGCGACCCAGTCTGCGCGCGGGAAGGCGGTGACGTCTCCGGAGCCGGGCATGAGGTTGTGCGGTGGGGGAGAGCCTGCTCCGCGTGACCGCGGCGGCAGCTGATTCTGGCCACGATTGACCACTCGGGTTCCTGAGCCCTGCCGCGATTCGAGCCATCCCTCGGCAACGAGCTCCGCGTAGGCCTCGGCGACGGTGTTCCGCGCCAGCCCCAGGTCGATGGCCAGGGTGCGGGAGGGCGGCAGCATCGCCCCTACGGTCAGCCGTCCGGACCGGACTGCCTCGCGGAGCGCGGAGATGAGAAGGTCGCGTACGCCGCGGGCGCCGGGGGTGATGGCGTGGCGCACGTCGAGATGCAGGTCGTGGCTCAGGGGCCGCTGCTCGGCCGGTCTCGAATTGGCCCACGAACTCACCCATAAATTGAACCATGAGAATGGGTCTTTGTACTTCTACTGTTGAGGGCATGACAAGCACCCTGAATGCCCCAAGAATCCGCATGGAGAAGGTTTCGCCCGAGGTGTACGAGGCCATGATGGCGCTGAGCATCGCCTCGGCCAAGGATGTCGAGCCGGGCCTCGCCGAGCTGATCAAGATCCGCGCATCTCAGCTCAATCACTGTGCGTTCTGTCTCGATATGCACACCCACGACGCACGCAAGCAGGGTGAGACCGAGCAGCGCATCTACCTGCTGAATGCCTGGGCCGAGGCCGGCGATATCTACACCGAACGAGAGAAAGCAGCGCTGGCGCTGACCGAGGAGGCGACCGTTCTTTCCGCTGGTGAGCACGTATCTGACGCCACCTATGCCCGGGCGGCGGCGATCTTCACCGAACGCGAGCTCGGCCAGATCATCGGGATGATCCTGACGATCAACGCCTGGAATCGCATCGCTGTCACTACCCGCAACGCACCTCCGAAGCGTGGCTAGATTTGCCACATTCTTTGCCGTCGGCGTGACAGAAGCGTGATCATTTCGTAATCTGACCGGGTGATCTCGGCGAGATGGCGTGCGAAAGACGGTGAGAAGAGGCCCGCGATGCCGCTCTCGCGCGTCGCGGGCCTCGCGCTGTCACTCGTTGCCGGTGCCGCCGCGATGGGGGTCGTGAGCGAAGTCGAGAAGCCGGATGTTCAGCTCTCGATCAAGCCCGAACAGCGTGCGATCGTGCTCATCGCCGACCTGCCGCGTGCCCAGCGGGACCGGCGGTACGTCTCCGCCGAGGCGCTGGCCCTGGAGGCCAGAGCCAAGGCCATCAAGCCGTGTTCGACCGTGTTGGCAGGCGCACAGCCGGCGGTGGCGCAGGCGGGGAACTTCTTGAAGACGATGTTCGGTATCGGTGACATCGGCGGTGCCAGCGGGCGCGGAGGCGGCGGCGATCACGGTCGCGGTCTGGCTCTGGATTTCATGACGAGTTCCAACACGACCGGCAGCGCGCTTGCGAGCTTTGTGCTCGCCAACCGTGACCGGCTGGGCGTGACGTACGTGATCTGGCAGCAGCGGTACAACGACGGCAACGGCTGGTCGATGATGGAGAACCGCGGCAGCCCGACCGCCAACCATATGGATCATGTACACGTGTCGTTCCGGGCCGGAGCCAAGCCGCCCGCGGTCAGCTGCTGATCCCGGCGGGCGGACGATCCACGGCGCCCGCGCTCAGGCGCGGATATGTTGAATTCCATGGGTTTCCTGGTGTCTCGACGTTCTCTGCGTGGTCTGCGACAGATTGGCGATGGCCTCGGCACGCTCGACCGAGAAGTGTTCGAAGCGATCGCGGAGTCGCCGAGCCCGCTGCTGGACGCCGTCATGCCGCGGCTCACTCGTGCGGCCGACCATTCCAAGCTCTGGATCGGTATTGGTGCCGGGCTGGCGATGTTCGGCAAGCCGGCCGTGCAGCGCGGTGCCACACGCGGGCTGCTGTCACTGGCGGTGACGAGTGCCGTCACCAACCAGGTGGCCAAGCGGTTGCGGCGGCGCGCCCGCCCCAACCACCTCTCGGTGCCGCTGATGCGGCGCAGCAGGCGTATCCCCACGTCGTCGTCACTGCCCTCGGGCCATTCGGCGAGTGCGGCGGCCTTCGCGGTGGGCGTTGGCCTCGAGAGCCCGCCGGTGGGCTTTGGGCTCTCGCTCCTTGCCGGGTTGGTGGGTCTGTCGCGCGTGGCCACCGGTGTCCACTATCCCGGTGATGTATTCGCGGGTTTTGGGATCGGAGCCGGAATAGCGGTGTTGGGTGCGCGGGTGGTGCCGCCGATCGTGCCGACGACAGTGCGCACGGCGGATCCGCTGCAGGTGGATACCGTCGCACGGCCCGAGGGCGAGGGGGTGGTGTTGGTGGTCAACCCGGCTTCGGGCGACGGAACCGGGCAGCGGATCCTGGACCAGGTGCGGAAGGCCTTGCCGCGCGCCGAGATTGTCGAACTCGACAAAGACGATGATGTGATTGCCGTGATGCGTGGAGCGGCGGGCCGCGCCGAAGTGCTCGCGGTGGGCGGCGGTGACGGCACGGTGGCCTGTGCCGCGGGTGTCGCGGCCCAGACCGATACGCCGCTGGCAGTCTTCCCCGGTGGCACGTTCAACCACTTCGCCAAGGACATCGGCTGTGACAGTGTGGCCAAGACGGTCGACGCCATCCGTCGGGGTTCGGTCAGCCGAGTCGATCTGGTCTATCTGAACGAGAAACAGGTGGTGATCAATACCGCCAGCATCGGTTCGTACCCCAAGTTCGTGCAGGTCCGGGAGAAGCTCGAACGCCGGATCGGCAAGCCGCTGGCGGCCGTGTACGCGATGCTGCACATGCTGCGGCGCGATCACCCGGTGCGTATTCGATTCGACAACAAGACCATTCAGACATCGCTGTTCTTCCTGGGTAACTCGGTCTATCTGCCCTCGGGTTTCGCCCCATCGCTACGGAGCCGTCTGGACGACGGCCTCATCGATGTACGCATCCTGGAAACCGGCCGCAAATTCAGCGGCGTGCGGATCCTGACGGCGCTGGCGCTTGGGCGGCTGCAGCGCAGCCCGCTCTACCACGAGCTACAGGTACCCGAGTTCTCCTTTACCGCGGTGGACGGCCCCACGGTGCTTGCACGTGACGGTGAGGCCGGCGACAAACTCGCGGAGGCCAGTTTCACAGTGCATTACCGGGCACTGGCGGTCTTTCGTCCGCTGCCCTGACCGGCCACGGCGGCAGGATCAACAGGCAGGCAACGAAGTACGCGTAGCCCAACGCCCACCCAGCCAGCACGTCCGAGGGGTTGTGGACGTTGAGCAGAACTCTGCTGACGCCGATCATCAGAATCAATACACCGCCGAGCACCGCGAGCCAGGGGCGCAGCGCGGCAACCGCTTTCGGCAGGAACACCGTGAGCAATGCCAGCACACCGACCATGACGCCCAGGGCATGTCCAGACGGGAACGAGGATCCGTACGCATCGACCAACCTGGTCGCCGGGCGCGGGCGGCCCGCGAGCAGTTTCGCCAACTCGGTCACCAGCGCGCTGAGCTCCACGGTAATCAGCAGGAACACCGCCTCGCGCCGCTGGTGCCGCACCAGCAGCACGACGATGACGACGGCCACCGCGATGCGGAACGCACCCGGACCCAAGGCGGTGGCGAACACATCCCAGGCGGTGACCCAGCCGGTGTGAGCGATTCCGTAGTCACGCGCGGGAGCCAGTGCCGCGCCGTCCAGCCGAGGCAGCCAATCCCACTGCTGGGCATAGCTGATCCAGAGCAGTGCGAAGACGATGAAGGCAGCGCCGGCGGAGACCAGCAGCCATCGGTGTTCGCGGGCGCTTATTTCTGGCATGACTAGACCCAGTACGGGACCCGGGCGCGGTACTGGCGCATCACCAGGATCGCGACGGTCCAACCGACGACGGTGATGGCGATCGCGATGATCCAGTGGTGCAACTGCTGATCGAGTCCGAGCAGCGGATCGCGGATGATGGCCAGGAAATGCACGAATGGGTTGAGCTGCACCACCGTGGCCAGCTTGCCGACCTTCTCGTTGAGCATGTTCTCGTTCCAGATGATCGGCGTCATGAAGAACAGCAACTGCACCAGGCTGCCCAGCAGCGGGGAGATGTCCCGATAGCGGGTAGCCAAGATGCCGAAAACCAGTGAGACCCATACGCAATTCAGCGCGATCAATACCAGTGCGGGGATGAAGCTCAGATCGGTGATATGCCAGTGCGGCGGATACACGGCCACGACGACGAAAAAGATGATGATGTTGTGGGCGAACAACAGCAGCTGTCGCCACACCAGCCGATAGACGTGCACGCTGAGCGGTGTCGGCAGCTGTTTGATCAGTCCCTCGTTCGCGACGAAGACGTCCGCCCCCTCCAGGATCGCGGCGTTGAACAGGTTCCAGACGATCAAACCGATGGTCACGTAGGGCAAGTGCTCGGCGAGTGGGATCTTGAACAGCTGCGAGTACAAGATGCCCATCGCCAGGGCCGTCGAGCCGGTGGCGATGGTGATCCAGAACGGTCCCAGCACCGAG
Source organism: Mycobacterium sp. D16Q13 (assembly GCF_002013375.1). Lineage (GTDB taxonomy): Bacteria > Actinomycetota > Actinomycetes > Mycobacteriales > Mycobacteriaceae > Mycobacterium. The sequence goes on along the minus strand of NZ_MAEW01000010.1, from coordinate 236,590 downwards.
CGGCGGTAGCGCTGCTTGATGTCCTGCCAGCCCAGCTGTAACCAGAGCTGCCGGTGCTCGAAGCCTTCGGACAGATCACGCCACGCGCGTTTGAAAGTCCGGGAGTCCGACGATAGCTCCACCAGTTGGTCCGTCATTTCTCAGTCTCCTGTACCGAAGGAGTTGGGTTACCCGGTCTGTCGAACTGCTCGCGTCTGCCTAAGCGCCGCAAAGCAATCCAGTCGCGTAGGCCGGGCAAGTCGCGTCGGGTTATCAGGAAGTACCAGCCGAAGCGCACCCATTCCTGGGGGAGCAACTTGCGCATGCCTGGCTGGGACATCAGGTAGCCACGGTTGCGGTAGGTGAAGTACCGCTTAGTGGCATCGTCCGGGTACTGGGTGTGCATGCGCCCGCCCAGAATCGGTTTGAACTCGGCTGCACCGTTGGGGTGCAGATACGTGGCATCCAAACAGGTCCCGAACGGCAGGCCCGAACGCACGAGCCGCCGATGTACGTCCACCTCGTCGCCGCGCACGAACAGTCGTAGGTCAGGAACGCCCACGGCCTCCAGGGTTTCGGCACGGAAGAGCGCGCCATTGAACAGCGAGGCGATGCCGGGCAGCAGATCTTGACCGGCTTCGGTGCGCAGCTCCTCGACCCGTCGCCGCCACACGAGCCCGCGTCGCAGTGGAAACGCCAGCCGGCCGGGATCGTCGATATCGCACACCATCGGCGACACCTCGGCGAGGCGATGCTTGCGGGCGCAGGCCAACAGCGTCTCCAGCACATCGGTGCCACCGGGGCGGCCGTCGTCGTCAGCCAGCCATACCCAGTCGGCGCCGAGAGTGAGGGCGTGGAGTATGCCGAGCGCGAATCCTCCTGCACCCCCGAGGTTTCGGCGAGAGCCCAGGTATGTGGCGGCAATGGGTTGACCATCGACCAGAGCTTTGACCGCAGGGTCGTTGTCGTTGTCCACCACCACGACATGGTCCGGCGTGACGGTCTGTGCCGTGACGATCTTCAGCGACTCGGCCAGCTCCGCGGCCCGCCGATAGGTGACGACGACGGCAACAACACCGCTGGTCGTGTCATTCATGGCGGTCTTCGGCGAGGATCTGGGCGACGTGATCGCCCGCCTCGTTGCCTTCATAGGCGCGGACCACGTCCTCGATACCGCCGCTCATCTTGATCGTGCCGTGGTCGATCCACATCGCCGTGTTGCACAGACGGGCCAGGAACTCGTTGGAATGGCTGGCGAACACGAGCATGCCGGAGCGTTCCACCAACTGCTGCAACCGAACTCGCGCCTTCTTCATGAACTCGGCATCGACCGCACCGATGCCCTCGTCGAGCAGCAGGATCTCCGGGTCGATGCTGGTGACGACGCCCATGGCCAGACGCACGCGCATGCCGGTGGAGTACGTGCGCAGCGGCATGGAGAGGTACTCGCCCAGCTCGGTGAAATCGGCAATCTCGTCGACCTTGTCCTGCATCTGCTGACGGGTCTGCCCCAGGAACATGCCGCGGATGATGATGTTCTCGTATCCGGAGATCTCCGGATCCATGCCCACACCCAGGTCGAACACCGGCGCGACCCTGCCCTGGATGGACGAGCTGCCCCGGGTGGGTTCGTAGATTCCCGAAAGCAGCCGCAGCAGAGTCGATTTGCCCGCACCGTTGTGGCCGACAAGCCCGATCCGGTCGCCCTCCTTGAGGGACAGCGTGATGTCCCGCAGGGCCTCGATGACCACCACGTTCGACTCGTTGCGGCCAATCGCGCCGCCCGCCTTGCCGAGGAACGCCTTCTTCAGAGAGCGTGACTTGGCGTCGAAAATCGGGAACTCCACCCACGCTTCGTGGGTCTGGATACTGACCACGGTTACAGATACTGACCGGTGCCGCTGCCGCCGCCCTGCGCGGGTACGGAAAGCCCCGGCGGCAGAACACCTTGACCACCTTGACGCATCTGCTGAAGCTGCGCGCGTGCCGCCATCTGCTGAGCGAAGAGCGCAGTCTGGATGCCGTGGAACAAGCCCTCCAGCCAGCCGACCAACTGTGCCTGCGCGATACGCAGCTCGGCATCGGACGGAATGGTGTCCTCGACGAAGGGCAGGGTCAGACGCTCCAGCTCTTCGCGGAGCTCGGGTGCCAGCCCTTCTTCCAGCTCCCGGATGGAGGCGGCATGGATTTCGCGCAGCCGGGATCGACTGGGTTCGTCGAGGGGAGCCGCGCGCACCTCCTCGAGGAGTTGCTTGATCATCGTGCCGATGCGCATCACCTTGGCGGGCTGCTCGACGAGATCCGTGATGGACGGGTCGTCGTCCGCGCCGTCGGCACCCTTGTCGGAATCGTCGGCGCCCAGGATGATCACCTGGTCGTCGTCATCGTCCTGACCGGGATGGGTCATCTGTCACCTTCCGCCTGTGTTTTCTGGTCGCCGACCCATTCGTAGATCTGGGCGGCGCCGCTGTCGTACAGCTTTCTCCATGATCGGGATCTGTCCAACGACCTTAGTCCGTCGGGAACCTTGAACCCCTGGACCACGGGAGTACTGGTCATGACATAGCGAATGTTCAGCGCGTGCACGGCCTCGGTCACGCGCCGGTCGGTATCGGCATCGTCGGCGTAGGCCCAGAAGATGTACCGGTGATAGCCCGGGCCTTGCTGCTGAGGGAAGTCGTAGTGCGTCCACAGCGGATGCAGCCCCGCCACCGCGTACATCCAGCCCGAGCCGTCCACGTTTCCATCGCCGATAGTGGTGTCCTTGGCGCCGGGCAGGGTCGCCAGGTACGCGAAGGCGTCGAGCTTCTTGGGGCCCACCATCACCTGGTCGTATTTGGCGCCGACGAGGTACTTGTGCGGCAGGAAGTAGTGCCGTGCGGAGAAACTGCAGATTCCGGCCAGCACGATCGCCGTGGCGACCAGCGACCACTTTCGCGTGCGCTCCCCGCGCACCCTCGTCAGCACGCCGTAGGCCAGCGTGAACAGACCGATCCCGGCGGCCGGGGCCAGCAGCAGGCACACGATGGCCGATAACCGGCGCGGGTCGCTGTAGAACGCATCGGAGAACAGGGCCACCGCATGGCCGATGAAACCGCCAAAGGGCCTGGAGGAGTGGACAATCGCAACGATGAGCAGCAGCCAGACAGCGATCGGCCAGTACACCCGCTTCACGATCAGCACAACCGCGCCGAGAAGGGCGAGCCAGAGCAGTGCGGACTGCACGGGGTAGTCGGCAAGGTGCCGGGTGTGCTGTGTGAGGGCGTCCAGCAGCGCGCGCTTCTTGCCCCACGGTGTGGCGAACTGGTGCCCGGCGATGATCTCGGACAGCTGCAGCAGCGTGCGCAGTTGCGGGTAGAGCAGCACCAGCGAAGCGAGGCCGGCGATGGCCAACGGAACGAAGCCACTTCCCAAGCGGGGCTTTACTTTTTGTTCCTTGCGCCGGCGCCGGGATAACGGTGCGAGGAGCCACCAGGCTCCCACGAAGACCACCGCCACAATGGCGCCGGAGGTGTGTACCGAGGCGATCCCCACGAACGCCAGGACGGCCGCAGGTATGCGGCTGCGGTCGGCGACCACGCTCGTGATGGCGATCACGGCGGGGCCCACCAGAGCGAAGGACACCAGGTTCGGGACGGCCGCGACGTAGAACTCCACATAGGGCAGCGCCGTGAACGACGCCGCGAGTGCGGCGGCGGTGGCCGCGGAACCGGCCTGGAAGGTGCGGCTGGTACGCCCGCGCAACATCTGCCAGGTCAGCGCCGCCGCGCTGAGCGGGAAGAGCAGCGACCCGGCCACCGCGTACAGCGTGTAGCTGGTGGTGGGAGCGGCACCGGTCAGTTGGCAGAGCACCGCGGCCAGCCCGTGGAAGGCCGATGGGTAGTACAGGGTGGCATGCGTCTCGACGTTGCGGAGGTCACCCATCCGGGTCGATGATGCTTGCCCGGTGTCGAGGATGTAGCGGATGGTGTTTCCGTGCCACATCGAGTCCCAGGTGCTCGGGATCGATTGCCAGTTGGTCAGCCCGCGCAGGAACGCATAGAAGATGAGCGCGGTCCCGATCGCGATGCCGAACGCGACCGCGATAAGCGCCACACGATTTTCTGACGGGAATTGTTCGGCGTGCTCTTTCGGCCGCAGTCGGCGCCAGATCAGCCGCGCGATGACGATCGCGCCGAGTAGCGCAAACCCGGCGGAAACTGAGTTCCACGGTATGCCGATTGAGCCGAAGGTGACGATGCACAGCCCAACTAGCCCATAGGTCAATGCAGGTGCGGTGAGGGCGGCCGAATGCGTTGGTAGCCCGAAGGCTCGGCCAATCAGCCAGCCTGGGATGAACAGCAACAGCAGTGCCGTAGCCACCCCGAAAGCGAACGACATTGCTCTAGTATGACTACACGAGACGGCGCCGTGGACCGTCGTCCGTCGGGGCGTGGTGCAACGACGGGTTCAGCGCCGTGACCTGTAGTGAGCATCTAAGGTGTCTGGCATGGCTTATGACGTCGCCCGGGTGCGTGGTTTGCACCCGTCTCTCGGCGACGGGTGGGTACATTTCGATACCCAAGCCGGGATGCTCATCCCCGATGCGGTTGCTACGACTGTATCCACAGCGTTCCGCGGATCCTTTTCCGACACGCGGGGGCCGCACCCCAGCGCCCGGCGCAGTGCCGCCGTTCTGGAGGCCGCCCGGCACGCGGCGGCCGACCTGGTGGGGGCCGACGCGCGCGGGGTGGTGCTGGGCAGCGACCGCGCCGTCCTGCTCAACTCTCTGGCGGAGGGGTCCTCGTCCAAGGCGGGGCTCGGCTATGAGCTGGTGGTGTCCCGGCTCGACGAAGAGGCCAATGTGCAGCCGTGGCTGCGTTCGGCCAACCGGTACGGAGCCAAGGTCAAATGGGCCGAGGTCGACATCGAGTCCGGTGATCTGCCGTCCTGGCAATGGGAGTCGTTGATTACCAAGCCGACCCGGCTGGTGGCGGTGACGGCTGCTTCGTCGACCCTGGGCACGGTGCCGGATCTGCAACAGGCCACCAAGCTGGCGCACGCGGTCGGTGGTCTCGTGGTGATGGACTGTTCGAGCCTGGTGCCCTATCGCGCCTTCGATATCGAGGATCTGGACGCCGATGTTGTCGCCTTCAACGCGACGGCATGGGGTGGACCGCCGGTGGGCGCGTTGGTCTTCCGGGATCCTGCCCTTTTGGATTCGATCAGTTCGATTTCGCTCAACCCATTGGCGAGTGGGCCCGCTCGCCTGGAGCTCGGCGGGCATCAGTTCGCGATGTTGGCCGGCCTTGTCGCAAGCGTGGAGTACCTGGCCGGTTTGGACGAGTCCGCCTCGGGTACCCGGCGTGAGCGGCTGCTGACGTCGCTGAACTCCGCGGGTGCGTATCTGGATTGGTTGTTCAGGTATCTGGTGAGCGCGCTGCGCACGCTGCCGCGCGTCATGGTCATCGGTGCTCCCGAGGACCGGATTCCCGCGCTCAGTTTCACCGTGATCGGGATTCCGGCTGACCGGGTGGTGCAGCGCCTGGCGGACAACGGGGTGTGCGCGATCGCCAACACCAGTTCGCGGGTGCTCGACGCCATCGGCGTGAACGAGATCGGCGGCGCGATAACGGTTGGCTTGGGGCACTATTCGACGGCTGCTGAGGTTGACCAGCTGGTGCGTGCGGTCGCCTCGCTGGGCTGATCGCTGTGGCCTTGCCTCGACGGCTCAGAGTGTGAGCAGCACCTTCCCCACGACCTCCCCGCGCTCCAGAAGGCGATGCGCCTCGGCGGCCTGACTTATCGGGATCTCGGCACCCACGACCGGCCGGACTTTCCCCGCCTCCACGAGTGGCCACAGGTTCTGTGTGACGGACTCGACGATGGCGGCCTTGCCGGACGGCCCGTCCAGCGGGCGTCCGCGCAGGGTGGTGGCGGTGACAGAGCCGCGTTTGGTGATCAGCTTGGCGATGTTCAACTCGGCCACCGCTCCGCCTTGCATACCGATGATGATGAGGTGTCCGTCGTTGCCGAGAGCATCGACGTTCCGGTCCAGGTACTTCGCTCCCATGATGTCGAGAATGAGGTCGACGCCGGCGCCGTCGGTGAAGTTGTGAACTGCCTGTACGAAATCCGTGTCCCGGTAGTTGATGGTCAGGTCAGCACCTAGATCGCCGCAGGCATCGAGTTTGTCAGGTGTGCCGGCAGTCACGGCAACCCGCACACCGAGTGCCTTAGCCACTTGAATGGCGTGGGTGCCTATACCGCTGGAGCCGCCATGAATTAGAAGGGATTGTCCGGCAGTCATTCTCGCCGTCATTACCAGGTTCGACCACACGGTGCACGCGACTTCGGGTAGTGCGGCCGCGACGTCAAGATCCACATTCGACGGAATGGGCAGTAACTGGCCGGCGGGTACGACCACTTTCTCGGCGTACCCACCGCCGGATAGCAGCGCACAGACATGTTGTCCCACAGTCCATTCTGTGACATTCGCGCCAACCTGGCCAATGGTTCCGGAGCATTCGAGGCCGAGTATGTGGCTCGCGCCGGGCGGCATCGGGTACAGGCCCTGTCGTTGTAGCAGATCGGCCCGGTTAACTGCGGCCGCGGTCACATCGATCAGTATTTCGCCTGGTCCTGGAGTTGGGTCGGCAACTTCGGTCCAGCACAGCGCTTCTGGCCCGCCTGGCTGGTCAACGGTGATAGCGTGCATGACATCCAGACTATGCCGAGCTATGGGTGGTCACCGGGTTATCAGACGCTGCGTATGGAGGCGCGGTCGGGGCCGTAGCTTGGTCGGCGGAAGGGGGGATTGTGTATGAGTACACGTTCGGAGAGTGAAGTCCCAGGACTTGACCTCGCCGAATTTCGTTCGTGGCAAAACTTTTGGGTGGCAACTAATCGGTTGTACTTCTTGTTGAACCGGAAAATGGTTGCATCGCACGGTATTTCGTTGACCGACTTCCAGGTGCTGCAACAGTTGTTGCGATCAGCTAACGGTAGCTGCCGGATGGGGGATATCGCTACCAGCCTGCTGGCCTCGCGCAGCCGGATCACGCATCAAGTGCGCCGTCTGGAGGACCAGGGTCTGGTAAAGCGCGGGTCGATGCCGCAGGACCGCAGGGCGGTGCTGGCGGCGCTCACCGAGCAGGGCCGCACCCTCGGCGAGGCGGCGATGTCCACCTACGCCGAATGTGTGCGTGAGCACTATCTGGCTCGGCTGACCCGGGCGCAGCAGGCCGCCATCGCGGAGAGCTTCCGGCGGGTGGGTGAGGGCGCCGAGGACGCACTTAGGGACGCCGACGGTCGCGGTGGCGAGTGATCCCTAGAGCGGAGCCGCTAGGCTTGCCGACGGTGGCGTGGCAGAGCGGCCTAATGCACTCGCCTTGAAAGCGAGAGACGGCTAACACCGTCCGGGGGTTCAAATCCCTCCGCCACCGCTGTTCAGGAGGGGTTTCCGGCGTCAGGCTAGGCGCCGGGCAGCCCTGAAAGTTGCCACTTTTTGACACGTCCGCCGTGGAATCCTGCGGCGAGGAGTCGGCGTGTCGTCCCGCGAACCGGGTCTTTACCGGAACGCACGATGGGATTGACACATGGCACGGCTCCCCGGTTACATCACCCGCTGCGAAGGCAAGCGCGGCCCGACCTACGAGGCGCGCGTCAGCTACGTCGCGCCCGACGGCACCCGCGTACAGCCGAAGCGCAGGTTCAAGACGGTCGATGAGGCAAAGGACTGGTACTCGAAGACGACCTCCGAGCTGGCCGCAGGCACGCACACCGCGCCGAGTGACCTCAACGTTGGGCAGGCCGTCGAAGCCTGGCTCACCGCGAAGTCGGCACGGGTGAAGCCGACCACCGGCGATGCCTACAGCGCGGCGCTCGCTCCGGTGGTCGACAAGTACGGTGACGTGCTCGCGCAGAAGATCACCAAGCTCGATGTCGAGACGCTAATCACTGAGTTGCGAACGGGTTCCACGGATCGCGGCGTGTGGAAGCGCACCTCCATCAACCCGATGTTGGCCAGGTGGAAGACCGTGTGGGCCGACCTACACGCGCAAGGGGTGTTGGCGCGCAACGTCGTCGCTCTTGTGGAACCGCTGCGGAAGCCGAGCGGGGAGCCTGCGATGAAGGTGGACGACAGCCTCACCGAGGAGGAAGTGGAGCAACTCTGCGTCGCCCACGCCGAAGGCGCCGACGAGTACGCGCGCAGGCGTGAGGCATTCGTGCACTTGGCTCTACTGGGGCTGCGCCGCGCGGAACTGGCCGGGCTGCGTTGGTCTGCAGTCGATCTCGACGCCGAGGCTCCGACGCTCACCGTGCGTGCGACCCGGGTGGCCACCGCCGCGGGCACTGTCGAGCAGTCCGACGCGAAGACCATCTCGTCGGCGCGCACACTGCCTATCCCGCCGCACGTGGTTCCGATCCTCCGCCGTGCTCGCGTCGAGCAGCTACACACCCAGCTCGCGTCGGGGAACAAGTGGGTCGGCCCAACCGACGGCTACGTCTTCTGCCACGACCTCGGTGCGCCGCTGTCGCCGAGAACCTTGAACGCGTGGTGGAAGAAGAGCCTAGAGGATGCGGGCCTTCTGCATCGACGTCTGCACGCATCCCGGCACACGGCCGCGTCGCTGCTGAACCTGCGAGGAGCTCCGGTGACCATGATCGCCGCGTGGCTCGGCCATGCAGACGGTGGAGTCCTGGCGATGCGGGTCTACGTTCACACGCCGGGCGAGGTTCTCACTGAGACCGCTGCGCTGCTGAGTCGGGGAAGTGGAGCGTGACCGATCGCGCGGTACGCGCCGCAGCTGGGAAGATCCCATCACTGATTGGTCAGACTCAGCTCAGCGATCCGCGCAGCGCGATGAGTCGGGCGTGATCGTCGAACTCGGTCGTCGCGGAGTCGCCGGTCGCAGGGTCAGTGAGTTCCGCGCGGTCCCAGTTGTCTGTCCAGTCGATGTCCCACCCGGACATCGTGGCGAGACCGTGTACGGCGGCGCGCTGGTCGATGATCGTTCCCGCGCCAAACACCGCGGGCACCCATGTCATGAGTCGGTGGTCGATCCGCGGCTGGGCGAAGGCAAGGTTGTCTCCGAGTAGGAGTACCGCATGCGTGCCGCCGCCCCCAGGGGCGACAACGTAGGTAAGGCCACCGTCGGTCACGGTAGCGGTCACCGCGGCGATCTCAAGCGCGGCGTATAGCGCGGCGGCGTCGGGGTCGTCACCGACCGAGAAGGGCACCTCGTCGGCGAGCAGGCTGGGCAGTCCCTCGGCACGTCCGTGTTCCAGGAGCTTCTGTGCGCAAAACCGACCACCGTTGGGCAGCGCGCGGCCCCACACGATTGTCTGCGGATCGGGAGCCACACTCGCGATCAGCTCAACGGTGGTCTCGATCGCCGCGCCCGTGTTCAGTCCGGTGAAAGCGATGGAATCGGCGCCGAGGTCCACCGCGTAGTCGAAATCCCCGCCGAGCTGTTCCTCCATCCCTTCCTGCAGCAGCTGCTGGCTGAATGCCGCGTACAGCGCGCCGCGGTCGTGCAGCGGTTGCAGGTCTTCGAACGCTCCCATGCCCAGACAGTAATGGGCACAAGCATGCCCCCTCTGCGGCGGTGAGGGTCGCCGGACCGATGCGACTGCCTACCTGCGGCTCGCAAATCGGTGGTGTGAAGGATTTCGACACTATTCGTCGCACGCCGCGTTTCATGTCCACAGCAGAACCCACACGGGCCGGAAGTCCGAGGTCGCTAACAAAGGCCCATACGTAGCCGTCAGTTGACCCTGAAACTAGCCGATTTCGTTACCCAATAGTCTGTCGGCTCTGGTTCGAAACTGGCTGAATCTATGGATTCGTCTCCGATTCGGAGAGATTCAGCGAGTGCTCCGACGGCCCTGATCGCCTCACGGCGGATTTCGGCGCTCGCGGTGTGTTTGAGGTGGATCTGGCGCGCGGGTTCTGTGAAGGATCAATCGCCAAACCGTGTGCTGTATTCGGGCTTATTCCGCATCGGAATTGGTATCCGCGTCGTTGTCATCGACCGGGCCAGTTTCGGATTCGGAATCGGCTGCGGGCGAGTCGTCCTCGCCGAGTCCGAGTGCCTCAGACAGTGAGGCTACGGCTCTGATCGATTTGACGGCTCCGCGCAGGTCCTTCGCGCTTACGGCTGCGGCGACGGCATAGCCACCGGACTGAAAGCCGGTGGCTATTACTGCGCGCACGTGCCCCTCTAAACCTTTGAGCCGTCGGCCACTGTCGATCTCAAACAGCAACTCTCTGGCCATCTGCAGAGCTGGCGCCGGGATCTCCTTCTGGACTACGGCGACTTCCATTCTCCTAGCGACCAATTGAGCGGTCAGCCGTTTTGCAGTCATCTTCATCGTCTCCAATCGTGGTCAGTCAGTTGCATGCCCTGAAATGCGAAAATGTAAAAATCAGCCAGTCTGGCTGGCATATTCGGCCACGCTGGTTCATTTGGACGTATCGGGTGTCTGAGCAGGGGCCTGAGCGATGTCTTGAGTGGCGCTTTGAGCGCAGGTTTGAGCGCGAGACGGTAGTAACGCCGAAACGCCCCGTGCGCACGCGCGTTGGGCATAAAAGTGTGTGTAGAAGAGCCTGCTCCCAGGGTCGTATCTGTCTGCTGATTGAGCGAGACCCGTGTCGCGGCAGTGTGAGCATCATTGGTTTCTGACTTCCCGTTCGGCGAGCGCTTGGACTACCAGCCGATCGACGGTCGATCGGCCTACTCCCATCGCCGAAGCCAGAGATCTGTGACTGGCGCCGGATTCGACCAGCAGCAACAGCATGGCGCCTTCGGCGTGCTCAATCCCAGCGCGTGCGCGGCGACTTCGCGCCAAGGCCGCAAGTGCCTCGCCGGGGGTACAGGCGGCTTCCAAGTTGTCCAGAAGTGCGACGGCAGCTTTGGTCCGTCCAGCGACGGTGCGGGCGGCCTGCGGTAAGGCCGCTGTCGCGCGCTGAGCTGCTAGATGATCGGTGACCGAGAATCGCGTTGCCACAGACTTACTTCCTTATGAAAAGCCGCGCGAAGATGCCGCGTCGTCGGCTATTTCGGGCCGCTTCGGCCCACACGGTTTGCATCTCCCCAGACAGCTCAAGGAGCCGCTCTAAGGGATCGATTGCGGGCGTGAGATTGTCACGTCCCCGCGGGTTTGCACTCACTTCTGCGTGCTCTGATGCGCTCATGTGGACGATCGTAGACCCGGAAATTCGAACGATTCGGCACTTAATAGCTTGGTACGCAGAGTAATTGGGGATCAGCGCCGCCTGTTGCCGCTCGGTGCCGCTTCATACAAGGTACGGAGAAAATCTCCCAAAAGCCGCCTGAGACTGGAAGTCGCGCCGCGTGGTGCCGCCCCGTGCCGTGTGGTTCACCATATGCCGCACTACGCACGGAACCACCGTGCTAAGACATGGAAGGGAAAGACGATGGGTACTGCAATTCCCCCGGCGGGAGTCGCCAAGCAAGCTGAACACTTTGATTCAGCAGGCGTTCTCAGTCTTGCGCAGGCAGTGGAAAGGTCGACTTTCAGCGACCGGACGCTGCGCTCGGCGATCTCGGACGGGGAGTTGGTGGCATACCGTCGAGGCCGCAGAATCATCATCTGGGAACAGGACCTAATCCGGTGGCTGCGCGGGTTTGAAAAAGTTCAGGTGACCAGGTGAACGCCCGTTCCATGGATCCACACGAGGCCGGACGGGCAGCCCACGCTGACGTAGAGGCCCAGGCTCAAGCTGCTGCCCGAGCGGTCACACGCTGGCTCCTTGATGTCACTGACTTGCCCCCCGGCTTGACCTCAATCGTGTTGTGTTACGGAGCAATCTATGCGCGTGCGCGTTTCGGAGATGTTCACCGCCGCAACTACCGTTCTTGGTTACTCCTTTTGGAGGGCGAGCTAGTACTTGATCCTCGGGGTTTTGAGGCGGAGGAACGGATCACCCCTGCTGCCAGGGAGAAACTGCATCGGCTCATCGATCACGCGTGGACCGTGATCATGTCGAGCGTGAGCGAGCAGCACCGACAACTTACGGCCGAGGCGGTGCGGCGCGCGGCGCGCGAGCTGGCTTTTGATCGTGGTTATGGTCTCGCTGTGGCCCTGTACTGCGGGGCTGTTGCGGAGGCGCTCATCCGGGGTATCCCTGTCGCCGAGTTGATCCGCGGCGACAGCGCGCTGACACGGGCGCAGGCTGAAACCGAGGCTATGGAAGCTGGAAACACCGCGGCGTGTGAGCGCTGGATCGCTGGCGATGTGTGGACGGACATATGCGAGCGTGCAGGCAATCTGCTCCGTGCCAATGAAATCGGAGCTGCGCAATGAGCGCACGTGCATGGTTCGGATCGACGCTCCTGGCTTCGACCATGGTGAGCCTGGCCGGGAACATTGGCTACACGCTGATAGCCCGCCCTAATGCGTATACGGCCGTGTCGATCGCCGTGGCAGCGGTCGCGCCGTTGGGTCTGGCGGCGGCCGTCCACTCCGTCGGTGTTGCCGCGCGCGCTCGCGGAACGGTGCGGGCGGTGGTGCTGACAGCCGTAGCGGTGGTGGCTGTCTCGGCGTTTGTGTTGTCGTTCGAGGCTCTGGCCGGACTTGCCCGGTTGGTTGGACACACGGGGTGGACCGCGTACCTGCTGCCGGTGGTGGTCGATGTCATGGTGGCCGCCAGCACGACCGCACTTGTGCTGGAGCGGCCACAGCATCCGGCACGGGAAGCGGAGGCGACTACCCGGCCGGTCGCTGTTGACCAAGCACCGGCCGACTCGGTCGCTGTGCCGGCCGCCCCGGTGGCCGCTGCGGTTCTCACACCAACGGGAAGCGAGATAAAGCCGCAGGTAAACACCATGGACGGCCGGGCGGCCACCGCGGATCCGGCCGTATTTCACTCGCCTACAGCCAGGATGGGGCACGACGGCCACCTGCCGGCCGCTGAACAACTGGTGGCGGCCGGGGCCGTGAAAGGTCCGGCAACTGACGTGGCCGTCGCGATGGCAGTGCTGGCCGCTGGCCAGTCGCAGCGCGCGGCGGCGGCCGCCTCTGGGCTCCATCGGACGACCGTGGCGCGACTCAAGAGCGAAGTGGCCGGGGTGCCGAAGGGAAACTGTTGACGGCTAACGATTCTCTAAAACAGAGAATCAAATCCGTTGGCGCGCTGCGCGACACGCCGAAAGTCGCGAGCATCGCGCAATTTGCATCCCGAAAAATCGGTGGTCTACTCAATTGAAGGCGAACGTAATCCAACCAAATCTGAAAGGGTCGCGCGATGTTTACTGAAAACGAAACAGAGACAGGGCATTCCAGCGTCAATGAAGTGCTGCGGCCCGACGCCGCAGCCAGAGAGCTCAAGATCAGTCTGCCGGTGCTGATGGATCTGATCAAATCCGGCGACCTACAAGCTGCCCGGGTTGGCCGTCAGTGGAGGATCCGACGTCGCTGGATCTACGAGTACCTCGACCGCGCAGCAGCGGTTGCCTGATCCCTGAGACGAGAAAACCCGGCGCAGGAACGCCGGGCCTCGTATTGAATTCATCCCCCTGCCAAGGAGATAGCCGTGAGTGTATCTGAACCGCCGATCCCCACTAGCGTTGCCGACAGCGACACTCCGACTTGGGGCGACATCGTAGACCCGTACATGACGCGGGTCACCGATTGCGATAGTGGTCAGGCTGTCAGAGTCGAATGCGGCTGCCCTGCATATGAGAGCTACCGCGATGAGCGCATGGTCGTAGTGACCCACGACGCTGACACCTGCCATGGGGGTCGGGACGTCGCCGACGTTTACCGACGTCCCGACCGCTACGACGTGTACACGCATCCACCGGTACCTGTTGATGCTCCCATGCATCAGCTCAATCGAGCTGAACTGAACGCGGTGCTCAGCCGTGTGCCCGTCGAACCTGATGACTCAACAGATCCCATATGGCAGAAGGGAGTTCAAGAAGGTCGAGCTGAGGGAGAGGCGCTTTTTGAAACGCTGCGACAGAACTTGACCGTGGCTGAGTATGACTCGCTGCTCGATGACCTCCCGCTCTCTGATCCAGATTTGGTGACCAAGCGGTTGAAGGCCAAGGTGGCGGAGATTGCAGCGGAGACAAACTACGCGGCTGTGCCGGCACCTGCGGCGCAGCAAGTCCGCCACCTTCTAACTGCGGGTCCGTTGAAGGTCGAGATACCTGCTACCGCCGACGCGTCGATCGGGCTTGTTGGCGACCGTTACGTCGATGGAGGATCGTTCGTACTCGATATTCCGGACACAACACCCGCAATATGGGGATGCGGCGATGACGTGCTCTGGGCAGAGGGCGAAGGCGCGATGATCGCCGGGCCGCAGGGCGTCGGCAAGACCACGCTCGCTGGCCTGCTAGTACGTGGCCTTCTTGTTGGCGGCGAGGTGCTCGGCTACCAGGTTAAGGGCGGATACCGAGTTCTGTACTTGGCCATGGACCGCCCACGCCAGATTGCAAGAGCGCTGCGTCGTCAGCTTGGCGACCTCGACCGCGAGGTTCTGGCGGAAAAGCTCGTCGTATGGCAGGGGCCGCCACTGTCCGATCTGGCCAAGCAACCTCAGCTCCTCCTTGGCATGGCGTACTCCGCTCGCGCCAATGTGGTCGTAGTGGACAGCCTCAAGGACGCAGCTATCGGTCTGTCGAACGACGAGGTTGGAGCTGGTTGGAACCGGGCACGCCAGGCGTTAATAGCGGATGGCGGCCAAATTCTGGAGCTTCATCACACCCGGAAGTCAACGCCGGGTGGTGATTCGAGCTCAGCGGTAGACATGATTTACGGCAGCACCTGGCTGACCAGCGGCCTGGGCTCCATCATCCATCTAGCCGGAGAGCCGGGTGACCCGATTGTGAAGCTGCGCCACCTCAAACAACCGGCGAACGACGTCGGCCCGCTCGAAGTTCTGCACGACGGATCCACTGGCTCAATGAGCCTGCAGGGTGAAGTCGATTTGATTGCAATGGCCCGGGAGGCATATCACCAGCACGGCACGGGCACCGTCGCGGCTGCCGTGGCGGCACGCATGTACGAAACGGACCGCCCGATCAAGAGCCAAGTCGAGAAGGCGCGTCGAAAGCTTGAGGGTCACGTCAAGGGTCTCCGTCTCCGCCGCAACGGCGAACACCCCGAGACCGCCGCCGTGTTCTACGCACCGACCGGTGCTACACCGCTCTGAGGGTCACGGCTGGGGTCACGAGAGCTTTTTCTCTATAACAGAGAACGTGACCCCCGTGACTCACAGCGTGACCCACTGAACTGCACTTTTGATCGCGGCGTGATCTGCCGTGACGTTACGCGTGAGGGGGTCACGCGCAGGCCCCCCCTTTAAGAGGGGGCCTGCGCGACCCCTATGACTGGGAGAAAGAAATCAATAGCTGCCTGGTGGTGTGCTGAGCTGCGATCCAAGCGGTGATATCACTTCACCTCGACGGGGACTGTCACATCCCTCGGTGAGGCGAGAGATCAGCTAGCTGGTCGCGTGCGAACGGCCAGGGACGCGGCGAGGTCTCCGGCCATTGCAAAATCGCCGAGAAGCCACTCGCCGCCGTAATGGCAGCGGGTAGGCCGCTGTCGGATAATGGCATCGGTTGCTGAACCGCTACTCCCCAAGCGGGGATTCACAACACCCTTCAGGCGCCGCCGATACGCGATCGACACTCCGGTGAAAAGCTTGCGAATCTGGTTGTTGCACGGCAATATCCATTGCGATGGCCGTGTTGGAGGCCTATCCCCGGTGCCGGGCCACCGCATTCACGGCGCCATACGGGGCTCAAGCAGGTGATTCGACTGCACCAGTACACAAGCCTTCAATCATGAATTACAGCCGGCAACCCCCGCGGCGCTTCGGTGGCAAGTGCCCGAAGGGATGACCGTGTTGCGCTTTCGTCAATCGTGGAAAAAGCGGTGCCTACTCACCGGTGAATCGCCACGCCAGCTACTCCACCAACGAATTGGACAGCAGTCCTCGCCACACGCGCTCATTCCATCAGCTGTCGGTGATCAGGCATTGCTGGAATCCTGGGTGATGCGTCGCTTGCAGTGGGGGCCGCTGGGAGATGAGACGTACCCCCTCGGCGCGTCCCGTATCAGGATCCCTGAGCACGGGACACCGGTGATTCACCTCGATGAGCGTCCAACGATCGGCCAAGAGACCGCGCAGCGGGTGTGCGAGGTACTGCTGCCCATCAGCGGACCTGACGGCCCTATTGAGCATGGAGTGCCAGCGTTGCGAGTGTTCAATGTCGCGGGCCGAGACTTGACCGTTGGGCTTATGGGAACCTCAGCGGCACTGACCATTCGGGCCGCTGTCTCGTGGCGTGCAGTGTTATCGCTATGGCAACAAGAGTTCGAACCCGATGGCTTTAGACCACGCTGGGATCCTGCGTGCCCGCTGGAATACGAGGACACCTTCATTGACATCCACGCCTCCTGGGCGGAACTGGGGTCAGCGCTGTTGCGGCGGCTCGCGATCTTCCAGCAAGGAGGAGTGCTGTACGGCGTCGACGGCTGGATTAATCCCGGCACATGGATACTCGAGCTGACGACCGACGACGTGTCATCCTGTTCACCTGACCTTAAAATCCGACATGACGAGTTCCTTGCTCGGCTCTGTGACGAGCACCTGGGGCTGGCATTACGTATCGACTCCGAGTGCTGTATCTGTGATCAGCCCTTCGGATTCGGCGCCGCCTGCATCTATTACCTGGCGCCCCGCCACGGCCCATCACAGCAGCAACTACAAATCCGCTTTCGCTGGGTTCCCGGCCATCGCAACTTCCTGAAAGACCTCCGAGCCGCAAGCACGGATCGCAGGTGAACCCCGGCCGGACCTCGTGACATGCATGTCAAGGCATTCCACAGAAAAGGAGTGTGAACCGCAGGTCACCGAAGCAAGATCCGGGACGTTCGCATCGCGCTGGAATTACAACAGCAATACAAGATGCCTATAAGAGCCAATTCGGATGCCTGAGTGGGAATTACGGCATTTACAACAGATACAAAAGTGGGGGAGGCCCCTTGCCGAGCGTGTCTGGGATAGAGCACCGTGGCTACGGCATGTCGTAACACCGAAACGGACTCCCTGAGGTGCAGACTCGCTGCGAGCGCGGTGATGTCGCCGCTGAGCAATACGCTGAACCGGTGAACGCGGAGCCCATCACACTGAGCGACATCGACACGACCCGTGCGCTCCGCACCGACGATGAGCTTCTCCGACTCGCCACCGCGATTCACGGCTCTCGGCTCGAGGCCCAGGAGACCAACTGGCTGGAATGGAAGAGCTCCCTCGATCTAAACACCGCCGCGGGCAAGTTCGCCGTAGCCAAGGCGGTCCTCGGCTTCGCTAACCGGTCCGTCGAAGACGCGAGGCTCAACTGCGGCGGCGTCGCCTACGTGGTGGTGGGCGTGGAACCCGGAAGGGTGGCTGGTATCCCTGCGATCGATCACGCCGATCTCACGCCGGGGATCAAGACCTACGCTGAGACGCCCCGGTTCACGCCGCGCACGATCCAGATCTCCGGAGTCGAGGTGCTCGTAGTCGTGGTGGAACCGCCCGAGCCCGGGGACCCGCAACACACGCTGCAGAAGCAGTACGACAAGTTCCACGCCGGGATGGTGTTCCACCGCGGGTCTGCGCGCACCGCACCAGCGGGGCCTAAGGAGGTGGAAATGCTCGGCCGCCGCTTGGTGCAGGGCACGCAGCGGCCGGAACTGGATCTGACTCTCGACTGTGCAGCGGAGCCGCTCATCAGGCTCAGCGCTGACCGGGAGCAACGCGACGACTGGTTGCGGCGGCACGAAGGTTATGTCCGCGCGCACAGCCGCAAACCACCGGAGCCTCCACCACCGAGTTCAACCGCGAGTGGCTCGACGACACTCGCACGGTTGACGGCGCTGGACTCGATGGCGTTGTTCGGCCGCTACGCCAGCCCCGAGGACACCAAGGAGTTTGACCGGAGGGTTGTCGACTACCTCGCCAAGATGCGCAGGCGGCTACTGGACTATGTCCTTCGGGAGATCGTCAACGACGACGATGCGAACACTGTGCACTTCCGGGTCTGCAACGACACAGACGATCCAGTGTCGGGCGTGCAGTTGAAGGTCCGAATCGACAAGGGCGGCGTTCTCGTCCGCACATACCCACCGGGCGTCAAGGATCTTCCGCCGCTCCCGGAATGGCCAGACCCGCTGGACCAAGTACTGCCGAACGCGCACATCGCAGGCCTGGTTCGGACTCAGATTCCCGACTTCTTCCCGCATGCAGGGTCCGTTTCCGACACGGGTGATGCTTTCGAGGTCACGTGGGACGTCGGTGACCTGCGGCCACGTGAGCCGTCCCGCGACTTCACTCTCACGGTCGTCGCCGGTACCGGGGCGCCGGAGGAGATCAGCGTGGAGATGGTCGCCAGCGCCATGGACCGTCGTGGGACATGCACGAAGACGCAGTTGTTGACCATCGATCCAGACACGTGGACCCTCGACGATTTCTACGACGCGGAGCCCCAGGGTTGACCCGCGTCTAGGTGAGGGCGAACAGGTTCTTGAGATCGCCGCCTGACGTGAGGTTTTGACTGCGCTGGAGGTACTCATTCCGCTGAGCGGCGGCGTAGACGTCTACCGCCTGCCCGGCGACTGTGGCTCGCACCGCCGTGTTGAGCGCCTTTCGTGCGATGACCGTTGCGAAGTCGGCGATGCTGTCGCAAGCAGCGGTCGACAGTGGCCCGCCGTGAATCGCTGCGTTGCGGGACCGGGTGAGCCGCGCCACTCGCCCCTCAAGTCGCTGTCGTTCGAGAGCAAAGGCGGAACTGAGTGCGGTGCTTGAAGACAGGATGTCGTCGGTCTCGTTGAGCTGGCGTACCAACCAGTGCCCCGCATAGATCTGTTTCAGCGCGGCCACGTGATCTAACGCGTTCTGACGATCCATGCGCGGGCCCCAACCGGATTTGGTGACTTCCTTGATGATTGTCGACAGCTCAGCCGGAATCCGTGCACCTGGTGAGCGATCCGGGACGTACTGCGCTACCGCGGCGAAGACGTCGCCTACGGCGCGGCGGGCGAACGCCGTGACGGTGTACTCGTCGAAGAAGTACTCGGCGGCGAACGCGTACCACTTGTGGTCTGCGAGAGGCGCGGCCCACTTGTTGCAGTGCTCGATAGCCCGGACCGCAGCCATGACCACTGCCTCCGGATCGGATCGTGGCGTGGATGTGAGAGCTGATTGCAGACGTAAGACGGGTTGCAGCCGTAGTGCGATCGCCGCGGTAATCATGTGCCCGGCGGTAGTCATCTCGGTCAAGTCCGTGGTGAAGTGGTCATTCTGGTAGAAGATCGGCTCCGGGCGCGGCTCTTTCAAGCCCCATTCGGCCGGCAGGAAGTGTGATGGCTTCCCGTCAAAGAACAGTGTCCCCCCGAGCACCTTCCACATGTCTTCGTGCACACCCACCACGGCTAAAACTGCATCAAGGTAGCCGCGGGCCGTGGCGGTGGCGTGATGACGTTGGACACCGTGGACGAGTACACGCGCGTATACGAGCTGCGGCTGGTACTCGAACCCACGGTGGTCGGTGATCGGTCCCGACTGCTGGAGTTCTCGGATCTCCTCGGTCAGCAGTTCCTCCGGAACGACGCCGAACAGTTCACGAACCCTCTGTGGGCCTGCTGCTAGGGCACTCGCGAGCATCTGTGCGTCGTAGAAGGTGACGTCACCGTGGCTGACACACGACACACTGCGCACGAAGGCCGGAGCGAGCCGAAACCAGACCACGTAGTCCCCGGTCGCCGGCGACACTACGACGCAGCGCTCAGCCAGGTCTGCGAGCTCGGCCTCGGTCAGAGTCGACTTTGCCTGGGGGTCGTAAGGCTCCGTCGCGTCCGGCGGGTCGCCGACCATCGCCTTTGCCACCCACACACTGCCCTGGTATCCCACGAGGACATTCGCAGCGGAGGAGGCAGAATTCCAATGCCCGGGATCCTGCTTGCGGTGTCCGCTTAGAGCGGTGAGGGTGTCGCGTAGGAACGCGACCCGTTCGTGCGGGTACGCGATGTGATCGCTGTCGCGGCAAGCAGTGAGCAGGTCACGCCACGCTGCCACGAGTATGTCGTCTCGGCCGATGACCGCGGAAAGTGCTGCGGCGGCCGCATCGACCAATGAGCGTTTGGTGTCGTTGAGGTCTAGCTTTCTTTTTTTGTTGGTGTACAGCAGCTGGGTGGTGATCGCCTGCAGGATCCCCTGTGCTGGTGCATCGACAAGCGCCCTCAGCTCGGGGCCCAACCAGTCGAGAGTTTCTCTGAGGTCGGAGGCCCTGGATTGCCAGTCGTATGCCTGCGTCCGATCATGTTGTTGCGGGTCCGCGCATGCGTCGGCGATCTCTTGGAGGATCGCGGGCAGCGGCAAATGGCCCGATGTACAGGTGATCGACTCTTCGCGGTCGATGTAGTGGAGTAGTTCCTCTAGCCAGCGATCATGCTGCTCGAACACGGGTCAGGCTGTCCGGAGGCGAGTTATCGCGATGAGCATGTCGGTGACTGTAGGCGTGGGGCACGGCATCCTGGCTCGCGCTCCGCGTGTCATATGGGCGGCCACATCCTCCCGTTCCGAAGAGGCAGTTGAGCCTCAGCTGCGGCGCAACCGCGAAACTCTGACAGCGACGTAGAACCGAAAACGCCGTAGCGTCCCGCCCTCCGACCCCGCTACGGTCAGGTCTATGCAGGTTGAGGGGGTTCAGTGGCTTGGGGCACCGCCGCTCTATTTCGCGGCCGACTGTCTTGGCCGGGCGTTCGATATGGAGCTGGCCGACCACCGAATTCGACTGACATTCCCAGGCGTCCCTGTGGGTGCAGATTTGTCGGCAACTTGGCTTGGGCGGAGTCAACAGCTGGACCCTGTTCTTTGGCAACTCGGTCCCGAGTATCGATTACAGAACTCCCGTGCCGTGCTCATGACGCAGGCATTATCGTGGGGCTATCTGAGTCTTACACCAGGAATTACCCCCTACGGTAGGGACCTGAGCACCGTCTCAGCCAGCCTTCAGAAGTGTCACTTCTTGGCTGAATCCCCTCTCGCTGCGGGGCAATACACCGCTGAGCATGCAGGTCATCTACTTCAAGCGTTGAACGCATGGCTGTTCGATCTGTCGCAATGGCTGGGTCTTGCGACAACCCATGACATCGAAAGCCTGGACTGGCGATCGGTGTCCACTTCGCCGTTCGCAGAGCAAGTGCACCAGCACATGGATGACTGGCGTGGTGACGATGATTTCGCATCGTCGGGCTACTACTACCGACAAGGCAAGCTCATTACCGCGAGCGCATTCCAGTGGGCCATCACAAAAGCGACGAGCGGCACTCCACCGGAGCCTTGGCTGTTGTTAAGACACGCACGAGCCCTCTTTGGGCGAAAGCAGTACCGCCGGGCAGTTATCGACGCCTGCACAGCAACTGAACTGGCATTGACGGCGCTCGTTGATCGATGGCTTGCCGATGCTGGTGCCGGAGCCGCACGAGAAGTGCTCCTTGATGGGTATCAGAACGTCATGGGGCGCACGAGCCTCGTGAAGAAGCTGCAAGCTGATCGCGATCTGGCCCGGCCCGTCGACAAAGAGCGACTTCAGATCCGCCTGGCTACTCCGCGAAACCACGCCAGTCACATAAACAAAGACATTCCTCGCAAGGTTGCGAAATCTGCACTTGAGGTTGCTACCGAGGTGGTTTCAGATGTCTTCCCGGAGTTCTCTCACGCTCCCAGCCAGTTCGGAGGCACCTAAGAGTCTTTAATTACAGGCGGTGGTGCCACCGTCGATCAGCCGAGTGGGTCATGTAGGTCCGGTCTGAACCAGAAATTGACGATGACAGTGACTACTGCAGCTATCAACCGTTGATTTCCATCTAACTGGGCAGGTGGACGAGTGCTGCCACGTTTGCCTTCGGGATGTAGAGACCGTGGCTACTTCGCTGCACAGCTCCCTGCAACTGGATCGTTGTCCCGTCACGCATCCACTGGGTAACTTCCGCGATCGGGATAGTTGTTAGCGCTTCGATGCGGCAGAGCCGCCCTCCCCGAACAGTGCGGATGGCGAATGCAGTGGTGTGCTCCTCCGGTTCGTGGGATACGCGGACCACGGGGCCGGTAAAAACCTCTGCGCGTGGCACCTTGCCAGACCTGAGTTCCAGGCCGGTGCGATGAATCTTGTCTCTCGCATCGGCGGGGATCGCCACCGTCGCGCGGACGTCCTGAGGGGCGGGTTGAGCCTGAGCCCATTGGAACGTGGTATCCAATTGTCCGACCTCGGTGTGATCTAGGACCCGGGCAACTGCGTCGACGAACTCGGCGGTCACTCCCTGAGAGACCAGCCGCATGAGTGCCTCCCCTTGGGGGAGCTTCTCCTGCTCCACGATCTCCTCGTGCACCGCGGCCATCGCCTGAGCGAATGTCCGGGTCATGCGCCGTTCCAGAGACTCAACCGTCGCCACTGTCTCCCACCCAGTGAGGGGATCCTGGCCGATAGCGGTGTCTGTCCCCTCCTCGTCGTCGGCTGGCTCGGCGTCTCCGACACGCACCTCGACGGGAATGATGTACGACCCCTTGATGGTGTGGCCCATGCGCACGGAATCGGCGACACGATCACCGATAACGGAGTACCCACCCTTGATAACCGGGCGCAGCCGCAGCGCCGCTGACGCCGCGGACCTGAACATCAGGCGCGCAGACTCCGTCATGGTGGCACCAGCGTTCAGCGGGATGGTATCGGCGACGACGACGTCGTTCGCCGCGCGCACATAGGTCACGTCAATGCCCCAGAACTGAAGCTCCCGACGAACATCAGAAGCCTGTCGGCTGTGTGCGTCAGCGAGTCGGCTAACGAGACCTGCTTGCGCCTGTAGGTCGCTGTCGAGATTCCTGACGACGCCAACATTGCGGTCGAGTTCGTCGTTGTACCACATCCACCCGCCGCGGCCTTCCGACGCCTGATGCCACCCGTTCGCGGTCAGCCAGGCATTTGTGTCGTCAAGACGTACTGGTCCGATCATATTCATGGTGCGCCTCCGGAGAAGACGTCATTTAGCTGGGTCTCCCAGGCCGCGAGCGTGGATGCTTGGAAGCGCTGACTCTTCGGCACAACGATGGACTTAGTGTGAGCCTTGGCGTCAAACCTCTCCCAGTATGCGTGTGTCCTATGCAGCGTCTGTTCGCTCACCTGTTCGATCCACTCATCTTGCAGTGAAGGTACGACAACCAGCAGCACGTACACCGGCACCACCTTCACCGACCAACTGTCTACCCAGTGCTGCTTGAGTGGAATCCGGTAGTCGCCCTTGTGTGTCGCCGTTGGGGACGATGTGCACTTGAGTTGGACAAACACTGATGCGGCGGTGAGGTCGACAGTCGTATCCACAGCCCAACAATCTTCATCTTGACGCCCCTCCTGCAGCGTATGTCCGGACTGCGAACAGACCGCGGAGAGGTACGACTGGCTGTATCTAGATTTCGCCCCATCCAGCCCAAGACCGAGACGACTCACGGGCGTACACCCGGTAGCTGACCGGTCGGGCGATATCGGCCCATTGCAGCGCGTCGATAGCGACGACTGCTTACTCCCATCAGGGCAGAGTAACTGACCAATTCTCTATAACTAGAGAACCACTTCGGTGAGGCGAACTGCGGTCTAGTGCCGCCGCCTGCATTGACGGAACGTTCGGCCGTCCTGGACTTCTTCGGTCTGCGTGACGATCAATCGCCCAATGTACGGCCGTGTCAACCCGACTTCGCGCCGCAGCCCCAGGGGCTTGCACGCCGCGTGATAGACCGCCGTACATGACCACTCCACGCGGCATCCAAGGCCGAGCTTTCAAGCACAAGATCGCCAACCCCGAAGTCCGTCAGCACGTCGCGGTATTGGTCGCCAGCGGCCAACTGTCGGTGCCCGAGGCCGCCGACCGCTACGGCATCTCGACGGCCGCTTTTCGGCGATGCACTGCCGAGTTTGGAGGCGACCAGTGAGCGAGGAACCGTTGGATGTCGAGACCGTCGATGAGACGAAGCCCGCAGCCGAGCCGAAGGCTGCCGAGAAATCCGATGGCGCGCAAAAGGCTGCATCGGTGAGCGGCGAGGGTGCGCACAAGGGTGGCGGTAGGAGCTGGACCGCTGGCCGGGTGGGTACCCAGATGGGTGTTCCTCCCTCAGCGTTGCGGAATCTCAAAACTGAGCCGGTCGCGGGTATCAAGGGCCTGGGCAAGGCGCAGTGGAACGCTGGCCAACATTGGGCGGGCAAGCTGGGCGGCACCGTGGCCACGAAGATGCCGACTGCAGGTGGCAAGGCCCTGGTCAAGGGGGCTGCCCGGCTGATTCCTGGTGTCGGTTCGATTGTCGCGGGTTTCGCTGCGTGGAAGTCGTTCAAGGACGGCGATTATGTGGCAAGCGTGCTCAACCTGATCGGTGTGATCCCTGGTCCGATTGGCTGGCTCGGGATGGGTGCCGCCGCAGCCTGGGATTTGAGCGGTGTGGGGCATCCAGGCGTGTGGGAGGCCCCCGATGGCGTAACGACATTCATGCTGCCGGCCTCGGCCAAAGATTGCTCTGGCATCAAGGAACTGGATGCGCTTTTGTGCGAAGCCCAACAACAGCAGGTGTTCGGTTTCCAAGATGGGCCAGAAGGCGCCGTCTGGAACGCAAGTCCCCCGAAAGCGCTGAAGTTGGACACCCCGGAGGTGGAGAAGGCGTTCACCAACTGGCTGCGGGGCGTCTCGGAATTGTTCGCCGAGGTCGATAGAACTATGAGCCAGTCCGATGAGCCGTACTTGCACCAGTATCGCAAGGAGCTCGCACCACATTTGGCGGCGATGGCCGAACTCAAGAGCCAAGTCAAGCCGTTAATGACACAACTATCGGCTGCGAGTAAGAGCGGCGCCGACATGTACAGGGCGGTATTGGATGCCAATAAGTCTGCGCGCCAACAGCTTGCCAATGACGGGCATCTGTCGGACCAGGGGCCCGCGACGGCGATGAAGGCAAAGTCCGCGGCCGCGCAGACTCAACTCGATGCCGCCAACGACAAGATCGGCAAGCTCTTCGACACCGCACCGGCACCGATCATCACCGCGAAGTCGCCGACTCTGAATGCTCCAGCGGCTCCCAGCACCAGACCTGCGCCACTGCCGATGTCGGCCACGCTCCCGCCTGTCGTTGCCCCAGCCATCGCACCCGTCTCCAAAGACAAGGGCGACGATCTGGGCAAGCTGCTCTCAGGCCTGGGAAACAAGGGACTTGGCGGCGCTCCTGGCGGATCACCTTTGGGCGGCAGCCCTCTCGGCGGCGGACACGGCGGCGGTACTCCGCTGACGACCCCGACGTCCAAGCCTGCCGACACCGAGCCCAAGAAACTCGTCGAGGACAAGAAGGACGACACCAAGAAGCGCGAGGAGAAGTCGCTTCCCAAGCCGCTGCCGACCAACAACCCCGTTGCGCCCGTCACCCCGGCACCCACCACACCCGCGCCCGGCACTCCGGCACCGGGTGCGCCCAAACCCGCTGCTAGCCCGACAGACACGACCGTCGACGTCAAGGGCAAGAAGACCAAGTTCCCCGACGCCAAGACCGCCAAAATGGCCAAGCTGCTCGCGGCGGCCGACCCGAACCACCCGGTATCGCTGGCCGATGCCGCGGCGCAGTCGGGTCTGACTCCGCCGGTTCCTGGCCAGGACCCCGGCAAGCAGATCCCGCCGGCGGACGCCAAGCCCGGCGATTTCGTGGTCGCTGGGGACAAGCACTACATGGTGCTCGGCGACGGCAAGTTCTACGACCTGAGCCAGTACAAGAACATCGACGCATCCGAGCTACCGCATGACATGGGTTCGCGCGCAGGCTACTTCCGTCTCCCTGACCCGGGCGCGGTGGCCGCGGGCCCGGTATCGGGCCCGACCTCCGGTGTGCCGTTCTCGGTGCCTGGGGCCACCGACGCTCCCACTGCACCGGCCGACACATCCGCCGCCGGCGGGCCCGCGGCGCAGCCGACAGCTGCTCACCCACCGGCCAGCGCCGCGCAGTCGGTGCCCTCCACGGGAAGCCCCGGCGTGCCCAAGTCCGGTGGTTCGGCTCCGGCCAACGCGGCGGCCACGGACACCGGCGGCGGCTCGTCAGTGCCGTCATCGACGGTGCACAACCTCGACCCCGCAGCAGTGAAGTGATGGGTGATCAGCGATGGCAAGGAAACTTTCCGAAATTTTTACCGACATCGAAAACGTATGGTCCAAAGCGGCCTTTAGCGCGGCAGAGGCCGTGGGCATCGCGATCGATGACCCCGACGACCCACACGTCGCCGTAGCCGTGCAGGACCAGCAGATCGTCTACATCGGTATCAGTGACGGGATGCTTCGCATACCGCTTGACCAGCTCCAGGACGCGCTCAACGCATGCATCTTCAACGCATTCAGCATGTGGCAGAAACAATCCAGGGAAGGGCTAGACAATGACAACGATTCCTAACGCAGGCCGTGAGATGCAGCTTTACCTGCACGCTCTTTCGTCATCTATCGCCTGCTCGTCACAGACCAAAGCTGTCGCGCTTGAGCTCGGCGACACGCGGGAGCCAAGCCCGGCCGCGCAGAAGGCGAAGGTGGCGGCACTACTTGATGCGGCGATGGCCTCGCTCGATGCCGTGATCCGGTCCAAAAAACTCCCACCGACCGACATTCCGGTAGCCACGCTCGGGCGCCGGCTGATCGAGCGCGGCGAGAAATACGACGCGGTCAATCGCACTTACACGCCGGGGCCTGGGTTCGCGGCTTACCTGGCTGCCCTCGTGGCGGATGAGGTTGCCACTGCGCAGACGCAGGCCACGCTCATGAAAGCGGACACAGAGGGCTGCTAGCTTCTCGTCGAATAGCTTTGACGCATGACGATGCGGCCGCCGCGATCGACTGCAGCCAACCGCGGCACCCAGTTTCCACATGGGTGCAGGCATCTACGTCCGCCGATGCATTGAGGTCCCTATCATGGCGCTTGCACGAGAGGGGTGGGGTCATGATCAAGGTTCTGCACGGATTACGCGACAAACTGGTTTCCCTGCATCGGGAGATTGAGCGTGAATTAGGCCAAAAGCCGACAGGGTTAGCCGCTCGCGAGCTGCTGGACGCCTTGGATGCGCAGCTTCGAACGATCACGGATGTGATTCCTGCCGATGCGCCTATGACGACAAGCATGCTGATGAATGATTCGGAGGACTGGATACGAGTCTCGGTGTTCGTGGAGACTGCACTACGCGATTTGAGCCGTCTCATTCAGGAATGCGGCAACATTGTTCACGAACGCAAACAACCGTTCCTACGGTTGATTCGGCGTATCGAGTCCGAAGGCTACGAAGTCGATGGGACCAGGTACACCCAGGTAAGTGACGGTCACGACTGGTCGGTTGACGAACTGGACAGCCCGGCAGTCCGGGTTCAGCTAGATGCTGAGCAGATCGCCCGCGCGGAACAAGCAGCCCAGTACCAGCAGCGGTTAGAACGCATGGATGCCGCTATCCAAGAGATCGAATTCGAGTACGCCGAACGCATCAGGAAGTTACCCAAAGCGGTGTCTCCGCCCCCAGCGGTCGGTAACCAAATCAGCAGCCCCGAGTAGACGATGGAACACCGGACCCGTGCCTCACGGAGCGAAGCGGTGAGTGCTAGGTCGCTGCCTTCCTAGTTTGGAGTCGCGCTTTCGACAGCGGGCTCGTCTCCGATCAGGTTGCTTTCCTTGAATATCTGAAGTCCTGCGCTGTTCACCAGGTAGTAGTAGGTGGCCTCAGTGGTGTTGGTGACAAACCATCCATCGGTAGCGACTTTAACGTTGGACAGTGTGAGCGTGGCGTTGTCGCTGAGCCGTAATCCACGATACGACAGACTGCCAGAGGCGGATCTGCAGATAACTACCGCAGATTCTGTGGTCCGCAATATGAACTCAGCCCGCGCCCCGGAAACGCAGCGCGCGAGCCCGTTGTAGCCGGTAAATCCTCTTGTGTCGGCGTCCGGCAGGACCATTGTGGGTGGTTCAGGTGGCCGGCTCGATGAACGATACGGAGCCTGCGACGGCGTTAGTGTGACTGAAACGGCGTCGGTCACCATTGGCACAGTTGGCGTTGACTCAATAGCCCGAGAGGTTTGCCCTGCGTCGGGCTGACGCATCAGCCATGCCGCGCCCACTACAAGGCATCCCAGAATCAGTGCGCCGCCAATAATGGCAGCGATGAGCGCCGTGTGTGAACCGGATTGCGCCGGGGCCGAACGGCCCTGGGCGGACACCACGGGTTGCGCGAGCGGCCGAATCTGCGTAGGCGGAGGGCCGTATACGCGCTGATTGGCCGGGTTGAGCTGTGTTTGGCTCATATCGGTTGGCGCGTAGCCGGAACGAAGCTGCGTATCGGTATTGCCGGCCAACGCGTCGGCAAATTGCCGACAGGTGCCAAAACGATCAGCGGGATCGATCGACAAAGCTTTCGCCATGGCTGCGTCATACGCGGCCAGTTCTGGTTTGACGTCCGAGAGTTTGCGCGCCGGAGTCCGGACACGCTGAATCAACATAGGAAGGCTGGGGTTCGACATGATTGCCGATCCGGTGAACAGCTGAAATGCCGTGGCCGCCAACGCATACTGATCGGCACGCCCATCCAACGTCTGTCCGGTGATCTGTTCAGGTGCGGCGTAACCAACAGTGCCGAGCACCATATTGGTGGCAGTCAGACTGCTCAGCAGATCATCAAGAGGGCGGGCAATGCCGAAGTCTGCAAGGAACATTGACTTGCGCCCTGTGCGGGCGTCGGTGGTCACTAATATGTTTGCGGGCTTGACGTCACGATGCAATAGATCCTGACCATGCGAGTAATCCAGCGCATCGGCAATCGCCGAAACGATCTGCAGTACTTCGATCGGAGCTAGGCCGTCTGAACCGCGTTCTTTCAACAGCTGAGTGCAATCAGCGCCGTCGATGTAGTCCATCGACATCCATAGCTGACCGTCATGATCGCCGCTGTGATGGACTTGCACGATGTTGGGGTGGCGCAACTTGGCTGCCAGCTTGATTTCACGCATGAATCGGTCGCGGTAGTCGTCATCTTCGCTGATCTGCGTCCGCAGTACCTTCAGCGCTTCAAGACGGTCCAGTCGGGTGTTTCGGACCAGGTACACATCACCCATCCCGCCGCTGCCCAGGAGGGACTGAACGGCATAACCTTCGAAAGCTGTCCCGTTCTCCAAGACCACGGATAGGACAGTACGCAAAACAACCGGCAACGGCAGCTCATATCGGTCAGAGTTATGCGCTGACGCTAAGGTGCTTCACCTGGGTGAGTCAGCAGTATCGGGAGATTGTGCTTCCGATACTTACTCTTGTCCTGTGACCTTCACTGCGCTGCATCGCATACTCGGTCGGGAGCCTGGTCCACTGACCAATGAGCTTCTCGATGAGGCGATCGCGGCAGCCGTAACCGAGACCGATGATCTGGATTGGAAATCGGAGCTTCCGGCAATAAAGGGACTTCCGCAGGGCGATGTTCCGAAGGACATCGCAGCGATGTCTAACAGCGGCGGCGGGGTGATTGTGTACGGGGTTGAGGAGGAGCAAAAAGCCGCCACAGTGCGTTGCGATGTCGGTGAGTTCTCCCAGGAGCACGAGCGCGCGTTCCGGAGCGCAGCTGTCACAGCGATTTCGCCGCCGGTGTTTGGGCTCGAGATCCAGCGCCTTGGCACTAGCCCTCGCGCGGTTGCGGTGGTCGTCCCGGCCAGTGTTGATGGGCCGCACTTGATATATCGCAATGACTACTTCGGCGCTCCGATCCGCAACGATGCCGACACCGTGTGGATGAAGGAACGGCAGATCGAGGCTATGTACCGAGCGCGATTCGATGAGCGCCGCCGAGCCGTGGAAGCGGTCGAGGGCCTATACGTCGAGACCGCCACAGGCCGCGACTCTGCCGACCGTGCCTGGCTGATCGCCGTCGCTCATCCGCGACTGCCTGGGCTTGCTCGCCCCACACGTGACGACGTCATAGACATCGTGAAGCGGGCGGGGACGATCACCCTCACGTACTCGAAGCGCGATGCCGTGCACCCAATTGAGAGTGTGGACCGCCTCAACCCCAGGCCAGGTCTGCGACGATGGGTCGCACCCAATTCGGCGACCAGCCAGGGCTTGAGGTGGCGCGAAGCGTGGGCGAGCGTTCACCACGATGGCTCGGTGACGATGGCCGCTGCAGTTGGTGGCTACCCCCGGACTTACGGCGGTAGTTTCGAGGGCTGGGAGATCGAAGCCCGGGGGATTGAGGCCGTTGTCGCGGACTTCACGGCCATGGTCCGTGCGACCGCTGCGGCGTTGCACCACGGCGAGTATGACGTGTGTGTCGGGATTGAGTGGGCAGGGGCGGACCACCTGCTCATCCTGACAATCGACAGTTTTGGTCAGACCTATGAAGGGGCGTCGACTCCACTGGCTTCCTACTCGCCGGTGCGCTCAACGCTGAACGCCGTCGCGTCCGACGCAGAGTTCCATCAACAGGTCTACGAACTTGCGCAGGATTGTGTGAACCAAGGAGGGATCACACATCTACACGTCATAGAACAGCCTGAGACAGAAGGGGATTAGCCGTTTTCGGGTACGTCGCGTATCTACGGCCGGTTTTGGCTTTGCAGAGCCAACAAACATGGCTAGGTACAGGTTCATTTAGGCAGATACCCGCAGATGTGCGATCGAACAGCCCCCGAGGCTCCCTGTTTCTTGCGCTTCATCGAAAGACAATGGGCTGCATCGCGGCTTATCTCGCGGCTGCGTGCAAGTATCGATGCATGTGCAAACGCCGGTTCGCTCTGACAGCTATTGCAGCCTTGGCTGCGGCGGCTATGTCGGCGTGCTCTACCACAGGCGTCGCCGGTGACGCGGTGCTGGCGACCGGCTCACCGATCACCCAGAAAGCCGACATCCTCGTGCCGTCCGAGTCACGGTACGTAGACGTGAGCGGAAAGGTGGTGGTGCCCCGGGATTCGTATGGCAGCCAATACGGAACTCAGCCATATCCCGGAATCGCTATCGGGCAACACCAATCTGATGGCTCGACAAAAGACTGCACTCTGGGCCCCGCGGTCATCGGCGCGCGAGGGAAGGGCTTTATCACGGCCGGTCACTGTGACCAGACGCCCGGCGGCGAAGTGTTCGTTTTCGCCGATGCCAATGCGGCCGAACCTGTTTCGATCAGCGTGATCACCGGGGCAGAAGACAAGCCGACCCCGCAGGGTTACAGCGACTCGGCGGTGATCTGGACCGGAGCGGTCGATGCCGGCGTCACTCGAATCGCCAGACGTTGGCCTGTGGTCGGGGTGATGACAGCGTCCGAGGTCCGCAGATTGCCGGCGGGAACTCCGATTTGCATCAACGGAGCCTGGAGCGGTGTGGTGTGTAGTCCGCTGATCGCCGCGGACGATCAATATGTCCGCACCCCACGCCTGGCGCAAGGCGGAGACTCTGGCGCGGCCGTCTTTGTGGTCGACCAAAAGGGCGAAGCTCGTCTGGTCGGTATCCACAGCGGATTTGAGAACGGTCAGGACGAAGCAACTTTCCTTGAGCCTGCCCTACAACGACTGGGCGCAACGGCACTCACTGCTCCCTGATCGCGCCGCCTTCGGTCGAGCCTGTCCGCACAGCGCAACATGCCCGCATGACTACTGAAGAGCGTGGCGGCGAAGACACCGTCGCCATCCGCGACCCACAAGCCCTGGCAGAAACAATCGACGCCTTTGATGCCCTGGCCAAAGACGACCCCGCCCCGCGCATCCTCAAACTGCTGAAACTGCCGGCGGCCACCGACGGCTCGTCCACCAATACAGCTGTCATCGAAATCGTGAAAGAGATCGCCGACGAGGCCTCCGCCCGCACCAAGGAACTACGCGGGATCGTCGAGGAGCTGCGCGAGTGGGCCACAGCCGAGGTAGGCACTGATCAGCAGGCCAGCGCGGAAATCAAAGCGACGGAAGGCTGATCAGGCATGAGCGAAGACAAACCCACCGATCTGGGTTCGGCAAGCGCACATGCGGAAGCACTCGCACTCTCGCGCCGCGCTACCGAACAACGGCGTCGCTGCACCGAACTCTCGGGGGAAAACAAGGGCAAGACCATCAACAAGGCCTGCGAACGGCTCATCGCGCAAGCCCAGGCCAACGAGCAGAAGGCCGACCGTCTGAACCTGGTGTGCGAGGCGCTGAAAATGCGGGAGGATGCGGCTCGAATCTGGAACCGCAACGCCCCTCGCGATTCAGAGCTGGCCGACGCCCGAAAGGCGATAGGCGCGGCCAGCGAGGAACTCAAACGGGTAGAGGGGGTCGCGGTGATCGCTGCTGACGCGAAAATGAAAGCAGCGATACAGCATTCAGCTGATCTGAACGAGCGCCGTAAGCAAGCCGACGAGGACTACGAGCGTGCCGAAAAGCGCGCCAGAGCCAAACTGTCAGAAGTTAAAGGCAAGAAGGGCAAAGACGGCGAGAATCACGGTAAGAAGACGCCCGGGCCCAACCCAACCTCTCAGACCAGATCCACGCCCGGACCCGCAGCGCCTGCTAAACCTTCAGCCGCCGCTCCCGCTCCGGCAACATCTACCAGCCGTGCGCTCAACGCCAGCGCCTCTGTTCCAGACAATTCGCTGAGTGATCTCCTTGTCCGAACGGGTCAGCTTCGGCCGCAGCGGGAAATGCAATCTCTTAATCAGACACCTTTTCAACAGCAGCCCCAGGTTGCCCCAGCCGCGACGACCGGTCAACAGTCGCCGGCCGCAGCGTCTGCGCGGCCGGATAACCGCAAGTCCGAGGACGCCATTAGTGCGAGTGACATTCCCAATGTTCCAGTCGCAGTGCCCATGTCGACGCAGTTGCCGACCGCTGCGACAACGACGGCCACTGCTCAGACGCCCCGTGACGTCTCTGGGACAAGTGTCAAAGGTCTGCACACCGAGGCCGAAGTCGGGGGACGGCCCGGGGGCCTACGCACGTGGGCATCCGGGGCAACCGGACTTGCCAATGCCACTGGTTTCAACGCCGCGCAGTCTCAGGCCGGCACAGCTCAAACAAGCATGGGCCAGCCGGGAATGGTTCCGCCTTTCACCGCGGCTGGCGGGCCAGGTGCAGCCAAAGGAACACCGAAAATTCACGCAGCCCACCCCGCGATCGAATACGAGCAGGGTGTCGTGCCAGGCGGGACGATTGCACAGAACCGACCTGACCGTGACAACGAGAACAAGAACGGCCGCAAGCCATGAGTAACGCCGAACCCGACGCTGCGGCATACGGTCTCGCCGCTCTACATCTCGCATGGGACGAATTCCAGCCAGCGGTGGCGTCACTGGTTCACTGCGGCACCACGGCCGAAGCAATGCGTACATGGCATCTCGGCGGCGGTTTCGATGGCACGGTCACTTACCTCGAAGTCTTCTACGAAATACTGGCGACGAATCCGCTCGCGGTGGTCGCTGCCGACGAGCTAGGTGTGCTTGGTTGTGTGCGCAACGAGATGTGGGTAACCGCAATCCCGACCTGGCAACGTATCTCCGAACGCGCGGCGGGTCTACGCGTGCCAAGGTATCCCGATACCGAGCGGTGTTACCGCCGGGCCGCAGTCGAATACACCATCGAGGAATGCACGCTTGTCGCCGGCGAGTCCGATGAATCGCCTCCGCCGAAAACCGCAGTGCCGGCGTTCGTCGAGGTGTATGCCGCCTCACGCGTTCGGTGGAACGACAGGGGATTTGAGCTCACCGCCTGTCATGACGGCGATGCCGATGCGGCGGCAAGGGCTGTGTTGCGCGATCTCATCGACGCCGACCCAATTGCTCGTTCAGCTGAGGCGTCACTGTCGGATCCTTGGCGCCGCGCCGCGGCCGGAATCGTTGACGAAGACTGGCCTTCGATTCGCGAACGGGCCGAGACGCTGGAGGCGGTCTCGGTGATCTTGGATCCCGCAGCGCTATGAGCTCATCGGCAATTCGATGCGCGAACGTTCTTCAATGAGGCAGAACAATCGCGTGGAGCCTTGATTTCGACAAAAAGGGTTGAGCCGCAGATTCGCGCGGTGCGAACCCAACCGTAGTCGGCGAGTGGCTGACTACGAGGTAGGACTATGAACGCGTAGCTGAGACGACTACGGATCGGAGCAGATCGGACTGCAGGCTTTTGGGGATTGCACGCCAGATGGCTGCCGGATCGAATTCATCAGACATTCCGGGCGCTCTACGTGACCGGAGCGTCACGATTCGGCTACCGGTCCGTACGTTGAAACGCTTGTGCCAGTTGGCTAGTCGATGGTCGCGTCCAGTGCATGTCGAGATCTCGTTCCGGGCACGACAGGTGTAGTGGCATATTTCGGCTGCATGTGTGTCCGCACTTGCTGCATCTGGGCGTGGCATTCAGTATGGCTGCGTGAATGGGTTTGCTAGGAGGGGAGCGTGCAGACTGACCGCCGCCGGCCAACCTGCCTGAGTGGGACAGCTGGACGAAGCGAAGGGTGAGGTCAGTGGTCTTTTTGAGGCACTTCACGCAGTACGCGTCATCTTTGGATGAATTTTTGACGCAGTATGACCCGGGGGAGGTAGCGAGTCAGCCGGAGGCTTTTATAGGTTCAGTCTCCAACAGCGATGTGCGGCTGCGAGTGGCGATCACCATCCGCATGCTTGACGATGGAGGTGATCCCTCATATCAAGAGGGCAGCATCAATGCATTGCACGCAATGTTTGGACGTCTTGACAAGCGGCATCCCGAGCTGGAGGCACCGATGGTGCGTCGGTTGATTGAGGCCGGTGCTGACGTGAACTTGTATTCGCGGCGTACGCCAACGCCGCTTATTTTGATGCTGTCGAATGATCATTTACCCGGCGAGGATGCCGCGCCGTTTTATGACGTCTTCCTGGAACGGCCAGAGTTGGATTTATCGCTGCCGCTGGAGTACGGCAAACCCCGCACCGTCCGTGAAGGTCTGGAGTACATGGGTGCGCATACTCGACCATTGCTTGGTGAGAAGCTTCGTTTGCGCGATGAAAAATTCGGAGCGACCTGAGGTCGAGTCAATCCTGTTATCGGGCAAGCGTTTCCATGGAAACCTTGGATGTCTAATACGACACCTGTAGTGGTTTGTTTCGGTTGCGTGTGTGATCACACTTGCTGCACCCAGGCTGTCGGATTCATTATGGCTGGGTGAGTGGGTTTGCTGCTGGGCATCCGCGCGATGATTGCGTGGGGATGGACTGCGTGATCCATAACCCCAGCAGCCACCACATGCATGACTGGCCGCAACGCTGGTGGGCTAACGGTGTTCTGGACCGTATCTGTGTGCACGGGCAGGCCCATCCTGATCCGGATCAATTCGCGTTGTGGGTTGCTCGGGGTTGGGAGAGGTTCGCGGTGCATGAGTGCGATGGCTGCTGCGCGCACGAGGGGTGCGTGCAGATCGGCCACCGCACCGCAGCTGACATCGAGTCCGAGCTATCTCTGCTGAAGGCGGTGCGGGAAGTCCTCGCAAGCCGCGGCGCCGCCACCCCTGGTCCCAAATTGGAGGAAACGCTGCGTGGGGAACTCCAACAATTGCAAGACCCGGGCGAAGATCGCTAGCAGCTCTGCCAGCATTGAGCTGTGTGAGATCGGGTGCGTGCCCGCAGATCCCATCCGGATGGGAAAATGCCTCGATGCATGATGAGCCCGTGATTCCCGCGACGATTGGTCGAGGCAAGTTTGAGGCGGCTGTGGTGGCTGCGCGGATCATTTCGTTGGCCGAGATCGTGATGATGCCCGGGTTTACAGATTTGACGATGGAGCAGAACCGGCGTGTGGCGTTCACGCCGATGAATCTTCAGTGGGTGTCTCGGCCTGTGTATTGGATGCAGCGTGGTCGTAGCGCCGCAACACTGCGGGGAATCAGTGGCGAGTACCAAACCGAGCAAGTGCAGCTAGAAGATCGAGCAAGTGCAGCTAGAAGATAGGGTGCGCGTCAAGTTGCGTCATGTCATCGCCGCCGCTGCGGCGGGTGATGACCGGTTACTTGACGAACTGGAGTTTGGGGCGCCGTCACCAGCGTCAAACTTGGCCAAGCTCGACGAGCTCCTCGGCGGCGGGTACGGCCTTGTCGCGGTGCTGGATTCACCGGTCGTCGATATGGCGGGGCCTCTGGGAGCTATCGCGGCATCAGCCGATCCAGCGCAGCGTGTGCAGCTGGCGTTGGCGCGTTGGAATCCCGGTTTTCTGGAGATGATTCCGGGGTTCGCTGCCGCACTGCACAGCCGCCTGCGTGATGTGCGGGTGTGTTATTGGCGTGATGAAGGCCCGGCGCTGCTCTACTTCGTTGAGGCCGCCGACGGTGAGGTGGTGGTTTGGGTTGGCTGGGATCCACGAACCTTCACCGGATCAACACCGCCGTTGTGGCAGACCTTGCCGACGCCGGCGCGCGAGTTTCTCCGCGATGTGCATCCAGGGTTCACCATCTTGGATGGGGAGTCGTTTGGCCTGGCCCAACCCTCGTACATGTCCACTTTCGCGGTCTGGGCGGGCTGGCCCACTGGTATCCCGGACTGGGATCGCCCCGAGGTCATCGCTTCCGCCGACATGCTGTGGCTGACCACCAACGGGGGCGACACCGCTCTCTGTACCTCACCGCATCTAGAAGTTGGTCAGTTAGCGGTGGTCTTCGAAAACGACATCGACATCTCAGACCTCGGCGCCGAACTTGACCAACTAATGCTCCGCCCCCTGGGTCTCTAAGCTGCTGCCGATATGCCGCACATCGACGTGAATGGGCAATCGATCCACTACACCGACGGCGGGGACTAGCCATTGCGGGTGGTGCGGCGCCCAGCTTGGAGCAGCCCGGGAAGCTAGCCGGGTGACTCGACGTCCTGTCCCGACTCGTAGTGAATCGTGACCGGGAAGCCGGTCACCTCCTCGATCAGCATCGCGCCCAGTGGCTTCATCTCGTAGTACCGGTGAACCTTGCCCTGTGCGTCAGGTGCTGTGGTGCAGGGGCCGTTCGGACATATCACTTTGGTCGGCACAGCGAGCCCCGCGATCAGCAGGGCGACGGTTATGCCGGTGACGATCATGATTCTCTTCAGGTCAGCCCCATCCTTCTTCCCGGGGCCGCTCGTCGAACGCGCGCGAGGCCAGCGGCGCCCATGCGCGGCTCCACACCTCGCGCACGCCGACGCCGAACAGCACCAGCACCAACACTGCGACGAGGTTCAGCGCAGCCCCGCTCCGGTAGTAGAGTGCGGTGAGGATCACGCCAGCGCCCACGGCCGGGGTGAGAGCCGTTGCGACCCCGGCCAGCCACCGACCTACTGCGACAGCTTCGACAACTGCGGCGAGCAGGGTCACTGCAAGCGCGACTGCCGCGACGGTTGCGATGATGTTCGCGCTGTAGAACGGGTCGGCCAACCCCGGCGGCGGCTGATCGGTCAGCGGCTTGTAAGCGGCCCAGCCGAAGTCGCCCTGGCCCAATCCGACACCGAAGATCGATTCGTCGTAATCGGCATAGCGTCGCGGCAACCCGAACGGGGTCATCTCGGATATGAGCCGAGCGACGACAAAGACCCACCACAAGACGTCCCCGGTGACGCGAGCGACCCTGGCGATGAGGTAGCGCCCACTGGTCAGCTCGACGAGGCTCACTCGATTACCCAGACACCATTGGGCCCAATATGCGGCGACGGCATGAAACACGGTGGGGTGCCCGGCACGTACGGGGGCGTACACGGCTGCGGGAGGCATGGCTGCCCGTTCCAGCCGCTCGGCTGGTTCGCTGGGCACACCGCCATCGGATCAGCCTGGGCGGTTGGCGTACCTGCGAGCGCTGCCGCCGCAGTGAGCACTACCGCGAGAATCGCGCGAAGCATTGCCAAGAGTGCCGGGTTCGATCTGAACAGCGTGGTGGACTCCATCTGCTCAGTTAACTCCACCGAGTCCATCCGTCAACGTGCCACGCTCCGTCTTCGAAGAGCATGGTTATCCGGACTTTCTCATGGTTAAGACCTGGGCGTATGTCGCGGTCGTAGTACGCGACACTTTCGATGTAGCTGGGCTCTCCCCGGTTGAGATCCAGTGTTGTTTTGATGCTTGATAGGTTCGGCTCCATCCCGTCCCGAAAGATCATGTTCCGGAGATAGTTTCGGGCCTCCGCCTCCGGCAGTGCTCGAACCTTCGCGAGTAGCGCATCGGACAGGTAAGAGTCGATCGATTGAGATCGTGAAACCCCCATGATGAGCAAGTCGACAGCAATCCTTGCTAATCCTTTGTCTGCGAATGGATTCCATCTTTCGCTGCTGTCACCCCGCACGGAAGCTCCCGAATTGGTTGATGTCTCGGACAGGGATTCTGCCGACGGGGTGCAGCCGGAGAGCAGTACTGTTACTGCTAGTGCCGCTGCGATTCTTTGTGGTCGCGCTCCGCGGAACGTGTTAGCGGAACGCCAGCGTGTCTCCGCCAGTTTGGTCCCCTCGATCATCGTCACCCCTGTTCGCAACGTACAACTTTCATAGCAGAAAGACTCTGAGGGTCTAGATCGGTCCGATCTTCCCTTGGTGTTGCGGGCAGAGTTGGACTGCTGCGTACTGGGCGAACAGCGTCGCGTAGTACTCGGCGCTGTTGTCATCGCGGTCGTAGGCGTTCTTCACGGCGTTGATCGCGGCCGCGGTACCGCCGGTATCGAAGCCTCGGCATGCGCGATATCCAACGTTGATCGCGTCCTGTGCGCACCCGGCGCAGGTGGTCGCATAGTGATCGAGCGAGTCGATCGCGGCGATGAATCCCGCCTCATCGGCGGATGATTGCGGCGCGAGGACCACGGACAGTCCCGCGAACACGAGAATCGCAATGGCTAGTTTCCATACTGCGAACAGTCTCGGCGCATCAGCCATTCGGGATCCCCTCCATAAGTGGTCGCCCCAACCGTGAGGGAAGCCTACAGTTGCGCGGCGAAGTTGGAAGCTCTCACCACGATGAGACTTTTTCGACGCTGACGAACACACCGTGGCCAGTTGTCGTGTTAGTGAAGGTGGTGCCTGAGGCGGACGCTTCTATCGTCCATGACATGGCGCTGTAGGTGCTGTAGTCGAGAGTGACCGGGTGGATATCACCCAAGTCGCCGGAAACCCATTGCCGTGTACCGCTAGAGGTAAAGCGGATACCGTTCGCAGGGTACCCGTCCACGTGAGGTGCATTCTGAAACCGGCTCTGGCAGTCGACTTCGAATTCGCTTATCTGGCAACGCGTTGCGCCCGATTTGGTGGATATGTACACCATTCCGCTTGCGCCTGGATAAAGGGGTGTGGCCAATGGAGCGGGTGCGGTGGTCGTTGTGCTCGTGGGTCGCGATGACACGGTCGGGTTTGAACGGTCCGCGTCTTGTCCGATCTGGAGGGTGATGCCTCGCCTTGCTTCTGACTCGGTGTAGTTGACCTCGCCACGATGCGAGGCTTCTACCTTGTAGAACTTTTTTCCGGTTGGCACATCGGGGATTTCGAACGGAAGTGAGCATGTGCCTTGCGCGCTGGTGCCGGACTGTAGTTGTGATTTAGCGAGCAGAGTTCCTGACTCGTCGGACACTGTGACGGCGGTTCCTGGCCCGATGTCTCGATAACCGCCGATGCCGCGGCAGCTGGAGCCGGGTGGGACCGAGACGTTGTCGTCGTAGATCGTGATGCTGCCGTTGATGGTGAATGAGCGGGGCGTCGTCAGGTGGGAGTACAACATGAAGGCGCCTATACCGATGGCAGCGATCACAATCGCACCTGTGAAACCGATCATGACTGCGGTAGCTGGGCGTACGGATTTTCCCGGGGATTCGTCAATCCCGAGCTCTTGTGGTTCGGTGGCACCGCCCATGGATCCCTCCCCAGGTCTGAAATTGATCAGCGGATATTACGCCTTGGTGCGGATGCGACGGAGGCGGTTCACGGCTAGAGCGTCGATCGCCATGGCTTGCGGGGGGTGGCGGGTCGGCCGTGTGGCACCCGAAATAATCCAAGCCGTTGGTGTTGCCGTTGCTGCGATCCTCGCTGCGTGGCAAGCGTTGACCTCGCGCAAGGTTCGCGATCTAGAAACCCGGCTGCGGGCAGTCGAGTTGGAGCGAGACACCTTCCGCGCCAAGTTCCGGGCCGCTGTGCGGCATATCCGCGACTGGATGGGCGGGGCGACACACCATGTACCCGGCGCCCCGCCACCGCCCTACCGCCCGAACTGCGGTATGAGGTGTGGTCCAGCCCTAATTCGGATGTGCGAGACGCGACGTCAACCTCGCGGTTGCCCTTCGTGGGTTGGTGTTGACGGGTGCATCGGTGAAGTCCGCGCGAATTAGCCGTCGACCCAGTCGACTTTCGACGCATCCGATGCACAGGTGGCCAGCATCGTTGGGATTGATCGCAAGCCAGAGATCGTGATGCAGCATGTAGTACTCGTCGTGACCCCGCCCATCGACATTGTCGGTGTCGACTCCGCAATCTGCACACGACCAATCAATTGGCGGCATCGAGGGCTGCGAAGCGACGTTTGCTCGGCGGTTCATCGCTGTACTCGCAGCGGCTTGGTTATGGGTGAGCCGTCGTTGTGGCCGTCGGCGATCTCCTGCAGTTCGGTGGCTTGGATGAGTAGTTGAGCGCGAGCGTCCAAGCGGATCGGGCTGATCCAGGTGTAGACCCCCATCGCGGTAAAGAAGGCGACCATCAATAGATCACCAACCTTGGGTTGTGCGTTCAGATTGGTCAGGATCAGCAACGCGGCATAGACAGCCATCCACTTGGTCGGCGTGCTGCCAAGATTGGGTTGCGCCAGCGCTGCCGCGGCGCGCAGTACGGCTGGATCGGTGGGGATCGGGCCAAATAGAGGTGCATTGAACGCTTCGGCTCGACGCTCTGGTTCCACCGCGCTAAGAGTCTCGCGAACGAAAGTCGCCCGCTTGCGGCCAGCCAGCGCGAACCACACTCCCAGCACGGCCGAAACGGAGACGCTCACAGCAACTTTGGTGGCGGACAGCTCGCCATCCCAGAAGGCCACTGCCAGCACTCCGAGCGCCAACTGGGAGTGCAACACCAAGTGCACCCACCACGGAGCAATCTCTAACCGGAGCCTCACAAGGTGAGTATAGGCATGCAGCAAAGCATCGGGCGCGCATGGAGCTGGTGACGCGAAGTGCCGGTCCGGCGTTAACTCCGTGCCCGCGTGTCTTGGGAACGGACCCACCGCAGGGTTACGCGGCACAGTCCCACGGCCGCGGTCCACCGTGGTCGACGGCGCCCCCTAACTCCCTCCAAAGTGGAGGAGTCAGGGGCGTTTCGTGGTGTCAGACGCCTAGGCTAAGAAATCGGAGACCTGGTGAAGAACCTGGGCGATCTCGCCATCGATCCTCGTGCGCGGCCAAGAATCGGAACCCCCGAAAGCCCACATGACCGATAACTCGCGCAGCTTGGCGATCACGTATGAGAACTGGGGAAGTTTCAACGGCGGCGTGTAGGTGTCTGACCGGATTTGTTCTACGAGTAAGCCGTTCAGTCGGTTCGTCATCGCTTGGTGGATGACTGGCGGCCCGGGGTGCCCGCCGTTTTCGGGTAGGGACAGCCACAGTTCGACGTCGGCGGCGCGCGGGTCGCCGCCGATCGTGAGAAGACGGTGGACAGCGGCGATTGTCGCCTCGCATGGACTCCACAGGCCGTAGTTGCCGATGAACGGGATGTCCTTGGCCACGACCGCCAGACCGTAGAGGACATCCTGTGTTGCAACAAGACTGAGCAGCATCGCTGGTTCAAAGAGGAGCTGCATGCCGACATCCCCGCCGACGGTGCCCTTCTTGATTGCCCGATCGACGATCTGGTGTCCGCGCTTGCTCAGGAGCCATGAAGACTGTTCGTACAAGTCGGATAGGCGCGGCTTGATCTCGCCGTTGATTTCGGC
Source organism: Mycobacterium sp. D16Q13 (assembly GCF_002013375.1). Classification (GTDB taxonomy): domain Bacteria; phylum Actinomycetota; class Actinomycetes; order Mycobacteriales; family Mycobacteriaceae; genus Mycobacterium. Next base: position 194,689 of record NZ_MAEW01000010.1, on the reverse strand, counting down.
CATCTGTGTCGGGGAGAAGCGGGCGATTTCTACTGCCCCTTCGTTGATACTAAGTGCGGCGGCCGTGACCCGGGCCCGTTCTTTTGTCCGTGCTCCCAGAGCTGTTGCGTGAAAGTCAAATACACCTCGATGGAATCAAGGCTGAGATTGGATATCTCGCGTTTGCCGCCGTAGAACCCCGGTACGCTCGCTCCCGCGCACGCATCGAACGGCAATTGGTTGAGCCCGGCCGCGGCCATCCATTCGCGGAACAGTTCGGGCGTCAGGAAGTCTTGCGCGAGCGGCACGCTGAGTGCCCGCTCGAACGAGTGCGCATCCACCCACGGGGTGACCGAGCCGTCGAATGGATCGAGAACGACCACAGTGCGCGAGGTCTGCGCATTATCGGGTAATCCTTCCGGGGTGAGCCGGCTCGTGACCGCGAACTGACGTGCCAACCAGTCAAACCCGAACACCTCCGCATCCAGCCCACGCGACCGGAACATCGCGTTTACGGTCGCCTGAGCTACTGGAGCAGAAGCAGCATCATGGAAACGAAGCAGACCGCTATTCATGGAACGCCCGCACAGCCCGCGATCGGCGAACACGCCGCCAACCAGACCCGGGCGCCACACAGCGTTTGACCGTGTCGGCGGATCGAATGCGAACTCCATGAATCTTCCTGTTGTCGTTGCGGATGTGCCTAATTCATAGCGTAGGTCAGGGATCCGGCGGGCGTACACCACCGAATATGGTGCCTGGCGGGAACTCGTTCATCCTCGAGTTGAGCTGCGATCCGAAGCTCATATTCACGCTGCCATCGAGCAGTCCCATGTTGCCCACCGTGTCGGTGCCGCCAGCTTGCAGGTCGCGCGTGTGATCAACGTGGAAGCCCGGCGGTACACGGTCAAGGCCAAGGGTGTCCAGGAACAGCTGGCGGACCGCGGGGTCACGCACACCAGGTGGAGTCTGGCTGAACCCGCCATCTCCGACAGCGTCATTGAACTGCTGCATCTTGAGCTGCATCTGGGACTGCTGGAACTCGGACCAGCCGTCCTTCATGTTGATCTCGACGTGCGGCAAGTTGCTGCCGCCACCATGGTCACCGCCTTGGACATAATCGCCTGCCGGTGCGGGGTGCTCCACCGAATGATGCCCACCAGCACCGTCATCAAGTCCGTGGGTGATCGCGCGGCCTTCGGTGCCGAGTAGTGCGCCTTCGCCGCCGACTGGTGCTGTTGCGATGCCTGCGGCGATTTCGATGCCGTGTTTACCGATGAAAGCTTTGGGGTTGTCGATGCCGGATTTGACCTCATCAATAGCGCCCTTAGCCTGGTCGATGCCACGTTCAACTTGGTGGACGGGATCGGGGTTGACGACATCCCACAGCCCTTTAGCGACACCCTTCCACGCCTCTTTCGCATGGTCGCCACCGTTGATACCCAACAGGTCATCAACGGCGCGGCCGGATTTGTCCCATGCCTCGGCGAATGCCTCCCCGCCACTTTGCCGGACACGCTCGGGTGTGCCTGGTTCGGGTGTTGCGACGATGGGGCGGTCTTGCTGCGCGCCCTTGATGGCCTCGGATAGCTTGGCCTCGACCTGATCTGGCGGCACCGTGCGCTGTAGGTATGTGCGCATGGTGTCGATGGCCGCTTTGCCTTGCGGGGTGTTGGGGTCCAGCTTGGGCGCCGGCGCGGTGCGGGCATCTGGCGCGGGCGGCGGCTTGTCCAAAGGGCTTTTGGGCTCGGTGATGCCCATAACGCCCAGTTTGTCGGTGAGGCCTCCAGCGCGTGGATCGGGTTGGAACGGCTTGTCGCCGGGAGAGGGCGGACCTAGCACGGGTGCGTGTGGATCGGTAGCGGTAGCGGCTGCGGCCTGCGTGCTGGCCGGATCGGTGGACTTGGGGTACTGCTTTTTGTAGTCGATGGTGGTGGCGGCGGTCGGGTCGCCTGGCTTGGGTGTGGCGGCGTCGCGCAGAACCTTGCGCCCGTCCACTAGGGAGGTTTTTGGGTTGATGTAGCCGGTGATCTTCTGGGCCGCAGTATCGGCTTGGCCTTTGAGCGTTTGGCAGCCCTTCTCCCACTTGGCGACATATTCCTTGATCTGTCGCTCGGCGTCTTCAACGTGCTGTCGGTTCTTGGCGGCGGTCTCTTCGCTCATGCCTTCCGGCGGGGTGTAGCTCATGTTGAAGTTTTGGTCGATCGAGACGCCCTGATCCTTGGCGCGCAAAGCGTTTTCGATCATCGTCTTGCCGTTGTTCAGCGGCGGCAGTACTTCATGGGTGATGGTGGCCGAAGCTAGCGTGACGATGTCTTCGGCGGCATCATCGGCGTTATCGGAGCCGTGGCAATCGAGGGAGGCTGCCTCATAGGCTGCGTTGGCGGTGCGCCCGGTCCACTCTGTGCCTGCGGGTGCCCCGGCCCAGCGTTTGTAGTCGTCGAAGGCTTCCTTGAACTGTGTGGTCTGCGGACGCCAGGTATCCACCACAGCCATATAGGCGTTGGGGTTGATCGCCATGAACTCATCGAGCGTCGTCACAAGCGGACCGACCTGCTATGCGCGTAGCGGCGGCTGATAGATGCTGGGCAGGCTGCGTAAACCGGTTTCGAGTCCACCAGCGGTGATGGCGATGACGTGCTGTGCCTCGTCACTGAGGTCAGCGACCGTGGTCAACCGGGCAGCCCCGATCCGCTTCACATCCGCGATAGCTTTCGACACCCCATGCAGCGCCGCCAGCCCCGGATCAGCACCAGCGGGAGCCGAAACACCAGCGGCAACGCTGTCTCTGATCTGACCGGCAAGTGTGCGCAGATGCGGACCGAGCTTGCCCAACGCCGCAAGATCAACCTGGAGCACGTTCTCATCGCCCGCCACAGCACACCCCCTCCTACGAACACCCCCGGTGATTCACAGCACACTACACAGGTAGTGCCTATTACGGGCAACAACCTAGGCCCCCGGCCAGCAATCTGTCAGCATCCTCGTAGAGGGCGCCGCCCGCAGGCCATCATGGTTGCGAAGCCGGGGGGTGGCGCCCTCACAACCTGGACACCCCGCGCGCCGGGTTCTGCAGAGCCGGTGCCGTCCCCTTCGGTCTAACCCCACCCTGCGCAAGGGGGCGGCACCTTCAGCCACTGTGGTCAATCGGTTATCACCGAGTTCTCACAACTCGGGCGATCGCAGCCGGTCGAAACTTGTTCTTCTGCACTATCGGCAGAGAGATCGGACCGTGCCGATACTTCGACGGTCTGCGTATTCGAATGCCGCACGGCAATGGCTGGAGTGTCGGCGGGACTCAAATCTCGCCTACACCCTCCGGGCCTGGTGCGCCGTCAGGGATCCCACTCTCATCCACCTGAGCCTCGATCTGATCAGGAACGGCAAGTCGGCCAAGCCGCAGTTTCGGGCCCGCTACGTAGACGGCCGAATCATCTTGTTCGACCCCATCCCATCCGACGCGATACCGGTGAACTGATAAGTGACACAGGTTAAGTAATGAGGAGGTTCTGCTTACCCAATCGTGAATTCGGCCCAGAGCGGGTAGTGGTCGGAGATCCGCCATGAGAGTTCGTTTTTGGTGAGGTTGGGGTAGCAGTGGGGTACGAAGTCGAACGATCCAGCCTGTTTGGCGTAGGTCAGAGACTGTAAGAGTTGGGTGCCTGTGGGTGTGGAGAACCAGGCGATCTGGTCGTAGAAGTGGCGGGTGTGGTCGTTGTCAAAGATGGTGCGGCGGATATTATTTAGCTCCGCTGGTGGCCACAGGCCCGTCGATAAGAACGCATCGAATAGGGGATCGCCAATACGGTCCAGGTTGAAGTCGCCCAGCACCAGCAGGTTGGTGTTCCAGTCGGATTTGCGTTTGGCCCAGGCGAGCATCCACTGTGCGAAAGCGGTGAGTTCCGGCAGCCGGTCTTCAGGTGCATCGCCCCAGAGCACGTGAACGGTGGTCAGGATGAACTCTGTGTCGCCGCGTTGGAAGCTGGCAGCGTAGGGGGAGCGGGCGAACTGGCGTACCGGCTTATCGCTTACTTCTGGTAGCGCCAGTTCGCCTACGAGCCCGGATGGTTGGACTCGCTCGGTGTTGTAGACAAAGGCCAACCGCTCGCCATTGCCGGCATCGTCTTCGTTGACATCGGAGACGACGGCGCGCCATTCGGGTCCGAGGGTTGTAAGTAGAAAGCGTAGAGCGGTGGGGTCGCGGCGGATTTCCTGCAACGCCACGACGTCGCATCGCCGAATCACTTCGGCAATGAAGGTGATGGACCGCCAGTCGCGTTTGGGTGAATCACCGGAACTGGCTTGCCAAGTCGGGCTCAGGCCACCGAAGGCGCGCAGATTCCATGTGCCAACGACGAGATTGGTGTCGGTCTGAGGCGGGATTGTGCCTGCGACGGCACTGCGCAGCGCGGTGCGCTGCGTCACGACATCGGGCGGCACGGAAGCCATGGGTGCATCGCAGCACAGAACGGGTCGCTCTTGGGCCTGAGTTGTTGATCTCATCCAAATACTTGCTTGTGGCAAGTTGAGGTTCGCCGCGGCCTTCTGGCGATCAGGTTGATCCAGCAGTCCGCCGCAGCTGAAGTTGCTATTCACGGCTCCTGGAAAGCTCGTGGCATCGGACACCCGTAGGGAGTGCGCGACAATGGTGACACGTGAATAAATGTTTGCTATCCGCGTGGACAGTGATCCGCGGGTAGGCGTAGTGTCACGTCCCTGAGGGCTTTGCAGAGGTTGACGGAGGCGATGTGTCGGGGACCGAACGATCAACTGAAGCGCTGACAGCGGTAACAGAATGCCGCGATTTGGCGCGTTCAAGTGCGGTGACGCGAGAGTTGCCCGCGCGTGATCGTGCTCCCCAATCCAGCCCCGATCGGGACCCGGGTCGCCGCCTGGCTGCTTTCGCTGGTGGAAGCGTCCTGGTTATCGGCGCGGTGATTGCGCTGCACACGCTGTACCGCACCGGGGATGGTGCCGGTGATCTGGCCGGCTGGGCTGGATTGTTGCTGCTGGCATTGACCGCGCTCGGTGGCGGAATCAAGCTCGCGATGTGGGGCGTCCGGCCGGTCACCGCAGCGGTGTCCGACGAGGCGAAGGCGCGCCTCTCGGAGCCTGTGCTCGCAATAGTCGCATCGGGTGCGGTCATCGTTGGCGCGTTGGGCATGTGGTGGACGTTCCGTGGTGGGTACGCCATCTGGTGGCAGCACCTGACCGGTGAGAGCCGGTGGTCGCTGTCGCTTGGGGTTGGGCAGATGCTCACCGCGGTGTTGGCCGGCGCTGCGTTGTTCACCGGAGGCCGGTATGTGACCGGCCTGGCCAAGGAAGCTCTCACCGACTCAGGTCTATTCATCGAGCGTGACCGCGCGGGCGGCAGACGGCGGGCGCCGGAGGGGCTGTGGCATCCGGGCCTAGTGGCCGCCCTGATCGGGGGCGGTTTGGGGTTGGTGCTACTGACCGTTGGTATCACGCCGCGGTTGTATGTGTGGATCACCGGCCCGGATGTACTGCCCGCTGTGGGTGCCATCGCAGCGGTGCTGCTGTGGGCGATCGGGTCCAACCTGGGCTGGTGGAAAGGCCTTGTGGGGCTCTATAAATGGGCCACCGACGCTTCCCAGAAGGCCACCGCGACCGCGGGTGTGGTTGCGGTGTTGATGTTTTCGGCCAGCGGGCTGGGTTTGGGCTGGTTCACTCCGGCGACGGTGCCGCAAGCGCATGCGGCGTGCCCACCCGACTGCGGCGGCCCGGGCGGTAGTGATGGACCTCCTGGGGGCGGTCAGATGTTCCAGCCTCCCAGTCAGGGTGGGCCGCAGATGCCGGACTATCAGGGCGGTATCAATCAGCCGCCGATGGATCAAAACGGCTCGATATCGATCTACAACACTCAGGCTCCCTCGGTGGGCAACAGCACTGGCTCCCAGGGCGCGCAGCAGGGTCCTCAGCAAGGGTGGGATCAGCCCGCGCACGGCACCCAACCCCCGGATTACCAGAACGCGACTCCGTATACCCAGGGGCCCGGGCGTCCTAACCCGGATTTCAACCCGGGATCGCAAGGCGCACAAACTAGCCCGGGCAACAATGCGGGATCGCAGGGTGGACAGTCGAATCAGGGTGTGCAGCAGCCTGCACAAGAACCGCAACAGGCGACCCAGAATCAGCCGCCGCAACAAGATACGGGGGAGCAGCCTGATCAGCAGCCGCAGCAGTCGGATCAGCAGAAGATCGATGACCTGACGCGGCAGTTGCAGGAGAAACAACAACAGTCCGGTCAGGACCGGCAGCGCCTCGACGACTTGACCAAGCAGTTGCAGCAGAACAAACAGAACCAGAAGCAACAGCAGTCGACGAAGTTCCCGTCGAAGGACAAGAAGAAGGACGACAAGGACGAGCAGGACGACCGCGACGATCAGTCGCAGAACACCGACCTGGCTTCGCTGCTACTCGGTGCCGCGTCGACGCGGCGGCGTAAGCAGGATGAGCAGGAGCAGGGCCCGGATACTCAGGCGCTCGGTCAGGATGCATCTCAAGCGGTGCAAGGTCTTCCGGGTGATGTGCAGACATACGTACAGTCCGGCCAACAGATCGGCGAATCATCAGGTCAGGCCGCGCAAGGCTTCGGCTCGGCAGCGCAGGCCGGTGCCTCGCTGGCGTCGTCGGCGCAGTCTGGTGCCGTGAATCCGCAGGACGCCATCACCGTGGTTCAGGGTGTCTCACAAGGCATTCAGGGCACGGCCGATGCGGTCAATGCGGGCAGTCAGATCGTGAAAACTGCTCAGGGAGAAGCAGATCAAGTCGCTCAAGCGGTCGGGGACGCCAACCCCCAACTCAAACCCCAGACCGAGCAGTTCACCCAGCTCAATGACCAGGCTTCGCAGGTGACGGACATGGTGGGTCAGGGCGCAGAGCTGACGTCACAAGCTTCTGGTGCGGTGAACTCGGTGAGCAGCATGGGGTCGGGCGGCGCACCAACTGACGCGGCGGGTGAATCGGATCCTCTGTCGGGAACCGCTACGGCCGTTGACCACGAAACTCCCACCCCGAAGCCAGGTGACCCGCCCAACCCGAAAGACCCGAACCCGAACTATCCGAACCGCAACAATGACGGGACCTATCGGGGCGGCAACGACGGCCGCGACGGCAAGCTGGAAGAAAAGCTAGCCCTGGATAAACGTGAGGCTCAGACCCGTATCCCGATCACTCGGGATCAGGTGCGGGCGACCGTTCCTGGTGCTACGAACCCCGACGGGTCTGAGCAGTGGCGTTACTACGACGGATTGGAGCCGACGGGGCGCACAGGCGAATATCTTGGGCTTGAGGCTAAGGGCGACGGTGGCGTTCGAACCGGACCGCAGAAATCATTCGATCGCCTGGTCACACCGGAAAACCCAGCGAGGGCGACGCTCAATGGTGAACCCATCAGGATTGTTGGCACCCAGCTGCTGTATCCCGAACTGAATTCTGGTGGTGGTGGCGTGCCTGCCGAAGCAGGCCCGGGCCGAGGAGGCGCTGCGCCGGCACCCGCTGCGCCACGACCACCTGCACCTGCGCCCGTGCAACCTGGAGAGGGCGGTTTACGTTTCGGCGGGTTCGGTGGAACGCTGATCGGCCCACCTGAGGAGTCCTCAATGCCAGGTCATGGTTTGGAGGTCTACCCCGCGGACCCGAGTATTTCGGGTGGCTCCACGGTCAGCGAGATCGACGGCCAACATCACGGCTAGCTATGAAACTAAGCGATCACTCCGCGGAGGTCCACGAGGGTCCCATCAGCGGCGTAGCCCTCAACGGGGCGCAATGCGTAGCCGTCCGGAATTGCGCCGGTCTCGTAATATGAGGCGAAAATTTCAGCGGCTTCTTCGGATGTGAAAACCTCTGGGCGGCTGACATATTCGGCGCCGTGTGGCAACTGGATCGCCACATCGAGAGGTGCGTCTCCGTGGTGCTGATGTCCGATCGCATACCGGACCCACTGCGCGCCCCACTGTTCGCCGCCGGGCTTACGAATTTCGATGGCAATCGCTGATGCGCTGTGCCCGGCTGCCTGCAGGTATTCGGTTGTGGCCTCGTTGGCCACGTCTTTGTACTCCCTGCCGACCGGGAGCGCGTACAGCAGCAAGCTCCAGTTGCCGTCTTGTCCGAACGCTCCCAGTGGGCCTAGGAACTGCAGCGGACCAGCGCCGCCGTCCATCTCCGCGACATTGCGGCCGCTGTAGATCATCACATGCGTCGGAACACCCATGCGCTGATCCTAGCCCCTCGTCCTGCTAAATGCTCTGGCGTCTCCAGCCAGCGAGCATTCGGCGGATAGCAATCCCTATGACCTCGTGTCTGGGTGTCTTTGTGGACACATCGGCGAAGCGGCTGCCTGTGCGTTCGGCTACATACATGCGCTCCGTGGGGCCCGGTTCGGGCAGCACGCTTAGGCCGCGACGGTCACAGGCGCGCTCACCTGCGACCGCCACATCGCAAACGCGTTGAAAATGCAGGTGTTCAGGACGTCCTGGAGCTGGTCGAGCGGCACTCGCAGCATCCCATCGCTGATCCCGATGTAGACGATCTGTCCATCGTGAACCGCGACAGCCACATGCGGGTCATCGACCCCGTGGTTCCTGTTTCCATCCCGGCTCCTGGGCCGTATCCAGGTGCACTGTCTAGAATTTCACAGCGTCGTCGCGCCACCGTGGTGGACTGGAGTAGTGAGCGGGGCGCCGGTCTCGACAATTACCTGCTACAAGCAGGCTGTCAAAGAACTTGTGCCCCTGCGAGTTAAGCTCACCGGTGATCGGCAGATGTGCTGCCGCTCGATCTATACGATTCGACGAACGGTCATGCGTCAAAGCTATTCGGCTAGAACCGTGATGCTCCTGCGCCGGCTACGCCTTTGATTCATCTGCGCCGCCTGCGTTTCCGCAGTGGCAACCTCATCTGTTACGAGGCATCGAACGCGGCGCGTGACCATCATTGGTCCGCAGCACCTCCAGCACCTCGTCCACCACCACGCGAGTGAGACGACCACGCTTCTGCGCTGTGGCGTCGTCGCCTGCGCGAGCATCTCTCTCCTGGGTGCCTGTGCGGCCGAACAGGCCGCGACCGCTGGCGAGGATCTCGGCCTCATGCCCAGGCAGCTCAACTGCAACTCGGTCTTCCACCTGTCCCCAGCCCGGGTCGAGTCGCGGATCAATGGAATCGCTTGGCGTGGAGCTATGTACAGGTTCACCGAGTAGTGCCCGACGTAGTTGCATCGCAGGGATGCTCAGACGATCGGAGATCACGACTTCGCCGTCAGAGGGAAGAAGGTCGGCGAGACGGTGAGGTCTGCCTGTCACGTCGCTGAGGGCAGCAGCAAGTGCGAGGAGCACGGACACGCTTGCGCTCATGCGAGATGTTTCAAGTTGGCCTATACGGCTTGTGCGCCAGTCTAATCCAGCGCGCGTTACCGCGCGGGCGAGTTGGTCCTGGCTGAGCCCCAACTCTTCTCGTAGGGCACGCACTCGCCTGCCCACTGCAGCGTCGAAATGCTCCACAGCCCAGACGTTATCTCAAAAGCTCAAATTTGAAGATCTGTTGACATGCGAGCTGCGTGCGCCTACGGTCTGCGCAACAGATATCTGTATTTAAACAATTGAAGGGGTTGTCATGAGCTATACCGCCACCGAGATCGAGGCACATCAACGCGAGAGCCGGATTGGGACTACTCAGAGGCACTTTCGCTTGAGCCATGCGCTGCGCGGAGCCTCGGATGTTGTGCTGGCACCGAGCTCCGACTGTGCCCGCATCTATGTATTCCGCGCCGATCAAGATGGGGAGATCGCCGATTTTGATGCCCTATCCACTGTGGATGGCGCGACGGGTCCAGAGGACGCACTCGCTCGACTTGGCTACGCCGCCTGACGCATCCGCGCGCACCGACATGCACGTCGTTTCGCGCGTCTAGACCATGGAACAGGACATCTTGAATCCCATCGCCCACATAGTGGAGTTACTGGACTGCCCTCAGAAACAGAGCAACCCCGGCGCGCCGTAGCCATCAACCGGGGTCAGACGGATCGTGGGGCCGAAGCCGCAGAACCCGTACCTTGCTCACCGACAAGTATGCCACTTGCGATGGGCTTCTTGCCTTCTCGCCGCAGATTTTCGGTAAATGCCGCACTGCGCGATTCTGGGCCCGAGTCTCGGACGCAAGGTCCCTCGGGAAACAGCTAGACCCCCGGATCTACAGGGGGTCTGTACGTTCGGCATGACTCTAAATACGTAAGAGTCGGGCACACCACTGGTTGGGCTGTGCAAACCCGGACGCGGTTAGACGTCGCGATCGAGAATGGCCGCGACGGTTCCGACGATCGTTGTCAGCAGTCGATCTGATGCTGGTTGCCACACGGCGTGGCGTTTCTTCGGTGTGATGTCGACGGGGTCGCCGTCGCGCGTGACTCGGCCCGTGGCGATGCTGATTCTGAATCCGTTGACCTCGACGTGTCGTTGGGCAATTCGAACCGGTTCTGCTGACTTCAGCTCGGCCAGGACATGTTCGAGGATTACGCGTCGTGTTGCGAGCACTCCCGCCGGTGACTGGGCGGAGAAGGAGCCGGATTCGGACGCACTCTCGATCGCGACTGTGGAGGCGCTGAGGATCAGGTCGGCTGAGCGGATGATCTCGGACACTGCGGGCAGGTCGTCGCATCCATCGGCAGTAATTGTGACGGAGCCGTCCGCGGCCACCCCCAGCGCTCCGACGCGCAGGCCTACCGCACTGCAAGTCTGCAGTCCCGAACCCGGATACACCGAGCCGTCGAACCACATCTCCGCGCCTACCGCTCCCGCTCGTCGGCTGATGGTCTCGTGGCCTTCGGATGTCCACCCTTCTGCTCGATACAGACCGGTCAGCTGTCGCACGCTCAGAACCGCGTCACTCTTGACCAGCCGGTCCGCGTCGGCACTGGCGTAGTGCTCGCGGAACACTTGCGCGAACGGCTGCACCAGGTGGTGGTTTCGGACACGCAGGCGCCATGCGTCTCGTTCGCCGGGCGTTGCTGCTGCGGGATGCCACAGTCGGATCCTGGAGGCGGTCGAGACGTTGACCGGATGTCCGGCAGAGTCGGCGAAGTCGCCCGGACTGCCGAGGAACGTCGGTCCGTCCACGACCTGCCAGACCAGATTGGCGCTGATCGGGGCGACTGGAACGGCGAACGCAGCATCGATCCAGGTCTGATACGACCACGACGCGCAGGTGAGCCAGCCTGCCTCCAACGACTTGGTCCACGTGGTCAACTGCGCCTTGGTGGGCGAGGTTTCGAACGGCAGCCGCAAGGCGACGTCCGGGCGGCTGGCGAGGGCCCTCCGCGCCTCCTTGATGTACCTGGCGAACTTCTTCTTGATCCCCGCGTGCCGTACCTCCCGGGTTGTGTCCGCCAGACCCGCCACGCTCTCCGGAGTCGGCGCCACCATGATCGCGCGCGCAAGCGCGAAAGCCGCCGCCTGGGACGGAGCCGATTTCGCCGCCGTCTGGGGTGCGATGGCGGCTCGTCGCAGAATTCGAGGGATCGGTTCCGCCCAGTCGGCGTCCAGGCTGAGCGCAACCAGCGCGGCACGCTCGATCACCCGCGCATCATCGGCGCTGAAGGCTTTATCCGCGATGAACGGCTCTGTTCCATCATGGATGGCCGTCAGACGCGAATCCGATATCGTCAGAATCTGCCGCGCGAACCCAAGGTACTCGGGATCCTTGCTGAGCTGCTCGATCAGCGCGCGCAGGACATGGTGGTCCTCCCCGATGAACACCCACCGATCGCGCAGCATCCCCAACGCATTCGCGGCGGGCAATCCGAGACGGACCTCGCCATGGGCTTCCAGTTCCTCGAGGAACCCGTCGGTCATGCTGGAGAGGGTACGGCTCGGCCTGACGGAGACGACGACACACCATCGGGCGACGGTCATCGCCTGGACGGCCGTTCCTCGAACACGGTGCTGTCACCAGTCGATGACCGCGAGACCTCATTCGCACACCACCCCGCGAACTCGAGCCCGATTTGGGACCGACAACTTCGCTGAACTGTTCGCGGTGTCGCGGCCGCCGGCGTAAATGCTTGCCGCGGACAAGGTGGTCCGCGGAGCGACCACTACGAACCCGTCGATGGGTGTGCGATTGCCCACCACGCCGCTGTCGGCTCTTGTAGGCGACCCAGCACCACCGCCTCAGGCACGGATGTGTACCGCGCGAGGGCGCACAGATAGGCACGCATCGCAATCGCCGCATAAATGGTGGTTTGCGAGGTGATCTCTAACGTCACGTGCATCTCCGCTGTCGAAACGCCTCCCACTGAAGGGCCGACAGCCGCGTACCCGATGAGCCCTGCCTGGCTGAAGCGACCGTGCGTCGCCGCGGACAGCAGCGAATACGGCATCCCCGCCAGCTCATCTTGCTGCAACCCCGACGCCAGGTAAAGGTCCTTCACCTGCTGTGTCTCTGGCGGCGGCGCGTCGTCGAGGCCTTGACCCGCACGAGCGAGGACCGGGGCGTCCCACGGCCGCGGTCTCTTGCGGTAGGCCGCTTCGAGCCCCACCGTCGAGCCGACGGCCAGGTAGTCGGCGGTGCGGTCGTCGCGTTCAGTTGTGGCCTCTTTGTTGTCCGACGGGAACGGTAGGCCGTACAGCGCGGCCAGCTCCTCGTTCAGGTACCGCCGTAGCCGCTCTTCCTTGGACTCTGCGGTGAGGACATACCACGCCTTGGCGGCCATGACGGCACATGTACGTGCCAATGGGAACGGGGCCAGGGTGACCCGGTCGGTGCGCAGCAGCCCGGCGACGCCGCGGAGAAGGTCGCACTGGTTATGGCCCGCGACGACCTGCTGCGTTGCCAGGGTCAGCAAGGTCTGTTTGGACCGCGTCCCTGGATGGTCATCGCGCGCGGCGGTGTCTCGCAGCGCCTCACTCCCGAAGTTGAACGGGTACGCCAGCTCCCGTTTGAGTAGGTCCTCTGCCGCGTCAGCGAACTGCATCACCACGTCGGCGAAGTGGTCGAACTCTGGCGGTGTCAGGCGCCCACTGGGGGGCGGTGGGATTGTCATCAGGCGCTTAGGTCCTGACCTCACGCACCGGTTGCGCTTGCGTGGCGGCCAGGGTGCGGGCCGGGTTCTGCACCAGCTCCGCCAGCGACCGGAACCGGTCGTGCACGTGCGCGGCGGTGCCGTGAATGCTGCGGACCGCATCCAGCAGCTTGTCGCGCGTCCGAAAGCCCACGGCGGGTGTGTGTTCCTGCTCCATCGCCTGGTTGTACCTACGCTGGGCCGCCCACATCGCCTGATCGCAGGCGTGGTTCGCCTTGGCGGTCGCCGCGGTCTCCGGGTTCCGCTGCGTCAACAGGTCGATGCGGCCTATTCCGTCAGTGCAGGGTCGCTGGGCTTCCACCTCTTCGAGCTCAGTGGTGTACCTAGCCAAGATCTCTCGCGAAGCGATCGACTCCTCCGTGTTCAGATTGAGCGGTATGGCGAGGGTCTGCACGTGCGTGATGACCGATGGCACCACCGCGAGCGAGATCGATCCGGGGTGCTCGTGCACGTTCACGTAGCGCACCACCCGGAACCCCTTCTCGGACAACAGACCGAGCCGGACGTTGCCCAGGAAGTCTGTCGGCTCCTCGCCGAGAGGGGACACCTCGGAGTCGGCACAAGTGATGTGAACCCGGTAGAGGTAGAACTGGCTCTCCGCGTCGGACTCGTGATTCATCCGGCGGAACATGTTCTCAATTGCGGACTCGAACGTCCCCAGGTGCGTCGCGTTCACTTCGGGAGACTCGTCGGTCGGCGGCCAGTCCGTGCGAGTGGTGCTGTGGTACCAGGCCATCCGCTCGATCTGGGCGGGGTCGGTCGCGGGGTCGGATAGGTCTGTGAGCACCGGATGCAGTTCTTGTGCGGAAACCTCTTGCTCGCAGCGACAGCTCCGGGATTCGCCTTTGATGCGGTCCTCGAACGTCATGACCACGCGGTTACCGCACTCGGGGCACTCGAACCAACAAGCGTCGTAGGAGAAGTCGACTGTCCTGTCGAACGTCGCTGTGCTGTCCTCGTTGTGGGTGCGCTTCATCGGTCTACCGGTTGGATGAACAGCGGGCGCCAACCGCCTTCGGGGTGGTTGAAGCGATCCCAGCCGAGGCGCGTCCAGAATTCGTCCGCGTTCTCGCTGTAGGCGAAGAGTCGGCGATCCCGGTGCCGCTCAGTGAGGCCCTGCACCACGCGTGTGCCGATTCCCCGCCGACGGTCGGCGGTGGACACCTCGATGAACTGGATCTCTAGCCGGTCGTCCCCGAGGTCAGGTACGTCCGTGTACTTGGGGTTGATACCGCCGGGGTCGTCGAGTTCAACCCGGGCGACCTCCACGCCATTCTCGTCTACCACCTGAACGAACCACGGATCGTTGACGTAATACCGGACTTCGTCCCACCAGTGTGGGTGCTCGTAAGTGATTGCCGTGTCGAATCGCGGAGCCCACGAGTACTTGTCCGCGGAGCCGCGCCGATAGTCGACGAACTCCAGAGCCATGGCGAGCAGCCTACGGCTGAACCCCGACGGGTGGGGCCCCGCACCCTTATCGGCGCAGCTCACAGACCTGATTAAATCCAGATCCTGGTAACCAGACGAAACGCATGAGACCTTCATTCCGCCATTCCCCAGCCTCTCGATCCCCGCGTTTCTCTGGGTCGAATCCGGCTGTCTCACAGCTCATCACAGTCACGACACATCTCTGCGCGATGACCGACGAGAATTTCCATTCCCGCAGTGAGTCAGCTGAAAGTGAAATGACCGGGGGAGCAGCCCGCTGTGGAGAGGAATAGCATTGCCCGATGGGGGAGATTTCCTTGGGCTATGAAGAAGCAGTTTTGCTCGGTGACCAGATCAGTTCGCATTGTGGTCCGCTGATGAGAAACGTCTTCGATACCCGTCGGCCGATCGAAGAAACTATCGCCGACATCGAGCAGATCATTTGGCGCGTTGGATATTTGAAGCCGTACGCGCACCTTACAGACGAACTGGCGCGAACAGTTCGCCAAGAACGTCAGAAAGTGATGCAGTCCTCGGCGTTCTGTACCGTCACTGAATGGGGATTCAACGACAGAGCGGTCGTGTTGGTGTGTCACTGTTACTCGGGCTTGAGGGTCAAGATGGATCTGGACACAAGCACCGCATTCGTTACGGCGGTGCTCGCCAAAGCCAGTCAAATCGAGCGCTCGAGAATCTGTGGTTCGCATGGTTGCGCGAACCCACCGGTGGGAGTTATTCAGGAAGACACTTCGCTGATTACTTCGCGATACGCTGGACTGGGGATTGGTGAGCGCCTCTATGACAAGGCCTATGCAGCCGTGTATGCGGCTCAAGTTGCAGCATCTGCGCGGAAGGCCGCAGATGCTGTCGCGCCAGAGATGTACTCAGAAGCTGAAGAAGAGGCAGTGGAGGCGATGAGACTCGCGGATCAGGTACGCAGCCGAGCCGACAAAGGGGAGTTGGAGGTCTGGCGTGCAGGGGAGACGCTGCGGTTAGCGAGTGAGGCGGCAAAGGATGCTCGGCGTGTTGCGGACTTGGCGCTAGTCAAGATTGAGACCCAGGAGCGGCTCATAGAACGAGGGCCTCGCATATCTGGGCTACCAGGCACTACATACAGCAAACGTTTACGTGCCAAGTTGCATCGGCAGAACCCCTATATCTGGCAAGACTCCGGCTGCAAGATATGTAGCGAACCCAATCGGAGTTGGAAAGATGTCGACGCCAACGACATCTTCAGAAGTCATGAGTGGTGAAGCTCGTGGATTTGATGCAGGCATATCGGCTCCTGATTACGGCCATTTCCACCTCTTCCCGAAAATTGCCGGTTCTTTTGCCGTAAACTATTGCAAGGCAACATAACCACCGTCGACAAGCCGTCGGGATGTCAGTGATACTGCACTTGTGTCGACTGATGAGGGCCAGCTCCATCACATCTGCGAGGTCTGCGGTCGTGACGAAGTATTGACCGCGGATGATGCGTTCGACGAGGGTTGGGATTACCCACCGCGCATGGGGCAGTTCGGTGTGGTCGGCCCGCGCATCTGCCCGAACTGCCCCGCAAGTGCAACAGTTTGGGCAGCGATCATGCTCGACGGATACACGGCGGATATGCTCAGCGAGCAGCAGCAGGCAACGATCGCACGCATCGCTGGAGAGCCGGATTCAATCCTGGTTCAGGAAGATTCGTCATGAGCGAACCTGACCCTGAACCGCACCGTTGGCCCGCGTGCTACTGGCCAGGCTGGGCATTGTTGTACGCGAACCTAATTCGTGACCTCCGCGTCATGGACCCCGATCTTTTCGTCGACAACGTATGGGACGGCGGGATGCTGTTGATCGGTCATGTCGTGACCTCTACGGAGGGTGATGCGGTGTTCGACCGGATCGAGAAGGCCGAACGCTTAGCGGAAATCAGCTGCGTGGTCTGCGGTGAGCTCAGCGACGGTTCTCGCGGTGTGTGGCCGCCGCTATGTGGTGGCCACGCTACAGAGGGGGAGTAGCCGTTTCGTTGCGGAGACTGTCATGGCGAGGTTCATGCGGCGCGGGCGGCGGCGACCACCCGCTCGATCTCCGCTGCCTCGACCAACGTGCGTCTACCAAATTTCACGACGGTCAGTTGGCCGCGCTGACGCATCCGATACAGATACTCTCTTGAGACGCGCAGGATCTCGGCTGTCTCCTCCATGGTGTACAACACCGGTCGCGAGGGAGTTGCATCGTTTTCGCTCATGACGAGTGATGATTTACGGAGTGCCGCGAATTCACGAGTGAGCCGTCACGACACGCCGAAGCAGATCGGTGTTTCGTCAGAAGGCTCGGTTTACGCGAGTGCACAGTCGACGGCAGCGTCGGCGACCTCGGTGCCTTCGACCAGGCACTCAAAGTTGACACCGCTTTGACACAATCGCCACCTGCGGATGGTCGCCCGGGAAGGTCGCAGTGCACGTCAGTGCACACCGGGATTGTCAGCTACGATCCTGTTTACCCAGTTCGCGCTGACTTGAAAGCGAGAGACGGCTAACACCGTCCGGGGGTTCAAATCCCTCCGCCACCGCTCTTAACGCCGCAGCTGGACCGTGCGCAGCTGCGGATGTTCCGGTTCCCGGCCCGGCTCGAACGGGCTGCCTCCCTCACCAGCTGCGTCAGCAGCGGACCGCGCGTACCGGTTAGCACGGTCTAGGGCGGGGCGCCGGTGATCCTCTCAGCGAGGCCCCTCGCCCGGCAATAGATTTACGACTGCGGCCGCGTGATCAGTTGCGTGCGCACAGGAGTGGAGCCGGTGGTCAGGTCCAGCACCGGGCAATGTGCGTCCACGGCTTCCTGAAGTTCGCGGTACCGCTCGTCGCTGTCCGGCCCGGAGACCGTCACCGTGACGCGGATCTGCTGGAAACCTGGCCGGACGCTGTCGTCCAGGCCGAAGAATCCGCGGACATCGAGGTCTCCCTCGGCGCTTGCGCTGAGCGTGTCGACGTGAATCCCCAGCCTTTCGGCCCAGAAGCGGTAGGTCACGACCTGGCAGGACAGCAGCGATGCCAGGTAGTACTCGACGGGGTTGGGTGCCGTGTGCTGACCGCCGAGGCTCGGTGGCTCGTCGACGTGGACGCGGTACTTGCCGAGGGTGATCTCGCTGCCGACGGTGCCCTCCGGACGGGCGGACGCCTTGAACACCACCGTCGCGGCGCTCGGGTTGTCGGCGACCGCCGCTCGGGTCGCATCGGTGATCGCATTGAGGGATGTTGTCGAGGCAGTCACGCACGGTGACGTTAGTCCGATCACCGCCGCGAAGGGAGGTTTGCTTCCGTGGTGAATCCAACCCTCCGAGGGCGTGGGCCTATTTAAAAGGAGAAGTATCCTCTAAATTGGAACTATGGCTGACAGCGAAACGCTTCCACTGGCCGGGCGCAGGGACGAAGACCTTCCCGGGCACTGGCTGCTCGCGCGACTGGGCAAGCGCGTCTTGCGTCCGGGCGGGCTTGAGCTGACCACCCGTCTCCTGGCCGCCGGAAAGGTGACTGACGCCGATGTGGTGGAGCTCGGGCCGGGGCTCGGCCGGACCGCGCGCGACATCGTGGCGCTGCACCCGCGGTCTTATGTCGGTGTCGATGACACCGCGGCGGCTACCTCATCGGTGCGCGACGTTGTCGCACCGTGTGGTGGCCGCGTGATCGTCGCGGACGCCGCCAGTACGGGGCTGCCCGATGCCAGCGCCGATGTCGTGGTCGGCGAGGCAATGCTGACGATGCAGACCGATAAGGCCAAGCGGGCCATCGTGGACGAGGCCTATCGGGTGTTGCGGCCGGGCGGGCGGTACGCGATCCACGAGCTTGGGCTGACACCGGACTCCGTGGACACCGCCACTAAGGACGACATTCGCCGGGCCCTAGCCCGCTCGATCAAGGTCAACGCCCGGCCGCTCACCGTGGTCGAGTGGAGCGAGTTGTTGAGGGCGTCCGGATTCGAGGTGGTGAGCACCGACCGGGCGCCGATGGCGCTGCTCAACCCGCGACGCGTCGTCGCCGATGAGGGCATTGTTGGAGCTCTACGGCTGTTGAAAAACGTTCTGCTGCATGGCGCCGCGCGCAAGCGAGTGCTCGCGATGCGTCGTACGTTTCGGCACCACAGAGATGCGCTGACGGCGGTCGCCGTGGTGGGAGTCCGGCCCGAATGACGGCTCACCGCGGGGCGGGTCAACAGCGGGAACGCGTCCTGGGGCTGCTAAGGGAGGCGCCGCAGCCGGTCGGTGCGCAGCACATCGCCGATAGTCTGCGGATCCACATCACCACGGCGCGCTTCCACCTCAAGACCCTGGAAGAGCAGGGGCAGATCGTCCGGCGCGGTGGCAGTGCAGGCCAGAAGGCGGGCAGGCCCAGCCTCGCCTACGCGATCGCCCCACGGCTCGACTACGCCGATGTCGTGTCACTGTTCGCAGTCCATCTCGGTGGCACCCCCGCCGAGCGCGAATCACGAGCGGCGCTGGTGGGGGCCGATCTGGCACACCGGGTAAACGTGGCGCGGCACCGGGCCGCGATCCCTGCGGCCGATTTGGTCGTGGAAACCCTTGGAGAATTGGGGTTTACAGTGCACTCGTCGCTGATGTCCTTTGGGCGCACCACTGTGCAGATTTGTTCCTGTCCACTTGCCGAGATCGCCCAGACTGCCCCGGAAGTGGTTCGCGGAATCCAGCGGGGTCTCATCCAAGAAGTTCTCGATGTCAACGCCGAGGCGGTCGGCGGGCAGTTCCAGGTGACTGTCGCACCGGATGCCGGTCACGGGGACTGCACGGTCAGCCTGACTCTGGATCCACAGGTGAAGGGAGATAAGTCATGGATGTCATCTCGATAACTGCTCTAGGGGACGAGCAGGCCGAAACAGCGCGGAACGCGCACAGTGGTCGGTCCGCGCACACGGTGCACGGTGGCAGGGACCACGCACTGAAGCAGGTGGTGTTGGCCCTCGGTGCCGGCCATAAGCTTGCCGAACACGAAAACCCCGGCGAAGCAACATTATTGGTGCTCAGTGGGCGGGTGGAGCTCGCGACGGCGACGGCGACGGCCGCGCTGGCCGCCGGCGATTACGTGGTAATCCCGCGAGAGCGGCATGACCTCACCGCGGTCGAAGACTCGGCGGTGCTGCTGACGGTGGTGGGCCGGGCGGGCTGAGCTCGCCGAGTGCATATCAGGTGCAGGGCATTTCGATGAGATGCCTGCGCGCGGTATGCACCCGACGAACGCTGCTCTACGCCTTGGGCCCGCCGCTTTCCGCCAGGCGCCGCACCGCGTCGATGAAGACGTCGATCTCGTCAAAGGTGTTGTAAAACGCGAACGACGGCCGCACCGTCTGCTCCAGCCCCAGCCGGCGCAGAATCGGCTGCGCGCAGTGGTGCCCGGCGCGCACCGCGATGCCGTCGGCGTTGAGCGCCTTGCCAACTTCCACCGGATCGTGTCCGTCGAGCACGAACGACAGCACCGACGCCTTGTGATCGGCCGTTCCGACCAGCGTTACGCCGGGGATCGCGGCCAACTGCGGTGTGGCGTACTCCAGCAGCGCATGTTCGTATTCAGCGATCCGGTCGATGCCGATGCGCTCCACATACCGCAGTGCCTCACCCAGTCCGACGGCGTCCGCGATGTTGCCGGTGCCCGCCTCGAACTTGTTGGGCGGACCCTGGAACACCGCGCGCTCCAGGGTGACATCGGCGATCATGTTGCCCCCGCCCTGCCACGGAGGTGTCTCGGCCAGCGCGTCCTCGCTGCCGTACAGCACGCCGATCCCGGTGGGGCCGTAGATCTTATGACCCGAGAAGACGAAGAAATCGGCGCCGAGTTCCTGCAGGTTCACCGTGAGGTGCGGTACCGATTGCGCACCGTCGATGAGTACGCGTGCGCCATAGCGGTGCGCGATCTCGACGATCTGCTTGGCTGGTGTCACCGTGCCCAGCGCGTTGGAAACCTGGGTGGCTGCAACCAGTTTGGTACGCGGACCGACCAGGTCTTCGAGCTCGGACAACAGCAGGTTACCGGCGTCGTCCACCGGGGCCACCTTGATGACGGCGCCGGTCTTCTTCGCGATCTGCTGCCACGGAACGATATTGGCGTGGTGCTCCAAGTGGGTGATGACGATCTCGTCCCCGTGCCCGAGGTGCTTGCCGCCCCAGGCGTGCGCCACCAGGTTGATGGCCTCGGTGGCCCCGCGCACAAAGATGATGTTCTCGTCCGCCTCGGCGCCCAGGAACTTGCGGACGGCGCCGCGGGCATCCTCGTACGCGTCGGTGGCCCGTGCCGCCAATTCGTGTGCGGCACGGTGGATATTCGAGTTCTCGTGCTGGTAGAAGTGCACCAGCCGATCGATCACCGACTGCGGCTTCTGCGTGGTCGCGGCGTTGTCGAACCAGATCAGTGGCTTACCGTTCACTGTCTCGGACAGGATCGGGAAATCCGCCCGAATCGACGCGACATCGAAGGCGCGCGCGTCCTCGTGAATTGGTGCCGCAGCCGGCGCCCCGCCCAGGAAGTAGTAGTTCGCCTCGTCGCCGCCGGTCGGCGCCACCGGGGTCGTCCAACCCAGGTTCGGCACCCCGGGTGCATCCGAGTACGGAGCCACGCGAGGTGAGGTGGCGGCTGGTGCGCCGGAGTTCACCGAAGGGGTTGCGAGCACCCCGGGGATCGTCGGAACCAGCCCCGAGGGAACGGCGAAATCGGCCAACCCCGTCGTGGGATAAGCCGGATAACCGGTTGCGGCGGTGTGTGCGGCGGATGTACCCGATGTCAGGTCACCGCCACCACCGCGCGGAGCCACCGGCACCGCTCCGGGAATTCCGTCGGGGGTCGCCGAACCGAAGGCCGTAACCGGAGGAGCCACCGTTGCCGTCGACAGGGCGTCCGCCACCGGTGCCGGTGCATACGGACTGGCCAACGAGCCCGCCGTGGCTGCGGCGGACGAGCCCGCGGTCGCGTCCGGGACGTTGCCCCGGGGCGCCACGGGTACGGCCGGTCCCGGAGTGTCGATACCCGGTGCTCCGGAAGGTGTTGCCTCCCAGAACAGCTGAGTGGCCAAGGCCGACAGCTCCGCCGCGGATGGGAAGCCAGGTGGGCTGTCGGTTACCGGGATCGCGTCACTTGTAGACATGGAACCTGTCCACCTGCACATCGTCGAGAACGGCAAGTGCGTCATCGGTCAGCACAGCCAGCGACGAATACAGGGTGACGAGGTATGAGGCGATGGCCGACCGGTTGATGCCGGTGAACCGCACCGAGAGACCCGGCGCCTGCTCTCCGACCAGACCGGGCTGGAACAGGCCGACGACGCCCTGGCGCTCCTCGCCGGTGCGCACCAGCAGGATCTTGGTCTTGGCGTCCTTCACGGGAACCTTGTCCGACGGGATGATCGGGATACCGCGCCAGGTGATGAACTGCGCACCGAACAGGCTCACCACAACCGGCGGCACGCCGCGGCGGGTGGCCTCGCGGCCGAATGCCGCCACACCCAGCGGGTGGGTCAGGAAGAAGCCGGGGGTCTTCCACACCTTGGTGATCAGGGCGTCCAGGTCATCGGGGGTGGGGGCGCCACCGAGGGTCTTGATGGTCTGCTCCGGCGTCGCCTGGGCCAGCAGGCCGTACTCGGCGTTGTTGATGAGCTCGCTTTCCTGACGTTCCTTGATGGACTCGATGGTCAGGCGCAGCTGCTGGGCGATCTGGTCGTGCGGGCTGGAGTACAGATCAGAGACCCGGGTGTTGATGTCGAGCAGCGTTGAGATGGTCCGCAGCGTGTACTCGCGCGGGTTGGTCTCGTAATCGACGTAGGTCTGCGGCAGCGGGGCCTCACCCTCGCCCTGCTCTTCGCTGTGGATCGCAACCTTGTCGGGGTTGATCACGCGGTTCACGCGGTAGATGCCGGCCTCGACGGGGACCCAGTTCAGCAGGTGCAGTAGCCACCGCGGGGTGATCGTCGACAGCTGAGGGACGGTCTTGGTGGCATTGGCTAGCTGCCGTGCGGCGAGATCGCCGAGGGCCTGGGATTCGTTCTTGGCAGCGGGCACAGCGGTTTCCTCCTGGGCGAATGGGATTAAGACCTGATGTCTGAAATCCTAATCGGGATTGGGTCGGCGCATCAGGTAACGAACACCCGTGCGCCAAACTCCGCAGGACGGGGTTTGGGTGACCCGCGGTAGAGCGGCGGGTTCGCCGCGCGGGTGCCCGCGGTGGGGTGGAGGGCCGGCAAAAATCCGGCCGCCTGGCCAGACGTACGTAGACTGGATGCATGCAGCACGTCGCACCATCGCACCGACTTCGGGCGATCAGCGGGCTGCGCGCCGACACCTTCGGGGCGCGCAGCGCCGCCGTGTGTTGCTGTTGTTGTTGATTCCCTAACCCCGCCCCTGGCATCCCAGCAGAACGTCCTTCGACGTTATCGAGCTTCTGGGCTGCAATCCGCCGGCACAAGGATCAACCAACCCATGACTACTCATTCTTTGCTATCGCTCGTCGAATGGCCGTCTGCCCGCATCACTGGGAGGCGTCACGGCCACAACGCCGAGGTGCTCCCACAGCGCCTGACTAGGTACCGCGGGGGCACCTATTCGTCCACCGTGGACGAGGTCGTGTTCACTGACGGCACTTCGGCTCGCACAGATTTAATTCGCCTCAACCCCACCATCGCGGCGTACTCGCTGGATATCGCGGGGATCGCACCCAACCTGCCGTCGGGCTACGCGGTGGCGGACTGGCTGTCGGTGGCGAACCTGCGGGCTCGCACCCGCGAATCGCAGGTCGCCTGGATCTTGGCCAACTCGTTCCCTGCGTTGTCGACGGCGCAGCTGAGTCGCCGGTTGCGCGCGGCCGGATACCTGAGTGAGGCCAATATCAAGGACCACGAGGCCATCGCCGGAACGCAGGCGGCCATCTGGTTCCTCACCAACGGGGTGGAGCTGGACACCGTGGCGCGCAACGTGCCCACAGCCACCCGAAAGTCGCCGTCCTTCATCGAGTTTGAATTCAAGGAACGCCCGCAGCTGGGCGGCCTCACAGTGCGTACCGGTGTGGGGCAGAAGTCGGCCAGCGTTCGGCTGCACGCATCTGTCAATGGCGCTGTATGGCGTGAGGTGTCCTCCTCGGAGTTGAGCTTCGCTGAAGGTGAGGCGCGATACGTCAAGACATTGGGCGTGGGTGCAACGGTCGCCGAAACTCAGCATGGTGCACCGGATCTTGGCTATCGCTTCTATCGCCTGTATGTGCAGGGCGGCACCGATGACGTCGAGGGTGTCGAGTTCTGGCTGCATGATGCGCGCAACCACCGCAACGCCGACCGTGTCGTGCAGCTGTACCAGTACCTATTGGAGCAGTCGCTGATCGCCGCCGGTCAGGTGGGCCATCCCCCCGTGGTCGATGACTCGCAGGCGGTCATGGCCGCGGGCCTGATGGGTCCGTTTGTGGTGGATTCGCAGCGCCCGGTTCTGCTTTCACTCTCCGACGGCGCCAAGGCAATGGACATCTCCGGGGCCGAGCTCACGGGACTGGTGGACTCAGGTACGCGCTTCTATGTGCGTCCCGCGGAGTGCGTTGCCGCGGTGACGGTCTCGGTGGTTGACCCGGTAGCGAGCGCCCGCGTACTCACCGGAGTGGCTGCGGGGCCGTTGACCCCGCTGGCATTGGTGCTCCCGGATGCGCGGGAGGTCGTCGAGCTCACCGTCGAGTGGGCCGAAGCAGCACAACTTTCGCGGGTGAGCTAGCGCCAGGCGCGCGCGAATTCAAGGAATGCGTCGTTCTCCTCGGGCGCCCCAATGGTTACCCGTACACCGTCGGTTCCGAAAGGGCGCACGATGATTCGAGCCTCTGCGGAGGCCTGCGCGAATTCTGTCGAGCGTTCGGCCAGCGGTAACCATACGAAGTTCGCCTGCGATGGTGGCACGTCGTACCCTGCCTCCCGGAGTGCACTGGTTACCCGGATACGCTCGGCGACAACATCATTGGTCCGGGTGAGGAGCTCTTCCGCGGCACCGAGCGAGGCCACGGCGGCGGCCTGGGCGAGGCTGGATGCGCTGAACGGTACGTACACCTTGCCCAGCGTGGCGATCACGTCAGGATCGCCGATCGCATAGCCCACGCGCAGACCCGCCAGGCCATAGGCCTTTGAGAAGGTGTGCAACACAACCACATTGGGGTGATCGCGCACCAGTGCGATGCCATCGGTGAAGTCCTCGCGTACGTACTCGATGTAGGCCTCGTCGATCGCGATGAGGATATGAGCCGGCACCGTCTCGACGAACCGCCGCAGATCGGCGGGCGGCACCACGGTGCCGGTCGGGTTGTTCGGGTTGCAGACGAAGATCAGCCGCGTGGCGTCTGTCACGGCGGCGGCCATGGCATCAAGGTCGTAGGTGTAGTCGGTCAGCGGCACCTGGACCGGGGTGGCGCCGGCCACACGCACCACCAGGGGGTACGTCTCGAAGGAGCGCCAGCCGAACAGCACCTCATCGCCGACCGTCGCGGTGATTTGTACAAGCTGCTGGCACAGGCTCACAGATCCGCATCCCACCGCGATGTGTTCGGGCGCCATGTCCACGTGCTTGGCCAGGTGCGAGCGCAGCTCGGCGTACCCGTTGTCGGGGTACCGGTTGATCCGTGCGGTGGCCTCGACGATGGCTGCCCGGACGCTGGGAAGTGGTCCCTGCACGGTCTCGTTACTGGCCAGCTTGATGGCGCCGGGGACGGTGCGGCCCGGGGTGTACGCCGGCAGCTCGGTCAGCTCGGGGCGTAGTCGCGCGGGGACCGATGAGCCGCGTGCGCGACGAGGATCAGACACGGCCATCAGACTATCGGTGCATGTTGGACCGGACGACGACCGACGGCTTTGCCTTCCGGCCGCGCGGGCCTGTACTCTGTGCCCTCGGCGGTTCCGAATCCATTTATGGGTTCGGAGTACCGCTCGGGAAGTTCAGGAGGCGTGCCAGAGCGGCCGAATGGGACTCACTGCTAATGAGTTGTCCCCTTTACGGGGGACCGGAGGTTCAAATCCTCTCGCCTCCGCGTCGGTCTGCAGGCCAAACCTGTTGACCTGCAACAATTGAATAGCACGCGCCCGTAGCTCAACGGATAGAGCATCTGACTACGGATCAGAAGGTTAGGGGTTCGAATCCCTTCGGGCGCACCAGGACTTCTTCTCGAGTGAGTGAGAAGCTATGACACAGGTTCAACGGTATTTCCCGCACCCTCCCCATGATGTGTGGTCGGCTCTCGTCGATCCGGCATCGTGGTGGGGCAAGCCTGACACCCCGCCGGTGGACGTCACCGTGGGGAGCACGTTCACGATGACCACCGTTCAGGTGGTGGGAACTCGGTTCACCGGTGTATTCGAGGTCGAGTTTCTCGACGCCGTCCCCTACGAGCATTTGACCCTGGGGCTTCACGCCCACGCCGGCACGGGGCAGTCGGCCCGGTGGACACGTCACGTGGCCTTTCGTGAGCACGAGGGCGGCACGCTGCTGACGGTGACAAACAGAGGTGTCAATCTCGACGACGTCGATGAACGGATTCTGCTTCGGGTCGTCAAAGAGATCCAGGAGACCGAGTTGTACGGCATTGCCAAACTGCTGGATCAGCCGCGCCCGTGATCCCGTGGGCGCGGTGCAGGGGTTCGCTGCGCCTCGCAAGACGGGGCGCTACCTGCGCCGATAGACTTACAGCATGACGGCGGCGCGTACGACGGAGTTAGCTACGTTTGGCGCGAGTCTTCGCGATCAGTTCGATGTGTTCCTCGATGAGCACAGGTCCTTGCTCCACGATTGTCTCGATGGTTTGACCGAGGAGGAGGCCCGGCGCTCGCTGGTTCCTTCCCGCACCACGCTCCTCGGTTTGGTCAAGCATGTGACGTTTGTGGAGGGGGTGTGGTTCAACGAGGCGATCACATGTCGCTCCCGCGCTGATCTGAGACTTCCCTTGACTCCCGACGAGTCGTTTGTTCTGGAACCCGCAGATGACATCCTGTCTGTCCAGCGCCGATACCGCGATGCTTGTGCCGCGTCGAAGCAACGGGTCGCTCCACTTGCCCTGGACGATCTGGTCATGGGCAACAGGCGAGGTCCATTGCCCTTGCGCTGGGTGTACTTGCATGTGCTCAGGGAGTTGGCACAGCATTGCGGCCACGCCGACATCTTGCGAGAGCAGATCATCACGCAGCGGTAGTCCGGTCCCCCCCGGCCCGTCATCATGTGACCCATTCCTAGGCCCCAGGCGTCGATAGCCCGCCGCGCAGCTGTCGGAAGCCCTGTCGGACAATCTCTTCGGGTTCTCCCTGCAGTCCCGTATCGGTGCTTGCCAACTGGATGATCGTCGAAAGCACCGCGTAGGCGGCATTGCAGACCAGGCGCGGATACAGGTCGAGGTCGCGGTCCAGGCCGGTGCGCCGCGCGACTTCGGCAAGCACGGAGCCGTCCTCGTTGCTTGGTTCTGCCGCGGCGTGGGCGGCCAATCCGGGGCTCAGCTTGGCGAGGCGCGTGACCGCGACAACGGTATCGATGGCCTCGGAGGTGACCAGGCCCAACATGGTTGCCTCGAGTGAATCGATGATCGGTTCCTCGTCGGGGCGTGAGCACAGCAGCTCCACTCCGGTGTCGCCGTACTGGCGCATCAAGAACAGTACGGCGTCTTCCTTGCTGGTGAAGTAGTTGCGAAAGGTACGCGACGAGACGCGCGCAGCGTCCGCGATCTCGTCGACCGTGACCGCCGCAAGGTCGCCCCGGTCCAGTGCCAGTTCCAGGGCGGCGCGGCTCAGCGCCAGCTTGGTCTCGGACTTTTTCTGCTCGCGCAGGCCGCTGGTCGGTGGCATGTGGCCATAGTAACAAACCTTCCATTTAGGGAAACTTTTCCAAAAAAGGAAACGTTCTAAGGGTAGATCCGGCGTCAGGGTGAGGCCGGGAGCATGAAGAAGAGGCAACTGACATGCGGAAACTACTGGCCTCAGTGGGTATCGCCGCCGTGCTGGCGGCCGGGGGCGTCGCGCTGGCAGGTCCGGCCGCGGCGGCTCCGTGCGGAAACGTTGTGGTGTGGGGTAACGGTGGCGGCGTCTGCGAGTCGGACTACGCGCCCGACGGCAGTTTCACGCGCTGCGACACCGTGTATGTGCTCGGCATCGGCGGGACGAACTGTTACCGGGTGTACCCGTAGACGCCTGCGGGTAACCGTGGCGGTCGCACCTGGGACGTCCCGTACCAGAAGCTTCCCGGCGCGGTGTCCAGTCCGCTACCGTCCCCCACATGGTTGAGGACTTGGCAGCTGACTACGTCATCGTGGGCGCGGGATCGGCGGGGGCGCCGCTGGCCACCCGGCTCTCCGAACGCACCAACGATCAGGTGCTGGTGTTGGAAGCGGGCCCCAAGGACAAGGACATGGGAATTCACATTCCCGCCGCATTCTCGAAGCTGTTCCGCAGCGATGTCGACTGGGACTATCTCACCGAGCCGCAGCCCCAGCTGAACAACCGCCAGATCTATTGGCCGCGAGGAAAAACGCTGGGCGGCTCGTCCTCCATGAACGCGATGATGTGGGTGCGTGGATTCGCGGCCGACTATGACGACTGGGCAGCTGTCGCCGGCGATCAATGGTCGTTCGCGAATGTCGCGCCCTACTTCAAGCGCATCGAGACGGTGGAGGGCGCGACCGAAAGTGACGAGGGCACCGAGGGCGCGCTGAAGATCTCCAAACAGCGCAGCCCCCGCTCCAGCACCGCGGCGTGGCTGGAGGCCGTCAAAGAGGCCGGATTTGATGTCGAGCGGGCCAATACTCCTGAACCCAAGGGGTTCTCGGAAACCATGGTGTGCCAGAGCGGCGGCCGCCGGTGGAGCACCGCGGACGGTTACCTCAAACCCGGCCTGCGGCGGCGCAACCTGAATGTGGTCACGGAGGCCCAGGTACGCCGGGTGCTGTTCGATGGCGCCAGAGCCATCGGTGTCGAGTATGTACGTGACGGCATCACCCATACCGTGCGAGCCCGGCGCGAGGTGATTCTGAGCGGCGGTGCCATCAATTCCCCTCAGCTGCTGATGCTTTCGGGGATCGGTGATGCCCAGCGCCTTGCCGAGCTTGGTATCGACGTGATTGTCGATGCCCCGCAGGTCGGCCAGAATCTGCTCGATCACCTGTGTTGCCCGGTGGGCTATGCGGTGGAATCCGACTCGCTCTACGGCGCGGAAAAACCGCTGCAGCTCGCCAACTACTTCCTGCGCCATCGCGGCATGCTCACCTCAAATGTCGGGGAAGCATACGGATTCCTGCGCAGCCGGGCCGATCTCGCGCTACCCGACCTGGAGCTGATCTTCGCGCCCGCACCGTTCTTCGACGAAGGCCTGGGTGAGGCCACCGAGCACGCCATCGTGATGGGCCCGATTCTGCTCAAACCGGAGAGCAGCGGCGCGATCACCCTGACCTCACCGGACCCGCTGGCCAAGCCGCGCATCGATCCGCGCTACCTGAGCGATGCCGCCGGACAGGACCGCGCCGCCATGATGTTCGGACTGCGGACCACCGCCCGCATCGCCGAGACGCCGTCGATGCGGGCGATACTCGGCAAGATCCTGCGACCGAGAAATCCCAGCGACAACCTGGAGGAGACACTCGTGGCCGCGCTGGAGAACAACTCACACACGCTGTATCACCCTGTCGCTACCTGCCGGATGGGGACGGACGAGGCCAGCGTGGTTGCTCCGGATCTCACCGTGCGCGGTGTGCGGGGACTGCGGGTGGTCGATGCGTCGGTGATTCCGAGCCTCATCCGTGGTCACACGCATGCTCCCTCGGTGTTGCTCGGCGAGAAGGCTGCCGATTTGATTCTTTCTCCACAAGCATGAAACCGATCCGCGTCTCCGAACGTCTGACTGGATAGAGTCATCGATGAGGAGTTAGCGGAGGGAAATCATGAGCGACGAGTTCGGTGTCCGGACCGAGGAACTCGCGGCCATTTCCAAGACGTGGCTGAGTGAGACGCTGCACATCAACGACATGCCGTGGACCTCATTTCAGGACGCTTCGGGTTCGGGAAGTGAAGTGCTGGCCGCCATCCGCGATACCGCATCCCCGGGAATCAAGGCGATGTCCTCGATTGCCCGCCGATTCTCGGATATGGCCGGGCTTGTCGATACCTTCGCCACCAATGTGACGGCGCAAGACGAGAAGACCGCCACGTCGTTCGACGCGCTCAAGCCACGCTGATGCGCCCGACGATCAGTGCACTCCGGGGCTGGAATCTTGACGCGCTCAGCAAGGCTGCTGACATCGCTCGCGACAACGCCCAGACGCTGGACGCGTCGTTGGACTCGTGCGACCGTGTGTTCAACGATGCCTCGGGCTGGTTTGGCAAGACGCACGATGCGGCGCGGTCCAAGGTCGACCAGGAGCTGGACCACGGTCGGGAGGTCCGGAATGTCCTGAACCGGTTATCCGATGATGCCGAGGATGCGGGACGAACACTCAAGCACGCCAAGGAGTACACGCTTCAGGACGTGGACGCCGCTGTCGCCGAGGGATTCACGGTTACCGATACCGGAGAGGTCAGCCACCCGGATTCGACGAAGGCACAGGCCGCCGCCGACCACCAGCGCAGGATTCAGGCGGGTCTGGACGAGGTGGCTCGGCTGGACGAGATGTACGGCAGGAAGCTGCGGGAAGCCGTCAACGATCTGGACGCCATGCGCGACGGGCAGCAGGACGTCACGTTGCCGACGGGGGAGAAGATCGATCCCGATGCGCTCGTCGACCGGGTGCGTGGCATGTCCGAGGAAGAGCGTCGTGCGTTCCTGGAAGGGCTGCCCCCCGAGACGGTGCATCAGATGGTCATCGCCGACCCCGAGTTCATGGGGAACACCAACGGGGTGCCCTTCGATGTTCGTGCGGACGCCAACGAGATCAATATCAGGAACGCACTCATCGACGAACTGCAGAGGCCCACGCCCGATCAGGCGCGGGTCGATCAGCTCAGGGCGATGCTCGCTCCCATGGATGACCCGTTCGCGACGGTTCCTGCCGGAGGTTCCCCCGCCGACTTCAAGGTCGATCGCAAGTTCGTCATGTTCTCCACGGAGGGCAACGGCCGGATGATCGAACAGATCGGCGACCTCAAACCTGGGGCGCCGGGTGTCGGGGTCTATGTCCCTGGCACCAATACCAACCTCAACGGCAGTAGAAACAACCACGATTCGGCCGTCAATCTGGCGAAACAGAGCGGGTCGCCGGTCTTCCTCTATATGGAGAACGATTTTCCACAGGGGCTGGACAAGGCGACCGACCCGTCGTACGGATTGGCGATGGCACCGCAGCTCGTCTCGTTCGGCAAGGAGCTCGACGCGGAGGTCGCCCGGCAGGCGCCCGGTACGCCCACTACCTACATTGGGCACTCGTACGGCGGATCCGTTGTCGGCACAGCAGAACAGATGGGACTACGCGCCGACCGCGTGTTGTACGCATCGTCCGCGGGCACAGGCATCCTCAGCACCGAGTGGCACAACCCCAATCCAAATGTCCAGCGGTTCTCCATGACCGCGCCCGGCGACCTCATCGGTGCCGCACAACTTGCGCCACGAGACAGCGATATCCCCACTCGATTCTCTCCGTTTCCCGGGGTCAATCTGGACCTTCCGCCGGTGATTCCGCGGGCTCCGGACGGCGATATCGGTAACCCGCATGCGGGTAATCCGCTTGGCGGAGACCCAGATTCGATTCCCGGAGTCACCCGTCTCGATACCGGCTACTACAGCGACGAGAACAAGAATCATCCCGGTGAGGTGGTGTTCGGCCCGAATGGGCACGGTAGCTACTGGGATGATCCGAAGTCCGATGCGTTCCAGAACATGGCGAATGTGATCAAGGGCGGCGAGGTGACCTCCTATGTCGAACGCGGCATTGAGTCGAACAATGTCGACATCAACCTCGGGGACGACAGCAGCTTGAACGAGTCGGTGAAGGACATCGCCAAGGCGTACGGCGATCAGTGGCTGTCCGGGGCCAAGATCGGCCCGTTCACGCTGCCGACCAATCCCAAATGGGAAGACCCTTACGGCAATCCGCATGTTACGGACAATCCGGGCCTTGGCCGGAAGGTGCAGGTTCGATGAGGCGCGCATGGACGGCCGCAGTGGCGGGATTGACGATGCTGGTTGCGGTTTCGTGCAATTTCGGTGCGGACAGTGAGCAAGGAGGCAGTAAGAGCATGGAACCCACGTCGGTAAAGATGTCCGAAGCGCTGCGGGTCACGGCCGAGAATCTGGCGTTCGTCACGGCGGAGAAGGTGCAGCCGGGTGTCAACGACGTCGAGCGGATGGGCTGCCGGACGAGCTACAACTCGGCCCTCCCGGAGGGCCCGCCGTGGTGGTTGCGTCTGCAGCGCGATTTCGCAGACCCCACTCCGGAGCTGATCTCTGGCGTGCTGGATCGCCTCGAATCACTGTCGGGCAAGGGATTTCGCCGCCAAGAAAGCAAGCGGCCGGAGCCCGAGCCGCACAACAGCCGGACCTATCGTGATGATGCCGGCTACATCGTGAGCGCACGTGAAGACGTGCGCGGCAATGGGGTCCACGTGTATGTGGTCACCGCGTCGTCCCCCTGCGCCAACGAGGACTAGCGGTAGGTCACCAAATCCCGGTTGCCGCCATCGCCGATCAGATGGGTGTGGTCGTTGAAGGCGAGCAGGCTCACGCCGCGCTTGCCGTTGACCAGCGAGGTGATCGACGAGTTGATGACAACACGTTGTGCGGTAAGCCAATTCGATACGCGCCCGCCGCTATCTGTGGCCCAGAGGTCCGCGACGATCATCCCGATGACTCCGGCGGACGTGGCCACCACGGTGTCACCGTCGCGCTTGGCGGCGTCGGCCATGGCGGCCAGCACGCGCTGCTGGAAGCGGGTGTAGCTCTCTGCGTAGCCACCGGATGAATCGGTGCTTGCCCATTTCGCTAGGCCGTCTTCCAGAATGGCCTGGGTGTCACCTTTGGCCAGGCTCTTGACGGTGTTGACCGACGCGAGGCGGCGCATCCGCGAGTTGCCGACAATCTCCTTGTAGTCGTACTCATCCCAACGCTCGTCCTGTTGCGGCTCGGATCCCAGAGCGACCGCGATGGCCTCACCGGTCTGCCGTTGCCGCTTCATCCCGCCATGCAGGAGCCGGGCGCCACTGAGGCCGCGGCGAGCCAGCTCGGCCGCCACGGCGTCGGCCTGTCGCTGTCCGGCGCCGGTCAACGGGCTATCGGGGCTGCTGGAGTAGTTGGCAGCCTGGCCATGCCGGACCAGGTAGATGACGCCCATACAGGGAATCGTATCGACTAGCCGCCGTCGAGGAGTCGCCGCTTCTCTGACTCGAACTCCGCATCGGTCAACGCGCCGGAATCACGCAGGGCAGCAAGAGATTTGAGTTGCTCAATGCGAATTCCATCATCAGTGGGTTCATAGGATGTGCCCGGCTGTGCGGTTACCGGGGGTGATGGGCGGACAGTCCGTGATCTCGTCAGCAGATAGGCGATCCAGCCCAGCGCCGCGGCCCCGAACAATCCGGCGAAGCCCCAGGTGAGAGGCCAATACGGGCTGCCGTGGCCGAAGGCGAGGCGTGGATTGACGAACCCGTTGACCTCGCCCTCGACCTGCACGTCGTACGTACCGGCGGCGGAGATCTGCGCGACCCACACCCGGCGGTGGGCATCACCGTTCACCGTTGTCGAACTTCCAATGCTCTCGCGGACCTGGGGTTCTGCCACCCCGTCGGGAGGAAAGATGGACAGGCCAAGCTGGGGGATGAGCAGCCCGTTGTCGCCGGACACCCAGGAGTGGAAGCTGATGGTCACCTCGCCGGCCGGCAGTTCCAGCCGCGTGTTGCCTGGGATCTTCACCTCGCCGTAGGCGTCGTACTCATCGAACACGAACACGTTCAGGATGAGGGACACGATGATGCCGATAACCCCGCCGATGGTCATCGTGGTGAGAGTCAGTACCGAGGCCCGGCGCATGCTCATGTGCCGAAGTCTGTCACGTGCCGCGCCAACCGCCCTAGCATCGGACAGATGGACTTCGCCCCCTCTGCCCGCGCCGCTGAACTGACCGCCGCCGTCCGGGGGTTCGTCGACACGGAGATCATGCCGGTGGAGCGCGCGGTGCTGGCCCATCATGACCGGCTGCTGGGTGCGCGCGCCGGCACGACGGCTGAGCTCTGGGCTGTCCCTCCGGAGCTGAACGCGTTGAAAGCGAAGGCGCGCGCGGCGGGGCTGTGGAACCTCTTCCTGCCAGATCCGGAGTTGGGTGGCGGGCTGTCCAACTCCGAGTACGCGCCGCTGGCCGAGCAGATGGGCCGATCGCTCTTCGCGCCCACCGTATTCAACTGCAACGCACCAGATTCCGGGAACATGGAAGTGCTACACCGATACGGTAGCCAGGAGCAGAAGGAGGTCTGGCTCGAACCGCTGCTGGAGGGCGATATCCGGTCTGCCTTCTGCATGACCGAGCCCGATGTCGCGTCCTCCGATGCCACGAACATGGCGGCTACCGCCGTCGTCGACGGCGACGAGGTGGTGATCAATGGCCGCAAGTGGTGGAGCACCGGCGTCGGTCATCCTGATTGCAAGGTGATCATCTTCATGGGGCTGACGGACCCCGCCGCGCATCGGTACGCGCGCCACTCGATGGTGCTGGTCCCGATGGACACCCCGGGCGTCACCATCGAACGGATGCTGCCGACGATGGGGTTCTACGACGAGCCGGGTGGCCACGGCGTGGTGTCCTTCGAGAATGTGCGGCTGCCCGTGGATGCCTTCATCGCGGGACCGGGCAAGGGATTCGAGATCGCCCAGGGACGGCTGGGACCGGGCCGGGTGCATCATGCGATGCGCCTGATCGGCCTGGCCGAGGTGGCGCTGGAGCACGCGTGCCGGCGCGGACTGGACCGCACCGCGTTCGGAAAACCGTTGGTGAACCTGGGCGGAAACCGCGAGCGCATCGCCGACGCCCGGATCGCGATCAACCAGACCCGGTTGCTGGTACTGCACGCCGCCTGGCTGCTGGACACCGTGGGCATCATGGGTGCGTTGTCGGCAGTCTCGGAGATCAAGGTGGCCGCACCGAATATGGCTCAACAAATCATCGACATGGCGATCCAAATCCATGGCGGCGGGGGGCTTTCCCATGATTTCCCGTTGGCGGCGGCCTGGGTGAACGCCCGTGCGCTACGGCTTGCCGACGGTCCCGACGAGGTGCATCGCGGTGTGGTGGCCCGGATCGAACTGGCCAAATTCGCTACCGACTGATGGTGAGCGCGTAACGCATACCGCGGTGCAGGCTCGCTCCTACCAAGAGTCCCAGTGCGATCGAGAAGATCGCCATGCAGGTGTCGAGCAGCGCGGTGAGGTTGGCATGTCCGGTGGCAGCGACCTCGCTGACATTCACGAAGCTCAACGCGCCTGGCACCAGGCACCAGAAAGCGGCCAGTAGCAACACGATTGCGGAAGGCGCGCCCTTGAATCGCGCCGCGAACAGGGCGAAGGGAACGACGGCGACCGCCCCGATGAAGCCGGTCATCGCCGGTGCCAGGAACAGGCCGCCGAGTCGCTGTCCCAACATGGCGACGCCGATCGCCATAATCAGCCAGATGAGCGATCCGCGCGGTGCGGACTTGTACAGGTAGAACCCCACCGCGATCACCGGTACCGCCAGCGCGATCGTCCAGCTGCCCAGCGGCGGCCCCAGTGAAGAGGGCTCCAGGGGCCCAGCCACTTTCACACCGATGACCACGCCGAACGCCAACAGCATCAGCTGTGCGATGCCGTACACGATGCGGGTGGACCCGGCCATCAGCTGGGTACTCGTTAGCTCTAACGCTCCGATGGTGAGGGTCACTCCGGGGAGCACGGCGATCAGAGCCGGCGCCACCACTCGGGCAAGACCCTCGCTGGGCACATTCGCGACGATGAAGGTGCTGATCACCGTCACCACAAAGGCGGCCACGGCGGGCATCGTGGCGGCCAGGGTGGGCATGGGATTGGTCGCCAACATCAGCACGCCGACGATCAGTCCCAGTACCAGGTAGGCGGGCAGTGCCGAGGAGGTCGGCGCCAGCGCGAGTCCGAAGCCGAGGGTCAGAATGGTGTGCCCGACGACGGTGAGGATGGTCCCGAAACGTGGTTTCAAACAGCGGATCTCGTAGATTCTTGCGATGGCCTCCGCTGGTGCGATCGCCCCGGCGGAGGCCATGTCGGCGATGGTGTCGATATGGCCGGCCTGGTCCAACTGTGCTGTGCTGCGGGTGGATTCCTCCACTTCCAGCTGCCCGGTCACGCCGTCGATCTGGATGATCAGCACCGTGGGCAGGACGACGGCGCGTAGCTCCTTATCGGTGTATTGCGGTGCGATATCGTGCAATTTGGCCAACACCAGGTTTGTGGGCTGACCGACCTCGAGCATCGCGATGCCGAGCATCCGCAGCATCGTGACAACCTCGGCGTCGTCGAAATGCTTCGCGTCAGCCAGTGGTATGGGCTTGTCCTTGAGAGCTTTCCGGACAAGCGCGGAGAACGTGGCCACGGCCATATTGTCCAGGCAGACGTTCATCAACGTTGGGTGAAACGGCCTAATCGTCCAACTCGCGTACCTGGCTTTCAAACACAGCAGAGCATTCATCGATCGCCGCGAGCATCCAGGGAAGGGCGTGATAGTCCGCGCGGGCGCGGTTCAGCCAGTCGTGTACCTGCTCGTCCTCGTGGTCGTCATAGCTGCTGGGGTAGCGACAGGCCAGTGAGCCGGGCGGCGTCCAGGCCATCCCATGCTCTTCGAGAAACAAGTCGACGCTGGCAAGTTCGTGTATCTCTGTGCTGAGCTCGGGAATATGGCCTGCATAAATCTGCCCGGCCGCAGGGTCGGTGAAGACGCTTGTGAATTGTGCTTCGGTGGGTCGTTCTGGTCCTTTGTGATGCGCTGAAATCGCATCCCACACGGGTTGAGCGATCAGTGCATGCACGACGAAATCATCATCGAGCAATGTGGATGGTTTATGCCCGCCACCGTTGGGCCCGTAAGAGGTGTTCACTTCAGAGCATGTTGTGGTGCGCTCGATGACGTCGATAAGTGACTGGATGTTGTCTCGTGTGGGTGGCAGCCGGTACTCGGGACGCGTGGTGTCATCCGCGGCGAGGAAGGTTCCGTCTTCAAACCGGTCGATGAAGTAGTTCAGGACCAGTTTGGTATTCAGATCCTCCTTTGCGCTGACCGCACCCGCCATATTGTAGGAGCCGCGGAGGCCCAACGTGATTGGTGTGAAGCGCTTACCGGCTCGCCTCAGGATCACCAACACGGCATCCTGATACAGCAGACTGACTCCAGAGACCTGACAGTTGCAGTCGTAGAGGCCCAACCGGCTCTTAGGCCTTCAGGTTCTTCTTCGCCGCGCGCCGCAGCTGGATGATTCGCACCCCACCGACCAGGGCGGTGAGCGCTGCACCGGTGATGGCCGCGAATAACACGGTGATGCCCAGAGGCATCTGGATCTCCCACGCGAGGAAGTGGGTAGTCGTGTCCGTCAGGTTCTGCAGGATGAACACCAGCAGCAGAATCAGGATCAACAGGCCGAGGATGACGCCTGTCCAGGTCGCCGCCGCGCGGGTCCGCTTGACCGCGTCTTCCTTCTTGGTGGGCTTCGTGGAGGGCAGCGGTGGCTGTTCTCCGACGGGGATGTCGATCGATGTGTCGGCAACCGGAGAGTCCGGAGTCGTACCGGGGTCGCTGGTCATGAGTTCATCATTTGCTACATGGGCGCTGATTGCAAGCGCCCCGGGTCGGCCTTTCGCGGAAAAGATCGCGTGGATACCGCGAACGGCCGACGCTCGGCGCAGGTCAGGCGCGGATAGTGCCTTGGCCCGCGATCAACGGCAAATCTAGTGGCGTCAGGAAGCCCGGTTTAGCGCCGATAACCGCTGGTATCGCGTTGATGGCGCGCATCCCGGTAGCGAGGCAGCCGCCGATCGCGCCGTCACCGGTGCGTTCGTCACGGAATACGGTCTCCTGGGTGATGTTGGGGCTGCCTTTGATCTCGATGCGGTAGGCGTCATTGTCGACCGACTGCGCTCGCGGCCAGTGCGGCGCGGTGTCGTTGGTGATCCGGTTGACGTGCTCGATGACGATCTTCGGCTGGCCGCCTACCCAGCCGCGGATCTCGAATCGCACCGCGGCGCAATGCCCGGCCTCGATGGTGCCGGTGTTGGGCTCGGCGCCGTAGGCGATGGCGGTGGGGGTGGCCCACTTTTCGTAGACGGTGTCGATCTTGTCGAGTTTCACCCCGACGGCGTCGGCGATCATCGGAATGGTGTGGCCCCACGCCAGGATCAGCACCTCGGGGATCTCCAGCACCGCCGGCTGATCCATGGGCGCACCCAGTCCCATCGGCATGCTGAAATCACCGTTGTAGTACTGATAGTCCAGAAGCTCTTGCACCAGTACCGAATCCACCCGCCCGCCCACGCCGAGCAGGGTCATCGGGAACAGATCGTTCGCGAAGCCGGGGTCAATACCGGTGGTGAAACAGGAGGTCTGACCATCCTCACAGGCCTGCTTGATATCGGTCAGCATCTCGGGCGGGCACACCTGCGGGTACACCCACGGCGTCATCGCGGTCGAGACGACGTTGTGTCCACTGCGCAGCGCCCGGGACATGTTGTCGATGTTTTCCAGCGCGTACTGCGCAGTCGGCCCGAAGTAGGCGACGGTGCCCTCGGTGCCCAGCGCGGTGTCGATATCGGTGGTGGCCGCCAGTCCGATCGGGTGGCTGCCGACCAGGGTCCCCACGTCCACACCGTCCTTGGCCGGATCGTGCACCAGGACGGCGGCCAGCTCGAATACCGGATGGTCCAACAGCTCGCGGATCACCAGCTTGCCGACAACCCCTGTGCCCCAGACGATGACGGGATACTTATCACTCATGCGAAGAACTCTCCTGCGTTGACGAATAGGGTCTGCCCGGTCACCATGCGTGCCCGATCAGATGCGAAGAACACCACCGCGTCGGCGACGTCTTCATCGGCGGGCATCTCGCCCAGGGGGAACTTGGCCGTCAGTTCCGCCAGCACGTCCGCTTCGGTGATGCCGCGCTGCTGGGCAACCAGACCGATGTACAGCTGGATGGGTGGCCCGTACATCCATGTCGGCACGACCATGTTGAGCCGAATCTTGTGCGGCCCGAGCTCCTTCGCCAGCTGATACATGGCGTTCTGTAGGGCTCCCTTGGACGTCGCATATGCGGCCTGGGGCAGCTGTGGATGGAACGCCGATTGTGAACCGATGAAGACCACCGACCCGCCGTTCTTCTTCAGCTCCGGTACGGCCACCTGAACGAGTTGGAGTGTGCCGACGACGTTCGTGCTGAGCATCGCTTGCCACTGCGCCAGATCCGCGCCCTCGATACCGCCGAACACGTCCTCCTTGGCCGCGACGTTCACCAATGCGTCCACCGCGCCGAACCTCTCGACGGCGGTGTCGATGAGGCCCTGGCACGCTTGTGCGTCGTTGATGTCGGTGACCGCCCAGGCGGCGGTGCCTCCGGTGTCGTCGAGTTCGGCCGCGAGGCTCGTAAGGTTTTCCCGGGTCCGCGCGCCGAGCACCACATTCGCGCCGTCCTGGTGCGCCTTGAGCGCGACCTCCCGGCCCAACCCGGTGCCCACTCCGGATATCACCACCGTTTTTCCGGAAAGAAGTCCTGTCATCGGCTGCCCTTCTGTCTGTGACCCACGCCACCAACCTTCTTAATACGTAACATGGTGTACCGTTATTTGCAATGACTACTGACGAGTTACCCGTGGGCAGGGGTCGCCGCCGCAGTTCCGATATCGACACCAAGGCGCTTGCTGCCGCGCGTGAGCTCCTGGTGGAGCAGGGGTGGGATGCCACCACCATGGTTGCGATCGCCGAGCGGGCCGGTGTAGGCAAGCCGGCGCTGTACCGCCGCTGGCCCTC
Organism: Mycobacterium sp. D16Q13; assembly: GCF_002013375.1. GTDB lineage: Bacteria > Actinomycetota > Actinomycetes > Mycobacteriales > Mycobacteriaceae > Mycobacterium. Next base: position 155,229 of record NZ_MAEW01000010.1, on the reverse strand, counting down.
GCGCGCGCACCTGGTGTTCGAGGCGGTTTTCGGTTGGACCGCTCCCACCCGGGAGATGAGTGCCGCCGCGGGAGTTGGCGACTGGGTCCGGGAATCCTGCTCGTACACAGCCGAACTCTTCGAACGGCCGGATGTCATCGCGGCCGCCCCCGCCCTTCTCGGCCAGATGCGGACCGATCCCGAATTAGGGCAGGCGCTGTGGGCGAGCTTCGGTGAGACGGGTGCCGAACTCCTGTCGCAGGTGATGCGCGCACAGCGTCCGGAGATCGGGCAGCACGAGGCGCGGGATCGGGCCAACGCCACGATGTTGATGATCATCGGAGCGAATGTGCTCGCGCGTCAGCTGCTTCCCGATGAGCAGGCGGAGGCGGTTATCAAATATTTGCCAGAGCTCTTGGCCGGGCCGGGTGGAAGTCCGGAAACCACGGCGCCTACGGGTTAGCCACCGGAATCTTCGTGACGGTAAAGCCGGGCGAGGTGACGGTTGCCCGGTTACTGTCGGAGGATGCGCAGGGCCGCACGACTCCTCGCCACCGTCATGGCCGCGGTTGTCTTCAGCGGCTGCGGTAGTGCCAATCCCCTGGGCGGAGGGCCGCTTTCGGGCGATCTTAATACGCTGATCGTCGGCTCGGCCGACTTCCCCGAATCGAAGATCGTGGCCGAGCTGTATGCACAGATATTGCAGACCAACGGCTTTCACATCACCAAACAGCTGGGCATCGGTAGCCGCGAGACGTACATCCCGGCGGTCAAGGACCATTCGATCGATCTCATCGCCGATTACACCGGAAATCTGCTGCGCTACTTCGATCCGGATGCCACCGCCACCAAGCCCGACGACGTCGAGCTGGCGCTGCTGCGCAAGCTCGACGGCGATCTGGACATTCTGTCGCCCTCTCCGGCCTCGGACGCGGATACGCTCTGCGTCACCAGGGCCACCGCCGACGCCTGGAATCTGCACTCCATCGCCGACCTCGCGGCCCACTCGGAGGAGGTAAAGGTCGGTGCGCCCTCGGAGTTCCTGCACCGCAGCGTCGGCTTGGCCGGACTCAAGGCCAACTACGGTCTGGATATCCCGGAGTCGCGGTTCGTGGCCATCAGCGATGGTGGCGGACCGGCGACGGTCAGGGCGTTGTTGGACGGAACGATCACCGCGGCCAACATATTCAGCACATCGCCGGCCATCGCCGAGCATGATCTGGTGGTGTTGGACGACCCCAAGTTCACTTTTCCGGCCGGCAATCTGGTGCCGCTGGTCAACGCGCAGAAGAAATCCGAGAAGTTGAAGAAGGTGCTCGACGCACTGTCCGCACGCTTGACCACCGAGGATCTTACCCGGCTCAACGCTGCGGTATCCGGCAACGATGGCGTCGACCCCAAGGAGGCTGCGCAGAAGTGGTTGACGGACAAGGGTTTCGAGAAACCGATAGGGAACTGATCGCGTGATCACCTTCGAGAATGTCACCAAGAAGTACCCCGACGGGACTACCGCGGTCGACGATCTCACCATGCACGTCGACAAGGGGTCATTCACGGTGTTCGTGGGGCCGTCGGGATGCGGCAAGACCACCTCGATGCGGATGATCAACAGGATGACCGACCTCACTTCCGGTGTACTGATCGTCGACGGAGAAGATGTCAGGACGGTGGATCCGGTCAAACTGCGGCTGGGTATCGGGTATGTCATCCAGAACGCCGGCCTGATGCCGCATCAGCGTGTGGTCGACAACGTTGCGACAGTGCCGGTGTTGCGCGGCGAATCCCGGCGTGCCGCACGCAAGGCGGCTCTCGATGTTTTGGAACGGGTGGGGCTCGATCCAAAACTGGCCAGCCGGTACCCGGCACAGCTCTCAGGCGGGCAGCAACAACGTGTTGGAGTGGCGCGTGCACTTGCCGCTGATCCGCCGATCCTGCTGATGGATGAACCCTTCAGCGCCGTCGACCCGAATGTGCGCGATGACCTGCAGGCCGAGATGCAACGCCTCCAGGCCGAGCTCAACAAGACCATCGTCTTTGTCACGCACGATATCGACGAGGCCGTCAAGCTTGGGGACAAGGTCGCAGTCTTCGGGCCCGGCGGGGTGTTGCAGCAGTATGACGAGCCTGAGCGGGTGTTATCCAACCCGGCAAGCGATTTCGTCGCCGGGTTCATCGGGCGTGATCGGGGCTATCGAAGCTTGCAGTTCCGCGAGGCGGGTGAGTTGCCGCTGTACGAGATCAGGCAGATCTTTGAAACAGACGTCCCTGACCTCATCATCGCCCCGCGCAGCTGGGTGCTTGTCTGCAATCCCGATGGCACACCATTCGGCTGGATGGACGATGCCGGGGCGGAGGTCTACCGGTCGGGAAAATCGTTATACGACAGCGTGATAGCGGGCGGATCATTATTCGGCCCGGACGGGACATTGCGGCAGGCTCTCGATGCCGCACTGTCCTCGCCATCGGGGCTGGGTGTGGCCACCGATGAGGACGGCCGCGTTCGCGGGGGCGTCCGAGGGGATGACGTCCTCATCGCGCTGGATCGGCAACGCCGTACCGGGCAGCGGTGAGATGCGTTATCTCTTTACCCATCTCGGCGACGCCTGGCAGCTCTCGCTGATCCACGTGCGGCTGTCACTGGTCCCCATCCTCATCGGGTTGGCCATCGCGATTCCTTGTGGCGCACTGATTCACCGGCACCGGACCGCGCGGCGGATCACCACGGTGATAGCCAGCATTGTGTTCACCATCCCGTCGCTGGCTCTGTTCGTGGCGTTACCCCTCATCATTCCCACCCGGATACTCGACGAGGCCAATGTGATGGTCGCGCTGACGCTGTACACCACCGCGCTGCTGATCCGTGCCGTGCCCGAGGCGCTCGACGCCATTGCCCCACAGGTGCGTGATGCGGCCACCGCCGTGGGATATCGGCCGTTGGCCCGCCTCGTCCGGGTTGAGCTGCCGCTATCCATACCGGTGTTGGTGGCGGGCCTGAGAGTCGTTGCCGTCACCAATATCTCGATGGTCTCGGTGGGATCGGTGATCGGCATTGGCGGCCTGGGTACCTGGTTTACTGAGGGTTACCAGGCCAACAAGAGCAGCCAGATCGTTGCCGGGATCATCGCCATCTTTCTGCTTGCCGTCGTCGTGGATTCGCTCCTGGTGGTTCTCGGCCGCGCGGCGACGCCATGGACCAGAGCAACGAAAGCCGTTGGTGCAGTGTGAACTTCCTCTCCGATGCGCTCGGCTACATATTCACCGCGTCCCATTGGACGGGCAACAGCGGGCTGGGCACGCGGATTGGTGAGCACTTGCAGTACACCGCGATCGCCCTGCTGGCCGCGGTGCTCGTCGCGGTGCCGATAGGTCTGATCATCGGGCACACCGGCCGCGGCACGTTTCTCGTAGTCAGCGCGGTAAATGCGCTGCGCGCACTGCCGACGCTGGGTGTGCTGCTGTTGGGTGTGCTGCTGTGGGGTCTGGGTCTGGTTCCGCCGACGGTCGCATTGCTGCTGCTCGGGGTGCCGCCGCTGCTGGCCGGAACCTATTCAGGGATCGCGAACGTGGACCGCACGGTGGTGGAGGCGGCGCGTGCCATGGGGATGACAGAACGCCAGGTGCTGCTCGGTGTCGAGATACCGAACGCGTTACCGCTCATCCTGTCGGGCTTGCGGACAGCGACGCTGCAGATCGTCGCGACCGCGACCGTCGCCGCCTACGCCAGTCTCGGCGGGCTGGGCCGGTACCTCATCGACGGCATCAAGGTCCGGCAGTTTCACTTGGCGTTGGTCGGCGCCCTCCTGGTGACCGCGCTGGCCCTGCTGCTGGACTCGGTTCTTGCCTTTGCGGTGTGGCTGTCGGCCCCGGGCACCGGAAGGCTGCGCCCGGCTCCGCGCGATCTCACCGGGGACTCAGGGCCGGGGGACACCGGCGTAGAGGGGCGGGTCGAACCAGGCCGGCAGCCCGCGGCACAACCCTGATGGCCCGTTGAAGGCCACCTCGCCCGAGCGCAACGCATCCGACCATGAGGCGTCACCGCGCCACACTCGTGTAAGGCTGCGCAACTGGGCCGTCACGCCGATGTTCACGTCGAAGCCGGGGTCGGCATCGCAGAGGTCGGCTGCCTCGGGCGTGATGATCAGCCACCAGTGCCGCTTATCGACCGTGACATCGCCGAAGTGGAAATGCAGCACCGTACGGCCCTCGGGGACCGCGCTGCCGATGACGTGGCGGCGCATATCCCAGAGCAGCAGCTTGGGGTCCAGATCCTCGTCCCCGATCTCGCCGATCCACCGGATTCCCCACTGGCTCAGCATCTCGACCACGGGCCGCAGCTCACGACCGGCGTCCGTGGGTACGTAGCGGTTGTCGTGGCGCTCGGCGATTCCGGCACGCACCAACCGATCCAGCCTCTTGGACAACAATGTCGGAGACATGCGCGGCACTCCACGCCGAATATCGTTGAAATGCTCACTGCCGAGCAGTAATTCACGCACGATCAGCAGCGTCCAGCGCTCGTCGAGCAGCTCCATCGCCTTGGCGACGGGGCAGAATTGGTAGTACGACGCACCCATGGATGAACGGTAGGCCGCCGACGTCGCGGTGAACAGCCCCAGTACAGATCTTGTACTAGCCCCCGGGGCGGTGATCCTTCTAGCGTATGTACATGAACGCAGAGACAGGCCAAAGAGTTTCGTTGTGGGCCCTGGGCAACTACGCCGCGGTGGCTTCCGAGGTGATCGCGTCGCTCGGCCCGGTCCTCGTCAAGGAATCCGGCGTTGTCCCCGGTGCCCGGGTATTGGATGTCGCGGCCGGATCCGGGAACGTGGCGATCCCCGCCGCGGGGGCCGGCGCGCACGTGGTGGCCTCCGATCTCACTCCCGAGCTGCTGGAGGCGGGGCGCGCCGTGGCCGCCGCGGCCGGTGCAGACATTGATTGGCAGGTCGCGGACGCGCAGGCGCTCCCGTTTGGCGACGACGAGTTCGATGTCGTGGTGTCCTGTGTCGGGGTGATGTTCGCTCCGCGGCACCAGGACAGCGCGGATGAACTGATCCGTGTGTGTCGGCCGGGTGGAACCATCGGCCTGATCAACTGGACACCGCAGGGATTCATCGGCCAGATGTTCGCGACCATGAAACCGTTCGCGGCCGCTCCACCGCCTGGCGCGCAACCGCCTCCGTTGTGGGGAGACGCGGCCCATGTGCGAACACTCCTTGCGGACCGGGTCATCGAAGTCACCGTGGAGCGGCGGATGCTGACGGTGGACCGGTTCGCCACCGCGCAGGAGTTCCGCGACTTCTTCAAGGCCTGTTACGGGCCGACGATTGCCGTCTACGCGGCAATCGCGGATGACGCGGGCAGGACCGCCGAACTCGATGATGCGCTTGTCGAGCTGGCACGACGACACGATCGCGGCGACGGACGACTGCTGATGGACTGGGAGTACCTGCTCTACGTCGTGCGCAAGCGGGGGTGATTGGAGACAGAAAGGGCTCACGGGGGCTCAATTTGCGCGGTCGCCTACGGTAGACGGGTGAGTAACCCCAGTCAGACTGACGCGGCGACCGGTCCTGCCGTGCTGACCTGGCGCGCCCATGACGCGTCGCGTATGGAATCCACCCGGGTCCAACTATCGGGCCGGCGCATCCGTGCGCATGGCCGTTTCGTGGCCGGCGCGTCCGACGCTCATCCCGCTTTCAGTGCCTCATACGACTTGGTGACCGACGAGACGGGCTCCACCAACCGCCTGTCGCTGTCGACCACCGTTGCCGAAAGGGAACGGCAGCTGTCCATCGCCCGGGACGAAGAGGGCATGTGGACCGTGCAGAACCATGAGGGCGCGACGCGTTCCTCCTTCGACGGGGCTCTGGACGTCGACGTGGTGTTCAGCCCCTTCTTCAACGCGCTGCCAATCCGCCGGACCGGCCTTTACCAGCAGGAAGGCAGCGCGGTGCTGCCCGTTGTCTACGTGACCCTCCCGGATTTGGTCGTCAGCCCGGCCACCATTAGCTACCGCAACGACGGCAAGGGCATCAAGGTGGTTTCGCCGGTCGCCGACACCACCGTCACCGTCGATGACGAGGGATTCCTGCTGGAATACCCCGGTTTGGCTCTCCGGATCTAGGGCACGGTCCGCAGCACACCGCCCTGCCGCCCGGCCTCGGCCAGTTGCTCGCGCCAAGGAGGGTCCTCCCGGCTGATGCCGGTGATGTCGAATCGTTCGTGTGCCTCATACCGCTGCCGTGCGGCGTGGCCGGCCTCTACCAGCAGCTCCACGGAGCTCTCCGCGTTCAGGGTGTTCCACGTCGCCGCGAGTAGCGCCATGGCCTCTTCCAGGGCCGGCAGCACACCATGCGGATTGGATTCGCACATGGCGCGCACCAGCGACGGATCGGTGGCGGCCACCCGGGTGCCGTCCCGGAACGATCCGGCGGCCAGGGAGTACGCCAGGGGGATCCCGTCGGCGGTGACGGCCAGGGCCTCGGCGAGCAGGTGGGGCAGATGCGAGATGGCCGCCGCGGCGGCGTCGTGCTCGTCCGAGCGTGCCGGGACGACGACGGATCCGCAGTCCAGGGCCAGCCGCGTTACTTGAGCGAACACCAGTGGATCGACCTCGTCGTCGACACTGACGACCCAGGTCGCGTCGCGGAAGAGCTTGGCGTCACCGGCGTCCCACCCTGACTCCGTGGTGCCCGCCATGGGATGGCCACCGACGAATCGTTGCGCCAGTCCGTGCTGGGACACCTGTTGTAGGACAGCTGATTTCACGCTGGTGACGTCGGTGAGCGGGCATTCGGGGGCCAGCTCCGCGATGCGCGTCAGGAGCGCGGGCAGGGCTGGGACCGGTACCGCGAGCACGATGAGGGCCCTGGCGTTGCGGGCGCGCCGCAACGCCAGATCCAGGTCGGCGGTGGCGTCGAAACCGGCCGCCCGTGCGGCGTCTGTGCCCTCCGCGGAACGGTTGTATCCCCAGACGTGCCGCCCTGCGGCGGTGGCCGCGCGGACCAGAGAGCCGCCGATGAGCCCGAGGCCAAGTACGCAGATCGGGGGGCGTTGGTGGTCGTGTTCGGCGGCGTTCATCCCATCAGGTTGGCACACGTGACCAAGTTGTTTGTGGTCACAACACGGGGTGGGGCACTACCGTATTGCCCATGGACGCACAACGTGCCAAGGCCGCAGGGCCCAGCGCCGAAAGCCTGGAGGGCTTCGGCGTGGCCGTCGTTCGTGAAGAGGGCCGCTGGCGGGTGACATCGTTGAAGGCTGGAGCGCTCACCGATTTGGCGGCAGCCGAAACCGAGCTACGCGAATTGCGCAGCGCTGGTGCCGTGTTCGGCCTGCTGGATGTGGATGAGGAGTTCTTCATCATTATCCGCCCGGCACCTGCGGGAACGCATCTGCTGCTTTCCGACGCCACGGCGGCCATCGACTACGACATCGCCGCCGAGGTGTTAGAGCGGCTGAATATTCCTGTCCCGGAGCTCGATTCCGATGAGCTGGACGAGGTCGATCCGTGGGAGGAAGGCGATCTGGGCCTGCTCTCCGATATCGGGCTGCCCGAGCCGGTACTCAGCGTGATCCTCAGTGAGACGGATCTCTATCCCGATGAGCAACTCGGGATGATCGCGGCGCGCATGGGCTTCGCCGACGAGTTCGGTGCGGTGCTCGACAAGCTAGATCGGTGACGTTTCCGGATGACGAGGCGCTGATTCGCGCGGCGCTGGTGGCCGCCGGGGAGGCTGGTGCCGACGACGTGCCGATCGGTGCGGTGATCTATGCCGCAGACGGAACAGAGCTGGCCCGCACCGCCAATGCTCGTGAACGCCTGGGTGATCCGACGGCACATGCCGAAGTTCTCGCGTTGCGCGAGGCCGCCGCGAAGCATGGTGACGGCTGGCGGCTGGAGGGGACGACGCTGGCGGTGACCGTCGAGCCATGCACCATGTGCGCCGGTGCGTTAGTGCTTGCGCGGGTTGGCCGGGTGGTCTTCGGGGCCTGGGAACCCAAGACCGGAGCGGTGGGATCGCTGTGGGATGTGGTGCGGGACCGTCGGCAGGTGCACCGCCCGGAGGTGCGCGGCGGCGTGCTTGCCGACGAGTGTGCAGCCCTGCTCGAGAGCTTCTTCGCGGCGAAAAGGTAAGTGGCCCGCCCGGCGCTGATGAGTCGGGGTCGCACGCCGGACGGGCCGATTCAGGAGGTTTAGCGGTGCCAGTCGTTGCCGGGTCCACGGTCGGGACCGCGATCGGGTCCACGGTCGGGTCCGCGGTTGTCACCCGGGCCGGGGCCGTTGTTGCGCCAGCGGCCGTCGTCGCCGCGCCAGTCGCCAGGACGGTCGCGGTCGAGGATGCCGTCGGCGTGGCATTCGCCCCAGTTCATGTTGAAGCCCCAGATCGGATTCCAGAACTCGCCGGGACACCAGTGATACGTGGGCGCCGGAAGCTCTGGAGCCGGGGCGGCATTGGCGGTCGCGGCGAGGCCGAGCCCGCCTGCGGCTATGGCTGCGGAAGCGGCAAGTCCAACGAGAATTTTCATAAAGAAAGCAAAGCATTCTTTGCTGGCAATCAACGTGCGCTATGCGTACAGTGAGCTGTAAACCTGCTGTCAGTCAAGATATTTCGTATGGATCTTATTGCCCACCCATTGCGTTGTGGCGGTGCAAGGCAAACAACCCCACCCACTGGAGCGAGTCCGGCGGGCGGGGTTGCTTCTCGATGACGTTGGGCTAGGGCCTCCAGTCGCGATCGTGGCCATGCCCCCAGTCGCCGCGGTCATGGTCATGCCAGTCGCCACGATCGCCGCGCCAGTCGCGGTCGTGCCAGTCTCCGTCGCGGTCGCGATGCCAGTCGTCGTGGCATTCGCCGAATTCCCAGTTGAATCCCCAGATCGGATTCCAGAACTCGCCCGGGCACCAGTGGTAGTTGGGGGCTGGGAGCGCCGGTGCCGCGTCGGCCGTCGCCGCGAGGCCGAGCGTGCTCGCGGCGATGGCCGCGGATGCTGCGATTCCTACAAGAATTTTCATTGGTCAGGGCCTTCCCATCGTGATGGTGTCGATCTCCTCGTGCCGGTCTCGCTGATGGCCCGGCGGCGTCCGCCCGCCCCGAGAGGCGGATATCGCGATGCCAACGAGAACCTGCACAAGCAAGATGGAAGGCCACTTTCCTTGGAGCCACGCCGCTGATTTCGTACAGCACGCTGGGAGTTTCCTGCCAGCCATGCGACTTCACGCATATGGCTGGCGCGTTGCTAACGCCGCCGGGTGATAACGCGATATAGCGCTTTCGCTTGCGGCGGCAGCCGCGCCTGTCGCCGGTGGCCGGGTCAACCGATTGGGGGATCGGGCCGGCCTGCCTGTAGTCTCTTCGGCGGTGGCGTGTCCGAGCGGCCTAAGGAGCACGCCTCGAAAGCGTGTGACGGGTAACCCCCGTCCGAGGGTTCAAATCCCTCCGCCACCGCCATTACCCTCTGACTGTTGACGCAGTTTGGGGGTATTTTCTTGCTCGCCGCGTGGAGCCGCTTGACCGGCGGCGGTGCCCTTGCCCGGTATCCGGTAGCGGTCCGCCAGCCGTTCACCGAGCAGGTGTGCGGATCGCGCCGTGCTCTCGGTCACGATGCGCATCAGCACCTTCTCGGAGTGATCGTTGATGTCGACCCCTTCCAGATACGTCGTGAGAGTGGTCGCGCCATTCTCGGCGGTGAGGCGGTGGCTGATGGTCCAGCGGGCGGATTCGCCTTCTCGTACCGCGCCGACGAACTGCACAGAGAGCAGCGCACCCGGATCCGCGGCGACGACTGTGCAGTCGCCGGTGCCGAGTAGCCGAGTGCCCAGGATGGCTGGGTGGGTGATGCGGTACTCGCAACCGACCTCGGGCCGAAACCCGGTGGTGTGTAGCGACCACAGATCGGGATCGACCATCACACCCCACACGTGCAGCGGTGTATAGGCGAAAGACCGCTCGAACAAGATCATTTCAGCGCCCTCACCGAGGCAGCTTAGACGCGATCAGGCCGCGAGGACTCCTAGGCGATGGGGCAACCGCGTTCAGTCTCGGCGCAACGTGAAGAAGTACGGCTGCTCCATGTCCCGCAGGTCCATGATGCCCAGCAGCGTGGCGTCGTCGACCTTGCGGAAGTGGTCGATGATCGCCTTGTGGTCGTAGACCATGGCCGCACTGACGGCGCCGCGGAACTCGATGTTGCGCAGCCGCGCGCGGTGCTTGTTGGTCCTGATCAGTGGCTTGAGCGCGGACAACGCTGTCGGCGAGGTCCGCTTGACCATCGGGGACTCGGTCAGGCCGCTGATCCGGCCCGCGAGCCCCATCGGTGCCAGCATCGGATCCACCGCGAAGATGTCGCCACCACCATCGCTGAACAGCAGCGGATGCACGTGGTCCAGGTCGTCGAACTGCTTGCCGTACCAGCCCGACACGGTCAGGATGCCGTCCATCGAATGCCCAGTGGGCACCTCACCGCCATGCCAGCGCTGGCCGATCAATTCCTCTGATCGCACGGGTGCCAGATTGTCGAAGAAAGCCAGGGCTTCTGGGGTGGTGGTGCCATGCTCCAGCGCGAGAAGATCCGACGTCGTTGTCATGGCCTTGAGCCTACGACCCAGGGGTACGACCCGCCCAGGGCAAAATAACCCCCGATGACTGATCAGTACTTCGCCGTCGACGCCACCCTGCCCGGAACCGCGGGCCGGGCCGGGGTGATCCACACCCCGCACGGTGACATCCAGACCCCGGCCTTCATTGCCGTCGGAACCAAGGCCACGGTCAAGGCGGTGCTGCCGGAAACCATGGCCGCGCTCGGAGCCCAGGCCGTGCTCGCCAACGCCTACCACCTGTACCTGCAGCCCGGCCCCGACATCGTGGACGAGGCCGGGGGGCTTGGGGCGTTCATGAACTGGCCGGGCCCGACGTTCACGGACAGCGGCGGGTTTCAGGTGCTCTCGCTCGGGTCGGGGGCGCGCAAGGTCATGGCGATGGACGTCGACCGGGCCCGCTCCGACGATGTCCTGGGTGCCCTGGGCACCGGGGCGAAGAAGGACAAGCTCGCGCATGTCGATGACGACGGTGTCACGTTCACGTCGCACCTGGACGGGTCCGCGCATAGGTTCACCCCCGAGGTGTCCATGCAGATTCAGCATCAGTTGGGTGCCGACATCATCTTTGCCTTCGACGAGCTCACCACGCTGATCAACACCCGTGAATATCAAGAAGATTCGGTACAGCGCACCCACGAGTGGGCGCAGCGGTGCCTGGACGAACACGAGAAGCTGACGCGCGAGCGTGCCAACAAGCCCTACCAGGCATTGTTCGGCGTGGTGCAGGGCGCACAGTACGAGGATCTGCGGCGTCAGGCCGCACGTGGGTTGGAATCGCTTGTCAGCGAAGAAGGCCGAGGCTTCGATGGCTACGGGATCGGTGGCGCGCTGGAGAAGCAGAATCTCGGCACCATCGTCAGCTGGGTGACATCCGAACTGCCCGAACACAAACCGCGTCACCTGCTCGGAATCAGCGAGCCCGACGATCTCTTCGCCGCGGTGGCCGCGGGGGCGGACACCTTCGACTGTGTGTCTCCGTCACGCGTCGCGCGTAACGCCGCCGTCTATACCCGCGACGGCCGGGTGAACATCACCGGGGCCAGGTACCGCCGGGACTTCACCCCGATCGACGCCGAGTGCGACTGCTACACCTGTACGCACTACACACGGGCCTATATGCACCACCTGTTCAAGGCCAAGGAGATGTTGGGCTCCACCTTGGCCACCATCCACAATGAGCGATTCACCATCGGACTGGTGGACCGCATCCGCGCCAGCATCGTGGACGGCCGATTCGCCGAGCTGCGCGAAGAGACCCTGGGCCGCTACTACAGCTGAGCCAAAAAGCTCAGGCACATCTCAGAATTCCGGCGCACACTGGACACATGCCTACTACGACTGACCCGGGCACCCTGTTGCTTCAGGTGCTCGACCCGGCCAATCGTGCGAATCCCTACCCGGTCTACAGCCAGCTGGTCGAGCAGACGCAGGCCGGTCCGGTGCACCCGCCGGGTATGGACGTCAGTGTGCTGGCCACCTTCGCGGACTGCAATGCCGTGCTGCGCCACCCACAGGCGTCCTCGGATCGTCGCAAGTCGAAGATCGTCCAGCGACAGCTTGCACAGAATCCCAACCTGATCGCCAGGCCCTCGTTCCTGGGGCTGGATGCCCCCGACCACACCCGGTTGCGCAAGCTGGCGTCGAAGGCATTCGCACCCAAGGTGATCAACGCGATGGCCGACGATATCCAGGCCCTCGTGGACCGGCTTCTGGACGACATCGCCCTGTATGACACCTTCAACCTGGTCACGGATTTCGCCTATCCGCTGCCTGTCGCGGTAATCTGCCGAATGCTTGGGGTGCCGATCGAAGACGAGCCTGAATTCGGCAGGGCCTCAGCGCTGCTCGCGCAGGGGTTGGACCCGGTTTTCGCGTTGACCGGTCAGGCGCCTGCCAATATGGACGCACGATTCCAGGCGGCCCATTGGATGTGGGACTACTTCGCCCGCCTCATCGCGGCCCGCCGGCGCAACCTCGGTGACGATCTGCTGTCCGCGCTGATCCAGGTGGAGGAGGCCGGCGATCAGCTCACCGAGGAAGAAATCATCTCCACCTGCACGCTGCTGCTCATCGCCGGACACGAGACCACGGTCAATCTGATCGCCAACGCGTCATTGGCCATGCTGCAGACGCCGACACAGTGGAAACTGCTGGGGCAGAACGCTGATCGAGCGCCTGCGGTCATCGAGGAGACGCTGCGCTATGACCCGCCCGTGCATATGGTGGCCCGGGTCGCCGACGGCGACATGACCATTCGCGACTTCACCTTGCCCGACGGCGAGTGGGTGTTGTTGATGCTTGCTGCCGCGCAACGCGATCCGGAGATCGGCCCGGATCTGGATGTCTTCGATCCCGATCGCGCGGAGATCAAGCACCTTGCGTTCGGACACGGACCACACTTCTGCTTGGGTGCTCCGCTGGCCCGATTGGAGGCCAAGCTGGCGTTGAGCTCGATCACGGCGCGGTTCCCTGATGCGTGGTTGATCGGTGAACCCAGCTACAAGCCCCATGTCACGCTGCGCGGGCTCGCCGATCTTCCGGTGCGTATCGCCTAGCGCGCAACCGACTTGGCCAAGCGTTCCTCCAGCCTGTCCTGTACCACCGACATCGCCATGCAGACGATCCAGTAGTAGACGCCGGCGGTGACGTAGAGCGTGAAGAACTGAAAGGTCGGCGCGGCGGCGACCTGTGCCGTGCGCATGACGTCGGTCACCAGAATCGCCGACGCCAGTGAGGTGTCCTTCACCAGCGAGATCAACGTGTTGGACAACGGGGGTACCGCGACACGATTGGCTTGCGGAATGACGATGCGCCACAACGTGGTGCTGTAACTCATGCCCAGGCTTGAGGCGGCCTCCCACTGTCCACGGGGGATGCTCAGGATGGACGAGCGGATGATTTCGGCGGCATAGCCGCCGACGTTGAGGCTGAACGCGATGACCGCGGCCGGAAATGGACTGATCTTCAGTCCGAATTCGGGCAGGGCGAAGAAGATAAGAAACAGCTGAAGCAGCAGTGGTGTGCCACGGATGATCGAGATGTAGAGCCGGGCCAGGCCGGAGAGCACGCGCCGATGGGACATACGGGCCAGCGCCACTCCGAGGGCGATGACCAGCCCAATCGTGAAGCTGATGGCGGTCAGCGGAAGGGTGACCGTGAGCATGGCGCGGGCCATCGGCCACAGATTGTCCAGAACCAGCCGGGTGTTGGGCCTTCCCGGGCCGGAATTCCCCTGGCCCGCTTGTGGTTTCTGGGCGCCGCTGGCATCGGCCTTGAGGTACTTCTCGGAGATGCGGGTCAACGTGCCGTCGGCCGACAGCTGATCCAGCGCCTTGTCCAGCTCGGGCAGCAGACCGCTGTTCTTCCGGGCCGCGAACCCCTGCTCACTGCGTTCACCGGTGGTCCCCGCGATTTTCACCGCCGGGTCTCCGGTGCTGGCCAAGTAGGCGTAGACGGCGATGCTGTCGTTGATGACGACATCGACCCTGCCCTGGCTCAGCAGCGTGATGGATTGAGTAAAGCCCTCGACGGTCTCCACGCGGGCTCCGGCGTCGCGGGCGATCTGCGACCAGTTGCTTGTCGCATTCTCGGCGGCCACCTTGCCGCGGACATCTGCCAGCGTGTGAATGGTGTGGTCGTCGGCCCGGGTGACAATCACGCCCTCGCCCACCGCATACGGCGTGGAAAGGTCGTACTTGGCCTTACGCTCCGGGGTGATCGTCACCTGGTTGGCGACGACGTCGAATCGCTCGGCGTCCAATCCGGCAAAGATCGCGTCCCACGGGATCTCGACGAACTCCACCGGACGGCCCAGTTTCTCGCCGACAGCGCGAGCCACATCCACGTCATATCCGGTCAGCTCTCCGGTGCGCTCATCATGGAAACTGAAGGGCGCATAAACCCCCTCGGTGCCAACCCGCAGCGTTTCCTGTGCCGGGCCCCCGCAACCGGCTACTGCCAGTAGTGCCAGAAGTGCGAGCGCGACGGCACGAAACACCGCGGGAGGCTAACACGAATTCGTGCCAACCAGGCTGCTTCGGATCAGCCCGGGTATATCCACGGGTCGCGCGGGATGCGCTCCGCGCCGAACTGGCCCAGCAGGTCGGCGGCGTCCGCGGCCGTGTATCCGAGCGATTCGCATATCAAGCCGAATGCCCGCTGGGCACCCAGATCGGCGATGGTCACCGCACCATCGCGTTTGGCCAGTCGTGCGCCCGCCGTATTGAGAACCAGCGGGACATGGGCGTACGTGGGCACCGGGTAACCCAGCAGCGCGCCAAGGTAGGCCTGTCTGGGCGCGGAGGCCAGTAGATCGTCGCCGCGTACCACCTGGTCGACGCCCTGTGCGTGATCGTCGACCACCACTGCGACGTTGTAGGCGGTCACACCGTCACCGCGGCGCACTACGAAATCGTCGACCAGGCCGGTGTATTCACCGTGCCATGTGTCCGACACGGTGACGGTGGAGTTCTCCGTTCGCAGCCGCAGCGCGGGCGGGCGTTCGGCACGGCGCTGCGCGCGCTGCGACTCCGACAGTTCTCGGCAGGTGCCCGGATAAGCACCCGGCGGTCCATGCGGCGCCGTCGGCGCTTGGGCGATATCTCTTCTGCTGCAATAGCATTCGTAGAGCAGGCCGCGAGAGTCCAGCGAGTCGAGAACCTCGCGGTAGGCACTGGTCCGATTGGTCTGCCACACCACGGGTGCATCCCACTCCAGGCCGATCGCGGCGAGGTCGGCCAGCTGGCGTTCCGCTACGACGGTGCTGGTGCGAATATCCAGGTCTTCCACCCGCATGAGGAACCTGCGGCCGGTCGAGCGTGCCATCAGCCATGCCAACAACGCGGTGCGCAGGTTGCCTATGTGCAGGTCACCCGATGGACTCGGCGCGAATCGCCCGGCACCGGTCACACCAGGCCCGGAACAATATTGTTGAGGCTGAACGCGATTGGCCGTTCGAGTTGGTCGTAGGTGCAGGAATGTGGATCGCGATCCGGGCGCCAGCGATTGAATTGCGCGGTGTGGCGAAACCGCACACCCTCCATATGGTCGTAGCGGACCTCCACTACCCGCTCCGGACGTAACGCCACAAACGACAGGTCCTTGCCGGCATTCCAGCGAGAGCCCGCGTTCTTCTGCGGAGTGCGTTCACCGGCCTGGTGAGCCGCCCAGTTCCAGGGGTGATCCTCGAGGGAGGTGACCAGCGGTTGCAGCTCCTGGAAGAGTCGCTTGCGCTCGGCCATGGGGAACGCGCCGATCACGCCGACCGAAGCCAACGCACCATCGTGCTGATACAGGCCGAGCAGCAGTGACCCAATGGCATCATCGCCCGACTTATGCACCCGATACCCGGCCACGACGCAATCGGCGGTCCGCTCGGGTTTGATCTTGAACATCACGCGCTTGTCGGGCTGGTACGCGATGGTCAGCGGCTTCGCGATGAGACCGTCGGTACCGGCACCCTCGAACTCCTCGAACCAGCGTTGTGCCAGGACCTGGTCGGTGGTGGCGGGGGTGAGATGAACGGACGTCCCGGCCCCAGACAGTGCCTGCGTCAGGGCCGAACGGCGCTCGCTGAAAGGTCGCCCGGTGTAGTCCTCGTCGCCCAGCGCGAGCAGATCGAAAGCGATGAAGGAGGCGGGCGTCTGCTCGGCCAGCAGCCGCACCCGGGAATCCGCGGGGTGAATCCGCTGCTGGAGCGCCTCGAAGTCCAGCCCGGACTCGGTGGCGATCACGATCTCGCCGTCGACCACGCAGCGCTCGGGCAGCTCAGCCAGTACCGCCGTCACCAGTTCGGGGAAGTACCGGGTCAGCGGCTTTTCGTTGCGACTGCCCAGTTCCACCTCGTTGCCATCACGAAAGACGATCGACCTAAACCCGTCCCACTTGGGCTCGTACGACGCGTCGCCCGGGATTTTTGCGACAGGTTTGGCAAGCATTGGGGCGATTGGAGGCATGACGGGCAGGTCCATTCCCATATGATGACGGTAATGCCCACGCCCGCCGAGGAACTGGATGTCGACGGTATCGCCGTCCGGCTGAGCAACCCTGACAAGGTGTATTTCCCCCAGTTGGGCCCCGATGGCGGCACCAAGCGTCACCTCGCCGAGTACTACCGGACCGTGGCACTCGGCCCGATGATGAACGCGGTGCGCGACCGCCCCACCCACCTGCAGCGTTTTCCCGACGGCATCGACGGCGAGGAGATCTACCAAAAGCGGCTGCCCAAGCACTATCGCGATTATTTGGACAGCTGCGAGGTGACTTTTCCCTCGGGTCGCACCGCCGAGGTCCTGCGGGTGACCAAGCCCGCCGCGATCGTGTGGGCAGCGCAGATGGGCACAGTGACGCTGCATCCGTGGCAGGTGCGATATCCCGATCTGGATCACCCCGATGAGCTGCGCATCGATCTGGACCCGCAGCCGGGGACCGGATTCGACGAAGCCAAGTCGGTGGCACTCGACGTGCTGCGCCCACTGCTTGACGAGCTGGGGTTCGTTGCCTACCCGAAGACCTCCGGGGGCCGCGGCATCCACATCTATCTGCGCATCGAAACCCAATGGGATTTCATCGAGGTGCGTCGTGCCGGTATCGCGCTGGCCCGCGAGGTGGAACGTCGTGCACCCAAGCAGGTGACCACGTCGTGGTGGAAGGAAGAACGCGGCGAGCGCATCTTCATCGATTTCAATCAGAACGCGCGCGATCGCACCATGGCATCGGCCTATTCGGTGCGGCGAACGCCGATCGCCACCGTTTCCACCCCGTTGACGTGGGAAGAGCTGGTCGACGCCGAGCCCGACGACTTCACCATCGCGACCGTGCCCAATTTGCTCCGGAAACGTCCAGACCCCATGGCCGATATGGACGATGCGCCGCAATCGATCGAGCCGCTGCTTGAGATGGTAGAACGGGACGAGGCGGATGGACTCGGCGATATGCCCTATCCGCCGAACTACCCGAAGATGCCGGGCGAGCCGAAACGCGTTCAGCCATCCCGGGATACCGATAGGAAGCAGTAGTGACGGTCCGCAGTATGTCGTGGCGGGCAGCCGGCGCATGGCTCGCGGCCGGGGTCGTGGCCGTGCTGGTGCAGCATTGGCTCATTCCGCTGAATGCCCCCAACAGCTTCGGATTATTCAGCAACGGTGGCGATCTGATGACCTACCGGTTCGGCGGTCTGCGGGTTCTGCACGGTGAGCCGTTGTATGCCACGGAGATTCCGGACGCGGGGTGGTTCACGTATACGCCCTTCGCGGGGTTGCTTTTCGCCCCATTGGGTTTCGTTCCGCTGGGGGTGGCCAAGGTCATCTGGTTCCTGGTGAATCTGGGAGCGCTCTTCGCCATTATCTGGCGATGCTGGCGGGTTTCCGGATTCTCGGCGGATGGTCGCCTGGTCGTCGCGTGTGTGGGAATGAACTTGGTGGCCTGGGATATTCAGCCGATCCATGGAACGTTATGGCAAGGGCAGGTCAATCTCGTGCTGGCCGCGCTCATCATCTGGGACCTCACCCGGCCCGAGGGCGCACGGTGGCGCGGCTGGTCGGTGGGTGTTGCTTCGGGGGTCAAACTCACGGCGATCATCTTCGTTCCGTACCTGGTGATTTCCCGTCAGTGGCGGGCCGCGGTGACGGCGATGGTGACGGCGGTGGGCACCGTGGCGCTGGGATGGATTCTGCTGCCCTCTGATTCGTCCGACTACTGGCTGGGTGCCGTGCGTACCACCGGACATATCGGCTCACTGGACCATCCGGCCAACGCGTCGATCGGTGGCGCGTTATCGAATATCTATGCACCACAACCCATGCCAACGTGGCTGTGGGTTCTTCTCGCGGGTGGGGCCGCGCTGCTGGGGATGGCCGCCGCACGGCGGGCCCACCGGAATGGCCGGGAGCTGCTGGCGGTCACCGTGGTGGGAATGGTCGGCTGTGTTGTCTCCCCGCTGGCGTGGGGACATCACTGGGTGTGGACGGTGCCGCTGATGGTGTTGTTGGTCAACCAGGTTCTGATCACTCGTGGTGCTCAGCGGGGGCAGTGGATCGCGATGACGGCCATCGCCGCAGTGACCGTGTCCATGTGGTGGTACTGGGTGCTGTACGTCCGCGCTATGCGGATAGACCCCGATTTCGGCTCCTACATCACCGCGTGGGACGCCGTGATCGCGCAGATGTCGCGTGCGGAAAGGGTCTTCGACTCGGCCATCTATCCGTTGCTGTTCTTTGCGATGGCGATCTGGATACTCGCAACCACATCGCGGCGCGCCGGTACCGTGCAGGAATGAAGCGGTGGGCGGCGACCTGTGTCATTGCGCTGCTCGCGGTGGGCGGCTGCTCGTCATGGAACGAGCCCGATTCCACCCAGGCCTCCTACACGCCGCAAAAGACCGGAGCATCGCCAATTCGCTACGACTCCGGACCGTTGGAGCAGCGATTCTCCAAGCTCCCGAAACCGGTGACCGGTGAATGGGTGCAGGGCTTCTTCGGTGACCAGCCCCTGCCCGGTCCGAATACCACGTACTGGGTCGACGCGATCATCGAAATGCCGCCGCAACAGCTGTCCGCGTACATCGCGCCCTTCCGCTCCAGCATGGTGCTCGCTACCAGACCGCGTCTGTGGAAGACACTCGATACGGGTGTGCCCTCCTCCGCGCAGTTCGAACGCAGCGACGAACTCGACCGGATGCTGTCCACCAATACCGCGAAGGGCGGGTGGGATGTCAAGGCCTTCGCGCCCAAGGACGGTTCGGTGCTTGTCTTGTCCGCTCAGGGTAAGGACGTGACCTAGGACTTGCGGGTGCGACGGTTCCGCAGGCCGCGCGCCGGCTCGAGGGATTCGTTGTCCTCGATGTCTGGGGCGGCTTTGGTGTCCTCTGCGGTTTCATCGACAGGCGGCTCCACTGCCTCGGACTCCTCAGACTCCTCGATCAGGGTCTCGTCGGCTGCCTTGGTCTCGTCGGTGCCTGTGCTGGGTTCCGCGACCTCGGTGGCTTTTTTCTTGGCGGGACGAGGCGTGCGTTCCTTTTCTGGGGCCTCGGCCACGAATGCCAGGTGATACGCCGCGAAGGCCAGTATTCCGATGGCCGCTGCCGCGCCGTATACCCCGAATTCCCAGATGCCGAATCGGTCCAGGTTCAGCCAGACCTCGGCGATCGCCGTTCCTACGATGAGGGCGCCGGCAAGGAAATGGCCGGTGAAGGCGGCCGCGCGCAGCGTGAGCGCCAGCTGTGGCGTCGCGAACTCGGGCTGACGAGTCCGCCGCCAGGAGAGCAGGGCCGGGACACCGGCCGCCGCCAGCAGTAGGCCCGTGAGGATGCGCAGCCCGGTACCGAAGGCGTGGCTGGTGGCCCAGTTCAGTTCGGGCCAGCGGGGCAGCACGAAGAAGAAAAAAAGCAGTCCCGCGATCAAGGAGAGAGCGGCATGGCTGCTGGTCAGAACGATGGTCGCCGTCCGGCGTCCGGCAGCCATTGCCCTCCTTGATGCGGTCCTGCAGTGGCGGAGGATAGGGGATTTGAACCCCTGAGGGCTATTAACCCAACCCGCGTTCCAGGCGAGCGCCATAGGCCACTAGGCGAATCCTCCGTCGGTCATGGTAGCGGACTGAGCTGAGTGCTCTGGCCCCGCTACCAGCGGCCGTGCGGATACGGGTGCTGCGGAGGGCCGGGATGCGGCGGTGATTCGGGTCGGCGCCGCGACGCGGTGACGATCAAGACGATGATTCCGGCGACGACCAGACACACGCCGCCGATCGGCCCCGCGATCGTCGCGGTGATTGCCGCGGTGCCAGCTCTGGGGCCCACCCCGTAGTACCTATCCGCCGGTCCGGCACAGCTGATGGTGTAGTTCCCCGCTTCCTGTGCGGTAACTACATAGAGGGCGTTCCATCGGTTGATCGACATGCTGCCCCCGTAGCGTCGGAGCGTCGCGTCACGATTGTTCTCGTCGCGGGCCGCGCAACGCGTATGCGCTGCTACCGATGTGCCGACCTTGACGTCGGCGACATAGATGATCTGCGAAGTGCCTGCCGCGAAAGGGACTGTGGCCGAAGTATTTCCGTCGAATTCGTGGGTTGGTCCCTGAACAACGGAGACGATGCCCGCGATGAACAGTGCGATCCCGCCGATCACACCGGTCGCGATCAGTGCCGCGCCGATGCCATACCAATAGCGGGGAAGCGGCCGCCGCGGTGCCGGCATGCTCATGCGAGGTAGCCTACGACGCCCTGAGCTGCGCGAACGGCGATTGAGTTCTTAGATCTCGAGGGAACTTACCGTCGCCTTGACCGGCCCCGATGCACGCCGCGTGGTGGCCACCAGGGCCGCGCCGCCGATCAGCGCGACCACCAGCACGCCCAGCAGCGGCCGGAAACCGAGGGCATGCGCGAGGTAGGGCGCAGAGCTGGCGCCGAGGAAAACGGTGAACCCGTACAGGGCGGTACCGGCACCGCGCCGGGGAGCCGCCCGATCGCCGAACATGGTGACCATCGCCGTCGACGCGACGGCGATACCGGCGACGAAGATATTGCTGCCGACGACGATGACAGGAACCGAATCGGCGCCCAGGGCCTCGACCGCCAACCCCGCCGCCGCCAGCACGTACCCCACCAGCGCCCCGGTCTCGGTGCCGACCTTGCCCACCCACGATCCGACGAACGGTGCCACCAACATTCCGGGAATGCCCGCTAGCCGGATCGTTGTGACGGTGGACTCCGGCAGCCGCAGCTCGTCGACCAGCTGATTCGCCAGGCTCGTGTACATCGCGACGAACGACAGCATCAGGACGAACACCGCGGCCAGCGGCACCGCGATATCCCGGCGAGTGAGCAGGCGGGCCTGGGCGGCGAAACCGGAAACCACTCGCGCCGAGGGATCCCCGCCGCGCTCCTCGCGCATGACGAGCGCCAGCAGCCCCACATTGAGTGCGAGCCCGGCGGCGCTCACCCAGAACAGCCACTGCCATCCCCATGCCTGGGTGATGAGGGAGGCCAGCACCTGCCCGAGCACCCCGGCCATCAGATACGCGGTGGACACCGCGCCAATCGCCGTCGTCGCCGTCCGGCGGGGCAGCGCCTCCCCGAGATAGCTCAGCGCGGACGGTGAGAACGCTCCGCCGGCGAAGCCCTGAAGAACTCGCAGCAATCCGAACAGCGCGGGTGTGGGGGCAAAGGGCACCAGCAAGGTCAGGACGGCCATCACCGATACCCCGGCGATCAGCACATGCCGACGACCGAAACGATCGGTGATCGGACCGAATAGCAGGAACCCCGCGGCGTAGCCGAACAGCGCCGAGGACAGCGCGGGTGTCATGTTCTGTCCGCCGTAGGACGCCGATACGGCGGCGTGAATCGGAATCCACACATAGAGCTGCATGGTGACCTGCAGTGCACACAGCACGATCAGGACAACCCGCGTCATTTCTGCACTATTGGCCGGGCGCGGGGCCACCGGCAACCGCCGGCGTCGTTGTCCGTCACCTCTCGGGGCAGTGATGACCCAAACAGGCCGATTCCCAGCGATTCTCCAGAATGCACGGAACCTCCTTACAGGAATCCCACGGACAATCAGGGCGTGCCGCCGTCGGGGACCTGGGTACTGGCCGAGCTGCCTGCTTACGCGCGGAACAATCCGCTGTACGCCGGCCCTTCGCTCATCCATGGCTGGCTCCCGGTGACGATTCAAGTCCTGGCCGCGCTGGCGTTGGTGGCCGGTCTCTACCGCAGACCCCGGAGCTGGCTGCGGGTGTGGGTGCCCAGTGCCGCTGTCTGCGGCATGAGTGTGGGTGCGCTGGCGTACTGGTACATCACCTCGCAAGGAATGGCGGACAACCCGCCACCGCTCATGCTGTGGATCTGGATCGGTTTTGCCGCAGTGGCATTGGTTGTCTTGATAGCCGGCTGGATGCGGACAGCATGGATGCGTCGCGGTGCGATGGTCCTGGCGGTGCCGCTATGCCTCGTGGCGGCGCTGACTGTGCTCAATCAGTGGATCGACTACTACGACACGCTGCGTCTGGCGTGGGCCGCGGTGACCGCCGGGCCACTACCCGACGAGGCGGAGCTGGCGGAGGTACGCGATCTGAAGGGCCAGGGTGCCACGGCAACTGGACGTGTGGTTCCCGTCGAGATCCCGGCTGACGTCTCTGGATTCCAGCACCGAACCGAGTACGTGTATCTGCCACCCGCCTGGTTCGCGCGGCCCGCACCCCCGAAACTTCCCGTGGTCGTGATGATTTCCGGGGCGTGGTCGACTCCCGCCGACTGGGTACGTCAGGGCAACGCGGCTGCGGCCATGGACCGTTTCGCGCAATCGCATGATGGCGTCACTCCGGTGCTGGTCTTCGTCGACACCGGCGGGACCTTCAACAACGACACCGAATGCGTGGATGGTCCGCGCGGAAATGTCGCCGCGCATGTCACCAAAGAGGTTATCCCATACGTCAATTCGGAGTTCGGGACGAGTTCGAGCCCCGCCAATTGGGGTATCGTCGGCTGGTCGATGGGTGGAACGTGCGCGGCGGATTTTGCCATCACCCACCCGGAACTGTTCCATACCTTCGTCGACATGGCCGGCGACCTCACTCCCAATGCGGGCACTAAGGAACAGACGGTGGAGCGACTCTACGGCGGTGATGAGAAGCAATGGGCGCTGTTCGACACGCTCTCGGTGATACATGGCCATCGTCGATACCAGGACGTGGCGGGTTGGCTGGACGTATCGACGACCGCGAAAATCAGGGCGGGTCAGGAGCAGCTCACCGGTCCGATCGCGGCGCGTCGACTGTGTGAGGCGGCGTTGCCCGCGGGCATCGACTGCGCGGTGGTGCGGCGCGGTGGCAACCATGACTGGGCGTACGCGCAGGAGGCGTTCGCACAGGCCTTTCCCTGGGTCGCCGGCAGACTCGGTACGCCCGGGGTGCCGAGCACGCCGCTGCCCAGCAGCGGGTCGTGAATTGCAAGCATTGGCAACGTAATCCGTCACGTTGTGGGTGCGGCGGCCATACCGCAAGATGTGCGTATGCGCGCCGCCTATATCGAGCAGCGGGGACCCGCTGAAAACATCCAGTACGGCACGCTTCCCGAACCCGTGGCGTCGCCCGGTGAAGTGCTCGTCCAGGTCGACGCGGTGGCGGTCAACCCGGTGGATACCTTTGTGCGTTCGGGCTCGTACGCCACCGCGATTCCGCTGCCGTTTGTGGTGGGGCGTGACCTGGTCGGGACAGTTGTCCAGGCATCCGAGGGATTCCGCACCGGTGAGCGGGTCTGGTGCACCAGTCTTGGCTACGACGGAAGACAAGGTGCCACAGCAGAATTCGCTGCGGTTCCGGCTGAGAGGTTGTATGAACTGCCGTCGGATGTGGATCCGGAGGTCGCTGTCGCGGTGGCTCACCCCGCCTCGACCGCCTATCTGGCGACCGTCGAGTACGGGGACATCAGAGCCGGGGAAACGGTGCTGATCGTCGGGGCCGGTGGAAACGTCGGGTCGGCCGCAGTCTCCCTGGCGGCGGGTGCCGGCGCGCGGGTGATCGCCGTGGCATCGCAGCGCAGCCTGGATCGATGCGTGCAACTCGGGGCCTACGAGGTGTACGACTACACCTCCGATTGGGTGCCGCTGGTCAGTAAGAAGCACCCCGGTGCCGTCGATGTCTACTTGGACACCTCGGGCGTCAACGATGTCATGACGGCGGTGGATCTGCTTGCACCACACGGTCGGATCGTCCTGATATCCGGCGATGGAACCCCGGAGACCCAGCGGCCGGTGCCCCTTGGTCCGTTGTATCGCAAGAGTGGGTCCATTCGCGGATTTGTCATGTCCAGGGCGTCCACCCGCCAGCTCGCCGATGCGGCCCAGCGCACGGCGGTTCTGCTTGCCGGCGGTGATATTGTTCCGAATTCTATTGATTTGATGCAGTTTTCAGAGACAGCGCGGGCGCACCGACGCATCGAGACGGAAGTTATGGGCGGCACCCGGCTGGTGCTGCTTCCCGCGTGATTTCCGGCCGCAACCTGGTGTCTACTCCGCACCGGCGCACCGACTTGACGGACCCGAAAACCAACTTGACGGACCTTCTCCGGATACATCGCTGCTCCCTGTCGCCGGTGCCAGCCTTTGATGCGTGAGCCTCTTCGAAATCGAAACCAGCGCCTTCTGCACCTCATCGCCTGACGACCTGTACGCATTGGTCAGCGACCTCCCCGAGAGTGGTCGATGGAGCCCTGAATGCATTGGTGGACAATGGATATCCGGTGAACCCGGACAGGTTGGCGCGGTGTTCCGCGGCAACAACAATCGCGCGACCGATGTCGTCGCATGGGCGCCGGTGGTGCGCGGAGGCTGGCAGACCGAGAGTGAGATCGTGGCCGCCGAAGCTCCGAGGCAGTTCAGCTGGTCCATCCTGAACCGTTCGGGAGAGCGGCAGGAGAGTGTCTGGAGCTATTTCGTGGACGCTGCCGAGGGTGGGTCGATCCTGCGTCACCACTACCGGATGGGCAAGCCCACGGAGGGCATCACCGAAATCATGTCGCATCTCGACGCAGAAGGTAAGGAGCGGTTCGTCCGTGAATGGGGCGACAAACTCCGCGCCGATATGCAGGCCACCGTGGACTCCATCTCGCGCATCACCGAGGAAGCCCATGCTACCCAGAAAGCTGGAATACCCCAATGATTCTGCAGCGCATTGGAAATCGCGGCATCAAGCTCGGCTCACTCTTCGAACGCGCGGCGCGTAGACACGCTTCCAACACGCTAACACTGGACCATCGACCGTCGTTGGCTCCGCAGCTGGAAGGTACGTCGACCATCGTCGATGTGGCCGCGGCCGTTGACGATATCGCGCGGCGGCTACGGGCCGCCGGTGTCGCGCCCGGAGACAAACTGGTTATTCACAAGTCCGACGGATTTGACATTACTCTGGCGGCCTGTGCCGCAGCCCGAGTCGGCGCGGTTCCAGTGCTGTTGTCCCCCAAGTTAGATGGCGCGACAGTGGCGACACTCATTGGGCGGGTAGGCAACCCGGCCTTGCTGACGGACGCCGCGAAGCTCGAGGGTGACCTCGCCGGAGAGCCGATCGCGGAAATCACCTCGCGAATCCTGCTCGCCGAAGGCGAGCACCCGGAGGCCGTGACGCTGTCGGCGCTCACTCCCGCCGCGCCCGCGCCCGCCTTTATCCCCAGCCCGCACGATCCGGCACTCATCACCCACACCTCCGGTACCACCGGAGTACCCAAGCTCGCCGTGCACACCAACTTCACCTTCGAGGCGCGGTACCGGCCGCAGGCCGCCGTCGCCGCGCTGGTTCGTCGTCGCGAGCCCGTGGTCATCCACGTGTCCTTCGTGCATTCGCGCCTGGTGACGGCATTGGCGATCGCGATGCTGCGCGGCTTCCCCGTGGTGGTGCTCGTGGACGACGAACCCGAACACGCGGCGGAGATCTTCCTGCGTGTGAAGCCGGGAATCCTTGAGGCCCACCCCAACACCTTCATCAACTGGGAAGTGCTGGCCGAAGATCCGCGGCGCCCGCTGGCCTCGGTCAAATACTTCAGCAGCACCTTCGATGCCATTCACCCACGCACCGTGCGCACCCTGCTGGCGGCGACACAACGCCGGCGCCCGCTTTTCGGGCAGCTATACGGTCAAAGTGAGGTGGGGCCGATCGTCGCGCGCGGCTTCAGCCGCCTGAGGTCCGCCGACTCCGATGGGCGGTGTGTCGGCTACGCCTTCCCCGGCATGACGGACGTCCGGATCGTTTCCCGCAACGGGCAGCCGCCGTCGTCGGAGAACCCCGGTTACATCGAGGTGCGAACCGACGGCCGGATTCGTACCTACCTGGGGGAGCAAGACCGCTACGACAATCAGCTCGACGACGGTTGGTGGCGGATGGGCGATGTCGGCTACCGCACCCGTTGGGGCTGCATTCACCTCCTTGACCGCGAAGTCGATCTCATCGAAGGCTTCGGCAGCACCCTGGCCGCCGAGGATCGCCTGTTCCTGGCGGTGGACGAGCTCACTGAGGTGATCATCGTGGCAGGCCCGAATGGTCTCGCGCAGCCGGTCGTGTGCACCAAAAACGATGTGCCGCTCAATCTGAACGCCTGGGACACCGCGGCGGCCCAGTTGCCGCCGATGGCCCCGCCGCTTCAGCTGCGCCTCGATGAGCTTCCGCAGACCGCTACCACGAAGATCAAGAGGCTGGAACTGTCGGCGCGAATCAGCTCGGGGGCCTTCTGATGAGCCGGCTCATTGTGGTCGGTGGTGGTATCGGCGGACTTGCCGTCGCGTTGAGCGCGGCCGCCTCGGGTAACGAGGTGGTTGTCCTGGAGCGGGCGCGCGAGTTCGCCGAAATCGGCGCGGGTATCCAGCTTGCCCCCAACGGATTACATGCTCTCAACGTGCTCGGCGTGGGCGACAAGATCGAGAGCATCGGCGTCCAGGTGGACTCGCTGCGGCTTTTCGACGCCACCATCGACCGGCTGATCAACACGATGAGCCTGGGTGCGGATTATCAGCACCGGTTCGACAGCCCCTACCTGGTGGTGCATCGCGCGGAACTGCACCGCATCCTGGTCGACGCCTGCGTTTCGGATAGCCGCATTGAATTATTCAGCCGCAGTGAGGTATTCGGATACCAGCAGGGTGCCGAGGGAGTGCGGGCGCTGCTTGCCGACGGCACCAGCGTGGACGGCGACGGCCTCATCGGTGCCGACGGCATCAACTCTTCGATCCGCCGGGTGCTGCTCGACGACGGCGAACCGCGGGTGGCCGGGATCACGGTGTACCGCACCACGGTGCCCATCGACAAGGTCGATGAGAGCCTGCAATCCAATTCGGTCACCTGGTGGACCGGGCCCGGATGCCATCTGGTGACCTACCCGATCGCGGGTGGTTCGCTGCTGAATCTTGCGGCGAGCCGCACGGACGGTGTCACCCAGGCGTTCTCCGGGGTCTCGGTGAGTGAGGCGCGTGTGCGCGGCGAGTTGGCGCCATTGCGTGGAACGGCGCGCAGCCTGCTTGAGCTAGGGCAAGACTGGAGATCCTGGTCGCTGGTGGATCGTGACCCGGTACGGCAGTGGTCGGATCGTCGAGTGGTGCTGTTGGGCGATGCGGCGCACCCCATGCTGCACTACGCCGCGCAGGGCGCCAGCCAGGCACTTGAGGACGCCGTGGTCCTCGGCGCGATCATCGGTGCCGATCCAGACCGCCTTCCGGGCCGGTTCAGCAGGTATGTCGAGGCACGTCGTGACCGCACCGCCGACGTGACGCTGGCGGCCAGGGACAGCATCGGCATCTGGCATGCGGCGGGTGACGCGGCCGTCGAGCGCAACGAGAAGCTGGGCGCGATGCGAGATTCCGATCTGCATGACGAGCTGGCGTGGATGCACGGCGACACCGATTTCGGCTTGGCCGCGGTGACGTCGGCGGTAGGGGTGCGGTAGATGTCGGACCAACAGATTTGCATCATCGGTGCGGGACCTCGCGGTCTGGCAGTGCTGGAGCGCCTGTGCGCCAATGAGCGCCACGCACCCAGCGCGGACCGAATCGTCGTGCACGTCGTCGATCCCTACTCGCCGGGCGCCGGATCGGTCTGGCGGACCAATCAGTCCTGGCATCTGTTGATGAACACCGTGGCGTCGCAAATCACCGTGTTCACTGACGACAGCGTGGCCATCGAGGGACCCATTGAACCGGGGCCGACGCTCTACGAGTGGGCGCAAAGCCTTGCGTTGCTGGGTGATCCATCGCGTAGCGGCGAGAAGGCGATCGCCGAGGCACGTACGCTGCGGTCCAACTCGTACCCGACGCGGGCCCTCTATGGGCACTACCTCAGCGACAGTTTCGCGCGTGTGGTCGGGTGGGCGCCCGATCACGTGACCGTGCTCGTCCACCGCTCCCGTGCAGTGGCATTGGCGGACACTCATGGCGATATCGATGGGCCACAGGGGGTTCGGCTGGAGAACGGGACGAGGTTGCATGATCTGAGCGCCGTCATTCTCGCCGTCGGACATGTGCCCGCAGGCCTGCGCCCCGGTGAGGCGCGCGCCGCTTCCCTGGCCCGTATCCACGGACTGACCTACGTCACCCCGGCCAACCCGGCCGATATCGATTTGTCCGCCATCGCACCGGGGGAACCGGTCGCTGTTCGGGGACTGGGGCTGAACTTCTTTGACTACATGGCTCTGTTGACGGTGGGCCGTGGCGGAAAGTTCGAACGGGAGCAAGGAACGGAAGAGGGGCGGCTGGTGTACCGCCCCTCGGGGCAAGAGCCGATTCTGTACGCCAGCTCTCGACGTGGCATCCCGTACCACGCACGCGGCGAGAACCAGAAGGGTTCCTCCGGTCGCTATTTCCCGCGTCTGCTCACCGTGGAACGCATCACCCAGCTCCGCGAGGACCTCGGTGGTCTCCTCCAGTTCCGCCGCGACCTCTGGCCGCTCATCGCTCGGGAAGTCGAATGCGTCTACTACGAAGGGCATTTGACGCAGCGCGGAGTGCCAATCCAAGAGTTCGCCGCGCGGTACCTCGCCGCGGATGAGGGCGACCTGCCGGCGATTTTGTCGGATCACAACCTGCTCGAGATCGCCTGGGAATGGGATGATCTCGACCGTCCTTGGGGTAACCGCGAGTTCAGTGGCCCTTCGGAGTTCACCGCGTGGATCCTCGAACACCTGCGCGCCGATGTGGTGATGGCACGTGAGGGCAATGTCGACGGTCCGGTGAAGGCGGCGCTGGATGTGTTGCGGGACCTGCGCAATGAGATCCGGCTGGCGGTGGACCACGGCGGGCTGGACGGTAAGTCGTACCGCGACGAGTTGGAGAGCTGGTACACGCCGTTGAATGCCTTCCTGTCCATCGGCCCGCCGGCTCAGCGGATCGAGGAGATCATCGCCCTGGTGGAAGCCGGGGTCATGCATCTGGTGGGACCACAGATGCAGGTGCGCTTCGATACTCATGACCCGGCCGTGGTCATCGAGTCGCCACTTGTGCCGGGGTCGGCCGTCAGGACGCGCAGCCTCATCGAGGCACGACTACATGAACCAGACCTGCGCCGCAGCAGCGACCCCCTGCTGATCTTCCTGCAGGAGACCGGTCAATGCCGCCCGTATGAGATTCCTACCGATGATCACAAGGCCTACCAGACAAAGGGATTGGCAGTCACCGAACGCCCGTACCGGTTGATCGGTGCCGACGGGCGCGTTCATCCGCGCCGGTTCGCCTATGGGGTGCCCACTGAGTCGGTGCACTGGGTTACCGCGGCGGGAATCAGGCCGGGAGTGGATTCGGTGACACTGGGCGACGCGGATGCGATCGCGCGTGCCGCATTGGCCAGTGCACCCTCTCCGGTTGCAGATGTGGGTGATCACGGAGTGCTGGTGTGAGCGGTTTCCTGGAGACCGGACTCCTCTCGCCGGTCAGCGCCGGCACCGTCGCCGAGGGTGAGTTGACCGATACGGCGTGGCTGCAGGCGATGCTCGACGCGGAGGTGGCGCTAGCAGCCGCGCAGGCAGATATCGGAGTTCTGCCCAGGGCCGCCGCGGATGTCATCGCCAAGGCTGTGGCCGGACACGATATTGACGTCCGTGCGGTGGCGTTGTCGGCGCGGGAGACAGCCAATCCCGTCGTCGGCCTGATCAAAGAACTGACTCGGGTGGTGGGGGACATCGATCCGAGTGCGACCGACTACGTGCACCGCGGATCGACCAGCCAAGACATCCTGGACACCGCGGCGATGATGCTGGCCAAGCGGGTGCTGTCGCTCATCGCGACGGATTTGGGTTACGTAGCCGAGGCTCTTGCGATCCTGGCCGTCGAACACCGGGACACTGTCATGGCTGCTCGCACCCTGGCGGTTCACGCCGTTCCGACCACGTTCGGGCTCAAGGCATCCGGCTGGCGGGAGCTGATCCTGGAGGCCCGTGCACGCGTGCTCGCAGTCGCGGGCGCACTTCCGGTCTCACTGGGTGGTGCCGCGGGCACCCTCGCCGGGTACCTCGAATATGCGGGATCGCACCGTGCAGATCCCGGGGCATTCGTCGAGACGCTGAACATCGCCTTCGCGCGGAGGACGGGCCTGGCCGCCTCGGGGCTGCCCTGGCACGCGCTACGCGCCCCGATCGCCGATATCGGTAGCACCACGGCCTTTGCGACGGGCGCATTGGGCAAGTTCGCCATCGATGTGCTGACCTTGAGCCGCACCGAGGTCGGGGAGGTACTCGAACCGGCACCACCGGGTCGCGGTGTCTCCTCGGCCATGCCGCACAAGCGAAACCCGGTGCTGGCCACGATGATCAGGTCGGCGGCGTTGCAGGTTCCGGCGCTCAGCACCATCCTGACCAACTCGTTGCTCAGCGAGGACGAGCGGTCCGCGGGTGGCTGGCACGCGGAATGGCTGGCCCTGCGCGAATGTCTGCGCCTCACCGGCGGTGCGGCGCAGACGGCCGTCGATCTGAGTCGTGGACTGCAGGTGCGCGGCCAACGCATGTCGGACAACCTCGGGTTGCTCGGCGGGCAGCCCTCGGCCGAGCGGCTTTCGGCGGCGCTGTCCGCGCAGTTGGGCAAGGCGCCGGCGAAGGCCCTCGTCTCCGCCGTCGTCGACGAGGCAGTCGCGGGCGGCGTGAGTTTGCGCGAGGCGAGTCTTGCCCGGCCGGAGGTCATCGCGTGGTTGAGCGAGGCCGAGGTCGATGAACTGTTGGACCCCGTCACGTATGTCGGAGCGGCAGGTCAGCTGGCTGAGGCGGCGGCGATGCGACAGATCTGAGGAAGTCACCTGCGCGAACTTTCGTTCAGGCTGATTCTTTGCGAACTGTTCGCGCGTAAGAGTCTTGACGCTGCCGTACCCCACATTTACCGTTGCCACGCACACACGGCAGACGGGTAGTTGGGATTGACTGACATACAGGTTGGTGGGGCCCGCGAGGGGGGGCCCACCGCGTTAGCCGTGCTGCGGCTGTTGGCTTCCGGAACGGCGCCCGATGTCTTCGAGGCCCGGCTCAAGGAGATGGCCCGCGAATCCTCGCCCCCGTGGAGCGCTGCGGATCTGCATCGCGCTCGCGGATATGCCGAGCGCATATACGGCCTTATCGAAGGGCAGAATCAGCGGGAGGCGCGACTGTCCAACCTCGTGGGTGTGGCCATCGAACTGCTTGGTTGCCGCGATATCGACGAGGCATCGACGACCTTGGTGGAACGTGCGCGGATCATGCTCGATGCCGACTTCGCGTTCATTTCGGTGCGCGATGACTCCGGGCCTGAGGTGCGGCACCACGTCCGCTACGTCGACGGGTCTACCACTGCGATCAACCGCGGTCTGTATTTCCCGATTGGTGACGACGTCGGATTGGTCAGTCAGTACCGTCCCGGCCATGGCCCGGTATGGACCACGGATTACCCGTCCGACACCAGGTTTAGCCGGGCCAGCGATGGCGACGCCGCCATGCGCTCCGAGGGTGTGCACAGCCTGATGGTCATGCCGATGGAGCATGAGGGGCAGCACTTCGGCAACCTCTATGTCGGATCCCGCACTGTGCGCAGCTTTACCGGCGCCGAGCGGGCGCTCTTCGCCAGCCTCTGCTCGTTCGCGGGCATCGCGTTGGCGCGTGCCGACGAATTCTCCAGCAACACAGCACAAATCAGCGAGCTAGAGCAACGCCTCGAGCTGCGGACCAGGCTTCTCAACGCCGGGGCCGGCCCCGGTGGCATGGATAGCTTTGTCCTCACGGCGGGGGAGCACCTCGGTGTCGCGATGCGGGTTACTGGCCACGATGGCGCCGAGATCGCTTCGTACAGATGGGAATCCGATCCGGAAGACTTCGTGACGACCGCACTCGCGGTGGGCGATGACTACCACGGCGAGCTGTCCGTCGCGAGCCTGAATGACGACCCAGTCTCGGTGTACCCGTTAAAGATTCAGGATCTCACCACCACGGCTGCGGTGGTCATGTCTGGCGACAATCGAATGTCGTTGTCGGTGGCCCAGCTGCGTGACGACCTGCTCCACGACGTGCTGGATTACCGCCAGCGTGACAGTCGGTTGGTTCAGACCTACGCCCGTCGTTTGTCTTTGGACCTCAATCAACCCCATGTCGTGGTGATTCTCAGGCCTGAACGTGGCGGACTGGACCGCGCGTCGCTGTGGTCGGCGTCGTTCGCCTCACGCGTGGGTGGGCTCCGGGCCACCCAGGACGAGGTGGTGGTACTGCTCGTTCCGGGATCGGACCCGGGGCGGACCGCCCAGGCGGTCTGGGACGAAACAACCACGCACCTGCGCATGCCGGTGACGGTGTCCTCTGCCGGACCGTCGGACCGTGTCGAATCCATCGAAGAGACGTACCAGGACGCGATGCGCTGCATGGACGCGATGAGTGCCCTGGGCGCTCTCGGAACCGCAGCCGCCGCAAACGAACTCGGATTTCTCGGCGTGCTGCTCTCGCGTCACCAGGACATCGAGGGTTTCGTCAGATCCATGGTCGGGCCCGTCATCGACTACGACGAAGACCGCGATACCGATCTGCTTCAGACCCTCGACGTCTACTTCACCGTGGGCGCCAGCCCCACCCGTGCCGCAAAGATCCTGCACACCCATCCCAACACGGTGGTGCGTCGTCTCGATCGGGTGAATGAGTTACTCGGTGACGGGTGGCAGGATGCCGAGCGGCTCCTGGACACGCAGCTCGCCATCAAGTTGTGGAAAGTTCGTGGTTCGCTGCTCACTCGCCAGACCGGGTGACACCAGGCATCCCACCGCCGCGGCGATAGACACGAGAGTGGCGTGACGATGCCATCCGGTGAACGACCGTCCCGCGAAGTCCTGCATGCCCATGCGGTTTGCCAGGTGCAGGTATCCCTGCTGCACGTGATCGGCCAGGGCCACCTGATGTGCCTGTGACGAGGTGGAGAACTCGGGGTCGTTGGTCAACCAGAGTTCGGTGCGCGCCCGCGAGTGGTCCAGCGGGGTCATGCCGACGAGCGTCAACGGTGTCCGTGACCGCACTGCGGACGGGTCCGCCAGCTGAACCTTGGCGATGCTGATCAGGTGTCGGCGTCCCTGGTAGACGTACTGCTCGGTGCGCCGCGAGCCCTTGGTGGCCTGCACGATCTGCGCGGCGGGCAGGACGCGCCCCTGGTAGCCGGCGAATGCCGGGTCGACTACTTGAAGCTGCAGGTCGCTAGGTACCCGCGTGGTCGCCACCTGATGGGACAGCGTTCCGAAGACCTGCGTCAGGTCCGCACCGCTGGCACCGAGCAGGTCGAAGATCACCGGTGCTTTCGAGGGACGGGCCACCTTGAGGAATTCCTGGAACGACGACAGCGCGCATCCGCTTACCGACTCCAGGGGGTAATCCTCGGGGATCGAGGTCTTGGTCTTCTTGGTGGCCGATTCCAGCCAGGGCTGCGACAGGTGCAACCGCCAGCTCACCGGTACCGCGAAACCGTCAGCGGCGAGCCACACACTGAGGGCGAGCTGGCCGTTGACCGCGCGCCCGGCGCGAGGGCAGTAGCGCCGGTCCACGCCCACGGAGTGCACGCCTGCCTTAGGAATGAGCATCGGGGTCACCACCCATGCGGCCGCGTGGTACGCGCTGGTGAGGTACGCGGTCAGGTCCCGGCGCACCGCCCACCAGTCCCAGGTGGAGCTGTTCACGAAGTGGTGCAGGTTCTGCTCGCTCACTTCGCGGCCCATCGACTGGCCCATGCTGGCCGCCATGTTCCGCGCCGACTTACGTCCGCGCACCTTCAGCAGGCCGGTGACGTAGTCCTCGCCCTTGGCGCGCTGATCGCAGCGCGGCAGGGATCGCAGCACTTCGGGGCATACATGCGAGGCCACGGAAGCCATGGCGTCGACCGAGCTGACGCGGGGCCGCGTATCGAACAGGTCGGTCGCGGCCTGTGCCTTGGTCGCAGATGTCATGTCTGAAGCACCTCAATGAGTTAGCGGATGTTCGGAGTCGACCCAAGAATGGGCCAGAGTCGCGCTGAGGGCCAGGTATTGGCACCACACAAAGTGACGGACTATGCGGGTGCCCCGCTACACCAACCGTGGTGGACTAATGCGAGATGACGGATTGATGAACAACCCCGTGACCTGCAAATCATTGTTTGCAGGCTGAGTCATTAGGTGGCGCAATGGGGTACCAGGGGGGTCAACTTGACGGATTCCCTTCGAACTGACGAACTGAATTCACGATTGTTTGGTGCGTGCCGCCCCAT
Organism: Mycobacterium sp. D16Q13; assembly: GCF_002013375.1. Classification (GTDB taxonomy): domain Bacteria; phylum Actinomycetota; class Actinomycetes; order Mycobacteriales; family Mycobacteriaceae; genus Mycobacterium. The sequence continues at coordinate 120,463 of NZ_MAEW01000010.1, read as the reverse complement.
CTCGAAGATAGAGAGGTGATTACCCGGCGGGCGTTGCTAGGAACGACATTTGCGTTGGCTGGCGCGGCGGCACTTGCTGGTTGCGGCTCGCAGGCCAGCGCGGCGGATCCGCAAGTTTCTGTGACCGGCGGCGCGATCCGTGGGGGAACCGCAGGCAAGGTGCATGTGTTCCGGGGCATCCCCTACGCGCAGCCGCCGACCGGAGAGAATCGATTCCGGTCCCCGCGGCCGCCAGTTCCCTGGCGGAATACTTTGGACACCACAAGATTTGGCTCTGACTTCATTCAGCCGGCTGGCGGGGATCCGGTGCGTCAGGAAGACGCCCTGTATGCCAATGTATGGACGCCCACGGTGGACGGGGCCGCGAAGCTGCCCGTGATCGTCTACATCCACGGCGGCGGCTGGTCCCGGGGAGCGGGCAGTCTCCCGGTCTACGACGGGGCGGCGCTCGCCGAGCGTGCCGGTGCCGTCGTCGTGAACTTCAACTACCGGCTCGGTGCCTTCGGCTTCTGCGGTCATCCCGCCCTCGAAGACCCCGACACCGGACTGCACACCAACTGGGGCCTCCAGGACCAAATCGCGCTGCTGCGCTGGGTTAGTGAGAACGCCAAGGCGTTTGGTGGCGACCCGGGGAACATCACGCTGGTCGGGACCTCGGCGGGCGGTGCCAGCACCTGGCAGCTGTCGCTGCATCCACAGACGCGGCCGCTGCTGCGCCGAATCATCAGCATCAGTCAGGCACATGTCTGGAGCCCCTACCTGAGCCTGACGCCCGCCGACGCCACCACAGTGTTCGATGCGCTGGCCGCGGCGCAGGGGGTGCCGGTCAAGAACCTCAAAGACGTACCGGCGGACCGGATACGCGACTGGTGGGTGGCGCAGTTCGCTCTGCCGAGGTCGCAACGCATAGTCACGAGCGGTCGCCAGTACCGCGGACCCATCCTCGACCCGGTGCTGCTCCCGGCCTTCGATGTCAATCAACCGATGCCAGACATCCCTGCCATCTCCATCTACACCAGCACGGAGGGATCGTTCTTTACCGGTCCTCATGCGCCCGACCCGCAACCGCAGCCGACCGATGCTGACTCACTGCGCGCCGCCTTCCGTGACATTCTCGAGCAGGGAGCCGCGCCCATATCCGATGAGGCTGTCGCTCATGCCGTTGCCATGTACACAGATTCGGCTAAGCAGGATGGCCGGCCGGCGGATCCGCTCTCGCTGTGGACCGAACTGTGGGGAGATGCTCTGATTCGCCACGACATCCTCGCCTTCACCCGCCGTGCGACGGTTGAACGGCGTGCGCCGCTGTACCTCATGGAATATGCCCACCCGGTACAGCAGCCGTACTTCGGCGTGCCTCATGAGTCGACGTCACCGTTCCTCTTCGGTACCTACGCGCACCCGTCCAATGTGGCCAAGTTCGGCGACGGGCCCAAGGAGCGTGAAACCTCTGCCGCCTTTATGGATGTGGTGACAGAGTTCGCGCACGGCCGTGCACCGGCGAGCTCGCGGCTTCCTCAATGGGATCCGGTTGGCCAGGACTTGCGGCAGCTTGTGCTGCGTGACGGCGCCGGAACAATCACCACTCCTGCCAAGACCACACAGCTGGGCGTTCTCGACGCAGTCCAGTGGGGCAAGTGAATCAGAAATCAATCGAATGGAGATCACGAGAATGACTGCGCCATCACTGCTGCTCACTACCGGACGCGCTGTGCAACAACCGGTCTGGGAGAACGACGTGCACCTGGAGCGTGTGCGGGCGGAGCTCAGCGAGCTGCCCGCGCTGGTCGGCGCCGACGAGATCAGGACCTTGCGTGCGCTGCTGAGCACCGTCGCTCAGGGCCGGGCCACCATCATCCAGGCGGGTGATTGCGCGGAGGATCCGCAGGAGTCGACCAATGCTCACGTGGCTCGCAAGGTAGCGCTGCTCAACGTGCTCGCCGGCACCATGCGGATGAAGACCCACCGGCCGGTACTGCGGGTGGGCCGCATCGGCGGGCAGTATGCCAAGCCGAGGTCCAAGCCCACCGAGATGATCGATGGTGTCGAACTGCCCTCTTTCCGTGGGCATCTCGTCAATGGTCCGCAGCCGCACCCGGTACATCGGCGTGCCAATCCGGATCGGATGCTTGCCGGATACTGGGCCGCGAACCGGGTGATGGGTCACCTGGGGTGGCGGGTGCCATCCTCGCTGTCGGTCATCGAACCGCCGGTGTGGACATCTCACGAGGCGCTGCTGCTCGACTACGAGGCACCGCAGTTGCGGCGCGACGGCGAGAACCGCATGGTGCTCACGTCCACGCACTGGCCCTGGATCGGCGACCGGACCCGGCATCTGGACGGCCCGCATGTTGAATTGTTCTCCCGTATCGCCAATCCGGTGGCGTGCAAAGTCGGCCCATCGATGACGACCGAGGAGCTGCTCGCGCTGTGCGACAAGCTGGATCCAGAGCATGAGAGTGGCCGGTTGACGCTGATCGCGCGATTGGGTGCTTCGGCAGTGCGTAACAAGCTGCCAGATTTAGTTGCGGAGGTGCGTGAATCCGGGCACCCCGTGATCTGGCTGTGCGACCCATTGCACGCCAACACGGTGTCCACCGACTCCGGGTACAAGACGAGGCATGTCCAGACGGCCATCGACGAGGTGCGCGGCTTCCGTGAGGTACTCGATGCGGCGGGCGTGCACTCGGGCGGATTGCACCTGGAAGCAACGCCGGATGATGTCGTCGAGTGCGTCTTTGACGACTCCCAGAATCACGAAGTAGGTCAGCGGTATTCGACGCTGTGCGATCCGCGTCTCAACACCGCTCAGGCCGCCGAGGTGGTGTCGGCATGGTAGCGGTGGTGACGGGTGCTGGCGGGGGAGTCGGCTCTCGAGTGGTGACGACCCTGGCTCGCCGCGACGAGCGAGTTATCGCGGTGGATATCGACGAGGTGGCCATCAAGCAGCTCGTCGAATATGCCGCCGATGAGGGGCTGGACATCATCGGACAGGTGCTCGACATCACCGATGACACCGCGGTGGCGGTGGGGGTGGCCGACATTGAATCTCGGATAGGCCCGATCACCTCGTTGGTGAACGGTGCGGGGGTGCTGAGAACAGGGGCGGCGGTGGAGTTCTCCGACTCCGACTGGGCTCGGACCTTTGATGTCAACGTGCGGGCGCCATTTGTGCTGAGCCGGGAGGTGGCGCGACACATGATCCCCCGCCGCGCTGGTTCAATCGTGACGATTGCCTCCAACGCAGCGTTGGTGGCCCGTAAGGGAATGACGGCGTACGCCGCGTCCAAGGCAGCCGCCAACGCCTTCACCAAGAGTCTGGGGTTGGAGCTTGCGGAGCACGGAATCCGATGCAACGTTGTCGCTCCCGGTTCTACGGACACCCCCATGTTGCGCGCCATGCTGGGAGATTCCTCCGACTCCGGACTGGTTTCCGGCAGTCTGGATGACTTCAAGCCGGGGATTCCCCTGGGGCGCGTCGCCCAACCACAACACATCGCTGACGCTGTGGCCTTCCTGCTTTCCGACCAAGCCGCCCACATCACCATGCACACGCTGGTGGTCGACGGCGGCGCGACGCTAGGGGTTTGACCCATGACCACCGTTGAACGCGGTATCCCGATCATCGCCGAATACGATCTGCCGACAGTGGACCTGCTGCCCGCCAACACGGCGACATGGCAGATCGACCCGGCTCGCGCGGTGTTGCTCATCCACGATATGCAGCGCTACTTCCTTGCCCCACTGCCTGCTTCGCTGCGTGCGGAGCTGGTGAGCAACGTTGCGGCCATCCGTGACCGGTCTGTGGCCGCGGGAATCCCGATCGCCTACACCGCTCAGCCCGGCAGCATGACTCAGGAACAGCGCGGTCTGCTCAAGGACTTCTGGGGCCCCGGGATGCGGGTGGACGAGGAGCACCGCCAGATCGTCGATCCGATCGCGCCCGATCCCGGTGATTGGGTCTTCACCAAATGGCGGTACAGCGCTTTCCATCGTTCGGCACTGCTGGAGCGGATGCACGCCGCAGGGCGAGACCAGCTGATTATTTGCGGTGTCTACGCGCACGTGGGAGTGCTGATGACGGCGGTGGACGCGTTTACTCACGATATCGAGACCTTCCTGGTCGCCGATGCGATCGCCGACTTCGATGACGAATCGCACTGGATGGCACTCGAATACGCGGCCCGGCGGTGCGCTGTGCTGACCGTTACTGATGAGGTGCTGACATGAGTGATCTCCTGGGGCGCGTCTTGGCCGGACAAACCGGACCATTCGCGCTGCTGCATCGGCCGGAATCCGGCGCTCCCGATGTCGTCGATGTGTTCACCGGAGAGGTGACGTCCGTCGAACGGATCGGTGACCTGCCGTTGCGCGATGGATTGGTTGGGCATGAGCTACTGGCATTGGTGCCTTACCGCCAGATCGTCGAGCGGGGATTCGTGGCGCCCGATGATGGTGCTCCGCTGCTGGCACTTGCCATCGAACAGCAAGAGCCGGCGCCGTTGTCTGCGGTGCTGGATCGAATTCCTGAGTACCCGGTGGTGGTGGGTCACAGCGATTTCGACATCGATGACGAGGAGTACGCACGTCTGGCGGCCGGAATCATCTCCGAGGAGATCGGTCAGGGTGCCGGCGCCAACTTCGTGCTCAAGCGGAACCTGCTCGTGCAGTTGCATGACTATTCGATCAACACGGCACTGACGCTCTTTCGCAGGCTGCTGGAGCGAGAGAAGGGTGCGTACTGGACCTTCCTGGTGAGCACCGGGGATCAGGTGTTCGTCGGTGCCACACCCGAACGCCATATCAGCGTGCAGGATTCGTTGGCCGTGATGAATCCGATCAGCGGGACCTATCGGTACGGTGTCAACGGCCCGAATCTGGATGCCGTGATGGAGTTTCTCGCCGACACCAAGGAATCCGATGAGCTTTACATGGTGGTCGACGAGGAACTGAAGATGATGGCCCGTATCTGCCCGGATGGTGGTCAGGTGCAGGGGCCGTACCTGAAGGAAATGGCGCGGCTTGCGCATACCGAGTATTTGATTTCCGGTGTGACGAACCGTGATCCGCGAGAGATCCTGGCCGAGACGATGTTCGCGCCGACGGTGACGGGAAGCCCGCTGGAGAATGCGTGCCGCGTCATCCAGCGGTATGAACCACAGGGCCGGCGGTACTACAGCGGAGTCGCCGCGCTGATCAGTACCGATACTGCCGGCGTGCGGCAGATGGATTCGGCGATCCTGATCCGTACCGCTGAGATTTCGCCTGATGGAGCACTTGTGGCCGGCACCGGCGCCACCATCGTTCGGCATTCCAATCCCGCGAGTGAGGCCGCCGAAACCCGCAGTAAGGCGGCAGGATTGCTCTCCGCGTTGACGACACGTCGCGAACTTCGCAGTCATCCCCGCGTGACGGAGGCCCTCGCCAGTCGCAACTCCGGCATAGGGACCTTCTGGCTGGGGCACGATTCAGGGGCGAGCGCCGCGAATCTGGTCGGCCGGACCGCGTTAGTGGTCGACGCCGAGGACACGTTCACCTCGATGATCGGATTGCAGCTGCGGGCCTTGGGCTTGCGGGTGGATATTCGTCGCTTCGACGAGGACATCAGGCCCGGTTCGCATGACATTCTGGTGCTCGGTCCCGGTCCGGGTGATCCGACGGCCATTGATGTTCCGAAGATCGCGACGCTGACGGCGTTGACGAAGACCGCACTGACCCAGCGCATTCCGTTTCTGTCGATTTGCCTGAGTCATCAGGTGCTGTGCTGGCAATTGGGTCTGCCCATCCGTCGCCGGGAGCAGCCTAATCAGGGTGTCCAGCGGCAGATCGATTTGTTCGGAACTGAGCGGCATGTCGGGTTCTACAACACCTTCGCCGCGGTCACAGGCGGCGAGTGGGTGGATACTCCGGCGGGGCGAGTGCAGATCAGTTCGGATGCCGTGACGGGTGAGGTTCACGCGGTGCGCGCCAAGCGATTTGCGTCGATCCAGTTCCACGCCGAATCCATCCTGACGCGGGATGGAGTAGGGATCTTCGCTGAGCTGCTGACGCCGCTGGCGACGGGGGTTCCGGTACTAGCATGACAAGTGTGCGCATAGACATTCACGCTCACCTGTGGTCCGACGACTATCTCTCGCTGCTTGATGAGCACGGACGGGCCGGTACCGACGTCCATCGTGGTCTCGGGGCCGGGGCGGTACGCGCCGATTTGGATGGGCGTTTCGCGTTGATGGACGAGGCGGGTGTAGACCTGCAGATCCTCTCGGCGACACCGGCATCGCCCCATTTCGAGGATGAGTCGGCCGCCGTCGAGAGCGCCCGATTTGTCAACGATGAATACGCGAAGCTCGCTAGTGAGTACCCGGGACGGTTCCGGGCGCTGGCGTCGTTACCCTTGCCGCATATCCCGGCCGCGCTGGAGGAGCTGAGTCGCGCGATCGACGATCTGGAGATGTACGGTGCGGCCATCACGACCTCGGTGCTAGGTCGATCAATCGCCGATCCGATCTTCGATCCGCTGTACGAGGAGCTCAATCGCAGGGGGGCAATCCTTTTCGTGCACCCTGCCGGGTGCGGAGCGGATTCCTCGTTGATCACCGAGCACTCGCTCACCTGGTCCATCGGGGCCCCGATCGAGGACACGATCGCGATCATGCATCTCATCGTCGCGGGGATCCCGTCGCGTTATCCGGATATGAAGATCGTGACGTGTCATCTGGGTGGGGCGTTGCCGATGGTGCTGGAGAGGGCGAACCGGCAGGTGACCGAATGGGAAGCCACGCATTGTCCGGAGGCTCCCAAGGATGCTGCCCGGCGGATTTGGTACGACACGGTGGGGCACGATCACACGCCCGCATTGCAGGCTGCTGTCGCGTCACTGGGCGCCGACCGGCTGGTGTTCGGATCGGATTTCCCGTACCAGGGCGGTCCCCGGTACGTCAGTTCCGCGACGTACATCCAGGAGGGTCTGTCGGCCGAGGACGCGTCGTTGATCCTCGACCGCAATGGGGCTGAACTGCTGGGGCTGGACGACGGTTAGACGTTTGTATCGGAGTGTGTTCCGGCGCGCTATTCGTCAGGCTGGCGTGATAATTGCCATGCACTATGTCATTTTTCGGTAGCAGACCCGTCCAGCAACGATGTTAGCTCGGAGAGGCGGGCGCGAACCCCCTCGGAGAATGGTGTCGAGAGGCGTGAGCTTTCATCCATCAAAACAATGACGGAGCGGGCTTGCGCGACACAACGATTTCCCTGAAAGATGGCCTGGCGAAGTGTGAGTGAACTGCGTCCGACAGAATCCACCGTCGTACCGATGGTTACCTGGCCTGGCCACTGCATCTCGCCCAGAAAGTCGATCTCCAAACGCGCGATGACAAATGCCCTGTTCGGCTCCAGGATTTGTCTAGTGCTGTCGTGTAGAAACTCAACTCGCCCGGTTTCCAGCAGGGTCGAGAAAACGGAGTTATTGACGTGGCCCTGCCGATCCGTGTCGGCGTAACGCAGCTTATCGTGTGAATGCAGCGGAAACTCTGCAAGAGTTGGAATTTCAGCCATTTCCGCTGGTCCTTTCCGCTGTGAATTCGAGGGTAAGGAGAGTATCGCCCCAATCCGATTTCACGATATCGGAAGGTAACACCTACCACGGTTCGGGGCGGGACGGCCCACCCACTAGACTGGTCGCCGGACCCCGCGCGGCGTCTATCCTGTGAACTCCCCCAGGGCTGGAAGGCAGCAAGGGTCAACGGGCTCTGTCGGGTGCGCGGGGTCCCCTTTCCGAAGATCGCGACCTCCAGATGCCCGTAGGGCGAATAGGGGAAAGCCGTGTCGTTCCTGTCACTCGGACCCGACGAACTCGCAGCTCAGCATCGGTTGCAGCAGGAGAACTACAGCCAGCTCAAGGCCAAGGGGCTATCGCTGGATCTCACCCGCGGTAAGCCGGCTCCCGAGCAGCTCGACCTGTCGAACGGCCTGCTGGCGCTGCCCGGTGACGGTGACTTCCTTGACGGCAATGGCACCGACACCCGTAACTACGGTGGCGGCAACGGCCTCCCGGAGCTGCGCGCAATCTTCGGTGAGCTGCTCGGCGTTCCCGCGCCCAACCTGATCGCTGCCAACAACGCCAGCCTGTCCCTCATGCACGACGTGATCGTGTACTCGCTGTTCCATGGAACCGTCGACTCGCCCCGGCCCTGGGTCGACGAGCCGACATTGAAGTTCCTGTGCCCAGCGCCCGGATACGACCGTCATTTTGCGATCACCGAATCCTTCGGCATCGAGATGATTCCGATACCGCTGCGCGAGGACGGCCCCGATGTCGACCTCATCGAGGAACTCGTCGCCTCCGACCCGGCCATCAAGGGCATGTGGAGCGTTCCGGTCTTCTCCAACCCGACCGGAACCGTGTACTCATGGGAAGTTGTTCGTCGGCTGGCCCAGATGAACACGGCCGCACCGGATTTCCGGCTGTTCTGGGATAACGCATATGCGGTGCACACCCTTACGCATGATTTCGTCCGGAATGTGGACCTGCTGGGCATCGCCGAAACCGCCGGACATCCGAACCGTCCGTTGATCTTTGCCTCCACCTCGAAAATCACCTTCGCCGGTGCGGGTGTCAGCTTCATGGGCGGATCGCTGGCCAACATCGCGTGGTACTTGCAGCATGCCGGTAAGCGCAGCATCGGACCTGACAAGGTGAATCAGCTGCGGCACTTGCGCTTCTTCGGCGATGCCGAGGGCGTCAAGCTGCACATGCAGAAGCATCAGCAGATTCTCGCGCCTAAATTCCAACTGGCACTTGAAATCCTGGACGACCGATTGAGCGAGAGCAAGATCGCATCGTGGAGTGAGCCCAAGGGCGGATACTTCATCAGCCTCGACGTTCTCGACGGCACGGCCAAGCGCACGGTGGCTCTGGCCAAGGAGGCCGGGATTGCGCTTACCGAGGCGGGGGCCACGTTCCCCTACCGAAACGACCCGAACGACAAGAACATTCGACTGGCGCCGTCATTTCCCCCGTTGGAGACCGTTGGTGCTGCTGTCGATGGTCTTGCGACGTGCGCACTGCTGGCGGCAACGGAGAAGCTACTGGAGCGTGCCGACTAGGGTGCCTTTTGCACCCTGTCGATCTGTTTGTTGAGGAGCGTCAGCGCCAGTTTGTCGTTATCGCTGGTCCAGGGCTCCATGGCGTGAAGGACTTTGACCGTCACCGTGGTTCCGCGCGGATGTGCGGTGAGCGTCTTGATGGTGATTTCCACGGTCTGCTCACCATCCATGCCCAGGCCGCCGGTGAAGACGGTCTCCGTCGCGTCGACGGAGGCCCCGGGCACCTTCTCCATCTTGACGCTGCCGGTCCCGTCGATCCCATCGAGATCCAGCTTGACGGACCCGCATCGTCCGGCCTTCTCCTCGATCGTCTGGAACGAGTCGGCAATGCCCTTGCCAACCACGACGTCCACGCGAAGAGCCCCGTCCTCGTACTGAGCGGCCGCCTGCTCAAAGGGGACCGTGTCATGGTTGACAAAGATGTTGCACTCGACCGGTTTCACCTTCGGTCCGTCATCGCCCGGCTGCTCGACCACTTCGTACGAGCCGGAGCCGTCGGGAAAGTCCTCGCGCGGCAGCAGGAGCGTTTCGGGAGAACCCTTGGGCAGCCCGGGCGAGCCATCCGACTTCGCTTCGCCCTCGACGACGCTGGTGCACGCGGACGCCAAGATCAGCACAGCGGATATCGCACCGATAGACAGCATGCGAGCCACGGGATATCCCCCATCCATTATGTGCGGATTCGCCTACGGCGCCTTTTGTACCTTGGCGATCTGCTTGTTGAGTAGATCCAACACCAGCGTGTCCTGATCAGGTGTCCACGGATCGATGAATCGATCGACCTCGATCCTGACGGTCGTGCCCCGAGGATGGGCGATCGCGATATGAGACTCGACGCCGATCTGATCTCCCTCGGGTCCGAGCAGGCCGCCGACCTTCACCAACTTGGCCTCCACGGAGGCGCCAGGCAAATCGGTGATGGAGACGTGCGCCTTCATCGCCACGCCATCACCTTCCATCTGGACCGACGCGCATTCCTGGGCGCGCTTCGCAAGGTCGTCAAATGACTGCTTGATCCCGAGCCCGACACTGCTCTCCGCCGTCACGGTGTCCGAGTCGTATTTGGCCCGCGCCCTGTCGTAATCGCCGTCTCCCTCGGAAATGAACTCGTAGCATCCGGGCGGGTTGACCTTCTCAGGCTTGGACTTGCCCTGCTTGTCCTTGTCGAGTTTGAGCTTGTCCTCGATGCTGAACGTCCCATTGCCCGCGGGGAAGTCCTCGCGGGTCAGCAACAGCGCAGTCGCCGGGCCCTCGGGCAACTTCACGCTCGGCTCGTCGGCCTTCTGGGTACTCGAGGACGGTGCCGGGGTATTACTCGGCGAGTCCTTCGAACAAGCGGAGGTGAATGCGAGTGCGATGACACTCGCGCCAACCGCCAACACAGTGTTCATATCAACGCGACGTGTCGTCATGTACGGACCTTAGCGGCCATTTCGTGTGGCTACGGCGCTTCCTTCACTTTGGCAATCTGCTTGTTGAGCAGCGCTAAAGCAAAGGCATCGTCGGTGTCAGTCCAGGGCTCGGCTGTACGGGTCACCGACACCTTCACCGACGTGCCGCGCGGGTATGCACCGAGAATGGTGCTCTGGATGGGAACCTGCTGTCCACGTGCCGTCGCGTGGCCCACGAGCACCAGCTTCTTGGCCTCCGCCGCTGCTCCGGGGACGTCGGTGAAGGTGACATCGGCGTTGACGGTGATGCCGTTGATTTCGAATGTCACTGACGGGCATTTCTTCGCGCCCTCTTCGGCTTTGGCAAACGAACCGTCTATGCCGATCGACACGGTGCTGTCCGCGTCGAGGGTATCGGTGGAGTACTTGGTGCGCGCCTTGTCGAACTTGTCGTCGTTTTTCTTGTCCTCGTTGATCACCTCATCGCAGACCGCCGGGGTGACGACCGGGTCGGGCCGTTCCGCGTCGTCCTTCTTGATGTCCGCTTTGTCCTGGACGACGAACTTTCCATCCCCCTCGGGATAGTCTGCGCGCGTGAGCATCAGGCTCTCGAGCGGGACAGCAGGTAACTTGACTGCGGGTGTGGACGAAGTCGGGGCACTGGCGGAAGGCGAACTTTCCGCCGACGGCTTGTTGGCAGTTTCTCCGGAACAAGCAGAGGTAAACGCGAGGGAGATGACGCTGACGCCCAGAGTCAGCACAGTGGTGATGTTCACCTTGAAGGTAGGCATGAGCGGACAGTAGCAAACTTTTTTCTAACTTGGCGACCGGAGTGTGGGAGGCGGCCGCATGTGACCGTCTGCGTTCGCCGGTACCCTTGCTCCCCGTGGCCCTGTACCGCAAGTATCGCCCGGCGACTTTCGCCGAAGTTATCGGCCAGGAGCACGTCACCGGACCGTTGACCACCGCGCTGGACGCCGGCCGAATCAACCACGCTTATCTGTTCTCGGGGCCTCGTGGCTGCGGTAAGACGTCCTCCGCGCGCATCCTGGCCCGCTCACTGAACTGTGCGCAGGGACCCACCTCGACGCCGTGTGGAATCTGCGATTCATGTGTCGCGCTGGCGCCCAACGGCTCGGGGAACGTCGATGTCATCGAACTCGACGCCGCCAGCCATGGTGGAGTGGACGATACCCGTGAACTACGCGACAGAGCCTTCTACGCACCCGCGCAGTCGCGCTACCGCATCTTCATCATCGACGAAGCGCACATGGTCACCACCGCGGGTTTCAACGCGCTACTCAAGATCGTCGAGGAGCCGCCCGAGCATCTGATCTTCGTCTTCGCCACCACCGAGCCGGAGAAGGTGCTGCCCACCATCCGGTCGCGCACTCACCACTACCCCTTCCGCCTGCTGGCGCCGAAGACGATGCGGACACTCGTCGAGAACATCTGCGCGCAGGAGAACGTCGCCGTCGACGATCCGGTGTATCCGCTGGTGATCCGTGCCGGTGCCGGATCACCCCGTGACACCCTGTCCGTACTTGACCAACTGCTTGCCGGTGCGGACGAGGAACGCGTCACGTACCAGCGGGCACTCGCGCTGCTGGGCGTCACCGATATCGCGCTGATCGACGATGCGGTCGACGCCCTCGCCGCCGGTGACGGCGCCGCGGTCTTCGGAGCCATCGAAGGCGTGATGGATGCCGGACACGATCCGCGCCGATTCGGCACAGATCTGCTGGAACGCTTCCGGGATCTGATTGTCCTGCAAGCCGTTCCGGATGCCGCGGAGCGCGGTGTGGTTGACGCGCCGCAGGATGTGCTGGAGCGGATGCGTGAACAGGCCGAGCGCATCGGCCCCGCGACACTGACCCGCTACGCCGAGGTGCTGCACGCCGGGCTCGGGGAGATGCGTGGCGCGACGGCACCCCGGCTGCTGCTGGAAGTGGTGTGTGCCCGGCTACTGCTGCCTTCAGCCGCGGATGCGGAATCGGCTGTACTGCAGCGCGTCGAACGCATCGAGAAGCGTCTGGACATGTCGGTACCCGAGGCCGATGGGGGAGGCGCGGCGCCGCGCTTTGTCCGTAGGTCGCAGGCCCCCGCGGCACCGGCTGCGGAAGCACCCGCGCCACCGGCTCCGGCGCCTGAGCCTCCCGCGCCGACACCAGCCCCCGCGCCACCGGCACCCGTTCCTGCACCGGAACCGGAACCCGCTCCGGAACCGGAACCCACTCCGGAGCCAGCGCCACCCCCTCCCACCCCGGCGCCTGAGCCTGAGCCGACCCCGGAGCCAGTACCGCCTGCTCCTGCGCCGGAACCAGAGCCAGAACCAGAACCAGAGCCAGAACCGGAGCCCGCTCCGGCACCTGCGCCGCACCAGCCCGGCGCCCTCGACACCACTGCTGTCCGCAACGCCTGGGCCGAGATCCGGTCCAAGGTGAGGGATCGCAGCCGCACCACCGAGGTCATGCTCTCCGGTGCCACGGTGCGCGCCATCGAGGGTAAGACCCTTGTGTTGTCGCATGATTCGCCGCCGCTGGCCAAGCGCATCACCGAGTCGCGCAATGCCGAGGTCATCCGGGACGCGTTGAAGGACGCGCTCGGTGTGGACTGGGAGATCCGCTGCGAGGTGGGCAGTGGAGAAGCCGGCGCTCCGGCTCCCGCTCAGAAGGCCAGCAAGTCCCCGCCGCGGGTGGTGACCCGGCCCAGCCGCCCCACGCCCGAGCCGGAGGCAGCTCCCGAGCCCGAGCCGGAACCGTCGTCCCCTGAGGACGAGGAGGAGCAGATGCTCGCGGAGGCCGGACAGGGCGAGACCGGCCCGCGACGCGACCCCGAAGAGGTTGCGCTGGAACTACTTCAGAACGAGCTGGGCGCTCGCAAGATCGATCCCAGTTAGGGCTGCCACCACGGGCGCAGCGGCAGTGAGGATCCGCCGCGTTCATCCAGCTTTGTGGCCAGCACCTGATGCAGTTGAACGACGTTGCGCTCGAAGCCCAGTCGTGAACCCGCCATGTACAGCCCCCACACCTTCGCGGTGGCCTCACCTACCTCGGCGACCGCCTCGTCCCAGTGTTCGACGAGGTTGGCGCACCACTCGGCGAGCGTCAGCGAGTAATGGTGACGCAGGTTCTCCTCGTGGAGCACTTCCAGGCCAACGTTTTGTATCTCGGTGATGATCTTGCCTGACCCGGTCAGCTCGCCGTCGGGGAAGACGTAGCGGTCGATGAAATAACCTGCGACGGCAGAGGTTCGGTTGTCGGGCCGGGTAATGCAGTGGTTGAGCAGCAGGCCACCGGTCTTCAGGCGTGACTGCAGAAACCGGAAGTAGGCGGGATAGTTCGCGATGCCGATGTGTTCGGTCAGTCCAATCGAGGAGACCGCGTCGAACCCTCTCTCCGTGGTGTCGCGATAGTCCGCGTGACGAACCTCGGCAAGATCCGAGAGTCCTTGATCGGCAATGGCTTTCTGCGCCCAGGCGGCTTGCTCCGCCGACAATGTGACACCGATGGCGTGCACCCCGCGCCGCGCCGCATACCTGACCATCGACCCCCAGCCGCAGCCCACATCGAGCAACCGGTCTCCTGGCCGGAGCGCCAGTTTGTCGAACACCAGCCGATACTTATTGTCCTGCGCCTCCTCTAGGGTGGCGTCGACATTTGGATAGCACGCGCATGTATAGGTCATGGACGGGCCGAGGACCCACTCGTAGAACGCGTTCGACACGTCGTAGTGGTGATGGATGGCCTCGGAATCTCGTGTCTTGCTGTGCCGGAACCCCTCGACCACCCGACGCCAGCGGGGCAGGGCCTCTTGCGGCGGCGGCGCGATGGGGCGCAGATGCTCGAAACCGATCGACCTGACGATGTTGGCCAGTACCCGTGCCGGTGGACGCTTGAAGTCCAGCTTGTCGGCCATGGCCTTCAGCAGTTCGTAGGGATCACCCGGGTGCACCCCTTGCATTTCGATATCGCCGGAGACATACGCCCGTGCCAGCCCCAGATCGCCGGGAGCTGTCGCCAGATATGTTGTCCCACGCGGTGTCAACAGGTCGAGCCCCAGTTCGGCATTCTCGGGACCGGCCTTGCTGCCGTCGTACGCGCTGAAGCGCAACGGCAGGTCCCCGGCCGCCATGATCTCCAGAATCTCGGCGAGCGAGAGCCTGCCGTTCTCGCCGCGCTCATTCTTGGCCTGAGTAGTCGTCATTGTCGCCGCACCGCCTTCGCATAGAGATCCAGCAATCGGTTATCGGGGTCGTACGTCTTCTTGAGTGTCCGATAGTGCTCGCCGCCGTATAAGGCTTCGAACTCATCACGGGGGTAGAAGGATTCGGAGTACAGCGACTTGTGTCCGCCAAGCTCGCTGACCTTGCATTCGATGAGCCGATTGGCGGCTCCGTCTTCGGAGCCCGCGGGCACTGAAGACCAAAATCCGATGTTGACGTATGTCTGTCCCGATCGTATCGGGTACAGAGGCCATCCCTCGCTATCACGTAACCGCAACGGACACAGCCACACCGGCTCGATCGGTACCTCGTCGAGGAACCACCGCAGGAACTCCGCGGTGTTGGTGATCGGCACCTCGACGTCCTGTACGACACGTTCCCGGGCCACGCGTCCGTTGAATCTCTCGATACGGTCGGCGATGTCGTAGCGTTGGTCGAGGCCGATCATCTTCCAATAGACGCTGCTGCGCCGGTATTTTCGTGGCCAAAGCCTGCGGATGCGCGGATTCTGCGCACCGAACGCGCGGGAGCACCAGAACCAGTCGGTGTCCCAACGCCATAGGTAGTCGTGAATGGTCAGGCGATCGTTGCTGGTTCCGTTCGCGTGCTGGATCGATCGGTAGTAGATCTGTTGCCCTGTGTAATCGCTCACCGGGCCCGGTGCATCCGTCTGGGTGCCCAGGATCAGGTACGACTCGTCGGCCGTGAATACCACCCCGTCCAGGTAGTCCACGCGTTCGCCCTGGAAGGACGCCGAGTCCACGATCGACTCCATCCCCGAGACCAATTCATCGAGATTGTGGAATCGGATGTGCCGCAGGGCAACGAACGGTGTCACGGGCTCTAGTTCGATACGCAGACGCACCGAGTAGCCCAAGGTGCCGTACGAATTGGGGAAACCGCGGTACAGATCGACATGTTGGTCTGGCGATGCGGTGATGATCTCGCCCGAGCCGGTGAGGATGTCCATCTCGAGAACGGACTCGTGGGGAAGCCCGTTACGGAAGGACGCGGATTCGATTCCGAGTCCGGTGACCGCGCCGCCGAGCGTGATGGTCTTGAGCTGTGGCACCACCAACGGTGAGAGACCGTGGGGGAGTGTCGCGGCGACCAGGTCCTCATAGGTGCACATGCCGGCCACATCGGCAGTCCTGTTGACCCTGTCCACGTCAATGACACCGGTGAGGCCCGAGATATCCAGGCCCGGTGTAGTCGGCTTTGCCCTTGCGCGGAACAGATTTGACGTGGGCTTAGCCAAGCGGACGGTCGCCGTCGCGGGAATGGCCCGGTAACTCCGTAGCAGCCGGTTCACTCCCTCGGCGTGCGCCGATCCTAATGAGATAGGCACAGTTACTACGCTAGCCCGGTTCCGGGCCAGGCGCACCCGAGATCGTGATTCGGCGACCAAGCGCGACTAACCCAGGGTCAATCGTCCTAACCGAATCGGTGCTCCGCCAAGCTGTTCGTCGATGCGGAGCAGCTCGTTCCACTTCGCGGTGCGTTCAGATCTGGTGATGGAGCCAACCTTGAGTTGCTCGGCACCCCAGCCGACCGCTAGGTGCGCGATGGTGACGTCCTCGCTCTCACCCGATCTCGCGGAGACGATGGTGTCCCATCCGCAGTCGTGAGCGGTGTCGTGCGCAGACTTGGCGGCACTGAGTGTTCCCGCCTGATTTGGCTTCACCAGCAAGCCGTTACATGCTCCGGCCGCGGTTGCTCGGAGCACGCGCCCGGCGTTGGTCACCGTGAAATCGTCACCGACGACCAGGACGCGGTGTCCCACTGCTTGGGTGAACTGGGCCAGGGCGGCCGGATCGTCCTCGGCCAGGGGATCCTCGATGGAAGCGATCGGATACTTATCGATCCAGCCGATCAGAACCTCCGACCAGGCGTCGGAGTCGAGTTCGGTGCCGTCGAGCCCGAGGCGGTAGCGGCCACCACTACCGAACTCGCTCGATGCGATGTCCAACGCGATGGTGACCTGGGTGCCCGGCTGCAGGCCGGCCCGCTCGATGGAGGCGACCAGCAGTTCCAAAGCATCCTCGTTGGAGTCCACCACCGGCCACCAGCCGCCTTCATCGGCCACCCCGGCGAGTCGGCCTCGCTCGGAAAGCAATGCCCCACAAGCGCGATGGATCTCCGCCACCCAGTTGAGTCCCTGTTCGATGCTATCGGCGGCCGCCGGTACCACCATGAAATCCTGGACATCGGTGCGGCGCGCGGCATGGGCGCCCCCGCCGATCACTTGAATCTCCGGCAGTGGCATCGCCGCGGTTTGGTCACCGATCAGATACCGCCACAACGGAATTCCATGGGACGCGGCTGCGGCGTGCGCGGCCGCCATCGACATGGCGACCGCGGTGTTCCCGCCGATGTGGGAGAACGCGTCCGACCCGTCTGCCGCTGTGAGCGCCGTGTCGACGGCCTTCTGATCGGTGGCGTCGACGCCCACGAGATGTTCTGCTAGGCCGCGTGCGGCCCCGACCGCCGAAGTCACGTCGTAGCCGGCGAAAGGCCGGCCGCCGTCGCGTAAATCGGTGGCCTCACCGCTGCCTCGGGACGCTCCGGCGGGCGCGATCGCCCGTCCGATGCTGCCGTCGGCCAGCTGCAGTTCCGCTTCGAGGGTCGGCCGCCCCCGTGAATCCCACACCCGCCGTGCGTGCACTTCACTGATTTGTGTTCCGGTCATCATCCCTCTAACTGTTGTGCGATGGCCAGCGGGTCGGCGGCCGATTCATGGAGGGCCTGCCCCGCACGGTTGCGCAGTGAATCCCTTTGGGCGGCAGATAGGTAGTCCACAGGGGAACGCCCGTCGACGCGGGCGAGAGCCAAAGCGGGCAGGAGGCGTGCGGTACGTGCGGCCACCGCGTCCGGTGGCTCCCAGGAGACCCCCTGTAGGTACGTGGCGAAGAGTCGCACGCTTGTGTCATGCAGCAGTTCGCGGTGCTGCGGTTTCCATATTCGCTTGAGCAGTAGGTGATTAAGGCAGAACGCCAGATCGAACGCGGGGTCGCCGTACCAGGCGCATTCGGCGTCGGTCAGCACCGGTCCGTCCGCGGTGACGATGACGTTCTTCGGGCTCACATCCCCGTGAACCAGCGCGAGGTGCGTGCCCGCGAGATCGTCGGCCAGCCGCATCAGGATCGTCGAGTGTTGTGGGAGGCGCTCTGCGGTGTAGCGCAGGTACGGTTCTATCCGTAACGCCTCGAAGAGATTGTCGGCTGCGAATTCGCTTGCCACCGTGGCATCACCGGCCGTCTGGGCGTGAACGGTGGCGAGGCGTGCGCCGAGCACCGCGCCGATCTCCGGGTCGATGCGCCCGCCCGCCAGATCTTCCCGCCAGGACGGGATTGGCCCCAGATCGGTCATCGCGAACGCGTGTAGATCCTCGGCGGACGTGACAACCCGAGGTGTGAAAGACGGAACGATCCGTGACGCACGGACGAGGTAGCGGGCCTCAAAGGTGTTGCGTTCCAGGGGTGCTATCCAGTGGGCCTGCACACGGAGCCGTTCAACGGCGCGCTTGGCCACCACCGATTCGCCCGACCTCAGCCGTACGCGCCACACGTCGGAGGACACCCCTCCGGTCACCGGTTGCGCATCCAGTGGCACGAGTTCTGCGCGGGAGAGAAGTTCGACCACCCAGTCAGGTGGCACCATGCGCGCCTTCGGATTTCCACCACAGCGCGTTGAACCAGATGCGGGCCAGCGTATCGATGGCCTCCTCATCGGTGATCGAGCTGCGCCCGGTCTCGCCACCCTCGACCAGCCAGACGTAACAGAAGTAGTCCATCATCGCCCCGATCGCCGACGCGGTGATATCGGGATCCATCCCCGGGCAGTACTCGTGTTTCTGTAGCCGCCGAATGTTTTTGGCGATCATCGTGCGGGCCGGGGCACGCAGGTCCCGCCAGTACTCAACGAATGTCGGATCAATCTGCGCCGCCTGGAATACCCCGGAGAGCACCGGTGCGTGGTCGCGATAGGTGGTCCAGTACACGGTGACGATGTCCCGGATCACCTCGTACGGTGCGCGATCACCCGTCTCGACGGTGTCGCCGCGGGTGTACGCCTCGTCCCGGAACTCGTCGACCATGGTGCGCAGGAGCTCAGCCTTGTCGGTGAAGTAGTTGTAGAAGACCCCGACGGATTTCCCGGCCTGGGTGGTGATGTCGATGACGCGGGTCTCGGCGTACCCGACCCTGGAGATGACCTCACGCGCCGCATCCATCAGGGCGCGGCGCGTGCTGCGGCCACGTTGCGTCGAGGGCTGTTCGACGGGGACGGGCTGGATCGCGGAATCGCTAGACATCACCACCAGCCAAGGCTACATTAAACCTGAATCGAGATTCAGTTTCAGTCCGATCGCGTGTCATCCCCTAATGATTACGCAGGTTGCGAGGTTTTGATGACGAGTTCGACAGCAGTGCGGACCGATGCCGTGGAGCGGGCACGCGAGCTGGCACCCAACATCGCCGCACGGGCGCTCGAGGCGGAGCGCTTGCGCCGGATGCCCGACGAGACCATTGCCGAACTGTCGCAATCGGGTCTGTTCAGCCTGATGGCGCCGCGGCGTTACGGAGGTGACGAGGCCAGCCTGGAAACGTTGGTCAGCGCGGTCATCGAGGTGGGCAAGGTCTGTGGATCGACCGCCTGGACATTCTGTATCTACGGAATTCACAACTGGCTCGCCGGATTGTTCCCCGAGAAGCTGCAGGACGAGATGTTCGGCTCGGTGCCCGCCGGCTCGCCCCTGCTGTTTCCGGGCAGCTGGTCGCCGTCGGGTGTCGCCGTACCGATCGAGGGGGGCTACAAGATAAGTGGGCGTTGGCAATTCGGCAGCGGTGTCTGGCACTCATCGTGGGCGTCGGTCGCCGCTGTCGTGCAGCACGAGGAAGCGCCGAAATATCCGGATCTGCGCACCTTCATGATTCCGCGAGATGATCTCGAGGTCATCGATACCTGGTTCACCTCCGGCCTGCGGGGCACCGGAAGCATGGATATCGCGGTCAATGACGTGTTCGTCCCCGAGCATCGGGTGCAGGAGTTCGGCCCGCTCGCGCGCGGACAGTCACCGTCCGCCGACCTCCATGGCGCCGCGATCTACCGCATACCGCTGTTCTGTGCCCTCTCCAATGTCGCGGCCGCGCCCGCGGTGGGCATGGCGTTGGGCACGGTGGAGTTGTTCACCGAGAAGATCAAGACCCGGGTGATGCGCTACTCGATGCAGGAGCAGTCCAAACTCGCCACCGCGCACCGCCGCATGGGGCATGTTGCCGCGCAGGCAGAGTCGGCGCGGGCCCTGCTATTGCAGACAGTGCGCGATGTGGAGGGCAAGCTGCGTTCCGGCGAGGGATTGACGACGGAGGATCGGGTGGCGGTGCGCCGCAACTGCGCCTACGTTGTCGAGGTCTGCAAGCAGGCCATCGCCGAGGCCGTCGAGGCGTGCGGTGCCTCCGCGCAGTACGAAGACTCGCCACTGCAGCGTCACCTGCGTGACGTGAACACGCTGTCCACACATGTTGTCTACGACACCGATTCTGCCTACGAGCTGTTCGGACGGGTGGAACTCGGGCTGCCGCCGGGATCCGTCGCATTCTGATGCCACCCGAGCTCACCGGTCTGCACTGCGTGCTCGCGGACCGAATCTTGACCGTCACAATCGACAACGGCCCACTCAATCTGCTCGACGGGCCACTCATGGCGAGCCTGTCGCGCCTGGCCCGATGGCTGGCCGACCGTGACGACGTGACGGTGGTGCTGTTCGGCAGCGCCAACCCCGACTTCTTCATCGCGCACCTGAATGTCGAAATTCTGCAAACGGATTCGGCCCGTACTGCCGAGTCCGTCGAATCCTTCCAACGCTTGGTCGGCAGGTTTCGCGCGCTGCGCCAGGCCACTATCGCCCTCGTGGAGGGTCGGGTCGCGGGCGGGGGAAGCGAATTCCTCCTCAATCTGGACATGCGCTTCGCGGTGCGCGGCAAGGCCGTCTTCAATCAGGTGGAGACGGGTCTGGGCATCGTGCCGGCGGGTTCAGGCCCCCAGCACTTGGTCCAGGGCATGGGTCGGGCGCGCGCACTCGAGGTGATTTTGGGTCACGAGGATTTCGATGCTGACCTGGCGGAGCGATACGGCTGGGTGAATCGTGCCCTGGACCCCGATGAGGGGTGGCGGTTCGTGAATCGACTCGCCCGGCGCATCGCCGTCAATCCGCTCGCACTGATCGCTGGCGCCAAGAGCACGGTAGATGCGCTGGTCACCGACCTG
This sequence comes from Mycobacterium sp. D16Q13, assembly GCF_002013375.1. Lineage (GTDB taxonomy): Bacteria > Actinomycetota > Actinomycetes > Mycobacteriales > Mycobacteriaceae > Mycobacterium. Next base: position 99,475 of record NZ_MAEW01000010.1, on the reverse strand, counting down.
GAGCCGGGGTTGGCCGCGGAGCGGGCAGCCATCGTTGCGGCGTTCGCCGACGTGCACAGCACCCAAAGAATCGCGCTCTTTCTGCAACGGGGTGGCCAGACGGTGGACGGTGAACGTCGCCTCGGCGATCTCGTGGGCGACCCTTAGACTGCGACTACAACCAGTAGTAGAACCAAGTCGTAGCGAGGGAGAACTCATGGGTCAGGTCAGTGCGTCCAGTTCGGTGTTGATCGACGCGGCACCCGAGGCTGTGCTCGCCGCGGTTGCCGATTACCAGACTGTGCGCCCGAAGATTTTGTCCGGTCACTACCGCGACTACCAGGTGCTCGAAGGCGGTCAGGGCGAGGGCACCGTCGCAGCCTGGAAGCTGCAGGCCACGGAGTCGCGGGTGCGGGACATCAAGTCCAGTGTCAGCGTGGCCGGACATACCGTCATCGAGAAGGACGCCAACTCCACGCTGGTGACCAGCTGGACCGTCGCGCCTGCCGGAACCGGCTCCACCGTCACCACCAAGACCGCGTGGACGGGTGGCGGCGGTATCAAGGGATTTTTCGAGAAGACCTTTGCGCCGTTGGGGCTCAAGAAAATTCAGGCCGAGGTGTTGGACAACCTGAAGAAGACGGTCGAAGGTTCGGCGACCTAACCGCCGGGTGCAGGCGCCGCCGCCGGGTCTACCCCCGGCGCCGGTGCGGTACCGCTGAGGTAGGCGACGATGCCCTGAACCACGGCCTGCGCGTACTTGGCGCGGCCCTCGGGGCTGGTCATCATCGCGGAGTCCTGGGCGTTTTTCATGTTTCCGAGCTCGACAAGCACCTTCGGGTGCTGGGCCAGGTTGAGGCCCGCCAGGTCGGAGCGGCCGTAGAGCCCGCCGGTGCCGATGTAGGTCGCCGGTGTCAGGCCCGCGGCTTGCAGGCTGTCGCGCATGGTCTTGGCGAAGCGCACCGTCGGCTCGCCTTGCACGGCGTTCACCGGGGGGTTTGAGAAGTTGACATGGAAGCCGTGGCCGCCGGCCGGGCCGCCGTCGGCGTGGATGCTCACCACCGCGTCGGGGTTGAAGCTGTTCTCGATCTCCGCACGCTTGTCGATACACGGGCCGAGCTTGTCGTCGTCACCACGGGTCATGGCCGTGCGCACGCCGAGCTGGGTCAGCTGCTGACGGATAAGCAGCACGGTGTTCCACGCGAAGGTGTGCTCGGGGTATCCGCCGTCGGTGACGGTTCCGCTGGTCTGGCAGCTCTTGGTGCCGCCGCGCCCGTCGGGTACCTGATTGTTGATCGAGCCGTCGTTGGCTCCGTTATGACCCGGGTCCAGCACGACGATGCGTCCGGCGATACCGGGTGCCGCGCTGGCGGTGAAGCTGGTGGAGGCCGCCGGTGTGACGGCGGGCAGCACCGTGACGGATGCCGCCGTTAGCAGCGTCACGCCAGTCAGGCCCGCGGCACGCCAAAAACTCACTCGCACCTGGCCACGGTAGCCCGGGCGGCGGCTACCCTTGTTGACGACCCGCCGAGGCCCGGCGAGCGTGACCAACTTGATACCCGCCGTTTAAGGAGACACATGCAACCCGGAGGCGCCCCGGATATGTCCGCCCTGCTCGCGCAGGCACAGCAGATGCAGCAGCAGCTGATGGCTGCTCAGGCGCAGATCGCGGCGGCCGAGGTCACCGGGGAGTCCGGTGGCGGCCTGGTGCGGATCACCGGCAAGGGCACCGGCGAAGTGACCAACGTGCAGATCGACCCGAAAATCGTCGATCCCGAAGATGTCGAGACGCTGCAGGACCTGGTCATCGGTGCGCTCGCCGATCTGACCGCGAAGACGCAGGAACTCGCAAGCCAGCGGTTGGGCCCGCTCGCCGGCGGTCTCGGTGATCTTGGTGGAGGGCTGGGATTGCCCGGTGTTTGAGGGGCCGGTCCAGGACCTCATTGACGAACTGGGCAAGCTGCCCGGCGTAGGACCTAAGAGCGCGCAGCGCATCGCCTTTCATCTGTTGGGCGTCGAGGCGCCCGATATCGATCGACTGACCGCGGCCCTGACCCGGGTGCGCGATGGCGTTCAGTTCTGTGAGGTCTGCGGGAACGTTTCCGATAAGGAACGCTGCCGTATCTGCTCGGATCCGCGACGTGATCTCGCACTGGTCTGCGTTGTCGAGGAGCCCAAGGATGTGCAGGCTGTCGAGCGCACCCGAGAGTTCCGCGGTCGTTATCACGTACTCGGTGGCGCGCTCGACCCGCTCTCGGGTGTCGGCCCGGATCAACTGCGCATTCGGGAGCTGTTGACGCGCATAGGAACCGAAGAAGATGGGGTCTCCATTTCGGAGGTCATCATCGCCACCGATCCGAATACCGAGGGGGAGGCGACGGCCACCTACCTGGTACGGATGCTGCGCGATTTCCCCGGGCTGTCCGTCACCCGGTTGGCGTCCGGTCTGCCGATGGGCGGGGACCTGGAATTCGCCGACGAGCTGACTCTGGGGCGCGCCCTCGCCGGACGCCGCCCCCTCTGACGTGCCTTCTTACGTTCAGGGGACGATGAAGAATTGCGCCTGACCGGGGTTGCCTTGCGCTCCTGACACCGTCACCGAGGTCCCTGGATCGCCGGGTGCGCCCGGATTGGGTTGAGGTCCCGGTCCACTGCAGTCCGATGAGGACGAGAACACACCGGTCGTCGCACCGTTCGCGCCCACCGATCCGCCAGGACCGCTGCCGCCACCGATTCCGCCATTGCCACCAGTGCCCGCCGACACGTCCATCGGATGAGTGCCCAGGGACAGGTCGTGCTGGCACTTGACGAGAATAACGCCGCCATTGCCGCCGGGGCCGGCGAAATTTCCATCTCCGCCGCGACCACCGGTCCCGCCATTGCCGCCAGTTCTTCCGAATTCGCAGTCGTCTCCGTCGCCGCCTTTGCCTCCGGTGCCTCCGGTTCCGCCGACTCCTCCGGTTCCGCCATTCCCACCACGGCCGCCCTTGGCTTGCAGCGATACGCCGTCCATGAAGGTCTCTACCTCGAAGTCGATCACGCCGCCGTGGCCGCCCGGTCCGCCTGGACCGCCGGCCACACCGTTGCCTCCGGTTCCGCCGGTCCCGCCTCGGGTGGCACAGTCGTCGTCAAGCCAATTGCAGTTCGCCATGGCCCCTGCCGCGCCCGTGGGCCCTTGGGGACCCTGCGCTCCTGTTGCTCCGGCATCGCCGTTTGGGCCATTGCTGATGATGTTCGCCATGGTTGTTTTTCCTTCTGTCTAGGCCAGGTTGCCGCGGACGGATGTCGCGCGAATTTTGATGTAGCTGGAAGTGATAACGAGTCGCCCTCCGGAATGGATGCGGATGTCGTTGGCCCACAGGCTCTTCGCCTTTGATCCCAATGTCAGCGTGGCGTTTCTGCCGATCTCGATGTCTTTGAACAGCACGACTACCAGCGGTATGTGGGTGACGTGTGCGGCGAACCGTTGGGCGAATGAATGGGTGATCTTCGCCTCCAGACTGTCGACCTCCACCGGCACCCCAAGTGCATCGCCAACTGCGCGTGACAGATTCGTGTGCGTCACCGGCCGGATTTCGCGGTAGAGCTGACCGAGTCGTGCTGGGTAGCTCGCGCGCCCGTCGCTCTTGCTGGCACACGGTGTACAGCAAGAATCCTGGGCGTCGGGGTGTTCGGCCACGGTTTCGGCCATACGCCGGGCGATCTCGCGTGCTTCGATGTCGTCGGCCGCTATGGCTTGGCGTGCGGTGCGCTCCTCCCCAAACGCTCTGGGACGAGCCGCAGTGCCTGAAGGTCGTCGAATCCGGCGATTTCCAGGCGGTGTGTCACCTCCGCCCATTCGCGGTCATTGGGATCGACAATTACCGATTTCTCTTCTGGCACAGTAAAACTGCGCCGTTCGGCCTTTAAGAACCGTGTTACTGATTCGCTTGTCACAATCGCTCCTTTGGGCGTTCGGCATGAACCTTGAATGCCCGAGGAACGTATTGCGCGTACGGCCGTGCCTACGTGAGTAATCGACTACTCGAATTCACGATCCGGCACGTGGCGCACTAGGAGATCGGCGTGGCCGCGGAACCGCACAGGCGAGTGCGCTCGCCGCTCAAGACTTGAGCCGTTCCTTACGCAGCCGCGCTACCTCGTCCAGATCCAGCGCGGTCAGCTGCGGCACACCCATGGCACGAGCGAGTAACAGGTCTGCCAGCTCGGGATTGCGTGCCAGGCACGGACCATGCATGTAGGTGGCGATCACGCTGCCTTGCACCACGCCGTCGGTACCGTCACCGGCACGGTTCCCGGCACCGCGGGCAACTCTGGACAGCGGAGCCGCAGCGGGTCCTAAAACCGTTCCGCCGCGGTGATTCTCGAATCCGGTAAGGGTGTCTTCGAGCTCGTCCATGATGGGCACGCCGGCCAGTTCACCGATGGTGCGCTTTTCCTGCGGACTGGTGGTGACGTCGAGCAGCCCGACGCCTTCGACTCGCTCCCCGGATGACGTTTCGTACCAGTGCCCGAGCACCTGGATTGCCGCACAGATCGCCAGCACCGGTGCACCGCGTTCAGCGGCGCGCTGCAATCCCGGATGCGCGATGAGATGGCGGGTGGCGAGCCGCTGGGCGTAATCCTCTGCTCCGCCCAGCGTGTACACGTCCAGGGAGTCTGGGACGGGGTCGGCCAGGGTGATCTCCACGATCTCGGCGTCGATGCCGCGCATCCGCAGCCGCTGCCGGAGCACCACGGCATTGCCTGAATCGCCGTACGTGCCCATGACGTCGGGCAGCACCAGGCCGACTCGGACGGTGGATTCGCTCATGCCGCACCACCTTTGGTCAGCGCACGGTTGAGGTTGAGGAACGCCGTGTAATTGGCGATCACGTCGACCTTGCCGGGTGGGCAGGCCTTGATGGCCTGTACCGGGTCATGGTGCAGGGTGTGTGTGACGCTGGCATACGTCAGCCGGACCGCCAAATCGGTGCCGCGCTCTCCGGACGCGACGACAGGCGGCACGGTGGTCATGTCATCGTCGGCACGGTTATCGCACGCGAAATGTTCGAAGTTGACATCCCATAGCCAGGACAGATCCTCGCCGTCCGGCACCTGTCCGTTGACCGCGATGACGAGTCCGTCGGCGTCGGTATCGACCATCGACAGCGCCTCCTGCCAGCCGGCCGGATTCTTGGCCAGCAGCAGGCGCACCGTGTGGTCGCCCAGGTGGATGCTGCGGTAGCGGCCCGCCACTTGATCGACGGCGGATACCGCATCGACGGCCGGACCGGGGCGGGCGCCGAGCTCGACAGCCACGGCCACCGCGAGCGTGGCGTTGCCGCGGTTAGCGGTACCGGGCAGTGTCAGAGACATCGGCAGGCTGATTCCGCTGGGCCCATAGATTCGATCGTCATCGAACCACCAGTGCGGATCGGGCCGGGAGAAGTCGGTTCCGGTGCTGTACCAATGGTTTCCGTCGCGGACGATGAGTTCCCCGCTGCGCGGACAGCTCACCGAGTCTCCGGCCCAGCCGCCGCCCGCTGCCACCCAGATGACATTGGGGTTGTCGTATGCGGCCGATGTCATGAGGACGTCGTCGCAGTTCGCGACGATCACCGCGGTGCGGTGCCGGGACAACCCCTTGCGCAGGGTGCGCTCGATGTTGTTGATCTCGCCGACGCGGTCCAGCTGATCACGGCTGAGGTTGAGCAGCACGATGGCCGCTGGGTTGACGGCGTCCGCGACATGCGGCACGTGCATCTCGTCGACCTCGAGCACCGCGACCTCGGCCTCGCGGGTCCCGGCCAGAGCGGCGACCAGGCCGGCATCCATGTTGGAGCCTTCGGTGTTGGTGGCCACCGGCCCCACTGTCGCGAGCGCGGCGGTGGTCATTCGGGTGGTGGTGGACTTGCCGTTGGTGCCGGTGATCACGACCGTGCGACGTCCGCGGCCCAACTGCGTCAGCACCGAGCTGTCCAACTTGAGCGCGACGAGCCCGCCGATCATGGAGCCCGCGCCGCGACCGCTGATCCGGGACGCCCAGCGCGCCGCGCGTCCTGCGGCCAGTGCGATCCGGCCGCGCACCGAGAGGTGGTCTTGGGTCACTCGCGGAGTTTATTGGAGGCCTCGATCGAGGACGATGTCACCGTCGTCGAGGGGGCGTTCACTGCCCGTGCGGCCAGCGGGGACGGCCACACGGGCAGTGCTGAACGGCTCCTAGGCGACAGCGCTCTGTAGCGATCGTTTGACCTCGTTGACTGTGGTCAGGAGGGTGGCGCTGGCCTCGGCCAGCTTTTCCTTCTGCTCGTCCGTTCCGGTCACGGCGATAACGCGAGCCAGTCCGGCGATTTCGGCCAGACCCGAGCGGAGCTTGAGAACGTTGATGAGTTTCGGGAAGAGCTTGGCTCGGAGCGCCTGTGCGGTGTGCGTGGTGATGCCCCGCTTCGCGAGCACCTTCCGGCCAAACTCGGTCAGGCCGGCTACGCCGTCATCGGTCTTCACGACGCCGCGATGAGCCAGCCGTTCGAGGACTCGCGCCACCACGGGCTCGGGAAGGGTGATCTCACCCTCGGTCGTATCCGAGACACGCTGCACGATCTCTGCGGCACTGGCCGGTCCGTCAAGCAGCAGTGAGGCGGTGACTGCGCGCTTGATTCGCAGACCGAAACCGCCGGGGCCGAACCCCGGTCCGTCAAATCCGGGTCCGCCAAACCCAGGTCCGTCGAATCCACCGAAACCGGGGCCGCGACCTTCGGAGCTTGCAAATGAATCAGACATCTAACTCTCCTTTTCTGATGATCAGGCAGCTGGCCTGTCGCCGACTGCATCTGTATCAACTCCCTTGATACAGGCGCCGAATTAGGCATGTCAAGGTTCTTGATATGAGTACGCTGAGAATTTCGCGTGGGGCGATAATCCATTGCCCGGCAACGACTCGCCCGCTCGGTTGACGCCGGGCTCTCGCGCGCGGCCGACAAACGGGGCGCTCCGGCCGGGCCCACCGCTCGCGTGTGCCGCATCAATGGGCGCGAGTCTGCGTGCGTCCTGGACGGTTCATGCCAGGATGCTTGCGATGACTGAATCCGATGAGGCCGAGCCACTGGGGTACCTGATGTTCCGGGCCGGTGCCGTGATGCGTCCGCAGGTCCTTGCTGCGCTGCGGCCGCTCGGGCTCGGGATGCCGGAGTTCATGTGCCTGCGGATGCTCAACGAGAGCCCCGGCCGTACCAGTGCCGAGCTGGCACGCGAGCACAATGTCTCGGCGCAGGCGATGAATCAGGTTCTCAACGGGTTGCAGAACGTCTCGCTGGTGTCCAGGCCGACGGTGCCGGCCTCGGGGCGAGCGCTACCGGCCCGGGTTACTGCCAAGGGCAAGGCGTTACTCAAACGCGTGGAGTCGGCGATCTGGGCCGCGGAAGGCGAGATGTTCGGCCGGCTGAGTGTCGATGATCAGCGTGAACTCCGGCGGATACTGGGGCGGCTGATCGACGCTACCGGCGAAAACGAGTGACCATCCACCCAACCAACCAGCCGGTTGGGGCACGCGGCTAGGGTAACGCGTGTGTTCCGCGCCACAGCAGAGACGACGCCACAGGATTGGGCTGCGTTGTCGGCGTGGGCGACGCGGCAGGGACGCACTCTCGACACGGCGACGGCGCGACAATTCGCCGGCGGTAAGGCCAATCTCAACTATCTGGTGACACTCGACGGCCAACGGGCCGTGTTTCGCCGCCCGCCGGCGGGTCCGATCGCCGAAGGCGCCAATGACATGGCCCGCGAATGGCGAGTGCTCTCGCGTCTGAACGACGGCTTCACACTCGCTCCGCGAGGCCTGTCGTACTGCGACGACCTGGACGTCCTGGGTGCCCCCTTCCAGTTTTTGGAGTATCGGGAAGGACTGGCGATCGGCGGTGAGCTGCCGCAGGGTCTACCTGGAGACGCCCCGGAACGCATCACCGCCACCCTCATCGAAGCCATGACCTCCCTGCACCGGGTGCAACCCGAGTCCGTGGGATTGGGCGAACTCGGCAAGCCCGAGGGCCTGCTGGAACGTCAGCTGACCGGTTGGACTCGACGGGCCCATGCCGTCTGGCCCGAGGGCCTGCCCGGGGTCGTCACGAAGCTGACCTCACAGCTGGAGCGGCAGATTCCCGAGCCCGCGGGAGTTTCGCTGCTGCACATGGACCTCAAGCTCGACAATATGCTTGTCGACCGGGAAACGTTGTCTCCCAACGCCGTCATCGATTGGGATATGACCACCCGTGGCTGCCCACTATTTGATCTGGCGATTCTGGTCTCGTATTGGATGGAGCAGGGTGACCCGGCCGCCGTGCGTGCTGTCCATCAGATGCCCACCACAACACCCGGATTCGGAAGTCGCCGGGACGTTATCGATGCCTACTTCGCCGCGGCCGGAACGCAGCCGCGCCCGCTGCACTGGCATGTGGCCTGCGCGCGGCTCCGCCTCGCCGTCGCCTGGATGCAGCTGTACCGCAAGTGGCAGTCCGGTGATCTCATCGGCGCCGGATACGCAGATTTCGAGAACATTGCCATGTCCGTCCTTGATTGGGCGGCAACACAATTCACCGAGGGAGAGATATGATCGACTTCAGCATTCCGGAAGAGCTGGCCGCGAAGGCGCAGCGGGTGCGCGAGTTCGTCACCGAGACCGTGATTCCCTACGAGCGCGACCCTCGTCTGACCGCGCACGGACCCACCGACGAACTGCGGAACGAGCTCGTCGGCAAGGCCCGAGAGGCCGGGCTGCTGACCGTGCAGGCGCCGGAATCCTATGGAGGTTGGGGTCTTTCGCATATCGGGCAAGCGGTGATCTTCGAGGCGGCAGGCTGGTCCACCCTGGGACCCATCGCCATGAACTGCGCTGCGCCCGACGAAGGCAATATGTTCCTGCTCGGCAAGATCACCAATGAGGAACAGTCCGAGAAGTTCTTGCGCCCGGTCATCGAGGGACATCAGCGCTCGGCGTTCGCGATGACCGAACCCGACGGCGCCGGATCGGACCCGTCGCAGCTCAAGACCTCGGCCACCTTCGATGGCCAGAACTTCGTCATCAACGGGCGCAAGTGGCTCATCACCGGAGCACGCGGCGCCAAGACGTGGATCATCATGGCCAATCTGGAGGCCAACGACCACCTGCCCGAGGGGCCCACGCTGTTCCTATGTGATGGCGACACCGAAGGCATTGTGATCGAACGGATCATGAACACGATGGACCGCAACTATGCCGAAGGGCATGCGGTGGTGCGGTTCGACAATCTGACCCTGCCGCGTGAGGCGCTACTCGGGGAGACCGGCCAGGCCTTCCGGTACGCACAGCTGCGGCTGGCGCCGGCGCGGTTGACGCACTGTATGCGGTGGCTCGGGGCCGCCTCCCGCGCTCAGGACATCGCGGTCGACTACGCGCGCACCCGGACCTCGTTCGGCAAGACCATCGGCGAGCACCAGGGAGTCTCCTTCATGCTCGCCGACAATGAGATCGCGCTGCATCAATGCCGCCTCACCATCTGGCACGCCTGCTGGATGATGGATAACGGCGCCAAGGGCCGGCACGAGAGTTCGATGGCCAAGTCATTCGTGTCCGAGGAGCTGTTCAAGGTCACCGACCGGTGCGTCCAGGTACTCGGCGGTATCGGCATCAGCGACGAGACGCCGGTGGAGATGATCTTCCGCGATATGCGCGCCTTCCGCCTGTACGACGGCCCCACCGAGGTGCACAAGTATGCGATTGGGCGACAGGTTCTCCGCACCCCGCGCGCCTAGGGCGGCGCGCCGGGCGCGATGTTGTCGGTCCTACATGCCATCCTGAGTCATGCCGATCTGGGGGCAGACGCCCGACCACAGCCCCAAGTGGGTGGTCGTTGACCTGGAGACTTCCGGCTTTCAGCCAGGTCGGGCGCGTGTCATCAGTGTCGCGGCGTTGGCGCTGGACGCCGACGGGACCATCACCGACAGTGTGGTGAGTCTGCTCAACCCTGGTGTTGATCCGGGCCCGACGCATGTGCACGGCCTGACCCCGGAGATGCTGGAGGGACAGCCCGAGTTCGCCGATGTCGTCCCCGATCTCATCGCGCTGCTGCGGGGCCGGACATTGGTCGCTCATAACGTCGGATTCGACTATTCGTTCCTAGCGGCGGAGGCCGAGCTGGCCGGCGCCGAGCTGCCTACCGAGGCGGTGATGTGCACTGTCGAGCTGACCCGGCGTCTGGACCTGGAGACGCCGAACCTGCGCCTGGAAACCCTTGCCGCGCACTGGGGCGTCGAACAGCTCAAGGCTCACGACGCCTATGACGATGCCCGGGTGCTTGCCGAGGTGCTGCCGAAGGTGCTTGAGCGGGCGCGGGAACGCGGAACCTGGCTTCCTATCCGCGAAACCACCCGTAAGCGCTGGCCCAACGGCCGGGTGACACACGACGAGCTGCGCTCGCTCAAGACCGTGGCATCTCGCCAGCCGTGTCACTGGCTCAATCCCGGCCCGTTCATCGCGGGTCAGCCGCTGGTGCAGGGCATGCGAGTGGCCCTGAGTTCGGAGCTCGCTCGCACCCACGAGGAGCTGGTCGAGCAGATCATGCAGGCTGGCCTCGCCTATGCCGATACGGTTGACGAGGACACCTCGCTGGTGATCTGCAATCAGCCAAACCCTGAGCAAGGTAAGGGATTTCATGCACGGTCGCTCGGTGTGCCGCTGTTGGATGACGAAACGTTCATGACTGAAGTGCGACGCGTGGCCGGCGGTACCGACATCGAGCAGTTCACGGTTCCCAGCCGCGCCGGAGCGCAGTACTCGCTGTTCTGATGCGCCGAATCCTCTGCGTGGTACTCGCGCTCGTGCTGCTTATCGGCGGGTGTGCGACGCGCTCGCGCATTACCGTCACTGATCTGGATGCGGAGACATCGGCCAGGCTCGACGCTGCCATCAATGAGGTGTTGTCGAGCGCGTCGGTGCCCGGCGCCATTGTCGGGGTGTGGGGGCCCAAGGGCCAGTATGTGCGGGCATTTGGAGTCGCGAACACGGCGACCCGTGCGCCCATGCGCCCCGACTTCTATCACCGAATCGGCAGTGTGACAAAGACTTTTACGGTCACCGCAGTGCTGCAGCTTGTCGATGAGGGCAAACTGGGACTCGACGATCCGATTGCCAAGTATGTGGACCGGGTTCCGGGCGGAGACAAGATCACCCTGCGTGAGCTCGCCCGGATGCAGAGCGGACTGTTCAACTATTCGATGTCGCTAGCCTTCAACCGCGACCTCGAGGCCGATCCGAAGCGCCGCTACGGCACTCAACAACTACTCGATTACGCCTTCACGCAGCCGCCGAACTTCCCGCCGGGGCAGGGCTATGAATACAGCAACACCAATGCGGTACTGCTGGGGCAAGTGGTGGAGAAGGTCAGCGGACAGAAGTTGCCCGAGTTCGTGCGCGAGCACATCGCCGAGCCACTCGGCTTGAGTCACACCAGCTTTCCGGACACCAATACCCTTCCCGATCCGCACGCGCAGGGTTACACGCAGCTGACGCCGACCGGGCCGCTTGTCGATAGCACCGATTGGAGCCCGTCGTGGGCCTCATGGGCGGGTGCGATGATCTCGACACTCGAAGATCTCAGGATCTGGGTGCCCGCGCTGGCGACCGGCAGGCTCCTTACACCCGCCACCCAGGAGCAGCGCCTGCAGGCCGTGGCGATGCCTCCAGTCCCTGACGATATCCGTTATGGCTTAGGGATTTTCGACGCGCGAGGATGGATCGGCCACAACGGCAGCATCCCCGGCTTCCAGACACTGGCCATCTACTCGCCGGCCGAGCAGACCACGGTGGTGGCGCTGCTCAACACCGATGTGGCCAAACAGCCCGCGCAGCCCAGCACGCTGTTCGGCACGGCGATCACCAAGGTGATCAGCCCGGAGCACGTCTTCCTGTTGGAGAACGCGATTCCGCAGCCGCGCTGACTCGGGCTCAGGCGTAGGGCAGTAGCGCCATCTCGCGCGCGTTCTTGATCGCCGTGGCGACCTGGCGCTGCTGTTGCACGGTCAAACCGGTCACCCGGCGGGCGCGGATCTTGCCGCGCTCGGAGATGAAGAGTCGCAAGGTATTGGTGTCCTTGTAGTCGACCGATGAAAGACCCAATTTGGCAAAGAGATTCGGCTTGGGCTTGGTATCGGCGACCTTGACCCGACGATTGCGAGGTGTCTTGGTGGCCATCACCAGCTCGCTTTCCGGACGCCGGGCAGCGACCCATCGTGCACGAGTGCACGGACCCGCACCCGGGACAGTCCGAACTTGCGCAGATAGCCGCGGGGTCGCCCGTCTACCGCATCGCGATTACGCAGCCGTACCGCACTGGCATCGCGTGGCTGGCGGGCCAGCTCGGCCTGGGCGGCCAGTCGCTGCTCCTGGCTGCTCGCGGGGTGCCGGATGATCTCCTTGAGCTCCGCGCGTCGCTCGGCATAACGCTCGACGATGACGCGACGCTGCTCGTTCTTGGCGATCTTAGACTTCTTGGCCATCTCAGCGCTCCTCTCGGAAATCCACGTGCTTGCGCACAACGGGGTCGTACTTGCGCAGGACCATCCGGTCCGGGTCGTTGCGCCGGTTCTTGCGGGTCACGTACGTGTATCCGGTGCCCGCCGTGGACTTCAGTTTCACGATGGGCCGGATCTCATTGCGCGCCATCAGAACTTCCGCCCTTGCGCGCGCAGCCGCGCCACCACGGCCTCGATGCCGTCGCGGTCGATCACCTTGATGCCCTTGGTGCTCACCCGGAGCTTGATGCGCCGGTCCTCTGAGGGCAGGTAATACGTCTTGAGCTGGATATTGGGTGACCAGCGGCGACGGGTACGGCGGTGCGAATGCGATACCGCGTTACCGAAGCCTGGCGACCGTCCGGTCACCTCGCAATGCGCGGACAACGGACCTCCATTCATGCCCATTTGATAATGGGAATCGTTTTCGACAAGTGCCGATCTGGACTGTACCGTGAAGCCCGTAGTAATGAAAATCGTTTCCAATAGGCCCCAAGGGGGAGAAGTCATGCGCACGCCGGTGCTACTCGTATCCGGACAGACCGATACCGACGCGGTCGTGGATGTTTTGGCGCGCGACCCAGGAACCGTCGTCGTCACGCACCGGTTTGACGGGCACATCGTCAAGCGGTCCGTCGTATCCGGCGGTGGAGTCCGGGACCCTCAGGTGACCGTTCTGGAACTGGCCCACGGCTGCGTTTCCTGCACCGTCCGTGACGATCTGCTCGTGCTGCTGCGCAAGCTGCATCGCCGGGAAGATGTGGGACGGATCGTGCTGCATCTGGAGCCATGGCTGGAAGCCGATCCGATCTGTTGGGCGATCAAGGCGGTGCCCGTTCGCATGGGACCGGGGTACATCGATGGACCGGCGGCACGTGATGTGGAAATCGCGGGGGTGGTCTCTTGTGTCGATACCGCGAACTGGCTGGAGCAGGCCCTCGGCGATGATGAGCTCGACGACGGCCGGACGGTGGCCCAGGTGGTGATCGGTCAGGCCGAGTTCGCCGACGTGCTGGTGGTACGCAATCCCGAACCCGAGGTGCTTTCGGTGCTGCGGCGCTTGGCGCCGCGCGCACGCATCACCGCCCGTGTTGGCCGAGTCGAACAAGCCCTCGACCATCTGGAGGACGACGCGCGGTGCGGTCGGGCGGACGACCCACATGGCGCGCTACTCGCGGGGCAGCCCTCCCTGGCCGTTGACGGCCGGATCGCGCTGGTGGAATTCAATGCGCGCAGGCCATTTCACCCGGAGCGGCTGCATGCCGCGATCGACCTACTGCTGGACGGCGTGATCCGTACGCGGGGCCGATTGTGGCTGGCGACCCAGGATCGGCAGGCAATGTGGCTGGAGTCTGCGGGTGGTGGGCTCAGGGTGTCGGCGGCCGGGAAGTGGCTAGCGGCCATGGATTCGGCGGAGGTACGGCAGGCAGATCTGGAGCGACGGGCATTTGCCGACCTCATGTGGGATTACCGGTTTGGAGACCGGCATACCGCGATGACGGTGCTGGTATGCGGCGCAGAGAGTGCCGAGGTGCTGGACGCCCTGCGCGGTGCGCTGCTCACCGATGACGAAATGGCAAGGCCCGCAAGCTGGGAAGAGTTCAGCGATCCGTTTGGCGATTGGCATGAGGACCCGTGCGAGCACGGGTCCGAGCTTGAGGATTTCCTCTCCTACGGCGAATACAACACAGAAGGGAACCACTGATGAAACCCGGAATACACCCCGACTATCACTCTGTCGTCTTCCAGGACACCACCACCGGAAAGATGTTCCTGACCCGCTCGACGGCGACGAGCACTCGCACCGTCGAGTTCGAGGGCCAGGAGTATCCGCTGATCACCGCCGAGGTGACAGCGGACTCCCATCCGTTCTGGACCGGAGACCGGCGGATCGTCGATACCGCCGGCCAGGTCGAGAAGTTCCGTAGGCGTTACGGGACTAGAAAGTAGATGTCACAGCGGCTTTGTCGCTAGCCAGACAACGGCGTCCAGCCAGTGGGGGCCGTTCGGATCGATTTCGTCGCCGTGCGGCAGGTTCTCGAACTCGCGTAGCTCGACATCACACCCAGATTCGACGGCGGCATCACGATAGCTGCGAGAGTGCTCGATGGGAACGCGATCGTCGTCCACGCCATGCGTGATGAGTACCGGAGTGGTGATGGGTAGTTGCCACCGCGGTGATGCGAGCTGGTAGCCCGCTGGGTTCTCACCTGGTGTGGCACCCATGAACGGTCCGGCGGCTGAGTCACCCAGGTCTTCGTCGAACGTGCGTCGGACGTCGGTCACTGGCGCTAACGCCAATACCAGGTCTGCCTGTTTCGCATTGAGTAGCGACAGCTCGCCGCCCACCGAGTGGCCTACCAGTGCGGTGCGTTCGACGCTGTTCGCGCGCGTTCGTACGGCGCATTCAATTCCGGCAGCCGCATCCTGCAGCGTTATCGGGTAGCCACCGCCGGAACCTACCCGTCGGTACTCGACGTTGGCCACGTCCCAGCCCCGCGCCACCAGGTCTGCGATCAAGGGCTCCATGACGTCCGCGCTATATGTGGATCTCCAATAGCCGCCATGCACAAGAATCGCCAGGCCACGTGCAGACTGCGATGTCCACATGTCCACGTACTGCTGCCCCGCGTCATCTCCGTACTGGTACCTCGTGGAGCCGCTCACCGTCACCGGTGTGTACCTCTGGTATTAGTCAATGTGAATCTCCCTGGGAGCCAGACTAATTCCGGATTCTGGGGGAAGTGCTGGGCTAGGCGCGCGCAGCACGGTTGACGGCCGATACCACTGCCCGCAGTGAGGCGGTGGTGATCGACGGCGCGATACCGACACCCCACACCGTCTGTGCCTCACCGCCATCGGGGCCGACAACCATGGCTTCCACGTACGCGGCGGCCTGCGCGTCATCGCCTGCGCTCATGGCGTGCTCGGAGTAGTCCAAGACGTTGACGGCGTAACCCACGGTGGACAGCGCATCCACGAACGAGGCCAGCGGGCCGTTGCCCGTACCGTGGACTTCGGTTTCCTTACCGTCGATCTTCACCACGGCGGCAATGGAATCCGTGCCACCGTCCTCCTCGGACGCGGTCACCTTCTGGCGGATCCGCTCCAGCGGGACGATCGGTGCCAGGTACTCCTCGGCGAAGACATCCCAGATCTCCTTGGGGTTCACCTCGCCACCCTCGCCGTCGGTGATGCGCTGGATCGACTGCGCGAATTCGATCTGCAGGCGCCGCGGCAGCACCAGTCCATGATCAGACTTCATGATGTAGGCGACGCCGCCCTTGCCGGACTGCGAGTTGACCCGGATCACGGCCTCGTAGTTGCGCCCGACGTCCTTGGGGTCGATGGGCAGGTACGGCACCTGCCACAGGATGTCGTCGACGTCGGAATCCGCCTCGTCCGCATCGCGTTTCATTTGGTCCAGGCCCTTGTTGATGGCGTCCTGGTGGCTGCCGGAGAAGGCGGTGTAGACCAGGTCGCCGCCGTACGGATGCCGCTCGGGAACCTTCAGCTGGTTGCAGTACTCGACCGTGTGCCGAATCTCGTCGATGTTCGAGAAGTCGATCTGGGGATCCACGCCGCGGCTGAACAGATTCAGCCCCAGCGTCACCAGGCATACGTTTCCGGTGCGCTCACCGTTGCCGAACAGGCAGCCCTCGATGCGGTCGGCACCTGCTTGATAGCCCAATTCCGCTGCGGCGACCGCTGTTCCGCGGTCATTGTGCGGGTGCAGGCTCAGGATCACCGATTCGCGCCGAGCCAGGTTACGGCTCATCCACTCGATGGAGTCGGCGTACACATTCGGAGTTGTCATCTCCACCGTCGACGGCAGATTGAAGATGATCGGGTTGTCCGGTGTCGGCTCGATGATGTCGCCGACGGCGTTACACACCTCCAGCGCATACTGCAGCTCCGTGCCGGTGTAAGACTCCGGGGAGTATTGGAAACGCCAATGCGTATCGGGGTATTTGGCCGCTTCCTCGACGCACTTGCGGGCGCCGTCGGTGGCGATCTTCTGGATCGTGTCCTTCTCGCCCCGGAACACCACGCGCCGCTGCAGGATCGACGTCGAGTTGTAGAAGTGCACGATCACCTTCGCCGCGCCTTCACAGGCCAGGAACGTCCGCTCGATCAGTTCCGGGCGACACTGTGTCAGCACCTGGACGGTCACGTCCTCGGGGATGGCGTTCTCGCTGATCAGCTCGCGGATGAAATCGAAATCGGTCTGGCTTGCCGAGGGGAACCCGACTTCGATCTCCTTGAACCCCATCCGGATCTGCATATCGAACATCCGGCGCTTACGCGCGGGGCTCATCGGGTCGATCAAGGCTTGGTTGCCGTCACGCAGGTCGACCGCCGCCCACTGTGGTGCGCGGGTGATCACCTTGTCGGGCCACGTGCGGTTGAAGGGCGCAGTCGGTTCTCCCCCGGGAACTTCCGAGGCGAAGGGACGGTACCGATGTACCGGCATCGAGCTGTTCTTCTGGGTGTTCCACGCCGGTTGGTCGCCCGGAATGGGTCCGTTCGGGGTGACGATGCTGCGGGGGGTGTAGTTGAACTCGTCTGGGGAAAAGCTAGTCATGGGAAGGCTCCGGGAGTTTGAGGGGTATCTCGACCGGCACGCCAACAACCCGCGACAGGAAGCCGGTCTGGATCAGACCCTGTCGCGGCGTCGGAGGAGGAGCGCCCGCTGCATAGACGGGACTCTACCAGCCGCGCGAACCCCGATCATCTGGCACGATCGCAGAGCATGTGGGTACGGAGGGGGATGGCTGCGCTGGCGATTCTGCTGGTGGCCACCGGCTGCACGCGCATCGTTACCGGGCAGGCGCGGGGAGGCGAACCGGCGCCCGGGGCTGACTCATTCTTTCGGGGTGATCAGCCGGACTACGGCCAGAAGCTCACCGCTCAGGAGAAGACGACGCTTACCTACGCGCGAGCGCTGCGGCGCGTGGACCCCTGCGGTTTCGCGGCCAACCTGAAGGAGTACGGAGACCCGGGACAGGTCGTCGGCGACTTTCAGATCTGTTATGCCAGCGTGAAGGTCACCGGTGATCCCGGCCTCACCGAGGTGTCCTACGAGTACTCCATGCAGGACAAGCGCGATACCGCCGTGGCGTTCCAGGTGGGTTCTGTCCCGATCTACGACACCGGGTCAGCGTGTGAATATGAGGTCCCTCTTGGCCTGGAACGGCTACCGGGAGCGCCCGCGAGTCCCACGCTGCAGGCCGTGTTGACGGTCAGCGCGTACCTCTATGGGTCGGACGAGTACTCGGACCCGGACTGTCGACTGGCCAAGCAATTGGTGACGGCGATCGCCAAGGGCCTTCCCTCGGGATTACCGCCGCGTTCCGCGCTCAGTGCATATCCGATCAAACTCGCCGAACGTGATCCCTGCGAGATCCTTGGGGAGTACCCGGGCACGGCGCGCAAGGTGTCCGTCGACCTGCTGGGCGATCCCTTCGGCTGCGACTTCACGCTCGCGGATTCCGATATCGACTACTCGGTGGAACTCGCCAGCAGTGTCGACGACTTTCCCGATGAATACGTCGAATCGCATCGTGACGGCGTGACGTACTTCCACAACGAGGACACGAGCACCCCGACGGGATGCCACGCTCTGGCATTGGTGGGAGATCCGTTGTATCCCAAGGATATCGGCGGCGGTGCGATGAACACCGATGATTCCGAGGCGTACACCCCGGCAGTCGTGGCGAGTGGCTTCACCCGGCAGGGGCGATCGAATTGTGGGCAGATGAGCGAGATCCTCGACAAGGCGGTGCGGCTATTCGCAAACTCCGCTCGGTAGCAGTGCTTGTCGTCACCATGCTGGCGATCGCGGGGTGTACGGATGTCGTGTCCGGTACCGCGACCGGAAAGCTGCCCGCGCCCACCGGCCAGACCTTGTTCTCCGGCGCTGTGCCCACATATGGTCAAACCTTCACTCAGAACCAGACCACGCTGCTGGCCTACCTACGGGCGCTGCGACGGGTAGATCCGTGCGGCCTTTTGTTGGTGCTCAAGGATATTGGTGCTCCCGAATACGTGTCAGGGGACATCGGTGGTTGCTTCGGCTCCATCAAGGTGACGGGTACGGCGAACCCGTCGAGTGTCGGCCTGTCACTGATGTTGGGCGACTATTCCCGTGAGAAGCCCGAATTCACGATCGGCGGCGCGCCCGTGTTTCACACCGCGGGCACATGCCTGTACGAGTTTCCGATCGCATTGGACAAGCTTCCGGATGCTCCGAGGTTGGACGGGGCCAAGGTGCCGGCTTTACGCGTCGTGGTCGTCGACGGCTCGCGGAGCGCGCTAGCGCCGAATTGTAAAATGGCACAACCGGTTATTGGCCTATTGGCCAAGCTGAACCCAGCCGACATGCCCGTGCGCGATGCGCTGAGCGCCTACCCGATCAAGATCGCCGAACGTGATCCCTGTGAGATTCTCGGTGAGTATCCCGGCAAGGCGGACGATCTGAGGCCATCACTGTTCGGCGATCCGTTCTCATGCCGATTCTCGTTGCAAGACAGCGATACTCAATTCGAGTTGTCTATCAGGACCGGTATCGATGCGCCGGCGAGGCTGCGGGAAGAAGTCCGCGACGGTATCGAGTACTTCCACGGCCAGGACGGCAGCATGTGTACCAGCATGGTGCGTCTGGGCAAGCCGCTCTATGCCCGTGAGGTTCCGGGCGGTGCGATGCAGGAGAACAGCACCCCGGAGCGCATTTTCATCGAGGTGCTCAGCTTCTCGCTGAAGAACGCTGACTGTGCATCAACCCGGGCGATGATCGACAAAGCGGTGCGGATCTTCCGCGGTTCGTTCGACTGACGCGCGAGCCGGGACACAATGGCGATATGGACGGCGATATGGACACCGACGAGATCTGGCAGTTGATCGACACCGAGCGCGGGACGCTTGCCGATCAGTTGGCCCAGATCTCGGCCCAGGATTGGGACCGGCCGTCGTTGTGTGGTGAATGGCGGGTCCGCGACGTGGTCGGCCACATCCTCTTCGCAAGCGAGTTCTCGCTGCCACGCACGCTCGTGGATGTCATCCGGGCGCGCGGCGACCTGAATCGATTCATCGCCGCGACGGGGGTGCGGGAGGGGTCGGTGCCGCCGGCCGACCTGCTGGCGCTGGTGCGCGCCAGCGTAGGGTCCCGGCGAAAGCCGCCGGGCGTGCAGCCGATCGACCGGCTGATGGACCATCTAGTGCACGGTCAGGACATCGCGATACCGCTCGGATGGCAGCAGGGTATGCCTGTGGGGGCCGCCCGGCTGGCGGCGGCGCGGGTGTGGGAACGCGACCGGTTGTTCGGAGCCCGCACGCGGTTCGCCGAGCACCGCCTTATCGCAACCGATACTGACTGGTCGGCGGGGACCGGCGCCGCGGTCATCGAGGGGCCGGTGTCGGCTCTGCTGCTCCTGATGACGGGCCGTGGAGATGCTGTCCGAGATCAACTGAGCGGCGAGGGCGTGTCCTTTCTGCCCCCGAGCTAGCTGACCAAGCCGTTGCCCCAGCGCTCGGTGAAGGCGATATCGCTGAGCGCTGGCCGTTGACGGGGGGCATGATCGCGTTCGACGGTCGATTCGTCGGCCTGGGCGTAGTCCTCGAGAACGGGCCCGATCGCGACGACGGCGATGGGCCGCACGTTCTCGGGGATATTGAACACAGCAGGCGCCTCGTCCACCCGGAAACCCGCCATTGGATGGGTGTGCAGACCATGGGAGCGCGCCTCCACACCCAGTTGGGCGATCGCCAGCCCGGCATCGACTGCCGCATACACCGCGGTGTTGTCGTCATCACCCAGATCGGTGCTCACCAGGACGAGTGCCGCCGCAACTTTTGCGTAAGAGTTTCCCCGATTGAGCAGCTCAGTCAGCGCTTCGTAGGTGGCGTCACCGCGCAGACCCACGATGTATCTGACAGGGAAGCGCTTGCCCCAACTGGCGGCCCAGCGACCCGCTTCGAGCAGGGCCGTCAGGGTCTCGGGAGCCAGGTTTGCACCGGGATCGAAATGCCGCGGACTCCAGCGCGAGGCGATCAGCGGCTGGATAGGAACCGAGGTGATGGCGGTACGTTCGGTCGGGTTGCCCATACGGGCCAGGTTATCGAGTTGTCGTAACCCCTTATCCTGATGACTGGATCTCCCCCGACCCTGGCCGAACAGCAGGAAGGTATGCCGTGGCGCTCGTCGTCCAAAAGTACGGCGGATCGTCGGTCGCAACGGCCGAACGCATCCGCAGGGTGGCCGAACGCATCGTCGAGACGAAAAAGAACGGCAACGACGTCGTCGTGGTCGTCTCGGCCATGGGTGACACCACCGACGAGCTGCTTGACCTGGCCCAACAGGTCTGCCCGTCGCCGCCGCCGCGTGAGCTGGACATGCTGCTCACCGCGGGTGAGCGGATGTCCAACGCCCTCGTCGCGATGGCGATCCATTCGCTCGGGGCCTCGGCACGCTCGTTCACTGGCTCGCAGGCCGGCGTCATCACGACCGGTAGGCACGGCAGCGCCAAGATCATCGATGTCACCCCCGGCCGGTTGCGCTCCGCTCTCGACGAGGGTCAGGTGGTGTTGGTTGCCGGATTCCAGGGCGTGAGCCAGGACAGCAAGGACGTCACCACGCTGGGACGGGGTGGTTCCGACACCACCGCCGTCGCGCTGGCCGCGGCGCTGAAGGCCGACGTCTGCGAGATCTACACCGATGTGGACGGGGTATTCACCGCCGATCCGCGGATCGTGCCGAATGCGGCCCGGCTCGACAAGGTCAGTTTCGAGGAAATGCTGGAGATGGCAGCGGCCGGAGCCAAGGTGCTCATGCTGCGCTGCGTGGAATACGCCCGGCGATACAACGTTCCGGTTCACGTGCGCTCGTCGTATACCGACAAGCCGGGCACGATCGTCAGCGGATCAATGGAGGACATTCCTGTGGAAGAAGCGATTCTCACCGGTGTCGCACACGATCGTGGTGAGGCCAAGGTCACGGTTGTCGGGATTCCCGACGTTCCGGGATACGCCGCCAAGGTCTTTCGTGCCGTGGCCGATGCCGAGATCAACATCGACATGGTGCTGCAGAACATCTCCAAGGTCGAGGATGGCAAGACCGACATCACGTTCACCTGCCCCAAGGAGAACGGACCCACCGCGGTGGAGAAGCTGGACTCGCTGAAGAACGAGATCGGGTTCTCGCAGGTGCTCTACGACGACCACATCGGCAAGGTGTCGCTGGTGGGCGCGGGTATGCGCAGCCACCCGGGTGTCACCGCCGGCTTCTGCGAGGCGCTGGCCAAGGCCGGGGTCAACATCGAACTCATCTCCACATCGGAGATCCGGATCTCGGTGCTGGTCAAGGACACTGAGCTCGATGCGGCCGTGCGGGCCATCCACGACGCCTTCGATCTCGGCGGCGAAGAGGAAGCCACCGTGTACGGGGGCACCGGACGATGAGGCGAGCGCAGCGACGGGAGATTTGGACATGACCTCCATCGGTGTTGTCGGTGCCACCGGTCAGGTGGGCGCCGTCATGCGAAAGCTACTGGAAGAGCGTGACTTCCCGGCTTCGTCGGTGCGGTTCTTCGCGTCGGCTCGCTCTGAGGGCAAGAAGCTGACGTTCCGCGGTCAGGAGATCGAGGTCGAGAACACCGAGACCGCCGATCCGTCCGGGCTGGACATCGCGCTGTTCTCCGCCGGTGCGACCATGTCGCGGGTGCAGGCGCCGCGGTTCGCCGAGGCGGGTGTCACCGTGATCGACAACTCCTCGGCCTGGCGCAAGGACCCGGCCGTGCCGTTGGTGGTTTCGGAGGTCAACTTCGATCGCGATGTGCGTGGTGTGAAGCTGCCGAAAGGCATTATCGCCAACCCGAATTGCACCACCATGGCCGCGATGCCGGTGCTTAAGGTGCTGCACGACGAGGCGGGCCTGCAGCGGCTGATTGTGTCGACCTACCAGGCAGTCTCGGGTAGCGGCCTGGCCGGTGTGGAGGAATTGGCCACTCAGGTGCGCGCCGGTATCGGCGAGAGTGAGCGGCTGGTACACGACGGCTCCGCCGTCACCTTCCCGGACCCGGTGAAATACGTTGCACCTATTGCCTTCAACGTGATCCCGCTGGCCGGATCGCTGGTTGACGACGGCTCCGGCGAAACCGACGAGGATCAGAAGCTGCGCAACGAGAGCCGCAAGATCCTGGGCATTCCAGAGCTTTTGGTGAGCGGTACCTGCGTGCGGGTTCCGGTCTTCACCGGACACTCGCTCTCGATCAACGCTGAATTCGAGCGTGAGCTGACTCCGGCGCGCGCCACCGAGCTGCTTGCCGCGGCGTCGGGTGTCACGCTGGCCGATGTGCCCACACCGCTGGCTGCCGCGGGAGCCGACGACTCGCTGGTGGGCCGGATCCGTCAGGATCCGGGCGTGCCGGGTAATCGCGGTCTGGCGCTGTTTATTTCCGGAGACAACCTTCGGAAGGGTGCGGCGCTCAATACGATTCAGATCGCCGAATTGCTCGTCGCTAGCTGACTCACAGGAACTTCACGGGTTTTCCCTGGGTAACGGTCAGTCGGTTCGGCCATGCTCGGGGCATGACAACTCCAGACAATCCCGATACACCCACGAATCCGGTGTCTGTACCGCAGGCACCTGCGCCCGTGCCGCGTTCGGCGAGTAACACCCTGCTGGTGAAGATCGCCGCCGTCGTCGGCATCGTCGCGGGTGCCTTCGTGATCCTCGGCGTCACCTTTGGTCTTGGCGTGCTGGCCGGCTCGCAATGCGGGCATGGCGGACACGGCGGACCCGGCGGGCACGATCGAAGCCGCGTGATGATGTTCGACCGTGACGACGCGCCGCCGATGCGGGGCCCGGTGATCATCCAGCGTGGACCGGAGGTAGGGCCGCCGGACTTCCCGTCCGCCCCCGGTGAGCGGCGCCAACCGCCCCCGCCCCCGCAGTCGCCCACCCAGACCGCACCTCGTCCATAGCGATCCCACCGCGGCGCCACTGGCTACCCTGTCCAGGGATGGCTAGTGGCGCCGTGGCGTCGGATGGGAGATGAGGCGTGCGGCGCATCGCGGCTCTGTTGACTGCGATGGTCTTAACGATCCTTCAATGGGCTTATCTCCCAGTCGCACTCGCCGACCCGCTGCGTCCCGTTCCGCCGGCTCTCGATCCCGGTGAGGTGCTGCGGATCGGCCCCGTCGCGGGCACCGGCACCGCGACTTCTGACTACAACCTCGGTGCGACCGACCTGTGCGAGTTCATGGTCTTCACCGGCGGCATGCTGCAGATCTGCGGCGACAGCTTCGCTGGCCAGGGTGTGGGATACGGCGGCTGGTACTCCCCGGTGGCGCTGCGCGTCGACACGGATACGGTGCCGAACACCTCCGGCGTGCGTCACTCCGGTGTCCTCGGCACCGACCGGCCGCTCCTGGAAGACCCGACGCCGCCGGGCTTCTCCCAACTTCCCGCCGGCGTCATCGATATCAACGGCACTAACTGGCTGTTCATCGCCGTCACCAAGAACTTGATCCCCCAGTCGACACGGCTGGTGAAGCCCGACCCCTTCCGCGCGGGATGGCCGACCGTGCCGGGATCGATCCGACCTGGGGACTACGCGGGCGGCCAACAGACCCAGATCAGCGGCTACTACGACCCGCTGTGGACACCCGAGTCGCCGAAGGGCTGGGTGTACATCGTCAGCGACGCCTTCGACCGTTCACGGCCCGCGGTCCTGTACCGGGCCAAGCCCGACACGTTCACCGACCGTGCGACCTGGCAGGGCTGGGGAACAGACGCGCGGGGGAAGTGGGCCTGGGGTGCCGTCGTGACGCCATTGTTCAACGATCACCTGGGCGAGCTGAGCATGAAGATGGTGGACGGACAGGCGGTGCTGTCCTACTTCAATCAGACCACGGGCAACGTCGAGGTGCGGGTCGCCGACAACCCGACGCGTCTGGGTGCGGTGCCCGCGACCACGGTGGTGAATGCCGGGGCCTGGCCGGCGATGGCGGACGAACTTCCCGAGTCCTGGGACAACACCTTGGCTCAGCCGTACGGCGGATACATCGGACCGGACTCCACGCTCGATCGACTCAGCATCTACGTCAGCCAGTGGAACACCGACTCACGCGATCACGCCCCCTATCGGGTGATCGAATTCGCGGTGAACCCGCTGCTGGCGAGTGTGGGCTAACTAACACTCGGTTGTTACCAGAGTTATCGACCCATGCGAGCTGGCTGGTTAGGATGGGTAACAATGATTGCTAGCGTAACCTCGATCGACATCGCGGCCGGTGAGTGGATAACCGGCGGAGAGGGTTCGCGTACCTTCGTTTCTGTGGACGCTGAGCAGCTGGCAACCCGCGCAAGCGAGGCTCTGGCGTCCGGGGACGATAGCGAGGCGCTGCGTCTCGCCAATGATGCGCTGGAGCTGGAGCACAAGAATTCGTTGTCGTGGCGGATCTTGGCCTACTGCCTTGGCAGCATGGGACGGCATTTCGACGCGATCGATTGTGCGCTTTCGGCAGTGCGATATGGCAGCCGTGACGCCATCAATCACTACACACACGCATGGGCTCTCCATGGTGCCCGCAAACCGAATGAGGCGCTCGCGGCGGCCGATGAGGCCCTCGAGATCGATGCCGAGTTCGCCGATGCGCTCGCGCTGCGCGCGGTGATCCGCAACGAGTTGGGTGACCGGGCCGGGGCCATCGACGATATGCGCAGGGCGCGCTCCCTCTAGTCCTCCAGCGGATGACGCTTCAGGAACTCGTCGATGAGGGCGTTGACTTCCCCGGGGCGTTCCAGAGCGGCCAGATGCCCGGTGTTCTCCATGACCACGAACTCGGCCCCGGGAATCGCCTCGGCCATGAGCTGCGTCTCCGCGACGGGAAAGGTCGGATCCTCCCGGCCCGCCACGACCAGGACGGGTGCGGTGATGCGTCCGAGTAGCTCACGTTGGTCAGGCCGCGCCGGAACCACGCTGTTGACCGCCCAATAGACCGAGTCGACGTTGAGCTCGCGCAATTCCGCGCGGATCGCCTGCTCCACTTGAGGGCGCTCACGCATGATCGTGGGCCCGACGAAGGCTTTCACCGCGCGGGTAGTGAGCGGTTCACGGAATCGGCCGAGAAGCCGGACTATCTCGGTGAGCAGCCGAAACTCGACCGTCTGGCGTAGGTTGGCGCGCGAAGCGGTGGCGTTCATCAGCACGGACGCTCCCACCCGATGCGGGTATAGCGCGGCGAAGGTTCCTCCGATCATTCCGCCCCAGGAGTTGCCGACGACGTGCGTGCGTTCGATGCCCAGCGTGTCGAGGATCTGTTCGACGGCCTGCGCGCAGTCCTCAAAACGGAACATGTGGTGCAGGGCCTGGCTGTCGCCGTGACCGGGCGGGTCAACGACAATCACCGTGTACCGGCCGGCGAAGTATTCTGCCTGGTCGGCCCACATGGACCCCGTCATCAGGAGGCTGGGCCAGAAGAGGATGGCAGGCCCTTCGCCGCCTACCCGCACGTGCAGTCCGCCGAGGCAGCTTTGGATGTATCGGTCATGCAATACGGCGCCGCCCATGCGCAGCAGGCTAGCGTCTGTGGACGGTTGACAGGGAAGATCTACAGAATGTGGACATGATTGCCGCCCGGTTTCTGCCGCCAGTGCTGCTCATCTGCTCGAACATCTTCATGACCTTTGCCTGGTATGGGCATCTCAAGTTCAAGGATCACCCGTTGTGGGTGGTTGTCCTTGTCAGCTGGTTTATCGCGTTTTTCGAGTACTGCCTGGCGGTTCCCGCGAATCGCCTTGGCAGTGAGGTGTATTCGGGCGCGGAACTCAAGGCGATGCAAGAGGTCATCACGTTGACGGTGTTCCTTGGTTTCGCCGTCTGGTATCTGGGCGAGAAGCTCACCCTGAATCACCTCGTCGGGTTCGTGTTGATCGCCGCCGGGGCCTACTTCGTGTTCAACGGCCCGTTCGGCTGAACACCATTTCTTGACTCATTCCAGAAAAGGCGCATACTGGTGGAGTGACCGTAGTACAGCCCCCCGCCCCAGACGCAGCATTGCGACGGGCGGGACTGCGTGTCACGGCCCCACGCGTCGCGGTTCTGAACGCGATTGCGGCGCATCCACATTCGACCGCAGACATCATCGCGATGGTGGTGCGTGCCGAGCTTGGGAAGGTGTCCACACAGGCCGTTTATGACGTGCTCAAGGCCTGTGTCAATGCCGGGTTGGTGCGCCGCATCGAACCGGCCGGTTCCGCAGCGCTTTTTGAGACGCGTATCGGCGATAACCATCACCATCTGGTCTGCCGTCGGTGCGGTGCCGTCACCGATGTGGACTGCACCGTTGGGCATGCGCCGTGCCTGGAGCCGGCACGCACCGCCGGGTTCGTGGTCGACGAGGCCGAAATCGTCTTCTGGGGTCTCTGCCCCGAATGTCAGCCCCATTAGTTCAGCCCAGTTAGTCAGGTATCGAGGAGGTTTTCATGTCCATCCGAACAACCACGAACACCGGAATCGCAGTGGAGAGCGACGACGAGTCGTTGACCGCGGGCATCCAGGGTCCGGTCCTGCTGCATGATCACTATCTGATCGAGAAGCTTGCGCAGTTCAACCGGGAACGCGTTCCGGAGCGCATCGTGCACGCCAAGGGTGCAGGCGCGTACGGAGAACTCGTCGTCACCGCGGATGTCTCGAAGTACACCAAAGCCAAGTTGTTTCAACCGGGTGTGAAAACAGAGTCGCTGGTTCGCTTTTCGACAGTGGCGGGTGAACAGGGGAGCCCCGATACCTGGCGTGACCCGCGCGGTTTTGCCATCAAGTTCTATACCGAGGACGGCAACTATGACCTCGTCGGCAACAACACCCCCGTCTTCTTCATTCGTGATGCCATCAAGTTCCCGGACTTCATCCGCTCGCAGAAGCGGTTGCCGGGATCAGGGTTGCGGGACCACAACATGCAATGGGACTTCTGGACACTGCGTCCCGAGACGGCGCACCAGGTCACTTGGTTGATGGGTGATCGCGGGATCCCGAAGAACTATCGCCACATGAATGGATACGGTTCACACACCTATCAGTGGGTCAATGCCGAGGGCGAGCGTTTCTGGGTGAAGTACCACTTCCGGACTGATCAGGGACAGGATTTCCTGACCCAGCAGGAGGCGGATGCACTCGCCGGATCCGACGCCGATGCGCATCGTCGTGACCTGTGGGACGCGATCGAGCAAGGCAATTTTCCGAGCTGGACCCTCCATGTGCAGATCATGCCGGTGGCTGAGGCGCAGGGATACCGATTCAACCCGTTCGATCTGACCAAGGTCTGGTCCAAGAAGGATTACCCGCTGATCGAGGTCGGCAAGTGGACGCTCAATCGCAACCCAGGGAACTATTTCGTCGACATCGAGCAGGCTGCCTTCGAACCGTCGAATATCGTTCCGGGAATTGGCTTCTCGCCCGACAAGATGCTGCTCGGCCGGGTCTTTGCCTATGCCGACGCGCATCGGTACCGGAT
The DNA here is from genome assembly GCF_002013375.1 of Mycobacterium sp. D16Q13. Lineage (GTDB taxonomy): Bacteria > Actinomycetota > Actinomycetes > Mycobacteriales > Mycobacteriaceae > Mycobacterium. The sequence goes on along the minus strand of NZ_MAEW01000010.1, from coordinate 71,461 downwards.
TGGCACCAACTACGCGCAGTTGCCGCCTAACGAGGCGCGGGCCGCCACCGTGAATTCCTACTCCAAGGAGGGCGCGATGCGGTATCACTTCAATGAGCCCGAGGTTCCGGTTTACGCCCCCAACTCCTTTGGCGGTCCGCATGCAGATCCGCAGGCTGCGGGCGACGGCGGCGCGTGGGATTTCGACGGCACCGCCGTACGTGCCGGGTATGTCCAGCATGCCGAGGACGGCGACTTCGTTCAGGCCGGAACCTTGGTGCGTGAGGTGCTGAACGACGATCAGCGTGCGCGTCTGGCGAGCAACATCATCGGCCATGTGCTGGGCGGCGTCAGCGAACCCGTGCTGTCCCGGGTGTTCGATTATTGGAAGAACGTTGACCCCGAGCTCGGCAAGGCCGTCGAAGAGGGCGTTCGCGCGGGTCTCGGCGTGTAGTAGGCAGTTCTGGGATGGCGCCGGTTCTCTTCAAGGGAGCCGGCGCCTTCCGTATGCTCGTCATATGTCCAATGAGGCCGTCTACACCGCAGAAGCCACGTCGACCGGGGGAGGCCGTGACGGGCATGTTCGCTCGTCGGATGGCCGGATAGATCTAGACACCCGAATCCCAAAGTCGATGGGCGGCAACGGGGAAGGCACTAATCCCGAGCAGCTGTTCGCGGCCGGGTATTCGGCGTGCTTCTTGAGCGCGCTCAATCTGGTCGCCCGGATAGCGAAGGTCCAGCTTGATCCCGCGACATCGATCACGGCCAAGGTGGGAATCTTCAAAACCGCCGAGGGAGGTTTCGACCTGTCCGCCGAGCTGGACGGGTATCTGCCCGGTTTGTCTCAGGAGGTCGCCGAGGACCTCTTGGAACAAGCCCATGAGGTGTGCCCGTACTCGAATGCCACGCGCGGCAATATTGAGGTGACCGTCAAGGCCCGCGTCTGATGCGTGCCCTTGTCGTTGTGGCGGTGTCGGGGATAGCCCTGGCCTGTGCGCCGTCGGCGTGGGCTGTCGGTCCGGAGGCGGTCCTACTCAAGCCCAAGGTGGTGAATTCGATCGTCGGTACCGAACTTCCCGTGACCCGGACTCTCGAGTCTCCGGCGGCCGGTTATCAGGTGAGTGAACCGAGTTGTCTCAGTTTTGTCGATGTGGGGCTGGACGAGGTGTTCAACGGTAATGGCGAGTTGGCCGAGTATCGCGCGCAGACGTCTCAGAAAACAGATTCGGACACAACGTATTCCGTGAAGCAGGCGGTGGGGGTCTTTCAGCGCCCAATTGCCGCGGTGGATCCGGTTGTCGCGCTGCTGTTCATGGACAACTGTTACGGCGTACCTCTGGACGTGACCGACGGCCAGGGTGCGCGGGAAACGTGGACCATCACCAAGGGCAAGTCGGTGGACACCACGGCCACCTGGTCGATGACCAGCGCCACCGGCACCAGCTGCTACGTGCAGATGCGCGCCAAGCGTGAGGTGTTATTGCAGGTGAAGGCGTGTGTGCCGAAGAATGGCGAGAAGATCGCCGCGGCCCTCGCCGATGCCATGGAGGGACGAGTATGACCATCAAGATCACCTCGGCCGTGACTAGTGCGACGGTGGTCGCGCTCGCGCTGGCCCCCGCGGCGGGCGCCCGTCCGTCCGATCCGGGGGTTGTCAATTACGCGGTGCTCGCGCGTGGTTCGGTGAGCAATGTCATTGGGTCTCAGCTGGGGTCGCATAGCGAGTTCACGCAGCCGTTCCAGGCGTTCTCCGTCGATGTTCCGGAATGCAACAACTGGTCGGATATCGGGCTTGACGAGGTGTACGCCGATCCGGATCTGGCCTCGTTCCGGGGCGCGGCGACGCAAGACTCCGGCACGGATGCAACGCATTTGGTCAAGCAGTCGATCGGTGTGTTCGCCAACAACGATGCGGCCGACCGCGCGTTCCATCGGGTGGTGGACCGCACCCAAGGATGTTCTGGGCAGACGGCCACCTTGATCCTGAACGACGGCCGACGCGAGGTGTGGACATTCACCGGACCAGCGGCCGGCGCCGCCGATGCCGCGTGGATGAAGGAGGAGGCGGGCGTCGACCGACGCTGCTTCAACCAGACCCGCAGGCGCGAGAATGTGCTGCTGCAGGCCAAGGTCTGTCAGCCGGGAAACGGCAGCCTTGCGGTGAACGTGCTGGCCAACACGATGCAAAACGGCCTGGGCCAGTAGCGGATTGGACCAGGCCGCGCAGGCTCGTTGATTCGCCGAGTGTGCAGATCCGGTCGAAATCTCGTTGAAATTCGACCGGATCCGCACATTGGACCCGAGCCTTTAGACCGACGCGGCGGCCTCGTTGAGCTCGTTGAGCGTGTTGGTGGCTTCTAGATACTCCTGCACCCAGCGCTCGATGACCGCGGCCGACTTCTCCACCTTGGTGAACTGGCCGACGACCTGGCCGATTGGGTTGAATGCGACGTCGATCGTCTGATCCGGGAACTTGTGGGTGGCAGCCACCGCCATTCCGGAAACCATGTACTGCAAGGGCATTCCCAGCGGCTCGGGGTTGCCTTCGGTCTGCCAGGCCTCGGTCCAGTCGTTCTTGAGCATTCGGCACGGCTTGCCGGTGAAGGACCGGCTGCGCACGGTGTCGCGGCTGGTGGCCTTGGCGTAGGTGTCCTGCTGCACCGCGGTGTTCTCGGCCTCCTCGACCATGAGCCACTGCGAGCCGCTCCACGCGCCCTGCGCACCCATGGCCAGCGCCGCGGCGATCTGGTAGCCGCTGCCGATACCTCCGGCGGCGAGCACCGGCACCGGCGCGATCTCCTTGACCACCTGCGGCCACAGCACGATCGAGCCGACTTCGCCGCAGTGGCCGCCGCCCTCACCACCCTGTGCGATGACGATGTCCACTCCGGCGTCGGCGTGCTTGCGGGCCTGCTTCGGCGAACCGCACAGTGCCGCGACCTTGCGGCCGGCGTCGTGGATGTGCTTGATCATGTCCGGCGGAGGCGTGCCGAGTGCGTTGGCGATGAGCGTCATCTTGGGATGGCGCAGTGCGATCTCCACCTGCGGGGTCGCGGTGGCCTCGGTCCAGCCCAGCAATTGCAGGGCGTTGTCGTTGCCCTCCTCGACGGGCACACCGTGGTCGGCCAGCAGCTTGCGGCCGAAGTCCAGATGTTCCTGAGGAACCATCGACTGGAGCATCTTGGTGAGCTCCTCGGCCGACATGTTCGCGTCCATGCCCTCGTACTTGTTGGGGATGACGATGTCGACGCCATAAGGGTGGTCACCGATGTGCTCGTCGATCCAATTGAGCTCGATCTCGAGCTGCTCGGGGGTGAATCCGACGGCGCCCAGTACGCCGAAGCCACCGGCCTTACTCACCGCGACGACGACGTCGCGACAGTGCGTGAAGGCGAAAATCGGGAACTCGATGCCGAGCTCGTCGCAGATGGGGGTATGCATGGCCATTCCTTGGGTGGGTGGTGGGAAGCGGTCGGTAGGACAGGTATGAGAAGGAAATCGTACGCCAGAAAACTGGAACGTGTTCTAGTTTAGATCAGGTCTTGCGCGCACGGGCGGCGGCTTCCCTACACTCACGCTGACCTAATCGCACGATCCGGGAGTAGCCAGCACATGTTTCCGCATATGGGAGTGCCCGACGCGGCCAATACCGCCTGGGTGCTGACGAGCGCCGCACTGGTACTCCTGATGACCCCGGCATTGGCCTTCTTCTACGGCGGCATGGTGCGCGCCAAGAGTGTCCTCAACATGATGATGATGTGCTTCTCGGCCGTCGCCGTGGTGTGGGTGCTCTGGGTGGCTTTCGGATACTCGATGGCGTTTGGCACCGACATTGGTGGCGGGTTGCTTGGCGATCCGTTCCAATTCGCCGGATTGCAGCACCTGTTTGAAGGCGACTACAAAGCGTCCTCAGTTCCGCTATGGGGGCCGACCAAGATCCCCGCATTGGTGTTCGTCATGTTCCAGGCCGGGTTCGCGATGGTGACGGTGGCGCTCATCGCGGGCGCGGTCGCCGACCGCATGCGATTCCTCCCGTGGATTGCCTTCACGGCACTGTGGGCAACCCTGGTGTACTTCCCGGTGGCGCACTGGGTGTTCGCGGTCAAGGGCACCACTGCCGAGAAGGGCGGATGGCTGGCGAATCTGGGTGTCATCGACTTCGCCGGCGGTACCGCCGTGGAGATCAATTCCGGTGCCGCCGGTTTGGCGCTGGCGATCATCCTCGGCAAGCGGCACGGGTGGCCGCGCGAGGCGATGCGTCCGCATAACTTGCCCGCGGTCATGCTCGGGGCGGGGCTGCTGTGGTTCGGCTGGTTCGGATTCAACGCCGGATCGGCATTGGCAGCAGACGGCACCGCGGCCATTGTCATTGCCAACACCCTTGGTGCGGGAGCAATGTCGATGGCGGCCTGGCTGGTGGTCGAGAAGATCCGGCACGGCAGGCCGACATCCTTCGGTGCGGCCTCGGGTGTGGTGGCGGGGCTCGTGGCCATCACGCCCTCCTGTTCGTCGGTCACCCCGATTGGCGCCCTGGTCATCGGGGCGGTAGCGGGCGCGTTCAGCTCGTTGGCCATCGAGCTGAAATACCGCTGGGGATATGACGACTCGCTCGACGTCGTGGGTGTGCACCTGGTTGGTGGCATCGTCGGCACGTTGATGATCGGCGTTGTCGGCAGTGCCGCGGCGCCTGCCGGTGTCAACGGGCTGCTGTACGGCGGCGGGTTGCATCAATTCTGGTTGCAGCTCGTGGCGGTCGTTGCGGTGCTCGCCTACTCGGTCGCGGTGACCGGGCTTATCGGGCTGGGCCTGCGGCATTCCATGGGCATCAGGTCGCATCCGCAGCACGAGTCCGATGGCCTCGACGATGCCGAGCATGCGGAATCGGCCTACGAGCTGGCCACCACTCGCGGTGGTGGGCTCATCAACCCTGGGCGCTGAACCTGCCGATTCCGGGCAGGAATCGTCCGACCCGGGCTGCGTAGTCGCGGTAGGTCCTGCCGTGTGCCGCGAGGAGATAGGGCTCCTCAACCACGCGCACCTGCAGCTCGATGGACGTGACGAGTAGCACGAAACCACTGAGGGCCAACGGGTTTGGGGTCATGAGGGTAGACCCGGCGGCGAACGTCAGCATTGCCGTGAAGATCGGATTGCGGACCCATCCGAAAACGCCGGTGCTCACCAGCGTGGTGGTCTCCCGGGTGTCGACGCCTACCCGCCAGGATTCGCCCATGGTGTGTTGCGCCCAGACCGTAGCGACGATTCCCGCCGTGGCTAGTGCGATTCCCGCGATCCGCAGAGGCCGGTTGTCAAGCGCGGCAAGGGGAGTGATGAGCCCGGCCAGCTGCAGAATGGGTGCTAGGAAGGCGATGACTATCGCGGCGATGAATCCGGCCCCTGCGAGCCATTCGCGCGAGCCGGCGCGGCCATGGAATCCGTGGATCCCGGTGGAGCCGGTTGCGCGCCACTGTCGGTAACTCTTCCAGCCAAGCCCAGCGGCGATGAAGATCAGATACAGGACGAGCGCCGCCGAGGCCATGGACTTCCCTTCTATTAATGCATACATTCGCATAGAACAATATTTAAACGCGAGTGTCAACACCATGAAGGGGGCTCTAGGTGGCTAGCTGCCTACCGCGGCCACAGCCGCCACGTGCTGGTCGCGGCGTCGTATCCGCGTGCTCGCTCTGCTGCTTCGGCCACGGTTCGGCCCGCGGTGAGCTCGTAGAAGAACAGCGCCGCGACAAGAAATGCGGCATGCCCGTCGGGTGCTTCTTGTGGCGCGAAGTAGCCGGCCGCGCCCGCGTCCAGGAACGCATCCGCGAGTTCCGGGCTCCCCGTTTCGCACCCGATGGACACCACGAAACTTCCGGTAAGCCGCAGGTGCCGGCGGACCTCGTCGGCACCCATCAGCCCGGTAAACGGTTGTTCGGAAGCTATCGGCTCGCCGAGTTCAGGGAGCAAGATCTGGCCGTCGTCACCGTGGCATCCCAGGATCGCAAAGGGCGCGACCTGACGATCACTGCCCAGCGCCGCGACAATATGCCGCGGCTGTCCGACAGGGTGGTAGTGCACCCTGATCCCAAACTCCTCCAACGCATCCCGCAGCGGGCGGGCAGAGGAATCGTCGATGTCGATGAGGTCGACTTCTGTCCAAGCCAGCGCTCCGGCGACAACGTCATCGATACGCGACTGGGGCACGCGTGGCAGCTTAGGCGCCGATCCCGGAGCCGGGCCACCGAGTTTTGTCCGCAGTGTTGCTGAAAGGTACTGCGGTAATGCTCGTCTCGATTGTCCACTCGGCGGTGACACCTCTCCTCTAGGCTCCTGCAGATATGAGGACTGTTCTGGGGGTGGGGTCGTTCCTTTGTGTGCTGGCCATGGCGATGACGGTGTCTGTGGGACCCGCATCCGCGGATCCCGGCGAGCTTCCCGTGCTGGTGGACGCGCTGCCCGGTCTGATGCTCGAGCCCAGGGACGTGAGTCCCGTTATGGGGGCCGGCATGCATGTGTCCGGCGATTGGGCAGGGCTGGTGTCGGATCGGACCGACAGGCCCGAATGCGGCAGTGTGGTTTTCGCATCGACGGCGAGCTATGAATCGTCCAATTACTTGTCCGGGCGGTACCGCTCATTGGTGGACAGTCCTAGCTGGACGCGGCTGGTGGACCAGAGCATGGTGATTTTTCCCGAGTGGTCCGATGCGACGGACTTCGCGCTTAGTGAGGCGGATCGCTGGCGCGCCTGCGAGAACCAGCGGGTCACTTCGCTTCTGCCGCAGCCGGACGGAAGCACGCGTCGTGAATGGGTGCAGCTTCGCAACATCGTTCAGGTGCAGGAGGTTCTGGTGGTCGGCTACGCGTGGCCGACGGATTTCGGTGGAGTGATCTACTGCCAGCATGCGCTGGCGCCGCTGCGGAACGTGGCTATCGATGTGCGGGCGTGCGCGGAACGGGACGGCAGCCGAGCCCTCGATCTCATCCTGGGTCTTCTGCCTCGGGTGGCCCGGGCATAGGCGAAATGAAAGGCGCTGCGAGAAAACCGGTCCCAGGTAGCGTTGGGAACGTGCCCGACAGAGACGGCCTCATCGTCTGCGGCGAGACACTCGTTGATCTGGTTCCGGCGGCTGGCGGATTGTGGCGCCCGGTGCCCGGAGGCGGCCCGTACAACACCGCGATTACCGCCGCGAAGATGGGTGTTCGGACCGCGCTTCTCACCCATGTGTCCGGCGATGCGTTCGGGCGTCAGTGCGTACAGAATCTGACCGAGGTAGGTGTCGATGAATCGTTGGTCATGCGCCATGACGTTCCGACGACATTGGCCGTCGCCGACGTCGACCAACACGGAGCGGCCCAGTATCAGTTCTACTGGCAGGGAACCGCCAATGATGTTGGGCCCTCGTCACTTCCCGATCCGGTGCGCGTTCCGGTGGCCATCTGGGCGGGGTCGATCGCCAGCGTGCTCTGGCGTGAGCGCGACGAGTTACGCGCGTGGATCATGCGGCACTATGCGGCCATTCCGCTCACCTTCGACGTGAACGTGCGCCCCACGCTCGTCACCGACCGAGAGACGTACGTCGCGCGCATTGCCCCCTGGTTGTCCATTGCGGAGGTGGCGCGGGCCAGCACCGAAGATCTTGAATTCCTGTACCCGGGCGCGTCGGTCGAGGGCGTGGTTGGCCGCTGGTTCGACGAGCACCCGCGCCTCGAGATCGCAGTGGTCACCTGTGGATCGGCGGGGTCGTTGGCCTTCCAGCGGGGTGAACCGTCGCCACTGCACGTCCCTGCCCACGAGGTCGCCGTCGTCGACACTGTCGGCGCCGGTGACACGTACACCGGCGTCTTCCTCGACGGGTTCTATCAGCGTCGACTCGATCTGCCTGAGGCGTTGCGGCGCGCGGCGGTGGCCGCGGCGATCACCTGTACCCGGCCCGGGGCGCAACCGCCGGATGCGGCCGAGCTGACCAAGGAGCTGCGCCGGCTGGCGCCCTAGAGTTCAATACAGAACAACCGAGGCCTAGGTGAGGGGAACGCATGCGATCGGTGGTGGGGGCGCTGACGGTGGCACTGGGCGCCGTGCACCCGGCCGTCGCCCTCGCCGAACCTTCACCACACGTGCCGCCCGCGTCCATCGATCGACTCATGTTCACGCAGCACGAGGCGGAACGGGTGATGGGCGTCGGTCTCCCCAACATTCACCGGCAGAGTGCGACCTTCGCATCGGACACCGATCGGCCGGATTGCGGAAGCGTTGTGTTGGCTTCTGTGTCGAGCTACGACCGGTCCTCCTATGTGGCGGCACACTCCCAAGCGCTGTGGGATCACCCGGGCTGGTTCACCTTGGTCGATCAAAGTGTGGCGGTGTTCAGCACGGATGAGGAGGCCCGAGACTTCGCGCGGAGTGAAGCCGACCGCTGGCGCAAGTGCGAACAGCAGACGATCAACGTCTCCGAGCAGTCGATCGATGGCACCACTCTGACGGCGACGGTGGACATCCGGGGCGTCACACAGGTCGACAACGTTCTGGCCGTCGTCTACGGAAGGAACGATGCCGCGTATGCCGCATGCCAGCACGTGCTTCTCGGAGAACGCAATGTCGCCATTGACATTCGCACCTGCTCAACGGTTTCCAAGAGTGGTGGTGAGCGCGCCTTCGAATTGATGAAAATTGTCGGCCCGCGAGTGTGGGAGGTCTGAGTCATGAGAATGTCGGCGATGACGGTCGTGCTGATGGTGCTCGCACTGGCATTCGCGGCGCCCGCTTCCGCCGAGCAGGGCGCGCCGATACCGCCCGCCGCGATCGACGATCTGATGGTGACACCGGAAGAGGCGTCCTCTGTTATGGGAGCAGCTTTTCCGGTCGTCGATCGGCGCACCGCCCTCTCCGACCTCACGACGGACAGACCGGACTGCGGCAGCGTAGTCGGCCCGTCAGTGGCCACCTACGACCGCGGTCCGTACATGGCCGCGCACGAGCAGTACTTGCAGGACAGCTCACCGTGGAACGTGCAGGTTGCACAACGCATCGCTGTTTTCCCCACGGATGCCGAGGCACGTAACTTCGCCTCCAGTGAGATGGACATGTGGTTGAGGTGTGCGAAGCACACCGTGCACGACTCCGCGCAATGGAGGTACGTGATCGGCTCGTTGCACCGAGACGATGACGCGGTAGTTGGTTCCTACGTGATGATTACGAACGACGGAGCACGCATGTCCTGCTCGCGTGTGCTGGCCAGGGTTCGCAACACCGCGACCGATCTACGCGGATGCTCGGCGGGCCCGGAAAGTTACCAACGGCTGCTGGGGATCGCGAAGATCATCGGACCGCGCTACGACGCCGCCTGAACACACACCGCACGCCGGGGATTGACCGATGTCTGCAGGGTGGCCACCGCAGAACCGGCCTGGGTCACCGCGAACCGGTACAGGTCGGCCATGTTCGCGGTGCTCCCCGCGATGGTGCCATCCGGCAGCCGCGCCTCGCCGCGGGCGACGGTGACCGGCAATTGGCCCAAGTGATAAGCGCCGTCCGGCATTCCGGCCGCACACATCGCATCGGTGACAAGAGCGATCCGGTCGGGGCCCACCGTGGCCAGCACCATTCGGTAGATCGCGGGGTGGACGTGGACACCGTCGGCGATCAGCTCGATGGTCACCCCTGGGCTTTCCAGGAGCGCCGGGATGGGGCCGGGTTCGCGGTGGTGGATCGGGCGCATGGCGTTGAAGAGATGAGTGGCGACCGTCGCGCCAGACGAAATGGCTTGCAATGTCTGCTCATACGTAGCATCGGTGTGTCCCACCGCGGCCACCACGCCTCGCGCGACGAGTAACTCGATGGCCGGGATGGCGCCCGGAAGTTCGGGCGCGATGGTGACCATCCGAATGTGCCCGGCCCCGGCGTCCAGTAGCCGCTCCAGCTCGGCGAGATTCGGTGTGCGCAGCAGGCGTGGATCATGAGCACCGGCATACCGTGGTGACAGCCAGGGGCCTTCGAGGTGAATCCCGGCGATGCCATCCGCACCCGCCATCCCGGCAAGCACACGCACGGCGCCAAGCAACTCATCGGGCGCCAGGGTCACCAGGCTGGCCAGCATGCCGACAGTTCCATGAGACTGATGCCATTCTGCGGCAACACGATTGGCCTCAGGGTCGTCTCCGAATGACGCGCCGCCTCCGCCGTGCACGTGCATATCAAAAAACCCGGGCATGGTCACTGTCGCTTCACAGCGTTTCGGTCACCTTGGATAAACCTCTGGGTACATCTGGATTTTCGCCGCGTCCGATCGCCAACTGCATCGCGAGTAGCTGCAGCGGGAGAATGGCCAACATGGGCGAAAGTTCCTCGAGCGTCGGCTCCAGCGTCACGCCCAAACCGGTGGCCGCCACAGCGTCCGCCGACCCCACACAGCACACGTCCGCCCCGCGTCCGGCCAGCCGGTGCAGCACCTCATTCATGGCACGTCCCCCGACTCCGTCGGGCACGATCGCGATCACCGGTACCTGTGGGTCGATCATCGCCAGTGGGCCGTGCAACAGATCGGCTCCTGAGAAGGCCTGAGCAGAAAGATAACTCGTTTCCATCAGCTTGAGGGCGGCCTCACGCGCCGTCGGGTATGAGTAGCCGCGACCGGTGGTGACCAAGCGTGACGCGAAGCGGTAGCGGGTGGCCAGCTGCTGCACGACGGCGCTGTGCAGGATCTCCTCGCCGCGTTCGGGGAGCAGGTTGACTGCCGTATTGTCGCGGCCCGCAATATCGGTGAGCAGTAGATACAGTGCCAGCAGTTGCGCGGTGTACGACTTGGTGGCGGCAACGGCGAGTTCGGGTCCGGCCAACACGTCTACGTGGTATTCGGCGGCGGTCGCCAGTGCGGATGTCGGGGCGTTGGTCACGGCCACGGTCAGCGCGCCCTGCTCGCGTGCCACCGACAGCGTCTGCACCAGGTCGGGGGAACCGCCCGATTGGCTGACCCCGATCACCAGCACACCCGAAAGGTCGGGGCGCGCACCGTAGGTGGTCATGGTCGACGGCGAGGCCAGTCCCGCGGGGACTTGCAGGATGATCTCGGTGAGGTATTTGCCATACAGCGCCGCATGGTCACTGGTCCCCCGCGCGACGAAGAGCACGAAGCGGGGCCGGTACTCGACGATCTTCGCTGCCACCTCCGCAATCGCGGCCCGGCCGTCAGAGAGCAGCCGCCCCCACACGGCTGGCTGTTGGCGGATCTCGTCAGCCATATGCGTCCCCGCGGTCATGCCTTCTCCAATCCGTCGACATCGGCCCCGGCTAGGGCCAATGCTCCAAATACCGGTTCACGTTGCAGCACAGCAATATCCGAAACGCCGGTGGTCCGTGTGCGTTCGATGATATCGGCGACCAAGCCCGGCTGGTTGACCAGCAGGCCCCCGCCGAGCACCACGGGCAGTCCAGGGCCCAATCGTATGCAGACACCCTCGATCAACGCGGCCAAGTCGACGGCTGTTTGTCTGGTGATCACCTTGGCGGCCTCGTCACCGGCCGCTGCGAGGTCGAAAACCAGCCCCGCCATCTTGGCCCAATAGCGCCGTTCGGAGTGGGCATAGAAATGGTCGAGTAGCTGAGCGGGCTCGGTCACGCCACACTCAGAGGCGAACCTCCGCGACAGCGCATCTGGCGGGTCGCCTCTGTCTGACAGGGAGAGCGCGTGCCGCACAGCAGATCTCGACACGCCGTAGCCGCTGCCCTCGTCCCCGAGGAGGTATCCCCAACCCCCTACCCGCGCCGCGGTGCCGTCGGCGCGTTTTCCCCACGCCACTGACCCGGTACCGGATATCACCGCGATACCTGCCGTCAGACCGCCCGCGGCGAGGATCAGCTGTGTGTCGTGCACCGCGGTGATGTCGGCGTGGGGTGCGTGCGGTCGCAGCAGCCGAATCAGGGTTTGCGCACCCTCCTCGGTATCCACACCGGCCGATCCGGCGCTCACGCGGGAGATGTCGCCGTAGTTCAGCTGGGAAAAGATTTCGGCGAATACGGTTTTCGCCTGTTCTTCGGTCACCGACTGCAGGTTCGCACTCCCGGCCAGCGCCTCGCCGATCACCTTGCCACCCGAGACGGCCAGCGCGCGGGTCTTAGATCCGCCGATGTCGATTCCGACTATCACGCCGCCTGCTATGTCTCGGGCCACTTGCCCCCGCTTTCCCAGAAGTGCCGGATCTCTTCGAGGTCGCGGCCCTTGGTCTCCGGGGCCAACAGATAGACGAACACGAGGGCCGCCAATGCGAGAGCGCCGAATACGCCGAACGCCACCACGCCGCCGAGCGCGGTCAACAACGTCAGGAAGTACATGGACACAATGGCGTTCGCCACGAGATCCGATGTCAGCATGGCGCTAGCGCCATAGGAGCGCAGCCGTGCCGGGAAGCTCTCGCCCGCGTACACCCATACCAGCGAGCCGAATCCGAAGGTGAAGCCCACCGCGATGAGCACGATGCCGAGGAACCCGAGGACGGTCAGCACGCCTCCGAACGAGGATCCGCCGACTGCGAATACACCGACCAGCAGCGCGTCGGCAATGATCATGATGGTGATACCGATCATGAGGATGGGCCGGCGGCCCATCCGGTCGATGGTCGACATGGATACGAACACTGCCAGTAGTGCGGCCACCTGAACGAGTGCCGGGAGCCCGAGTTTGGCGAAGTATCCCGACATGCCCATCGCCTCGAAGATGCGAGGCCCGTAGTAGACGACAGCGTTGATGCCGGTGATCTGGATGAAAAAGCCAAGGCCGACAACGAAAAACGTTGCCCTGTTATAGGGCGGAGTGATCATCTCTCGTAACCGCGCCAGCACCGAACCGCCGCCCTCGGCCCGCAACGCCTCAGTGATCTCGTCGAGCTCGTGGTCGATATCGATATCCGGATCCACCGCGACCAGGATCTCACGCGCACGTGCACGGTCACCACGCATCATGTACCAGCGGGCGGTGTCGGGGAGCTTGCGCAAGGCGATCAGCACCAGCGCGGCCGGGATGGCCGCCAGGCCCAGCATCAGTCGCCAGCTGCCGGTGGACGACAACGCCCAGGCAATGAGGTACCCGGCGATGATGCCCGTTACGCAGGCCAGTTGGTAGAGCACCAGCATGGAGCCGCGGATCTTGGTGGGGGAGGACTCGGCGACGAACACCGGCACCACCACCACCGAGATTCCCACCGTCACCCCAAGTAGGGTTCTGGCCGCGACCAGCGTTGTCAGGTCGATGGCCAGCGCGGACAACAGGGAGAAGATTCCAAACGTTGCGGCCACCAAGACCATTGACCGCTTCCGGCCAATCCGGTTGGACAGTGGCCCACCGATGAGTGCGCCGACGATCTCGCCGATCACCACCGCGGTGGCGGCCACCTGTTGGTCGTGGGTGGACAGGTGTAGGTCATCGGTGAGGAACAGCAGCGCTCCCGCGATGTTGGAGGAGTCGTATCCGTAGATAACGCCAACCGCTGCGGCGGTGACGGCCACCATCAGGCCCAGACGCGACGTTGCGCGGAGGTCGGTGATCAGGCTCATCCCACGTATTAGACACTGATGAGCGCTTGCGTGAAGAAGATTAGGTGCCGATGAGCGCTTGCGTGAAGCAGATTGGATGACTGTGAAGATCGGTGTTGTCGCTCCCGTGGAGCTCGGGATTACCGCAGAACCAGACAAGATCCTCGAATTCGCGCGTGCCGCGGAACGCCTGGGATTCAGCGAGATCTCCGTGGTGGAGCATGCCGTCGTCATCGGAAATACGCAGAGCACCTATCCCTATTCGCCGACCGGGCAGTCGCACCTGCCCGATGACGTCGATATCCCCGACCCGCTTGAGCTGCTGTCCTTCATCGCGGGCGCCACCACAACCCTGGGGCTGTCCACCGGGGTGCTGGTGCTACCGGACCACCACCCCGTGGTGCTGGCCAAGCGCCTGGCCACTCTCGACCGGCTGAGCCGGGGGCGGCTGCGAATATGCCTGGGCGTGGGGTGGATGCGCGAGGAGATCGAGGCGTGCGGCGGCGATTTCGATCGTCGGGGCCGAGCCACCGATGAGGCCATCGTGGTCATGCGTGCGCTGTGGTCCACGGACGGTCCCGCGGCATACGATGGCGAGTTCTATCGATTCAAGGACGCCTATTCGTATCCCAAACCGGTACAGCCGCAGGGTGTCCCGCTGTATATCGGCGGGCACAGCAAGGCCGCGGCGCGCAGAGCGGGGCGACTGGGCGACGGTTTTCAGCCGCTGGGTCTGGTCGGTGAGGACCTGTCGGCCGCGGTGGCCGTCATGCGCGCGGAGGCAGCTGACAGGGGCCGAGATCCCGCGGAGATCGATCTCGTGCTCGGCCATGGTCTGCATCGCGTGGATCAGGCGGCGCTGGACCAGGCTCAACAGATCGGGGCGGGGCGCATGTTGCTCTCGGCCTCGCGGCGCGCCACCACCCTGGAGGCAGTGCTCGACGAGATGGCTGAGTGCGCTAGCCGACTCGAACTGGCCGGTCCTCACTGAACACCACGACCGGCTCGCGGCGGGAGAAGACCCAGCCTGCGGGTCCGCGCTCGTAAGTGTCGAGATAGCGCACGGCCATCACATTGTCGTGAAACGCGTCGCGGTTTCCGTCCGTCCCGCGCACATAGATGTGGTGGGCCATGCAGTACACCTCGCCCGTCGCGGTATCGCCGTTGACGGTCGCCGTCTGCTGCCCGAGCAGGTGATACGTCGCGTGCAGCGGTTTGAGAGCGGCGACAATCGAATCCGCGATGGCCTGCCGACCGCACAGGACGGCCACATCGCCCTTGCGCAGCAGGGCCGGCGGGCGCACCAACTCGGCCTCTGCAGAGAACAGCGCCACGAGTTCCTCGAGATCACGGCTGTCGGCGGCACGGGCATACCGGGCGACAAGATCCTGGATGGCGAGTCGGTCATCGGTCACGGATACAAAGCCTATGGGGCCTGGACCTCCCAACCAACCGATCGGTTATGGTGCGGCTCATGGATATCAATGGTGTGTCTGCAATCGTCACGGGTGGTGCCTCGGGTCTCGGCGCCGCAACTGCTCGCCTGCTCGCCGCACAGGGCGCCAAGGTCGTCATCGCCGACGTCCAGGACGAAAAGGGTGAGGCTCTGGCCAAGGAACTCGGTGGCGCTTTCGTGCACACCGATGTCACCAGCGAGGCCGACGGCATCGCCGCCGTCGACGCGGCCAAGGAGCTCGGCCCGGTGCGCGTGCTCATCAACTGCGCGGGCGTGGGCTGGCCCGGTCGCACCATCGGCAAGGACGGCCAGTACGCCTCGGCGCACTCGCTGGACATCTTCTCCAAGGTCATCGGCATCAACCTCATCGGCTCGTTCAATCTGATCCGTCTCGCAGCCACCGCGATCAGCCAGGAAGAGCCTGTCGACGAGTTCGGTGAGCGCGGTGCCATCGTCAACACCGCATCCGTTGCGGCCTTCGACGGCCAGATCGGGCAGGCCGCCTACTCGGCCTCCAAGGGCGGCATCGTCGGCATGACTCTTCCGATCGCGCGCGATCTGTCGGTCGTCGGCATCCGCGTGAACACCATCGCACCGGGTCTGATCGACACCCCGATCTACGGTGAGGGCGAGTCCGCGCAACAGTTCAAGGACCGCCTGGCGCCGAACGTGCTGTACCCGCAGCGCCTGGGTAACCCCGAAGAATTCGCGTCGCTGGCCCTCGAGCTCGTCACCAACAGCTACATGAACGCCGAGACGATTCGCATCGACGGCGGGGCCAGGCTTCAGCCGAAGTAGGCCACTTGTCGGTGGCCTATGGAACATTGGAGAGATGGCCACCACTTCGACAGTGGAGACACTGTCGAACGCGGACGAGGCTGCCGAGCACATCGCTCGGCAGGCCTTCGTCGACGCACACGTTGGAACGGTCGGGCTGGAGCTGGAGTCGCATAGCGTCGAGCTGGCTGCCCCGCACCGCAGGGTCAGCTGGAATCGGTTGCATGAGATCGCGGACTCGGTTCCCGATCTGCCCGGGTCCAGCACAATCACGTTTGAACCGGGTGGGGCCGTCGAGCTCTCCGGTCCCCCGCGTGCCGATGTATTGTCCGCGATCTCGTTGATGCGGGCCGATCACGCGATCTTGACCTCGACATATCGCGACGCGGGGGTGGCGCTCGCCAGCCTGGGCACCGACCCGTTGCGGACCCCCGAGCGCGTCAATCCCGCTGCGCGATACGCCGCGATGGCCAGTCATTTCGGTGCCGCTGGTTTCAGCGAGGCCGCGCTGCAGATGATGACCTGTACCGCGTCATTGCAGGTCAATCTGCAATCCGGGACATCAGGTCAGTGGCGAGACAGGTTCGCGTTGGCACAACGGATCGGCCCGACAATGGTGGCGCTTTCGGCGGCCTCGCCCATGCTTGCGGGGCGCCGCACGGGGCGGCGAAACACCAGGCAGTGGATCTGGGACAACCTGGATCCGCGGCGGTGCGCCCCGGTTGAGATTGGCCCCGACCCGACCGATTCCTGGGTCCGGTACGCGCTGCGGGCACCCGTCATGTTGGTGCGAAACAAGGACGGCGCCGAAGCGGTTGTTACCCATGTGCCGTTCCAATCCTGGGTCGACGGGAGCGTGCGCCTCGCAGGGCGCGCTCCCACCACCGAAGACCTCGACTATCATCTGACCACTCTCTTTCCGCCGGTGCGGCCACGCCGCTGGCTGGAGCTGCGATACCTGGATGCCGCACCGGACTGGTGGTGGCCCGCGCTGGCCTTCACAGCGGTCGCGGCGCTGGACTATCCGCGGGTCGCCGATATCGCCGCGGAGACGGTTGAACCGGTTGGCGACGCCTGGGAGGCAGCGGCGCGGGACGGCCTGGCGGATCCCGCCCTGCACGCGGCCGGGCGCCGGCTGGTGTCGGCGGCATGTGCGGTGGCGCCGGCCGAGTTGGCCGCGGATATGGCGTTCCTGCTTGAGCGTGTCGAGGAAGGTCGTTGTCCAGCAGACGACTTCATGGACAATGTCACCGAGTACGGGGTGGAGCGGGCCTTCTCCGGGGCGGCGCGATGATCCGGGAGGATTTAGCGCGGGATCTTGAAGCGGCCCGTGTGCGCACGTTGACGATCACTGACCACGATGATGCGGAGCTGCATCGTCAGTACGACCCGTTGATGAGTCCTTTGGTGTGGGACCTCGCCCATATCGGCCAGCAAGAAGAGTTGTGGCTGCTGCGGGGTGGAGATCCGCGTAGGCCGGGGATGCTGCCCGGTGACATCGAGTCCCTCTACGACGCCTTCCAGCACCCCCGAGCCAGCAGGGTGCAGTTGCCACTGCTCTCACCGGCCCAGGCGCGGTCCTTCTGTCACGAGGTGCGGGGCCGGGTTTTGGACCGGCTCGAGACGTTGCCCTCCGATGGTTCCGCGCGGTCGGACGAATTCATCTACTCCATGGTGCTCAGCCATGAGCATCAACATGACGAAACCATGTTGCAGGCCTTGTCGATTCGCCGTGGTGCCGCATTGCTGGAGCGTGTTGACCCGTTGCCGCCGGGACGTCCCGGGGTGGCGGGAACCTCGGTGCTCGTGCCGGCGGGCCCATTTGTGCTGGGCGTCGATGCGAGCGACGAGCCGTTCTCGCTCGACAACGAACGGCCCGCGCATGTGGTGGATCTCAAGAGCTTCCGGATAGGCCGGGTTCCGGTGACCAACGCCGAGTGGTCGGCATTTATCGCCGACGGTGGATACCGGCGCCAGGAATTCTGGACCGAGGCTGGGTGGGCATACCGATGTGCGGAAGACCTCACGGTGCCCAAGTTCTGGAACTCGGGCGGAACCCTCACGCGGTTCGGTCGTGAGGTGGAGATCGTGCCCGACGAGCCGGTGCAGCATGTCAGCTTTCACGAAGCACAGGCCTACGCAGCCTGGGTGGGAGCACGATTGCCCACCGAAGCCGAATGGGAAAAGGCCTGCGTCTGGGATCCGGAAGCTTCTGCGCGACGGCGTTTTCCGTGGGGCGAAGATCCGCCGAGCCGAAACCGGGCCAATCTCGGCGGGGGTGCGCTGGGGCCGGCCCCGGTCGGGGCGTATCCCGAGTCGGCATCGGCCTACGGTGCTGAGCAGATGCTCGGCGATGTATGGGAGTGGACGACATCCCCGCTGCGGCCGTGGCCCGGTTTCACGCCGATGATCTATCAGCAGTACAGCGAGCCCTTCTTCGAAGGTTCGGGGGCCGGCGACTATCGGGTGCTTCGCGGAGGTTCGTGGGCAGTGGCACCGTCGATCATGCGGCCCAGCTTCCGGAACTGGGATCATCCCATCCGGCGGCAAATATTCAGCGGCGTTCGTCTGGCCTGGGACGTCTAGCATGTGCCGTCATCTGGGCTGGCTGGGCGAGCCGCGCAGCCTTGCGTCGCTGATACTCGAACCGCCGCATGGCCTTCTCGTGCAGTCATATTCGCCGCGGCGTCAAAAGCATGGTCTGGTAAACGCCGACGGCTGGGGCGCCGGATTCTTCGCCGATGGTGCGCCCCACAGGTGGCGCGGTGCACGGCCCCTGTGGGGCGATGCGTCCTTCTCCTCGGTGGCCCCGGTGCTACGCAGCCGATGCGTGGTGGCGGCGGTCCGTTCCGCCAGTGCCGGAATGCCCATCGACGAGTCCGCGGCCGCGCCATTCACGGACGGAACCTGGCTGTTGTCGCACAACGGGATCGTCGATCGCGCTGCGGTGGGTGAAGTCTTTGGCGCTGAATCGGTGGTGGACAGTGCGGTGCTGGCGGCACGCGTCTTCGCCGCGGGGCCCGAGAACCTGGGGGAGACGGTGCGTCGCGTTGGGGCCGCAGATCCTGGGGCTCGACTGAACATTCTGGCGGCCAACGGAAATGAGTTGATCGCCACGACGTGGGGCGACACCCTGTCGATCTTGGCGGCTGCCGACGGTGTGGTGGTGGCGAGTGAACCGTACGACGACGACCCGTCTTGGGTCGACATCCCGGACCGGCAAGTGGTGCGGGTACGCGATGGGAAGGTGGAGGTGGTGCCATTATGACCATGACCCTGGAGAATCACTTAGCCTCTGGAGCGGCAGCAGAAGCACTACGGCGCGATGTCCGGCGAGGCCTCACCGCAGACGCGAAATCGCTTCCCCCGAAATGGTTTTACGACGAGGTGGGCAGCGATCTGTTCGATGAGATCACTCGGCTGCCGGAGTACTATCCGACGCGGACCGAGGCGGGCCTGCTCCGCGCCCATGCTGGCAGTATCGCTGAGGTGTCCGGCGCCGACACCCTGGTAGAGCTCGGCAGCGGGACCTCCGAGAAGACCCGGATGCTGCTGGATGCGTTGGCTCCCAGTACCTTCATCCCCTTCGATGTGGACTCCGGTGTGCTACGTGCGGCGGGAGATGCGCTCGTCGATGAGTACCCGGGGATGCGGGTCCGCGCGGTGTGTGGAGACTTTGAGAGGGATCTTTCGCGGATCCCGCGGGAAGGGCGGCGGTTGGTTGCCTTCCTGGGCTCCACCATCGGGAATCTGACCACCGAACCGCGGGCGCGATTCCTGGCTGATGTCGCGGGTGCACTCGATTCCGGTGAAATGCTGCTGTTAGGAACAGATCTGGTCAAGGATACCGAGCGTCTGGTGCGGGCCTACGATGACAGCGCCGGAGTGACCGCAGCCTTCAACCGCAATGTGCTGGCAGTGATCAATCGTGAACTTGACGCGGATTTCTCTCTCGAGGATTTCGAACACGTCGCTCTGTGGAACGGCGACGAGGAGCGCATGGAGATGTGGCTGCGGTCGGTGTGTGATCAGCGGGTGAGAATCGAGGCCCTGGATCTCGCCGTCGAATTCGGGGCGGGCGAGATGATGCTGACGGAGGTGTCCTGCAAGTTCCGGAAGGAGGGCGTCGCGCGCGAGTTGGCCGCTGCGGGTCTGGATCAGACGCATTGGTGGACTGACGATTCCCATGATTTCGGACTATCGCTGGCAGTGAAGCGGTGAGCCTGGGTGAGCAGTGGAGGCAGGGCAGGCCGCCGGTTCTCGGCGTGCACGTGGACTCGGCAGCCTGCTCGCGGCAGAGCATCGAGACCATTCGTGCGGTGGCTCAGCATGCCGAACATGAGGCGCAGATCGGCGGCTACGTGGCGCAGGAGGCTGCGACACCGGTGCTCGACGCCGGGCGTGCCGCGGTGCGGAAGTTGACGGGCATGCCCGAGGCGCAGGTTCAGTTCACCACGGGCGCCGCCGATGCTCTGCGTACGCTCCTGCAGTCGTGGCCGGTCGATGCCGGACGGGTTGTTGCCTGTCTGCCAGGAGAATTCGGCCCGAATCTGATGATCATGAACCACTTCGGATTTACGCCGGTGTGGCTGCCGGTTGACGGGGATGGCCGCGCCGATGTCGACGGGATCGAGGCGTTTCTACGCCGCGAGAAGGTGGACCTGGTGCATTTCACGGTCGTCGGCAGCCACCGTGGCACCGTGCAACCCGGTGCGGAGGTGGTCGCATGCGCGCGAGCGGCCGGGGTGCCCGTCGTGGTCGATGCCGCGCAGGCCCTTGGCCATGTCGACTGCACCTACGGTGCCGACGCCATGTACGCACCGTCACGCAAGTGGTTGGCCGGGCCGCGCGGGGTGGGCGTGCTTGCCGTCAATCCGGATCTTGCACATCTGATTCCGCAGTGGGCCGGCCATGTGGAAGCGCATGTGGCGGGCTGGGTGGGTCTGTCGGTCGCCGTGGGGCAGCATCTGGCGGCCGGTCCCGCCGAGGTTCAGAGCGCCTTGGCCGAGCGGGGACGATCGGCACGAAAGATCCTGGGGGATCTCACGGATTGGCGGGTGGTGGAATCCGTGGACGAGCCCAGCGCCATTACGACACTGGAGCCCGTCGGGGATATCGACGTCGTGGCCGTGCGGGCGCGCCTCATCGCGGAACACTCGATCGTGACGACCGCTGCCGAGACGGTGCGCGCGCCGTTCGAGATGACCACGCCGGTGCTGCGGATCAGCGCGCATATCGACGGCACCGACGAGGAGCTGGAATTGGTGGCCAAGGCCCTCCGGACATGACGAGGTCTTGGCGGGTAGTGATACCGATCATTATTCTGGTCGCCGCGTCCGCTACGCCCGCGGCACACGCCGAACCGGAATTCCCCGACGTTAGTTCCTTTGCAGCCGTGGAACTTAAGGACTACGGGGTGGGCCTGGACTTTCTCGGGACGTCACAGGGCTATCAGTTCACCTCCCCTGCGGGGTACCGCTGCCGGATTTACCACGTGGCCAAGGCATACCCGGACAAGTTTGGGCAATGCTGGGGCAACCTACCCGGAACCACCGAGAACGTGGTCCTCGTGTCCGATTTTCAGGAGGCTCGTTTCGAGACGCGCGACCTTGCCACGTTCGATAAGTACTCGGTCTGGTCGGACGGGCGTGAGGTCGAAAAGACCTTCGAGCCTGGCGACTACAAACCGTTGCCTGTAGGCGGACGAATTTATGACCCGTCGTCGGCTACCTGTGTGGTGGACGCACACATGACCGCGTGCGTCACCGAACAAAACCCCACCAATGGTGACCGACATGGGTTTGTGCTGTCTCCGGAGGGGTGCCGGCTCTTCTAAGCTCCGGGCCCGGCGGCCCCACCCGAACATTTAGTCCAGATGCCTACAAGCCGCTTCCCTCAGGGATGAAATTGGTCGAAGAATCGGTCTCCCCATGCAGTGCGGCGTGCGAGACCAGCTGACCGCATGCCAGGCACAGGGATTCGGGCCAGATCCGACGCAGACTACGACGCACGGCTTTGTGCTCTCGCTTAACGACAGCCGGGCTGTCCGGAGCAGCGATTGGGTAGAGCCCCGAAATGTAGGTAGCCCGCTACTCGTGCTGGGGTCGGTGGGTCGATGCCATGGTTGGTGGCGTCCGCGCAGTGCGGGCGAAGCTATCGAACAGGCAAGGACTTCTCATGAGTAACTGGCAGTGGATGGGTAATTGCGCGGACGCACCCGCAGCGGTCGAGGCAGCCAATCAGTCGGGCTGTGGCGCCGGTGAGGCAGTCTATGCGGCCAACGACGCCGGGACTGTCGGGCTCTATCTCCTCAGATAGCTCAGGCGGGGGAACCAGATAGCGCTATGTGCATGTCGCTCATCCAACATCGCACCATCCTGTCCCGAAAGGCAAAGCCGTGCCCGATTATGCGTCCCCTCTGAGTCCCCTCCCCATCTGCACCACGATCGACGAAGTCGTCGCGGCGATCGACTCCATCATCGCGTGGTCCATGGAGGCGGCTAGCAGCCTCGGGTACTTCGCGGCGCTCTACAAGCGGATAACCCTCGCTGTCGGCATCGCGATTGAGCAACACGTGTTCCAGGATGGCGCACGGATGGAACGGTTTGATGTGGAGTTTGCCGGGCGCTATTTCGCTGCGCTGAATCGCTACTTCTACCCAGGCCAGTACGGAAAACCAGCGCACTCGTGGCAGGTGACATTCGAGGCGGCTCACCTGGAGCAGCCGATCCTGGTGCAGCACATGCTCGCTGGGGTCAATGCACATATCGGCCTCGATCTTGGAATCGTCGCCCAGGGTGTCGCGGGCGGCACGCAATTGCCGTCGTTACGTGAGGATTTCAATCGGCTCAACGCGGTACTGGCCAGTCAGGTAAACGGTGTGGTAGCAGACATCAACGAGCTCTCTCCGGTGCTGGCCGACTTGTACGCGGTGCTCCAGGAACAGCAGATCGCAGTGATCAACGAGGCGGTCAAAGTGTTTCGTGATAGCGCATGGCGATTCGCCGTAGTGCTAGCCGCTATGCCGGATATTCTCGATCCAGGCGTAATTCTGGCGCGTGATCTGCAAGTCGCACAGCAAGGAGCGCTGGCCTACAGCCCGCCTGCGCCAATCGCCGCGTTTGTCAAAGCAATCGCCGCACGAGAGAGCCGCGATGTGGTGGAGAACCTGCGGGTGCTGGACCGAATTGCGGCGACACCGGCGCCGATATGCACCGTGATGTGATGCGGCACGCCACGTTCAGATCAGCTTCCAGGTGTGCACGGGCTCGTTGGAATGCATGTGCTCGCAATACATCCGGAGCATCTCGCTGAGCGCCGCCTTGCGCGTCAACCCGCGCTCCTGCAGCGCGCCGACTGTGTGTGTCTGCCAGGCCGCGCCGTTGATGCCCGATGTCGCACGCGCCTCGATGACACCGAGATAGCGTTCGCGTACCTCGGTGGCCACACCCCAGCGTTGCAACCCCTCATGGGCCATGGGCAGCAGGTGTCGCAGCGTCAATTCATCGGCGGTGATCTCACCGACGCCGGGCCAGTACATCCGGGCCTCCGCGCCACGCCGCGCACCTTCGAGGAAATTGTCATGGGCTGCAGCGAAAGTCATCTTGGTCCACACCGGGCGGTCATCCTCGGACAGCGCTCGCAGCGCACCGTAGTAGAACGCGGCGTTGGCCATCACGTCGATGACCGTCGGCCCGGCGGGCAACACCCGATTCTCCACGCGCAGATGCGGGGTGCCGTTGACGACGTCGTAGATCGGCCGGTTCCAGCGGTAGATGGTGCCGTTGTGCAACCGCAGTTCCTGAAGCCGTGGCGCCCTCCCGGCAGCGAGCTCGGCCACGGGGTCCTCGTCGGAGATCTCCGGTAGCAGCGATGGGAAGTAGAGGACGTTCTCTTCGAACAGGTCGAAGATCGAGGTGATCCAGCGCTCGCCGAACCACACCCGTGGCCGCACCCCTTGCACCTTGAGTTCCTGCGGGCGGGTATCGGTGGACTGCGTGAAGAGCTCGATGCGCGTCTCCGCCCACAAGGACTTGCCGAAGAAGAAGGGTGAGTTGGCGGCCAGCGCCAGCTGCGGACCGGCCAGCAGCTGGGCGGCATTCCAGTTGGCGGCGAAGTCATCGGGTGCCACCTGCAAGTGCAGCTGCATGCTGGTGCACGCCGATTCCGGGGCGATCGAGGGCGACCTGACGCTGAGGCGCTCGGCACCGGCAATATCGATCTGCATGTCCTCGCCGCGGGCGGTGAACACGGCGTCGTTCAACGCCCGGTACCGGGAGGACGGACTCATCCACGCGCCGTTCAGGTGTTCGGGCATCACCGTCGGCAGGATGCCGATCATCACGATGTGCGCGCCTCGCTCACCGGCACGCTGCTCCGCGGCATTGAGGCTGGCCCGTACATCGCGCTCGAGTTCGAGGGCGGCCGACCCCGGAAGCGCGCGGGGCGGCACATTCAACTCGATGTTGTAGGCGCCCAGTTCTGTCTGAAAAGCCGGATCGGCGATCGAGGCGAGCACTTCGGTATTCGTCATCGCCGGCTGGTAGTCGCCGTCTACCAGGTTGAATTCGATCTCCATGCCGGTCAGCGGTCGCTCGAAGTCGAATCTGGACTCCGACAGCATGGTCTCGAACACGTCCAGACAGTTCTGCACCTTGGTGCGGTAGGCCCGGCGGTGCTCACCGGTGAACTGGGTGCGTGCGACCTCGTCGCCCATGGGTCGTATTGTTCCTCAACCGGGGCCTCGGACCTGGCGGTTTGCCCGCACGGCGTGCAGGACGATTCGGCGAAAAAAGGTTGAAAAACATGGAACCAAATCAGCACCAAGCCCGTCGTATCTGATCAGAGGCACAATCTGGCGACGAACCGCGCCGTCACGTGCGCGCAGGACCGGTTCCTTGGGGAGGTAACTATGAGCGACATCATGAAGGCCAACGGTGCCGAGATGTCACGGCTGGCCAGTCGCGTGGCAGGACGTGCGAAGGATGCGTTTCCTGACGTCGATTTCGAGGCGGCGGCCAACTCGGTCGCCGGTACCGAGTTCGCGGAGGTGCTGCGCGCGGTCAGTGCGGCACTCAAGCGTGCCGGGGGCGGCGCGTCCGATCGCATCGAGAGCATTTCGAACTTTGTGCAGAGCAGCTCGGGCGCGTTGACGGGCCAGGACGCCGTCAACCGTCGCCAGGTGTCCAGGGTTGCGGAGGTCAACCTGTGAGACCGACGATTTCGCAGCTGCGGGGGTGGAACGTCGGCAACCTCGACGCGGCCGCCAAGGCCATCGAGGATGCCAGCAAGAACCTGGACCTATCCATCGACGGGGTGGTCCGCGATCTGGACTCGGCAGAGTCGTTCTGGAAGGGCAAGTCCTTCAAGTCCGCCTACGACCAGGCATCGAGCGAGCAGTCTTCGACCAACCGGCTTTCGTATGCCATCGGCAATGTCGCCGAGGCCGTCCGCGGCGGGCACTCGGCCCTCACCGCGGCGCGTGACAAGGTGATGGCGCTGGTAGACGAGGCCAACGCGAAGGGCCTGCAGGTTGCCGACGACGGCACCGTCACCGCTCCCGAGGGCAATAGGGATCTGCAGGCCGAGGCCCGGCGACTGACCGACGCGATTCGCCAGGCGCTGAAGTCACTGGAAGAGGCCGATCGCGCCTCGTCGAACGATCTGCGTAAGGCATCGGAGACAGTGGACGCTGAGCACAACGCGGCGAGCACCCAGCCCGCAGCGTTCATGCCGGCCAGCAGTGGCGGTGCGGCGAGTGGCTCAATGAGGGCCGGTAGCAGCGGGTTTGGTGGCGGCAGTGGAGGCGGCGGTTTCGGCGGCGGCAGTGGTGGAGGCCACGGCGGTGGTAGCGGGGGCCACAGTGTGCCCGACGGGAGCTACTCCAACACGGGTGCTCCGTCACTGCGCCCGTCGGGTCCGTCGGTCTTTATGAATCTCGACGCCGGTCAGATGGACGTCGCCCGGAAGATCATCGAGGAAGGTCTACGTCGTGGGCTTTCGCCCGAGGCGATTCAGATTGCGTTGGCGACCGCACTTACCGAGTCCGGCCTGCGCAGCCTCGCCAACTCCTCGGTGCCCGATTCGATGATGCTGGCCAATGACGGTGTGGGACATGACCACGACTCGGTAGGGCCATTTCAGCAGCGTCAAAGCTGGGGCGCTACAGCCGATTTGATGGATCCGTCGAGGTCGGCGGGTAAGTTCTACGACCAGTTGGTGAAGGTTTCGGGCTGGCAGGACATGAGCGTTGCCCAAGCCGCACAGGCGGTTCAGCGGTCGGCTTTCCCCGACGCATACGCGAAGTACGAGGCGCAGGCCGCGCAGATTTTCCATCAGATCAGCGGCCGATAGCCGCGCTTCGTCTCGACTGACTGTGGTGCAATGTGGGCATGCCCACGCCGAGACGCACCCAGGAGGAACGTTCGGCAGCCATGCGGTCCCGGTTGCTTGAGGCGACTATCGACTGTCTTGTCGAGTTCGGGTATTCCGGCACCACCACCTCGCGCATCGCGAGCCGCGCTGGCGCCACGCGCGGTGCGCTGATCCACCACTTCCAGTCCAAGTCGGAACTGATGGCCGAATCGGTGCGTCATCTCGCGTTCAAGCGCACCCAGGCGGTGCTCGAAGAGCTGATGTCCATGGATCAGTCCGCCGACCCGGTCGAGCGGTACCTCGACATGCTCTGGCGGATTCACCAGGGGCCGCTGTTCATCGCGATGGTGGAGCTGCTCATCGCGGCGCGCACCGAGCCAGATCTACGCGTACACCTGGACCAGTTCGAAAAGATGGTGCTGCACAATCTGTCGGCGCTTCACGTGCTCGACGACGAGGATCCGACCTCGCCCAAAGACCGCCGCGACTTTGGACTGCTCGCCATGGACATCATCCGCGGCGTCCTCGTCAGCAGCCTGACCGCTTCTCAGGAAACCCGCGATCGTCGCTGGTCCCGGGCCAAGCAGATGCTGGAGCTGCGGCTTCGCGCGCCATCACCCAATGCGCAGAAACAAACTGCACTGTAGGTAAGTGTCCCGGGTATTCCGGGCAAGTTTGGCGCATGTTCACCAAGTACTTCGTTCGATGAACCGGCCGTTCTATGGCCTGGCAATACATCTGTACTGGACCCTTACATTCAGGATAGAACGTATGTTACGTTGACGGCGCCCCCATCGAAGTGCGCGCAAAAGGAGCTTGGAACGATGCCCCCTAAGGCCCCCGAAAAGGTATTTGTCATCGGCGTCGGGATGACGAAATTCGAGAAACCCGGACGACGTGAGGGTTGGGATTACCCGGCCATGGCCAAGGAGTCCGGCACCAATGCGCTGACGGACGCCGGTATTGACTACGACAAGGTGGAAGCCGCCTATGTCGGGTACTGCGCCGGCGAGTCCACCTCCGGCCAGCGTGCGGTCTACGAGCTTGGCATGACCGGCATCCCGGTCACCAACGTGAACAACAACTGTTCGACCGGATCGACCGCCCTGTTCAATGCGGCGCAGGCCATCCGCGGCGGACTCGCCGATGTCACGCTGGCGCTCGGATTCGAGAAGATGCAGCCCGGTTCGCTGGGTGCGACCTTCACCGACCGTGAGCAGCCGATGCAGCGGCACATCGAAGCACTCGCCGGGTTGTTCGATTTCGCCTTCCCGCCCGCGCCCTGGATGTTCGGTGCCGCCGGTCGTGAGCACATGCAGAAGTACGGCACCACCGCCGAGCACTTCGCCAAGATCGGCTACAAGAACCACAAGCATTCGGTGAACAACCCCTATGCGCAGTTCCAAGAGGAATACACACTGCAGGACATCTTGGACGCCAAGGAGATCTACGCACCGCTGACCAAGCTGCAGTGCTCACCGACCTCCGATGGATCGGGTGCGGCCATCCTGGCCTCGGAGCGGTTCGTCGAGGAGAACGGGCTCGGTGACCGTGCCGTCGAGATTGTCGGCCAGGCGATGACCACTGACACCCCGGGGACCCTGGAGTCCAAGTCGGCGATCACGCTCGTCGGATTCGACATGGCCAAGCTCGCGGCGCAGAAAGTGTATGAGCAGGCGCAGATTTCGGCCGATGATGTGGATGTCATCGAACTGCATGACTGCTTCTCGGCCAACGAGCTGATCACCTATGAGGCGCTGGGGCTGTGCGCCGAGGGTGAGGGCGGAAAGCTGATTGACAACGGCGACACCACCTACGGTGGCCGCTGGGTGGTCAACCCGTCGGGTGGCCTGATCTCTAAGGGGCACCCACTCGGTGCTACCGGCCTGGCGCAGTGCGCCGAGCTCACCTGGCAGCTGCGCGGCGATGCCGACAAGCGTCAGGTGGACGGCGCGCAGGTGGCGTTGCAGCACAACCTCGGCCTCGGTGGCGCCTGCGTGGTCACCGC
Organism: Mycobacterium sp. D16Q13; assembly: GCF_002013375.1. Lineage (GTDB taxonomy): Bacteria > Actinomycetota > Actinomycetes > Mycobacteriales > Mycobacteriaceae > Mycobacterium. The sequence continues at coordinate 43,351 of NZ_MAEW01000010.1, read as the reverse complement.
ATACCGCCCGGCCAACCGCTGAAAGGGGCTGGGAAGTAATGGCTGACAACAAGTATCCGTTTAACAACGACGGCCTTGATCAGTGGGGTGCCGAGGAGACCATCGAGGTCGACAAGGATCGCCTGATCGCTTACGCCGAGGCCACCAATGACCCGATCGAGGAGCATCGGAAGGGAGAGGTGGCGCCGCCGGTTTTCGCGGTGGTGCCCATATTCCAGTCTCTGGTCGGAACCACGATGAGTGTTGTCCCCTACCAGCTGATTCCGCGCGTCGTGCACGGCGAGCAGTTCTTCAGGTTCCACCGGCCCATCAAGCCCGGTGACACGTTGGTCGCCAAGTCGAAGATGACCGGCTACGAGGGCATGGAGAACGGCACCCGCGGCACGGTGTATGCCGAAACACGCGATGCCTCGGGTGATCTGGTCAACGAGCAGTACGTGACGTTCTTCTTCCGCAAGTACGACGTGGGTGAGACGCGTGGTGTTCTCGGTCCGAACGTTGTGCTGGATGAGGCGATCAAGGCCAACGGGCCGGCGGCCTCCCTGGTGCAGCATGTCGATGACGACCAGACGTTCCGGTACAGCCCGGCATCGGGCGATCCGATGCCGATCCACCTCGACAACGATGCCGCGGTGGCGGCCGGACTGCCGGGCATCATCGCGCATGGGTTGTGCACCATGGCATTTACGTCATGGGCGGCCCTGACCGAGCTCGCCGACTCGCGCACCGAGCGGCTCAAGGAGCTCGCGGTGCGGTTCGCCAAGCCGGTGCTGCCCGGCCAGGACATCACCACCAGCTTCTGGAAGAACGGTGCCGCCGGCACCTACTCGTACGAGACCAGCGTCGGCGACGACCTCGTCATCAAAAACGGCCACGCCGTTATCGCCTAAGTCATCGCAGAAGGAGAGGGAATCAACATGGGACAACTTGACGGACGGGTGGCGGTCATCACCGGTGCCGGACGTGGCATCGGCCGTGAGCACGCGCTGCTCTTCGCCCGGGAAGGCGCATCTGTGGTCGTCAACGACCTCGGCGGCGCCAACGATGGCTCCGGGTCGGATGCAGGGCCCGCGCAGGAAGTGGTCGACGAGATCGTGGCGGCCGGAGGCAAAGCAGTTGCGAACACCGACAACATCTCCACCTGGGCGGGTGCCTCGAATCTGGTGAACCAGGCCGTCGAAACCTTCGGCCAGCTGGATGCCGTCGTGAACAACGCGGGCATCCTGCGGGACGGCTTCGTGGCCGGCCTGGAGGAGGACCAGTGGGATTCGGTCATCCAGGTGCACCTCAAGGGCCATTTCGCGGTGCTGCGGCACGCAGCCGAGTACTGGAAGGCGCAGTCCAAGGCCGGAGCCGATGTCAAGGCCACCGTGGTGAACACCGCATCGGATTCGGGTGTGACACTGCCGAACCCGGGCCAGGGAAACTACGGTGCGGCCAAGGCGGGTATCGCCGCGCTGTCCTGCGTCGCAGCCGCCGAGCTGGAGCGGTACGGCGTCAAGGTGAATGCGATCGCGCCGGTTGCGCGCACACGTCTGACGCTGGCCACCCCGGGCATGGGTGCGATCTTCGCGGCCCCGGTGGACGAGGGACAGTTCGACATGTTCAGCCCCGCCAATATCTCTCCGTTGGTCGCGTACCTGAGCACCGAGAAGAACCCGTGGACCGGCCAGGTGTTCAAGGTGACCGGTGGTTCGATTCAGCGGCTCAAGGGTTGGTCGGTGACCGATACCGCGGAGACCGACGGACCGTGGAGCATCGACCTGGTGCGCGAGAGCGTCGAACCCTGGAAGTAAGAAGCTTCTAACCCGAACGGTCCTCCGAAAACGGGGGACCGTTCGGCGTTTTCAGGTGTGCCCACGGCAACCCACCCCTAGATTCGATGGTATGAGGCAGACGGGTCAACTCGCCGCAGAGTTCGTGGGCACGATGATCTTGATTCTGTTCGGCGTGGGTGTCGTCGCGCAGGTGGTGACGGCCGGGAACGAGGACTACGGCAATCACAACTCGATCGCCTGGGCCTGGGGCATGGGCGTCACTTTCGGCATCTTCGCCGCCGGGCGGATATCCGGGGCGCACCTCAACCCGGCGGTCACGCTGGCGTTGGCGGCGTTTCGTGGATTCCCATGGAAACAGGTGATTCCGTTCATCGTGGCCCAGACCGCGGGTGCGTTCGTGGCGGCCCTGCTGGTTCGGTGGAACTACGGGAGCGTGCTGTCCGCCGTCGATCCCGGGCACACGATCGCGACGCAAGGGGTCTTCTCGACCCTGCCGGGTAACGGTGCGCTCGACGTCAGTCTGTGGGGCGGCCTGCGCGACCAAATCATTGGCACCGCGATTCTGCTGTTCCTGATCTTCGCGATCTCGGACCGGCGCAATATCCGCATGCCCGAGAGTCTCTCGCCATTCGCGATCGGCGCGGTGGTCGTCGCTCTGGGCATGGCGTGGGGCTCCATCGCGGGGTATGCGATCAACCCGGCCCGCGACTTCGGACCGCGGCTGGCGTCCTATCTCACCGGCTTCGATACGGCCTTTCTGGACCAGCACGGTGCCCAGTACTGGTGGGTGCCGATCATCGGACCGCTCGTCGGGGGCCTGCTGGGGGCCGCGCTGTATCGCTATCTCGTGGAAGCATTCCTGTACGCAGACGATCCTGAAACCCAATCACCGTCGCACACCGAGGAGTTCGCCAATGGCTGATTTCGTGGCATCGATCGACCAGGGCACGACCAGCACGCGTGCCATGATCTTCAACCACCGGGGCGAGGAGGTCGGCCGCCACCAGCTGGAGCATCAGCAGCTCTTACCGCAGGCAGGGTGGGTGGAGCACAACCCGGTGGAGATCTGGGAACGCACCTGGTCGGTGCTGGCCACATCGCTCAACGTGACCGGATTGTCGGCCGGGGACCTCGCGGCTGTGGGGGTGACCAATCAGCGCGAGACCACCCTGGTGTGGAACCGTCACACCGGCAGGCCGTATTGCAATGCCATCGTGTGGCAGGACACTCGCACCGACAAGATCGCGACAGCACTGGATCGGGACGGGCGCGGTGATGTCATTCGAGAAAAGGCCGGATTACCGCCTGCCACATACTTTTCCGGCGGGAAGCTGCAGTGGATTCTGGAGAATATCGATGGTGTGCGCCGCGATGCGGAGAACGGTGATGCGCTCTTCGGCACCCCCGACAGCTGGGTGATCTGGAACCTCACCGGAGGCATTCGCGGTGGGGTGCACGTCACCGACGTGACCAATGCCAGCCGCACGATGCTGATGAACCTGGAGACCCTGGATTGGGACGACGAGCTGCTGTCTTTCTTTTCCATTCCACGCCAGATGCTTCCGCCGATCAAGGCGTCGTCGCCGGTCGAGCCGTTTGGCTTCACGACCCATATGGGGCCGCTCGGCGGTGAGGTGCCCATTGCCGGCGACCTGGGGGATCAGCAGGCGGCGATGGTGGGGCAGGTGTGCCTGAGTCCCGGCGAGGCCAAGAACACCTATGGCACCGGGAACTTCTTGCTACTCAACACCGGTGAAGAATTGGTCCGCTCGCGCAACGGGCTCTTGACCACCGTGTGTTATCAGTTCGGGAACAACAAGCCGGTGTACGCGCTGGAGGGTTCCATCGCGGTGACCGGTTCGGCGGTCCAGTGGCTGCGTGACCAGCTCGGCATCATCAGCGGTGCCTCACAAAGCGAGGACTTGGCTCGTCAGGTCGAGGACAACGGCGGTGTCTACTTCGTACCGGCCTTTTCGGGTCTGTTCGCGCCGTATTGGCGTTCGGACGCCCGTGGCGCGATTGTGGGCCTTTCCCGGTTCAACACCAACGCGCATTTGGCGCGCGCGACCCTCGAGGCGATCTGTTATCAGAGCCGCGAAGTGGTTGAGGCCATGGAGGCGGACTCGGGTGTGCACCTGGAGGTACTCAAGGTGGATGGAGGCATCACCGCCAACAAGCTCTGCATGCAGATCCAGGCCGATACGTTGGGCGTCGATGTCGTCAAACCCGTTGTCGCCGAGACGACCGCACTCGGCGCGGCATATGCGGCGGGATTGGCCGTCGGCTTCTGGAAGGACCCCGACGACCTTCGGCGGAACTGGCAGGAAGACGAGCGCTGGAGCCCGTCGATCAGTGAACAGCAGCGGGCCGACGGATTCGCCGGCTGGAAGAAGGCCGTGCAGCGCACGTTGGATTGGGTCGACGTGAGCTAGGCCCCCCGCCTGCCATAACGGGGGGCCTAGGCTCATTCAGTCGGTCTCACCCAAGATGCCGTAGATCTGCTTGCGGGCAGAGTTGACGATCTCAATGATCCGCTGCTGCTGCTCGGCTGAGGCGGCGTGGGCCGACTGCGCGACCGCACCCATCAGCTGGCCGAGTGCCGAACGAAGATCGAGCACCGAGGGATCGGCGCCTTCGTTGATCTTGTCCCAGGGCGGGGTGTCGAGTTTTTCGGCCGCCTCGCGGCCCTCGGCAGTCAGGTCGAACTGCTTGCGACTGCCGCTGCCCTCGGCCTCAACGATGAGGCCCTCGTCGACGAGCAGTTGCAGTGTCGGATACACCGAACCGGGGCTCGGCCGCCAGATGTTGTTACTGCGTTCGGCGATCTCGCGGATCATCTCGTAGCCGTGCATCGGGCGTTCGGCGAGCAGCGCCAGGATGGCGGCCCGGACGTCGCCGCGCTGGCCACGTCCCCGTCCGCGTCCACGCTGCGGGTCACCTAAACCGAATCCGAAAGGACCGAAGCCGGGACCGAATCCACGTCCGAACCCGGGTCCGAACCCGCGTTCCATGAACGCGCCGGGTCCGCGACGACCGGCCCAGGCTTGCTCCTGGAACTCGCCGCGCGGATCGCAGTCGTGCTGACGACCGCCGTGGCGCCGACCTGGTCCGCGACGTGTGGGGTCGAAACCGAATCCGAAACCAAACGGTGTGTCGGGCCGGAACTGATCGGCCCTTTCCTCATGGGAAGTCATGTGTTGCTCCTTAGTACTTGGGGAGGCGGTATCGCCTCTCGATAGTTAACGATATATCGGAATCGATCGTGATGCAACGACAACTTTCGGCGACGATTTTCCGAGCTGCTGCCAGCTATGCGCCGTAGGGTGACCGCCATGACGGTGAAGTGGCTGGAACAACCCGAGGACCATGACTATGCGGCGGCCGTGGATTACCTGACGCTCGTCGGTGAAGCCGATGTGGTGAAGCGGACCGTGAAGGCGCTGCGCAATGCGACGCTGGAGTACCGCAAGGCCAAGGACATCCTGCGGGCGGCTCACCTGGACATGCTGCCCAAGACCAATGCCCACGTGGCCCGCGACCTCGCGAAGATCGCCAAGGACAAGGCGCTGTCCCCCATCTTGCTGGTGCGGGGCGACGCGCGTGCCGGGGCGCGGCTGGAGATCGCGGACGGTTACCACCGGGTCTGCGCGAGCTACATATCCGACGAAAACACCGACATTCCCTGCCATCTGGTCTCGTGGCAGTAACTCCATGACTGGCTTCGGTTTCCCAACGCTGGCGATCGTCGTCGTCGTCGGAATGGTGGGGCCGCTGTTAGCGCTCAATACGCGACTGCGGATCCCCGTGGTCATCGGCGAACTTCTCGCCGGAATCGTCATCGGCCGCACCGGATTTGGTTGGATCGATGCCTTCGACCCAACGTTCAAGATGTTCGCCGACGTCGGATTCGCGTTGGTCATGTTCGTGGCAGGCACGCATGTGCCGATTCGCGATAAGACCATGGTGGCGGCCCTGCCCAGGGCGGCGCTGCGCGCCGTGGTGGTGGGCGTGGTCGGCGCGGTGTTGGGTGTGCTGCTGGCCAACGCGTTCCACACGGGGCATGCACCGCTGTACGCGGTGCTCATCGCCTCCTCGTCGGCGGCGCTGGTACTGCCCATCATTGACTCGCTGAGCCTTGACGGCCCCAAGGTGCTGAGCACCACCGCGCAGGTGGCCATCGCCGATACGGCCTCGATTATCCTGCTGCCCTTGGTCATCGATCTCAAGCACGCTCCCCGCGCGGCGGTCGGTGCGGTGGCGGTCGCAGCGTGTGCGGGCATTGTGTTCGTGATCCTGCGTGCGCTCGATCAAGCCGGAACGCTCGATCGGTTCCACCACTATTCGAAGCAGCGCCGGGTCGCCATGGAGCTGCGGATCAGCCTGGCCATCGTCTTTGGGCTCGCGGCGCTGGCCGTGGAGACCCACGTGTCGATCATGTTGGCCGGATTCGCCCTGGGCCTCGTCGTCTCGGGTATCGGGGAGCCACGCCGCCTTGCCAAGCAGCTCTTCGGATTCACCGAGGGCTTCTTCTCGCCGCTGTTCTTCGTCTGGCTCGGGGCGTCGCTGCACGTGCGTGAGCTCGGTGAGAACCCCAAGCTCATGCTGCTCGGGCTGGGTCTGGGTGGCGCGGCAGTGTTGGCGCACGTGGTGGGCCGGATCTTTGGACAGCCGTTGTCGCTGGGTGCCTTGGCCGCCGCTCAGCTCGGCGTGCCCATCGCCGCGGCCGCGATCGGTGAGCAGCAGCAGTCACTGATACACGGTGAGGCCGCGGCGCTCATCCTGGGCGCGCTTGTCACGGTCGTCGCGGCGACTCTGGGCGGCGGGCTCTATGCGAAGACATCGGCTCGAAATCAGCCAGGTGTGGCGAAACCCGAAGGCCCTCGGGGTGACTCGGAGGGCTCCGGCACTGCTGATGCTGGGGGCGGCGGGGCGGATGGTGCCGCCCAGTCCACCGGCGGTTCCGGCAATGGGGCTGGGGGATAGGACGGCTGCATCTGCTCGAGGGCACGAAGGTGACGTTCGGCCAGCACCGCGGCAAGCATGAACTGTGGGGGAGTACCCGGCGGAGGGGGCGGTGCGATGCTGGCGAGCACGTCGGTGGAGATCTGATAGAGCATCTGGTCTCGAGTGTGCGGTGCCAATTGCCCTGCGCGGTTGAGGAATTGGCGGACCAGGTTGGCCTGATCGGTGGTGAGCCCGGACAGTTGCAACGTCTGCGCCCACGCAGCCAGCTGCGGTGGCATGACCGGGGGCGGAGGGAGTTTGGGTCCCCGTTCGCTGATCACCATCGTGCCCGCGAAGATGTCGCCGAGGCGCTTACCCTGGGGCGACACCAGGCTGGTGATGACGGCCGGGGCGCCCATAAACAGGTAAATCTCCACCACGGCCGCGAGCGCGCGGATGACGGCCTGCCGCAGGCGTTCCGGGCCGCCGTCATCGGATACCACGCGCAATCCCATGGCCATCTTGCCCAAGGAGCGTCCCCGGGTGGACATCTCCCAGATGACCGGATAGCCCACGAGTGCCAGCACCGAATAGGCGATACTGAGCGCCCCGGCCAGTGCCTCGTCGAACTGCGAGAGCGAGAACGCGACGACGAAGATGCCGGCGTACAGCACGATCATCTGGACGAAGATGTCGATGAACGCGGAGACGACCCGCACCGGGAGCTGGGCAACCTTGACGTCCAAGACAACCGCGTCGCCCGTCACCAACTCCGACATGCCCCGAGACTACTAGTATTTGCCAGATGGACGTGGACGCATTCGTCGCCACTCACCGGGGGACATGGGACCGACTGGAGTTGCTGCTCAAGCGCAGGCGGAGCCTGAGTGGGCTAGAGATCGATGAGCTGGTCGACCTGTACCAGACGGTGTCGACACATCTGTCGACCGTGCGGTCGTCCTCGGGGGATCCGGCCTTGGTCGGACGGCTGTCGACATTGGTTGCTCGGGCGCGTTCTGCCGTCACGGGCGAGCATGCCCCGCTGTGGCGTCATTTCATCCGATTCTGGACGGTGTCCTTTCCGGTGGTCGCTTACCGCAGCTGGCGCTGGTGGCTGGGTGCGGCGGTCGGGTCGATGGTGGTGGCGATCGCGGTCGGCATCTGGGTAATGCATTCACCCGAGCTGCAATCGGTGATCGGGACACCCGATGAGATCGCGCACCTGGTGAATGAGGACTTCGAAAACTATTACAGCGAACATCCCGCGGCGGCCTTCGCGCTGCACGTGTGGATCAACAACTCGTGGGTGGCGGCACAGTGCATCATTTTCGCCGTGCTGCTGGGCATACCGATCCCGTTTGTGCTGTTCCTCAATGCGGCGAATCTGGGCCTGGCGGGCGGGCTGATGCTCGCGGCGGGCCGTGGAGACGTGTTCTTCGGCTTGATCCTGCCGCACGGTCTGTTAGAGCTGACTGCGGTGTTCCTGGCCGCGGGCGCCGGAATGCGCCTGGGATGGAAAGTGATTGACCCCGGCGACCGCCCCCGTGGACAGGTCCTCGCCGAACAGGGACGTGCCGTCATGTCGGTGGCCGGCGGACTGGTTGGGGTGCTGCTGGTCAGCGGTCTCATCGAGGCGCTGGTCACCCCATCGCCGCTACCGACGTTCGCGCGCGTCGGGATCGGTGTGATCGCCGAGGTGCTGTTCCTGGCCTATGTCGTGATTCTGGGGAGGCGCGGGGTCGCGGCCAATGAATCCGGCGATATCGAAAATGCTCCCGACTACGCGCCGGCGTCCTGAGCGTTACAGGCGCCCGGACGCTTTCAACGACAGGTACCGGTCGGCCAGCGCCGGAGCGATCTCATCCGGCGGGGCATCGACAACCTCGACACCCTGCCGGCGCAGCAGCGTGACGATGCGCCGTCGCTCTCCTCGGGTACGTTCGGCCGCGGCCGCGTCGTAGACCTGTTCGACATCGAGTGACCGAATATTTCCTGGCGCCGTGGCATTTTCGGGCATCACCATGTCGTCGACCCGCGGATCGCTGACCGCGGCCACCATCAGGTGGTGATGGCTGGTCAGCTGTGGAAGCAGCGGCAACAGACCCTCCTCCAGCGCTGTCGGGTTCAGGTCGGTCAGGAGCACGATAAATGACCGATGGCGGGACCTGCGGCGGATGGTGGCCACAAGATCGCGAGCATCGGACTCGACAAGCGACGGCTCCAGCGGCGCCATGGCGTTGACCACCAGTGGAAGCAGCTCGTTGCGCGACGCCCCCGATACCTGCGAGCGCACCGCACGGTCGTGCGCCAGGAAATCGACGCGATCTCCGGCTCGAGATGCCAATGCCACCAACAGCAATGCGGCGTCCATCGCCCAATCCAGCCGGGGCCATCCGGACGGATCGCCCGATGTGGGGTCGACGCCGATGCGTCCCGCCGAGGTGCGGCCGGTGTCCAGGACGACGAGGATGCGGCGGTCTCGTTCCGGTCGCCAGGTGCGCACCACCACGTCGTTGCGTCGGGCGGAGGCGCGCCAGTCGATGGAACGGACATCGTCGCCGACGACATATTCACGCAGCGAGTCGAATTCGGTGCCTTGGCCACGGATCAGGACCGGGATGGCGCCCTCCAGCTCGCGCAGTCTGGCTAGCCGGGATGGTAGATGCTTGCGGCTTAGGAACGGGGGCAGCACCCGCAGCCGCCACGGCACGTCGTGACGCCCCTGCCGCCCGGCCAGCCCGAGTGGGCCCACCGTGCGCACGGTCACGGTCGCTGGCTTGTGATCGCCACGGCGTAGGGGGCGCAAGGCGGTAACGACCTGGCTGCGTTCGCCGGTGCGCAGATCCAACCGATGCGCACGCGGGGTGGCGCGCATACTCGGTGCCCAACTGTCGCGGATCCATCCGCGTGCCCGACGCCCCGGATTCTGGACCTGCAGGGCGATATCCGCGGATTCGCCAAGTCGGATGGAATCGGGCCCTGATCGGACAAATGTCAGCCGGCGTGGGCTGGCGGCGGCGGCGATATCGACGACAATCAGCACCGCGAGCGTCAGGAGCAGCAGCCAGAACAGCCGAACCGGCCACGGCGACACCAGAATCAGCAGCGCGCTGAGTAGCGCCGCCAATCCCGCGCGTCCGGTGAGAATCACTAGCGCGGCACCGGAACCGTGACCAGGATGCCGTCCAGAACCCGGTCCGAGGTCGCGCCCTCCAGCTCGGCCTCGGGGCGCAGACCGATGCGGTGGCGCAGGGTGGGGCGCGCCATGGCCTTGACGTCGTCAGGAGTGACGTAGTTGCGACCGGACAGCCAGGCCCACGCGCGGGATGTCGCCAGTAGTGCCGTCGCCGCACGGGGGGAGGCGCCCAGCTGCAGCGAAGGTGACTGACGGGTGGCGCGGATGACGTCGACCACGTAGGCGAGCACCTCGGGAGCCACCAGCACCCGGCCCACCGCGGCGCGACCCGCCTCTAGGTCGGCGGCCGAGGCCACCGCGGTGACGTGCGACAGGTTGCGGGGGTCGAAGCCCTGTGCGTGCCGCTCCAGGATGGCAATCTCTTGATCACGTTCCGGTAGGGAAACATTGAGCTTCATCAGAAAGCGGTCCAGCTGAGCTTCGGGCAGCTGGTAGGTGCCCTCGTACTCGATGGGGTTCTGGGTCGCGGCCACGATGAACGGATCAGGCAGTGGGCGTGGGGTGCCGTCGACCGTGACCTGGCGTTCTTCCATGGCCTCGAGTAGCGCCGCTTGAGTCTTGGGAGGGGTGCGGTTGATCTCGTCGGCCAGTAGCAGATTGGTGAACACCGGACCGGCGCGGAATTCGAATGCCGCGGTGCGTGCGTCATAGACCAGAGACCCGGTGACGTCGCCGGGCATCAGGTCGGGGGTGAACTGCACCCGCTTGAACTCCAGGGACAGTGCCGCCGAGAGTGTGCGAACCAAAAGGGTTTTCGCGACGCCCGGTACACCTTCTAACAGGACGTGTCCGCGGCATAGCAGCGCGACGACCAGGCCGCTGACCACCGAGTCCTGTCCGACGACCACGGTGGCGATTTGCTCACGTAACGCGGCGAGGGCATTGCGTGCGGCGTCCTCACTGGAAGTTGCCTGTGTCACGAGTCGCGGACCTGCCTTTCGATGATGTCAAGCTGCTGAGTCAGATTGCTGAGCTGCTGGTCGTCCGTCGGGACGGGGCCGAACAGCACATGATGAATCTCCACGGGATTCCTGCCGATTCGCTCTGCCACCGTGGCGGTGATGACCTGTGGTATCTCGTCGACGGGAAGGCCGAGCCGGCGCACGATCCGGTACCGCGCCGCCTCGCGTAGGGAGTCGGAGGCGAGGTCGCGGGCGCGGCGCGAACGATACAGCCGCCCCCGCCCCTCGGTGGTTTCCGAGGCACGTACGATCACCGGAAGTTTCTCGGCGACAACGGGTCCCAAGCGGCGTCCGCGCCAGATGGCCAGTAGCAGCACGACGATGCAGAGCTGCCAGATGGCCATGCTCACCTGGTTGGGGATCAGGTCGCCCATTGATTTCGGTTGGGCGCTGGTGCCGACCTTCGGCCGCTCGGGTACGTACCACACCAGGTGGGAGGAGCGGCCGGCGAGATTCATGGCGAGCGCCGCGTTGCCCTGCTTGGCCAGTTGCACGTTGGTCAGCGGGGTGTCATCACCGAGCACGGTGATGGTTTGGTTGCCGTCCTGATAGCGCACCAGCGTGCCCGCATAGCAGCTGACCTGGCCCGGTCCTGGGCGGGTGAATGTATAGGTGGGGCCGATGTATGTCTGAATTACCCCGGCGCGCTGGGCTTCTCGTAGGTCGCAGCGTGGTTCGGTGATCTCGTTGCCTTGATACGAGGTGATGCGTACCTGTGCGGCCAGTCGTTCTCGGGTGGCGGAAAAGGGAGCCAGCAGCAGGCGGTCCCCCGGAATCTCGACGAGGACGTCCAGTATCTCGTCGGAGATGTTCCCGTTGTCCAGCACCATGAGTTGGCTGCCGGGGCGCATCGCTTCACGGACCTCGGAGATGGTGGTGGCGCGTGTGACGGTGACGCCGCGGTCGCGCAGCAATTGAGCGAGCGCGTGCCCGCCACGCTGGGTGACGGCATCCGGGTCGAGGTAGCCTTCAGGCCGAGGCGTTTTGGTGACGAGCAGGGCGGTGACGACGATGCCGGTCAAGGCGGCGAGTATCCACGCCCAGGTGCGCCAGCGGTCCCGCAGGCGTGGCGATGTCGCGGTGCTGGTGGTCACCGCACCGCCTCCCAACCCGTCGTCACAGCGGGATCCGCGGAGGTGACGAGGACCGGGGCATCGCGGATGTGGTCGTCCAACTCGGCGATCTTGCGATACGACTTCTCGGTGCCCGGACGTTCGCCGTAGCTCACGTCGTTGAAGATTTCCGCGCTGGACCGGAATTCCGCTGCCAACGAGGGCAATTCGCGCCCGGCGTCGGCGGCCAGCTCGTTGGCGGTACGGCCCGGCACCGGCGTCAGAATCGTGCGTTCCTCGAGTTGACGTGCCACTGCACGCAGTCGGTGCCGGATGGCCGATGCCCAATCGCCCTGGGCTGCGGCAAGTTCGGCGGCCGCCCGGTGTTCTGCCGCGGTCAGCTCGCCGGATTCGAACAGTCCGAAGTCGCCGCCGCCCTTGGTTCGAACCGCGCGGCGGGCAATGCGGATCAACAGCACCACGGCGGCGATGAGGATCAGCGTGGTCACCAGAATGGTGAACCAGCCGCCGGGAAGCTCGCTGGCCCGGAACTCCAGGTAATCCAGGTGCTCGATGATCCAATTGATCAGACGGTCGAGCGGCGACGGATGCTCGTAAATCGGCTTCGCGAGTTCGTGCTGGGCTGCCTCGGCCGCGGATTCACGGTCGATGTCGATGGCTGGCATTACACTTGAACCGGGGGATACGCGGGCAGCCACAACGCATCAGGGTCGATGCCCGGCTGGCCGAGGCGTTCTCGCGTTCTGGTCTCGGTCTGCAGCACCAGATCGAATGCCTCGGTGCGCATCCGCTGATCGGTGTAGAGCAGCACATTCACCGCGGCGTTGAACGGCAGCGTGATGATCTGGGCGATGATCACACCGACAGTCGTGAGCGCCAGACCCAGGATCATCGCCGTACTGCTGGTGTTCGAGGTGCCCATGCCCATGGAGATCTGCCCGCCGATGCTGAAGGGCATTCCCAGGATGCCTGCCACGAAGCCGACGATGATCGAGGTGAGTAACAGGATGCCCAGCAGGCGCCAGTAGCTCTTGCGCACCAACGACATCGAGCGGCTCAGCGCCCCGAAGACGGTCTGGCGCTCAAGGATCAGCACTGGTGAGGCGAGGGCGAACACCGGGATCAGGTAGAAGTAGAGCGCCAAGAAGCCGAACCCGAGTGCGAAACCTGCCGGTACCGCGCCCCAGGGGCCGACGGTGAGCGCTAGCGCGACTACGCCGGAGATACCGATCGCGAGGGGCAGGGCGAGCAGTAGGCCCGAGGCGAATGCCAGCCCGATGAGGGCCCATATGCGTGGTTTGGCGCGCTGCCATGCTGCCGCGGGGGTGGTGTGCTCGCCGAATACGGAGCGGCCCACGGTGACCGTCAGCATGCCGCTGAGAACAATGGTGACCAGAATGGTGATCACATAGCCAATGAGTGCCCCTCCGAAGTACCCGATTCCGAATGCGGCGGCAAATGCGTCGTCACTGTTCGCGTCGAAGCCGGCGGCGCCGCCCAGGAGCCCGATGATGGGGCCTGCCTGCAATGCGAAGGTCAGCAGCTGGCTGATGACCACGACGACGGCCGTGATCCCGATGGTTGCTTTGGGATTGGCGCGGATGGCGGCGACGGCTCCGTTGTAGAGGGCGGACAGATCTAACGGCCGCAACGGGATGACTCCGGGTTTCAGGGCGGGCGGCACCGGCGTCACCCAGTAGGGAACCGGTGGCGGGCTCGGGTATCCGGGTGGCGGTGGCTGATACCCAGGTGGCGGGCTCGGGTATCCGCTCGGCGGTTGATACCCAGGTGGCGGGTATCCATACGCCGGTGGAGGGGCATAGCCAGGTGCAGGAGGAGGGTAGGCGGGCGGGGGTCCCGGGGGTAGCGGAGACGGAGTGACGCCCCCCTCGTCGTTGCTCATGACTCCATTTTGGCGGCTGAGGGAGTTTCTGGCAATTGCCTCCTGATTCTCATGTCAATACCCTTGACATATGTCAAGCGGATTGACATTCTGAATGTATGACTGAGAAGATCGCTACAGAGGAATTTGATCTCGCGTTTGAGGCCGCGTACCGCGGCGAGCGTCCCGACGGTCTGGGTGTGAGGCCGCCATGGAGCATTGGCGAACCACAGCCGGAGATCGCGACGCTGATCGCCGAGGGCAAGGTGCGAGGCGAGGTGTTGGACGCCGGCTGCGGCGAGGCGGCGACCTCGTTGTATCTGGCCGAGGCGGGACACAGCACCGTCGGGCTCGACTCCGCGCCCAAGGCCATTGAGTTGGCGAAAGGCTATGCGGCCGAGCGCGGTCTGACGAATGCCAGCTTTGCGGTCGCCGATATCTCGGCCTTCACCGGGTACGACGGGCGGTTTGACACCATCATCGATTCGACGCTGTTCCACTCGATGCCCGTCGAACTGCGCGAGGGCTATCAGCGTTCAATCGTTCGGGCGGCCGCACCAGGTGCTCGCTACTACGTGTTGGTCTTCGATCGGGCCGCGTTCCCGGCGGAATCACCCGTCAAGGCCGTTACCGAAAACGAACTCCGGGATGTGGTTTCGAAGTACTGGTCCATCGACGAGATTCGTCCGGCGAAGATCTACGCGAACTTCAATGGGTTCGAACAGGGTGTGGCGCAAGGCTTCGCCCGGCACCAGGTCGAGCCCGATGGCCGGGCATCGGTTGCGGCGTGGTTGCTGTCGGCGCACCTGGCGGGCTAGCTGTCTAGGAGGAACCGCTCAGGGTGGTGGTAGGCATTGGTGCGGACCTGGCCTGTGTCGAGGTGCGGTGACGGAATCCATTCAGTGAGACCGTCGCTGCGGCGTTTTCGGGTAGTCCAGCCCTGTTGTAGCAGCCGATGGTGCGGGCCGCAGGCGAAGGTCAGATTGTCGATGTCGGTGGGCCCATCGTCGCGCCAGTCGTCGACGTGATGCACCTGGCAGAGATAACCCGGCACCGTACATCCAGGCGCCGAACAACCGCGATCCTTGGCGTGTAAGACAATTCGTTGATCGGGAGTCGCGATCCTTTTAGACCGCCCGAGGTAGAGGGGACGGCCGCCGTCGTCGAATATCGAGAGGTAATGCAGGGAGTGGGCAGCCATCCGGATCAGATCGGGGATAGGCAGTAGGTTGCCGCTACCCGATATCGCCTGCCCGGCTGCGCTCTGCAGCTCGCTCAGCGTCGCCGTGACCACCACGGTGACGGGTAGTCCATGGTGTGAGCCCAGCTTGCCGGAGGTCAGGGTGCTGCGCAGGCAGGCCCGCAGTGCATCGTGATTGCGTTGGGCGGTAGATCGCGTGTCTCGCTCGGCGGCCGCTGAGTCGGGTGCACCCTCGGTGATGGGAGATTCATCGCGAGGATCGCACATGCCCGGCGCGGCGAGCTTGCTCAACACCGCGTCGAGGTAGGCGCGGGTCTCCGGATCCAGCAGGCCGCTGACGGCGCTCATCCCGTCGGATCCCTGGCGTCCGATCGATATGCCCCGCCTGCGGGCGCGGTCGATGTCGGAGAAGCGGCCGTCGGGATTAATCAGAGCCGCGATCCGCTCGGCGCCAGCGCGGAGTTGTTCCGGGCCGAACTCGGTTCCCATTGATGCCAGCCGCTCTTCGGCGGCCTCGCGGGTGTCGGCGTCGACCGCCTCGGGTAAGACGTCGAAGAACCTGCGGATGATCCGTACGTGCTCGTCACCGAGGCGGCCCTCTCGCAATGCGTGGGCGGCATGCGGAAGTAGGGGCTGCAAAGGCTCGCCGGTGAATGCGCGCCGTGGGCCGAGATGTGCGGCGTCTGCGAGGCGGCGCCGGGCGGTTGCGGTACTTATCGAGAGGTGCCGGGCCAGCACCTCCGCGAATGACGTGCCGCCCAACGCGACTGGCGAACCGCGTTCCACCAGCCGGGCGGTCAGCGTATGTGAGGCCGCGGTGATCTTGCGCTGTGCGACTTCCAGTTGCCGTAGTGCCGAGAGTAATTCAGGATTGTTGAGCTCATCGAATGACGACTCGACGACGGCTGCGGCCGTCGTCAGTAGATCGCCGATGGGACTCATGTCTGAAGGTTATGGACGTCGACCGACAGCGGGCCTGGGTTATCCACAACCGCGATGGCTATCCACAAGTTTGACGAACCGCTTGTCGGATGTCAGAAGTTGCGGTAGTCCCGGACCGGCATCCGTGAACCACGTCTCTCCGGCTTGGGTGCCGCTAGCTCGATGAGCCGAATCACGCGATAACGTTGCCCGGCATAGGGTTCCAGGAGTTCCAGCATGCCGGCGTCGTCCGTTTTGTGACCAGTGAGCGCGAGGCCCACCTGTCCGGCGATGTGGTAGTCCCCGACGGGGACGGCGTCGGTATCGCCGAGCGCACGTGCTCGGATCTCAGCCTCGGTCCACGGCCCGATTCCGTGGATCGAGGTCAGGTGCCCCGGTTTGGTTTCCACGTCGACGGTGGCGGCCGTGCGGATGGTGCGCATGCGCACCGGTTCGGCACCGGACCTGTGCCACTCCCACGACGGGATGTCGAGCCATTCCCGTTGGGGCGGTGGGACCTTGGCGCGGACCAGGTCGGTGCCGACATGGTTGATCAGATAGCGCCAGGCGCGCCAGGCCTCCGCGCCGGGCACCTTCTGTTCCAGCACAGCGGGGACGAGGGCTTCCCAGACGCGATCGCTAGCGCCGAGACGGACGCCTTTCGCGCCCCGGACCAGCCGGGTGATGACGTCGTGTTTCGGTGTGAGTGCCTCGGGCTCGTCGTCGGCGCCCAGCAGGCGAGGAAGGCGATCCAGCAGCCATTCGGCCCCGTCGCCGCAGGCGCGGCCGACGACTGTCTTGTCTTCACGCGAGATCGTCAGCACGCCGGGGCCATCCGGAGTGTAGGAGCCCCGGGTAATGGATCCTCCGGAAGACACGCGATACGTCGGGTCAGTTGACCCGCGGCGATGGATGCCGAGCGTGCGGCGAATATCCAACGGCCACGGTGGAATCCACTCGCGGGTGAGTGACGCTGCTAGGCCCCCGGGCAGAACTTCCAGCCGCCCGTCTCCTTTTTGAACTCGATGTCGTGCTTGCCCTTGGCGTCGGTGATGTGAATGACGGCGGTGTCGCCGTCGATCTCGAGACCAGTGATTTTCGATGGGCCGTTGTCGGCCTTGGTCAAGGCGTTGAGATCGGGAGCCTGGCCGCTGCCCGCGATGTCCTTGAATGCCTCGCGGTACTTGGCGCAGAAGAAGGTGAGCATCTTCTTGAAGTCGTTCGCCTTGGCGGCCTCGGCCATCCCGGAGATGGTCTGCTTGATCTGCTTGATGTCCTCGTCTTTGTTAGCGCCCGAGGAGCGGGGCGCGTCGACGATCTGATCGTTGGCGGACGTTCGGGTGCTCTGGGTGCTGGAGTTGGTGGTGGTGAGGCCGAGTACCAGCAGGGCGATCAGGAAGATGCCGAGCGAGCCGCCGACGACGGCCAGGGCCTTCTGCTGCGGGGACATCGGTGGCCGGGGTGGCTTCGGGGTCGGGAAGTACCCGCCAGGAGGCGGGCCGTACTGGTCAGGCTGCGGGTATCCCGGGAACTGGGGCTGAGGCTGCTGGAACTGGCCGTGGGGGTACTGCGGTTGCGTCATCTGTGTGTCTGTCCTAGCGCTGCGGTCATGGCGTTCCCTGCCAGTGTGCCGGATGGAGGAGCCGGAGGTGGGTGCAGTTCGGATAGCCGTTGGGTGAAAGTGGGGGTGTGCTGGCCAAGAATGCACGCCAGGCGATGTGCGCGAACGTAAGCATGGTCATCTGCCGATCTTGGAAAGGCGCGCCCTCTGGCCAGAGTCGGTGCCGACAATCTGTCGGACACGTATTAAGTCGTTGATCCGGGAAAATCCCACTGGCTAAGTGCCCCTTGTTGCTTGCTCGGCATCAGTCGCGTCGAGTCTATCGATGTAGTTAGTAATCACGGCCGCCCATAGTTCAGCTGCCTGCGGAAGCAGTACTCGCTGCATTACTTCGCCCCGTTTAATGATTGCCCGCCGTTCATCTGCAATCAGACAAAGTTCGTCAAAGAATTCCGGTTTACCAAGTACGCTCGATAGGTACGGTCTAATGGGCTTTGGATTCGGGTCTCGCTCGGACATAAAGACAGATGGAAAGATCTGATCGCGCTCAAGATATCGGGTGAGTTTGTTCGAGCTATACCCATACCAAAGGAGCAAGTCCCTGCCACCTGTTCGTGAGACTTTCGCAAACCAGGAGTTCCCTGACATGTTTCTTTTCTGGAGTAGTTCGAAATCACTCGGCGACAGGCCTCCGACTCGAGTTAGATCCACTTTGGACAGGAGTAGTTGACCTTCGACCTGCTGCATGAACGCATCCACAGTTTGGGACCACCGTTTGTAGAGGCTCTGCTCACGGACCCGTAGGTCCTTCTGGAAGAGCTCCCACACAAAATCTGGCTTTTCCATAATTGTCAACTGACGCGCGAGGGCACGGACGAAAACCCGGGCCAGTGGGATGATATCGCCAGCCTGATCGCTATGTTCGAGTGAGTCTATATATCGGCCTCGGTCAGAACTGGATTTGATAATAAGTGGTGGAAACGCTCCAAACCCGAGGGTGTAGTTCGCAATTAGACGTGCCATGCGACCGTTACCGTCGTCGAACGGGTGAATATGCGTTAGCCAAGCGTGTGCAACCGCTGACTTCCACAGCAACGGAATCGGTGTCTCTCGGAACCATGAAACAAGGGAATTCATCTGCGACGGTACTTCGAGCGGTGGGACGGGTACGTGTGTCGACCCCGAAATCTCGTTCGGGGCATGTTTGTATGTCCCGGCCCCAGGCAGGCCATTCATTATCAATCCGTGCATCGCTCGTAGGTCCGCTTCGGTCAGCGGATGTTTCGGATCGCGCACGAACTGATCTACCAAGATGCGGGCCGCTGCCAACCCGACGACATCTTGAACCTTGGCTTCATCGGTGAATGCCTGCGTTAGCGTATAGCTCGCGATAGCACGGTCTGCATCAAACATTTTCCGATCCGTGAGGATTTGGTAGGTCTCCTCAAGCGTCGCCGGTTTTCCTTCGATGCGATTGCTTTCGTAGATCTCACTAGTTCGGTTCGCTTGGGCCAATTTACTTGCCAATCCGGAAGCAATGTGCTCACGGACTGCATGGCATCGTGCTTCGAATCCGTCGCTTTTATCTAGCAGTGCAACGATCTGCTCTTCAATCATCGAGTCGTCGACTGAATACGGTGATCCTTCTAGGCCCTCGCGGATCAGGCCCAGACGTTTCATATTGAACCTCGAATACCTGGTTGCCGTCGTCGTTTATGGGCATCTGCAACGCGGCTGTCCTCGGGCGGAGTGTGGAGAGGGGGACAAACGACCTGGCCCATTACCCTGAATGGTCGAGGCGTGCTCCAGGCTTCTTTGAGTTCGCTAGCCGGACTGCCTGGTCCGATCTCGTAGTAGCCATCTGGCGGCGACTGTGGCGAATTAGGGATTGGATTCTCAATCACTTGTGCCATACACCACCCAGTTGTCCCCACGTCATCCGGTCCATCACACACCCGCCCTCAACGTCAATCGATCATCCATTGGCAGGCTAGCGCGAGTATCTGATTAAGTTTGCAAGTTCTGGGTCGTGGCGATTCACTTCTTTAAAGGCCGGACCAATCGCGCATCTCCGCCGGATGTTGTAGATGCAAGGATCATGTTGATCGCTTCAACGATGTTGGTCTGACGGCTTGATGTTGGCGAACAGCGTGGTGATTGAGCTGGTTTCGTTGACTCTTAACTGCCTGGTATTCGTTGGATCGGTCGTCGGGAGGCCGCTTAGCGGTCAAGGCCGGTTTGGGGTTGGGTTAATCGCGAAGATCGGGCTTTGGGACTCGATACGGGGGTATCGCCATAGTGGTTCGGGTCGGGAGCGGGGGTCACCACGTCTTGCCTAGTGCTTTAGAAACATTTGCTGAGTGCTTCACCGTAGTCGGCGCTAAGCAACCGGCCAACCCATCGGTGAGCGTGTCGGTCCGCTCGTCCGGCGCAGGTGAAGAGCCATTACCGCAACGATAGAACTTCTGACGAAGCCTGGGCTCGGATGGTGGCAGATGCCTGCGCAGCCCGGTCACATACCGTCGAATCCAGGCCGCGCTGATACCCTCCGAAGACGGTCTGTTGGGGACGCAGGGGAGGCGCGCGACCGGCCGGCAACGAAAAATGCCCGGTAGAGCAGAGATGAGAGTTGTGCGCGGCGGAGAGATCAAGGCCTTAACGGGACTTCGCATCATCGCCGCGCTCTGGGTTGTGCTCTTCCACTTCCGCCCGCTGCTGGAGGAATCCGTTCCCGGATTCCGCTCCGCGCTGGCACCCGTCCTGAACTGTGGCGCTCAGGGCGTCGATCTTTTCTTCATTCTGAGCGGGTTCGTGCTGACCTGGAACTACCTCGACAGGATGGGCGATCGCTGGTCTACCAGGGAGACGCTGCACTTCCTGTGGCTGCGCCTGGCCCGGGTGTGGCCCGTTTACCTGGTCACGATGCATCTGGCCGCGCTGTGGGTCATCTTCACCATGCACGTTGGGCACGTACCGCCGAAGGACGTCAACGGATACGACGCCATGAGCTATGTGCGTCAGCTGTTCATGGTGCAGCTGTGGTTCCGTCCGTACTTCGACCTGTCCAGCTGGAACGGTCCGGCGTGGTCAATCAGCGCCGAATGGCTGGCTTACCTGCTCTTCGGCGGCCTGGTCCTTGTCATCTTCCGGATGGCGCGCGCGACCCGCGCCCGCAGCCTGATGGTTCTGGCCGTGGTGGCCTCGCTGCCACCGGTCATCCTCCTGCTGCTGACTGGGCAGTTCTACACCCCGTGGAGCTGGTTGCCGCGCATCGTCATGCAGTTCACTGCGGGCGCGCTGGCGTGCGCTGCGGTGAGTCGGCTGCGGCTGACTCACCGCTCTCGCCATATCGCCGGCTATGTGGCGATCACGATCATCGCGGCGATCGTGGGTGCGCTGTACTTCCTGGACGCTCATCCGATCTCCGGAGTGACTGATAGCAGCGGGGTGGTGGATGTCCTCTTCGTGCCGCTGGTGATGGCGCTGGCGGTGGGCATCGGCCCGCTACCCACACTGCTCTCTACGCGCGTCATGGTCTACGGCGGTCAGATCTCCTTTGGGCTGTACATGGTGCATGAGCTCGTGCACGTCTCCTGGACATGGACCACCAAGCAGTTCGAACTCTCACTGACCGACCCCGGCGGGGGCTGGATCGTGCTCGGCCTGATTGCACTGTCCGTGGTGCTGTCCATGGCGCTGTATCACGGCGTGGAGGAACCCGGACGGCGCTGGATGCGCCGCATGATCGGCGTCACCAAACCAGCGATCACCGATCACCATGTTCCGCACAATCGCCATAAACACCAGGTGCCCGCGGACGTGACGGATTCCGATCGGGAGCCGGTGTCAACCGGTGTAACGAGCCGATAGTTTCAAACGAATAACGCTGTGCCGCAGTCGGGTTTGAGGCCCCTAAAATGCTGGGGACAGTGGAGGTAGTAGTGGTTCGTCTGGCGGCGATCGTCATCGCATTCGCGTTTCTCTTCGGTGTGGCTGCCCCGCAGCCCGCGCCGGTGCGCCCCTACCGACTCGCCTACTTAGGTTCCGGACTGAACCATGTCGCGGTGGTCAGCGATTCGTACACCACCGGCACCAAGGAAGGCGGCCTGGGCGCCAAGTCGTGGACATCGCTGGCATGGCGGATCTTGGGACGCGAAGGAGTCCGCATCAACGCCGACGTCGCCGCCGAAGGGCGCGCGGGGTACGGCGTGCGCGGTGACCACGGCAGCGTCTTCGCCGACCTCACTAACCGAGTGGTTCGTCCCGACGACGAACTGGTGGTGTTCTTCGGTTCACGCAATGACCAGGGCGTCGATCCGGATGTGTACGCCGAGGTGACCCGCAATACGTTGGCGTCGGCGCGGCGGATGGCACCCGCGGCCAAGCTGCTCGTGATCGGCCCACCCTGGCCGACGGCTGATGTGCCCGACGTGGTGTTGCAGCTGCGCGACATTCTGTACGGCGAGGCCTGTGCGATCGGCGCATCCTGGGTGGATCCGCTGGCCGAGCGCTGGTTCGTGGGGCGCCCGGAGCTGATCGGCTCGGACGGCGTGCACCCCAACGATGCCGGGCACGCGTACATGGCCGACAAGATCGCCCCGCTCGTCGGTACCCGGCTGACCCGTCGGCTCTGAGAGTAGAGTCCAGGCATGACGCGGATCGCGTGGTTAGCCGGAATTACCTTGGCAGCGTTCACTTTTACAGGCTGTGGTTCAACATCGACGGAGCAAAAGCCCGGGTCCATGTCGGCCACGCCATCCTCGACATCGGTCCCCGAACCGTCGCACAAGGTGGTGCCGCCGGGCGGTGTCTACTGGAACCCGGTGACCCAGCAGCCGGAGGCGAAGCCCACTGAGATCGTGCTGACTCCCGCCGACGCCGGAGACATGCTCGTGGACATCACCTGGGACAGCTGGGCGCAACAGCGGGCGACGGGGAAGGCTGTCCGCGTGACGAAGGACTGTGCTCCGGACTGCGCGACGGGTGGGACTACCCGCCGGGACGTAACACTGGTTTTCGTGGCCTCGCAGGCACTCCCCGATGACAGTGGGTGGTGGCAGTTCACCAAGCTGATCATCACGGACCGTGACGGCAAGGCCGAAACCATCGATATGCCCATGACCGCGCAATAGGAGCGCGTTAGTCGGCGATCACGTCCAAGGTGCCGAACAGCGTGAGCCCCGCGGCGGGAGCCAGTGCGCTGGACGCCACGTTGTCCACCTGGCACCGGTATTGCGGTTCATAACCCTGCGCGCAGGCATACCGAAACGCGGCACGCACCAGCAGTCGGGCGTGCCCTCTGCCCCGGAAGATCGGCAGCGTCAGCACCCCGAGATCCATGATCGCCGCGTCCTCCCACTGATAGATGCTGGAGACGGCGACGAGGCGGCCGCTGTCGAAGGAACCGAACACCGCCCAGTGATCCAGTTCCACCTGGGCATTATCCAAGTCTTGTTCCGAGGCAGCCGATTCGAACGCTGCGAAGATGGCCGCGTCGTCCGCCGTCAGCCGACGGACATCTCCGGTCGGTACCTCGGCCACGAGTGCGGCGCGGGCCTCGTCGGTGAAGTAGAACAGGTTGTCCGCACCGTGCATCGCGATGCCTGCGTTGTCCAGTCTGGCCCAGAATTCGGATCTCGAAATCGGTTGTGCACCATCATTTCCCGTGCGCTTGGCGAGTTCTGGAACGAGCGCGACGCTGGTCTTGCCGTCCGCCGTGCGTAGCACCATCAGCCGACTGTCCTCGTCGAGGTGAGGGTAGACGGCGAGTTGGAAATCGTCATCGGTGTGCAGGATGGTACCCCGGCCAAGATAGCCCTGCCAGAAATCGGTGATGATGGAGGAGGAGTCAGGCATCGGCTGTATCTTGTGTGAGGTAATCGGTTATGGCACAAACGGATCCAGAGTAGAGACCGTTCTGAGGGGGTGCCACCAAATATTGCGGCGAGTCACCACAGATCAGGCCGCCTACGTCCCGAAGGACACAGGCGGCCTGATCTGTGTGGAGTTCTAGGGCGTCAGCCCATCAACGACGTGAGCAGCGGATTGCCCGAGGTCTCGGCCCGCTTCTCGGGGTCGGTGCAGTCCTTCCACTTGCCGTTCTCCAGCACGAATTCGCGCTGCTGATTGGCGGTCACGTCGTGGCCCTGCGCGGTGACCCCGGCGGTGGCAGTCGGTCCGGTGACGTTGATGTCGTGGACGTCGTAGGTGACGCCGGACAGCACCTCTTTGGCTGCTGCGCGGAACGACGAACGGTAGGCCTTGTCGTCATTGTTCTGGATCGCGGTGGTCAGCGCCTGAGCGGTGGGAGCGGAGACCCCGGCCGCGGACGCAACGGCGCTGATCATGCCCGGCCCGTACCCAGCGACCTGACCGATCGGGGGGATCTGGTCATCAGCAGACTTCGAGGCGATCGTGCCGCGGTACTTGTCGCAGAAGAATGTCGAGAGCGTGGCGTTGTCGAGCGACTTGATCGCCGAAGCCTCGCCGGAAATGATCTGCCGGATCTGCTGGTCGTCGGCAGGTGCGGCGGCGGCCAGCGCCGGTCCGCTGAGTGCGGCTGCCAGTGCGATCACAGCGGCACCCACTAGGCGATTCTTCATCTGAAAGCTCCCATCGTCGGGTTTTGTCAAACCTTACCGAATGAAATGTCGCGTGCCCGGGCTTAGCTGTTACCGGTACATCGCGACCAGGAGCACCAGCCCGGCCAGCACACCGATCAACATCACAGCCTTGCGCAGCTTCCACACGAGAAGCAGGCCGATGGCGATGGCCGCGAGGGCGACAGGATTCGACGCGATTTCAGAGACGGCCATGCCTCCACCATGTCACGGTGGTGGGTCGGGTCGGCGTTCGGTCGCTCCTCGTGAAGTAACTGCTCGCCGCACTGTCTCAGCTATCGATTCTGGGGGCTCATGCTCCCAGAATCGGAGCACCAGCCAGTTTGATTCGCGTAGTAGGGCGTCTGTGCGAAGGTCCCGTTCCGCGTTTGACTTGACCTTGTTTGCCCAGAATGTTGAGTTAACACGGGCTGGACGATGATGGTCTGGGCAACCGTGCCAGAAGCAGCCGTCCAGGAAGACCGCGACTTTCGCGCCGGCGAACACCATGTCCGCCTTTAGGCGTCTGTGCGCGGTCAACGGGGCGTAGTCGACTCGGTATCGAAGCCCCATTGAGTGAACGAGGCGGCGAACAGCTAATTCAGGTGCAGTGTCACGTCTGCGGTTGCCTTGCATGACTGCTCGAGTCGCCTCGCTAGACGCCCAGCTCTCGGTCATGTCCTCAGTGTGACGGGTGTGTCCGTTGTGGTCGATACTTGTCAACGTGTCGAGCAGGGGTTGTCGGCCTGCGTGGATAGAATCCGGCAATGCGCAGTGTCGAGCTTTTCGCGGGCGGCGGCGGCTTGGCTCTCGGAACTCATCTGGCCGGCTTCACGACAGAGCTAGTGGCTGAGTGGGATCGCTGGGCGTGCGACACATTGCGTGAGAATCGAGACGCGGGCCATCCCCTCGTTCAAAGGATGGATGTCCGTGAGGGTGACGTACGTAGCATCGACTGGTCGGAAGTGCCGGAAGGTGTTGACCTACTGAGCGGAGGGCCACCGTGCCAACCGTTCTCCACAGGTGGCAAAGCAGGTGCCGCCGATGACAAGCGGGACATGTTTCCCGCTACCGCCGAGGTCATCCGTGCGTTAAGGCCTAGAGCGTTCATTATTGAGAACGTTCGGGGGTTAACTCGGTCCGCCTTCTCTGACTACTACTCCTACATCCAGCTTCGGCTTGAACATCCGGAGCTAATCAGTCGGCCAGGCGAGTCGTGGGGCGAACATCTTGCGAGGTTGCAGGCGGAACACACGTCGATACGTTCGGATCTCCAGTACAAGGTGATTCCCACTCTGGTTAACGCCGCTGATTACGGAGTACCGCAACAACGGTGGCGCGTGTTCTTTGTGGGATTTCGGTCAGATGTGGACGCGGAGTGGAGCTTTCCTGAACCAACGCATTCTGGAGCCTCATTGCGGTCAGCGCAGGAGCGAGGTGACTACTGGGATCGCCACAGAGTCGCCAAGAAGTTCCGAGTGCCTACTGTGCGTTCGGCTGTGCGTACGGATTCACTTCTGCGGCCGTGGCGGACGGTGCGTGACGCAATTAGCGACTTACCAGCACCGACCAAGTCTGGGAGCTCCGCTTTTCTTAACCATGTGCTGCAGCCCGGTGCCCGTTCCTATCCGGGCCACACAGGCTCTTACATAGATGCCCCAGCAAAGGCTCTGAAGGCTGGCGTGCATGGAGTGCCCGGGGGCGAGAACATGCTTCGCGATAGCAACGGGGCGGTTCGCTACTTCACCGTTCGCGAGGCCGCACGGCTGCAGACCTTTCCTGATCGGTACCACTTGCACGGTCCTTGGGGTGAAGCGATGCGGCAGTTGGGAAACGCGGTTCCGGTGCTACTAGCAGAGACTGTCGCGTTCTCAGTCCGCGAGCATCTCGATTTGGCGTCCATTCGGGCTAGGCGCACTCGAAGTAGTCGCAAGGAGGCCACGGCATGACTGCTCCGTTCAATCCTCTCGGTATGGAGAATTTGGCGCAATCGATTGTGACGAGAATCGAAGAGATGGAGCCCGAGTCTCTCGATTCAGTCAAACGATTTGTGGGAGCTGGCATATATGCGATCTACTATTCTGGGGAATTTGAGTTGTACCAGGAAATGTCCTGTTTGAACAAACAGAATTCTCGAATTCCTATCTACGTTGGCAAGGCGGTGCCTAAAGGTGGGCGACGTGGTTTAGAGTCGGCTGATCACTCAAGCACCAAGGCGTTAGCAGACAGAATCCGTGAGCATGCGTCGAGCGTGCGGGCTGCCCGTAACATCGACATCGCGGACTTCGCGGTGCGATGGCTCATCGTGGAGGATATCTGGATTGCTTTAGGCGAATCTGCGATGCTTCGGCGCTATAAACCGGTTTGGAATGCCGTGCTGGATGGCTTTGGAAATCATGACCCTGGCAGCGGACGAATTAATGGCAAGAGGTCGGCGTGGGACACGCTCCACCCTGGGCGTCCATGGGCAGACAAGTACCCTGAACGGGCCGATTTGCCCGAACATATCGGACAGGAAGTGACGCAGTATCTTCGCTCGCGCTTGTAATCAGTACCGCATTTTTATTGATGCCCGCTCATTTGGTCCTGGCTCGTGTTCTTGGCCCATCCGCATTCGGGGTGGCGTGGGTCCCAAGGACACTGCGCATCGTCCCACTGCTGTCTGACCATCTCCCAGCCTTGCTCGGCGGTGATCACGCCGCCATCGCGGAGCGCCCGCCAGCTAGCACGTGCGTCGGACATGATCTTCTCGGACCGCACGGGCAGAGCAGTGACGTCATCGGTGTCCTCGGGCTCAGCTACATCCCCCATCTGTCGATGGTCGCATGGTCACCTCTAGTGTCGGGGATGTGACAGTGAAGAAGGATGTCGCTGACCTCCTGGCGGGGATTGCGACCGTCCGCCAGACCGTCGACAAACTCGTGGGGCGCTCCCTCACCCCAGGGCAGCGCGCTGAGGTTAAAGCCGCAGCATCTGATCTGCGAACTCACCTTCGGCCAACACTGCATCCGAGGCAACTCCCGCCTGCCGTTTTCGACCCATCTGACACGCGAGTGTTCGGCAGGGTGGCCGCTTTGGCGCTGGTGGCTCAAAAACCGACGCCACTTGCCGACCTCGACACATCCATTTACGGGTCTGGGATCTACGCGCTCTATTACTCGGGGAAGTCTCCGTTGTATGCGCCGATCAGCGGCTCCGCGAGCCCGATCTACGTGGGCAAGTCCTCGCCTCCCGACGGTGCCATCACGGTCATCGAACAGGACAACGTGCTCATGGCTCGACTTCGGGACCACAAGTTGTCGATCAACAGCGCGGTCGGCAACCTCGACATCGCGGAATTCAGTTTCCGATTTCTGGTGGTCGCATCGGGCTGGGAGTCTCCCGCTGAGCTTGAGCTGATCCGCTATTTCAAGCCCGTGTGGAACAAGGGGAACGGGATTGAGCCAGTTCATGGCTTCGGCAACCACAACCCTGGAGCAGGGCGTGCGCCTGGAAGTCAATCAGAGTGGGACACCCTCCACACAGGGCGCAGCAGTGCATCACTCAAGGCTAACGAAAAGACCTCCGCCCAACTCAAGACGCAGGTCGCGAAGCACTTCAAGCAGGTGCCTCCCGTCGCCAGCAGGAACGCGGTGATCGAGCACTTCTTGGAGTCCATTGCCGAGCCCCCGACGAACATCTAGCCCGAGGCGTCACGGAGCATGTTGTCCCCATCAGGGACTACCGTGCGCCCCTGCTTGCGTTACGGCACACAGCAGCGTCCTAGCCGTGTAATCGGTGACAAACGTGAAGGGTCTGCAGAGGACGCTTGGTCATCAGCTCTGCGGCGATGACGCTGGATCGGTACGCGCGGCACCTATTCGACTCGGACCTCGCGTAGGTAGTTGGACGGCTCCACTCAGCTCGCGCGGCGGCTCTCACTCCGAAGCCTTTCGAGGACTGAACCCATTGTCGTGTTTAGCCTGTGTTTAACGGGGCATTCTGCGCGGCTTTCGACCATAGATACAAGCAAGGCGCTAACCCAGGAAATCCCAGGTCAGCGCCTTGCTGTCGTCTCAACCAACGAGTCGGGGTGGCGGGATTCGAACCCACGACCTCTTCGTCCCGAACGAAGCGCGCTACCAAGCTGCGCCACACCCCGCTTTGAAGCCTTGCAAGGGTATCGCATCGAGGCCATCGGTCGCGAATGCGTTGAATCGAGGGTCCCAAAGCGGGTGTGACGTGCCGTTATCGCCGGGCGCCCGCGCAGCACCGTCAGACGGTCCCGGTACTCGGCCTCGGTGATCTCGCCTCGGGCGTAGACATCCCCCAAGGTGCGCTCGCCCCGACGCCCGGTTCGGCGGCGCCGTGCGGAGACGATCGGCCCAGGGGCGGCAGTTCGCCTACGCGTCCCGGCGTAGCGACGATTACGTCGCCTGGCCTAACCCCACCGGCCGGTGTCCTCGAACTCGGCCAGACGCTGTGACGGCTCCTTTAGATCGAAGCCCTGCTCGGCGACCCAGCCGTCGTTGAAATAGGTGTCGGCATACCGATCGCCGGTGTCGGCCAGCAGTGTCACCACTGACCCGGGGACACCATCACGTGCCATCTCAGAAATGAGCCGGAACGCGCCGCAGAGGTTGGTTCCCGTCGACGCCCCCACTCGACGGCCCAGCACTCTGCTGGCGTGTCTCATCACCGCCACCGAAGCGGCATCGGGTACCTGTTCCATGCGGTCCACCACGGTCGGCAGGAACGAGGATTCCACCCGGGGGCGTCCGATGCCCTCGATGCGCGACGAAATACCTGTCACCACTTCATGTCCCGCTATGTATGACGGGTAGAAGGCCGAGTTGTCGGGATCCACCACGCACAATTGGGTGGGGTAGCGCCGGTACCGGATGTACCGCCCGATGGTCGCGCTGGTGCCGCCGGTGCCCGCGCCGACCACGATCCACGTTGGCAGCGGGTGTTTTTCGTGATGCATCTGGTTGAAGATCGATTCGGCGATGTTGTTGTTGCCGCGCCAGTCGGTCGCTCGTTCGGCGTTGGTGAACTGGTCCAGATAGTGTCCGCCGGTCTCGTCGGCGAGTCGCTGTGCCTCGGCGTACACCTGCTGTGCCTCATCGACGAAATGGCAACGGCCACCCTGAGACTCGATCAAGGCGATCTTGCTGGGGCTCGTCGAGGCGGTCATCACCGCGATGAACGGCAACCCCAGCAGTTGCGCGAAATAGGCCTCGGAGACGGCGGTCGAACCGGAGGAGGCCTCCACGATCGTGGTGCCTTCCCTGATGAACCCGTTGCATAGCGAGTACAGGAAAAGTGAACGCGCTAAACGATGTTTGAGGCTCCCGGTGATGTGCGTGGACTCGTCCTTGAGATACAGCTGCACATCCACGGTGTCGGCCCAGGCCGCAGGCAACGGATATCGCAGCAAGTGGGTGTCGGCGCTACGGCGGGCGTCCGCCTCGATCAACCGGACCGCGTTATCGGCCCACGCACGGCTCACGTCACTGCGCGGTGGCGCTGGGCAGCCGGTCGCCGGATTCGGCGTCCGCCCCTTGGCCGCGGATGCGTGCGGGCACCAGTGTCAGCAGCGTCGCCTCCGGGCGGCAGAAGAACCGCATGGGCGCGAACGGTGATGTCCCGATACCCGCCGACACGTGCAGCTGCATGTGCGAACCCCACTGCGACGGGCCTTTCACCCGGGACCGATCCAGCTCGCAGTTGGTGACGATGGCACCGTAGAACGGCAGGCACAGTTGGCCGCCGTGAGTGTGGCCGGCCATCACCAGCTGGTAGCCATCCTCGGCGAAGCGATCCAGCACTCGCGGCTCTGGCGAATGAGTCAGGCCGAGTCGCAGAGTGGCCAGCGGATTCGGCATTCCGGCGATGGTGTCGTAGCGGTCCCGGTGCAGATGTGGGTCGTCTACGCCAGCAGCCGCGATCCGCACCCCGGCGACCTCCAGCTCGTGACGAGTGTGGGTCATGTCGTGCCAGCCACGCTCGGTGAACGCGGCGCGCAGATCCTGCCACGGCAGTGGTTCGCCGTGCGTGCGCTCGTCGCTCTTGTAGAGGTACTTGGCCGGATTCTTCAGCCGCGGGCCGAAGTAGTCGTTGCTTCCGAAGACGAAAAGCCCCGGGATCGACAGCAAATCACCGAGTGCCTGGACAACCGAGGACACCGCTCTGGGGTGGGCCAGGTTGTCGCCGGTGTTGATCACCAGGTCCGGCTGCCATTGCGCGAGCTCGCGCAACCAGGCCTGTTTGAGGCGCTGACCGGGCCGCATATGGATGTCGCTGATGTGCAGCACGCGCAGCGGGGAGGCGCCGGGATCGAGTACATCCATCGTCGCTTCACGGATGGTGAACGCGTTGCGTTCGATGATCGAGGCGTACCCGATACCAAGCGCGGCCGAACCTGCCGAGTACGCCGCGGCCCGCTTGATAACCGTGTTGAACGACGTGTTCATCATCCGAGAGTAACTCCGAAAGCTGAGTGGCCCCTGATCACCGGCGCGAAACGTGGCGAATTTCTCGTCGTGGATGATCCCCCGCGCGCTAGATCACGGGGGCGGCGCGAGCACCGGCACGGTGATCGGCGGCAAGCCGGGAATGTTGACGACCGTGGTGGTCATCTCACCTGGTGGGCCGCCAAAGCCCGGAATGACGATCGGCGGCGGCGCCGGCGGGATGCCGTTACTCAACAAGATGGTGATGGTGGAGCCGGGGATGGTGGTCCCGGACGGGCTGGTGCCCACGACCTCGTTGAACGGCGCGGTGCTGTTCACGACGCTGGCCTGATCTGCCACCTTGAAGCCGGCCTTCTTGAGGGCGTCACGCGCCTCGCTCTCGCGCAACCCATTGATGCTGGGCACCTTGGAGCCCGGGCCTCCTTCGACATACCGCGGTTCAGTGGGCGGTAGGGCAGTGGGGCCGTAGTTCTCGGCAATCGGCTTCATGGCCTCGAACCAGGCCCGTGCCGGCTCGTTGCCGCCGTACAGGTTTCCGTCGCCGCACTTGCGCAGCGGGAACGAACACAGATCGCCCGGGCTGGTGGAGTCATCGAAGATGTAGCTCGCCCCGGCCAAGTTGTTGGTAAAGCCCAGAAACGCCGAAGACCGATGTGCCTCAGTGGTTCCCGTCTTACTGGACAACGGCAGGCCCCAGCCGACCGAACCTGCCGAGCCTGCGGCGGTGCCGCCGGGCTGGTCGTCCTTGCTCAGGGCGTTCGCGAGAGTGTTGGCCAATCCGGTGGGCACCACCTGCTCGCACGACTCGGTGGTCGTCGGCACCTCTTTGCCGTGGCGGTCGAAGACCTTGTCGATGGGATTGGGCGGGCACCACTTGCCGCCCGAGGCCAAAGTGGCTGCCACATTGGACAGTTCGAGGGCATTGACCTGGATGGGGCCCAGCGTGAACGAGCCCAGGTTGTACTTCTTGATGTAGTCGGCCAGGCTCTCGTCGCCCTCGGGATCATAGGGTTTGGCGGTGCCCGCCTGCGCGTAGGAACGCATGCCCAGCTTCACGGCCATATCGACCGCCTTGGACACGCCGATCGACTGAATAAGCTTGGCGAAGGCGGTGTTTGGTGAGGTCGCCAGGGCGTCGGTCACGCTCATCTGCCCGCGGTAGTTGCCGACGTTTTTGACGCACCAGGTGTCCTTGGGGCAGCCCTTGGTGCCATCGCTGCTGCCGAGGCCCTTGGCCGCAAAGGTGGGCGGCACGTCGAGCACGGTGTTGATACCCATGCCCATATCCATGGCCGCGGCGATCGTGAAGATCTTGAAGATCGAGCCGGCGCCGTCGCCGACAAGCGAGAACGGCTGCGGCTGCATGGTCTCGTTGGTCGCGCCATCCAGACCGTAGGTGCGACTCGAGGCCATCGCCAGGATGGGGTGGCTAGTCTGCCCGGGTTTGATGACGCTCATGACGTCGGCAACGCCGTTGAGGCCCGGATCGGCGACGTGCGAGACCGCCTGTTTCACCGAGTTCTGCACGTCGGGGTCCAGGGTGGTGCGGATGAGGTAGCCGCCCTTCATCACCTGGTCCTTGCTGATCCCGGACTTGGCCAGGTAGTCGAGCACGTAATCGCAGAAGAACGCACGGTCACCGGCGGCGATACAACCGCGTGGCAGTTCGTTGGGCTGGGGCAGTACACCCAGGGGCTGTGCCCTGGCGGCCACGAGTTCGGCCTTCTTCTCGGGGGCGTTGGCGATCATGGTGTCGAGCACCAGGTTGCGGCGCGCCAGCGCGCGCTCGGGATTGACGTAGGGATTCAGCCCGGAGGTGGACTGCACCATGCCCGCCAACAGCGCCGCCTGCTGCCAGTTCAGGTCCTTGGCGTCGACCCCGAAGTAGGTCTGTGCGGCGTCCTGCACGCCGAAGGAGTTGTTACCGAAGGACACCAGGTTCAGGTACCGGGTCAGGATCTCCTGCTTGGTAAAGGTGCGGTCCAGCCGCAGCGCCATCCGGATCTCGCGCAGCTTGCGCGCGGGGGTGGTCTCGATGGCTGCCTTGCGTTCGGCGTCGGTCTTGGCCACCACCAGCAGCTGGTAGTTCTTCACATACTGCTGCTCGATGGTCGAACCACCGCGCGTGTCCTCGTCGCCGGAGGCGTACCCGGCCAGACCGCCCAGCGTGCCCTTCCAGTCGACACCGTTATGCGAGGTGAACCTTTTGTCCTCGATGGACAGCAGAGCCAGCTTGATGGTGTCGGCAATCTGGTCGGCGGGCACCTCGAAACGCCGCTGTGTGTAGAGGTACGCAATCTTGTTGCCCCTGGCGTCCTCGACCGTGGTGACCGCGGGTACCTCACCCTCGAGCAGCTGGGTGGAGCCGTTGGCCACCACATCGGATGCCCGATTGGATGCGAGCCCGAATCCGCCCGCAAGGGGGAACATCAGCCCGGCCAAGACCACCGCCGCGATAAGCCCGCAGCCCGCGAGCTTGGCGAGGGTCACCGTCTCGGGCGGGCGTTCTGACATACGCACAGGGTAACTGGCGTCCCAGGGGGGTGTCTGCGGGTAGTTGATCGGTAACGCGGGGCTCCGAAAGGGCGATGAAAAGACGTTGTCGGCACAACCGTCCCAAAAAATTCGGATCAGGTGTTGCGTTGGAGATCCCTGACCACTAGCTTGATCTCACGGTGTGATTCAAGTTACACACCGAGCGGACTGTGGCCCACGCCTCTTGTGGGCCACTAGTGACAGAAGGGATAACCCGTGTCAGCTTCAAGGCCTGCCATGAGTGCTTTACATACAGTGGGATCGATCGATGGTGGAGAAGCACGCATTGCCTGGGTTTCGCAGGCCAGATGCAGACAAGGCGACCCTGACGAGTTGTTCGTCCGCGGAGCGGCACAGCGCAAGGCCGCAGTCATCTGCCGGCATTGCCCGGTGATGATGGAATGTGGTGCCGACGCCCTGGATAACCGGGTGGAATTCGGCGTATGGGGCGGACTGACCGAACGGCAGCGCCGCGCGATGCTCAAAGCTCACCCCGAGGTCGAGTCCTGGGCGGACTTCTTCGCCGCGCAGCGCAAGCACAAGAGCGCCGTCTAACACTTAGCGCCGAGCGCGCGCTCAGGCCCGCCGATCCGCGAGGATTGGAGCACCTGAGTGCGCGCTCGTTGCGTTTTTTAGGAAGCGACGCCGGTGATCTGATCGGCGATGGCGCGCAGCGCGTCCACATCGGAGACATCGAACGGGAGCGAGGGCACTCCGACGATCGGGACCGTGGGGTTGGCACTCGTGAACCGCGACAGCAGCCGGATTTCCCGCTTGGCGGTCGCCGCGCGCTCGGCATGAACCCGCAGCACCGCTCCGGGCAGGCTGTACTCGCCCGATTCCTCGAGATTGTCCGCGACATCGATGGCGCGCTCGACGGTCAGGCTCGACAGCGTGGGGTGGGTGCGGTTGAGGATGAGGCCCGCCAGCGGCATGCCCTCTTGGCTCAGCCGCTCGACGAAGAAGGTCGCCTCACGCAGCGCATCGGGTTCGGCGGCCGACACCACGACGAACTGAGTGCTGCGCCGGCGCAGCAGTTCGTAGGTGCGGTCGGCCTTCTCGCGGAAGCCTCCGAACGTGGAGTCCAGTGATTGCACGAACAGGGAAGCATCGGAAAGCAATTGCGATCCGAGCACCGTCGACAGCGCCTTCATCGCCAGCCCGACGGCTCCGGTGACGATCCGGCCCAGGCCGCGGCTGGAGCCCAGCAGCATCTTCCAGAGGCGTCCATCCATGAAGCTGCCCAACCGCTTTGGCGCGTCCAGGAAGTCAAGGGCATTGCGGGATGGTGGTGTGTCCACCACGATCAGGTCCCATTTATCTTCGTGGAGAAGCTGTCCCAGTTTCTCCATGGCCATGTATTCCTGCGTGCCCGACATGGAAGTGGCGACGGTCTGATAGAACTTGTTGTCCAGAATCGATTGTGCGCGATCGGATCCCGCGTGCTGGACCACCAGCTCGTCGAAGGTGCGACGCATGTCCAGCATCATCGCGTACAGCTCGCCCTTGATGCCTTCGACGTGCACCTGTTGCGGGGTGTTGCCCAGTGCCTCGATGCCCAGCGACTGGGCCAACCTGCGTGCAGGGTCGATGGTGAGCACCACGACGGTGCGGCCGTACTCCGCGGCACGGAGTGCGACCGATGCGGCGGTGGTGGTCTTGCCGACACCGCCTGCGCCGCAGCAGACCACGACGCGATTCTTGCGATCTTCCAGGATGGCCGCCATGTCCAAGACGGCAGGTGTGTTGCTCATCGGACTCCCTGCTCGGCCAGGCTCTCGGCCAGTTCGTAGAGGCTGCCTAGGTCGACGCCGTCGGCCAGCGTGGGTAATTCCAGTCGAGGTATCTGCAGCTCGCCAAGCAGCTCTTCGCTCTCGGCGCGCGCACGCATCCGTGTCGCGTGCTCGATCGTCTCGGTAAGCAGACCGGCGAAGTCCGCGTCGGAGAGAGTTACGTTGTTATCGGTCAATGCCTTACGCACCGCGTCGGCGTCGATGACGCCCTCGGCGGCCTTATCCAGATCGGCGGGCGAGAGGTGTGGCACCACGGTTCGGTTGACGATGACGCTGCCGATCGGCAGGCCCATCTCGCTCAGTTCCGCGATGGCCTCGGCGGTTTCCTGCATGGGCAGCGCCTCAAGCAGGGTCACCAGGTGGATGGCCGTCTGGTCCGAGTGCAGCAGCTTGCGCACTCCCTCGGACTGGGAGTGGATGGGGCCGCCCTTGGCGATATCGGATAGTGCCGACGTCACATCGAGGAAGCGGGCGATCCGGCCGGTGGGCGGTGCATCGACCACGACGGCGTCGTACACATGCCGCCCGGACTTATCGACGCGGACGATGCACTCCTTGATCTTTCCGGTCAGGATGACGTCCCGCAGACCCGGCGCGATGGTGGTGGCGAACTCAATGGCCCCGATGCGCTTCATCGCACGCCCGGCCAGTCCGAGGTTGTAGAACATCTCGAGGTACTCCATGAACGCCGTTTCGATCTCGACGGCGAGGGCATTCACCGCCCCGCCGCCCTCGGCGGTGGCGATCTTGAGTTCCTTGGGTGCCAGTGGAGGTACGTCGAAAAGCTGGGCGATGCCCTGCCGGTTTTCGACCTCGACCAGCAGTACCTTGCGGCCGCCCGCGGCCAGCGCAAGGGCCAGCGCCGCGGCGATGGTGGACTTTCCCGTCCCGCCCTTGCCGGTCACAAAGTGCAGTCGCGCATTCGCGACTCGTGCGGGCCAGGCATCTGACAAGGGCCCCGCCGCCGCATCGCTGGGGGAGTCAGGGGAAGTGTTCACCACGCACGCATGCTAACTGTCCATGATCGAGCCGATGTCAGAACGTCTGTGCTTGTCTAGGGTTGCGTGTATGACCGAACGCACCGCATGGGAGTACGCCACCGTCCCGCTGTTGACACATGCCACCAAGCAGATCCTGGACCAGTGGGGAAGTGACGGCTGGGAGCTGGTGAGCGTGCTACCCGGACCCACCGGTGAACAGCACGTCGCCTACCTGAAGAGGTCGAAATGAGCACCCATAGCGCCCGGCTCGCCGAGCTCGG
Source organism: Mycobacterium sp. D16Q13 (assembly GCF_002013375.1). Classification (GTDB taxonomy): domain Bacteria; phylum Actinomycetota; class Actinomycetes; order Mycobacteriales; family Mycobacteriaceae; genus Mycobacterium. The sequence goes on along the minus strand of NZ_MAEW01000010.1, from coordinate 7,190 downwards.
AATCGAACTGCCCGCCGTCGCAGCGCCCTTGGCCGCGTATCAACCCGCGGTGCGCAGCGGCAACCACGTCTACACCTCGGGGCAGCTGCCCATTGTGGACGGCAACCTGGTCGCCGCGGGCAAGGTGGGCGCCGAGGTCACGCCGGAGGATGCCAAGGCACTGGCCCGTACCTGTGCCCTCAATGCTGTCGCCGCGGTGGACGCGCTCGTCGGGATCAACAACGTCGTGAAGGTGGTCAAGGTCGTCGGATTCGTCGCCTCGGCACCTGGGTTCACCGGCCAGCCTGGTGTGGTGAACGGAGCATCGGAGCTGCTGGGCGACGTGTTCGGGGATGCCGGTGTGCACGCGCGCTCGGCCGTGGGTGTTGCGGAGCTGCCGATCAACGCCCCGGTGGAGGTGGAGATCGTGGTGGAAGTCAGAGCGGAAGCCTCCGCCTGATGACCCATCCCGCCTACGGGCAACTGCGTCCGGTCACCGAGACCGCTTCGGTGCTGCTGGCCAACAACCCGGGGATGATGACGCTCGAAGGCACCAATACCTGGGTGCTGCGCGCGCCGGGCAGCGACGAGGTCGTCATCGTCGACCCTGGTCCGGGTGTCGCCACCGGTGACCCCGATGTGCACGTCGAGGAGCTGGCGAAGATCGGCAAGGTGGCTCTGGTTTTGGTGAGCCATCGGCATTTCGATCACACCGGTGGTGTCGACCGTCTGGTCGAGCTGACCGGTGCGCCGGTGCGTGCCGCGGACCCGGCGTGGCTGCGCGGCGATTCGGTGGCGCTGTCCGACGGTGAGCGCATCGACGTCGCGGGATTGTCGATCTCGGTGCTCGCCACCCCCGGGCACAGCGATGATTCGGTGTCCTTCGTTCTGGATGACGCGGTGTTGACCGCCGACACCATCCTCGGGCGGGGCACGACCGTCATCGCACAGGACGGAGGCGGCCTGGGCGACTACCTGGAATCACTGAAACGCCTCGAGGGCCTGGGCAGGCGCACCGTGCTGCCCGGCCACGGTCCGGAGCACGGTGATTTGTCGGCGATCTCGGCCGAGTACCTGGCGCACCGCGAGCGGCGTCTTGACCAGGTGCGCGGGGCGCTGGCCGCATTGGGTGAGCATGCCTCGGCCCGGCAGGTTGTCGAGTTCGTCTACACCGACGTGGACCCGTCGCTGTGGGGCGCCGCCGAATGGTCGGTGCAGGCGCAGCTGGACTACCTGCGCGCTGTTTAGTCAGCGGTGAACCCCATCCCATTGGCCCTCGCGGGGTCGCTCAGCTGGGGCATCAGTGACTTCATTGGCGGGCACGCGAGCAAGCGGCGTTCCACGCTCGCCGTGCTTGCGCTGAGCCGGCCCGTCGGGCTGGCCGTGGTGAGTTTGGTGGCTGTGCTTACCGCGTCTACGCATTTCGACGGCCGCACGCTGCTGGGAACGCTTTCCGGCCCAGCGGCTTTCACGGCTCTCTACGCGTTGTATCGCGCGCTTGCCATCGGTCCGATGGGGGTCGTCTCGCCCATCGCGGCGGTGGGCGCAGTGGTACCGGTCATCTGGGGCGCGATGATCGGACAGTCACTCTCGGGGCTGACATATCTGGGGCTGGCCGGCACACTCGTCGGCGTCATGTTGGCCTCTGCCTCGCAGGGCTTGGATGGACAGCGCCCGGGGCGACAGGTGCTGGTGTGGTCGTTCTTCTGCATGGTGATGTTCGGGGTCTGCATGATCCTGCTGGCCGAGGCAGGCCGGCATCACCCCGTTGAGGCGGTGGTGGTTTCCCGCGCCACCGAGGTGATGCTGATCCTGGTACTGGGGGCGTTCAACTGGACGAGCCTGCGGCGGAACCTGCGCCCGCCGTTCGGGGTGGTGCCCTTCGCAGGGGTGCTGGACACGTCCGCGATCCTGCTGTTCACGTACGCCTCATCGCGCGGAAGCCTGGGTGTGGCGGCGGTGCTGTCCTCGCTGTACCCAGTGGTGACAGTGCTTATCGCCCGCGTGGTGCTCCATGAGCGGCTCAGCCGGATTCAACAAGCCGGTGCGGTGTTGACGCTGGTGTGCGTCGCGGTGGTGGCGTTCAGCGCGTCACGCTGATGCACGAACCGCTAGCGCGCGCGGCGAGCCAGACGCTCCGAATCGGAGATCAGGACGCTCTTGCCCTCCAGCCGGATCCAGCCGCGGTGCGCGAAATCGGCCAGCGCCTTGTTCACGGTCTCGCGGGACGCACCCACCAGCTGAGCGATCTCTTCCTGCGTCAGGTCGTGCGTCACGCGCAGCGAGCCGCCCTCCTGAGTGCCGAACCGCTGGGCCAGCTGTAGCAGCTGCTTGGCGACGCGACCGGGCACATCGGTGAAGATCAAGTCGGCGAGATTGTTGTTGGTGCGGCGCAGGCGGCGAGCCAACACGCGTAGTAGCTGCTCGGCGATCTCCGGACGGTCGCCGATCCAGGCGCGCAACGCGTCCCGGTCCATCGACACCGCGCGCACCTCGGTGATGGTGGTGGCGCTGGACGTCCGGGGCCCGGGGTCGAAGATCGACAGCTCACCGAACATGTCCGACGGGCCCATGATCGTCAGCAGGTTCTCACGGCCGTCGGGTGACCGGCGTCCGATCTTCACCTTGCCCGTGATGATGATGTACAGACGGTCGCCTGGCTCGCCCTCGGCGAACACCGTGTGCCCGCGCGGAAAGTCAACCGGCTGCAGCTGCTTCGTCAGTGCCGAGATGGCACTCGGTTCGACACCCTGGAAGATTCCGGCCCTGGCCAGGATCTCGTCCACGTTTGCCCCTTACCCAAATTCGTTGGTCATGCTTGCGCTGGCCTGCTCGACATGAGTCTAGAGGCCAAGTCGCTAAAGAACGTGATCCAAGCTACACCGCTGCCCCACCGGCACGCAGTGAATCCACCACCGAATGCCGTGAGCGCATGGAGGGCACACCCTCGTCACGCAGGCGATTCATGGACAAACCGTTGACTCGTGGCTGGTTATAGCCGTTTGTGGTGGCCTCGTACACCGCTTCCAACGACGGCTCGATGCGTTGCAACTGACGCTGGTGCAAACCCTCGATGGCCGACGGCATGCCGTCACGGGCGAGCCGATTCATATCCGATGGACTTGCTTGGTCCAGGAAATCGGCGACCTCACTTGGCTGCAAGGTATGCCGCATCAACCCGGCTTCCAGCCTGCCCAGCCCAAGGCTGGCAAGCATGAGAAGTCCGGGTACCAACAAACCGAATAGGCCCGACACGGGTTGAAGTAAACACGCCCAAGATCTCGACGAGGTCACGAAAAACAACCGGTTTGTCCTGCGCAAGGGTGCAATCGGTGGACGTGCTCGCCCCTGCGGTGTCGCAAGCTCCCGCTACCCTGGGCTTGTGTCTGTGACCGGATCGGCCTCTAAGCCCAGAGCGAAATCGACGGCGAAGACGTCAGCCCCGGTCCGGGCCGGGAAGACCGAGACGCACACGGGACTGGTCCGTCGTGCGCGACGGATGAATCGAACTCTGGCGCAAGCATTTCCACATGTTTACTGCGAACTGGATTTCACCACACCGCTGGAATTGACGGTCGCCACCATCTTATCGGCGCAATGCACCGACGTTCGGGTCAACATGGTGACCCCCGCATTGTTCGCCAAGTACCGCACGGCGGAGGACTACGCCGGGGCCAACCGGACCGAACTCGAAGAAATGATCCGCACCACCGGCTTCTACCGGAACAAGGCGAACTCGATCATCGGGCTGGGAACCCAGCTGGTGGAGCGATACGGCGGCGAGGTGCCGCCGCGCCTGAAGGACTTGGTCACCCTGCCCGGCATTGGCCGTAAGACGGCAAATGTTGTCCTGGGCAACGCCTTTGACATCCCGGGCATTACCGTCGACACGCATTTTGGACGGCTGGTTCGGCGTTGGGGGTGGACCGAGGAAGAAGACCCGGTCAAGGTCGAGCACATTGTCGGCGAGCTCATCGAGCGCAAGGAATGGACCCTGCTCAGTCACCGGGTGATCTTCCACGGCCGGCGCGTATGCCATGCCCGCAAGCCGGCCTGCGGGGTGTGCACCCTGGCCAAGGATTGCCCGTCGTATGGGCTGGGCCCGACAGATCCGGAGCTGGCGGCCGCGCTGGTGAAGGGCCCGGAAACCGAGCACTTGCTGGCCTTGGCCGGGTTGTGACGTGGCTCGGCTCAGCACCGGGGCACGGTGGACGATCGTCGGGGTGGTGCTGGTCGCCGCGCTGATCACCGTCATGTTGTCGCAACAACACGATGAGCGGCAGCGCGGGCCGCGGGGCCAGGAAGCTGTCGCCGCCCGGGAACGCCGAGACGCCGATACCCCCGAGGCCCTGGCGGAACTGCGCCGCCAGGCCCAACTGCCGCCCTGTCCGGCCGCTGGTAGCGCCCCGGGCATGCCGGAACTGGCCGGGATAACTCTGGAATGCAGTGGGGTCAGCGTGCCGGTCGGTGCCGCGCTCGCCGGGCGTCCGGTGGTGCTGAACCTGTGGGCTTACTGGTGTGGTCCGTGTGCCGATGAGCTGCCGGCGATGGCCGAGGTGCAGCGCCGCGCGGGCGACAAGCTGACCGTTGTGACGGTGCACCAAGACGAGAATGAGGCCGCCGGGCTGGCCAAGCTGGCCGAGCTCCACGTCCGGCTGCCGATGATCCAGGATGGAGCCCGCCGAATCGCGGCCGCGCTGAAGTCACCGAATGTCATGCCCACAACAATTTTGATTCGTGCGGACGGTAGCGTTGCCCGAGTGCTACCGCGTTCGTTCACTTCGGCGGATGAGATCGGTGCCGAGGTGGAGCAAGCGTTGGGAGTGAGGTTCTAGGTCGTGACTGCCGATGAGCCGCTTGCGCGAAGAGGATTGGCGACGGCGCCGTTGACGCCCGGCGCCGCTCCTGACTGGATGCGACCGCTGGTGGACAACGCCGCGGGTGTCAAAGATATCTACGGCCGAGGCGTGCACCCCGCGATCAAGGCGGTGCTTCGGGCGCGCAAGCTGCCTTCCTCCGGGCGTCCGGCGGCGGTTTTAGTGCTGGTATCCGCCGACGGAACGGTCACCGACCCCACCGAGGCAGATCTGTTGCTGACGGTGCGGGCATCGACCTTGCGTCAGCACAGCGGCCAGGTGTCGTTTCCCGGCGGCGCCACCGATCCCGGTGACGGGGGACCGGTGGGAACGGCATTGCGTGAGGCGCACGAGGAGACGGGGCTGGATCCCGTCCGGGTGCAACCGCTGACGGTGATGGAGCCGCTCTTCATTCCTCCGTCCGGTTTTCACGTCTCGCCGGTGCTTGCGTATTCACCCGATCCAGGTCCGGTCCTCGCCGTCGATCCGGGCGAGACCGCCGAGGTTTCGCGCGTGAAGATCGGCGACCTCGTCAATCCGGCAAATCGGATCATGGTGACCAAGAAGACTTTTGGTATTCGTTACAGCGGCCCGGCCTTCTTGCTTCCGGGGATGCTGGTGTGGGGTTTCACCGGGCAGATCATCGCGGCGATGCTGGAAGTGTCCGGCTGGGCGCAGCCGTGGGACACTCGTAACCTTCGTGATCTTGATGAGCTACTGGCCGAGCACCTGGGAGGGTCGGTATGAACCTGAATCCATCGCAGTGGCTTGATATCGGCGTCATCGCTGTCGCATTCATCGCGGCGGTGTCCGGATGGCGTTCCGGCGCATTGGGTTCCCTGATGTCCTTCGTCGGAGTGATTCTGGGCGCGGTGGCGGGCGTCATGCTCGCTCCGCATGTGGTGGGCAACCTGGATGGAGCGCGCACCCGACTGTTCGCCTCACTCTTGCTCATCCTCGTGCTGGTGGTCATCGGTGAGGTCGCCGGCGTGGTGCTGGGCCGGGCCATGCGCGGCGCCATCAAGAATCGGGCGTTGCGCGCCGGTGATTCGGCGGTGGGGGTGGTGCTGCAGGTAGCCGCCGTACTGGTGGCCGCATGGCTGCTGTCCATCCCGATGCAAAGCTCGAATCAGCCGAATATCGCTGCGGCAGCACGTGAATCGAAGGTGCTCAGCCAGGTCGACAAGTACGCCCCGGACCAACTCCGCAAGGTGCCCAACGATCTGTCGAAGCTGTTGGACACCTCTGGGGTCACCAGTGTGCTGCAGCCGTTCGGCAAGACCCCCATTGCGGCCGTTGATGCGCCGGATTCATCACTGGTTGATGGTCCGGTGGTGCGCGGAGCCGAGCCGAGCGTCGTCAAGATCAAGGGTATTGCCCGCAGCTGCCAAAAATCGCTTGAGGGAACCGGATTCGTCATCGCCCCGCACCGCGTGATGTCGAATGCCCACGTGGTGGCCGGCACGAACAGTGTCACCGTGGAGTCGGCGGGGCAGACCTTCGACGCCAGCGTGGTGGCCTACGACCCCAGCGCGGACATCTCGATCCTCGCCGTTCCGGATATGCCGGCGGCGCCGCTGGTCTTCGCGCCCAAGCCTGCCAAGACCGGGGATGATGCCATCGTGCTGGGCTACCCGGGCGGTGGGAACTACAAGGCGACCCCGGCGCGGGTCCGCGAGATCATCGAACTGAATGGCCCAGACATCTACCGGTCCACCACGGTCACCCGCGAGGTGTACACCGTCCGGGGCTCGGTGCTCCAAGGCAATTCGGGCGGTCCGCTGATCGACACGGAAGGTCGGGTGCTCGGCGTGGTCTTCGGGGCGGCCATCGACGATGACGACACCGGATTCGCGCTCACCGCCAAACAGGTCAAGGATCAGCTCGCCAAGGCCGATCTTGTCGAGCCCGTCGGTACTGGCAGCTGCATCTCCTCGCCGGAGGCCAACAAGTCGCCGGAGCAGCCCGTCAATGGGCCGCAGTCACCGGCGCCCAATAAAGCCCCGTAGGTGTTCGTTGACGGTGGCGGGATCTTCCTCGTGGCCGTAGTGACCCACCCCGCGCAGTGCGGCGAACTGTCCGTGGGGTGCGAATCGCAGTGACCGGTGCACCGGGTCGGCGAGCACGTACGGATCGGTATCGCCGCGCATGTGGAGCACGGGGACGGACAGTTCGCGGTTCATCGAGCGCATGAAACGCCAACCTTCGCTGCGTAATTGGCTGCGCACCGCCCACCGCTGATACTCCAGCGCGCAATGGGCCACCCCCGGGATGGAGATCGCGGTGCGCAGCTGCTTCATGGTCTCGGTGAAATCCTCGGTGGTGGTCCACTGTGCGCCGGCCCGCGAGCGCACC
>NZ_MAEW01000009.1 GCF_002013375.1 Mycobacterium sp. D16Q13 | reverse complement strand
GGGTGCGCTCGGGAAGGATCGGCACCTGGTAGCGCATCAATGAAGGCAGTAGCGCCCCACCCTGCCCGGTTCTGCGGAATGTGGCGGTGCGCAGCGCGATCGGGTGCGGTGAGCTCACCACTGCGATGGCATCGACAAGCCGGGGATGCAGGTTGGCGGTGGCCCAGCAGACCAGACCGCCCTCGGCATGCCCGACGAGCGTGGCCGAGGTGTGGCCCAGCGCGCGAATCAATCCGGCGGTGTCGCCGGCCAGTGTCCATCCGTCGTATCCGCGCGGTGGTTTGTCGCTGCCCCCGTAGCCGCGCAGATCGACGGCCACCACGCGGGCGTCCGTCAGTTCGCGAAGCTGATGGCGCCACGACCACCAGAAGGAGCCGAATCCGTGCAGCAGCAGTACGAGCGGTCTGCTGGTGACGGCTACGGTCGGTGTGCTGGGGGCCTCGGCCTCCACCACGTGAAACCGAATTCCATTGGCATGCACGTCGAAATGACGCCATGGGCCGACGATGCGGACCACGGACGGGTCGGGGTGGCGGGCCGTCTGATCAAAGAGCATAGGTGTGTCGGTATCGAGCCGACGTGAATCAGTTACCAGCCCGACGGGTCTGCGGGCTTGGCCGACTTGGTCAGTGCGGGGGTCTCATCGTCTCGCGAGGTGAACACGGTCCGTGTCTCCTTGACGGAGGCGATGGTGTCACGCGGTCCACGGATTCGTCTGACCTGGAGGAAACCGATCAGCACCGCCAGGACGGCGACGAACACCATGGCGGCGAAGATGATCAGATAGGCGGCCCAAGCGGGCAGCCAGATCTTGAGAATCTCGGCAGCGAAAAAGAAGAAGAAGAACGTCGAGTAGAACAGCACGACGAGGGCCGCGATGAAGAAGATGCTGCCCGCAACGCCCTTCTTGACGTCCCGGACGACCTCGGCGCGGGCCAGCTCCACCTCGGCGCGCACCAGGGCAGAAACCTGGGTGGTGGCGTCACGGACGAGATTGCCGATGGTGGGTTCGCCGGTGCCGGTCGCGTTCGGATCGGACAGCGGAATGGCGGCGACGGTGATCGGAACACCATTGCTGTCTGTGCGGTAGTTGCGGCTTCCAGGGCTGCTCACTGTGCTCCCTCCGTGTCCCCTTGCGGGTCCGGTGTGATGTCGTGCGGCCTATGTTGCCACGTCGATGGCGCCGGGGTTGCGGCGCGTCTGACCGGGCGGCGTCGTTACCCAATCGATAACACTGTGACAGAAGTGACCAGTGTGAATCTTGTTTAGAATGGGTGGCAGGCATGGCCGACGGGGGAGAGATGCGGCCGGAATGAGAAAGGCTGCACCAATGAGCCGCATGCGTGAAGAGGCTAAGGCGCCGATGAGGTCATCTGGGCGGCGTATGCGATACGGGTTGTCGGTCCTGATCGCGCTGTTCGGCCTCGTCGCGGGCGTGATTCCGGCTGGCGCGGCCCCCGCGGCCGGCGCCGATGACAAGGTGCCCATGGGCGGTGGCGCCGGGCTGGTCATCAACGGCGACACCCTCTGCACGCTGACGACGATCGGTCACGACAACAAGGGCAATCTGGTGGGCTTCACCTCGGCCCACTGCGGTGGTGCGGGTTCGCAGGTGGCCTCGGAGGACTTTCCCAAGAAGGGTGTGCTCGGCAAGTTCGTCAACGGCAATGAGCAGTACGACTACGCGACCATCCAGTTCGATCCCGAGAAGGTGCAGCCGGTGAACACCTACAAGGGTTTCACCATCACCGGAATCGGGCCGGACCCGCAGCCCGGTGACATCGCGTGCAAGCTGGGACGTACCACCGGCAACTCATGCGGCGTGACCTTCGGGGCCGGAGCTGAGCCCGGCACATTCATCAATCAGGTCTGCGGACAGCCAGGGGACTCGGGTGCGCCGGTCACCGTGAACGGACAGCTGGTGGGAATGATCCACGGCGCTGCGACCAAGCTGCCGGTGTGCGTCATCAAGTACATCCCGCTGCACACCCCGACCACCACGTACTCGATCAACACCGTGCTGGCCGATATCAACGCCAAGAACCGCACCGCCGGAGTGGGTTACACCCCGGTGGGATAGCCCCCGGTCGTTGCGCTCGAGTCGGTCCTACTTGCTGGCTCTGATCGCCTCGAAGACGCTCGGGTCGACCAGTGTCGAGGTATCGCCCAGCTCGCGCCCCTCGGCCACGTCACGCAGCAGCCGCCGCATGATCTTGCCGCTGCGGGTCTTGGGCAGCTCGGGTACCACGTGAATCTCGCGTGGCTTGGCTATGGGCGAGATCTCCTTGGAAACCTGGGCTTTCAGGTGCGAGACGAGCTCGTCACCCTCGACGGTGTGGCTGGCCTTGAGAATCACGAACGCCACGATGGCCTGCCCCGTCGTCTCGTCGGTGGCGCCGACGACGGCGGCCTCGGCGACACCTTCGTGTCCGACAAGTGCGGATTCCACCTCAGCGGTGGAGATCCGGTGCCCGGAGATGTTCATGACGTCGTCGATGCGACCCAATACCCAGATGGCGCCGTCGCTGTCATAGCGTGCGCCGTCTCCGGCGAAGTACCAGCCTTTGTCGGCGTAGCGGGACCAGTAGGTCTCCTTGAAGCGCTCAGGGTCGCCCCAGATGCCGCGCAGCATGGACGGCCACGGCTGATCGAGCACCAGATAGCCGGTGACCGGTTCATCGCCGCTGGCCGGCTCCAGCAGATTCCCGTCGTCATCAACGATTTTCGCGGAGATACCGGGTAACGCACGCATCGCCGAACCGGGCTTGGTGTCGGTGACGCCGGGCAGCGGGGAGATCATCGCCGAGCCGGTTTCGGTCTGCCACCAGGTGTCGACGATGGGGGTGCGGTTGCCGCCGATGACCTCGCGGTACCAGCGCCATGCCTCAGGGTTGATCGGCTCACCGACGCTGCCCAGCAGTCGCAGGCTCGACAGATCGTGTGCGAACGGGATGTCGCGCCCCCACTTCATGAACGTACGCACCAGCGTGGGAGCGATGTAATAGATGGTGACACCGTACTTTTCGATGATCTCGAAATGCCGGTGCTCGTTGGGCGAGGTGGGTGTGCCCTCGTAGACCACCTGAGTGGCGCCGTTGGACAGCGGGCCGTAGACGATGTAGGTGTGGCCGGTGACCCAGCCGATATCGGCTGTGCACCAATACACGTCGGTCTCGGGCTTGAGGTCGAAGATGTTGAAATGCGTGTACGAGGTCTGCGTCAGGAAGCCGCCTGAGGTGTGCACGATGCCCTTGGGCTTTCCGGTCGTCCCCGAGGTGTACAGCAGGAACAGCGGATGCTCGGAATCAAAGGATTCGGGCGTATGGGTGGTGTCGGCGTGAGCGACCGTCTCGTGCCACCACAGGTCGCGTTCCTGCGTCCAGTCGACGGGAATCTCGGTGCGGCGCACCACGAGAACATGTTCGACAGAACTTGGCTCGCCGCCCAGCGCTTCGTCCACGGCGGCCTTCAGCGGGGCAGCGGTGCCGCGCCGCCATTGGCCATCGGAGGTGATGACCAGCTTGGCCTGGGCGTCGTCGATGCGCGCCCGCAGCGCGGCGGCGGAGAATCCCGCGAACACCACCGAATGCATCAGCCCCAGCCGCGCACATGCCAGCATCGCCACGATCGCCTCGGGCAGCATGGGCATGTAGATGGCGACTCGGTCACCGGACACCAGGCCGAGCTCGGTCAGATAGTTGGCCGCCTGGCTGACCTGAGTCAGCAGCTCGGCGTAAGTGATGGTGCGGGTGTCGCCGGGCTCGCCCTCCCAGTGGATGGCGACGCGATCACCATTGCCGGCCTCCACGTGCCGATCGACGCAGTTGTACGCGACATTGAGCTTGCCGCCGACGAACCACTTCGCGAACGGCGCCCCGGACCAGTCGAGTACCTCACCGAAGGGCTCGCTCCAGTGCAGGCGGTTGGCCTGCTGCGCCCAGAACCCGAGTCGGTCTTCCTCGGCCGCCTGGTAGAGGTCGGCGGTCGCGTTCGCCGTCGCCACAAACTCCGGTGACGGCGGGTAGCGATCCGGTTCGGTGCTGATTTCGGTCATCTGATCTGGCCTTTCTGCCATAGACAGGTCCGCTTCGAAAGCCTAGTGGGCGGTCTTGATTACCGAGAAGTAATTGGGGTCGTCGTGCAGATCCGGGCGCGGCGGTGTGTCGATGAAGAGACATCGGCGTGATACCCGCCTATGGTTCGTCCTACCTATTTCAGCTACCGAAGGGAAGGGTGAGGATGAGGTTCCGCCGACTGGCCGTCGCGTTGCTCGTTGGTGTTGCCGCGATCCTTCCCGCCGGCTGCGGTGACCTCGTGACTCCGGCGCCGCCGGGCTACTTCAGCATGTACATCACCGAACCCGAGCACACCTTGGTACCGGGAAACACCACCGAGAATCAGGGTGGTCGGATCCTGCGCTCGCTATTTACCGCGCTGGTCGAGTTCAACAATGACACCGCCGAGGTGGAGTACACCGGGGTGGCCGAATCGATCACCAGTCACGACAACATCAACTGGACGATAAAGCTCAAGCCCGGATGGACATTCCACAACGGGGAACCGGTGATGTCCCAGTCCTATGTCGACGCATGGAATTACACCGCCCTGAGCACCAACGCCCAGGGCTCCTCGAGCTTCCTCGCCAATGTCGACGGGTTCGATGATCTGCAGGGTGACCCGAAGAACAAGATTCCACCGCGGGCGACACAGATGCGCGGATTGCATGTCGTGGATGACCTGACGTTCACCGTGCGGCTGAACACTCCGTTCGCGATCTACCCGATGACATTGGGGTACACCGCGTTTCTCCCGTTGCCCAAGGTCTTTTTTCAGGATCCGGCCAAGTTCGGGGTGCACCCCATAGGCAACGGCCCGTTCAAGGCAGACGGCGATTGGGTGCGCGGCGTCGGTTTCACGCTGAGTCGCTACGACCAATATGTAGGCCCGAAGAAGGCCAAGTCCAAGGGCTTGATCTGGCGCGTGTACACCGAGGGACTGACCGCGTACACCGATATGCAGGCCGGCGCCCTGGATATTCAGCTTGATCTGCCCGACTCCGCCTACGAGAACGCCAGGGCCGAATTCGGATCGGCCTTTTTGGAGCGGCCACGCCCGGACATCACCTCACTGGGCTTTCCGATGTATGACCCGCGGTTCGGTGATGTGCGTGTGCGCCAGGCGATTTCCATGGCCATCGATCGCGAGGCGATCACCCAGGTGATCTTCTCCGGCACTCGCACGCCCGCCACTTCTTACGGTTCGGCGGTGGTCTACGGGTACCGCAAGGGGGCCTGCGGAAAGCTGTGTGAGCTGCACGTCGACGAGGCCAACAAGCTGCTCGATGACGCTCATTTCGATCGGAGCAAGCCCATTGAGCTGTGGTACAGCTCGTCGAGCACCGGTGCGTTGTCGTGGGTGCAGGCCATCGGAAACCAGCTGCAGTCCAACCTGAAGGTGCCGTACATCCTCAAGAGCCTGCCGTGGTCGCAGTTCCTGCCGTTGCAGGACAGTAAGGGAATGACAGGACCTTTTCGGTCCGGCTGGGTGATGGATTACCCGTCGATCTACAACTTCCTTGAGTCGTTGTACGGCACGGTGGCGCTTCCTCCTGCCGGATCGAACTACGTGTTCTACAGCAATCCAGCGTTCGATGAGCTGCTGCGGCAGGGCAATAACCAACCGACCGTGGAGCTTGCCACCAAGGCGTATCAGAAGGCGGAGGACTTGTTGTTCAAGGATCTTCCGGCCGCCCCGCTGTTCTATGAGGTCAACCAGGCGGTGCATTCCAAGCGGGTGAGCAATGTCAAGATCGGCATCCAGGACTGCATTGAGTACGCCGATGTGGAGGTCGTGCAATGACCGCCAAACTCCTTGATGTCCGGCACTTGTGGCAGAACGCAGGCATGTTTCGCTACATCGTGAAGCGGCTGCTGCTGGCCATCCCGGTACTCATCGGCACATCTCTGCTCATCTACGCCCTGGTGTACGCGCTGCCGGGTGATCCCATTCGGGCACTGGCGGGTGACCGCCCATTCACGCCCGAGGTCATGGCGCAGCTGCGCGAGCGCTTTCACCTCAACGATCCGTTCTTGGTGCGGTACGGCAAGTACATCGTGGGCTTTCTACACGGTGACTTCGGTACTGACTTTCAGGAACGTCCTGTCGCGCATACCGTTGCACAACGCTTGCCGGTGACCTTGCGGCTCACGGTGGTGGCGGTGGTATTCGAGACGATCATCGGCATCACCGCCGGAGTGCTGTGTGCGGTGCGCCGGGGATCGTTCTACGACAACCTGGTCCTCGTCACCACAACCCTGTTGGTCTCGATGCCGGTGTTTGTGCTCGGCTTCTTGGCGCAGTACCTGTTCGGCTTCAAGCTTGGCTGGTTCCCCATCGCGGGAATCCGGGACGGCTGGTACAGCTTCCTGCTACCTGGACTGGTGTTGGCCTCACTGTCCATGGCCTATGTCGCTCGCCTGACCCGGACCTCGATGCTGGAGACCATGGATGCCGACTACGTCCGTACCGCCCGTGCCAAGGGCATCTCCGAATCGCGCATTCTGCTGCGGCACACGCTGCGTAACAGCCTGATTCCGGTGGTCACGTTCATCGGGGCAGATGTCGGGGCGCTGCTGGCGGGGGCCGTCGTCACCGAATCGGTGTTCAATATCCCCGGACTGGGGAGAGCGACATTCGACGCGGTCCGCAACCAGGAGGGTGCCGTGGTGGTGAGCATCCTGACGTTGATCGTCTTCTTCTACATCTTCTTCAATCTCGTCGTCGACATCCTGTATGCGCTGCTGGATCCGAGGATTCGCTATGAGTGACCCCATACACGCTCCGGGCCCGGTGTCGGGCCCCGACGCCGCTGCCGAATCGCTGGTGGAGCAGGCGGACCTCTGGGGTAATGCCTGGAAATACTTGCGCCGCAGCGGCTTCTTCATCACCGGGTCGATCCTGTTGACGATTCTGGTCTTGATGGCGTTGGCGCCACAGTTGTTCACCTTCGGGAAAGACCCCCGCGACTGTGACCTCTATCAGGCCCGTAAGGGGATCAGCGCGGCCCATTGGCTGGGAACGGACCTGCAGGGCTGCGACTACTACGCCAATGTGGTCTATGGAGCCCGGGTGTCACTGACGATTGGGCTGATCGCGATGATCGGTGTGCTGATCATCGGTGTCTTCGTCGGGGCGCTGGCGGGATATTTCGGGGGCATCGCGGACTCTGCTTTGTCTCGTTTGACCGATGTCTTCTATGGCATTCCCACGATTCTGGGCGGAATGATCCTGTTGTCCGTGGTGGGCCATCGGACCGTGTGGAGTGTCGCAGGTGCGCTGATTGTGTTCGGCTGGATGACCTCGATGCGGCTCGTGCGTTCCAGCGTGATGACCATCAAGCAGAGCGACTACGTCCAGGCCGCCATCGCGCTGGGAGCACCGACATGGCGAATCCTGCTGCGACACATACTTCCCAACGCGTTGGCGCCGGTCCTCGTGTACGCCACCATCGCGGTGGGTAGCTTCATCGCGGCAGAAGCCACGCTGACCTATATGGGCATCGGTCTGGAGTTGCCGGAGATATCGTGGGGGCTGCAGATCAATGACGGACAGTCCCGTTTTGCCACCACGCCACGACTGGTCATCGTTCCCGCCCTGTTCCTGTCGGCCGCCGTGCTGGGCTTCATCATGGTGGGCGACGCCCTCCGCGACGCTCTCGATCCGCGGAGGAGGTAGACGAGGTGCCAACAGATTCCGTGATCGAGATCAGGGACCTCACGGTCGATTTCGAGGTTGATAAACAATGGGTGCCGGCCGTCAAGGGTGTCTCGCTGACCGTCGCCAAGGGCGAGGTGCTTGCCATCGTTGGCGAGTCCGGTTCGGGAAAATCCACCACCGCCATGGCCATTCCGGCGCTGTTGCCCTCCAGCGCGCGCATTGACGGAAGCATCAAGCTCAACGGTTCCGAGTTGCTCGGTGCCACCAATGACGAGCTGCGAGAGGTGCGCGGCAAGGACGTCGCCGTCATCTTCCAGGAGCCGATGACGGCACTAAATCCGGTGTACACCATCGGCTGGCAGATCGCCGAGGCCGTCTGTGCGCATAAGAAGGTGACGCGCCGTCAGGCACGCGACCGCGCCATCGAGCTCCTTGAGCTGGTGGATATGCCCGAGCCGCAGAAGCGCGTTAAGCACTACCCGCACCAGCTTTCCGGCGGGCAGCGTCAGCGAGCGATGATCGCGCAGGCTCTTGCGCTGGATCCCGGGCTGCTCATCGCCGACGAGCCCACCACCGCGCTCGACGTGACCGTGCAGGCCGAAATCCTTGATCTCATGCGCGATCTGCGACATCGCATCGATGCTGGAATCATTCTGATCACGCACGATATGGGTGTGGTGGCGGACATGGCGGACCGCATCATGGTGATGAAGGACGGTGAGGTCGTTGAGGAGGGGGATGCCGATGCCATCTTCCACCGGGCCCAGCAGCCGTACACGCAGCAGCTGCTGGCGGCGGTGCCCCACCTGGGTGCCACCCTGCACGGCAATGACGAATCTTTGGAACCGCCAAGCGATCTTGCGCTAAAGGTGGAGCACGCGGTCATCGAGTATCCGGGCAAGGGGGGAAGCTTCCGGGCCATCGACGATGTGTCCTTCTCCATCGGCCGGGGTGAGGTGGTGGGCCTCGTGGGCGAATCAGGTTCCGGGAAATCCACCATCGGGCGTGCCGCGGTAGGTCTGCTCAAGGTGACATCGGGAACTATCTGTGTTGCGGGACATGATATTTCGAAGGCCAACCGCAAACAGCTGCGGGACATCCGGAGCAAGGTGGGGGTGGTGTTCCAGGATCCGGGATCATCGCTGAATCCGCGATGGCCGATCGGCCAGTCGATCGCCGAACCGTTGACTCTGCACACCGATATGGATCGCTCCCAACGGGAAAACCGCGTCAAGACGCTGCTGGAGCAGGTGCAGTTGCCCGCGAACATGCGAAACCGCTTCCCCCATCAGCTCTCTGGTGGGCAGCGGCAGCGTGTCGGCATCGCGCGGGCCTTGGCGCTGGAGCCAACGCTGCTGATCGCCGACGAACCGACCTCGGCGCTGGATGTTTCGGTGCAGGCGCGGGTGCTCGAACTCTTCGCCGAGCTACAACGTGAGCACGGCTTCGCATGCTTGTTCATCAGCCATGACCTGGCGGTGGTCGAATTGGTCGCGAGCCGTATCGCGGTGCTCAACCATGGCCGCCTCGCTGAATTTGGTTCCGATAAGCAGGTATTGACCGCACCAACGGATGACTACACCAAGCGTCTGCTGGCGGCGGTGCCGGTTCCCGACCCGGAGCAGCAGCGGATCCGGCGCGAGGAGCGCAAGGCGTTGCGGTGAGTCTGTTGCACGACGAGCCATTCAGTACCGTTAGTGGACCATGACTGATCCACTCGCGCCGCTGGCCACCTTGCCGGGAGTATCCGAAGCCGCCGAATCCGCTCGCGACGCGCTGAGCAAGGTTCACCGTCACCGCGCCAATCTGCGGGGATGGCCGGTGACCGCGGCCGAGGCGGCGGTGCGGGCGGCCAGATCCTCGTCGGCGCTGGATGGTGGCACCATGAAGCTGAGCGCCGATGGAGCGGTGGATGACCCGGTATTGGCAGGTGCGCTGCGTGTGGGGCAGGCCCTCGATGGGGACGCGCTCAGCCAGATGACATCGGTGTGGTCGCGCGCACCGCTGCAGGCATTGGCGCGTCTCCATGTGCTGGCGGCCACCGGCATGGCCGACGAGGACACTCTGGGACGGCCGCGCCCCGGTGTCGATACCGAGCGGCTGGAGCTGTTGGCGCAGCTGATCTCGGGCGGAACATCGGCGTCCGCACCGATTCTTGCGGCGATTGCACACGGGGAACTCTTGGCGCTGAACCCATTTGGTTCTGCCGATGGTGTGGTCGCGCGCGCGGCATCCCGGTTGGTGACAGTGTCGCGCGGTCTTGACCCGCATGCGCTCGGTGTTCCGGAGGTGATGTGGATGCGTCAATCGGGAAGATACCGAGAGCTTTCCTCCGCTTTTGCCGAGGGGACGCCGGAGGCTATTGCCGCGTGGATTATCTTCTGCTGTCAGGCATTAACGGCAGGGGCTGCTGAGGCGACATCGATTGCCGATACGGCGTCGAGCTGATGAAAACCGTCTGTACATAAAAACGGGCGACGGTCCGAATAAATCGGCCCGCCGCCCGTTAGCACGGATCCTCCGGTTACCAAGCGTGCATTATGGGTTGTGTGGGTGGCCTCGGCGCTTTCACGACGCTTCTTACTCGGACTTCACCCAAGAAGTCTGATGAGTCGTCTCTGTTCGCGATTGCGCAGGCCCACAACGCTTCTGCCCTTGTCGCGGCGTGCTCCGCGTGGGTGCCGTGGTCCGTGCTGGGAATCCTAGGTCGGGAGATCGATCCTTCTCTTCCGAGTCGACCTTGGCCTTGCCAGGCTTCCGTACCTTCTTTCTACACTGAGACGACGGTCGCATCAAGGGGCAATTCCAATGGTCACTACTTTGTTACTCGCGTACCAAAAGTGACGCGTGTCTAGTACTACGGTCGCAGCTTGCGGATTAACGAATAAGTAAGTGCCCCAGCGGCAATCGCGCTCAGTCCAACGGCGGCCGTAGTGGCGGCCGCGGCACCGGAGGGGACCGGTATCCGATCACCCAGCGACACGGGCCGCGAAAACGTCAGCACCGGCCAGCCGCGCGCCATGGATTCCTTGCGCAGCGCCCGATCTGGATTGACGGCTGTCGGGTGACCGACAGATTCCAGCATCGGTAGGTCGGTAATCGAATCGGAGTAGGCGTAGCAGTGTTCCAGGGGGTAGCCCTCGCGTTTGGCGAGTTCCTGGATCGCTGCCACCTTCCCTTCGCCGTAGCAGTAGAAGGCGACATCGCCGGTGTACTTACCGTTCTCCACCACCATGCGCGTAGCCATGGCGTGGGTCGCGCCGAGAGCGCGGGCGATGGGCGCGACGATCTCCTCGCCCGAGGCGGAGACCACCACGACATCGCGGCCGCAGAGTTTGTGGTCGGCGATCAGGTCAGCGGCCTCGGCGAACACCAGCGGATCGACGATGTCGTGCAGTGTCTCGGCAACGATCGCCTTCACCTGCTCGACGTCCCAGCCCGTACACATATTGGTGATGTGCGTACGCATGCGATCCATCTGGTCGTGATCGGCGCCGGACAGCAAGAAGAAAAACTGCGCGTAACTCGATTTTAAGACGGCGCGTCTATTTATTAGGCCCTGGTCGAAGAACGGCTTGCTAAACGCGAGTGTGCTCGACTTCGCGATCACGGTCTTGTCCAGATCGAAGAAGGCTGCCGTCCTGGGGGCCGGCGCGCTATCCGTGGGCTGGCTGATGGCGTCGGTATCCCGGTCCTCAACGGAAGGGAAGGGTCCGGGTTCCGTTGCGTGGTCGGTCACAGCTCGAGGATAGATCTCACCGGGTGTGCCGTCGTGTCCATCCGGAAAGTCGCAGTTCAACGGGGGTGGTCTGGTAACGCAGCGGTGCTAGAAGAAGGGTTGCCTTTCTTTCCCTTTTTTCAGCCGATTGGTCTTGCCACCCTCACCTGGTTCGTGTGTATAGTGGGGTTACTCGGCTATGCCGAGTGTGTCTCAGCCCGACCCCCCGGGGCTGAAGCACGACGACCCTCGCCTCCTCCCCCCCTGGCGAGGGTCGTCCTCTTTTCTGGGGACGTTAAATCACCGGTTTTTGCGGTTCATCTCGGATCTATCCACAGATTCGCATCCATCCCCAATCTCGACGACGTCCCTGGTGCTCTCATCGCGCAACCTCGATGGTGGAGCGCGTGGAGGGAATGGCGGGAGAGCCGATCGTCGTCGCCGTGGGCGATCGAACTCTCGGCAACGACATCGAACGGATCGTCGCCGCGACCGGTAGACCGTTGATCCTCGCTACCGACGCCGGCGCGATCGGCAGGCAGGCGTGGACCCGTGCGGGCGCTGTGGTGCTCGACGGCGCTGATCCGTCGCTGGATGCGGTGAGTCGACTGCCGCGCCGAGCGCGGGTCCTGCTTGTCTCTCGCGACGAGCCGACGAGTGAGATGTGGCGAAGGGCAGTTGCGGTGGGTGCCGAGCAGGTGCTCGCCTTGCCCGAGGATGAGGTCCGGCTCGTCGAGGCTTGTTCAGCAATACCGCCCACCGCACGGGCGGGCCAGGCCCCGGTGATTGCTGTGGTGGGTGGGCGCGGTGGTGCCGGTGCATCTGTTCTGTGTGCCGCGATTGGCCTGAGCGTGCCGGGAGGTGCGCTCATCGTGGATGCCGATCCTTATGGCGGCGGAATCGACTTGCTGCTCGGGTGGGAGGACATCGACGGCCTGCGGTGGCCGGATATTGATATGCGCAGCGGTCGAGTGAGTTTCGACGCTCTTCGTCGTGCATTGCCACATCGTCGCGGGCTTGTTGTCGTGTCGGGCGATAGAACGGGAGGCGGCGGAAACGCGGAGGCAGTCGGTGGGGTGATCGACAGCGCACGGGAAGCCGGAGTGCCGGTGATCATTGATCTGCCGAGGCGGCTCAGCCCGACGAGTGTGGCCGCACTGGAGCGTACGGATTTGGTCGTCGTGGTGACGCCGGCCGAGGTACGGGCGTGTGCAGCCGCAGCGCTGGTGACTGCCGCGATACAAGCCACCAACCAGAACATCGGCACGGTGGTGCGCGGTCCGGCGCCGAGCGGGTTGCGCCCGGCGGAGGTGGCCGAAATCGTGGGAGTTCCAATGATCGCCGCTATGCGGCCAGAACCGAATCTCGGCAATCGTCTCGACAACGGTGGTCTACGGCTATCGGGGCGTTCACCATTGGCGGGTGCCGCGCGAGCAGTGCTGGCGCTGGTTTCGCGGGACGGCAAGGGTGCGGCGGCGTGACCGGATCGTTGATCGACCGTGTTCGGGAGCGGCTCGCCACCGAGAATGTCACGCTGCGTCCCTCGGCAGTGGCGGCCCTGATTCGCGCTGAATCCGGTGGCGTACTGGGCGATAGCGATGTGCTACACAACATAAAGGAGCTCCAGAGTGAGCTGGCCGGTGCAGGCATTCTCGAACCGCTGTTGTGCGCTGAGGGTACGACGGATGTCTTGGTCACCGCACCCGATCGGGTCTGGGTGGATGACAGTCAAGGGTTGCGGCTCACTACAGTGAGATTCGCCGACGAGGCTGCCGTGCGCAGACTCGCGCAACGGTTGGCTCTTGCGGTTGGACGACGCCTCGATGACGCGCAGCCATTTGTTGACGGACAGCTGACGGGCATCGGTCCGCCCCGTTCGGTGGTGCGTATCCACGCGGTGCTGGCGCCCGTCGCAGTAGGCGGCACCTGTGTATCGCTGCGCGTATTGCGCCCCACTGTTAAGGGTTTGGAGCAGCTGATCGCCGACGGCACCGTTGCGGAGGATGCCGGTGCGCTACTTCGCGGAATGCTTGCCGCCCGGCTGGCCTTTCTTGTCACCGGGGGCACAGGCGCAGGTAAGACCACCTTGCTTTCGGCACTGCTCGGAGCGGTCCACCCGTCAGAACGCATCATCTGCGCCGAGGACGCCGCCGAGCTCGCGCCGCGTCACCCGCATGTGGTCACGCTGTCGGCGCGCACCGTCAACGTCGAGGGCGCCGGGGAAGTGACTCTGCGCCAGTTGGTTCGTCAGGCATTGCGCATGCGTCCCGACCGCATCGTGGTCGGTGAGGTGCGCGGAGCCGAGGTGGTCGAACTGCTGACCGCCCTCAACACCGGCCACGATGGCGGTGCGGGAACCGTCCATGCGAACGCTCCGGCAGAAGTCCCCGCAAGGTTGGAGGCGCTCGGCGCTCTGGGCGGCCTTGACCGCGCCGCACTCCATTCTCAGTTCGCCGCAGCCATTTTATCTGTAACTGCTCGGGTGGTGTATCTGATTGTTCCCTAGGTGTTTTATTGATCATTTGGGGACCGTGGGATACATGATTTTGTGTAGCTGTGTATTCAACGTTGGGGGGTGACGTGCGCGGGCGATGTCCGAGTTCGTGGTTGTCCACCGATAGCGGGTACGGGCCTGAGGCCTCAGCGGCCCGCTCGCGACGACCAGATGGGCCATGGTCTGCATCGCCAGCACCAACCTATGATCTACTGTCTATGTACGTAGATAGTAGATCGGTGTCGGGACAACAGAACGCGCGGCGCCGGTGCGTACGTAGGTGCTGGGCGCCGAGGTATTGGGCGCTTGGGTATTTGGGTGTGTGGTACTGGATTTCGGCCGGAAGGGGTAAGCGCGTGCGTGGTTTGTCAAGGATGTTGATGAGTGCTGCGGCGACGGCGGCGATGGCTGCAGTCGGTGGCGTGTCGGTAGCTGAGGCGGCTACACCAGGCTGTTTGCACGCGATGGGCACACATCAGCGGATCGGTGATGCTGATGGCGCCGTGGTGCAGGAGTGGACCGTGAGCGGGCTGCGCCAGAGTGCCGATGCGGCACCGGGTTATCCGGTGGCCGGACAGCTCTGGGAGGCAACGGCGTGGGTGTACGCCGCAGCGGGGCCGGTGACTCCCCTCATCCCAGATCTGTCGGCGACTTCGGCGGCCGGCGAGCGGTACCCGGTGCTCTGGCAGGTGGCCAGTCCTTATGGCATCCCGGCGGCCACCTTGGCTCAAGGGCGCGCCGCGACCGGCAAGGTGTACTTCGATGTCACCGGTGATGCGCCGGCGATGGTGTCCTACCGCGCCGGTGGCGCCCCGATGCCGGCCGGTATGTGGTGCGACAAGGCGGCCATGAAAGCCATGATGACGGCGATGAAGTCCGCGCCGGATGCGGGCTGCCCGTGCTGCGCCGAGATGTCCGCACCCGCGCCTGCCCCGGACTGCTGCGCCGACAAGTCCTAGCGGGAGCTTCTTCGTGGCGAATTCGCCTGGCGGGCAGGGCGATGCGGCCGGCGGTTCCAGGTATATGGCCTGCCCCGGACAGGAGTGCGATGACCTACATACTGACGGCGGCGGCGGTACTGGTCTGTCCGCTGGTGATGGGCGCCATGATGTGGACGATGATGGGCGGCGATGGCGCCAAGGGTGCGGCGCCATCGGAGCTGCAGGCATTGCGCGCCGAGCTCGACGAACTCAGGTCACTGCGTGAGCGCACCCAGTAGTGGGCGTGGTGAGCGCGGTGGCGCCCCGTTTCGTCCGTGCCAGCGGGTGCGTCGGTGCATCCGGGCGTGGGGTCGGGGCCCCGTCTAGTGAATCTAGTGAACGGAAAGTTGTTCTATGGCTCTGGGGAGAAAAACGCGTGCTGTCCGGTGGCGCGGCGCGGGCACCGCGATGCCAGATTTGCGGGCAGACGTCAGTGGGCGTTGGGTCTGGGGTGTAGGTGTGGCGGTGGTGTCGGTATTCGCGGCGGTAGTTATCGCCGCGACGGTGACCTCGCGGGCCGGGCAGCGTGCCGCCCCTGATCCGGTAACGGGCTTGGACCATCCACCGGCGACCGTGGCAGTGGGCGCCCAGGTGCTGCCGCCGTGGCCTGCGCCTGCCGATGCTTCCGCGGCGGCTCAGGCGGCGGGGCTGCCGATGGCCCGCATGGAAGGCATTGTGCAACACATGCATGCCCACCTTGATGTGGTGGTCGATGGCCTGCCGGTGCCGGTGCCGGCTGACATCGGGGTCGATACCCGCCGGGGCACGATGAGCGCTCTGCACACGCACGACAACAGTGGTGTGGTCCATATCGAGTCGCCGGTGTCCCGCCAGTTCAGCCTCGGGGAGTTGTTCAGCGAATGGCAGCTCAGCTTGGCGGCCGATCATCTCGGCGGCCTGTACGTCGGGGCCGGAAAGCAGCTGCGCGTTGTGGTCAACGGGCTGATCCGGCCGGGCAACCCCGCCGCGGTCATCGTGGCCGACCACGATGAGATCGCCATCGTGTACGGCCTGCCGCACCCGGATGAGTCGATCCCCGCCACGTATCGGTTTCCCGAGGGCACCTAGGACCGCAGCGACGTACTATTTACGTACGTAGAACGTAAATAGTACGACGTAAATTTAGGTGCCGGTGGCGCCCCGGGTGGTGTGGGAGAGGCCGAGATTGAGTAGCCGAGGGTTCGGTGATCTGGAAGCTGTGGTGATGGACCGTGTCTGGGGCCGCGGCGATGACAGCTGCACCACGGTGCGGGAGGTTTTTGAGGAGCTGGCCGCCGAGCGTGACATCGCGTACACCACGGTGATGTCCACGATGGACAACCTGCACACCAAGGGCTGGCTGGCCCGCGAGCGCGACGGTAAGGCATACCGGTATTGGGCCACGTTGACCCGTGAGCAGCACAGCGCCCGGCTCATGCGTGAAGCACTCACCGGCGGCGGCCGCGCTGAGTTAGTGCTGACCCATTTCCTGGAACAGATCAGCGCTGAGGAGTCCGCGCGGCTGGCCGCGCTGCTGCCCCGTCCCGCCACCCGGCCGCGCCCCCGATGAGCATTGCGGTCTGTCTGCTGCTCTACAGCGCCGTGGTCGCCGTTTTAGGGCCGCGGGTGTTGTCGCGGCTGCGCTGCGCCGAGCACGCCCCGCATCTGGCGATCACGGCGTGGCTAGCTGCGATCGCCAGTGTGTTGGCCACCTGGCTGGCCGCGACCGCCCTCATGGGCATCGACGTTGCCCGACACTGGGATTCGCCGGCCCTGGTATTGGCCGCGTGTGTGACCCGCCTGCAGGCGATGGCCGTGGGCCAATCCGGTGTGGCGGCACAAGTTGCGCTGGTGGCCGCAGCGACGGGGACCGGTGCGGCCGCTGCGGTGCTGACGGTGCGGCTGGCCCGGGCCCTTGTTGGGCTGCGCAAGCGCGCCCACGAACACGCCCGCGCGGTACGCATCGTGGGCCGGGCCAGCGGCGACGACGATGTACTGGTGGTGGACGCCGCCACACCGGGCGCCTACTGCGTGGCCGGGCGCCCCGCGGCGATCGTGCTCACCACCGGCGCGCTGGGCGCTCTCGATGACCGACAGCTTGCCGCGGTCCTGGCCCACGAGCGTGCCCACCTGGCCGGGCATCACCTTCAGCTTGTCTGCGCGCTACGTGCTGCGGCCGCCGTCCTGCCGCGGGTGCGGCTGATCACAGAGGGAGCCGCTGAAGTAGCACGGCTGCTGGAAATGTGCGCCGACGATGCCTGCGTGCGCCAACACGGTAGCAGCGCGCTGCTCTCGGGCCTCAGGGAGCTGGCAGCCACCGCCCCCGCCGGCGCCCTGGGCGCGGCCAACCTCGCCGTCCTGCGCCGCGCCGAACGACTCGTCACACCACCAGGGAATGCAGCACGCGCCCGCGCCGCGGCGCTGTGGGCCACGGCCGCGGCGCTGATCGCGGCCGGCCCCGCGCTCATCGCGGCGCTGTCCCTGGCCGGGGCGCTGCTGTGCGGCTCCTGAACAGGACAGGGCCGATCCACCGACTACCGCGGGCATACACAGACCACGGCAAGCCCGTCAGGCACACCGGCGCTTGCTAAAAGCGGTCAGCAACACTTGAAGATATACCCCCAAGGGGTATATGTTGGGTGGGTGGACACCGCAGCCAACCATTCCGGGCACCATCAGGGACACCAGCTCGGCACACCCGGGCATGCCGAGCACGACGCGGCCGCACACCAGCGCGATCAGCATGCGGGCCATCATGAAGGCCATGCCGATCACGGCCAAGGGCAGGGGGGCCATCACGGCCACGGGGATCATGTAGGGCAGTTCCGCAGACTGTTCTGGATCATGGTGGTTGTCGCGGTCCCAGTAGTGGCTTTCGATCCCATGTTCGCGATGCTTATCGGCTATCAGTTACCCGCCGCCGGCTGGGTGCGGTGGGTGTCGCCGGTGCTGGGCACGGTGGTGTATTTGTGGGGCGGCAAGCCATTTCTGGTCGGGGCGGTCAGTGAGATTCGCAGCCGCACACCAGGAATGATGCTGCTGATCGGTTTGGCTATCACGGTGGCCTTCACCGCCTCCTGGGGGGCGAGCATTGGGGTGCTCGACCATCAGCTCAGCTTCTGGTGGGAGCTGGCGCTGCTGGTGGTGATCATGCTTGCCGGGCACTGGATCGAGATGCGGTCGTTGGCGCAGACGACTTCGGCACTGGATTCGCTGGCGGCGTTGCTGCCGGATACCGCCGAGCGGGTCGCGGGCCAGCAGGTCGTGGCCGTGCCGCTGGCAGATCTGCACGTTGGCGACATTGTGGTGGTCCGCCCCGGCGGGTCGGTGCCGGCCGATGGCCGGGTGGTCGAGGGCAGTGCCAGCCTGGACGAGTCGATGGTGACCGGCGAGTCAGCGCCGGTGCGCCGCGAGGTTGGTGATCAGGTAGTCGCCGGTACGGTGGCCACCGATTCTGGGCTGCGGGTGCAGGTCAGTGCTGTGGGGGCTGACACAGCGTTGGCCGGTATCCAACGGCTAGTTGCCGATGCGCAAGCCTCGACGTCGCGGGCTCAGCGGGTCGCTGACACCGCGGCCGGGTGGCTGTTCTGGTTCGCGTTAGGTGCGGCCATCATCACTGCGGCGGTGTGGATGCTGCTGGGGCATCCCGATGCCGCGGTGGTGCGGGCCATCACGGTGCTGGTCATCGCCTGCCCGCACGCGCTGGGCCTGGCCATCCCGCTGGTGGTTTCGATCGCCACTGAGCGCGCCGCCCGCGGCGGCGTTCTGGTCAAAGACCGGTTGGCCCTTGAACAGATGCGCACCGTCGATGTGGTGCTCTTCGATAAAACCGGCACCTTGACCAAGGGCACCCCGACGCTGACCGGGATCGAAGCTGCCCCTGGATGTGACGGCGAGGCGGTGCTGGCTCTGGCCGCGGCCGCTGAAACCGATAGCGAACACCCGCTGGCGCGCGCCATTGTGGCCGCCGCACAACAACGCGGCCTGGATATCCCGGCCGCGAGCGGGTTCGCCTCCGAGCCGGCGCTGGGCGTGAGCGCCGACGTCGCCGGGTCCGGCGTGCAGGTAGGCGGTCCGGCGCTGCTGGCAGCTCACGACGTCGCCGAGCTGCCGGTCGCTGAGCAGTGGCGCACCGAAGGCGCCATCATTTTGCATGTGCTGCTCGACGGGCAGGTCGCCGCGGCGCTGCGGCTGGCCGACGATATTCGCCCCGAGTCCGCCGATACCGTCAACGCCCTGCACAAGCTCGGGGTCAGGGTCGTGATGATCACCGGCGATGCCCACGCGGTCGCCGAGACGGTGGCGGGCCGTCTGGGGGTGGACCGCGTTTTTGCGCAGGTGCGGCCACAGGACAAGGCCGCCGCTGTAGCCCAGCTGCAAGATGAGGGTCACACCGTGGCGATGGTCGGCGACGGCGTCAACGATGCCCCGGCCCTGGCTCAAGCCGATGTGGGTATTGCCATCGGCGCCGGCACCGACGTGGCCATCGCCTCGGCCGGGGTCATCTTGGCCAGCTCGGATCCCCGCTCGGTGCTCTCGGTCATCGAGCTCTCCGCCGCCAGCTACCGCAAGATGAAGCAAAACCTGTGGTGGGCCGCCGGCTACAACCTCATTTCGGTGCCCTTGGCCGCTGGGGTCGCGGCCCCGATCGGCTTCGTCATGCCCATGAGCGCAGGAGCGATCCTGATGTCGCTCTCGACAGTGGTGGTCGCCCTAAACTCCCAGCTGCTGCGCCGCCTGGACCTGCGCCCACAAACCAGCGCCCGCCACATCCTGAACTCCTGACCCGAGCCCCCGGCACAGCTTGTGGGCGCCCACGAGTTCAGGTGCGCGCGGGGCATCGCCCCATGGGGCCCGACAGCTTTTCGGCCCGGACGGGTCCAGGCCCAGCGCATGCAGCCCCGATATGCGGCATCGTGTGCGCCCGCGCGCATCTGCGGGCTACCGCCGCGCCGCCAGCTGATGATCAGGGCAGGGCTGCTCACCCGGTGCCGCTTGGCTGCCCCGGTCGAGCAGTCCGGCCCGCCGCAGCGCGAACAATGCCGCCCCGCACACCAGTCCAATACCGGTGAGCGATACCCACAGCAAGGCGGGCTTACCGTGCTGCTGGCTGTAGCCGAATATCGAGCCGGTCAGCAGATTCCCGGCCAGAATGCCGACACCGACGATCGTGTTGTACAACCCGTAATGAGTGGCAACCAACCGGTTACGCGCCAACCTGACCACGGTGTCCATCTCGAACGGGAAGGTCGCGATGGTGCCCACGGCCAGCAGGGCCGCCGCCAGCAGCAGCGCAACGATCGCCGGGACCGACCCGGCTGCTGCCGACGGCAGCAGCGCCAGTGGGACGAAGGCCGCCGCAATGACCAGCATCCCGAGCACCAAGCTGCGACTGGGGCCGAATCGCGCGGACAACCACCCAGTGAGCCGCACCTGCCCGGCGATGGCCACCAGCCCGGAGACCACGAAGATGCTTGTCACCAAGACCGTTTCGGATTTCTTGTCGCTGGTCAGCAGCGCCGCCTGCAGCGGCAGCGCCAGGTACACCTGGAACGTCAGCACGTACGAACCGATCATGGCGCCGGAGAACAACAGGAAGGCCTTGTTGGACACCACCGAGCGCCAGTCGGCCAGCACGGGCTGCCGATCCACGTCCTGCTCGGCGCGGTTCGGTGGCAGGGCCATCAATTGGATCACCGTCAGGACCGCGAAAACCGCTGCGGCGACGGCGCAGGTGATCCTGAAATCCCAGGCTGTCAACGCCAGACCGATGATCGGCCCGAAGAGGATTCCCGCCTGGTAGAAGACGTTGAAGACCGCGAAGGCCTGCACCCGGCGCTCCCCAGAGTCCGCCGCCAGGTATGCGCGCACTGCGGGATTGAAGAGTGCGCCCGCGAAACCCGTTGCCGCCGAGGCGATCAATATCGCCGGCAGGGAGCCGACAAAGACCAACATCAGGAATCCGGCGACGCGCAAGAGACATCCGGCCACGATCAGTGGCTTGTATCCGAACCTGTCGGCCAGAGTGCCGCCGACCAGAAACATGCCCTGCTGAGAGAAGTTTCGGACACCCAGCACCAGACCCACCATCCACGCCGCCAAACCCAGTGGACCGGCAAGGTATCCGGCGAGGTACGGCATCAGCATGTAGAAGCCGACGTTGATGGCGAATTGGTTCACCATCAGGATCTGGCTGGGACGATCGAAAGACCGGAACTGGCCGAACAGGGCGTGGCCAGTCCCGGAGGGTCTTACCTGCGCATCGGTCACGCCGTGCGCCCTATCGGATCGATCACATGGGTCAGCCTGGTCCAGCGGTCTACCACCCGATCCGAGGGATCGTCGATCACATCGGGATCTTGGGCCGGGGGGCGATCCAACAGATCGTGCTCGCGGCAGTAATCGTCATCGTAGATGGTGCCGTGGTAGCGCATCGGGCCGTCGGGGAAGACGGCGGCGACCCGGGTGCCGGGGGCTGAGGTGCGCGCCACCCACCCTGCGACCAATGCCACCGCCCCGACGCTCCATCCGCCGCTGGCATGATAGCTGGCGGCCAGGGTGCGGGCCGCCCAGACGGCCTCATTGGGTGCGACCCAGTGGGCTTCGTCGAATGCCGGGTAGTCGACATTGCCCGGATAGATGCTCGACCCGAGGCCGCGCATCAGCCGCGCGCTGGCGGGCTGCCCGAAGATCGTGGAGCCGATGGTGTCGACCCCGACCAGCCGCAGGTCCGGATTGTGTTCGCGCAGCACACGTCCCACGCCTGAGGAGTGTCCACCGGTTCCCACCGAGCAGACCAGGGTGTCGATGGTGCCGAGCTGGTCGATGAGCTCCTCGGCCACGCCGCGGTAGGCGTCGACGTTGTCGGGGTTCTGATACT
This sequence comes from Mycobacterium sp. D16Q13, assembly GCF_002013375.1. GTDB lineage: Bacteria > Actinomycetota > Actinomycetes > Mycobacteriales > Mycobacteriaceae > Mycobacterium. Next base: position 158,413 of record NZ_MAEW01000009.1, on the reverse strand, counting down.
GGTCGGGGCACCATGAATCCGTTTCGGCGGCAAGTATTTGCGCGACGCGATCCTTGCGTGCCTGCTGCCAGCCCCCGACCGGATGGGGCTGCGTGACGATGTCCACCACGGCGCCGTAGGCGGTGAGCATCTGCACGATGATCGGTTCCAGCCCGGGATCGGTGACCAGGGTGACCGGATGCCGATAGATGATTCCGGCCAGCGCCAGCCCCAACCCCAATGTTCCACTGGTTGATTCGACGATCATGGCGCCAGGCTTGAGATCCCCGCGTGTGCGGGCTTGCTCCACCATGTACAGCGCGGGCCGGTCTTTCATGCCGTTGGGATTATGTGCTTCGAGCTTGGCCCAAAAACCGGTCCCGGGGCCCGAGAACGGTTCGGACACCCACAACACCGGGGTGTTGCCCACCAAGGTGTTGGGATCGTGAAACTTCGGTCCCAGGTGAGTGCAGCTACGACGAGATGACAGAGCAATGCTGTTGGTCATGTGAGGAAAAGTCCCTGCGTGAGGGCCACGAGGATGCGGCCGGAGATGGTCACGGGCGTAGGGGCGGCATCAGCGACCCACAGATCGCTGCGCCAGCCCAGGGGGGTGACCCTCAGCGGCGGATAATGCACAGATCGGTCAGAAGAACCCGCCCGAAGCGCGGGGTTGTGCGGTTTGGGCGCCGGGGCGGTCCCCGGCCCACCCGCGCCGACCACCACATCGCCGCGATACCGGCGCCCGGTACGGCAGCGACCACCCACAGCACCCGCAGCGGATTATCGGCGCGGGCGATGACCGCCGGGGCGGCCTCTAAGACCGAGCACCACGCGGCGTGTACGGCGGTGCCGGCATGCGGATGGGCCGATACCGCAGCAGGATTAGGTGCTGCGATGCCCGAGACGGTGATCAGTACCTGATGGTGATGCTCGGGGCGCACCGGGTGGCTCGCACCGGCAAGGCAGTGCGCCATCGGCACCCCGAGCGCCACCGCGATACCGGCCAGCAGCGCCGCCACCAACCCCAGCCGTGCCCGGCCAGAGCGAGGGCAGCGGCCCCAGATCCTCATGGCCCCAACCTACCACAGCTACCCCATACCCCTGCCGGGTATGTGATCGGATTGTGACGCAGCGTGGTGGCGCCGTTACGGCGTCTCGGCGGGGGCGGGGGGTTGCCCGTGCGGGTCTTCCAGGATCGGGGCCGCCGGTGCGCCGGGCATGACCGTGGGCGGTGCGGCAGCCTCGGCGCCGGCGATGCTCTGCGGGGACCGCCCGTAGGGGTCTTCCAGTGCGGGATTTTCATTGCCCGCCGCGAACTGCACACCGGTGGTGCTCGGCGCCGAGGCCGGCCGCACGCCCCCGGCGATCCCGTACCGGGTGCTGGAGGACGATTGGATGTTCGGTGGGTGCGCGGCGTTGCCGAGCTTGCTGCCCGGCAGCCCGGCGGCGGTGGCGCCCGGATCGGCGTTGGTGGCGATCTTGACTCCCCGGGCGTCCACCGTCGCCGGGGCCACGGCCGGGAAGTTGTAGTAGCTGTAGGTGTAACTGCCCGGCACCGCCGGCAGCGGCGCAGGTATCGCGGGAATGAACGGGATGGGCGGCGCCGGGTCCGCGGCCGCTACAGGGGCGGACAGTGCGGCCAGCACACCGGCCAGAATGCTCACCGCACCCACCGCGGGCGCCAAGATACGGGTAGTGATCATCGGATGTCCTTCACAGATCTCGGGGGATTTTCGGGGGGTGGCGGGCTTTAGCTGGCCAGTGCGTAGCCGGCCGCCCCGATCGCGGCCGCCAGCGCCTCGGCCGGCAGCGCCCCGGTGCTGGTGACGGTGACCGTGCCGGTAGCCACGTCCACCTGCACGCCGGTGACCCCCGGCACGGCGGCCACCTGTTCACGCACCGCCGCCACGCAATGCCCACAGGTCATGCCCGAGACCTTCAGCGTTGTCGTGCTCATCAGAGACCTCCTTACTCGCGCAATGTATCGGGACAGGCTACCCCCGTAGGGTTCAATCTGCAGGCTGTAGAGCGAGAGTTCAGTGCGGCCCTGCCCCGCCAGTGGTCCCCGGGCACCCGCACCCGTTCTCACTTTCTCGCCATATACCCCCTACGGGTAGCGATGCGGGGTGTACGGTCAGGTGATGGCGCTCACCGGTGATCGTGCCCGCGCCCGCGGCGGCCGCGTCGTCGCGGTGCGCTGGGTGCTGCTGTTGACGCCGCTGATGACGCTGTTGTTGGCGTTGGCCGTGGCACTGGTTCCGGTGCTGCGGTGCCCTCCGGCACTCGATGTCGAGGCTCCCCATGCGGTGGGCGCATCGCTGGCGCACGTCGGCGCGACAGCAAGCCCTCAAGTCGTGCGGGTTCAGGCCGGCGCCGAACATATCGCCGCGGCACAGCTGACCGCCGTACAGGTCGTGGATGTTCACTCCGGGTGCTCGCTGCCGGCAGCGGTCCTTGCGACCATGGCCGCTGCCGGCCCCGGGCACGGGTGGTGGGCGCTGGCCGTGGCCGCGGCGCTGCTGGCTGCTGCGGCCGCGGCATGGGTGCCGGCCTCGCGCGGACCACCCGGGCGTGGCCGACTCGGTTTTTTGTGCAGTGGACGTGAACGTTTGCAGCATCTTTGCGTGATGCGGCGCTGACCAGCTGTCCGCCGGTGCCTGCGTGCACCCGGCACACGGTCAACGCCATCCACTCATGGCCACCCTGCGGTGGCCCCCTCACGCAAGGAATCACCCATGATCATCAACTCTGTTCACCGCGTCGTGGCGGCCGTGGCCGCACCCGTGGCCGCTGTCGCGCTGGCCCTGTCGACTCCGGTGCTGGCGCAGGCCGCCGCAGAGGCCCCGGCCTCTCCGGCAACGATCAGTGCCGCCGGGCCCGCTCCGGCAGGGCCCGGCTGCCGGCACCACAACTGCTGGCCCCGCCCCGGACACGGCGGCTGGGGCGGCGGCTGGGGTCACGGCGGCTGGGGCGGACACGGCGGCTTCGGCGGGCACCGCTAACCCCCCCGTGAACCGGTGCCGTCCCCGCTCACTTGCGTCCACGCGGGGGCGGCACCCCCACCCACATCCGGCGGCGCCGGCTGCTGCCTTACGCCGGGCATCTGAACGCCCCCAATATGCCAGAGCTACTAATACTGTTGTGACACAAGGATATTCATGACCACACCAATAGCGATGTACAGGTATGCCGACATGGGTACCGCCACATATACCTCTTTGAGAGCAGCGGCCCGACGCCCTGGGCGGCTCGTGGTGGGGGTGGCGCTCGGTGCCGCGCTGACCGCGCTGACATGGGCGGCGCCGGCCGCCGCGGGGCCCGCCCGGCCCGGGCCGCAGGCCCCGGGCAACGCGCAGGTCATCATCACCGAATTGAAGGCCCGCGGCGATCAGGTCATCATCAACGGCGATACCACCGGAAAACCGTTGTCGAAATGCACCGCCACCGCCGTGCGCGTCGGGCGGCACATCTACAACCAGGTGCCCCAACGTAAAGGCCCGCCGACCCGCACCCTGGCTTCGCACGTCATGTACGTCACGGTGCAGTGCTGACCGCCGCACCCGGCGCCTGCCCGCACCGCCAGGCACTGAATAGCACCGCTAGCACGGCAGCAGCGGGGTGTGCCTGTGCCGCGCAGAGGGCCACCGGGGATGCGTCATGGCAGGGGTAAGAACGCACCCTGCGGTGGACCGGCGGGCCCTTGCGGTGGGCTACAGCGGGTCCCTGGCCGCAGTGGCCGGCTATGTCAATTCGGTGGCGCTGCTGGTGTGGGTGTTTCCTGTGGGCAACCTGACCGCGCTGACCACCCGGGTGGGCATGCATGCCAGCAATCCGCTGCTGTATTCGGGCCGCATGATCGCGGTGATCGTGGCCGGGTTCGTTGTCGGTGTCATAGCAGCCGGTGCGGTGCTGGCAGCGGCGCACACGCACACCGGCCCGCGGCAGGCCGCAGTGCTGGTGACCGAGGCGGCGCTGCTGGTGGCGGCCGCGGGAATCGAACACCCGTTGATCCGGGCGCCGCTGGCTGCGGCCGCCTGCGGATTGCAGAACGCGATGACGTCCGGGCTTCCGTCGATGGCCGTGCGGACCACCCATTTCACCGGGACACTGACCGATCTGGGGCTGCTGCTGGCCCGCGGCTACCGCCATGGCGTGGACCGGTGGCGGGCCGCGATGCTCACCGCCACGGTGGTGCTCTTCGTCGCCGGTGCGGCCGTAGGAGTGATCGTCGGGGGCCGCATCGGCGATCACGCGCTGATCCCGGCCGCCGCGGTCTGTGCTGCGATCGGCGCCGCCAACCTGCACCATCACCGCCGCCGCGCCCGCGACCCCGCACACCCCGCGGCGAGATCCCCGCGTCAGCCGGACACACCCGTGGGCACCCCGGTGGCGCCGGGCAGCGCCAGCGCACGGGACGAGCGGCCATGATGACTACCCGATCGAATACTTCTCTACCGTGCCCGCCTCATTGGGGGCCGCCGGGGTTTTGGCCGTCGATGTCGGTGATCGGCAGGTTGGGTGCCGGTCGTGGTGAGGGCGTGGCCGGCAGGGCCGGGATCTGTGCGGGCGGGATGTCGTGAATGTCATTGACGGGCGGACCGTTTTCGCGGCCCCCGTAACTGCTGCCGGGGGCGCGGTCGCCGAGCAGGTGGCTGACGGTGACCATGTGGTAGCCGTTGGCGATCAATACCGGCAGGAACTGATAGACGATATCGACGGTGCTCGAATAGGTGTCGTGCAGCAGCACCACCGAACCGGGCTTGATCTGAGTTTTGAGCATGTACACGGTGGCGGCGGTGTCGGCGTCGTTGATCCAGTCGAACGGTATGACATCCCACAAGATTTCGGCCATGTGCTGGCGGCCGGCTTCGGCGCGTACCGCCGCGCGAGAGACCCCACCGGCGGGCCGATACAGATGTGGCCGGATCCCGGTGGCCGCGGTGATCGCCTCAGCGCCCCTGCTGAGCTGGCCGCCGATAGCCTCGATCGGGATGGTCGCCATGTTGGGGTGCTCCCAGGTGTGATTGGCCACCTCCATCCCGGCCGCGGCGATGCGGCGGGCCGCAGCAGGGTCGGCGGCGACCTTGTTGCCGATCAGGAAAAAGGTGCCCTTGGCGCCGCGGTCGACAAGCACCTGCAACAGCCGATCGGTAAACGGGGTCGGGCCGTCATCGAAGGTCAGCGCCACACATTTGTAGCGTGCACAATCCACCGTGTCCGGACCCAACAGCAGCCGGTGGCGCACTGCGATCCCGACCACCCCCGCCGCAGCCAACACCACCGCCGCGACCACCGCGATCTGCAGCCGCACCGACGCCAGCACCGCACCCACCGATCCACCTCCTGCATCCAGCCGGGCCGCCGCCGCGCCCCTATCCGCCGCGCGGCCCGGCGGTACCCGTGGGGGGCATCCTTGCACGAGTTCCTGGGTATCGGCGGCACACCACCTCAATATGGCTATACCGGGTAGGGGTAGGCGCTAGGATGGGTGGCATGCGGATACGCCCGGGGCGCCGCCATTGCCGCCTGCGGCAGCAGATCGCGGTGGTCGCGGCGGCGGTGCTCATCGCGGCGCTGGCGGCGATGGCGGTGGCCGGGTGTGCGGCCGATGCGCACCGTGCCCGGGCTGCCGGCGGCGGTGCCCTGGTGCCTGTGGCCGCCGCCGCGGCGGCGGGGGCGCCGGGGCTTTTCAGGGCCCCCGCGGACCCGGTGGGCGCGCAACTGGATGCACCGTGCCCACACGCGCAGCTGGCCCCCGCGGCGGCACTCGGCGGCGACGAGCTGTCCCTGAGGTGGGCTCTGCCGATGGTGTCGAGCGCCGTGCCCGCCGCCGATGCGGTCATCGGGGCGCCCGTGCGGGGGCCGCCGGGGCCGCCCCGTGGGGCCGCGGCCGCCGGCCCGCTGTCTTTACATCAGCTCTGCGTGATTCGGCGCTGAGGCACACCCTGCCGATGTCTGGCCCCTGTGGCCGCACGGTATCGGCTTCGGGTGTTCTTCGCCAGCTCCTCGCCGCCTTGTGTGCGGCGACCTCAACGTAGGGAATTCTCATGGGCAACAACCGTTTTCTGTACCGCAGCGCCGCCGTCACTGCCGCCGCCGCGGCAGCTGTTGCTGCGGCGACCTTGGCCGCTGCCGGTCCTGCCTGGGCGGGTCCGGCCGCGCCCAATGCGCTGCAGGTCATTCTGGCGCTGCAGCGTCAGGGCGACAAGGTCATCGTGAACCGCACCGGCGGCAAGCCGCTGCAGATGTGCACGGTGACCTCGGTACGCGAAGGCAGATCCGAGTATTGGTGGACCCACCCGCAGGTGGTCGACCCCAACCGGGCCAAACGCGCCCATGGGGTGGGTACCCAGCTGCTGTATCGCACCATGTACGTCGACGTGCAGTGCTGACCGGCGCCGGCGCCGTCAACTGCTAGGAGCCCGGGCCCGGGCTGTGGCGGTGCCCGCAGGATTTACGGCGTGCAGGCAGGCTGGGTTGGCTAGGCCGGGTCCGGGGCGGGCCCGCAGCACGGGCACCCGGCACCGGGCGCAGCTGTGGGGGCGGGCATGTCCTGGCAGCACGGGCAGTGCGCCATCATGGCCTTCATCTCGGCGTTCATCTTCGGGTCCATGGTCTTGTTCGCGGATGTACCCATCGCGGCGTCGCAGCACCACATCATCGCCGGCGCGCCGGCGCCGGCGGTGTAGACCACGGCCATGGGGTCCGGCCCGGTGACATCAAAATATACTGTGCCCGAAGATGATTGGCCCTCATCGAGGGTGGCGGCGGGCAGGCCCTGATCGGTGCCAACCTGCCAGAGCACCGGGTAGTGCCCGCCGATGGCGTGGGCGGCCAGGTTCGGGATGAGCGGGGTGATGGTGCCGCGATCGGCCCGCACGGTGGCAGCGGCTTCCCAGAGCTGACCGGCCGGGGTGTAGCCGGGCAGGACGGCGGCCGATTTCTTCAGGCCGCTGACGGTCCATCCCTGGGTACCGCCGCCGGCGTCGGGCAGTTGTTGAGCGGCCCCGAAGCGGTGCGGACAGGACCCGGCGGCGTGCCCCAGCGGTGGGGCCAGCAGCCCGGCGAGGAAAAACCCGGCCGCGGCCAGGGCCAGCCCGAGGACACGCAGTGTTGACACGGTGATCTCCTTATGTGTAGTCGATGACATTTTCGCGCCGATCGCGCGGATGGCCGTGCAGCGAGACCTTGTGGTGTTCGGGATCATTGGCGGTAGGAGATGACGGTCATCATTCCGGCTTCGCCGTGATAGATGTTGTGGCAGTGGGTGAGCCACTGGCCCGGGTTGTCGGCGTCGAAGTCGACTTCAACTGTTTGCATGGGCGCCACCAGCACGGTGTCTTTGCGGGCTCCGTAGGCCCCGGACGCGGTCCGCACGGCGAAGGTGTGTCCGTGCAGGTGCATGGGATGAAACATCATCGAGTTGTTGAGGTAGCGCAGCCGCACCCGCTGGCCTTCGCGCACCGGCAGCCCGTCGGCCGGGTTGTAGGTTTTTTCGTTGATTGTCCAGGCGTATTTGGCGCCCGGCCCGGCCAGCCGCAGGTCATAGGAGATGTCGGGTTCACGCACGGCCAGCGTGACCGCCTCGGTGGCCGTCAGGGACGCGGTGTCCAGCGCGGTCATCGTCGGTAGCGCCGCGGCCGCGTTGGCCGCAGAGCCGGTAACGGGTTTGCCGCCGGCGCGCAGCACCAGCTGGGCGTAGCCGTCTTTGCCGTAGGGGGCGGCCAGCAGCGGCACCGACATCTCACCGACGGTGATGATCGCATCGATGCGCTCGCCCATGCCGATCAGCAGCGCATCGGCCTGCCGGGGCGCCACCGGGAAGCCGTCGGTGTGGGTCACCGTCAGCGCCGTACCGGGGGCCGCGACCCGAAACGCGCTGTCGCCGGCGGCGTTGATGATGCGCAGCCGCACCCGGGTTCCGGGCCGGTAATCGACGGTCTGCGGGTCGGCGGCCACCCGCCCGTTGATCAGGTAGTACGGGTAGGTGACATCGCCGCCGTCGGTACCCAGCGGCGCGGCGGCACTGACCCCCATCGAACCCATCGACATCCCCGGCATCCCCGGCATCTGGCTCATCGAGCCCATATCCATGCCGGGCATGCCCTTGTCCCGCAATCCCGCCAGCACCTTGTCGGGGTCGGTGCCGGTGCCATCGATCCAGTCATCGAGCACCACCACCAGTTCGGCGTCGTAGTCGGCGCGCTCCTCGGGGTCCTCGACGATCAGCGGCGCATACAGGCCCCGATCCAGCTGGGTGCCCACATGCGGATGAAACCAGTACGTGCCCGCATGGGCCAGCGCGAATTCGTAGGTGAACGAACCCGCCGGCGCGATCTGCGGCTGCGTCAGATCCGGTACGCCATCCATGTCGTTGCGCAGCGCGATCCCATGCCAGTGCACCGTGGTGGGCGCCGCCAGCCCGTTGGTCAAGTTCACCCGCAGCACCTGGCCCTTGCGGGCGCGGATCGCCGGGCCGGGAATCTGGGTGCCATACCCCCACGTCGACACGGTCGTGCCGGCCAAATCCAGCTGCAGCGGCCCCGCGTGCAGATTCACCGGCACCAGCCGCCCGCCGCCGTCGCGGCGGATCGCCTCGACTGCACCCACCCGCGGTGAGTCCGGCCCGATCAGCTGCCCGCCGGACCCGCCTGATGGCCGGGTGCCGCAGGCGGCCAGCACCCCAGCTGCCGCCGTGGCCGCACCCAGGTGCAAAAACTCGCGCCGGCCCCACCGCGATCGCGCTACCGCCATGAACTGCTCCCTTCCATGCCGCGTCCACACCACCGCGCCGACCACCGAAAAATACACGTCAAATACCGGGTAAGGGTATGCGCATATCATGTTATGGTGAAGGGGTGTTGCCGTCCACTGGCGAGCTGCAACCTGCCGGGAAACTCCCGGCGGGGCGGTCGGCGATGATGCGGGCCCGGGTCCGCATCCGGCCGGGTGCGCCGTGGCTGGGAGCCTTGATCGTGGCCGCGATGATCACTCTTTTGCTGCTGTTGCAGTGCGCCGGGCCGCCCCACCACATGAGCGTGCCGGCGGCGGCGCCGCATCACGCGATTGCCGCCGGGTCCGCGCTGCAGCGCAGCCAGGCCGCGATCGCCCCCCATAATCATCTGGGGGCACCCGCCCCGGCGATGTGCGCGCTCACCGATGCGGTCAGCGCCCAGCTGACCGCGCCCGCGGCGGTACGGGTGCTGTGGATCGCGGCGCTGATCGTGCTCGCGTACGCGGTAGGCACGGCAGTCTTGCCGGTGCTGATGCGCGGGCCGCCGCATACCGGGCCGGTGGCCATCGTCACCGGCCGCACCCTCATACACCGTCTGTGCGTGCTGCGCCGCTGATCGCGGCCCGGCCCAGTGCTGCACGCCGCGTTCAGCGTGCGCTCTGAGGTCTTCTCGCCGACCCTCAGCCGCCCCGTTCGCGCTCTTGTGCGCGGCGGACCCACACCTAACGAGGTGCATCTGTCATGAACAGAAATTTCCGTGGCCGTGCCGTTGCCTGGACACTGGCCGCCACTGCTGCCGCAACACTGCTAATGGCCCCGGCCGCTCAGGCCGGGCCCGGCAGTCTCGGGGACGCCGATGACGTCATCAACAGCCTCAAGGCCCAAGGCAACAAAGTCATCATCACCAAAACCGGCAACAAACCGCTGTCACAATGTGTGGCCACCCGGATCCGCAAAGACCTCGACGTCTACGGCAATCCCCGGATCTACCCGAACATCTCCTCCGGGCCCACCAGACGGACATGGCTTTACAGCGTGTACCACGTCGACGTCCAATGCTGACCGGCGCCGACGGGCCAGCGCCGGTGTATGTGGCCGGTGAGGTCACCGCAACACTGGGTGCCGAGGAAACGGTGTGGGGCCTGCTCAACATGCTGCTCGAACGCACCCGCTACGACCCGGGCAACCTGGGCTACGAGATTTTCCGGGACGCCGGCGACCCCGGCCATTTCCTGATACAGCAGACCTGGAAGACACCGCAGCTGTTGGAGCGGCACCTGCGCTCGGCGGCGGTGAGCTGGTGCATCACCAGAATCCAGCAGGTAGCCCACATCCCGCTGCGCTTGACGGTCTGCGATGTGCACCGTGCGCACAGCAAACCCGCGCCGCTGCACAGGGCGCGGGCCATCGCACCGATCAGCGGCTGGGCGGCAGCGGCGGACACCCCATGCTGAGCCCGTGCGGTGGCGCGCACCCGCACATTCCGGCTCGGGTGCCGGTGGCGGAGGCGTGAGGGCCCTGGTGCGCAGGCCCCGCCGCAGCCAGCTGGTGCTGGTGGCGCTGCTGGTCGGTGTGCTGGCGGCGGCGCCCGCGGTGGCGCATTGCCTGCCCGGACAGAGCCATCACCGCCACGGGCCTGCCCGCCAGCAAAGCACGCTGATCACAGCGTCGGCCGCAACAGCAGCCGGGGGCACCGGTGTGTCCATCACACCCCGGCGCGCCCAGGAGGCCGCACATGCGGCGCTGTGCCACAGCGTCGAGGCACTGGCCGCGACCGTGCGCGCCGAGACCAGTCCGGGTCTGTTGGCCGCATCCGCCGCAGCGTTGCTGGCCGCGGCCACCGCGGTACCGCTGCTGGCCGGCATCAGCCGGGGCCCGCCGGTGCGTGCCGCCGCGATATCGAGGTCAGGGCGTGTGCTGCTGACTGAGCTGTGCATCCTCCGCCGCTGATCTGTGCCACGTGCGGTCACCGGCGTGCGCCGGTGACCGTCGGCGATGGCATCACCGAACACCCAACGTTGCCGCAGCACCGCGATCGGCCCACTCGATCGCGTGCGGTGCTGCACCGAGGGTCCACGAGCCGCCGCCGTGCCTGCCTGCCGATTCGCCAACCTTCCATCCGGCCCGGCACACCACCGGTGTGCTTGGTGCTGCTTTTTCGATTGGGGCACTTTCGTCATGAACTCTTTCCTGGCCACCGACACCACGGCCCACCCGGACGCGCTGTATCTGACCTGCTCGGATTGGCCGGTTGGGCCGCCAGCGGCCACCGGCGCGCTGTGCACCATCCGCAATGTCGGCAACCTGGTACCCACCGATCCGGCCGAAGGATCGGTCGATGCCGCACTGGATTTCGCGCTCAACGAGCTTCGGGTGCGTTCGATCGTGGTGTGCGGGCACTCGGGCTGCGGGGCCATGGCTGCGCTGCTGTCTGAATCGATCGACGCACCCACGAGCCCGGTCGGCCGCTGGCTCGACAACGCCCGCGACACCCTGGTGGCCTACCGCGATCATCACCTGGCCCGCGTGGGTGCGGCCGCCAGCGGCTTCAGCCAGGCCGATCAGCTGGCCGTGGTCAACGTGGTGATCCAGGTCGAACGCCTTGTGCGCCACCCGATCCTGGTAGCCGCCGCGGTCTCCGGGCGCCTGCGGGTGGCCGGCACCTTCTACAGCACCGACACCGGGTGCCTGCATGAAGTCAGCGCCAACGGCATCCCGGCACCCGGGCCCCTATAACGACACACCGCACCCGACCCGGGCGGGGCCAGCATTGATGAAGAACAACCACCAAACCGGCGCCAAAAGAGATGACCACACCCACCGCCCCGTTTCCCCGCTTCCGACGGTGCAGCTAGCCCGCGTTGTTTTGGTTGGTGCCAAAGGGCACAAGCGGATTGGTGCCATAGGGAACCAGTGGGTTAGCCCCGCCGTAGGTCGGCTGATGCACCCCTTGCGGGTACTGCACCGAACCTGGGGCCAGGCACGGGATGTGCTCGATCGCGTTCACGCTCGGCTTGGCCGCATAGCAAACCGGTGGCGGGGGCGGATCAGCGTCCGCCGGTGCCGGTGTGGCCAGCCCGGCAACACCGGCCGCACCGATCATGGCGAGCGCCGCGAACATCGTCATGTGCATGATTTCGCAACCTCCTCTCCGCACCCCGGGCAGGCCTGGCCGCTCGGCCCAAAAATAGGGAACGTACACTTATTTCAACGAGTAACACGGCCCCAACGTTCACCGCGGCGACGATCATCAGCAAACTATCAGGCGATTCTTCGCTGTTTCACAGCGGCCGCCGGGATGCGGTGGTGCCCCGCCGCGGCCGGATCTGGCGGCTCGCGCTACCGCACCACGCTATCGGCAACCATTCTCGCCGGGCTAGGGGACGTGAACGTCAGGGGCCCCTGGCCCGGCCGATATACCGGTGGCGCAACGGGATACCAGTGGGCGGGGAGCTGTGGATATGCATGCCGCACATAGGAATTCGGCGGCCCGACAGCGCCGGGGGCGGACCTTGCGGGGGCGGGCTGGTTGACGGGCGCGATGTGCGCGCGCTCGTTAGCGCGGTGTGGTCGCGATACGTGCGGCGATGCCGCTGATCTCGTCGGCGATCAGGTGCGGTTCGGTGAACACCACGAGGTGCCCGGATTTTTGGGCGAGCACGTGGCGGGCGCCGAGGCGTTCGGCGGCGCGGCGGTGGGCGCCGAGGAACGCCGCGCGGATCGAGCGGTCCAGCAGTGTGGTCTTGACCCCCGAGATCACGGTGACCGGGATGCCCCCGAGATCGGGGCGCTGCGCACGCAGGCTGGCCAACCCGGCCAGAAAGAACTGCTCCTCGGCGTCTGCGGCCTGCTGCGCGGCGACGGTCAAGTCTTCGGCGATCAGATCGGCGGCCACGTCGGCGGGCAGCCCCGGTGCCGCGCGGCGCACCAGGGGCCCCAGCAGGTGCAGCCGCCGCAGCACACCCATGCTCCAACGGCCTGCCAGCGCCAGCCGGCGCAGATGTTTGAGCGAAGACCCGCAGCACACATCGAGCTGCTCATCGGAATGATCCACGAGCACCAGCGCGGCGATATCGGACCGATCGCCGGCGGCGGCCAGTGCGATCGTGCCCCCGTAGCTGTGCCCGACCAGGATGTACGGGCCGCCATCAAGAGCTGTCAACAATTCCCCCAGATCGGCGGCCAAACGCTGCACTGTGCGCGGGGCCCGGTCGGGGTCGCTGCGGCCCAGATTGGCCCGGTCATAGACCACCGTCGGGAACTGCTCGGCCACCAGCGGCGCCACCAGGCCCCACTCCGAGCGTGAAGCACCCAAACCCGACTCGAACACCACTGTCGGGCCGGCACCGCTACCGGCGCGCATATAGTGCAACGCCCGGCCATCGGCCAGAACCATCCGGGCACTGTGACCCAAGGTGTGTGCCATCTGCGCTCTCTTCTCCGCGGAAACGAATCGGTGATGCCACACGGCCATAGCCGCCGCACCCACCAACACCACTATACCCCCACGGGGTATGTCTGCGGGTGGGGTGCGTGCATCGGTGTTTACCCCCGGGGCGTACGGGTATGGCTCGCTGTGTCCGGGAAACACCAACCGCCGGGCTGCCATGACAGGGTCCGGGTCCGGTGAATGCCCAGCCGAACAAGGAGGTTCTTGATCATGTCAGTGGCAATGGTCAGCGCTGCGAACAAAGCCTGCGTGGATGCCTGTAGTGAGTGCGCGCAGGCATGTGAGGTGTGCGCGTACAACTGTTGTGTCAATGACGGGCAGATGGCCGATTGCGCCCGGCTGTGTCTGGATTGCGCGGCGATCTGTGCGGCGTGCATAACCCTGTTGTCGCGCGGGTCCAGCTGGGTCGGCCCGTTGTGTCAGGTCTGCGCCCAGATCTGCGCGGCGTGTGCCGCCGAATGCGACAAGTACGACATGCAGTATTGCCGGGCGTGCGCGGCGGCCTGCCGGCGATGCGTCCAACAGTGCCAGGCGATGGCGCACTGAATACGCCGGCGGCGCCGGGGATGATCTGAGTTCGCAACGCACCGTAGCGCCAGGGCTTTTCGCACAGGCCCTGTGCTGTTGAGGCCGCCATGGTGTTGCGCGATACCCAGCAGCAGAAATCGATCAGGTGTCGCCGAACAATGAGCCGGTAGGCACCACCAGTGCCTCGGCAATGTCGACCAAACGCTCGTAGAGCAAGCCACGGCGGCCGTGTTCGACGTCGATCAACACATTGCGGGTCACCCCGCAGGCCAATGCCAACTGCTCCTGAGTCAAACCCTGCCGCAGACGTTCACGTCGAATCCGGGCGCCCACCTCGACGCGGACGCGTTCCCACTGCGCGACACGCTCGGGATCGTTCTGACTGGGACGGGTGGGCACGCACCTCAGTAATGAGGCGCCCGTACCAAAAGTCTGCCCTACTAGTAGTACATTGCTGGATCGTGTTCGAAACTGACTCTGACTTTGAGCCCAACGAAACGGTGTCCTCGTTTGCCTTGGACGTCATCGATGAGGTGCGCATGAAAATGCTCGAATGCCTTCTGGTGCTGCACACTCTGCCCGAGGAAGCCGACCTTAATTTCACCGATCTGGCCAACGACATCCTGGCCGCGCACCGAGCCACCCTGGAGGCCTATCAGGCGGCCAGCATCGTGCACCAGGGCGCCGAACTCGACCAGCGATGGGGCAACGGCTTATCGCGCCCCAAAGCCATCTTCGCCCGGCACAACGCCGCGGTGCGCCGCGGGGCAACGAAGGTAACCGCGATGCCCGCGCTGTGCGACCGGCTAGAGCGCCACCTGTACCAGCTGCCCCGACCCGACCGCACCCAAACCGTCGCCGGCGCGCGCCCCAAATGCTCGGCCCTGGTCAAGAGCACCGGCCAGGACTGCACCAACTCGGCGATCTACCTCGGATCGGGAATGTTTGGCGCACACTGCTATTCACACGCCACCCCCACCGAACGCGAACAGTACCGAATCCATCACGAACAAAACGACGCCCGCCAAGCCCGCTCCCACGCCGATCTACGCAACCTGCAACGTGCTGTGGGCCAGAAGATCGCCGACCACTGGATCTCCACCCGCGAACAGCGGACCCAATGGGTCAACGACATCATGCTCAACTGAGAATTCCCACACGGCCACATCGCGGGCCGCTGATCGAGAACCGGGCCCTTCTTCGTCAACACCTTCCTACAGATAACCCGGCCACGACAGAGCCAAAATGCGACAGCCCGACACCGTCATGAACGTCAAACCCGCACATTTACGACTTTACGACCTAGAGATAACTTTGGGCAGGCGCCGGGCCATCGAGGAGCAGCCATCCGGGTGATCGCCGGTCAGTACCTCGCGTTCATCGCGATCGTGGCAGTCTCGATCGCGATCGCCGCCCTGGGATCGACACTGCTGCCGCCCGCCGCGCTCCCATACTTCGGGCTGATACCCATCTTGCTCGGACTCAAAGCGGGCTGGAGCGCCTACCGTGAACGCCGCAGCGACCCCGACCCGGCCCCACAGATACCGGCGGTCCCGCGTCAGGGTCCCAGAATGTGGCAGGTCGCCGCCGTCACCTTCGCTAACGGCGGCGACAACATCGGCGTCTACGTGCCGATCTTCGCGGTTGCAGCCACCGCCACTATTTCGATGTTCACCGCCGTGTTTCTCATTGGCGTGGCCATCTGGTGCGCGGGCGGAAAGTACGTCGCTTCGCACCCACTGATTGCCAACGTGCTATCGCGCTGGGGTCACATCGTGCTGCCCGTAGCGCTGATCAGCATCGGCGTCACCATCCTCATCACCGGTGGCGCCTTCGGGCCGTAGAGCCCCCCATTCGGCAACCATCTCCCGCCCGGGGCCGAACTACTTGACGAAACCGACCCATGCCGTACGCGTAGCCCAGGTTGCCTTTAGCGGGCGTGCCCAGGTCGATGCTTATGTCCTCCGGTACCGCAGTACGGTCAGGGTGTCGCTGATGACGACGGAGCGCACTATCTTTGCGTATCGGGTGTCGGTGCTCAGGGGTTTGCGACGAGCCCCTTCTACAGGTAGCGGCAGACGTCGTCAGCGTTGCACGACCCGGGGTCGACGGTGTCGGCCTGCTCGCGCAGCCGGGCGATGGTGGCCCGCAGCGCAACCAGGATGCTGATCTGTTCATCGAGATCGGCCAGGCGGGTGCCGAGCAGCTCACGTACGTGCGTGCACGGTGCGTGGCCGCTGTCTCGGACGGTGAGGATCTGGCGGATCTGGGCCAAGGTGAGCCCGGCTGCCTGGCCCCGATGAATGAAGCCGACCCGGGCGATCGCATCACCGCCGTATTGGCGATACCCCGCTGGGGTGCGCTCGGCGGGCGGCAGGAGGCCCTCGTCTTCGTAGTAGCGCAGCGTCGCCGCAGTCGTCCCGGTCGCTTCGGCGAGTTGCCCGATTCGCACGAGGTCTCCTCACCGATCACTTGACTTTCAAGCCTACTTGAAGGTTGAGGATGGGTGCATGAGGCAGAGATTCGACCTTGCGGTCATCGGGTCGGGCGGGGCGGGGATGGCCGCCGCGATACGCGCGACCTCACTGGGCAGGTCGGTGGTGATGATCGAGCGCGGCACGTTCGGTGGTACGTGTGTGAACACCGGCTGCGTGCCGTCCAAAGCGCTCATCGCCGCCGCTGGGGCCCGGCACACCGCGGCCGGCGCCGAGCGCTTTCCCGGCATTTCGGCTACCGCGGGCCCGGTCGACATGGCGGCGCTGATCGGCGGTAAGCAGCACCTGGTGGACCGGCTGCGCTCGGACAAATACGCCGACCTGGCCGACACCTACGGGTGGCGTCGAATCCAGGCTGACGCCACGTTCGCGGGCACACCCGAGGACCCGGTACTGCGGGTGGGCACCCACACGATCGAGGCCGCGCAGTATCTGGTGGCCACCGGTGCGCGGCCGTGGATGCCGCCGGTCCGTGGACTCGACCAGGTGGACGCCCTGACCTCGACCACCGCGATGGAACTGGCCGAGGTTCCGCAGTCACTGCTGGTGCTCGGCGGCGGGTACGTCGCGTTGGAGCTGGCGCAGCTGTTCGCCCGGCTCGGGTCGGTGGTCACGATGCTGGTCCGCTCCCGCTTGGCGTCCCGGGAGGAACCGGAAGTGTCCACGACACTGCAGGACGTGTTCGCCGACGAGGGCATCACTGTGGTGCGCGGCGCCACCATCGTGAAGGCCGAACGGGTGGGCGGGCAGGCGGTCGTGACCGCAGCGGTCGCAGGCGGCGAACAACCCTTCCGTGCGGACAAGCTGCTGGTCGCGCTCGGGCGCTGGCCTGTCACCGACCTGAACCTGGCCGCGGTCGACGTCAAGACCGGCGCGGCCGGCGAGATCGTGGTCACCGACCGGTTGCAGTCGTCGAATCCGCGTATCTGGGCGGCCGGTGATGTCACCGGGCACCCCGAATTCGTGTACGTCGCCGCCCATCACGGCGCGCTGGCCGCCGAGAACATGTTCAGTGGGGCGGACCGGTCAGTGAACTACACCACCCTGCCGCGGGTGACGTTCACCAACCCGGCCGTGGGGGCGGTCGGGATGACCGAAGCCGACATGCGCGCGGCGGGGATACGCTGCGACTGCCGGGTTCTGCCCCTCACGTACGTGCCGCGGGCACTGGTCAACCGCGACACCCGCGGGTTCATCAAACTGGTCGCCGACGCTGGCACCGGACGGCTGCGCGGCATCACCGCCGTCGCCGACGACGCCGGTGAGATCGCCGCCGCGGGGGTGTACATCCTCGACGCCGCGATGACCGTCGACCAGGTCGCCCGGTCCTGGGCGCCGTACCTGACGATGGCTGAAAGCATCAAGATCGCCGCCCAGTCGTTTACCACCGATATTTCGCAACTGTCCTGCTGCGCGTCCTGACCCGCGCCCTACGACGAGGTGACTATGACGAATTTCCTTGACCGCCTGGTTGTTCCGGAGAATCCCGGGCTCGACCCGGCCCTGCTGGTGCCGCTGCTGCGGCTGCTCGACGACGGCCAACCCGTCGCCCTGGACACCCTCAGATGCTTCCGGAGACCGTGGGTCGGTGCCGTGGTCCTGTGGTGCACCGTGATGGTCGGTACTCAACTGGCTAGCCGGGTGATGCTTTCCAGTGATGCACGTACGCCGACGAGTTGATCCAGCAGCAGCCTGGCGTAGTCATCGTGCGGCAGAAGTTGCTGGTGGGGATAAACGGTGCCGGTGATCAGGCGCACGAATCGGGTCAGTGCGGTGTGGGCTTGGGCTCGTTCGTAGGCGATCCAGTCGGAGGGCTCCTCGGGAAAGGCGTAGCCGTTCTTGCGGGACCAGGCAAAGGGGGTCATATGTTCCATGGCGGCGTGTTCCTTGATCTCTCTGAGGCCGTCACGGATCTGGCTTGCGGTCAGACCTGTTGCGGCACAAAGCTGTTGTAGGGTAAGGCCGCCGGGTCGGGCTTGTAGAAGTGCTAAGCGCACGCGCTCGGATTTGACGGTGCGGGGGATGCGGTGGGGCATGGTTCACCCGCCTTTGAGTAATTCGGCAAGAGCCTCATCAAGGCTGACATCCCCGGTGTCCATCGCATGTTGTATCCAATCGGCCGTGCTGCGCACCCGGGCCAGGTTCTGCTGGACCGCGGCCTTTTCCTGCGTGCTGAACTCCTGGCCGCGCAGGTTGGGCAGGATGCGGCCGACGCCGGCGACGAACTGGGCGCAGGCACCGACCAGATCGATGTATTCGATGCTATGTTCGAGCGCCCGGATGGCCGGTGTGCGTTGGCGTGCGCACACGATTGTTTGCCGGGATCGGTCGTATTGGGCGCTGTTGACCGCGTGGCGTGCTGATTGGTCGCCCATGGCTTCGAATGCGACGTTGGGGCGTTTGAGCAGGTCCCGAGCCACCGATACCGCGACGTGGTCGTCCTTGGTCAGGTCGTGGACCTGGTTGACTTTCTCTTGGCTGGTAACGGGGGTGCGTGGCGTCCACCCGACCGCCCGGCGGGCAGCCTCGCTATCCCATCGGCGCTCACCAGTACGGCTGTTCGTGGGTGGTTGTTGTATCAATGCGTACCGGTTGTCGTGGCCGGCGAGCACCTTGTGGATGTAGTGCGACACGGTGTGCACTCGCTGACCGGTGGGCCACCGCGAGGCGACCCACCGGTAGTCCATGATCGTCGATGCGGCCAGGCCAATGTCCTGGGCGTACATGGCGATCGCGGCGGTGACGCTGAGCAGCTCGACGCCCGGGCCGGGGTGCGCTCCGCCGCGCGGCTGCAGCGGCTCGATTTCCAGGGCTCGATCACCGAGCTCGAACTGGCAGCGAGATTGCTGCTCGACTAGGTTGCGGCCCTCGGCGACCAGCTGGTCGTAGCGGCGCTTGCTGACGTTTCCGATTTTTTCGGGCATTGTTGTCTCCTCGCGTGATTCCCGTCCGGGGCCACGCGGGCCTGCACTGCACCTGATGCTCGATGCACCGCGGTCACGCCGTCCGTGCGCCGTGGGCCGAGCCCCTGCGCTGCAGCGGGGGCCCGCATGATCGATGTGCTTGTGTCTATCACCTTCTTGCGCGCACCGGTGCCGCTTGAAGAACGGCTGCAAACCGGCTGTTGCATCATTGTGCGCTTGCCGCGGCCGCCGATCAAGAGTTTCGGATCGTTAATTACGCTGGTCAGGCCCGGTGTTAAAGAGATTTGTGTAGCCGTTCGCGGTAACGGTCACGGTGACGTCTACAGCGAACGGCAACGCCGCCAAGCCCGGGTCCGGCACCGATGCGAACAGTAAATAGTCCCGGCCCGGTGCTCGAGTCCGACGACCCAGGTGCTGTCACACTCAGCGCATCGGGCCCGCAGCTGGCCCTCGCCGCGCATCGCGCAGATCCGCGAGCGGCTGCGTTGGGCCCACCGCCAATGCCGTGCCCGGCACGCGGACGAACAATAGAGGGCATCGTGGCGCACCCGGTCCGGCAGTTCGGCGCCACAGGACGGGCAGTAGCGGACCGCGACCGCGCCGCGATCTACCTGAGCAACCATCTGAGCCTCCTTACTCGGGTTAGCTCAACGATAGTTCGATCTGTCGTGAGACATCGGGCATCAGGCAGAGTCCCCCTGCTGCTGCAGCTGGTCTAGCGCGGCGGGTTTGAGAGGCGGGCGATTTCGCCGTGCGCGGCCGCAAGCGCTTCGTCGCGGGCTTTGAGTTCGGTTCTGAGTTTGCTCAGTTGAGTTTGTTGGGTGGTCAGCTGGCGGCGTAGTGCGGCCACGATGGAGCTCTCGGCTGCAGGCCGTGGTTGGGGTGCCAGTGGCGCCACGTGCAGGGGTGTGTGGGCGCGGATGCGTTCGAGCAGGTCGGGGTGGGCGTAGATGGTTTTACGGGTGACCCTGGCGGTGCGGGCGACGGCATTAACGTTGATCGGCTCGCCGCGTTTGCGCCGATCGCGGATGGCTTTATCGATGCGGCGGCGGGCCTCATCGGAGCGCTGATGGGCGTGGCGGCGCAGCCCGTCGGTGCCGCGGTGATGCTCAGCCATCGCTGCGCCGCCCGCCGCTGGCATGGTTGATGATGCTCTCGTGGGCGCCGCGGGTGGCGATTGGCAGCTGGGGCCGCCTGCCCGCGGTGGCCGCGCCCGCAATCGCGCTGGGCGCAGATCCGCTGCCCGCCAAAGCATCTGAATGATTGGACAAGCGAGCGATGATGGCTTGTAGTGAGACGATTTCGCGGAGGCGTTCGCTGACCCAAACGTTGTCGTCGGTTAGCTCGCGTCCGGTGCGCTCGGCGAACTGTCGCCGGCGCCCAGCCAGGAGGGTTTGGGTGGCGGTGAGCTGACCGCGCAGATCATGCAGGTGGGTGGCATCGGTGGCGAAGTGCCCGCACGACAGGCAGGCGTTGCCCTTATCGCATGATTTCAGCGGCGGCAACAGGCACACCCCGTTGGGCAGCACCCGGTCGGTGCGCTTGCCGAGTTGGGTCATCTCGTAAATGTCTGAGGGGCTGATCGCGATCTCGGCGCCCATCGCACCGATCTTCTTGTGTTTCAAGAATTCTGCTTCGGAGGTGGCCGCCAGCGTGGCGGCGTAGCGGGCGGTCATCTCCGGGCTTTTGTGACCCAGGTAGCGCTGCACGACATGGAACGGGACACCGTCATTGAGTAGCTCGGTAGCGCGTGTGTGCCGCAGCCGGTGCGTCTGGGAGAACCGCAGCGCATTGCCCTGGGCATCGACGAGGCGGTGGACGGCGTCCAGTTTCTTGAGTGCGTTCAGATATGAGGTGTAGGGGCGGGCGCGTTGGCCTTGGTGCTGGTGCACCATCCCCACAAACAGGTACTTGGGCTTGATGCCGGGGTAGCGGCGCGCCAGCCAGCGCTGCTGCTCGCGGATGACATCGACGATCTGTTGTTCTACCAAGATGGTGGGATCCACTCCGGCGACCTTGGTCTGCTGATAGCGCAGCCGCGCCACGAAGATGCCGGTATCTGCACCGGCCGGGGCTGCGGCACCCGGAATGGCTTGCAGCGGGTCATGATCGAGCATCAGGATCTCCGAGGCCCGCCGACCGGTCATCGCCTGCAGCAGCCAGGCGCGGGCGGCTTGCGGATCGCCCAGGCCGGCCATCACCGAGATCTGCCCGTCGGGGTGGGTGAGCACCACACGTTCTTCCGTGTCGGCGCTCAGCACCTGTAAGTAGGCCAGCATCCGCTGCAAATCAGCGGTGCTATACCAAGTCAGCTCGCGCGGCCGACGGGTTTTGCGCGGCAGGTAGGCCGGTGCCCACAGCCGGGTATGGCCGATCCCCAACTCTTTCCAGCGTTTGTCCCCGGTGGCGGCGGCAGCTTCGGCGCCGTGATCGTGCATGAAGGTGTAGAACGCTTGCACCTGGTACTGGATCTCGGTCACCAGGTAGTCGCCCAGGGTGCCGGATTTGGTGGTGGCCTCAGGGCTGCGCAAGTAGGCCAGAAAATCCATGAACACGGCGCGCAGCTGCTCGGGATCAGCGGTGATCAGCGGGTTGTCGTGGTAGTTGTTGCGTTGGCAGAACAGGCCCAGATGCCGGCCGAGAGTTTGGCAGCGGCTCACCGCGGTGGTCCAGGTGAACAGCTGGTGGGTGATGGCGGTGCGCATCCAGAACCGCAGCCCCTCCCGCAGCCACACCGGTTGTATGCCAGCGAGTTTGAGCACGCGCTCGTGATGGGGTTCATGCTCGCGTTGCGGGATCCGCGGGTCGATCCGCAAGTCCCAGGTGTCATAGCTCCACCACGGCGCCGAAGCGGTGCGCACCGCCAGCAGCGTGTGCAGGTGCTCGACGGTCCATTCCAGGTTGCGGCGGTAGGAGGCGGTGGGCAGGCGGTGGCGGCGCTGCTCGAAGAGCACCGTGGCGTGCCGCACGATGTCGGGCACACTGATATCGAGCAGGCTTGCCGGGGGTCGGCCGTGGCGGCGCCGGTATTCGGCGGCGGCGGCGGGCAGGGCCTGGGTGAACCAAACGATCTTGGCCGGGTCGATCCGGCGCAGCCCTTCGCGCCAGCATGTGTACACCCACCACGCCAGCTCGTCGGCGAAGCGGGGCGGCCCGGGCGGGGTGAAATCGTAGCCATCGCATCCGGGCGTGGCTGTGGCGTAGTAGCGGTTCTGCACGAACACCTCGCTAAACGGTGCCGTATCGATCCGGTACACCGGCTGGCGCCACGGCGCAGGCACTTTCGCCCACTGCTGCTCCCACGCAGAACTCTCGGCGCGGCAGGGGCCGAGCTGTCCGGTCGGTGGTGGGTCAGTGGGTGCCATCGTGCAGGCCCTTCCATCCGGCGGCGTAGTTCTTCCACTGCGCCGCGGTGCGCATCGCAATGTCTTCGGTCACCCACCCGTAGGTGGACAGGGTGGTCTGGATATCCAGATGCCCCAGCCGGCGCATCACCACATGCGCGGGCACACCGCAGGCCAGCAGGGCGCTGGCATGGGTGTGGCGCAGCCAGTGCGGCGACCAGCCTGCCGGGAGAGGGTCTTTGGCGGCCCTGTTGATCGAGCGAACCTTGGCGTACACGGTTTCGGGGCGCAGCGGCGCGAACAGGGCGCCGGCGGCGCGGTTGACGAACACGAAATGGCTGTCCAGATCGGGCACGGCGAGGTCCGCGCCGGCGTCCACCAGCTGCCACACATACGCCGAATACAGGGCCTCTAAATCATCTCCGACATAGATGCGTCGCGGCTGGCCCTTGACCCGCACCCCGTGCGGGTGGTCCTGGCGGGCCGCCACATCGATCCACGGGGTGCCTCCGGCGCCGATACAGAAATCCTGATGCCGCAACGACAATGCTTCGCCCAGACGCATCCCCGTCTCAGCCAAGGTGGCGAACAGCAACCGGTCCCGCAAACCAGCCTGCGATCCTGACCACAGCCCATCGGTGTCCTGGATGGCGCACGCATCCAGGATCAGCTGTACCTGCGTGGGCAGCAAAATAGGTGTGCGGCGGGCATTCTCACCCCGCACCCGGTAGATGGGCCGGTCCCGGCGCGGTCGCCGCCCGACCCCGGCCAGCATCGGCACGTAGCGGGAGCGGCCCCGCTTGCCCAGGGAGCCGTAGAGCTTCTGATAGGGCACGTCCAGGTTGTGGGCGTGCGCCTGATAGCGGTAGAACGCCAGCACCGCGGCGGCCCGCTGCTGCACTGTCGCCGCCGCCAGCCAGCTTCC
The DNA here is from genome assembly GCF_002013375.1 of Mycobacterium sp. D16Q13. GTDB lineage: Bacteria > Actinomycetota > Actinomycetes > Mycobacteriales > Mycobacteriaceae > Mycobacterium. The sequence goes on along the minus strand of NZ_MAEW01000009.1, from coordinate 135,031 downwards.
CTCAGGCCCTACCCGTGTGGTCCCGGGAAGATCCCCGGTGCGCAGATACGTCAGGAAACCGCCGAACAGTGAGGTCGAGATCTGTGTCCAGCCGGTCCCGGTGTGCTCCAGCAGCGTCCACCACGCCGCCAAGCCGGCGGCGTACGCGCGGACCGTGTGCGGGGAGGCCTGATCATCGCGCAGGAACGCGATGTATTCGGCGACCGGGGCGATCGGCAGGTGATCAGCACCGACCACCGTGTACCAGCGCGAACCATCAGCTACATCACGCACCCGCTGCACCCGCGCCACCACAGGCCCCGTCCGCTCAGGCCCGCCGCCGCCGGTACGCGGCGAAATCGGCCACACCACTGGAACCGCGCGGCGCCGGCCGTGTCGCAGTGCTCAAGGCGGGCACGGCCATACGCTGACCGACCAGAAATTCCTGCAGCATGTCCAGCGGCCACATCACCCGGTGTGCCATCAACGCCTCCGGAGAGCTGACACCGAACGCAAACTCGATCCACTTGCTCATCAACCGGGGTCGCTCAGGTTTACGGTCATCCCAACCCGGCTCGGTACGTCCCCAGGTGAAGCCGGTGTCAGCGTTGATCCGGGTGTACAGCTGGGTGCGCAGCATGTCGTAGCGGTCGTTATCGAGGGCGCCCGAGTCATGGAAATGCCGAAGCAACGCACCCACCGAGATACCCCACTTCTGCTTGACAGGAAGCAAATTCAGCAACGACGGAGCACTTTTGACTGAGTGCGATACCGCGGCGAACGGCGCCAGGAACTCCGAAGCGAACCGCGATGCCTGATCTTCGTGCTCATCGGTCAACTCGGCGGCATTGGTGTGCAGAATCAAATGCCCCAGCTCGTGGGCCAGTGTCCAGCGGGTCCGTTCCCAGGAATCGAGCTCCCGCAACACAATCAGCGGCCGCTCCCGGAACTCACCCACCCAGGTCGAACAACCCAGATGCTTTTCCAGCCGACCCCGTGAATTGTCTTCCGGCGCACTACCACCGAAGCGCTCGTAACGCATCACTACCGGGATACCGCCGCGCTCGAACAAGTGCGTCAGATCGCCGATCGGCACATCACGATCAACGCCCAGGCATTGGCGAGCATGCAGAGCCGCCGCGACAGGGTCCGGGTCAGGGGCCGCACTGATCTGAACCGGAGGCAGCTTGTGCCGGCCGTTCATCTCCAGCAGAAAGTCGCCAGAAAGCGCAATGAACTGCGCCATCCGGTTCTTCTCGGTCTCCGTCGTCGATTTCGGAGCCCGGAATAACAGCTGATCAGGCTCTACACGACACACCGGCATGGAAGTGAAAAACAATGCAGGAACCCGTAATACGACCATCAACGCTGCCAGCTCGTCCTCGCGGACCTGGGCGGTCTCTGCCCGCTCCAGCCGCGACAAACGCGCACCGGACCATCCCACAGCCTCCATGACAGCCTTTGCTGTCAGTCGTCTCATCAAGCGGGCCTGGCGCACCCGCAGACCAAAAATTTCTACCGTCTTCGTCATAGCGATCCCGATTCAACACTAACGCCCGTGACGCTAACCGACAGGTATGACAAACCTGTCACGCTGGTGCAGGACCAGTACCCTCTTCGCTGTCCTTGCCGAAGTCCTCGAAATCGTTGTCGGAGGTATCTTCTTGCCGGGTAACCAACTTCGGCAGCGGCGCAGAAGCCACGATCACCGTGTTCGTGCTGTCGTCGATTCCGATCACCGCAGCCAAAAACACCTCCAGGACATGCAGACTGTCCGGACTCAACGTCCACAACACGAACCAGTCGTAGCCGGTGGGCTTGCGTTCGAGATGGTCGAACTCGCCACCAAAGGTGTACTGCCCGTTGATCACTTCCGGTTCGGGCGACCCGCCGTCGTCGGCCTCCGTGGTGGCCTTCTCGGCCACACGCTGCGCCTCGGCTTCGGCCAGCTTCAGCGCCGCCTCTCGCTGCGCCTTGGAGGGATACACAACCAGCCGATCGTGCTCGGCCACCACTTTCGAGGGCGCCTTGCGCACCCGTATACCCTCCCCGCCGCGGCCATCGTCCAAGATCGCTGACATGCCCTGACCGCAGCGAGTGGTCAAAGAACCCTTCGCTGGTTTCTCCCCCTCGGGCAGACCCACACCGGATTCGCGGTCGGTGCGCGCCTTGATCAACAACCCCCGCACTGAGGTGCAATGCAACTGGCCATGCATATCGGAAGGGTCCGAGAAAACCGGCTCCCACAACTCGGCCGTCTTCAACACCGCGTCGGCCACATCCTTGCGCACCTGCGCAAGCGCCTCGTGATGCTGGCGCACCAGAGTGTCGCACTCCACCTGCACTTCTAGGTTCATGCCCGAAGGATTCCATAGACGTACCTACTTCGCAATAGGTACACGCCGTTTTCTCTTCACAAAAATTATCGCGGCTCATCTACTTAGTATACATGCATACTAAGCATAAATTGCGTTGTGGCACAACATAATTAATCAAATTCTATCAATTCTTTTACTGATAATACGTGCAATGTGTTTGTCATATCAGAAGATTTGGAAACATCCGGAGGCTGACCGAGATCGCGGTGGTCTGCAAGGGCGAGGATGGGATTGCGCGGGTGATACCCGCATGGAATGTTGACGGCAGGCCTTGTTCCGGTGCGGCGCAGCTCGAGGCGTTGATCGCACGGAGTGCGACATGACGCAGGCTCTGCTGCTACTAGCTGCCGCATTTCTCCTTGTGCCGCAGAGGCACTCGAGGGTGGGGCGGGGTGGAGCATCTCCTCGGCGATGGAATGGAAAACTGGTGGCGGCCCCACTGGGTGGTCTGATGCTGGTGGCCGTGTGGTTGTTGCCGTTGTCGGTGGTGATGGCGGTGGGTATTGCGGGCGGCACGCTGTGTGTGCGGTGGCGCCGTCGTCGACGGTTGAGAGTCCAATCGGAGGAACTGATCGTCTTGGAGTCTTGTCTCGAGGTGATTGTCGGTGAGCTGAGGGTGGGCGCGCATCCTGTGCGCGCGTTCGAGGTCACCGCAACAGAGCTTGGCGGAACGACCGGGGAGGTGTTCGCCGCCATCGCCTCCCGCGCGCGCCTGGGGGTGACGCTCGATCCGGCCGTGCCCAGGTCGGGTCCATTGGCAACGCAGTGGGGGCGGATCAGCCGTGGCTGGATGCTGGCACAGCGTCACGGCCTCGCCGTCGCGGACCTGCTTGATGTGTGTAGAACAGATCTGCAAGAGCGACAACGATTTACGGCACGGGTGAATGCCGGCCTCGCGGGGCCGCGTGCGACGGCAGCGGTACTTACCGGATTGCCGGTAGCAGGAATCGGGCTCGGGCAGATGATCGGAGCCAAGCCGCTGAGCGTGCTCTGTGCGGGCGGAATGGGTGGCGTGCTACTCGTTGTCGGGGTGGCGCTGGCATCTGTCGGTCTGCTGTGGTCCGACGCAATCACTGCGAAGGCATTGCGGTGATTACGGCTCTGCTGCTGCTGGCCTCGGCAATCTTGAGCCTGCCGGGGGCGCTGCGGGCCCGTACAAGGCTGTCGTGTGGTGATGCACTTGTCGCGGCGGATCGTGACACCACCGAAAAGGGTTTGTTAGGAATGGCGTTCAGCCTTGACATGCTGAGCGTGTGCCTTCGATCGGGGATGCCAGTGGCGACTGCGGCGTTGGTGGTGTCCTCCTGCGCGCCATCAGAATTAGGCCGTGTCCTCAACCGTGCGGGGGAGATGCTCGCCCTGGGTGCATCGCCGTCGGCGGCGTGGGCTGACGCGGGATCTGCGAATGATCTGGGATACGAACAGCGGCAGGCGCTCGCCAGATTGGCACGGCGATCGGCCGACTCCGGTGCGGTGATGGCGGCGGGCATTGCGTCGCTGGCCGTTCAGTGTCGTAGGGATGCGGTCGACTCGGCCGTGGCTACCGCCGAACGCGCCGGCGTGCTCATCGGTGCGCCGCTGGGCTTGTGTTTTCTGCCGTCATTCGTCTGCCTGGGCATCGTGCCTGTCGTCATGGGTTTGGCGAGGGATGTGTTCAGCAGCGGTGTGCTGTGATCCGCGGAAGGGCCGCGGGATCAAGAGGGAGGGAATCCATTGATACACAACATATTGACGAAGTTACGTCTGCGGATGATGGTGGTCGTCGAGTCCGAGGATGGCATGTCCACCGTGGAATATGCGATCGGCACAATCGCGGCAGCGGCCTTCGGGGCGATTCTCTACACGGTGGTCACCGGGGATTCGATCGTCAGTGCTCTCACCAACATCATCGCGCGCGCACTCAACACCAGCGTCTAGGCGACGACACCGGAGCCGCCACCGTCGAGTCCGCCTTCGGCATAGCGGCGTTGGTAGCGGTACTCGTGCTCTGTTCCGCGGGAATCCATGCGGTATCGATGCAGGTGCGCTGTGTGGACGCCGCGCGGGAGGCGGCGCGATTGGTGGCACGCGGAGATGACGCCGATGCGAGAACGGTCGCACACCGGATTGCTCCGCGCGGTGCGGTGCTCGAGGTGCGGCGTGACGGCGACTATGCGGTGGCACGGGTCGCCGCGACGAGCCGATTGCTGCCTGCCATCACGATTGCCGCCGAGTCGGTTTCGGCGATGGAACCCGAGGGCTGACAACGGCTCGGCGACCATTGTCGCGGTGGCGATGATGGCGGTGCTGTTGGCGTTGACGGCTGGGGGCGCCGCGGTGGGCGAGGCCGTGGTGGCACGGCATCGGGCTCAGGCCGCCGCCGATCTGTCCGCGCTGGCCGGGGCGCAACGGGCGCTCTACGGTACCGCTCCCGCCTGTGCGGAGGCGACCGTTGTCGCCCGGAGGATGGGCGCCGCCGTCACCCGCTGCGTTGTCGATGATCTCGATATTGTTGTCAGCGTGGATATCCCGGTGGTGTTGGGCCGGTTCGGTGTGGGCCAGGCCCGGGCCGCGGCTCGCGCGGGACCGGTTACCGAAGGCGGGTGACGCAATGACGACTTTCGCGGCTCAGTTCACGTCACACCGGACCAACGGCGACCTCACGCGCCGTACAAATCAAGCAGCTTTAGCGTGACGCCATTGGTCCAGCCGAAGCCATCTTGCAGGGGGTACTCCCCGCCGCCTCCACCACCGGTATTACCGGCTGAGACCACGTACTTCTCGACCAGTTTGCCTTCGGTCGAATAGACGTGTTTCACAGTGGTGAGAAAACGGGTTCCGATTTCCTTCGCAAGTGCGGGCTCTCCGTATCGCCGCAAGCCATCGACCGCGATCCATTGAAGCGGCGCCCAGCCGTTGGGTGCGTCCCACTGTTGGCCGGTCGTCTCGGTCGTCGTTACGAGACCGCCGGGTTGTAGCAACGATTTGCGTGTTGCACTGGCCGTCATCGTGGCGCGTTCAGGCGACGCAACGCCTGCGAACAAGGGGTACAGGGCGGCCGCGGTGATCGCGTCACGTGGCTCGCGTAGCTGCCAGTCGTAATCGCCGTAGTAGCCGTGGTCATTCCACAAGTAACGGTTGATCGCTGTCGCGCGCTGCTGAGCGCGGGTGGAGAAGTCGGCGGTGCACGGGGCATCGCGTGTGATGGTGCAACCTTTCGCGATTGTCGTCTCGAGTTGGAACATCAGGCTGTTCAGGTCTACCGGCACGATTGCGGTAGTCCGGATGGTCTTGAGTGTCCGGCCGTCACCAAGCCAACGAGAGCTGTAGTCCCAGCCGCTTTCTGCGCCTGCCCGCAAGTCGCGCCAGACTTCGTGTGCGGGACGGCTAGGCGCTTCGTCCGCGGTCACGGTGTCCTCAAGATACGACTCGTCGCGCCTGGTGTCGCTCGCGTCCCAGTAGCGGTTCAGGACCGCGCCGTCGGGCATGGTGACCACATGGTGTGCCGCGGTGCCTGGCGGAGTTTCGTGCTCGCCTTGCATCCAGTACTCGTACTCCTTGCGCAGCGCTGGCAGATACTTTCGGTAGACGTCGTCGCCTTCGGCCTGCGCGGCGAGGGCGACCATGTTCGCGAAGAAGGGCGGTTGCGAGCGGCTCGCGTAATACGTGCGATTGCCGTTCGGCACATGGCCTACCGTGTTGATCAAGTGTGCGAAGTTGTCGAGCATGTCGTCGACGAGGTCCTCGCGCCCTGACACCTGCAAACCAAGCATCGTGGAATAGGTGTCCCAGTAGTAGCCTTCCTGGAACCGCCCGCCCGGCACCACATACGGTTTGGGTAGCGGGATCAACGAACTGTTCGGTGGCACAGAGACGCTGGTTTTTGTGAGCCTGGGCCATAGCCAGTCGATGTGCTCACGCAGCGTCTGGTTTGGTGGTGGTGTGACGCCCTCATCGGCAGGTGGTGTGAAGTGCTGTTCGGTGAAGGCCTTCAGAGAGAAGCCCGGTTCTGTTTTCTGTCGCTGGTATAGCTGAACGATTGTGGCCGGGTCGGTATCTAGAACGGAATCGACGAAGGTCTTCTGATCGGGGTATAGCTGTGAGCTCTGCACCGCGACGAAGAGGTCTCCGTAGAGTTGGTGTGGCGGCTGCGGCAGTAGCGCACTGGCGGTCGGCTGAGTGGACTGCGTAGCGGCCCGATTCTCGCTTTCTGTCAGCGAAACGCAGCCAGTAATGGTCAGGCAGGCGGTGGCTACGGTAATCGTCTTGCGGAGCCGCAGTGCAGATCTGGTTCTAGTCAAGGTGGCTGATTCGGCCTGCCATGGCTTCACCGTAGGTGTCTCCTCATTGTGTGTTCTGGGTTGGGCCGCAGATGTGGCCTTGGACAGGGCCGACCGCAAGAACTCAAGTGGCTGACCCGCCGCGTGTCGAAGTGCTTCGATGAACCACTTTATACGTGGTCGCGGGGGCGGCTAGGCTGATGGTCGTGACGAGCTCTGGGGGAGTGACGATCTACCATGTCGCCGAGCGCGCAGGGGTGAGCATTTCGACGGTGTCACTGGCCATCAACCATCCGAACCGCGTCAGTGAGAGGACGAGGGAGCGGGTTGTCGAGGCAGCGGGCGAACTCGGCTACCGTCCCGGCTCTACCCCGTCGGAACGCGGAAAGGAACGCACCGGACGCATCGCGGTGATCGCGCCCTTTACGAGCTACGACTCCTTCCGGCTTCAGCTGGTGGGAGTGCTTGACGCACTCAGCCCGCATGACGTGGACGTGCTCGTCTGCGATGCGCCGTCGGCGGCCGAGGCTCCATCGCCACGCCTAGATACGTTGCCCATTCGCGGTGATGTCGACGGGGCCATCGTCATGGGGCTGCCGCTGTCGGCAGAGGGAGCCGACCGGCTGACTCGTTGGGGGCCGCCGGTGGTGCTCGTCGATGCACCCCATCCCAACTTCTCTCATGTCGGGTTCGATGACGAGCACGCGGGCTACCTTGCGGCGAGCCACCTCATAGACCGCGGGCACCGCCGCATCGTGTATCTGTGTGAACCGCAGCGCTCGAAAGCCTATGTGTCGTCAGTGATGTTGCGCGGCGACGGTATGCGTCGTGCATTCAATGAGGCGGGCGGCGCCGCCAATGGATACCAGCTCGACGAGATCGTGCTCGCCGCCAACGACATCACACTGGCAACGGAAGCCACCACCGGCCTTCTTACTGGTGGGCAACGCCCCTCTGCCATCGTGGCTCATCACGATGCACTCGCGGCCGGTGTTCTGGCCGGAGCCCGGGCGATGGGAGTAGTAGTGCCCGAGCAGCTGGCGGTCATGGGGTTCGACGACGGAATCCTGGCCGAAAGCCTGGGCATGACAACGATCCGGCTGTCCTTCGAAGAAGCCGGGCGGATCGGCGCCGGACTTCTGCAGTCCTTGATGAGCAACCCTGGGCAATCCCCCACCAGGACGGTGCTCATCCCACAGCTGGTGATCCGCTCCACAACCTGAACGCCACATTGCTGAGCGTGTGGCGACTGACGATGCGCGGGCATCCACGATCGTAGACATGGCCGATGTACTTGGTGCGCACGCTCTTACGCATCAGAACGCCGCAACCAGGACCAGTCCGCCGCTCATCGCCACGAATGAGGTGAACGTGGCGGCCTTGAAGCTGGCAGAGGATGTGATGTTCTCCTTGAACGCCATGGGGAGAAACAGGGTTGGATTCAATAGCGCGCCAAAGACCACGACCGCGGCCAGCCAGCCGGGTATGCCCGGTACGGCCAGGCCCACCGCGATCAGGAGTACACCCATCATGATGTAGTCCAGGTGGGCCTGCAGAAACCTGCGCCCGTTCGTCACGCCGATGCGTCTGAGTAGTTGCGGGGCAAGGAAGTTCGCGGCCACCGTCCACCCCATCATCGCGCCGAACGCCAGCTCGGCCAGTCCTATGCGCACCATGAGGTTCATGCGCCCACCATGTTTCTGCGATACCACCGTCGGCCATGCCATCGTTGGTAATGCCATGCCGCGGTGGGCAGTACGCCACGGGGATGCAGCCAGAAGCGATGGGGAATCTCGGCCGTGGGTATCTGACGCCCCGGGTCGATATCGCCGAGAAGGATGCCCTGGCCCTGCTCGGGACGTCGTTCGGCGATGATGTGCCCGGCGCTATCGGTGATAAGGGTGGATCCCTCGAAATGGCCCCGGTATTCGAGGGGGAGCCAGGGCATGGCGCAGCGGAAGTCGCCAACGTGCGCGGCGTGAATCACTGGAGCTCCAACATATTTCGCGAAAGTTCCCGCTGCGGCCCGGGCCGTCTCGTGGTTGCGACGTTCCATCCCTTCAAAGGTCGCGCGTGGGTGCCACGGCGGTATTGACCACCAGCCGGATCCTGTCATCACCAGGTCGACGCGTGAACGCATGCGTTGTGCCGTGCGGGTGCGCATCAACTCCCAACACACTGCTGCCCCGACCGCATACGTCCCCGCGCGGAACACCCCGTCGTCCTGACCGCCGATGTAGAAGGAGTTCTCCCACATGGTCGGCAGGTCCTTGTCGTGACGCCCGACCACCCCGGTTGCGTCTGCAGCGACGTAGGCATTGCGGACGTGCCCGTCCTCGTCTCGGCACAGGAACGAGCCGCCGACGAGCGCGTCGTAGCGACGAGCCAGCGAGCACAGCAGTTCGGTGGCGGCTCCCGAGAGGGGCAGAGTGGCATCTTTCAAGGACGGGTCGAAGGCGATCCCGCTGGTGAAGAACTCGGGCAACGCGATGATCCGCGCCCCGGATTGCCCGGCCATATCAGCGAGCGCGGAGCATCTGTCCAGGTTCGCGTCCACATCTCCCATGACTGCTTCGAGTTGGATCGCCGCCGCCAGCACCATAACCGAACGCTACTACAAAATTGAACGCTCCTACAAGAGTTTGTTGCGGATGAGGCCGCGTTCGATGATCTCGCGACCCAGCGCCAGGACGCGCTGCATTTCGGCGGGCTCAAGTCGCAGCCGGTCGGGCCGCAAATTGAGTGACAGCACACCGTTCCAGGCGCCCCATAGGAAGATCGACGTCCGGACCGGATCGGGGCAGTGCAGCTCGCCCGCGGTGTCGGCACGGCGGAGCACGTCGGCGATGTCGCCGACCAGCGATTCGACCTTGTCGGCGATCCGGCGCTCGACCTCGTCGGCCATATCGCCGGGGGGGACGTCCAGGGTGCGCAGGGCGATCATGCGGAAGTACCCCGGGTTCTGCAGATGGAAATCGCAGTAGGCGTCGCTGGCGGCGCGCAGTTCCTCCATGGGTGTACGCCCATCGCCGAAGGCCGCGGCCATCGCTTGCTCGTTGACCAACAGGGCCCGCTCGACAAGCGCGAGGTAGAGACGTTCCTTGTTCTTGAAGTGGTGGTAGATCGAGCCGACCGCGAGATCGGCGGCGTCGGCTATGGCATCCATCGTGACCGCGTGGAACCCGCGCTCCACGAAGAGTCCCTCGGCCGCATCGAGGATGGCCGCGGTCGTTACTGCGGTGCGACGGTCTTGACGTCGGGCCCTGGTCTCAGACACCCACCGAGGTTACGGGCGCACGAACTGATGGCGGTAGCGTTACCGAATGGTCGTCACCCTGCACCCCAAGTTGGGTCTCAAGGCCCGGTTGCCGTTTCTGTTCGTCCTGCTCTTCGTCAAGCCGCTGCTGATCTTGTTCCCGATCTTCGACGCGGGTCTTCGGCAGCTGAAATGGCTGGACCGGGGCGCCCAGCGGGGTCCCGACGCACCCGGCATCGCGCGGACGCGGATCGCGCTGGCCGACAGACCGACGGATCTGATGGTGCCGGCCGGGACGCAAGCCGGCGACTCCGATACCGCCATCCTCTATCTGCACGGCGGTGCGTTCATCGCGTGCGGCCCCGCCACTCACCGCAAGATCACCGGTCTGCTGGCGCGCCAGCTTCAGATCCCCGTCTACGTGCTCGACTACCGGCAGCTGCCGGAGGTCGGTGTGGGCTCCTCGGTGGCGGATGCAGTGCAGGCCTACCGCGAGCTACTCCAGCACTACACACGGGTGATCGTCGTCGGAGACTCGGCAGGCGGTTACCTGAGCGGCAAGGTCATCGAATATGCGCACACCCACGGGCTGTCGAAACCCGTTGCCTATGTCGGGTATTCACCGTTGCTTGATCTGGATCTGGCCGCCAATCCGTCCAGCACCAGCCGACACGACGCATACCTGCCCAAGGGTAAGCTGGCGAAGTTGGCACCCAAATTCGACAGGGGTCCAGTGGAATTCACTGGAGAACGTCGGGTGATATCGGTACCGGTCGAGGCATTCCCGCCAACGCTGCTCATCACCGCACAGGACGAGTTCCTGGAGCCTGACGCTCTGGAGCTCGCGGAGAAGCTTACTGGTGCGGGTGTGGTGGCCAAGGTGCACAGCTACTCGTGGCAGCTGCATGCCTTCCCGGCCATCGCCGTCTCGCGCGATACGGCCGAGGCCGTCGTTCTCTCCGCCGACTTCATCCGCGAGGCGCTTTCGGTGTCCGACCAGGAGCAGGCGACCGAGCAGACCGGATAAATCCAGCGCGGGAAATATTCGGCACGCGTCTGCGTTGGATTGTGCCGGGCCAGCCGTGCTGGCCGCCGACCCGACGCGAGGAGCCTTCGGACCATGAGCCTGCTGTTCGAGCCGTACCGGCTGCGCGACATTACAATCCCCAACCGGGTCTGGATGTCGCCCATGTGCCAGTACTCGGCGGACCCGACCGGTTCGTTGACCGGTGTGCCGAACGACTGGCACCGCACCCATCTGATCAGCCGCGCGGTCGGCGGCGCCGGATTGGTGTTCACCGAGGCCACCGCCGTCAACGCGCAGGGCCGGCTCTCTCCGTATGACACCGGACTGTGGAACGACACTCAGGAACAGGCCTGGGCGGCCATCGTGGAACGCGTCAAGGATTTTGGCGCCGTCCCCGCAGTGCAACTCGGACATGCCGGGCGCAAGGCGTCGACCGTCGCGCCGTGGGATGGGCACCGCTCACTGGATCCCTCGGACCCGTTGAGCTGGCAGACAATTGGCCCTACCGATGCGCCGTATGGCGACTTCGTGCCACCTTCGGCTGCCACCCCCGCCGATCTCACCACGATCATCGAGGATTATGTGGAGGCCGCGCGGCGTGCGTTGCGGGCGGGCTTCCAGGTGCTTGAGGTGCACGCTGCGCACGGCTACATCCAGCATCAGTTCCTTTCTCCGGCAAGCAATTTCCGCAGCGATGAATACGGTGGCTCATTCGCTGGCCGCGCCAAGCTCACCCTGGACACCGTCACGGCGGTACGCACTGTCTGGCCCGCGCACCTGCCGCTGTTCGTCAGGGTGTCGGCGACTGACTGGGTGTCCGAGGAGCCCGGGCTGGAGGCCGGCAGCTGGACACCCGACCAGACGGTCGAGCTGGCCAGGCAGTTGCAGGAACGAGGGGTAGACCTCATCGACGTATCGACGGGTGGCAATGTGCCGCATGTCCGGATTCCGACAGGACCCGGATACCAGGTGCGGTTCGCTCGGCGCATCCAGACCGAAACAGCCCTTCCCGCAGCGGCAGTCGGCATGATCACCGAGCCGCATCAGGCCGAATCGATCCTTGCCGCCGGTGATGCTTCCGCGGTGTTGCTGGGCCGCGAGCTGCTGCGCGACCCGTACTGGCCACGGCGGGCAGCGCGTGAGCTGGGTGCCGAGCTGAGCCCCGCAGTGCCCAAGCAGTACGCGCGCGCCTTCTAGCCCGACAGCCGGGATAGCACCAATCGCAGCACCTTGACGGCCGCGGCCTTGTCCAGCGGGGAATTCCCGTTGCCGCACTTGGGCGATTGCACACATGACGGGCACCCCGCCTCGCATTCGCACGCCTGGATGGCGTCGGCGGTGGCACCCAGCCAGATCGCCAGCTGCTCGTATCCACGGGCAGCGAAACCCGCGCCGCCGGGATGGCCGTCGTAGACGAATACCGTCGGTAGGCCGGTCTCGGGTTGCAGCGCGGTCGACACCCCACCGATATCGCCGCGATCGCAGCTGGCGACCAACGGGAGCAGGCCGATAGCGGCGTGCTCTGCGGCATGTAAGGCACCGGGCGTGGCGAGCGTGTCGATATCGATGACTGCCAACGCTTCCGGGGTGATCGTGTACATCACCGCTTTGGTGCTCAATGTCGAGGACGGCATGTCGAGCTCGACAAAGTCGAGGATCTCGCCGGTTGTCAGCTTGCGCAGATAGCCGATCACCTGGTGGGTGACATCCACCGGCACCAGCCCAATCTGTATGTCACCCAGGTTTACCCGCTCGCCCTCACCCGTGATCGCGATATCGATGGTGGACCGGGCGAATGTCGAGTAGTCAGGAGTAGCGTTGTGCACCAGGGCAATTCCGTCACCAAAATCGAGAGAATCGACCAGATACGTCTCGCCGGAATGCAGATAGACCGCTCCCGGATGCACCGCCGCCGGGGCTCTGCCAGCGTCGACGGTTCCCAGTACCCGCCCGGTGTCGGCCTCCAGGATCGCGATCTGGCCGCCGATCGATCCACGGATATCCACGGCTGCATAGGGATTGAGCCCCGGGGCCGCGAAGTATCCGCCGGGCCGCTTGCGTAGGAGGCCGTCGTCGACGAGCTCAGAAACCACATCCGCTGCGTCCAAGGATCGTACGTCGTCCTCGGTCAACGGCAGTTCTGTTGCCGCGCAAAGCAGATGAGGTCGCAGCACATGCGGATTGGTTGGATCGATCACCACTGCCTCGATCGGCTTGTCCAGCAGCGCACCCGGATGGTGAACCAGGTAGGTGTCCAGTGGATCGTCACGAGCGACCAGCACCACCAACGAGCCCTGTCCCCGGCGGCCGGAGCGGCCGGCCTGCTGCCAGAATGAGGCCACAGTGCCCGGGAAACCTGCCACCACAACGGCATCCAATCCGGCGATGTCGACGCCCAGCTCCAGAGCGTTCGTCGTTGCCGCGCCGGTCAACACGCCCGTCGACAACGCTTGCTCCAATGCCCGGCGGTCCTCCGGCAGATACCCAGCCCGATATGCCGCGACCTGGGATGCCAGCGCCGGATCGACCTCGGCGAGCCGATGGGCGGCACCGAGCGCCGTCATCTCCGCTCCGCGCCGCGATCGGACGAAAGCCAGCGTTCGCGCGCCTTCCTGGACCAGATCGGCCAGTAGTCGGGAGGCCTCGGTGCTGACCGGGCGCCGCACGGGTGCCCCATTCTCGCCGGTGATTGGCAGCAAGGGCGGTTCCCACAGCGCCACCGTGCGCATCCCGTGAGGCGACCCATCGCTGATCACTTCTTCGACCGGCTGTCCGATGAGTGCTTGGGCTGCCGAACCGGGGTTCGAGGTCGTGGCGCTGGCGAATACCACCGTCGGATGCGAACCGTACCGTGCGCACATGCGCAACAGCCGCTGCAGGACGAGAGCCACATTCGACCCGAAAACTCCTCGGTAGTAATGGCACTCATCCACGACGAGGTAGCGCAATCCGCGCAGGAACACCGACCACCGGGTGTGGTTATGCAGCAAGGACACATGCATCATGTCGGGATTGGTGAAGATCCACCGCGAGCTCTCGCGGGCGAACCGCCGTAACTCGTTGGAGCTGTCCCCGTCGTACGCGCAGGGCAGCACTCGCTCGAAACTTTCCATCCCCGTGATCAATTCGCGTACCGAGCGCAGCTGGTCATGGCCCAGTGCCTTGGTGGGCGCCAGATAGAGCGCGCGTGCCCGCGGCTCCTCGGCCAGGGCGGTCAGGATCGGCAGCTGGTAGGCGACGGACTTCCCGGATGCGGTTCCGGTGGCTACCACCACATGGCGTCCCGCGAACGCCAGGGAGGCGGCAGCGACCTGGTGCGACCACGGAACGGTCACCCCCTGGGCCGCAAACGCGGCGACTGCGTTGGGATGCGCCCACGGGGGCCAGGCCGCCACCTCGGCATTTCGCGCGGGGATATCACAAACATGCCGCACCGGGGTCTCGCCGCTGGGCGTACCCGCCACGATGAGATCCAGCAGTTCGCGACCGTACCCAACCGTCACCGCAAAACACCTCGTGACCTGCACACTTGTGCCAAAACGGCGCCGTGCTCGCTACCGCAGATGGCCATAACGCCAGGGTAAGGCAGGCCGAAAGAGGGTCGAAGTTTCGCCACTGTTCACCGAACTTCCCGGCAATTATGTGGCACACCGCTATCGCCAACGCCCCAAACATGCTCTACTTAAGGGGGTCGCAGCTTCTGTGTTCGTGTTTTGCACTCGCAGGATCGACGTTGTGATCGCGGTTACTGCGAGGATCATTCCACGGGGTATGGCGGTCGGAACGGGGCCCGACGTGCCGAACGGGTATGTCGAACCCAAGTAAAGAAAGATCAAAGAAATGCCACAGGGAACTGTGAAGTGGTTCAACGCGGAAAAAGGCTTCGGATTCATTGCGCCCGAGGACGGCTCCGCTGACGTCTTCGTCCATTACACCGAAATCTCGGGCAACGGATTCCGTACCCTTGAAGAGAACCAGAAGGTCGAGTTCGAGGTAGGCCAGAGCCCCAAGGGCCCGCAGGCTACCGGCGTTCGCGCCGTCTGACCCACATCCGTCGAAGGAACGCCCCCGGCCATGTGCCGGGGGCGTTTCTCGTTCCAAGAAACTCCCCGCGCGCGGGGAGAGCCCCCTAGCTCGCGGAGAAAGTACTGTCTGTGACTGTGAGCCAGCTGTCCTTCTTTTCCGCCGAGTCGGTGCCTCCGGAGGTCACCGATTTGGCGGGGCTGCTGGCCGGACCGGGCCAGGTCGTGGTCGGCGCGGGGGGTGCCCGGATTTCGGTGGTCGTGGACCAGCCGTGGCGTGCGCTGGCACTGGCCGAGATGATCACCGAAACCGGTCTGCAGGCGGAACTGGGCCACACCGAGACGGGCGCGGAGAACCATCCGCTGGTGCGTACCGCCATGGATCCCGCAGTGCTGCCGGTTGCGCGCGAGTGGACTCGCGGCGCGGTGAAAACCGTGCCCGCGCAATGGTTACCGGGTGCACGTGAGCTGCGGGCATGGGTACTCGCCGCAGGCTCACCGGAGGCCGACAGGTACCTCCTGGGACTGGACCCACATGCCCCCGATACGCATTCCCCGCTGGCGGCAGCGCTGATGCGAGTGGGCATTGCTCCGACCTTGATCGGAACACGCGGTGCCAATCCCGCGTTGCGGATCAGTGGAAGACGCAGACTGGGGCGGCTACTGGAAAACATCGGAGAACCACCCGGCGACACCGATGCATTCCGCGTCTGGCCGAGGGTCTGACCGGGTTTTAGCAGCGGTTTAGTGAGGACTCGGACACGCTTTTGGCCACCCTGACATCGGGAATACCGACGCCTATATGGAAGGCTAGGTTTGCGCAATTGGCGCGGGGGTGTCATCTTGTGACCACGGTGGACCGCCCCCTACACCGTACATATGCGGCTTAATGCGCAGGTAAGGAGACGAAGCAGGTGCGACGGCTCGTCATCGTCGAATCACCGACGAAGGCCCGCAAGATCGCTGGCTATCTCGGCGACGGATACGTCGTCGAGTCGTCGCGTGGCCACATTCGGGACTTGCCCCGTGCCGCTGCCGATGTTCCCGCCAAGTACAAGTCCGAACCCTGGGCCCGTCTTGGAGTGAACGTCGATCAAGACTTCGAGCCGCTCTACATCGTCAGCCCGGATAAGAAGGGCACCGTCACCGAACTCAAGGGCCTTTTGAAGGACGTTGACGAGCTCTATCTCGCAACGGACGGTGACCGCGAGGGTGAGGCCATCGCCTGGCACCTGCTGGAGACTCTCAAGCCCAAGGTGCCCGTGCGGCGCATGGTCTTCCACGAGATCACCGAGCAGGCCATCCTTGCGGCCGCCCAGGACCCTCGTGACCTCGACAACAACCTCGTCGATGCGCAGGAGACCCGTCGCATCCTGGACCGCCTTTACGGCTACGAGGTCAGCCCCGTGCTGTGGAAGAAGGTCGGCCGGAATCTGTCCGCCGGTCGTGTGCAGTCGGTGGCGACCAGGATCATCGTCCAGCGTGAACGCGATCGCATGGCGTTCCGTAGTGCCGGGTATTGGGACCTGGGCGCCGAGCTGGACGCCGGTAGTGAGGCCAAGCCCCCACGTTTCAATGCCCGTCTGCTGAGCGTTGACGCACTGCGAGTGGCCTCCGGCCGCGACTTCGACTCCCTGGGCCAGGTCAAGAAGGCCGACGATGTGTTGGTCCTTGACGAAGTGCGGGCCAACGCCCTCGTCGCTGGGCTGTCTCACGCCACCCTGACGGTCGCATCCGCCGAAGAGAAGCCGTACACCCGCAAGCCTTACCCGCCGTTCATGACGTCGACGCTGCAGCAGGAAGCCGGGCGCAAGCTGCGGTTCTCCTCCGAGCGCACCATGAGCATCGCGCAGCGGCTGTACGAAAACGGCTACATCACCTATATGCGTACCGACTCGACGACGCTGTCGGAATCGGCATTGACTGCCGCGCGCAGCCAGGCCGCGGAGTTGTACGGAAGCGAATACGTGCATCCCTCGCCACGGCAATACACCCGCAAGGTGAAAAATGCGCAGGAAGCGCACGAGGCTATTCGCCCGGCAGGCGAGACATTCAAAACTCCGGGGCAATTGCATTCGTTGGTCGACAATGACGAATTCCGCCTGTACGAGCTGATCTGGCAGCGCACGGTTGCCTCGCAGATGGCCGACGCCCGTGGCACCACGCTGAGCCTGCGCCTCGCGGGTACCGCCACCTCCGGCGAGCAGGTGGTGTTCACCGCGAGCGGTCGCACCATCACGTTCCCCGGCTTCTTGTCCGCGTACGTCGAGACCGTGGATGAATTGGCTGGTGGCGAGGCCGACGATGAGGAACGCCGCCTGCCACAGCTCAAGCAGGGCCAGACCGTCACGGTCACCGAACTGTCCGCAGATGGGCATACCACCAATCCGCCTGCTCGCTACACCGAGGCCTCGCTCATCAAGGCGTTGGAAGAGTTGGGAATTGGGCGTCCGTCGACCTACTCGTCGATCATCCGGACCATCCAGGACCGCGGCTACGTACATAAGCGCGGCAGCGCGCTAGTGCCCTCGTGGACCGCGTTCGCGGTGATCGGGTTGCTCGAACAGCACTTCGGCCGTCTCGTCGACTACGACTTCACCGCCGCCATGGAGGACGACCTCGACGAGATCGCCTCCGGTAACGAACGGCGCACAAACTGGTTGAACGCCTTCTACTTTGGTGGCGAGCACGGCGTCGAGGGCTCGGTGGCCCGCGCCGGCGGTCTGAAGCGCCTGGTGGGTGTCAACCTGGAGGAGATCGACGCTCGCGAGGTCAACTCGATCAAGTTGTTCGACGACGACCAGGGCCGCCCCATCTATGTGCGCGTCGGAAAGAACGGGCCGTACCTGGAGCGGATGGTGGCCGATCCGGACGGGGAGGCCGGGGCGCTCATCCCGCAGCGTGCCAACGTCAAGGACGGTGTCACGCCCGATGAGCTGACGGTCGAGATGGCTGAACAACTGTTCGCGATTCCGCAGGAGGGCCGGACGCTGGGTGTTGACCCGGAGACCGGACACGAAATCGTTGCCAAGGATGGACGTTTCGGCCCCTACGTGACCGAGGTGCTGCCCGCGCCGCCCGAGCAGCTCGACGCCGTGGAAGCGGATGCGAAGCCGAAGCGGGGCGCCAAGAAGGTGGAAGGGCCCAAGCCGCGCACCGGCTCGCTGCTGAAGTCCATGACGCTGGAGACTGTGACGCTTGAGGACGCACTCAAGCTGCTGTCCTTGCCGCGTGTGGTCGGTGTCGATCCCGCCAGCAGCGAGGAGATCACCGCGCAGAACGGGCGCTACGGCCCGTACCTCAAGCGCGGCACGGACTCTCGATCGCTGGCCACCGAGGATCAGATGTTCACCATCACCCTTGACGAGGCGCTGAAGATCTACTCCGAGCCCAAACGCCGTGGCGGACAGGCGGCCTCGGCGGCCCCGCTGCGTGAGCTGGGTGTGGATTCGACGACCGGCAAGCCGATGGTGATCAAGGACGGCCGCTTTGGTCCCTACGTCACCGATGGCGAGACCAATGCCAGCCTGCGTAAGGGCGATGACGTGCTGTCGATCACCGACGAGCGGGCCTCGGAGTTACTTGCCGACCGTCGCGCGCGCGGTCCGGTGAAGCGGGCCAAGAAGGCACCGGCGAAGGCGGCGAAGAAGGCTCCGGCCAAGAAGGCCCCCGCGAAGAAGGCTGCTGCCAAGAAAGCGACCTAGCTGTGGCGCGGACGTGCGACCTGTGTCGACACGTTCCGGCCGCGCAGCTCGACGGTCTCACCGACGTTCCAGCGCAGTGCTTCCTCGTCGCGAGCCTCCATGACCGCGGAAGCTGACGCCAGCACGTTTCCGGGTTCGTTCTTGGCCAGCTCGGTAAGCCGGGCCGCCTCGTTGACGGGGTCGCCGATGACGGTGTACTCGAAGCGCGCCTGCGCCCCGATGTGGCCGGCGATGGCGCGTCCGGCAGAGACGCCGATACCAAAATCGTTGGAGCCCAATACGTTGGTGAGCTCGTCGGCCAGCTCACGGGCGGCCGCCAACGCGGCCGCGGCGCCGTCGGGATGATCAATGGGAGCGCCGAAGATAGCCAGCGCCGCGTCGCCCTGGAACTTGTTGACGAATCCGCCGTGCTTGTTGACGGTGTCGACGATCACCCGGAAGAACTCGTTGAGGACCCGGACGACCACTGCGGGGCCACGCGTGGACGCCAACTGAGTGGAGCCCACCAAGTCCACGAAAAGTACTGCCACACTGCGTTCCTGACCGCCAAGCTCGGTGCCGTATTCGAGCGCCCGGCGTGCGACGTCCTCGCCGACGTAGCGGCCGAAGAGGTCACGGAGGCGTTGTCGTTCGCCGAGATCGCGCACCATGTCGTTGAACCCGGCCTGCAGCAGTCCCAGCTCGCTGGCGTCGTAGATCGGTACGTGGGCGTTGTAGTTGCCGCGCTGCACTTCGCTGAGTGCCCAACGTAATTGGCGCAGCGGATCGGCGATCGAGGTGGCCACCAGCAGGGTGCCCATCAGTCCGATCGCCAGGGCGATGATCGCCAGGATCAGGATGGAGCCGGTGAGGTTATCGGCATTGGACTTCAGGTAACCCGCGCGCTGCCCCACGACGGTGAGCACTATTGCCAGGATCGGCACGCCGGTGCTCAGTGCCCAGGTGAGGACCTGGCGGACGATAACGCCTGGGGCTGTGACATTTTCCGGCACTCCGCGGCGCAGTGCCTGAATCGCCACGGGGCGCAGGACGCGCTCGGACTGCAGGTACCCGATGATGCTGGTCGTGGTGGCCCCGAGCACCGTCGCGAATGCGGCGACCAGCACCGAGCTATGGGTAGATGACCAGGTGACGGCGACGAATATCGCGCCACCCACAAGCCACGTCGCCACGCTGATGACGGTGCGGTAGAAGGGCATCTGTAGGGCGCGGACGCGGACATCCTCGGACCCCTCGGACTCGAAGTCCGGGGAACTGTACTGCCAGCGCAGCACGGGCAGGAGCAGGTAGGTGCTCACGATCGCGCCGGCAACAAAGAGAATGAACAGTGAGACACCGAGGATGATGAGCCGCTGCGTGCCGAGCTCGGTCAGCTCCACCCGGTCACTCGGTGGGAGCCCGAACCGTAGGAAGCCCAACACGAACAGTGCGCCGACGAGGTTGGACTGGGCGATACCCATGATGAAGAGGGGCCACGGCGTGCGCATGACCCACCGCGAATACCGGGCTGCGCGTGCAAGCGGGCGCTGGTCTGCCCTTCCCTCCGCGCCAGTCACCCGTTAACCGTAGCTGTCGGCGGTGACGGCAGCGTTTCACACGCCTGTGCGGCTTGTTCTTCGCGTCGGATCCGGCGGCTAGGGTTGGTAGACGATGAGCGGGGTTTTCGGTCGCCTGGTGGATCAGGGAGCGGTGGTTTCCACGCTCTCATCTGCGGCATTGGCTGCACGCGGCAATGACGCGGGCCGGATGACCCATGCGTGGTTGTTTACCGGACCGCCGGGGTCGGGCAGGTCGGTGGCGGCTTTGTGTTTTGCCGCTGCCCTTCAGTGCGAATCCGAAGGTGCCGCGGGCTGCGGGGAATGTCGTGCCTGTACGACCACGATGGCCGGGACCCATGCTGACGTGCGCAGAGTCGTTCCCGAGGGGTTATCGATCGGTGTGGACGAGATGCGCGCCATTGTGCAGGCGGCCTGGCGCCGGCCGAGCACCGGGCGTTGGCTCGTGGTGCTCATCGAGGATGCCGACCGGTTGACCGAGGGCGCCGGCAATGTTCTGCTGAAGGTTGTTGAGGAGCCGCCGCCACGGACGGTGTTCCTGCTGTGCGCGCCGTCGGTGGACCCCGAGGATATCTCGGTCACCCTCCGCTCCCGCTGTCGGCATGTGGCGCTCGTCACTCCTTCGGTGGCAGCCATCGCGCAGGTGTTGATGGAACGCGACGGGATTGATGCCGAGCAGGCGCAGTGGGCGGCGTCGGTGAGCGGCGGCCATGTGGGCCGGGCGCGCAGACTTGCCACCGATGAGCAGGCCCGTGCACGGCGCCTGCGAGCGCTGGGTCTGGCCAGGGAGGCCGCCACCCCGACGCGGGCGTATGCGGCGGCCGAGGAACTCGTGAGCAGCGCCGATGTCGAGGCCAAGGAGCTGACGGCCGCGCGTAACGAGGCCGAAGAGGAAGAACTGAAGACCGCGCTGGGGGCCGGGGGCACCGGTAAGGGTGCGGCGACTGCGCTGCGCGGTTCCGCAGGTGTCCTGAAGGACCTTGAACGTAAGCAAAAATCGCGCCAGACCCGGGCATCGCGAGATGCCCTGGACCGCACGCTCATCGATCTGGCCACTTACTTCCGAGACGCGTTGGTGCTGTCGTTCGGCGCTGCGGACGAAGGCCGTGTGACGTTGCATCACCCCGATATGGCTGACCGGCTCGGGCCGATGGTCGACAGGGTGCCGCCCGAACAGCTCCTGCAATGCATCGAGGCCGTCCTGGAGTGCCGCGAAGCACTGGCGATGAACGTGAAGCCCAAGTTCGCAATCGATGCCCTGGTCGCGACGGCAGGGCAGGCGCTGCGCCCGTCGGAATGAGATTGGGAGTCGTGGCGGGGGTGCCGTAGACTCTCGGGCGCTGGGTTCGCCCGGCACGCTGCCCTAGCTCAGTCGGTAGAGCAATTCACTCGTAATGAATAGGTCGGGGGTTCGATTCCCCCGGGCAGCTCCACGCGGATTATTCGATAGCTTTCGAGACCGCCCCGGCCACGCCACATCGACCTGCTCGAACTCGGCGAGCCGCTTCTTGCGTTCGTAGCCCTTCTCCAGTACTTGACGTAAATCACTCCGCTGCCGGGTACTTCTGCTGTGGGCACAACGTCGGACCGCTAGATTGATGCTCATGTGGTTCGCGGGGCGCGGTGCCAGCCGTCATGGCGTGGTCGTTGCTGCGGTGGATCAGGTGCTGGCCACAGCCACCGGACGGCAAGGCTCGGTGGTTGATGTCGCGCATAGCTGGGCGCACGCGAACGGCCGGGTAGTGGACATCGAGGATGCGCCGCTCGCGGCCGGAGTTTTCGGCCAGTGGATCTCGTTCCCCGACAGGGACCTCGTGCAGGTGGGGCATGGAGTCGTGGGCCGCGACCGCACGATCGCACATGAATTGGGCCATATGGTGTTAGGTCATCGCGGTCTGCCGGTGGCCGAGTTCGCCGCCGAGCACGTCCGAGCGGTGCCGCCTGAACTTGTTGCGCGCATGCTGCAACGCAGTTGTGGCGCCGATGAATTGACCCAGAGCGATGATCGTTGGCCACAGGATGAACTAGCTGCTGAGCGGTTCGCGGCATTGTTGGTGCGCCGCTTGCGGGCCGGCCGGCGTGAGCGCCCGAGCTGGAGCCCATACGTCGACGACGCGCTGGGGTAATGACTCTCTCGGTTTGGGAGTCGCTGCAGGCTGTGCGCATCGCGGTACTGATCGGATTTCTACCGGTACTGCTGTTCCGGATCTGGCGGCTAGTCCGCTACCCCATGTCGATCCCTGCCATCGCCGCCACTGTCTTTGGGTTATGGGTGTGGTTTTGGATGTTGATGTTCACCGAGCCGGTGTGGTCGGTGATGCCGTCCTACGTGCACGCGGTGAGCATCGGTGGTTGGGCACCCGTCTGGATGGCTGGCTGTCTGCAGATTTTCGTGATCGGCATCAGTGGTGATGTCTCGCAGGTCTGGATTCGACGGGGGCTGCGTGCCACCTTCGCCGTCACCGGCCTGGTCCTGGCTGTGGTCGCGGTAGCGGTGAGTCAGAGCCGTGTGCTGCTGTCTTCTGATGACATGTTCACGCTCACCAACGCTCTTCTCGATGGTGGAGATCGCGGTGCGGCGATTGCCGAAGTCGTGAGCAGCGGCTACCTGGCAGTGGTGCTTGTCCAGCTCGCCTGGGTCGGATTCCGGCACGCCGACCGCACGCCAGTCGGCGTGGGGCTGGGACTGCTGGCGACGGCCGCAGTGCTGCAATTGATCGCGATCGCCTTCACGGGAATCTGGCGCCCGCTGACAGGCGGAGGCGTGGGGATTAGCGGCCGCTATGGTCCATTGCTTCAGATCCTGCCCGGATGTATCGGTGCGGCCCTTATGGTGGTGGGATTCGCCTGGCCGCCCGTGATGCTACGTATTCAGGCGCGTCGGGAATTGCGGCGACTGCGGCCACTCCATGATGCTTTCATCGAGATGTACCCAGGGCTTTTCCCGCCGACAGAATCTCAAATAAGGCTGTCAGACTTGGTATTTGAGTGGCTGGCGCATATACAAGACGGCCTCACCCTGCTATCGCAGAGCCATGGGATACCGGTGGAAACCAGTGTGCCGATTCCCGTGGATCATGTGGATCATGTTCAGGAAGTGGCAAATTGGATTTCTGGTCAATCGGTTTTGGGAATCAGCCATGAATGGCTGCGTCCGCCAACGGGCATGAGCGATCAGGCGTGGGTGCTCGCCATCGCCGATGCCTATGGGGGCCGTGCGGACTCCTTTGGTGTGCGAGAAGCACGACGTGGGCATCTGCCGGTGGCGCCGTGACTACCCGCGCGGCGTGGGAGCTGATGCAGATTGTGCGCGTGGCCGTGCTCATCTGCTTTCTGCCGGTGTTGCTGTATCGAATCCGGCGGATTGTGCGTGATCCCACATCGGTCCCTGCCGTCGCGGTCACCGCCTTCGGGGTGTCGGTGTGGATCTGGTTCGTGGTGTACACCGACTGGGTGTGGGCGGCACTGCCGCCGGGTGTACGCGCCGTCAGCGTCGTCGGGTGGCCGGCCATCACGATCGCGGCGTGTTTACAGGTTTTCGTCATCGGCATCAGGGGCGACGCGTCGCAAGAGCGTATTCGCCGTGGGCTGTGGGTCACTGTTGCGGGAGCAGTCATCGCTCTCACGATCGTCGTTGTCGCCGTGCGTCACAGTGAGTTGATCGGGATGGCGGGCGATGCGCTGACGATCGCAAATATCGTGTATTCCGGGGCTGATAGCGGAGCGGCCATCGCTGTTGCGGTGAGCAGCGCGTACATGATGTTGGTGGTCCTTCAGCTCGCGTGGGTCGGCTCTCGGAACGCCGATCGAACTCCCGTCGGCGTCGGTCTGGGACTGCTGGCGGCCGCGTCGATGTTCCAGGTTGTCGCGAGCTTCTGCGGAGGGATCTGGCGCCCGCTGAGCCATGGCGAGGGCTTTATCAGCGGCGCCGTCGGAGTGTGGTTGCAGACGTGGCCGGGCTGTATCGCCGCGGTTCTGATTGTCGCGGGTTTTCTGTGGCCGCCGGTGATGCTGCGTGTTCAGGCGCAGCGGGAATTGCGGCGACTACGCCCACTCCGTGACGCTCTCGGCGGTATGTTCCCGGGGCTGTTTCCGCCGGTGGAAACACGAATACGATTGTCGGACTTAGTATTCGAATGGGTCACACATATCCAGGATGGTCTCACGCTACTAGCGCAGAGGCGCCGGGTGCCGCTCGTAACCAACTCCCTGGTGCCAAAGGGCGGCTCCGAACGGACTCTGGGTGTGGCGAATTGGCTTGTAGATGAAGCGGTTCCGGGATTCAGTTGCGAATGGCTGCGTCCGCCCGAAGGCGTGAGTGACGGGCCCTGGGTGCTCGCGATCGCCGACGCCTACCGAGAACGTCAGGAACGCTTGGAGGCTCCGGCTTCCTTGTCAGGTATGCCCTCGACTTTGCGCAAGTGATCGACCATATCGGCGATCGCCTGCCGACTGTTCTCGGAGAGCGCGTAGCTTCGTTGTGCGATTTCGCGGACCTTTGAGTCACGCAGCTGCACAAGCCAATCCAGATCGCGATTCACCGATGCGGCGTAGTCGGCGTCATAGAAGTAGGCGGGACTCACTTGGAAGAACTCCGCCAGCGCCGTGACGATATCGGGCGCCGGGTTGGACCGCTCGCCCTTGCGTAGAAGTGACAGATACGGCGAAGACACCTCGACGCCGCGCTCGCCAAGTGCGGCGACCACTTCGTTGAGGGAATAAGGTCCGCGCCCGGCCGGATGCACTGTGGCAAACAGATGGCTCAAGCGCTGCGAAAAGTCCGGCACCGCACCCCCTCACATACTTTCACTTCGCAGCCCAACGATACACGCACATGCTGTGCTGCTCACCGTAGGTCTGCGGGTGTCCGAGCGATATGCAACTTATCGGAAGGGTAAGTGATTGACAAGGACTATTTACTGACAGTAATGTCCGGAGTGTTCGTTCGGCTAATCAAGGTCGATCGCTCTCGGCTGGCCAATCGCTGTGCTCATCGTGGGGTTGAGCACAGCGACTGGTCAGCCGATTTTTGTATGAACCTGCCGCTGTTCAGCGGAGCCCCAGTGCGCTGTGATGCACCAGCGCACTGGCAATCAGGACGACTCCGAGGGACAGGAAAATCACCCGAATCGCAGTGGGGCCGTATCGCGTCACCGTCCGCACCAGGCCGCGCTGCGCCCGCCGCGCGCGTGGAGATCGCCGCGTCGACAGTACGAGAATCAACAGACTCGGGAGAATGGCGACCAAGCCGTAGCCGACCAGCAGCAGCGGCCACGTCGGCGGCAGCGGGTGACGTGAGGCCAACATCGCGAGTGCGCTCAGGTACGGAACAGATGTGGGAGCCTCCGCATAGCCCAGCGCAAGCCCAACGAGTGCGAGAAGCCATGGGTGGCGGCGCGCAATGGTACGAATCCACGGCGGCGTCACCGGCTCGGTGAACCAGGTCAATGAGGCAAAGGCGATCAACAGAATGCCGATGACCAGCTGGGCCCAATACCGGGTAGACGGGGTGATGTCCGAACCACCGGCCACGTCGGTCAGCGAGCGCACGCCGAGCACGGTCGCCAGTCCAAACGTGAACAGTGCGACAAACAACCCGGTGACGAAGCTGAGGCCGCCGGGAAACGCCGATCGGCGTTCCAGCCGGGTCACATAGACGATCGTGGTGGCAATACCGATGTTGAGTACGTTGAGGGCGTCCAGACAGGCGAATCCCGCGAATGCCAGCAACAGGGTGAGCACGATTCCAGAACTTACGTGAGGGTGGATCGTGTTCCGGTTAACGCGGCCTTGTGGGCACTGCCACAGTCGGCCTCGCGCCGAGGTGCGGGACGATGGCCACGACTGGATCACACTCTGACCTGGGCCAACGAGACCGCCGGTACTCTGGGGCGGATGCCTACTCAGACCTCGGCTGTTGCTGCGCCCCTGCACGGATTGCGGGACATGCGCACCTACATCGACATTGCTGTCGTGGTCGCTGTTCTCGTCGCCACCAATCTGATCGCGCACTTCACCACGCCCTGGGCCAACTTCGTCGTGGTCCCGATCGCCGCGATTGGGCTCCTGGCTCTGATCCGCTACCGGGGCCACTCCTGGGCCGAGTTGGGGTTGGGCCGCGATCACTGGCGTTCCGGCGCCAAGTACGCGGCTGTCGCGGTTGTCATCGTCGGAGCGGTGATCGGCATCGGTCTCTTGCTGCCGATGACCCGACCGATGTTCCTCAACAGCAGCTACGCGACGACCGTTTCGGGCGCGCTACTGGCCTCTTTCGTCCTGATCCCGCTGCAGACCGTGATTCCCGAGGAGCTCGCCTTCCGGGGGGTTCTGCACGGGACGATGGCTCGGGCCTGGGGCTTCCGGGGAGTCGCGGCCACCGGGTCTCTGTTGTTCGGCTTTTGGCACATCGCTACTTCCTTGGGTCTGACGACCGGCAATGTCGGCCTGACGAGGCTGCTCGGGGTGGGCCTGTGGGCCCAGATCGCCGGTGTCGCCGGGGCGGTGGTCGCCACCGCGATCGCGGGTTTCGTCTTCACCTGGTTGCGGCGCCGCAGTGGCAGCCTCTTGGCGCCCATTGCGTTGCACTGGTCACTCAACGGGATGGGAGTGCTGGCCGCGGTTCTGGTCTGGCACTTGATCTAGCCCCATACGACGATCGCGGACGCTGCGAGAAATAGCAGCTGTTCAGCGGTGCGCCAGCCCAGGGGAGTGGACAGCGGGTTGGACCGCTGGGTCGCGGCATACACATTGGCCGGAAACATCACCACCAGCAGCACTCCCAGGCATCCGGCGGCCACCACACGTGTCGAGGGAACCAGCACGCCGATCGCGCCCAGCAGTTCGAGCACGCCGGTCAGCGCCACGAGGAGCCCGGCGGCCGGAATCCACGGCGGCACGATAGCGATCATCGCCTGACGCATCTTCGGGACGAAATGCGCGACGCCGGTCAGTGTGAACATCGCGGCGAGACCGACCACCACGGCGGCCGGCCATGAATTGACGGGTGTGAACCCCTGGGCGCCGATCAGGCGCGCCAACAGGGTCCCCACGACCAGGGCGACAAGTGGTGCCATGACGATCTCCAATCTTGACATTGACTAGATAGACGATATCGGGAAACTAGTCAATGTCAAGATCTGCGTTATGCTGGTGCGATGTCGTATCACCATGGCGATCTGCGGGCGGCGATACTGGCCAGCGCGGCCGATATGGTGGCCCGGCGCGGCCCCACCGAGCTGTCACTGCGGGAACTGGCGCGCGAATCGGGTGTCTCGCACGCCGCACCCGCACACCATTTCGGCGATCGCCGCGGTCTGTTCACCGCCTTGGCCGCCGACGGATTCACCAAACTCGCCGGGGCCCTCGACGGCGCGCGCCCGGACTTTCATGCCGCTGCCCTGGCCTACGTGGACTTCGCCCTGGCGCATCCCGGGCACTACGCGGTGATGTTCGAACCCGCGCTGCTGGATTCCACCGATGCGCGACTCACCGCGGCGCGAGTCCGTGCCGGTGCCGCCTTGGATGCCGGGATCGCGACACTGACACCCCGGCAGACTTCGGCCGATAAGGTCACCGCGGCCCGTGCGGCCTGGTCCTTGGTGCACGGATTTGTCTCACTGTGGTCCAGTGGGGCGCTTGCTGATTCGCGCGATGATGCCGATCCGAGGGTGATCGCCTCGCAGATCGCGTACGCGCTCTTCCCGCCCACCGATTAGCCAAGCAAGACCTTGGCGCCCTTGGACTTGTAGTCGATATGTAGGTCGATCTCCTTGGGCACGGTGCCGGGCGGGACGTCGTAGACGAGCACCGACCGCTTCTGCGTACCGGGCCCGAGTTCTGCGCCAGGCTCGAGCTGTTCGGCGTTGCGTGCCAAGATGTTTGCCATGCTGTCGGGGGTGTACTCCCTGCCCGTTGCATCCTTGAGTTTCTGTTCGTCCCCGAGGAAGGAGTGCGTTGTCTGCCCGAGGTTCAGAACCTCGACGTGAACGACGACGAAGGTGCCGCTCGCCGTCGCCTGCAGCGCCGGATCCGCCTGGTCGCCGACCGTCCCGGCATCGTTTACCCGTGTGACGACAAACGCGAGGTCGCCGTCGCGCACCTGCTGTCCGAGAGTGCCGGGCTTACCTTCTTCTGCCGTAACCACTTTGGTTTCAGCCCCGCCGCCGCTGGGGCCGACGTGGATGAGGGTTGGCCGACTCTCTGAAGCCTCATTGCCACCGCATGCCGTGAGAAGTATCCCGATAAGCCCAAGGGTGCAAAGGTGTTTCATGATCATGAAGTGCCCATCACGGGAATCGTGATGGAAGAGGGGCGTTCCTCGTCGTGGTGGATCTCGAAGCGGATCGGGACGATGCGGCTGGCGGTCGCCAGCGGTTCACCGGAACCGGTGTTGCGGGCGTGGTTGGGAAACGCGCCGCCGCTGACCTGTACTCGTAGCCGGTGTCCGCGCGTGAAACGGTAGCCGGTGGGATGCATGGTCACGGCGACCGGCGAATCCGTCGGACCATTGAACCGTACGATTCCATCGGAAACGTTGCGGGATACTCCCTTTCGGTCAACATCGCAGAGTCGGACGAACAGATCGCCCTGGCCGCTGTCCGTGGTCGCGTAGATAGACGCCGAGACGGGGCCGATGAGGTCCAGGTCGCTCGTCAGCGGATCGCTGGTGTACACCAGTACATCGGAACGCTTCTCGGTCGCGGAGTTGTCGCGCTGTCCGGAAAATCTCGTGTCCAGCAGTGGCCCACCCACAACCGGAGTGGGATCCGCCGGATCGTAGGTAAACGTGTCGGCGGGGTTATCGCTCTGTGGTGCATGCCAATCCAGTACGTCATCGGCCTGCAAATACAGCGGGGTGGGGGTTGACTTCTTGGGTGGCCAGTGATCGAAGTCGAGCCATTGGCCGGCCTTCTGCAGGTAGACCCGAACCGGAGAGCGATGTGTCGAGGAGACGTCGCCCCGCAGATGAGCGGCCAGCCACGAGAAGCTGTCGGAGACCACCGCCTTGAGTGACTTCATGTGGTCCCATGGGCCAATGGTGATCCGCCGTGGGCAGTCGGCCTTCTGCAACTCGTCGTAGTCGCGAAGCTGACCCACCAGGAGCAGGTCCCACCATCCGGTCACCATGCTCACCGGTGTGTTGAGTTGCGCGAGCCGTGGGGTGTGATCGATCTCGTCCCAGTAGTCATCGTCGGTATGGTCGGTCACGGTGCGCCAGAACGGTTCTGGCTTGCCGATGGCGACGTTGTCGGCGTTGCCCAGGGGCAGGTGATCCATGGCGCGGCGTACCTGCTTCTCAAGGGCGCGCATCCGGAGCAGGCGCTTGATCTGTGAGCCGTCGTGCGTGCCGATCGAGGCCGACCAGCTCAGCAAGTTGTGCAGATTGAAGGCCCCGCTCGGGTAGAAGAGCTCGGTGAAATTACTGGTGGTGATCGCCGGGCACATGGCCGCCAAGGGTGGCTCGAGGTAAGGCGCCACCGCCCACTGGGTGTGCCCGAGATACGACGGACCGGCCGTCGCGAGTGTGCCGTCGCACCAGGGCTGCTCCCGGACCCAGGCTGCCGTGGCCAAGCCGTCCGCGCGCTCCTGGCGGAAGGCGTCGAACTTTCCCTCGGAACCGAACTGGCCACGCGTGTCCTGCAGGACAACCTGAAATCCCTGACGTGCCAACAGCGTTGCCCACATCTGGCTGATCGCACCGTGCCTGCCGTACGGCGTGCGGAAGATGACGGCGGGTAGCGGATCTTGCCCGGGCGGCCGGAAGTGGTCGGTAGCGAGCTTGACGCCGTCGGGCATCGTTACCTTGATGCCCCGACGTGCCTGCACGTCGGCGGTGACGGGTTCGGGCAGGTCGAGCAGCTTTTCAAGGAAAGGGGCAGAAAGTCGTCCCGTCCAGGTGAAAGCCAGTTCTCCGAGCATGGCGCCCAATCTACCGGGGCGCGAGCGCTCCCACCGGCCCGACGGCGACGCACAGCGACAGCGACTGGGTAATCGGCTGCAGGGTAAGCGAATTCCCTGAACCTGGGAGTCTGATGAACACTCGGTTGAGCCCGGGGCGAACCGGAACCTTGACCCTGGGCCCATTGGTGAACGATGCCCACGCCGCGCCCTCGGTGTTGGCGAGGTAGTTCAGCTCGACGATCCAGTCCGCGGGAAGCAGCGGCCCGGTCAGTGGCATGGTCTGGATGGACTGCACCAGGTAACCGCATCCCGGGACCGGCCCCTCGGTCAGCGCGCGCACCCACGTCACCTGGGCTTCCAGCAGATGGCCGTAGCGGTCAAGCATACGTAACTGCGTTGTGGTGGAACCGATCTCTGGCCGTGGGCGGACCAGCGCGAACATATGGCTTAACAGGTTCTCCGGCCGCACCACATTCTGAAGCACCAGTGGGTCGACTTCCTGGTCAAGCACCGCGGGCCCATCCGCGATCGCTGCCAAGGATTCCTTCACGGTAGCGATGTAGGGCGAGGCGGGATTGTTTCGCCAGGTGCGCAGATAGGTGGCCGTCGAGACCAAGCTGCTTCCCACGAACAATGCCAATGCGAACGCGACTATCGCGGTGCGTCGGACAGAGTTGTCCAGGTAGGCGCTGCCCGGTCGGTTCGGGGCGGTGAGCCCCACCGCGGCCAGCAGCGTCGCGACCACCACCAAATCCGGCAGGTATCGCAAGGTTTGTGCAAGCAGCAGCGCCGTGAACGCCGATGAGCGCATGAGATAGATCGGTACCTCGCTGGCGGCCAGGTAACCCAGCAGTGTCAGCCAGACCGGTGCGAGTCGCTGTTTCCGGGAACACGTCAGTACGACCGTCGCACCCAGCGCGAGCGCTCCCAGCCAAATCACCAACGAGGACGGTTCGGCCCACGGTGAGCTGGGCACCCAGCGGTCCCAGCGCCACGGGCCACCCACCAACCCGGGGAGCACCCCGTGCGTGAAGGAGCGTTGCAGCAGCGACCACGTCATCGACAGGTCGGTGCTCCACCGTTTCTGGTCCACCACCACCAGGTACAGGGCGATCCACGCCACGGTGAGCGCCCCGGCCGGAATCCAGAGCGTCGCGCCGCGTCGCCAGGTCCGTGTCAGTGCCGACCACCCGTCGCCGCGCAGAGAGGCCAACAGCGCCACCACCGCGAACGCGACGAACGGAATGACCACCGATTTCTCGAAGAACAACAGCCCGCCGAGGAAGGCGGCCATAGCCGTCACGGCGTACCGGCGGTTTCCGGTGCGATCCAGCAGCACCGCGTCGGCCACGAACCAACACATCGCGGTCAGCATCGGCAGGGAGTTCAGCGCCGCGGCCCACCAGGTAAAGCCGGGTATCGCCAGCGGCGTGAACAGTGCGAACGTGAGCGGCACGAGCAGCACTGGTCGCCAGCCCAGAATCACCCACAGTGCCCGCAGCAATGCCAGGGATGCCAATGCCTGCAGAATCACCAGGCTCAGCGCGGGCCAGAACCAATTCAATGGTGCGAGTTTGGTGATGATGCCCGCCAGCAAGAAGGCCGCGGGCATGACATGCCCATCGTGGTCATCGAACAGGTACGACGGGGCGAACAAGCCCTGTGTGCCCGCGCGGCCAACCAAGATCAGGTCGTCCCAGTAGAAGTCGCCCCCGAACGCCAGCACGCCGCGAACCACAAGGTGCACCACGAGGAGAGCCGCGGCGGCCACGGCAACGCGGTTGGTTCTGGCGAAAGGCATCAGGGCCCGAGACTAGCGATGAACGCTCGCGCGAAGAACATCAGGCACGGTCGGTAGGGTGGGGCCGAATGCCGTGAGCTATGCGAATAAAGAGGGAGTCGCCACGTGCGGGCAATGGTTACCGGAGCCGCAGGATTTATCGGATCAACGCTGGTGGATCGGCTGTTGGCGGACGGGCACGAGGTAACGGGTCTGGATAATCTGGCTACCGGCAAGGTGACGAATCTGGAGGCTGCCGAGGCGCAATCCGCCTTCACCTTCGTCAAGGACGACATTGTCGAGGCGGATCTGAACGCCGTCGTGGCCGAATTCTCGCCCGAGGTGATCTTCCATCTGGCCGCGCAGATCGATGTGCGGCACTCGGTGGCCGACCCGCAGTTTGATTCCTCGGTCAACGTAGTCGGCACCGTGCGGCTGGCTGAGGCCGCGCGTAAGGCTGGCGTGCGCAAGATCGTGCACACCTCCTCGGGCGGATCGATCTACGGCACTCCAGAGCAGATCCCCACGAACGAGTCCGTTCCCACCGATCCGCATTCGCCGTACGCGGCGGGCAAGGTGGCCGGAGAGATCTATCTCAACACCTTCCGGCATCTGTACGGACTGGAGTGCTCGCATATCGCACCAGCCAATGTGTATGGGCCACGCCAGGACCCGCATGGCGAAGCGGGTGTTGTCGCCATTTTCGCGCAGGCGCTGCTGTCTGGTCGTTCCACCAAGGTGTTCGGTGACGGCGGCAACACCCGTGACTACGTCTTCGTCGACGATGTGGTGGAGGCCTTTGTTCGCGCCTCCGGTCCTAACGGCGGCGGACAACGTTTCAACGTCGGCACCGGTGTGGAAACCAGTGATCGGCAACTGCATTCGCTGGTGGCTGCGGCAGCTGGCGCGTCGGACAATCCTGAGTTCCACCCTCCGCGACTGGGCGATCTGCGACAGTCCTGCCTGGACGTCGGCCTGGCCAAGAGCGTGCTGGGGTGGGAGCCGAAGGTGGCGCTAACGGACGGAATCGGCCGGACTGTCGACTTCTTCCGGGGGCTCGGCGCCGCGTAGCGCGACGGCTCGCGCGAGCCGTGAATACCGCAGTTCCAAATCCTTGAAACGCAGGTAGGTGCTGAGCGTCGTGAACGCGAACGCGATGATCAGCGCGTAGAGCATGAGGTCGGTGCCTCGGCCCAGGCCGAGCCAATGCGCCAGTGTGGTGGTGTCATTGGGACGCAGGATCGCGTAGATACCCGCGACCACGAAGAGGACGAACCCGAGCTTCACCCATGCCTTGGCCTGCGCGGTGCTGCGTGAACGCAGCAGATACACCAGCAATAGCAAAACCGCGACGATGAGCAGCGGCTGTATCCAGGTGATCACGGCAACCTCCGGCGGAACGCGGTGTCGAACATGATGTTGACTCCGTTGATCAGTGACTGGCCTTTGGCCATCGAGTACTCGGTGTACAGGATGTCGACGGGCTGTTCGGCTACTCGCCAATGGTTTTCGGCGATCATCGCGATGAACTCGCTGGCGTGGCCCATGCCGTTCATCGTGATGTTGAGACCGGTGGCGACGGTGCGGTTGAACACACGCAGCCCGTTGTGAGCGTCGGTCAGGTTGAGGCGGCGGGTGCGGGGACTCAGCAGCACAACGGTTTTCAGTACGATGCGCTTGATCAGGGGAACATGGCTGGGTGCGGACCCCGCACCGAAACGGGTGCCGACGATGATGTCGAGCGGTTCGAGTCGCAGCCTGTCCACCATGGCCACCACGTCCTTGACCTGATGCTGGCCGTCGGCGTCGAAGGTGACGAAGATCTGAGCACCGGGCTGCGCGCGCGCGTATTCGACACCGGTTTGTATCGCGGCACCCTGCCCCAGATTGACCGGATGCCGGACTAGATGCGCCCCGGCACCGTGCGCCAGCGCGGCCGTGCGGTCCGCGCTGCCGTCGTCCACACAGACGATGTTGGGGAACGTGCCGAGCGCCGCTGCGATGACGTCGGCGATGACTGGCCCCTCGTTATAGGCGGGGATGACCAGCCAGACGTCACTGTTACCGGTGTTGCTCACTGGGATCAAGGTAGCACCGGCAACCCATCAGCGGATGTCGGCTCTACCCGGCCCCCGACAAGTCCTGCCATTCCGGCAGAAGGGACCGTTGGCGGCACTAATGTTTCGGCCATGCAGCGGCTGTCTGGGGTAGATGCGGCGTTCTGGCACGCCGAAACGGCGGGTTGGCATATGCATATCGGGGGACTGTCGATCTATGACCCCACCGATGCACCTGACTACAGCTTTGAGCGGGTTCGCGGCCTCATCGTGGAGAGGCTTCCGTCGATGCCGCAGTTGCGCTGGCGAGTCACCGACGTCCCGCTGGGATTGGACCGGCCGTGGTTCGTCGAGGACGAGGAACTGGATCCCGACTTTCACATTCGCCGCATCGGTGTTCCCGCACCCGGCGGTCGCAAGGAACTGGAGGAACTGGCCGGCCGGCTGATGTCGTACAAGCTCGACCGATCGCGCCCGTTGTGGGAGCTGTGGGTCATCGAGGGCGTCGAGGGCGGACGTGTCGCCACGCTGACCAAGATGCATCACGCCATCGTCGACGGCGTTTCGGGCGCGGGCCTGGGCGAGATTTTGTTCGATATCGCCCCCGAGCCACGGCCGGCGCCGGACGACACGGTGGGGTCGCTGGTGGGCCTCGGGTTGCCCAGCCGTGAGCGCATCTTGTTGAGCGCATTGGTCAACCTGGGCGTCAAAACGCCCTATCGGGTGGTTCGGCTGGTGCAACAGACGGTTCGCCAGCAGCTGGCGGTGTTCGGTATGGAGCGGAAATCGCCGGGCTACTTCGAGGCCCCGCACACCCGATTCAATGCGCCGGTGTCGCCGCACCGCCGGATATCCGGGGCGCGTCTTGAGCTGGCGCGGGTCAAGGCACTCAAGGACGCCTTTGGCGTCAAGGTCAACGACGTGGTGCTGGCCATCGTGTCCGGGGCCGTCCGGGACTATCTGGCCAAGCGCGACGAACTGCCGGACAAACCGCTGATCGTGCAGATTCCGGTATCGGTGCGCACCGAGGAGACCGACGGCGAGGTGGGCAATCAGATCAGCTCGATGACGGTCTCACTGGCGACGGATATCGACGACCCTGCCGATCGGATCAGGGCTATCTATGAGGGAACGCAGGGCGCCAAGGACATGGCGCGCGCGATGTCGGCACACCAGATCATGGGGTTGACCGATACGACACCGCCGGGGCTGCTGCAATTGGCGGCGCGGGCGTACACCGCCAGTGGGCTGTCGCGGAATCTGGCCCCCATCAACCTGGTGCTCTCGAATGTCCCGGGTCCCTCTTTCCCGCTCTACATGGCGGGCGCCAAGTTGGAGTCGATGATCCCGCTGGGTCCGCCCGTCATGGACGTAGCCCTCAACATCACCTGTTTCTCTTATATGGAGCACATGGATTTTGGGTTCGTCACTACCCCGGAGGTCGCGGCGGATATCGACGAGATGGCCGACGGTCTCGAAGCGGCGCTGGTGGAGCTGGAGCACGCCGCGGGGATCTGAGGGTGCCAGCCGGCCCGGCTCAGTCGATGATGTCCTCGTCGGTCTCCGGGTCCCGCCAGAAGGCGAGTGCGGCCACATGCACGACCATTCCGACGACCGGTCCGACGATCAACGCGATGACCGTCCGCACCTCCAAACTGAGGGGCAAGAGCAGCAGCAGCGCCGAGACCACGGTGGCCCCAACCCATCCCGCCGAATAGGCCAGGTGACGGGCGTGGGCGACGGTGGCTGCCCCGGTCAGCGTCAGTAAGGCGATCATCACCGCGCCGGCGGTCAGCCAGCCCAGAAGCGGACCACCCGCCTGGTATGCGGGATCGAACACCGTTCGCAGCAACCAGGGGCCAACGGTCGTGGCGAGCGCGATGCCTACGGCTCCCACACCGATGATGATCGCGGCAGGGGTGATAAGTGCACTGAGGCGCCGATCCCGCTCATCCACGAAATGGGCTATGAGGTTGCCCTGCAGCGCAGTCAGCGGAACCAATAGCGGCGCACGAGTCAGGGTGACGGCCAGGATTACCACGCCGCCGGTGGGGCCCAGATCGCCTGTCGTTGACTGCAACAGCACCGGGAAGCCCATCACCAGTACCGCGCTGGCCGCGGCCGCGGCGATCGAATGCCGGGCGCCGCGCAGGAACTCCATGGTGTCGACGAGTGCGGGCACTGTGAGTGCCTCCCGGGTCGGCTTCGAGACCGCGGTGAGCAGTAACCAGGACATCGATCCCGCGACCGTCGCCCATAGATACCCGACGAGCCCGATGGTGGCTACGAAGGTGACAACCGCCACCACCAAACGGATCCCCGCATCGGTCACCATGAGAACGCCGTACTGAGTCCACCGGTTCGATCCGGCCAGGGCGCCCAGGGTGGTCGCGTGCATGCAGAACCCGGCGAGCCCGCCCGCAAGCAATGCCACACTGAGCCAGCGAAACTCGGTGAACACATGAGCAGCCCACAGCGGTGCGGTGCCGACGATGCCGATGGCGGAGGCGATGGCGAAGGCGATGGCGATCCTGATCGGCAGGGTGGTGGCCAGCGGTGACCGTTCACGCTGCGCCAGCGACAGCCGCACTTCGCGGGTGGTCTCCTGCAGCAGCCCATTGGCCGCGCCGGTCACCAAGCCGAATGCGCCCCAGAAGACTGCGAACACCGAGAACGACGCGGGACCCAGCTCACGGGCCGCCAAGTACAGCACGGTGTAGCCGCATATCGCGCTGATGGCGGTGGCCACACCGATCCGTGCGACGCTGGAGCGGACCGATGAGCCGCTCGGGTTGAGAGGCTCAAACTCGGTGGGGCCGGCGTCGGTCACTTCCGGTCCAGGGGCGGGAGCTGCTTCTCGTACAGCCACGCGGTCCACAGCGGCCGCAGCGATTCGTCGGAATAACCGGCCGCCAGGCCCGTGAAGTCGTCGGTGATGACGGTGCTGTGCCGGTATCGGGTGGTCCAGTCTTGCAGCAGTGCAAAGAATTTCGTATCACCGAGCCGCAATCGCAACGCATGCAATGTCAACGCTCCACGCTTGTACACGCGATCGTCGAACATCAGTTGCGGGCCGGGGTCGGCCAGGATCAGATCTTGGGGGAGGTCTTTGAGCTTTTGGTGGTAGTGGCGTGCGCGGGCATCGGCCGACGGCCCGCCGGACTCCTCGGACCACAGCCATTCGGCGTAACAGGCAAACCCTTCGTGGAGCCAGATGTCGCGCCAGCGGCGTGCGGTGACACTGTTGCCGAACCACTGGTGCGCCAGCTCATGCGCGACCAGTCGCTCGGAGCGCCGCTCGCCATCGCAATGGTTGGCACCGAACACCGAAATGCCTTGTGCCTCAAGCGGAATATCGAGCTCGTCATCGGTGACCACCACGGTGTACCCGGCGGCGAAGGGGTACGGGCCGAACTGTTTGATGAACAGCTTCATCATCTGCGGCTGCCTGCCGAAGTCATGCGTGAACCGCTCATACAGCCGCGACGGGAGCGCGGCGTTCATCGAGATCGGGTTCTTGGCGAGCTTGACGGTTTGATAATCCCCGATCTGCAGCGTCGCCAGATAGGGCGCCATCGGCTCGGGCTGCTCATAGATCCAGGTCGTGTGTGCGGCCCGGACCCGCCGTGATACCAACTCGCCGTTGGACACAACGCAGTATGGGCTGTCGCTGCTGATGACAAACCGATAGCTTGCCTTGGAGCTGGGGTGATCGTCGCACGGAAACCAGGACGCCGCGCCGTTCGGCTGTCCGGCGACCAGCACGCCGTTGGACAGCTCCTCGAACCCGACGTCCCCCCACATGCTGCGGATGGGGCGGGGTGATCCGCCGTATCGGATAACGATGGTCATGGCGGCTCCGGCCGGGATTCCGGTGGCCAGCTTGATGGTGATCTTTCCGCCGCGATGCCCGAAATGTGTGGGACGCCTGCCATTCACGGTCACCTTCGAGACACCGAGAGAGTCGGCGAGGTCGAGGGTGAACTCCTTGAGGGTGGCGAGGGTGACTGCCGTGATCGTCGCGGTACCGGTCAGCCGGTTGATGGCCACCTTGTATTCGAGGTCCAGCTCGTAGCGGGACACCCGATACCCGTAATTGCCGTTCTGCGGCAGGTAGGGGTCGATAATCGGAGGCCGTGGGGGGAGCCTTTTGGCTAGTTTCCTTCCTGGCTTCTTATCGGGTTTGGTCATGCGGCCCCGGAGTTCTTATTTGGGGAAACCTTGCCGCCCTTGGGCTTTTTCGGTGCCATCGGATCCAGCTTGCCCCAAGGAGAAATGGGGTTGCCCTGCCACCTCGTGGACGGTGGGACGACGTCACCACGGACCACCAGCGAGGCGGGCCCGACGGTGGCGCCGGCACCCAGTTCGGCGGCGGGAAGCGCTACGCAATGTGGTCCGAGGGTGGCGCCCTCGCCGAGGACCACGGTGTCCATCCGCATGATCCGGTCGTGGAACAGGTGTGTCTGCACCACGCAGCCGCGGTTCACGGTCGCGCCCCTGCCCAGGGTCACCAGATCGGCCTCAGGCAGCCAGTACGTTTCGCACCACACTCCGCGCCCGATTTTTGCGCCCAGGCCGCGCAGCCACCAGTTCTGCATCACCGTTCCCGATGCGGCGCGCGCGAACCATACGGCAGCAACGGTTTCCACGAAGGTATCGGCAACCTCGTTACGCCAGACGAACGAGGACCAGAGGGGCTTCTCCACGGCTTTGGTGCGTCCGACCACGACCCACTTGGCGACGACGCTCACCACGCCGGCCACGGCGCCGGCGATCAGCAGTACCACGCCACTGAGTGCACCGGCAGCCCAGAAATTGAACCGGATGGCAATCGTCTGCAAGGCCAGGAGCACCCCGACTCCGATCCCGAACGTCACGATGATCGGGATGATGCGGCACGT
Source organism: Mycobacterium sp. D16Q13 (assembly GCF_002013375.1). GTDB lineage: Bacteria > Actinomycetota > Actinomycetes > Mycobacteriales > Mycobacteriaceae > Mycobacterium. Next base: position 96,212 of record NZ_MAEW01000009.1, on the reverse strand, counting down.
CTCCACGATCCCCCGCATGACCTTGAGCCGGAACGGCGGCTCGAATGTCAGCGCGGAGTCGGCGCCATCGGCCTTGCGCCGAAGCCGCTTTGGTGGACTGCCGATCCACGACGAACCCGACTTGGCCTTGTGGGGAGTCGCGGAGAGGACGGCGACCAGCGCGTCATTGGGCACCTTGCGGCCCGGCTGGGTGATCCCGGAGTTCCCCAGGAATGCGCGCTTGCCAATTCGGGCCTTGGCGATGTGAATCCAACCGCCGCCCAACTCGTAGGACGCGACCATGGTGTCGTCGGCGAGGAATGCGCCGTCGTCGACCTCGGTGAACTTCGGTATCAGCAGGGCTGTCGAAATCTCGGTGTCCTTGCCGATTTTCGCGCCCAGGATGCGCAGCCACCATGGGGTCAGTTGGCTGGCGTAAATGGGGAACAGATAGTTCCGGGCAGCGTCCATCAGGCGTTCGGTGGCCCACAGTTGCCATCCCTGCCGGCCGCGCACGGGGTGATACCCCTCGTGCACGCCGATCGACATCAGTCGCACCAGGGCGACGGTGATGGCGGCGTATACGACCACGCTGACCAGCGCCGCCCCTGGTGTCCAGATGAGCGCGGGCACCACGGCTTCACAGATCGTCGCCGTATTTCTGATGCCGAAGGCCACCACACCCAGACCGGCAGCCAGCGCGAGCAAGGGCAGTCCGCCCAGCAGAATCGACGTCACCCCGTAGATCGGTACCCATTGCCCGGCGCGGGGCGGACGGTAATCAGGCCAGGGATGGCGGGCCTTGCCCGACTTCACTGCCGGTGAGCCCTTCCAGTACTGGCCGTTCTTGACTCTGCCGACGACGCCGGAAGCCGGTGCGACATCGGCGTTCTTGCCGATGACCGCTCCCGGTAGCAGGGTGGTGCGGGCCCCGACGGTGGCGTCGTCACCGATGACGATGGGGCCGACATGGAACTTGTCGCCGTCAACCCAATGCCCGGACAAATCGACTTCGGGTTCGATGGAGCTGCGGTCGCCAAGCTCGAGCCAGCCCGTCACGGGCGGAGACGAATGCAGGTCGACGCCGTTGCCCACGCGTGCACCCAGCGCCCTGGCGTAGTACACCATCCACGGTGCGCCGGAGAGGTTTTCGGCGCCGCTGGCGGTGGCGAGCCGGTCGGCGATCCACACCCGTAGATGCACACTTCCGCCGCGCTCGTATGTCCCGGGTTTGACTCCGGACAGCAGTAGCCGCGCCCCGATGACGGTGATACTCATGCGACCCAGGGGAGTGATGAAGAGGACGAACGCTGCCAGCAGCACCCACCAGTTGACCGTTACCAGCCATGGCACATCGCTGAACATGGCGAATACGTTGTTGGCCAAAGCGAGCCAGGTCGCCCATTGCAGACCCGTGAGGGTGGTCAGCGGAAACGTTGCCGCCAACTGGGCCAGCTCGGTCAGCCGCGGCACCGGCTTCACAATTCGGGTTTCGACCTCGAGGGGAGGTGCCAGCTCGTCCAAATAGGTGGCCAGTGATCCCAGTCGTGGCTGGTCATACAGGTTCGCGACGGTCACCTGCGGGTAGCGCTGCCGCAATGCCGCGACGAGCTGTGCCGCGGAGAGCGATCCTCCACCGAGAGCGAAGAAGTCGGCCTCGGGTCCGTCGACCGTGGCCGCCAGGATGTCTCGCCACAATCCGGCGAGCCAGCCCATGGTGCCGCCCAATTCGGCGGCGTCGTCGTCGGTATCCGCGCCGGGTGGTGGCCATGGCAGTGCGTTGCGGTCGACTTTTCCCGAAGTGCGCGTGGGCAGTTCGTCAAGTTTCACCAGTCGCGGCACCAGCGCCGCCGGAAGTGACTCGGCCAGGCTCGCGCGGGCTGCGGCGATATCGAAGTTAGGGTCGGCGCTGGCGATGTAGCCGACCAGCAGCGGGGTGCCACTGGCGGTCTTGCGCACCGCGGCCGCGCCGCCGCTCACGCCGGGCAGGTTGACCAGCGCCGCGTCCACCTCGCCGAGTTCGATGCGGCGTCCACCGACCTTCACCTGGTCGTCGGCGCGGCCCTGGAAGTACAAACCGTCGGGTTCCAGGCGCACCAGATCACCGCTGCGGTAGGCCCGCGACCATCCCAAAGTGTGGAGAGCAGCGTACTTTTCGGCATCCTTTTCAGGGTCGAGGTACTTGGCCAAGCCGACACCGCCGATGACCAGCTCACCGACTTCGCCGTAGCCGACCTGGTTGCCCTGCGCATCCACGACTGCCAGATCCCAGCCCGGAAGCGGTAGCCCGATACTGACGGGACTGACCCCGTCGAGTCGTGCCGCACATGCCACCACGGTCGCCTCGGTGGGGCCGTAGGTGTTCCACACCTCGCGGGCCGCGCCGTCTTCACCGGTGGCCAGCCGTTCGGCCAGATCGGGAGGGCAGGCCTCGCCGCCGAAAATCAGCAGCCGCACCGCCTCCAGCGCCTCCGCCGGCCACAGCGCGGCTAGGGTGGGCACCGTCGACACCACGGTGACATCGCGGGACACCAGCCATGGGCCCAAGTCCATGCCGCTGCGCACCAGGGACCGCGGTGCGGGTACCAGGCAGGCGCCGTAGCGCCACGCGAGCCACATCTCCTCGCAGGAGGCGTCGAAGGCCACCGATAGTCCGGCGAGCACGCGGTCGTCGGGGCCAATTGGGTTGTCCTGCAAGAACATTTGTGCTTCGGCGTCGACAAAGGCGGCTGCGTTGCGATGCGTCACCGCCACGCCCTTGGGGGTGCCGGTGGAACCCGAGGTGAAGATGATCCAGGCGTCGTCGCGCGGTGTCGGTTTGGTGGCGCGCCAGCCTCGTGACGAACCGGGTCCACGAACCAGGCCGCCCGGGGTGATCACGGCGGCGACCTGTGCCTCGCCGAACACCAGCGCCGCGCGTTCTTCCGGGTCGTCGGCGTCGACGGGAACGTATGCGGCTCCTGCGGCCAGGGTCGCCAGGATCGCCACATAGAGCGAGTAGCTGCCCGAGGGCATCCGGATCCCGACGCGATCACCGCGCCCGATTCCCCGAGTGCCGAGCCATTCGACACTTGCCTCGACGTCGACGATGAGCTCGGAGTACGTGAGCTGGATGGTGCCGTCATCGATGGCGGGCGCGTCGGGGTGCTCGGCGGCTGTGGAGTAGAGGATGTCGATCAGGGTCCGGGCCGGAGGGGCTGACCTGCCGAGCAGGTACTGCGGAGGCACCGGGTGGGCCGGGGTTTCATGGGCGACGGGCTCGGCGGCCTCTTCGTGCGCGCGGTTGGTGGGTGACTCGTCGGGGCCGGTCACGCTGCTCCTCGTTAGTTTCCGCGTCGGTTTCTGTGGGCCTGGAGGGGTACCGCAGCGAGCCTATCGGTCCGGGTGCGGCTGGGCTCGCCGCCGCGCGGAAGTGGTCCGCCGGGCACGGTGATCCCGTGGCCTCCAAGTTTGCCACGGCGGTCCGCCGGCCGATCTGTCCGGTATCGGCACGGAGTGGAGCCCTAACCCTCTGTGGCAGTGCGCCGGGTCTTGTACAGGCTGGCGACGGTGGTGATGAGCAGCGTCACGATGATCACCGCAAGGCTTGCCAATGTGGGGATTTCGGGTACGTGCACCGGCTCGCCGCCGTTGATGAACGGCAGTTCGTTCTCATGCAATGCATGCAGGATCAGCTTGACGCCGATGAAGAACAAGATGAACGCCAGCCCCTGCGACAGGTACACCAGGCGCTTGAGCATGTCGCCGAGTAGGAAGTACAGCTGGCGCAGGCCCATGAGGGCGAACACGTTGGCAGTGAACACCAGGTAGGGCTCTTTGGTGAGCCCGTAGATCGCGGGGATCGAGTCGAGCGCGAAGAGAAGATCGGTGGTGCCCAGCGCGACGATCACCAGGAACATCGGCGTCATGAGTCGCGTGCCGTTTTCCTTGACCCACAACCGCAGACCGTCCCACTTGTCGGTGGTCCGCAGGTGCTTGCGGGCGAACTGCACCACGGCGTTGTCGGCGTCGTCGTCATGCTCGGTGTCGCGCGCCAGGTTGATGGCGGTGTACACCAGGAACGCGCCGAACAGATAGAAGATCCAGGAGAACTGGTTGATGGCTACCGCACCGAGGGCGATGAAGATGCCGCGGAAGATCAGCGCCAGGATGATGCCGATCAACAGGGCCTCTTGCTGATAGACCCGGGGCACCTTGAAGCTGGCCATGATGATCAAGAAGATGAACAGGTTGTCCACGGAGAGGCTGTACTCGGTGAGCCAGCCCGCGAAGAACTCCAGCCCGAACTGGCTGCCGTGGAAGAACCACACCCAGAGGCCGAACGCCACTGCGAGCCCTATATAGATGCTGAGGGCGGTGGCGGTTTCACGAACGGTGGGTTCATGGGGCCGTCTGCCGATCACCACGACGTCGACCAGCAAGATCGCGACCGTGACGGCCAGGGTGATGATCCACTCGAGCTGGGATACCTGCATGAAATAACCTCCGGTCGCCAAAACGCCGGAGGTCTCTTCCGCCGGCGAGTGACCGGCCTGCGGCACCGACCGGTCCGACAATGGCCGATGTGATGACGACACCGCAGCGAAGGAATACTCCCCTCCGCTAGTCAGTCTGCCCTATGGCGCGGGGATCGGAAAATCGGGCTGGACTGACGAGCTGACACCGCGGATTTGAAATCACCCTGCGTAATGCGCTTGACGGTGGCTGCGGACGACGAGCAGACTGCGCACAGGTCATGAGAACCAGCGATAAGCCCTGGCTAGCTGGTCGGCAACCCTCCTCCACGGTGGGGTGCTCCAGGTGACGACCGGGCCGCGCTCAACCGGGCGTGGCAAGCGTGGACTCGCCGGGCGGGTCCGGTGAGATGGGATGTCAGTGTCCAAACAATCTGGGTCCGAGCAACCGGCCGCGCGTGTGGTGGGAGCCGACACCAAAGTTCCTCTGGCCCAAGGTGGCTGGATCAGATACGCCAATTTTGACTACGCGGCCAGCGCACCCGCGCTCTGTGCTGTCGCGGACCGCATCGCCGAGTTGCTGCCGTACTACGCCAGTGTGCATCGTGGTGCCGGATACGCCTCACGTGTGTGCACGGCTCTCTACGAGGGTGCCCGTGAGACGGTCGGACGCTTCGTCGGGGCCGCCGCCGACCACCATGTGATCTTCACCCGTAACACCACCGACTCGTTGAATCTGCTCGCCTCGGCGGTGCCGGGTGAGGTGGTGGTTCTCGATATCGAGCACCACGCAAACCTGTTGACCTGGCAGCGATATGAGGCCCGGGTGGTAGGGCATCGAGCCACCGTTGCGGACACCGTTGCCGCGCTGGCTGACGAGCTGGCCCGTCGGCCGGCCGCGCTGCTGGCCGTCACCGGGGCTTCGAATGTCACCGGCGAGGTGCTGCCGCTGGCCGAACTCGCGGCCGTCGCGCACCGGTACGGAGCGAGGATCGCCGTCGACGGCGCACAGTTGGTTCCGCACCGCCGAATCGACTTGGTGGCAAACGGAATCGACTATCTGGCGTTTTCCGGGCACAAGCTGTATGCGCCGTTTGGCGCCGGAGTCCTTGTGGGGCAAAGCGACTGGCTCGACGCCGCGAGGCCTTATCTCGCGGGTGGTGGGGCGGTGCGCAATGTTGGTATTGAGGGGGCCGAGTGGCTCGCGGGACCGCAGCGGCATGAGGCGGGCACGCCCAATGTGGTTGGCGTCGCCGCCGTGGCGGCCGCGTGCGAGGCACTGGCCGCGCTGGGGGAGATAGGCCACGTCGAGGATGCGCTCACCGCGCAACTTCGGGACGGGCTTGCCGCGATTGAAGGTGTTGACACCCTGCGTATTTGGAACAGTGGCCGGGACGTGCTGGGCATTGTCTCCTTTACTGTCGCCGGATACACACCGTCGGTCGCCGCGGCCTATCTGTCGGCCGAGCACGGAATCGGGCTACGCGACGGCAGATTCTGCGCGCACCCGCTGTTGGACAGGTTGGGATACCCGGGGGGTGCGTTGCGCGCAAGTATCGGGCTGGGAACCACCGCGAGTGACATCACACGCCTCGTCGACGCGATCGGTGAGCTTCTCCGTCGCGGGCCTGCGCTGACCTATACCGAGCGTGATGGGCAGGTCGGGCCGGTTGATGACAGGCGGCCACTCCCGGATTTCCTGGTGGCCTAGGCACCAACACAGTACCCGTAACTCATAATACGTGATACTTTCAGTTCGACACATCACAGGGTCGGACTGACAAGGACGTCGAATGACTAGTACACGTGTGCGGGGTAGCGAAGTCAACGGTGGGGAACGGGCAGTTCCCGACCATGAGGTCGTGATCATCGGAGCAGGCTTCGGCGGCATCGGAGCGGGTGTCGAGCTGACCAAAAGGGGAGTCCACGACTTCGTGATCTTGGAGAAGTGGGGTGCTGCCGGAGGCACCTGGCACGCCAACAAGTACCCGGGCGTGGCCGTCGACATCCCAACCTTTATCTACAGCTTCTCCTATGACCAGAAGACCACCTGGTCAAAGTTCTTCACCCCCGGTGACGAGCTTGAGGGGTACGCGAACGAACTCGTGGACAAGCACGAACTGCGCCGCAAGATCCGATTCAACACGCGGGTGGTGCGTCAGGAATTTGATGAGGCGCACAACATGTGGGCTCTTACTCTGGACGATGACAGCGTCATCACTGCCCGGCACGTGATCGCCGCCACGGGTGGCCTCGAGCAACCCAAGCTCCCCGAGATAGACGGCATCGATTCGTATCAGGGTGTACTGATGCATACCGCGTTGTGGGACAAGGATGTTCAGCTGGCCGGAAAACGAGTGGCAGTCATCGGCACAGGTGCCACATCGCTGCAGCTGGTTCCAGAGATCGCTCCTGAGGTTGGCCATCTCAGCGTCTTTCAGCGCACCCCCATCTATGTGGGGCCCAAGCCCGACTTGAAGTACAACGCATTCTGGCGCGCGCTGTTCGGATTCCCGGGCGTTGCCAAGGGCATTCGGCACGCCATCAACCTCAGTACCGCGTACATTCCGGACGCAGTCTTCAAGCTCGACTCCAAGTACGTCGAATCCGCGTCGATGGCCCTGGCCAACCGGATGCGTGGCTGGATGCGTACGCAGGTCGACGACCCGGTAACCCGAGAGAAGCTGCTGCCCTACTACGGTTTCGGCTGCAAGCGCCCCTCCTTCTCCAATACCTATCTCAAGACGTTCAACCGCCCCAACGTGGCTTTGGTGACCGAGCCCATCGAGCGGATCACCGAGAAGGGCCTGCTTACCGCGGACGGGGTCGAGCATGAAGTGGATGTGTTGATCTGCGCCACCGGGTTCGCGATCTGGGATCACATGCCGGCCTTCCCGACCGCCGGACGGCGCGGCAAGGATTTGAAGCAGTTCTTCCAGGAGAACCGTTATCAGGCATACCAGGGTGTTTCGATCCCGGATTACCCCAACTTCTTCCTCGTCCTCGGACCCTACGGATACGTCTTTGGGCCTTATCACATGCTGATCGAGTCGACCACCGCGCACGCGGCCCGGGTCATCGCGGAGACGAAGAAGCGTGGTGCGACCACCGCGGAGGTCAAGCAGGATGTGCACCAGGCCTACTTCGACAAGATGCACGAGCGCAATAAGAATCACCTGTGGCTCTCGCCGGCATGCTCGACGGCCAACACCTACTACATCGACAATCATGGTGATTCACCGTTCCGCCCAGGCGGTTTCGGTGAAATGTACTTCCATAACAAGTACTTCCGGCTGGACAACTATCGGTACGGTACCGAGACAGTGGCGCCGGTCGTGAAGGTGGCGTCGCGACGCAAGCGCAACAAGGAGGTTGTGGGATGAGACTGCTGCCCGGACGTAAGCCAGAACTTGTCGTGGTGACCGGTGCCGGAAGTGGCATCGGGCGAGCCATCGCCATCCAATTCGCACGGGGTGGTGCGGAGGTGGTTGCCTCCGATCTGGATCTGACGACCGCTCAGGAAACGGCCGCGATCATCCATCGCAAGGGACATCGGGCGGTGGCGTTTCAGCTCGATGTCACCGACCCGGCGGCCTGGGAGCGGTTCGCTGATCAGGTGCGGGCCGAATACGGCGTTCCCGACGTACTGGTGAACAACGCGGGCATCATGGTCGGCGGGCGCTTCTTCGACCTGGAACAGGAGCATTGGGAAAAACAGTTCAGGGTCAACGTATTCGGTGTCGCCTATGGCGGACGAGTCTTTGGCAAGCAGATGGCCGAACGTGGCCGCGGTGGTCAGATCGTCAATATCGCCTCGGCGGGCGCCATCACCCCGACGCCGATCTTCCCCGCCTATTCGGCCTCCAAGGCGGCGGTGAAGATGCTGAGCGAGTGCATGCGAATGGAATTGGGCCCCAAGGGGATCGGTGTATCTGCGGTATGCCCCGGTTTCATCAACACGAACATCGGGGTAAACGCCACTGTCGCCGGTCTGGACCTTCGTGATGATGTGCGCGAGCGTGCGAACAACGCCATGAGGGCCTTCCAGTCCTCTGCCCCGATGCGGGTATTGGACCAGTTGATCGGTCCGCCGCAGGTCGCGCGTGCCACGGTCCGCGCGGCGCGTTACAACTTTGCGGTGGCCCCGGTGCGTCCGGAAGCGTGGCTGGGCTACTTCTTGAGCAGGCTCCTGCCCGGTCTCAATCGCCATTTCATGTATCCGATTCCGTACTGGCTCGGATTGGATATCGACACGCTCATGCCGAAGGTGCAACGCGTCATCGACAATCTGACCGAGCGCACCCCGGCGGCGCCGCTCACCGAGCAGTCGACAGTGTGATCGGGGGCCTATCGGCTCACCCGGAATTCAACGATGGCCATGCCCGGACCTCCTGGGTACCGTGGCGGCTGTGGCGACACAACATCAGACGTTTCGGATTTTCACTGACGATGCTGCCAGCTGGCGCGAACTGACCAATGGAACGGGTGTCACCGCACGCGTCAACGCCCCCGATCTCAAACAGGCACAGCGGGCCCGGCATTCTCTGCGCACCGCGCGCAAGGACGCGCCCGCGGTCATCCTGGATGTCTACGTGCACATCGAGGCCGACTCGCGATCGGCGCGTAAGCACTTCGCGAGTCTGAGGGTTCCGGCGGCGGTCTCGTATGCGGGTACCCCGGAAGGGCTGGCGGGTTTGATCGCCGATATCTACCTGGCTGGTGTGGCCGACGGGGTGACTCTGATTCCGGCGTCGCCCACCACGGATATCAGTTGTGCCGCACGCCGCGTACTTGCGTTGCTGCCCCAGCGGATACCGCTGGCGGCGTAGCGATCACCAGTTGTCGTAACCACCCTCGGGGCCGAGCATGCGCTCCAGGCGGGTGCGGTTGATCTTCGCGAGTTCGTTGCGCGTCACCTTGCGCTCGGTATCCACGTCATGGTGCATGCGGTCGGAGATCGCGCGCAGCACCGAGGCGCCGTCCTGCCCACACATGTGCATGACGAAGCGATGCCCGAAGTGGTGCTCGTATCGATGCGCGGCGGCCCGCAGCGCGGCCATCATTCCCGGGGTCTCATCGCGGATCGCACACTGTTCGGCATGGGACCGCGCGCTTCCTGGACGTTTTCCCAGCGGCGGATAGGCGATCAGAACCTCGTCGAGTGACTCCTCGGACAGCGCGAACAACTCGTTGTCGGCCAGTCGGAACAGGGCGTCATGGTCGACGAACGGCCGCGCCGCGGCGATCTTCCGTGCCCAGGTCACACTGCCGCCGCATTCGTACAGCGCGTGGACCGCTTTGGTGTCGGGCATCTCGTTGAACGTGTCGCGGCCGATGCCCTGATGCATCAACATAAGACCATGATTCGACGGGTCGCCGCTGTTCGCTAGAGGGGGAGCGTGCATTTTGCAGGAGCTTAACGCGACGTAACATTGCAGCGAGTAGGACTGGGGAGGGAGTGGGGGACAGTGACGGATCCAGCCTGGCAGCAGTACCCGCAGGAGCCGTGGCCGCCCGGCGAGCCGATTCCCTATCCCGAGGATCCGAAGCCGCCGAAATGGCCATGGATAGTCGCCGGCGTCAGTGTTCTGGCGGTGCTGGCGATAGCCCTGACGGCGATCGTGGTCATTACCCGCCGCACCGAGGTGGCAGCTCCGACGACGGTCACCGTCACTCCGTCGACGACGTGGACGGGGCCCAATGACGTCCCGCTGCCGTCGAGGACGACGACCGAGCCTCCTCCGCCCTCCCCACCGCCGCCGAACCCCAGCACCGGTGCCGAGACCACACCCACGACCACCGAAGCGCCTCCGGTGCCGACCACGACCGAGGCGCCTACACCGGTGCCCACTGCCGGAGAAGGCCCTGGCGGGTCGGGCACAGGAGGCAAGAGCGTCACCTACAGTGCGTGGGGCTCGGGCGTCGACCCGCTGCCACCGCATTTCGGATTGAAGGTCAGTTATTGGACCGGCACCGAGCTGGTGACGATCCAAGACATCAAGCTGCCCTGGGGTGTCTCGGTGATGATCACCAACTCTGCGGCGTCGCCACGCATGATTGTCGACTGGGGTGAGGCCAGCTGCTCGATCACAGTCGACGGTGTCGTCGTCGTCAGTAACAGCGGCCCGATGGGCGCCGTATGCGTGGCGCCGTGACCCGGGTCAGTGGCCCTGGGTCTTGAGCCGTTCGAACGACGCGATGACCTCGGCCTCGGCCTCGGTGCGGCCTACCCAGTCGGCAGCCTTGACGAACTTGCCGGGCTCCAGGTCCTTGTAGTGGACGAAGAAATGCTTGATGGAGTCCAGTTCGAAGGACGACACGTCGCCGATTTCCTGGATGTGATCCCAGCGCGGGTCGCCTGCGGGCACGCACAGCACCTTGTCGTCACCGCCGCCGTCGTCGACCATCTTGAACATGCCGACGGGCCGAGCTTCCACGATCACACCGGGGAAGACGGACTCGGGTAGTAGTACCAGGGCGTCCAGCGGGTCGCCGTCCTCGCCGAGGGTGTTCTCGATGAAGCCGTAGTCGGTGGGGTAGGCCATCGGGGTATAGAGGTAACGGTCCAGGCGTACTCGGCCGGTCTCGTGATCGACCTCGTACTTGTTGCGCTGCCCCTTGGGGATCTCGATGGTGACGTCGAACTCCACACCCGCTCCTTGAATGTCGGTGGTACTCAGTCGGTCGGTCTTCGCGCAAGCGCTCATCAGTGTCTGCAGGCCTTCGGGCAAGCGCTCGTCCAGCGCGCACCAGGATAGCGATACCCTGCAGAGCATGGTCACCGCCAGGGCACTTGATCCGCGTCGCTGGCGGCGCTCTACCCACGTCCTGCTGGCCGTCGCCGTCGTGTTGGCGATTGCCGCGCTTGTTCTCGTGGCGTCGCTGACCACCGGAGCCTCCACCGCCCGCCAGCCGCAGAACGCCGATCCCGAACCGACGCTGGTTACCCCGAAACCGGGCGTCGTGCCGGTTTCCGATTCGGCGCCGGTTCCGACGGCAGATGGTTTGACACAAGCGCTGGACAAGGCGCTGGCCGATCCGGCGCTGGCCATGTTCACCGGACGGGTAACCGACGCACTGACCGGCCGCGAGCTGTGGCAGCAGGGCTCCACGGTGCCGATGGTTCCCGCATCTACTAACAAGGTGCTGACCGCCGCGGCGGCATTGTTGACCCTTGATCGGGCCGCGAAACTCACCACATCAGTAGTTGCGGATACCGCGGGACAGCGGGGACTGGTGACATTGGTCGGCGGCGGCGACCCGATTCTCAGTGCTGCGCCGGCGGACACCGACACCTGGTACCGCGACGCCGCGCGCATCAGTGATCTGGCCGATCAGGTACGTAAGTCGGGGGTCACGGTCACGTCGATCACGGTCGACATCAGCCGGTTTGGTGGCCCGTCCATGGCGCCCGGATGGGACCCGGCCGATATCGACGGCGGTGATGTCGCGCCCATTCAGGCCGTGATGCTCGACGCCGGACGTACGCAGCCAACCGATTATGACTCGCGTCGTTCCACCACGCCCGCCCTTGACGCGGGGCGTGCACTGGCTGCGGCGCTCGGGGTTGACACCGACATGGTGCGGTTGGACTCGGCGCCGCCGTCGGCGAAATCCATTGCCTCCGTTCAGTCAGCCCCGCTGATGGAGCGGCTGCGCGAGATGATGAATGCCTCCGACAACGTCATGGCGGAAACCATTGGCCGTGAGGTGGCGTTGGCCTCGGGCCGGCCGCAGACCTTCTCCGGAACTGTCGATGCGGTCACGAGTCAATTACGCAGCGCAGGAATCGATCTCACAGGTCTGACGCTGCGTGATTCCAGCGGGTTGTCAGTGGACGACAGGGTTACCGCGCGCACCCTCGACGAGGTCATCGGAGCCGCCGCCGGCCCTGATCAGCCGAAGCTGCGCCCGCTGCTGGATGTACTGCCCATCGCCGGTGGCAGTGGCACGTTGTCCGAACGCTTTGTCCTCCAAAACCAAGCCGCGGCAGGATGGTTACGCGCCAAGACGGGATCGCTCACGGGCGTGAACACCTTGGCCGGTGTGGTCACCGACGCCAGTGGACGGGTGCTGACCTTCACGCTGATGCAGAACCAGGCGACCGCACCGACCGCGCGCAATGCGGTGGATAACACCGCAGCGGTATTGCGGTCCTGCGGATGTAGCTGATGGCCGTGCCGGATCGCGTCGGGAAGGGCGGAGCCGGAACCGAGCGTCCCGAGCTGACGGTTGGCCGCATGGTCAACTGGGATTTCGCCGCGACCGTGGGCGCCAAACTGGCGCGGCCCGCGCCGCCCACCACCGAGTACACCCGTCAGCAGGCCATCGCCGAGCTCTCGGATGCGGCGCGGCGCGCGGAGGCCCCGGTGCGTGAGCTCACTGGCCTGGCGGACGGCCTGGTGGTACCGGAGGCGCGGATCATCGATCGCCCCCGTTGGATCGCGGCGGCGGCCGAGTCCATGCGCGTGATGGCTGGCGGTGACGGCGGTTCCGCGGGGTTCCTGTCGGGCCGTGTCACCGGGGCGCAAACCGGTGCGGTGCTGGCCTTCGTGTCGTCGGGCATTCTCGGGCAGTATGACCCGTTCACCGCGGACGGTGCGGGTGCGTTGCTGCTGGTGTACCCGAACATCATCGCCGTGGAACGCCAACTTCGGGTGCTGCCAAGCGATTTCCGGATGTGGGTGTGCCTGCACGAGGTAACCCATCGCGTGCAGTTCTCGGCCAACCCGTGGTTGGCCGACTACATGTCGGGCACCCTGGCGACTCTCGCGTACGAGCAAGAGGAGGATGTGGCTGGCATGCTCGGCCGGCTGGCCGAGTTTGTCCGCGCGCCGAAAGATCAGGGCCAGAACGGGATCGTCGATCTGCTGCGCGCCATGCAGTCCGAAAGCGGCAGGGATGCACTGGATCGCCTGCTGGTACTGGGCACGCTGCTCGAAGGGCACGCCGACCATGTGATGGACGCGGTGGGTCCGGCCGTTGTCCCGTCGGTGTCGACCATCAGGTCTCGCTTCGAGGCGCGACGCTCACGCAAACAGCCACCGTTGCAGCGGATCATCCGCGCCCTCATCGGCATGGATGCCAAGATGCGTCAATACACCCGCGGTAAGAAGTTTGTCGACCACGTGGTGGGAACCGTGGGGATGGAACGCTTCAACAGAATCTGGCAAGACGCCGAGACACTGCCCAAGCCCGCCGAGATCGAGAACCCGGACCAATGGATAGCCCGAGTACTTTAGCGCTGCGGCAGGCTGTCAAATCGTTTGGTGTTCAGCATCTTCGGGATGCGCGACAGGTTGCCGTGGCGGTCTCCGGTGGCGCGGATTCGCTGGCGCTTGTGGCAGCCGCTGTTGCGCAGGGCTGGGCCGTGACCGCACTCATCGTCGATCATGGGCTGCAGCAGGACTCCGCCGAGGTTGCGGGCCGGGCACGGAATCAGGCGTTGGCTCTGGGGTGTCATGCTGCCTTGGTTCTTTCGGTGATCGTGGACGGTGCTGGTGGTCTTGAAGCGGCGGCGCGCGATGCCCGCTACGCCGCGCTGCGCGAGGCCCGGGATGGCCTACCCGTACTGCTCGCCCATACTCTCGACGACCAAGCCGAGACGGTGCTGCTGGGACTGGGACGAGGCTCTGGGGGGCGTTCCATCGCGGGAATGCGTCCCTGGGATGATCCGTGGGGGCGACCACTTCTGGACATTCGCCGAACCGAGACGCGCGCCAGCTGTGCCGAATTGGGTCTGACCCCGTGGGAAGACCCGCACAATGTCGACTCCCGCTTTGTCCGGGTGCGGCTGCGTCACGAGGTGCTGCCGCTGCTGGAGCAGGTTCTTGGTGGCGGTGTTGCCGAGGCGCTCGCCCGAACCGCGGCATCATTACGGGACGACGGCGATGCGCTCGATGAACAGGCGCGGGCAACCTTCACGGGTGCGGAGCGCCTGGCGATCTCTGGTCTGCGTGATCGAGCACCCGCCGTGCGGCGACGGGTGCTCAGGCTCTGGTTACTGGCAGGCGGCGCACAGGATTTGAATGACAGCCAGATTCGTGCGGTGGACGCGCTCGTTGTGCAGTGGCGTGGACAGGGAGGGGTCGCGGTGGGCGCCGACCTTCCGTACCAGCGTCTGGTGGCATCCAGATCAGGTGACCATCTGGTGCTGTCGATTCACGATGTCTGACAAACGGGTCTACGTGATGGCGAAGTCCTCGCGGATTGGCGACGTGAGTGTGCGGCGGTAGTCCACGGGAGGCCAGGGCCATAGCTCCGGTACCCCGTCGGCTCCCAGATACCAGCTGTCACATCCGGTGGACCACACGGTATTGGGCATAGCCCGGCGCACTTCGGCGTTGAAGGTCTCGGCGGCGTGCGCCGTAGGCGCTACCGATTGAACTCGGCCGGAACGGATCTCGTCGATCCAATGCATCGCGAACTTCACCTGTGTTTCGGCGATCGAGATCAGTGAGTTGTTCCCGATCGGGCTGTTCGGGCCGATCAACAAGAAGAAGTTCGGAAATCCGGCGAGGCCCACGGCCCGGTATGCGCGCGGTCCGTCACTCCACGCCTCGCTGAGCTTGATCCCGTCGCGCCCGATCACCTCCATGGGGCGCAAGTATGAGTGCGCGTCGAAACCTGTGGCGCACACCAAGATATCGAGTTCGTGCAGAACTCCGTCCTTGGTGATGACGCCCTGCGGCACGATGCGTTCAATCCCCTCGGTGAACACCTCGACATTGCGGCGTTGCACCGCCTTGAAGAATGGCACCGACATCACCAATCGCCGGCAGAGCGGCTCGTAATCGGGATGCAGCTTCTGGCGTAGCGCCGGGTCGTGGATGAGTAACCGATGCGATGCCCGGACGAATCCCTGGATGAGCCGCCGCCGGATTCCGGGGTTGACCACTGATCCGCCCACACCGCGTTCAAAATAGAAGCGCCACAGGCGATAAGAGAATCTGTTCAGAATCGGCACGCGGGACCATATCGACTTTGACATGGCTGAATAGGTGAAGTTGGGAACCGGTGCGACCCATTGCGCTGAGCGCTGGAACACCGCGAGACTCTGCACATCTTCGGCGAGAGCGCTGATGATCTGGACTCCGGAGGACCCGGTGCCGATAAGTCCGACCCGCTTCCCGGCATACGGCACCGAGTGATCCCACCGGGCCGAGTGAAAACACGGACCGGCGAAGGACCGCAGCCCGTCGATATCGGGGAGGCGTGGCAGATGCAGCACTCCGGTGGCACTGATGACGACGTCAGCGGTGTCGCGGCTCCCGTCGGAAATCTCCAATTCCCAGTGGGACTGGCCAGGCCCATCGACCCATTCGGCTCGGCTGACGGCTGCCCCGAAGCGAATGTTCCGGCGCAGACCCTGCTCGTCGGCGAATCTGACGAAGTACTGGTGGATCTCCGGTCCGGGCGAGAAGCCTTTACTCCACGCAGGATTCGGGGCAAAGGAGTACGAGTAATAGCGCGACGGTACATCGCACTGCAGGCCCGGGTAGGTGTTGTCCCGCCAGGTTCCGCCGACCTCATCCGCCTTCTCGTAGACGGTGAAGTTGGTAATACCGCGGTGCCGGAGGGTGGAGGCCATGCACAGCCCGGACATGCCGGCCCCGATCACGACCACCCGGATATCGCGGGACGGCAGCTTTTCGCTTGCCCCGTAAGCGCCATTGCTCACGTTTCCATAGTGGCCTATTTCGTAAACAAAGTCACTAGCCAATGTCTCCGGCTTGGAGAGCTAACGCCCTCCATGGCACGCTGTCGGTCGTGACCTGCGAACAGGATCAGGCATGTGGCGAGCAATATTGCGGCGACGTGAAGTCGGTGCTCCTCACTGAGGAGCAGATTCGCGCCAAGACTCAGGAGCTTGGCGCAGCTATCGGCGAGAAGTATCGCGACATCGAGGGTGACCTGCTGCTGGTGACCGTGCTCAAGGGCGCCGTCATGTTCGTGTCGGATTTGGCCCGGGCTATTCCGATCCCGACCCAGATGGAGTTCATGGCCGTTAGCTCCTACGGCTCGGCAACGTCGTCCTCCGGCGTGGTGCGCATTCTGAAAGACCTGGACCGGGACATCCAGGACCTGGACGTCCTGATCGTTGAGGACATCATCGATTCGGGACTCACCCTGAGCTGGCTCATGCGCAACCTCGCCTCACGTGGGCCGCGCTCGCTGAACGTGGTCTCGCTACTGCGTAAGCCCGAGGCCAAGAAGGTCGACGTCGACGTGGCCCTCGTCGGCTTCGAGATCCCCAACGAGTTCGTGGTCGGTTACGGGCTGGACTACGGCGAGCGCTATCGCGACCTGCCCTTCATCGGAACGCTGCACCCGAGGGTCTACACCGATTAACCGGCTTTGACGGTCTCCGCGTGGGCGCTCATCGTCTGACGGTCTTCGTGCGCGCTCATCCCAGCTCCCACGTCACGGTGATCTGGGTGCTGACGGTCTGCTGACCGGCCTCCACCGGTGGCCCACTCGCCGCCCGCAACATTGCGAACTCGGCACGCGGGGAGGGGTTGGAGTGGCCGCCGGTCTCGTCGATACGCAGGACCTTTCCGAGAGTGCCGCCGGAGAGGGTGGCGTACTGCTCAGCTCGGGCCTTGGCGTCGGCGAACGCGCGCTCACGCGCCTGCGTGGACAGATCGCTGCTGTCCTGCAGATCGAAACTGACCCCGGAGAGCTGTGCGGCTTCACCTCCCGCGGTGACCGCCTTGTCCAGAACGTCGGACACCTTCGACAGTTCGCGGACGGTGATCCGTACCGAGTTGTCGGCGGCGTACCCGGTGATCCGGTTGCCGTCGAACTGCGGGTGCACCGACATCCAGGCAGTCCGGACGTCTTCGGCCGCCACCCCAGAGTCGAGTACCGCATCGATCACCGCGCGAGCCTTGGCCTTCACCTCGGCCATCACCCCGGCGATGCGGCGTGAACGTACTGAAACGCCGACGGTGGCCATGAACACGTCGGGACTCCCGCTGGCCTCTCCATGGCCGACCACCGTGATGTCACCCATGGCCTAGTTCAGCTCCCAGATGACGCTTACCTCGAATGTCACCGTCTGCTGTCCGGGTTCCAGCGGTGGCGCGAATGAGGCGTCCGCCTGCATGGGGGCCCGCTTGCCCATCATCGGTGCGGGGGGAGGCACCGAGCCGTGGGACTCATCGATCCGCAGCACCTTGCCCAGCGTGGAGCCGGACAGGCCGGCGTACTGCTCGGCACGGGCCTTGGCATCGTTGAAGGCGCGCTCCCGCGCACCCTTCACCAGGTCGGCATCGTTGTCGAGATCGAAGCTGACCCCGGAGAGCCGTGCCGCGTCGCCACCGGCCTGCACGGCCTTGTCCAGCACGTCGGAAGCCTTCTTGAGATCGCGGACGTTGATGCGCACGGAGTTGGTGGCGTTGTATCCGGTAATACGCGCGGGACCGCCCTGCGGGTAAGTCTGTTCGGGCTGGATGGACAGCTCGTTGGTCTGTACGTCCTCCCGGGCCACTCCGGCCCGGACCACGGCGTCGATGACGGCCTGGGCCTTCTCACTGGCCTGAGACAGTGCGCCGGATACGTCCCTGGCGGTCACCGATACGCCTACGTCAGCGCGCAAGACGTCGGGTGCGCCCTTGACCTCGCCCTTCCCAATGACCGTGACGTTACGAGTCGACTCTGGGCTGCCGGTGGAATCGTCACCGCAGCCGGCGAGGAGAACGGCCATCGCCGCGGCGCCTGCCACGGCGGTTGTCCGGGTCAGTGCTTTCCGACTTAGTACCCGCATGTCACTTCCTGTCCTCCCCGACCTTTACGGCACCACCAAGATCTTGCAGTGGTGCCCCGGATTACCGAGATCGGCAAATGCCGAACCGACATCTTCCAGACCTACCTCACCCGTGACGAGATGTGCAACATCGATCTCGCCGTGTGCGATTCGCCGCAACGTTTCGGAGAACTCCGCAGCGTCATAGGCGAGGACGAATTGGAGCGCAACTTCCTTGGCGATCCCGAAGTACGGCGTGATGGCATCGGGCTCCATACAGACGCCGACCACCACCACCCGGGAGCTGTGCGGCGCGTCCCGCAGCACGTCGTTGAGGATGCCCGGCACCCCGACGGCCTCGAAGATCACCGGAGCGCCCTTGCCGACCCGGGACCAGGCCTCGAAGGTAGGTTCGGTGCTGGGGTCGACGACCTCGTGTGCCCCCATGAGCCGGGCCAGATCGCGCCGGGCCGGGGAGAAGTCAGCGGCTACGATCGGCTCGATGCCCAGGTTGTCCAGGGCGGCTATCACCGCTATGCCGACGGGACCGCACCCGATGACGATTGCTCCGGTGCCCGGCCGGATGCCTGATTTGTTGACGGCGTGCAGACCGACCGCCATCGGTTCGGTCAACGCCGCGTGCCGGGGGTCGAGGCCGTTGGGGATGGGCAGCAGCAGCGGTGCGCTCAGCAGCATCTGCTCGGCGTAGCCCCCGAGTGTGCTGTTGCTGTAGACGATGGGTTCGATTCCCTTGGCGGATAGCAGAATCGGAATCGAAGTGACTGCGGTTCCGGGTGCGGGAGCCTGCGTCCCCGGTCCCGCTTCGATCACTTCCGCGGCGAACTCGTGCCCCATGAAGACATCGGCGCCAAGGTCGACGCCGTCGGTCAGACTGGGCATGCCCGCCATCTGTTGTGACAGTTCGATGGCCTGGGCCCCGTGTTTTGCGAAATGCAGATCGGATCCGCAGATTCCACATGCGGAGACCTTGACGAGCACCTGGCCCTCGCCGGGCACCGGGTCGGCCACATCGTCCCGGTAGACCATCGCGCCGTTACGCAACACCGCTGCTCGCATCAGTTCGAGGCCTTCTGCGCTCGGTCGTTCTGATGTTCGCCGATGGCCTTGGCGACGGCCTCGCCGGCACGGCCCAGCAGCTCGCCACGCTTGGCCTGCGCCCAATCGTGCGAGACCTTGGCGGCGGTGAGTTGGCCGGTGAAATGCGGAATTACCTTGCGGGCGAACAGCTCATAGGATTTGAATGTTGCTTCCGGCGAGGCCCAGTCATGGCCGAGCATCAAGAAGGTGCCGAATCCACCCGATGTGTCGAGCAGATCCTGGATGTAGTCGATGGCATCGTCAGGCGTCCCGATGCAGCAATTGCCCTCGTCCACATAAGCCTTGACGAAATCACGCGGGTCCTGATGCGCACCGTCAACGTCATTCGCGAGCGGTAGCACTCCAACCGCGCCGAAGTAGTGTGCGTAATCCGGCAAGCCATATGTGCAATCCTCGATGGCCTGCTCGCGGGTCTCGGCCAGGTGCATGATGCCGAGCACTCGCCACGTCGACCGATCCGGTTCGGGATGGCCGTGGGCGGCCGCCTGCTCGCGTACCACCTCCCAGGCATTTTCCAGTGCCGCGAATCCGCCCGGGATAGACGCCGACAACGACAGCAGGCCCGCGCCGAGTTTCCCGGCCAGCCGGGGTCCTGACGGGGAAAACATTGCTGCGGTAAGGATTTCCGGATAGGGGTGGGTATAGGGCCGCAGCTGCAGCTGCGCGTCCCGAAGGGTGAACCAGGACGTTTCGCGGCTTATGCGTTCCTCCGGCGCCGCGCGCAGCAGTGCCATGATCGCTTCCAGCGACTCCTCCTGCATCTGACGCTGATCCACGGGGTCGATGCCCATCATGTACGCGTCGGTGGGCAGCGCGCCCGGTCCGGTGCCGAAGATGACGCGGCCTCGAGTGATGTGGTCCAACAGAATCCAGCGATCCACCACCATCAACGGATGGTGATAGGGCAGCGAGACCACCCCCGTGCCCAGTCTGATGTGCTTGGTGCGTTCGGCCGCGGTGGCGATGAAGACCTCGGGACAGGAGATCAGTTCGTAGCCGCCGGAGTGATGCTCACCGAACCATGCCTCGTCATACCCCAGGCGGTCCAGGGCTACCACTCGGTCTAGGTCGTACTCCAGTGCGGTGGTCGGATTTTGGCCGACGGGGTGAAACGGCGTGATGAAGGCGCCGAATCGCAGTGGGGCGCTCATCGCGCAACCTCGTGCAGGAATCCGAGCAATGCGGCATTGACCTCGTCCGGCCGCTCCTGCTGAATCCAGTGCCCGGCACCTTCGATCAGGATGTCACCCCGATTGTCGGTACGGTATTGCACACTGCCCGCATGATCCGTGAAGCCGAGAACCGGGTCGGCGGTACCTGCGACGAATAGCGACGGCACAACTACATTCGCTCCGGCAAGCCGCTCGGTAAGCGCCCAGTTGCGGTCGAAGTTCCGATACCAGTTCAGTCCGCCGGTGAAACCGGTGCGGGTGAATTCTGCGATGTAGTGGTCTAATTCGGCCTGACTCAGCCATTCGGGAAGCTCGCCGGGATCGGCCATGCGCTCGATGAATCCGGCCGGTCCCGGTGCGATCATCGTCTCACCGTCGATATGGGCCATTCCGGCCATCATGCGCCGCATGGTGGCCGAGGGGTCGCGATTGAGGTCGGCATCGGCGACCCCTGGCTCCTGGAAGTACAGAATGTAGAAGAAGTTGTCGCCGAACAGTTTTTTCCATGCTTGCGTGGGAGCCGCCTGACTGCGCCGGGTGAAGGGCACCGAAAGACCGACAACGCCCTCGACGCGCTCGGGGACGGCGAGCGCGGTATGCCACGTGACGACGGCGCCCCAATCGTGCCCGACGAAGGTCGCCTTGCCCGCACCCACCTCGTCGAGAATGCCGAGCAGGTCATCGGATAGCGCTTCGATGTTGTAGTCGTCAATATGCGCGGGCGTACTCGATCTGCCGTAACCCCGCTGATCGGGTGCGATGACGTGATATCCGGCGGCGGCGAGGGCCGGAATCTGGTGGCGCCAAGAATATGCCAACTCGGGGAAGCCATGGGCCAGAACGACTACCGGCTGGCCAGGATCACCCGCCTCGACGATGCGCAGGTGCACGCCGTTCGTGGCGATGTCACGTTCCCGGATATCCACAGCGGCATCGGTCATGAGCGCATTCTCACCTTCTGAGGGCGGCCAACAGCGTTGTTGTCGCTTCTTCGCCGGAGAGGCTCATCAGCGTCGTGATTGCCACTAAACCACAACGCGCAATCGCCGACCAGGGATGCCGATTGTCGGTCACATCGGGATCGATGGCGTTCACCGCCCCGCTCGGCCATGGCGCGTTCGCGGGCGTTCAAATAGTAGACATTTCAGTGATTTTGTCACGCGATGTGAGTTGCTTTCGGACCGCGTTGGTGATGGCTGGGGGTTCCCCAGAGTGCGATCCGCAGGTGAAAATCATCCGGTGCTGGAAGAGGCTTGAGAGCTACTCGATCACGGAGTATCGACCACGGAAGTCACTGCTCTGTTGGGGGCGAATCATGGTGAAGTGGTGGCTTTTCAGGCAGCGACGGGTCCCGCGGTGAGGATCCGCTCGTAGTTCCATGGGGTCGGCGCCGTGATGGATGGCGGCGTCCATTCGGTGGTCCACCTACCCTGCGGATGGGCTACCTCGACTGGACTCACACCGAGGATCGACTGGGCCTCGCGATAAGGCAATTCGAGCAGCTCCTCCCAGGGAGCGGCCATCAACAGGTCGGCACGACGGCCGCGCTCCACCGCCTGGCGGTAGTAACGGAGTTTGAACGGCGCCGATGCGCCCGGCAGGGTGAGTGCGCCGAGCATGCCGAGCTTCTCCAATGGGCCCGCGGGTTCCATTTGCCCGCAATGGAATCCGATGTTGGCCATTTCGCCAGCGATGTCGGGACCGTAGCCGCCGATGGTGTGGAACATGTCGTGGAGGGCGGTGCCCCTCATGATCATGTAGTAAAAGTCCTCGTCCCAGTTGTTCTTCTCGGCGATCGGTCTGATGATCGTGGATTCACCAAAGACACCCGCGTCGAGCTTGTTGGTGTTCAGGAACGACAGGTACGCGTGCCCCAGGCTGCCGAATGGCAGCGAGTTCAGATACTCCACGTCGTTCAGCACGGCGAGCAGGTCGGGTTTGTGCTTGAACAGCTTTCGGCCATTCGGATGGGCACGCACCTGATAGTAAGCACGTGCGAAGACGGGTGCTTCCATCCCGAGGAACGCCTCGTAGATGTCGCCGTGGTACTTGGCGTCGATCAGCATGCGCCAAGCCTTCAGCCAGGGGGTCCATGTCGCGCGGTCTGGTACGACACCGCCGGGATTAGAGTATTTGACCAGGTTGTTCGGCATGCAGCCAATAATAGGCAGATCTAGTGAAGTGTCAATATATTGTTTGAGGAGGCGGCTAGGGGATGGCTCGCAAAAGTGAGGGCGAGAGTAAGGCTCCCCGCGGCCGCGGTAGACCACCTGGAGGCGGAAATACCGCAGAGCAGGCACAGGCCCAGCTTCTTGATGCCGCGGAGCGGCTGTTTGTCGAGCGTGGGTATGGCGCATCCACCATGGAGGCCATCGCACGGGAGGCCGGATACAGCCGCGCGGTGGTGTACCGGCATTTTCGGAACCGGGACGACCTGATGGATGCCCTGGTGGTCCGCGCGACGATGAGCGAGATCGCCAAGATGATCGGCCGCCTCATCGTGCTGAAGGACCTCGCCGAAATCATCCCCGAGTCGATGGTGATCGTGTCGGTGGAGGTCGGCGCCAATCCGTTACTGCGGGTGCTTGCCGACCGCGATGACCACGGGACCGTCGCATCGTTAATTGTCAACGCCCCCCATCTCATTGACCTGCTGACATCCCTGTATGCGGGTGCCTTCAGTACCCGGATGGCGGAGGTGCGCGCGGGTGTACGGCCCGAGGATGCGGCACGGTACGTGCTGTCCGTCGCGTTGTCCCTGCTGCTCGGGCTTATCCCGGGAACCGACAACCCCGAGCAGGTTCGGCGCTATGTCCGAGTTTTTGTGCTGCCCACACTGCTCGCAAACCCGCCGGAGCCGGAGGACGTCTTCGTTTAACGTGCGGTTGTGCGAGCTCTGATGAGATCGGTCACGATGTTGGGGATCTCATCGGCGCTCCGCGCGACCCTGCTGGCCCCGCCTGGGGTGGCTTCCGAAATCTGTTTGAGGACATCAGCATCCGCATCCTCGGTGATGCCGAGGGTGATGAGCACGACGGGGCGTGCCGGGTCTTGTTCCTTTTTCAAGGTGGCAAGCAGCCGATCTAGGGAGATGCCGTTCGGGTCCTCGTTCGCGCCGTCGGTAATGATCACCACGCTGTTGATGAAGTGCGGGTCGTACGTGGACTGGACCTTGTGGAACGCGGCGAGAGTGGTGTCGTACAAACCGGTTCCACCGCCGACGAGGGAGTCCAGACCGCGGCCGTCGTCGAGGAGGAGCTGGCGTTGGGTCTTGTCGCCCACCTTCTCGCTGAGGGTGCGAAGGGGCTGCAGCTCTCTCCAGTCCTGGCTAGGTCCGCCCTTGTCGATAGAGAAGACCCACAAGCCGATCTGAGCGTTCTCCGGGAAGAGGGGCAGCCCGTTGTCGATCGCCTGACTCAGCAACGCCACGCGTGACACCGGCCCCGCGGGGGCCCGCATTGACCCTGAGACGTCGAGTACGGCGAGCATGCGGGAAGGCAAGGCCAGCACCGCATATCGGCGCATCGCTGTGTCGAATGCGGTCAGGTCATTCACGGTGAGCGTCTCCACCGCGCCCACGCCCTTCCTGTCTAGCGGGGCGAAGTCCGGCCCCCGGAATCCGGCGTTCGTCAACGCATCCGCGCCACCGCTGCCGGAGAGGCGCTCGGCGAGTGCCTCTCCGGCCTGTTTGGCCTTGGCATGCCGATCGTTGGCGGATTCGGTGACCGCTATCGGATAGTTCAGGGCCAGTGTGCCGGTTGTTGGGACAACGGCGGTGAGCAATGCGCCCGGGTGCTTGTCGTTGTAGTCCAGGAGCTGTTGTTCGGTCGAAATCGCCAGTCCGCCGGTCTTTGCCACCTCGCCGAGACGTTCCTCGGCGCTGCTCTGCCGAGTGTTCGTCAGCTGCGCCTGCGCGATCGGAACGAGCGCCGCGGTGATGGCGTTGGCATCGCTCTTGCCCTGCTCGGCCTCAGCAAGTGCTCCCAGCACCGGTCCCGCGGCCACGGTGTCCTCCAGCGGATTCCCGATCCGCAGCCCGGGCTGTTTCAGAACGCTCAGCCATGAATCAAACGTCGGCGCCTCGCCCTGTTTGGCGACCACCACCACGGGAGTCCTGGCCAGGGACTGGCTTGCCGAATCCAGAGGAGACCCGGTGGTGCGCATCTGCTTCACCAGCCAGATAGAGGAATCGGGGAGCCACAGTGCGGGCGCGCCACCGGGCTTGCCGATTGCCGCCGCCGTCGCCGCGGAGGCCTTCGCGTCCACGGTGATTCTTGTGCAGCGCAGTTCCTTGGCGCTCGCGCCGTCAGCCACCTCTGATATGACCGGAGCGATGGCCGGGTCGGCGGCGACGGTGAAGGTATCGACATCTCCGCATCGGCCGGACAGCTTCGTGAAGGCGAACACCCCGACCCCTCCGAGCAGGAGGGCGATTGCCGTCAGCGCAATCCACTTGGACAGTTTCGAACCACCCGAACGCTGTCTTCTGCGATTGCGTTCACTGTGGCGACCAGGCATGACCGGACCTCTTCGTTCTCGGCGGCACGCAGACTCGGTGCCCGCGCTCGTGAGGCTCGGGCGATAGTACCGTGAACAAGATCACTGTCTGGAGGGCTGAGCAGGCAGTTGGCGGTCATCAAAGGGGAGTCATGCGGGCTTGGGTGGGTCTGGCGGTATGCGCACTATTAGCTGGGTGTTCCCTTGATTTCGGTCCGACGGACGTCGAGGTGCCCGTCGAGGAGGCAGAAGCCTTTGGCCGGATCGACATCCCTGCTGGATTGCAGGTGCTCAAGGTTCGGATGGATCACGGTATCGACACCCGCTACCGCGTCGCGTTGCGTGTCAGCGAGCGGGATGTGGCGACGATTCTGCGGAAGTCGACGTTCACCGCGCCTTTTCGCCCCGTGAACAACCCGTCCTCGATGACGGTCATCGCGGGTCCTCCGTTATCCACCGCAACGAACGTCAAGGAGGCTCAAGACCACGTGGAAAAGCCCTGGGTGTATCGCGACATCGTCCAAGACATCAGGTCACCTGACGAGGTATACCTGCACATCAGCCTCTTCAACACCTAGCCCCGCGACAGGCCCGGGCACTACCTCCGTTTTCTCCGTGGGCGTAGTGCGCGCCACAGATGCGAACATGCAGGTGAGGTAGCCTGAGAGTTCATTATGTATGCCTATGGCCTGCCCCATGACGACGGAAGGACCGGGCCGCTGACCGCGGCCGACGCTGTATGAACCGGACAAACGTGTTTCGCACCCTGGGCGTCATCGTGGTGGTGCTGCTGCTGGGGTGGTCGTTCTTCTACTTCGGCGACGACACCCGCGGCTACAAACCCGTCGACACCACGGTCGCGATCAAGCAGATTGACACCGACAACGTCAAGAGCGCCCGCATCGACGACCGCGAGCAGCAGCTGCGGCTGGACCTCAAGTCCGGAAACGGCGATACCGAAGGCAAGGACAAGGTCATTACCAAGTACCCGACGGGGTACGGAGTGCCGCTGCTGGAAAAGCTGAACGGCAAGGGTGCGACGGTCGGTACGACGGTGAACCAGGGCAGCATCCTCGGATCGCTGCTGCTGTACCTGCTGCCGGTGATCCTGCTCGTGGTGCTGTTCTTCGCGTTCAGCCGCATGCAGTCCGGCGGTCGTGGCATGGGCTTTGGTTTCGGCAAATCACGTGCCAAGCAGCTGTCCAAGGACATGCCGAAAACCACCTTTGCCGACGTGGCCGGGGTCGATGAGGCCGTCGAAGAGCTTTACGAGATCAAGGATTTCCTACAGAACCCGTCGCGCTATCAGGCGCTCGGCGCCAAAATCCCGCGCGGCGTGCTGCTCTACGGTCCGCCCGGCACCGGTAAGACGCTGCTAGCTCGCGCGGTCGCCGGTGAGGCCGGTGTGCCGTTCTTCACCATCTCCGGTTCGGATTTCGTGGAAATGTTTGTGGGCGTTGGCGCTTCACGTGTGCGCGACCTCTTCGAACAGGCCAAGCAGAACAGTCCCTGCATCATCTTCGTCGACGAGATCGACGCCGTCGGACGTCAGCGCGGCGCCGGTCTGGGTGGTGGGCACGACGAGCGCGAGCAGACCCTCAACCAGCTGCTGGTTGAGATGGATGGCTTCGGTGACCGGCAGGGTGTCATCCTCATCGCAGCCACCAACCGTCCCGACATTCTCGATCCGGCGCTGCTGCGCCCCGGTCGTTTCGACCGGCAGATCCCGGTGTCGAGCCCCGACCTGGCCGGCCGCAAGGCCGTGCTCAAGGTCCACTCGGCGGGCAAGCCGTTCGGTCCCGATGTCGATTTCGACGGTCTGGCCAAGCGCACCGTGGGCATGTCCGGTGCCGATCTCGCCAACGTCATCAACGAGGCCGCGTTGCTCACTGCGCGTGAGAACGGCACCGTCATCACGGCCGCCGCGCTGGAGGAATCGGTAGACCGGGTTGTCGGCGGTCCGCGCCGCAAGGGCCGCATCATCAGTGAGCACGAAAAGAAGATCACCGCTTATCACGAGGCCGGACATACCCTGGCCGCCTGGGCGATGCCCGATATCGAGCGGGTGTACAAGGTGACCATCCTGGCGCGCGGTCGCACCGGCGGTCACGCCATCGCGGTACCCGAGGACGACAAGGGCCTGGCCACCAGGT
Organism: Mycobacterium sp. D16Q13; assembly: GCF_002013375.1. Classification (GTDB taxonomy): domain Bacteria; phylum Actinomycetota; class Actinomycetes; order Mycobacteriales; family Mycobacteriaceae; genus Mycobacterium. Next base: position 69,091 of record NZ_MAEW01000009.1, on the reverse strand, counting down.
CCGAGATGATCGCGCAGCTGGTGTTCGCCATGGGTGGCCGCGCCGCCGAGGAACTCGTGTTCCGTGAGCCGACCACCGGCGCGGTGTCCGATATCGAGCAGGCGACCAAGAAGGCCCGCGCCATGGTCACCGAGTTCGGTATGAGCGCCAAGCTCGGTGCCGTGCGATACGGCACCGAACATGGCGATCCGTTCCTGGGGCGCACCATGGGCACCCAGCCCGACTACTCGCACGAGGTTGCGCGCGAAATCGATGAGGAGGTGCGCAATCTCATCGAGGCCGCGCACACCGAGGCGTGGGCCATCCTCACCGAGTACCGAGATGTGCTGGATACCTTGGCCGGTGAGCTGCTTGAGAAGGAGACCGTGGTCCGTAAGGAACTCGAGGAGATCTTCAAGGATGTCCAGCGGCGTCCACGACTGAAGATGTTCGACGACTTCGGGGGCCGGATTCCGTCCGACAAGCCACCCATCAAGACCCCGGGCGAGCTTGCCATCGAACGTGGCGAACCCTGGCCGCCCCCGGTCCCGGAGCCCGCGTTCAAGAAGGCCATCGCCGAGCAGGCAGCGGCGGCCGCGCCCGCAAACGGGGCACCGGCGGTGCCGAGCGGTCCTGTGCCGAATGGTCAAGGTGGCCAACCTGTTCCGGCGGGAACCCACCCTGGTCAGGCTCCCGGTGCCAACTACGGTGCCCCTGCCGGCTGGTACGCGCCAGGCTGGCCTCCGCAGGGACAGGCCCCCTACCCCCCGCCGGGATACCCGCCGCAGGGCCACGCCCAGTACCCGCCGCATGTCCAGCAGCCCTACCCGTATCCGGTGCCCGCTCCACATCAGCAGTCGGCACCGGCCCCGGATGAGGGCAGCGAGAGCAAGAGCTGACATGAACTCGCCCGAGACGGCCGAGTACAACGGCCAGCCGACCGGTCACGTCTTCGACCAGGCACGTGCCGAGGCCGCAGTCCGTGAACTGCTCTATGCCGTTGGTGAAGACCCGGACCGAAATGGGCTGGTGGATACCCCGGCCCGCGTGGCACGCGCCTACCGGGAGATATTCGCAGGTCTATACACCGATCCCGACACGGTACTGAACACCACCTTCGACGAACAGCACGACGAGTTGGTGCTGGTGAAATCGATACCGATGTACTCGACCTGTGAACATCATCTGGTGTCTTTTCACGGCGTTGCACACGTCGGATACATCCCCGGCCAGCACGGCCGGGTGACTGGACTCTCGAAAATCGCTCGTCTGGTTGACCTTTACGCAAAACGGCCCCAGGTGCAGGAGCGGTTGACGGCGCAGATCGCCGATGCGCTGGTGCGCAAGCTCGAGCCGCGCGGCGTGATCGTTGTGGTCGAGGCCGAGCACTTGTGTATGGCCATGCGTGGCGTGCGCAAGCCCGGGGCGACGACCACCACCTCCGCGGTGCGAGGCCAGTTCAAACGTGACGCCGCCTCGCGGGCCGAGGTTCTCGACCTGATGATGAGGGCATGATCGGGACGTGACGGATACTCCCGCACTGACTCACATCCTGGGAGTCGTTAATGTAACCGACGACTCCTTCTCTGACGGTGGGCAATTCATCAGGCAGTCGGATGCGGTGGCGCACGGATTGGCTCTTGCCTCCGCCGGTGCGGACATCATCGATGTCGGTGGGCAGTCGACTCGACCGGGCGCGACGCCAATCAGGCAGAAAATCGAGATGCAACGGGTCATCCCGGTGATCAAAGAGCTTGCCAGCCATGGGATCAACGTGAGTGTTGACACCATGCGCGCGGAGGTCGCGGCCGCCGCGGTGGAGGCGGGTGCGAACATGGTCAACGACGTCTCGGGCGGCCGGGCGGACCCGGAGATGGCTCCGCTGATGGCGGATCTGGGTCTGCCCTGGATTCTGATGCATTGGCGTTCAAAGAATTTCATACATACACCGGCCGCCAAGAACTACGGCGACGTGGTCACTGATGTCTCGCGTGAGCTCATGGAGTCGGTGGAGGTCGCACTTAAGGCCGGGGTCTCGCAGGACAAGATCATCCTTGACCCAGGTCTCGGTTTCGCTAAGACTGCACACCATAATTGGCTACTGCTGCAATCGATTCCGGACCTGCAGGAGCTGGGCTACCCGATTCTCATCGGCGCCTCCAGGAAGAGATTCCTGGGTGCGTTGCTCACCGACCTCAAGGGTGTGGAACGGCCGGCCGATGGGCGCGAAACCGCAACCGCGGTGATCACCGCGCTCGGGGCGTTGCATGAGGTGTGGGGTGTGCGCGTCCATGACGTCACGGCGTCCATGGATGCGCTGAAGGTGGTGCGCGCCTGGGAGACCGGTGGTGCCGAGAGCATCGAAGAGGAGGAGGAAGAGAGCCACGGGCAGCCGCAGGACCAGCAGCCCGAGCCCGTCTCCGATATTCCTCAGGACGAGGCGACCATGGAGGTGACGGTGCGGACCGTGCGACCCGAGCCCAGTAAGACCGCGGGTGGCAGGTGGCGGCGCGAGGTTGCGCAGCGCGGAACCAAGGGTGGCAAGAAATGACCGACCGCATCGAGCTGCGGGGCCTGAAAGTCTTTGGCTATCATGGAGTTTTCGAGCATGAGCGCCGTGACGGTCAGGAGTTTTCGGTGGATGTCACCGTCTGGCTGGACCTCGATACCGCGGCAGCGACGGATCAGCTGACCGACACGCTCGACTATGGAGAGCTGGCTCAGCGTGCCGCTGCGATCGTGTCCGGCCCGCCACGCAACCTCATCGAATCGGTCGCGGGCGCGATCGCCGATGACGTGATGACCGATTCCAGGGTCCATGCCGTCGAGGCGGTGGTCCACAAGCCCGACGCACCGATTCCGTTGACGTTCAGCGATGTCGCGGTGGTGGCCCGTCGTTCCCGGAGATCGAGGAACGGGGGATCCTCGCAGTGACCCACGCGGTGCTGTCCATCGGATCCAATCTTGGTGACAGGCTCACGCACCTGCAATCGGTCGTCGACGCGCTGGGCGTGGACGTGGTGGGGATATCGCCGGTGTACCAGACCGCTCCGTGGGGACCGGTTCCGCAGTCGGACTTTCTCAACGCCATCGTCATCGTGCAGGGCCACGAACCGCGTGAGTGGCTCACGGTGGTGCATCGGCTGGAGCAGGCCGCCCAGCGAGTGCGCGGCGAACGTTGGGGTCCGCGGACTCTCGACGTCGACGTGATCAGCTGCCTGCGCGGTATCGATGGCGACGCGGCCAGCACCGAGGTCCTGTCCGATGACGCTGAACTCACGCTGCCGCATCCGCGTGCGCACCAGCGTGCCTTTGTGCTGGTGCCGTGGCTGGCCCTTGACCCGGAGGCGGTACTGACCGTCGGTGGACGCCTCTGCTCAGTAGCCGATCTGGTCGCCGGTCTGGCCCCGGCCGAACGCGATGGTGTCCGACGGGTGGACGACACCCTCACCGGTCCGGTGACCTAGTGGGGCCCACCCGGATCCGCGATCTGCTGATCGCGGGCGCTCTCACCGCGATCCTCGGCTTCTTCTTTGTCTCCGCGTCCTACGGGTCCTTGCCGCCGATCCCTTTGCTTGCCGGTGTTTCGCTGCTGGTTCTCGCGATCGTGGAGGGTGGCTGGGCGTTCTACATCCGTAACAAGGTCACCGACGGCGAGATCGGGGTCGGCACGGGGCGTTTACCGGCGCTGCTGGTGGCGCGTTCGGTGGTGGTCGCGAAGGCGTCGGCGTGGCTTGGCACGCTGATGACCGGATGGTGGCTGGCGATGCTCGTCTACATCCTCCCGCGGCGAGCGCAGCTGGCCGCGGCGGTGGCCGACACACTCGGTGTGATGATCGCGACCGGTTGTGCGCTGGCACTCGTGGTCGCCGGGCTATGGCTTCAGCATTGCTGTAAGTCGCCGCCGGAGCCGCCCGCGACTCCCGCCCGGTAGCACTCGCGCATGTCGAATCGCCGATTCGAGGTCGGCCAGCACACTGCACTGTCCGGGTACAGTCACCCCCATGACCATTCCGACCCGAGCGGCGAAGCCGCGGCGTGGCAGCCGACGCCCGGGGTGGGCGTTGCTGACGGCGTTGCTGGTGCTGGCGATCGGGTCCGGGATTGCCCTGGTTTTCACCGATAAGGCCATCTATTTGCGCGTCGGTTTGTTGCTGGCGCTATGGGCTGCCGTCATCGCTTCTTTCGCCGCGCTGACCTACCGCCGGCAGAGCGATACCGACCAGGCCAAGGTGCGTGACCAGAAACTCGTCTACGACCTGCAGCTGGACCGGGAGATTTCGGCGCGACGCGAGTACGAATTGACGGTCGAGAGCAGATTGCGTCAGCAGCTGGCGGGGGAGATCGAGGCGCAGGCCGCCGACGAGATCGCAACGCTGCGCGCCGAGCTCGCCGCGCTGCGCACCAATCTGGAGATTCTTTTCAACACCGAGCTCAGTGATCGGCCCGCGATCGAACACGATCCGATTCGGGCGCTGGGGCCCTGGCCTGGTGCCGAGCCGGTGCCCGCACCGAACGCGGGCGCACCCGCAACCGCGTTCGCCCCTTCCGTGCGCGAGCCGCAACCCACGCCCGCCGCCGAGTATCAGGACGTCACCGCGGTCGAGGAAGACAATCGGACATCGGAATACCCGATCATCGATGTCGCCGAGGATCCGCATCACGTCGACGTGGACGAGGCACCTCCCACCCCGCCCTATCCGGCACCTCCGTACTACGGGTCCGCTCAACCTCACGAGCCGGAGCCGTATCAGCAGCCGGTGTCCTCCGGGACGCATTGGCGTCCGCAGCCCGAACCGCATGTGGCCCAGCCCCCAATACCGGAGCGTGAACCCGTGGTTCCAGCGGCCCCGGCCGCCGCGGAATCCGTACAGCCACCGTATTGGGCTGCCAGGCAAGAGGATTGGGATGCCGCGGCCGACGGCGAGGACTGGGATCCCGCGCCTCAGCCGATGGCCCCACCGGAGCAGCCCGCCCCTCAGCCCGCGTGGAACGCGCCTGCTCCAGACTGGAACGCGCCGCCACCGCCACCTCCGAGTGCCTGGGCTCCGGCACCCGCCGAAGGTCAATGGCTGCCTCCCGGAACCTCCGGAAGCAATTGGGCCGCCCAGGAACCTGCACCGGCACCTGCCCCGTACCAGGCGGAACCACCCGTGGGGCGTCACTCGGGGACTCCGTCACGACACCAGGCGCCGACCGCGCCCGAGGCCGCTGGTGGCGGGCATTGGGCACCCGAGCCGTCCTATCCTCCGCCTCCGCCGGCGCCTGAACAGCCGAGCCATCCCGAGAGTGCGGGCGGCCACCGCGCGCCGGAACCCGAGGAGAAGGGCGGCCGGCGCCGGGCTCCGGAACCCGAGGAGTCCGACGAGACCCGCGGCCGGCGCCGTGTCGAGGAAACCGGCGGCTTCTCGGTCGCCGACCTGCTGGGGCGCCTCCAAAGCGATCCCTCCGAGTCATCCGAGTCCGGTGGCGGCCGCCGGAGGCGCCGCGAGGATTGACCTCAGCGGATTTGGTCATCGTGCGTGAAAGTGAGCAATCTAACGGCCTAGGCCCCTGCCGATAGCGCTGCGGTGGGACTAGCCTGCTGATGACCGTCCGGTACCTGCCAGGCAGGACTGGAACGTATCTAGTCTGCGAGGTGTCTCGTTCGCCATGTCTGAGGCTTTCAATGCTGATAGCCAAGCCGATGGGCCATTCGACGGCTTGCGGCCCGCGCGTCTGGCGATCGGGATCATCTCCGCCGGCCGAGTGGGTACGGCCGTGGGTGTCGCGCTGGAGGCGGCGGGCCATTTTGTCGTCGCATGCAGCGCGGTATCCGACGCCTCGCGGCGGCGGGCTGAGCGGTACCTTCCGGAAAGTCAGATTCTGCCCGCCCAAGAGGTCGCTCCACGCGCCGAACTGTTGATCCTCGCGGTGCCGGACCACGAGCTGGCGCCGCTGGTCTCGGGGCTTGCCGCCACCGGTTCGGTACGGCCCGGATCCATCGTGGTGCACACTTCGGGCGCCAACGGCGTTGGAATCCTGGAGCCGCTGACTGCCCTCGGTTGCATCCCGCTGGCCATCCATCCCGCCATGACCTTCGCCAGCGGTGACGAAGATATTGAACGACTTACCAACTCTTGCTTCGGAATTACTGCCGCCGATGAGACCGGGTATGCCATCGGTACGGCGTTGGTGCTGGAGATTGGTGGCGAACCGGTGCGCGTGCGCGAAGACGCCCGTACTCTCTATCACGCGGCTCTGGCGCACGGCAGCAACCATGTGGTGACGCTGGTTCTGGATGCGGTTGAGGCGTTGCGTTCAGCACTCTGGGGGCAGGAGCTGTTGGGGCAGGAGACAATTGGTGATGGTCCGGGCGGGCTGCCCGAACGGATGCTGGCACCTCTGGTGCGCGCCGCCGTTACCAACGCGCTGGAGCGTGGGCAGGCCGCTCTGACGGGCCCGGTGGCGCGCGGCGACGGTGCCGCTGTCGAGCGCCATCTCGACGCACTCGCCGAGACTGATCCGGCGCTGGCCGAGGCGTATCGCGCCGATGCTCGCCGTACCGCGCAGCGTGCGCACGCACCCCAATCGGTTTTCGCCGCACTGGAACCCCGGACTAGATAGGGCTGTTTGATGACGAGTTTGTACGGGCCGAAGGGGCCGAAGGGGCCGAAGGGCTATGTCAGTGGAGAACTCACTGTTCACCACGATCCCGACACGATGTACGACGTGTCGAAGGCATTGCGGCATACCGGCCGCCGGATCATGTTGGTACCGACCATGGGTGCGTTACACGAGGGGCATCTGACACTGGTCCGGCACGCCCGGAAGGTGCCCGGCGCTGTGGTCGTTGTGTCGATCTTCGTCAATCCCCTGCAGTTTGGTGCTGGCGAGGATCTCGATGCCTACCCGCGCACACTGGAATCGGACGTCGAGAAACTACGCGGTGAGGGTGTCGAGCTGGTCTTCGCTCCCAATGCGGAGGCGATGTATCCCAACGGTCAGCGCACTACCGTCCAGCCCGGACCGCTTGGCGCCGATCTCGAGGGTGCCTCTCGTCCAACGCATTTTGCCGGAATGCTGACGGTGGTTCTCAAGCTGCTGCAGATCGTGGCTCCAGACCAGACGTATTTCGGTGAGAAGGATTACCAGCAGCTGGTGCTCATCAGGCAGATGGTCGCCGATCTCAACCTCAAGACGCGCATCGTCCCGATACCGATTGTCCGTGAGGCGGACGGATTGGCGATGTCCTCACGGAATGTCTACCTGAGCCACGAGCACCGCGAGCAGGCGGGCGCGCTGTCGGCGGCGCTACTTGCCGGAATCTATTCGGCCGCAGGCGGTTCGGAATCGGCTCTGGACGCGGCTCGTGCGGTGCTCGATGAGGTACCCGCCATCGAGGTGGACTACCTGGAGATTCGCGGCGCCGATCTCGGCCCGGCTCCCGCGCAAGGACCCGGCCGCATGCTGGTGGCGGCCAGGCTGGGCTCAACCCGGCTTTTAGACAATGTTCCCTTGGAATTGGGCGGCGGAATCGGTTCCTCCGGACCCGCCGACCCCGATCACGCGTTACCATGGCGAAACTGACTGGAGGACATGATGTTCCGGACAATGATGAAATCAAAGATCCATCGCGCCACCGTGACGCATGCGGATCTGCACTACGTCGGCTCGGTCACCATCGATCCCGATCTGATGGAGGCCGCGGACCTGCTGGAGGGTGAGCAGGTGACCATCGTGGACATCAACAACGGCGCCCGGCTGGAGACCTACGCGATCACTGGTACGCGTGGCAGCGGGGTCATCGGGATCAATGGTGCCGCAGCGCATCTCGTGCACCCGGGAGATCTGGTGATCATCATCGCCTACGGTGTGATGACCGATGCGGAAGCTCGCGTCTTCGCTCCGCGTGTGGTGTTTGTTGACTCAGACAACAAACAGGTCGAACTGGGCGAGCACTCTGACGATCCGGCGTATGTGCCCGAGAACTTCGGCTTGGTGTCGCCACGCGGTTTGGTGTAGCCGTGCTGCTGGCCATCGACGTACGCAACACGCACACCGTTCTCGGTCTGGTCGCGGGTACCGGCGAGCACGCCAAGGTTGTTCAGCACTGGCGAATTCGTACGGAAACCGAGATCACCGCCGACGAGCTGGCACTCACCATCGACGGACTGATCGGCGACGACAGTGAGACGTTGACCGGGGTTGCGGCACTGTCCACCGTGCCATCTGTGCTGCACGAAATGCGGGGCATGTTCGACCAGTACTGGTCGGCCGTTCCGCAGGTCCTCATCGAGCCGGGTGTTCGCACTGGCCTTCCGCTTCTTGTCGACAATCCGAAAGAGGTCGGCGCCGACCGAATTGTGAATTGTCTTGCCGCGCATCACAGATTCGGGTCGGCATGCATCGTGGTGGATTTCGGGTCGTCGATCTGTGTGGATGTGGTATCGGCCAAGGGCGAGTTCCTGGGGGGTGCCATTGCCCCGGGTGTGCAGGTGTCCTCCGATGCCGCGGCGGCCCGCAGCGCCGCCCTGCGGCGGGTCGAGCTGACCCGGCCGCGTTCCGTCGTGGGCAAGAACACGGTCGAGTGCATGCAATCGGGAGCGGTTTTCGGGTTCGCGGGGCTGGTGGACGGGCTGGTGGAGCGGGTGCGTCGCGATATCGACGGCTTCAGTGGCGCCGGCGCCACGGTGGTGGCCACGGGTCACACCGCCCCGCTGATCCTCCCCGAGACGCATACCGTCGACCGCTACGAGGAACATCTCACGCTCGACGGCCTGCGGCTGGTGTACGAGCGCAACCGGGCTGACCAGCGCGGCAAGGCCCGCGCGGCCAAATAGAGATCCATACGTAAGAATCGGCAGCGCACTTCCGGCGCGAGGCACTACCGCTAAGCTGCCGAGACGTGACTGATCCTGACGCGCAGACCAGCTTGCCGGAACAATTTCGCATTCGGCAGGCCAAGCGCGAGAAGCTGCTCGCCGAGGGCATCCAGCCGTATCCGGTAGAGGTGCCGCGGACCCACAGCCTCAAGCAGATTCGCGATGCTTACGTGGATCTGGAGACAGATACCAGCACGGGTGACCAGGTGGGTGTTTCGGGTCGCGTCATTTTCTCCCGCAATACCGGCAAGCTGTGTTTCGCGACGCTGCAGGAGGGTGACGGCACGTCATTGCAGGTCATGATCAGTCTCGGCGGTGTTGGCGAACAGGCACTCGCCGACTGGAAGACCGATGTGGACCTTGGTGACATCGTGTTCGTGCAGGGCGAGGTCATCAGCTCACGGCGCGGCGAACTGAGTGTCCTGGCGGACGGCTGGCAGATGGCCTCCAAGTCCCTGCGCCCGCTGCCCGTTGCTCATAAGGAGATGTCCGAAGAGACCAGAGTGCGCCAGCGATACGTGGATCTCATCGTGCGGCCGGAGGCGCGCCAGATTGCGCGGCAGCGGGTCGCGGTGATGCGCGCTATTCGTGACGCTCTGCACCGTCGCGGATTCCTGGAGTTGGAGACGCCGATCTTGCAGACCCTCGCCGGAGGTGCTGCCGCTCGCCCGTTCATTACGCATTCCAACGCACTCGATATCGACCTGTATCTGCGTATTGCGCCGGAACTTTTCCTGAAAAGGGCTCTTGTTGGCGGCTTCGACAAGATTTTCGAGCTCAACCGAGTTTTCCGAAATGAAGGGTCAGATTCGACGCATTCTCCCGAATTCGTGATGTTGGAAACATATGAGACGTACGGCACATACGACACCGCCGCAACAATGATCCGCGAGCTCATCCAGGAGGTAGCGGACGATGCAATGGGCACCAGGCAGGTGACGTTGCCCGACGGATCGAGCTACGACTTGGACGGCGAGTGGACGACGTTGGAGATGTATCCGTCGTTGTCGGAAGCTCTTGGTGAGGAGATCACCCCCGATACACCGATTGCCACGCTATGGAAGATCGCTGATCAGGTGGGTGCAGAGATTCCCACAGACCGCGGTTACGGTCACGGAAAACTCATCGAAGAACTGTGGGAACACCAGGTCGGCGACAAAATGTACGCACCGACGTTTGTTAGGGATTTCCCAGTGGAGACATCCCCACTGACTCGTCAGCACCGGAGCATCGCGGGTGTCACCGAGAAGTGGGACTTGTATGTGCGCGGCTTTGAATTGGCGACCGGATACTCGGAGTTGATTGACCCGGTGATCCAGCGTGAAAGGTTCGCTGACCAGGCACGATTGGCTGCTGCCGGTGATGATGAGGCGATGAGCCTGGATGAAGACTTCCTCGGCGCGATGGAACATGCGATGCCACCCGCGGCCGGAACCGGGATGGGTATCGACCGCTTGTTGATGGCGCTTACCGGACTGGGAATTCGCGAGACGATCTTGTTTCCGATTGTCAGACCGACGCTTTGATCTACGCGTTCGAATTTTGTCTCACTTTTCAACTATGAGTGTAGTGAATCGCTTGCCTTGAGCGGAACACGCGCAGCCTTGCGCGTATGTTGAACTTTGCGGCAATCCGTGGCATGTTTGAGGCGGACCAACGGGGGTTCTGCTTTTGGAAGGACAAAGGGAATGGCTAAGAAGGTCACGGTCACGCTTGTCGACGACGTCGACGGCGAAGCGCCTGCCGATGAGACCGTTGAATTCGGTATTGACGGCGTGACTTATGAGATCGACCTTTCTTCTAAGAATGCAGAGAAGCTGCGCAATCAGCTCTCTACATGGGTCGAGCACGCTCGACGTGTCAGCGGGCGTCGTCGTGGGCGGGGGAGCTCGGGCACGGGTCGCGGGCGCGCGAGCATCGATCGTGAGCAGAGTGCAGCCATCCGGGAGTGGGCACGCAAGGAAGGGCACAATGTGTCCTCACGCGGCCGTATTCCCGCCGAAGTCATTGACGCGTTCAACGCGGCCAACTAAGACTGCCGACGGGCACGTCTCCCCGGGAATTTCGCTTACGGCGAAGCCGGGGCAAAATCGGAAACGTTTTCACCGCATCTGGCGTTGTTCGGTTGCCTAACAAGCACCGCCGGGTGCGGTGATTCGTATATTTGGGGACGGTTCCTCCGGGTTCCGCGGGTTCCTCTGAGTACCCTCAGGGGCCGTCTCCTGGTATGCGAGCACCGCACCGACCACGGCTGACCACTAGAGTGGCGATTAGGTCCTAGTGCCAGCGGAGATGAGCCGTTTGGGGGGAGCCCCGAGCGGCACCAAGAACCGCTTGCGCAAAGGCCGGACGAGGAAGCGAGGGAGACCGATGTTCGAGAGATTCACTGACCGCGCAAGGCGGGTGGTTGTGCTGGCCCAAGAAGAGGCCCGCATGCTCAATCACAACTACATCGGCACCGAGCACATCCTGCTGGGTCTGATTCACGAAGGCGAGGGCGTTGCCGCCAAGTCGCTGGAGTCGCTGGGTATTTCCCTGGAAGGGGTGCGCAGCCAGGTCGAGGAGATCATCGGCCAGGGGCAGCAGGCACCGTCCGGGCACATTCCCTTCACTCCGCGCGCCAAGAAGGTGCTGGAACTGAGCCTGCGCGAGGCGCTGCAGCTCGGCCACAACTACATCGGCACCGAGCACATCCTGCTGGGCCTCATCCGTGAGGGTGAAGGCGTCGCGGCGCAGGTGCTCGTCAAGCTGGGCGCCGAACTGACGCGGGTGCGCCAGCAGGTCATTCAGCTGCTGAGCGGCTACCAGGGCAAGGAGACCGCCGAATCCGGTACCGGAGGCCGTGGTGGTGAGGCCGGGACCCCGTCGACCTCGCTGGTCCTCGACCAGTTCGGGCGCAACCTGACCGCTGCTGCCATGGAAGGCAAGCTCGACCCGGTCATCGGTCGCGAGAAGGAAATCGAGCGGGTCATGCAGGTGCTGAGCCGCCGCACCAAGAACAACCCGGTGCTGATCGGTGAGCCCGGTGTCGGCAAGACTGCCGTCGTCGAGGGCCTGGCGCAGGCCATCGTGCACGGCGAGGTACCCGAGACCCTCAAGAACAAGCAGCTGTACACCCTGGACCTCGGGTCCCTGGTGGCCGGCAGCCGCTACCGCGGTGACTTCGAGGAACGCCTCAAGAAGGTGCTCAAGGAGATCAACACTCGCGGCGACATCATCCTGTTCATCGACGAGCTGCACACACTGGTTGGTGCGGGCGCGGCCGAGGGCGCTATCGACGCGGCCTCGATCCTCAAGCCCAAGCTGGCCCGTGGCGAGCTGCAGACCATCGGTGCGACCACTCTCGACGAGTACCGCAAGTACATCGAGAAGGACGCCGCCCTGGAGCGTCGTTTCCAGCCGGTGCAGGTGGGTGAGCCGACCGTCGAGCACACCATCGAGATCCTCAAGGGTCTGCGCGACCGCTACGAGGCGCACCACCGGGTGTCCATCACCGACGGCGCGCTGGTTGCGGCGGCCACCCTGGCCGACCGGTACATCAACGACCGGTTCTTGCCGGACAAGGCGATCGACCTGATTGATGAGGCGGGCGCCCGCATGCGTATCCGCCGGATGACCGCTCCGCCAGACCTGCGCGAGTTCGACGAGAAGATCGCCGATGCCCGCCGGGAGAAGGAATCGGCCATCGACGCTCAGGACTTCGAGAAGGCGGCGCGCCTGCGCGATTCTGAGAAGCAGTTGGTCGCTCAGCGAGCGGATCGTGAAAAGCAGTGGCGTTCAGGCGATCTGGACGTGGTCGCTGAGGTTGACGATGAGCAGATCGCCGAGGTGCTGGGCAACTGGACCGGTATCCCCGTGTTCAAGCTGACCGAGGAAGAGACCACTCGGCTGCTGCGCATGGAAGAGGAACTGCACAAGCGGATCATTGGCCAGGAGGACGCTGTCAAGGCAGTCTCGAAGGCGATCCGCCGCACCCGTGCCGGTCTGAAGGACCCACGGCGTCCCTCGGGTTCGTTCATCTTTGCCGGACCGTCGGGTGTCGGTAAGACCGAGCTGTCCAAGGCGCTGGCCAACTTCCTGTTCGGCGACGACGATGCGCTCATCCAGATCGACATGGGCGAGTTCCACGACCGCTTCACCGCGTCAAGGCTTTTCGGCGCTCCTCCGGGATACGTCGGATACGAGGAGGGCGGTCAGCTCACCGAGAAGGTGCGTCGCAAGCCGTTCAGCGTTGTGTTGTTCGACGAGATCGAGAAGGCTCACCAGGAGATCTACAACACCCTGTTGCAGGTGCTCGAGGATGGTCGTCTCACCGACGGTCAGGGTCGCACGGTCGATTTCAAGAACACGGTGCTGATCTTCACCTCGAACTTGGGCACTTCGGATATCTCGAAGGCCGTGGGCCTCGGCTTCTCCGAGGGTGGCGGCGGCTCCAACTACGAGCGGATGAAGCAGAAGGTCAACGACGAGCTCAAGAAGCATTTCCGGCCCGAGTTCCTGAACCGCATCGATGACATCATCGTCTTCGAGCAGCTGACTCAGCAGCAGATCATCGAGATGGTCGATCTGATGATCGGGCGGGTGGGCAAGCAGCTCAAGGTCAAGGACATGGCGATGGAGCTCACCGACAAGGCCAAGTCGCTGCTCGCCAAGCGCGGGTTCGACCCGGTGCTGGGTGCGCGGCCGCTGCGCCGGACCATCCAGCGCGAGATCGAGGACACCCTCTCGGAGAAGATTCTCTTCAACGAGATCGGTGCCGGCGAGCTGATCACGGTCGATGTCGAGGGCTGGGACGGCGAAGGCGCCGGCGAGGACGCGAAGTTCACGTTCGTCGGCCGTCCGAAGCCCGCGCTGGTCACCGGTGAGGAGCCGGCCGCCGACCTGGCGGCCTCCGCCTCGGAGTAGACAACCCACAAAGCGCCGGGTGCGAGCCTCACAGCTCACACCCGGCGCTTTGTGCGTATTGGGACCTCAGGCGTGCAGCAGGGGTCGCACTTCCTGGCCCAGGCTGTGGATGTATCCGATGAGATCGGGTTCGTTTCCGGTCGGTGATGCGATGAAATCCGTGACGCCGAGGTCTCGTAGCGCGTGGAGCTTCCCGGCGACCTCGGCGGCATCTCCGCCGATGCTCGCCGAAGCGTCGAAGGAGATCCCGGGGTAGTGGCCGGGGTCGTTCGCGATGAGTTGGGCGGCGCCGGGCCCGACACTGATGGTTCGGCTCAGGAAGATCCGGTGATCGGGGCCGGGGTCAATCAGAGCGCAGTGCGCGGCGATGGTGTCGGCGGGAACCATGCTGGTCAGCAAGGTGCCATCGCCCAGGCGGCCGGCCAGTCGTAGCGAGCGGGGCCCGTTCGCGCCGATCATGATGGGCAGCGGTTCCGCGGGCGGCCAGTCCAGCCGGACCTCTTTCAGCCGCACATATCGCCCGGCGGCACTGACCTCCTTGCCCGCCAACAGATCCCGCAGTGCCGTCGCGTACTCCTGGAGCAGCGTCAGGGGCGAGCCGACCTTGGCGCCAATTTGTTCCATGTGAGGCTGCCAGCCGTGCCCGATCCCCGGCAGCACCCTGCCGGGGAAATTGCGCGCCAGGATGCTGTAGTCCATTGCTGCCGTCACGACATTGCGTACCGGTGCCGAGAGGAAACCAGTTCCGACACTGATCCGTTCGGTGGACGCAAGGGCCAGGGAGGCGTACGCGATCGATGTGGTGGCGAAGCAGTCCTCGCAGACCCACAGGTGGTCGAGCCCGGCGGCTTCGGCCGCACGCGCGATCTCGAGCAGCCGTTCCGGTGGAAGTGATGGCGGCACCATGAGGCCGAGGGTGGTGGGCGAGCTCATGTCGCCACCCTAACTCCAGAAGCCGACAGCGTTCAGAATCCCTTGTCGCGCAGATAGTTCGCCAAGGTGACGATGGCATCCGGATTGCGCGGTCCCTCGACCAGGGCGGCGTAGGGCAGCACGATGAAGTTCCCATCGCGGACCGCCTGGGTGTGCTTCATCAGTGGCTGTGCCTTGAGCAGGTTGATCTTTGCGTCGGCCGTGTTGTTGGGGCCCACCCCGTAATCGCAGATGATGATCACCTGAGGGTCGCGCTGGGCGGCCGTCTCCCACGCGCTGGTGGTCCAGCTGTCGTCGAGATCTGAGAAGACGTTCCGGCCCCCGGCCTTCTCGATGATCTGTTGGGGTGCGGCGTTCCTGCCGGAGGTGAACGGTTCGGCCTCGCCGCTGTCGTACAAGAAGACACGTGCGGGCGGCTTGCCCTGCGGCAGACGTGACTGTACGGCCTCAATGGTCCTGCGGTATGTGGCGATCAACTCTGTTGCGCGGTCCTGAACTCCGAAGATGGCCCCGAGGTTGGCCAGATCCTCGTAGAGCGCGTCAAGGGGAGGCTTGATACCGCGCCGGACGGTTCCGGGCTGACGGCACGCCTCGGTCAGCTGATAGGGCACCGCCCCGATGGACCGCACCCAATCCGGGGTCAGCCCGGAGGTCTCGTTGAATCCGTAGCTCCACCCCGCGAACACGAGATCGGGACGCGCGGCTTGCACTGCCTCACGAGTGAATCCCTGCCCCAGGTTGGTGGCGGACTCGAACTGCGCCTTCCACGGCGAGGTGTTGATGTCGCGATCTTGTCCGGCGTCCAGGAAGTAGCCGGCCATCCGGTCCTGTAGGCCGAGCGCGAACATCAGCTCGGTTACCCCGGTGTCATTGCTGACGGCTCGGGTAACCGGGACCGGGACATCAAGCGGTGCACCGCAATTATCGACGGACACCCGCTCGGTTCCGGGGCTCTGCGCCTCGATGGTCGCGCAGCCCGCTGAGAGCACCGACACCACCACCGTCACGCCGATGAGTGCCTTCATTCCTTCTCCTGTCTTTCGGGCTGAGCGTCGAAGATGATCTGCGGAACACCGCTTCGTGGGTGTGCGATGACATGACAGCCGATGCCGAACCACTGGCCGATGGATTCGGCAGTGATGACCTCGCGCGGTGGGCCCGAGAGCACGATGCGCCCCTCGGCCATGACGTGGATCGTGTCGCAATACTGTGCCGCGAGGTTGAGGTCGTGCAGAGCGGCGATGACCGTAACGCCCAGCATCTGTGCCGAGCTGAGTATCGAATACTGATGGCGCACATCCAGATGATTGGTGGGCTCGTCCAGCACCAAGACACGCGGTTGCTGTGCGAGCGCGCGGGCGATGAGAACCCGTTGGCGTTCCCCGCCCGAGAGGGAACTGAACCTACGGTCGGCCAGCGCGGTCACATCCGCCGTCTCGGTCGCCTCCGCGCAGATGCGCCGGTCCTGTTCGGAGGTGCTGCGCAGCGACGTGCCGTGCGGCAGCCGGCCGGTGGCGATCACTTCTGCGGCCGTGAAATCAAAATCCAAGGACATGTCCTGAGTCAGCGCCGCCACCTGACGGGCGTTCTCCCGCATGCTGATGGCCCGTACCGACACGCCGCTGACCGCTACGTCGCCGGTGGTGGGAGTGAGCGCGCGGTACAAGCAGCGCAGGGTTGTCGACTTGCCGCTGCCGTTGGGGCCGACGATTCCCACGAACCCCCCGGCCGCGACCCGCATGTCGATGCCGGAGACGATCCGGTTGCCGGCGATGTCGACCGACACGCTCCGATAGGTGACGTCCATCAGCCGACAGCTCCCGCAGACATCGCGCGCCGGCGCATCAAGCCGACGAAGACCGGTACTCCGACGGCCGCGGTGATCGCACCCAGCGGAAGCTCCTGGGGCGGAATCATCGTCCTTGCAACGAGATCGGCGGCGACGAGGAAGCACGCGCCCAGTACCGGCGCCACGATCAAGACCCGGCGGTGGTCCGCGCCGACCAGCAGCCGTGCCGCGTGCGGAATGACCAGTCCCACGAATCCGATGGCTCCGCATATGGAGACAAAACATCCGGTCATAGCGGCCGACAGCACGAACAGTGCCACCCGGAACCGCCCGGCGTGCAGACCCAGGGACGCGCTCACCTCGTCGCCCATGGACAGGGCGTTCAGTTGGCGGGCCAGCCCCGCGACGCAGACGATCCCGATTACGGTTGCCGCGAGCGCCACCGGAACCTTGTCCCAGGACGCCGCCCCCAGGCTGCCGAGCAGCCAGAACATGACGCTGCGCGCCGCTTCGCCGTTCGGCGCCAAGAACACCAGCACGGTCGTCACCGCGGACAGTCCGTAGCCCACCGCGGTGCCCACCAGAACAAGTCGCAGCGGCACCAAACCCTGTGGTGTTCGAGCGATTTGGTACACGAGTGCGGTCGCTGCGAGGGCGCCGAGGGATGCGGACAGCGACAGCGCGTAGGCGCCGAAGGTGCCGAGCACCCCATAGACCACCACGGCGGTGGCGCCCACCGAGGCCCCCGACGAGATGCCGAGAACGTACGGATCGGCCAGGGCATTGCGGACCATTGCCTGCACGAGCACGCCCACCACTGCCAGTCCGGCGCCGATAAGGATCGCAAGAATCACCCGGGGCAGCCGGGACTCGATGACGATCCGGTAATTCGCCGCGTCGGCGGCCCGAATGGACCCGCCCGTGGTGCCGACCCAGAGGAAGTGCAGACAGTCGCGCCAGGGCACGTCGGCGGTACCGAACGCGAGCGCACCGACAGACAGCAGCACCAGTGCCACCAGGCCACCGGCCGCCGCGAGGACCACCGGCCGCTCGTGTTGTGCTGCGGGCATCGGTCTTCCTGCGTCGTCGGGTCGCCGACCGCGGGGCATGACGGATACGCCAAGTCAGGCACTACCCACCAGGCGATCCCTCGGCACTGGCGAATGACTGCACCGGGTGGTGCGGCCGCGTTGGCAGGTCTTCGGACTCGTGGACACGAGGCCTTGCGAGCCTCACCTACTGGCGGCTGCTTCCCGGGCCTGGACCCAGTGCTCTTAGGTGCCGCTGTCGTTTCCACATACCGCTGCGGGGCAGTTCCGGATTCACGCCGGATTCCCTCTTGCGATCTCCGGGAGCACTTCCCTGGCGCTCTCGGAGAAACCAATGCGGGGCCAAAACTATCACTCGAACGCGCAGCCCAGCCGCGTCGACTAAGCTCAACTGGTCCTTCGACAGGACGGGAACCTGGTGTAATCCCAGGACGGTCGCGCCACTGTGAGAGTCAGACCCCGCCGTCGACAAGAACAGATCGGGACGCGGTATTCCGAAAAGGAGCAACATGGCACACACAACGTCCGCCAGCCATCCGGTTGCGGTGTCGATTCCCCAGGCCGCGCTGTGGTTGAGCGTGACCACCCTCCTGGGTCTGCTCGCCTATTACTTCATCGGCATCGACCAGGGTGCGGTGTCGATCTTCGGCAGCGATATGCACGTTCACGAGTTCGTGCATGACGCCCGCCACCTGCTCGGCTTCCCCTGCCACTAGCAGCGGGCCGAATACATGGAAAAGTCAATAATTCTGCGCGGCTTAGGTTTCGGCGCACTGGGTGGCCTGCTGTCCTTCATCTTCGGATGGATCTTTGTGGAGCCCGTCATCAACAGGGCGATCGCCTATGAGGAGGGCAGAGGCGAGGCGCAGGGCGTGCTCGATGAGGCCGCCGGTATCCACGCCCATCACGAGGGCGCGGAGCTGTTCAGCCGCTTCGCACAGGCCAATGCGGGCCTGGCGCTCGGTGTCATCGGATTCGGAATCGCGATGGGCGCGCTGTTCGCGGTGGCGTACGTGGTGGCGATCGGACGGGTCGGCAATCTGAGCCCGCGCACGCAGGCTCTCGCCGTCGCGGGCGGGCTGTTTCTGGTGCTGTATGTGGTGCCGTTCCTGAAGTTCCCGGCCAACCCGCCTGCGGCCAGCGCAGAGGGCACCATCAAGGAGCGCACCGGGTACTTCGTGCTGATGATCCTCGTCGCCGCGATCGCGTTGGCGGTGGCGCTGTGGGCGGGTCGAAAGCTCTCCGAGCGCGTCGATACCTGGACGGCCACTCTTGTTGCCGCTGCGGTGTTCATCGTGCTGGTCGGGCTCGTCATGGCTGTGACGCCGGGATTTGTCGAAGCGCCGCAACCGCTGCTCGATGCCGACGGGAAGATCGTCTATCCGGGTTTCCCGGCGCACGATCTGTATCTGTTCCGGCTGTACTCGTTCACAACGCAGGCGATTATGTGGGCGACGATCGGTCTCGGGTTCGCGACGGTTATCGGGCGTAAGCCCGTCAATGCCGAGACATCCGTTACCGGCTAGCTAGAGAGCCACGGTGGCCGCGCGGGTGCTCATCGGGGTGTGACGGTCTTCGCGCGGGCGCTCATCCCAGCTTCTTGAAGACGCCCTTGGCCAGGCCGATGACCCATCCGGCCGCGCCGGGGCCGAACGCGCGGTCCCAATTCAGCTGGAAACTCACCACATACGGCTGGCGGTTGCGATCCTCGGCGTACCAGCTGAATGTGAGGTCGCCGGGCAGGTTGCCACCTTTGGCGCCGATGTAGCGCCAGTTCTCGCTGTGCAGATCGATACCGGGTTCTGCTGACAGGATGCCGCGAATCGGAGCCGCCGGGCCGACGGCGACCTTCTGTAGTGCCGCGTGGACCCGGCAGATGTCTTCGGCGCTGCCGTACCACTCGATGCCGAATTTCGATGCGGGCGTGGTCGTCCGGTCCGGATCCAGCTTGTAGTCGTGGGTGTCGGCTTCGGCGAGCATCTGCCCGCGCTGGGCCGGTGTGGTGGCGTCCTTCCATTGCTGGCGGACATCGGGTATTCCCCACCCAATGTTGAACAGCTCATGCATGGTGGGGAAGGGGGTCATCGATGCCGGGTCATGATGCCCGCCGTCGGCAAGGGCCTTTTCTATCGCCTGCCGACCGAGGCGGTTGATCAGCATGTCCGTGCCCATGTTGTCGCTGACCGAGATCATCTTCTGGGCGGCGGTGCGCACCGACACCGTGGAGCCGGTGGGGAGCTTGTCCATCGAACTTCCGAGCGCCTTGCCGCGATCGGTGACGGTGAGTTGGTCGTCCCAGGTGAGGGTGCCCGCATTGATGGCGGTACCGGTGGCCAACAGCACGTAGAGCTTGAAAACCGAAGCCAGCGGCATGGATTCGGAGGTATTGGTTCCGGCGACCTGCTCGCATTGACCGTTGACGATCTTGGACGCCCGGTAGGAGTACCGGCCGCCCGATGCCGACAGCACGGCGTCGACGTCGGACCAGTCGGCGATGGTCGGGGGCTGCTGATACGGAACCAGCCTGTCGACATCCCCCTTGGTGTTGGTGCGCAGCCCGATATCGACATTGGCGCCATAGGGTGCGATCAGGTGGACGGTGGAGCTATTGGCAGCCAGATCCACGGAGCTCACCTTGTATGGGCGATCGACCCACAGTTTGGTCATGATCTCGGTGTAGTCGTCGACCTTGTTGGCGGCGGCGAGCGTCGCCACGCCCTGCTTGCCGATCGGCCAGTTGGAGTTCAACATGTCGATCAGCTGTTGTGAGCGCAGGCCCGGGGGCGTGCTCGTATCCACGTCGCCATGCGGCACCTGTCGCAGCTTGATGCCACACCCCGCTGTGCTGCCCACCGATAAGGCCACCACTGCCACCGTGCATACCGAAACGGCGCGCGTCATGCGCGCGCGCAGCAAACTCCTACTCACGCCTTGGCGGCGGCCCCGGTCACGTCGAGCACAACCTCGAACTCCAGCAGGTGGGCACCCTTAGCCACGGGCTTGGCCTGCTGGCCGGCATGTGCTTCGACCGCCGGACCGGTGGCCCAGGCCTGGAAGGCCTCTTCGGACTCCCACTGGGTGACCACGAAGTAGCGGTCTTCTCCCTTGACGGGGCGCAGCAGCTGAAAGCCCAGGAATCCTGGCTGGTTCTCGACTGCTCCGGCGCGGTGAGCGAACCGCTTCTCCAGCTCCGGACCTGCACCCTCGGGGATCTCGATTGCGTTGATCTTCACCACGGACATGGGTTCAGGCTACCGTGCGGGCTCCCGCATGATTCGGGGCGATGATTGGGGCGATGATGACAGACATGGACCCAGACCGTCTGTTCGATCAAGGCGGTCTGCCGGAAGACTCGGGGGCGCCGTCCATCGTCCTTGTGCACGGTCTGATGGGCCGTGGAAACACGTGGTCACGGCAGTTGCCATGGCTGCGGGAGCTGGGCCGGGTGTACACCTATGACGCGCCGTGGCATCGCGGACATGACGTCGTTGATTCCCAACCGATTTCGACAGAGCGTTATGTCGAGGCCCTCGCGAATGCGGTGGGTGCCCTTGGCGGTCCGGCCGTCCTCGTTGGTCACTCCATGGGTGGACTGCATTCGTGGTGTCTGGCGGCGGAGCATCCGGAGCTGGTGTCGGCCCTGGTGGTGGAGGACATGGCCCCCGATTTCGTCGGCGGCACCACGGGCCCCTGGGAACCCTGGCTGTATTCCTGGCCAGAAGTCTTCACGTCTGCCGCCGACGTCACCAGTAGGTTCGGAGCTGTTGCGGGACAGTACTTTCTGGAAGCGTTTGACCGAGTACCCGAGGGCTGGCGATTGCATGGCCCGATCGACAAGTGGATATCCACCGCCGCGGAATGGGGCGTCCGTGAATTCTGGGACCAGTGGCGGGGAGTGCGTTGTCCATCGTTGTTGCTGGAGGCGTCAGTCACGGTGGCGCCGACCGGGCAGATGCGCCAGATGGCTGAAACAGGTTGGAAGACAACTTATTTGAAGATTGAAGGAGCGGGGCACCTGATACACGACGACGCTCCCGAACGGTACCGGTCCGCGCTCACGGAATTCATCGCCGCGCATCGAGTCCGGTAGTCCGCTAGCGCCGAGAGTGGATTACTTCCATTTCGTGCAGCTGCCGTTGTAGGTCGCGGTCATCGGCGAAGGTTCCGCCGAGGGGCGCTGCGACCCGGAACTGATCGAGGTGGATGCGAAAGGTCTTGTTTCGGCGGGCGATCCAGCTCAGTGCGACCGCCAGGGCGAACGGGGATATAAGGACGAGGATGGCGGCGAAGATGGTCATGGCAATAATTGTGTGCTGGTAAATATCACGCCAACAGTGGCGGTATTGACGATCTTCGATAATATTCAGCCATGTTGCGTTCGGTGGCGGCCCTGGTCCTCGATCAGGTTGCCGTTTTCGAGTTCGGGGTGATCTGCGAGGTCTTTGGCATTGACCGCGCCCGAGACGGCGTTCCGAACTTCGATTTCCGCGTCTGCGGGGTAGAGGCCGGTGTTCCACTGCGCACCACGGTGGGGGCGTCGATCATCCCGGATCGCGGACTCGAGGGGCTCGCCGACGCCGATCTGGTGGCGGTTCCTGCCCGCCCCTTTACTCATGGCTATCCGCCGGAGGCTCTGGAAGCACTGCGTGCGGCGGCAGACCGCGGAGCCACCGTGCTTACCGTCTGTTCGGGTGTCTTCATCGCGGGAGCGGCGGGGCTGCTGGACGGACGCCGCTGCACCACGCACTGGATGTACACCGACGAGTTGGCCCGCCGGTATCCGACGGCGACCGTCGATCGCGATGTGCTGTTCGTCGACGACGGCGACCTCATCACCAGCGCGGGGACGGCCGCCGGCATCGATGCCTGCCTGCATCTGGTGCGGCGTGAGTTGGGTAGCGAAATCACCAACAAGATCGCGCGACGCATGGTGGTGCCGCCACAGCGTGCGGGCGGTCAACGTCAATTCATCCCACAGCCAGTGCCCGATGTGGATACCAACGGCTTTGGCGGGCTTTTCGATTGGTTGATCGAAAACATCGACCAGACGCATACGGTGGCCGATCTTGCTGCACGCGTGCACATGTCGACCCGCACATTCGCCCGTAAGTTCACCGATCAGACCGGTGTGACGCCGATGCGCTGGATCATCGACCAGCGGGTGCTGCTCGCCCGGCGATTGCTCGAAGAGACGGATCTGGATATCGATACCGTCGCGGCGCACAGCGGTTTTGGTACCGCGATCCTGCTGCGTCATCACTTCCGCCGTGGCGTCGGCATCACACCCACCGATTACCGCAAGACCTTCGCGGTGGCTGTCGGCTAGCCGCCCTCGCCAGCCAGCGCGAAGCGCCCATCCGCGGTCTGCTCCACCAATCCATCGACCAACAGTGAATCCAACGCGCGGTCGCGCTGGGCGATGTCGGAAAGCCACACCACGTCGAGCTGTGCCCGCGTTACCGGAATGCTGCTGCCGCGCAACACATCCAACAGTCGCCCACGTACCTGACGATCGGTGCCGGCATACTTCTGCACCGCCCGCACCGGTGTGTCCAATTCGGGGTGTCCCGCCTCGTGCCACCCGCAAGAACTGAGCGGACACAGCGGGCACTGCGGTGCGCGGGCGGTGCACACTAGGGCGCCCAACTCCATCAGCGCCGCTGAGAACCGTGCCCCGTTGTCGACGGGCAGTAGCGCCTCGGCGTCCCGCAAGTCCCGCGCCGAGGGTGCCGAGTCCGCGACACCGTGCACCACTCGCGCGATCACCCGGCGAACATTGGTGTCCACCACGGGAACCCGCTGCCCGTACCCGAAGCAGGCAATGGCGCGCGCCGTGTACGCACCCACGCCAGGAAGCGTGAGCAGTGTCTCCACATCGTCGGGCACCTGATCGCCATGGTCACGGGCCAGCACGGTCGCGCACTCATGCAGCCGCATGGCGCGGCGCGGATAACCGAGCTTTCCCCATGCCCGTAACACCTCTGCCACAGACGTTTTCGCCATCGCTGAGGGCACCGGCCAACGTGCCACCCATTCCCGCCACACCGGCTCTACCCGGGACACCGGGGTCTGCTGGAGCATCACCTCGCTGATGAGGATGTGCCACGGTGTCGCCCCGGGGTGACGCCACGGTAGGTCACGCTCGGCGACATCAAACCAGTCCAAAAGTTCGTCAGGGCACAATGACGGGTATGACAGCTGATCCGAGGTCCGCCTGGAAGGCACTCAAAGAGGGTAACCAGCGTTTTGTCGGCGGTTATCCGCAGCACCCGAGCCAGAGCGTCGCGCGTCGTACCGAGCTGGCTAATGGCCAGAACCCCCATGTGCTGCTGTTCGGCTGCTCGGATAGCCGGGTGGCCGCGGAGATCATTTTCGATCAGGGCCTGGGCGACATGTTCATCGTGCGCACCGCGGGGCAGGTGATCGACTCGGCAGTGCTGGGTTCGATCGAATATGCGGTGGCGGTGTTGGGTGTGCCGCTGATCGCGATCTTGGGGCATGACTCCTGCGGCGCGGTGGGTGCCACGGTGCAGGCTCTGGACACCGGTGAGGTACCGGGCGGGTACATCCGGGATCTGGTGGTGCGGGTGATGCCCTCGATCCTGGGCGGCCGCAAGGACGGGCTGACCCGGATCGATGAGTTCGAGGCCCGCCACGTCGAGGAGACCGGCATCAAGCTGCTGCAGCGCTCGCAAGTGGTGGCCGATGCGGTCAAGGCCAAGAAGCTCGCGCTGGTGTATCTGACCTACAAACTCGCCGACGGGCGCGTCGTTTTGCACGGACACGTCGGCGACATCGGCCAGTAACAAGCTCTAAGCCCCAGGTCAAAGCCTGTTCGGCAAACGTCACATGGCATCTTGCTGTCTGTGATGGGAGAATTAGAACGAATGCAGATTTCTCTGGGGGAGGGATGGGTAGTTCGGTGTGTACGTTGCTGCCACATCGGGGTAGTAACCGATGAGCCGCGACACTGGTCGCAGTCGGCCAAAGCACGCACTACCTAAGTCGAATAACCGCTGGTTGGTAAGCAAAACCGCGGCCGGTCGGGTCATCTTCGCACTGCTGGCCTGCGGCAGCCTGGTGGTAACCGGCGCCGGTTGGCAGGTGTTCTACAAGGCGTTCAGCCACGTCCCCACCTCGGGGGCGGAGGCCGAAGGTGGCAAATCGAGCGACGGCTCCATGAACATGCTGCTGATCGGTCTCGACTCGCGGAAGGATCAGGACGGCAACGACCTGCCGAAAGCGGTCCTGAACCAGCTGCACGCCGGTGATTCGGATGCGGGCGGCTACAACACCAACACCCTGATCCTCGTGCACGTCGGCGCCGACAACAAGGTCACCGCGTTCTCGATCCCCCGTGACGATTGGGTCCCGGCCGACGGCATACCGGGCTACAAGCACATCAAGATCAAGGAAGCCTATGGCCTGACCAAGGCCAACGAGGCGGACAAGCTCGTCAACGAGGGCATCACCGATCAGGCGACACTGGAGCAGCAGAGCCGTGAGGCGGGCCGCCGAGCCACCCTCAATGCCGTACACCGTCTGACCGGTCAGCCCATCGACTACTTCGCCGAGGTCAATCTGGTCGGCTTCTACGACTTGGCCTCCGAGCTTGGTGGGGTCACCGTGTGCCTGAACAATGCCGTCTACGACAGCTACTCGGGCGCCAACTTCCAGGCGGGAGAACAAACCCTCAACGCCTCACAGGCATTGGCGTTCGTGCGTCAGCGCCACGGGCTCGAGAACGGCGACCTCGATCGCACCCACCGTCAGCAGGCCTTCCTGATCTCGGTGATGCAGCAGCTGCGTAATGCCGGCACCCTGACCGACATCACCAAACTCACCGGACTGATGAACGTCGTCCACAAGGATGTCGTGCTGTCAAAAGGCTGGACCGAGAAGCAGTTCCAGCGCATCGGGCAGATCGCGGACGGCAACGTGAATTTCCAGACGTTGCCCGTGGTGCGATACGACACCATCAACGGTGCGGACGTCAACATTGTTGACCCGGTCGCGATCCGGGCCAAGGTTGCTGCGGCCTTCACGGGTTCGGATTCTGCGCCCGCGTCGACCCCGGCGACGCCCACCAGCACCGTCGATGTCGTGAACGCCACCTCCACCTCCGGTCTGGCGTCGACGATTTCGTCGGCGCTCGTCAGTCGCGGCTACACCAAGGGCGACGTGCGGGATCCGGAAAGCGGCGAATCGACCACTACCACCATCGATTACGGCGCAGGCGCCGATGCCGATGCCAAGGCGATGTCCACCATGTTGGGTATCGATGCGAAGCCCAGTGTGGATCCGACGTTGGCGCCCGGACGAATTCGCGTCATGTTGGGCGTCGGGTACTCCGCGCCATCCGATGTATTGAGCGCTGAAGACAGTGGCACCGCGAGCTCGATGTCCAGCTACTCGAGTTCGGAGTCCTCGAGTGATTACGCGCCGCCGGACTCGGGTAAGCCGGTGGTCGGCAGCAGCAGTGGCGTTCCCTGCGTGAACTGACGTGGGATGGCTGTAGATAGCCCCAAACGGGGCCCAAATAGCACTGTGAAGTCTGCGTAGCTCGCCGACACGCCGAGCGAGGTCGGCCATCCCGTAGTGACCTGCGCTTACCGTTGAATCGTGATTGACATGCACCCCTCAGGCCCGCTGCCTTCAGAGATCTACTGGCGGCGCCGCGCCCTCGCGATCGGCGTGGCGGTGGTCGTGGTTGCCATCGTCGCCGCGGTGATCTTTGCGCTGGTAGGTGGCAGTGCAGGAGCCGATACCAAGGCCGCGGATCAGCCCGCCGAAGCGGCGGCCCCCGCCGGTCAGCCGGTCATCCTGCCGCCGAACGAGATCAAAAAGCCGTCCGACAAGCCCGCGGATGCCCCGGTCCATGACGGACCGCCCATTGCCAAGCCCGAGCTGGTGCCGCCGGTGGCGCTGAACCCCGGTGATGACTGCCCCGACGCGACGCTTGCGGTGAAGGCCTCCAGTGATAAGCCCAGTTATCTTGCCGGTGAGCAGCCCAAGTTCACCATGGTGGTCACCAACATCGGCCTGGTGCAGTGCAAGCGGGATGTGGGCGCAGCCGTGCTGGCCGCGTCGGTGTTCAGCGTCGACAACAAGCGGATCTGGGCCAACTTGGACTGCGCTCCGTCGCAGGAGAACTCCATCAAGACCTTCAACCCGGGTGAGCAGGTGACCACCGAGGTCACCTGGACCGGAATGGGCTCCGCGCCGAACTGCCCGCTGCCGCGTCCGGCCATCGGTCCGGGAACCTACTCGCTGGTGGTGCAGCTCGGAGATCTGCGCAGCGCGCCAGTGCCTTTCATCATCGGTGAGAAGCCCGCCGACGCACCTCCGGCGGCGGGGCCACCGGCCTAGCCGGTCTGCTCGGTAAGAGTCGATTCGGCGAGTCGGGACAGACCCTCCCTGATGTGCCGGGCCCACATGGCCCCGATGCCTTCCACCGACTGCAGGTCTGTCGCGCTGGCGGCCAGGAGCCCCTGTAGGGATCCGAAGGCTCTGACCAGCCTGTCGATATGTGCGAACTGCAGCCGTGGGATGTGCGTCATGACCCGGTAGCCGCGCGAGCTCATCGCGGTGTCCTGGGCTTCGACAGTGGAGGGGTATCCGAATGTCCGGGACAGCACCGTCAGATCCAGCAGATCGGTGTCCGAGAGGGCGTCCAGATCCTCAAGAGTTGAGGCGATCTGCGCTTGCGTCGGTGGCTCGGGGTTGGCGTGATAGTCCCGGACCAGCAGCTCGCGTTCGGTGTCGTTATCGCCGACTAGCTCGCCGATCTGCAGTTTGAGCTGCCGTCCGTCGGTACCCAGCTCGATGACGTCGAGCTCGATGTCCTGACTG
The DNA here is from genome assembly GCF_002013375.1 of Mycobacterium sp. D16Q13. Lineage (GTDB taxonomy): Bacteria > Actinomycetota > Actinomycetes > Mycobacteriales > Mycobacteriaceae > Mycobacterium. The sequence goes on along the minus strand of NZ_MAEW01000009.1, from coordinate 41,720 downwards.
ATCCGGCGCACCAGCTCCAGGCGCTGCGCCACCGTCATGACATCGCGCAGGGTGACGAAGTCCTCGATCTCCGCGGTGGACAGCGACGAGGTCACCTCGTCCAGGCGCGTTTTGTAGCGCTCCAGGGTGGACACCGCTTGGTTGACTCGCGACATGACTGTCGCCGAATCCATGACCACGTGCCGGATACCGGCGGTGTACACGCTCACGATGTTCATCGAATGACTCACGGACACAACGGGGTAATCCGTCTGAATGGCGGTGCGCTCCGCGGAGCGGTGCCGGGTGCCGGACTCGTCGGTCGGAATGGACGGGTCGGGCACCAGTTGCACATTGGCGCGCACGATGCGCGATCCGTCCGTGTCCAGCACCACGGCGCCATCCATCTTGGACAGCTCGCGAAGGCGGGTGGGTGCGAAGGCGACGTCAAGGGAGAAGCCGCCGTCGCAGATGCTCTCGACCTTGTCGTCGTAGCCGAGAACGATCAGTGCCCCGGTGCGACCACGAAGAATGCGTTCCAGCCCGTCGCGCAGGGGTGTGCCCGGCGCCAACCGGGCCAGGGTCTCCCGCATCCTTGCGTTGGCTTCCGCGTTGTCCATCGCGCCCCTCCCTCTCCAGGCTCGGTTCGCCGCAGTTAGATTACGTGGTCATGTCGACGTGGACGTTGCCCGAGGGGCTAGAGGCGGTTAGTCGCGGCCCAGAAGCACCCGCTCCCGGTGCGGTGCTGAACCCGGGTTGGCCCCGCAGGTTTAGCCACCCGGGGCCCGAGGAGGACCTGTGGGGGACACGGTTCTACGCCGGCGAGGGTGCCAGCGTCACGGGACAGTTCGAGGTGCTTCCCGAGCTGGAGGGTGGACCCGGCGTCATCCATGGCGGCGTCATGGCGGCGATTTTCGATGAGCTACAGGGTGTTTTGGGCATCGTGACGCAGTTGATCGCTGTCACAGCGCATTTGGAGATCGACTATCGCAGGCCGATTCCCGTTGGGTCGACGGTGGACTTGTCCTCCGCTGTGGAGGGCCGAGCAGGACGCAAGCTGTACACAACGGCGAGTGCGCGCATCGACGGTGATGTGGTGGCCAGTTCGCAGGGCATCTTCGTGATCATCGACCCGGACGCGCACTACGGAGAGGGCGCCTCACGCGCGCTGGGTATCAGTCCGTAGCACCGTCGGCGCGGCTCCGCGCCAGGCGCAGGCTCGGGCGCTTCTCCGGTTCTATTCGGCGGGCCTCCGAAAGTACCTCGAGGGCCCTGCTCACCGTGGGGCAACGCAGCAGATGCATTCCGGCAGGATGCAGGTCATCGCCCTCGGGGGGAATCACCGCGTGCGTGTATCCGAGGCGTGCCGCCTCGGCGATGCGCCGACCCACGGCGGCGGTGCGCCGGATATCGCCCGCCAGTCCGACCTCGCCGATGAACACCATGTTGGCTGGTAGGGCAATGTCGGTGTACGCAGAGGCCACTGCCATCAAGATGGCCAAATCCGCCGCAGGGTCGGTCATACGCATCCCACCCACCGTTGCCATGTAAATGTCATTGTTGCCCAAGGGAATTCGGCCGTGACGCTCGAGTACGGCGGTGACCATCGCCGACCGTGCGTGATCGAGTCCGCTGACCGCGCGCCGCGGCGAGGGGTTGGTCGATGTGGTGACGAGAGACTGCACCTCGCCGAGTAGCGGGCGCTTGCCGTCGAGGGTGACGGTCACCGCGGTGCCCGCCGCGGCGTTCTCACGATGCTCCAGGAACAATCCGGATGGGTCGGTGACACACTCGATTCCCTTGTCGCGCAGCTCAAAACATCCAACCTCGTCGGCGGCGCCGAATCGGTTCTTAATCCCGCGCACCATCCGCAGCGCCGAGTGTTTGTCGCCTTCGAAATGCAACACCACATCGACCAGGTGTTCCAGGGAGCGCGGGCCCGCGATGGCGCCATCCTTGGTGACGTGACCCACCAGCACCATCGCCACACCTGACGACTTTGCGGCCATGGTTAGTGCCGTGGTCACCGCGCGCACCTGCGTAACGCCACCGGTCACGCCGTCGGCATCGGTGGTCGACATGGTCTGCACCGAATCAATCACTGCCAGAGTGGGTTTGACGGCATCGATGTGGCCCAACACGCTGTGCAGATCGGATTCGGCCGCCAGGTATACCTCGTCGTGTACGCAGCCGGTGCGTTCGGCCCGTAGCCGGACCTGAGCCGCCGACTCCTCGCCGCTGATGTACAGGGCTCGTCCACCGGAGACCGCCCACTGGTGGACAACCTTCAGCAGCAGTGTCGATTTCCCCACTCCGGGCTCGCCGGCCAGCAGATTCACCGAGCCGGTGATGACGCCGCCGCCGAGCACTCTGTCGAGTTCGGAGACACCGGTGGGCCGATGTTGGGTGTCATCGGTCGCAATGCTGGTGATCGGTACCGCCGCGGTCGCCGGGGCCACCGCGCGTACGGCGCCCAGCCCCCCGATCGAGGACAGTACGGCGGTCTCACTGACGCTGCCCCACGTTCCGCAGTCGGGGCAGCGGCCCACCCATTTGGCGGTGGTGTGCTGGCATTCCGAACAGCGATACTGCGCGCGGGGTTTGGCCACACCGCGACGTTAGCCTCCGGGTACGACAAGACCGGGCCAGCACAGCCCAAGCGTGGCTAACGGTTGTGTTTGTCGCAATCGGGCTCGGTAGATGTCCGTACGGTCCGTGTCGGTCACGCTTCGGGCTTGGGGGCTGGTCGAGCATTCGGGCCAGGTATGTTCCCTGCTGTTGCCGTGATTGGCGTGCAACTGTGCACTTTCTCTTAGAACTCCGAACGAATTGTTCGCGGAACCGCATCGCTCGGAAAGTGCAGTGAAGAACTGTATAAATAGTCCCTTGAACTGCGTCAATATGTCGACGTTGCGAGCGTCGCAGTGGAATAACTTGCGACCGAAGATGTCCTGCCATACTGTAGTTGGTGTACAACTGTTAACCGAAATGGAGCCGAGTATGTCTCTCAAACTTCAGGCTTGGACTTCTTCTCGGCTTGCACGTCGGGTGCTGACCTCTTCGTTCGTCAAGGCGGCTGCAACTCCGCACGGTGTGGACCGCTACTTCGAAATGGTCGACCCGCTGTGGTCCACGACTGAGACCCGCGCCGAGGTAACCGACGTCGTCCGGAAGACCAAGGACAGCGTCACCCTGACGTTGCGTCCCAATGCCAATTGGAAGGGCTTCCGGGCCGGACAGTTCGTCAAGCTCTCGGTTGAGATCGACGGCGTCCGCCGCACTCGTTGCTACTCGCCGGCGAACTCGCAGTTCCGCCGCGACGGCCAGATCGAGCTCACCGTCAAAGTAGACCCGAACGGCCTTGTTTCGCCCTGGCTGCTGGCCAACGCCAAGCCCGGCTTGGTCGTACAGATCTCGGCTGCGCAAGGCGAGTTCTGCCTGCCGCTGCCGCATCCGCGAAGCATCCTGCTCATCAGCGGTGGTTCGGGAATCACGCCGGTGATGTCGATGCTGCGCACACTCACCGATAAGGCGTACATCGGGAAGATCACCTTCCTGCACTACGCGTTCACCAAGGACGACGTGATCTACCAGGCTGAAATCGATGAGATCAAGGCCAAGTACGAAGGCGTCAGGATCGTCCGTGCGTATACCGAAGCATCGGACGGAGACCTTGAGGGCTACTTCTGCAAGGAGCACCTGCTCGCCGCTGACCGCCACTACGCAGAAGCCGAAACATACCTGTGCGGGCCGATGCCGCTCATGAACGCGGTCCGTGAGATCTTCGATGCCGAGGGTCTCGCGCACAAGCTCCACCTCGAGCAGTTCGCCGCTCCGATTCGGACCGTCGGCACCGACGATGCCGAAGGTGACCTCACCTTCTCCGAGTCGAACCTGGCTATCGCCAACAACGGCCAGACGATCCTCGAGCAAGCTGAGGCCGCAGGCCTGACTCCGGAGTACGGCTGCCGCATCGGCATCTGCTTCACGTGTGTTCGCAAGAAGGACAGCGGAACGACGCAGAACGTTCTCAACGGCGACCTCTGCAGCGACCCTGACACCAACGTCAAGCTCTGCATCAACAAACCCGTTGGCGATGTCGTCATCGCCCTCTGATCAACGCCGAGTCAGCCTCTATCAACGCCCTGAAGGAGACCCGAAATGACTACTTTCGCACCTGCCAGCAAGCAGAAGAACCAGAAGAAGCCGACCACGTACGCACCCCCGGCGAGGCCGAATGACCTCAAGAAACTGCCTTCCGAGCAGATCGAAGAGTTCGGCAAGGAAATGGACGCCCTGCGTGCCCGCATCGTCGCCGACCTCGGTGAAAAGGATGCCAACTACATCCGCGACATCGTGAGCAAGCAGAAGAAGCTCGAAGTCGCCGGCCGCGCGCTGTTGTGGGCTGGCTGGTTCCCCCCGGCCTGGCTGGCCGGCGTTGCTGCGCTGTCGTTGTCGAAGATCATCGACAACATGGAGATCGGGCACAACGTCATGCATGGCCAGTACGACTGGATGCAGGACCCGGCTCTTACGTCGAAGAACTTCGACTGGGACAACACCATCCACGCCGACAGCTGGCTGTACACGCACAACTACGTGCACCACACCTTCACCAACATCGTCGGCAAAGACCACGACGCCGAGGGTTACGGCGTCATGCGCATGACCGAGGAGCAGCCGTGGCACCCGATCTGGCTACTCAACCCCGTCTTCTGCGCCACCCTGCAGATCTTCTTCCAGTGGGGGACCGCGCTTCAGGAGCTCGAGTCGGAGAAGTTCTTCAAGGGTGAGAAGTCGTGGTCCGACATGAAGGACGGGCTTGCCAGGTTCCGCGCGAAGGCCGGCAAGCAGGCGCTCAAGGACTACGTCATCTTCCCGCTGCTCTCGGGTCCGGGCGCGCCGTTTACCTTCCTCGGAAACATGGCGGCCAACCTGGTCCGCAACCTGTGGGCATCGTCGGTGATCTGGTGCGGTCACTTCCCTGAAGAGGTTCAGACGTTCTCGATCGAAGAGACCGAGGACGAGAGCCATGCTGCTTGGTACTACCGCCAGATCCTCGGCTCGGCCAACTTCACCGGTTGGAAGGGCATCGACATCCTGTCGGGCAACCTGAGCTATCAGATCGAGCACCATCTGTTCCCCGACCTCCCCGCGTACCGCTATGCGGAGATTGCAGTGGAGGTCCGCGCGATGTGCGAGAAGTACGGCATCGCCTACCACGAGGCTTCGATGGCGAAGCAGCTGGGAAGCGTCTACAAGAAGGTGTTCAAGCTTTCGTTCCCGGACAACTTCTTCCAGAAGTCGCCGATTGCAACGGTTGCAGACATCATCGCGTTCCCAGTGCGGATGGTGAGGCGCCGATTCCAGGCGCGCTAGTCAGGGGGCAGCGGGACGATGCGGTCCTGACAGTTCACGGTCTTCTCGCCGTCATTGGACAGGACGGTCTGCCCGTCCACCAGAATCCGGCAATGGATGTGGCCCGTGCCCCAGATGGCCGTCACCTGCTTGACGGTGTCCTTGTACGGCCAGGCCACGGTGACCGACCATGGCAACTTGACGCCGTTGACGGCCTGCGGCAGTCCGGAGTAGTCGCCGTAGCTGATGGTGCCGGCCTCCGGTGTCTTGCCGGCAGCCCACACCAGATAGGTCACCTTGGGGGGTGCGGCCTGCGCCGTCCCCGGAAGAACCAGACCAATAACCGCAGTCGCTGCAGTTGCCGCTGCCCACGTTCGCTTCACGGTGTCCTCCCGGTTCTGGCTTTGGGCCGGAAGCTATCACGGCGAAGACGGCCCGATGGGCCGAATCGTCACACCGCCGGCGTTACTGAGCGCGACTGCATGGGTCGCCATCCACCTTGGTCAAGATGCCGACAATGGAGCCGGAATTGCCGCGCATGCAGTGCTCGCGGGGTAGGCCGTCGGTGGCGTAGCTGCAGGTGGCTAGCTCCACTCTGTCGTCTTCGTCGACCACCTGGCCGTCGATGAGGATCTGACAGAAGATCCGGGGGCCATCGCCGGTGTTGTATCCAGTGACATTGATGAGGGGGTGCTTGGTGTCGTCGGTCCACGTGACGTCCTTCCCCCACGGCAACTGCGGATTCATCGCGCCGTGCCGGGACCCGTCTGCCTCGTTGTAGCCGATGGTTGCCGCGACGAGCGGGCCGTACTCCGCCCACACCCTGTAGGTGACCGTTTTGGGTGCCGCGTGCGCGGCAGGCGCGGTCAGTACCGAGCCCATCATGGCCACTACCGCCGTGCAGGTGACGAGCCGTTTCATGGGCGCAAGCTAGCACGAAAAAAGCGAGGGCCCGAGACGGCCGATCGCCGTTCCGGGCCCTCGCTAGGCGACTGTGTTAGTGTCCGCCGCCCTCATGTCCGCCCTCATTGGCGGTGTGCTGGCGAGGTGCACTGGGTCCGGCATCGATGGGCACCGCGACGGTGACCTCTCCGGCCTTCTCGAACGTGAAGGTGAATCGGTAGGTGAGGCCGTCGGCCAGGTCCTTCGTCAGCTGCAGCTGCGCCTTGCCGTGCTTGATGGTCGGATCAGACGAGGCCAGTGGCTTGGATTCCGGCGCCTTGACCTCTGTGGTCGTGGCTCCGGGCTCAGCGGACGGGGCTGCGCCGTGCTCACCGCTGCTGGCCTCCGGGCCTGCGGCCTCGGCAGCGGGCTCCTGGCCTTCGGCGGCTCCGACGAACAGGCGGCCGGTGGCCGGAATGTCGCTGTCGCCGCTCAGTGTCACCTTGCCGATGTCGTCGGGAGAGGAAACAGAGGTGAGCTTGTCGTTGACATCAGCGGATTCATTCGTGATGACCAGAACCAGCTCGGCCTTCTGTCCCGCACGCTGCTTCACCGGGTCCGGGCTCCCGACGAGGTGGACATTGCGCAATGCGAGCTTGCCGAGGTTGGCACTGCCGCCGTTGATTGCCGATGACTGGTTTGCTGTCTGCGAGATCTGCCCAGCACCGCAGCCGGCGAGGGCGGTCGCGAGAACCGCGGCGCCGAGAAGTGTCATCACGCGAGCGGTGCTGCGCTGGGACCGAGTGCGAAACACAGGCATCTCCCTGATTCGATAGCGGCTCCGGACAGTCCGAAATCCACCTGCGGCCGATATGTCCTATAGACAGTAGTAGGTGCCGCGCGAGGACGAAAACAGCGGGGCACTCGCGATGAGCCGCGTGCACGAGGACGGTGCAGATCCGTCCGGATCTGGTGTTCGAGTCCAGCTTCAGGGAATCGATGTGACCTGGATTACCGCTTGTGGGGGCTGGTTTATGGGCCCGTCAGCGGGGTTGCGGAGGGGCGCTGGATGCACGAAATCGTCACCCTGTCAACCCCGAGGGTTCATCTGCAGTGCCCCTGACCTGCGCTGTTGGTGGGCGTGCCGAGATACGCCGTGATAGAATTGGGTATCGAAAGGGGCACGAAACAAGATGATATTTAAGGTCGGAGACACCGTTGTCTATCCACATCACGGTGCAGCACTGATCGAAGCGATCGAGACCCGGACGATTAAGGGCGAGCAGAAAGAGTATCTCGTCCTCAAGGTTTCCCAGGGTGATCTGACGGTCCGCGTGCCCGCCGACAACGCCGAATACGTCGGTGTCCGCGACGTGGTGGGACGCGAGGGTCTGGACACGGTCTTCCAGGTGCTGCGTGCACCGCATACCGAAGAGCCGACCAACTGGTCCCGTCGATTCAAGGCCAACCAGGAGAAGCTGGCTTCCGGTGACGTGAAGAAGGTCGCCGAGGTTGTTCGCGACTTGTGGCGTCGTGAGCAGGAGCGCGGCCTGTCCGCAGGCGAGAAGCGGATGCTGGCCAAGGCCCGCCAGATTCTCGTGGGCGAGCTGGCGCTGGCGGAGAACACCAACGCCGCCAAGGCCGACACCATCCTCGACGAGGTGCTCGCAGCTGCCTCGTAGGACAGCGGCGATAGTCCCGGCCGCCGGTCTCGGTGTGCGGCTGGGTGCGGATGTTCCGAAAGCCTTCGTTGCCGTCGGCGGCCGGACAATGCTCGAACGTTCTGTCGATGGTTTGTTGTCTTCAGGTGCCATCGACGAGGTAGTAGTCGTCGTCGGCGCCGATCAGCTCGATAAGGCCGCGGCGCTGGTAGGCCCGTCGGCCAGGATTGTGCAGGGCGGTGCCGAGCGCACCGATTCCGTACGTGCCGGGTTGGCCGCCGTGGCTGGTGCCGACTGGATTCTTGTTCACGATGCGGCCCGTCCGTTGACCCCTCCGGACATGATCGCCCGCATCGTGGCGGAACTGCGTGAAGGCCGCTGCGCGGTCATCCCAGCGATATCGGTCTCGGACACCATCAAGTCGGTCGATTCGTCCGGTGATGTGAGCGGCACACCCGACCGGGCATGCTTGCGTGCGGTGCAGACCCCGCAGGGGTTTGCGGCCAACGTGCTCAGGCGCGCGTATGCGGCCGCAGGCGATATCGCCACCGATGACGCCGCGCTCGTCGAACAGATCGGTGAGCGCGTTCATGTGGTGGAGGGCGACCGGCTGGCCTTCAAGATCACCACAGCGCTGGACATGATGCTGGCCGAGGCAATCCTGAGCAGAGAGGTAGCCCAATGACCGCATTGCCCCGGGTAGGCATCGGCACCGATGTGCACCCGATAGAGGAGGGCAAGCAATGCTGGCTACTCGGGCTGCTCTTCGCGGATGCCGACGGTTGTGAGGGACATTCAGACGGTGACGTTGCCGCACACGCCCTGTGTGACGCCCTGCTCTCAGCGGCAGGACTCGGGGATGTGGGCGCGGTATTCGGTACCGGTCAGCCCGAATGGTCGGGAGTCAGCGGCGCGACGATGCTGACTCACGTACGGGAGCTGCTGCACAACAGCGGTTTCCGGATCGGCAATGCCGCGGTTCAGGTGATTGGGAATCGGCCGAAGATCGGACCGCGCCGGGTGGAGGCCCAGGAGCTGCTGTCCGGCCTTCTGGGGGCACCGGTCTCGGTGTCCGCGACCACAACCGACGGGTTGGGGCTGACTGGACGCGGCGAAGGCTTGGCCGCGGTGGCAACGGCGCTCGTCACAGCGCTGTAAGCTCGCTGGTCGTGACCGGTCACGCTCCGCTTCGGCTGTACGACACCCGCGTGGGTGCCGTGCGTGACTTCGTGCCTCTGCATCCCGGGTCCGTCTCCATCTACCTGTGCGGCGCAACGGTGCAGGGTCTGCCCCATATCGGGCATGTGCGCAGCGGTGTCGCCTTCGATGTGCTGCGCCGCTGGCTCGCCGCCCGCGCCTATGACGTCCTGTTCGTCCGCAATGTCACCGATATCGACGACAAGATCCTCAATAAGGCGGCCGATGCGGGGCGGCCGTGGTGGGAGTGGGCGGCAACGTATGAGCGCGCCTTCGACGAGGCGTACGACGCCCTCGGAGTGCTGCCGCCCTCGGTATCGCCGCGCGCGACGGGGCACATCACCCAGATGATCGAGCTGATCGAGCGGCTCATTGATACCGGGCATGCCTACGCCAGCGGTGGCGACGTCTACTTCGATGTGCTGAGTTACCCGGAGTACGGGCAACTGTCCGGGCACAAGATTGACGATGTGCACCAGGGCGAGGGTGTTGCGACCGGAAAACGCGATCCGCGCGACTTCACCCTGTGGAAGGGCGCCAAGCCCGGTGAACCGTCGTGGCCGACCCCCTGGGGCCCCGGCCGCCCGGGCTGGCATACCGAGTGTGTGGCGATGTGCGAGTCATATCTGGGGCCGGAGTTCGACATTCACGCGGGCGGGATGGATTTGATCTTCCCGCACCACGAGAATGAGATCGCGCAGAGCCGCGCCGCTGGCGACGGATTCGCCCGATACTGGCTGCACAACGGCTGGGTCACCATGGGCGGCGAGAAAATGAGCAAGTCCTTGGGCAATGTGCTGTCCATTCCCGCTGTGCTGCAACGTGTTCGGGCTGTCGAGTTGCGCTACTACCTGGGCAGTGCGCACTACCGCTCCATGCTCGAGTACTCCGAGACCGCACTCGCTGACGCGGTAAAGGCCTACTGCGGCATCGAAGATTTCCTGCATCGGGTGCGGGTCCGGGTGGGCGAGGTGCCAGTGGGTACCTGGACTCCTGCCTTCGCGGCAGCCCTGGACGACGACCTGTCGGTGCCGATCGCGCTTGCCGAGGTGCATTCCGCGCGCGCCGACGGGAACCGGGCGTTGGATGCCGGCGACCACGAGGGCGCGCTATCGTCGGCGGCAAGTGTCCGCGCCATGATGTCGATCCTTGGCTGCGACCCGCTCGATGAGCGCTGGGAGACGCGCGATGAGACCTCCGCCGCATTGAACGCCGTCGACGTGCTGGTCACCGCAGAGCTGGAGCGGCGGGGAAAAGCTCGGGCAGAGAAGGATTGGGCGCTCGCAGACGAGATCCGGGATCGGCTCAAGCGCGCGGGCCTGGAGATAACCGACACCGCAGACGGCCCGCAGTGGTCCCTTACGAGTAGCGACGAAGAGTAGCAATGGCAGGAAATTCTCAGCGCCGTGGCGCAGTACGTAAGCCCGGTACCAAGAAGGGGCCCACCGTCGGTTCTGGCGGTGTGCGCCGGCGCGGACTGGAGGGCAAGGGCGCCACCCCGCCGGCCGAACAACGGACGAAGCATCCGGCCGCCAAACGCGCCGCTGTCCAGCGGAAGGTCAGCGACGCCAAGCAGCGTCGGCTCAAACAGGGCGACGAGTCCGAGATGGTGCTGGGCCGTAATCCGGTGCTCGAATGCCTGCGCACTGGTGTGCCGGCAACCGCGCTGTACGTGGCCGTCGGCGCCGATAACGACGAGCGGCTGACCGAATCGGTGTCGCTGGCCGCCGACGCCGGGATCGCGATCCTGGAGGTGCCACGACCCGACTTGGATCGCATGAGCACCAACGGATTGCACCAGGGGCTCGCGCTGCAGGTGCCGCCGTACCGCTACGCGCACCCCGACGACCTGTTGGCTCGTGCCCGCGCGGAGGCGCAGCCCGCGTTGTTGGTGGCGCTTGACAACATCTCGGACCCGCGCAACCTGGGTGCCATCGTGCGCTCCGTGGCTGCCTTCGGCGGGCACGGCGTGGTCATTCCACAGCGGCGCAGCGCGTCGGTGACCGCCGTCGCCTGGCGTACCAGTGCGGGTGCGGCAGCGCGCCTCCCGGTCGCTCGTGCGACGAATCTCACCCGGACACTGAAGGATTGGCAAGATAAGGGCCTCACCATCGTCGGGCTTGATGCTGGCGGCGATACCGAGCTCGACGATCTCGACGGTGTTGGCGATATCGCTGTTGTCGTCGGGTCGGAGGGCAAGGGGCTGTCTCAGCTGGTCCGCAAGACCTGCGATGCCGTGGTGTCGATCCCCATGGCGGGGCCCGTCGAATCGTTGAACGCCTCGGTGGCCGCGGGCGTGGTACTCGCGGAGATCGCGCGTCAGCGTCGCTGATTCCCGGCGCGATAAGCCAACCGTGTACGCAAGATGGCTGTTTGGTGTACGCGAGTGCCTTCTCGGCGAGAGTGACATAACCTCATCGCCATGAAGCGCTTGGCCGCCATTCTCGCCGTCACCCTGGCGTTGGCATCCTGCGGGGAAAAGGACAGGGCGTCCTTTGATCTGCAGGCGCACCGGGGTGGACGTGGAGAAACCACCGAAGAATCGTTGCGCGCCTTCGCGAAAGCCCTTGAACTTGGGGTGAGCACCCTCGAGCTCGACATCGTCATATCCAAGGACCGCAAACCCATGGTCTGGCACGATCCGATGATCGATTCCGCGAAGTGCTCCGATACGGCCCCGGTGATACCCGGCGACCCGCAGTTCCCCTACGTGGGAAAGCTCGTGAAAGACCTGACTTCCGATCAGCTGCGCACACTGGACTGCGGCAAGCTGCTCAAGGATTTTCCGCAGGCAGAGGTGGTCAAGAACGACAGGATCGCCTTGTTGCCAGAGGTTTTCGCCCTCGCAGATTCCTATCACGCCGATGTGCGGTACAACGTCGAGACCAAGGTGGAGGCCGCGGAACCACAGAAATCCGTGGAGCCGCAGGTGTTCGTCGACGTCATCCTCGACGCGATCCGCGCGGCGGGCAAAGTCGGCAAAGTGGAGATTCAGAGCTTCGATTGGCGCACGCTCCCGATGACCAAGCGAGCCGAACCGGGCATCCCGCTCGTCGCACTCTGGGATGAGACCACGTGGTACCCAGGCTCACCCTGGCTCGGTGGGGTGGACCCCGCCGTCGTCAAGGACCCGATTGACGGGGCCAGGCAGATTGGTGCCACGATCCTGTCGCCCGGATACACGGCGCCCTATGGAGGCAAGGCGGGTGACCCGGGTTTCGCGTTGGTCGCCGACAAGAAGTTTGTCGAGAAGGCGCACAGTTTGGGGCTCAAGGTCATTCCCTGGACCATCAACGATGCCGAGACCATGAAGGCGCAAATTGACGCCGGCGCGGACGGGATCATCAGCGATTACCCGACGGTCTTGCGGAGGGTCGTGGCCGAGAAGGGTCTGCCGCTGCCACCGGCCTATCACCGCTAGGCGCATTGCCATCGGCCCTACACGAACGAGGCCAGCTCGATTCCGTTGGCGGTCAGCGCCGCGCGGACAGCTCGCGCGATCGTCACCGCATCCGGTGAATCGCCGTGCACACATATCGATTCGGCTGTGTGGCTGAGTGCGGGGATCCGTACGGCGACCGCGGCGGGATCGTGCAACACCGCACCCGGCTCGCCGCGCGGCACCAGAGTGCCATCGTCACGGTAGGCGCGGTCGGCGAAGGCCTCGGTCACTACGCGCAGCCCCAATGCGCGTGCGCGGTCCCGGAATACACCATGCGGCAGCGTCAACACGGGGAGATCGGCACTGACATCCCGCACCGCACGCGCTACCGCGTCCGCCTGCGCCTCGTGGTGGATGATCGCGTTGTACAGCGCGCCATGCGGTTTCACATAGGTCACCGACGATCCCGCGGTTCGGGCCAACGCGTCCAGTGCGCCGATCTGATACACCACGTCGGCATACAGGTCGTCGGCAGCGATATCGATGAATCGGCGACCAAATCCGGCGAGGTCGCGGTAGCCCACTTGTGCGCCGATCCGGATCCCGCGTGCCGCAGCGGCGCGACACGTGCGAAGCAATGTCGCAGGATCGCCCGCGTGGAAACCGCAGGCGAGGTTGGCGCTGGTGACCACGTCCAGCATCGCCTCGTCATCGCCGAGGCGCCAGGCCCCGAAACCTTCACCGAGGTCAGCATTCAGGTCGATGCGGTCCATCGTGCGAGCCTAGCTCGCTCAGGCGTGCCGATACCGCCCGATGACACGGCAGAGCAGATAGATGGATACGGCGATCATGGTGACAAAGACCGAGATCGGTACGCCCGGCGCCAAGGACAGCACGATTCCACCGATGGCAGCGATCTCAGCGAAGACAATCGACAAGCCGATGGCGCGCGCCGGGGATGAGGTGATGCGAGCGGCGGCCGCCGCGGGTGTGATGAGCAGTGACATCACCAGCAGCGCGCCGACGATTTGCACACCCTGCGCCGCGGTGAGGCCGACGAGGGCAGCGAACACAATCCCCAAGGCACGCACGGGGACTCCGCGCGCCTCGGCCACGTCGGGGTCGACCGTGGCGAACAGCATCGGCCGATAGGTGACCGCCAGTACCGCGCCTACCACGATGCTCACCACGACGAGCATCAGTAGCCCGCTGTACCCGACGCCGACGATCTGCCCGGTGAGGAGCGCGAAATTGGTGCCGGTGCGCCCCGGATACATGTGGATGAACAGCACCGCCAGCCCCAGCCCGAAGGCCATGACGACACCGATCGCCGAGTCGCGATCCTTGGTGCGTTGTCCGAGGATGCCGAAAAGTATGGCTGCGACCACGCTTCCGAGTAACGCGCCGGTGCCGACGTTGGCGCCGGCCAAGAGCGCCGCGGCGGCACCCGTTAGCGATAGCTCACTGGAACCGTGCACCGCGAAGGACATCTGGCGCATCACCACAAACGGGCCGATGAGCCCGGCCAGCAGCCCCAGCAGCGCGGCCGCAAGGATCGCCTGCTGCACGAAGTCGCGTCCGAGGAGGTCGGCGGTGAGGGAAAGGTCGAAGAAGTTATTCATGTGCGTGCTCCGCACATTCCTCGGTGACCTGTCGGTTTTCGCCCACGACCACGTACTGTCCGCGCACCTTCACCACGTCGATCTGGGCGCGATACAGCTCCGACAAGGTCTCGGTCGTCATCACCTCGTCGACGGCGCCGATTCGAAAGCGCCCGTCTACCAGATAGAGGATCCGGTCCACGTACGGCAGGATCGGGTTGATCTCGTGGGTCACGAACAGCACAGCCGTCTGCGCGCTATACCGCCTCTTGTCGAGCAACGCGCAAATCTGTTGTGCACTTGCGGGATCCAGATTCAGTAGGGGTTCGTCGCAGAGCAGGAGTGCGGGATCGCCCGCCAGCGCCTGCGCGATGCGCACCCGTTGGAGCTCGCCACCGGATAGCGACGAGACGGCTTTGGTGGCCAGATGACTGGCATCCACTTGATCCAGCGCAAGGTCGATAGTTATGCGACGGCGCGCTCGGCTGGCGGGATTCAGTGCCGCCAAACCCCAACGGTGCCCGTCGATCCCGAGGCCCACCAGGTCCTCGGCGCGCAGAATCAGCGCGTTGTCGGCAAGCCGATGCTGGGGGACGTATCCGAGGTCGTCGGCAACGGTCATCGTGCCGCGCGTCAGCGGGACCTCACCCAACAGCAGCCGCAGCAGCGATGTCTTTCCGGAACCGTTGGGGCCCAATACCGCGATGAACTCACTCGGTTCGATCGTGAGGTCGAGATCCTCCCAGAGGGTGCGTCCACCGCGGTTCAGCGAGGCATTGCGCAGCGTGGCGACACTCATGCGGCCATTATCTCAGGGCCGTAGCGAGCTGCTCGGTGGTGCGTCGCTGCCAGGTGATGTAGTCGGTGCCGTCCGGCAGGGTTTCGGTCACCGTCACCACCGGGACCCCGTGGGATTCGGCGGCTTGCTTGAGCTGGTTGGTCACCGGTCCGGCCGTTTGGGAGTTGAAGAGCAGTGCCGCAACCTGTTTGGTGTTGATCAGGTCCAACGCGGTCGCGAGATCCGCGGGGGAGGGGTCCTGGCCTTGCTCGGCAGCTTCGGCGAAGTCGTGGGGCGTGCGGTCGACCAGTTCACAATGAGAGACCAGGTGACTGGCCACCGGTTCGGTCGCCAGGATCGCTTTGCCGTGGTCCTTCTCGGCGATCCCGTGCTGCAGATCTGAGATGGAGTCAAGCTGCTGCCCAAATGTTTTGGCATTCGCGAGGTAGGTATCGGCGTCGTCCGGGTCGGCCTTGGCGAGCTCGTCTGCGACGTGATCGGCTACCTTTTTGGCGGTGCTCAGGCTGTAGAACACATGCTCATTCTTGTCGGTCGAGTCGGTGGGGAGCAGCTGGTAGGCGTTGATCCGGGGCTGGCCGTCCTTGAGCAGCTTGTCGATGAACGGGTCGTAGCCGTCGCCGTTGTACACCACGAGGGTGGCGTCCTGGACCTGCGCGGCCGCCGCGGGCGTCACCTCGAATGAATGCGGGTCTGTGTTGGCGCCGCTGACCAATGCGCTCACCGTGGCATGGTCGCCTGCGACGGCCTTGGCCACCGAAGCCCAGGCGTCGGTGGAGGCCACCACCATGGGTTCATCGGGCCGTTGGGCGGCCTGGCCGCAACCGGAGAGTACGAGCGTTCCGACGGTCGTAACCGTCACAGCCAACCCAGCCACGCGAGCGTGCACAGCGGACCTCCAGCCCTCCAGTAATGAAAACGGTTTTCATTATGGGGGATGGGTGGTGAGAGTGCAAAACGTGTCAGCGCTCGCTGAGCTTGGTGGCGACGCGCAGCGCCGGTAGCAGCAGTGATCGTGGCGTGTAGCGCCCGGCGACGGTCATCGCCTGCGGCACCGCTCCGGGGATTACGCTGCGCGATCCTTGCTGCATGCCCTTGATCGCCGCCGTGGCGACCTGCTTAGGCGAGACCTGCACACCCGGCACGCTGAATCGCTCGGCACTCGCGATCTCTGCCCACTCCGTCGGCACCGGTCCCGGGCACAGCACCGTGCAGGACACACCAGTGCCCCG
This sequence comes from Mycobacterium sp. D16Q13, assembly GCF_002013375.1. Lineage (GTDB taxonomy): Bacteria > Actinomycetota > Actinomycetes > Mycobacteriales > Mycobacteriaceae > Mycobacterium. The sequence continues at coordinate 25,632 of NZ_MAEW01000009.1, read as the reverse complement.
CAGCTCCTCGTGCACGGCCTCGGAGAAGGACTGCACATATGCCTTGGTCGCCGCATAGGTCGCCATAAACGGAATCGGCTGGAATGCGGCGACCGAGGCGATGTTCAGCACGGCCCCACTGCCTCGATCCACCATGCCAGTCACCGCGGCGTGGGTCAGTTCGACCAACGTGATGACGTTGACCTCGATCTCTTCGCGTTCGCGGTCCAGCGGTAGCTCATGGAAGACCCCGCTCGTTCCGAATCCGGCGGAATTGCATAGTCCCGCAATGCGGTGGGCGGCAATCCATTCGCGTAGCTGGGTGCGGCCCGGCTCAGTGCCTAGGTCAAGCGCTTGCACATCGACTTCGATGCGGTGGCGCGCACAGAGGATGTCGGCGAGCTTGTCCATCCTGTTCTTGCGGCGGGCGACCAAGACCAACGAGTATCCGCGCTTGGCCAGCCCATAGGCGAGCTCGGTGCCGATCCCCGAGGAAGCTCCGGTGATGACGACGGGCCCGGCGGCGCCCGGCTTCGGCAGGCTCACCAGTGCACCCCGGGCGTGGCGTCGATGAAGATCTGCTGTCCGCTGTCCACTTCCTCGGGCTTGAGGTTCTTGACGCCTTTGGCGGCATCGGAATCCGGGAACATCTTGTATCCCTGATTGCGTACCGCGTCCATGATCTCCGGTGTCAGCGAGTCTGCGAACGAGGCGATTCGTCCGAACGTCGAGGCCACCCGCCGCGGCCGCTCGATGATCGCCTTCGCGATGACCTCACCGGCCTCGTCCGGGGTCAGGGCCGGAAACTTCTGGTACAGCGTCGTCGGCGCGATCATCGGGGTACGCACCAGCGGCATGTGGATGGTCGTGAAGCGCAGTCCCTCGTCGGAGGTCTCGGCCTGGAACGCATCAGAGACCGTGTCCAACGCGGCCTTCGACGCGATGTAGGCGCCGAATCGCGGGACCTTTGTCTGCACCCCGATGGATGAGATGTTGATGATGTGGCCGAACTTGCGCCCGCGCATACCCGGCATGAATCCCAGGATGAGATGCAGGGGTGCAAAGTAATTCAGTTGCATGGTGCGCTCGAAATCGTGTGGCCGGTCGTAGGACAGCGCCAGCGAGCGCCGGATCGATCGACCGGCGTTGTTAATCAGGATGTCCACCCTGCCGTGGTCGGCGAGTACGTCCTTGACCATGCGATCGATCGCGTCCATGTCGGACAGATCGCACGGGGACACGTGGGCGGTGCCGCCAACGTCACGGACCTGTGCGGCGGTCTCCTGCAGCTTGTCCTCGGAGCGGGCCACCAGCAGCACCGTGCCGCCTGCCGCGCCAATCTGGAATGCGGCGGCCTGGCCGATGCCCGACGAGCCGCCGGTGATCATGACGATCTTGTTGCGGACCGACGAGCGCAGACTTCGGCTCGGTGTCACGAGCTTGGCGATGGCGTGCGGGGTGAGTTGTCCGGTCGGCGTCGTCAGGGCCTTGTTGACCTTGCCAAACTGTTGCGACGCCAGAGAGCTGAGACGTTGCATGGGGTTCATGGCTGAACGCTATGCCCGCGGGCGCCAGTAGCGCGGCGAAATGGGCCCTTAGGAAAGCAAGGCCGCGCAGCGCAGCAGCCCGATATGGCTGTACGCCTGCGGATGGTTGCCCAACGAGCGTTCGGCCACCGGGTCGTACTCCTCGGACAGCAGGCCGGTGGGGCCGGTGGCCTTGACCAGCTGGTCGAACAGGAGCTCGGCCTGCGATCGCGCACCGATGAGCAGATACGCCTCGACGAGCCAGGCGGCGCATAGATGGAAGCCGCCCTCTCCGCCGGGTAGACCATCGTCCCGGTGGTATCGGTAAACCGTTGCACCACTGCGCAACTCGGCCTCAGTGGCGATCACTGTCGCGGTGAAGCGGGGATCGGTGGGTTCGATCAGTCCGGATAGCCCGATGTAGAGGGTGGCGGCATCCAGATCGGTGCCGTCATAGGCGGCCGTGAAGGACTTGACCGACTCGTTCCACCCCTTTTCCACGACCTCGGCGGCGATCTCGTCGCGCAATGCGCCCCAGGATGGAGGTGATTCACGCTGGAACTCTTCGGCGAGCTTCACGGCGCGGTCCACGGTCACCCAGCACATGACCTTGGAGTAGACGTGATGCCGGGGATTTCCGCGGATCTCCCAGATTCCGTGATCGGGTTCGTACCATCGACGCTCGACGGCGAGAACCATGTCGGAAACCAGGTTCCAATCGGCATCGGTCAGCGGGTCGGTGTGTCCGAGGCGCTGGCGCGCGTGGGTCAGGTCATGGATCAGTTCCACGACGGGCCCGAAGACATCCAGCTGCACTTGCGAATTGGCGGCGTTTCCGACGCGGACCGGGCGCGAGCCCGCATACCCGGGCAGCGAGTCGATCACCGCTTCGGGTGGCAGCACCGTTCCAGCCAGTGTGTACAGCGGGTGTAGGCGATCGGGGCCGGGCAGATGCTCCAGCACCCGGTGCAGCCAGCCCAGCAGACCTTCGGCCTCGCTCAGCGATCCCAACGCCACCAGTGCCGATGCGGTCATCGAGGCATCGCGTAACCAACAGTACCGGTAATCCCAGTTACGAATACCGCCAATGTCTTCCGGTAGCGATGTGGTGGCTGCGGCCAGGATCGCGCCCGACTCGGAGTGCACCAGCCCACGCAACGTCAGCGCTGAGCGCTTCATCAGTCCGGGCTTGCGCTCGGGAAGAGTCAGGGTGTGGGCCCAGTCGCGCCAGTAGGATTCGGCCCGTTCCCGTAGCTCGGGCTCCGTAACCGAGCTTTCGCCGAGATCCTCGGTGCCGCAGCGCAGCTCGAGGACCACCGGGCCCTTTGCCGGGCTGATGGTCGCGGTGGCGCTCTGTTCGTCGGCGCCGATTGTCCAGGTGACACCGGGGGCGCGCAGCACGATGGGATCGTTGGTGCCGAGTACGCGCACGCCGTTGTCTTCGGCGACCAACTGCACGGGAGCCTGGCCGAACTCGGGACGCGGGGCGAAGGTGACCACGGCATCGGCCTCGCCGGTGACAACCCGGATCAGGTCGGTGCGTCCGGGGATCTCGTCGGGCGCCAAGTAATCGGTGACTTGCAGACTGGCCCAACGTGTTTCAACAGTCATGGTGCTGTCGATGTACTTCTGGCCGAGTGGTAGCGCGGATCGTGCGGGGCCGATGGTGAAGTGTCCTGCCTCGTCGCCGCCGAGGAGGTGGGCGAAGATGGCGGCCGAGTCGGGTTCGGGGTGACACATCCAGGTGACGCCACCGGTGGGGGTCACCAGCGCGATGGTGCGCGAATTGGCGAGCATGGTGAGTCGCTCGATGGGGGTGGCGTGTCCGCCGAGCAGCCAGGTGCGGCGCTCCTCGAGCAGGAAAGCCAGCGCTGTGCCCACCGATTCGGTATCCGGAATGCGGTATCCCGCCAGGGTTTCGCCGTCGCCCACCTTGACGCCCAGGTCGGGGCCGTGTAGCCGCTTGAACACCTTTTCGTCGGTGACGTCATCGCCGAAGAACACGGCGGCGGTCGCGCCCTCCTGATGGCGCAGGATGTCGAGCGCCTGCCCCTTGTCGGTCGGTATGACGGCGAATTCGAGGACCTTCTTGCCCTCGGTGACCTGCGCGCCCCAACCGTTGGCCACGGTAAGTGCTTGGGCCAGCGCGGCATCGCCGTCCTCTACTGAGGCATTGCGTACGTGCAGTGCGACGCTTGCCGGCTTTAGCTCGATGGCTACCCCGGCGTACTCGGCGGCGATCGCCGACAGCTTGTTGGCAATGGTCTTCAACAGCGCCTTGGCGTCTCCGTCGATGGCGTGCACGAATCCGGCATCGAACTCCGAACCGTGGCTTCCGACCAGATGCACTTCGGAGGGCAGTCGCGACAGGGTCGCCAGATCACGCAGTGCCCGCCCGGAGATCAGCGCCGAAGTCGTCGACGGCAGTCCCGCCAAAGCCCGCAGCGCCGTAGTCGATTCGGGATGTGGGCGTGCGTCATCGGGGTTGTTGACCAGCGGGGCTATCGTTCCGTCGTAGTCGGAGGCCACCAGCAGACGGGGCGTACGGGCCACCTCGGAAAGAGCGCGGCGCAGTTCGACGGGCAGATCTTGGGCACTCACCACGGGTCCCGAGTCTACGTCCGCTACCTACTCAGGGTTGGTTAGGCCAAGCGTCGCAGGTCAGGTAATTCCCAGCAGCAATCTGACGGTGCGATCAAGCCGGTGGCTCACATCAGTTGCCGACGCTCGCCGCGTCAACCAGGCAATCATGTTGGAGGTCCAGACATCCGAGATGACGCGGGCGATGTGGAACTGCCCGTCGGAGGGATCGTCGTCGCCGGCCATCGCGCGGGCGAAGATGCCGTCCATCAGTCGGCCCACGTGATCAACCTCACCGGCGGCAGAAGCGTCCGCGAAGACCAGGGCGCGGGTCATCGCCTCGGTGAGTAAGGGATTGCGCTGCATGTTGCGGTTCAGCCGGGTGATTGCCGTATGCAGCCGTTCGTATGCGGTGCCGCCGCTGACGGCACCGCGATCCGATCTGGCGTCGATCTGCTCGAACTCGCGCTCCAGCGCGGACACCAGCAGATGCACTTTGGAGGGGAAGTATCGATACAGGGTGCCGACGGCGACGTCCGCACGCTCGGCGACGGTGCGCATCTGCACCGCTTCGTAGCCTCCTTTGGAGGCGATGGCCAAAGTGGCGTCCAAGATGCGCTTGCGGCGCTCGCGCTGCGCGGTCGAACCGAGATCATCGTCGGATAGTGCTGAGACGGCAGCAGGCTGATTCGTCGCGTCGGTATCACCGCTAGCTGACTGCGCGGCTTCCGATGCGCTAGATGTCCGAGGCGTTGCCATGGCGTCTCTACTCCCTGCGTTCACGTTCTGGTTCAGCGCACGACTATACGGATCACCATCGGCCGTTTCAGGTCTCCCTGGCCCGCTGGTAGTGCTCTGTACAGCCTGAATGCGTTCCTACTACACTGAACCCAATCACGATATTAGAACACGTTCTAGTCTCATGTACCCGAATCAAGCCGAGGAGAATCTGTGTCGTCCGACGTGCAGGAAGCCGCCCGCGACGCTGTCCGTCAATGGGCCAAGAGCACGGCTGTCATCGAGTCGGTCCGGAAGATGGAGTCCGAGCCCCACGGGTGGGGCCCTGCCTATGCCGGGCTCGCTGAGCTGGGCATTTTCGGTGTCGCGGTGCCGGAGGCCGCCGGCGGTTCGGGAGCTGGATTCGACGACATGATCGCCATGGTCGACGAGGCCGCAGCGTCCTTGGTGCCGGGGCCGGTTGCCACCAGTGCGCTGGCCGCGGTGGTGCTGGCGACCGACGGACCCGCGGAATTGGTCGCAGCGCTGGCGGCCGGAGATCGCACGGCGGGACTGGCGCGTACCGGGGACCTGACCATCGCCGACGGGCTGGCCTCGGGCGTGTTGCCCGCGGTGCTGGGAGGTACGGCCGACGGAGCGCTGTTGGCCCCGGGGCCCGACGGCTGGGTGCTGATCGACTGCGTGGGCGCTGGCGCCACGGTGGACGTCAAGAAGGCGACCGACTTCTCGCGTCCGTGGGCCGCGGTCACCCTGCGCGGCGCTGCGGTACATCCGGTGAGCCTGCCGGCCGCCGTGGTCGCCGATCTGGCGACGGTGACCCTCTCGGCCGAGGCGGTCGGCGTGGCGCGTTGGGCGCTGCGGACCGCAGTCGAATACGCGAAGGTGCGCGAGCAATTCGGTAAGCAGATCGGCAGCTTTCAGGCGATTAAGCACATGTGTGCGGAAATGCTGTGCCGTGTCGAGCAGGCCGATGTCGCTGTCTGGGACGCCGCCGGATGTGCGCAGGATGCTGTTGCCAATGGCGTTGATTCTCAGCAGCTTTCGCTTGCCGCTGCCGTTGCGGCGGCGGTTGCCGTCGATGCGGCGCTGGCCAACACCAAGGACTGCATCCAGATTCTTGGTGGTATCGGATTCACCTGGGAGCATGACGCACACCTGTACCTGCGGCGCGCATACGCGCTCCAGTCCTTCCTGGGTAAGCCCGCGGCATGGCGGCGAACGGCCGCCACGCTGACGCTAGGGGGAACGCGCCGGTCCCTGACCGTCGACCTCGGTGAGGCGGAGAGTCAGCGCGCACAAGTTGCGGCTACCGCTGCGGAAATCGCTTCTGCGCCAAGTGATGAACACCAGATCCGACTGGCTGAGTCGGGCTTCCTGGCTCCGCACTGGCCCGCGCCGTACGGGTTGGGTGCGGGGGCCGCGCAGCAGCTGCTCATCGACCAGGAGCTGCATGCCGCGGGCGTCACACGCCCCGATCTTGTCATCGGATGGTGGGCGGCCCCCACCATTCTGGAGCACGGAACGCCCGAGCAGATAGCGCAATTCGTGGCACCCACGCTTCGTGGTGAGATCGAATGGTGCCAGCTGTTCTCCGAGCCCGGCGCCGGTAGTGACCTTGCGGCGTTGCGTACCAAGGCAACCCGGGTCGACGGCGGGTGGAAGCTCGACGGTCAGAAGGTGTGGAACTCCAAGGCGCAGATCGCGGACTGGGCGATCTGCCTGGCGCGCACCAACCCCGATGTTCCCAAGCACAAGGGCATTACGTACTTCCTGCTCGATATGAAGACCCCCGGGATCACCGTGCGGCCGCTGCGTGAGATCACCGGAGAGGAGATGTTCAACGAAGTCTTCCTGGACGGTGTGATCGTCCCGGACGAGTACGTGGTCGGTTCGGTCGACGACGGGTGGCGCCTGGCCCGCACCACACTGGCCAACGAGCGGGTGGCGATGGCGGGAGGCGGCACTCTCGACGAGGCCATGGAGTCGCTGCTTGCCCTCATCGGAGACACCGAACTGGATGCGGCGCAACTCGATACGCTCGGCGTTTTCGTGTGCTCGGCGCAGACGGGCGCGCTGCTTGATCTGCGCACCGCGCTGCGCGCCATCGGTGGTCAGGATCCGGGTGCGGCCTCGAGTGTGCGCAAGCTCGTCGGTGTGCGTCATCGTCAGGGACTTTCGGAGCACATCCTCGACTACGTGGACACCCATGGTGCGGTGGAGTCCCACGAGATGTGGCTGTTCATGCGAGACCGGTGCCTGTCGATCGCCGGAGGTACCACCCAAATCCTGCTCAGCGTGGCAGGGGAGCGGCTACTCGGCCTGCCGCGTTGACAGCCAGCGGTCAGCTCGGGTGCCCGGATCCCGCGCTAGTGTGGCGGCGCTGAGATCAACACCCTGGTGACGGCTAGCTGAAGCGGGCCTGCGCGCAGGCATCGGGCGAGATCACGCTGCGGCCACCGATACTGGCCTCGACGTGACTGCACACGATGTAGTCGGCATCGAGCTTGGGCTGCCCCGTCGCCCAATCGGTCGGCTGGGTGGTGCCGGTGACCCGGAAGCGGTCGACATCGCCTCCGCCGAAGTAGACGGTGGTAAGCAGCCAGGTGCTACCGCCGTTGTGCTCCACGGTGTTCGGATTGTCGGCCCACTGCACCCACAAGTAATTCATCCGGTCCGAGGTGCGTAGTTCGGTGGTCTGCTTGGCCCACAGGTCGCCCCCGAATCCCTCAATCCCGCTGGGGGTCCGCAGGTTGAAGCTCGCGGTGTAGTAGCACTGCCGTTCTGCCCTGCGACAGTCGGCGGTGGCGTGCACCTCGAGTTGGCGCCCCTCGTCGACGGGAGTGCTGACGTCGGTGGTCTTGACCTCTGCGGTGGCGGTACCTGGGAAAACTAGGGAAGTAACCACCAGTGATGCGGCGGCCAGCGCCGATTTCAGGGACTTCATGATGTCGGAATCGTATCGGCCCGCTTGGGCAACGGCGCCGGGATCTTCTTTCTGTACCTGGCGTTCACTCATCGAAGGTGACGTTGACGTCGTCGGTCTCGGGAACGGCCTGGCACGCCAGGATGTACCCGTCGTCGATGTCGTTCTGGGACAGTGCGTCGTTGACGAGCATGCGGACCTTCCCGTCCTTGAGGATGCAGGCACATGTCATGCAGTGCCCCTCGCGGCAGGAGAACGGCGCGTCCAGCCCCTTGGCGAGCAACACGTCGAGCAGGACGGTGCTGCGCGGCCAGCTGACGGTGTGGGTCTCACCATCGAGTTCCACGGTGGCCGTGGCCGGCGGTTCGTCATCGTCGGAAGGCTCGGCAAGGACTACCTCGGCGAACGGATCGCTTTCCAGGGAACGGAAGACCTCGATGTGTACGCGGTCCTCGGGCATGCCGTTGCTCTTGAGTGCGGCCTCGGAGGCGTCCATGAACGGTCCGGGGCCGCAGATAAAGGCCTCATGCCCGGCAAACGGTGCGGCCAGCGTGGCCAGTGATTGTCGCGAGGGCAGCCCCTGCACCGATTCGAGCCAGTGAATGACGGTGAGCCGCTCCGGATATTGCGTGGTCAGCTCCCGAAGTGCCGCTCCGAAGATGACCGACTGTTCGTCGCGGTTGGCGTAGATGAGAACGACCTTGCCGCTGCCCTGGGAGAGCGCGGACTTGCAGATCGCCATCATCGGGGTGATTCCGCTGCCGCCGGCAACGAGGAGGAGATCCCGGCTCAAGTCTTTGGGGACGAACACTCCCGAGGGCGCCAGTACGTGCATGTGCATACCGGCATGGGCGTTATCGCAGATCCAGTTGGACCCGTAACCATCGACGGTCCGCTTGACCGTCACCGTCAACCGGTCGTCGATATGCGGTGAGCTGGACAGCGAGTAGCAGCGCGCCACCGATCCGGTGCGGTCGGATGGAATGCGCAGCGTGAGGTACTGGCCGGGTGTGTACGCGAACTTGTCGGCCGCGTCCTCGGGAATATCGAAGACCAATGACCTGGAGTCGGCGGTCTCGTCGATAACCTCGGCGATTCGAACCTCGAGGACGTGCTTTCCCAGCGGAACGTCCGTCACGTGATTTCCTCCGTCGTTGACTTCGTCTGGCCGAGCCCAACTACAACCGAACTAGAACAGGTTACAGAATTGACCTTTGGCCCTACAACACCGTCGTCGCTTCGTTCCAGATGAGCCCGCCTTCCCGGGGTGGGCGAGGCGGTGTCGACACAGATCGAAACGTGTTCTAGTCTCAGCAGGGAACACGCGCTACCACCGTGGGTGTACAGCGGGTGTCGCGAACTACTAGCCCTAGTTTGTGCCGACTGATGCTAACTACAGCAGTGGAGGAAATGCAGTGACGACGACCGAACAGCGGGACGAGATTCAGGCGGTTCTCGCAGGAATTGACGACCTGCTGCCGATCCTGCGCAAGCGCGCGCAGGAGACCGAGGACCTGCGGCGTCTGCCCGACGCCACGGTCGCCGAACTGCAGGAGATCGGCTTCTTCAAGCTGTTGCAGCCCTCGCAGTGGGGTGGATACGAGACGGCCCCCACTACCTTCTACGAGGCGGTGCGCCGGCTCGGCAGCGCCTGCGGCTCAACCGGCTGGGTCTCCTCGATCATCGGTGTGCACAACTGGCACCTGGCCCTGTTCGACCAGAAGGCCCAGGAAGAGGTCTGGGGCGACGACACCAACGTGCGAGTCTCCTCCTCCTACGCGCCCATGGGCGCCGGTGTCGTTGTCGATGGCGGGTACCTGGTCAACGGCGCGTGGAACTGGTCCTCGGGCTGCGATCACGCCACCTGGGCGTTCCTCGGTGGCCCCGTCATCAAGGACGGCCGTCCGGTCGACTTCGGTAGCTTCCTGATCCCGCGTACCGAGTACCGCATCGACGACGTGTGGAATGTCGTCGGTCTGCGTGGCACCGGCAGTAACACTGTCGTGGTCAAAGACGTGTTCGTGCCGTCACACCGCTTCTTGTCGTACAAGAAGATGAACGACCAGACCGCCGGTGGTTACGAGACCAACACCGCGCCGGTGTACAAGATGCCTTGGGGCACCATGCATCCCACCACCATCACCGCGCCCATCATGGGCATGGCGTATGGCGCCTACGACGCGCACGTCGAGGCTCAGGGCAAGCGGGTGCGCGCGGCATACGCCGGTGAGAAGGCCAAGGACGACCCGTTCACCAAGGTGCGGGTGGCCGAGGCCGCTAGTGACATCGATGCCGGTTGGCGTCAGTTGATCGGGAATGTGGGCGACGAGTACGCCCTTATCTCGGCCGGCCAGGAGGTTCCCTTCGAGCTGCGCGCCGCCGCACGCCGCGACCAGGTGCGTGCCACCGGACGGGCCATCGCCTCGATCGACCTGTTGTTTGAGAACTCCGGGGCCACCGCGCTATCGAATGACGCACCGGTACAGCGTTTCTGGCGTGATGCGCACGCCGGACGCGTGCACGCGGCCAATGACGCTGAGCGGGCTTACCAGATCTGGGGTAACCACGCCTTCGAGCTGCCCGCCACCGACACGATGGTTTAGGAGAGCGTCAGCAAGATGAGCATTATCAAGGCACTCGGGTACATGCGCATCGAGGCCACCGATGTAGCCGCCTGGCGTGAATTCGGTACCAAGGTTCTCGGCATGATGGAAGGCACCGGCGACAACCCTGCCGCGCTCTATCTGCGGATGGACGATGTCGCGGCTCGCCTGGTGATCGTGCCCGGCGAGAACGACCGGTTACTCGCTTCGGGATGGGAGGTCGCGGACGCCCCGGCGTTGCAGGCAATTCGCGACCGCCTGGACAACGCGGGTGTTGAGTACGTCGAGGGCACCAAGGTCGAGGCTTCCGACCGTAAGGTCGAGGGGCTGATCAGGTTCCAGGATCCGTCGGGAAACGTGCTGGAGGTGTTCCACGGAGCCCAGTATCTGGGGCGCCGATTTGTGAGCCCATACGGCCACAAGTTCGTCACGGCTGAGCAGGGACTGGGGCACGTGGTGCTTACCTGCACCGATGACGCTGCGGCGCAGGCGTTCTACGAGGGTGTGCTCGGCTTCCGGCTGCGTGACTCGATGCGGCTGCCGCCGCAGCTTGTCGGCCGCCCGGCCGACGGTGACCCGGTGTGGCTGCGCTTCTACGGATGCAACCCGCGCCACCACGCGCTGGCGTTCATGCCGATGCCCAACCCGACCGGAATCGTGCACCTGATGGTCGAAGTGGAGAATTCCGATGATGTCGGTCTCTGCTTGGACCGCGCGAACCGGCGAAAGGTCAAGATGTCGGCCACCCTGGGGCGGCACATCAATGACAAGATGCTGTCCTTCTATATGAAGACTCCCGGCGGGTTCGATATGGAGTTCGGTTGCGAGGGTTCTGAAGTCGATGACGAGAGCTGGATCGCGCGCGAGAGCGTCGGTATCAGTCTGTGGGGTCACGATTTCAGCGTTGGGTTCAAGTAGAGATGCCCGCATCGCAGATCGACCCCAGGGCATTCCGGAATGTGCTGGGGCAGTTCTGTACCGGCGTCACCATCATCACCACGACGCATGAGGACGTACCGGTGGGTTTTGCCTGTCAGTCGTTCGCGGCGCTGTCGTTGGAGCCGCCGCTGGTGCTGTTCTGTCCGACCAAGCAGTCGCGGTCCTGGGCGGCGATAGAGGCCTCGGGCAAGTTCTGCGTGAATGTCCTCGGGGAGGACCAGCGGGAGGTCTCGGCGCGATTCGGTTCGCGGGAGCCGGACAAGTTCGGTGGAATCGATTGGCGTCCCTCTGGTCTCGGATCGCCGATCATCAACGGATCGCTTGCGCACATCGACTGCGAGGTTGCCACCGTTCACGACGGCGGGGATCACTGGGTGGTGTTCGGGTCGGTCAACGAATTGAGTGAGATTCCCGAGAACCCGACAGCCACCCGGCCGTTGCTGTTCTACCGAGGGCAGTACACCGGCATCGAGCCCGACAAGACCACGCCCGCCGATTGGCGCAACGACCTGGAGGCTTTCCTCACCGCCACCACCGAGGACACCTGGCTGTAACCTGCCCTCCGCTCGTTTCCTGTGCGGGCCTGGCCAATCCGGCGTAACGTCACAGCTCCAGGTGCTACCTCGGTGAGGGCGGGTCATGGCGTTGTATGAGTATCGGTGCACGAACTGTGGCGATACCTCGCGTAAATTTCCGATGGCCACGGCCCCCGATACGGTGCCGTGCCCCGGCTGCCCCGCGTCGGCACGACGGCTTTTCGGCATCGCCGGAATGAGCCGTGGTTCCTCGTCGCGCATGCGCTTGCTCGATGCCACCCAGCGCAGTGCCAGTGAGCCGCCCGTGGTTTCCGCGCCGCCTCCCCTGCGCCGATCAGCGCCGGTGACATCAAATCCCTTGCATCGCAAACTACCCCGCCCCTGACCGGAAGGACTGCCATGCCCGAAGTGTTGTTCCCGCTGGATTCGAGCAAGAAATTCACCGAACAACAGATCATCGGGCACAACCGGTGGCACCCGGACATTCCGCCGGCAGCGGTCGTGAAGCCCGGTACTTCCTTCCGTGTGCATTGCCGCGAATGGTTCGACGGCGCGATTCGCAACGACGACTCCGCCGACGACATCCGTGATGCCCCACTGACCACGGTGCACGCTTTGTCGGGACCGTTCTCGGTGGAGGGGGCACAGCCGGGAGACCTGCTGATCGTCGATATCCTGGATGTGGGTCCCATCCCGCAGGAAGACTCCGGGCCGCTGGCCGGCCAGGGGTGGGGTTACACCGGCATCTTCCCGACGACCAACGGTGGCGGATTCCTCACCGAGCAGTTTCCCGATGCGTACAAGGCGATTTGGGACTTCTCAGGTCAAACCGCCACCTCCCGCCATGTGCCTGGGGTCAGCTTTACCGGGATTGTGCATCCAGGGTTGATGGGGACGGCGCCATCGGCGGAACTGCTGGCGAGGTGGAACGCCCGTGAGGGTGCGCTGATCGCCACAGATCCCAACCGTGTTCCCGCGCTGGCACTTCCGCCGGAGCCACGGGATGCGGTACTTGGCGGGCTTACCGGGGAAACCTTCGAGAGAGCGGCGGCTGAGGCGGCCCGGACCGCGCCACCCCGGGAGAACGGTGGCAATCAGGACATCAAGAACCTGACCAAGGGCAGCAGGGTGTTTTACCCGGTGTTCGTGCCGGGCGGAAAGCTGTCGGTCGGCGACTTGCACTTCTCCCAGGGCGACGGCGAGATCACCTTCTGTGGGGCCATCGAGATGGGTGGCTTCATCGACTTGCATGTCGACGTCCTCAAGGGAGGTATGGACACCTATGGGGTGTCAGAAAACGCGATCTTCATGCCAGGTAATACCGATCCGCAGTATTCGCAGTGGTTGGCGTTCTCGGGGACGTCGGTCACCCTTGACGACGAACAGCGTTACCTGGATTCACATTTGGCGTACCAGCGCGCTTGTCTGCACGCCATCGATTACTTGACCAAGTTCGGCTATAGCCCGGAGCAGGCCTATCTTCTACTGGGCGCCGCACCCATCGAAGGCCGACTGTCCGGCGTCGTCGATATCCCGAATTCCTGTGCCACTGTGTATATTCCGACGGCGATATTCGACTTCCCGGTGACGCCCTCGGCCACGGGCCCGGTGCAGATCGACGCCGGGCCGGGTGCGCCGCGATCGGTTGCGCACTGAGTCAGCGCTATCGGAGTTCTTGCTGGGTGGCGCAGTGGATGCCACCGCCACCGGCGGCAATACCGTCGATATCGAGCTGCACGATCCGACGGTCGGGAAAGACGGCTTCCAGGGTGGATTTGGCCGCCGCGTCGGCGTCCGGGTCTCCGAATTCGGGTGCGATGACGCCGCCGTTGCACACATAGAAGTTGATGTAGCCCGCGGCGAAATCCTTTGACTCGAAGTCATCACGCCCCTGCTCGGGTGCTTCGAGCACTTCCACACGCAGAGGGCGTCCGGCCGCGTCCGTCGCCTTTTCCAGGATCGTGAGATGCTCACGTGTTACGTCGTAGTCGAACGAGTCGGGGTCGTTATCCAGCCCCGCGACTACCACGCCCGGTCCGGCGAATCGCGCGTAGAAATCGGTGTGCCCATCGGTGATGTCCATGCCCGCGATACCCGGCAGCCAAATGATCTTTTGCAGACCAAGTAGTCGCCGTAGCTCCGCCTCGACATCTTTTTTGGAGCGTCCCCGGTTGCGGTTGTTGTTGAGAACGCAGCTTTCGGTGATGATCGCGGTGCCCTCACCATCGACTTCGATCCCGCCGCCCTCGAGCACGAGATCGGTGTGAAGGACCCGTACTCCAGCGCGCTTGGCGACCTCGGCGGCGACCTTGGCGTCGGAGTCGTGCTTCTGTTTGTTGCCCCAGCCGTTGAAGTTGAAGTCAACAGCTGCCTTGCCGGTGTCGTTGCGGACGAACACCGGACCGCTGTCACGGATCCACAGATCGTCCAAGGGTGCGGGAACCAATTCCACATTAGGTCCGGCCAATTGGCGCGCCAGTTCGATCTCCTGCGGTCGCACCAGCATCGACACCGGTTCGAACTGTGCGATGGCTTGGGCGATCGAGCCCAGATTTTGCTGGACCTCTGGGTTCAGCCTTCGGCCCCAGATCTCGTCACTGGCGCCGAAGGCCATCCAGGTTCGCAGGTGTGGTTCGCCCTCGTCGGGCATGCGCCAGGTCTCGCCGTCGCTCACGTCACCATCATTGTCGTCGCGTTCATCGGCACAGGAAGTCAGCGCGAGGCCCGCTGCCACTCCCGCTCCGAGTTGGAGCAAGTGTCGTCGGCGCATAACCAGGATTGTGCCAAGTTATGCCGCGTGGGGGCGCAGGGCCGCGATGAGCCCCTCCGGGTCGGTGACGCTGAGCTGCAGGCCGCCGACCGCGCCGAACGACATGGGCGCCTTAGGTTTGATGGGCGGGGAGTATTGGATGTCGACAATGCCGCAGCGTGAGCCGTTGACGAGCCAGCCGGTGCCGCTGGGGTGCACCCCCCAGGCGAACGGCTTCTCCTCGCGAGCTTTTGCCGATCGGATGCTCGTCAGCGGGATCTGGATAGAGAAGGCCCATCCGTGCTTGACAGTGAGCGCGCCGTCCGCAACCCGGATGCTCGTGCGCTTGCGGCCCATCAGGAATGCCGTCGCGAGCGGCAAATACCAGCGGTCGTAGCGCAGTTCAAAGTCCATCGGATCCCCTGGTCATACAGTCACCATACCGCGTGCAGCAAATGCTAGAGGGGTCGGTGTCTCGATGCGGCGGGCAGGTGATGCCCCTGGTCTCGAGCACGGTGGCTGCACCTGTTCTTGTCCATTGAGCTACTGGGCGCCACCAGAATTCGTGACCCAACCGTTTCTGATAAGTGGCTGTGGGTTTCGACCTTGCATTGCTGTAATCAAGATCACTCGAGTTCTTCCTAACGAAGGGATCCGACGGTGACCAAGACGAGCACCAAATTGCTGGCCGAGTTCTTCGGCACGTTCTGGCTGGTTTTAGGCGGTTGTGGCAGCGCCATATTCGCTGCCAAGAACGTCGCCGATGCAGGAGAAGGAAGTACGGGCGCGATCCAATTGGGCATCGGTTTCCTCGGCGTTGCGTTGGCCTTCGGGTTGACGGTCGTGACCATGGCTTACGCGGTAGGTCATATCTCGGGCGGGCACTTCAACCCGGCGGTGACGCTCGGAGCGGTGGTCGGTGGGCGTCTACCCGCTAAGGAGCTGCCCGGTTACTGGGTGGCGCAGGTGCTCGGCGGTCTGCTTGCGGGCACCGCGCTGTGGTACATCGCGCGGGGTAAGCCGGGTTTCGAGGCCACGGGGAACATGGCGGCCAACGGCTACGGTGAGCATTCGCCCGACCATTATTCTCTGACGGCCGTACTGGTTACCGAGATTGTGCTTACCGCGGTGTTCATCATGGTGATCCTGGGCGCCACCGACGCAGGTGCGCCCAAGGGATTCGGTCCGCTCGCAATTGGTTTGTGTCTCACGCTGATTCATCTGATCTCGATTCCGATCAGCAATACGTCGGTGAATCCGGCCCGGTCGACTGCCGTCGCCTTCTTCAACGGCGGTGCGGCGCCCGGGCAGCTGTGGCTGTTCTGGGTGGCGCCACTGATCGGCGGTCTGGCTGGCGGTCTCCTGTACCCGTTCTTGTTCGACAACAGAAACTTGGGGCTGGTCACCGAACAGGACTGAACACGCTAGCCGTACCAGCGGCTGGCGTGTTCGGCATGCGTCGACAGGTAGGCGCCGGAGCCGAAGTGCGTGTCGTAGAAGTCCAGGTCGATGTTTTGCGCCTGCAGATACATCAGGGTGTGCACGGTGGGAACGGTGCCGGGAATCTTTCCGAAGGTGTCGTAGACGTAGGAGGCCTCCGTCGTGACGATCTCCTGGATCGCCTCGGCCGGTAGGGCGGCCGCGCGCACCGTGCGCGAATCTGCCCAAGCGCCGGGGGTATCGGGGTGGAAGGGCCCGCCGGGGCCGTATTTACGCTCGATGTACTTCTGGACGCCCGCTGCGACCGTCGGCACGTGCGGGGGACTGAGGGTTTCGAAGAATCCATCCAGACCGGTGGCGTTCGGAAATGGCCACCGGTCATCGTTGTCGGAACGGAACCCGATACCGGGCGCGCGCGGGTCGCCGGAGCCGCCGAGCACCGACAGCCGGTCGAGACCGTCGAACATCCAGCCGCCCAGCCCGAGCGCCTGAAGGAGGAGCACCCCGTTGTGGGTTGCGGTGGCCAGTTCGGCGCTGGCCTCGGTGAGCGTGTACTGCTCCACGAAGGACAGCGGAATGGGGTCGTCGTAATTCCTTAAGCTGCTGAACTTTTCGGTGCCAGGGATGCTCCGGTTGTTGACATCGTCGTAGACCAGATAGCCATTCGCGGCAAAGAAGGACAGGTTGGCGATCAGGTGTTCTGCCAGATCGGCGACCGGGAAGGCCAGCAGGCTGCCCGGGTGATTTCCGATCCAGATGTTGTGGCCCTCCATGTACGGCTCTTCCCGCGGTAATTCCAGGCGTTTGTCCGAGATCCGCACGTAGGAGTCGGCGGTGTGGGTGATCCAGTCCTCGATGGACGTGAACTCCCGAGGGGGTTCATCGCGTGTCGGCAGCAGGTAGATCCCGGTGTCATCGGTGAAGAAGAGCTGGCTGGTGTGAAAACCCGCCGCGGAGGGGAAGGTGCGTCCGGTCGCGGTGCCGGAATAGTTCGGGAATGCGGGGGCGTATCCGGGGTGATAGGTGATGCCGTAGTGCCACCCGGTGACGCCCCCGACCACCGAAAGAATCAGTGCCCGTTCGACTTCCGATATCGGTCTGACGGGATGAGCGCTGGTGTACGCGAGCGGACCGTCGGGGATGCGCCCGCCGAGGGGGAATCGTCGTGACCGGCGCCCGGTGATCGCTGCCAGCAGCGGGAATGTAGTGACCTGCGCCAGGGCTTCGCGTTCGCGGTCGGATATCTGCAGCGGCATGGGTCAAGCCGACCACTGAGCGATTGCGGGGTCAACCTTTTGGCTTGTCTCCTTTCAAAATATGGCATGAAGGGGGGCTTGCGGCAAGACCCCCACCGTGGCGCAGAATCCTGCGACCACGAATGTCGACTGATGGGAACGGGTATGACGATGCCGAACTTTTTCGAGGCGCACGAGTCGGGCGCGTACTTCCATGGCACCAAGGCCGCCCTGGAGATAGGCGATCTGTTGACCGCCGGGCATCTGTCGAACTACGAGGAAGGCCGCATCATGAACCACGTCTACGTGACGAGGACATTGATTGGCGCGGGGTTGGCGGCCATGATGGCCAAAGGCGAGGGCAGGGGCCATGTCTACATCGTGGAGCCGGAGGGCACTCTCGAAGACGATCCGAACGTCACGGACAAGAAGTTCCCTGGGAATCCGACCCACTCGTACCGCACCCGCGAACCCGTACGCATCGTGGGTGAGGTCGCGGACTGGGAAGGGCCCCCGCCCGAATTCATGGAGACCTTTCGGGCGGGGCTAGCCGACCTTCAGCGCACGGGAAATGCCGTCATCTATGACTAGAACACGACGAAGCGACTACCCCGTACGTCGCACCTTGAGTGCCTCGGTGATCATCGGGATCTGCAACGGCAACCGGGCAAGCGCCCCCAGTCGCAGCGGCCATGGCTTGTCCCACCACTGCCGCGCCATGTTGATATTCGCGGGGAAGACGGCGATGAACAGCAGCGCTGCGAGGGTGCCGCCAAGCCTGCGTGTCTTCGGGGCCAGCAGAAGCGCACCGGTTCCGAGCTCGGCAACACCCGAGGCGTACGTGTAGAACCGGGCCTCACCAGGCAGTTCGGTCGGGACGATGTCATCGAAGGGTTTAGGGGCGACGAAATGTACGACGCCGACACCGAGGAGCACGGCGGCGAGCCGGTAGGCGGGCCAGGGGCTGGCTGTGGTCTCCATGCCCGGAGTCTAGGCCGGGAACCTACAGTCCCGCGGCGCTCTCCAGACTTGGGAGTAGCTGACGCGGTGTTCCCAGGAGCAGCGCGCTGCCGTGTGCGCGCTTGAAGTACAGGTGGGCGTCGTGCTCCCAGGTGATGGCGATACCACCATGCAACTGGATCGATTCACCGGCCACAATCGAAAGTGCCTCGCTGGCTTTGATTCTCGCCACGGTCGCGGCCTCGGTAGTGAGATCGTGGATGGCCTGATAAACGGTCGCGCGTGCCGACTCCACCAGCACGTACAGGTCGGCCATCCGGTGTTTGAGAGCCTGGAAGCTGCCGATCGCGCGTCCGAACTGGACCCGCGTCTTGGTGTACTCGACGGTGAGTTCCAGCGCACGCGCCGCCGCGCCCACCTGCTCGGCGGCCAGCAGCAGCCCGGCCTTGTCGATCAGTCCCGCGGCACTGCCGATCGGTTCGCTTCCGCCGACCGCGACCGCGGCCAGCCGACGGGTGGGATCCATGGTGGACAGCGGCGTAGCGGTGATGTTCTCCGCTCGGTGCACGTCATCGCCGTCCAGGATGAGCACTACGTCGGCGTTGGCTCCATTGACGACATATCCCGGGTCGAAGGCCACTGCACCGATCGATTCACCGGAGGCCAACGATTCCAGCAGCTCACCTTCGTACCCGGCGCCCAGGAGAGCGAGCTGTGCCCACAGCGTGCCCATCAGCGGGCTGGGCACGAGCCCGCGGCCGAGCTCCTCCACCACGACGGCCGCGTCCGCGAGCTCGCCCCCGGCACCGCCCAATTCCTCGGGAACCAACAACGCCGCGGCACCTACCTGTTCGCACAGAACGGTCCACAGGCTCTCGTCGTAGCCGCGTTCGGATTCCATCGCCTTGCGCACCGCGGCCGAGTCGGCTCGCTTGGTCACCAAAGAGCGGACGGTGTCACGCAGCATCTGCCGTTCGGAACTCATGCGAGCGCTCCAAGCACGCGCGCACGGTGCCATTCCGGTGTGCCCCAGGCCGACATCAGTGCCCGCACCTTGAGGATCCACAGTGACAGGTCGTATTCGGCGGTGAAGCCGATGGCGCCGTGGGTCTGCAGGGAGGATCGCCCGGCAAGGTAAGCGGCCTTGCCGGCAGCGACCTTCGCGGCACTCACATCGCGTGCGGCGGTGGGAGAGTCCTCGGCCACGGATAACGCCGCGCCGTACACCAACGGGCGGGCCAGCTCCAGTGCGATGTGGACATCGGCCAGTTTGTGCTTGACGGCCTGATAGGACCCGATCGGCCGCCCGAACTGCGAACGCTGCTTGGCATACTCCACAGCGCGGTCCAGTAGTGACTGCCCCAGACCGACAAGCTGCGCCGAAATCGCAAGCACACCAAAGTTGATCGCGCGGCTGGTGTCCAGAGAGACGCCGCCGCCTGCCGGTGTTACGTCGAACACCCGGCGGGTGGCGTCGATCGACTCGTGCTGCGTGCCGGCCTGGGCCTCGCGGAACCCGATGTCGTCGGCGATGAGCACCAGCCCCGCAACATCCGCATCGAGCGCGCGTGGCGTCATGGGAGGTGCGGCCACGGTGGCGATGAGTTCTCCGGAGGCCAGTTGTGAGGAACGCTCAGCTCCGTTCTCATCCTCGGCGAGCAGGATTGGTGCCACCGCAAGGGACTCGACGACTGGTCCCGGTACCGCCCACTTGCCTAGACCTTCCAGCGCGACAACGAGATCGACGGGATGGGCGCCGATGCCGCCGTACTTTTCGGAGACCGCGAGGGCGGTGACACCGAGATCGGACAATGTCGACCACACCGCGAGCCCGGGTTCATGGTTGCCGGTTGCCCACGCGCGAGCCGCGCCGGGAACATCGGCGGACCCCAGGGCCGCGTCGATGCTTGCCGCGAAATCTCGCTGCTGCGTGTCCAGATCGAACCTCACTTGGCACCTCCCGTGCGAGCGCTTTCCTTGGGGAGGCCCAGAATCCGCTCGGCGATGATGTTGCGCTGAATCTCGTTGGTGCCAGCGTAAATCGGACCGCCGAGGGAGAACAGGTACCCGTCTGTCCATGGTCCGGTGAGCTCGCCGTCGGCGTCACGCAGGTCGATCGCCGTCTCGTGCAGGGCGACATCCAGCTCGGACCAGAACACCTTGGTGATCGAGGATTCGGCACCGAGCTCGCCGCCGCCGGACAGCCGGGTGACGGTGCCGAAGGTATGCAGCCGGTAGGCCTGCGCGGCGATCCAGGCGTCCGCGACTCGCTCGGACGCGAACCCGTTCTCCGGAACCGATTTCCACAGATCCACCAGCCTGTCGGCGGTGGCCAGGAAGCGGCCGGGGCTACGCAGTGACATGCCGCGCTCATTGCTCGACGTGCTCATGGCCACCCGCCAGCCGTCGTGCACAGCACCGATGACATCCTCGTCGGGGACGAAGACGTCGTCCAGGAAGATCTCGGCGAAACCGGGATCGCCGTCGAGCTGGGGGATGGGGCGGACAGTGACGCCCTCGGCCTTGAGGTCGAACATGAAGTACGTCAAACCCTGGTGGCGCTGCGATTCCGGGTCGGAGCGCCAGAGCCCGAATGCCCTGTCCGCGAACGGCGCTCGTGAGCTCCAGATCTTCTGCCCGGACAAGCGCCAGCCCCCGTCCACCTTGCGGGCGGGGGAGCGCAGCGATGCCAGATCGCTTCCCGACTCCGGCTCCGACCAGGCTTGTGCCCAGATCTCCTCGCCGTTGGCCATCTTGGGGAGAATGCGATCCAGCTGGTCCTTGCTGCCGTGCGCGAACAGCGTGGGCCCCAGCAGGAACATGCCGTTCTGGCTGATACGCGCGGGGGCTCCTGCCTTGAAGTACTCCTCCTCGAAGATCACCCACTGCAGCAGGCTGACATCGCGGCCGCCGTACTCCTTGGGCCAGGACACCGCGGAGAAGCCCGCGTCATAGAGGGTCCGCTCCCACTGGCGGTGCAGTACAGCGCCTTCGGGTGAGTCATAGGAGGGTAGCGGCGGATTCGGGGTGTTGGCGGCGAGGAACTCGCGCACCTCCGCCCGGAAAGCCTCGGTCTCGTCGTCAAGCAACAGGTCCATTACGCAGACTCCTCATGCATGGCGCGCAGGGTGGGTTTGACCACCTTGCCGCCCAGGTTGCGGGGAAGTTCGTCGAGAAACTCGACGAACCGCGGTTTCTTGAAGTTCGCCACATGCGCTGCGCTGTAATCGATGACGGCCTGAGCGTCGAGGGACGCGCCGGGCCTGCGCACGATGTAGGCCTTCCCAACTTCGCCAAGCCGCGCGTCGGGCACTCCTATCACGGCAACGTCCGCTACACCGTCGAGCCGCATCAGCACCTGTTCGATCTCGGCGGGATACACGTTGAACCCGCCGCAGATGTACATGTCCTTGAGCCGGTCGGTGATGGTGAGGTTGCCGCGCTCGTCGAGCTTTCCGATATCGCCGGTATGCAACCAGCCAGCCGAGTCGATGGTCTCGGCGGTGGCCTGGGGATCGTCGAGATAGCCCTTCATGACGTTGGCACTGCGCAGCAGCACTTCGCCCTCGTCGCCCGGCTTCTGCGCGCCGTCGATCCGCAGCTCGTAGCCGATCATCGGACGTCCGCAGGTGGTCGCGACGGTCACCGCGTCGTCATCGGAGCGGCAGATCGTGGCGAAGCCCTGAGTCTCGGTGAGGCCGTACGCGGTAAGCACCAGATCGAAATCCAGCTCGGATTGCATGCGCTCGATGAGCACCACCGGGACAACGGCCGCACCCGTCACGGAGTACCGCAGTGAGGTCAGGTCATAGTTTTTACGGGCGGGGTGGTCGAGCAGCATCTGGAAGATAGTGGGTGCGCCCGGCAACACGGTGATCTTGTGTTCCTGGACTGCGGCCATTGCCTTTTCGGGGTCGAAGGTCAGCTGTGGCATGAGCGCCGCGCCCGTCTGCAGACAGGCCAGGATGCCCGCCTTGTATCCGAAATTATGAAAGAACGGATTGACACACAGATACCGATCGTTCTCGGTGAATTCTCCATAGGTAGCCCACGCCAGGGAGGCCGCCAGTGGTTGGCGGTGCATGCAGAGCACACCCTTGCTGCGTCCGGTGGTGCCGGAGGTGAAAAGGATGTCGCTGATGTCTTCGGAACTCACCGACGACTTCCGCGCATCGATGTCCTCGTCGCTCACGTCATCTCCGTGCGCGACGAATTCGTCCCAATTGGCGTGATCGCCGGCTTCCACCGCGACCCGCACGACATGGGCGAGATCGGGGAGCGTCGCGGTGTCCAGTTGAGTGATTCGATCCGAACCGAGGAAGACTCCCACCGACACCAGCACGCGAGCCTCGCTGCGCTGCAAGATGTCCGTCGCCTCGTCGACCGTGTACCGGGTATTCATCGGGACGACGACGGCTCCGGCGTACTGCGCGCCCAGGCAGGCGATGGGCCAGTGCCACGAGTTGGGAGACCAGATGGCCACCCGGTCTCCGTGCTTGATGTCGAGGGCGATCAGCGCCGCCGCGAAGCGCCTGACGCGGGTGCGAAGTTCGGAAAAGGACAGCCACGAGCCGTCGGCATAGAGGGCATCGCGATCACCAAAACGGGCTTCTGCCTGGTCTAACGCGGCCGGAATGGTGGGCTCGGGTGTCTGCTGCGCCGACTCCATACGCGTCCGACCCACCTTCCAATAACAAGCAAGTGCTTGGTAGGTTAGCCTACATGTGTGGGTGAGTTCCAAGCGGCTTCCGAGCGTCCGTTATCGGAGATGTCCGATGATCAGGTGCGTACCGAGATCCGGGAATGGCTGGCCGAGAACCTTGTCGGTGAGTTCGCCGAGCTGAAGGGCCTTGGTGGCCCCGGCAGCGAGCATGAAGCCTTCGACGAGCGCCTCGCCTGGAACCGCCACCTGGCCGCCGCGGGCTGGACCTGCCTGGGCTGGCCCGTCGAGCACGGGGGACGCGGCGCCACCGTGAGCCAGCGCGTCATCTTCTACGAGGAGTACGCGCGGGCCGAGGCGCCGCACAAGGTGAACCACCTCGGCGAGGAGCTCCTCGGTCCGACGCTCATCGCCTATGGCACCCCCGGGCAGCAGCAGCGCTTCCTTCCGGCCATCCGCGATGTCACCGAGCTGTGGTGTCAGGGCTATTCGGAACCCGGTGCGGGGTCGGACCTGGCGAATGTATCCACCACCGCGGTGCTCGACGGTGATGAATGGGTGATCAACGGGCAGAAGGTGTGGACCTCCCTGGCCCTGCAGTCGCAGTGGTGCTTCGTGATCGCGCGTACCGAACCCGGATCGGCGCGGCATAAGGGCCTGTCGTATCTGCTTGTGCCCCTCGATCAGCCGGGGGTCGAGATTCGGCCGATCATCCAGCTGACCAGCACCTCGGAGTTCAATGAGGTGTTCTTCGACAACGCGCGTACCGCCGCTGATCTGGTGGTCGGAGAGCCCGGCGATGGCTGGCGGGTCGCTATGGGCACCCTGACCTTCGAACGCGGTGTCTCGACGCTGGGTAACCAGATCACCTATGCCCGTGAACTTTCCCGGCTGGCCGGGCTCGCCAAGTCCAACGGTGCGGCGGACGATCCGGCGATCCGGGAGCGTCTTGCGCAAGCCTATGTAGGGCTTCGCGCCATGCGTGCCTATGCGCTGGCCACAATGGACGAGGAGCGGCCCGGTCAGGACAACGTGTCAAAGCTGTTGTGGGCCAACTGGCATCGCGATCTGGGCGAACTTGCGATGGAGATCATCGGAAAGTCGACCCTGTTGACCGATGACGGTGAGATGGACGAATGGCAGCGGTTGTTCCTCTTCTCGCGCGCCGACACGATCTATGGCGGTTCCAACGAGATCCAACGCAACATCATCTCCGAGCGGGTGCTCGGTTTACCCAGAGAGGCGCGCTAGTGAGCTTGTCGCAGGCACCGGAAGAGATTGCCGGACACGGACTTCTGAAGGGCAAGGCGGTTGTCATCACGGCCGCGGCGGGCACGGGTATCGGATCCTCCACGGCGCGCCGTGCTCTGGCCGAGGGGGCCGATGTCGTCGTCTCCGACTACCACGAGCGTCGCCTTACCGAGACCCGCGACGAGCTCGCGGCGCTCGGGCTGGGCAAGGTGGCCGCGGTGGTGTGTGATGTCACCTCCACCGAAGCTGTGGATGCGCTGATCACCGAATCCGTCGCGGCACTTGGCCGTATCGACGTGCTGGTCAACAATGCGGGACTCGGTGGTGAGACCCCCGTCGCCGATATGACCGACGAGCAGTGGGACCGGGTTCTCGACGTCACCCTTACCTCCACCTTCCGTGCGACCCGTGCGGCGCTGCGGTATTTCCGCGAGGCCGGCCACGGCGGCGTCATCGTCAACAACGCGAGCGTGTTGGGCTGGCGTGCGCAGTACGGACAGTCGCACTACGCCGCCGCGAAGGCCGGCGTCATGGCGCTCACCCGGTGCAGTGCCATCGAGGCCGTCGAGCATGGGGTACGCATCAACGCCGTCGCCCCGAGCATTGCCCGGCACAAATTCCTCGACAAGGTGACGTCCTCGGATCTACTGGACAAACTGTCCTCCGATGAGGCATTCGGTCGTGCCGCCGAGCCATGGGAGATCGCTTCCACCATTGCCTTCCTGGCCAGCGATTACTCGAGCTACCTGACCGGCGAGGTCATCTCGGTGTCCAGCCAGCGGGCGTGACATGCGCCATGAAGCGCACTCAACGGTGACCAAACAAGCGCTTGGTTGATACAGTGGGGAGGTGGACAACGTGGCAGAAGTGCGAGAGTCGGACGCTCTTCGCGCAAGCGGCTCATCGCAGCCGTCTCGGCGTGACGAGCTGCTGAGCCTTGCGGCCGCCATGTTCGCCGAACGCGGTCTGCGGGCCACCACGGTGCGTGACATCGCCGATGCTGCGGGAATCCTGTCCGGCAGCCTCTATCACCACTTCGACTCCAAAGAAGCGATCGTGGACGAGCTGCTCCGCGACTTCCTGGAGGGACTGTTCACTCGGTACCGCGAAATCGCGGCGGCCAACCTGAATCCTGTCGACACCCTCAAGGGCCTGTTTCTTGCTTCGTTCGACGCGATCGAAAGCAAGCACGCGCAGGTCGCCATCTACCAGGCGGAGGCCCCCCGACTGTTGTCGCAGGAGCGGTTCGCCTATCTGAACGAGCTCAACACCGAGCAGCGCGAGCTGTGGCTGGAAGTGCTGCGTGACGGCATTGCGCAGGGCTACTTCCGCCCGGATCTCGATGTGGCCGTGGTGTACCGGTTTATTCGCGATGCGACCTGGGTATCGGTGCGCTGGTTCCGGCCTGGTGGTTCACGCACGGCGCAGGAAGTCGCCGAACAGTACCTCTCGATAGTTCTCGGCGGGATCACCACGAACAACGCCGTTCAGTCACCCGAATAGACAAAGGAGA
>NZ_MAEW01000008.1 GCF_002013375.1 Mycobacterium sp. D16Q13 | reverse complement strand
GGTGTGGTGGTGCTGCCGGTGGGGGCGGGAGTCACCTTGTCGTCGGGTGTGGACGTACATGCCGCACCGATCAACGGGACACAGAGGGCCATCAGGGTCGCGGCGATGCGGGTTGGGACGGTCACCACTCCAAAGTAGCAAGTGCCTACCAGCGACAACATTTACTCACTCAGAGCTTTTGCTCGGAGGGGAAAACCGCTGGAAAACGCCGGTACCATTTCAGCTGTGATGGGACACAGGGGTTTTCAGGGGTGGTGTTGCGGCTAGCCGCCACCATCCCTGCCCCTGCCATCGATTGAGCCTTCATGACCACTGCATCTGTCCTGGATCTGCGCCGCCCGTCCTCCGCCGGATCCTCACCCACCCGACTGCGACTGCCGGATCTGCTCCGCATCACCGATGAGGGTGCCGACGACGCCCTGCACGGCCGCTTCGACCATCTGCTGCCCGCGGGCGGGCTTCCTGCCGACGAGCGCTGGGCCACCCGCATTCATGCCGACGACGAGCTCGATGTCTGGCTGATCAGCTGGGTGCCCGATAAGTCCACCGAATTGCATGACCACTGCGGGTCACTCGGCGCGCTGACTGTGCTCAGCGGTTCGCTGCACGAATATCGCTGGGACGGAAGTCAACTGGTGCGCCGTCGGCTCGACGCCGGGGATCAGGCCGGATTCCCGCTGGGCTGGGTGCACGACGTCATGCGGGCACCCTTGAGATCCATCGAAGCGCCGGTTCCTGCCGAGATCGGACCCACACTGAGTGTGCACGCGTACTCGCCGCCGCTGACCGCGATGTCGTACTACGAAGTGACCCAGGCCAAGACGCTGCGACGGAGCCGCACCATCCTCACCGATGAGCCCGAAGGGCCGGCGGCATGACGATCCATGATCTGCTGGCGACGGCGCGCGGCCGCCTGCGCCGTCTGCCCGCCGACGAGGTGCCGACCGCGCTGGGCCGCGGCGCATTCCTTGTCGATATTCGCCCCGCCGCGCAGCGTGCCGAGGAGGGCGAAGTGGTCAATGCCCTCGTCATCGAGCGCAATGTTCTGGAGTGGCGCCTGGACCCGGAAAGTGACGCCCGCATCCCGGAGGCGGGCAATCACGACGTGGAATGGGTCATCCTGTGCCAGGAGGGCTATACGTCCAGCCTGGCCGCCGCCTCTCTGCAGGAGATCGGCCTCTACCGCGCCACCGACGTCATCGGCGGATACAAGGCCCTCAAGGACAACGGCATCCTGATCTAGCCCAGATGCTTATCCGAAGTCACCGGCGTCGCGCCGCAGGTGCGTCAGCACCGACACCAGCGTGCGGGTACGCGCGGGCGAGAGCCCGATCTGTGCGAACACTTTCGCGTTCAGGTCGGCGGTCGCCACCGAACCGAGATCGCGTCCGGCGCGGGTGATCTCCACCAGCGTGCCGCGACCGTCGGCGGGGTTGGGAACCCGGCACACCAGTCCCGCCTCCTCCAGGCGGTCCACCGTGTTGGTCACGGATGTGGGGTGAACCTGAAGGCGCGCACTGGCTTTGGCCATGGGCATGGAGCCGGCCCGGCTGAACGACAGCAGCATCAACAGCTCGTACCGCGAGAAGGTCAGTCCGTGTGGGCGCAGTACATCTTCGACGCGCGCCAGCATGATCTGGTGAGCCCGCATCACCGATGTGACGGCGGCCATCCCGTCGGCGACCTCACCCCAGCCGTTCTCAACCCAATGGCGATGGGCATCGTCGACGGGATCGAACGGCAGGGTCATGATCCGATGAGTCTCTACCGGTGAATGAAGTTGGCAGGACGCTTCTCGACGAATGCGGCCATACCCTCTGACTGGTCAGCGGTTCCGAACGCCGAGTGGAAGATCCTGCGCTCGAACAACAATCCTTCGGTCAGGCTGGACTCGAAGGCCCGGTTGACGGCTTCCTTGGCCATCATGGAGGCCGAGAGTGACATCTCCGAGATGGTCTTGGCGACGGCCTTGGCCTCGTCGAGCAGGCTTTCGGTGGGGACCACACGCGACACCAGACCGCTGCGCTCGGCCTCGGCGGCATCCATGTTGCGCCCGGTGAGAATCATGTCCATGGCCTTCGCCTTGCCGATGGCGCGAGTGAGCCGCTGCGATCCACCCATGCCGGGCAGCACGCCCAGCTTGATCTCGGGCTGGCCGAACTTGGCGTTTTCGGCGGCGATGATCAGGTCGCACATCATGGCCAGCTCACATCCGCCGCCCAGGGCGTACCCGCTCACGGCCGCGATGGTCGGGGTGCGTACGGCGCCCAACTTGCCCCAGGCGGCGAAGAAGTCGGAGCCGAACATGTCACTGAACGACTGGTCGGCCATTTCCTTGATATCCGCGCCCGCCGCGAATGCCTTCTCGCTACCGGTGATGATGATCGCTCCGATGCCGTGGTCGGCGTCGAATTCTGCTGCGGCGGTGGTGACCTCGTTCATCACCTGCGAGTTCAGCGCGTTGAGCGCCTTGGGCCGGTTCAGGGTGATGACGGCGACCCGATCGATCTGCTCGGTGAGGATGGTTTCGAAAGTCATGACACTCCTTGAATTCGCGTGAAGATCGCCGAGAAGTCTAGGGCCGAGCCGCCCGAGGTATTGAAGTCGTCGTAGATGTGGGCTGCGGCGAGGCCGAGCTGCGCGTCAACTCCGTTGGTGCGTACCGCGTTGGCAGCCAGTCCCAAGTCCTTGGCCATCAGGGCGACCGCGAAGCCGGGCGTGTAGTCGCGATTGGCGGGGCTGGTGGGCACCGGGCCGGGCACGGGACAGTTCGACGTGAGCGCCCAACACTGGCCCGAGGCGTTGGCGGCGACATCGAAAAGAGCCTGATGGGTCAGGCCGAGCTTTTCGCCGAGCACGAACGCCTCACTGATCGCGATCATCGATACGCCGAGGATCATGTTGTTGCAGATCTTCGCGGCCTGACCCACGCCGGGGCCGCCGCAGTGCACGACGCGCTTGCCCATCACTGCCAGAATCGGTTCGGCGTCGGCGAATACGGCGTCATCGGCGCCCACCATGAACGTCAGGGTCGCCGCGGTGGCGCCGGGCACTCCGCCGGACACCGGAGCGTCTGCGAAGCGATGTCCCGCGGTGGTCGCCGCCTCATGTGCGGTGCGGGCATCGGCCACGTCGACGGTGGAGGAGTCGATGAACAGCGTGCCCGGACGTGCCGCGGGAAGCAGATCCTGGTACGCCGAGAGCACGTGCTCGCCCTTGGGCAGCATGGTGATCACCACATCGGCCGTCGCGGCGGCCACCGCGCCCGACTCCGCCAACGGCACCCCTGCCTCGGTGGCGGCAGCGCGTGCCTGCTCGGACAGGTCGAAGGCGGCCACGGTGTGCCCGGCCTTCGTGAGATTGACCGCCATCGGTAACCCCATGTGGCCCAGGCCGATAAAGGCAACATTGGTCATGACCACTCCAAATCATCGCTGACTGGCTGGAAGAAGGCCTCGACATCGGCCTCGGTAACCGCGGCGAGTGTCTTCGGGTCCCACTGTGGGTTGCGATCCTTGTCGACCAGCTGCGCCCTGATGCCCTCGACCAGATCGTGGGAACTCACCGATTGGCTGGACACCCGATACTCCTGGGTGAGAACTGCTTCCAGCGAGGGCAATTCGCGGGCCCGTCGCACCGCGGCGAGTGTCACCGACAATGCGATGGGGGAGCGGGTCAGGATCTGATCGGCAGCTGCGCGGGCTCGCTCGTCGCCGTGCGATTGCAGCGCAGCCACGATATCGGAGACGGTTTCCCCGGCGTAGCACTCGTCGATCCAGCTGCGTTGGGCCACGAGGTCACTCGAAGGAGCTATGGCGCCGTGCACCGCGAGCGCGGTGGCCAGGTCGCTGTCGATGATGGCCTTGGTGAACTTTTCCAGCCGGTCATGGGGCACGTAGTGGTCGGCGAAGCCCAACGCGATGGCGTCGGCGCCGGAGAACGGGGCGCCGGTGAGTCCGGCGTGCAGTCCAAGCTGACCCGGGGCGCGGGAGAGCAGATAGGTTCCGCCCACATCCGGGATGAATCCGATCCCCACCTCGGGCATGCCGACCTTGGAGGTGTCCGTGACGATGCGGGTGTTGGCATGCCCGGCCACTCCCACGCCACCACCCATCACGATGCCATCCATCAGCGCCACATACGGTTTCGAGAACCTGCCGACCTGGGCATTGAGTTGGTATTCCTCGCGGAAGAACCGGCGGGCAACCACACCGTCGATCTTGGCGCTGTCGTGGATCTCTACCACGTCGCCACCCGCGCACAGGCCGCGTTCCCCGGCGCCGGAGAGCACCACCGCACGCACCGCGTCATCGGCCTCCCACTCGGACAGGGCCGCCGACATCGCGGTGATCATGTCGTTGGTCAGCGAGTTGATGGCCTTGGGGCGGTTGAGCGTCAGCAGGCCGACACCCTTTTCGACCCGCGTCTGGATCTGATCCGTCACCGGTGCTTGATGGTCTTCACCCAAGAGGCTCATCCGGCGAGCCCCTCTGTCATGAGCTTGCGGGACACAATGACTCGCATGATCTCGTTGGTTCCTTCCAGAATCTGGTGCACCCGTAGGTCACGCACGATCTTCTCGATACCGTATTCGGCCAGGTAGCCATAGCCGCCGTGGAGCTGCAACGCCTCGTTGGCCACCGTGAAACCTACGTCAGTGGCAATGCGTTTGGCCATGGCGCACAGCTCGGCCGCGCGTGGATCGCCCTCATGTACCGCCGAGGCCGCACGCCAGACCATGGTGCGGGCCGCCTCCAGCTCGGTGGCCATATCCGCGAGCCTGAACTGCAGCGCCTGGAACTTGATCAGCTCGTCGCCGAATGCCTTACGCGTGCGCAGGTACTCGATGGTCTTTTCCAGTGCCGAGCGGGCACCACCGAGCGAGCAGGACGCGATGTTGAGCCGGCCGCCGTTGAGGCCGCGCATCGCGATGGTGAATCCGATGCCTTCCTCGCCGATGCGGTTGCCCACCGGAACCCGGACATCGTCGAAGACAACCTGTGCGGTGGGCTGAGCATGCCAACCCATCTTGCGTTCCGGGGGCCCGAAGGACAGCCCCGGCGTGTCCTTGGGCACCACGATGGTGGAGATGCCCCGTGGGCCGGGGCCCCCGGTGCGCGCCATCACCACGTAGAGGTCCGCGGCCCCGGCGCCCGAGATGAACTGCTTGACGCCGTTGAGCACATACTCGTCCCCCTGGCGAACCGCGCTGGTTCGCAAGGCCGATGCGTCACTTCCGCATTCGGGCTCGGTCAGGCAGTACGCCCCAAGCGTCTCCATGGTGCACATCGAGGGCAGCCACCGTTGCCGCTGCTCCTCGTCGCCGAATTCGTCGATCATCCAGGCGGCCATGTTGTGGATGGAGATGAACGCCGAGACGGCGGAGCATCCGGTGGCCATCGCCTCGAAGATCAACGAGGCATCCAGACGAGTGAGACCGGAGCCGCCGACATCGGGATCGATGTAGATGCCGCCCATGCCCAATGCCGCGGCCTTGGGAAACACCTCGACCGGGAAGTGCTTGTCGCGGTCCCATTCCAGGGCGTGGGGCGCGATGTGGATATCGGCGAATTCCCGCGCCGTATTCCAGATTTCACGCTGCTCGTCGGTGAGATTGAACATGGATAGCCCACTCAGTCCATGGTCGGAATCACGAAGGAGGCGCCTTCTTTGGTGCCCGAAGGCCAACGCTGGGTCACCGTCTTGGTCTTGGTGTAGAACCGGATCGAGTCGGGCCCGTGCTGGTTGAGGTCGCCGAATCCGGATCGCTTCCAGCCGCCAAACGTGTGGTACGCCACCGGAACTGGAATCGGCACGTTTACTCCGACCATTCCGGTGTTGACCTTGGCGCAGAAGTCGCGCGCGGTGTCGCCGTCGCGGGTGAAG
This sequence comes from Mycobacterium sp. D16Q13, assembly GCF_002013375.1. Taxonomy (GTDB): domain Bacteria; phylum Actinomycetota; class Actinomycetes; order Mycobacteriales; family Mycobacteriaceae; genus Mycobacterium. The sequence continues at coordinate 254,261 of NZ_MAEW01000008.1, read as the reverse complement.
ATCGCGACACCGTTGCCGAACTCGTGCTCCGAGGGCAGCCGCACTGCCTCGTCGTAATCCTTGGCGCGCACCACCGACACCACCGGACCAAAGATCTCTTCCTTGTAGATGCGCATATCCGGCGTCACGTGGTCGAAAAGTGATGCACCGATAAAGAACCCATCCTCGTGGCCGTCGACCGTGAGGTCGCGGCCATCCAGAACCAGCTGCGCACCTTCCGCGATGCCGATGTCGATGTAGTCGCGCACCCGCTTGAGCGCGTCCGCGCCCACTAGCGGGCCGAAGTCCACACCATCGTCCAGCGACGGTCCGACCACCAGCTCGCGGGCGCGCTTGGTGAGGCCGTCCACGAGCCGTTCGGCGGTGGATTCACCGACCGGCACCGCGACCGAGATGGCCATACAGCGCTCGCCGGCCGAGCCGTAACCCGCACCGATCAGCGCATCAATGGCCTGGTCGATGTCGGCGTCCGGCATGATGATCATGTGGTTCTTGGCGCCGCCAAAGCACTGAGCCCGTTTGCCATTGGCAGTCGCGGTCTCGTAGATGTACTGCGCGATCGGGGTGGATCCGACGAATCCGACCGCGGCGATGCGCGGATCGTGCAACAGCGCGTCCACGGCAGTCTTGTCACCGTTGACGACGTTGAAGACGCCGGGTGGCAGGCCTGCTTCGAGGAACAGCTCGGCAAGGCGTAGCGGCACCGAGGGGTCACGCTCGGAGGGCTTGAGCACGAAGGCATTTCCACACGCCAGTGCCGGGCCGGCCTTCCAGAGCGGAATCATGGCGGGGAAGTTGAACGGGGTGATGCCCGCGACCACGCCGAGGGGCTGGCGGATGGAGTACACGTCGATGCCCGTGCCCGCTCCGCTGGTGTACTCGCCCTTGATGAGGTGGGGGATGCCGGTGGCGAATTCGCACACCTCAAGCCCGCGTTCGATATCGCCCTTGGCGTCGGCGTGGGTCTTGCCGTGTTCCTGGGACAGCATCGTGGCCAGCTCGTCGATCTCCGCGCGGACCAGGTCGACAAACTTGGCGAGCACGCGTGCGCGTTGCTGGGGGTTGCGGGCGGCCCAGCCGGGCTGAGCTTCCGCGGCGTTCGCGATGACCGCCTCGACTTCGGAAACGTCCGCCAGCGGCACCTGTCGTACCGGCTTGCCCAGTGTGGGGTCGTAGACGTCGGCGAAGCGGCCGGAAGTGCCGGGAACGCGCTTACCGGCGACGAAATGCGTCAATGTGGGCAGGGAATCAGGTAACGAACTCATGGTGTAGCCCCTTGGGAAGCGGTAGGAAATCCGGGAGGTCGGCACCTCTGAATCTAGTTGGACATCCATGTAATGTCTAGTAGGACTTCCAGCTAAAAACCCCACTGTTCACAGGGATCTCACAGGGATTTGCCACAACTGTGGAGTCGGGGCGGTAGTCTGAGCTCAGACGTGGCCGGACAGTCTCGCGGACCAGTGGCGTAAGCGCGGAACTCTTGCACTTTCCTGCTCGTTGAATCACCAGTTGACTCGTTAGACGTCATCTGCGGAGGCCGCACCTCGCGGTACCGCACTTCCAGGAGAGGATCACGACGGTGCGAACCACCAGCAATCCCATTCTTCGGACGCTGCCCGGAAAAGAGGGTGGCGGCTATGCGCAGTTCGGGGCGGGCGCGGCAGGTGCCGGTGCCATGGCGGCCCAGCAGATGCGGCAGGACCCGTACACCGCTTACCCGGAGGCCCAGGCCGGCGTATCCCGCCCGCTGACGATCGACGACGTGGTCACCAAGACCGGCATCACCCTCGGTGTCATCGTCGCCGTCGCTATCGCCTCCTTCTTCCTGGTCAGCGCCAACACCGCGCTGGCGCTGCCGTTCCTGCTCGTAGGTGGGCTCGGCGGCCTGGTGATGGTGATGATCGCGAGCTTCGGGCGTAAGCAGGACAACCCGGCGATCGTGCTGAGCTATGCGGCGTTCGAGGGCCTGTTCGTCGGCGCCATCTCATTCGCCATCGCGGTCCCGGTTGCTGGGGCCAACGCCGGAGCGCTGATCGGTCAGGCGGTGCTCGGCACCGTCGGTGTGTTCATCGGCATGCTGTTCGTGTACCGCTCGGGTGCCATCCGCGTCACGCCCAAGTTCCAGCGGATGCTGCTGGCCGGTCTGGTTGGCGTGCTGGTACTGGCGCTCGGCAACATCGTGCTCGGATTCTTCGGCATCGACATGGGCCTGCGCAGCGGTGGACCGATCGCGATCATCTTCTCGCTCGTCTGCATCGGTCTGGCTGCGTTCAGCTTCCTGATCGACTTCGACGCCGCCGACCAGATGGTCCGTGCCGGTGCACCGGAGAAGGCCGCCTGGGGCATCGCCCTCGGCCTGGCTGTCACCCTGGTCTGGCTGTACGTCGAGATCCTGCGACTGCTGAGCTACTTCCAGAACGACTAGTACTCAACAAAAAGGGGCGTCCCGCCAGGGGCGCCCCTTTTTCGTGTCAGTGAGAGACGCGGACCCGCTGTGCGGCCTCGGTGGCATTGCGCCGCGCTGTCTGCACGTCCTCGTCGTATGCCAGCGCCACGCCCATGCGGCGTGTGACGAAGCTTTCCGGCTTGCCGAACAAGCGCAGATCGGTACGCGGCACCCGCAGAGCGGTCTCGACACCGTCGAATACGACGCCTTCCGCGTCGACCCCGCCGTAGATGACCGCGCTGGCGCCCGGTGTCTTCAACGTGGTGTCGACGGGAAGCCCGAGGATGGCGCGGGCGTGCAGTTCGAACTCGTTTTGCCACTGCGTGATCATGGTGACCATGCCGGTGTCGTGTGGGCGCGGGCTCACCTCGCTGAAATACACCTGGTCGCCCTTGACGAAGAGCTCGACGCCGAAAATGCCCTGCCCGCCCAAGTTTTCGGTAACGGCGAGGGCTATTCGCTGTGCACTGTCCAAGGCGGCATCCGACATGGGGTGCGGCTGCCAGCTCTCGACGTAGTCGCCGTTGGCCTGTCGATGCCCGATCGGCGCACAAAAGCTCGTCTCGATGCCCCCGCTGTCGCCCAGCGCCCGGACCGTCAACAACGTGATTTCATAGTCGAAGTCGACAAATCCCTCGACGATCACACGGCTATTGCTTACCCGGCTGCCTGCCATGGCGTACTCCCAGGCGGCGCTCACATCGGAGGGTTCGTCCAGCTTGCTCTGCCCCTTGCCGGAGCTGCTCATGAGTGGCTTGACGACGCATGGGTACCCGATGCCGCCGTCGATGGCGGCCTGCAGTTCGGCGAGTGAGTCGCAGAATTGGTAAGGGCTGGTGGGCAATCCGAGTGTCTCCGCCGCCAGGCGGCGGATGCCTTCGCGATCCATGGTGAGCCGTGCGGCACGTGCGGTGGGGATCACCCGTACGGAGCCCTCGGCCTCGAGTGCTTCCAGCGTGGGGGTGGCGATCGCCTCGATCTCCGGTACGACCAGATCCGGCTTCTCCGCTTCGATCAATGCCCGCAGCTGCTCCGGATCGGACATCGAGATGACGCGCGCATGATGGGCGACCTGGTGGCCAGGGGCGTTCTGATAGCGGTCGACGGCGATGGTCTCGACGCCCAGACGTTGTAGGGCGATCAGCACCTCGCGGCCGAGCTCGCCGGAGCCGAGCAGCATGACCCGCGTCGCGCGCGGTGACAGGGGAGTTCCGATAGTGGTCATCGCGACTGAATCTTAGTGTCGCCGAGACCGAGGTTATGGCGGGAACGTGCGAGACGAACTCGCCACAACCTCGGTTTCGGCGCTGACGCGCTTGTTAGGCGAGCCGCTCGATGACCATCGCCATGCCCTGGCCGCCGCCGACGCACATGGTCTCGACGCCGAAGGTCTTGTCGTAGGTGGTCAGGTTATTGAGCAGCGTGGCGGTGATGCGCGCACCGGTCATACCGAAGGGGTGACCCAGGGCGATCGCACCGCCGGACACGTTGAGCTTGTCCTCCTCGATGCCGAGCTCGCGAGCCGAACCCAGCACCTGCACCGCGAACGCCTCATTGATCTCGAACAGGTCGATATCGCCAATTGACTTGCCGGCGTTCGCCAGTGCGCGCTTGACGGCCTCGATTGGTCCCAGACCCATGATTTCCGGGGACAGACCGGACACACCGGTGGACACGACGCGCGCCAGCGGGGTCAGGCCCAGCTCCTTGGCGCGGGTGTCGCTCAGGATGACCAGTGCGGCCGCACCGTCGTTGAGCGGGCAGGCGTTACCGGCAGTGATGGTGCCGTTGGGGCGGAACACCGGCTTCAGCTGGCTGATCGCCTCGTAGGTGGTGCCGGCGCGCGGGCCGTCGTCCTTGGATACGACGGTGCCGTCGGCCAGAGTCACCGGGGTGATCTCACGCTCGAAAAAGCCGTCGGCGATGGCCTTTTCGGCCCGGTTCTGGCTGCGCACGCCCCAGTGGTCCTGGTCCTCGCGGCTGATGCCGGTGTGCAGTGCCACGTTCTCGGCGGTCTGGCCCATCGCGATGTAGACATCGGGGGTCAGATCGTCGTTACGCGGATCATGCCATTCGGTGGCGCCCTGCGCGGCAGTGACGGTGCGGGCCTCGGCATCGGCGTACAGCGGGTTGTGGCTGTCCGGCCAGCCATCGGAGGTGCCCTTCGGGAAACGCGAAACTGTCTCCACGCCAGCGGAAATGAAGGCATGGCCCTCGCCGGCCTTGATGGCGTGGAAGGCCATCCGGGTGGTCTGCAGCGAGGACGAGCAGTAGCGGTTGACGGTGGTGCCGGGCAGGAAGTCATATCCCAACTGCACGGCCACGGCGCGACCGATGTTGAAACCGGCCTCACCGCCGGGCTGACCGCAGCCCAGCATCAAGTCGTCGATGTCCTTGGGGTCCAGTGCGGGCACCTTGTCGAGGGCGGCGCGCACCATCTGGGCGGCCAGGTCATCCGGCCGCATGCTCACCAGCGAGCCCTTGCCGGCGCGCCCGATGGGGGAGCGGGCGAGGGAAACGATCACGGCTTCGGGCATGAAAACTCCTGATATAGGGGAATTAGTACGGGTTCTACTCCCCTGGAATCTAATGCAGCGACGCGACGGGCAGATTGTCGGGCTGCGCAGCGGGCTGGCCGACCACCACCCCGATCTCGGTAGCGGCGCGCCGCCAGATCCTTCCCATCACGCGCATTCGGGCGCCCATGGTCTGGGACTCCGCGGCGGCGGACACCCATGGCAAATCTGGAATCGGCCCACCCGTCCATTCGCCGAGAGCATGTGCGACGGCCGGTAGCAACAGCCGCGCTGCCAGCGCATATCCCGCGGCCGACGGGTGGTAGTGGTCGTCGGCGAACATCTCCTCGGGAGCCTGCAGAAACTCCGGCGAGAGCAGATCAGCAAGCGGGACGGGTACGCCACCGGCGGCCCGCACCGCCGCCGCCTGGAAATGGGCCAGGCGCAGCCCACGGGAGCGCACCACGGCCCGCAGTGGCTGCGGTATGGCGGTGATTACCCCGAAATCGGGGCAGGTGCCCACCACTACTGCCGACCCGGCCGCGCGCAGACGCCGCACGGCCAGACCCAGGCGCTGTGCGGAGGCTCGCACCGCGTTGAGCGAGGTCACGTCGTTGGCGCCGATCATGATCACGGCGAGGTCCGGCGGCGGGCCGATGATCGACATGGCGTCGATCTGCGCCGCCAGCCCCTTGGATGTCGCGCCCGATATCGCCTTGGTGGACAACCGGATTCGTTTCCCGGATTCTTCGGCCAAACCGCGCGCCAGCAGCACCCCGGGCACCTCGTCGGGTAGGTGGCAGCCGTAGCCGGTGGCTGTGGAGTCTCCGAAGATCGCCAGGTGCAGGTCGTATTGCACGCCGCGGCTATATCTGGTGACCGGACCGCCACCGGGTTCGTACACGCCATCGGCAACCGGGGGAGCATCGTGAGTCTTCGGAATCACCAGGCGTACCTGTCTGGCCTGCGCATTCAGGAAGCTGTACGCCCCCCAGAGCCCCGTACCCATCGCCGCGCCCGCGGCCCCGGTGCTCAGGGCCGCCCAGATCGTCCGTCTGCGTGTGGCGAGGATGCTCACGGTGGCTATTTTCACGGAAGGCGACACACCGCGCCAGTCCTCTGACCAGCATCACGCGAAATGAGGCGTGGACGATGCGGTATCGAAAGCGGTTTGTTGCCTGTTGATAGGTATAGTCCATCGGGCGCTAGCTCCCAGCTAGCAGCCTGAGTAACGCAGGACACTGGCTAGGCAAAGGAGCCTGAACAGATGACCGCACCGAAGCGCACCCCCGATTACGGGCATGCGGGATCCGTGGGATCTTCGCTGAACACGCTGGTACGCGCCCTTCCGATGAGTGATGGCGCCGCTGTCGAAGTGATTGAGGACGCGGCGAGTATGGCCGCGCGGCTGCTGGGATTCGGTGTCCGGATGACGGTGCGCACGGTGCTGCAGATTGGCAGCCACGCCCCCACACTTCCTTATCCGTTTGGGCTGATCGAAGAACTCGGCCGGGTGCTGGTTCCCCCGCGCGGCACGGTCAAGGCGACCGTCACGCTGCCCAACACCAACGCGCGCCTGGTTCGCGCCAAGGGTGTCGGACCGGTGGACGGTACGGGCCGGGTGGTGCTGTATCTGCACGGCGGCGCGTTCATCGTGGGCGGCCCAAACACTCACAGCGCCATGGTTTCCACGATCTCCCAGCACGCCGACGCGCCGTGTCTGGTGGTCGACTACCGCATGCCGCCCAAGGCCTCACTGGATCAGGCTGTCGACGATTGCCTTGACGGGTACCGCTGGCTGCGCGCGCAGGGATATGCGTCGGATCAGATTGTGCTGGCGGGCGATTCGGCCGGCGGATTTCTCTCGGTGGCAGTGACCGAACGCTTACTGGCCGAGGACGGCGAAGCTCCGGCCGCGCTGGCACTCATCTCGCCGCTCATCGAGCTGGATCCCGCGCCCAAGGTCGCGCATGAGAACGCCAAGACCGACGTGATGTTGCCGCCCAACTGCTTTGAGGCACTGGAGAAGATTCTCACCAAGGCCGGTGGCGGTGTGCCACCACGGGAGATCATCGACAAGGTCGACGGCCGGATGCCGCAGACGCTGGTGCATTGCTCCGGATCGGAGATGCTGCTGTACGACGCGCGCCTGCTGGGACAGCGCCTCGCCGAGCAGGGTGTGCCGGTGGAGATCAAGATCTGGCCCGGTCAGATGCACGTCTTCCAGGTGGCCACCAAGATCGTGCCCGAGGCCAAGAGATCGCTGGCGCAGATCGGCCAGTACATCCGCGACGCGGTGCCCGAAACTTCCTCGGCGGAGTTCGTCGCACCTGCGGCGGTTTGATCCCTCCGTTAGCTCCCCTGTTCGCGGACCGGTCGCCGGTCTAATAGCGTTACCGGTATGCGCATCGCCCAGCATGTCTCCGATCTGATCGGTAACACCCCTCTCGTCCAGCTCAACTCCGTGGTGGCCGAGGGCAGCGGGGTGGTGGCCGCGAAGATCGAGTACCTCAATCCCGGCGGTAGCTCCAAGGACCGCATCGCCGTCAAGATGATCGAGGCCGCCGAGGAAGCGGGCCTGCTCAAGCCCGGTGGCACCATCGTCGAACCCACCTCGGGTAACACCGGCGTCGGATTGGCGCTGGTGGCCCAGCGCAAGGGTTACCACTGCGTCTTCGTGTGCCCGGACAAGGTCAGCGAGGACAAGCGGAATGTGTTGCGGGCCTACGGGGCCGAGGTCGTCGTGTGCCCCACGGCCGTGCCACCGGAGCACCCGGACAGCTACTACAACGTCTCGGACCGTCTGGTGCGCGAGATCGACGGCGCCTGGAAGCCCGATCAGTACTCCAATCCGAACGGACCTGCCAGCCACTACGAGACCACCGGCCCGGAGATCTGGGCCGACACCGACGGCAAGATCACCCATTTCGTCGCCGGCGTGGGAACCGGCGGGACGATCACCGGTGCGGGCCGGTACCTCAAAGAGGTTTCGGGGGGCGCCGTGAAGGTCGTCGGCGCGGATCCGGAGGGGTCCGTCTACTCCGGCGGTACGGGGCGCCCGTACCTCGTCGAGGGTGTGGGAGAGGACTTCTGGCCGACCGCCTACGACCCCAGTGTTGTCGACGAGGTCATCGCGGTATCTGATGCCGACTCGTTCGAGATGACACGCAGGCTGGCGCGCGAAGAGGGATTGCTGGTCGGTGGATCCTGCGGGATGGCAGTAGTGGCGGCAATTCGATTGGCTGAGAAGGCCGGACCCGATGCCGTGATCGTGGTGCTGCTGCCCGACGGAGGCCGTGGATACCTGTCCAAGGTGTTCAACGACTCGTGGATGTCCTCCTACGGGTTCCTGCGTAGCCGCCTCGATGGCAGCAAGTCCGAGCCCACCGTCGGCGATGTTCTGCGCGGAAAGTCTGGTGCGCTACCGGATTTGGTGCATACGCACCCGTCCGAGACGGTGCGCGACGCCATCGAGATCCTGCGCGAGTACGGGGTGTCGCAGATGCCGGTCGTCGGCGCCGAACCACCGGTCATGGCCGGTGAGGTCGCCGGGTCGGTGTCCGAAAGGGAGCTGCTGTCAGCGGTATTCGAGGGCCGGGCGCAGCTGGCCGACGCCGTGTCCCAGCACATGAGTCCGCCGTTGCCACTGGTCGGTGCGGGCGAGCCGCTGAGTACCGCGGGGTCCATGTTGCGCGACACCGACGCGGTGATGGTGATCGACGAGGGCAAGCCCGTCGGTGTCATTACCCGCCATGACCTGCTCGGATTCGTCTCCTCGGGTAGAGGCGTGCGGCACTGAATTTGGTCCCAAATCGTTTCACGGAAGCCAACCTGTGGAAACGCTGAAAGCGTAATGTGCTCTGTTGCTCGCCGCTGATGCGTGCCATACGAATTGGAGGACAACCGTGACTGAAGTTCCACCACCCTCGCCGCAGGATCCGGGCGGTTACCCGCCGCCTCCGCCGGCGGCCGGTGCACCAGCTCTACCGGGCGGCAATTTCGAAGTCTGGATCCGGCGCGTCGGTGCCTACATCATCGACGTCATCCCGGTGGCGCTGCTGAGCGGTATCGGCGGCGGAATCGCGGGTGGAACCGCTACGACCGCTGATTGTGTCGGCGAGTCCTACGGCGATCCCATGACCGGCGGAATGAGCTACATCAGCTGCCAGCCGGAGTACACCGGCGTGGGCTGGGCCGCCTACATTCTGTTCACCCTCGCGGCGATCGCGTTCGCGGTGTGGAACTGGGGCCTGAAGCAGGGCACCACCGGATCGAGCATCGGCAAGGGCTTGCTCGGTATCCGGGTCCTGGGTGAGGCCACCGGTCAGCCGATCGGATTCGGCATGTCCGTCGTCCGCCAGATCGCGCACTTCCTGGACGCGGTCATCTGTTACATCGGCTTCCTGCTGCCGCTGTTCACGGCCAAGCGGCAGACGATCGCCGACATGCTAGTGAAGACCGTCGTCGTTCCCAAGTAGAAGTAACCCGATTGGCGGCGCTGGGCTGTCTCACTTCCACGGGTCCGTATAGGCTCGGACCCGATGAGTGAGCAGCGCAGCGCCGCCGACGCGTCTCGGTGGCAAGGGTTTTCCACAAGAGCCATCCACGGTGGCTTCCATGCCGATCCGCAGACCGGTGCCGTCAACGTGCCGATCTACGCCAGTTCGACGTTCGCCCAGGACGGTGTCGGGCAGCTGCGCGGCGGTTTCGAGTACGCCCGCACCGGCAACCCCACCCGTGCGGTTCTCGAATCCTCACTGGCGGCATTGGAAGACGCCCACTTCGGTCGGGCGTTCAGCTCGGGGATGGCGGCCACCGACTGCGTCTTGCGCGCTCTATTGCGCCCGGGTGATCACCTGATCATCCCCAACGACGCTTACGGCGGTACCTTCCGGCTCATCGACAAGGTGTTCTCGCAGTGGGGAGTTACTCACACTCCGGTCCCGGTGGCCGATGTCGACGCCATTCGTGCGGCGATCACTCCCAGCACCAAGCTGATCTGGCTCGAGACACCCACCAACCCGCTGCTGAGCATCGCCGATATCGCGGCCGTCGCCCAGGTGGCAACTGAACATTCCGTGAAGCTTTTGGTGGACAACACCTTCGCGTCGCCGGCGCTGCAACAACCGCTGAATCTCGGTGCCGATATCGCGTTGCACTCCACCACCAAATACATTGGCGGGCACTCCGATGTGGTGGGCGGCGCGCTGCTCACCAATGACGAGGAGTTGGACACCGCATTCGCCTTCTTGCAGAACGGGGCGGGCGCCGTGCCGGGCCCGTTCGACGCCTATCTGACCTATCGGGGCATCAAGACATTGGCGCTGCGCATGCAGCGACACAGTGAGAACGCTCAAGCGGTGGCGGAGTTCCTGGCCGGTCATTCGGCGGTCGCGCACACTGTCTACCCGGGGCTGGACAGTCATCCCGGGCATGCGGTGGCCGCTAAGCAGATGCGTGGATTCGGCGGGATGGTCAGCGTGCGGTTGGCTGGAGGGCGTCAGGCCGCACTCGATTTGTGCTCGCGAACAGAGCTTTTCATTCTCGCTGAGTCCTTGGGAGGTGTGGAATCCCTCATCGAACATCCGGCTGCCATGACGCATGCGTCCACCGCTGGGTCACTGCTGGAAGTGCCCGAGGATCTGGTGCGGCTGTCGGTGGGTATCGAAGAGGTGGGCGACCTGATCGGCGATCTCGAACAAGCCTTGCGGTAACCGCTAGTTCATCGAATGCAGGGCCGCCGAGATCACCGCGGCAGTCACCGCGAGATTGACCGCAGATCCGCGATTGTCGCGGATCTGAGCCGACCATCCGCCGTCGGCGATGGTCTGCGACCATCGGGACACCTGCTGCTTGCCGACGGGGTCGAGACTCAAGATCGCGTCGAATCCGTTGACCCCGTGCAGCACTGCGATGATGGCGGCAGTGCTGGGAGCGGGCGGGGCGTAGTGGAACAACACATCGGTGACGCCCTGACGCACCGCGTTCGCACGCTCGTTGTTGGTCACCGGCCAGTACTTCTCCGGGAAGAGCCGACTGCCCATGCGAACCGTGTGGATATCCCCGGTGATCTCCAGCCTATGCAGCAGCTGGGAGTTCACGCCGCGGCCAACCTTGGTGATCGCCTCAACCGGGCTCATCGGTCGTCGTCGCAGCCGGTGCACCGCCCGGTCCAGCACCGGATCCCCGATATCCGGCGCCTGCAGCACCAGCAGATTCCCGGCCTTCGCCGGTTCGCCCTGGGTGGCCGGTCGGACGCGTTGCGCCAGAGCAAGATCCAGGATGATCGCGGCGGCAAGGGCTTGTGTGCGCCGATCCTTGTCCAGGAGGGGCCGTCCGGAGGCATTGTTCAGCAACAGAAGCAGGAGGTCCTCCGCAATCTGTGGCATGAGGGGACAATAGCGGCAGAACTGGTGACATGATGCCTGGCATGGGCATCCAGGCAGCGGGAGCAACAGGGTTGGTGACGGTCCAGGAGATCCAGGAGGTGGCCGAGCGGCTTGCTCCTGTGATGCGGCGCACACCGGTGGTGGCCTTCCGTGCACTCAGTGAGCGCTGCGGGCACGAGGTGCGCCTCAAATGTGAAAACTTGCAACGCACAGGATCTTTCAAACCGCGCGGCGCCTACAACCGGATCAGTCTGCTGCCCGATGACCAACGGGTGAACGGGGTGGTGGCCGCCAGCGCGGGTAATCACGCCCAGGGCGTGGCCTGGGCAGCGACCACGCTGGGCATCCCCTCGACGGTGTTCATGCCGGTGGGGGCCGCGCTGCCCAAGATCGTCGCGACCCGCGCCTACGGCGCGACCGTGCACCTCACCGGCACCACCATCGATGACGCGCTGCTCGCCGCGACGGAGTTCGCGGCAGAGACCGGCGCGGTGCTCATCCATCCCTTCGACCACCGGGATGTCGTGGCCGGGCAGGCCACCGTCGGGCTGGAGATTCTGGAGCAGCTTCCCGACGTCGGCACCATCGTGGTGCCCGCGGGCGGCGGCGGGCTTGTCGCGGGTATCGCGGCGGTAGTCAAAGCTGCGCGGCCCGAGGTGCGGATCGTCGCGGTGCAGGCCGCGGGTGCTGCCGCCTGGCCGCTATCGCTGCAAGCCGGGCATCCGGTGGCACTGCAATCGATGGACACCATGGCGGACGGCATCGCTGTCGGGAAGCCGGGAGCCGTGCCGTTCGAGCATGTGGCCGCCCTGGTCGACGACGTGGTCACGGTCAGTGAGGAGGCGCTGTCGCGCGGGCTACTGCTGTGCCTGGAGCGGGCCAAGCTGGTGGTGGAACCCGCCGGCGCCGCCGCGGTGGCCGCGCTGCTCACACTGTCCGCCGAGGAACTCCGTCTCAGCGGCCCGGTGTGCGCGGTGCTCTCCGGCGGAAACATCGACCCGCTGTTGCTCACGCATGTCATCACGCATGGTCTGCGGGCCGCCGGACGCTACCTGACGGTGCGGGTGACTATCGCGGACGCGCCGGGTGGCCTCTCGGGTCTCCTCGACGTCTTTCGGGCATCAGGTGCCAGCGTCGTCGACGTCACTCACTGGCGTAACAGCGAGCGTCTGCGGCTCGGTGAGGTGGATGTGCTGGCCACCGTCGAAACACGGGGCCCAGAACACCGTCAGGCCGTCCTCGACGCAATCGTCGCGGCCGGCCTGACGGTTCAGGAAGAGCGGTAAACCCCATACGGTCGAGTGCGAGCTAGGCGCGGTTTTCGGCCTGGTTTTCCACGTGAGGCTCGCACTCGATTGGGCGGAGGTGGCTTGTCGGTCGTCGGTGTGATGCTGCGGGCCATGGGGGAGATTCCGTGGCCGTTCCGCTCCAGCGAGATGCTTTCCACCGGGGCAATGACCGAGCACTACCTGCGCACCCGATACCGGCAGCTGTATCCGGGCATCTACGTTCCGCGTGATGTGGAGGTGAGCGCGACACAGCGCGCACACGCGGCGTGGTTATGGACAGAGCGCGGTGGGGTGATCGCCGGGGCGGCGGCCTCGGCCGTGCATGGTGCCAAATGGGTCGACGCGGGTGTGACCGTCGACCTGATCCATCGTCACCACAAGATCGCGAGCGGCCTACGGATCCATCGAGATACGTTGACGGACAACGAGGTTGGTCGCGTTGAGGGGCTTGCCGTCACGAGTCCGGCGCGCACCGCCTTCGATGTGGGCAGGTGGTTGCCGCAGGCCGCAGCCGTTGAGCGCATAGATGCCCTGATGGCAGCGACCGGCTTGATAACTGCGCAGGTCGAGGACGTCATGAAGATGCATAAAGGGGCCCGCGGCCTGGCTCCGCTGAAGAGCACGTTGGCACTGGTCGACGGCGGTTCCGAATCGCCGCAGGAGACTCGAACCCGGCTGCTGTTGGTGAAATCGGGGTTTCCGCCGCCGCAGACGCAGATACGGGTGTTCAACCGCTACGGCGATTTCATCGCCCGCATCGACATGGGGTGGGAGGACCTGAAGGTTGGTGTCGAATTCGATGGAGCTCAACACTGGTTGGACTCTCGCCAACGATCCCGTGACATCGATCGGGCCTCAGAGTTGGCGGCCGAGGGTTGGGCAATCGTGCGGGTGAGTGCCGACATGCTTCGTCACCGGGCGGGCACCGTGGTCGCTCGCGTTGACGAGGCGCTCAGAAATGCCGCCAAGCCCACAACGAGCGCGAGCCTCACGAGGATTTCGGGTCAGATTTCCGCGTGAGGCTCGCGCTCGTTCGACAAATTGGAACTTTTAGTCGTGGTACGGCTCGGCGCTGACGAGTGTCACCTTGACCTCGGCGCCGTTGGGCACGGTGTAGCTGCGAGTCTCGCCGACCTTGGCATCGATGAGCGCGCCACCCAGCGGTGAGCTGGGGGAGTACACCTCGAGCTTGCCGTCCTTGACGCCCTCCTGGCGGGTCGCGATGAGGAACGTCTCGGTGTCGTCTTTGTCGCCGTCGTAGTACACCTTGACGACCGAACCGGGCAGTGCGACACCGGACTGCGTCGGGACCTCACCGACCTTGGCGTTGTTGAGGAGCTCTTGTAGCTGACGAATGCGCGCCTCCTGCTGACCCTGCTCTTCACGAGCGGCGTGGTAGCCGCCGTTCTCGCGCAGGTCTCCCTCTTCGCGGCGCTCGTTGATCTCTGCGGCGATGACGGGGCGGTTGGCGATCAGTTGGTCGAGTTCCGCCTTGAGCCGATCATGTGATTCCTGGGTCAGCCAGGTCACCTGGGTGTCGGTCATGGTGCAGGTACTCCTTGTCTCAGGCCAGCAACGTCCACTGGCGCTCCTCTATCGGGTGCCGGGTCGGGTGCATTGCTGCGGGATTCACTCTCCAGAATGCAGCAATACACGGTCCCAGCAGGGATCCGTGTATCCGCCCAGCATACCACTGTCGCTGTGATGTTCAGCCTATTTTTGGGCGAGGTTTGCCCGATGTGAACGTTGCCGACGTCTCTCTGGCGGCCCTCGGTGCCGTCCCGTGGCACCGGCGCTCAGGAAATTGGGTTAGGACGCGATCAGATACGGCGGAACCGCCAGGCTGCAGCCGTAAACGTCCCCGGTCACCGGCGGTCGGGTCGACTTCACCAGCGCTGTGACCGGCACGGATCGCTGTGAGGACGCTGGCACCAGCACCTCGCGCCGTCCGGTCTCGCTGCCGTCGATTGAACGCGCCCGCAGGATGCAGACCGCCGGCTTTGACGGGTCTTTCCGCTCCACCGAGGCGGTGACGGAAACCGTCGAAGAGTCCACGAGTTTGTACGCGGAAAGTTCGCCCTTGACATCTCCGGGGCCCAACCGGGCATATCCGATCGCGGCGATCCCGACCCCGGCGACGATGACCAACGCGGTCAGCCCCATCGCGATCCAGCGGCCGCGGCGGGGCTTGGCGGGCTTGGTCCCGTAACGGTCCTCTGGTCGCTGCACGGGTCAACGGTATGACGTGTATACCCGGGATGAAACGATGGGGGCGCGAGAGCAGTGACGGCTGACAGAAAGAGGCGGGCGCGCGGGTGACCGGATGGCGATTGATGGCGGTGCACGCCCACCCCGATGACGAGGCCAGCAAGGGTGCCGCCACCACGGCGCGGTACGCCGCCGAGGGCAACGACGTCATCGTGGTGACCCTGACGGGCGGGGAGCGTGGTGACATCCTCAACCCGGCAATGGACCGCCCCGAGGTCGCCGCGAACATCGGGACCATCCGTCGCGAAGAGATGGCCAAGGCCGCGGCCGAGCTGGGCGTGCAACACCGCTGGCTCGGCTATGTGGACTCGGGGCTTCCGCAGGGCGACCCGCTGCCGCCGCTGCCGAGCGATTCTTTTGCCTTGGTGCCCATCGAAGAGCCGATCGCCAAGTTGGTCGCCGTGGTCCGGGAATTCCGGCCTCACGTCATGACGACCTACGACGAGAACGGCGGCTATCCGCATCCGGATCACATTCGGTGCCACGAGGTGTCGATGGCTGCCTTCGAGGCCGCGGCAGACCCGGAGCAGTTCCCCGAGGCAGGTGAGCCGTGGACCGTCAGCAAGATCTACTACAACCATGGATTCATGCGCGCGCGTATGCAGTTGCTCAACGATGAGTGCAAGAACCATGGATACAAGGGCCCTTTCGACGAATGGCTTGAGCGCTGGCCCGCCGATGACGACACTTTTGATCGCCGAGTGACCACCCGCGTGCCCTGCGCCGACTTTTTCGATGCCAGGGACGCCGCGCTGCGCGCGCATGCGTCTCAAATCCCACCGGACAGTAGTTTTTTCGCAGTCCCGCGCGAGTTCGAGCGACGGCTGTGGCCCACCGAGGACTTCGAGCTCGCGAAGTCACGCGTGCCGACGAGTACCCCAGAGGACGACTTGTTCGCAGGAGTTGAAGCCAAATGATGTTGATGGACGCCGTGCTGGTACTCGCCGACGAGAAGAGCCCGACCAATGTCGGACCCGATTTCGGTAAGGCCGGCCCGTTCGGTTTGACGGTGGTGGTGCTGCTGCTGGTGGGCACCTTCTTCCTGGTTCGGTCGATGAATGCGCATCTGCGTAAGTTGCCGGAGACATTCGACCCCGAGCACCCCGAGCCGGACCAGGCCGTCGACGATGGCACGGTCGGAACCTCCGCCGAGGAACCCGAGACGCCTTCGGGTTCCACCGATCAGCGGGGCGATGACCGTTAACCGGCTGGGCGAGGCGACCAGTCCTTATCTGCGCCAGCACGTCGACAACCCGGTGCACTGGCAGCAGTGGACGCCAGAGGCGTTGCAGGAAGCACAGTCTCGCGATGTGCCCATCCTGCTGTCGATCGGGTACGCGGCCTGTCATTGGTGCCACGTGATGGCCCATGAGTCCTTTGAAGACGACGAGGTCGCCGCCGTCATGAACGCCGGGTTCGTCAACATCAAGGTCGACCGCGAGGAGCGTCCGGACCTGGACGCCGTCTATATGAATGCCACCGTCGCGATGAATGGGCAGGGCGGGTGGCCCATGACGTGCTTTCTCACCCCGGACGGCCGTCCCTTCTACACCGGGACCTATTACCCGAAACAGGGTTTTCTGCAGTTACTTTCGGCGGTCCGTGAAACCTGGGATCAGCGCCGAGACGAGGTGGAAGAGGCGGCTTCGAGCATCACTGGCCAGCTGCAGGCGATGTCCGGACGCCTGCCCGCCGGGCCCGGGGTAGATATCGCGCTGTGCGATACCGCGATCGCCGCGATTCTGCCCGCGGAGGATATGCGCTTCGGGGGATTCGGTGGGGCACCCAAGTTTCCGCCCTCGTCTCTGCTGGAGGCGCTGCTGCGCGGATACGAACGAACCGGAGACGCCGCGGTGCTCGGGGCGGTATCACGGACGGCGACGGCGATGGCACGCGGCGGCATCTACGACCAGTTGGCCGGAGGCTTCGCGCGGTACAGCGTGGACGCGGCCTGGGTGGTGCCGCACTTCGAGAAGATGCTCTACGACAACGCACTCCTGCTGCGTGTCTACGCGCATTGGGCTCGCCGCACCGGCGACGCGCTGGCGCGGCGAATCGCTTCCGAGACGGCCGATTTCCTGCTGCGCGAGCTGCGGGTGGGTGACTTGTTCGTCTCGTCGCTGGACGCCGACGCCGATGGCTCCGAAGGCTCCACCTATGTGTGGACGCCCGAGCAGCTCGCCGAGGTCCTGGGGCCGCAAGACGGCGACTGGGCCGCAACGCTTTTTGAGGTGACATCGGCGGGAACCTTCGAGCACGGGAGCTCGGTGCTGCAGCTGTTGCGCGACCCCGAAGGCAACGCAGACGTGGACCGGTGGCGTCGGGTGCGCGAGGCGCTGCTGGCGGCGCGCCAGCACCGGGTGCAGCCCGGCCGCGATGACAAGGCAGTCACCGCCTGGAATGGGTTGACCGTCACCGCGCTCGTCGAAACCTCGATCGCATTGGGCCGTAACGATCTGTTGGACGCGGCCGCGGGGTGCGCCGCCGAGCTGCTGGATCTACATCTGCGCGACGGGCGCTTGCGGCGCGCAAGTCTGGGCGGGCAGGTGTCCGAGGGGGACGGTGTCCTCGAGGACTACGGCACGCTCGCGACCGGTCTGTTGTCCCTCTATCAGGTGACCGGTGAATGGCGCTGGCGTGAGGCCGCCGCGCAGCTGCTCGATACCGCGCTCGATCATTTCGCCGATCCGGATTCGCCCGGCGCCTGGTTCGATGTCGCCGACGATGCCGAGCAGCTGGTGCTCAGGCCGAGTGATCCGTTGGACGGCGCGACCCCGTCCGGGGCGTCCTCGGTGACCGAGGCGCTGCTTATCGGCGGTTATCTGCTGGAAGACGCTCGCTACCGGGACGCCGCGCACGCCTCGCTGTCGGCGGCATCGATGGCGCTGGCACGCGCACCACGCTCAGCCGGCCATTGGCTGGCGGTGGCCGAGGCCGCGGTGCGGGGTCCGATCCAGGTCGCGGTGGCGTGCGGCGCCGAGACCTCGCCACTGTTGCGAAGAGCCCGACTGTCCGCACCCGGCGGTGCGATTGTGGTTGGCGGGGTTAAGGATTCGAGCGAGCTATTGCGGGACAGGGGGCAGGTGGGCGATGTCGACGCGGCCTACGTGTGCCGGGGAACCGTCTGCGATCTCCCGGTGACCGGGACCGAACAATTAGACGCCGCGTTGGGTAGGTAGCGTCCGGGAGCATGACCGTAACCCGCGAAGATGTTCTCGCTGTCGTCCAGAGCTATTGCGACCTGCTCACCACGGGCACCGCAGCACAGATCGCCGACCTGTACGCCGAGGACGCGACCGTCGAAGATCCGCTGGGCGCCGACGTGCTGAAGGGCCGTGAGGCGATCCAGGGCTTCTACGCCACCATCGAGCCGCTGGACCGTCATGGCGAGCTGAAGTTGGTGCGGGCCACGAACAACGAGGCCGCCTTCCACTTCGAGCTGACCATCAAGCATGAGAACGGTGGCATGGTCATCGCGCCGATCGACGTGATGACCTTCGACGACAACGGCAAGATCAGCTCGATGCGGGCCTTCTGGACCCAGGACGACATCAAGCAGCTCTAGTTCCTGTTGCCTGCTGGTTCGCCGTCAGAAGACGGCGAACCAGACAGCGATGTAGTGGCAGGTCGCGGCGATAACGGTCGCGGCATGGAAGAACTCGTGGTGACCGAAGTGCAGCGGCCAGGGGTTGGGCCATTTCACGGCGTACAGAATCGCGCCGACGCTGTAGAAGGCCCCGCCGACGATCAGCAGCACCAGTGCCGGCACCCCAGCGCCGTGCAAGAGCGTCGACGAGAAGCCGATCGCCACCCACCCCAGCAGCAGGTACAGCGGCACCCCCACCCAGCGTGGTGCCGTCGGCCAGCACATCTTGAGAATCACCCCGGCGAGCGCGCCGCCCCACACGATGGCGAGCACCAGATTGCCTTCCGAGGGCGGCATCGCCAGCATCGCGAACGGGGTATAGCTGCCCGCGATGAAGATGAAGATCATCGAATGATCCATCCGCTTCATCCAGGTGCGGGTGGTTTCGGATTTCCAGTTCACCCGGTGATAGGCGGCGCTGACCCCGAAGACGCCCAGCACCGTCAAGCTGTAGATGGCGGTGGCCAGGCCCGCTTGCGGTGAGCGCACCGACCAGGCGACCGACACCAGCACAATGCCCGCGACCACGGCGGCGACACACGCGTAGAAATGGATCCAGCCACGCGCCTTGGGCTTGATCGGGAGAGTCTCGATACCGCCGACGAATGCGGCCATGGGTAGGGAATGCTCAGAACCTTGCGCTTCGGGTGCAAGCTGGGGGTCCGTCCCGCTTGCGGGGACCTCATCGGTCTGCATGCGTCACAGTATCCCTTCCCGTCAGGACCCTGATTGTGAACGTTCTGTGCAGATCCATATCTGCTGCTCCGGCGCGCGGTCGGCTCGCTAGGCTGGGTCCGTGGAGATTATCCCGCCGAGGCTGAAGGAACCGCTGTACAAGCTCTACGAAATGCGGCTCCGGCAGGAGTTGGCCAAGGCGTCGAAACCACGGCACATCGCCGTCCTGTGCGACGGGAATCGCCGCTGGGCCCGGTCGGCCGGGTACACCGATGTCAGCCACGGATACCGGATGGGCGCGCGCAAGATCGGCGAGATGCTCGGGTGGTGTCAGGACGCCGGTGTCGAGATGGCCACCGTGTATCTGCTGTCGGCCGAGAATCTGACCCGCGACCCCGATCAGCTCGGCGAGCTGCTGGAAATCATCACCGACGTCGTCGAGGAGCTGTGCGCCCCGCAGAACAAGTGGAGCGTGCGCAGCGTCGGCGACCTCGACCTGCTGCCCGACGAGGTGGCGGAGCGCATGCGTCAAGCGGTGAAGTCCGCACCTGCGGATGCGGCTTTCCATGTGAACGTGGCGGTCGGCTACGGGGGCCGTCAGGAGATCACCGATGCGGTGCGCACGCTGTTGAACAAAGAGCTGGCCAACGGGGCCAGCGCCGAGCAGCTGGTGCAAGCGGTGACCGTCGACGCTATCTCCGAGAACCTGTACACGTCCGGGCAGCCGGACCCGGATCTGGTCATCCGGACATCGGGGGAGCAGCGGTTGTCAGGATTCCTGCTCTGGCAGAGCGCCTATTCCGAGATGTGGTTCACCGACGCGTACTGGCCCGAGTTCCGCCGCGTGGATTTCCTGCGCGCGCTGCGCGACTACGCCGCGAGAAACCGGCGGTTCGGACAGTAACTGCCACGGTGATGGCGCGTGCTCGGGAGGCTGTGTGAATCGTCGTATTGTGGCTGCGCTGGCCAGATTTGGCACTCTGCGGACGGTCTGCACCGTGCTGGTCGGGTTGACGGCGTTGTACATGATATTGCTGGCATTCGGAAACATCACCGACTTCCACACCAATGAGATGTTCGTTCGGCATGTTCTTGCCATGGATACCACCAACTTTGGTCAGCCGGCTGACCAAGGACTCGATACCGACATCATGTGGCGTGCTATTCGCTCGCCGGCGGCGCAGACTGCGGTCTACTGCCTGATCATCGCCTGGGAGGCGCTATCGGGCGGCATTCTTCTCATGAGCGTGTGGCAATGGTTGACCGGCCACATACCCCAGGCGCGGGCGATGTCCACGGTCGGTCTGCTGATGGTGATCCTGCAGTTCTTCGGCGGGTTCATGGTGGTCGGCGGTGAGTGGTTCCAGATGTGGCGTTCCACCCAGTGGACCGGAACAGAGGTCGCCTTCCGGTGTTCTGCGCTTGCCCTGTTCACTCTGATGTTTGTGCAGTTCGGCCGGCTCTTGCCGGGCGATCAGCGCGAGACCGGGCAGTAGTCCGTGTCGAACTTCTTGATGCCGTTGATCCAGCCCGAATGGAACCGGGGCGCATCCCCGATCCGCGAGATGTCCGGCATGCGATCGGCGATCTTATTGAAGATGATCTCCAGCTCGACCTTCGCGAGGTTGGCGCCCAGGCAGTAGTGGGCTCCCGTGCCGCCGAAGCCCAGATGCGGGTTCGGATCGCGGCTGATGTCGAAGGTATGCGGGTTCTCGAACACTTCCTCGTCGAAGTTGGCCGATGGGTAGAGCATGACCAGTCGTTCACCGGCCTTGATGGACACGCCACCGATCATGGTGTCCTGTAACGCGGTTCGCTGTTGAGAGATCAGCGGTGAGGTGTACCGGACTATCTCGTCGACGGCGGAGGCCGGCCTGCCCTTTTTGAACAGTTCCCATTGGTCGGGGTGTTCCAGGAAGGCCATCATGCCCATGGTGGTGGCGTTGCGGGTGGTTTCGTTCCCGGCCACCGACAGCATCACGACAAAGAATCCAAACTGTTCCGGGGTGAGTTGTTCACCGTCCACCGTCCCGGTCAGCAGGCGGGAAACCACGTCATTGCCCGGACAGTCGCGGCGCCGCTCGGCGAGCTGATATGAGTACCCGAGGATCTGCGCGGCGCCGACACGTGGGTCGATCTCAACATCGGCCTCGTCGTACCCCGTCATCTGGTTGCTCCACTCGAAGAGCTTGACGCGGTCTTCCTCGGGAACGCCGATCAATTCGGCGATGGCCTGCATAGGCAGCTCGCTGGCCACCTCGCGCACGAACTCACCGTGCCCACCTTCGAGGGCTGCCCGGACGATCCGCTCCGCCCGGTCCTCCAGCGTGATGCGCAACGCCGCGATGGAGCGTGGGGTGAACATGCGGGACACCAGTCCACGCAGTTGGGTGTGTTCGGGGGCATCCTTGTTGATGAGGACGGACAGCGTGGCTTGGAACTCCTCCGGGCTGATGTGGTCTTCGAGGCGCGGGATGGCACCCTTGCGGCCCGATGAAAAGATGTCGGTGTGCAGCGAAACCTCGCGTACGTCGCGGTGTTTGGAAATCACCCAGTAGCCGTCGTCGGCGAATCCACCCACCGTGCGCGGCTGCGGGTTCCACCATACTGGTGCCTCGCGGCGCAGGGTCGCGAACTCTTCGTGTGGCATTCGTTCCCCGTACAACCCGGGATCGGTGAAATCGAATCCTTCCGGAAGGCCAAGCTCCGCAGCGCTTTTCATGGTGGTCACCAGAGGGGTACCGGGGTCTTGCCCAGGGGGTAGTAGCCGGGCACCTTCTCGCCCGAGAGGCCCCGCTGGATGCGTCTCTGCATTCCCTCGCTGAGCCTGCCCGCCTTGATCAGGTCCATGTAGAGGGCGGACACATGACCGAAGTCGAAGAAGTCGCGTTGCCAGTTCCACTGTCCGTTACCGGCATACCGGAACCAGCTGCCGCCGATACCGTAGATCTCGGACTCACCGCCGTTGGAGTCCGTGGCGATTTGCTTCCAGAATCCGATGACCTCGCCCTGTTTGTCGTCGACGATCACCTTCTGATAGGGGTATGTCCAGCCCTCCAGGCCCTCCATCTCCTGGCCGAGGGCGATATCCCGTATCTCGTCGATACCGACGCACATCACGTCTTCCTTGGGGCCGATGTTCCAGCCGTAGGTGGCATCGTCGGTGTAGAAGCGCGCCAATGGTTTCCAGTCACCAGCTTTTTCGGCATCCAGATTGGCCTGCAGCCAGTCCGCGACAACGTCATCGAGTTCTTGGCGGGGGAATTCGGGCACAGTCGGCACTCCTAATACTTTTCTGTGATGAATAGGGCTCTGGCGGGACATTGCTCGACGGCCCGCTCGATCTCGTCGCGAGCGTCCTCGGGCGGTTCCGGGTTCAGGATGTCGACGGTGCTGCGTTTGGGAACGCGGAAATAGTCCGGGGCCTCCAGCTCGCACATGGCGTGCCCCTGGCATAGATCCCGGTCGACTTCGATCCTGTAAGGCATCAGGCGCTCCGTCGGCGGTAACGAACTTTGGCCGGCTGGGCCAGCTGTACCACCATCTTGGAATGGTCGTTGTGGTACGAGTCGGCAGGCTGCGCCATCTCGAACTCATACTCGCGCAACAATACCGAGAAGATTGCCTTGATCTGCATGGTGGCGAACGCGGCGCCGACGCAGCGGTGCCGGCCTGCGCCGAACGGTATCCAGGTCCAGCGATTGACGATGTCTTCTTGCCGCGGCTTGTCGTAGCGGTCCGGTACGAATCCGTCGGGGTTGGGGAAGTCCTCGGCGATTCGGTTCGACACGGCGGGGGAGGCCGCCACCATGTCTCCGTCGTGGATCGGGAACCCGCCCACCTCGAATTCGCCCTTGGCGACCCGCATCAGGATGATCAACGGCGGGTGCAGTCGCAGCGTCTCCTTGAGCACATTTTCCAGCTTCGGGATCTGGCGCAGTGCATGGAAACTCACCTCGCTGCCGTCCGCATACAGCTCGTTCAGCTCGTCGACGACCTGCGTGTGGATATCGGGGTGGCGCAGCAGTTCGATGAGCACCCACGAGGCAGTGCCCGAGCTCGTGTGGTGCCCGGCGAACATCATGGAGATGAACATCCCGGTGATCTCGTCGGCGGTGAAGCGGGGATTGCCCTCATCGTCCTTGATCGTGATCAGCACATCGAGCATGTCGCGCTGACTCTTATCCGTCGGCGGGTTCGCGATCCGGTTGTTCATGATCTCTTGAACCAGTGCCACCAAGCCTTTTCGCGCTTCATCGCGTAGACGGAAGCTCTCGATCTCCAGGTACGGGTCCACGTAGCACAACGGATCGGTGCCCTGCTCAAGCTGGTGGTACAGGTGGGCGAACCTGCCGTCTAGCTCGTCACGGAATTTCTTGCCAATCAGGCAGGCCGAGGACGTGTAGATGGTCAGCTCGGCGAAGAAGTCGAGAAGGTCGATCTCACCGCTTTCTCCCCAGCGCGAGATCATCTGCCGGACTTCGTTTTCAATGGTAGCCGCGTGCCCCTTCATCTGTTCGCCGCGCAGCGCCGCGTTGTGCAGCATCTCCTTGCGGCGTTCCGGGTCCGCGTCGAATACCACCCCCTTGCCGAAGATCGGTGTCATGAACGGGTACGCCTCGGCCTGGTCCAGATCTTCGTCGCTGGACCGGAAGAAGAACTCGTTGGCTTCAGCGCCGGAGAGGAATACCACCTGTTTGTCGGCGAGCTGGAACGTGCCGACGTTTCCGCACTCGTCCCGGATGCGTTTCATCAGCGCGATGGGATCGGTGCGGAATTCTTCCAGATGGCCGTACTGGTCCTCGCCGCCGGAGACCCGCGGAACGGTGCTTGATCCCGGGTCGCTGCGCTCCTGCCCTCCGATCAGGGGTTGTTTCATGACGGCATGCCCTCCTCGCCGAGTTCAAGCTTCTGTTTGTCGGCCGGGGCGTCCCTCAACGGAGCCTCCGGCTGCACTTCCATCTCCGCGATATGTGCGCCCCTAGGAGTTTCGGCGACAAAGGTGACTGCACGCGCGATATCGGAGGGACGCAGAAAATAGGAGTGACGCGCCTGTCCCCAGGCTTTCCAATCCTCCAGCATGGGGCCGACCTGTTCGGCGGAAAGCTGCCAGCCCATCGCGGTCAATGTCGGGCCCGGGTGCACAATCGAGGCCCGAACGCCGGTGCCCTCTAGCTCCATGCGCATGGTGTTCACCATGGCGAGCAAGGCCGCCTTCGCCGCCCCATAGGCGCCCACGTGCGGACGCTGGTGCAACGCGACGTCAGACCCGATGAACACCACATCGCCGCGCTGCCGAGTGACCATGTCGGGGACGATCGCCGTGGCAAGCCGATTGGCACCCAACAGGTGCACTTGAATCTGCGCGGCGAAGGTGTCTGCGCTCATTTCATGGACACGGCCGGGGTACATGTCGCCTGCGCCAGACACCAGTAGATCAATCTCACCCAGGGCATCAACACTCTCCGCGACAAAGGATTTCACGGAGTCGGCGTCGGTGACATCGAGAGGAAAGGCCACGGCCTCGCCGCCGTTTTCCCGGATCTTCTCGACGAGCTCGGTCAGCTTGTCGACGCGACGGGCGCCGAGCGCGACCGGAAATCCGCGGCCCGCGAGCTCGATCGCCGTCGCGGCGCCGATGCCCGAGGAGGCTCCACTGATGATTGATGGGCGCCGGCTCGGGTGAGGCTCGAAACGGGGCATCAGCAGACCTCCACGGTGATGGGCAGATAGGCGAATCCACGGACGTTGCTGGAATGCACACGTACGGCGCTACTCTCGTCGATCTCGTATCGCTTGATCCGGGTGAACAGCTCGGTCAGGGCGACCTTGGCTTCCATGCGTGCCAAGTGTGCGCCGAGGCAGAAATGGGCGCCGCTGCCGAAGCTCACGAGCTTGGCGCCGATCTCGCGTCCGATGCGGTACTCATCGGCGTCATCGAATACCCGGTCGTCGCGGTTGGCAGAACCGGGGAGCAGCAGCAGGACGTCACCGGCGGAAATCTTGGTGTCGTAGAACGTCATATCCTCTGCCACGGTGCGGGCGAGGATCTGGCTGGAGGTGTCGTAGCGCAGCGTCTCTTCCACCCACAGCGGTATCCGCTCGTGATCAGCGTGCACGGCGGCGAGCTGGTCGGGGTTGCGGTGGCCCCAGTACACGGCGTTGGCCAGCAGCTTCGTGGTGGTCTCGTTGCCCGCGATCACCATGAGGAACAGGAACGCGAGCACTTCCTCGTCGGTGAGCCGATCGCCGTCGATCTCCGCGTGGAGGAGAGCGGACGTCAGATCGTTGGTCTGGGAAGGCGCTCGGCGTCTTTCACGAACCATGTCGATGTAATAGGTCATCAGGTCGATGGAGGCCTGGATGGCCTTCTGCGGTACGTCGGCGACGCCATCCTCGCGGTGCATGACACCGTCGGCCAACTCGCGGATGCGGGTGCGGTCGGGTTCGGGCACGCCCATCAGTTCCGAGATGACATCCATGGGCAGCTTGCCGGCGTAATCGGCGATGAAGTCGAAGCTCTCGGACTGCAACGCCTTATCCAGGTGCGTGCGGGCCAGCGTGACGACCTGACCCTCGAGCTCGCGTATTCGCCTAGGGGTAAACCCCTTCGATACCAGCGTGCGCAGTCGAAGATGCTCGGGGTCGTCCATCGCCAGGAACGACATCACCAGTTTGGCGTGCGGCCCAAAGGAGGCCTTGTCCATCGAGACGCCATTCGCGTTGGACAACGCCTCGCTGTTCCTGAAGCCCTGCAACACGTCCTGGTGTCGCGACAGTGCCCAGAAGTTCAGCTCGTCGTTGCGATACAGCGGCGCCTCGTCACGCAATCGCCGGTAGTACGGGTACGGGTCTTCGTGGAAGTCGTAGTCGTACGGGTCGAAAACCAGTGAGGACATCGAGGCGGCCGTCATTCGTTCTTTCCCAGCATCAGATCCACGACGAACGTGAGCTTGTCGGCGATCTCGTGATACGTGAAGGTGCCGCTGCCCGCGTGCATGAGGGCACCGAAGAAGGTCATTTCGAGGGCCGACACCACGCGCGGATCTGCGTCGGGTCCCATCGCCGAACGGATCCTGCGGTGGATTTCCAGCCCGATCTTGTCGCGGACGGCGCGCACGGCTTCGTCGTTGTTGCTCAGTAGTGCGGTCGTGCATCCCGTCGCGATCTCGGGCTCGTCGGCGACCACCAATGCCAGGCTCCGCAGCGTCTTGGTGACTCGCGCGGACTGGCCGTCGTTGACGTCGGTGAAGTAGGGCGCTTCATGGATGAGGTCGAGGTAGATCTCGGCGACGAGATGACTCTTGGAGGAGAAGTACGTGTAGGCGGTCGCGGGGGCGACCTTGGCGCGGGCCGCCACGCCGCGGATCGTCATATCCGCGTAGGTGGTCTCGCCGAGCATCTCCCGGCCCGCGGTGACGATCTTGCGAATCGTCTCTTCCTGGCGCCGGTTTCGGGGCGATTCACTTGTGAGGGTCACCACAGCTTCACTGGACACATGTCCAGATTAGCGTCCGCGTTGAGTCTGGACAAGATGCCTCGTGAAAAATGCTGTCCACCACTAATTCCTAAGCCTTCCCTGGCTCCAGTCTTGCCATGATGGGATTTTGATGGTTATGGTTCACGGGTATGGAATGGACAAGTGTCCAGATTCTTGGGATGAGGTGACATGGCGCTCCTGGCCGATGGCGACAGTGATCTGTTCATCGACGGAAAGTTGATTCCCGGAGGTGCCGGGCGGTTCCCGACGGTGAATCCGGCCACGGAAGAGGTGCTCGGCACTGCGGCCGATGCCGACATCGACGACATGAGTCATGCCATCGAGGCAGCGCGCCGCGCGTTCGACGAAACCGGCTGGTCACGGGATGTGGCTCTGCGCGTGCAGTGTCTCCGTCAGCTGCGTGATGGCATGAGAGCTCATATCGAGGAATTGCGAGAACTGACCATCGCCGAGGTGGGGGCACCTCGAATGTTGACCGCCGGCGCGCAGCTCGAGGGGCCGGTGGACGATCTGCG
The DNA here is from genome assembly GCF_002013375.1 of Mycobacterium sp. D16Q13. Lineage (GTDB taxonomy): Bacteria > Actinomycetota > Actinomycetes > Mycobacteriales > Mycobacteriaceae > Mycobacterium. The sequence continues at coordinate 227,016 of NZ_MAEW01000008.1, read as the reverse complement.
ATTCGCCGCGGATACCGCGGAATCCTTCGATTGGAACACCGATCTCGGTATCGCCGCGCCTATGGGTATCAAGACTCGACGCACTCTCGCGCGTGAAGCCGTCGGGGTGGTCGGGGCGGTGACACCGTGGAACTTTCCCCATCAGATCAACCTCGCCAAGGTGGGCCCGGCGCTGGCCGCCGGCAACACCCTGATACTCAAGCCGGCGCCGGATACCCCGTGGTGCGCAGCGGTGTTAGGTCGAATAATCGCCGAGCACACCGACTTTCCACCGGGCGTCTTCAACATCGTCACCTCCAGCGACCACCGCATCGGTGCGCAGCTGTCGACGGATCCCCGGGTGGACATGGTCTCCTTCACCGGCTCCACAGCGACCGGGCGTGCGGTCATGACCGACGCCGCCGCCACTGTCAAGAAGGTGTTCCTGGAGCTTGGCGGCAAATCGGCGTTCGTCGTGCTCGATGACGCCGACATCGCTGCGGCATGCTCCGTCGCCGGATTCACCGCGGCCATGCATGCCGGCCAGGGCTGCGCGATCACTACCCGGCTTGTCGTACCGCGCGAACGATACGACGAGGCGGTGCACGCGGCTGCCGCGACGATGGGCTCGCTCAAGCCGGGGGATCCCACCAAACCGGGAACGATCTGTGGTCCAGTGATCTCGGCCCGCCAGCGCGACAGGGTCCAGTCGTACCTAGATCTTGCTGTGGCCGAGGGCGGTTCATTCGCCTGTGGCGGCGGGCGGCCAGAGGACAGGGACCGCGGATTCTTCATCGAACCCACCGTCGTCACCGGGCTGACCAACGACGCACGGGTGGCGCGCGAAGAGATCTTCGGCCCGGTGCTCGTGGTGATCGCCCATGACGGCGACGACGACGCCGTGCGGATCGCCAACGATTCACCGTACGGACTGTCCGGGACGGTGTTCAGCGGAGACGACGAGCGCGCGGCGCGAGTGGCATCCCGGCTGCGCGTGGGAACGGTGAATGTCAACGGAGGCGTCTGGTACTCCGCCGACGCGCCCTTCGGCGGGTACAAGCAATCGGGTATCGGCAGGGAGATGGGCGTAGCCGGTTTCGAGGAGTACCTGGAGACCAAAGTCATTGCAACGGCTGTGAAATAGAGGAGATCTCATGGGAGAGTTTGAGGGCAAGGTCGCCATCGTCACCGGTGCCGCGCAGGGCATCGGGGAGGCGTACGCACATGCGCTGGCCCGCGAAGGCGCGGCGGTGGTCGTCGCCGATATCAACGCCGAGTTGGGCGAGGGCGTCGCCAAGCAAATCGTGGCCGACGGCGGCAAGGCCATCTTCGCGAGCGTCGACGTTTCCGACCCTGATTCGGCAATAGCCATGGCGGACAAGGCAGTCGCTGAGTTCGGCGGCATTGACTATCTGGTGAACAATGCGGCGATCTACGGCGGTATGAAGCTCGATCTGCTGCTATCGGTGCCGTGGGATTACTACAAGAAGTTCATGAGTGTGAACCAGGACGGGGCGCTGGTCTGCACCCGGGCCGTGTACAAGCACATCGCCAAGCGCGGAGGTGGCGCCATCGTCAACCAATCCTCCACGGCGGCATGGCTGTACTCGGGCTTTTACGGATTGGCGAAGGTAGGCATCAACGGGCTGACCCAGCAGCTGTCCCGTGAATTGGGCGGGCAGAAGATCCGTATCAACGCCATCGCGCCGGGGCCCACCGACACCGAGGCGACCCGCGGTACCGTGCCGGAGCAGTTCCGCAGTGAGCTCGTCAAGAACATCCCGCTGAGCCGCATGGGCACCGTCGACGACATGGTGGGCATGTGCCTTTTCCTGTTGTCAGATAAGGCTTCCTGGATCACCGGCCAGGTGTTCAACGTCGACGGCGGACAGATCATCCGGTCATGACGCAGTCTGCCCTCACGCTGGGGTACATCGGTCTGGGCAATATGGGTGCGCCCATGGCTCAGCGACTTGTCGACTGGCCCGGCGGTCTGACGGTCTTCGATCTGCGGACTGAGACCATGACGCCGCTCGTCGAGGCCGGCGCGCGCGCCGCGGACAACCTGGCCGATGTCGCCGCTGCCGACCTCATCAGCGTCACCGTGCTGGACGACGCGCAGGTGCGTGAGGTGGTTGGGGAACTCGCGCCGAGAGTCAAGCCGGGCACCATCATCGCCATCCACTCCACCATCAGTGACGCGACAGCGGTGCAGCTCGCCAAGGAACTTGCGCCCCAACAGATTCACGTCATCGACGCACCGGTGAGCGGTGGCGCCCCCGGCGCCCACAAGGGCGAGCTCGCCACCATGGTCGGCGCCGACGACGAGACGTTCGCACGGGTCAAGGAGCCCTTCTCGAAGTGGGCGTCGCTGGTGATTCATGCCGGTGCCCCGGGGGCGGGCACCCGAATGAAGCTGGCGCGCAACCTCCTACATTTCGTTGCCTTCACCGCGGCAGGGGAGGCGCAGCGCCTGGCCGAAAGTTGTGGCCTGGATATCACCGATCTGGGCAAGGTGGTGCGTCACACGGACGCCATCACCGGTGGGCCGGGCGCCATCATGTTGCGCGATACCACCGAACCGGTGACATCGGACAGCTTCTGGCACCCGATCTTCACGCATGTGCGCGGTCTCGGTGAGAAGGACCTGAGCCTGGCCCTGGCGCTGGGCGAAGCGCAGTCAGTCCAGCTACCGCTGGCCTCGTTGGCTCGTGAGCGACTGGCCGCGAGTCTTGGTGTGCCACACGAGGAAGGGGCAAGTAATGGATGAGCCGCGCCGCAAGGGCCTGGACAAGATGAAAGAGGTCTACGGCTGGGACATGCCCGACCTGCCCGGCGACTACTTCAAGTACACCGCCGAGCATCTCTTCGGCACTATTTGGGATCGCCCGGAGCTGTCGATGCGTGATCGTCGACTGCTGCTCCTGGGCGCGGTAAGTGCCCTGGGGCTCGACGAGATTCTGGAGATCCAGACGGGTGCCGCGCTCAAGAACGGTGAGCTCACCGATGCCGAGCTGCGGGAGGTGGCGCTGTTTATCACGCACTACGTGGGGTGGCCACTCGGGCAACGGGTCAATAAGCATGTCGAGATGGCCATCGCCAAACGCGCGAAAGAGTCAAAGGGTGACTAGCCGATTCTCCGCGCTATCCCAGGGCCAGTTGGCAGTCCTGGTTCCGGAGCTGCTGCTCATCGGTCAGCTGATCGATCGATCTGGAATGGCCTATTGCATACAGCATTTCGGGCGGGAGGAGATGCTGCAGGTCGCCATCGAGGAGTGGGCGTCATCGAGTCCGATCTACACCCGTCGCATGCAGAAGGCGCTGCGGTTCGAGGGCAACGATGTGATCACCATCTTCAAGGGTATGCAGCTCGACATCGGGGCTCCGCCACAGTTCATGGACTTCCGTTACACCGTGCATGACAAGTGGCACGGGGAGTTTCACCTCGACCACTGTGGTGCGCTGCTCGACGTCGAACCGCTTGGACCCGATTACGTGACGGGTATGTGTCACGACATCGAGGACCCCACCTTCGATGCGACGGCATTCGCCACCAATCCGCATGCGCAGGTACGCCCGATTCACCGGCCTCCGCGCACGCCCGCCGACCGGCATCCGCATTGCGCGTGGACGGTGACCATCGACGAGTCGTTTCCGGCGGTGTCCGGTATCCCGGCCCTGGATGTCGTCGGTGCATCGATAGCTGCCGGTTGGGAATTGGGCGGAATCGATCCGGCCGACGCGGGAGCCTCCGACTACGCCGGACCGCTACTGTCCGACCTGGACTTCGGTGCGTTCTCACATTCGGCACTGGTGCGGATAGCCGACGAGATCTGTCTGCAGATGCATCTCCTGTTTCTGGGGTTCTCGATCGCGGTAGGCAAGAGGGCGGCTGATGCCGAGCTGGCCCGCACTGTATGTACCCAGCAGCTCATCGGTATTGCGGGTGTCGCCGCGGCGCGGATCAAGCAGGCGTTGCAGGTCCCCGACGGGATCGATGGAGTGCTGCAGGTACTCCACGTGCACCCGCTGTTGAATCCCGTCGGATATGTGAACGCCGAAATCTCCGGAGGTCAGCTCCATGTGTGGGAGTCGCCCGCGCACCAGGATCGGGCTTGGATCTCGCTGTGCGGTCCCGCCGAGACGCGGCCGCTGCAGGCCATCGCGACCGCGGTCGATCCGCATATCGGCGCGGAGGTTTCGGGAGATGCCGAGGAATGGGTGGCCGCATTCGTCGAGCATGAGGGTGAGGACAAACAGCTGCCCGAGGTGATGATCGCCAATGTCAGCGGGGGATCGCGGTTCGTCTTCGAGACGCGCAAATCACTGCCTCTGACCGTGGTGTGAGGCGCCGATGACAAAGGGCTCGAAAGACGTTGCGCGGGTTCCGGTGCGGGTGCAGACCGCGAACGGCGTGGTGGAGGGTTTCCGCGATACCGGTGTGCATCGTTTTCGCGCTATACCGTACGCCGAGCCCCCGGTGGGTGCATTGCGCCTGCGCAGCCCGGCGCCCGCGAAACCCTGGGCTGGGGTGCTGCCCTGCGATTCCTGGAAATCGGCGTCTCCGCAGAAACGTATCTACGTACCGCTCTCGATCAACAGGTTCCAGGCGGTCAGCGAGGACTGTCTGACGGTGAACGTCACCGTCCCGGATGAGACCTCCGGGGAGGCACTGCCGGTGATGTTCTACATCCACGGCGGCGCCTATGTTTTGGGCAGTTCCGCGCTGGCCTTATACGACGGCGCCGATCTTGCGCGGCGTGGCTGTGTCTTCGTCTCGGTGAACTATCGGGTGGGGGCCTATGGGGCCATCGACCTGTCCTCCCTGTCGGATGACCGGCACACCATCGACAGCAATCTGTACCTGCGCGATCTGGTGCTGGCACTGCGGTGGGTGCGCGACAACATAGCGGCCTTCAACGGAGACCCCAACAGTGTCACGATCTTTGGCGAAAGCGCCGGTGCGCATTGTGTCCAGATGCTGGTGACCGTTCCGGCGGCCGCCGGGCTGTTCCAGCGCGCGATCTGCCAGAGCACGGCCAGCGGAATGATCCACACCCGGGATGAGGCGGCGGCCACAGCGCGCCAGCTCGTCGAGTATCTCGGTGTCGACCGCCGCGGCTCCGCTGAGGCGGTCATCAATGCCAGACCGCGCGATCTCGTGCGGGCGACACACCGGCTGCTCACCGCGAAAACCCGGGAATCGGCCTTCTCGCTGGGTGTGGGCCCCAGCATCGACGGTGAGATTGTACCCGATGACCCGATCGCGATGATGGAACGCGGTGAGGCGCACCGGGTCCCGCTCATCATCGGATACAACGCGGAAGAGGTCCGGTTGTTCAACCGACTGCTGACCCGGGTGATGTCGGTGTCCCGGTTCGACGCACGTGCTGTCGCGGGAACTCTCGGTGCCCTCGGCCCGGAGGCCGCGAAGCGGGTGATCAGTTCCTACGAGGGCTATCCGTCCAAGACTGCTGTGGTGCGTCTCATGGGGGATGCGATGTTCGGCTCGGAGGCCTGGCGCGTGGCGCAGGCGCACAGCCATCACTCGTCGGTCTACTTCTACCGGTACGACTATGCGCCGCGCCCGCTGCGGCGTTTCGGGCCGGGGGCCGCGCACGCGACGGAACTGTTCGCGGTGTTCGGCCACTTCAAGCGCTGGCCCGCATTGGCCGGGAAAAGAGATATGCAGGACGCGTTGGCGCTCACCGAGGACATTCAGAGCCGCTGGCTCGCGTTCTCACGCACGGGCATCCCGGGCACCGAATGGCCGGTCTACAGGGAGCCGGAGCACGCCGTCATGGTGTTCGACCACCATCGGCGTATCGATCTGGACCCGCATCGCGCGCAGCGGGAGTTGTGGCGCGATCTCAGCCGCGCAGCCTGAGCGGTCCTCGCGGGAACTTGCCGGGAGATCGCTGCGTTGACGGTCAATGCCCGCTGCTCAGGATGAATTCGACCGCCAGCTCGCCCATCTGACTGAACGTGGATACCCAGTCGACGACAGCGCCGTCGAGCTTCGTACTCGGATCGCTGATCTTCCACCGTCCACCGTCGAGCCCGGCGATCACATTCCGTTCGTTCTGGTCGTCACCGGACTCAGCTATGAGCAGACGGCGCCGTTGATGAGCCTGAATGGGCGCAACGGGTTTCATGTCATGGATGACGGCGACGCCGAGGTGTACCAACCGATCGTGAACATCCCGGGTCGGGTCTACCTGCTCACCGATATCGACACCGGGAGCGAGTTCTGCGATGTGACGCCGGAGCGGGCACTGGAGACGATCACCGCGCGCGGACGCTCTCCGCTGACGATCGACGAGGGCATCATTCTGGTGATGATGCGGCCGGACATGTTGCGCAAGAACAAGTGCTTCTCGCTGGCCGCCTCGCGGGGGAAAGGACAGCGGGTGCCTGCGATCTGGATATCCGATCGGCGCCCGAAGCTCGGATGGTGCTGGGATCGCAATCCGCACACCTGGCTGGGCACCGCCTCATGCGGTGCGAGGTTGACGAGCGGTAATCCGTGAAGTGATTACTTGCGTCTGGCCTTGCGCGCGCTCGCCACGCCAATAGCCGCATCGACGACCATGTCGATGTATTCGGTCAGGGGACGGTCGATCGCGCGGACACTGATGAGCATCCCCTCGAAGAAGATGTGTGCCACGTCGGTCACGAGCGTTCGGTCGACATCGGAGGGCGCATGCGCGTCGATGACCTTCAGAAGCCGTTCTTCAAGCCACCGTTGCACCTCGCCGTAGACCTCGCGAAGGGCCTCCGAATCGGCCATTCGCTCATAGGCCTCGCGATGCATACCGCGAAACGGAAGCATCTGTTCGAGCAATTCCGCCAATTCGGCATGGGGGTCACCGGCGATCTTGCGGTTCGACTCGATGTGTCGACGGCTCTCGATGAAAATCTTGTGCAGTGATGCCGCGAATAGGTCGTCTTTGGTCGGGTAGTACCAGAGCACCGCCGCCGGTGCCACGCCGACGGCCTTACCCACCGCGGCGATGCTGGTCTCCCGGTAGCCCTGGGTGGTGAACAGCTTGCTCGCAGCATCGAGGACTGCTGCCTCGCGTAGGGCCTTCGGTACCCCCTGATTGTTTTTCGGCACGACATCGACCATATGGCATCCGGACAGCATCTTGACGCTCAGTCAAGGGGTAGCCGGTCCGTTCGCGGGTACTCCGGTACGGCTGTGGGCAAACGCTGTGTACCAATCGAGCGCATCCGGGTTGGCCAGCGCGGACGCTGCAGTACTGGTTGCCGAGCTACCTTCCGCCAGTATCCTTTTCACCGAAATCTCGGCCCTTTTGTTTGTGTGGGTCATAGGAATGTCTGGTGCGGCGACGATGTCGTCCGGTACATGCCGCGGCGAGGCCTCGCGACGGATGATGGCGCGAATCCGCTCTTTGAGGTCGTTGTCGAGGGTGTGTCCGTCGGCCAACACGACGAACAGCGGCAGGTAGTACCCGCCGTCCTGTTCTTCGACGCCGACCACGAGCGAGTTCTTGATTTCAGACATGCCATCGAGTGCGGTGTAGATATCCGCACTACCGAAGCGCACGCCGAATCGATTGAGAGTGGCATCGGAGCGTCCGTGGATGATGAAACCGCCGTGCTGTGTCTCGGTGATCCAATCGCCGTGGGTCCACACGCCGGGGAAGCGTTCGAAGTACGCGGCTCGGTATCGGGTCTCCTCGGGGTCGTTCCAGAATGCAACGGGCATGGACGGAATGGGGCGGGTAATCACCATTTCGCCCACCGAACCGATCACTCTGTCACCCTGTTCCGACCAGGCCTGCACCGCGACCCCGAGGGCCGGTCCTTGTATCTCGCCCAGACGTGTGGGCTCAAGTGGATTGGATCCGACGAAGCTGCTGCAGATGTCGGTTCCTCCTGAGACCGAAGCGAGGTGCACGTCGGCCTTGACGGCCTCGTGCACCCACGACCACGTCGGGGTGGGCAGCGGCGATCCTGTGGACATCAGATGCCCTAGCTTGCGCAGGTCCCAATCCTGGCCCGGATTCAGTCCGGCCTGTTGGACACGGCTGAGATAGGCGGCACTGGTGGCAAATTGCGTGACGCCCAGGCGCGCGACGATCTCGAATTGTCGGTCGATGCGTGGGTATGTGGGTGAGCCGGGATAGACCACAACCGATGCACCGCACATCATGTTGGTTAACAACGTATTCCACATCATCCACGACGTACTGGCGGCGGTGTAGTAGACATCGGCGTACCCGACGTTGTGGTTGAGCGCGCCACTTTTCCACGCTTCCAAGACGATTCCGCCGTGCCCATGCACGATTCCCTTGGGAACGCCCGTGGTGCCCGAGGAGAACAACACCCACAGCGGATGATCGAAAGGGACGCGATCGTAATGTGGCTTGGCGTCGCCCTCGCAGAGAGTACCGAAGTGGAGCCACGCCGGGCTATCGTCGGTGTCCGTGACCAGTACGGCGTGCCGCAGCGTCGGCAGTTGCATACGGATCTGTGCCAGATGTTCTTGGCAGTCCACATGTTTGCCGTTGTACTGGTAGGACATTGACCCGATGAGGGCCACGGGCTCCAGCTGCGCGAAACGATCCAGCGTCCCTTGCACAGAGATCTCCGGGGAGACGATGGCCCACACAGCGCCGATGCTTGCGGTGGCCAGCTGCGCGATGATGGCCTCGGCAGTGTTGGGGAGCACCGCCACGATCCGATCGCCGGGTTTGGTCCCCAACTCGCGCAGCGACGCGGCCAGGGCGGCCACGCGGGTTTCCAGCTCGCGCCAACTGATCTCCCGCGTGGCGTCCTCCTCGTCGATCTCGTAGAGGGCGGCGTCGTCGGCGTGCTGGGGCAGCCGCGCGTAGCGCAGTACGTTCTCGGCGAAGTTCAGCCGGGCCTGTGGATACCAGATGGCATCAGGCATCTGATCGACCGCCAGCGCGGGGCCATCGAGTCCTTCTCCGATGACATCGAAATACCCGCGTACACAGCTCCAGAACTCAGAAGGGTCGCGCACCGACCATTCCCAGGCCTGTCGGTAGCCATCGAGGGTGAGATCGCGTTCGTCTTCTAACCACTGTAAGAACCGGGACAGACGGCTGTCACGCCGCTGAAGGGCGGTGGGACGCCAGCTGATGGGAGGCTCGTCAGTTGCTCTACTCATGGAAGCGCATCCACCACCTCACGACACAAGCCTGTGGTCAGTACGGAGTGCAGGACACTCCGTACTTCATTTTCCGAGATCCCTGCGGACTCTCTTATGCGCCAGGCGATATGGCCGTCCGGGCGCACCAGAATGGCGCCGTCGCGGCCGATGCCGAGCGGATCCTCGCCCTCGATATGAAGATCCTTTCCGACACGCAACACCTGGCCGGGAGCACCGTAGAGGTTCCCGGCAGCAAGCCAGGAGAGCGCATCCGGTCCCGCGATCAGCGTGAGCCCCGGAACCACGAGGTCCAACGTCGACACCCGCTCTCCGCGGCAGCGCACCCAGGCGTGCGGCAGGCGGCCCCCGACCGCGCCCTGGTCGGGCGGGAACACCGATGCCCGCGGGGTCCCGGAGCTGCCGTAGACGTATCCGATCTCCTGGTCGAGGCAGCGGAAATGCTCGCGTTGTTCGGGAATCGCCCGCGCTAGAGCCTCTCGCGCCGACTGTGCGACCTCCGGGTCGCTACTTTCCAATAGTGCTGCCACCTCCAGGGTTTGGGGTCCGACACCGGCTTCCGTCATCTTGATCGCGTTGGTGAGGCTGAATCGGCCATTGTCCAGGGCAACGGGGCGGCGCTCGGATTCGTAGCTGTCCAGGAGTTCTGGCGGCGCCCACCCGTTCATGACGGCCGCCAGCTTCCAGCCGAGGTTGTCGGCGTCGGCAAGACCGGTATTCATGCCGTAGCCACCTGTCGGGGGAAATTGGTGAGCGGCATCGCCGACCAACAAGATTCGACCGTCACGGTAGTGTGCCGCGGTTCTCAGACTCAGGTTCCAAGCCCCCACAGACTTGACGTCGACGTCGAGTCCGGGAATGCCGATGGCATTGCGCACCAATTGGCGACAGCGTTCATGAGTGAACTCAGCCAGGGATTCGGCAGCAGGGTCGTAGCCGAAGTTGTATGTCCAGCGGAGCTTTCCGTCCATCGCGATGAGTGCGCCCGCCGACTCCGTATTGAGGACCCAGGTCAGGATGCTCGGGACAACCCCGGCGCGTGCGGCGATATCGGCGTGGAAGTACACGTTGATGTGGTGGGCGAGAGATATCGGATCTCCCCAATCCACATTGAGCCAGGTGCAGCTCGTGGCGCCGGCACCCACCGCCGCCACCGCGTATTCGGCGTATTCGGTACCGCCATCGGTATGGACGGCTACCGTGTCGCCGCGGTCTTGCACGTCCATAACTGACGTGTCAAACCGAACTTCCGACATGCCTTGTACACGTAGGGCATTGAGCAGATGCGTTTGGACGCGATCCTGGGCGCAGGAGACCGTGCGCGTCGGGGAGGCGTGCGCCCGGCGGGTCAACTCCGGCTGCGGCATGTCATCAAGGTCGATGCACCCGAACTCCTCGCCGGCCATGGTGCTTTTCCACGTGACGTGACGCATGAAGTTATGGCCGATCGCATCCGCTTCCACTGCGTTGGCGATGCCCCAGGCGCGGAAAAGTTCCATGGTCCTCGTGTTCACCACATGGGCACGCGGGTGCGGGTTGACGCCCGTGAATCGCTCGAATATCACACTGCGAATCCCGTAGCGGCCCAATACGTATGCGGTGGCCAGACCGGTTGGTCCTGCTCCGATGATGGCAACTGGCGATGTGGACATGGCGGTCACGGCACCTTCACGAGCTCAGCAACGGGTTCCCCGGCGTCAAAGCGGGCCACCAACTCATCGGGATCGAATTCCACGCCAATGGGGTTGGCGTGGAATTTGCCGGAGTCCAGGTATTCCTGAACCTCTTGTGCGGTGGCGAAATTGTCGATCTGCAGTTCAACCTGGTTGTCATCAGGATCGCGGAAGTACATCGAGGTGGTGGGTCCGTGATTGATCGTCCAATGTGGCTTTACCCCAGTGCCTTTGAGTCGAACATAGGTGGCCAGCAGGTCGCCCAGGTTGTCGTACGTGAACGCGACGTGGTCCATCCCGCAGTGCTGGTAGGTCGGATGCTCCTGGGCGCCCATGTTCAGGAACGCCATCCGGTGATGTTCGTCGTCGTAGGTCATGAATGCCAACACGTCGTTGACGTAGGCCGTGTGCCCTTCGAGTACGAGGTTGTACCAGTCCAGCATCGTTCGGTGCTGCGCGGTGCGCAGAACGACATGGGCAAGCTTCGCGGGAGACGCCATTGTGGATCCCTTCGATGATCGGTAGCGCCGAGACCCTCCCGGCTCATGATCGTTAGTCAAGAGACAAGATCTCATTCTCTTGTCTATGAGTCAAGAGATGCGTATCGTCTGGATCAGCCCACACCAAAAGAAGAGGTAGATGTCCATGCGCCTGTATTCGACGACCGACGGCATCGCCCGTGAGGACGGGCCCGGAGAGCTTGCCTTTCTGGAACTGGATGTGCCCGACCTGGGTGAGTTACTACGGGTGGGGTCGCTCGACGAGGCTCGCACCGCGCGGGTGCGTAAGCATCTCGCGCTGCAGGAATGCGGCCTGATGGCGCCGGTGCCCCGCCCGGGAAAGGTGCCTATCGTTGGCCTGAACTATCAGAGCCATCTCGACGAGGTTGTCGGGGCGATGGGCATCCAACCTTCGGACCTCCCAACGGAACCCAACGTCCACCTCACTGCTGGCTCGGCAGTCGTGGGGACGGGTGCTCCGATCCTGCTACCTGCTTTCGCGCCATCCGCAGTCGACTACGAGGGTGAGATTGCTGTTGTGATCGGCCGGCGCGCCACATCGGTCGACGAGCGCCACGCGTGGTCGCATGTCGCCGGACTTACGGTGGCCAATGACGTCAGCGCCCGAGATATCCAACGCAGGGCGATGTCTGGGGATCTCACGGTTTCCATGGGACTTGCCAAGAGTTTCGATACCTTCAAACCGCTCGGACCATGTTTGGTGACGGCAGACGAGTTCGGTCCGCGCTTGGATCTGGCGATCCGCACCACGGTCAACGGCGAACTCCGTCAGGACGCCACGACCGGCGAGTTCCTGCATCAGATCCCGGAACTCATCGCCTTCGCCTCCCGGCTGTTCACCCTGGAACCCGGAGATGTGCTGCTCACCGGTTCTCCGCAGGGTGTTGGACTCTTCAGCAACCGGTTCCTTGCGGCGGGAGATGTCGTCGAGGTCAGCGTCGACCGTATCGGGACGCTTACGAACTCCGTCGAGGCTTCGTAAGGATCGTCGCCCTTAGGTCGCTTCGTCGCGGTCACTGGATGTGATCAACGCGCACCTGTCACACTGTTACTAATGGTGGCGATGTCGGCACTGGTTTTCGGACTCAGCTGGTGGCTGGGTCTGTATCTGCTCGCGCGCAACCCCCGCAAGCCCGTCCTGGTCCTCGCCGCGATCGGACTGATTGGTTACTCCGTTGTCGTCGCACTCGACGCCATCCGGGTTACTCCGGGATCCGATGCCGAGCTGCTGGGCCGCATCGAGGTTTTCACCGCGATCATCCCGAGTGTCGCCTGGCTGCTGGTGCTGCTTGAACTCACCAATACCGGCGACCGGTGGCGTGATCGCGCCGCGATGGCTGTCCCCGGTGCCGTCCTGGCGGTCGTACTGCTGGTGGGGGCGTCGCTGGCCGGAACCATCGCCGGTCCCGCACAACTTGGGCACTGGATCATGTTCTGTGCCAATGGGACCGCCGCCATCGGTGCGGCGATCTTGTTGTTCCGCCGACGTGCCTCGATACCCGGTTCGGCGCGGGGCGTCGTCCTGGTCGCCACCATGTTCTTCACCCTCGGTGATGCGCAGCTGATCATCCCGCTCGGCATCCTGCCGAGCTGGCTGGCGTTGGCGTCGACAGGTTTCGATCTGGTGTTGCTCGGTCTGGGGGTTGCACTCTGGGACGCCTTCGACGAGGGACAGGCCCTGCGCGGTGACATGCTGCGTTCGTTCGTCGCCTCCATTCTGGTCGGGGCGTTGTTCGGCGCCCAGGCCATGATCGGCATCGCCGTCGTCGGTCAATCGGTCGCCCTGGTGGTCCTGTTGTTCACCAGCGTCGCCCTGGCCATCTGCATCCAGGTGCAATCGGGCCCCTTCGCCGACTTCCTTGACCGCCTGGCGTTCTCGCGCTCTCCCCAGCTGCGCCACGAGCGTTCCGAGCTGCGTAACACCGAGGCCGCGTTGCCGCTGAAATCGGCATCGCCCATCGACGGCGTCGACGACGAAACGTTCACCCGCCTGACCCGCCGGGCACTGAGCCATTACGGCGACCTGGCCAAACTCGTCGCCAGCCCGCTGACATCGCTGCCTGCCATCGATGAACGCCTCACCGATCGTGGCGCCTCTGATCAGCCTGTCGAGCGTGCCAACGAGCTCAGGGCGGTGCTCGCCGAATCCATTTCACGGCTCAAGCCCCGGGAGGACGGGGATTTCGGCACCACCGATCAATGGCGCTACTACAACGCGCTGTACTTTCCGTACGTCATGGGCGTGCGGGCATACGCGCAGGGTGCGACCGCCGCGGGACTGGACCCGGTATCGCGTCAGGCGTGGCAGTGGCTGGTCACCGAGGTGCCGCAGCGTTCGTTGCACAACTGGCAGAACGCCGCGGCCAAACTCATCGCCGCGGATCTGCGCGCACAGACCGTCCCGGTGTCCAATGGTTCATCACCAGTTTCGCGGTAGCCGTCCCCGTTCCCGCCGCCAGCCGGCATGGCTGCCCGGATGCCATCTCCACGATGTCGGGATGAAGGGCCACGCCAGTGGCACGGCGCGCAAAAGCGCGCGGTAGGCCGTCTCGTCCGCAAGGTTCCAGCGGATCCCAAAACGCTTGCGTACCTGGGGCGGCAAGCCGCCGTAGATGGTGAGTCTCAACGGTGGCGCCAACGCCATGCGCATCGGTGCGGTGGGCAAAGCGAGTCTGGCGGCCGGCTTCAAATAGGACGCCACCGGTAAATACGGGGACTTGCTCATATCGGGCACGGCACGCCCCTCGATGACCTTCATCAGATAGTCGGCCGCGGGGTTGGGGGCGAGCACCTCGTCGCAGTATCGATCCCACTCCCGTTGGAACGCAGCTCTATTCGGTGGCAGCGGCTGCTCGCTCATCGCGTATCGGCGATACCATTCGACGCCCTCTTGGTAGAGCTGCTCTCGTTCGGCGTCGGTGAGCCGGTAACGGGAGTACCTGTCTATGGTCTGTTCGACCATCACCTGAAACGTCGCATGAGCCCACCAGAAGGTCGTCGGGTTCAGTGCGTGATACCGGACGCCGTCGGGCTGGATCCCCTTGATGTCGCGGTGAAAGTCCCGCACCTTCATGCCAGTACCGGCCGCGGGATCGTCGTACACGGTGCCGAGGATCGGGGGTAACGAGCGGAAGACCCTGTCCACAGGGTCTGCGAAGAAGTTCGAGTGCTCGATCAGTGCATAACCGATGGCGGGGTCCATCGTTTGCAGAAGCCCGGCCGTGCCTCCGGTGAAGGCGATGCGCATATCGCCAGCCCAGCGCCATAACAGTGAATGACGGCCGAGCTGCGCACCGGGCGCGGTAGAGATGACATCCGCTGTTGTCATCCTTAGATGATGGCACACCGCGCGGTGAATTGGCAGGGATTGGCAGTGCCGAATGTCGAGATGGCAGTACATCCCGAGGAATGTCGGTGGTGTCAGCTTTCACCCGGAGCTTTCACACAAGGAGTCCCCAATGTCCATAGCTTCAGAGAACGCCTCAGTACTTCGCACCCGATTCGCCCAACCCGACTCGCTCCTGCGATTCGGAATCGGCCTCGACGGCATCGTTACCGGTTCGGTTGCTGTCGTCCTGCTGATCGCCGCGAAATGGCTTGTCGGGCCGCTTGGTCCCTCGCTGGGATTTCAGGTGGCGCATGCCGCCGCTCTCATCGGATACGGGGTGTTGGCCTTCGTGCTGAGCCGGGCCGACAGGTCCAGGCTCGGAACCATCGGCGTCGCCTATATCGCCGGCAACCTGCTGGCCACCGTGCTCTATGTGGCAGCGGGTGTCGTGAGATGGATACCGCTGACCACCGCCGGGGTGACGCTTTCCATCGCATTCGGCATCTACACCGCCGTCATGGCGGACATCCAATTCCTCGGACTACGGCGCCTGCGCTCGGCGTAGCCGCCCACATGCTCGCCTCTTTCTGACGGCGAGCCGGTGCCGGGCCATCCACTGGGTGGCCCGGCACCTTCATGTTTAAACCGGGGTCAGCGGCAAGCGCAGCGCGCCGGGTGCGGACTCCGGAACGGTCGGACGGTTGGGTTGCACCGGGAAGACGCGCTTGTAGGGCGAGCCCAGCGCCGGCCGCGGATCGAGCTCACCCTTGTTGGGCCAGAACGCCATTGCGCGTTCGGCTTGGGCGGTAATGGTGAATGACGGATTCACCCCCAGGTTGGCCGAGATCGCCGAACCATCGGAGACATACAGCCCGGGATATCCGTAGACCCGTTGGTACGGATCGATCACGCCGGTCTCGGGAGAATCGCCGATGGGGCAGCCGCCGATGAAATGCGCCGTCAGCGGGATGTTCATCGAATCCAGGTGGGTGCTGCCCGCGTATCCGTCGACCTTGTCGGCCATCCGCCGTGCGACATCGTGTGCGACCGGGATCCAGTCCGGGTTCGGTTCTCCCGAGCCCTGTTTGGTGGTCATCTTCTTTCCGAACAGCCCGCGCTTGAGATAGGTGGTCAGCGAGTTGTCCAACGACTGCATCACCAGCACGATGATGGAGTGCTGCGCGGCGCGGTAGGGGAACATTGAGCGGAACACCATGGCGGGGTGCCGCACGTTGGCCAGCCAGGTGCGCGCGAAACGCCACGGGCCGCCGTCAACCATGTTGGTGCCCAACATGCTCAGGAAGGTCGAGCCTTCCCCGTATCGGACCACCTCGACATGGGTGTTCGGTTCGGGGTGGATCGACGAGGTAATGGCGACGCCTTGCGAGAAGTCATCGCGGGTGGGGGAGTAGACGATGGGCACGGATTCGGAGTTGGTGCGTGTCTGTTCGCCCAGACGATCCGACAGGTTGGGTAGCGACCCTGAATCCTTGAATTTGTGCAGCAGCCGCTGGGTGCCCAGCGATGCCGCCGAGAACACCACATGCTGTGCGGTGAACGTGCGCTTCTTTTTGCGTACCAGCCGCCCGGTCTGTTTGGTGCTGACCGCATAGCCCTCACGATCCTGCAGGGGCCGCACATCGAGCACCTCGGTAAGCGGATGTATTTCTGCGCCCGCGTGTTCCGCGAGATACAGGTAGTTGGTCTCGGTGGTGTTCTTGGCGTTGTGCTTGCAGCCGGTCATGCAGGCAGCACAGCCGATGCAGCCGGCGCGCTCGGGCCCCGCGCCGCCGAAGAACGGATCCGGCACGGTCTTGCCCGGCTCATCGCCGAAGAAGACACCGACATTGGTGGGGTGGTAGGTGTCCTCGACGCCCAGGTCCTTGGCGACGGCGAGTAGCACCTCATCGGGTGGGGTGGTGTGCGGAGTCTGCGCGACTCCGAGCATCCGGCTGGCCTGGTCGTAATAGGGCGCCAGTTCGGACTTCCAGTCGGTGATATGCGCCCACTGCTTATCGGTGTAGAACTGCTCCAGCGGTTCATACAGCGTGTTGCCGTAGATCAGCGATCCACCGCCCACGCCCACCGCGCTGGCGATGAAGGTCTTGCCCAACACGGTAAGTCGCTGCGGTCCGAAGCACCCGAGCGCGGGTGCCCACATCGCCTTGCGAACGTGCCAGTTGTTCGGGGGAAAATCCTCGCGTTTCCAGCGTTTTCCCATATCAAGTATGCCGACTCGGTAGCCCTTTTCGGTGAGGCGGAGGGCCGCAACGCTCCCACCGAAACCGGACCCGATGACGACCACGTCGTAGTCATAGTCCATGCGGTCAACCTACTGGTTGGTTGCCGCTGACGCACCGTAAATCAGGACGCAGCTTCTAGAGCCGCGCGCATCTTCTCGTGGATCGCGGTGATGGCCTGCAACGGGCGGATCATGACCTTGAACTCGGTGATCTTGCCGGCGTCGTCGCAGGTGATGATGTCGACCCCGTTGACGTACTTGCCGTCGATGGACGACTCGAACTCCAGGGCCGCGGTGTTGCCATCGAGGACTTCCTTGACGTAGTGGAAGTCGCCGTCGGGTCCGGCGAGTGTCGCGAACGCGGCCAGCAAGTACATGGCGGTGATCGCCTTGCCGCGCTGGGGGGTGAACACCACGGGGGAGTAGAAGACGACATCCTCGGCCAGCAGGTCGTTGAGTGCTTCCGGGGTCGCGCCGGAAATGATGCCGTGCCAGGTTTCAACCACGTTGTTGATCATGAGGCGAATATACCTTTCGGTCTACTTCGCGCAAGGCCGTCTACAGCTTGCGCAGGCGCAACCGGTTGATCGAGTGGTCGGCATCCTTGCGCAGTACCAGCGTCGCGCGTGGGCGGGTCGGCAGGATGTTCTCGAGCAGGTTGGGCAGGTTGATTGAATGCCAAATCTCCTGTGCGGCAAGGGTTGCTTGCTTATCGGACAGCTTGGCGTAGTGATGGAAATGCGAGGAAGGATTTGCGAACGACGTGGAGCGCATCGCCAGGAATCGGGAGATGTACCACTGTTCGATGTCCTCGATGCGTGCGTCCACATAGATCGAGAAATCGAACAGGTCCGAGACCATCAGCGTCGGGCCCGTTTGCAGTACGTTGAGGCCCTCAAGAATGAGGATATCGGGTTGCTGCACAACGTGTTTCTCGTTCTTGATGATGTCGTACAGCAAGTGCGAGTAGACCGGGGCGGTGACCTCATGCGCCCCCGATTTGACCTCGGTAACGAATCGCAGCAGTCCGCGCCTGTTGTAACTCTCGGGAAATCCTTTGCGGTGCATGATGTTCCGTCGAGACAGCTCGGCATTGGGGTAGAGAAATCCGTCGGTGGTCACCAGGTCCACCCGGGGATGGTGGTCCCAGCGCGCGAGCAGTGCCTGCAGCACGCGGGCCGTTGTCGACTTGCCGACCGCGACGCTGCCCGCCACTCCAATGACGAAGGGGACCAGACGGTCCGGGTGTTGATCCCCGAGGAAGGTGGCGGTGGCGGCGAACAAGCGCTGCCGGGCGGCCACCTGGAGATGGATGAGACGAGCGAGCGGCAGATAGACCTCCGCGACCTCGGTCAGGTCGATCTGTTCGCCCAGACCACGCAGGCCGATGAGCTCTTCCTCGGTGAGGACCAGCGGCGTGGATTTACGCAGCGCGCGCCACTGTTTCCGGTCGAACTCCACATAGGGGCTCGGCTCGCTCAGCCGCGGCATCGACGCGCCGCTCGCAAGAAGGAAGAGTGCGTGGATGGGCCGCTTGCGCGAAGACCAACACTCATAGTGGCAAGTCTTGCAGGAACCCTTCGTGAACGCGGCACTAGGGTTGTGTGACATGGGCGATAACGGCGCATCGAAGAATGGTGTCGTAACCGAATACCTGCTGCTCGGGCTGCGATTTGACCGCATCGAAAGTGGATACGTCGACTCGTTCACCGGTGATCCCTCGCTGCGGCAGCGTGTCGAGAATGAGCCCACTCCCAATCCGGCCGACCTCGCACGGCAGGCGAGTGCGCTGCGCGGAGAGCTGGCCGCCAGCGACCTGGACGGGGCGCGTAAGGCGTTCATCGACACCCACCTGAAGGCACTGGCCTGCGCCGGGCGCAAGTTCGCGGGCGAGGACATCGGGTTTGTCGACGAGGTGCATGACTACTTCGATGTGCGCATCGAGAAGGGCGACGAGGAGCGCTATGAGCAAGCGCATGAGGCCCTCGATTCTGTTCTGCCGGAGGGCGGTTCGCTGCTGGAACGGAAAACCGCCTATGACCGGTCTCAGGAGATCGACCCGAACCGCCTGCAGGAATGTGTGGACGCTTTCTCCAGCGCACTGCGTGACCGGGTGCGTGCGGAGTTTCCGCTGCCCGACACCGAGACGGTGACCTACGAGGTCGTCAGCGACAAACCCTGGTCGGGGTTCAACTACTACGAGGGCAACTACCGCTCGACGGTCGCCGTCAATTCCGATCTCAAGCAGTATCTGAACAACGTGCCCGCTCTGATCGCCCACGAGTCCTACCCCGGGCACCACACCGAGCACTGCCGCAAGGAAGCCGGCCTGGTGCACCTCGGAGACCAGCAGGAACAAACCATCTTCCTGGTCAACACGCCACAGTGCCTGATGGCCGAGGGGCTCGCCGACCTCGCCCTGTACGCCGCCGTCGGCGAGGACTGGGGGCTGTGGGCCCAAGAGATCTACGCCGACCTCGGGCTGCGCTTCGACGGCGAACAGGCTCAGGCCATGGGGCGGGCGCGCGCAGGGCTGATCAACGTGCGCCAAGACGCGGCGCTCATGCTCCATGACGAGCACCGCGACGTCGAAGACGTGATCGCATTCCTGAAATGCTGGCTGTTGGTCCCCGATGAGCGTGCCCGGCACATGCTCAAATTCCTGTCCTCGCCGCTGTGGCGGGCATACATCTCGACCTACGTCGAGGGCTATCAATTGTTGAAGGGGTGGCTGGATCGTCGTCCGCCCGAACAGTCCCTCACGACCCGCTTCGGGCGGCTGCTGGACGAGCCCCTGGTGGCGTCCACCTTGGTGTAGGCGCCTACTAGGCTGAGGGTCATGACGACTTCAGCTTCCAGCGACATTGCGCAGGGCGCGCAGTACGCCGAGACCGCCAGCGCCGCGTACCGTTCGGCCCTGGAGGTCATCGAGACCATCGAACCGCGGATCGCGGACGCGACCCGAAAAGAGCTTGCCGACCAACGCGATTCGCTCAAGCTGATCGCCAGCGAGAACTACGCCTCGCCCGCGGTGTTGCTCACCATGGGCACCTGGCTCTCCGACAAGTACGCCGAGGGCACCATCGGCCATCGCTTCTACGCCGGCTGCCAGAACATCGACACCGTCGAGGCGCTGGCCGCCGAGCATGCCCGCGAGCTGTTCGGTGCGCCCTACGCGTACGCCCAGCCGCACTCGGGAATCGACGCCAATCTCGTTGCCTACTGGGCAATCCTGGCCACTCGGGTCGAGGCGCCGGCGCTCGCCGAGAAGGGTGTGCGCAACGTCAACGACCTGTCCGAGACCGATTGGGAGGAGCTGCGCCATCAGTACGGCAACCAGCGCCTGATGGGTATGTCACTGGACACCGGCGGCCACCTCACCCACGGCTTCCGCCCGAACATCTCGGGCAAGATGTTCCACCAGCGCAGCTACGGCACCGACCCGGAAACCGGGTTGCTGGACTACGACGCGCTGGCTGCGGCCGCACGCGAGTTCAAGCCGCTGGTGCTGGTGGGTGGCTACTCCGCGTACCCGCGCCGGGTGAACTTCGCCAAGATGCGCGAGATCGCCGACGAGGTGGGCGCCACCCTGTTCGTGGATATGGCGCACTTCGCCGGCCTGGTCGCCGGCAAGGTGTTCACCGGTGACGAGGATCCGGTGCCGCACGCCCACATCACCACGACCACCACCCACAAGTCGCTGCGCGGCCCGCGTGGTGGCCTGGTGCTGGCCACCGCCGAGTACTCCGATGCCGTCGACAAGGGCTGCCCCATGGTGCTGGGCGGACCGCTGTCGCACGTGATGGCCGCCAAGGCCGTCGCCCTGGCCGAGGCGCGCCAGCCCTCCTTCCAGGCGTACGCGCAGCGCGTCGCCGATAACGCCAAGTCGCTCGCCGAGGGCTTCCTGAAGCGGGGCGCCCGCCTGGTCACCGGCGGCACCGACAACCACCTGGTGCTGCTCGACGTGCAGTCCTTCGGGCTCACCGGGCGGCAGGCCGAGTCGGCCCTGCTCGACGCGGGCGTCGTCACCAACCGCAACGCCATCCCGGCCGACCCCAACGGCGCCTGGTACACCAGCGGTATCCGGTTCGGTACCCCGGCGCTCACCAGCCGCGGATTTAACGGTGACGAGTTCGACAAGGTGGCCGAGCTCGTCGTCGACGTGCTGTCCAACACGAGTCCTGCGGGAGGCACCGCTGGTTCTTCCAAGGCGAAGTACACGCTTGCCGACGGTGTCGCCGACCGCGTGAGGGCCGCTTCGGCCGAATTGCTGGCCGCGAACCCCCTCTATCCGGGCCTCACTCTCTAGGGTCTTTAGTCACCACGACTAGACGTAAAAGCCCCCGGCACGCTGGTGTTTCGGGGGCTTTTGCGTCTGCCCGCTAAGGGTCGCGTGGCGATTTCACATTTTCTACGCGTCCGGTTACTGTTACCGCATGGCACAGAAACCTGTACCCAATGCGTTGACTCTTGAGCTGACGGATGTCGTCGCCGAGAACATCGATCGCCACCGCGACACGGCGGAGCTTTGGTACTCCCATGAGCACGTCCCGTATGACGAGGGTGAGAACTTCGCCTTCCTGGGTGGACGCGACTGGGAACCCTCTGACGTCAAGCTGCCCAAGGCTGTCGTCGACGCCCTCCAGATCCTGCTGATCACCAAGGACAACCTGGCGGGTTATCACCGCGAGATGGTCGAGCATTTCTCGCTGGAGATCATCCCGTGGGCGGATTTCATCGGTCGCTGGACCGCCGAAGAGAACCTGCACGCCATCACGCTGCGCGAGTACCTCGTGGTGACCCGTAATGCCGATCCCAGCGGCGATGAGGACACCCGGCTGGCTCACGTCATGAAGGGCTACCGGGCCGACTCGTACAGCCAAATCGAGACGCTGGTGTTCAACGCGTTCTTCGAGCAGATGCACGCGGTGTTCGTACGGAACCTCGCCGCGCTGACCGACGATGACGTGCTCAAGGGCCTGCTCGCGAACATCGAGAAGGACGAGCGCCGTCACGAGCAGATTTACAGCAACATCGTGCTCGAATGCCTGCGTCTGCACCCCGAGGACACCATCGCGGCCATCAAAGCCCGCGCCGCGGAACTGCAGGTCATCGGCGCCGACATCGACGGTTACGAGGACAAGGTCGCCTCCGTGGCCGAGGCCGGAATCATCGACGAGGTCACCGTGCAGGACGTGGTTCGCGAACTCACCGACAAGTGGGGCGTGACCGAGCGGCTCTGATTACTAAGCCAGCTGTCCGTCGAGCGCATACCGCGCGCGCAGAATCCGGGGGATTCATGTGCACCTGGTATGCGCTCGACGCATTCAGGGCTCCGCCGCACGCCTGTAACCGGCGTTAACCCGGTGTTAGTCAACACGCTCGATTCGGTGCGCGGCATCTACGCGTAGGTGCGAGTAGCGTCAAAAGCGATGGCTAGCGACATGCTTTGCTATCCGGGAGGTACTGATCGTGGCGAAAACGACAGGACCGGCCCCGGTCCTGATGTGGACGGTCTCATGAGGCGTCCACACACGGTACCGACCGCGTCCACGACAGATCGCGTGTGGTGCCGCACGGATGTCAGGAGCGCTCGGTGACTGCTTCAATGAACCCTGGGACAATCCGTACCTATGTGCTCGACACCTCGGTGTTGTTGTCTGACCCTTGGGCCACAAACCGATTCGCCGAACATGAGGTAGTGATCCCGCTGGTGGTGATCAGTGAGCTGGAAGGCAAACGTCACCATCACGAGCTGGGTTGGTTCGCCCGTACCGCGTTGCGGATGCTCGACGATCTGAGGCTGGAGCATGGCCGTCTCGATCAGTCAATTCCTGTTGGGACACAGGGTGGTTCGCTTCATGTCGAGCTGAATCACACCGATCCCTCGGTGCTGCCTGTGGGCTTCCGCACCGACTCCAACGACTCGCGGATTCTGGCGTGCGCGCTCAACCTCGCCGCCGAGGGCAAGCTGGTTACGTTGGTGAGCAAGGACATTCCGCTGCGTGTCAAGGCCGGTGCGGTGGGCTTGGCTGCCGACGAGTACCGGGCTCAGGACGTGGTGAACTCGGGCTGGACGGGCATGACCGAGCTGGACACCGCTCCTGACGTCATCGACTCGCTCTTCGAAGCCGGTGAGGTCGATCTGGAGGCGGCGCGAGATCTACCGTGCCACACCGGAATCCGGCTGCTGGGCGGCACCTCGAGCGCACTTGGCCGAGTCAACGCGGAGAAGCGGGTACAGCTGGTACGCGGTGATCGTGAAGTCTTCGGGCTGCGCGGGCGCTCCGCGGAACAGCGTGTGGCACTGGACATCCTGCTTGACGAGTCGGTGGGCATCGTCTCTCTCGGCGGCAAGGCGGGTACCGGTAAGTCGGCCCTGGCACTGTGCGCCGGACTCGAAGCGGTACTCGAGCGGCGTAGCCACCGCAAGGTTGTGGTGTTCCGTCCGCTGTACGCAGTCGGCGGCCAGGAGCTGGGCTATCTGCCGGGCAGCGAGAGCGAGAAGATGGGCCCGTGGGCGCAGGCCGTCTTCGACACTCTCGAAGGACTGGCGTCACCTGCGGTCATCGAAGAGGTGCTCTCCCGCGGCATGCTCGAGGTGCTCCCACTTACGCACATCCGTGGACGGTCCCTGCATGACTCCTTTGTGATCGTCGACGAGGCGCAATCTCTGGAGCGCAATGTGCTCCTGACGGTGCTGTCGCGGCTGGGCAGCGGCTCGCGAGTGGTGCTCACTCACGACGTCGCGCAGCGTGACAACCTGCGTGTCGGTCGTCACGACGGTGTGGCCGCGGTGATCGAGAAGCTCAAGGGCCATCCGCTGTTCGCGCACGTCACGCTGGTGCGTAGTGAGCGTTCACCGATCGCCGCGCTGGTCACAGAGATGCTGGAGGAGTTCGGGCCCGGGCTCTCCTCCTGAACTGACGGTTACGCTGTGGGGCGTGCTATCCAAGCGTGATGTCTTTCGGTGGACGATGGTCGCGGCCGCTGTGGGAAGTTTGATCGCGGCCGCGATCGTCGTCACCGACAAGCAGCGCGCCCTGGACGCGCCGGTGGACTGTCAACGCGAGAAGTGCGTGGCGCTGACATTTGATGACGGGCCGAGCCCATTCACCGACCGGCTGCTGGAGATCCTGCGAGCCAATGGCGCGCACTCGACCTTCTTCGAAATCGGCAACAAGGTCCAGCGCGATCCGGCGGGTGCCAAGCGGGTCGTGGACGCCGGCATGGAGCTGGGCAGCCATACCTGGGAACACCCCAACATGACGACGATCCCGCCGGAGGCAATCGCGGGTCAGCTGAGTAAGGCCAGCGACGCCATCGAAGCGGCCACGGGTCAGCGCCCCAAGCTGTTCCGCACCGCAGGTGGTCTGATCAACGATCAGGTGCTGGCCGAAGCCAAGAAGCAGGGCCTGGCCGATATCAACTGGGATGTCATCCCGTTCGATTGGGCCAACGATTCGAACACCGATGCCAGCCGGGCCATCCTGATGTCACAGATCAAGCCGGGATCCGTGGTGCTTTTCCACGATACTTATTCGAGCACAGTGGATCTCGTCGAGCAGTTCCTCCCGGTGCTCAGGGCCAACGGCTACCACGCGGTGACCGTCACGAAGTTACTCGGCCCGCGTGAACCCGGCAGCAGTTACGGAAGCCGGGACAACGGTCCACCTGTGAACCTCCTGAAAGACATTCCGGCGTCCGAGATTCCGCCGCTGCCGAACACGCCGTCCCCGCTGCCCGCGACAAATATCCCCATCACCGACCTGCCCAACCAGGGTGCGGGTGGGCCGGCCGTCGGGCAATAGGGGTGCGCCTCGTCGCTTTGGCGTTGATCACGGCACTGCTTGTCGGACCTGCCAGCGTCGTGCTTCCCGCCCCGCAGCGCTATTCGGCGACGATCAGCCGAGACGAACGGGGTGTCCCACATGTCAGCGCCGATGATTGGGGCTCACTGGGTTACGGCACCGGCTACGCATTCGGTGAGGATCGTGCCTGCACCCTGATCGACCAGATTGTGAAGGTGCGCGGTGAGCGCAGTAAGTGGCTCGGGCCGGGCGCCAACAATCGGAACGTCGATATGGACTTCGGCTACCGCCACCTGAAACTGTGGGAGAACGCGCCCAAGCGCTGGGCCAACCAGCCGGCCAGGGTGCGCGAACTGGTCGACGGTTACGTCGCGGGGTTCAACGAGTCATTGTCGATCAACGGCGTGAACGGTGGCTGGTGCGATGGCGCCGGGTGGGTAGCGCCGATCACCGCGCAGGACCTGTACGCGCATTTCTCCGATGTCGTGATGACGGTGTCCAGCGTCTCCATGATCACCGAAATCGGCAGGGCACAACCGCCTTCAGGTGCATCCGCACCCCGCCCTGGCGCATTGCCCGCTCCGCCGCGGATGGGTAGCAACGGATGGGCCCTGGGCTCGGATCGTTCCAGCACCGGCGGCGGGCTGTTGTTGGCCAACCCGCACTACCCGTGGACGGGTGAGAACCGTCTCTGGGAGGCGCACCAGAGCATTCCCGGACAGCTCAACGTCTACGGTGTCGGATTGTCCGGAATGCCTTTGGTGCAACTCGGATTCACCGATGCGGTGGCCTGGACGGCCACCGTGGCGGCCGGGCGCCGCTTCGCGCTGTACCGCTACGACCTGGATCCGTCGGACCCCACCGCCTACTACATCGATGGCCGGCGCCAGGTGATGACGCCCGACCCCATCACCATTGACGTGGCCGGTGAGCACGGCATCGCGCCGATGAGCCGCACCCTCTACTCCACCAACCACGGGCCGGTGGCCGATGTGGACACCGTGGGCTGGACACGGGCCCAGGCCGTCGCGATGGCCGATGCCAACGCCGACACCAACACCACGTTGTCGCAATACCTGGGCATGGCCACCGCAGGTTCTATGGACGAGTTCCAGGATGTGTTCCGGGCTAATCGCGGTGTGCCATGGATGAATACCGTCTCGACGAGCGCTGACGGACGCGCCTGGATCGTCGATAGCTCGGCGACTCCCAACCTGTCCCAGGAAGCCCTTGCCGCATGGGCGAGCGACCGCGAGAAGCCGGGGCTGATCAGGGACGCGTATCGCTCCGCGGGAATGATGGTGCTCGACGGGTCCCGGTCGCTCTTCGACTGGGCCGACGATGAGAATGCCGCCGCTCCCGGGCTCATCGGATATGACCACAT
Source organism: Mycobacterium sp. D16Q13 (assembly GCF_002013375.1). GTDB lineage: Bacteria > Actinomycetota > Actinomycetes > Mycobacteriales > Mycobacteriaceae > Mycobacterium. Next base: position 200,918 of record NZ_MAEW01000008.1, on the reverse strand, counting down.
GCCGCAGCTGGAGCGGCGCGATTACGTCTTCAACGCCAATGACAGTATGTGGCTTGCGAATCCCGATCAGCTGCTTACCGGCTATCAGCCCCAGCAGGGTGGCGAGGGGTGGATGCTGTCACCCCGGACCAAGACCAACGCGCGGCTGCTCGCCGGCAACAGTGGCAAGTGGTCCGTCGACGACGTGAGTGCCGCGTTGTTCAGCGATCGCGCGATCCTTGCCGATCAACTGCGCGTACCGCTGGTACGGGCATGCATGGCGGCCAAGGTGGTCGATGGCGTCGACCTGGGGCCCGCCTGCTCCGCGCTGGCCGGCTGGGACGGCACGTTCACCAAGACCGCGCGCGGTGCCGTCGTGTTCCGGGAATGGCTTTCCCGGTTTACCCCGGCGGAGCGCAAAGACCGGGGCAGGTTGTTCGCGGACGGATTCGATCCGGCCAAGCCCGTTGATTCGCCCTCGGTTCCGGCGGCCGATGTCAAGCCCTGGCTCACGGAACTGGCTGCCGCCGTGCGCCTTCTGCAGCGCGCCGGTATCCCCGTCGATGCGCCATTGGGGGATGTGCAACGCGAAGTGCACACCGGCCGTCTGTTGCCGATCGGTGGTGGAACAGATATCGAGGGAGCCGCCAATATCGTGGATTGCTGCTCCTGGGGCACCAGCTCTGAACCGCAACCCAATCCCGGGGACCGACTGGAACCGGGTACGGAGTTGCGTGCCATCCCGAGTCCCTCGGGGGTGTTCAACGGCTATCCCATCCAAGAGGGGGACAGCTTCATCATGGCATTGCAGTACGGCCCCGATGGGCCGGATGCGAAAGGCCTTCTGGTCTACGGAAACCCGGACGATTCGAAGAACCCCGCGTACTACGCGGGGGCCCAGGCCTTCAGCGCCGAGCAGCTGCGCCCGTTGGCCTTCACCGCCGGTGACGTCGCCACGGAGGCGGTGTCCACGGTGACCATATCGCGGCCGCGCTAGGCCTTTTCGGAGTCGGATTCCTCGGAGGCCGCGAACCACAGCGCCAGCGCCAACAGTGCTGCCGTCACCAACAGGCCGACACCTTCGAGCAATCCCAAGGCCTGGCCCTGGTGATGGTTGGTGTCCACCAGGTGGCTCACGGTGTGCAGTACCCAATGCCCGGTGGCGATGGCCAGCGCCGGTACCCGCCACGACGGCCATCTCACCGAGGCCAGCAGCGCCAGCCCCAACGGGATTGCGAACGAACCAAAGTCGAACAGGTAGTGATCGTTTCGCACACCGAATGCACCGAGTGTGTCGAAGAACGACTGCGGAGCCACGATCGCCCATGCCCCCGTCACCGCCTGGTAGATACCGGCGATGACGAGGGTCAGTCGGACGAACCGGGCCTTAATTAGTCTTTCACCTTTGCCATGGCGAGCACGTCCAGGCGTTTGTCCAGCTCCTCGATGCTCAGCTTGTCGCCGATCAGGCCGCGGTCGATGACGGTCTGGCGAATCGTCTTGCGCTGCTTGAGTGCTTCCTTGGCCACGGCCGCCGCTTCCTCGTAGCCGATGGCCGAGTTCAGCGGGGTGACGATCGACGGTGAGGACTCCGCCAGCGTCCGCAGGTGATCCTCGTTGGCGATCAGGCCGTCGACGCACTTGTCGACGAAGAGGCGAGACACGTTGGCCAGCAGTGTGAACGACTCCAGCAGGTTGCGGGCCATCACCGGGATGTACACGTTGAGCTCGAAGGCGCCGGACAGCCCGCCCACGGTGATAGCGGCGTCGTTACCGATCACCTGTGCGGCCACCTGGGTGACCGCCTCGGGCAGCACCGGGTTCACCTTGCCGGGCATGATCGAGCTGCCAGGCTGCAGGTCGGGCAGCTGGATCTCGCCGAGACCGGTCAGCGGGCCCGAACCCATCCAGCGAATGTCGTTGGCGATCTTGGTCAGCGAGGTCGCGATGGTCTTCAGTGCGCCGGAAGCCTCGACCAGTCCGTCACGCGCGGCCTGCGCCTCGAACGAATCCGTGGCCGTCTTCAGCTCCGAGAGGCCAGTCGACTTCTTCAGTACCTCAACAACTTTCGAACCGAAGCCGTCGGGGGCGTTCAGGCCCGTGCCGACGGCGGTGCCACCGATGGGCAGCTCACCCAGGCGGGGCAGGGTGGCCTTGACCCGCTCGACGCCGGCCTCGATCTGGCGGGCGTAACCGCCGAACTCCTGGCCGAGGGTCACCGGCACCGCATCCATGAGGTGGGTGCGGCCGGACTTCACCACGGTCTTCCAGGCCTTGGCCTTGGTGGCCAGCGCCTGCTGCAGGTACTCCAGCGCCGGAACCAGGTCGCGCGCAGCGGCTTCGGTCGCGGCCAGGTGGGTGGCCGTCGGGAAGGTGTCGTTGGAGGACTGCGACATGTTCACATCGTCGTTCGGGTGCACCGTGACGCCATTGTTGGCGGCGATCGAGGCGATCACCTCGTTGGCGTTCATGTTCGAGCTGGTGCCCGAACCGGTCTGGAACACGTCGATGGGGAACTGGTCGTCATGCTTGCCGTCGGCGATTTCCTGTGCCGCAGCGATAATCGCGTCGGCCTTCTCCGGCGCGAGCAGGCCCAGGTCCTTGTTGACCTGGGCGCAGGCGCCCTTCAGCAGGCCGAGCGCACGGATCTGTGTGCGCTCCAGGCCACGCCCCGAGATGGGGAAGTTTTCGACGGCGCGTTGTGTCTGCGCGCGCCACAGTGCTTCCACGGGCACGCGAACCTCGCCCATGGTGTCGTGCTCGATGCGGTACTGCTGCTCGGACATGGATACCTTCCGTCGTCGATGAGGGAGTGATCAGGGGAGAGGATGGGTGGCGTCGTCGTCGCCGGTGAAGTCGACCGCGGAGTATTCGCGGAGCTTGGTGAGGCGGTGGTAGGCCTCGATCATCCGGACGGTGCCGGACTTGGAACGCATCACGATGGACTGTGTGGTGCAGCCGCCGCCGAAGTATCGGACGCCCTGCAGCAGATCGCCGTCGGTGACGCCGGTCGCGCAGAAGAAGACGTTCTCGCCGGAGACCAGGTCTTCGGTGGTGAGGATCTGATCCAGGTCGTAGCCGGCGTCGATGGCCTTCTGGCGTTCCTCGTCGTCGCGCGGGGCGAGCTTGCCGTGGATGGCGCCACCCATGCAGCGCATGGCGGCGGCGGCGATGATGCCCTCGGGGGTGCCGCCGATGCCGAGCAACATGTCGGTGCCCGAGTTCGGGCGGGCCGTCGAGATGGCACCGGCCACGTCGCCATCGGAAATCAGGCGGATGCGGGCGCCGGTCTCGCGGACGTTCTGGATGAGCTCGCCGTGGCGGGGCCGGTCCAGGATGCACACGGTGATGTCGGAGACCGAACAGTTGCGCACCTTGGCGACGCGCTTGATGTTTTCCGAAACCGGCGCGGTGATGTCGATGACATCCGCGGCGTCGGGGCCGACGGCGATCTTCTCCATGTAGAAGACGGCCGACGGATCGAACATGGTGCCGCGTTCGGAGACCGCGAGTACCGAGATCGCGTTCGGCATGCCCTTGCTCATCAGGGTGGTGCCGTCCACCGGATCTACCGCGAAATCACAGTCCGGTCCGTCGCCATTGCCGACGTCTTCGCCGTTGTAGAGCATCGGGGCGTTGTCCTTCTCGCCCTCGCCGATGACGACCACACCGCGCATGGAAACGGAGTTGACCAGCTCACGCATGGCGTCGACGGCGGCGCCGTCGCCCTTTTCCTTTTCACCGCGGCCGACCCATCGACCCGCGGCCATGGCACCCGCCTCGGTGACTCTGACCAGCTCTAATGCCAGGTTGCGGTCCGGGGCTTCTCTGCGCGACGGGCTCATGAGTTGTGATTCTTTCATGCGCGCCTGCAAGGATGGGGGCGTGGGAGGTGCACCAGATCCGGACCAAGATTCGGGACCCGACGATCGCATCGCCGTGCCTGCACCCCGGCCCGCCAAGCCGCGGCTGTTCCAGGATGGCCGCGACATGTTCTGGTCGATGGCTCCGCTGGTGGTCGCATGCATCGTGCTGGCCGGCTTGTTGGGAATGTGCTCCTTCACTCCCAACGGTCCGACAGCCGGTGACCCGCCCTCCTATGACGCGCACGCCGCGCTGCAGGCCGATGCCCGGCAGTTCTCGTTCCCGGTTCGGGAGCCGCTGCTGCCCGAGGGCTGGCGGGCGAATTCCGGGGGGCGAGACAGTGTCGAGGGAGTTCCGCTGACCAGGGTGGGATACCTGAGTCCGTCGGGTGCGTACATGGCGGTGGTGCAAAGCGGCGCCGCCGAGGAGAAGCTCGTACCGAAGCTGGACAGTGCACTCGTGCCGCGCGGACCCGAGGATGTGGACGGTGTGCGTTGGATCGCGTACGAGGGCGGTGAAGGTACCGAACCGCTGTGGGTCACCCGGCTGGACAACAAGGTGACCGTCGCCGTCACCGGGGCCGGTAACACCGAGGCCTTCCAGACCGTCGCGCGTGCGGTACAGACGGCCAAGCCGCTGTCGCGCTGATCGGCTAGGTGTTGGTGCCGCGTGCGGCCACTGCCCAGTGCCGCGGGCCGTCCGCCGTATCAATGACCAGCGAGTCGACCAGGTTCACCGCGTTGCATAGATGATTCGGCGCAATCCGCAGGCGGGTGCCGGGAGATGGTGCGGCGCTGGGGAACTCAATGGTCGCGTGGTGCTCGGACAGTGCCACGATGCGGGCATCAGGATCGTCGATCAGGCGTCCGAAACCAGTGGCCCAACCCGGCCGGTCGGCGCCCAGGATCTTGCTGCCCGCATCCACGATCGCGGTCCTGCCCCGGGTGTGCACCACGGTGGTGACGGCGCTGAGCGCGATGTCACCGAGCGTGCAGACGTCCAACTCGAACTGCTGTGCGTCGTTGAACGGGTAGACGCCGGGCCTCACCTCGGTCAGCACTGTGTTATCGGCGGAGTCGACGGTGGGGGTGGAGCCGCCGCTGCGCACCGAAGGTTCGATTCCCTCTGCGCGCAGGCTGCCGGCGGCCGCGTCCAGTGCATGTGATTCCTGCGCGGCGACTTCCGCACGTTGTCCCGGGGTGTAGCCGTGTCCCGGAAATGTGAAGACACCCACGACGTTCAGCCCGGCCGAGCGCGCCGCTGCCGCCACCGCACCGGCTTCGGCCGGGGCTACCCCGGTGCGGTGATGTCCGGAATCGATCTCTACGACAACGGTGATGGGCAGGTCGCCCAGGTGCTCGGCCAACTGCCGGGCACCCACAACGGAATCCACCGCCACCCGGAGCTGCGCGCGGGTGGCGACCTGGCGCAGCCGATGTGCCTTCTGCGGGGTGAGCCACAGCGGGTAGGCGATGAACAGGTCGGTGAATCCCGCCTCGGCGAAGACCTCGGCCTCGCCGATCGTGGCGACGGTCAGGCCAATCGCTCCACTGTCGATCTGGCGCTGCGCGATTTCCACGCATTTGTGGCTTTTGGCATGTGGCCGCAGCTGGACCCCAGTGTCGCGGAGGCGTCCGGCGAGCCGTTCGATATTGCGGTCCATCACTGCCAAATCGACAGCCAGGAAAGGAGTGTCGAGACTGTCCAGTCCGTCGTGTGCCGTCGTGTCAGACATGACGTGACACTAACGGAGGCCGGTGCAGGTCAGGAATCCAACGCGTCTTCGATGCGCTTACGGGCGCCTGCCAGGTGCTCCTCGCAGCGTTTGGCCAGTGCCTCACCGCGCTCCCAGAGGGCCAGCGACGTGTCCAGATCCAGCCCGCCCTGTTCGAGCTGCTGCACGACGTCGATCAGCTCGGCGCGCGCCTGCTCGTAGCCGAGCTCGGCGGGGTTGGTCATGACGGTTCTCCTGTCACGGTCGCGGTCACGGCACCATCGGAAACGCGCACACGCAGCGATGCCCCGGCGGGCGCGTCGGCCACCGTGCGCAGAACCTCCACGGTGCCATCGTCGCGTACGCGTTGCACCACCGAATACCCGCGGGCCAGAGTGGCGGCCGGTCCCAGCGTGGCCAGCTGTGCAGACAGGTGGCCTACCCGTTGGGTTTCGGATTCCACCAGCCGCTTCATATCGCGGCGCAATGCTGTTCGGGCAATGCTGATTTCGTCGTGGCGCGCCGTCACCATGCGGAGCGGGTCGGCCAGCACCGGTCGGCTGCGCACCTGGTCCAATCCGCGCTGCTCGCGCTGTACCCAGTTGCGTAACGCTTGGGCCGAACGTCGCCGCAAGTCCAGGATCAGCGCCTGCTCGGCGGCCGCATCGGGCACCAGCTTTTTGGCCGCATCGGTGGGTGTTGCCGCGCGCAGGTCTGCCACCAGATCGGACAACGGGTTGTCTGGCTCATGCCCCACGGCGCTCACCACCGGGGTGCGGCAAGCCGAAATCGCGCGGCACAGCGTCTCATCGGAGAACGGCAGCAGATCCTCCACGCTGCCACCGCCGCGGGCCAGCACGATCACATCCACCGACGGGTCGGCGTCCAGGGCTTGCAGCGCCGCCACGATTTCGGCCACCGCGTGGGGGCCCTGTACCGGGGTGTTGCGGACCTCGAATTGCACTGCGGGCCAACGTGCCAAGGCCACGGAGGTCACATCGTGCTCGGCGGCGCTCGCGCGGCCAGTGATCAGCCCGATGCGGGCAGGCAGAAACGGAACCGGGCGCTTCAACCGGGCATCGAACAATCCCTCGGCGGCCAGTAGCTGACGCAGCCGCTCGATCCGGGCCAGCAGCTCACCGATGCCTACAGCACGAATCTCGCTGAGCCGCAACGAGAAAGATCCACGAACCGTGTAGAAAGTGGGCTTACCGCACACCACCACTTGGGTGCCTTCGGTCAGCTTTACCGGCGCGTTGCGCACCATGTCGGGTGGGCATGTCACGGTCAGCGACATGTCGGCGGCCGGGTCGCGCAGCACCATGAACACGGTCTTGCTGCCGGGCCGGACGTCGATCTGCGTCAGCTGACCTTCCACCCACACCTGGCCCAGGCGGTCGATCCACTTGGCTACCCGGGTGGCGACAGCCCGGACCGGCCAGGGGTTTTCGGGGCTGGTACCCGGATCAGCCACGGGCTGCGGCGCGGGTGATCCTGTTCGCGAGCAGGGTCTGATACGGCGCCCGTGCCTTGTGCGCGTCTTCGTAGGTCAGCAGCTCTTCGAGCTCGCTCACCGACAACGACTGCAACCGCGCCCGCAGCTGAGCCAGCGTCAGGTCGTGGTAGCCCAGCTCGACGACGACGTCGGGGGCGTTCGGATCCGCGGGTTCGGCGGGCGCCGCCGGTGCCGCCTTTTTGGCTGGGGCCTTCTTCGCGGCGGCCTTCTTCACGGGCGTCTTGCGCGGTGCGGCCTCAGTGATCTCCGGCTCGGTCTCGGCCGGCGGCGCCGCCGCGGGTTCGGCAGCCGTCGGCGCCGTGGGCTCCGAGGAGTACAGCGCAAACCGCCCCTGCGTCATCCGCTCGGCAGCGTCCTCGTAGACGGCGTTGGCCTGCGTCTCGTCGGGTTCGGGTGCGTCGAGCTCGTCCAGATCCTCGTCGAACGTTGCCCACTCCGGCTGCTCGTCGGTGGGCGGGAAGATGTTTTCCCAGGTCTCGTCGCCCTTGATAGCCAATTCCGTGACCGTCTGCTGGAACCGCATGAAGTTCTGCACGGTCTGGCTGGCGGCCGTCATGGGATAGGTCAGTACCGCCTGCGGCAGCTTGCGGGTCTCTTCGAGAACGGTAGCGGCGACCCCAAGAAGCAACCGGACGCCGAACGGAGGACGAATCATGGGTCCAAGCTTGCCTTACATCGGTCGTGCAGCGAAAGGCTGGGCCGTAAGCTGGTGAGCATGGCTGCAGTCGATATGGGCACTCCGGGGATGGTGAGCGCCGTCGTCGGCCCGGCGACGAGCAAGCGAGTGCTGCTGGCTGAGCCGCGCGGTTACTGCGCGGGTGTCGATCGTGCGGTCGAGACCGTGGAGCGTGCGCTGGAGAAACACGGCGCCCCCGTCTACGTCCGTCACGAGATCGTGCACAACCGCTACGTGGTGGACACGCTGGCCAAGGCCGGGGCGATCTTCGTCGACGAGACCGACCAGGTCCCCGAGGGAGCCATCGTGGTGTTCTCCGCTCACGGGGTGGCTCCGACCGTCCACGTGGACGCCGCGGCGCGCAACCTGAAGACCATCGACGCCACCTGCCCGCTGGTCACCAAGGTGCATCAGGAGGCCAAGCGTTTCGCGCGCGACGACTACGACATTCTGCTCATCGGTCACGAGGGGCATGAGGAGGTCGTCGGCACCGCCGGTGAGGCTCCCGATCACGTGCAGTTGGTCGACGGTCCCGGCTCGGTGGACAAGGTCACCGTGCGTGACGAGAACAAGGTCATTTGGCTGTCCCAGACGACGCTGAGCGTGGACGAGACCATGGAGACGGTCCAGCGCCTGCGCGAGCGATTCCCGACGCTGCAGGACCCGCCGAGCGACGATATCTGCTACGCCACCCAGAACCGCCAGGTCGCGGTGAAGGCGATGGCTCCCGAATGTGAGCTCGTGATCGTTGTCGGTTCGCGCAACTCGTCGAACTCGGTGCGCCTGGTGGAGGTTGCCCTCGGCGCGGGTTCGCACGCCTCGTACCTGGTTGATTACGCCGAAGACATCGACCCGGCCTGGCTTCAGGATGTGACGACGGTCGGGGTCACCTCGGGTGCTTCAGTACCGGAAGTACTGGTGCGCGGCGTTCTGGATCGGCTCGCGGAGTACGGCTACGGCGAGGTGCAGCCGGTCACCACGGCCAATGAAACGCTGGTGTTCTCGCTGCCGCGAGAGCTGCGGGCGGCACGTCGCTAGCTAGCGGTCGTAGTCCCAGGCGTCGTCGTATCGGTCCTGACGACGCCGTGGCGCTGCCGGGCGTTCGTCTCGGTACCTGACCGCCGGGCGGTGCGGTTCGCGTGTGGGTTCCGCCAGAGGCTCCCGGTAGCGGGGCCGCGGTTCGTATCCGTACTCGTCATATTCGTCGCGGGCCCGACGCGCGGGACGGCGTTCGGTCCGCATCGGGCGCTCGTCCTCCCACGGTGTGCCCACCGCCGACGTCCGCCGTGAGACGGGCTCGGAATCGAGTGGGGGACGGCGACGGACTCCAGATTCATGCCGTCCGTGGCGTGTGCGTGTGGCGGCCTCGTCAGTGCGGGGGCGGCGGGTCCGCGCGGTACTTCCCGCGGCCCTACCGGTTGCGTCGGCGTCGGCATCCACCAGCGCCTGCACCCGCGTCCGCGCGGAAGACCTCGCCTTGGTGGTCTTGGTGGTCTTCGTCCTGGCGGGCTTGGCCGCCTTTTCCTTGGCGGGCCTGCCGGTGAAAATCCCCCAGTACCAGCGCACCACCCCGATGATCAGCACGCCCAGCGCCGTGCTGATCATCAATGGAAAACGTTCGATCAGCGGGTACCCGATGGTGATCGCCGTCGACTTTCCGCCGGATAGTGGCGCCTGCGACATGACCATGTAGGCCAGGGGAATGCTCGCGAACAGGATGAGCGGGGGCTGCACGACGGCGGTGAAAATCGATGAGTACCGCACCGCGAAAACCGCCACGACACATCCCGCCGCGTAGCATCCGGCAAACGCGCCGGTCAGCTTCTCGCCATTGGTCATCGCGTCAATCGCAAAACCAAGAGCGGTACCAGCGACCGCGATCAGGATGGCACCCCACCATGGCACACCCGGAATATCGGGGTGCGCCGACCGGTGATCGGCTTCCACCGATGAGCGGGCGCGTTGACCTGTCACATGTTGAAAGGTACCGGTGCCGAGCCGGATGTTCGGTAACGGTGCCCGTCAGCGCGCTTGTGTCAGCAGCATCGCGCAGCGGGATTCGCGTCGGCGTCGGCGTATCGCGCGCGCCAGAATTCGGCTTCGGTGGGCACCGGATTGCCTGGATGGCGGCGCTGCAGGTGCTCGACGTACCGCTGGTAGTCGTGGTCACCCATGAGTGAGGTGAACCACCACACCAGCCCCTTGATCACCTTCATGTCCGGGTCGCGGCCAGTTCACGCGCTGCCCATTGTTTTTCGACTTCCTTTTCCACATCGGTGGGCAGGACGCCGCTGGGTGCGAAGAGCCTGGAAGGCACTGCCGGATCTTCGGTCGTGGGCAGACCTCCAGACCGAAGCGCGCGTAGACATGTCCAGGCGCCGGCCGAAACGACGACCAGCACCAACGAAGCGAAGACAACCGACAACGTCCCCTGGATCAACGTGTTGCGAATCACGGCGTCGATGGCTTCGGGCGTCTTGGCGGTCTTGAACGTCGTCAAACCCGCGTCGCGGGCCGCCGCGTAGAGCCGGTGCTGTGTGAAGTACCCCACGGCCGGGTCCGAGGAGAAGATCTTCTGCCAGGACGCGGTCATGGTGACGATCAGGTCCCAGGCCAGCGGGATGCCCGGAATCCACGCCCATGTGTAGAGCCGCTGTTTGACGGTGACCGTGAGCACCACCGTCAGCGCGATCGCGGCCAGCAGCTGGTTCGCGATGCCGAACAGCGGGAACAGGGTGTTGATACCGCCCAGAGGGTCCGTGACACCCATCAGCAGGATCGAACCCCAGCCACCGACGACGATCGCCGAGCAGATCCACGCCCCGGCACGCCAGGAGGCGTCCTTGAAGCGGCGCAGCGGCCCACCCAGGTTCCCCAGGGAGTCGGACAACATGAACCGGGCGACCCGGGTACCGGCGTCGACGGTGGTGAGGATGAACAGTGCCTCGAACATGATCGCGAAGTGGTACCAGAACGCCTTGAAACCGCTGCCGCCGAATACATCCGACATGACGTGTGAGATTCCGATGGCCAGGGTGGGGGCACCGCCCGTGCGCGAGACGATCGATGTCTCGCCGATGTCCTTGGCGGTTTGGGTCAGCTGCGCGCCGGTGATGTCTGGCCCGCCGATCGGCAGCGCGTTGACGTAGGCCGCCGCTGTCTCCGCGGTACCGCCGGTTGCCGCGGTAGGGGCATTGATCGCAAAGTACAAGTGCTGATTGAGGATCGCCGCGGTGACCAATGCCATGACGGCGACGAAGGACTCCGTGAGCATGCCGCCGTATCCGATGAAGCGGGCCTGGCTCTCCTTCTGCAGCAGCTTGGGAGTGGTACCGGAGGCGATCAGTGAGTGAAAGCCCGACAGCGCCCCGCAGGCGATGGTGATGAACAGGAAGGGGAACAGCGATCCGGCGAAGGCCGGTCCCGAACTGTTGAAGGCGAACTGGCTGACCGCCGGTAGTTGCGCCACCGGCCGGGCGATCAGGATGCCGACGGCCAGCATCGCGATGGTCCCGACCTTCATGAAGGTTGACAGGTAGTCGCGGGGAGCGAGGAGCAGCCACACCGGCAGCACCGACGCGGCGAATCCGTAGAACATCATCAGCCAGGCGATGGTGGTCTTGTCGAGGCTGAACAGTGTTTCGCCCCAGCCCGATTCGGCGACCCAGCGGCCCGAGATGATGGCGGCGAGCAGGAGTGCCACACCGATGACGGTGACCTCGGTGACCTTCCCGGGTCGCAGATAGCGCAGGTACACACCCATGAACAGTGCGATGGGAATCGTCATCGCGATCGAGAACACACCCCACGGGCTTTCGCCGAGGGCGTTGACCACGACCAGGCCCAGCACCGCGATCAGGATGATCATGATGACGAAAATCGCCACCATCGCCGCCACTCCGCCGACGGTTCCCATCTCGTCGCGGGCCATCTGGCCCAGACTGCGACCGCCGCGCCGGGTCGAGATCACCAGCACCAGGTAGTCCTGAACAGCCCCGGCCAGAACGACGCCGACCACGATCCAGATGATTCCGGGCAGATACCCCATCTGGGCGGCTAGCACCGGACCCACCAAGGGGCCGGCCCCGGCGATGGCGGCGAAGTGGTGACCGAACAGCACCCGCCGGTCGGTGGGGACGAAGTCCTTACCGTTGTCGAGTGCCTCCGCGGGGGTGGCGCGGTCATCGCGCGGTCTGACCAGTTTGCGTTCAATCAGCTTGGCGTAGAACCGGTAGGCGATCAGGTACGTGCAGATCGCGGCGACCACGAACCACACCGCGTTGACGTGCTCCCCACGCAACAGCGCGATCATCGTCCAGGCGAAGGCTCCCAGCAGTGCCACCAGTACCAGCACCACACGCGCTGTGGGCGAGGGCGCCCGGTTGTCGACGACGCCGACGGGCGGGAGGTCGGGGTCGGTGCGCAGCAGCTCGACGCCGGGTGGGGGAGTCAGATCTTGCGCCGCATCAGTGGCCATGCGCGTTACCTTAGGTGCCCGCTGTGGCGCCCTGTCGTACATCGAGTGTCTGCTCAAGTTCAGGGATAGATCGGGGCGATCCCTGATGTGGCTCGTGATCTTGATTCATAGCGTTGGGGTATGACCAAAACAGTGTGGTTTACAAAGGCTTTGGGTGCCATCGTGGTGTTCCCGATTGCGGCGGTGGCACTGTCGGCCGTTGCGCATGCGCGTCCGCAGGACTATGGCGACCCCGAGACTGTGATCAGTTCCCTTGAAGAACAAGGAAATTACGTCATGCTGAACCGAACGGGTACTTGGCCATTGGAGGATTGCGTGGTGACCGGAGTGCGGCAGGGCACTTCCGTGTACCGAGAGGAGCATCCTGTCGGCGCTCACCGCAAGTCGGTTCAGAAGACGCTGGATCACGGAACCTATTACGTGGACCTGAAATGCTGAGTCGCGAAGACCAGGAAAAGATCAGGGACTTCCCCGATGCGCCACGGTGTTTCGGTGGCCTACCGTGATGACATGACTACTGCACTGCGACGTCCCCAGGCCGGGAAGATGATCGGCGGGGTGTGCGCGGCAATCGCCCAGCGCTTCGGATGGGACGTGACCATCGTCCGGGTGCTCACGGTCGCGTCGATCCTGCTCCCAGGGCCACAGGTCCTGGCCTACCTGGTGTTGTGGGCCCTCATTCCGCGGGAGCAGTGAGCCCGACAGCGGGCGTTAAGTTAATTTTTCGTAACCACCGGGTGTATAGATCTCGGCACAGGGGCAAATCGTGAGCTAGTGTGCGGGCATGCGGCCATACGATTACCCCCTAAGGGTTACCGTGCTGGTCCTTGTCGCCGCAGTGCTGTGCTTCGTGGGGGTCAACCCTGGAAGCGTCGTAGGTCAGCCAGGATCGGGGGCCACGGCACACGCCCTCGATGAAGATGGGGCGAATGCCTCGCCGGCGCACGAGCCCCAGGTCGATGCCTTCGCGCAGGTCGTACAGATCGCCAAGATGTGCCGGGGTATCCCCGCGGGGGCGATGCTCGTGGTGCTGGCGTTCGTGGTGGTCTTCTTGCTGTTCACGGCGACACGTGGATCGCCTGGGTCGCAACGAATTATCGCTCGAGGTGGCCGGGTGCTGCTACTCAAAGGCTGTGTGAATCGGTGCTGACGGGGTCGGCTAACCCGACCTCATATCAGTCATGCCGCGATATCGCGGTTCTACACAGGAGCATCCATGATTTCTCGTTTTGCGGTATCCGCGCTGGCTGTCGCAGCGACACTTCTCACCGCGCCGACGGCGCACGCTGGCCCCGATGGGGAGAGCGCCGCCGACGTGATCGCCGACCTGGAGTCACGCGGCAACATCGTGGTGGTCAACCGCGTAGGTAGCGGTCCCATGGCCGACTGCAAGGCGACCGCCGTCCGTCCTGGTCGGCTATTGGCGCCCGGGGCGTCGATCAATGCGCCGGGAGCCAGCTGGGGTGGCTCCATCCTGTCGAATCACCGGGTCATGCACGTCGACATCGCCTGCTGAGATCGGCCACTGACTAACCACTAAGGAATTCCAGCAGCACGATCGCGTGATTGTGCTCTGGATCCTTTGCGGCGTAGAGCAGCGTGACGGTGCCGTGTTCGCGTTCAAGCTCATGCGCGGTCTCCACCGCCGGGTTGGCGGCCAGCTCGGCGCGGTACTCGTCGGCGTAGGTGCCCCAATCCTCGGCGGGGGCGTGATGCCAGCGGACCCGCAGGTCGGGGTTCGGTGCGATGTCCTTGAACCAGAGGTCGACCTGCGCGGCGGCCTTGCTCACGCCGCGCGGCCACAGCCGGTCGACCAGCACGCGATAACCGTCCGACGGGTCGGGAGTCTCGTAGATCCGCTTGGTGGAAAAGGTCACCTGAGCATTCTTATCTGCGGGGGTCCGTAGACTCACCATCTCGTGAGCCTGAACTTGGGAATCGTTGGTCTGCCGAACGTCGGAAAGTCGACGCTGTTCAACGCGCTAACGCGCAACAACGTGCTGGCGGCCAACTACCCGTTTGCGACCATCGAACCGAACGAGGGCGTGGTGCCGCTGCCGGACCCGCGCCTGGACAAGCTGGCGGAGGTATTCGGCTCGGCGCGGACGCTGCCCGCGACCGTCACGTTGGTGGACATCGCCGGAATCGTCAAGGGTGCCTCGGAAGGGGCGGGGCTGGGGAACAAGTTCCTGGCCAACATTCGCGAATGCGATGCCATCTGTCAGGTGGTGCGGGTGTTCGCCGATGACGATGTCGTCCACGTCGATGGCCGGGTGGATCCGGCCGCCGATATCGAGGTGATCGAGACCGAGCTGATTCTCGCCGACATGCAGACGCTAGAGAAGGCGGTGCCGCGGCTGGAGAAGGAAGCCAAGACCAAGAAGGAACGTCAGCCGCTTGCCGATGCCGCCAAGGCCGCGCAAGAGGTGCTCGACAGCGGCAAGACGCTGTTCTCCACGGGACAGGACTGGTCGGTGGTGCGCGAGCTGAACCTGATGACCACCAAGCCCTTCCTGTACGTGTTCAACGCCGACGAGTCCGTGCTCGGTGATGAGGCGCGGGTCGCTCAGCTGCGGCAGCTGGTGGCCCCGGCCGACGCGGTGTTCCTGGATGCGAAGATCGAGTCCGAGCTGCAGGAGCTGGACGAGGAGTCCGCTGCCGAGCTGCTGGAGTCGATCGGGCAGAGCGAACGGGGCCTGGATGCGTTGGCGCATGCGGGTTTCCACACGCTCAAGCTGCAGACGTACCTGACCGCCGGGCCAAAAGAGGCGCGGGCGTGGACGATTCACCAGGGCGACACCGCGCCGAAGGCTGCCGGTGTCATCCACACCGACTTCGAGAAGGGCTTCATCAAGGCCGAGGTGGTGTCTTACGAGGATCTCGTCGAGGCCGGCTCGATGGCCGCGGCGAAGGCTGCGGGGAAGGTCCGCATGGAAGGCAAGGAGTACGTCATGGTCGATGGCGACGTAGTGGAGTTCCGCTTCAACGTCTAGGAGCAAGGGCAAAGTAGTAGGCATCCATCGGTGTATCCCTGCGTGTGCTGCGGCCACCTGACGGCTTCGGGACCGCCGGGCAACTACGAGATCTGTCCGATCTGTTTCTGGGAAGACGATGCCGTTCAGCTTCGTTGGCCAGCCATCAGCGGCGGCGCGAACACGGTGTCGCTGGTCGAGGGGCAAGCGAACTATCGCGAGTTTGGTTCGTGCGAATCCCGATTGATCCGGCACGTGCGCCTGCCGCGGGATGACGAAGAGATCGAGGCCGGGTGGCGGCCAATAGACGAGGAGCGTGACCGTTTCGAGGCTTGGGAAGCCGAGCCGAGGCCAGATTGGCCTGACGACATGACCGTCCTCTACTGGTGGCGGCCTACCTGGTGGAAACTCGTTCGATAAAGTTCGACGTGGTCGGTTTCGGCTTTAATGTCTGATCACTGAACACGCTCCGTCGGCGGTAGGTCCCAGGTCGACATTTCAGCGGGAGGTGTGGGGCGATGCCGCGACGTCGTGAACTTCGGGACGTTTGCCGAGGGATCGCGACCAGTTTCAGCAGCCGGAACAACGATATCGCTGGCTGGTGGGGGATTGGCGTGCTTTGCCGCACGCCTGGGACACCCGGTATCAACCTAGATTTGTGCGCCGATTTCGATGGTGATCCGTTGGTCCGTAAGTACGGCGGACAGTTAGTCCGGCAATTGCAGGCTCGACGCATCCCGAGCGATTGGGTAGTGGCCGCTGGGATATCCGTGCGGTTCGAACCGGATCCGACGGCAGTCCGTATGTGGCGATATACGGTGACGGTGGAGATCCGTGATGACTTGGACCATGTCTGGTCCTATCACGCCAATGGGCAATGCTGGCCTCACAGTTGGCTTCGCGAGATGAGGTCGACTCGTCGATGAGCGGCGACGTGGTGGAGTTCCGCCTCAACGTCTGATCACCCGATGGGTTCAACCCACTGAGGGCGGGATGGCCCCGCTTCGAAGGGCTCGCCGAAGTACTGCGTTTCGCGCACGACCTCGCCGTCGTCGAACTCCATGATGCTCACCACATGGAAGGGTTTCGCGTCGTAGGTCGTGACGAGCTCGCTGACCCATAGATCGCCGCCACCGGTGATTCGTCGCACCGTGAACCGTTTCTTGTCCGGTTGCGCTTCGCGCGAGGCTTGAATGTTGGCGCGGCCCCGGATTCGCTCACCGGACTGTGGGTACTCGAGAACCGCATCACGTCGGTAGAGACGATGTTCTGTATCGAAGTCGTTCGCGTCGGAGGCTGCCCAGTGGGCTTCGAGCGCGCTTCGCAGATCCATGTCGTTCATGGCGACCTTTCTTCGATCAGATGCTTCCAGTGTCCCGGACTTGTCGGGGTGCGCACCTAGCATCTGGCTCAGCGCGCAATCCGCCGAGCGTCGGCGGCATCCCCAGGAAGGTCTGCCCATGAGATTCGTTTCGACGCGGATCATCACAGCCGATGTCGATCGGTTAGTCACGTTCTACGAGATGGTCACCGAAGCAGAGGCGGTCTGGGGGAACGAACTCTTCGCGGAGATTCCGACTCCAGTCGGCACGCTGGCGATCGGCAGCGAGAAAACCGTTCCGCTGTTCGGGCAAGGATCTGCTGAGCCGGCGGCCAACCGCACAGCCATTCTGGAGTTCATCGTGGATGACGTGGACGCCGAATATGCCAGGCTTCGTCAGCAGCTCACCGAGGTGGTCACCGAGCCGACAACAATGCCGTGGGGGAATCGCGCCTTGCTGTTCCGGGACCCCGACGGGAATCTCGTCAATCTGTTCACCCCGGTCAGCGACGCGGCGCGCGCCAAGTTCGGAGTATGACCTGCCGTCAGTCGTAGAACTGGACGAGGCGGAACTCATTCCCCTCAGGATCGAACATGACGAGCACAACCCCCTCGTCATGGTCATGACGATCGCCCGACCAGGATCCACCCAAGCGCTCGACATCAGCGCGCGCGACAACGATGTCATTGACCTCAACATCGAGATGTAGGCGCACCTTCGAGGTCTTCGCCTCCGGCACACGCTGAAAGGTAAGCCGCGGTTGATCGCCGGTGCGTGTGCCTAGCGTCGCCCAATCCGGGTCATCACCATGCTCGGTGGAGGGTGTGAGCTCGAGCAGCGCGCCCCAGAACGACGAGAGCCGCGCGGGGTTCGCGCAGTCGATCGTTAGCCCCATCCAGCGATTCGTCACCAGCTCATTGTTAACCGACCAACCGGAGTTGTCGCTTATAGCCGGGCACGTCGTGGTGTGTCGGGAATCTCCTGCGTGCGTTAGTCCTGTACGTAGGACACGACCGCCATCATTCCTGCTTCGCCGTGATAGATGTTGTGGCAGTGGGTAAGCCACTGCCCGGGATTGTCGGCGTCGAAGTCGACCTCGACGGTCTTCATGGGAGCCACGAGGACCGTGTCCTTCCGGGCGCGGAAGGCCCCCTTCGCATCCCGGACCGAGAAGGTGTGTCCATGTAGGTGCATGGGATGGAACATCATCGAGTCGTTGATGAAACGCAGACGTACCCGTTGCCCCTCGCGCACCGGCAGCCCGTCGCGCGGGTCGTAGGTCTTGCCGTTGATGGTCCACGTGTACTTACCGACGGGACCGGCCAACCGCACATCGTGAATGACGTCCGCGTTGCGCTGGCTCAGTTGAACTTCGGGGGTAGCGCTGAGCGTCGCGGTGTCCAGTGGCACCTGGGACATCATCAGCATCGCGGCATCTTCGGCGCGCCCGCGCACCGGAGTATCGCCCGAACGCAGAATCAATTGTGCGAAGCCATTTTTCCCCTCGGGCACGGCCACTAGCGGCACTGAGGAACCCGGCATGGTAACGACGGCATCGACCCGCTCGCCCATGGTGACCAGGACGGTGTCGGCCTGGTAGGGCTGCACCGGGAAGCCGTCGGTGTGCGTGACCGTCATCGGCACGCCGGGAATGCTGACCCGGAACGCCGTGTCGCCGCCGGCGTTGACGATGCGCAGCCGCACCCGCTGTCCGGCGCGATAGGTGACGGTCTGCGGATCGGCGGCCACCCGCCCGTTGATCAGATAGTGGGGGTACTTCACATCGCCGGCGTCCATACCCAGTGGCGCGGTCGGGTCCATTCCCATGCCACCCATGGAGTGATCCATCGGGGGCATGCCCTTGGCACGCAATCCTTCGAGCACTTGGTCGGGATCGGTGCCGGTACCGTCGATCCAGTCATCGAGCGCCACCACCAACTCCTCGTCGTATTCGGTGCGCTCGTCGGGGTCTTCGATGATCAGCGGTGCATACAGTCCGCGATCGATTTGCGTACCGACATGGGGGTGGAACCAGTACGTCCCCGCGTGGGGCACTGCGAACTCGTAGTCGAACACCCCCGTCGGCGGGATCTCCGGCTGGGTGAGGCCGGGCACACCGTCCATGTCGTTGCGCAGGGCGAGCCCGTGCCAATGCACTGTGGTGGGCGCCGGGAGGTTGTTGACAGTTTGCATGCGGAGGATTTCGCCCTTGCGGACGCGGATCTCCTGACCGGGTACCCGTCCTCCGTATGCCCATGTTGATACTCGGGTTCCGGCAAGGTCAATCTGGGCGGGTCCGGCATTCAGGGCGAATTGTCTGACCGGAGCCCCCTGGCTCCGCCGGGCAGCTTCCACTGCGCCGACTCGGGCCGAATCAGGGTTAATGCGTTGCGCTATGGCGGCCGCGGGCGAGTTCTTGGTGCAGGACGCGAGAAATCCTGCCGCGGCAACTGTCATACCCAGACGGAGGAGTCCGCGGCGGTCAAGCAGTGGTGAATTGCTCGTTGTCATGACGTCATATATACCCCGTAGGGGTATATAAAGGCAATTGCGTGCTACGGTCACGATGTGTTGCCGTCCGATGGCGAACTGCAACCGGTGCGGCGAAGCTGCGTCGTGTCGGCTGTTTCTTGCGCGGGCATCGACGTGCTGAGTCGTCGCCAGTCGAGACGGCGATGGATTGCACTGCTCGCCGCGGGCGTGATCGCTGCCCTCCCAGTTCTGCACTGCACGGTGATGGCCGACGCCGCGCCCCCGGTCGTCTCACATCATTCCGCTGCTGCTGTGCCCGGCTCAGTTGAGGACGTAGGGCAGCGCATGGGGCGGGCAGCCGTGAACTTCTCTAGCCAGATCTTTGACGTGATCGCCGGAAAGATCCGATCCGGCGGTGCATTCCGAATGCTCTGGGCGGCGGCGCTGATCGTGCCCCTGTTCTTGTCGCTGCACCTTGTGCGGGTGGCTGTCACGCGCACGCCACCGCGCCGACGTGCGTCTTCGGCGATGGGGAGTGGTCGGGACTGTCAGTGAAGACTCGCCACACCGATGTGGCGCAGACGTTGGGAATCGTTATGTACGGACGCCTCATCTTCCACCGCCTCGGCGGCCTCTGTATGGCCGCGGCCGCTGCTGGTGCTCTCCTCGCTGTTGGTGCTCCGCATGCCGACGCGGGTCCCAAAGACCTTGGGAATGCCGACCTCGTCATCACCTCCCTGAAGGCCAGGGGTGACAGGGTCGTCATCAATCGTCGCGGCAGTGCGCCACTGGCCGAATGTGTCGCGACCTCCGTGCGTGAGGGGCGGTCGGAGTATCGCTGGCAGCGCGTACGTTCGGCCGATCCCACGAGTCCGCTCGTTCAGGTACTGGACTATCGGGTCATGCATGTCAACGTGGACTGCTGAGCACAGGTAGGTAGCGATCAGGTCACATACCCCATGAGGGTATGTAAAATCGTGCTAACCTCGCGTCATGCTGACCGGAGTGCGCCGCACGAGTCGCCGTGGGCGGCTGTGGCTGGTCGCAGTCCTGGTCGCCATGGTCGCGAGCCTGCCGGTCTTGCACTGTGTTTCCGCCGGTCACGGTGGCGGTGAGGCGCCGCACCATCAGGCAACGCATGCCGCACTCCAGGGGCACGGGCCGTCGGCTACCCATGCACACCTCGACAACGCGGTCCATGAGATGGCATGTCAGACCGCGGACGGGCTGGTTGCACTGGCCAGGGGTCTCAATCCACTGCGGATTCTCTTCGTGCTGGCTGCGTTTGCTCTCGCCATGCTGGTGTTCCAGCCCGTGGCCGCCCAACTCTCGCGCGGTCCGCCACTTGCCGTTGGCTATCACGGGGCCCGAACGGGCCGCGACATTCTCACCAAGCTCTGCGTCATTCGGCGCTGATCGGCACCTCGGGTAAAGCGGAGTTCCGCCATGCCCACACGCCGTCATCAGCTTCCCGGCCGCGCCGTGCGGCCCCCACGCAGGGATTCTCCATGAACAACAGCATTGCTCTGTCATCTCGTCGTAGCTGCACACACTTAGGACCGAAGTTCCACGACCCCAACACGCTGGTGGGCAACACCCCGGTGCTGTGGGTATCGGAGCCGTTCGCGACGCCGGGCACCGGCTTCTGGGCCAAGCTCGAAGGACATAACCCCAACGGCATGAAAGACCGGCCCGCGCTGCACATGATCGAACAGGCCAGGGCGCGCGGAGAACTCAAGCCCGGTGCCATGATCGTCGAATCAACCAGCGGAACACTGGGCCTGGGACTGGCCCTAGCCGGAATCATTTACCGACACCCGGTCACCCTCGTCACCGATCCGGGTCTGGAGCCCATCGTGAGCAGCATGCTGACGGCCTATGGTGCGCGGGTGGTCACCGTGACCGAGCCGCATCCGATAGGGGGCTGGCAGCAGGCACGTAAGGATCGTGTCGCCGAAATACTTGCCGCCGAAACGGATTCGTGGTGCCCCGATCAATACCAGAACCCCGACAACGTGGACGCCTATCGCGGGCTCGCTGAAGAGTTGATCGATCAGCTCGGAACCGTGGACACCCTGGTCTGCTCGGTGGGAACCGGTGGGCACTCCTCAGGTGTGGGACGTGTACTGCGGGAACATAATCCAAACCTACGACTGGTCGGTGTCGACACTATCGGCTCCACGATATTCGGGCAGCCGGCCAGCTCGCGGCTGATGCGCGGCCTCGGATCGAGCATCTACCCGGGCAATGTCGATTACACCGCATTCGACGAAGCTCATTGGGTCGCACCGAATGAGGCCGTGTGGGCGGCCCGCACCCTGGCCTCCACCTACCATGCCAGCGGTGGATGGAGCGTCGGGGCGGTGGCATTGGTCGCGGGGTGGGTAGCGCGAACGTCGGCGCCCGAATCGCGCGTCGCCGCCATCTTCCCCGACGGCCCGATGCGCTACCACGGCACCATTTACGATGACGATTACTGCCGTGACCACGACCTGTTGGATCGCCCACCGGCGCAGGATCCCGATGTGATCGACGATCCGTCGGATCGGGTGGTAGACCGATGGACCAGGCTGACCCATGTGATCGACCCGATAGGACGCCCCGCGTGATCGAGACCTTCCGGCAGTTCCGGTCTTTCGATCGCCCCAGCCAGATCCTGATGGTGAACCAATTCGCCATCAACGTGGGCTTCTACATGCTGATGCCGTACCTCGCCGGATACCTTGCCGGGCCATTGGGTTTGGCGGCGTGGATGGTCGGGCTGGTGCTGGGCGTCCGGAACTTCTCCCAACAAGGCATGTTTCTGGTCGGCGGCACCCTGGCCGACAGATTCGGATACAAGCCACTGATTGTGGCCGGATGTCTGTTGCGCACTGCCGGATTCCTGATGCTGGCCTTCGTCGGCTCTCTACCGGCGATATTGATCGCCTCGGCGGCAACGGGTTTCGCGGGTGCCCTCTTCAATCCTGCGGTGCGCGCCTACCTGGCGGCGGATTCGGGGGAGCGCCGGGTGGAGGCGTTCGCGGTCTTCAACGTCTTCTACCAGGCGGGAATCCTCTTCGGGCCGATCGTCGGTCTGGCATTGACGGCGTGGGATTTTCGGATCACGTGCGCCGTCGCCGCAGCGGTTTTCGCGGTGCTGACGGTGATCCAATTGATGGCGCTGCCGCCGAACCGCGTCGAGCAGGATGCGGACAGACAGCCCGTACTCGCCGACTGGCGCTCGGTGGTGTCCAACAAGGCCTTTCTGTTGTTCTCCGGCGCCATGATCGGCTCGTACGTGCTGACATTCCAGGTGTACCTGGCGTTGCCGTTCCAGGCGGCGCTGCTGACCAGCGACAAGAAATCCGAAACGGTTTTGGTGACAGGCATCTTCGTGGTTTCCGGACTGGTGGCTATCGCCGGGCAAGTGCGGCTCACCGGGTGGTTGTCCGCGCGGTTCGGCCCCAGTCGCAGCCTGGTGCTCGGGATGCTGGTCATCGCGGCAGCCTTTGTGCCGCTGATACTGCTCCCCACGGGGGCAGTGGCCGGATCAGTCCCGGCGATCGCTGCGCTGCTGCTGGCGGCGGCCCTGCTGGCCGTGGGCACTATCGCGACCTTCCCGTTCGAGATGGACACCGTCGTCAGGTTGGCGCGTCACCGGCTAGTTGCCACTCACTACGGGCTGTACAACACGATCGTCGGTGTCGGCATTCTGGCGGGGAATCTGCTGACCGGATCGATATTCGGCTACAGCCAGCAGCACGGTACGCCTGCCTTGCTGTGGGTATCGCTTACCGGTATTGGGCTGGTGTGTGCCGCGGCATTGTTCGCATTGCGGCGGTCGGGGCTCCTCGACCGCGGCAGCGAAGTGGCGCCGGCTGCCAGTGCCTGAGTAGTTTGTGGAGGCCATGACCTCCCCTGCCAAAGCCATCAACCTCGTCAACCTCGAGAGCGTCTCGAAGTCGTACGGCGTCAAGCCGTTGCTCTCGAATGTGAGCCTCGGGGTGCAAGCGGGAGATCGCATCGGGGTGGTGGGCCTCAACGGCGGAGGCAAGACCACGCTGCTGGAGGTGCTCGCGGGCGTCGAGCCGGCGGATCAGGGCAGAGTGAGCCGGACCGGGGACCTGCGCCAGGCCGTCGTCACCCAGCGCGAAGACCTTGTCGGCGCCACTGTGTTCGATGTGGTGATCGCGCCCCTGGGCGTCGCCGAACACGAATGGGCCGGGGATGCCCGGATCCGTTCGATTCTCGACGGGCTTGGGGTTGCGGCCCTTGGGCTCGACAGACGCGTAGACCAGCTGTCTGGTGGCCAGCGGCGCCGAGTGGGGCTCGCCGCCGCACTCGTTCGCGATCTTGACCTATTGATTCTTGACGAGCCGACGAACCACCTGGACGTCGAAGGCGTGCAGTGGCTCGCCGAGCACCTCCTGGCGCGGCGCACCGCGCTGGTGGTGGTGACACACGATCGGTGGTTCCTGGATACCGTCGCCACCCGCACCTGGGAGGTCGTCGACGGCGGCGTCGAATCGTACGAAGGCGGATATGCGGACTGGACGTTCGCGCGTGCCGAACGGGGCCGGCAGGCGGACGCCGCGGAGGCACGTCGCCGCAACCTCGCGCGCAAGGAGCTGGCCTGGTTGCGGCGCGGCCCACCCGCGCGCACCTCCAAACCCCGTTACCGGATCGAGGCGGCCGAAGCCTTGATCGCCGATGTCCCGCCACCGCGAGACTCGGTGGCGCTCAGCGCATTCGCGCGTCGACGTCTGGGGCGAATCGTCATCGAGCTTGAGGATGCGACGGTGACCACACCCATCGGTGAGGAGCTGGTGAGTGATCTGACCTGGCGCCTGGCCCCGGGCGAGCGCATCGGCCTGGTGGGGGTCAACGGATCCGGGAAGACGACCCTGTTGCGCGTGCTGGCAGGCGCCGTGCCCCTGGCGGCCGGGCATCGCAAGGAAGGCAAGACGGTCAGCATCGGCTGGCTGCGCCAGGAACTCGACGACTTGCCGGGGGACATCCGGGTGCTCGATGCGATCGAGGAGGTCGCTCTCCGGATTGTGCTGGGCGATAAGGAAATGTCGGCCTCCCAGGTAGCCGAGATGCTCGGGTTCAGCCCGGCGCGTCAACGCACACCGGTCGCCGACCTCTCCGGTGGTGAGCGTCGGCGCCTGCAGCTGACTCGTGTGCTGATGGCCGAGCCGAACGTGCTTCTTCTCGACGAGCCCACCAACGACCTGGACATCGAAACCCTGCAGCAGGTGGAGGATCTGCTGGACGGCTGGGCGGGCACCTTGGTTGTGGTCAGCCACGACCGGTATCTCATCGAGCGGGTCTGCGATTCGACGTGGGCGCTACTTGGTGACGGCAAGCTGACCAACCTGCCCGGAGGCATCGAGGAGTATCTGCGTCGGCACGCCCAACCGGCTGCCGCTCCGGCGAAACCCGTATCCGATCGCGGTCGCGATGGCGCGGCACTGCGGAACGCGCAGAAGGAGCTCGGACGACTCGAACGGTCCGTTGCCAAGCTGGGGGAGCGGGAGGCCGCGCTGCACGCGCGGCTTGCCGAGCACGCCACCGACCCGGACCGGGTGGTGACCTTGACCGCCGAGCTCAATGCCGTCGTCGCCGAGAAGGACGCGGCCGAGGTGCAGTGGATGGAGCTCGCCGAAGAGCTCGAATAGCTCGGGACGCAGTCCTTAACGACTGGCTCGTAAAAAAGCGAGGGCAGTCATCTGACTGCCCTCGCCTACAACTGGATGGATGAGTGAGAATCATCCGGGACTGGGCCCGGCATGCGATGCGCTACGCGCCTCGCCGATGCGTCCCCCCTTTGGGGTTCGCCTACCTGCCGTTATACGGCTAGCGGGAACCACTCATCGGTCTGCTCCGAGTTGTCGCCCTCAACCAGCATCTCGCCGCTGTAGATGGCTTCGAAGTCGATCTCGATGACCGTGGCACCGAATTCCTCGTTCGTCATGTACTGAACAGTAGGGGTCACTATTAAGAAATCATTGAGTCACGAATCGGAAAAGTCTGGCAATTTTCGCTAGACGCATCGGCCCAGGTCATAGACCATGACCGGCCTTGCTGAACTCTTAAGAAAATGGATTTGTGCCCTTGACGAGCACCCAGGCCGCAATCGCGCCCCCGATTCCCGCTATGACCAGCACCGATGAGACAGCTGCTGGCCACTCGTCGCGGCCAAATCGCCCGTCCACAGAAATGCGTCCCGGGCCAAGCAGCAGAACCGCCAGTGCGGCCGCGCCGAGAATAAGGGGGAACTGCAGAGCTGGACTAGATGGAAAGAGGTCGTTTCGCACCGAATAGGTCTGGACCGCGGCATAGAGCATCGAACCGAGCACCGCGCAGGCGCCGAAGGGAGTGAGGAGTCCGGCGACCAGCATGGCGCCGCCGATGCTGTAGATACCTGCGAGCACACGGGTCGGCAGATCGGGATGCACGTCGATCGGTAACGAGCCGAGTTGCACGAGCTGGCCGGAGGCGAACACGATGTTCAGCCCATTCCAGCACAGCGTCACTCCCACCGCGACACGCAGAATAAAAAGTCCAATATCGTTGCGGGTCAATGGATCGCTGTACTTACTGGCGCTCGGCACCGCGGAAGTCTATGGCATGGGGGCTATGGTGAATCCGCTATGGCGGCGGTCACTTCCCGGTACGACGACGGCAACGACATCCCCGGCATACCGCCCGTGCGGGTCGCGCGTGCCGACCTGACAGCGATTACGGCGCTGACGGCCCTCGTGTTCGGGTGGGCCAGCAGGGGATACGGGTACTTCTTCGACGAGGCCTATTTCGTTGTCGCCGGACGCGACCACCTGTCCTGGGGATATTTCGACCAACCCCCACTGGTGCCGTTCATCGCGGGCATGGCCGACGACATCGCGCCCGGGTCGTTGTGGGTGCTGCGCCTCGCCGCGACCGCGGCGGTGGCGATCGGGACGTTGATGTGCGGCTTGATCGCGGCGGAGCTCGGTGGGGGCCGCCTGACACAGTCTCTGTCGGCGATCGCCTACGCCACCGCGATGTTCCAGATCCTGGCCCATTGGCTGCAGACGCCGGCCATCGATCCGGCGCTCTGGTCGGTGGTGTGCTGGCTGCTGGTGCGCTGGACCCGCGGCCTCCGGGAACAGCTGCCTGACGATCGGCTGTTGCTGTGGGCGGGAATCGTCACCGCCATCAGCATGCAGACCAAATTCCTGATCCCGGCGCTGTGGATTGCGGTGCTGCTGGGTGCGGCGGTCCTCGGGCCGCGTGCGCTGCTGCGCCGCCGGCAATTGTGGATCGGGGCGGGTTTCACCGTCGTGGCCACCCTCCCGACCCTCATCTGGCAGGCCACCCACGGGTGGCCGTACCTGCGGATGGCTGGGATCGTGGCGGCGGAGTCCGAACGCGGGGCGGCCCTGTTGGGGGGCATGCTCGTCGGCGCCGCGGTCATCGGACCGGTGCTGCTGCTGGCCGGGGTTGTGGCGCTACTGGCAGCGCCGTCGTTGCGGCCCTACCGATACCTGGGCGTGGCCGCCCTCCTGGTGGGAGCGTTCATGTTCGCCTCTCACGGACGTGCCTATTACGCCATGGGGCTGTACGCCCTGCTGATCGCCGCGGGTGCGGTGGGACTTTCCCGGTGGCGCCCTTCCCGGCCTGCGGTGCGGGGCGTGGTCTACGGGTTCATGGGGCTGGTGACGGCCGCATCCGTGATCATGGCGATCGTCAGGCTGCCCATTGTGTCCGAAACTACTGCCGCACGCTGGTTTTCCTGGGCGGGCGAGATGGGGCCCACCATGCTTGCCGGCGGCGATCACTCCACGGAGGGCCTGCGCCAGGTGGCCCGCGACACCTACGATTCGATGCCGCAGGACGTACGCGACCGTACGGCTCTGGTGCTGCAGATCTATCCCATGGCCGCCGCCTATGACGTCGAAGCCGGACGTGAGGGAGTGTCCCGTGCCTACAGCTTCCACCGCGGGTACTACTACTTTGGGACGCCGCCGGAATCCATGACGGACATGATGTACATCGGCGTCGACGATCCGGATCCCGCACTTGCTCAAGGTTTCCAGGGGGTGCAGCGGATCGAGCTGTTGCATGCTCCCGACGAGGACGAGGCACACGTCTATCGCTACTACGGCAGAATTGTGCCGTGGCAACAGCTGTGGGACACCTGGCGCACCTACAAGTAGGCGTCGCATGACGATGTTCAATGCTCTTCGCGCCAGCGGCTCATCCGTCGAACAGATGGCACCCCGCGACGCCCAGATGTACTGGATGTCGACCAGGATCCCGAACGATCAGTTCCTGTTGTTCTGCTTCGACTCTCCGACGATGGATGTCGCCGCCGTGCGGGACACGATCGCCGAACGTGCGACCCACATCGCGGACCTGCGCGTGCGGGCCGCCGACGTCGCCGGGCACCTCGACTACCCGTACTGGGCGCCGCGCGACGAATCTCAGGTGCCGTTGACCGTGCACGCGCTGCCGGAGTCCAGTTGGCCGCAGTGCCGATCGGCGATCGCCGCGCTGCTCACGAGTACCGTCGACATCCGCGAAAGCCCTTGGCATTTACATCTTTTTCCTGAGGTGCATGGCGCCCCGCAGACATCGGGCCAGGCTCTCGTCGCGGTACTGCAGGTATCGCATGCGTTGGCCGATGGTCAGCGGGCTACCGCTGCCGCACGGGCGTTGTTCGGCGATGACGTGGCGGTGGGCGGCGCGCTGCCGGACGTGCCCGGGTATGCCGCGCTGCGCGGGCTGACCGGTTTTCCGATGAAGCTGGGCCGGCTGCTGAGTGCGAGCCGCGCTGGGTATCTGGCCTACCGTCAGCAGCAAGAGCTCGTCGCGGCGGGCGAGCTGGAGCCCGAACCACAAGGTTTTCCGCTGATCTCGCTCAATGCCCGGCCCGATGAGCACCGGGAGATCCGAATGATCGTGCGGCCGCGCGAGGAACTTCGCACTGACGATGTCAGTGTGACCGTCGCCGTCATGACGGCGATCGCCACGGCGCTGCCGCAGTATCTGCGCGATCATGGTC
The DNA here is from genome assembly GCF_002013375.1 of Mycobacterium sp. D16Q13. GTDB lineage: Bacteria > Actinomycetota > Actinomycetes > Mycobacteriales > Mycobacteriaceae > Mycobacterium. The sequence goes on along the minus strand of NZ_MAEW01000008.1, from coordinate 172,895 downwards.
AGTGGGTTCCGGACAGGCTGGGCGCGGAGGTGACCGTCGCCGATTCTGGGGAATCTTTAGCACGCAACAACTTCCGCAACGTCGGAGTCGACCTCTGCTGGCGCGAGCCGGAGGTACGCACCCGTGCCCGGAGGATTGCGGACGGCATCGACAGCAGACGCCGTCGTGCCGCGCACCCGGTGCTGGTCGCGCAACGTGCCGGTGGTGCGGCATTGCCCGCGCCGATGATGTGGGTGGGTGTCAATGCCTTCAACACCGATCTCATGCCGCCCACGGTCGCGGGCAACACCGTGGTGTCGAGCGTCGTTCGTGGCGCGGCCGATCTGACTCTCGCCGGTGGACGGGTGGTGTTCACCGCTGGGTTCCCGGCGCTCTCGCCGGTGATGGGCCTGACTCATGGGGTGCACGGGATTGGCGACACCGTGACGGTAAGCGTGCACACCAGTGCGGCGGTGATGCCCGATATCGATCACTATGAGGGCCTGCTGGCCGCCGCATTGACCGAGGTATCTCGCCAATTGCGATGAGTTTTCTCATCACCGCGGGTCGATACCAATATGCCGACGATTACTCCATGCCTTTGGTTCGACACCCGCGCCGAAGAGGCCGCCAACTTCTATGTGTCCGTGTTTCCGAACTCCCGGATTCTCGAGGTTACTCACTACGGACCGAACACCCCCATGCCGGAGGGCACGGTGCTCACCGTTGAGTTCGAGCTCGATGGGCAGCGGTACACCGCGCTCAACGGTGGACCCCAGTTCACATTCGATGAGGCGATCTCGTTTCAGATCGACTGCAGGTCGCAGGAGGAGGTCGACCGCTACTGGGAGGCGCTCACGGCGGACGGGGGAGAAGAGTCCCAATGTGGTTGGCTCAAGGACAAATTCGGAGTCTCCTGGCAGGTGGTCTCGCGCGAGCTGATCGACCTGATTTTCCACTCCGATCCCGTGACCGGTAACGCAGCGATGCAGGCCATGATGACCATGCGCAAGCTCGATGTTGCCGTCGCCAAGGAGGCCGTAGCCGCAGCGCAGTCCGGGTCTTAGTCGTCGTCTCCGAAGTCGACGTTCCAGCCCATGGACTTGTAGCGGCGTTTCTCCGACTCGCGGCGCTGCTTCTCGGCACGTTCGTGCTCGGACCAGTCGCCGATGACGCCGGGGGACGCCTTGGGCAGATCGCCGAACAGCTCGTTGCCGTTGTCCCAGTTGATGAGGAACTCGGGGGTCTGGTGTTCGTCGTCGTCTTCGCCCTTGCCGCCGCGGCCGTGGGCGCCGCCCATGGGGGCCATGCCCATGCCGCCCATACCCATTGCGCCACCTCGGACTCCGGCACCGCCGATGCCGGCGGCGTTGGTTCCGGCGCCGCCCGGTACGGGAACGCCCGCGCCACCGCGCAATGCTCCTGGGCCGCCGAGGGTTCCGGTACCCGAGCCTGAGCCAGAGCCCGAGGGAGAGCCGAACCCTGCTGCGGTCGTGTTGCCGGGTGCCAGGCCGGAGCCGTCCTTGCCTAGGCCGCCCGCGAGGCCACTGAGAGCATTGCCCAGGCCGCTACCGGAACCGCCGGAGCCGCTTTGGGGGCTGCCGCCGCCCGCACCACTGCCGCCGCCCGAACCCGCGCCCTGGCCTTGTCCGCTCTGGTTACCCGCGCCGTCGCTGAAGGCAGGTTTGGTGTTTTTGTCAGCGAGGCCGTTGGCGAGATTGTTTGAAGAGCTGGGGCCTTGGTCACCGCCGCCGTTCTGGCCACCGCCACCACCACCTCCGCCGCCGGTTCCGGATTCGGTTCCGTTGCTGGGCTGCTGAAGAGTGATGTTCCCGGGGTTGTTGCCCTTAGGAGGCTGCACATCGGCGACATTGTCGCCCTCGCGAACCACAGGTTCGCTGAACAGGCCGATCATCTGAAGGCGTGCGAAAAACTGCTCTTGGTTTTTCCGCTGCTTGATCTCGGCATCGGAGTATCCGGACTTCTTCATGTCCGCGGCAGCGGCATCAGACATCGGCGGCTCGATCTTCGACTTCGCTGTGCTCATCGCATCGCCCAGCGGCGGCATTCTGTCTGCCACATGCCGAATGCTGAGGATGCCCGTCTCTGATGCGCGGAAGTACTCGGACATGTTGGTCTGCAAGGATTTTGCCGCCTGACCGCGCCAATCCTCGACCAGCATGCCCTGCACCTTGCCGCCGAGTGTGTGCATGATGTCGCCCAGTTGTTCGGCGATACTGTTGATCGATTCCTTGGCGGCCTGCGGGCTACCAGTCTGGAAGGCTTGGGCGGCGTTGTAGATGGACTGGTGGTCGTGGCCTTCCCAGTGCTCTTTCTGGATCTGCTTTTTCCCCATGTCTTCTCCTCCTGAAAACTATTGACTCTAAGGTATTTTCGGCTCGATCTGCTTCATGATCTGCAGAGCCAACGGGCATTGGTCGTAACGTTGCTCGGTCAAGTCGGTCTTCAAGTCCACTTGGACGGACGCGACACCCTGCTGAGAAGGGATGGCAATCGAACAACTTATGGCGCTCGTAGTGTGAACCAGCCAACCCGACCGCGAACCAATCTGTACTCGTTCTTGCCGATCGAATCGCTTTTGCGGTTGCCCAAGCTGGTCCAAGTTGGCATCGACCGCGTAGATCTTGATCCCCCACTTTGGGCCAACCCACATACAACCGCGAACGTTCTGACCAAAAGCGATAGTGTGAGCATCCTGCTTGGTGGCAGGATCGACTTCCCAGCTGGTTAGCTCGTCACTCGTCACGGCTGCACAGCCATCGAAAGTGGTCCCCTTGACCGGATCACCGCTTGTCTGCGTGGTTGTGGCACCGGAGGAGGAGCTGGCGGAGGACACTGAAGACGAAGGCGATCCGGAGGTCGGTGACCCCTGGATGCCGTCATGCGTACATCCCGCGATAAGTGCAGTCGAAGCGGCAACCACTGCGATCCATCTCATGCGTTTGAGTCTTCCTGACTCGTCAGCTCGTGGTGGGCGGCGGGTAGACGCCCAGGCCGTCGCTGTCGATGGTGTCGCCTCTGAGCTGCTCGAATGATTCGGCGTTTCGATGCTCCGTGTTGTCGTACTCGTTTTGAGCGACCTTGGCCCACTCTGCCCAGGTTTTCACTGTTTTGATATGCGCTTCAATGACCGAGACGACCGATTCGGAGGGGCCGGTTACCAACTCTGTTAGAGCATCGTTCCATGACGTGCCCTCCGCACAACCACCCATACCTACATCCGCGTTGAACGATGCGGCAGTCAGTCGAAGACTCTCCAGCTTGTCCACGGCGCCGCTGAACTCCTGTGACACCTTCGTCGCGGCTCCGGGTGCTAGATGCAGCTCGTTCATATCGAGCCCTGATTCTCCGGGCATGGACGCTCCCCTCGCTGGTCAAGCAGACATGTTTGTCCTACATATAGCTCTGACGTTAGAACACCGCGTTGGTTCCATGTTTTTCGGATGAGGAAGGACTCGGGTCGTCAGGTTCCTGTCGCAGGCCAGCCTGGATCGGCGGGCAGAGTCGGGAAGTCGCTGCGCGGGTGTTCGCCACTGACGTAGAAGAGCCGCTTGTCATAGGGGTCGGGAGCATTGGTAGTGCAAGTTTGTTTGTCGCGCTCGAACACCTCTTTTGGCCACGGATTAGCGGGTTCTGCAGGGGTGCTGTAGCCATTCGTACGAAACGCAGTAGCGATTTTCCAGCTCCCGAACACGTCGGTCCTGGGGCTGGGTGCGGCCCCTATCTGCGGTGTAGGGGCGGGACCGGGGCTAATGCTGTCCGGTGGGGTGAAGGTGATCCGGTAAACGAAGCTGCCGATGTCGTCGCTTGCGAGTTGTTCGGGGAGGAGCCGCTGCTGACGGTAGTAGCGGTAGCGCCCGTTTTCTTGCAGTGTGCCGACGCCGTAGTCCCAGGAACACACCAGAGCGATGTAGGCGCCGACGCCATCTCGGGTGAGGGACAGAATGTGTTGACGCCAGGTTCCCGCAATAGAGGTGGTGACTTCGAAGCCGTCGGTGGTCAGATTGTGGTCGCCCCGGACCAGTGGTCGCACCGAATGGGTCCAACTGCTGTAATTCCTCGGAGGTACGGCATTCTCGAATCCGGGGTAATAGAAGGCAGGATCGGCCATTAGGCCGCCGAGTATGAAGGATTCGCGGTAGGCACGCACGATGACGGCCGGACCAGTGGCCAAATCGATGCCGGGTTCGGCACTCCAGCGCATCCGTAGGTCTTGGGTCAGGCCGGTGAACGGCACCGGTGGTGGTATTGCCGTGCTGGTAGGTGCTGCGCTCGTTGGTGTGGTGGTAGGGCCGGTGCTGCTTGGGGGTGTGCATCCACTGACGACGAGCATCAAGGCGAGAACCCCAACCGGTACTTTGTGCATCGGGGCTCGGGTCATTTGGTGGCCTTAACTGCGTTGTTGTAGGTGCGTTCCAAATATCCTGCGTTGTTTTCTTGTCCCGGCACTAGGCGGATGACCCTGGTCATGTCCGTCTGATAGTCGGCGATCGAGTACACGTTGCCTTTGATTGCGACCATCTCTTCGTATGTCCTCAAGCGCGGGTGGGTGGGGCCGGCGCTTTGGTCGTTGGCAAGAATATCCGGGACGGTGATCTGGTTCGGCTGAAGGACGCCGTTGGCAAGTAGTGAGTTGGCGAGGAGTTGCTGGCTTTGGGCGATGGACATATTCGGTGCTGTGGTGTCGAACGTTTGACCCGCTGTAGGCGCTGGGCCAATGATGCCGGACTTCAGGGCCTCGGCTGTGATGTCGACACCTGCGCCGAGTGCCGGTCCACCGGCGGTACCGGCTCCGAAGGCCAGCACTTTTTGCGCTTCGCCGTAAGCCAATTGCTTTATTTCGTAAAGGTTTTGGGCTCTGTCGAAATCGGATTTGGTGGCCGCATTCTGCTGGGCATCGTTGGCTGCAATGAGCCCGGCATCGGCTAGTCCGCGGAACCGGCCCGCATCCGTGAGATCGCCGGTGGAATCCGCATTGTTGTGTTGAACTTGCTCGGCGTAGTGATCCATTGACCGGATCGAATTGGCATACAGCGCGCCGTCCAATGTTTTGGCCGCGTCGGAGTCGGTACTGAGCACCGTTACCAGCGCCTTAGCCTTGGGCATCATTGCGTTATCGATATCGTTCTGGCTGTCGAGCGGACCGTTGAAACCTGGGGTGGTCCCGAATACGTCGGGATCGCCCCCGCCAATGGCGGCGGTGTAGGGGGCCAGGCCGCGAGCCATGCCCTGAGCTAGTCCGGGGCTGATTTCGCCCAGCGTGTGGGTGCGACCGTCGATGCTGTTGGACAATTTGTTCAGTTCGCTACCAGGTCCCGCGACATAGCTGGCATAAGCGCGGGCAGTCTCACCTGATATTCGTGCATCTTCTAGGCTCACCCCCGGCCCCGGGTGCGCCGAATCGCCGGTCCAGCTCACCAGGCTGCCCGCGGCGAGGCCCAAGTCTGGGAATTGGTGGTGGGTCAGATCTTTGAGGAACTGGTCGTTTCGGTGACTATCGGTTGCGGTGACGATGTCGTGTACGGCGATGTGATCGCGGCCGGTCGCCGCAAATATGTTCTGTAGTTCCTGATCTACAGGAGCCAGAGCAGTGTGGCCGCTTTCATTCTCGTAGTGCAGGATGTCGGCGCCGCGCTGCAGCAGTTTGTGATCCAGTTCGGTGCCCCGCTGAAAGCCTTGATCGCCGTCGATAAGCACCTCGGAGAGGCGGTTGAGGTTCCCCACTGAAGGGTCCACGTTGTAGGTTCCGGGCGGGTAGTTCGGGGTGTAGGGCGGCCGGGATTCGTTCAATGCGTTCTGTACCGAGGTGGGCAGCTTGTCATACCCGCCCGTCGTGAGCTCGGTGGTGGAACCCTCTGCGCCGGGGCGTAATTCGGTCTTCGCGTAGCCGTACTGATTCGAACCCATCATCTGCAGCGCGTTACCGATAATGCTCTTGTTGTTGCCCAAGCGTCGCTCGGCCCGGTGAATGTCTTCTACTGACATCCCATTCATCTGCGCCTGTAGCTGCCCCAATACCTGCTGCTGCGAACGCGTCAACTGCACCGGCCGGCCCGCGTCGCGATCCGAGATCTGCTCCGGGCTCAGGATCGATGCCGCCTGGACGCGCGCCTTCTGCTCTTCCGTGGCAGTACCGGCGAGAACGTCGTGGACGTCGCGTTCGGCTTGTTCGGGGCTCCCCTCGGCGATTTGTTTCTCGGCCATGGTGTGACCGCCGGTGCCCTCGTCGAGCACGCGAGCCAATGAGTCGTCCAACATTTCGCCGCGCGCAACGAGGCCCGTCACCCGCTGATGGAGATCCTTCAGTTTGTCGATGACCTTCTGTAATTGGTCTTTGTTCAAACCAGTGATATCCGGCGGCGTCACCGTGTTCGTCTTGGGATAGATGTCCACCTTCGGGGGCGCCGCAGCGTATGCCAAGAAGGAGGCGATGTCGTCGGCCAGAGCTTGCGACTCGCCATAGGCCTTATTGGCATGCATCGCCACATACATCGCCTCGAACCCGGCGGTCTCAAATCGTGCGGCCGAGCGTTTCATCGCGTCCCTGGCGGCGTCGCCGGCATCACCTTTCCAGGTCGACATGTCGATGATGGCCTGCACCTTGTCCGCAGCCTGCTGGCTGGCGTCACCCCGTTTAGACGCGGCATCGGCGAGTGCCTTGATCTGCGGTGGCCAGTGCTGCAACTCGTCGAGTGTCATCCCCATATTTGTTCCCCCCTTAGACCGCGCTGCCGGGCCCGGCTTGCTCGATACCCGCACGATTGAGCGCGTCCCGGTTCACGAATTTAACCGCGGACGCCTTGTGGTTCTCGCCGTGACTAGTGAGCTCTGCGTGATGGTCTGCGGTTTCCTTCTCCCACTCGGAAATCCGGTTGCCCAACGCGTTGGCGGCGCGCCCCGATCCGAAACCGGCCTGCGCGTCGGTCAATGCGCGATGGGCGGCGTCGTGCGCGTCCTTCAGGTCGGAAGCGTGCGTGTGGAGTTGGTCCCCATGAATCTGCAATTCGGCCGGGTCCACATGCAAGTGCCCACCCGATGAACCCGAAACGCTTGCCATGCCTGACTCTCCTCGTCCATACGGCATGCATACCGCTATATAAAGATCCGACGGGGTAGGGACCCGTTTGGTTCCATGTTTTTTTCGACGGATTCACAGCCCAGCCACGGGGGCAACGCACACCGCTCGGAGGTCCGCCGCCCAGTCCTTGACCCGCCTAACTTATCGCTGATAACTTAACGCCGTTATCCTCCGGAGGAAGGCGTTGCGATGCTGGAACGTTTAGCTCGATCGGTTATCGCGGCACCCCGCGTCGTACTCGGCGCGGCGCTGCTCATCGCCATAGCAGCCGCCATCTTCGGGGTCCCGGTGACCAAGCATCTGGCCGCAGGCGGACAGCAGGACCCCAACTCCGAGTCCGCGTATGTGACACGAGTTCTCGCCGACAAGTTCGACATCAGCGACCAATCCCTGGTCTTCATGCTCGCCAGCGATCAGGGCGTCAAGAGCCCGCAGATGCGTGCCGTCGCAGCCGATCTGGAGCGCCAGCTCAAAGACTCCGGCGAGGTGCTCAACCTGACCTCGGCGTGGACGGCTCCACCGCAGGTCGCCGATGATCTCTTCGGCACCGACGGCAAGTCGGGGTTGATCGTCGCCGGACTGACCGGCGGTGAGAACGACGCTCAGAAGCACGCGGCCACTCTCATCAAATCGCTCGCCGTCGACCGGGATGGCGTCTCGGTCAAGGCCGGGGGCGTGGCCACGCTCTACAACCAGATCGTCACGCAGTCCGAGAAGGACCTGCTGGTCATGGAATCGATCGCGATTCCGATCAGCTTCGTGGTGCTGGTCTGGATCTTCGGCGGTCTCTACGCTGCCTTGCTGCCCCTCGTGGTTGGGGTGTTCTCGATCGTGGGGGCGATGTCGATCCTGCGCGGTCTGACGTACGTCACCGACGTATCGGTGTTCGCGCTGAACCTCGCTGTCGCCATGGGCTTGGCGCTTGCCATCGACTACTCGCTGCTGATCATCAGTCGCTACCGCGAAGAGGTGAACGCCGGTAAACCGCGCGACGAGGCGCTGGTGCTGACCATGACCACCGCGGGCCGCACCGTGCTGTTCTCGGCGCTGACGGTCGCCCTGGCGCTGGTGGCACTGATCCTGTTCCCGATGTACTTCCTCAAGTCCTTCGGGTACGCGGGTGTCGCTGTCGTGTTCGTCGGCGCCATTGCGGCTCTTGTCATCGTGCCGGCGGTGGTGACTCTGCTCGGTGACCGGATCGATGCTCTGGACGTACGCCGTCTCATTCGCAAGATCCTGGGCAGGCCGGAACCCGCGGCCAAGGAGGTCACCGAGACCTTCTGGTATCGAAACACCAAACGGGTTATGGCCCGGGCGATTCCGATCTCCATCGTGATCGTCACGGCATTGGTGGTTCTTGGCATGCCGTTCCTCAACGGAACGTTCGGATTCCCGGACGACCGGGTGTTGCCGGCATCGGCCTCGGCGCATCAGGTCGGCAACGAGATGCGCCGAAACTTCAACAACAACAGCTCCACCAATCTGTCCGTCATCACCGAGGGCATCGGTGCGGTGCCGCCACGGGCCATCGACGAGTACGCCACGGACCTCTCGAAGATCGAGGATGTCAAGGAAGTTGCCGCCCCCACCGGTGCGTTCATCCGGGGCATGAAGGTCGGTCCGCCCTCGGGGGCAACCGGGATCAAGGAGGGGACAGCGCTTTTCACGGTCCAGACCGGTGCCAAGCCCTACACCGACGCCGCCGAGCGTCAGCTTGACGCCATCCACGCCCTCCCCGGTCCGGGCGATACCACCGCCAAGATCGGCGGGGGAGCCCAACTGGATCGCGACGCCGTCGACGGCATCGTGCACAAGCTGCCCTTGGTACTGGCCATCATCGCGATCGTCACCTTCGCGCTGCTGTTCCTGTTGACCGGCTCGGTGGTATTGCCGCTGAAAGCGCTCGTCCTCAACGTGCTGTCGCTGACGGCGACCTTTGGCGCGCTGATCTGGATATTCCAAGAGGGGCACCTGGGTGGATTCGGGACCGAGGTCACCGGCACAATCGTCGCCACCATGCCGATGCTGTTGTTCTGTATAGCGTTTGGGCTGTCGATGGACTACGAGGTGTTCCTCATCTCGCGGATCCGTGAGTACTGGATGGCATCCGGACGCACCCGCGCGGACAACGACGAGGCCGTGGCACTCGGGGTGGCCCGCACCGGACGGGTGGTCACCGCGGCAGCGATGATCATGACCATCGCCTTTGCGGCACTGATGGCCGCGCAGGTGTCCTTCATGCGCATGTTCGGCACCGGACTGACCATCGCGATCGTGGTCGACGCCACCATCATCCGGATGCTGCTGGTGCCCTCGTTCATGCGAATGCTCGGGCGCTTCAACTGGTGGGCTCCCAAGCCGCTGGTCAAACTCCATGACCGAATCGGATTCAGTGACTAAGCGTCAGCGTTCCTCGCGCGGGGAAGGAGACCAACTGCGCGACGAAATCATCGACGCCGCAATCGAACTTGTCCTGGACGCCAAGGAGCTGCGTGCGCCGTCCATTCGTGAGGTGGCGCGCAAGATTGGTGTGACCCCGCCGTCGATCTATCTGCATTTCGCGGATAAGGACGAGCTGATGGACGCGGTGTGTGGGCAGTACTACCAACAGCTGGACGATGAGATGGTGGCCGCGGCCGTTGATCAGCCGACCACGCTGGAGCGTCTACACGCGCAAGGTATGGCCTACGTGCGCTTCGCCGTCGCGACCCCGCTGATGTACCGGCTGGCCACCTCGGCGCCGCCCCGCGATGACAGCGAAGTGGATGAAACGCTGGTCAGTGCGGCATTCGCGCACTTGCACAAGGGGGTTCAAGAGCTCGTGGAAGAAGGTTTCTACCCCGACGGCGACACCGTCGCAATGGGCCTGCAGCTGTGGTCGGCGGCGCATGGGGTGGCCTCGATGCTGGTCACCAAACCGTACCTGCCGTGGGGTGATGCGGAACTGTTCGCCGACAACGCGTTACGTGCGGCCTGCTTGGGACAGGCAGTCAGTGATATCGACCTGACCGGGGTGCTGCCGCGTCAGAAGTAGAGCTGCACCGAGGCCAGCGTGCCCGGTGCCGCCGAGTTGTCGGAGAACTCGAAGAGCCCCACCCCGCGCCGACTGCCCAGATGCACGGTGGCTGACACCGACGAGCCTGCGGCCAACAGCTTGTCGACGGTCAAAGAACTTGCTGCCGAGGCGAACTCGGCCAGCGATGCCTCGGTCACGCCGTCGAGCGAGAGGACGGCCTCCGGGGCGAGCAGCCGGGTGACCGTCGGGATGTCCCGGGCCGCCAGCGCGGCCGCCAGCTCCTGGACGCGCTGTTTGCCGGTCTGATGCACACCCTTGAGTCCGCGCATGAATCCCAGCACACCGTTGAGTCCCTGGTTCTTCAGCAGTTGCGGGCCCAGCTTGGCGCTCGCGAGCAGTCCGTCGCCGCCGGAACCCAAGAGTTGGCTGATCATGGCGCGCAGCTCCCAGTACGCGAACAACCGGTCGATCTTGAGTGATGAGGCCGGCCCGTCCTCCACGACGTCATAGCGCAGATGCATCGGGATGTGCATGGTGACGCCGGTCGACATGGTCGTATGAATCGTCAGATCACGGAGTACCGACATCCCGGCGACCACATCGTTCTCGACGTCGAACACGATCGTGTTGGGCGCGATGAAGGTGTCGTAGAACTTGCTGATCGCGGCCTCGCCGATATGTGGCCGCGAGCCCACCGGGTCATTGACCTGGCCGTAGGTGGCGAACAGGCCGACCCAGGCGTCCTTGTCGTGTGCACCGACAGCCGCTGGCGACGCCTGAACGGTCGCCAGCAGCTCGTCGGCAAAGGGTGCGCTGGTCACTGGGCTTTAGGACAGTGCCCCGAGCACCGCGTCGTAGTCGGGTTCCTGAGCGATCTCGGGCACCAGCTCGGTGTAGGCGACGTTGCCGTCGGCACCGATGACGACGATCGCGCGGCCCAGCAGTCCGGTCATCGGGCCGTCGGTGATGACGACGCCGAAGTCCTCGCCGAACGAGCTCCGGAAGGCCGACGCGGTGCCCACGTTCTCGATGCCCTCAGCGCCACAGAAGCGCTTCTGGGCAAACGGCAGGTCCTTCGACACACACAGCACCGGCGCGCCCGCCTCGGCGGCGCGCTGGTTGAAGGTCCGCACGCTGGCCTGGCAGACGGGGGTGTCGATCGAGGGAAAGATGTTGAGGATCACCGGCTTATCCCGGTACTGGTCGCTGGTGACGGGGCCGAGATCGGCGCCTACCAGCTCAAATGCCGGGGCAGGAGAGCCGACAGCGGGAAGCTCGCCGACCGTGTTGATGGGGTTTCCGCGCAACGTGATCTGTGCCATGGCCCCAGTGTTCCAGAGTTCGGTTATCGCTGGGGTGGTGGGGTGGGAGCTAGTTTGAGTGGCGGATGGGGGCTGGATCAGCGCCAGCGGGGCTAGGTTGGATGACATGGCGACGCCCGTCAGCTTCGACAACAGATTCTTCTCGGCAGTGTGGTCTGCCATCGCGCGCCGCGAGCCGCCCGAGATCAAGGAGTTGCGCGCCGAGAACCTGCGCGGCCTGACGGGCATGTCCTGGAGGTAGGTGCGGGAACCGGCTCGAACTTCCCGCTGTATCCGAAGACGGTGACGTCGGTGACGGCGCTCGAACCCGAATCCAGGCTGCGTCCGCAAGCCGAGGAGGCCGCCGCGGCGGCGTCGATCCCGGTGACCGTGACCGCCGGCGTGTTCGAAGATCTGGCCGTCACGGGTGAGGACCGCTTCGATGCGGTGGTGTGCTCGCTGGTGTTGTGCTCGGTCAGCGACCCCGATCGTGCCGCCGCGCAGGCATTCGAGGTACTCAAGCCCGGTGGCGAGGTGCGTTTCTTCGAGCACGTCGCCCACGAGGGCGCACTCGGATTGGCGCAGCGCGCGGTCGACGTGACGTTCTGGCCCCGATTGTTCGGGAACTGCCATACCCACCGGGACACGCTGGCAGCGATCCAACGGGCGGGATTTGAGATCGAGGGGCAGCGCGACGACTGGCTGAAGATCTTCGGTATTCCGATGCCGTCCTCGTCGATCGTGATCGGACGTGCGGTCAAACCCGTCTAGAGCGCTGCAGATCAACCGAATTCAACGACCGTCATCGCCGGCCTGATCCGGTCGGAGAACGGCAGGTCATAGAACAGCGGCGTGGCCAGCTTCAGGAAGTTTCCGCGTCCAGCGGGCATCCGCACCTCACGCACCGTGCGCACACCCTGAAGGGCCCGCAGCTGCCCGTACTGGTGTGCGGTGAAGGAGAACGGCATCGGCGGCACCGTGTAGTGCTCGCTCAGCTTCCAGCCGCGCCGCTGCGAGTACACGCTCATCAACCAGGGGATGGTGTCGAAGACCATCCACCCGCCGGGGAAGCGTTTGGCGCAGGCGGCGATGAGGTCGAACACCACATCGCGTTCCAGGTACATCAACAGCCCCTCTGCGGTGATGAGGACGCCGTTGGAGTCGTCGACCTGGTCCATCCAGGAGTGCTCGAGTGCGGACTGCGCGATGTATCGGAGCCGATCGGCGGGCGGAAGCAACTGCTGGCGCAACCGCACGATGGGTTCCAGGTCGACGGACAGCCAGTTCAGCTCGCCGTTGTCGATACGCCAGAAGCTGGTCTGCAGTCCCTCGGCCAGCGCCACCACGGTGGCCCGCGGATGATCGGCGAGATATTCGTTGGAGACGTTGTCGAATGTCAACGCCCGCAGGGCAATTCCCTGATGCGTGCGGCCGAAGTGGTGGTAGTCGTAATCCAGGCTGTCGCGCAGGACGATGGCCATCGGATCCTCGAGCACACCGTCGGGCCGGTTCGCTTCGGTCGCTCGTTGATTCAAAGTGATGAGCGCGGTTTCGGACACCCCGTCGAGGTGGCGGGCATCAATGGCAGCCATGCACGCCACAGTACTAGCGAACGAGCTTGTGCAACGTTCTCAGATTGCGGGTGGTCGTCGTCGACTTGTATCGCTTCTTGCCGGTCGTCTTGCCGATGGGGCTGCTCAGAGTCTGCGACCTGGGCACCTGCCAATACAGCACGCCGTCGCCGGCGGCGATGCGTTCGCTCTCGTCGAGTTCGCCACCGAGGGCAGCCAGCTCGGTGAGCACCGCGGGGTCGCTGCAGAACATCACGTACGAGTGCACGCCCTCGATCTCAGGCTCCCAGGGGAAGGCCGCGATGATGCGGCCGATCGTGTCCAGGTTGTACACCAGCACCCAGGCTTCATATCCGAACCGATCGCCGAGTACCTGCTGTAGCCGTTCCTTGACCGCTGAGGCGGATTCGGTGGAATCCAACAGCACGTTTCCGCTGGCGAGAATTGTTGTCACACCGGTAAATCCGTCGGCCTCGAGAGCATCGCGGACATCGGCCATCTTCATCGTGATGCCACCGACGTTGACTCCGCGCAGCAGGGCGGCATATCTGGTCACGGCTATCCAAACTGCAGGAGCGTCATGGAGGGGCGAGTTCGGCGCAGAAACCCGCGATCAAGGCGCTTGGAGTTGACGAACTTCCAGATTCCGCGCCCCGGATGCAGCGGTATGTCGATGGCGGCCGTCACCCCCGGAACGGAGGTGAGCGCCTCGCCCTCATCGGGTGTCAGCGCGAACGGCATGGGTGGTGCCACGTAGCGGTCCGACAACGTGAACCCCTGCAGGGTCCGCCTGCTGAACCAATGCGGGATGTTGTCGAACATCATCTGTCCGCCGGGAAAACGCTTGGCGCAGGCCTCGATTAGCCCGAGTGATTCGTCCGGCTGCAGGTACATGAGTAGACCCTCGGCCGTGATGAACACGCCACCTGAGGCGTCGACCCGATCCATCCAGCTCAGCTCCAGGGCCGACTGGGCCAGCTCGACAATCCGTTCATTCTTGGGCAGCAGCTTGTTGCGTAACTCCATCACCGGTGGCAGATCAACGGAGTACCAAGTGAATTGGGTTGTGGATTCCGCGCCGCCTAACCGCCAGAAGCTGGTTTGCATGCCTTCGGCGAGTGCGACCACCGCTGACCGGGGATGCGTCGCCAGATACACACGTGCCTGCGTGTCGAAGGCACGGGCCCGCAGGGCGTGGCTCTGCGACGGGCGGCCGAACTTGCGGTAGTCGTACTCGATGGCGTCGAAGAGTTCTGCGGCCAGCGGATCCTGAATCACCCCATCCGCGCGCTTGGCCTCGGTGCCGCGGTTGTGCAGTGTCCACAAGGTGGTGGCCGAGACACCCTCCAGGCTGTCTCCGCTGATCCGCGATGAGTCACTGGGGCGAAGAGCGTCAGACTCGGTCATGAAGCTGATGCTAGTGAAATGGTGCGACGATCGGTCTGTCCCTTGGTTAGGCTGATGGGCATGACCGATTCGAAGGCGAGCGGCGATTCGGCCGCGGACGATGCCAAGCGCAGGTTCCGCGAGGCCCTTGACCGTAAGAACAACAAGGCCAACGCCGCAGCCGACAACAAGGACACCGCCAGCAAGCCGACCCATGCACATGGCCGGGCCGGCTCGCATCGCGAATTCCGCCGTAAGAGCGGTTAAGCCTCTCGCCTCTGGTTGGCCAGTGCCCGGGCGATAATCAGTCCGGCCAGGGCAATCACCCAGCACGTAAGGCCAAAGCCCTTGAGTCCCCAGACGACTGAGGCCAGGGTGAACCCGCCGGCCGTCATCAGCGCTATGCCGACGGTGGCGCTGCGCAGACCGGGGTATGCGACATAGCCACCGTCCCAGCTGGGCAGTGGGTTGTTCTCCAGCGGTCGCAGGGCCAGGAAGAGTCCGGTCACCAGGACCGCCATCGTCGCGACTTGAAGTACCGACAGCGCGGCGAAATCCGGTGCTGCGGTGTTGTATCGAGGGAACCCGAGGAAATCGAACACCAGGTGCATGCCCAGCAGCGCGGGCATGTGCCAGAGGTACAGCGTCATCGCGCCCGAGTTGCCGATGGCCACGGCCCACCAGACCCGAGGGCGCTGAGCCCATCGATTGATGGCGGGCATTGCCGCGATGGCGAGTGCGGACAGGATGATGGCGTGCCCGGCCAGCACCAGCGAGGGCGGAATCATGTTCGGCACCTTCTGCCCGGCCACGCCGACCAGACTGATCGTGTACGGCCCGAAGGTCACCAACGCGATGTTGACCGCGAATACGGCTGCGGCCAGTAGCAACGCCGCCTTCTGGGTGATCAGCTGCCGGCGGTACCCCACGCCCAAAACCGCCGGCAGCAGCCACACCACGAAGTTCACGTATCCGATGCCCTTGGGCGCGTCCAGGCCCAGCCGCAGCACGTCGATGGCCGCGATGCCCAGGTAGATCGCCGCCAGCGCAGTGAACATGGCGTGTGTCGTCGTAATCCGGGCCAGCAGCGGAACCGCCGCCAGGACCAGTACATAGGCGCCCAGGAACCAGAGAAGCTGGGTGCTCACCCCGGCGACCGGCTCGTACACGTGCAGCGGCAGGATCTGCCGAAGTATCAGCAGCGCCACCGCCCAGAAGCCCAGATAGTAGAACACCGGGCGGTACAGCCGGGTGCAGCGATGCATGAGCCAGGACCCCCAGCTGGTGCCGGGCTTCCAGGAGCCCACGCTGGCGGCGACACCGGCGAAGAAGAACAGCGGCATGATCTGGAAAACCCAGGTCAGTGCCTGGAAAACGGGGCGGCCGTTGAGCAGGTTGCCCCATAGCAGCACACCATTGTCGATGGCGCTCACCGCCATGATGGTGTGCCCGAGGACCACGCCGACCAGCGACACGATCCGGATCACGTCAAGTGCGCGGTCGCGCGTTGTCGGAGTGGCAGCGCCCACCTCGGCGGCTGTGGGCAAGCCCAGAGTCATCGTCATGCACCTAGCGTCGCCCAGTGCCGATCACCGACACAGCGCGTCGCTACGCGACCTCGCTAGGTAGTTTCCCCTGGACCTGGCGAGTAGGACTAGCCGCCGAGCGCGGCGATGAGGTCCTTGATCTTGGCGGCCTCGTCCTCGGTGACGGCTTCCTCGGATTCGACTGCCGTCAGGAAACCGACCTTCAGGCCGGCGCCATTGGCGGTTTCCTGCGCGGTGAGCCGAGCCCGTCGGCGCGCGGTGTAGAGGCGTTGTCCCAATGTCGCGCTGGGGCTGTTGGCCGCGTCCTTCATCAGATCGTCGTACCGATGGCGCACTCCGCTCAGCGCGACGACGACCGAGGGCGTGACGCGGCTGCGGCCGGCCGCCTTCGAGATCGCGCCTTCGAGCTTTCGCAACCCACTGAGGACGACGCCAACGCGTTCGCCGTACTCGGGATCGGTGGGTTCGGGCAGGGTGTCGATGGCGGAGGCGTACATGTGCACCGCCGCATCGACGAGGCTGACAATGACTGGGGCTTCGCCGTCATCCGGCACGACTTCAGGCACGACCCATCGACTCCTTCTGAAAAGACCGGTAACGACCCCGGAGTAGGCAGGGGCCGCCGACAACTTAGCGCCGATCCACGGCCCGGACAACCCTTATCGGATGAACGGTTTCTGGCCCGAGCGTCTCAGTGGGGTGTGTGAACTGTGCTGTGCTACCTATATTTTCGGCACCACAGCTGTGGTCATGGGGTGTAGCGGCAACAGATCTTGATTAGCCGGTGGTCGCCGGTGCCGTCGTTTCCGCCCGGCGTGGGCGTTCTTGCCAAATGACCGCGATCAGGCAGAGTGCCGCCAGGGCGGCCACCGCGAGCGCGAACGTGATCCCCGCGGTGCGTAGTCCCCATGCGTGCGCGGCCAGGCCCTCGCCGATGACCGGCAGGGCGATTCCGATGTAGGCGACGACGAAGTAGCTGGAGGTCACCTCCGCGCGGTTGTCCTCCGGAGTGCGGTCGGCGATGGAGGCCAGTCCGCGGCTGAAGCTGATGCCCTGCCCGATGCCCACCACCACGGCGCTGGCCAGGTACCAGGGCAATGACGAGGTGTGCAGGGCCACCACCACGAGCAGCATCCCGGTCAGCAGGATTGCGCAGCCAAGGATCAGCGCCTTGGCCGCCGGCACCTGCCGGACGAGAATCTGTGCCACACAAGAGGATCCGAATGTGAGGAAGACACTTGCCCCGGCCACCGCGTGGTTGTCGATGCCGAGCACCCCGGACAGGAATCCGGGGGCCACAGCCGTGAAGGAGCCGAGAGCCGCGAATCCGGCGAACCCCGCTGTCGCCGCGGCAGCGAATGTCGCACGAACCTGGGGAGGTAGCGAAAGACGTTGCACACCAAGTGTTCCATGCCTGGGCGCGGTCTCCGGTGCCGCGAGTAGAGCCACTACGGCGATGGACACGAGTCCGATATGGACGATGAACGCGAGGTGGGTGGGCCAGGGTGCGTACTGAACGAGGATGCCGGCCACCAGGGGGCCGAGTCCGAGGCCGCCGGTGTTGGCGATGGTGGCGACGGCGGCCGCTCGTACCCGCCATTGTTCGGGTGCCGCCTCGATGACGGCGACGGTAGCCGCGCCGGTGAAAAACCCCGCGGACAGCCCCGAGACGATGCGGGCGATCAGCAGCAGCGGAACCGAATCGACGAACAGGAAGATGACTGAGCTCAGGATGGCGAATCCGGCGCCGGTCAGCAACAGGGGCCGACGTCCCAGAACGTCGGACCAGCTGCCGAACAGCAGCAGCGCGAACAGCACGCCGGCCGCGTAGGTCGCATACACGACCGTCGTCGTGAGCACGGAAAAGTGCATCTGCTGCGAGTACAGGGCGTACATCGGGGTCGGCATGGTGGTGCCGATCATGACCGCCGAGAAGCTGAAGGCCAGCAGGATGAACGCGGCCGAACGCCGCAGACGGGCAATCACAACCCAATGTAAGTCATGGGCGGGCCCGTCTCATTCCGCCCGGATCAATGGGCGATCGCCTTTTCCGCGCCGATGCCCGTCAGGGAGCGCACCTCCATCTCCGCGTTCAGCCCGGGGTCGCCCTTGTCGTTGGAGGTCAGCGTCCCGGCGATGCCGAGCAGGAAGGCCAGTGGAATCGACACGATGCCGGGATTGGCGAGCGGGAACCAGGCGAAGTCCGCGCCGGGGATCATCGCCGTCTTCGCGCCGGAGACGGCGGGGGAGAAGACGATGAGCACGATGGTGGAGATCAATCCGCCGTACATGCTCCACAGCGCGCCGCGGGTGTTGAACCGTGCCCAGTACAGCGAGAAAAGGATGGTCGGCAGATTGGCCGCTGCCGCGACCGCGAAGGCCAGCGCCACCAGGAACGCGACATTCTGCCCGTTGGCCAAGATGCCGAGCCCGATCGCGATGACGCCCAGTACCACTGCGGTGATCCGCGACACCCGGACCTGTTCGGCTTCAGAGACGTTGTGGTTCTTAATGACTGAGGCGTAGATGTCGTGTGCGAAGGATGCCGATGCGGTGATCGTTAATCCGGCCACCACGGCGAGAATGGTCGCGAAGGCCACCGCCGAGATGACCGCGAGCAGGATCACCCCACCCAGCTCGAAGGCCAACAGCGGTGCGGCCGAGTTCTGGCCACCGGCCGCTGCCAGGATGCGATCGGGTCCGACGAGTGCGGCGGCGCCGTAGCCCAGCGCCAGCGTGAACAGGTAGAAGGCGCCGATCAGTCCGATCGCCCACACCACCGATCGGCGAGCCTCCTTGGCGGTGGGCACGGTGTAGAAGCGCATCAGGACGTGGGGGAGTCCGGCGGTGCCCAGTACCAGCGCGAGTCCGAGCGACAGGAAGTTGATCTTTGATGTCAGGGAGCCGCCGTACTGCGCGCCCGGGGCTAGAACATCGCGGGACGCAACACCTTTGGTGTGGCTGTCGGAGACGGCGTGCTGCGCGGCGCCGAGGATGTCGGAGAAGTTGAAACCGAACTTGGCGAATACCGCGACCGTCATGAGTGCGGCGCCGCTGATCAGTAGGACCGCCTTGATGATCTGCACCCAGGTGGTGCCCTTCATGCCGCCCACCAGGACGTAGACGATCATGAGCACGCCAACCACGCCGATGACAATCGACTGGCCCAGTCTGCTGTGGATATTGAGCAGGAGCGCCACCAGGCCGCCGGCACCCGCCATCTGCGCCAGGAGGTAGAACAGCGACACCGTCAAGGTGGACGTCGCCGCTGCCAGTCGCACCGGGCGCTGCCTGAGCCGGAAACTCAGCACGTCGGCCATGGTGAATTTTCCTGTGTTGCGGAGCAATTCGGCGACCAGGAGCAGAGCCACCAGCCAGGCCACCAGGAATCCAATGGAGTACAGAAAGCCGTCATAGCCGTATACCGCGATGGCCCCGGCGATTCCGAGAAAGCTTGCGGCGGAAAGGTAGTCCCCGGCGATGGCGATGCCGTTCTGCGGGCCGGAGAACGCGCGCCCGCCGGTGAAGAATCCCTCTGCGGTCTTGTTACTGCCGCTGGCGCGGATAACGAGGTAGAGGGTGACGGCGACGAAGACGGTGAAGATCGCGATGTTGGTGGCCGGATTGCCGACGGTTTCGGCCGCCAGTATCGATGGGGTGCTCATGCCTGTTCCACCTCGGCACGGATGGCCGCGGCCTTCGGATCCAGCTCGCGGTTGGCGAATCTGACGTAGAGGCCGGTGATGACGAACGTGGTGACGAACTGGCCAAGGCCCAGTACGAGTCCGACGTTGATGTTGCCGAGGAGCTTGATCGCCATGAAGTCGTGCGCGAAAGCTCCCAGCACGACATAGAGGCCATACCACACGAGGAAAAACGCTGTCATGGGAAAAACGAAGCGGCGCAATGTTTTCCGGAGTTCCTGAAATTCCGCGCTGCCCTGGATTTCCAGGGCTCGTTCGGCGGACAGCTCGGCAGGATCGATGGCGGTCAACGCTGGCTCCTTATGGGTACCTGTCAGGGTGCTGGGAGAGCCTAATGAGAGCCGAGTCACGGCCGTGGGGTTTCTCGCGCTGGTTTGTCAGGTGTTCACCTGGCCGGGCTGGGGTCCAGGGACCCGGGGCTCAGACGCTTCTGCGCGCCGACTCTTCCCCGTACTGCTGGTTGACCGCGCGGAGGAACTTCTCCGCATCGGTGGGCTCGACCGGAGGTAGGTGGATGGTCTCGCTGACGATGCCATCCGGAAGACGCGGCTCGGAGCCGACGTCGGGAATGAAGTTCTTCAGGGCGCCATCGGTGAAGGGCACGCCGGATTTGACCTGGTTGTTGGACACGAGGTCGAACGCCCGCGTCATCGCGTCGCGAGATTCCTCGGGTAGTCCGGCTTTGATGGCCGCGATCTCGGTGGCGGATTTGCCATCGAAGGACTGTGCGAATTCGTACAGATATTGCAGTTGGTTGGACGGGATGGTGACGCTCTTACCCGCGGCGAGGTCCTTGAGCTGCCGATCGTCCAAGAGCGATGCCGTGTTGACGCGGCTCAACACACTTTGATCGCGCTGGCTGTCCGCCTGGAAGTGCTCGCCGTCCCGATTTCCCTGTGCGGAGGTCAGCCCGCTGAAGGGATTGAACGAGGCCGCCAGCTCATCGCAAATGGCGTCGATCTGGTGCTGGGCCTCTAATTCGGCTGCCCACCACTTGTCGTAGGCCTTCCGCATCATCCGGGTGAACTTCACGGCGCTCTGGTTCGCCTTCTCGATGACCTCCGCGCTGGTGTGGGGCTGCATGATCCAGCTGGCGGTGAGGTCCTCGGCCACCGTGTAGCCGTGGTCGGTGGCCTCGTTGTACAGGTCGACCGCCTCGCGGCGATATTCGATCGACTGGAACTCCAAGGTGACCAAGGCCTTCGGGGCGTCATCGAGTAGTACCTGGGTGGCCAGGTAGATCGTCTTCTCATCGCTGGCCGCGGTGTCCTGGATCGCACGGGCAGTTTCACCGTCCCAGGGCAGGCCGCCTGGCCTGTCGATCGAATGCTTGTAGTCCTGGGCGCGGTGCTGCAGCTCGGTGGCGGCGAGCATCGCCTGGCGCAACGGCACGATCGACTGTTCAGGGTGGTTCGTCAGCAACCTTCTGGCCGAGTACTCAGACTTCATTGCGGCCTCGACAACGACGCGGCGGACAGGATGGTCTGTCGCACGTACTCTTCGGTGTCTCCGAACCGGGCCTGCGCCTGTTCGGACAGGTCTGCCATGTTGACGCAGCGTGCCGCAAACATGCGCTGCAATTCGGGGATGACTTCGGTGACGAGCCGTCTCACTGCGGTCAGCGATGGGGCATCCCCGGCTTCGACCCTGGTGGGGTTGGCGGCCCGGTTGCATAGCTTCTGGGCCTGTTCTCGTAATTCCGGCGACAGCTTGCGCAACGCCTCTAGATCAACGTCCAATTGGCCTGACAGCGGCAGCCTCCCCGAACACTGTGATCTTGGTCGCCCAAGTTGCCGTAGCCTAGCACCGCTCGGGTTGTCAAAGTTCAGAAGGAAGGAATGTCACATTGGCGAAATTGCAGCTAGCGCAGGACCCGGCCGCCGATGAGTTGCTGGAGGAGAATCCATTAGCGCTTTTGATTGCGATGCTCCTCGATCAACAGATTCCTATGGAAGTGGCCTTCGCCGGGCCCAAGAAGATCGCGGACCGGATCGGCGGTATCGACGCGCACCAGATCGCCGAGTATGACCCCGACAAGTTCATCGCCTTATGTTCCGAACGGCCGGCGATACATCGATTCCCTGGTTCGATGGCCAAGCGTGTTCAGGTACTCGCACAGGAGATCGTCGACGAATACGACGGCCGGGCGGAGAACATCTGGAAGGCGGGGGATCCGGATGGGGCCGAGTTGCTCAAGCGGCTCAAGGCGCTTCCTGGATTCGGCGAGCAAAAGGCCAAGATCTTCGTGGCACTACTGGGCAAACAATACGGAGTGCAGCCCAAGGATTGGCGTAAGGCCGCCGGAAACTATGGCGAGAAGGACACGCACCTGTCGGTTGCGGACGTTGTCGACGGCGAGTCGCTCGGTCTCGTGCGGGCGCATAAGAAGGAAATGAAGGCTGCGGCCAAAGCAAAGGCGGCCAAGGCGTAACGCCCTGACCGCCTTGCTTGTGTAGTGAACTACGGCAGTGCTGCGAACATCGGTGCCGACGGGACCATGCCAACGCCGGGGGCGGTGGCAGCGGGCAGTCCGGCGACGGGAGCGGCCGCGGCGGCCGGGATTCCGTTGACCAGGGCCGGCGGAATCAGCGTCTGCTGCACACCTGCGGGGAGCAGCTTGGGCAGGTTGGTGGCCCACAGATCAACGGTCTGCGTGACACCGTCCGCGCCGGGGATCTGCCCAACGCCGGGCAGGTTGCTGGTGGCGGGAACCGACGCCGGGGACAGCGCCTGCGCGGCCGCGGGCGTCAGTGCCTGAGCGGCGGCCGGGTTCAGTGCTTGTGCGGCGGCCGGAGGCAGCGCGGCCGGAGCGGCCGGAGCAGCCGGTGCGGCGGGCGCCACACCGGGAGCCGGTGCGACCGCAGGAGCGGCAGGCGTGATCGCCGGGAGGGCAGGTGCCGGGGCAGCGATCGCGGCGGGTGCCGCGGGAGCCACCGGGGCGGCAGCGGGAGCGTTACCGAAGCCCGCGGCGGCCTGGCCCAGGAGCGCGGCAGGGTTGGTCGGGTTCGGCGGCGGGCCGGGAATGGGGTCAGCGCCAGCGGTCGACGCCATGCCCAGCGCCAGGCCGGCTGACGCGAAGGCCGCGATCGACGCGCCCACGAAGACGTTGGGGAGCCGGGACATAAACCGTGACATATTGAACTCCAATGCTGTTTCGCTAGACATGATTGCCGGTGTTAAAACCCAAGGTAATCCGTTACGCGTGTTACTCAAGTGACGCGTGTGGCGTAGATGGAACCGTTACCAAAACGAGTGAGTGAGGTTATCGAAACCCCGATGAGTACCGAGTCGACCAGGGCGAATGCCGAGCCGCTGGTGCCGACACGCGGCGTGGCGGCGTGGCGGCGTGTCCGGGAATGGGGTCCGTGGCTGCTCGTGCTGAGCATCGCGGTACGAGTCGCCTGGGCTTATCTGACTCCGCATGGCGCCGACCTTGTCGATCTGCATGTGTACGTCAGCGGCCCCGCCACTCTGGGGCACGGCAATCTCTATGAGTTCACGTACCCGGACAAGACTCCCGACTTCCCGCTGCCTTTCACGTATCCGCCGTTCGCGGCCGTGGTGTTCTGGCCGCTGCACCTGCTGCCGTTCACCCTGCTTGGCCTGTGTTGGATTCTGGGCACCATCGCCGCGCTGTACGCGGTGGTTCGGCTGAGTCAGCGGTTGCTCGGATTCGACGATGCCCGTGGCGCCGCCGTGTGGACAGCGATCACGATGTGGACCGAACCGGTGCGCTCGACGCTGGACTATGGGCAGATCAACGTGCTGCTGATGCTGCTGATCCTGGTGGCGGTGACATCGTCACGCTGGTGGATCTCGGGAACGCTGGTGGGGCTCGCCGGCGGGGTGAAGCTGACCCCGTTGGTCTCCGGGCTCTACTTCCTGGGAGCGCGCCGGTGGGTGACCGCTCTCTGGGCCGGCGTGGTTTTTGTCGCGACCGTTCTGGTCGGCGTCGCCGTGGTCGGAGCGCAGGGGCGGTACTACTTCACCGACCTGTTGGGTAAGCCGGACCGCATCGGTCCGATCGCCACCGTGTTCAACCAGTCCTGGCGTGGAGGTATCTCCAGGATCCTCGGACACGACGCGGGGTCGGGAGTGCTGGTATTGGCGGCCTACCTGGTCACCGCGGTACTGGCCTTTTTCGCCTGGCGAGCCGTGGACGACAGGTTGGGCCAGATCTGTGTGGTGCAGACGTTCGGTCTGCTCATCTCGCCCATCTCGTGGACACATCATTGGGTGTGGATGGTTCCGTTCATGGTGTGGCTACTGCACGGGCCGTGGCGAGAAAAGTTGGGCGCCAAGATCTTTGGATACGGGTGGTTGGCGCTGTTGTTGGTCGGGGTGCCCTGGCTGCTCAGCTTCGCCCAACCCGACATCTGGCGCATCGACAGGCCGTGGCCGCTGGCCTGGGCCGGGTTGGTGGACATTGTGGCGGCCATGGCGACCCTCGGCTGGATCGCGGTGACGGGCTGGCGAACTCGCCACCCCGCCCATCACTGATCAGCGCGTTGCGGCGTGCGGTGGTCGGTCGGCTAGCGTGGCGCCATGTCTGAACATTGGACCGTCCTGGTCACCGGTGCTTCCAGCGGGATCGGCGCAAGCGCGGCCCGGATCTTCGTCGAGCGCGGGCATCGCGTGTTCGGCACCAGTCGTCATCCCGACACTGTCGCCGACCGTATCGCCGGGGTGCAGTATCTGCGACTCGATCAGACCGACAAGGCCAGTATCGACGAATGTGTCGCGCAGGCGGGCGAGGTGGACATTCTGGTCAACAACGCCGGAGAGAGTCAGATTGGTGCGCTGGAAGATATCTCCATCGATGATTTCGAGAAGCTCTACAACACCAATGTTTTTGGACCCGTTGCCCTGACCAAGGCAGTGCTGCCGGGAATGAGGGAGCGGCGCCGCGGCGCCATCGTGATGGTGGGATCGATGGCGGGCACCCTGCATGTCCCGTTCCGATCGACCTATAGCTCGGCGAAGTCGGCGCTGCACACCGTTGCCGACTGCCTGCGTTACGAGGTGGCGCCGTTCGGGATCACCGTGAGCACCGTGGAACCCGGCGTCATCGCGACCGGAATCGAAACACGGCGCAACCGCATCGTGTCCGAGGGATCCGCCTACCGCGACGCGTTCCAGACTGTCGACGCGGCGATGGCCGCCAGAGAGCAGCACGGTATGGCTTCCGACGATTTGGCTCGACTCGTTGTTGACGTGGCACTGAATCCGAACCCGAAGCCCTTGTATGCCAAGGGCAGTAACGCTCCACTCATCATGGGCGCGCAGCGCCTGCTGCCTGCCGGGCTGTTCCTCAAGTTCCTGGCGCGCATGCACGGGCTGAAGGCGAGGTAGGGCATGTTTCCGCAAGGTATGCACCCCACCGGCTCCTCAGATGCCTTCCACTCCAAGGACATCGGGAGGTTGCTGCTGCAATGCCCGGACCGGATCGGCGTGGTCGCCGCCGTCAGCGCCTTTCTGGCGGACGCCGGCGCGAGCATCATTTCGCTGGCGCAGTACTCGACGGAACCGCAGGGCGGCTGGTTTATGCAGCGCACCGTGTTCCACCGCTCCGGACTCACCGCCGCGCGTGAGGATATGGAGAAAGAGTTCGCCTCTATCGCCGAGAAGTTCGATATCCAGTACCGATTCAGCGAGGCCGCTAAGCCCAAGCGAGTCGCGATTATGGTGTCGCGCACCGATCACTGTCTGCTGGATCTGCTGTGGCGCAATCGCCGCGGCGAGCTCGACATGTTGATCGTGATGGTGATCTCGAACCACCCCGACCTCGCCGAGCAGGTGCGCTCGTTCGGTTTGCCCTTTGTGCACATCCCCGCCACCCGTGAGAATCGTGCCGAGGCCGAACGTAAGCAGCTGGACCTGCTGCAGGGAAACGTCGACCTGGTGGTCCTGGCCCGATACATGCAGATCCTGTCGCCGGAGTTTCTCGACCAGATCGACTGCCCGCTGATCAACATCCACCATTCGTTCCTTCCCGCATTCACCGGCGCGATGCCGTATCGCCGTGCACGGGAACGCGGCGTCAAAATGATCGGTGCCACAGCGCATTACGTGACCCGGGAGCTCGACGAGGGGCCGATCATCGAGCAGGACGTGATCCGCGTCGATCACACCCACACCGTCGAGGACCTAGTGCGGCTGGGATCCGATGTGGAACGGCTGGTGCTATCGCGCGCTGTTGCCTGGCACTGTGAGGACCGGGTGATGCGGCACGGGAATGTCACCGCGATCTTGTAACGCCTGAAGGCTAGCTTCCGGCCTGTGAATCGATCGCCTGGGCCAGTGCGACATCCTTGTCGGTGATGCCGCCCTCGGAGTGGGTGGATAGCACGAATGTCACTGTGCACCAGCGGATATCGATATCGGGATGATGGTCGACGGATTCCGCGTGCTCGGCGATGCGACGCACTGCGTCTATTCCGTCCAAGAAGGCCTCGAATTTGACGGCGCGGCGCAGGGAGTCACCCTCGCGTGTCCACCCGGGAAGCCCGGAGAGCGCCGCGCTGATCTGGTCGTCGGTGAGCAGGGCCATCAACTCAACGTATAGCGTCGAACACCATGGCGATAGTGGTGGCGGGCGCGGTGATCGACGGGGGCAAGCTGCTCATCGCGCAGCGCGCTAAGCCCGCCGAGCTCGCCGGACAGTGGGAGCTTCCGGGTGGCAAGGTCGCCGAGGGCGAATCGGAGCCGCAGGCGCTTGTACGGGAGTTACGCGAGGAACTCGGGATCGATGTCGAGGTTGATGCCCGCATCGGTGAGGACGTCGTCGTCGGGAATCTGGTGCTGCGCGCCTACCGCGCACGGCTGGACCCGCATCGCCCGGGCATCCCTCATCCGCACGAGCATCTGGCGTTGCGCTGGGTCACTGCTGATGAACTCGACACGGTGGAGTGGGTTCCCGCGGACGGGGGATGGATCCCCGCGTTGCGGGCGGCGCTAGTGGGCGCGCGCCCGGTGTAGCAGCTTTTTCAGCTCCTTCTCGGAGAGTCCATGCTGCTCGGCCTTCTGCATCTTGTGCACGACAAGAGGGCACTTCATGCAGCGTGGTTTGCTCTTACAGCACTTCTTCTTGGGCTTGAGCCGGGCGACCTTGCTGGCCTTCACTGGGGTCCTACTTCTGGGTCTTAAATGTCTCTGGGGCTGTGTTTGGGCTATGTCGGGCGTCACACGGGATAACGCCAGTTTCGTGAACTGGGGGTTTCACTGCCAGAATTGGCAGACGTGACCCACAGTTTCCGGAACGTAGCCATTGTTGCGCACGTCGACCACGGCAAGACAACCCTGGTCGACGCGATGCTCAAGCAATCGGGTGCGCTCACGCACCGAGGTGATGACGCCGTCGAGCGCCTGATGGACTCCGGTGATCTGGAGAAGGAAAAGGGCATCACCATCCTGGCCAAGAACACCGCGGTGCACCGGCACCACGCGGATGGCTCGATGACGGTCATCAACGTCATCGACACCCCCGGCCACGCGGACTTCGGTGGCGAGGTCGAGCGCGGACTGTCGATGGTCGACGGAGTGCTGCTGCTGGTCGACGCCTCCGAGGGGCCCCTGCCGCAGACCCGTTTCGTGCTGCGCAAGGCTCTCGGCGCTCACCTGCCGGTGATCCTGGTGGTCAACAAGACCGACCGGCCCGATGCCCGCATCGCCGAGGTGGTCTCCGACAGCCACGACTTGCTGCTCGACGTCGCCTCAGACCTGGACGAGGAGGCACAGAAGGCCGCCGAGGACGCGCTCGGGCTGCCGACGCTGTACGCCTCGGGCCGTGCCGGTGTGGCCAGCACTGTCGAGCCCGCCAATGGCGAGATTCCCGAGGGCGACAACCTCGACCCGCTCTTCGACGTCCTGCTTGAGCACATCCCGCCGCCCAAGGGCGACGCCGAGGCCCCCCTGCAGGCATTGGTCACCAACCTCGACGCCTCTGCGTTCCTGGGCCGGCTCGCGCTGATCCGCATCTACAACGGGCGGATTCGCAAGGGACAGCAGATCGCGTGGATGCGCGAAGTCGATGGCCACCCTGTCATCACCAGCTCGAAGATCACCGAGCTGCTCGCCACCGAGGGTGTCGATCGCAGCCCCACCGAGGAGGCAGTCGCCGGGGACATCGTCGCCGTCGCCGGGATGTCCGAGATCATGATCGGCGACACGCTCGCCGACCCCGATCACGCGCACGCGCTGCCGCGCATCACCGTCGATGAGCCCGCCATCTCGGTGACCATCGGCACCAACAGCTCGCCGCTGGCCGGCAAGGTGTCGGGGCACAAGCTGACCGCACGCATGGTCAAGTCGCGGCTGGACTCGGAGCTTGTCGGCAACGTGTCGATCAAGGTCGTCGATATCGGCCGTCCCGACGCCTGGGAGGTGCAGGGCCGTGGTGAGCTGGCGCTGGCCATCCTCGTCGAGCAGATGCGCCGTGAGGGCTTCGAACTGACGGTCGGAAAGCCGCAGGTGGTCACCCGGCAGATCGACGGCAAGCTGCATGAACCGTTCGAGGCCATGACCATCGACTGTCCCGAGGAGTTCGTCGGAGCCATCACCCAGCTGATGGCCGCCCGCAAGGGCCGCATGGAAGAGATGGCCAACCACGCCGCGGGATGGGTCCGTATGGACTTCATCGTGCCCTCGCGTGGCCTCATCGGATTCCGTACCGACTTCCTGACGCTGACCCGCGGCACCGGCATCGCGAACGCGGTCTTCGAGGGTTACCGCCCCTGGGCGGGCGAGATCCGCGCGCGGCACACCGGATCGCTCGTGTCCGACCGGACCGGCAGCATCACCCCGTTCGCCATGATCCAGCTCGCCGACCGCGGCCAGTTCTTCGTAGAGCCAGGTGAGGACACCTATGAGGGCCAGGTCGTCGGGATCAACCCGCGTGCCGAGGACCTCGATGTCAACGTCACCCGCGAGAAGAAGCTGACCAACATGCGCTCGTCGACCGCCGACGTCATGGAGACGCTGGCACGGCCGATCGAGCTCGACCTCGAGCAGGCCATGGAGTTCTGCGCGGCTGACGAATGTGTCGAGGTGACACCGGAAATCGTCCGCGTGCGCAAGGTCGACCTGGATGCCAACACTCGTGCGCGCAATCGCTCACGCGCGAAGGCAGCTGCCAACAACAGCTAGGTGTGGCCGATGGCATGTCTTGGCCGACCCTGAAGGTAACGAGTTCTGCCTGCTCAAGGCTTGCCTCAACCCGGTTTGATCCCTGCCCGGGTGAAGGTGGCGGATGTCGACGACTCGCCTCGCGTTACGGGCGAAATCGGAGCACACTGCGTGGCGTGGCTGATTTCAACTCCATCAAGCGGCTGGTGGTGCACAACGTGCAGCGGTACCTCGTCAACCCGGTGGGGCGACGGCTGCCGGTCGTGCAGCTGGAAACCACGGGTCGCACGTCGGGACAGCCACGGCGCACCGCGATAGGCGGACGCCTCGTCGGTAACCAGTT
Organism: Mycobacterium sp. D16Q13; assembly: GCF_002013375.1. GTDB lineage: Bacteria > Actinomycetota > Actinomycetes > Mycobacteriales > Mycobacteriaceae > Mycobacterium. The sequence goes on along the minus strand of NZ_MAEW01000008.1, from coordinate 143,826 downwards.
CTGGCTGGTGTCCGAGCACGGCGAGCACTCCGACTACGTGCGCAACATCAAAGCAAACCCCGCGGTACGGCTGCGCATTCGCGACCAGTGGCGCACCGGCACCGCACACCTGCTGCCCGATGACGACGCCCGGGCCAGGTTGCAGCAGCTGCCGACGGCCAACAGTGCGGTGGTCCGTGCGGTGGGCACCGAACTGCTGAGCATCCGGGTGGATCTGGACTGATTTTGGTAACAGCGGTTGCCTCGGATGAACTCGTTTGAGGGATAACGGCTTTCGCGTTCGCGTGACCGGGCCCGTGGGTACTATCGCGATATGGAGCAAACTCAGCCCGCAGTGCGCATCATCGAACAGAACGCGGCGGCCGTGCCGGAACTCCCGTTCGCCGACACGGCGGATCAGGACGACGCTGACCGGGGCTTTATCGCCGCGCTAGAGCCCGGTGTGGTGACAGACGCCTCAGGGAAGGTTGTGTGGGACAACGACTCCTATGCGTTCCTGCGCGGATCCTGCCCGGCCTCGGTGCACCCGAGTCTGTGGCGGCAGTGCGGGCTGAACATCAGGCAGGGGCTGTACCACGTCACCGAGGGCATCTACCAGGTTCGGGGCCTCGACATCTCCAATATGACGCTCGTCGAGGGTGAACGCGGAGTCATCGTGATCGACCCGCTGGTATCCGCCGAGACCGCGGCGGCCGCGTTGGCGCTCTACCGGAGTCATCGCGGCGACCGCCCGGTGACCGGGCTGATCTACACCCATTCCCACGCCGACCATTTCGGGGGCGCGCTAGGGGTGGTGAGCGAGGAGGACGTCACGGCGGGGCATTGTCCAGTCCTGGCACCGGCAGGATTTCTGGAACACGCTGTGGCGGAGAACGTTTACGCGGGAACCGCGATGACGCGCCGTGCCGTGTACATGTACGGCGCCGTGCTGCCGAGGGGGCCGCTCGGGCAGGTGGGATCTGGTCTTGGCCAAACCAATTCCATCGGCACCGTCACGCTGATCCCGCCGACACTCGACATCACCCATACCGGGCAGGAAGAGACCGTCGACGGGGTGCGCATGGTCTTCCAGCTGACTCCGGGTACCGAGGCGCCCGCGGAGATGAACTTTTACTTCCCCGAGCGCCGCGCGCTCTGCATGGCCGAGAACGCCACCCATACCCTGCACAATCTGCTGACATTGCGCGGCGCGCTGGTCCGCGACCCGCACGTCTGGGCGCGGTACATCACCGAGGCCATCAACCTGTACGCCCGGGGTTCCGATGTCGTGTTCGCCTCGCACCACTGGCCCACCTGGGGGACCGAGCGTTTGGTGGAATACCTTGCCCTGCAGCGTGATGTATATGCCTACCTGCATGATCAGACGCTGCGCCAGCTCAACCAGGGCCTGGTGGGCTCCGAGATCGCCGAGACGCTGCAGCTGCCCCCGGCGATCGCCGGGGCCTGGCATGCGCGCGGTTACTACGGTTCGGTGAGTCACAACGTCAAGGCGATCTACCAGCGTTACATGGGCTGGTTTGACGGCAATCCGGCGCACCTCTGGGAACATCCACCCGTCGCGAACGCCCAGCGGCACGTGGAGTTCATGGGTGGTGCTGAGGAGGTACTACGCAAGGCGCGCATCGCCTTTGAGCAAGGGGACTATCGGTGGGTGGCACAAGTGGTCAACTATGTGATCTTCGCCGATCCGGCCAACGACGCCGCGAAGGCGTTGCAGGCCAGCTGTTTCGAACAACTTGGGTACGGAGCGGAGAACGCCACCTGGCGCAACTTCTATTTGATGGGTGCATACGAACTAACTCATGGCAGCGTCGGGACCCCGATGGCCGTCGGCTCGCCCACTATGGTGGCGGCGCTGACGGTGGATCAGGTGTTCGATGCGCTCTCGCTGCGGATCAACGGACCCAAGGCGTGGAACGAGCGCTTCGTGAGCGATTGGGCATTCACTGACGAGGATCGCGTGCACCGCGTGGAACTGCGTAACGGTGTGCTGGTGCACTATGACCGGCCCGCGGGGATCAGCCCGCCCGATGTGACCTTCACCCTCACTCGGCCGACCCTCATCAAGGTTCTGCTGGACGGCAAGGACCCCGCGCAGCTTGTTGCCTCGGGCGAGATCACTGTGGAGGGCGACTTGACCGGATTCGCGCGGTTGGTCGGGGTCCTCGATCAGCCGGATCCCAACTTCGCGATCGTGACGCCGTAGCCGACATCGGAGATGAACCATTTGCTCGCTAAGGTTGCCGATCATGTTCTGGGGGAAACACGCCGGTGAGTAATCTGCAGGTCACGTTCGTCAGTGAGTCGATAGCGGAGCCCACGGAGTGGTACTTCCGCGGGCCGCACCACATTGTCGCGGTTTACCAGGGCGGATCTATCCGGACCAAGGAACTGGAGTTCGATCGCGGACTCTCTCGTCGCTATCTGCCGAAGGCCGGTGACGTGCTTGTGGTTCCGGCTGGACGGCGCGTCGCCATTACCGCACAGGGGAAACATGCCGCGTTCTGTCAGCTTGAGGTGCCGACTACTTTGCTCGATCAGCGAGAGCTGGAGGCGAAGGTCGCGCATCCCGACGCGCTGATGCTGCAATTGGCGGCGAGGATGCGCAGCATCGCAGACCGTGACGATGTGATCGCGCGGCTACTGCGTGAGTCATTGGTCGACGTGATGTGGCTGCACCTGAGCGACCACTACGCGGCGATCCGCCGAGACGCGGTAGGTGGCAGAGCATTGGAGCCGGCCGCGCAGGCGCGGTTGATGGAGTACGTCGAAGACAGCTTGGATGCGGATATCAGCCTGGCGGCGCTGGCGCGGCACTCCGAGATGTCGGTCAGTGAGTTCCGCAAGGCTTTCGTGGATGCATTTCGGCAGACGCCCTATCAGTTTGTGTTGAACCGTCGTATGGACCGCGCGAAGAAGCTCCTCGCCGGTACTTCCCTGCCTGTCACTGATATCAGTATTGCCGTCGGTTTTTCGAGCCCCAGCCATTTTGCCACCACATTCAAAGCTCGAGTGGGGGTGACGCCAACCGTCTACCGCAGCGGACTGTGACTGTGTTTTCCGCAAGACGCAGCGGATTTCGAAGGCGCGACTTTCGGGCGCGATCTACAGTGGCCGCACGTGGTCACGGGGGACGTGGTCGCGGGGGTCGGGTAGATTCTGGCCTCGCATTGCGAGAGCCAGAATCTGCTCGACACCATTACCAAACATGTTGCGGTAGAAGTAGAGTGCGTGCCGTGCGAGGGGATGATGTGTGTCAACCCCCATCGTGGCGGTGGTGACGGCTTTGACGGATTACCCAGCGACACCCCGACTGGTTCCCCTGTGGATGCATGCGTTGTTCACCGCGTGTCTCTGGATGGTCGCAGGGTGCGCGGGAGAGATGTCTGGTCCTGCCGAACGCTCAGTAGCGCGTTATGCGCCCGTGCTATCCCACATCACCGTCGAGCGGTTCCATTATCTGACGGACGGCCATTCCGATCCGACTCAAAACTGGGCAGACTTGTATCTACCCGCCGGCCGTCAGGATCCGGACACGATTCCACTGGTGGTGCTGATTCATGGCGGAGCATGGCAAAACCATCTGGGGGCTATGGTCTTCGAGCCATTGGCCAGAGAGCTGGCGGCCCGGGGAATGGCCGTCTACAACATGGAATACCGGCGGGTGGGATCCGGTGGCGGCTGGCCGACCACGTTCCACGATGTGGCGCGCGCGCTTGACTATGTCATCGAGGTGGACAAAAAACACCCGCAGCTCACCACCGACGATGAACTTGTGGTGGGGCACAGTGCCGGCGCGCAGCTCGCGGTATGGGGTGCCACTCGACACAATCTCCGGGATGACGAGGTGGGCTCTCGCCCACGATTCCGGCCCACGCGGGCGGTGTCGCTGGCAGGGCCGCTCGATATGGTCTATGCCGCGGAGCACGGTGACGATCGCATCGTCACCGTGCTCGGGGGCACACCCGATGCCGTGCCGGAGCGTTACCTATCCGTCGACCCCATCCAGAACATCGATATCGATACGCCTGTCATAGCCCTGCACGGCACCAGAGACCACGTGGTTGAACCTGTCAATTCGCAGCGCTATGTCGCGGCGGTGAAGCGCCGGGGTGGCCGGGCCGCCGTCGAGCTGCTTCCCGAGCAGAATCATGTGTCGATTGTGGCGTCCGATAGCTCCGCCTTCGAGCGGGTGGTGCGGGTCATCACCACCACGTCCCAGGCGGAGCTCGACAAGCTGCTGAAGGAGTAGCCGGGTCGTGCCGCCATGCCGTTGCCGTCTCGTTCACGTTCGCCTCTCAGCACCCCAGCGATAAGGTTGGTCCTCATGCCTACCGGGATCCCGCGCCTTCGTCTGTGCGCAGTGCTTGGTGTGGTGCTCCTGGCCGGGTGCTCCGTCAGCGCGCCCCCGGCCGTACAGGGCAGCGAGACGACCAGCTCGACGACGCCGCCACCACCCAAGAAAGAGCAGATCGTGGTCGGTATCGACTCGATCGGTGCCGGGTTCAACCCGCACTTGCTCTCTGATCAGTCGCCGGTGAACTCCGCGATCAGCTCGCTGGTACTACCCAGCGCGTTCCGCCCGGTACCCGACTCGGCGACCACCACTGGCTCACGCTGGGAGCTGGACCCGACCCTGCTGGTCTCCGCTGAGGAGACCAGTCAGGCACCCTTCACCGTCACCTACACGATCCGTCCCGAGGCGCAGTGGACCGATAACGCACCCATCGGTGCCGATGACTTCTCGTACCTGTGGCAACAGATGCTCATTCAGCCCGGGACCGTCGACCCGGCGGGCTACGGAAGCATCACCGATGTGCAGTCTCGCGATGGCGGCAAGCGCGTGGTCGTCACGTTCGACCACAAGTACCCGGCGTGGCGCGAGCTGTTCACCGACCTGCTGCCCGCGCACATCGTGAAGGACATCCCGGGCGGGTTCGCCTCGGGGCTGATCAAGTCGATGCCCGCCTCCGGGGGACGTTTCCGGGTCGACGCGATTGACCCCCAGCGTGACGAGATTCTGCTGGCTCGCAACGACCGGTACTGGGCGACACCCGCGGTTCCCGACGAGATCCTGTTCCGTCGTGCGGGCGCCCCCACGGTGCTGGCGGACTCCATTCGCAATGGGGACACCCAAGTGGCCCAGGTGCACGGCAGCGCGGTGACCTTCGCCCAGCTGTCCAACATCCCCGGAGTGCGCACCGCGCGCATCGTCGCACCGCGCACCTTGCAGTTGACGCTGCGCGCGGGGCAGCCCGCGCTCACCGATTCCACGGTGCGCCGAGGGCTGCTCGGGTTGCTCGATGTCGGGCTGCTGGCGGCGGTGGCCGCGGGCAACGACAACGCCGTCACCCTGGCGGCGGCGCAGGTGCGTTCGCCCTCAGATCCCGGATACAAGCCCACCGCACCCACCGCCCTCACCCGAGACGCGGCCCTCGACTTGTTCAAGGAGGCCGGGTATGAGGCCGTCGAGGTGCCGCCGCCGCCCGGTGCCCCGGCGGGTCCACCGCAGATCACCCGGGAGGGCGAGCCGCTGAGCCTGGTCATCGGCGCTGCCTCCAACGATCCGACGTCGGTCGCCGTGGCCAACACCGCCGCCGACCAACTGCGCAATGCGGGAGTGCGGGCCACGGTCGCCGCCCTCGATCCGCCCGCGTTGTATGGCCAGGCGATTCCGGACGGTCGCGTGGACGCCATCGTGGGCTGGCATCAGTCCGGCGGTGACCTGGCCACGGTGCTGGCCTCCCGGTATGGCTGCCCGGCATTGCAATCGGTCAGGGTGCCCGATACCCGCACGACCACACCCCCGCCGCCGCCGGCGAGCAATACGCCGTCGCCGCCGTCGAGGGAAGAATCTGTTCGTGCCCCAAGCAATCTCACCGGGTTGTGTGACGAGGGACTGCAGGCCAGCATCGACGCCGCGCTGACCGGGCAGGCCGATGTGGGCAAGGTCGTCGATCAGGCCGAGCCCCAATTATGGAAGATGGCAACGGTTTTGCCGATCATGCAGGACACCACCATCGCCGCCGCCGGACCCAGCGTGCGGAACGTCGAGCTGGCCGGCGCGGTTCCGGTGGGCATCGTCGCCACGGCAGGAGAGTGGAAGAAGACACGCCCATGACGCGACGACTCATGCTCGTCCACGCGCACCCCGACGATGAATCTCTCACGACCGGAGGAACCATTGCGCGGTATGCCGCCGAAGGTGCCGACGTCCGGGTTGTCACCTGCACGCTCGGGGAGGAAGGCGAGGTGATCGGCGACCGCTGGGAACAACTCGCCGTCGATCACGCTGATCAGCTCGGTGGATACCGGATCGCCGAATTATCCAGTGCGCTAAGTCACCTCGGCGTCGATCGGCCCACCTTCCTCGGCGGTGCGGGGCACTGGCGTGATTCCGGCATGGCGGACACCGGCCCGCTGCACCCTCGGGCGTTCGCGGGCGCCGATGTCGACGACGCGGTCGCGGTGCTGGCGGGATTGATCGAGGAACACCGCCCGCATGTCGTCGTCACCTACGACCCCTTCGGGGGATACGGGCACCCCGATCACATCCAGGCACACACGGTGACCACCGCTGCCGTGGAGAAGGCTTCCTGGAAGGTGGCCAAGCTGTACTGGACCGTCATCGCGACCAGTGCGCTGGAGGCGGGGCTTGCCGCCATGAAGCAGCTGCCTCCGGGATGTGAACCGGCACCCGTCGATCTCATACCCACCTATGCCGATGAGCAGATCAGCGCCGCCATCGATGTATCGGCCTACCGCGATGCCAAGGCCGCGGCGCTGCGCGCGCACGCCACCCAGCTCACGGTCTCCGAGGACGGGACCTCGCTGGCGCTGTCGAACATGATCGCGTTGCCCATCGCGGACACCGAGCATTTTGTATTGGTACGCGGTGTGCCCGGCGTCGACACCGGATGGGAATCCGATCTGTTCGCTGGGGTGGAGTTGTAAGCTCGATTCATGCCACCCGATCAAGACCAGGATCCGAACCAGCAGCACTGGCAGGACCGGCTGGACAACTTCCAATGGGTCGTCGGCTCACTCGTGGCCCAGCTCGACTCTGTCCCCATCTAGACGCCTGAACATCTTCATGCGGGCGTTCGTGCTGTCCGCGCTCATTGTCGACGGCGTCATTAGTGCCATCCTCGGCGCTGCCCTGCTCAACACACGCTTCGGCGGGGTTCTCGTTCCACTCGGGCTCATCATCAGCGCCGTCCTCAACGCGGTGCTGGTGTGGTGCGCTGTGCAGTGGGCGCCGTCATCGCGATGGGCGGGCGCGCCGTTGTGGGCATTCGTGGCGACCACGACGCTGCTCTTGTTCGGCGGGCCCGGCGGCGACGTGGTCTTCGCCGGGTTCTGGCCTGTACTCCTGATGGTGCTCGGCGTGCTGCCCGCGGCGTATGTCTTGCGCCGGGCGAACGACTAACCCAAATACTCCGATTCGAGAACCAGGTCCTTCACCAAGGTCTGGTATTCGACGTGCGTCTCGTGTTCGACGGTCTGCCAGAGCTTGCCCTGCTGCTCCTTCATGTACGCGCGGTACTTGGGCGAGCCGGGGAATCTGACGTTATCGGCGACGACAATCGTGCCCGGATGCAGCCAGCCCCGTTCCAGCAGCCGCTGCAGATCGTCGAGGTACACGTCCTTCCAGTGGTCGATGAACACGAAGTCCAGGCATCCGTCGGTGAATCCGTAATCCTTGGCCAGTGTGTCCAGGGTGGTGCCGTCGTCAGCCGTGCCGGTGAGGCAGGTGGTGCGGTCCGACAGCCCGGCATGCGCCCATACCCGGCGCGCCACCGAGGCGTTGGCTCCCGACTTCTCGATGGAGAAGAACTTGGCGCCGGGAGCCGCACGCGCGATCCTTAGGCCGCTGTACCCGCAATACGCACCGAGTTCCAGGGCGATCTTGGGGTTGGCGCGTTTGACCGCCGCGTCGAGCAGCTGGCCCTTTTCGTCCCCGACATTCATCAGGATTGATTGGTCGTACGCGAAATTGTCGATGGCATCGATCGCGGCGTCGACATCCCCGGCCGGGGCGGTCGCGATGACGTACTCAGCGGTGGCCTCTTCGCGTCCATCGCCCATCTGACCGGTGCGCATGACGTTCAGGCCGCCGAACACCGCACGCAGAAACGAATACCGCAGAAACGGAAGTTTCTGCTTGAGGGTTCTCGTAAGACTCACGAAGATCAGCCTAGCGATCCCGGGCGTTTCCGCAGCGTGACCCCGTTGATGAACCCCCGAGTGGTCGGGTTTTTGGAACGGGCGGATGATCTGAGGGTGACCGACGGTTGTACAAACGTGCCCGACGACGTAACGCCGCTGCCGAATCCCGCCTTTCCCACGCCGAAAGCGGCCTCGCCCGTGTCGGATGCCCGTCGAGCGGGCGGCTCATCGCCGGCGCTGCGGCGGGTGTTGCGTCGTGCGCGCGACGGGGTGACGCTGAACGTCGATGAGGCCTCGCTGGCGCTGACCGCGCGGGGGGACGATCTGGCCGATTTGATGGCCAGTGCCGCGCGGGTGCGTGATGCCGGGCTGGAATCCGCCGGGCGCCTCGGTGCGACCGGGCGTCTGCCGATCTCCTATTCGCGCAAGGTATTCATCCCGGTCACCCATCTGTGCCGCGACAAGTGCCATTACTGCACGTTTGTGACGGTGCCCGGGAAGCTGCGGGCGCAGGGGCAGGGCATGTATCTGGAGCCCGACGAGATCCTGGACATCGCGCGCCGAGGTGCCGAATTGGGTTGCAAAGAGGCCCTGTTCACGCTGGGGGACCGGCCCGAGGACCGCTGGCCGGAGGCCAAGCAGTGGCTCGATGAGCGCGGCTACGACACCACGCTGGACTATGTGCGGGCCATGGCGATCCGGGTTTTGGAGGAGACAGGTCTGCTTCCGCATCTGAATCCGGGAGTGATGAGCTGGTCGGAGCTGGCGCGGCTCAAGCCGGTGGCTCCGTCGATGGGCATGATGCTGGAAACCACGTCGCGGCGACTGTTCGAGGATCGCGGTGAGGCGCACTACGGCAGCCCGGACAAAGACCCCACTGTGCGGCTGCGGACCCTGACTGACGCGGGCCGGCTGTCGATTCCGTTCACCACGGGTCTGTTGGTGGGGATTGGCGAGAATCTCACCGAGCGCGCGGAGACTATTCACGCGATCCGCAAGGTACACAAGGAATTCGGGCATGTTCAGGAAGTAATCGTGCAGAACTTCCGTGCTAAATCAGACACCGCGATGAAGGCGGCGCCGGATGCTGAAATCGACGACTTCCTGGCGACGATCGCGGTAACCCGTCTGGTACTTGGCCCCAAAATGCGGGTGCAGGCGCCGCCGAACCTGGTGTCCCGCGGTGAGTGCTTGGCACTGATCGGAGCCGGTGTGGACGACTGGGGTGGGGTGTCGCCGCTGACCCCAGATCATGTGAACCCCGAACGGCCGTGGCCCAATCTGGACGATCTGGCGTCGGTGACGGCCGAGGCCGGATACGACCTGGTGCAGCGCCTTACGGCGCAACCGCAGTACGTGCAGGCCGGGTCGGCGTGGATCGATCCACGGGTGCGCGGGCATGTGGAGGCTCTTGCCGACCCGGAAACCGGTTTTGCCCTGGATGTTTCGCCGACCGGATCGCCGTGGCAGGAGCCCGATGAGACCTGGGAGTCGACGGGCCGGGTAGATCTGCACGCGGCGATTGACTCGGAGGGCCGCAACACCGACACCCGTAGCGATCTGGCGAGCGCCTTCGGGGACTGGGAGTCCATCCGCGAACATGTTCGTGAACTGAACGCGCGGGCTCCGGAGAAGGTGGGCGCCGATGTGTTGGCGGCTCTGCGCTCCGCCGAGCGAGATCCGGCGGGATGCAGCGATGACGAGTACTTGGCGCTGGCGACCGCCGAGGGTCCAGCGATGGAGGCCCTTGCCGCACTGGCTGATTCGATCCGTGCGGACGTGGTTGGCGATGACGTCACATATGTGGTGAATCGGAACATCAACTTCACCAACATCTGCTATACAGGCTGCCGTTTCTGCGCCTTCGCGCAGCGCAAGGGCGATGCCGATGCCTTCTCGCTGTCGGCCGAGGAGGTGGGTGACCGGGCCTGGGAGGCGTATGTCGCCGGTGCCACCGAGGTCTGCATGCAGGGCGGTATCGATCCGGAGCTGCCCGCAACCGGGTATGCGGATCTGGTGCGCGCGGTGAAGAAGCGGGTGCCCAGCATGCACGTGCACGCCTTCAGCCCGATGGAGATCGTCAATGGCGCCTCCAAGGGCGGCCAGAGCGTCCGCGAATGGTTGACCGAGTTGCGTGCCGCGGGTCTGGACACCATCCCGGGTACCGCCGCCGAGATCCTCGACGACGAGATTCGGTGGGTGCTCACCAAGGGCAAGCTGCCGGCGTCCGAATGGATCGATGTCATCAGCACCGCACACGAGGTGGGGCTGCGCTCCAGCTCCACCATGATGTACGGGCACGTCGATACCCCCAAGCATTGGATCGCACATCTTCGGGTCCTCGCCGGAATTCAGGACCGCACAGGCGGATTCACCGAATTTGTGCCGCTGCCGTTTGTGCACCAAAGTGCCCCGCTGTACCTGGCGGGTGCCGCGCGCCCAGGGCCCACCAACCGGGACAACCGCGCGGTGCACGCGCTGGCGCGCATCATGCTGCACGGGCGTATCCACAACATCCAGACCAGCTGGGTGAAGCTCGGTATCGACGGGACACGGGCGATGCTCGAAGGCGGCGCCAATGATCTCGGCGGCACGCTGATGGAGGAGACCATTTCCCGGATGGCCGGTTCCGAACACGGATCTGCCAAGACCATTGCCGAACTGGAGGAGATCGCCGAGGGCATCGGACGGCCCGCGGTGGAGCGCACCACGACGTACGCGCGGCGGCCGTCCGCCGCGTAACGCCGAGAGTGAATCCATGGCGGGATTTTCCGAGAATCTCCGCCACAGTTTCACTCTCGGCGAGATATGCCGTCGATCGAGATTTCGCCTCAGATAGCGATCAGTACCGTCATCGAAACCACTGTGGTGGTAGGTGGTGCCGACCCGTCCGGAGGAGGGGCGGCTGTGCCACGAGCTGCACCCGCGCCGCGACTGCGAGGGATATCGCTAAGTTGACGGTCTCTGTCCGCACCTGACTGATTGGATCGCGTTGGGTTAACTCCGGTGTTCGGTTTGGGCATCGTGATGTGCGTGATGGCCCGACTCGTAGCGACAAGTGTGATCGTTGCCATGCTTGGGCTCCTGGTAGCCGTCCCGGCTACCGCAGAGCCGAGAGAAATGGCGCCGCAGTCGTATTCGCGGACAACTCGGGATGGCTGGCAGCTGCAGATTCGGCTCGAGAATGAACGCGTTAACGCGGTGCCCAATCTGGCGTCCGCAACCAACTCGCGCGAGGCGTTCATCACTCTCTCGGGCACCGCGACCGCGACCGGCGGCACCAACCCCATCACCGACAGCCTCTTCGTCATCGGCTATCAGCTCGGTTGTCAGTCTGATGTGTCCTCGGGATTGCAGCTGGGCGGGTCGGCAGGTATCGCGCCCTCGGTAAGCCTTGGAGTGGCACCAACACCCTCGGTAGGGGTCGGCGGCAGTGCGGGGGTCAGCGGATTTGTGCAGACAGTGGTGCAGCCGGGCGTCATCGTCAACCTTCCGATGGCCAATATGGTTCTCTCCCATGGTGGTACGGGCGCGCTGGACTTGGATAACGTGCATGTGAAGGCCGACGCCTGCGGTGGCGATGTGACGATCCGTTCGTTCGCGTCGTTGCGCGCATCAACCGAGACCGGCCACACCGAGTTCGCGATCTACGGCGACCCGATCAAGATCTGATGATGAAATTCGTCTGTGTCGCAACGATCTTGATGTGGGTGCTGGGTGGGGTGCCGGTAGCCTCGGCGGATCCGCCGCCGGTTAACCCGATGCCCGCCGTACCCGTGGCAGTACCCGGTGGAACGCCCAACTATGCGGCCACTGCCTCACAGCCACCCTTCGGATTGTCCCCGGCGTCGCCGCGCGGAGCCCGGATCTCCGCTGGGGTTGATTCCGGGTACACCGCCCGAATCGGTGCCGGGATGACCGCCGGGCAGTTGGAGGACCCTCGCGGGATGACCGAAGGAGCAATACCGTGATCAGAACAGTTTGTGTGGCAACGATTCTCGTTGGACTTGCGGCCGGTCTCGCCGTGCCCGCCGCGGCGGCGCCGCCACCGCCGAACCCGGCGCCCTACAACCCGGTCTTCGTGCCCGGGCAGTTGCCCGCGCTGCGACCTTCGCGCGGTACTCAACTGCCGGTGCTGATGTCGGGACCGTCGCGTGGTCCCAGGATTTCGGCCGGTGTAGATGGCGTCGCGGTGCCGGGCGGAGTGAAACCGGGTGTCGGGGTTGGAGATGGGAAGCTGGAAAGCCCGACCGGCGCGCCGCCCCGATAACCCGCCCGCGCAGCGCCCAAGTATTTGGCAGCCGGCGCCATCATCCGCACCGGTGGTGTAACGGGTATCGGTAGCCGTCGGAGGCAGTTACAGCTTGGCGGCCAGCTCGGTGCCCTGCCTGATGGCACGCTTGGCGTCGAGCTCACCGGCCACCGCGGCACCACCGATCACATGGGCACTGATGCCCGCCTCTTTGAGCACGTCATCGAGATCGCGCACCGACTCCTGGCCGGCACAGATCACCACGTTGTCCACCTCGAGCACTCGCGGGTCCTTGCGCTCCTCGCCGAAGGTGATGTGCAGCCCGGCATCATCGATCTTTTCGTAGTTGACGCCCGCCAGCTCGGTGACTTTCTTGGCCTTCAACGATGCGCGATGCACCCAGCCCGTGGTCTTACCCAGCCCCTTGCCGAGCGAGCCCTTCTTGCGCTGGCACAAGTAGACCTCCCGAACCGGCGGAGCGGGAATGGGTTTGGTGAGCGAACCCCGGGACTCGTGATCCTCGGAGATGCCCCACTCGGCGCGCCATTCCTTGAGGTTGAGTGTCGGTGACTCGTCGATGGTCAAGAACTCCGACACGTCGAAGCCGATACCTCCGGCGCCCACGACGGCCACGCGCTTGCCGACGGGCTTACCGCCCTTGATGACATCCGGATAGGACAGCACCATCGGGTGGTCGATACCGGGGATGGCAGGGACCCGCGGCTTGACTCCGGTCGCCAGGATGACGTGGTCGAACTTGCCGTCGATCAGTTCCTGCGCATCTACCTTCTTGTTCAAAAGCACTGTGACGCTGTGCTTCTTGAGCATCGTGGTGTAGTACCGAATGGTTTCGTTGAACTCTTCCTTGCCGGGGATCCTGCGGGCCATATCGAACTGGCCGCCGATCTCGGCGTTGGCCTCGAAGAGAACCACCTTGTGTCCGCGCTGTGCCGCGGTGACGGCCGCCGACAGCCCGGCCGGCCCGGCGCCGACAACGGCGATTTTCTTGGTATGCCGGGTCGGGAGCAGCTGCAGCGTTGTCTCGTGCCCGGCCCGCGGGTTGAGCAGGCAGCTTGCCTTCTTGTTCACGAACGAATGGTCCAGGCATGCCTGGTTGCATGCGATGCAGGTGTTGATCTCGTCGGCGTGATCCGCTGAGGCCTTGTTCACCCAGTCGGGGTCGGCCAGCAGGGGACGGGCCATCGAAATCAGCTGGACCTGGCCGTCGTTGAGGATCTGTTCGCCCGATTGCGGCATGTTGATCCGGTTGGATGCCATTACCGGGATGGTGACCTCTTGGGCGATCTTGTTGGACAGATCGACGAACGCATTCTGCGGCACCGAGGTGACGATGGTGGGTACGCGCGCCTCATGCCAGCCGATTCCGGTGTTGATGATCGTCGCGCCGGCTGCCTCGATTTCCTTGGCCAGGGCCACGATCTCGTCCCAGGTCTGGCCCTCTGGCACGTAGTCGGCCATGGAGAGCCGGTAGCAGATGATGAACTCTGGGCCCACCGCCTTGCGGACCGCCTTGACCACCTCGACGGGCAATCTGCGTCGGTTCTCCGGGCTGCCGCCGAATTCGTCAGTGCGGTTGTTGGTGTAAGGCGCGAGGAACTGATTGATGAAATAGCCTTCGCTGCCCATGATTTCGACGCCGTCGTAGCCCGCCTTCTTGGCCATCTTGGCGCTGTGAGCCCAATCGTCGATGGTTTGCCACACACCCTTGGTGCTGAGCTTGCGCGGCTTGAAGGGGGTGATGGGGGACTTCTTGGCCGAGGCACTCACCGAAAACGGGTGGTAACCATAGCGTCCTGCATGTAGCAGCTGCACGATGATCTTGCCGCCATTTTTGTGCACGGCGTTCGTGACAATGCGATGCCGGTACGCCTCAAGGGATGTGGTCAGTTTTCCGGCGAGCGGCTTGAGCCACGCGGTGCGGTTGATGGCGTATCCACCGGTGATGATCATACCCACCCCGCCCTTGGCACGTTCGGCGAAGTAGGCGGCCAATGCCGGGGTGTCCCAGGGGAAGTCCTCCAGGCCGGCATGCATGGATCCCATGACGACTCGGTTCTTGAGCGTGGTGAAGCCAAGGTCCAAGGGGGACAGCAGGGTTGGATATGGATTACTCATGATTCTCGCTTTCAGTCCGGGCTGGGGACAAGGAAGTGATCATTTCGTCGCACCAATCGGTGAATCCCTCCTCCATGCGGACACCTCCGCGCAGGACGAGATATTGGTGCAGGGCCGCGCCGGTGAGTTGATCCGGAGCGGGAAACTGGCGCTTTTCCATTTCGCGGTAGTTGTCGAGCATGACGGCGTGTGCGTCGCGTTGGGCGCGGATGTGTTCGACAACCATGTCGATGTCGCCGTAGGTGCCCGCGCGGATCTTGAGGGCCAGATCGCGCATATCGGTGCCCTCGGCGCTGTTGACCCATCGGGATAGCTCGCGATAGCCGAGCTCGGCAACGGTATAGACCTTCTTGGCCGGTCGCCCTTCTTGGTCGACGACCTGGCAGTGCAGCCAGCTGTCGTCCTCCATGCGGCGCAGAGTCCGGTAGATCTGCTGGTGGGTGGCGCTGTAGAAGTACCCGATCGAGCGATCGAATCGGCTCGTGAGCTCGTAACCTGACCCGTTCTGCTCGGCCAGGGACAACAGGATCGCGTGGGTGAGTGCCACGGCAGCATGCTGACACGAAACGGGACCCCTATGCAACTTGTTGCAGTGCAACAGTCTGCATATAGCCCTCAGTTACGTGTTGCCATTGGTAACATGTAATTGAGAGAAACGTGTAATTGGCCGGAGCGCGCCTGGAGGTTTCCCGCGACATATGTGATCGCCGAACCGTGTGTGGACGTGATGGACAAGGCCTGCGTAGAGGAGTGTCCTGTCGATTGCATCTACGAGGGTGCCCGGACCATGTACATCCACCCGGACGAGTGCACGGATTGCGATGCGTGCGAACCGGTTTGCCCTGTCGAGGCGATTTACTACGAAGAAGACGTACCTGGCGAGTGGGGTGGTTACGTGCGGGCCAACGCGGACTTCTTCCTCGGCCTCGATTCGCCGAACGGCGCGCGCCGGATGGGCAAGATCAACCGGGATGTGCCGCTTGTGGCGCAACTCCCGATCCAGGGCTGAGCGTGCCTGCTGGACGGCAGGCCAAGTTAAACGTTAAGCTAAGTACCTGTAACCGGTGGATACGGCTAGATCGCCTCGGCGAGTTAGGACAGCCTGTGTCAAGAGACGCATCTGGGGACCGGAATACTGGCCGCAACGCATGAACTGGACATCAGCGCAGGAATGAGGAAACCTTCGTGACCTACACGATCGCGGAACCGTGCGTCGACGTTATGGACAAAGCATGTATCGAAGAATGCCCCGTCGACTGCATCTATGAGGGTGGGCGCATGCTCTACATCCACCCCGACGAATGTGTGGACTGCGGTGCTTGCGAACCGGTATGCCCGGTGGAGGCCATCTTCTATGAGGACGATGTGCCGGATCAGTGGACGGGCTACATCCAGGGCAACGCTGACTTCTTCGTAGACCTGGGCTCGCCCGGCGGTGCCGCGAAGGTCGGCAAGACCGAGTACGACCCGCCGTCGGTCAAGGAGCTTCCGCCCATGGGTGAAGGACACTGAGCTCGCCGTCCGAGTCCCGACCGCGGGCGTTGGCTGTGTCGTCCCGGCTGCCGGAATTTCCGTGGGACACCATCGCCGATGCTAAGGCGACTGCCGCGGCGCACCCCGAAGGGATCGTTGACCTTTCGGTCGGTACCCCCGTGGATAGCGTGGCGCCGCTGATCCGCGATGCGCTGGCCGCGGCCAGCGACCTTCCCGGATACCCGGCGACCGCCGGTACCCCCGCATTGCGGCAGGCAATCCGCGGCGCGGTGTCCCGGCGATACGGCATCGTCGCGCTCGCGGACGATGCCGTGCTTCCCGTCGTCGGCACCAAGGAGCTCATCGCGTGGTTGCCGACCCTGCTCGGGTTGTGCGCCGACGATCTGATCGTCATCCCCGAATTGGCATACCCCACCTATGAAGTGGGCGCACGGCTGGCCGGTGTGCCGACGGTCCGGGCGGACTCGCTGACACAGTTGGGGCCGCAGCGCCCCTCGTTGATCTATCTCAACTCGCCCAGTAATCCGACTGGGGCGGTACTCCCGGTCGAGCATCTACGCAAGGTCGTCGAGTGGGCGCGCGAGCGCGGCGCCCTCGTGGTTTCCGATGAGTGCTACCTGGGCCTGGGGTGGGACGCCGAGCCGGTGTCGGTGCTTGATCCTCGGGTCTGCGATGGCGATACCGCCGGGTTGTTGGCCGTGCACTCGTTGTCCAAGACGTCGTCGCTGGCGGGGTATCGGGCCGGATTCGTGCTGGGAGATGCGTCCGTGGTCGGCGAGCTGCTCGCGGTGCGCAAGCATGCCGGGATGATGGTGCCAGGGCCAATACAGGCGGCGATGACGGCAGCGCTGAGCGAGGATGACCATCAGCGCGATCAGCGCGCACTCTATGAGAGTCGCCGCGGCAGGCTCTCGAAGGCTTTGACCGGCAATGGCTTCCGCATCGACCATTCTGAGGCGGGTCTGTATCTCTGGGCCACCCGGGGCGACTTGTGTGATGACGCGCTGGCATATCTGGCGCAGCGCGGGATCTTGGTGGCACCCGGACGGTTCTACGGACCGCGTGGCAAGGAACATGTGCGGGTGGCCCTCACGGCCACCGATGAGCGCATCGACGCCGCCGTCGCGCGGCTCGTCGACTAGTTGCGCTGACCGTCGAAGACTCGGCCTACCACACGTAACGTCCCGCCGGATTTCGGCATTACCTGAGGTTTCGTTGCGCAATCTCCAGATTCCTCGACAGCTGCGGGGAATCAGGGCGATGCTGGATACATGGACGCCATCACCAACGTGCCGGCTCCCATCAACGAGCCGGTGCTCACGTACGCTCCGAACACCCCCGAACGCGACCGGTTGACCACGGCACTGTCTGACCTCGCCGCGACGCCCATCGACCTGCCGCATGTTATCGGTGGCGCTCGCCGGATGAGTGACGGTGAACGCATCGATGTGGTGCAGCCACACAACCACCGCGCCGTGCTGGGGACAGTCACCAACGCGGGTCATGCCGAGGCCAGTGACGCGGTTGAGGCTGCTCTTGCCGCTAAAAATGATTGGGCAGCACTGTCTTTCGATGACAGGTCGGCTGTCTTCTTGCGTGCTGCCGATCTGTTGTCGGGGTCGTGGCGGCCCACCCTCAACGCCGCGACCATGCTCGGACAGTCGAAGACTGCCTACCAGGCCGAGATCGATTCGGCCTGCGAGCTGGCCGACTTCTGGCGGTTCAACGTGCAGTTCGCGCGGCACATCCTGGCCGAGCAGCCCAGTAGTGGCGGTGGCGCGTGGAATCGGATGGAGTACCGCCCGCTGGAGGGCTTCGTCTACGCCATCACGCCGTTCAACTTCACCGCGATTGCGGGAAACCTTCCCACGGCCCCAGCGCTTTTGGGAAACACTGTGGTGTGGAAGCCGTCCATCACCCAGGCCTTTGCCGCGCATTTCACCATGGAGCTGCTGGAGGCCGCCGGATTACCGCCCGGGGTCATCAACCTGCTCAACGGAGACGGGATCGCGGTATCGGATGTGGCGCTCGCCGATCCGCGCTTGGCGGGTATCCATTTCACCGGCTCCACCCGGACGTTTCAGCATCTATGGCGCGAAGTCGGCACCAACATCGACAGGTACAACACCTACCCTCGGCTTGTCGGCGAGACCGGAGGCAAGGACTTCGTCGTCGCGCACACCTCCGCGCGGCCGGATGTGTTGCGTACGGCGCTTATTCGTGGCGCCTTCGACTACCAGGGGCAGAAGTGTTCCGCGGCCTCTCGCGCCTTTGTGGCCCGGTCGGTGTGGGATCAGATGGGCGATGAGTTCCTTGATGCGGCATCCGGGCTGACGTACGGGGACGTCACAGACCTCTCGAACTTCGGTGGTGCCGTCATTGACGAGGAGTCGTTCAAGCGCAACGCGGCCGCGATCGATCGTGCCAAGAGCGCCGGGGTGACGATCGCGGCGGGAGGCGAATACGACGATAGCGAAGGATATTTCGTCCGCCCCACCGTGCTGCTCTCGGACGACCCGACCGACGAGGCGTTCTCCACCGAGTACTTCGGGCCAATCCTGGCGGTACACGTCTATCCCGACGACGACTATGAGCGCATCCTCGACGTCGTTGACACCGGCTCCCGCTACGCGCTGACCGGTGCCGTGATCGCCGATGACCGGCAGGCCGTTCAGGCGGCCAGTGACCGGCTTCGATTCGCGGCCGGAAACTTCTACATCAACGACAAGCCCACTGGTGCCGTCGTCGGTCAACAGCCCTTCGGTGGTGGCCGGGCGTCGGGCACCAACGACAAGGCTGGATCGCCGCTCAATCTGCAGCGCTGGCTGCTGCCGCGATCCATCAAGGAAACATTCGACGCTCCAACGGATTATCAATACCCGCATATGGATGAGCCGCTTGCGGGAAGACCAGCAGCCGGGGAGCGTGCGGATGGCTGAGTGGTTCGGCAAAACGGCCAGGCCTGCCGTCTTGGCGGCCAGTAGATCGGCGCGGCTGCGACACGCCGCCGAACGGATGCCATTGACGCGGCAGGTGGTGCGTCGTTTCGTGCCCGGTGAATCTCAGGACGATGTACTCGCCGCCAGCACCGCGCTGCTCGATTCCGGGCGGTTCATCTCGATTGACTACCTCGGTGAGGACACCACCGATATCGGGCAGGCCACGAGTACCGTGTCGGCCTATCTGTCCCTGCTGGACGCACTGGCGCGGCGCAGCGACACCGTGCACACCGGCGTGCGCCCGCTGGAAATCTCGCTGAAACTCTCCGCGTTGGGTCAGGCGCTGCCGCGCGATGGGGAACAGATAGCCCTGGAGAACGCACAGCTGTTGTGTGCCAAGGCCGATCAGGCCGGGGTGTGGGTTACCGTCGATGCCGAGGACCACACCACCACGGATTCCACCCTGAGCATCGTGAGCGAGTTGCGTGCCGATTTTCCGTGGCTGGGCACCGTGCTGCAGGCCTACCTGAAGCGCACGTACGCCGACTGTGCAGACCTGTCCGGCAAAGGCTCGCGCATTCGATTGTGCAAGGGGGCCTACGACGAGCCAGAGTCCGTCGCGCACCGAGATCCCGAGGACGTCGATGTCGCCTACTTACGCTGTCTGCGCGTCTTGATGGAGGGCGACGGGTACCCCATGGTGGCCTCACACGATCCCGCCATCGTCGATGCCGCGAGTCTGATGGCGCGCGAGACGGGCAGGGGTCCGGGCGATTACGAGTACCAGATGCTCTACGGGATTCGTGACGCCGAACAGCGCCGTCTCGCCGGCGAGGGACACCATGTGCGCGTGTATGTGCCCTTCGGCGAGGAGTGGTACGGGTACTTTGTGCGGCGCATTGCCGAGCGGCCCGCCAACATGACCTTTTTCCTGCGCGCGCTGGTCTCCGGAGGCTAGCTTTAGGCTGGCGTCATGCTGCTGACGTCCCTTCACCCCACGTCGCCCGACCTTGCGGACGCGGTTCGCATCGGCGAGGACAGCTGGGGCCGCGGCGACCTGGTGGGTGCTGCGACGGCAGCAGCCGAACGCATTGGCGGCGCTTCGGGTCCCATCGCGGTGCTCGCTCGCCCGAGCATAGATACAGTCCTGGCGGTGCTTGCCGGGCTCATCGCAGGGGTCCCGATAGTGCCGGTACCGGCAGATGTCGGGGAGGCGGAACGGCGCCACATCCTCACCGACAGCCGGGCGATCGCGTGGCTGGGTGAATCTCCGGACGAGTCGGATGGATTACCGCATGTGCCGGTGCGGCGGCACGCACGGTCGTGGCATCAGTACTCCGAACCGCGACCGGAGTCGACGGCATTCATCGTGTACACCTCGGGGACAACCGGTGCGCCCAAGGGCGTGCAGCTGAGCCGGCGCGCAGTGGCGGCCAGCCTCGACGGTCTGGCGGATGCGTGGGCGTGGACGCCCGATGATGTTCTGGTGCATGGACTTCCCTTGTTTCACGTACACGGGCTGGTGCTCGGCCTGGTCGGGTCACTGCGGGTGGGAAATCGGTTCGTGCACACCGTCAAACCGACACCCGAGACCTACGCCGCCACACCAGGCACGATGTACTTCGGTGTGCCGACGGTGTGGTCACGGGTGGTGGCCGACGAATGCTGTGCGCGTGCACTGTCTTCGGCGCGGCTACTGGTGTCGGGGAGCGCGCCGCTGCCAGTGCCGGTTTTCGACGGGCTGCGCCGGCTTACCGGCCATGCCCCCATCGAACGCTACGGCGCCACCGAAACCGTCATCACGCTGTCCACGCGTGCCGATGGAGAGCGCCGCGCAGGGTGGGTCGGTCACCCGTTGACCGGTGTGCGAACTCGGCTGCTGAACGAGGACGGCACCGCAACCCCACACGACGGGGAAACCGTCGGCCAGCTGCAGGTTGCAGGACCGACATTGTTCAGTGGATACCTGAATCTGCCAGAGAAGACGGCAGAGGTGCTCACCGAGGACGGCTGGTACCGCACCGGTGATGTCGCCGTCGTCGACGGCGACGGAATGCACCGCATCGTCGGACGCGAATCGGTCGACCTGATCAAATCGGGTGGCTACCGCGTAGGCGCCGGTGAAATCGAAACCGTGCTGCTGGGTCACCCCGGGGTCGTGGAAGTCGCGGTGGTGGGCGTTCCCGACGAGGACCTGGGGCAACGCATCGTCGCCTACGTTGTCGGTGATGTGGTGGAGAGTGACGTCATCGCGTACGTGGCGCAACAGCTGTCCGTTCACAAACGCCCGCGTGAAGTGCGGCTCGTGGACGGGCTGCCCCGCAATGCGATGGGCAAGGTCCTCAAGAGGGAGCTGATCTTATGAACTGGACCGAGGAACTCGTAGACCAGATCGAATTGCACTGGACAACCCAGCTGCGCCCACGGCTGGACGGCCTGAACGACGACGAGTATTTCTGGGAACCGGTGCGCGACTGCTGGAGCCTGCGTCCCCGCAGCACCTCGAAGGCGCCTCTGCTAGGAGGTTCCGGCGATCTTGTCATCGAATTCGCCGCCCCACCACCAAATCCAGCGCCGGTGACCACTATCGCCTGGCGGCTCGGCCACATCCTCGTGGGCGTGCTGGGCGCACGCATCGCCAGCCATTTCCCAGAGAATTGGGCAGGCCCGCCCATCGACTACATGACCTACGACTACCCGGTCACCGCTGCTGATGCCCTGAAGCGACTCGACGGTTTTTACGCGGCGTGGCGCGAGGGCATCATGAGCAAGGACGAGGCCGGACTCCTGGCCCCCTGCGGCCCGGCCGAGGGGCCATGGGGCCACCGGTCCTTCGCGACGCTCGTCCTGCACATCAATCGCGAGCTGATCCACCACGGAGCCGAGATCGCGCTACTGCGCGATCTGTACGCCTGGCGCCAGAACTAGTTGGCGTGCAGGGCGGCGTTGAGCTCGAACGCGCCACCGTCGCGCGACACCACCTCGACCGCACCGGTCTGCGAATTGCGCCGGAACAGCAGATTGTTGGCACCCGATAGCTCCAGCGCCTTGATGGTCTTGCCATCGGGCGTGGCGACCTTGGTGCCCGCCGTGACATACAGCCCGGCCTCGACGATGCAGTCATCGCCCAGGCTGATGCCCACACCGGAGTTAGCGCCCAGCAGCGAGCGCTGGCCTACGGAGATCACCTGGCTGCCGCCACCGGACAGGGTGCCCATGATCGACGCGCCGCCACCGATGTCGGAGCCGTCGCCCACGACGACACCGGCCGAGATGCGGCCCTCGACCATCGAGGCGCCCAGGGTGCCGGCGTTGAAGTTCACAAAGCCCTCGTGCATGACAGTCGTACCGGGGGCCAGATGCGCACCCAGACGCACCCGGTCGGCGTCGGCGATACGCACGCCGGTGGGCACCACGTAGTCGACCATGCGGGGGAACTTGTCGATGCCGAACACCGTCACCACTCCGCGTGCGCGCAGCCTGGCGCGCACCGTCTCGAATCCTTCGACGGCGCACGGGCCGTAGTTTGTCCACACCACATTGGTGAGCACGCCGAACAGTCCATCGGTGCTGGCTCCGTGTGGCTGGACCAGCCGGTGCGACAACAGGTGCAGCCGCAGGTAGGCGTCATAGGCGTCGGCGGGCTTGTCCGCGAGCGAGCCAATGGTGGTGCGCACCAACACCTTCTCCACGCCACGTTCTGGGTCCGACCCGGCCAGTGCCGATAGCTCGGCAGGTGCGTCTGCCGCAGAGATCCGCTCGGTGCCCGGGGTGCCGGGTGCATCGGTCAACTCGGGCGCCGGGAACCAGGTATCCAGTACCGATCCGTCCGCCGCGATGGTCGCCAGGCCAAGTGCTACTGCTCCGCTCACGCCCTACACGCTAGCCTGAGTCGATGGCGCTTGAACTCGCTGGTGACCCGGTGGCCCTGACTGCTGCCCTGGTGGACATACCCAGCGAGTCCCGGCACGAGGCGATTATCGCGGACGCGGTCGAGGTTGCCCTGCGGGAACAGGCCAGGGGATTCGAGGTCATCCGCAACGGCAACGCGGTGCTGGCCCGCACTCATTACGGCCACAAGACCCGGGTGATGCTGGCCGGACATTTGGACACGGTGCCCGCCGCCGACAACGTGCCCAGCCATTGGGAGCGGGGAGAGGACGGCGACATTCTGTTTGGCTGCGGCACCGTGGATATGAAGTCCGGGGATGCGGTCTTCCTGCACCTGGCCGCCACCGTGATACCTCGCGTCGACCTGACACTGGTGTTTTACGACTGCGAGGAGATCGAGTCCTCAGCCAATGGGCTGGGCCGCATCGAGCGTGAACTGCCCGAATGGCTCGACGCCGATCTTGCCATCCTTGGTGAGCCCACTGCCGGTCTCATCGAGGCGGGCTGTCAGGGTACCTTGCGTGTCGTGATCCGCGCCGACGGCACCCGCGCGCATTCTGCGCGATCCTGGCTGGGGGACAACGCTATTCACAAGCTCGGTGCTGTCCTGGACAGGCTCGCGGCCTACCGCGCACGCATCGTCGACATCGACGGGTGCGAATACCGGGAAGGGCTGTCCGCTGTGCGGATCGACGGGGGTGTCGCCGGGAACGTCATCCCCGACGCCGCAGCGGTCACCGTCAACTTCCGGTTCGCCCCCGACCGCAGCCCCGAGCAGGCGCTCGCGCATGTGCGCGAGGTGTTCGACGGGCTCGAGGTCGAGATCGAACTCACCGACTCCGCCGCTGGGGCACTGCCGGGTCTTGACCGCCCCGCCGCCGCCGAATTGGTCGGCGCGGCAGGGGGAGTGGTACGTGCCAAGTACGGATGGACCGATGTCTCCCGGTTCGCGGCGCGCGGGATCGCCGCGGTCAATTACGGGCCGGGTGACCCAAACCTCGCGCACACCCGCGGCGAACACGTTCCGGTACAGCAGATCACCGATGTCACCGAGGTGCTCCGGCGCTACCTCAGCGCGTGACGGGTGCCGCGTAGGTCCCCGGCGTCTGACCGAGGGTGCGCCGGTACACGTCGATGAAGGCGCTCGGTGTGGCCCAACCACATTGATGAGCCACGTAGGTGACGGGCCGATCCTCCGCGAGCATCCGCAACGCGTGATGAAGCCGGATCTGGGTGCGCCACTGCGGATACGTCATACCCATGTCGGTGCGGAACAACCTGGTCAGGGTGCGCTCGCTGGCACCCACACGCCGGCCCAGCTCGGTCACCGTCCATACCTGCGTCAGGTCGTCCTCCACCAGTGCACACGCCTCGGCCAGACGTTGATCGCGCGGTGTGGGCAGCTTCAGTGCTTGCTCCGGGCTGCGCCGCAGTTGGTCGACGAGAACGACATTCAACCGCGTGACTTCATCGTCGGGTAGGTCGCCGGGAACTGAGCAGGTCATGATCAGCTCACGCAGCAGCGGGGATACCGCGATCACGGTCGGGGTTGTCAGTTCCACCACGTACTTCTCGGGGTCGAAGGCCACGGAATGAAACTCGGTGGGGCCGTAGAAGCGATGCTCGTGACCGGCGCCTGCCGGTATCCACAGTGCGCGGTTCGGAGGTGCGATCCAGGTGCCGTCGTCCGTCGTCACGGCGATAACGCCAGAGGCGGGATACACAATCTGATGCACTTCGTGCCAGTGGCGGTTGATGCGTTGCCCGCCGCTCACCGACATCACTCCGGTGAGGTGGCTGCTAATCAACATAAGATGGCATTTTATCGAAAAGCTCGCACTCTAGAGACCCTGACCTTCGTGCTATCGCGACCTGAGCGGGAATAGCCGCCTGACCGCGCGGGGTTGGCCAAGAGGTGAAACTCGGAGTGGCGATCGGTCGACCTCTCGGTGTGCAGAGCGATACCAACCTGGTCGACGCCTTCATCGCGCACGGGCGCCGGGTCACCGACGCCGGTGTTGGCACGTTGTGGCTCGGGCAGATGTATCACTACGACGCGATCACCATGGCCGCGGTGGTGGGGCAAGCGATATCCCCGGAAAAACTCCGCACCGTGGGGGTATCGGTCATCCCGATCAATCCGCGCCATCCCATCGAGGTATCGGCGGCGGCGCAGACCGCGCAGGCCGCAACCCACGGGAGATTCCAGCTGGGGCTGGGGCTGGGTGCGCCGGTGATCGAGGGTCCGAGCTACGGCCTGCAGGTGGACAAACCGATACGGCGTCTGCGCGAGTACCTCACCACGCTCCGGCAACTGCTGGACAGCGGAACCGCGGAGTTTCACGGTGAGACCCTCACGGTCGCACCGAAATTCACGACCTCGCAGCCCGGCGGCGAAAATATCCCCCTCTTGGTGGCGGCCATGGCGCCGCAGGCCCTGCGTGCCACCGGCGAGCTCGCCGACGGCACGATTCCGCTGCACGCGGGACCACGGGCGCTCGGTGAGGAGATCGTGCCCGTCATCGACGGGGCCGCCGAACGGGCCGGGCGTCCGCGTCCGCGCGTTATCGCGGGCGTCGCCGTTGTCGTCACCTCCGATGTGGAACGGGTCCGCGCGCTCGCGATCGAAGACATGGCGTTCTACGAGAGCATCCCGTCGTATCGGAAAGTGCTTGACGCCGAGGGGGTTCAGCACACGGGGGAACTGGCGATCATCGGCGACGAGCAGCATGTGGCCAAGGAACTGCAGCGATACTTCGATGCGGGAGCCACCGAGGTGTTTGCGAGTCACACCGAATTGGGCGGAACGGAGGACGAGGCTCGCACGCTGGCGCTCCTGGGGGAACTGTCCCGCGGGAATTGAGTTGCCGGCGGCCCCTAGGCTGACAGCGTGCCAGAAAGTACCGAACCCCAACTGCACGGACCGGTGCAGTTGCGCCGTGACCGCTGCGAGAACATCACCGCCGACCAACGTTTGTTGGACACCCGGGACACCACCACCTGGACGCACACCGACCCGTGGCGCGTGTTGCGCATCCAGGGTGAGTTTGTGGAGGGATTCGACGCGCTGGCGGAAACACCCAAAGCAGTAACAGTTTTCGGCTCCGCCAGGACGAAGCAGGATTCACCCGAATATCGGCTTGGGCGTGAGCTGGGCGTTGCCCTGGTGAAGGCGGGATACGCCGTCATCACCGGGGGCGGACCGGGCGCCATGGAGGCCGCCAACCGCGGCGCCAGTGAATCGGGTGGCTACTCGGTAGGCCTGGGTATCGAGCTGCCTTTCGAACAGGGCCTCAACGAATGGGTGGACCTGGGCATCAACTTCCGGTACTTCTTCGTCCGCAAGACCATGTTCGTCAAGTATGCCCAGGCCTTCGTCTGTCTGCCCGGTGGATTCGGCACCCTCGATGAACTCTTCGAGGCGCTCACCCTGGTGCAGACCCGCAAGGTCACGCGGTTCCCGATCATCCTGCTGGGCACCGAGTATTGGTCGGGGCTGATCGACTGGATCCGCGGAACGCTGCTGCCCGCCGGAAAGGTGGGTGAGCAGGACATCGCGCTGCTCTCGGTGACCGATAGCGTCGAAGAGGCCGTGGAGATCATTCTCAAGTCGGCGGCGAACGGGAACGGGGCACGATCATGAGTTGGTCGGTCTGCGTGTACTGCGCTTCCGGGCCGCGGCACCCCGAACTACTGGATCTGGCCTCTCGTCTGGGCACCGCCATCGCCGAACGCGGATGGACCTTGGTGTCCGGGGGAGGCAACGTCTCGGCCATGGGCGCGATAGCTCAGGCTGCGCGGGCCGCCGGTGGACGCACCATCGGCGTCATTCCCAAGACGTTGGTGCACCGCGAGGTCGCCGATACCGACGCCGATGAACTCATCGTCACCACCACCATGCGCGAACGCAAACAGATCATGGAGGACCGGTCCGACGCCTTCATCACCCTGCCCGGCGGGATCGGCACTCTCGAGGAGGTTTTTGAGACGTGGACCGCCGGCTACCTGGGACTACACCAGAAGCCGGTGGTACTGCTGGACCCCGATGGGCACTACACCGGGCTGCTGCGCTGGCTCGACGAGGTGCAGGACAAGGGTTACGTGGCAGCGCCTGCCCGGGACCGGCTCTTGGTGCACACCGATATCGCCGCGGCCCTCGACGCATGTCAACCGACGGATTGACGGGACCTGACCGTTCGTCAACAATGCGGTGAGCCATTGCCTACTGGGCGGTAAGAACAGGGAGAACCAGATGTCCGCAAGCAGCACCATTCCGTCCACCGCCCGTAACCGGGTGCGGCTGACCGAGGTGCTCGCACAGCTTCCCTCGCTGGCGCTCGACCTGCCGATCATGGCGGGTGGAGTTCTCGGCGGTATCAAGGCCAACCCCAACGGGCGCCTTTCGATCGGCGCCGTGTTCGCCGACCGTGCCGCCAAGTACGCCGACAAGGTGTTCCTGCGCTTCGAGGGCAACGACATCACCTACGCGCAGGCCAACGCCACTGCCAACCGGTATGCGGCGACCCTGGCCTCGCACGGTGTCGGCCGCGGCGACGTCGTCGGCGTCATGCTGCGCAACTCGCCGCAGACCGTGCTGCTCATGTTGGCCACGGTGAAGCTGGGCGCCATCGCGGGCATGCTCAACTACAACCAGCGCGGCCATGTCCTGGCGCACAGCATCGGCCTGCTTGATTCCAAGATGCTTGTCACCGACGCGGAATTCGTGGACGCCATCGGCGAATCGGGCGTCAATGTGGTCTCGCAGTTGACCGCCGACGAGCTCGACCGGATGTCGGTATTGGCACCCACCACCAACCCCAGTGCCACCGAAGCGGTGCTGGCCAAGGACCGGGCGTTCTACATCTTTACCTCGGGAACCACCGGGCTGCCGAAGGCCAGCGTGATGACCCATTACCGGTGGCTGCGCGGTATGTACGGCATTGGGAGCCTGGCTTTGCGGCTCCGGTCCAGTGACGTGCTGTACAGCTGCCTTCCGCTCTACCACAACAACGCGCTGACCCTCGCGGTGTCGACGACCATCAACGCCGGAGCCACCCTGGCCATTGGCCGCTCATTCTCGGTATCCCGGTTCTGGGATGAGGTCATTGCCAGCCGCGCAACAGCTTTCATCTACATCGGCGAACTGTGCCGGTACCTGCTCAACCAGCCGCCCAAGCCCACCGATCGCCAGCACAAGGTGCGCGTCATCATCGGCAACGGGCTGCGGCCCGAGCTGTGGGGCGAGTTCACCCGGCGATTCGGCATCAAGCGGGTGTGCGAGTTCTATTCGGCCAGCGAGTCGAACACCGCATTCGTCAACGCGCTCAACATCGATCGCACCGTGGGCATCTGCCCGTACCCGCTGGCATACGTCAAGTACGACATCGAGACGGGCGAACCACTGCGCAACGACAAGGGGTACCTGACCAAGGTCGGTGCCGGCGAGGCGGGCCTGCTGCTGAGCAAGGTCACCAGCATGTCGCCCTTCGACGGGTACACCGACCCGACCGCTTCGGAGAAGAAGCTGGTGCACGATGCCTTCAAGAAGGGCGATACCTGGTTCAACACCGGCGATTTGATGCGCAACCTCGGTTGGGGTCATGCCGCGTTCGGGGACCGGCTTGGCGATACCTTCCGCTGGAAGGGTGAGAACGTCGCCACCACCGAGGTGGAGGCCGCGATCGATCACAACAACGCGGTCGAGGAGTCGACGGTATTCGGCGTGGAGGTGCCGGGGACTGACGGGCGTGCCGGAATGGCCGCCATCAAACTGCACGACGGCGTGGAACTCGATCCAAAGGCGCTGAGCGATACGGTGTATCAGCATCTGCCGGCGTACGCGCTGCCGCTGTTCATTCGGATCGTGGACACGCTGGAGCACACCACCACCTTCAAGAGCCGCAAGGTGGAACTGCGTGAACAGGCATATGGCGAGACCGTGACCGATCCGCTGTACGTACTGGCCGGCCGTGCGGAGGGATACGTCCCGTTCTATCCGGAGTACTCGTCCGAGGTGGCCGGAGGCCAGCGCCCCAAGGGGTAACGCGAGCACCCGGGTTCTTGACGTATTCGCATCACTCGTCAACGATTCGTTAGGCCCGGACACGGTGGTCCGGCGAACTCGGAGGACACATGGTGGTGCGCGAAGACATTCCTGCTGCAGCCCGCGAACGAGTGGAACTGGCCGATGTGCTGGTCAGATTGCCTGCGCTGCTACCGGATCTGCCGATCATCGTGCGGGGTCTGCTCAGTGCCGCGAGGGCGACGCCGGGCGCTCGCACCTCCATTGGCAGCGTCTTCGCCGAGAGCGCCGCCAAACACGCCAACCGGGTGTTCCTGCGGTTCGAGGGCAAGGACATCACCTACCGGGAAGCCAACCAGATAGCCAACCGGTATGCGCACACCCTGGCCGCCCAGGGTGTGCGTCGCGGTGACGTTGTCGGCATCATGCTGCGCAACTCGCCGGAGGTTGTTCTGCTGATGTTGGCGACCGTGAAGCTGGGTGCGGTGGCCGGCATGCTCAATTTCAACCAGCGCGATAACGTGCTGGCTCACAGCATCGGCTTGCTCGATGCCAAGGTTCTGCTCGCTGATTCCGAATTCGTTCCGGCGGTGCGGGACTGCGGCGTGCAGGTCGCCGCGCTGTTCACGGTCGACGAGTTCGGCGCGTTGGCGCAGGGTGCCTCGGCGGCGAATCCGCCGGCCACCGCCGAGGTGCGGGCGAGCGACAAGGCCCTGTACATCTGTACCTCTGGGACCACCGGGCTGCCCAAGGCGAGTGTGATGACGCACTACCGATACCTGCGTGCCGCCGCCGGATTCGGCAGTGTGACACTGCGATTGCGCCCCTCTGAGGTCTTCTTCAGCTGTCTGCCGCTCTATCACAACAGCGCGCTCACGGTGGCCGTCGGCTCCACGCTGACCACCGGCGCGACCTTGGCCATCGGCCGGTCGTTCTCGGCCTCACGTTTCTGGGATGAGCTCATCGCCAGCCGCGCGACAGGTTTCATCTACATCGGGGAGCTCTGCCGCTACCTGCTCAACCAGGCCCCCAAACCCGTTGATCGTCAGC
This sequence comes from Mycobacterium sp. D16Q13, assembly GCF_002013375.1. Classification (GTDB taxonomy): domain Bacteria; phylum Actinomycetota; class Actinomycetes; order Mycobacteriales; family Mycobacteriaceae; genus Mycobacterium. The sequence goes on along the minus strand of NZ_MAEW01000008.1, from coordinate 113,873 downwards.
ACAAGGTTCGCGTGATGGTGGGCAACGGTCTGCGGGCGGAGCTGTGGGGTGAGTTCAGCCGACGGTTCGGGGTCCGGCAGATCAGCGAATTGTATTCGGCCAGTGAGGCCAACACCGGATTCATCAACGTGCTCAACATCGATCGCACGGTGGGCATCTGCCCCTCGCCGATCGCCTTCGTCAAGTACGACGTGGAAACCGGCGAACCCGCCCGCAACGCGAAAGGCTTCCTGACCAAGGTCGGTACCGGCGAGCAGGGTCTGTTGTTGAGCAAGGTGACGTCGCTGGCACCCTTCGATGGCTACACCGATGCGAAGGCAACCGAAAAGAAGTTGGTGCGCAACGCCTTCAAGAAGGGTGATGTCTGGTTCAACACCGGCGATCTGCTGCGGGACCTGGGATGGCGTCATGCCGCATTCGGTGATCGGCTGGGTGACACCTTCCGGTGGAAGAGTGAAAATGTCGCCACCACCGAAGTCGAGGCGGCGCTGGACCAGGATGATGCGATCGAGGAGTCGACGGTTTTCGGTGTCGAGGTACCGGGATGCGACGGCCGTGCCGGGATGGCAGCCGTCAAGCTCCATGGTGAGGCGGCGTTCGATCCGGAAAGGTTGGGCCAGTTGGCTTTCAAGAGCCTACCGGGTTATGCGCTGCCGCTGTTCGTCAGGATCGTGGACAGCCTTGAGCACACCGTGACCTTCAAAAGTCGCAAGGTGGAGCTGCGCAACGAGGCATACGGCGACGCCGTGACCGATCCGCTGTATGTGTTGGCCGGTCGCAGCGAGGGTTACGTGCCGTTCTATCCGGAGTACACCGCCGAGCTCGCCTCCGGGCAACGTCCCAGGGGATAGGTGCTCGAGGAGTTACTGTTTCACGGTGGGAGTCAGTCGTCGGGTGCGCGCGTCGCGGCGCCGTCAACGTCGGGTGAAGCTTGCCGACAACGACCTCACCGAAGAGCAGTGGTCGACTCTGGTGGAGGTGTGGGGTGGTTGCGCCTACTGCGGCGCAACCGGAACCGCGCTGCAGCGCGACTGCGTGCAAGCGATCTCGCGCGGAGGCCGCTATACCCGCTCCAACGTCGTGCCTGCCTGTGCGTCCTGCAACGCGAGTAAATGCAATGCGGAAGTGACCAGCTGGATGCGGCGCAAGCGGCTTGACGAGAAGGCCTTTCTGGCCAGGTACGTGGAGATCTCGGCCGCCGGCTAGCTCGTGGTGTAGACGCCGGTCGGCTCGTCGTGGTAACCCTTCGAACCGATCTCGCGCGCCAACGGACTGCGAAAATCAGCTTCGGCGGCAAGGCAATTGAGTACGTGCCGGTAGTCGTATCGTGGGCGCCAGCCGAGTTCGTCGCGTGCCCTGGTGTTGACGTAGACGCGATCGATCGCCGGGAACATGGACCAGCCCCGCGCCGCGTACAGGTCGGGCTGCTCGGGGAAGTGCCGAGCCACCACGCCGGGAGCGTCGGTGCGCAACTGCGCGGCATCGGCGGGGCAGAACGGCGTCGTCGCCGAAACGACGTACGTGGCCCAGCCGATGGCGGGTGCGCGATCGGCCGCCAGCAGGTGTGCCTCGACAACGTCGGCCAGATCCACCCGCCGATAGAGGTATTCGTTGACCTTCGCATTCGCGTCCGTGTAACGCGCCCGCACCGCGTCGCTGTCGTCTTGTTCGGGAAAGAAGCGTGAGGTGCGCAGCACGATGACCGGCAGGCCGCTCTCTTGATGCACCACATGCGCGATGTCTTCCGCGGCCGTTTTGGTGGCGCCGTAGATGTTCTTGGGTACCGGTGTCACGTCCTCGGTGATCCAGGCAGCCTCACCTGCGCCGACCAGGGCATGCCCGAATGCGCTGGTGGTGCTGGTGTAGACAAAGCTGCTCACGCCCGTGGCGACGGACTCTTCCAGGAGCGCGAGCGTGCCCTCGATGTTGGTCGCGATGAAGTCGGCCCGGGTATGCGATCCCACATGCGGTTTGTGCAGGGTCGCGGTATGCAGCACCGACGTCACCCCCGCCATCGCCTCGCTGACGACTGCGCGGTCGGCGATCGACCCGACGATGTCCGTGGCAGACCCGGGCGCGATGTCCAGGCCGACGACGTCGGCGCCGCATCTACTCAGCGTGCGGACCAGCGCCTCCCCGAGATGGCCCGAGGACCCGGTGACCAGGAATCGATGCTCGCCCATATGCCCATACTGCTCAGGCCCGCAAGTCATTTCGTTTGCCGAGTGTGAAACGTAGGCGGGAAATAGCAGGAAATCTCGCCTAGGTTTCACACTCGGCGCAGCCGCAGGGGCCTTGGCCTGCACAATGAGGGCGTGCGCGAGACGTTTTGTGGACGAGAGGTCCGCACCGATCGTGCCCTCATCATGGCGATCGTCAACCGCACTCCGGACTCCTTCTACGACCGCGGCGCCACCTTCACTGACGAGGCCGCCCAGTCTGCCGTGCACAAAGCGGTAGACGACGGCGCGGATGTCGTCGATATCGGTGGCGTCAAGGCGGGCCCGGGCGAGACCGTCGACGCCGAGGCGGAGATCGCGCGCGTGGTGCCCTTCATCGATTGGGTGCGCAGTGCCCACCCCGACCTGCTGATCAGCGTTGACACCTGGCGTGCCGAGGTCGCGGAAAAGGCCTGTGCGGCGGGCGCGGACTTGATCAACGACACCTGGGCGGGAGTCGACTCCGAGCTACCCGCGGTGGCCGCGGCCCACGGCGCCGGACTGGTGTGCTCGCATACCGGTGGTGCGGTGCCGCGCACCCGGCCGTTCCGGGTGAACTACGGGGCTGAAGTGGACGGTGTGGTCCAGGCGGTCATCGCCGAAGTGACCGCGTCTGCCGAGCGTGCGGTGGCTCTGGGGGTATCGAAGGACTCGATACTGATCGATCCCACGCATGACTTCGGCAAAAACACCTTCCACGGGCTCACTTTGTTGCGCCACGTAAACGATCTCGTTAATACCGGGTGGCCCGTGTTGATGGCGTTGAGCAACAAGGATTTCATCGGGGAGACTCTTGGTGTGGGACTGACGGAACGACTCGAGGGCACTCTCGCCGCTACCGCGCTGGCGGCGGCGGCCGGTGCCCGCATGTTCCGGGTGCATGAAGTCGGCCCCACACGCCGCACGCTGGAAATGGTGGGCTCCATCGTCGGGACCCGCCCTCCGGCGCGAACAGTGAGGGGGTTGGCATGACCCATCAACTTGACGGAGTAGTTGGTATCGACCCGAGCTGGCTGGACACCCACAGCTGGAACCGGCCCGATTGGACCGTCGAGCAGCTCATCGCTGCGAAGAAGGGCCGCACCGTGTCGGTGGTGTTGCCCGCGCTCAACGAGCAGGAGACGGTCGCCGCGGTTGTCGACACCATCAGCCCGCTGCTGGGTGGTCTGGTGGACGAGCTGATCGTCCTCGACTCAGGCTCCACCGATGACACCGCGATCCGGGCGGTGGCCGCGGGTGCGCGCGTCGTCAGCCGTGAGCAAGCGCTGCCCGAGGTGCCGCCCAATCCGGGCAAGGGCGAGGTGCTGTGGCGATCGGTGGCCGCAACGACGGGCGACGTGATCGCGTTCGTCGACTCGGACCTCATCGACCCCGACCCGATGTTCGTGCCGCATCTGCTCGGCCCTCTCTTGCTGGGGCAGGGTGTGCACCTTGTGAAGGGCTTCTATCGGCGTCCGCTGAAGGTGAGCGGGTCCGAGGACGCCAACGGTGGCGGCCGGGTGACTGAGCTGGTGGCCCGACCCATGCTCGCCGCACTGCGGCCCGAGCTGAGTTGTGTGGTGCAGCCACTGGGCGGCGAATACGCGGGCACTCGTGAACTGCTGTCCTCGGTGCCCTTCGCACCCGGATACGGGGTCGAGATCGGGCTGCTCATCGACACCTACGACCGTCTCGGGCTCAACGCCATCGCTCAGGTCAATCTGGGTGTGCGCAGCCACCGCAATCGGCCGCTGGTCGAACTCGGAGTGATGAGCCGGCAGGTGATGGCGAGCATGCTTTCGCGCTGCGGAATTCCGGACTCCGGGGTGGGCATCACCCAGTTCTTCGCCGATGGCGACGGGTTCACCCCGCGAAGCTCCACGGTGTCGCTGGAGGACCGCCCGCCGATGAACACCCTGCGCTGACCCTCAGCTCTTCTGGATCTCGCGCTCACCGTCGGTGGGCGACCACACGGTGATGATCATGTGGCCGTCGTCGACCCGGACCGCGGAAGCGCCCTGGATGTCGGCGACGTAGAACGGCGCGAACCGTCTTCCGCGCAGATCGAATCCGATGGTGGCATAGAGATGCTCGGCGAACGCGGCGTGCAGGGCGAGATCCTGCTCATCGTGCACCGTGCCCCAGACCTTGGCATCGCCCTCGCTGACGTGCGTGTCGGTGGTGGCCGTGTGCAGCTCGAAACGGGGGTCACGGGCAAGGTCGGCGAGCTTGGCGGTACCGGGCATGCCGCCGACGATCAGCCTGCCCTCGAAGATGCGAGGTTCCATCGGGCTGATCCGCGGGGCACCGCTGCGCCGCAGCGTCGAGAGGAAGCACAGATTGCGCGTCGCGTCGTGGCGGCGGGTGAACACGCCGGCGATCCTCGGAGCCTGCCGCGTGAACCCTTGCCAGGAGGTCATGGCCCCACGCTAGGCCCGGATGTCGGACCTCGCTGGCAAGATCGGTGTCGTGACGTTCGCACTGACGTATCTGCTGGTTCTCATCGCGGTTGCCGCCGTGCTTTTTGTGCTGGGCGCGACGCTGTTCGGTCGCGGCGAGGAGTTGCCGCCGCTGCCCACGGGCACCACCGCCACCGTCCTGCCCGCCGAAACGGTGACGGGTGCCGATGTGGACGCCGTCAAGTTCTCGCTGGTGTTTCGCGGCTACAAGGCCAGCGAGGTCGATTGGGTGCTGGACCGGCTCGCCCGCCAGATCGACGAACTGCGCGCCGAGCTCGACGAGGTGCAGGGCACCCGAGTGACCATCGAAGCAAATGCCGAGTAAGGAACCTGCACGCTGTTCCTGGGCCGTGGATCCGGCCGGGTCCACGTTGTACACCGACTACCACGACAACGAGTGGGGACGCCCGCTGCACGGGCGTGACGCGCTGTTCGAGCGGCTGTGCTTGGAGGCCTTCCAGAGCGGGCTGGCGTGGATCACCATCCTGCGCAAACGCGAGGGCTTCCGCCGCGCGTTCGACGGCTTCATACCCGAGCAAATCGCCCGCTACGGCGACAAGGACGTGGCGCGGCTGATGGCCGATGCCGAGATCGTGCGTAACCGCGCCAAGATCGAGTCGGCGATATCCAATGCGCGCGCTGTCCTCGATCTGGACACCGATCTTTCGGATCTGCTGTGGTCGTTTGCGCCGAAACGCCGCGCCCGGCCGCAGCGTCTTTCCGACGTGCCGGCAGTCACCGACGAGAGCACGGCGATGGCCAAAGAACTCAAACGCCGGGGGTTTCGTTTTGTGGGCCCTACCACGGCATATGCCCTGATGCAGGCCACCGGGATGGTGGACGATCACGTGCGTTCTTGCTGGGTTCCGCGAGCCGATACTGCCCCCTCCGGAAGGCCCAGTTGAGGGTCTGCTGTCCCCAGATGTCCGCGATAGGGAAGAATGGTCCAGTGAAACGGCAGCTCAGATAGGGAACAATGGTCGGAGATGCCGAACACCCTTGGCTGGAATTTGGAGGGAGCACACGATGGCGGCCATGAAGCCCCGAACAGGCGACGGTCCTCTCGAGGCTACGAAAGAGGGGCGCGGGATTGTCATGCGCGTGCCACTGGAAGGTGGCGGTCGCCTGGTGGTCGAGCTGACCCCCGATGAGGCCGCCGCACTCGGCGACGAACTCAAGAACGTCACCAGCTAGCCCCAGCCTTTGGGCGCTAGCTGCAGACTTTTTGATAGATCTGCAGCGTCATCTCCGCGATGTGCGCCCACGAGAACTCTTCGATACAGCGCGCTCTGCCCGCGTTACCGAACTTGGTGGCGCGGGTGGGGTCTGCGACTAATGCGTTGACCGCGTCGGCGAGGCCTGCCTCGAACGTCGCGGCTTCGCTGCTTTCGTATGCCACCAATGTTCCGGTGACGCCGTCGGCAACCACCTCGGGTATCCCGCCGACGCGCGACGCCACGACCGCCGTACCGCACGCCATGGCCTCAAGGTTGACGATGCCCAACGGTTCGTAGATCGATGGGCACACAAAAACCGTTGCCGCGGAAAGCACTTCCCGCAGTTTGGGTGCTGGCAGGAACTCGCGTATCCAGTGCACTCCGGGCCGCACCGCCGCCAGCTCGGTGACGGCACCGGTGACCTGCTCGGCGATCTCGGCGGTGTCCGGCTCGCCCGCGCACAAGATCAGCTGCACCTCGGGGGAGAACCGGTGTGCGGCCGCCACCAAGTGCGCGAGTCCCTTCTGCCGCGTGATCCGCCCGACGAACACGACAATCGGGCGCCCCAGATCCACACCGAGTTCGGCCAGCACCGATCCCGGTTGCGTGATCGCCTCGGCCGGATCAACCGGGTACCAGGTTGTGGTGTCGATTCCGTTGCGCACCACGTGGATCCGGCTGGGATCCAGATCGGGATAGGTCGCGATGATGTCCTCGCGCATGCCGCTGCTGACGGCGATGACGGCGTCAGCAGCGTGTATCGCGGTGTGTTCCACCCACGACGACACGCGGTATCCGCCGCCGAGTTGTTCAGCCTTCCACGGACGGCGGGGTTCCAGGGAATGCGCGGTCAGCACGTGCGGAATGCCGTACAGCAGCTTGGCCAGATGTCCTGCCATGCCCGTGTACCAGGTATGCGAATGCGCCACGGTTGAGCCGGTAGCCGCGGCAGCCATCACCAGATCAGCCGACAGGGTCGTCAGGGCGGGGTTGGCGCCGTCCAATGCGGGGTCGGGCCGATGCACGAAGGCGCCGTCGCGCGGTGCGCCCATACAGTGCACGTCGACATCGCACAGTGTGCGCAGCTGAGCCACCAACTCAGTGACGTGGACCCCGGCCCCGCCGTACACCTCAGGTGGGTACTCGCGCGTCATCATTGCCACCCGCGTCGGAGATGAGCCGCGTGCGAGAAGACGGTCGGTCATGCCACGACCGTAGTAGGTGGCCCCGACGACCGCAGGCCCGCCGGGGGTGTACCGCTGGCCGCTTCTGCCGAGTGCCGATAGGTTGATTGCTATGAGGGCATCGCCACACGTTCTGGGGATCGTGCTTGCCGGCGGTGAAGGCAAGCGGCTTTACCCGCTGACCGCCGATCGTGCGAAACCGGCGGTGCCCTTCGGCGGTGCCTATCGGCTCATCGATTTTGTGCTGAGCAACCTGGTCAACGCGCGATTCTTGCGTATTTGCGTTCTGACCCAATACAAGTCGCACTCGCTGGACCGGCACATCTCGCAGAACTGGCGGCTGTCGGGTCTGGCGGGGGAGTACATCACGCCTGTTCCTGCCCAGCAGCGGCTCGGCCCGCGCTGGTACACCGGCAGTGCCGATGCCATCCACCAGTCGCTCAACCTGATCTTCGACGAGGACCCCGAGTACATCGTGGTGTTCGGTGCGGACCACGTGTACCGGATGGATCCCGAGCAGATGCTCGACTTCCACATCGACAGCGGTGCGGCGGTGACGGTGGCGGGAATCCGGGTGCCGCGCACGGATGCAAGCGCCTTCGGTTGCATCGATGCCGACGACACCGGCCGGATTCGGGAGTTCATTGAAAAACCGGCGGATCCTCCGGGCACGCCGGACGATCCGGACGCGGCGTTCGTGTCGATGGGCAACTACATCTTCACCACCAAGGAACTCGTCGACGTCATTCGTGCTGACGCCGAGGACGATCATTCCGATCACGATATGGGCGGCGACATCATTCCCCGGCTGGTGGCCGAGGGGCGGGCCGCGGTGTACGACTTCAATACCAACCTGGTGCCCGGTGCCACCGAGCGGGACCACGCGTACTGGCGCGATGTCGGGACCCTCGACGCGTTCTATGACGCGCACATGGACCTGGTATCGGTGCATCCGGTGTTCAACCTGTACAACCGGCGCTGGCCCATCCGCGGCGAGTCGGAGAACCTGGCGCCCGCCAAGTTCGTCAACGGCGGTTCCGCGCAGGAGTCGGTGGTGGGTGCCGGGAGCATCATCTCGGCGGGCTCGGTGCGCAACTCGGTGCTGTCCTCGAATGTCGTCGTCGACGACGGCGCCGTTGTCGAGGGCAGCGTGCTGATGCCCGGGGTGCGGGTGGGCCGCGGCGCGGTGGTCCGGCACGCGATTCTGGACAAGAACGTGGTTGTCGGTGTCGGAGAACAGGTTGGTGTCGACATCGAGCGCGACCGCGAGCGTTTCAACGTCAGTGCGGGCGGCGTCGTCGCCGTCGGTAAGGGCGTCTGGATCTAGTGTCCCGGGCCCGGCCGTCCCGTCACCAGACCAGTGGCACGAGACGGCTGCGGACCTTCTCGGTGTATTCGTCGTAGCCCTGAAGGTCGTGGCGCAGCATCTTCTCCTCGTCGAGGATTCGGATGACCAGTGAGGCAGCGGCAGGGATAGCTGCCAGCAGGCCCCAATACGACCCCAGCGCCAACGGCATGCCCACCATCATCACCAGGGAACCTGTGTACATGGGGTGGCGAACCAGCCCGTACAGCCCGGTTGAGGTGACGGTCTGTCCGGACTCGACGGTGATGCTCGCGCCCGCGTAGTTGTTCTGCGCCACCACCAAGGTGGCGGCACCCAATCCGGCGATGACCAACACCTCCCCGACGATGACGAGCCAGGTCGGCACGTGCGACCAACCGAACCGGTAATCGAAGGCGCTCACCACAACCAGAGCCACGAACGAGCTCAGCAGCACAGTGACCGCGACCTTCTGTACCAGGCGAGTCTCTGCGATGGGGCCACCATGGAGACGACGTTGCAGCACCTCGGGATTGGTTCTGGCCAAGTAGATCGAGGAGACCGTGGAGCTGATCACGAAGATCGCCAAGAAGACCCACGCCTGCCAATAGTTGAATGTTCCCGCGGGCCAAAACAGTGCCGCGGCAAAGACGGCGAGGCCGATGATTCCCGAAACAAGAGCTTGTACACCAGTTTTCATGATATTCCTTTCTCAGATCGCGTCACGACGGCGGTAAATCTCTCCCGCGGCAGTAGTGAGCCCGACACCGATCACCATGAGGGCGACCATAGTGAGCCACGGATACTCGACGGGTGCGCTGACCCGCATCACCGCGGACAGCTTCACCATCCAGGACGGGAGCTGCAGTATTCCGGCATAGAGCATGCCCACGGAGATTGCCACCACCAGCCAGCCAATCCAGCTGTGCTGCAACGCAACCGCGATCGCGGCGATGCCGGCGACCACCAGTAGGGCGGGAATCTGTGCCAGCGCGGCAAGGGTGAGGCGCCACACCACCTCCGGATCGTGCAATGTGGAAGCCGCGCCGAGCCCACTGCCCAGACCGGCGATCAGCATGAGAAGCGCACTACCCAGCACCGTCACCGCGACCGCGGATAACAGCCAGTTCCAGCGCGATACCGCGCGCGCCAGCACCGACTCGGCGATACCCGACTGTTCATCCTTGGCGAGTCTGACGATTGCCGAGACCACATACGCGGTGATCGCGATGGCGAGCACCTGGTTGAAGGTGGCGAAGATGCTGTCCAGACCGTGTGCCTGGAATGCGCGGGCAAGTAGCGGGTTGGTATCGATCGAATCCCGCAGGCTCTTGGCCATCGATCCGAATGCCATACCGGCCAAGAAAATTCCGGCAGCCCATCCGGTGAGCAACCCGCGTTGCAACTGCAGATTGAGTCCGAACACGGAGGTGATCTCGGGGGCATTGGCGTTTTCGCCGCGCGAGGGCAGTACTCCTGCGTCGTACTGGCGACGCCCTTCGAGCACGTGGGCGGTGAGCATGAGCGCCAGGGTGGTGCTCACCAGCAAGAGGAAGGGCCACCAGCGCAGGTCGACGAACGGTCGCATCTGCTGTGCCCAGGCCAACGGTGAGAACCAACTCAGTGCGCTGCCCGTGTTGTCGATGATGTCACCGAGGCCACGAACCACAACAGCCGCTGCGAGCGCCGCCATCGCGACGCCGCTGGCTGCGCGGGAGGTCCGCCACAACTGCGAGGTGACCGCCGCGATTCCCGCGAAAACCATGGAGGCTCCGGAGATTCCGAGACTTATTCCGAGAGTGTCGGCGACATCGAATCCCGCGGCGGACAGTGCGACCGTCATGGCCAGGGCCAGGACTGCGTTCATCAGGCCCACCACGATGAGTGCCGCGTAGGTGCGTGCTTGGTGGCCGATCACCGCGGACATCACCAGCTCGGCGCCACCGGATTCCTCTTCGGCGCGGGTGTGCCGGATGACGGTCAAGATGGACATGATGGCGGCGGCGGCGATCATGACGGTCATCAGCTCGTTGGCGACCATGACACCGATATCGGTCTCGTTGACACCAAAATTCGGGCCGCCCATGATGATCCCGGCCGGGGTCTTCATCATCGTGACTCGCGCCATCCGGTCGGCGGATGTCGGATACATCGACGTGAACGCCAGCGGCGTGTAGGTCATCAGCAGGGTCAGCCAGCCAACCCACATGCAGATCCGGAATCGATCGCGACGCAGTGCCAACAAGATCAGGGTGCCGGTTCCGGCCAATGGGTGTCGCGGGCTGCCGTCCGAAATCGGCTGGCGAATGGGGAGGGTCGCGAACTCGGTATTCACCGCGTCACCCCCTGATACTCACGCATGAAGAGTTCTTCGAGCGATGCCGGTGCCACCGTGAGATCGACGATTCCCAGGCTTGCCAGCTGTTCCATAGTGCGGTCCAGGTCGCTGCGATCCACCGTGAAGGAGGCCCGATTGCCACCGATCGTGAGGTCGCGCAACTGTGGAATCGTTTTGAGACCAGAGGGATTCGCCAGTGTGCGTACCGTCACAGACGTTCGCATGACATGGCGTAGCTCGGCCAACGATCCGGACAGGACGGTGCGCCCGGCGCGCACGATGGTCACCCGATGACAGAGCTTCTCCACCTCGGCCAGGATGTGGCTCGAGAGCAGCACAGCGCAGCCTCGCGAGGCCACTTCGGCCACACACTCTTGAAAAACCGTCTCCATGAGGGGATCCAGGCCCGATGTCGGTTCGTCGAGAATGAACAGCTCGGCGTCGGAGCTGAACGCGGCGATGAGCGCCACCTTCTGGCGGTTGCCCTTGGAATAGGTGCGCGCCTTCTTGGTGGGATCGAGTTCGAAGCGCTCGATGAGTTCGTTGCGTCTCGGCAGTGAAATATGTTCGGTGCCGCGCATTCTGGTGAGGAAGTCGATCGCCTGCCCGCCGGTGAGGTTGGGCCACAAGGTGACATCACCGGGTACGTAGGCGATGAGCCGATGGAGATCGACGGCGTTGACCCACGGATTGCCGCCGAGCAGCTGTACCGAGCCGGCGTCCGCACGCAGCAGGCCGAGAAGCACCCGGATGGCGGTGGACTTCCCCGCACCATTGGGCCCGAGGAATCCTGCCACTTCGCCGTGGGCGACCGACAGATCGAGCCCGTCGAGCGCCTTGGTCTTCCCGAAGGACTTCGAGAGGCCGCGAATTTCGACGGCGAGGTTGGGGTACATCACTTCGAATCTCCTCCGTTGCGAGAGTTTTTCTGTTGCGCTGCAAAGGCATCGAGCATGGTGGAATCGGTCATCAGGCCTTCGGTGTAGATCTCGATGGCGGGGAAGATCAGCTCATCGGAGTAGCGGCGCAAGATGGTGCCCAGGTCGTCATCGGGGTACATCTGCACGTAGATCGCCAGCGCGCCCAGGCCGTTCAGGGACACCCACAGCGCCCTGCCCTTGGGATTGCGGCTCGGCTTGATGGTGCCCGCGCGTACCCCGTCGTCCAGGTATGCCTCGGCGTCGTCGATGGAGCGCTGAAGAAATGCACGGCCGGGCTCTCCGCCCGATTGCACACTGAGCAGCAGGTACCTGACCATCGGCGCGAATGTCTCGATCTCGTCGATCGCGTCGAGCCAGACCTGGGGATCGTTGGAGGTCAGCGTGCGCGATTTCTCCGAGCGGATGTACGCGAGCAGATATTCGTCGACTGCCTGCCGGAGCCCGTCTTTGGATCCGTAGTGATGGATGACCAGTGCGGGGCTCACTCCCGCGGCTTCGGCGATCGCTCGCACGCTGGTGTTCAGCCCCTGCTCGCCCCACAACTTGATGGCGGCGTCCCGGATGCGGGCGGCGGCGGTGAGGTCATCGACTGAACGCATGTTTAGTACACTAAACACACGTTCAGTCCAGCGTCAAGCACCATCCCGTCGAGAATGGGTGTCGTGACGAAAACGGTGCTCAGCCAGCGCCGAAAACTACGGTTTCTGCGTCATCGATGCGAGGTCCGCGCCGAACGCGGTGTATCGGGCTGGAACATCAGTCGCGGGTGGCGGCGAGCAGGCCGTCGCCCAGCGGGATCAGCACCGCGGTAAACCTGCCGTCATCGGCGATGATGCGCGCGGCCTCGCGGACGCCGACCACATCGGGGTCATTGGCCCCCGGATCGCCCGCACGCCCACCTGCGGATGCCCCGTGGATGACGACCGCTCCGCCCGGGCGCAGGAGCCGAATGCCCCCGGCCAGGAACTCGGGCTGATCGGCAGGCACCGCGTCGATGACGAGCAGGTCATACGACTCGTCGGCCAGCCGGGGCAGCACCTCTTGGGCACGACCGCCGATGAGGCGGGTGCGCGACGGCGCGATGGCCGCCTCCGAGAACGCCTGTTTGGCACTGCGCTGGTGCTCGGGCTCCACGTCGATGGTGGTCAGCACGCCGTCCTCGCGCATTCCTGAAAGCAGCCACAAGCCGCTGACTCCCGCGCCCGTGCCGACCTCGACGACGGCCTTGCCGCCCGAAAGGCGTGCGAAGACACTCAGGAGTGCGCCAACCGCGGGCGTAACCGGGCCCGCGCCCAGGTCAACGGCACGTTCCCGGGCGGCGGCGACGATTTCGTCTTCGGAGATGGCGCTCTCGGCGTGGCTGACCATCGCCTCGACGCGGGATCGGTCTGCGCTGCTGGTCACGATTCGATCCTGTCGAGCGGGAGTGGATATGTCCCGCGACACGCCGGACTCGTGACCGATCGGGGCGTTTTCCTGTTTCGGAACCCCTAGTGAGATCGGATCGAGACCGCTTTCTCAGGAAGAGTTAAGTTGGCTCATACGTGACCCACACCTCGGTAGTAGAAGGTCATTGCTATGTCGCGATCCATCCTGAAAACGCGCCCCGCCGCAGAGGCCCACGCCGGGAATAACACCCCTGGCCTCCGGGTTGAGCAGGCTGACAGTCTCGCCATCGTGGGTGAGGCCGCCACAACCGAACAGGAGGAACACGCGATTTCGCTCACGCACATCAGCGACTCGGCCGAATACACCGACTTTGTCGAGGTCATCGATCCCGCAGAACTATCCGGGACCGCGGTATTCGATGCCACCGGAGATCTGGCAGCCATGCCGTCTTGGGATGAGCTGGTTCGTGAGCACGCCGACCGCGTGTACCGCTTGGCCTACCGTCTGTCAGGCAACCAGCAGGACGCCGAGGACCTGACCCAGGAAACCTTCATCAGGGTGTTCCGCTCGCTGCAGAACTACCAGCCCGGCACATTTGAGGGCTGGCTGCACCGCATCACGACCAACCTGTTCCTCGACATGGTCCGTCGCCGCGGACGTATCCGCATGGAGGCGCTGCCCGAGGACTACGACCGCGTGCCGGCGACCGATCCGGATCCCGAGCAGATCTACCACGACGCTCAGCTGGGCGCCGATCTGCAAGCCGCGCTGGACGCGCTGGCTCCGGAGTTCCGCGCCGCCGTGGTGCTGTGCGATATCGAAGGTCTGTCCTACGAGGAAATTGGCGCCACGCTGGGTGTGAAGCTCGGCACCGTGCGCAGCCGCATTCACCGCGGCCGGCAGGCGATCCGCGAGCATCTGGCTGCGCGCTCCTCGACGTCCGCGCTCGCGGCCGCCGAATAGCGCACGACACCATTGGTGCAGGTTGGTACGCAATGACTACATTCGCGCGCTATCTTCGAGTTAGGTCGGTACGAGTCCGCCGGCCGTTCCGGACCGAAGGGAGCGTTGCCGTGGTGGATAGCGGCTCGTTCCGGCGAGCGTTCTCGAGTTTCTCGTCGTTCTCGCGGCTGCCATCCCCTTTCGCCTCGCAGAGTGAGGCGCCGGTCGGTGCGCCTCGCCAGTTCGGATCGACAGAGCATTTGTCCACGGAGGCGATAGCGGCGTTCGTGGATGGCGAACTGCGGATGAGCGCGCACCTCCGGGCGGCGCACCACCTGTCGATGTGCCCCGAATGCGCCCTCGAGATCGACGCACAACGCCAAGCGCGCAGCGCACTGCGTGATTCCGGGGGTATCCGGGTGCCCGGTTCACTGCTTGGGTTGCTCAGCCAGATTCCGCATATCCCGCACGAGACGGCATCGCCACAACCGCCGTCACATGACGGCGACTTGCCGCCCGCGTTAGCCAGTGATGAGGTGCGTCGTCGCCGTAAGCGCCGGTAGGGTGGGCCGGTGACCGCAAAACAGGACACCGCTCCTCGGTTGGCGCCGCGCCCGGTTGACCGGCCGCCCGTCGATCCGGCTTCGCAGCGGGCTTTTGGCCGTCCTTCGGGGGTATCCGGTTCGTTCCAGGGGTTGGACAAGTACCGAGACCAGGGGGAGTACACACCGCGGGTGGGCCCGCCCGATCCGGTGCTGGCACAGGCCTTCGGGCGACCCGATAACACCACTACTTCCCTGCAGCGGCATCCCGCCGATGCCGGGAAGCTCAACGCCGCCGATGAGGGTCCGGACGCCGCCGAGGATCCGTGGCGCGACCCGACGGCACAGGTTCAGCTGGGCAGGCCCGCGGTCACCAAGGCGCCTATCGCCGTGGACGGCACGCCCGCCCCGAAGCTGGGTGTGCGCGACGTTCTTTTCGGTGGCCGGGTCTCCATTCCGGCGCTCGGAATTCTTGCGGTCCTCGCACTGCTGATCGGCCTGGTCGGCGGCATTATCGGACGTAAGACGGCCGAAGTGGTTCAGGCCTTCACCACGTCGAAGGTCACGCTGACTACCGATGACAGCACTCAGCCTGACGAGTCCCGCTTTACCGCTGTCGCCAACGCGGTCAAAGGTGCGGTGGTAACCATCGAGGCCAGCTCGGACGATGAGGTGGCTCAGGGGTCGGGAGTTGTCATCGACCCCAAGGGGTATGTCGTCACCAACAATCACGTGATTTCCGATGCCGCGAAGAATCCCGGCAAGTTCAAGATCGAAGTGATCTTCAACGACAGCAAGAAGGTGCCGGCCAACCTCGTGGGACGTGACCCGAAGACGGACATCGCGGTGTTGAAGGTGGACAACGTCGACAACCTGTCGGTGGCGCGCCTGGGTGACTCCGACAAGGTCGCGGTGGGGGCCGAGGTCATCGCCTTCGGTTCACCGTTGGGTCTGCGCAGCACCGTGACCAGCGGCATCATCAGCGCGCTGCATCGTCCGGTGCCGCTCTCGGGCGAGGGTAGCGACACCGACACGGTGATCGATGCGCTCCAGACCGACGCCGCCATCAACCACGGCAACTCCGGTGGCCCGCTCATCGACATGAAGTCCCAGGTGATCGGGATCAACACCGCTGGAAAATCCTTGAGCGACAGCTCAAGTGGCCTGGGCTTCGCCATTCCGATCAACGAGGTCGCCGACGTCGCGCAGACGCTGATCCGTGACGGCAAGGTCGTGCACGCGACATTGGGCATCAGCAGCCGCACGGTCAGCAATGCGACCGCCACCGGCGCCGAGGTGGCCAACGTGAAGGCCGGCAGCCCTGCCGAAAAGGGCGGCATGCTGGAGAACGATGTCGTCGTGAAGGTGGGTAACCGCACGGTGGCCGATGCCGACGAGTTTGTGGTCGCGGTGCGGCAGTTGAAGATTGGACAGGAAGCGACCGTTACGGTGCTGCGCCAGGGTCGTCCCGTCGAGCTCAAAGTTACTCCCGGCCCAGACGGTTCCTGATGTTCGGCAGTGTCGGCTGGGGGGAGCTGTTGGTCCTACTGGTCGTGGGGCTCGTGGTGCTTGGCCCCGAGCGGCTTCCGGGGGCTATTCAGTGGACCACTGAATCGTTGCGCAAGGTCCGTGACTACGCCAGTGGTGCGACGGCCTCCCTGCGTGAGGAGCTTGGTCCGGAGTTCGACGATGTGCGCAAGCCGCTTGCCGAACTGCAGAAGCTGCGCGGTATGACGCCGCGTGCGGTCATCACCAAACACCTTTTGGACGGCGATGATTCGGTGCTCGATTCGCTGACCAAACCGCTCGATGACGTGAAGAAGGCAGTGTCTGAGCCGATGCCTACGCCGGTGGTGAACCCCGAGCTCACCAAGCCCGCGGAGCCCGGTCCGGCCCGATTCGACGCCGACGCGACCTAGTTGCGCCGGGTGGTGTCGATGTTCAACGACATGCCCGCCAGTCCGCGGCTACGTGTCGAGAGTTTGTCGGCGATCGCCCGAAGTGCCTGACCGGCCGCCGAATCCGGCTGGCTGAGCACGATTGGCAGTCCCTCGTCGCCGCCTTCACGTACCGCTGGGTCCAGCGGGATCTGCCCGAGGAGAGGCACTTTCGTACCCACGACGCGGGTCAGGCTCTCGGCGACAGCATCGCCACCGCCTGAGCCGAACACCTCCATACGGGTGCCATCCGGCAACACCAGCCAGGACATGTTCTCGACCACACCGACGATGCGCTGACGGGTTTGGGTCGCGATCGCCCCCGCACGCTCGGCGACCTCGGCGGCCGCCTGCTGGGGCGTCGTGACCACCAGAATTTCGGCGCCGGGAATGAGCTGTGCCACCGAGATCGCCACGTCTCCGGTACCCGGAGGCAGGTCCAGTAGCAGTACGTCCAGGTCTCCCCAGAACACATCGGCCAGGAACTGCTGCAGGGCGCGATGCAGCATCGGCCCGCGCCATACGACCGGGGTGTTGCCCTGGGTGAACTGGGCGATCGAGATGACCTTCACATCGTGGGCCACCGGCGGCAAGATCATCCGCTCCACCTGGGTGGGACGGTCGGAGGTGCCCATCATGCGCGGTACGGAGTGGCCGTAGATGTCGGCGTCGAGCAATCCAACCGATAGTCCCTTGGCCGCCATCGCCGCCGCGAGGTTGACTGTGACGCTTGATTTTCCGACCCCACCCTTACCGGAGGCCACCGCGTAGACGCGAGTGAGGGAGCCGGGCTGGGCGAAGGGGATGATGGGCTCGGCGCTGTCGCCGCGCAGCTGCTTGCGCAGTTCGGTGCGCTGCTCGTCATTCATGACATCCAGCAGCACGCGCACGGTGCCTACGCCATCGACATCGGCAGCGGCCTGGGTCACCCGCTCGGAGATTTCAGCCTTCTTTGGGCACGCGGAGGTGGTGAGGTAGATCCCGATCTCGACGTTGTGGGCGTCATCGAACGTGATGCCCTTGACCATCCCCAATTCAGTGATGGGACGGCGAAGTTCGGGGTCGATTACCCCGGCGAGTGCACTGCGCACGGCTGTGGTGAGCTCGGATGTCACTACCCGAGTCTAGGGCGTGCCGTTTATGGCTTTGGCGCTGCCGGTCCGGGCGCGGGTCCGGGGGCCGGTCCCAGCTCCACCGGCGGCGGGGGCGGAGCGAACGGGTTGAACGGCTGCGGGGCAGGAGCAGGCGCGAACGGGTTGAACGGTTCGGCAGGGGGTGGCGGGGCGAACGGATTGAAGGGCTCGGCCGGTGGCGGCGGTGCGCAGAAGAACATGCACGGTGCCTGAGGTGCCTCGGGCGCCGGCGCGACAGCTCCGGGCGTGCCCGCCATCGCGGCCCGATCCGGTGTCAGCGGGGTGATGATGGGCAGCTGGGCCAAAGGATCGTTGGGGGAGAGTGAGGCGACGTCGGTCACCGAACCCGGCCCGAGCCCCCGCGATTCGCCGCCACCGAGATGGGCCTTGCGTTCGGGTGCGACATCGGCGGCGGTCAGCGGTGGCAGATTGAGCGGGATCACCCCAGTGGCGTAGCCGGCGGCCCAGGCGAGCACGTTCTGCGCGTAGGCCACCGAATTGTTGTAGCGCAGGATCGAGGACATCACCTGTGAGCGATCCCGCAAATTCAATCCGCCGCTGCATAAATAGCGGGCGGCGGCCAGGCTCGCGTCGAAGACGTTCTGTGGATCGGCCTTTCCATCGCCGTCACCGTCGGAGGCGTAGTGGTTCCAGGTGCTCGGCAGGAACTGCATGGGCCCCATGGCCCGGACGTATACCTGCGCACCCTGGGTGCGGGTCTGCTCATGGTCGACGATGACCTCGTTGCCCGGGAGGGTGCCATCCAGGCTCGGGCCATAGATGGGCCGGACTACGCGGCCCTTCACATCGGTGGCGCCGTTGTTGGCGTGGCCCGATTCGATCCGGCCGATACCCGCCAGCAAGTTCCAGCTCACTCCACAACCGGGTGCGGCCTTGGCCATCATCCGCTCGGCGTTCTGGTAGGCGTCCAATGCGATCTTCGGGATGCCAAGTCCCCCAGGGGCCATCACGATTCCCGGTGGCGGCGGTGCGATCGCAGCGCTCGGCGCCACGCGGTATTGCGTCGGCGGGCGCATCACGGTCACGAGATTCAGCGGACCCGTATCCGCCTGTGCGGAGACCGCCGAGGCCAGCGGGACGGGAACGGGCACCACGGCCTGCCCACTGACCTGTGCACTGCTGGCCGCCACGGCCGAGCCGACGACCACCAAGGCGCTGAGTCCGCCGACCCGAAGCCAGGGCACGGGGGCGCCCGTGACGCGTAGCGCCACGTCGCGGGCATGTTTCACCGACGACGCAACCCAACCCGGAAGCTTCACCGCGCCCCTATCTCTTGGGCCCCTGCTCTACGCATGGGTCCCATCTGTCGGCATCCATTCTGACGTATGCAGTCGTGACGGATGTGACCGATGTGAACCGGAGCAACCATACCGGCGAGATGACGGTCCGGTTGCAAAATGGGCAAACCCCAGCGAATCGCGGACCGCCGACGAATCCCCCCTGAGGATGCTGAGTTCGGCCGGCAAGCGCCGCGGAAAATGGGCGAGTGGCTATCTCAAGCTAGGCGGATCGCGATGAACCTGACTTACGGTCAGTATCTGGACGTAAACATAATCAATTGATAGCGTTACAGCCATGACCGCTGCACCGGACGTTGCCGTCCACTGGGAACTTGGCTCCGATCGGCCCCGTGAGGACTATGGATTCTTTGGGCCAGACTCGCCGACATGGAAGGTGTGGAGCAGCCCCACCGCCCTGATCGGTTTCCAGCGCTCAGTGGTACTGGAACATTTCGAGCCCCATCTGGCCGCCGCGGTGGCGGATTCGGCGGGTATCTATCGGGATCCACGAGGACGGATGGATGGGACCCTCGCCTACTTCCTCATCGTCGCGACCGCCGATTCACGGACCGCGGTCGAGGCCTCCGAGCACCTGCAGAAGGTTCATGCGCGTTCCAAGGGAATCGACCCGGTGACGGGAAAGCGCTATAGCGCCAACGATCCGGCCTCGCAGCTGTGGATCCATGTCACAGGGTGGCACTCGGTGCTCAAGTGCTACGAGATGTATGGGCCCGGGCCGTTGAGTCAGGCCGAAGAGGACCGTTACTGGTCCGAGTGCGTGATCGCGGCGGAGCTGCAGACCGTCAATCCGGCGGACGTGCCGCGGTCGCGTGACGAAGTTCGCGAATACTTCGCCCAGATGCGCCCCGCGCTGTGCACCTCCGAGCGCGCGCAGCACGCCATGCATTACCTTCTGCGCACCCCGCGGTCGGGCAGCAATCTGCGGTTCTGGGCGGTCAGTCGGCTGATGGCTCCGGCGACCATCGCGACGTTGCCGCGCTGGATGCGGGAACTGGGCCAATTTGACCAGCCGGGAATTGTCGATGTGGCGTACCGGCCGTTGGTATCGGCAGCCATGTCGGTCGCCAGCGTTCCTGCGATCGAAGACTCCATTGCGCGATTCGCCAAGTTGCCGATGACAGCGACGACCCTGCGTGACTTCCACGCGGCCAAGGCTCCGGTGCGTACGGTCACCGTCACACCGGCCGAGGCCAAAGAGCGGTATGGCAGGCGAGCCACCGCATAGGGCGCTTTACGCTGGCTAGCTGTGACCTATCGACCGCGCCGCACCTCACTCGCCGTCCCTGGCAGCAGCCAGAAGATGATCGACAAGGCGAAAACGCTTCCCGCGGATGAGATTTTCCTCGACCTTGAGGACGCCGTCGCGGCACCCGCCAAGGTAGAGGCGCGCCAGCGCATCGTCGATGCCTTGAACGCGCCGGGATGGTCGGGGCAGCTGCGGTCGGTGCGTGTCAATGATTGGACCACCGAATGGACCTATGCCGATGTGGTGGAGGTTGTTTCACGGGCCGGCGCCGGCATCGACAACATCCTGCTGCCCAAGGTTGTGGACGCCTCGCATGTCACGGCACTGGATCTGCTGCTGACGCAGGTCGAGCGATCACACGGGCTTGAGGTGGGCGCGATAGGCATCCAGGCGCAGATCGAAAACGCCGAAGGACTCACCCACATCGACGCGATCGCATCGGCCAGCCCGCGGGTGCGGTCGTTGGTCTTCGGCCCTGCCGACTTCATGGCCAGCCTGGGCATGCGCACCCTGGTCGTGGGCGAGCAGCCTCCCGGCTATGACGGCGAGGCGTATCACCACGTGCTGATGACCATCCTGGTAGCGGCGCGGGCGCAGGGAATCGATGCCATCGATGGCCCCTATCTCAAGGTCCGCGATGTCGCTGCTTTCCGGGTCGCGGCGAGCCGTTCGGCCGCACTGGGCTTCGATGGCAAATGGGTGCTGCACCCCGCGCAGATCGAGGCGGGCAACGAGATCTTCAGCCCGCGCCAGGAGGACTACGACAGGGCAGAGCTCATCCTGGACGCCTATCAGTGGCACACCTCGCTCGCGGGTGGCGCACGGGGCGCGGTGATGCTGGGAGACGAGATGATCGACGAGGCCAGCCGCAAGATGGCGCTGGTGATCGCGGGCAAGGGCCGTGCCGCGGGGATGGCGCGGCAGGCGCCGCCGTTCGAGCCTCCGACGGGCTAATACGAGCTAGAGCTGCCGCCCGACGCAATGCCGATGATCATGATCAGCACCCAGAACACAATGACCGCGGCTCCGATGATGATGCCGGCGATGGCCACACCCTTGCCGTCCTGCGGTGAGGTCTTGAGCTGGTTGAGCGCGATAAAGCCCATGATGACGCCGGCGATCGATCCGATGCCGCAGAAGACGCCGACGATCGACGCGATCAGAGATCCGATAGCCAGCGGGTTGGTGCCGCCGGTCTGCCCATATGCGCCGTACCCGTACGGGTCGGCGTACCCGGGCGCCGGGTATCCGAGATAACCGCCTGCGGCGGGATAACCCGGTGGCGGGTACGCGCCCGGTTGACCCGACGGATAAGGGGGATATGCCTGGCCGTATTGAGAGGGATACGCCGGCGGTGCTGTCGGGTACGGCGGAGGCGCGGTGGGATAGCCGGGCTGCGCGGTCGGGTACGTGGGCGGATAAGCAGGATAGGACGGCGGGGCTCCGGGGGTCTCCCACGCCGGTGGAATGCCCGGCGGTACCTGGCTGGCCGTGGACGCGGCATCGGCCGGTGGGGCGGACTGTTCCAGGGACGGGTACTCGTATCCAGACGAAGCGTCGGGACCGGTGCCAGAGGATTCGTTGCCCGGGGTAGTCATGGCGCAAACTTAGCGTATCGAGGGGGTTTCTGGCCGTGCTGCGGGCGGAAAGTCGCAGGTAGCGGCCAAAGGGGCACCATCTGGTGCGGTCGGGCGTTAAATGAGTGCTAGCTATGCATCACTGACTTTCTGCAGGAGGGCCGAACTCGTGGGACAACCGCTCACCCCCGGGCAACAACAGCGCTCGACGTCACCGCGCTCGCCATTGTCTTCGTCGTTGTCCCTGCCGACGCCGCCACAAGGCTGGCCCATCGGTTCGTACCCGACATACGCGGAGGCTCAGCGCGCCGTCGACTATTTGTCCGATCAGCAATTCCCGGTCGAGAACGTCACCATCGTCGGGGTGAATCTGATGCAGGTCGAGCGGGTGACCGGGAGATTGTCGTGGCCCAAGGTGCTGGGCGGGGGCATGCTCAGCGGAGCCTGGCTGGGCCTGTTCATCGGCCTGGTGCTGGGGATGTTCAGCACAAATCTGGCCGGCTCACTCGTCGTGGGACTTACCGTCGGATTGGTCTTCGGGTTGGTCACTGCCGCGGTGCCCTACGCGATGACGAGGGGCACAAGGGATTTCGCATCGACCATGCAGCTCGTCGCGGGACGATATGACGTGTTGTGCGAGCCGGCGCAGGCCGAGGCCGCTCGCGACATGTTGGCCAAGCTAGCTATCTAGGCCCCGTCGGCTGGTGCCCGGTGGCGCTGGCCTGCGGCGTTGCCCGCGCCCTGAATAATGGGACGCGCGCACCGAACATGTTGCATGTCACCTGGTTTTAGCTCTACGGTTGCCGCGCGGGACGGGTGTGCCCGCCGTGGTCGGCACACGGAGGTGCCGACAGCGCGTCAACGGACCAGGAGGCGGTCGTGCTGGAGTCGTCGGCCGGATGGTTCCGACGGAAGGGTGTGGCGCTGGGCGTCATCTGCCTGACGCTGGCCTCGCTGACGGGATGTGCGCGCTCGGACGACGGCATCGTCATCCGCTTCTATACGCCGGCCAGTGAGGCCGGTACCTTCACCGCCGCCGCGCAGCGATGCAACAAAGAACTGGGCGGCCGGTTCACCATCCGGCAGGTCAGCCTCCCGAAGCGGGCCGACGAGCAGCGGTTGCAGCTTGCGCGCCGATTGACCGGTAACGATCGCACCCTGGACCTGATGGGCATGGACGTGGTGTGGACCGCGGAGTTCGCCGAAGCGGGTTGGGCGCTGCCGCTTTCCGAGGACCCGGCGGGCGTCACCGAGGCCAACGCGCAGCGCGACACCCTCGCGGGTCCGCTGGCGAGCGCTCGCTGGAAGGACAAGCTGTACGCGGCCCCCTTGAGTACCAATACCCAACTGCTCTGGTACCGCAAGGACCTGGTACCTGAACCGCCCGAGACGTGGGATCAGACGGTGCAGGCAGCCGAAGGTTTCGCACGTTCGGGCGGGCCTGGTTGGATTGCGTTGCAGGGCAAACAGTACGAAGGCCTGGTGGTGCTGTTCAACACCCTGCTGGTCAGTGCCGGCGGCTCGGTGTTGGGTGATGACGGTACGACGGTCACCTTGACCGATACCCCGGAGCATCGTGCCGCCACGGTCACCGCATTGCGGATCATCAAATCGATCGCGACAGCAGACGGCGCGGACCCCTCCATCACCCAAACCGATGAGGGCACAGCGCGTTTGGCCTTTGAGCAAGGTAAGGCGGCCTTTGAGATCAATTGGCCGTTCGTGATGGCCAGCATGATGGAGAACGCGATCAAGGGTGGCGTTCCATTCCTGCGTCTGGATCGGCGCCCGGACC
The DNA here is from genome assembly GCF_002013375.1 of Mycobacterium sp. D16Q13. Lineage (GTDB taxonomy): Bacteria > Actinomycetota > Actinomycetes > Mycobacteriales > Mycobacteriaceae > Mycobacterium. The sequence continues at coordinate 90,329 of NZ_MAEW01000008.1, read as the reverse complement.
TGACCGGTGCGATCGCCGACGCGGGACGCTTCGAGCCGAACGATGAGCAGTTCACCGCCGCGTACGAGGCGGCCAGTGCCGCACTTGGTTTCGCACCATTTCCGGCTGCGGTTGCGGGGCAGCCCGCCAGGGTCACCATCGGTGGGCTGAACATCGCGGTCGCCAAGACCACGCGCTACAAGGCGCAGGCCTTCGAGGCGTTGAACTGCCTGCGCAGCCGGGAGAATCAAAAAGTGACGGCGATCGAGGGCGGGTTGCCCGCGGTGGACGCTTCCCTGTACGACGATCCCGAGTTCCAGGCCAAGTACCCGGCGTACGCGATCATCCGGGAGCAGCTGGCCAACGCCGCAGTGCGTCCGGCCTCGCCGTATTACCAGGCCATCTCGACGAGAGTGTCGGCGGCGCTGGCGCCGATCACCGCGATCGATCCCGAGCGCACCGCCGACTTGCTGACCGATCAGGTACAGAAGGCCGTGGATGGACGGGGGTTGATCCCGTGACCGTTTCGACTGCCAAGGGGGCCGACTCGGCGGGAAAGAAGGCCGAGCGGCGCCTCGGTCTGCTGCTCATCGCACCCGCCGCGATTCTCATGCTCGCAGTTACCGCGTACCCCATCTGCTACGCCATTTGGCTCAGCCTGCAGAAGTACAGCCTGGCCAGTCCGCAGGATCGCAAGTTCGTGTGGTTCGACAACTACATCACGGTGCTGACCGACAGGTATTGGTGGAGCGCCCTGGTGGTCACCCTTGCCATTACGGTGATTTCGGTGGTCATCGAGCTCGTGCTCGGCCTGACCCTTGCGCTGGTGATGCATCGGACGATCTTCGGCAAGGGTGTCGTGCGCACTGCCGTGCTGATTCCGTACGGAATCGTCACCGTCGCAGCGTCCTACAGCTGGTACTACGCATGGACGCCGGGCACCGGATACCTGGCCAATCTGCTCCCTTCGGGCAGCGCGCCACTGACACAGCAGATTCCATCGCTTGCGGTGGTGATCCTGGCCGAGGTGTGGAAGACCACGCCGTTCATGGCGCTGTTGCTGCTGGCCGGTTTGGCACTGGTTCCCGACGATTTGTTGAAGGCTGCCCAGGTCGACGGTGCTGGCGGCTGGAGCAGGCTGATCCGCGTCACCATCCCGATCATGAAACCCGCGATCCTTGTCGCGCTGCTGTTCCGTACCTTGGATGCCTTCCGGATCTTCGACAACATCTATGTGCTCACCGGGGGCAGCAACAACACGGGGTCGGTGTCGATTTTGGGGTACGACAATCTGTTCAAGGCATTCAACGTCGGGCTCGGCTCGGCGATCAGCGTCCTGATTTTCCTGTGCGTGGCCGTCATCGCCTTCATTTTCATCAAGGGATTCGGCGCCTCGGCGCCGACAGCGGATGACGAGGGGACGCGACGGTGACCCGCACGAATCCATCGCGCGCCGCAGGATGGTTGATCGCCGACGTTCTGGTGCTGTGTTATGCCCTAGTACCGGTGTTGTGGGTGCTGAGCCTGTCGCTCAAACCCACCTCGACGGTCAAGGATGGCAAGTTCTTCCCTTGGCCGGTGACCCTTGATAACTACCGCGGCATCTTCAGCGGGAACGTGTTCACCTCGGCACTGGTGAACTCCATCGGCATTGGGCTCATCGCGACCGTGATCGCCGTCAGCGTGGGCACCATGGCCGCGTACGCGGTGGCGCGACTGGACTTCCCCGGGAAGAAGGCGCTCGTCGGTGCGGCCCTGCTCATCGCGATGTTCCCGCAGATCTCGCTGGTGACACCAATTTTCAATATCGAGCGTTCGGTCGGCTTATTTGATACCTGGCCGGGGCTGATCATCCCGTACATCACCTTCGCGTTACCCCTCGCCATCTACACGCTCTCGGCGTTCTTCCGTGAGATCCCTTGGGAATTGGAGAAGGCCGCCAAGATGGATGGCGCCACACCGGCACAGGCCTTCTGGAAGGTTATCGCGCCGTTGGCCACGCCGGGCATCGTCACGTCCGCGATCCTGGTGTTCATCTTCGCCTGGAACGACCTGCTGCTGGCGATCTCGCTGACGGCGACGGACCGCTCCATTACCGCGCCGGTCGCCATCGCGAACTTCACCGGCAGTTCGCAATTCGAGGAGCCCACCGGATCGATTGCCGCGGGCGCCATTGTCATCACGGTGCCGATCATCATCTTCGTGCTCATATTCCAACGACGGATCGTTGCCGGGTTGACCTCCGGTGCAGTGAAGGGTTAGCGATGGCTGAGATTGTGCTCGACCAGGTGTCCAAGACGTACGCGGATGGTTCCGCGGCGGTACAGGACGTCAGCCTGAATATCGCGGACGGCGAGTTCATCATCCTGGTCGGACCGTCGGGGTGCGGTAAGTCGACGACGTTGAACATGATTGCCGGACTTGAAGACATCTCCTCCGGTGTGCTCACGATCGCCGGTGAGCGGGTCAACGAGAAGGCGCCCAAGGACCGCGATATCGCGATGGTCTTCCAGTCGTACGCGCTGTATCCGCACATGACGGTGCGGCAGAACATCGCCTTTCCGCTGACCCTGACCAAGATGAGCAAGGCCGATGTCCATGCCAAGGTCGAAGAGGCCGCGAAGATCCTGGATCTGACCGACTATCTGGATCGCAAGCCCGCCAACCTCTCTGGCGGTCAACGACAGAGAGTAGCGATGGGCCGTGCGATCGTGCGCAGCCCGAAGGCGTTCTTGATGGACGAACCGTTGTCCAATCTCGATGCGAAACTGCGGGTGCAGATGCGTACCGAGATCGCGCGGCTGCAAAAGCGGTTGGGCACCACCACCGTCTACGTCACCCACGACCAGACCGAGGCGATGACGCTCGGGGATCGGGTGGTGGTGCTGCGCGCGGGAAAGGTGCAACAGATCGGTGCGCCTCAGGAGCTGTACGACACACCTGCCAACTTGTTCGTGGCGGGTTTCATCGGCTCCCCGGCCATGAACTTCTTTCCGGCGACACTCACCGATATCGGTGTGCAGCTGCCCTTCGGCGAGGTGACACTCGAGGCGAGCGTGTACGCGAACGTCTCTGCCAGGAAGGCCGGCGTCCTGGGCAGCGATGTGATCGTGGGCATTAGGCCCGAGCAGTTCGAGGACGCCGCCCTGGTCGACACCTACAAGCGGATCACCGGGTTGACGCTCACCGTCAGCGCCGATGTGGTGGAGTCGCTCGGTTCGGACAAGTACGTGCACTTCACCACTGAGGGCGGCGCGGCGCATTCGGAAGAGCTGACGGAACTGGCTCAGGAATCCGAAGTTGGCGAGAACGAATTCGTGGCAAGGCTTTCGGCGGCGTCGACGGTCGTGGAGGGACAGCCCATCGAGCTGATCATCGACACCGGCAAGCTGGTGATCTTCGATGCCGCGTCGGGGGAGAACCTTTCCCTGCCCGCTATCGGCGAGTGAGCAGCGCTGGAATGAACTCGGACGAAATTGTCCGTCGAGTGCTCGCGCATCTGTCCGGTCATTTCGGTACTCTCGGTGCGGGGGAGCCGGATTCGGCCTCGGTCACCTTTCTTGGGTCCGAACCGTACGAGCTGCTGCGGTTTGGCCCTGATGATGCCGGGGTGTCGCATTTCGTCTCCGTGGGGGCATCGCGGTACCCGATGAGCGACCCGGGGGAGATGTTGACCTCCGAGGAACTGGGGCCGCGTGCCGAAGTGTCGATCACCCTGCGCGGCAGTGTATTTCCCGGCCTGGCCCGATCTCTTGCCGTGCTGGCGGCGTCGCCGGCGGTGGAAGGGTTGGTGCTCAGCGAGGACGGGCTGGTCGATCTCGGCCAGCCACTCTGGGACGATCCGGCACGACAGGCGTACACCGCGGTGCTGCTGCAGGACGGTGATATTCCGGATCTTCCATTGCCCGAACCGCTCTCGCCGGTGCGATTCCTGGCAGCGGTGCCCATCACCGCCAACGAAGCGGCCTGGGTGCGGCTCAAGGGAGCAGAGGCCTTGAGAGACGCGTGGCAGCAGGCCGATATCGACGTGATGGATCCGTCGCGCGCTCACGCGCAGCCGTCGTAGCCGTCGTTACAACCAGCGGTTGCGCCGCAAGGTGCGGTACACGAACGTGCAGGCGCTGACCATGACCAGCAGCACCACCGGGTAGCCCCACGGCTGATGCAGCTCGGGCATGAAATCGAAGTTCATACCGTAGATGCCGGCGATCATGGTGGGCACGGAGACGATGGCGACCCAGGCACTGATCTTGCGCATATCGGTGTTCTGCTGCATCGCGACCTTGCCGACCGCTGCGTTCACCAGGGAGGTGAGCATCTCGTCGTAGCTAGATATCTGGTCGGCGGCATGGGTCTGGTGATCCAGCACGTCACGCAGGTAGCGACGGACTTCCTTGGCGATGAGGTCGTTGTGGTCCTGGGTGAGCTTGCTCAGTGCGACCGACAGCGGGCTGATCGCCCGGCGCAGCTCCACCACCTCACGTTTGAGCATGTAGATATGTTCGATATCGGTGGCCGACCGTGGCGAGAAGACGTTCTCCTCCATGGAGTCGATATCGTCCTCCACCAGGTCGGAGACCTCGAGGTAGGAGTCGACGACCCGGTCGGAGATGGCGTGCATCACGGCGTAGGGGCCCAGCCGCATGTGGTCGGGGTCGGCGTCCATATGCGCGCGCACCTTGGCCAGACCACTGTGGTCGCCATGGCGCACTGTCACCACGAAGTCGCCGCCCACGAAAATCATGATCTCGCCGGTCTCAACAATCTCGCGTGCCGTCGAAATCGAATCGTGTTCAACGTAATTGACGGTCTTCAGGACCAGGAAAAGGGTGTCGTCATACCGCTCGAGCTTGGGGCGGTTGTGTGCGTGGACCGCGTCTTCGACGGCCAGCCGGTGTAACCCGAAGGGCCCTGCGACGGCCTCCATCTGATGTTCGTCGGGTTCATGCAGCCCCACCCAGACGAATCCGCGATCCAGTGAGCGCACCTTCTCCAGTGCGGCAGTGGGGGTGTACTTCCCCGGCAGGCGCACCCCGTCGACGTAGACCCCGCAGTCGACGATGGCACGGGCGAGCGGGACGGGGATGCGTTTGGCATCGGGGAGGGGCGGGCGCGCACGCACGGGCGAACGCAACGATGACGGATTGACCGACGGAAATCGCGCCATGATGTGGGCTCCCTGCTCGCAACCAATCGTTCTGCGTAACCGTTCCGCGCGATGGTAACCCGCGAAGCTGTGGGGCGGCCTGGGACACTGAAGTCGTGACCTTCGACATCGCGGTGTTCACCTCAGTGTTCATCACTCTGGTGGTCATCATGGACCCCCCGGGCGCGGTACCGGTGTTTCTGTCGCTGACGGGCCGCCAGCCGGCCGCCGAACGACATCGCGCTGCCTGGCAGGCGCCGGCGGTCTCCTTGACGGTCATCTCGATGTTCGCGATAGGCGGCCAGGCGATCCTGGCCTATCTGCATATCGGGGTGCCCGCGCTGCAGGGAGCCGGTGGGCTGCTGTTGCTCATCACCGGTTTGTCGTTGTTGATGGGAGGGGCCACCAGCCATGACGCGGACAGTGGGGTCAATGTGGCGCTGGTGCCGCTCGGTACCCCGCTGATGGCGGGCCCGGGTGCGATTGCGGCGACCATCATCGCGGTCCGTCAGGCGCAGGGGCAGGTGGGTACATATCTGGCCATCGCTGCCGCGATCCTGTGCGTACACCTGGTGCTGTATCTGACGCTGCGATTCTCAACGGTGCTGATCAGGGTGCTGCGGGAGGGCGGAATCATGCTGTTGGCCCGGGTGGCCGGTCTGTTACTGGCCGCCATCGCGGTGCAGATGATCGCCGAGTCGGTGCGCGGATTCGTGGCGGGCGCGTAACACGCCGCTCACAGTTCCAGAGTCGCGAGGAGTGACCTTCACGGCGGCCAGTAGTCTCACGCTGTGACCGCATCCGACGTTGTCGTGACAGATGAAGAGATTTTCGAAGCGCATATCGATGGGAAGCTGTCGGTAGAGCTCAAGTCGCCGCTGGATACTCAGCGTGCACTGTCGATCGCCTACACCCCGGGTGTCGCACAAGTGTCGCGGGCCATCGCCGCCGACCCCAGCCTGGCCAAGAAGTACACGTGGGCGCATCGCCTGGTCGCGGTGGTGAGCGACGGCAGCGCGGTACTCGGTCTCGGCGATATCGGTCCGTCGGCATCACTGCCCGTGATGGAGGGCAAGAGCGCGCTGTTCAAGACCTTCGCCGGACTCAACTCCATCCCGATCGTGCTGGACACCAAGGATCCCGACGAGATCGTCGAGACGCTGATCCGGCTGCGCCCCACCTTCGGTGCGGTCAACCTGGAGGACATCTCGGCGCCGCGCTGTTTCGAAATCGAGCGGCGCGTCATCGAGGCACTGGACTGTCCGGTGATGCACGACGACCAGCACGGCACAGCCATCGTGGTGTTGGCCGCGCTCATGGGCGCATCGCGGGTGCTGGGCCGCGACCAGAAGTCGCTCAAGGTAGTGATCTCCGGTGCGGGTGCGGCAGGTGTCGCCTGCGCGAACATCCTGCTGGCCGACGGCATCACCGACGTCACGGTGCTGGATTCGAAGGGCATCGTGCATTCCGGCCGCGATGACCTCAACGAGTTCAAAGTGGATCTTGCCGCGCGCACCAACCCGCGTGGTCTCACTGGCGGACAGGCGGAGGCACTCGCGGGTGCCGATGTGTTCCTGGGTGTTTCGGCCGGAAAGGTCGACGAGTCACTCATCGCGACCATGGCCGACGAAAGCATTGTCTTCGCGTGCTCCAACCCCGATCCCGAGATTCACCCGCATGTGGCGGCCAAGTACGCGGCGATCGTCGCGACCGGACGTAGCGATTTCCCGAACCAGATCAACAATGTGCTGGCGTTCCCCGGCGTCTTCCGCGGGGCGTTGGACGCCGAGGCCACCAAGATCACCGAGCGGATGAAAGTAGCTGCGGCCGAGGCAATCTTCTCGGTAGTGGAACCCGATCTGGCGCCCAACAAGATCGTGCCCAGCCCGCTGGATCCGCGTGTCGGACCCGCCGTGGCCGCGGCGGTCCAGGCTGTTGCACACGAGAGCGACTAGCCGTTTGACGTTTCGCGCATGGACGGCGGGGCTGCTGATTGCGGTGTCCGTTCTGGCTGGCTGTTCGGAAAACCATGGCCCAGCACCGTATTTAACGGTGGTTACGCCGAATGAACCGCAGTACCGAGTGCTCGCGCACATCTATGCGGCGGTGGTGAAGGCGACTGGTATCGACACCACGGTGCGGGAGAGTGCCGATCCGGTAGCGGAATTGGACACGGGCATCGCGAGCGTCGCACCTGGATTCACCGGCAGGCTGCTGCGCCAGTTCGCGCCCCAGCAGCGGCCCAGCGGGGACGAAGAGGTCACGTACCAGGCCATGATCGCTACCCTGCCCGCCGGTGTGGCGGCCGCCGATTACGGGACGGCTGAAGATCGCCCGGCCGTGGCGGTTCCGTCCGCTGCGACAAGTGCATCTTCCAAGCCCACGCTGGCAGGGCTCGCGCGGCATTGCGATGAACTGGCGCACGCCGGCCAGGTGGGTTCGGGGTCTGCTCCGGTAGTCCGACTTGGCTCCTGTTCAACGGGTAATCCGCGCCAATTCCCCGATACCGCTGAGCTTTTCGCAGCTCTCAAGCGTGGAGAAGTGGCCGTGGCCTGGACGTCGACCGCCAACCCGGCTCTTCCTGCCGCCGGGGTCACGGTAGTCGACGACGAGAAGAGCTGGCTTCCGGCCAACAACGTCGTGCCGCTGTACCGGCGCAATGAGCTGTCCGAACCTCAGGTGTTGTCGCTCAACAAGGTTGCCGGCGAGTTGACCACCGGAGATCTGGCAGCGATGACTCGGGAGGTCTCGAGCGGCGCTGACGCCCAGCGTGTAGTGGATACCTGGCTCATCGACCACCAGATACTGGTGCGTTAGTCAGCGGTCTTGATGTGCTGGCTCGCGATGGTGGAGGCGAGCCGGGTTACGTGGTCGACGACCTGTGCCTCGGTGAGGGCGAGTGCGCCGGAATGCCATTCGCTCAGCATGCCGGTGAATCCGTGGAGGCCGATGGTGACGTCGACCCGGAATGCGTCGGGGTCGGCATCTGCCCGCAGATGAGGGCTACCGGTGTCGATCATGAGTTCAATCAGTTCACGCTGGGAGGCCTGCCTCTTTTTCTCGAGTGCGGGACAACCTGTGTGGGCGCCCAGGAGCACGTGCGCGCGCGGAAGATCATCCGCGACCCACGTGACGAGCGTGCGGAGTGCCTGGCTGAGGGTCTCCAGCGGAGGCCGTTCCGGATCGAGGGCGACTACGTCCAGTAGTGCTGCGAGCAGTTCGGCTCGGATGCCTTCCCACACCGCGACCAACAGGTCGTCTCTATCGGAGAAGTCCTCGTAGAAATATCGGGTGTTCAGGGTTGTCTGCGCACATACTTTGCGCATCGTCACCGCTGCCCAGCCAGACTCGCGCCAGATGTCGAAGGCGGCGCGGACAAACCGTGAACGACGTTCCTGCCGTCGTTGCGCGTGCGTTTGGCCGCCGTAGAGGTCAGACGTGCGGCGCATCTGTCGATGATCGCAAATCTTGCCGACTCCTTGAAAACTTTGACGATTAACGCTCTAATGTAAATGGTCTCACATGAGATCAGATGATGATTCGGAGATCTCGGATCTCGCATACCGGAGAGGTGAAGACAATGGCGTCTGCAGCGATCAGCACAGTGGAGGCTGGGACGGCGAAGGTCGACAAACCAGTGCTCGTCTCGGGCGCGCCGGCAAGGCGGCTGAATGGTCTCGTGATGACCCTCGATGTGGCGAGGTATGGGCTCGATCCCAACCATGGCCTGGTTCGCCGGATCGCGGGACGTGACATCACTCGATGGCGTTGCGGGAATAGAAATTTCGTCGGCCTGACTCATCCCGAGTATATCGATCACGTATTTCATGCCGGGCGGCTGAACTACCACAAGTCCTTTGAGTTTGAGCTGCTGCGTGCCCTGCTGGGTCTCAACCTCTTCACCGACGAGGAGGAATCCTGGCAGTGGCATCGCACGCTGCTCAATCCCATGTTTGCCAAACGTAGATTGAATGGATTGGTCGACTTGATGATTGAGCCGATCGACGAGATGGTGGCTGACTTGAAGTCGCAGGGTGGCAGACCTGTCGAGATGAGCCTGTCGGATGCGATGGTGAGGCTCACACTCAATATTGTTGGAAACGCCTTGTTCGGCAGGCAGTTCGGCGCCATCTCCGATGCTATGTCAGACAAGGTGACCGCAGGTCTGCGGTTCGGTGTGAAGTTCTTGCGGTTGTTCCTGGTGGCAGAGCCGCCGCGCTGGTTGTTCCGTATGGTGATGCGCGGCGCGTTCTTGCCGATACCACTGCCGTGGCCATTCCGGCGTATACAGGTCGTCGCGAAAGCATTGGACAAGGCAGTCTGGGACCTGGTGCGTGATCGTAAGACCAATCCCACCGATGGAGTCGACCTCTTAAACTACATGCTCACCACTGAGGCTGAGAATGGGAAACCGTTATCGGACAAAAGAGTTCGTGATGAGTCGATAACATTCATGCTGGCAGGGCATGAGACAACGGCCAACGCACTGTCGTGGATGTGGTACTTGCTGGCGCTGAATACGGATGCCCGTGACCGGATGCTCGCCGAGGTCGATCAGGTGCTGCAGGGCCGCACGCCAAGCGCGGACGACCTCGCAGAACTGCCGTGGACGACCGCCTGCTTCCTGGAGGCGATGCGGTACTACGGGCCGGCTTGGATCGTTCCGCGAGTCGCGGTGAAAGACGATGTTATCGGTGGGCATCGAATCCGAAAGGGCACCACCATAATAATGCCGGGACATCTGGTCCACCATGACGAACGGTGGTGGAAGGCTCCGGAGGAATTCGATCCCTCACGGTTCATGCCTGGCGCGGGCAAAGACCGGCCTCGCAGCGCGTACATGCCCTTCGGTGGCGGCAAACGCATCTGTATCGGACAGAGCTTCGCAACGATGGAGTCGGTCCTGGTGGCAGCAATCTTGAGTCAGCACTTCACGTTTGATCTCAAGCCTGGGCATCCCGTCGATCCTGAAGGCACCCTCACGTTGCGTCCTCGCTACGGCGTGCAGGTTATCGCCCGCCCTCGGTGCATCGCGTGAAGATGCCACAACGCGTCGTGGTGACGGGTGCGGCCAGCGGGATCGGCGCTGCCACCGTGGAACGCTATGCAAGCCAGGGTGCCGAGGTGATTGGCCTGGATATCAACGAGGACGCACTGCAGGCCTTCGTGGGCGTTACCCGGCACGGCGGCAGGCGGGTTTTCGGATACCAGTGCGACGTGGCCCGTGCCGAATCGGTGGATGAGGCAGCCGCGCGCATCAGAGCAGAGCACGGGCCTGTCGACGTTCTGGTCAACAACGCGGGGGTCGGCGTCGGCGGTGATTTTCTGGAGACCACGGTCGAGGACTGGGTGTGGTTGCGGTCCATCAATTTCGACGGTGTCGCCCACGGGTGCCGGGCATTCGGAGCCGATATGGTGGCGCGTGGATCAGGGCACGTGGTCAACGTGGCCTCGGGCGCCGGATACATTCCCAACCGCCGAATGGCTTCCTACTGCGCGTCCAAGGCGGCCGTCATCATGTTCTCTCGTTGTCTGAGAGCGGATTGGGCGGGCCGCGGAGTTGGTGTCAGTGTTATCTGTCCCGGGGTGATCAAGACACCGATTCTGGAGCACACTCGCTTGCGCGGATCTGTCAACGAGGAAAAGGCAATGATGGCGAGGGGCTTCAAGCTGGGGCATCCACCAGATACTGTGGCCAGAGCCATCATTCGTGCTGCCCAACACAACCTCTCGATCGTGCCCGTGGGCATCGAGTCTCGGCTCGCTTACCACGCGCTTCGCGCACTGCCGGCTTCGTTCGGCAACTTGCTTGCCCGCATGTGACCTACTCGAGAACTGGAACATCTATGACAACCGTCAACGACGACGTGGCGACCACCGAACCCCGGACATCCGCTCAGTCGGCCGACAACCAGCCGACGCCCGATCACTCTGTCATCATCATCGGCGCCGGATTCTCGGGCATTGGTACCGCGATCACGTTACAAAAGAATGGCTTTCATGACCTGCTGCTGATTGACGAGGCCGACGGCGTTGGGGGAACCTGGCATTGGAACACCTACCCCGGCATTGCGGTCGATATCCCGTCGTTTAGTTACCAGTTTTCGTTCGAGAAGCAACGCAATTGGTCGCGTAGCTACGCCCCTGGCCGGGAGCTGAAGGCGTATGCGGAGCACTGCGTTGAGAAATACGGTCTCACAGAAAAAATTCGGTTCAACACCACCGTGACCGGCGCGGTTTTCGACAAGCAGGCTTGTCTGTGGAAGATCAGCACCGCGGCGGGAGAACAGCTGACTGCCCGCTTTGTCGTCAACGCGTGCGGTGTCTTGACCCGGCCGGTCTATCCGGAGATTCACGGCATCGAGGATTTCGCAGGGCAGACGATGCACACCGCCCGCTGGGACCACAGCCAAAGCGTCGCGGGAAAGCGAGTCGGAATCATCGGAACTGGGGCGTCGGCTGTCCAGATCGTCGCCGCTATCGCTCCAGAAGTGGAGCACCTCACCGTGTTCCAGAGAACGCCTATCTGGTGCCTGCCCAAACCGGACTTCTCGTTGCGCGGTACCGTGTCGCGATTCCTGACTCGGCTACCCGGCGGCCTACAAGCCACGCGGCTGGTCAGCCAGGCGTTTGTGGAAGCAACTTTTCCGATTCCGGCGCACTATCACGGGGCATTACCCGGCATGTCACCCGTCGTGGAGTCGCTCGCGCGCAGGTACCTACACGGCCAGGTTCGAGACCCCGAGACCCGTGAGAAGCTGACACCGCGGTATGGGCTGGGCTGCAAGCGCCCAAGTTTTCACAACACGTACCTTGCGACTTTCAACCGCGATAACGTCACACTCGAAACAGACCCGATCGCCGGTGTCGACCCGCACGCCGTCCATGTGTCCAGCGGTGTCGAGCACGAGCTGGACATCCTCATCCTGGCAACCGGTTTCAAGGTAATGGACCCGGACAATATGCCGACCTATGACCTGACCGGGCGCGAGGGACTTACACAGCAGGCCTACTGGGATACGCATCGCCTACAGGCCTACGAGGGCGTGAGTGTGCCCGGATTTCCCAATCACTTCTCGATCATGGGACCGTACGGATACAACGGCTCATCGTATTTCGCGCTGATCGAAGCACAGTCCACCCATATCGCTCGGTGCCTCAGGCGCGCGCGCACACTCGATGCCAAGTACGTCGAAGTCACCCAACGGGCCAATGACCGATTCTTCGCGGAGATGCTCAGGCGCAGACGACGCCAGATCTTTTGGCAAGACAGCTGCGCACAGGCGAACAGCTACTACTTCGACAAGAACGGCGATGCCCCTCTTCGGCCGACAACCACGGTGGAGTCCGCCTGGCGCAGTCGCACGTTCAACCTCGCGGACTATCGATTCGAGCCCTGGGTCCCGAGGGCCGAGAATCCCCGGTAGTGGATGGCGGCGGGCAGGGCTGCGGTTCTCTGACCTGCAATAACATCTCTATACATCAGATCGTGACTTGACCTGGTCGTTTAAGCCGTGCTACTCACGTCTGACTATGGCGATCCCTCTGGGCCCCAATGTTGCGGCCACAGCACCTGCACGTGTCGATGAGCTGTACCCGGGGGACCTGCCCGGATTGCGGCTACCGGGCGGAGTGGAGGGCTGGGCACGGCCTGAGCTGTCCGCCGTCGTTCGGACCTTCGATTGGATGTTCACCAAGTACCGCCTGGGCGGCGGTGGTCTGAGCGTCTACGTCGACGGCGAACCGGCACTGGATATCTGGGCGGGCGCCGCGGCTGCCGGGCAGGGCTGGACTCGTGACACCGGCGCCCTCGTCTTCTCGGCGTCGAAGGGCATCGCCGCCACCGTCATTCACCGTTTGATTGATCGCGGGCTGCTTTCCTATGACGCCCCGGTCGCGCGCTACTGGCCGGAGTTCGGGGCCAACGGTAAGTCGACCATCACCGTGCGCCAGGTGCTCGATCATCGCGCTGGTCTCTCTCGGCTTGAAGGAATCGCTTACCACGCAGAGGAAATCGCCGATCATGAGTTGATGGAGCAACGTCTTGCCGCGGCCTCCGTCGACAAGTTCTACGGTAAGCGCGCCTATCACGCACTGACCTTCGGATGGCTGCTCGCGGGGCTCGCTCGATCGGTCACCGGTAAGGACATGCGCGAGCTGTTCCGGACCGAGATAGCCGAACCGCTCGGGGTCGACGGGATTCACCTCGGTCGGCCGCCGCGCACCTCGCCGACCAAGGCCGCCTCGATGTATCCCTTCCTGGAGTCGGTGGCGAACAAGCCCGTGGTGGGCCGGGTACTGCCGACGGTCATCCGTGCCATCGATCGCCTTCCCGGCTTCGAAGGTGCCATCGGCACGATGTACGAGCCCGGAATGGAGCGGATCCTCGCCGACGACGGCACGGTGAATTCGGCTCTGTACGACATGCAGGCACCCGCCGCCAACGCGGTGGCCACGGCGCCCGCGCTCGCCAAGATGTACGCGGCCCTGGCGAATGGTGGCAGCGTCGACGGCCGCGAGTTCCTCTCTCCGGAAACTGTTGCCGGGCTTGCCCGTAAGACAAATCTGACCATCGACCGCACCATCGTGTTCCCCATGGGAATGCACCTGGGATACATGTCGCTGCCCATGAACGGATTCCGCGGCGGTTTCGGCCATATCGGACTCGGTGGCTCGATGGGGTGGGCCGATCCGAAGCGCAAGATCTCCGTCGGCTTCGCGCATAACCGGCTGCCGCTGACCATGGCGCTCGACCAGATCTCGTTTACGTTCTTGTGGCCCCAGATCATCAAGGCCGTCGGCTGAGGATGAGTGCTCGCGCGAAGACCGTCGGGCTGAGTCAGTGAATCACCCCCAATCGGCACCCGCCGATTGGGTATCCGTCCTGACATCTCCTCGGCCAGTCTTGTTTTGACCTCGAGTACCTGGTACTCAGTGTTACTTATGGCACAACCTCATGGCTTCGACGACGCGGCCACTGAATCGTCACAACCCGCCCCCCTGCCCTTCGCTTACCCGTCGCCGGAACGCGGTGTGGAGCTGCCACCAGGGGTGAATGGCTGGGCCCGCCCCGAGTTCCGGGGAGTGGTGCGGGTCTTCTCCCTTGCCTTCACCAGGTACCACGTCGGCGGCGGCGCCATCTGCGTGTACGTGGACGGCGAACCCGTACTCGATTTGTGGGCAGGGCTCGCGCAGCTGGGGCAGCAGTGGACGCGGGACACGGCGCCGGTGATCTTCTCGGCGTCCAAGGGAGTCACCGCCACGATCATTCACCGGCTGGTGGATCGCGGTCTGCTGGACTACTCCGCGCCGGTCTCGCGGTACTGGCCCGAGTTCGCCGCGCAGGGCAAGGGTGCGATCACGGTCGACGAGATCCTGTCGCATACCGCAGGGTTGTCACGCCTGACGGGCATCGCGCACAACTACGAGGAGATGTTCGATCCGGACCTGATGGCGGACCGGCTCGCCGCCGCGCCCGTCGACAGATACTTCGGTAAGCCCGCGTACCACGCGCTGTCTATCGGCTGGCTGATGGGCCGGCTCGCCAAGGCCGTCACCGGTAAGGACCTCGAAGAGCTGTATCGCACCGAACTTGCCGAGCCGCTCGGAGTCGACGGAATCCATATGGGGCGGCCTCCCGAAGGTGCGCCCTCCGAATCGGCCGCCCTTACACCGTATTTGGATCGGGTCGCCAGGTCGGGCTTCATTCGGCGGGCGGCCCCGCCGGTGATGGGGGCGCTCGACAAAATGCCCGGGGCCAAGGGGGCGGCCTCGACGCTGTACCAGCCCGGTGCCGAGATGCTGCTGGCCGACGACGGGCATGCGAGTGCCCCGGTGATGGATCTGCGGTGCGGCGCCGGCAGCGCCTGCTGTACCGCGCCCGCGCTGGCCAAGCTCTACGCCGCCCTGGCGGGGGATGGCAGTGTCGACGGGATACGGCTGCTCTCGCCGGAAATCACCCAGGGACTGGCCCGTAAGAACAGCTACCGGATCGATCACACGCTGGGGCTGCCGATGGGGTGGCACCGCGGGTATCACTCGTTGACGGTGCCGATAATCGGTGGCGGTTTCGGGCACATCGGAGCCGGCGGTTCGTTCGGGTGGGCTGACCAGAAACGCAATATCTCGGTGGCGATCGTGCACAACCGGCTTCCCAGCACGATGGTCTTCGACCAGGCCATCATCGGAACCTTCCTGCCGTCGATCATTCGCGCTGCGCGATAGCCGGGCAGCGCGAATGATCAACCCCGGGAAGCTACTTCTTCGTGGGCTTGGGTAGCACGTAGCGGGTGACCAGGGAGAAGATGTCCTGGTAGCGCGCTCCGGTGACTCGAACGATCACATCGAGGATCTTGGCGTCGGGGCCGACGAGCACACGGGGCTTCTTCTTGCGGACCGCGGTGAGAATGATGCGTGCGGCCGCTTCGGGACTGGTATTCGCCAGGTACTTGTCGAACAACGCGGCCCCGGCCTTGACGTCGTAGCCTTCCGCGGCAGTGGAATTGCGTGCGATCGCGGTCTTGATGCCACCGGGGTGCACGCAGGTGACCGCGACCGGCTTCTTGCCGATGATCATCTCCTGGCGCAGCGACTCGGTGAACCCGCGTACCGCGAATTTGGCTGAGTTGTAGGCACTTTGGCCGGGCATGGACAGCACGCCGAACAGGCTGGAGACGTTGATGACGTGGCCGTCGCCGGAGGCGATCAGGTGTGGCAGGAAGGCCTTGGTGCCGTTGACCACACCCCAGAAGTCGACGTCGATGATTCGTTCGATGTCCTTGAACTGGCTTTCCTCTACCTCGCCCTGATACGCGATGCCGGCGTTGTTGTAGATCTGGTTGACCTTGCCGAAGTGCTCCTTGATCGCATCGGCATACAGCAGGAAGGCTTCGCGCTCAACAACATTGAGGCGATCGGAGCGGACCTCTGCGCCAAGGGCCTTGACCTGGCGTTCGGTCTCGGCCAGACCTTCGGCGTCGACATCGCTGATGGCCACTTTGGCGCCCGAACGTGCGAGTTCCACCGCCAGTGCGCGTCCGATTCCCGAACCCGCGCCGGTCACCACGGCGACCTTGCCGTTGAAGCCTTCCATAGATGTCTCCTTGTTAGACGACTGTCAAATAGTCAGAGTAGTGGGTCAGTGGGAACGTTTGGGCATCAGGAACCGCTCGCCGAGAAGGAACAGATCCTGGTACCGCGAGCCCGTCAGTCGGACCAAGACATCGATCACCTTGGCATCCGGCCCGACGAGTACGCGTGGCTTCTTCTTGCGGACGGCGGTGAGGATGATGCGTGCCGCCGCCTGTGGGCTGGTTCGTGCGAGCAGATCGAACAACTTCGCGAACTCGGCATGGTCGTAGCCTTCGGCGACCGTGGCGTTGCGCGCCACATTGGTCTTGATGCCGCCGGGGTGCACGCAGGTGACCGCGACCGGCTTCTTGCCGATGATCATCTCCTGGCGCAGCGACTCGGTGAACCCGCGTACCGCGAATTTCGCTGCGTTGTAGGCGCTTTGGCCGGGGCATGCCATGATGCCGAAGATGCTGGAGACGTTGATGACGTGGCCGTCGCCGGAGGCGATCAGGTGTGGCAGGAAGGCCTTGGTGCCGTTGACCACGCCCCAGTAGTCGACGTCGATGATGCGTTCGATGTCCTTGAACTCACTGATCTCGAAGTCGCCGTGGAAGTCGATGCCGGCGTTGTTGTAGATCTGGTTGACCTTGCCGAAGTGTTCCTTGACGACGTCGGCGTAGAGCAGGAAGGCTTCGCGCTCAGCGACGTTGAGGCGGTCGGAGCGCACCTCTGCGCCGAGGGCCTTGATCTGGCGTTCGGTCTCCGCCAGGCCCTCGTTGTCAATGTCGCTGATGGCCACTTTGGCGCCCGAGCGTGCGAGTTCCACCGCCAGTGCGCGTCCGATTCCCGAACCCGCGCCGGTCACCACGGCGACCTTGCCGTTAAAGCCGTCCATGAGCACTCCTGACAGATTTACGTTGTGAGGCTGACGTCAATCAGTGAGGGTAATGGATGGCGGCGCGGAGTTGTCAGGGCGGCGGTGGTGACGGTCAGGTCTTGAGGCCGACGCAGATCCAGTCGACGGAAATTAGGGGTGGTGTGATCGGCCGCGCCACCGGGCGGTGCACGACGACATCAAACCCGGCACGGGAGAACAGCCGCTCCATTTCACCGGCTGTAGGGAAGTGCGCCGGTCCACGTTCGCCGGTTCCTCGACGCAGCCACCGGCGCTCCTTTGGGCAGATCGTGGCGACCGAGGCCATGCCGCCCGGGGCGAGCACGCGGTAGAACTCCGCCAGCGCGGCCGGCTGGTCGAAGAAATGGAATGCCGATGTTGTCACCACGGCATCGAGGGTGCCGTCCCCGAACGGGAGCTGTTCTGCGGGTGCCTTCTTCCAGTGAACCTCGGTGGACCGGGCCCTTGCCTTGGCGAGCATGCCGTCGGACATGTCGACGCCGAAAACCGATGCCGGACTCAGCTCGGCCTGGATTCGGGACGCCAATATTCCTGTGCCACAGGCGATATCTACGATTCGCTGGGCGTTGTGCTCGCGTAGTTGCCGGATGGTGTCGTCTTGGGCCGGGCTGTAGACATGGCGTTGCACGAACGGGAAGTTGTAGACCTTCGACATCATGGTCCAGTACCGCGTGACCAGCTCATTGAGTGAACGCCGTGGGGCGATGGCAGTCATCTGTGAAACCTAGGAGCGGCGCGGGGGAAAGTCCGTGACTCGGCCTGATCTTTGTGAAAGATACGAGGCCCATGCCCGAAAGCTATGACTGGCCCCAATAACCCCCGTGTCGTGCCATGAACCTGTGAGCAAACCTCCGAACTCAACTGCGGGACGGTAGGGTGCGCAGGGGTCTAGCGGATGTGGTCCGCGAGGGTACGGGTATTCCACGGTGCAGTGGGAGAAGTTGGAGTCCGCTGATGACGGCGTCGCTCAGTGATCGGTTCATGCGTCGGCTGCCGGAGACGGCACGCCGCGCGGTGGACTGCTTCGCTGCCGAGGTGCCGTATTACGGGATGCTGCCACGCGAGGTCCTCGACGGTGAGATCACCGAGTTCACCAAGCAGCACTTCAGAATCTTCTCCCGGGTCATGGTGGAATCGCGGGCACCCACAGAAGACGAGTTCGCGGTGTCGATCCTGGCGGCGTCACGGCGGGCACAGGAAGACATTCCGCTTCCGGCGATCCTGGCGGTGTACAACGTCGCCGCGCGGGTCGGCATAGAGACGCTCCGGGAACTGGCCACCCCCGACGAGATCGATGAGGTGCTGGCGGTCAGTATGCAGGTGCAGCGATATCTGCAGCTGATGTTACCTGCCGTCACTGCCGCGTATCTTGAAGAGCGACAAGGCCTTTACAGTGCGACGACGGAGGCCCGGCGCGACCTTTTCGACGCGTTGGTCAAGGGGACTCCGTGGACGGAGGCCGCCGAACGCGCCAGTGTCACGTTGGCGCTGTCCTACAACGTGCTGTTCCTGTTCATGCCGGAACCCGCGGCGAACACCGTGGTGGCACGACGGCGTGCCCATCTGGTGCAGGACATCCTCGACGAGTACGCGCGCGAACCTGTCCTTACTTCGTTAGACGGCCGAGGCGGCATCATCTTGCTGCCCGCGGTGGGCAAGGTGGAATCGCTGCTGCCCTTGTTCTCCGAGGTGGCCGGGGGGCCGGTCATGCTCGGCGTCTCCGATGCCACCGATCCGGGTGAGATAGCCGCCGCTGCGGACGAGGCGCGTGAGTTGGCCATACTTGCACTAAGACTCGGTCGGGCACCGGGCGCTTACCGGCTCTCCGATCTGCTCTTGGAGTATCAGATCACCCGTCCGGGCAGAGCCCGAGATCTACTCGCCGCGACGGTCCAGCCACTGGCGGCACATCCACATTTGCAGCAGGCGCTCAGCGCGTACCTCCAGCACGAGCACGGACGGCAGCTCGCGGCCAAGTCGCTGCACGTGCATCCGAACACCCTCGACTACAGACTGCGCCGGGTCGCCGAACTTACCGGCCTGGATCCCGCGCAGCCGTCGGCCGCGCGCACTCTCGCGGCCGCGCTACTGGCCGTGAAGGCGCACTGACTCAGGTTCAGAGCCGCCCGGCGAGGAGCTTCACGATGGCCACAACCTGCCGGACGTACATGATCAGGGCGCGTGGTGAGAGGATTGTCGACAACACCGTTCGGATATCGGGTCGCGTCGGTAATGTCTTGCCGCGCATACGTTCATCGAGCCAGCCAAGGGCATCATGACCGCCGGACAGTAGCAGGAAGACGCGCTCGCTGGCACGGTCGCGCCGGTAGGTGACGTGCGCGCCACCGGCGATGTAGTCCTCGGCGAGTTGGTCAGTGCTGGAAACCGGCAGGAGTACGTCGTGGATTGAGTGGTAGAGGTAGATCGGCGCGGTGGGGGTGCGTAGCCCCAGCGTCATCGCGTCGGTGAGGGCAGCGATCTCTGGTGTGTCCATCACCTCTTCGAGGGGACGGTCGAAGATCCTGTTGAAGTTGAGAAATGGCCAATACAGCAGTGCCTGGATGACGGTAAGGCGTTCGGCCTTCTCGACCATCCGGCGGCCTCTTTTGGTGAGGTGCTTCTCCAGGAGGTCCTGGATAGATGGACTTACCCGCATCATGGCCGCCAGCACGATGATGATGAGCCCCGAAGAGTATTGGCCACTGAGATGGTGCATGAGGGGGCCGGGTTGGGGGGCGGGCGCGCCGATCAATGCCCCCACGAGGTTGAGCTCGGGCGCGTACTCACCGGCGAGCTCGGCCGCCCACGCGGTCGCATTGCCGCCGGCCGAGTAGCCCCACACCGCTGTCGGAGTGCGGATGGACAGCTGCGGGATGCGGTCCTCGCCGGAGGCCGCAATCGTGGCGCGCAGTGCGTCCAGCACGTGATAGCCAGGTTGTTTAGGCGCCATCCAGAGGCCCTTCGGCCCCTCATGGTCGCTGATGGTGACTATCCACCCTCGTTGGAGTGCCGCCACTGCGAGCAGAAACTCGTTTTGTGACTGGTTAATGCCAAAGGTTCGGTGCTGCAGATAGTAGGAGGGAAATCTCTTGGGGGTGACGGCGTCGATCGCACTTTGGAAGGCCAGCAGCGGCGCCGCCTCCGTGGCCTTCTTCGGGACGAGCACCGTTGTCACGGTCGTCTCGGGGGCCCCATGTAGGTCGGTGCTGCGATAGAGCACCTGCCACGCGTGCAGCCTCAGGGGGATGAGCCCGAACAACCCAATCCGAACTCGCCTGCGCCGCAGGGGTGTGCCGGGTGCGGTTTTGTCCCAGCCGTTGGGTGGGACAAAGAAGGGGTCGTCTGGGGACGGTAGCGGTTTACCAAGTTGCATCGGCCAGTCCTCGATCGACTGAGTCGCCGGGGTGGACGTGGGCGCAGTGCCGGCAGTCATCTGGCTCCTGTCCTTGCTCTTGTCGCTCTTATCTTCCCGGGCGACCTTGACTGGCCGTGGCGATGTCCGTAGAAGAATCTGAGGATTCGCGCAGCGTATTCAACAAGAATGATCCGTGGTCACGAATCGGCGCTGAATCGGGGTTAGCCACTAAGGCGCCAGTTCGACCTTGTGGTTCATCACCGATTAGGCAAACGGCCGAAGTGAACCTCGAAACTGTTCTCAGAATACATGGGCCGCCATCATCGCTGCCCAGACGGTTACTGGCCGGTAGTACCGGCGGCAAAAATGAACACAGTGTTCGCTCTTTGGTTAAGTTCTCGCGAGAAGGATTGGCCATTGTTGCGGTACCTACAGGCGGCCGAGGAGCAGCTTCAGGATCCCCCATTGCCAGTGCAGGTGGCTCCATGCCGCGCGGCGGGTCAGAGATGTCGAGATCACGGTCCGGACGTCCGATGCCGGCGGTAATGGCTTACCCGCTAACCGCGCCGCCAACCAGCCGAGGGCGTCGCTGCCGCCGAGCAAGGCCAGCAGAATATGTTCGGTGCTCCGGTCGCGGCGGTAGGTGACGTGAGTGCCGCCCGCGATGTAGTCCTGCGCCAGCTGATCGGAGGCCGCGATTGGTAGTAGCTGGTCGTGGACGGCGTGGTACAGGTAGACCGGCGCGCTGGGTGCGCGTTGCCCCAGTTCCATTTCTTCCGTGACGCTGGCGATTTCGGGCGCTTTCATCAATTCTTCGATGGGCCGATCGACGAGGGTGTCGAAGTTCTTGAATGGCCACCGTAAGACCGATTCCGCGAGACTTACCTCTGCTGCCTTGGCGATGATCTGACGACCGCGCTGGGTCAGGTGCCCACTGAGGAATTCGAGTGTGCCCGGATGCGCCCGCGTCATCGCGGCCAGCACCGGTGGGATGAGTCCGGACGCGAATCTGCCGCTGTGCTTCCGCACAAGCGCGCCTGGCCGAGCCGCGGGAGCGCCAAGCAGCGCTCCGACGACATTGAGTTCCGGTGCGTAGACGGGCGCCATCTCGGCGGCCCAGGTGCTCCCTGTCCCGCCTCCGGAGTACCCCCAGAATCCGACGGGGGCATTGGCCGGGAGGCGGGGTATGCCATGCGCGCCGCCTGCGTTCAAGGTTGCGCGCACTCCATCGAGGACGTGATACCCCGGCTGCCTGGCCACCATCCACAGGCCATGCGGCCCTTCGTGATCGCTCACCGAAACCACCCAGCCTCGGGCGAGCGCGGCCACCATCAACATCAGTTCGTTCTGAGTCTGGTTGAGGCCGAATGTTCGGGGAAGCAGCCCATAGGAGGGGAAGGCTCGTGGAGATACCGCATCGATGGCGCACTGATAGGCCAGGACTGGTGACGTCTCGCGGGCATCCCGGGGCACCAGCACTGTTGTCACTGTGGTCTCGGGGGCGCCGTGGAGATCGGTGGTGCGGTAGAGCAGGTGCCAGGCCTGCAAGCGCAGGGGGGCTATGCCGAACAGGGCGATACGAATTCTCCTGCGCCGCAACAGACTTCCCGGCAGCGTGTTCTCCCAGCCGGACGGGGGCCGGTAGAAAGGATCCTCGGGCGAGGGCCTGGGCTTGCCGGTAAGCGGTGGCCATTCCTCGACCGGTAGCGTGATCGGTTCGATTGCGGGTGCGGGCTTGGCCGTCATTGGTGCAGCGTATTGAACACGCGCGCAACGAGGCAGGGGTCCGGTAATGAATCAGGCCCACCCCCTAAGGGGCGGGCCTGACCTTGGGTTCGCTCACTCCTACTCGGATGTGGGAGCGAATGCCTCGTCGATGATCTCCTGCTGCTCGACGGCATGCACCTTCGAGGAACCGGAGGACGGTGCCGACATGGCCCGGCGCGAGATCTTGGTCAGGCCGGTCAGGCGCGGTACTACCTCGGGCAGGTTTAAGCCGAAGGTCGGCCATGCGCCCTGGTTCGCAGGCTCTTCCTGCACCCAGATGTACTGCGTACCATCCGGATACCGGCCGAGGGTCTCCTCCAGCCGGTAGCGCGGGATGGGATACAGCTGCTCGATGCGCACAATCGCGACGTCGTCGCGGTTGTCGGCATTCTTACGGGCCAGTAGGTCGTAGTACAGCTTGCCGCTGGTCAGCAGGATCCTGCGGACCTTGCTGCGATCGCCGACGCCATCCTCGTAGGTGGCCTCTTCCAGAACCGAGCGGAACTTGCGGTCGGTGAAGTCCTTGATGTCGCTGACGGCGGCCTTGTTGCGCAGCATGGACTTTGGTGTGAACACCACCATCGGCCGGGTGATGCCGTCCAGCGCGTGTCGGCGCAACAGGTGGAAGTAGTTGGCAGGTGTCGACGGCATTGCCACCGTCATCGACCCCTCGGCGCACAGTTGCAGGAACCGTTCGATGCGGCCCGAGGTGTGGTCGGGGCCCTGTCCCTCGTGGCCGTGGGGGAGCAGCAGCACCACTTCGGAGAGCTGGCCCCACTTGGCCTCTCCGGAGGAGATGAACTCGTCGATGATGGACTGTGCGCCATTGACGAAGTCGCCGAACTGCGCCTCCCACAACACCATTGCGTCGGGATTGCCCACCGAATAGCCGTATTCGAAGCCGACGGCAGCGTATTCGGACAGTGATGAGTCATGCACCACGAGACGCCCGCCGGTGGGGTTGCCCGTGGCGTCGACGCCGACCAGCTGCAACGGACTGAACTCGTCGCCGTTGTGGCGGTCGATGATCACGGCGTGGCGCTGGGTAAAGGTGCCGCGCTTGGAGTCCTGGCCCGTGAGCCGCACCACCTTGCCCTCGGCGACGAGGGTGCCGAGGGCAAGTAGCTCGCCGAACGCCCAGTCGACCTTGCCCTCATAGGCCATTTCGCGACGCTTCTCCAGCACCGGCTTGACCCGCGGGTGCACGGTGAAATCCTCCGGCAACGACACGAAGGCGTCGCCGATGCGTTGTAGGAGTGCCTTGTCGACGGCGGTGACCAGCTTCTGCGGCAGCTGCTGGTCCTCTTCTACCGACTCGCTGGGCCGCTGCTGGTACTTCTCCAGATCGCGGACCTCGTTGAACACCCGCTCCAGCTGGCCCTGGTAGTCGCGCAGGGCGTCTTCGGCTTCCTTCATCGAGATATCGCCGCGGCCGATCAGGGATTCGGTGTAGGTCTTGCGCACACCGCGCTTGGTGTCGATCACTTCGTACATCTGCGGGTTGGTCATCGAGGGATCGTCGCCCTCGTTATGGCCGCGCCGGCGGTAGCAGACGAGATCGATGACGACGTCTTTGTTGAACTTCTGCCGGAAGTCGACGGCGAGTCGTGACACCCACACGCACGCCTCGGGGTCGTCTCCGTTGACGTGGAAGATCGGTGCGCCGATCATCTTCGCGACATCGGTGCAGTACTCGCTGGATCGCGAATGCTCCGGTGCGGTGGTGAAACCGATCTGGTTGTTGACCACGATGTGAATGGTGCCGCCGGTCCGGTAGCCGGGGAGGTTGGCGAGGTTCAGGGTTTCGGCCACCACGCCCTGTCCGGCGAATGCGGCGTCACCGTGCAGCATGAGAGGCACCACGGTGAAGCGGCCACCGTCGGTGCCGACATCGAGGACGTCCTGTTTGGCGCGCACCAGGCCTTCCAGCACCGGGTCCACGGCCTCCAGGTGCGAGGGGTTGGCCGTCAGCGACACCTCAATGTCGTTGTCGCCGAACATCTGGATGTAGGTGCCGGAGGCGCCCAAGTGGTATTTCACGTCACCGGAGCCGTGCGCGAGCGCCGGGTTCAGGTTGCCCTCGAACTCGGTGAAGATCTGCGAGTACGGCTTGCCGACGATGTTCGCCAGCACATTCAGACGGCCGCGGTGCGGCATGCCGATGACCACCTCGTCGAGGCTGTGCTCGGCACTCTGGTCGATGACGGCGTCCATCATCGGGATGACACCCTCGGCACCCTCCAGCGAGAACCGTTTCTGTCCAACGTATTTGGTGGCCAAAAAGGTCTCGAACGCCTCGGCGGCATTGAGCTTGGAGAGGATGTACTTCTGCTCGGCGACTGTCGGCTTATCGTGCTTGACCTCGATGCGCTCCTGTAGCCACTTCTGCTGTTCGGGTTCCAGGATGTGGGTGTATTCCACCGCGGCGTGCCGGCAGTACGCGTCGCGCAGTACCGAGAGCACGTCGCGCAGCTTCATGTACTCCTGGCCCTTGAACCCCGAGACCTTGAACTCGCGGTCCAGATCCCACAGCGTCAGGCCGTGGGTGAGTACATCCAGATCGGGGTGGCTGCGGAACCGGGTCTTGTCCAGGCGCAGCGGATCGGTATCGGCCATCAAATGGCCCCGGTTGCGATATGCCGCAATCAGTTCCAGCACCCGAGCGTTCTTGTCGACGATCGAGTCCGGGTTGTCGATGCGCCAGCGCACCGGCTCGTAGGGGATGCCCAGCTCGCGGAAGATGTCGTCGAAGAAGTCGTCGGAGAGCAGCAGCTGATGCACCGTGCGCAGGAAGTCGCCGGATTCGGCACCCTGGATGATGCGGTGGTCGTAGGTGGACGTCAGCGTCATGAGCTTGCCGATGCCCAGATCGGAGATGCGCTCCTCGCTGGCGCCCTGGAACTCCGCGGGGTACTCCAGTGCGCCGGCACCGACGATGGCACCCTGACCGCGCATGAGGCGGGGCACCGAGTGCACGGTGCCGATGGTGCCCGGATTGGTCAACGAGATGGTGACCCCGGAGAAGTCCTCGGCGGTCAGTTTGCCGTCCCTGGCCCGTCGCACGATGTCCTCGTAGGCGGCGATGAACTGGCCGAAAGCCATTGTCTCGCAGCCCTTGATGGCGGCGACCACGAGTGTGCGGTTGCCGTCCTTGCCGGGCAGGTCGATGGCCAGGCCCAGATTGATGTGCGCGGGCGTTACGGCAGTGGGCTTCCCGTCCACCTCGGCGAAATGCCGGTTCATGTTTGGGAAGTCCTTGACGGCCTGGACGATGGCGTAGCCCAGCAGGTGCGTGAAGGAGATCTTGCCGCCACGGGTGCGCTTGAGGTGGTTGTTGATGACGATGCGGTTGTCGATCATCAGCTTGGCGGGAATGGCCCGGACGCTGGTCGCGGTCGGGATCTCCAGCGAAGCCGACATGTTCTTGACGACGGCCGCGGCGGCGCCGCGCAGCACCTGACTCTCGTCACCTTCGGCTGAGGGCACCGGCGGAAGGGCAGGCTTCGGGGCGGCCGCCGGCGCAGCTGCTGGGGCCGCGGGAGCTGCGGGTGCTGCGGGTGCTGCAGCTGCCGGCGCCGGTGCCGGTGTGGCAGGTACGGCTGGTGCTACAGGCGCGGCTGCCGGGGCAGGAGTGGGTGCCGCGGCGGCGTGGCCGTTGCCGGCGTCGGTCGCGGGCTCGGCCACGTAGTCGGCGAGAAATTCGTGCCAGCTGGAGTCCACCGAGGACGGGTCTTCCTTGAATCGCTGGTACATCTCCTCGACCAGCCATTCATTCTGCCCGAATTGGGGATTTGAACCGTTCACGGCAGTCTTCGCCTCGCTCCGTCTCGTTCGATATTCAGTCCGTTTAGCGACCGGTACCAGGCTAACGCGTCGCCAACGGGGGTGAGGTGTCACGGTGATATGACAGAGGCGACATCATCGGCGCCACTGATGGCCGAAGGGTGGCCGCACCGTGAACAGCCACCCCCGTGCGTTGCTAGCTTTTGGGCGCGACCAGGCGCAACTGCACCGGCCATACGGCCGGGGGAGTCCCAAAGGCATGACGTGCGTTGGTGATTATCCGTTTGCCGATGAACCGGTTACCGCCAGCGCCGATGACGGCGCCGATCCCGGCCGGCAACAGCTTGCCAAACGCCATCGCACCGCGTTTCACCGCGAATTTCTTGGTGAACCGCTTGAGCAGGGTGGCATTGAGATGGCTCAGCGCGGGCACCGGCAGCGTTGAGGTGGCCTCGGCCAGCCAGCCGCCTCCGACAGTGCGCTCCTTGCCCAGCACGTCCGACACCGTCGTCTCGCCGTCCTCACCCAGCAGGACAGCGAGCACCAGCGTGTGCCGGTGTTCGATCTTGGCGAGCTCGATGTCATGGACCGCTGCCAGCGCCAGCGTGAACAGCGATGTCGCCTCCAGGAACAACACGGCCTCTCCGGCGGTGGCCGACAATGCGGCCAGAGTGCCAACCCCGGGGAACGCGGCGGCGGCGCCGACAGCTGCACCACTGCCTATCACTGTCGCCAGGTAGCGCTTCTCCAACATGGTGATGATGTCGCTGGGTGTGGCGCCGGGATGGGTGGCGCGTAGCTTCTGGACATACGCACGGACCGCGGGTTCCTGAACCTTGGTGCTCTGGTCCAGGATGAGTGAGAGAAGCTTGCCGGAAGCCCCGAGTTTGGGTTCCTTGCCCTTACCGCTCAAGGCGAGCTGCCGCTGCGGTTCGGTGATGCGAGTGCTCATCGGCGTGTGTTCCTTCAGTGCGGTGGGCTGGATGGGGTCCACATTGTTGTGAGCGAATATTTGGCCTCACAGTAGTGAAGACGAATGACGAGCGCTTTTCGTTCCTTAACAGGTAGCCCGGCGGGTGTGTTTTCGATAACTGGCAAGCTGTAGTTCGTTGACGGCCGTCGGTCTCGTGTGACAACGGCGGGGTGGATCCGGGGGACGCGATCACATTCTGTCGCGGGGTGGAGTCGGTGAGATGCAGCTCACATTTGTTAGGAAAGGGAAGGTTTTGTCGCGTGCGCGCGCTGAAGACTGAGGTGACTGCTGCCCGGAGTGAGACGACCACGGAGGAACCGGTGGGCGTTGCGGCACCGGCCGATGCGATCTCGCCGCCCGCTACCCGGCTGGGCAAGGCGTGGCTCATCACCGTGCTGGGCGCGATGGTTGCCCTGGGGCCGCTCACCATCGACATGTACCTCCCGGCCTTGCCCGATATCGGGACGGATCTGCACGTTAACTCGACCCTGACGCAGCTGACGCTCACCGGAACGCTGCTGGGGCTGGGGCTGGGGCAGCTCCTGGTAGGTCCGCTGTCGGATTCGCTCGGCAGGCGCCTGCCGCTGATCGCGGGGGCGGCCCTGCATATCGCGGCGTCGCTGGCCATCACCATCGCCCCGAACATCGTGGTGCTGGGTGTGCTCCGCGCGATTGAAGGGGTGGGTGCCGCGGCGGCCATGGTCGTGGCGATGGCCGTGGTACGGGATCTCTATACCGATAGGGCGGCCGCCACCGTGATCTCCCGGCTCACACTGGTGATCGGCATCGCGCCGATCCTGGCCCCGTCGCTGGGTGCGGCCGTGCTCGTACACGGGTCATGGCAGAACGTGTTCGCCGCGTTGTCGTGTCTGGGGGTTCTGCTTCTTATCCTTGCGGTAGTGGCACTGCCGGAAACCTTGCCTCCGAGTGCGCGGCGTCCACTGCGGGTGAGGGGAATTCTGCAGACCTATCGCGATCTGCTGCGCGACAAGGTTTTCGTGGTCTTGGTGCTTGTTGCCGGGCTGTCGTTGTCGGGTCTGTTCGCCTACATCTCGGGTGCGTCCTTCGTGCTGCAGGGCCAGTACGGCATGAATCAGCAGGTGTTCGCGATCGCATTCGGCGCCGGCGCCATCGCGTTTGTCGCGGCCTCACAGTTGAACGTGGTGCTGCTCAAGCGGTTCGAACCGCAACAGATCGTGCAGTGGTGCCTGTCGCTGGCCCTGATTCCGGCGGTGGTGCTGCTGGTACTGGCCGGGCTCGGTATCGGTGGGCTGGTCGGCTTCGTGGCTCCGGTGTGGACACTGATGGCGTTTATGGGCTTCGTCATTCCCAATGCTCCGGCCTTGGCCCTGTCTCGTCATGGCGAGGCGGCCGGCACCTCGGCGGCAGTGCTGGGCGCCTCGCAGTTCGGCGTGGGAGCGGTGATCGCGCCGTTGGTGGGGGCATTGGGCAACAACGCACTCGCCGTGGCTGTCGTCATGACGATCGGGGTTGTGCTGGCTCTGGTGGGGCTGGCCGTCGTGAGAAATCGTGTCACCACCTGAACCACGACGAGATTCCGTAGCCGTGCAGTCTGAGTATCCGCGACCGTGGACGACGTTGTGGGTGGTGCTGTTCGGCCTGTTCATGATCTTGCTCGACTCGACGATCGTGTCGGTCGCCAATCCCGCCATCAAGATCGCTTTCGGTGCCGACTACTCGGCGACGGTGTGGGTCACCAGCGCCTACCTGTTGGGCTACGCGGTGCCACTGCTCACCACCGGGCGACTCGGCGATCAGTTCGGCCCGAGGTCCATGTACTTGGCAGGGCTGGCCGTCTTCACCGCCGCCTCGCTGTGGTGCGGGCTCGCCGGATCGATCGGCTGGTTGATCACGGCGCGCGTGGTGCAGGGGCTCGGCGCGGCGATGCTGACCCCGCAGACACTCACGGTGGTGCAACGGGTGTTCCCACCGCAGCGGCGCGGGACCGCCATGGGGGTGTGGGGCGCGGTCGCCGGGATCGCGACGCTGGTCGGCCCGGTCGCCGGCGGCGTGTTGGTCGACGGGTGGGGTTGGCAGTGGATCTTCTACGTCAATGTCCCGGTGGGGGTGCTAGGAATCATCCTGGGCGCCATCTATATCCCGCGCATGCCGACGCACCCTCATCGACTGGATCTCGTGGGTATCGCGCTCTCCGCCACAGGCATGTTCGCGTTCGTCTTCGCCTTGCAGGAAGGGGAGAGCTTCCACTGGGCGCCGGGGATATGGGGCATGATGGCGGCCGGTCTGGCGGCCCTGGGCGTGTTCGTGTGGTGGCAGTCGGCGAATCGGGGTGAACCGCTGATTCCGCTGCGGCTGTTCGCGGACCGCAACTTCTCGCTCGCCGGTGTGAGCATCGCCTCGATGAGTTTTTGTGTGATCTCCACCGGTTTACCCATGATGTTCTATACACAATTGGCGCTGGGATTTTCACCGACCAAGGCGGCGCTGACGCAGGCCCCGACGGCGATCGTGAGCGCGATCTTGGCGCCGGTGTCCGGCTGGCTTGTCGACAGGGTGCGTCCATCGGTGTTGATCGGCGGCGGCATCGCGTTGATGATCGCCTCGACGTTGTGGTGGACGGCGATGATGCGGCCGGAAACTCAGATGTGGCAGCTCATGCTGCCCGCAGCGGGTATCGGTGCTGCCATGGCGTGTATCTGGGGGCCCTTGGCCACCACCGCGACGCGGAACCTGCCATCCGCGGTGGCCGGTGCCGGGTCCGGCGTCTACAACACGCTGCGCCAGGTCGGAGGAGTGGTGGGCAGCTCGGCGATGGGCGCGTTGATGACGGCGCGGCTGGCTGCGAACATGTCCGCAATGCCGTCCTCTTCGATCGATTCCGCGCCAGATGGGGTGCTGCCGCCCGGGTTGCGCGCGCCGTACTCGGCGGCGATGTCCCAGTCGATGCTGCTGGGTGTGGCTGCGTTGGTGATCGGTTTGGTGGCAGCACTGTTCATGCGGCCGACCGGTTCACAGGTACGTGCCGTGTCCCTCGATCACGCTGTCGCCGTCGAAGATTAAGACCTCGTTGACGAGGCCGCCCTTGTGGTTTCGGTAGTTGATGACCATAGCCCTTGCGCCCACGTAGGTGCCGACGGGCTCGAAGTGCAGATCCGGGTTGCGGATGAGGGCTTCGGCCCAGTAGTCACGGATCGCTTTCTTGCCCCGAAAGATGCCCCCGGTCTCTGGCGCTATCTCGGCGCCATAGGCGGAGGTAAAGACCGCGTCCTCGTGGAAATGCGCCAGCACCGCCTCGATGTCGTGTGCGTTCCACGCCGCGTACCACTCCCGGCTGAACTTCTCGGGGTCAACGGTGAGCGTCATGACTCTCGCCCGGCAGCACCGTTTCCCTCCGGGCCGCGCCCGAACAACACCGCGGGGTTCAGGAACCCAGTGGGATCGAAAGCTGCCTTGACGGCCCGCATAGCGGCAATGTCGCCGGGGGTACGGGCCATGCTGAGGTAGTCGCGTTTGATTGTCCCGACTCCGTGCTCTGAGCTGACATTGCCGCCCAGCTCGGCGATGAGCGTCATCATGGGCTGATACAACGCGGTGGAGTCAGGGCAGCGCAACACATTTAAGTGCAGATTGCCCTCCCCGACATGACCGAACAAGACAGGTATCGCGTCGGGGACCTTCTCCGCGATCAGTGCGGTGGCACGTCGCTCGAACTCTCCGATGTGTGTCAGCGGCAGTGCTACATCGAATTTCAGCGGCGGCCCGTACGTTCCCAGCGCCTCGGCGATGGATTCGCGTACCTGCCAAAGGCGTTCACGGGAGTTGGCATCCAAACCGACGGCGGCCCGCTCGGCCACACCGGCGGCCTCGAGGGCTTCGGCGAGATCTTCGGTGGGGTCGCTATCGCGGGCGAGTTCGATGAGCAGCAGCCATGGATTGTCCACGGGGCTTGGAATGCCCAACCTGGCGTCCATGAGCTCCAGTGCGGCAATTCCGCTGAGATCACGGAAGATCCGGCTTGCCTCGACCAGCTGATCCAGGTGGTCGAACCCGGTGATCGCCGCGACGCTGTGTTTCGGGACCGGATGCAGGCGCAGTTCGAGCGCGGTGATGACGCCTAGGGTGCCCTCGGCGCCGACGAACAGGCTGGTGAGGTCGTAGCCCGTATTGTCGGCACGAACATCACTGTGGCGCTGCATGATTGATCCGTCGGGGAGAGCGACCTGCACGCCGATGACCTGCTCGCGCATGTTGCCGTAACGCACCGTGCGCAGGCCGCCGGCGTTGGTGGATGCCATGCCACCCAGAGTGGCCGAGTCGCGTGAGCCGATGTCGACGCCGAATTGCAGGTTCTCCTTGGCGGCGGCTTGTTGCAGTGCTGCCAGGGTGACACCTGATCCGGCGCGGATCCGGCGGTCGACGGTGTCGATGGCGCCGATCTCGGTGAGCCGCTCGGTGGATAGCAGAACGTCCTCATGCTCGGGAACGGTCCCGGCGACCATCGACGTGCGGCCGCCCTGGGTGGTGACGGGGTGGCCGTGCGCCTTGCAAGCCTTCAAGATTGCGCCGACTTCCTCGGCGGAGCCGGGCCGGATCAGGATGCTCGCGGTGCCGCGGTAGCGGCCGGTGTGGTCGATCGTACGGCCGGCCAGCACGTCGGCATCGGTGCTGACGTACCGATCGCCGACTATCTGGACGAGGTCATCCACAAGCGAGGACATGGACCTCAGTGTGGCACGGCGTCATTGGTCCGGTCTGGACTTAGGGCCAAGAACGCTCCGAGCTCGACGAGTCCGTCGGGGGTGGCCGGCAGATACTCGGTCAGTGCCGGCGACCTGACGATCACCGCCTGGAACTTCGCTCGGCTGATCGCCACGTTCAGCCGGTTCCTGTTCAGCAGGAACGACATACCGCGCGGCACGTCATCGACGGCCGAGGCGGTCATCGACACGAACACAACCGGCGCCTGGCGCCCCTGGAACTTGTCCACGGTCCCCACCAGCACCTCGCCTAATCCGGCAGCGGCCAGCGCGGCCCGCAAAGCCAACACCTGCGCGTTGTACGGAGCCACCACCAGCACGTCGGACTGCGCCAGCGGCCGTGTGCCGGATTCGTCGGTCCAGTCCGCCCCGATCAGTCCTGCGATTTCTGTAGCGATCGCCTCGGCCTCCTGTGGACTGCTGGTCGCGTTCCCGTCATGGTCGACCAGCAGCGTCCGTACTCCGGGATCCTGTCCAGCCAAGGTGCGTGCCGGCGCAGCGGACTCAAGTTCACCGTCGTAGGAAAGCTCCGAAACCCGTTGACATAGTGCGGGATGCATCCGGTATGAGCGCTCCAGGAAGTACCCACGGTCGATGGACAGCGCGCCATGACCTTCCACGAGCCAGCCCAGCGCGGAGGTGTCCACCGGCTCCGGATGCACACCCTGCGACACCTGCGGCAGCTGCTGCGGATCGCCGAGTAGCAGCAGGTTCTGCGCTCCCCGTGCCACCGCTAGCGTATTCGCCAGGCTGAACTGGCCGGCCTCATCAATGACCAGCAGGCGTAGTACCCCATCGGCGACACGGGTGGTGTTCGCGAAATCCCATGCGGTGCCTCCGATGACCGCGCCTTCGCGGGCGTGGGATGCGATGAAGCGCGCATAGTCGCTATCCCGAATCTGAGTCCACGCGGCATCACCGCTGTATGGCGATGCCTTCTTCGCGACTCGCTCGGGCGGTACGCCCGCCGCGACGACCTGGTCCAGGAGATGTTCCACGACGGCATGAGACTGGGCCACTACGCCAACAAGCCAGCCCTCCCGCGTCACCAGCTCGGCAATGACGCGTGCCGCGGTGAAGGTCTTACCTGTCCCCGGCGGGCCATGTACGGCCAGGTATGACGAGTCCAGATTGCGCAAGGCGGAGGTGATGGCTCCCGCATACCCGTCGTCACCTACCGACGGTAGCGGCCCGCCACGGGGGTTGCGGCGCAACAGAATATCGAGAGATGCGGTATGGGGAAGGTCAGGGAGACGGTGGGCAACGCCCAGAGCGACTTGCTCGATCGCGGCTTCCAATGCCTTGGTCATCACCGGCGCGCCCGGTGCAAGAGCCATCGGCATCTCGGAGAACACCTCGCCGTTCTTCGGGGTGAGCTCCTGGATCGTCACCTCTACGGG
Organism: Mycobacterium sp. D16Q13; assembly: GCF_002013375.1. Lineage (GTDB taxonomy): Bacteria > Actinomycetota > Actinomycetes > Mycobacteriales > Mycobacteriaceae > Mycobacterium. Next base: position 57,198 of record NZ_MAEW01000008.1, on the reverse strand, counting down.
TACCCCGCCGGATTCGGTGACCTCCACCACCGTCGCCGATCCAGATGCCCGCCGATCGGGGTCCCCGTCGCCGAGCCCCATCGGTGCCGGCGGTTCATAGAGCGCGTAGACGCTGTCGTCGAGGACACCCCCGGCGAGGTCGCCCGTCAGTTTCACATGTCGTCGGAGCTTGCGCTGACTTCCAGATTTATGCCAGTCCTCGACCAACTGGGCGCCCTCGACGATGAAAACCCCAGCGGTATCCGCCCATTCGTCGACTGGGTTGTTCAGTCTGTCGAAGTGGCTCCACCAGAATGGTTTTCGCTCTCGAGCGTGATATCCGCGTGCTGCCGACACCATGGCCGCCGCGGTTTGTTCGGCGCTACGATCGGCCGGACCGGCATCTCCCACGAATGTCGCCAGCGCCATGCCAATCTCATCGGGCTCCGGCTCCTCCTTGTCGCCGACAGCGGCAGAAGAGGATAGGTGGGTAATGCCGTGCTCAAAAGCCCGCACCAGTAGCCAATCCCGGAGCTTGCGCGTCGAAGCGCAGTCGTAACGGTTGTACTCGGCGATGGAGTCCAGTACTTCCTGCGCCGCCGGGTCAGCGCTATCGCGCAGTGCGCAATAGCGCGCGTATTCGTTGATCGAATCCACCGCAGTCGTGACGTCCCCGGAGCGCTTTCCGGATTCGATGAACAGCGGCTCCAATGCCTTGAGCCCGTAGCCGCTGGAACCTGATCGAATGCTCTTGCGCACCACGGGATAGAGATCGACCAGTACGTTGTCGCGCAAGAGCTCATCGATCTGTTCCTCGCCGACGCCGTACCGGCCGGCAAGGCGCAGCAATGCGGTCTTTTCGTACGCCGCGTAGTGGTAGACGTGCATCCCCGGATAACGGCGGCGGCGTTTGGCCACTAGATCCAGGAAGGTGATCAAGGCCTTTCGCTCGCTGTGGCGATCGTGAGCCCACATCGGCCGGAATTTCTCCTTGCCGGACCGGTCATACTCGAGCACGCCGAACAGGTACTCCAGCCCCCACTGCACGCCGTCCTCGGTCCACAGCGGATCTCCCTCGAAGTCGAAAAAGATGTCTCCGGGATTGGGGGCGGGCATTGTGCCCAGCGGAATCGGATCAGCAACCTGGAACTGTGGTGTGCCACTGTCTCGTTGGCGGACCTGAAACTCGGCCTGTGCCACCAATTGCTGGAGGCTGCGCGCCGACATGTCGGCGACGGTGCCGGGGCCCGCGGCAAGCTCCGCGACGGTGCTCACCCCGGCGTCCAGCAGTGCCGCCCGCTGACTGATCCGCATGCCCGCGACAAGCAGCAAGTCATCGGTGCGCTCGACCTCCGGATCGCACACGGGACAGCGAAAGCAGGCGCGGACGTGCTCATCGGACCACTGCACCGGAACACCGCCTGCCAGATGGCGATCAAGCAAGCCCTGCAATTGGATTCGCCGCTGGCGATACACGCCGACCAGATCGGCCACGGGATAGTCAACGGCGGAACGGTCGCCCAGGATCAGCCGCACTTCCGGGGACACCGGCACACCTGTTGCCATCAGGCTGTCGGCGTATGCCGCCAACTGCAGCAGGGCCGTCACCTTGGCGCTGCGGGCCAGTTTGGTGTCACAGACGCGATATGTCTGGTCCTCCCGGACCACGAAGTCCGCGAAACCGAGGAACCGGCCATCGAACATCGCGGCCTGGTACACCACCGGAATCCCGTCGTCGAAGGCCCGTTTCGTCGCAGCGGCGACCGCATGGAGTCCGTCGAGCGTGAAGGTGGGGGGAAAGGGAATGCTGGCCACCCCGGAACCGAAGCGCTTCCTCAGCTCGGCAAGGTGGTGGGCCTCATGGGCGTCCCCCAAAATCGCGGTGCGCGCCAGGAGTTCATCATCGCGAGGGGGAGCCGGTCCCCATCCGAGCTTGGCGTCGAACGCCCGCAACAGGGCGTATTCACAGCGGGCCGCGGAGGCAAGATCCGAAGCGCTGTAGACGACCCGGCCGTCGAGGACGAACACCCGATCACTGTAGGTGCTCGCACCGACGAAGACGCCCTACTGTGCGGCCTGTTGCACCTTTTCCACGCCAGATCCGTTCCAGCGGAAGGACACCACACTCTCCAATCCGGGGATGCCGTTGGAGAAGTTGAGCACCACGGTGTCCAAGGTGCTCGCCGATAGATCGATGGCGTTGTATCCGTAGGTGTCGGGGACACCGTGCGAGATCACGCCGCCCAGGTGGAAGAACACCGCGCGGGTAGGGGGCGCGGGCTCGTGGGTGTCCGCGGCGACGATGACTGCCGACAACGGGGCGCACTTGTTGTAGTTGCCCGCCACTGGCACCGGATTCCAGGTGGCCTCGCTATTGGGGCCGGGGGGTAGGACCGCGACGGCGGCCGCGACGGCCGGATCCTTCAGGTTGATCGCGCAGTCGTCCTTAGTTGAGGGCGGGGGTTGGGGCTTGGTCGCGGAACCCGCCGGTCCGGGAGGTGGCGAGGGGGATGTGATGGTGTTGGCCGGCGTCTTGGACACCGTGCTGTCGCCGCCAGTGCAGGCCGAGGCGAGCACGATCACGGCCGGCAGCACAGTCAGCGCGCCCACCAAATCCATCCTTCGCACGGCCCCGCACACTACCGACATTTACCAAAGATGCGCTGGAGGCGGGAGTTGAGCGCGCTAGCGCCTAGACTTCTTGACGCCATGACCTCTACAGATATCCCCACGCCCGACACCGGCGACTCGACTGCACCACGCGCGGATGACGCCGTCACCTTCGCGGACCTACAGATTGCCCCCGAGGTGCTGCGTGCGGTGTCCGACGTCGGGTACGAAACACCCTCGGCGATCCAGGCTGCCACCATCCCGCCGCTGCTCGCAGGCTCGGACGTCGTGGGACTGGCGCAGACCGGTACCGGGAAGACGGCGGCGTTCGCCATCCCTATCCTCTCGAAAATCGACCTGACCTCGAAAAACACTCAGGCACTAGTGCTTGCGCCGACGCGCGAGCTGGCCCTACAGGTTGCCGAGGCATTCGGCCGATACGGGGCACATATGCCCCGGCTGAACGTGCTGCCGATTTACGGTGGCCAGTCGTATGTGGTCCAGCTATCGGGGCTCAAGAGGGGCGCCCATGTGGTGGTCGGCACGCCCGGGCGTGTCATCGATCACTTGGAGCGCGGCACGCTTGACCTCTCGCACCTGGACTACCTGGTGCTGGACGAGGCCGACGAGATGCTCACCATGGGCTTCGCCGAGGATGTCGAACGCATCCTGGCCGACACCCCCGAGTACAAGCAGGTGGCCCTGTTCTCGGCCACCATGCCCGCGACCATCCGGCGACTGACCAAGAAGTATCTGCATGATCCGGTGGAGATCAAGGTCGAGGCGAAGACCTCCACTGCCGAGAACATCAGGCAGCGCTTTATCCAGGTGGCCGGGCAGCGCAAGATGGACGCCCTTACCCGGATCCTCGAGGTCGAGACCTTCGAGGCGATGATCGTGTTCGTCAGGACCAAACAGGCCACCGAGGAGGTAGCCGACAAGCTCAAGGCGCGCGGGTTCGCGGCGGCGGCGATCAACGGCGATATCAACCAGTCACAGCGCGAGCGCACCATCAACGGGCTGAAGAGCGGTGCCATCGACATTCTGGTCGCCACCGATGTCGCCGCGCGTGGCCTGGACGTCGAGCGCATCTCCCATGTGCTCAACTACGACATCCCGCACGACACCGAGTCGTATGTGCACCGCATCGGCCGCACCGGTCGCGCGGGCCGCTCGGGTACCGCGGTGTTGTTCGTCTCTCCACGGGAACGGCACCTGCTCAAGGCCATCGAGAAGGCCACCGGGGCCAAGCTTGTCGAGGAGGCGCTGCCCTCGGTTGACGATGTCAACGCCCAGCGGGTGACGAAGTTCCGCGATGCCATCACGGCCGCGCTCTCGGCACCGGAGGTCGAGCTCTTCCGTCGGCTCGTCGAGGACTACGAACGCGATAACGACGTGCCGGTGGCCGATATCGCCGCGGCGCTGGCGGTGCTGTCGCGCGACGGCGAGCAGTTCCTGCTCAAGCCCGATCCGCCCCGTGACCCGCGCCAGGAGCGCGGGGAGCGCCCCGACCGCGGGCCCCGCGAGGCACGTCCGGGAACTCCTGGGCTGGCGACGTACCGCATCGCCGTCGGCAAGCGGCACAAGGTGATGCCCGGCGCCATCGTGGGGGCGATAGCCAACGAAGGCGGTTTGCACCGCAGCGACTTCGGTCACATTACGATCCGGCCTGACCACTCACTTGTCGAGTTGCCCGCCAAGATGTCGCCCAAGACGCTGAAGGCGCTGGAAAGCACCCGGATCTCCGGTGTGCTCATCGAGCTGCGCCTCGCAGGCGGGGCCGACGCTGCGCGTCCCGCCCGTAAGTTCACGGATCGCAAGCACCCAGACCATAAGCACACGGACCACAAACGGTCGGAGGCGAAGCGTCCCAAGCGGTCCCCCAAGAAACCATGACGGCGGTCCCCGCGACTGACAGTGCCCCCGTCGTCCACGGTCCGGGACGCGTCGCTGCGCTCACGGGTATCCGGGCGGTGGCCGCGACCCTCGTGGTGGCCACCCATGCGGCCTACAGCACGGGGAACTATGTCGTCGACGGTGTTTCCCCGTGGCGTGCGTATCTGCACCTGATGCAGGCCCGTTTGGAGATCGGTGTACCGATCTTCTTTGTGTTGTCGGGTTTTCTGCTGTTCCTGCCGTGGGTGCGGGCGGCCGCCGACGGTACCGCCTCACCCTCGGTGAGACGCTATGCCTGGCACAGGTTTCGGCGCATCATGCCGGCCTACTGGATTCTCGTGGCCATCGCGTACATCTGGTATCACATCCGGGACCAGTATCCGAACCCCGGACACACCTGGTTGGGCTTGCTTCGAAACCTCACGCTCACCCAGATCTACACCTCTAACTATGGATATCGCTATATCCACCAAGGCATGACGCAGATCTGGAGCCTTGCCGTCGAAGCGGCGTTCTATGTCGCATTGCCGTTCTTGGCATGGCTGTTGATCAAGAAACTCTGTGGGGGACAGTGGCGTCCGGTGCGCCTGCTGGTCGGTTTGGGCGCCCTGGTGTTGGTGACTCCGGGGTGGATGACCGTGGTGTACACCGTCAGTGCCTTGCCTGACGGAGCGAAACTGTGGCTTCCGGCCTACCTGTCGTGGTTCGTGGGCGGCATGATTTTGTCTGTTCTGGCCGTCATGGGCGTGCGCTGCTATGCCTTGGTGACGGTGCCGCTCGCGATCATCTGCTACCTCATCGTGTCCACGCGGATAGCAGGAGACCCGACTACCTCGCCGTGGGCGCTGCCGCAAGCGCTGACCAAATCCATCTTCTACGTTGTGATCGCGACGTTGTTGGTCGCGCCCGCCGGGTTGGGTGACACCGGCTGGTATGTCAGGTTTCTCGCATCGCGGCCCATGGTGTGGCTGGGTGAGATCTCTTACGAGCTGTTCCTCATCCACATGATCCTGATGGAGATCGTGATGGTTGACCTGCTGCACTACCACGTCTACACCGGGTCGGTGGTGATCGTGTTCCTGGTGACGATGGTGGTCAGCGTGCCTGCGTCGTGGCTGATCCACCGGGCTGCGCAGATGCTGCTGGCGTGGGGTTCACGTCTACGGAAATCATTGGCGCAACGAACTCAGTGATGAGAGTGCGCTCGTCCTCGGGGTTGTCCTCGGGGTAGGAAAGCAGCGAGATAATCATCCGGACATACCATTTGGCTCGCAGGTGAGATTCGGAATCCGCCACTGTCCCGTTGACAAACGCCGACACCATGGCGTTCAGCACCTCCGAATGCAACGCCAGCGAACCGCCGACATATTCGCCAGGGCGGAACCAGGCCGATAGGGCCGGGTTGTCACGGACCAAGCCGAGGCTGATGAGCACGGCGCTGACCAGACGCTCCGTCGGATCGTCGATGTCGGCGACCGCTGCGGTGACCTGCCCGGTGATGGCCCTGGCCTCGCGGTGCACATAAGCGATGTGTAGCGCCTCGCGATTCTCGAAGTACCGGTACAGAGTCGCCCGGGAACAGCCGGCGGCCTTGGCGATCTCGTTCATGCCGACAGCGGCGACGCCGTCACGCACGAACAGCTCGGCGGCCGCGTCGAGAATTTTCTCGGCGGCCACCGATGTCCTCGTGTCGGCCAACCAGCTCATGCTGGTTCGCGCTCTTCGCGCAATCGGCTCATCGCAAGATCATCGCACGTGGATGGGTACCGTCAGGGGCCTTCGCACATACGAGCCGCCCGCCCAGGTGACCCCGTCGAGGTTGACCTCGAAATCCGGTATGCGGGTGAGCAGTTCCTCGAGAGCTACCCGTGACTGCATACGAGCCGCGGCGGCTCCCAGGCAGTGGTGATTCCCGTGGCTGAAGGTGAGGATGTTGCGTGGCTTTCGGAGCACATCCAATTCGCCCGCATCTTCGCCGTACTCGCGCTCGTCCCGGTTGGCGCTGCCATAGAGCAGTAGCGCACGCCGCCCCGCGGCAATGGTGGTGTCGCCGAAAGTGACGTCGCGGGTCGCGGTTCGCGCCAGACCCTGCACCGGAGACGTCAGGCGCAGAAACTCCTCGACTGCCCCCGGGATGAGTGAGGGATCGTCGATCAGTTTCTGGCGTTGATCGGGATTCTGGTGCAGCAGTTGTATTGCACCGCCGAGCATTCCGGTGGTTGTGTCGTTGCCGCCGGTCACCATGGTGAACGCGAATCCGAGGATTTGAAGCGTTCCGCTGATGTCTCCGTCGGCTCCCACTCCGGCGGCAACGAGGTGGGACACGGTGTCGTCCTCGGGTTCGGCGCGTCGCCGCTCGATGAGTCCGGTGAAGTACATCATCAGTTCACCGATGGTCTGAGCGACCTCGCCCTGCATGGTCTCGATGTCGATCGCACCGCCGGCCGCTGCCGCGACGATGCCGTCGGTCCAGATGTCGAACTGTGCGCGGTCCTCTTCGGGCACCCCGAGATAGTGCGCGACGACCATCGAGGGCAGGGGCTTGAACAGCTCGACGACGATATCGCCCTCGCCGCGTTCCTTGAGGCGCTCAAGGCGCTCCACCACGAACTCGCGCACCTTGGGCTCCACGGCGGTGACCTGTCGCGGTGTGAATCCGCGGGAGACGAGCTTGCGGAAGTCGGTATGCGTGGGCGGGTCCTGCATGACCATGGGCGGGTTGTCGCCCATGCCGGTCTTCTCCAGATCGCCGTACATGACGGTGAGACCCCGCGCAGAGGAGAACGTTTCCCAGTCACGAGCCGCTTCGTAGACGTCGGCATGCCGGGTGAGCACGTAATAGTCGTCGGTGGGCGTGTGCTCGGGCACCACATGGTGCACCGGGTCGTGATCACGCAGCGCCGCGTACATGGGCCAGGGATTGGTCCAGTTGTCCGCGGCTCCGGGGACATAACGCGGCACAACCGCATGAGACACATCGAGTGACATGTCTTATGTGTAAGGCATGTCACCTAATGTGTCAATATCCAGTGAGGAACTAGATCAGGGTGCCGGGGTTGAGGATGCCCTCGGGGTCAAGTGCCTGCTTGATTCGGCGGTTGACCTCCAGCACCTCCGGGCCGACCTGGCCGCCCAGCCATGGCTTTTTGAGCCGCCCCACGCCGTGCTCGCCGGTGATGGTGCCTCCCAGTGAGATCGCCAAGTTCATGATCTCGCCGAATGCGGCATGGGCACGCTGCGATTCGTTGGGGTCGGTGGGGTCGTGCACGATCAGCGGATGGGTGTTGCCGTCGCCGGCGTGTGCGATTACCGAGATGAGCAACCGGTGTTGTGCGGCAATGGCTTCCACGCCCTTCACCAGTTCGGCCAGCTTCGGCAGCGGGACGCCCACGTCTTCGAGCAGCAAGGTGCCCTTTGCCTCCACGGCCGGAATGGCGAACCTTCGTGCCGCGACGAATGCCTCGCCCTCGTCTTGGTCATCGGTGGAAAAGACCTCGGCGGCATGATGATCGGTGAAGATCTGCGCGATGAGCTCGGCATCCTCCGCGGAGGTCTTCCCGCGTTCATCGGAGCGGGCGACGAGCATGGCGGCGGCCTCGCGGTCCAGTCCCATTCTCAGTTTGTCCTCGACCGCGTTGATCGCCACCGAGTCCATGAACTCCAGCATGGAGGGCCGGATCAGCGCGGTGATCGCGAGCACCGCGTCGGCGGCCTCGGTCACCGAATTGAATGTCGCCACCACGGTGCACGGCGGCGGTTGCGGGGGCAATAGCCGCAGAGTGACCTCGGTAATCACGCCGAGTGTGCCCTCGCTGCCGACAAAGAGTTTCGTAAGGCTCAGTCCAGCAACATCTTTCAGACGTGGCCCACCCAGTCGCAGGATCGTGCCGTCGGCTAGGACGATGTGCATACCCAGCACGTAATCGGTGGTGACTCCGTACTTGACGCAACACAGTCCGCCGGCGTTGGTCGCGATGTTGCCGCCGATGCTGCAGATCTCGAAGGATGATGGATCCGGCGGGTACCACAGGCCATGTTCGGCAGCAGTGGCCTTGACTTCCGCGTTGAGAGCGCCGGGCTGGGCGATCGCCACACGAGTGGTGGTGTCGATGGAGATGGCGCGCATCCGCTCGGTCGACAACACGATGGCGCCGTCCTGGGCGGTGGAACCGCCGGATAACCCGGTTCCCGCACCACGGGGAACGACGGGGATGTGATGCGCGCTGGCCCATTTCAGGGTCGCCGAAACCTCTTCCGTGCTGCTGGGACGTACCACCGCGAGAGGCGTTCCGGCGTCTGGATCGAAGGCGCGGTCCTGTCGATAGGAGGCGGTGATATCGGGGTCGGTGATGACCGCGCCCTCGCCGAGGGTCGTCGCGAGCTCGTGGAGGGCGGTCTGGCTCATATCATCCGTGCTGTCGCGCCGGCGTCGATCGGCAGCACCGTGCCGGTGATGTGTGAGCTGGCCTCGTCGGCCAGGAACAACACGGCACGGGTGACCTCCGCGGGCTTGAGGAAGGGTGCGTACTGCAGGTGCAGCGACGCGAAGACGGATTCGACGTCCTTGAGTGTGGGCTTCTCCAGGTCAGGCCGCATGGTGCCGAATACGAAATCATTTTGGGTCATGGGAGTTTCGACGTTTCCCGGTGCGACGGCGTTGACGGTGATGCCGTAGCCGACGAGGTCATGTGCGGCGACCTTCGTCAGCCCGATGACACCCCACTTGGACGAGACATAGGACGCCTGAGCCCATGTCGCGCTGTGCCCGAGCATTGAGGAGACCGTGATGATGCGGCCGTAGTTCCGCTTGATCATGCCGGGCGCCACAGCCGCGATGGTGTTGAAGGTGCCGGTGAGATTGGTGCCGATGACCTCGTCCCACTGAGCGGAGTCAACCTCGGGCAGCAGCGCGATGGTGCTGATACCGGCGTTGGTGATGGCGATGTCGATTCCGCCGAGTGAGTCCTCGGTTTCGGCGACAAACGATTCCAGTGCGGCGCGATCCTTCACGTCGACCTTGGCCGAGATGCACTGGCGTCCGGTATTTTCCACCATGGCGACCGTCTCGGCGAGGTCATCCTCGGTAGCCAGCGGGTACCCGACGACATCGCTGTTCTCACAGCGATCACAGATCGCGATATCGGCGCCCGCCTCGGCGAGCGCCAGGGCGTGTGAACGACCCATGCCGCGTGCGCCGCCGGTGATTAGTGCAATTCTTCCCTCGAAGTCAGCCACGGAGCCGACCCTACCGAGTGGGATCCTTGTGGGGCTGCTGTTCCTCGCGGTCCAACTCTCGTAAGACGGGCATCCGAGTGCTGGCGACGGCGATCAGGAGCATCGGTATTCCGATGATCGTCAGGGTCGAGGCAACGCCAAACTTGTCGGCGATGGGGCCGGCGAGCATGAACCCGAGCGGCCCGGCGCAGTATGCCGTGGACGTCATGACGCCCACCACCCGCCCGCGCAAGTGCTCGGGGGAGCGGGTCTGCATGACGTAGTTGGCGATCGGCGCCACTGGTCCGTAGATGAAGCCCAGGCATGCTCCGAGCATCAGCAGGACCGCGATGGGTGGCAGGAAAGACATGCCCAGCGTGGTGATGCCGGCGGTGAAGGTGGCACACAGCATGATGGTGCGGCGTTGGACGTGGCGCACCATGGTGGCGTACCCGAGAGCACCGAGCAGCCCGCCGACCGAGATGGACATGAGTATCCAGCCGAGCTGCTGGGGAGTCCCGGCATCGCTGAAGTGCTTGGGCAGCAGCACACTTTCGATGGGCAGATAGAGCGCTGTGATGGCCATGTCGATAAGCGCCAAGGTGCGCAGGATCTTGACGTTCCAGACGAATTTCAATCCCTCGACCACACCGCTGATGACGCCGGTGGGCTTGGTTTCGGCGGCCGGTTTCCCGCCACCCTCGACCTTGAGGAAGGTGATTGCCGCGACGGACACGACGAAGGTCGACGCGGTGGCCCACATGGTGTTGACGCCGCCGATGGAGGCGATCAGCAGACCGCCCAGACCCGGGCCCACGATGTACGCGACGTTGAACACCGCCTCGTACATGCTGTTCATCTGGTCGAGCGACCAGCCGGCAGCCTTCGCGGCGGCGGGCAGCATCGATTCACGTGCGGTGATTCCGGCGGGGTCGAAGATGGCACCGACCGCGGCGAGAGCCGCGAGCAGCGGCACGCTGAGTCCGGTGGTCATGGCCAGAATCGGTATGGCCGAAACGGATAACAGCGACAGGACGTCGGAGATGATCGACATCTTGCGGCGTCCGAAGAAGTCGACCGCCGTTCCCGAGATCAGGGTGGAGAAGACCAGCGGCAAGGTTCCGGCAGCGGCAACGATTGCGGCATCCGCGGCAGAGCCGGTGCGCTGCAGAACTAGCCAGGGGAGCGCGACGATCGACACACCGTTGCCGATGGCGGCCACAACAGATGCGAAGAGCAGCAGGAATACCGGCCGGCGATTCACCTGATCAATTGTCGGCGAATCCGCCGTCGGAGTGGACATGTCGCCGAAAACGTATCAGCGGATAGTGCGGGTGGTCGAGTGATTTTTGCTAGTTGGCTTGCACTGCCTCGCGAACGATGCGAGCTGTGGATTCCAGGTCGGGATCTCGACGGATCATGAATCCCTTTGCGAAGGCAAGTTTGTCGCCCCCGCGTCGTGGCACCACATGCAGGTGCGCGTGCATGACCGTCTGGAACGCGACGCGGCCGTCATTGAGGGCCAGGTTGGTGCCTTCGCTCTGCAGCTCCGAATCGCGCATGGCGTTGGCGATTCGCTGTCCCACGGTCATGATGGCGGCGGCATCATCGGGCTTCAGATCCGTGAGGTCCTGAGCGTGGGACTTCGGGATTACCAAGGTGTGTCCACGGGTGATGGGGCGGATATCGAGGAAGGCGAGTGTCGTCTCGTCCTCGTATACGGGGAACGATGGCGACGCGCCGGCAACAATGGCGCAGAAGACACAGGACATGAGCACACCGTAGCGGTGGGTGAGCGAGCCAACTGTCTCTGGCTTCCCGTGGAGGTCTGGGACGCCAACTGGTGGGATTGCCCTGGTCTAGATAAGGGCGTTTGCAAGCACGGCCCGCGCGCGGTGCAGATTCTGACGCACAGCGGTTTCGGAGATATCGAGCTGGCGGCGAATGGAAAATGACAATCCGTTTGGCGTCGCGTAATCCCTGAGCTGGAGGCTCAAGCAGGAGCGTGCCTGTTTTTCGCCTTCTGGCGTGCTGTAGCTTGTTCAGCCAGTGGCTTCTCGTACGATTTGCCGAACACGGTTTGCTGTGACGCTGCTATTGGGATTCCATGCTTTAAGTGCAAACGCCGCTAAGGGCTCTTTGACATGGGTAAATATCTGGTCTTCGGTCTCGGCTTCTGGCATGTCGGCCCAAATCGAGAAGGTTGCACCGGTTATGTTATCTGCATTTCTGTCCAGGATCTGAAATTCTGGCTTGGGAAACATCGACTGTACCGAGGAGTCGATGACCAGGGTTCCTCCCTTGATCAAGCTTTGTGGGTCAAACTGCAACCTCGGGCTAAAGACTTCCGGCCGCCACAGTTTCAGAATACGTTCAACCGTCGGGTGTTCATATTGGGGCGCTAAGGCGTAGTACAAGAGGTAATCGTTGTAGTTGAGCAATGAATACCCTGCTGCGGCGATATCACCTGCGGCGGCATAGGTGTCATTCCAGCGGGTCCAGTAGTTGACGGTCACGGTGCGGTCCAGCGGGACCACCGCGCTCTTGAGCAGGGTGTCGTTCCAGACACCGACCCCGAAACCCCGTTGGGCAAGCTGAGTGACGTAACGATTGGCGACGTCGGTAATGAGATCGTGCTCATTAGCCAATGGCCCGAACTTTTCCCGGGCGATGTCCGCGAGCCTCCCGGCCGCCTGCCCCTGGGTAAAGGGACTGAAGATTTCGTCAAAGCCTAGATGCCAGTGCGGGCTGCCTGCAAAGAGCTCAGCGTACTCGTCGATGATGTCGTCGAGGAAGGCGATTGCCGCGTCATTGGTTATGTCAATCACCCCGTCTGCCCCACCTCCGGACATCGCGAACTCCGGATGTGCGCTGAGGAGCCACCCAATATGGCCCGGCATATCAAGTTCAGGCACCACCGATACCCCGCACTCTGCGGCGAAGTCGACGATGTCGCGCACTTGGCTGCTGGCCCATTGGGGGGCGACGTTCACCTCTGGGTGGCGGGCGCTGGTGATGCCAAGCCGGCCGTTGTCTGCGAAGTGCAACTGCAACTCGTTGAGGCCCAGCGTGGCCATGTATCGAACAAGTCGCCGTACCCACGTGACGCTGAACGCTTTGCGGCCGCAATCGAGCAGTACCGCTCGACGCGCCAATACGGGGCCTCCCTCGAATTCTGCGGTATCCGCAAACGCTGAGGGTGCTGTTGTCATCGCGATAGCCGATGCCGCCAAGAACGACCGTCGATTTAGCACAGGATTACCTTACTCGTTGATTCCATGATGTCGTCAGCGCAGAGGGTCTACGAAGAGCCCTGTCGTGTTGCCGACGGTGGTGCGTCAGGGATCCGATCCAGCTGGGCGACAAATTCGGGATCAAGCTGTCGGGCCGACGTCCAGATGCGCAGTACGCTGGTGATATGGCTGGTAAGGAAATCGACAAGCAGCGGGCAAATGCCGCGCTGGCGGTGATCCGTCAGCACCCGGGGATGGCGTTGTTCGTGGCTGCCCCGGTACTGGCCGCTCTCGGCGCCGTGTGGTGGATTGCCGGTCTCGGATGGGCGTTGGTCCTGGCAGTGGTCATCGTGCTCGCCGGCGGTGCCGCGGTCGTCATGCGCCGTAGCTGACGTAGCAGTCGCCGCTCCCAGAGTGTTCGCTATAAGCGAACGCTCTGAGGTTTGTAAGCGTGTAATTTTGTAATCATGAAACGAGATCAACAGTCCGACGCCTCCGACGCCGCGGACTGGTTCGCCGGGCGCCTGCCCGACGGCTGGTTCAGTGGTGATCCCGAAGTCGTCGTCGACCGCGAAGAGATCACCGTCATCGGTCGGCTACCCGCGGATGAGGGTGACAACGAGAGCGAGGCGCGTGCTGCAGGCCGGGCCTCGCGTTTCCGGGAAGAGACGCGCTCCCATCGAATGCGCATCGCCGACGAGGCGCAGGCTCGGTACGGGCGCAAGGTTTCCTGGGGTGTCGATGTGGGTACCGCTGAAGAGCCGGAGCGAATTCTGTTCACGCACATCGCGGTTCCGGTGATGACGCGGCTGCGACAGCCTGAGCGTCAGGTACTCGACACCCTGGTGGAGGCCGGAGTTGCCCGCTCCCGTGCCGATGCGCTGGCGTGGGCGGTGCGGCTGGTCGGTGAACACGCCGAGGATTGGCTGGACAAGCTGCGCGGTGCCATGACGGAGGTTCGGGACCTACGGACGCAAGGTCCGCAGCTCTAGGCCTGTGTCATCGCGAAGTAGGCGCCGCGGCGCGCCAGCAGTTCCGTGTGAGTGCCGCTCTCGACGACGCAGCCGCCATCCATCACGAGAATGCGATCCGCATCGCGAATGGTGGAAAGCCTATGGGCGATAATGAAACTCGTTCGGTCCCGGCGCAGCTCGGCCATGGCCCGCTGGATTCGTAGCTCGGTGCGGGTATCCACCGAGCTCGTCGCTTCGTCGAGAATCAGCAGCTGCGGGCGTGCCAGGAATGCACGGGCGATGGTGATCAACTGCTTCTCTCCGGCACTGATGTTCTCACCGTCGTCGGCGATCCTGGTGTCGTAGCCGTCGGGAAGTGTGCGCACAAATCGGTCCACGTATGCCGCACGCGCAGCCTCGCGGACCTCGTCGTCAGAGGCCTCGGGCCGCCCGTAGGCGATATTCTCGGCGATGGTGCCGCCGAAAAGCCAGGTGTCCTGTAGCACCATCCCCATCCGAGACCGCAGATCATGTCGGCTCATCGTCGAGATATCAGTGCCGTCCAGCAGTATCCGCCCGGAGTCGATGTCGTAGAAGCGCATCAGCAGGTTCACCAGGGTGGTCTTTCCGGCCCCGGTCGGCCCGACGATCGCTACCGTTTGCCCCGGTTCGACGAGCAGCGACAGCCCTTCGATCACCGCGTTGCCGGGGGAGTAGCTAAAGCTGATGTCATCGAACTCGACACCCGGGGTCCCGCCCGGGACCGTCGCAGGAGATGCCGGATCGGGCGGCTCCTCGTCCTCGTCCAGCAGCTCGAAAACCCTTTCGGCGCTGGCGAGTCCGGACTGCAGGGTGTTGTACATCGCCGCGACCTGTGTCAGGGGCTGATTGAACTGCCGCACGTATTGCGTGAACGCCTGGATGCCGCCGAGCGTCAGGTCGCCGGAGGCCACCTTCATGCCGCCCACCACCGCCACTGCCACATAGCTCAGGTTTCCAATGAACGCCGTGGCGGGCGATACCAATCCCGAGAAAAACTGTGCCCCAAAGGCGCTGCTGTAGACCTTGGCGTTCCGATCGGCGAAGATTGCCTCTGCCTCGGCGCGGTGTCCGTAGGTCTTGACGATGGTGAAACCGCTGTAGGTCTCCTCGATGTGTGCGTTGAGTTTCCCGGTGTTAGACCACTGCGCCACGAACAGCTGTTGGGAGCGGCGGGCGATCGCGCGCGTCACCCATAGCGACATGGGCACGGTCGCGAGTGTGATCAGTGCCAGCAGCGGCGAGATGCTGAGCATCATGGCAAGTACGGCAACCAGGGTCAGCATTGAGCTCAGCAGCTGGTTGATGCTCATCTGCAGTGACGTCTGGATATTGTCGACATCGTTGGTTACGCGGCTGAGGATTTCCCCGCGCTGTCGGGAATCAAAGTATGACAAGGGAAGCCGATGCAGTTTGTCTTCTACATCGGCACGCAGCGCCACCACCGTGCGCTGCACGGTGACGTTGAGAAGCCGTGCCTGTACCCATGCCAGTAACCCGGCCGCCAGATACATACCCAAGGCCAGGGCCAGCGTCATCCCCACCGCGTGAAAATCGACACCCACCCCGGGGGTGACGTTCATGCCGGAAAGCATCTGTGCGAACTGGCCGTCCCCGCGGGCCCGAGCCGCCTCGATGGCCTGTTCCTTGCTGAGCTCGGCGGGCAACTCCCGTCCGATGACCCCGTTGAACAAGAGATCGGTGGCATGCCCCAGGATCCGGGGCCCGATGACCCCGATCGCGATACCGGTCATGGACAGAGTGATCACCATGGCGGTCAGAAAACGTTGCGGAGCAAGTCGTCTCACCATCCGTACGGCGGTGCCGCGGAAGTCCCGGGAACGTTCTGCCGGCCCTTGTTGCACACCTCGAAAGCCGATCGCCCCAGTCATACCGGCAGCACCGCCTGCGAATCGCAGATCTCCTGGTACATCTCACAGCGGTCCGCCAGTTCGGCGTGGGTGCCCACCGCGGCCACTCGGCCGTCCTCCAGAACGACGATCTGGTCTGCATCGACCACCGTCGATATCCGTTGTGCCACAACAATCACGGTGGCGTGCGCGGCGACCGCACGCAGCGCCTCCCGTAACCGCGCATCGGTATGCACATCCAGCGCGGAGAACGCGTCATCGAACAGGTAGACGCCGGGGCGGCGAATCACCGCCCGCGCAATCGCGATGCGCTGACGCTGCCCGCCCGAAAAGTTGATACCGCCTTGCGACACCGGCATCTGCAGCCCCGAGGCGTGCGCGTGGACAAAGTCCGCCGCCTGGGCGACGCGCAACGCATCCCACATCTCGTCCTCGGTGGCATCCGACTTGCCATAGCGCAGGTTGCTTTCCACCGTTCCGGAGAACAAGTAGCCCCGCTGCGGGACCAGACCCATAACCATCCAAAGGTCCTCAGGGTCGTATCGGCGAACATCGTGACCGCCCACACGTACCGAACCTGCGGTCACGTCGTGCAAGCGGGGGATCAAAGACAGCAGCGTGCTCTTACCGCAGCCCGTCGCGCCGACCACGGCGGTGACCGTCCCTGGTCGCGCCGTGAACGAAACCCCTTCCAGCACCGCACGCTCGGCACCGGGATAACGGAACCCGGCATCGGTGAACTCGACGGTCGGGTCGAGTGCGTCCACATGCACCGGATCGGCCGGTGCTGTAATCGATCCCACCGTTTCGAACACCTCGGCGATCCGTTCGGCACACGCTGATGCGCGCGGCACCATGACGGCCAGCATGGTGAGCATCATCATCGACATGAGGATCTGCAAGAAGTAGGACAAGAAGGCCACCAGCGAGCCCACCTGCATCTGTCCCTGGTCGATCCGCAGCCCGCCGAACCAGATCAGCGCCACGCTGGAGGTATTGATGACCAATGAAGTAGTGGGCAGCATCAGGGCCTGCCATCGTCCGGCGGCCAGCGCCGTGTCGGATACCTCGGCGACAGCGACGCTAAATCGTTTGCGCTCCACTGCTTCCCGTGTGAATGCGCGGATGACCCGAATACCGGTCAGTTGTTCTCGCATCACGCGGTTGATGCCGTCGATGAGTCGTTGCATTCGGCGGAAGATCGGCAACATCGAGCGCACGATGTACCAATTGGTCACACCGAGCGCGGGCATGCTCACGATGAGCAGCCAGGACAAGCCCGCATTCTGATGGACCGCCATGGCGATTCCGCCGACGCACATGATCGGCGCCGTCACCAGCATGGTGCAGGTGATCTGCACCAGCACTTGTAATTGCTGAACATCGTTGGTGGTGCGCGTCAGCAGGGTCGGCGCGCCGAATCGGGCGGACTCCTCGGCGGAGAACCCGGTGATGTGATGGAACAGCGCCGATCGCATATCGCGGCCGAACCCCATACCTGTTCTGGAACCGAAATACACCGCGCCGATCGAGCAGGCGATCTGCACCAGCGTCACGGCGAGCATCACCATGCCGAGCCGCATGATCATTCGGGTGTCGCCCTGTGCCACACCGTCGTCGATGATCGCGGCGTTGACGGTCGGTAGGTACAAGGAGGCCAGCGTGCTGAGGGTCTGCAGGACGACGACCACCGCGACGAGGCTGCGGTACGGGCGGACGTAGCGTCCCAGAAGGGCCCGCAACTGACCCTGAGGCATGGGCACCACTGTCGCACACCAGGCCCGCAACAAAGCCGCAGCTCAGTGGTTGACTCCGGTTTGTGCCGCTACAGTGCACATGTGAGGTTGGGCTTGGATTCGCGCAACGTGTGGGGCAAGTGTGCTGTCGCGCTGGCGATGGTTGCACTGGTGTTGGCGGGCTGTTCGGGCGGTGATAAGTCCGATGAGCCCAATGGCACCGCGCCGAACGCGACGGCGCCGGCGCAGACGAAGTCCAAGGGCGTCGAGGGGCCGATGTTCACGGAGTGCGGCGGCATCAGTGACCAGGCGATGATGCAGATGACCAAGGTCGTGGGCCTGGTCGGCACCGCCAAGAACTCTGTCGGTTGTGTCTGGCTTCGCGGTGGAAGCATCGTGGGACCGCACTTCTCCTTCAACTGGTACCGCGGCAGCCCCATTGGCCGCGAGCGCGCGACCGAAGAACGGACGCGCCCGAGCGTCGAGGACATCGAGATCGCCGGGTACAAGGGATTTATCGCCACCGACGGCTACCCGGGCACCGTGACCAAGCTGTGCGAGATCGGCATGGACTTCGGTAACGACTTCATCGAATGGTCCATCAACTTCGAGCCCGGATCAGGTGCGCCCGACCCCTGCGATGTGGCTAAGCAGCTGACCGAGACGTCCATCAAGGCGGCCAAGAAATGACGCATCGGAAAACGAAATCGCTGTTCGCGGCGGCCTGCATCGCACTGGTCACACTCACGTCGGCAGGCTGCGGCGGCACGGTCGACGGTGAGGCGGTCATGCCCGGCAAGGGCGATCTGGGTGACGGCACGCCCGCTGAGCAGAAGTACCCCAACCTGCTCAAGGAGTGTGACGTTCTCACCACGGACGTCCTGGCCAAGGCCGTCGACGCCGATCCAAGGGACATTCAGAGCACCTTTGTGGGGGCGCTATGCCGGTGGCAGGCCATGAGTAAGAGCGGCGGCCTCGTCGACATCACCCGCTTCTGGTTCGAGACCGGCAGCCTCGACGCCGAAAAGGCCACAGCGAACAGTCTGAAATACAACGTCCAAGAACGGGCGATCCAGGGCATTCCGTCGATTGTGATGAAGCCGCCGGACCAGCCGGGCGCCTGTGGAGTTGCCAGCGACGCCGCAGGTGTTGTTGGATGGTGGGTCAACCCGCAGGGCCAAGGCGGAGACTCATGCACGCAGGCAATCAAATTGATGGAGATGACGCTGTCAGTGAATATCTGACAGGTCGTGTTCGCTCGTCCCGTATCGCCGGGATACTGCTGTGTCTTGTGGTGGCCTCGGGAGTCATGTTCAGCGCCGGATGCTCTAGCCACCACCGTGAACTCGGCGGGCACGACGTCACGGCCGGGCATGACATTCGGGTCGGCCCGGTGTACTCCGAGTGCGGCAGCCTCACCACACCCGATATCTCGGCTGTTGTGCACCGGACTGACCTCAAGCTGATTGCAAAGACCCCCGCCGGGTGCACGTGGTCTCCGAACGGATCCTGGAGTGCGCTCCCCAACGTCACACTCTCCTGGTATCGGGGCAGCCCAATCGGCCGCGAGCGGGAAGGAGAGGAACGAACGCGCGACGAGGTCAAGGACTTCTCGGCCGGAGGCAAGAGCGGCTTCATCAGTTCGACCTACGGGATGTGCGTCACCGCGTTGGAGTACGGGGACGACCAGTTCTTCGAATTGGCGGTCACGCTGCTTGGCGCGGGTCACGGCACGTCGTCGGATGCGTGCCATTGCGCGATGAAGCTGTCCACCCAGGTGGCGGAGAAGGTCTGAGGCAGCCCGCTAGCGCGGTACGTGGAACTTGGTCAGCGATCCGCCTGCCAGTTCGAGCCGTGACCACGGTGAGCGAGTCGTCAGCACCGCGATCGCCGAGGTCGGAAACTTAGTGGAGATTCGATTCGCGGCCTCGGCGTTGCTGGTGCCGGTGTTGGCCAGCGCCAGTGCTAACTGCGACGTGGTGGGCTCATGCCCGACGACGAGCACGGTAGTCGCGGAGTCCGGTACCCCGTTGATCTCGCCGAGGGTGATCCCCACCGTCGAGTCGTAGAGCTTGTCGCTGAATCTGACGAGCTGGCTGTGGACCCCGGTCTGCGTCAGCGTCGCGCGGGTCCGGGTGGCAGTCGAACACAGCACCGCGTCGATCCGATTGAAGTTGTCCTGCAGCCAAGTCCCAGCCTGGGTGGCTTGTCGGGTACCGCGCAGATTCAGCGGACGCTCGTGATCGTCGACACCGGGTGGATACGCCGACTTCGCATGCCGCATCAGGATCAGGGTGCGCTTGGCGTCCTCCGACATGATTCGTACGGTAGCCGGGGTGTGCGACGAGCGCCGGGCAAATGCCAGACCTGTGGATAAGTCATCTGGCGGGTCGCGGGGATGAGGCGCGGCGTCCCGGAGGTTGTCGGTAGACGGCCATAGACTTCGCGTGTGAAGTTCTTGCACACCGCTGATTGGCAGCTTGGCATGACACGGCATTTCCTTGCCGGTGAAGCCCAGCCGCAGTATTCAGCCGCGCGTCGGGAGGCCATCGCGTCTCTCGGCGAGGTTGCCGTGGCACAGGGTTGCGACTTCATGGTGGTGTGCGGAGACGTCTTCGAGTCCAATCAGCTGGCCCCGCGAGTCATCAGCCAGGCGCTGGAGGTGATGCGGGGCGTTGGTGTCGACATCTATCTGCTTCCTGGCAACCACGATCCCCTGGACGCCGCCTCGGTGTACACCAGCGAGCTGTTCCTGGCAGAAAAGCCCGCGAACGTCCACGTGCTCGATACCGCGGGCGTCCATCAGGTGGCTGCAGGAGTCGAGCTGGTCGCGGTGCCGTGGCGATCGAAGGCGCCCACGCATGATCTCGTGGCCGAACAACTGGAGGGTCTACCCGCCGATGGCACACGGCGCATCGTGGTGGCTCACGGTGGTGTCGACATTCTGGACCCCGATCCGACGAAGCCTGCGCTTATCTCGTTGAAGGCTGTCGAGGACGCTCTTGCCCGGGGTGCCGTCCATTACGTAGCGCTCGGAGACAAGCACTCCCGAACTCAGGTGGGTTCCAGTGGGCGGGTCTGGTACTCGGGCGCGCCGGAGGTCACCAACTACGACGATGTCGAATCCGATCCGGGGCACGCCCTCGTGGTGAGTCTGGACGAATCGGGTGCGCTACAGGTTGATGCTCATCACGTGGGCAGATGGCGGTTCGTCACGCTCCGGCGGTCGGTGGACAACGCGCGCGACATCGCCGATCTGGGGCTCAACCTGGAACTGCTGCCCGACAAGGAGCGCACCGTGGTGCGCCTGGCCCTGACCGGAACGCTGAGCGTGACCGATAACGCCGTGCTGGAAGAGTGCCTGGACAAGTACACGCGGCTTTTCGCGAGTGTGCGGACATGGGAGCGGCACACCGATATCGCGGTAGTACCTGCCGATGGAGAGTTCAGTGATCTCGGTGTCGGCGGTTTCGCCGAATCCGCGATTGCCGAGCTGAAGGAGATGGCGGCCGCGGGTGGAGAATCCTCCGCGGATGCTCAGGGCGCGTTGTCGTTGCTGCTGCGTCTCACATCGAGTGCAGGGCGAGGCGGTTCGGCCAAGGGCTCATTGGCAAGAGGGTCGGCGGCGTGAAACTGCACCGCCTGTCGGTGACCAACTATCGCGGAATCGCCCATCGCGACATCACCTTTCCTGATCGCGGGGTTGTGGTGGTCAGCGGGGCGAACGAGATCGGCAAGACGTCCATGATCGAGGCGCTCGACCTACTGATCGAATCCAAAGACCGCTCCACCAAGAAGGATGTCAAGCAGGTCAAGCCAACTTTTGCGGATGTCGGCTCCGAGATCGAGGCCGAAATCAGCTGTGGAGCTTTTAGATTCGTGTACCGCAAGCGTTTCCACAAGCGCGCCGAGACACACCTGACTGTCATCGAGCCGCGCCGCGAACAGCTCTCTGGCGATGAAGCGCATCAGCGGGTGCTGGACATGCTGGATCAGTCCATTGACATGAACTTGTGGAAGGCGCAACGCGTCCTGCAGTCGGCGGGCGCGGGCGTGCTCGACCTGTCCTCGAGCGATGCGCTCACGCGTGCACTGGATCTGGCTGCCGGGCAGTCGGTTGCGCTTTCGGGTAGCGAGCCTGATCTGGTGGAGCGGATCGATGCGGAATACGCGCTGTACTTCACCGCGACCGGGCGCCCTACCGGCGAGTGGGCCAAGGCCGGTGCGCGACTGACCGCCGCCGAGGACGCCCTGGCCGTCGCCAACGCCGCGGTGACCGAGGTCGATCAGCAGGTTCGCGAGCATGACGAGCTGACCCGGGATCTGGCCACCGTCATCGCCGATCGTGCCGAGGTCAGTCGCCGTCTGGCTCCGTTAGAGCAAGCCTCCCAAGCTGTTTCGATGCTGCTACAGCAGCGCGATAACGCGACGGTGGTCGCGGAGGCAGCGCAAGCCGCGGCGGTAGCCGCCCAGGCGAAACGCGATGAGCGGGCGCAGCTGATTGCCGATGTCCAGGCGCGCAGGGCGTTGATCGCCGGGCTCGCAGAGCAGGCATCGGCCGCCAAGGAGGCGCACGAAACGGCACGGCAGCTGTCCGAGGCTGCCGAGTCCGCCGCGACCCAAGCGACTCAGGCGATAGACGGAACCCGCGCCCAATTGGAGACGGCCCGAGACACTTTGGACCGCGCGCTCGCCCGGGACGAGGTAGACGGGTTGGCGGCCAGGGTGTCGCGTATCGACCTCACGACCCGCCAGTTGACCGCGGTCGGCGCGGAGCTCTCCGGATTGGTCATCACCGCGCAGTCGCTTGGGGCGATCGAGTCCGCCGCGCGCGCTGTCGGTATGGCAGAGGTGGCTCTGGACACCGCTTCGGCGCAGGTGGAGGTCCGGGCACTCGCCGATGTCGACATCACTGTCAACGGTGAGCAGCGGCGGGTCGAGGCCGGAGAGCAGTGGGCGAGTGCGGCCACCGACACCATCGAGATCACCGCTCCCGGCGTGGCGGTCACCCGAATCATTCCGGGGGCCAACGCGGCCCAACTGCGTGGCAACCTCGACGCCGCCCGCGCGGCGCTCGCCGCCGCATTGGCCACCGTTGGTGTCGCCGATATCGGGCAGGCGCAGAAGCAGTATGAACGGCGTACCGAACTCCATGCCGAACGTGACCGGTTAACGGCGTTACTCGACGGGCTGATGGGTTCGGAGAACCTTGACATGTTGCGTGGGAAGCTCAGCCGATTGCGCGAGCTCGCGCCGGAGGCCACCGGCTTATGGGATGCGATTGATCCGGCGCAGGCGCGCGCCGAGGTCGCCCGGCTGGTGACCGCGGTCGAACGGCTACAGGCCGAAGAGGCCACGCACCGCCAGGCGGTCCAGGTGGCCGCTCAGCGGCTCGTCGAGAAGTCCACTGAGGCAACGGTATTGCGGGAAAAGCAAGCCGCGCGCGCCGAAGAACTGGCCGCTTCCGAGCAGCGTCTTGCCCAGGTGCGGGCGTCGGCATCCGACGATCTGCTGACCGAGCGCCATGAGCAGGCGGTCCAGGCGGCCGACCTGACCGCGCGCCGCGTCACCGATCTCGTGAATCAGCTGGCCGCGCTGGAAGCCGACCGGGTGCGCGCCGAGCTGGCCGAAGTCTCGGTACTGGCGCAGGGGCTGGATCAGCGGCACGAGGAGTTGCGGCATCGGCTGCGCGACATCGCGGTGCGGCTGGAGGTATTTGGCAGGCAGGGCCGTAAGGATCAACTGGATGCCGCTGCCTCTGAACGAGAATATGCGGCAACGGAATTCACGAGGATAGGCGCCAAGGCGCGGGCCGTCGACACGCTGCGATCGGTGATGTTGCGGCACCGGGACGGCATGAGGCTGCGTTATGTCGACCCATTCCGCGCGGAACTGGAGCGGTTGGGGCGCATGGTCTTCGGTCCGACCTTCGAAGTGGATGTCGACAGCGATCTGAGCATCCGCAGCCGGACGCTGGAGGGCCGGACTGTTCCCTATGAGTCGCTATCGGGCGGCGCTAAGGAACAGCTGGGCATCGTCGCACGGCTGGCAAGTGCCGCGTTGGTGGCGCCGGAGGACGCGGTACCCGTGATCATCGACGACGCACTGGGCTTCACCGACAGCGACAGGCTGGAGCGCATGGGTGAGGTGTTCGGCGCGGTGGGTACCGAGGCGCAGGTGATCGTGCTGACGTGCAGTCCCGACCGTTATGACGCGGTCTCCGGGGCGCATCGAATCAGCCTGTCTGCCTGAGCGACTCGGCAGGACCTGCCGATACCCTTAAAAATAGGCGTTCGCGGGAACCGGCGTGCCGTGCAGCAGGTTCTGGCCGATCACCCGGGCCTTGTAGTGCACGGGATTGTGCAGGCTGATGGTCCGGATGTTGCGCCAATGCCGGTCCAGGTTGCGGCTGCGGCTCGAGGCACTGGCGCCGCCCAGATCCAGCAGCTTGGTGGCGGCGTCGAGCGCGACGGCGTCGATGTGCACCTTGGCCTTGGCAACCGCCAGCTGTGCTTCCTCGGCCAGCTGCGCGTCGGGGACTCCATCGCGCACGGATGCGGTGGCGGCGTCAATGGCATCTGCCGCGGCGAGAACCGCTGCCTCGGCCGCGAAGGCGGTCGCGCTCAGCTCGCCGAGGGTGCGTTGCAGCAGGGGATCGTCGACCGGACGTTCAGTGAGGGCATGGCTGAAATTGCGTTGCCGGGAGCGCAGCAGCGCCGCACCGTCGTCCACCACCGACCGCAGCACACCGGCGATTATCGCCAGGATGTACAGCTGTAACGATGCGTACTGCGTGGTGGGCACCGGGGCAGCGTCATACGGTGTCTCGGAAAGGATTTCGTCCTCGGCGACGTCAACCTGAGTAAAGATCGTGGTACCGGTGCCGGTACGACGCTGGCCAAACCCGTCCCAGTCGTCCACCAGCCGCACTCCGTCACGGTCACCGGGGACGATGACCGATGCCACCGAGTCGCGCTCGGTGGTCGCGGTGACCGTCAGGTAGTCCGCGAACAGTGTCCCGGTGCTGTAGAACTTCTCACCGGTCAACCGATATCCATGCCCGGCCGGCAGCAGCCGCGTGTTGAACACCAGGCTGCCGACGGCCAACACACCCTTCTCGCTGAACGCATTGGCGAAGAGGTTGCCCTCGTTGACCTTGGTCAGCCAGGCGGCCGACGTCGGATCCGATAGCGTGCGCAGTCGCTCCTCGACGAACCAGAAGTGGGTGCGGAAGATGTGCGCGACGATGGGGTCGGCTTGCGCCAGATCAATGATGGTGGAAAAGAGCTGCCGCACAGAGAGTCCCGCACCGCCGAGCTCGACCGGGATTCGCAGCCGTCCGATCCCGGCTTCTTTGAGCAGGCGAACCTGGTCAAAGGGGTTCTCGTCGGCGAGGTCGCGATCCCGCGCCCCGTTCGCCACCTGGGCGAGCAGATTCCGGTAGGTCTCGGTGCCGGGCAGGGCGCGGATGTCGAGGACTGACGGAGCGGAGGTCATGTCTTCGTTCTACGCAGCATGCCCCTTGGCGGCATCGCTTTGAATCAGCCAGAACCGAAGCGGCAATATGAGTCACGATGATTCGCATAGTTCAGTCCTGGTCTTGGTGCCTTCGCTGGCTCACGCTGCTAGGCGCCTTCGCGGTCGCCTGCCTGTTGCTGTTCACGCCAGGTGGCGCCGTTCCGTCGGGCCCGCCCGGGGCGGACAAGGTGGTGCACGTTCTGATCTTCGCGATGTTGGCGGTGTCCTCGCGTTTTGCACGGATCGGCGAGAAAACCACGCTGGCTTGGGTTCTGACCTTCGCCGCGTGTTCGGAGGTGATTCAGGCTCTGTGGGTTCCGCACCGCGACGGGAGCCTGCTGGATCTGCTGGCCGACGCGGTCGGACTGTTTACGGGCCTGTGGTTGTGGCAGAGGGTTCATGGTGAGCCTCGGCCGGTTTCGGAATGACGGTCGTGATGGTGCCGGTGTGCGCCAGACCGCGGGTGACCAGGTCCAACTGGCGTAGCGCCCGATTGAGGGCCGCTTGCGCATCGGCATCGGTGGGGTGATCGGTGTCCACCAGCATGCCGATCGTGCTGAGGATGGAGCTCGCGATGAGGTCCGCCGCGATCTCCAGATCCTCGGTGGGGTGATGGTTCGTCGCGGGATTGCGCGCCAGCTCGACCACGACATCGTTGGTGAGCATGCGCATCTCGTTGTTGATGGCACGCCGCACCTGAGGTGAGCCGCCATGGCGTTCACGTACCAGAAACCGGAAGTTGTTCGCGTGCTCGCTCACGCGGTCGACCATGAGGCCGAGAATCTTGGCAGGGTTGTCACTGCCCACCTCGCGTCGGGCCTGTCGAAAGGTGTCACGAAGCGCGCGAACGCTCTCCTCGGCGAGGACCGTGCCCAGGTCCTCCATCGATTCGAAGTGCCGATAGAACGCCGTGGGAACCAAACCCGCGGATCGGGCCACCTCGCGCAGACTCACGGCCGCGAAGCCACGCACCTTGAGTAGATCCAAGGTCCCGTCGAGCAATGCGCGGCGGGTGTGCAACTTCTTCTCAGCACGACTGTGGCGCATACCTGTCAGTGTACGGGCGTGCTCTTATCGATCGACCAGTTTCGTTCGAAACCGCGTTGATGTCTGGTATTGACAGGTTCATCTACGTTACGCACACTGATCTCAGTGCACGATTGTTCACTATTTGGCCACCGAATTCGAAGGGGCAATGCAGCATGGTGGGACCTGTTGAGCGCAACGTCAACGTCGTCCAGGAAGTCGTGGAGTCGGTCGGGTCGCGTGTCGGCCGGATCATCCGCATCATCACGCGGACGGTGGGGGAAGTTGCACGCGAGGTGAGCGGTGTCGTGGCTGACGGGTTCGAAATCGCAGAGGCCAGTAAGCGGGCGCGTGCTGATCAGGAACGGTGGGACGCCAAAGACCTGGCCGAGGATGACGATGTCGACCTCGTCGACGAGGATCTCGGGGCCGCTGACGACGCCGATGACGATGACACGGCCGAGAGTGAGATCGACGCCGTGGTGGAAGAGGTGACTTCCGGGCCAGAGGTTGACGAGGCGAGCGACGGCGCCTCTGAGCAGGAACGGGTCTAGTCGTGTCGGCTCCAGCGGTGCAGCCAGAATCCCTCTCCGCGCCTCCCGGCGCGGCGGTCGGTGAATGTCCGGTCAACCACGACCTGTACCCGGGCGGCCCAACGTTCCTGCGGTGGCATGACACCAAGGTCGGCTATCTGAAGTCGTGGCGTATGGCTCTGGGTGCGGTCTGGTCCACATACCGGCACACCATCTCCGAGTACATCGCGGACCTGCCCGGCCAGGATGATGTCATCGTCGCCCGCGCACCGATGCGGAAGATGGTCATCGTCCGTAACCCCGAGTTGGCGCGCTACGTCTTGGTGGCGAATCAGGACAACTACATCAAGAGCGCCGAATATGACCTACTGGCAGTGGGTTTCGGCCGGGGTCTGGTGACCGACCTCAATGAAGGGCTGTGGAACCGGAACCGGCGGTTGGTGCAGCCGATCTTCGCCAAGCGCCAGGTCGACCTATTCGCCCCCCAGATGGCTGAAGCGTCAGCGCGTACTCTGGCGCGTTGGGACGCTCTATACGAGCAGGGTAAGGCGGTCGATGTCACCGCCGAGATGAACTACCTCACCATGGATATCGTCGCGCAGACCATGTTCGGCATTGACCTGGCCGGTGATATGGCCGAGAAGATGCGGATCAGCTTCGCGCGGCTGCTCAAGCTCTTCGGCGTGGGCTTCATCGTCGGGGCCTCACCTCCGTTGCGCTGGCTGGTGGACAAACTGGCCACTCACGGACCCGATGAATTGTCAGCGCACACACCGCGTCTGGCGATCCGGGCATTGCGTTTCGGGGCATCGGTCGTCGCGCCCCGCACCATGCGGGGTCTGCGCTGGGTTGAGCACACCATCGATCAGCTCATCGCCGATCATCACGCCGGCCGAATCACCCGACAGGACAACCTACTGGCCCTGTTGATGGCCGCCGAAGATCCCGAGACGGGCGCCAGATACACCGATCTCGAGATTCGTGATGAGCTGCTGACCTTCCTGGGCGCAGGGTTCGAGACGACGGCTGCGGCGCTTGCCTGGACCTGGTATCTGTTGTCCCGCAACCCTGATGCTCGCGCCAAGTTGGGCGAGGAAGTTGACAGGGTGCTCGCGGGCCGGCTGCCGACGGCCGCTGATGTGGAGAACCTGCCGTGGACCATGGCGGTGATCAACGAGGCGATGCGGGTCTACCCGCCGATCATCGGCCTGGCGCGGGCCGCGAAGGCCGATGACGTGTTGGGTACATATCCGATATCCGCTGGGACGACAGTCGCGATTGTCATCGACAGCATTCACCACAACGAGCGGGTATGGGAGAACGCCAAGACCTTCGACCCCTCACGCTTCCTCAAGGAGAACCTGCAACCCGAACAGCGCAAGGCGCACATGCCTTTTGGTGCGGGCAAGCGCATGTGCATCGCTTCGGGGTTCGCCAATCTTGAAGCCGTCATCGGGATTGCTTCGCTGGCCCAGAGATATGAATTGGAGCTATTGCCGGGCCAGAAGCCGCGCCGCGAGGTGACATTCACCGGCGGCCCTGAAGGCGAGATCCTCATGCGGCTGCGTAAACGGCATCCCTGACCTGTGATGTGCAGGCGTGTCTGACGGTGTCAGCGCCGCCGCACCGTCACCAGCCCGTTGTTCTTCGGGCACGAGGCGACCCCACGTGAATGCCACTTTTCGTTGGGTGCCGTCGTGGTCTCAATGGTGAAGTGCCGCAACACGGTCCGCAGCACGATGTCCATCTCCATGTTGGCGAAGGCCGCCCCGACGCAGCGCCGGGTGCCGCCGCCGTAGGGAACCCACGAATTGCCGGGCTTGGCGCCTGTGAAGCGTTCGGGGTCGAAGCGTTCCGGGTGGGGGAAGGCGGCCGGGTCATCGTGCATGAGGTTGATACTCACGACGAGGGAGTGGCCCTGGGGGATCCGGTACGGCCCGATGTCGACGTAGGGTGCCAGCACGTGGCGGCCTGCGAAGTCGATGACCGGCCGACTGCGTTGCACCTCAAGGATTGTCGCCTGCCGGTACTCGCCGCTCTCGGTCTGAGCCTCCTGGGCCAGGCGCGACAGCACTTGAGGGTGCCGGGTGATCCGTTCGAAAGCCCACGCCAGGGTGGTCGCGGTGGTCTCGTGGCCGGCTGCCAGCAGAGTGAGTAGTTCGTCGGAGACATCGCTGCGCGACATGGTGGTGCCGTCGTCGTAGGTGGAACGCAACAGCAGAGCGAGGATATCGGTGCGATCCTCGAAATCCGGCGCGGCGAGCGCCTTGTCGATGAGTAGTGCGATCACTTCGTCGTAGCGCGCACGGTAGGCCTTCAGCCGGCCCCACGGGCTGAAACGTCCATAGTCGCGCTTGGGCTGGGGCACACGAGTCGTCAGAGAGGCCAGTACCACCCACGGTGGGATCAGTGTGCGCAGCTGGTCCAGCTCGGCTCCGTCGGCGCCGAAGACCGCGCGCAGGATCGCGTTGAGCGTGATCCGCATCATCGGTTCCATGGTTTCGAACTGCTGATCCTCGGGCCATGACGCGCACTCGCGCAGCATCTCTTCCTCGATGATCTGTTCGTACTGGATCATGGCCTTGCCGTGGAACTTCGGTGCGAGCAACTTACGGCGGTGCCGGTGCTCATTGCGCTCCAACGCGAAGACCGATCCGGGTCCGAGCTGCTGGCTCAGGTTGGGCTGGATGTTGCCCAGAATCTCGGTACTGGTGGTGAACACCTGCCGGGTGAGATCCGGGTCGGCCACCACGACCGTGTATCCGAACTTGGGGATATTGATCGTGTAGACCTTGCCGTACTTCTTGGCCAGCCGGCTTGTGGTCCAGCGCCGGGAGGCCACGAAGGCGATGCCCTGGGCCAGCTTGGGAAGTGTCACGAGCGGGGGAGCGATCGGCTCGGGTGTATCGGCTTCTCGGTCGATGGTTGAGGCCTCGGTCACGTCACCCTCCACGGCGTTGTGGTGTTAGTAGACATGTGTCTGATAGCACACTTTACATCTGTCATGTCGGTCACACCAGGGGGAATCGCGGGAGATTTGACCGGCGGGTCGACTTGACAGGGGTAACTCTGGCACCATGTATCTCGTCCGTCTCAGAAGTCACTTGGGTCTTGGAGGACGCATTGATCACTCGATGGACGACCGCGATGGTCGTCAGCGCTGTCCTCACGCTGACTACTCCCGTGACGACGAACGCCGAACCCATGGCGATGGGCAAGGACTTCTCGAAACCGGCGGTCGTCATCCTCGGGTATGGGCTCAAGCCCGACGGCTCAATGCGGGACAAGCTCTATCAGCGAGTCGCGACCGGTAGGGCGATCGCCAACATGTTCCCGAATTCATTCATCATCGTCACGGGCGGTAATCCGCAGAACGGCATATCGGAGGCCGAGCAGATGCGCAATATGCTTGTCGGCCTGGGATATCCGTCCGACCGGATCGTCGTGGAGCCGCGTGCTAACAGCACAGTGCAGAATGCGCAGTTCTCGGTGCCGCTGGCCAAGCAGGCCGGCGCCTCCGGAATCATCCTGGTGACGAACTCGACCCACCAGCAGCGTGCGGACCGGAACTTCGCCGATGCGGGCGGCAATGTGCTGGCCACCGCGAGCTTCCCTGACGGGGACGCGCCCACCAATATCGGTCAGCTCATGCGCGACATCATCAGCCCGTTCCGCTGACGACTGCTGACAACTGTGGGACGACCACAGTTCGCCTGAAGGGAATGAACCCGGCAGAATCGGTGGTTGACCGATCAGGGCGCTCATCGATGTGCGCATCTAGCCGCATACCGCACAGGAGCCCTATTCATGACTGCCGTCGTCGATTCACGCGCGCAGCCCGGGGCGCCCGTGTCTGCGCGGGCTCGCCGAGGCGCGATTCTCGCACTGGCCATAGGCGGATTCGGGATCGGGACAACCGAATTCGTGGCGATGGGGCTGCTGCCCAATATCGCGCACGGCTTCCACGTCACCGAGCCTGAAGCCGGGCACGTCATCAGCGCCTACGCGCTGGGTGTGGTCGTGGGTGCACCGGTCATCGCATCGCTCACTGCCCGGGCCTCGCGTCGGACCCTGCTCATCGCGCTCATGATCGCCTTCACCATCGGCAATGCGGCCACCGTCTTCGCACCCGGCTACGCGGCGCTGATCGCGTCCAGGTTCGTCGCCGGGCTGCCGCACGGTGCGTACTTCGGTGTGGCGGCCCTGGTGGCCGCCCACCTCGCCGGTCCCGGGGAACGCGCCAAGGCCGTGGGCCAGACGATGCTGGGTCTGTCGGTGGCCAATGTCGTGGGGGTTCCCGTGGCTACCTGGTTGGGCAACACCGTGGGCTGGCGTTCGGCCTTCGCCGTCGTCGCGGTCATCGGACTGATCACGATCGGGGCATTGCTCAAGTTCCTGCCGGGGCTGACGGATATGAAAATCACGAACCCGCTGACCGAGCTCGGCGCGTTGCGCCGCGCGCAAGTGTGGTTCACCCTGCTCATCGGCATCGTGGGCTTCGGCGGCATGTTCGCCTTCTACACCTACATCAGCACCACGCTCACCAGCGTTTCCGGACTGCCCAAGGCCGCCGTCCCGCTGGCGTTGGCGCTCTACGGAATCGGCATGGTCACGGGAAACGTGTTGGGCGGGTGGATGGCGGACCGCAGTGTGGTCCGGGCCATCGCCATCAGCCTGGTGCTGGTCGCGGCGATGTTGGTGGTCTTCGTGGTGGTATCCGGAAACATTTGGGCCGCACTGGCGCTGGTGTTCGCGGTAGGAGTTTCGGGAACGTCACTGGTACCCGCGTTGCAGACCCGACTGATGGATGTGGCCGATGACGCACAGACACTGGCCGCCGCGCTGAATCACTCTGCACTCAACATGGCCAACGCCGGCGGGGCCTGGCTCGGTGGTCTGGTCATCGCCGCCGGGTATGGATACCGTGCTCCGTCTCTTGTCGGTGCGGTGCTGGCGGTCGCGGGGCTCGGGGTGCTCGCGGTATCGCTGCTGTACGCGCGGCGGCGGCCCATCGCACCGCCAGCAGGCTGAATCGGATCGATGTACGCGGATCGGTGCCCCACACAGCATTAATGCCGTACCGATCAGAGCGATCGCCGCTTTCTGGCGCACGAAGTCAATTCTCTTGGCCTAGCCTTTCGGTATGGCTGGGAGCGGCGAGGCAAGGCCTGCGGGCAAGGAGTCGTTCTGGGCGAGGTGGCGCGGGCGCGTGATAGGTGTCATCGCCTTGCTGCTGGCGTTGGTCGCCGTGTATTTCGCGCTATCGGCCTTCATCCCGCGCTGGTGGGCCCAACGCATCGCCGATATGTCGGGCCACGGCAGCTTCACCAAGGGGATAGGCAGCGGGCTCACGCTCGGGGTGCTGTGCACCGGAATTCCGCTGTTGCTCGTGTTGTGGGCGTTTCTGATGCGGGGCCGCCGCGCCGGGAAGTTCTTCGCCGGGGTGTTGACGCTGCTCGCCGTCATTATCGCGGTGCCCAACCTGATGACGCTGACGATCGTGCTGGGCACCAGTAATTCCGCGCATGCCGGTGAACGAGTGCTCGATGTCGAGGCCCCGGGATTTCGCGGAGCGACGGCCATCGGCGCCATCGTCGCGCTGTTGATCGTGCTTCTCGTTGCGTATTTCGTCGTGCGCAACTGGAGGCGGCGGGTGAAGGTCGAGAAGCAGCAGCTCCGTGACGCTGCCGCCGTGGCGGAAGCTCCTACGACCGAATAAATCGTGTGTGCCCTCGGCAGGAATCGAACCTGCGGCCTTCTGCTCCGGAGGCAGACGCTCTATCCCCTGAGCTACGAGGGCATCAGGGCTTGGAAAGACTAGCCGACAGCCTAGCGCATCCCGATCAGCGCCCCGCACACCGTTTCGGTCGCGCGTATAAGGATTCGGGGCCTGGATACCCCAGCCCATAGGATGATCGCCGTGACTCCCGTCGACCTTGCCGACCTGCTACGTTCCACCGCTACCACGGTGCTGGACGAGCGAGGCCTGGACACGTCGGCGCTACCGGCCACCGTGACCGTCGAACGCCCCCGTAATCCCGAGCACGGCGACTACGCCACGAACGTGGCTCTGCAGGTCGCCAAGAAGGTCGGTGTCGCCCCGCGTGACCTGGCCACCTGGCTTGTCGATGCGCTCGTCGCCAACGAGGCCATCGCTGCCGCCGAGATCGCCGGGCCCGGGTTCGTGAACCTGCGGATCGCCGCCGATGCGCAGGGCACCATCGTCACGAACATCCTGGACGCGGGTCACGCCTACGGCAATTCCGATGCGCAGGGCACGCACACGATCAACCTGGAATTCGTATCGGCCAACCCGACGGGGCCCATCCACATCGGTGGTACCCGTTGGGCAGCGGTCGGCGACGCGTTGGGTCGCCTGCTGACCCGCCAGGGCGCCAAGGTCACCCGCGAGTACTACTTCAACGACCATGGCGCGCAGATCGACCGGTTTGTCCGCTCGCTCATCGCCGCGGCCGAGGGAAGGGAAGCCCCGGAGGACGGGTACGCCGGCGATTACATTGCCGATATCGCCAAGCAAGTACTCGCTCAGCGTCCCGATGCGCTCTCGCTGCCGGAGAGCGAGGCCGCTGAGGTCTTTCGGGAAATCGGCGTGGACTTGATGTTCACCCACATCAAGGAGTCACTGCACGAGTTCGGCACGGACTTCGACGTTTTCACCCATGAGGACTCGATGCACACCTCCGGCAGAGTGCAGGAGGCCATCGCGCAGCTGCGCAAGACCGGCAACATCTACGAGAAGGACGGCGCGTCCTGGCTGCGTTCGAGCAACTTCGGCGACGACAAGGACCGGGTTGTCATCAAGAGTGACGGCAACCCCGCCTACATCGCCGGTGACATCGCCTACTACCTCGATAAGCGTGAGCGCGGCTTCGACCTGTGCATCTACATGCTCGGCGCCGATCATCACGGGTACATCGCGCGCCTGAAAGCCGTTGCCGCAGCACTGGGCTACCAGGCCGATAGCGTCGAGGTGCTCATTGGCCAGATGGTCAACCTGGTGCGCGACGGCCAGCCGGTCCGGATGTCCAAACGGGCTGGCACCGTCATCACCCTCGATGACCTGGTCGACGCGATCGGAGTCGATGCCGCTCGCTACGCGTTGATCCGGTCCTCGGTGGACACCTCGATCGACATCGATCTACAGCTGTGGGCCTCCGCATCGAGCGAGAACCCGGTCTATTACGTCCAGTACGCACACGCACGGCTCTGCGCTCTGGCCCGCAATGCCGCCGAGCTGGGCCTGCAGCACTCGACCGATCATCTCGAACTGCTCACCCACGAGAAAGAGGGTGCGCTTATCCGGGGGCTCGGCGAGTTCGGCCGCATCCTGCAGAATGCCGCGGTGTTGCGTGAACCGCACCGTGTCGCACGCTATTTGGAAGACATAGCCGGTGACTACCACCGGTTCTACGACTCGTGTCGGGTGCTCCCGCAGGGTGACGAAACACCTGGGGATCTGCATGCGGCACGCCTAGCGCTATGCCTTGCCACCCGGCAGGTCATCGCCAACGGCCTGGATATTCTCGGCGTGAGCGCACCGGAGCGGATGTGAGCGCACACCCGGCAGGCCCCCGCCACGCAGAAGGGGAACAGCACACCGCCATGACCAGTGCACCACCGGCCAACCCGACCGAGTTGGCACCGAACGTATGGCCCCGCAATGCTTCTCGCGGCACTGGCGGTGAGGTTACCCTCGCGGGCCTAGCCGTCTCCGAGCTCGCCGAGAAGTACGGAACGCCGCTGTTCGTGATCGATGAGGACGATTTCCGTTCACGCTGCCGGGATATGGCGGCGGCGTTCGGTGGCGCTGAGCGCGTGCACTATGCCTCGAAGGCGTTCCTGTGCACCGAGATCGCGCGCTGGATCAAGGACGAGGGCTTGGGCCTCGATGTCTGCTCGGCAGGTGAGCTGGCCATCGCGCTGCGTGCCGAGTTCCCCCCGGAGCGCATCGCGCTGCACGGCAACAACAAATCCGAGGCGGAACTCGCGCAAGCGGTGCAGGCCGGCGTTGGGCACATCGTCGTCGATTCGATGATCGAGATCGAACGGCTGGACGCGATCGCAGGCAGCGCCGGTGTGGTGCAAGACGTTCTGGTGCGCGTCACCGTCGGTGTCGAGGCGCATACCCATGAGTTCATCTCCACCGCGCACGAGGACCAGAAGTTCGGGTTGTCCCTCGCGGGTGGGCAGGCGCTGGAGGCTGTGCGTCGCGTCTTCGCCACCGATAACCTGCGACTGGTCGGGTTGCACAGCCATATCGGTTCGCAGATCTTCGATGTCGACGGGTTCGAGGTTGCCGCGCACCGGGTGATCGGGCTGCTGCGTGACGTGGTGGCCGAGTTCGGCACCGAGAAGACCGCGCAGCTCAACATCATCGACCTCGGTGGCGGCCTTGGTATCAGTTACGTGCCTTCCGACGATCCACCCCCTATCGGGGATTTGGCGGCGAAGCTCGGTGTGATCGTGCGCACCGAGTCGGCGCTGGCAGGTCTGCCCGAGCCGCGTTTGGTGATCGAGCCGGGCCGGGCCATCGCCGGTCCCGGCACCGTCACCTTGTACCGGGTGGGCACCACCAAGGACGTGATTCTGTCCAACGGTCAGCGCCGGTACGTGAGTGTCGACGGCGGCATGAGTGACAACATCCGCACCTCGCTGTATCAGGCTGAGTACCACCCGCAGCTGGTTTCCCGTGATAGCGATGTCGCTCCGGTTCTGTCCCGGGTGGTCGGAAAGCACTGCGAAAGCGGCGATATCGTGGTGAGGGACGCGTGGTTGCCCGAGGACGTGGCTCCCGGAGATCTGCTGGCGGTCGCCGCGACGGGTGCGTACTGCTACTCGATGTCCAGCCGGTACAACCTGCTGACCCGTCCGGCGGTTATCGCCGTCAAGGACGGGGAGGCCCGGCTGATCCTGCGGCGCGAGACCGTCGAGGATTTGGTGAGTCTGGAGGTAAGTGAATGAGTGATGCGATAGGCGTAGCGATCCTGGGCCTGGGCAATGTCGGCAGCGAGGTAGCGCGGATCATCGAAAGCAGCGCGAGCGATCTCGCTGCCCGCATCGGTGCCCCGCTGGAGATCCGGGGAATCGGTGTGCGCCGTGTCGCCGACGACCGCGGGGTCCCGGTGGAACTGCTCACCGACGATATCGACGCCCTGGTTTCTCGGGATGACGTCGACATTGTGGTCGAGCTCATGGGTCCGGTCGAGCCCGCCCGGCGCGGCATCCTGGGTGCGCTCAACGCGGGTAAGTCCGTAGTCACCGCCAACAAGGCGCTCTTGGCCCAGTCTGCCGGTGAGCTCGCCGAGGCCGCCGAAAGAGCAAGAGTCGACCTCTATTTCGAGGCGGCCGTGGCGGGAGCCATTCCCGTCATCCGGCCGCTAACTCAATCGCTGGCCGGAGATTCGGTGATCCGGGTGTCCGGGATCGTCAACGGCACCACCAACTACATCCTGTCCGCCATGGACAACACCGGCGCAGGCTACGACACGGCACTGGCCGAGGCGGGGGAGCTCGGGTACGCCGAGGCCGACCCGACCGCTGATGTCGAGGGCTACGACGCCGCCGCGAAGGCGGCCATTCTCGCGTCCATCGCCTTCCATACCCGGGTCAGTGCCGACGACGTGTATCGCGAGGGCATCACGAAGATCAGTGCCGACGATTTCGAGTCCGCGCGTGCCCTGCGTTGCACCATCAAGTTGCTTTCCATCTGCGAGCGAATCACTGACAAGGAAGGCCGCCACCGTGTTTCGGCACGCGTCTACCCGGCCTTGGTGCCGTTGGCGCACCCGCTGGCAAGCGTGAATGGGGCATTCAACGCTGTCTTCGTCGAGGCCGAGGCCGCCGGCGAGCTCATGTTCTACGGACAGGGCGCCGGTGGTGCACCGACCGCGTCGGCAGTGCTAGGAGATTTGGTGATGGCAGCGCGCAACCGCGTCCAGGGTGGCCGTGGGCCGCTGGAGTCCAGGTACGCACAGCTGCCGATCGCGCCGATCGGGCTCATCCCGACGCGCTACTACGTGCGGATGCGGGTCGCGGACAAGCCGGGCGTGCTGGCCACCGTTGCCACCGAGTTCGCCAAGCGCGAAGTGAGCATCGCCACCGTGCGCCAGGAGGGCGAGGTCGACGAGACGGGTGCTCGCCTGGTGGTGCTCACTCATAAGGCGACAGACGCTGCGCTCTCGGAAACCGTTGCCGCACTTGCTGATCTCGACGTGGTGCTGGGTGTCGCGAGTGTCATCCGGCTGGAAGGAACACAAGAGTGACCGTTCACACCCCTTGGCCCGGCCTCATCGCGGCGTATCGGGACCGCCTCCCGATCGGAGAGAACTGGCAGCCCGTGACCCTGCGCGAGGGCGGCACTCCGCTGCTGCCCGCGGCGCGCCTGTCCGAGCTCACCGGTTGCACGGTGCATTTGAAGGTTGAAGGGCTTAACCCCACCGGCTCGTTCAAGGACCGCGGCATGACCATGGCGGTCACCGATGCGCTGGCTCGCGGTCAGCGCGCGGTGCTGTGCGCCTCGACCGGGAACACCTCCGCCTCTGCCGCCGCCTACGCCGCCAAGGCGGGCATCACCTGTGCGGTGTTGATTCCGCAGGGCAAGATCGCGATGGGCAAGCTGGCTCAGGCCGTCATTCACGGTGCGCGGATCATCCAGGTGGACGGCAACTTTGACGACTGTTTGGAGCTCGCACGCAAGACCACCGCGGACTACCCGACCATCGCCCTGGTCAACTCCGTGAATCCGGTGCGCATCGAGGGACAGAAGACCGCCGCCTTCGAGATCATGGATGCCCTGGGTACCGCTCCGGATATTCATGCGCTGCCTGTCGGTAACGCGGGGAACATCACGGCGTATTGGCGCGGGTACAACGAGTACTACCGCGATGGTCTCTCGGACCGGCTGCCCAAGATGCTCGGTGCGCAGGCCGCGGGTGCGGCGCCGCTGGTCAACGGGGCACCTGTGGCCAATCCGGAGACCATTGCCACCGCAATCCGTATCGGTTCGCCGGCATCGTGGTCGGGTGCTGTTGCCGCACAACAGGAGTCGGGTGGCAAGTTCCTGGCTGTCACCGATGAGGAAATTCTCAACGCCTACCGGTTGGTTGCCTCCAGCGAGGGCGTGTTCGTGGAGCCCGCGTCGGCGGCCAGTATCGCGGGCCTGCTGAAGTCGGTTGCCGACGGCTGGGTTCCGAAGGGCTCCACCGTGGTCTGCACCGTGACGGGTAACGGCCTGAAGGATCCCGATAACGCCCTGAGCGGAATGCCTGAGGTGACTCCCATTCCGGTGCAAGCGAGCGCGGTCGCCGAGGCGCTGGAACTCGCGTGAATGAGCGTCTGCCCGCGGGGTTGACCACCACCGTGGTGGTGCCCGCGTCGAGTGCGAACCTGGGGCCTGGTTTTGACAGTCTCGGTATCGCGCTGTCGCTGTATGACGAGATTGAAGTCAACACAACCGAATCCGGCCTCAAGGTGGCCGTCGAAGGTCAAGGCGCCGGTGAGGTTCCGCTCGATGGCAGCCACCTTGTTGTGCGTGCGATCGAGCGCGGTCTCACCGCCGGGGGATTTGTAGCGCCTGGGCTGATTGTCCAGTGCCACAACAAGATTCCGCACTCGCGTGGATTGGGTTCATCGGCCGCCGCGGCGGTGGCCGGCCTGGCGGTCGCGAATGGACTGCTCGTCAAGGCCGGGCGCCCGGTGCTTTCTGACGATCTGCTGGTGCAGCTGGCCTCGGAATTCGAGGGGCATCCGGACAATGCCGCGGCTAGCGTCCTCGGGGGAGCGGTGGTGTCCTGGTCGGAGACGTCGGGTGGGGCCCCCGTCTACGCCGCCACGCGTCTCGAGGTGCACCCCGATATCAAGATCGTCGCCGCGATCCCGGAGGAACAGTCGTCCACGGCGCATACTCGTGTGTTGCTGCCTGAATCTGTCACCCATGTAGATGCAAGATTCAACATTAGCCGGGCCGCGTTGCTCACCGTCGCGTTGACCGCACGGCCGGATCTGCTCATGACCGCCACCGAAGATCGTCTGCATCAGCCGCAGCGCGCCGCCGCGATGCCGGCCTCCGCCGAGGTTCTCGGATATCTGCGCCGTGAAGGGGTTGCGGCGGTACTTTCCGGTGCTGGACCTGCGGTGTTGGCGCTGACCACGGGCGATCTCCCCGATTCTGCGGTGAAATACGCTGAAGATCAAGGTTTCTCACTCGTGGCGTTATCCGTATCGGCGGGTGTGTCGGCTCGATAGCTGACGTTATGGCTGGTGAGCGGGGGACTCGCCGGGGGGGTGCTGGTTGCTTGATGCTCACCAGGGGGTTATCCTCGGTATCAGTCCCAGCAATTGCAGCTTCTGCGCACCTGCGCCGAGAACGAGGACGATCACAAATTCTCCTAGTTCTTCCCGATGTCTCCGTCGTCCTAGACAGGCGGCGATATTGCGCAAGGTCGATGGTCAGCTGCTATTTCTCCGGACCTCGCGTGGCCCTATCTCTGTGGGCCCGCAGCATGAACTTCGCGGCCAGCAACCTGACTGGCCGAAGTGAGACCCCTCGCCCCATGTTTGGCGGGGGAAGGAAAGGAAATCCGTGACCGATACGGACCTCATCGCGACCGAAGCCGCCCCGGAAACTCCGGAGGCGTCCACCACAGCCTCTTCCGATCGCTCCACCAAGGAGCGGCGGGGTGATGGACTGGGTGCGCTGTCGACGATGGTGTTGCCGGAGTTGCGTGCGCTAGCCAGCCAGGTAGGCGTCAAGGGCACCTCCGGAATGCGTAAGGGCGATTTGATCGCCGCCATTCGTGAGCATCAGGGTGCGCTCGGCGCGCCGAAGAGCAACAACCAGGCTGCGCAGAGCCAGCAGCCGCAGGCCTCCTCGGCACCGGCCGAGGCCGCCCAGCAGGAATCGGGCAAGAAGGACCAGCAGGAATCGGCTCGTCCCGAGTCGGCCCAGACCGCTCTAGAGCTGCCTGTCGAGGCGCCGAAGTCCACCCCGGAGACCGGCTCCGCCGAGGTCGCCGAGGGCAAGGATGCCGAGAACAACGGCGCGCCCCGCGAGGGCCGCGGCGAGCGGCGCCGCAACCAGAACCAGAACGCCGACGGTGAGCGCAAGCAGCAGAACGGCGGCCGCGCAAATGCCGAGAACTCCGAGAATTCGGGTCGCGAGGGCGGCTCGGGCGGCCAGAACTCGGACAACCAGAACCAAGACAACAACCAGAACCAGGGCAACCGTGGTGATGACGGCGACGGCCGCGGCCGTCGTGGTCGTCGTACCCGTGAGCGCCGCCGCGGTCGCGACCGCACCACCAACGAGGGTGGCGGCGAGACCGAGCTGCGGGAGGACGATGTCGTCCAGCCCGTTGCCGGCATTCTCGACGTGCTCGACAACTACGCGTTCGTTCGGACGTCCGGATATCTGGCCGGGCCGAACGATGTATACGTCTCGATGAACTTGGTGCGCAAGAACGGTCTGCGTCGTGGCGATGCCATCACCGGTGCGGTCCGGGTGCCCCGCGACCAGGATGCCGCGAACCAGAACCAGCGGCAGAAGTTCAACCCGCTGGTGCGCCTCGATTCCGTCAATGGCGGCCCGGTTGAGGACGCCAAGAAGCGTCCCGACTTCACCAAGCTGACCCCGCTGTACCCGAATCAGCGGTTGCGGCTGGAGACCACCACCGAGAAGTTGACGACCCGTGTGATCGACCTGATCATGCCGATCGGCAAGGGACAGCGTGCGCTGATCGTGTCCCCGCCGAAGGCCGGTAAGACCACGATCATGCAGAACATCGCCAACGCGATCTCTGCGAACAACCCCGAATGTCATCTGATGGTGGTGCTGGTCGACGAACGACCCGAAGAGGTCACCGACATGCAGCGCTCGGTCAAGGGTGAGGTCATTGCCTCCACCTTCGACCGCCCGCCGTCAGATCACACCCAGGCTGCCGAGCTGGCCATCGAGCGTGCCAAGCGCCTCGTGGAACAGGGCAAAGACGTCGTGGTGCTGCTCGACTCCATCACCCGCCTGGGTCGCGCGTACAACAACGCCTCGCCCGCTTCGGGCCGCATCCTGTCCGGTGGTGTTGACTCGACCGCGCTCTACCCGCCCAAGCGATTCCTGGGCGCGGCGCGCAATATCGAGCACGGCGGCTCGCTGACGATCATCGCCACGGCCATGGTCGAGACCGGGTCCACCGGTGACACCGTCATCTTCGAGGAGTTCAAGGGCACCGGCAATGCCGAGCTCAAGCTCGACCGAAAGATCGCCGAGCGCCGGGTCTTCCCGGCCGTCGACGTCAATCCGTCGGGTACTCGTAAGGACGAGCTGCTGATGAGCGGCGATGAGTTCGCGATCGTGCACAAGCTACGCCGCGTGCTCTCGGGCCTGGATTCACATCAGGCCATCGACCTGCTGATGAGCCAGCTGCGCAAGACCAAGAACAACTACGAGTTCCTGCTCCAGGTCTCCAAGACCGCACCGGGCGGGATGAATGCTGACGAACCCCAGTACAGCTAGCACTTGGCGCGGCGTTCACCGGTAGGGACCGGTGAACTGCCGCGGTGAGACCTTCGGCGCCGAACCGCTAACCGATCGACGCGAGCGGGATCCAAATGCCGAACAGCCAGAATCCCCAGGTCCGGAATCCGTCATCCCAGATTGGCTGGACCCGATATCCCCAGTAGTCGAAGGCACGGGGAGGCGGACCCCAGCGGTCGGGCAGTGGCCCGCGCCATTCCGCGCGAGGCGGCGGAGCCCAGCCCCAGGGCGGGCGCTGGTCGTAATGCCACGGATTGTCGCGCCACTCCCGGCGATCGTCCCGTCCCCTGCGGTCATCCCGCCAGTCCTGGTCGCGATCACGCCAGTTGTCATTTCCGCGCCAGTTCCCGTTGTTGCGCCAGCCGTCGTGGTCGCCCCAGTCATCGTCGTCGTCGTGCGGACGATTTGGATGATCCTGGGTGTAACCGGGCTGGCCTGCGGGCTGTGCGTACGCCGGAACGGCGCCCAATCCCACCGTGCCCATCGCCAGTGCTCCGAAGATGACACCCTGGCTCACAAGACTTTTCAGATTCATGTGCGACTCCTGTCCGATTATCTCGGCGGTTCGCCCCGACTCAACCGAATGTATTGAGATCCAACAGCGGCACGGTGTTCGTTATGCCGTGGCTGCCGTTGGGGATATCGACAGGATGTCAATGCCCGTTACATGCCCGAGCTCGGGCCTGCGTCAAGGCTGCGGGATCGCCGGAATCTGAGGAATCGGCGGTGCCTGGGGAATGGGCGGTACCCCCGTCCCCTGAGGAATCGGTGGAGCCTGGGGGATGGGCGGCGGTGACGGGGGAGTGATCGGGTCGGCGTTGGCCAGGCCCGGTGCACCCGCGAAGGCGGCTAAGCCCATCGCCGCCGCGGATGCGCTTGTCACGATCAATCTCTTGATGTTCATGCGTTTTCCCTTCCGAATCGGCGTTCCTCTCCCAACGTACGCCGGTGGGAATAGTGAGCAGGTCGGCGCCGTTTAGGTTCTACGTAACTGAGCTGGCATAATGGCCTCTCAGCCTTTTGAAGGGTTCCGGTTCACGCCTACAAGCGACCCGGCGACCACAACACGCAGAGGAAAAGCAATGAAATCGGGTATCCACCCCACCTACGTCGAGACCAGCGTGGTCTGCGGCTGCGGTAACACCTTCACGACCCGCAGCACCAAGGACAGCGGCCACATCGTGGTCGAGGTCTGCTCGCAGTGTCACCCCTTCTACACCGGTAAGCAGAAGATCCTGGACAGCGGCGGTCGCGTCGCCCGGTTCGAGGCCCGGTACGGCAAGCGCAAGGCCGCAGCCGACAAATAGCTTCCTTGCCGACGCCCGGATTTGCCTTTGTGCAGTCCGGGCGTCGGTTTTTTTGTATGACGACTGAGCGTATGAACATTGGGAGGAGGGCGCATGGGCGAGACGCCGCTGATCGACGCGATGCTGGCCGAGCACGCTGAGTTGGAGAAGCGACTGGCCGACCCGGCACTGCACGCGGATGCGGGTGCGGCACGCAAGGCCGGCCGCCGGTTCGCGATGCTCTCGCCGATCGTGGCCACCCACGGCAAGCTGGTCGCTGCTCGTGATGATCTCGCCACCGCCCGTGAGCTGTCCGAGGACGATCCCTCATTCGCCGATGAAGTGACCGAATTGGAATCGTCGGTCGCCGAGCTGGAAACGCAGCTGTCGGACATGCTGGCGCCCCGCGATCCACATGACGGTGACGACATCCTCCTCGAAGTGAAATCTGGGGAGGGAGGCGAGGAGTCGGCGCTGTTCGCTGCCGATCTGGCTCGCATGTACATCCGCTACGCCGAGCGGCACGGTTGGAAGGTCACGGTTCTCGACGAGACCGAATCGGACCTCGGCGGGTACAAGGACGCCACCCTGGCCATCGCGAGCAAGGGGGACACCGCCGACGGTGTCTGGTCGCGGCTCAAGTTTGAAGGTGGGGTGCATCGCGTCCAGCGTGTTCCCGTCACCGAATCCCAAGGAC
The DNA here is from genome assembly GCF_002013375.1 of Mycobacterium sp. D16Q13. Lineage (GTDB taxonomy): Bacteria > Actinomycetota > Actinomycetes > Mycobacteriales > Mycobacteriaceae > Mycobacterium. The sequence goes on along the minus strand of NZ_MAEW01000008.1, from coordinate 14,059 downwards.
GCGTGCATACGTCGGCTGCGGGTGTGTTGGTCTATCCAGAACCCGAAGAGGTACAGGAAGTCCAGATCGACGAATCGGATCTTCGGATCGACGTCTACCGTTCCTCGGGCAAGGGTGGCCAGGGCGTGAACACCACCGACTCGGCGGTCCGCATTACCCACCTGCCCACCGGGATCGTGGTGACCTGCCAAAACGAGCGCTCTCAGCTGCAGAACAAGGCGCGCGCCATGCAGGTGCTGGCGGCGCGGTTACAGGCTCTCGCCGAGGAGCAGGCGCAGGCCGACGCGTCGGCCGGTCGTGCCAGCCAGATCCGCACCGTGGACCGCAGTGAGCGAATTCGCACCTACAACTACCCGGAGAACCGGATCACCGATCACCGCGTCGGGTTCAAGGCGCACAACCTGGATCAGGTGCTCGACGGCGACCTCGATGCGCTGTTCGATGCGCTGGCCGTGGCCGATCGGAAGGCGCGCCTGCAGGAGGCGTGAGTTAGATGAGCGGGTTGCGTCAGCTGATCGCCGAAGCGATCGAATCGCTCTCTCAGGCAGGGGTTTCCAGCCCGCAGGTGGATGCCGAAGAACTCGCCTCACATCTGCTCGGGATCCCGCGAACACGGCTGCGTTTTGCCGAGATCACACCAGGTTTTCCCGAGAGATATCGTGATCTCGTAGCCGCGCGGGCGCAGCGGATTCCCTTGCAGCACTTGACCGGTAATGCCGCCTTTGGCCCTGTTGAGGTGTTCGTGGGTCCCGGTGTGTTCATTCCGCGCCCGGAGACGGAATCTCTATACGCCTGGGCGACAGGGGAATTGACAACTCGCGCAACGGTTGTCGAGTTGTGCGCCGGATCGGCGGCGCTCTCCGTCGCCTTGTCGCATGACGAGCCGGCCGCTCGCATCGTCGCGATCGAGCTCGATGAGCAGGCGTTGGTCTACACGAGGCGCAACACCGAGGGAACTCCGGTCGAGGTGATCCAGGCCGATGCGACCTCGCCCGTGCTGCTGGCGGAGCTGGATGGAATGGTCGACCTGATCGTCGCCAACCCGCCCTACGTCCCTGACGGTGCCGAACTGGAGCCCGAAGTGGCGCAGCACGATCCGCCATTGGCGTTGTTCGCGGGTCACGATGGACTGGCGATCATCGCGCCCATCGTGACGACGGCCGGCCGTCTGCTAGCTCCCGGGGGCCGCATCGGTATCGAGCACGATGACACCAATGGTGAGGGAACATGCGAGTTATTCACGGCCAGTGGTCTATTCGATGAGGTTGTGCAGCGCTACGACCTGGCGGGGCGGCCGCGATTCGTCACCGCTCGCCGGAAATCTCCGACCCCATAGACTGGGTACGTGACCGTCGTCTACGACTGCCAGGATGCTGCGACCCGCCAAGAGGGTGTCGACGCGGCAGTGAGCGCGCTCAAGGCGGGTGAACTGGTGGTCATGCCCACCGACACCGTCTACGGATTGGGTTGTGACGCCTTCGATTCCAACGCCGTATCGGCGCTGCTGGCAGCCAAGGGGCGCGGCCGGGACATGCCGGTCGGAGTGCTCGTCGGGTCATGGCACACGATCGACGGGCTGGTGTTCTCGGTTCCGTCGGCTGCCCGCGAGCTCATCGAGGCATTCTGGCCGGGACCACTGAGCATCATCGTGAAGCACGCGCCGTCGCTGTCCTGGGATCTCGGAGATGCGCAGGGAAGCGTCATGCTTCGGATGCCCCTGCATCCGGTGGCCATCGAGCTGCTGCGCGCTGTCGGTCCGATGGCGGTGTCCAGCGCCAACGTATCGGGGCAGCCCGCGGCGCTCACGGCCGCTGAGGCCCGCGATCAGCTGGACGAGAAAGTTGCGGTGTACCTGGACGGTGGCACGGCAGAACTGGGCGCGGCGTCGACCATCGTCGACCTCACCGGGCCGGTGCCACTGATCCTGCGGGAAGGGCCGATCACCCGGGAACAGATCGTCGATGTGATTGGCGGCGACATCGGGCCCGGCGAGTCGGGGGAGCCCACAGGATCTTGAAGTACGGTCGGATGCGTGAGTGAGCTGCTGGCCCTCGCCGATCGCGGCGCGGGCGTCCCTCTGCGTGAGCTTGCCCTGGTTGGGCTGACGGCGGCTATCACGACGTTCTTCTGCACCGGTGGCGTGCGGATGTTCGCAACCCGAGTGGGTGCGGTGGCCTATCCGCGCGAGCGTGACGTGCACCTGCAGCCGACCCCCCGGATGGGCGGTCTCGGCATGTACTTCGGCGTATGTGCGGCGATCTTCCTGGCCTCGCAACTGCCCGCCCTGACAAGGGGTTTCGTCTACTCCTCGGGTATGCCTGCCGTCGTCGTCGCGGGCGGCATCATCATGGTCGTCGGGCTCATCGACGATAAATGGGGCCTGGACGCGCTCACAAAGTTCGCGGGCCAGGTCACGGCCGCCAGCGTCCTGGTCACCATGGGGGTGGCCTGGAGCATGATCTACATCCCCTTTGGCGGGGTGGGGACCATCGTCTTGGACCAGATGTCCTCCATCCTCGTCACGCTCGCGTTGACGGTGTCGATCGTCAACGCGATGAACTTCGTGGACGGCCTCGATGGGCTGGCCGCCGGTTTGGGGCTCATTACCGCGGCTGCCATCTGCATCTTCTCGATTGGGCTGCTGCGCAGCCACGGCGGTGACGTCCTGTATTACCCGCCCGCGGTGATCTCGGTAGTGCTCGCCGGGGCGTGCCTTGGCTTTCTTCCGCACAACTTCCACCGGGCCCGGATCTTCATGGGGGACTCAGGATCGATGCTGATCGGCCTGATGCTGGCGGCCGCGTCGACGACGGCCGCGGGCCCCATCTCGCAGAGCTCGTACGGCGCCAAGGACATGTTCGTCCTCTTGTCGCCGTTCTTGTTGGTGATCGCGGTGTTGCTGGTGCCCGCGCTGGACGCGCTGTTGGCGATCATCCGGCGCACCCGGGCGGGCCGGAGCCCCTTCAGCCCAGACAAGATGCACCTGCATCACCGGCTGCTGCAGATCGGGCACTCGCATCGCAAGGCGGTGCTGATCATCTACCTGTGGGTGGCGATTATCGCGTTCGGAGCCGCCAGCACCATCTTCTTCGAGCCCCGATATGCGGGAGCGGTGGTGGTTGGTGCCATCGGTATCGCCATCGTCGCGACGGTCGTTCCCCTGTTGCGTCGTGAAGAACTCGATCAGCTGTCGGGAGCCGAATCAGGGCTCAGTCCGGCCACCGTTCCGACCGAACCGTCGGTGTACGACGAAAAGTAGTAGGGGTGCATTAACGGTCTCTACCATGTGATACGGTTCTGCCATACCCGAAAACTCACGGGTGCCGGCCACACCGGAGCGGCGGAATTTTTGGAAAGTCGGTCTAGACATTCCAGGGTCCGCCGGACCGATCAACTGACCGACAGGGAGCTGCCCATTGAGGTGAGTTCAGCGAGCCCTCCGACCTCCTATAAGGTCTGGAATCGACGAATGCAGTTTTTGTTCCGCCACCCCGACAAAGATGTGAGGTGACACTCCAGGTGACCGTGCCCCAGGCAAGCTCCGATGCTCCGCTGGTTCTTCCGGCATTGGCGTTTCGCCCGTTGCGTCTGGCGGTGTTGTGTGGCGTTCTCGGTGCTTTGGCTCTGTTGGCCTCCGCCCTGCTGGGGAATTGGCAGTTCGGCGTGTTCTTCGTTACTGGGCTTGGACTCGGATTGGTGAACGCTCTCCTCGTTCGCCAATCTGCGGAAGTGATTACCGCGCAAGACAATCCAAGCAAGCAAAAGATGGCCATCAATTCCGCGGCGCGGTTGATGATCATCACCGTCCTCGCCCTGGTGATCGCCTTCGTGTTCCGTCCCGCTGGTCTTGGGGTGTTCTTCGGAGTTGCGTTGTTCCAGGTGCTGCTGGTGTTGACCACCGCTGTGCCGGTGTGGAAAGGGATCCGTTCAGTGAGCAGTGAGCAGGGCGCAGCATGATTACGACATTCCAGGCAGAAGCCGCCATCGAGGTTGGCCATCACAAGCACGCACACTGGGGTTTTCTCGGTGAGGTCAACGTCGACACCATCGTCGCCACCGCCCTGGCCGCGGTGGTCGTGATCGCGCTGGCATTGTTCCTGCGCGCGAAGGTCACCTCGACTGGCGTGCCCAACGGCGTACAGCTGTTCTTCGAGGCGGTCACCGTTCAGTTCCGCAATCAGGTCGAGGCCGCGATCGGCATGAAGATCGCGCCGTTCGTGCTGCCGCTCGCGGTCACCATCTTCGTCTTCATCCTCGTGTCCAACTGGATTTCGGTGCTGCCTGTGCAGTACACCGACGACGCAGGTAAGACAGCCGAACTGCTCGCGCCGCCGGCCTCGGATATCAACTACGTGCTGGCGCTGGCGCTGTTCGTGTTCGTCTGCTACCACATCGCCGGCTTTGCGCGCCGCGGCCTGATCGGTCACCCCATCAAGCTGCTCAAGGGTCATACCTGGGTCACCGCGTTCATCAACCCGATCGAGGAGCTGGCCAAGCCCATCTCGCTGTCGCTGCGGCTCTTCGGCAATATGTTCGCCGGCGGCATCATGGTCGCGTTGATCGCGATGTTCCCGGCATGGATCATGTGGGCGCCCAATGCCATCTGGAAATCGTTCGACCTGTTCGTCGGCCTGATCCAGGCCTTCATCTTCGCTCTGTTGACTGTTCTGTACTTCAGCCAGTCGATGGAACTGGACGACGAACACCACTAACTACATAGACCAAATTGAAAGACCCTGGTAGCGCAGCTACCACTTAATAAGGAGGAAGAAAATGGCGGACCCCACAATTGTTGCTGGTGCCCTCATTGGCGGTGGGTTGATCATGGCTGGTGGCGCCATCGGTGCAGGTATCGGTGACGGTATCGCCGGTAACGCTCTGATCTCCGGTGTGGCCCGTCAGCCCGAGGCTCAGGGCCGGCTGTTCACCCCGTTCTTCATCACCGTCGGTCTGGTTGAGGCTGCGTACTTCATCAACCTGGCCTTCATGGCGCTCTTCGTCTTCGCGACTCCCGGCGCCAGCTAATCGGCATGGGTGAATTGCACAGTGTCGCCACTGCCGTCACGGCAGTAGCGGCGGAAGCAGCCGAAGAGGGTGGGAAGCAGAACAACTTCCTCATCCCCAACGGCACCTTCTTTGTCGTCTTGGCGATCTTCTTGATCGTCCTGGCGGTCATCGGAACCTTCGTGGTGCCGCCGATCCAGCGTGTGCTCAAGGCGCGCGAGGACATGGTCACCAAGACGACCGAGGACAACCGGAACGCCGCTGAGCAATTCACCGCCGCCGAGGCTGACTACAAGGATGAGCTGGCCAAGGCGCGCGGTGCCGCAACTGCGGTGCGTGACGAGGCCAGAGCCGAGGGACGCGGAATTCTCGAGGACATGCGTCAGCGGGCCAATGCCGAAGCGACCGCCGTGAATGCGACGGCCGCCGAAGAGTTGGCCCGTCAGGGCGAGGCAACCTCCGGCGAGCTGGCGGCGAACGTCGACAGCTTGTCCCGGACCCTCGCCGAACGTGTTCTCGGCGTGAGCCTTTCGGAACCAGCGAGCGCAGGGCGAGGCTAAGTACAGATGTCGACATTTATCGGACAGCTCATCGGTTTCGCTGTCATCGTGTTCCTGGTGGTCAAGTTCGTGGCGCCTCCGGTACGCACATTGATGGCCAAGCAGCAGGACACGGTGCGTCAGCAGCTTGCGGATAGCAAGACCGCGGCGGACAAGCTGGTCGAGGCCGAGGGCGCGCATGCCAAGGCCATCGAAGATGCCAAGGCCGACGCCGCCGAGATCGCCGAGGAAGCCAAGGCTGATGCCGTGCAGATCTCCAAGCAGTTGCGTGAGCAGGCCGACGCCGAGGTCGCGCGGATCAAGGTGCATGGCCAGGAGCAGATCCTGCTGCAGCGTCAGCAGCTGATCCGTCAGCTCCGCGGTGACCTCGGTGCCGAATCCGTGAACCGCGCAGGCGATTTGGTGCGTTCGCATGTCAGTGACCCCGCGGCGCAGTCCGCCACCGTCGACCGATTCCTCGATGACCTGTCGCAGATGGCCGGCAGTGTCAACACCGAACGCCGACCGCTGGCGGCCGGGGGAGCGGGATTGCACGCCGCTAGCCGCGAATCACTCGCGGAGCAGGTGTCGGCCTTCCAGGCCAACGCTGTCTCGCTCGATAGCCTGACGCTCAACGCGCTGGCCGACGACCTCACCGCGGTTGCCGAGCTCCTCATCAAGGAATTGGTACTGCGCAAGCACCTCTCCGAGCCGGTCGATGCCAGCGAGCAGTCCGCCAAGGTCGCCCTGGTCGACTCCGTGCTCGCGTCCAAGATCGGACGGCCGGCACTCGAGGTCGTGCGTGCGGCCGTGACGGCCCGGTGGTCGGCCTCCAGTGACCTGATCACCGCGATCGAACACATTGCCCGCCTCGCGCTGCTGGAACGGGCCGAGCGCGACGGCCAGATCGACGATGTCGAGGACCAGCTGTTCCGCGTCAGTCGCATCCTCGACGGCGAGCCCCAGCTGGGCGCGCTACTGAGCAACACCGCGGCGCCTGCCGCCGATCGCGTGACGCTGCTGAAGAACGTTCTCGCCGGCCGGTCCAACCTGATCGTGACCAGTCTGCTGGCCCAGACCGTGCGCCTGCTGCGTGGCAAGCGCGCCGATGTCGCCGTACTTGAGGTCGCCGAGTTGGCGGTTGCCCGCCGCAACGAGTCCGTCGCTCATGTGAAGGCGGCGGCTCCGGTCAGCGATGCGCAGATCACACGGCTGGCTCAGGTGCTCGGACAGATTTACGGACGCACCATCGCGGTGCAGCTGGATGTGGATCCCGATCTGCTGGGTGGTCTCGTCGTCAACATCGGTGACGAGGAAATCGACGGCAGCCTGTCCACCAGGCTCTCCGCGGCCGCCCTCCATCTGCCCAATTAACCCCATTAGACGCATCACCTAAAGACGAGCAGGAAGACGAAAAGCCATGACAGAGTTGACGATCTCCTCGGCCGATATTTCCGGCGCGATCGAGCAGTACGTCGCGACGTTCTCCGCCGACCCCACCCGCGAAGAAATCGGCATCGTCTCCGACACCGGTGACGGCATCGCCCACGTCGAGGGTCTGCCTTCGGTCATGACCCAGGAGCTCCTCGAGTTCCCGGGCGGCGTGCTGGGTGTGGCACTGAACCTCGACGAGCGCAGCGTCGGCACCGTTATCCTCGGTGACTTCCACGGCATCGAAGAGGGCCAGCAGGTCAAGCGCACCGGCGAGGTGCTCTCGGTACCTGTGGGCGACGCCTTCCTCGGTCGCGTCATCAACCCGCTGGGTGAGCCGATTGACGGCCGCGGCGACATCGAGGCCGAGACCCGCCGTGCTCTCGAGCATCAGGCCGCCAGTGTGGTCGAGCGTCAAAGCGTTTCGGAGCCACTGCAGACCGGCATCAAGGCCATCGACTCGCAGACCCCGATCGGCCGCGGCCAGCGGCAGCTGATCATCGGTGACCGCAAGACCGGCAAGACCGCCGTGTGCGTCGACACCATCCTGAACCAGAAGCAGGCCTGGGAGACCGGTGACCCGGCACAGCAGGTGCGCTGCATCTACGTCGCCATCGGCCAGAAGGGCTCGACCATCGCCGCGGTGCGCCGCACGCTGGATGAGGCCGGCGCGCTGGAGTACACCACCATCATCGCCGCCCCGGCCTCCGACGCCGCCGGCTTCAAGTGGCTTGCGCCCTACACCGGTTCGGCCCTCGGCCAGCACTGGATGTACCAGGGCAAGCACGTCCTCATCGTGTTCGATGACCTGACCAAGCAGGCCGAGGCCTACCGCGCCATCTCGCTGCTGCTGCGCCGTCCGCCGGGCCGCGAGGCATACCCGGGTGACGTCTTCTACCTGCACTCCCGTCTGCTGGAGCGTTGCGCGAAGCTCTCGGACGCACTCGGTGCCGGCTCGTTGACCGGCCTGCCGATCATCGAGACCAAGGCCAACGACATCTCGGCCTACATCCCCACCAACGTCATCTCGATCACCGACGGACAGTGCTTCCTGCAGACCGACCTGTTCAACCAGGGCGTGCGCCCGGCCATCAACGTGGGTGTGTCGGTGTCGCGCGTGGGTGGTGCCGCACAGATCAAGGCCATGAAGGAGGTAGCCGGCTCGCTGCGTCTGGAGCTTTCGCAGTACCGCGAGCTGGAGGCCTTCGCGGCCTTCGCCTCGGACCTGGATGCGACCTCGAAGGCTCAGCTGGAGCGCGGTGCGCGCCTGGTGGAGCTGCTCAAGCAGTCGCAGAACTCGCCGTACCCGGTCGAGGAGCAGGTCGTGGCGATCTACCTCGGCACCGGTGGGCACCTCGATTCGGTGCCGGTCGGCGATGTCATCCGGTTCGAGCGGGAATTCCTCGACCACGTGCGCGGCTCACACGCCGATATCCTGGCCGACATCAAGGAGACCAAGAAGTTCTCCGAGGACACCGAGAGCAAGCTCACCAACGCGATCAACGTGTTCAAGAAGAGCTTCGCCGCTACTGACGGCAGCTCGGTGGAGGTCAAGGACGTCGCGGCCCAGGCTCTGGACGAGTCCGAGGTTGGCCAGGAGACCGTCCAGGTCCGCAAGCCGGCTCCGGCAAAGAAGTAGAGCAGTAGGACCTCCAGAAAATGGCTGCACAAATCCGAGAACTGCGCCGGCGGATCAAATCCGCCGGGTCGATCAAAAAGATCACCAAGGCGCAAGAGCTGATCGCGACATCGCGTATCTCCAAGGCGCAGGCTCGCGTCGTGGCGGCGCGCCCGTACGCGACCGAGATCACCAACGTGCTCACCGCACTCGCCGACGACGCCGCACTGGACCACCCGCTGCTAGTGGAGCGGGCCGAGCCGAAACGGGCCGGTGTACTCATCGTGTCCTCGGACCGCGGCCTGTGCGGTGGCTACAACGCCAACGTGCTGCGGGTCGCCGAGGAGCTGTTCGCGCTGCTGCGTGAGCAGGGCAAGACCCCGGTGATCTACGTGGTCGGCCGCAAGGCGCTGAACTTCTACAAGTTCCGCGGCCGCAAGGTCACCCAGTTCTGGACCGGGTTCTCCGAGCGACCCGAGTACGCGCACGCGCAGGAGATCGCGGGTGTGCTGGTGGATTCGTTCCTGGCGGGTGCCGACGACGACGGCGACGACCCGGGTGCCGACGGCATCCTCGGCGTGGACGAACTGCACATCGTCTACACCGAGTTCAAGTCGATGCTGACCCAGGCGGCCGTGGCCAAGCGGATCGCGCCGATGGAGGTCGAGTACGTCGGCGAGGCCACCGGACCGACGACCCAGTACTCGTTCGAGCCTGACGCCACCACGCTTTTCGCGTCGCTACTGCCTCGTTACCTGGCCACCCGGGTGTACGCGGCACTGCTGGAGGCTGCAGCCTCGGAGTCGGCATCCCGTCGGCGCGCCATGAAGGCGGCCACGGATAACGCCGATGAGCTCATCAAGGGACTCACCCTGGAAGCCAACCGTGCTCGCCAGGCCCAGATCACCCAGGAAATCAGTGAAATCGTTGGCGGCGTTGACGCGCTTGCCTCGGCCGCCGCAAGCGAACATTAGGAAGAGACGAGTAGATGACCGCACCAACTGCTAACAAGACCGTCGGGCGAGTTGTTCGCGTTACCGGCCCGGTCGTTGACGTGGAGTTCCCGCGTGACGCCGTGCCGCCGCTCTTCTCCGCTCTCAATGCCGAGATCACCTATGAGTCGCTGGCTAAGACGCTGACTCTCGAGGTGGCGCAGCACCTGGGTGACAACCTGGTTCGCACCGTGTCGATGCAGCCGACTGACGGCCTGGTGCGTGGCGTGGATGTCACCAACACCGGCAACACCATCGCGGTGCCGGTCGGTGACGGCGTGAAGGGCCACGTCTTCAACGCCCTGGGCAACTGCCTCGACGAGCCGGGCTACGGCAGCGACTTCGAGAAGTGGTCCATCCACCGCAAGCCCCCGGCCTTCGATCAGCTTGAGCCGCGCACCGAGATGCTCGAGACCGGCCTCAAGGTCGTCGACCTGCTGACCCCGTACGTGCGAGGCGGAAAGATCGCCCTGTTCGGTGGTGCCGGCGTGGGTAAGACCGTTCTGATCCAGGAGATGATCAACCGCATCGCCCGCAACTTCGGTGGTACCTCGGTATTCGCCGGCGTGGGTGAGCGCACCCGTGAGGGCAACGATCTGTGGGTCGAGCTCGCCGATGCCAACGTGCTCAAGGACACCGCCTTGGTGTTCGGCCAGATGGACGAGCCGCCCGGTACGCGTATGCGCGTCGCGCTCTCGGCGCTGACCATGGCGGAGTACTTCCGCGATGAGCAGGGCCAGGACGTGCTGCTGTTCATCGACAACATCTTCCGGTTCACCCAGGCCGGCTCCGAGGTGTCGACCCTGCTGGGCCGCATGCCTTCCGCCGTGGGTTACCAGCCGACGCTGGCCGACGAGATGGGCGAGCTGCAGGAGCGCATCACCTCGACCCGCGGTCGCTCCATCACCTCGATGCAGGCCGTCTACGTGCCCGCCGACGACTACACCGACCCGGCGCCGGCCACCACGTTCGCGCACCTGGATGCCACCACCGAGCTCTCGCGCGCGGTGTTCTCCAAGGGCATCTTCCCGGCCGTGGATCCGCTGGCCTCGTCGTCGACGATTCTGCTGCCGTCTGTGGTGGGTGAGGAGCACTACCGCGTCGCGCAGGAAGTCATTCGCGTGCTGCAGCGCTACCAGGACCTGCAGGACATCATCGCCATCCTCGGTATCGACGAGCTGTCGGAAGAGGACAAGCAGTTGGTGGGCCGCGCGCGTCGTATCGAGCGCTTCCTGAGCCAGAACATGATGGCGGCAGAGCAGTTCACCGGTCAGCCCGGATCGACCGTGCCGCTGAAGGAGACCATTGAGGCGTTCGACAAGCTCACCAAGGGCGAGTTCGATCACCTGCCCGAGCAGGCGTTCTTCCTCATCGGTGGCCTGGACGACTTGGCGAAGAAGGCCGAAAGCCTCGGCGCCAAGCTGTAATTCGTCGCTAGCGATTTTGAAGGAGGTGCATTGAATGTCCGAGATTGACGTCGAGATTGTCGCCGTCGAGCGTGAGATCTGGTCGGGTAAGGCCACATTCGTCTTCACCCGCACGACCTCCGGCGAAATCGGCATCCTGCCGCACCACATTCCGTTGGTGGCGCAGCTGGTTGACGATGCGGCGGTGAAGATCGAGCGCGAGGGTAATGACGATCTTTGGTGGGCGATTGACGGGGGATTCCTCTCGATCACCGACACCAAGGTGAGCATCCTGGTCGTATCCGCACAGGCACGTGCGGATATCGACGAGTCCAAAGCCAAGACCGATTCCGGCTCTGAGGATCCACGAGTAGCCGCGCAAGGACGCGCGCGCCTGCGTGCTCTCGGCCAGACGGTTTAGCACTACCTACAAAGGAATACCGCTTTGAGCGTGACGGCGATGATCGAGATATCGGTCATCGCCGTCCTTGCTATGGCGGTGACCGCCTTGAGCTTTCGTCTGCTCAAGTTGCGACATGGCGGCACCGCGGCTCTGCTGCGTGACATACCGGAGGTGGGGGAGGGGCGCTGGCGCCATGGCGTCATGCGATACCGCGAATCTCAAGCCGAGTTCTACCGGCTCTCCAGTGTGCGGCTTTGGGCCGATCGCCGGCTGTCGCGGCGTGAACTCGAGATCATCGACCGGCGGATTCCGCGCGGCGACGAATACGACATCATGACCGCCGAGATCGTGGTGCTGCAGCTGCGCGACGGCGCACGCGTGTACGAAATGGCGCTGGATCGTGGCGCGTTGACCGCTTTCATGTCCTGGGTCGAGTCGCGACCCTCGCGGCGTGCGGAACGGCGAACCCGCTAGCCGATCGCGTCCACCCGTTAGGCGGGCTGTGCGGGTCCGCCGGGCTTCCAGAGCGTGTCCTTACCGTCGTTGGCGACTCGCGACAGGATGAACAACAGGTCCGAGAGCCGATTCAGGTACTTGGCGGTCAGCACGTTGGTGGTGTCGGGATAGGTCTCGATGGCGGCCCAGGCCGAACGTTCCGCCCGACGTGCCACGGTGCGCGCCACATGCAACAGCCCGGACAGTGCGGTACCACCCGGCAGCACAAAGGAATTCAGCTTGGGCAAATCCGTGTTGTACTCGTCACACCAGCCCTCGAGACGGTCGATGTAGGGCTGGGTGATCCGCAGTGGCGGGTACTCGGGATCGGTTATCACCGGAGTGGACAGATCCGCGCCGGCGTCGAACAGGTCATTCTGGATCTGTAGTAGCACGGCGCCGATCGGCCGCCCAGGGTTCCCGAGCACCACCGCGACTCCGATGGCGGCATTGGCTTCGTCGCAATCTGCGTACGCGGCGAGCCGCGGATCGTTCTTCGGTACGCGCGAGAAGTCACTCAGTCCTGTGGTTCCGTCGTCTCCGGTCCGGGTATAGATGCGAGTGAGATGCACGCCACTCGATGTGCCCCGCTCGCGCTGCGGGTACTTGCCGGCCGCCGGTGCCTCGTCGTTTCCGTTGTCTGATCGCCCGAGTGGCTCATCGGTCATGCGTCGAAACGTTACCCGGCTACGCTGTCGGGCGTGAGCGAGCATTTCTTGGTGACCGGCGGCGCCCGGCTTACAGGCAACGTGGCGGTAACCGGCGCCAAGAACAGCGTGCTCAAGCTGATGGCGGCCACTCTCCTCGCGGAGGGAACCAGCACCATCACCAACTGTCCGGACATCCTCGACGTCCCATTGATGGCGGAGGTGCTGCGGGGATTGGGTGCGACGGTGGAGCTGGAGGGTGATGTCGTCAGGATCACCTCACCCGATGAACCCAAATATGACGCCGACTTCGCGGCGGTACGCCAGTTCCGCGCCTCGGTATGTGTCCTGGGCCCGCTGGTGGGCCGGTGTCGACGGGCCAAGGTGGCGTTACCGGGCGGCGACGCCATTGGTTCCCGTCCCCTCGACATGCATCAGGCAGGCCTGCGCCAGCTCGGGGCGGAGTGCACCATCGAGCATGGATGTGTGGTCGCAGAGGCAAAGGCGTTGCACGGAGCCGATATTCAGCTCGAGTTTCCGTCGGTGGGCGCCACCGAGAACATCTTGATGGCAGCGGTGCTTGCCGACGGTGTCACGACCATCCACAACGCCGCGCGCGAGCCGGATGTGGTGGACCTGTGCACCATGTTGGTGCAGATGGGCGCCCAGATAGAAGGTGCCGGCACGTCGACGTTGACGGTAATCGGCGTTCCCAAGCTTCATCCCACCGAGCATCGCGTCATCGGCGACCGAATCGTCGCTGCCACTTGGGGTCTCGCTGCCGCGATGACGCGTGGTGACGTCACTGTTACGGGAGTCGATCCGGAACATCTGCAACTGGTGCTGCACAAGCTGCATGATGCCGGCGCTACAGTTACCCAGAACGACAACGGGTTTCGCGTCGTCCAGTACGAGCGTCCCAAAGCCATCAACGTGGCAACATTGCCGTTCCCGGGATTCCCAACTGACTTGCAGCCCATGGCAATTGGGCTCGCTGCGATAGCAGACGGCACCTCCATGATTACCGAGAACGTCTTCGAGGCCCGATTCCGCTTCGTCGAGGAGATGATGCGGCTGGGGGCGGATGCGCGGACCGATGGGCACCACGCGGTGGTCCGGGGTATTCGTCAACTGTCCAGTGCGCCGGTGTGGTCATCGGACATCCGGGCTGGCGCGGGGCTGGTACTGGCAGGCCTAGTGGCGGATGGCGTCACCGAGGTATACGATGTCTTTCATATCGACCGCGGTTACCCGTTGTTCGTGGAGAACCTCCAGAGCTTGGGTGCCGAAGTCGAGCGGGTCAGCTAGCGCTGACCACCCCCAGAACCCGAAGTTGACTCAAGTTCACTGGACTTGGTACAGTGGTCGGGTTGCCCTGAAAGAGCGAGGCCGGGACAAGGAAGCAATTCCGAAATTCCGGTCTTAGGTTTGGTGCGCAGTTGACCAGCCAAAACCCGGAGTTTGACTCAAGTTCACCGAACTTGATACGGTTCCCGGGCCGCTTCCAAAGGGCGAAAGCCGAAA
>NZ_MAEW01000007.1 GCF_002013375.1 Mycobacterium sp. D16Q13 | reverse complement strand
CCTGAAAGGGCGGAGGCGAGAATAGAGGAAGAAATTCCCGAATTCATAGCCACAACAAATAAATGTGTTGTTTGAGAACTCAATAGTGTGTCAGTGTTTATATAGACATTTTATGTCGATAACAATTCTTTTGACAGTTGTTTTGTCGGGATTAAATTTTTGTTTGGAGAGTTTGATCCTGGCTCAGGACGAACGCTGGCGGCGTGCTTAACACATGCAAGTCGAACGGAAAGGCCCTTCGGGGTACTCGAGTGGCGAACGGGTGAGTAACACGTGGGTGATCTGCCCTGCACTCTGGGATAAGCCTGGGAAACTGGGTCTAATACCGGATAGGACCACACACTTCATGGTGAGTGGTGCAAAGCTTTTGCGGTGTGGGATGAGCCCGCGGCCTATCAGCTTGTTGGTGGGGTAATGGCCCACCAAGGCGACGACGGGTAGCCGGCCTGAGAGGGTGACCGGCCACACTGGGACTGAGATACGGCCCAGACTCCTACGGGAGGCAGCAGTGGGGAATATTGCACAATGGGCGCAAGCCTGATGCAGCGACGCCGCGTGAGGGATGACGGCCTTCGGGTTGTAAACCTCTTTCAGTAGGGACGAAGCGAAAGTGACGGTACCTACAGAAGAAGGACCGGCCAACTACGTGCCAGCAGCCGCGGTAATACGTAGGGTCCGAGCGTTGTCCGGAATTACTGGGCGTAAAGAGCTCGTAGGTGGTTTGTCACGTTGTTCGTGAAAACCCACAGCTTAACTGTGGGCGTGCGGGCGATACGGGCAGACTAGAGTACTGCAGGGGAGACTGGAATTCCTGGTGTAGCGGTGGAATGCGCAGATATCAGGAGGAACACCGGTGGCGAAGGCGGGTCTCTGGGCAGTAACTGACGCTGAGGAGCGAAAGCGTGGGTAGCGAACAGGATTAGATACCCTGGTAGTCCACGCCGTAAACGGTGGGTACTAGGTGTGGGTTTCCTTCCTTGGGATCCGTGCCGTAGCTAACGCATTAAGTACCCCGCCTGGGGAGTACGGTCGCAAGACTAAAACTCAAAGGAATTGACGGGGGCCCGCACAAGCGGCGGAGCATGTGGATTAATTCGATGCAACGCGAAGAACCTTACCTGGGTTTGACATGCGCAGGACGTATCTAGAGATAGGTATTCCCTTGTGGCCTGCGTGCAGGTGGTGCATGGCTGTCGTCAGCTCGTGTCGTGAGATGTTGGGTTAAGTCCCGCAACGAGCGCAACCCTTGTCCTATGTTGCCAGCGGGTAATGCCGGGGACTCGTAGGAGACTGCCGGGGTCAACTCGGAGGAAGGTGGGGATGACGTCAAGTCATCATGCCCCTTATGTCCAGGGCTTCACACATGCTACAATGGCCAGTACAGAGGGCTGCGAAGCCGCAAGGTGGAGCGAATCCCTTAAAGCTGGTCTCAGTTCGGATTGGGGTCTGCAACTCGACCCCATGAAGTCGGAGTCGCTAGTAATCGCAGATCAGCAACGCTGCGGTGAATACGTTCCCGGGCCTTGTACACACCGCCCGTCACGTCATGAAAGTCGGTAACACCCGAAGCCAGTGGCCTAACCTTTTGGAGGGAGCTGTCGAAGGTGGGATCGGCGATTGGGACGAAGTCGTAACAAGGTAGCCGTACCGGAAGGTGCGGCTGGATCACCTCCTTTCTAAGGAGCACCATTTCCCAGTCGAATGAACTGGGAACATAAAGCGAGTATCTGTAGTGGATACATGCTTGGTGAATATGTTTTATAAATCCTGTCCACCCCGTGGACAGGTAGTCGGCAAAACGTCGGACTGTCATAAGAATTGAAACGCTGGCACACTGTTGGGTCCTGAGGCAACACATTGTGTTGTCACCCTGCTTGGTGGTGGGGTGTGGTCTTTGACTTATGGATAGTGGTTGCGAGCATCTAAACATAGCCTCGCTCGTTTACGAGTGAGGCTGGTTTTTGCAATTTATTAGCTAAGTTCTTAAGGGCGCATGGTGAATGCCTTGGCACTAGAAGCCGATGAAGGACGTAGGAGGCTGCGATAAGCCTCGGGGAGCTGCCAACCGAGCTTTGATCCGAGGATGTCCGAATGGGGAAACCCAGCACGAGTGATGTCGTGTTACCCACTGCTGAATATATAGGCTTTGGGAGGAAACGCGGGGAAGTGAAACATCTCAGTACCCGTAGGAAGAGAAAACAACCGTGATTCCGTGAGTAGTGGCGAGCGAAAGCGGAAGATGGCTAAACCGCATGCATGTGATACCTGGTAGGGGTTGTGTGTGCGGGGTTGTGGGAGTTGTACTTGCCGGTTCTACCAGACCGGCGGACAGTAAAAAAGTGTCGTGATTAGCGGAAGTGGTCTGGGACGGCCCGCCGCAGACGGTGAGAGTCCGGTACGCGAAAATCCGACACCTGTCTCGTACTTCATCCCGAGTAGCAGCGGGCTCGTGGAATCTGCTGTGAATCTGCCGGGACCACCCGGTAAGCCTAAATACTCTCTAGTGACCGATAGCGGATTAGTACCGTGAGGGAATGGTGAAAAGTACCCCGGGAGGGGAGTGAAATAGTACCTGAAACCATGTGCCTACAATCCGTCAGAGCCTCCTCGTGGGGTGATGGCGTGCCTTTTGAAGAATGAGCCTGCGAGTCAGGGACACGTCGCGAGGTTAACCCGTGAGGGGTAGCCGTAGCGAAAGCGAGTCTGAATAGGGCGCCCGTAGTGGCGTGTTCTGGACCCGAAGCGGAGTGATCTACCCATGGCCAGGGTGAAGCGGCGGTAAGACGCCGTGGAGGCCCGAACCCACTTAGGTTGAAGACTGAGGGGATGAGCTGTGGGTAGGGGTGAAAGGCCAATCAAACTCCGTGATAGCTGGTTCTCCCCGAAATGCATTTAGGTGCAGCGTCGCGTGTTTCTTGTTGGAGGTAGAGCTACTGGATGGCCGATGGGCCCTACTAGGTTACTGACGTCAGCCAAACTCCGAATGCCAATAAGTTAGAGCGCGGCAGTGAGACGGCGGGGGAGAAGCTCCGTACGTCGAGAGGGAAACAGCCCAGATCGCCGGCTAAGGCCCCTAAGCGTGTACTAAGTGGAAAAGGATGTGTAGTCGCGAAGACAACCAGGAGGTTGGCTTAGAAGCAGCCACCCTTGAAAGAGTGCGTAATAGCTCACTGGTCAAGTGATTATGCGCCGACAATGTAGCGGGGCTCAAGTACACCGCCGAAGCCGCGGCATTCATGCAATACATTCCCTTCGGGGCAGTGGCATGGATGGGTAGGGGAGCGTCCTGCACCCAGCGAAGCTGCGAAGTAATTCAGCAGTGGAGGGTGCGGGAGTGAGAATGCAGGCATGAGTAGCGACAGGCAAGTGAGAAACTTGCCCGCCGAATGACCAAGGGTTCCTGGGCCAGGCTAGTCCTCCCAGGGTAAGTCGGGACCTAAGGCGAGGCCGACAGGCGTAGTCGATGGACAACGGGTTGATATTCCCGTACCCGTGTGTGCGCGCCCATGATGAATCATCGGTACTAACCACCCAAAAGGTTCTAGATCAATCTCTTCGGAGTGCGACGTGAACCCGCTGCGTGGGACCTTCGGTGGTAGTAGTCAAGCGATGGGGTGACGCAGGAAGGTAGCTGTACCGGTTAGTGGTTATACCGGAGCAAGCCCGTAGGGCGACGTCTAGGTAAATCCGGATGTCATTAAGCCTGAGAGGTGACGCATAGCCGATTGAGGCGAATTCAGTGATCCTATGCTGCCAAGAAAAGCCTCTAGTGAGTTCACACACGGCCCGTACCCCAAACCAACACAGGTGGTCAGGTAGAGAATACTAAGGCGTACGAGATAACTATGGTTAAGGAACTCGGCAAAATACCCCCGTAACTTCGGGAGAAGGGGGACCTCGCTTGGTGACCGGACTTGCTCCGTGAGCTGAACGAGGTCGCAGAGACCAGTGAGAAGCGACTGTTTACTAAAAACACAGGTCCGTGCGAAGTCGCAAGACGATGTATACGGACTGACGCCTGCCCGGTGCTGGAAGGTTAAGAGGACCCGTTAACCCTTGGGTGAAGCGGAGAATTTAAGCCCCAGTAAACGGCGGTGGTAACTATAACCATCCTAAGGTAGCGAAATTCCTTGTCGGGTAAGTTCCGACCTGCACGAATGGCGTAACGACTTCTCAACTGTCTCAACCATAGACTCGGCGAAATTGCACTACGAGTAAAGATGCTCGTTACGCGCGGCAGGACGAAAAGACCCCGGGACCTTCACTATAGCTTGGTATTGGCGTTTGGTTCGGTTTGTGTAGGATAGGTGGGAGACTGTGAAGCAGGCACGCCAGTGTTTGTGGAGTCATCGTTGAAATACCACTCTGATCGTATTGAACCTCTAACCTCGGACCGTATATCCGGTCCAGGGACAGTGCCTGGTGGGTAGTTTAACTGGGGCGGTTGCCTCCCAAAATGTAACGGAGGCGCCCAAAGGTTCCCTCAACCTGGACGGCAATCAGGTGTTGAGTGCAAGTGCACAAGGGAGCTTGACTGCGAGACCTACAAGTCAAGCAGGGACGAAAGTCGGGACTAGTGATCCGGCACCTCTGAGTGGAAGGGGTGTCGCTCAACGGATAAAAGGTACCCCGGGGATAACAGGCTGATCTTCCCCAAGAGTCCATATCGACGGGATGGTTTGGCACCTCGATGTCGGCTCGTCGCATCCTGGGGCTGGAGCAGGTCCCAAGGGTTGGGCTGTTCGCCCATTAAAGCGGCACGCGAGCTGGGTTTAGAACGTCGTGAGACAGTTCGGTCTCTATCCGCCGCGCGCGTCAGAAACTTGAGGAAACCTGTCCCTAGTACGAGAGGACCGGGACGGACGAACCTCTGGTGTACCAGTTGTTCCACCAGGAGCACGGCTGGATAGCTACGTTCGGACAGGATAACCGCTGAAAGCATCTAAGCGGGAAACCTATTCCAAGACCAGGTTTCTTACCCTTTTAGAGGGATAAGGTCACCCACAGACTATGGGTTCAATAGGCCAGACCTGTAAGCGTAGTAATACGTTCAGGGAACTGGCACTAATCGACCGAAAACTTACTAATAAATCGCAACCACTATTCGTCGTCATTTGACGACCACACTCCACCACCAGATAACTTGTGTGTTAATCACACGAAAGAGTTACGGCGGCCACAGCGAGAGGGAAACGCCCGGTCCCATCCCGAACCCGGAAGCTAAGCCTCTCAGCGCCGATGGTACTGTTCTTAACACGGAACGGAAGAGTAGGACACCGCCGAACATAAATTGGAAATACCCCCCAGGAAACTGGGGGGTATTTTCATATTCTGGCTGCTAGATTTCTGAAATAGCGAGACGGTAGAGATAGGAATCCTGTGCAGGCATTCAAGGGGCGCTTCAAGCTGAAGCCGGCCGCCACGACCGTGGGTGCAGTGATACTGGTGTTGGTCATCTACGTGGGTTTTCTCCTCATCTATCGCCTGCTGGATCATCATTCCGGCCCGCCGTCGGCCGATCTGGACCTGTCCCGAGACAACGAGACTGTTGTGGTCATCGACCTCCAGGACCTGCGCACGGTAAACAACCGGCTGGACGCCGAGGTAGTGGTGTTACCGGCGAAGACAACACTTGATGCCTTCGGGCTGTTGAACGCGGACATGTCCGTGCGGTTAGTGTCCTCCCTGGATTATGGGGAGCGACATTTTCCGCGGGGCACCGTCCCTGCCGCGATGGACGACACTTTGGTCGCAACGGGTGACGCTCAGTCATGGCCGTTCGACGAGTACTCCACCGGCAATTTGCGCGCAGAAGTCATGGTGGGTAATGGCGAAGGTCGGCGTCCGGTACCGGCGCGCATCGAAGTGATCGGCAGCCTGGGCGGATGGCGGGTGTCGACGGATACGTCGCCGGCACCGGCTGGCAAGGGCGATCAGACCACGGTCACGCTCGTACGGGCGCGCGGCACCCTGGCATTCGATGTGGGCATCTGCCTGGTGTTGATCACACTTCCGACGATGGCCCTGATCGTGGCGATCGAGACGGTGAAGGGTAGGAAGAAGTTCCACCCACCGCTGACGACCTGGTTCGGAACGATGTTGTTCGCGATCGTCCCGCTGCGCAATATCCTGCCCGGTGCGCCGCCGCCGGGAGCCTGGATAGACCAGGCATTGGTGCTGTGGGTGCTTATCGCACTTGTTGTGGCGATGGTGCTGTATGTCGAAGCCTGGTGGAAGCAGTCCGACTAGATTTGGGCCGCGGCCGCAGCCGCGTCAGGCCACAGGTACGGCAAGTTCGGTGGGCTCGATCCGGCCACGCAGCGTCACGGTATCGCCAGAGCGCCAGTGCAGGGCCTCGCGATGGTGTGCACGCAACACGGTATCGAGCGAGGCCACTAAGCGTCCGGGCACTGTTTTGGAGAGCTCGCAGAGCCGAGCCGCTTCGTTGACTGGATCGCCGATCACGGTGTATTCGAAGCGGTCGTGGGCTCCGACGTTTCCGGCCACCGCCTGCCCCGAGGCGACGCCGATGCCGGCCTGGCATTCGGGTACCTCGGTCCGAAGCCGCCGGGCGATGGCCCGGGCGGCAGCGAGTGCCTGGCTTTCGGGACGGTCCTGCCGGACCGGCGCTCCGAAGACCGCGAGGGTGGCGTCGCCTTCGAATTTATTGACCATGCCCTCGTATCGGTCGATTTCTTCGACCACGACGGTGAAGAATCGGTTCAGCAGCGCGACCACCTCGATGGCGGGCCGGGTGGCTGCCAGCTGGGTCGACCCGACAATATCGGCGAAAAGCACGGCGACGTGGCGTTCCTCACCGCCGAGCGCAGGTTGTTGCAGTTCGGCGGCCGCGGCGACTTCTCGGCCGACATGCTTGCCGAAGAGGTCCCGGACCCGCTCGCGTTCACGCAGGCCCTCCGCCATGGTGTTGAAGCCCGCCTGCAGCTCGCCCAGCTCGGTGCCGTCATAGACGACGAGGTTGACGTCCAGATCGTTCTGTTCGACGCGCTTGAGCGCGGCCTGCACCTCTTTGACGGGCGCGGCCGTCATCCAGGATGCGATCCAGATGAGGATCAGACCAAATACCACCGGGAATGACGCGAGGATGATGACGGCCACGGCGAGCTGGTTGACGGTGAAGTTGCCAAAGATCAGCGCTCCGACTCCAGCGAGCATGATGCCGACAGCGGGTACCCCAGATCCCAAGAGCCAGGCCAGCATCGTGCGCACCATGATTCCCGAGGCGAGCCGCCTTCGGCGATACCCCGCTTCGAGTGCTCGTGCGGCGACGGGTCGCATCGCGAACTCGGTGAACAGGTAGTTCGCCGCGCAGACCACCACACCGCTGAACCCCACCGCGAAGAAGATCTTGGGGATGTAGAGCGGATCCTGCAGCCCGTAGAGCGTGGTGAACAAGGCGGTCCCGCCAGCCCACAGAATCGCCTCGACGACGGTCAGTCGCCGGGGGACCGCGAACGCGTTGCGCTGGTCCTCCTTGGTGGGCTCGCGTTCTTCGATGGCCCACCGCACCACCTTGAAGATCCGGCGGGTACCCCACACTGCGCCGATGAGCACCGCGAGCGTCACGTACACCGGAACGACCACGAATTGGATCCACCAGGGTGCGTCGAAGACGTTGGGATCGGGCACCGCGACGAGCACCAACAGGATGACGACGGCGACACCAATCAGGTTGGCGGCCACCACGAACACGGTCAGCATCAGCTGGATCCGGATGCGCTGGACGAGCGTGCTCTCGTCATAGCGGCCCAGCAGCCACGAGCCGTACCCGTCGCCGGCCTCGAGTCGGCCGGTCTGCCCGGTGATCGCGGCCAGGGCACGGCCCACTCGCAGCGACACTGCGCGAATCGACTCGTTTGCCATAGTTGTGGTCAGCCTAACGCCCTATACAGTGAGCCGGTGCGTCTCGTCGTAGCTCAATGCACGGTTGACTATGTCGGCCGGTTGACCGCCCACCTGCCATCTGCCAAGAGGCTCTTGCTGATCAAGGCCGACGGCTCGGTGAGCGTGCATGCCGATGACCGGGCCTACAAGCCGCTCAACTGGATGAGCCCGCCATGCTGGCTCACCGAAACCGAGGGTGAGGGCTCGGAGGAGAGCGGAGCGCCGACCGTATGGATCGTGGAGAACAAGGCCGCCGAGCAGCTGCGGATCACCATCGAGAACATCGAGCATGACTCGGCACATGAGCTCGGCGTCGACCCCGGACTGGTCAAGGATGGTGTGGAGGCGCACCTGCAGGAGTTGCTCGCCGAGCATGTTGCGCTACTCGGCGAGGGATACACACTGGTGCGTCGCGAATACATGACTCCCATCGGGCCGGTGGACCTCCTGTGCCGGGACGCCGACGGTGCGACGGTCGCGGTGGAGATCAAGCGCCGCGGCGAGATCGATGGTGTTGAGCAGCTGACCCGCTACCTCGAACTGCTCAACCGTGACACCACGCTGGCGCCGGTCGCCGGTGTCTTCGCGGCGCAACAGATCAAGCCGCAGGCTCGCACTCTTGCCGAGGATCGAGGAATCCGTTGCCTCACACTGGATTACGATGCCATGCGGGGAATGGACTCAGACGAATTCCGTTTGTTCTGAAATTGCACCGCGGCTCATAGAATCACCGCATGGGCCGCCGACATCCGCCGCGCCGCGCCGCCGCCGATCGTGCCGTTGCGCTGCCGCTCGGCGGGCATCAGGTGGAACAGGGGACCGACGGTCTGGATTACCAGGTGCGGCGCATCTCCGCAGCGCGCGCGATCAAGGTATATCGCTGCCCCGGGTGTGATCACGAGATCGCGGTGGGGGTAGCGCATGTGGTGGCCTGGCCTGCCTCCGAGGGGCAAGACAGGGGAGCCGAAGACCGCCGCCACTGGCATACGCCCTGCTGGAGCAACCGCGCGAATCGAAGCCCGACGCGGCGTTGGAGCTAGTGCGACTGCGTCGGCTGGACGAGCTCGATGAGTACGCCGCCGGTGTCCTTGGGATGCAGGAAGTTGATGCGTGAGTTCGCGGTGCCGACGCGCGGCTCCTCGTAGAGCGCACGCACTCCTGCGGCACGCAGCTGATCGGTCAGCGCGTCGATATCGGTGACGCGATAGGCCAGCTGCTGCAGTCCCGGGCCCTTCTTGTCCAGAAACTTGGCGATGGGCGAGGACTCATCGAGCGGGGCCATCAGCTGAATCTGGGCGCTGCCGGGTTCTGCTCCGGGGAAAGACAGCATCGCCTCGCGGACGCCCTGGCTCTTGTTGATCTCCTCGTGCACCAGGATCATGCCCAGGTGCTCGTGGTACCACTCGATCGCGACGTCCAGGTCAGGCACCGCGATACCCACGTGGTCGATCGCGGTCACCAGGCCGGTCGATAGGATCGAGGGAACATCAAGCGGAGACGATGTCGTCATAACGCAACGGTAACGCGTTCCAGAAAACGGCGTCCACTCGAGCAGCATTAAGGAGACTCAATGACCACGTCCGTGATTGTTGCTGGAGCGCGTACACCCGTTGGCCGCTTCCAGGGATCTCTGAAGGACTTCTCGGGCGCTCAGCTGGGTGGCATCGCCATCAAGGGCGCCCTGGAGAAGGCCAAGGTGGTGCCGTCCGCGGTCGACTACGTGATCATGGGCCAGGTTCTCACCGCTGGTGCCGGCCAGATTCCGGCGCGCCAGGCGGCGGTTGCCGGCGGAATTGGTATGGACGTCCCGGCGCTCACCATCAACAAGGTGTGTCTTTCCGGTGTCGATGCCATCGCCCTCGCTGACCAGCTGATTCGGGCCGGTGAGTTCGAGGTCGTCGTCGCCGGTGGACAGGAGTCCATGACCAACGCCCCGCATCTGCTGCCCAAGAGCCGGTTCGGGTTCAAGTACGGCGACGTGACGCTTGTTGATCACATGGCCTTCGACGGTCTGCACGACGCCTTCACCGACCAGGCGATGGGCATCCTCACCGAACAGCGCAACGTCTCCGACAAGTTCACCCGCGAGGAGCAGGACGAGTTCGCGGCGCGTTCCCATCAGAATGCTGCCCGCGCCTGGAAGGACGGCGTCTTCGCCGACGAGGTGGTCTCGGTTCAGATCCCGCAGCGCAAGGGTGATCCGATCGAGTTCGCCGAGGACGAGGGCATCCGTGCCGACACCACTGCCGCGTCACTGGCCGGCCTGCGTCCGGCGTTCAGCAAGGACGGCACCATTACCGCGGGGTCGTCCTCGCCGATCTCCGATGGTGCCTGTGCGGTCGTGGTGATGAGCAAGGAGCGCGCGGAGCGCGAGGGGCTGGAGTGGATCGCCGAGATCGGCGCACACGGTGTTGTCGCCGGCCCCGATTCCAGCTTGCAGCTGCAGCCGGCCAACGCCATTCGGAAGGCCTGTGAGCGGGAAGGGATTTCCCCCGACCAGCTCGACCTGGTCGAGATCAATGAGGCCTTCGCGCTGGTGGGCTTGGCCTCGATCAAGGACCTGGGAATCGATCCGGCCAAGGTCAACGTCAACGGCGGCGCGATCGCTATCGGGCACCCCATCGGGATGTCCGGTGCCCGGATCACCCTGCATCTGGCGCAGGAGCTCAAGCGCCGCGGCGGTGGAATCGGTGTGGCCGCACTGTGCGGCGGCGGCGGTCAGGGTGACGCCTTGATCGTGCGGGTGTGATTTACGACGCGCTGTAGTAGGTCCGCTGAGGTGTCGGGCACCCCATCGGGCAGACTGAGGGCATGACACAGCTTTTCGACCTGCGCAGCACCGCCAGCAGGTTCCGCGCCATCGCGTTGCTTGAGGCCGTCAGCTGGGCGGGTCTGCTCACCGGGATGTTCTTCAAGTACGTGCCGGATCCGGGCAATGAAATCGGCGTGAAGGTCTTCGGCTGGATCCACGGCGTCGTCTTCATCGCGTACTTAGTGGTGGGGTTCCTGGCCGGGCGCGAGTACCGCTGGAACCCGCTCACCTGGTTGCTCGCACTGTTAGCTGGGGTTGCCCCATTGTGCAGTGTGATCTTTGTCATATGGGCTGATAGGGCGGGTAAGTTGCCCGTCGCGGGGGCGGCGCCGACAGGTGACGCAGCACCGTAGTGCGGAAGCCGCGAGCCGTGACAGACTGGAGAGCGTGACCCGACCACGTCCCGCGATGGCTGCGGCCATGTCCGGAGCTGTCGACCTTTCCGCCCTCAAGCAGCGCGCGCAGGAGTCCGCAGTACCCCGCGAGCCCTCGGCCGGGGGTGAATGGACCGTCGAGGTAACCGAGGCGAATCTCGAAGCCGAGGTGCTGGCGCAGTCCAATCGCGTGCCGGTCATCGTGCTTCTGGGATCGCCGCGCAGCGAGGCCTCCGCGGCGCTCGCCGCCACACTGGGCGACCTGGTCGCAGAGGACAACGGCACGTGGACCCTCGCCAGGGTCAATGTCGACACCAGCCCGCAGATCGCGCAGGCCTTTGGCGTGCAGGCTGTGCCCACCGTGGTGGCAGTGGCGGCGGGGCGGCCCCTCACCAGCTTCGCGGGACCGCAACCGGCCGATCAGCTGCGGCGTTGGCTGGACTCGATTATTGACGCCGTCGCCGGCAAGCTGCCCGATGCCGCTGGGCCGGAGGGTGGGGACGTCGACGAGCCCGAAGACAACACGGACCCGGCGCTCGCGGCCGCGCGTGATGCTTTGGACTCCGGAGATTTCGAGGCGGCCAGCGCCGCCTATCAGGCCCTGCTGGACGGCGGCGCCACCGGTGCGGTGGCGGCCGAGGCGGCCGCGTCGGTGCGCCAGATCGAGTTCCTGATCCGTGCGACGACCCAGCCTCAAGATGCGGTGGCCGTCGCCGATGCCGCGCCCGGCGATATCGCGGCGGGGTTAGCCGCCGCGGATGTGGAAGTGCTTTCGCAGCAGCCAGATTCGGCCTTCGACCGGTTGGTCGCGCTTGTTCGTGCGACATCCGATGATGATCGGGCCACGGTGCGCGCCCGCCTGCTCGAGCTGTTCGAGTTGTTTGACCCCGCCGATCCCGCGGTGGTCGCCGGGCGGCGCAAGCTCGCTAACGCCCTGTTCTAGCTCAGTGTTGACGGGCCCCCGTAACTACGGGAAGCGCTTGGCGCAGGTCTGGTCATTGCCCAGTACGCCTATCCGATAGGCGTCGATACGGGAGAATCCAGCCGGCGCCGTCTGGCCCTTCACGTCACTGGAAGCTCTACCGCTGGAAAGCAATTCGGAGACGGCCTCGTCGAGGTCGCCGCCGGAGAGGATGACCGGCGCGCGGGGAGTCACGATGCCCCTGCCCGCGGCGCGCGAGGTGAAATATCCCGTCAGGCATGCGGTGCGCAGCCCCGTCATGATGCCTTCGGTTTCCAGCCCCGCGGCCTTCTGTGCCGCCAGCGCATAGCGCGAGACGATCACACTGAACGCCGAATAGTCGCCGTTCACTTGCGCGGAGAACAGCGCCCGGTCCGATGACGGGGTGGCCATCTTCTGCAGGGCCTTCGGGTCCAGGGCAATCGTGTTGTCCTTGGGGCAGAACGAAGCCGGCGCGGTACCCGAACCGTCCGGGCATTTCCCGTCGCCATAAACCGTCTTGGGCGGATTGTCCATGGGGAATACCTGCGAAGCCGCGGCGAGCACCGCGTCGATGGTGTCCGGGTTGATCGGCCAGTTGTCGCCGTTCGGACCCACGCCCAGCCCCTTCGGCAGTTCACCGCGGCGCTTGAGAATCTCTTGGGAATCGATGCGCTTGCATGCCATCGGGCCGTCGGTGAAACCGAACTGGAAGGCCGACACCCGTTCGAATGCCGAGCCGTGGATGGCCCACTTCTTGCTGGTGTCGTTGTCGCGGATCGCGATCATCGCGGCCGTCACCTTGTTGAGCCCGTCGGCGGTGTTCAGGGTGAACCGCGGCGAATCGCCCTGAGTGACCCAGCGCAAGTAGGCCCCGGCGAAGCAGTCGGCCTGCTGCTCCTGATTCAGGTCCATGAGGTACTCGACTTGGTCCTTGCTCATCTTCGGATCGTCGATCGGATTGATGAGCTGGGCATGGAACTGGATCGAGTGTCCGTACTCGTGGGCCATGACGGTGTTCATGGCCATATCGCCCATTTGCTTGCGCAGGTAGGGGAACAGCTGACCGCGATCCCAGGCGAATGAGTTGTCCAGTGGGCAGAACGCGGCGTTGATGAAGTCGGTCAGGTTGCCCCCGCAGAACTCGAGGTCGCGGTTGTTCTTGCGCGAGTCGGCAGAGATGAGGCGGGACACGGGCCGGAAGTTCGCGAACGAATCGCCGTAGAACTGCGTCCAGAAGTCCTCGATGTCCGCCAGGGACACCTTGACGTAATCATCGATCTCGCCGTTGTCGGTGTTCTCGATCTTGCGCTTGGGGACCTGCACTCCGGGTTTCATGCCGGAGGGGCCATCGACCGCGGGCATGCCCGCCACACGCAGCGGATCCGCGTAGATGGATTGAGGTTGCCCACCGAGCGGACGGCCACACGATGTGATCACCAGCACCAGCCCCACCAGCAGTGCCATCCAGCGTTTGGACATCGAGCCACCCCCCTCGGTACGCGAGTTTGCGTTTAGCGCATCCTAATGTTGTCTACAGGTCCTCTGAGACGGGTTCCAGCCAGATCGCGGCGGCGGGCGGCAGTGCCAGCGTGGCCGAGGCCGGGCGGCCGTGCCACGGGTTCGCCGCGGCGATCACCTCGCCCAGATTCCCGACCCCGCTGCCGTGGTACTGCAGTGCGTCGGTGTTGATGACCTCACGCCAGCGACCGGTCAGCGGCAACCCCACCCGGTAGCTGCTGTGCTCTACGCCCGCGAAATTGAAGATGCATGCCAGCACCGAACCGTCATCACCGAAGCGCAGGAAGCTCAGCACGTTGTTCGCCGAATCGTTGGCATCGATCCACGAATAGCCTTGGGGTGCGGTGTCTTGGGACCACAGCGCGCGGCGCTGTCGGTATGCGGAATTCAGATCTGCCGTCAGCGCCGCGATTCCCGACGAATACCCGTCTTCGCCCAGCTGAAACCAGTCGACACCGCGTTCATCGGACCATTCGGCCCGCTGACCGAACTCCTGCCCCATGAACAGCAACTGCTTTCCGGGATGTGCCCACATGTAGGCCAGCAGACAGCGCAGTCCGGCGGCCTTGGCGTGGTCGTCACCGGGGATGCGGGTCCACAGTGTCCCCTTGCCGTGCACCACCTCGTCATGGCTGATGGGCAGCACAAAGTTCTCGCTGAAGGCGTACAGCATCGAGAAGGTCATCTCGTGGTGATGGAAGCTGCGGTGAATGGGATCGCGCCCGAGGTAGCCCAGGGTGTCGTGCATCCACCCCATGTTCCATTTCATGGAAAAGCCAAGGCCGCCAAGGCTGGTAGCCCGGGTGACGCCCGGCCACGACGTGGATTCCTCGGCCACCGTGACAATTCCGGGATGCAGCTTGTGTACGGTGGCGTTCATCTCCTGAAGGAACTGCACCGCTTCGAGGTTTTCGCGGCCGCCGTGAATGTTGGGCGTCCAGCCGCCCGCGGGGCGTGAATAGTCGAGGTAGAGCATCGATGCGACGGCGTCCACCCGCAGCCCGTCGATATGGAACTGATCGAGCCAGAACAGGGCATTGGCGACCAGAAAGTTGCGTACCTCCGGGCGCCCGAAGTCGAAAACATATGTGCCCCAGTCCAACTGCTCGCCGCGGTGCGGGTCGGCATGCTCATACAGGGGTGTCCCGTCGAAACGCGCCAGCGCCCACGCGTCCTTGGGAAAGTGCGCGGGTACCCAGTCGACGATGACGCCGATTCCCGCCCGGTGCAGAGCATCGACCAGGTACCGAAAGTCGTCGGGCGTGCCGAATCGAGAGGTGGGAGCGTAGTACGAGGTCACCTGGTAGCCCCAGGATCCACCGAAGGGATGTTCGGCCACTGGGAGCAGCTCGACGTGAGTGAACCCTTGAGCCAGTATGTATTCGGTGAGCTCGTGGGCTAGTTGTCGGTAGGAGAGTCCGGGGCGCCACGATGCCAGATGCACCTCGTAGGTGCTCATCGGTTCGAACACGGGATTGCGGGTGCTGCGCCGGGACATCCATTCGCCATCCTCCCAGGAGTACGACGAGGTGGTGGCCCGCGAAGCGGTGGCCGGTGGCAGTTCGGTGGCGAACGCGAAGGGGTCGGCGCGATCGGTCACCGACCCGTCGGCGCCGTGCACGCGGAACTTATACAAGGCGCCGAGCGTCATGCCCGGCCAGAACAGTTCCCAGACTCCGGAGGATCCCAGGGTTCGCATGGGGGCGTCGTTGCCGTTCCACCCGTTGAAATCGCCGATCACCGAGACTCCGTGCGCGTTGGGTGCCCACACCGCGAAGGAGATGCCACTCACCTCGCCGTCCGCGGTGACGAATGAGCGCGGATGCGCGCCAAGGATTTCCCAGAGACGCTCGTGGCGGCCCTCGTTGAAAAGGTGTAGGTCCACTTCGCCGAGCGTGGGCAGGAATCGATACGCGTCGGCGGTGATAAGCGACGTGCCGCCGTAGTCGACGTCGAGGCGGTAGTCGAGGAGGTTCAGGAAGGGCAATGCCACCACGAATAATCCCGATCCGAGGTGGGTCATCGGGTGGAGTTCCTCGCCCACTACCGCGGCGACCGCGGTTGCGCCGGGCTTGAACGCTCGAATGACGGTGTGCCCCTTACCGCGCGGATTCGAATACTCGTGCGCCCCGAGGACCGAATGCGGGTTGTGATGGGTTCCGGCCACTAATCTGGCGATATCGGCGGCGTCGGGCTTCGCGAAGGTCGCGGGCATGGTCATGGGCGGAACACCAGGTGCGCTCGGGCCTGTTCACGAACGTGCGGCAGGTTGAGAATGTGGGCGACGGCTTTGGGCGGGTCGAGTCGCACGTAGTTGGCCTGTCCCCATCGATACTGCTCACCGGTGAGTTCGTCACGCACCCAGAAGGTTTCGGGCCAGTCCAGGCCCAGCGCGGGCAAGTCGAGCCAGATGGTGCCGTCCTCGGGGCCGAAGGGGTTGAGATTCACGATGACCAGGACGGCGTCGCCGGTTACCGGGTCGAACTTGGAATACGCCAGCAGAGCCTCGTTTTCCACGTGGTGGAAGGTGATGTTGCGCAGCTGATGCAGGGCGGGATGCAGTCGCCGGATCTCGTTGAGTCGAGTAATGAACGGCTCCAATGATTCGCCGCGCGTGACGGCGCCCTTGTAGTCGCGGGGGCGCAGCTGATACTTCTCCGAGTCCAGATATTCCTCGCTGTCCTCGCGCAGCGGAACATGTTCGTAGAGCTCGTATCCGGAGTACACGCCCCAGGTGGGGCTCAAGGTTCCGGCGAGGACGGCGCGGATGGCGAACATGCCCGGTCCGCCGTGTTGGAGGCTGGCATGCAAGATGTCGGGGGTGTTGACGAAGAGGTTCGGGCGCGCCACATCTGCCTGCGCGGCGATCTCTCTGCCGAAGTCGGCGATCTCGGATTTCGCGGTGCGCCAGGTGAAGTAGGTGTACGACTGGGTGAAGCCGAGCCGGGCCAGGCCGTAGAGCCGGGCTGGGCGGGTGAATGCCTCGGAAAGAAACAGGACATCGGGATCGGCCGCCTTGACCTCACCGATCAGCCACTGCCAGAAGTCGGGGGGCTTGGTGTGCGGATTATCCACCCGGAATATCTTGACGCCGTGGGCAATCCAGTACTGCACCACGCGCAGTACCTCGGTATATAGGCCCGCTGGATCGGTGTCAAAGTTCAGCGGATAGATGTCCTGATACTTCTTCGGAGGATTTTCCGCATAGGCGATGGTGCCGTCGGGGAGCTCGGTGAACCACTCGGGATGCGCGTCCACCCAGGGATGATCTGGCGCGCATTGCAGCGCCAAGTCCAGTGCTACTTCCAGGCCCAGTTTGCGTGCCGTGGAGACGAATCGGTCGAAGTCTTTGACGGTTCCGAGCTCGGGGTGGATAGCATCGTGGCCGCCTGCGGCGCTGCCGATGGCCCACGGTGAACCGACCTCACCGGGCTCGGCGACCGGATTATTGTTGCGGCCCTTACGGTTTATCTCACCGATCGGATGAATCGGCGGTAGATAGACCACATCGAATCCCATGGCGGCGACCCGTGCCAGATCCGCGGCCGCCGTCGCCAGAGTGCCATGCATGGCGCGTCCGTCCGGCCCCACTCCACCGGTGGAACGCGGGAACAGCTCGTACCAGGAGCCGTACAACGCGCGGGTGCGATCGACCCAGACGCCGTACTGGGTGCCGCGCGTGAGCAGGTCGCGCAGCGGGAACTCGGCGAGCAGCGCCTGCACCTCATCGGAGAGCGCGTGTTGGAACCGTGCTCCTGGATCGTCCTGGGTGCGCAGCGCTTCCGCCGAGTCCAGGAGTGGCTTGCGGCGCTTGCGCGGCACTCCGGCCGCCGCACGCTCGAACAGTCGCGCACCGATCTCCAGGTCGTTGGCCAA
Source organism: Mycobacterium sp. D16Q13 (assembly GCF_002013375.1). Classification (GTDB taxonomy): domain Bacteria; phylum Actinomycetota; class Actinomycetes; order Mycobacteriales; family Mycobacteriaceae; genus Mycobacterium. Next base: position 332,592 of record NZ_MAEW01000007.1, on the reverse strand, counting down.
TTCGGCGGCCTCCTGCCCGGCCTCCAGTTTGGCCTCGACGTTGTGGCGCCAGGTCGCGATCGGGTCACCCCATCCGTCGACCCGGAAGGTCCAGAGACCCTCCCGGTCCGGGACGAAGCTGGCGTGGAAACGATCGAGTGCGCCGCCCGGCCGCATCTGAACATGCAGCGGTTTGATGCGCGTCGCGCTTGTGTCCTTGTCGCGAGGGGCCGAGATGCGGCGCAGCGGGCCCTCCGCGAGCTGCGGATAGCTGGGGCCCAGACAGCGCACCACCAGGGTCGCGGCAACCGCCTCGTGACCTTCCCGCCATACGGTTGCCGCCACGGGCACGACCTCGCCCACGACTGCCTTGGCCGGATAGCGTCCACCCGAGATCGCGGGGGCGACATCGTCGATGCCTATGCGTCCGGTCACCACGTCCACCGTAGTAGACGGCCTATCTCGCCGCCGGACATGCGCTCAACCGAAATCTCAGTAAGGTTCTGAAGGGTGAAAGCCCTACGTCGATTCACGGTTCGCGCCCATCTTCCGGAGCGGTTGGCGGCGCTGGGTGAGTTATCGAACAACCTGCGCTGGTCGTGGCACCAGCCGACCCGCGATCTCTTCGCTGATATCGACCACCAACTGTGGGACCAGACCAACCATGATCCGGTCGCGGTGATGGGGTCGGTCCCGGCACAGCGGCTCGACGAACTGGCGGCCGACGACGGGTTTGTCGACAGGGTGGCCGCGCTGGCGGGTGATTTGCATGACTACCTGAACCGGCCGATGTGGTACCAGCGTCAGCTGGAGCGAACCGGCGACGACCCCGCCGAGACGTTCGACCTGCCCGCCGCAATCGCCTACTTCTCGATGGAGTTCGGCGTCTCTGAGGTGCTGCCGAACTACTCCGGCGGTCTGGGCATTCTGGCCGGCGATCACCTCAAGGCCGCCTCCGACCTGGGTCTGCCGCTCATCGCGGTCGGACTGCACTACCGGTCCGGATACTTCCGGCAGTCGCTGACCGCCGATGGCTGGCAGACCGAGCAGTATCCGTTGATCGACCCGGCCGGTCTGCCGCTGCGGCTGCTGGCGCATGAGGATGGCACCCCGATCTTGATCACGGTGCCGATGCCACAGGACAGAGTGCTCTCGGCACGGATCTGGGTTGCTCAGGTGGGCCGGATTCCGTTGTTGCTCTTGGACTCAGATATCGCCGAGAACGATCGGGAACTGCGTTATGTCACCGACCGGCTGTACGGCGGTGATCAGGACCACCGCATCAAGCAGGAGATTCTGGCCGGTATCGGCGGTGTGCGCGCCATTCGTGCGTACGTCGCCTCCGCCGGGGTGCCGGCTCCGGAGGTGTTCCACACCAATGAGGGCCATGCCGGGTTCCTGGGGCTGGAGCGCATCCGTGAGTACATCGGGCAGCACGGACTGGATGTCGAAACAGCCTTGACGGTGGTCCGGTCCAGCACCGTGTTCACCACGCACACACCGGTTCCCGCGGGCATCGACCGATTCCCCGTCGACTTGGTGCGCAGGTACTTCGGGGAGTCCGGTGATTCCACGCTGCTGCCCGGGGTACCGGTGGATCGCATCCTTGCCCTGGGCGCGGAGGACGATCCGTCCACGTTCAACATGGCCCATATGGGACTGCGCCTGGCACAGCGCGCCAACGGCGTATCGCTGTTGCACGGCCAGGTGAGCCGGTCGATGTTCAATGGATTGTGGCCGTCCTTCGATGCCGCAGAGGTCCCCATCGGGTCGATCACCAACGGCGTGCACGCGCCCACGTGGGCATCGCCGCAGTGGTTGGAGTTGGGGCAGCAGCTCGTCGGCGCCGAAGCGTTCAACGATGCCAGCGGATGGGAGCGCATTCACGAGGTGGATCCCGGGCACATCTGGTGGATCCGGTCGCAGCTGCGCGAGCAGCTGATCCAGGATGTGCGGCGGCGGATACGCGCATCGTGGCTGCAGCGAGGTGCTGCCGAGGCCGAATTGGGCTGGGTGGACAGCGCCTTCGACCCGGCTGTGTTGACCATCGGCTTCGCGCGTCGCGTCCCGACGTACAAGCGGCTCACCCTGATGCTGCGTGATCCGGAGCGATTGCGTGAGCTGCTCCTCGACGAGAAGCAGCCGGTGCAGCTGATCGTGGCAGGCAAGTCGCATCCCGCCGACGACGGTGGCAAGGGGCTCATCCAGCAGATCGTCAAATTCGCCGATCAGGCCGATGTGCGACACCGGATCACCTTCCTGCCCGATTACGACATGTCGATGGCCCGCTACCTGTACTTCGGCTGCGATGTGTGGCTGAACAACCCACTTCGTCCGCTGGAGGCATGCGGGACCTCCGGGATGAAGAGTGCGCTCAACGGCGGGCTCAACCTGTCCATCCGCGATGGCTGGTGGGACGAGTGGTACGACGGCGAAAACGGTTGGGAGATACCGACGGCCGACGGGGTCACCGACGACGCCCGACGCGATGACCTGGAGGCCGCGGCGCTGTACGAGCTGCTGGCGCAGAAGGTCGCGCCCAAGTTCTACGAACGTGATGAACACGGCACACCGCAGCGCTGGGTAGAGATGGTTCGTCACACCCTGGAGAAGCTGGGTCCCAAGGTGTTGGCATCCAGAATGGTTCGTGACTACACCGTGGGCTACTACGCTCCCGCGGCAAAATCGCTGCGCGCCACCGTCGGTTCCGATTCTTCGTTTGCCCCGGCCAAGGAGCTGGCGCGTTATCGGGAGCGGGTGCAGCAGGTGTGGCCGTCGCTGGTCATCACCGACGTCGACAGTTCGGGACTGCCCGACACTCCGCTGCTGGGATCACCGTTGACGCTCACCGCGTCGGTTCAGCTGTCCGGGCTGGCCCCTTCGGAGGTCGCGGTGCAGGCCGTGATCGGTCGAGTTGACCTGGACGACAAGCTCTCTGATTCGGAGATCGTCCCGATGACGCACACGGGCAGCCGCGATGGAGGCGTGGAGACGTTCTCGGCCACGACCACGTTGCCGGTCTCCGGATCTGTGGGCTACACGGTGCGGGTGCTTCCGCACCATCCGCTATTGGCCGGCGACAGCGAGCTGGGCCTCTCGGTGCTGGCGGCCAGCGATCTGGAGCACTAGGAGCGGTCAGACGTAGCGCTTGAGGCAACGATCCGCCGATCCGGCCACCCCGTCGCGGAAGGCATCGATCCGGGAGAAGCCGGCCGGGATGGTGGTTCCGTTGACATCACTGGCCACGACGCCATTGGTCAGCAGCCCCGATACGGCCTCGTCAAGATCCCCGGCGGTGAGCACCATCGGGTTAGGTTTCTGGGTTGGCGTGATGGGTTTGGCCATTGCTGCCGAAGCGACACCGGTCAGGCAGGCGCTGCGTAGCGCGCTCTGCCCGTTGTCGAGCGGCAGGCCCCGTTGTTTCTCGATCGCCAGCGCATAACGGGAAATAACCATCGAATAGGCGGTGAAGTCGCCGGTTATCCGTCCCTGATCGTGGGTGGGCAGTGCCAGGTCGGCCAGTCGCGGCAGATCGAGAGCCACCGTGTTGGAGTCCGGGCAGTACACCGCAGCCGCGGATTGCCGGCGATGACCGGGCTCATCGCACGCGGCCCCCGATACCGACAGTCGCGGCGGTGCTGTGTTTCCCGCAGACGCGAACACCTCCCGGAGCACGCTCATCAGCGTGCGCAGGGTGTCGACGGTGACGGGCGTGTCTCCCGATTCGCCGGACGGCAGATTCTCGGGGAGCCCGCCGCGGCGCTTGGCGATCTCCGCCATGTCGATTCGGGTGCATTCGACCGCGCCGTCCATAAATCCGCGCTGGAAGGCCGACACCCGCTCGAATGCGGATCCATGCGCATCGAGGAGGGCGCCCGCCTCGACGGGATCGTCCCGGAAGGCGATGAGCGCCGCGATGACCTTGTTGAGACCATCTCCGGTGCTCAGCGTGAAGCGCGGTGAGCTGCCCTGGGCCACCCACCGCAGGTATGTTCCGGCGAGGCAATCGGCCATCTGCTCACCGACCAGCGTTTGGGTCCGAGAGTCAACCATCTCCGACTGGTGCGCGACGGCATGCCCGTATTCGTGGGCCAGCGTCATGGGTACCGCCATGGCGCCGAACATTCGCACCAGCCTGGGCAACAGCACGCCACGATCCCACCCAAGGCTGTTCTGGCTGATGCAGTACCCGGCATTGTCGAAGCCGGTCGTCGGGTTGCCACAGAAGTCCGCGCCACCGGGGCCCTGGCTGTTCCAGGACATCAATGATCCGACCGGATGAAACGTGGCCCAGAAGGTCTTGGGATAGGCCTCTTGCCAGAAGTCTTCGATGTCAGCGACGGCGCTTACCGCAAGCCGGTCCATCTCGCCGTCGTCGGTGCCGTGTACGGCCTTGTCGGCCGGTTTGGGATTGGAGCGTAACCCGGACGGACCGTCGACGGCAGGGAGTCCGGCGACTTGATACGCGTTGCCTAGCTGCGAAACCGGCGCGCCCTCAACGATATTGGCGCAGGCTGATAAGGCCAGGGCGGCAAGGGCGCAGCAGGCCAGGATTCGCTCCGGGGTGCGAAACCACCTGACCGGAATCGACATGGCCATCTCTCTGTCGGGGCTATCCCCGTGTGCGGGAGCCCTCTCCAGCATAAGTCGCGCTGTGCTTAGTCGTGAGCCGTTGTAGCGCCGCGGTGACCACCGACAAATCGTGTGTCGACCAGAACGGTGGCAATGATGCCCGGAGGAATCCGCCGTACCCGGCCGTCGCCATCCGTGAATCGAGCACCGCGACAACGCCTCTGTCCTGCGCGCTACGCAACAGGCGGCCGGTTCCCTGCGCCAGCAGCAGCGCTGCCTGGGTGCCCGCCACCGCCATGAACCCGTTGCCGCCGCGTGCGCTGATCGCTCGCTGCCGGGCCGCCCGGAGTGGATCGTCCGGGCGGGGGAAGGGGATTCGGTCGATGAGAACGAGCGACAACGAGGGGCCGGGTACGTCGACGCCCTGCCACAGCGACAGGGTGCCGAACAGTGAGGTTTCGGGCGCCGCACTGAATTGTTCGACCAGAACCGATGTCGCGTCGTCACCCTGGCACAGCACGGGGGTGTCGAGCCTGGAGCGCATCTCTTCGGACGCCTCCTTGGCGGCGCGCATCGAGGAAAACAGTCCTAGCGTGCGTCCCCCTGCCGCGCGGACCAGGGTCTCGATCTCATCAAGCGTCGCCGCGCCAAGTCCGTCACGTCCCGGGGCGGGAAGGTGCCGCGCGAGGTAAAGAATGGCGGACTTCTCATGCTGAAAAGGAGACCCGACATCGATGCCATGCCAGACGGTCTTGGTCTCGGTGCCAGAGTCTGTGCTGGGTTCGCGGGCGGGCAGGCCCCAGGATGCGGCCATGGTGTCGAACTTCCCCCCGAGAGCCAGGGTGGCCGAGGTGAGGATGACTGTGCGCTGTCCGAACAGCCGAGTGCGCAGCAGCCCCGCCACCGACAGCGGGGCAACCCGCAGAACTGGGCGCACCGAGCCCCGGTTGTCCTCATGATCGAGCCAGACCACGTTGGGGCGGGCCGTGATATCCGGTTCGCCCCAGCAGGCCAGCGCTAAGGAAGCGGCATCGACGATATCGTCCAGTGCGGCAACTGCTTCCGTACGTGCCGCGGCGGTGGCGGGGTCGGTGGACTGGCCTGTGGGGATCTCGGTGCGGGCCGCGGCAGCGGCGTCGCGCAGTGCGGTCAGATAGGTGACGGTTTCCTCGTCCGCGCGGTCGATGGTGCCGGGCTTGCTGTCGTGGATCAATGAGGAGAACGTTGCCGAGCTGGCCTCGAACCGGCTCGCTGTCTCGGGGGATACCAGTCGGCCGATACGCCGGATGGTGACGGTGAGGCCAACTGCCGAGAGTTCTTGGGTGGCAACGCTTGTTACCCGGTCGACGAGATCGTGCGCCTCGTCGACGATCACCGCGTCATGCTCGGGCAGGATGTTGATGTCGGCGATGGCATCGATGGCCAGCAGTGCATGATTGGTGACCACGACATCCGACTGTCCCGCGTCGAGCCGGGCCAGCTCGGCAAAGCACTCTGTGCCGAACGGGCATCGCGTAGCGCCGAGGCATTCGCGTGCCGACACGCTGACCTGTGACCACGAACGATCGGGCACGCCGGGCTTGAGCTCGTCGCGATCCCCGGTCTTGGTGGTATCCGCCCAGTCATTGAGCCGCTGTACGTCGCGTCCCAGCGCGCTGGCCGCGAAGGGTTCGAACAGCGTGTCGGGCGCTTCCTGGTCGGAAGCCGCTCCGTTATGCAATTTGTTGAGGCACAGGTAATTTCCCCGGCCTTTGAGAATCGCGAACGTTGGTTTTCGGGACAGCGAGGGGGTCAACGCCTCCGCTAACCGGGGCAGGTCGCGATCCACGAGCTGACGCTGCAGCGCGATGGTGGCCGTCGAGACCACGACCGGGGATGACTCCTCGATGGCGTGGGCGAGGGCAGGCACCAGGTACGCCAAGGACTTCCCGGTGCCGGTGCCGGCCTGGACCACGAGGTGCTCACCGCTGTGTAGGGAGTGTTCGACGGCGGTGGCCATCGTGAGCTGTCCGGCGCGTTCGGTTCCGCCAAGCGCTGTGACGGCGGTGGCAAGCAGACCTGTGGATGTGGATGCGCCGCTCGATTTCTCGTTCAGCGGATCACCTCGACGCCGGCGTCCCGGAGCTCATCCAGGGCGCGATTCACCGATTCTTCCTCAATGCCAACGGAATACTCGGAGAGCACACGAACACGAAGCCCCTGGCGAGCGGCGTCGCGGGCGGTGGCGGCCACGCAGTACTCGGTAGCGATACCCACCACGTCGACGCTGTCGAGATCCCGGGCCCGCAGCCAGGACCCCAGTGCGGTGCCCTCGGTGGAGATGCCCTCGAAGCCTGAATATGCGGCGGAGTAACCGCCTTTGGAGAACACCGCGTCGACAGGGCCAAGATCCAGGTCCGGATGGAAGTCGGCGCCGGGGGTACCGACCCTGCAGTGTGGCGGCCAGCTTGTCGCGAAGTCCGGTGTCGCGGAGAAGTGATCACCGGGGTCGATGTGAAAGTCGCGCGTCGCGACCACCGCGTCGTAGGCGCCGGACGCGGTGAGGTTGTTGATCGTCCGGGCGAGCGCGGCGCCACCGGGCACGGGCAACGAGCCTCCTTCGCAGAAGTCATTCTGCACGTCGACGACGATAAGTGCCCTGCCCATGGATCGACGGTACCCGGCCTGTGCTCAGTCGAAGATCGCCGACACCTGGCGGCCCATACGTGAGATGTAGTCGATGAGCTCGTCACGGCTGATGCCTAGATCTCCGCGCAGATAGTCGATGATGGCGCCCGAGGCCGCACCGATGAGCGATACCGACAGAAATCGGCGGCGTCCGGGATCGCCGACGTCCACCAGCGCTTTCTCCGCGAGCGAGGCGAACGCCATCGACCCCGCGAATCCGACGCTGCCGAGTGTCGGCTCGGTGAAAGGAGCCAACATCATGATGCGGCCATATTCGGGGTTGTCGACGGTCGCCCCGATGAAGGTCTCCACCGCGCGGGTTTCCAAATCGTCGCCATCGGCAGCGAATTCGGTGACGACACGCATCACGGATTCGAGGACGTCTTGGTACACGGCACGCACGAAGTCGTCTCGATCGCCGAACTCCTCGTAGAAGTTGCGTTCCGAGACACCGGAAGACCTGCATACGGTGCGGATGGTCAGCGCCGGGCCGTCGATGGCGCCGAGCGCCGCGATGCCCGCGTCGAGCAGCGCGCGTCGACGCGTCGCCCGACGCTCCTCGGGAGTGGTTCCCGCCCATTGCCTTCTGGCTGCCATGTGTCCTCCGGGCGAGAATTATCCCACCAGGCGGGTGGTAATCGCAGGATCCCCGTGGGAAAGGCCCAGTCCTTCCCACGGCAGGCTCAGCAATCCCGCGTGTACGCGGCCCCTGGCGTCGTCGAGTGAGTCGGTGGTGATGGGCGTGCCGCCACGCGCCAGTGGGGTGGTCAGCGTCCGGTGCGGCTCCTTCAGCGCAGGCTGGCCGCTGGCCGCGCGGTACACCACTTCCTCGGTAATGGTGCCGGTCGGCTTGGCGGTGCGCAGGGCGCATTTGTGACCGCCGTGGGATTCCTTATGACTGCTGCGTTTTGCCACAGGGATGCCGTCGATCTCGACGAGTTTGTAGACCATGCCGGCCGTGGGGAATCCCGAGCCGGTGACCACCGAGGTACCCACCCCGTAGATGTCGACGGGCTCGGCGCGCAGTGCCGCGATGGAGTACTCGTCGAGGTCTCCGGAGACCACAATGCGGGTTCGGTGCGCACCGAGGGCGTCGAGTTGTGCTCGAACCTGCCGGGCCAGCATGCCCAGATCTCCGGAGTCGATGCGCACCGCTCCGAGCTCGGGGCCCGCGACGGCGATCGCGTTCTCGACCCCGCGGGTGATGTCGTAGGTATCCACCAGCAAGGTGGTGGATACACCCAGCGCCTCCACCTGTGCGCGAAATGCCTCGCGTTCGGCCTCGCCGGGGCTCATGCCGTCCTTGGCGTGAAGCAGGGTGAACGCATGCGCGGCGGTGCCGCGAGCGGGCACGCCGTAACGGCGTTGCGCCTCCAGATTGGACGTGGATTCGAACCCGGCGAGATAGGCCGCCCGGGCGCAGGCCACCGCCGCCAGCTCGTGAGTGCGGCGCGATCCCATCTCGATGAGCGGACGGCCTCCGGCCGCCGACACCATTCGGGCGGCGGCAGAGGCGACGGCACTGTCGTGGTTCAGAATCGACAGCGCCAGGGTTTCGAGGATGACGCATTCAGCGAAGGTTCCCCGCACGGTCAGCACCGGGGAGCCCGGGAAGTAGAGCTCACCCTCCGGATAGCCGTCGATGTCGCCACCAAATCGATACCCGGCGAGGTACTGGAGTGCGTCATTGTCCAAAAAATCGGATAGTGATTTCAGTTCTTCGGATCCGAACCGGAACTCGGCAAGCGCTTCGAGTAATCGAGCGGTACCGGCGACCACGCCGTACCGGCGGCCGTCCGGCAACCGTCTGGCGAACACTTCGAACGTGGCTTGACGTCCCGCGGTGCCGTCGCGCAGTGCTGCGGCGAGCATGGTGAGCTCGTACTTGTCGGTGAGCAATGACGTGCGCGAGTGCGTCATGTGCGCCACGTTAGCGGGATACCGGGGTGCATGACCGGCTCCGACAGGCTTCGGGCCGACGGCGGAACTCCGAACTTCATGCTGACAGAGTTGGCGGTCCCGGTATTCTGGGGCCATGGGTGCGCCGGCGCGAGCCTTGCCAGGGACTACTGCGGAGAGGTCTGTCGAACATGTCGACCAGACCCAGTCGCCGTGGGTCACCATCGTCTGGGATGACCCGGTGAACCTGATGAACTATGTCGCCTATGTGTTCCAGCAGCTGTTCGGCTACAGCGAGAGCGAGGCCACCAACCTGATGCTTCAGGTTCACCATGAGGGTAAGGCTGTGGTGTCGTGCGGCGCTCGCGAGTCGATGGAGATCGATGTCAGCAAGCTGCACGCAGCCGGTCTGTGGGCCACTCTGCAGCAGGATCGCTGAGCCGCTGATCCGTGCGAAAGTGGAAGCGCGTCAACGCGTCTGATGGGACTCGGCTGCGTTCGGAAATGGAGCCGCACGAGGCAGCGCTCGTACAGTCGATGGTCACGTCGATGTTGGCGATGCTGGACGAGCGCGAATCGTCGGCGCCTAGTGACGAATTGGCGCAGCTGACCGGTATTCGGACGGGAAACTCCGAGGCCCCCACCGATGTCACCTTGGGGCGGCTGCTCCCGGACTTTCACCGTCCGGACCAGGACGGTACCAGCAGCATTGAGGCGGTCAGTGGACTCAACAGTGCGCTACGCGGCCTCTATGAGCCAGAGATCATCGATGCTAAACGAGAGGCGGGACAACGGTTGTTGCGCACGCTTCCTCCTGAGGGTGGACGGTTCGAGCTGTCCGAGGACGACGCGCGCGCATGGCTTACCGCGCTGAATGACGTGCGATTGGCGCTGGGAGCGATGCTCGGGATCGACAGCGACGGCCCGCAGGAGCTGCCCGCCGACGATCCCATGGCCGGGCATATGGACATCTATCACTGGCTGACGGTGATGCAGGAGTTGCTGGTGCTCGCGTTGATGGGGAAATCGGCGGTATGAGTCAGTTCTCTGGGGCGATCACGGATGTCCCGGGAATACTCGTGGGGCATCACCAGCGATTGGACGCCGATGCCGCCCTTGGATCGGGCTGGGCCACCGGTACCACCGTGGTGCTGGCGCCACCGGGGACCACCGGCGCGGTCGATGTGCGTGGCGGGGCTCCGGGAACGCGTGAGTCCGATCTGCTCGATCCGGCCAATACGGTCTCGACGGTCGACGCCATTGTGCTCACCGGGGGAAGCGCCTACGGGTTAGCCGCCGCCGACGGAGTGATGCGCTGGCTGGAGGAACGAGGCAGGGGAGTGGCGCTGCCGGGCGGCACTGTTCCCATTGTCCCCGGCGCGGTCATCTTCGACCTGCCTGTGGGCGCCTGGAAAAATCGGCCCGACGCTGAATTCGGATATCGCGCAGCAGAAGATGCCCATGACGCGCCGAGTTGGGGTGCGGTGGGCGCCGGTGTCGGAGCCCGGGCCGGAACCCTCAAGGGGGGCGTCGGGTCGGCGAGTGCGGATCTGGGCAACGGGATTGTGGTGGGAGCCGTGATTGTCGCTAACCCTGTTGGGCTGGTTATTAATCCGTCGACAGGGCTGCCCTGGGATCCTGCGTGTGTACCGGAACTGGGCGCGCCCCCGGCCAGCCAGATCGCAGCGCTGGCCGCGTTGCCCGACAAGTCGGTGTCGTTGAACACGACGATCGGCGTGGTGGCGACCAACGCCCCGCTGACCAAGGCGCAATGTCGCCGAGTAGCGATCGCCGCCCATGACGGGTTGGCACGGGCGATCAGGCCCGCGCACACCCCGATGGACGGGGACACGTTGTACGTGCTTGCGACCGGGACTGGCGGGGGCGATGCCGTAGCTCTGACCGTCTCGGTGGGGATCGCCGCTGCCGACTGTGTGGAGCGGGCCGTCGTGCGCGCGGTGGTGGGCGCCGGGAGCGTCGCCGGAATACCCGCATATCGTGACGTGTTGCCAGGAGCGTTTTCGTAGTGCTCCGCCACGGCGCCAGAGGGAAGGGAAGGACTGTTGGTGCTTCGTATTCGTGCTGACCTGGTCGACGCCATGGTCAAGCATGCCCGTGCCGACCACCCCGATGAGGCCTGCGGCGTGCTGGCGGGTCCGGAGGGGTCCGATCGTCCCGAGCGCCACGTGGCCATGGTCAACGCCGAGCGGTCTCCGACTTTTTATCGCTTTGATTCCGGTGAGCAGCTTCGCGTTTGGCGCGAGATGGATGGCGCCGACGAGGTACCGGTGGTTGTCTATCACTCCCACACCGCGACCGAGGCGTACCCCAGCCGTACCGATATCAACTTGGCCGCGGAGCCCGATGCCCACTACGTCTTGGTGTCCACTCGCGATCCGGAGCAGCATGAGCTGCGCAGTTACCGGATTATCGACGGGGTGGTCACCGAAGAGGACATCACCATCGTTGAGCAGTACTAGAGAAAAGGAATGTCCACAGTGTCGATTGAAGTATCGATTCCCACGATCCTGCGTACTCACACCGGTGGCGAGAAGCGCGTCACCGCAACGGGTTCTACCTTGCAGGCGGTGATCACGGATCTGGAGTCCAACTATTCCGGGATCTCCGACCGACTCGTCGATCCCGCTTCTCCTGGCAAGTTGCACCGTTTCGTCAACATCTATGTCAACGACGAGGACGTGCGGTTCTCGGGTGGGCTGGACACCGTGATCGCCGATGGCGATTCGGTCACCATCCTGCCCGCCGTGGCCGGTGGCTAGCGGCGCATGACCCGCTACGACTCGCTGCTGCAGGCCCTCGGGAATACGCCGTTGGTCGGGTTGCAGAGGCTGTCCCCGGCCTGGAACGGCGATCCGCACGTGCGGTTGTGGGCCAAGCTGGAAGACCGCAATCCGACCGGATCCATCAAGGATCGGCCCGCGCTGCGCATGATCGAACAAGCCGAGCAAGACGGGCTGCTGGAACCGGGAGCCACGATTCTCGAGCCCACCAGCGGTAACACCGGCATCTCGATGGCGATGGCCGCCCAGCTCAAGGGCTACACGATGATTTGCGTGATGCCGGAGAACACCTCCATCGAGCGGCGTCAACTGCTTGAGCTCTATGGCGCCCGCATCATCTTCTCCCCGGCCGAAGGCGGCTCCAATACCGCCGTCGCCACCGCCAAAGAACTTGCCGCGCAGAACCCTTCGTGGGTGATGCTGTACCAGTACGGCAACCCGGCAAATGCTGCCGCGCACTATCACGGCACCGGCCCGGAGATTCTGGCCGATCTGCCCGAGATCACGCACTTCGTCGCCGGGCTGGGTACCACCGGCACCCTGATGGGTACGGGACGGTTCTTGCGCGAACGAGTGCAGAACGTACAAATTGTTGCCGCCGAGCCGCGGTATGGCGAAGGTGTCTACGCGTTGCGCAACATCGACGAGGGATTCGTACCCGAGTTGTACGACCCCGAGGTGCTCACCACACGCTTTTCGGTCGGGTCGTTCGACGCGGTGCGCCGCACCCGTGAGTTGGTGCAAGTCGAAGGCATCTTCGCGGGCATCTCGACCGGTGCGATTCTGCACGCGGCACTCGGCATGGCCGCCAAGGCGGTCAAGGCCGGCGAGCGGGCGGATATCGCCTTCGTGGTGGCCGACGCGGGCTGGAAGTATCTGTCGACCGGTGCGTACGCCGGTACCGTGGATGACGCAGAGGACGCGCTGGAAGGGCAGTTGTGGGCATGACGGGATATCAGGGTGGCCCGGAGGGGTTCCATCCAGCCCGTCCCGAGCGGTCCGGACGTCCACAGTGGGTCACCGGGGGAATCCTGGTGGTCGCGTTCGTCGCGCTGCTCTATGTCGTCGAGGGCATCGATTCGGTCTCCGGACACCGTCTCGATGAGAACGGCATTCGCCCCCTGGAGGCGGACGGACTCGACGGCATCCTGTTCGCCCCACTGCTGCATGCCAACTGGGGGCATCTGGTTGCCAACACGGTGCCTGCGCTCGTACTGGGTTTCCTGGCGGCGGCCGCCGGGCTCGGACGCTTCCTCCTGGCAACCGCGATCATCTGGGTTCTCGGCGGAGTCGGCACGTGGCTCATCGGCAACCTCGGCTCGCAGTACGAGACCAACCACATCGGGGCTTCGGGCCTGATCTTCGGCTGGCTCACCTATGTGATCGTCAGAGGGTTCTTCAACCGGAAGGTGGGTCAGATCCTCATCGGTGTCATCGTCATCGTTCTCTACGGCGGTGTGCTGTGGGGTGTGCTGCCCGGACAGTTCGGCGTGTCCTGGCAGGGGCATCTGAGTGGGGCTATCGCCGGCGTACTCGCGGCCTATTGGCTCTCCGGTAGAGAACGCAAGGCGAAGGCCTCATCGCCACCGAGGCTGACGACATGACGAGCCCGAGCGCACCCATCGGGATATTCGATTCCGGCGTCGGAGGATTGACCGTCGCGCGGGCCGTCATCGATCAGCTGCCCGACGAGGACATCGTCTACGTCGGCGACACCGGTAATGGTCCGTACGGTCCGCTGACGATTCCGGAGATCCGCGGACATGCGCTGGCCATCGGGGACGATCTCGTCGGGCGCGGGGTGAAAGCCCTGGTGATCGCCTGTAATACGGCCTCGGCGGCATGCCTGCGCGACGCCCGCGAGCGCTACGCTCCGGTGCCGGTCATCGAGGTGGTCCTGCCTGCCGTGCGACGGGCCGTGCACACCACGCACAACAACAAGATCGGCGTCATCGGCACCGCGGCGACCATCGCGTCGGGTGCGTACCAGGACGCGTTCGCGGCCGCGCGCGATACCGAAATTACGGCCGTGGCGTGTCCACGGTTCGTCGATTTCGTCGAGCGCGGCATCACCAGTGGGCGGCAGGTGCTGCAGCTGGCCGAGGGCTATCTGGAGCCGCTGCAGCGGGCTCAGGTTGACACCGTGGTGCTGGGCTGCACGCACTATCCGTTGCTGTCCGGGTTGATCCAGCTCGCCATGGGCGAGGACGTCACGTTGGTGTCCAGCGCCGAGGAAACTGCCAAGGACCTGCTGCGGGTGCTGTCGGAGAGGGATCTGCTGCGGCCGCATCCGGATGACCCGAGCGCCTCGCGTCCGAACCGTGTTTTCGAGGCAACCGGTGACCCCGACGCGTTCCGCGCCCTGGCGGCCCGATTCCTCGGCCCGGCTGTGACGGCAGTGCAAACTCGAGCTAGCGGTGTTCCGGGTTACACCGAAATTGCAACACCTCTCTAGCCCTCTGCCGAGACGCTTGCCAGGCGTGGCAAGCTAGGGGCTGTGCGAGTCACCGTGCTCGGCTGCTCAGGCAGTGTCACCGGACCGGATTCACCGGCGTCTGGTTACCTCCTGACGGCACCGGATGCGCCACCGTTGGTCATCGACTTCGGTGGCGGTGTCTTGGGCTCTCTGCAACGTTTCGCCGATCCCGGATCAGTGTCCGTTCTGCTGTCGCACCTGCATGCCGACCACTGCCTCGACCTGCCGGGTCTGTTCGTGTGGCGCCGCTATCACCCGAATCCGCCGAAGGGTAAGGCGATCATGTACGGCCCCGCCGACACTCTGGTGCGCGTGGGCGCGGCCTCCGCTGAGATCGGGGGCGAGGTCGACGATTTCACCGACATCTTCGACTTGTACGCATGGAGCGAGGGCGTGCCCGTCGAATTCGGGTCGCTCACCGTGACACCCACTCGGGTGGCACACCCGCCAGAGTCCTATGGGCTGCGGATCGAGGACACATCGGGCGCCGTGCTGGCCTACAGCGGAGACACCGGCATCTGCGATGCCGTGGTCGAGCTGGCTCGCGATGCCGACGTGTTCCTGTGCGAGGCGTCATGGACGCACATGCCGGGGCACCGTCCGCCGGACCTTCACCTGTCGGGGACCGAAGCCGGTCAGATCGCGGCTCGAGCGGGTGTGAAGGAACTGCTGCTGACCCACATCCCGCCGTGGACCTCGCGCGAGGATGTCATCGCGGAGGCCAAATCGGCGTTCGACGGGCCGGTGCGGGCTGTGGTCGCCGGGGAGAGCATCGACCTGTAGCTCTGCCACTCACACTCGGCACTCCGGCGGAGACGATAAGGTCGAGGGCGTGTCCAGACGAGAAGACGGCAGACAAGACGACGAGTTGCGCCCGGTAACCATCACGCGGGGATTCACTTCCCACCCGGCGGGTTCGGTACTCATCGAGTTCGGCCAGACGCGGGTGATGTGCACCGCCAGTGCCACCGAGGGTGTACCGCGCTGGCGCAAGGGTTCTGGACTTGGTTGGCTGACAGCCGAATACGCGATGCTGCCGGCCTCTACCCACACCCGCAGCGATCGCGAATCGGTCAAGGGGCGCGTGGGTGGTCGTACCCAGGAGATCAGCCGCCTGATCGGGCGTTCGCTGCGCGCGTGTATCGATTTGTCGGCATTGGGGGAGAACACCATTGCCATCGACTGCGATGTGTTGCAGGCCGACGGCGGAACCCGCACCGCGGCCATCACCGGCGCCTACGTGGCACTGGCCGACGCGGTGACCTACCTGGCCGCGCATGGCAAGCTGGCCGATGAAGAGCCCCTGTCCTGCGCGATTGCCGCCGTGAGTGTCGGCGTCGTGGACGGCCGGGTGCGGGTAGACCTTCCGTACGAAGAGGATTCGCGCGCCGAGGTTGACATGAATGTGGTGGCCACCGACACCGGTACGTTGGTGGAGGTGCAGGGCACCGGCGAGGGTGCCACCTTCCCGCGCACAACGCTGGACAAGCTGCTTGACGCCGCGGTGGGAGCTGCCGAGCAGCTGTTCGTTCTGCAGAAGGAAGCACTCGCGTTGCCCTACCCGGGTGTACTGCCTGACGCGCCACAGAAGAAGGCGTTCGGTTCGAAGTAGGCGGGGGCATGAAAATACTTGTCGCAAGCCGTAACCCAAAAAAGCTGGCGGAACTGCATCGGGTTCTCGAGTCTTCGGGGGTTACCGGGGTCGAACTGGTTTCGCTTACCGACGTCCCCGAATACGAGGAAGTGCCCGAAACGGGTGCCAGTTTCGAGGACAACGCGCTGATCAAGGCGCGTGAGGGTGCGCGACAGACCGGATTGGCCTGCGTTGCCGATGATTCCGGGATTGCGGTGGACGCGCTGAACTGGATGCCGGGCGTGCTGTCCGCGCGCTGGTCTGGACGGCACGGAGACGACGCCGCGAACACCGCACTGTTACTTGCCCAGCTTTCCGAGGTGCCCGATGAACGTCGCGGGGCGGCGTTCGTTTCAGCGTGCGCGCTCGTGACGCCGCAGGGCGAAGAGGTCGTCGTGGAGGGACGCTGGAAAGGCTCCGTCGCACGGGAACCCGCGGGACAGAACGGCTTCGGCTACGACCCCATCTTCGTACCGCGCGGGGGTCTGCGGACCGCGGCGGAAATGACACCCGAAGAGAAGGATGCGTTATCGCATCGAGGGCGGGCGCTGGCGGCGCTGCTCCCGATGCTGCGCAACCTGGTGAACCTCGGCCGCACCGCGCCCTAGCCTCCTGGAGAGCAGTCCCCGCACGCCGGGGACTGCTCGCGCAGGGTTATGGCTGCAGGATGATCTTTCCGCGGGCGTGACCGGTCTGTACGTACTCGTGGGCCTGGCGCGCTTCGGCCAATGGATAGGTGCGGTCGACGGTGACTTTCAGTTCGCCGTTGCTCGCCAGTCGAATCAGCTCGGGACGGGACGCGAGCCGTATCTCGGTGCCTGCGTCGGCGCCCGGGGCGCCGCCCAGCGCCTTGAAGCCATCGCTTGCGGCACGGCCAAATCCGGCAATCGTCGCGATGCGGTCTTTGTCGGCAACGAGCGCCAGGGAGACGTCGGCAGCCTCGTCGGTGCCGACGAGGTCGAGGGCGGCGTCGACGGATCCGATGGCGCTGACACGATCTTGCAAACCGGGGCCGTACTCGACGGGAATCGCGCCATAACCGCGCAGCTGGTCGTGGCGGGCAGCGCTCGCGGTGGCGATCACCGTCGCGCCACGGGCCTTTGCGAGCTGGGTGGCAAGCAGCCCCACACCGCCCGCGGCACCGTGAATCAGGACGGTGTCGCCCTCGGTGACGTTGGTGGCTTCCAGGAGGTGGACCGCGGTCTGCCCGGTGAGGAGGAATCCGGCAGCTTCGGCAAAGGATAGATTCGCAGGCTTCTTGAACACCTCATCCGCCGAGGCGATGATCTGCCCGGCGTAGCCGCCGATCTGCCCGGCAGCGATGACGTCGTCGCCGGGTTTGAGCCCGTCGACACCTGAACCGACAGCTGCGACTGTTCCGGACACCTCGAGACCGAGGCGCATCGGGAGATTCGCAGGGTCGGTACCGAAAGCTCCCGAGTACAACTTCCAGTCGATCGGATTAACGCCGGCGGCCTTGACGTCGACAAGGACTTCGCCCTCGCCGGGACCGTCGATCGGCACTTCGCGGAGTTCGAGGACATCGGATGCGCCATATGCGGTGGCGACAACTGCATGTGTAGTGGTCATACCGCTATCCAAGCCGCATCGTCATGTCAGTATTCCTGACATTGGAGATTTCTTTCGGCTAGACGCCGAACTGTTCCTTGACCTGCTTGGTGCGGTAATGCTCGACGATGAAGCCGAGCAGCGGAATCGTGCCTGCGAGCAGCGTGCCAGCAGTGCGCGGCCACGGCCAGCGCACCTTGATGGCCAGATCGGTGGTGAAGATCAGGTACACGAAGTAGATCCAGCCGTGCACGATCCCGATCCAGCTCGGCGGATGCGGAACGTGCTCAATGTATTTGAGCCACATCTCCCAGCACAGGGCGATCAGCCAGACACCGGTGGTCCACGCCAGGATGCGATAGCGCCACAGTGCGCCGCGGATCTTCGCGACCGGCGTGGTGACTATGTCGGACGTGGCTTCATGCTCAGTCACGGGGCGGGCTTCCTATCTTCTTCGGCCAGGGCGGCGAGGTAAGCGTTGTATTCGGTGAGTGTGCGGTCGGCGGGGTCCGGCTTCGCGGCGGCGGGGCGCTCGGGCAGCAGCCCCTCAGGAATCTCGGTCACGCGATCGATGGGCGGCGGGGGCGGACCCTCGTCCTCGTACTGGACGAAGCGCCGGTAGGCCCAGATCACAAATGCCGCGAATAGCGGCCACTGCAACGCATAACCAAGGTTCTGGCCGTCACCAGTCACCGACTCGAAGCGCTGGAACTGCCAGTAGGCCAGGCCCAGGAACGCGAGCGCACTGACGCCGACCAGCACGATGAGTGCCGGTCTCCGACGCCGTGTAGTGGACACCTTCTGACGGTACCGCGTGAGGTGGATGTCGATGCCGATGCCCCTGGTCAGCGCTTCGGTCCGATGAACTCGTCGAGACGTGCGGTGGCCGCCTTGCGGTAGATGGAGACCACGTACTTGGTCGATCGGCTCCAGGGAATGTCGAGACTGTCGAGTGCGGCGGTGAAGAGCCCGAGGATGTCTTCGGAGCGGTTGGTGAAGTGGTATCGGATGCTGGCGACCCCACGGTCGTTGGCGATCACCCGGCAGCCGTCGCTGTGTATCAGGCCGCGAAGAAAGTCTTCGGTGGCCTGATCGACGAGGTCTTGCTGCCACGGTTCGAGGGCGATCTTGCGATGGTGCTTGCGGCCGGGGCCGTGCTGAGGGAACAGGCAAGGCCAGTGTTTGGAGTAATGAGAGACCTGCACACATCCCTTGGGGCACTGAACAATCGCGGCATGCTGTCCAGGCATCAAAACATCGATTGCGGCTCGACACTGCTCGATGATGACCGGATAATTCCGGTCCAAGGTGATCCTGAGACGCCAGGTACGTCTGTCCCGTGAGATGCAGCCATCGCCTAGATAGAGGCCTAGGAGGTAGGCGTAGCTTGCTGCATGTAGCGAAGACTGATCGTGAGCTGCCCCACAGGCTGTCACGTTGGTAGATGCCCTAATGAGGACTCCAGGCCGGCAGCGCCAATCTCGCACCGTCGGTCGAGGTATCCCTGTGTGACGTGCGATGGCACAGTCGTTCATCCCGGTCTGGATGAGCCGTTGGACTCGACAAAACTCGTCTGCGGATCGCACGGGAACTCCTCAAAAGCAATGTGTGATCGAACATAACCGGGGTCTCTGACAGCGACGAGGTACGATCGGAGCCCTGCGGGCGTGGCGAAATGGCAGCCGCGCGGGCTTTAGGTGCCCGTGTTCGTAAGAACGTGTGGGTTCGACTCCCTCCGCCCGCACCAGGGGTCTCGTGGGCGACCCGGTGCAATCTCCATCCGCGCCTAGACTTGAAATCGTGGTTCGCGCTGACGGTTTGCTTGATATCGACGATTGCCTGGATGCCGACGGAAACGTCGCATTGCCACCCGGCACCACCCTGATATCCCTCATCGAGCGCAACATCAGGAACGTCGGTGACACCGTCGCGTATCGCTATCTGGACTTCACCACCTCCGAGGACGGCGCCCGCATCGAGCTCACCTGGTCCCAGCTCGGGGTGCGCCTGAAGGCGGTGGCCGCCACGCTGCAACGCCACATCGAACGGGGTGATCGGGTAGCCGTCTTGGCTCCGCAGGGTCTGGACTATGTCGTCGGATTCTTCTCGGCGATCAAGGCCGGCGCCATCGCGGTGCCACTCTTCGCCCCCGAGCTGCCCGGCCACGCCGAGCGTCTGGATACCGCGTTGCGGGACTGCACGCCCACGGTTGTCCTGACCACGGCCGCGGTACGCGGAGCCGTTCGTGAGTTTCTCGACGGCCTCACCGAGATCCCCGCGCCGACAATCCTGGTCATCGACGAGATCCCCGACGACGCGGGGGACACCTTTGAGTACGTGCATCTCGTGGATGACGACATCTCACATCTGCAGTACACCTCAGGCGCCACGCGCCCGCCGGTCGGAGTGGAGATCACTCATCGCGCCGTCGGTGTCAACCTGACCCAGATGATCCTGTCGATCGATCTGCTGGACCGAAACACTCACGGCTGCAGCTGGTTACCGCTGTACCACGATATGGGTCTGTCCATGATCGGCTTTCCGACTGTCTACGGCGGCCACTCCACCCTCATGTCGCCGACAGCCTTTGTCCGTCGCCCGCAACGCTGGATCAAGGCGCTTTCCGATGGATGCAAGGAAGGCCGCGTGATCACCGCCGCGCCGAACTTTGCCTACGAGTACACCGCGCAACGTGGTGTACCCAAGGCCGGCGCGGACATCGACCTGGGCAATGTCGTGATGATCATCGGCTCCGAGCCGGTGCGTATTGACGCCATCCGTACGTTCGAAAAAGCCTTCGTGCCCTTCGGATTACCGGCGACCGCGTTCAAACCGTCCTACGGTATCGCCGAGGCGGTCCTGTTCATCTCGAATATCGCCCCGGATGCCGAACCCTCTGTCATCTACCTCGACCGCGACCAGCTCGCCGAAGGCCGGGCGGTGCCCACCGCCCCCGATGCGCCCACTGCCACCGTCCATGTGTCCTGTGGCCAACTTGCCCGCAGTCTCGCGGGTGTCATCGTGGACCCCGAGACGAGCAATGAGCTCGCAGACGGTCGCATTGGCGAAATCTGGTTGCGGGGCAACAACGTTGGGCGTGGGTATTGGGGGCGCCCCGAGGATACGGCGAGGACATTTCACGCCCGGCTCGGCGAGACGCTCGCGACGAGCCATGCTGATAAGGCCAAGGCGGGCGGCGACTGGCTGCGCACCGGTGATTTGGGCTTCTACCTCGACGGTGAGCTGTACGTGACCGGCCGCATCGCCGACCACCTCACCGTGGATGGGCGCGGCCACTACCCGCAGGACATCGAGGCCACCGTCGCTGATGCCTCGCCGATTGTCCGCCGCGGATACGTCACCGCGTTCACCGTCGATGACGGTCTGGTCATCGTCGCCGAGCGGGCCTCGCGTACCGCCAAGGCCGACCCGCAGGAGGCCATCGACGCGATCCGTGCGGCGGCCCACGCCCAACACGGCCTGGAACTCTCCGACGTGCGATTGCTCCCTGCGGGTGCCATCCCGCGGACCACCAGCGGAAAGCTGGCGCGATGGGCATGCCGCCGCCAGTACATGGACGGCACCCTGGGTGTCCACGGAGATCCCAGCTAACTCATTTGCCTCATTTGTCCCACGTCAGCGAGCCCATTCGCCACGCCCCCGTCGGCCCGGTAGGTTTTCCGGGCCAGCGGCTATGACGGCCGCGCTGGCCGGGGAACAAGCGCGAGCGATGTGATGGAGGTGTGCGGTGAATGACCTGACGATCGACGAGCTGTTCGCGCACAACGACGACGTGCAGAAATCCCGTGCGGTCAGGCTGCTGGCCGCCAAGAATCTGGCGCCGTACATCACGCTGATGGAGCGCCACCTGGACCGCAGCGCCAAGGTTTCCGAGCCCCAGCTGGTGGCCAAGCTGGACCGGGACGTGGTCGCGGTTGGACTGGGTGAACAGTCAGGACTCGCCCTCATCAAGAGCTGGGCAAGCGACGGCTGGCTGCACCGCGCGTCGGACGGAGCTGGTCCCGACGCCGAGAACGTCTGCTCGCTGACCGAGGATGCCCGCAGCGCGCTGGCCTTCGTCCGCCGCTTACGCCGTGCCGACAGCGTGGCCACCGGCGGATCCATCGCGGGTATCGCCGCGGGCCTCAAGAGGGTCGCCACCCAACTGGACGGCGACCCGGCCCGCCTGCGTTCCGATATCGAAGCCCAGATCGCCGAGCTGCAGACCCAGTTGCACGCCATCGATGAGGGATATCGGCCCGAACCGGACATCGTCGATCTTGAGGACGAGACCCGAGCCATCGCCTATCAGATGGAACAGGTGATCACCGACATCGTGCGTTATGGCAGCATGCAGAACGAGATCACCGCCGGACTCATCGATGCCGCAGAGGACTCCGACACCGGGTTCCGGGACCGTGCGCGACGGATGTTCGCCGACTATGACACCCTTTTCGACTCCCGGGAACGGGCCTCCTACGCCGCCTTCACGCGCACCATCCAAGACCCCGATCAGCGCGCCGCCCTGCGCGGTGATATCGCTTGTGTGGCTGAGGGATTGCCCGAGCTCGATCCGGGGCTGCGTGATGTCATGAAGAATTTCTTCAAGCTGGTGTCGCAACAGGTCGCGGAGGTCTCCCGCATCGAACAGCGCTGCGCGCAGCGCATCCGGCGATTCTTCGCCGCCGGCACCACGGAGCAGGCGCGTGGGCGCGCCCGACAGCTCAACGACGCACTGGCCGCTGGGCACGCTCTGCTCAAAGTGTCCACCGCGGACTCGCTGATTGACGCCGAGCTACCGATCGGCCGCTCGGCCGCGGCCGCCATTGGTGCTCTCTCGTTCACGATCAAGGACACCGCGCCGCCGGTGCTTGCGCAGGATGCGCCGTCCGGGCCGCTCGATTTGAGCGGGTTCTCGGCGCTGGCCACCCAGGTGGATATGGCCTCACTGGCCGAAACCGTGAACAACGCCGTCGCCAAGGGGCCAGTGTCGTTGCCCGACATGATTTCTCACGTCGAAGCGCCGTACCTGGGTGATGTCATCGTGTTGTGGTCGCTTGCCCTCAAGCAGGACAGCACTGCCGACCGCGAATCGGTAAGAGTGAAATTCCGGTCCCTGGACGGGCAGGACCGGGTGATGGAGGTGCCGCAGTTGATGTTCCGTGAACCAGTGCTGGCGAGTGTCGAGGAAGAAATATGAGCGCTGTGACCACAGGTTCCCCCTTGGGAAACATCAACTTCGATGATCTTCCCGGTGTCGAACCCGATGCTTCGGCGCCAAGAATTGTCAAGGGACCGCGGTTCGACGGCGATACCAGCGAGCTGCCGGACAAGGCGTGCTGGGCGCTGCAGAACCTGGTGGCCCGGCGTTATCTGAGCAAAGATGGCCAGCCCGAGCTGTGGGCGTCGATGATCGAGCACCGCAAGGTGCTGGCCTCGCGCCTGTCCGAATTGGACCTGCGGTTGCGGGTTTTCGACGATCTCGAGGTCGCGTACGCCGAGCCGGCTCCGCTGGAGAATCCCAGCGCATACGGCGCCCGGGTGTTGCGCCGCGAACCCCTGGGCACCTACGCATCGATCGTTGCCCTGCACCTGGCCAAGATCGCACGGACCGCACACGACGAGCACGTACTGGTGAGCCGCGACGATATCCACGAGCTCTTCGCCAACGTCAGTCACGACATCGACCGCGATGAAGCGATGCTGCGCGACCGTGTCGACGAGGCCATTAAACGACTGTCCAAGGCCGAGATCCTGCAACGCACCCGCGATGACGAGCACAGCTACACCATCAGCCCGGTCATCAATGCGCTGATGTCCGCGCAGATGATCGAGGCGTTGCAACGCCAGTACGAGCAGCTACAGCGGGGCGGCACCGCCCCAGAAGACTCCACCGACGAAGAAGATGGCGATACCGATGACGACGAATGACGACCTGAATGGCAGGCCGAGTGGCGCAGCCACCCAGCAGTTCTGGCTGTCCCGGCTGCAGGTCATCAACTGGGGTGTCTTCGACGGGTATCACAGCATTGAGTTCAGCCGCCGCGGCACGCTGATCACCGGCTCCTCCGGCAGTGGTAAATCCTCGCTGCTGGACGCGATCTCGCTGGCGTTTCTGTCGTCAAACCGCCGTAACTTCAACGCATCCAGTGATACCACTGCCGCGGGCTCCAATATGGGCAAGCGCACCGTCGATAAGTACGTGCGGGGTCTGTGGGGTGAGCTGAAGAACCCGGGGGAGCGGCCCAAACAGATGTTCCTGCGCGGTAAGGGCGGGGCATGGTCGGCGATCGCGGTCACGTATGCGGGCACCGACGGCCGGGTAATCACCGGTCTGGTACTCAAATGGCTTGCTCCGGGCTCAGATTCGGACTCCTCCAGTCGCTACTACCTGATTGACGCAGACGCCGATATCCGAGACCTGTGCAATGCCTGGGCGAGTAGGGGATATTCCGCGGCGGTCTTCGAGGGCGCGGGCTGGCGTGGACACAAGAGTGAACGCTGGTACCTGGAGCAGCTCTATGCCGCCGTCGGCATTCAGGGCTCGTCGGCGGCCCAGCAGCTGCTGGGCAAGGCCAAGTCGCTCAAGAGCGTTGGCGGCCTGGAACAGTTCGTGCGCGAATACATGCTCGACGAGCCGGAGTCCATGGCCGCGATCTCCGAGGCGCTGGGGCAGATCACCCCGCTGGTCGACGCGCGCGCCGCGCTCGCGGTCGCACAGCGCCAGCGGCAGACCCTGGGCGACATCGAACAGATCCAGCAGACGTACGCCAGCGATGCCGCACAGCTGGCCACCGTCGACGTCGTGGACCACCACACCGTGCGCGACTATGTAGACCAGCAGCGGCTTGCCCTGGCAGGGCCCGAGATCGATCTGTTGGACACCGAGATCACCCGGCTCGGCGGTGAATGCGATGAAATCCAGTCGCGCCAGGACATTCTCACCGGTGAACGGGACAAGCTGCTCGGCCGGATCGCCGCCGCCGACAGTAACCTGGCACCGCTCAAGAGCGAGTTGGCTCATGCCCGTGCCCGTGCCGAGGAGGTGTCGCGCCGGCGTACCGCCTACGACAGCGCGCTGGGGGATCTCGGGCACGATGAGGATGTCGAATCCGCCGAGGAATTCGAAGCCATGCGGGTGGAGAGCCTGCGCGCGGTCACCCGGATCAACGCGGAGCTCGAAGCCGGCCATGACGCCTACGTGATGGCCGCCGGTGCTCTGTCGACGGCGCGCGATCAATTGCGGGCGGCTTCCACCGAGCTCAAGCGCGTCGAGCATCTAGGCACCCCGGTGCCTCCCGACGAGGACCGCATGCGTGGCGAAATCGCGGCAGCGCTGGGCCTTACCGCCAAGGACCTGCCCTACGTCTGTGAACTGATGGATCTGCGTCCGGGCCAGGAGCGGTGGCGCAAGTCTGTGGAAAAGGTGCTGCGGTCCACCGGCCTGTGTCTGCTGGTACCGGACCAGCACCACCGGCAGGTGCTGCGATACGTCAACGAGCACCCGATGCGCGGTTACCTCCAGATGGAACGGGTGATTCCGTCGGGGTCGCCTCGACGCGCCGAACCCGGCACCCTCGCCGACTGCCTGCGACTCACCAACCCCAATCACGAATGCGCCAGTGCCGCCATGAATCTGGTCGCCGGCGTGGGCGATTACGTGCTCGTGGACACACCCGACGAGTTCAGTAAGCACCGCCGCGCCGTCACCGATCAGGGACTGCGCAAGGACGGCGACCGGCGCGCGGTCAAGGATGACCGGCGCGAACTGCGCGCCTCGCAGTACATCTATCAGGGCAATGCCGGCGACAAGCGGGCGGCGCTCTCCGATGATGTGGTCGAGGCTCAGCAGGCCGTCGGTGACGCCGAGAAGTTCATCGGCGAAATGGATACCAAGCGCGAGGAACTGCGCTCGGAAGTGGTGCGGTGGTCCAAACTGCACAGCCAGTACGAGTATTGGAGCCAGATCGACACGGACTCGGCGGAAGCCGCCGTGGCACGGCTGCAAGACCAATACGAGACGATGCTGGAGGCCAACCCCGACCTCACCGGTCTGCAGCAACAGGCCGATTCATATCTCGACGAGATCAAGAAGCTCTCGGAGCGCATTGGTGCATTGAGAAGACAAGAATCTGAACATGATTCGCGTCGTACCCGCCTTTTGGATCTGATGGACAACTTGAATCCGCGTGAGGTAGGCGGGCACACCAGATCCGGTATCGAGACGTATGTTCCACAGCTCTCGTCAAGCCTGGACGTGCTGGAGCCGGACTCCTACCGACTGGAGCTGTGGCGCCAGATCGAGAAGGACCAGTCGGTGCTGCGCGAGAGCGTCACGCGCTCACGAAACGAGCTCAACCGAATTCTCAACGCCTATGACCGGGACTTCCCGGACTCGATTCCCAATGACAGTGAGAACTTCGACGAGAAGATCCACGACTACGTCGCCTTGTGCCGCCGGATCGACGAGCGTGATCTGCCCGCCGCCTACGAGCGGATGCTGCGGCTGATCACCGAGCAGGCACCCACCGCGGTCCTGCGGCTGCACCAGCTCGCGGAGGAGGAGGCGCACCGCATCACCGACCAGATCGACCGGGTAAATAGCGGTTTGGGCTCGGTGGAGTTCAACCGCGGGACGCGCTTGACCCTGCGAGCCGAGCCCAAGGCGCTCGAGGCGGTGGGTGAGCTGAATGAGCGGGCCCGGCGCATCTCGGGGCGAGCGGTGGCAGTGTCGATGGGAGACGAGAAAGCCATCCACGACCAGTACCAGGACATTCTGCAACTGCGGAACCTGCTGGCGGCCGAGACTCCCGAGGCCCGGCAGTGGACGCGCGACGCGTTGGATGTACGCAACCGCTTCGTGTTGTACTGCGAGGAGCGCGATGCCACGAGCGGCGAAGCGATCCGCACCTACAGCAATGCGGGTGCGAATTCCGGTGGGGAACAAGAGAAGCTGATGGCGTTCTGCCTTGCCGGTGCGTTGAGCTTCAACCTGGCCAATCCCGAGACGGGGGATAACCGGCCGGTGTTCGCGCAGCTGATGCTCGACGAGGCGTTCTCGAAGTCGGACCCGCAGTTCGCGCAGCAGGCGCTGTCGGCATTCCGCAAGTTCGGGTTCCAGCTGGTGATCGTTGCCACCGTGCAGAACACCACGACCATTCAGCCCTATATCGACAGCGTGGTCATGGTGTCCAAGCCCGACGGCCCGGGTGTGCGGCCCGTGGCCTCGACACGCACCGTGCCCATCGGCGAGCTCGGCGACGTGCGCAGGGCGGTCACCGCGCGCTAGCGACCCACGAACTCGGCGGCGGTGCGGGTCAAGAATGCCTGCACGCCCAAGGCGGCGTCCTCGGTGGTGAACAGCTCGCGGATGGTGGGCACAAGCTGTACTTCGGCAGCGGCCTCGCCCTCGGCGAGAGCCAACCGAGCGTTTCGCAGGGTAGCTTGCACACCCAGCGGCGCTTGGCGCGCGATGGTGTGGGCGATCGCAATCGCCTTGTCGACATGTTCGCCGACAGGTACGACCTCCTGCACGATCCCGATGCGATGAGCCTCGGTGGCGTCGAAGGGCTCCGCCGTCAGCATCCAACGCATCGCGTTGCCCCAACCCGCTGTACGCGGGAAGCGAATGGTGGCGCCACCGAACGGATAGATGCCACGGTTGATCTCAAGCTGTGCGAACGTCGCGGTCTCGTCCGCGATCACGATATCTGCGGCGAGCGCGAGCTCGATGCCCAGCGTGAGTACCTTGCCATGCACGGCGACGACAAG
Organism: Mycobacterium sp. D16Q13; assembly: GCF_002013375.1. Taxonomy (GTDB): domain Bacteria; phylum Actinomycetota; class Actinomycetes; order Mycobacteriales; family Mycobacteriaceae; genus Mycobacterium. The sequence continues at coordinate 305,225 of NZ_MAEW01000007.1, read as the reverse complement.
CGGCTTGGACAAGTGCGTACCGTCGACCTGCCACGGGTTGATTCCGTTCTCGGCGGTCAATGACGCGCCGTTCTGAATCTCAGCCGCCACGCTGGCCAGGTCGAGGCCGGCGGTGAACATCGTCCCCTCCCCGTGCAGGACGGCGGCCCGCAGCTCGGCATCCGCATCGAATTCGCCGAACGCCCGTGATAGCTCCTGCAGCATCGCCTTGTCGAACGCGTTGCGCTTGGCGGGTCGGTTTAGGCCGATCACCAGGACGTATCCGTCGCGCCGGATGCTCAGGGTTTCGTACTCAGACATTGACTTCTCCGTGTCGTTAGCGGATTATGTAGAGCAGCATACATAGCCATGTGCACCTCGGGAAGGACGACGATTGAGCACCCCGCGTGAACGAATGGTGGCCTCGGCCGCCCTGCTGATTCGCGAGCGTGGTGCCCACGCGACGGCCATCTCCGATGTGCTCGAACACAGCGGCGCGCCGCGCGGCTCGGCGTATCACTACTTTCCCGGCGGACGCACTCAGTTACTTGGCGAGGCAGTGGATCTGGCCGGTGAGTACATTGCCGGGATGATCGACTCCACACCCTCGGGGGTGGAGGCTCTGGACACGCTTGTCGCCTCTTATCGGAAGCAGTTGGTGCGCAGCGACTTCCGTGCGGGATGCCCCGTGGTGGCGGTCGCGGTCGAGGCAGGGGATCCGGAGAGTCCGGCCAGTAATCAGAAGCTTATCGAGCACTCGGCGGCCGTCTTCCAGCGTTGGATCGGCATCATCGCGGACAAGCTGGCCAGTGCCGGCGTCGCCCGTGCGCGTGCCGACGAGCTGGCGATGCTGATGACAACCTCGTTGGAGGGGGCCATCATCGTCGCGCGATCGATCCATGACATCACACCAATCGATGTGGTGCATAAGCAATTACGCACGCTGATCGAGGAGGCTTTGTCATGACCGCCACCAACTGGCTGCCCACCGCCTGCATCCTGTGTGAGTGCAACTGCGGCATCGTTGTCCAGACCGAGGGGCGAACACTCGCCAAGATCCGTGGCGACAAAGACCACCCGGCATCCCAGGGGTACACCTGTAACAAGGCATTGCGCCTGGATCACTACCAGAACAATGCCAACCGGCTGACCTCACCCATGAGGCGGCGCTCCGACGGCACATACGAGGAAATCGACTGGGATACGGCGATCGTGGAGATCGCCGAGGGCTTCAAGCACATCCGTGACAGCTATGGCGGCGACAAGATCTTCTATTACGGTGGCGGCGGTCAGGGCAATCACCTGGGCGGCGCTTACAGTGGCGCCTTCCTCAAGGCCATCGGGTCCAAGTACCGCTCTAACGCACTGGCGCAGGAGAAGACGGGCGAGGCCTGGATCGACAAGAATCTCTATGGCGGGCACACCCGCGGTGAGTTCGAGCATGCCGAGGTGTCGGTCTTCGTCGGGAAGAACCCATGGATGTCGCAGAGCTTTCCGCGGGCGAGGGTGGTGCTCAATGAGATCGCCAAGGATCCGCAGCGCTCGATGATCGTCATCGACCCGGTGGTCACCGATACCGCCAAGATGGCCGACTTTCACCTGCGGGTGCGCCCCGGTGCCGACGCCTGGTGTCTTGCGGCGCTCGCCGCGGTGCTGGTGCAGGAGAGCCTCTGTGATGAAGCATTTCTCGCCGAGCATGTCACCGGCACCGAGGAGGTTCGGGATGCGCTGCGTGCGGTACCCATCAGCGACTACGCGCAGCGCTGCGGTGTAGCGGAGGACCTCATCCGCCGGGCAGCCCGCCGTGTTGCCGCCGCCGAGAGCGTGGCGGTCTTCGAAGACCTCGGGATTCAGCAGGCCCCCAACAGCACCCTGAGTTCCTACCTCAACAAGATGCTGTGGATTCTCACCGGAAACTTCGCCAAACGCGGTGGCCAGCACCTGCATTCATGGATGGCACCACTCATGGGCGGGTTCTTCGGCAAGACCCCGGTGACCGGAGCCCCGATCATTGGTGGCCTGGTGCCCTCCAACGTGATCCCCGAAGAGATCCTCACCGATCATCCCGACCGGTTCCGCGCGATGGTCGTCGAGAGTAGCAATCCTGCGCACTCGCTGGCGGATTCGGCGCGGTGCAAAGAGGCGTTCCAGGCCTTGGAGCTCCTGGTGGTCGTGGATGTGGCGATGACAGAGACCGCCCGTCTTGCCCATTACGTGCTGCCGGCGGCCACCCAATTCGAGAAGGTCGAGGCGACCTTCTTCAATCTTGAGTTTCCGCACAACACCTTTCAGCTGAGGCACCCACTGTTCGAACCGGAGCCTGGGACCTTGCCCGAGCCCGAGATTTGGGCCCGATTGGTGCGAGCGTTGGGAGTGGTCGACGACGCGGAGCTGCAGCCGCTGCGCGAAGCCGCCGCACAGGGACGGGATGCCTACTTACAGGCCTTCTTCGCGGTGTTGGCCAATCCGGCACTCGGTCCGCTGGCACCGTATGTCCTGTACGAAACCCTCGGACCGACCCTGCCCAAGGGCTTGGAGGGTGCCGCCGCACTGTGGGGCCTGGCGCAGAAGGCCATGATGACCTATCCGCAGGCGGTGGCGCGGGCCGGGCACCCGGATGGCAACGCGCTCTTTGACGCCATCTTGAACAGTCCGTCCGGTGTGACTTTCACGATTCATGAGTACGAAGACGACTTCGCTCTCATTACGCACGCGGACCGTAAGATCGCGCTTGCGATCCCTGAAATGCTGGACGAAATACGAGGATTGGCATCCCGTCCGGCGCAGCTGACGACACCGGAGTTTCCGATCGTGCTGTCGGCGGGAGAGCGGCGGGCGTACACCGCCAACGACATCCTGCGTAATCCGTCCTGGCGTAAACGGGACCAGCAGGGCGCGTTACGGATAAGCCCGGAGGACGCACATCGGCTCGGCATCGCTGACGGCGACCGGGTTCGCATCTCCACCGCGGCGGGTAGTGCGGAGGCCACCGTCGAGATCAGCGACATGATGCAGGCCGGACACGCCTCACTCCCGAACGGGTTCGGCCTCGATTACACCGACGAGTACGGCGAAACGCACGTGCCGGGTGTGGCGCCGAACGCGCTGACGTCGTCGGCCTGGCGCGATGAATATGCGGGCACCCCATGGCACAAGCACGTTCCCGCACGTTTGGAGACACTGACCGCTGCCATCTAGCGCACGCGGGCGAGATACGCGCGCAGGGTCTCTTCGGATTCGGTCATGACTCCGATGTACCCGTCTGGGCGCACTAAGACGAGTGTCGGCTCCGTGACGTCGTAATCGGTTGACGGCGTGATCCGCTGGACGCGCACGTCGTCGATGTCGATGGTCCGATCGTCGACCGTGAGCACGGTGAAGTGTGTGCCGCGCAGGACGTCGAATAGCCGATGGCCTTCCCGCAGTATCGCATCCGGTGCGCGGTCGCCGGCACGTAGCGCCCCGGGACAAGGGCGGTCGTCGACGGCCAATGATCGGCCGCGATACGTGATGTCCAGCTGATGTAGTTGTGGCGCAGGGTCCTCTGAGGGCTCGAAGTTGCGGTGATGCAGATCGGTGCTCAGCCCCAGCACCGATGCGGCGACGGGCATTCGCTCCTCTTCATAGGTGTCCAGCAGTTGCGCGGAGGCGCCTGCGATGACTGCCGCCAGTTTCCAGCCCAAGTTGTAGGCATCCTGCACGCTGGTGTTCAGGCCCTGGCCGCCTGCCGACGAATGCACGTGGGCGGCATCTCCGGCCAGCAAGACCCGGCCCTCTCGGAACCTGTCCACCATCCGCGCGTTCACCCGATACAGCGATATCCACCGGAGGTCGGTCAGTACAATGTCTTCGCGTCCGGACCGGTAGTTCAGAAGGGTCTGTACCGCCTCAAGAGTCAGGGGCGGAACATCGTCGGTCGCCATGCTCGCGACGAACTGATAGTGAGCACTGCCCGGCAAGTTCCAGAGCGAAAAGCGTTCCGCCACCTGACCGCCGCGTGTCAACACGTGACAGAACGTGCCATCCAGCTCCTCGGCCCGAACGTCGCCGATCAGTGTTCGTTCATTCTCGAAGCTCTCGCCGGCGAATCCGGCACCGAGAACCTTGCGTACGGTGCTGCGCCCGCCGTCGGTGCCGACCAGGTACGCGGCACGTATCCGATCGGGAGTGCCGTCCCGCATCACCGTAACGCTCACTCCGTCGGCATCTTGCTCAAAACCTGTTATTTCACAGCAGAATTCCACATCCGCGCCGAGTTCACGCAATCGGTTGAGCAGGATTTCGTCGGTCCGCCATTGCGGCACCATCCAAAACCCCGGGTAGCGAACTCCCGGTCCGGACGGGATATGCGAACCCAGCATCTCGAGAAGCGTTCGCTCGGCGATAATCTCGCTTCCGGCGTAGATACGGAATGGCGGCATTTCCATACCGCCCGATCTGATCGCCTCTGCGACGCCCAGATCGTCGAAAACCTCCTGGGTGCGCGGTGACAACCCCTTGCCGCGGGAGCCCGGAAATAGGCTGGGCGCCTTGTCCAATACCCTGCACGGGACACCGCGACGTGCCAATTCACAGGCCAGCGTTAGGCCAGTGGGGCCCGCGCCGGCGATCACCACGGTCACGAGATCGTGCTCCGGATAAGCACGATCAGCACGTCGTCGACGAGTCGATCGATGAATGCGGTATCGACTGCCGCCTTCACGGTCAATCGGTGCGCGAGCATTGCCTCGGCGACATCATGAACCAGCGCGCGGTCGATTTCCGGAGATGTTTCACCGCGTGCGATCGCCCGAGACAGGGGAGCGTCGAAAGGAGACAGGCCCGGATCTGCGAGGTGCCGGTTGATGGCGTCGGCCAGCTCCGCGTCGTGCTCCATCGCGCGGATGAGATCCACGTACAGACTTGGTGGAACCGCTTCGGTTTTGCGGTGCAGCATGGTCAGCGTTGCGACAAGATCGCCCCGCAGCGAGCCGGTATCGGGAACCTGTTCGTTGTAGCCCGCGTCGTGTGCGTCGAGGGCAGCCTTCACCAGTTCAGCCTTGTTTCTCCATCTGCGGTAGATGGTCGTCTTGCTGGCATGTGCCTGCGCCGCAACGGAATCCATGGTGAATCGTTCGTATCCTTCACGGACTAACACGCGTAAGGCGGTATCGAGTATTGCCGTGGTGCGTGCGACACCGCGTGGAACCATGATACTAAGTGTACGTCATACGTACACTTGAGTCATGCTCTGAATATATGAATGTCGCGTAGGCGGCTCGATCAACTCTTAGCCGCTGACGTCGGAGTGCAGGGCGTTTCCGAACCACTGGCTGAGCGCATCGGCCAACCCAGTCATGCTCGCATCCTGGCTTACCCACGCCACGTACCCGTCCGGCCGTACCAGCAGGGCCGTGACGCCTAAATCTGCGTTGTCTAGACGCACCACTTGTACTCTGCCGTTTTCGGCGACGAACTTGTTGAGTTGTTCGCGGCCAGTCAAATCCACTAGGAGGAAACGGCCGTCGCGCATATGTTGCGCTGCCAGGGGCAGCAATTCGCTCGGTACGAATCGGCCGACCATCGGATGGGCCGAGTCAGGTGCATAGTCTTGGTCCGCGCCGCTCGCCAATGCGGCGAAGTATTCGTGTGCGTCCGGGATCGCGAGCACCTCCGCCAGGATGTCCCGGAGCGCGTCAACTTGTGGACCAGGGCGCATCAGCGCAACCTGGGCGCGCGTGCTGCGCAGTACGCGCGCAGCGGCGGGATGTCGCTCGGTGGTGTAGGTGTCGAGCAGCGAGTCAGGGCCGCGACCGGTGACTACGAGGGCCAGCTTCCAGCCGAGGTTCGCGGCATCTTGTAGCCCGAGGTTGAGTCCCTGCCCGCCGATCGGGGAGTGCACGTGTGCGGCGTCACCGGCCAGCAGTACACGTCCGCGCCGGTAGGTGTCGGCTTGCCTGGTGTTGTCACTGAACCGCGTCCCGGTGTGCAGGCTGTGCACTGTCACCGAGAGGCCGCCGGCCCGCAGCATGCTGTCTTGCAACTCGTCGGGAGTCATCGGCGCATCACGGTCGATTGGACCGGTGCCGTCGAACTCGACAGTCGTGATCTCGCCGGGCACCATCAAGCTGTTCACCAGGCCGTTGGGGCCGCGCAGAATCGCGGTAGGTGTGTCCCGGCTAGAAAGTTCGGCCACTGCAACCCGCCCCGTCATGGTGGGCGGTGTGCCGGGGAAGGCAAAACCAGCAGTTTTGCGAGCCACGCTTCGGCCACCATCGCAGCCAACGACGTAACTCGCGCGTATCGAACGCCCGTCGGCCAGCTCTGCCACCGCCGAATTCTCCTCGTCCCGAACGACAGTCACCCTGGTGTCAGGCTCGATGTGCACTCCCAGTCCGGTAGCCCAGTCGGCGAGGACGTTTTCCAGCATGTGTTGCTTCATCAGGTAGCAGCGACCGCTGGCGGCGGCGTCGGCCGTCAGCGGCAGTCCGCCGAAGTGGCCTGCCGCGCGTCCGTCACGCATCAGGTGAAGCGCCGTCGACAGCTGGTCTGTATCGCTTGCCTGTTGTCCGGCCTCAGCCAAGCAGTCAATCCAGGCCGATTGCGCGGCCTCTAGCGCGGGAACGAGTCCGCGTAGGGACAGCGTGCGAGAGCTGCGTCCATTGACTGAGCGCTGGCCGAAACTCCTTGTGCGGGACTCAGTTCCGTCGGAAGCTTCCAATACCAGCGGTCGCGCCCCGCCGAGGATTAGTTCCCCAGCCAATAACAGTCCGACAGGGCCTGCCCCAACGATCAGTACATCGATCATGACATCTCCTAGTTAGTGCATTCGCGAATCTGCTGTTGCCTGCCCGACGGCTACTTCGGCGCAGCATTAACTCAGTCCCGGCCGCCCATGCGCCCAGTACGCGCGTGCCTTGATCCGTGGTGCAATGTCGGGCCACCGGCGCACGGCGCGGCGCACGGCGTTCACCGTGGCTGCATCGCCACTGACGATGAGGTCTTGTGGCCCACTCGCGGATTCCATCGCTTCTCGCAGCTGTTCAAGCAGTGCGCTGCGATCCTGGGATTTGGTGACGACTCGGGTGTTGTCGTTCAGCTTCAGCATGGCAAGTAGTGCACACAACGAAGCGAGATCCGTTGCCTCATAAATGCATCGGGCCGATGGGTTAACGGTGCGCAGTGCATGAGCCAGTGCGACGCTAGTTTCATCCCCGACAAATACTGTCGACTCGGCCGTTTTCGACAGATCTAGGGAGCGGCTCGGCCCGAAGGCTTCACACTCGGCGCCGATGGTGATGTTGCCGAACCAATCGGCCGCGGGGCCGCTGCCGTGAAGGAAGGCAATCAGCTCTGTGGAGCCCGCGTGATGGTCCCAGCTGATTGGCGTGTAGGCGCGCATTTGAAGAGAGCCGCGCCGTGTCCGAACCTGCATCTTGTCACCCGGGGTCCATTGTGCGCGCTGGAATGCCTGGCTGGTGATGCGAATCTTGACGAAACACGATGCTAGATAGGTGACTTCGGCAACCTGCACCGGCGTGAACAAAACATCGGAAAGCATGTCGGACAGGCGTGAGGTAATGGGGACCATCGTCGTCGCTTTCTCCGCGGTGCAGCACCGGCGGGGGGTAGGGGTCTGGCATCTGCTGAGCATGTAGCGCCCGTCATGGGGTGTCGTCACCTGGCGGCCAGCCGCCAGGTATCAAAGGCTGCGTTGCGATCCGCTCGACAGGCCGGGCTGTGTCACGGTCCGCGTAGCCGCGAGGTGCCGCGGTCTGCTGCGTGTTGATACCTGAGCGACCTGATACGACCATGCTGCGGCGGGACGTTGGGGTCATGGTGTGGGTTGAGTCGGCAGGCGCGGATTGCGCCGGGAGTGGGCCCAGTTCGGCAGGCTCGTGCAGAGACTCGGTGACATACATCCGGCGGTCTGCTATGCCGGGGTGCCGTTGGCGCCGCCGCCTTGCCGCGGCGGGAGCTTTCCCGGCGGTCTGGGTAGATGCTGCGGCATCAGTCGCCTGCGGCAGGGGGCTCCCCGTTCGATCTTTGATCGCGGGGCTCTCGGGCGGGCGCGGGCCGGCCGCAGCGCCGTACACGGCGTACCACCCACCCGCTGGCGCAGGGGGGCTCGTCGCCGCGGGCGTACCCGTGGCTGCCGGTGCCGCAGTCGCCGCCGGTGCGGTGGCGGGCGCGGATGCGGAGCCAGGTGCTGGAAGAACTGCCAGTGCGAGACTGCGGGGGTGGGAGGCAGGGGCAACACCTGTCGATGTATGCGTGGGTGACGGCGTCTGCCCGATGGTCGCGGCCAGCCACTCGGGGGAGGCAAACGCTATGGCCAACGGAAGGGCGATGGCAGGGGCGAAAAGCAGCAGTGCCGAACCGATCTGCAGTGTCCACAACAAAATGCTGGTGGCCACGAACTGGCCTAGCCCCAGCATCGCTGTGAGCAACGGGGCAAGTGCGCTCAGCGCCGCCGCGGGGTGGGTGATCAGCAGTGTCAGAAGCTGCCGAAGATCGAGTTTGAGGAACTCTTTGAGAACGTCAGTGAACCCCGGCGGAAGCAATGCTTTGAGGATCTCCTCCAGAAGGGACTGAACGGTGGATTGACTGTTGTCCAGCGCTATTTGACCATTAGAGGCCTGCATATGTGCTGTGGCAGAAAGGTTGGCAGTCCCGAACGGCGGCGGGGCCAATATCGGCGGCGCGGGCAGCGGGTGCGGCAGCGCCGCCGAGGCAGCCTCTGCGATGCTGGCGTAGGTCGCCATGGCGGTAGCCGCCTGAATCCACATACGCACGTAATCGGCCTCGTTCAGAGCGATCGCAATGGTGTTGATCCCGAAGAAGTTCGCGCCCACGAGGGCCCCGTGGACGGCATGGTTGAGCGCGAGTTCCGCCAGAGTGGGCATTTCCGCCAGGGCGGCCGTGTAGGCGGCTGCCGACTGTTCGAGCTGGGCGGAGTTCACAGCACTGCAGTCTGCGGCTTCCTCGAGCCAGCTCAGATAGGGCTGGTGCCCGGCGAAGTACTGGTCAGCGCTGGATCCTTCCCATGTGCCAGCGCGTACCTCGGCCAACAGTTGCCCAATTTCGGTTGCCGCCGCGCGATATTCGACGGCCAAAGAACTCCAGGTTGCGGCAGCCGCCAAGAGCGCGCCGGGCCCTGGGCCCGCAGAGAGCAGCGCCGAGTGCACCTCTGGCGGAGAGGCAAGCCAAATTGACCCGGTCATGGCCGCCGCCCCTCATTGCCAGTCGAAATTGGCGCGGAAGGTGGGACACGCACGTGTGGACTCCTCGCTAAGGGGTGCCGAGTAACTACGGCATTTGTGGGTGGGCGGGGACCCAGGACAGCTGAAAGTCACAACAAAGAGAGCTTTAATCCATGTCCTGGCTCATCGCGCACTACATCACTGATGTAGTGGAACACTGCCAATTATCCTGCCGCAGTGAACTATTCGCTACTCGCGTTCGGTGGCGACGTTGTTGTCGGCTGCGGCGCAAGGTCTTTATCTGCGCAATGCCTGCTAGTCGTCGCGCAGCCGTGCCCGGTGTCACGCACCTGACTCAGCTTCGTCGCGCGCTACTCGCGTTTCGGCCACATCTGCGGTAGCCCCACGCAGCGGAGGACACCCGTTTATGGCGCACCGCAGGTCTACGCTGGCGTGGCGATCAGTCAGCGAAAGGCCCGGTCACGATGAGCCAGCACCAGCTCCATCCACGTAAGCAACCCCGCCAGCAGCGCTCGGAGCGGACACGCGAACGTATCCTCGAGGCGGCCATCGCGGTATTCACTCAGTACGGCTATGGGCGAGGCACCACGAACCGGATTGCGCAGTGGGCAGATATCTCCATCGGCTCGCTGTATCAGTACTACCCCAACAAGGACGCCATCGTGGTGGAGCTGGCGGCGCGCCACCTCGATGCGGGTATCGCCGCAGCTAACGAACGCCGCCGCGCGGGGCCGGCGGAGTCCACAGAGGATGCCATGCGTTCCATAGTGGCTGCCGCGGTGAGCAACCACCTGCAGGATCCAGAGTTCCTCAGAGTTCTTATCGAACAGGCGCCGCGCTCAAGTGAGCTCATGGCCAAGGTAGCGCATGTTCAGCGTGCCGCTGTCGATGACATGTGCCGGCTCCTCGACAGATGTCCTGACGTAGCCGTCGCCAACAAGGACGCGGCGGCCCGGCTGGTCGTCACGACGATTGAGTTGGTGGTGCACCAGATGCTGTCCGCACCTGATCCCGCAGGGATTGCTGATTTCGAGAACGAACTAGTAGCGATGCTCACGCGCTACCTCACGGCGGGAGTCGGCCAGGCCGCCGCGGTAATCGATTGCCCCGCAGAATAATAAGCTCACATTGGCTGCGTCTGGCCTAGATGATGCAGCGGCCGGCGATGACTACGCGTGCGCACCGCTGCCGGACTCGATGTAACCCTGCTGCCGTGCAACGCGGTCGCAGGGTGGAAGGCGAGTATCCGATGGTGCCGCGGCTATTGGGTTCGGGCGCCAAGCCGACGTACTGGCACATCAGAGCCTGCTCATCGGGCCCATCTTCGGTGGCTCGATAGCCCTCCAAAGACGAGTAGAAAAACAGGGTGATCTAGTTGATTATTTCCAGGTGAATTAATCGAACATGACTGGCAGCCAGCGGATTTAGAGAGCTATTGGCGAGAGTGGACGAGCTTCTGCCAGCGCTGCTCCGCCTCTCATGAGACGAACAGATCCTGAAAGGGCGAAACAACGATGTATACCGTCATTCACCGGGCCCTGGCAGCTGCGGCCGCTGGCGCCTTGACCGCCGGATTGGCTCTGGGCGCAGGCAACAGTTACGCCGAGCCGGCTCCCGCGTTGCTATCCGCCGACCAGTTGACCAGGCGGCTGGCGGTCATTTTCGACACCAATGCCGGTGCCGCAGAACGTGCCGCCTACCTTGAGGGCGGCCAGGCAGCGCTGCCGACGGCAGACGAGATCGGGGGACCGATCGCCCAGCACCGCTCAATGGTGTCCTTGCGCGTTGAGAATCCCGCACTCGAAGGCAACCACCTCACCTCCCAACTCGTTATGTCGGTGATAGGTATGGGTTCTCGGCGCCGAACCCTGGACTGGGTCGAGAGTGGCGGAGCATGGAAGCTCTCCAACGGCTCCCTTTGCGCTCTCTTCGATGAGACGGCCAAAGGTAACGGCTGCACGCTATGACGGGCGCTTGACGAGGCGTGACTACTGGTACAGGTACACGCTTTCGGCAGCGCATGGCGGCCGGTCCTTGCCCTCGATCTCGTACTTGATGCCATAGGTGGCCTCGACGGTGCCCTTATCGCGCAACTTGGCCGACAGCAGCGTGACGTGTCCGCGAACCCGCGCCCCCACATGCAGCGGCGCCGGGAACCGCACCTTGTTCACGCCATAGTTGAGCACCGCATCGTATGACGCGATCTCAAGCACCTCGTCCAGGAATGCCGGGGCGAGTGCGAGCGTCAGGTATCCGTGCACGATGGTCCCGCCGAACGGGCCGGCCTTGGCGCGTTCGGTATCGGTGTGGATCCACTGCCGGTCACCGGTCGCGTCCGCGAACTCGTTGACCTGTTCCTGGGTGATCTGAACCCAACTGCTGGTACCCAATTCGACTCTGCCCAGCGACAGCAGCTCCTGTGGTGTTGCCAGCTTGGTGGACATACCGCGCACTCCTCTTCGGGTCGTGGTGCCTGATCGCATTACCGACTTGTCGTGTCGACTGGACCCTTCTTACCCGAGATCGCATGCCTGCCACGGGACAATGCCGAAATCCGGGAGAGCGGTAGATGCGGGTAATGTTTGCCAACATGAGGTGGTCGGTGCCGGTGCTGGTCGCGTTGTTGCTCGTGGTGACGGGCTGTCAACGTGGAGTCGACGGGGAGGCCACGGCGGAGAGGGGATCCGTATCTGCCGGGCCGATCCAGCCCGCGCAGCTCGACCAACTCCTCACTCCGGCGCAATCGTTGAGCGTGACGCCGGGAAAGCCGCTGTTCGAAACCGATATGCAGTCGATTCTGTGGATCGGTGCCGAGCCCGCTGAATGTCAGGGGGTCGTCGGTTACGGCCGCTATCCGCTCTTCCCCACGAACTACACCGGACGAGAAGCGCGGACGCAGACCGATAACCAGTACCCGAACCAGCATCAGCTCCTGGAGGTGTCGGCTACCTATCCCGGCGATTTTCAGGCGGCTCGGTTCCTCGAATCGATGCGCGCGACCGTATCCAAGTGTCAGCTTCCGGTCGCTGCCTGGGGCGATGACCAGAAACGCCATACGGTCACGCCCGGTCCAGTGGTTCCTGGCTCGCCGGACATGGTCCGTTGGTCGACGAATCTCGATGGTGATCAATGGATTTGCGAGTTCGCCGTGATCGCCAAGGCGAATGTGATCGCGCAGCTGGTCACCTGCTCGGCGGATCGGTCGATCGACAACACCGCGCTGTCGAACAATCGACTCGAGAAAATCGAGGAGCTGCTCAACTCCAAGGTCTAAGCGCCGGTCAGGACGCTTCGCGTGCCGCGATGTCCTGGGAGAGCAGATGCTCGGCTCGTTCGATGATGGCATCGACGGTGAAGTCGAAGTGGGCGTCGGAGATGGACGCGATCGAATGACCGCGAGACGCCAGATCATGCAGGGTGGGGGCGAGCGTGGCGTTCGGTACCAGGCTGCGGGCCTCACCGGACGCGGGCATGACGGTGTCCATGTGCTCAAGCACCACGATGCCGCGAATATGCAAGGACAGGGCGAAATACACGTCTAGCGCGTTGTCCGGGCTGAAGCCGACACCGATCAGGGTTTGGACAAGCGATTCCAGGTTCTGAATGCTCGCCTGTAATGCCTCGTTGCTGAGCTCGCTGGTGCGCATCAGGATGAGTTCAACCAGCACTGGGCGTTCCCGAAATGCCTCGCGCATCCGGCGGGTATGGCTGCGCAGCGCGTCCTGCCAGGTTTCGTCGCCAATGAAGGGTGCAGCGAAGTGATACTGCTTGGTGGCGCGGTCGGTCATCGCGTCGAGCAGCTCGCCCTTTTTGCGGAAGTACCAGTAGATACTGGTCACACCGACATCGAGATGCTTCGCTAGCAGCGGCATGCTCAGCCCACAGATCCCTATTTCCTCGGCGAGCTCGAAGGCTCCGGCGATGATGTCCTCGGCGGTGATGGACCCGCGGCGCCGTCGTTCCCGCTTAGGGCTTTGTGCGCTGGTCGTCCTGGCCTCACGGCCGACACCGGCATGTCGCATGTGTAATCCTCGTCGTGCCCCCGTTGCATCGATCTGCCCCGCCCTACGGACAAAGAGCCCTGATAGCAAGTTCGCAGGATACCGCAGGGACCTGTGAGAGCGGTCGGCTCCCTGTCGCGCACAATTCGCTGAGCCGGTGAGGTCCGGTCCGGCTCGGCGATTTGCGCAGCGCGGTCTCAGGTGGTGGTGGCGTCGCAGTGACCCACCGCACCACGTCGCCGATCTGGTAATACCTCTGTGCGGTGTGGCGACGTGCGGGCACCATTGACACGCGCAGCTGGCGGCATCAAGAAGGGTGTGGCGATGGCAATCGACAGGGATATCGACAGCGATATCGAAAAGGAACCGGCACCGGACGCCAACGAGCTGGCACCGGAGGCGTCGGTACTGAAGCCAGAGAAGACGCGCTGGTGGGTGCGGCACTATACCTTCACGGGCACCGCCGTGGGCCTGGTCTTTCTCTGGCTGTCGATGACTCCGTCGTTGCTTCCACGGGGGCCGCTTTTTCAGGCGCTGGTGAGCGGGGGCTCAGGTGCCATCGGCTACGCGCTTGGTGTGCTGGCGGTGTGGCTGGTGCGGTACATGCGGTCGAAGGATTCGAGTCCGAAGGCGCCTCGCTTCGCCTGGTGGGTCCTCATCGTGGTCGGAATCATCGGCACCGCCGCGATGATCGTGTGGTTCCACTTCTGGCAGGACCGTGTGCGTGACCTCATGGGTGTGCCGAGGCTAAGTTTCTGGGCGCACCCGCAGACCGCTGTGCTGTCGATCATCGTTTTATTCATCCTGGTCGAGATCGGACAGCAGATCCGTCGGCTGATTCTGTTCCTGATCGAACGGCTCAACCGCGTGGCCCCCAAACGAGTCTCGGCTGTGGTTGCCGTCACGCTGGTGGTGGTTCTTGCGATGGCACTCATCAACGGCGTTGTCGTCAGGGTGGCAATGGATTTCTTGAACAACACCTTCTCGGCGGTCAACAACGAGGAGAACCCGGACAATCCTGCGCCAACGACATCGCTGCGTTCGGGCGGGCCGGGTTCGCTGGTCTCCTGGGCGTCGTTGGGCAATCAGGGCCGTGCCTTCATCGGCGGCGGTGCCACCACACAGGAGCTCTCGGCGTTCAATAAGGCACGGGCGACCGAACCGATCAGGGCCTACGCGGGCCTGGAATCCGCCGATGGAATCAAGGCGACGGCCGAGCTCGCGGCCCGTGAACTGGAACGCGAGGGTGGTCTGCACCGCAAGGTGGTGGCGGTGGCCACGACGACGGGAACCGGCTGGATCAACCAGGCCGAGGCGGACGCCCTCGAATACATGTACAACGGCGACACCGCCATCGTCAGCATGCAGTATTCATTCCTGCCCAGCTGGCTCTCGTTCCTGGTGGACAAGGAGAACGCGCGTCAGGCGGGGCAGGCGTTGTTCGAGGCCGTGTCCGCGCGGGTCCGCGCCATGCCGGAGGGTGTGCGGCCCAAGCTTGTGGTGTTCGGGGAGAGCCTCGGATCGTTCGGCGGCGAGGCACCGTTTCTGTCGGTGAACAACATCGTGGCGCGCACGGACGGTGCGCTGTTCTCCGGCCCGACCTTCAACAACTCCATGTGGCTGGAGGCCACGCATAACCGCGATGACGGATCGCCGGAGGTGCTGCCCATCTACGACAAGGGACGAAACGTTCGATTCGTTTCGCGCCCAGAGGATCTCAAACGCCCCGCCGCTACCTGGGCGCGCCCGCGCATTGTGTATCTGCAGCACGCATCGGATCCGATCGCCTGGTGGAATCCCGACCTCATCCTGAGTAAGCCGGACTGGCTGCGCGAGCCCCGCGGCTATGACGTGCTGCCGAGCATGGAGTGGATACCGTTCGTGACGTTCCTGCAGGTCTCTGCCGACATGGCGGTCGCGGTCAACGTCCCCGATGGGCATGGTCACGTCTACGTACAGGCGGTCGCCAACGCGTGGGCAGACATCCTGCAGCCACCTGGATGGACAGCGGAAAAGACCGAACGGCTGCGCCCACTGCTGCACTCAGGGGCGTAGCGGGCCGACCTCATGGGCGGTTGTTCCGTACGGTGGCTGGGTGAACCACACCCTGGGGTCGAGTAACTATGTGACCACCTCCGACGGGCGCGCGTTGCATTACATGGTCGCCGGAACTGGTGATCCGACCGTGGTCTTCGAGTCCGGAATGGGCTTCTCGCGGTCGGCGTGGGGGCTCGTGCAACCCCTTGTCGCCCAGCGTTTTCGGGCGGTGGTCTACGACCGGGCGAACTTGGGGCGCAGCGATGACGATCATCAGCCGCGCACGCTGGAGCGAATCACCGAGGACCTTGGTGCCCTACTGGCGGCGCTCGGTTCGGGCCCCTACATCCTGGTGGGCCACAGCTATGGCGGAACCATCGCACTGGCCTCGACTGTGGCCGATCCGTCACGTATCGCGGGCATCGTTCTGGTCGATCACTCCGACGAGAACCTCGACGCCTACTACCGCCCGGCTTCGCCTGGCCTGCGGCTCCTCGGCGTGATCCATCGTGCGGTGCTCGACGTGATGGGGCGGGTCGGTCTGCTGCCGTATCTCATTCGCCGCATGATGCCCCGGATGCCACGCGACGTCGTCGATGACATCACGTCCGAAGATCTGACGTGGCGAGCGGGGCGTGCCGCCAACGAGGAGGACCGCCGCTTTGTCGCCGGGGTGACCGGGTTGCGCGATAACCCGCCCGTGATCAACGGAATCCCCATCACCGTCATATCGGGAGCGCGTGCGGAGTTTCTCAATGAGGAGACACGGTCAGAGCTGAACGCTGCCCACCAGTTGACGGCGCATCGGCTCGGTGCGCGTCACGTAGTTGCTCGCAAATCCGGACATCAGATCGTCCTCACGGAACCCCGATTGATCGCCGATGAGGTGTTTCGGATGGCGGACAGTTAGGTAGCGCTGTGCCGTATGTGACACGCGTGGCTGCCGTGCTTATTGAGGTAGCTGTCGTAATCTGAGGTTTGAGTTATTCAAGCGCTCGGAACGGCCTTGTGAGGTAGCAGTCGTGTCACTATCCCGTCGGGATGTCCTCAAATACGCCGCGGCCATGCCCGCCGCGGCGGTGCTGGGTAGTGCCGTCTCTTCCGCGCTGGCACCCTCGCAGGCCAACGCGGCCTCGTTGGGGACCCTCATCGATTACGCGGGCGGAGTACCGACTCCCGAGTCGATCAAGGCCGCAGGACATCTGGGAGCTATTCGGTACGTCTCCGATCCGCGCAGCCCGGGACTGTCGGCCGGTAAGCCCATCAAGCTCGCCGAAGCGCGCGATCTGTATCGGGCCGGTTTGAAGATCGTCTCCAACTATCAGTACGGCAAGCAGGACACCGCCGATTGGCTTGGCGGCCAGGAAGCCGGGATCAAACACGCGCAGCGTGGTTGGCAGCTGCATATCGCGGCCGGCGGCTCCTACAACGTGCCGATCTACGTTTCGATCGACGACAACCCGACACCTGAGCAGTACAAGAATCAGGTGGCGCCCTACCTGAGGGCGTGGGAATCAGTGGTGGGGCATGCCCGTACTGGGCTGTACGGCAACTCCAAGACCATCGATTGGGCGCTGCAGGACGGGCTGTGCTCTTACTTCTGGCAGCACAACTGGGGCAGCCCCAAGGGCTTCGTTCACCCCGAGGCACACCTGCACCAGTTCGAGATCGACAAGCGTCAAGTCGGCGGAATCGGCGTCGATCTCAACGACATTCTCAAGCCCGCCTTCGGGCAGTGGGTCTGACACCGGTCTGAGCGCAGACCTCACCGGCGCTGCGGCGCCTCCCGTGTGGATGGCAACGCCCTTGCAGTAGCCCGCGCTTCAATTCCACATCACGTGATATGGCCACTTACTCCGACCGCGATTGAGCACAGCGAACGCGTGGGTGAACTCATAGGCGGCGTCATGCGGTCATGGCGCGCCGCCCGCGGGACGGCCGACGTCCTTCGCGGTGTGCTGAAAACGGGTGGGGGACCACGGAACCACCACGCCGGGCGATTCGTGGTCCGGCGGTAGTGGGATGTCGACATTGATCCCGACATCGCGGGATAGTGGCGAGGTTTCTGCGCCCGGAGGCGTAGCTGGACAAACCTCATTGGCCACACGCGTCACAGAAGGGGGAGCCGCTCTGCAATATCAGCAAACATGTGGCACGTATTCTGGGAATTCGCGGTCTGGATGGCATTGTTGCGGCTGCTGGATGCGACACGCGCGAGCGTCGGCGGTACTATCGAAATCAAACATAACGATTCGATAACAATCGATGTCTGATCTGCGATGTTATACCTACTCGACCGTAACCACCTGCATGCAGCGCGTTTGATTCGGCGGTCAGTTGCCAGCGCCTGGCCTGCTGTTACGTAAGCGGTGGTTACTCTCGCGTAGAACTCGGCAGTAACTATTACGCCAGAAGAAATCGTCACCCCTCTTATGACACTCTTAAATCCAGACCTGCGGTGATGGTGCATATGCACGTGCCTCAACGCCCCCGATCGACAAGGACGACGACACGGGTGCGGCTGGACTCACGACTGACGGAAAGACGGGTAGCGGCGACGTGACGATCAACGAATACGACAAGGTGACCAGCGCTGAGGATCCCGACGCGAACGGCGCGGTCGATCCGGGCCCCAGTGCGGGACCCGCGCTGATCGACCGTCTGGAGTCTGGTGAGCCGTACGCAGTGGCCTTCGGAGGTCAAGGCAGCGACTGGCTGGAATCACTCGCAGAACTGGCGGCTTCGGCCGGTATCGAATCGGAGCTGGCCACCCTCGCTGGTGAGGCCGAGCTGCGGCTAGAGCCTGTCGCCAAGGAGCTCGTGGTCGTGCGTCCGGTCGGTTTCACCCCGCTTACCTGGGTGCGTGCGCTGACCGCTGAGGAGCCCGTACCCGCCGCCGCGCAGCTGACCTCGGCCGCGGTGTCCATGCCGGGTGTACTGCTGGCGCAGCTGGCCGCGGTCCGCGCGCTGAAGATCCAGGGCCTCGATGTGGCCCAGCTGCCACCGGTCGCCGTCATCGGGCACTCGCAGGGTGTGCTGGCTGTCGAGGCGCTCAAGGCCCATGGTGCCCGCGATGTCGAGCTGCTGGCCATCGCTCAGCTGGTCGGTGCCGCTGCCACCCTGGTCGCGCGCCGCCGCGGCATCGTGGTGCGCGGCAACCGCACTCCCATGGTGTCGGTGACCAATGTCGACCCCGAACGCATCAAGGCACTTCTTGACGAGTTTGCCCAGGATGTCCGTACTGTTCAGCCGCCCGCGCTGTCCATCCGTAACGGCCGCCGCTCCGTCGTCATCACCGGTACTCCCGAGCAGCTGTCGCGTTTCGAGTTGTACTGCGAGCAGATCGCCGACCGCGAGGCCGCCGAGCGCAAGGACAAGGTGCGCGGGGGCGCGATCTTCAGCCCGGTCTTCGACCCGGTCAATGTGGAGGTGGGCTTCCATACCCCACGCCTGGCCGACGGCGTCGAGATCGCCGGTCGCTGGGCGGCGGCCGCAGGGCTCGACATCGAACTGACCAAGGCCCTGACCGAGTCCATCCTCGTCACCCCGGTCGATTGGGTGAACGAGGTGAACCATGTCGCTGACGCCGGCGCCCGCTGGATCCTCGACCTGGGTCCCGGCGATCTCCTGACTCGCCTGACCGCCCCGGTCATCCGTGGCCTGGGGATCGGCATCGTGCCCACCGCCACCCGCGGGGGACAGCGAAACCTGTTCACCCACGGTGCGGTTCCCGAGGTCGCCCGCGCCTGGACCAGCTTCGCGCCCACCGTGGTGTCACTGCCCGACGGTTCGGTGAAGCTGTCCACCAAGTTCACTCGCCTCACCGGCCGTTCACCGATTCTGCTTGCGGGCATGACCCCGACCACCGTCGATTCGAAAATCGTTGCGGCCGCGGCTAATGCGGGTCACTGGTCCGAACTCGCCGGTGGTGGGCAGGTCACCGAAGAGATCTTCAATGCCCGCATAGAAGAGCTCACCGGTCTGCTGGAGCCGGGACGCCAGATCCAGTTCAACTCCTTGTTCCTGGATCCCTACCTGTGGAAACTGCAGGTTGGCTCGAAGCGTTTGGTGCAGAAGGCCCGTCAGGCCGGTGCGCCTATCGACGGAGTCGTTGTGACCGCCGGCATCCCCGAGCTGGAAGAGGCCGTCGCGCTCATCGACGAGCTCACCGAGATCGGCTTCAGCCATATCGTGTTCAAGCCGGGCACGGTCGAGCAGATCCGCTCCGTCGTGCGCATCGCCGCCGAGGTCCCGACCCGTCCGATCATCATGCACGTCGAGGGTGGCCGCGCCGGTGGACACCACTCCTGGGAGGATCTCGACGACCTGCTGCTGGCCACCTACTCGGAGCTGCGTTCGCGCTCCAACATCACCGTATGTGTCGGCGGCGGCATTGGCACGCCCGAGCAGGCTGCCGAATACCTCAGCGGCCGTTGGGCATTGAAGTTCGGATTCCCGTTGATGCCGGTCGACGGCATCCTGGTCGGCACTGCGGCCATGGCCACTCTGGAGGCCACCACCTCGCCCTCGGTCAAGCAGATGCTGGTCGAGACCCAAGGCACTCCTGAATGGGTTCCCGCCGGAAAAGCCCAGGGCGGCATGGCTTCCGGGCGTAGCCAGCTGGGTGCTGACATTCACGAGATCGACAACGCGGCCTCCCGCTGCGGTCGTTTGCTTGATGATGTCGCCGGTGATGAGGATGCGGTGTCCAAGCGCCGCGACGAGATCATTGCCGCGATGGAGCTGACCGCCAAGCAGTATTTCGGCGATGTCGCCGAAATGACGTACGCGCAGTGGCTGAATCGCTATGTGGAGCTGTCCATCGGTGACGGTGACAGCACCGCCGATACCGCTGTGGCGCACTCGCCGTGGCTGGATATCACCTGGCGCGATCGGTTCGAGCAGATGCTCAAGCGCGCCGAGGCCCGGTTGCATCCCAAGGAATTCGGTCCTGTCGAAACGCTGTTCGCCGACGAGTCCCTGGTGGAACGCCCGGCCGATGCCATCGCGGCACTGCTGCAGCGCTACCCCGATGCCGAGGCCATCAAGCTGCACCCGGCCGACGTGCCCTTCTTCGTCGCGCTGTGCAAGACGCTGGGTAAGCCCGTCAATTTCGTGCCCGTCATCGACAAGGATGTGCGCCGCTGGTGGCGCAGCGACTCGCTGTGGCAGGCCCACGACGCGCGCTACACCGCCGAGCAGGTATGCATCATCCCCGGTACCGCCGCGGTCGCCGGGATCACCCGGGTCGACGAGCCGGTGGGCGACTTGCTCAACCGGTTCGAGCAGACCGCTATCGACGAGGTTGTCGCCAGCGGTGCGGAGCCGTTGCCGGTGCGTTCGCGTCTGCGTCGCCGCTGGGATGTCGAGGGTCCGTTGGCCAGCGTGCTGGACGCGCCAGATGTGCTGTGGTCCGGACGCATTGCCGTTAACCCGGTGCACCGGATCGCTCCCGATGGCGCTTGGCAGGTCTTCGAGGACCGCACCGCTTCACATCCGTCGACCGGCGCACGCCTCGAGGTCACCGGTGACGACTCGGTGCGTCTGAGCGTGCCGCTGTCGGGTATCTGGGTCGACATCGACCTGACCCTGCCTGTCACAACTCGCGACGGTGGTACCCCGGTGGTGACCACCGAGGCCGCGGCCGCCGCCATGCGGACCGTGCTCGCGGTGGCCGCCGGCGCTGAGGATCAGGCAGGCCTTCCGGCCGTCCGCAATGGCGCGGCACGCGTTGTCGCGCAGTGGGATCCGGAGCGTGTCGCCGACCACACCGGCGTCACCGCGGTGCTTCCGTCGCCGCTGGCGCCAGGGTCGTCGATCGTGCCGGACGCGCTGGTCGGCCTGTGCTGGCCCGCGGTGTTCGCCGCCATCGGTGATGCCAAGACGGAGGACGGCACGGGCGTCATCGAGGGTCTGCTCTCGCTGGTGCATCTGGATCATGCCGCCCACCTGGTCTCCGCACTTCCCGCAGAGGCCGCTGAACTTACTGTCACCGCAACGGCTTCCACGGCCACCGATACCGAGGTGGGCCGCGTTGTTCCGGTTGAGGTCACCGTGGCGACGGCCGAGGGCACGGTGCTGGCCACACTGCAGGAGCGGTTCGCGATTCTGGGCCGCACCGGGGCAGCCGAACTCACCGACCCGGTGCGTGCCGGTGGTGCGCTTTCCGAGCACGAAGAGGACACCACTCGTCGCCGTCGCCGTGATGCCAAGATCTTCGCGCCGACCGACATGCGGGCGTTCGCGGTGGTCTCGGGTGATCACAACCCGATCCACACCGACAAGTCGGCAGCGCTGCTGGCCGGGCTGGGATCGCCCATCGTGCATGGCATGTGGCTTTCGGCCGCCGCGCAGCACGTGGTGACCTCCGCTGACGCTTCCAGCACCCCGCCGCGCACACTGGTCGGCTGGACCTCTCGGTTCCTGGGCATGGTGCAGCCGGGCGATGAGGTTGACGTGCGGGTCGACCGTGTGGGAATCGATTCCGGCGCAGAGGTTGTGGAGGTTCAAGCCAAGGTCGGTACCGACCTCGTGATGTCGGCGACCGCCCGGCTCGCGGCCCCCAAGACGGTGTACGCCTTCCCGGGGCAGGGCATCCAGCACAAGGGCATGGGCATGGACGTGCGTTCACGCTCCAAGGCCGCTCGCAAGGTCTGGGACAAGGCCGACAAGTTCACCCGTGAGCGTCTCGGTTTCTCCGTGCTGCACGTGGTCAAGGACAACCCGACAAGCCTCATCGCCGGTGGTGTCCACTACCAGCACCCCGAGGGCGTGCTGTACCTGACGCAGTTCACCCAGGTGGCCATGGCCACGTTGGCCACCGCGCAGATCGCGGAGATGAAGGAGTCCGGCTCGTTCGTCGAGGACGCCATCACCTGTGGTCACTCCGTGGGCGAGTACACCGCGCTGGCCACGGTCAGTGGCGTCATTCCGCAGGATGGTCTGCTGGAGGTGGTGTTCCACCGCGGGTCGGCGATGCACGACATCGTGCCGCGAGATGAGCAGGGACGCAGTAACTACCGCCTGGCCGCGATCCGCCCGTCGCAGATCGGTTTGGAGGACGCCGACGTCCAGGCGTTCGTCGCGGGGATCGCTGAACGTAGCGGTGAGTTTCTTCAGATCGTGAACTTCAACCTGCGGGGCTCGCAGTACGCCATCGCCGGAACGGTGCGTGGCCTTGAGCTGTTGGAGGCCGAGGTCGAGAAGCGTCGCGAAGAGTTCGGCGGCCGTCGCTCCTTCATCATGGTGCCCGGCATCGATGTGCCGTTCCACTCCGAGGTGCTGCGGGTCGGCGTCGCCGAATTCCGCCGGTCTCTGGAGCGAGTGCTGCCCATGGATGGTGATCCGAACCTGATCATCGGCAAGTACATCCCGAACCTGGTGCCTAAGCCGTTCACCCTGGACCGTGAATTCATCCAGGAGATCCGCGATCTGGTTCCCGCCGAACCGCTCGACGAGGTGCTCGCTGATTACGACACCTGGCGCAACGAGAAGCCGGTGTTGTTGTGCCGCAAGGTTCTTATCGAGCTGCTTGCCTGGCAGTTCGCCAGCCCCGTGCGGTGGATCGAGACCCAGGACCTGCTGTTCACCGAGGAGGCCGCCGGCGGCCTCGGCGTGGAGCGGTTCGTCGAGGTGGGTGTGAAGTCGATGCCGACCGTCGCCGGTCTGGCCAACAACACCCTGAAGCTGCCCGAATTCAGCCATAGCTCGATCGAGGTGCTGAACGTCGAGCGCGATCACGCGGTGCTGTTCGGAACGGACAGCGATCCGGAGCCCGAGCCTGAGATCGAGGAGCCCGCGGAAAGCACTGCGGCCGCCTCCGGTTCCACCGAGGCTGCTGCTCCGGCTCCCGCTGCCGCCCCCGCGGCGCCCAGCGGTGGCCCACGGCCGGAGGACATCGGGTTCGACGCGTCCGACGCGACGCTCGCGCTCATCGCGTTGTCGACGAAGATGCGCATCGACCAGATCGAGCCGGTGGATTCGATCGAGAGCCTCACCGACGGTGCCTCGTCGCGTCGCAACCAGCTGCTGGTCGACCTGGGCTCCGAGCTGAACCTGAGCGCCATTGACGGTGCCGCAGAGGCAGATCTGTCCGGATTGCGGACGCAGGTCACCAAATTGGCGCGTACCTACAAGCCATTTGGTCCGGTGCTCTCGGACTCGATCAACGATCAGCTCAAGGCGGTCTTCGGGCCGTCGGGTAAGCGTCCGGCCGCCATCGGCGAGCGCGTCACCAAGACCTGGGAACTCGGTCCGGGCTGGGTCAAGCATGTGACCGTCGAGCTGTCGCTGGGTACCCGTGAGGGCACCAGCGTCCGTGGCGGCGATCTCGGTGGCCTGGCGCCCAGCACGCTGGCGGACGGGAACGCCGTCGACGCGGCGATCGACGCGGCCGTTGCCGCGGTAGCCGCGCGTCGTGGTGTCGGTGTGTCTCTGCCCTCGGCGGGTGGTGCCGGCGGCGCGACCGTCGACGCCGCCGCACTGAGCGAGTTCACCGACCAGATCACCGGGCGTGAAGGCGTTCTCGCCTCGGCCGCGCGTCTGGTGCTCGACCAGCTGGGTCTGTCGGCCCCGATCGTCACCCCCGAAGGCGCCACCGACACCGAGCTCGTCGAGCTGGTTTCCGCCGAATTGGGTTCGGACTGGCCGCGTTTGGTGGCGCCGACATTCGACGGCAAGAAGGCTGTGGTGTTCGACGACCGCTGGGCCAGTGCTCGCGAGGATCTGGCGCGGTTGTGGATCACCGAGGAAGACGAGATCGACAGCCAGTGGGCACAGTTGGCAGGCCAGTTCGAGGGCGCCGGGCATGCCGTTGCCACGCAGGCCAATTGGTGGCAAGGCAAGTCGTTGGCGCAGGGCCGCAATGTGCATGCCTCGCTGTTCGGGCGGATCGCCGCCGGCGCCGAGAGCCCCGAGCAGGGCACGTGGGGCGACGAGGTCGCGGTGGTGACAGGTGCCTCCAAGGGCTCGATCGCCGCGGCGGTGGTCGCCGAGCTGCTGTCCGGTGGTGCGACGGTTGTCGCCACCACCTCGCGTCTTGACGAGGACCGATTGGCGTTCTACCGCAATCTGTACCGCGAGAGCGCGCGGTTCGGCGCCAGGCTGTGGGTGGTACCGGCCAACATGGCCTCGTACGCCGATATCGATGCACTGGTGCAGTGGGTGGGCACCGAGCAGTCCGAAAGCCTTGGTCCGATGTCGATCCACCTCAAGGACGCCCAGACCCCGACGCTGCTGTTCCCGTTTGCCGCACCGAAGGTGGTCGGGGATCTGTCGGAGGCCGGTTCGCGTGCCGAGATGGAGATGAAGGTGCTGTTGTGGGCCGTGCAACGGCTCATCGGTGGTCTCTCGGCCATCGGCGCAGAGCGCGATATCGCCTCGCGTCTGCACGTGGTGCTGCCCGGTTCCCCGAACCGAGGCATGTTCGGCGGCGACGGTGCGTACGGAGAGTCCAAGGCGGCTCTCGATGCGCTGGTCACGCGCTGGAAGGCGGAGTCGTCGTGGGCGTCGCGAGTCAGCCTGGCGCACGCGCTGATCGGCTGGACCCGCGGCACCGGGCTGATGGGTCACAACGACGCCATCGTCACCGCTGTCGAAGAGGCGGGAGTCACCACGTACTCCACCGCGGACATGGCATCCATGCTGTTGGCGCTGTGCTCACCCGAAGCACGCGTGCAGGCCGCACAGGCACCGGTGGAGAAGGACCTCACCGGTGGGCTGGCCGAGGTTGAACTCGACATGGCTGAGCTGGCCGCCAAGGCCCGCGAGGACATGGAGGCCAAGGCGAAGGCCGAGGCCGCTGCATCCGCCGATGAGGAGGACGATCCAAACCTCATCGCGGCACTGCCGTCTCCGCCACGGGGATACACCTCGACGCTGCCTCCGGAATGGGCCGACCTTGACGTCGACCCGGCCGATCTGGTGGTTATCGTCGGCGGTGGCGAGCTCGGTCCGCTGGGCTCCTCGCGTACCCGCTACGAGATGGAGGTCGACGACGAACTGTCGGCGGCCGGCGTGCTGGAACTCGCCTGGACCACCGGACTGGTCAAGTGGGAGAACGACCCCGAGGCCGGCTGGTACGACACCGAATCCGGTGAACTGGTGCCGGAATCGGAGCTGGTGGAGCGGTACCACGACAAGGTGGTCGGCAACATCGGTGTCCGCGAGTTCGTCGACGATGGCGCGATCGACCCCGATCACGCTTCGCCGCTACTGGTGTCGGTGTTCCTGGACAAGGACTTCACCTTCACGGTGTCGACCGAGGCCGAGGCTCGCGAGTTCGTGAAGTGGGACCCCGAGCACACGGTGATTCAGCCGTTGGCCGAGGGCAGCGACTGGCAGGTGACTCGCAAGGCGGGCACCGAGGTTCGCGTGCCGCGCAAGACCAAGCTGTCGCGGACTGTCGGTGCGCAGATTCCGACCGGTTTCGATCCCACCGTCTGGGGCATCACCCCGGACATGGTGAGCTCCATCGACCGGGTGGCGCTGTGGAACATGGTCGCGACGGTGGACGCCTTCCTGTCGGCGGGCTTCACCCCCACGGAGCTGATGCGTTGGGTGCACCCGAGCCTGGTGGCCAACACGCAGGGCACGGGCATGGGTGGCATGACCTCGATGCAGACCATGTACCACGGAAACCTGTTGGGCCGTAACAAGCCGAACGATATCCTGCAGGAAGTGCTACCGAACGTCGTTGCCGCGCACGTGGTTCAGTCGTACGTCGGCTCGTACGGCTCGATGATCCACCCGGTGGCGGCTTGCGCCACCGCGGCTGTCTCCGTCGAAGAAGGTGTCGACAAGATCCGCCTGGGTAAGGCGCATCTGGCATTGGCCGGTGGATTCGACGACCTGACACTGGAGGCCATCATCGGCTTCGGTGACATGGCGGCGACCGCCGACACGGAGATGATGCGGGCCAAGGGCATTGCGGATAAGCGATTCTCGCGTGCCAACGACCGTCGTCGCCTTGGCTTCGTCGAGGCCCAGGGTGGTGGCAGCGTGCTGCTGGCGCGCGGTGACCTGGCGCTCAAGATGGGTCTGCCGGTGCTCGCGGTGGTCGCGTACGCACAGTCGTTCGGTGACGGCGTGCACACCTCGATCCCGGCTCCGGGCCTGGGCGCGCTGGCGGCCGGCCGCGGTGGCAAGGATTCGGATCTGGCGCGCTCGCTCAACAAGCTGGGCGTCACCGCCGACGACATCGCCGTCATCTCCAAGCACGACACGTCCACGCTCGCGAACGATCCCAATGAGACCGAGCTGCATGAGCGGCTCGCGTCCTCGCTGGGACGCTCGGATGGTGCGCCGCTGTTCGTCATCTCGCAGAAGAACCTGACCGGCCACGCCAAGGGCGGTGCCGCGGTGTTCCAGATGCTGGGCCTGTGCCAGGTGCTGCGCGACGGCGTTATTCCGCCGAACCGCAGCCTGGACTGTGTCGACGACGAGCTGGCCACCAGCCAGCACTTCGTGTGGGTACGAGAGTCGCTGCCGCTCAAGGAGAAGCTGCCGCTGAAGGCGGGCCTGGTGACGAGCCTCGGCTTTGGCCACGTATCGGGTCTGGTGGCGCTCGTGCACCCGCAGGCGTTCATCGCGTCGCTGCGTCCCGAGGATCGTGACGACTACGAGAAGCGTTCGCGTGAGCGCGTTCTGTCCGGACAACGTCGCCTGGCCTCGGCCATGGCCGGCGGTCGCCCGATGTACGAGCGGCCGGACGGACGTCGCTTCGACCACGACCATGACGAGTCGGAGAAGCGTCAGGAAGCTTCGATGCTGCTGGATCCGGGTGCGCGCCTGAGTGAGGACGAGGTCTACCACCGGTGATTGTCGGTATCGGGATCGACCTAGTCACCATCTCCGAGTTCGGAGAGCAACTAGCTAGTCCCGGAACGGCTTTCGGGTCCGCGTTTACGCCGGGGGAGCGGCGTGACGCGGCCTCGAAGACCGGTGGTGAGGCGCGGTACTTGGCAGCCCGCTGGGCGGCCAAGGAGGCCGTCATCAAGGCGTGGTCGGGTTCGCGGTACTCGCAGCGGCCGGTGTTGCCGGAGAACATCCATCGCGACATCGAGGTCGTCACGGACACCTGGGGCCGCCCGCGTATTCGGCTCTCCGGGGCGATTGCCGAGTATTTGGCGGATATGACGATGCACGTGACCCTGACCCATGACGGTGATACCGCGGCGGCCTTCGTCGTGCTGGAGCAAGAAGGCGGGACCGAGTCCTAGCGTGGCCTCCCTTTCCGTCGAGTGCGAGTCTGACGCGGAATTTGGGTCAAAATTCCGCGTCACGCTCGCACTCGCTGCGCGCGCCTAAAGGACCTCCGGGGCTAGCGTGGCTTCTGCTCCGTGGTGAGCGTCGTGGCCGGTGTGATGAGGAGTGTCGCGGCGAGTCCGGCCACCAGAAACGCGGCGGCCAAGTAGCTGCCCAACTCAACACCGTGAGCCATCGCCTGGCGTGCGGCGTCGGCGATTCCCGCGGTCTGTGGTTGACGGGCGAACTCGTCGATGGCGGCACCTGCGCTGCGGACAACCGCTCGGGTGAGTGCATCGGATTGTCCGGGAGGGATGCCCGCGGCGGCGAGAGTGTCGCTGAGCCGTGCGCTGATGGCGCTGAAGAAGGCTGTGGTCAGCACAGCGATCCCGAGGGCCGAGCCGAGCTGCCGGAAAACGCTCTGGATGCCGGAACCCTGGCCGGAGCTGCGCTCGGGAACATCGGCGAGCACCACGTTGGTCACCTGGGCGGTGGCGAAGCCGATGCCGATCCCGTACACGAACAGAGCCACCGCGAGGGCCCACCACGTGCTGTCCGGCCGGGCGATGTAGCCGAGCGCCGCTAACCCCACGGCCTCGAGCGTCAGCCCGATGCGGACCAGTCCCAGTGCCGAGATTCGTGACGTCATACCGAAACTCGCGCCGCTGGCCGCGAAGCTGCCGAGTGCAATGGGTACCAAAGCCAAGCCTGCTTGAACCGCGCTGTACCCCAACGCGAATTGCAGCCAGAGGGGGATCACGGCCACGATCCCGAATTCGCCCATCCCGATGATCAGCGTTGCGATGTTGCCGTTGCGGAAGGAGTCGATGGAGAAGAGCCGCACGTCCATCAGCGCCGCGGTCGGCTGCGCTGGATCGATATCGCGGGTCAGGGTGATCTGGCGGATGACAAAGGCGGCGAGGGACAGCACTGCCAGGACAAGTGCGGCGAACACCGGTGACAGGTCGAGCGTCCAGCGCGTGCCCAACAGCTCGAAGGGCTCAGTGGTGTGAATCCACCCGTACGTACGACCGTCGATCAGCCCGAAGGCAAGCAATCCCAGACCGAGGATCGAGAACACGGTTCCCGTGACATCGACGCGTGCCTGCGTGCGCGGTGAGCGTGGGATGAACACCATCGCACCGACGCAGATGACCGCGACGAGCGGAATGTTGATACCGAAAGCCCAACGCCACGAGGCATGTTCGGATAGCCACCCGCCGAGCAGGGGGCCCAGCGCCGTCGCGGCACCGATGGTCGAACCCCAGACGGCAAAGGCCTGGCCGCGCGCCTTACCGGTGAACTGCGCGTTGAGCAGTGCGAGCGACGTCGGCAGGATCAGCGCGGCCCCGGCGCCCTGCAGAAAGCGGGCCAGTATCAACCAGCTGCCGGTGGTGGCGATACCTGCCAGCAGGCTCGTCACGCCGAAAATCACTACGCCGGTGAGGAAGACGCGGCGGGCGCCCAAAATGTCCGAGACACGTCCGACGAGCAGCAGCAGTGCCGCGAAGACGATCGCGTATGACTCCTGCACCCACTGCGCCTGTGCCGATGTGACTCCGAGATCGCGCACGATCGAGGGGATGATGACATTGACGATCGTCGTGTCGACGACGATCAGCGCCACCCCCAGCGAGATGGCGGCTAAGCCCAGCCACTTGCGGGCGGTCTCTGCCATGGGAGTCCTCAACGGTTAGGGGCTTCGTAATCGCTTTGATCCCATGCGGCGACGGGCAAGGTCAGATACACACCCGCCGTCTGTCCGTCTTCGAGGGCGTTTCGCACCGCGTCGTGGATCGCCTGGGCGCGGTGCTGACGGTCCTCCGCTCGGTCGCTGAACCACTTCGACTTCACCTCGACGAGGACGTCGATATCGAAACGGTCGAATGGCCCGACCTCGTGGAATCGGATCAGCACATCGCCGGGCTGGAGGTGGTGGTCGTAGGGCTCGTCCGCGCACTGCACCGCCAGGGAGACCGCGTGAGGCAGAACTTCGGCCAGCCTTGCGCGGGTGCCATTTGTGACCGCGGGGCCGCAGGTGATGTCGATCAGTGGCATCTGATCTAGACGGATATGTCGCGGCGGAGCTTGGCGACGTGTCCGGTGGCCTTCACGTTGTACTGCGCCACCTCAATCTTGCCCTTTTCGTCCACGACGAAGGTCGATCGGATGACGCCCTCGACGATCTTCCCGTACAGCTTCTTCTCGCCGAAGGCGCCGTACGCGGTCAGCGTCGTCTTGTCGGGGTCGGACAGCAACGGGAAGTTCACGCCATCGCGCTCCCGGAACTTCGCCAGCTTCTCGGGCTTGTCGGGCGAGATGCCGATGACGTCGAGGCCCGCGCCGTTGAGTTCGGCGAGGCTATCGCGGAAGTCGCAGGCCTGTTTGGTGCAGCCGGGCGTCATGGCGGCCGGATAGAAGTAGATGATCACCTTGCGACCCTTGTAGGACGACAGCGATACCTTCTCGCCGTCGGCGTCGAGCAGGGTGAACGCCGGGGCCTTATCGCCAACTTCGAGCCGCTTGGTTTCCGCCATGACCGGTGCCTTTCTGTTGACCCGTACAGTTGTTGCCCTAGGGTAGTTGCTTGAGTGTCAACCGCGGACGTGGAGGAGTGCAGGTGGCCAGGGATCCCGAGGCAATCAAGGCCGATATCGACAAGGCCCGCGACCAGCTCGCGGCAACAGTCGACACCCTGAGCGACCGCGCCAATCCGCAGCGCCTGGCCGAGGACGCCAAGGCGTCGGTGCTTGCGACGCTCAACAAGCCGGCCATCAAATTCACCATCCTCGGTGTCGGCGCCGTGGTTGCCGCACTGGTGGCGCGCAGGGTTCTGCGCAAGTTCCGTCGCGACTGATTGCGCGCCTTACTCAAGCCGTAAAGCTGGCTCCGTCGATCACGAACCGGTACCGCACATCGCTCTTGAGTACCCGTGCATAGGCCTCGTTGATCTGAGGCGCCTCAATCTTCTCTACCAGCGCTGCGATGCCCTTGGCCGCGCAGAAGTCGAGCATTTCCTGGGTTTCGGCGATTCCGCCGATTGGTGAGCCCGCCCAGCGGCGGCGTCCGAAGACCAGCGGCGAGGGCTTGAAATTGATCGGGTCCTCCGGCAGCCCCAGTTGAACCAGCGTCCCGTCCTTATCCAGGAGCCACAGCAGGCCTTCGACGTCGATCCCGTCGGAGACCGTGTTGAGGATCAGATCGAAGGAGGACGCGAGCTTGGTGAAGGTGGCCGGGTCGCTGGTTGCGTAGTAGTGGTCTGCACCGAGGCTCAGGCCATCCTCCTGCTTGCGCAGTGATTGGCTCAGCACCGTCACTTCGGCGCCCAGCGCGTGGGCGATCTGGACACCCATATGGCCAAGGCCCCCAAGGCCAATGACGCCGACACGAGTGCCGGGGCCGGCCCCCCAATGGTGCAGTGGGGAGTACATGGTGATTCCGGCACACAGCAGCGGAGCGGCCTGATCGAGAGGAAGCGCGTCCGGAATCCTCAGCGCGAATGCCTCATCCACCACGATGAGGTCGCTGTACCCGCCATAGGTCGGCCGTCCGTCCTTGCCCACCGCGTTGTACGTGCCAACAAAGCCGCCCTCGCCGTCGCAGAACTGCTCTTCGCCTGATTTGCAGTTGGCGCACTCGCCGCACGAGCCGACCATGCAGCCGACACCGGCGCGGTCGCCAACCTTGAACTTCTCGACCTCGCTGCCGACCTGGGTTACCACACCGGCGATCTCGTGCCCCGGCACCACGGGGAAGCTCGCGGGTCCCCAATGGTTGCTTACCGTGTGGATGTCGCTGTGGCAGATTCCGGCCCAAACGATATCGATGACAATGTCTTTCGGGCCGGGTTCGCGACGCTCGACCACAGTCGGGCGAAGTGGCTCCGTCGGGGAGAAGGCGGCATACGCGGGGACAGACAACGTCACGAGGAACTCCTCACATCATGGTCGTTTGTGAATATGAGAAGCCTAGGAACTGGAGTGCGCTCCAGTTCAAGTTGGGAGCGTGCGGTGTTGCCGCAGGTCTAGAACTCGAACCGCAGAATGCGCGCGGAGCGTCTCATCGACGCGCTGTACCGCGCCAGCCGCGACGATATCCGCAGCCAGGCCGGAAACAGTTCCACCTCGGGGGCATCCACCAGGCTGAACTCTTCGACGAATCGCAGCTTGGGGTTCCAGCGCTCCGGGGTGCGCGGATCGTCGTAGCCCTCAAACCCGCGCAACTGGTTGACCTTCTTGAACATCTTCTGCGGGAACAGCTTTGAAATCCACACGCCCACCACCATGCGGCCGTAGTCGTTGAACGCCAGCTGTCCGGCGGGGAAGTGATCGGTGACAGCCCGCATGGTGGAGATGATCTGTTCCTTGGTCAGGAAGGCGAAGAACCCGTCGGCGACCACCATCGCCGGACGATCCGACGGTATGTCGGCAATCCACGCCGGGTCGGTGATGGACACCCCGATGGTGTGCTCTGCCGGGCCCGGAGGCATGACCTCATCGCGCAGTCGAGCCATCCCGGGTAGATCGATGCTGTACCAATCGACGGTGGCCGGCGGCTGGATGCGTCGATACCCATCGTCCAGACCCGCACCGAGGTCGACGACCACCGCGTTGGGGTGCTGGGTGATGAACCTCCGCACCCGATCGTCGAGAAGTTTTGCGCGTAAAGCTGATTGGCATGCTACTGGAGCGAGCACCCCCAGTGCGTCGAAGTCGTAATCGATCTGGTCGACGGCGGCCGTCGCGCCTGGATCCGGCAGGATCGGTCGCGGCCAGCCGTCGTTGACGGCCCGTGCCTTCAGGGTGAGAAAGGCGGTCTCTTCCTCCGGGGTTATGCCGCTGGTGTCAATGCCCATGCGTTCGACTATACAAGCGTGTAGTCAATTGCCCATTCGTGTAGCCTATGGCGATGAAGAGCCCGGATCCTGACGACCTCACCGCCCGCGCCCGGATTCGTGACGCGGCATTGCATGAGTTCGGTGAGAAGGGATACGACGGCGCCACCATTCGGGGCATTGCCGCACGAGCCGGAGTGTCCTCTGGGCTGTTGCGCCACCACTTCGGGTCCAAGCAGGAGCTGCGGGACGCGTGCGATGAGTACCTGGTCAAGACGATGCGGGACATCAACGAGCAGGTTCAGGCGAACGTGGAACGCGGTGACGTGCACTATGTTTCGGCCCGCATTCCGATCGGTCAATACCAGGACTACATCAGCAGGGCGCTTGTCGACGGTTCCGCGGGGCAGGTGTTCGACGAGATGGTCGCGATGACCGAGGGCTGGCTGGCGAGTGCCGACCACAACCGCGTGTTCCCGGCCGATGTCGACGTCAAGTCCCGGGCGACCGTTATCACCGCGATGGCCTTGGCTGTGCCGCTGCTCCAGCAACATGTTTCGCGGGGGCTGGGCATCGACGTCAATTCTCCCGAGGGTGACCTGAAGATGGCGGCGACCCTTGTCGACGTCTACGCCAACCCCTTGTTGACTCCGGAGCAGGCACAATCTGCGAGGGAGGATCTCGCGCGCAGAATGAGGTAGCTATATCTTATTGAGCAATATTCGCTGCATAGGGTGGCAAGTATGTCTTCACCTGGTTACTCTGAGCGCGTGCCAGGTTTCCGTGAGCGGGCGGTACTCCGATGATTATTGTCGCTGGTCTGCGGGTGGACGCGACTGCGATGAAAGCGACAGCGATGCTGCTCTACGTCGTCGGATTCGCGTTCACGGTGTTTTTTGGCATCGACAGGGTGCGGCTTGCCGTGGTGCTTCTCGTTGGTATCGCAGCGACGTTCTTGCACTACTGGCCGGTGCGCGAGAAGTTCGACCGAATCTCCCTTGCGGTTGCGCTCGGCCTGGTGATCGCGTTCGTGCTCGACGCGTGGTCAACCAGGGTTATCGAGCAGACGATGGTGCCCAGTATCGGAATCGGCGTGGTGCGCCTGCTGGCCTGGCTGCTGTCGGTGGCCGGGATCCTGGCGTTCCCTCGTCGCTTGATCGACAGGGACGACGCCCCGGACGCCTAGGCTCCCGTTCTTTCCAGCCGCGACGGCCGCGTCACCAGGTATGAGAGCACACCGGCGGTGCGGGGCGAGCGCGCCTTTGACCATCGGAACAGCAGCCCGTGCAGCAGCGGTACCGGTGACCACCAGAACCACGTGCCGAGCAGCCCTGCCACGGCAGGTACGACGAACGTTCTGACGATGAGCGTGTCGATGATCAGCCCAACGCCAATGGCGGTGCCCACCTGCTCGATGCTCAGCACATCGCTGGAGAGCATCGCGAACATGGTGATGCCGAAGACGATTCCGGCCGTGGTGACCACGCCGCCTGTGCCGCCGAAGGCGCGGATCATCCCGGTGCGCAGGCCGGCGCCATCCAGGAATATCTCCTCACGCATACGCATGGTGAACAACAGGTTGTAGTCGGCGCCCACCGCCACCAGTGCGATGAGGGCGATCGACGGGACCGACCAGTGCAGGTCGCGCCCTAACAGGTCATGCCAGATCAGGGTGGTGATCCCGAGTGCGGACGCGTACGAGATGACGACGGTACCGATGACCACCGCCGCTGCCACCGGACTGCGCAGCATGACCAACACGATGAGGAACACCAACGCGAGCGCCACGGCCGCCAGGAGCAAGAAGTCGTCGCTGACGTATCCGCGCAATTCGGCAGTGCCGGTACCGAATCCGGCGATGTTCACCGAGCTCCCCGCGAGGGTGCCCTCCTTGGTGGCCTCACTGACCGCGAGGGTGATCTGCGGAGATCGATGTGCGCCGTCGGCGCCGAACACTTTGCCGTCTCCGAACACCAGCATGCGGGTCGAGCGGCCGTCGGGGGCGAAGTACAACCCGGCGGCCCGCTGGAAGCGCGGGTCCTGCCACGCACGCTGCGGTAGATAGAAGCCACCCTCGCCGCTGCTGCGAAAATCCTCGCGCATCGCGCGCAGGTACTCGGTGAGTCCGGAGAACATGGTGCGCGTCTCGCCGACCGCCCTGGTGAGTTGATCGGTGATCGTGCCCAGCTGCGCCACCGTCGCCCGCATGTTCTTCACCGAATCCACGGCGCCGGAGAACGATTTCTCCATTCCCTGAGCGCCGGTGCCGAACTTGGCGGTGCTGGAGGTCAGCGAGGCGGTGGCCGCCACCACGGAGTCCATCGGCTCGACGGCCTTGAGTACCAGGGAGCAGATGCCGTCATTGGCACAGTTGGGATTGCCGTTGGTGTAGTTGCGCAGCGGATCCATGTATTCCGATACCTCAGACACATTGTCCTGCAGCGCTTTCATCCCCGAATGCATGTCGCCGACGCCGCTGTTGAGCTCGCCGAGTCCGCTCACGCCGCCTGCCAGGCCCTTCTGCAGCTGCGCGATCGCCTTTGAGAACTGGCTCAGCGTCGCCGAGAGTTGGTCGACGGCTCCCAAACGCTGGCTCATGTGGGTGGTGCCGTCGTCCAGCTGATCGGCGATGATTCCTGCTTGTTCGGTCAGTGCCGCCTGTTCGGGGATGGCACCCGCCGGGCGGGAGGCCGATTGGACCATCCGAATGCCGGGAACCTCCATGAGCTTCTTGGTCACTCGCTCGATACCGATGACTCCCGCCGGGTTGCGCAAATCATGATCGGCTTCGATCGAGACGATCTCCGGCAGCAACCGGTTCGGCGGGAAATGCCTGTCCATGGCCTGATAGCCGCGGTTCGCGTGCGTGGAAAGTGGCTGCGAGGCAAGCTCATCGAAGCCAAGGCGCAGGCCGGCGACGGGCAGGGCGCACACGATGAGCACGAGTACCGAGCCGACCAGCACCGGACCCGGCCAGCGGGCGACCATGGTACCGACTCGGCGCCACCGGCGTCCCGGCTGCCCGCGCAGCGGCCGCGGCTGGGCCAGCCCACGGCGACCGGCCAGCCCGATGAGCGCGGGGAGCAGGGTCAGGGAGGCCGCCATGCCGGTGAGGATGCCTATGGCACACGGCAACCCGGCGCTGCGCAACATTCCGACCTGGGCGAACATGAGGCAGGAGAGGGCGGCGGCGATGGTCAGGCCGGATGCGGCGATGACCGGCGCCACGCTGCGGTTGGCAGCGGCGAGCGACTGCTCGTGCTCCAGCCCCGAACGGCGCTGTTCGTGATAACGCCCGAGCAGGAAGATGCCGTAGTCGGTCGCTGCGCCGAGCACTAAGGCGGCGAGCAATGCGACCGAGAAGATGGAAACCTCAATGAGATTGCGTTCGCCCAGGAAGGCGACGATGGAACGCGCCACGCCCAGGCCCATGCCCACGGTGATCAAGGGGATCGCGGCGGTGATCGCCGATCGGTACACGGCGAATAGCAGCAGGGCGATGAGCACCACGGTGACGCCGGTGATCATGAGCATTTGCGTATCGATGGAGGTGAGCTCATCGGCGATGGTGGCGCCGGGCCCGGTGACCCATGCGTGCATGCCGACGGGCGCGGGCTCGTCGGCAACGAGCTGCCGGACGGCGTCCAGGGAAGCGTTGGCCTGCGCGCCGCCGAGCTCGCCGGTCACGCGCAGCATCGTGTACGCGGTTTTGCCGTCCGCACTGAGTGCGCCCTCGGCAGTCATGGGGTCGGCCCACAGATCCATCGCCGAGTCCAGATGGGCGGTATCCGCGCGCAGTTTTGTCAGCAGCCGATCGTGATACTGATGCTCGACAGGCCCCAGTTTGTGGTCGCTTTCCAGCACCAGGTAGTTGAGGTTGCCACCGTCGCCGTCCTGGAACTGCCTGCCCATGACGGCGCCTGCGGTATTCACGGGGGCACTCTGCGGCAGGAAGCCACGGGCATGGTTGTGTGCCGTGCTTTCCACCTGTGGCACAAGCAGGTTGCCCGCCGCAGCGGCGAGTATCCACACCCCGATGACGAGAATCGCGTATCGGCTGCAGAACCTTGAGATGGCTTCCCACATGCTCAGTGAAGTTACGGAGCATGTGCGGCGGCTGTCGTCGTGCTGTGGGCGAGACTTCTCCTCCTACCGTGGTAGGAGGAGAACATCCGCGCCGAGCATGATGTGCGGCGGGGCAACCGCCTCTACGCTGGCACTATGGATTGGTTCCGAGAGACCGCGTTGCAGCGCCGTGCTCTGGTGCCGTACGAATTTCCGTGGGCGGTGCCGCTGGTCATGTACAGCAGCACGCTGCTCATCGTGGGTTGTGCTGTCTTACAGCGAGGTTTTGCGCGTCCGTGGCTGTTGGCCTTGGCGGGCCTGCTTGCGCTGACTCCGATATTGACGTTCATCATCGCTGGTCGCAAGCTGAACGCATTCTGGACAGTGGCGTTCGCTCTGGCGGGGGTCGGGTTGTTTCTCACCTGGCCGCCCAATGTCGTAGATGCTGCGCCCTTTCTCCTGATGTTCACGCTCGGTGAAGTGGGAGCCATTGCGTCGGTGCGTGCCGGACTCGCCGCGGTCGCCTCCTGTGTGGCGTTGCTTGTGGTCGCCGAACAGCTGCATCATCTCGGAACCTTCTCGCTCTACATGGTGTTCTTTGTGGCCTGCGGGTGGTTGATAGGGCGCATCATGCAGCTGCAACAACGTCTGCTCTTACAGGAACGCGCACAGCAGGCGCGCATGCAGGAACAGGCCGCCTCCGATGAACGGCGCCGCATCGCGCGCGAAATCCATGACGTGATAGCGCATTCCCTGTCGGTGACCATGCTTCATCTGACCGGCGCGCGGCGGGCGTTGCAGGAGGATCACGATGTCGACGACGCCGTTGCTGGCTTGCTCGATGCCGAACGTCTTGGACGTCAGGCGATGTCGGATATCCGCGGTACGGTGGGATTGTTGAGCACTGGTCCCGCCGGAGCCGAGCCGCTGCGGCTGTCTCCGGAACCCGGTATCTCCGATATACCTGATCTGGTCGCCGATTTCACGGCGGCGGGGATGGCAGTGGAGTCACACATCTACGGGTCAGGTGAGTCCGTCAGCGCTGGAGTGGGTTTGGCGTTGTACCGAGTGGCTCAGGAATCTTTGGCCAACATCGCCAAGCATTCGCCTAGGTCATCGGCTGCGGTACTCCTTGATATCAACGGGTCGGCTGCGAGTCTGACCGTGAGCAATGACCTGGCCGCGGAATTGTGTCCAGATGTGTGCTCGGGAGGCGGGCTCGCGGGCATGCGGCAGCGCATCGAGATGCTCGGCGGGGAGTTCCGTGCTGGGTGGGCGGAAGACGGCTGGACAGTTTCGGCCAGCGTCCCGTTGGAATCCCATGGGACACCGTGCCGTGCGCGGCGAAAGGTGTTATGGCTTCATGACTGACATCGAGGTGGGCGTGCTGCTTGTCGACGATCAGGAGCTGGTACGCACGGGGTTGCGCCGGATTCTGCGTCGCAAGGACGGATTCTCGATCGTGGGGGAGTGCGCCGACGGTAGTGAGGTAGCGGCGGCGGTGACGTTGAGGCGGCCCGACGTGGTGATCATGGACCTGCGCATGAAGCAGATGAGCGGGATCGAGGCGATCCGATTGCTGCACGCCTCCGATGGGCCGCCCGCGTTGGCGCTCACCACATTTGACGATGACGAACTGCTTTCCGGGGCGCTACGTGCCGGCGCCGCGGGGTTCATCCTGAAGGACTCGCCCGCCGAGGAGCTGGTCCGCGCCGTGCACGCCGTGGCCCGCGGCGAGGCATACCTGGATCCGGCGGTGACGTCGCGGGTGCTCAGCGCCTATCGGCGCGCGCCGGCCGCCACTACTGGCCATGCCGAGGAGAAGCTCACCGTGCGGGAGCTGGATGTGTTGGGGCTCATCGCTTCCGGTGCCACCAACTCCGAAATCGCTGAGCAGCTGGTGATATCCGAGGTGACGGTCAAGAGTCACATCGGACGGATCTTCGTCAAACTCGATCTACGCGACCGGGCCGCGGCCATTGTGTACGCCTATGACCACGGCATCGTGACGCCCAAATAGACCTACTGGGTTTACTTCTCGCGTAGCGCCGCGATGGCCTCGTGGAGCTCTTCAAGCTCGCGCCGCAGATAGTCGCGGGTGGTGACCTCACCCACCGCGAGTCGCAGAGCCGCCAGCTCCCGCGCCAGGTACTCGGTGTCGGCCTTGGTTTGTTCGGCCCGGCGCCGGTCCTCTTCCAGCGACACCCGGTCGCGGTTCTCCTGGCGGTTCTGAGCCAGCAGGATCAGCGGCGCGGCGTAGGCGGCCTGGGTGGAGAACGCGAGGTTGAGCAGAATGAACGGATACGGATCCCATTGCAGGGTCACCGCGGAGAGATTCAGGATGATCCACACGATGACGAACACTGTCTGCATGGCCAGGTAGCGTCCCGTGCCCAGGAACCGGGCGATGTTCTCGCTGACCCTGCCGACCGCCTCGACATCGAGACCGAGGGACAGCCCGCGGGAGGTGCGCGGGGTATCGAGCCGTTGTCGTGCCGATGCGTCGCTCATGAACGGTCACCCCCCGACACGCTTTCGGGTTCGTCGGCGCGCCAGCCGTCGGGCATCAGGTGATCCAGCACGTCGTCGACCGTAACGGCGCCGAGCAAGTGGTTCTCCCTGTCGATCACAGGACCGCACACCAGGTTGTATGCGGCGAAGTAGCGGGTTACCTCGGCCAGTGGCGCCTCGGCATCCAGATATGGCAGGTCGGTATCGAGAATGCCGCCGACTATCGCATAAGGGGGTTCACGCAGCAGCCGCTGCAGGTGCACACATCCGAGGTAGCGGCCGGTGGGTGTCGCCGTGGGCGGCCTGACCACGAATATCAGTGAGGACAGTGCCGGTGTCAGGTCCGGATCACGTACGCGGGCAAGGGCTTCGGCGACGGTGGTATTCGGGCTCAGGATCACCGGCTCTGGAGTCATCATGCCGCCGGCGGTATTGGGGGAGTGAGTGAGCAACCGTCGGACAGGTTCGGAATCTTCCGGATCCATCAGTGCCAGAAGTGATTCGGCCTCCGCGGGGGACAGTTCCCCCAGCAGGTCCGCGGCGTCGTCGGGGTCCATGGCCTCCAGGACGTCTGCGGCGCGTTCATCTTCCAGCTTGGTGAGTACCTCGGCCTGATCGTCCTCGGGAAGTTCCTGGAGGATGTCGGCCAGCCGTTCGTCGTCGAACGCGGCCAGTACCTCGTCGCGCCGCTTGGCCGGTAGTTCACGGATGGCATCGGCCACCGCAACCGGCCGCATGCCCTCGAACTGGAGCATCAGCTGGGCGACGCCCTGTCCGGGCAGGTTGAGTGCCGACGGCGTCAACCCGTGGATGTGATTCCAGCCGGTGACTTGCACACCGCTGCGCCGTCCCAGCCGCCGAGGGCTCCGCACGGCCACGCGGGTAACCACCCAGTCGCGGGTGCGCGTCTGTTCCAGGCCCAGGTCCACCACGGCGAGATCGACACCATAGAACTGTTCGAGCTCAGGGTCGTCGGTGCGCACGGTGGTGTCGAGGACCTGTCCGAGCACCAGAGCCTCGCTGGGACGCTGTTCGAAGCGGCGCAGTGAGACGTTTCCGGTGTTGAGCGTCACCGACCCGGGCTCGATGGCGGTGACCCGCAACATGGGTACGAAGATCCTTCGGCGCGTGAGCATTTCGACGACAAGGCCGATAACCCGTGGCTGTTTTCGGGTAACACCAATCGCGATTACGACATCGCGCACCCGTCCGATCGACTCGCCGTCCGGACCGAGAACCACCAGGCCTGAGAGCCTGGCTGCGAACACCTTGCTCACTGCGGCCATGACAGCAAGGTTAGGGGGTAGGCCTGTCGGCCCCCTCCGCCGGTGTCGCGCGTTGGGTGGTTAGGAGCCGATTCCGCCGTACATGAGGGCGATGACGGCGGCCGAGAATCGCTCGCTGTCCTGCACCTCGCCGCCCCGCGAGGCGTGCAAGCCGGTGGCCAGGATCATCCCGGTCACTGCTCGGGCTGTGTACTCCGTGTCGAGATCGCTACGGAGGTAACCTCTTTCGACCCCGTGGCGCAGGTAGGCCTCGGTCAGTTGGTCACTTGTGGCGAGCATTCCGAAGACGCGTTCGCGTAGCTCATTGTCGACCGACCCCGCTTCCAGCAGAAGCAGCGGCAAGTTGGGGTTATCCCGGAACAGGTCCGCGAGGGCGGCGCCGATGCGTACCGACTGCTGGCGGTACTGCTCGATGTCGTCGGCGAGCCCGGCGGCGTTCTCCGCGCCGATCGCGTGAAAGATCTGCCCGGTGACGTCGTCGATGACATGCTCGATGATGTCCCGCTTGCTCTTGAAGTACCGGTAGAAGGTCCCATGGCCGATCCCGATCCGACCGGCGATATCCGCGACGCCTGTGGCGTGGTACCCCTGCTCGGCGAAGCACGCAAAGGCGGCATCCAGGATCTCTTGCCGCAGCTCGAGCTTCTTGCGCTCGGCGCGACTAAGTGTGGACGGGCTGGACGTCATAAGCGGCGATCCTACCGACCTTGACACCCGTCGAGAATGACATATCATTCCGAAACTGACAAGCCATTCCCTTGGAGGTTGATGTGAGTCGTTACCCGAAGATTGAGCTGCCCGGCGCGGTGGTCGTCATCACCGGTGGAGCCAGGGGAATCGGTGCCGCCACCGCGCGC
Source organism: Mycobacterium sp. D16Q13 (assembly GCF_002013375.1). Lineage (GTDB taxonomy): Bacteria > Actinomycetota > Actinomycetes > Mycobacteriales > Mycobacteriaceae > Mycobacterium. The sequence goes on along the minus strand of NZ_MAEW01000007.1, from coordinate 264,209 downwards.
CTTTTCGCTGACAAGGGGGCCGATGTCTGGATCGGTGACGTCGATGATGTGGTCGCCAAAGAGACCGCGAACACGATCCCGCGTGCGCAGGCCGGCGCCCTCGATGTCACCAAGCCCGAGTCCTGGGCGTCGTTTCTTGAGCGGGTCCGCGCCGAGTCAGGTCCCGTCGACATCCTGATCAACAACGCGGGCGTGATGCCGCTGGGTGGATTCGTCGAGGAGAACGAGCGGACCACCGATCTGATTCTCGATGTGAACGTGCGCGGCCCGCTCAACGGCGCGCGAGCGGCGTTGCCGGAGATGGTGGCGCGCGGCCGCGGACACATCGTCAACGTGGCCTCGATGGCCGGCAAGCTCGCCGTTCCCGGCATGGTCACCTACAACGCGTCCAAGTTCGGTGCTGTGGGGCTTTCCGTTGCGCTACGCAAGGAGTACGGCGACAGCGGCGTGAGCATCAGCTCCGTGCTGCCGAGCGCCGTGCGGACCGAGCTGGCCTCGGGTGCGCCGCTGGGCAAGGGCATGCCGACCGTCGACCCGGAGGACGTTGCCGCCGCGATCGTGCGCAGCGTCGACACCCGCCGTGCGCAGATCTCGGTGCCGGGCTGGCTGGCGTTCGTGTGGGGACTGGTGGATCTGTTTGTGCCCGAACCGGTGGAGCGACTCGGCCGCCGACTCATCGATGATCGCCGGGCATTGACGTCGCTGGATCTGAACGCGCGTGGTGCCTATATCGAACGCATCGAGCGTCAGAGCCAGGAGCACCAGAAGTGAGTGAGCAGCGCAGCCCGAAGGTCGTCGTCGTCGGTGCGGGCATGGCTGGAATCGCGGTGGGGCACAAGCTCAAAGATGCGGGATTCGAGGATTTCACCATTCTGGAGAAGGGCGATGACGTCGGTGGCGTCTGGTACTGGAACCGGTATCCGGGGCTGACCTGCGATGTGCCCTCGCAGGCCTATCAGTACCCGTTCGCGCCACGCACGGACTGGCCGCGGCTCTTCGCCACCGGCAGCGAGATTCAGGCGTATCACCGTAAGGCCGCCGAAGATTTGGGCGTGATGGCGCATATTCGCTGCGGGCAGGAAGTCACGGCGGCGGAGTTCACCGGGGCGGGCTGGCGGGTGACCACCGCGGCGGGGGAGACACTGGAGTGCGATTTCCTGATCGCCGCCACCGGCGTACTGCACCATCCGAACATTCCCGACATACCTGGCCTCGATGGCTTCCAGGGCAAGGTGGTGCACACCGCACGCTGGGACGATTCCGTGGTGCTGGAAGGAAAGCGTGTCGCCGCGATTGGCACGGGCTCTACTGGGGTACAGGTGGTTTCGGCAATGCAACCCGTTGTCGATCAGGTGACGTCATTCATCCGGACCCCGCAATGGGTGCTGTGGGCACCGATGGCGATGCGTCAGCCAAAGTTCGTGGCCAAGTTGTTGGAGGCCCTACCCACCGAGCGCATTGTGCGATTCAGCGCGTTGACGGGCACCGATGCGCTGGTGAACATCGTGACCCGGCCCAGCTGGGGGCGGCGTTTGGTGCAGCAGTACGCGCGGGCGTGCTTGCATCTGATTCGCGACAAGGAGCTGCGTCAGAAGCTGACCCCGGACTATGAGCCGCTATGTAAGCGGCAGGTCTTGTCGGGGTCGTTCCATCGCGCCGTCCAGAAGCCGAATGTTGAGATCGTCACCGACCGCATCGACAGAATCACTCCCACCGGGATCGTGACGGTGGATGGCGTCGAACGCGATTTCGATGTGATTGTGCTGGCCACCGGATTCCAGGCGCATAACTACATGCGGCCCATGAATCTGATTGGCAAAGACGGATATTCGATTGACGAGGCGTGGGAGAAGGGGCCCAAGGCCTACCGGATGACCGCCATCCCCGGCTTCCCGAATTTCTTCACCGTGCTGGGCCCCAACTCGCCGACCGGATCGATCTGGCTTCAGCACACGGCCGAGCGCACCGCCGAGTACATCATCAGCTGGCTGCATCGCTTCGCCCGTGGCGAGATCACCACGGTGGAAGTGAGCCGTGAGGCCACCGATGAGTTCAACGACCAGGCGCGCGAGGCGATGAAACCCACGGTGTGGGCCACCGGCTGCAACTCCTGGTATCTCACCGAAGACGGATCGGTGGACCTGTGGCCCTTTGATCGAAAGACCATGGAGCGCATGCTCGCATCGCCCGAGGAGAGCCACTACATCGTGCAGTGATGCGCGTTAGCGCAAATTGAACGTCTCAGGATCCGGGCCGATGCGACCGTCGGCGGCGTCGAGCCCGGTGATGCGCTCGACCTCGTCGGTGCTGAGCTCGAATCCGAACACGTCGAAGTTGGCCGCGATGCGTGCCGGCGTCACCGATTTGGGGATGACGACATTGCCCAGCTGAAGATGCCACCGCAGGATCACCTGCGCGGCGCTCACCCCGTGGGCTTGAGCGATGGCGCCGATGGCCGGGTCGTCCAGGATGGTGCCCTGGCCGAGCGGTGACCACGCCTCGGTGGCAATGCCGTACTCGGCGTGGAAGGCCCGCAGCTCGGGCTGGGTGAACCGGGGATGCAGCTCGATCTGGTTGAGAGCAGGAACTTCTCCGGTCTCATCGATGAGCCGTTTGAGATTGTCTACGGTGAAATTGCTGACCCCGATGGCCTTGGCGCGACCGTCGGCCTGAATCCGCTGCAGAGCCTTGAAGCTCGCCACGTATTCGTCGAGCTCGGGTACTGGCCAGTGGATGAGGTACAGATCCACGTAGTCAGTGCCCAGGCGCCCCAGGGAGGCGTCAAAGGCGCGCAGGGCATTGTCGTAGCCCTGATCGGCATTCCACAGCTTCGTGGTCAGGAAGATATCGCCACGGGCAATCCCGGACTCTGCGATGGCGGCGCCGGTGCCTTCCTCGTTCTCGTACACCTTCGCTGTGTCGATGCTGCGGTATCCAACCTGCAGCGCTGTCGACACGGCCGAGCGCGCCTCGTCGTCGGGTACCTGCCAGACCCCATAGCCGAGCTGGGGAATCGTGGTACCGGAATTGAGCGTCACATTGGGAACTACCTGGGGAACCGTCACGGTCAACCCAACACGAGCCGCCGCCGAGTATTCCCGGGGACCTGGTGGTAATCGAAACGCCCCGCTCCCAAACCTGGGAACGGGGCGTTTCAGATGGTGCGCCGTCAGGGGCTCGAACCCCGGACCCGCTGATTAAGAGTCAGCTGCTCTACCAACTGAGCTAACGGCGCGTGAACGTGCGTGGAAGACCTTAGCAGCCTCAGAGCCCGTAACGAAAATTGTCATGCCCGCGATAGCCCGGTCGCGTTGATTGAGGTGGTCGTCGACCTTCACGAGCCCGTACAATCATGGCTGAAATCGCATGCACGAGATTCAAAGGGAGCAAAGCATGACCCAGGGTCGTCCACGCCTGTTGGTTGGCGCGCGTCGGCGGTGGGCGTCCGTGCTCGTTCTCCCGCTCGTGGCAATGGCCGTGCTGGCCGGATGCTCAAGTACCGCATCCCAGGAACCGCCGAAAGTCATTGACAAGGCAACGCCTTACGCGGATCTGCTGGTGCCCAAGTTGGCGATGTCGGTGAAGGATGGTGCCGTCGGCGTCCCGGTCGATGCTCCGGTGACGGTGACCGCGGGCGAGGGTGTGCTCGGAACCGTCACCATGGTCAACTCCGATGGCAAAGAGATCGCCGGGGAGGTCGGTTCCGACGGCGTGAGTTGGTCGACCACAGAGCCGCTCGGCTATGACAAGCAGTACACGTTGACCGCCGACGCCCGAGGCCTCGGCGGCGTGGCCCGCACCAATGCGACGTTCCGCACCCATTCGCCGGACAACATGACGATGCCGTACGTCATGCCGGGCGACGGTGAGGTAGTCGGGATCGGTCAGACGGTCGCCATCCGGTTCGACGAAAGCATCCCGAATCGGGCCGCGGCAGAGAAGGCCATCAAGATCACCACGAACCCACCCGTCGAGGGTGCGTTCTACTGGTTGAACAACCGTGAAGTGCGTTGGCGCCCAGAGGCGTTCTGGGAGCCCGGAACGTCCGTCGACGTGAAGGTCAACACCTACGGCGTGGATCTGGGCAACGGCGTCTTCGGGCAGGACAACGTGACGTCCCGTTTCGCCATCGGCGACGCGATCATCAGCCGCGTGGATGACAACAACAAGGTCGTCAACGTCGAGCGCAACGGCGAGATCATCAAGACCATGCCGACCTCGATGGGTAAGGACAAGGCGCCCACCAACAACGGCACCTACATCATCGGCGAGCGGTTCAAGGATCTGATCATGGATTCCTCGACCTACGGCGTCGCGGTCAATTCACCCGACGGATACCGCACCAAGGTGCAGTACGCCACCCAGATGTCCTACAGCGGGATCTACGTGCATGCCGCACCGTGGTCCGTGGGCGCGCAGGGACGTACCAACACCAGCCACGGTTGCTTGAACGTGAGCACCGCGAACGCAAAATGGTTCTACGAGAACACCAAACGCGGCGACATCGTGATCGTCTCCAATACCGTTGGCCCGGTGCTACCCGGTACCGAGGGCCTGGGTGACTGGAACATCCCGTGGTCGCAGTGGAAGGCCGGAAACGCCCGGCAGCATTAGTGGCATCGCGTCTGCGCGCGGAACTATGGGCCGAACGCCCCGCCGTCGATCAGGATCGTGAGACCTATCCCGATCAACACCAGCGGCAAGGCAACATGACCCCAGCGGGTCAACAGTGCTGCGACTGCCCGACGTGACGCAAAAAACCAGCCTGCCAGGCACCACAGCGCCACACCGCACAGGAACACCACCGCATACCCTGCCATCCCGTCCGCTCCGGCAAGGGCGAACACGGGCACGTACACGCCGACGTTGTCGCCGGCGTTGGCGAACGTCACCGCTGCTACCTGGAACACCCCAACGCCGCCGGATTGCGCAGGAGTAGCGGCATTCTCGCTGCCGCGATCGCGTCGCAGGTTCCAGGCTGCGCGTAGTCCGAGTATCAGAGGAAGCAGGCCTAAGTAAGGAATCGCCTTCTCCGGCAGGAGATTAGCGCCCAACGCTCCCACCACCGACACCGCCAGAATCGCGGAGAACCCCAGATGTTGACCGATAACAACCCGGGCCACCGCAGAACGGGAGCGCCCGGCCCGACCGAAGAAGACTGCCAGCACCACCATGTCGTCGACGTTGGTCACCGCGAACATCGCCGCGGCGCGGCCTATCAACGCCCAATCCACCAGCACGCCAGCGAGCGTACGGGGGTTTTCCGGCGTGCAGTTTTAGCCTTCAATGACCTTCTGGTCGAGTACTCGCTTGGACGGCACCATGATGATGGACTTGGAGTTGTCGCGATCGCGGTAGGCGGACTCCAGGATCGACGGGATGCTCTCGAGCTTGCCGTGCACGCTCATGAGCTGCTCCAGAATCGAGATGCGCTGCTGGCCAACCTCTTCCACTGAGCGACGGGCCTGGTCCAGGCGGCGTTCGATCTGCTCATCCGCCAGGCGCAGACGGCGATCTGCTTCGTCCTTGGCATCGGCAAGGCGCTTCTCGCACTCGGCCTGGGTGCTGCGCCGCTGCTCATCGACGGTCGACTGCGTTTCGGTACGCAGCTTGGTCAGCTCTTCGTCCAGCTCCGTCTCGGCCTTTTCACGCCGCTTTGCCTCTGCCGAGCGTAGCCGCTCGGACTCGCTGACCGCCTGGGCGACAATCTGATTGGCTTCCTCGCGGGCCCGCGCCATGACCTCGGTGTACTCGGTCTCCAGTGCGCTCTGCCGCGCCGCCATATCGGCGAGCATTTCCTTGTGCTTGGTGCGCATGGCTTCGGCGTCGGACTTGGCGGCGGCGACCAGCGCGGCCGACTCGGTGCGTGCCTCGCTCTGCATCTCGGAGACTTCGTCGACGGCGATGCGGAGCATCTTGGCCATCCGGTCGGTCATCGCGTGTGCGGACGGGGACGTGTCATTCAGGTTCGATACCTCGTCCTTGAGGGACGCGACCTGCTTGGTGGTTTCCTCGAGGCGAGCCTTGAGCGTCTCCACGTCGTTCAGTCCGGACTGATGCATAATCGTCAGTCGGCTGATGTACTCGTTGACCTCAATCGGGTCGTACCCGTTACGGGTCCTGGTGAAGTTCCGAGTGGACTCATTGGTGGTGGTCACGGTCACTGGTACCCCTTGGAAACAGGTGTGGAAGTAGTGGGAGAGCGTTAGCCCGCGAAGAGTATGACACGCGTTACCAGTTCTCGTATACAGGTGTTGGTAAATACTGGGTCGTGACGTAACCAGATTGTCCACATCCGACGCGCCTGGTCACAGCGTCTATTTTCGCAAGTGTTGCTGCCGCCGATCGATGACAGCACGCCCGCAGCGGGTTCGCCTCGGCCGTGCCCGAATGGCTTCGGTGTTTGCTAACGATCCCCGTTGACATCACTGCAGACGTACTGGTTGCCGGCCGTGTGATTTGCCGTAGGCGGAATCATGGAACGTATTGCCTATAGACGGGGTTTCCTGAAACTGATCTTGATTGCGCAAGTTCAGGTAGCGATGACGAGAACTACCGGGTCGCGGTATGGGGTATCTGGCTCGCGGCGGAGGTTTGGGCTGCCACCGTGTCACGGACCAGGAGGAAGAACGGAACGGCGGTGCCCGCCCCGACGCCGAAGGTCACCTCGAGAAACGGAATCGCCGCCTACTTGTGTAGACGGCGATTCCGATATGGGGTGGCTGACGGGACTCGAACTCCTGTCACGGTCGGCGACCTGCGTTTTCTGTATATTACGAAAATGGGCTCTGAGCAGTCGATTCACGTGTGTTACAGGGTGTCAAACACGGGTGTCGGGGCAGGCGGTTCTCGAACGGATTATGGATGGAATTATGGATGGCGCGGCGGTCGAACAGGCGTCCTGACCCCCAGGGGGTGACCACTGTCATGTCGGCAATGGGGTTTCCTGGCGTTCCCATTTCTGGTAATCTCGCTGTCAGCAGGTGCTGGACCTCCGCGAAAGCCGACATCCAGACCGACCCCAGGTGTTGCGACAGCAGCCTGGGGTCTGCTTCTTTCTGGGGTTGCTCAGATTTTCGGCACGGGCACGAAGTAAACCTGTTCGCGCACGATGTCGAAGAACGAACTAGTGATATCCGTATGTGTCAGCGTTCGGCGATATGCCGAACAAACCACATCGGGAAGCCACAGCAGCGGCTCGCACCCTGGCGTCGTCTGTACCAGTTCGACGTGACGCGGGATGTGCCCACCCTGAACCAGTGCTCGGTGGTTGGCATCGTCGGTGTGCATCAGGTGGTCTTCGTTGCGTTCCTCCAGGACGAACAGGCGTACCGCCTCCCAGTCGTCACACGCTGTGCAGAGTGCCTTGACTAGCCCGTAGTAGCAGCGAAGGCGAGCGATTTCGGCGTCCTTGTCGTCGGCATTGACGCTCACTTGATGCGTGACCACACATGCCTCGCCGCCGTCTGACAGGAAAGCAAGCATGTCCTTGATGTCGTCAAGACGTTCTTCGCGCAACGCTTCGGTGGTGTGCCAGTACACTCTTCCGTCGCTGCGGTTTCGAGAGGCAATCTGCTTCAACCCGTCGCGCAGTTCTTCCATATCGGAGACCTCAACCAGCACGGCGGTGAGTACGTAAAAGGTCTTCTGTCCCTGGCTCGAATCCCTCGGGGCTTGATAGGACTCATCCAGGAACGCCACCGGTCCCTTGATGCGTTCGTACTTTCGGAGCAGCTTCCCGACACCGACGTGAAGGTCGGCTAATTGGCCAGCCATCGCGCTACCCGAAGTCCAGGATGTCGGCGGCGGCTTCGTCCGACTTGCGGGTGACGTGGGTGTAGATGTCCAGCGTGATTTTCACCGACGTGTGTCCCAGCCGCTCGGCGACGGTCTTCACGTCCATTCCGCTGCCGATGAGGATGGTCGCCGCTGAGTGACGTACTTCGTGAAGGTGAATGGTCGGCAGAACATCAGCACCACCGAGCGCCTTCTGTGCCCACTGCACGCGGCGCGTGAACATCTCCGACGTGCTCGCACGGTTCCGGTGGCGGTCCCATTTTCCTTCCATTGGGAACACCCAGGCACCAGCACGCACCAAGTTGATGTCGCGCGCCGCCAGTAGTTGCCGCCATTCACGGAGGGCGGCGGTCGATGACTCGCTGATCGTGAAGTCCCGTGACTTGTTGTTCTTCGGCTTCTTTGTTTGACCGGGCTTGGTGTCCAGTGCGCGGCGGATGTTCACCTTCCGGTTCTTCAAGTCCAGGTCACCCCATTGCAGCGCCAGTATCTCGGAACGTCGCGCCCCGGTGGCCGCGAACGTGGACCACATCGCGTAGTACGGGTCTTTCCGTGACTCCCGCAGCCACTTCAGGAACAGGATCATTTGAGCCTCGGTCCAGACGGTCATCTCGACCGACTCTTTTTCGACGGCTTCTTTTGACGGCTTTTTCACCTGCTTGCCCTTGCCGGCGTTGTCCAGCAGGTACTTGTCGTCTACTGCCGCGTCCAGCAGATGGGCAACTGTGGTCGCCACCTTCGCAACGGTATTGGCTCCCAGTGGCTTACGGTTCGCGGCGCTCCACCGTCCACTCGTGGGCAGGTTCGGCGGCAGCTCGGTTCGGAGTTGAGCGTAGAGGGTGTTGAGTGTCGTCGTCGTCACCTTGTCCAACGTCAGATGACCGATGCGAGGCAGCACATGCACGGTGAGGTAGCGGCGGTCACCCTCGGTGGTGCTCGACTCTAGGTCGGGGTCGGCTTCCCGCATCACCATCCACTGCTCGGCGAACTCGGACACCGTGGGAACGGTGCCGCCGACTCGTAGTCCACGCTCGACATCCTTGAGTGCCTTGGCTTTCGCGGCGTCTGCTGCCTTCTCGGTGAGGAATCCACCGAATTCGGCGGTGCGCTTGCCCAACTCGGGCTTGGTGGAGTCTTTGTAGACGCGGATGATGTAGGACCAGCGGATCCCGGCCTTGGTTTCGTACGAGCGGGACTGCCCCTTCCCGTGGTACGCCTTCTGCCTCTTCTTTTCAGTCACGGCGCTCACCCGGCCGCTTGCGGTGGGCGAATGGCGGGACCTGCTTGCGCCGCCACGCCTCGACTTCGAACTCGTCGCGCCCGGTGTCGGTATAAAGCGGTTCGCGCAGCGGTGCGTCCGCGACCAGCCAGTCCCAGAGCTGACCGGACACTAGGGCTACACCCTGATCACCGGGGTCTGGTTCGGCGCTGGTGGCCACGTGCCACGCGATGCCGCCGTCTTCATCGTCGTCATCCTCTATCCGAGGCATCAACAGGGACGCGGGGGACACGTCGAGTGCGGCGGCAATGGCCATCAGGTCGTCCACATCTGTTCTGCGGTCGAGGTTTTCAATGGCCGAGAGCGTGTTTACGGTCATTGGTCGCCCCACCTCTGCCATGCGCTCGGAAAGCTGAGCCAATCGCCACTCCCGCTTCGCGCGGAAAAAGGCGATGTTCGCGGCGACGGTGCGCCCGGTAGCTCCCAGCTCAATCGCTTTCCTGCCCATGACAGGCAGTATGCCATATGCGGCCAAATCTTCCCGGAAATATGACCCATAATTCCGTATGTTACGGAAATTATGGTAGGATGAGGAATATGATGGAGATGGGCGCGGAACTCAGTCCGCTTCTGACCTACGCGGAGGCGGGGCGCTACCTGCGGAAATCGGCGCGATTCGTCCGTGACCTCGTGTACTCGGGCGAACTGGAAATCAAGCGCATCGGACGCACCCCCTACGTGCACCGGGCTGACCTGGATGCCTACATCGCCAGCACCGCCGAGATAGGGGAGTCGGCACGGCGTCCGGAGATGACCCCGGCCCACAAGCGGCGAGGTGCGGCCTGATGCCCGACTCCCTCGACCGCACCTCCGCCGAACAGCTCGACCATCAGCTTCGCGCTGCGGCGGCTGCTGCACGTGAGTCGCTGGAGTTGGTGGCCGCGTTGGTCGCCGAAGCCAAGGCCGGTCGGGTTCACGAGACACTCGGTTTTCCGAGCTGGACGGCGTATCTGGCTGATGCGTTGGGCGGCAAATTGCACGTCCCCGATGCGCTGCGTAGTGAACTGATTGGGCTGTTGGCAGGCGAGGGAGTTTCGGTGCGGGGCATCGCGGCGGTCACGGGGGTGTCGAAATCCACGGTGTCACGGGAGGTTCGGTCGCTGCCTGTTGCCGAGCAGAGTGAACCTACTGTCCCAGATGGGACAGTAGGAGAAGGCATCGAGCCCGTGGGGGAGGGGTCTGCGAGGCCCACGGCGGCATCGGAGATCGTTGGTCTCAACGGCAAGAAGTACAAGCGTGCTTCGACTCCTGTTTCTCGGAAGCAGGCGCTGCAACTGAATCCGCCGGGTAGTGCTCGCAGGAACAGTGTTCGTGTTGTGGGCGGGATGCTGGACCTGGAGCGGTTCATAGAGATCAGCGACGCGCCGATTCATGGGACTGACCCGCAGACCGGCGACACGATTGTCGTTCACCAACCCACCAAAGACCAGCTGCGCGCTGCCTATTGGCGGAAGCTGATGGAGCACACCGTGCGATGCCTGGATGCCCTGGATGAGGGCCTCGATGAGATTGCGCTAGCCCTGATGCGGGGGCGCGGGCAACGCGCGGGTCGCGATGTTCGCGAGCAGTGGACTCGCGATGCGCTGCTGCGGGCACGCCAGCGGGTCGATGACCTTATTGCCCAACTGGATCTAGGCGACGAATCCGCAGACCGGGAGGAATCGCCCTAGCAAGAGACTTCCCGGTCACCTGGCCGGGAGAACGGGGCATGGCCCCATATGAGAAAACCCCCGGTTGCGACGGGGGCTTGGAAAGGAAGTAACGATGTCCGTTAACCAAACTACCACGTGTTTGTGGTGTGGTGATCCCCTTGCCCCGGGGAAGGAAGAGGTCGAGGCCCGTGCTCGGTTCCTCGACGGTGATTTCTGTTCGGAGACGTGCAGCACCGCTGATGCCGTCGATGCTGGGTGGATTCGAGACGATGAGGAGGAGGGCCGATGACTGCAAAGCGACGGAGCAAGCCGAAGTCGGTGTGCCTCAACTGCGGGAAGCCCTCGGTGCATGCGTTGTGTTCCGATGCCTGCATCATGGAAGTTCAGACCGCTATTTGGCGCGCCATGGCCGAGACGAAGGCGGCGAAGTGACCGAAAATACCGGCACGACAGTGTGTCCCGAATGTGGGGCGCGGTATGTCGTGCTCGTGAAGCTGATCGATGTGCTGATGCGGATGGGGGTGGATTTCGAAATCCAGTCTGCCGCGTGACACTGCTCGGTCAGGAAACCCCGGAGGCTAGTTCTGCGGGGTTTCCTGCTGTCTGGGCGCAATTCTCGGGGGCACCGCCGGATGGGCTATGTCAGCGGATTGTGTTGGGATAGTTGGGCCATAGCTGGTGCTGTGGGCTCGTCGCGAAATACGCGCGTTGTGCTGTCGTGGGGTAGCCGATCATGCGGAACGGGGCACCGCGATGGTCGTAGATAGCCACTGTCGGCCCTGTGTCGAACGTGATTTCCAGGTGGTAGTGGATGTCGTCGGTGAACAGGGGTGCGAATACTTCGACGATGAATCCGACTGTTTCGCCGCGTATCAGGTCGGTGGTCTTCGCGTTGACGAACCACTCGGGTGTTGGCAATCCGTGGTCGTCTTGGATGCGGGCGTGTAGGTCGGTCGAGGCGAGGTCGAAGGCGAAGCTTTCTTTGCTTCCAGTTCCTTGGGGCGACGCGAAGTAGACGGTGCCGGTGGGGACTGGGAATCGTCCGTCGATGACGGCCTGAATGCTGCTGATGCGAGTGCGTGTGTGGTGTGTGCCGATGAGGTCAAATGACATGAGGGACTTAATGAAAGCGCGTTCATAGCAGTAGAACGGCATGGTGGTGTAAATCGCACGGTGATGGCCAGGGAACCGCGTGTAGCTGATGCCAGGGTCGGAATCGAGGGGTAGGTCGATGACCTCGTGGGAGAGCCACCCCACTCCTTTGGTGGGAGGCAGTGTGAGAGCAACTCGCGCTGCGGGTATCTGAGCGTCTGCCTTGTCGTGCAACGCAGCGGTCTTGGTGGCTGCGGCGAAATCCTGACGGTGTTTGAAGAAACGTCCGTCGAGCCACTTTAACGCTAGCCCGACTGTCAGGCCGATCAGCACTGTTTGAGCGATGTAGATGATAGACACTGTCATTCCTCCTGCGTGTGTCTTCGGCGTTGTCGAGTGAGTCGGGGTGCAGTATCACAGAAACTATGTGCCACCCGCGTAGCCGCTAGCCGCTTCCCTTATCGCTCAGGCCATCTGGATTCGGAGACCTTCCAGAAACACCAATCCTCCGAGGAGGCTGTCTGACCTTGTGGAGTCTTGGTCATGCTTTCAGTTAGCGTAGGTCTGCTGCGCCCATTCGCGTCGGCAATTTGGCGTCTTCTTGGGCGTGGGACTGTTCGTCATGCGCGATACTTGTCTTCGTGATCCATCGCAGTGGCCAATCCCAGCACGTACGATTGCTCGACCAAATTGCTGAGGATATGGCGTCCGACTACGACGCGATTAGGACGGAAATCAGCGACCAGGGCGCTTCGGCAATCCAGGAGTCAGGATATCGTGCGGAGTCCAGGTGGAAAGAATTCTTGGAGGATTGGCTGCCTCCCCAGTATGAGATAGGGACGCGTAAGTACCTTGTCGCGGACAGCACAGGGGAGAAGTCCTCTGAACAAGACTTGGTGATTTTCCATCCGTCGTATCCGAGAAAACTGCGTGCGCAGACGTTGGTTTCGGTATCTGGCGTTGTCGCGGCGTTCAGTGTCAAGCTCACGCTTGACGCGGCAGGACTAAGGCAGGCCATCTTGTCGGCTCAACAAGTACGTCGATTGCTGGCTCACCCGCCCCGGAACGTACGTGGAGAACTGGTATCTACGGTCATGTATGGGGTCCTGGCACATTCACATGTGTGGAAGGGTGTTGGCGCGACACCGATTGCGAACATCGAGCGTCAGCTAGTTGATCAGGGTGCTGTGAACCCCCGCGAAGGCTTGGACGTTGTGTGTGTGGCAGATCTCGCCTGGTGGCAGCGCATGCTGTTCGTCCTGACTGAATATCTGATTGACGGATTGAAACAGCAGGGGATTGAAGACATTCCACATGTGCAAGATGTGATGTTTCGAGAAGCCGATTCGGTTGGAAAACCGCAATCGCTAGGAGGGTTGCTCTCGGCAATCCTGGGGAGACTCGCCGTCTTCGATATGACAGTTACCCCTATTGCTAACGGTCTTCGACAGGCCACCGTTCCAAGCCAAGAGGCGGGAGCACGGCATCGGTGGCCGTTGGCGGAGGTTCTGAGCAACGACACCTTGGAGTCGATACGAAATGGGCGGACTGGATCGCCTGAGTGGAACTTTACATATCCATAGCGAATGTCTGACAAGTCAGGGGACGTGCACACTCCCCGCTTTCTCTTGTCGCCCAATCGTTCTAGCTTCAGGTAATGCCCGAAAACCCCAACACGCGAGGGCATCTGATGTCACTCGCAGAGCTGTTCGATGAACCGCGACACCTCACCGGACCCGACGCGGAGCGCTGCTCGGCTTCCGCCCACCCCGCCGAGTGGGCTGCCCTGACGGTCGGGTGGTCTCGTGTCCTGACCGCAGCCAAGGTAATCCAGTCCCGCCATGCCGCCGACAGCGCGGATCCCGTGCTGGCCCAGTGCCGCGATGCCAGCCGAGAAGCTGCCGTGTCCGAGTTGCGCTGGTGCTGGGCGAGGCTCGTGAACAAGTTCATCGGGGAGGTGGAGTCCGATGGCTGATTCAGAAGCTCCCCTGGCTCCCGTAGAGCGCCTGACCATCGTCGCTCTCTATGCCCGTCTCACATCTTTAGATGTGTTACACCCAGCACAACACAACGCCGGCGATGTGAACACGCAGGTCGAGGTGTCTCACATCTTGGTGTCAAATTCCCTGTCGCATAACCAGTCTCACAAGGATGTGTCATGAGCACGGCGACATATCTGCGAGTGAGCACAGGTCACCAGAGCATTGAGCAGCAGCGGGACGCTCTCACAGCGGCAGGCGTGCAGGCCGACCGCGAGTTCGTGGATGTGGCTTCTGGTCGAGCTGGGAGTGAGCGTCCTGGCTGGACGGAATGCCTGGGATGGATCCGCGAAGGCGATGTGCTGGTCGTAGCAGCGGTGGACCGAATAGGTCGATCGGTTCGTGAAGTTGCCGCTGCCCTGGCGGATTTGACCACCAGGGGGATTGCCCTGCGGAGTCTGCGAGAGGGCGTGGACACTTCGACTCCCACGGGGCGGGCCGTCGTGCAGATCATGAGTTCGATAGCCGAGCTTGAATTGGAGCTGGGGAAAGAACGTCGTGTGGCGAGCAGGGAGGCCCGTACGGCGCGGGGATTGCCTGCCACCCGTCCACCGAAACTTCCAGTGGGGCAGCAGGAAAGGCTAGTGAGGCTTTATCAGTCTGGGGAGCCTGTTGCCGAGTTGATGAGCTTGTTCGGGGTGTCCAGGGCGACCGTGTTCCGCTATGTGAAACAGGCGAGCTGAGCCAGTGAGGGCGGCGGTCGTCGGGGAGTGGATTGTTGTCACGGGCGGCTGGGTGCTGTTCCATACTTTGCGAGAACAGGCACTGACTCCCACCCTGGCCCGCCAAGTGGCCGAGTGGTGTGACGAGCAACGGGACTACGAGTCAGCCGCCGAGATTCGTTGGGCTGCTGGTGAAGCCGAGAAAATTCGTCCAGAGCCCCAGGTCGGACAGCTGCCTGTCGGGCAGACCGACGACATCATTGCGCGGATTGACGAGATGCTCAGTGCGCCGTACGCGGGATTCGACTCTATGACCTGGAGTCCGATGTCTGAGTCCGAGAAGGAGAGGATCCTCGCGGGTGAGCAGGATGAAACGGATGAGCAGCCTCGCATACTGCCTGTCGGCCAAATTCACGCCATTCCCGCCGACCAGGTGTCCGAGTGGCGCGGGTGGTGGGACGGGCTGAGCGCGTCCGACCAGCGCGACATCCAGTGGTACGTCGTGTGTTTCCAGTGTGGGGTCGTTGGGGAGCGGTCGGTGGATTGCGTGTGCCAAGTAGTGCCCTGATGAGGGCATTCACTAAAGACGGCGCTACCAGCGAGCGAGCGGTTTCTGGAATGGTAGGGCGCGTGACCGAGCCAGACTTCTTACGCCTTACCCGCCAGGGATATGACCGCACCGCCGAAGCATATGCCGACCAATTCCATCAGCACCTGGACAACAAGCCCGTGGACCGGGCGATGCTGGCGGCATTCGCAGGACTCGTCGCCTCCACCAAAAACCTTCGGGTCGCCGATATCGGCTGCGGCACCGGTGCCACCACGGCGATTCTAAAAGGCTTCGGAGTCCAACCGTTCGGGATTGACCTCTCATCCAACATGATCCAACAAGCTCGCAGCCTGAACCCCACTCTTGCGTTCACAACAGGATCAATGACCGACCTTGATATCTCAGGCAACAGCGTCGGCGGAATCTGCGCTTGGTACTCCATCATCCATATCCCCGACGACCATCTGCCCAAAGTGTTCGCAGAGTTCGGCCGGGTGCTCGCACCCGGCGGCTTGGTGCTACTGGCTTTCCAAGTAGGCAACAAGCCGCGCATACTCAC
Organism: Mycobacterium sp. D16Q13; assembly: GCF_002013375.1. Classification (GTDB taxonomy): domain Bacteria; phylum Actinomycetota; class Actinomycetes; order Mycobacteriales; family Mycobacteriaceae; genus Mycobacterium. The sequence goes on along the minus strand of NZ_MAEW01000007.1, from coordinate 248,579 downwards.
CGAAGCATTCGGCAAGCCGGTAGACCTGACATTCCTTCGCCGGACACCTGATTCGGTCGAATCGCTGCTAGCGGATGCCGGTCTGCACACGTATGCGCGACTCGTCCGCGAACCAGACAATGACGGACTCGAATCCACACCGCACGCCTACCTGATCGCACAAAAGCCCGACTGAGCACGCAGCATCCGCGAGATTGCAGACCGCAGCTCAGGGTCGTTCATGATCTGACGATAGGACGGGTTGCGGTGCTGCCAGCCATGGAGCGCCGTCATGCCACCCGGTGCATCGCCTAGTGGAGACGCAGGGCGCTTATCCGTCGAGCATCGTGGGGATGAGGTTGCGGACTTGCTCGGTGTAACGGGTTTGAGTGTCTTCGAACGCTGTGACCATGCGTGCAATGCGTTCGCGGTAGACGCGCGCGCGTTCGGTGCGGATGGTTTTCTCGGCCTGACGCTGCATGAGCAGTTCAGGGTCATCGGTGCTGTGCAGGGCAGGCCAGGTGTGGGTGTCGGTGATTTCCCAGTCGTTGGCGACCGTGAAGCCTTCCGATTGCATGCGGCCGAGGAGTTTGACCATCGCCTCACGGCGCGGTCCCACCATGTCGGCCCATTCGGTGATCAGGGTATCCAGCGCCGAGAGGGTGTCCACCAGCGCCGAGAGCGCTTCCACCACAACGGGCATCTCGACGATAAGTCGCGGGTTCACGGTTTCATTTTCGGGGTATCGGTCTGCGATGACTTGCGCGCGCCGGGTCAGCTCATCGAGCACCTCGCACACCGCGTCCCCGACTTCTCCTGCATGATGGCTCAATTCGGCTGCCATGTCGCGGCGTGCGCGCAGCAGCGCCAGCAGCTCGTGCGGCGAACCTTCCACGGGGGTCAGTTTCCCACAGCACGTGATTACGAGTGTGAAGCTGGCATGGTGCCTGCGACTGTACGTGATGTCGGTGTAGCCGTTAGGTTAGCTGTCAAGACTGTCAGGGAAGGGGCGCTGATGTCTGAGAAGCCTAAACGGAAATGAGGCTGAGCAGTTGGCGCATGACCGTGCGGCGATGGCGCGTCTTGCGCCGGAGGCGCGGGCGTTGGCGGCGAAGCTCGCTGCGGGCAATGAGCAGGCGCGGGAAAAGATGTCGGCGCTGGCCTCTGGAGAGCATGCCTGTGCGGCGATGAAGGCGATGGGCGAGTTGAACGCCTCGTTGTTTGCGGTCGGTGATGGGTTAGTGGCGTGGATGTCGGCGATGGCGGGGATCGCGGAGCTGGGTGCTGTGGCACAGACAACAGGCCAAGTGGACGCTTTACGGGCACGCGTCGAATCGTTGCCGCCGGTGTTTCGGACCGAACCCAATGGAGAGAACTCCTCTGGAGATGCTGGGCCTCATCTCCTGTCCTGACCGTCACCAATCGGGTGCCGGGTGTTCTGGTGAACGACTCGGTTCAGAATTTGGTTACCGCGTATAGTTCGCCTATCTGCGCTGCGAGGGTTTAGGGGAACTTGATGACGGTGCTTCATGTGCGTTATCGGGAGATGGTGGCTGCTGCTGAGCATTTGATTCAGCAGGCTGAGCAGGTGAAGTCCCGGTATGGAGCGACCAAAGCCGATGTCGAGAAGCTGCTGCACGGGTCGTGGAAGGGCATCGCGCCCGAGGTTCACAAGGAGCTGTGGGCTGATTGGGATGAGGGTTTTGAGTTGACGCAGGCCGCGATGATCAAGATGGCACAGCACATCATCACCACCGCGAAAGCGCTTCGTGAGGCGTCCAGTGATCTCTAAAAAGCCTGGTGACGGTGGTGGGGATGCGGAGTTTGAGGTGTCGGTCCCGCAGCTCAAAGACGTATTCGAGGATCTGCGGGCGTTCCGTAAGTATCTTGCCGAGCAGATTCAGGATGCGGAAACCACCGTCATGCGGCTGGGGTCGGATTGGTCGGGCCAGGCCCGTGATGCGCAGGTGGAGTTTTTCAGTCAGCTCGCGCAGGGGATGGCTGACATTGATGAGGGGCTGGCGGAGTTTTCGAAGTCGGTGAACTCCGCGCACGGGCACTACGACAAGGCGATTACGGCCAATAAGTCGATGTGGCCGGGCAAGTAACCTCATGACGCGGGTCGATCCGGTGGCTGTGCTGACCGCTGGCCGCAACATCAATATCGTCGGGTTGAACCTGACCAAGATGGCGACCGAGACCACCAACGAGTTGGCGGGTTTCGCGGGGATGGCCGGAACCGACTTGGCCGCAAAGTCTTTCGCCGCCACCTACGACCCAGCTGTCAATGCACTGGTCGAGGCTCTAGGCAACCTGGGTGAGGGTGCGGCCAAAGTCGGATTGATTTTGGGCACCTCGGCGCACAACTACAACGACGCCAACGCCGCCGCCGCACACAAACCACCCCCAGATATCGGGCCGATGCCCGACCAACCTCTGGGGTGTCCGCCTACCCCGAATGTGCCGAGCGCGTGGGGTGACCCCTCGGCGGGGCCGTGGTGGTGGGATCTGATCGTCTCCTATGCGCAAAGCAAACTCTGGCCCGATGGGCACCAAGACCAGCTCCGAAAATCCGAGGGCAAGCTCAACGCCATCGCGAACTGGGCCTACCGGCAAGCCGAGCTGCTCTGGGACGGTATGGGACACCTGCGCGGTCAGGACGCCGAGGACATCGACGCGGGCTATGCCGTGGTCTCTGACATCTATCAGCAGTTGTTCACCATTTCGGAGAACGCTAAAGCGTTGGCGCAGATGTGCGCCGACCAGGCACGCCTCATCGATGAAACCCGCTCAGCCATCGAAAACGCCGTCGCCGAACTGGGTATCACCACCGCCCTGATTTGGGCTGCCGGAGCCCTACTGACCCCCGTTACGGCGGGCGGTAGCGGCTATGCCGCCGCAGGGATCTCAGCGGCCCGCCTGGCACAGGTCGGCTCCAGAGTCGCTGGCATCATCACCCGATTCGAAGGCGCAACCGCAGCCGTCGCAGCGTCCGGGGCACGGGTAGCACCCGCGATGGCAGGCATCGCCACCGCTGCGGCCCGAGTCGCCGCGCTGCCCGTGGTGCGGGTATCAGCCGCCGGCGGCAACGCCGTGCGCGTGGGAGCCGAAGAACAAGAAGCCCTCAAACGCCTCGCCCGCGAAAAAGACTACGAGGCATACGTCAAAGGCAAACAACGCAAAGGTGAACCGTACCGCTCCTACGACGACTACCTCAAGGAGAGAGACCGCTGGGACAGAATTGGCGAGCAGGGTGACACCGAAGAATTTCGTATTAGGGACGAGCACGGACTGACCGAGGCGAACGGATGGAAACACCAGCAGGTCGCCCCCGATGGCCCCGGAAGATTTCAGGAGGGCTCGCGCATATGGGACTATGCGGACATCCCGAATCAGCGCGCGGCGGAGATCAAGAGTGGGTCAGTGCCGGAAGGAGACTTCGCCCGGCAGCTTGCTATCGACAAAAAGTATGTTACGGAAAGGGACTGGGAAATTACCTACTATCTGAAGGAGCCCCTCAGCCCATCGCAAATGACACGGCTCGCCGACCTCGAATCGACAACTGGTGGACGGTTCAAGGTTGAGGGGGCGTGGTGAGCAATCCTCGCTGGTGGTGGGACATCCCCGAATTTGTCGAAGCTCAGGAGCGACCCAGCTTCAAGGCCTGGGTCGAAGCACTTGAACTGGGTATCGAACTGTACGCATCGACCCCCGCAGACTGGTTCCCCGGCATACCCGAAGACGACTGGTTTTCAGACGAGGCAATCGGTTTCGTAGAGAAGGTCTTTCTTGAGCGATTTGAAGACACTGCCGCACTAGATACCGACTTCGATGGACAAATGCCTTTCGTCAAGTACCTCGGCCAGCTCTACGTCGACAAGCTCGAAGGAAAATGGGTCAGCATCCCAAAAATCCCGGACCGCTGGCCGCTGCCTGGTTGGGGCGTAGAACTTCCCTGGCGCTATGACGGCGTTTACAACGTCATGCCCGCACTGCGAGTAGCAGCAAGGAGACGCAAGGGCGACCAGTGGCTATTCACGTTCAACAACAATCGTAATAGCTATCTGAACTGGAAGAACAACGGCATCGTCATAGATCCATATTCCAACGATGTGCCGCTCGCAGATATGTTGCGCGAGAAAAGCTGATGGATTCGATTCTCCAGTCTGCGTGGGATGACCGGCCTCGTCGCCCTGAGCGTGACACATCGGGGTTTGAGGCGCAGCAGGGTGAGTTGTTCCGTCGTGTGCAGAGTCAGGGCGGTGAGGCAGAGGACCAGGGCGGGTTAGTCAAAGTCACCGTTGACGCTCGTGGGCGTGTGGAATCAGTTCATCTAGACCCGAGGCTCTCGGCAACGGAGATGCAGCGTCTGGGGCCGCACATCGCGGCGGTGTGTGCCAAGGCGTTTGACCAGAGAGTCGAGCAGATCGGCAAGATTGTCGCAGCGAACGCTGACTATCTGGATCAGGCGGTGGTTGATGAGGTTACGGCTCTCACAGGGTGGCTGCGTGGACGATAGGTACCCACTGCCTAGCTAGCTGCTGACTGTGACGGTGATGGGTGTCCATAGGTTGGTGTCGCGGTACTGGCGGTGGGCGGTCTCGATGGTGTCGGCCAGGTGGGTCAGGTGTTGTTGCATGGTGGTGGATGTGGTGGCCATCGCGGCGGCGTGTTCGACCATGATGGTGTCGAATGCTTCGGTGAGTTCGCCGACCAGCAGCTCGCTGCGCACGAAGGTGGTGAATGCCTCGATGCTGGGGGTGGCGAAGGTGTTGCTGACGTGGCGTACACGTACGAGAACATCTTCGAGATAGGCGGGGTCGAGGTTTTCACCGCCGGCCAGTGGGCGTGGGGCTGCGGCGGTGATGGTGATGGTCAGTTCGGGCAGCTGGGGTGCTCGCAGATCCTCGGGAACGTTCCAGTCTCCAGTGGTTCCGTAGTGGGTCCAGGCCGATGTGAGGGCGGTGGCTGCGGTGCCCATGTGGGTGCCGATGGCGTGGATGTGTCGGCGGTACGCGGCCATGATGATGGCGGTGCCTGAGAGCAGCGCACTAGCAGCCACTTGCTGAGGTTCATGGTGTTGGGCGTCGATGACTGCTTGCAGGATTTCGGTTCCCGCGACGGCCATGGTGTCGGCAAGCTCACTTAGGCCGGTGAGCGCGACATCGATGATGGGTTTGAGCGTCGGATACACCAGGGTGTGCGGGGCACCGGGCAAGTGTTCGGCGAACGGCTCAGCCATGGGCTTGATTGTGCAGCAACCCTCGGCGATCTGTCACAATCGGTTCTGGGTGCCGCTCTCTGACGGTCCCCCGTAACCCCCAGTGAACAGGGGGCGGCACCCGCTTTTGTTTCGTGGCTCGCTGGTCAGTGTGTGTGTGTTGGTGAAGGTGGCCAGTGAGGGGGTGTTTAGTACGGGCACTGGGGTGGGCACCATAACTGTGCGCCGTTCAAGTTGTATGACCATGGGTAGCCCTGGGGGTTGTCTTGGGGGTGGTATTCGCGTTCTGCGGCTGGTCTGGTGTCCGGTGGTAGTTCGGTGCAGGTGAGCAGGGGGCCGTATGTGCATGGCGGCGGCAGCGCGTCAGTGCCGACTTCCTTGTGATGGGGGATGGGGGAGGCGGCAACGATTGTGGCGACGAGGACGCCACAGGCTGCGGTGAGGGTAACTCGTTTGCTCACGTCATGAACTCCTCTTGCACTCGGCTTAGCAGCGTTAGCGGAGAACGCTACACCCAGTCCATCGGCGGGCTGAGTCGATTGCTCCTGGTGTGGGTCATCGAACGCGCCTGCGTGGATGTCCCGCTACAAGCGGCAAACCCCCTCCTTGTTCAATGTTCTGCCAGAATCAGTTCCGGGTGCCGCCCTATGCACCACTCACCATGGTCCCATCGTGGCGGCACCCCCTTCTCTTTTCTCTGTCGGGGGCCTGCCAGAATTAACCCCAGGTGCCGCCCTGCCACTCGGGTGTTCGTATTCAGGTGGGGCGGCACCTCCCATTGTTGGGCCTCCTCGAACTCCTGTGCATCCCAGAAAATCCGTTTCGCTCGAAATTCGCGCTGGGGGGGCGTTCAGAGCGGGGTGGTGTCGGTTCGTAGCTGTCGGGTAAGCCAGAACGTGGCGGTGGCCCAGGCTGTGGCTCCGATGGTGAGCAGGGTGGTTCCCAGGATGTAGTGGTAGGTGATTTGCTCGTTGTAGCTGTACACCCCGGGCGCATCGGGTGTCTCAGGGGTGCTCAGGTATTCGCTGGCTTTGCGGTAGTGCACGCACCGGTCGGTGGCGGTCATGGGTTGGTGGTTGCAGGTGTTGGGGTGGCTCAGCGTGTTTGCGCCGATAAATGGGAAGGTCATGAAGAAGAGTGTTGCCAGTATTGCTTTCCACGATGCGGTGCGGGTGTGGGGCTGGCGGTGTTTCACGAAGTGTTTCCCCACGGTAGCCAGTATCCATGACCGCCTTCTTCGTGGACAGTTGTGGACTCGGCGATACAGCCCTGTTTCTGTCGGGTCCGGGTAGGTCGTGCACAACCCATCGCCCTGGCGGGGGTTGGTGTGCTCTGGCTGACTTGGTTCCACTATGGGGAGTTGTCTGAGCTGTCGATGATGAGATGTCTGGTTCTACCATTGCGTTGATGAGACGGTTGTTGTTGCTGCCTGTGGTTGTTTGTTTGGCCGGTTGTACGGCTGTGGTTGCTGGTCAGGCAAATAGGTTTGTGCCGTTGTCTGAGCCGCCAGATCGTCCGATCACGCAGATATTGCCGGATCAGGTTGAGTTGTCCAGAACGTTGAGTTCGCCCATGCAGGCCAGGTACGGCGGCAGACCCGGTGGGGTGCAGGTGCTGCCGAATGGGATGGCAGGTGCTGTTCCGGTGGAGTGCATCAAGGTTCATGCACCGGCCATGCGTCATACTTACCGGCAGGCACCAGTGCGTGCCGCTATCCGGATCACCTGGAAAACTGACACCGACCACGTTCGGTTCCCTACGCCGAATTTGCGAACGACGTTCGGGGTCATCGAGTTCGATACCACCGACAGTGCCCGAACTTGGTACCGACTGTTTGCCGCCGACTGGCGGCATTGTCAAGGCGAAACTGCGGTCATACGCACGGCCAGCTACACGCTTCGATACGACATAGGCCGCACCTCTGATGCCGGCGATCTGTTGACGACGGTCCTCATGCTTTCGGGCACAAACGGTGCTCGGCCGATGCCTGTTCAACGTGCTCTAGCCCAAGTATCGCGGTACCTCATCGATGTCGAAGTCATGGACACTGCGCACTCTGGGGATCCCAGCGAGGCCGTCGCAACTCAGCGAGCTGAGGCCATCGCTGAGCTGATCTCCGAGAAAATCAGCGCTGGTGGCCACGCCTAAGCGTCAGTCTTTTCGCAGGTGATTGAGCGGCTGCACCAGCTCACTGATGTTGATTTCTAGCCCGATGGCCAAGCGCAACAGCGCTTTAGCGGTGGGGTTCAGCTTTCCATTTTCGTACCGGTGGATCGTGTTGCGGGGGATGCCGGTGCGTTCGGCGAGCTGGTCCAACGTGAGTCCTGCAGTGACACGCTGCTTCTGAATCTCGACCGCGAGTGCGCTGATCTCGACGGTGTCCAGGTCGGGGACAGGGGACACCTCTTTGCTCGGCACTCGTTAAGGGTGGGTGCCGCAAACCCCCAGGTCATCGACCTATAAGTAGACAAATCTACGGATGGGTTGATACGTTCGGCGTAACACCAAGCAGTGCCATGGAGAGTGAACCGGCAGGGAGGCGGGGATGTCAGGCAGGATCGCCTCGCTGGTGGCGGGTGGTGCGGGCCTGGCCATCGCCGTCGCAGGTTTTCAGACCTGGGTGAAATGGGCAGGCGACGGGGGCGTGGTCGCGTTATCGGGGACCGGCGAGTTCAGCTCTCCGTATCTGCTTGTTGCTTCGGCGGTTGCGAGCTGGCACGGATTGCCGATCGGTTGGGTTACCGCCGTGCTCGGCGTGGTCATCGTCGGGTCCGCCGTACTGCATTACGTCGAGACGCTTGAAGCCGACTCTGCGGTGAAAACTGTTGCGCTGCCGGGTTTCCTGGCTGCCGTGGCGGCAGGGGTAGTGCTTGTCGATAAGAGCGTTCTGTTGACGGGTGTCCCCAAGGGCGGGCTGGACGGGGCTACTCCATCTGCTGGGGCGGGGGCCATCGTCGTGCTGCTGGGCTCCATTGCGGCGGTGGTGTCAGGGTGCGCACTGTCGGTGCTCGATGAACCTCGCTATGTGTCCCGGCGACCGAATGTGCGGTCACGCAGCACCACTGCGGCGCGGAACACGAATACGGCGCGTCCCGCCAAGAACAACGCCAAGCCCAAGAGTAAGAACAAAAGCAAGGACAGCGTCAAGAGTAAGAACAAGGGCAAGAGTCAGAAGGCGGGGCGTCCAGCTCCCGCAGGTAGCGAGTCCGCCGTGCATGTCGCCTCCTCGGTGGCCGAACCAGACAGCGCGCGGGAGGTTGAGGAGCGTCTGCTTGCGCAGCCGCGCGTGATGCACACGGGAGGGTCGATAGGGCGATCGCCAATCTGGCTGACCCACTGGTGCGCACAGCTTCCTGCATCATTGCGCAGCGTCCTGGCGGTGCCGGGTGTCCCGGACGCCGGACCAGTCTTGTTGCTGCACCCCGGAGGTGGTGTGGCTGAGGAGGATCTGCTGTCCTCGATTGTCCGCGACGAAAAACCGTGGCTCCTGGATGATCTCGTGTACGCCTCGTGGCAGGCGGGGCTTTCCCCGATACTCGGCGAACTCGGCAGACGGTACGCCGTGGTCGAACTTGTCCGTGATGACGAGTGGCTGGCTCCGCTGATGCAAGCCGCTGGCCTCGCGACGATCAGCACCCGATTGGAAGCGGTGCCAGGAGAACACGGCGTCTACGAGCGCGAGGTGACTGTCGTTGACAGCCCGGTGCTCATCGGTGCTGCCGTCGAGGAGAGCGGTCTGGTTCTTCGGTTCGCCTCTCGGGCAGAGGATTCGGCGGACACGTGGTCGCAGGGTTTGTCGGCCCTGCGCGAGGGCTTCGCAGCCGAGGGCATGAACACCGCGCACCTGCACATGGTGAACGGCCCCGATGGCTGCATCGAACTGCGATTCCGTGACGCTGAGGAACTTGTCGTAAGCAGCAAAGATTAAGTGGGACAGGAGAAACCGTGTCGCAGAAAGCGCCTGCCTCGGTAGGTCAGTGGGTAGGTAGCCTCATGTTCGCGGGGGGCCTGATAGGGGCTTTCCTGGCGGGTCAGGTGGCCAAGAACGGCAGCCTGGCGATCGGCTCGTTCTGTCTAGCACTAGTCGGACTGGGCATCTATCTCGTCAGTGTCGTCGGGCGGGCAGTTGCCGCCGACCGCCCAATGCACCCACGCCCTGAACGGACGATCGTCGAGGACTACCCCGAGGACTGGGCGGACGACGACCAGGACGACGAACAGGAAACTCCATGTGCGGCGAACGACCCGGTACCGCAGGAGAAGGGCATTCGTGCCTCGGGGGATCAAGCAACAGGACAGCGCACTCGCGGCTTCCTCAGCAGCCTCGGTGACGGGACGGCCTCGCTTCCACACACCAACGATAGGTAACGCGATGAGCCAAAAGTTGTTCCACACAGCGCTATTAGCGCTTCCGATAGTGCTGAGCATGGGGCTAGCTCCGACAGCTAGTGCCCAGCCCTCTCCGCCATATCCCGCACCACCAGGGCGCGAATGGGCGTTGTTCGGCCCCTATCACTCGTCGTGGGTGTGTGGACAAGGCGGGGACAGCTGGCCTGCGGCGAAATCCGAGTGCTTCCAAGGTAGCGGCGGCTGGTATTGGTACGGCCTGCGGCAGGCGGGCTGATACATGGCATATCGGTTGTGTGCTATGGCATTCGGGACAGTTGTTGTCGCAAGTGTGGTTCTTTCGGCCACGGCAGGCGCGGATCCTGGCGATATGAGCGGGCACTACGTCGAGACCAGCACGAACCGTGACAGTGGTGGAACATCAACTAACCACTGGTTTTTCACGCCTTGCGGCCAAGGATGCGCATCGGTGCAGGTGTGTGACAACGAGAAGCGCGAAGGCTGCACCTCCGCTCAGGCGCGACTGGTCAAGGGTCGCTGGGAGATGGATGTGTCCCACGTCGACATCGCATGCCCGAACGGCGCAATCATTCCCGATGCCACCAGCTTTTACTACACATGGAATCCGGATACCTTGCGAGGGACGGGTGAGGGAACTCGGTATGGGCCGGGTTGTCCAGGAGGCATCACACCACCGTCCACGACGACCGACGTCACACTCAAAGCTGTGTGACTGATCAGCGGTGGGCTAACTCGCGGGTAAACGCGGCGGGGCGGTCGGGGCGTGTTTACCTCCTACGGTTTATGCAGACCTGATTTCTGTAGAAGAGCGAGAGCGGTGCGATGTCGAGCTGGGCTGAGCCGACTCAGCGAAGTTTTGGCATACTCGTCAAGTGGGGTCGCGGCGTAGGGCATCGTTTACGGGATCACGAGCGAAGGCAAGCGTCCATGTGCTCGTTGCTATCTTGTTTATCTCGTCATTTGTTGTCGCGGTGATCTATGGAGCTACCGCGTGGAATTGGTTCTTCGCAAGTATCGCACTACTGGCTGGGGTGTTCATGCTGCCCTCTGCGCTAAGTCGGGTCGCGGAACCCCAAGGCAGGGTGTTCGTGGATGCGGGTAAGCACACACGGCCAGGAGATCGTCTTGTGCCGTCTCAGACTGCCCGCCGGTCATGGCTCTATTGGGTTGTCCTCGTAGTCGCTGGCCTGATGGCATTGGCTGCGGTCGCTGATCTATGGGCGGCTCCCACTCGTTCCGCGCATTGGGTGAGCCTGGCATGGTGGCTCTGGGTGGGCCTGGACCGTGCGGAATTGGTGGACGGTTGGCGGCGGGTGCGAGGGGCCTCTTCTAAGGCGTGAAATGGGCTCGGACACCGGTTGCCTGACGGGGAATGCCAGCGGTCAGACTGTGCTGGAGTCATCGACGTGACACATTTCCCAAAGCCGCTCCCACCGCTGACCGGCTCGGGTTGTCTGTGATCGTCAGTGCGTGCCGATGTATTCCGCTAGTGCCGGATGCAGGCGGTGTTCGGTGTAGGAGCTGTGGGGGTCTGGACGCCAGAACACGGGTAGATCGTGGTCATCGACCACCTGCCCGCAGTGGCGCAACAAGTCGTCGGAGAGGGGCTGTTCGGGGTGCCTGCGCAGTTCGGCTTGCAGGGTTTTAGGCATGGCTCGCCACACTGCGGCCGGGTCCAGTTCCGTCATCTTGCTGACGGTAGGTGAGAGTCGGGGTGACTCGCGAGTGGGCGCGGGCGAGGCGTACGTCGGGGGGGACACCAATTTGAGCCGGCGATGTCGGAGGGCGCGGATACGCTGCGGCTATGGATACAGAGGACGCGCTGAACTGCCTTTTCGTGGTCCCCTGCCACGGCGGACAGGAGAGGGGCTGATGTGTCAGTACGACGCATTGTGCGACATTGGCCGACACAAGCCTCAGACAGTGTGTCCGCGTACTGGGCGCTCAGGTGGCTATGCGTCCACCGAACCCGTCGCTTTCACTCAGCCTGCCGTGAAGAAGAGCACCCCCGTTCCGTCAGGCGGTGGTAGTCGTACGGAGGACTCGCGTCCGTGGTGGAGTTCGGGTGTTTGCCTCGCGATGCTGTTCGGGATGTGGCTCCTCGCGTCCGCGAAGACAGGCGGAACTGTGACCCTATGGGTGGTCCTGGGCTGTGTCCTGCTCGTGGCGGTACCTGCTGGAATTGCGAGTGACCTGATGTATCGGTGTCATGCGTGGCTTAACGACGGGACTCGTCGCTGCCGGAAGCCTCGGAAGGGCTTCCTGATGCGATGCCGCCATCACCAGGGACAGATGGTTATTGCCTACGACGTGGCGGCAGCAGTCGCGAGCCTGGTCACGGTCGTCAACTTCCTCGTCGCGGTACGGATACTCGGGCATGCGAGTGAGTTTGATTTCACGCTACTGACTGTCGGGGTAGGTAGATAGCTGTGCATCAGGATTTCTCCAGCTTCATCGGTGCGTGGGCTCTACTGCTGAGCTGTTTGGCTCTTGTCATCGAGCCACTGGCTCACGGTTCCCGTTGGTTCAATCGCGCGTTGCGCCTTTCGGCCGGACTTGCAGGATTGATTACTTTCCTTTCTGCGCACGCCATGTGGGCACACCTCGGCGAACTGGCGGAGGTTATTCCTCCCTCGGTGCTGGCCGAGCATCCAGAACTGTGGGACAGCGCGGTATTTCAGGCGCTGACCCGTAACTTCCTGGTGGCGTGGGGGCTGATCTTTATTCCGTCGTTGCCTGCGCTGGCACCCGCTTCGATCTATCGGCGGATCACTGGTGTGCTGGCAGGACTGCCGTTCACTGTGAGCTTCGGGGCAGCGATTGTGTGGATGTGCGTCGATTTTGAGGGGTTCATGCGACTTCCTGGTGTGGTGTCGATGCCTGGTTTCGCGGTAGTGGTGGGCTCAATGGTCTTCGGCGTGCGCTGGTTCCTTCAGCAGAAGATTGACCAGCTCTGGGCTGAGATCGGTCCTGTTTGTCGAGGTATTGGGCAGACAAGAGCTGCCATCTGGCTGAAATCCGTGCTGCTGCGAGAGTCGGATGCTTCGATAGTGAAACCGTCACTGTCAGAGTTCTCGGCGTCGACCGGGAGCGTAAATCAGGTTCCTAATGCGTGAGCGGGAAAGTGAATTGGGCCGCCTGCTGGGCGCTCTCGATGTGAAAGTGTCACACCTAAGGGTGGCTGCGCTTCCACAGGAAGCGCAGCACCAGCTTTCTGAGCTGTATATCGAGCTAGGTGGCGTCAGCGGCCCAATGCCAACGCCTCGGCCAGGTGGATGGGACATCGCTTTGCCTGATGGGCGGGTGGTGGAGCTGGACGAAGAACAGCACTTCAACAGGTACCGCGAACTGACGCTTCGATACGACTGGGCATCGAGGCTGCCTTGGTGCAGTGAGTATCGCGATTACTCGCAGCGGTATGAGTTTGTTTGCAAGAGAGTGGCTTCTGGAGGTGCGTTCTGGAGCAGCCCAGTGGCAGAGCGGATGTTCGGATGTGCCGACTCTTCCCGCTGGAAACAGAGGGCTCTGTACGACGCCACTAAGGACTTGGCCGCATTGCACGGGATTATTGGCATGGCGCGTCTATCGGTATGGGACACCGTAGACGGAGCTGTTTTGGGGAACGTGGTGGCGGGCCTGTCCGATGTTAAACCTGGGGCTCTGATGGCGCTGGTGAACGAGCGGACGGTGTGGTGAGACGACCAAGGAACTGTCCGCCACATCGTCAACGTGTCATAGCTGTCGCGAGCGATGGGTAACGTCACGCGAAGAAAGGCGGCGTGACTATGGAGGAGCGCGGATGGCGGATGAACTGGGCAGAGGAGCGCGAAAAGCGTCTGAGGCACCTCGATGGACTTCCTGGCAAACTCCATCATGAACGGTTCGAGGTGCTGAATCGGGCATCTCGACTGTTCTCCTCAAATGGTGTGGAGTTGAGCAATCACATCGGAAGATTTGTTGGCACAACGGAGTATTCGAGAAACCTGCCAGATGAGTTTGAGCATGAGGCCGTGCGGTTTTTTCATAACTACATTGCCTCGGTAGCAACGCTGCGGGATATGCAGCGCACGACACACCGCAAGCTCTGGCCTGAGCGCATTCCCGAGGAGGAACGTCGCGACGAGTTCGACCGTCGTACCGTTTGGGAGGTCGAAGTCTATGAAGCGAAAGTTGCTGAACTATTCGGTGATGACGACATAAAGTTCCTTTTTGACTTGCGGAACTGCGCTCTTCATCACACGGTTCCGATGATGGTGATCGGCACCAAGGTCAGTTGGGGGGTCGGGCAGCCTTACGAACATGCGAACACCGTCGAACTCAAACGTAGTGAGCTAGACAAGTTTTCCGGTTGGGGTGGTCCGGCGAAGCGATTCCTCAAGACACAGGAGAAGGACGTTGAGTTTCTGCCCTTACTTCAGAAGTACTCGACACGCGCCAGCGAGTTTTTCGGTTGGTTCTGGGAGCAGGTGTACGCGAAGGTTCGGGTGGAGGTCGAGGAGTACTACCGGAAGCGCTCCGAATTCGGCTACTGGCTGGCCGAGGAAAATGCGAAACCCGATTTCGAAGAACACTTCGGCGGGAACCCGATCCCAGGAACACTACGTAGGAACCGCGCGGCAGCACGCTCGGAGCGCTGCGCGTTCGGGACAACGGGCTGGGGTGGGATTAGCGTCAACGCCAACGGTGTCGCGGTGGTCGGTGAATCAGATTGGGACCGTCTCCCTGCCGTTGGAAACGCATCCCGCACACCGCAGGACAGCGGGTAGCTCGGTAGCGTCCTGTACCGGCGTGACACACCAATTTGGGCTGGCGATGTCGGGTCATCAAAACATGGGTGATAGATCACTCCAGACGACGTAGCCGAGGAGAGCTGCCAGTGTCAGAGTCGGAACTAGCAGCTCGGAGAAGACCTTGGGTTTCTGTGCGAAGTTCCAGATCAGGTGCCTTACCCAGCGTGGTGGGCGCAGAAAGCGCATGAATCGGTTGGTGTGTGGGCAGGCGTCGGACCACTTTTGCAGGAAGTCTCGGGATGCAACCATTCGTTCGGTTGGGCTCATCTTGTCCAGGTCTCGCTGAATCCCGAGCACCATGAACATCCCGACCATGAGCATCAATCCGAGGAAGATGCTTTCGAGTAGGAGCATGACCATGTGCAGCAGTCCGGTCGCTTCGGGGGCGTTGGTGACCGAGAGTCCCACTATCGCGCCGAGGAGCACTGAGGCGAACATGAGACCAAAACCCTTGGGTACCACGAGGAACTGCCTGAGTCTGTGTTTGGCCGTGCTGGGCTGCCCCTCGTAAGCGGTCGTTCGTAGCAACACCCAGATCATCACCAGGCGTGGGATTGCGCGCAGCAATGCCAGGGCAAGCCACAGGCCCAGCAGCGTGAACGCGCCAAGGACGATGTAGGGCACGAGATGATCCATCGTTGACTGTGGTCGTGGGTGCTCCAGCTTCTCCTGCGTCCATTGCAGTCCTGAATTGGTGAGGTAGTTCACTCCTGCCGCCAGAGCTAAGAGCAGCCCGTATGGAACGGCTGGTAGCAGGACCATCAGCAAGCCCAGAAAGCTGGTGGCCAACCAGTTCCGCACTCGCCTCTTGCGCGTCAGGTGAGGCGTAGCGCCGCCGGTGACGATCTCCCACTGCGGTTCGGGGGTCTGACGCGCCCGTTTGAACAGCCGTATTTGTATGGGCTTGCCCACGCCCCACCAGGGGTTCCAGGGGCGTTCTTCTCCTTCCATGCCAAGTGACGCTAGTGGGCACCTACGACATCTACCTCTGAGGACTCGGGGCTCGACGCGCCGAGAGTGATGACGCACACCTGGGGTGTTCGCATCGGTAGCGTCCTGTGCAGGCGGGGACGTGACAAGAGTCCCTGGAATTTTCAAGTGATAGGGGATTGGGATGTCGGATGAGCATGTGGTGCCCTTGGCGCCGGGGATTTTCGTGGATGGGCATCCCGCGATTGCGGCGGTGAAGAAGGGCTCGCAGTGGGATCTGGTCTACCTGACTGAAAGCGCGGGTCGTAACAGCTTCAAGAACACGGGGACTATCTACGCGCAGCCTGGCGGGCCGCAGCACCAGGTAACTATTAAGGGTGACTGGGCCGCGTCTTCCGAACAGCAGTAGTGGGGCACTCGACAGGGGTGTGGCTTGCGCTTGCATGTCGCTGTGAACGGGATGTACATGTCATAGTCTGCTGTTGAACTAGTTTGGTCGGACACACGGCATCGCCCTAACGCGCGTACGGCACAGAAAGGAGTTTTGTCGATGGCGACCGCGAATGATGTGGCTGCGTACATCATGTGTCAGCATGCGCAGCCTATGACGACGATGAAACTTCAAAAGCTGTTGTACTACAGCCAGGGGTGGTCGTTGGCGTGGGACGGGCAGCCGATTTTCGGGGAAGACATCGCTGCGTGGGCGAACGGCCCCGTGGTCTACGAGGTGTTCGATAAGCATCGCGGCAAGTTCCGGATCAGCGATTGGCCCCACGGTAATCCCGATGCGCTTACAGCCGATGAGCGAGAGACCGTCGATGCGGTGCTGGGGTACTACGGGCAGTGCTCAGGTCAGGAACTCAGCGATATGACCCATGGCGAGCGTCCTTGGATTGAAGCACGCGGCGGCTTAGCGGTGGGGGCGTATTCGAGCCAACCGATTGATTTGGAAGTCATGCAAGATTTCTTCGGCGACCTCGCTAGCCGCCAATAGGGTTGGCCGCGAAGCGAAGCGGCCCAAAGCAGGTAACTAATTCTGGACATGGGCTGTCGAACACGAGTAAGCAAATCAACGATGCCAAGGTGGCGGAGTCGACTTCAGATGCGCTCTTCCGTTGGGATGTGTCTCTCATGGATGTCGGGGTTAGCGATGATGAATCATGCCCGTGGACGTGGCGGCTGCAACCTCAGGAGTTGCAGGAACTAATGCAGTTCCTCGCAGAATGCTCCTGCAGGAAGTGGGCTGAGCTTGAGGCCGACCGCACGGGAGGCAAGGAGCGTCATAAGAAGCACCATGATCACCCGATTGCGGATATTTGTCGGGAAGGGCGAGAGCGGTTCTACCAGTCGGTATCTGACGAATCGCACGACAAGCTCTTCCGTCTGCGGTACGGGGGAAAACAGAGGCTCTGGGGCATACGAGACCGTGCCATCTTCCGCATCGTCTGGGCCGACGTCCATCACAAGGTGTACCCCACCGAGCCTTCGTAGCCGCCAGCGCAGGACTCGATAACCCAGCTCAGAGAGCACCGTGGGCGGAAACTGACAAACCTGACAGTTCTGCGGGAACTTGCGTTGACCCCTGGTACACATACGGGCGGGTGGGGTGAATCCGCAGGTCAGCGAGTCTTTGTGCTCAGAGTGCCCGCGATGATGAGCGGCCGGGTGGTCGGTGTTGACCGCCTCTCTGCGGGACCGACTCTCCAGGGTTCCCTGTTTCCGCAGGTCAGCGGGCAGTCTGACAAAACTGACAGTTTTGGGTCGGGTTACACACACTGTAGAAATTCCCTCTCTCGAATGCGACACGCCGTACGACACGCCGTGAATCGAAAAGAGGGAATTTCCAGACCACATGTAAATCAGAGAAAAAGTGTCAGTTTTGTCAGTTTTTGGGCGGGTGGGTTGCTACGCACAACAGTGCGTGCAGCCGCACGAGCACTTTCGCTCAGGGACGGCCCTGCGGTTCTCGACTTTCATCGGAGCGAGGTTGCGCAGTGCCTCGCGGGTTCGGTCGTCGGGTGCGGTGGCGGGATCGTCGCGCTGGCAGATGGTTCCTCCACGCACCACACCGTCTTCATAGTCGAGCATCTCTTTCCTCCATCGTCGAAGCGGACTCTTCTTGCGAGTGCATGGTGGGCCGCATACGGTCTCGACCACGAACGCGACGCGTGGTTTCAGCCCGTAATACCCATGTGTGACCAACATCACATTCTATTATCTTGTATCGCAAGGTGTTAACACTCGGCACACCTCCGCAGGACTTCGGAGTCGTTGTCTTTCAACGGGTTCCCACGGCATTCGACCCTGCCCAGCTCGTTGACCTGCGTATTTGCTGCTGGAGACACCACTTCTTGCCGTGTGCCGACGCGAGATGTCATATGGTCTAGCAAACTCGAACAGGGGGAGTGTTCGGGCGGTAAAGAATACACCCGAACGGGTGTATTCATAAGCGTAACAGTCGATTTCGATGAGTAGTCGCGCTACGTTGTGGTTACGTGAAGCGTGCGAAATACGTACGACTAGCAACACGCAGAAGGGAGATGTCCGATGACCGAAGTACTGGCTCTGCGAGACCGCGAGCGTGCCGCCCGATACCTAGATATGACCGTGCGGCGGCTCGACGACCTGCGGCGTGCGGGCGCAATCCGAGCCGTTCGCGATGGGAACCGCTGGAAATACACGACCTCTGACCTCGACAGGTACGTGGACTCGCTGCCCACTAACGCCGCTTAGACCGACAAAAACAGCAGTCCCGACCTCACCGCCTGGAAACGGAAGTCGGGACTGCCATCGAAAAGGAGTAACCATGTTCGACTCTTCAAGCGTAACACTGGAATCCAGGGAAATCAGCCCTCTCGCAACTCTGGCCTTCGCGCCCCGCTCGGAATTGCGTTCCCTCGCCCTGGAGTTGCCCGTGCTGCCGAAAGCGCTTGCTCCGGAATCACGGACGAGCTGGGGGCGGCTGGCGTTCGAGATTCTGGAGCATGTCCACTGCTGGCTGCGCCCGCTGCACCAGCTTATCCAGACTTCCGTGACGCTCGAAACCATCATCGAGTACCTGGAGGAGTATCCGCGCCTTGGTCGTTCGTCACGGCGGCTCGATGCCGACATGCGTCGGGTCATTGGCTCTACTGACCCCACCGACCCATATCTGCGAGAGTCCCTGACCGTCCTGGTGCAGGGAGCATGGAACGAAGCTGTTGACCGTTTCGAGACCCTTCACATTCCGACTTTCCGTCCGCCGGACGCGGACGAGCAGCTCACGGATTTGGCTGCTGCTATCGCTCAAATCCGCATGATGGCGTTGAGCTTGCGCGCCGACGAGCATCGCAGCTTCGCCGATGCGCTGTCGGTGATGTTGACCGAAATCGGCTTCCCGCTGGGCCAGCACGACAGTGTGCTGGAGTCCGTGGCCTCGGGTACGCCGATTGACCTGACACCCCTTTCGACCCCACCCGCTGATTTCGAGAGCGAGGACTGAAGTGATCGAGAACAACATCGAGCTTCCCGGCCAAGAGCTGACCTCAGAGCATCGGGATCACTTGGCGGTGCGCGGTATCCCGGCCGACTATCTGGACTCCGACCCCGCCCCGCTCATTCGTTCCGTCGTGCTCACGCATGACCTTCCTGAATACTTCCGCGAGCGCAGCGACATCACCAGCTCGCGGGGACTGCTGTTCGGCAGTCGCCATATCGGCAGCGGCAGGGTGCGGTGGCGATTGCGACTCGACAACCCGCCCGTGGGTGTCGGCAAGTACTTGAGTCAGACCGCTCCTGACGCGCCGAACCACAATCTCATCATCGAGGCGGACGAGGAGGACGCCGCAGTGTGGATCGTGGAGGGAGAGCAGCAGAGTCATTCGGTCGCCGCAGCGCTTGGTGACACGGCTACGGTGATTGGCATCCCCGGGTGCTCCGGGTGGTCTACGGGGGACTGGTCGCCGGCGCTGGAACTCACCGCGTACTGCGATGACCGTGACGTGCTGATCGCCCTGGACGCCGATGCGTTGAAGAATCCGAGGGTCTACGAGGGCGGTGAAATGCTCAAATTGGCGCTGTCCGGGGCGCGCTCGGTGAAGTTCATCCCATGTCCTGGCGGCGCGAAAACGGGCATGGACGATTATCTCGGGAAGCTGCCCGTCGAGAAGAGGTCGGCTGTACTGGAACGCCTGGCGGACAAGGCGACGCCAAGACCCGCCGCTCGTCGCCCGAAGGCCAAGAGCGCAAAGGACGACCCCGGTCACGCCGCCGAGTTGCGGGAGAAGAACGCGGCAGCGCGCCGTGAGGCCGCTGCCAAGGTGATGTCCGACCTCGACCTGGGCGACATCATCTTGGACGAGGCTGGGCTGCCGAAAGTCACGGGTGAGGTGGCTGACGGCTCGATGTGGTTCGACCCGGTAAGCGGGGAGTTCGAGCCCGAATCGACGGCCCGCGAACTCATCTCGGCACCGGATTCAGAGGTCGCCGCTATCGCCACCGGGTCCGATGACGGCGGTGCCTTGACGGTCTATTCACGTGGTGTCTGGCACACCGGACGTGCCGCGTTCACGGCGGTGGTCCTCTCGCTGCTGGGCGACAAGTTCTCGTTGCAGCGGCTGGCGACCGTCGAGGCGGCGGCGCTGACGCTGTGCATCCGGCATCGCCGGGTGTTGCCCGACCGCACCCCGTTCAAGGGGATGCTGAACTGCCGCAATGGAATGGTGGACCTGACCACGCTGACCCTGCATCCGCACGCTTCGAAGTTCCAGTCCATCCGCCAGGTCGCCGTCGAATGGAACCCGGACGCCACCTGCTCGAAGTTTGAGGCGTGGCTGGAAGACCGTGTGGGCGCGCAGCAGGTGCCCGCGTTCCTAGAGGCGTTCTCGCAGTTCCTCGACGAAGGGCGCACGCCAAGCAAAGCGTTGTTGCTGTTCGGTCCCAACAGGACTGGCAAGAGCACGGCGCTGCGTATCGCTAAGGAGCTTGTCGGAAATAACGTCTCGGCGGTCTCACTGCAGCAGCTCGCGGACGGCCAAGGCGGCGGAGGCTTCGCCGTCGCCGAACTGTTTGGTCGGGCGTTGAATGTCTGCCCAGACTTGCCGAAGGATCACATTCCAGACCTCAGCGCGTTCAAGCGGGTCACGGGAGACGACCCCATTACGGCGTCCAAGAAGTACGGGGCGATGCTGACATTCAGGGCGAACAGTCAATTCATGTTGTCGGCCAACACGTTGCCTACGGTTCCCGCCGCCGAGGGAACGAGCTACCTCAGCAGGGTCGTCCCGGTGGCGTTTTTGAAGACGTACCTCGGCTTTGAGAACCCCGGCATCGAGGACGAACTGATGGATGAGCTTCCGGGAATCTTGGTGCTGCTCGCTAAAGCGCGTCAGGCGCGTCTCCAGCGCGGACCCGGCTGGGAGCCTGTGCATCCGTCTGTCGCGGAGCACTTCGCGTCCGAGAGCGACCGCGTAGCACGCTTCATCGCGTCCTGCTGCCGTGTCGGCGTCAAGACAGCCACCAAAGAAGCCAAGCAAGCCGCCGCCGCGACCGGAACCGACACGGCTGCTGTGCGGCGTTTCGGTCCGACCGTGGTCAACATCAACCTGCAGACCTGGCCGAGCTTCCCCGCCCCGGCGACTAAGACGAATTTGTTCGATGCGTTCCAGGCGTGGACCACCGACGAACAGGGCAAGGGGATGAGCAAGAGCTTGTTCTTCAAGAGGTTGGAACAGATTCCGGGTGCGCGGATGGACCGCAAGGACTCGAACGGGAAAGACGTGACGAACATTTCCGTTCGACCCCAGGCCGAGTGGTCGAGCGGCGACAGCGCCACGTCGCTCCGGGAAATCCTGTTCCCCGGGTGGACTCCACCGGGCGCTGACCCCAAGGAGCCCTCGGAGGTCGCGGTGGGCGAGAACGCAGCCGACAACGTGACGACGTTGGATGTCCGGCGAAAGAAGTACGTCGGGGAAGCCCGAAGCAAGTATTGGAAATAGAGGAGCTGACGTGACCATCGACCCGTACCCCGATCTCCCGCAGCTCCCGCGCGCCGTGCAGTTGGCTTGTCAGACCATCCAGCGGGTCGTCGAGGAAGCGCTGAGCAACAGTGGGGACGTGACGCCCAGTGACTAGTCAAATGCCTTCAGCCCCAGGAACACTGACTCCCATGAGCATCCTCACCCGCCGAGAAGCCGAGCAGGCAGAGCACCAAGCGGTCACTCACACGCTCAAGGCCGACCGCCGATTTCTCTGGCTCTGGCTCACCATCGCCACCATGCTCAGTGTTTGCGGAAACATCGGACATGCCTGGCTCACCGTTCCAGCCGGAACCGCCCAACTGCTCGCTATCGGGTGGGCGGCGGCACCCCCGTGCCTCTTGATGCTCGCCGTGCACGGACTCCCGACGCTGAGCCGCATGCTCGGCTCCGAGCGCTCCGACACCCTCCTCAAGTTCGTGGTGTGGGGTGTCGTCGCGGTGACATTCGGCTGGAGCGCGTTCGGAATTTTCGGCTTCACCGCCGCGCTCGGAGTGCCCGCCGCGCTCGCGTGGGTCGCGCCCCTCGGAATCGACTTGAGCGTCTTCGGCGCGACGCGCGGTCTCGTTTTGACAAGCCCGCTCGCGGCTCGGCTCAAAGTCGGCGCGCCACCAACTCGCGCCGCGCAACCCCAGGTCAGCAACCGTCCCGCGCCCGCCACCGCGCCGCGTTCCACCCCTTCAACCGCGCCGCCCGCCGCGCCTCCGGCGCCGCGCTCACCTTCTCCGTCCGCGCCACCCGCACCGCGCCCCGCGCCTTCCGCCGCGTCGCAGGGCGGTGCTGACGCGCCGACCACCGCGCCCGAGGTGATCGCGCTGGCCGAGAGGATCGTGTCGAGCAAGTCTGTCCGACAGCCCGCTCGGGTCGTGGCGAGGATCCTCGAACTCTCGGAGACCGAGACCCGAAAGAACGTGATCGCCAAGCGGCTCGGCGTCCACCACAGCGTGATCACGAGGGTGCTGGCCGAGGCCGAGCAGGAACGCCGAAACACCCTCAGCCTGGCCTCCTGACCCCCCTTTGCCCGACCGCTGGAACCCCGCACCCCCTCATTCCGTAAGGCCGTGCGTTAGATGCCCCGTAAGACGGGTCGTAAGGCACGCCGTAAGGCGCTCCGTAAGATTCCGCTGACCCTTCCCCGAACCCTTTTTCACGTATCCGAGAGCCACCCGAGCCCTCGCTCCCGAGCGTCCTGGAAGCCCGCCCGTAAGCACCTCTGACCGCCCAATCCTGGAGCGCCATAACGGCTCTCGGACACCCGCACCACCCACTCGTAAGCACCGCTCCCTCCCCAGCACCCGCCGAGCCTCCCCGACGCACCGAGCCTGCGGCTCGGCACGCCGACTCGCGGCGAACTCCCTGGCCCCATGAGAACCCCCGCTGACCTGGACTTTCCCGTCAGATTTACTGATACCCTCAGTAGCATCTATAGCTTCTGACCTGCGGAAATGCACCGTCGTCGCAACTTCTCGTGTCACCCGTTTCCCTCGAAACCCCAGCTCACGGGCGGTTCCTGACCAGATAGCAAACGGTGGTGTTAATGCCAGAGTAACGGGAAAGCCTGGTAGACACCGGGATTGGTGAAATCAAGGGTTGACACAGCGAATATTTTGATTAGAATTAGTTAATAGCTCACGGAACTGCTCGCGCAAGCGCTCCCAGCCCGTGAGCATGGCTTTTGGAGGTGAGACCGAGTGGGCAAGTGGATTGGCGTTACAGTCCTTGCGCTGCTGGGCTTCTCACTTCTCGGTGGTCAGTACAGCCTCATTGGTCTCGTCATGTTGGCGGGCGCGGGGCTCATCATCTGGCTCGCCATTCGGGGCTCTGGGAGTTCCCGGAGCTACTCGGTGCCCGCCCGCCCCGGACAGCTTTCTTCGGCTCGATTCGACGCTCGGGAGGAACTCGCGTCCGCCGAGCACAGCGCGGCGCGCATGGTTCGTGCCGCCCAGGAGAACGCGGAAGCTGAAGGGCGCGAGGCGCTTCGCGCCGCCATGACGTTCCTCGCCTCCGAGCCGAGGTGGATGTGATGGCGTCCTCGAATCGCGCCGCGCGGTGCGCGGCCCAGGCGCGTCAGCAACACGCGCGCGATGAATTTATGTGGCGTCAGGATGTCCGCAGGGCGGAAGCCGCGCACCGTGACCTGCTCCGCGACGCCGACCAGGCCGATGCCGAACGCGAGCGCACCGCCGAGCGCGTGAAGACCATCATGGCGCGGGCACAGGCGGACGCCGACCGCGCGGTGGCCGAGGTCGGCAAGCGATTCGCCGCTGAGGAGAAGCGTTTGTTGGGACAGCCCGTAGTGCGGTACACGGGAGCGACCCGCGCCTTGGCGTCGGGCGTGATCGTGTGGCACTGGCGCGCTGCGTGCCCGCCCGCGCTCGCCGCGCGGTTGGGTGTTGGTCGCTCGGATGCTGGCCCCCTCGCGGTGCTGCGACCAAACGGTGGATTGGTCGAGACCGATAGCTGCCCTGACGTGTTCGCGGGACTGGACGCGACATTGTTGGACGACGCGGAGTTCATGGCGTGGGCGAGAACAGTGGCTGAGCTGTGGCACGGGGACGTGCAGCAGCGATACGGAATTCTCGGCACGTTGAGGGATGACGACTGGTTCGCGAGGTTGGCGGAGAGCGCTGGAATCGCGGACTCGCAGACGACCTCGGAGACACTCAGTGGACGGTATGGGGCAGTCGAGCGGAAAGTCGCCACGGTCGGGATTCCGTCCATCGCGGGTGTTGAGATTGGTCAGGACGGGTTGGAGCTGGCGTTCTCCCACAGCTCGAATGCGAGCGCGGCGAAGTGGACAAAGGGTCTCGACCTGCTGCGCAATGGGTTCCGCGCGGCGGGCATGGACTCCTCGAATTTGCGACTCGCGGATACCGCCGATGGCGGGGTGGTGATGCGCTTTGACGATGCTCCGAGTGCCTTTCCCGACGCGGCTGCGCTTCCGGCGCCTGTGCCCGCTGCCACTGTGGATGACGCCGTTCGTCGGGTGCCCGAGGCGCGCTGGCCCGTGGGGTGGGATGCACGAGGCAACCTGATCGCTCCCACTGTCACCAGCACTCGGCATTGCATCGCGGCGGGGCAGCCTGGTGTCGGTAAGTCGGTGTGGGTGCGCAGCGTTGTTGAGCAGTTTCGGCTCAGCGGGTGGGAGATTTATCTCGGCGACGGCAAGGGCTCGGACTACGCGGCTTTGGCCGAGCAGCCGAATGTGCGGATGGTCAGTAGCGAGCCCGCGCAGCATCTTCTGCTCGTGGCCGAGGTGTGTGCCGAATTGGAGCGGCGTCGTGCCGAGGCGAAGATCGCCAAGCGCACGACGGCAGAACCGTATGCCCGATACCCGGGCATCCTCCTCGTGCTCGACGAGTTCGGAACCATGAAATCGGAGGTCTCCGAGCTGGATAAGAAGAACGGGCTGGAGCTGTTCATGGCACGGCTGGCACGGATTATCCGAGTGGGCAGGGAAGCAAGGATCGTGGTGCTCATCGCCGCGCAGGACGTTTACGCCGACACCATTCCTGTGTCGTTGCAGGACCAGTTCGGCCTTGCTGTCTTGCTGGGTGTGCCAGGGGAGCGCACTGTCACGGGAACCTTCGTTCCGGAGAATCTGCGCGATGATGCACGCCGTATCGGTGGGCGGTTGACCCACCCAGGACGTGCGTTGTACGTCGATAGGGTCGGCAAGCAGGTTGTGGAGGTGCAAACCCCCTACTCCTACTCACCTGGCTCGGTGGTGTTGGCGAAGGCACCCTCAGATGAGGTTCGCACCATCTGGGAGCAGAGCGCGAAAGTCGCTGGCTCACTGCCGAGTCTGTATCCCAGGCTCGGCATCAAAGCCACTGCGGACTGGCGTAAGGGTGGCGCTGAGACCATCGCGGACACCGAGGTTGTCGTGCTTACCGACAGCGGAGGCAACCTCCTTGCTGGAGCTGAAAAGTTCGACCCACTGAGCGACCAGTGGGCGGGCGGAGAACAGATCGGCACGCTGAAACCCCGACCGGGCTCGACCACTAAAAGCCCTGTCACGCCCCCTGTACCCGCACCCGCCGACATCACCGAAATGACCGACATCGAGCGCCGCGAGGCCATCCGTCAGGAAGCGATTCGGCTGGGACTCATCCCCGCCGACGAGCAGTCCGAGTCGGTCGAGGAACAAGAGCAGACCGAGAAATCAGAGGAGAACACGGTGACGAAAAGACCATCCGCAGGGGGGTATTCACTATGAGCAGGCATGTCGTCGCACTTGACCCTGTGACCTCGGGGTGCTCGATTGTCCTGATAGCCGAGGACTCTCCAATCCCTCTGGTGAAGTGGGTTCCCGCGCCCTCGGCGAACAGCAACAGGAGCATCGCGGCTACCGTTCACCGCACCACGCAGACCGCCGAGGGTGTGCTGGATTCTGTTCTCCGCAGCGGGAAGCCAGCTCTCGTTGTGATGATGAAACCCCTCTGCGACCCCATCCACGAGGATCCCAGCGGCCCTCGGCGCATGATGCTTTCGGGCGAGATCATGCGACGACTGGTGGACGCGGATATCAAGGTAAGCGAGATCCCCCCGATGACTTTGGTGAAATGGGTGTTGGGTCGATTCGTCGGTGGGACAGCAGGACGCGAGTCGGTCACGAAGACGATGAAGGACAAGTTCACGGGCATCGACACAACGGACTTGGACAGCCGATTCCGCTGGAGCACAGTCGCACTGGCTGCGGCAGGAGCCCTGGCTGTGGGCATCCCAACCCGACTCGACGTGACGGACGACCGACTCAAAAACTTGAAGCTGATGGTTCTCCCGAGCACGTGGACACTGCCCAGCTCGGCTGCCGAATGGCACCAGAAGCACTCTATTCAGGAGGTATCAGCATGACTCTCAAGCGAATTGGCGCGGTGGTTGGACTGAGCGCCGTCCTGGCCGCTGTCCCGCTGACGATGCTCGCCACCGAGGACGGCACGACGGGCGCGATGCCCGTGGCCGCTGCTGCGCCCACGACTTTGTACCCCGGGGATCCTGGATATGACGATGCCAGGCAGTGGGAGAAGAACCTGCCGAGCTACACACCACCTGCGACCGCTACTCACACCGTCACGGTGACACCGACCACGACCACAAAGCCCGCACCGTCGAAGAGCACGGGCGGCGGCAGTGGAATACCCTGGTGGGTTTGGCTCGTCGGAACCATCGCCGCTATCGGTGGATTGCTGTGGTGGGGCACGACGCTCGACGGCGGGAGTTCCGCACGCACGGCGCGCGACGACGACGATGATGACGACGGCGGCGACGACGGTCAGTACCCGACTCCCCGCAACTCCGCCGAGGAAGCTGTGCTCGACCGCTGGGAAGAGCGCGAGGAAGCCCGCGAGCGTGCGGGTGCCTTGCCCCGCCGTTACCCGACCACCACCGAACTGACCGAAATGGCTCGGCTCGGAGTGCAGGACTACGACCAGCTTCCGGAGAATTCGGTGATGAGCTACCCCGCCATCACGAGCACGCCTGTCCCCGAGGTGGTTCCGTATCCCGAGCCGACGAGCGTTCCCGTGCAGCCCGCCCCGAGTGGCTCTCTCATGGACAGGCTCGGCGGCAAGTAGGCCTCAACCCAGACAAAACATCTGACCGACCATCAGAGAAATGAAGAGAAATGAAGAAAAACCTGATCCTCGCAGCCGTGGCAGCGAGCGCAGCGGCGGTCGGTCTTCTCACCGCCCCGCTCGCGGGCGCTGACCCGACACCAACCCCGACTCCTGGGGGCTACCAGGACCACCCGAACCCAAAGTCCTGCGCCGACGCTTGGGATTTCGACCTGTGCCGCGCCACGCACGGCAAGGACATGGGGCAACCCCCGTCCTACATCCATGTCCCATCGGCTTCCCCCGTGTGGACGGGGGCGGGACGATGAAAAGACTTGTCGCAGCGGGTGTCATGGCTCTCGGCATCCTGAGCGCTCCGCCCGCTGGTGCCGACCCGCAACCCTGGTGCACCTGGTCACCCGAGCTGGACACCCACTCGTGCGATTTAATCGTCGGAGTTCCTCCGACAGGGGAACTGGTCGATGGTCCAGGGGACTGGTCTACCCCAGAGACCCGCACGAGGGGATAGCGTGTGACCATGACTATCTATCAATCCCGGCCGGACACAAGGTATCTCGTGTCCCTGGTCGCCGCGCTCGGCGTGGGACTCGGGGTGGTGGGGTGCTCGACTCACCCCACCACCCCCACGGGGGCGAGCGCGGCGGGGACGATCAGTTCGGCGTCGGCTCAGGGCCTGGTGGACGTGGAGCAGGTGTGGGCGAGTCATCCGATGCCAGACTGCTCACGCGTTGTTATTGGAAATGCAACAGCGTCACCAGGATTGGTGCTTCCCGACGATGCGAGCGTTGCTCGGCAGCTCACGGGTGTCCGTAGTCCAGGGTCTGGGGAATGGGTGCGGAGCAAGTTGGGGTGGGTGACACAGGAACTGGCTGCGACTCGCGCGGACATTATCGACGCGAATAGTCCTGACGATAAGTCCATGTTGGACGGGTTCACGAGATACGTCGAGCATGTCAAATCCGAGTTGATTGCAGGACATGACATTACAGATTCTATCGACAAGACGTACCCCGAAGGATGTTCCTGACTGATGGCACCAAAACCCGATGTCGAGATGCCTCTCGATGACCCGTATGCCCTGATTGGAACGCACTGGCCATCTGAGTCGGAGAGCGCGTACCACGTCGCTGAGGTCGTGGCGGATGACGCATCGACCGCTGCCCGAACACAGGCCGAATCTGCTGACGATGCTAAGCGTCAGACCGATGAAGGCATGCAGGGCAGGACAGCTAACAGTGTGTCAGAAGGATATTCGAGCATCGCGGGCCAGCTCCGCCAGGAGAGTGCCGACTTCACCGCAATCTCTGGATGGATGTTGGACGCCGCCGGGAAGATTCGTGCGGCCAAGAAGCACATCGCGAATCTTGTCAGTACGGGTACGAGCGAAATCAAAGACGCCATCACCAGCGAGACGGCTGGCACCGCTGTTACACCGTCATCAACAGACCTCACCGCGAAGTACAGGGATGACATCGCTGGTGTCGCAAGCAAGCTGACCACCGACCTTGACGACATTGGCCACAGCCTTGCAGGCGCGCCAGGAGCTTCCACCACTCCGAGCTACACGAGTGTTCCCATGACGCCGAGCGCTCAGCAGCCTGATCCTCACGCGGTCGTGACGGCCTATAACACAGGCCAACACCCCGTCGTCGAGGCGCAACGCCTGCCGGAAATGCCCCGTGCGATGAGCACCTCGACTGTCGAGTTACCAAGCACGCCAAGCGCACCAGGGAGTACCAGTGCTCCCGCAGCCCCTGTGAATCCAACCCTCGCGGGACTCATCTCGGGGAGCGGTCCAGCGAGCACTCCGATATCTCCGAGCGCCAGTTCCCCGCACGGCTCGGCGTCGAGTCCGCTGAACACCCCCGCAGGACAGGGACCACGTGGCGCCGAGCAGCGCCAGGCCCCCGAGCACCACACTCCTGGACTGCCCAACACCCCGTCCATTCCATTGCCTGATCTGCCCGCCGTGGCATCGGACATCGCCACGGCGGTCACCAGCTCGGTAGGACATCAGCTCCCCGCCACGAGCATGGCACCCGCCACACCTCTCGCGCCCGCGAGCACGGGATTCACTCCAGGGACCAGCGGCACCTCTCCAATTCCCTCGGGGCTCGCGCCAATCGGCGGAGTACCGACCCCGCCACCCGTAACTCAGTCAGTAACACCCGCACCGCAGGGAACGCCAGCCTCCCCGCCACCAGGAGTCCAGACCCCCAGTGCTCCCCAGACTCCTGCATCAGCACCAGCTCCACGCGGTCCCGTGGTGGACGCCGCTTGGCTGCAAAGGACTTATGGGCTGGCCCCTGGTGTGGAACTCCCCAAGGATGAGAACACCTCTGTGACGGCACTATTCATCGCTTACCTGCCCGAACCCGAGGCTCGCCTGCACCGTGCGCTGGCTTCACTCTGTCACCAATTCGAGCAGGCGGGGTGGGCTCAGCCACTCGCTGTGGCCAGCATTCGGCGGGGGTTCGAGAGTCGCATCGTCTATGCCACGGCAGACGCCCTGTCTATCCACCCAGCGGGCATCCTCCTGCCCGCCGAGGTGACCCCGTTGGACGAGATGACAGGAATCTCAACTCATTCCGACCTTGAGGGCAGCCTCATGGTCGCGGACAAGCTCACCAGCCTCGTTCCCCCTGGCTGGGAAATCGAAAGCACTCTGAGCACCGTGCCCACCGACGAGCAGTTCCAGAGCGCCGAGCAGTTCCAAGTGTTGGCGGATGCTGGGGAGCTGTTGGCCTGCAAGGTCTCTCGTGGTCGAGATGATGTGGGAGCGGATGAGGCTGTGTCCACGTTCGCCCGTGCTGCGATTGGGAGTGCGGGTGTTGGAGAACTCGATGTCGAGTCGGCTCGGATTCGAGCCGCGCGGTGGGTCGGGGTGCGACCTGCGGGATACCTTGACACCCTGGCTCGGTACTACCTGGCCGACGCGGCAGAGGCGATGTCACGGGGGAACTGGGGTGAGGCCGTGTATAGCTCCGAGCGGTACATGTCCATCGCGGATACGAAAAGCCGAGCGGCATAAGGAGATAGAAGATGACAAGCATTCCAGAACTGCGCACGGAGGGGTTGCACTCCGACCATGCGGACATCCTGCAACAGGCACTCGATGAGGCCCGAGAGCTGCTGGAACGAGCACAACAGGGACCGTGGGGACTGCCCTCATCGGAAACCCGCGTAGTCCGCGCGGGTGAGTTCGAGACCAAGAAAGGACAGAAGTGATGGGAACTGTAGCTACTACGGGAGACCCCGTAATTCAGATGCACCGTGGAGTCGCGGCCTCGGCGCGGGAGGCGGCGGGTGTGTTGCCCATCGTGAGCGCGGAGGGGATGCGGCCAGGGCACGCGGGGATCCTGGAGAACGCGCTGGGGGAGACGCGGAGGGTGCTGATGGAGCTGGCGCGCGTGGGGGATGTCGGTGCGGGCGGTGCGGGAGCGCTCGGTGATCAGGATCGCGAGAACGCTGGACGGTACGGGTGGGACGCTCCCGAGCGGCAGGTGAAGGGTGAGTGGCACGGCCCGACGCGGGTTATTTAGCGCGAACCAGGAACTCAGGCGGCACCTGTCAGCGTGTCGTCGGTTGTAGGCCAGTGATGTCGGTGGGTGCTGTGAGGATCGAGACCATGACTACTACACACACTCAACTCGCTGGAGACGTAGACACTCGGACTGACGAGCTTCGACTGTATTTGGCGGGGAAGATTGCCAAGGTGGATTGGCGGCAAGAGGTTATGCCTGGCCCACCTTCGGAAAGTGTCTGTTATGACAAAACTGCGTGGTCGGTGGCAGAGCACCTTCTGGGGAGGGACGTTCATTACACGGGGCCGTTCTTCCTGAGCGACGATCACGGATGTACGCACGGTCCTGGCACCCACGGGCGTGGGCACGACTGCGGCTCCAATGGCGGGGACTCGCGTCGGGATACCGTTCGGCTCTGTCTGAAAGCTATCGATTCCTCGACTGGCGTTTTTGCGTGGCTCGATGACCCGACAGCTCACGGCACCCTGTTTGAGATTGGTTACGCCAAGGGGCGAGGAATTCCGGTCATCGTCGGCACGCCGACCGCAGATGAGGCACACGTCGTGCGCACGCATCGCAGCGCTACCAGGGAGGGACGGCCCGAGATGTGGTTCGCGTTGGAGGGTGTCGATACCCACCTCGCTGCCCCTACGCCACAGGCCGCGTTGGCGATGGCTATCGAAATGTTCAGACACTGGCGTGCGGTCGATAACTACGGCTACTAGGTGTCGCGGGTCAGTCGCTCGGGTGGGGATGGACGCCGGGATTTTCGCTTCTACGGCGAGCCGATTCTCACAGAACCGAGGGGTCTGGGGTTCGAGTTGACGTGAGAATCGGCTCTGAGAAAGGCGTTGACTCGAACATCTGTTTCCGGATTATCCGGAGCATTATGGATGAAATTATGGATGAACCAGTTTGTCAGCCCCTCTGGCAAACGCAAAAAGCGCCGCCTACCTGGGTAAACGACGCTTTCTGCATCGGGGTGGCTGACGGGACTCGAACCCGCGACAGCCAGGATCACAACCTGGTGCTCTACCAACTGAACTACAGCCACCATTGCCGCGTGAAGCGGCGTGAAAGATCTTAACCGGTGATGGCGCCTTAGGCCGAATCGGTATCCGCAGCGTTGTCCAGGTTCGCCACGATCGCGACAAGGTCACTGGTAGACGGCCCGGGGTCGGGAACGAAGGCCGCGCGCCGGTAGTAGCGCAGCTCGCGGATCGACTCCTTGATATCTGCCAGCGCTCGGTGGGCCAGGCCTTTGTCGGGCTGGCCGAAGTAGATCCGCGGGTACCAGCGGCGGCAGAGTTCCTTGATGGAGCTGACGTCGATCATCCGGTAGTGCAGGAACTCGTCGAGGGCGGGCATATCCCGTGCGATGAATCCGCGGTCAGTGGCAATGGAGTTCCCGGCCAGGGGAGCTACCTTGGCTGAGGGCACGTGCTGGCGGATGTAGTCGAGCACTTGCGCCTCGGCCTCTTCCAAAGTGATCGTCGACTTGCGGACCTCATTGGTGAGCCCGGACTTGGCATGCATGTCCTTGACCACCGGAGGCATCGCGGCCAGCGCCGCGTCATCGGCGTGAATGACGAGGTCAACGCCTTCGCCGAGGATGTTGAGGTCGCCGTCGGTGACGAGGGCGGCGATCTCGATCAGTTTGTCTGAACCGAGGTCGAGCCCGGTCATCTCGCAGTCGATCCAGACCAGTTCATCGCGTGGGGCACTCACAGTCTGACCACAGTAGCGGTACGTGTGATCCGCGAGTGTGACGTCAGCACGGAATTTCGCGAGCAATCCCGTGCCGACGCCACACTGAGCGATGACGGAGTCGCTTCGGGGCATTAGGGTCGTGGCCATGGCCGAGCAGACCACCGCGGGAGCCACGCCCGCACAGCAGATCGCCGCCGGATATGCCACCACAGGTCAGGCACTTGAACTGGGGTCGGTCGTGGTGGACGGCACCGTCGACCCGGCGGCGCGTATCCGCATTCCGTTGGCGACCCTCAACCGGCACGGCCTCATCGCCGGCGCGACCGGTACAGGCAAGACCAAGACCCTTCAGGTGATCGCTGAGCAGCTCAGCGCCGCGGGAGTGCCTGTGGTCATGGCCGACGTCAAGGGCGACCTGTCCGGCATCTCCAAACCCGGCGAGGCCAATGACAAGACCGCCGCCCGCGCCAAGGACACCGGCGACGACTGGGCGCCGACGGGCTTCCCGACCGAGTTCGTGTCCCTGGGCACCAACGGAATCGGTGTGCCGGTCCGCGCCACCATCCGCAGCTTCGGGCCGATCTTGCTGTCAAAGGTGCTGGGGCTCAATGCCACCCAGGAATCCACGCTGGGGCTGATCTTCCATTGGGCAGACCAACAGCAGCTACCACTGCAGGATCTGAAGGATCTGCGCGCGGTCATCACGCACCTGACCAGCGATGAGGGCAAGGCGGACCTGAAGAACCTCGGTGGCGTGTCAGCGGCGACGGCGGGCGTGATCCTGCGAGCGCTGATCAATCTGGAGGCCGACGGCGGCGACACGTTCTTCGGCGAACCCGAAATCGATCCGAACGATCTGATGCGTACGTCCGGAGACAAGGGCATCATCACGCTCATCGAGCTAGGGACGCAGGCTGCGCGGCCGGTTCTCTTCTCCACTTTCCTGATGTGGATTCTGTCCAACCTGTTCACGAAGCTGCCCGAGGTCGGCGACGTTGACAAGCCCAAGCTTGTGTTCATCTTCGATGAGGCGCACCTGCTGTTCGCCGACGCGTCGAAGGCGTTCCTGGAGCAGGTGGAGCAGACCGTCAAGCTCATCCGGTCCAAGGGTGTCGGCGTTTTCTTCTGCACCCAGCTGCCCACCGACGTGCCCAACAACGTGCTCTCGCAGTTAGGTGCGCGCGTTCAGCACGCGCTGCGTGCCTTCACGCCTGAGGACCAGCAGGCCCTTGCCAAGACCGTCAAGACCTATCCCAAGACGGATGTGTACGACATGGGCATGGCGCTGACCTCGCTGGGCATCGGCGAGGCGATCGTCACGGTGCTCTCTGAGAGGGGCGCGCCGACGCCGGTGGCGTGGACCCGGATGCGTGCGCCGCGGTCGCTGATGGCCGCCATCGGTGACGACGCCATCAAGGCCGCCGCCGCGTCCAGCCCCCTCCAATCCAAATACGGCCAGACGGTCGATTCGCGATCCGCCTTCGAGGTTCTCGCCGAGAAGGCAGCCCAGGCAGAGCAGGATGCCCCCGTCGGGCAGGCTCCCGCCAAGAAGGGCGCCAAACCGGTACCTGAGAAGCCCAGCTGGTGGCGGCGTCTGCTCAGCAACAGGAGCTTTCAGAGCTTCCTCAGCGCGCTGGGCAAGCAGCTCATCCGGAATATGGGTAAGAAGTAAGATCGCGCGTAATCGCCGCGGAGACCTAGGCGTCTGCCGTCCGTTTCGACTGTGGCACAAAGCCTTCGGGCAGCATTCGGGATCGCTGCCAGAGGTACTCCACCAGTCGGCCTTCGAGCATGTTGGCCTCATCCATGACGCGGACCAGACGCTCGCCGAAGAACCTCAGATTCGCGTGGTAGTGCGGATTGCGTAGTGCCGTCCATGCGGCCCGCAAGGGTGGAAGTCCGGCATCGCGATACACGGCCGGTTGCACCATGACCAGCGGCACCACCGCCGCCCCGGCGGCAACGATCAAGCGCTCCACGGCCATTCGGGTACGGCCGGTACGTGCGACGGCACGGTTCAGTGCCACGCGCGCATAGCTGATGTGCCGGGCCTCCTCGACGACGTGGATTTTGGCGATCGCGCGGGTGCGGGGCTGCAGGGTTTCGTCGTTCATGGTCTGACGCTGCAACCGATCCAGTATTTCCTCGACCATGAGCATCATCGAGAAGATGGTCGCGGACAGTGGGGCGAGTGCGGTGATGCCCACCAAAGCCCGGGCAATCATGGGCGGGTCATAGCTTCGATCGCTCAGCGTGTTGATCTGGCGGCCGAACATCACCGAATGGCGGCACTCGTCGGCGACCTCGGTCAGTGCGTATTGCGCTGTGGCGCTGCGGGGATCGCTGACCGAGGCCAGCTTGAGCATGGGGTGCATGAGGGCGCTCTCGGCGAGAATGCCCCAGCTGGCCAGGGCCGATGCCTCCAGGCGCCCGAGCCGAATCTTCTCGTCCTCGGTCATCCGGTCGAAGATCTTTGTGCCGTACAGGGAGATGTATTTGTCGGGCACATAGCGCAGCCCCGGAACGTCGGGCGCATCCCAATCGACGTCGACCTCCGGGTTGTAGGAACGCTCGACCGACGAACGCAGGAGCCGCACGGCCGTGCGCTCGATAGGTGAGTCGCTCTGGGTGATGGGCGTTTGTGACATGACATGCCTTCCGCTGTTCAGTCCGCCAATTCAGTAGATGGTACTGAAAAGTACCGGGTACTTGGAGTAGCGTCAATGGCATGGCGGATCGCAGTGATGCCCGGCGTGAACGCTGGGCGCAGCACAAGGTGCGGGTGCGCCGAAAGTTCGTCGCTGCGGCAGTGGTCGCGATCGAGAGAAATGGACCGTCGGCCACGGTTGAGGATGTCGTCCGGGTGGCGCACTCCGCTAAACCCAAGCTGTACAGGCATTTTGAAGACCGCAACGATCTCTTTGACTCAGTAGCACAGGCCATGGTGGCGGCCGTACGGCGGCAGCTGACCGCGGCCGTGGACATGCGCATCGCGCCGCGACAGTCCGCACAACGCGCTGCATCTCTCTTCCTCGAGCTGGTGCAGCGGTTCCCGCAATCGACCCGCTTCCTTTTCGAGCATCAGATGGTGAGCGTGCGCGGAAAGCCGGCCCCGGCTGTGCGTGACGACGGTGCGATCGCCGAACTCGCCGCGGTGATCTCGTCGTTTCTGGAGCGCGTCAACGTGCACCCGGCCGGCGCGGATCAGCTGGCGGCCGCGCTGATCGGCACGGCCGCGACGACGGCACTATGGCGAGTAGCTCGGGGTGCCGCGCCCGACGAGGCCGCCGGAGAACGCCTCGCTGAAACATTGTGGGCCTCGGTCGACGTGTTTCTGCGGTCGAAGGGTGTCATCATCGACCCGCAGCGATCGCTCGATCCGGGGAAGCTCGAGACGGCCCGCGCGGCGCTACTGGACTTGCGGGGCGACGGCTAGTCGCCAAGCCTCTTGTAGAAGCTGCCCACTATCGGGGCGACGATGGCGCGCGGTGCATAGCCGGCGGCCACCGACATCGCCTTCGACGTGATTCCGGGGACGACGCGCATCTTGTTGCGCTCCAGTGCATTCAGGGAGACCCGTGCGGTGTACTCCCCGTTGATCCACAGGAAGTCCGGAACCACCTTGTCGACGATCGACGCCTCGGTGGGGTCGGGTTCGACGGTGCGCACCGGTCCCGGTGCCAGCAGCGTGACATGCACCCCGGTGCCCTTGAGTTCACCGCGCAGCGACTCGGAGAAGGTGTTCGCGAATGCTTTGGTCGCCGCGTAGGTGGCGTTGTTAGGAATCGGTGAGTTTCCGGCCGCCGACCCCGAGACCAGAATACCGCCGGCGCCACGCTCAAGCATGCCGGGAAGCACCGCCAGCGTAAGGTCATGCACCGCAACCGCGTTGAGCTGCACCTGCTTGCGTTCGCCCTCGGGGTCCAGGCTGCGTATCGGCCCGAAGGTCGCGGTCCCCGCGTTGTTGCACAAGATCGAGATGTTGCGCTCGGAGAGCTCCTTGCAGAGGGCATCACGCGCGCCGGGGTCGGCGAGGTCCACCGCACGCACCTCCACGATCACACCCGTCTTCTCGGTCAGGGTGTTGGCGAGGTCGCTGAGGATCTCGCCGCGACGGGCGGTGATGATGAGGTTGTGGCCGCGGGCGGCAAGCTCTTCGGCGAGTGCCGCTCCGATCCCTTGGGAGGCTCCGGTGACAACGGCGCGGGCATCGGGACTTGGTGCGGGTATCGGCATGGGGCAATGGTAAAGGTTGCCCAGCGCGCGCCAGGTTACGCTGGTCGGAATGAGCATGCCTGGGGTCGAAGAGCCTGTGGGGCGTCAAGACCCAGGACCCGGCCGACAATTGAACACCCCTGTCTCACGCAGCCGGATAGCTGCCTGGGCGGCGTTCGACTGGGGGTCTGCGGCCTTCAACACCGTCATCGTGATGTTCATCTTCACGCCGTATCTGACCGGCAGAGTCGGCGCGGGGATGCCCGATGGCGTCCCGCAGGGCCTCCTTGGCTGGATGATGGGTCTGGGCGGTGTTCTTGTTTTTCTGCTCGCGCCGGTGATCGGGGTATGGGCAGACACGCCGAGGCGGCGCCGTGTCGCGCTGGGCACCCTCACCACATTGGTGGTGCTCGTTGCGAGCACGATGAGCCTGGTGCGCGAGGACAACCGCTACCTGTGGCTGGGTCTCGGGTTGTATTGCGCGGGTTCGGTGTTCAACGAGCTGGCCCAGGTTCCGTACAACGCGATGATGCATGGGCTCACCACGCCCGCCAACGCCTCGCGGGTCTCCGGCCTCGGCCTGGCGGCCGCGTACATCGGCGGTGTCGTTGTCCTTCTGGTGTGCTATCTGGGCTTCATCTCGGGGGATGGACCGACCCGCGGGCTTTTCCACATACCCGCCGCCGACGGATTCGACGTGCGCGTCTCGGCGTTGTTGGCGGCGGCGTGGTTCGCCGTGTTCGCGCTGCCGCTGGTGTTATCCCGGCCGGTACCTGATCCGTGGGCCCCACCGCCCAGCTCACCCGGATTGTTGGGGGTGTACCGGGAGTTGTGGCGCGACCTCGTCGAGCAGTGGCACATGGACCGGCGCATCATCTACTTCCTCATAGCGAGTGCGATCTTCCGCGATGGCATGGTCGCGATGTTCGCACTGACTCCGGTCATCGCCAGCGGGGTCTTTCACTTATCCGGCGCTGACATCACACTGTTCGGGGTCGCCGGGAACGTGATGGCGGCAGTTGGTGCGGTGCTGGGTGGGTTAATCGATACCCGCTTGGGTTCCAAGGGAATCATCATCGGCTCGCTTGCCGCGATCGTCACCCTCGGCGTCCTGATGATGTGCCTGTCGGGTCAGTCGGCGTTCTGGATCTGTGGGCTTGCCATCGCGGCGTTCGTCGGCCCGCCGCAATCAGCGGCCCGAACGCTGGTGCTGCGGATGGCGCCAGCAGGCCGGGAGGCGTTCGTCTTCGGTCTGTACACCATGACGGGGCGGGCGGTCTCTTTCGCAGGCCCCTGGCTGTTCGCCACGTTTGCGTTGCTGTTCCATGCCACCCGTGCGGGAATCGCGGGGCCGGTGTTGATGATCGCGCTGGGACTGGTGGCGGTGATCTTCGTCAAGGTTCCCCGGTATGACCCGGTGACCGGCGAAAACGTCAGCGGCTCAAGTTAGCCCATACCGCTACAGGTCGCCATCTTCCCGGACGTGGTGCTCTTCTGCGTTCCGTTGACGAGCAGGGTGCAGGACACGTCGTGC
Source organism: Mycobacterium sp. D16Q13 (assembly GCF_002013375.1). GTDB lineage: Bacteria > Actinomycetota > Actinomycetes > Mycobacteriales > Mycobacteriaceae > Mycobacterium. The sequence goes on along the minus strand of NZ_MAEW01000007.1, from coordinate 210,718 downwards.
GAGAAGTCGGCCGCGATCACCACGGCGTTGGTCACCTGCTCGGCGTTCAGCTTGACCTCCTTGCGCCAGGGCAGCTTGACGTTGAACTCCATCTGCAGGGATCCGCTGGCGTCGAAGTAGGTGACGTTCAGGGCGGGGCCGCGGCCGCCGACCTCGTAGACCACCGTCTCGGTGGCGGCCTGGCTGCCCTGCGTCGGAGGGTTCACCGGGATCGGCGGAATGGTGAAACTCGGTATCGGCGGCAGGCTCGGCATGCTGGGTGCGGTGGTCGTTGACGTCCGGGTGGACGGGGTGGCAATAACTGCGGGGGGCCGGTCATCTTCGCGTTGAATAAGGACGACGAGGGTGATGATCAGCGCGACGATGACGACCAGCGCACCCACACCGACGACCCACAGCCAGAAGGTGTTCGATCGGCGTGGGGGCTCGGGATCCTGTGGGGGAGGTCCGTACGACCCGTATTGCTGCGGCAGCACGGCCGTTTGGTTGGGCTGGGCGGTGCTGGAGAGCGCGGGATACTCGAACGCCTGCGAGGCGTAGGCCGGGTCCTCGGGGTAATCCAACGGTTGGCTGGACTGCGACCACGGACCGTATGACGTGGAGCCGCCGGGGGCGGCCGCATCGTCGCGGCGGTTGCTGTCCATGGCCGCCAGGGTACCCGCCAAGCCATCAACGCAGGTGAAAGCCGGTCAACCGTGTTTTCGGTGGATCGTCGCCGGACGTGGGTAGATGGTGGGGTCGTGCTGTGATCCCGGTCACGGTACGGCACGATAGGGGCCATGACTGCGACCGAATCAACGGCTACCGACAGTGTTCCACCGAAGAAACGCAAGGACCGCACGCATTGGCTCTATATAGCGGTCATTGTCGCGGTGGTGCTCGGTGTGATCGTCGGCATGCTGTGGCCGGGATTCGGAAAATCGGTGGGCGTACTCGGTGAGATTTTCGTCAGCCTCATCAAGATGATGATCAGCCCGGTGATCTTCTGCACGATCGTGCTCGGCATCGGATCCGTGCGTAAGGCCGCCAGCGTGGGCCGGGTCGGCGGATTGGCATTCGTGTACTTCCTGGCGATGTCCACCGTCGCCTTGGCGATCGGGCTTGTCGTCGGCAATCTGCTCGCGCCCGGCACCGGGTTGCATCTGTCCGGGGCCAACCAGGGGGCGGGCGCCAAGTACGCCGACCAGGCCCATGCCGCAGGTGGAACCTGGCATTTCATTAAATCGATTGTGCCGGAGACGATGTTCTCGGCATTGACCTCCGGCAGCGTGCTGCAAACGCTGTTCATCGCGTTGCTGGTCGGCTTCGCGGTGCAGGCCCTCGGTTCCACCGGTGAATCGATCGTGCGCGGTATCGGGATGCTGCAGAAGCTGGTCTTCAAGGTTCTCATCATGGTGTTGTGGCTGGCGCCCATCGGTGCCTTCGGCGCCATTGCCAATGTGGTCGGTCAGACCGGCTGGAACGCCGTGAAAGAGCTGGGCGCACTGATGCTCGGTTTCTACACGACGTGCGCGATCTTCATCTTCGGTGTGCTGGGGGCGTTGCTATGGGCGGTGGCTCGGGTATCGATCTTCAAGCTGGTGCGCTACCTGGCACGCGAATACCTGCTGATCGTCTCGACCTCGTCCTCGGAATCGGCACTGCCGCGATTGATCGCGAAGATGACCCACCTCGGTGTCGAGAAGTCGACGGTGGGCATCGTCGTCCCGACCGGCTATTCGTTCAACTTGGACGGGACGGCGATCTATCTGACGATGGCCTCATTGTTTGTCGCCGACGCGATGGGAAAGCCGCTGTCGATCGGCGAACAGATCTCACTGCTGGTGTTCATGATCATCGCCTCTAAGGGTGCGGCCGGGGTGACCGGTGCCGGAATGGCCACGCTGGCAGGTGGACTGCAGAGCCATCGGCCCGATCTTGTCGACGGTGTGGGCATGATCGTCGGCATCGATCGGTTCATGTCCGAGGCGCGTGCGCTGACCAACTTCTCCGGCAATGCGGTGGCCACGTTGCTCATCGGAACGTGGACCAAGACGACGGATCGCGAGCGGATCAAGACGGTTCTTTCGGGTGCTGATCCGTTCGACGAAACCACCATGCTCGACGACCACACCGATACGGCCGCGGACGAGAAGGTGTCCGTGCCGGCCGTCAACTGACGGCGGCATCGTCAGTTCATGCGGTATGGATAGTTGGCGACGATCGCGTCGGTGCGGTCGATGAGGCTGGCTGTCAGCACAATTCCGGTCTGGTTGTGCAGAATCTGGTGCCAGCGCCGCTTCGTCTTGATCTCGGTGATGAGCACGGTCACCTGGCGACCGTCGGCCTGCCGCTTCTTGACGTATTCCACCAGCGGGGTCACCAGGGATCGATGCGCGGTTGGCAACACGATGAGCTCAAGTCCCGGGTTCCACTGATCCCAGCGCTTGGTCATCGCATGCGCCTTCTGATCCGTGCGGCTGATGGTGACGGGCACCACCTCGCCACCCAGGTGCAGTGCCGCCTCCAACAGCTGGACCGTGCGTTTGTTGATGTCGTCGATCGGCACGATCACCAGCGGTGTCTGGTCCGGGGGATTGGGTGTGAGCGTGGGCAATTCCTCGAGGGTCAGTTCGCGTTTGACGCCTAGGTAGTAGTTCTCGGTGCGCCCGAAAAGCAGAATCAGCAGGGGGATGACGATGACGAGCAGCCACGCACCTTCGGTGAACTTGCTGGCGAAGAACACCACCATGGCGACGGCCGAGAGCGCCGCACCAAACCCATTGAGTACGGCCTTCCAATGCCAGCCGGATGTGCGGGCGCCGAACCAGTGCTTGACCAAACCGACTTGGCTGATGGTGAATCCGATGAACACCCCGATCGCGAACAGCGGCAACAGGCGGTGGGTATCGGCGTCGCTGGCGATGAGGATCAGCGCGGAGAATGCGGCAAGCGCGGCGACGCCGTAGCGGTAGACCGGCTTCTCTGCGCGCAACGCGAACAGATGCGGCATCCGGTCGTCCTTGGCGAGCAGACTCATCAGCACCGGCAGTCCACCGAAGCTGGTGTTGGCCGCGAAGCCCAGGATCAGTGCCACGGTCACATTCGTGATGTAGAACGGTATTCCGGTGCCGAAGGCCGCCGCGGAGAGCTGCGCCAGAATGGTGACGTCGCCGCGGGGAACCACATGGTGTGCCTTGATGAGAATGCTAAGGCCGATCAGCATGAGGCCCAACAGAATTCCCAGGGCGACCTCGGTGTGCTGGGCCCGTTTGATGGCGGGTGTCTTGAAGGCCGGGACGCCGTTCGCGATGGCTTCCACGCCCGTCAGCGACGAACACCCGGCCGCGAACGCCTTCAGAACCAAGATGATGCCGAGCGCACTGACCGGCTCGACCGGGCCGAGGTCCTTGCCGATAACGGCCACCGGAGTGGAGTGCGCGAGTCCGAAGACGATGACCGCCAGGATGCACGCGATGAACAGGAAGGTCGGCAGCATGAGCACCTGGGCCGACTCGCTGATGCCGATGAGATTGAGGATTGTCAGGATCGCCAGGCCGATCAGTGTGATGGACAGCAGATGCGGGGCCAGCGCGGGAAAGGCGCTCGCCAGGCTCGCCGCCCCGGCGGCCAGGCTCACCGCGACCGTCAGCACGTAGTCGACGACCAGACTCGCGGCGGCCAACAGGCTCGCACCGCGGCCGAGGTCCTTCTTGGCCACGGCGTACGAGCCCCCGCCTTCGGGGTGCACGGCGATGACCTGGCGGTAGGAGAACACCAACACAATGAGCAGCACTGTGATCGCGATGGCCACCGGCAGGGTGAAGGCGATGGCACCGACTCCGCCTGCGATCAGGGCCAGCACGATGGCCTCCGGACCGTAAGCCACCGAGGACAGCGCGTCCAGGGACAGCGCCGCGAGCCCGCCGACCGAGGTCAGTTTGTGCGCGTCGTCCTTGAGGGCACGGCGCAGGCGCGGGTCGGCGACGCGCGGCGGTACGGGAGGGGAGGGAGGCGCAGAAACCACCGAGGGAGAGTAGGCACAGACGTAGGGGTTTTCGTGGTTCTTTACGTGATCTTGAGGTCTCGGCAGTGGTGTCAATCACGATGACATCTGCGAACCTATGTCCCTTGAGGTCAACGGATGTAGACTCACCGGCATGAAGGGACTCAGTCTTACTGCGATGATCGCGATGGGTGCGGGTGCTGCCGCGATCGCCATGGCCTCCCCGGCACATGCCGATGACGTCAGCTTCAACGAGACACTGCACTCATACGGCATCTACGCGCCGCCGGACAAGACTGCCTATCTCGGCAAGATCGCGTGCCACCGTCTGGACACGGGCCTGGATAAGGACGCCTACCAGGCGACCAATTTCCTGACCAAGAACCTCGATCGCACCACCTCCACCGAGCAGAAGTGGCAGTTCCTGTCCGCTTCGATCGACGAGTACTGCCCCGAGCAGCGTCCCGTTCTGGAGCGCGCCGCCAGCCACACCTAGGCCGGTTCGTTCTTCACCGCGCTCAGCGAGCGCGGTGAAGAACGTCGAGAACCTGCGCCACCAGTGCGTCGATATCGGCACCGGTAGTGTCGAGGACGAGCTCAGGATTTTCCGGGGCCTCGTAGGGCGCCTCGACACCCGTCAAACCCTTCAACTCGCCTGCGCGGGCCCGTGCGTACAGACCCTTGGGGTCTCGTTTCTCGCATTCGGCCAGCGGGGTGGCGATATACACCTCGATGAACGGCAGCTTGGCTGCGGCGTTGATGCTGCGCGCGGTCTCTCGATCGGAGCGCAGCGGCGATACCAGCGATGCCAGCGCGACCACCCCGGCGTCGGCGAAGAGCCGTGCCAGATGCGACACCCGGCGGATGTTCTCGGCGCGGTCGCCAGGAGAGAACCCGAGGTCATCGGAAAGCCCATGGCGCAGGTTGTCGCCGTCGAGCAGGTACGCGACCTGTCCGGATTCCACGAGTGCGCGTTCCACCGCCACCGCGATGGTCGACTTGCCGGATGCGGGCAGACCGGTGAACCAGATGATCGCACCGCGCTGAGTAGTACTGTCCCAACGGTATTCGCGGTCCAGCGCCGAGGGATGCCAGCGGATATCGGTGCGTGAGTGCGTCTCCGGTTTGACCTCACGCGCTTCGGTGATGGTTCCGGCGCCGACGGTGTCGTTGGACGCCTCGTCGATCAGGATGAACGCGCCGCTGTCTCTGCTGTCGGCATAGGAATCGGCCACCACGACCGAGCTGGTGCGCAGGGTGACCGAGCCGATGTCGTTGAGCGCCAGCTCAACCGGGCCATCCAGCTCGTCCAGGGTTTCCGGATCCAGCCGGGTATGCAGAGCCTGAACGGTGGCCCGTACCGTCCGGGTGCCCTGCTTGAGTGCGAGCCGGTCACCGGCCCGCAACGGACCGTTGGTGAACCAGCAGACCGTGGCGTCGAGCTCGCGGGCCAGTACCGGCAGCACCGCATCTTCTGCGCCGCTCACCAGTACGTCGCCGCGGCCCACATCGATATCGTCGGCCAATTCGATCGACACCGAAAGCGGAGCTACACCGGTGGAACGGTTTTCGTCCAGAGTGTCCACCACCGTCACGGTCGACCGGGTTCCCGACGGCAGATTCACCACCGGATCTCCGACGCTGAGGGTGCCTCCCGCTAGCCGGCCGGTGTACCGGCGGCGCTGATCGGCCGTGGGGCGCGAGACCCACTGCACGGGCAGGCGGAGCTTGGCGGGCTCGGGCTGCGGGGGCGAAAGCTCAATGGCCTCTAGGTATTCGAGCAGGGTCGGCCCGCCGTACCACGTGGTGTTCTCGGAGCGGTGCACCACATTGTCGCCGAGCTTGGCCGCAATCGGGATGACCGTGATGTCCACCTTGCCCAGCCGGTCAGCCAGCAGATGCAGCTCGCGTTCTACCTCCGCGAACCGCTGCGCGTCGAAGTCGACCAGGTCGATCTTGTTGACTGCTGCCACGAAATGCTTGATACCCAACAACTTTGCGATGCGAGCGTGGCGACGGGTCTGGCGCAGCACCCCGGCACGTGCGTCGACCAGAAGAATGGCGACATGTGCGTTGGAGGCGCCGGTGAACATGTTGCGGGTGTAGCGCTCGTGACCCGGAGTGTCGGCGAGGATGTAGCTTCGGCTCTCGGTGGAGAAAAAACGGTAGGCGACGTCGATCGTGATGCCCTGCTCGCGTTCGGCGCGCAGACCATCCGACAGCGCGGCGAGGTCGGCGTTCCCCTCGTCGTCGGTGACGGCCTCCAGATGGTCGACCGGCAGGCTGTCGGTGTCATGGAGCAGTCGCCCGATGAGCGTGCTCTTGCCGTCGTCCACCGAACCGGCGGTGGCGATACGCAGCAGTTGGCGGGTGTCCACCGCGGTCTGGGTGCTCATCAGAAGTAGCCCTCTCGTTTCCGGTCTTCCATGGCAGCCACGGATGTGCGGTCATCGGCGCGGGTCTCGCCGCGCTCGGACACAGTGGCCGCGGATATCTCCGCGATCACCCCTTCGATCTCGGTGGCCTGGGAGCGGACCGCGCCGGTGATCGTCATGTCGCCGACGGTGCGGTAGCGCACCCATTCGGTGGCGGCAGTCTCGTCGCCCGTTGGGGTGGTGTATTCCGAGGTGGCCAGCAGGATGCCGTCACGCTCAAACACCTCGCGTTGATGGGCGTAGTAGATCGAGGGCAGCTCAAGGTTTTCCAGCTGGATGTAGCGCCAGATGTCCAGTTCTGTCCAGTTGCTCAACGGAAAGACACGAACCTGCTCGCCCTTGCGGATGCGTCCGTTGTACAGCGACCAGGGTTCGGGGCGTTGTGCCCGCGGATCCCACTGGCCGAACTCGTCCCGGAAGCTCAGGATGCGCTCCTTGGCGCGGGCGCGTTCCTCATCGCGCCGCGCGCCGCCGAATGCCGCATCGAAACCGCCGGCCTCCAACGCGTCCAGCAGGGTTCGGGTCTGCTGACGGTTACGTGAGGCACCCGGGCCCGGATCGGCGACCCGCCCGGCATCGATCGTTTCCTGCACGGAGGCGACGATCAGTTTGTGGTCGTGCCCGATGGTTCGGCGATCACGGAACTCGATCACCTCGGGGAAATTGTGTCCGGTGTCGACGTGCAACACCGGGAACGGCAGCGGTGCGGGCCGGAAGGCCTTCTCGGCCAACTTCAGCAAGACGATCGAGTCCTTGCCCGCGGAGAAGAGCAGCACCGGGCGCTGTAGCTCGGCGGCCACCTCCCGGATGATGTGCACCGCCTCGGCCTCCAGCAGCCGAAGCTCGTTGACCTGCAACAGATCGGGTGTCGTCGCGGTGTCGCTCATAGTGGCAGCCCCTCTCTTTCCGCGTCGGTCCGGTATCGATCCACCCAGTCGTCAGACCGCTGGTCTGCCTGCCGTTCCAGCACAGGTGGTGGCGCGAGCCGGGGGTCTTGTCCCAGTGCCTCCAGAACGGTGGCGACCACCTGGGTCAGGTTGCGCCAGAGGTACGGATACGAGACGTCGATGGGTTCGATGTTTTCCTCGGCGAACCAGCGGCGCCAACCCGCCTCCTGCGCCTGCAGCATGGTGATGACATGGGCAATGGCCCCGGCGTGATACTCGGCGCGGGCATCGCGCCCGGGATCCGGACGTCCGCGCCACACCCGGGTCTGCACCGCACGCCAGAACGAAACCGCCTGGGACACAACGTCTGGCCGGTAAACGTGGACCAGCACCGGGTTGCTGCCAACCACATCCCGGATGCCGGCGAGCAATCCTTCACCGGAACGATCGGGCAGATCCTGCGCGCGGTCCAAGAGCAGCGGGGTCTGATTCCACATGAGCTTGCCGCCCCAGATTCCGTTGGGGGTACGGCCCACGGTGCGGATGTAATCGCGCCAGATGCTCGCGGGCGCCAGGTCGGGCTTGCCTGCGTCCAACGGATCGAGCAGACGCAGTATTGACTCGTCCTGTACATCGGCGAACCATTCCCGTGGCTGCGGAGACATGCTCGTGGTGGGCAGGTACTGGAAGAACTCCTGTGGTTCGCCGGCCACGCCGGTCGCTCGCAGGGATTCCACCAGTAGGGTGCTGCCACTGCGCTGCGATGCGAGCACCAGATATGCGGTGGGATGGTCGGGCATGCGCAGTAGCCTAACCGCAATTGTTTTGTATTCGACTAATTGGGTTCGCCGTGAATTGCAATCATGGCGAACGTAACTGTTGTTCGATGCCACGCTCGTCGGCGATGGCGGAACGGTTGGCTCCGGGCCTGCCATGGATGCGCAGGAATGTCTCGGTGTAGCGCTCGGAAATGCGTGTGCCCGCAAAATCGGAGGGAATGACGTCGAGAGTCTTCTCTCGCCAATCGTTGAGGCGCAGTGCCAGATCGTCGGCGATGGACTGGGACTCCTCGTCGGCATCGAGTCCCAGCAGGTTGTGCGCCTCGCCCGGATCGTTCACGAGGTCGTAGAGCTCGCGATGCGGGCGGGGATTGGTGATGTGTGTGGCGACGGCCCGGCCCGGCGGGCTGTCGGCAATGTCCCACGGCAGGTCCAGCACCGGCCTGGGCGCATAATTCTCTATATAGCTGTAATCCTTTGTTCGAATGGCTCGAATGGGATCAAAAGAATCGTGGTATGTCTTCGCGGTGAATAACTCGGAGCGGACTTGTTTCAGTTCGCCCGTCGGCTTCAGGATATTGTCGGCATGTGAAATTCCCTGAATCTCCTCGGGAATGTCGACACCGAGCAAGCCCAACAGGGTGGGCAGCAGATCGACCCCGCTGAAGAGCTCGTCGTACCGGAGCGACTCAGTAGTGCGGCCCCGCGGTGGGCGCACGATCAATGCGATGCCGGTACCGGCGTCATACAGGGTGGACTTGGCGCGTGGCAACGCCGGGCCATGGTCGGTCATGAAGACGACCCAGGTGCTCTCATCGAGGCCCGTCTCGGCCAGCACGTCCAGTAACTCACCGACCTTGGCGTCGGCCACCGCGATCGAGCCATAGAACTCGGCGAGATCGTCGCGTACCTCCGGGGTGTCGGGCAGATAGTCCGGGACATTCACCGTGTCGGCGTCGGACGGTTCATAACGCTCCCGAGGAAAGGGGCGGTGCGTTTCGAAGAATCCGGCGGTCAGCAGAAACGGCGTGTTGGGGGAATTGCGCAACCAGCGGCTCGCGTGTTCCACCACGTATTCGCAATACGAGTTGGATACGTCGTACTCGTCGAATCCCAGGGTGGCCGGATACGCCGTTTCATGCTGCATTCCGAACAGTGCTGTGTACCAGCCCGATCCAGACAGAATGTGGGGGAGTGTGCGCACCCCGGCGCGGTATTCCCAGCCGTGATGAGCCAGGCCGATAAGGCCGTTGCTCTGTGGGTACCGGCCGGTGAAGAGCGAACCACGCGACGGTGAGCACAGCGGCGCCGTGGCGTGCGCGCGGGTGAACAGGATGCCATCGGCCGCCAGTTGGTCCAGGTGTGGGCTGGATACGTCGGGATGCCCGTAGACGCCCAGGTAGCGGCCGAGGTCGTGCCAATGCACGATCAGAACGTTGTCTCGTGACGCTTCGGTCACTGCGCTCCCTTCCTGGGGTTCGACGGTCCACCCAACAGTGTGCATCCGTTGTCTGGCAACCCTTTGGCTCACCACGAGAAACTAACTCTCAGGCTGCGCCCCGAAGTCCCACGATATGACCGAGTAGGCCACTGACGGCACCGGCAGACCCGCCAGAGCCTCATCAGGTGGTGACGCGATAGACGTCTAGCGAGAACCCCAATGCCACGACGGGGCTTTGAGTGCGTCGAGCCCCACGATCTGCGTCTCGCCCCAGTCCTTGACAAGTTCGAGCCGTACTGCCGAACCCGCGTCGTCGAATCGGTCCTCATCGCCAGCGAGGATCTCGCACAACGACCGCGCGGCAAGATGATCTACCAGAGCGTTGGCGTGGGTGATCACGACCACCTGGGTTTTCCCGGCCGCCGCGCGAATGAGCGTCGCCAGCGGAGCGATGAGATCGGGATGCAGCGAGGTTTCTGGCTCGTTGAGCACCATCAGCGGCGGCGGTTCGGGACTCAACAGCGCGGCGGCCCACAACAGGAAACGCAGGGTGCCGTCGGACAACTCCGCGGCGCGCAGTGGCCGCAGCATCCCGGACTGCTGAACCTGAAGATCGAAGAGTCCCTCGCGCACGCCCACGGCCACCGCGGCGCCGTCGAAGGCGGCCGCGACGGCCTTGTCCAGCGTGTCGCTGCGAGTCTCGATGATTGTCTGGATGGCGGCGGCCACGTCGCTGCCGTCATTCGATAGCACCGTCGTACGCGTGCCGATCTGAGGCTGCCGGGCGGGCGCGAGCATATCGACACGGAATCCGTCGTAGAACCGCCAGCCGCGCAGGGTGTCCCGGACGGCACCCAATTCCGGGAACCTCCCCGCGAATTCGGAGAGCATGCTGCGGTAGGTCGGTATCGAGCGACTGAAGCCCTCAAACCCACGTCCCGAATCGGCGCGTGCTTCAACCACAGGACGGGTTCGCCGGACCAGGGTCGCGCTGGGGCGAAGCGATGGTCCGGTGAACACGGCCTCACGCTTGATTTCCGGGTCGCGGCCGAAGGCGGAATCGCTGGGAATCGGCAGACCTAGATCTACCAGATAGCCAAAATCCGTTGATGCGTAACCTAGTTCGATGGATATGGGCCGAGTGCGGACCGTGGGCTCAACAGTGCCGGTTCGCCGTGCGCCTTTGAGATTTTCCGGCCCGGCCCACATTGCCGATTGCAGTCCGCCCTGCCGCGCCAGCGAGCCGATGATCTCGCCGCGGCCACAATCGGCCAGTAGCTGCAGCGCCCGGTACAGCGAGGACTTTCCGGTGCCGTTAGCGCCGGTGATGACGGTGAGTTGGGCAAGCGGGAGTACAAGATCACGTAGTGATCGGTATCCGCGGATGGCGACGGTGGTGAGCACGGCGCCACGCTAATCAGTGGCACCGACAACCCAGGGTGCGCCTACCGCCCAAACCCCGCGTTACGCAACGCATCCGCCATGGAGCCCGTCGCCCGAGTTTCCTGCTGGCGCCCGGAATTCTTGCTGCGGTTCTGGTTTGGTCGTCCCTGATTCTTGTTGTCGCGTCGGGGGGCGCTGGCGTTGGCTCCCTCGGGGCGCTTGCCCTGCTGCGGATCGTCGGTGAGGCGCAGGCTCAACCCGATGCGCTGACGCGGAATATCTACGTCGGTGACCTTGACCCGCACCACCTGGCCAGACTTGACCACCTCATGGGGGTCGGATACGTACCGGTCCGACATCGCCGAGACGTGCACGAGGCCATCCTGATGCACGCCGACATCAACAAATGCACCGAAGGCGGCCACGTTGGTCACCACACCCTCGAGCACCATGCCGACCTTCAGGTCCGAGACCTTTTCGACGCCCGCGGCGAAGGTGGCCGTGGTGAACGCGGGCCGCGGGTCGCGTCCCGGCTTCTCCAGCTCGCCGAGAATGTCTGTCACGGTGGGAATTCCGAACCGATCGTCGGCGAAGTCTGCGGGCTTGAGCGAGCGCAGTGAACGCTCGTTACCGATCAGCTCGGCGAGGGTGACACCCGAACGGTCCAGAATCTTGCGCACCACCGGGTAGGACTCGGGATGCACGCCGGACGCGTCGAGCGGGTCGTCGCCTTCGCGGATGCGCAGGAATCCGGCGCACTGTTCAAAGGCCTTGGGGCCCAGTCGGGGAACCTCCAACAGTCCCTTGCGGCTACGGAACGCGCCCACCTTCTCACGGTGCGCGACGATGGACTCGGCCAAGGATTCCGTCACCCCGGATACGCGTGCGAGTAGAGGTACGGAGGCCGTGTTCAAGTCGACACCGACCGCGTTCACGGCATCTTCGACGACCACGTTGAGACTGCGCGCGAGCGTGCCGGGAGTGACATCGTGCTGGTACTGCCCAACGCCGATCGACTTGGGTTCGATCTTCACCAGCTCTGCCAACGGATCCTGCAGGCGCCGTGCGATCGAGACCGCACCCCGCAGCGTCACGTCGAGGTCGGGAAGCTCGTGCGCGGCATAGGCTGAGGCCGAATAGACCGACGCGCCCGCCTCACTGACCATCGCCTTTGTCGGGGCCTTGGCGCCAGCGGCCTTGATATCGGCGATGAGTTCGGCTGCCAGCGCGTCGGTTTCGCGTGAGGCGGTGCCATTGCCGACGGCGATCAGCTCGACACCATGGCGCGCGACGAACGCCGCGAGAGTGGCCTTGGCCTCATCCCACTTCTTCTGCGGCTGGTGCGGGTAGATGGCGCAGGTGTCGACGACCTTGCCGGTGCCGTCCACCACGGCCACCTTGACACCCGTCCGGAACCCGGGGTCCAGGCCGAGTGTGGCGCGCGTGCCGGCGGGGGCCGCGAGCAGCAGATCCTTGAGGTTGCGCGCGAAGACGCCGACGGCATCTTCTTCGGCGCGTTGGCGCAGCTTGAGGCGGGCATCGACGGACGCGGAGAACATGAGCTTGGCCCGCCAGGCCACCCGAACGGTACCGGCCAGCCACGGCGTGGCCGGGGTCTTCGCGGTCAGGTTGACGCCGAGCGATTGCGCGACCATGGCCTCATACGGCGCGTCCTCACCGCCGTCGAAGTTGAGGGCGAGCACCTGCTCCTTCTCGCCGCGCATGACGGCCAGCACCCGGTGCGAGGGCATGGTCTCCAGGGATTCGGAGAACTCGAAGTAGTCGCGGTACTTCTGTGCCGCTTCGGTTTTCGCCGCATCCTCTGACCATGGGGCGGTGCGCAGCGCACCGTCCGCCCAGAACTTGGTGCGGGTGGCACCGACGAGTTCGGCATCCTCGGATGCGCGCTCGATCAGGATGTGCCGCGCGCCATCGAGTGCCGCGTTGGCATCGGCGACATCCTCGGTGAGGAACTCGGCGGCCGCCTCGTCGGGCACCAGACTCGGGTCCGCGAGCAGCCGGTCGGCCAGCGGTTCCAGCCCGGCCTCCCGGGCGATCTGTGCCTTGGTGCGCCGTTTGGGCTTGTACGGCAGGTAGATGTCCTCGACACGCGCCTTGGTGTCGGCCGACAGCAGCGCCGCCTTGAGGTCGTCGGTGAGCTTGCCCTGTTCCTCGATGGAGGACAGCACCGCGGCGCGACGCTCGTCGAGTTCCCGCAGGTACCGCAGCCGTTCTTCCAGACTGCGCAGCTGGCCGTCGTCCAGGCTGCCGGTGACTTCCTTGCGGTATCGCGCGATAAACGGGACCGTCGCACCCTCGTCGAGCAGCCGCACAGCCGCCGTGACCTGGGCTTCGGCGACCTCCAGTTCCGCAGCGAGGCGGGCATTTACAGATTTTACGGTCACGCTCTGAGTCACGCCGAGGGACCCTACCCAATATTGGGGACAAGCTACGCTCACTGGGTGCGTGTCTGGAGCGTGTTGTGCCTGATCTTCCTGGTCACGGGTTGTGTCGCACACACGCAGCAGGGTTCGCCGATCTCATCCACCACGCCGTCCGTCAGCGCACCGTCCCAGGTGCCAACGACGTCGACGACCACGACAACCGCGCGTGCCCCCGCACCGGGGCCACGCGCGTCCGTGGAGTCGGTGACGCGCTGGATAGAGGCGGGTGATCCGGCCGATGTCGAGAAATTTCGCACGGTCGATCAGGACGGCACGCCAGGCCAGCTGTCCCAAGGTGAGGTGGCGTTCCGTGTTCCCGGCGACTTGGGTCCTCGGGTCATCGGGGGATGCATCACGGCGTTCAAGTACCAGGTGCCGTTGTCGTGCCTACCGGGGCTTCACCGCGCGCCGCCCCGTCCTCCCGATCTGCCCGGCCAGTGGATCGCGGGCTGGGTGAGCTTCGACGGCGCGACCGTTACCGTCGGTAGTCGTCACGGTGACCCGGGGCCGTTCAGTGAGGGTGTGGGCCTGCCGCTTGAGTACGGGAAACGTCTGAAATTCGGCGACTACCAATGCAGATCGGATGAGATGGGTCTGTACTGCGTGAACTACGCGCATCACTCTGCTGTGCGCTTGGGTGAGCAGCTTGAGGTGTACGGGTGCACCAAGCGGGCGACTCCTCCGCGCGGTATCGGAGTGCAGTACGACTGTGGGTGAGTGCCGGTCAGCTATGGCATACGTCAAGAACTACCGCCGCTTCGTCATACATTTGGGCGATGAGCTTGGCGTAGACATCTTGCTGCTGTAGCTGCTCGAGTTGCGTCCCTGGTTCCTTGCGGATCTGGCGGACAACGGAGACGGCTTGACCGGACAGCTCGGCAATGTGTTGTGCCCGCGGTGCGAGATCGGATCTGGTCACCTGCGCCGCGCGAGTGCGAATCTCGTTGGACCACTTCTCGTAATCGGTCAGGCTCGGCCCGTCCGGGACGATCGATTGGGCGTTCGTGAGATCCTCGCGCCCGCTGAAGACAGCGAGGGTTGCTATTGCCTTACCGCATTCGCTGCGCCCGGTGATGCCGTGTCCGGGCTGCGCTCGCTCCATCAGATAGGCGGCGGCACTGGCGATTACGGACATGGCGATCACGGCGCCGAAGACGATCAGCCACACCTTCCGTGACGGCGTCACCGACGGGTACTCGGATTCGGCAAGGGCGGGAACCTCTCCCAGCGATGAGGCAGCTGCGGCACGTAACAGGTTCAGCTGCTGTTGTAGCCGACGCAATGTGCGTGCATCCCACCAAAAAACCAACGCCATCAGCGCGGCCACCGCAAGCCACGCCATGGCACGCCAGACATCGTGATCAACGAGGCGGGCGACTGCGATGAGCGCTGCACCCGCTGGAACTAGGTATGCAACCCATCGCGCCCATGTGGGTGTCCGCAGTCTGGTTCCGACAAGGAGCGTGCACAGCCGCACAGCCGCCGACAGCACCGGCGGTTCGGTCGGTGCGTCTCCGCGCTGGCTTGCCTCGATGGCCTGGCGTCGCTGCGTCGCGTCCAGCCCATCGAGGGCGGCGAGAAAGGACCGGCGGAATCGGGCCTGAGTAACGATGAGCAAGGTCCCAACACCGATGCTGAGCACCGGTATCTGCACCGCGCGGGCTTTCCAGTCCGATCCGTCGTCCGAAATGAGGAAGATCCACAGCGGGCCGCCGATTGCTGTCATGAGGGCGACCATTACCAACCAGCGCACCCACCGCGGAGCCAGTAGCAACCGAATGTTCACAGCAAACATTCTGACAGGTCGAATGGTTGTTGTGTGTCCGGGTAGCCGCTGCTACACCAACGAGGCTACTGCTGCTTCAGCAAGGTCGCGGAGAACGGCTACGCCGGCTGGGGTGGCGCGGGGTTCAGCGCATTCGGGCATAGCTCGCTTTGCAGAATGTCGACATACACGTTGGGGGCAGGCGCGGGCGCGACACCGGAACCCACCGGGAACTGCGATCCCACTTCTTCGGGTGGCACACCGTTGCGTAGATCGCGGCAGGCCTGGTGTCCCGCCTGAACCACATACGGTTCTGCGTCCTTGTGGATGAAGACTCCCGCGGCGCGCAGGCTGTCCAGGAATGTGTGGTCATTAGCCTGCGCAGTCCCCATGCCGAACAGGCCGCCAGCCGATATGCCAGCGGCAGTGATCGCGACGACGATCCTGGTGCAGAGCTTGCCCATCATTGATTCCTTCCGGCCACCAGCATTATTGCCAGGGGAGCGGGCTCTACATCGGCGAACGGACGAAGAAGGGCCGTTTAGTTCAGGCCGCCGCCGATGACCAGGATCTCTCCAGTGATCCACGAGGCGCGGTCCGAGGCCAGGAATGTCACTGCTGGTGCGATGTCCTCCGGGATGCCGATCCGGCCAAGGGGTGTGATGTTCTCAATCTCGTTGCGGAACTCGCGGCTTGAGAAGGCGCTGGATTGCATGCCGTCGGTCACGGTCAAGCCGGGATTGACCGAGTTCACCCTGATGCCCCGCGGGCCCAGCTCCTTGGCGAGGGTGCCGGTAATCGCGTCCACCGCCCCCTTCGAGGCGGTGTACACCAGCGAGTTGGCGGGCGTGAAGCTGGTGACACTCGATCCGATGTTGACGATGCTCGAGCCGGGTCCAAGGGCGCTGCCGAGCGCTTCGGTGATTGTGATGGCCAGGCCGAAGACGTTCAGGCCGAACTGGCGCTCAAGCTCACCTGTGGTCACTGATTCAACCGCGCCCATCTCGTACACCCCGGCGTTGTTGACCAGGATGTCGAGCTTGTCGATCCGGGTGCTGAGTTCGGCGAACAGTCCTTTGACGCTGGCCGGGTCGGAGATATCGGCCTGGAGTGCGAAGGCCTGTCCGCCAGCGTCGTGTATTGACTTCACGACATGATCAGCCCCGCTCTTGCTTGACGAGTAGTGGACTGCCACAAGTGCTCCCGCGGAAGCCAGGTCGCGCGCGATGGCCGCGCCGATTCCCTTCGACGCGCCCGTAACAAGTGCCGTCTTGCCTGTCAGAATGCTCATGGATCTCCGTCTTTCATTTGACCGCAACATATTTCATTCATATCTGGTTGCTTCTCGAGCGTAGATTCGCGGGCGCCGTCCTGGAAGGGTGCGCTACTCCTACCTGGCATCCCGTGCGGCTGAAGCGATGCGTCACTGGTGGGTGTGTTACACCCTGGTTGGTGCCAGCCGCCGTGGGTATGTTGAGGTCATGGATCGGCGAAATGAGTTGGGCGACTTTCTGAAGGCGCGCCGTGCTCTGGTTTCGCCGCGACAAGTGGGGCTGCCGGAGGACGAGCCGCGCCGCGTTCTGGGCCTGCGCCGAGAAGAGGTTGCGGCCCTGGCGGGGGTGAGTGCCGACTACTACAGCAGGCTTGAGCAGGGGCGTGAGCGGCATCCCTCGGAGCAGGTGCTGCGGTCGATTTCCCGCGCACTGCAGCTGGATACGCACGCGGCTGAACACCTGGCCGGCCTTGCCCGGCCGTCTGGGGTAGCACCTGCCGCCGGTCAGCGCGATGCCAGCGAGGGAACCATGAGAATCGTCAACAATGTGGTGCACGCCCCAGCTTTGGTAGTCAGCCCGGCACTGGACATTCTGGCGATGAATGCTCATGCGCAGGCTCTTTACGGTGACTTCTCGCGTGCCGACAACCTCGCGTACATGGTGTTTCTCGACCCCGCGGCCAACGAGTTCTACGCCGAATGGGACGAGATCGCGCGGGATACCGCCCGAAATCTGCGTGCTATGTCGGTGTCGTTTCGCGACGACCCCCGCGTGGCAGAAGTCGTGGGTGAGTTGACGATTCAGAGCGACGTTTTCACGTTCGTGTGGATGCAGCACGACGTGAGGCCTCGAACGAGCGGGGCGAAGCGATTCCGCCACAGCCAGGTCGGTGAGATCAACCTCCAGTACGACAGCTTCGCGGTCGGTGGGGCACCCGGGCAGCAGCTGCTCATCTACTCGGCCGACCCGGGTGGTCCCGACGCCGATGGGCTTGAGTTGCTGGCCCGGCTTGCGCTGGACCAGCAGCCCGAATAGCGGAAAACACATCAAATCCATTTGAGACGACTAGGTTTCGCCGTCTCTTGAGTTCAGATTGCGCAGGATAGATTTCGTGACGTCACAGCAGGCTGCTAATGCGGGAACACTCACCATCGGTGGCGACATCACCGTCAACAGGCTCGGCTACGGCACGATGCAGTTGACCGGCCCGGGCGTATGGGGCCCGCCGCGGGATCCGGCTGCCGCGGTGCGGCTGCTCAAACGTGTGGTTGAGCTGGGAGTGAATTTCCTGGACACCGCGGATGCCTATGGTCCGCAGATCGTCGAAGATCTGATCAGTGAGGCGTTGTATCCGTACTCCCGCGATCTGGTGATCGCCACTAAGGTAGGGCTCGCGCGCACGGGTCCGGCGGACTGGGGTTGGATTCCGCTGGGGCGGCCCGAATACTTGCGCCAGCAGACAGAAATGAGCCTGCGGCGCCTGAAACTGGAGCGCATCGATCTGCTTCAGCTGCATCGAGTCGACCCCACTGTTCCTTTCGAAGACCAGATCGGCGAACTCAAACTCCTACAGGACGAAGGCAAGATCAGGCACATCGGACTTTCAGAGGTCTCGGTGGACCAGCTGCGCGCCGCACGTCAGATCGTGCCCATTGCCTCGGTGCAAAACCTGTTCAACCTCGCCAATCGGTCAGCGGCTGACGTGGTGGACTACGCCACTGCCCACGGCATCGCGTTCATCCCATACTTCCCGCTGGCTACCGGGGGCCTGGAAGGTCCCGGCGGTGCGCTGGATGTCGTCGCGCGTGCGCACGGCGCAAGTGCGGCGCAGATTGCCTTGGCATGGCTTTTGCGAAGCTCGCCGAATGTGCTTCCCATCCCGGGAACTTCGTCGGAAGCACACCTCGCACAGAACCTGGCCGCCGCAGACATCACGCTGAGTGACTCCGAGTTCGAGGTTCTGTCCGCAGCGGTGCCGCAGCCCCACGGCGAGCACGCGTAACGGGAAGAGTTCAATGCGGATAGGCATTTTCACGACGATCACCGACGAGGGCATGGAGCCCGGCGAGCTGGCGGTCGAGATCGAGGAGCGCGGGTTCGAATCCCTCTTTGTGCCCGAGCACACGCACATACCGGTGACGATCGAGACGATTCATCCCGGATGGGAGGAGATACCCCGCGACTATTGCCGCAGCCTCGATCCGTTTGTGGCGTTGTCCTTCGCGGCGGCTGCCACCAGGGACCTGCGCATCGGCACCGCCGTGGCGCTACTTGTCCAGCGAGACCCGATCACGTTCGCCAAAGAGGCCGCGACCCTGGACAGGGCATCGGGCGGGCGGCTGGAACTAGGAATCGGTGTCGGATGGCTGCGTGAGGAGATCCGAAATCACGGCACCGATCCGCGCACACGGGTGGCATTGCAGAGCGAGCGCATCCAAGCGGTCAAGAAGATCTGGACGGAAGAGCACGCCGAATTCCACGGTAAGTATGTCGCGTTCGACCCCATCCGCTCCTGGCCCAAACCTGTCCAACGACCGCACCCGCCGGTGTGGTTGGGCGGCTGGGGCCCGTCTACCCACGAACGTGTACTCGACCATGCCGACGGCTGGATGGCGCCGACAATGCTTGAGATGGTAGAGCTTCGGAAGGGGATCGGTGAACTCAACCTGCTGGCGACGCAAACGGGCAGGCCAGCCGTTCCCGTGACCGCGACCATTCTGGAGCCGCGGCCCGGAGATATCGAACGCCGCGCCGACCTGGGCGTGCATCGTGTGCTGTTGGGGCTGGCGGTCGCGTCCCGCGATAACACCTTGCGCCGACTGGATCGCTTTGCCGCACTGATGGCCTGAGCACGCCCGCTGCGGATGTGGTACCGCTATTAGCCGATCAGACCTGGTGGCGGTGATTACCATGCCAACTGACTCAGCTGGTTCGGGCTAGGGCGGTGCACATCGTGGACGGAGCGTGGCCGGGATCTGTCGGCGTCGATGCCGCAGAGCTCGCGGAACTGGAGTTTTTCGCAGGCAATTCGGCCAATGCGCTTACTCCGCTGGCTGAGCTGCTCGCGCCTCTCGAAGCGGCTGCCGGGGAAGTGCTGATGCGTCAGCGCGAGCCGGCCGACTGGTTCCTGCTCCTCGGCTCGGGCGGCGGCGAGATCCTTCACGCCGAGGAGAGCGGGGACGTGGTCGTCGCGCACCTGGTACCCGGCACTGTCGTCGGTGAGATCGCACTCCTGCGCGGAACTGCCCGGACCGCGACCGTCGTGGCGACCGAGCCGCTTCGGGGCTGGGCCGGTGGCCATGATGCGTTCACCGCGATGCTTGAAATCCCTGGCGTGTCAGAGGCATTGGTGTGGACGGCCCGTCAGCGGTTGGCGACCTTTGTCACCCCCATTCCGGTGCGGCTGCGTGACGGCGCCGAGTTCTACCTACGCCCCCTCCTGCCCGGTGACCGGCAGCGTTTGGCGAGGCTCTCCCCGAGGACCGTGTACCGCCGGTTTCTGGGGGTGCCCAACAAGCGGATGATCACGTACCTGTTTGAGCTGGACTATCTCGACCATTTCGCGTGGGCGCTTACCGACGGGCCCGACGGTCTTGACGGTCTCGTTGTGGCCGATGCCCGATTCATCCGCCATGTCGCCGAACCCGACAGCGCCGAGCTGGCCTTCACGGTCGGTGACGACTATCAGGGCCGGGGGATCGGAACACTGTTGATGGAGGCGTTGTCGGTGTCTGCTCATGCGGACGGTGTACGGCGGTTCACCGCCTCGGTGCTCTCAGACAACTACGCGATGCGCAGCATTCTCAATCGGCACGGTGCACGGTGGGAGTCCGATGGACCGGGTGTGGTCACCACGGTCTTCGACGTTCCCCATGTGCGGGACCTGAGTATGTCTTCAGAGGTGTCCCGGCAGATTCACGTCGCGACGCGGCAGGTGATCCAGGCGTTGTGTTGACGGAGTGAGAGCGCCTGATGTTCTACGTAACCAAAGAGTCGTCATACGTCGCAGTGAGCAGACCACCGGCATCCCCGGTATTCACTACCCCGGTTGGCTCGATGAGGACCGCGTGTACTTCGCCGCGGGCGATCGGGCAGTGCTTCAACTCCTTGGGGGACGACAAACAGTTGGCCGGGGCTGATTTCCATCCAAACCCCGCGGCCCCAGTTGAGCACCGTGTACGTAGAAGTCGTGAACATCACTGCTTCCGGGCGGTGGAAGATCTGGCACGAATGGGAACGAGTCTCTAGCGGACGCCGTCAGATCGCATGGTCGCGCCGCCGGCGTGATCCGAGCTCTGCTCGCGAGGTCGTGTGGAACGTCTTGTTGGACAGTCGCGGAGCCTCCACCGAACGAGCTGACGAAGAGGTTGCTACTGACGGATTTGAGGGTGAGATCGTGGCGGAGATTCGTCGTGCTGACTGGTATTGCGTGTTCACCTGGCGACCTGGTCTGGTTGTGGATCTACTGGAAGCCGCTGAGCTCCAGGTGTTGACACGGCCTTTTGCAGATCTAGGTATGCGTTTCTGGGTGGAGTCCGTTGGGGCGTCACCGTGACTGAGTGCAAATACCCTCGTCAACCAGCCCATTCCCGCAAGCGGTAAGCCTCGTCACGCTAGGCTCGTCGACCTGTAACAGTCGTAGACCGAGCCTAGCGTGACGACTCGGAATTTCCGGTTCGACATGCCGTAAGGGATATTTAGCAGGTCGGAGGTAGGTGCACAACTATTCCGGAATCGGTATAGTTGTGTACATGAGTGAGTACATGAGTGGTTCGGAGGTTGCCGCGCACCTTGGCGTGAGCGGCCGCCGCGTGCGTGCCCTCATTGCTTCTGGCCGGCTTCCAGCGCACCAGGTTGCTGGTCGCTGGCTGGTGGCCGCCGATGTGGTCCTGGGCTTCCGGCATAAGGACGGTGGTCGCCCAATGGCGGAGGGTTCGGCGTGGTCGGTGCTGGCTAGCCTCGCGGGGGAAGATGTCCATGTGCCCTTGCGGCTACGCAATCGTGTGGAGATATTGGAAAATCAGTCTTCTCCGCATTTACGACTGTGGTCTTGGGTCTCCGCCCGCGGACATCTTCATCGGGCGTGGGCGTTTCGTCCTGTAATCGATGAGCTTGCTGCCGATGATCGTCTAGTGCTTAGCGGGGGGCACGGATCACAAAACCTCTCGCCGTCGAACCATCTGCGTGCTTACGTCTCTGCTGCTGAGATTGATGCAGTGGTAAGCGAGTACGGACTACGGGTGCCCTCTGAAGGTCAGGTCCCGAATGTCTTCTTGTGGGCAGTTGCAGACCCAGGCAGTGTGCCTCGCCGTCGCGACAATCCGCGTATTGTTGCTTCTGTGGTGTCGGCAATGGATCTCCTTGACGACGGCGATCCCCGTGCTGTGGGCGAGGCGAAGGATATTGTTGCAGGCTTAGTGAATGTGTGAATTTTAGTGAGCGCACATCATCGTCCGCTAATCAAACTGGTTTTGACGGAGATCCGATCACCTACCCTCAAGGAAGAGGGTAACGTGGGGCTATTCCAGACCATCGCGGCTGCGCAGTCATCAATATCCAAGCGGCGGAACGCATCTGATGAAATACTTGTAGAGTTCGTAGACGATCTTATAGCTCGATTTCCGGCTCGCTCGGCGGATATTCTAAAGGCAAGTCAGGATATCGATCGGCCGAATATCGCCCATATTGTTGCGTTACGTGTGATGCTCGATCTCCAGCCTCAGGAAGTCCCGGATCACCCCGGCCTGGAGGTATTATTACCGGTGCAGTTGCCTGCCGAAGTTGTCGCGTGGAACGCGATTATGGATCTGGCCGAGTTCCGATGTCGCGGATGGACACTTGTCGGCGGGCAGATGGTGCATTTGCTCGCATGGGAGCACGATGAGGAATCGCCGCGGGTGACAACCGATGCTGATGTTGTCTTAGATGTACGCGCTTATCAGACGGCGTTACATGATGTGACTCGGAAGTTAGTCGAGAACGGATTCTCCGAGGACGGCGTGAGTCCCGATGGGATTGGGCACCGATACCGGCACCTAGAGACGGTGGGCGCGACTGTTGATGTTCTAATCCCAGAAGGTCTGAACGCTGAGAACTTCACGACTGTGACCGGTGCTCGTACCATTTCAGCAGCCGGTAGCGTGCAGGCACTTGAACGATCCATGCGCCGACGGATCAGAGTAGGCGACAGGCAGGGCTATGTGATCCGACCGGATGTTCATGCCGCGCTGGTCGGTAAGGCCGCTGGTTATCAAGCAGAGTGTGGCAAGGACGCGGCGGAGCGACATCTTCGAGATTTCGCGTATCTAGCATCGCTCTGTGCCCGGCGGTATCCACTAGCTGAACTGCAGGATCGACTCACCAACACGGATCGGCGGCGGATTGCCAATGTACTTGGATATCTCCTGCCGGAGAACCCAATCTGGCGAACCGTTCAGGACGGAGTCGCTGCGCGTGAACAGATCGTATCGGCCTTAAGAAGTACGACCAGTGTTGAAACTGGTTCCTGAAACTAACCCTCCTGGGTTCTCGGAAAATTGAACCACCTCCGGGAGTGTTTGGAGGGTGATCACTGTGGAGGGTTGGGCTGAGATCTGTCATATCGGGTGTTTGCCCGGCGTCCAGATTGGATTATGGGTCTATTGGAGGTAGCCGAATGCTCATTTGCAGTTGCGCCTTGAAAACAATTTGCGGGGCCTGGGCATTGAATTACCGAGTGGTCCATCATGCCTGACGTAGGTCTCAGCCGTGATTGTCAACCAATAAAGTGATGCGGTGCGCACTTATAGCGGTATCCGACGATATCGTCAGAACGTGAGCGAAGGACTAGAGCGTGCCGTTAGACGGCTCGATGAACGAGTCATCCGAGATGCTGATGTGCGCGTCAGTCAGTGGTACGGACCGCCGCCTGAGGACCATTGTCCCTGCGGATCGTATCGACGTGCCACCAACTGTCATCGGGCCAACGACGGATCTTGGATTGCCCAGGCACCCCCACCATTGCTCACGGGCCCACGCACCGGGTATTCGAACCCGGGCTGCTACGCGCGCGTGAGTGAGGACTGTGACGAGCAACTGACGCGGGAGCACTTCATCACTGATGACGTGCTCGGTGCAATCTCGGCAGACGGGAAGGTCGTGGTCGTTGAGGGTGCGGCATGGCAGGAAAGATCCGAACGGCGTAAGACGATTGGTCGTGCGTCACTGTCTCGAAAGATGCTGTGTCGCCGCCATAACAATGCGTTATCACCCTTAGACAAGATGGCGGCCGAGTTCTTCCGGCACTCGTTGGAGGACCACCTAGACATCTTCAGGTATCTGGGCAATGATGACCGCGGCAGCTTTCCGCGTGGATTCACTATGGTCAGCGGCCCCTACATCGAACTATGGATGCTCAAAGTTCTCTGGGGAGCCATTGAGGCCGGGGCGATCGAAGTGGACGGTCAGCCCGCCTACCGCTTCCGCCTCGGTGTCACGCGTCAGCAGTTGGCCGAAATACTTTGGCGTGGAGCAGAATGGCCGCCCGCATGGGGGTTGTATGTCCTACTCGACCACGATGTCGATGAACCCGCGATACCAAAGGCCATCCGACTTCGGCCAGCCAGTATGGGCAGTGAGATTCTCGGTGGCTATGTCCAGATCGCTGGATTCGAGTTCCTCATCAGTTTCGAGACGCCGCCGGTGCGGCGGATACACCGCCCATGCGGTATTACCTTCACGCGGGTGGGATTTCCGGCGAGCAGTTACAAGATGATCGCATTCGCCTGGCCCGAGATCGGTCACCCGATCATCAACGTCGTATCCCAGGTGCCGCCAAACGAGGACTATTCGGTGCCGACCAGCCCGCGCGCGGCCGCCCTATACGGCGAGGTCGCGCCTGGTTCATTACGTGTGGCCCCCGTTCCGAGTCAGCCAAGAAGAAGCTACAGGTCTAAAAGTCTGTAAGCGCAACGCGTTCGGCGCACATCTGGTTGTCTGGGCGCAACCGAGATCAGCTATTGCTGACATAGAGCATCCCCGGCTCGTCAGACTCCGTCATTAGTTTGCCGGGAGCTCAGCATTGACGCTGCGGCTAGCTCGGTTGCTGAGCGGTCCTGCGGCCTCCCGTTGTGCGGGCGTTCAGCGGTCACGAAGTGTTCCAATGTTTCCTTCGATCTGGGCGAAATTAGGTTGACGCAGTCGCCTAGCTGCCTACAGTTAGTGACATGGTCAACAGCCTCGCCAGCAATGAGAGAGAAACAGCCGTATCTCGCATAGGCAGCTACTACATGTTCGGATTCAGACAACGATCCTAAATCAGTGCCAGATCTTATTGTGTTAGACCAAAACGTCTGCCTGCATATTTCGAGATTCTACTTCGGTAAAAGTCGAGATCATGCTGAAGATATTGAACAGCTTCTGCTGTCGTTCCCGTATTCGCGGTTTAGGTCGAGCACTCATATCACCAGCGGGTGGGGTGTAGAAGAAAACGCTTGGAAGCGGACCGGCGAATTCGACGAAATGCAGAAACGATCACTCCAATGGGCTACCGAGCGTGTCCTCGACTGGGAACCTGAACGTGTGAAGGCTGAATTTTCCAATAAGCAGCCACCCTGGAAGCGCGACAAGAAATGGGCAAAAGGCGTCCCGTTCCCCTGGAAGGACCATCACCCACTCCAAGGGCTAATAATGAGCTACGCGCCGATGCTCCGGTTATCCAGCCTATTCCAAGGGGCCTCTAAACGAGGCGGCCGGTGGGCTTTTGATCAGTACGTCGAATGGATGATGCACGAATTCGGCTACCTACTCTCGTACGAATCGGCACTAGCTGCGCAAGCTCTACTGGGTGAGGGAAATGCGAAGACTGACGCGCGCGGAATATTTCATCTAGGCGGCGGAGAATCGCCTGACAAACTAGCCAATAAGGCGTGGTCCGCAGCTTGGGACATGCAATACGCCCGGCTGATCGACCTTGGGCCGATGGGGCTTGCGCGGATCGCCCACCGCCGATTCAGGAAGGTGGCGATAGTAACTCAGGATGATGACCTCGTTGATTCCAAATCCCGAGCTCAGCATATCGAAACAATCCGTGGCTACTCTATGTACCTAATGCCATCAGAAGTCGAGCTATCCGGAAGCAAACATGTCGATGATCTCGGTTACGGCATCTCGCTACTAAAACGGACTAAACCGCGCAACCCGCGATGTGACCCCATGGAGGCCCTGGACACCCTGGAAAGATCCATCGGTGTGCAGCGGCTCCCAGAACTGGGATGCGGCCATGCGTGCCCGGACGAACAACCCGCGCTCGTCCTCGTAGATGTCCGTGACGGCGCCGATGGGTAGGGAGCCGATCATCGGGTGGTGTCCGTGGTCGAACTGGAACTTAGGCGTCTGCTCGCGCAGTGACGTGACGAACGCACCGCGTGAGATCTGCTCATCGAAACGGCCTTCCCACGAGTCGATCCGGGTGGGTGCGTTGAACACCGCCCCGTATCCCTCGAAGGTCAGCCCGTCCGATTCACCGCTGCCGGTATCGACGGCCCGCAGGGTGCATGGCACCGAGCGAGTCAGGATGGCGGTCACAGGTCGAGCAGTCGGAGACGCGCTGCCGCAACGGAGAACGGCAGGGGTTTCCGGTTGCGCTGAACACCGACGCTGATCTCCATCAGCGCCGCCTCGGTGCGCACCAGGACATCGCCCTCGGTGCGTTCCTTGATTGGCCGGAACGCCACGGACAGTGGTCCTGTACGGGTGCCCTGTACCTGCAATGCGGCGTACAGCCCGTCAGACTGCTCCCACAATTCGGTCACCTGCCCGATGCGCTTGTGGTTTTGGTCGTACACGGCGATCTTGTCGCCGCGTTCACGGATCGACCGGGCGAAAGCTCCCGGCTCGAAACGCTCACCGGATGTCTGCCCATACGGCAGTAGTAGCCCACGGACTGTGCCGTCAGGCTGTAGCCCCAGATCGGAGCTGCGAATGATGTTGATAGTCAATTGATCACCTAGTTTGGACGTGCGTAATCGCTTGCGTCGCATGGTGACCCGTTGTCCGAGGTGGCGACCCTTGCCGCGTTCGGCGTGTTCGGTGATACCGAGCTACGCCAATTCTAGCGCGCCATAACGACAATCGCGGCGACACAACACGCCGGGTCATGCCTTGCCCTCGAACTGGATGGACAGCATCCCGCCAAGCAGCTCGATAACGGCGACTAGATCATCGCGGCTCAAGCCCTTGGTGTGGATGTAACAGGCTTCGACATAGGCCTCACCGTCACCTAAATTGCGTGCAGCGGTCACGATGCCGCGCGCAGCGGCCAGCTGCCGATCGGTGGCGATCACTGCGCGTCATCCTCGGTGAGACGCTGTACCAGTTCCCCGAACGCCAGGTCATTGCGAGCCTGGCGGGCACGTTGCGACGCCGCCATAACGTCGTACAACTCAGCCAGCAGCGGATAGACCAAGCGCAGCAGCGACACCAGCTCGTCACGGTCCAGCCCATCCAGGCAAGCGGTGCCCTCATCGGTCCCGGCACCAGACTTGGCGGCTCGAATCAACTGCGCCGCAGCACTCACCGGCCCGGTCACCGAGCACCACCGGGGGCGGTCGGGGCATCGTCACCAGTGGATCCGCATGACCCCGACCACCAGTCAGCCTCGCTGTGTGTACGGGTCTGGGGATTCTGGCGGGTTTGGTGTGGAAAAAAAACTTCGGAGAGATAAACGACTGTGCAAGCGGGGTCGCCCTGGCTGGGTGTGCTTCGCGACGGGGGGTGCCCCGGGGTGGGTGATGGGTTCACTGCCTATGTTCCTTGCTCTTGGCATTACGGCGCGCGCGACGTGCCTTGCCTCGGTGTGTGGGCCACAGGCTCGCGTCACGCCGTGGTTTAGGTGCGCTGGGTACTTGGATGCTCACTCGTGTTCTCCTTCATCGAGCCAGTGCGTGCAGGCCTCATCGACGTCGATGTCCAGCTCCTTGAGAAGCAGCAGCTGTTCCATTTCCGCGCGCGTCTCAGGTAGGCGATCGATCTGCAGGTACAGGTTCATGTCCTCTTGCAGCCGTTGACGTTCCGACGGCGTGATGGGACCTAGGTCGAAGTCGCTCATGCCGACGCCCTACGTGCTCCGAACCGCCGACGCTCATGGCTCCGCTTCGAGATTGCCTCGTTGTGAACAACAACCGCAGGCGGTTCCTGTGTGTTCGACGCCAGCACCAGAGGTGCGCCGTCACAGTCATCACACAGCGGGTTGGTGGCCGACACCGGCAGGTCGACGTTGCAGCGCTCGCAATTGGTGGGCCGGACAGGCTTCGTAACCTCGCTATCAGGTTCCTGTTGCAGGACTTCGGGTTCTGCATTCGCAGCGCTGATGATCTCCTCGGCCTCGATACTCGGGATGGGTTCTGTAGAACGCGCCTCGTCGTCAAGCAGGGACGTGATTGCGGCACTAACCAATGTGAGATTCATGGCCACGTCGATGAGTGCCTTGGCGTCGTCATGAGTGAGGCGCAGCGCAGCCTTCGGCCACCGTAGGTCGTAGGTCAGTTCAACGAGCTCGCCGACTGTCACGTTCAGTGTCGTGGTGATAGCTCTTACGGCGGTCGGGATCTGAGTCTTCCGCCTCGGAGTCTCGGTCTCCTCGGTGGGCGTTTCTTCCGTCAGCTGCGGTTCAGGCTTCTTACGGGGCTTGGGCTTTCGGTATTCCTTGTCATCCCGCCCGTATGTGATCTTCTCCTCAGTGACGGCTTGCGCCCCTTCGGATTCACCTGTCCCATTTTGGGACACCTCATTTAGGATTCGGGACACCGTCGATTTCGATGAGTCGGTGATCGCCGCGATGGACCGCACGCTCATCCCTTCACCCGCCAGGAACGCCATGACCTCTTGGCGGGCCGACCCGTGCACCTCGATCTTCCCGCCGAACTGAGCCTCGATGAACTCGGGCCAACTGCGGTACCCAAGCACCTGGTGGATGTTGGTGGTCTTGGCCCGGCCGACCGCTAGTGCCAGCTTCTCGAATCCGTCCCTCGCGACCGCAGCGAGTTGGCGTATCTCCACTGCCAGCCTCTCGGCCTCGTCCAGGGTGATGGACTCCAGCACCTCGACCTCATGCTCATCTACCACCGCTACTTCACTCATTGATCTACTCCTCTGAAAGTTGTTGGGGGACTACTTGTATTCGTCGTATGGGTTAGAGCCAGGACCGCGCCACTCATCACCGGCAGCGAGGGGCAAGACGTTCTGGTGGTCACCCTTGTCCTTGCCTCGCCTAGCCTGGCCTCGCCTAGCCTGTGTTTCCGGTCTGGATTCCGACTGGACTTCCACGTGGACATCCGAGCGGACATCCTGCGGACTGTCCGGTTGAGACTTGGCCTCGGCACGGGCCTTGGCCTTGCGTACTCGGTCCTTGGCCCGTGACTGGATGCGTGCCTGCTCTGCCGCCTCCAGTGATTCACGGGAGCTTTGGGTGGACTCGAAGTCGATGATCAGCCAGCCCTTTTCGCGTGGCTGCCAGAGTTCGTTATCCACGAATGCCTGGCAGGCATTGGCTGCGAACTTCGGAATGGTCGCCAGGTCTTCCGGTTCGACTATCCCGTCTGTGCGGTTGGACACCGCGTAGATAAGGGACAGCACATATGACCTGAAATGCCCATCAGACAACCGGTTCAGACGCCGGTCGTGCAGCCATCGGTCAGGCAGTCGCGCATCTGTCATCCAGCTCGCCTCCTCCACCGTGACCCGTGTGGCACCTTCTTCTTCACGCCATTGGAGAACCGGCACACCTCGCCCACGCCCGCACCGCATTCCGGGCACTCACCGTCAGCACCGAGAACGTCGTAGCCGGTGGGCCGGTCGTGTCGCCCGGTTTCTTCTTCGTGGTCTGCCATCGCTACCCGCCGGATCTCTGCAGGGAATCTGCTCGACGGCGCTCTATTGCACCGAGGTCCACGGCGACGCCAGCGGCAACAACCTGCGCTGCTGCGTTGATGTACTTGTCCAGCGCCATCCGTAGATAGACGGCCTCAGCGATGGTCAGATCCGCCTCGGCGTCGATGTTGGACCGACCACCGTTGATATGGACCATGATTCGTGGCTGGGCGTCTAGCCCTTCGTGGAAAGCAAGCCCCGCACCGACTGTCAACATCTTGACGTCATCGGATTGAGCCTCATTGCCGAGACCGGCTGTGGCCCCGCTGTAGTCCATCCCGTGGTGTTCATTGTCGCCAGGCTGTTGGTCGCACCAATCGAACCGGCATCCGCATCTATTCATCGCGCCGCACCCCCGGCCCATTGGACGGCCTGCGTTACGGCTTGAATGATGGCGTTGGCAGCTTGGTACGCACTTGCAATGTCGTAGATCTCGCCACCAATCCAAATCTCCGGGGCGTATTCACTACCATCTGGGGCTACAGTGCCGTCGCTGTATTGGCATACGACGCTACGAACTTCGAGGCGGTCTGGCCCGAACTGAGGTGACCAGACGAACCGGTACCGGCTCCCGTCTGGATTGACCTGCCAATCGTCCATCTCTCCGGGATCGGCGCCTTCGGGGAGTGGCACGTCGGTGAGATTGGAATCTTGCCGTTGACTAGTTGTGGTTGTACCGTTCATTAGAGAACTCCTTGATTCTGCAATCGGGATTCGGAACGGACCTCGCTCAGCGCGCGAACGCTGGGGACAACGGGGTCCGTTTTCAATAGGTCTTCGGTCCGGTCGTCGTCGACCAGGCCGATGTCGGGAAATGCCTCGTGCGGGTAGTCCCGCATTAGGCAGCGCTCCCGCCGGTCGCTTGCGCGTTTTCCCAAGCGATTACGTCGGACAGTCGGTAGCGGACGTGCCCGCCGAACTTGTAGAACTTTGGTCCGCGGCCTTGCGATGACCATTGCGCGAGCGTCTTGGGGCTGATTTTGTTCCTGACGCTCAACTCGGCTCGTGTGAGCCATGTGTCTTCGGGTGGTATTTCCACCACTGCCTTCTCTGCATCCGTCATCTGGAGGTCGACCTTCCCGAGTCGGTATTTGTGGGTTCATACGCAGTTCCCTCTAGTTCCGCGTATGTTCACTCACGCTACGCCAGTCGCGTACAGTCCCGCAATATCCCGGTACGCTGCGTGTCATGACGCAACCGAGTTGGGCGGAAGACCAGGCGGCACAGATCGCGGCCGAGGTTCGACGGCTCAGGGGAAAGAGGTCGGCGCAGTGGTTGTCCGACCGCACGGCAGAGCTTGGCCATACCGTCACCCGGTCTGTGATTACGGACTTGGAGAACGGTCGCCGGAAGTACGTGACGATCGCTGAGTTGATCGTCTTGGCTGCGGCACTGAACACCTATCCGATCGCCTTGTTGTATCCGCCCCCATACGGCGAACCGGTGCGGATACTGCCGAGTGTGCCGGCCGGGCGACCGGAACGGCTATCCGCCGGGTTGCCGAAACATGATGCTGTTGAATGGTTCTCGGGGAGCGAACCCACTGCGGAGGCAGTCCATCGGGTAGTCGTCGGCGGCGATAAGAATGAACTGAAAGAGAATGTTCAGGCATTTCGGGCGGCGGGCGAAATCCCCTCCCTTGAGAGGCAATTAGCGCAGTCGTCGGCTCACTACGCAGACAGGTTTACTCAATACGGAGCCGATGACCCGGTTGCGGGGGCACTGTTTGAGCAGATCGAATTCCTGCGGGGCCACTTAGACGATCTCCGAGAGACGGCTGGGATAGACAGCGATGGCGGGTAGGCCTCCGCTGCGGATTGGGCAGCACGGAAAGATCACGCGAACGGCATTGGGTGGGGGAGTGTGGTTGGCACGCTGCCGATTCCGGGACTCCGATGGGGTTACTAGAATTGTGGAGAGGCGCGGCCCTGAGGGCGATCAGCGTGGCAAGGGCGCTGAGGATGCACTCATTGAGGCTCTGGCCACGCGTAGGCCGCCGGGGTCCGCGGATGAGATCACACTCGATTCGAAGGTGATTGATCTTGTGAATGCTCATATTGATCGCCTCGAAGAAGACGGACGCGCATCGCGGACCGTCGACACGTATCGCTATGCATCATCCAAGTTGGCCAAGTTCCTGGGCGGTGTCCGGGTGGGGGAGGCCACGCCTGCTCGATGCGATGCAGCGATCAGGTCGATGAAGACAGCGCACGGCCCAACCATGGCTCGGCAGTCAAGGACGATCATGAAGGGCGGCCTGCAGCTTGCGGTGATGGCGACAGTGCTGGGTGCCAATCCGGTCCGCGATGTGTCACCGATCAGCGCGGGGGAATCG
This sequence comes from Mycobacterium sp. D16Q13, assembly GCF_002013375.1. Lineage (GTDB taxonomy): Bacteria > Actinomycetota > Actinomycetes > Mycobacteriales > Mycobacteriaceae > Mycobacterium. The sequence goes on along the minus strand of NZ_MAEW01000007.1, from coordinate 179,084 downwards.
ACCAAGGGGGCCACTGGGCTTACCCGTGAGCAACTGAAAGCACTGCTGTCTAGCATTCGTGAGTCTGAGTACTGCCGATCGCGAGACCTATCTGACCCCATCGCCGTCTTCATCGCCACGGGCCTGCGGCGGTCCGAGCTCTTGGGCCTGCGCTGGGCAGATTTCAATGAAAAGCAAAGAACCCTCACGGTCACTGGCAAGGTGGTGAGGGTTGCGGGCAAGGGGTTGGTTCGGTTCGACAGTGCGAAGACGAAGCTGAGCCGACGAACTGTGTCGTTGCCTAAATTCGCTGTTGAGGCCCTATCCCGGCGCCGACAGGTTCCGTTCCTGGGGGAGCAGGACGTGATCTTCGCGTCGTCGACGGGAACGCTTCGAGACCCGGATAACTTCGGTGCACAGTGGCGCAAGGTGCGTGGTGACCTCGGCGTAGCTGACGTCACCAGCCACTCATTCCGAAAGTCCATCGGTACGTTGATCGATGAAGACGGGATGTCGGCCCGCGTGGGGGCTGACCAGTTAGGACACTCTAAGGTGTCGATGACGCAAGACCGCTACATGGTTCGTGGGCGTGTGCACAAAGAGGTTGCTGAAATGCTAGATCGAGAGCTTGGCATAAGCGATGAATAACCGATGGATCGCATCCGTCGGATGGGGCCAAAATATCCTCTGAGCTGCGCCCCCGGCAGGAATCGAACCTGCGACCTAGGGATTAGAAGGCCCTTGCTCTATCCGACTGAGCTACGGAGGCATGTGGCGCTAGCCGGATGGGAGTCTATCGAACCGGTGGCGGTGCGGATCGCATCTCGCCATACCCTTGACTGGTGACGACGATCCCCAACGCCAGGAAGACCGACTCGCCGATCTGGACGATCGTCGTCGGTCTTGCGGTACTGGCGGGCCTGGTCGCGGCCACCATCGGCGCACTGTCACTGGCGGAGGCCCTGATCGCGACGGGTCTGCCCAATCCCGGCCCCGTCACCTCATATGGTCTGCCGTTCGTGCGTGCCGCCGCCGAAATCGTCGCCGTCGTCGCCGTCGGCGCCTTCCTGCTCACGGCCTTCTTCGTCCCACCGCAGTCCAGCGGAGTGCTCGACGTGGATGGTTACCGCTCACTGCGTGTCGGCACCGCGGCATCGACCGCGCTCGCGGTGCTCTCGGCGGCCATGGTGCCGTTGTCGATCTCCGATGTGGCCGGTCAGCCGATCGGTGATTTCGGGCCAGGGGAGCTGTGGACGCTCGCCGGCGACATTGAGACCGTGAACGCATGGCGCTGGATGGCCTTCATCGCCGCCGGCGTCGCGATCGCCAGCCGGGTGGTGCTGCGCTGGTCGTGGACACCGCTGCTGGTGCTCGGATCCATCGCAACACTGATGCCGCTGGCCCTGGTCGGGCATTCGGCCACCGGCGGCGCACATGACCTGGGCACCAACAGCCTCATCATCCATCTGGTGTCCGCGGCGCTGTGGGCAGGTGGGCTGGTCGCGCTGTTGATCCACGCGCTGCGCGGCGGCGGCTATCTCGATGTGGCCGCACGCCGATTCTCCATGCTGGCGCTGTGGTGCTACGTCGCGATCGGGCTCAGCGGCATCATCAACGCGCTTATCCGGGTGCAGCTTTCGGACCTGTTTACCACCCGATACGGCTGGCTGCTGGTGGGCAAGGCCACTGCGCTGCTGATCCTCGGCGTACTGGGATATCTGCAGCGGCGTTCGGCCATAACCGCATTGGACGAAGAACCTCAGAACCTTCGACCACTGATTCGACTGGCAGGCGTTGAAGCCGTCATATTCGCGGTCACCTTCGGCATCGCCGTCGGGTTGGGTCGCACCCCGCCACCGCCGCCGGTCAACCTCAACCCCTCACCGGTCGAGGTCGCCATCGGCTACACGTTGGACGGTCCGCCCACCCCGCAGCGACTGCTGTTCGATTGGCGCTTCGATCTCATCTTCGGAACGGCCGCCATCGTTTTCGCGGTCGCTTACCTGGTCGGTGTGCGTCGGCTGAAGAAGCGCGGCGACGAATGGCCGGTGGGGCGCACCATCGCCTGGCTGGCCGGCTGTGCCTTCCTGCTCATCGCGACATCGTCCGGTGTCGGCAGGTATATGCCCGCGATGTTCAGCATGCACATGGCCGCGCACATGATGCTCTCGATGCTGATACCGGTGCTGTTGGTCCTCGGTGGCCCCATCACACTGTTGCTGCGGGTGCTGCCTGCCGCGGGCAAGGGCGATCCGCCGGGGCTGCGTGAATGGGTGCAGATCGCGTTGCACAGCAAGTTCTCTCGCTTCCTGACGCATCCGTTGGTGGCGACCTCGTTGTTCATCGGCGGGTTCTACGGCCTGTATCTCAGTGGGCTCTACGACGCCGCCGTTGACGTGCACGCCGCGCACCTGGCGATGAATGTGCACTTCCTGCTCAGCGGATACCTGTTCTATTGGGTGGTCATCGGCATTGACCCGTCGCCGCGGCGGCTGCCTCCGGTGGCCAAGCTGGGCATCGTGCTGGTCTCGCTGCCCCTGCACGCCTTCTTCGGTGTCATCTTGATGGGCACGAAATCGGTTCTCGGCGAGAAGTTTTACAGCAACCTGGCGCTACCGTGGCGGATTGATCTGGCCGCTGATCAACACATGGGCGGCGCGATCACCTGGGCGACCGGAGAGCTGCCGCTGCTGGTGGTGATGATCGCGCTGGTTATCCAGTGGTCACGTTCGGACGAGCGGCTGGCCCGCCGCCAGGACCGCGCCGCCGACCGTGACGATGACGCCGACCTGGCCGCCTACAACGCCATGCTCGCCAAAATGGCCCAGCACGACGAGAAGACGCGCAGCTAGAAGGCGCCAGCGGCGATGGCCGCCGGCCAGCTGCCGTGCTCGCTGATATCGATACCGGCCTGCGCGGCGGCGCCGTCACAGCCAAACCCGGTGCGCCACACACCGTCATCGCATTCGACCTTGCCCAGCAGCATCGGCTCGGGCAGCTGCGCGAGGAAGGTACCCAGTGCGGCGGGGGACAGGCGCCAGATTTCGCCGCCGATGCTCACCCCATCCTTTTCCGAACGAGTGAGCCCGGGTTTGGGAGGTGTGGTGCGCAGCGCCGCCATCCGATACTTCGGCGCGGTGCGCACCGGGCCGACCCAGCGCGCGCCCAGATCGGTGAGCTGAAACTCCAGCGGGCCGCCCTTGAGATGCGCGCCGAACACCGCGAGCTCATGAGACAAGGTGATCGCTGCCGGCCAAACATCTTGTTCGACAGCATCTCCGGTGACCAGTGCGGCGATGTCGAAGGCCACCGCGTCATCGAAGGCGCGCGCCAGCACGGTCACTCCGAACTGGGCCTCACCGGCGGTTCCCGCGGGTACCGCCACCGCGCACAGATCGAACAGGTTGCAGAAGTTGGTGTAGGTCCCCATCGTCGCGTTGACGCCAATCGGGTCGGCCTGCACCTGTTCAATCGTTGGGTGCAACGGCGCGGTGGGCACTAACAGTGCGTCCGCACCCGCGAGGGCAGCCATGGCCTCCTCGCGCAGACGCTGCACCTCGGCGCGGTCGCGCACCAGGCGATGCGCCGGGATATCGCGTGCACCCGAAACGATCTGCGCGACAGTGGGATCAAGCGTTGCTTCGGGGTTGGCGTCGATGAACTCGCCGACGGCGGCATAGCGTTCACTGACCAACGCGCCCTCGTACAGCAGTTTCGCGGCGGCCAGGAACGGCGCCAGATCGATCTCGACGATCGTCACTCCCGTTGCGCGAAGATGCTCTATGGCCGCGTGAAATGCGTTGCGCCACACATCGTCCAGAGCTGGCAGTTCACGCGGTACGGCGACAGTGGGCTGTGGGGGAGCGGCCAATCGGGTATTAGCCGGCCAGAGCCGCGGCCCGGTGGCTGAGCCCATGGCGGACATCGCCGCATTCGCGGTAGCCAGGCTCGGCGCGAAAATGGTTACACAATCATAGGATTCGCAGGCGGGGACCACGCCCTCGGTGGAAATAACGCCGACGGTCGGCTTGATGCCCACGATGCCCTGCAGCCCCGCGGGCACCCGTCCGGATCCGGCGGTGTCGGTGCCGATCGCGATCTCGACCTCGCCGGTGGCGACGGCCACCGCGGATCCCGAACTGGAGCCGCCACTGATGTATTCGGGACGCCGCGAGTCCGGCACCGCGCCGTACGGGGAGCGCGTGCCCACCAGCCCGGTCGCGAATTGGTCGAGGTTCGTCTTGCCGACCACCACGGCACCCGCGGCACGCAAGGCCGCGACCACCGGTGCGTCGCGCTCGGGAACGTATGCGTACTCCGGGCAGGCGGCGGTGGTGGGCACGCCACCGACATCCACGTTGTCCTTGACCGCGAGCCGAACACCGGCCAACGGCCCTGATGAGGCCTCCAATTCGGCAGCGATGTCGTTCTCGGGGCGGCGCATGATCCAAACCGTCATGTCAAGCAAGGTACGGGTGGCCGGACGCATCGGCCAGTTGTCCCCAATCCGGAACTCATCCACAGCGACCGCCCGAACGCGCCCGCATGTCGTCGCGGTGTCGGTGCGTGCCGGGTTACTGGAGCTGCCAAGGGCACCGGATTGGCGGTGCTGAGAACAGATATAGCGATAGGAAAGGCACGAACCATGTTTGAAACGCCAGTGACTGTGATCGGCTCCATCGTCGGAGACCTCAAGCGGCGCCAGGTCGGCTCCGACGAAATGATCAAGTTTCGCGTCGCCAGTAATGCGCGCCGGCGGCGTGAGGACGGCAGTTGGGTGAATTCGAACTCCCTCTTCATCAATGTCACCTGCTGGGGACGTCTAGTCACCGGGGTGGGTGCTGCGCTGGGGAAGGGAGCGCCGGTGATCGTGCACGGTCATCTGCATACCAGCGAGTTCGAGGACAAGGACGGCAACCGCCGTCAGGTCACGGAGATGAAGGCGATCGCCGTTGGGCCAGATCTGTCGCGGACCATCGCCCGGATAGAGAAGGCCGGGTACACCGGCAAGCAGGAGGATGCCGAAGCAGCGGAGCAACCCGATCCGGGGCCCGAACAGTCCACGACGGACCTGCCGGAAACGGACGAGAGCAGCGAGGAGTCGGGAAACCTGCGCTTGAGTGCGTGATCCCGAGCTGACACCGGCGACCGCGCGGTCGCCTCTCACCTAGGATGGTTCGGGCGGCTCACAAGAATGGTCGTGAGCTGCGGCTAAAGAACTTAGAGGAGAGGCGACAGCGCGGCAATGGCTGAGTACATCTACACGATGATGAAAGTCCGCAAGGCGCATGGCGACAAGGTCATCCTCGACGATGTCACCCTGAACTTCCTGCCCGGCGCCAAGATTGGTGTGGTCGGTCCGAACGGTGCCGGTAAATCCAGCGTCCTGAAGATCATGGCCGGGCTCGACAAGCCGAACAACGGCGAGGCCTTCCTGGCCAATGGGGCCAGCGTCGGCATCCTGATGCAGGAGCCGCAGCTAGACGAGACCAAGACGGTGCGCGAGAACGTCGAGGCCGGCGTGGCGCTCAAGGGCAAGCTCAATCGGTACAACGAGGTCGCCGAGTTGATGGCCACCGACTACTCCGACGAGCTCATGGAAGAGATGGGCAAGCTCCAGGAAGAGCTGGACGCCGCCGATGCCTGGGATATCGACTCGCAGCTTGAGCAGGCCATGGACGCGCTGCGTTGTCCGCCCCCGGACGAGCCGGTGACGCATCTGTCCGGTGGTGAGCGTCGACGCGTCGCCTTGTGCAAGCTGCTGCTGTCCAAGCCGGACCTGCTGCTCCTCGACGAGCCCACCAACCACTTGGACGCCGAGAGCGTGCTGTGGCTGGAGCAGCACTTGGCCAACTACCCGGGCGCCATCCTGGCCGTGACCCACGACCGGTACTTCCTGGACAATGTTGCCGAGTGGATCCTCGAACTGGACCGCGGCCGCGCGTACCCCTACGAGGGCAACTACTCCACGTACCTGGAGAAGAAGGCCGATCGCATCGCCGTGCAGGGGCGAAAGGATGCCAAGCTGCACAAGCGCTTGCAGGAAGAGCTCGCGTGGGTGCGTTCGGGAGCCAAGGCCCGGCAGGCCAAGAACAAGGCACGGCTCGGGCGGTACGAGGAGATGGCTGCCGAGGCGGAGAAGACGCGGAAGCTGGACTTCGAGGAGATCCAGATCCCCACGGGCCCGCGGTTGGGCAATGTGGTGGTCGAGGTCAGCCATCTCGACAAGGGCTTCGAGGAACGCGCCCTCATCAAGGATCTGTCGTTCACGCTGCCCCGTAACGGCATCGTCGGCGTCATCGGCCCCAACGGCGTCGGTAAGACCACCCTGTTCAAGACCATCGTCGGGTTGGAAAACCCCGATGGTGGCGAGGTCAAGGTGGGCGAGACCGTCAAACTGAGCTACGTCGACCAAAGCCGCGCCGGCATCGACCCCAAGAAGAACGTCTGGGAGGTCGTTTCCGACGGGCTCGACCACATTGTGGTCGGTCAGAATGAAATGCCTTCGCGGGCTTATGTTTCTGCGTTCGGATTCAAGGGGCCGGATCAGCAGAAGCCAGCGGGCGTCCTGTCCGGTGGTGAGCGCAACCGTCTCAACCTGGCGCTTACCCTCAAACAGGGCGGCAACCTGATCCTGCTCGACGAGCCCACCAACGACCTCGATGTCGAAACCCTGAGTTCACTGGAGAACGCGCTCGAGCAGTTCCCCGGCTGCGCGGTGGTCATCTCGCACGACCGCTGGTTCCTGGACCGCACCTGCACGCACATCCTGGCGTGGGAGGGATCCGACGATAACCCCGCCGCATGGTTCTGGTTTGAAGGCAACTTCCAGGCGTACGAAGACAACAAAGTTGAACGTTTGGGTATCGATGCAGCCAGACCTCACAGAGTTACCCACCGCCGCCTGACTCGCGACTAGGGTGAGATTGCGTGCCGAAACCCGGCATGCAAACTCGGCCAGGAGCGTTCTGCGTGACTGTTAAGACAGGGACCACAACTCCCGAAAACACGCCATCTACCAATGGATCTGGCGTGCCGACCATTGAGGCGCTGGAGGCTGCATTCAGTCACTCCCGATTCCTGGGCGACCAGGAATGGGACGAAGCGCTCGATGCTGACGGCCACGCGACACCGCCGGCGCCGCCCGTGCGTGAGGCACTCATGCGGTCGCTGCTGCGGCTGGCAGCGCAACGCCCGCCGCACGCGATTTCGATGGCCGTTTATCGCAACGGAGACGATGCGGGGCTCGGAACCGCCTTGCAGTTGGTCACCGACTACACGCCGTTGCTTACCGACTCCGTCACCGTGCTGCTGCGCCGTTTGGGCGTCGCGATAGTGGACCTGATGGACCCGGTCTTTACGGTCGAACGTTCCGCCGACGGCACCCTGCTCTCCGCGGTACCGGTCGACAACCCGCACAGCGATACCGCCATCGGTGCCGAGTGCTGGATCCATCTGCAGCTGCCGCCCTCCATCGACGCCGAGCGGCTGGCCTTCATCGAGACGCAGCTGCCGCACACCCTCGAAGACGGCAGCCATGTCGCTGCGGACACCGATGCCATGCGTGACGCGGTCATCGAGCTGGCTGCCGACCTAGACGCCTCGGCGGGCACGGCACGGTTCTCGTCCGCCGAACTCACCGAGGTGGCGAACCTGCTGCGCTGGCTCGTCGAAGGCAACTTCACGGTGCTCGGATATCAGAGGTGCACCGTCGCGGACGGGCGGGCCACCGTCGACGAATCGAGTCGGCTCGGCCTGCTCAAGCGGCGCGAAGAGGTGCTTCCGCAGCTCACCCATAACGACGAGCTGCTGGTCCTGGCTCAGGCCACCGTGCCGACCTATCTGCGTTACGCGATTTATCCGAATATCGTGGTGATCCGGCAGGACGACGGCAGCGGTCCCGCCATCGAGCACCGCCTCGTGGGCGTGTTCACCGTGGCCGCCATGAATGCCGACGTACTGGACATCCCGGTGATCTCCGATCGGGTACACCAGGTTCTGGCGCGCTCGGACGCCAACCAGGACACGCTGGCCGGGCACATGCTCATCGACATCATGCAGAACCTGCCCCGCGCGGAGCTGTTCGCGGTGGGCGTGGACCAGCTGCAGAACATCGTCACCGCCGTGAGGAACATTGGTGCGCACCCGGGTTCGCTGCTGTTTCTGAGATCCGACGAGCTCGGCAACTTCGTGACCGCCCTGGTGTACCTGCCCCGCGACCGGTACACCACGACCGTTCGACTGGCCATGCAGGACACCCTGGTGCGTGAGCTCGGCGGCACGGGTATCGATTACACCGCGCGTGTCAGCGAATCACCCTGGGCATTGGTCCATTTCACGATTCGTATGCCCGAGGACAACCTGTCCACAAGTGTCGATACCTCCGAGGCGAACCGGATTCGTTTGCAGGGACTGCTCACTCAGACCAGCCGCACCTGGAGTGACCGTCTGGTGAGCGCGGTGCGGCCGGACTCGCCGATCGATCGCGCCTGCGCCGAGCGCTACTCGGTCATCCTTCCCGAGGTCTTCAAGACAAACGTCACACCTGTGGATGCCATTGATGACATCGCGAGGATCGAAGGGCTCCAGGATAATTCGCTGGATCTTGCCTACGATGCGGCCGAAGAGCCGGCCACCGGTGTGCTCAGCATGTACCTGGGCGGACGCTCGGCGTCGCTGAGTCAGGTGCTGCCGGTTCTGCACAGCATGGGCGTGGATGTGATGGAGGAACGCCCCTATCACTTCACCCGCCCCGATGGGCTTGCCGTATCGCTGTACGCATTCCGCATCGTGGTGCACCCGGCGATCGCACGCACCTTTGATGCCGAGGGTGTGCAGCACCGCGCGCAGCTCTTCACCGACGCGATCGACGATGTGTGGAATGGCCGCGTCGAGACGGACCGATTCAACGAACTGGTGCTGCGGGCCGGGCTCACCGCCGGTCAGATCACCATTTTGCGCGGATATGCCAAATACCTGCGGCAGGCCGGCTTCCCCTACAGCCAGGCACACATCGAGACCGTGCTCGCCGACAATTCCGCCACCGCGCGCGACTTCGTGGAACTCTTCGAGGCGCGTTTCGATCCGGCCATTACCGACAACACGCTGGCCGACACCAAGGCGGAGCGGGTTCTGGCCGAGATCGACAAGGTCGTCAGCCTCGATACCGACCGAGTGCTGCGCGCCTTCTTCGCGCTGATCCAGGCCACCCTGCGCACCAACTACTTTGTGACGGAAGAGAACTCGGCCCGGGCCAAGGGGGTGCTCGCCTTCAAGCTCAATCCCCGTGAGATCGAGGAGCTGCCCGAGCCCAGGCCGCGGTTCGAGATCTTCGTGTACTCGCCACGCGTTGAGGGTGTGCACCTGCGCTTCGGCCCCGTCGCCCGCGGCGGGCTGCGCTGGTCGGATCGCCGCGAGGACTTCCGGACCGAGATCCTGGGGTTGGTCAAGGCGCAGGCCGTGAAGAACGCCGTCATCGTCCCCGTCGGGGCCAAGGGCGGATTCGTCGTCAAGCAGCCGCCGGCCACCACCGGCGATGCCGCCGTCGACCGGGATGCGTTCCGCGCCGAGGGCGTCGAATGCTACCGGCGATTCATCGGTGGCCTGCTTGACCTCACCGACAACTTGGACAGCGCCACCAACGCCGTCATCCCGCCGCAGGGGGTGCGCCGCCGCGACGGCGATGACACCTATCTGGTGGTAGCGGCGGACAAGGGCACCGCGACGTTCTCCGATATCGCCAACGATGTCGCCAAGTCGTACGGATTCTGGCTGGGTGACGCGTTCGCCTCCGGCGGGTCCGTCGGGTACGACCACAAGGCCATGGGAATCACCGCCCGCGGTGCCTGGGAGAGCGTCAAGCGTCACTTCCTGGAAATGGGGATCGACACCCAGACAGAAGATTTCACGGTCGCCGGGGTTGGCGATATGAGCGGCGACGTGTTCGGCAACGGCATGCTGCTCTCGCAGCACATCAAGCTGGTGGCCGCCTTCGACCACCGGGACATCTTCCTGGACCCCAACCCCGACCCGGCGTCGTCGTGGGCAGAACGCAAGCGGATGTTCGCGTTGGAGCGCTCCAGCTGGGCCGACTACAACCCGGCGCTCATCAGCGCCGGGGGCGGCGTGTACAGCAAGGAACAGAAGTCGGTGCCGATCAGCCCGGAGGTGCGTGAGGCCCTCGGCATCGACGGCGATGTCACCGAGATGACACCGCCGCAGCTCATCCGGGCCATCTTGCTCGCCCCCGTCGACCTGTTCTTCAACGGCGGTATCGGCACCTACGTCAAAGCCGAGAGCGAATCGCACGCCGAAGTGGGGGACAAGGCCAACGACCCGGTCCGTGTCAACGGAAACCAGATGCGCGCCAAGGTGATCGGCGAGGGCGGCAACCTGGGTCTGACCTCGCGCGGCCGCATCGAGTACGAGCTCAACGGTGGTCGGGTCAACACCGACGCACTGGACAACTCCGCCGGGGTGGACTGCTCCGACCACGAGGTCAACATCAAGATTCTGGTCGACTCGCTGGTCAGCGCCGGCAAGGTCGAGGCTTCCGAGCGCACCGCGCTCCTGGAGTCCATGACCGACGACGTCGCAGCACTTGTATTGGCCGACAACGAGTCCCAGAACAACCTCATGGGTACGAGCCGGGCCAACGCGGCCTCGCTGCTGAGCGTTCACGCGCGACAGATCGCCCATCTGGTGGCCGATCGCGGTCTGGATCGTGCGCTGGAGGCATTGCCCTCCGAGAAGGAGATCGAGCGTCGCGCCGCACTCGGGATCGGTTTGACGTCCCCGGAGTTGTCGACACTGATGGCGCACGTGAAGCTGGCGCTCAAGGCGGACCTGCTGGCCAGTGACGCCCCCGAGCAAGAGGTCACGCAGCGGCGGATGGTGCATTACTTCCCGGACGAGCTGCGTGAGCGCTTCGATGCGGAGATCCGCAAGCATCCGCTACGTAAAGAGATCTACGCGACCATGCTGGTGAACGCGGTGGTCGACTGCGGCGGAATCACGTATGTGTACCGGCTTTTCGAAGACGCCGGGACGGGTTCAGTCGACGGACTCAAGACCTATGTGGCCGTGGAGGCCATCTTCGGGCTGCGCTCACTGTGGGACCGAATCCGGCATGCCGATGTACCGGTGTCGGTTTCGGATCGGCTGACCCTGGACATGCGCCGCCTGCTGGACCGCGCATCACGGTGGCTGATCAGCTACCGGCCGCAGCCTCTGGCGGTCGGTGCCGAGATCAACCGCTTCGCAGAAGGAATCGCCGAGCTGACCCCGAAGCTCACCACTTGGCTGCGCGGTCACGACCTGGAGATCGTCACCAAGCAGACCGAAGACTTGGTGGCGCTGGGCGTTCCGGCCGATCTCGCCGGCGATGTTGCCGGCTGCTTGTACGGATTCAGTCTGTTGGACGTCATCGACATCGCCGATATCGCCGACCGCGATGGCGCGGAGGTCGCGGATCTGTACTTCACCCTGATGGACGACCTGAGGGTGGACGATCTACTGACCGCCGTCTCCCAGCTGGAACGCAATGACCGCTGGCATTCCCTGGCTCGGCTGGCGATCCGCGATGACATCTACTCCTCGCTGCGAGCGCTCACCATGGATGTGCTTTCGGTGGGCGAACCCGATGAGACGGGCGAGCAGAAGATCGCCGAGTGGGAGTTCACCAATGCCTCGCGTCTGGAGCGCGCGCGCAGCACACTCGCGGAGATCTTTGCCTCGGGTGAACCGGACCTGGCGACGTTGTCGGTGGCAGCGCGCCAGATCAGAGGGATGATCAGGAGCAGCATCAGCGGTCCTGCATGATGGTGCGATGAGCGTTAGCGAGAAGCCCGGCTATGTCGCGGCGGTTCCGGTCCGTTGGTCCGATATCGACATGTACCAGCATGTGAACCACGCGACGATGGTGACAATCCTGGAAGAGGCGCGAGTGCCCTTCCTGCGCGATGTTTTTGGCGCAGAGATCACCACCACGGGCCTGCTCATCGCCGATGTCCACGTGAAGTACAAGGGGCAGGTGCGGCTCGCGGACTCACCGCTGCAGGTGACCATGTGGGTGTCGAAGATCCGGGCGGTGGACTTCACGATCAACTATGAGGTGCGCTCGGTGGACGCGGCTCCGGACTCCAAACCCGCCGTGATCGCGGACACCCAATTGGTGACGTTCCACCTGGACAGCCAAACCCTGCTGCGTCTCACCGACACCCACCGCGAGTACTTGCAGCGGTGGTCGCGACAGTGAGCGAAGCCGCTCTACGGGTGCCCGACGCCTCCGACCGCAAAGACCTGGCGACCTTTCTCACCCGTGTTTCCCGTATGGACGACACGGCGGTGGTGCGGTTGCGCGCTCGAGAAGATGGTCGGGTAGTTGTCTGGACCGCAACACAATTCGATGTGCTGGCCTGTCGTGCGGTGCGCGGTGAGCTGAGGACGCCCGATATCTCCGCCACCGTCGATGAAGTGCTGCGTGGCCTGCAGGCCCCGGATGCGAACGGCTACGTGCACACGGGGTTCCCCATGGACTCGGCGTGCGGGGCGCGCTGCCCGCCGATAGCGGCTTCGAGTATCTCGACGACATCCCGGCGCGGACGGTGCTCGAGCTGGCACAGCGCGGGGGAGAGCTGGCTCGCGAACACGGCAGCGCCCACGGTCCGCCCGTGTCACTGCTGGATCAGTCCGTCGTCACCGTCGACGGAACCGACGGTAGGCCGGTTGACGTGCCGATGCGATGCGTATTCGCCTTGGCTGCAATGGGATTTGTTCCCACGAGCCCGCCCGAGGGCGAACCGGTGCGAGTGCGTGCCGTGCCGGCGTGGTTGCGGCTGGATGCCCGATTCGGATCGGTGTATCGCCGCCGGACCGATCTGTCGCTACGGGTCCGTTAGACGATCCAGGCCGCGGTATTGCGCGGCAGTTTGCCATTGACGAGGGGCCCGCTGGCCAGGATGACTTCGCCCGCAGGCAAATCCACCAGATCACTGCTGACGTTCAAAGCGCAGGTCAGGCCGCCGCCCTTGACGCGGAAGGCCAGCGCACCCGGCGGGCTGCCGTACCACTCCAGGCTGGTGCCGTTGAATTCCCCTCGGTTCTTGCGTAATTCAATGGCACGCCGATACAGAGACAGCGTGGAATCGGTGCGCTCCAACTGACGTTCGACCGTGAAATCGGCCCAGCCGTGCGGCATCGGCAGCCAGGTCTGATCGTTGGTTGAGAAGCCATAGGGCGGATCGGTGCCCTCCCAGGGGATGGGCACGCGGCAGCCGTCGCGACCCCGCTCGGTGTGGCCGGAGCGCTCCCACACCGGATCCTGCAGAGCCTCGTCGGGCAATTGCACGTTGGGCAACCCCAGTTCGGAGCCGTTGTAGATGAACACAGTTCCCGGCAGTGCGAGCATCACCAGGGCCATGGCACGGGCTCGCCACTGGCCAATCGGGCCATCGCCGTAGCGCGTCACCTCACGCTCCACGTCGTGATTGGACAATGTCCAGGTAGGCATCGCTCCTACGGAATTCACTGCGGTGAGCGAGTTTTCGATGGCGGTGCGGATCTTGTCCGCGTCGAAGTCGGCCTCTACCAGTTTGAAGTTGAATCCGAGATGCAACTCGTCGGGCCTGACGTATTCGGCGAAGCGGGTGTTGTCGTTCACCCAGATCTCGCCGACGGCAACCACATCGCGGTACTGGTCGAGCACCTTGCGGATCTTGCGGTGGTACTCGTGTACGCCCTCGTTGTTGAAGCGCGGGTCCTCGTCGTCGATATGCAGCATCGAGGTGTCGGTGTCCTCGAGATCGGGGAGGCCTGGGCGCTTGGCCATGCCATGGGCCACGTCGAGGCGGAACCCGTCGATGCCCCGGTCGAGCCAAAAGCGCAGGGTCTCTGCGAAGTCGTCGAACACTTCCGGGTTGTCCCAGTTGACATCGGGCTGCTCGGGGGCGAACAAATGCAGGTACCACTGGCCGGGGGTGCCATCGGGTTCGGTCACCCGCGTCCAGGCCGGGCCGCCGAACACCGAGGGCCAATTGTTGGGTGGCAGTTCGCCATTGGCGCCCTTGCCGTCGCGGAAGATATAGCGCGAGCGGGCGTCGCTGCCCGGCGTCGCGGCCAGCGCCTCGATGAACCAGGGATGCTCGGAGCTGGTGTGGTTGGGGACCAGGTCCATGATGACCTTGATGTCGTGCCGGTGCGCAGAGGCGATGAGCCTGTGCATCGCGGTCAGCCCGCCGAACAACGGATCGATGTCCCGCGGGTTCGACACGTCATAACCGTGGTCGGCCATCGGAGATCTGGTAACAGGATTTAGCCAGATTCCCTGGATGCCAAGGAGGTCAAGGTAGCCAAGTTTTGCTGAAATACCGTCGAGATCGCCGACGCCATCGCCGTCGCTGTCGCCGAACGACCGCGGGTAGATCTGATAGAAGACGGCCTGCGACCACCAAGGGTCGTCATGTTGGCCCAAGTCGGCGGCGGTCACGGTTGATCATTCTGCACCACGACGGCCCTGGCCCCGAATCGCGATCGACTGTCAGAAGGGCGAGTTGACCATCGACTGCGCCGCCATCTCCAGGTAGCTCCACAGCTGGGCGCGATGGTCGTCGTCAAGGGTGTTGCGGTCGATGGAGTCGACGGCGGTCCGCATGCAGCGCAGCCACGCGTCGCGTTCGATAGGACCGATCCGAAACGGTGCGTGGCGCATCCGCAACCGGGGATGTCCGCGCTGTTCCGAGTAGGTGCGCGGCCCGCCCCAATACTGTTCAAGGAACATTCGGAGGCGATCCTCGGCGCCGGTGAGGTCTTCCTCCGGATACAGCGGGCGCAGCACCTCGTCATCGGCGACAAGCTCGTAGAAACGGGCCACTATCGCGTGGAAAGTGGCAGCGCCACCGACGGCGTCGTAGAAGTTTTCAGGGGTAGGGGCTGCCACGTACGCCATTGTGCCGGTACACGCTTAGACCGCTCAGCCGGGTTGGTTACGCGATGTTCATTGGATTGACCTGCGAACACGGCATAAATTGTCGTGCGAAGACCGCGGAATCGTGGTGCACTGGGTGCAATGGTGCAACACAAGAAGGGCCGCGGGCACCGGCATAACAGTGCCAGCGCTGGGCCGACCCAGAACGGGTCGGCCCGAATACTGCACAGTGTCTCAGGGACGAGGGTCCCCGGGGCCATTCCCCCACAGCACTCCAACGACGCCGGTTCCCTATGGGGCCGGCGTCGCGTGTTATTGCTGAACTCCACATATGAGCCGCTCACAGCGCTGCCGATGCGTCGCGCCGTGATCATGCTGCTGTGCGGTAAGGCCGATGTGGTGCACGACGACCCGGGTGCTCCCGTTATTCATGCCGCCACGACGTCCGTGGCGGTTCCGTCGGTGATCAGGCTCAGGACCTTTGTGCGGGTGCCGTACCGGGCGCGGGTTCCGATGACGCGCGCCGCGCTGATGCATCGCGACCGGTTCCGCTGTGCGTACTGCGGTGGCCGCGCCGACACCATCGACCACGTCATTCCGCGCAGCAAGGGGGGCACGCACTCCTGGGAGAACTGCGTGGCCTGCTGTTCGTCGTGTAATCACCGCAAGGCGGACCGGATGCTCTCGGAGCTGGGCTGGTCGCTTCACACCACGCCGATGCCGCCCAAGGGGCAGCACTGGCGACTGCTGTCGTCGGTCAAAGAACTCGACCCGGCATGGGTGCGATATCTAGGGGAGGGCGCGGCGTGAGTTCCAGGCGCGGTCGGCTACGGTTTGCATCGTGAGCTTTCTCAACAGCCCCACATACATCGGGATGCCGGTCTGGGTAGCCCTGATCACGCCGGTCTTCTTCGTGCTCGTCGGACTCTGGACGATGCGTAAGAAGGGGCCGCACCCCGCGACCTACAACATGAACGACGGCTGGACACACGCCCCGATCCTGTGGGCCGCAGTCGACGAAAACGTTGGCGATGCCCACGGGCACGGCCACGGTCATGGGCATGCTGGCACCGAGGCGATTGGAGGGTCCGCAAGTGGCAAGTGGTGAGGTCACCAAGACTGCTCCCGCCGAATTGCCGCGCGGCTGGGCCGAGACCATCAGCGGACGCCTCTCGGGGGTTACCGAGCCGGGCGCGCTGTCGGTTGAATTCCCGTTCCCCAACTACGAGCTGGCGACGCTCGACGACGCCCTGACCTACGGGTCTCGTCAGTCGAAGGCGCGGTTCTCGGTGTACATCGGCGACCTGGGCTCGGATACCGACGCCGGAGCGCGGGACGTGTTCCTCAAGGTGCCGACGCCGGATGAGGCCGTGCTGATCGCTGTTTCGCCCAACCAGCATGTGGTTGAGGTCGTCTATGGCGAGGGACTCAGGGGGCGTGGCGTCGAGTCGGCTGCCGACCTTGGTGTCGCCGCTGCCGTGGCGTCGTTCAAGGAAGGCAACTTGCTCGACGGGATCATCAGCGCGGTGCGCGTGATGAGCGCCGCCATCGCACGCCCCTGATCTTTCTTCCTGCACCGAGTGTGAAGTCTGGGCGGGAAATCGGGTGAAATCCCGCCACGGATTCACACTCTGCGGGATAGGGCCTCGCGCACGCGGCGAATGATGTCGTCCGGATGGTCCTCGGAGACCACCCTGATGATCAGCCAGCCGAGACCTTCGAGCATTTCCTGCCGTTTGATGTCTTTCACGTATTGGCGACGATCGCTGCGGTGTTGGTCGCCGTCGTACTCGATACCGACCATGACGTTCTCCCAGCCCATATCGATGTAGGCCAGCGGGACATAGTCGCCGTTGTGTACCAGGATCTGGGTTGTCGGGCGTGGGAGTCCGGCCCGGTAGAGCAAGAGTCGCAGCCATGTCTCCTTCGGGGACTGTGCACCGGAGTCCACCAGTTCCAGTGTTGCCCTTGCCTTTCTGATACCTCGTCGTCCTATCGCGCGTGCCGCGAGCTCGCTGACCTCGACGATCTTGAGTTGTGTCGCCCGGCATAGGGCATCAATGTCTGCGACGGCCTGGCCCGTGGAACAACGGCACGCCAGATCTAGCGCCGTGCGTGCCGGCGTGGTCACTTCCATGCCATCGATCACACAGATTTCATCGTCGGCGATTGCGTCGGCCCACACGGTCACCCCAGGTGGGCAATGCCTATTCCTGTACAGCACCTCGGTATCCCGGCCCGGATCGACCCAACGTGCGCCATGTAGGGCGGATGCTGAGTGGCCGGCGAGCACTCCGCTGCGCCCGGACCACAGCCAGGCGGCCTTCGCGCGCAGAGTGGCGGTTATCTCGATGTCCCGCTCGACAAAGACTCCTGGATAGATCGCACGATGTCGTGTTCGTAACGAATGCCGGGTCAATAGGCCGCCCTGAAGTGCTTCGCTACCGATGAATGGTCCCCCCATGCGCGTAGTGTGCGCCGGGCCTCCGACACGACGCCGAGTGTGAAGTCTGGGCGGGAAATCGGGTGAAATCCCGCCTCAGATTCACGCTCGGCGCGAAGGGTCGTGCCGGAGGGGCCCGCCTATTGGGCGTCGAACTCGCGGGCCTTGAGCGACCTGACGATCCCGGCGCGCCCCTCGGAAACCAGTCGGCGCAGCGCCGCCGGAATCTCCTTGGCCAAGAAGCCGTCTGCCGACTCGACAGCATGCTGTGAGATGTCCCACGAGGGGTACAGGCCGATCACCACGGTCTGGGCCACCTCGCTGGAACGCCGTGCCCACACATTCTCGATGACATCGAAGTAGCGACCCGAGAACGGCGCCAGCAGCGCGGCCTGTCCGGGCTGCACGATTCCCGCGATCACCGAACGTGCGGTGATGTTCGGCAGCGCGTCATCCTCGATGACCTGCTTCCACGCGGCCTCTTTCACCTCGGCGACCGGACGGGCTGCACGAGCCTGGGCCGCTTGACGCTTACCTGCCGCGGTCTGGTCGCGCTCCAGCTCCGCATCGATGAACACCGAAGCGTCGGGCTCTAGTGCCCCGGAGGCCGCCAGCGCGTTCACGATTCGCCACCGCAGGTCGGTGTCGACCGTCAGGCCGGGCAGGTCCAGCGATGCCGGATCGGAGTCCAGCAGCGCCTGCAACACGACGGTATGTCCTGCCGACAAGACCGAACTGGTGAAGGCGTTCACGAATGCCAGCTGATGATCCGAGCCCGGCCCAGCGGCACGTGCCAGCTCCAGCAGTCGGTCGGCGAACGCCGGCCAGCCGTGCTCACGCGCCCACTCGGGTTCCACGTATGAGCTCAACGCCGTCTGTGCCTGCAGCAGCAGACGTTGCGCCACACCGACTTCGGACTCGGCGTGCACACCGGAGGACACCAGCGCCACAAAGTCGCGCGCTCGCAGCTCTGCCTCACGAGTCATCTCCCAGGCCGCCGACCACGCCAGCGTGCGCGGCAAGGGGTCGGCGATGTCGGCCACCCGTGACAGCACGGTCTCCAGTGACTCGTCATCGAGCCGCAGGGAGCAGTAGGTCAGGTCGTCGTCGTTGACCAGGATCAGCTTGCCGCGCGAGATACCCTGCAACGCAGGAACGTCTGTGGACGGCCCTTCGACGTCCAACTCCTCGCGGTGCACGCGGACCAGCTTGCCGTCCACGTCGTCGTAGATCCCGACGGCGAGGCGGTGCACCCGCGTCTCCCCGGCACCCGGGGCCGCCCCGGACTGCTTGACGGCGAAACGCGTGAACTTTCCGTCGGCGTCCACCTCGAAGTCAGGCGACAGTGTGTTGAGCCCGGTGGTCTTAAGCCACTGGGTGCCCCAGTCCGACAGGTCGCGTCCCGAGGCCTCCTCCAGTGCGCCCAGCAGATCGTCGAAGGTCGCGTTGCCGAAGGCATGTGCCGCGAAATACGCGCGCAGGCCCGACAGGAAGTTCTCCAAACCGACATACGCCACAAGCTGTTTGAGCACGCTGGCGCCCTTGGCGTAGGTGATGCCATCGAAGTTCACCTCGACGGCCGCCAGGTCCGGGATATCGGCGGCCACCGGGTGAGTGGAGGGCAGCTGGTCCTGGCGATACGCCCACGACTTCTCGACATTGGCGAAGGTGGTCCACGCCTCGGTGTACTCGGTGGCCTCCGCCTGGCACAGCACCGAGGCGAACGTCGCAAAGGACTCGTTGAGCCACAAGTCATCCCACCAGCGCATGGTGACCAGGTCGCCGAACCACATGTGCGCCATCTCGTGCAGCACGGTCTCGGCGCGGCGCTCATAGGAGTACTTGGTGACCTTGGAGCGGAATACGTAGTCCTCCAGGAATGTCACCGCTCCGGCGTTCTCCATGGCACCCGCGTTGAATTCGGGGACGAACAGCTGGTCGTACTTGCCGAAGGCGTACGGGGTGCCAAAGTTCTTGTGGTAGAAGCCGAATCCCTGCTTGGTCTCGGTGAACAGCCGATCGGCGTCCATGAACTCCGACAGCGAGGCGCGGCAGTAGATGCCCAGATCGATGGTGCCGTGGTCATCGGAATACACGTCGTTCCATCGCGCGTAGGGACCGGCGATGAGCGCCACCAAGTAGGTGCTCATCTTCGCGGTGGTCGCGAACGTGTGCACGCCATCGGCCACCGACAGTGGCGCACCGTTGGAGATCACCTGCCAATGGGCCGGGGCGGTCACCGTGACATCGAAGGTGGCCTTGAGGTCGGGCTGGTCGAAGCTGGCGAACATCCGCTTGGCATCGGCGGTCTCGAACTGGGAGTAGAGGTACACCTCGTCGTCGACCGGATCCACGAAGCGGTGCAAACCCTCACCGGTGTGTGAGTACTCGAAATCTGCCTCCACCACCACGGTGTTGGTGGCAGCCAGTTCCGGCAGCGTGATGCCGTTCTCCTCGTCGTACCCGCTGACGTCGATCTCGACGCCGTTGAGCTCGACGCGTCGCACCGTGCGGGCGGCGATATCGATGACTGTCGAGGCCCCCGGCTGCGCCGTGAAGGTGACAGTGGTCGATGAGTGGAAGGTTTCTTCGCTGGGACCGCCCTGACCATCGGTGAGGTCGAGGGTGATCGCGTAGTGCTGGACGTCGATCGCAGCGGCTCGGGCCGCGGCCTGGTCACGGGTGAGGTTGGGAAGTGCCACGTACCCAACGTAGCCGGTAGACGGTCATTCGTGCGGGATGGGAACACGGGGGCAGGATCGTGAGTTGGGTTAGACGTCCCCCTTTAGGCCGGCCACATCACATCCGAAAGGCGCGTTATGTCTGCAGACAAGAAGGACCTCGCCGAGTTCTGGTTCGATCCGCTGTGTCCGTGGTGCTGGATCACCTCGCGGTGGATTCTGGAGGTCCAGAAAGTTCGCGATATCGACGTGAAGTTCCGGGTGATGAGCCTGGCCGTCCTCAACGAGGGACGCGATAACCTGCCGGAGCGCTACCAGGAACTCATGAAGACCGCCTGGGGACCGGTGCGGGTGGCCATCGCCGCCGAGCAGGCGAAAGGCCCCGAGATCCTGGAGCCGCTGTACACCGCCATGGGTACCCGGATTCACAACCAGGACAACAAGGACCTTCCGGCGGTCATCGCTGAGTCGCTGGCTGAGGTGGGCCTGCCGGCCGAGCTGGCCGACGCCGCCGAGTCCACCGAGTACGACGAGGCACTGCGCGTCAGCCACCACGCCGGTATGGACAAGGTGGGCCCGGATGTGGGTACCCCGACGATCCACGTCAACGGTGTGGCCTTCTTCGGCCCGGTGATCTCCAAGATCCCGCGCGGCGAAGAGGCCGGGAAGCTGTGGGATGCGTCGGTGATCTTTGCCTCGTACCCGTACTTCTTCGAGCTCAAGCGCACGCGCACCGAGGCACCGACGTTCGACTAGTAACGCGGGGGCGGATTACCGAACGTGTACGCCTGGTGAGGCGGTAGGTAGCCGTGGGCGATCGGCGGCGGCGCCGGAGGTAGCACCGGCGGCACCGGAGGAATGGGAGTCGGCGGCAGCAGCTTGGGTCGGAAGAACAACGATCCGGCCTGCTGCCGATTCCGCAACGCGGCCGCCCGCCAGGTGTGCACGGGATGGCTGGACAGCATGTTGACCAGCCACACGAAGAAGCCCGTCTCCAGGGTGGCCCGATTGGCCAGGGTGTCGAACTCGACCCGCTTGAGTAGATACTTGCCCGCCGCCATCACGCCGATGGCGCCCTGAATGCCGGTGGGGCGCATGGCGTATCCGTGATTGTCGGCGGTGTATTCCATGGACCGCGACAGCGAGGTGCCGAGGAACGGGACAAAATTCATCGCGGTCTGGGCGAACTGCCGCCAGTAGGACGCGTGCCCGGCGGCGATGTGACCGACCTCGTGGCCGATGATGAAGGCCAGTGCCTCCGGATCGCGTGCCTCGCCACCGATCTCGAACAGGTCGCTGTAGACGACGACGAACCGGCGGAAGCCATGGCCACTGGCGAAGGCGTTGATCTGGCCGTTGCCCAGTACGACATAAGCGTCGGGAAGTTCCTGCAGGCCGAAGCGCTGCGCTGCCTCGACGACCATCGCGTACCCCTCGGGGAACTGCGTCGGCGACATCTTGACGCCGTTCACGCGCTGCTGCCCGTAGAGGATGCCTCGACCCAGGAACAGGGTCAGGGGAGTGGCGGCCAGCGCGACGATGAGGATGTTCAGCTGGACGTGCTCGGGGTCGGCGAGATATCCGATGATGCCGAAAATCGCACCGATGTAGAGCAGCACTGTGAACAGGATCACGACGACGAGCAACCCGATCTCCCAGGGATGTCGACGTGGGGGATAGGTGTACTGGGGCAGTCCGACCGGGTACATGCGCGCCACGGTAACCGACCACGGGGCAACCTGGCACAACACGACTGTCACAATTGGGGCCATGCGCGTCTATGTGGGAGCCGATCACGCCGGATACGAGTTGAAGCAGAAGATCATCGAGCACCTTCGTGGTCGCGGCCACGAGCCGGTGGACTGCGGTGCCTTTGAACTGGATCCGCAGGACGACTACCCGGCGTTCTGCATCGATACGGCGCGGCGCACTGTCGCCGATCCAGGCAGCCTCGGCATCGTGCTCGGTGGTTCGGGTAACGGTGAGCAGATCGCCGCCAACAAGGTCCCGGGTGCCCGCTGTGCGCTGGCGTGGAGCCTGGAGACCGCGGTGCTGGCGCGCGAGCACAACAACGCGCAGCTGATCGGCATCGGTGGCCGCATGCACACCGTGCCCGAGGCGCTCGCCATCGTGGACGCGTTCCTGGCGGCCACGTGGTCGGAGGAGCCGCGGCACCAGCGCCGCATCGACATCCTGGCCGAGTACGAAGCCACCCACGAGGCGCCGCCGGTACCGGGCGCCGACGCGTAAACGTCTGTGCCGGAGGGGCATACCCTGCACCGGTTGGCCCGGTTGCACCAGCGCCGGTTCGCCGGATCGCCGGTGTCCGTCAGTAGTCCGCAGGGACGGTTCGCCGAAGGTGCGGCCGCGGTCAATGGGCGCGTCTTCGTGAAGGCGCATGCCTGGGGCAAGCACCTGTTCCACGATTACGGCCCCGCCGGTGTGGTGCATGTTCACCTTGGGTTGTACGGCACGTTCACCGAGCTGCCGGTCCCGATGGGTCTTCCCGTCGGGCAGGTGCGGATGCGTATCGAGGGAGCGCAGTTCGGGACCGATCTGCGCGGCGCGACGGCGTGTGAGCTCATCGACGCCGCACAGGTCGATGCGATCCTGGCTCGCCTGGGCCCCGACCCGCTGCGACCCCGGTCCGACCCGGCGACGGCCTTCGAGCGGATCACAAAGTCGCGCAGGCCAATCGGTGCCCTGCTGATGGACCAGAAGATCATCGCCGGCGTGGGCAATGTCTATCGCAGTGAGGTGCTGTTCCGTCAGCGGATCGACCCGTACCGGGAGGGCGCCCAGCTGGATTCCGGCGAGCTCACCGCGATCTGGGGTGACCTGGTGGACAGAATGCGCGTCGGACTGCGGGTCGGAAAGATCGTCACCGTCGATGCCGAATTCGACCATGGTGACCCGTCGTACGCGCCGGACCGCCCCCGCACCTACGTGTATCGCCGGGCGGGTGCGCCCTGCCGGGTGTGCGGCACGCCGATCCGCACCGCGGAGATGGATGCCCGAAATCTGTTCTGGTGTCCCTCATGTCAAATAGGCTGATGAGAGCTGCAGTGACGTGTGAGGTTGCTAGAGTGACCCAAGTGGGACACCATGTACCAGGTACAGCGTAGGAGATTGCGTGACAAGACCGGGCGCGCCGTTGGGAAAACTTTTCGCGCGCGCTGTTCGCGGACTTGGTTCGCACCCGGAACCTGACGATATTGACACCAGATTGCTGGACGCGGCCATCGAGGTGCTCGCGGAGCGGGGCACCCAGTCCGCGACCATTGACGAAGTAGCGCGGCGGGCGAAGGTGGGCCGTGCCACGGTGTTTCGACGCTTCTCGAGTAAAGACCAGTTGTTCGAGAGGGCGCTTGCCCAAGAAATGCGAAAGTTCCTGGACGAGCTACAAGAGCGTGCGGGCGGTTTTGACGACATTGACGAGCGGGTGGCCGAGGGGTTCGCTGTCTGTATCGAAGTTGTGAATCATCCTCTGCTGCGCGGTGATTCAATCGTGGCCAGGATGACTGCGATAGAAGCAATCACGCAGGGAGACCCGGCGCCAATCGAACTGGCGCGACACTATCTCACTTCCCAGATCGATCAGATGCGGGAGGAAGGGCGTATCCCGCCGGGAGATTCGAAACGGCAGGTCGATGTCTTGATCCACTTGGTGCTGGGATATCTCGCTGCGCCCACGACAACCATTGACCTCGGCAACACCGAAGAGGTACGTGCGCTGGCGCGCGAGACGTTTGCACCCATCTTGCTTACTCCGAATGTGCCGCTCGACGCGCGGTAGGTGCGCCTAGAAGTCTCCGAAGTCGCCGCCGAAGTCGCCACCGCCGCCACCATCCCAGCCGCCGCCGTCCCAACCGCTGCCACCGCCCTGATCCCAGCCACCGCCGCTCTGGTCCCAACCGGAGCCGCCCTGGTCCCAGCTCCCCTGGTCGGCCCCGCCTGCACCTTGATCCCAGCTGGCTTGGTCCGCGCCGCCGTCGTTCCCGGCATTCGCCCCGGCGTCATATCCGTCCGAATAGCCTTGGCCGAAACCGCTTTCGAAGCCGGAGGCGCCGTATCCGACGCCGTGCATACCGGAGAAGAGCGAGTTGAACAGCAGCGCCGAACCCACACCCCATGCCCCCGCCACGAGCGCGGGCTTCCACCACGGCTCGGAGTACCAGCCGGCGGGAACCGGTCGTCCGGCGACCGTGCCGCCGGGGTAGTAGTTGGGGGTGCGGCCGGAGGGCTCCGGAGAGGCCTCGATCTCGCGCCCTTCGAAGTTGATGCGCCGTTCCTCGCTGACGGAGCCGGCCTTGCTTTGTCCGGTGGTGGAGGGGAGTTCGGGTCCGGGATCCATACCCATGGCGAGGCGGGCTGCCCGGACGTAGTACAGCCCCTCGATGGCGCTTTCCTTGGCCAGCGTTGCCTGTGCCGGGGTCCGGGCCTGCTCGATCGCCGAAGATGCGGCGGTGAAGCGCTCGGAGGCGTCGGCGAGCGCCTGGCGGGAAGCGTCGTCGTTGCCGGTCAGGCCCAGCACCTGTCCGCCGAGGCGCTCGGTGAGGCGGCGGGCGTCCGCCTTGGCGTCCTCGAGTTGGTCGCCACGGCGGCGGCTCGATCCCTGTGTGTAGATGATCGCGCCACCGACGATCACGCCGAGGAGAAGCAGGCCCAGGATGATTTCCATGGCACCCACGGTACTGATGTGTGGAGCGGGTGACGGGAATCGAACCCGCGTAGCTAGTTTGGAAGACTAGGGCTCTACCATTGAGCTACACCCGCATGCGTGCGAGGTTGTCCCGCACGCGCTGACGAATGTACAGCGCCGGGGCGGATCAAATCCAATTCATACCGTTGCATGGTGAGGCCGTAAGATCGCTTCGTCTTGCCGGAAGTGTGGACGCAGGTCCGACGGGGTGTAGCGCAGCTTGGTAGCGCATCCGCTTTGGGAGCGGAGGGTCGCAGGTTCAAATCCTGTCACCCCGACAGCACGACAGCACGAAGAACCGCAGGTCACGACGATCTGCCGCGAACTATAAAGGAGCACTGCACGTGAAGAGCACCGTCGAAAAGCTGAGCCCGACCCGGGTTCGCATCAACGTCGAGGTTCCCTTCGCAGAGCTCGAACCAGATTTTTCCAAGGCATACAAGGAGCTGGCCCAGCAGGTCCGCCTGCCCGGCTTCCGTCCCGGCAAGGCTCCCGCCAAGCTGCTTGAGGCGCGCGTCGGCCGGGCCGCCGTGCTGGAGCAGGTCGTCAACTCCGCCCTTCCGGGCCGGTACAGCGAGGCCGTCACCGCGTCCGATGTCAAGCCGCTCGGACAGCCCGAGATCGAGGTCACCAAGATCGAGGACGGCGAGGAGCTGACCTTCACCGCCGAGGTGGATGTGCGCCCCGAAATCGAGCTGCCCGACCTGAGCACGGTCGCCGTCACCGTCGAACCCGTCACTGTTGAGGACTCCGAGGTCGACGCTGAGCTGGACTCGCTACGTGCACGGTTCGGGACCCTCAAGGGTGTCGAGCGTGCCGCCGAGGACGGCGACTTCGTGTCGATCGACCTGTCGGCCACCGTGGACGGCAAGGAGGTCGAGGATGCCGCGACCACCGGCCTGTCCCACGAGATCGGCTCCGGACAGCTGATCGACGGCCTGGATGAGGCCATCATCGGTCTGAAGGCCGGCGAGGAGAAGGTGTTCACCACCAAGCTGGCCGCCGGTGAGTTCGCCGGACAGGACGCTGAGGTCACCGTCAAGGTCGGGTCGATCAAGGAGCGCGAGCTTCCCGCCGCCGACGACGACTTCGCCCAGCTGGCAAGTGAGTTCGACACCATCGGCGAGCTCAAGGACAGCCTCACCGAGCAGGTGAAGGGGCGCAAGCGCATCGCGCAGGCCGACGAGATCCGCGATGAGACCATCACCGCGCTGCTCGCCACGGTCGAGATCCCGGTGCCCGAGAAGATCCTCGAGGAGCAGATCGGCAACAGCCTGCACGAGGCCGTTCACGGTCTGGATCACAACGAGGAGAAGCTCAACGAACTGCTCGAGGAGCAGGGCACCTCGCGTGAAGAGTTCGACAAGGACCTGCGTGAGTCCGCGACCAAGTCCATCAAGACCGAGCTGCTGCTCGATGTGATCGCCGACAAGTTCGACATCAACGTCGACCAGCAGGACCTCACCGAGCGTCTGGTTCTCATGTCCCGTCAGTACGGCATCGAGCCGCAGCAGCTGGTGCAGTACCTGACCCAGCAGCAGCAGCTGCCCGGCCTGTACGTCGACGTGCGCCGCGGTAAGGCCATCGCCGAGGTCATCCGTCAGGCCAAAGTGACCGACTCCACCGGCGCCGATGTCGACGTCGACGCCGTGCTGGGGCCGCGTCGTGGCGGGGCTGACGAGGCCGGCGCAGATGCGGCCGCCGAGGAGAGCGCGGACAAGGGCAAGAAGAAGGGCAAGGACGACGACAAGTCCGAAAAGTCCGAGAAGAAAGCCAAGAAGAAGAGCAAGGACGACGCCGGAGAAGCCGCCGACGCCTAAATGACGACGTGATGAGCCATTGAGGCGAGGAACATCACGCTCTGAGCGAACTCGCCCGTTGTGGGGAGTGCGCAGCCGCCGATGTTGGTTAATGTCGGCAGTACACGGAATTGGTTCTCAAGCGAAATCCCGAAGTGCTAGACGAAGGCAGGTTGCACAGTGACTGAAATGCGTTCGGCGACAGCCGGGCTCAACCTCATCGACTCGGTGTATGAGCGCCTGCTCTCCGAGCGCATCATTTTCCTGGGCCAGCAGGTGGACGACGACATCGCCAATAAGCTGTGCGCGCAGATTCTGCTGCTGACGGCCGAGGACCCCACCAAGGACATCCACCTGTACATCAACTCACCGGGTGGGTCGATCAGCGCCGGCATGGCGATCTTCGACACCATGGAGCTGTCCGAGTGCGATATCGCCACCTACGCGATGGGCATGGCGGCATCGATGGGCGAGTTCCTGCTCGCGGCGGGCACCAAGGGCAAGCGGCACGCGCTGCCGCACGCCCGGATCCTGATGCACCAGCCTCTCGGTGGTGTGACCGGTAGCGCCTCCGATATCGCTATCCAGGCCGAGCAGTTCACGGTCATCAAGAAGGAAATGTTCCGCCTCAACGCTGAATTCACCGGCAAGAGTGTCGAACAGATCGAGACCGATTCGGACCGCGACCGCTGGTTCACCGCTGCGGAGGCACTGGAGTACGGGTTCGTCGACAAGATCATCACCCGCGGCAATCTCAACGGCAGCAAGGGAGCCTCCAAGTGATCTCGAAGCACCTCAACCCGGAACTGGCTCCGCAGGCGCGCTACATCCTGCCCTCGTTCATCGAGCACTCGAGCTTCGGTGTCAAGGAGTCCAACCCGTATAACAAGCTGTTCGAGGAGCGCATCATCTTCCTCGGCGTGCAGGTGGACGACGCCTCGGCCAACGACATCATGGCCCAGCTGCTGGTGCTGGAGTCGCTGGATCCCGATCGTGAGATCACCATGTACATCAACTCCCCGGGTGGCTCCTTCACCTCGTTGATGGCGATCTACGACACCATGCAGTACGTCCGCTCGGACATCCGCACGGTGGTGCTGGGCCAGGCCGCCTCGGCCGCGGCCGTGCTGCTCGCAGCGGGCACTCCCGGAAAGCGGATGGCGCTGCCCAATGCCCGCGTGCTGATCCACCAGCCCTCGCTGTCCGGTGTGATCCAGGGTCAGTTCACCGACCTGGAGATCCAGGCCAAGGAGATCGAGCGCATGCGCGTGCTGCAGGAGACGACCCTGTCGCGGCACACCGGCAAGGCCGCGGAGATCATCCGTAAGGACACCGACCGCGACAAGATCTTCACGGCCGAGGAGGCCAAGGAGTACGGGATGATCGACGTCGTTCTGGAATACCGCAAGCTGTCCGCACAGGCCACCTCGTAGCTGCCGGGCGGCGAGTCCGGATAACAGTTGCAACACACCGGTCCTCGGTGCGCGTCATCGGCGGCCTAGGTCGGTGTGAGGCGATATGTTCTCCAGCACGGCAGGGCGTAAATGCCGTCGGTGCTATTCGGTTTATCGGTCGCGGGGTGTCCGGTATAGCGGGTAGCGTCGGGACCAACAGGTCAGCGGACGTGTTGACACCACGATCCACCACCGTGTGACAGGAAGTAGGACTGGCCACCATGGCACGTATCGGAGACGGCGGCGACCTGCTGAAATGCTCGTTCTGCGGAAAGAGCCAGAAGCAGGTTAAGAAGCTCATCGCCGGCCCCGGCGTGTACATATGCGATGAATGCATCGACCTCTGCAACGAGATTATTGAAGAGGAACTGGCCGACGCCGACGACGTCAAGCTCGATGAGCTGCCCAAACCCGTGGAGATCCGCGAGTTCCTGGAGAACTACGTCATCGGCCAGGACAACGCGAAGAAGACCCTCGCCGTCGCCGTCTACAACCACTACAAGCGCATCCAGGCCGGAGACAAGGCCCGCGATGCCCGCGGTGAGACCGTTGAGCTGGCTAAATCCAATATCTTGATGCTCGGCCCCACCGGCTGTGGCAAGACCTACCTGGCCCAGACGCTGGCCAAGATGCTCAATGTGCCGTTCGCCATCGCCGACGCCACCGCCCTCACCGAGGCCGGCTACGTGGGCGAGGATGTGGAGAACATTCTCCTCAAGCTGATTCAGGCGGCCGACTACGACGTGAAGCGTGCCGAGACCGGCATCATCTACATCGACGAGGTCGACAAGATCGCCCGCAAGAGCGAGAACCCGTCCATCACCCGCGACGTCTCCGGTGAGGGCGTGCAGCAGGCGCTGCTGAAGATCCTGGAAGGCACGCAGGCTTCGGTGCCCCCGCAGGGCGGCCGCAAGCACCCGCACCAGGAGTTCATCCAGATCGACACCACCAACGTGCTCTTCATCGTGGCCGGTGCGTTCGCGGGCCTGGAGAAGATCGTGTCGGATCGTGTCGGCAAGCGCGGCCTGGGCTTTGGCGCCGAGGTCAAGTCGAAGGCCGATATCGACACCACCGACCACTTCGCCGAGGTCATGCCCGAGGATCTGATCAAGTTCGGTCTCATCCCCGAGTTCATCGGCCGTCTGCCGATCGTCGCCTCGGTGACGAACCTGGACCGCGAATCGCTCATCACGATCCTGTCCGAGCCGAAGAACGCGTTGGTCAAGCAGTACACCCGCCTCTTCGACATGGACGGCGTCGAGCTGGAATTCAGCCAGGATGCGCTGGAAGCCATCGCCGATCAGGCCATCCACCGTGGCACCGGCGCCCGCGGTCTGCGCGCCATCATGGAGGAAGTGCTGCAGCCGGTGATGTACGACATCCCGAGCCGCGACGATGTCGCCAAGGTCGTGGTGACCGGGGAGACCGTCATCGACAACGTGCTGCCGACGATTGTGCCGCGCAAGCCCTCGCGTGCCGAACGGCGCGATAAGAGCGCCTAGTTCGTCGCGATGAGCGCCATAGCGCTGGCGCGGGCTGAGCGTATCGATCTCGCCAACCTCCTGGCCGGGCTTACTCCGGAGCAGTGGGATGCGCCATCCCTGTGTACGCAATGGCGGGTGCGTGACGTGGTCGCGCACATGATCGGGTACGAGGATCTCAGCGGTACCGAGTTCTTCCCCCGCGTCGTCAGGGGCGGCTTCAATCCGAATCGCATCAACGCCAACCGTCTCGCCGAACTCGCGAACCGAACCCCCGAGCAGCTGCTGGCGATGGTCCGGGCCTCGGAGACGCCGCGCTCGCTGACATCGGGATTTGGCTGCCGGATTGCCCTATTGGACGGCATCGTCCATCAACAGGACATCCGTCGCCCGCTGGGGATCCCGCGCGAGATTCCGGGAGAACGGATGCGCGTCGCCATGGATTTCGCGCGGTGGGCGCCGCCGGTACGGGGCGCGCTGCGCGCCCGCGGTGTGCGGCTCGTGGCTACCGACCTTGACTGGTCTCGGGGGAGGGGGCCTGAGGTCACCGGACCCGCCGAGGCGCTGCTGATGGCGATGGCCGCACGTCCCTGCGTTCTGGCGGATCTCGATGGCCCGGGTAAATCGACCCTGGCGCAACATATTTCGTAAACCCTCGTAAGCTTGTAGTGATGTCCACCGAGTTCATGAGTCAACCGACGCTAGAGGGACCAAGGCTCACCCTGCGTCCGTTGGAAGACGACGACCTTGAGCCGCTGTACCGTGCTGCCAGCGATCCGCTCATCTGGGCGCAGCACCCAAGCACGGACCGTCACCAGCGGCCGGTCTTCGAGAAGTGGTTTGTGGAGGCCCTCGCCGCGAAATCGCTTGTCATCGTCGATCATTCCACTGGGGAGATGATCGGCTCTTCTCGGTTTTACGAGTGGGATCCGGATAGGCGCGAGGTTGCGATCGGGTACACGTTCATCACCCGTGAATACTGGGGCGGCACGGTGAACGCCGAGCTCAAGACGCTCATGCTGGATTATGCGTTCATCAACGCCGACCTGGTGTGGTTCCATGTGGCCGCGGACAATCTGCGGTCGCAGCGTGCGCTCGCCAAGATCGGTGCCCACGAGCATCACCGCCAGAAGCGGGAGATCAACGGCGCGCTGGAGGACTACGTCTACTTCACGATCACGGCCGCAGACTGGCGAGAAGCCTCCGACTGAGCGCCACGTTGTCCGCGAAGCACAACGTGGCGCCCAGTCCTCGACCAATCAGCGTGTAGCCGGATCTTCGTCGACGTCCACATCGGACCGAGCGCTGTCCTGCTCGGCGCGCTGGGCCGCCTCACGCATCTCGAAGGCGTCCGTAGCGATCTCGCCGAGCTGCCGGGTGACGTCCACCACCGCGTTGGTGATGATCTTGGCGATCTCACCCACATGCTCGGCGGTCGACGACACGACCTCCTGGGCCAGGTCCTTATTGCGTTCGAACTTGCTCACCACGACACCTAACCTACGCGTCTACCAGCTCACCGCGCTCGTCAACGACCACGACCTCGGCCGGCTTACTTCCGCTCTTCTCCCGGTCTATGTGCACCACGAGCTCCTCCTCGCCGCGGAACCAGCCGTTAGGCAGGGACAGGCGAGCGATCTTCTTCCAGGTGGACGAGAGCTGGGCGAAGAGACCACCCGTGTTGTAGGGCAGGCCGTACTTCTGGCACAGCTCGCGCACCTCGGTGGCCATCTCCGGATAGCGATTGGCGGGCAGATCCGGGAACAGGTGGTGCTCGATCTGGTGGGACAGGTTGCCGCTCATGATGTGAAACAGCCTGCTGCCCTCGATGTTCGCGGAGCCGAGCAGCTGCCGGACATACCACTCACCACGTGTCTCGTTGGCGGTTTCCTCCTTGGAGAAGGTCTGGGTGCCGGACGGGAAGTGTCCGCAGAAGATGATCGAGAACGTCCACACATTGCGCACGAAATTGGCTGACATGTTGCCCAGGAAGGTGATCGGAAACAGCGGGCCGGTGAGCGCGGGGAAGATCACGTAGTCCTTGAGAACCTGCTTACTGGCCTTGCGCCACATGCCTTTGATCAACGGCTTCAGGTCGTACCATTTGCGCTTGCCCTTCACGATGTTCTCGGCCTCAAGCTCGTGCACCATGACGCCCCACTCGAAGAACACCATCAGGGCGGTCGCCCATGCCAGGTTGCCCAGGTAGTAGGGGTTCCACTTCTGTTCGGGTGCCATGCGCAGGATGCCGTAACCCACGTCGCGGTCCATGTCGACGATGTTGGTGTAGGTGTGGTGCAGGTAGTTGTGCGAATGCCGCCACTGGTCGGCGGGGCACACGGTGTCCCATTCGAAGTCGCGTGAGTTGAGGCCCTTTTCACGCATCCAGTCGTACTGTCCGTGCATGACGTTGTGGCCGATCTCCATGTTGTCGAGGATCTTGGAGACGGACAGCGCGCCCACCGCGGCGAGCCACACCGGCGGGATGAACCCCAGGTACATCAGGGCGCGTCCGGCGGCCTCGCAGCCGCGCTGCGTCTTGATGATCGAGTAGATGTACTCGCGATCACGGTCGCCCAGGTCGGCGACAACGCGCTCGCGCAATTCATCGAGGTCCTTGCCCAGCGCCTCGATATCGGCTGCGCTGATGGTGATTTCGTTGCTTGGCATCGGACTGCTCTCCTTCAGGGCTGTTTAGAGGTTGATTGAGACGTCGCCGACGGGGGCGGTGATGCAGAGCTGGATGTGCTGATCGGGGTCGTCATTCTCGTCGCCGGTGCGCAGGTTCCGGGTGCATCCGGATGTCTTCACCGCCGTGCAGGCGAAGCAGATTCCCATTCGGCAGCCGAACTCGGGCTGCAGTCCGGCGGCCTCGGCCTGTTCGAGGATGGGCCGGCCGTCGTTTTCGGCGGTGATATCGGAGGTGGCGAATCGCAGCACGCCCCCGGCCTCCCCGGTGGTGCCCGACGTGGTGAGGGTGAACTCCTCGGTGTGCAGGCGGTCGGAGAGTCCGCGCTCGGCGAACAGCGTGCTCACCGCCTCGTGCAGCGAGGGCGGTCCACACAGGAACGTTTGAGCGTCCGCACTCCAGGGCGCGATCGCATCGAGCTGCGCGGCACTGAAGTGCTGGCCGCCGTCGCGCGTGTACTCCGTGTGCACGGTGACCGAGGGCACCTCGCCGAGGGCGGTGAGCTCGCGTGCGTACGCGTTGTCCGCGGCTGTCGGCGCGTAGTAGAGCACCGCAAGCTGGCCCGGGTACCCATTGCCGATGAGTGTTCTCGCCATTGAGAGAACGGGTGTAATCCCACTACCGGCCGCGATCAGAACTGTCCGGATGGGTCGCGGCGAGGGGAGGACGAAGGTGCCGGAGGCCGGGGTGATGCTGTACACGTCGCCGACCGCGGCGTGTTTGTACAGGTGGTTGGACACCAGCCCGTCGGGTCTGCGGGCGATGGTCAGCTCGATGATGTCGCGGGCGTCGTCCGCGCAGGACGGCGAGAAGCAGCGGACATGCCGGACGCCGTCGATGACGACGCCCAACTGTACGAACTGACCTGCGCGAAAGCCCCTGAACTGGTGGGTGGTGCGCAACGTTAAGGTCACCGATCGGGTGGTACGGCGCTGCACGCGAACGACGCGGGCGCGAGCCTCTTCCCAGGTGATCATCGGGTCGACGAGCTCGAGATACCGGTCGACCGCGTGCGGGGTAAGTGCGGCTGTCAGCAGCCGGCCCAGTGAGGATTCAGGAGTCAGGATGCGTCGGGTGGCTTTAGTTAGAAATGTCATTCGAACTCCCTCCATTAGGTTAACGAATGTACACTGAAATTGTGAACCAACAGGCCCCCACTCAGTCAAGCCGCAATCACCGTGTCGGTCATCACAGCGATACAGTGACCGCTATGACCAGTCGTCGTGAACGGGGACCGCATGCGGGTGTCTCCACGCGGCGTGAATCGGTTCGGGGTGAGCAGAAACTGCGCACCAGGACCTCGCTGATCGAGGCGGCTCTCGAACTTTCACGAACCCAGGCCTTCTCCGGGCTCAGCCTGCGCGATGTGGCCCGTGGAGCGGGGATCTCGCCGACGGCCTTCTATCGCCACTTCTCGTCGCTCGATGACTTGGGCGTCGCGTTGGCGGAGGAAGGGATGCGCATAGCGCGGGGTATCGCGCGGGAAATCCGGCGACGTGAACCGGCGTCATTGGCGGAGGCCATGCGGATTCTTGCCGAGCAGGTGCAGGAAAACCCTGATCAGCTGAGGTTTGTTGTCACCGAGCGGTACACCGCACCCACCGAGGTGCGGCGGGCCGTGAACATCGAGATGCGGCTGCTCGCGGGGGAGCTGGCGATCGATCTGGCGCGCCGCGACCAGATGCGCCTGTGGGATTCCGCCGACCTCACGACGGCAGCCAACCTGATTTTGTCGATCGCCGCCAACGCGGTGGCCGAGTTGGTGCAGCCCGACGCCGAGACCGACGACGTCGTCGAGAGCGCGACCAGCGCGCTGACGATGGCCTTTGTCGGCCTGCAGAACTGGCGCTCCCAGTAGTCGAGAGTTCGCTCGCTAGTCGCGGCGCTCCGCCTCGCCGAGTCGCTGATGCAGCCGGTCGCGGATCTCATCCACCGTGTACGCCTCGCGTTTGCGTTGATCGCGCACGACTAGCACGCCCCCTGCTGCCACCCCGACGGCCCCGGCGAGCCCGAGCCACTTCCACATGTTGGCCATCGGACCAGGTTACGGTGCGGGGATGAGCCGCTTGCGTGATGACGGTCGGGCCGTGTCGATCGATGAGGCGCTCGATGCGACGCGCACCGGTGACATCTGGGTGTTCCGCGGACGTTCGGGCCCCGATCGACTCATCCAGACGTTGTCGAACAGCCCGGTCAACCACGTCGGCATGACGGTGGCGATCGACGATCTGCCGCCGCTCATGTGGCACGCCGAACTGGGCAACAAACTCACCGACGTGTGGACCGGCGACAACCATCGGGGAGTGCAGCTCCACGATGCGCGCGCGGCGATCGAGCGATGGGCGCACGTGTATGGACAGCGGTGCTGGCTTCGGCAGCTGAGCCCGCGGGTAACCCGCGAGCAGGAGGACGCCGCACTGCGCGTCGTGGCCAGGATGGACGGGACGCCGTTTCCAGCCACCGCGCGATTGACCGGTCGCTGGATGCGTGGACGGCTTCCCACGGTTAGCGACCTCACCCGCGGACTGCCCTTCGTGCACAAGAAGGTTCGTGAGGTGGCCGAGCGGGACATCACAAAGCAACGGCAGGCTGGACTGGAGACAGCGTTCTGCGCCGAGACGGTGGCGATCACCCTCGAGGAGATGGGGCTGCTCATTACCGAGAAGCGCTCGAACTACTTCGACCCGGGATCGTTCTGGAGTGGCGACGACTTGCCGATGGCGCCGGGGTACTCGCTGGGCAGGGAGATCGCGGTTGAGGTGCCGGAGGGTTAGATAACCCGATCCATCCGGGTGTAGACGTTCATGCTGTCCTCGCGCAGGAAGGCGACGAGCGTCATCCCCGACTGCGCCGCGAGGTCTACCGCCAGCGAGGACGGCGCCGACACCGCGGCCAGAATCGGAATTCCCGCCATGGTTGCCTTCTGCGCGAGCTCGAAGGAGGCCCGCCCACTGACCAGCAGCACGGTCGCAGCGAGGGGTACGCGGTCGTTTTCGAGGGCCCACCCGATGACCTTGTCCACCGCGTTGTGCCGGCCAATGTCCTCGCGCACCACCAGCATGGTTCCGTCCACGGTGAACAGCGCCGCGGCGTGAAGCCCGCCGGTCATCGCGAAAACCTTTTGCGCTGAACGAAGTTTGTCGGGCAGTCCCACCAGTGTGTGCGAGTCGATGGTGGAGGGGTCGTCGCCGGGGGAGAAGCGGCTGATGGTGCGCACCGCCTCCAGTGAGCCCTTACCGCAGACGCCGCAGGAGGAGGTGGTGTAGAAATTCCTCGTCACCGCCGGGTCGGGTGCGGGAACCCCGGGCGCCAGGGTGACATCCAGAACGTTGTAGGTGTTCAGGCCGTCGGGTCCGTCGCCCTGGCAGTAGCGCACGGTCAGCAGGTCCTCGCGGCTGTCGATGACACCCTCGGTGAGCAGGAACCCTTGGGTGAGTTCGACATCTGATCCGGGGGTGCGCATGGTGACGGCCACCGCACGCCCATTCACCCGAATTTCCAGGGGTTCCTCGACGACGAGCGTCTCGCTGCGGTCACCTCGTCCGACACCTTCGATACGCCGGATCTTGCGGTTGTCGGTGACCCTACCCACGGGCCACCAATCGAATCACGACCGCCTTCGACACCGGGGTGTTGGACCTTTCGGCGACATGGTCAAGGGGGACAAGCGGATTGGTCTCCGGATAGTAGGCGGCGGCATTGCCTCGCGGGGTGGAGTACGGCACCAGGAGAAAGTCCTCGGCTCGGCGCTCCTCCAGCACCCCGTCAGCGCCCAGGTACTCAGATACCAGATCAACCCGCGCGCCCTCGCTCAACCCGAATGCCGCAAGATCTTCCGGGTTGACGAAAACCACCCGACGGCCGCCCTTGACGCCTCGGTAGCGGTCGTCCAGGCCGTAGATGGTGGTGTTGTATTGGTCATGGCTGCGCAGTGTCTGCAGCACTAACCGGCCCGGGGGCACCGGCACCCACTCCAACGGTGCCACTGAGAAATTGGCTTTACCTGTGTGGGTGGGGAACTGGCGCTCGTCGCGAGGCGGGTGTGGTAGCGCGAACCCATCCGGCCGGCGAACCTTGGTGTTGTAATCGGCGCATCCGGGCACCACCCGTGAGATGGCATCGCGGATGGTGTCATAGTCGTCGACAAACCGGCCCCACGGCACCGGGTGTCCGGGCCCCAGGATGGTGTGTGCCAGTTGGCATACGATGGCTACCTCGCTGCGCAGCATCGTGCTGGGTGGGTGCAGGCTGCCGCGCGACAGATGCACCATGGACATCGAATCTTCCACGGAAACAAGCTGTTTACCGGATTCTTGGATGTCTCTGTCGGTGCGTCCGAGGGTGGGCAGGATAAGTGCGGTGCGTCCATTCACCAGGTGACTGCGGTTGAGCTTGGTGGAGATCTGCACGGTCAGTGCGCAATTGCGTAGTGCGGCCTCGGTAACTGCAGTGTCCGGGGTGGCCGACGCGAAGTTGCCGCCCATGCCGATGAACACCGAGACCTTGCCGTCCCGCATGGCGCGGATCGCATCAACCGTGTCGAATCCGTGCTTACGGGGGGTGGTGATGCCGAACTCGGAATCCAGTGCGGCCAGGAAGGTTTCTGGCATTTTTTCCCAGATGCCCATGGTGCGGTCGCCCTGGACGTTCGAGTGACCGCGCACAGGGCACACTCCGGCACCCGGCTTGCCGATCATGCCGCGCATCAGCAGCAGATTCGTCGCTTCACCGATGGTGGCAACCGCGTGCCGATGCTGGGTGAGGCCCATGGCCCAGCAGAAGATGGTGCGTTTCGATTCGGCTAAGAGTGTGGCAACCGTTTGTAACTGGGCCATCTCGATACCCGTTGCCTGCGTGACGGTTTCCCAGTCGACCGTCCGCGTCCGCGCGGCCCATTCCTCGTAGCCTGCGCAATGCTCATCGATGAACTGCCGGTCGACGACGCTCCCGGGGTTGGCGTCTTCGGCCTCCAGCAGCAGCCGGCCCAGCCCTGCGAAGAGCGCCATATCGCCACCGAGGCGGATCTGCACGAACTCGTCGGCGATCGCCACGCCGTGGCCGATCACGCCGTTGACCTTCTGTGGGTCCTTGAATCGGAGCAGCCCGGCCTCGGGGAGCGGGTTGACGGCAATGATCTTGGCGCCGTTGGCTTTCGCCTTCTCCAATACCGACAGCATGCGGGGATGGTTGGTACCGGGATTCTGGCCGGCGATGAGAATGACGTCGGCGTGCTCGATATCGGGCACGGACACTGAGCCCTTACCGATGCCGATCGAGTCCGTCAGCGCGGTGCCCGACGACTCGTGGCACATGTTGGAACAGTCGGGCAGGTTGTTGGTGCCCAGGCTGCGGACCAGCAGCTGGTAGCAGAATGCGGCCTCGTTGCTCGTGCGCCCCGAGGTGTAGAAAACCAGGCGGTCCGGGTCGGTGGTGGCCTTGATCTCGTGGGCGATGAGCTCGTACGCGTCGTCCCAATCAATCGGCCGGTAATGCGATTCGCCCGGGCGCAGCACCATCGGGTGGGTCAGTCGACCTTGCTGGCTGAGCCAGTATTCGGGCATCTCGCGGAGTTCCTCCACGGAGTGCTGGGCGAAAAATGCCGGGGTGACTGTGCGCTTAGTCGCTTCTTCCGCGACCGCTTTGGCCCCGTTCTCGCAGAACTCGGCAAGTTTGCGGTGACCCGGGGTTTCGGGCCACGCGCAACCTGGGCAGTCAAAACCGTGGCGTTGATTCAGCTTGGCCAGCGTCGCGGCAGTGCGCAATGGCCCCATTTGTTCGAAACCGCGTTGCAGGGAAACGCCGACAGCGGTCATCCCCGCGGCGACGTCCTTGGCTCCCGTGACGTCGACGTGGGATTCGCCATTTTCGCCCGGGTCGTGTTCTGCGCCTTGAACAACCGTCGGTATCCGGTGTCCCGTCATAGTTCTCATTCTGGCCCTATCGCGGGTGTCTGGGTGCCGCAACCCCCGAATGCTGCTCCCGGGTGGCGGCGCAGAGAGGCAACCAAGCAGATGCTTGGCCCATCCTTGTGATTTGCCTCACGTCTACTGGTGGGTAGTGAGGTAACGGCACAGGCCAGGCCGCAGGTGGCGACTCGACACGTGTCAAGTTTCGCGCCTGCGGGTATGCCCTCGTCAAGGTCAGCGGTGTGAAAGTGCAATAATCGGTACCGAGAGTGACAGAAAACTCTGCTGAATGGTGGCGTACGTACCGTCACCGCCAGAGTTCGTCGTGAAAGGTAGGTCACCGGTGGGCGACGGAGCCGTATCGGAGAAGCTGGAAAAGGTCGTCATCCGGTTTGCTGGAGACTCTGGCGACGGTATGCAGCTCACCGGAGACCGATTCACTTCCGAGGCTGCCGTCTTCGGCAATGACCTCGCAACCCAGCCGAACTACCCCGCCGAGATCCGGGCCCCTCAGGGCACGCTCCCCGGTGTTTCGTCTTTCCAGATCCAGATTGCCGACTATGACATCCTCACCGCGGGCGACCGGCCCGATGTGCTGGTGGCGATGAACCCGGCCGCACTCAAGGCCAATATCGGCGATCTGCCCCGCGGCGGCATGGTGATCGCCAACTCAGACGAGTTCACCAAGCGCAATCTGGCCAAGGTCGGCTATCAGTCCGATCCGCTGGAGCACGACGACATGTCGGACTACGTGGTCTATCAGGTTCCGATGACCACGCTGGCGCTGGGCGCTGTCGAGTCCGCCGGGGTCTCCAAGAAGGATGGCGCGCGCACCAAGAACATGTTCGCGTTGGGGCTGTTGTCCTGGATGTACCACCGTCCGCTTGAGGGCACCGAGCAGTTCCTGCGTGAGAAGTTCGCGAAGAAGCCCGATGTGGCCGAGGCCAACATCCTGGCTTTCCGGGCGGGCTGGAACTACGGCGAGACCACCGAAGCCTTCGGCACCACCTACGAGGTCGCCAAGGCGTCGCTTCCCGCGGGCGAGTACCGCCAGGTCTCGGGTAACACGGCATTGGCCTACGGCGTTGTCGCTGCGGGCCAGCTCGCCAAGACTCAGGTGGTGCTCGGTACCTACCCGATCACCCCGGCATCGGACATCCTGCATGAGCTGAGCAAGCTCAAGAACTTCGGCGTGCTGACCTTCCAGGCCGAGGATGAAATCGCGGGAATCGGTGCCGCCCTGGGCGCTTCGTTCGGCGGCGCCCTCGGTGTCACCAGCACCTCTGGTCCCGGTGTGGCGCTCAAGAGTGAGGCGGTGGGTCTTGCGGTGATGACGGAACTGCCGCTGCTGGTGATCGACGTGCAGCGCGGCGGACCGTCGACAGGCCTGCCGACTAAGACCGAGCAGGCGGACCTGCTGCAGGCCCTGTACGGCCGCAACGGCGAGTCGCCCATCGCGGTGCTGGCCCCGCGTTCGCCCTCGGACTGCTTCGATATCGCCGTCGAGGCGGTGCGGATTGCGCTCACCTACCGGACCCCGGTGATGATCCTGTCCGATGGCGCGATCGCCAACGGCTCTGAGCCGTGGGCCATCCCGGATATCGCGAGCTACCCGGCGATCGAGCACACCTTCGCCACCCCCGATCAGGACTTCGCGCCTTACAACCGCGATCCGGAGACGCTGGCCCGGCAGTTCGCCGTTCCGGGTACTCCCGGTTTGGAGCACCGCATCGGTGGTCTGGAGAAGGCCAACGGTTCGGGCAATATCTCGTACGACCCGGCCAACCACGACCTCATGGTGCGGTTGCGTCAGCTCAAGATCGACGGAATCACGGTGCCGGACTTGGAGGTCGACGATCCGACCGGTGATGCGCAACTGCTGATGGTCGGGTGGGGCAGCTCTTACGGCCCAATCGGTGAGGCATGCCGTCGCGCTCGCCGTAAGGGACTCAAGGTGGCTCACGCCCACCTGCGCCATCTCAACCCGTTCCCGACGAACCTGGGTGAGGTGCTGCGTAAGTACCCGAAGGTCGTTGCGCCGGAGATGAACCTCGGACAGCTGTCGCTGCTGCTGCGCGGAAAGTTCCTTGTGGATGTGCAGTCGGTGACGAAGGTGCAGGGCATGGCCTTCCTCGCCGATGAGGTCGAAGAAATCATCGATGCGGCCCTGGATGGGTCGCTCGCCGAAAAGGAAAGTCAGAAGGCTGTTCTCGCGCGTGAATCCGCGGTGGCCGTAGGGGATCGAGCATGACCGACGTACTCAATGGAACTGGCAGCCTCAACGGTTTGGAGCTTGGCCTGACCGCCAATGCTCTGGTACCGACTACTGATGTGGAGCAGAAGTCGAAGGACTTCACCTCCGATCAAGAGGTGCGCTGGTGCCCGGGTTGCGGTGACTACGTCATCCTCAACACCATCCGTGGCTTCCTGCCGGAGCTTGGCCTCAAGCGCGAGAACATCGTGTTCATCAGCGGTATCGGCTGCTCCAGCCGGTTCCCGTACTACCTGGACACCTATGGCATGCACTCGATCCATGGGCGCGCACCGGCCATCGCGACCGGCCTGGCGCTGGCTCGCGAGGATCTTTCGGTGTGGGTGGTGACCGGTGACGGTGACGCACTGTCCATCGGCGGTAACCACCTGATCCACACCCTGCGCCGCAACGTGAACCTGACGATCCTGTTGTTCAACAACCGGATCTACGGCCTCACCAAGGGGCAGTACTCGCCGACCTCCGAGACCGGCAAGGTCACCAAGTCGACGCCGATGGGGTCGCTGGACTACCCCTTTAACCCGGTGTCGCTGGCACTGGGTGCCGAGGCCACGTTCGTGGGACGGGCCCTGGATTCGGACAAGAAGGGTCTCTCGGAGGTGCTGCGCGCCGCAGCCGCCCACCGCGGTTCGGCACTCGTGGAGATCTTGCAGGACTGCCCGATCTTCAACGACGGGTCCTTCGACCTGTTGCGCAAGGAAGGCGCCGAGCAGCGCGTCATC
Organism: Mycobacterium sp. D16Q13; assembly: GCF_002013375.1. Taxonomy (GTDB): domain Bacteria; phylum Actinomycetota; class Actinomycetes; order Mycobacteriales; family Mycobacteriaceae; genus Mycobacterium. The sequence goes on along the minus strand of NZ_MAEW01000007.1, from coordinate 138,033 downwards.
AACGTGAGCCACGGCCAGCCGATCACCTTCGGCGCCGAGGGCGAACTCTGCGTCATCCGTTCGGGTTTCGGCCTTGAAGTGGCCAAGACCGCGGATGTGAAGGCCGAGGACATCGTGGTGCATGATGCGCATACGGATGATCCGGCCTACGCCTTCGCGTTGTCGCGGTTGTCCGAGCAGGACCTTGAGCACACCGTGATGGGTGTGTTCCGCAGCGTGCAGCGGGCGACCTATGACGATCTGGCCCGTGAGCAGCTGACCGCTGCCGCGGCCGCCAAGCCGAGTGACACCGCGGCATTGCAGGCGCTGCTGACCGGCCGGGACACCTGGACCGTCAGCTAGACCGAGAGCCAGGTATTCGGATGCTTCGGCGTCTCCTCGCGCGCGATGGGCGGTTGCTCTCGTAGGATGCAGGGACGTTGATGCTTCCGGGCCACAGCCGGTGCGGGACACAACCTTCATGCCCTAGATACGAGGTGAGAAGGCCGTGAGGCAGTCGCTGATTGCGGTAGCAACAGTTGTGGCGATGATCGGTGTCTCGTTGGGTGGTGCCGATACGGCAGCGGCCGCCCCGGGGGGCGGCAACGCCAACGATGTCATCAACGAGCTCAAGGCCAATGGGTACCGGGTGATCATTACCAGGAGCGGGGGCGGCGACTTGAGCAAGTGCACGGTCACCTCGGTGGAAAAGCAGTCCCCGGTGACGGATGTGGGCGCGGGGCGCGATGCGCAGAACTATCCGACTACCGTCCCGGTGACCTCGCGCAAGATCGCGGTAGTCGCGCTGCGCTGCTGACCGAAATCCTGAAATACCTTCTACCGCAAATAGTTCTGCGCGCCGGCCGGAGAACGTGATCGCGGCGTCCTTGGCATCACGTACGGCGCTCGTGCGCTGCCTTTGTCGTGTGTGACCGGCGAATCGGTCTGTGTGCCAACTTTTTTCGCTCGAAGTGCGTAAGGCGACGCGGAATGGTTACATTGTTTCTCCGGCAATTATGTGTCGCGATTGATAATTGGCAAATAGTGTTACGCCTGATATCAGAGTGAATAGAGTGAATTTGTCAATTCGCCACGCCGTATGTTGTTGAAGTTCCTATTGTTACTTGAGTGATTTGCCGCAATGGTGGCCGGGCTCACAAATTCGGCGTGATCTGACTCACTTATCGCAGGTAGGGCCAACACTAAGAGAACCTGAGAATTTCCTAAGTGACCTGGGGTTAGTCGCTGGCAATTGGCTCTGTAATCGTTTCGTTATTGGTTTGGGATGTGCGTGTCGTGAGGTGACTTTCGCTGAATGGTTCCGTACGGTCCGACACGTCAACAAATCGGAGCAAAACTCCGAACCGTGAACCCTGTGTGCAAATGGGGCCAGGAACGCTGCGAGGCGGTCTGGCCGCCGGCCACCACAAGCCGGTGAGGCAGCAGCCGCCTCCCTTGTCGCGCCCGACCGAGACGGCGCGATCCGACGACGATGTCCACCTCGCCTGGAGGTGTGCCTGAACCCGCTGCGGTATCCGCAAGCGGGTGATGTTCGGTGCGTGCCCGGCGAGAGGAACGACATGAATTACATCCGCAAAACGCTAACCGCAGCAGCCATCACCGGCGCGCTAGTCGCGGCTCCGATGGCGCTGGCTGGAACAGCGAGTGCGGATCCGGTCAACTGGGATGCCATCGCGAACTGCGAGTCCGGTGGCAACTGGGGAATCAACACCGGAAACGGCTACTACGGCGGTCTGCAGTTCAACATGGGCACCTGGCGCTCCAACGGCGGCTCCGGCTCCCCGCACCTTGCTTCGCGCGAGGAGCAGATCCGGATTGCCGAGAACGTGCTGGCCCGTCAGGGTATCGGCGCATGGCCCGTCTGCGGACGGCGCGGCTAGACCCGAGAACCACAGCTCGACCACATACAAGCCACCAGGGGCGATGACGTTCCCCTTGGTGGCTTGTGTGGTTTCTGTGCGTACCTTTCTTCCATGGACCAACTCGCGGCAGTGGTGCTCACGGGCGGGGCGTCGCGCCGCATGGGGCGCGATAAGGCGGCCATCCGCTGGGGCGGGCAGACATTGGCCGAACGCGCGGTGCGAACGGTGAGCTCACGCTGTGCACCGGTGATCGTGGTGCGCGCGCCCGGGCAGGACATCGGGGATCTGCAGGCGGTCATCGTGGATGACCTTCAACCCGGCCAGGGGCCACTGGTGGCGCTGGGGCAGGGGCTACGGGCCGCCGGGGACAGAGGGGCTGGCAGAGCCTTCGTCTGTGCCGTCGACATGCCCCTGATCTCTGCGGCACTTGTCGAGGAACTCGCGACCGGCAGCGGTCGCATCGTCTTGGCCGCCGCCGTCGGCCGGGATCACTACCTGGCCGCCCTCTATGACATAGGCCTATGCGACACCATTGATGAGTTGACCTCAGCGGGGGAACGCCGGATCGGCGCACTGATTGAGCGCGTTGGTGCGCAACGAATTTCGATATCCGACCCGGCATGGGTCGTGAACGTGAACACAGAGGCGGATCTGAACGCCTTGCCACCTCTACCCTGACAGGCGTGTCGCATTCTCATAGTCATTCCCACGCGATGCCGACGGGTCCGGCACCTCTTGGATCCAGCGCAGCCCGGATCGTGGTGGGTCTGCTCGCCGCGATGGGGGTCGCGGTCCTTATCGGGCTGGTGACGTTGTGGCCCGAGCATCGCACCGTGGACATTCCGCTGCCGTATCAAAACGCCCACGGTGGCGCGGTAACCACGGAGTCGGGCACGGTGCTGTCGACGCGCCTCGGCGAATGCGGCAGCCCGTCTACCGGGCAGGTGCTCACCGCCGACCCCGCAGCGGGGCAGACACCCGAATCGTCCTGTGCGCTTGACCTCATCGCCATCACCTCCGGCCCCAACTCGGGGGCCAAGACTCAGCTGGAGTTCACTTCCGGTGGTGGGCAACCGACTCTCGCTGCCGGAGAACACATCCGGATCACCAGACAGGTCGACGCGCAGGGCGCCACCACCTACAGCTTCTACGACTACGAACGCACCTGGCCCTTGATCGCTGTCGCCGCGGCGTTCGCGATAGTCATCTGTCTGGTGGCGCGCTGGCGTGGATTGCGTGCACTAGTCGGTATTTTTGTGGCCTTCCTGGTGCTGGCCGTCTTCCTGCTTCCGGCGCTACGTGACGGCGGCCCTGCGCTACCGCTGGCACTGATCGCGTCGGCCACGATCCTGTTCGTCGTCATCTACCTTGCCCACGGGGTCAGCATGCGCACCAGCGCGGCGCTGCTGGGTACGCTCACGGCGATGCTTTTTGCCGCGGGACTGTCCTGGGCCGTCATCGAGGTGACGCACCTGACGGGCCTGTCCGACGAGCAGAACAACGAAGTCGCCGCGTACATGGGGGGAGTGTCGATATCCGGGCTGCTGCTGGCCGGGTTCATCATCGGATCGCTCGGTGTTCTCAACGATGTGACCGTCACTCAGGCGTCCACGGTGTTCGAACTGGCAGAGCTGGGCGATGGCTCCACCCGTAAGGGCGTGTTCCTGGGTGCCATGCGGGTTGGGCGCGATCACATCGCCAGCACGGTCTACACGCTCGTGCTGGCGTACGCGGGGAACTCGCTACCGCTCATGCTGCTGTTCAGCGTCGCCAACCGCTCCCTGGGTGACGTGCTGACAAGCGAAGGTGTGGCCATCGAGATCGCCCGGTCCGCGGTGGGCGGTATCGCACTGGTGCTCTCGGTTCCCCTGACGACGGCCATCGCGGCGGCCCTGGCGACCCCCCGTCAAGCGCGTGTCGCCGAAGGCGGGCACGCGGCCTAGCCGAAGGCGCAGAACTCGTTTCCGTCCGGGTCGGTCAGCACGGTCCAGCGGATATCGGTATCGGGGCCGCGCAGTGCGCGGGCACCGTCGTGCACCAATTCGGCGGCGTCGGCGCGCACATCCCAGTGCCAGCGGTTCTTCACCACGCGCTCGTCGGCAACCCGGACGAATTTCCAGATGAGGTCACCCCATCCGGCGCCGTCGCGCAGCCACCGCAGGGTGCCGTCGGAGCCGGGAGTAAGTGTGCCGCCGACGAGACCCTGCCACCACCGGGCGAGTTCCACCGGTCTGTCGCTATCGGTGCACACTGCGAAGAGGCTTGCGGGCGTCTCGCTTTCGAGATGGGGGTCGAGGAACGCGCAAAACTCGTTGCCCTCGACGTCGGCCATCACGACCCAATCAGGTTCGGTTGTCAGTACCGTCGCGCCCAGCGCGGTGAGGTCCTCCGGGGCGCGCGCATACACATCGAAGTGCACACGGTTCTTGACGGACTTGGCCTCCGGGACACGATTGACCCAGATGTCGACATCCTTGCCGCGCCGGATCAGGGCCTCGCCGGCCTCGTCGATATCGATCTCGCCGCCGATGGCCGCGGCCCAGAACTTGGCCACGGGCACCGGCAGTATCGCGTCGATGCAGAAGTCCTTGAGACTGGCGCTGGGCGCGGGCTCCGGCCCGGGAAGGGACACAGGGAGATCCTAGGGGTGAACCGCTATGTCGCACGCGTCATATCCGGCAATGCCCTGGAGCTGCCGCCAGAACAACGAGGCGGGTAGCCGGCCCGAAGCGCGTACCAGCAGCCCGCCCAACGCCGCGGGCCGTGCAAAGGTCGCGTGCCCGATCTGGCGGCTTCGATTGACTACCACCCGGGTACGGGACTTTCGCCGGCGCGCGTACTCGCGGAAAGCGCTTGGCAGAGAGGAACGTTCAGATATCGCGGCGCCGAGTACGGCGGCATCCTCGAGCGACTGGCATCCACCCTGGCCCAGGTGTGGCCGCATCGGATGCGCGGCGTCACCGACCAGTACCACCCGACCGCCGGTGATCCGGCGCAGACGTCCGCGGTCGTAGATATCGCCGCGGAGCACCGATGACTCGTCGCTCTGGCCCAACAGGTCCGGTATGGGTTCCGCCCACTTGCTGAACTTTCTTGCCAAGTAGTCGATTTCGCCGTCAGATGCGCGCTGCGCCTCGTGGGATCGCTCGCCGGCGAACCAGTAGGTGCGGCCGCCAGGCATGGGCAGATGGCCGAATTCGATCCCCGGTCCCATGGTGACCCCTGCTAGCTCATCCGGAATCGCAACCTCGGCGATACCGCGCCACGCCGTGTATCCGGAGTATCGGAACGAGAGGGGTCCGTTGAGATATTGGGCAGCCAGCGATCCGATCCCGTCCGCTCCGATGACCGCGGCGGCGGTGAGCGACACGCCGTCGGACAGCTCGACAGAGGTCCCGTGCAGCCCATCTCGGACGTTGCTCACTCGCGCGCCGTAGCGCACGGTTCCCGGTGCGAGCCGGGTGGCCAGAATTGCCAGGAGTTGATTGCGTTCGGTGACCGCGACAGGTTCGCCCACTGCCTTGGTGAGTTGTCCGTTCGGCGGTTGCCGCAGTATTCGCCCGTCGTGCCAGCGCACCATGCCTGCCTCCACGCGTGCGCTGGCGTCACGCACATCGTCGCCGACGCCGAGGGCATCGCATGCCGCTAATGCATTGGGCCACAAGGTAATCGCGTATCCGGTGGAGGTGCCGTCCCGGTCGTCGAGAACGATGACATCACGTCCTGACTGTTGTAACGCGACTGCGGTGGCCAGGCCGGCGATACCGGCACCAACCACGACGATGTGGCCGCTCATAGCTTGACGTTATGGGTGGACCCCACAGGGGTAAAGGGTCTGAGGTTGTGATGTTCGGCATTCGTTCACTCGGGGCTGATCTGCTTGGCTAAGGTTTACCAAACCCCAGTTATCTAGGAGGAGACCCATGGCCACACTCGACGAGCTGCTCAACGAGATTCCCACCGACCAGATCGCAGCGAAGCTTGGGGTCGACAGCGAGACCGCCGACAAGGCGATCAAGTCCGTGGTGCCGCTGCTTGTGGGCGGATTCCAGGCCAATGCCGACGACCCGGATAAGGCCGCTGATCTGCAGGCCAATGTCAGCAGCGCCCCCAGCACCCTTCTCGACGGCGGAGTGAACGTTGAGGATGTCGATCAGAACGCAGGCAACGCGGTCGTCGCTTCGCTGTTCGGCGACAACAACGCCGACGATGTCGCCGCGAAGCTGGCCGGGGCGGGCGCGGGTAGCAGCGACCTGATCAAGCAGCTGCTGCCGATCCTCGCTCCGATCGTTCTGGCCTTCGTCGCCAAGAAGCTCACCGGCGGCGGCGCGCAGGCCGCGCCCGCAGAGGCGCCCGCGGCCAGTGGCGGCGGTATCGGTGACATCCTGGGCAACATCCTCGGCAGCGCCGTCGGCGGCGGGGCGGCCTCGGGCGGGAACAACCCGCTCGGCAGCATCCTGGGCAGCGTGCTCGGCAGCAAGGGCGGCAGCGACGCCCTCGGCAGCATCCTCGGCGGACTGCTCGGCGGCAAGAAGTAGCCACACGGCAGAAGACGAAACCACCCGGCGCCTCACGGACCGGGTGGTTTCGTCGTATCAGGGCCCGTCTTGTCTGACGGATATGACCTCGGTGTGGCGCGCGGTCCCCAACCGTGCGGTGGCGTCACGCTCGGCGCGTGAAAAGCCGTGGACCGGCAACCCTAGAATCTGATGGGTGACCCAAAGCCCTGATACGAACGCCGCCAGCTCCCTGCCCACGTCATGGGACCCGGGCGCGGTAGAGGCGGACCTCTATCAGGGCTGGGTGGACGCCGGATACTTCACCGCCGATCCCGCCAGCGCCAAGCCTGGCTACTCGATCGTGCTGCCGCCCCCGAACGTCACCGGCAGCCTGCACATGGGCCACGCGCTCGACCACACCCTCATGGACGCACTGACCCGCCGCAAACGGATGCAGGGCTACGAGGTGCTGTGGTTACCCGGTATGGATCATGCCGGTATCGCCACCCAGAGCGTGGTGGAAAAGCAGCTTGCCGTCGACGGCAAGACCAAAGAGGACTTTGGTCGCGAGCTGTTCATCGACAAGGTGTGGGACTGGAAACGCGAGTCCGGCGGCACCATCGGCGCACAGATGCGTCGACTCGGCGACGGTGTCGACTGGAGCCGCGACCGTTTCACCATGGACGAGGGTCTGTCCCGCGCGGTGCGCACCATTTTCAAGAAGCTGTTCGATGCCGGGCTGATCTACCGCGCGGAACGGCTGGTCAACTGGTCACCCGAGCTGCAAACGGCGCTGTCCGATATCGAGGTCAACCACAAGGAGATCGAGGGCGAACTGGTCTCCTTCCGGTACGGCTCCCTCGACGACAACCAGCCGCACCTGGTGGTCGCGACCACTCGTCTGGAAACGATGTTGGGTGACACCGCCATCGCGGTGCATCCCGATGACGAGCGCTACCGGCATCTCGTGGGCACCGAACTGGCGCACCCGTTCCAGGACCGATCGATACCGGTCATCGCGGACACCCATGTCGACCCCGAATTCGGCACCGGAGCCGTCAAGGTCACTCCCGCCCACGACCCGAATGACTTCGAGATCGGGCTGCGGCACAACCTGCCGATGCCCACCATCATGGACACCCACGGCAGGATCGCGGACAGCGGAACGCAATTCGACGGGATGGATCGGTTCGAGGCGCGGGTGAAGGTGCGTGAGGCGCTGGCCGAGCAGGGTCGCATTGTCGCCGAGAAGCGCCCCTACCTGCACAGCGTCGGACACTCCGAGCGCTCGGGTGAGCCCATCGAGCCACGACTTTCGATGCAGTGGTGGGTCAAGGTCGAGCCGCTGGCCAAGGCCGCGGGCGATGCGGTCCGTAACGGTGACACCGTGATTCACCCGGCCAGCCTGGAGCCGCGCTGGTTCGCCTGGGTTGACGACATGCACGACTGGTGTATCTCTCGTCAGCTGTGGTGGGGCCACCGCATCCCCATCTGGCACGGTCCAAACGGCGAGATCGTGTGCCTGGGACCGGACGAGACGGCGCCCGAGGGTTATGAGCAAGACCCTGATGTGCTCGACACCTGGTTCTCGTCGGCGCTGTGGCCGTTCTCCACGATGGGGTGGCCCGACGCCACCCCGGAACTGGAGAAGTTCTATCCCACAAGCGTTCTCGTCACCGGATACGACATCCTGTTCTTCTGGGTGGCCCGGATGATGATGTTCGGCACCTTCGTGTCCGGCGATCCCGCGCTACCCGGCGGTAAGGTGCCCTTCGAGAACGTCTTCCTGCACGGCCTGATCCGCGATCAATTCGGTCAGAAGATGAGCAAGTCCAAGGGCAACGGCATCGATCCACTGGATTGGGTGGAGGGTTTCGGCGCCGACGCACTGCGCTTCACCCTGGCCCGGGGCGCCAGCCCCGGCGGTGATCTGTCTGTGGGGGAGGACGCCGCGCGCGCCTCGCGCAACTTCACCACAAAGCTGTTCAACGCCACGCGATTCGCCCTGATCAACGGTGCGGCACTGGGCGAGCTGCCCGCCGCCGACAACCTGACCGATGCCGACCGTTGGATCTTGGGTCGCCTCGAGCAGGTGCGGGCCGCGGTGGATGCCGCGCTGGATCGTTACGAGTTCAGCGTTGCCTGCGAGGGGCTGTATCACTTCGCGTGGGACGAGTTCTGCGACTGGTACCTGGAATTGGCGAAGGTTCAGATGACCGACCGCGCCGAGGGAACCCGCATTGTGCTGGCGACCGTGCTGGACACCCTGCTGCGGCTGTTGCATCCGGTGATCCCGTTCGTCACCGAGGTGCTGTGGAAGACGGTCACCGGTCAGGAGTCGGTGGTGATCGCGGCGTGGCCGACAGGCTCCGGTGTTGCCCTGGACGGCTCCTATGACGTTGCCGTGCAGCGCATTGCCGATATGCAGAAGCTGGTGACCGAGGTGCGGCGGTTCCGCAGCGATCAGGGTCTGGGTGATCGGCAGAAGGTCGCGGCTCGTCTGGCAGGTATCCCTGAGGCCGGTCTGCAGGGACAGCTGGCCGCCGTGACATCGCTGGCCTGGCTCACCCCCGCCGAGGACGATTTCAGTCCGACGGCCTCGGTGGAGGTGCGGTTGTCCGGTGCCACCGTGACCGTCGAGGTGGACACCTCCGGCACCGTCGACCTTGAGGCGGAGCGCCGGCGGCTGGAGAAGGATCTCGCCGCCGCGCGTAAGGAACTCGACGGCACCACAAGTAAACTGGGCAACGACGCGTTCCTGGCGAAGGCACCGGATGCTGTGGTCGAGAAAATTCGTGCCCGCCAGCAGGTGGCCACCGAGGAAGTCGAGCGGATCACCGCCCGTTTGGCGGGGCTGGCGTGAGCGAGTCATTGCTTCCCGAACCCTCGCCCGACGAGATCGCGGCGCTGTTACAGATCGAGTATCTGCTCGACCAGCGTTGGCCCGAAACGAAGATCGAACCGTCGACCGACCGCATCGTCGCGTTGATGGAATTACTGGGTTCGCCCCAGCGTGCGTATCCGTGCATCCACGTCGCCGGTACCAACGGCAAGACCTCGGTGACGCGGATGATCGACGCGCTGTTGACGGCACTGCACCGGCGCACCGGCCGTACCACCAGCCCGCACCTGCAGTCGGCGGTGGAGCGCATCGCCATTGACGGTCAACCGATCTCGCCGGCGAAGTACGTGGAGATCTACTCCGAGATCGAACCGTTCGTGGAGTTGGTGGACAAGCGGTCGCAGGAGCAGGGCGGGCCCGCGATGAGCAAGTTCGAGGTGCTGGTCGCCATGGCCTTTGTAGCCTTCGCGGATGCACCCGTCGATATCGGCGTGGTGGAGGTCGGGCTGGGTGGGCGTTGGGATGCCACCAACATCGTCGACGCTCCGGTCGCCGTGATCACCCCGATAGGTATCGATCATGTCGAGTTCCTGGGCCCGGACCTCGCATCCATTGCCAACGAAAAGGCCGGAATCATCAAGCGGCACAAGCTTGATGAGATGACCGGTGAGGCAGGACCCGATACTGTCGCCGTCATCGCCCAACAGGCCCCCGAGGCGATGGAGGTGCTGCTGAGCCAAACCGTGGAAGCGGATGCGGCCGTGGCGCGGGAAGGTTCGGAGTTCTCGGTCCTGTCCCGTCAGGTGGCGGTCGGTGGCCAGGTGCTCGAGTTGCAGGGGCTGGGCGGGGTATACCCGGAGATATTCCTGCCCCTGCACGGTGAGCATCAGGCCCATAACGCGGCGGTTGCGCTGGCCGCGGTCGAGGCGTTCTTTGGTGCGGGTGCCGAACGTCAGCTCGATATCGATGCGATACGAGCGGGATTCGCGTCGGTGATCGTTCCCGGGCGGCTGGAACGCGTCCGGAGCGCCCCCGCCGTCTTCCTGGATGCCGCCCACAACCCCCATGGCGCTGCCGCTTTGGCGGCCACTCTGCAATCAGAGTTCGACTTTCGGCGTCTGGTGGGTGTCGTCAGCGTGATGGGGGACAAGGACGTCGCCGGAATCCTCGCCGCGCTCGAGCCGGCATTCGACGAGATCGTGGTGACGCACAACGGTTCGCCCCGTGCATTGGAGACGGACGCGCTGGCGGCCATCGCCCTCGAGCTCTTCGGCGAGGACCGCGTCGTCGTCGCACCCACGTTGCTCGACGCCATCGAAACCGCCACGGCAATGGTGGAAGAGGCCGCCGAAGATGGCGGAGCGGAAGGCTTTCTGGGTACCGGCATCGTGATCACCGGATCGGTTGTCACCGCGGGCGCCGCACGGACACTGTTCGGAAAGGACCCGCAGTGAGCAGTCCGGAGGATGGAATCGAACCCGGCGCGGACCTGAATGTCGCCGGCGGTGCGGCTCCGCCAGATCCTTGGCGGGGTTTTCGCGGGGTGATGGCGGGCACGCTCATCCTGGAGACGATCGTGGTGCTGCTGGCCATCCCGGTGGTGAAGATGGTGGGCGGCGGCCTCTCGCCGTTATCGCTGACATACCTCGTCGGGGTCGCCGTGGCGATGGTCCTGCTCACTGGCATGCAGGGTCGGTCGTGGGCGCTCCAGGCGAATCTGGCACTCCAGGTGGTCCTGGTGGCGGGATTCTTGGTGAACGCCGCGATCGGCTTCGTCGGCCTGTTGTTTCTCGGTGTCTGGTTGCTGATCTGGTACATGCGCAACCAGGTCCGTGACCGTCAGAGCCGCGGTGAGCTGCCGGGTCAGCAGGGGCGTACTACCGACCAGTAGGCTGTCGCCCGTGACTGAGCGGACGTTGGTTTTGATCAAGCCCGATGGTGTGCGGCGGGGACTTGTCGGTGAGGTGCTGAACCGTATTGAGCGGAAGGGCCTGACGCTGGCTGCCCTTGAGCTCAAGAATGTCGACGAGTCGCTGGCAAGCGCGCACTATGCCGAGCACAAGGAGAAGCCGTTCTTCGGCTCGCTGTTGGAATTCATCACCTCGGGGCCCGTGGTGGCGGCCGTGCTGGAGGGGCCGCGTGCTATCGCCGCCTTCCGTCAGCTCGCCGGCGGCACCGATCCCGTCGAGAAGGCCGCGACCGGCAGCATCCGCGGTGATTTCGCCCTGGAAACTCAGGAGAATCTGGTGCACGGATCCGACTCACCCGAGTCGGCGGCGCGCGAGATCGCGCTCTGGTTCCCGGCCCTCTGACCCCATCCACCTGATCTGACATCGCGAGTGTGCGGTTCGCGTCGATTTCCTGCGAAATCTCGACGTAAACCGCACACTCGCTTGGTTTTGCGGCCGTGCGGATCGCGCGGGTTCACGTCCTTGGTGCCCGTCGTCTGATTCGTATGGGATACTGAGTGTGGGCCACGGCACTTCGACTCCAATAGGGGCCGGCCGGAAACCCGAATGACGACACGGCGAGCGCGATTACCATTGCAGCACGTCAAGCCATCATTCCAGCCAGGCACCGGGTGGGTTCGGAACTGCGGTATCGCAGCGACGGATCGCTCGGAGCAAGACCACCACAAACCCGGACATCCCCGGGTACATAGAGAGAAAGCCCTCGCGTGGCCGCGTCCGAAGGACGCGCCCGGGGGCTTGAGGAGAATAAGTGGCCGACTATGAGCTACCAGAAGACCTACACACCAGCACTCCTGAAGGGGACTCCGCCGCGTTAGCGCCGGACACTCCGCAACTCCCTGCTGAGCAGGGAGAACTACCCGAGAAGCTGAGGGTGCACAGCCTCGCGCGCGTCCTCGGGACCTCCACCCGTCGCGTGCTCGACGCGCTGTCCAAGCTGGATGGGCGCGCCCGTAGCCCCCATTCGAATGTCGACAAGCAGGACGCCGCGAAGGTGCGCGAGGTGCTTGCCGGCGAGGCGGAACCCGCCACCCCGTCAGCGAGTGAGGCCCCGGCCCCGGTAGTTGCCGAGGAGCCCGCCAAGGTAGTCGCCCAGGATCCGGCCGAGGACGCTGACGCCCCGCCGACCGGGCCGATTCTTGTCGCGGAGCCGACCGTCATCGAGGCTGCCGCGGTACCGACCCCGGCGGCGGCGGGACCCACCGCGTACGACTACGGACCGCTCTTCGTGGCACCACAGGCTCCCGAGCCGCAGGAACGCCCCGCGCCCGTCGTGACCGTGACGGACAGCGCTGAGGACCCCGACGAGGACTCCGGTGACGGGGACGATTCAGACGCCGAGGATGACGGCGACCGTCCCGCGGCACGTCGCAGGCGACGGGGACGTCGTGGTCGCGGACGTGGTCGCGGCGAGCAGGCGGGCGCCGATGGGGCAGAGGAATCCGATACCGAGGGTGGCGAGGCCACCGATGGTGAAGATGCTGCCGAGGACGCCGATGCTGACTCCGCCGCCGAGGGTGACGAGTCGAACGCTGAGGATGGCGACACGCCCGAGGGCGCCAGCCGCCGTCGGCGCCGCCGTCGCAGGCGCAAGGCCGGAAGTGGTGACGACGGCGATAGCGCCTCGGATGACGATCCGCCGAACACCGTTGTGCATGAACGCAAACCACGCGCTGAGCGCGCCGAGCGCGGCGACGAGATTCAGGGTATTTCCGGATCTACCCGTCTGGAGGCCAAGCGTCAGCGCCGCCGTGACGGACGTGATGCCGGACGGCGCCGCCCGCCGATCCTGACCGAGGCGGAGTTCTTGGCCCGGCGTGAGGCCGTCGACCGGGTGATGGTGGTGCGGGACAAGACCCGTACGGAACCGCCGCACGAGGGCGCCCGGTACACGCAGATCGCCGTCCTGGAGGACGGTGTGCTCGTCGAGCATTTCGTGACGTCGGCCGCGTCCGCGTCGCTGGTGGGCAACATCTACCTCGGTGTCGTGCAGAACGTGCTGCCGTCGATGGAGGCCGCCTTCGTCGACATCGGCCGTGGTCGCAACGGAGTGCTGTATGCCGGTGAGGTCAACTGGGAGGCCGCCGGTCTCGGCGGCTCCAACCGCAAGATCGAGCAGGCACTCAAGTCGGGCGACTACGTCCTGGTCCAGGTCAGCAAGGACCCGGTGGGGCATAAGGGTGCCCGACTGACCACGCAGATCTCGCTGGCGGGCCGTTATCTGGTGTACGTACCGGGTGCGTCGTCGACGGGAATCAGCCGCAAGCTCCCCGACACCGAGCGGCAGCGTCTCAAGGAGATTCTGCGGGATATCGTCCCCTCGGACGCCGGTGTCATTATTCGCACCGCGTCAGAAGGTGTGCGAGAAGACGACATTCGCGCCGATGTGCAGCGCCTGCAGGAGCAGTGGCAGGACATTGAGCAGCGTTCCACCGAACTCACGTCGAAGGCATCCGGGGCCGCCATGGCGCTCTACGAGGAGCCCGACGTACTGGTCAAGGTGGTTCGTGACCTGTTCAACGAGGACTTCTCCAAGCTCATCATCGAGGGCGATGTGGCCTGGGGCACGATCGACGATTACGTGAAAAGCGTTGCCCCCGATCTTCTTTCGCGCATCAATCGATATGAGCCGACCGACGGTCCGGACGTTTTCGCGGTGCATCGCATCGACGAGCAGTTGGCCAAGGCGCTCGACCGCAAGGTGTGGCTGCCCTCGGGTGGCACCCTCGTCATCGATCGCACCGAGGCCATGACGGTTGTCGACGTCAACACCGGCAAGTTCACCGGTGCCGGCGGCAACCTGGAGGAGACGGTCACCCGCAACAACCTGGAAGCCGCCGAGGAAACCGTCCGGCAGTTGCGCCTGCGCGATGTCGGCGGAATCGTCGTCATCGACTTCATCGACATGGTGCTCGAATCCAACCGGGACCTGGTGCTGCGGCGGCTCACCGAGGCGTTGGGACGCGATCGCACGCGCCACCAGGTATCCGAGGTGACCTCGCTGGGGCTGGTGCAGCTGACCCGCAAGAAGCTCGGCACGGGCCTGATTGAGGCGTTCTCGTCGACCTGTGCCCATTGCGCGGGCCGGGGCATCGTGCTGCATGTCGACCCCGTCGATAACGCGGGCGCGGCTGCAGGGGGAACCAAGAAGGCCGAAACCGGCCGCCGTACCAAGCGTTCCCGCAAGGGCAAGGCGGATGAGCCCGAAGTGGTGGTCGTCCGCACTCCACCCCACCCGCAGGGTGAACACCCGATGTTCAGGGCGATGGCCGCCGCCAATGGCCACCACGAAGATGGGGAAGACGGCGACGTGGCCGAGGACGTGCTGGACAACGACGTGATCGATGAGGTCGACGAGATTGTCGAGGCCGTCCGGAGCGCGGAGACTCCGGATATCTCGAATGGTGAACCCGAGCCCGCCGACGGTGATGCCACACCGGAGATCGAGGCCGAGAACGCACCCGAGGTGGCCGCGGAAGAGTCAGACGAGCCCGTAGCACCGGTCGCCGACCCTGAACCGGCCGCCAAGGCGCCCACGCGTCCCCGGCGGAGACGGTCGGCCGCGCGCGCCGCGGGGCCTCCGGTCGACCACTAGGCCGCTGCTAGTTGCAGCGTTCCCGGAAATCCCCAAGCGGTCGGCGGATCTCCTGTAGATCGGCCTTCACCTGGGGATTCTCGTCCAGATATTGGCGGGCCTTCTCGCGTACCTGGTCTTTGGGCTGGCCCTTGAGGCCCGTAAAGAAGTCGTTCACCTCCGGATGTGTGAACAGGTACGTCGAGGTGGCCGCGGAGACACCTGTCGCGACACCCGCTAGATCCGCGGCCGTGCAGTTGGGCAGGGGATCGGCGGCGGCCGTGACGGCTCCGTTCAGTACCAGCGCGGCGGCGACGCCGAGCAGTCCAGCGGCCATCCCGCGAGCGGCCCAAGCTGTCATCATCACTCCTCTGTAGTCGAATTGATCACTGCTGGAACGGTATTGATCAGCGCGGCCCACCGATGCCGCCTCCACCACCTGGACGACCCGGACGCCCGAAATCGGGCGGTGGCGACGGGTTGACGGTGGGCGGTGGCGGCGAGTCGTGACTAGATCCGAGGATGACGTCCATTCCCCAGTTGTCGCAGTACCAGTCGTTCTCGCAGGGGTACGGAACATACGGCGTCGAGGACGTAGTACTGCCGCCTCCTCGGACATCACCCTGCGCGCACAGGGTGGTTCCGTTGGCGTTGACGCACTCGGCCGCCGACGGCGGGGCGGCGATGACGCCGAGCGCCGGTAGCAGGATCGCCATGCTGGCCGAGAGGACGCACCGAATCGTTCGCACCGCCGTACCTCCGCACGTCGAGGAGTGGATCGCCCGCCGATCTGTACGGTTATCTGCGGATGTCCAGGCTCAGTGAGGCGAGTGTAGTTCCGATCACACCCGGCACGAGTGCGATTGGGGTTCCGGCATCGCCGAACAAGGGGTGCCGGTTTGACCCTTAGCCCGCTGGTCACGTAGCCTTGAGCAGTTGTCACGAGGCTTCCGGCCCGCGACATGCGGGCTAGCGGAAGAACCGAGCGGGCCCACCCACGATCCAGATGCGCCAGCCGACCTGGTTGCGCGCGTCCGAAGAGCAGAGCAGAGGTAGCGCAACGATGGCGACGTACGCAATCGTCAAGACCGGTGGCAAGCAGTACAAGGTTGCCGTCGGTGACGTGTTGAAGGTCGAGAAGATCGAATCGGAGCCCGGCTCCTCGGTGCAGCTGCCCGTCGCTCTGGTCGTGGACGGCGCCACCGTCACCACTGACGCAGACAAGCTGGCCAAGGTGGCTGTGACCGGGGAGATCCTCGAGCACACCAAGGGCCCGAAGATTCGCATCCACAAGTTCAAGAACAAGACCGGCTACCACAAGCGGCAGGGTCACCGTCAGCCGTTGACCGTGCTCAAGGTCACCGGGATCAAGTAGAGGATTTGACTCATGGCACACAAGAAGGGCGCGTCTAGCTCGCGCAACGGTCGTGACTCCGCCGCACAGCGGCTCGGCGTCAAGCGGTTCGGTGGCCAGCTCGTCAAGGCCGGCGAGATCCTGGTCCGTCAGCGCGGCACTCACTTCCACCCCGGCGTGAACGTCGGGCGTGGCGGCGACGACACCCTGTTCGCGACCTCCGCGGGCACCGTCGAGTTCGGCGCCCGCCGTGGCCGCCGGGTCGTCAACATCCTCCCGGTCGACGCTTAATTGGTGTTCTGTGTTCGGTATGACCGAGCACAGAACAGTGTGAAGGAGGCTTAATGCCTCGTTTTGTTGACCGTGTTGTCATCCATGCCAAGGCAGGTACCGGCGGTCATGGCTGCGCTTCGGTGCATCGCGAGAAGTTCAAACCACTCGGTGGCCCCGATGGCGGCAATGGTGGTCGTGGCGGCAGCGTGATTCTCGAAGTGGACCCGCAGGTGCATACCTTGCTGGACTTCCACTTCCATCCCCACCTGCAGGCACCCAACGGTACGCAGGGCATGGGTGGCCACCGCAGCGGTTCCAACGGCGACGACCTGATTCTCCGGGTGCCCGACGGCACCGTTGTGCTCGATGACGACGGCCGGATCCTTGCCGACTTGGTCGGCGCCGGTACGCGTTTCGACGCGGCCGCCGGTGGCCGGGGCGGACTGGGCAATGCCGCGTTGGCATCTCGTGCCCGTAAGGCCCCCGGATTCGCCTTGCTCGGTGAGGCCGGAGCCGAAGCCGACCTCACTCTCGAACTGAAAACCGTCGCCGATGTTGGGCTGGTCGGGTTCCCGTCGGCGGGTAAATCGTCTCTGGTCTCGGTGCTTTCGGCCGCAAAGCCGAAGATCGCCGACTATCCGTTCACGACATTGGTACCCAACCTGGGCGTGGTGACCACCGGCGAGCACTCCTTTGTGATGGCCGACGTCCCCGGTCTGATTCCCGGTGCGGCCGACGGGCGCGGGCTGGGTCTGGAGTTCCTGCGTCATATCGAGCGCTGCGCGGTGCTGGTTCACGTTGTCGACTGCGCGACGCTGGAACCCGGCCGCGACCCAGTTTCCGATATCGACGCCCTGGAAAATGAGTTGGCGCGGTATCAACCGACGTTGCAAGCTGATTCTGTGTTGGGTGACCTGGCCGACCGGCCTCGTGCGGTGGTGCTCAATAAGGTCGACGTGCCGGAGGCCGCCGAGCTTGCCGACTTTGTCACCGAAGAGGTCTCCAAGCGCGGCTGGCCGGTCTTCAAGGTGTCCACGTTGACCCGGGATGGGTTACGGCCGTTGACCTTCGCTCTGTGGGAGATGATCCAGGCGGCCCGCGCCGCACAGCCCACACAGGTGAAGACCCGTGCGGTGATTCGGCCTATCCCGGTCGATGAGAGTGGCTTCACCGTGATCCCCGACGCGGAGAACCCCGGCGGATTCGTGGTGCGCGGAGTGCGCCCCGAACGCTGGATTCGTCAGACCAACTTCGAAAACGACGAGGCCGTGGGCTATCTCGGCGACCGGCTGGCACGCCTGGGCGTCGAAGATCAGCTGCTCAAGCTGGGTGCACAACCCGGCTGCGCGGTCACCATCGGCGACATGACCTTCGATTGGGAACCGCAGACTCCGGCGGGTGTCGATGTGACCCTCAGCGGGCGCGGCACCGATTCACGTATCGACAAGATCGATCGTGTGGGTGCGTCCGAGCGTCGCCAGGCCCGGCGGGTGCGCCGCGGGCAGGTAGAGCCGGAGTGAACATGGGTGCGCAGGCACGCCAAGCAATTCAGGCGGCACGCACCGTCGTTGTGAAGGTCGGCACCGCCGCCCTCACCGATGCGACCGGAACATTCAGTGCCGACCGGATGGAGTACCTCGTCGAGGCCATCGAGGGCCGGATGAAGGCCGGGTCCGATGTGGTGATCGTGTCTTCGGGAGCGATCGCGGCCGGCATGGTTCCGCTCGGATTAACCAAGCGCCCCACGGATTTGGCGACCAAGCAGGCAGCCGCCAGCGCGGGCCAGGTCGCGCTCATCAGTGCCTGGAGCGCGGCCTTCGCGCGTTATCAACGCACCGTGGGCCAGGTGCTGTTGACCGCCCACGACATCTCCATGCGTGTGCATCACACCAACGCCCAGCGCACTCTCGACAGGCTGCGGACATTGCACGCGGTGGCCGTCGTGAACGAGAACGACACCGTGGCCACCAACGAGATTCGCTTCGGGGATAACGACCGCCTGTCGGCGCTCGTCGCTCATCTCGTGGGTGCTGACGCACTGGTGTTGCTTTCCGACATCGATGGGCTGTACGACTCTGACCCCCGAAAGGGAAACGCGCGCTTCATTTCCGAGGTAGGTGGACCGGCGGATCTGGACGGTGTGATCGCCGGGCCGGGTGGTTCCCGCGGCACCGGGGGAATGGCATCGAAGCTCTCGTCGGCGCTGTTGGCCGCGGATGCCGGTGTCCCGGTGTTGCTGGCTTCGGCGACCGAGGCTGAGGCGGCCTTGGGGGACGGCTCCTGCGGAACAGTCTTCGCCGCGCGACCGCAACGCATGTCGGCACGCAAGTTCTGGGTGCGCTATGCGGCCGAGGCGACCGGCTCGCTGAGCCTCGACGCGGGTGCCGTGCGCGCGGTGGTGGCATCGCGCCGTTCCTTGCTGCCCGCCGGAATCACCGAGGTGTCCGGGCGCTTCCACGGCGGCGATGTCGTCGAACTTCGCGATGCCGAGGGCGCGATGGTCGGCCGTGGCGTGGTGGCCTATGACGCCGCCGAACTGGCGACCATGCTGGGCCGTTCCACCAGCGAGCTTCCCGAGGATCTGCGGCGCCCCGCAGTGCATGCCGACGACCTCGTCACCTGAGCGCTTCGCGCCTTGCCCGAAAGAGTGGCGCATCGCCACGGCGCCTGATAGAAATTGTCAGCTGGTTCACAGCTTGGGGTAGATTCCCCAATTTCGACGCGGCGTGTACTTTGCGCTGGTCCGGCACGGAGGGGGTATCGATGGCAGGGCGGTCGATCGGGTTTGTGAGTGCGGTGGCGATTGCGCTGGGGGCGGTGACATCGTCAGCCGTCGCCGCGGCGACATCGACCGACGAAAGCCAGATCCGGCAGGTGGTTGCCGCCGAGCTGACCGCACTGCGGGCGCTCGATCCCGCTGCCTACGCACAGAACTTCTGTGCCGAGTATCGCGACGCCTACGAGGCGTGGGTGCAGCGGAACATCACGCCGCCGCCTTTCGAGGATCTTGAGGGAGCCAATCCGAAGCGACTGACTTCGGTGCTGCGCAAGAACTTCCCCACGGTGTCGGCTATCGCGATCCAGGCTTTCGTCAACGCCGCCGCCGAAGGTGATCGGGATGCGTATCACCAGGCGTGGCTCGGGATTCTGCGGGAAGAGTTCTCCCACTACTCATATCGAGTGCGGCAGGTGCAAGTCACCGGCGACCAGGCCGATGTGACCGTTCAGGCCACACTGGCCAAGGCGTCGGGCACCGTCCAATGGCAGTTCCTCCGTGAGAGCGGCGACTGGATGGACTGCACGCCTCCTCCGGCCGCATCCGATTCCGCAGCGCCCTCCCTGAAGGGTGAGGTGCCCCAAGGACTTCTCGGTGACATCGGTGATGTGCGTGCAGCGGGGTAGCGACGATGAAAATCTGGATCGAAGGAGAATGACCGTGTCAAAGAATGTCTTCGCTTGGTTGGCGGCGCTTTTCGTGGCCATCGGGCTGCTTTCGCAGACTGCTGTCGCAAGCGCCACCGCAGCAGATGAGGCCGAGATCCGGGATGTCACCGCGGGACGGCTGTCGGCGCTGCAGGCTGTGGACGCCGTGCAGTACGCGTCGTTCTTCTGCGGTGACGTTCGGGACAAGGTCGAATCGGATTGGGGGCAATCGTTCTCCCCGCCCGAGGTCAGCCGTTTGGAGGGCGCGAACCTGAAGAAGCTGCGTGCGAAGGTTCGCGAGGTGTTTCCACTGGCTTCCAACGCTGCCGTTGAGGACTTCGTGACCGCCGTGGACAACCAAGACCAGCAGGCGTTGTCGTCGGCGTGGCACCGTTTCTGGGTGGAAACCTTCGCGCACCTGACCTTCAAGGTCAGCAAGGTGACGGTGACCGGCGATACGGCCAACGCGACCATCGCGTTCCGCAACACCGGCGGACGTGGAAACGAGCCGCGGAAGTTCGTGCGCGAGGACGGCGTCTGGAAGGACTGCACACCCGAAGCCACGCAAACTGAAACTGCCATCGGCAACGATGAGCCGCTGCTGGAGGCCCTGACCGGAGCAGAGAGCTAACGGATCTCGCGGCCGGCAGCGCCATCACGAGCGCGATCTCCGCACGCCCGTTGGCTGGTAGGTTTGCTCGGTCAGGGTGCACGAGCTGATCTGTACTGATAGAAATTAGCTCGGAGACGAGTGGTCGATACGAGCGAGGGTTGTCATGGTTTGCCGGAGATGGGCCGGGGCGGTGCTGCTGGGGGCGCTGCTGTTCGGTGGGGTGGGTTGCACGCAAACCGTGGAGGGTGACGGTCAGCCCAATGCTGAGGCGCTCGCGACGGCGCGCGACGAGAATCAGATCAAGGCCCTGATCGAGAAGCAGAACACGTATACCTCGAGCTTTGATTTTGCGAAGCTGGCCGAGACCAAGTGTGCGAAGTATCGGGATGCCACCGCCCAGAGCGGACCGCCCATTCCGCCGATGAGCGACATCGCGCCGCCGGAGATCGCCACGGTGCCGGGCGCCGGTGATGCGCTGAGGGGGTTGCTGGCCCAGAAATTCCCCACGGTGCCGCAAGACGTCATCAATGCCGTGGTCGACAGTCTCGTCGCTCAGGACGAGCAGGCGTACCAGACGGCGATGCGCAATCTGCTGAAATCGCTCATCACCGTCAAGGTCACCGATGTGCAGAACATCGAAATCAAGGGTGACCAGGCCACCGCGGATATCACGATCACCACCACGTCGGGGAACAAGACCCCCTCGGAGGAGAAGCAGACCGTCAAGTACGTCAAGGAAGACGGAAAGTGGCTGGACTGCGCGCCGCCGGGCGGCGGGGCGTAGTCCGAACGTAACGGACGGTGTCCTGCGGCGATAACGTGATGAAGCACTGCCAACCAGGGGAGGGAACCGTGAAGCGAGCGTTCGCAGTCGTCGCAGCGGTCGCTACGCTGGCCACACTCGGGGCCCCCGGTGCGGGTGCGGCGCCCAACCGTGACGCGGTGACAGAGCATGTGCGGGCCTGGGAAAAGGCATACAACGACGTCGACACCAACAAGATCGGCGACCTGACCTGCGATAAGTATCGCGACCGCGAAATGGCGAACAACGAGTCGCGGATCCCGACATGGGACGACTTCGTCAAGCCCTCGGATCTGTATGCCAAGTTCCCCAAACTCACCCAGGGAACGCTGGATCAGCTGCTTGACGCCGCCAAACGCAAGGACGCCGCCGCCTTCCGGCAGGCCTCGGTGCAGGTAGTGCGGGAGAACGCGCATCTGACGGTCACCACCATCGACAAGGTCAATGTCATCGAGGCCAAGAACGCGACGGCCACGGTGACCACGTCATCGGTGTGGGGCAACGATTCGCCCAAGACCACCACGTCCGATTGGTACCTGACCTACGAGCGTGATGCCTGGCGGTACTGCAACCCGGTCCTGACGGTCCGCTGACTCAGGCCCCCTTGAGCGACAGCTCGATCCTGGCCGCCGAGGGAGCACAGTTTCCGGCGCCTGTGCGCAGTGTGGCGAGCGCACCGGCCACATTCGCCCGCCGTAGGGCCGTCTCGGCTCCGTGCGGCCACCACGCCGCCAGCACGCCGGCGAACACATCACCGGCGCCGGTGGTGTCGATCGGCCGCACTGGATACGACGGAACCGTGATCTCCCCCTGAGGGCTGCGGTAACGCGATCCCTCGTCGCCCAGCGTGGTCACCAGGTGCCGCGACGGATACAGCCAGGATTTGGCCTCGGTCTCGTTCACGATGACCACGCTCGCGCGAAAGGCCAGCTCCGCCAGGTCCGGTGAGCGCTCGGGTACCGGGGAAGCGTTGAGTACGAATTGCTTACCGGCCTCGGCGGCCCACCGCGCCGCTATCAGAGCGACCGGAACCGGGATCTCCAACTGGCACAGCAACACATCGTGCGAGCAGATGATGTCCTTGTGCACCTTCTCGTCCAAGGTGAAGGCACTGTTGGCGCCGGGAGCCACCACGATGGAGTTCTCCCCGGAATCCTCCACGGTGATAGTGGCCATTCCACTGGGCCCGTCCACCTCGACGAGTCCGTCGAGGCCAATGTTGTTGTCTGCCAAGTGGGATCGCAGCATCGGTGCGGCGCCATCGGATCCCACCGCTCCGATGAACTGCACTGAGGCGCCCGCACGCGCCGCGGCGACGGCCTGATTGGCGCCCTTGCCTCCTGGAGAGGGCAGGGCCGACGTCGCCAGCACCGTCGCACCTGGGGCGGGCAGCTCCTCCACCCGCAACGTCAGATCCATGTTGACGCTGCCGAGGACACATACTGTGGCTAACTCGGTCACCCGCCTAGGCTAGTCCTGGCGCAGCTACATTTCGGGCACCCGGATACCCTGACACGATGAGCGTTTCAACCAACGAGTTGGCCGCACCCACGGCGGACGTCTCCGGTGCCGCCGCAGATCTGCGCGCAGACGTTCATGATGCCGCCCGGCGGGCGCGGGTCGCGGCCCGCGATCTGGCCCGGCTCACCGCGGACACGAAGAACATCGCGCTTGGTGCGGCGGCCGATGCGATTGTCGCCGCCACCGATTCGATCATCACGGCCAACGCCGATGACCTGCAGCGAGCCCGAGACGCCGGTATCGGTGTGGCCATGCTCGACCGTCTCGCGCTGGACGAGCGCCGGATCGCCGGGATAGCCGATGGGCTGCGTCAGGTCGCAGGTCTGCCGGACCCCATCGGGGAGGTGCTGCGCGGTTCCACCCGGCCCAACGGATTGCGGTTACGTCAGCTCAGGGTGCCGCTCGGCGTGGTCGGCATGGTGTACGAGGGGCGACCGAACGTCACGGTCGACGCATTCGGGTTGACCCTCAAGTCGGGCAACGCGGTGCTGCTGCGCGGCAGCTCGTCGGCCGCAACCTCCAACACCGAACTCGTGCGGGTGCTGCGTGAATCGCTGCTCGCCAGCGGGCTGCCCGCCGATGCCGTCCAGCTGCTCGACAGCCAGGACCGGGTGACGGTGACCCATCTCATCCAGGCACGCGGCCTCGTGGATGTCGTGATTCCGCGCGGCGGTGCCGGCCTCATCGACGCCGTGGTCCGCGACGCGCAGGTGCCTACCATCGAAACCGGGGTCGGCAATTGTCACGTGTATGTGCATGCCGATGCCGACCTCGAGCTGGCCGAGCGGATCCTGTTGAACTCCAAGACCCGTCGCCCGAGCGTGTGCAATGCCGCCGAGACGCTCCTCATCGACCGTGAGATCGCGGAGGCCGCGGTGCCGCGACTCATCGGCGCGCTGCAGGCCGCCGGGGTCACCGTGCACGGTGACCTGGCAGTGCCCGGCGTTGTTCCGCTGACCGAGACGGACTTCGGCACCGAATACCTGTCGTTGGATATCGCGGCCGCCGTCGTCGACGATCTCGACGCCGCGGTTCGCCACATCGAGCAGTACTCCAGTGGGCACACCGATGCCATCGTTACCGCGAATCTTGGTGCAGCCCAGGAATTTACCGATCGTGTGGACAGCGCGGCCGTGATGGTCAACGCCTCCACCGCGTTCACCGACGGCGAGCAGTTCGGCTTCGGCGCGGAGATCGGCATCTCGACTCAGAAGCTGCACGCCCGTGGCCCCATGGGGCTGCCCGAACTGACCACAACCAAGTGGATCGTCTTCGGAGACGGTCAGATCCGTCCCGCCTAACACCTGGAGAACGAGTGGACCGAACCGAGACCGCGCCGATGTTCACGAGCATCGACGACGTCATCGCCCGGCTGGCCGAGACCGGATACCTCGCTGACACCGCCACGGCGACAGCGGTATTTCTTGCCGACCGGCTGGGCAAGCCGCTACTGGTGGAAGGTCCTGCGGGCGTCGGTAAGACCGAATTGGCCAGAGCCGTAGCACAAACCACGGGCTCGGGCCTGGTGCGTCTGCAGTGCTACGAAGGTGTCGACGAGGCGCGTGCGCTGTACGAGTGGAACCACGCCAAGCAGATCTTGCGTATCCAGGCCGGGTCGGGCAACTGGGACGAGACCAAGACCGACGTCTTCGCCGAGGAATTCCTGCTCTCTCGGCCGCTGCTCACCGCGATCCGCCGCGAGGATCCCACGGTTCTCCTCATCGACGAGACCGACAAAGCCGATATCGAGATCGAGGGCCTGCTGCTGGAGGTGCTCAGTGATTTCGCGGTCACCGTCCCGGAGTTGGGCACCATCCAGGCGAGCCGCAAGCCGTTCGTTCTCCTGACCTCCAACGCCACCCGCGAGCTGTCCGAGGCGCTCAAGCGGCGCTGCTTGTTCCTGCACATCGATTTCCCCGATGCCGAGCTGGAACGGCGCATTCTGCTCAAACGGGTGCCGGAGCTGCCCGCCGCCCTCGCAGAGGAGCTGGTGCGCATCATCGGAGTGCTGCGCAGCATGCAGCTCAAGAAGGTTCCCTCGGTGGCCGAGACCATCGACTGGGGGCGCACCATTCTGGCGCTCGGCCTGGACACCCTCGACGATGCCGTCATCGCGTCGACGCTCGGCGTGATTCTCAAACATCACTCCGACCAGCAGCGGGCCGCAGGAGAGCTGAGGCTGAACTAATGCCCGCGCGTAAGCCTCCCAAGCCGACCCTGCCCCTGGCGCCGCATGGTCTGCCAGGGCATCTGGTGGGTTTCGTGGAAGCACTGCGCGAACAGGGCATCTCGGTGGGTCCGTCGGAGACGGTGGACGCGGGCCGGGTGATGACGGTGCTAGGACTGCAGAGCCGCACCGAACTCCGTGAAGGTCTGGCTTGCGCGGTCTTGCGTCGCGCCGATCATCGGCCCACCTTCGACGTGCTGTTCGACCTGTGGTTCCCGCCCGCGCTGGGCGCCCGTTTCGTCGAGGTCGACGAGGACGGCATCGACATCGACGATATCGAGCAGGTGCGGGAGCAGCTGATCGACCTGCTGGCCTCCGACGCCGGCGACCTGCCATTGAATTCGTTGATCGCGCAGATCGTGGAGGCGTACGGGAAGTACAACTCCACCCGGGGGACGTCCTACTCGGCCTACCAGGCCATGAAATCGCTGTCTTTGGACCAGATCGAGGCCAAACTGCTGATGGGCCTGCTCGGCAGTGGCGACTCCGATTCCCCAGCGTCACCAACGGACCAGGCCGTCGCGAAAGCGATTGCCAAACAGCGCATCTCGAAGGTGCGCCAGCTCGTCGAGGCGGAGACCAAACGCCGCACGGCCGAACAGCTGGGGCGCGAACGCGTGACCGCGTATGGGGTGCCGCAATTGGCCGAGAACGTGGAGTTCCTGCGAGCTTCAGGGGAGCAGCTGCGCAACATGCAGCGGGTGGTGCACCCGTTGGCGCGGATGTTGGCCAGCCGTCTGGCGGCCCGGCGCCGCCGTGCCCACACCGGTCAGATCGATCTGCGCCGCACCCTGCGCAAGTCCATGTCCACCGGCGGTGTGCCCATCGACGTCGTACAGAAGAAGCCCCGTCCGGCCCGCCCCGAGCTGGTGGTGCTCTGTGACGTGTCGGGATCGGTGGCCGGGTTCTCGCATTTCACGTTGCTGCTGGTGCACGCACTGCGTCAGCAATTCTCGCGGGTGCGTGTCTTTGCGTTCATCGACACCACCGACGAGGTGACCCACCTCTTCACACCCGACACCGATCTTGCCGAGGCCATCGTGCGGATCACCCGGGAGGCGGAGGTGTTCACCGGCGACGGACACAGTGACTACGGGCACGCGTTCAAGACGTTCGTCGAGAAGTTCCCGACGGTCCTTTCCCCCCGGAGTGCGCTGCTCATCCTGGGTGACGGACGCACCAACTACCGCAATCCCGCGGTTGAGGTGCTCACCTCGATGGTGTCCTCCAGCAGGCACGCACACTGGCTCAATCCCGAGCCCAAGAACCACTGGGGAACCGGTGATTCGGCCGCCACGCGCTACCAGGACGCCATCACCATGCACGAATGCCGATCGGCGAAGCAGTTGGCCTCGGTGATCGACAACCTGCTGCCCGTCTAGCGCCGGTCATCACTCCAGTAAGCTGGCAATTCGTGCAATCTGTCCCCGACACTCTTCGCGCCAGCGGCTCAGCGCAGCGCCGCCGACTTGGCGTGATGGGCGGGACGTTCGACCCCATCCATAATGGTCACCTGGTTGCCGCCAGCGAGGTTGCCGACCGGTTTGAACTCGACGAGGTCATTTTCGTCCCGACGGGAGAGCCGTGGCAGAAGCAGGGGCGCAAGGTCAGCCCGGCCGAGCATCGGTACCTGATGACCGTCATCGCGACCGCATCAAATCCGCGGTTCACCGTCAGCCGGGCCGATATTGACCGTGGCGGGGCGACCTACACCGTCGACACCCTGGTCGACCTGCGCGACGCGCATCCCGACGCGGACCTGTACTTCATCACCGGCGCAGACGCGCTGGCATCGATCCTGTCGTGGGAGAACTGGGAGCAGCTGTTCACCTTGGCCAAGTTCATAGGGGTCAGCCGACCCGGATACGAACTGAGTTCCGATCACATCGCCCATGCCGAGCTGCCTCCTGACGGGCTCTCGCTCGTCGAAGTGCCCGCGCTCGCCATCTCGTCGACCGACTGCCGGATTCGGGCGGGCCAGGAGCGGCCGATTTGGTACCTGGTACCGGACGGGGTCGTGCAATACGTCGCAAAACATCAGCTTTACAGTCAGAACCGAGGGGACGCCGCATGACCGCCACCGCAGATGCCGTCGAGCTAGCGACGCTGGCCGCACAGGCAGCCGCAGCCAAGCTCGCCACCGATGTCGTCGTCATCGACGTCTCCGAACAACTAGTCATCACCGACTGCTTCGTGATCGCCTCGGCCTCTAACGAGCGCCAGGTGAACGCGATCGTCGACGAGGTGGAAGAGCAGCTGCGCCGGGGCGGTCACAAGCCGGTGCGCCGCGAAGGCGGACGCGAGGGACGCTGGACGCTCCTGGACTATGTGGATGTGGTTGTCCACGTCCAGCATGAAGACGAGCGCAATTACTATGCGCTGGAGCGGCTTTGGCGTGACTGCCCGACCATCCCGGTGGACCTGGACGCGGTACCGGTCGACGCCCCGGCCGACACGGAGGACGGCGCATGATCCGTCGGTTGGTGCTGCTGCGACATGGGCAGACGACCTTCAATGCCGACAGCCGGATGCAGGGACAGCTGGACACCGGACTGTCGGATCTGGGCCGGGCGCAGGCGGTTGCGGCCGCCGAAGTGCTGGCCAAGCGGCTGCCACTGGTGATTGTGTCCTCGGATTTGCAGCGGGCGTATGACACCGCGACGGCGCTGGCGGATCGCTGCCATGTCGGGGTGTCGGTCGATGAGCGGCTGCGGGAGACCCATCTCGGCGATTGGCAGGGGTTGACCCATCACGAGGTCGACGCCATTGCCCCCGGCGCCCGGGCCGCGTGGCGCGATGATGCGACACTGGCGCCTCATGGCGGAGAGAGCCGCATCGACGTCGCCAATCGCAGCGTGCCCCTCGTCGCCGAACTCGTTGACTCGGTGACGGAATGGGGAACCGACGAGCGCGATCACCCGGTGGTCCTCGTTGCCCACGGCGGTCTGATCGCCGCGCTCACCGCCGCGCTGCTGCGTCTGGATATCAGCAACTGGCCGGTGCTCGGCGGGATGGGCAATGCGAGCTGGGTCCAGCTGGGCGGACATTCGGCGGACGGTGCCGGATTCGACGACATCCGGTGGCGCCTGGATGTGTGGAACGCCTCGGCGCAGGTGACCAATGACGTCCTCTGAGGGAGGCTCAGAGCGCAAGAAGCTGCTGATCTTTGCGGACTCGCTGTCCTACTACGGCCCAACCGGGGGCTTGCCGGCCGACGACCCCAGAATTTGGCCCAATATCGTTGGGCGGCATCTCGGTTGGGATGTCGAACTGATCGCCCGAATCGGCTGGACCTGCCGGGACGTGTGGTGGGCGGCCATCCAGGACCCGCGGGCGTGGGCGGCGGTACCGCACGCCGGTGCCGTCATCTTCGCGACGAGCGGCATGGATTCGCTGCCTTCGCCGCTTCCGACGGCCTTGCGGGAGTCGATCAGGCTGATTCGTCCGCCGAGGTTGCGCAGCTGGATCCGCGACGGGTACGGCTGGTTGCAGCCCCGGCTTTCGCCCATCGCGCGGGTGGCACTGCCCCCCAAGCTCACGGTGGAATATCTTGAAAAGACCCGTGGCGCACTGGATTTCAACCGCCCGGGGCTGCCCATGGTCGCCTCGCTGCCGTCGGTGCACATCGCCGAGTCATATGGCCGCGTGCACTCGGGCAGAGAAGCCACCGCGTCCGCCATCCAGACCTGGGCGTCGGAACACAAGATGCCGGTGGTGGACCTGAAGGAAGCCGTCGGCGAGGAGATCTTCTCGGGACGCGGGAACCCGGACGGAATCCACTGGAACTTTGTCGCGCATGAGCGCGTTGCCGAATTGATGATCAACGCGCTGCGGTCCGTGCTGCCCGAGCTCGGGGTTCGGTGACCCATGCCGGTTGTGGTGGTGACGGACACCGGGGCGCGGCTGCAACCGCAAGACGCCGAGATGCTGGGCATCCGGCTGGTGCCGCTGCATGTGTTGACCGGCGACCTGGACCTGCGTGACGGCGTGGATCCCATCCCCGCCTCGGTGTACGAGAAGGGCCGCGCCACCACCGCCGGTGCGTCGCCGGCCGAGCTGACCGAGGTGTACCGGCAGGCCCTGATCGACAGCGCCGGCGACGGCGTGGTCGCGGTCCATCTGTCCGGCAGATTGTCGAGCACTTTCGAAGCCGCCGAACAGGCGGCCCGTGAGTACGGCGATCAGCTGCATGTCGTTGATTCACGGTCGGCCGCGATGGGCAGCGGCTTCGTCGCGCTGGCCGCGGCCCGGGCCGCGGCCGCCGGTGCCGACCTGAGTGCGGCGTACCAGGCCGCGCGGGATGCGGTGGGGCGCAGCCGATGTGTCATGGTGGTGCACAAATTGGACCATTTGCGGCGCAGCGGACGGATCAGTGCCACCTCGTCCTGGCTCGGCACCGCGCTGGCCCTCAAGCCGGTGTTGCAGATCGACGATGACGGAAAGCTCGTTCTCGCGCAGCGCGTCCGCACCGCCACCAAGGCGATCGGCGCGATGGTCGACAACATCGTCGACTTCGTGGGGGAGCGTCGCGTCTCGGTGACGATCCACCACGTTGACAACACCGAAACCGCCGAGAAGGTCAACGAACTGGTGTGCTCACGGCTGAATACCGCGCATGATCCGGTGATCTCAGAGATGGGGCCGGTACTGGCAGTGCACGTGGGGCCTGGCGCTGTCGGGGTATGCGCCGAACCCGTGGAGTGAGGTAGGGCGTTCGGAGTTCTCCACAGCTCTGCATTGATCCACAGATGCCCCGCCACCTCTGGCCGGATGGTCCGGCGCTTTCTAGCGTCGGGATATGGAATCCGAGCTGCTGCACCGACGCCTTGCGCCACCCGGGCGTGAGAGTGATGACGATGACGACGACGTCGCGGGGGCGGCCGGTGCTGAGCCGGATTCCGCCTTGCGCTGGCTCCCGGATTCACTGACGCCCGGCGGTCCGCGCGGGTGGCTGGAGTCCGTCCGCACCGACCCCGGTCGCGCCGGGATTGTCGCTCTGGGCGCCATCGGCGTGCTGGCGGTGTTGGTCACGATCTTCACCGTGATGCGGCAGCCTCCACCGCCGGTGAGTGCACAACTTCCTCCGGTGCAACCGGTTTCATCGAGCTCGGCGTCCGCGCCGAGTTCCTTGGTCATCAGTGTGGCCGGCCTGGTGAAGCGACCGGGTCTGGTCACCTTGTCCAGTGGTGCCCGGGTCGCCGACGCGGTGACAGCGGCCGGGGGTGCGGTCGACGGCGCCGATGTCGTGACGCTCAACATGGCTCGGCCGGTGACGGATGGCGATCAGATAGTGGTCGGCCTGGCTCCGGCGCCCGGGCAGCCCGTAGGGATGACGAGCTCGATTATCGCCGCCGGGCAGCCACCTTCCGCCAGTGCAGGCGCCAGGGGGCCGATACCGCCGGGACGGATAAACCTCAACACGGCAACCGAATCCGAACTGGATACGCTGCCCGGCGTGGGGCCGGTCATGGCGGCGTCGATTGTGCGGTGGCGTTCTGAACATGGCAAGTTCACCAGCGTCGATCAGCTCTCGGAGGTCGACGGGTTCGGCCCCGCGCGGCTGGACAAGCTGCGCGCCCTTGTCGTGTTGTGACCCATGCCGATCTCGTGAATGTCGGCCGCGACGATGAGTCCCTTCTGGATCTGCGTCTGGTACCGCCAGCGCTTGCCGCCTGGGCCGCTACCGCGGCGGGAATCCTTTGGCCGATAGGCTATTTCCTGGCGGCGGTGCTGGCGCTGGGAGCGCTGATCGTGCACCTATCTCGTCGTCGGCTGAACAAGGCCTTCGGCACGGCGGTGCTCGTCGTCCTCATCGCCGGTATTGGATTCTCGGTCGCCGCGGCCATCCGACGTGACGGGGTGCAGAGTCATCCCTTGCGCTCTCGCGTGGGACACGTTGTTGCCGTACAGCTGCGGGTCACGGAGGACCCGCGATCGATCACCGGCGGGCGTGCGATGGTGCGCGCCGATCTCGTCGCGATGGGTGATCCCGCACAGCCACGTGGTGGCTCCGTCATCATCTTCGGGTCGTCGTCATTGCTCGGCACCGTTGCGGTCGGCGACACGGTGGCGGCGCGTGTGGTGGTCACCCGTTCCGCGCGGCATGATCTGACCGTCGCCACGCTCACCACCGTGGGAGAACCCACGGTCATGGGCCACTCGCCAGTTCATGGCGCGGCCAATGGCATTCGTGATCGATTTGTCGAGGTCGCGCGAAATGCGCTGCCTGCCGACCAAGCCGCGCTGCTGCCGGCGTTGGTACTGGGGGATACCAGTGCGCTCGACGAGGGCACCGTCGCGATGTTTCGAGCGTCGGGACTCACGCACCTCATGGCGGTATCGGGGGCCAACGTGTCCATCGTGTGCGGGGCCGTGCTGCTCCTCGGGCGACTGGTGGGCCTGCGGGCCTCGGTGATGTTGGCGGGGCTCGTTTTGGTCGGCTTCGTCATCCTCGTCAGACCCTCGCCGAGCGTGTTGAGAGCGGCGGTGATGGGTGCGATCGGACTGCTTGGTGTGTTGACCTCGCGGCGTCGACAGGCAGTACCGGCCCTGGCGGCAACGACTTTGGTGCTGCTCGCCATGGCACCGGGTCTAGCCGTTGACATTGGGTTTGCGTTGTCGGTGGTCGCCACGGCGGCCCTGGTGGCGCTTGCGCCGCGATGGTCGACGCGCATGACCGCCCGGGGCTGGCCAAAACCACTGGCCGATGCCGTATGCATCGCGGTGGCGGCGCAGGTGGTCACCGCGCCGCTGATTGCGGCGATCTCTGGAAGCGTCAGCACGGCTTCCGTCGCCGCGAACGTGGTCGCGGGCATCGTGATCGCGCCCATCACCATCCTCGGTACCTCGGCCGCGGGGCTTGCCATGATCTCACCGCTGAGCGCGGGTCTGCTGGTGCGGTTCTGTGGCCCGGAACTGTGGTGGCTTCTCCACGTCGCCGACTACGCGGCCGCCGGTGGATCGGCAGCGATTTCTGTGCCATCGGGTGTCATCGGATTCCTGACTGTGGCCGTCGCGCTGGCGCTTTCGGTGTGGTTGTGGCGCCGGCGGTGGTTCCGTGCAGTGATCTGGTTCGCGGCGCTGTGCGTGCTCGCGTTGGTTATCTCGGCGAGGCTGGTGAGCTGATGGGGATCTCTGCATCCTGTCGCTCGTAGCCGGGCACTACGGGCTACGTCCTGGAAACGGCGAGTTGGCGGCGCGGTGATTCCACGGGTGCGTCTGGCCGACGCCAGCCGTGGCGCAGCACCCGCAGCAGGAATGCGGGCCGCCGCATCTGGGATGGTGAGTCGTGCAGGTGGTTGACGCGCAGGATCGTTTCAGTGATGCGAATGTCCTCACGCGCCGCGGCCATCATCGCGAGCGCCCACCAGGCCAACAACCGCCAGGCGATGCGTTGCGTGACAGAAGCATTCGCTGGTGCTCCGGTGAATAGAGGTGCCGCCAACTTGTTCTGTTGCCACACCGCGTTGATGCGTCGACCGACGGCGTCGAAGTACCGGTGGGCGAGCTCGGCATCGCCGGCGATGAGGCAGTCCCTCAGTATCAGCGCCTCTGTGAGGGCCATGGTCATCCCCTGGCCCTTGATGGGATCCAGACTGCAGATCGCGTCGCCGATCACCAGCAGCCCCTCGGGGAACTGCTGAAGGTGGTCATAGCGTCGCCACACGGCTTCGTGATAGCGGTAGGTGTGTACGTCGTCGATCGGCACCCCGGACCGGATGGTCTCCACCAACTCGGTCGGTGCGAATTGTTCTGCAAATGACATCATTTCGTCGAAGGTGGTGGGCGGTTCCTCCATATCGAACCTGCCCAGCGTCACCATGACGGTGCCGTTCTCGCAGCGGGCGATCGCTCCACCATGCGGGTGTTCCGGTGCCGGGTTGAAGAAGGTCAGCTTGTCCATCGCGACGTCATCGGACACGTGCACGAGCTGGCTGGCGTACGTCACGGGCGATGCCATGCGGACCTCGGCAGGCCTTTCGCATCCGAGCCGATCCAAGAACGTTTGCGTCCGTGGAGTCCGTCCGGTGGCGTCAACCACCAGGTCTGCGATGAGTGTTGTGACCAGCCCTGTGGATCGTCGCGCTACGCGAACGCCGGTGACGCGGTGTTCCTCGGTCATCGGTTCGATGACATCGTGCCCATCGAGGAACCTGACGTTGTCGATCAGTCGAACATGTTGTCGTACATGGGACTCCAGAAAGGGGCGGGTTGTGAGATAGAGCTTGAACGTTCCCGGGTCACGGAACTTGTCCGATCGGTTGAACATCTCATGTGGTCCGATCAGCATCTTGATGCGCGAGAGGTCACCCTCGTCGCAGACGGTGGCTCCGTCCGCCCGGAGCTCTCCGAGAATGCCGGGGAACAGTTGTTCCAGCGCTTCGGTGCCCGAGCTCATGAACATGTGAATGTGCTGGCCCTGCCGCACGCCGCTGCGCGGGGTAGCGCCCACGCCCAGTTCGTCGCGTTCGACCACCGTGACCGATTCGTAAGACTCCGACAGCACCCTGGCTGCCAGTAGTCCGGCCATCCCAGCCCCGAGGACTACCGCGTGATCTCTGTGTTCCCGCTTTTCAGGTGTCATCGCCGATCCTTTCGTCTCGATGCACCCTACTCTTATTAATCTCTTAATTTCTTAGAAAAGACTTAGATTTGAGACGGTCGTGTCGTCAGCCGCCAAAGAGCAGGTACAGCCCGGTGAAGGTGTACCCGACCATCACCAGCATCATCGCCAGCTGGCCGGTCACCTGGTGTCTCCGGGGCAAGACCTGCAGGGCGCGGTCGTGCGCGGCCATGACGCCCGCGATGTGCCCGGCCAGCACGAAACCCACCTTGAGCGTCGCAAGCACCGACGGGTGCATCGACAACACATACGAGACGTCGACCGTGGAGAACCATCCGCGCCCAAGGGGGTCGGCGAGCCGCAGCAGTGTCTGCTGGCCGCGCTCCACGAGGTAGGTCAGATAGTGGGCGAATACATAACCGATGACGATCGGGATCAGTGAGTGTGCCAGCAGGCCAGGCAGTTCGCGCCGGGTGCCAGGGGTGACACCGCCGGTCGCGCGCGCGGCCAGACAGAAGGTGGTGGCGACCGTGGCCACGAAGACCGTCAGCCCCGCGGTGCGGATCGCGATGGCCGCCACTGTCGAGCCACCGGCGAGTTCGTCGACGAACGCGCGCCAGCCGGGCATGGCCGAGAAACTGTCGAATGCGGTCGAGCCCAGCAGGACCGCGAGCACCGCCACGACGCCCGGACGAATCGGCAGCGACGGCAGATGGTCGAACGGATTGCCAAGTGCGATACGGCCGTCGGTGTTGCGCCGCACGGGTGACAGCCGCGAGGCCACCATGCTGTAGACCTCGAACGGATCGGCCCGTGCACACCAGCGCGTGCCACATGCCAGCGCGCCCGCGAGAGTTATCGCCGCGTACGCCAGGAGCCAGATCTTCACCGCGCGAGGCGATCCGGGGTCCGCGCTGGCCAGCTCCAGCCACACGAACAGGTACAGTCCGGCGGCCGCGGGCCAATATCCCCACCGGCGTGGGTATTCGACCGGCGGGGGCCGTCGCGAGAAGGCCAGTAATCGGTACACGGCGCGCACGGGCGATAGCGCACGCCACACTGGCCCGAACAGTAGCGACAACGCGACCACGCCGACCCACAGCAATACGTAGAAGACGCCCGGCAGCGGATTCCCGCCGTCCTGTGGCCCGCATATCGCCGCCACGGTGACCCATGCGGTCGCCAGGAGTACCAGTGCGGTACCGGCCCAGCGCGCGGCCGGACGGTCGGCGGCGGCCGTGATCCAGGCCGGCAGTGGTCGCCCGGGCCGGGCTGCGTCGAACCGGGGCTTCTTCCAGGCCAGCGCAACCACGGCGAAGGTGAACGTCAACGCCCACGCCGCGCCGATCAATGCATAGGTATAGGGGATCGGAAGATCGGATGACCCGCCCAGGCCGTGGGCGAGTACGGCCGTCGACCGGCCGGCGGTCACGGCTGTACGGAGATCGTGGCGATCGTCTTCTTGAGTTTGTGGAGCTCGACGTCGACCTTGCCGGGCACGGTGACGCTGAACTGGAACGTCTGGCCGCTCTTCGGCTCGATCTCGAAGCTGTGGTCGGGAGTGGAGTGAACGTGCAGTTCGTCGGCGGCATCGCTGTCCACGCGGATCACGATGGGTTCGGAGACCCGCGTGTGCACTGTGGCGTTGCTCGGCGTGACGACCCCGCCCTTGATGGTGACATCGATGGTCAGCTCGGGCGCCGGTGTGCTGGATCCGGTGGCGGCGCTATCCCTTGATGTGACACAGCCGGCGCAGATCAGCGCTGCGGCGGCGATCGCGGTCAGGGCTCTCATCCTCATCCTTGATTCCTCCTAGTCCCGGTGTTCCTCTTCGCCGACGGGATCGTCCCCGTCGTCGTGACGGCGGTCTCGCAGCGCCACCCAGATGACCACGCCCGCCACCAGGATGGCGGGCGCGAATGCGGGCAATGCCAATAGCAGTGAGTGATCGGCCAGA
This sequence comes from Mycobacterium sp. D16Q13, assembly GCF_002013375.1. Taxonomy (GTDB): domain Bacteria; phylum Actinomycetota; class Actinomycetes; order Mycobacteriales; family Mycobacteriaceae; genus Mycobacterium. The sequence goes on along the minus strand of NZ_MAEW01000007.1, from coordinate 102,553 downwards.
TATTGGACGGTCATGGGCCGTGCGGCACCGGCTCCTTGGGGCCCGGTTTAGGTCCCGGGGTGGGCAATGCATCACTGGCGCTGTGTGTTTCGGTGCCGTTGATGCGTCCGGCGCCCCAGCTCAACGCCGCGATGAGCGCCAGCGTGCAGAACAGCACCACCAGTGACGCCACGGTGAAGAGCCAGGATGGATGGTTCTGGTTGCGTTCGCGCTGCAGGATCGTCAGTTCCTGGGTGAACGGCCGGGTGCTGGAGGCCAGTGCGGGTGTCTCCGGTGCGCCGATGCCGGGGTCGGCGGGTAAGAAGATCGGCACGCCGGTCATTGTGGTGCCATCCTGCACCCGCAGCAGCGTCTTCCACGAGCCGGAAACCGGGATCGGTTGAGTTGAACGGTAGTGGCCCTCACCGACCTTCTGCAGCCGGTCGATCGACAGCCCGCGGTTGTTGGCCAAGCCGCCCTGCCAGGACAGGATTGTCACCCACTCGGGATCGTCACTGATGAGGTCGCGCGGATTGATCACGACATCCGCCGAATCGTCACTGATGAGGTCGCGCGGATTGATCACGACATCCGCCGACACCATGCGCTTGCCGTCCTCATTGGATAGCTCGCTCAATGCGATTGTCGCCGTGGCATGTTCAGGAACCTCGGTGCGCAGGCCATTGGCCACCGCACCACCGATGATCAGCACCGTGATGACGACCGCCGTGATGCTCAGGGCGGGTCTGGGCAGCTGCCGCCCCGTGAGCACCATGCCCAACAGTGCGCCACAGACACCCATGGCAATCGCGACGGGCACCGCCATCGCAAGGGCCTCCGGCCACATGCTCACCGGCCACGGGTACCGGTAGACCGCACCGATCCAGAGCGACTCCAGCCACAGCCCGGCGGTACCTACGCCCAGGCCCGCGATTGCGCCGAACAGTATGGGGCGCTTGATCAAGGGAGTCAGCGCGATGAGTTCGACGACCAGAGCCGGCCCAAGATAGAGGGCGAACCAACTCGTCGGTCCGCCGAGAATCGGGCCGACGAGAATCGAGACGGCACCGCGCAACGCGATGGCGAGTAGCGCGCCGATGATCGCGGCGCCGCGGCCCATCACCATGCGTGCGCTCACCGCGGCGAAGGCGCCGGCCGCTGCGATCATCATGGGCTGCTGCACCAGCCGGAACTGTTCGACGCCGAAGTCGTACTCGATCTGGAACACCGACAGACCGATGAACAACCCGCCAAAGGACATGTAGCGCAAGAACTTCACGAAATTGGTGTCATCGTCTGGGTTGAAGCCGATGGCCCGCCTGCCCTCGTATTCAAGAATCAGAACGGAGAGCAGGGACAGCCCGGCACCGCCGATCAGCATCAGGTGGGTGGGACCCCAGAGCGTGACGTCTTGGCCGAAGATGCGGTGCCAGATGTCGTCCAGCGGGAACCCGATCAACGCATAGAGGCCACACACCGCCATCAGCAGACCGCCGACCGGCGCGTACCAGGTGCGGGTGATGCGCACCGCCGCCGAACCGGGCCTGTCATAGGGCAGAACGATCGCGAGTGTGCCCGCGATGAACAGCAGGAACAACCCGAACAGAATGAAGTAATGCGCGGGATTGGCCAGCGGCCCCGCGTCGCGGCCCTTGCCGATGTGCAGGCTGACATCCCAGATGAAACCGAACAGCGCGGCCACGATCGTCGAGACGAAGAGGCAGATCTGAAGCGCCACCCAGGGCGGGCGATTGAACTTGTTACCCACCCGGTCTGCGAGGTTCTGTAGCCAGGTGATGCGTCGCTGGCGGTGCAGGTAGCCGATCCAGAGCAGGCCACCCGAGACGATCGCGGCGACCACCGACATGCCGATCACCTGGTCGAGCGCGGCGCCACCGCCCTCGTCGGCAGCAGCGATGATGTGCAGAGACTCCGTTGTCATTGGCCGGCCATCCTGTCCGCTGAGTGGGGGAGCAACAGTGCTACTGGTCGGTAATGTTTCCAGAATCTCGCGGCGCAAACAGGGGTACGTGCTAATCACTCACCCGGTCGGCGGTGGAATCTCCGTGTCCCCGCGGCATGGGACGATCGTCGGGTGACCGATGCGCTGCACCTGATCCTGGGCGATGAAGAACTACTGGTCGAGCGTGCGGTGACGTCGGTGCTCCATGCGGTCCGCGGCAAGGCGGGTGCGGACATCCCCGTCAATCGGCTACGGGCAGGGCAGGTGGACGTGGCGGAGCTGGCTGAGCTGCTGAGCCCCTCGCTGTTCTCCGACGAAAGGGTCATCGTCGTCGAGGCTGCCGCAGAAGCGGGGAAGGACTCTGTCGCCCTCATCGAGCAGGCGGCCTCCGATCTGCCGCCGGGAACCTTTCTGCTTGTGCAACATTCCGGTGGTGGCCGCGCCAAGGCGCTGGCCACCACATTGCAGAATCTCGGCGCCGCGGTGCACAACTGCGCACGGATCGCCAAGGCTGCCGAGCGGGCCGACTTCGTGCACAAAGAATTCCGCCGACTGGGGCAGAAGGTGGACGCCGAGGTGGTCGCCATCGTGATCGACGCCGTCGGCTCCGACATTCGTGAATTGGCGGCGGCGTGTTCGCAATTGGTATCGGACACCGACGGCAACGTCGACGAGGCCGCGGTGCGCCGCTATCACTCCGGACGTGCGGAGGTGTCCGGATTCGATATCGCCGACAAGGCGGTGGTGGGTGACATTGCCGGCTCGACGGAGGCGCTGCGCTGGGCGATGCAACGGGGTGTCCCGCATGTGCTGTTGGCCGATGCGCTCGCCGAGGCGGTGCACACCATCGCGCGGGTGGGGCCCATCAAACAGAACGCCTACGCGGCGGCCTCCGAGCTTGGGATGCCGCCGTGGCGCATCGAAAAGGCGCAGAAACAGGCGCGCCGGTGGTCGCGTGATGCGGTGGCCGAGGCCATCCGGGTAGTGGCCGCGCTCAACGCCGATGTGAAGGGGGCGGCGGCCGACGCCGACTACGCCCTGGAATCGGCGGTGCGCAAGGTGGCCGAATTGGTGAACACCTAACCCGCCGGAGCTACCTCGAGACGCGAAAAACGCCGAGCACGCTCGCGCGCTCGGCGTTGATCGGAAATCTAGATCAGAGCTTGTTCAGCGCCAGGGCCAGCGCCGACTTCTTGTTGGCGGCCTGGTTCTTGTGGATGACACCCTTGGTGACAGCCTTGTCCAGCTTGCGGCTGGTCGCGACGAGCAGCTCGCCCGCCTTGTCCTTGTCACCCTCGGCGATGGCATCGCGGAAACCGCGGACTGCCGTGCGCAGAGACGACTTGGTCGCCTGGTTGCGCAACCGGGCACGCTCGTTGGTCCGGATGCGCTTTTCCTGCGACTTGATATTGGCCACGCGTCTAAATCCTTCGGTAAATCGTCTGGTAGGGCGGCGGGCCTCCAGATCATTGGATCCAGGGCAGCTGAGCAGCACCGCAAGGGAAGAGACTACCAGGGGTGCGGCCGAAACCTGAAACCGGCGGGTGGGCCAACAACGTGAGATTGCGTCCAGGTAGCCAGCAAGTATCGGCGATCCGCGCGCACGCACTGCCGAATCCGGAGAGTTGGTGCAGCATAGGCAAGGTGAGCCTGCGAACAGTGATGCCAAACTCGGGCCGACCCACACGCACGGCGGCAACGCCACGGCTAACCCGGCGTGATGACCAGATCTTTGGCGGATACCGCGCACTGGTGTCCGAGAAGGGCGCCTACTCCAAAGCCTTCGATGAAATGTTCGACGCGGATGGCAACGTGCGCGGACCCTACAAGGGGATCTACGCCGAGCTCGCGCCCACCGACGCCGCCGACCTGGCCGCGCGTGCCGACGCGCTGGGCAGGGCATTCGTCGATCAGGGAATCACCTTCTCGCTGTCGGGTCAGGAGCGGCCGTTCCCGCTGGATCTGGTGCCGCGCGTCATCGCCGCGGCCGAGTGGTCACGGCTGGAGCGGGGCATCGCCCAGCGGGTCAAGGCGTTGGAGATGTACCTCGCCGACATCTATGGCGATCAGGAGATCCTGCGCGACGGGGTGATCCCGCGTGCCTTGATCACCTCCTGCGAGCACTTCCACCGCGAGGCAGCCGGGATCAACCCACCCAACGGGGTGCGCATCCATGTCGCGGGTATCGACCTGGTGCGCGATGCGCAGGGCACCTTCCGGGTGCTCGAGGACAACCTGCGCTCTCCGTCCGGGGTGTCGTACGTGATGGAGAACCGCCGCACCATGGCGCGGGTCTTTCCGGACTTGTTCACCTCGCACCGAGTGCGCGCGGTGGACGACTACGCCTCGCATCTGTTGCGTGCCCTGCGCAAATCGGCGGCCACCAACGAGGCCGATCCGACCGTGGTGGTTCTCACACCCGGTGTCGCGAACTCCGCATACTTCGAGCACTCACTGCTGGCGCGCCAGATGGGTGTCGAACTCGTCGAGGGCCGCGACCTGTTCTGCCGCGACAACCAGGTCTATATGCGCACCACCGAGGGGGAGCGTCAGGTCGACGTCATCTACCGCCGCATCGATGACACCTACCTGGACCCCATGCAGTTCCGTCCCGATTCGGTACTCGGGGTCGCTGGGCTACTGAACGCCGCGCGCGCCGGGAACGTCGTCATCTCCAGCGCCGTCGGCAATGGAGTGGGCGACGACAAGCTCGTCTACACCTATGTGCCGACGATCATCGAGTACTACCTCGGTGAGAAACCCATCGTCGCGAACGTGGACACCTACCGATGTTGGCTCGACGACGAGCGCGAGGAAGTCCTCGACCGCATCGATGCGCTCGTCATCAAGCCGGTGGAGGGGTCCGGTGGGTACGGCATCGTGTTCGGGCCCGACGCCTCGGAGAAGGAACGCGCCGCCATCGCCAAGAAGATCAGGGCGGACCCGCGCGGGTGGGTGGCGCAGCCCGTGGTCCAGTTGTCGACGGTGCCCACGAAAGTCGGCGATCAGCTGGTGCCCCGGCATGTGGATCTGCGCCCGTTCGCGGTCAACGACGGTGATGACGTGTGGGTGCTGCCGGGTGGTCTTACCCGGGTGGCGCTGCCGGAGGGCTCGCTGGTGGTGAACTCGAGCCAGGGTGGCGGATCCAAGGACACCTGGGTGTTGGCCTCGCGGGCCTCTGTCGCCGATCGTGAGTTGTCGGGGGCTGAGGTGGTCCCCGAACTGCCGCAGGCGGCGGAGGTTGAGCAGGGACCTGAGGCGGCTACCGCGGGTCTGCAAGTGCAACAACAGCAACAACAACAGCAGGTGATGTCCTAATGCTGGCGCGAAACGCGGAGTCGCTCTACTGGATCGGCCGGTACGTCGAGCGTGCCGATGACACCGCCCGCATCCTGGATGTCACGGTGCACCAGCTGCTCGAGGACGCCAGCGTGGACCCCGACCACGCCTCCCGGGTGCTGTTGCGCGTGCTGGGTATCGACGCGCCGGACATCGTGCTCGACGTGTGGTCACTGACCGAACTTGTGGCGTTCAGCCGCGGAGTGCAGGGCGGCTCGATCGTCGACTCCATTTCCGAAGCGCGTGAGAATGCCCGCGGCGCACGCGAAGTGACGTCCACCGAGATGTGGGAGTGCCTCAACACCACCTACAACGCGCTGGCCGATCGTGAGCGCGCCGCCCGCAGACTCGGACCCCACGAGTTCTTCACCTATGTGGAGGGGCGCGCCGCGCAATTCGCGGGGCTCGCCGACTCCACGCTCAGCCGTGACGACGGGTACCGATTCCTGGTGCTGGGCCGGTCCATCGAGCGGGTGGATATGACGGTGCGGCTGCTGCTTTCGCGCGTTGGTGACCGTGCGTCCTCGCCCGCCTGGGTGACCTTGTTGCGCAGCGCTGGCGCCCACGACACGTACCTGCGTACGTACCGTGGGGTGCTGGATGCCAGCCGGGTCGTCGAGTTCATGCTGCTGGACCGGCTGTTCCCGCGTTCGGTGTTCCACTCCCTGCGCCAAGCCGAGCTGAGCCTGGAGGAACTGGATCACCAGCCGCATAGCCGTGTTGGTGCGCGTGCCGAGGCGCAGCGCCTACTGGGCCGGGCCCGCAGTGAGTTGGAGTTCATGCGTCCCGGCGTGCTGCTGGAGGACCTGCCGACACGTCTGGCCGGCCTACAACAGACCTGCCGGGAGTTGGGTGAGGCGGTGGCGCTGCAGTATTTCCACGCCGCACCGTGGGTGGCGTGGAGCGATGCCGGTGGTCGCCACGATGTGGATCCCATCGAGGAAGGCGAGATCTAACGATGAGCCGCTTGCGCGAAGAGGAGAAGTAGATGTGGCGTCTGCGAGTCGTCCACGCGACCGGTTACGCCTACAAGACGCCGGTGACGGCCTCCTACAACGAGGCGCGGTTGACGCCGCGTAGTGACGGTCGTCAGAACGTCATCCTCAACCGTGTGGAGACGGTCCCGGCCACCCGCTCGTACCGGTATGTCGACTACTGGGGTACCGCCGTCACGACATTCGACCTGCACGCACCGCATACCGAGCTGGAGGTGACGGGTCTGTCGGTGGTCGAGACCGACGTCGCGGAAAGGCCAGAGGAATCCATGGGCTGGGATGACATCCACGCCACGGCCGTCCTCGACCGATTCGACGAGTATCTGTCGCCCAGTGCCTACGTCCCGCACAGCAAAAAGGTGCAGGCGGTGGGGAAGAGGATCGCCAAAGATGCCACACCCGCCGAGGCCATTGTGGCGGCATCGCAATGGGTGCACTCGGAGCTTGACTACGTGCCCGGAACCACCGGCGTGCACTCGTCGGCGCTGGACGCATTGCGCGAAAGAAAGGGCGTGTGCCAGGACTACGCGCACCTGACCTTGGTTCTGCTGCGCAGTATGGGGATTCCGGCGCGCTATGTGTCCGGCTATCTGCACCCCAAGGGTGACGCGGCCGTGGGCGAGACGGTGGATGGACAGAGCCACGCCTGGATTCAAGCCTGGGCCGGCAGCTGGTGGGATTACGACCCCACCAACGACAGCGAGATCAACGAGCAATACATCACCATCGGCATCGGCCGGGACTACTCGGACGTCAGCCCGCTCAAGGGCATCTACTCGGGGGGCGGCTCGACCGATCTGGATGTCGTGGTCGAAGTCACACGACTCGCCTAAACATCGCAGAAAAGCCGGTTATTGCACAGGTGTCTGGCAAGAAGAGTAATAATGCGTAGACCATGGTGACCAAACAAGCTACCGGGCTATACGGCGGACGAACGGCAGATGAGCGCCGCGCGGAGCGGCGGCGACGCCTCCTTGAGGCGGGGCTCGAGGTGATGGCCAGCTCAGGCTGGGCAGCGACAACGGTTCGGGAGATCTGCAAGACCGCCGGGCTGAACACGCGTTACTTCTACGAGTGCTTCGACGGCCTCGACGAGCTGCTCGTCGCGGTCTTCGACTGGATCATCGAAGACAGCATCGCCACGGCGGGTTCGGCGATGGCCGCTGCCGACAAGGACTCCCGCTCGCAGGTGCATGCCGGCGTCGTGGGCGCGGTGACCGCGCTGACCGCCGACCCCCGGCGCGCCCGCGTGATCGCCACCGAGGCAATGGGAAGCCAGCGACTCACTCGTCGTCGTATGCGGTTGACCCACTACATGGCGTTGATGCTCGGTGCCGCTCGCGCCGAGTTCGATCCGGATGCCGATCCGAACTACACCGCGGTGCAGGCCGAAGCTCTGGCCGCGGGTGTTGCCGGCACCGTCTTGGCATGGCTCGACGGACGGCTGCGTCTGGAGCGTGAGGAACTGGCCGAGTACACCGCTCAGTTCATCGATCAGGCCATGTTCACGCCGTCACCGGTGCGCAACTCCGTAGAACTGCGTAACTCCGTAGAACACTGAGGCCGCGCGGATCGATTGGATCAGCTCCAGGAGAACCGCGTGCGCAGATGCGTTGCGACGATGTTGAATCGCTCCACGTCCAGAATGGCGCCCTCGCGCCGAATTCCCTCTTCGGGAACATCAAGCACTCGATCGAGGCGCACCCAGCTGGGGCGTCCGTCGTAATCCCAGCTACCACTGCCGAGCCCCACCCAATCCAGATCGCTCTCGTGGCGCTCCTGGCTCGACAGCATCAGGCCCAGCAGGACAGTCCCGTCTCGTCCCACGACGAGCACCGGACGGTCCTTCCCCTGTGAGGGGTCATCCTCGTAGACCACCCACGTCCACACGATCTCGCCGGGATCGGCGCGACCGTCCAGGTCGGGTGCGTATTCGATGCGCCGGGCACGATGGGCTGTGGGCACACTGCGGTTGGTCACCGGACGGCCTGGAATGGCTGTCTGCTGCTCGGTTTCTACGACACCGATCGCCTCGAGTCCGCGCTGCAATCCACGCTGGACAAGTTCGGACCCCTGTAGTTGCCGCAGCACCTTCGGGCCTTCGCGGAACACGATGGTTTCCGCGATCTTCCCGAGCCTCCGCCCGAGCGTCTGCCACTGTGACGCCATGCAGCGAGCATACTGACCGGTAGCCCTCGGCGACGTGTGTGTCAGGAGCACGTCTGTCGGCATGGGAGCATGGTGCGGTGCCAAGTTTTGCCGACACGACGTTCACGGACCCGGCGCGTATCCGTAACTTCTGCATCATCGCCCACATCGACCACGGGAAGTCGACGCTGGCCGACCGGATGCTGCAGCTGACCGGTGTGGTCGACGCGCGGTCCATGCGCGCCCAATACCTGGACCGGATGGATATCGAACGCGAACGCGGCATCACCATCAAGGCCCAGAACGTGCGGCTGCCCTGGAAAATCAGCACCGACGCCGATTCTGCCGAGTACGTGCTGCATCTCATCGACACCCCCGGGCACGTTGACTTCACCTACGAGGTGTCGCGCGCCCTAGAGGCCTGTGAGGGCGCTGTCCTGCTGGTCGATGCCGCACAGGGCATCGAGGCGCAGACACTGGCCAACCTGTACCTGGCGCTCGACAAAGACCTGACGATCATCCCGGTTCTCAACAAGATCGATCTGCCCGCCGCCGACCCCGACCGCTACGCGCAAGAAATCGCGCACATCATCGGCTGCGAGCCCTCCGATGTGCTGCGGGTATCCGGCAAGACCGGTGAGGGCGTCGAGGCGCTGCTCAATGAGGTGGTGCGGCTGATTCCTGCGCCGCAAGGTGATCCGGACGCGCCGGCGCGCGCGATGATCTTCGACTCCGTGTACGACATCTACCGCGGTGTCGTCACCTACGTCCGCGTCGTCGACGGCAAGATCACGCCGCGCGAGAAGATCGCGATGATGTCGACGGGCGCCACCCATGAACTGCTGGAGGTGGGCATCGTCTCGCCGGATCCCAAACCCTCTGTGGGCCTTGGGGTCGGTGAGGTGGGCTACCTGATCACCGGCGTGAAGGACGTGCGGCAGTCGAAGGTCGGTGACACCGTCACCTCCGCACGTAAGGGTGCGACCGAACCGCTGACCGGTTATCGCGAACCCCGGCCGATGGTGTACTCCGGGCTCTACCCGGTGGACGGATCCGACTACCCGAATCTCCGTGAGGCGCTGGACAAGCTGCAGCTCAACGACGCCGCACTGACCTACGAGCCGGAGACGTCGGTGGCGCTGGGCTTCGGATTCCGTTGTGGCTTCCTGGGATTGCTGCACATGGAGATCACCCGTGAGCGGCTGGAGCGCGAATTCAACCTCGATCTCATCTCGACTGCTCCGAACGTGGTGTACCGGGTGGTCAAGGAGGACGGCACCGAAATGATGGTGACCAACCCGTCCATCTGGCCCGAGGGCAAGATCCGGTCGGTGTTCGAGCCCGTGGTGAAAACCACCGTCATCGCGCCGAGTGAGTTCATCGGTTCGATCATGGAGCTGTGCCAGTCGCGGCGCGGAGAACTCGGCGGCATGGACTACCTCTCGCCGGAGCGTGTCGAGCTGCGTTACACGATGCCGTTGGGCGAGATCATTTTTGACTTCTTCGACTCGCTGAAATCACGCACCCGCGGCTACGCCAGCCTGGACTACGAAGAGGCGGGCGAGCAGGAGGCCGACCTGGTGAAGGTTGACATCCTGCTCCAGGGTGAGGCGGTCGATGCGTTCAGTGCCATCGTGCACAAGGACGGCGCCTCGGCGTATGGCAACAAGATGACCGTCAAGCTCAAGGAGCTTATTCCGCGCCAGCAGTTCGAGGTGCCGGTGCAGGCTGCCGTCGGGTCCAGGATCATTGCGCGCGAGAACATTCGGGCTATCCGTAAGGATGTGCTCTCCAAGTGCTACGGCGGTGACATCACCCGTAAGCGCAAGCTGCTGGAGAAGCAGAAGGAGGGCAAGAAGCGCATGAAGACCATCGGACGGGTCGAGGTGCCACAGGAAGCCTTCGTGGCGGCGTTGTCCACCGAGTCCGCGGCGGACAAGCCCAAGAAGTAGCGCGGTTCAGGCTCAGTGTTCTGGGCATTCCTGACTCGGCATCCCGACGATCGCCCCGCCCTGCGGCCAGCCGGCGGGTGAGTCCTCCCAGGGTTCTTGACGTCCGTACGGCGTCAGGTCCAGGAACGGATAGCCGACCGCGGAATGGTCCAGCCCGCGCGCGAAGGCCGAATAGGTATGAAAGACCTCATCGTCGCGACGCAGAAAGACACTGGCGCCTGGCCAGTCCCCGCGCAGGTCCTCGTCGCTGAATCCGTCGGCGCGCAACTCATCGAGCGACTTGTAGTTGTACTCGACCGGAATGCGTGACGGGTCGAGCGTCACATGGAAGTCGTAGCTGAAATCGCCGTCATTGGTGGAATACCACGGGAATGTCCACCCGTGTTCGTCGCGGTAGCGCGCGATGCTTGCGTACGGCGCGCGGGATACGCAGGCGAAGGTGACGCCCTTGTCGGTCAACAAGGTGCGGTCTCGTTCGGTGAACGTCATGTCGGCCGCCCCCGTGCAACTGGGGCAGCCGCGGTCGATGTCGTCCAGCCACATGAAGTGGTGGATGTAGAGCGTGTGCCGTCCCTCGAACATGTCCAGGAGCCGCACCTGTCCGTCGGGGCCCTCGAATACGTAGTCCTTCTCGACCTTCACCATGGGCAGCCGTCGACGTTCGGCGTTGACGGTGTCGCGGAGATGCGTGGCCGCGCGCTCGCGGGCCAACAGATGCTTGCGGGCCGTCAGCCATTCCTCGCGGGTGACGGCGGCGGGGTAGGCGGGTGAGCTTGTCATATCCATACCGACCCGCCCCGGCCGGAAAACTCATCGCGTCGATACGCTGAGGGACATGAGTACCGTGCTTGCCGGGCTTCGTCTTCCTATCGTCGGTGCCCCGATGGCCGGCGGTATCACCGTCCCGGCGTTGGCGCGCGGTGTGAGTGCGGCAGGCGGTTTCGGCCTGCTGCCCGCGGGGTACCGCACCATCGCGCAGTTGGATCAGGACCGCGAGGCGATGGGTGATCTGCCCTTCGGCTTCAACGTTTTCGTACCCACACCCGATCAGGGTGCCGACCTGCGGGAGTATCTCGACAAGCTGAAGGTGTGGGCCGACAAGTTCGAGGTCGCTCCCGGTGACCCGGTCTGGCATGACGACGCGTATGCCGACAAGATCGAGTATCTGGTCACCAACCCTGTCCCGGTGGTGTCGTTCACCTTTGGGGTGCCGTCCGCGCAGGATGCGCACAGGTTGCGCGCCGCCGGATCCGAGGTATGGATCACGGTCACCAGTGCCGCCGAGGCCACGATCGCCGAGGGGATCGGCGCCGACGCGCTCGTGGTGCAGGGCCCGGAGGCCGGCGGTCATCGCAGCAGTTTCGACGCCGGAGCTCCCGAGGAGCCGCTGGTGGACCTGATCGCGAACGTGCGGGCGGTCACCGCGTTACCGCTGGTTGCCGCGGGCGGAATCATGGACGGCGCCGACATCGCCCGGGTGCTTGCCGCCGGAGCCTCGGCGGCGCAGCTGGGTACCGCGCTGGTGGTGACCGACGAGTCGGGAGCCAGGCAGGTCTACAAGGACGCTCTGCTGCAACCGGCCGAGACGGTGGTGACACGGGTGTTCTCGGGCCGACCGGCGCGGAGCATCTCCAACGCCTTCCAGCGAGACATGGAAGCGGTTGCCCCGGTGAGCTTCCCGGCGCTGAACTCGGCGACCAAGGAGCTTCGGGCGAGCGGGGACCCGGACGTGATGTCGTTGTGGGCGGGTACCGAACATCACCGTGCGCGGGCGCTGCCGGTGGCGGAATTGATGTCCGTATTGGCTGCCGAGCTGGGCTCGGCTGCCGGTGAGGTGACGACATGAAGCCGACTGCTCTCATGTGGACCATGGTCATCGCCGCATGCGTGTTGATCGGCCTCGACCTGGTCATCTACCTGGCGGGGCCGCGCAGTGGAGGCTCCACCGGTGTCCTGGTGGCGCTGTTGGTCTTCAATCTGCTGCTGTTCGGCGGTCTCGGTATCTATCTGCGCCGCCGCCGTTAAATAGCCGGTGCGTCCCGGGTCGCGCATACGATGGTCCGATGGTGTCGTCTCTTGATCCCGAGTTGTCGCTAGAAGGACTGATCTCGAGTCAGTCTCCTCCTCAGCGCCGTGGCCCCTTCCCGCCGATCGCCGACTACGCGTTCCTCTCGGACTGGGAGAACACCTGCTTGATCGCTTCCAACGGGTCAGTGGAGTGGATGTGCGTTCCGCGTCCGGACTCACCGAGCATCTTTGGCGCCATCCTCGACCGCGGCGCCGGCCACTTCCGGATTGGACCGTACGGACACAACGTTCCGGCCGCGCGCCGTTACCTGCCGGGCAGCCTCATGGTGGAAACCACCTGGCAGACCAAGACAGGATGGCTCACCGTCCGCGACGCACTGGTGCTGGGGCCATGGCATGACGTCGATTCGCGGTCGAAGACACACAAGCGCACGCCGACCGACTGGGATGCCGAACACATCCTGCTGCGCACCGTGCGCTGTGTCAGCGGCACCGTCGAAGTAATCATGAACTGCGAGCCCGCCTTCGACTATCACCGCGAGGGGCTCACCTGGGAGTACTCCGGCGACGGATATGGTGAGGCGATAGCCCGGGCGGCCAAGAACCCCGAGACCAACCCGACTCTCAAGCTCACCACGAATCTTCGGCTGGGATTGGAGGGCCGCGAGGCACGGGCCCGTACCCGACTCACCGAGGGTGACAGTGTTTTCGTCGCGCTCAGCTGGTCCAAACACCCTGTCCCGCAGACCTATGCGGAAGCCGCCGACAAGATGTGGAAGACCGCCGAAGCCTGGCGGCAATGGATCAACATCGGCGAATTCCCCGATCATCCATGGCGGTCGTACCTGCAGAGCAGCGCGCTGGTCCTCAAGGGCCTGGCGTACTCGCCGACCGGAGCGCTGTTGGCGGCGTCGACCACGTCTCTACCGGAAACCCCTGGGGGAGTGCGTAACTGGGACTACCGCTATTCCTGGGTGCGGGACTCGACCTTTGCGCTGTGGGGCTTGTACACGCTCGGGCTGGATCGCGAGGCCGACGACTTCTTCGCCTTCATCGCCGATGCGTCCGGTGCGAACAACGGGGAGAGACATCCGCTGCAGGTGATGTACGGCGTGGGCGGAGAACGCACGCTGACGGAGGGGGAATTGCCGCATCTGTCCGGGTACGACGGGGCCCGGCCGGTGCGGATAGGCAATGGCGCGTTCGATCAGGTGCAGCACGACATCTGGGGCACCATGCTCGATTCGGTGTACGTGCACGCGAAATCGCGCGAACAGATTCCGGCGACGCTGTGGCCGATTCTGAAGAATCAGGCAGAGGAGGCCGCGCGGCACTGGCGCGAACCCGACCGTGGCATCTGGGAGGTCCGGGGCGAGCCGCAGCACTTCACCTCGTCCAAGATCATGTGCTGGGTCGCGATGGATCGCGGCGCCAAACTCGCTGAGCTGCATGGTGAGAAGAGCTATGCCCAGCAGTGGCGTGAGATCGCCGACGAGATCAAAGACGATATCCTCGAAAACGGCGTCGATGAACGCGGGGTGCTGGTACAGCGTTATGGCTCAACGGCTTTGGATGCCTCACTGCTGCTGGCGGTACTCAACCGATTCCTGCCGCCCGACGACCCGCGGATCCGTGCGACAGTGTTGGCGATCGCCGACGAACTGACCAACGACGGTCTGGTGCTGCGCTATCGGGTGGAAGAGACCGACGACGGGCTCTCGGGTGAAGAAGGTACCTTCACCATCTGCTCGTTCTGGTTGGTCTCGGCATTGGTCGAGATCGGCGAGGTGCGCCGGGCACGGCACCTGTGCGAGCGGCTGCTCTCCTTCGCCAGCCCGCTGCAGCTCTACGCCGAGGAGATCGACCCGCGCACCGGTCGGCATCTGGGCAACTTCCCGCAGGCATTCACCCATCTGGCGTTGATCAACGCTGTCGTGCACGTCATCCGGGCCGAGGAGGAGGCGGACGTGAGCGGTACCTTCCAGCCGGCGAACGCACCCACGTGAGGGCCCGGGGCGGCACCGCCGCGGTCGTGGTGATGATGTGTGTGATCGCAGCTGGTTGCGGCCGCACCACCGACCACGCCGAGCAGACGTCCACCACGACGGAGTCCTCCTCGGGAACAACGTCGTCGGGCTCTGCGGTGAACACCGCCCCGGCCTTTGGGTACACACCCCTCTCGGAAACGGTCAAGGGTGCCGAAGGTCTGGTCACCTACGACGTGCAGGTGCCGCAGCTGTCCGGTGGAGTACCCGCGGTTCGTGATCGATTCAACGAAGGCACGCGCGCCGCGCTGCGGGAATTGATCGAGGCGTTGCCCGGTCCCGGCAACAGCCAGCAGGTGTCGATCGGTAATGGTGATGTCGGGCCTGGCCTGGAGGCCACCGGTGTCGCCATGATCGGGCCGCACGTAGTCGCCGGCATCCAGGTGTATCTCTGGTACGCCGGCGGTGCACACCCCAACCAATCAGTGTCGACCACCGTGATCAATGGCGATACCGCCCAGCCCATCACCTATGACGACCTGTTCCCCAACCAGTACGCGGCCCTCGAACGGCTGAGGCAGGTATTACCCGATCTCGATCCGACCGGACGGGTGCGCCAGGGGAACGTCAACGGGCGACTTGAGCAGTGGGTACCGGCACCGACGGGGTTGCGGTTCTACGTGCCCGTGTCGCATGCCGCCGGTGATTTTGTTCCGATTACCGTGCCGTGGGAGAGGATCCGCGATCAGGTGGCGCCTGAGATTCTGCCGATACTGAGTCAATAGTTGGGGGCTGTGCTTGTGAAGTCGCGTCTTGTGGTGATGCTGGTGTTGATGTGTGGTGCTGTCGCCGGATGTCTCAAACCACCGGAACAACCCGCGCAGCCCTCGGAAGCCCCGCCGTCCACCAGCACAACACCGGCCAAACCGGCTGTGTCCCTTACCCCGGCGCAAGCACCGCCGACCGCGAAGCCCGCCTTTGGCTTCAACCCAACGCTGGAGCAGGAGGCCGGCAAGCAGGGGAAGGTTGACTACAACGTCAAACTGCCTCAAGTCACCGGCGATAAGGCCGGCGCTCGGGACAGATTCAACGACGGCATGCGCACGGCGCTCAAGGATGTGGTGCGGATCCTGGACGATCCGAAGAATACGAAGCCCGCGACAATAGGCGATGGGCAGCTGCAGCCACGGGAATCGAGTCGGGTCTCCTTCATTGGCCCGCATGTGTTGTCGGGAGCCGCTGTGTTCCTCGCGAACAGCGGTGGACCGTATCCCAGTAATACGGTGGCAACCATCACCATCAACACCGATACGGCGCAGCCGATCATGTTCGGTGACGTCTTCGCGGACCAGGGTGCGGCTCGCGAGCAATTGCGCACGTTGGCACAGGAGCTGGGGCCACCAGATCGCATCAAGGCAGCGGGGGACATGAAGTCCGAGCAGTTCCTGCACTGGCTACCCGTGCCCAACGGGCTGACCTTCTACGTCTCCGTCCCGCACGTCGCGGGAGACTTTGTGCCCGTTACCGTGCCATGGGAGAAGATTCGTGACCGGGTCGCGCCCGGGATGCAGAAGGTGCTCAGCCCGTAGGAAAGCGGCGTGCGAAATCGGGCGCGTGCTCGGGTAGCGGTCCGATCGCCACGCCATAGGCCGGAATCGCCTGTAACCATGGGTACTTGGTGGCCACCGACAGCACCGACGCGATTTTGGTGCTCGGGGTGACGGTGGTCGTGGAGTCCACCGCCGAGAACACCCGTCGGTGTACGGCCCGCTGCACCCGCTGGATCAGGGCGGTCGGTCCCCATCGGCGCACCTGTACCTTGCGAAGGTCGGCGGTCGTGAGCGTTCCCTGACGCAACGGCTCGGCGAGGATGCGTGCGGTGGCCACGGCGTCGGCGATGGCGAGGTTGATGCCGACGCCGCCGACCGGAGACATGGCGTGCGCGGCATCGCCGATGAACAGCAGCCCCTCCCGGTACCACTTGCGGAGCCTATTGAGCTGCACATCAAGCAGTTTCACGTCATCCCAGCTGGTGATGGCATCGGTGCGGTCGGCCAGCCAGGGCACCATTTCGGCGATCCTGTCCCGGAGTACCTGCACATCGCCGCTGCGCATCTGCGAGTCGGTGCCCTTGCCGATGAGGTAGCCGCATTGAAAGTAGTCGCCGCGATCGAGCATCACCATGAATCGGTTGGCGCCGACCCGTGCGCGCGGCCCCTGCGGGTCATCGGAATGCTTGGGGAGGCGGAACCACCAGACATCGATCGGAACACCGAACTGTCGCGGCCGCATTCCGGCTGCGGCACGAAGCACCGAGCCACGGCCATCGCAGGCGACGGTGAGGTCCGCCTTGAGCTGGCCGGTTTCTCCTGCGGCGGTGCGGTATTCAACACCGGTGATGCGGTCGCCCGCTCGTAGCAGCCCGGTGACTTCCGTGCTGCGCAGCAGCCGGAAGGTGGGTTCGAGCTCCGCGGCACTCGCCAGCATTTCCAGGAAGTCCCATTGGGGTGCCATCGCGATGTGTTTGTGCGGTCCGGGAAGCCGATTGAGATCGCCCAGCCGATACGTCTGCTCGCCCAGGTCCACCGTTACCTGCTGAACCAGGTTGTGCGACATGGCCGCGAACTTCGCACCGAGCCCCAGCTCGTCGAGCAGGTTGAGCGTGCTGGCATGCACGGTGTCCCCGCGAAAGTCCCGCAGGAAATCGGGATGCTTCTCCAGCACGGTGACGTTGACGCCGGCGCGTGCGAGTAGTAGCGCCAACATCATCCCGGCCGGTCCCCCACCGGCGACGGCACATGTGGTGCTTTGCGACAGCTCAGGTTTGGTCACGAGTCCTCCTCCACGCCACGATCAAGACCCCGGCCAACGCGAACACGGGTATCAACGACAGCGTCCAACTCAACGCCAGCGGCGGCCCGGGCTGGGGCAGCACGTCCAGGTTGAGTGTGCCCTTCCCGGGCCCCTGCGGTCCGGCGATATCGAAGATGAACTGGTAGTGCCCCTCTTCCTGCAGCGCCCGGACGTCCAAACCCCAGACCTCACGCTTGCGTGGGTGGCGCGCCAGCGGTTCGGCACGCCCCAGCTGGCCGTCGGGCGACACGATGGTCAGGGTGCCCGACTTTCCGGTGATCCCGTCAACGGGAATGAACGTGAAATCCAGTGATTGCATGGCGCGCAGCGGCCACGTCGAGAACCCGACAGTCACCGGATACGGGCCTGCCGTCACCTGTTCGGTATGCACCACATTCACCGGCGCATAGGCGTGGGCGGGAGTGCTGAGCCCGAGGGATAAGCCGATGACGGTTAAGAGCGACAACATGATTCGGGTGTGTCTCACGCGATGGTCTCCGCAGTGTCGACGGCGTTTCCGGGCATCCGCAACATCAGTGCGATGCGTTGTGCCAGGAATCCGGCGATCGCACCCAGCACCAGACCCGCCAGGCCGACGGTGACGTAGCTGCTCACCGTTTCGGAGCCCTGGCGATACAGCATCGCTCCCTGCAGCAGATATCCCGTGCCCGCGACCGATCCCAGAATCGCACCGATGGCGGTCATCGGCCACCGTTGCCATGTGCGATCACGTGCCAGAGACAGCAGCCCCGTGGCGAGCGCGGCGAAGACCGCGAGAAACACCGGCATCATTCCCGGGATCGTGGGTGGGCCGCCCCATAGGTCATCGCGTAGCGGCAGTCCCACCGCTGCGGCGTATTCGTGTGCGGCCCAAGGGGAGAACCACCAGAAGATGGCCTGAATCGCGCCCATGATCGCCGCGACGCCGAGCGGTGCCAGCGTTGACCGCAACACGCCCGCGATGAGCAGCAGCACGAGCGGAACGATGAACGCCGAGCCGAGAGAAATCGGGTTGAAGTCGAACTTGAAGAGGAACAGTGCGGTGAACGGAATGGCGGTCATCGCCGCCACCAGAGACGCCTGCGTCATCAATCCGACCGCACCCCAGCGGAATCGGCGTGCTGCCGCGAAGGTGACGACACTGCCGAGGTCGGTGACCGTCCCGGATACGAACAGTGCGAAATGAGGGGGCGAGGCCAGGACCGCGTCGAACCCGTAGACCGTGTGCCACCACAGATCCAACAGCCCATACATGAGAAATGACGCGGCGCCACAGCCGGAGAGCAGGAAGCCCAGGGGTGCGGTGAATCTGCCGCCGAACACGCGAATCGGCACACCGCCCACCCAGCGCGGTACCGCTTCGCCCGCGCGCTGAGCGGCCGTGACCATCAAAACCATGACGAGGCTGGTGATTCCACTGATCGCACTGCCGGAATACAGGAACAGGTGCGGTAACGTGAAGAACGTATCGGGGCCCACATCGTCATGCCATTCCACGTCCCAGGTGGTCCCCACCGCACCCACAACGCTGCCCAGCAGTACTCCGTACGCTCCGAGCGGCGCGTACTTCTCGACGGTGGCGCGGGTAACTCGCGGCGCCTGCTGGGCACCGGCGCTCACGGTGCTTGTCTCGGGGCCCATCTCAACCTCCACTCACCCATAGTGGCATTGTCGTGCGTTCATCCGGATCACCCGATGGCGGCGTGACGGTCACGACGATGTCCCAGGGCCCGGCCATGGACAGCATCACCTGGTCGAATTTCGTCCGGCAGGACACCACCTCGCGCAGCGGTGGCATGGCGTGGCCCATCAGGGGCATCACCAATTCGACTGACACCGATTCGGATTCAGGAAGGTTGCCATCTTCCCTGCTGGCGACGGCGAGCTCCAGCGCGGTGATCCCAACGCGGGGATCGTCGACGGTCACCGTGACGACGTAGTGCTCGGTACCGGAGTAGAGGGTGACGGCCTGGGGTGCGCTGGGCCAGGCAATCCATGCCAATCCCAACACCGCGGCAACTATTACCGCGAGCCCCGCCCACACCTGACGTGTCATGAGATGTCCAGTCGTACCGGGATTGTCAGCACCCGATAGTCACGCTGTGCCTGAATCCAGGCGAGGTACCGGCCCGGCTTGGGGAATGTGAAGGTGAACGGTACATCGGGCCCAAAGGCGGCCACCGTCTCGTCGGGAGGACTGTCACCGTTGAGTGGTGGGGACCCCACCATGGGTGGCATCGAATCGTCGTGACTGGGCGAGTGGCCGGCGCTGTGCTCCATGCCGGGCATGTTGGTGCCGCCGTGGCCGCCCATGGAATGAGCGTGGGCCCAGACCGCTGAATCCTGCACCGCAGCGCCGAGATCGCTCGCGGAGGTGTCGCGGGGAATCGGTCCGGCGATCACCAGATGACCGAGCATGCCCAGCCACGGCTGCAGGACCGGGTCGGCCCCGACCGTGGCGGAGAGCGTCGTCGGCCGCCCCGCACGCAGGCCGGTGGCGCTCACGTGCACGTGCAGCCCGTCGATCATGCGCATCCCGGGTCCGTCGAATGCTGCCGGCGGTGCGGGCTTCCCGCCACGCGCCGTGAGTCCACCCGGCAAGCGCACCGTCTGCACGCCGCCGCCACGTCGCACGAACTCGGCCGAGACCGCGTACCGGCCCGCGACCGCGGGCAAGAGAGGTACCGAATAGCGGCCCGGTGCAACCCTTATCGGATGCAGATGGGATAGCCGCCCGTCCGGGGCCACCACCAGCAGGTGGATCAACGCGCTGTCGTGGATGACCAGGTCATCAGCGGGAAGACCGGTCGCCGTGTCGATGAGTGAGAAGTAGATGTCCGTCGCGCGATCCGAATCCAGCTCGGACTGTTCGGCGATGAGCGCGGCCGAAGGCCGGGAGTAGTCGGTGACGGCGGGACGATCCAGCCGGTAGGGGTTGGCGGTGTTCTCGACGGTCGGGTCCCGTTGCGGGCCAGGCTCGGGCGGCGGCGGCGCCGATATGGACAGCACCGCGCCGGTGATGGCGACCGCGAGGGCCGTCACCGTGGCGGTCACCGGCACCGCGATCCACACACCACGACGGACCCGGGTCGCCACCACGAGTGAGACGACCAGAAGCAGCCCCGTGGCGGCCAGACCCAGATAGGCCACTCGTTCAGGTGGTGACGTCGCCTGACCGATGAGGACCAGCGGGATCCGGGCGGTGTGCACACCGTCGCTGATCGTCAGGTCGGTGGGCCCCGTGCGGTCGACATCGAGCGTCGCACCGTACGGGCCGGGCTTCTCACCGAGGACCACCATCGCCGTCGAGGTGGGGACCCCCGGAACGGGTTGATAGTCATCGGTGCTGGCGCCGGTGGGCACGATCTGCGCCCGGAGCGGGCCGGCCGCGGTACCGCGGTGGGTGATCACGTCGACGCGCAGCGGGCCGGGAATGCTGGTTACCCGGCGGGCCACCACGGTGAGTTCACGCTCGCCCAGACTCAGCGCCACCTGCACATCAGCGCCCGCTGCGGCCGAATCCGCCGCCGCGACGGGGGCCCCGCTGAACAGTGCGGAGAATGCGAGCACCAGGAACAGGCACATCGCGCGCAAATCGCTCATCGGTGTCCAGTCTGCCCTGCGCCGGACGGGCCGCGGGATGGTCCGCCTAAACTGGCCCGCGTGAACAGCGACAGCGTGATCGGCCTCCTGAGTTGGTGGGATGGCGTGGAGCTGTGGCTCAGCGGACGCGGGTTCATCCTTCAAACGATCATCGTGATGCCGGTTGTATTGGTCTTGGCGTACGCGATGGCCGTGGCCGGTGACAAGGTCTTGTTTCTGCTGCTCAGCGCGGCGAATCGGCTCGGCCGGTGCTATCAGGCGGCGCGCCGCCACTTCATGGAAAATCGGGTAGCCGCGGCCACCCCGGTGGACCTCCCATGAGCGGTTTGCCGCAGTCGCGCGTCACGTTGGCGCTGATTGCGCTGGCCATTCTGGTGATAGTCGCCTGGCTGTTGAGCCGGTAGTTACTGGCTGTTGACGTAATAATGCTTCTACCTGCCGGTTCGGCCGTAAAGACGGCGTCAAAGAGCTCTGCTACGCTTCCGCTCATGCATTCCGCCGCCCCGGTTATCCGCGTGCGCCACATCCTGGCGCTCATTGCGGTCGGTACATGCGCGGTCGCAGACGTTCACTGTTGTCGCTAGACCCATCCCGTCCGCGGTTTGGTGTCGGTAGCGGCTAGTTCGAAGCCCACTGGCTGTTTCGCTGCCTTTCTGTCGTCACGGGATTCCATGAGATATCCGTCCCAGGTAATCGTCATCCCACGAAAGGCATCGCATGCTCGGCTCCAGGATCAACATCGCGAAGACGGTAGGCGCCCGCCGGTGGCGCCACATCGGAGTTCTTGCCACAGCGGCAACAGTTCTCGCCGCCTGCGGTGGAGGATCCAGTGATGTCGCCGGTGGCGAGTCGCACTCCGATGCCGACACCACCTTGACGCTCGTCGCCTATGCCGTGCCGGAGCCCGGCTGGAAGAAGATCATCCCGGCATTCGCGAACACCGCCGAGGGCAAGGGTGTTGCGGTCACTACCTCCTATGGCGCGTCCGGCGATCAGTCCCGGGCTGTCGTCGACGGCAAGCCGGCCGATATCGTGAACTTCTCGGTGGAGCCCGACGTGAGCCGTTTGGTCAAGGCGGGCAAGGTTTCCGAGGATTGGAATGCCGATGCCACGAAGGGTGTGCCCTTCGGTTCGGTGGTTTCGCTGGTCGTGCGCAAGGGCAACCCCAAGAACATCAAGGACTGGGACGACCTTCTGCAGCCGGGAGTCACGGTCATCACCCCCAGCCCGTTGAGCTCGGGCTCGGCCAAGTGGAACCTGTTGGCGCCGTATGCGGCCAAGAGCAACGGTGGCCGCGATGACCAGGCGGGCATCGACTACGTCAGCAAGCTCGTCGGCGAGCACATCAAGCAGCGCCCCGGTTCCGGGCGCGAGGCCACTGACGTGTTCCTGCAGGGCAGCGGTGACGTGCTGATCAGTTACGAGAACGAGGCGATCAACGTCGAGCGTCAGGGCAAGGATGTCGAGCACGTCAATCCGCCGCAGACGTTCAAGATCGAGAACCCGGTTGCCGTCGTCAAGGGCAGCGCGCACCTGGACAAGGTGAACGCCCTGAAGAACTTCCTGTACACCCCGGAGGCGCAGAAGCTCTGGGCTGAGGCTGGTTTCCGTCCCGTCGATCCAGCCGTTACGGCAGAATTCGCCAAGGACTTCCCGACACCTGAGAAGCTGTGGACCATCGCCGAACTGGGCGGCTGGAAGACAGTTGACCCGGCGTTGTTCGACAAGGAAAACGGCAGCATCACCAAGATCTACAAGAAGGCCACCGGATGACAGCCTCTACGGAACAGTCGACGGAACCGGCTTCCGAGCCGAAATCGACTGCCCGGCCCGACCGTGAGGTCGGTGCCGGGCAGCCGGGGGGCCTGTTGAGGCGCCGATACGGCAGCACCTCGCTGCGGGTCGGCGCGGCATCGATCTGGCTCAGCATCATCGTGCTGTTGCCGCTGGCCGCGATCATCTGGCAGTCCGCCGGTGGCGGGTGGACCGCGTTCTGGAACGCGATCACCTCGAATGCGGCGGTGAGCTCGTTCCGGGTAACCCTGGGAGTCTCGTTCGGGGTGGCCGTCGTCAACCTGTTTTTCGGGCTGTTGGTGGCCTGGGTGCTGACCCGTGACGACTTCCCTGGAAAGCGGTTGGTCGACGCCGTCATCGATCTGCCGTTCGCCCTTCCGACGATCGTGGCCAGTCTGGTGATGCTCGCGCTGTACGGCCCGGGCAGCCCGGTGGGCATCCACATCCAGCACACCAGGTGGGGGATCGGGATTGCCCTGCTGTTCGTCACCCTGCCGTTCGTGGTGCGATCCGTGCAGCCTGTCCTGTTGGAACTCGACCAGTCCGTCGAGGAGGCTGCTGCCTCGCTGGGAGCTGACAACTGGACGATCTTTCGCGCGGTGATCCTTCCCGCGCTGCTTCCGTCACTGTTATCGGGTGCGGGCCTGGCCTTCTCTCGGGCGATTGGTGAATACGGCTCGGTGGTGCTGATTGGTGGTGCGGTGCCCGGCGAGACAGAAGTGTCTTCGCAGTGGATCAGGACGCTCATCGAGAACGACGACCGGACCGGCGCCGCGGCGATCTCGATTGTGCTGCTGATTATTTCGTTTGTCGTGTTGTTCGTCTTGCGCACCATCGGGTCGCGCGCGGCCAAGCGAGAGGAGCTGGCGCAGTGACGCCGTCACCGCTGGTCAAGTATGTGGCGCGTTACGCGGCGCTGCTGTATATCGGCATCCTGGTGATCGTTCCGGTGGGCCTCATCCTGTGGCGCACGTTCGAGCCCGGGGTAGGGGCGTTCTTCGAGTCGATCGCCACGCCGGCCGCGGTGTCGGCCCTGCAGCTGTCGCTGCTGGTGGTCGCGATCGTGGTGCCGCTGAACGTCATCTTCGGCATCCCCACGGCATTGGTACTGGCACGGAACAAGTTCCGCGGCAAGGCCGTGCTGCAGGCGATCATCGACCTCCCGTTCGCGGTCTCGCCTGTTGTGGTGGGTGTGGCGCTGATCCTGTTGTGGGGATCGGCGGGCGTGTTCGGGTTCGTCGAGAACGATTTCGGGCTCAAGGTCATCTTCGGATTCCCGGGTATCGTGCTCGCGAGCATCTTCGTCACGATTCCGTTCGTCATCCGCGAGGTCGAGCCGGTGCTGCATGAACTGGGCACCGAGCAGGAAGAGGCGGCCGCGACGCTAGGAGCCACTGCCTGGCAGACGTTCTGGCGTATCACGTTGCCATCCATCCGCTGGGGGCTGACCTACGGCATCGTGCTCACCATCGCGCGCACACTGGGTGAGTACGGCGCGGTGATCATGGTGTCGTCGAACCTGCCCGGGGCATCGCAGACCCTGACCCTGCTCGTGTCCGATCGTCATCAGCGAGGCGCCGAGTACGGCGCCTATGCCATCTCAGCGTTGTTGATGGCTGTTGCGGTGATCGTCCTGGTGGTCCAGGTGGTCATTGATGCGCGACGAGCAAAAGCCAATAGCGAATAGCAAGGAGCCACAGAATGACTGACGCGATTACCGTTCGCGGCGCGAACAAGCATTACGGCGACTTCGCCGCGCTGGACAACATTGATTTCGAGGTGCCCTCAGGCTCGTTGACCGCGCTACTGGGCCCCAGTGGGTCGGGCAAGTCGACGTTGTTGCGGGCCATCGCCGGGCTGGACCAGCCCGATACCGGCACGATCACCATCAACGGGCGTGACGTCACCGGTGTACCGCCGCAGCGGCGCGGTATCGGATTCGTGTTCCAGCATTACGCCGCCTTCAAGCACCTGACCGTGCGCGAAAATGTCGGATTCGGACTCAAGATTCGCAAGAAGCCGAAGGCCGAGATCAAGGAGAAAGTCGACAATCTGCTCGAAGTGGTGGGGCTGAGCGGTTTTCACGCACGCTATCCCAACCAGCTTTCCGGCGGCCAACGTCAGCGCATGGCGCTGGCGCGGGCGCTCGCCGTCGACCCGGAAGTGCTGCTCCTGGATGAGCCCTTCGGCGCGCTCGATGCGAAGGTGCGCGAGGACCTGCGGGCCTGGCTGCGCCGACTGCACGAAGAGGTGCACGTCACCACGGTGCTGGTGACCCACGACCAGGCAGAGGCTCTCGACGTCGCCGACAGGATCGCGGTGCTCAACAAGGGGCGCATCGAGCAGGTGGGTTCTCCCGACGACCTCTACGACCGCCCGGCGAACAGCTTTGTGATGTCGTTCTTGGGTCCGGTGGCCAAGCTGAATGGAATCCTAGTGCGCCCGCACGATATTCGTGTGGGGCGCAACGCCGATCTGTCCCGTGCTGCCGCGGAGGGCACCGGCGAGACCACCGGGGTGACCAAGGCGACGGTGGGGCGGGTCGTGCACCTCGGTTTCGAGGTACGGGTGGAGTTGACCAGTGCCGCCACCGGGGAGCAGTTCACCGCGCAGATCACCCGTGGTGATGCCGAGGCACTCGGGCTGCACGAGGGTGACCAGGTGTACGTGCGTGTCACACGGGTTCCTGACCTGGGTGACCTCGCGGAGGTCGCGTCCTAAGGTGTTTTCCGCGCCTTTCGGAGCGCACCTGCAAGTGCCCGGCTATGAGCGACACGCGTCGTTGTGTCGGTGGCGTGTGCCACCGTGCGGTCATGACGGCGAAAGTTCGGGTACGCGGGATTGAGCTGCGATATCTGCTGACGTTGTACGTGCATCGGTTCGGTACGACGACTGTGTCGGAACTTGTGAACATGTTGGACCACAAAGGCTTCGGCACCGATGGGCGCACGTCAAAGGCCGTGTCCGATGCGTTGCGTTGGGAGGTCCGCCGAGGTCGGCTCAGTCATGTTGGCCGGGGCTGTTACGGCCTCGGGGAGCGGCTTCCGCGCGGAACCGAGCACCGCATGCTTCTTCGGGAGAAGGCGCTTTTGTCGCTCGTAGCCGGGCACGACGAAGAATGCCTCTGAAACGCACCTGACAAAAAATGGCCCCCGGTTCTCCGGGGGCCATGTGTTAGTGCGTTCTAGTGCTCGTCGTAGTGATCGCCGTGCGGGGCGTGGCGGTGTCCATCGTGGATGTAATCCACGTGGTCCTCGTGGGTGACTGCCTCGTGGCCGCAGTCGGGGCCGTGGACGTGGTCGGGGTGGTCGTGGGTCTTGTGCTCGGTGCTGGTCACGCATTCGACCCTACGGCAGACATGCGCATATAACAATGCGTTCGTCGGGGTACTGCGCGAACGTGCGGTGGGTTTGGTCAGTGCGCTACCGGGACCGGTGCGGCGACTGCCGACGCGTACCGGTGCACCACTACCTCGGCGACCAGCCGGTCCGCGCCCAAAGGTGCCGCCACCTGGAAACCCGCCTGTGCGGCTTCGGCGCGGATCTGGTCCAGCAGCAGTCCGGGGGACAGGAACCACGGTGCGACAACGATTTCTGTGGCACCCCGAGATCGCAGCGCGTCTGCCGCGTCGGCGATGGTGGTCGACTCTCCGGTGGCGAAAACCGTCGTCGAGAGGGCCCACTGTGCGGCCAGCGCCCGGGTGCGGGCGTTGGCCGTGGAGTCCGAGGATCCGACCGCGGTGAGAATCACCGCGGGATTGTCGACGCCGAGTTCAGTCACGCGACGCCGCGCCAGCCGCAGCAGGCGGTCATCGGCGCCGAGCACAGGCGCTTGCATCACCCGCAGTCCCGACGGTGCCGAGCACAGCACGGTCGGCAGATCGATCCGTGCGTGGTAGGCATCCGACAACAGCAGCGGCACCACAACCGCCTCACCGCTCAGATCATCCAGCACGTCAGCGAGATTCGGCTCGGACAACTCAAGGAACGCCAGCCGGACATCCAGCTCCGGCCGGAGCACCCGTACCTGCGCGACCAATCGGCGCGCGTTCTCCGCGAACCGTGGGTCGCGGCTCCCGTGCGCGACAGCGAGAAGCGTGGGACTACGCACGATTCAGTTCGACGGCGCGCAAGGCATCGCCGACCAGTCCGGCCGCCAACGTGTTACCGCTCGAGGGATCGATCAGCAGGAAGCTCCCCGCCATCCGGTCGTCGACGTATTCATCGACGCTGATCGCCTCGGCCAGACGGATGCTTATCTGACCGATGTCATTGAGTTCCAGCGATTCCGGTGCGGGATCGGCCGACAGATTCTGCTCGTCGAAGCGCTCCACCAGCTCGCCGACGATCGCCGGAACGGTGCGGGTGCCGTGCTTGAGCAGCAGGCGCGCACCGGCCTTCAACGGCTTGTCGGCCAGCCAGCACACCGTGCCGTCAATCTCCGAAACCGGTTCTGGCACATCGGTTGATGCGATCAGATCGCCACGCGAGGCATCCACGTCGTCGGCCAGGATCAGCGTCACGCTGCGGCCCGCCTCGGCGACCTCAAGCGGCCCGTCGGCGGTGTCGATGCCCGCCACCGTGGTGCGTTGCCCGGCGGGGGAGATGAGCACCTCGTCGCCCACCCGCACGACGCCGGCGGCAACCTGCCCGGCGTAGCCGCGATAGTCGGGGTATTCGGCGGTACGCGGCCGGATCACATACTGGACCGGGAAACGCAGGCCAACGGTGCTCGACTCCTGGTGCGCCGGAATCGATTCCAGATGCTCGATGAGGGTCGGCCCGCTGTAGAAGCCGGTCCGCTCGCTGCGGGTGGCGATGTTGTCGCCGTGCAGTGCGGACACGGGGATCTCCACGACGTTCTCCGGCTTCCAGCCCAGCGAGCTGGTCAGCTCGTTGAACTCGGCGCTGATCGCCTCGAAGATGCGGGCGCTATCGGCCACCAGGTCGATCTTGTTGACCGCCAGCACCAGCCGTGGCACGCCCAACAGTGCCAGCACCGCCGCGTGTCGACGGGTCTGCTCGATGACACCCTTGCGCGCGTCGACGAGAAGGATCACCAGCTGCGCGGTGGAGGCCCCGGAGACGGTGTTGCGGGTGTACTGCACATGCCCGGGGGTGTCGGCGAGAATGAACGAACGCTTCGGGGTGGCGAAGTACCGGTACGCCACGTCGATGGTGATGCCCTGCTCGCGCTCGGCGCGCAGTCCGTCGACCAGCAGTGACAGATCGGGAGTATCGAGCCCGCGTGATTCGGAAGCCTTTGCCACGGCGTCGAATTGGTCGATGAGCACCGACTTGGTGTCGTACAGCAGCCGGCCCACCAGGGTCGACTTGCCGTCGTCGACGCTGCCGGCGGTGGCAATACGCAGAAGATCGCTCATGATCAGCTCTGCCCCTGTTTCTTCGTGCAAGCCCTCATCAGAAATAGCCCTCTCGCTTGCGGTCTTCCATCGCCGCCTCGGATACTCGGTCGTCGCCGCGGGTCGCGCCCCGCTCGGTGATCCGCGATGCGGCCACCTCGGCAAGTACCGCGTGGACGTCGGCGGCATCGGAGAGCACGGCGCCCGTGGTGGAGCCGTCGCCCACGGTGCGGTATCGCACCGAAAGTGTTTGCAGTTCTTCACCGTCACGCGGTCCGCCCCACGGGCCCGGCGTCAGCAGCATGCCGTCACGGTTGAACACCTGGCGCTCATGCGCGTAGTAGAGGTTGGCCAGCTGCACATCTTCGCGAGCGATGTAACGCCACACGTCCAACTCGGTCCAGTTGCTGATAGGGAACACCCGCACGTGCTCACCCGGGGCATGCCTGCCGTTGTAGAGACTCCAGAGCTCGGGACGCTGCTTCTTGGGATCCCACTGGCCGAAGGCGTTGCGCAGACTGAAGATGCGCTCCTTGGCGCGCGAGCGCTCCTCATCGCGACGTCCACCACCCAGCACCGCGTCGAACTTGTTGTCGGTGATGGCTTCGAGCAGCGGGATGGTCTGCAACGGGTTGCGGATGCCGTCGGGCCGCTCGGTCAGGCGGCCGTCGGCCAGGTAGTCCTCGACATTCGCGACGACCAGGCGCAAGTTGTGGCGTTCGACAATCTCGTCGCGGAAGGCCAGCACCTCGGGGAGGTTGTGCCCGGTGTCGACATGCAGCAGCGCGAAGGGAAGCGGTGCGGGCCAAAAGGCCTTGAGCGCGGTGTGCAAGAGCACCGTCGAATCCTTGCCGCCGGAGAACAGCAGCACCGGTCGCTCAAACTCGCCGGCCACCTCGCGGATGATGTGAATCGACTCGGATTCCAGGTCGGTGAGTGTATCGGTCTGATTCAACACGGCGTCCGTTCTGATTTCCGGTCCAATGTGTGTCGTCATGAGGCGTGCAACCCGCATTCTGTTTTGGCCATGCCCTGCCAGCGTCCGCTGCGTGCGTCGGCGCCGAGTGCCGGCTTGGCCGTGCACGGGGCGCAGCCGATCGACGGATATCCCTCGTCGACAAGCGGATTCACCAGGGTCCCGTGATCATCGATGTACTTCTGCATGTCCTCGTCGGTCCACGCGGCAATCGCGTTGATCTTCACCAGCCCGAACGCCTCGTCGAAACTGATCAGCGGTGCGTTGGCCCGGGTCGGTGCGTCGACACGCCGCAACCCGGTCACCCAAGCGGAGTACCCGGACAGCGACTTGCGCAGCGGCACAACCTTACGAAGCCGGCAGCATTCGCCGGGATTGCTCGCGAACAGATCCTTGCCCACCAGCTCGTTCTGCTGGGCCACCGTCTGCTCGGGGGCCACGTTGACGATGTGGATGTCGTACACCGATTCCACGGCATCGCGGGTGCCGATCGTCTCGGCGAAGTGATAACCGGTGTCCAGGAACAACACGTCAACACCCGGACGCACCTGTACGGCGAGGTCTATGAGCACAGCGTCCTGCATGTTGGAGGCGACGACGTACCCCTTGGGGTCATTGCCGAAGTTCTCTTCGGTCCACCGCAGCAGCTCCTCGGCGGAGGCATCATGCAGTTCGGCGGCGCCGCGCTCAGCCAATTCACGCAGCTGGTCGGCGTTCCTGTGGCCCTCCAGAACGCTCATCGCAGATCCGCCTCCTCAGCCCGAACGGCCCACTGCGCGAAGCGCTCTCCGTCGGTGCGCTGCTTGACGAAGTTCCGCACCACCCGGTCGATGTAGTCGCCGAGCTCGGTGCTGGTCACCTTGTGCTGACGCAGCTTGCGGCCGAACCCACTGTCCAGGCCCAGGCTTCCGCCCAGGTGCACCTGGAAGCCCTCGACGCTGTTGCCCTCGCCGTCGTCGACCATCTGACCCTTGAATCCGATGTCTGCGACCTGCGAACGCGCACACGAGTTGGGGCATCCATTGATGTTGATGGTGACCGGAGTGTCCAGCTGTGCGTTGAGATCGTCCAACCGCTTGTCCAGCTCTGGCACCAGATCCTGTGCACGCTTGCGGGTTTCGGTGAACGAGAGCTTGCAGAACTCGATGCCGGTGCAGGCCATCAGATTCTTGCGCCAGTGCGACGGACGCGAGGGCAGCCCGAGCGCATCCAGCCCCTCCGTCAGCTCACCGAGTTTGTCGTCGGGAACGTCGAGGATGATCAGCTTTTGATACGGCGTGAACCTGACACGGTCCGAGCCAGCCTTCTCGGCAAGATCGGCGACCGCCGACAAGATGGTGCCGGACACCCGGCCGGCAATGGGCGAGACGCCAACAGCGTTGAGCCCGTTCTTGAGTCGTTGCACCCCGACGTGGTCGATGGGCCGTGGCGGCTGCACCGGAGCAGGCCCGTCGATAAGAGGCCGCTTCAGGTATTCGGTCTCGAGAACCTCGCGGAACTTCTCGACACCCCAATCCTTGACCAGGAACTTCAACCGTGCCTTGGCACGCAGACGGCGGTAGCCGTAATCGCGGAAGATGCTGACGACGCCCTCCCAGACGTCGGGCACTTCGTCGAGTGGCACCCATACCCCGAGACGCTGCGCCAGCATCGGGTTGGTGGACAGACCGCCGCCCACCCACACGTCCAGACCCGGACCGTGCTCCGGATGCACCACGCCGATGAAGGCGACGTCGTTGATCTCGTGCACCACGTCCTGCAGGCCGGAGATGGCCGTCTTGAACTTGCGGGGAAGGTTCGCGTACTCCTTCTTTCCGATGTAGCGGCGCACGATCTCGTCGATGGCCGGTGTCGGATCGAGTACTTCATCCAGGGACTCACCGGCGAGCGGCGAGCCCAGGATCACGCGGGGGCAGTCGCCGCAGGCCTGTGTCGTGTGCAGCCCGACCTCGTCGAGACGGCGCCAGATCTCCGGCATGTCCTCGACCCGGATCCAGTGATACTGCACATTTTCGCGATCGGAGAGATCGGCCGTATCCCGCGCGTACGTGGTGGACAGATCACCCAGGGTGCGCAGGGCACCGACCGACAGCGCGCCGCCGTCCGAACGCACGCGCAGCATGAAGTGCTCGTCTTCGAGCATGTCGGTGTTCTCGTCACCGGTCCAGCTGCCGTCGTAACCAGGCTTGCGCTGGGTGTACAGACCCCACCAGCGGAAGCGGCCACGTAGGTCGGTCTTGTCGATGCTCTCGAAGCCCTTGTGGGCGTAAATCGTTTCGATGCGCTCCCGCACGTTCAGCGGGTGGTCGTCCTTCTTCGCCTGCTCGTTGGCGTTGAGGGGTTCGTGATAGCCGAGTGCCCATTGGCCCTCGCTGCGCTGTTGCTTCGGGCGAGCGGGCCGGGTCTCGCTGGTTGTCATGGTGCTCCTCAGAAAGGCAGGCACAGTCGTGGGCGACACACCGGGGGCTGACCGGAGGCGCAGATCCTCACGACCGTATGGGTGGCAGACGGGTAGGACTACGTCAGTAAGGGAGACAACACGCGCTACAGACACGCTTCAGGTCGATGTGTCGCCGCGCGACAAGTGGGACCTGATGTGTGCTCACCCGGCCAATTGTGCCATGCGAAACTGGCACCCCGTACGACCGGGTCGTAATTCCGCTCATTGTGAGCAAAACCTCTATTCGGCGTGGGGGATTCCCGCTATTGACCGGACAGATTTTTTCTGCTGCCGCCCCTAGCACACACTTGACCGGTGAGACCCGAAACCACTGCCACCCTGCCGCCTCTGGTGCCGGCGGTGGGACGCCCGTTCGGGATCTACGTACACGTTCCGTTCTGTGCCACACGCTGCGGATACTGCGACTTCAACACCTATACCGCCGACGAGCTCGGTGACGGCACCTCACCCGCGGGCTGGCTGGAGGCGCTGCGTGCCGAGCTGGAGCTGGCCGCGCGGACTCTAGACGGAAAACCGCCGGTGGAGACCGTATTCGTCGGCGGCGGGACGCCCTCCCTGCTGGGCGGTTCCGGGCTCGCAGAGGTGCTCGACGCCATCGGTGCGCATTTCACCGTGGCGCCGGGCGCCGAGGTGACCACCGAGGCCAATCCGGAGTCCACCTCGCCGGAGTTCTTCGAGACGATTCGCGCGGCCGGATACACCCGGGTCTCGCTGGGTATGCAGTCCGCGGCCCCGCATGTGCTGGCCACGCTGGATCGTGTGCACGCGCCCGGGCGGGCGGTTGCGGCGGCGCGGGAGGCGCGTGCGGCCGGTCTCGAGCATGTGAACCTGGACCTCATCTATGGCACCCCGGGGGAGACCGATGACGACCTGCGCCGCTCCATCGATGCCGTACTCGACGCCGGGGTAGACCACGTGTCGGCGTACGCGCTGGTCGTCGAGGAGGGCACCGCGCTAGCTCGGCGTGTCCGTCGCGGCGAACTGCCGAATCCCGACGAGGACGCCCTGGCCGACCGGTACCAGCTGCTGGATGCGGCGCTGTCGGCGGTGGGGCTGGACTGGTACGAGGTATCCAACTGGGCACGCCCCGGCGGGCAGTGCCGGCACAATCTTGGCTACTGGGCCGGCGGTGACTGGTGGGGTGCGGGACCCGGTGCGCACGGACATGTCAACGGCGTGCGGTGGTGGAACGTCAAGCACCCCAACGCCTATGCCCAGCAGTTGGGGCAGGGGCAGCTGCCCGTCGGCGGCCACGAGATCCTCAGTCCCATCGAACGGCACACCGAGGATGTCCTGCTCGCGGTGCGGCTGAACACGGGAATCGCCTTGGCGGACTTGACCGTCGAGGAACGCGGCCGGGTACCCGCCGTGGTGGACGGGGGGCTGGGGCGGCTGGTGGATGATCGGCTGGTGCTCACCGATCAGGGGCGCTTACTGGCCGACGGCGTGGTGCGCACGATCCTGGATTGACGCCGCCTACACCCCGCGCAGCTGATCCATATCGAAAACCCTGGCGTGCAACACAACCCGATTGCGCAACGCGGCTCGCACGGCTCGGTGCAGTCCGTCCTCCAGGTAGGTGACGCCCTGCCACTTCACGGCGTGCGGGAACAGGTCCCCGTAGAACGTCGAGTCCTCGCTGAGCAAGCGGTCCAAGGCGAGCACCGTGGTGGTGGTGACGAGTTCGTCCAGACGGATCTGCCGGGGTGGGATGCGCGACCAATCCCTCGTCGATAGCCCATGTTCTGGGTACGGCTTCCCCTCGCGAACACCCTTAAAGATCACTGCAAATCACTCCGGGATGATCCCTGCATAACACCTGAGGTTAGCGTGGACTGCCATGGTGGCGGGTTGACGCAGCGTGGCCCCGTAAAATAGGGGCCAAATCACGCGTGAGGGAGGTGACCATGGCCAGTGCCGATGATCGGCGCTTCGAGGTACTGCGGGCCATCGTCGCCGACTACGTCACCACCAAGGAACCGATCGGCTCCAAGGCCCTGGTCGACAGGCACGGCCTCGGGGTTTCCAGCGCCACCGTCCGCAACGATATGGCGGTCCTGGAGGCCGAGGGCTACATCGCCCAGCCGCACACCAGCTCAGGACGCATTCCGACGGAAAAGGGCTACCGCGAATTCGTCAACCGGCTTGAAGACGTCAAACCGCTCTCGGGCGCCGAGCGCAAGGCCATCCTGAATTTCCTGGAAGGCGGCGTCGACCTCGATGACGTGCTGCGACGTGCCGTGCGGCTGCTGGCGCAGATGACGCGTCAGGTCGCCGTCGTGCAGTATCCGACGCTGTCCTCCTCCAGCGTGCGCCACCTCGAGGTGGTGCTGCTGACCCCGGCCCGGCTGCTGCTGGTGGTGATCACCGACTCCGGGCGGGTCGATCAGCGGATCGTCGAGCTGGGCGATGTCATCAACGACGAGCAGCTCGGCCGCCTGCGCGTCCTGCTGGGCGCGGCGCTGGAGGGCAAGAAGCTGTCGGCGGCCTCGGTGGCCGTCGCCGAGCTCGCCGAGCAGTCCGACGATGACCTGCGCTATCCCCTCACGCGCGCGGCGACGGTCCTGGTGGAGACGCTTGTCGAGCATCACGAGGAACGCCTGCTGCTCGGTGGCACGGCCAACCTGACGCGCAATGCCGGCGACTTCGGTGGTCAGCTGCGCACCGTGCTGGAGGCGCTGGAGGAGCAAGTGGTGGTGTTGCGCTTGCTCGCCGCACAGCAGGAGGCAGGCCGGGTCACCGTGCACATCGGTCACGAAACCGCTGCTGAGCAGATGATCGGCACCTCGGTCGTCTCCACCCCGTATGGTGCGGGCGGAGCGGTGTTCGGCGGCATGGGTGTGCTGGGGCCCACACGGATGGACTACCCGGGAACCATCGCGAACGTCGCGGCGGTTGCCATGTATATCGGCGAAGTGCTAGCCAATCGCTAGCAGTTATGTGAATTAGACAGATACCAACGGAGCGAGATCAACACAGTGGCGCGTGATTACTACGGCATCCTCGGGGTCAGCACGGGTGCCAGCGACAGCGAGCTCAAGCGGGCGTACCGCAAGCTCGCCCGCGAGCTGCACCCCGACATCAACCCCGACGAACAGGCCCAGACGCGGTTCAAGGAGGTCAGCATCGCCTACGAGGTGCTGACCGACCCGGAGAAGCGGCGCATCGTCGACCTGGGTGGCGACCCGCTGGAGAACGGCGGCGGTGGCAACGGGTTCGGTGGTGGTTTCGGTTCGGGCTTCGGCGGCCTGGGCGACGTCTTCGAGGCCTTCTTCGGCGGATCGGCCGGCGGCTCGCGTGGTCCGCGCGGCCGCGTGCAGCCCGGATCCGACTCCCTGCTGCGCATGCGGCTCGAACTGCTGGAATGTGCAACCGGCGTCAGCAAGCAGGTGACCGTCGATACCGCGATTCTGTGCGACGGATGCGCCGGCAAGGGCACCCACGGAAATTCGGCGCCGAGCGCCTGCGAGACCTGTGGTGGCCGTGGCGAGGTGCAGACGGTGCAGCGCTCCCTGCTTGGCCAGGTGCTGACATCGCGCCCCTGTCCGACGTGTCAGGGGGCCGGAGAGGTCATCACCGATCCATGCCACAAGTGCGGAGGCGACGGCCGGGTGCGCGCGCGTCGCGAGATCACGGTCAAGATCCCGGCCGGTGTCGGCGACGGTATGCGGGTGCGCCTGGCGGCCCAGGGGGAGGTCGGTCCCGGCGGTGGACCGGCCGGCGACCTGTACGTCGAGGTGCATGAGAAGCCGCATGACGTGTTCATCCGTGACGGGGATGACCTGCACTTCACGGTTCGGGTCCCGATGGTGGAGGCGGCGCTGGGCACCAGTGTGTCGGTTGACGCCATCATCGATGGACCGACCGTCGTCAAGGTCGAGCCGGGATCGCAGCCGGGTTCGGTGGTGACGATGCGCGGGAAGGGCATGCCGCACCTGCGCACCGGTGTCCGCGGAAACCTGCACGCCCATCTGGACGTGGTGGTGCCCACCCGGATGGACGCCAAGGAACGCGAGCTGCTGAAGGACTTCAAGAAGGTCCGGAACAAGGAAGCCGCCGAGGTGGTCTGGGCGGAATCTGCGTCGGGCGGGGTGTTCTCGCGGCTGCGCGAGGCGTTCACGGGCCGGTAGATCCAGATGGCGGCCGCCACGATCTTCTACGTTGACCAGATTCCCGCTGTCGGGGAACAGGTGAGCCTGCTCGGTGACGAGGGACATCACGCCACCCGGGTGCTGCGCATGCGTGTCGGTGAGCCCGTCATGGTGTGCGACGGTGCGGGCGAGGTCGGTGACGGCGTCGTCGCCTCCGTGGACCGCGCCGGCCTGTCGATCGAGGTGACCGGACGCTGGAGCGTCGCCGTTGCGGCCCCCAGAGTGACTGTGGTGCAGGCACTTCCCAAATCTGATCGCTCCGAGCTCGCCGTCGACCTGGCGGTGGAGGCGGGCGCCGACGAGATCGTTCCGTGGCAGGCGCAGCGATGTGTGTCGCGCTGGGACGCGCAGAATGACCCGGACAAGGCGGCGAAGGGGCGGCGGCGCTGGGAGGCGGTGGCCCGAGCGGCGTCACGACAGTCCCGGCGGGCCTTCGTCCCGGCGGTGTCGACACTGCACTCGACGGCGCAGCTGGCCGAGCTGATCCGTCGGCGGGTCGCCGACGGGGCCGTCGTGCTGGTGCTGCATGAATCGGCGGACTCCGGGCTCAGCGCGCGGGGCGAGCGGCTGTCCGCGGCGTCGTCGGTGGTGCTGATCGTGGGGCCCGAGGGCGGTGTCGCAGACGATGAGCTGGGGGTTTTGACGGCTGCGGGCGCGCATGCGGTGCGTTTGGGGCCGACGGTGCTGCGCACCTCCAGCGCCGCTGCCGTTGCGCTGGGTGCCCTCGGGGCGCTCACCGACCGGTGGGCCGACGGTCCGCTGGCGCACCGATGAGCGCTCGCGTGCAGAGACGGCGACACTAATCGCGTGGAGGCTGACGGTTGCCAGCGGTAAACTCGAGGCAACTTCACAACCCAAGAAAGCAGGCGACCTTAACCACGTGACGAGCCGAGAAGAAGATGCCGCTGTGCAGTCCAGGGAAGTACGCAGCAGCGTCGAGATTCCGAACGATCTCATCATGGGCCTGCTGGGTTCTGCTGATGAAAACCTGCGCGAGCTTGAGGACATGTTGACCGCCGATGTCCACGCCCGCGGAAACACCATTACCTTCATCGGCGAGCCCGGCGATGTGGCGTTGGCTGAGCGTGTGGTCTCCGAGCTGATCGTGATCGCGCGCCGGGGCCAGCAGCTGACGCCCTCGACGGTGCGGCATACCGGCGCCATGCTCGCCGGCGACGACGATGAATCGCCCGCTGAGGTGCTGAGTCTGGACATCCTGTCGCGGCGTGGCAAGACCATCCGCCCGAAGACGCTGAACCAGAAGCGCTATGTGGACGCGATCGATGCCAACACGGTGGTTTTCGGTATCGGCCCGGCCGGTACGGGCAAGACGTATCTGGCGATGGCCAAGGCGGTCAACGCGTTACAGAGCAAGCAGGTCACCCGGATCATCCTGACCCGTCCGGCGGTCGAGGCGGGGGAGCGGCTGGGCTTCCTGCCCGGCACCCTGAGCGAGAAGATCGACCCGTACCTGCGGCCGCTGTACGACGCGCTGCACGACATGATGGACCCCGAACTCATCCCCAAGCTGATGTCTGCCGGGGTCATCGAGGTTGCGCCGCTGGCATACATGCGGGGCCGGACACTCAACGACGCGTTCATCATTCTCGACGAGGCGCAGAACACCACCGCCGAACAGATGAAGATGTTCCTCACCCGGCTGGGGTTCGGTTCCAAGATCGTGGTCACCGGTGACGTGACACAGGTCGACCTGCCGGGTGGCGCCCGTTCCGGGCTGCGTGCGGCGGTCGACATTCTGGACAATATCGACGGAATTCACTTCTCGGAGTTGACCAGTGCCGATGTGGTTCGTCACCGATTGGTGTCGGAGATCGTGGATGCGTATGCACGTTTTGAGGACTCAGATCTGACAGGCAACCGCGCGCAGCGCCGCGCATCGGGGAACCGGAGCCGGCACCGATGAGTATTGAGGTCGTCAACGAGTCGGGTGTCGACGTCGCCGAGGGTGAATTGGTCAGCGTCGCACGATTCGCCATCGCGGCAATGGATGTCCATCCGGCAGCGGAACTTTCGATGATGCTCGTCGATCTCGCGGCCATGGCGGACCTGCATATGCGGTGGATGGATCTGCCGGGCCCCACCGACGTGATGTCCTTCCCCATGGACGAGCTGGAGCCTGGGGGCCGCCCGGACGCACCCGAACCCGGTCCCTCGATGCTCGGCGATATCGTGCTGTGCCCGCAGTTCGCGGCCGAACAGGCTGAGGCGGCGGGGCATTCGCTGGCACACGAGCTGGCGCTGCTGACCGTGCACGGCGTGTTGCACCTGCTCGGCTACGACCACGCCGAACCCGAGGAAGAGCGCGAGATGTTCGCGCTGCAGAACCAGCTGCTGAAGGACTGGTACGAGCAGCAGGCCCAGCTGTATCGGGATAGTCGCCTGCTCGACAAGTCGCGCAACTTCGACGAGTGATGTCTGGCATAGGGCTGCTGCTGGCGGCGATCGTCCTCGTCGGCCTGGGGGGCGCGTTCGCGGCCATCGACGCGGCCATCAACACCGTGTCCTCGGCGCGCATCGACGAGCTGGTTCGTGAGGAAAGGCCGGGCGCGGTAAGGCTTTCCGCGGTGATCCGGGACCGTCCACGCTATGTGAATCTGGTTGTCCTGCTGCGTACCACGTGCGAGATCTTGTCGACGGTGTGCCTGGCCGGATATCTGACCGCGCGGATGAGCCTCGGTGCCGCGCTGACGATCTCGGCGATCGTCATGGTGGTGACGAGCTTCGTGGCGATCGGGGTGGGTCCGCGTACGTTGGGGCGCCAACATGCGTACTCGATAGCACTGGGTGCCGCCGTGCCGCTGCAGGTGATTTCGGTGCTGCTGGGCCCCATTTCGCGGCTGCTCATCCTGCTCGGTAACGCGGTGACGCCCGGGCGCGGCTTCCGCAACGGCCCGTTCGCCTCCGAGATCGAGCTGCGCGAGGTGGTCGACATGGCCCAGCAGCGTGGTGTGGTGGCCGATGACGAACGTCGAATGATCCAGTCGGTGTTCGAGCTGGGCGATACGCCCGCCCGCGAGGTGATGGTGCCGCGCACCGAGATGGTGTGGATCGAATCTGACAAGACGGCCGGCCAAGCCACCTCGCTGGCGGTGCGCAGTGGCCACTCTCGGATTCCGGTGGTCGGGGAGAACGTCGACGACGTCGTCGGGGTGGTCTTTCTCAAGGATCTTGTGCAGCAGACGTACTACTCGGTGAACGGTGGCCGCGATGTCACCGTGGCACAGGTGATGAGGCCGGCGGTGTTCGTTCCGGACTCCAAGCCGCTGGATGCGCTGCTGCGTGAGATGCAGCAGCACCGCAAACACATGGCGCTGCTCGTCGACGAGTACGGGGCCATTGCCGGGTTGGTGACCATCGAGGACGTGCTGGAGGAGATCGTCGGGGAGATCGCCGACGAGTACGACCACGACGAGGTCGCTCCGGTGGAGGATTTGAAGGACAAGATGTTTCGTGTCTCCGCCAGGTTGCCCATCGAGGACCTGGGGGAGCTGTACGGCATTGAATTCGACGAGGACCTGGACGTCGAGACCGTCGGCGGACTACTGGCACTGGAGCTGGGGCGTGTTCCGCTGCCGGGGTCCACGGCCGCCTCGCACGGACTTTTGTTACAGGCTGAGGGTGGCCCGGACACCCGGGGCCGGGTGCGCATCGGCACGATCCTGGTGCAACCCGACCCCGAAGGCGCCGCGGTGGCAGATGACGAGAAAGCGGAGGAAAGAGATGAGTGAATCAGGCGCCAGTCTGAACGATGAAGATAACAAGCTCGTCGTGTTGGCCCGTGGAGCGATGGGGCGTGCCGAGGCGAAGTCAGGAGCGGCGGTGCGCGACGGCGACGGGCGCACCTATGCGGGTGCGCCGGTGTCGCTTTCGGCACTGTCGCTGACGGCGCTGCAGGCGGCGGTGGCAGCGGCGGTCTCCAGTGGAGCGTCGGCCATCGAGGCCGCGGTGCTGGTCGGTGGCTCTCACGAGGATCCGGGTATCGCGGCGGTGCGAGAGCTGTCGCCGTCGGCGACGGTCATCGTGACCGACCGCACCGGTGTGCCTGCGGGGCAGTTGTGAGCGGAACCGATGAGGAGTTCCGTTCTGGCTTCGTCTGTTTCGTCGGACGGCCGAACACCGGTAAGTCGACGCTGACCAATGCGCTGGTGGGGCAGAAGGTCGCCATCACCTCGAACCGGCCGCAGACCACCCGGCATACGATTCGCGGAATCGTGCACCGCGAGAATTACCAGATCGTCCTCGTCGACACTCCGGGGCTGCATCGGCCGCGCACGCTTCTCGGGCAACGGCTCAACGACCTTGTGCGCGATACGTATTCCGAGGTCGACGTGATCGGCCTGTGCATTCCGGCCGATGAGGGCATCGGGCCGGGCGACAAGTGGATCTACGAGCAGATCAAGCTCATCGCGCCGCGCACCACGCTGATCGCGATCGTCACCAAGATCGACAAGGTGAGCAAGGAGCGGGTGGCCGAGCAGCTGCTGGCGGTATCCGAGCTTGTCGGGCCGGATGCGGACATTGTTCCGGTGTCCGCGGTTTCTGGAGCCCAAGTTGAGGTGCTGACCGAAGTTTTGGCGTCGAAGCTGCAGCCCGGGCCCGCGTTTTACCCCGACGGTGAGCTGACCGATGAGCCCGAAGAGGTGCTCATGGCCGAGCTGATCCGCGAGGCGGCGCTCGAAGGTGTGCGTGACGAGCTACCGCACTCGCTGGCGGTGGTGATCGACGAGGTGAACGAACGCGAGGGTCGGCCCGAGGGCTCGGAGCTGATCGATGTGCACGCGATCCTCTACGTCGAGCGGGACAGCCAAAAGG
Source organism: Mycobacterium sp. D16Q13 (assembly GCF_002013375.1). GTDB lineage: Bacteria > Actinomycetota > Actinomycetes > Mycobacteriales > Mycobacteriaceae > Mycobacterium. Next base: position 62,131 of record NZ_MAEW01000007.1, on the reverse strand, counting down.
GCATCGTCATCGGCAAGGGCGGATCGCGGCTGCGCGAAGTCGGGACCAATGCGCGCAAACAGATCGAAAAGCTGCTGGGCACCAAGGTTTTCCTGGATTTGCGGGTCAAGGTGGCCAAGAACTGGCAGCGCGACCCCAAGCAGCTCGGCAAGCTCGGGTTCTAGCTCCACCCCTGCGGCCCCCCTTGCCCCGATTGCCCCCCTTTGCGCCGACACGCCGCGTTTTGCGTCGGCTACTCGCGAAATGCGTCGAAAACCGTAGTCTCGTCGACTTGTCAGAGGGGCATGCAAGGGTCCTGCCATGGGTGGGCTCATCGTTGCAAGCGAGGGACTGGCGTCGGGGGTGCTGACACCGCAGATGCTCCGTAAGGACTACGCGAAGGTGTTCCAAAACGTCTATCGGCGACGCGATGTCGAACTGACCGCAGCGCTTCGCGCCGAGGCGGCCTTCTTGTGGTCCGGGCGCAAGGGTGTGGTGTCTGGAGTGTCAGCCGCTGCGTTGCACGGCAACTCATGGATATCGGCGGATCGACCGGCCGAGCTAGTGCGTCGGCGACACGATTCACCACCGGGGATTGTGATCCATAGCGACAGATTGCTGCTCGCGGAGGTGATGACGGTTCGTGGGATACTAGTGACCACACCGGCCCGCACGGTGTTCGATGTTGGCCGCCGTGTCCGGCTAAACAGAGCTGTCGAGCTTGTTGATGTGCTGCTGCGGCTGTGCACAGTTGAATCGGTCACGCGAGTCACCGAGCGGCATCGCGGGGCGCGAGGGCTGAGGCAGTTGGAACGCGTGCTGGCACTGGCGGATGCAGGTGCGGAATCGGTGCAGGAAACTCGACTACGTATGTGTCTCGTTGGTGCCGGATTGCCCGAGCCGGAAACTCAGATCGAACTGCGCGGTCCCGACGGGCGGACCATTCGCCTCGACATGGGCTGGCGGGAACAACGGGTGGCCGCCGAATTCGACGGGGCGCAGCACTGGGGCGATTCTGACCAGCATCGCCGCGATATCGAACGGCACGAGATGATCGCTTCGATGGGCTGGCGGCTGGTGCGTGTCAGTCGTGATCAGCTGGCGCACCGGCCCGACGCAGTGATCGAGCGCGTGCGAGCGGCACTGACCGCCGCGCAGCGCGCCGCCTAGTCATCGAAGCTACGGTTTTCGACGCATTTCACGAGTAGCCGACGCAAAACACGGCGTGTCGATGCAAAGGGACGGCCGAGGGGAGCGCGGCAAAAGGGCCCGTCACCACCAGGGGTCGGGGGTCTCCGATGCCCAGTTGTTGATCGATTCGAGCTGCGCCGCAAGGGAAATCAGCAGTGGCTCGCTATTCGCCGGACCCATCAGCTGTACGCCGACCGGCAACCCGTCCTCGGTGAAACCGGCGGGCACGTTGACCGATGGCCACCCGAGCACATTCCACGGCCAGGTCATGGGGCAGGCGCCGATTTGTCCGCGATCCGTTGCGATGCTGCCGATATCGTCGAAATCGTAGATACCCGTTGGCGGTTGGGCTGTCGTTGGCGCCAGCACGACATTGAAGCTGCCGAAGATCTTGCCGACGCGTGCCTGCAGCCTCGGCTCCGCGGCACGCGCCCGCCGCAGCGCCCAGCCCGCCAGGCGTCGGCCCGTACGCATGTTGGTCACGGTGCGGTGATCCCAATGCGCGCCGGCATCGAGCCGGTCCTGCCAGGGCAGCAGCCCGGCGGTCGCCCGCGGCAGGAAGTTCAGGCCGAGCCCGACGCCGTAATCCGGATCGCCCTCGGACACCATATGCCCGAGCGAACGCAGCTGATGGCCCACATAGCGGGTCGCGGCTTCGATCGTCGGATGAATGTGCGCGGGAAACCCTGAGAACGGAACCTTGAGCGACAGCGCGATACGCAGCTGCCCCGGGTCCTCCTGGACGGCGTCGAACACCCGCACATGGGGTGGCTTGTGCAGATCTCCGGGCGCGCTCCCCGAGGCGGCGTCCAATAACAGCGCGGCATCGGCAACGGTGCGCGCCAGGGGCCCGTGCACCGTAATCCCGTTGAACGCCTCCGCCAGTGGCCAGGTGGAGATCCGTCCACGCTGCGGCTTGATGCCGACCAGGTGCGTCCATGCGGCCGGAATCCGGATGCTTCCGGCCCCGTCCGAACCGATTGCCCCGGCGACGAGGCCGGCCGCCACCGCGGCGGCGCTACCCCCCGACGATCCGCCGGGGGTGTGAGCGCGGCTCCACGGGTTGCGGGTGTGCCCGAAGCCGGGACCGCTGGTGAAGCCCCACTGGCCGAGCTCGCAGGTATTGGTTTTGCCGACGATGATCGCGCCCGCTGCCCGCAGCCGTCGCACCAGTTCGGCGTCCTCGGATTCCGAGCCCACGGCCCCGGCGGTACCGAATGCGGTGGGGGTGCCCGCCAGGTCGGTGTCGTCCTTGATGGCAATGGGAACCCCGAGCAACGGCAGCCGCTCGCCCCTGGCTAATCGCTTGTCGGCCTCGGCGGCATCGGCGAGGGCGCTCTTGGTGCACACCACCCGGAACGCGTTGAGGGTCGACTGGCTGGATTTGATCGCGTTGAGCGCCGCGAGGGTCAGGGAAACGGAGCTGGCCGAACCCTCTACCAGCGCGGAGGCCTGGGAGGTGAGCGTAGGAAAGCCCGACATGACCAGAAGGGTAGGCCGTCGAAATAGTGCGTCAATGCGGGGATTCGTCGGTACCAGATGGAAAACTGTTCGCATGCGGCTTTATCGGGATCGTGCTGTTGTGCTGCGGCAGCACAAGCTCGGTGAGGCCGACCGCATCGTGACCCTGCTGACCCGCCAGCATGGCCTGGTCCGCGCGGTAGCCAAGGGGGTGCGCCGCACCCGCAGTAAGTTTGGGTCGCGGCTGGAACCGTTCGCGCATATCGATGTGCAGCTGCATCCGGGACGCAATCTGGACATCGTCACGCAGGTGCAGGCCATCGACGCCTTCGCGTCGGACATCGTCAGCGATTACGGCCGGTACACCACCGCCTGCGCCGTCCTGGAGACCGCTGAGCGGATCGCCGGTGAAGAGCGCGCCCCGGCCCTCGCTCTGCACCGCCTCACCGTTGGCGCGCTCAGGGCCATCGCCGATCAGCAGCGCTCCCGCGAGCTGGTTCTGGATGCGTATCTGTTGCGCGCCATGAGCATTGCCGGGTGGGCACCCGCCATCAACGAGTGCGCGCGCTGTGCCACCCCCGGCCCGCACCGGGCCTTCCATGTGGGGGCGGGTGGCAGCGTCTGTGTGCACTGCCGTCCCGCGGGTGCGGCGACTCCACCGCCGGGTGTGCTGGAGCTGATGGCCGCACTTCACGACGGCGACTGGGCGGCCACCGATGACGTGCCGCAGACCCAGCGCACGCAGGCCAGCGGATTGATCGCGGCGCATTTGCAGTGGCATCTGGAGCGCAAGCTGCGGACACTCCCGCTGGTCGAACGCGGGACCAGGTTAAATATGACCCATGGTGAAGAGCAGCCAGCCCGATCCGCAGCAGGATAAGTACTTCACGGATTGGGCCGACGTCCCGCCCGGCTACGCCCCGACGTTCCCGGACAAGACGGTTTTTCCTGCCGTTTTCCCCAAGCTGCTGCCCGGTTCGGGCCCCGATGGCACCCGTCCACATCCCGCGCCCAAGCATCCGTCGGGGGCGATACCGCCGGCCATCCCCAAGGAGCTGGTTCCCCGGCACGTCGCGGTGGTGATGGACGGCAACGGGCGCTGGGCGCGCGCCCGCGGGTTGCCACGCACCGAGGGACACAAGATGGGCGAGGCCACCATGATGGACATGGTCTGCGGTGCCATCGAGATGGGCATCCCGTGGCTTACCACCTACGCGTTCTCGACGGAGAACTGGAGAAGGCCCGCGGACGAGGTTCGATTTCTCATGGGCTTCAACCGCGACGTGGTCAAGCGTCGCCGCCACGACCTGAACAACATGGGCGTGCGGTTCCGCTGGGCAGGGCAGAAGACGCGGTTGTGGAGCAGCGTCTACAAGGAGCTCGAGATCACCGAGGAGCTCACCAAGAACAACAGCACGCTGACGTTGACCACATGCATCAACTACGGTGGCCGGGCCGAAATCGCCGAAGCCACAAGGAGAATCGCCCGGCTGGTGGAGTCCGGACAGCTCAAGCCGGACCGCATCACCGAGGAGACCGTTGCCAAATACCTCGACGAGCCGGATATGCCTGACGTCGATCTGTTTCTGCGGCCCTCGGGTGAGTTTCGGTCTAGCAACTTCATGATGTGGCAGTCGGCATACGCCGAGTTCGTGTTCCAGGAAAAGATGTACCCCGATTTCGATCGCCGCGACCTCTGGGCGGCTTGCCTGGAGTATGCGCAGCGCGACCGGCGATTCGGTACGGCCTAGTGACCGACCCCGATAACGGAGCCGACGAGATTCTGGACCGGGTGCACCGTGTGCTGCACCCGGTGCTGCCGGTCACCAGGGAAGCCGACGGTGCGCTGACCGCCGATTACGAGGGCACGCTCTCCTCGATCCGCGCAGTCACCATCGCGCCGGGCCTGGATGTGGTGTCGCTGTCGCAGGTGCTGGCCTGGGACGTGGCCGTCAATGCGAAATCGCGGCACCTGGTCGACGGGCTCGCGCAGAAGTCCCTGTTTGGGAACATTCTGTTGATCACCAAGGGGCGCAAGGCAGATGTGTTGTTGCGCTACAACTTTCCCGCCACCGAAATCACGGATGAGGCATTGGTGACACTGCTACTGATGGTGTTTTCGACGGGCGCTGACGCGAGAAAGGCGTTGGGCAACTAGGGGACCGGGTTGGCGGCGCTGCAGCGACTGCACAGACCGAAGACTTCCACCGTGTGGTGGACTTCGGTGAAGCCATGCTCCACGGCGATGTCGGCGGCCCACGCCTCGACCGCGCCTGCCTGTACCTCGACCGCGAAACCGCAACTCTGGCAGACCAAGTGGTGGTGGTGGCCGTCCGAACAGCGCCGGTACACGGACTCGCCCGTGTCGTTGCGCAGCACATCGACCTCGCCCGAGGTCGACATCGACTGCAGGGTCCGATAAACGGTGGTCAGGCCGATGCCTTCCCCGGTGCGCTTGAGTTCGTCATGCAGTTCTTGTGCGGACCTGAATTCGTCGGTCCGTTTCAGCAGGGCGGTAATGGCCGCGCGCTGGCGGGTGGAACGCACGGTTCCCGGCAAGACCGGCCGCTCCTCGCGGACGCTCATCGCTGTTCCTCGGTGTGCGCGACGGCGTCGACGACGATATGAGAGAGGTGATCGTCGACGAGGCGGTACATCACCTCGCGCCCCTGGCGCTCTCCGGAGACCACGCCGGCGGCCTTGAGTACCCGTAGGTGCTGGCTGATGAGCGGCTGGGCGACACCGACCGCGTCGACCAACTCGTGGACGCAGCGTTGCGATTCGCGCAGCTGTAGCACGATGGCGATGCGCACCGGAGCGGCAAGTGCACGGAGCAGCTCACCGGACTGTTCGAGGATCTCGCGCGGGGGCAGCGGGCCGGGCGGCGTGAGTGGAGCATGCGGTGGTTCGTCATGTGCGGAACTAAGCACGGTGTTCACCACGGCGCTTCACCTCAACCTGAATCACGCCCCGGCCTGTCCGGAGACCCAACATACGGTCCGGCGGCAAACCGGGCCCATCTCTTGAGGGTAGTGGCCGATTGCCGATCTGGTTATCAGGGTGTGGTCGTGGCGGCTGGGGACCAGTGGGGACTCGGGTCACGGCAGGACGCCACCCCTGACTCTCTGAAAGTTTGCTGTAATGCCTGGATTCGCCGGCGTCGTGGGTGGCGAGTGGAGCGGAAGGGCCTGTAAGCCCGGTCACGCTCGGCGACTTGACCATGGCGGCCTGGTGTTCACTCCAGGTCGGCGTGATCGGGTTTCTGATCTGTCGCATCGTAATTTATGCACCTTAACCGGCCAATTGTGGGTGAGCAGCGTCACAGCCTGCTCACAGGTCTCGGCGTTGACACGTGGCCGCTACGTCTCTACGTTATGAAAACGATAATCATTATCAATTAATGTTGTGACGTCTACCTGAGGATGATCGCCATGGCCACCTTTGCTACCGGCACCGACGAGCTGAAGAACACCGACGGTGTGAACCGGCCGGGGTGGTTTGTCAGCAGACGCGTCGACATCCTCTTCGTCTTCGGTTTGGGCGCGTTGTTGTCAGCAGTGCTCTTCGCGGCCGACGGGCACAAGGGGGTATTCCTCGTCGGTGCGGTGGCCTTCTCCCTGCTTTCCGACCTCCCGCATGTGCTGACCACGACGGCGCGTGTGTGGATGGATCCACGCGAGCGGTCCCGGTTCTGGGCGCACTATGTGATCAGCTTCGTCGTGGTCGCCGCGATCGTCGGCACGTTGTGGTTCGGCGGCTGGATGGTGCCGCTGCTGGCCGTCTGGGCCTATTGGCAGGTGTTCCACGTTCTCAAACAGCACTTTGGCATCATCAACATCTACGCCGCGAAGAATGGCTACAAGGGCCCGCGCAACCGGATCAAGTACGCGCTGTACGCCGTCTGCCTGGCTCCGGTGCTGTACCGGGCGAGCCAGGGCCTGAACTTTTCCGAGTACGTCGTCTTCGGTCACCGACTGCCCTTCTCGAACCTGAGCGTGCCGGTGCCGCCCATTCCCGGATTCTTGGTTATCGCTGGATTCGTCTGCGCCGCAGTCATGTTGGGTATCGCCGTCTGGGAGCAGGTGCAGCTGAAGCGGGCCGGACAGCGCGCACTGCCGGCCATGTCGGTGGCAACCTTCGTCATCGCGGCGCTGTCCTACAACCTGTCCTATCTGCTGGTCTCGGACCTTTTCGCGCTCATCCTGATCGCGACGACAACGCATAGTCTGCAGTACCACCTGATCAACTGGACGCGGAACAACACCCGCTTCGCGCGCACCGAGGATCCGGGCGAGAAGAAGCTGCTGCTGGCACGGCTCTCGACGCGTAAGGCGCTGCCGCTGTACGTCGCCTTCTTCGGGGGGCTGGGCATCCTCGCGGGGCAGCTCGACACGGTCATCTTCGCGGTCCCGCTGACCTTCGTACTGCACCACTTCTACATGGACGGCGCGCTGTGGAAGAGCAAGGGCAATCCCGAGCTGGCCTACGACCTGGGAATCGTCCGTGCTGGATAGTGGACTGATCGAGCAGCGACAGGCTCGCCTGCCGGTGTCGGTGCGGCGCGTCGCATCGCACCGCGAGGCCAAGCAATTCGTCGCGATGCCCTGGCGCATCTATGGTGACGACCCCAACTGGCGCCCGACGCTGCGCCGCGTCATGCACGCGAAGATGAACTCCAAGCACAACCCGCTGCACCGCGAGGTGCAGATCGAGAACTTCGTCGCCTACCGCGGCGACAGCCCCGTGGGCCGCATCTCGGCCAGCATCGACTCGGCGTACGTGCAGCGCTACGGCGAGTGCGCATTCTTCGGATTCTTCGAGAGCGAGGATGACGACGCGGTGGCGGGCGCCCTGCTCGGGGCGGCCGAGCAATGGGCCGTGCGCCGGGGCATCACCAAGATGGTCGGCCCGTTCAGCTATACCTCGCGCGAGGAAGTCGGCCTCCTGGTCGCCGGGTACGACAGGCCGCCGGCGGTCATGCAGCCCTACAACCCCCGGTACTACCCGGCGCTGGTAGAGGCGGCCGGATATCGCAAGAAGTTCGATACCGCTTCCTTCCGCTGGCATGTCGACGGCAGCAGGGAGGTCCAGCAGCGCCTGCTCAAGCGGGCCGACGCGGTCATGCGCGACCAAGGGGTGACGGTGCGCTCGGTGCGGATGCGCGACTACGGCGACGAGCTGGAGATGTTGCGCGGTCTCTACAACGACTCCTTTGCCCACCACCCCGAGAATGTCCCGCTCAGTCGTGAGGTGTTCTCGGGGATGGCTGCGGAGATGCGGCCCCTGATCGACCCGAACATCGTGCGCATAGTCGAATCCGCTGGCAACCCAGTGGGATTCCTGTTGATGCTCCCCGACGTCCACGAGGTCGTCGGACGCTCGGGCCGGCTCACGCCGGCGCTGCTGGCACGGCTCGCGGCCCGGCGCGACGGGCGCATCCGCAGAATCGACACCGCCGTCGTGGTGCTCATCGGCGCGGTGCAGACCCAGTTCGGTGCAGGGATCGGAAGGATCCTAGCGGGGGAGATCGTCCGGACGATCACCGGCAGCGGCTACTCCTCGGTTGCCACCACCTGGGTGCATGAGGACAACGTGTGGTCGAATTCGCTTACCTCCCAAATGAAGACGGACCCGGAGAAAATCCATCGGGTCTACCAGAAGGCGCTGTGATGGGCAGCCGGATACTGGTCACCGGGGCCACCGGGTACCTGGGTTCTACCCTCGTCGCGTCTTTGGTGCAGGCGGGCGAACGGGTCACCGTCCTGACGAACCCGCAGGACTCCGCCGTACTCGGCAGCGAACTGCGTGCGCACGTCGACACGGTCTGCGCCGACATCACCGATGCGCAGAGCATCGATGACGCGATGCGCGGTGTGTCCCACGTGTATCACCTCGCCGGTATCGCGTCACCGAATGCCCGGCTGGGACACAAGATTTGGCAGACCAATGTCCTCGGCACCTACCAGGTGGCGGGCGCCGCGCTGAAGCATGATGTCCAGCGCGTGGTGCATGTGTCGTCTACCGCTGCCGTCGGTTACCCGCCCAATGGTGTGGTAGCGGATGAAGACTTTGATCTGCGGGATTCGGTGCTGGACAACGTGTATTCGGCGTCCAAACGTGCGGGTGAGCGGCTGGTGCTGGACTTCGCCGAGCGCGGTCTGGACGTTGTCGTCGTGAACCCCGCCGCCGTGTTCGCGCCGGGCGCGGGGCCCGCCCGGTCCTGGCAGGGGCTGTTGGTCGCCGCCCGCAAGGGCCTGCTGCGCATGGTGCCGCCCGGCGGCACGGCGGTGTGCTCGGCACGGGATTTCGTCGTGGGCACCACCGCGGCAATGGCCAAGGGGGACAAGGGTCGCCGGTACATCCTGAGCACCGTGAACCTGTCGTACCGGCAGATCGGGGAGCTGCTTGTGGCCGCGGTGGGGCGCGATCACCCGGTGCGGTCCGCGCCTATGGGGCTGTTCCGCGCGGTGGGCAAGGGCAACAGGCTGGTGCGTGATGTCTCCATGCGCTTCGACCCCGACGATGCGCTGATTCCCGAGAACGTGGAACTGATGGCCCGTGAGGTGTATTACGCGCCCGATAGGGCAGTGCGAGAGCTGGGAATTCCTCAGGTGTCTACCCACGAATTGATAGCGGAGTTTGTGCGATGACGGTCGAAGCGCGGCAGACGCAGGGTGGCTCCAAGGAAGCGCTCGGCATATCGATGGCCGATGCGCGGGCACTGGTGGCAGACCTGACCGCACGCCGTCAATGGATCTACTGGCTGGACCTGGCTGCCTGCGTAGCGATCGGTTACACGGCATTCCTGTTGTGTCCGGCCGATGATCTGCTGTCGGTGCCCGCGGCGGCGTGCATGGTGGTGGCGGCCTTCGCGTTCTATCGTGCCGTGTTGTTCGTCCACGAGCTCGTGCACGCCGAGCGCGACCTGCGCTGGTTCTCGATGGTGTGGCACGCGATATGCGGAATCCCGCTACTGACACCGAAGTTCACTTTCGAGTTCCATCATGAGCACCACGCGTCGCGCACCTATGGCACCGCAGAGGACGGGGAGTACGTGGCCTACAGCAGCGAACCGCGCTGGCGCGTCATCCTCTTGCCGTTCACGGCGCTGGGCGGGCCATTGGCATTTGTCTTCCGGTTCCTGGTGCTGGCCCCGTTGAGCTGGCTGATTCCCGCGATCAGGCCCGTCGTGCTCACCCGGGCATCATCGCTCATGATCGACGCCGATTTTGAGCGGCCGTTGCCGCCGGAAGGAACGCCCCGCTCCTGGCTGGTGCAGGAAATCGCTTGTTTCGCCTACACATTGGCCTTGCTGGTATTGCTGCTCCTGGGCGCCTACTCGCCGTACCGGCTGCTGGAGGCGCATCTGGTGGTCGCCATGGCGTTGTTCGTGAACTGGCTGCGGGTGCTCGCGGCGCACCGGTACGAGGGCACGACCGAGCGGATGACCTTTCCTGAACAGGTTCTCGATTCCATCGACCACCCCTCGGTTCCCGTGCTGGGTTCACTGTGGGCGCCGGTGGGGTTGCGCTTCCATGCGGTGCACCACTTCTTCCCCCAGTTGCCCTACCACCAGTTAGGTGAGGCGCGCCGTCGGCTCATGGCGGCGATCCCGTCGGATGCCGGGTACTGGTGCACCGAAGACCGTTCACTCGCCTCATCGCTGCGGCGTCTACTCGCTCACCCGCGTAAGGACACGGTATGAACACCACCCAATTGACGTCCATGGCAAGAGAATCCGGAGCCGCCACCTACTCACGCCGCCTGCCGATACGGCCGGTGGAGGCGCGGGGTGCCCGGGTGCGCGCCGATGACGGCCGCTGGTACGTCGACTGCCTGGCCGCTGCCGGGGCCATGTCATTGGGCTGGAATCACCCCGTCGTCAGTGAGGCCGTCATGAAGACGGTTTCCTCCGGAGAGCCATTGCTGTCACTGGACTTCCACACGCCGTCCCGGGACCGATTCGTCGAGGAGCTGCTCGCCATCCTGCCGGTGCGGCTTGCCGCCGAGGCCAGCATTCACTTGTGCTCACCGAGTGGGGCGAGCGCGGTCGAGGCGGCGCTCATGCTCGCCGAGGTGGCCACCGGCGGGCGCGAACACGTGGGCGTGCAAGGCGGGTTCCACGGCTGCACGCGGGCCGCACGCGCGGCGAGCTCCGGAGGGGGCTTGCGCCAGCAGCCGGTGGTGCTGTCGCCGCACGCGAGCTTCCTGCCCTACCCGCAGGAGTACCGCAGCCCGTTTGGGGTGGGCGGGGAAGAGGGTATCGACCTGGCGATCGCAGCGGCCGAAGGGCTTGCGCGTCCGCACAGCGGCGTGACGGCGCCGGCGTCGCTGATCGCCGAGTTTGTGCTGGGTGAGGGTGGGGTGATTCCCGCTCCGCCCCGCTGGGGGCAGGCATTGCGCCGGACCGCGTCGACGCTTGGGATACCGCTGATCGCCGATGAGGTGCAGGCCGGTATGTACCGCACGGGTCCGGCATGGGCGTTTCAGCACTGCGGCATCGAACCCGACATGGTGGTGATCTCCAAGGGGCTCGGCTCCGGTATCCCCATCGCTGTCCTGGTGGTGCGTAAGGAATTCGACGTGTGGGAGCCCGGTGCGTTCACCGGGACCTTCCGCGGGAACGCGATGGCCTTTGCCGCCGCCAGCGCCGTGATGCGCTTCGCGCGCGAGAACGGCCTGCGTGGGCAGGTTGTCGCCCACGGCAAGGTCTTCCTGGATGGCTTGAATGCCATCGCATCCCGCTCGAACCTGGTCGGTGATGTGCGCGGAGTGGGGCTGATGCTGGGCGTGGAGATCGTGGACCCCGATCTGCCGTGGCCGCACGACGCCGGAGCGCCGGCGCCGGAGCTGGCCGCCGACATTCAGCGTGCGTGCCTGCACTACGGCCTGATTGTGGAGACCGGGGGCCAGTACGGCAACGTGGTGCGATTCTTGCCACCGTTGACCATTGAGGAACCCGATATCGCCGCGGCGCTCAACGCATTCGAATCGGCCCTGGAGGCGGTGGAGCGCACGCGGTCCACCAGCGAGCGCGTATGGGCAGAATCCTGGTGACGCCCAATCCGAGTCCCTTCGTGAGTGACTTCCTCACGGGGCAAAGCAAAACCGCGTATCGCGAAGCCATCGCGCTGGCGGCGGACCGAGCGAGCGCTGCGCTGGGTGGAGCCACCAGGCCGGGCCTGGTGGACGGCTACGCGGCGCTGAAAAGTGATGCCGGCCGCCTCGATCTCGACGATCCCGAGGGCGTTGGACTGAGCCGGGCACTGGACGAAGCGGCCGGGCTGCTCGCGGAGAAATCGGTGGTGGTGACCCACCCGGCATATCTGGCACATCTGCACTGCCCGCCGGCGCTGCCGTCGCTGGCTGCCGAGGTACTGATCAGTGCGTTCAATCAGTCGATGGACTCCTTCGATCAGGCGCCGGCCGCCACCGCGATCGAGCAGCAGGTTGTCGAATATCTCTGCGCCAGAATGGGGTACGCACCCGGCTCGGATGGGACCTTCACCAGTGGGGGCACCCAGTCGAACCTGCAGGCGCTGTTGCTCGCGCGGGACCTGTTCGCCCACAACACCTACGGCTGGGATATCGCGGCACGGGGTTTGCCGCCGCAGGCCAGTTCGTGGCGTGTGTTGTGCACCCGGCAGACGCATTTCTCGGTGCGGCAGGCACTCCGGCTACTCGGGCTGGGGACCGACGCCGTCATCGAGGCGCCCACCGACGAGGCCGGGCGCCTGCGGGTCGAGGAACTTGCGGGAATCCTGGACGGGGCAGACCGTGCCGAGACGCCCGTGTTCGCGCTCGTGCTTACCGCGGGCACCACAGATTTCGGGGCGATCGACCCGCTGGAAGCGCCCATCGCCCTGGCCCGGGCGCGGGGGATCTGGAGTCACGTGGATGCCTGCGCGGGTGGATGCCTGATCTTCAGCGAACAGCACCGGAACCTGCTGCGCGGTATCGAGCTGGCGGACTCGGTTGCACTCGACTTCCACAAGCTGCTGTTCCAGGCGATCAGTTGTAGCGCCCTGTTGGTCCGCAGCCGTGCGAGCTTCGATGTGCTTGCCGCGCATGCCGATTACCTCAACCCGGAGAGTGACGCCGAGCACGATGTGCTCAATCTGGTGGGCAAATCGCTACAGACCACCCGCCGTTTCGACGCGCTCAAGGTACTGGTCACGCTCAGGGCGATGGGCCGGCGTCACGTCGCGGCGATGATCGATGCCACCTGCGCCGCGGCGCACTCCGCGGGTTACGCGGCGGCCGAACACCCGGACCTGGAACTGGCGGCACCGGTGTGCACCAACACCGTGGTGTTGCGCTGGCGGCGGCCTGGCCTGGCGGTCGAGGCGTGCGATGGGATCAACGACACGGTTCGCGCCGAGCTGGCGCACCTCGGCAGGGCGATTGTGGGCCGGTCCAGTGCGGCGGGAGGACAGGCGATCAAGCTCACCTTCGTCAACCCCTTGGTCACGGCTTCGATGGCAGCCGCGATGGTCTCCGAGATAGCCGCCCACGGCAACCGGATCTGGTGTGCCCGTATCCCGGAGGGCAGCGCCGTATGAGCAATCCCGTGGTACGCGTCGAACGCGTGCCGGCCTCCGATGCGCGGTTTGCCTGGGCGAAGAATGTCGAGTTCTCGATTTTCGGCCTGGAGAACGATTTCGCCGACGATGTCGATATCGCGGCGGGGGAGATGGTGCACTACCGCCCCTGGGAACGGTCGTCGGAGATCTACGTCGGGTTTACCGAAGAGTCGCGTGAGCACCCCGTGGGCGTATTGCGTTCTCTGCGTCACGATCCCGAGCTTGGATTCGACAGTTTCAGCACCTTGCGCGACGCCCGGAGCTTCCGGGGCGACGGTGGACTGGCGCGCAATTATCTCTATCCGCGGTGGGATTCGTTCTTCGGCGAGGTGGCGCCGGAGCGCATCGCGGAGCTGGCCACCCAGGGGGTGCGCAAGAGGTACCGGCGCGCGGGAATGATCGAGCAGATCTGGCAGGCATTCTTCGGCAGTCTGGCCGCCGACGGCGTCCAGTTTGTGACGGTGGCGCTGGTGGTGCCGCTGTTCGACTGGTACCACCACCTGCTGCCACAGCGGCTGCATCAGATCGGCGACATCCTGCCCAACTACATCGGTGCGGACAGCGTGCCGGCCGTCCTCGACATCAGCGGCTCCTTTGTCCCCGACGCCGCCGACGCCGTTCGTGACGGCTCGCTGCTGACCGCCGCCACCGCACTTCCGTCCCCCGATAAGGAAAGAACCAGATGAGATCGATTCACACCGAAGAGCATGTTTTCCGCAAAGTCAGCGAGATCGACTGTCCCGTAGACAAAGTGTGGGAGCGGGTCACCTCGCAAGAGGGCATCAACGATGAGATGGGCCCTTACATGAAGATGACCATGCCCAAGCAGTTCCGGGGCAGGTCCATCGCAGATGTCACTCCGGGCACCCGGATTGGCAAGAGCTTCCTGCTGTTGTTCGGCGTCCTGCCGTTCGGGTTCGACGACATCACCGTGGCGCGACTCGAGCCCGGCCGGATGTTCCGTGAGGAGTCGCTCATGACCGGTATGCGGGTGTGGGTTCACCACCGCACCCTGGAGCCGGTGGCGTCCGAGACGGGCGAAAAGACCAGGGTGACTGACGAGATCACGTTGGCCCCGCAGGCGCCGCTGGGACTCATTCCCGGGTGGGGCAGGCTGATGAGCAAGATTCTGGCGGCCTTCTTCGCGCATCGGCACCGGCGGCTGAGCCGGACCCTGTCTGCCACCGGAGCCGTGCGATGAGACGCCTCGGGGCGGCAGCGACCGCGGTGCTCTCGGTCGCGGTGGCCGCCGCCTGCTCGCCCGTGAACGAGGAGGCGGGAAAGCCCGTCGGACATGCCTTCGCACTCTTGAAGTATTCGGCAGCACCAGGGGAACCGGCCTCCGAGCCGCAGGGAAAATCGCCCTTCGGTGACTATGCCCAGGAGGTCTCCGGCTCGGTGACGTATCTCGGGGAGACCACCGCCCTACCCGGTGCCGGTGTCATGACCGTCGGCCCGGGTCCCCGGCGCGGCGAACTGAAGATCGAGCAGTACTACCAGGGGGACCGATTCCCGTACGAGACCGGGATTGTCTCCGGCGGTGAGGGCAAGCCCAGCACCCTGGATGCCATCACCATCGTCAACCCGCTGGATTCGCGGGTGACGCTGCAATGCACCATCGACGGCGGAATCTCCCTGGCGGACATCGACAGTGAGCGTGAACTCAACGGCACCTGCGGCGGCGGAGCCAAGGCACACGGTCACATCAGGCCCGAGGGCAGTCGCAAGGCGAGCTGGCGCGACAAACCCGTCGAGCTGGTGCGCACCGTCATGGATCTCACCGTCACCGGTGCCAGCAGTGGCCAGATCCACCAGACCAACGAGGTTCCCAGGGACAGCACGGTCGCCAGCTTTCCCTTGTTCACATCGATCGACGTGAACATGACGGCACAGGGCATCAGCCTCGCCGAGAAGCTGGAACGCCACGTCCTGCCGAAAGTGAAGGGCTGAGCATGACCACAGAGGAGAAGACCCCGGCATTGCGCGCGGCTGATCTGGTCAAGGCCTACCCCGGTGCGGAGAATCGCGCCGTCGACGGGCTGAATCTGACTATCCCGCAAGGCATCGTCTATTGCCTGCTCGGCAGGAACGGTGCGGGCAAGACCACCACCATCCGCATGGCGACGACGCTGCTGGCCCCCACCAGCGGGGAGCTTGAGGTGCTCGGAATTCCCGTCGACAAGACCAAGGAATTGCGTCCCCTGATCGGCGTGGCCCTGCAAGAGGTGGCGCTGGATCTGTGGATGTCGCCGGTGGAACAAATCCGGATGAGCCTGGCCATCGCAGGCTGGCCCAAGGGTCAGCGGAAGGCGCGCGAGGAGGAGCTCGTCGAGCAGTTCGGCCTGGGCAGTTACCTGAACCGGAAGGTGGGCGCGCTGTCGGGCGGCATGCGCCGCCGTGTCGATGTCGCGTTGGCGGTCGCCCACAACCCACAGATGTTGTTCCTCGACGAGCCGTCCAGTGGGCTGGATATCGAAGGCAAACAGGAGGTGTGGAATGCGATTCGGCTGCTGCGTGCCGAAGGGCGCACCGTCGTGCTGACAACGCACGATATGGACGAGGCGGTGTCGCTCGCCGACGAGGTCGGCATCGTCAAGAGCGGTCAACTTGTCGCGTCGGGCTCCACTCAGGAGTTCACTCGCAGCCACGGTTACGCGGTCGACATCTCGGCCGACGGCGGCGTATCGGAAGACACGGCCAAGGAGTTGGTGGCCGCGGGCTACGCCGTGCAACGCACGGAGACCGGGACTTTGTCGGGGACTCTGGATTCCGCGTCGGCATCGGATCTGGCGACGCTGAGCGCGGAACTGGGCCGGGTCGGGTTGGGCGCGGCCAGTATCGAAGTGCGATCCACCTCGTTGCGCGACGCATTCCTGGAGGTAACCCAGTGACCGCCTTGTCCAATACCGCACGGCTATTCCGTCGCTACGTTGTCGTGGGCCTGCGCCAGCCGGTCTTCGGATTCATCTTCCCGATCGTCTTCCCGGTCGTTCTCGTGATTTTTGTGCGGTCGATGTTCCAGCGCGTCGCGGACCTGCCCGGATTCCCGCTCTCCTCCTACACCGCGTACATCGCGCCCGGGCTCATCATGCTCATTCCGATGCTCGGTGCGGGGTACGGGGCCGGGACGCTCATCGACGAGATCAGATCGGGGTTCACCGACCGGCTGCGGCTGTATGGCGTCTCTACCGGGCAGATCATGGCGGCCAAGATCGGTTTCGAGATGTTCCGCATCCTGCCGGCCGCGGTCATCGTCATCGGACTGCTGGCCTTTCTCGACGCACCACTGCGGGCGGGGCTGTTGACCGGGGTGTTCCTTGTGCTGGTGATGTTCCTGTGGTCGGCGGCCTACAGCTCGCTGTTCTACCTCGTGGCGCTGCGCACCCTCAATCCGCAAGCGCCCGTGGCGATGTTGCCGCTGGCATTGCCGGTGCTGTTCGTCAGCCAGGCGCTCATGCCCTCGGTGTTCCTGTCCGACTGGCTCAGGATCAGCATCAACGCAAACCCCTTCTCGCACATTGTGTCCGCCGCCTCCACGATCATGTACGGCGAATTCGACGTGATGCTCGTCGTCAAGGGTGCGCTGGTGGCCATTGGCATGTTCGCGCTGTTGCACATACCCATCCATCTGGTGATCCGCCGAAAAATAGGCAAGTAGAGGGCTGCAAAGAACATGGAAACTACGTCCGAAGTCCGCGAGTTCCTCATCGAGTTCATCGCCGAGGAACTCGAGATGCCCACCGGAGATGTCAACGACTTCTCGGAACTGGTGGGCGATCTCGGGTTCGATTCACTGTCGTTCGCGGTCGGGGTATCGGAAATCAAGGGCCGCTTCGGTATTCAGCTGACCAAGGATGATGTCTTCGAGTGCAAGACGCTCGGGGCGTTGATCGAACTGGTCGAGAGCCGTTTGTGATGAGCCGCTTGCGCGAAGAACGTCCGTTGATGAATCCGGTGCTCGACAGACTGCGCACCAGCGCCATCACCGAACGCGGCCTCACCTCGGCACCACTCGGAGCCGACGGCACATCACGGTTGGCTGAGCTGCGCACCACGGCCTGGGCCGATGTGCACCAGCAGGGGCTGCGTATCGCGGGCGCCCTGCACGCGGCGGGCGTGCGCCCCGGTGACGCCGTCACCGTATTGGCCGGTAGCCCCGGTGAAATCGCACCATTGGTACAAGGCATCTGGATGTCGGGTGCCTCCGTGACCATGCTGCACCAGCCCACGCACCGATCCGATATGCAGGTGTGGATCGACGACACCCGCAAGGCAATGGCCGCGGTGGGCTCCTCGACCGTGGTGGTGGGGGACCCGTTCCTCGCGGCCGCCGGGCAGTTCGCGTCGGTCGGTGCTCGCGCCCTGCAGCTTCCGGGCCTGTTGTCCGGCGGGCCGGGGGAGATCGTCGATACCGACCCAGACGCTATCGCCTTCCTGCAGTTGACCTCCGGGTCCACCGGCACGCCGAAGGCGGTCAGCATCACCTATCGCAATATCGAGGCCAATCTACGGGCGATGGTCAGCGCATCGGGCGCCGATCCTGAGTCCGATGTGGTGGTGAGCTGGCTGCCGCTGTTCCACGACATGGGCATGATGGGCTACCTGATCGTCCCGATGTGCCGGGGGATGAACACCGTCAGTGTGACCCCCATGGATTTCCTCGGTGATCCGCTGCTGTGGGCGGAGCTGATCAGCAGGTACCGCGGCAGCATGACGGCCGGCCCCAATTTCGCGTACTCACTGCTGGCCCGCAGGCTGCGCAAGGCACCCGACGGCGCCTACGACCTATCCTCGTTGCGGTTCGCACTCAGCGGCGCCGAGGCCATCGATGTCGCGACCCTGGAACGATTCGTCACTGAGGGTGCGCGTTTCGGTATGCGTGCGGATGCCATCGTTCCCGCGTATGGCATGGCGGAGGCCACCCTGGCGGTCTCGTTTGTGCGGCGTGGCGAGGGCTACCGGGTGTGCCCGCCGCATCCCGATCTCCTCGCCGCCCAGGGTGACGAGGCCAGCGCCCGTGTGGCACTGGGTCTTCCCCTGCCCGGCTGTGAGGTGCGGGTGGTGTCCGACGACCGCTCGGTGCTGCCCGTGGAGACGATCGGTGAGCTCGAGATCCGTGGGGAGAACGTCACCGCCGGGTACCGCACCGCGGCGGGGTTCGAGCCGATGCTCGACGCGCAGGGCTGGCTGTCCACCGGCGACATCGGGTACCTCACCGAGGATGGGCAACCGGTGATCTGCGGCCGCAAGAAGGACATCCTGATCATCTCCGGTCGTAACGTGCACCCCGAGGACATCGAGCGGTCGGTCGCGGGGGTGCCGGGAGTGAAGTCGGGCGGTATCGCCGCGGTACGTCTGTCCACCGCCGCGGCGGGCGAGGGGTTCGCGATGGTGGCCGAATCGGCGCTGCACGCCGACAGTGCCGAGAGCGCACGCATCCGTGCCGAGGTGGCTGACCGTGTCTACCGCAGCCTGGGGGTGAGTCCGCGCGATGTCCACGTGGTCCCGGCCGGGTGGATCCCCAAGACGTCCTCGGGAAAGCTGCGCCGGAGAGCGACCAGTGACCGGCTGAAGAGGTGTGAACCGACCCGATGACGACACGGGAACAACTTCTCCGTGTCCGCACCTGGATGCCCGAAGGGCTTCGCACGCTTGGTGATCGCGGTGCGCGCTATCTGCGGCACCATCCGATCGCCGCGCTCACCACCGTCGGCGAACAGTTCGTTCTCGGTGCGCACACGCTGCGGTACTTCGCGACCGACCTGGTGACGGGCCGGTTCCAGTGGGCGGAGTTCGTGCGGCAGGCGGCGTTCATGGCGGGCACCGCCGTGATGCCGACGGTGCTGGTGGCACTGCCCATCGGGGTGACGCTTTCCATCCAATTCGCGCTGCTGTCAGGTCAGGTCGGCGCTACCTCGCTAGCCGGCGCGGCCAGCGGGCTGGCCGTGGTGCGGCAGGCCGCCTCGTTGGTGGCTGCCATATTGCTGGCCTCGGCGGTGGGCTCGGCGATGACCGCCGACCTCGGCTGCCGGACCATGCGGGAGGAGACCGCGGCCATGGAGGTCATGGGGGTGTCGGTGGTGCGGCGGCTGGTGGTGCCGCGCTTCGCGGCGGCGATCGTCGTCGGTATCGCCCTGACCGGTGTGGTCTGCTTTGTCGGGTTCCTGGCGAGTTATCTGTTCAACGTATATGTACAGGGCGGTGCCCCAGGAAGTTTCGTCGCCACCTTCGCCTCGTTTGCGACCACGGGAGACCTGCTGCTGGCGTTGGTGAAGGCCGCGGTGTACGGCGCCATTGTGGCGGTGATCGCCTGCCAGAAGGGGCTGGCGGCGCACGGTGGACCGACCGGGGTGGCCAATTCGGTCAACGCGGCCGTCGTGGAGTCCGTCCTGCTGCTGATGGTCGTCAACGTCGTGGTCAGCCAGGTCTACACCATGTTGTTCCCGCGGGGGGTGCTATGACCGCCACGCTGCCGACTCCTCGGGTGATGCTGCGGCCCATGGTGTTCCGTGCCGACACCGCGATGAGGCCACTGGCGCGGTTCGGTCATATGATCACCTTCTTCCTGCACGCCTTCCTGGCGATCCCGATCGTCCTGCGCCGGTACCGGCGTGAATTCCTGCGCCTGCTTTCCGATATCACCTGGGGCAACGGGTCGATCGTTGTCGGCGGGGGCACCGCCGGTGTGGTGCTGGTGCTCGGTGTCACCACCGGAGCCCTGGTGGCGATCGAGGGCTACAACTTCCTGGAACTGATGGGCCTGGGCCCGGCCACGGGGGTCATCTCCTCATTGGTGACCACCCGCGAGCTCGCGCCGATCATGGCCGCGCTGGCCTTCGCCGTGCAGGCGGGATGCCGCTTCACCACCCAGCTTGGGTCGATGCGCATCTCCGAAGAGGTGGACGCGATGGATTCCCTTGCTATCCGGCCGATTCCCTATCTCGTGACGACGCGCCTGATGGCGTCCGTGGTCGCCATCATCCCGCTGTACGTGGCATGTCTGACGATCAGCTACTTGTCCTGCCAGGTCATGGTCGGCATCGTCAGCGGCGGCTCGCTGGGCCCGTACCTGCACTACTTCACGCTGCTGTCCAGCGGCACGGACATGGCCTACTCGGTCCTCAAGGCCATCGTCTTCGTCTGGATAGCCTCGGCCGTGCAGTGCTATTACGGGTTCTGCGCGGACGGCGGACCGGAGGGTGTCGGTATTGCGGCGGGGCACGCGATGCGTGCCAGCATCACCGCGGTGATCGTGGTCAACATGCTGCTCACCATGGCGCTGTGGAGTATCGACTCGGGCGCCAGGTTCGGGGGATGATCTGATGAATCAGCTTGGCACTCATTACGACCTGGACGGGGTTGTGTTCTCGCGACGCCAGCTGCTGGTGCGCGGGGGCGCCGCGCTGGCCGCCGTCGCGGTCATCACGTCCGCTCTGCTGATCAAGTCGGCGGGGGTGCTGGACCGGTACGTGAACGTGGTCGCCGAGCTCCACAACGTCGGTGACGGACTGCCGCCGCGCTCGGATGTGAAATATCGCGGCGTACTCGTCGGTGCCGTGGACAGCGTCATCCCGGGTGCCGGTGTGCAACTCAACCGGGTGCATCTGCGGCTTAAACCCCTGTACGCCAACTCGATTCCCGCGACCGTCACCGCCCGGGTGGTGCCCAGCAATGTCTTCGCGGTCTCGGCCCTGCAACTCGTCGACCACGGCTCCGGTGCACCCGTGCGCGACGGCGGGCGTATCGCCGAGGACACCCGGCTGCCGACCGTGCTGTTTCAGACCACGGTGAACAAGCTGCGCCAGATCCTCTCCGCGACGGGCCGCGGCCGCGAGGACAACACCGTCGGGATCCTGGCGGCCGTTGGTGCGGCCACCGATCACCGCCGTGCCGAACTGCTGACAGGTGCGGCGCAACTCGACCGCATCCTGGACCAGCTCAATGCCATCGTGGCGACGGACCAGGGGCCGTCCACGGTGTCGGCGCTGGTGGATGCGGCGCGTGGGCTCTCGCAGACCGCACCGGACTTGGTGGATGCCCTGCACCAAGCCGTGGGGCCCATGCGCACCCTCGCCGAGAAGCGGGATCAGTTGCGCACGTTCATCGGGGCCGGGGTGCACACCACCGGGACCACCGTGGAGTCGCTGCGCAACCACACCGATCAGCTCATCCAGATCACCACTGACCTGACGCCGGTGCTGGGCGTGCTGGCCAATAACGCCCAGCACTTCGTGCCAATCACCCGGCGCATCACCACGTTCTCGGACACCTTCTTCCAGGAGGTGTGGGACCCGGAGCTGGCCACCCCACGCGGGCGGGTCAATCTGTCGTTCACCCCGTCGTACACCTACACCCGCGCCGACTGCCCGCGCTATGGAGAACTCAAGGCGCCCAGCTGTTTTACCGCTCCGCAGATCGCGGTACGGCCCGACCTTCCCGAGGTCCTGCTGCCGCAGAATTACCACCCTCCGGCCACCCTGGCTCCGCCGCGCGGCACCGTGGTGGGTCCCCATGGCAATCTCGTCGCCGTCGGGCCGCCGCTGGTCAACCCCAACCCGGACCTGCGTGATCCCAATCCGCCGGTGCCGTCGTGGCTCAGTCCGGCTCCACCGGTACCCGGAAGCGCGGTCCCGGGCGAAACCGCTGTCGCCCCGGCGTCATTCGGGGGAAATGTGGGACCTGTCGGCAGTGCCCAGGAACGGAGCCAGTTGGGCCGAATGCTCGGCGAGCCCGCGACGGCGGCGGATCAGCTGATGCTCGGGCCCATCGCCCGCGGCACCGCCGTGACCCGAAACCAGGACGCAGACAACAAGGAAGGCACACGATGAGGCGCTCAGCGGCGGGGAGCGTGCGTGGGCCCGTGATTGGCCTCGTCATCTTCCTGGTGATCGCCACGGTGCTGACATGGCTGGTCTATGTCACATTGCGGCGCGACGTCAAGGGCACGACGGTCACCTACGGCGCAATGTTCACCGATGTCTTCGGGCTGCGCGAGGGTGACGACGTGCGGATCGCGGGGGTTCGTGTGGGCAGGGTGCAGGGCATTGAGCTCAACGGGACCCTCGCGAAGGTGCGCTTCGCGGTCCAGGACGGCCAGCGGCTCCCCGACAGCACTACCGCGGCGGTGACCTATCAGAACATCGTCGGCCAGCGCTATCTCGCACTGGCGCAGGGACACTCGGGGCACGGCGGCCTGCTGGCCCCGGGCGGGGTCATTCCCGTCGAGCGCACCGAGCCCTCCTTCGACATCGGCGTTCTGCTCAATGGGTATGAGCCCCTTTTCGCGGTGCTGGACCCCGCGCAGGTGAACAACCTCACCCAGGCCGTCATCGGCTCCCTGCAAGGGGACACCGCCGCGTTCGCGACGCTCGTGGATCAGACATCGACATTGACCAAGACATTCACGGGGCGCGACGACGCCCTGGATCACGTGATCGGCAGCCTGGACCGGGTGGTGGGCAGTCTGGCGGCGCAGAACCGGGACTTCGAGGAGGCGATCGCCGCGACCCGAGCGGTGGTCGGCCAGTTCGACGGCCGCAGACCCGAGCTGGTGTCTTCTGTGGGCAAGATGACCACGGTGGTCAGGA
Source organism: Mycobacterium sp. D16Q13 (assembly GCF_002013375.1). GTDB lineage: Bacteria > Actinomycetota > Actinomycetes > Mycobacteriales > Mycobacteriaceae > Mycobacterium. The sequence continues at coordinate 39,330 of NZ_MAEW01000007.1, read as the reverse complement.
ACCTGTCGCGGATTGCTCACGATGTGAACCCGCCGTTGCACGAATTGCTCACGCGCGAGCCCGGTTACACCCGGCACATGCTCGACATCGAGCCGCAGATCGCGTACACGGGACTGAACACACCACTGTTCCTCAAGGGCCTGGCGCGCATGTTTGGGGAGGGCTCCTACATGAACGCCTATGCCTGCGACGTGAACGCGTACGGATTCTTCCCCGGCCTCAACGATGTCGTCCCGATCATCGTCAACGCGGCCACTCCGGGCGGCAAGGCCAAGCACACCGCGCGATGCAGGAATGCCGGCGATGGCGGCTGACGTGATGCGGCCGCACGGGCTTTCCGCTCTTCGTAGGCCGCTGGACTCCTACAACAAGACCTGGCTCGGCGTTGTCGCCGTGGCGGTTATCGCGGTGCTCATCGGCGCACTGCTCGTGGTGAAGGAGCTGGGGATCGGATACCGGCAGTTCACCGCCGAATTCCTGCAGGCCGCCGCGTTGCGGCCGGGAAACATCGTCACCATCGCGGGAGTGCAGGTCGGGTCGGTGACCGGTGTCCGGCTGGCCGGTGACCGCGTCGAGGCCACCTTCCGGGTCCGTGACCACATCCCCGTGGGCGGTGAGACGCGAGCGGCGATCAAGATCACCACGCTGTTCGGTTCCCGGTATCTCGACCTGCGTCCCGCGGGCACCGGCACACCAGCGGGGCGGCTGATCAGCCTGCAGTACACCGAGGTTCCCTATGACCTGCAGGCAGCACTGGCCGATTCCACCCGCACCTTCGAACAGGTGGATGCCGACAGCATCGCCTCCTCGTTGAACGTCCTGGGCTCCCAGCTCGGCGGCCTGCCCAACGTGGTGCCACAGGCCATGGAGAACGTGCGGGCGCTGTCTTCGGTCATCGCGCAGCGGCGCGATCAGCTCGGCACGCTGCTGGCCAGTACCGAGCAGGTCACCGGCATGCTGCGCCGCCAGCAGTCCGATATCGGCACGTTCATCCGTCAGGGGCAGGAGCTCGTGGGGGAGTTCGTGGCGCGCTCGGCCGCCTTCCACGCGATGATGCGCTCACTGCAGAGCATCGTGGACTCCCTGCGCAGCATCGTGGTCGATGACCACCGGGTACTCGACGGTGTCATTCACACCATGGAGGAGCTCAGCGGCAAGCTCGCCGAGCAGGATGCCTTGCTGCGCAACCTGCTCCAAATCGCGCCCGTGACCGTCCGGGAGATCGCCAACGCCACCGGATTTGGCAATGCGGTCGAGGGCAACCCGCCCGGGGGCGCCCTCATTGACTCGTGGATGTGCGCGATCAGCGGGCGCGCCAAGCAATTCGGGATGATCGAGTATTTGAAGGACTGCCAGTGACCAAGATTCGCCAACTGCTCCTGGTCGGGTTGGGGCTGCTCGTCGTCGCCGCGACGACGGTGGGCGCGGCCTGGTCCGTCACGGGCGGCGGCAGGACCATCACCGTGACGGCTCAATTCGATAGTGCCGCAGGTCTTTATCCCGGAAATGTGGTCGCCGTGCTCGGTATGCCGGTGGGGCAGGTCGCTAAGATCACCGCGAGAGGCGGATACGCCGAGGTGGAGTTCACCGTCGACAGGCAGGTCAAAATCCCTGCCGATGTCCAGGCCGTCACCCTCTCGACCTCGATTCTGACCGACCGCCAGATCGAGCTGTCGCCGCCGTATCGCGGCGGGCCGGTGCTGCGTGACAATGACACCATCGGCCTGAATCGGACCACGACGCCCGTCGAATTCGACCGGGTGCTCGGCATGCTCGACAAGCTTTCCGGCTCCCTACATGGCGATGGCACCGGCGGCGGTCCCATCGCCGCGGTGCTCAATGCCGGTGACGGTGTCGCGTCCGGCAACGGCGATCGCATCAAGACGGCATTGGACGAGCTGTCCCGGGCATTGCGTCTCGGTGCCGATGGTGGGGCGCGTACCCGTGAACAGATGACCGCCATCGTCAAGAATGTCAGTGGCCTGCTGGACGCGGCGGCCCGCAACGATACGAGTCTGCGGCAGTTCGGTTCCACGGTGCGTCAGCTCAGCGACATCCTGGCCCGCGAGAGCTTCGGTTCGGGGAGCACCGGCCGGCAGTTCAATGAGGTGATCGAGCAGACCGGCAACATCCTGCAGTCCAACCGGGATGCCATTAGCCGTGGTATCGCCAACGGCAACAAGAGCATCCAGACGGTGTACGACCGCCAGCGCGAGCTCGCCGAGTTCTTCGACGTGCTGCCACTGATGGCCGACAACTTGTACAACGCCATCGACCAGCGCAACGGTGCGATCCGTGCACACTTCCTGGCCGACCGCATGGTCTTCGACGGGCAGATGGCCAAGGAAATGTGCAATCTGCTGGGTCTGCGCCAGCTTGGCTGCAGCACAGGGACATTGCAGGACTACGGTCCCGATTTCGGATTGACCTACATGCTCGACGGTCTCGCGGCGATGGGGCAGAGGTGATGAGGCGCAGGCTATCGGCGCTCACGGCGGTGGCGTTTCTGTGCGCGGGGTGTTCCACCAGCGGCCTGGCCGACCTGCCACTGCCTGCGCCCGGATTGGGCGCCGGGGGATACCGGCTGACCGCGGTCTTCGCGAATGCACTGAATCTCCCCGAGCGTGCCAAGGTGAAACTCGCCGGCGCCGATATCGGCGAGGTGGAATCCATGGCGGCACGTGATTTCAGCGCGGTGACCACCCTGCGCATCCGGCACGACGTCACGCTTCCGATCGGCAGCACAGCGCAATTACGCACTGCCACACCACTTGGCGATGTGTTCGTGGCCATCGCGCCACCGGAACAATCCGCCGGCGGCATGCTTGCGGACGGCGACACCATCCCGATCGACCGGACCGGGGCGGCCGCGACCGTGGAGTCGGTGCTCAGTTCGGCGGCGATTCTGGTGAACGGTGGCGCGGTGCATAACCTCACCAACGTCGTCAACGGCACCGGCAGGGCTGCCGGGCCGGACGGGCAGGCCTTCGGGCGCATGATCGGGAAGTCGAATGAGCTGCTGGGCAAGCTCAATGCGCGCTCGGGACAGCTGGATGCCGCGATGACGGAGACGGCGCAGCTGGCCGAGGCGCTCGACGGCAAGAGCGACACACTCGCCGAGGTGCTGCACGCGGCCGCACCGGCCACCGCGACCCTGCGGGACAATGCCGATCAGATCTCGAATCTGGTACTGCTGCTGGGCGATACCGCCAGCGAGCTGAGCAAGTTTCCGTCCGTCGCGGGTACCGATGCCAGCGGGCGCAGCGTTGTCGCCGATGCTAATGCCATCTCGCGATCCTGGAATGACGTGGTGCTGGACCCCGAGACCAGCCTGCTCGCGCTGAACCGGCTATACGCGCCGTTCATCAAAATCACTGCGGGCTCAGCCATATCCGGCAGCGCCGGTATCGACCGCCTGGTGCTGGGTGCTATCCCGGACGCCGGATTCGGGGGGGACCAGGGTTTTCACGGACCTAAGCGGTACGACTGGGCCAAGCTCGTGGGGACCTTCAAGTACACGCTGTGGCGGCTGCAGGAACGTGTGGTGGGTCAGGGACCCGCTGCGCAGGAGGCCCCCCGATGAGCCGCGCCTGGGTCAGCGGCCTGTCGCTGGTGCTCATGTTGACGGTCTCGGTGACCTATCTGCTTGTCGGGGTGCTGCACGTGCGGCCGCTGGCGTCGAGCTATCCGGTGACCATCCAACTCGCCGAATCCGGTGGGCTGCTGCCCAACCAGGACGTGACGCTGCATGGCGTGCGCATCGGCTCGGTCGATTCACTGAGCTTCACCGGCCAGGGTGTGAACGCGACGGTCAGTGTGGACGGTGGTGTCCGCGTTCCCGCCTCCAGCACGGTGCGGGTCTCCGGGCTGTCTCCGGCCGGTGAGCAGTACCTGGACTTCTCGTCGGGATCGGACGCGGGCCCGTTTCTGTCGGCGGGGGCCGTGATCACCCGGGACCGCACCGCCATCCCGGTCACCCCGGCGCAGCTGCTGGTCCATGCCGACGGTGTTCTCGCCCAAGTGGATCCGGCCAAGATCGAGCGCATCAAAAACGAACTGAGCCTGAGCGCGGAGGGGCCAGGCAAGCTCACGTCGATAGTCGACGGCGGGGTGTTCCTGCTCGCGACCCTCGATTCGGTACTGCCCGAGACGGTTCGCGCAATCCGGGACAGCAGGACGGTGCTGTCGGCGGCCGTGGATGTCAATGGCGGCATCGCGGCCACCGCACGAAACCTGCGTGGCACGCTCGCGGGCATCAACAGGATGGACGGCGGCTACCGGAAACTCATCGACCAAGCCCCTCGGGTGCTGGGGGCCACCGACAATCTGTTCACCGATAACTCCGACACCATGGTGCAGCTGCTGGCCAACCTGTCCACCAACGCCCGGCTGTCGTATGTGCGGGTGCCGGCGCTCAACGCCCTGTTTCCCGACTATCGGGGTTCGGCACTGGAGGCGTTCATCAGCACCATGCACGAGCACGGACTGTGGGTGACCGCCGACCTGTACCCGCGTTATGCCTGCGACTACGGCACCCCGCGGCGCCCACCGTCTTCCGCCGATTACCCGGAGCCGTTCCTGCACACCTATTGCCACGACGACGATCCGGCCGTCCTGGTGCGCGGCGCCAGGAACGCCCCGCGCCCGGCGGGGGATGACACGGCCGGGCCGCCGCCCGGTGCGGACCTAGGCGCCACCTCCGACCCGACACCGACGGGCCGGTACACCATCCCGACGCCCTACGGCGGTCCCGCGCTGCCCATCGAGCCACCGAGGTAAACCATGCCGGCCAACAGTGCGCACGACCGTCCACAGTCCGCTGCCACGCGGGCGGTGAACACCCGCCGGATCGCGTTCACCTTTAACGGGGCCTCACCCGCGCGGCGGCATTTCGTCGCGGGCGATATCGCGATGAGCCATCTAGTCGCCCTGTTGTCCGGCTTCTTTCCCTCGGGTGAGGAGTTCTTCATCCAGTCGGTGCGGCGCTATGACAGCCAGATCGTCGATCCGGTGCTCAGGAAGCAGGTGGCCGGATTCATCGGGCAGGAGATGACCCACGGTATCCAGCACCGGGAGCTCAATACGCAGCTGGTTGACCGCGGCTACTGGGCCACCGGGCTCATGGATCGGGTGGGCACGCGGCTGGTTAAGCGGATGAAGCAGAACAGAGACCGGCTGCCGGATAGGGTGGCTCGGTCGGCGCTCGCGGTGACGGCCGCGGTGGAACATCTCACGGCGATCCTCGGGGAGCAGGTGCTCAGCGTTCCGTGGATACAGCAGCAGCTGACCGATCCCGAGGTGCGGGCGATGCTCAACTGGCATGCCATCGAGGAGATGGAGCACAAGTCCGTCGCCTTCGATGTGTACCGCCACGTTGGGGGCACCGAGCGGATGCGGATCGGGGCGATGGCCGTCACGCTTGCTCTTTTCCTGAGCCGGACGCTGATCCTGCTGGCCTCGATACTCACCGATCCGTGGGCGTGGCGCCATCCCGCGGCGACCCTGCGCAGCATCATCACGCTGCCGCGCACGCCACTGTTCGCCGGACTCGGGGCCAAGATCCGGTGTTATCTGCGCTCGGGTTTCCATCCCGACGACATCGACCACGGGCCCCTGCTGGAGAAGTGGCGCGACGAGTACTTCGGTCCCGAGGGCATCCTGCTGGACCATCTGAAGTAGCTGCTAGAAGCCACCGAGGTAAACGGTGCTTTGCGCGGCCCTTAGGCTGTTCAGGTCAATTACTGCAGTCTTGCAAGAGGAGCCTGAGCAGATCGTGGCCGCCAAGCCGAACGCCGCCGGTAAGAAGATCGAGGCCGTCGTCAACCTCGCCAAGCGCCGGGGACTGGTGTACCCGTGCGGCGAGATCTACGGCGGTACCAAGTCGGCATGGGATTACGGCCCGCTCGGCGTGGAGCTCAAGGAGAACATCAAGAAGCAGTGGTGGCGCTCCATCGTCACCAGTCGCGACGACGTCGTGGGCCTGGACTCCTCGGTGATCCTGCCTCGCCAGGTCTGGGTTGCCTCCGGTCACGTCGAGGTCTTCAACGACCCGCTGGTCGAGTGCCTGAACTGTCATAAGCGCCACCGTCAGGACCACCTGCAAGAGGCGTACCTGGAAAAGAAGGGTGCGAAAGAAGGCCTCACGGACCCCGAGTCGGTTGCGATGACCGAGATCGTGTGCCCCGACTGCGGCAACAAGGGTCAGTGGACCGAGCCGCGCGACTTCAACATGATGCTCAAGACCTACCTGGGTCCCATCGAGACCGAAGAGGGTCTGCACTACCTGCGTCCCGAGACGGCGCAGGGCATCTTCGTCAACTTCAAGAACGTCCTCACCACCTCGCGCCAGAAGCCCCCGTTCGGCATCGGCCAGATCGGCAAGAGCTTCCGCAACGAGATCACCCCCGGCAACTTCATCTTCCGCACCCGCGAGTTCGAGCAGATGGAGATGGAGTTCTTCGTCGAGCCGTCGACGGCGCCGGAGTGGCACAAGTACTGGATCGACACCCGCCTGCAGTGGTACATCGATCTGGGTATCGACCCGGAGAACCTGCGGCTCTATGACCACCCCAAGGAAAAGCTGTCGCACTACTCCGACGGCACCGTCGACATCGAGTACAAGTTCGGTTTCAGCGGCAACCCGTGGGGCGAGCTGGAGGGTGTCGCCAACCGCACCGACTTCGACTTGTCCACGCACGCCAAGCATTCCGGTGAAGACCTGTCGTACTACGACCAGGCCGAAGACCGGCGCTACACGCCGTACGTGATCGAGCCCGCGGCCGGTCTCACCCGCTCGTTCATGGCCTTCCTCGTCGATGCCTACCAGGAGGACGAGGCCCCCAACGCCAAGGGCGGTGTGGACACCCGCACCGTGCTGCGTCTGGATCCGCGTCTGGCCCCGGTCAAGGTCGCGGTGTTGCCGCTGTCGCGCAACGCCGACCTGAGCCCGCGCGCCAAGGAGCTGGCCGCCGAACTGCGCCAGAGCTGGAATGTCGACTTCGATGACGCCGGTGCCATCGGTCGCAGGTATCGTCGACAGGACGAGATCGGCACCCCGTTCTGCGTCACAGTCGATTTCGACTCGCTCGAAGACGACTCCGTCACCGTTCGCGACCGCGACGAGATGACCCAGCAGCGTATTCCGATCGGCGGCGTGGCCGATCATCTCGCCAAATCTCTCAAGGGCTGCTAGCCGAGGAGCAGAAATGACTGACGTCCAGAATCACATCGGAATCGATCCCGCCAGCGCGCCCGTCGAGGCACCGGCGGCCGAGGCGCAGGTCCGCGCCGATGACCGTGGGCATGTGTTCCACTCATGGTCCGCCCAGGCGGCCATCGACCCGCTGCCGGTCGCTGGCGGTTCGGGTGCGACTTTCTGGGATTACACCGGCAAGGAGTACCTGGACTTCGCCTCGCAGCTGGTGAACCTCAATCTGGGACATCAGCATCCACGTTTGGTCGAAGCCATTCAGCGTCAGGCCGGCCGGCTGTCCACCATCGCGCCCGCCTTCGCCAACGATGTGCGCGGTGAGCTTGCCCGGCTGGTCGCCGAGCGTGCACCGGGAACCCTCAACAAGGTGTTCTTCACCAATGGCGGCACCGAGGCCGTGGAGCACGCCGTTCGCATGGCGCGCCACCACACCGGTCGCCGCAAGGTGCTTGCCGCATACCGCAGTTACCACGGTGGCACCACCACCTCGATGTCACTGACGGGTGAGCCGCGCCGCTGGGCCAATGACCCGGGTGACAACTCGGTGGTGCGCTTCTTCGGCCCGTACGCCTACCGCTCGGTCTTCCACGCCACCTCGCCCGAGGAAGAAACCCAAAGGGCGCTGGAGCATCTGGAGCAGGTCATCAACCTGGAGGGTCCGCCCACCATCGCCGCGATCATCCTGGAATCGGTGGTCGGCACCAACGGTGTGCTGGTTCCGCCGCCGGGCTACCTGGCCGGGGTGCGCGAGATCTGCGACCGGTATGGCCTGGTGTTCATCGCCGATGAGGTGATGGTCGGCTTCGGGCGGTTCGGGGAATGGTTCGCCATCAACGCCTTTGACGTCACGCCGGACCTCATCACCTTCGCCAAGGGCATCAACTCCGGTTACGTGCCGCTGGGCGGTGTGGTGATCTCCGATGCCATCGCCACCAGCTTCGATCATCGTCCATACCCGGGCGGGCTGACGTACTCCGGTCACCCGCTGGCCTGTGCGGTCGGCGTCGAGACCATCAAGGTGTTCGAGGACGAGAAGATCCTGGAGCGCGTGCGCGACCTCGGCGAGCGCGTGGTGCGTCCGGAGCTTGAGCGCTGGGTCCAGACTCACCCGAGCGTCGGCGAGATCCGTGGCCGTGGCCTGTTCTGGGCCGTGGAACTGGTGCGCGACAAGCAGACTCGTGAGCCGCTGGTGCCGTTCAATGCCAGTGGTGAGGCGGCAGCGCCGATGAACGCGTTCGCGGCGGCGTGCAAGAAGGATGGCCTGTGGCCGTTCACGCACTTCAACCGCACGCATGTGGCGCCTCCGCTGATCATCAGCGAAGAGGATCTGCGCCGCGGGCTGTCGATCATCGACGAGGCACTGAACGTCGCCGACGGGTATGCCAACTAGCCGGTGAAGACGCCGCTGTAGGCGTTCAAGGCCGGTTGCCCGCCCAGGTGGGCGTACAGGACGGTGGAGCCCGGCTCGATGGTCCCGTCGGTGACCAGGTCGATCAGGCCTGCCATCGATTTGCCCTCGTACACCGGGTCGGTGATCATCGCCTCCAGGCGCCCGCATAGCTCTATCGCCTCGATGGTGGAAGCGACAGGCACGCCGTACTTTTCGCCTGCCCACCCCTCGAGCACGGTGATCTCCTCGGTGCTCAGGTCGCGTTCGAGGCCGATCAGGCCCGCGGTGTGCCGGGCGATGCGGGTGACTTGGTCGACGGTCTTGGGCAGCGTGGCCGACGCGTCGATACCGAGTACCCGCCGGGGAGGGCCGCCGGCATCGGCGAGTGCGGCGAATCCCGCGATCATGCCCGCATGCGTTGACCCGGTCACGGTGCACACGACGATGGTGTCGAAGAACACGCCCAGCTGTTGTTCCTGTGCGGCCACCTCGTAGGCCCAGTTGGCGAAACCCAGGCCGCCGTACTTGTGTTCGGATGCTCCTGCCGGGATGGGATAGGGCTTGCCGCCGCCCTTTTCGACCGCGGTCAGGGCGTCCTCCCAGGACCCGCGGATACCGATATCGAATCCCGCTGGGTCCAGCTGAGTCTGGGCTCCCATGATGCGCGAGAGCAGGATGTTGCCTGCCTTGTCGTTGACCGGATCGTCCCAGTCCACCCAGCGCTCCTGCACCAGGTGACACCGCAGCCCGAGCACCGCCGCCACGGCGGCCACCTGCCGGGTGTGATTGGACTGGTAGCCGCCGATGGATACCAGGGTGTCAGCGCCGCTGGCCAAAATGTCCGGAACGATGTATTCGAGCTTGCGTGTCTTGTTGCCGCCGAAGGCAAGTCCGGAATTGCAGTCCTCGCGTTTGGCCCAGATCTGGGCGCCGCCGAGGTGTCGGCTCAGGCGTTCCAGCGGGTGGACGGGGCTGGGCCCAAAGGTCAGCGGGTAGCGGGGGAAATCGTGAATCGACAAGGCACTCTCCTGGCGGTGTTCGGGAATCGCGTTGTGGGGGAGCGGCGTTCAGCCAGCACCGCGTTCTTCGTGCTCAGCGCCTTCCGGTGCGGCGATGAGGGTGTGCCAATTGGCCCGCGCGGCGTGACCCGCACCCTCGCCGTCACCGGCCTCGCACTGGGCGATGATCTGCTCGTGCAGGGCCACGGAGTGGCGCCCGTCGCGGCTGGCGAACCGGATGCGCTCGAGGCGGCGCAGCACGGGGGTGACCTGCTCGAGCACCGCCGCGATGTACGGGTTGGCGCTGGCTTCGACGGCGATGGCGTGGAACTCGTCATCCGCGGCCAGCGCGGCATCGGGATCGTGCGCGTCCAGCGCGGCGGCGAAACGCGCGTTGGCGTGCCGCATCGCGGCGAGGTCACCGGCGGAGATGTTGGTGATCGCCTCCCGCACGGCGAGCTCATGCATCGCCGCGGCGACGGACTGAGCCGCGCGTGCCTCCCGAACGTCGACGGGGCTGACGATGGTGTGCCGGCCCGGTTGGGTCTGCACCAGACCGGCCTGCTCCAAACGGGCGAGGGCCTCGCGGATCGGGGTTCGGCTCACACCGAGCCAGCGACTCAGCTCGTCGTCCCGTAGCCGCTCGCCGGGGGCGAGGGTGCCGTCCACGATGGCCTTACGCAGGGCTTTGTAGGCATCGTCGCGGAGCAGCGACCGTGCGACGACACCCTCGGAGGGCGGTACTGGCATGCAATATATTGCACATTGACAAGGGTTGGCCGTCAAGTGCTGAGGGAAATTTTCGGGAAGAGGTGGCCTGCTAGAAGCGGCCGCCGCCGCCCCGGAAGCTCGAGCCCGAGGACCGGGATGACCCGCCGTAGGACGACGACCCGGAGCCGGACCAGGAGCTGTGGTGGCTTGATCCGCCGCTGAGCATGCCGCGCAGGATGCCGCCGATGACGGCACCCGCGACGTTGCCGGCCACATCACCCGCGACGGAGTATCCGGCGGAACCGCCGTAGTTGCCGTACCCGTTGCTGTAGTAGGACTGGGCCGCGCGCACTTCTTGGATCGCGCCGCCCTCGGCCCGTGTCGCCAGTTCGGCTGCCCGGTTGGCCCACAGAATGGCGTTCGAGGGATCCGACTGGCGGGCGGACTCGGCCGTGGCGATGCTGCGCTCGGCCTCCGCGAGGTATCCCCGTGCGGCGGCACCGACGGCTCCGCGGTGCAGTCCGATGTACTGGCCCACCGCATTCACCTTCTGGCGGGCGGTGCCGATCGCTTGATCGAGTGCACGGGCGCGGCGTTCGGCGGCGTCCTTCTCCTCCCGCACGGCGGCCAGGAGCTTGTCGAGCTCGGCATCGGCGGTGGCGAGGTGTGTGAAGGCGGTCAGCGGATCGGTGGACCCGACGCGCTCGGCGTCGGCCACGGCGGCGACGGCGGTGTTGTGGGCCTTCGTCAGCTCGTCGGCGCGCGGCACCGAACCCTGCCGCTGGAGTTCTTCGGCCTGGGCGATACCCGACTTGGTGTCCGCGATCGCCGCGGGCAGCGCGTCCGTGGCGCGCCGGATGTTGTTGGCGGCGTTGTCCACCGCGTCCAACAGGGCGGCGGCCTGGGTCAGTGCTGATTCGGCGCCGCGCACGGCGTCGACGAGATTCATCTGCTGGCCCTCCAGGGGGCGGGCGGCCAGTTCCCGGCCGTGGGTAATCCGGGAGTCGGCGAACGTGATGCGTTCGGTGGCTTCGGTGATGTTGTCGGCAATGGAGGCCAGCGCCGCGGCATCGAACTGGGTGCGCAGTTGTTCGAGGACACGCTGCGACTCGGGCACCCGGGCGGTCGTGGCGACCACCTGCTGGGTCAAGGTGTCTAACTTCGTGGGGGCGTTGATCACCAGGTTGCGTAACGCGTCAAAGGCATTGGACTGATCGTCGAGGGTGCGGTCGGCGCGTGCGGCCGCGGTGATGACATCGATCAGCAGGCGGCGCTGCTCCGTGGGTGTCTCGGGGACCGCGTCATCGAGCTGCTTGCGCACGGAGAATGCCTGAGCCAGGGCCTTTTTCGCGGAGTCGACGGCCTGCTGGAAGGGTGCGGTCTGGTCCGTGCCGAACTCCTCGACGGCCAGCGTCAGCTCGGCCTCGCTGGTACGGACGGCGTTGTCGACGTTCACCACAATCGATTTCGACAAGCCATCGAGCGCGTCGACCGATTGTGCGGCGAGAGCCTCGGCGTTGGTCGGATCGATCCCCTTGGCGGCCTCGATCTCCGCGCGGCGCCGGGATCGACTGCGGAACCAGGAGTACAGCATGAAGGCGCCGACCACGACGGCGCCGAAGGCCAGCGCGGCCAGGATGGGCTTCCACGGAATGGAGGATGACGATGCGGCGGCCGACTCCAGGCCGTTGGCGGTGTTGATGGCGGCGCCATCCCAGTCCGATGCGCGCAGCGCGGGTTCGATCGTGTTGGTGCGCAGGTCCTCGATCTCGGAGTCGCTGACGTTCTTGATCTCCGACGCGACGAGGAACGCGTAGCTGCGCTCTTGGGTTGCCACGGCCAGCAGGGCGTCGCGATCTCCCAATCCGCTTGTCTTGAGGGTCTTGTTCGCCCACGTCACCGGATCGGTGCCGTCGAAGTCCTTGACGTAGACCACCCAGAGCCGCACATGCTGCTTGTCGTAAAGCTGATCGATGGCGGCGCGCACCTTCGTGGGGTTCTTGAGCGCCCCGGCCCGATCGGTGACATAGCCGGGTATCCGGAAGGGCGGGTCGGCGCTCGCCACTGGTGCCGATAGCAGGGTCGGGGCAAACACCGTGAGCACCGCGAGCATGACTCCCAGCAGGCCCCCGAGGGCACGCAGCAGACGCATGGTCGCCAATCTAATGCCTCGCGAGGCGCCTGGACCCGTCCTGGCAGACTGGTGCCCACGATGCGTACTACGGATGCATACAAGGACGCCTACACCGATTCCGACCGTGAACGCGTCGTCACCGAGACACCGAAGACGGCGGCGATCGTCGAGATTCCATCGTCGGAGCACCGGACCGACTTCGCGCGTGACCGGGCGCGGGTTCTGCACAGCGCTGCGTTCCGGCGTCTGGCCGACAAGACACAGGTTGTGGGCCCGCGCGAGGGTGATACGCCGCGCACGCGGCTCACGCACTCGGTGGAGGTGGCGCAGATCGGCCGCGGTATCGCCACCGGGTTGGGTGCCGACCCGGACCTGGTGGACCTGGCCGGGCTGGCGCATGACATCGGCCATCCGCCGTACGGGCACAACGGTGAACGCGCGCTCGACGAGGTGGCGGTCGACTGCGGCGGGTTCGAAGGCAACGCCCAGAATCTGCGCATCCTTACCCTGCTGGAACCCAAAGTGGTTGATGCCGAGGGCAACAGCGCCGGGCTGAACCTGACGCGGGCGGCCTTGGATGCGGCGACGAAGTACCCATGGCTACGCCCGCCGGGCGGCGGAAAGTTCGGCGCCTACGTCGAGGACGCGAAGGCCCTGGACTGGGTGCGGGCGGGGGCGCCGCCGCGGCGGCGCTGCCTGGAAGCGCAGATCATGGACTGGTCCGATGACGTCGCCTATTCGGTGCATGACGTGGAGGACGGTGTGATCTCGGGGCGCATCGACCTGCGGGTGCTGGCCTCGCCGGGGGAGGCGCAGGTGCTCGCGGAGCTGGGGGTGAAGTCCTTCGGCGGGCTGGAGCAGGGCGCGCTGGAGGAGGCTGCCGCGCGCCTGGCCACGCTGCCGGTGGTCGCGGCCATCGGCCCGTATGACGGCACCTTGAGTGCGTCGGCGGACCTCAAACGGCTGACCAGCGAATTGGTGGGCCGGTTCGCCTCGGCCGCGATCGGCGCCACCCGTGAGGTGGCCGGGGATGGGGCACTGGTCCGATTCGAGGCCGAACTGACCGTGCCCGAGGTGGTGGCCGCCGAGGTGGCGGTGCTGAAAATGCTTGCGCTGCAATTCATCATGTCCGATCCGCGGCATATCGCGGGACAGGCCCGTCAGCGTGAACGGATCCACCGGGTGGCGCAGTGGCTGGCGGCGGGGGCTCCCGCGACGCTGGATCCGGTGTTTGTGCCCGCGTTCGAGGCCGCCGCGGACGACGCGGCGCGCACCCGGGTGGTGGTGGATCAGATCGCCTCGTACACCGAAAGCCGGCTCGAGCGGGTGGACCGCGATAGCCAGGGTGTGCAAGCCAGCTGGGCCTGACGGCGCGGTTGGCTAAGCTGACTCAGTGGCCGGCCGGATTCCTGATCGCGATGTCGCGGCGATCCGTGAGCGCACCCGGATCGAGGACATCGTCGGCGACTATGTTCAGCTCAAGCGCGCGGGTGCCGACTCGCTCAAGGGGCTGTGCCCCTTCCACGACGAGAAGTCGCCGTCCTTTCATGTGCGGCCCAATCATGGCCAGTTCCACTGCTTTGGCTGCGGTGAGGGCGGCGACGCCTACACCTTCATCCAGAAGATCGAGCACATCACGTTTGTGGAGGCCGTCGAGCGGCTGGCCGACCGCATCAACTACACCATCAACTACGAGGGTGGCGGCACGGCCGCGCAACGTGACCGCGGCACCCGGGCGCGTCTCGTCGCCGCCAACGCGGCCGCGCAGGAGTTCTACGCCTCCGCGTTGGATTCCCCCGAGGCGGCACCGGCGCGCCAGTATCTGACGGAGCGCAATTTCGATGGCGCCGCCGCCAAGCAATACGGTTGCGGATACGCGCCGTCTGGGTGGGACACCCTGACAAAGCATTTGTTGCGCAAGGGCTTCGAATTCAAAGAGCTCGAAGCCGCCGGGCTGTCCCGTGAGGGCCGCCGCGGCCCCATGGACCGGTTCCACCGGCGGCTGCTGTGGCCGATTCGTGCCAGCAGCGGTGAGACGATCGGCTTCGGGGCGCGCAAGATCTTCGAGGACGACACCATGCCGGGCAAGTACGTGAACACCCCGGAAACCATGCTGTACAAGAAGTCCTCGGTGCTGTTCGGTCTGGATCTGGCCAAGCGCGATATCGCCAAGGGACATCAGGCCGTGGTCGTCGAGGGCTATACCGACGTGATGGCGATGCATCTGGCCGGGGTGACCACGGCGGTGGCGTCCTGCGGTACCGCCTTCGGTGACGAGCACCTCTCGATGCTGCGGCGTCTGATGATGGATGACTCCTACTTCCGCGGTGAGCTCATCTACGTGTTCGACGGGGATGCCGCCGGGCAGGCGGCCGCGCTGAAAGCCTTTGAGGGAGAGCAGAACCTGGCCGGGCAGTCGTATGTCGCGGTGGCGCCGGACGGAATGGACCCGTGCGATCTGCGGCTCAAGTCAGGGGAGGGGGCGCTGCGGGATCTGGTCGCGCGCCGCACTCCGCTGTTCGCCTTCGCGATCCGGACGGCGCTGACGGATTCGGATCTGGAGATCGCCGAGGGGCGCGTGGACGCGCTGCGGCGGTGCGTGCCGATGGTCGCCAAGATCAAGGACCCGACGCTGCGCGACGAGTACGCCCGGCAGCTCGCCGGATGGGTCGGGTGGGACGACGTGGCCCAGGTGCTCGCGCGGGTGCGTGAGGAGGCCGGTAAGGCGGCGAAGGGCGGTTCGGTGTCCCCGGACCGTCGTCCCCGTGGTTCTGAACCTGCCCCGGCGCCCAAGGTCGCCATGCCCGACGCCAAGGACCCCACGTTGTGGCCGCAGCGTGAAGCGCTCAAGGCCGCGCTGCAGTTCCCGGCCTTCGCCGGACCGGTGTTCGACTCGCTGACCCCCGACAGCTTCACGCACCCCGGATACGTGGCAGTGCGCACCGCGATTGAGACGGCTGGTGGCACCGGGGCGGGGATTGTCGGTGCGGAGTGGATCGACAAGGTGCGCCAGAGCGCGTCATCGCAGAACCAGGTGATGCTGATCAACGCTCTGACCGCCGAGGCCATCCAAGTGGACAACGATGAGCGGCTGCCCCGGTACATCGGCTCGGTGCTGGCCAAGCTGCAAGAGGTGTGGGTCGGACGGCAGGTAGCCGAGGTCAAGTCCAAGCTGCAGCGGATGTCACCGGTGGACAACGCCGACGAGTATCACGCGCTGTTCGGCGATCTGGTGGCGCTGGAGGCGTACCGGCGCAGCCTGGTGGAGCAGGTCAGCGGGGACGATCCGTCGGTGTAGCGGCGCGCTACTTGTTGTCGAGCTGGGGCTCGGGCTCCAAGATCATGGTCGTCTCATCGATCGGTGTGAGTTCCACCATGTGCGGATCGGGAGACAGTGAGTTGGCCAGGCGACGACGGCTGATCTCGATCAGCTTCTTGGTCGCGGGGCTGCCGGTGACGGCCTGATACCCGTTGACGATCTGCTCGTATCGGCGACGACCAGCCTTCGCACCCAGCACGTAGCCAGCGGCCAGCACCAACAAAACCCGAATCACGAACCCTCCACCAACTAACGAAGTTCTCCCTATCCTGCCTGACGCACCTGTGAACGGCTGAGCCAGGACACTTCCTTGTGCCCGACTATGAGCGACAACACCCTGTGCACCCCGTCTTTGTCGCTCGTAGGCGGGCGATACGGCCTGGCGGCCGGTTTGGCTTTCACCCCTACCCGTACGCTAAAGTCATGCCTCGGTTCGCGGTACAAACCGACGCGATCCGGATAGTCCCCTGTAGCTCAATTGGCAGAGCTTCCGACTGTTAATCGGACGGTTCTTGGTTCGAGTCCAAGCGGGGGAGCACAGCAAGTTTTGCGCCTTGAACTCCGTCTCCTTCTGGAGGCGGAGTTTTGCATTCACCGGCCAGCAGCAGCGTGAGCCGCCGCCGCAGGATCCCAGGTTGGATCGATGCGGATGCCGCGAGCGCTGCGAGCAGCGCGATGAATCCGAACCAGGGCGCGGAGGGCTGTTCGCCGGGGAGTGCAAACCGCACGAGACCTGTTAATGCGGCGAACCCGGCGACAAGCACCCACACTGTGAGCGGGCTCAGTGCTCGGTGTTGGCGTATCTGTATGAACCGCACCGCAGACGACCGCACGTACGGATCAGTGGGCACCGCGCCGAAGTAGGAGGCGCGCAGCGCCTCGCCGTATGAGCTGGGCGGCACGCCCCACAGTGCCCACCGATACTCGGTGAGGCGTTCACTCTGGACACGGCTCATCAGCAGGCCAGCCGGGTAGGCGGCGAGCGCGAGCAGGGCGATGTGGAACGTGTAGGTGTAGCCATTGTCTTCCCAGGTCGCTACGTCTATGACTGCGAGGACGATGGCCATCGAGACGAACTGTTGCAGGGCATGGCCGACTGCCCGCCGTCGAGGCGAACCAACGAGTCCCTCTGCCTGCCATTGCCAGAATGATCTTGCTAGACCCGCATTCTGCATGTTCAAACCATATGACATGTTGCTGGCTGCTGTGGCAATGTCGTTTCCTTGGTCGCGACAGGCAGTCGCACGAGAAGCCGCGCCGGGAAGGAGAGCTATGAACAGCGCCCGCAACGAAATCCTCATAGACGGCCTTGACGGCTGGGTCGAGTTTTACCGCGTGCACTGGCTGGTCAAGCAGGCCAATCCAGATGCCGCCCTTGGAGATATCCAAATCGAGGCTCGGCGAACAAGGCACCTGGGACTACCACGCCTGACTTAACCTCACCGACGAGGGGGAGCGAGTCGCTGAATCCCTTCTGTCTAAGGCCTAGGGAGCAGACGACGTGGTGGCCAAGCTTCAACACGAGAGGGATTCGGAGAAGTCCACTCACCGTCGACACGAGCGCCGGCGTGCTAGTGCCTGACTATCGAACGGATTCGGTGCAGATGGTGAACCGGCGCACCGGGTGCGCGTAGCCGCTGCACATGTCGGCGTTTGAGACGCCGAGGATGAGCGTGGTGGCTCGGTATCGCCGGGGTGCCGTCGTGTCGTCGCACTTGACCGCTTTCGTTGCATCGTCGGCGATGCTTAGGCAGCCGGAGTTGGCCCAGTAAATGTCTAGGCAGGCGGTCCATTCCCCGGCGGCGGTATTGCGGTAGTAGCGCCGATCGACATCACCCACACAGTCCTTGGGCTCTACAACCCTTTGCACGATGCGATGCGTGGCTTCGGTGGAGTCACATTTCGCAAGCACCATGACTGCGTCGGTGCGCTTGCCGGTGATTCTCGCGCATGAGCCCACAGGTGCATCTTCTGCGCCGACCGCCGTGGTGGTTGCAGGGTCAGGGAACTGCCCGGGGATCTTTGCGAAGTTCGGTCCAGCTTCAGCCGGTTCGGGACTTTGACAGCCGGATAGCACGATCACGGACAGGACCGCCCCGATGGCCGCGGTATGCAGCTTGATCACTTTTCATCGGCCCTGAACGTCTCGACGCTCATCACTTTCCACTGCCCTTTGAGCCGGTACATGCTGTAACGCACCCGCGCCCCGGTGTAGTAGTAGACGTCCTCTGGTTTCGCGTTTTTCTGGTCTTCGAATTCGGTATAGACGAATGCGTCGTAAACTAAATCACCACGGGCCAATATGCCGAAATCGGCAATATGCATAGGCCCATGGTCTTCGATTCTTATGGCCATCGTACGGACGTACCCACCTACGAATTGCGGATTCAGCTGTTCTTCGGCTGCCCCAGTCGAAAGGGCCTCGATCCGTGAGAGGTCGCTCTTGTTCAGGGCGTCAATGTACTGCTCAATGACTGTCCGGACTTCGGCATCATATTTATCGGATGTGGCGCTGGGATGCTGCATACACAAAACGTAGGTCACCACCGAGGCAATCGCAATCGTCGCGACCCAGGCCAATGCGCCAGCTGCGAGTCGCGTACGCCCTCCAAGTTTATCCCAAACATGTGACATTTTCACGCATACCCTACTGGGGCCAAGCACTGCGTATCCTTCGCGCCCCACACTTCGCCCCAGTATCCTTCCACGAATGCCGTCGCCTCAAAGTTGGTCTTAAAGCGATTGGACTGGCCACCTATCGACGAATTGAGGTCCTTGTCGAACGGAATAACATCACGCTCGTCCTCGGCAGAACCTCCCCAAGTCAGGTCCGGTATGTGTCCATACGCCTTACCTTCAAACGCTTTCTCACCGTATTTATCATTCGCACGTTTCTTATCGGCGTCGCGCCTGCTACCCATGTTTTTGGTTGAACGTTTGGTGACTTTACCGCCCAGGCGTTGATTATCGTCGATTAGCTTGTTGCCGCCATCAAGGTAGTCCTTCATGCTCTTTTGCATCTCGGGAGATGGATTAGTAACTCCGCGCGGGTAGCAGATCGGGACCTGACCCTTGCAGTTTGCCGCTCCTGGATCGCAGGAATCCCTGAAGTTCTCCATCCAGGGATCGAAGAGCTCGTCACAAGCAAATTTTGCGCCAGGATTAGGGAAAAGCTTGCAGAACGGGTTCTGCGGCCGCTGCTCTGGAAGGCAATCACCACACTCAAGCGGCTGGACTGGCAAGCGGCCCGGGGAGCGTTGGCCATCCGGATCTTGCGATCCGCCGCCGCCCTTGGGAAGCAGGATCTTAGCTGTGTCCCCGACCTGTTGAGCGACGTCAGCGACCTTCCCGGCGGTTTGGGTGATCTGGTCCATCTGCTGCGACATTGCCTGGCAGCGCTGCTGGCGCTGCTGATCACCCTGCTGTTCCTGCTGTTGTTGCTCAGGCTGTTGCTGCTCGGACTGGTTCGGCTGCTGCTGACCCTGCTGAGGAGACTGCTGACCCTGCTGAGGTGAGCCCTGTTGTGGGGCCTGATAATCAGGATTCGGCTGACCTGGCCCCTGGGTGTAGCCAGGTGCCGTGGAGTAATTGGGAGGCTGGGTGCCGTGGGCGGGCTGATCGGAGCCCTGTTGCGGCTGTTGCCCCTGCTGGCCTGGAACCTGCTGTGGCGCTTGCGGATTACCCGAGTTGTAGATCGAGATGCCCGAGTTCTGATCCAGGGGCGGCTGGTTGATGCCGCCCTGATAATCGGGCGTCTGCGGCGGCAGTCCAGGCGGCTGGAACTGGCTGCCATCCATTCCGCCAGGACCGCCAGGGCCCCCGGTCGGGCCAGTGGGGTCGGCACCGACTGTGGCGATGGTCGAGAACCCACTACCAGGCGTTGTGTGATTGGCCGCCACCTGTGCGCCGGCGGCCCCCACGGCTAGGACCGCGACCGCAACCAGCGCGGTGCGCACGTGCTGGTGTGCGCGATGAACCACAGGCTTTGTCGCCTGTTGTTGCAGAATGCAGCGCCAGCTCGCTCGATGATGGTTGCTTTGACCTTGCATATCTCCACCCACAGGGAACAGAATAGATCACTTTGAACTGCGTTAGTACCTGGATTGGGAAACTTTTTCAATACTTTGCGGGTGGATGTGCCGCGACCTGCCAAAAGGTAACCACGGACATGCGCAGGAAGGCGCTGCTGCTCTCCGCGTACCCAACATCAGGTGCGGCATCACCCATGGCGCCGACCCGGCGGTTGGGTGATGGCCGACGGTTAGTTGCCGCCCTAGGCCGATGTTCTCCCGAGGACCACCGGACATACACCGTTGCCTTCGCGGTACTTCCGGGGGGCGATCATGCAGCCCTAACCCTCGATTGCGGCAACCGGTCGATCACTGTGGGCGTGGACGAACCGGGCTAGCTTCCCTACAGATTCGGGAAGTGCCGCCCCGATCATTTATCCGTGCTGCCCGCCCGACGGGTCCGTTGGCGGCCACACCGTATTGCGTATCGCCGGAAACCGTTGGTGCAGTTGCTTAATCAGCCGTTGTGCTTCGTAGATGTCCTTGCGCATGGCGGCCACGCGGAGTCGGTGGTGCCGGTGTGGGGAGCTGTGGCGCGGGGTATGTCGGATCAAGTGTTCGGCCTCGGCCATCGACTGCGCCACTTCGTCGACATGCTCGTAGAGCGCGATCAGCAGTGTCCGTGCTTGCGCCACGGACGAGTCCTCCGACACCACAACATGCTCTCATACTTATTTGCTCATCCCGCTTTCTTGAACTCTGGGAAAATTGTGTACGGTCGTTCTGAAAACAGTGAGCTGGTCGGAACCTCGTTACCGGAGGGGTCCTTCATGTGAACGTTCTCCATCATTAATACAGCTTTTAGCTGGTAGCTATCGCGTGGCGCTGCGATCGATGGCCCGGCATCTAGATAGCTACGTCGAATCCTTTCCGTTGCGTAGCGAAATAGTGGTACTGCTAGTACGGTAACTTGGCCATGGTTGCTAGCCGATGGCCACACGCAGGCGGTCTCGAGGCTGTCCGGGGAAGGGGAGTAGGTGGTACGCGCCATATGGGAGTTCGAACATCCGCGCACACAGGTGTGGGACGCCATCACCGATCCAGACCAATGGCCGGTGAGCGTGCGGGGATTCCGCCCAGAGCTTGGCGCGAAGTTCGTCATCGGATCGATGCCGGCGGTGGGGACGGGATACGCGGGCACACTGGAATGTCACGTTGTGGAATTGGCAGCGGGCGAATTCATCTCGGTTGATTCCTTCGCGCCCAAGGACTGTGGACCCGGTACCCATTGGCGGTTAACCGGCGAGCTGTATGAGCGCGACTGCGGTACGTCAGCGGTCACCAACATCTATGGGGTGGATACGCAGGATCCTGAGCAGCGGATCCTGCTGCACCTCGTCAGCCGCGTCATCTTCTGGATCTACGGGCAGGCGGGGGAGGATTTGGACGAAATGAAACGGCCAACGCGCAGCCTCCCCAACGCGGTTCGATAGGCGACCAGGGTCACGGTCAACGCTGCGTTCATCGCACGGGGCCAGAGCTATCCTGGAGGCATGAAGCGACCACGAAATGTGGCGCGAACTCTCTGCTCGGCACTCATTGTCGGAGCTCTGGCTTCAGCGCCATTGATTTTGCCCAGCCCCGCGGCGGGCACCGCCCAGGCGACTGTCTGCGCCTCCGCCGGAAACACCTCCAAATGTGAAGGTGTGCCCAGCTCGGCCTGGTACGGCTACGGCTATTACCCGCCCGGCGGGTACTGGGGAGCGCCCGGGTACCCGACCCTTGCTGCGGGGGCGGGCATCCCGGTACGACCTATCCCTTAACGGCGTTGACGGCCTTCACGAAGACGTCGGACAGCTCGTTGCGGTCGACATCACCCATGCCCGACACCGACACGGCGTGGTGGTCATCGAGCTGAGCGGAGTAGGCGATCTGCACCATCTCCTTCTCCATGCCGGGCGCGCTGATCTTGATATTCGTTGACGTACCCGTCGTCTTCACGCCATCGATGGCGGGCGCGTCGATCTTCTCGCCGGTGCCCTCGGCCATGCCGGCGATCGACAGGCTGAACTTGTCGCACGCTCCACCGGTGGTGTCCTCGGGGATCGCGCTGACCGTCTCCATGGCCGCGGCGATGATCATCGTCTTGGACATCGGGTCGCCATTGCCCTTGGCGCCGGTAACACCCTGCATGGACGTGCCGGTCACCTGAGGGAATGCGCCCAGCATCTTGTCGGCGCATTCCTGTGGGGTGAAGGTGGCCTTGTCGAAGATGCCCTTCATCTGATCGAGCATCTCTTGGGTCACCGTGGTCTTGGGCTGTACCTCGACGGTGTACCCGGCGGGGAACTGGTCCTTGATGGCATCGATCTTGGCGATGTCGAAGGTGCTTGCGGCCGCGGCAGAGGTGGTGGCGCTGCTGCTGGCCGAAGAGCTCGCGGACTCGTCCTTCTTGTCATTGCCCGAACACGCAAGCATCAGCCCGCCGGCCAACACCGCGGTGCCGAAAACAGTCAGTGAACGCTTCATATCGGTAATTCCCCTCTGAGCAGTGCGTTTTCAGCAACCTGGAAGTAGATTCATTTATCGTGGCACTCGACGGCTCTGCGGGATCTGCCGAACTACCGCATGAATTTGACCACACGCACCCGGACGTGTCCGGGGGATGGTTGCGTGCGGCCACGTTCGGCGCCATGGACGGCCTGGTTACCAATACGGCTTTGGTCGCTGGCGTGGGTGCCAGCGGACTGGACACTCAGGCGATCGTCCTGACCGGGGTCGCCAGCCTGGTGGCGGGTGCGTTCTCGATGGCGCTGGGCGAATTCACCTCGGTATCGACGTCCAATTCGCAGATCGAGCATGAGGTGGGCGTGGAGCGTCGCGCCATCCAGCTGCACCCCGATGCCGAGAAGCAGGAGCTCATCGCCATGCTCAGCGATATCGGGCTCTCGCCGCAGACCGCGACCGCGGCGGCCGACGAGATCCACCAGGACGAGAACACCGCGGTGACGATTCACCTCACCCGAGAGCTCGGCATCAATCCCAACGACACTCCATCGCCGTGGGTGGCCGCGATCTCCTCATTCGTGACGTTCTCGGTGGGCGCGGTGGTGCCGCTGATCCCATTCCTGCTGGGATTCGCGTCACTTCTGGCCGGTCTGGTCTGCGGAGGAGTGGGTCTGCTGATCGCCGGATGGGTCGCCGGGCGCTTCACGGCCCGAGCCCCGTGGCTGAGTGCCTTGCGGCAGTTGGCGTTTGGTGCCATCGCTATCGGCGCAACGTATCTGATAGGTCATCTGATCGGCGTCGCAGTGAATTAGCGGTGCGCCGGGCGAAGCTGAGAATGTCCTGAGAGTGGGCAAACCTGCTGGCAGAATTGTGAAGTGAATTTCACCAGGGTGCCCCTGAAACCCGATGAACTGGCTCAGGCGGCCGTCATGGCCGCGCTCACCGCCGCCATGGTCATCGTGGGGGTCGCCCTGCCGATTTTGGGCGCCGTGCAACTACTCGGTGCCGTACCCATGGGTCTGCTGGGATATCGCTACCGCGTCCGGGTGCTACTGGCCGCCGCCGTGGCCGGCGGTGTCATCGCGTTCCTGCTTGCCGGGCTCGGCGGTCTGATCGCCATGGGCAATTGCGTCTACATCGGTGGCCTCACCGGCGTAGTGCGCCGACGCGGACACGGCATGCCCCTGCTGACGGTGCTCGGAGTCATCTGTAGCGCGATCATTGCGGCGCTGGCGGTCGGTGCGCTGGCCCTGCTAGACCGCATGCGCAACCTGCTCTTCGATGCGCTGCGCGCCTCGCTGGAGGGCCTGTTCAAGATGATCGCTCACCTCCCGCATCTGGAAGCGGTCGGTGTGAACGCGACGAGCGCCATCGACTTCGCGATGCGCAACTGGGTGTGGTTCATCGGTGGCATCGTCTTCGTCTTCGTGCTGTTTAACGCGCTGTTCGGCTGGTGGGTGCTCTCTCGCGTGATCCAGCGCTTGGCGGTGATTCCCGATGTGCACCAGCTCGATCCGCCGACGCCGGCAGGTGCGGTGGGTCCGGTGCCCGCGCGCCTGCGGGAGGTGCGATTCCGGTATCCGCGCGGTGAAGCCGATGCGCTGGCGCCGCTGTCGATGAGCATCGAGGTCGGCGAGCATGTCGCGATCACCGGTCCCAACGGCTCGGGTAAGAGCACCCTGATGCGCATCCTGGCCGGGCGTGAACCCACGTCGGGGGAGATCGAGCGGCCAGGTTCGGTGGGGCTCGGCGCCATCGGCGGCACCGCAATTGTCATGCAGCACCCGGAAAGTCAGGTGCTGGGTACCAAGGTCGCCGACGATGTGGTGTGGGGTCTGCCCGCCGATCACGACGTCGACATCGAGGGTCTGCTGCGCGAGGTCGGTCTGGAGGGGATGGGCGAGCAGAGCACCTCCTCGCTCTCCGGCGGCGAGCTGCAACGTCTGGCGGTGGCCTCGGCCCTGGCGCGCGACCCCGCGCTATTGGTGGCCGACGAGATCACCAGCATGGTCGACCCGAAGGGGCGCGAGGACCTGCTGGGCGTGCTGTCACGGCTCACCGCGCAGCACCGGATGTCGGTGGTGCACATCACCCATTTCCAGTCCGAGGCCGCCGCCGCGGACCGTGAGATCGCCTTGCGCGCGGTCAACGGCAAGGTGGCGCGCACGGCGATACAGACAGTGCCGGTGCCCACCACGACGGCCGCGCTGCCCAATGTCGAGGCGCCCGTTGTTCTCGAGTTCGATTCCGTCGCCCATCAGTACGCCAGCGGAACTCCCTGGGCGAAAACGGCATTGCATGACGTGTCGCTGGCGGTGCACGAGGGCGATGGTGTGCTGATCCATGGCGGCAACGGATCGGGCAAGTCGACGCTGGCCTGGATCGCGGCGGGGCTCACCAAACCAACCTCGGGGCAGTGCCTACTGGACGGCAAGCCGGTGTCGGAGCAGGTGGGGTCGGTGGCCATCAGTTTCCAGGCGGCCCGCTTGCAGCTGCTGCGCAGCCGGGTCGACTATGAAATAGCTTCGGCGGCCGGGTTTTCCGCCCGTGAGACTGATCGGGTGGTGCACGCCCTCGCCAGTGTCGGTCTGGATGCGGACCTGCTTAAGCGTCCGATTGATCAGCTCAGCGGAGGCCAGATGCGCCGCGTGGTGCTTGCCGGGCTGCTGGCGCGCTCACCGCGTGCCCTGATTCTCGATGAGCCGCTGGCGGGTCTGGATGCCGAGTCGCAGGCCGGTCTGCTGCGGCTGCTGGTTGAGGTGCGCGAGCGGGAAAGGCTCACCATCGTCGTGATCTCGCATGACTTCGATGGCATGCAGGAACTGTGTCCGCGGACCGTGCATCTGCAATCCGGGGTGCTGCTGGCCGAATCGGTGGGGTCGGGGAATCGCTCATGACGACGACACGTGCACCACGCCGCCCGGTGGTATTGCTGCGCCCTGTCCCCGGTACGTCGCCGATCCACGAGCTGTGGGCGGGAACCAAACTTGTTGCGGTCTTCCTTATTTCGGTGCTGCTGACACTGTTTCCCACCTGGACGGCGATCGGCGCGGTGGCGGCGCTGGTGGTCCTTACCGCGTGGTTGGCCCATATCCCGCGCGGTGCGGTGCCCACCATCCCGATCTGGATGGTGGCCCTGGTGATCGGTGGCAGCCTCACGGTGTTCTTCAGCGGCGGGCCGCCCTTCTGGCATATCGGCGGGATGACTATAGGGTTCCACGGGGTGCTGGCGGTGGCGCGCACCACTGCGGTGGCGGTTGTGCTGCTCGGTACGGGAGCCATGGTGTCGTGGACGACGAATGTCTCCGAGATCGCCCCGGCTGTGGCCATGCTGGGGCGGCCGTTGAAGGTCTTCGGGATTCCGGTCGACGAGCGCGCCGCGACCCTGGCGCTCGCGCTGCGCTCCTTCCCCATGCTGTCTGACGAGTTCCGGGTGCTCATCGCGGCGCGCAGGCTGCGTCCGCCGCAGGTGCGCGAGGGCAGACGCGGGTTGCGATGGGTGGCCGAGGTGGTCGACATGCTGACCGCGGCGATCACCGTCGCCCTGCGGCGTGCCTCCGAGATGGGGGATGCCATCACCTCGCGTGGCGGCACCGGGCAGATCGCGGCGCATCCGACGCGGCCGGGCCTGCGTGACGCGATCGCGCTGCTGATCATCCTTGCGATCGGGACGGCGGTCGTGTTGTTCGAGGTGCTGTAGCGCTACTTCTCTATCGCCCTGTTCGCCGCCTGCTGCGCCTGTTGTAACGCGGTCTGCACATCGAGGCGTCCTAGGAACATCTCGGCGAAATACGGCTTCAGCGAGGCGAATCCGGCTCCGAAGCCTTGCCCGCCCGGTGCCGCGATCTGTGCACCGTTCAGCACCTGGAAGAACGGGGCGACGTCGACGCCACGGGCAGTCCAATGCTGGAAGTACGGCTCACGCGCACCCAGCACGGCGGGGATCGCCGAGCCGCTGCGGCCCAGGAAGACGTTGCCGTCGGTGCTACCCATCCAGGCCAGCACCCGCTGGGTGGCCTCGGGGTGGGGCGAGAACGAATTGGCGGCGGCCACAATGCCGTTGGTGACGCTGACCCGCCCCTCGGGCCCGGCCGGCATCATCGCCACACCCCACGGGAAGGTGGCGTTCGCCTGGATCGGGGCCAGGTTGTAGGTGCCCGATTGGAACAGCGCCATCCGCCCCTGCAGGAACTGGTTGCGCGAGAAGTCGTTGTTGGCGTTGGTGTCGGCGGCCGACGGCGCCACCTTGTCGACGTTGATGAGGTCGACCAGGTACTGGAAGGCCATCTCGGCCCGAGTGTTGGCGAACGCGAATTTGTCGCCGGCCTGGAAGACGGCCCCCGCCGATCCGAGGTAGTTCAGGTAGATGCCCTGCAAGTCGTTGGCGGCGTTGTAGGCCCAATGCCCGGGCCCGGTGAGCCGGTGCAGCATCGGGCGCAGGGTATCCACAGCAGGGTCGGGGTCCCACCGCAGCTCCGCCAGCTCGGCCGGGTCCACCTGCGCCTGGTCGAGAAGATTCTTGTTGTAGTACAGCGCAATCCCGGCGTCGCTAAGCTGCGGAACACCCCACAGCTTGCCGCCGCGGGTGAACTGGGCGACGACCGAGGGATCCCAATCCTCTTGCGGATCAATGGGGATGAGGTTCGCCGTATCGGCGTAATCGGACAGGTAAGCGTTGCTGAGCCAGAAGATGTCGTCGGCGCCGTGCCCGGCCACATCGGTGCGCAGGCTGTTGAAGTAGCTCGCATACGACGTCACTGTGACGGCGACCTGGATCTCGGGATCGCGCCGGGTGAACTCGTCGAACGAGCTGCGGTAGGCCTCGGCCACCCGCGCATCCCACACCCGGACGGTGACGACCGTTTTTCCCTGCGGTGTCTTCGGAATCCCGAGCCATCCCGCGATGCCGAACAGCAGCAGGGCGACCAGCCCAAGGGTCAGGGCGGCGCGCGTGGAGGATTTCACTACTTGAGTCCGCTCAACGTGATGGACCGGACGATGTACTTCTGGAACGCCACGAACAGGATCACCAACGGCACGATCGCCACGGTGGTCGCCGCCATCACGATGGGCCACTGCGCGTTGAACTGTGACTGCAGCCCGGCGGTCGCTACGGTGAGCACCCGCCAGTTGCTTCCGCTGGTGATCACCAACGGCCACATGAAGTTGTTCCACTGCGATACCACGGTGATGAGGGTCAGCGTGATCAGGATGGGACGGCTCACCGGCACCACCACATGCCACAGAATGTCGAGCGTGTTGGCGCCATCCAGGCGGGCCGCGCGGATCAGGTCATTGGGAATGGTGCGGAAATGCTCACGCAGCAGGAAGATCGCGTAGGGCGATCCGAACATGAACGGGAGGACCAACGCCCAGAAGGTGTTCCGAAGCCCCACCTGCGTCAGCATCAGATACATCGGCACCACGGTCACCGTCGCCGGAATCATCAGCGTGGCCAGATACACCCAGAACAGTCCGTCGCGCCCCGGGAACTGCAGTCGCGCAAAGGCATACGCGGCCAGCACCGAGAACGTCAGCTGGCCGATCACGATGATGGCCGTCATCAACACCGTCACCAGCGCGGCGCGCCCGAACCCTGCGTCGGCCAAACCGGTGTAGTTGGCGATCGTGAACGGGTTGGGCGGCGCCAGCGGAGAATCGGTCGCGAATTGTCGCGTCGACTTCAGCGACGCCGACAGCGCCAACAGGAACGGGCCCAGCGTCAGGGCAGCGCCGAGCGTCAGCAGCAGATAGACCGCGCCGTTTCTACACCAGGTCATAACTCACCCGCGTCCGGAAGTAGCGGTGCTGAATCACCGTGACGGCGACCAAGATCAGAAACAGGATCAGTGACATGGCGGCCGAACGCCCGACATGGGCGGACTCGAATGCCTCGGCATAGACGCGGTGCGCGGCCAGGTCGGTGCGGTTCTGCGGGCCACCGCTGGTGAGTGCGTACACGGTGTCGAAGGTCTGCACCGCGCTCACCACCCCGGTGACCAGGACGAAGAAGAAGGTGGGCCGCAGCATCGGCAGGGTGATGCGGCGGAACCGCTGCCAGGCCGTCGCACCGTCCACCCGGGCCGCGTTGTGCACATCGCCGGGGATGGCCAGCAGACCCGCCATGAAGAACAGCGCCACGTAGCCGACGTTCGTCCACACACTGACCGCCGCCACCACCGGCAGCGCCAACGTGGGGTCGGTCAGCCACTCGATGCGCTGCCCGAGCAGAGCGCCAATGGCACCGTCGGTGGGCGCCAGCATCCAATGCCACAGCACGCCGATGGCCAGGGGCGCGCAGATCCACGGGATGACGTAGATGGTCCGGAACAGCACGGTGCCGGGCAGGCCGCGTACCAGCAGCGTTGCCGCCAACAGTCCAAGCGCCGTCTGTACCGGGATCACCAGTGCCACAAAAAGCAGCGTCACCAGCAGGGAGTGGCCAAAGGCGCCGTCGGTGAGCACCGAGCGCCAGTTGTCCAGGCCGATGAATTCGATGGGGCCCAGCAGATCCCAGCGGCACAGGCTCAGCCACACCACCACCAGGATCGGCAAAAGCAAAAACGCGGTGACGCCGAACAGGCTCGGGGCCAACAGCCCATATGCGAGCGCTGTCTGCCGGGAGCGTGTCACGGGGACATTAAACCGTGGACGCCACCGGTAGCGTTGAGCGCGTGACTCGGTCCGTAGATCCCGATTTCCTGGCGCTGCCGCGCGCCGCACTCGCCGACGCCGCCCTGAACGCGGCGCGCGCCGCCGGTGCCAGCTATGCCGACCTGCGCATCCACCGGCTGATCAACGAAGAGCTGGTGCTGCGCGACGAGCAGGTCGAGACGGCGGTGTCCGGACGCACCATCGGTCTGGCGGTGCGGGTGATCGTCGACGGCACCTGGGGGTTCGCCTCACATGTGCAGCTCGACACCACCGCCGCCGCCGACACCGCGCGCCGGGCCGTGGCCGTGGCCCGCGGGCTGCGCAGCCTGAACCGCGAGCGCGTCGAACTGGCGGCCGAGCCCGTCTATGCCGACGTTCAATGGGTGTCCGAGTACGAGATCGATCCGTTCGGGGTGCCGCAGGCCGACAAGATCGCGGTGCTGCAGGAGTATTCGGCCCGGCTATTGGCTTCCGACGGGGTGGACCATGCCTCGGCGACCCTGACGGCGGTCAAGGAGCAGACCTTCTACGCCGACACCTTCGGCTCGTCCATCACCCAGCAGCGCGTCCGGGTCATGTCGCAGCTGGACGCCATCGCCGTCGACGCCGCCACCGGGTCCTTCGAGACCATGCGCACCCTGGCCCCGCCGATGGGCCGGGGCTGGGAGGCCATCGGCAGCGACGGAGTGTGGGACTGGAGCGCCGAGCTGCGCGAGATCCCGGAGCTGCTCACCGAGAAGGTGAAGGCGCCCAGCGTGGTCGCCGGCCCCACCGACCTGGTGATCGACCCGACCAACCTGTGGCTGACCATCCACGAATCCATCGGCCACGCCACCGAATACGACAGGGCCATCGGCTACGAGGCCGCCTATGCGGGCACCTCGTTCGCGACCCCCGACAAGCTCGGCACCATGAAGTACGGCTCACCCGTCATGAACGTCACCGCCGACCGCAACGAGGTGCACGGCCTGGCCTCGGTCGGCTACGACGACGAGGGCGTGGCTTCGCAGCGCTGGGATCTGGTGCGCGACGGCATCTTTGTCGGCTACCAGCTGGACCGGGTGTTCGCACCCCGGCTGGGCCAGGAGCGTTCCAACGGCTGCTCGTACGCCGACTCGCCGCACCATGTGCCGATCCAGCGGATGGCCAATGTGTCGCTGCAGGCGTCTCCGCAGGAGCGCAGCACCGACGATCTGATTTCCGGCGTGGAGGACGGCATCTACATCGTGGGCGACAAGTCGTGGTCAATTGATATGCAGCGCTACAACTTCCAGTTCACCGGCCAGCGGTTCTACCGCATCCGCGGCGGCAAGCTGGACGGCCAGCTGCGCGACGTCGCCTACCAGGCCACCACCACCGACTTCTGGGGGTCGATGGAAGCCGTTGGCGGCCAATCCACCTGGCGGCTGGGCGGAGCGTTCAACTGCGGTAAGGCTCAGCCCGGGCAGGTGGCGGCGGTAAGCCACGGCTGCCCGTCGGCGCTGTTCCGTGGCGTCAACGTTCTGAACACCAAGCAGGAAGGTGGTGCCGCGTGATCCCCGCACAGCAGGTCGCCGAGGATGTCCTGGCCGAGGCCGCGCGGCGCGGCGGCGCCGATGACACCATCGTCTTGATCCAGGACAGTAGCGAGGCATCGCTGCGCTGGGCGGGCAGTTCCATGACCACCAACGGCGAGTCGGTCAAGCGCGGCATCGCGGTGGTATCGATTCTGCGGCAAGGAGATCAGACCCGGGTCGGCTCGGTGCTCACCGAGGACGCCGATCCGGCCGCGCTCGCCGATCTGGTGGCGGCCAGTCAGGCCGAGGCCGCGTCGGCGCCACCGTCGCGGGATGCCATGCCGCTGCTGGGCCCCGGTGACGGGGCGGGGGAGAGTTGGGATGCGCAGATCTCACCGACCGGTGCCGACGTGTTCGGGTCGCTGGCCGCCGATCTGTCGACGGGTTTTGACGGCCCCGACACCCTGTACGGCTACGCGCGCCACGAACGCCAGACCACGTTCCTGGCCTCGTCGACCGGGCTGCGCCGCAGGTTCACCCAGCCGACGGGCCAGGTGGAGATCAACGCCAAACGCGGTGTGGGCAGTGCCTGGGCCGGGGTGTGCACCCCCGAATTCGTGGATGTGCCCACCGAATCGCTGCTGCGCCAACTCAGTGAACGCCTCACGGCGGCACAGAATCAGATCGAGCTCAAGGCCGGTCGCTACGAGACGCTGCTGCCGCCGTCGGCCACCGGCGACCTCATGCAGTACCTGGTGTGGACGATGGGCGGGCGCGGTGCGCATGAGGGCCGCAACGCCTTCGCCGGGCCCGGCGGCACCCGCATTGGGGAGCGCCTTACCGAGCTGCCGGTCACGGTGTACTCGGACCCGTCGTACCCGGGGCTGGAGAGCAGCCCGTTTGTGGCGACCCCCATTTCGCGGGAATCGCTGTCGGTCTTCGACAACGGCGTGGGCATCGAGCGGGTCGACTGGGTGCGCGACGGTGTGATCAACGCGCTGAGCTACTCACGTGCCGACGCGGCCGAATTCGGTGCCGCCCCCACGGTGGGCGCCGACAACCTCATCATGACCGGCGAAGGCGGGGCGACGCTGGAGGAGATGATCGCCGCCACCGAGAACGGTCTGCTGCTGACCACGCTGTGGTACATCCGCGACGTGGACCCGACGACGTTGCTGCTGACCGGGCTGACCCGTGACGGCGTGTACCTGGTGCGCGACGGCCAGATCACCGGCGCCGTCAACAACTTCCGGTTCAACGAGAGCCCGATCGATCTGCTGCGGCGGGTATCGCAGGTGGGCGCCACCGAGTACACGCTGCCGCGCGAGTGGAGCGATTACGCGACGCGCCAAGCCATGCCGGCGCTGCGGATCCCGGACTTCCACATGTCCTCGGTCAGCGCCGCGCAGTAGGTCGCTCCCGGCACCTCCACAGAACCTTCACAAAAGGCTCCAGCGATCACCACAACCGTCAAATAGGCTGTTCATGTGCAAGGCCAGCGAAGAATCTTGGTTGTCGATGACGAGCCAACGATCTGTGCGTCCATCTCCGCGCGGCTGCGCGCCGAGGGGTATGCCGTAGACACCGAGGACAACGGCCTCGACGCGGTGCGGCATTGCCGCGAAAACCCGCCGGACCTGATGGTGCTGGACGTCATGCTGCCCGGCCTCGACGGCCTGGAGGTCTGCCGCCAGGTGCAGGCGCTCGCCCCGATCCCGGTGCTGATGCTCACCGCGCGTGGCACCGAGACTGACATGCTGGTGGGCCTGGGGGTGGGTGCCGACGACTACCTGCCCAAGCCGTTCAGCATGCGGGTGCTGGTGGCCCGGGTCGCGGCGCTGCTGCGCCGCACCGATCGAGTGGCGGCGCCGAGCACCGATGTGCGCATCGGGCAGGTGCGCATTGACATCTCCGAGCGCCGCGTCTATCACCGTGACGACGAGGTGCACCTGACCCGTACCGAGTTCGATCTGCTGGCCTATCTGGCCGATAACCCGCGGGTGGCGATCAGCCGGGAGCGCCTGCTCGACCAGGTGTGGGGCTGGAGCGAGGGGCTGCCGTCGGGCCAGCGCACCGTCGACAGTCACATCAAGGCGTTGCGCCGCAAGCTCGGCCAAGAGCTGATCCGCACCGTGCACGGCATCGGATACGCGTTGGAGGTACCACGATGAGCCCACTGCTGGAACTGCTGCCGCGACCGCTGGATCCGTTGCGCTCCTTCAAGTTCAAGACCGCGGTGCTGGTGGGGGTGGCGCTGCTGATCGCCACCTGCCTGCTGTGGATCACCGCCGAATGGAAGCTGCGGTACGCGCTCACGCTGGCATTGTTCGTGTCCTTCGGGGTGACGTGGTTCCTGGCGCACGGCATGACTTCACCACTGCGGGATATGACGGCGGCGGCACGCTCGATGGCGCAGGGCGACTACTCGCGCCGGATTCGTTCGACCTCCCGCGATGAAGTGGGCCAGCTGGCAACAGCTTTCAATCATATGGCCGCCGAGCTGCAGTCCGCCGAGAAGTACCGGCGCGAGTTGGTGGGCAATGTCTCGCACGAGCTGCGCACACCGATCACGGCGCTGCAGGCGGTGTTGGAGAACATTGTCGACGGGGTGGCCGAGCCGGATCCGGCGACACTGAAAACCGCACTGGCGCAGACCGAACGGCTGGGCCGGCTCGTGGACGACCTACTTGACCTGTCCAAACTCGAGAACGGATCGGTTCCGGTGCAAAGCGAACCGTTCGCGGTGCGTGAGTTCGTCGACGGCGCGGTGGCCGAAGCCAAGACCACCGGACGTCAGGTGCGTTATCACGTGACGGTCGAGCCGTTCGACTTGCAAGCGGTCGCCGACACCGCCCGGCTGCATCAGGTGGTGGCCAACCTGCTGGACAACGCATCCCGGCACAGCCCGCCCGGGGGACAGGTGTCGGTGTTCGCGCGCACCGAGAACGAGGCGCTGCTGCTGGAGGTCGCCGACACCGGGCCCGGTATCGCACCGCACGAAAGATCACGAGTGTTCGAACGATTCACCCACGGGGGATCACGTGATGGTGGCACAGGTTTAGGGCTGGCCATCGCGCAATGGGCCGTCGATCTGCATGGCGGCCGTATCGAAATCGTGGACGCGCCCGGCTGTCGGGTGCGAGTCACATTGCCGCAGTTTGAATCCGAGGAGGGGAACTCATGACCACAGGTTCGGTAATGCCGCCGCCGTATCCGATTCCGGGGGCGCCGGCCGAGGCTTCAGTGCCGCCCGTTCCGCGCCCGCCGGTGCCGATCTTCGGGCCGCCCACACGGTTCCTGACGGCCTGGCCGCGCGACATCCGCTCGAAGATGACCCAGGGGGCGCTGCTCGGCGGGGTAGGGGCCGGGCTGGTGGCGGCGCTGTGCTGGCGGTCCTCGCTCCCGGGCTTAGGTTGGACGTTGACGGCGTTCGCGGTGGCCCTTGCCGCCTTCGCGACGCAGAAAGTGCAGTGGACTCCCACCCGTATCGGTGCGCTGGTGCTCGCGCTGTGCCTGGCGGTGGTGCCGACTGTGCGGGATGCGGAATGGCTTGTTGCGCTGTGTGTTCTGACCTCGGGGGCGCTGTTCGTCTATGCCCTGGCTCCGGCCCGGACGTGGACCGGGTTGGTGTACGGGCAGTTCGTCATGCTGAGGACGCCATTCCGGGTGGCGGGCTGGATGCGGCGCGGCACCCGCACGATGTCGCGTGGCCGCAAGATCAACCCGGACCGTGCGGCCATCGTCGTGCTGGTGACTATCGGCCTGGTGGCGGCGTTCGGGGCGCTGCTGGCCGATGCCGATGCGCGGTTCAAGGCGTTGATCAATGGGGTCCTGCCGTTCGTGTCCTTCGGCGATGTGATCGGCCGCGCTATCGTCGGCGCGCTGGTCGGCGGCTTCGCATTGGGTGCCATCTACGTGCTGTCCACGCCGCCGAGCTTTGACCGGTTGGCACCGACGGAGCCCAAGAAGCTGCCGCGCTGGGAGTGGAGCTTGCCGCTGGCTGCGCTGAATCTGCTGTTCATCGCGTTTGTGGGCGTGCAGATCTCGGTGCTGTTCGGGGGAGATGAGCATGTGCAGGTCACTGAGGGGTTGACCTACGCAGAGTATGCGCGGCAGGGCTTCTGGCAGCTGCTGTTCGTCACCATCCTGGTGATGGGGGTGATCGCTGTGGCAATCCGGGTGGCGGGGCGTGATGATGCCCGCGACCGGTTGTTCCTGCGGGTGCTGATCGGCGGGCTGTGCGTGACCACGTTGGTGATCGTGGCTTCGGCCATTCGCCGGATGTCGTTGTACGAGAAGGCCTACGGGTTCAGTGTGGAGCGGCTGCTGGTGCGCTGGATCGAGCTGGGCATGGCTGTGGTGTTGGTGCTCATCCTGGTGGCGGGCATTCGGATGAGTGCGCGGTGGCTGCCCACTGCGGTGGTGGCGGTCGGTTCGTTTGGGATGCTGGGTTTGGCGATCTTCAACCCGGAGAGCTATATCGCGCAGCGCAACGTCGAGTTCTTCCAGCAGACCGGCAAGATCGATCAGTGGTACATGGGGACACTGTCTTCGGACGCGTTCGCAGCGACGAAGTCGCTGCCCGAGGACGTACGGGACTGTGTGCAGGGCAAGGTTGCGTATCACTTGCGAGAGACGGCGCCCTGGTACGAGTACAACATAAGCCGGGCGAGGCTTCGGGACGCCGAAGTGAAGGCAGCGTCGTGCAACCTGGACTACGACCACAGGTGACCGGGCTTCCAGGGATGCGGCAGCCGATCGGATAGAGTTCAGGGCTGCTAGGGGCGGTAGCTCAGTTGGTTAGAGCCGTGGACTCATAATCCATTGGTCGCGGGTTCGAGCCCCGCCCGCCCTACAAAAACGATGTATTAACTCGGCTGATGCTTGACTTTTCTGTGTCGGGTGTGGCCTTACGGTGTTTCGGCTGATGCTTTACGCCTGGTTCAGTTGATCTTTGACACTCCCTAGATGAGGGAGGGTCTGCCCCTACTTTCGTGGCTTTCGTAAGCAAGTTCTTGAAGTCATTGTTTGTTCACCGCTTATGGCGGGTCGTACGCAGCGCCGCTAAACTCCGCGGACCCGGGTACTGCTGGTCGGCGGAAAGACCAAGCTCCAGTCCACTGCGCGACACTTCCCGCACTCCTCCTGGCATTCGCCCAGCATCCGAGCTGCCTCCGCAGGGTAATCCGAATAAACGTTCGAAAGATGTCACCTCTGTCGCATAGCCTGGGCAACAGCTGCGACGAGTTGCTGCTGTACGAGAGGGGTGTGGCCACCGGTGGGTAAGGGAGCGCGAAGCCGACGAGAGCGGGCTGTGAAGCGAGGCGGCCGGATTGAACTGATGGCGCGGATAGTTGGCCTGCAGCTAGTCCCGGGCAACGTCCACCATCTCGAATCGCTTACCAGACTTAGCGCTTTCGCCGCGACACTGAACGGTGATGTGAGGGTTGATGCAGGAACGTTCGCCAAGTTCGTGCGACGGTTCGAGCAGGAAACAGGTGAAGCTCTCGCGGACGACGGTAGATTCGAATCATTTGTCACCACAGAGGTGTCGTTCTTCTCAAGAAGCTATCTAACACTGCAGGGCTATGACCCCACTAGCGGAACCGATGTTGGCCATCTGCTGCTGGCGGTCTTCGGGGCGCATGACTACGACTTTCCGGTCGAATACCTGCGGAATATACGAGTACTTACACATGTGCTATTGGCGCCAGCCGACTATCTGGCAAGGCGGTTAGGCTACCGTCGGCAGCAGTTGGCGCCCTCTGAGGCTGCGGAGCTGATAGTCCCCGACGACAAGCACTGGGTCAGCTTGTCCGATGCACTGCAATTCAACTTCACTTCCACATTCGCGGATATGCCAAGTAGCGCAATCGCATACGTCCAGGATGAGTTGTTCACACCACTAGATGAACTACAACCGATGGGCAAGGACGAAGTCGCAAACCTGTTGCTTCGCAAACCATTTGTATTGGCATCCACTGGTGCGGTTGTTATTGCCGCTCCACGAGACCTCACTACAACCCTCCGCCACAAGATAATCGCCGAAGCATCAAAGTATGGCTGCTCGGGTTCGCTGCAAGCTGCGGTTAAGGGAATTGCTACGACATTGACCCGCCGACTCACCCGCCCGCTTTTCGATCCGCCAGGACCCGATGTGGACGAGCCCGATAATCAGACTGTGCGACTCCGAGGTGTGGTCGACACCGACAAGCGACTAGTGGTGAACATACGAGTGCCACAACTCGAAACCAGCAACGACGTCTTTCCTGGGGCGATTAGCGCATTCACACGTCAGCCTGATGAACAGACCGCTGGGGCACGCACACTGATGCTGGACGTGATCTGGCCCATGGGGCGCGATCTCATGCTGATGTCAGGGGATGAAGAACGCCACCTCATCGGATCCTTTGACGAGTTTGAGCTAGTCCTTTTCTCACCGGGAACCGACCAACTCACGCTGTGGTATTTCGCAGAGGCTTGGGATCGACTCGGTGAGTCGACACGAGTCCTGCATCCGGGTATCAGTGCTGTTTATGGGCTATACAAGGGCCGCGATGAATCGTTCTACATCGACGACAACTCTCCGCCGCCAGACATGTTGGTCGCCGAATCGGACTATTCAGAGGAGCTTCGCCGGAGCTTTGCAACACGAATCGGCAGAGCGCAGGTACACATCGCCAACCGGATCTACGACTCGTACCTAAAGCACGGGCCGGCCACCACAGTTCGCGAGGTCCTGGCCCCGCCCCGTCATATCTTCTCCGCCGAACTGGATAAGGTTGATATCTGGGCCGAGTTAATCGCCGAATCTGAGCATGACGCTTACCGGGTCCACAGTTTCCCTGAAGCGGTGTGCTACTGGACAGAGGCCTTGAACGAATACGATCCAACGGTATTCGAACCGTACGATCACGACATCCATATACTGATTAAGTACATCGGTGAGGCCGCGAATACCGACCAACCGTGGATGTACGAGAGCGATCCAGTCGATAACAAAGACTTCGTGTTCGGCCTTCGTGCGCCTGAGCGTCCGCCAAAAGATGCTCCGCCCAACCATCTGGATCGCGAGATGTTGACTGTGCTCGCCCGTGTCCTTCTCGCCGATCGGCTTTCCGGAGACGCGCTAACCAGAGAGGTCGAGAGCATCGTCGAAGCGCTGGCACCGCCAGGGGAAAGACGGATGGTGCATGTCGTCCAATCCAACGTCGACCTCATCGCGTGGCCGGGCGAGCTACCGTCGGCCCGACGAGTGCAGCCCTCTGTCCTGGCACGGCTACTCGATGAACTCGGCCGCGACTTGCGTCAGAGTCGTGGTCGAGCTTACGGAGAAATTCCAGCGGCGGATCGCGTAGCCGTATTGAGTAAGGAAGTAGTTCCGTTCTTTGGGGGTCGCCTCGAGTCCTGTCTCACGGGCTTCAACGGGATGGATTTGCTCCGATCCCTGATACTGCAGAACGAAGCACTGATCCACGAGGAGTACGTCGAACGCACCCGATATGCCTCCCGACTGGCTTGTTTCGGACACGGACCCGACGAGGCCGAACGACTCGCGAAGCACATGACGGCGACGAATACGGCATCGGTGTCCTCTCGATTTCTGATCGAGTACACGTCCGCCCTTCGTCCGCAAGGTGCGAACGACTTCACGGATGAACGCTACGACTCGATCCTGGCGCTTGCATCAGAGATGGTGAACAAGGGGTTCATTTCCGATGCATTGCACGGGGGCCTCTCACAGGCCGAATTGTCGATCCTTCGGTCCGGGCGGCTCGGTATCTCGCGCGAAACCGACCGCTACACGCAAGGACTGCAGAGCATGTTGAGTGCGACTGCTCACGCAACCATCGACGAAGCCATTACTGCGGCCACTCAGAGGGATGAAGGCGACGCTGGTCAGAAGGATGCGTTCGCTGCTGCTGAGCTGCTTGCCATCCGCGAGTTCGGCTTTACCTTTACCCAACTCTCTTTATTCACAAGCGAGCTCGTGAATCTGTCGCACGAAGAGAGCCAAGATGACGTAGGAATTCTGCCCGTTCCTCGAATCCGGGACCGCATGGTCGAGAAGTTCAACTGGGAACTCGACTTTGTCGACTCTATGCTGAATCAGTTGTGCCTCCGCCAAGTTGACGACTTCTGGGGTCTGCGGACGGAAGTACTGCCTTGGCGATTCAATCGATCGCGCTCGTATCTGAGGAAGCCTCTGATTTCCTGGAACATAGACGAAACTGAGACCGTGATCTTCGGTCATCGCAACACAATCCGCACCTCATTCGAGCTACACGGTCAGTATCTATCTGGTCGATTGCAGGCAAGAACGAAGGAGATGAAGGAAGCACTGAGCCGCTCACGCGAAGAAAAAGGCGAATCCTTCGAACGCCGAATTGAGTTGACACTGGCCGAGGTGTGTGCACCTATCCTGCGCCGAGCGCACAAGTTCGGCGATCTCGACCTCTACGATGTTGACGGGATCGATCTCGGTGATATCGACGTTCTCGCACTGGACCGATCGACACAATCGCTGTACATGATCGAAGCGAAGTCCTTGATCGTCGCGCGTACGCCCCGTGAGCTGCAAAACGAGGTATCGAACATCCACCTGGGTGAACACAGCGCAGTTGAAAGACTGCGCGGACGATACCAGTGGGTCCTCCAGAACTACCGGACGGTGCTCGACTCGTTGGGTCTCGCGGACGTGGAAACCACGGTGATCCCACTGATTGTTATCGATGCCGATCTCGTATCGGCCAGATTCGAGTCTCCGTTCGACATTGTCACGCTGGATGGTTTGGTGGCGTACATGAAGGACGATCCGAAGAGACGAGATGGTCGACGCCTACTTCGCAGGTGACGTGGTGGTGCCGAACACGGCGGCAGCTTTCGGGGCATCGATCACC
>NZ_MAEW01000006.1 GCF_002013375.1 Mycobacterium sp. D16Q13 | reverse complement strand
GGCATCGATCACCCGCCCCGCCCGCCCTTCCCGAAGCGGTCCGAAGCCATCGATTACCAGCTGCTGCGGCCCGTGCGAGATCAACTCGAAGAGGCCCACACAGTGCTCTCTCGTGGCTCCAGGCCCGTGGTGGCATATGCGGCCAAATAGGCTGCGGCACTTTGCTCGTGGTGTCATTGCCGTTGCCAGTGTGATGATCGCAAGCATTTTACATACTTTGAAATTGTTGGAAACGAATTGTGCTCACTGCGAACCAAACTGATCAGACCGCCGGACGGATCGCAATTGCCCGACGATATTGGCGGCGCAGGCGGACAAGACCGTGAACGCCAAAACCGGCAAGTGCCGCTGCAACACTTCGCTGTCGGTCGCTTGGTCTCGGAAGGCATCCCGCATTGGTCGCATTGACGCTGCACACCAACGTTAGAGTTTCTGACGAGTAACTGCATCAAGAGGATTGGGGTGCCTCTCTGT
This sequence comes from Mycobacterium sp. D16Q13, assembly GCF_002013375.1. Taxonomy (GTDB): domain Bacteria; phylum Actinomycetota; class Actinomycetes; order Mycobacteriales; family Mycobacteriaceae; genus Mycobacterium. The sequence goes on along the minus strand of NZ_MAEW01000006.1, from coordinate 38,150 downwards.
GTCAACAGTGCTACTAGCTCCGCTTGTCGGGGTGTTCGCTCTCTGCGTTGCCATAGCGGGATGGGACGCAGCTGTGTTTGCGCGGCGCCATTTCGAACAACCGCGCCAACGGATACTCGATTGGACGCGCGAATGTGGCGAGGCCCTTGAGGTATTAACGGTTTCGGGTGCTGGCATGCTGAAAGGACAACGGGAACCGCCCATCGGCTAGGTCTCCGTAGCTATTTGCTGTTCCAATTGTTGGATGACTTAGACGATCTCGAATATGTTGGCAATTTTAAGTCACACAAATCTAGCCTCAACTATGTCGAGCCTGGCATCGTCAATCTAGTTGTAGACGGTGTCCGTGTGGCCATGCACCGTTGGGCTCTGCTGCATGGGGTGAGGACGGGTAACGGTACGCCGGAGCCTGCGACGCCCACGCCGCACCAGGTATACGACCTTGCTCACAGGGGTCTTCAACGGGTCGGGATGCTCCAAGAGCATGTGCTGCACTACAAGCGGATGCCGTGGATTGTCACCGTCCTAAAACGTCCCATGATTCGTGCGCGGATACGACGCCGACGAGAGATGCGTGCCCGGCTTTGGCGAGACAACCCCGGACCCCAATGGACCTCTGATGACGTCATGATTCCGCTATAGAACAATCCGACTTGCGATTGCTAACCGCGCCAACTGTCGACTAGCGGTCGGGTGAATACTGCGCGGTGGCCCGTGGTTGCTGGCCTCGCGTACGCAGTCAAGCGCTGAGGTCGGTGCTACTAGGAGAAGCTCAAACGCTACGCGATCATCGGGTCGATCGCCGACCGGGGCACTAGCACCTGCAACGCCCCGTATGAGTCGGGCAGTATCGCGCCCTGGTCGAAGAAGAACATCACTCCGTCATTGAGCACCGCGAAATTCTGGTAGTTCGACGGGTTGTACAGCGACGCGGGTGAGAACGGCAACGGCGGCGGGGGAGGTGGCGTCGTCGTCGAAGTCGTAGCCGACGTGGTGGTGGTCGGCTGTCCCGAGGTCGTCGGCGTGGGAGTCGCGACCGGCGGCGGTGCCAGCTGCTGCTGCAGCTGAGCCTGGACAATCGGCGCGACGGTCTTCAGCGGATCGTCCACCCGCCACAGCGGCGCACTGTCCTTATCGTCCTGCGCAACCGTGTAGAGAATCGGCTTGCGATAGCTCTGGTCCCAGTTGTAGGCCTTGAACGTCGTCTGCGCGCTGCCGGTGTTTTGGTACACCTTGAACACCACGGTCTGCGTGCCACGCGGGGGAATCGCCGAGGTGTAGGCCGTCGGCTTGATGCTCAACTGATACGGCGTGCTGCGGGCGGTACTGGACTTGGCCGTGTTGAGGAACGCGTCGCGCGTCTTGGCGACGTATTCGGCGATCGGCTTCTGTTCCGGGTAGTTCAGCGGAATGGTGATGTCGACGCTGTACCCGGGGTCCGAGAGGCGGATCTCACACGTGGTGCCGGTGTTATTGCCCTTGAGGTCGGCGCAGTAATCGTGCGGCGCCGCCCCCGCTACGCCAGAAAAACCGAAGATGGCGGCAGCCGTGGCCAGTACGGACACGCTTACCGAGCGTATGGATAAGTAGGGCACGCCTGCACTCTAACTTCGCAAGGTGAACCAAGTGCCCGGACCGCAGAACTGACGATCGGACTGAACTGCGCCTTTGAAGCTCCTGATAATCGGATGGAAGCCCCTCAGTGGCCCCGGCACCTCGCTACGATCACTGCGTCCTTGGATCTTGAACCCCTACGAGGGAGTAGCCATGACGGGATCGCCAGAATCCGGATTCAACGGCAAAATCGCCCTGGATATAAGGGATTCCGAACCGGACTGGACCCCGTACGCCGCACCTACCGCGCCTGAGGGCGCGCCCAACGTCCTGTATCTCGTCTGGGATGACACCGGCATCGCCACCTGGGACTGCTTCGGCGGGCTAGTGGAGATGCCTGCCATGAGCCGCATCGCCGAGCGTGGTGTGCGTCTCTCGCAGTTTCACACCACTGCGCTGTGTTCACCCACCCGTGCCTCGCTGCTCACCGGCCGTAACGCCACCACCGTCGGCATGGCCACCATCGAGGAGTTCACCGACGGCTTTCCGAACTGCAACGGCCGCATCCCGTTCGACACCGCGCTGCTCTCGGAGGTGCTCGCCGAAAAGGGCTGGAACACCTACTGCGTCGGCAAGTGGCACCTGACTCCACTGGAAGAAGCCAATCTCGCGGCTACCAAACGGCATTGGCCGCTCTCGCGAGGCTTCGAACGGTTTTACGGATTCATGGGTGGCGAGACCGACCAGTGGTACCCGGACCTGGTCTACGACAACCACCCCGTCGAGCCGCCCGCCACTCCCGAAGAGGGTTATCACCTGTCCAAGGACATCGCCGACAAGACCATCGAATTCATCCGCGACGCCAAGGTGATCGCCCCCGACAAGCCCTGGTTCTCCTACGTGTGCCCCGGCGCCGGCCACGCCCCGCACCACGTCTTCAAGGAATGGGCCGACAAGTACGCCGGCACGTTCGACATGGGCTACGAGCTGTACCGCGAGATCGTGTTGGAGAACCAGAAGAAACTCGGCATCGTCCCGCCCGACACCGAATTGTCGCCCGTCAACCCGTATCTCGACGTCAAGGGACCCAATGGCGAACCCTGGCCACTGCAAGACACCGTGCGCCCGTGGGACTCGCTCAACGACGAGGAGAAGCGCCTCTTCTCGCGCATGGCCGAAGTCTTCGCCGGATTCCTGAGCTACACCGACGACCAGATCGGCCGCGTCCTGGACTACCTCGAAGAATCCGGCCAGCTCGACAACACCATCATCGTGGTGATCTCCGACAACGGCGCCAGTGGCGAGGGCGGACCCAACGGATCGGTCAACGAGGTCAAGTTCTTCAACGGCTACATCGACACCGCCGAGGAGAGCCTGCGCTTCTACGACAACCTCGGCGGCACCGACACCTACAACCACTACCCAATCGGGTGGGCGATGGCCTTCAACACCCCGTACAAGCTCTACAAGCGCTACGCCTCGCATGAGGGCGGCATCGCCGATACCGCAATCATCAGCTGGCCCAAGGGAATCGCCGCGCATGGCGAAGTCCGCGACACCTATGTGAACGTCAGCGATATCACCCCGACCATCTACGAGCTACTGGGCATCACCCCGCCGGGCACCGTGAAGGGCATCGCCCAGAAGCCGCTCGACGGCATCAGTTTCACAGCGGCGCTACAAGATCCAAAAGCCGACACCGGTAAGGACACTCAGTTTTATACGATGCTCGGCACCCGCGGCATCTGGCACAAGGGCTGGTTCGCCAACACCGTGCACGCCGCCACACCCTCGGGCTGGTCGCACTTCGACAAGGACCGCTGGGAGCTGTTTCACATCGAGTCCGACCGCAGCCAATGCCACGATCTCGCCGACGCTCACCCGGACAAACTCGAAGAGCTCAAACAACTCTGGTTTGACGAGGCCGCCAAGTACAACGGTCTGCCGCTGGCCGACCTGAACATCCTGGAAACCCTGACCCGATGGCGGCCGTACCTGGCGGGGGAGCGCACGTCCTTCACGTACTACCCGAACACCGCCGAGGTCGGACTCGGTGCCGCGGTGGAGATTCGGGGACAGTCGTTTTCGGTGCTTGCCGAAGTATCCGTCGACACCGCCGATGCCGAGGGCGTCATCTTCAAACAGGGCGGCGCCCACGGTGGGAATGTGCTGTTCGTCCAGGACGGGAAGCTGCACTACATCTACAACTTCATGGGGGAGAAGGAGCAGAAGGTGTCCTCGCCGGGCACGGTGCCGTTGGGCGCGCACGTGTTCGGGGCACGCTTCGCCAAGACCGGCACGGTCGCGGGCAGCCACACCCCGGTCGGCGACGTGACGCTGTTCATCGACGAAGAAGCCGTCGGCTCACTCGCCGGAGTTGAAATCCACCCGGGCACATTCGGTCTCGCGGGTGCCAGCCTGTCGGTCGGGCGCAACAGCGGATCGGCGGTGTCCTCGGATTACCAGGTGCCGTACGCCTTCACTGGCGGAACTATCGCGCAGGTGGTCGTCGATATCTCGGGGGAGCCGTACGAAAACCTGGAGAAGAAGCTCGCGATCGCCTTCGCGAAGGACTAAAGGTTAGGCGGGCCACTCGGTGAGCTGTTCCCACTCACCGAACGGTGGCTTCTTCGCCGCCTGGATCACGATCTGTCCGGTGACCGCCGACCCAGGGTGGTACTCGTCGATCGCGAACCCGCCCTGCCGGTCCTCGGGTGTGGCGCCATCCCAGATGTAGATCGGACCGGGCGCCGCTGCGGCGGCCTCCGCGACTTCCTGACCGCACTCGGCGGCAGGCTCGTCGCGACCCACACCGGTGTGCTTGCCATCGATACGCCGCCAGATGCTCACGAATCGGATGCTACGCGCCACCGCGCGCTCTGGGCAGCCACAACTTGACCAGGCGGTGAACTCACAGAACGAGTAGGTGTCTACTTGCGCCATCGCGGCCACACTGTGTCACCGTGGACTGGTGATGAAAAAGTTTGGCGCGTTGGTGGTTGTGGCCGCGCTGCTGCTCGTGACGGCGCCGCTGGCCTCCGCCTGGGGTCCGCAGGGGCACAGCATTGTGGGCGCGGTCGCCGACGCGCAGCTCACGCCTGCGGCCCGCGCGGAGGTTTCGCGCCTGCTGACCGGCGAGACCACGCCGACGCTGGCCGGTGTGGCGAACTGGGCCGACCAGGTACGCCCGAGCCGGCCCGAGACCGCGCCCTGGCACTACGCCGACATCGCCGAGAACAACTGCCAATATGTGCCTGCGATCAATGGCGACAACGGCAACAACGTCATCGAGGCCATTCGCAACCAGACCGCGATCCTGGCTGACAGATCCAAATCGCATGCCGAACGCCGCGAGGCCCTGAAGTTCGTCGTGCATTTCGTCGGCGACATTCACCAGCCGATGCATGACGCCTACGCCCGCGACCGCGGCGGCAACGACATCCCGCTGACCTACAACGGCCGGTCCACCAACCTGCATTCGTTGTGGGACAGCGGATTACTCAACACCCGCGGCCTCAACGACGCTCAGTACATCCAGGTGGTTCAGGCCCTGACCGCACCCGATCTTGGCAGCACCGATCCCGTCGACTGGGCACAGGACACCTGCCACATCGCGGTGGGCGCATACCCGAACACCTCGACCATCGGCACCGAGTACACCAACCAGTACCGGCCGATCGCTGAGGCGCAGCTGCGCCTGGCCGGTGATCGCCTGGCGCGGTTGATCAATGGCACGCTCGGCTAATGCGTGACGGTGCTGCCTGCATTTCGTGTAATCCGAGGTCTACTATCGCTGACTTGGGGGTCAGCAGTGACCACAGTTGGCTAGCCGCTGATCGGGTCGTGCAATGTCGGCAGACGCATGTCGATAGTTGCTTTGGTAAGGGCAACAAGTGGGCATTACAGGTCGGGGTCGGTCTGACGCGCGCCCGGGATTGAACTGTAGGGCCATACGGATCTACGGAGACCAACAACGAACTCCTGGAAAGGGTTCGGCTGCGGCGTGCAGTCTCGCTATTCGCCGCGGTCTTGATCACCACTACGTGTACTCCCCCTAGAGGGAGTAGCCGTTGGAGTCGCACGAGCTTGTTGACTCGCCTCCCTAAAACCACGAGCTGTAAGGAGACGGGTCGCTTCCCCCGCCGAGCACCAGATGTCGTATCACTGGACGAGCGAACCGGTAGGAAATGATGTAGAAGATCCGCGCCCACTCGCTGGACTTGACGGTTGCCAAACCATCATTGGTGAACTGCGCCAACTTGTTCTCCTTCGACGGCCACCGCGACCTCGCTGCCGAACCTATATGCACATTCGGCATCAGATGTTGCTTTTCGATGAACGCGGCCGGTCTACACCGAGGTACACATAGCGTCCAGCGAGAGCACGCGGCAGTGCCGACTTTCCGGCGGCCGCACGGAGCACCGGAACCCTCACGCGCCACCAGCGCCACGCGCACTGGCCGCCACCGAGGCGACGCTTCCGCCGCGCCACCGACCAGCCGGAGCCATGCCATGACGTTGTAGCCAGGACCAACGAGATGTGGCCGGACAGGCCGGCTCTTCGGATCGGTGGGGGAAGCGGCGTGCCAGGTGACGTTCAGTGATAATCCAATTTCGAGTTTGCTGTGGAGGTGGACGGCTGTCGGTATTGGTCGGTACTCTTGATTCCACGAGTTATTTGCTTAGAAACGACGGGGACGATTGTGGCCGGATACAAAGCATCCACGGAGCAACTGACAGCAGCGGTAGGGCGGCACAGCCAAGCGGCCCGATCTGTTGCGACCGATGAGTTGCCTGATCGTGATCTTGAATCGCGCGATGATGCTAGTGCCGACAACGGTCGTCGCCTGGCATCCTTCGCTGTCGGCTCGGCGCTGGTGGTCGGTGCGGTCGCCGCGCTCCACAACCTGTACCGCAGCGGGGATGGTGCTGCCGAGCTGGTCGGTTGGGCCGGGCTGTTGCTGCTGGGCATGACTGCTCTCGGTGGCGGCGTCAAGCTGGCGCTGTGGGGAGCCAGGCCCGTGACCGCCGCGGTATCCGACGCGGTGACGGGCCGCTGCTCCGAGTCAGTGCGCGCGGTCATTGCGGCTCTCGGTGTGATCGCCGGGTCGTTGGCGATGTGGTGGGTCTTCCGGGGTGGTTACACCAGCTGGTGGCAGAACCTCACCGGTGAGCGCCAATGGTCTGTGCTGTTCGGGGTTGGCCAGATGCTTGTCGCCGTCGCGGCGGGAGCCGCCTTGTTTACCGGCGGCAAGTACCTGACCGGCTTGGCCAAAGAGGTGCTGGCTGATGCAGGACTGCTACTCGAACGCGACCGCTCAGCAGACAAGGCCGGAGCGCAGGAAGCGTTGTGGCATCCCGGCCTGGTCGCCGCCCTTGTTGGCGGTGGTTTGGGGTTGGTGCTGCTGACTGCCGGGATTACTCCGCGGTTGTATGTGTGGATCACTGGCCCGGACGTGTTCCCCGCTGTGGGGGCCATTGCCTTTGTGCTGCTATGGGCGATCGGTTCGAATCTGGGCTGGTGGAAAGGCCTTGGCGGCCTGTGGAAGTGGGCTACAGATGCTTCGCAGAAGACTGCGGCGACCGCGGGTGTTGTTGCGGTGTTGATGTTCTCGGCTGGTGGTTTGGGGTTGGGGTGGTTTACCCCGGCGACGGTGCCGCAGGCGCACGCGGCGTGCCCGCCGGATTGTGGTGGACCGGGCGGTAGTGACGGCCCGCCGGGGGGTGGGCAGATGTTCCAGCCGCCGAGTCAAGGTGGGCAGCAGATGCCTGACTACCAGGGCTCGAACTCTGGATACCCGAGCCTGGACCAGAACAATGGCGTGAGCATCTACAACCAGCAGCCCAGTCAGGGGGCGACCTCGAACAACGCGGGGTCCCCGCAGCAGGGACAGAACGCTGACGGCTCGTGGCAACGCGCAGCCAATGGCGAGCAGCTGCCCAACTACCAAAACGCGACCCCGTACACCCAAGGACCGGGTGCTCCGAATCCGGAATACAACGGTGGCCAGGCCAACTCGGGATCGCAAGGCGCGCAGCCGAATCAGGGTGTGCAGCAGCCGGCGCAACAGCCGCAGCAGGCGTCCCAGCAGCCGCCAGAACAGAACAACTCTGGTCAGCAGTCAAACCAGTCGTCGGATCAGCAGAAGATTGATGATCTGACCCGCCAGCTGCAGGACCGGCAGAAGCAGACCGGCCAGGAACGTCAGCAGATCGACGACCTGACCAAACAGCTGCAGCAACAGAACAAGCAGAACCAAAAGCAGCAGCCGCCCAAGTTCCCGTCCAAGGACGACAAGAAGGACCGTGATCAGCAAGAGCAGCAAGACCGCGATAAGCAGTCCGGCGACAACGATCTAGCAGCCCTGTTGATGGGTGTGGCCTCCACGCGCCGCCGCAAGCAAGACGAACAGGAACAGGGCCCGGACACCCAGGCTCTTGGGCAGGACGCATCGCAAGCGGTGCAAGGGCTTCCCGATGATGTGCAGACATACGTGCAGTCCGGGCAGGGCATTGCGCAGTCCTCGGGCCAGGCCGCACAGGGCTTCGGCTCCGCGGCGCAGGCCGGTGCTTCGCTGGCATCTTCGGCCCAGTCAGGCGCAGTGAATCCGCAGGACGCCATCACGTTGGTTCAGGGTGTCTCCCAAGGTATTCAAGGCACCGCCGATGCGGTCAACAGCGGCTCGCAGATCCTGAAGACCGCCCAGAAAGAGGCCGACCAGGCCGCTCAAGCCGTCGGAGATGCCAACCCGCAACTGAAACCGCAGATGGAGCAGATCGCCAAGCTCAATGGCCAGGCGTCGCAGGTGACTGACATGGTCGGCCAAGGCGCACAGCTCACCTCGCAGGGAGCGGGCGCGGTCAACTCGGTAAGCAGCATGGGGTCGGGTGGGCTGCCAGAGGGCACTGCGACCTCTATGTCCGCGCCACAAGGTGCTGCCCCGTCGCCACCTGCACCGAGTCCGGGGACTTCGGGCGGGATTGCACAGATGAATCCGGCTCCGCAAGCTCCTGCCGCAAAACCTCAGGGGATGCCGTCTGTAGTTAATGACCCCGGCGGCCAGGGCCGGGTTGACGCCCCGCGCATCGTGAAAGGCGTTGAGGGCACTCCTCCGCGTCAGAACGTGGACGTCTCTTCCTTGAACCGGGTAGGGGTTACTCAGCAGAAGACATTCGCCGATCCACACGTGCCGTCGATCAACGACAGTTTCGAGAAGGTCGCCCCAACCAAGGGCGATTCGTTCGACCTGGGAACCTACTCAAACGGCCAGATATGGACCGGCGACTACTACGAGACTGCTGGCGCAGATCGCGGCGGCAAGGGTGGTATGTACCGGATTCCGGCCAGCCAGGATGGGAAGACAGCGACGGGCAATCCTGTTCGGGTGGCTCCTCCTGCCAACAATCCTGATGGTTCCCCTCGCGACCCTTCGTCGCGTCTGCTGCCCACGGGGAAAGCTGATTTGGGTGGCGGTCAAGACCTTGTCTTTGCCTCACAAACCCCCTCGCCAGGTTCAAGCGAATTCGTTTCGAACTTCACTTGGGCATATAACGCCGCGAATCCGAATGCCGCGCCAACGGCCATTAACGGGATCTCCCAGCTGTCCGGTGCGGCTACCCCCGACGGTCAGATGCTGGCTGTGGGAAACATCGGGACGGATGGGCCGCGGCATGCTTGGCTTACCCCAAAGACCGGAAGCGACGGTTGGCTAGATCCCACAAAATGGACCGACCTCGGACAGATCGCCGGTGGGGGCGGACGCGAAAATCAAGTATTTGCACTGCCTGGTGGCGGTTACGGACTCCTTGATTCTGGAGGGTTGAACAACGCTGTCGGTATCAAGGTGGGCCAGACACCGCAGCAACTCGTTAGCGGTGAGATGATTCCTTTGATCAATAACGGCAATGCCAACCCGTTGCCGAACGATCCGTTCTTGTCCAGTGCCGCTAACCAGCTCCTGCAGCCCTATGGCCCAGAAGTCCTCTCGGTGGTACCCAACGGAAATGGCTCGACGCTGACGTTTCTCGCAAGTCAATGGGTCACTGACCCGACCCGTGCATACCGCACCCTCTTGTACACCGTGAACATCGGCCCGTCCTAACGAAATGGAGGAATACACCGATATGGGAGTTGTGAAGCGAATCAGACGCCTTGCTACGGTTTTTGCTATACCGGCTGCTTTTGTTCTGGCGATGGCCGACGTGGCTCACGCTGAGCCTCCCGGTTTCCCTGATGTATCGGGCTTCGTTTCGGACAGCCCGCTTCAGTACCCGCTACCGCTCTCGCGTTCAACCGACAAGGCGGTGCGATTCTCGACCCCATTCGGATATACCTGTTCGATGAACGGCTGGCACGTAGGCTGCTTCGGCAAGCAGTTACCTGGATACTCGTATGCAGGAACGCTGCCTGCTTCCTCTTGTGGTCAGATGATCAGTAACGACGCAGCCCCAGCACGTCCGGCATATTTTCAACCGGCGCCCACTTACTGCCAGGCCCCTGATAGTTCGATCTTGCCCTCGGGGCACAAGATCGAATACAACGGGTTGACGTGCGCGGTCGGGCCCGATTTCACCGCGTGCAGCGATAACAGTCAGCCTGAGCAGCGCGGTTTCGTGCTGCGCCAGGACGGCAACAGCCTTCTCTTCTAACCCTGTTCAAGACGAACAGAACAGATCTACCAGACCCGCACGTAGTCGACGAGCATCTCGGCCGGGTAGGAACCACCCGACGGATCGCCGCCGCCGGAACCGGAAACCGCCAGGTTCAGCATGGGCTGCAGGGTGTAGCCCGGGTCGTTAAACGGCCAATCGTCAAGGGAATTCGCGTCCACCGTCAGGTACGGCTCCATGCCGTCGTGGTAGTCCATCCAGAAGTACAGCCCGGCATCGGTCCAGGTGCAGCGCCAGGTGTGCCAGTTGTTGTCCACCGGCATCGGCAGCGTCTCGAACGAGGTGCCGTCCAGGCGCGCGTGGATCGTGGTGCCCGAGGGCCAGTCACGGTTGCCGTACCACTCCACGAGGTCGATCTCGCCGCCGCGCTCGGGGTTGTCGTTCAGCAGCCACCACGCCGGCCAGGCGCCATCGGTCAGGCAGTTGAACTTGATGCGCGCCTCGAAGGTGTGGCCGATACCGCCGCGGAAGGTGCCGTGCAGCTTGCCGCTGAAGTACTTGTTGCCTTCCTTCGTCGCGCGGATCACCAGGTTGGATTTTCCGTCGAGGAAGATGTTGGTGCGGCTGTCGCGGTACTCGCCCATGTTCTCGGGGCGGTCCCAGAACACGGGGTTCTTGATCTTCTCGCGGAACTTCGCGGCCACCCACTTGGAGCCGTCGGGGGCAGAACCGGCGGGGCCGTCGAACTCGTCGCGGAAGACAAAACCGGCCGTTTGGGCATCGGGCGGCGCTGCGGGCTGACGTCTCGGGTCGGCCTGGGCCGTGGCGAGGGGCAGGGCAGCTGCGGCAATGCCGAAGCCCATGGTCAGTATCAACTTACGGCGATCCATTTCGGGCACCCCGAAACGATAATGGTTGTACCTGGGTGATTGGCGCAGCCCCGGCCATTTTGGCTGCTAGTGGCGCGGAAGCATTCTGGCCAGCAGTCCGTCCCGCAACCCGATCGTGTGAAACAGCACGGCGCTGACATGGGCAACTATGCAGGCGAGCAACGCGTACGCCACCCACGCGTGTGCCTCGCGCAGCACGCCGTACCACCCGATGCTGGTGGGCACGATCGACGGAAAATGCAGTCCGGCGACCTGGACCGGGACCCCGGACGCCGACACCAGCGCCCAACCGATCACCGGTTGCGCCAGGAACAGCGTGTACATGGCGAGCTCGGAACCGGCCGCTATGAAGCGCTCCGGCTGGGCGAGGGATAGCGGCGGCGGCTTGTGCCAGATCCGGTTCCCGAGGCGCAGTACCGCGAGCACCAACACCACCACGCCCACGGCCTTATGCCAGGCCAGCACCATTGGATAGTCGCCCAACGATCCGACGAGCAGCGCGCCGAGCACCAACATCGTGATGATCGAAACCGCCATCAGCCAATGCAGAAGCTGCGCCGCCAGTCCGAAACGCTCGACACCCGTGGATTCAGTCATCAGTTGTCCTGCCCGAACTGCTCCACCGGCGCCGGGGTCTCGCGCGCGCGGCGCCGGAACGACTCGGCATAGATGGCCGCGCGGGCCGCAAGGATCGGATCATCGGATATCTCAATTCCGTTGGGCAGCACTGTCGGATCGAAGTTGGTATCCCGGATGCGTTCCTGCTCTTGGGCTATCGCGTGGCTGAGCACCAGTGTTCCGGCATCGATCTGCTCGCGGTCGGCAGGCCAGGGCAGTGTCGGGTCATGTGTCTGATCCACGCCCGGCATACCGATCTGAAGCAGCAGCCGGTACCGCAGCTCACCGCGACGCACCCGCTGGGCCAGCGCTTCGAACATCCAATGGGGCCCGTTCTTCGACGGGGTTCCGGCCTCGTCCCCGTCAGGAATTACCCGCCACCGCACCGGAGTCCGGGCGCCATCCTTGGTGACGAAGATGAAGGTATTGAGGCTCGAATAGGTGGCCTGCGCGAACGACGAGGCCTTGGGTGCCGCCTCGATCAGCTTCTGTGCGGCCGCCGCAGCGGGGTTATCCCGCAGGAACGCCGCCACCTTCTCCTTGTCACCCGAGGTCCGTGCCGAGATCAGCCCGTAAAACATCTCCGGCGTCGGGGCCATGAACACCGGCGCGGCGGCCATCGCGGTGCGCCACTGCTGCCCGTCGGGAAGTGAAAACTCCAGAGCCAGCGCCTGTCCTGCGCCGGTATCGGGCTGGTGCGGATTCTGGCCGCCCACCGAGAACCGCCCGGCGACAGGATGCACGCCCTTGACGAACACCGACGCCGAGGAGACTTCCGCGCCCGCGCCATTGCTTTCGAAACGGCCCGACACCGCAAGAGCTTTGGCGTGGTTGCGTCGATACCCGACGAATTTCCCTCCGGTCGACTCGAACAGGTCGATGAAGGAGCGCCCGGTCAGTCGCACGCCGCCCCGGCCCTCCAGGGCCAAGAAGCCACCCAGTCCCGTCACGGTGACTGCCCCGGCGGCGGCCAGTCCCAGGAACATGCGGCGGTCTAGCTTGTGTGCGACCACGAAACGAGCGTAATACGCGAATCTGTGAGCGCACCGGGGACAATGAAACGATGATGAAGCGTCTCATCCTCGGTCTCGGATACGCCGCCCTCGGTCTCGGGTGCGCTCTGAGCCAGTTCGCACCCGCCAGCGCCGATCCCGGAGTCCCGCCCGTGAGCGAGGCCGCCCGCGCCGCCGGGCTGCTGGATGTGCGCAGCGTCGTCCCCGACGCGGTCATCGACCTGCGCTATGCCACCACCAACAACTTCACCGGTGTGCAGCTGTACCCGGCCGACGCCCGCTGCCTGGTGCACGAGTCGATGGCGCCGGGCCTCAAGACCGCCGCCGACACGTTGCGCGCCAACGGCGAGCGGCTCGTCTTCTGGGACTGTTACCGCCCGCACGATGTGCAGATCCGCATGTTCCAGGTAGTGCCTAACCCGAACTGGGTCGCCAAGCCCGGCCAGTACGCCCGCAGCCACGAGGCCGGACGCTCGGTGGACGTCACCCTGGCCAATGCGCGGGGCTTGGTCGATATGGGTACCGGATTCGACGATTTCTCCCCGCGCTCCCTCGCGTACGCGACCGACGGGGTCAGTGCGGACCAGCAGGCCAACCGGGCCCGCCTGCGCAGCGCCATGCAGGCCGGCGGGCTGCAGGTGTACTCGGGTGAGTGGTGGCATTTCGATGGGCCCGGAGCGGGTGTGGACCGCCCGATTCTGCAGGTGCCGGTCAACTGACCAGACGGTTGTTCCATTGCCCGGGAGAAATTGAGTAGTCCAGTACCCGGTGCGATGGCGCTCTACCGGAGTAATTTCCCATTCGGGTCGAATGATCCCGCTGGGAGGTTGCCATGCCTGCATCGCCGATTCCCGTGGGGACAGTGCGCCGCTGTGCCCCTGTCGCGGTGCTTGTCGGCGCCCTCGTGGTCGCCTGCGGCGGCGCCGGTGAATCTGTCACGCGCACCGTCACCCAGACCGTCACCGATCAGACGACGATTACCCACGAGGGCGGCGGTGGTTCGCACGAAAGTACCAGCGGCGGTGGGTCGTCCACATCCGGCAAGACGCCTACGGACGAGGGGCTCGCGTGGGTGCCGTACGGCCCCAAGGACCCTGCCTTTCCGACACCGGGCTGGGACGTCTACGTCTACTTTCTCAAGCACGACTGCGACAGCCTGAAGAATGTCCAGAAACCCGAGGGCAACCTCTACGAGGCGGCGGTGGGGGTGTGCCGTGCCGCGGTGAACGGCGAAGCGAGCCAATGGGATGTGGCGGCCAAGGCCTTTGCGGCGCGCGGCGGGGGTGTCGAGATCGGCCCGGCGCAGTGCGTTGACGACACCATCGCGGCCATGGTCACCAAGCTCCTTGCCTGGCATGAGGAACACCCGGGCAGCCAGCCCGAGCTGACGTTCCCGCAGACCGACGGCCGCACGGCATGCTCGAAGGACAACAACAGCTTTGTGCCACCGGACGAGACTGATTCCTCCACAACCAGTTCCACGACATCAAGCACCACAACGTCGAGTACCACCTCCACCACGACCACCTCGAGCACGACAACCACCACCACACCGACGCGGTGAGCTCAGTGCGAGAACTGCCAGTGCACCGAATCGTCCTCGTCCAGCACGATGATGCTGCCGTAGCGGACGGTCCACCCCTCGGTCATCAGGAACAGCCGGCCCCCGGACTCGGCGAGCAGCCGTAATCCCGTGGTGCGGTAGAGCGTTTTCGGCCCCGTGGTGATCTCCTCGGTACGCACGACGGGCGAGTCGATACCCAACGGGCTCTCGCTGACCGCCGTCGCCCGGGGCAGTGACGACACCGAGTCTTCGTAGCGCTGCGCATACCCTCGCCCGACGATATCGGCGTACCCCTGCACCGCCCAGAACATCGCCGCCGCAATCACAATGCCGACGAGCACGGCCTCGAGCACGTCTGGGGGGCGGGCAATGGCAGAGCGTGGCCGGGTGCGTTCCTGCCCCTGGCGGCTCAGATGTCTGCCGTAGACCGCGAGCGCCGTGCCGATCGCGATCATGAGCGGCCACACCACCGTCCCGGGTTCCCAGGTGCGCGTGAGTGCGGGCAGCACCACACCCAGGATGGCGACACCCTGCCCGCCGAGCATCGTCACCCGGCAGATCACCCGGATCGTGTCGGTCATGCCGTCACGCTCGATCTTCTCGGTCAACGCGCGATGCGCTGCCAGCCAGGCGATTCCGATGACCGCTGTCGCCAGGATCGGCAGATACAGCGTGCTGATGCTGCGCAGCACGTAGTCCTGGGTGGTGAAGCGGAACAGGCTTACCTCGATGCCCATCCACTGCGACTGCGCGTCGCTGCGCGCCCAGCCGAAGTACAACAGCAGGGCGGTGATCATGGTCAACGGTGTTCCCACCGTGGTGATGACGGCGATGACGGGGCGAAGGACCGACACCGGATCCGGAGAGTCCTGGGCGGCCCGAGCGTCGAGCTTCCCCGGCGCGTCGGCAGATTGACGCGCTGGCTCCTCCGACGCTTCTTCGGCCGGCATGCGAGCATGCTACGCGCGGGGCCCTGACCAGGGAGGAAAATCCCCTTGCCGCCCTATCCCGCGGCGCCTACCCTGACTGACGTCCTCGTCCCCGACGAAAGGTATGACATGGATCTGTGAGGCCTGGCAATCCGTCGGCGCGCCCTCGCGCGTTTTCGGCGACCCCACCTCACAGGAAGTCCTTTCCATGTCTGCTGTCATTTCCTCGAACGCTCTCACCTACGTACATCCCGACGGTTCTGTCGTTCTCGACGGGCTCGACATGCTGGTGCCGGCAGGGCGATCCGGGCTGGTCGGTGTCAACGGCTCCGGTAAGTCCACCCTGCTCAAGCTCATCGCGGGCGAGCTGCCGCCTACCTCGGGGATGATCCATGCCTCGGGCCATATCGGTTATCTGCCACAGGATCTCACCATCCGCGCCGATCAGTCGGTACCCGATCTGCTGGGTCTGACACCGGTGCTGGCGGCCATCGCGGCCATTGAGAACGGCTCCACCGACCAGGCCGATTTTGACACCGTCGGCGACGACTGGGATCTGGCCGAGCGGGTGCGCGCCGAACTGGATCGTCTGGGCCTGCCGGCCGCGGTGCTGGAGCGCACGCTGGGCGATCTGTCCGGAGGCGAGGTGATCCGGCTCGGTCTGGCCCGGCTGCTGTTGCGGCGCCCCGACATACTGCTGCTGGATGAGCCCACCAACAACCTCGACGGCCAATCCCGCCAGCACCTGTACGACGTGGTGTCGTCCTGGCCGCGCACGCTGCTGGTGGTCAGCCACGACCGCGAGCTGCTGGAGCACGTGGAACGCATCGGGGATCTGCGTGAGGGCGCCGTCGTGTGGTACGGCGGCGGCTACAGCGAGTACGCGGCGGCGATCGCGGCCGAACAAGAGGCTGCCGCGCAGGCGATCTCGACGGCCAAGGCCGAGGTGCGCCGTGAGCGCCGCGACCTCGCCGAAGCCGAAAGGGTGATCGCGCAGCGGCGCCGCTACGGCGCCAAGATGCAAGCCAACAAGCGTGAGCCCAAGATCGTCATGGGGCTGCGCAAGCGATCCGCGCAGGAATCGGCGGCAGCGCTCAAGCAGACGCAGACCGATCGGCTGGACAAGGCCCGCGAGAATCTGGATGAGGCGCAGACCCGGCTGCGCGCCGACCGCTCCATCCGCATCGACCTGCCGGGCACCGAGGTTCCCGCCGGTCGCGTCGTCGTCACCACCGACAACCTGGTGCTTCGTCACGGAGTCGCCGCGCAGCTGGAGCTGCGCGGGCCCCAGCGGGTGGGCCTGGTGGGGCCCAACGGCTCGGGAAAGACCACCCTGCTGCACACCCTCGCGGGGCGCATTCCCGCCGCCGAAGGTGCTGTGACGGTGCACGTTCCGCTGGGCCTGCTCCCGCAGCGTCTTGACCTGCTGGACGATGCGCTCAGTGTCGCCGACAATGTGGCCCGCCGTGCTCCGCACGCCGACATGAACACCATCCGCGCCAAACTGGCGCGTTTTCTGTTCCGCGGCAATGCCGCCGACAGGCTTGTCGGTGCGCTCTCCGGTGGCGAACGGTTCCGGGCAACGCTGGCCGCGGTGCTGCTGGCAGACCCTGCGCCGCAGCTGCTGCTGCTGGACGAACCCACCAACAACCTGGACTTCGCGTCCTACGACGCGCTGGTCTCGGGGCTAGGGGAGTACCGGGGTGCCGTCATCGTCGCCAGCCACGACCTCGGCTTTCTCGACGACATCGGGGCCCAGCAGACGGACTGGAGGGCGGAGCCGGTAATCGGGTAGTGCGGTACGCACGTCAGGGGGATGCCTCCGCACGCACGCTGAGCTCGTCATGTTCCCACCCCGCGCATGCGCGGCCATGTCAAGGAGACTCACGATGTGTTTCATTATTCCCCAAGATGTCCTGCTGCGATTGGCCGACGATGACAGCGTCGCCGACGATTCGCGGACGGCCCTGGCGGCCACGGCCGCATCCGAATCGGCCTGGCGCACACTGCGCGACGCGCACACCGAGGCCACCCAGGCCGGACTGCTGGCCCGCGCCGACGCATTCGTCGCAGTCGCCAAGGCGCTGGCCACCGCGCCCGGTACCCCGGTGTTCGACTGCAAGCACACCACCTCGCTGCCCGGTATCACCATCGCGAATCCAGGCACCTCCACCGATACCTCCGCCAAGCACGCGTTCACCGAAACCGCCTCGGTGGCAAAGTTTTACAAGGACTGCTTCGGGCGCAATTCGGTCGATGACGAAGGCATGACGCTGGTGTCCTCCGTGCACTACAGCGTCAACTACTCCAACGCGTTCTGGAATGGCTCGCAGATGACCTACGGCGATGGTGATGGCGAGATCTTCGTCGACTTCACCGGATCCAATGACGTGATCGGCCACGAGCTGACGCACGGCGTCACCCAGTACACGGCGGGCCTGCTCTACAAGAACGAGGCCGGTGGCCTCAACGAGAGCATGTCCGATGTGTTCGGATCGATGTTCCGGCAGTGGAGCGCCGGACAAACGGTCGACCAGGCCGACTGGCTGATCGGCAAGGACATCATGGGTCCGCGGGCCATCGCCAAGGGCTTCACCTGCCTGCGCGATATGTCCGATCCGGGCGCCCGGCACTGCCTCGCGCCGCAGCCGTCGCACTATCGGGACTACGTGCCCGGCAGCGACCCGCATGAGAGCAGCGGCATCCCCAACTATGCGTTCTACCTCGCGGCGACCAAACACGGCTCGTACTCCTGGCAGGGCGTGGGCACGGTCTGGTACGAGGCCCTGACCAGCCCGAAGGCCCGGCCCAACATGAAGATGAAGGCCTTCGCCAACCTGACGCGCGAGATCTCCGCAGCCAACGCGGCCGCCGAATCGGTGCATAAGGCGATAGACGACGCGTGGACCGCGGTCGGGCTGTAGCGTCGCCGTCATGGTGGAGTACCTCATCGACAGACGGGGCGGATTCACCGGGCTTCCGGCCAGCGGTACGTGTACTGACCAGAGCTTGGACCCCGAGGCGCGACGCGCACTGGACGGATTGTTGGACAGCCCCGGGTCGCTTCCCGGTGACCCGGGGGCTGACCGCTTCACCTATACGGTGACCCGGGTCAGCGGGTCTGATCGGACCACTCGGGCCATCCCGGAAAGTCTGCTGCCCGACGCCGTCCGTCAGGTGGTCAAAGAGCGGATCTGACGGACGGACCTGACAGTTCACCGCTCACGAGCCGAGCGGGTATGCACCCTGCCGGGTAGGGTGATTCGTAATGTGCACGCGTTTCATCATCCCGCCGGCCGTACTGTCGCGACTGGCTGAGGATGGTGACATCGCCGAAGACTCGCGGGTCGCGCTGCTAGACACCGCGGCATCCGAATTGTCCTGGCGTACCTTGCGTAATGCGCACACACGAGCCACCCAGACAGCAACCGGCAATACCATCAGCGCAGCCGCGACGGCGTTGGCCAAGGTCCCCGAAACGCCGGTGTTCGATTGCCTGCAGACCACCTCGCTGCCGGGCGTGGCCGTCGCCGATCCGTCCGCGTCCAGGGACGCCACCGTCCAGCGGGCATTCAGCGAAACGGCCGCGGTTGTGCGTTTCTACCGGGAGTGCTTCGGGCGCAACTCCGTTGACAATGCGGGCATGACGCTGATCTCGTCCGTCCACTATGGCGTTAAGTACACCAACGCCTTCTGGAACGGTTCGCAGATGGCCTACGGCGATGGTGACGGCCAGATCTTCCTGGACTTCACCAAGGCCAACGATGTGATCGGTCATGAACTGACACACGGGGTTACGCAATTCACCGCAGGCCTGAACTACGAGAACGAGGCCGGGGCGTTGAACGAGAGTGTCTCGGATGTCTTCGGGTCGATGTTCCGGCAATGGCAAGCAGAGCAGAGCGCGGACACGGCCGATTGGCTGATCGGCAAGGACATTCTGGGGCCGCGCGCGCTCGACAAGGGGTACACCTGCCTCCGGGATCTCGCCGACCCCGGTGCCGCGCACTGCCTCTCGCCGCAACCGGCTCACTACCGCGACTACGTTCCCGGCAGTGACCCGCACGACGGCAGCGGCATCCCCAACCACGCGTTCTACCTGGCGGCGACCAAACACGGCTCAAAGTCCTGGGAGGCCGTGGGAACGGTCTGGTATGAGGCGCTGACCAGCCCGAAGGCAAGAAAGAACATGACGTTCAAGGCTTTCGCGAAACTCACCCGGCAGATCGCCGCGGCCCGGACCGGTGCTGAGTCACCCAAGGCGGCCATTGACGAGGCATGGACCGAGGTCGGGCTCTAGCGGCTTAGTCGCCGGTGTCCCAGTAGTTGGGGCAGGAGACGTCGACGTAGACGGTCGTGTTGGCCTTGACCTGTGTGCCTGAGCGGTCGGGATTGTTGATGCCGTTGACGGTGCAGAACTCCAGCGGGGTCAGGGTGTTGCCGTTGACCCAGTTGATCTGGACCTCGTACCCCTGGCCTTCCAGTTCCGAGATGGTTTCGCTGGCCGAGCCGGATCCGGCGATCGGCCAGTTGGGGTCTGCGACGGCCATCGGCGCAAGTGACAGCGCCATCACTGCCGATGCGCACACTGCTGCGAACCTCATGGGAGACCTCCGCCACCATGTTAGCTCGCCGGGCTGAGGCAAGATGGCTCCCAACACCGATACAAGGAGAGACCGATGACGTTCTCGTCCGAGCACGACGACTTCCGCAGTACCGTCCGCCGGTACATCGAGGAGAAGATCAACCCTCACGTCGACGAGTGGGAACGCGAGCAGATGATGCCGCTGCACGACGTGATCGCCGATATGGCGAAACTCGGATTGGTCGGCCTCGAATACGACCCCGAGTACGGCGGGCAGGGCGCCGATCACCTCTTCACCCTGGTGCTGGCCGAGGAACTGGGTCGGGTGGATCATGGCTCGTTCCCGATGGCCTTCGGCGTTCACGTCGCGATGGCGACCCCGTCGCTGCACAAGCACGGCACCGATGAGCTCAAGCGTGAGTTCCTGGCTCCGGCGTTGCAGGGCGAGCAGATCGCCGCGATCGCGGTGACGGAGCCGGACGCCGGATCCGATGTGGCCGCCATCAAGACCCATGCCCGCCGTGATGGTGACGACTGGGTGATCAACGGCTCAAAGATGTTCATCACCAACTCCGTTCAGGCCGACTGGCTGTGCGTGCTGGCCCGCACCTCCGATGAGGGCGGATACGCGGGGATGAGCCAGATCATCGTGCCGACCAAGACTCCCGGATACCAGGTTCGTAAGCTCGACAAGCTCGGCATGCACGCCTCCGACACGGGCCTGATCACGTTCGACGATGTGCGGGTGCCGGTGTCCAACACCATCGGCGAGGTCGGCCGCGGGTTCCAGCAGCAGATGTCCCAGTTCGTCATGGAGCGTATGTTCGGCGCCTACGGCATCCCTGCCAGTGTGAACAGGGCCTTACAGCGCACCAAGGAATACGCGTTGGCGCGCCAGGTGTTTGGCAAGCCGCTGACCAAGAATCAGCATCTGGCCTACCAGTACGCGGGCTTTGCCGCGCGGGCCGACATGCTGGAGGTCTACAACCGCGATATCGCCGGTCGGTACATGGCGGGGGAGAACGTGACCCGCAAGGTGACCATCGCCAAGCTCACCGCCGGACCGCTGGTTCGCGAGGCCGGCGATTGGTGCCTGCAGGTGCACGGCGGCATGGGGTACATGACCGAGACGTGGACGTCGCGATTCTTCCGGGATCAGCGTCTGCTCAGCATCGGCGGCGGCGCCGACGAGGTGATGATGCGGGTGCTATCCCAGATCGACGGATTCTCCTGAGTGCGCCAGCTCCTGTTCCACCGATGCCACATCGGACACGTTCACCCCGATGAGCGTGAGATCGTGCAACCGCTCCGGGGTGACTTGCGAGGTGGCGTCCTGGACGATCACCGCGCGGTAGTCCCGCTCAGAGGCATCGAACAGGGTGGCGCGCGGGCAGTTCGGCAGGTTGCAGCCCGCCACCACCACCGTGGTGACGCCCCGCGCGTGCAGGTGTTCCTCCAAGTCGGTCCGGTGAAAGGCGCTCCAGCGCGGTTTGAACAGAATGTGCTCCGCGGGACCGATCTGCTGGAACCCGCCCGCCAACAGCAGCTCTGAATCAAGCCGCTCACCGTGCGGCAGCAGCTCGGCCGGGATCTGCGCACCGTCACTACCCGGTGCGGCGACCTCGCGTCCGGCGAGAATCTCTGCGCGACGCGGCAAATCGGTGTCGGTGCCGCCCGGAACGTAGAGCCGCACCACGTGCACGATGGGCCGGCCGGCCGTGCGGAACGCCGCGATCAGCCGACCGAGCGCGGGTATCCGGTCAGCGGTTCCCGGTACCGTCATGGCGCCGGAGACGAACTCCGTCTGCACATCGATGACCACCAGGGCTGAGCTGTCCCATTCGGGGGCGATGAAGCTTGTCACGCCACCACAGTAGGGGCCCAATCCGGCGCGCGCCCGAGGTGGCGCAGGATGCGGTCGATGTCGTGCTCACCGTCGACTTCGTCGAGCGCCCGCGCGAACGGGGA
This sequence comes from Mycobacterium sp. D16Q13, assembly GCF_002013375.1. GTDB lineage: Bacteria > Actinomycetota > Actinomycetes > Mycobacteriales > Mycobacteriaceae > Mycobacterium. The sequence goes on along the minus strand of NZ_MAEW01000006.1, from coordinate 16,420 downwards.
GCCCTCGGCCGTCCGGAAGTCGCCGTCGGGCACACCGAACGCGATCGGAACCGCTGCGGCGATCACGTCGTCGGGAAGAGCGAACGGAGCATCGATGCTGCGCGCCGCATCCCACCCGTGCACCACGTAGTCGATGAAGTGGAAGCCGATGGCCATCGAGCCGGGAAATGAAGCCTCGGCGCCGAATTCGGGCAGCGCGAACATCGCCTCCAGCACCCCGTCGGCGGCAAACGCATCCAGTACATCGTCCACGGCGGCGCGATAGACGCCCGCGGGATCGGCCATCACCGCGTCGGCGACGGTATCGGGATTCCAGATGGTCGGGTCGCCGCCGGCACTCCGAGCGGCGGCCGCGAAACCGCGATGTTGGACGGTCATGTGAGCCAGCAGGTCGGCCAGCGTCCACCCGGTGCACGGGGTGGGGCGTCGCAGGTCATCCACGGTGATGGTCGAGACGATATCGGCAGATGCCAATACCGCCGTTCTGTGCGCGGCATGAAGATCAGATTGCGTGTTCATGTACACATCATATGCACATGCATATGATGTGCCAAGGTGTATATCCGGGGAGTGGCTACACCTGCACGGTGACGGGTTGCACACCCCAGATCTCGTCGCAGTACTCGGCGATGGCGCGGTCCGAGGAGAACTTGCCGCCGCGCGCGGTGTTCAGGATCGACATCCGCGTCCACGCCGTCACGTCGTGCCAGGCCTGCGACACCCGCTCCTGGCACTCGATGTACGAGGAGTAGTCGGCCAGCACCAGGAACGGGTCGTGACCGCGCAGCGAGTCCACGATCGGTGCGAACACCGCCGGATCTCCACCCGAGAAGTGGCCGCCGGCAATCAGATCCAGCACGGTGCGGAGTTCTTCATTGAGCCCGACGAAGTCCTCGGGCCGGTATCCTTCGTGCACCAGGCGCTGTACCTCATCGACCGTGAGCCCGAACAGGAAGAAGTTCTCGGCCCCGGCCTCCTCGAGCATCTCGACGTTGGCGCCGTCCAGCGTGCCGATGGTAAGTGCCCCGTTGAGCATGAACTTCATGTTCCCGGTGCCCGACGCCTCCTTGCCCGCCGTCGAAATCTGTTCGGACAGATCGGCGGCCGGGTAGATCAGGTGCGCGCTCTTGACATTGAAGTTCGGCAGGAACGCCACCTGCAGGAACTGGCTGACGTGCGGGTCGTTGTTGACGGTCTCGGCGACCGCGTTGATGAGCTTGATGATCCGCTTGGCCATGAAGTATCCGGGCGCGGCCTTACCACCGAAAATGAAGGCGCGTGGTGCGATCCGCAGATCCGGATTCTGCTTGAGCCGGTGGTACAGCGTCACGATGTGCAGCACGTTGAGGTGCTGGCGCTTGTACTCGTGGATTCGCTTGACCTGGATGTCGAACATCCAGGTGGGGTCCAGATCCACCCCGACGCTCGCGAGCACATACTCGGCGAGCCGGGCCTTGTTGAGGCGCTTGACCTCTCGCCACTGCATCCGGAAGGACGAGTCCTCGGCGTAGGGCTCCAGCTCGCGCAGCCGGGTCAGATCCGCCACCCAGCCCTCGCCGATAGCGTCGTCGAGTAGCTCTCGCAGGCCCGGATTGGCCAGCGCCAGGAACCGGCGCGGCGTCACCCCGTTGGTCTTGTTGCTGAACCGCTCGGGCCACAGCTCGTAGAAGTCCTTGAGCACGCTCTCTTTGAGCAGCTCCGAATGCAGTGCGGCCACACCGTTGATGGCGTGGCTGCCGACGGTGGCCAGGTGCGCCATCCGCACACTCTTGCCGCCCTCTTCGCCGATGAGCGACATACGCCGTACCCGCGCGTCGTCACCGGGGAAGCGCGACCGGACCTCGTCCAGGAACCGGCGGTTGATCTCGTAGATGATCTCCAGGTGCCGCGGCAGCGACTCGGCGAACAGTCCCAGCGGCCACGTCTCGAGGGCCTCGGGCAGCAGGGTGTGGTTGGTGTATCCGAAGGCCGCCACGGTGATCTCCCAGGCCTCGTCCCAGCCCAGGGCGCGCTCGTCGAGCAGCAGCCGCATCAACTCCGCGACACCGATGGACGGGTGAGTGTCGTTGAGCTGCAAGGCGAATTGTTCGGCCAGCTCGTTGACGGGGCGCTCAGCCACATCCTCCAGGATGTGCAGCACGCGCTGCAGTGAGCAGGAGACGAAGAAGTGCTGCTGCAGCAGCCGCAGCCGCTTACCGGCCTCGGGCTCGTCATTGGGGTAGAGCACCTTGGTGACGGTTTCGGAGGACACCTCGTCCTCGACGGCCTTGTAGTAGTCGCCGGCGTTGAAGGCGTCCAGCTCAAACGACTGCACCGCGCGGGCGCTCCACAGCGTCAGGGTGTTGCAGGTGTTCACGCCGTAGCCCTGGATGGGCGTGTCGTACGGAATGCCCTTGAGGAAGCGCTGCGGGATCCAGCGCGCCCGGAAGTTTCCGTCCTCATCCAGATACTGCTCGGTGTGGCCACCCCAGCCGACGAGGAAGTTGAGATCGGGTTTGGCGATTTCCCAGGGGTTTCCGTTGTCCAGCCAGTTGTCGGTCTTCTCGACCTGCCACCCATCGCGGATCTCCTGGTCGAAGATCCCGTACTCGTACCGGATGCCGTAGCCGATTGCCGGACGATCCAGGGTGGCCAGCGAGTCCATGTAGCAGGCCGCCAGCCGGCCCAGGCCGCCGTTACCCAGACCCGGCTCTTCCTCGCACTCGAGCACCTCGTCAAGGTCCTGGCCTAACGCCGAGAGGGCATCGCGAGCCTGCTGCTCGATCTGCAGGTTGAGCAGGTTGTTGCCCAGCTGCGGCCCCATCAGGAACTCCGCCGACAGATACACCGCCACCTTGCGGCTCAGATCCAGATAGGTCTGCATGCTGGCAATCCAGCGCTGCTGCATGCGATCTCGGACCGCGAGTGCCAGGGCGCGGTAGTAGTGCGCGGGCGTGAGCACGCTCGCCGGACGCCCAATCGAGTACCGCAGATGATCGATGATGGCTCTCTGCAGGGTGTCGGCATTCAGGCCGGTGCGGGAGTGCTCGTCATGGTCAAGCTCGGCGGAGTGCGTCATGTCCATACCGTGCCATCGAATGGCGCGCGGGAAAACCGGAAATAGGCGACCGGCAGGTTACTGGGGGGTGACCACCACGCGCACCCCGGACGGCTCCTTTGCCGCCCAGACGGTTTCGATATCGGCCAGCGGCCGGGCCAGCGTCTGCAGCTGTAGGTCTCCGCTGTCGACCATGGAGAACAGCTTCGGCAGGGCCTCGGAGCGTGCGCGCAGCAAGGCCTCGGACGGCACACTGCCGATCCCGACACCGGAAAGGATGATGCCGGTGCTGCGCAGCGTGGAGGCGCTGACGCTGACGGTCTCTCCGGTCATCGCGCCGATCTGAACGAAGCGGGTGGCGTGGAAGTGTGCCGACGGGTGGCTGGCGGCCAGCGCGTTGAGGGTTTGTTCGGCGGGGGAGCCCCACAGGTAGTCCAGCACCGCGTCGAACGGGCGCGCCGCGTGTCGCGCGGTGATGGCCTCGGCGAGGTCGTCGCTGCCCAGCGTGATGACATCGTCAGCCCCTACGGTGCGCAGCCAGGCCAGCCGTTCGGCGCTGCGGCCGGCGACCGTCACGTGCGCGGCGCCGAACACCGATTTCGCCAGCTGCACCGCCACCGAGCCGGTCACTCCGGTGGCTCCCAGCACCAGCACATGCTGGCCGGACTGCACCGAGGCGCCATAGGACAGGGCCAACCAGGCCGATATTCCGGGATTGGGTATCGCGGCGGCGGTCACCGAATCGACGTGCTCGGGCACCTCGACGGCGCCGGCTGGGTACACGACGGTGCGCTCGGCCATCAGGCCGTGCGGCGCGATAGACCCGGTGTACACCCGCTTGCCGCTGGCCAGCCGGGCGACACCGTCGACACCGGCAATCGCCGGAAGGGTGATTTCCTTGCTGCTGTAGTGCTTTCCGGAGATGACGGCGCGGGTCAGGTTGGTCAGGGCCGATGCCTCCACGGTGGCGATCTCGGCGCCTTCGGGCGCCTGGGGGTCGGGGAAGTCGGTGTAGGCGGGCTGCTGTCCCCACGTGTGCACGACTGCTGCCTTCATGGCGTGCTCCTCAAGTTTCTGTGGAAATGGTTTCCACTGAAACCATACAAACAATGTACGGCGGGAGCCGCCGGATGGCAATATGGTTTCCATGAAAACCAAGTCGGCGTTGATCGGCAGCATCAACAGCCTGGTGGGCGCGGTGGGGGACAAGTTCGACCCGGACGAGGATTCGGATGCCGAGCGCGATTTCCTGGCCGAGCGGCTCCCGCGCCGGATGGAACACCTCATCAGGACACTGCCGACGCTGTCGTTACATCTGTTGGCGGCGATCGCCGACGGGCCGGTCAGTGTGGTGGGCCTGGCCGCGCGCTCGGGTCAGCTCAAGGGCACCGTGTCCAAGCATGTGCAGCGCCTGGTGGACGCGGGCTTGGTCCAACGTGCGCCGATTCCTGGTAACCGCAAGGAGATCGAGCTCATTCTGACCGACGACGGGCGCACTGTCGTCGATGTGCACAGCCGGCTGCACGAGGAGATGGAGCGCGGCGTGCGCGACTTCCTGCGGCGCTACAGCAATGCCGATCTGCAGGTTGTCGAGAAGGTACTGCAGGATCTGCTGGCGGCGGGCAGGGACGGGGTGCGGATCGTGGCCAAGGGCGGTTAGGCCGGGATCCAGTTGCCGTGGAACTGAAACGGTATCCGTGCTGGAAGATGAATGGTGGCAAGTTTTTCCATCGACTGAGCGTCGAGGATCAACATATTGCTCAGCCGGGTACCGCGATCGTATTCATATCCGATGAGCACCCCGTCGCCTTCCTCGGCGTCCTCGGAGCGGGGCACGGGGGGGAACTCGCCCGGTATGTGACCGGCCTCCAGCTTGTGTTCGGTGGTGCCGCCGTTGGTGAGGTCATAGCGAATCAGTGAGGCACGGGCGTCATCGAGGCTTTGCAGGGTGTCGATATCGGTGTCGCCGACGCTCGTGGTGAATCCATACCGGTGCGGCAGGCTGACCCGGCGCGGGTCGACCATCGGGAATTCCTGGAGGCGTTCGTCCGTCCATGACTCCTTCACTACCCCTGTGACAAGGTCGATTTCCCACCGATGCAGGCGTGGCCTCCCGGAATCGAACACATTTGCGATCTCGTACTTCGCATCGTGGTCGGGGCCGGTGATTCGGCAGGCGTCGACCACGATGGTGCCGTTCTCCTCGTGGGCGTTGAGGGTGTGGAACACGTAGCACGGTTCGATGTCGAACCAGCGAATCGTTGCCGGTCCCCGGCGCGGGATCACTCCAATGCGGCTCGGATGCGCGCTCCTCCACTGCAGCGGCACCTCCGCCGTCTTGGGCAGGGTCGCCCGGGCCATCACCGGACCGAACAAAGCGGGCGGCTCGAACCGGGTCAACAGCACGGCGGCTATGCGGCCGATGAGTGGCGGTGCGATACGGCGGGTCAGCAAGCTGAGGTCGATCACCAGCGGGCAGTCGAAGATCATCACGTAGTTCTCGCTCAGGGCGATGTCGTGCAGTAATGGCCTGCCTGGCACGTCGAGCGGCACGCTCTTGCGCACCGTGCCGTGGGGATCGATGACCACATAGCGCGCCACCGCGGGCCCGACGAGTTGGTAGGTCACAGCGTGTAACTCGCCGGTCACCGGATCCAGCTTGGGATGTCCGGTGTATCCGCCCTCCAGTGTTCGGCCGAAATCGCAGGTTCCGACGGTCTCCAATTCATCGTTCAACTCGTAAGGCGCGAGACCGCCCTCGGCGCTGACGATCGTCTTGCCGGCGAAGCCGTACACATTCGTCTGCGGGGACACGGTGGTTATACCGGCGCGATAGTTGGCCGGCTTCGGCTTCTCGCCGAGCAGTCTGGACACCTTCGGTGTGCGCACCCACCGGCTGCGATACCACTCGGCGCGGCCATCGCGCAGCCGCACTCCGTGCACCATGCCATCGCCGGTCAGGCCGAACACCGAGTAGTTGTCGGGGTCGTATTGCCCGGGAAGCGGATTGGGGCCGGTACGTACGTAACGGCCGTTCAGGAATTTCGGTATCTCACCGGTCACCCGCAGGGCGGTCGCTGTTGTCTCCCGATCGACCGGGAGCACATGCTCGTCGGCAAGCAGATCTATATCCATGTCAACATCCTTTGGCTGCATCATCGAAGCTAGAACATAGAGTCAAGCTCGACGGTAGACCGCATGAATGGGTATGGCAAGAGCCAAATTCGGTGGCGCGCCGCGAGAGGGATGTGGGTTAGGTGGGCTCCGGATAGGCGGCGCTGATGCCGGCGACGATGTATGCCGCGCAGGTGCGTACCGAAACCTCGGGGTCGATGTGGTGAGCGATGGCGGTCAAAACTCCCGATCTGATGGCTTGCGCGCTCATGGTCGCCAGCAGCAGGCGCCGGTGCGTCTCGGCCTCGTCATGCACCGGTTCCCAGAGGTCGAGGATGCTCATGATCCGGGACACGGCATCGGTGAGCACCTGCTGATCAAATCCCGGGACATGCGGCGCGCTGGAGTCGGCCAGCAGCCGCATGCCCAGCGGGCGGGTGGCGGCATGGATGAAGAATGGCTTCAGGGAATCGCTCAGCGACGCCGCCGGGTCATTCAGGTCGACGTTCTCCGGCATCGATACGTCGTCGAAGATGGCGCGCATCAGCGTTGCCTCGCGTCCGACGAGTCGGATGAGCAATCCGTCCTTGGAGCCAAAGTGTGCGTAGAGCGTCTGTTTGGTCACCTGTCCGGACGCCACGATCTGGTCCATAGTGACTGCCCCGCAACCCTGTTCGGCCACAACGGGTAACACCAAGTCGAGTAACTCGTCATCGGTGGGCCGATAGCCGGGGCTGCGTGATGTCACGTCAGTACCGTAACCGCTGGCGGTGGCGGTTAGTCGAGCACTTTGATGGATAGCGTGGGTTTCGGGGTGTCCCCGTGCTCCAGCCGGTCCCACACCGCGTCGATCAGTGGTTGTAGCAGCAGGGCGCCCATCTGCCGAACCATCACGGACACAACCTGAGTGGACTCGGGACGATCGGTGGGGGCCATGCCCTCCTCGCGCAGGGTGGCCACCTCGTCCCGCGTCAGCTGAATCAACGCATTCAGCATGCTCAGTTGCTCTTCGGAAGGCTCGAGCACGGCCCGGCGCACGTAGTTGACGATCGGGGGGTTCGCCTTGAGCATCGCGACGACGGCGGCATCGCGGGCCGCGGCGAGCTTGCGCGGGTCCGTTTCTGCTTCGACCGATCGCAGTGCCTCGACGTGGTAGTCGACGACTAGCTGATCAACGGCCTCGCGCAGACCAGCCTTGGTCTTGAAATGATGTTGCACCAGGCCGAGTGTCACCCCGGCCTCGGATGCGACCGCGCGCAATGAAATTCGTTCTTCACCGTACTGGGCGTACAAATCCAGTGCGGTGTTGCGAATGCGCGCCTTCGCGGTCAAGTCCTCGTCGGCCGCGCGCGGGTTTGCCATACGCCGCATCGTACCGCACCCCTTTACAAACGAATCTGAAACGATACACTTGTATCGTCTTGACGAGGAGGTCAATGAAGATGTCCGCACTATTCCCGTCCTATCGCGCGTCCTGGGAGACCGATGCGCACCGCGACCTGCGCAAGCACGCTGCCGAGTTTCTGCGCAAGGAGTCCACGCCCAACCAGGAACGCTGGAGCGCGCAGCACCAGGTGGACCGCGAATTCTGGAATAAGCTGGGCGACGCCGGTCTGCTCGGCCTGGACCTTCCTGAGGAATATGGCGGCGCCGGAGGCGATTTCGGATTCTCCGCGGTGGTGGCCGAGGAACTTGCGCTTGCCCAGGACACCGCGACGGGCTGGGGCGTGCACTCGCCGATCGTCGCGCACTACATCAACACCTACGGCAACACCGAACAGAAGGATCGCTGGATGCCGGGCATCATCAGCGGCGACCTGGTCCTGGCCATCGCCATGACGGAGCCCGGGACGGGATCCGATCTGCAAGGGGTGCGCACCAGTGCGGTCCGGGATGGCGACCACTACGTGATCAACGGCTCGAAGACATTCATATCCAACGGCACACACTGTGACCTGCTGGTGATCGTGGCCAAGACCGATCCATCCCAGGGGGCGAAGGGGGTATCGCTCATCGTCGCCGAAACCAAGGACCTGCCCGGGTTCGAGCGAGGCCGGGTGCTCGAGAAGGTGGGGCAACACGGGCAGGACACCCGCGAGCTGTTCTTCAGCGATATGCGGGTGCCGGTGGCCAACCGGCTCGGTGAGGAGGATGGCCAGGGGTTCATCCAGCTCATGACACAGCTGGCGCGCGAGCGCCTCATCATCGCGTCGGGGAACGCCGGAATGGCCGAGGCCGCGGTGCTGGAGTCGATCAAGTACACCAAAGAGCGTGAGGCATTCGGCCAGCCGCTCATCAAGTTTCAGAACACCAGGTTCCAGCTGGCCGAGCTGAAGGCCGAGGTGCTGTCGATCAAGACAACCGTCGACTGGTGCATCCAGAACTACATCGACGGCGCCAATGACCCCGCGACGGCCTCCATCGCCAAGCTGGTGGCCACCGACAAGGGGGTTGCGGTGGTCGATCGGTGTGTCCAGTTCTTCGGCGGATACGGATACATGATGGAGTACCCGATCGCCCGGGCGTACGCCGCCGCACGCGTCAACAAGATCTACGGCGGCACAAGCGAAATCATGAAAGAACTCATCTCTCGGTCTTTGTGACCAGACGCGATAAGGAGCGACAATGAAGCAGCAGAACAGGGCGTTTGTCGTCGGCGTCGGCATGACGAAGTTCGAGAAGCCGGGGAGTCGTGAGGGCTGGGATTACCCGGCGATGGTCAAGGAGAGCGGAACCAAGGCGCTCGACGACGCCGGGGTCCGATACGAACAGATTGAGCAGGCTTTCGTCGGAAACGTCTATGGTGACTCGTGTTCCGGGCATCGTGCCCTCTATGAGCTGGGCCACACCGGCATTCCGATCTACAACGTCAACAGCAACTGTTCGACGGGATCGACCGCACTGTTCATGGCGGCCAACGCCATTCGCAGCGGCCAGTCCGACGTCGTCATGGCCGCCGGGTTCGAGAAGATGGAGCGCGGCTCGCTGAGCATGAAGTTCACCGACCGCGAGTCGCCGTTGATGCCACAGATCAACCGGCTCGGCGAACTGACCCCGCCGCAAATGCCCATGACCGCATGGATGTTCGCCGCCGCGGCCGAGGAGTACATGCGCGAGTACGGCCTGACCGCCGAGCAGCTGGCGTGGATTGGCTACAAGAACCACAAGCACTCGGTGAACAACCCGTACAGCCAATTCCAGGACGAGTACTCGCTGGAAGACATCCTGTCGTCGCGGAGCATCGTGGCGCCGCTGACCAAGCTGCAGTGCTCACCGACCTCCGATGGGTCGGCAGCGGCCATCGTGGCCAGTGAGGAGTTCGTCGACAAACACGGACTCGCGGACCAGGCCGTCGAGATCGTCGGGCAGGCCGCCGTCACCGACCGGGCCGACACCTTCGACGGCACCGCGGCGGGCATCGTCGGCGCGCACATGAACAAGGCGGCGATCGCCGCCGTGTACGAGCAGGCGCAAATCGGCCCCGAGGACATCGACGTAGTAGAGCTGCATGACTGCTTCTCGGCCAACGAAATCCTGGTGTACGAGGCGCTCGGCTTCTGTGAGCAGGGTGAGGCAGGCAAGCTGATCGACAACCAGGACACCACCTTCGGCGGTAAATGGGTGGTCAACCCGTCCGGCGGCCTGATCTCCAAGGGACACCCGCTGGGCGCCACCGGCCTGGCCCAGTGCGCGGAACTGAACTGGCAGCTGCGCGGGCAGGCCGGCAAGCGTCAGGTCGCCGGCGCAGCCACCAAGGACGGCGTGGCCCTGCAGCACAACATCGGGCTCGGCGGTTCGGTGGTCGTCACGGCGTACCGCCCGGCGCAGCGCTAAGCGGCGCGCACCAGCCCGGACCGGGCGAACCGGCCGGCGGGGGAGAACCGCTCCAGGATGGCGTCGGCGGATTCCCCCGCCCACTCGGTGATGAGCTCCTTGGCGGCTTCGATCGAGGTGACCCTCTCGAAGGGCTTCGGATCGTCGAGCAGGCTGAACAGTTTGGATGCGAATCCCTCGTGGACGTGACCCGCCGCGAAGAACAGGTCGCCGTAGTCGTGCAGCTCGTCATCGCCGAGGTAGAGCCTGGTGACCAGCTGCGCGGCGCGTGCCCGCCGGTCGTAGAACTCCTCGAAAGCAGCAGTGAGCCAGGCGGTGTCGAAGGGGCCGTCATGCGCGGCGGCCTTGTGGACCAGTGCTGCCGCCTGGACCAGGCCGCCCTGGGCGCCCTGTCCGGCGATCGGGTCATAGGCCACGGCGGTGTCACCGAGGGCCGCCACGGGATGTCCGCTGGTGGTGTGCCCCACGCCGTGCCGCACCAGCTGGGTGACCGCGCCGGTGATCCACGAATGTGGGTCTTCCTCGATGACGTTGAGCGACAACACTTCCGGTAGATCCCAGTCGATGTACTCGCGATGCACATCGGTGACCGCTTCCAGTGCGGCAGCGGCGCTGTCGACGGCGGCATAGCGCCGTTCCCAGTCGCTACCGGGCTTGGCCCAGGTCAGAAACGACCAGGACGGTCCCGCGTCCTTGTGTAGGTACGGACCCCACCACGCCTCGCCCTGATCGGTAATGAAGGAGAACGCGCTGTGGCGCCCACCGGCCGGTCCCCGATGGGCGAAGACATCGGGCCCGTGTCCCAGGCCCGCGACCGTCAGCATCAGCAGCCGCCGTTGTGGGCGGTCGTACACCGTGCGGGAGGCATCCACCGGGAACAGCGAGGACAGCCCGCCGCGGCCGGTCGCCACCAAGGTCAGGTCATGCGCGGCGGCGATCGAGTCAAGCTTTTCTGGGTCCACCTGTTCCACGACGAAACGCCCACCGCGTTCCTGGAACTGGGTGAGGCGATCATCGGCCTTGAGCCGGGTGTCGACGGCGACGCCCTGGGTACCGCCGTCGAAGTCGGCGTCGAAGGCGATGACCTCGGGGCGGCCGGGCTCGTTGCCGTCGACCAGGCGCACACTGAGCCCGGTGGAGGTGGGGCCCGGTTCCAGGTAGTTGGTCAGCCCCAGGCCCGCCTCGGCACGCTGCGCTTCCCCGAAGATCAGCGCGGTGCCGGTCGCGGGCACGTCCTGCCGCAAACTTCTCTGATCGCGATCGCTGTAAACGGTGACGTCAAAACCTTTGTCCAGCAGTCCCAGTGCAGCCGTGGCGCCGGTCTGTCCCGCACCGATGATTGCCGCCCTGCGCCCGTGTCGTGTCGTCATGCCCGCCACTATCGGCGTACGGCCTTGTGTGGGAAAGCCACCTGCTCAGGGTGATTGCAAGGGCCATAATCGAGTGTGCAAAATCGGCAGCAGCTAGAGCCAGGGTTTCAGTACCTTCTGGTTACCGATGCGCTTCGCGACGCCGGGCAGTTGAGGCAGCTCAAGGTGGGCATCGGGCTCCTGTGCTTTTCCATCGTGGTTCTGGCGGGAGCCACCCAGTTCAACCCATTGGGGCCGCAGGGGGTGTGGCCTCGCACGATCCAGGCCATCGCGGCCGTGATGGCGGTGATCGTCGGTCTGTGCTGGATCTTCTTTCCCTGGCCGAACCGGCGCGGCATGGTCGCGTTCGTGGCGTGGGCGGACGTGACTCTGGCGATAGCGGCAGCCACGTTTTCCGACCCGACGGCCAGGATCTGCGCGGTCGTGTACCTGGGCCTGGTCGGCCTTCTTCCCACCTTTTTCCTGGGTAGACGCGCGTTGGTGATGCACTGCGGGTTCGCCCTGACGTTGTTCGGCGCGCTGGTGGTAATGAACGTCGTGGTCGACGGTGCGCCGTTGTCGGCGCAGTTCACCTATGGAGCACCCACGCTCGCCGCGGTGGTGTTGATGCCGACCATCATCCAGCTGGTCCTCGAAGGAGGCCGGGACTCAATCCTGGCCGCGGCGGTCTCGGCAAACCGCGATCCGCTCACGGGTCTGTTGAACCGTCGAGGCGTGACCACCGCGATTGACTTGCTGCACCGCGGCCGCATCGACGCCGTCGACGTCGTCGTGGTCTTGATGGATGTGGACGGGCTCAAAGAACTCAATGACACCCGCGGTCACGGCGCCGGCGATGCGATGTTGAAGGCAGTGGCCGCCATGCTCACGGCGAGCACGCGTGTCGGCGAGATCGCCGCGCGCATCGGTGGCGACGAGTTCTTGGTGGTGGCGTTCCCCGGCCGTGCCGAGAACATCGACACCACCATTCGCCGCGTCAGCACTCCGCGCGCGGGGATTGACACCTGGAGCGTCAGCGTCGGCGCCGCCTGGCAGTCCCAAACCGGCGGCAAAGTCGACTTGGATTTGCTTGTCCAACAGGCAGATTACGAGTTGTACAAGGTCAAAAGCTCTCGCGGGATGCTAGATCCCCAGCACTGAGTGCGGTTACAGCACGACGACGGAGCGCAGGACCTGTCCGTGGTGCATCTTGTCGAAGGCTTCTTCGATGTTGTCGATGCCGATGCGTTCGGTGACGAAGCGGTCCAGCGGCAACCGGCCCTGCTGATAGAGGCTGACCAGGGTGGGGAAGTCGCGTTCGGGCAGGCAGTCGCCGTACCAGGAAGACTTCAACGATCCGCCGCGGGAGAAGAAGTCGATCAGCGGCATCTCAAGCTTCATGTCGGGGGTGGGGACTCCGACGAGCACCACGGTGCCGGCCAGATCGCGGGCGTAGAACGCCTGCTTCCAGGTTTCCGGGCGCCCGACCGCATCGATCACGACATCCGCGCCGAACTCGTCCGTGAGGTCCTGCACCGCGGTAATCACATCGTCGACCTGGCGGGCGTTGATGGTGTGCGTGGCACCGAAGTCCTTGGCCCACTCCAGCTTTTTGTCGTCGGTGTCGATGGCGATGATGGTGCGGGCCCCGGCGAGTTTGGCCCCGGCGATGGCGGCGTCGCCGACTCCGCCGCAGCCGATGACCGCCACGGTGTCATCGCGGCCCACGTTGCCGGTGTTGACGGCCGCGCCCAAACCGGCCATCACCCCGCACCCCAGTAGCCCGACCACGGCCGGGTCGGCAGAGGGGTCGACCTTGGTGCATTGCCCGGCGTGGACCAGCGTCTTTTCGATGAACGCGCCGATGCCCAGGGCGGGGGTCAGCTCGGTGCCATCGGTGAGGGTCATCTTCTGGGTGGCATTGAAGGTGTCGAAGCAGTATTGCGGGCGGCCGCGCTTGCAGGCCCGGCACACCCCGCACACCGCGCGCCAGTTCAGGATTACGAAATCACCGGGCTCCACGGTGGTTACTCCGGCGCCGACGGTTTCGACGATTCCGGCGGCCTCATGGCCGAGTAGGAAGGGGAACTCGTCGTTGATGCCGCCCTCGCGGTAGGTCAGATCGGTGTGGCATACCCCGCACGCCTGCACCTTGACCACAACCTCACCCGGGCCCGGATCGGGCACCACGATGTCCACCAATTCCACCGGAGCCTTCACCGACCGAGCGATCACACCGCGCACCGTTTGAGCCATGCGCCAGACACTATCGTCATCCGTGTGAGTGCCCTCGACCTCGTCGCCGATTGGCCAGTGCCCACCGTTTCCGCCGCCGTGGTGGGGCCGGAGGGGATTAGGGCCCACATAGGCCCGGTGACGCACCAATTCGCCCTCGCGTCGGTCACCAAGCCCTTGGTGGCGCGGGCCGCACAGGTGGCGCTCGAAGAGGGGGCCGTCGATCTCGCCACCCCGGCTGGGCCTCCCGGCTCGACCGTCGAGCACTTGCTCGCACATGCTTCGGGGCTGTCGCTGCTCTCTGACGCCATCATCGCCAAGCCGGGCACGCGTCGCGTGTATTCGAACTACGGATTCGCCGTGGTGGCGCATGCGGTGGCCGCCGGGGCCACCATCGAGTTCGGTACGTATCTGCGCGAGGCCGTGTTGGAGCCGCTGGGTATGGGGGACACGGTGTTACCTGGCGGGGCAGACACCGCCGGGTACGGGGGAGCCTCCACGGTCGTGGACCTCGCGGCCTTCGCCGGTGACCTGTTGCGGCCGCGTCTCGTCACGGCCGAGACACACCATCGTGCGACAAACGTCGTGTTTCCGGGGCTGGACGGAGTGCTGCCCGGGTATGGCGTGCAACGCCCCAACGACTGGGGGCTGGGTTTCGAGATCAAGGGCACCAAGCTCCCGCACTGGACCGGCAGCGAGAACTCACCGGCCACCTATGGCCACTTCGGGCAGGCGGGCACCTTCCTCTGGGTGGACCCGAGCGTCGACCTGGCGCTCGTCGTGCTCACGGACAGATCCTTCGACGGCTGGGCCAATCAGGTGTGGCCACAGCTGTCCGACGCGGTGCTGGCCGAGTTCGGATAAGGGCTCACCACAAACTCTCAGGAAGCCGTTACCTCAAATTGGCCCCTAGGACTGGCGCAACACGCGCATCAGAAGGCACAATGGTGTCACAAGGCACATAGGTGTAATTCAGTAACACGCTCTAAAAGCTTCGCGAGCCGTTGGGGAAGACGTCCTCGTCGAAGACAAAGGAGCACTACGAATGCACGCGTCGCCTCAGTTCGCCGACTCGACAACCGGCGTGGTGTATGTCCATGCCTCACCGGCCGCAGTGTGCCCGCACGTCGAGTGGGCTTTGTCGTCGACTCTGTCGGCGATCACGTCCGGCCGCACCGCTGACGCGGTGAAGCTGCGCTGGCAGGCACAACCGGCTATGCCGGGGCAGCTGCGTGCCGTCACCAACTGGGTTGGCCCGGTCGGTACCGGTGCCCGCCTGGCCAACGCTCTGTGCTCCTGGCCGGTACTTCGTTTCGAGGTCACCGAGGATGCCAGCGATGGCGTGGACGGGCAGCGCTTCAGCCACGTCCCGCAGCTCGGCATGTGGAGCGGCAGCACGAGTGCCAACGGCGACATCATGGTCAGCGAGATGCGGTTGCGCGGCCTGATGGACGCCGATCCCGGCAGCATCACCGCCGAACTCGACACCATGCTGGGCAGCGCGTGGGATGACGCCCTAGAGCCGTACCGCAGCGGCGGCGACGGCGCCGAGGTCACCTGGCTCCGCGGAGTCGGTTAGAGCCTCAGCTCTTGTTGGCGTTGGCGACCAGGCGGCTCACCAGGAAACCGATGTAGGCAAGGCCGCCAAGGCTGCCCACGATGCGGGTACGCCGGAACGCCAGCGCGAGTCCGAGCAAGAGCTCGGTGAAGCCGTTCTGGTAGACCCAGCGGCGGGTGTCCTCCGGGAAGGCGACCTTGGAGAGAGACTCGAACGGCTGGGGCGCGACGAAATGCGCAACGCCGGTGGCGGCCAGGCCCGCACCGCCCGCCCGGAATCCGATGCGGATCAGGTTGGCGATGAGCACCGAAAGCCGCTGGAACAGGCTCGGGCCGACCTTGGTCGTGACGAGCGTCGCGGTCGGCTGACCGTCGACAAGCAACTTGAGTGCCTTCTTACGCCGCAGTGCCATTCCCCAGACTCCCTTGTCGATTATGTGAATGAAACGTCACTCTAACAGTAGGGGGGTGGCTAGGCATCGGCTTGTCGAGCGGTGACGTCGATGCCGAACGTCTCCACCAGGAAACTCACGATCGCGGGTGTCACCCGGCGCGGCCAGAACCGCAAGGTGGCCAACGTTCCGGCCGAAATCACTTGTGCACCAACGATATCGATGGCGAGGTTGTGCGCGTCGGCCGCGGGATGCAGCGGGTCCGCGGTGAGCGCGAGAATCATCGTGGGCGCATTCACCGCGCGGCGCACCGCACGCGGCGGCGCCATCCGGCCCACCAGCATGCCCTTCATGAATGCCGCGGAGCGCGACGGGGGAGCCGTCAGGAATTCGCGCAGCAAGCCAAGGGTGGGTTGTTCGGTCTCGGGGAAGGATCGGGCCACCGCGCCGACCAGCCACACCAGCGGCCGCCCAAGGGTGAAGAGGGTGAGCCCGGCAGACCACAGATAGCCGGCTGCACCGATACCCCGCTCCAGGAATGGTCCCTCCAACAGCAGACCGGCCACTCGTTCGGGTGCCCACGCCGCCGCCTCCACCGAGATGTTCGCGCCGATGGAGGTGCCGCCGAGCACCGCGCGTTCGATACCGAGAGCGTCCAGCGCGCCAATGAGCTGGCGCCCCAAAGCCTGCGAGTTGTAACGGTCAGGCTCTAGCGGGTGCTCATCGGCGGTGGTGCCGAGAAGATCCAGGCAGATCACCCGAAAGCCGCGCTCGGCCAACTCCTTGGCCCACGCATGCTCCAGATAATGCGAGGTGAGGAAGGCGTGTGACAGCACCACAACACGGTCCCCGGAACCGAACTGGCGATATGCCAGCCGGTGTCCGTCGACGGTGAGTGTGGT
>NZ_MAEW01000005.1 GCF_002013375.1 Mycobacterium sp. D16Q13 | reverse complement strand
CGTCACCGCGGCCCTCGTGCTAGCCGGCACCATGCTGGCCATGCTCTCCAGCGACGTGGTCAACATCGGCCAGGCCGGATCCACCATCTGCATCGGACTGATCTTCGACATGATGATCGTCCGGCTGTTCCTGGTCATGCCACTGGCCAGAATCCTCGGACCATGGTTCTGGTGGCCCCAGAAACTGCCCGCACGGAAACACGCCACGTTCAGGGATGAGCCCGAACGGGGCCTGCAATCGGGCGAGTCGGAGACCACCCGGGTTTGATGGATTGCCCACATTCTTGACGTGATCACTTGCCGGTCGCGGGCCACAGGACGAACAGTGGCCCGCGACCGGCGAGTGTGGGGTAACCGCAAGGAGTTTCCTGCTTCATTGCCTACCAATGATGTATATGCAACAATGGTCTCATGGTCACTGGCGCTGTCGACGAGATCGCGAGTAACTGCCTGGCGGTCCGCGTCCGGCTGCTCGGCCGGGCCATTACGGGCGTCTACGATCGCGCCCTCGAGGGCCATGGTGTGAGCATTGCGCAAATCAACCTCATGGCAGCGCTGGGCAAGATCGGTCCCTGCTCCCCGGCACGCATCGGCGAGGTCTTGCAACTGGAACGCTCGACCGTCAGTCGCAACCTGAGTCTGTTGATCAGGCGCGGCTGGGTAGAAGCCGTGTCGTCGGACGCCAAGGGAGTGCGCGAGGTCGCGTTGACTTCATCGGGTGGTGAAAAGGTCGAGACCGTGATGCCCGAATGGCGGCGAGCGCAAGAAGAGGCTGCGCAGCTCTTGGGATCCGGTGGGGTCAAAGCCGTCCGTACCCTGGCGACCAATATCGGTCTGCTGCCCGGCGATTAACGATCAACATGGTCCACCCATAGTCATCCCAAATGTTGCATATACACCATAAGGAGTACGTCGCAATGCCATCACATGCCACCTCAAAGATCTTCATGATCGGGGCCACGGGTGCCCAGGGCATTCCCGTCGCGCAGGCCCTCGTAGTTGACAAGCAGTATTCCGTCCGATTCCTCACCCGCGATGCCGCGAGTGCGCGGGCACGAGCGCTGCTGGAATTGGGAAATACTTCGGCCCTTGAGGGCACCTTTGCCGACGAAACCATTCTCCGAGAAGGGTTTCGCGGATGCGACGGTGCGTTCATCAACATCGACGGATTCAATACCGGCGAGAAAACCGAGATGTACTGGGCGATCCGCGCGTACGAGATCGCAATCGAGGAGGGGATCAAGTTCCTCGTGTACGGAAATCTTGACTACGGGCTCAAGAAGGCAGGCTACGACTCCACGTACCGCGTCGGTCACTATGACGGTAAGGGGCGCATCGCAGAATGGATTCTGCTTCAGAATCAGACGAACGCCGAGCGGATGGGTGCGGCCATCTTCACGTCGGGTCCGTACATCGAGATGACGATCTCGCCGCTGACACCCATGGCGCCCACAGTGGAGGACGGCATCGTCACCTGGCGTGTTCCACTCGGCAATGGAGCGGTACCCCATGTCTCGCTTGAAGATTGCGGCTATTACGTCCGGTGGCTCTTCGACAACACCGACCGGTCCAATGGCATGGACCTCGAAGTGGCCATCGACCACATTCCGTACAGCGAGCTTGCTCGGGCGTTCGAAGAGGTCACCGGGCATCCCGCGCGGTACGTAGACACCGATCTGGACGCCTATTGGCAAGGGCCACTCGGCGGCATGGCTGACCGTCCCGCCGGATACAACGCGGACCCGCATGACCCAAGCACCATGACATTCCGCGACAACTTCACCGGCTTCTGGAATCTGTGGAAAGACGGAATCGTCACACGTGATTACGCACTGCTGGATGAAATCCACCCGAATAGGATCCGCACAGCTGAGCAGTGGTTCGCACGTGAGGAGGAATTGGGCAGGGAGCGCGGGCAGGGCAGCCTGTGGGAGCGGGTGCAACCGGAAAACTGGAGTCTGGACGCAGCAATTTTGAAGAGTAGTCAAGACCTGCGGACCGGCAAGCTGTGATAGTCATAGAACGTGATGGACCCTGTCGCGAAGATTTCGGATTCGACTGCACGATAATAGAATCCGGACAGGCAGTAGCCCGTGCGGTAGCGACCGTTAAATAGGTTGTTCGCGCCCATAGGATGGCAACCATGGGTGAGATGGATGGTTGGCTAGGTGCCAATCGCGCCAACTGGAACGAGCGGGCCGCGATTCATGCGGCCCGTGACGGGTCCGGATACCAGGTTCAGGCGTTCGTCGAAGATCGGTTGTTGCTCTCCGAAGTCGTCCGTTTCGACCTGCCGGTGTTGGGCGATATCGCGGGCAAGAACGCGGTGCATCTGCAATGCCATATCGGTACTGACACCATTTCACTGGCCCGTCTGGGCGCCACCGTGACGGGACTCGACTTCTCCGACGATGCCATACGTGAGGCGCGGGTGCTGGCCGCCGAGGCCGGTGATGCCGTGACGTTCGTGCAGGCGGATGTCCATGATCCGTCAAAGATATTACCGCGCAACAGTTTCGACCTTGCCGTTGATCTGCTGATACGGATCAATCCCGATATCGGTGCCGACCTCCACGCCGGGCGACGAATCGGTACGGCACCCCACGAAGTACCCAGACTCCAGCTGGGCGTCCTGAATCACGGCCTCACCAGAACCACTCACTCGCGCTTCTGAGCGCAGCGTGACGCGGGCCTGCCACGAGTTGGAGGCCCCCGGCCAGGTTGTCGATGTGGTTGATCACCTCATTGGTGGTGTTCACATCGACCACCCAGCCGTCATCGGTGACGAACTGCGTCCACCTGTCCGGCATCGCTTGCGGATCTGAATTCGCAACGCCCGCCGGAAAAACGCAAGAAGCAACAGATGTAGCGAACACCGATAACCCGGTAACACAGGGACGGAAAGTCCCCAGACCGCCACCCATACAGTGACCTTCCCCCGCGAAATCCGGTCAAGCCACCCGGCCACCTTCACATTTCGCCTCTACCGCGAAGATTGACACAATTACCCAACCCCGTCAACAGGAAACCGTCAAGGTCGCGACAGCTAACACAGGCTCGGTGATCGCCGTCACCGCCCGACACGCGCGCCGACCGCTGCACCGCCACAACGATTGCGCGTGACGCTCACCGTCATTTGCGGTGGGGGCCGCGGTGTGCCAACGCCGCGGATGCCGTTCTGAGGGAGGGGACCATGGCGATGGCGCAGATGAAATCATGGGTGGGGCGCATCGCGGCGCTGGTAGCTGGCGTGCCAATGGTGTTGGCTTCCGGCGTAGCCGTGGCGTCCCCGGGGATGGACATCTCCCGGATTGAGGCGGTTAGGAACCAGCTTCCGCCGGGCTACAGCCCGGTACCCAAGGCCTCCGTTGCCTCGATCATTCCGGACCGGCTGCTCAAAGACTCGGCCAACGACCTCATCAACAATGCCGTCGTCACACCACCGGAGTGCGTGCGCACCGCCCCCGACAGCGTTCGGCGCATAGCCGGCAGCAGAACGGACCTCGTGGTCGCCTTCAACGACGGCCAACAGTTGCTCATGGCGACCGGCATCGAGACGCCCTCCCCCATCCCACCGCGTTCTGTGCCGCCCGCCTGCGCCACATTCACCGTGTCGATACCCGGAAAATAGGACGCCATCGTCGACCTGATACCGGCCCCTCCCGTCGCCGGCAGTGTGTTCACCCTGGGCGCTCGCGTGAGCACGCACAGCACCGAACCCGGGCAGGAACAGACCCAAGACACGACCACCATCTACCAGGCGCAACTCGACGCCACCCACGTGGTGTCAGCCGCAGGCACAGCAGGTGTCGATGACGCTGACCTGCAACAGCTGTTCCGCACCGCAGTGACCGCGATGCGCGGCTAACACCCACCAACCAGTTCCAGTTCATGCCGTCACGTTCGCCAAGCAGTGAACCGACCGCGACATGGGTCGGTCCCCACCGTCGAATGAAGGGGCTAGGGGTTGAGCCGATGAGCCACAGCGACTAAATACTGCGACTTGAGGCTACGCTGCAGAATGCCCACCCGGACTTGCTTGCCGCCCTTGCCCCCGGGGCGAGCGCCGAGCAGCTCGACGAGCTGGAACCAGTGGTCGGTCAGCCACTGACGCCGATACTGCGGGACCTGCTCGCCTGGCACAACGGCACCCTCGACGGCGCCGTGAACGTCCGGATCGACGGGCCATGGTCACTGATGTCGGTGGAAGAGATCATCGGGACAGTCGAGATGATGCGCGACCTACTCCATGGCGAACCCGGCTGGATCGAGCAGACATGGTGGAGCGAAGACTGGGTCCCATTCTTGGACGACGGTGGCGGCGACAACATCTGTGTCGACCTCACCGGCGACGGCCACACCCTTCAACGTAATCGCAAGCCCTACCAAGGAGTCCCCGGACAGCTCATCATGTTTGACCACGAGGCCGAATGGCGCACGGTCGAGGCCCCATCCCTGCAGACCTGGCTGTCGAGATGCAGCGCAGATTGACAAGACACGCCTGGCCGCTTTGACGAGATTTCGGGCGTGTCGTCGAGGCCGTCGATCTAGGATGCAAAATCCCAGCTCAGGGGGCAATGGTCAGATGCGGACCAAGCAGGGTGGCGAGCAGTCGACTGGCGGTTGCGGCGGCGTGGTCGGCATCGCCTTCGGCGAGGCCGAAGAGGGGGTCGAGGCCGGATGAATGTGGGGCCAGTGCCAGGTGGGGCAGCAGCAGCAGCAGCAGTGCCAGCAGGGCCTCGAGGTCCGCGGTGGGCAACAGGATGCCGGTACGGGCGGCGTGGTCGAGCAGGGGTTTGAGCACGGCCAAATAGTGGCGGTCGACGCTCTCGCGGACAGCGACGCGGGCCGCGGAGTCGGGTTCGAGATTGGCCGCTGCGGTCATCGCGCGTTCGAGTGGGTGATCGTAGAAGTAGCGCACCCAGGTGTTGAGCAACGCTTCGAGTGAGGCGAAGAAGTCGGTGGCCCAGTCCAGAGTGCGCGCCTTGGCGTCGATCGCGGCGTGAACGCGTTCACTGGATAGCTCGGCGAGGTGGACGTAGAGGTCGGCCTTGTCGGTGAAGTACTGGAACAGGCTGCCCTTGGACACCCCCGCGTTGCGACAGATCGTGTTGAGGCTACCCGCGCTGAATCCGCGCGTAGCGAATTCGGCCTCAGCCGCTGCCACCACTGCGGCACGGCGCGGGGCCGGAAGTCGCTCCCATGTTCCCGTCGGCATACCAGGGCCCCTTCGTATGGGCGGTTGTTGACTAACTGCCATTCTTATCCTAATGTGACCAGTGGTCACATGACCATTGGTCACATTAAGTGCCCGTTGTATTCACCAAACGAACAAACCGGCCTGCCTTCCCTGAAGAACTCGCCACGCCTCACGAACTAGGAGACACCACAGCATGACCGCCCGCATCGTTCTGCTAGGAGCCACCGGCTACACCGGCGCGCTTGTATTGGAGTCCCTGCGGGCTCGGGGAATCAAACCCGTGCTCGCCGGACGCGACGAGGCCGCGGTGGCGGCGCTCGCCAAACGCCACGGCGGGTTGGACTCCCTGCGGGTCGATGTCACCGACGCCGCGAGCGTCGCCGGTCTTGTCGGCGCCGGTGACGTGCTGATTAGCACCGTCGGCCCCTTCGAACGCTACGGGTACGCGGTCGCTGAGGCAGCCGCCGAGGTGGGCGCCCACTACCTCGACTCCAGCGGCGAGGTCGGCTTCGCGCTAACTTTGCGCCAAAGGCTGGACGCCCGCGCTCGCGCCAACGGATCGGTGATGGTCCCCGGGTTCGGGTACGACTACGTTCCCGGCGTGCTCGCCGGAACCCTCGCGCTTGAGGAAGCCGGTCCGGCCGCCCGCTCGGTCGATATCGGCTACTTCGCCACCGGACCCCTATGGCGCGGCCTAAGCCAGGGCACACGCACCACGATGCGCGACGGGCAGACGCTGCCCTCGGCGCGCTGGCGTGATCACCGGCTGATCGAGGAACGCACCGCTTCGGCGACACACACCTTCACCGTCCGAGGCCGCCGCCGATCCGGATTCCTCGTCTCAGGCACCGAGGTCGTGCACCTGCCCGAGGCCTTCCCCACCCTCGCCAATGTCAGTGTCTACAACGGATGGTTTCCCGCTCTGGCCCGCGCCGCCACCATCGGATCGGCGATCACCGCGGCGACGCTGCGGATCCCTGGCGGCCGCGCACTCGTCGACCTGATCACCCGCCCCGCTATCGGGCGACCGGGCGGCCCCGACGCGACCGAACGCAGCCGGACCCGTACCCACGTGGTTGCCCTCGCCTCGTCAGAGACCACACAACTGGCTGAGGTCCATCTCGAAGGACCCAGCATCTACGACCTCACCGGCGAACTGCTCGCCTGGGGCGCCCAGCGTCTCGCGTCCGGGACCCATCCAGCCACCGGTGTTGTCGGGCCGATCGCAGCATTCGGTTCCGAGACCCTGATGCAAGGTTGTGTCGACATCGGGCTCGTGACTGTATGACCTCGCATCGTGAACTGGCTATGACCACGACGAACCGGCTTTGCACGACCGCGTGCTGGTCTGCGAGCCCTTTGGCGAACGACCGGCCCAAGACGTACTCACCGGCTTCGGCATCACCCGGCAACAGTTACGGTCATTGCCCTGGTTAACTACCTTTGCAGCATTTACAAAAACGGAAGACTTGTTAACAAGCATGCCTTTCCTTAGTATCCGTCGGCATGCTGCACCACAGGGTGAAGGGCGAGTAGATGACCGATCAACCAGTCACTATCGGAGTTGTCCGAGAGTCGGGTGAGGATGAGCGCCGCGTAGCGCTGGTACCGAAGTCGATCGCCGGCCTGATTGGCAAGGGTGTGAACATCGTCATAGAAAGTGGCGCCGGAGAGCGCGCGCTACTGCCTGACGAGCTTTACACTGAAGCCGGCGCGACGGTCGGTGACGCCTGGTCCGCCGACATCGTGGTGAAGGTGGCACCGCCATCGGAGGCCGAGGTCGCTCGCCTGCGCGAGGGGCAGACCCTCATCGGCTTCCTGGCGCCTCGCAATGCCGATAACAGCATCGGCGCGTTGAAGAGTGCCGGCGTGCAAGCCTTTGCGGTGGAAGCCATTCCGCGTATCTCTCGCGCACAGGTGATGGACGCGCTGTCGTCGCAGGCCAATGTCGCCGGTTACAAGTCGGTGCTCGTAGCGGCTTCCGAATCGACCCGCTTCTTCCCGATGCTCACCACCGCCGCCGGGACCGTGAAGCCCGCGCTGTTGTTGGTCCTCGGCGTCGGTGTGGCCGGCCTGCAGGCTCTGGCCACCGCCAAGCGCCTCGGTGCCCGCACCACCGGCTACGACGTGCGCCCCGAGGTGGCCGATCAGGTTCGTTCGGTCGGCGCCCAGTGGCTTGATCTCGGGATCGATGCGGCCGGCGAGGGCGGTTACGCCCGCGAGCTGACCGACGAGGAGCGTCAGAAGCAGCAGCAGGCACTCGAAGATGCCATCAAGGGATTCGATGTCGTCATCACCACCGCACTGGTGCCGGGACGCCCCGCTCCGCGCCTGGTGACCGCCGCCGCCGTTCAAGGGATGAAGCCGGGTTCGGTGGTTGTCGACCTCGCCGGCGAGACCGGCGGCAACTGTGAGCTCACCGAGCCGGGCCAGACCGTCGTCAAGCACGGCGTCACCATCGTCTCGCCCCTGAACCTGCCGGCCACCATGCCCGAACACGCCAGCGAGCTGTATGCCAAGAACATCACGTCCGTCCTCGAACTCCTCATCAAGGACGGTGCCCTGGCGCCGGACTTCGATGACGAGATCGTCGCGGGTTCCTGCGTTACCCGGGAGGTCTCCTAGTCATGTATGGACAGCTGCTGGCCAACATCGCGATCCTAGTGCTTGCCGGGTTCGTCGGGTTCGCCGTTATCTCCAAGGTGCCCAACACCTTGCACACCCCGCTGATGTCGGGCACCAACGCCATTCACGGCATCGTCGTGCTGGGTGCGTTGATCGTGCTGGGCAATCTGCCCGCTGATGCCAGCTGGGGTACCCGGATCATCGCGTTCGTCGCGCTGATCTTCGGAACCCTGAACGTGATTGGTGGCTTCCTGGTGACCGATCGCATGCTGGGCATGTTCAAGTCGAAGAAGCCAGCACAGTCTGAGCAGCAGAAAGAGGCAGTCAAGTGACTTCTGAGAGCCTCAACTACATCGTCGATGTTCTCTACATCGCCGCATTCGCCCTCTTCATCTACGGCCTGTCCGGGCTGACCGGACCCAAGACCGCGGTGCGCGGTAACTGGATCGCCGCCGTCGGTATGGGTATCGCGGTGCTCGCCACGCTGATCAAGGTCAGCGAGACGGCCACCACGCTGGACTGGATTCTTATCGGCGCCGGTCTGGGAATCGGTGTCGCGCTGGGTATCCCGCCCGCGCTGAAGACCAAGATGACGGCCATGCCGCAGCTGGTGGCGCTGTTCAACGGCGTCGGCGGCGGCACCGTGGCACTTATCGCCTGGTCGGAATTCATTGAAACCAAGGGTTTCTCGGAGTTCAAGCCGGACCAGTCGCCGACCGTCGCGCTGGTAGTGGGGTCGCTGTTCGCCGCGGTCATCGGCTCGGTGTCGTTCTGGGGCTCGCTGGTGGCCTTCGCCAAGCTGCAGGAGTCCATTCCGAAAAACGTCGAGAAGCGGCTCGTCGCCTCCGCCAAGCTCTTCCAGGCCTCCAACATCGTGCTGCTGCTGGCCGCCGTCGGTGCTGCCGTTTACATCGGGCTGCACCCGGGTCTGCCCGTGTGGTGGATCGTCGCGGTGCTGACATTCGCCGGTGTGATGGGTCTGTTCGTGGTGTTCCCGATCGGTGGCGCCGATATGCCGGTGGTCATCTCACTGCTCAACGCGATGACCGGTTTGTCCGCCGCCGCAGCAGGTTTGGCACTGAACAACACCGCCATGATCGTCGCGGGCATGATCGTCGGCGCGTCCGGTTCGATCCTGACCAACTTGATGGCTGTCGCGATGAACCGGTCGATTCCGGCCATCGTGTTCGGCTCGTTCGGTGGCGGTGACACCCCGGCTGCGGGTGGCTCGGCCGAGCAGGGCACGGTCAAGGCCACATCGGCTTCCGATGCCGCGATCCAGATGGCCTACGCCAACCAGGTCATCGTGGTGCCCGGTTACGGTCTGGCCGTCGCGCAGGCCCAGCACACCGTCAAGGAGATGGCGGACCTGCTGGAGAGCAAGGGTGTTGAGGTCAAGTACGCGATTCACCCGGTCGCGGGCCGCATGCCGGGCCACATGAACGTGCTGCTGGCCGAGGCCGATGTCGAGTACGACGCCATGAAGGAAATGGACGACATCAACGGCGAGTTCAACCGGACCGATGTCACCATCGTGATCGGCGCCAACGACGTCACCAACCCGGCGGCTCGCAATGACCCGTCGAGCCCGATTCACGGCATGCCGATTCTGAACGTCGACGAGTCGCGCTCGGTGATCGTGCTGAAGCGCTCGATGAGCTCGGGCTACGCCGGTATCGAGAACCCGCTGTTCTTCCAGCCGCAGACCTCGATGCTATTCGGGGATGCCAAGAAGTCGGTGTCCGCGGTCATCGAGGAGCTGAAGGCGCTGTAAGGAATCCCTTGCTCTGACAGGGCAAGTCAACGACGGTGACGTGATGGAGGGCTTCCTCCATCACGTCACTTCGTCGTTGAGGGCTTGTTCTAGAACCTTATGGGGCTTCCTTGGCGAACATGGGGCATGGAGTATCTCGATCACGGCCGCCTGGCGGTAACGACCGTGTGCCAGGTTCCCACTCGGCGTAGTCGGCGTTGACGTCGTAGCATTTGTTCGTGTCGCGTAGTGCGCTAGTGGTGGTTCTCATGTCGGCTGTCGCCGTGGTTGTGCCGGTGTCGGCGGCTGCCGAACCGCATGACTGTTCTTCGGTGGATAAGGCGCGTCAACAGATCCAACAGATGACGTACACCCAAGGGCAGTCGGCCAGTCAGGTCGGCGCCACCCGGAACCGTGCGATTGCAGAGGTACTTCGCAATGCTGCAGCGGGTACGACCGATGACCTGGTGCGCACTCGCGCCACCGATGCGGCGGCTGCCGCCGACCAGTATGCGGATCAGCTCTCCGCTGTCACGTCGGTAACCGAGATATTGCCTTCCCAGAACGACGCGATGGTTCGCGCTGTCAACGCGATGGCGACCCTGGAGCAGATCTGTCCGATCGTGCAACCACAAGAAGTTCCGGAACCACAAGAAGTTCCGCAGCCGAGCTAATGGGCTTCGGTGTCCTCGACCCGGCGCCAGGTCACCAGTGCGGCGGCCAGTGCCGCCAACCCGGCCAGCCAGTACAACGGGTGTGGCAGTGATGAAACCAACACTGCCACAACGGCAATCGCCGGTAGCCCGATATTCAGGATGGTGTCGCGGCGTTGCAGGAGCAGCACCAGCCACGCCAGCACCAGATAGATGGCGAACGGGACCGTGATCGTGAAGGCCGCAACGGTGGGACTTAGGTGACTCTTGCCGAGCCCCTCGTCGACGGCGATCTCGAATCCCGCCGACAGCGCGGCAACGGCGGCGAAGATGAAGTAGTGGCTGTAACCCCACAGCAGGGTCGACCGCAGGGACGTGTCCTTGCACTCTTGTTCCTGATCGAAGTAGATCCACCACACCGCGGCCACGATGAGCAAGGCCGACGCCGCGATGCCGATCATGGTGCCGGTGTGATCGGCTTCCTCGGCGCCGCCGATGATCGAGTTCGCCGAGGCCAGGATCGATTCTCCGAGCACGATCAGGGTGAACAGTCCGTAGCGCTCCGCGATGTGCTCGGGGTGCCACGTAGTCGGGGCCACGCGCTCGGCGAACACGGGCACCGACATATCGGCCAGTGCGATCACCACGAACAGTGGTATGCGCAGATGCTCCGGTGCGAACAGCCCCCAGCAGACCCATGCCGCCTGGACGACGGTAATGCCGGCCGCGTAGCGCAGGCAGGTGGCACGCGTGGTGGGATCACTGATGGCGGCACGCACCCATTGACTGCCCGCGGCGATGCGCATGAGCACGTAGCCACCGATGGCGATGCCGAAGTCGGCGCCTGTCATCGCGCGCTCGACACCTGCCGCGACGGTGAGCGCCCCGGCCATCTGAACGATCACCGTCAGCCGGTAGAGCCAGTCGTCGGTGTCGAAGGCGCTGGCGAACCAGGTGAAGTTCATCCAGGCCCACCAGATGGCGAAGAAGCCGATCGCATACCCGGCGAGTCCCTCGGCGAAATGACCTTCGGCCCAGAAATGGTGCAGGGTTCCGGAGGCACGGGACACCGCGACCACGAAGACGAGGTCGAAGAGCAGTTCTAGCGGGGTGGCTGCGCGATGCTGCTGGGCGGGATCGCGTGCCACCATGGCCCGCAGGCCACTGATCATGTGGTTACCTACCGGTGTCGGAGGAGCGATGGACGCAGGCAGCTTAACGTGCTTTTGGCGACAGAGCCGGCGAACATCGGGCCTCACTAATCCAACCAGTTGATCGGGATTCCGTCCGCGTGGGAAACCCTGCGCATATAGTGAGGCACCATGCAACCGGTCCCCGCTGCCTCGAAGGCAGGCAATTCCTCGCAGCGCCGTGCTGGCCGCCGCGAGGAATTGGTGGCGGTGGCGTCCAAGTTGTTCGCGGCGCGCGGTTATCACGGCACCAGGATGGACGATATCGCCGATGTCGCTGGCCTGAACAAGGCGACGGTGTACCACTACTTCGCCTCGAAGGCGCTCATCCTGTACGAGATCTACTTCAAGGCCGCCGAGGAGACGCTGGCCTGCCTGCAGGACGATCCGAGATGGTCCGCGCGTGAGTCGCTGTATCAATGCACGAGCCGCATGCTCGCGCTCATCTTCTCGAACCGCGAACAGGGGGCGGTGTACTTCCAGGAGAACCCGTTCCTTTCCGAATGGCTCTCACCCGAGCAGGTCGCCGAGATCCGCAAGCGCGAGGACATGGTGCAGGAGCGGGTGCAGAACATCATCGAGCGGGGCATCGCCAGCTCCGAGTTCGTCGAGTGCGACTCGCATGTCATGGCGCTCGGTTACATCGGAATGGTTCTGGGCTCCTATCGGTGGCTCAATCCGAGTGGTCGCCGCAGCGCTCAGGAGATCGCTGTGGAGTTCAGCACCACGCTGTTGCGGGGGCTGATTCGGGACGAGGCAACTCGGATCAACGATCCGTTGGGTGTGGCGACGACGACGTCTGCTGACGGCACCCTGTAGCGACGGACGTGTAGTGGCCGCTGATTCCGTCCTGACCTTGGACCTGCCCAATGTCAGACTGCAGGCCCTGTCCTGGGGTCCGCACGACGGTCCGCTGCTGATCTGCGGACACGGTTTTCCCGACTCTGCTCACACCTGGCGTCTGTTGGGCCCGAGATTGGCCGCGGACGGGTGGCGCGTGGTGGCGCCGTTCACCCGTGGTTACTCGCCCAGTGAAATCCCGGCCGACGCCGAGTACGGCGTGGGTGCGCTGATGCAAGACATCATCGACATCCACACAGTGCTGGGCGGTGACGAGCGCGCGGTGTACATCGGCCACGACTGGGGCGCGCTGGTCGGTAATGCCCTCGCCCGCAGCGGCCTGTCGCCGTTTGCCCGCATCGTCACCATGGCCGTGCCACCGTTTGAGGTTCTCGGCTCCAGTTTCGCCTCGATCGGGCCGATCGGCTGGCCAGGTGTACTCGGGCGTCAGCTGTTGATGAGCTGGTACACGTTGTTCCACCAGGTCCCGGTACTGCCGGAGTTGTTGTTGCCCTGGCTACTTCGGCTGTACTGGCGGCGGTGGTCGCCGGGATACGACGCGCACGCCGATCTGCAGTACACCGGTGAGGCGATGCTCCAGAAGGGGAACCGCAGGGCAGTCATCGGCTACTACCGCGCAAACATCGGGCGGGCCCTGGTTCCGGCGCGGAAGTACTGGAAGACCCAACGATCCCTCCTGGACGGCGCACGCACCCCACTGCTCTATCTGCATGGTCGTGCTGACGGGTGCATGACGCCGCGACTGGTAGAGTCTGCGCGCCCCGATCTGCCCGACCGCAGCGTTGAAATCATCGATGGCGGTGGACATTTCGTGCATCTGGAATGCCCGGATGTGGTGTATGAGCTCGTGCGTGAGTTCCTGCGCCCGCCCACTACGAAGGTAGAGTGAACTAATGCCAGTCGTCAGTCAGACCGTCGAGGTGGCCGCGCCTCCGCAGGTGATCGTCTCCATTGTCACCAACTATGAGGCCTACCCCGAGTGGAACAAGGAGATCACCAGCGTCGAGATTCTGGATCGCCTCCCCGACGGCCGCCCCCGCATCGTGCGGTTGAAGGTGGAGATGACGGGCATGGCCTCGACCAACGTCGCCGAGATCGCCTACCTCAACGCTGCTCAGGTGGCGACGCGGCTGCTGGAAAGCGACATCTTCGAGAAGCAGGAACAGACGTTTTCGATCGTTCCGATGGGGCCCACCTGCCTGCTCACGGTCGATATGGATGTCGAGACCAAGCTGCCGATCCCCAAGCCAATGGTGAAGAAGCTTGCCAACCAGGTCCTCGAGCATCTGGCCGAGGGGCTGAAGAACAGGGCCGAGCAGATCGCGTCGGGAGCTGTCGTGTCGCAGCAACCGCCGGCACCCGCCCCGGCCTATCAGCCCCAGCCGGGCCACCAGCCCCCGACAAGCCCGCATCTACCCCCCGGACCACATCCCGGCGCGGTCTAGGTACTCGATCAATCGGCGGGCACCGTCGATGAACTGAACCTCGGTCTGGGCTACTACCTCAGTGGCGTCACCAGCGCGCAGGGCGGCGATGAGCTTGTCGTGCGCGCTGACTGCGTGCCGCGTCCATTCGGCGTCAGATGCGAAGAGTAGGTGCGGGGTGTACCGCGTCGCCTGTAGCAGGAACCAGGCCAGCTTGGGGCGATTTGCCACGTGATTGAGAAATCTGTGAAACTCGAACTCCGCCACGGAGATTGATTCAGGCGCACTCGCATGGCGAAGCACGTCATTCAGGTCTGCCAGGGTGTCGATTTGCTCCGGGCCGATGCGCTCCGCGGCAGTCTTCGCCAACTCCACGGCAAGGTGTGATTGTTGCGCGAAAATGTCTTCGATATCGGCTCGGCTCAGTGGGGCGGCCATGTAACCGCGATGCGGGACGGCCTCGACCAGTCCTTCGCCGCGCAGCGTCAATAGCGCCTCACGTACCGGCGTGACGCTGACACCCAGCTGAGCCGCCGTCTCGTCCATCCGAATGTACTCACCCGGGCGCAATTCGCCTGTCATGATCGAGGCGCGTAGTCGGCCGGCAACCTCCTCGGATAGCTGCGGCCTACGGATCTCGCGGATCTGGGCCCGGGGAGCATTCATCCGATTCGCCTGCCATTTCCATGTGTGGTGACGCACTTGCATCTAAAGTCATATCAAATATATTTGACCAGACGCGACGAAGCGACAACCCAGGAGGCAGCGACTTGAGTCCCCATGAATCGGTCGGCGCACCTGATGTAGCCGCCGACGGTGGCATCATGCGGATCACGTTCACCAGGCCCGATCGGATGAATGCCCTCAACGGGCCGGCCACCGCGGGCTTGATCGAGGCGTTGGAATCTGTCCACGAGCGCAGCGACGTCCGGGTAGTCGTCATCAGTGGGGGAGCACCCGGGAACGCGTTCACGGCGGGCGCCGATGTCGCCGAGCTGGCGGCCGGAGCCGGCGACCTGACGCCGCTGCAAGCCGCCGAACAGACGATGGACAACGCCGAACGGTTGGTGCGCGCGGTTCTCAATTGTCCGGTGCCCACCATCGCGGAAGTCACGGGCGCTGCCGCCGGTATCGGCGCGTCGGTGGGTCTGGCGTGCGACCTGATCTACGCCGCCGACACGGCCTTCTTTCTGATGGCCTTCGCGAACATTGGGCTCATGCCCGATGGCGGATCGAGTGCCTTGGTCTCGGCCTCGATCGGCCGGGTGAAGGCCAATGCGATGGCGCTGCTGGCCCAGCCGCTCCATGCCGCCGACGCCTATGCGGCCGGACTGGTCAACGAGGTGCTGCCCGGGGATCAGCTGCGCGAGCGCGTCGACAAATCGGCGCGCAAGTTGGCCCATGGTTCCCGTCGCGCGATGCAGCTGACCAAGGAAGCCATGAATTCGGTGTCACTCAAGCTCTTCGACGAGGCCATTGCACGTGAGCGTGAGGGGCAGATCGAACTGTTGACCTCACCCGACGCCCAAGAAGGCTTCGCCGCCTTCCTTGAGGGCCGCCGCCCCAATTTTAGTTAGTAGGAGAATCTGTGACCGACACGATTGATGTGACCACCTTGCCCACCAGCCTTGATCAGCCTTACCGCGCACGTCGGCAGAACTGGTGTAACCAGCTGGCTCGGCATGCGCTCATGCAACCCAATGCCACAGCGATTCGATATCTCGGGCGCAGCATCTCCTGGGGCGAGCTGAACCAGCGTGTGCAATCACTTGCCGATGCGCTGTCGCGCCGCGGAGTCGGATTCGGGGATCGCGTACTCATCCTCATGCTCAACCGCCCCGAATATGTCGAATCATGGCTGGCCATTAACGAACTCGGAGCCATCGCCATTCCGGTGAACTTCCGCATGACTCCGCCGGAAGTCGCATTCCTGGTCGAGAACAGCGGGGCCAAGGTCGCTATCACCGAGACGGTCCTGGCGCCAGTGGCAGCCGCGGTGCGCCAGCAAGTGCCCGCGCTGGAGACAGTCATTGTCGCGGGCTCGGGATCCGAGGACGGTGCTCTTGGATACGAAGAGGTCATTGCCGAAGACGGCGAAGCCCATGCTGAGGTGGATCTGCCCGGGGATTCTCCCGCGCTCATCATGTACACCTCGGGGACGACGGGCCGCCCCAAGGGTGCGGTGCTGACCCATCTCAATCTGTCCGGACAGGCGATGACATACCTGTTGAGCACCACCGTCGACTTGAACTCGGATGTGGGATTCATCGGAGTCCCCATGTTCCACATCGCGGGCGTGGGGAACATGATCACCGGATTGCTGTTGGGTTTACCCACGGTCATTCACCCCCTTGGCGCCTTCGATCCGGGTGCTCTGCTGGACGTTTTGGAGTCCGAGGGCGTCACCGGGATCTTCCTGGTGCCGGCTCAATGGCAGGCCGTTTGTGCGGCGCAACGGGCAAACCCCCGCAAGGTCAAGCTCAAGACGCTCTCCTGGGGTGCGGCCCCGGCGAGCGATGTGTTGCTGCGGACGATGTCCGAGACGTTCCCCGACGCGAGAATTCTGGCCGCGTTCGGGCAGACCGAGATGTCGCCGGTGACCTGCATGCTCATGGGGGAGGACGCAATCCGGAAGATGGGCTCCGTCGGCCGGGTGATTCCCACGGTTGCCGCGCGCGTCGTGGACGAGAACATGAACGATGTGCCGGTCGGTGAGGTAGGGGAGATCGTCTACCGGGCGCCGACGCTGATGCAGGGCTACTGGAACAACCCCGAGGCGACCGCCGACGCCTTCACGGGTGGCTGGTTCCACTCCGGCGACCTGGTACGCCAGGACGCGGACGGCTTCATGTGGGTGGTGGACCGCAAGAAGGACATGATCATCTCCGGCGGCGAGAACATCTACTGCGCCGAGGTGGAGAACGTTCTGGCCGAGCATGAGCAGATCGCTGAGGTGGCGGTGATCGGCAGGCCGCATGAGAAGTGGGGCGAGGTGCCGGTGGCCGTGGCGGCCATCCACGGGGAAGCCCTGACCATCGGTGACCTCGATGGCTTCCTCACCGAGCGGCTGGCCCGTTATAAGCACCCCAAGGACCTCGTGGTCGTGGACGCGTTACCGCGCAACCCCTCGGGCAAGGTCCTCAAGACCGAGCTGCGCAAGCAGTTCGGTGGCAGTTGATAGCAAACATGAATCTGGATTCAGAAAAGTTTGGTAAAGCGTAATACGCAGAACTGTACGTCATGTACATTCCTGTAATCGCCGTCACATCGGAGGGGTTGACGTGACCGAACCTGTAGATCTTTGCAGGCCACGTTTGCTGACGAAAGGGACCCGGTGATGTCTCGGATGCTGTGGTGGCGCTGCACCGACGTACGCCCAGATGCCGAAGGAGGTCTGTGTGCCGAACTCCTTTGAGACCGACGGCCGCGGCCCGTCGGACCGCCAGCTCCTCCTGTGCGGTGTGGCGATCGCTCTGGTGGCCGCCCTGATAGGTACGGCCTTGGTCATCAAGTCGACGGGCCGGTTCAACTACTACGTGCGGGTGGTAGCGGAACTCACGAACGTGGGAGACGGCCTTCCCGCGAAGTCGGACGTCAAATTCCAGGGCGTGCTCGTGGGTTCGGTCAACGATCTGACCCCCTCGCAGCGCGGTCGGCCCAATGTCGTGCACATCGATCTGAAATCCGATCTGGCGCATACGATTCCACGAACGGTCACTGCCAGGGTGGTTCCCAGTAACGTCTTCGCGGTCTCCTCGGTGGAGCTTGTGGACCACGGCCCCGGTGCGGCGATCACCAATGGAACCGTCATCGGCGAGGACACCGAGCTTCCGACGGTGCTGTTCCAGACGACCATCAGCAAGCTGCGCGACATCCTCCTGGCCAACGGGCGCGGTCGCGATGACGATTCGGTGGGCATCTTCGCCGTCATCGCCGCGGCGACGGAGGGCCGGCGTGCGACCCTGTTGAACGCGGCCGGCCAACTGACCAGGATCATCGATCAACTCAACGATATCGTCGCGACGGATACGGGCCCGTCGACCCTTTCCGCACTCCTGAACGCGACCAAGGGGCTGCAGACAACCGCCCCGGAGCTCGTCGATGCGTTACATCAGGCGGTTAAGCCCATGCAGACGCTGGCCGAAAGGCGAGACCAGCTAGAGACTCTGCTCAGCGCCGGATTGCACACCACCGGCACCGTCCGGCAGTCGTTGGATAACCAGACCGACCGGCTGATCGACATCACCACCAAGCTGACCCCGGTTGTCGGTGTGCTCGCGCAGAACTCCGTGCACTTCCTGCCGATCGCGGCACGACTGAAGGTGTTCTCGGACAAGTTCTTCAGCGATGTGTGGGATTCGGAAAGGGATGTCGTCAATATCCGGGGAAATCTGTCCTTCACGCCGTCGACGATGTACACCCGCGCCGACTGCCCGCGATACGGCGAGCTGAAGGGGCCGAGCTGCTACACCGCACCCGAGCTGGTGGTGCGCCCCGATCTCCCCGAAGTACTACTGCCGCAGAACTTCAAGCCACCGCCCGATCTCGCGCCGCCGCCGGGAACCGAGGTCGGTCCGGACGGGAATTTGATCGTTACCGGCCCGCCACTGCACAATCCGTCCCCGAATTTGCAGGATCCCAACCCGCCGTTGCCGTGGTGGCAGCCCAATCCGTCACCGCGTGTCCCCGGCACCGCTGACCCCGATGACGCCGAACCGCCGCCGCTGCCAGGCGGTGCCGCTCCCGCTGCCACCGCGCCGGCCTCGTTCGGTGGCGCCGTGGGGCCCATCGGTAGCAGGACCGAACGTGAGCAACTGGGCATGATCACCGGAAGCACGGCGACATCGTCCACCCAACTTCTGCTTGGGCCGGTCGCGCGCGGCACCAAACCCGTTGTCGCCCAGCAGGTCCAGGCGGGGGGACGGCGATGAAGTTTCGTGGACCTTTGATTGGCCTGTCGGTGTTCATGGTGATCGCGGTGGCGATGACCTGGCTGGTGTACGCCACCCTGCGCCGCGAGGTCGCGGGATCGACGTACAGCTACGCCGCGATGTTCACCGATGTCACCGGGTTGCGCGATGGGGATGACGTGCGTGTAGCTGGTGTTCGGGTCGGGCGCGTCGAATCGGTCGCGATCGACGGTGATCTGGCCAAGGTGGAGTTCCGGGTACAGACCGAGCAGCCGTTGTACGGCAACACGATTGCGACGATCACGTACCAGAACATTGTTGGTCAGCGTTATCTGGGACTCTCCCTGGGTAAGACAGGCAGCACCGATCGGCTCAAGCCGGGCAGCGTGATTCCCGTGGAACAGACGGAGCCATCCTTCGACATCGGCATGCTGTTGCACGGATTTGAACCTCTTTTCAGCGTGCTTGATCCCACCGAGGTCGACAACCTCACCGACGGTGTCGTCAAGTCGCTGCAAGGGGACAGCGGCTCGATCGTCGGCCTGGTCGACCAGACGTCGCAACTTACCGAGACCTTCGCGGGCCGCGACAAGGTTCTCGACGAGGTGATCACCAATCTCAATGGTCTGACGAAAACCCTTGCCGGCCAGAATAAAAATCTGGATACCGTGTTGACGCATACGCGTGAGATGGTGGCAATCCTGGACAACCGGCGCGCGGGGTTGGTGGATTCGATCGGTTCGACGGGTTTCGCGGTACGTCGATTGTCGAAGATCTCCGACTCGGTATATCCGCAGCTCAACGAAATACTTTACCGGCAACCGGGATTCGTCAGCCACCTGAACGCCATAGAACCGCAGCTGGCGTTTACCGGCGCCAATCTGCCGCTCCTCCTCAAGGGTGTCGCGCGGACCACCCAAGAGGGCGCGTTCATCAACGGATATGTCTGCGATCTCAATCTCACCGGGTTTTTCCCCGGACTGAACGACGTCGTTCCGATCATCGTGAATGCCGCCACCCCTGGTAACAAGGCTCAATACACTCCGAAGTGCAGGAACCTGGCAGATGGATAAACGCACAGTGTGGCAACGTATCTCGCGGCGCCCCGTTGAGACGTATAACAAGATCTGGTTGGGCGCCATCGCGCTGGCGGTGATTGGTTCCCTGGTGGGGGCGATGCTGCTGGTGAAGGCGATTGGCATCGGCTATAGCCACTACACCGGCGAGTTCTTGCAGGCGGCATCGCTGCAACCTGGGGCCAATGTGTCGTATGCGGGGGTCCCGGTGGGGAACGTCACGAGTGTCGAGCTGGCGGGCGACCATATCGAAGTCGGTATGCGAGTCCGCGACGACATCACCTTGCGTAAGGATGCCAAAGCGTCGATCAAGATCACCACGATTCTCGGTAATCAGTACGTGGAGTTACGCAATGGCGGTGAGGGCGTGTTGCCCAACCGTCGAATCGATCTTGCGCACACCGATGTTCCGTATGACCTACAGGCCACGCTGCAGGACGCAACCTCCACTTTCGAACAGGTAGATGCGGACAAGATCGCGGAGTCGGTGGCGATACTGGGTAAACAGCTCGAGGGCTTACCCGCCGTACTGCCGCAGGCGATGGAGAACATCCAGACGCTGTCGTCGGTGATAGCGCATCGCCGCGATCAGATCGGCACGCTGCTGGCCAGTACCGAGTTGGTGTCGGGCACCCTGTACCGCCAACAGAGCGATATCGGCAAGCTGATCATTCAGGGCCGTGATCTGCTCGGCGAGTTCGTTTCTCGGCAGGCGAGTTTTCATTCCATGATGCGCGCGGTGACCGAGCTGACGAACTTCCTGAGCAAGGTTGTGGTCAAGGACAGGCGCGCGGTCGATGCGCTCATCGCCGATGTGAAGACCTTCAGCAATTTGATCGGTGGCCATGATGACTTGTTCCGGAGCATCCTGCAGGTGACGGCGGTCGCGGCCCGAAACTTCACCAATCTCACGGGTTACGGAAACGCGCTCGAGCTGAGCGCGCCCGGTGGTCTCGCCGTGGATTCGTGGATGTGCGCGATCAGCGGGCGGGCCAAGCAGTTCAACATGATCCCGTACTTCAAGGATTGCCAATGAGCACACCGATAAGCGCCCGGACGCGGCGAGTCATCTGGATCGCGGGGGCGCTGGCCGTGGTGGTCGCGGTGGTGGTGGCGGCCGTCGGGTGGACCTATGTGCGCGAGCGGATCGACAGGCTCACCGTCACGGCTCAATTCGAATCGGTCTCCGGCCTCTACCCCGATAACAAGGTGTCGGTACTGGGCATGCCCATCGGCAAGGTCACGAAGATCACCTCGCGTGGCACCTATATGGAAGTTGAATTCGAAGTCGACTCGAAGGTCAAGGTGCCGGCAGACGCCAAGGCCGTCACGGTGTCCACCTCGATTCTCACCGACCGTCACATCGAACTGACACCGGTGTATCGCGGAGGACCGACGCTTAAGAACGGGGACGTCATCGGGCTGGACCGCACGAAGACGCCCGTGGAGTTTGATCGGGTCCTGGCCATGATCGACAGGCTCTCCAAGGCGATGAAGGGTGACGGCAAGGGCGGCGGCCCGCTGGCCGATGTCGTGAACAACAGTGCCAATGCGTTATCCGGAAACGGTGAGCTGATGAGAGCATCTCTGGACGAGTTGTCCAAGGCGCTTCGTCTGAGTGCCGACGGCGGTGCGATGACTCGGGATCAGCTGACCAAGATCATCACCCGTCTCAGTTCGCTCTTCGACGCTGCGGCACGCAACGACCAGAACATCCGGGAGTTCTCGTCCCAGGTGCGGCAGTTGTCCCAGGTGCTCGATCAGGAGCAGCTGGGATCCGGTACCACCGGAAAACAGCTGAATAACATTTTGTTGCAGGCTGGTTCGCTGCTAGAGCAGAATCGCGATGCCATTAAGCAGTCCGTGGGCAACTCCAACCAAATCTCCCAGGCGATATACGACAACCGGCGAGAGTTATCGGAAGGGTTCGACCTGCTTCCGCTGATGGCGGACAACGTCTACAACATCGTCGACCCGATCAACAACGTGGTGCGTGCCCATGTGCCGGCAGACAGGTTGTTGTTCGACACGCAGGCCGCCAAAGAGATCTGCAATCTGATGGGTCTGCGCCAACTGGGTTGCAGCACAGGCACCTTGCAGGACTACGGGCCCGATTTCGGATTGACGTATGTGCTCGACGGTCTCGCGGCGATGGGGCAGAAATGAACAGATGGCAAAGATACGCGGCGTCCGCGGTGGTTCTCGCCGTGCTGCTGACCAGTGGCTGTAGCACGAACGGTCTTGCCAGCCTCCCGCTTCCGGCGCCGGGCATGACGGGTGGTTCCTATGGCCTGACGGCAGTGTTCACCAACATCTTGAACCTGCCGTCGCGCGCCAAGGTGAAACTGGGCGGCGCCGACGTCGGTGAGGTCGACTCCATGAGCACCACCAACTACACCGCCGTGGTCACGATGCGGATTCGTTCGGATGTGGAGATTCCCAAGGGGACGACCGTGGAGCTGCGCACCGCGACGCCGCTGGGTGACGTGTTCGTCGCGCTGAAACCGCCGCGCCCCGCGGACCCAAACGCACCCCTCCTGCGCGACGGGGACACGATCGGTCTGGATTCGACAACCGCCGCCGCGACGGTGGAGGCGGTGCTGAGTTCGGCGGCCATCATCGTCAACGGCGGTGCGGTACGTAATCTCACCGGCACGGTGAACGGTCTCGGCCGCGCCACCGGGCCCAATGGCGCGGCGTTCGGCGATCTGATCGGAAAGTCGAACCGGCTGCTGGGCACGCTCAACGCCCGGTCCGGCCAGCTGGATTCCGCGCTGCGGGACACCGCACAGCTTGCCGCTGAGATGAATACGCGGCACGAGACGCTCTCGGAGCTGTTGGTCGCGGCGGCACCTGCCACGGACACCCTGTCTGCCAATGCATCTCATATCGCGGACCTTGCCGACCAGGTGGGTGCGGTGACCAAGCAGCTCTCCAAATTCCCGTCGATCGCGGGTACCGATACCAGCGGCCGCAGCGTCATCGCCGATTTCAATACCCTGGCAGGCTCATTCAACGACATCGCGGTCAGTCCCGATACCAGCCTTGCCGCGCTGAATCGGCTGATGCCTCCCATCATCAAGATCATGGCGGGCTCGGCCTTCGCCGCCCGGGTATCGATCGACAGGCTGGTGCTCGGCTCGATACCCGATATCGGTTACCAGGGTGATCCGGGACTTCATGGCCCGAAGCGCTATGACTGGGCCAAGTTGGTCGGATCGTTCAAGTACACCCTGTGGCGCTTGCAGGAGCGCGTCGTGGGTAAAGGCCCCGATGCTCCCGCGATTCCGGTGCGCCCGAGCCCGACGGAGCCCGGAGTCATCGAACCGATACCGGGCGCTGTGCCCGTACCCCAGGGGCCGCCGCGATGATCAACGTATTGGCCAACACGGTGGTGGACGCCGTGAAGATGGGGCACCGCAACCGCTTCTGGCTGTCGGGGCTTGCCCTGGTGGCCACCCTGGTGGTGGCGTGCGCCTACCTCGCGGTGGGCGCGTTGCGTGCCCGGGCATTCGCTTCGACCTATGAGGTGTCGATCGAGCTTCCGGAGTCCGGTGGTTTGATCCCCAACCAGGATGTGGCGTTGCGCGGCATGCGGATTGGACGGGTGGACTCGGTGACGCCGTCTCCTCGTGGACCGGTCGCACGGATTCACATCGAGTCCGACGTGAAGATTCCGGTGGGGAGCCCGGTGCGCGTGTCCGGTCTTTCTCCCGCGGGTGAGCAGTACGTCGACTTCGCGCCGGTGACGACCACAGGCCCGTACCTGGACAACGGCAGTGTGATCGCCCGCGGGCAGGCAACGGTCCCGGTATCGTTATCGAAGCTGCTTGCCAACGCCGATGGTGCTCTTGCACAGGCAGATACGCAGAAATTAGAGATCATCAAGAAGGAACTCCATCTCTCGCGCGAGGCGCCGCGCAAGATGACCGACATCATCGACGGCGGCGTGTTCCTCCTGTCGACGCTGGACTCCGTGCTTCCGGAGACGGTCAGTATTCTCAAGAAGAGTCGTGTGACGTTGTCTTCCTTCGCGGAGATGAACAATGGCCTTGCCACCACCACACAGGGCCTGAATCGGTCCCTGAACGGCGTTGCCCGCATGGACGGCGGCTTTCGCACGCTGATCGACAGGGTGCCCGGGCCGTTGGCCACCACCGACGCCGTGTTCGCCGACAACTCCGACACCATGGCGCAGCTGCTGGGGAACCTCACCACGGTGGCGCAGCTGTCCTACGTGCGCGTGCCGGCGCTCAACGCGTTGTTCCCCTCGTACCGCGGATCGGTAATCGAGGCGGTGGGCAACACCTTCTACGACCATGGCGTGTGGGCCACCGCCGACATATATCCCCGCTACACCTGTGATTACGGATATCCGCGCACCGCAGTGTCGGCTGCCGATTACCCGGAGCCGTTCCTGTATGCGGGCTACTGCCGAGATGACGACCCGGCGGTGTTGGTGCGCGGCGCCAAGAATGCCCCGCGGCCGGCCGATGACGATACCGCCAGCCCACCCAAGGGCGCCGATCTAGGTAAGGTGGCCGACCCGACTCCGAAGGGACGCTTCACCATTCCGACGCCGTACGGTGGACCGACGCTTCCGATCGAGCCGCCGAAGTAGGTGGCTTAACTGAATCCCAGCCAGCTGGGCAGCGCCCGTCCGACGCCCCCGGCGGCATCGCACAGGGTGTAGGTGGTATCGCAATTGCCTTTGGGGGAGCCGTATCCCGCCCACATGCCGCCGGCGTCGCGGCGCAGCACGATGGCCGAGGAGCCGCCCCCGTCGAGGGCAATGGCATTGTCGGCGCCTAGTCCGCGGTAGAGGTCCTGGAGGTTGTCGGGGGTGTAGCTGCCGCCCTGGAAGACCATGAGTTCGTCGGTCGAGGACTTGTAACCGAGCGCGGTGCGGGCGGCAGCGGGGCCGGGATCGTTCAGCTGCTCGGTGAATCCTGGAAGCAACAGTTTCAATCCGCTTACCGCGACGAACTGAACTCCCTTGTCCATCAGGCCTTCTAGCGGACCGGTGGCGTACCCGTAGTCCTTGGGCCCTGCGGAGGCGATGATCTCGGGTGCTGATCCGGGGGAGAAGACCATGGTGGCCAGCGCCGTCCAGACTTCATCTCCGCCGGAGAGCGCTTGCTTGCCCGCGTACACGCGCGTTCCGGTGACCTGCTTGTTGTAGTTGGCACTGCCGTTGGCGGTATCGACATAGGCGCCCAGCGGCGAGGTACATCCGGTGCTCTTCCAGTTACCGCCCTTTTGGCCCCGGACGTCGAAGAAGTTGGCGTTGATGATGAACGTGGGCTTGCCCATGGTCATCCAGGCGGCCATGGGCTTGTATGTCTCCGAGGCCTGCCACAGCCCCTCGGAGGTGCGGGCGCGCGCATCACGTTCGCAGCGGGACTGATAGCCGGAATGGGTGTCCACCAACAGGTTTGCGCGCATCCGCGACGAGGCGCTCTTGATGACCATGAGGTGGCCGCCATTGTCCAGCGTGTACTCATTGCCGGCCGCATTGCGGAAGGGGGCCGGGTTGCCGCTGCCGAAGTTGTAGACCAGGAAGGTGCCCTTGGTGTTGGCGATGGCCGCGAGTACCGCATCGTGGGCCGCCTCGGCCCGGGCGGTGTTATGGGTGGCGGGAATGGGCAATGCCGCCACCAGCATCATGCCGAAGGCGGCGGCGATCAGGCGACGTCCGGAACGGGCTCGCGGAAGACGCGATAAGCGCGAAATGCCCACGGCGGTCCCTCCTGTGACGATCTTGAATAGTCAACGATAATCACAGCAGCAACACGGTCAACTTTGGTAACAAGTGGGGATCGATCGGACATCGGCAGCGTCGCGATGAGGTGCGCTAGCCGCCCAAGCGGGCGTGCATCTCCCATACGAGGACTTCGGCATCGGTCGTCGCGGTGACCCGTGCAGCGCCGGTGTCGCTGAGTCGCACGGCATCTCCCTCGGCAAGCTCACCGGCTCCCTCGAGGACCACGGCGCCGCGGGCGATAAACAGATGCACGAACGGTGCTGCCGGAAGCTCGACGCTGTCCCCGGCGGGGATGCGCGCCGCGTGCAGTGCCGCGTTCTTCTGGGCAATGGTGATCGCCGTCTGATCCCGGTGCCGCGGCATCCCCGAGGCCACGGTCACCAGCCCGCCGCTGAGCAGCTCGCCATCGATCTCCAGCTGTTGGTAACCCGGATCAAGCCCCGAGTCGTCGGGACTGACCCACATCTGGATGAATCGCACCGGGTCGGAGTGACGTTCACCCGAGAGTCGCCACGAGTCGTTCTTCTCCGAATGCAGAATGCCGGATCCTGCCGACATTCGTTGTGCCAGACCGGGATAGATCACCCCTGCGTTGCCCTCGGAGTCCTGGTGCACCAGCGATCCCTGCAGCACCCAGGTGACGATCTCCATATCGCGATGGGGATGTGTCTCGAAGCCGGCGCCCGGCAGCACGATGTCGTCGTTGTTGACCAGCAGTAGTCCGTGGTGGGTGTTGTGCGGGTCGTAGTGCTCGCCGAAGGAAAAGGAGTGCTTGGAATCCAGCCACGAGATCGTGGTCGCGAGCCGCTCACTCGCGCGCCGGACGTCGATAGCCATATATCGACAGTAACGCCACGCAGGGAATCCGGGGGAATCGTCTGCGTGGCGTTACCGTCGGCGAAAGATTCGGCTTACCAGTCGGCTTCGGTGTACTTGATGACGCCGCGGATGTTCTTGCCGTCGAGCATGTCCTGGTAGCCCTCGTTGATCTGCTCCAGGCTGTAAGTGGTGGTGACCATCTCGTCGATCTTGAGTAGGCCCTGCTTGTACAGGCCGACCAGACGCGGTGTCTCCGTGTGGGTGGTGCCACCGCCAAAGATGTTGCCCTTCAGCGTCTTCTGCAGCATCGTGAAGAGGAACAGGTTGAACTTCACGTCCACATCGACCATCGCGCCCATGCCGGTGACCACGCAGGTGCCGGTCTTCGCGGTGAGGATCATGGCCTCTTCGATGTATTCGCCCTTCATCTCGCCGACCGTGATGATGGTCTTCTGCGCCATGATGCCCCAGGTCAGGTCCATAACCGGCATGATGGCCTCGGCCATCGAGGCATAGACATGAGTGGCGCCGAACTTCAGGGCCTGCTCACGCTTCCACGGCACCGGGTCGATCGCGATGACGTATCGGGCGCCGGAGACGACGGCGCCCTGCAGGGCGCTCATGCCGATTCCGCCAACACCGATGATGATGACGTCCTCGCCGGGCCTGACCTCGGCGATATTGGTGGCAGAGCCGAAGCCGGTGGGCACGGCGCAGCCGAGGAGTGCGGCCGACTCGAAGGGCACACTGTCGTCGATCTTGACCACGGAATCCTCGTGCACCACGGCGTACGGCGAGAACGTGCCGAGCAGGTTCATTGCGGAGACGGGGGTGTCGCCCGCGTGGATGCGGTTGGTGCCGTCGGCGATAGCCTTGCCGCCCAGCAGGATTGCGCCGCGGTCACACAGCGACCGGTAGCCGCGCATACACGGTGGGCACTTACCGCAGGCCGGGATGAAGGCGAAGATGACGTGGTCACCCTCCTGGACGGAGGTGACGCCCTTGCCCACCTTGGTCACGACGCCCGCGCCCTCGTGGCCGGGCAGCACCGGTAGCTCCATCGGGGTGGCGCCGGTCAGCACATGGTAGTCGGAGTGGCACATGCCAGCGGCGTGTAACTGGACCTGAACTTCGCCCTCGGCCGGATCACCGAAGGTGATCTCTTCGACGACGATCGGCTTGTTGAGCTCGCGAATCAGCGCGCCTTTTGTCTTCATTGACTGGCTAGTCCTTCCAGATACACGTGAACCAGATCACTCTCGTGGACGAGGATAGCGGCTTTACGAGAAAAGTGAAACGCGTTCTAAAAGTGCGTGGTCAACGGGCCAAGAGTGCCTCTGACGACTACCTATGCACGATTATGAGGTCTTGTTAGGAGACGCCCGCGTCGCGGGTATCCCAGTACTTCTGCCGAAGCACGCGCTTGAGGATCTTGCCCGCACCGGACAGCGGGAGCTCATCTACGAACTCGAAGCTGCGCGGCACCTTGTAGTTGGCGATGTGTTCGCGGCAGTGCTCCTGGAGGTCTTCGCCGCAGCACTCGGACTGCGTCTGTTTGACGACCACGGCGTGCACGCGTTCGCCCCAACGTTCGTCGGGGATGCCGATCACCGCGCACGCCGCTACCGCCGGATGCTTGGCCAGTGCGTTCTCTACCTCGGCCGAGTACACGTTCTCACCGCCGGTCACCACCATGTCCTTGATGCGATCCACGATGTAGACGTACCCGCGTTCGTCCATCCGTCCGGCGTCGCCGGTGTGCATCCATCCGTCCCGGGCGGCGGCCGCAGACTCCTCGGGTAGCTCCCAGTAGCCGAGCATGACGTTGTCGCCCTTGACGACTACTTCGCCGATCTCGCCGCGTGGGACTTCGTTGTCGGTGTCTCCGCTGGAGTCGACGATCATCACCTCGCAGTGGGGGGCCGCGCGTCCCGCCGAGCGCAGCAGCGCGGGGTCGTCATGATCGTCGGGAAGCAGCAGCGTCGCGACGGGGGACACCTCGGTCATGCCGTAGGCCTGGGTGAATCGCGCGTTGGGGAACAC
Organism: Mycobacterium sp. D16Q13; assembly: GCF_002013375.1. Lineage (GTDB taxonomy): Bacteria > Actinomycetota > Actinomycetes > Mycobacteriales > Mycobacteriaceae > Mycobacterium. Next base: position 26,367 of record NZ_MAEW01000005.1, on the reverse strand, counting down.
CTGTTTGGCGCGCTGCAGCACTGCCTCGGAGATGACCGAGGCGCCGTAGACGATTCCACGGATACCACTGAGGTCGAGCTGTGCGGCCGCTGGATGATCGACGAGCATCTGGATCATGGTGGGCACCAGCAGCATGTCCTGGACATCGTGCTCGACGATGGCGTCCAGCACGGCCTGCGGAGTGAACGACGGGACGATCACGTGCGTGGAACCCGAGAGGTTCCCCGCGAGGACGGCACTGAAGTCGGCCATGTGGAACATCGGAGCCGAGTGCAGCAGTCGGCCGTCGCGGGTGAGGAAGTTTCCGGTGGATAGCGACCCCATCGCCGAGGTCAGCACGTTGTCATGAGACAGCATGACGCCCTTGGGATTTCCGGTGGTTCCCCCCGTATAGAAGACGCCTAGCAGGCTGGCGCCACCGGTGCGGGTGTCCGTGACGGGCTCGTGCGTGGCGAGGAGGTCCTCGTACCCGATCATGTCCTCGGGTGTGGGACCGTCGCCGCAGTAGACGACAGTGTCCAGGCACGCACAGGCAGCACGCAGCGGTGCGGCGGCGGCCTTGAATGCGTCGTCCACGAACAGCACACGGGTGCCGGATTCACGCAGGGAGTAGCCGATCTCGGCAAGGCTCCAGCGGATGTTGACGGCGTTCAGCGCAGCACCCAACCACGGCACCGCGGTGAGGTATTCGACGTAGCGGTCGGAGTTCAGCGAGAGCATGCCCACTCGGTCGCCCGGCTGGACGCCGACAGCTCGAAGCGCCCCGGCCAACCGGGCGACACGGTCCGCGAACTGCTCCACGGTGCGTTCCCGGCCCTGGTAGATCGTGATGGGGCGGTTCGGGTCCTGCTGCAGGGCACGGTGCAGCCACTGGGTGAATTGCATATTCCAATCCTGCCGTCCGGAACTGTCTCGGGTGTGGGATTCATCGAGCTAACAGGCAATGTCCAGTGTCCGGGTACGATGCACCGAGGGGCAACGGGCGACAAGGGGGGAATTGTGTCTGAGAGTCTGCTGATGGTGTCGGGTATTGCTCTCTTCGTGCTGGTCTTCGCTGGGATGTGGTTCCTCTCGTCCCGGATGCGTAAGAAGCGAATCGCCATCCTCACCGCCTGGGCCCGGGCGCATGGTTGGACGTACACCGCCGACGATCAGAGCCTGCTGGGCCTATCCGATGGTGCGCCGTTTGGTCAGGGACATAGCCGCACCGTTCAGGACGCATTCAACGGCACCATCGATGGGCACGGGTTCGTGTCCTTCCAATACTCGTACCAGGTGACCACCAGCAACGGCGAACGCTCGAGCACCACGACGTACGAGTTCATGGTGACGTGCATTGCTACGCCACCGTCGTCGCACTGTCTGGAGATCAAGCCCGAGGGCGTACTCTCCGGATTCTTTGGTGCTCTGGGCTTTTCCGATCTGGAACTGGAGTCCGACGAGTTCAATAAGAGGTTCAAGGTGAAGGCCAGTCCGGAACGGTTTGCGTACGATGTGCTCAACCCGCGTGCCATGGAACGGATGCTTGCCGACCAAAAATATTCGCAACCCTTGCGATTCGAGAATGGTCGGCTATTGACGTGGCGAACAGGGAAGCTTGACGAGCGAAAGATCGCCGACGACGTGAAGTACCTGATCGAGGCCCTCGAACCCATTCCAGCATACGCCTGGGAGCAGCGGTAGGAACGACATAAACCAGCTGGCCGCCGACTGGTATTGTTTTGCTAAACCGGCGGCTAGATGCGTCGGGCGGCAAGTCGGGGGTTATATGTTCAATAACAGCATCATAGCCACTGTGCTCGCAGTGGCGGGTATTGCCGTGGTGGCGGCTGTCGTGGGATTGTCGGGTTACCGGTATCGGCGAGGTATTACCAGTAGGAAACTTGCTGAGGAACTTGCGCAGTTCGCGGCGGCTCAAGGCTGGACCTACAGCAACACATCCGATCCGCTTCTGGCGGAACTCTCCTCCGGACCCCCCTTCGGCCTGGGAGATTGCCGCAGGGTCAGGGGCGTGTACCGCGGTAAGGCCGGCGCTTGCGATTTCGTGTCGTTCGGATACGCCTACGAAATCAGCCGGGACACGGGCACGTTCGACATGACGACAACGTACGAGTACATGGTGACGTACATCGAGACGCCCACATGTGACTCTCGGCTCGAGATCACCTCTGGTAAGACACTTTTGGATGAGCTAGGTGCCAATGACCTTCAGCTGGAATCTGACGAGTTCAATCAGCGCTTCCATATCGAATGCGAGCCGGAACGATTCGCTTACGACGTGCTCAATCCGCTGACCATGCAGCGGATGCTTGCTGACCCGCGGTCCGCGTGGCCGCTGAGGTTTGAGCACTCCAAGCTGATGACCTGGCAGTACGGCGAACTTGATGTGCGGCGCATCCCCAGTGCTGTTCAGTATCTGATCGACACTCTCGAGCCGGTCCCCGCGTATGCCTGGCACCAACACTAGGAGAAGGAAATGGCCCCAATTCTGATCGTGATCGTCCTCGCGGCGTTCATCTTCCTGATAGTCGGACTATGGATCCTGACGACGTACAACGGCTTCGTCAGGATCCGCAATCTGGTGCAGGAGGCGTGGAAGCAGATTGACGTCGAGCTGCAACGGCGACATGATCTCATTCCCAATCTCGTCGAAACGGCCAGTGCCGCAGCACAGTTTGAGCGGAGCACGTTGCAGCAGGTGACTGCGGCGCGCAACCTCGCTCGCGAGGTCTCCGCCACACATCGGGGCGTCGCGGCCCAGGCGCAGGCTGAGCAGCAGCTTTCCGGGGCTTTGGGCCGGTTCTTCGCTATCGCCGAGAGCTACCCACAACTACAGTCGGTTCAGAACTTCGTCGGGCTGCAGACTGAGCTGGCCAACACCGAAGACCGTATTGCCGCGGGACGGCGTTTCTATAACGGCAATGTGCGCGCACTGAATACCAAGGTGCAAACGGTGCCGTCCAACTTTGTCGCGGGATGGTTCGGTTTCACCGAGGCCGAGTACTTCGAGCTCGATGACCCGGAGGCTCGCAAGGCGCCGGATGTCCGGGGAGTCTTCGACCGTCTGAACCCGCCTCCACAGCAGTAGATGACTTCAATCGGCGTTTTCACCTCCGCGCCAACGACACCCGCTTTGCCTATGATGTATTGAATCCAGCACGATGCACCGCATGCTCACCGACCGGCGGTTCCAGCTCCCTATGAGATTCGACAATTCCAACCTGTTTACGTGGAGATGGGAAGCGTTGCGACCTGAGTGGGTAGAGCCGCACGCCCGCTATCTGATCGACGTCCTTCGTGAGGTGCCGCCGTACGCCTGGGAGCATCGATGAATTTCGAACGCGGGAACAGTCGGTATCGGTGAACGGTGGAAACGCCACCGTCCTGCCGGTAGGAGCCCCGATGTCCCGCATGTTGTTCGTCAATATTCCCATCGCTAATGCCGCGGCAAGCCGCAAGTTCTTCGATCACCTGGGCTTCTCCTTCAACGACCAGTTCTGTGACGAGAACACCCTCTGTATGGCGATCAACGAGCAGAGCTGGGTGGTGATGCTGGAGGAGGACCGCTTCCGTGGCTTCATCGCCGACGACATCGCCGATACCTCGAAGAATCGCGAAGTGCTGCTCTGCGTTTCGGCCGACAGCCGGGACGGGGTGGACGAGCTGACCGACGCGGCGCTGGCCGCGGGCGGGGTGGATTGGATGCCGGCGCAGGAGCTTGGCTTCATGTACGGCCGTTCGTTCCGTGACCTGGACGGACACGTGTGGGAGATCAGTTGGATGGATCCGGCTCACCTCCAGTAGCTACGCACGATCGGTGCCGCCTTACGTAGAGTCGCTCGTTAGGGTCACAGGGGCCCGCTCTACGTAAGGCTCACATGACACACAGGATTCTCGGGATCCCTACCGCTGTCGCGGTGCTCGTGGTCGGTGGCGGCGTCGCCGCGGCACCCGCATATGCCACCGACACCTTCACGCCCGGATCACCCAACGGTATTGACAGTTACTTTCCGCAGGATGGCAACGGCGGCTATCGCGTCACCCAGTACGACCTGACGCTGCGGTTCGACCCCGAGAGCACCGATGTGAACGGCACGATGGTGATCCGGGCTGCCGCCACCCAGAACCTGTCCAGCTTCAATCTGGACTACTCGGATCTGGGCACTGTGACGGCATCCGTGGACGGCCGGCCGGCCGCCACCGAATTCAGCGGCGAGCACGAAATGACCGTCACCCCGGAAAAGGGCATCCGCGCCGGTAGCGCCTTCACCACCACGATCACCTACGCGTTCAACGAGCAGCAAGAGGCGCAGGAGCGCGATCTCGGCGCGCTGCCCGGCTGGGTCCGCAGCACCAGCGGCGGGTACGCCAAGGGCGGCGAGCCCGACGGAGCGGAGAACTGGTACCCGTCGAACAACACCCCGGTGAACAAGGCGCCCTTCAAGCTCACCGCGACAGTTCCGTCGTCGTGGACCGCCGTGGCAGGCGGCCGAGAAGGCAAGGCCACCGAGTCGGGTGGCTGGACCACCACCACCTGGAACGAGCCGAATCCCGTTGCCATGTATCTCGTTCCGTTTGCCGTGGATCACTTCTCGGTGTTCCGGTCCACGCTGCCCAGCGGTACCCCCGTGGTGAGCGCGTTTGCGCCCGACGCTGGTTCGGGGGATTCCGAGGCGCGCCTGCCGGAGATACTCACGTTCCTGGAATCCAAGCTCGGGAAGTACCCGCACGTGGCGGCCGGAGGCATCTTCGCCGATCCGATCCGCGAGGACATCGCCTTTAGCGCCTTGGAAACTCAGACGCGTCCCTACTACACCTTCAGTCGCGATACCGAAGAGTCCGGCCGCCTGTCGACGATCGTGCACGAAAACACCCACGAGTGGTACGGCGATCTGGTGTCGGTCGAGCAGTGGCGCGATATCTGCCTCAACGAATGCTTCGCCTCCTATCTGCCGTGGATGTGGTCGGAGGAAAAGGAAGGCAAGTCCATCGACGAGCACTACCGCAAGACGGTGGAGAAGATCTGGGATGAGGACAAGGTCTGGGGGAACCTGCTCTACGACATGTGCCCGGGTGCCGCCGAATGCAGCGCCGACGAGGTCTTCAATCCGCTGGGTGTGTACGGCAAGGGCCCGCTGGCGCTGCACGCGCTGCGACGCACTATTGGGGACAAAGCATTCCTGGAGATTCTGCGGTCATGGCCGGCCGCGCACAAGTGGGGCAATGCCACCTGGCCGCAGTTCGAGGCGTACGTGCAGAAAGTCGCGGGTAAGGACTTGTCCGGGTTCTTCACCGCCTGGTTCCACAGCGTGACCAGGCCCTCGGACCAGTATCTGTTCCCGGGGAGCCTGGCTCAGCGGTAAGCGGCGCCCTAGTCGGTGAGTTCGCTTGGCAGGCCGAACCTCTCGAACAGTGAGATATCGAAGAAGCACACCACATGGGCCACGCCGTCCTGCGTGACGTCCAGGACGTGCATCTGGAACGGGCGGTGCACCCCATCGCCCTCGCGCATGTAGAGGCCGATCGCCGGTTGACCATTGGCGGACGTTTCGATGAGGCGCATATCGCCGGCATGCTCGGCGGGGCATTGCTCCTTGATGAGCGTGGCGATGCTCTGTCCGCCCTGATACCAGCCGGTGAACGGAGGCATCTCCCAAATCGCCTCGGTGGTAAACATTTTCGCGATGGCGTCAACGTCGTAGCGCTCGAAAGCGTTGATGTACTGGCGGAGCTGCTCGCGCAGCATGGGGTCCTCGGGCTCCAGCAGGTTGTCTTCTTGTGGCGACACCTCGTGCAGCTGCGCGCGGGCGCGCTGCAGCAGGCTGTTCACTGCGGCGGTGGTGGAGCCGATGGCCTCGGCGACCTCTTGGGCCTTCCACTGCAGTACCTCGCGCAGCACCAGCACCGCACGCTGCTTGGCGGGCAGGTGTTGCAAGGCGGCGACGAAAGCCAGGCGCACCGACTCCCGTGATCCCACGATGCTGGCCGGGTCGGTGGCGTCGTCGGGCAGCGGCTCCAGCCACGGGATCTCGGCGCGTTCGTCCAACTCGTCGAGCGGGTTGGCGCTGGGTGCTCCCAGCCCGGTCGGCAGCGGCCGTCGCTGCTTGCCCTCGAGCGCCGTCAGACAGGTGTTGGTGGCGATCCGGTACAGCCAGGTGCGCAGCGATGACTTTCCCTCGAACCGGTCGTACGCCTTCCATCCGCGCAGGTACGTCTCCTGCACCAGGTCTTCGGCATCGTGGATGGACCCCGTCATCCGGTAACAATGGGCCAGAATCTCGCGCCGATATTGTTCGGTGCGCGAAAGAAATTCATCCTCGATGGCTTGTGCCGTCACGGGCGAGAGAATAGTCCCGTACACCGACACCTGTCAGGTCGTTACGGGGTGTTGACGTGTACGGGCAGCTCGTCATCCCAGGGCTGGCGGTTGACCATATCGGCCACTCGGACATAGCCGCTTTCGAACTCGCCAGTGGCAGCGTCCACGAGACGGTATTGCTGGGTTTGACGATGGATGGGCTGTGCGTCGAGCAGCACGATGCGCACCTCGCCGGGTTCGAACCGGCAGCGTTCTTGCATCGCGGCGATCAGCTGCTCGTTGTGCATGTGCCCGTCGCCGAAGTTCCAGCCGATGGCGGTGCTGCAGATCCGTTCGCCGTCGGTGATGACGTAGTCATCCTCGTTCTGTCCCGCCATGGCGCGGTGCGCGAGCGTGAACATGGCCCGACCGTGGGTGTTCATGGCGCGGAACGCATAGCCGATGTACATGAGCAGCGGCGCCTGTTCGGTGCCGTAGAAACGTTCCATCTGCGCTTGCGGCATGCTGGCGATCGCGACGATGCCCTTGTCGATCTTGGCGCTGGCGGATGGTTTGACGCACCACAGTGTGGTGTCCCAGTTTCCGGCGTAGTACCGCATGCCCGGCAGGAAGGAAATCTTGCGGGGCAACAGGTTTCCTGCGACAACCACACCGGCGCTGACGGCGAACAGAAGCAGCACGGGTACGGGGTGCTGGATGTCTTTGAGGCCGATGTTCGCGTGCGCGACGAACAGCGACAGCACACCGAAGATCATGAACACATTCCATTCCAGCGGTACACCCATCGGAATGGCGGTCAGGATGCCCAGGTGGAAACAGACCATGACGATGGCCGCGCTGGTGGTGACCCAGCCGCCATGGCTGAAGAACAACGCGATCGGCACCAGCATCTCGATGGCGGTGCTCACGTGCGCGACAAAGCGGGAGAGCCGTCCGGGGCGCAGGTCATCGGGGAACTTCTCGAAGAACGCCCGCTTGAGCCGCTTGGCGCGGATGAGCGGGTTGTTGGACATCATGGTCGAGATGACAAAGGGGAAGTGGTGGTTGAGCTTTGACGTCGCTGCTCCCATCCAGATGACGACGAAGATGAGCTTGGCGGCGACGATCATGTCGGCCCCGGATAAGAGGAACGTGACGGTGAGGGCCCCGTACACCTCGCCACGGGCGGCCAGGAAGATCACCTTGTCACGCAGGCCGGTGAGGGCCAGCAGCCCCAGGATGGTGGCGACCAGCCAGGTGGGTAGCAGCCCCGTCTCGGTGGGCTGGGAGAACAGCGCGACCAACAGAATTGCCAGGAGTGCCGCGTAGAGCGCGATGTCGACAGGGGTACGTGCGGAGCCCTTGGTGAGTGGGACGCGGGGCCAGGGGGGCAAGCGAATGGTGTTGGGGCGCAACCAGTACAAGATTGACCCCAGAGGGGGGAAGAACCTGTTGTTAAGCGGTCCGAAACCGCAGCCGAGGCCGATGACCTCGAACAGCATGGTGTAGAGCACCACCTTCTGGAAGACGATGGGCGCGGAGAAATCCGCCAATTCGTCAACACCGTTGGTGGTCGCCACGGCGGACAGCCACCCGCCCAGGATGTACAGCCCGATTTTCAGTACGTAGAAGAGGTGCAAGGCGACCGGTGTGCCGAAGCCCACCTCGGCCCAGTGCCGGGCCATCGGACGTATCTTCTCGGCGCGGGTGCCCTTGCTCCATTCGGCGACATCGACGACGGGCAATGTGGGCTTGAGGAATCCCATGCGCCCACACTAGAACGTGTTCTAGTTGATGTTGGCCGGTTCGACAGTTCCGTAGAGTTTCCGGGGTGAGTGGATCTCGGGTGCAGCGCGCCTTCGACGGCGCCGATAACGTGCGGATTGTCTACGACACCTGGACGCCGGCGGGAACGCCTCGCGCCGTCGTTGTGCTCTCGCACGGTTTCGGCGAGCACGCGCGCCGGTACGACCATGTCGCGCGGCGGTTCAACGACGCCGGGTACCTGGTGTACGCCCTGGATCACCGCGGCCATGGCCGTTCCGGTGGCAAGCGCGTGTACGTCAGGGATATCTCGGAATACACCGACGACTTCGGCACCCTGGTCGATATCGCGGCCCGCGAGCACCCCGACCTGAAGCGCATCGTGCTGGGACACAGCATGGGCGGTGGGATTGTCTTCGCCTACGGAGTGGACCACCAGGACCGCTATGACCTGATGGTGCTGTCCGGGCCCGCGATCGCCGCGCAGGTGGGATTGCCGTATGTGCTGACACTGGTGGCTCCGGTGGTGGGACGGCTGATGCCCGGGCTGCCGGTCCAAAAGCTCGATGTCAACGCGATCTCTCACGACCCGGCGATCATCGCCGCGTACAACGCGGACCCGTTGGTCCATCACGGCCGGGTGCCCGCGGGGATCGGCCGGGCACTGCTGGGCGTGGGTAAGACGATGCGCCAGCGCGCCGCAGGTCTGAAGCGTCCGGTGCTGACGATGCACGGCGAAGACGACCGTTTGACGGCGCCCGAAGGCAGCGTGTGGCTCTCCGAAGCGGCACCCGATGCGACGCTGAAGATCTGGAATGGCCTCTACCACGAGATCTTCAACGAGTTCGACAAGGAACTCGTGCTCGACGAGGTGGTGTCCTGGATCGACGCCAGGCTTTCCTGACGGGCCTCTGCTCGACACGCCGCGTTCTGCGCGAGCCACTCGACGAATGCGTCGAAAGACGGCGTGTCGAAGGCGGAGTAGTGGCGATTAGCGCCGCATCTGTGACAGATCGCGGAAGTCATGGGTGTGCGCGCCGGACTGCCAGTCGATCCAGTGTTCCCAGCGCCGCATCTTGCCGTCCTGCCAGCGGCGGTCTACGGCGGGGACAGCGTGGCGGGCGAGTTCTATCGCGGCGATAAACGGGGCACGAGCGACAAGTGCCGCGGTGCCGAGCCAGCCGGTGGGGATCCGGTAGAGCCTGCGGTTCCACGGCAGCATGAACAGCCTCGTGAAACCCGCCTGCAGTTGCAGGTGGAACAGTCCCCGGAGGCGATTGACCGGTGATGAGCCGGGGTTCGGCGTGAACGACGGAACGAACGACTCCACGAGCTCGCGTGAGGCGTCCCCACCGTCATAGGCGCGGGTGGCGTCGAAGTGATACAGAATCCGTACCGCATCGGCGACCGTCTCGGGGTAGATGTCATCGCACCGCACCCCGAGCAGATAGCCCAAGTATCGACAAAAGTGCAGGGCCGCAACCATTTCCGATCGAGTCGTGAGATAACCGACGGCCCACAGTCCTAGCCCGGGCGCCACGCTGCCGGCGATGAGTGTCAGCAACATCTCCGATTGGCTGATCGGCTCGCCCCACTGCTCGCGGCGCCATTCGGGATGCTGGCGCACGCCGCGGCGCACGGAGACGTGCATGACGCGGATCTTCATGGTGATCTGCCGGGCTACCGAATACCGGTCCAGAGCGGCACCGGGCCGTGCGCACTCTAGCCACCACCTGCTGGTCTCGAGGTGGCGATGCATCGCGCCCTGGCCCGCGTAGCCGCCCGCCAGTGACAGAGGGGTTGCCAGCCAGCCCTCGGTGTAGGTGTCCATGGTGCCCGCATTGGCGATGGAGCCCATGTCGTAGCCCCACCGCCGCCACACCGCGGCCCCGGCCTCGATGAGCTCCGGATCGGCCCAGGGAGGCAGCGTGTCGAACTCGGCGAACAACGCCCGCATCGATTCGGGCGCATCCTCGACGGCGTCGATTCCCTCGTTGAGGGCGCGGTCAAGGAGCGCTCGGCCGCGCTCCGGGCCGATCTGCCCGTAGTAGACCTCTGCCACGAAGCGCTCGGCGACCGGATCGGTTATCCACAGACCTTCCCCGTATTGGCGCACCACCTCGTCGGATGGCGTGAGATCGAACCCCGTCCAGCGGCGGAGGGCGTTTCGCACTCCCGTGTGCGCCGGTGCCGGGTTGGCGAGATTCTCCGCGTATGCCGCGGGCAGTACGGCATCTTCCTGAAGGGTCACGCGGCCTCCACTGTCTCCCCATGTCGTGTGTCCGGCTATCGAAACACAACCCGAACAGATTGACAATCATGGTTGTCAGAAGTGTGGGTGATGCTTGCTACCGCGGTATGTCGCCGGGCTCGCCTAACCTGGCCTTCGTGACAGAGGACAAGCAGCTCTCGCGGATCGCCGCTCTGCTCCGTCAGGCCGAGGGCACCGACAACGCGCACGAGGCCGAGGCCTTCATGGCGGCGGCACAGCGACTGGCCACCGCGACCTCGATCGACTTGGCGGTCGCCCGGGCGCACTCGGCCAAGCGAGATGCGCAGGCGCGGCCCATCCAGCGCACCATCACCATCGGTGAGGCGGGCACCCGCGGCCTGCGGACCTACGTCAACCTGTTCGCGTTGATCGCCGGCGCCAACGACGTCACGTGCGATGTCGCGTCCAACTCGACGTATGTGTATGCCTACGGTTTCGCCGAGGACATCGACGCCGTCCACGCGCTCTACGCCAGCCTGGTGGTCCAGATGGTCAGGGCCTCGGACACCTACATCGGCTCCGGTGCGCACCGGCCCACCCCGACCATTACGGCCCGCCTGAACTTTCAGCTGGCGTTCGGCACACGGGTGGGGCAGCGGCTCTCCGATGCCCGGCAGGAGGCGCGTGCCGAGGCAGTGAAGACCGAGAAGCGCGGCACGGGAACCGAACTAGTGTTGCGGGACAAGGACATCGAGCTGCGTGATTTCTATAAGGGCACCTCGACGGCACGCGGGAGGTGGCGCGCGGTGAGCGCGCAGGCCGGTTACTCCTCGCACGCCCGCCGCGCGGGCGATCGTGCCGGGCGGCGGGCCAGGCTTGGCAGTAGCTCCGAATTAGCTGGTGCTCGCGGCGCATTGGAGCAGAACTGAGCGATCAGCCACGGCCACGTGATTCCCAGCGCGCCAAGGTATACGCGGCCGAGGAGTTTGTGCGCACCATGTTCGAGCGGGCGGCGAGTCACAGTCAGCGCGATATCGATTTCTTCGGCACCAGATTGACGCTCCCACCCGAGGCGCGCTTCGCGTCGGTGGAATCGGTGCAGCGTTATGTCGATGACGTGCTGGCCCTCGTGGCGAGCAGATGGACCGCCGGGCCCGTCACGGTGCGTGCCCGTCGCGGCGCGACGGCTGCGCATTACGAGCGCGACGGAGACCGGGCGGCCATCGCCGTTCCGGACGATCGCAACGGGAGTGCCTGGGCCATGCGGGAACTGGTGATTCTGCACGAGCTGGCGCACCACCTGTGTCCACAGGACGGCCCGGCACACGGGCACGAGTTCGTAACCCTCTATGCGGAGCTGGCGGGGCTAGCCATGGGGCCGGAGGTTGAGTTCGTCCTGCGCACCGTGTACGCCCGTGAGGGTGTGCGCTAGCGCACGACGGCGATCGCCAGCCCGTCCCAGCCCTTAACGCCCACCGTCTGCAGCGCGGTGGCATCCAGACGTGGATCAGAGCCCAGCCGTTCCAAAGCCTGGCGGGTGCCTTCGGCGTTCGGGCCTTCTTCCGAAATCCAGCGAATCACGTTGTCCACCACAATGACTGCCCCGGGTTGAGTGAGCCGCAGCGCCCAATCGAGATAGCCCGGGTTGTTGGATTTGTCGGCATCGATGAACACCAGATCGAACGGCCCCTCGACCGAGGGCAGCGAATCCAGTGCCGGGCCTACCAGGACCTCCACACGTTCGGCGAGCCCGGCGCGCTTCAGGCTGGCCTGCGCGACGGAGGCGTGTTTGGGATCAAACTCCAGCGTCACCACCGCACCGTCAGGGCCTACCGCCTTGGCGAGCCATGCGGTGCTGTACCCGCCGAGGGTGCCGATCTCCAGCACTCGGCTGGCCTTGGCAATCGTGGCCAACAAGTACAGGAACTTGCCCTGCGCGGCAGATACCGCGATATCGGGCAGGCCGCCTTCCTGCTGTGCCTGCCGGATGTGGTCCAGCTCGGCCGCGTCGGTGGCGACGGTGCGCTCCAGGTAGTCGTCGGTGTCGGTCCACACTGATTGGGAGAGAGTCACTTCCGTGAGGGTACGCCCGTTTCCTGGATTTTGAGTCGCCAGCACGAGCCTCGTGGTATTAACACCTAACCCGCTGTCGTCGCGGCCGAAGGAGTCGGTAATGGCGCTCGTCGACTATCGCGATGTGCCCGGGAAGATTGTCGTCGGGGTGAGTGTCCCGGCCATACTCGGCTTGGGTGCACTGATGGCCAGTCGCTGGGGCAATGCCGTCGCCTACGCAGGCGGCTCCCACCACATGGCCCTCGTGCACACGTGTTTCTCGATACTCGGCGTGATCGGTGGAGCCTCGCTGATCATCATGTTTGTCCGGGTGGTGTACGTGTACATGGCCGCGGATTCGGGCAGCGCGACATTCGATCCGTGGGATTTGATCTTGCTGGTGTGCGGTCTGGCCAGCCTCGTCGGTGGAGTCGCGTACTTCATCGACATCTTCACCTACATGCCGCCTCGCCCGCCCGTACCGTGGCGATTCCCCGTGCCCACGTCCCCGCGCATCAGTCCCACACGGATATTCACCCCGACGACCACCGTCAGGTGGCCGTCGTAAATTCTCAGCCGCGCAGTGCGGAGATAAAGATCTTCGGCACCTTCAGCAGGCTGGGCTTACTGGCGAAGTCGACCAGCAATTCGCCGGTGCCCGCTGCGGTGGCATTGCTCACGAACCACGGCGGCTTCGGGGACAGCGCCCACTCTCCATGGGCAAAAGACCTCGGGAACGGCCGGAACGGGCCGCGCACCACGGTGCGTTCCGGCTTCTCGACGAGGAAACCGTTATGCACGACGCCGATGCCGCTCTGTACGTCGTTCAGAAGGTGGCCGGGGAACGCGCCCCAGGTGGCCGAGGGGGTCAGGTAGCCCACGCCGGTCCAGGCGTTGACAGCCACGGTGCCGTATCGCAGGTTCTCGACCAGGGTGTCGAAATCCGATCCCAGCGCTTTGATGGTGTCGGGATGCGCGAGGACGTTCACGCCGAGGGTTCCGACGAACTCGTCATTGGCGACCCGGGCCGCCTCCTGAATGAAGAGGGCTCCATCCGGGTCATTGGCGACATCGAGTTCGATGACGCCGAGGACCGGCCCGAAGTACTCGGTACGCAGCAGTGCCGTGCGATCTTCGGGGTCGACGACGAGCACTCGCGCGCCGTTCTGGCCGAGGCGCTCGGCATCGGGGTAGGACTGTTGTGCGCCGGCCACGCGGTCGTCCGAACCGGGGTAGTAGGCGGGCCGGGGCGGTGCCTCGTCGACGGCTTTGCGCAGCGCGGCGAGGAACTCCTCGCGCTGCGGCCATGCCTTGGAGAGCACCACGACCTGCGACGCGATGCAGTTGTAGCCGTTGTTGTGCAACCGCTGGGTGGCGATGTGGTGGGTCTGGAACTCGATGTCGGATGAGCTCCACTTGCCGGGCACCACGATGGTCGGCGAAACGCCGCCGAGCTCGCTGGTGATGGCCTTGTCCAGGACCGGCTGGTTGGCGGCCTTGCGCTGTGCACCCTCGTCGCCGGTGCCGAACACGATCGCGTCGTGGGTGACCGAGCTGCCGGTCATGTGGACGTGGTCGACCAGTTGGTGGTGCACCAGGTAGGTACCGACATCGGCGCCACCGGTCAGAATCCGTACCGCGCCGATTGCGATGAAGGGCTGCAGCACCTGGGTGAACACCGGCAACAACGGGTCGGTGATGGGATTGAGCTTCAGTGCGACCACACGGTTGTTGGCGAACAGTTCATACAGGGTGTCCAGCGGCGCGATGGAGGTGATGTTGCCGGCACCGAGCACCGCGCCAACACCGTGGGTGTGGCTGGGATCGCGCTGTGCCAGGCCCGCGGTGCGCAAGGCCTCGGCCTGATCGACGCCGGGCTGCAGCCACAGTTCGGCACTGAATCCGGACAGCAGCAGGCTGTCAAAGATGTTGAGCGGCAACACCGAAACGGTCGTGCGTCCACCGGGGGTGACACCGAATTTGGCGTCTCGAAGCGGGCTGTGCCCGGCTTGGAGCTGCTCCAGACTGGCGATCAGGGCGGCGACGGCCCCCGCGACGGCGTACGGGCCCGAGATCCATTCCTCGCCGACCAGCGGTGATTCCGGGTCGAGTTTCTTGATCTGGAATGCCGCGGCGTGCACCCATTGCTGTGCGTTGTCGATCACGCGCTGGCGAGTATCCGCCAACAGTTGCAAACGATCTGCCAACGAGGTTTCGGCCCAAGCCTTTTCGCCTTCAGTCAAGTCCTGTAGTGCCTGGTCGACGGGGGATTCGATCTGTACGTCGGTCATGGAAGTCAGCTCGCGCTCTAGTCGAAGTCGGATAGTTCGGATAGTGATGTGTTCGGTGGGTCACATGGTACGTGACGTACCACCTCATTGCTAGAGTGAGCTTCGTGCAGCCCGACAGCCAAGAACTCCCCGCTGGCAGGTGGGATGGCCAGCGCGAACGGCGCCGGGCCGAGTTTGTCGAGGCCGCCCTGGCCGCCATTGCCGAGCACGGTCCGCAGACGTCCACGGAGCAGATCGCGGTCTATGTAGGGGTCACCCGGACAAAGCTCTATCGACATTTCGACGGTGCCGCGGACCTACAGCGCGCCGTGGCCCGGCGGGCCGGCGACATGATCATCGCTGAGCTTGCACCCGTATGGCAGCCGCTCGGCTCGATGGCACAGATCATCGAGGCGGGTATCGGTGCGTACGTCCGTTTTCTGGTCGGGCACCGCAATCTGTATCGGTATCTTGCGCGCTGCTCACTCTCCGAGGATTCAGACGCACCGGACGCCATTGCCGATATCAAAATGTCTGCGGGACTGCATCTTTCGCGGGTGTTTGCCGTCTATCTCGATGCGTTCGGGGTAGATACCGATGCCGAGCTACTCGCGATGGGCATTGTCGGCATGGCCGAGACCTCGGTGAGTTACTGGCTGGACCAGCCGGGGGAGACCTCGCAGGAGCGATTGATCGAAAGTCTGGTCCGGCGGATCTGGCTCATCGTGGAGGACAACCTGCGCGCGGGGGGTGTCTATCTCGACAGTCACGAGCCACTTCCGGAGCCCGGGGAAATCGCACGGAACGCGCAGCGCTATCGCGACGCCGCGCGCCTTCCCTAGCCGGAAGATTTACCTCGGCCGTGGGATGCCGGCGTCATAGGCTCAGCGGGTGCTCCCTTCACCGCGTGTCGACGCCGCCGTCCTGATCACTGGAGCCTCATCGGGGATCGGCGAAGAGCTGGCGCGCGAATTCTCCGGACGTGGCTACCCCGTGGTGTTGGTGGCCCGGCGTGCCGACCGGCTGCATGAGCTGGCCGCGATGCTGGGACCGTCCGCGCGGGTGCTACCCGTCGATCTGTCCAACGATCACGAACGCGCCCAATTGCCGTACCGCGTGGCAGAGCTGGGACTCGCCGTTGATGTGCTGGTGAACAACGCCGGGCTGAGCACGGCAGGGCCCGTCGCCGAATCCGACCCCGCCGCCGAGCTCAATCTCGTGACGGTGGACGTCAGCGCGGTGGTGGACCTCTGTTCACGTTTTGTGCCGCCGATGGTGGCACGCGGCAGGGGTGTGGTGCTCAACCTCGGCTCGGTCGGCGCCTTCGGCCCGCTGCCTGGGCAGGCCGCCTACGGGGCCGCGAAGGCATTCGTGGTGTCGTACACCCACGCGCTCAACGAGGAGTTGCGCGGCACCGGCGTCAGTGCCGCCACGCTGTGTCCGGGTCCGGTGAAGACGGGATTCGGCGCGGCGGTGGGAATCTCGGACGAGGACGCCGAAGCCGCGATGCCCAAGGTCATGTGGGTAGACGCGGCGACTGTCGCCAGGACCGCGGTCGACGGATTGTCAGCGGGCAAGACGGTGATCGTGCCCGGCCTGGCCAACCGGATCGGTGCGGCCGCCAACCATCTGCTTCCGCGCGGATTGCTCACGCGCATGGTCGCGCGAAGCCACCCGGCGCTCAAGAGAGGCCGGAAGGTCTAGCCGCAGACGGCTCCGACGGCCGCCGACTGCACCAGCTTGGTGTACTTGGCCAGCACCCCAGTCTTGTACCGCGGTGGCAGCGGCTCGAATCCCTCACGGCGCTTCTCGATTTCAGCCTCGTCGACAAGCAGGTCCAGCTTGCCGTTGGAGACATCGAGCCGGATGCGGTCTCCGTCTTTGACGAACGCGATCGGCCCGCCATCGACGGCCTCCGGCGCGATGTGCCCAACACACAGACCGGTGGTGCCGCCGGAGAAGCGACCGTCGGTCATCAGCAGCACGTCCTTGCCCAGGCCTGCGCCCTTGATGGCGCCGGTGATGGCCAGCATCTCGCGCATACCGGGGCCGCCCTTGGGGCCCTCGTAGCGGATGACGACGACATCGCCGTGGGTGATGGTGCCATCCTCGAGGGCATCAAGTGCGGCCCGCTCCCGCTCGAAAACCCGTGCGGTGCCTTCGAACACGTCCGACTCGAAGCCGGCCGACTTCACCACGGCACCCTCCGGCGCCAGTGAGCCGTGCAGGATGGTGATGCCACCCGTCGGATGGATGGGGTTGTTCATGGCGCGCAGCACCTTGCCGTCCGGATCCGGTGGCGCGATATGCGCGAGGTTCTCGGCCATGGTCTGGCCGGTGACCGTGAGGCAGTCGCCGTGCAGCAGCCCGGCATCCAACAGAGCCCGCATCACGACCGGAACCCCGCCGATTTCGTCAACGTCCTTCATCACATGGCGCCCAAAGGGTTTCACGTCGGCCAGGTGGGGCACCTTGTTGCCGATGCGGGTGAAGTCGGCAAGGGTCAGGTCCACCTCGGCCTCCTTGGCGATGGCAAGCAGGTGCAGTACCGCGTTGGTGGACCCGCCGAACGCCATCACCACGGCGATGGCGTTCTCGAAGGCCTCTTTGGTCAGGATGTCGCGCGCGGTGATTCCGCGGCGCAGCATCTCCACCACGGCCTCTCCGGACTTGCGTGCGTACTCTTCGCGCCGCTTATCGATCGCGACAGGAGAGGCGCTGCCCGGCAATGACATGCCGAGTGCCTCGGCGGCACTGGCCATGGTGTTGGCGGTGTACATGCCGCCGCACGCACCCTCACCCGGACAGATGGCACGCTCGATGATGTCGACATCCTCGCGCGACATCAGCCCGCGTGCGCAGGCGCCGACGGCCTCGAAGGCGTCGATAATGGTGACTTCCTTCTCGGTGCCGTCCGTCAGCTTGGCCTTGCCGGGCATGATCGACCCGTTGTAGAAGAACACCGAGGCCAGATCTAAACGTGCTGCGGCCATGAGCATTCCGGGGATCGATTTATCGCATCCGGCCAGCAGCACGGACCCGTCGAGCCGTTCCGCCTGCATCACGGTCTCGACGCTGTCGGCGATCACCTCGCGGGACACCAGCGAGAAGTGCATGCCTTCATGGCCCATCGAGATGCCGTCGGACACCGAGATGGTGCCGAATTCGAGGGGGTATCCGCCAGCGGCATGCACGCCCGCTTTGACCGACTGAGCCAGGCGCTGCAGGGACATGTTGCACGGGGTGATCTCGTTCCACGACGAACCGACACCGATCTGCGGCTTCACCCAGTCGTCGTCACCCATGCCTACCGCGCGCAGCATTCCACGGGCGGCGGTCTTCTCCAGACCATCGGTGACGTCGCGACTACGCGGCTTGATATCGGGTGCGTCGTGGGCTGACATGGGCCTAAGTATCCCCGGCGGCTACTTAGCCGGTCAAAGGGGATTCGCTCTTCGCACCAGCAGCTCATCGCCGCGGATTCCGCCTCCGGAAGCCGAGCAAAGTGGCAGCATGGCCGCCATGCCATTTATGCCGGTCAGCGACTCGATGTTCCTCATCGGCGAGACGCGTGAGCATCCCTTCCATGTCGGCGGCCTTCAGCTGTTCAAACCGCCTGCTGACGTGGGCCCGGACTATGCCGAGGTGTTCTACGAACAGCTGATGTCCACCACCGAGGTGTCGTCGGACTTCCGCAAACGACCTGGGCAACCGCTGGCCGTGATGGGCAACGTCACCTGGATCATCGATGACGAGGTCGACTGGGAGTACCACGTGCGCCGCTCGGCACTTCCCCGCCCGGCCCGGGTGCGTGAACTGTTGACCGTCACCTCCCGCTGGCATAGCTCCCCGCTGGACAGGCACCGTCCATTGTGGGAAATGCATGTGGTGGAAGGACTCTCGGATGGACGTTTGGCCGTCTACACCAAGATGCACCACGCGGTAATCGATGGTGTCGGCGCGCTGCGCATGATGATGCGCTCGCTCTCCGATGATCCCGATGCGCGCGATTGTCAGGCCGTGTGGGCCCCGGCCAAGCGGCGCGCCAAGAGCAGCATCGTGAGCACCACGAACACCTCGGCGCTGGATCTGGTGCGGGGGGCGGCCGGCGCGGTGCGACAGGTTGTGTCCATTCCGCCCGGTCTGCTCAAGTACGGACGCCACGCGCTGTCGGACCCGCAGCTTGTCCGGCCGCTGTCGGCACCGCACACGATGCTGAATGTCTCGATAGGAGGCGCGCGGCGATTCGCGGCGCAAACCTGGTCGATGACCAGGATCAAGGAGGCTGGCAAAGCGCTCGGCGGCACCGTCAACGACGTGGTGCTGGCCATGTGTTCGGGTGCGTTGCGTACATATCTGGAGGAACAGAACGCGCTTCCCGCCAAACCGCTCATTGCCATGTGTCCGGTGTCGATCCGGGCAGAGGGGGACCAGAACGCAGGGAACTCGATCACCGCGCTGCTGGCCAACCTGGCGACCGACAAGCCAGATCCGTTGGAGCGGTTCAGTGCGATCCGGGACTCGGTGCAGGCTGCCAAGTCCGTGCTCTCGGAGATGACGCCGCTGCAGCGGATGTTGGTCGGCGCGCTCAACGGGGCCCCCGTGATCAGCAGCGCGGTACCGGGGCTGGCCGATCGAGCCGCACCTGCGTTCAACGTGATCATTTCTAATGTGCCGGGTCCGCGTACCGACATGTTCTGGAACGGGTTCGAGATGGATGGCTGCTACCCGGTGTCCATTCCGATCGACGGCGTGGCGTTGAACATCACCTGCACCAGCAGCGGGTCATCGATGCATTTCGGGCTGACCGGATGCCGCACGAGTGTGCCGCATCTGCAGCGCATCCTCACTCACCTGGAGGAGGCATTGACGCAGCTGGAGGAGTCGGTCGCGTAGGGCGCTGTACCCGCAAGGGGTATGCCCGGCCAGAACCTTGTACCCTACGGGGGTATCTGGGCTACCATAGTGGCATGCGAAACCGAACTCGGACTGCGATCCTTGCCGGCGCTGCTGCTGCGGTGCTGATTCTGTCAGCGTGTAGCTCGGACAAAAAGGGAGATGAGACGAAGTCTGAGCATTCGGGACACTCCGGAATGTCGGGTATGACGACGACGCTCGATACCAACCCTGCGACCGCTCCGGCGTCCGATCACAACGATGCCGATGTGACGTTCGCTCAGCAGATGATCATGCATCACCAGCAGGCCGTCGAGATGTCCAAGTTGACAGAGGGGCGCACCGCCAACCCGGCGGTGTTGGAGCTGGCGAATAACATTGAGACCGCGCAGCAGCCCGAGATCGACACCTTCACCGAGTGGCTCAAGAACTGGGGGCAGCCCCTCATGCCCGAGGGACATGACCCCGCGGGGCATATGCCTGGCATGGTGGACACGCCGGTGTTGGACCGGATGAAGACCCTCAATGGCGAGGTCTTCGACCAGCTGTGGCTGCAGTCGATGATCGCTCACCACCAGGGCGCCGTCGCCATGTCGAATGCGGAACTCTCCGGGGGCCAGTACCCTTCGGCAAAGCAGTTGGCGCAACAGATCATCGATAATCAGCAGCCTGAGATCGACACGATGCAAGGCCTTCTCAAGGGATAATGGACATGAGCACCAAGACTTCGACCGGACACGGTTACTCGCTGAAAAAGGATGACTACGCCAAGCGACTCCTGCGCATCGAGGGGCAGGTACGCGGTATCGCCAAGATGATCGACGAGGACAAGTACTGCATCGACGTGCTGACTCAGATCAGCGCCGCGCAGAGCGCATTGCGGTCTGTTGCCCTCGGACTGCTCGACGAGCACCTCGGGCATTGCGTCTCCAACGCCGTTGCCGACGGCGGCGCCGATGCCGAAGAGAAGCTGGCAGAGGCCTCTGCGGCGATCGCCCGGCTGGTACGCAGCTAGGAACCCACCGCGGCGACCACCATCTGCCGCAACACCGCCCGTGTCTGCGCGGGCGCTGATCGACCGGCGCTGTAGGGCGTGGAGTTCATCAGACCAAAAGCGGCGTGTGCCTTGATCCGAGCGTCGGATTCGTCGAGCGCGGGATCGACCTGGCAGAGCACCTGTACCCAGGCTTCGACGTAACGGCGCTGATACTGGCGTACCTGGCGACGCGCACTTTCCGGTAGCGAGTCGAGGTCGCGATCCTGTACCCGGATGAGATCGCTCTCGCTGAGCGCGAAGTCGAGGTGGAAATCGATGAGACCCGATAGCGCCTGGGGGGGCGTTGCCGCCGCCTCCACGACAGCCGTCCCGCCTTCCAGAAGCCGACGGCTGATATCGGTGAGCAGGTCCACCAGAAGCGCTTCCTTGTTCGGGAAGTGCCGGTAGATCGCTGGGCCGCTGATCCCGACGGCCGAGCCGAGATCTTCCAGTCGCACCCGTGCGTATCCGCGCATGGCGAGCAGCCGGGCCGCGGCGGTCAGCAGCTGATCCCGCCGATCCGCCTTGGCGCGTTCGCGCTTGTTCGGAATTGCCGACTCGGGTATCAGGTTGGTCATCAAACCTTCTTGAGCGGTGCGGTCTAGACAAATCAGTTAATGAAGATTATCTTAAAACAAGTTAATCTTCATTAACTGAAATTTCAAGACTTCGGAGCTGGGTATGACTCTGGTGGGTGAGCAGAACAGGGCTGAGCACTCCCGGCTCGTCGCCGAGCTGAGGGAGCGGCTCGCACGTGCGGCGCTCGGCGGCACCGAACAGTCCCGGCAGCGGCATGTAGACCGGGGCAAGCTCCTGCCGCGCGACCGTGTCGAGGCGCTCCTCGATCCAGGCAGCCCGTTCCTGGAGCTATCTGCGCTGGCGGCCAACGGCATGTACGACGACGACGCTCCCGGGGCGAGCATGATCGCCGGTATTGGCCGTGTCTCTGGGCGTGAATGCGTTATTGCGGCTAATGACGCGACAGTCAAGGGCGGCACTTATTACCCGATGACGGTGAAGAAGCATTTACGCGCCCAGGAAGTCGCGCTGCAGAACCGGCTGCCCTGCATTTATTTGGTCGACTCCGGTGGCGCCTTCTTGCCGAAACAGGACGAGGTGTTCCCGGACCGCGAGCACTTCGGCCGGATCTTCTACAACCAGGCCACGATGAGCGCCCAGGGAATTCCGCAAATCGCCGCGGTGCTGGGCAGTTGCACCGCGGGCGGCGCGTATGTGCCGGCGATGAGTGATGAGGCCGTCATCGTGCGCAAGCAGGGCACGATCTTCCTGGGCGGTCCGCCGCTGGTGAAGGCTGCCACCGGCGAGGTGGTGACGGCCGAGGAACTCGGCGGCGGCGACCTGCATTCGCGTACCTCGGGGGTAACCGACCACCTGGCTTCCGATGACAAGGATGCTCTGCGGATCGTGCGCCGCATCGTGTCAACGCTGGCGCCCAGGGTGGAGCCGCCGTGGCCGGTTGTCGAAACGGTTGCCCCGGAACGGGACCCGAACACGCTGTATGACGTGGTGCCCACCGATCCGCGCATTCCGTACGACGTGCACGAAGTGATCGTCAGGTTGGTCGACGGCGGCACCTTCACCGAGTTCAAGGCGGAATACGGAAAGTCGGTGGTGACGGGAACCGCGCGGCTGCACGGGCACCCGGTCGGGATCATCGCGAACAACGGTGTTTTGTTCGCTGAAAGTGCGATGAAGGCAGCTCATTTCATCGAGCTTTGCGATCAGCGACGTATCCCGCTGGTGTTCTTGCAGAACATCTCCGGGTTCATGGTGGGCCGCGATTACGAGGCTGCCGGTATCGCCAAGCACGGGGCAAAGATGGTCACCGCGGTGGCGTGTGCGCGGGTGCCCAAGCTGACCGTGGTGATCGGGGGCTCCTACGGGGCGGGTAACTACTCGATGTGTGGGCGGGCGTACTCGCCGCGATTCCTCTGGATGTGGCCGAACGCCCGTATCTCGGTGATGGGTGGCGAACAGGCCGCCTCGGTACTTGCCACGGTGCGCGCTGATCAAGGCGCGGCATCGGGCAAGGAGTTCACCGAGGACGAGCAGGAAGCGTTCAAGGCGCCGATACGTGAACAGTATGAGCGGCAAGGCAATCCGTACTACTCGACGGCGCGCCTATGGGATGACGGGGTCATCGACCCCGTCGATACCCGAACGGTGCTCGGACTGGCGCTGGGAATTTGCGCCAACGCACCGCTTGAGCCGGTTTCCTACGGCGTCTTCAGGATGTGACGGTGATGTGGGGTTACCTCCCGCCTGTGGGGGCCGCTTGCGCGAAGAACAGAAGGTGCAGTCAGTGATTCGTTCAGTCCTCATCGCCAACCGCGGCGAGATCGCGGTCCGCATCGCATCGACACTGCGAGCCATGGGAATTCGCTCCATCGCGATCTATACCGATGCGGACACCGACCACCTCGCTGCCTGCGATGCCGCGGTGTGCCTCGGCGCGGATGCCGCAGGCTATCTCGACATCGATGCGATCATCAGCGCTGCCAAACAGACCGGCGCCGACGCCATTCACCCTGGGTACGGATTCGTCTCGGAAAACGCCGGTTTCGTCCGCGCATGTCAGTCGGCGGGCATCGTCTTCATCGGACCGCCCGCCGAAGCCATGGATGCGATGGGCGACAAGATCAGGGCCAAGGACACGGTCGCCGCGGCCGGCGAGCCAGTCGTGCCGGGCAGCGTGGGCGCACTCTCGGATGCAGAGCTGGTCGCCACGGCGGAGAAGATCGGGACCCCGCTGATCATCAAGCCGTCCGCGGGTGGCGGTGGCAAGGGCATGCGGGTGGTGCAGGACCTGAGCCAGGTGCCCGATGCGCTGGTCGCGTCCCGGCGCGAGGCCACAGCGATCTTCGGCGACGACACCTTGCTGGTCGAGCGCTACCTCGCCCGCCCCAGGCATATCGAGATTCAGATCTTCGGTGACGCCCACGGCAATGTGGTGCACCTGGGCGAGCGCGAATGCAGTCTGCAACGCCGGCACCAGAAGGTGATCGAAGAGGCGCCGTCACCGCTGCTGACGCCGGAACTGCGGGCCGCGATGGGGCAGACCGCATGCCAGATCGCGCGCAGTGTCGGATATTTCGGTGCCGGGACAGTCGAGTTCATCCTGGACAGCGATAGTCCCGAGTCCTACTACTTCATGGAGATGAACACCCGGCTTCAGGTAGAACATCCGGTCACCGAGATGGTGACCGGTGTCGACCTGGTGCAGTGGCAGATCCTGGTCGCTGACGGACAACGGCTCCCGTTGACACAAGAGCAGATCGCGTTGACCGGCCATGCCATCGAGGCGCGGGTATATGCCGAAGACCCGGCCCGTGAGTTCCTGCCGACCGGTGGAACGGTTGCACTGGCAAGGTTTTCGGGCAGCGCACGTACGGACACAGCATTGACGACGGGATCGGTGGTGGGCTCGCGGTTCGACCCGATGCTGGCCAAGGTCATCGTGCATGCGGCCGACCGAGAGACCGCGCTAGCCGAAGCCGATCTGGCTCTGGCCGAGACTCGGATACTCGGGGTGGGCACCAACATCGACTTCTTGCGCGCGCTGGTGACGAACCCTGTTGTGCTCTCGGGAGATATCGATACGGCGCTGCTCGACAAGATCGCGTCCGATTACCGCCCACCCGCCGTACCGACCTGGGTGTGGTTGGCCGCGTCGGCCTTGTTGGACGGCGAATCCGGCATCGGAACATTGTGGAACAGCAAGTCCGGGTGGCGTATCGGTGAACATGCACCGCGCTCGTATCGGCTGCGGATAGGGGAGTCGGCCGAACTGGTTCGGCTCTGGGGCGACCCGGTGGCCGAAGTCGGCATCGGAGACGGCGAGCCGGCACCGGCCAGAGCTCATTGCACGACAGGACAGGTGAGCGTCCAGTTCGCCGGCCAGCTGTACCGCGCGGATGCCGCAGGGACCGGTGCCGCGGCGTGGATCGCCACCCAGGACGGGACCTGGCACGCCGATATCGCACCCGAACCACGGCTGCGGCACCACGACGGCGAGGACGAGGACGGCGAGATCCGTAGCTCTATGCCCGGAGTCGTCCGGGTGGTGTCGATGAGCACGGGCACCGTCGTCGAACGCGATGCCCCGGTTGTCGTAGTCGAGGCCATGAAGATGGAACACACCTTGCGCGCACCGATAGCCGGAACGGTCGCCGTTTCGGTGGCCGTCGGCGACCAGGTGGCTGTCGACCAACTCCTGGCCACCATCCACCCGACTGTCGACCCCGAGGAGGGAAGAGCATGACATTCAGCACCGCGGAGCTGCCGGACGAGTACGAATCGCTGCGCAAAACCGTTGAGGAATTCGCTAATTCGGTGGTGGCACCGGTTGCAGCACACCACGATGCCACCAAGACCTTCCCGTATGCGGTGGTGGCGCAGATGGGTGACATGGGGCTGTTCGGTCTGCCGTTCCCGGAGGAGTACGGCGGCATGGGCGGTGACTACTTCGCACTATGCCTGACGCTGGAGGAACTGGCCCGGGTAGACCAGAGCGTGGCCATCACCCTTGAGGCGGCCGTGTCGTTGGGCGCCATGCCGATTTACCGATTTGGCAGCGAAGAGCAGAAGCAGCGCTGGCTCCCCGAACTGTCCTCCGGACAATCGTTGGCGGCCTTCGGTTTGACCGAACCCGGAGGTGGTACCGATATCCCCGGATCGATTCGTACCCGGGCCGTCGAGGACAACGGCAGCTGGATTATCAACGGCTCCAAGGCATTCATCACCAACTCCGGGACGGATATCACTGCGGTGGTGGGCGTAGCAGCCGTGACCGGACGTTCGGCGGACGGATCGCCGGAGATCTCCGTCATTCACGTACCGGCGGGCACACCGGGATTCACCGTCGAACCTGGATACGACAAGGTGGGCTGGAATGCCTCGGACACGCATCCCCTGAGCTTCGACGACGTGCGGGTGCCCTACGACAACCTGTTGGGTGAACGTGGCCGTGGGTATGCGGGATTTCTGCGCATTCTCGATGAGGGGCGAATCGCGATCGCGGCGTTGGCGACCGGTGCCGCGCAGGGGTGCGTCGACGAAAGCCTGCGCTACGCGCGCAGCCGCCCGGCCTTCGGCAGCGCGATCATCGACTATCAGTCGGTCTCGTTCAAGATCGCCCGGATGCAGGCCCGCACGCATACCGCGCGTCTGGCCTACTACCACGCTGCCGCGTTGCTGCTGGCGGGCAAGCCGTTCAAGACAGAGGCCTCGATCGCCAAGCTGATCGCCAGTGAAGCGGCCATGGACAACGCCCGGGATGCCACCCAGATCTTCGGGGGAGCGGGGTTCATGAACGAGACTCCGGTCGCCCGCCAGTACCGCGACAGCAAGATCCTGGAGATCGGCGAGGGGACGAGCGAGGTGCAGCTGATGCTCATCGCCCGGGCTCTGAGCCGGTAAACTGTCGGGAGCACTTAGCTGGGCGGGTGACCTGGGCATCGCCATCAGCCACCCAGCGTGCTGTGTCACGTCAGGTACCCCCACGGGGTTATGAATGTGACCTTTTCTAATCAACGGCGATAAGGCCTGCTCAAGAGGTGTTTTCTTGGGCGGGTGAAACATCGTGTTGCCTGGTGGCGACGAACCCTATGACACACTGGATGTGTCGTGTCTACAGGAGTGAGCATGCTTGTCTTAACTCGTTGGTTCCGGCGCGCCCTTGTCAGCGGTGTCTGTGTCGCAGGACTGCTGGGTGCCGGGGTGGTTCCTGCCCTCGCAGAACCGGGCGATCCCGGCGATCCGGGCATCGAGGCACCGGCGCCCCCGCCGCCGCCCGGTGAGCTTCCGCCACCCCCGCCGC
>NZ_MAEW01000004.1 GCF_002013375.1 Mycobacterium sp. D16Q13 | reverse complement strand
TTCCCCCCCCCCCGCCGCTGCCGTGGGAACTGCCGCCACCGCCGCCCGCGCCCGATGCACCGCCTCCGGGTGAGGTTCCGCCCCCGCCGGCGCCGACCACACCGCCTCCCGGGGCGCCTCCGACGGGTGATGTGCCACCGCTGCCGGTGGGTTTGCTGAAGAACTCGCCCAATAACGGTGACGTTGTCGGCGTGGCCCAGCCCGTGACGATCGTCTTCGCCGCGCCAGTGACGGACAAGAAGGCCGCCGAGGCCGCCGTGAAGATCACGACCTCGAAGTCTGTGCCAGGATATTTCTACTGGTACACCGATCAGCAGTTGCGCTGGAAGCCCACGCAGTTCTGGCCCGCGAACACCGATGTGAACGTCAATGCGGGTGGAACCAGGTGGAGCTTCAAGGTTGGCGACGCCTTTGTGTCGACCGTCGACGATGCGACCTTCACGATGACGGTGACGCGCAACGGTGTCGTCGAGCGCACCATGCCCATGTCGATGGGTAAGCACGACAAGAAGCACGAGACCAAGAACGGCACGTACTACGTCAGCGAGAAGTTCCAGAAGATGGTGATGGACTCGTCAACCTATGGGGTGCCGACGACCTCGCCTGAGGGCTACAAGCTCGACGTGTTCTGGGCTACCCGGTTGTCCAACTCCGGCATCTTCGTCCACGCGGCGCCGTGGTCGGTCGGCGATCAGGGCAAGCGCGATGTGAGCCACGGCTGCATCAACCTGAGCACCGACAACGCCACCTGGTACTTCAACCAGTCCCACCCCGGTGACCCGGTGATCGTGAAGAACTCGCCCGGTGGTCCGTACAAGGACTACGACGGTTACGACGACTGGCAGCGCTTCTAGATCCTCCGCCGTAGTACGAGAAAGCCCCCGGCCAATGGCCGGGGGCTTTCTCGTCGGGGGTCAGGACCAGATGCGTACGCGCTGATCGGCTTCCAGAAACAGCTCGTCGTCGGCGTTCAGCTCGAAGGCCTCGTAGAACGCGTCGATGTTGCGCACCACGCCATTGCACCGGAATTCCGGTGGTGAGTGCGGATCCACCGACAGGCGCCGGATCGCCTCTGCCTCGCGGGCTTTCGTCCGCCACACTTGCGCCCAGCCGTAGAACACTCGCTGCGCACCGGTAAGCCCATCGATGACGGGAGCCGGGTTGCCGCCGAGGGAGATCTCGTAAGCCAGTAGTGCAATCGAGAGACCGCCCAGATCGCCGATGTTTTCACCCACGGTAAACGCGCCGTTCACGTGCTGATCGGACAGCTCGCGGGGTACGAACTCGTCGTACTGATTGATCAACGCGGTTGTGCGCGTGCCGAACTCGTCGCGGTCGGTGTCTGTCCACCAGTTGACCAGGTTGCCGTCGCCGTCGTACTTGGAGCCCTGATCGTCGAATCCGTGCCCTATCTCGTGACCGATGACGGCCCCGATGCCGCCGTAGTTGGCGGCGTCGTCGGCGTCCGCGTCGAAGAATGGCGGCTGCAGAATCGCTGCGGGAAAGACGATCTCGTTCATGCCCGGGTTGTAGTAGGCGTTCACCGTTTGGGGGGTCATGAACCATTCATCGCGGTCGACCGGGCCCGCAAGCTTGGCCAGACCTCGATCGCACTCCGCCGCCGTGGCGCGCCGGACATTTCCCAGCAGATCGTCGCGACGGATCGCGATGGTCGAGTAGTCACGCCACGCTGCCGGGTAGCCGATTTTGGGGGTGAACTTATCGAGTTTCTGCAGGGCTCGCTCGCGGGTCTCCGGGGTCATCCACTCCAGGTCGGTGATGCTGACCCGATACGCCTCGCGCAGGTTGTCGACAAGAACTTCCATGCGGGCCTTGGCATTCGGCGGAAAGTGGCGCTCGACATACAGCTTGCCCACGGCTTCGCCGAGTAGCGACTCGACCACCGCAACACCGCGCTTCCACCGGTCGCGGATCTGCTCGGTACCCGACAGCGTGCGTCCGTAGAAATCGAAGTTCTCGGCCACCAGCGGTTCGGTGAGGTACGCCGCGCGGGCACAGATGAGCCGCCAGCTTGCCCACTGTTTCCAGTCGCTCAACGGCTCCGAGGCCCACAGACCGGCGAATGCGGTCAGATAGTCGGGCTGTCGCACCACCAATTCGGTGACTTGGCCGGTGGTGGCCCCCAGTCCGGATATCCATCCCGTCCAGTCGAATCCGGGTGCGGTGTGCTCCAGGTCGGCGAACTTCACCAGGTTGTAGCTCAGCTCGGCGTCGCGTCGCTTCACCACATCCCAGTGCGCTGCCGCAATTTTGGTCTCCAGGGCGAGGATCCGGTCGGCGGTGTCGGTGTGGTCACCGTCGCCGTAGACCAGCGCGAACATGGCGGCGATGTGTGCGCGGTAGGCGTCTCGCGTCGTCGCATGCTGCTCCTCGCGGTAGTAGGACTCATCGGGCAGGCCGAGGCCGGACTGGCTGATGTGCAGGAGGTAGCGCGAGGAATTTTTGGCGTCCGTGTCCACGTAGCAGCCCACCCCGCTGCCCGCTCCGGCGCGCTGCAAGGCGCCCACGACGGCCGCCAGCGCGGTGGCATTGGGCGCCGAGGCGATCCCGTCCAGCTCCTGGTGTAGCGGCGCCAGACCGACCGCCGCGACCGTCTCGGCGTCCATGAAGCTCGC
Organism: Mycobacterium sp. D16Q13; assembly: GCF_002013375.1. Lineage (GTDB taxonomy): Bacteria > Actinomycetota > Actinomycetes > Mycobacteriales > Mycobacteriaceae > Mycobacterium. Next base: position 7,682 of record NZ_MAEW01000004.1, on the reverse strand, counting down.
GAACAAGTCGCCGATCTTCTGGGACTCGGTCCCTTCGGCCGCACCCGCCTCGCTCGCCTCGGTGATGATCCCGCGGACCTGCTCCTCGGCGCGGTCGAACAGAGTCCGGAACGCGCCGTCGACGGCACGGTCGGCAGGAATGGAGTATTCGGTGAGCCAGCGGCCGTTGACGTGGCCGAACAGGTCGTCCTGCGGGCGGATGGATTCGTCGCGGTGGCTCAGGTCAATACCGGATTTTGGCAGCACGGATTCTGTCGTCACCCGTCCATGGTGGCACGGGTCGCTAGGGTGAGGCCCGTGAGCGAAGACGACCCGGCACCCAGCCTTGGCAGCGGAGATGGACCCGTCTTCTCCCGGTATGGCGTGCTGTCGGCGGTTCTTGGCGTGATCGCGGTTGTCGCCCTGGTGTTTTCAGTCCTCGTGATCACCGGGCATCGCAGCCAGGAGGCCCGCGACCGCTACGACTCCCACGTGCTCGACACCGCTGTGACCTGGGTGAACACCCTGATCAACATGAAGAAGAGCAATGTCGATTCCAGCGTGCAGACACTGCAGGACGGTACCGCCGGGCAGCTCAGCGATCATTTGGTGGAGATGATCGCCGGTGTCGTGAAGCTCGCGCGAACTGTCGACGCCGATGCGGCCGGGGAGATCGATTCGGTGGTTATCGACAGGATCGGCGCAAAGATTCCGGGCGAGGATATCGGTCTGCCGTCCGTGGAGCGGGTTGACCGCGTCATGGTGGTGGCCACCTCGGTGACGCGGGATGCCAAAGCGCCCCCGAAGGTCAACCAGTGGCACCTGCGGCTCGCGGTGTCGAAAATCGAAGACCAGTTACTGGTGACCGGTCTGGAGCTGCTGCGATGAGACGGAATGTATTGCGGGTCATTCTTTTTGACCTGCTGGCGCCGTTGGCGACGGTACTGGCGATCGTCGAGCTTGGTGTGATTCTGGGCTGGCCCACGTGGTGGGTGGTGGTGTGTACGGCTTCGTGCTTGCTCATCGTCCAGGGGGTGGCGGTGAATGCCTATCTGGCCAGGCGGGATTCGGTTACCGTCGGTACGGACGACGATGGCCCTGCGCTGCGCACCGCAATTGTCGCTCTGGCCACGGTCTCGATGCTGGCCGTCGCGATGGTGGGATACCGGCATTGGACGGTGCCCGACCGGGAAGGGAACGCGGACCGTTCGGCCGTGACCGATGTCGTGACGGCAGTGGCCGAGGCGGTGGTGAATTTCTCCCCGGGAAGCCCGGACTCATACGTGCACAAGGCCATCGAGCACATGACCGAGGGGCAGCGGCAATCCTTCACGCGCGACTTCGACCGGGCTACCGCCGAACTGAAGGCCAAAGGAATCTCGCAGCAGGGTGAGATCATCTCAGTCGGGATCGAGGCGCTCGGCCCCGAAGACGCTGTGACGGCCGCACTGGTGCGACGCACCAGCGTCGCGGCCAAGACGCAACCCGAGGAGTCGGTGCTGGCACTGCGGATGACGCTGGCCAAGCGTGACGGTTCCTGGCTCGTGGACAACATCGCGCCGATCGATCGGATCGGCGCTGCGCCCGCTAAGGGCTAACGCGAACCGATACGTGCGAATTCGATTTCGGTGCAGCGGTCCATGACGACCTGCAGCCCGGCATCGGTTGCCCTGTTCGCGGCTTCGACGTCGACGAGATCGAGCTGAAACCACAGGGTGCGCGCGCCGATGTCGATGGCCTGTTGAGTGATACCCGCCAATTCTTCGCGGCGGCGGAAGACATCGACCAGGTCGGGTGTCTCCGGCAGCGCCTCAAGACTCGGATAGACAGCCTCGCCGTCGAGTTCGGAGATGGTCGGATTCACCAGGAAGATTCGGTAGGGGCTGTGTGCTGCCAGATAGCGATAGACACCATGACTCGGCCGGTCGGGATTGGCCGAAACTCCCACGATGGCAATGGTCTTGGTTTCGCGCAGTATCTGGGCGATTGCCGCGTCATCGGGGGCAGTCCACACCGCGGTTCCTTTCTGGTCACGCCCAGCACACCGAAAACTCGAGTGACAGGTCTTGGTATGTCACGGTAGACATGGGTATGTGTCTGACCTGACCCTACGCACCATCCACAGTGAGGACGACTACGAGTCGTTCATGTCCTCGTCGTACTCGGTGTTTCTGCAGGACCTGCAGAAGGACGAGATCGAGGCCCACCGCAAGTTCACCGAATTGGATCGGATGATCGGATTCCACAACGGGAAGAGGTGGGTCTCGACAGCGGGAGCCTTCAGTCGTCAGGTGGTGTTACCGGGTGGAACGGTCGTACCGGTGGCCGCCATCACCGCGGTCACGGTGGCGCCCACACATCGCCGCCGGGGTCTGTTGACCGCGATGATGCGTCATCAGCTGGAGGACGTCCGCTCGCGCGGCGAGGCTATCGCCATGCTGTTCGCCTCGGAAGCGTTGATCTACGGCCGATTTGGCTATGGAGTCGCGACGGAGGCCGCGGATTTGTCCGGCCGGGTCAAGGAGCTGGCCTTCCGGCCAGATGTGGATCTGGGCGACGGCACCCTGGAAGAGGTAGACGCCGAAACCTTCCTGGCGTCGGCGCCCGCCGTCTACGACGACGCCATCGCGGAACTGCCCGGCCAGATGTCCCGGACCTCCGAGTGGTGGGCTTCCTGGACTCTTGATAACGAGGAACGCCAGAAAGACTCCGGCAAGATCCGTTTCGTCCTGCACTACGAATCAGACGGAACAGTCAGCGGATTCGCCATCTATCGGCCGAAGCCGGGGTGGGGTGATGCTGGACCCGATGCCGAGTTGCACGTGCAAGAGGTGCTGGGCACCAATCCGCGCGCCTACGCCCGGACATGGCGCTATCTGCTGGATATGGATCTGGTCCGCAAGATCAAGTATCACGGCGCGTCGGTACATGAGGAGCTGCGCTATCTGGTGGCCAACCATTCGGCGCTGGAGTGCGCGGTGAGCGATGCGATCCAGGTGAGGCTGGTCGACATTCCGGCGGCGCTGTCACAGCGGCGGTACGCCGCCGAGGTGGACGTGGTGCTGGAGGTAACCGATGAATTCCTGCCGAAGAATTCGGGACGCTACCGTCTGCGCGGCCGTCTGGCCGATGCGAGCTGCGAAATCACCACGGAGGAAGCCGATATCGCGCTGACCGTGCGCGACCTCGGATCCGTCTACATGGGCGGGGTGAGCCTGCAGGCGCTGGCCAGAGCCGGTCTGGTTACCGAGCTGAGGGCAGGTGCGGTGCAACGGGCCGCCATTGCGTTTGGCTGGCCCGTTGCACCCAGTGCACCCGACGACTTCTAGCTAGTTATCGCGACCGGGACGGCCCATCGGGCCTGGGCCGTTCCACCCGTCGTCATCCCAGGTGCGGTGCCAGCCGCCGTGGTGGCCCCAGCCACCGCCGCCACCGCCGTGCGTGTGCCACCAGATTGCGCATGCGATGCGAACGGCAATGAACAGGAACAGCAGCACTAGGCCGGTCAGCAGGGCGATCTTGCCGAGCAGCTTGGCGCGGTCCGAGGATTCTTGAGCGCGGTCGAATTGGCCGGTCAGCCAGAACTGAGTGACGTTCAGTGCGTTGGTGAACGCGCTGAAGGCCAACGGCCAGAAGAAGACAACGGCGGCGACTGCCCAGCCGACATTGGTGGGCGGGGGTTTCGGTGCACCGGCGGGTGCGGTCGGTGCGGGCGGGGGCGTGTGTGTGGGCGCTGAAATCGCACCCGTGGGTTCGTCAGATTTTGTCTCGTCGGTCATGGCACGAGGTTAGGCCGAATTCAGGCGGGCTGCCATAACGATCGGACAGCTCCCAGGGAACTGACATTGGTTACGCAGGTACCCGGACCGGCGCACGTGTCATCCGCGGGGGCGGGTGCGCCCGAACCGTCGGGCTACCCTGCGCATCCGAACCAGCATCGCGACCGATGGGCTGGTCGTGCCCGTCAGGTATGAGGAGAGCTCGCTACTTGAAACACCTATGCGGGAAGCAAACTCGGCTTCACGCAGACCTGAGGCCTCGAACAGCAGGTTGATCTCGTTGGCCGCTTCTCGCTGTTCGGCTTCGGCAAGGTTGTCGCGGGCTCGGGTGAGGACTTCCTGCAGCACGGTCGAAATGCCGTAAAGCTCGTCGGAGCCCACCACCTCTTCCACCTGGCGTGCGGTGCGTCCGAATGGATCGCGTTTGAGCGCGTAGACGATTGCCTGCCAATCGGACAGGTCGCCACTTTGCAGGGCATCGAGGATCTCGGAGGTGGTCCAGTGGGTTACCGGCTTGTCACTGCGCCCCGGCTGGACGGTCTCCGCGGAACTGGAGTTGGTGTCACCGGAACCCGAAGGCTCGTCGGGCACTTCGGGTGAGACGGCTGGAGCGTCGCTCGTGACCGTCACCTCGCATCCTCCAACATCGCCACCGCCACGGACAGGCACTGCCTGCGCACCGTGGGGCTTTCCATCGCTCCGTCGCCGGGTTTCGGGTCAGCGAGCCTGCGTACCAGCTGGCTGGAAACCCACCTCTGATTGGACTGTACACAGTAATGCTGATCGAGCCCCGCGAGGACCTTCGCCGCCGTCTGCGGATCCATCTGCGAAGCGAGCCGGGCGAACTCGGTGTAATCACGTTCGGCATTGCGGCGCATCAACAACAGTCCTTGCATGCGTAGTGCTTCGGCGTCGGTGGGTACAGCACACTTCTGTCCCGTCGGCAGTTTTACCTGCGTGGTTTCGACCGGTGTCAGCCGAGACAGGGGGCCGGGCATTCCGACTGCATCGGTGTCCGTTCCATTTTTGCCGGCCTGCAGGGCTTCCAGGGCCACAGTCAAGTTGTCACGCCAGCGGTCCGCGAGCACCGACTGCGTGTCGGGTGCGGTGACGGTACCGCCGTCGGCGAGGCGCTTGAGTCGGGCCGCCGAGACCGCGATGGCGTGATAGTCGATACGCGGTTCCTCGAGCCCGGATCCTTGAAGTCGCAGCGCACTCTCGGTATGCGGACCCGGAAGCTCGTCGACACATGGGGTTTCGAAGTCCACGGTCGGAAGCACCCGATCCAGCCAGCCGGGCAGCCACCAGTTGCGCTGGTCGAACATCGCCATCAGCGCCGGTACCAGTACCAAGCGCACCACCGTGGCGTCGACCGCGATCGCCACCGCACACGCGACGCCCAGCTGCGCGACCAACGGCATTCCGGCGAACGCGAATCCGATGAACACCGCGATCATGATCAGCGCCGCGCTGGTGATGGTGCGCGCGCTCGTGCGCACGCCGAAGGAGACCGCGTCGGCGCAATCGCCGGTGCGTAGATACCGCTCGCGCACGCGTGCCAGCAGGAAGATCTCGTAATCCATGGTGAGACCGAAGGTCAGTGCGAGAGCCAGCGGCGGGATGCTGCTGTCGATGTTGGCCTTATGGAAGCCCAGGAATTCCAGCCATCCCCACTGGAAGACGATCACCAGACTGCCGTAGGCGGCGGCGACGGAGAGCACCGTCATCACCACACCCTTGAGTGCCAGCACCGGCGAGCGCAGCGTGGCCAGCAGCATCACGAATGCGAGTACACAGACAAACGCGAACACGCCTAACAGGGAGTGTTCGACCCGGTTGTCGTAGTCGAACAGCAAGGCCGTCGGGCCGCCGACGTTGATATCAGCCCCCGAATCCTTGAGCGCTTCGGGCACATTCGCGCGTAGCCAGCTAACGGTCTCGCGCGCGGCAGTCGCTTCGGGGTCCACCGAAAGCACGGCCGAGATCAGCGCGTCATGTCCGCCGGTGGAGAAGATGGGATCCGAGACCCGCGCGATATTCGGGGCCTGCGCGATCGTTTCTTTGGCGGTCTCGAGGGCCCGTGCGTGCTGGGGATCCTGCGCATTGCCGTTTTCGCCGTCGAAGGTGAGCAATATTTGTACCGGTCCGAGCGCACCCGGACCCATGGCGACGGCGGCGGCGTCGATGCCCCGACGGATCTCATGGGACGAATCGAATTGGCGCAGCATGCTATTGGATACCTGCATCTGCAGGCTCGGCGCAGCGAGTGCGAGCAGGAATATCGAGGCGCCCAGCGCGGAGAGCCATGGCCGGCGCATAACTTCCTGGGTCCACTTGCGCCAGAACGGAATTGAATGCTTACGCAGCGGTGAGACGCGTAAAAGCCGGGACTGGTTGGCCGCAGCCTTGCCGAAGATGGCGAGCAGCGCGGGCATCAGTGTGGTGGACGTGAGGACGGCGATGGCGACGACGATGATGGCGCCGGAGGCCATCGACGCCAGCGCGGGGGTGCCGATGAGGTAGATACCGGCGAGGGCGGCGATCACCGTCAGACCGGAGAACGTGACGGTGAGGCCCGAGGTGGCCATGGCCCCGGCGATGGCCTCTTGTTTGTTCTTCCCGGAGTTCAGCTCCTCGCGGTACCTCATGAGGATGAAAAGGGAATAGTCCACCGCGACGGCGAGGCCGATCATGGTGACCGTCGGCAGGGCGAACACCGAAATAGTGGTGATGTTGGACAGCGCGAGCACGATCGCGACGCTCAGCGCCACCGTGCACAGGCCCAAGAGCAGGGGCAGGGAGGCCGCGGCGAGGGAGCCGAACGCTGCGATCAGCACAATGAGGATGACCGGGATGTTCCACTTCTCGGCCTGTTTGATGTCCCCGGCGATCTGTTCGGTCATCGCGGCACCCAGCGCACCTTGGCCGATGACGTACAGAGACACTCGGCCGCCGGCGATGTGCCCGGGCTCACCCCCGTGCACACCTATCTTCTTGCGGAGGTCCTTGGCGATGTCGGTCGCACCGGTGTTGTCGAACCCGATGCGCAGGGTGACGACGAACGGGCGGTCCGGTTGCGGGGTCAGCTGCGCGGGAATGGGCTCGACGGAAACCTGAGGGATCTGGGCTGCCACCTGCTTGAGGTAATCGACGGCGGCCGTCATATCGGCGACGGTCGCATCGGGACGTGGCGCGGCGACCAGTGCCAGTGGAGACGCTCCGTGCTCACGGAATCCGGTCTCCATCGCGTCGTGCACCGTGAGCGACTGCGACCCGGCGACCTCGAAACCACCGCCGGTGAGTTTTTCGCCCCGGCCTGCCACCAGGCCCACCGCCGCGACAATGAGAATCAGCCAGACAGCGACCGTCAACCATCGATACCTGCGAAGGTAGTCGCTGGTGCGCATCATGACTGACTGCACGATGGTTCCTGTCGTTCGGTGTGACGCACGCAGTCTCCTGTGGCGTGGTCGTGATGCTACAGCAACGCGACCAACCGTGCCCCCTGTCTGCATATATCCCGGCAACCTGCAATGACACGGTTACTAACAGCCTGCCTTGGCGAAAAACGAGTGGTGGCTGGACGTGCCTTTCGCGCTCCCTGGCAACGTTGTGTTGGACGAAAAATAGGATCGTGAAATTCAGAATCTGGCCGACGATAAAGACTCGGTAACCTTCTGGTGACTACGCGCGTCCGTGTTTCGAAATGGCGCCGAATTTCGATACGTTGGCTGTAATCCCCCAAACAAGTAGGAGGAATGTCATGTCAGCCAAAACCTCGCGGCGCACGGCCTACGGCTTGCTGAGCGCAGGTGTTCTCGCTGGCGGGCTCGCGATGAGCGCCTTGGCACCGATTGCCGCGGCCGAACCAGTCCCCCCGACTCCCGCCCCGGCCCCAGCGGCTCCCGCCGCGCCGGCACCCGC
>NZ_MAEW01000003.1 GCF_002013375.1 Mycobacterium sp. D16Q13 | reverse complement strand
AAACGCCGCCGCACCCGCTGCGGCGACGGTGACTCCGGCCACACCCACACCGGACGGATGCCAGGCCAGCAAGATGACCAAGACCGTCGGCAACGTGGTGCAGAACGCGGCGGGTTACCTGGAGCAGCATCCGGACGTCGATGCGGCCTTCACCGAGATCAAGGCGGCCCCGCAGGACCAGATTGCCGCCAAGACGCAGAGTTACCTGGTGTCGCGGCCCGACGTGGCCGGTTCACTCGGTGGCATCGCCGCACCGTTGAATGACCTGCGCACCAAGTGCGGTCTGCCGCTGGACCTGGCCCAGGTGGTCAACGGTGGCGGACTGAACCCCGCCGCGATGGGGGTAAACCCCGCGCTGCTGACCGCGCTCTCGCAGAACCCGGCCGCCCAGCAGGTGGCACAGAACCCGGCTGCGCAGGCTCTCGTGCAGAACCCGGCCGTGCAGTCCGCCATCCAGAACCAGGTACCGGCTGCCACCTTCCCGCAGGGACCCGGGCCCGCGCCCGGACCGGCGCCCGCGGTCACCGCTCCGGCTCCGGCTGGCCCGGTGGGTACGGGCCCCGCGCCCGGTCCGCGCGTCTAAGGACATATACACAACTCGAGTGCGAGTCTGGCGCGGATCTTCCAGGAGATTTCCGCGCGAGGCTCGCACTCGGCGTTTGAGGGGCTAGCGGGTCAGGGCTTCTGAGCCTGCCGCCGGGGCGATATCGTCATGACGGTTGAGGTACCGCACAGAAAGCAGTACTGCGGCATAACCGGCGAGGGGTACCAGCACGGCGGCGAGACCTTCCATGCAGCCAGCTTGCGCGGGCCCTGGGCGTTTACCCAAGCGCGTTGACGAGATCCTGACGGCAGCCCGCTGTTTCTTGACTAGCTATCGGTCGTATTGATCAGCCGCTTCGCGATGACCCGCCACCCCAGCAGGAACAAGGCGGTCACCACCGACGCGACGATGACGAAGCTGAACGCCACACCTTGATTACTCAACCTGCGCAGGATCATCCCGAACGCGACGGTGCAGACCCACACCACGACCCCGGTCCGGGTCACCGATGTCGGGCGCGACCATCCCCGGCTCAGCAGCCAGCCGACACCGGCCCCGGACAGAAACGGCCATGCCGTCTCCCACACGCCGACCAGCGTGATGCCCTCGGCATGGCTGCGGCGGCCGATGGTGCAGAAGACCACGACGCCGATGACATCCAGTACGAGTGAAAGCAGTACGGATGTCACCGGCGTCTGGGGTGACGAATTCTGTTGCACGCTCGGCATTCCCCGACCGTAGCCGGTGCCGCGCGGGCATCAGTTGGAGGGTGCCTCCGGGTGACCGGCCTCGATGTTGAAGGTCAGCGTGACCTTGTCGCCGACCAGTCCGGCTCCGCCGGTGACGCCGAAGTCGTTGCGGTTGACCTCGGTCTTGGCCTCGAAGCCCGCGACGCTGCCGCCCTGCGCACCGGGACCGACACCCTCTAGCGAGAGGTTCAGCGAGACCGGCTCGGTGACACCGTGCAGCGTCAGCTCGCCGTCGACGATGTAGTCGTTTCCGCCCGCCTCTGGATTGGCACGGACGGAGGTGGACCGGTAGGTGGCGGTGGGGTGGTTCTCGGTGTCGAAGAAGTCGGCCGACCGCAGGTGACCGTCGCGCTGGTCGTTGCGGGTGCTGACCGAGGTCACGTCGATGGTGGCCGATACCGAGGGTGTGCCGTCTTCGGCGACGGTGATTTCACCGTTGAAGTCGGTAAACGAGCCGCGAACCTTCGAGACACCCAGATGGCGTACGGAGAAGGTGATATCCGAGTGAACCGGGTCGATGGTCCAGGTTCCGGCGGCGAGAACGGGGGCGGTGGTGGTCATGAATGCTCCTCAAAGTTGGGGTGAGACATTCATGCCAACCGGACTATGGTCCGCTTTATTTCGGGGGATCGGAAGAATTTTTTGGCGGACCGTCAGACCGGGCGTTGGCCCCGGGTTCGGGCTCCTTGGCGGGGTTCGGGGTGGCGTCGGGGTCGATCTGGCTCTCGTTGCGGAAGAGGAAGAAGAAGATGACCCAGCCGATCGCCGAGATGAAGATCCAGCTCACGACGCGGTAGATGAGCATCGCGGAGATCGCGTCGGGCAGCGTCATCCCCGAGGACACCAGGCCGGGAACCAGAAGGGCCTCGACCACGAGCAGTCCACCCGGCATGAGCGGAAGCGAGCCGGCGGCACGGGCCGCGGCGTAAGCGACCATGACGCCGACCAGTGAGGGCCGACTGCCCACGGCGTAGGCCGCGAAGGCCAGGCAGGCCACATCGGCGATCCAGTTGAACAGGGACCAGCCGAAGGCCTCGCCGAGGGCGCGGCGAGTCAGCGTCACCGCCTCCATCTGTTTGAGGATCTCGCGCCAGCGCGCGACTCCCATCATCGGCGGCTTGCCGCGGAGGTCATTGACCCAGCGCAGGACCCGTACGCCGATGCCGTCGAGCATCTCCGGCCGGGATGCCACCGCCTGCGCCAGGACCAGGATGGCCAACAATCCGCCGATGCTGAAGATCAGCGAGAACGGGTTGGTCTTGGCGCCCAAGAGGAATGCTCCGCCGAGGCCCAAAATCGCCAACCCCACCGCCTGCAGTACGCCGGACATCACCAACTGCCAGGACGCGACTACCGGGGTGGCACCCCATAGCCGCTGCTGGCGATAGATGAAGGTGGCCGAAAGCACGGGGCCGCCGGGCAGAGTGGTGCTCAGCGCGTTCCCGGCGTAGTAGGCGGCCTCGGAGCGCCACTGGCGTATCTTCACGCCCGCTGAACGCAGCAGTGTCCGCTGGATCTGGGCGAAGCTGTGCAGGGAGGCCATGGCGGCCAGCACTGCCGCCAGCACCCACCAGGGGTTAGCGGCCTTCAGGCTCTGCCAGGCGGATGCCAGCTGGTCGGAGACGAATCCGATCTCCACCGCGAGCACGATCGCGAGCACGACGAGAATCGCCCACCGCAACCACCAGTACTTTCCCCGCTGCTTGATGACGGGTTGTGGCGCTGTGTCCGCCTCGGGGTCATCGGGGCAGGAGCCCGGGCCGCTGCACTCGGGCGGCATATCGCCGCCGGAGGTACGGTCAGGGTCATCGGGCACGGGCACCACAGTAACGGCGCGGACAAGCCACTTCTTTCAGGTTCCCGCAGGCCACGCCAGGTGTGTCGCCCTGGTGCGGCCCCGGAGCAGCACAGAGTCGCCGTGATCCCAGTGTTTTTGTTCATCGGGATCGGCGAAATACAGCGCGTTGGTGGACGCGAGCAGCCGACTGGGACGGTGTTTTGCCAGTTCGGTAAGTCGCGACGCCTCGTTCACCGGGTCGCCGATCACCGAATACTCGTAGCGTTCGGGTGCACCGACGTTCCCGGCGACGGCAAGCCCGGCCGATACCCCGATCGCGAATTCGAACGGATGCGGGAAATCCTCCGTGAGCCGGTCACGTAACTCGCGTGCGGCGGCCAGGCATGCCGTGGTGGCATCCGGGCGATGCAGCGGAGCGCCGAAGACGGACAGCGCCTCGTCTCCGACGAATTTGTTGACGAAGCCTCCGCGGCTGTCAACGACCTCCACCACGATGCGGAAGAAGTCGTTGAGAATCGTCAGCACTTCCTCGGGGGCGCGATCGGCGGCCATCGAGGTTGACCCGATCATGTCGACGAAGAACACTGCGACATAACGATTTTCGCCGCCTAGGTTGGTGCCCAGTTGCAGCGCCTGACTGGCCACGTCGGCGCCCACGTGTTTACCGAACAGCTCGCGCAGCTGCCGGCGTTCCTCGCCCACCTGCATCATCCGGTTGAACCCGGCCTGTAGAACACCCAGCTCGCTGCCGTCGTAGACATCGACACGCGCATCGAAGTTGCCCTGCGCGACATCGGTGATGGCGGAGCGCAGCTGGCGTACCGGGTCGGCCAGCTGTCCGGCGGTCAGCAGCGCGAGGCCATAGCTGGCGACCAGGGTGGTCGAGACAATGAGAAGGACGGTGAGCGCAAGGCCGCGAGTCGAGGTCAAATCATCGGGCTTCCAGAGGGCCATGCCGCATAGAGCGATGATCCCGATCGCCGGCGCCAGGGTGCCGATCCACCAGCTGAGCCGGACTCGCACGAACACCGAGGGTGCGAAGCGGCCGTGAAACTCGCTGGCGCTCAAAGCCTTTGCTGCGATTGGTCGCAGGATGCGTTCGCCGAGCAGATAAGTCAGGCCAAAGCTGCCCGTCGCGGATTGCAGACAGCCGATGATGGTGGCCAGGGTCCATTTGGAGTCGTGGGCGGCGCCGATGGCGATGAAGACGGCCGCACCGATGGCCCACCCGCCGAGATGGACCAGCGATTGCTGCAGGGGCGCGGTCAATGCGGTGCGCAGCTCCAGGGCCGTCGGTGGCCCGCCCCGGCAATACCAGCGGGCGAGGCGATGCTCCATGTGCAGGGCCCAGCCGACGCTCGTCACCACCATGAGGCCGAACAGCGCCCAGAACAAGGGCGGGCCGTTCTCGAAGACCCAGTCGTGGGGTGGCTGTTTGAAGGGCATCCAGTGGCGCAGGAAGTAGAACAACAGCAGCAGAGTCGCGGAGTTGATGCCGACCATCGAGGCCACGAACACGGTCCACCGGGGGCCCAGCACATGCATGGCCCGAAACCATTCGCGCAGCCGTTCCATCACCTAGGTATTCCGATCGGTCTACTTCACTTGTACGCTTCTTTGTCCGCTATGACGAAGCATGCCAGTTCATGCAGGTATTACGGATGCGTATGTGGCGGCTGCGGTCGTGCCACGGAACCTACTGCGCGGTAGGGTTCGGTCCATGACCCAGCGCAGCATGCCGGTCCTCGAAGGAGTGGACCACCAGTACGTACAGGCAGGGGACGTGAAGATTCACGTCGCCGTTGCCGGACCGCAGGATGGACGCCCCGTGGTGCTCTTGCACGGCTGGCCCGAGAACTGGTGGATGTGGCACAAGGTCATTCCCGCCCTGGCTGCTGCCGGATACCGGGTGCACGCCATGGATCTGCGCGGGGCGGGCTGGAGCGAGGTCACTGCGACGGGCTATGAGAAGGAGCAGTTTGCCTCCGATGTACTGGCCGCGGCCGACGCGCTGGGGCTCGAGTCCTTCGACCTGGTCGGACACGACTGGGGCGGCTGGACCGCGCAGCTGGTGGCCCTGAAGGCGCCCTCGCGGATCCGGCGGCTGGCCATCCTCAACATCCCGCCGGTATGGCAGGAGCCGGGCCGCGTTGCCCGGCACGCCCACAAGCTGGCCTATCAGCTGGTGGTGGGAGCCCCGGTAGTCGGGCCCCTCTCACACCTGTCGCCGACCCTGTGGTGGTTCATCCGCCGCAGTGGAATGCCCAAGGACTCGGTGGACTTCTTCCGTGGCTGTTTCCGTGATCGCGATCGCCGGGTGGCGGGATCCAAGATCTACCGATCCATGGTCGGCAAGGAATTCGCCAAACTCGCGCGTGGCCCCTATGACGAGCAGAAACTCGCCATGCCGGTGCGGGTGCTGTTCGGGCTCGACGATGTGGCGGTGCATCCGTCGCTGCTCGATGGCTTCACCGACCACGCCGACGACTTGAACATCACGGAGGTGCCCAACTGCGGTCACTTCATCGTCGACGAGCAGCCAGAGCTTGTCGTGAAGTGGCTGACCGAGGTGCTGGCCGAGCCCGCGCCGAAGGGATAGTTGCTGGGTTAGGCTCGCCGCATGACGCATGCTGACGCTGCCGAATCGGTTCATCCGTATGTGCGCAAGGGGGCGGCGTGGGCTTGGCGCCTGCTGGTGCTGCTTGCCTTCGGGCTTACCTTTCTGTGGTTGTTCTGGCACCTCAAGACGATCACCATCCCGCTGTTGCTCGCCTTGATGGGCTCTGCCCTGTTGGTTCCAACAGTCAATTACCTGCAGCGGCATAAGGTTCCGCGCTCGCTGGCGGTCGTCGTGGTTCTGCTGACCGGTACCGCCGCGGTCGGCGGGATCCTGACCTTCGTGGTGGACCAGTTCATCAAGGGCCTGCCAGACCTGTCGGCGCAGCTGACCAACAGCATTGAGTCGCTCAAAAACTGGGCGATTCACAGCCGGTTCCACATCAGCGAGGAGCAGATCAGCAAGGCGGGGGACGCGCTGGTCAATACCATCAAGGACAACCAGGGCCGGGTCACCAGCGGGGCGCTGGCCACGGCCACCACGGTCACCGAGATCATCACCGGCGCCGTGCTGACGTTGTTCACCATCATCTTCTTCCTCTACGGCGGAAAGGAGATCTGGGAGTTCGTTACCCGGATCTTCCCGACGGCGGTGCGGCCACGTGTGCGCCGCGCCGGTGCGCTGGGCTTCGGTTCGCTGATCGGCTACGTGCGTGCCACCGTGGCGGTGGCACTGGTCGACGCCATCGGCATCGGGGTGGGCCTCGCGGCTTTCAGTGTGCCGCTGGCGCTTCCCCTGGCCTCGCTGGTGTTCCTAGGAGCGTTTATCCCGATCATCGGTGCGGCGATCTCCGGATTTGTGGCGGTTTTCATCGCCCTGATTACCAAGGGCGCCTTCACCGCCGCCATGATCCTGGTCATCGTCATTGTGGTGATGCAGGTGGAAGGCCATGTGCTGCAACCGCTCATCATGGGCCATGCGGTGCAGATCCACGCGTTGGCCGTGGTGCTGTCCATCGCCGCCGGCGGCGTGCTGGGTGGAATCATCGGCGCACTGTTGGCGGTGCCGACGGTCGCGGTGCTCAATACCGCCATCCGTGCCCTCATCGAGCCCGAGGATTCCGACGATCCGTATCTGGTTGAGGGAGAAGAGGAAGCCGAGATCTTCGACCCGGAGATGGTGCCGGCCAATGGCCCCCCGGCGGTCGGTGCCGGTCCGGGCAACGGAGTACCGGAATTGGGCCCGGCCCCACCCAAGGACTGATGAATTCACATGGCATCCGGAAACGGAACCGTCCCGCGCTGGGTGAGCGGTAACGATCCGACGGCATCGTTGTGGCGTGCCGCGCAGGTGTTCCGCTTGGCGAGTTTTGGGTATGCGCTGTTGGCCTCACAGCTGGCGTCCTACACCCACTACGAGCGACAAACGCTGAGCTGGGCGCTGTATGCCGGCATGGCGATATGGACCGGGTTTGCAGCGGTCGCTCTGTCGCGCAACTGGTTCCGCCGCTGGCAGATAGTGCTCTGCGATCAGGTGATCGTGATCGCGCTGATGCTCGCCGGGCGACTGGTCGTTGATGTGCAGTGGTACAGCGGGCATCAGACCCTGCCGACCACGCTGTGGGTGGCCAACGCCGTGGTCTCCATGGGTCTGTTGCGCGGACAGCTCGCCGGTGTCATATCCGGTTTCGTCCTCGCCGCGATCAGCATCGCGGCGCGCGGGTTACCCGTCAGCGCGCTATGGCTCGACGCCACGATGCCGGCGTTGGTGGTGGTGGGGCTCGCGATTGGGGCCGCATCAACCACCGCGAAGCGCACCTTCCATGAACTGCGGCGGGCGGAACGTGCGGCCGCGGCGGCGATCGAACGTGAACGGCTCGCGCGTCAAGTGCACGACGGGGTGCTTCAGGTGTTGTCGTATGTGAAGCGGCGGGGCACCGAGATCGGTGGTCCGACCGCAGAGCTGGCCGCCATCGCCGGTGAACAGGAAGTGGCGCTCCGGGAGCTGATTTCGGGTGCGACCCCGACGATGCTCGCCGATGACGAATTGGTTGATCTGCGCCCGCTCCTGCGCACTCAGGCCAGTACCACGGTCTCGGTGTCCGCGCCGGGCTCGCCGGTGCTCATCGGCCAGCACATGGCCAGCGAGCTGGCTGCTGTGGTACGCAGCGCACTGTCCAACGTGGCACTGCACGCCGGGCAGGAGGCGCACGCGTACGTGCTCATCGAAGATCTGGAGGACTCGGTGGTCGTGACCGTCCGCGATGACGGCAGTGGCATCGCGGACGGCAGGCTGGATCAGGCAGAGCGTGAGGGGCGGATGGGGGTGTCCCGGTCGATTCTGGGCCGGGTGGCTGATCTCGGCGGGGCCGTCCTGCTGGAGACGGCGCCGGGCGCGGGCACTGAATGGGAGATCACGGTGCCCAAGTCTCAGGAGGTGGGGGTATGACCGATTATCCGGAAAGCACTGACGACGAACAGATTTCGGTGATGGTGGTCGATGACCATCCCATGTGGCGCGATGGGGTTTCCCGTGACCTACAGGCGGCGGGACTGCGGGTGGTCGCCACTGCCGACGGGGTCGCCTCGTCCGGCCGGATCGCCGCGACGGTGAAACCCGATGTAGTGCTGATGGATATGCAGCTGACCGACGGCGACGGTGCACAGGCCACCGCTGCGGTGCTGGCGGTGTCCCCGGGTAGCCATATCTTGGTGTTGTCGGCCTCCGCCGAACGCGAGGATGTACTGGAAGCGGTGAAAGCCGGCGCCACGGGTTACCTGGTCAAGAGTGCGTCCGCCACCGAGCTCATCGACGCGGTGAAGGCAACAGCCAAGGGCCAGGCTGTGTTCACGCCCGGTCTGGCAGGTCTGGTGCTCGGGGAGTTTCGGCGTATGTCGAGTGCGCCGACGACGGAGACCGACGACACGCCGCGGCTCTCCGAACGGGAAACCGAGGTACTGCGGCTGGTGGCAAAGGGATTGAGCGCCAAGCAGATCGCCACACGGCTGTCGCTGAGCCATCGCACTGTCGAGAATCATGTGCAGTCCACGCTGCGCAAGCTCCAGCTGGGCAACCGAGTGGAGCTGACGCGGTACGCCATCGAACACGGATTGGACGAATAGGGGGCTCCGGCTTTCTGTCCCCTCATCGGAAGCGCCGGTGACGCACCCTTCCAGCAAATATTGATAGATCGACGATGACGGTCGGCGCAGCTCCCGGAACCGCGTTTGTGACTCACAACGCGATGGCCCGCGCTGCGCACCTCTAGCGACCAGCCACGGGTGATCTGCTCATCGACCGAGTCTGTGAGCGGGCGCTCAGATTGTCATGCCATGCGAAAAATGCTTTTCGACAATGTAATTCGAACGGCTATGCGCAGGCTTTCGGAACACGCTCGGCTAACCGGGACGCCCGAATTGTGACCCACAGCACAGTATACCGATCGGTGTGATTTAGGATATGACCAACTGTTAAATTAACGCTTCATCATCTAGCGTCAACGCACATTGGCGCCGCAGCCCTTGGCGCCCAGCGAATACCGGGTCAACGAGGAGTCTGGAATGCGTGGTGCGACGATTCGTGCGTCTGGTCCCACTGGACGAGGGGTGGCGCCGCGCCAGTGTCGGCCGTGAGTGCACCGGAAGCCGGAGTGGCCACTGGAGACGGCGTCGCGGCAATCGAGGATTGGGCTACCGGGTACGTCAGGCGTCACCCGCTGGAATCCTTGAGCACTGTCGGTGAGCAGTTCATGGTGGGCGTGCGCACCATTCAGTGGTTCTTCATCGACCTGTTCAGCGGGCAGTTCCAGTGGCAGGAGTTTGTTCGGCAGGGTGCCTTCCAAGCCGCGACGGCCGTAACTCCGGTCATCCTGGTGACCCTGCCGATTGGTGTCACGCTGTCGATCCAGTTCGCGCTGCTTGCAGGTCAAGTGGGTGCGACTTCCTTGGCGGGTGCCGCTAGCGGCATCGCGATCATCCGGCAGGCCGCCTCCTTGGTGGCCGCGGTGCTGATGGCCTCGGCCGTGGGTTCGGCCATTACCGCCGACTTGGGCTCGCGCACCATGCGTGAGGAGACCGACGCCATGGAGGTCATGGGTGTCTCGGTGATCCGGCGTCTGGTGGTGCCCCGGTTCGCGGCCGCCATCATGATCGCCGTCGCGCTCACGGGAATCGTCTGCTTCGTCGGGTTTCTGGGCGCCTACCTGTTCAATGTCTATTGGCAGAACGGTGCACCGGGCAGCTTCGTGTCGACGTTCGCTTCCTTCGCCACACCTGGCGACATGATCCTGGCCGTACTCAAGGCGATCATCTACGGCGCCATCGTGGCGGTGGTGGCCTGCCAGAAGGGTCTGTCCACCAAGGGCGGCCCGATCGGTGTTGCCAACTCCGTCAACGCGGCGGTCGTGGAATCGATCTTGCTGTTGATGATCGTGAATGTCGCCATCAGCCAGCTGTACATCATGCTCTTTCCGCGGACGGGGTTATGACATGACGGTATCCAGCTACTTATCGCCACGGCTCCGTCCGTTTGTCCTTATTTACAATAAGATTCGCCTGCCTATGGCCCGATTCGGTCATACGGTCGCGTTCTTCTTCAGGGCTGTGGCCGGAGTTCCGGTGGTGCTACGGCAGTATCGCAAGGAATTCTTGCGGCACCTGTCCGATATTGCCTGGGGCAATGGCTCATTGGTAGTGGGCGGTGGCACGGCCGGAGTGGCGCTGGTTCTCGGGATCACTGCCGGCGCACTGGTGGCCATCGAGTCGTACAACTTCCTGGACTTGCTGGGACTGGGGCCGGCCACCGGCATCATTAGCTCGCTGGCCAGCACGCGAGAGTTGGCACCGATCATGGCGTCGTTGGCGTTCGCGATGCAAGCGGGTTGCCGGTTCACCGCACAGCTCGGCTCGATGCGGATCGCGGAGGAGATCGACGCGATGGATTCGGTTGCCATTAGGCCGATTCCGTTCCTGGTGACCACGCGCCTCATGGCATCGATCATCGCGGTGATCCCGCTGTATGTCGCGTGTCTGGCGGTCAGCTACCTGTCCTGCCAGGTGATGGTGCAGATTCTCAGCGGGAGCTCGGTGGGCTCGTACCTGCACTACTTCGGTATCGGCGTCAGCGGTATCGACGTCGTGTACTCCGTCATCAAGACGGTCGTCTTCGTCTGGTTGGCCTCAACCATCCAGTGTTACTACGGCTTCTATGCAAGCGGCGGTCCTGAGGGTGTAGGGATCGCTGCCGGGCACGCGATGCGTGCGGCCATCACGATCGTGATCGTCGTCAACATGCTGCTCACCATGGCGCTGTGGAGTGTCGACGCCGGCGCGAGGTTGGGTGGCTAGATGCCGAACTCCTTCGAAGTAGACGGCCGGGGGCCATCCGATAGGCAGCTGCTCACCATGGCCGGTGTGACGCTCGCCGCAATCGTGATACTCACCGCGGCCATGCTGCTCAAGTCCGCAGGCCGCCTTGACGACTACATGCGCGTGGTCGCCGACCTGACAAATGTCGGAGACGGGTTACCGCAGAAGTCGGACGTTAAGTACCACGGCGTACTGGTCGGCGAGGTCGATGATGTCACCCCGGCCACCGGTAACAAGCCGAACTTCGTACATATCAACCTTAAACCGCAGTACGCCAAGGCAATCCCGGCGACCGCGACAGCCCGTGTGGTGCCGGGCAATGTGTTCGCGGTGTCTTCGGTGCAGCTTGTTGACCGCGGGCCCGGTGCGCCCATCCGCGCCGGCGCCCATATCGCCGAAGACCAAGAGTTGCCCACGGTGTTGTTTCAGACCACCGTGAGCAAGTTGCGTGATGTCCTCAATGCCACTGGTCGTGGTCGCGAGGACAATTCCGTGGGAATCCTCGCGGCGGTGGCCGCGGCTACCGACAGCCGCCGCGTCAAACTGCTGGCCGGGGGCGCTCAACTCAACCGGCTCATTGCTCAATTGAACGAGGTCGTGGCCACGGACCCAGGCCCCTCGACGATCTCGGCGCTTCTCAATGCCACCGAGGGTCTCAAGCAGACGGCGCCCGATTTGTTGGACTCGCTACATCAGGCAGTGCGGCCGATGCAGACTCTCGCCGAAAATCGTGAGCAGCTTACGAGTCTGGTCCACGCGGGGCTGACCACGGTGGGAACCACCAAGCAAGCCTTCGATAACCACACCGACCAGCTGATCGGCATCACCACCGGCCTTACCCCTCCGATCGGCGTCTTCGCCACGAATGCCGACAAGTTTGTCCCGATCTTCCGGAATATGAACAAGCTGTCCCGCAACTGGTTTGAGCAGATGTGGGTCGCGGAACGAGACATTCCACATATGCCGATCTCGGTGACGCTGGCTCCGAGCTATACCTACACGCGGGTGGACTGCCCGCGGTACGGCGAGCTGAAGGGGCCGAGCTGTTTCACCGCTCCAGAACAGGTGGTGCGCCCGGATCTGCCCGAGACGCTTCTTCCGCAGAATTACAAGGTGCCGCCGGATCTGCAGCCGCCGCGCGGAACAGTGTTGGGCCCCAACGGAAATCTGGTGGCGGTGGGTCCGCCGTACGTGGTGCCGCCGGGCGGTCCGAACCTGACGGACCCGAACCCGCCGCTGCCGTCCTGGCATCCCCTTCCGGAGCCGCGCGTTCCGGGCACCCTGGATCCCGATGACCTGGAGCCGCCTCCGCCACCCCAGGCGCCACCGATTCCGCCCGCGCCGGTAGCTCCCGGTGCACACGACAGTGGAGGCGTGCCCATCGTGCCCGCGTCGTTCGGTGGGAATGTCGGTCCTGTTGGTAGCCAGTATGAACGGGATCAGCTCGGCGTGATCACCGGAGGTCTGCAAACTCCCGCCACACAACTGCTGCTCGGCCCCCTGGCCCGCGGGACCGCGGTGTCGTTCGTGAAGGAAGGACCCCAATGAAATTTCGTGGTCCGCTGATCGGGCTTGTGGTCTTCATGACCGTGGCGCTGACACTCAGCTGGTTGGTGTACGCCACGCTGCGACGCGACGTATCAGGCAGCACCACAGCGTATTCGGCGGTATTCACCGATGTGTACGGACTGCGCGACGGTGATGACGTGCGCATGGCAGGGGTTCGGGTGGGCCGTGTGCAGAAGATCGAGCTGGTCAACAACGACCAGGCCAAGGTCGACTTCGTGGTCCAGAACGACCAGAAGTTGTACGGGAACACGGTTGCCTCGGTGACCTACCAGAACATCGTGGGACAGCGTTATCTCGGTCTGGCGCTGGGCAAATCGGGCGACACCAATGTGCTGCCGGGCGGGTCGACCATCCCGGTGGAGCGGACGGACCCATCCTTTGATGTGACCACGCTGCTCAACGGCTACGAGCCGCTGTTCAGCACGCTGTCGCCCGAGCAGGCCGATAATCTGACCAAGGGTGTCATTCAGTCACTGCAGGGCGATAACGCCTCGATTGTCACACTGGTCAGTCAAACATCAACTCTGACAAAGACATTTGCAGGCCGTGACCAGGCGTTGGGTAATGCCATCACTAGCCTGAACACCGTCACCGGCAACCTCGCGCAGCAGAACGACAGCCTCGACAAGATGCTCACCCAGACACGGCAGACGGTGTCGGATCTGGATCGCAAGCGGCCGGAGTTGGTGTCCTCGGTGGGCTCGATGGCGCAGTCGATGAGGCGCCTGTCAAAGATCACCGATGAGGTCTATCCCTCGCTCGACGAGCTCATCACCCGTCAGCCGGGTTTCGGTAAGCACGTGGTGAGTATTGAGCCGCAGTACGCGTTCTTGGGGGCCAACCTGCCGATCACTCTGAAAGGGTTGTCTCGCTTCTATTCCGAGGGAGCGTTTATCAACGTCTACATGTGCGATCTGAACCTCACCGGCTTCTTCCCCGGTCTCAACGACGTGATACCGATCATCGTCAACGCCGCCACGCCTGGAAACGTCGCCCAGCACACCCCACGATGCCGGAGCATGGCCAATGGCTGAGCAATCCAGATGGCAGAGGATCAAGAGTCGGCCGGTCGAGACTTACAACAAGACCTGGCTAGGGTTCATCGCTATCACGGCAATCGGTGCGCTGGTAGGTGGCTTGCTGCTGGTCAAGGCCATGGGCTTGGGCTATACCACCTACACGGCGGAATTCGCCCAGGCTGCCTCGTTGCGTGCGGGTCAGCCGATCACGGTGGCGGGTATACCCGTCGGGAACATCACCGGTATGAAGCTGGTCGGAGACCATGTCGAGGCCGGGCTCAGTGTCCGAGACGACATCACATTGGGCAAGGACACCAAAGCCTCGATCCGGGTCACCACCATCCTGGGTTCCCGATACCTGGATCTGCAGCCCAAGGGCACAGGAGCCTTGCCCGGCAAGACAATTGACCTAGCTCATACGGAAGTCCCCTACGATCTGCAGGCCGCGCTGGCTGGGGCGACGAACACCTTTGACCAAGTCGATTTCGACAAGGTTGCCCAGTCACTTGGCATCCTCGGCAAGCAGCTGCAGGGCCTGCCGAATGTGGTGCCAGAGGCCATGGAGAACATCCAGTCGCTGTCCTCGGTGATCGCCGAGCGGCGCGATCAGTTGGGGACTCTGCTCAGGAGCACCGAAAAGGTGACCAACACCCTGCGCCGCCAGCAGTCCGGTGTCGGCGCGCTGATCAACCAGGGGCAAGACTTGCTTGGTGAACTCGTGGCCCGCCGCGCCACCTTCCACGCGATGCTGCAGTCGTTTACCAACCTTGTCGAGCAGCTCAGCAAGATCCTGATCAAGGACCGCCCGCAGCTCGACGACATGCTCAAGACGGCGCATGGGCTTTCCGACATGCTGGGTAAGCACGACGATCTGCTGCGCAGCCTCTACCCGATAGCGCCGGTCTTGATCCGCGGTATCGCCAACTCGACGGGCACCGGCAACGCCATCGACATCAACCTATCGAATGGCCTGCTGGTGGATTCGTGGATGTGTGCGATCAGCGGGCGCGCGAAGCAATTCGGAATGATCCCGTATTTCAAGGACTGCAAATGACGACAATGGGTTCCGGGCGGAAACGGCTGATCGCGGTGGGAGGCACAGTAGTTGTGTTGGCCGCGGCCGTCATCGGCGCGGGCACGTATTTCGTGAAGTCGCAACTGGACCACATCACGCTGACCGCGCAGTTCGACAATGCCTCGGGGCTGTATGAGTCCAATGTTGTTGCTGTGCTCGGCATGCCGGTGGGAAAGATTACGAAGATCACGCCGCAATCGGGTTACGTCGAGGTGCAGTTCACGGTCGACAAAGAGGTGACCGTGCCTGCCGATGTCCAGGCGGTCACGCTGTCCACCTCGATCCTGACCGACCGTCAAGTTGAGCTGTCTCCGCCCTATCGCGGCGGGCCGGCTCTCAAGGATGGCGACACTATCGGATTGGACCACACCAAAACCCCGGTGGAGTTCGACAGGGTGCTGGGAATGCTGGACCGGCTTTCGTTGTCCCTCAAGGGAGATGGCAAAGGCCAGGGACCGGTGGCCGACATCGTCAACTCGGCTGCCGGGATCGCTGATGGCAACGGTGAGAAGATCAAGGCCGGGCTCGGGGAGTTATCCAAGGCGCTGCGCTTGAGTTCCGAAGGTGGGGTGGCCACGCGCGAGCAGGTGACCACCATCATCAAGAACGTCAGCTCGCTGTTCGACGCTGCGGCAGCCAACGACGGCAAGTTGCGTGAATTCGCTTCTACTGTGCGCCAACTGAGCCAAATCCTCGATGATGAGGCGCTGGGAACCGGATCCACTGGGCACAAGTTCAACGATCTGGTCAAGCAAGCTGGAGACATTGTCGAGGCCAACCGCGACAGCCTCAAAGAAACCATCCTCAACTCCAATACCGCGCTCAAGGCGGTGGTGGACAACCAGCGTGAGATCTCCGAATGGATCGACGTCCAACCGTTGGCATGGGACAACATGTACAACGTCGTGGACCAGGACAACAAGCGGTTACGTATCCGATTCATGACCGACCGGCTGCTATTCGAAAGCCAGATGGACAAGGAAATCTGCAACATGATGGGCCTGCGTCAATTAGGCTGCGGCACAGGAACTCTGCAGGACTACGGCCCCGATTTCGGTTTGACCTACATTCTGGACGGACTCGCGGCGATGGGGCAGAAGTGATGGCGGCGCGCAAGGTACTGGCGGCCTCGGCGGTCGCGGCCGTCGCTGTGGTGAGCGGGTGTTCCACCAATGGTTTGGGTGACCTGCCGCTGCCCGCGCCGGGTATCGGTAGTGGTGGATACCGTCTCACGGCTCTGTTCGCCAACGTCCTCAACCTGCCGGACAGTGCGAAGGTAAAACTTGCCGGCGCCGACGTGGGGCAGGTCGACGAGATGCACGTGAATAACTACACGGCGATCACCACGCTGCGCATCCTGGATGGTGTCCGGCTGCCCAAGGGCAGCACCGCCGAATTGCGTTCCGCCACACCACTCGGTGATGTTTTTGTTTCGATCCGTCCACCCGCAGGGGCTATTTCGGATGGTCCGCTCCTGAAAGACGGTGACACCATCGGTCTGGATTCGACGACCGCAGCCGCCACGGTGGAATCGGTGCTCAGCTCGGCCGCGCTGGCCTCCAACGGGGGGGCGGTGCGCAACCTGACCAACATCGTCAATGGTTTCGGAAAGGCAACCGGCGATCACGGCCAGGCATTCGGCGATCTCATCAACGACTCCAACCAGCTACTGGGAAAGCTGAATTTACGCTCGGCAGAGATTTCTGAGGCTCTCACCCAGACCTCGCAACTGGCCGACCGGATCGACGCCAAGAACCAGGTTATTACCGATATCGTGACGGCGGCGGGGCCGGCGACCGAGACGCTGGCTGCCAACACCGCGCAGCTGTCCGAGCTCCTCGTCATGGCGGGTGACACCACCAAACAGCTGCAGAAGTTCCCGTCGATTGCCGGTACAGACACCAGTGGCCGCAGCGTCATCAAGGACGCCAATACTGTCGCGAAGGCATGGAACGACGTGGCGCTGGATCCCGATACCAGCCTCGCCGCCTTCAACAGGATCATGCCCACCGCAATCAAAGCGACTGCCGGAAACTCGCTTTCGCTCACCGCGGGACTTGATCAGTTGGTTCTTGGCACGATGCCGGATGCGGGTTCTCACGCCGACATAGGGACACACGGTCCCAAGCGGTACAGCTGGGCGCAGCTGGTGGGGTCCGTCAAGTACACACTGTGGCGCCTGCAGGAACGCGTCGTCGGCAAGGGTGCGTACGGGCAAGACGTTCCGGTGCGCCCCAGCCCTACCGAACCGGGTGTCATCGAGACCGTTCCGCCTGCTCCGGGGGCCGGGCGATGATCAACGCACTCGCAAATGCTCTGGTCGGCGCTGTGCGTGCGGGCCATCGCCAGAAAGCGGTGTTATCGGGGGTAGCCCTGGCGCTGACCATGGTCGTGGCGGTGGTCTATCTGTTCGTAGGCGCGTTGCGGGTCAACCCGTTCGCATCCACGTATCGGGTGATGGTGCAGCTACCGGAGTCGGGTGGGTTGTTGCCGAATCAGGATGTGGCGCTGCGCGGCGTAAAGATCGGGACGGTGCGGTCGCTCGAGATCACCCAACAGGGTGTGAATGCGACTGCGGAGATCCAATCCAAGTACAGGATCCCGACCGCGGCGAACGTCCGCGTGACGGGTTTGTCGCCGGCCGGCGAGCAGTACCTCAACTTCGAGGGTGGGCCCGGTCAGCAGGGCCCGTTCCTGCAGGACGGGAGCGTGATCTCCGAGGGCGCTACGGTGCCCGTGACGCTGGCCACGCTCCTGGCGGACGCCGACGGTCTGCTGGCGCAGGTGGATCCCAAAAAGCTTGAGCTCATCAAGAAGGAACTGAGCCTGAGCAAGGAAGGGCCGCGCAAGCTCACCGAGATCATCGACGGCGGCACCTTCTTGCTCAGTACCCTGGACTCGGTGCTGCCGGAGACCACCAGCCTCCTCAAGACCAGCCGGGTGGTGCTGACGCTGGCGGCCGACAAGAACGCCGGCATCAAAGCCACCGCCGATGCTCTGGGCCGCACCCTGCGCGGCGTGGACAAGATGCAAAACGGCTACCGCACCCTGGTCGGCCAAACCCCCAAAACTCTGGGCGCCGTGGACGGACTCTTCGCCGACAATTCCGACACCATGGTCGCCCTCCTGGCCAACCTGGCGTCGACAGCGCAGATGTTGTACGTGCGCACCCCGGCCATCAACGCGTTCTTCCCCAATTACCGGGGTTCGGTGTTCGGTGGGATCGCCGACACCATGCGCGACGGCGGCGTGTGGGCCACGGCCGACCTGTACCCGCGGTACGCCTGTGACTACGGGACTCCCCGAGTGCCGCCTTCGTCGGCCGATTTCCCGGAACCGCCTATCTATACGTACTGCACCGACGACGATCCGGCCGTTCTGATCCGCGGCGCCAAGAACGCTCCCCGCCCCGCGGGCGACGACACCGCAGGCCCGCCCGCGGGTGCCGACCTCGGGAAGACGACGGACCCCACTCCCAAGGGAAGATTCACCATCCCGACACCCCAAGGCGGGCCGACGCTACCCATCGAGCCCCCGCGCTGATCCGTACATGCGGTTGGAGTGATACATGGATGACGAAAACGCAACCGCACCGAGAAAGCGTCTGCCCCGGGGGCAGGGTTGGCAACTGCGGCAGCAGATCATCGATACCGCGATGGATCTCATCGGTAGGTCCGGCGAGGCACGCCCTCCGTCGGCTCGTGAATTGACACGCGCGCTGGGCATCACGGCACCGTCCTTCTATCGGCACTTTTCGAGCACCGATGAGTTGGCGGACGCGTTGTGCTCAAGGTACTTCGAGCAGCTCGGTGAGGCACTGCAGCGCGCAACGTCCAACATCTCCACGGCGCTCGAACGCCTGCATACACTCGGTCTGGCCTATGTGCGCTTCGCCGCACAGAACCCGTTGATGTACCGATTCGCGACCGCGAGACCGCCACGGCGTGGTGGCGAATCTGACGAGATACTCCACAGCTCAGCCTTCCTGCATCTGCGGGGCGTCGTTCAAGAACTTGTCGACGAGGAGCTGTTCCCGCCGGGCAACACCCTCGAACCGGCGTTGCAACTGTGGGCCACCACGCATGGGGTCGCCTCGCTACTCGTCACGAGGCCGCAACTGCCGTGGGGCGAGCAGGAATCCTTTGCCTCCCGAACCCTGTATGCCGCGTATCTGGGACATGTCGCGGCGGAGGCTCCAGACGATGCGGGCGGTGGTGTGAGTAGGCCTACCTAATGCCGTGAGAAACCCCTATGTGCGGCGGTAGGTTTACGTGTTCACCTCGGATCTGGAAGGCGCCACGCTGAGGGGCATGACAGATCCACAGTTGCAGCAGATGACCGCGACGCTGGACGAACTCGACGGGCGAGAGCGCGCGCTGCGCGGCGAGATCGATGCACTGCGGGGCCGGATGGTCGAATGGACACAGACTGAATACCTTAAAGCGCAACAGTATTGGGATGACTACCGGCGTGCTCAGGGCGCCTCGCCGGCTGCCCCGGCACCGGCGGCGCACGTTCCCGTGGCAGCTCCTGTACCGCGCGTTCAGGTCCCGGCACCGACCCCGCCCCTGCCACACGAGCCGTTCTGGACGCGTGACGGATTCGCCAGCAAGGCGATGGCCTTCGCGGGCGCGGTGGTGACTCTCGCCGGCGTGGTCATGCTCCTGGTGCTGGCCGCCAAGAGCGGGTACTTCGGTCCGATCCCTCGCATGGCGTCCGGTGCCGTCCTCGCCGCAGGTCTGGTTGGCCTGGGTGTCCGGGTGCAATCCAGGCCCGGCGGACGAGTCGGTGGTATTGCCACTGCGGCAACAGGATTCGCGGCCGCCTTCTTCGACGTGCTGGCGCTCACAGTGATCTACGACAAGATTCCGGTGGTGGCGGGATTGGTCCTCGGGCTGGCCATCGCCGGCGCCGGCCTGGTGCTGGCGCGGCGGTGGAATTCCCAGCCTTTCGCGGCGGGTGTGGTCGGCGCGATCACGCTGCTGGCCCCGTTCCTCACCGGCGGGTTTACCGTCGAACTGGCGGCCTTCGCCCTGGTGCTGTTGATCGCGAGCCTGCCCGCGCAGGTCGGCCGGAATTGGCCTGTGCTGCAAGCATTCCGGACCGTGGGCGTCAGCCTCACAGTGCTGGCGGCGATTCGTGCCACGGCGGGCGGGGGACAGCCGTACGCCTTGCTCATCATGGCGGTGCTGACGCTGCTGATCACCCTGGTGGGGTCACTATGGCTGCTGACCGGCGACGACGGCGACGGCGACCTCACCTCGTCGGTGATGATTGCCACGGCGTGCATGCCGGGTCTCTACAGC
Source organism: Mycobacterium sp. D16Q13 (assembly GCF_002013375.1). Lineage (GTDB taxonomy): Bacteria > Actinomycetota > Actinomycetes > Mycobacteriales > Mycobacteriaceae > Mycobacterium. The sequence goes on along the minus strand of NZ_MAEW01000003.1, from coordinate 770,751 downwards.
GCCCTGTTCTTCTCCGTCTGGCCGTTGGGTGTACTGGTACCCGTCGGGATCGCCGCAGTGATGGGGTTGGTGCTGCTGCTGGTGGGTGGTCTTCCGCCGCACGCGCGCATCACCATGGCCGCGGTGGCTGGGCTGGCGCTGCTGCACGCGTCGGTCGAGGGCAGCCGGGACGCCCTCCTCGTAGTGGTGCTGCTGGCACTTGCGCTGTCCTTCTCTTCCATTGGATATCAACTGAAGGAACGTATTTCGCTGGTGCTCGGGCAGGTGTTCGGCGCACTGGGGGGTATGGCATACATCGCCTATGTGCCCCCGAAGCTACTGACCAACTCGGCAAGCGCCGTGCACGCGGCCGGTCCGCTGCTGATCGTGGCGAGCGTACTGAGCGCCGCCACTGTCGGCATGGTGATGGCGGCCATGCACCGGGTTGGCTGGGCGAGCCCGCAGTCCGCTCCCGTGCGTGGTGTGCTGGGCGGTGTGTCGATGCTCTACTCGGGGACTGCGGCGATTGTTCTCTCCGGTACCGCGCTGCTCGGCGATAACGACGGATTCCTGCTGGGCCATGGCCTGGCAACGGTGTCCTGGATGGCGGTCTCCGTGGCGCTGCTGCTTGCCGGTCTACGGCGTTACCGGAACCAGAGCTGGGTAACCAGAACAGGATTCGTGCTCGCGGCGATGGCCGTTGCGAAACTCTTCCTGTTCGACCTGGCCACGCTCGACGGCATCGCCCGGATCGGCGCGTTCATCGTCACGGGTCTGCTGCTTCTCGGCGGTGGCACGCTGTATGCCCGTGAATATGCAACGCGTGGCGAGAACTAGCCGTGTTCAGTCGGCCGTTAAATCAAAAGCGCGTTCCAAGGTCTGTGCCCGTTCTGCGGCCAGCAATCGCGCATCGCGTCCATACGCGTCGCTGCCAACATCTGGGGAGCCCATCTCCAACTCTGCTGCGTCCGCGTATGCCGTATCGAAGAGATCGTGGAAGACCTGCCACTGGTCCCCAAGGTCTTGGGCTGCGTAGACACCTGCGATGAAATCCTCTCCAGAAGATCCGCCTTGCGCATATGCGGACAGCAGATCGTCAATTCGACGTGCCAGATCGGCCTGCTTGGCGAGGTATTCGGGGTCAGGTGACTGGATGTCGATGAGCTTGCCGTAGCGCTCTTCCAGTGCAGGAACTCGGTCTTCGACCAGACGGCGGCGCATTTCCGGTTCTGAGATCTGATGCGGTTCGGAGGGATCAGGAGGCTGATAGGCGGGGACGTAGTCTTCGAGGTCTACGAACATTTCTCGTACCGTCGGGTCGTCGACACCTGGATCGGTAATGAATCGGGATCTCAGAGACATGAAATCTCGGGCGTAAATTCGTGCCGTTATTGTTCCGCCGAGATACTTTCCAACCAATCTTCCCAGTGCGGAAAGGTATGCGGCCGTCTCCGATTGGTGCGCTTCGTGGGTCATGTCACCAGAACCTTCCATCACTCAGCAGTCCTTGGTACTGCTGAGGGGTCATCTCCCAGCATGACCAGAATTCGCCATTGGGCCTCTGCATCCGCCACCGGTGGTCGAGCTGATATCGACGAACACACCGGCCGCGCAACGCCGTACGCGAATGGCATCTCAGCGAGAGATGGTTAGGTCAGCCGCATCGCGTTAGATGCGGCGCCCCTCGCGACGCAGCAGATCCTGGGCGCTGACGCTGCCACCGCGGCTACGGCGAGTGGCCTCGTCGACTTCCTGCTGTTGCTGCGGGGTGCGCTTCTGATCACGACCCTGTCCGGGCGCCGGTAATGCCTCCGTGGCATCAGCGGCGGGGGGAGCGGGCTGTGGTGACTGGGGAGGACGTGGAGCCCGGGGTGGGCCCTGCCGCGTGGCATCCGGAGTGGCGATCGGCATCGCCGTCGTCGCGTCCTCAGCCGGAGTGCTGCTGGCACGATTCGGCTGTGCTGGTTGCGACGTGGACTGAGGAGGCTTGGCGACGGGTATCGCGGTGGTCGCATCTCCCGATTCGGCGGCCGGGCCGGAGCCGGGCTGCTTGGGACCGCGCAGCTCGCCGAGCCACGACTCGATCTCTCTGTCGGCATTGCGGCGGTCCGGGCGGTGTGTTCCGGCGACGCCGCTGCGGGTGGTCGGAGCGTCCGGGCCGGTGGGGTTGCCACCGGGTACGCGCGTGGTGGGCGCGTCGGTAGGAGCAACGTTCTTACCGGGCACCGACATCCGCGTGGTCGCGGGTGCGTCGCCGCCGGCATCACCGGCCAGGCTGACCGGGGTGGTTGGAGGAGCCGGAGGAGTCGGAGTGGGCCGCGCCGGTGCCGACGGATCATGTTGGCGCGGTGTGGGTGTCGAGGGAAGCCGGGTGCGCTCGGAGGCGATCTGCAGCTTTGTGGTGCGTGCATTGGACCCGACAGGAGAACTCGCCGCCGCGATGGCCTGCTCGCGGCCGGTCGGACGCTTGCGCTCGTCAGCCAGGGTGACCTCGCCGAGGCCGAGCTTCACCTGGATGCGCTTCATCCAGGCCGGTGCCCACCAGCAGTCATCACCAAGCAGTTTCATGACCGCCGGGATGAGCAGCATGCGGACCACGGTGGCGTCCAGGATCAAGGCGGCGATGAGACCGAAGGCCAGGTACTTCATCATCACCAGATCGGAGAAGGCGAAGCCGCCGGCCACCACGATCAGAATCAACGCGGCTGCGGTGATGATGCGCCCGGTGTTGGCGGTACCCACACGCACGGCCTCGGTAGTCGACAGCCCCTGGTGCCGGGCCTCGATCATGCGGGACATCAAGAACACTTCGTAGTCGCTGGACAGGCCGTAGATGACGACGATGATCAGCACGATGACAGGCGCGGTGAGCGGTGTCGGGGTGAAGTTCAGCCACTTGGAGAAGTGACCGTCAACGAATATCCAGGTCAGGATGCCCATGGTGGAACCCAGGCCGAGGGCGCTCATGACTGCCGCCTTGATGGGCAATACCAGCGAGCCGAACGCCAGGAACATCAGGATCGTGGTGACGCTGATCAGAATCACGATCACCAGCGGAAGTTTGTCGAACACGGTGTCGATCGAGTCTTGCTCGAGTGCGGGAGTACCGCCGATATACATCGTGACGCCCTTGGGGACGGACATCGCCCGAAGCTCTTTGACCTTGGCTCCGGCGGTGTCGCGGTTGATCAGGGCGTTCTGGATGACCTTCACGCTGGCGTCGCCATCTGTCTTGACCGACTGACGGCGCTGCCACATCTGGGTCTTGTCCCCACCGGGCTCGACGAACCCCGGAACTTTCATCGCATCGGCCCGGATCTGATTGAGCTGTGAGTCGGTGGCGCCCTTGGTGACGATGGTGATGGTCTCGGTACGGAAGCCGGGGAAGAGTGTGTCGAAGTCCTCTTGTGCCATGCGGACGGAATTCGTTGGCGGCAGGTACTTTTCGCTGAATCCGCCGAGTTTGAGATTGCCCAGCGGGATGATCAGCAGCAGCATCACGATGACGATCGGCACGGCGAACACCAGCGGCCGTTGCATCACGAAGACGACGGTGCGTCCCCAGAAGCCGTTCTCCAGCTCCTCGCGTGACTTGGTTCGGCTGAACCGCTTGATGCTCAGGGCGTCGACATGCCGCCCGAGAACACCCAGACACGCAGGCAACACGGTGACCGCCAGAATCGCGGCGAGCAGCACCGAGGCGATACCGGCGTACGTCAGCGACCTCAGGAACTGCTGCGGCACGATCAGCATCGGCATCAGGGCCGCAGCGATCAGGGTGGCCGAGAACATGACGGTACGGCCCGAGGTGATGACGGTGCGGCGGACCGCAGTTTCGGTGTCGTAGCCCTCGGCGATTTCCTCGCGGAAACGGCTGACGATGAACAGCGAGTAGTCGATGGCGATACCCAGGCCGATCAGCGTGACCACCGGCTGAGCGAAGAAGTGCACTGGGGCGAACAGCGTGATCAGCCGCATGATGCCGAGTGCGCCGGCGATGGTCAGGCCGCCCACCATCAGGGGCAGTCCGGCGGCGATCACACCGCCGAAGACGAAGAACAACACGACGGCCATGACGGGCAGCGACAGGACCTCCATGCGCTGCTGGTCCTTGCCGATGGTTCCGGTCAGCTCACTGGCAACAGGCTGCAGGCCGGCCAGCTGAATATCGACGCCGTTGAGCAGGAACTTGTTTTTCGCGGGGTCGTCGTCCTTGTCCGGATTCGACAGCGCCTTGTAGTTGTTGAGGATGGTGTCGTCATCGTCGCCGTTGAGGCTGACCGAGACAAAGGTGTGCTTACGGTCGTCGGTCACCATCCGCTTGACGGTGGGGTCTGTACTGGTGGGGGCGCGTAACCAGCCGGCCCAGCCGTAGACCTCTTTGGGATTGTCCTTCTGAAGCTGGTTGAAGTGGTCGGTGACCTTCTTCTGGAAGTCAGGATCGTCGACGGTCTTGCCCTCGGGTGCCGCAATGACGGCGACGACGTGGGTGGTTCGGTCACGTCCCAGCGCGTCGTCGGCCATCACGGAGGCCTTTACGGACTCGCTGTTGTCGGCGAAGAAACCGCTCTGCGTCACGTGGTCGCCGAGCGTTATCCCGAACAGCCCGGAACCCAGGCAGATCGTGACAAACGCGGCAACGACGATGAACCGATACCGGTACACCATTCGGCCCCACCAGGCGAACACAGAATCTCCTAACTAGCGTCTCTCACGCGCCGGTTCCTTATGTCTCGTCACGTCCTCGTCGTAAGCAATGCCGACAAGGGTCGGAATGGCTGCAACCAGGCGCCTTCGTCGGGGAGCGAATCGAGACCCACCCGCGGCAAGGCTCGGGGGAAAACTCCGGGTATGTCCTCGAGATCGACGAACTCCAGAGTATCCGAGGTTAGCGCCCAACTCGCATGTTCGCGAAATCCCAGCACACTGACGGGCACCCCGTCACCGGCGATTTTCTCCATCGGTTCGCGGAAAGCCTGACCATCCGCCGAGGCCACAAGTACCCCGGCCAGGCCTTCCTCGGACCGCAGCTCGATATGAGCAAGCATGTCGACATCGACGTCACTGTCTTCGTCGATCTTGGGTTTGGCAAATACCGCAAACCCAACATTGCGCAGCGCCTCGACCCACGGGCGCACCACTTCGGCGTTCCCCGGCGCGATATTGGTAAACACAGTGGCCTCGGGTTCGACGAGGCAATGGGGATGATCTGCCGAATACGCGGCAGTGCGTTCGAGCAGCCAACGGCCCAGGGCGTCGAAACGTGGCCGGTTCTCGGCGGACGGGCGGCCGCCAATGATGGCCCCCAGGCCCATATCGAGGTTAGGTGCGTCCCACACCAGCAGCACCCGCAGCACCCTGCGTCGGTGAACCGATTCATCCGCTGTATCTGGGCGCTCCAGGTCCTCGGCGAGGCTCACAATCGCTCCCAGACGAAGTCGTTGATCGCACTGCCGACCGTGTGCGCTTTCCCCTCGAACTTAGTGGTGGGCCGGCTCACGGAGACCGGAATGCGGGGATCATCGAGTTCAAGGCGCCGCAGCGTGGATTCGTTATCCCCGACCTCGGCGATATGTTCGGCGTAATTCGCATGGTCGGTGGCCACATGCAGGGTGCCGCCCGGGCGGAGCCGGTCCGAGAGCAGCGCCACGGTGCCCGGCTGCAGCAGTCGGCGTTTGTGGTGGCGGGTCTTTGGCCAGGGATCCGGGAAGAACACTCGTGCCGCGGTCAGCGTTCCCGACGGCAGCAGGTACTCCAGCACGTCCAGTGCATCCCCGCGGATCAGCCGGATGTTCTCGATACCTTCGCGATCGATCGCCGAAAGCAGCTGGGCCAGGCCCTTGCGGTAGACCTCGACCGCAAGCACGTCGAACTGGGGTTCTTGCAGGGCCATGGCGGCAGTGGATGTCCCTGTACCGCAACCGATTTCGAGAATCAAGGGCGCGGTGCGACCGAACCATGCCGTGGGGTCCAGCGGCGGGCAGGTGCCGTCGGTCTCCCGGGCGACACGGCCGTAGCTCTGCCACGACTTGTCCCAGGCCTTCTGCTGACCGTCGGACAGCGATGACCCGCGTGAGCGGAAGCTGGACACTCGGCGTGGGTGGTGGTTGGAGCCGTCGGTATGGGCGGCGGAACCGGCACTGACGGTCCCCGGGAGCTCGTCGGTGGCTGTTTCAGGCACCGCACAGCCCCGCTCCTGGCCGTCACAACGCATCTTCCCATGGTCACCTATAGGCGGCAGATCCCATAATCCCTGCGCATATTGATACTCAACAGTTGCCTACCAGGGTGGAACCCTCCACCGGATCAGGTGACAATGTGAGCATTTCCGTACGAGCGATGAGATTGGGTCTGGAAAAGGGATGACGCGGGGGTTTGAGGTCTTCCGGGGAGCGCTCGACCGGTTCGCGACGCGTCCTGAGGTTCGCCAGGTGCACGGCGGCCAGCGCATTCACGATCTGGCGGTGCGGGCGGGGGACCCGCTTCGGGTCACCGTCCGGGGCCGTGCCGGTGTGGGCGTCACCAGCGTGATCGGTGCGTTGGGGCGCACGCTACCTGCCGAGGACGGACCGGGACATGCCCTCATCGAGGTGCCCATCCCCGGCGTGGATCCTGCTGATTCCGCGGACGCCGACGCCATGGACGTCCAGGTGGTGGTGTTCGCAGAGGCGCTCAAGCCCGAGGACCGTGCGGTGTTGTCGGCGTCCAACGCACCCAAGGTGCTGATTCTCAATAAGGCAGATCTGACCGATCCCGGCGCCGCCCGCGGTCCCTGGAGCGCAGCCGTGGAGCGCTGCGCCCAGTACCGCGGCGAGACGCGGGTGCCGACATTGCCGTTGTCCGCGCACGTCCCCTTGGCCGATATCGATCAGGCGATGGTCGAGGCGCTCAAGCTGATGGTCGAGAATCCCGCGGACACCAGCTCCGTGGATGCGTTCGTGACATGTACGCACGAGGTGCCGGTGCGGATGCGGCAGCGGTTACTGCATGAGCTGGACCTGTATCCGATGGGGTGCGCGATCGGGGCGCTTCGGCAGGTTCCCACCCTGGCGGCGCCGGGGCTGGCCTCGCTGCTGTGCGACCTGTCGGGTATCGATGCGGTGGTGAAGGCCATTCGCGCCGCCATCGCGCAGGGTTGGTATCGCCGGATGCGGACTGTGCTCGCCGAGCTCCGCAGGATTGGTGTGACGGGTGTCCTGCCGATACCTATCGATGCCTTCCTGACCAGTGACGACGTGGTGGTGGCTGCGATGCGGTGTGCGGTGGACGCCGCCACGGCAGCGGGTATCGCCGTGGAGCTGAGCGATCATCCAGAAGATCACCGCTACCGCGCCGAGCGCTGGCAGCGGTTCGCCGCCGGCCCGGTGAATGCCACCTACGCCGCGATGGGCACGGACATCGCGCGCGGATCGCTGCGCTTATGGCGGCTGGCCGGGGGCCGGGCGTGACGACCTCCACAGATAAGCGGGTCGACGAGCTGGTGCTGGCGGTAGACCCCGCACTCGGTCCACTCGGTGTGGACCTGCAAGACGCCGTGATGGTGACCGGCAGTTGGCTGGCCGGTGCGAGCACCCTGGCCGCCGAGCTGGCGTCACGCGCCTCGGGGGTGCGGATCGTCGAACCGGAGGACCTGCGCCACGGGCAGGCGCCGTCGGCGGTGGTTTTCGTATGCAGCGGAACCGCACCGTTGACCCCGTCGGACTGTGGCCTGATCCAGTTGGCCGCGGCCAACACAGACGCCCTTGTCGCCGTCGTTTCCAAGATCGACGTGCACCAGTCCTGGCGTGAGGTGATGAACCGCAATCGGGAGATCCTGGCCCAGCACGATTCCCGGTTCAGCGGTGTCACCTGGCTGGGGGTCTCGACGCGCGGTGCCGCACCGGGGCTCGATGAACTGGTGAGCGCGGTGCGTAAGGTTCGCGGAGAACCTGCCCTGGATGAACGAAACAGGCTGCGTGCCTGGGTAACTCGTCTGCAAGGAATGCTCAACGTGTCGCCGGAGGCGGGGGAGGGCGCCCGCGCCGACGAGCTGCGCAATCAGCGTCAGGCAGTACTGCGACGCACGCGTTCGGGCAAGTCCGAGCGGACCCTGGCGTTGCGCAACCGCATCGCGCAGGCCCGCATGACGCTGCTGTACTTCGCGCGCAAGCGGGTCGGCTCGGTGGGCGGTGAACTCCGGGAGGACATCGCGGAACTGAAGCGCCGCGATGTGGCCGACTTCGGTGAGCGGGTACGGCGCCGAGTGGGTGAAGTGGTGGCGGAAGTCGAGCAGGGCACCGAAGAGCACCTTGCCGAGGTGTCCGCCGAGGTGACGCAACGCTGGGTGGCACCGCGCCCCAGCGTGAATCGCCCGGTGCCGCCCGAGGTGGCTGATCCCTCGGTGCGATCGCGTCGTCTGGAGACCCGGATGATGGCGCTGTTCGGAGTGTTCTTCGGTCTGGGTGCGGCGTTGACGGTGTCCCGGTTGGTGGCTTCCGCGCGCCCGGGCATGGCGCCGGCGGGTTTAGCCGTAGGGCTGGTGGCCGGGGCCTGCATCGCGGTATGGCTGGTGGCAGTGCGGGGGCTCTTGCACGACCGGACGGTGCTGGACCGGTGGTTGGGAGACACCATGGGAGAGCTGCGCGCGTATCTGGAGCAGTGGGTTGCCGCGCGGGTACTTGAGGTAGAGACCAGGCTCAATGCCGATCTGGTCGAGATCGACGAACGTGAGAACGACAAGCTGGCCGCCCGCGTGGGGCAAATCGACTCCGAGCTGCGTGAAGCCGCCATGAACACCGCCCGGGCAACGGCGCTGCGTAATCGCGACCTGCCGTTGGTGCATAAGGCGCTAACGATAGTCACCGAACGGCTGGACGCGATCGGCCGAAGCGACGACAATAAGTTCTCATGATCGATGGTTTCGGCCAGGGTTTCCATGAGGGCCTTGGTGGGCTGGGAGAAGGGTTGCCCGAACCCGGGCATGCCCTGAGCCCCGACCTGCATGTCGATCACCACATGTACCTGCCCAGCGACGGCGGGCTGGTGGACCTGGGCACGGATCTCATCGACACCGACCACGACGGCATTGGCGACACCGTTGCGCTGCATCCGTCGGACGGGTCGACCGGGCTTTCCATAGTCTCCGATATCGACGAGGACGGCGTCGCCGACAAGGTGACCACGTTCGGGGCCGACGGCACCTACGAGACGTGGGCCCGGGGTGCGGGCGCGCACTGGGAGCTGATCGAGCACGGCCGCGTCGGCGGTCAGTGATTTTTCGCTATCTGGGCGGTGTTGGCCCGGCGCGAAGAGTAGAGACCTCGGCCGCTGTTACCGGTCCTATGACGGACTGTCAGTGGCCCCGTTTCACGCTGAACAGGGCCAGCGCTAACCTCATATATCTAGGTTTGTATCTAGCTTCCGACCAGCGCCGGTGCGGCAACTGCGTACCCCACCCGGCATCAACGAGGAGATGCTCTCGATGACAGCAGCGACCATTCCCGGTCTTGACAACGCTCCGACGAAGCATGCGGGATTGCTCGCCTGGGTTCGCGAGGTCGCTGAGCTGACGCAACCTGATCGAGTTGTGTTTGCTGATGGTTCCGATGAGGAATTCGAGCGCGTTTCTCAGCAGCTGGTCGACGCAGGCACGTTCCAGCGGCTCAATTCCGAGAAGCACCCCAACTCATTCCTGGCGCTGTCGGACCCGTCGGATGTCGCGCGGGTGGAATCGCGGACGTACATCTGCTCGGAGCGCAAAGAGGACGCCGGTCCCACCAACAACTGGGTGGACCCCGCCGAGATGCGCACCACCATGACAGAGCTCTTCCGTGGCAGCATGCGCGGACGCACCATGTGGGTGGTGCCGTTCTGCATGGGCCCGCTCGGTGCTGACGATCCGAAGCTGGGTGTGGAGCTCACCGACTCGGAGTACGTCGTCGCCTCGATGCGCGTGATGACCCGGATGGGTGCCGCCGCCCTGGAGAAGCTGGGCGATGACGGATTCTTTGTGAAGGCGCTGCACTCGATCGGTGCGCCCCTGGAGCCCGGCCAGGAAGATGTGCCATGGCCGTGCAATGACACCAAGTACATCACCCACTTCCCCGAATCTCGTGAAATCTGGTCCTACGGTTCGGGTTACGGTGGCAACGCGCTGCTGGGCAAGAAGTGCTACTCGTTGCGCATCGCCTCGGCGATGGCCCACGACGAGGGCTGGCTTGCCGAGCACATGCTGATCCTCAAGCTCATCTCGCCGGAGAACAAGGCCTACTACGTGGCCGCGGCGTTCCCGTCGGCCTGCGGCAAGACCAACCTCGCGATGATTCAGCCGACCATTCCCGGATGGCGCGCAGAGACGTTGGGTGATGACATCGCCTGGATGCGCTTCGGCAAGGACGGTCGCCTGTACGCCGTCAATCCGGAGTTCGGCTTCTTCGGTGTGGCACCGGGCACCAACTGGAGCTCCAACCCCAACGCCATGAAGACCATCGAAGCCGGCAACACCGTCTTCACCAACGTCGCGCGCACCGACGACAACGACGTCTGGTGGGAAGGCCTGGAGGGCGAGCCGGAGCACCTGATCGACTGGAAGGGTCAGGACTGGGTCCTGCGGGAGACCGAGACCAAAGCCGCGCACCCGAATTCGCGCTACTGCACCCCGATGTCGCAGTGCCCCATCTTGGCCCCCGAATGGGATGACCCGCAGGGTGTGCCGATCTCGGCGATCCTGTTCGGTGGCCGTCGCAAGACGACTGTGCCGTTGGTGACCGAGGCCCGGGACTGGCAGCACGGTGTGTTCATTGGCGGCACACTGGGTTCGGAGCAGACCGCGGCCGCCGAGGGCAAGGTTGGCACCGTGCGCCGCGACCCGATGGCGATGCTGCCGTTCATGGGCTACCACGTCGGTGACTACCTGAACCACTGGATCAACGTCGGCAAGCAGGCCGACGAGTCCAAGCTCCCGAAGGTGTTCTTCGTCAACTGGTTCCGTCGCGGCGGCGACGGTCGCTTCCTGTGGCCCGGCTTCGGCGAGAACAGCCGCGTGCTCAAGTGGATCGTCGACCGGATCGAGCACCGCGCCAACGGCGTATCCACCCCGATCGGCACCGTTCCGGGTGTCGAGGACCTGGACCTGTCGGGTCTGGACGTCGACGAGGCCGATGTGGCCGAGGCGCTGGCGGTCCACAACGAGGAGTGGCAGGCCGAACTGCCGCTCATCGAGGAGTGGTTCGAGTTCATCGGCGAGAAGCTGCCCACGGGCGTCAAGGACGAGTTCGACGCCCTCAAACAACGGCTGGGATAGTTCGTATCTGGTCGACACTCCAGGTGAGTCCTGCATAGGGTTATGGAATGCGCTTCGCGTTCAAGACATCTCCGCAGAACACCACCTGGGACGACATGCTGGCCATCTGGAAGGTGGCCGACGAGATCGAGGTCTTCGAGTCCGGCTGGACCTTTGACCACTTCTATCCGATCTTCTCGGACTCCTCTGGGCCGTGCCTGGAGGGCTGGGTAACCCTCACCGCGCTGGCGCAGGCCACCCGGCGGCTGCGTGTCGGGGTGCTGGTGACCGGTATCCACTATCGGCATCCGGCCGTGCTGGCCAATATGGCCTCAGCGCTGGACATCGTGTCCGGCGGTCGCCTGGAACTCGGTATCGGTGCCGGCTGGAACGAGGAAGAATCCGGCGCCTATGGCATCGAGCTGGGCAGCATCAAGGAGCGGTTCGACCGGTTCGAGGAGGCCTGCGAGGTTCTCACCGGCCTGCTGAGCCAGGAGACGACGAGCTTTGACGGCACGTTCTACCAGCTCAAAGATGCTCGCAACGAGCCCAAGGGACCGCAGAAACCGCACCCGCCCATCTGCATAGGCGGCAGTGGCGAGAAGCGGACGCTGCGGATCACCGCCAAGTACGCCCAGCACTGGAACTTCGTGGGTGGACCACCCGAGGAGTTCGCGCGCAAACGCGATGTGCTGGCCGCGCACTGCGCCGATATCGGACGAGATCCGGCCGAGATCACGCTCTCGGCCCACATTCGGCTCGGCGAGGATCGCGATTACGCGAAGGTTGTCGATGAGTCCGCCGCACTGGGCGCGGAGGGTCTCGATCTGGCGATCATCTACCTGCCCCCGCCCTATGACCCGGCCGTGCTGGAGCCGCTGGCGGAGGCGCTTCGCGGCTGACCACAAGAATGCTTCTGCGCAGCGGTTGTCTGCGCAGAAGCATTCTCGGGCAACGGTTTAGCCGGTCTTGCTCTCCAGCGCGGCCAGCGCCGCGGCGACCGCCAGGTACTTGTTGGTGCCCAGCTCGCGCACGGTCGAGATGTTGAGGGCTTCCTTCAATACCGCGTCATGCTTCTCGGTCAGACCGGCGAGAGCCGACGGGGGTGCGTCGAGGACATCCTTGAGGTCCTTGTTCTCGTAGGCCTTGTCGAGTGCCTTCTCGAGATTCACGGATACAGCCATCAGTTCGTACCTTTCTTGCTGTGTTTCCCCGGCCCCGTCGCGCACCCTAGTTACCGAAGCTGTGAACCAACGCTGTTTGGCTAGCGGCGATCCGAATTGCAGGTGAACGCCCGGATATGCGCCCCGGATGGCCAGGTCATTCAAATATGCGCATAATGTAATCAATGAACGAGGCGAGGTGGGCTACTGGGCTGACCACCATCCCGGCCGATCCTCCGACGGCCTGGTCGTTGCTCGAGTGGGATCCGCCGACCATCCCGGTGCTTCCCGTCGTCGCGGTCCTGCTGGCGGGGTGGTACGTGGTGAGTGTGGTCCGGCTGCGCCGATTGGGCCGCAGTTGGCCATGGTGGTCGACGGTGAGTTTCCTGTCCGGATGCCTGATCCTGGGCGCGGTGATGGGACTCTCGATCGAGCGCTACGGATTTCGGTTGTTCAGTGCGTTCATGTTTCAGCAGTTGACGCTGTCGATCCTGGTTCCGCCCTTGTTGGTGCTGGGCGCGCCGGGACGGCTGCTCTTGCGCTCGACGCCGCACCACGGGCCCGGCAGGTGGGTGCTGGTCGCCGCGCTGGCAGGGTTGCGCAGTCGCGCGGGTGCCTTCCTGCTGCACCCCGCGGTCACCATTCCGCTGCTCCTGTTCAGCTACTACGGCCTGTATTTGTCGCAGTTGTTCGACACCGTCGCTGCTACCTGGTTGGGGCACACCGGGTTAGAGATCTTCTTCTTGGTCAGCGGTCTGCTCTTCGTCATCCCCATCCTGTCCACCGACCCGTTGCCGATCCGGCAGACCAACCTGGGCCGGATGTTCGACATCTTCGTGGAGATGCCGCTGCACGTGTTCATCGGTGTGATCCTCATGATGGCGCCGAGGCCGCTGATCGGTATCTTCGCCAACCCGCCCGCCGGGTGGGCTGTTGACCCGGTCAAGGACCAGGCGTTGGCCGGTGCGCTGGCCTGGTCCTACGGTGAGCCGATCGCGCTGGCGACCACCCTGATATTCGCCATCCGGTGGCGGCGCGAGGAACAGACCGAGACCGAGGCGCGGGAAGCCGACGAGGCCGGCCAGGACGACGAATTAGCTTCGTACAACCGGTTTTTGCAGCAGTTGCACGACGGCGGGCCCGGTCAGGCCCGGTAGCCGCGCGCCAACCCGTCGGGCGTTGCGTACTTGACGATCAGTGAGCAGTCCTTGCCGCCCAGTCCTTCGTCGATGAGCTGCTGGAACTGCTCGGTGACCATGGTGGCGGCGGGCAGCTTCACGCCGGTGGCTTCCCCGGCGGCCAAGGCCAGGCGGGCGTCCTTGTGCGCCAGGTCAACGGTGAAGGTGGCATCGAAATTGCGATTGGCGGCAGCGGATTCGATGATGTCCGGTACGGGGTACCACGTCTGCTGCGCCCAGGACCGCGCCGAGGATACCGAGCAGATCTCCCAGAACACCTTGGGGTCCAGGCCGAGTCGCTCGGCCAGCTGCGAGCCTTCCGAGTTGGCCATCATGTCGATGAACAGCATCATGTTGTTGCAGATCTTCGCGGCCACGCCCGCTCCACCCTCACCGGCGTGGATGACACGTCCGGCCATCGGCTTGATGTAATCAGTTGCCGCACCGGAGTTTTCCAAGTCGCCGCCGAGCATGAAGCACAGCGTGCCGGCCTGCGCGCCGCTGATCCCGCCGGAGACCGGGGCGTCGACGAACCGGAACCCCCGGCGTGCCGACTCGGCGTGACAGTACCGCGAGGTTTCGATGTCGACGGTCGAGCTATCGACCAGAAGCGTTGATGGCGAGGCGTTTTCCCAGATCCCGTAGGGACCCTCGAACACCGAGCGGACATGCTCGCCCTTGGGCAGCATGGTGAACACGACCTCGGCGCCCGCCAGCACCTCGGCGATCTCCTCTACCGCGGTGACGCCTCGCGCTTCGGCAGCGGCCAGCGCGTCACCCGAGAGGTCGAAGCCGCGCACCGTGTGCCCGGCCGCCACCAGATTGGCAGCCATTGGGCCGCCCATGTTCCCCAAACCGATCCAGCCGTAGGTCGCCATGGGACCAACCTAGCGCTAGGCGCGCGCCCTGTCGGCGGCATCCAGCTCATGCAGCGAGCTGCCCTTGGTCTCCGGCAGTGCCCACACAGCGATCAGCGTGATGGGAGCAACGGCCGCCAGATAGATCGCCACCGGCACCCAGCTGTGGTACTTACTCAGCAGCGCGGTACCGATGACCGGAGCCAGCGACCCGGCGAAGATCGAGGTCACCTGGTAACCCACCGACACCCCGGAGTAGCGCATCCGGGTGGGGAACATCTCTGCCATGATCGCCGGCTGCCCCGCGAACATCAGCGAGTGCACCAGCAGGCCGATCACGATGGCCGCCAAGATCACCCATTCGTCTCGGGTGTTGAACATCGGGAACGCGATGAAACCCCAGCCCGCGGCCAGCAGGGCTCCCAGCGCATAGGGCGCACGCCGCCCGACGATATCCGTATACCGCCCCACGATGGGCAGGGCAATCGCCTGGACCGCGTGAGCGATCAAGAGCAGCAACAGAATCCGCTTGGTGTCCATGTGGAGCTCGATCTTGAGGTAGGTGATCGAGAAGGTGACCACCATGTAGTAGAGGATGTTCTCGGCCACCCGCAGCCCCATGGCGGTGAACACCCCGCGCGGATACCGGCGGAATACCTCGACGACGCCGTAGGAGCTGGCCTTGTTCTCTTCCAGTTCTCGGCGGGCCTCATGGAAGATCGGCGCGTCGGATATCCGGGTGCGGATGTAGTACCCGATCGCCACGATGACGACCGACAACCAGAAGCCGACGCGCCAGCCCCAGGCCAGGAACGCGGCATCGGAGAGCGTCCACGACAACGTGAGCAGCACCAGGGTGGCCAGGAGGTTGCCGAGCGGCACGGCCGCCTGTGGCCAACTCGACCAGAACCCCCGTTGGGCGTCGGGGGAGTGCTCGGCCACCAGCAGCACGGCGCCGCCCCATTCGCCGCCCACCGCGAAACCCTGCAGGAACCGCAGCACCACCAGCAGAATCGGGGCGCCATAGCCAATCTGGGCGAAGGTCGGCAGGCAACCCATGAGGAAGGTGGCCACACCGACCAGCACGATCGCGATCTGCAGAAGGTGCTTGCGTCCGTATCGATCCCCGAAGTGCCCGAACACGATCCCGCCGATGGGCCGCGCGACAAACCCGACCGCATAGGTGAGGAAGGCCTTGATGATGTTGTCGAGATCGTTCCCCCCGGCCTGTACAGCGGGGAAAAAGATCTTGTTGAAGACGAGGGTGGCCGCGGTGGCGTAGAGGAAGAATTCATACCACTCGACGACGGTGCCCGCCATCGACGCCGCGACGACCTTGCGGAGACCTGTTGGAGCAGCGTCGGCCTCTGCGGTGGTGGACACAGCCGAACCCTAACGTCGAGCGCGAGCCTCACGCGGATTTCGGGCAAGATTTCCGCGTGAGGCTCGCACTCGATGGCTAGATGGAGTCGAGGGTGTAGCCCATCGGCAGCAGCACGCTCTTGAGCTCGCAGTACTCCTCGATGCCCTCGGGCCCGTTCTCGCGGCCGATACCGGACTGCTTGTAGCCGCCGAATGGGCAGCTGGGGTCGAAGGCGTACCAGTTGATGCCATAGGTGCCGGTGCGGATCTGCGCCGCGACCTCCAGGCCCTTGGGCACATCGGTGGTCCACACACTGCCCGCCAGGCCGTAATGAGAGTCGTTGGCGATCTTGATGGCCTCATCCACGGAGTCGTAGGCGATGATCGAGAGCACCGGGCCGAAGATCTCCTCCTGCGCGATGGTCATCGAGTTGTCGACATCCGCGAAAATCGTTGGCTGTACGAAGTATCCGCTGTCCAGTTCTTCTCGCCCTTCGGGCCTGGTGCCGCCGAAGGCCAGCCGCGCGCCCTCCTCGATGCCCTTGGCGATGTAGCCCTCGACCCGGGCGCGCTGCTTCTCGGTGATCAGCGGCCCCACCTGGGTGGCCGGATCATCGGGCAGTCCCACTCCCATCAGCGAGACCATGCCGACGATGCCGTCGACTACCTCGTCGTACCGAGACCGCGGTGCCAGCACCCGGGTCTGGTTGACGCAGCCCTGGCCCGCGTTCATCAGGCCCGCGAACACCAGCATCGGCAGGGTGGCCGCCAGGTCGGCGTCCTCGAGCACGATGGCCGCCGACTTGCCGCCCAGCTCGAGGGTGACCTTCTTCAGATTCCTGGCGGCGATCTCGGCGATCTCCTTGCCGACGACGGTGCTGCCGGTGAAGCTGAATACGTCGACGCCGGGGTTATTGGTCAGCGCCCGGCCGGTTTCGGCTCCACCGGGCACCACGGACAGCACGCCCTCGGGTACGCCCGCCTCGGCGAACACCTCGGCCAGGATGAAGCTCGACAGGGGAGTCTCGGCGGCGGGCTTGAGTACCACCGTGCAGCCTGCGAGGAACGCCGGGCCGATCTTGTTGAGCGCCAGGAACAGCGGCACGTTCCAGGCCGCGATGGCGGCCACCACACCGGCGGGCTCCCGGGTCACCACGGTCTGGCCGTACGCGCCGTTGCGCAGTTCCTTCCACTTCACCGCGTCCGCCGCGTTGGCGTAGTACTGGATGGCGCCAAAGCCGCCCATCCATTGCAGCGTTTCGATCACCATGGGGGGAGCGCCGGTCTCGTCGGCGATGGCCTTGCAGATCTCGTCCTTGCGGGCCTCTAGCCCGGCGACTGCCTTCTGCAGTACCGCCTGCCGCTCGTGCGGGGTCAGCTTGGGCCAGGGGCCGTCGTCGAAGGCGCGGCGGGCGGCGCTGACCGCGGCCTCGACGTCAGCGGGGGAGGCCAGCGGACACTGGCCCACCTTCTGGCCGGTGGCGGGCGAGATGACCTCGATCACCTGGTCGGTGGCCGGCTCAGTCCAGACGCCACCGATGAAGAGCTTGTCAAAGTTGTTCCCGTTGGTCATGAATCGCCGTCTCTTTCCTGATGTGTATCAACGAACCCGGTAAAGCCGGAGGGTTTGTGGGGGCCGATGGGGCCGAATTCGAACAGTCCACTGCCGTGGGTCTCAACGCCGTTCTCGATGGCGGTGAAGGTGGCGAGATTGTCGACAGGGCACAACAACTTGAGCGTGGCGTCCAGCTCCGCGGTCTTGTACCGCTTGCCCTGCACGACGAGGTCGCCCTGCCACATGCCGTGGCGCCAATCCGGATCCAGGCCGTACCCGGTGCCGAAGCCGAAGTAGTGCGGCAGCACGATATCGGCCTTGATGGTGATGTCACCCAACGTAATGACCGCCGAACTCGCTTCGCGAGTACCGGGAACCAAGGTGATGTCGTGCGTAACGGGTCCGAGTTCGTCGATCCCCTTCGCCGGATCACGCCATACCCGGCGCGCCCCGCTGACGACCTTGTTGCCGTGCTCGTCTTCCTGGTTGATGAACACGATCGAATACTCGGGGAACGAGATCACGTTGTAGAGCCAGAAGAAGCCCCCAGCCAGGGAGGCGCGCCGTCCGGCGGGTTCGCCCTCACCGACGGGGCGGATGCCCCAGGATCGATCGCGGTTGCCCGACCAGTTGACTCCATCCAGCTCGTGGGTGGTACCACCAACCGTCAATTGGCCTGTCCAGGTGCCAGTTTGGGCAAACCGTGAGGTATCGAACATCACGCGGCCCAGTTGACGCTGGTAATGGCCGGGTTCCAGGGAGGCCGGGATCTCACCGGTGTAGGTGATATCGAAGGCGAGGTCGTATTCGGAGCCGGGTTCCAGGATCAGCCGCACCCTCTTGAGACCCTCAAGGACCTCAATGCGGTACGGCCCGACCTTGAGATCGGCTCGGTCGTCGCCCAATGCGCGCGAGGCCCGGAACACGACGATGTCGTCGCCGTCGCGCACCGAAGCGAATGCATCGGTGACACCCAGATTCGGGTAGACGCCCAGTCCGGTGATCAGATATGGCAGGTCGGCGTGCCCACCGTGGCAGCCAAAGTAGTAGCGGTCATAGAAGTTTCGATCCGAGGTGCCGACATGGCGGACTACATCGGCGATCTGGTGGATCGGGTAATCGTCGAAGGGGGACAGGCTCACGCGCTGGTCTCCTCTGCGAGCTGCGACCAGTACTTTCCGTCCAGCATCTTCTCCAGCGTAGCCCTGTGCAGGATCAAATCATCGGGGTCATTCGGCATCTCTGCCATACCAAAAGCCATGGCACGCATCTGAATGCGCACCATGATCACGGCGTGCTGCAGCGCGGCATAGGCGGTGTAGAAGTCCAGATCGCCCGCGTGGTGCCCGGTGAGTGCGGCGTACTCGGCGGCGATGTCCTCGCGCCGACAGAAATCCGGGAGGCCCGGGAGCGTCGCCACTTCGGCCAGATCCTGGAAGAATCTGTGCAGGAAGATGATCCATCCAAGGTCGAGCTCGCGGGGCCCCACGGTAGCCATCTCCCAGTCGAGCAGTGCTACCGGCTCGAAATTCTGGTAGATGACGTTTCCCGGGCGCGAATCACCCCAACTGACAGCATCTTTCGTGCCTAGCGATTCGGTCGGCCAGTTCTCGCGTAACCACGCGAAGCCGCGGTCGATCAACGGGATGGTGGGGCCGTCGCCGCGTACCCACTCATAGAACTCGTGGGTGCGGCGCACATGGGCGTCCAGACCCGTCTCCCCCTCGCGGGCGTCGTCGAGGAACGCGAACTCTTCGACGGGCGCCGAGTGAACTCGGGCGATCTGGTCGACGGTGAGTCGCTGCATCTTGCGGCGGTCGGCAGCGGAGGCCTCGGTCACCCAGGATCCGAAGGTGTAGGGCATCCGGTCGGGCGGCACCTCCCCGTCGACGCGCTTCATGACGAAGAACTCGCCGCCGAGCACCGAGGGGTCATCGCAGTACCAGAGCACCGGCGGAACCACCGCGCTGGTGTGCTGGCCGAGCTTGTCCATCACGTCGAACTGGCGGCGCATGTCATAAGTCGAAAACACCGGGCTCGAGTCGGGCTGAGGTGCCGTCCTGATCACCAGCCGGTGGGCAGCGCGCACACCGTTCTCGGTCCACTGCGCATCGGCCAGGATCGTCTCGCTGGACATGCCGTTGGCGCTGGGCAGCTCCGCGTGGTCCACGCTGAGCGCGGCATCGGCCGGCAGCTGGGCGGAGATCCACTCGGCGAGTGCGCCGCGCAAGGTCTCCGGGTCCCGTTGTGATTCCGCGGGGCGTGCAACGTCCTCATGCGTCGCTGTCTGCTCAGTCAAGTGTCGTGACTTCCGTTTCATGTCCGCCTCGTTGCGTGACGTACGCAACACTACCGGGCAGTCAGGGGAAGTGGAACCTGTTGCAATTCTGGATTCAGTGGGGGCGCAGGACAAGCACCAAATTGCTCACCAGAACCTCCCGCACAGCGGGAACTTTGGTGATCCACCATGCCCATTTGGGGTGGTAGCGGGGAAATGCGGCAACCAGCGCGCCCGTGCTGTGTGCCCACTGGAGCCCGTCGCGCACGGAGACCGGGAAAAGTGACGACCCGTAGTTGTTCTTGGGCGCATGGCCGTGCTTGCGGGTGTACCAGCGGGCGGCGCGGGCACCGCCGAAGTAATGCGTCAGACCCATTTCGTGGCCACCGAAAGGGCCGAGCCAGACGGTGTACGACAAGACCGCCAGCCCGCCCGTGCGGGTGACCCGCAACATTTCCGCGCCGAGGCGCCAGGGCTCGGGTACATGCTCGGCCACGTTGGAGGACAGGCAGATGTCGACGCTGTCGTCGGCGAACGGCAAGGCCATTCCGGATGCGCGCAGATATGCCGCTCGTGGATCGTGGATGCCCTGGGTTCCGTCAGGAGCCGCATGCATCTCCCGAGGGTCGGGTTCGACACCGACGTACTGTGCGCCGGCGTCGGCGAAGGCCGAGGCGAAGTAGCCCGGCCCGCCCCCGACATCCAGCACGGTGCGGCCCTGCAACCCGGTGCCGGTGGCCTGTAGCCACAAGTCGGCGACCAGGTGAACTGTGTCCTGCGCCACCGTTCCGTAGAACCGCTCGGGCGCACTCTGCTCGAAGCGAAAAGATGACAACAAGCTGGTAGAACGCCGCAGAGTGGCTCGCTGCGCAAACAGATCGGTGATATCCGGCACGGGTTCTCGTTCTGCTCGGTCTTCTTTTACGGAACACGGAATTTCTGGAGGCCCACCCTAACGGCCTAGGGTGCTTAGCGGTGTTAAGCGAAGCGTCAGATCAGCCGGGCCTCCCGCGGGAGGTCCTCATGTTGTGCTGGCGTGATACCGACCATCCGCAGGGCGGCGGTAGCGAGACATACCTGCAGCGCATCGGCGCCGAGCTGGCCGCGTCCGGTGTCAGGGTGACACTGCGATGTGCCGCCTACCCCGGCGCGCCTCGCCATGAGGTGGTCAACGGAGTGCGCATCTCACGTGGCGGTGGGCGGTTCACGGTGTACCCGCGCGCACTGTTGTCGCTGCTGGCCGGTCGCGTCGGTCTGGGCGCACTGCGTGAGGTGCGCCCCGATGTCGTCATCGATACCCAGAACGGCATCCCCTTTTTCGCCAGCACCGTGGTGACGGCGCCCGTGGTGATGCTGGTGCACCACTGCCACCGAGAGCAGTGGCCGGTGGCGGGGCAGCTCATCGGCAGGCTGGGCTGGTGGTTGGAATCGCGGTTGTCTCCGCGAATGCACCGGCGCAACCAGTACTTGACGGTCTCGCAGCCGTCCGCATCCGACTTGGTGGCGCTCGGTGTGGAGCCCGGACGGATTGCTGTGGTGCGCAACGGTATCGATCAGATACCGGCGCTGTCGGTGGCCGAGGCGCTGGACGGTGCCCGCAGCGAGACGCCGCGAGTCGTGGTGCTCTCGCGCTTGGTGCCGCATAAGCAGATTGAGCACGCGCTGACCACGCTCGCGCTACTGCGTGACCATGTACCCGACGTGCATCTCGATGTCGTCGGCGATGGCTGGTGGATGGATCCGCTGGTGGGGCATGCTGCCCGGCTGGGTATTTCCGAGTCGGTGACATTTCACGGATATCTCGGTGAGGAAGCCAAACACCGGGTGCTGCAACGTGCCTGGGTGCACCTGATGCCGTCACGCAAGGAAGGCTGGGGCCTGGCGGTCACCGAGGCCGCGCAGCATGGCGTGCCCACGGTCGGCTACCGCTCTTCCGGTGGCCTTACCGATTCGGTCACCGACGGCATCACCGGTCTGCTGGCCCGCGACCAGGATGAGTTCGTCCGGCATACCGCGACCCTGTTGGCGGACAACAACCTTCGTTACCGGATGGGCGAGGCGGCGCGTGCTCGCTGTGCCGACCTGTCGTGGGAGCGCAGCGCGGCCGGTGTGTGGACCGTGCTCAAGGCGGCGATGCTCGGCATCCCGGTGTCGGGGATCGTCGGTGACGAACCGGTCGCGGCTCCGCAGGTCGAAATTCCCGCCTGATCTGACGGATCAGCCCGCGGTGAGATACCGGGCCGCCAGCGAGGCACCGATCCTTGCGGCGTGATCGGCATTATCCGCAGCCGCGGGCTCCTGACCCTCGATGTGCGCAAGGACCGGCAGGACAGGTTCAACGACGATATCCAGCAGCGGCTGGAGGTAGAGCTCGACGACTACAGCTTCACGGCCAGTGCGGTGGTTCCCTCGGCCCATGACTCTTGGCGTGGTTACGCTCGCCGGCGGTGGGTGAGGCGCAGGCCGCCGGCCAGCACGCCCGCTGCCAGGAGTGCCACCCAGATCGTATGTGCCGCAATGGCGGTGTTGCGACGGCTCGGTGATGCTCCGATGGATTCCCACGGCCCGGGTACCCGGTAGAGCGCGATGTCGCCGTCGCGGTAGACCGGCTCGAGCTGCGCCAGTGTTGTTGACGAAAACTCTTGTTCACCAGGAGTTTTAGCCTGCAGGACCACCCAGCCGATGCCCTGCGCCGCGAGCTCGCGCGGTGTGGCGCCGGTGCGTAGCAGCTGTTCGACGACACGTCCCCGGGTGCCGTCGCCGCGCACGTCCTGCCCGTCGACACGAAGGTCGCCGCTACTCACCGCGTCTCCGCGGATCCAGCGCGGGAACGGATCCAGCACCGGGATCGAAGGAGGTCCCCACGGGTATTGCCGCATGGTCTCCGGTGGCAATACAGCCACCGGATGAGGTTCGGCGTTGATGTAGGCGGCGACCGTGTGCCATCCGGCCGGGTAGACCACCGACTCGACTCGGCCTCCCACTCCCCAAGCCAGATCAGGCAGCGTCAATATCAGTGCTGCGCATGCCACTCCGGCTCCCACTAGTTGTGCGGAACGTTCGCGTACCGCGGTCACGGCGGCGGCACCGGCCACCGCGTACCCCGGTACCGCCAGCGCCACCCACTTCTGGCCGTCACGCAAAATGCCCAGGCCGGGCACCTCGGTGATGAGCCAGGTGGTCAGCGACAGCCCCGGGCCCGTCGCCAGCAGCGCCGGAAGAATCACGGCCGCACCGGCAATACCGAGCAATCCGAGCGCTGTTCGGGTGCGCCACAGCACCACCACGCCCACCGCCAGCACCACGAGCAGCACCGCCGAGAAGGCCAACGCGAACAATGTGGTTCGCGAGGCCGGCACCGCAGAGGCATTCCACATACCGCCGAGTGAGGCCAGGCTGCCGAGCGTGCCCAGCCCAGGCTCGGCCCGGGCCGCGAAAGCGTGGACCCCGGCCTGGTCTCCGGCCGGTATGGCCGTGCCCAACCCCGAGGCCACCAGCCACGGCATCGCGGCCAGCAGCGAAATCGCCAGTACACCAAGCCTTGACCGCAGATCTGACGACACGGCCAGCCCGACGATCAGTGCGAGCACCGTTCCGGTGGGCGTCAATCCGGCCGCGGCGATCCAGAACGCCAGCGTGCACCATGCGCCGATACTGGTCGCCGTGTGCAGCCGAATTACCGTCAGCGCGACCCACGGTAGGCAGCCGTAACCGACCAGCAGACTCCAATGGCCCTGCAAAAGCCGTTCAGCCACATAGGGATTCCAGATCGCAATGGTGGCGGCCACCAGCTCGCCGGGAATCCCGGCGTCTGGGACCAGTTGAGCGGCCAGGCGCGCCGCTCCCCACCCGGCGAGCCACAAACTCACCGCGAGAAGGGCCTTGACGAGGATTCCGCCGTCAACAAGTGACGTCGCGATGGCGATGAAGAAGTCCTGCGGGACGGCGCGAGGGGCTGCCTCGCCTACCCCCAGCGCCGCATCGGTCAGGTAAGACCGCGGGGTTGAGACGGCGTCACGGATCAGCAGATAACCGGGTGCGGCAAGAGGCGCGGTAATGGCCGCCGCCAAGCCCAATGCGTAGAGCGGCGCCGCGATGACGCGCGTGCGGCGCAAGACGTCCCGGCTAGAGGTGGTTTCGGGGCGACGGGAACTTGTCGGTGTCGGCCTCGCTGGCGGGCGGCTTCTCCGGACCGCGACGGCCGAAGAAGCCATGATCGACCGTGTCGAGGCCGGGGTCGATCAACGCCGACTCGGCGCGCAGGCTGAACGAGCCCAGCAGCC
This sequence comes from Mycobacterium sp. D16Q13, assembly GCF_002013375.1. GTDB lineage: Bacteria > Actinomycetota > Actinomycetes > Mycobacteriales > Mycobacteriaceae > Mycobacterium. Next base: position 746,836 of record NZ_MAEW01000003.1, on the reverse strand, counting down.
CACCACCGACCAGCGCCACGACGCCGAGAGCGGCGAAGGTGATCGGCAGAATGTTCGACCAGATGGACAGGCTGTCGCGGGTATCGCGTGCCGCTTTCACCTGCTTCTCGACGGTCTCGTCGTTCGACTGCACGGTGTAGTCCACCATCGGGACCTCGGGCTTGAGCGCGTCACGCGAGTAGTACTGCAGCGCATGCTGTTTGCTCTTGACGATGATGCCGCTGACCGGATCCACCCAGAACTCACGCTGTGCCGCGTAGTAGCGGGTCATGGTGATCTCTTCGTCCTCGCGCTCTGCTTCCACACCCCACTGCTGGGCGCGGGCCGTGACCTTCGAGTCCTCGTCCTTGTCGTACAACGAGGGGTACGAGACCGGTTCGACCAGCTTGCCGTTGGCGTCGTAGCCCACGTTCTGGGTGAAGTGGTAGGCGGTGAGCCCGTTGACATCTTCTTCGCCGGTGTAGTTGGCGTCGAATGCTCGCTGGGCGACTACGTCGAAGTACTGGTACGTCTTCTTCTCGGTGTCGAAGGGGAACCGGTAGCTCAACCCTTCGTGCTTGAGCGCAATCGTCGTCGGTGGTGTCTCGTCCTCGATAGCGCGTGGCTTCTGGACACTGCCGCCGGGGTTGTCATCGCTGGAGATCGCCTCGGCGGAGTGGCGGTCCACGGTGACGGTGTCGACAGTGGCGAGAACCAAACCGGCGTCGCCCTGCTTATCGGTGCGCCGAAGGGTGATGCCCGCCTGCAGGCCGACCTTGGTGGCGTCGGTGGGGCTGACGGTGGTGATCTGCTCCTGCAGCGCCAGCGGCTTATCCGGATCGGCGATGAACTTCGGTCCGGACAGCGACGCCGGGTCCAGGGCACGGCCCTTGCCCTCGCTCACCAATGTGGCGTCCCAGTCGAGCGGAATCTTCGCAAGCCGGTTGCTCGTGTACGTGCTGAGCAACAGTGCGGCGATGATGAGCGCCGAACCCAGCCCCAGCAGCCCGCACGCTGCGATACGCATCATGACCCCGCGGTTCACTGTGGCCGAACCCTCCTTAACGTGCGGTAACCCTGTGCGTGACGAGATGGCATGCCCAGGGCAAATCTGTCTGACCCTAACAGCCGTGGCCGCCAGGTGGTCATTTGGCGATCGTACGGATTCCCAGGTCCTGGTTCTGGTCAAATGCCGCCGGATCGACTTAGAACCGTACCCTCGGCGGGGTGACGACAGTGCGGCCATCGGCTCCGGCCGTCCATGCGCGGGGCTTTGTCCCAGCATTGGAGGGCATGCGCGCCTGCGCGGCGATGGGCGTCGTGGTCACCCACACCGCGTTTCAGACGGGTCACAACGGTGGCGTCGACGGACGCATCCTGGGCCGCTTTGACCTGGCGGTGGCCGTCTTTTTCGCGCTATCTGGATTTCTGCTGTGGCGGCCACATGCCGCGGCAGCACACGGCGGGCCCGCGGCCGCGTCCACCGGGCGCTACTTCGCGTCGCGGTTCGTCCGCATCGTCCCGGCCTACCTGGCCGCCGTCGTTGTCATCCTGTTGCTGTTGCCGGATGCGATGGGGGCCAGCTGGGTGGTCTGGGCGGCCAACCTGACGCTCACACAGTTGTATATCCCGCTAACTCTGACGGCAGGTCTGACACAGATGTGGAGCCTGGCGGTCGAGGTGGCGTTCTATGTGGCGCTGCCGGTCATCGCGGTCGCCATGCGGCGGGTGCCGGGGCGATGGCGTGCTCCGGTGCTCATGTCCCTCGGTGCCATCAGTCTCGGCTGGTCGTTCATCCCCTTTCACGCGGCCGTGGGCGTCAATCCGCTGACGTGGCCGCCCGCCTTCTTCTCGTGGTTCGTCGCGGGCATGCTGCTGGCCGAATGGAGCTCGGCGCCACCCGCTTGGACACTGCACCTGGCGCGTCGCCGCGTGCTGCTCGCCGTGGTGGCCCTTATCGCCTTCGGGGTGGCAGCCTCCCCGCTGGCCGGACCGCAGGGGCTGACTCAGGCACCGCCGCATCAGTACGCCGTCAAGATCGCGATGGGTGCCACGCTGGCGTGGGCGCTGCTGATGCCGTTGACATTGGATGCCCCGGGCACGCCGCACCGAATATTGAGCAGCCCGCTGATGGTGACGCTGGGGCGTTGGTCCTACGGCCTGTTCATCTGGCATCTGGCGGCCCTGAACATGGTCTTTACCGTCATCGGGCGCTTCCCGTTCAGCGGTCACTTCCCGCTGGTGCTGATTCTGACGCTGATCTTCGGCTTCGCGATGGCCGCTGTCAGTTACGCGCTGGTGGAATCTCCGTCACGGGAGGCATTGCGGCGCTTCCAGAAGCGGCGCGATGGGAGCCGCACCGCAGCCAACGCCACGGCGGTCACAGAGGTCAGCCCCAGCAGCTGAATCCACCACGAGTGACCGGTGTATCCACCCACCGATCGCCACGGATGCCGGGAGAGGGCCGCTCCGGCCAGCAGCAGAGAACCGCCGGAGACATAGGCCCCCGCTGCCGTGAGCGTGCGCAGGGGCCAGCGCGCCCACACCTTGAACGCCAATGCGGCCAGGCCCACCACGGCCCCGGCGATGCCACTGATGGCGGTGAGAGCCGCCAGCACCGCGACACCCGCCGCGCGGCCAGAGCGCCATGGGATCACCTGGGCGAGGGTGGTTTTTCGGCGCACGGGGATGAAGGCCAACAGTGCGAGGACGGGAAGCAGCGCAAGTCCGCCGAACAGTCCCGCCCGGTACCAGGTGTCGAGGCCGAAGGTGAGTGTGATCGGCCCGCCGCTGCCGGCCGGAAGCACCCATCCCTGCTGCCATCCGTTCACCCGTACCGGGGCGAGGATGTGCCCTTGTGCATCACGAGCCACCCACCCGGGGTTGATGCTTTCGGGCACCACCAGCACCCGGTCGTGCGACGCGGGATCCGCGGTCACCTCACGCCGGGCCGCATCCCATCTGCCCGTGGGTGCCACGGTCGCGGTCGCGGAGGCCGGTGCCGCGTCCGGCGCGGTGAGCTGGACGCCATCGACGATGAACTGCTGGCGTGGATTGACGGTGACGTCCTGAGGCCCTGCGCCCGTCGCGATGGGTGCGGTATCGCACGGAGTCGCCTGGATGGCATTGCCGTCCAGCAGATCCCGCACCGTGGTGGTGATGGACATCGGGATGAAGCGTCCGGCGAGCGCTAGCACCGGGCCGTCGGCGCATCCGATGTTGATCACGCGGTTGCCATTGGCCCGCGCATCGGCCGGGGCGACCGGCCGACCGCCGGTGTCCAGCGCGACGAGCTCGGCGATTCCGGGCGGCTTGTTCTGATCGGTTCCAAGCGCGGTGCGGTCAATGATGTCGGTCCAGTCAGTCACCGTGACCGTGATGGTGTCGGTGACAGCCGGATGCAATGCCAGTGTCGTCTCGGGAGACTTCGGGTCGATGTTCCTTATCTGGGGTCCGTCGCCGAGGTTGATGGCTACCTGCTTGGGGTGTGTAGGCACCTCCGTCTTGCTGGGCTGGAGCCGAATACCGCCGACGGCCACGGGTTTGGGGAGTTTTATCACCAGAGAGGGCAGGTGCTGTCGCAGTACCGACTCCTGTGGCGCCGTCCAGGCGGTACCGGGATCGCCGTCGGTGGCGGCATAGGAGGAGCCTCGCAGGTCAATCAGGTCGGCGCTCCCGGAGGCCGCGGTGGTTCCGGGCTGCGTGATCAGATCACGCAGTTGCGGGCCGGAGCGGGCCCGCACCCAGAGCCGTGGTGTGAGCGAAAGAGGCCGGGGCACAGTCAGTGTCCGGATGAAGGTGCCGGGTTCCTCGGGGGCAAGTGAGAGTGTTCCCGCGCAGCGCAGCCTCTCGGGGGACGGCATGCAGCCGGGTCGACCCTCCAGCGGAGATCCCAAGTCCCAGCCAAACACCGCGGCTTCCGCGGGAGGCGAGGGCAGGGTTGCGCTGTGGCGGAGATCGACGGAATGGGCGTATCCCGCGGCGTCGTACTGGGTGAGGGATAGCTCAGTGATGCCGAACTGCACGCCGGAGGTGCCGTCCTCGGTGCCGGTGGCCGTGACCTTGACCCAGTTGGTTTCCCCCGGCCGCAGCGCCACATCCAAAGGCTTGCCCGGCTCATCGAACCGCACCGATGTGGTGCCGTTATCGGTCTCGACCTCCAGTCGCCGCACCTGAGCTCCCAATGCGGTGGCACTCGGTGTCACGGTGAGGATCGCGTTGGTGATCGGCCGATCCAGGTCCACCCGAATCCATTGCCCAAGAGCGGCTTCCAGTGAACTGCTGACCCAGCTCGTCGCGTTGTCGCGATCGATGACGGCGGCTGTGCTGGTGCCCGGGGCCACATTGGGCAGCGCCGTGGAATCGGAAGCGGAGCTGGATGCGGTGATGGTCCCGCCTGTCCAGCTTCCGTTCACGGCGGGGACGCCGGTGGCGGGGTAGTCGGGCACTCGGTTGAAGGTTCGGCGTTTATCGCCGGGTGCGCGAATGGCCGAGGAATGATCGTCGACGCGCCCGTAGTCGGTCTCACGAGCCAACGGACTGTCGGTGACCATCGCGGGTCCGGGACGCAGACCTGCCTGTGCGGCGTCGGTAGCCAAGAGAGATGGGCCCAGCGGTGGCTGGTTCAGCTGGCGGCGCCGTTCACCCAAGCGCAGCAGAGCTTCGGGTCCACCCGCGACCCGGGGCATGCTGTCGATGTCCGCGAAATACGGTTCCCCATAACCCTTTCCGTGCCCCACCGAGTAAATCTCGACCGCTGGATACTTTGGGCGTAGGTCACTATCGGCGACAAAGCCTTCCACGGTCCCGGCCCCGACGGGGTCGCCGAACTGGGCAACCTTGGTGAGCCCGGGAGACCCGTCGATGGTGTGGTGCACCAGGATCGGTCGCGCGGAACGGGACGTATCGGGGTCGAGGTCGTTGCGCACCACCAGATAGGAGATGCCCTGTTGCTCCAGGGTGTCGGCCAGCCCGTCCGAGGGGCGGCCGGCGGCGAACAACTGCTGTACCGAGTCGATGGCGCGGATGGTTTCCGGAGGTGTCAGTGGGATGGAATCCCGTACTCCCCAAGGTGTTTGGCCCAGCGCCTGCAGGGGTTCGTCGCGGGTGAGGCCCCAAGTCTGGATTGCGAACGGAGCTCCCGGTACCACGAGCGCGCGCCCGCCATCATCGTGATCGGCCAGCCAGTGTGCCGTCTCGTTCCAGTATCCGGGGATCTCGTCGAAACCGCCGCGGGGCACCAGCCGGCCCGTCCAGGCCAGCGATGTGCTCGCGGCGAGCGCCACCAACACCGCGATCCCAAGGGCAACCGCCCGATTACGTTCCGGGCGCGCCAGCGCCGCGAGCCACTCCCGGACGGTCACACTGGCGGGAAGTGGTATCCGCGACAAGGCATGTGCCAGGCCAAGAATCAGTGGCAGGCGGATCAATGGTTCGAGCTTGTGCACATTGCGCAGCGGTGTGCCGCCGTCGTCAAGGAAGAATTGGATCTGCTGGCCCACAGGCGATCCGAGTGCACCGGTGTATCCGGCCGTCAGCAGCACGAGGCCAACAAGAAGTATCGCGACCAGGCGCCCGCGTGCCGGCATGCCCCGCATTGCCAGCCCCGCCATACCGGCAGCGGCGATCATGGCGGTGGCGATGACCATGGCCGACTGGGTGACCAGCGAGGAACCCGCCGTCGCGGTCGGGGCCACGAACGGCGTCCAACTGTCGGTCCCGCGCAGCACCTCGGTGAGAGAGGTCCATTGCGTGGTGACGCCGGAAGATTCGATGAAGTCGAGGAACCGCGGGCTGATCTTGCCGAAGATCAACAGGGCGGTGATCCACCATGAGGTGGCCAGCGCCAGGCAGGGAATCCACCATGCCGTGAATCGCCGCCATGTCCGGTTCGGTGTGTGGGCCAGCCACCAGATGGCGGCCACACCGCAGGCGAGGGCGGTGGCGACAGCATTGACCGCACCCATCAATGCGACCGCGACAGCCGACAATGCCGCCGCCCGGCGCGGGGACATTCGGCCCTGGAACGTCAGGATGACCGGCAACAGCACCCACGGAGCCAGCATCATCGGCAGTGTTTCGGATGAGATGGCTCCCAGGGTCGTCAGCACCCGGGGGGACAGGGCGAACGCGACTGCCGCGATGATCCGGGAGCCGCGGGTACCGATACCCAGCGCCTCGGCAACCCGGATGACGCCCCAGAACCCGGCCACCACCAGCAGTGCCCACCACAGTCGTTGCGTCACCCAGGCCGGCACCCCGAGTAGATGCCCCAGTGAGAAGAAGGCGCCGTGCGGAAAGAGATAGCCGTATGCCTGGTTCTGCGCCTGCCCGAACGGCAGATCACTGCTCCACAGGTTGAGGGCCCGGGCGGCGAACCGCAGCGGATTGATCGCCAGATCCAGCTTGGTGTCCGGGGAGATCTGCCCGGGTGATTGGGCAAAGGTCAGCAGTAATGCGAACGCCGCGGCGACCGCGAGCCACCGCCGACTCAGCGGCGAACAGTCAAGGCGGTGCGTCACGGCTCAGGAAATGCTGCGCGGCGCTGCCGGGGGCCGCGAGATGTCAGCTCCGGTTGCCGTAATCGGGGCGGTTGAGGATGGCGGTCGACGGATCGATTCCCGTCACGACCGGCTTCTTGTCCTGCTCGACCGACAGCGTGACGCCGAAGACGGCGGCGGCGCCCAGCAGCAGGCCGATCAGCACGCTTGCGGCGGCCGGCACCACAAATCTGGTCATCGGAGCTCCTCTGGGTCATGCAGATACCAGCGGCCAAACTAGCACGTCCGTCACGGGTGACAGTTCTGGACGGACAACCCACTGTGATACTGCGACGATTAGCTGGGTATCACTGGCGAGGTCGGGGGTGGGCAGACGAGCACTCTGCGGGCCTGCGGATACTCGGTTCGGGCGAGCCTCGAGTGAGCAAGGAACATGTTGAACCGTGAATAGACCGGCATGGCGGGTGGCCTCATGTGGCCGCTGGCGCCCGTTCGTGCGGAATAATGGCCGCCCATGACCGGTCCATACAACTACGGACCGGCGCCGGATTACGACGCGGAGCTTGCCGCCGCGCACAACCCGGCGCTACCGCAGGATCAACTGCTGCGACTGTGGCACACGCGTCCGGATCTGCGTGAAGCTCTGGCGCAGCTGCCCGCGTGCCCGCCTAACCTCGCCGCGCAGGTGAAGTTCTCCGATCCGTGGCGCGATCCGAATGCGCGATCGCATCGCGGGATCATCATGGCCTTCGCGATGCTCGCTGGTCTGCTCGTGGTCGTGGGGCTCGGCTACGTCGGATACATGGCGGTGCACGGCGACGGTTCCACCCAGCAGCAGACGCACGGGATGCTGCCGCCGAATGATCCGAAGACGACGAGCAGTGCGGCGACGACCACCACCGCGCCACCTCCCGTGCCGTCGAGTCCCGTCAAGCCGGTGGACTTGAGCACCAATTGCGTTCAGGCCGAGGACGGCACCGACAGCAATGGGGTGAAGTACGTCTACGACCCCGCTAAGGCATTCGACAACGACCCGCTCACCGCCTGGCGATGCCAGTGGAAGGAACAAGACGGCCAGTCGATCACGGCGAAGTTCGACCACCCGACACTCGTTACCTCGGTCGGTTTGGTGCCCGGATATGCCAAGACCGATATCGACGGATCCGACCGCTTCGCCCAGAACCGCAAGATCACCAGGGTGCGTTGGGAATTCAGCGACGGTAGTTCGGTCAAACAGCAGGTCCCGGTGAGCCGAGCGTTGGCAAGTGTCAAGGTCAATGTGGTGACCGATTCGGTGACCATGGTCATCGAGGCCACCGAACCCGGTGTGTCGATCGTGAACAAGAGTGGCCAGCGGCAGGACGCGTTCAACGGTCTTGTGTCGGTGAGCGAGATTGAGATCATGGGCACGCAGCCCCCGGCGGCCGAAGGGCCGGCGCCGGGGTCCGCGCCGGCGCCGGCGCCTCCGGTAGGTGCTCCGCCTCCGATGCCGGCGCCTGTCGCTCCGCCGCGCGGCGCGGCGCCCGCACCCGGCGCCGCGACCACGGCTCCCGCACAGCCGTAGCGCGTCGTACCCAAAACCGGCCGGGTTCTTCGGCGTTCATTGCCAGGAATTGCGGTTACGTTGGATGCATGGCCGAGCTCAACCGCAGGACCGTGCTGACCACTGGGGCTGTTGCGGCGGGTGCCGCCGCGGTCGGTTTCGGGGGATATGAGCTGCTCCGCAAGCCGAGTCGCACTGATTCACCGTCAGCCGGCGGGAACAAGCCGAACATCTTGGTGATCGTCGTGGATCAGATGCGGGCCCCGCAGTGGTTCCCCGATGTTCAGAAACTCACCAACCTCTTACCCAGTCTTAGTCGATTGCAAAGGGACAGCATCACCTTCGCGTCGCACTACACCGCATCGAACATGTGCACCCCGTCACGGGGAGCCATGACGACCGGGCTGTACTCACATCAGACCGGATGTCTGTTCACCGGGGAGGGGCCAACCGAATCGAGCCTGGCACCGCAGTTCCCCACCTGGGGCACCATGCTGCGACAGCAGGGATATCAGACCTGGTGGTGGGGCAAGTGGCATCTCGGTCACTGGAGTGACAACACACCCGAAGGTCTTGATGCACATGGTTTCTCGGGCGGCACCTTCCCGTCGCCGAACGGCATGCCGAACCAGGGACTGCAGAAGGACCCGGGGATCGTCGACCAGTTCGCGGGGTGGTTCGACGCCGAGGCAGGCAAGGGGCCGTGGTGCACGACGGTCTCTCTGGTGAATCCGCATGACATCTGCTGGTGGCCCAAGAATCCTCTCCCGGAAGATGTTCCGCACTGGTTTGATGCTGTGCCGGTCAACTTCCAGACGCCCGATGAGCTGCGCCAGCACGGCAAGCCGCAGCTGCAGATCGACTACGCCAATTTCATGTCGCCGATCATGACGGGCGCGGTGACCTACTCGGGACCGGATATGGCCCGTCAATGGGCCCGCTGCCTTGATATGTACCTGTGGCTACAACAGCAGGTGGATGCCCAGGTCGGCCGGGTGCTGGACAAGCTGGCATCGCGCCCAGAGGTGGATCGCAACACCGTCGTCGTCTTCACCTCCGATCATGGCGAATACGCGGGCTCGCATGGACTGCGCGGCAAGGGGGCCACTGCGTACGAGGAGGCCATCCGGGTTCCGCTGTACATCCGCGATCCGCACGGTGTGCTCACCCCGAAGCCGGGGGACACGCGCACCCAGCTGACCTCCAGCGTTGACCTCGCACCCCTGCTGCTGACGATCGGTTCCGGCGGCAATAGCTGGCGTTCTGATCCGCGTTTTTCGTATCTGGCCGCGCGCGCCGACATCGCCGGCATCGCTAAAAACAATGCGGCAGGGCGCAAGTGGATCGCGCACGTCACCGATGACATGTCGGTGGAAGAGATGGCCACCTTCCTCAAGGATCCCCAGATCCGTGCGGTGATGGGTGAGAACGCGCCCACCGAGATCCCCACCTCGGCGCCCAGTCATATCGTCGCGGTCCGTACCGCCGAGGCGAAGCTGGCCACCTACTCGTACTGGAAATCCGGCGGCATGCAGATCGACAGTGCGCGGCCGTCGGATCGCGAATTCTATGACTATTCAACGCCTTCCGGTCAGCAAGAGATCGAGAACCAGACAGGGCGCGGGGGCAAGGAGGCCGGGCTGCAAGCCCTCATCGACAACGAGGTGCTGCCTGAGGTGCAGGCGCCGTTGCCGACGTTCCTGGGTGAGGCGCAGGAGCAGGGCCTGGCCGATATGCAGAAACTGATGGTGCTGCGCGGCGGATAGTCGATCGGCGCGGTCTACTTGGGTGGAAGCGACCCGGCGAAGGCCAGTGCCCGTTTCACCCACGGCTCCAGCTGTCGCTTGGTGCGCACACCCTCGGCGTCGATGCTCAACCAGCCATCCATCTCGCGCCCACCCATCACCATCCGGCTCACATGCTTCTTGGCCGTCAGGGCCTCGGTGTCGTGGGGATCGCAGCGGGCCAGTAGTCCGCCTTCGCGTTTCGCGGCGACCGTCATGTGCCCGTCCACCAGAAACGCGAGGCCGCCAAACATCCGTTTCTCGGTGACACCCTTCGTTGCCGCGATCACTTCACGGATGCGCTCCACGAGGTCCTCGTCATAGGCCATGGGGTCAATTGTCGCGCGCTGTCGATTGAGATACCTGCTGTTCGTGGTCCTGATAGGACACACGACACCTGAGAGGCACCATTGACCCGTGGCGCACGACGAGATAGGCCGGATCTTCCGCGAGGAGTACGGCCGCACCGTGGCGACCTTGATCCGCTACTTCGGCAGCATCGACCTCGCCGAGGACGCCGTACAAGAAGCGTTCGAGGTAGCCATCGCGAAATGGCCGCAGGACGGCATACCGCCGAATCCCGGCGCGTGGATCACCACGACGGCCCGCAACCGCGGCATCGACAAACTGCGGCGCGACCGGCGGCGCGACGAACTGTCCAGGGAGGCAACGGCTCTCGACGAGGAGCAACCGGAACCCCAGGAGGTGGGTCCGGTGCAGGATGATCGCCTGCGGCTCATCTTCACCTGCTGTCACCCGGCGCTGTCCCCCGAGGCGCAGGTCGCCCTGACACTGCGCTTACTCGGCGGACTCACCACGCCCGAGATCGCCCATGCGTATCTGGTCTCCGAATCGACCATGGCCGCGCGCATCACACGAGCCAAGAAGAAGATCGCGTCGGCGGGTATTCCGTACCGAGTGCCCGGGGATCACGATCTGCCGGACCGGCTGTCATCGGTGCTGGCCGCGCTCTACCTCGTCTACAACGAGGGCTATGCCGCCTCTTCAGGCACCACGCTCACCCGCACGGATCTGTCCGCCGAGGCGATCAGGCTGGCGAGGGTGCTCGCTGATCTGATGCCCGACGAACCCGAGGCCGTGGGACTGCTCGCATTGGTGCTGCTCACCGAGGCCCGCCGTCCCGCCCGGACCGATGGCGCCGGAGCGCTCGTGCTGCTCGCCGATCAGGACCGCACGCGGTGGAACCACGCGATGATCGAGGAGGGGCACCAACTGGTACGACGCTGCCTGAGGCGCAACGCCCCGGGCCCGTATCAGATCCAGGCCGCCATCAATGCCGTTCATGACGACGCTCCCTCGGCAGCGCTTACCGACTGGGGCCAGATCGTCGCGCTGTATGACCAGCTGACGGTGTTCACTCCCACCACTGTCGTCGCCCTCAATCGTGCGGTGGCCATTGGTGAACGCGACGGCGCGCAGGCCGGACTGGATGCCATCGACTCGCTGCGGCAGCATCTCGACGCCTACTACCCACTGCATGCCGCGCGCGCCGATCTGCTCACCAGACTCGGCCGGAATCGGGAGGCAGCGGACGCCTACCGAAAAGCATTGGTACTCACGGATAACGAGGTATTCCGCGGGTACCTCGGTGACCGGCTGGCCCGGCTCGACACCGGCGCATGACACGATGGCCTCATGAGAATGCGTGCAGGGCTAGTACTGACCGGTCTCGTTGCGGTGGCGCTGTCCGCCTGTGGCGGCAACGCGCCGGAGCCCGCGAAGGAGTCTGCTACGTCCGCACCAAAGACGCCCGTCACTGCCGCGCCCGCAGGCGATCTAGCCTGCCTGAGCACCCGCGACAGGTTGGCGCAGCTACTCATGGTGGGCGTCAAGGACGCCGACGACGCCCGCGCACTGGTGCGTGATCACCACGTCGGCGGCATCTTCGTCGGCAGCTGGACCAAGAAGGAGATGCTGACCGACGGCTCCCTGCACGACGTCGTCACCGCCGGGCCGATCCCGGCCGCGGTGAGCGTCGACGAGGAGGGCGGCCGGGTGTCTCGTCTGAAGGACCTCATTGGTCCGTCGCCGTCCGCCCGGGAGCTGGCCGCCACCCAGACCCCCGAACAGGTGCAGGCGCTCAGCCAGGAACGTGGTCAGAAGATGAAGGACCTCGGCATCACCATCGACTTCGCCCCCGATGCCGATGTGACCGATGGCGACCCTGATGGCGCGATAGGCGACCGTTCCTACAGCGGCGATCCGCAGAAGGTCGCCGAGTACGCCGAGGCCGCCGTGCGGGGATATCAGGCCGGCGGCGTAGGCGCCGTGGTCAAGCATTTCCCGGGCCATGGTCACGCTTCGGGCGATTCGCACACCAACGGTGTGGTGACCCCGCCGCTGGAGCAGCTGCGGGACACCGATTTGGTGCCGTACCGCTCGCTGGTGACCAGCGGTGCCGCCGTGATGATCGGCCACATGCAGGTGCCCGGACTGACCGGCGACGACCCGGCCAGCCTGAGCGCTGCCGCAGTCGACTTGCTGCGCAAGGGAACCGGCTACGGAGCGCCGACTTACGACGGCGTGATCTTCACCGATGACTTGTCCTCGATGGCTGCCATCACCGACCGCTTCCCGATCGAGGAGGCCGTGCTCAAGTCGATCAAGGCGGGCATCGACTGGGCGCTCTGGGTGAGTACCGAGAAGGTCGGCTCTGTTCTGGACCGTCTCGAATCGGCCTACAACGCAGGTGAATTGAACGGCGACGCGATCAATGCGTCGGTGCGCCGGGTGCTGGCGTTCAAGGGTGTTCCCGCCTGCGGTTAATGCCCCAGCGTCACGGGCAGACTGCGCAGCCCGTGAATACCCATCCCGTCGAAGTACTGTGGCTCGCCTGCCAGCGCTAAGCGCGGGAAGCGTTCGAAGAGCGACTGCAGGGCGATGTGCAGCTCGACGCGTGCCAGCACCTGGCCGAGGCACACGTGAATTCCGGTGCCCAGCGTGATGTTCTCGCGCGCATTGGCGCGGGTGATGTCGAAGACGTCCGGGTTCTCGAATGCGGCGGGGTCGCGGTTGGCCCCGCCGAGCAACAGCAGCGCCGACTGACCCGCCTCGATGGTGTGTCCCTCGATCTCGACCGTCTCGGTGGCGACGCGGGCGGACCATTGATTCGAGGTGTCGTAGCGCATGAGCTCCTCGACGGCGTTGGGCCACAGACTCGGATCGGCGTGTAGCGCCGCCAGCTGCTCCGGGTGGCGCAGCAGTGTGACTATCGCCTTGCCCATCAGGTGCGTGGTGGTCACGAATCCCGCGCCCAGGAACACCGCGAAGAACATCTTGAGCTCGAAATGGCTCAGATCACTGTCGAGAAGCCCTGCGGCCAGTTCGCTCGTGGTTCCGTCCCGGCGAAGCCGGGCGACGTGCTTCTCGAGGTACTCATCTATTTCCCGTAAAGCCGCTGTGCCATCCTGGTATTGGCGCCAAGACGGTGCGGTGGTAGCGATCAGCTGGATCGCGCGATTCATGGCCGTGTACAGGAGCGAGTAGTCCTGCGGAGGTACGGCGATCATCTCGCCGATCACGGCGATGGGGATTTTCGCGGTGAAATCGGTGATCAGATCCGGGTGAGGACGCTGTTCCAGCGCGTCCAGGTGGCCGTTCGTCACCTCCTGGATGCGTCCGCGGAGAGACTCGATGGCGCGCGGAGTGAATGGCGCGGCGACAAGACGTCGCAGCCGACCGTGATCGGGTGGGTCGGTGATCAGAATGGATGGCGGCTCGGCGGGATTGAGCAGCCGCGGGTCGCTCCACGCGGCCAGGCGCTTGATGATGGGCGACGCGGACCGGTGCTCGGGCTTGAAGGTGACGAACCGGTTGTCGCGGAAGATTGTTCGGACGATCTGCGCATCCGCGGTGATCCAGCCACCGCCGGACTGTGACATCCTTCCGCGGCCGCGGATTTTGTCGATGATGCCGTAGATGCCCGCGGCCTGGGCGGTGTCGATTCCGAGCTGCGCGACGGGTTCACCTCGGCGGGCAAGCACTTTCAGGTACGCACGGGCTATCCCATGCGTCACGGCCCAATGGGTGCGCTGTTTGATCCGGTCGTGCATCTGTCCGATCCCCGTGTCGGCCCGCTCGATGCCAAGCGGACACCAAGCAGCCTCGAGATTAACTGCTGGCCCGCACCCGGGCACGGCCGAGGTTCACCGGCAGGCTTCCGAAGCCATGCAGATTGACATGCTTACCGGGGGTCGGATCGGCGGCCAGGGAGAGTTCGGGGAAGCGTTCGAAGAGCGACTGCAACGCCACCACTCCTTCCATCCGGGCCAGGCTCGCCCCCAGGCAGACATGTACTCCGCTGCCGAACGCCACGTGCTCGCGTGCGTTGGCGCGGCTGACGTCGAAGACATCGGGCTCGTCGAAAACAGCCGGGTCGCGGTTGGCGCCACCGAGCAGCAGCACCGCCATAGAGCCGGCAGGCAGTGTGTGCCCTTCGAATTCGACTGTTTCGGTGGCTACCCGGCCGGTGACCTGCACGGGGGAGTCGTAGCGCAGAATCTCCTCGACGGCGTTCGGCCACCCCTCCGGATTCTCCCGCAGATAGTCCAGCTGTTCTGAGTGACGCAGCAGAGCCACGATGCCATTCCCGATGAGATTGACCGTCGTCTCGAATCCGGCGCCGAGCAGCAGTGCCATGGTTGCCTTGAGTTCGCGGTCGTTCAGATCGCCGTCGCGCACGATGCTCGCGAGGATGCCGTCGAGGGTGGGATCCTGCGCCAGCTCGCTGCGCAACTGGATCAGGTGCGCGTCGAAGTAGCGGTCGATCTCCACGAGCGCCTGGGTGGCGTCTCGATACGCCGACCAGGTCATGCCGATATCCAAGAGCGCCGCTCCGTGGTTGCCCCATTGGAGAAGGAAGGGGGCGTCGGCGCGCGGCACGCCGAGCATCTCGGCGATGATCGCCACCGGTAGTTGGGACGCGTAGTCGTCGAGCAGATCGGCGCGCTCTTGCCGTTCCAGGTTCTCGAGCAGTTCGAGTGTCACCTCGCGGACGCGGTCTTCCAACTTGCTCACCGCGCGCGGCGTGAACGCCTTGGATACCAGCTTGCGGAACCGGGTGTGTTCGGGCGGATCGACGGCCAGCATGGCGGGCGGCTCCACCGGATTGGGCAGACCGGGCTCGGTTTTCTCGAAGATCCACCGGCTGAGCGCCTGGGGCAGAACGGGGGAGGGAATGTTGTTGGGCGCCATCGTGATGAATCGGTGGTCCCGCAAGATCTCGCGTGTCTGCGCCAGGCCGGTGAAGACCAGGCCGGTGGCGCGAGCCGGAGCGATCGGACCGACTGACCGGATCTGTTCGATGTACCGGTAGTGATTGTCGGCTCGGTCCGGGCTGAGGAACAACGCCGCCAACGGCATCGTCCGGACCTGCGTGAGTAGTCCGATGCGGCTGATGCCGTGCATGGCCACCCACCGCGACCAGTACTTGACCCGATTCCTGGGGCGCATATCTGCCTCCGACGCTGGATGCTATTTGTCACGAGTCTAATAGCGGCCCGGCGGGAAGGGAATGCCGAAAAATCTTGAGGGATTTCCCAGGCTGCAGGCAGGAGATGGGCCACGCCCGGCGTCGATCGGTCGTACCGATCACATCACTACTCCGGGGTGTCAAAGCACACAGTGAACAATGTGCTCTCGGGCCTTTTTAGACACGGCGTCCTAGTGGGACTTCGAGTACCGTTTGCTACTGGTACGTCACGTACCATCTACGTTCGGTCGGGACCGTAGCAAAGCGTGATGGCTTATTCATGGCTACTCGTCGTCCGGCTGTCGTGGTTACGGCTACGCGGAGGTTGGGATGAGTGCGCTGGTGACAGGGTTACGTGTCGAGGAGTACCTGGACGAGACGGGCGCCATCTCCTTACCGGACGGTTACACCGTCAACCATTATCTTGAGAGCGCTGTCGACGGCGAGCACGACACTTTTGCCTATCGCTATGTGGACTTCAGTAGCGACCCGGACGGCGAACCGTCCGATCTGAACTGGCCACAGCTTCGTGCGCGTTCCCGTGCCGTCGCGGCACGGCTTCAGCAGGTGACCAAGCCGGGAGACCGGGTCGCGATCCTGGCGCCCCAAGGCCTTGATTACGTCATCGGCTTCTTCGCCGCCATCGAGGCCGGAAACATCGCGGTCCCCCTCTTCGCCCCGGAACTTCCCGGGCACGCCGAACGGCTCGACGCGGTGCTTACCGACGCCCAACCGACGGTCGTGCTTACCAACGAAGCGGCCGCCGAATCCGTCAGCAGCTTCGTCCGAAGACTGCCGCGCGAGCGTCGCCCCCGGGTACTTGCCGTCGACGGCGTGCCGAATTCGGTGGGCGCGACCTATGCCAGAGTGACGCCGAGTACCGATGACATCGCCTACTTGCAGTACACATCGGGTTCGACGCGAGTGCCCGCCGGTGTGGAGATCACCCACCGTGCGGTGATGACCAACGTCCTGCAAATGGTCATCTCGGTGGGCCTGGATGTCGATGTCCGAGGAGCGAGTTGGCTGCCGCTCTATCACGACATGGGTCTGCTCATGCTCATGTTCCCGCTCTGCGGAGGCCGGATGACGCTGATGTCCCCGATGTCGTTCGTGCGCAGGCCCGGACGCTGGATCAAGGAGCTGGCGGCCGCGTCTCACCTGGGCCGCACCTTTGGAGCAGCCCCCAACTTCGCCTTCGAGCTCGCCGCCGAGCGCGGCCTACCGAAGGACGGCGAAGCCCTAGACCTGAGCAATGTGGCGGGGCTGATCAATGGTTCCGAGCCGGTCAGCATTGCCTCGATCCGGAAGTTCAACGCAGCCTTCGGCCCACATGGTCTGCCGCCCAACGCCATTAAGCCCTCCTACGGCATGGCCGAGGCGACGCTGTTCGTCTCCTCCATCGCCCCCGAGGCAGAGCCGTCTGTCATCTATGTGGATCGTGAACAGCTAGGCGCAGGGTATGCGGTCCGCGTGGAAGCCACTCACGAGAATGCGGTGCCGCAAGTGTCGTGTGGGCAGATCGCCCGCAGCCAGTGGGCTGTCATCGTCAATCCCGGCACCGAGGCGGAGCTGCCCGACGGGCAGGTGGGTGAGATCTGGCTGCACGGCAACAACATTGGCCGCGGTTACTGGGGCCGGCCCAGAGAGACAGACCTCTCCTTCCATAACAAGCTGCAGGAACGTGTAGCCGAGGACAGTCACGCCGTGGGTACCGAACCGGGCGCGCTCTGGTTCCGCACCGGAGACCTTGGTGTCTATGTCGACGGCGAGCTCTACATCACCGGGCGGGTTAAAGATCTGGTGATTGTGGACGGCCGTAACCACTACCCGCACGACATCGAGGCCACGGTCGAAGAGTCGTCGCCGGTGGTGCGGCGCGGCTTCGTGGCGGCCTTCTCGGTGCCCGCCAACGAGTTGCCGGTTGGCGTCGATGCGGGTGATGGCGCCGGGGAGAGATTGGTCATCGTCGCTGAGCGGGCCGCTGGAGCCGGGCGGGCCGAACCCAGCCCCATCGTCGACGCGATCCGCGCCGCGGTGTCCCGTCGGCACACACTGCCGGTCACCGATGTGCAGCTGGTTCAGGCCGGCGCGATCCCGCGTACCAGCAGCGGAAAGATCGCACGCCGAGCCTGCCGCCAGGAGTACCTGAACAACAAACTCGGAACGCGCGCCTCCTAAGTAGGCGGTTCCAAGCACGATCTTTCGCGATCTCTTCCCGAATTTTCGATGAGGTGTCGATTCTGGGGAGGTCTATTCGTGGTGTGGTTGAAGGGAAGCCGAACGGGCGCCCATCGATGGCTACGGATAGAAAAGGACGACCATGAAGCAGTACTTACTCTCGGTCCACAGTTACGCGGAGAACGCGGCCGATTGGAGTGACGAGGATGTGCAGCGGCTCTACGCACAGACTGGCGTGCTCAACGAGAGGATGAAGGAGGCCGGTGTCTGGGTCTTCGCCAACGGGCTGACCGAACCGTCGGATGCGACGGTGGTGCGCAGCGCGGACGGCAAGATCACCACCACCGACGGCCCATACCTGGAAACCAAGGAGCACCTCGGCGGTTTCTGGATCATCAACGCGCCCGACCTGGACGCGGCGCTGAAGTGGGCTGCCGAGGGGTCGGCGGCATGCGAGGAGCCCGTCGAGGTGCGCCCCTTCCAGGACGAGGAGGCCTGACATGAGCCGCTATCTACTCTCGATCGTCTACCCGCCCGAGGCGGTCCAGCCCGACGCCGCCGCGCTGGAAACCATCGGCGCCGATGTGCAGGCAGTCACCCGGCGCATGCAGGAGGCGGGTGTGTGGCTGTTCGCGGCCGGATTGCAGCCTGCCGACACCGCGACCATGGTGACCGCCAACGCCTCTGGGCATACCGCCACCGACGGTCCCTACACCGAGACCAAGGAGCAGCTCGGCGGCTTCAGCATCATCGACGTGCCCACCCTGGCCGAAGCCCAGCAGTGGGCCGCCGAGGTGTCCCGCGCGGTCTGGTGCCCCATCGAGGTACGTGGCCTGGACCGGGGCTGCGGCGAGGTGGACTGAGCTCAGGCCGACGAGGCCGGGCGGGTGCTCTTGAGCATCGTCTCGGCCTCGTCGGCCTGCTGCAAGAGAATCGGATCGACGGTGTCGTCCAGGGCACGGGCCAACAGCCGGGAGGCCAGCGTGACCGTCAACTGCTTTGCCCGCGAGGCATTATCGGCGATGGTTTCCCAGTCGGTGGAGGTGTATCCGGATTCGGTGAAGGGCTGCCACACGTCGGCGACGTAGGCACCGAGAAGTAGTTGGGCTATCTGGTGCTGAAGCCGATCGACTTCGCGGAGCGTCTCGGATATGCGAGACAGGGACATACCGGCGGTCACCAGCAGCTGGATGGCGTCAAGTGTTTCGGTATCCCGCACCGACACCGTCTGGATGTCGATGTCGGAGAGCAGTCCCGCCTCGGCCAGTGCGGTGTCGGCATCCTCGCCGAGGCGCTGTACCAGCTCGGCGCGGGGGAGGATCACCGGCTCGCCGGTGGCGAAGGGACTGAGGGCCTCGGTGACCATCTTGCGCACGCTGTCCTCCGAGCCGCCGCCGGAGTCAATGACCCGTCGGATGACATCCAGCGGAAAGCCTTGGGACTTAAGATTTTTCACGTGGTTAATGATCGCCACGTGGTCATCGGAGTAGATGCCGATACGTCCCCGCTTTTCGGGCGGGGGAACCAGTCCGAGCGTCTGCCACTCACGGATGTTGCGCGCCGTCATGGCCACCCGCTGTGCCAGCTGATCGATCGTCAGTTCCATCAGGGTTAAAGATTACCCCATTGTCCGTTACGGAAAGTTCCGTTACGGTTATTGATGGAACTCAACGACGAGTGATGAGAGGTTCACCCATGGTGGCGACCGCCCAGGGCACGTATCCGAAGACGCGACGAATCCAGTTCGGATTCGAAAAGACGCCCGCGGGGCCGAAGCATTTCGCGCAGGACGACATCGTCTTCAGTCACACCGTGGCCTTTCTTTCCGCGATCTTTCCCCCGGGCGAGGACATCTTCGTCCGATCGGTGCGCCGCTACCGGGACAAGATCACCGATCCCGATCTCAAAAAGAGAGTGGCCGGGTTTATCGGTCAGGAAATGACGCACGGATTGCAGCACCGTGAGCTTAACGAGCAGCTTGCTGAGATGGGTTATCCCACAGCATGGTTCGAGTACTTCCTGCAGAGCACCGAGCGTATGGAGAAGTTTCTCGACAAGCAGTACCCCGACCCGGACCGACTGACCAGGTTGCGGCACCTGCTCCTGGCCTTCACCGTGGGCGCCGAGCACTTCACCGCGGTATTCGCCGAGAATGTCCTGGGGCGTCCTGATATCCAGAGACTGCTCTCGGACCCGGAGATCCGGAACATGCTCAATTGGCATGCGCTCGAAGAGCTGGAGCACAAGTCGGTGGCCTTCGACGTCTACCGTGAGATCGGCGCATCGGAGGAACTGCGCATCCGCATGATGCGGTTTCTCTCGACCATCGCCGTGCCGACGATCACGCTGGCTTCCTGGATTTCGATCGTCACCACCGATCCGGTGGGCCGGCGCCAGCCGTTGCGGCTGCTGCGTGAAACCTTCAGCATGGTGCGTGGCCCGCTGTTCCGCGGCATCTACCGGGATATGAAGCCGTTCATGCGCAAGGGATTTCATCCGGATGACGTCGATACCACGCTGCTGCTGAATGAGTGGCAGGACAGGTTGTTCGGTGCCGAGGGCGAGCTGGTCGGGCACTTGAAATGACCATACTGAGCGGTCTTCGCGCCAGCGGCTCATCGATGAGACACGACGCCCAGCTGGTCCGCACCACGACGAGGCCGGTGGTGCGGTCCTTGATGTCCAACGCGTCGGATGAGTTGCGGGCCAGGGTGCGACGTCGCTCTTTCCCGGGTGTGCCGGAAACCGACTTCGATCCCATGGATCCGTCGACCGCGGCCAGCCCGCACCCCGGATATCGTGCGCTGCTCTCCGGTGAGCGGGTGCACTACAACCGGAAGCGCAACATCTTCATTCTGTGCCGCTATGAAGACGTGCGCGCGGCCGCGCGCAACGACGCGCTGCTCTCGAACCGGGATGGCGTGGTGCGAGCCAGATTTGACGTACCCGTGTTGCTGAACATGGACAGGCCGCGGCACACCGAGCTGCGTCGCAAGGCGCTGCCGGGATTCACCCGCGGCGCGCTGGAGGGCTGGGCGCCGACAGTGGACCGGATGGCCACCGAGCTGGTGACCGAACTCCTCAACCACCCCGGTGCCGATGTCGTCGAACACCTGGCGGTTCCGCTGCCCATGCGGATGATCGCGCACATCCTGGGCATTCCACCCGAAGATGAGGCGTTCTTCCGGCACTGGTCCAACGAAACCGTGCGGGTGGCGAACGTGGAGTTCAGTCCCAGGGGCCTGCGACAGGTTCCGGGGACACTCAACGGGCTTCGGCACCTGCATGACTACTTTCTGACCCAGCTCGGTAAGGGAAATCTGCTGGGAGCAGATACCGTGCTGGGCAAGCTCGTCGCGGATGCCGGCGAGGGCGAGATCAGTCACGACGAGCTGTTCTACTTCGCTCTGCTGCTCTTGCTGGCAGGGAACGAGACCACCACCAATCTGCTGAGCACCATGTTTCTCACCATGTCGGAGAACCCGGATCAGTATGAGCTCATTAGATCTGACCCGAAGCTTCTCGCGGGAGCGGTGGAGGAACAGCTGCGGTACTCCTCACCGATTCAGAACTTCTATCGCACGGCTACACAGGATTACGCGGTCGGTGACGTGGTGATCCCGGCGGGTGCGCGGGTAGCGCTGTTATGGGGCGCGGCCAATCGCGATCCGCGCGAATTCGATGATCCAGACCGGTTCCTCGCAGCCCGTCCGGTCAGCCAGCACGTGGCCTTCGGGTCGGGGATACATCTGTGCCTCGGTGCGGGGCTGGCCCGCATGGAAGGGCAAGCGGTCTTGCGCGAGCTGGTCACCCGCGTGGATCGGATCGAGATCGACGGGACACCCCGCTGGACCACCAACAGCTCGCTGCGCGGCCTGGAGGAGCTTCGGGTTCGGCTCGCGCCGCGCTAGCCAAGGCCGGCGCGGGAATCGCCGCCCTTGCCGTCCACCGGCTTTCGGGACAACCCCACTGAGCCGGCGTCCGGACTCGTTGACGTCGCCGCGGCGATCGCCACGGACTCGTCGACACCCGGATAGGTGGGCCGCAGAGCGACCGGCCGATGAGTCGTATTGTCCTGCCTGGCTTTCCGTGCAGCAGCCAAGAGGTTGAGGGCCTCGACCAGAATGGCGAAGGCCATCGGGCCATAGATCATCGCCTTGTCGATCTTGATGCCGAAGCCGTCGGCGATGAGGAACACTCCGATGAGCAGCAGGAAGGACAGCGCGAGCATCTTGACCGTCGGATGCCGGTTGACAAAGGCGAAGACGAAGCGAGATGCGAAGAGCATGATCGCGAAGGAAAGCACCACCACGGTGACGATGACGAGCATATTGCTCGTCATGCCCACGGCGGTGATTACCGAGTCGAGCGAGAACACCAGATCCAGTAGCAGGATCTGCACCAGCACGGACTTAAATGTTGTGACGCCCGAGGATGATTCGCTTTCCTCTCCGGTGCCTTCCAGTTTGAGGTGTATCTCGTGTACCGCCTTGTAGACCAGGAACAGCCCACCGGCGATCAGAATGAAGTCCTTGATCGAGAAGCCATGGCCCAGAAGTTCGAGAACGTCTTCCTTGAGGGTGATGATCCAGCCGGCCACAAACACCAATCCGACGCGCATGACCATCGCGAGGGTTAGCCCCAGGTTGCGTGCCCTGGCCTGCTGGGCGATGGGGAGCTTGCTGGCGAGGATTGAGATGAAGATGACGTTATCGATGCCCAGGACCACTTCCAGCACGAACAGAGTGAGGAAGACGGCCACCAGGTCGGGGGTCAGCGCAAGGGTGAAGTCCACGCCGCGCATGGTACGGGGCGGGGGTATCCGGAAGGTAGCGTTTGCGCGCTAGGCTGGGGGCGGAGACAAAAACACTCCATTTCAGCGGTCCCAGCACGCCGTAGCGGGACGGTATGCAATAGTCGAACCAACCAGTAGCTTACTCTGGAGTAAGTTCGCGTTGACGTCCCAACCTCGGAGGCAGCCATGGCCGGTGGTACCAAGCGGCTGCCCCGTGCTGTTCGGGAGCAGCAGATGCTGGATGCCGCTGTGCAGGAGTTCGCGCTCAACGGCTTCCGGGACACCTCGATGGATGCCATCGCCGCAGCGGCCAAGATTTCCAAGCCGATGCTCTATCTCTATTACGGCTCCAAGGAAGATCTCTTCGTGGCGTGCCTTCGCCGTGAGCTCGGCCGGTTCGTCGAGGCGGTGCGTGGCGATATCGATCTGACGAAATCGCCACGAGACGTGTTGAGCACCACGGTCGTATCGTTTCTCAACTACGTCGACACGCACCGGGCGTCCTGGATCGTCATCTACGGACAGGCCACCAGTACGCAGCTGTTCGCCAAGCAGGTACGCGAGGGGCGTGACCGGATCATCGAACTGGTGGCGCGTCTGATCAAGGCCGCTTCACCGGAGATCGACCCCGACACCGACTACGACGCCATGGCTGTCGCTCTCGTCGGCGGTGGCGAGGCCGTAGCGTCCCGGGTGGCGACCGGCGATATCAAGGTCGAGAGCGCGAAAGACACGCTGCTCAACCTCGGTTGGCGTGGTCTGCGGGGCCGTCCGCGCGATGAGCCTGTGGCCAAACGCGCCTAGGCCCTCACACCAGGTAGTAGAGCTTGTCCTGGTGAGGTGCCGGGTCGGACGGTGTTTCATCCAATCGGTTCTGCGCGTACCGAACAGCCCGTAGTGTCGCCGAGAATTCTCGGTCCTCCTCGGGGAACACCTGCTCGGCCGGGAGCCATTGGGTGAATCCGATGTTCTGCAGCAGCGCAAGCGAATCCGGGCGCACCCCGGCGAGCAGGACGGTCACGCCGAGTTCTTGCTGCTCCTTGATGAAGTGTTCGAGACGTTCGATGCAGACCACGTCGGGGTGGCGCACCCGCTTGAGCCTCAGGATGACGACCTTCAGATTCTCCTCGCGGATCCGCGCGTGCAGCGCGTCGAGATAGCGGTCGAGTTCGGGTGCCGCACCGAAGAACAGCTCCCCTTCGAGGTCGTAGATGACCGGCGAAGACCTGCGGACCGAACTGCCGGTGTCGTCGGGGTTGTCCTGGGGGGTCCGCTCGCGGATGACACCCTCATCGGTGACGATGAGCTCGGCGGCTTTGAGCTTGGCCGCGCGCGGAACGAACAGCAGAATCGAGAGCACCACGCCGACGAGCACCGCGGTATCCAGGTTCACGGCGACACCGACCACCGCCGTGATGATGACCAGCCCGGCGTCATACCTCGAGGCTTTCACCGCGTACGCGAGCCGCCGGAAGTCCACCAGCCGCACCGCCGTTACCAGCAGCAGACCTGCCAGCGCCGCCTGCGGGATGTATCGGAGCAGCGGGGCGAAGAGCAATAGCGCGATGGTTACGGTTGCGGCGCTGACGATTCCGGAGAACCTCGTCGCCGCGCCGGACTGGTAGTTGATCGCCGATCGGGATAACGAGCCCGAGCCGGGCAGGCTCTGGAAGAAGCCGCCGGCCAGGTTGGCCAGGCCCTCGGCGAGGATCTGACGGTTGTAATCGATCTGCTGCCCGGTGTGGTGCGCGATGGCCTTGGCGATCGACAACGCCTCGATCAGGCCGATGAATGCTATGGCCAACGCGCCGTGCGACAGCTCGCCCAGTGTGCTCACCTGGACCTCGGGAATGTGAAACTCCGGAAGGCTGGCCGGGATCTTGCCCGAGATCTTCACGTCGGTATGCCCGGTGCCATCCGGTACCGACCAGCCGTACGCGTAGGCGATCACGGCCGTGACGATGAGCACCAACAGCATGTCGATCTGTGGCAGGCCATAGCGCTGGACCAACCGGCGCAGGAGAACTGCCAACACCACCGCCGAGCCGCTCAAGATCACTGCGCGGTAGTTCACGGCATCGCCGTGAAACAGGGTGAGCCAGGCGCGTTGTAGCACCTGCATATGCCCATCTCCCTTGTCGCGCACGCCGATAACGTTGGCCAGTTGGCCGATGGCCAGCAGCAGGGCGGCGCTTGCCATGAATCCGATGACGACGGATTCGGAGATGTACCGGGTGAGGTCGCCGAGTTTGAAGACCGCGATGAGGATCTGGATCGCGCCGACCAGTACGCCCAGCAGGAACAGTGCCTCGAACAGTCCGGTCCGGTTTTCCGGATCCAGGAACGCCAGCGAGCTGAACACCAGCAGTGAGATGGCGCTGGTGGGTCCGTTGATGAGATGCGACGAGGACCCGAAGATCGACGCGATGGCCGCGACCACGATCGCTGAGTAGACACCGTATTTCGGATCGACCCCGGCGATGAGCGCATAGGCCATGGCCTGGGGAAGTGATATCGCCGCCACCGTCAGACCGGCGATGATGTCGCGACGGGCCTTGATGGCGTCGTAGTTGTCGAATACTCGCAGTGCCGACGGCATCTAGCGTCCTTGTCTGTCGGAGGCGAAGGTGGTGGTGCCCCGGTTGGTGGTGCGCGGAATGGTCTCGTAGATTCCGTTGTCCGAGAAGAACTTCTGCCGTGCGTCATCCCAACTGGATGCGATCGCCGTGATGGGAAACAGATTGATCGCGGGCAGTGTATTGCTGTGCCGGGCAAGGATTTCGGGCTTGAAGGGGCGGTAACCGCGCTGTGCGGCGACTTCCTGCGCCTCGTCGGTGAAGAGGTATTCCAGATACGCCTTGGCAATCGCGGTGCGCTTGGGATCGTTCAGGTTGGCGTCCACCCAGGCGACCGCGGGCTCGGCGCGGATGCTCACCGGTGGATAGACGATCTCGAGCTCACCCTTGTTGGCCTCGACCTCGTTGATCGCCTCGTTCTCCCACGTCAGATGCACGTCGCCGAGTCGTTGAACCGAGAACGTGTTGGTGGCGCCGCGTGCTCCGCTGTCGAGTGCGGCGACGTTCCGGAACAGCGCCGCGAGATAGGCACGCGCCTCCGCCTCGGTCCCGCCGCGCGTCACCACCGAGCCCCATGCCGCGAGCACGGAGAGCTGCCCGTTCCCGGAGGTGCGGGGGTTCGGTGTGATGACGGCGACGTTCTCCTGCGCGAGGTCGGGCCAGTCGTGGATGCCGCGCGGGTTGCCCTTGCGGACGACGAACACGATCGTCGAGGTGTACGGGATGGAGTTGTTGGGCAGCCGCTGACGCCAGTTGGGGGCGATCAGCCCGCGCAGGCTCAGCGTGTCCACGTCACTGACGGATGCCAGCGACACGACGTCGGCGCGCTGGCTGCCGTCCAGCACGCTGCGGGCCTGCCGTCCCGAACCGCCGTTGGTGCGCTTGATCTCAATTGTCTTGCCGGTCTTGTCCTTGTACTGCTTGGTGAAGGTGCCGTCGAGGACGTTGTAGAGCTCACGCGTCGGGTCGTAGGAGACGTTGAGCAGCTGATCGGTGCTGTGGTCTGGGAGATTTTTGACCACCACCAGGGTCGCCGCCACGAGGACGGCGACCACGCCGAGGATGTTCAACAAGGGGAGCTGTCGCAGCACCGCCCGCCAATCGACCGGTGGTGCTTCTTGGTGGGCCTCGTCCGCTGACACGACGTACTCCTCGAATTTGCTGCAGGCAAGTGACGTGCGATCGTAACGATCGATCCGCCGAAGTACAGCCGTCGAGATCAGCGTGAGTATTACTCCGGCTAGCTTGCCGGTGACCATCCGGGATTACGTCCGGTGAAGGCGATGAGCTTCACCAGGTTTGGGGCGTCGTCGGAGACGGACACCTCGTCGGCGAAGAAAGTCGCCGTCGCGCCGCTCTGGCTGGATGATCATGCGTGCCGATTCCAGCACGCTCCCGGTGAGCTCTTCCATCGGGTCGAACTCCTGACCGGTGGTGACGGCGTAATCCCAGGCATGGACCAGGAACTCCGAGCTCAGAATGCGCACGGCGATCTCGGCGGGAAATTCGCCGATCGGCATGGTCACCGTCCCGCCGGTTCCGCGCTGTTGCCAGGCATCGACGGCTGCCTGCGACGGCGGCAGGATGCGGTCGGCCACCGAACCCTCGGTGGCGATGTCGATGTCGACACCCGCCGCGTTGCCGAGCAGCTTGATGGAGTTCTGGAGATGTTCGGTGAGTTGGGCGACGGTGAACTTGGCGTTGGGTGTCTGCTTGTCGTTGTCCGCCGCGGTGAGGCGCACAACGACCTCGTGCAGGGCGGCGCGTGCGCTGGCGACGGTCTCCAGTGGGCTGAGTATTGCGGTCATGACGGGCTCCTATATCCAGAGGGGATCTCTACCTCTCTGACGAAGAGACCTCGCGGCATCCGACAACTCATCGAATGCCTATTGCTCCGGCAGCTGGCCTGCGCCTTCGCCCGTGACATCGGCCAGCGCCACCCGACTGCCTGTCCATGGGGTCACCTTAGGAGGACCAGAAACAACGCGAGTGTGCATCCAGGTAGCGGATTCACGAGAAATCTCTACCTGGACGCACACTCGGCGAAAACAGAATCAGAGCGGGGTGATGGTCCCGTTCAGGTGCGGGTCACCCTTCTTCGGATTGCGGACGGCGATATCCCAGCCGTTGCCATCCTTCTCGATCCACACGCCCACCGAGGCGGGCAGCAGGATCGGCTTGCCGAACTTGACGTCGTAGCGCACGGCATCGGGGATCTCGCCCTGAATGTTCCCCAGAACCGCTGCAGCGGTGAACATTCCGTGGGCGATAGCCTTCGGGAAGCCCAGCGCCTTGGCGCCGATCGACGAGGTGTGGATCGGGTTGTGGTCCCCGCCCACCGACGCGTACCGACGGATCTGTCCGCCGCTGATGCGCAGCGTGGAGTTCGGCGGCGGCAGCTTGACGGCCTTCGGCGGTTCCGGCTTGACCCCGTCGGACAGGCTGGTGCGCTGCTGACGCAGGAACGTCATGGTCTGCTGCCACACGGTGTCGGTGCCGATGGTGATGTCGGTCAGGACATCCACCAGCAGTCCCTTGCGGTGCTCGCGAAGGTTCTCCGTGCGCACCTCGATGTCGACGGTGTCGGTCGCGGTGATGGCGCGGTGCTGGGTGATGTGGTTCTCCAGGTGCACGGTGCCGATGGCGGGGAAGGGGAAATCGAATCCCGTCACCAACTCCATCACCGAGGGGAACTGCAGCGCGAACGGGTATGTCACCGGCACCTTGTCGGTGAAGCTCAAGCCGGTCACCTTGGCGTAGGCGGCGACGTGCGCCGGGTCGATCCGCACACCGTTGGTCCGGACAACCCTGCTGGGCAGGGTGGACGGGCGTGGGATGAACGGCAGCGCACCGACCGCGGCCATGGCCATATTGCGAAGGCTCGAGGGCTGTGTCGTGGCAGCACCCATGATCAGGCCCCCAGCCAGGACTGGCCGCAGACCCGAACCACGTTGCCGGTTACCGCATTCGAAGCCGGGCTGGCGAAGTAGGCGATGGTCTCGGCGACATCCACGGGCTCGCCACCCTGGTTCAGCGAGTTGATGCGGCGGCCCACCTCACGGTTGGCCAGCGGGATGGCCGCGGTCATCTTGGTCTCGATGAAGCCCGGCGCAACGGCATTGATCGTGATGCCCTTCTCGGCCAGCGACGGAGCCAGCGCCTGGGTGATACCGATCATGCCGGCCTTGGTGGCACCGTAGTTGGTCTGGCCGCGGTTACCGGCGATGCCGGCGATGGAGGCCAGGCCGACGATGCGTCCGCCGTCACCGATGGTCCCGTTCTCGATCAGCCCCTCGGTGAGGCGCTGCGGTGCCAGCAGGTTCACGGCGATGACGGAGTCCCAACGGCCGTCGTCCATGTTGGCCAGCAGCTTGTCGCGGGTGATACCGGCGTTGTTGACCAGGATGTCGGCCTTGCCGCCGTGGTGCTCCGTGAGGTGCGCGGTGATCTGGTCGATGGCATCGGCGGCGGTGACATCCAGGGCCAAGGACGTTCCGCCGACCTTCTGTGCGACAGCGGTCAGGTCATCGGACGGCATGTCGATGGCGACAACGGCCGCGCCGTCACGGGCGAACACCTCGGCGATGGTCTCGCCGATACCGCGGGCGGCACCGGTGACGATGGCGACCTTGCCGGCCAGCGGCTTGTCCCAATCGGCGGGCGGGGCGGAGTCGTCGGCGCCCACGTAGAACACCTGGCCATCCACATAGGTCGACTTGGCCGACAGGATGAAGCGGACGGTCGACTCCAGGCCGGTGGCGCCGGTCTTGGCATCGGGGTGCAGGTAGACCAGCTGCACGGTGGCGCCGTTGCCGAATTCCTTGGCCAGCGAGCGGGTGAAGCCCTCCAGGGCGCGCTGGGCGATGCGCTCATCGGTGGTGGCTGCCTTGTCCGGGGTGGTGCCGATGACCAGCAGACGGCCCGACTTGCCGACATTGCGCAGGAGCGGCGTGAAGAACTCATGCAGTTGCTTCAGCTCGACCGGTGTGGTGATTCCCGTGGCGTCGAAGACCAGGGCGCCGAACTTGTCGGCCCAGCGACCACCGAGGTTGTTGGAGACCAGGTCATAGTCGTCGGCCAGGGCGGCACGCAGCGGCTCGGCGAGGCGGCCTTCGCCGCCGATCAGCACGGGCCCGGCCAGCGCGGGCTGGCCCTTCTTGTAGCGGCGCAGCTTCTCGGGCTGCGGGATACCCAGTCGGCCGGCGAGCAGGTTGCCGGGCCCGGAGTTGACCAGCAGCGCATAGAGGTCGTCAGTGAGCTTGGGGGACATGTGCCGTCCTTCGTAATTGGTCTAGGGTGAACTCGACAAAGAACTTACTCCAGAGTAAGAATGCTCGGTAATCCTGCCCCCTTAACAGTGGAGAGACAAGTGGCAACCAGCTCGACACGCAAGTCAACCGCCTCGCAAGGCCGCCGCCGCGTCGCGGTCCTCGGCGGTAACCGCATCCCCTTCGCACGTTCGGACGGCGCCTATGCAAACGCCTCCAACCAGGACATGTTGACCGCCGCCATTACCGGCGCCTCCGATCGCTTCAACCTCAAGGGTGAGCGTCTGGGTGCTGTGATCGCCGGCGCGGTCCTGAAGCTCAGCCGTGATTTCAATCTCACCCGCGAGTCCGTGTTGGGCAGCCCGTTGTCGCCGTACTCCCAGGCTTTCGATCTGCAGCAGGCTTGTGGCACGGGTCTGCAGGCCGCGATCGTCGGTGCCGACGGCATCGCGCTCGGCCGCTACGAGTCGGTACTGGCCGGTGGCGTAGACACCACCTCCGATGCGCCGATCAACTTCGGCGATGATCTTCGCCACACCCTGCTGGCGATCCGCCGGGCCAAGGACAACGTCACGCGGCTCAAGCTGCTCGGCAAGCT
Source organism: Mycobacterium sp. D16Q13 (assembly GCF_002013375.1). GTDB lineage: Bacteria > Actinomycetota > Actinomycetes > Mycobacteriales > Mycobacteriaceae > Mycobacterium. The sequence goes on along the minus strand of NZ_MAEW01000003.1, from coordinate 717,121 downwards.
GCCGGCCGCCCTCGGTGTCGACATCCCCCAGAACGGTGAGCCGCGCACGGGCTTGTCCATGGGTGAGCACGCCGCCATCACCGCCAAGCAGGCAGGTGTCAAGCGCACCGATCAGGATGCCCTGGCCGCGGCCAGCCACCAGAAGATGGCCGCCGCATACGACCGTGGCTTCTTTGACGACCTGATCAGCCCGTTCCTCGGGCTGTATCGCGACGACAACCTGCGCCCGAACTCGAGCGTGGAGAAGTTGGCGACGTTGAAGCCCGTGTTCGGCGTGAAGCACGGTGACGCCACCATGACTGCCGGTAACTCCACTCCGTTGACCGACGGTGCCTCCGTGGCGCTGCTGTCCAGCGAGGAGTGGGCCGCCGAGCGCGGTATCCCCGTGCTGGCCTACTTCGTCGACGGCGAGACCGCCGCGGTGGATTACATCAACGGCCCCGACGGTCTGCTGATGGCTCCAACCTACGCAGTGCCGCGCCTGCTGGCCCGCAACGGTCTGACCCTGCAGGACTTCGACTTCTACGAAATCCACGAGGCCTTCGCCTCGGTGGTGCTCGCGACGCTGCAGGCGTGGGAGTCGGCGGACTACTGCAAGGAGCGCCTCGGCCTGGATAAGCCGCTGGGCGCCATCGATCGAAGCAAGCTCAACGTCAACGGCTCCTCGCTGGCGGCCGGGCACCCGTTCGCGGCCACCGGTGGCCGCATCGTGGCTCAGCTGGCCAAGCAGCTCGCCGAGAAGAAGAAGGAAAACGGCGGGACCGGTACGTACCGCGGACTCATCTCGGTCTGCGCGGCGGGTGGCCAGGGCGTGACGGCCATCCTGGAAGCCTGAGTGGCTTAAGCACTCATCAAAACCCCCGGCATGGGCGCAAGCCCATGACCGGGGGTTTTGACATTCTCGGGGCATCGTCAAAAAAAGTTTCAAGTTTTTTCCGGGAGGCTGTAACGCTCTCCGAGTAGGTGTCGATACATGGGTAGCCTCGCGCCACCGTCCGACCCCCCGACCCGACGGCGGTGCGAGGCCACCTACTTTTCTGGGTCCCGCCATATCGGGATCGGCTACGAAGTCAGCAGACCGTACGCCATGCGTTTCAGCCCCATCCGCAGTTGTTGGAGGTCGATCGGGCTCCGGTCGGTTTGGAAGAACATCAGCGTGGTGGTGATCGCCGAATTGATGAAGAGCCACGCGATGGTCTCTGGTTCGAGATCGGCGTGGTACTGATCGCGGTACTGCTGAACGTGCAGCGTCATCATCGTCTGCATCAGGACCGGCATGTTCGTGCTGGCCTCGACCTCGCGGGCGAACTCGGGATTCTCGTTGAGATAGCGCAGGGTAGGGGCGTTGTCGGTGGTGAACGCGATCAACATGTCGATCGCGGAGTCCATCATCTGATGTGGCGGCGCTAGCGCGTTGGCCGCCAGCGCTGAGCGAACCCCCGGAAGCTGTCGCTCGGCGGCATCCCGGATTGCCGCCATGATGATGTCGTCCTTGGTATGGAAGTACTGATAGATCGACCCCTTGCTGATTCCGGTGATGGCAGCGATGCGGTTGGTGGTGATCGCCTCGGGGCCCTCGGTGAGCAGCAGCTTGCCTGTCGCCGTCACGATTTTTGCGACCAGTTCCCGGGATCGGTGTTGCTGTGGCGCTTTGCGCAGCCGTGAACTGCGATTATCCGATGCCATGGCGTCCCCCAGATGAGACTTATATGCGACCTGGTGTTCACGTTAGCTTTTCGGGTAACGACACAAGGAGGTTTCGGTGTGACTGCACTGGTGGAGTCCGCGGCAACGCAGGATTCGGTATCGAGTGATTGGGCGCAGCCGGTGCCAGAGCTGTTTGACCCGCTCGGGCTGACAGCCACGCTGGGGGGTCAATGGCTGTACCTGCCCGCGGTGGGCGCGGCATTCATCATGCAGGGCATGCATCCGGTGATCGGGGATGTCACCGACCGCTACTCGGTGGCAGACCGGGATCCGGCGGGCCGCGCTATCCGCTCCTTCGATGCGGTGCAGCAGTGGATATTCGGGGGCAAGGCCGCGATCGAACAGGGTTATTGGCTACGCACGATGCATCGGCCGTTGCAGATGCAGGGCGAGACCGGCAGTCGGCAGGGCAAGCACATCAGCGCACTCGACCCGGAGGCGTATGCCTGGGTGATCGCGACGGCGTATGTGGCAGGCCGTCGCGTGACTCCGCGATTCCTGGGACGGGACTTGACCGACGAAGAAGACGAGCGGCTCTTTCAGGACAATCGCCTGTTGGCCCGCATCACGCAGGTTCCCGAGCGTGGATATCCCACGTCGCGCGCGGAGTTCTGGGAGTACTACGACCGCCTGGTCGGGCAGGTGCTCATCAACCATCCTGCGGTTGCGGAGAATTTGGGCAAGCTGGTCGATCCTTTGGGCGGTATCGAGGATTCGCCGCTGGCCCAGCGGATTCCGCGCTGGGTTCCCTCGGGTCTTGTGATCGCGGCATTGAAGCCTGTGCTGGCGCCGATTTCCCGTGTCTTCTTCGTCTTGACCTTCGGCGCCATGGATCAGCGGGTGCGCGACATTCTCGGAGTCGCATGGTCCGAGCGCGACGAGCGTCTTCTGCGCAGATTCTTCGCGGCGTACCGCGCTGCCTATCGGGTGCTACCGGAGCGCGTCACCTATTCGCCCCTTGCGTACCACGCCCGCGAGCACCAGCGGGTGATCAACAGGATGCGTGGCCGTGAGCTGACCAACTTCGCGGCGCATGACAAGGGCGAACCGTCCGCCGTACGTCGCAGCCGCAGGGGCAATTGACGGTGGCCTATCGACGTTCGCACGCCTCGGTGATCCGTAGCGTGCCAGGGGAATTCGAGCCCTGTGTGGTCGAGGTGGAAGACCCGCGACCCGGCGAGATCATGGTCCGGATGGCGGCCGTTGGTCTCTGTCATTCCGATGATCACATCGCCACCGGAGATTTCCCGGTGGACATGCTGCCCATGTGCGGAGGCCACGAGGGCGCCGGGGTGGTGGAAAAAGTCGGCGATGGCACAACACAATTCGCCGTCGGAGACCACGTGGTGCTGACGTTCCTGCCGGCCTGCGGACGCTGCCTGTGGTGTTCACGCGGAATGCAGCAGCTCTGCGATGCCGGCGCCTATGCGCTCACCGGATCCAGATTCGACGACCCCACCAGCTATCGATTGCGCCTCGACGGGCAGCCCTGTGGGCAGCAGCTGGGGCTCTCGGCATTCAGCGAGTACACCACCGTCTCGGTGCAATCCGCGTACAAGGTGCCCAAGGAGCTGCCCTTGAATCGGTTGTGCCTGTTGGGGTGTGCGATGGGCACCGGATGGGGTACCGCCATCAACGCCGCCGCGGTCAAGCCCGGGCAGACGGTGATCGTCATGGGTCTGGGAGGAGTCGGTGCCGCCGCGGTTCAAGGGGCCGCACATTCCGGCGCGGCGAATGTCCTGCTGGTCGACCCGGTGGCATACAAACGCGAGGCCGCAAAGACATTCGGGGCCACCGAAGTGTTCGCGACGATGGATGAGGCCGCCGAACGGGCTCGCTCCTACACCAACGGTCAGGGCGCGGACGCCACCATGATCACGGTGGGACGAATGGAGCCGGGCGATCTCACGGACGCCGTGGCCTCCATCCGCAAGGGCGGCACGGTAGCCATGACCAGCATGGGCGCGTTTCGTCCCGAGGAAGTGTCGCTGGACCTGAGCATGGTGACACTGATGCAGAAGACCATCAAGGGCGTCATCTACGGGAACTGGAGCCCGTTTGAGGCGGTACCCACCATGCTGGCGCTGTATGCCAGCGGTGAGCTCAAGACCGACGAGATGGTGACGCGCACCTATGCGCTGGACGACATCGCCCAAGGCTATCGAGACATGAAGCAGGGCAAAAATATTCGCAGCGTTGTGGAGTTCGGTTAGTCAGGTTCCGACCGTCACGAGTCGTTTGGGGTATCCCGTCGCCCCATCGGGCACCGGGGACGCGATCTGATCGGTTTGTACCGCTCCGGTGCCGTCGGTGGCTCGTGCCGTGATGATGTGTTCACCCGGTGTTGCCTGCCAGCCGAACCACCATTGCCGCCAGGTGTCGATCGAGTACTCGGGTGCGAGTGTTGCGGGCTGCCAAGGGCCGTCGTCGATCTGTACTTCCACCTTGGTGATGCCGCGGTGCTGGGCCCATGCTGTCCCGGCCACGATCTGAGTGCCTGTGCCAAGGCGACCGCCCGTTCGGGGGGTGTCGATGCGGCAGCCCGTCTTGATGGGGCCGCGCGCCGACCAGCCGCGGACGGTCCAGTAGGCGCGGGCGGCATCGAATCGAGTGATCTCCCAGTCGACAACCCACTTGGTCGCGGAGACATAGCCGTACAACCCGGGCACCACCTGCCGGACGGGATAGCCGTGCTCGACGGGAAGTGGTGTCCCGTTCATCGCGATGGCGAGAATCGAGTCGCGGCCGTCGGTGAGCGCGTCCAGCGGTGTGCCGGCCGTCCAGCCGTCGGCGCTCTTTGACAACAGCATGTCCGCATCGCCATGGACTCCAACGGATTCCAGTATTGGTTTGATCGGAAAGCCAGTCCACATCGCGTTGCCGACCAAGTCCCCGCCGATCTCGTTGGAGACACAGGTCAGGGTCACCGCACGTTCGGTGGCGGCCATCGCGGTGAGCTCCGCCCACGTCACGGTGCGTGGTCGGTCGACCATTCCGTGAATATTGAGCTGCCATTCCGCAGTGGTCAGCTGGGGCACCCGCAGTGCCGTGTCGATGCGGTAGAAATCCGCATTACTCGTGATGTAGGGAACCGCTCCCTTGACGTCGATCCCGGCGGGTATCGGCGGTGCGGGTGCGACGGGTGCGGGCAGGGTGGCTTCTCGGCGTTCTTCGGCGACGACGGCGCCCTTGCTCCAGCGGCTGCCCAGCCAGTACGCACCCGCCGATCCCGCCGCGAAAGCCGCTGCTGCTCCAAAGAATTTGCGCCGGTCAGGGGAATCCTCGCTGCCAACGCGGCCAATCAGCGCATGCAGCACCAGGACTCCGACGAAGGCCGCCAGCACCGAGGGCCAGATCCAGGTGAATTCCGCCGTGGGCCGGGTTGCGGCGGCGAGCGCACCGATGACGCCGAGCGCCGCGATGAGCACCGAGCCGTATCTCCGCTCGCGTTCGACGAGGCCGGCCGTCGCGGCCAGCACGGCGATGACTGCGGATAGACACGCGAACAACACCGCTTTGTCGGAAGTGCCGAAGATCCCGATGACCCATTCACGCACGGCTGCCGGGGTGTGATCGACGACTGTGTTCCCGACCGCGAAGAACGGCGCGGAATCCGGGGCGATAGCGGCGGCGGTCAGTTGTCCGGCCGCCAGCGCGGCCGCCGCGGCGATAAGACCCGCGATGATCCGTCGTGCTGCCTGCTCCATCGTCACCTCCGTTGGGCTCCACTCTTCTCCTGCTTTCAACGACGCGCCACCGCATATGGTTCAGATGTGGCACGGGTGTTGGTGACGGGCATGTCGGGAACAGGGAAGACCACGCTGCTCGAGGAGCTGGCGCGCCGCGGATTTTCCACGGTCGACACCGATGACGACGGCTGGACGCTCGCGGACGGCAGCTGGGACGCCGCCCGCATGACAGCACTGCTGGAGCGGTGCCCGGACGTCATCGTGTCCGGAACGGTGGACAACCAGGTGGACTTCTATGACAAGTTTGGCCACGTGGTGCTGCTCAGCGTGCCGCTGGAGGTGGCAATCGTCCGCGTGAGCACGCGTACCAACAACCCGTACGGTCAGACCGAAACCGAGCGGGCCCAGATCGCGCGGTACACCGAAGAAGTGGAGCCGCTGCTGCGCCAGAGCGCCACGGTGGAGTTGGATGGCCGGCTTCCGGTGGCCGAGCTGGCCGAACGCGTCGGGGCTCTGGCACGGTAGCGATATCTCGAACAGGCGCTAAGTGCTCTGAATTGTGTTGTCCTGCAGGCATTTTGCGCCTATGCGCGCCGACTGTTCATCGGGAGCCGATAGCGACCACACGGTCAGGTACGCCAGCCCGAAGAATGCGGCGACGGCCACTGCCACACCGGTATGGGCCACAAAGGAGAACGGCGAGCTCACCCACTCCAGGGTGCTCGCGGCGACGGCGCCCGGCCGGTGAATCAGATCCCAGGAGTTCCAGCGCTGGAAGCGTCCGATCACCACACCGACGGCGCACAGGCCAACGGAAACGACCACGACGATCCACCCGGTGACCGTGCCGAAGTCGCGCTGGATTCGCCCGTGCACCAAGCGCAGCGACACCACGCCCAGGATGATTCCGGTCCAGGCTGCGACGCCGTACTGCAGAACATGGCGCCAGAACGCGATGCCGTCGATCAGGTGCACCAGATCGGTGACGAGATACGGGGCGTTGGGCAAGAAGGCGAGCCACACCAGCCCGATCGGAATCAGCCAAATCTTGTGCCGGACAACAGAAAAAGCCAGCGCCGCGAAGACCGGCAGCCAGGCCAGAAACAGATTCCAGATGAGGAAGCGGGTGGGGTAGAACATCGGTGCCGCGGGATCGGTGACCCCGAGCAGGAAGGTCAGCAGGCTGGTTGCGACCAGTGAGAGAACCAGCACGGCACGTCGGGCTTCGGTCATGCGTCAAGTTTGCCCGAAGGCCGACCGAAGCGGTCAGCCTGCGACGGCGCGAATGAATCCGACCGCCGCGTCTTCCAATTGCTTCAGTCCCGGATCTTCCAGCGGATAGTGCCCGGTGCGCTCCAGCGGTACCACCGTGACCGGCACCTTGGTGATGGGGTCGAGGACGGGCCGGCTGAACTCATACGGGGTCCATCGGTCCTCGTCAGGCTGGGTGAGGATGATGGGGCATACATCGAAATCGGCGGGTTCGACGGCGGGCGCGTAGCTCATGTAGTCGGCCAGGAATTTCACGCTGACCCAGTTGGCCGCTGATGTGCGGTCCTTCATAAAGACCTTCATCGCTGCCCGGCTGTTCGCCAGTGTGCTCATCTTCGCCGCCAGCCACATGGGATACCGGACTCGCCGGGCCGGTGTCTTGGCTGCGAGCCGCAGAAACGGCACCCCGACGCGTGCGGTCAGCAGATCGTGTGCGGTGCCGTCGGCCACCTCACGCACCCGTTGATCCAGGAACGTCATGCCGATGATTCCGCGTACCGTGTCGCGCGGCGCCTTGGCCGCGACGTGGTAGGCGAGCATGCCGCCGGCACTGAGTCCATACAGCACGATGGGACGTACGTCGCGGCGCCGCTCGTACTCCAGGTAGTCGACCACCAGGTCCACCCAGTCGCCGTATCCCGGCACCGCTCCGGGCGCCACATCGGTAAGCCCGTAGCCGAGGTTATCGATCGCTACGGTCTCGAAGCCCCTGCGCGCCAATGGCGCACCGAGAATGAGTGACATCTGACGGCCATTGGTGCCGACGCCGTGCAGCAGAACCACCTTCACCGGTGCCGCCGGGTTGGGGTACCGGTCGAGGTGCACCTGGTTACCGTGCCACTCCCAGAACTCCTCTTGCGGCACCGTCGACTCATCGAGGCGTAGCCGCTCGGGAAGGAACATCTGGAGGTCTTTCCACGCTTGCTGGTCGCGGTAGTAACGAGGCATAGGGGCAACCCTATGCGGGGTCTGATAACGGCGGTACCCCGGAATGCACGAAGCCCCCATCTCCTAGCGGGAGACAGGGGCTTCGTGGTTTAACGAATCAGAAGGCGGCTTCGTCGAGCTCCATGATGTCGTTGTCGACGTTGTCCAGGATGGCCCGGGTCGAGGTGAGCTGCGGCAACATGTTCTTGGCGAAGAACGAGGCGACCGCGATCTTGCCCTCGTAGAAGGACTTCTCGGCACCGGTTGCGCCGGCGTCGAGGGCCTCGATGGCTACGGCGGCCTGACGCTGCAGCAGCCAGCCGATCAGTAGATCGCCCACGCTCATCAGGAAGCGCACGGAGGCCGTGCCGACCTTGTAGACCTGGGTGATCTCCTGCTGGGCGGCCATCAGGTTGGCGGTCATGGTCGCGGCCATGCCCTGCACGTCTTCCAGAGCCGTTGCGAGCAGCGCACGCTCGGCCTTGAGGCGGCCGTTGCCGGTCTCGCTCTTGACGAACTGCTCGATCTGTCCGGAGACGAAGGCCAGCGACTTGCCCTGGTCCTTGACGATCTTGCGGAAGAAGAAGTCCTGCGCCTGGATCGCGGTAGTGCCCTCGTAGAGGGAGTCGATCTTGGCGTCGCGGATGTACTGCTCAATCGGGTAGTCCTGCAGGAAGCCGGACCCGCCGAAGGTCTGCAGGCTTTCGGTGAGCTTCTCGTACGCGCGCTCGGAGCCGACACCCTTGATGATCGGCAGCAGCAGATCGTTGAGCCGGACCGCTTCCTCGGCCTCGACACCGTTGAGGGCCTTGGCGGCCACGGCGTCCTGGAAGGTGGTGGCGTAGAGGTACAGCGCGCGCAGGCCCTCGGCGTATGCCTTCTGGGTCATCAGCGAGCGGCGCACGTCCGGGTGGTGCGTGATGGTGACGCGCGGGGCGGTCTTGTCGGTCAGCTGCGTCATGTCCGCACCCTGCACGCGAGTCTTGGCGTACTCGAGGGCGTTGAGGTAGCCGGTCGACAGGGTGGCGATGGCCTTGGTGCCCACCATCATGCGGGCCTGCTCGATGACGTCGAACATCTGCGCGATGCCGTTGTGCACCTCGCCCACGAGCCAGCCCTTGGCGGGGACGCCGTGCTGTCCCAGGCTGAGCTCACAGGTGGCCGAAACCTTCAGGCCCATCTTGTGCTCGACGTTGGTGACGAAGACGCCGTTGCGCTCGCCCGGCTCGCCGGTCTCGAAGTTGGGGATGAACTTGGGCACGAAGAACAGCGACAGACCCTTGGTGCCGGGGCCGGCACCCTCGGGGCGGGCCAGCACCAGATGCATGATGTTCTCGAACATGTCGTCCGAATCGGCCGAGGTGATGAAGCGCTTCACACCGTCGATGTGCCAGGAACCGTCCTCCTGCTTGACGGCCTTGGTGCGTCCGGCGCCCACGTCCGAACCGGCGTCGGGCTCGGTGAGCACCATGGTGGCGCCCCAGCCGCGCTCGGCGACGAACTCGGCCCACTTCTTCTGCTCATCGGTGGCCACGTTGTAGAAGATCTGTGCGAAACCGGCACCGCCGCTGTACATCCAGACCGCGGGGTTGGCGCCCAGGATCATCTCCTGGATGGCCCACATCAGCGAGCGCGGAACCGGGCTGCCGCCGAGTTCCTCGATCAGGCCGAGGCGATCCCAGCCGGCGTCGGTGACTGCCTTGACGGACTTCTTGAAAGCCTGGGGGATGGCCACCGAGTGGGTCTCCGGGTCGAAGACCGGCGGGTTGCGGTCGCCCTCGACGAAGGAATCGGCGAGCGGACCCTCGGCGAGGGTGCGCATCTCGGAAAGGAAGGTCCGAGCGGTCTCTTCGTCCAGCTCGGGGAATTCCTCACCACCGAATACCTGCTGAATGTTGAAGAGCTCGAAGAGGTTGAACTCCAGGTCGCGGACGTTCGACTTGTAGTGGCCCATGTGCGTCATTGCTTTCTCTTGGGTCTGACCGTGGTCTCGTGGGGCTGTTCTGATATTCGGTTGGGTTCTTACTACTGATTAAGTTACCCACCGGTAACAACTGAACTATACCGCTGAGTAGCGTGTGACAAAAGTCCTGGCCTTGTGGTTGTCATCACAATTCGACATTGCAGGTCAGGGGGCATTTTTTCACAGATCCGGGGGAGTGATGTCGGTGGCGTGGTGTTGGCTTGTGCATGCCAGCTCACAGCCCCTGAGAGGAACTTCGTTATGCCTGCCATGCCCCCACCCGTTCCCACCGAGTTGGATGGGCTGATCGAGTACATCGCTCAGCAGCAAGACGCCTTTCGGATCGTGGCCTTTGGACTGACCGACGACCAGGCACGTTTGACCCCGACAGCGGGCACCCTGTCGATCGGTGGGCTCATCAAGCACGTCACCAACATGTTGGCGGGCTGGACTGACAAGATTGTCGCCGCGCCCAACCCCGGACCCGACAGGCAACGGGCCGAGGACGAATTCACCTTGCGTGAGGACGAAACACTCGCCGGAGCCGTGGCCGCATTCTCCGCGCAAAGCGAGGCGACACTGGCGGCCATCAAAGAGAAGGGACTGGACACTCCGGTACCGGTCCCGGCGGCGCCGTGGTTCCCCAAGGACATCGATGCGTGGAATGTGCGATGGGTGGCGTTGCACATCATCGAGGAGCTGGCCCGGCACGCGGGTCATGCGGACATCATTCGCGAGGCCGTTGATGGCGCAACGATGTATGAGCTGCTGGCGGCCGTCGAGGGTTGGGAGCCCACCGACTGGCTCACGCCCTGGTCGCCGAAGAACTAGCGGCCGTAGCGCAGGATCTTCATCGCAGTCGCGAAATTCAACGCGGTCGCGCTGAGCGAACCCGCCGCATCGTTGCGGTTGGACGCACCGCTGGCCAGGATGTACACGAGTAGGCCGCGTACGACGTTGAACGAGACATGCTGTCGCATGCTGTTCGCTCCGGACGGAAACGTGAAGCACGATTCCGTTGCGGTGAGCTCCTTGTGGCCATTCTGGACCGGCGCAGGCTCGTCGAACTCGAATGAGCATCGCCACGTGGTGCTCGCACCGGGGATGGTGTACGCGACGGCATCGCATTTCATCAGCGCGTCGGAGGTGTCGTCGGTGGAGAGGGCTTCGGATGCCGGGACGATCCGGATCAGGATCTCCCGCTCAGGCTTCTTGCGATCGCGTAGATGCAACGTCGACGTCTCGCGGTCCTTGGCGCGCAGCGCCCAGATGGGGTCAATGGTGTTGCAGCCCGCGGGGGTTCCGCCCACGGTGGTGGCCGCGCCGGGTGGCATCGCAGGGTTGAACTCCCCGGACCTGAAGGTGGGCGACGGATTCTTCTCCCACCCGTCGGGATAGTCGAACTGGCCGGGTAGCAACGTGTCGAGGATGGTGTTGGGCTGTCCGGCCAGCGATTCGCCCGGCTTGACGGCGGCGGCGCTCGGCCCGGGCGCAGGCTTGGGTTTTCTCTCGCTGTCATGGCGGGGCCAGATGACGACGGCGACCACAGCCGATGCGACGAGCAGGACGACGGTGCCGGCAATCGCCGCAATGCGTTTGTGCTTACCCAACGTTCGGGCCGCGCCTGGCCGGGGTGTGGTGGTTGGCACCGGCTGGGTCACGCTCTGCCTGTGCTGATGCGGGTCTGCCAGGATCTGCTGCGCGGCCAGCGCGAACTCCCCGGCGCTTTGATAACGATCAATGGGGCTTTTGGCCATCGCCTTGGCGATCAATGCATCCATTGACTCGGGCACCGCGGCGAATTGGGAGATCCGGGGCGGAGGTGCCGAAAGGTGCGCGTTGATGATCGCGGGTAGCGACCTGCCGGAGCCAAACGGTGGCTGGCCCGCCAGCATCCGAAAGAGTGTGCAGCCCAACGCATAGACGTCGGCGCGGCCATCGATCGCCGCGCCGGACAGGACCTCCGGTGCGGCATATCCGATCGTCGCGGTCACATTCCCCGCCGAGGTGACGGTATTGGCGTCGTCGAGTGCGCGGGTGACGCCGAAGTCGCCCAACATGATTCGGCGGTCTCCCTCGGACAACAGGATGTTGGCCGGTTTCACATCGCGGTGCACCAGACCCCGGGCATGCAGATAGTCGAGCGCCTTGGCGACCTCGCTGATGATGTGAACGGCGCGGGTCAGCGACATGCGACCGTTCACGGACTCCGAGTGCGCATCGCTGCCCTGGACGTATTGCATGGCGATCCACAGGTCGCCGCTGGGCGTCTCGCCGCGGTTGTGCACCGTGACGATGTTCGGATGGTCCAGGGAAGCGGCAAGCGAGGCCTCGCGCATGAATCGTGCCCGGAAGGCCGGATCGCGTGAGGCTTGGGCGCTCAGAATCTTCAGAGCCTCGGGCCGTTGCAGGTTCGGATTCGCGGCCAGGTACACGGTCCCCATGCCGCCACGGCCGAGGACGCGTTCTATCTCGTATCCGGATATGAGCGTCCCCGGTGGAAGATCTCCGGGCTGCTGGCTACCCGGACCCGATGGGGGCCTCTCCGATGACGTCATTCCCCTGTGCGTCCCTCTCGCCCGACGGTTTGGCCATCGTACTTGTGATATTTCCTCATGGCGGTCAAGACCGTGGCCCGTGCACGGCTTGCCGAGGACCATGGGGGCATGGCTGATCTTCCCGTCGTCGACCTGGCTGGCGATCCGGACCAGCTACGCGCGACGCTGCGTGAAGTCACCCATGAGGTGGGGTTCTTCTATCTCACCGGCCATGGAGTTTCACCCGGATTGGCCGATGAGGTGCTGGCCGCCGCTCATAGGCTTTTCGCGTTACCGGCGCCGGACAAGGACGCCATCGCCATGCTGCGGAGCCCCCATTTCCGTGGATTCACCCGGCTGGGTGGAGAGCTGACCGGCGGGTTAACCGATTGGCGTGAGCAGATCGACGTCGGGCCAGAACGTCGGGCGGCTGCGCGCGGTGAAGGCCCTGATTACCTGCGGTTGCAGGGGCCCAATCAGTGGCCGCAGGCGGTTCCCGAGTTGCGGGCAAGCCTCGCGAGCTGGGATGCCGCCCTGGCGGCAGTGGGGCGAAAGCTGCTGCGGGAGTGGGCTATTGCCCTTGGATCGGCGGGCGGAGTATTCGACGAGGCATTCGGTGTCGAACCCGCGACCCTGATCAAGGTCATCCGATATCCCGCCAGCGGGACAACCGCGCAGGGTGTGGGCGCGCATCGCGACTCTGGCGTGCTGACCTTGTTGTTGGCCGAACCGGATGCCGGCGGCCTGCAGGTCGAAGTGGACGGGGTCTGGCTGGACGCGCCCGGGCGCGCGGGCGCATTCATCGTGAACATCGGCGAACTGCTCGAACGGGCCAGTGGCGGATATCTACGTGCCACCCGTCACCGGGTGACGCTGACGGGCAAGCCCCGCGTTTCTGTCGCCTATTTCTTCAACCCCAGGCTTGACGCGCACATCCCCACGCTGGAGCTGCCGCCGGAACTCCGGGATCGGGCGCGAGGTGTCACGGCGGACCCGGACGACCCGATTCACGCGACCTACGGCGAGAATGCCTGGAAGAGCCGGCTGCGAGCGCACCCCGATGTGGCCGCCGCGCACGGATACCTCGGACACTAGCGACCCTCCGGTTCTGCTCCGCGAAGCGGCAGTGCGGGTGATACTCGGTCTGTGGCAAACTATTGCCAGATACCGAGGAGGAGGAGCTATGCGGACGATTTGTTCGATAGTCGCAGGGGTGGGTATGTCGGTCGCGGTGTTCGCTGCGCCGGTCGCGTCGGCGGTGCCGGGTGAGGGACCAGTCGCGGTCCAGTGCCAGGTGTATGCCAACAACAACTTTGGCCCACCAGGCTTTGGCCCGGGAAGCATGCCGGGCATGGGTTTCGGGATGAAGCAGTGGGCCGGCTCGGTGATCGGTCACGGAAGTAACGAGCCTGAGGCCCGCCAAGATGCGGAGCGTCAGATGTGGGGGCCTTACGGCATGGCGCCCGAGCTTCGTGATTGCGTCCCCGCGGCGGGCTGAGCGAAAAAGGCCCATGTTAGGTCGCTCCGCATAGGCAACGCTCTCTAGATGCTGCGGGCCTTGAACTGAGGTTCGGACTTATCGATACCGGCCTTGCGTGCGATGGCGAAGTTGGGTCCACGCATGAGCCGCAGCTGCAGGCGCCGCTCCAGGCCGAAGGCACGTCGCGGCACCATGGACCATGCCCTGTCGAACAGGGTCTTGGTCGCCGACACCGAATCAGGGGAGCGGGACAGGATCTGGTCGATGAGTTCCTGCGCGTCGGCCTCCGGGTCGGCGCTCACCTGGGTGACCAGGCCGATCTCCTTGGCGTAGAAGCCGTCGAACATCTCGCCGGTCATGGTGAGCCGTTTGGCGGTGTCAATTCCAATCAATTGACTCAGCGTGACGCTTCCGGACATATCCGGGATAAGACCCCATTTGGCCTCGAGGATGGAGAACTCGGCGTCGGGCGTGGTGAACCGGAAGTCGGCGGCCAGTGCCAGCTGCAACCCGCCGCCGTAGCAACGCCCCTGGACGACGGCGATCACGGGGATGCGCAACCGGCGCCACGCCCAGCAGGCCTCCTGGAAACCGTTGGTACCCAGCCAGGGGAGCGGAATGAAGTTCGCGACAACGCGCGCGGGGTCCTTCCCGGCGGCCGCGAAATCCAGTCCGGTAGAAAATGTGTCCCCCTCACCGGACAACACCACCACCCGGATCGAGGTGTCGGAGGCAATATGGCGCGCGGCGGCGGTCAGCCCGTTGAGCATGTCGATGGTGAGTCCGTTGAGCTTCTCGGGCCGGGACAAGGTGACGCGAGCTACCTGGCCGTCGACGCGTAGGGTCACATGTGACGTCATGAAGCAAGACTAGAGGTGACATCCAGTTATGACGAGCGATACCACTTTGGACGCGGCGACGCTGCGGGAGGCGTTCGGGCACTTCCCGACCGGCGTGGTGGCCATTGCCGCCGAGATCGGTGGAACGCGAACCGGATTGGCTGCCAGCACGTTTGTGCCGGTGTCGCTGGATCCGCCGCTTGTGGCCTTCTGCGTCCAGAACTCATCGACAACGTGGCCCAACCTGCGGGTCGCCCCACGCCTGGGCATCAGTGTGTTGGGAGAGGCGCACGACGACGCCGCCCGCACCCTGGCCGCCAAGACCGGTGACCGGTTCGCCGGGCTGGATACCTCGACCACGGAGAGCGGCGCCGTATTCATCGGCGGCACCACCGCCTGGATCGAGACCTCCATCCAGTCGGAGGTGCCTGCCGGTGACCACGCGATCGTCATCCTGAACATTCACGGGCTGACCGTGCACTCCGCGGTCGCTCCGATCGTGTTCCACCGCAGCAAGTTCCGCAAGCTGATCGGTTAGACGGGCGCCGGGTAGGGACTGCTCTGATTGGTCCGTGCCCATTCACGTTCGGCGTCAGAGTTCATCGGGGGCGGCACCAGCCCGTTGATCATCCAGAGTTCCTCGCTCGTCTCGTCGATGTGGAACTCCCAATGCAGGTCTGCCCTGTTCAGGTGTGGGGCCAGCACCCGGCCGAGGTACTGGGTGATGCGTTCGCGCCCAGCCTTATCGGGCAGGGTACGGGCGATGTGTTCCACGACGATCCGGACGGCGGTCCCGGTCTGTTCGCCGCCGACATAGAAGTCGGACGGTTCAATCTCCTTGAACACCGTGACGACGTAGAACCGCGGGAGCCCCACGGTGACGTACACCTCGGTGATGCTCTTGGCCAGTTCGGATTTATCGTTGTCGGAAAACACATGTGGTGTGTGGTAAATCGTCCAGAGGGGCATCTCGGTGGTCTCCTGGTTGGCGCGCGGACTAGTGGCCGGGGCGGTAGGCGAGGTTCTCGACGGGCCCGGATAGCTGGGACTTGACCTGGGCGGTGAGATCGTCGGTCAGCACCTCGTTGTCGCCCTTCTCCAGCGCGTCGATGATGCGTGCCGCGATCACGCCGGGTGGTGTCTTCGGAACGTCAAGGGCGGACACCATGTCGGTGTCGATGAATCCGGCGTGCACGCCCAGCACGTGCGTGTGCTGAGGCTCCAGCTCAAGGCGCAGCGTGTTGGTCACCGACCAGATGGCTGCCTTCGACGCGCCGTAGGCGCCTGCGCCACCCAGCCACGAGAGCACCGAGTGGATGTTGACGATCGCTCCGCCACCATTGGCCTTGAGGATCGGGGCGAACGCCCGGATGACCCGAAGCGGGCCGAACACGTTGGTCTGGAACGTGGCCTCGACTCGTTCGAGGTCGCCGGTGAGCAGGGAATCGGGATGCAGCACACCGGCGTTGTTGATCACAACGTCGACGTCGGCTAGCTCGCTGGCCAGGGCCTGTACCGAGGACTCGGAGGCTACCTCGAGCTGTTTGGTCGCCACTTGCTCACGCGGGTCCTCGAAGGGTTGGCGGGCGGTGCTGTAGACCTTGCGGGCTCCGCGGCTCAGCACCTCGTCGACGATGGCCGCGCCCAACCCGCGGCGTCCTCCGGTGACCAGTACGACCTTGTTTTCGATCATTCCCATCTCCTAACTAACGATTTCGTTAGTTAGGACGCTAGCGACACTAGCTGAATAACGCAAGCGTTAGTTACAATGAGCAGGTGACCATGGAGTTTGAGCGGCTGTTGCAGGACCGCTCCCGCTGGAACACCGATGCGTGTTCGATCGGGAAGGCCCTGGACTTACTCGGCACCAAGACTGCATTTCTGATCGTTCGCGAATGCTTCTACGGCTCAACCCGGTTCGACGAGTTTTCCGAGCGCATCGGGGTATCGGCGCCGGCGGTGTCGCGTGCACTCAAGCAATTAGAGACGGCGGGCGTGATCGAGAGGGTGCCCTACCGCGAACCCGGCCAGCGGGAGCGAGACGGGTACGTGTTGACCCGGATGGGCGAGGATCTGCTTCCGGTGCTGCTGTCCCTGCTCAAGTGGGGGGACGAGTACCTGCAGGACGGGCGCAAGCCGCTGGAATTGATCGACAAGACGACCGGGCGGGAAGTCGAGGTACAGGTGACGTCCCGGCCGGGTCAGCAGGTGGGCGCGGAAGGCATTGAGGTTCGGCGGGCGGGCCGTTAGATCGCTGCCGCCAGTCGTCCCGCCACTAGGGCACGTGTCGTTCCATCGCGTTCAGCCGGTCACTCCAGAAGTGTCGGTAGGGGTCGATCCACTGGTCGATCTGGACCAGGCCGTCGGCGCGCAGCGCATAGATCCGGCGTTGTGCGTCTGGGTTGACCTCGACGAGACCCGCCTCACGCAGCACGCGTAGATGTCGGGAGACGGTGGGCTGTGTCAGCCCGGGCAGTGTCGCGACGAGTTCCCCGGCGGTCCATTCACCGCCGGCCAGGGCATCGAGCAGAATTCGGCGGCTTGGCTCTGCGATCGCCTCGAAAGCGTCCATGCATCGAGTATCGCATTCGATCTATATAGATACAATGCGATATAAGAAACCCGCTCGTAGTTCGCCCTGGTGGCAGCGTCGCCTAGGGGCGCTGGGCGAGTTCTTCCTGGTATCCGCGGACGCGATCACGGAGCTCGCGTGCATCATCGGCGCGACCTTCGCGATCGGCAAGGTCGGCGCGTAACGACAGCTCTTTGATGGCAGTGCGGATATCGGCCACGCTCACGATGTCTCCCATATTCCGATGCTGCCCGCATTGCGTGAAATGGGCATTGGCAACCAGCCACAAAGTCCTGGCCAACAACTTGGAGTTCAGCGGCGCCCGATGATGGCTCGGAGCTTGCCGATCTGCCATCGGGCGACGGGGCGAACGAAGGGGGCGGCCAGGCGCAGCGGCAGCCAACCGATCCACTTCGGGGTGCCACCCACATGCCAGGTCAGCCGGGTGCCGCCCGTACCGTTGTCCGCTACCTCGAAGATCTCTGCGGCTGAATCCAGAACCAGCGGAATGGAACACGCGGTGATGGTGACGCCCAGGATGTGATTGGGCTCATTGACGACGATCTGTTCGGCCAGCACCCCGAAGGTGTTGACGAACGCGCGCTTGGTTCCTACTTCACGCAGTGCTGTGCCGGCGTAGTCCACTCCCTTGGTGAAGGGGATCCAGCTCATGAAGCGCTCGTCGAGTAAGGCCTTGAACACCTGGTCGGGCGGATTGAAGAAGTCGCGCTGCACGGAGAGCGCGAAGGAGGCTTCGGAGTTCAGGTACTCGCGCAGCTGATCGGCGGCCACGGGGGTGAGGTTGAATCGCGCGGCGGAGATACCCCCTGCGGCAAGGATTGCCAGCAGGGTCAAGCCCACTACGGCACCTGCGGCTGCCAGGCAGGCGACGGAGATGACGATGACAAGCCAGGTTTCCACGGATTCCTCCTATGCCATACCTGGCTAACGACGGAACAACTTATTGCCCAACCAGACAATCGGGTCGTACTTGCGGTCGGCAACGCGTTCCTTCATCGGGATCAGCGCGTTATCGGTGATGTGGATGCCTTCCGGGCACACCTCGGTGCAGCACTTGGTGATGTTGCAGTAGCCAAGGCCAAGTTCTTCCTGTGCCACCTCACGACGGTCGGCGACGTCCAGTGGGTGCATCTCCAGCTCGGCCACGCGCATGAGATAGCGCGGGCCGGCGAAGGCTTTCTTGTTCTCCTCATGGTCGCGCACCGCGTGGCAGGTGTTCTGGCAGAGGAAGCATTCGATGCATTTGCGGAACTCTTGTGACCGTTCCACGTCCTCCTGCTGCATCCGGTACTCGCCGGGTTTCAAGTCTTTCGGCGGGGTGAATGATTGGACTTCCCTGGCCTTTTGGTAGTTGAACGACACGTCGGTGACCAGGTCGCGAATCACCGGGAAGGCGCGCAAGGGGGTCACGGTGATGGTGTCGGACTCATCGAAAGTCGACATCCGGGTCATGCACATCAGCCGTGGACGGCCGTTGATCTCCGCCGAGCAGGACCCGCACTTGCCGGCCTTGCAGTTCCAGCGCACCGCCAGGTCTGAGGCCTGGGTGGCTTGGATGCGATGGATGATGTCGAGCACCACCTCGCCCTCGCTCACCGGGACGGTGTAATCGACGAGCTCACCGCCGTCGTCATCGCCTCGCCAGACCCGGAGTTGTGCGTCGTAGCTCACGTCAGGATTTCCTTCCCGAATGTTCTGCCAGTTCTTCCGGTGTGAAGTACTTCTCCAGCTCGCCGATCTCGAACAGTTCCAAAAGATCTGGGCGCAATGGGAGCTGTGGTTCCGGGGTGACAAGCACGTCGGGAACGGCCGGATCTCCTCCGGTCGTGCTGCACACCAGGAGCGTCTTGCGCCAGGTGGCATCCATGTTCGGGTGATCGTCGCGGGTGTGTCCGCCGCGGCTCTCGGTGCGCAGCAGGGCCGCCTTGGCCACGCATTCGCTGACCAGCAGCATGTTGCGCATGTCGATCGCCAGGTGCCATCCCGGGTTGAACTGTCGATGTCCCTCTACCGCAACGCGTTTGAAGCGTTCCTTGAGCTCGTTCAGCTTGACCAGGGCCTGCTCGACCTCTTCCTCCTTGCGGATGATGCCGACCAGGTCGTTCATCGCCTGCTGCAAGTCGGTGTGCAGGGTGTAGGGATTCTCGGCACCCTCGGCCGCGGGGTCGCCGAAGGGTGCCAAAGCAAGGACGGCGGCCTTGTCGACGTCGGACTCGGAGATCTGTGGACGAGATGCGAGCCCCTTGACGTATTCCGCGGCGCCCAGCCCGGCACGCCGCCCGAACACGAGCAAGTCCGATAGGGAGTTGCCGCCCAACCGATTTGATCCGTGCATGCCCCCGGAGCATTCGCCTGCGGCGAAGAGGCCCGGCACCGTCGCGGCGCCGGAATCGGGATCGACCTCGATACCCCCCATCACGTAGTGGCAGGTAGGCCCTACTTCCATGTCGTCTTTGGTGATGTCTACCTCGGCCAGTTCTTTGAACTGGTGGTACATCGACGGCAGCCGCCTCTTGATCTCCTCGGTGGGGATGCGCGAAGCGATGTCGAGGTAGACGCCTCCGTGCGGAGTGCCACGGCCTGCCTTGACTTCAGAGTTGATGGCCCGGGCGACCTCATCGCGGGGCAGCAGATCGGGGGTGCGCCGCGCCGAGTCGTTGTCCTTGAGCCATTGATCGGCTTCTTCCTCGGTCTCTGCGTACTGCCCCTTGAATACCGCGGGGATGTAGTCGAACATGAACCGCTTGCCCTCGGAGTTCTTGAGTACTCCACCATCACCGCGCACACCTTCGGTGACCAAGATGCCCTTGACCGAGGGCGGCCAGACCATGCCGGTCGGGTGAAACTGAATGAACTCCATGTTGATCAGCGTTCCTCCGGCGCGCAGCGCCAGGGCATGCCCGTCGCCGGTGTACTCCCAGGAGTTCGATGACACTTTGAATGACTTACCGATACCGCCCGTGGCCAAAACCACTGCGGGAGCTTCGAAGAGGATGAACCGTCCCGATTCGCGCCAGTACGCGAATGCGCCCGAGATTCTGGATCCGCCATCGCTGCTGTCCAAGAGTAAGTCGGTGACAGTGCACTCGGCGAAAATCTTGATACGGGCCTCGTAGTCACCGGTTTCGGCGAAGTCCTCCTGCTGCAGCGAGACGATCTTCTGCTGCATGGTGCGGATGATCTCCAGGCCGGTGCGGTCACCGACGTGTGCCAGCCGCGGATAGGTGTGGCCGCCGAAGTTGCGCTGGCTGATCCGGCCGTCCTTGGTGCGGTCGAACAACGCGCCATAGGTTTCCAGCTCCCAGACCCGGTCTGGAGCCTCCTTGGCGTGCAACTCCGCCATCCGCCAGTTGTTCAGGAACTTGCCGCCGCGCATGGTGTCGCCGAAGTGAATCTGCCAGCTGTCCTTGTCGTTGGCGTTACCCATCGAGGCCGCACAGCCGCCTTCGGCCATCACGGTATGTGCCTTGCCGAACAGAGACTTACAGATCACCGCGACCTTGAACCCCTGTTCACGGGCCTCGATGACGGCACGCAGGCCGGCGCCACCGGCACCGATCACGACGACGTCGTATTGGTGCCGTTCGAGTTCAGCCATTAATTAACCCCATTTGGTTGCGAATGGATGTGGTTGCTAACCAACGAATCTCAGATCAGAGATGGTGCCGCTGGCTACCAGCATGACGTACAGGTCGGTGAGAATCAGCGTGCACAGCGTGATCCAGGCGAACAGCATGTGCCTGGTGTTGAGCTTGCTGACCTGTGTCCAGATCCAATATCGGACAGGGTGTTTGGAGAAATGCTTGAGCCGCCCGCCGGTGACGTGCCGGCAGGAGTGGCATGACACCGTGTACACCCATAGCAGGACGACGTTGGTCACCAAGATCACGTTGCCTAGGCCGAATCCGAAGCCGCCGGTCTCCTCCGAATGGAAGGCGACGATGGCGTCGTAGGTGTTGACAATCGAGATGAGCGCCGCGGCGTAGAAGAAGTACCGGTGAAGGTTCTGCATGATCAGCGGCAGCTTGGTCTCGCCGGAGTACTTTGCGTGCGGCTCCGCGACGGCGCAGGCGGTGGGCGATTGCCAGACCGATCGGTAGTAGGCCTTGCGGTAGTAGTAGCAGGTCAGCCGGAAGGCCAAAAGGAATGGCAGTGAGATGAATGCCATGGGAATGAACCAGGGCAGATCGCCCACCCAATGCCCAAAGTGACTGGCCCCGGGGGCGCAGGCGGTGCTGACGCATGGCGAATAGAACGGCGTCAGGTAGTGATACTGCGGTACCCAGTACGCGCTACCCCAAAATGCCCGCACGGTGGCATAGATGACGAAGGTCGCCAGGCCGAGGTTGGTGAGTAATGGTGCTAGCCACCACTTGTCGGTGCGTAGCGTGCGCTGCTGAATCTGGGCACGCGAAGGCGAGAAGACCCCGGTGGCTTGGCTCATCTGTAGCCACCAACTCCTTCGTCGTCGATATCGCCCCAGAACTCCCGGTCGTATTCGGTGTCGGGGATCTGGATCTTCTCGTTGCTGGCATGGCGGTGTTCATGCGGTGAGAGGTCCAGGTCGGCGGCGTCGATATCCAGCCGCTCCACGTCATTGACGATGCGGCGCACGGCCGGCAGGTCGCCGTACCGAGACTCCAGGGAATGGACACAGCGGCGCAGGCTGCCAAGTGCTTGGTTGAGCTCGGTGAGCTCCGTCTTCGTCGACATCGGACTCCTTGGGCTGAAGGTGTCGTGGATCACAGGCTACGACACCCATCTTGCCAGGACAGCCGAACGGGAGGTGACACAAGTCACTGATGTCTTTGGTTAATTCACGATCACCGAGCGGATTCTGCAATTGCTGTGCCGAGCTGTTCGGTGGTGGCGGTACCGCCCAGATCGGGGGTACGGACCCGGCCTTCCGCCAGTACCTGGTCGACGGCACGGCGGATCTTGTTCGCCGCGCCGGTTTCGCTGAGGTGATCCAGGAGCATTGCCCCGGCGAGTATCTGCGCGACGGGGTTGGCGATGCCCTGTCCGGCGATATCGGGCGCGGAGCCATGTACCGACTCGAACATGGAGATGGCCGTGCGCTCCGGGTTGATGTTTCCCGACGCCGCGAGTCCGAGTCCACCGGTGATGGCCGCCGCCAAGTCGGACAGGATGTCGCCGAAGAGGTTGGAAGCGACGATGACGTCCAGGCTTCCCGGGTCGCTGATCATGCGTGCGGCGAGGGCGTCGACATGCATCGACATGGACGGTATCTGCGGATACTCGGCTGCAATCTGATTGAAGATGCTGTCCCAGTACGGCATTGAATGAATGATGCCGTTGGACTTCGTCGCCGAACAGACCCGCAGTCCTGTCGAGGCGGCCAGCTCAAACGCGTATCGGATGATCCGTTCACATCCAAGGCGGGTGAAAACCGATTCTTGTAGCGCGAATTCGTGCTGACTGCCGCGATTGTGCACACCGCCGATGGTGGAATATTCGCCCTCGGAGTTCTCGCGGACGATCACCATGGACAGGGCATCCGCGGACACTCCGGCAAGAGGTGAAGCGAGCCCGGGCAGCAAGCGGACGGGCCGCAGGTTCACGTACTGGTTGAAGGCCCGCCGCAACGGAATCAGCAGGCCCCATAGCGACACGTCATCCGGTACGCCCGGATACCCCACGGCGCCAAGCAGAATCGCGTCGAACCCGGACAATATGGCGGGCGCGTCGACGGGCATCATGGCGCCGGTCTTGGCGTATCTCTCGCAGGAGTAGTCGAATTCGGTCCATTCGATGCGTCCGCCGGTGGCGGCGTCCATCACCTTGACCGCCTCCAGGGTCACATCGACGCCGATCCCGTCACCCGGAATGGTCGCTACTCTCATCCGGGCGCTCATACGGCCGCACCGATGTACTTGGTCTCCAGGAACTCTTCGATGCCCGCGAAACCGCCTTCGCGCCCGATTCCGGATTGTTTGACGCCGCCAAATGGCGCTGCGGGAGTTGACACGACGGGCCGATTCAGGCCTACCATGCCGGTCTCCAGTGCCTCCGACACGCGCCATCCGCGGCGGGTGTCATTGGTGTATAGGTATGCCACCAAGCCGAATTCGGAGTCATTGGCGCGGGCGATCACTTCCTCCTCAGTGTCGAAGCTCGCTATCGCGGCAACCGGTGCGAAGATCTCGGTGCGCATCATGTCGCTGTCATCGGGCACGTCGGTCAGCACCGACGGGGGATAGAAGTAGCCGCTGCTGCCGGGCGCCTCGCCTCCCAATCGCACGGTGGCTCCCCGATTCTGGGCGTCCTTGACCAGCCGGTCGGCCTTGGCCACGGCGTCGGGGTCTATCAGTGGACCCACGTCCACCCCTGGTTCGGTACCGCGCCCCATGCGCAACGCGGCCAGTCGTTCGGTGAGTGCGTCGGTGAACGGCCCCGCGATAGCGCGCTGTACGTAGATCCTGTTGGCGGCGGTGCAGGCCTGCCCGATGTTGCGCATCTTCGCGATCAGCGCGCCGGCGGCGGCCTCTTCGGGATCGGCATCGTCGAACACGATGAAGGGTGCGTTTCCGCCCAGCTCCATGGAGGTGCGCTTGACGGTGGGGGCGCACTGCGCGAGGAGGTGGCGACCGACCTCGGTAGATCCGGTGAACGAGAGCTTGCGGATCCGGGGATCGGCCAGCAGGGGAGCCATAGCCGATCCGGGGTCGGCGGTGGTGATGACGGAGACCACCCCATCGGGAACTCCGGCCCGGCGCAGGATCCCGAGCAGGGCCAGCATCGACAGTGGTGTCTGCTCTGCGGGTTTGACCAAGCAGGTGCAGCCCGCGGCCAGTGCGGGACCGATCTTTCGTGTCCCCATGGCCAACGGGAAGTTCCACGGAGTGATCAGTAGGCACGGGCCCACCGGTCGGTGCGTCACGATTAACCGTGATCCGCCGTCGGGTGCTAGCATCACGCCCCCGTCCAGGCGCACCGCCTCGCCGGCGAACCAGCGGAAGAACTCCGCCGCGTAGGCGACCTCACCGCGTGACTCGGCCAGGGGCTTGCCCATCTCCAGGGTCATCAACAGGGCCAGGTCCTCGGAGCTCTCGATCATCAGCGTGTATGCGCGCATCAGCACATCGGATCGCTGCTGCGGTGACGTCGAGGCCCAGGAGCGTTGTATGGCAACGGCATTGCCCAATGCGGCGAGGGCCGCGGGGCCATCCATGTCGGCGACATCGGCGAGCACTTCCTCGGTGGCCGGGTCGACGACAGGGAAGGTGGGGCCGTGGCCGACCTGCTGGGCGAGTGCGGCGGCGATCACCGCGGTCTCGGTGGGCAGGGGGGTAGACACTGTGCCGGGATGCATGCCACCATGCTAGGGAGATTGTCAACAATCGACAATAGTTCTGGATGTATCAAGGGAAGGGGCGCCGTGACTGTGGGTCTTCGCGCCAGCGGCTCATCCGCAACCGCGTTATCGCCCGTGCTCAAGCAGGCCACCTCGGTGGTGGCAGCGCGAGGCCAGGGTTGTTATCTGTACGACGAAAGTGACCGTGAATACCTGGATTTCACCGCAGGTATCGGCGTCGTGAGCACCGGTCACTGCCACCCGCGCGTGGTAGAGGCCGCACAACGGCAGGTGGCCACGCTGATCCACGGGCAATACACCACCGTGATGCACCGTCCGCTGCAGAACCTGGTGCGCCGCCTTGGCGACGTGCTGCCTGCGGATCTGGACTCGTTGTTCTTCGCAAATTCCGGCAGTGAGGCCATCGAGTCCTCTGTGCGGCTGGCGCGGCAGGCCACCGGTCGCCCGAATATCGTTGTCTTTCAGGGTGGATTTCATGGACGCACGCTGGCCGCCGCAACCATGACGACATCGGGACCGCGATTCTCCTCGGGAATCGGGCCTTTGATGGCAGGTGTGTACACCGCGCCGTTCCCGACGGCGTATCGATACGGCTGGAGCGAGGCCGAGGCCACCCGGTTCGCGTTGCAAGAGCTCGACTACCTGTTCGCCACCGCGACGGCACCGAATCAGGTGGCGGCGATGGTCATCGAACCGGTGCTCGGAGAAGGCGGGTACATCCCCGCCAACACCGAGTTCCTCGTCGGCGTTGCCGAGCGCGCCCGCGAGCACGGCATCCTGTTGGTGCTCGACGAGGTCCAGACCGGATTCGGTCGCACCGGAGAGTATTTCGGGCATCAGCATTTCGGCGTAACGCCGAATATCTTGGTGATGGCCAAGGGCATTGCCAGCGGTTTCCCCATCTCGGGTATCGCGGCATCTGCAGAGTTGATGGGGCGCGCCTGGCCCGGCTCACAAGGGGGTACCTACGGCGCCAACGCCGTCGCATGTGCGGCAGCGGTGGCCACCCTCGACGTGATCGACGAAGAACGGCTCGTCGAGAACTCGCGGGTGCGGGGCAGGGAACTTCTCGATGGTGCGCGAAAGATAGCGGCCGAGAGGGGTATTGACGGCGACGTGCGCGGTCTGGGTTTGATGGTTGGCGTGGAGTTCAGTCAGGATGGCCGTCCCGCGCCGCAGCTGGCCGCCCGCGCGCAGGCTGCCGCCGCCGAGAACGGACTGCTCCTGCTCATGTGCGGACCGCACATGAATGTGGTGCGCATGATTCCGCCGTTGGTGGTGACGGCCGACCAGATATCCGATGCACTCGGCATCTGGAGCACCGTATTGGCAGGGCTGTGATGGACCGCTATATCTCGATCACGCTGACCAAGCGAGACATCACCTGTCGTGCGCGGCTCCTGGACGCCGAGGCACCGAGAACCTGCGACACGGTGTGGAATTCATTGCCGGTCGTCGGTCAGGCCTATCACGCCAAGTACGCACGCAATGAGGTGTACACCCTGCTGCCACCCTTGCTTCCCGCACCGGGCCGCGAGAACCCGACCATTACCCCCATCCCCGGCGACGTGTGCTTCTTCGGTTTCGAACCGTGGGAGATCGGTAATCCCGCGTACGGATACGAGCCGGGGTCGGAAGCGCATTCAGCGCAAGGCGCCACCGATCTGGCGATCTTCTACGGCCGGAACAATCTCCTGATCAACGGTGATGCCGGTTGGGTGCCCGGAAATGTCTTCGCGACCATCGAGGAGGGTCTGGCCGATATCGCGGCGGCCTGCCAGGACCTGTGGCTTACCGGGGTTCAGGGCGAGCAACTGGCCTTCGCGCGGGCCTAGCCTGTTCCTAGCCCGCGAGCACCCGCTCGGCGAAATGGCCCACCGACAGCACCAGATCGTCGCTGTGGCGCGGGCCGATGATCTGCATGCCGACCGGCAGCCCCTGTGCGGTCTTACCCACCGGGATAGAGAGCGCCGGCTGTTGAGTCATGTTGAACGGGTAAGTGAATGGTGTCCATTGGGCCCACCATCGCATCCCGGAGTCCGGGGGAACGTCAGCGCCCAGCGAGAAGGCGGGGATCGGCACGGTCGGGGTGATGAGGACGTTGTGCACCTCGTGGAAACCGCCCATGGCGATACCCAATTGCACGCAGGTGTTGCGCGCCGCCAGATATTCGGTGGCAGAGGCCCCGGCGCCGGTATCCCACATCTGCGCCAGCCCAGGATCGATGCCGTCGCGTACCTCGGTGCGGGCGCCGTAGGTGTTCAGGCTGGCGGCTGCTCCCGCGGCCCAAAGTGTTTCGAAGGCATCGATAGGATCGGTGAATCCCGGATCGGCGTGGGTCACGGGCATCCCGGCCTCGTCGAGAGCGTTCACCGCCTTCTCCACCAGGGCGGCCACCTCGGGATCGACGTCGACGTATCCCAGTGTGGGCGAGTACGCGATGTCCAGACCGGTCATATCCCGGTACACCTGTGAGCGGTAGGTGGTAAGCGTGGGCGACAGCGAGGTGGGATCGCGGTGGTCCGGCAGACTGATGATGTCCATCAGCAGCGCGGCGTCTTCGACTGTTCGGGTGATCGGACCGCCATGGGCCAGTGGGCCAAAGGGGCTGATCGGATACATCGGGACCCGGCCATGGGTCGGTTTGAATCCGACGACCCCGCAGAAGCTGGCGGGTATCCGGATGCTGCCTCCGCCGTCGGTGCCAATCGACATCGGAGCCATGCCCGCGGCCACCGCGGCGGCGCTGCCGCCCGAGGACCCGCCAGCAGTGCGGCGCGGGTCGGCCGGGTTGTGGGTGATTCCCCGCTGTCGGCTGTCGGTGACCCCCTTCCAGGCGAGCTCGGGCGTGGTGGTCTTACCGACCATGACCATGCCGTCGGCCCGGATGCGCTGGACGGCAGGGCAGTCCACCTCCCATGGGCCGGCGGCATCTACCAGTCCGGAGCCGCGCAAGGTGGGCCAGTTTCGGGTCAGGAAGACGTCCTTGATAGAGATCGGCACACCGTCGAGCAGCCCGCGGGTGTAGTGGCCGCGCCAGCGTTCTTCGGATTTGGTGGCGGCCGCCAGTGCCGCTTCCTCGTCGACGAGGCAGTACGCATTGATGGCACTGTCGGTTTGGGCTATCCGGGACAGCACCGCCGCCGTCGCCTCTACCGGCGAAAGCTCACCCGAGGTATAGGCGGCCACCAGCTCCAGCGCCGTCATCTCGGTGGGGTCGGTCGGTTCATGCATTGCCGTGCATCCTGTCCTTATCGACGATGTTCAGAAGTTTCTCGTCCCGGAGGTAGCGCTCGACGTTGGCGACGAATTGGTCCTGTAGCCGATCGGACCAGCCGTGGACGTCGCCGCTGTTGTGCGGAGTGATATGCGCATTCGGTGTGTGCCACAACGGATGCCCAATGGGCAGCGGTTCGGGATCGGTGACGTCCAGCGCGGCACCGGCGATGGACCCCCGATGCAGTGCGGACACCAGATCCCAGGTTCCCACCAGTTCACCGCGACCCACATTGATCAGACGAGCGGTGGGCCGCATGGCCGATAGGACACGCGCGTTGACGACTCCCGTCGTCCGTGCCGTCAACGGCGCCGCGAGCACCAGATACTCGACATCGCCGACGTGCGAGGCCAAGTCAGCAGACTCGGCCCGGCCGAGCACCGTGACCCGCATGCCGACGGCGGTTAACAGTGTGGCAATGGCCTGCCCTATCGGACCGGTCCCGAGCACCGCGACGGGGACGCCCTCAATGGGCTCTGATTCGAAGTGCCGCCAGCTCAGCGCAGCTTGCGCGTGGGTGGATCGGCGAATGTCCTTGGCGAAGGCCAGGATCTGCGCAAGCACGTATTCGGCGATGGGGCGTTCGAAGATGCCGCGTGAATTCGTAAGCACGACGTCGCTCGTGACAAGCTCGCCGAAGAGCACAGGATCGACGCCCGTAGAGGCGATCTGTATCCAGCGCAGAGAGTCTGCGGCATACCAGTTTTCACGTAGTGCAGGGGAGCGGAAGTCGTAGACGAAGAGAATTTCGGCTCCCGGCAGTGCCGTGGCGAGTCGGCCCGATTCCACCAGTCGTAGCTCGGCGATCTCAGCGATGGGGCCGAGACGGTCTGGAACCGCGGCGGCGTGCTGCACCACTATTACTGGTCTTCGCGCAAGCGGCTCATCCGCGACAATCCGGCGGGCACTCACGTTGACACCGTAGGGAGATATCGTATGATTGTCAACAATCTGAGTGATGATCAGCTCTGGCTCAGGCGCGAAGCGATGCTGCGAGTGTTAGGCCCTGCCGGTGGATCTTTCGTCACTTCCCGACTTCGCGGAGTCGGCCGATCAGCGAGGCATCGGCGTCATCGCCCCCTTTGATCTCGCGCTGGAGCGTGAGCTGTGGCGGTGGATTCCTGCTGAGGTGTCTCTACATCTCGCCCGCACGCCATACGAGCCGGTGCCGGTGAGCCGGGCCATGGCGGAGCTGGTGTCCAACACCGGTCACCTGCAGGCGGCCACCCGCGACGTGTTGCATGTAGAGCCGGAAGTCGTTGCATACCTGTGTACTTCGGGAAGCTTCATCCGTGGCGTCGAGCATGAGCGGGAACTGGTTGAGGCCATCATGGCGGCCGGAGCCAAGTCGGCCGTCACCACCTCGGGGGCGTTGGCCGAGGCGGTGACCGCGCTGAACATCAACCGAATCAGCGTCATCACTCCGTACGACGCCGAGCTGACCGAACTGCTGGCGAAGTTCTTGGGGGAGTTGGGCGTCACGGTGGTGCGCACCGACCATTTGGGCCTGGGCGGGGGCATCTGGAAGGTCAACTACCGCACCGTCGCCGAGCGGATCCTGGCCGCCGATACCGACGATGCCGAGGCGATCTTCGTCAGTTGCACCAATCTGCGCACCTATGACGTGATCGACCCGTTGGAGCGCCTGCTCGGTAAGCCGGTGCTGACGGCCAACCAACTGACCATCTGGGCCTGTCTTGACCGGATGAGTCTTCCCATGATGGGGCCCGGCAGGTGGCTCCGCGATGTCTTCGGAGGAGGTTCGAGTGAGTAATACGCGTCCAACGGTGGGGTTCATCTACCCGGACCACGCTGCCGAATCGGACTATCCGCTGGTGGCGCGTCAGCTGGATATGAACTTTCCCGTCGTGCACATCTACGGCACGGACTTGCACGCGGTTCCCGAGCTGCTCGATCTGGGCGGTTCGGAGAGGCTTGCGGAGGGCGCGCGGCTGCTGCGCCCGCACGACCCGGGTGCTGTCGTATGGGCGTGCACCTCGGGCAGCTTCGTGTACGGCCCGCAGGGCGCGGCAGATCAGGTAGCGGGCCTGTCGGAGCGCAGCGGCACCCCGGCGTCCAGCACGTCCTTCGCTTTCGTCAATGCCGCTGCCGCACTCGGAGTTTCGAAGGTGGCGGTGGCGGCGAGCTATCCGCGCGATATCGCCGAGCTGTTTGTCGCCTTCCTGGCCGCCCACGATATAGAGGTGGTGGCGATGGGGGAGGCGGGCATCGATACCGCTGCCGAAGTGGGCCGTCTCACGGCGGACCAGGTCGACGAGCTGGCGGCTGCCAATGACCACCCCGATGCCCAGGCGCTGCTGATCCCCGACACCGCCATGCACACCATCGCACACGTCGAGCGGCTCGAATCGCGGCTGGACAAGGCGGTATTGACGGCAAACCAGGTGACGGTGTGGGAAGGTTTGCGATTAATCGACGAGGTGCCCGAGGCGGGCACGGCTCCGCATTTGGGCCGGCTTTTCAGGAGACGACAATGACCACGCTGGTACCTGAGGAGTTCGCTCCGCTGGAGCGGCAATCGACAGCCGAGCTGATCGCGGAGCGGCTGCGGATCGCGATCATGCGCGGGGTCCTGCCACCGGGTGCTCAGTTGGGGGAGTCCTCGCTGGCGGCGCAATTCGCGGTGTCCCGCGGACCGCTGCGCGAAGCCATGCAGCGCTTGGTGTCGGAGGGCCTGCTGCGCAGCGAGCGTAACCGCGGCATCTTCGTCATCGAGCTGACCGACGAAGATGTCCTCGACGTCTACCGGTCGCGGGCCGCCATCGAGCGAGCGGCCTTGGAGTGCATCATGTCCGGCGATACCGTCACCGCCTACCGGCGGCTGCTCGTGCCGGTGGCGGTGATGACGGAGGCCGCCACTCGAGGCGATATCGTCGCCGTGACCGACGCCGATCAGGACTTTCACGAGGTGCTGGTCGACTGCTCGGGAAGCCCGCGATTGCGCCGGGCGATGCGCACGCTGCTGCTGGAGACGCGGATGCTGCTGGGCGAGTTGCAGGGCACCTACCCGGACCTGCGGGAGCAGGTGCGGGAACACGAGGTGCTCTGCGCGGCGATCGGGGCAGGTGACGCGCCCGCCGCCTATCGGCTCATTGAGGAGCACATGCACGACGCGGTCGCGCGTCTCATGGCACGCCGTGGTTCCGCGGGCGCATCGGTGGAGTAAATCCGCATGGGGCAGGGTTGGATGTGGGCATGACCAACGACCTCGCCGCCAAGGCCACCCTGCTGAAGTCACTTCACGTGCCGGGCGATCCGGTATTTCTGCCGACGGTGTGGGATGCGTGGTCCGCGCGGCTCGCGGCGGATGCCGGTTTCGCCGCGCTGACAGTGGGTTCGCATCCGCTTGCCGATTCGGTAGGCAAGCCCGATGCGGAGGGGATGTCCTACGAGGACGTGCTGGACCGGGTCTCGCAGATCACCGCCGCTGTCGATCTGCCGGTGTCGGTGGACATCGAGTCGGGCTATGCGCAGACACCCCGGCGACTCATCGAGGGACTGATCGAAGCGGGCGCGGTCGGTCTGAACATCGAGGACTCGGTGCACAGCGAGGGCGGCCGGATCCGTGAGCCGCAGGAACACGCCGATCTTGTTGGTGCACTTCGTGTTGCGGCCGACACGGCGGGCGTACCGGTGGTGATCAATGCACGTACCGACATCCTCTTGCGTCAGATAGGGGACGAGTCGGATCGCGTGGATCGGGCCATCGCGCGTCTCACCCTGGCCGCCGAGGCCGGTGCCGATTCGCTGTACCCGGTGGGCCGTCACGCTCCTGAGGTGCAGCGGCGCTTGACATCCGAGCTTCCGCTTCCAGTGAACGCGATCGCGGTGCCCGATGTGGACGACCCGGCGTCGTTCGGGCCTCTCGGGGTGGGGCGGATCAGTTTCGGTCCCTTCCTGCAGCGCGCGCTGTCGACGCGGGCCGAGGAGATCCTCGCGCGCTGGCGTTAGGCGGCCTCCGCCGAGACCGGGTGTACCGCCGCGACAAGGCGGGTCAACAGCTCGGCCAGTTTTCGGTAGGCATCCTCGCGGCCACTGATCGCGCGATACACCAGCCCGATCCGCCGCCCCGGGATCGGCGCCGCGAAGGTGGCGGTGGCCAGTCCACCACTCGCGGTCTCGGCGGTGACGGCGGTGCCCGGGATGAGGGTGACCCCAAGGCCGCCCTCGACGCATTGCACCGCGGTGGCCAGTGAGGCCGCGCGGGTGTGGCCGAGATCGGGTCGCACCCCGGCGAGTTGGCATACCTCCAGGGCTTGATCGCGCAGGCAATGTCCCTCATCCAGCAAAAGCAGCGGCATCTCAGCGAGCACCGCAGGATCGACCGCATGGCTTCCGGCGAGCGGATGTCCTGTCGGCAGTGCCAACACAAAGTCCTCCCGGTACATGGGAATCTCCGCCATACCGGGAGTTTGCGCTGGCAATGCCATGACTGCGACGTCCAGTGACCCGTCGGCCAGGGATCGCAAGAGCCGTACGGTCTGGTCCTCGGTGACCCGCAGGGACATCTCCGGGAACTCGCGGGACAGGCCGCTGAGCACCATCGGCAGCACATAAGGAGCCACGGTGGGGATCAGGCCGAGTCGCAGGGTTTGCGCGAAGGGATCGCGCACGCCGCTTGCGGCAGCGGTAAATTCGTCGACCGCATCCAGTGCCGCGGTGGCCCTTTCCAGCAATGTCTCCCCTTCGGGGGTGAGCAACACCTTGCGGGTGTTGCGTTCGACGAGCCGCACGCCCAGCCCCTCTTCGAGCATGGACAGGGCCTGCGAGAGCGAGGGTTGACTGACTCCAAGCTCGGCCGCAGCGCTGCCGAAGTGGCGTTTACGGGCGATAGCCACAAAGGCGCGCAGGCCGACCACTGTCGGCTGATAACTACGATCGGACATACCTATCAATATAGTGCCAACAATCACGTTTTGTTTTTGAAAGATTTCCGGCACGATGGTGCCAGTAAGCATTCAGCGAATACGTGAAGGAGAATCGTGACTCTGCGGACCATCGGCGATGAATTCCCGGCCTACAACCTGACTGCGGTCATCGGCGGCGATCTGTCGAAGGTGAACGCCCAGCAGCCGGACGACTACTTCACCACCGTCACCAGCGACGACCACCCCGGCAAGTGGCGTGTGATCTTCTTCTGGCCGAAGGACTTCACCTTCGTGTGCCCCACCGAGATCGCCGCCTTCGGCCGTCTGAACGACGAGTTCGCCGATCGCGACACCCAGGTTCTGGGCGCATCGGTGGATAACGAGTTCGTGCACTTCCAGTGGCGGGCACAGCACGAGGACCTCAAGACCCTGCCGTTCCCGATCCTCAGCGATCTCAAGCGCGAGCTGGCCGAGGCGTCCGGCGTGCTGAACTCTGATGGTGTCGCCGACCGCGCGACCTTCATCGTCGACCCCGACAACATCATCCAGTTCGTCTCCGTCACAGCGGGTTCGGTGGGCCGTAACGTCGACGAGGTGCTCCGCGTGCTCGACGCACTGCAGTCCGATGAGCTGTGCGCCTGCAACTGGCGCAAGGGCGACCCGACGATTGACGCGGGCGAGCTGATGAGCGCGGGCGTCTGACATGGGTGTTGACAACCTGAAAGAGGCGCTGCCCGAGTACGCCAAGGATCTCAAGCTCAACTTGGGCACGGTCGCCCGTGGCACCGTACTCTCACCGGCTCAGCTGTGGGGCACTCTCGTCGCGACAGCGGCGGCCACCCGCAACGAGCAGGTGTTCAAGGAGATTCGCGAAGAGGCCGCGACCGTCCTGTCGCCCGAGGCACTCGACGCCGCGCTCGGTGCCGCCTCGATCATGGCGATGACCAACGTGTTCTACCGCGGGCGGGGCTTCCTCGATGGCGCCTATGACGATCTGCGCCCGGGTCTGCGGATGAACATCATCGGTAACCCCGGCGTCGACAAGGCGGAGTTTGAGCTGTGGTCCTTCGCGGTATCGACCATCAACGGCTGTCACTTCTGCGTCGGATCACATGAGAAGGTGCTGCGCGAGGCTGGACTGACCCGCGAGCAGATACTCGAGGCGCTCAAGATCGCGGCGATCGTCTCGGGCGTCGCCCAGGCGCTGGCCACGGTGCCCGCGCTGGTCTAAGCACAAGACATAAGGCCGCCCGCGTGTGATGCGGGCGGCCTTATGTCGTGCCGTCAACTGTTACGAATTATCCAGTGCCGCTAGCGCTGACCGGGTGTTCAGTATTCGCGCGGTGCGCTCCGCACACCAGGCAAGCGCCTGGTTGTGCCCCGTGGAGGTGTAGTCCGCCACGGCATCGGAGACGATGAATGCCTGGATGTCGTTCTGGACCGCATCGGTGGATGTCGCGGTGATCCCCGAGAAGGCGTAGACGCCGACGATGATCAGCTGATCCCGGTTGGCATTGCGCAGAATCTCTAACAGTTCAGAGCGGAAGAACTCGCTGTACTTCCATTTCGCCAGAACGGTATCCGTCGCCGCCGGCCCGATGGGATCGACAATCGCCCGCTCGGCGTCATCGTCTGGCATGCCGGGTCCGTAGAGCTGGCCGAAGAGCCCACGCTGTTCCGGTGTCATGCCCCCCGGCTGCGCGGAGTAGAGCACCGGCACATCGTGGGCATGTGCGGTGTCGAGCAGGCTCTTGATGTTCTTCAGTACGGTCGCGATGGGATCAGCTTGCGGCGTATAGGCCTTCACGAAGTAGTGCTGCATGTCGTGGACCAGCAGGACGGCGCGGCTCGTTTCCAGATTCCAGGGCGCGCTTTTCGCGGGTATGTCAATGGTGCTGAACGGGTACGTAATCGACCCGGTGGGGCGAACGTCGGCCGTGGCGCTCCCGGCGGCGGTCAGGCCCAGTGCTGCGGCCGGCAGGGCCAAGGAACCGGAACGAAGGAAGGTGCGTCTACGCATCGGGTTACTCTCCCACTTGACCGCAGGCAACGGAATGGAGGGCAGGGTTGGCCGTAGTAGGCCTCACTCCGTCCAGACATCCTCGACATAGCGGTCGGCCTCGACGAGCTCGATGAGCCAGTCCCGGGCCTGGGACTCGTTGGCGCCGGTGTGTTCCCGGTAGATCTGCAAGAAGGCATCGCGAACGGTGGGGGCCATTTTGCCGCCATCGCCGCAGACATAGACGTGCGTCTGCTTGGCCGGGTCGCCCAGCAGATCCCAGATGTCGCGCGCGTCGGCGGCGATCCGGTCTTGCACGTACTTGACACCGTTCTCGGCGGCGCGGGAGAACGCCGGGCGCATCTGGACTACACCTGATTGTTCGGCTGCCGCGAACTCGTCCCGGAAGAGGTAGTCCACTTCCGGGTGCCGGACGCCGAAGAAGCAGAGTGCTGGGGCAAAGGGCTCACCAGCGCTCTGCGCGGCCAGCCGGTCACCGACAAATCCCCGGAACGGTGCCACACCGGTACCGGCGCTGACCAGGATGACATTTCGGGAGGGGTCGGCCCCGGCGCGGAATGCTTGCCGCGCCTGGTCGACGCGTGCCCGGATTTGTTGTCCCGGTGTGACGTTGGCGAGGTAGTTGGATGCCACTCCCTGGAAATCCCCGTACCCGGATCGGGCCGGAGCGTCGAGCACGCTGACCACCAGCTCGACAATCCCCGGACTCTGCCGTGCCGAGGAGGCTATGGAGTAGTGCCGCGGTGTCATCGGCTCGAACAGCTCCAGCAGCTCGGCGCGGGACAGCTTAGTGGCGGGGAATTCCATGAGGCAGCCCGCGATACCGAGCGAGCGGGTCTCCGGATGTTCGGCGAGCGCCGCCAGCGCGGACCGTTCCGGCGGGCAGGGATTGGCCGCCGCGAGCCGCAGCAGCTGCGTTCGGGTGGCCGGCTTGCGTAGTTCGAGGAAGTGGGTGAGCAGTTCCCGCACGCTTACTTCGCGGTCCAGCGCGATGGCCCGCCGGGTGTTACGCCGGGTATTGACGGAGATACGCCGATCCAGGATGAGGCCGAGCAGTTCTCCGGCGGCGTCCACTACTTCAGGCTGGTTATCTGCGAGGACTGTGAGATGGTCTCCGGTGCGGTATTCGACGCCATCAGGCAATGCGACGCGTACCAGCCGCTTGGCCTGTCCCAGTGCGTTGTTGGCGCTGACCAACTCCCGATTCTCCAGGACGGTCATCGGCATCACCTCGAACCGGGCGTCGAGAGCCGCCGTTACCGGGCCGTCGATGGCGCGTAGTTCGTAGAGGGGCCCCTCGGTGGGGCCGTCAAGAGCATCCGCACCGGCGACTGCGCCCAACGAAGTCCAGAGGGCCTGCGAGAAGGACTCGACGTTGCCCGCGAAATCGCCGGAAGTGTCTGCCTCACCTCGGGGCAGAATCGACGTACCACCGAGCGCGGCGAGGCGCTCATCGATTTTCCTCGGCACCGCCTGGTAGGTCTCAGCCCAGTTCCGGTCCCCGACACCCAATACCGCGAAGCGCAGCCCGCTGTCCGCGCGAGCCTCCGCGCTCTCGAGCCACGCGAGAAACTGACGGGCGTCGTCAGTCGGTTGACCGTTGTAGGACGCGGCGACCACGACCATGACGCTCTCGCGGGGCAAGGCTCGTGTCGCTTCATTCAGGGGGGCGACGGTCGTGTGGTAGCCAAGGTCGGAGGCTTCCTCGGCCAGCTGATGTGCCAGTGCTCGACAGGTGCCGAGATTGGACCCATGGAAGACGGTCAGTGCCGACCCCGGTGCGGCGGCCGCCGCCGGTTGCAGCGTCTCCTGCGGTGTGACGGCGGTTGTCGCGGCACGCTCATGCTGGCGGTCGTGGGAAGTGCGCCGCGCCAAGCCAATCCGAAAGCCGACCGGTTTCCGGAGGAGATCGCTGTGAGTGCGCAGCTGGTAATGCTCGGCGTCGATAAAGCGGTATCGGTGTACCAGCGTTGCCAGGGTCATTGTCGCCTCGTGCAGCGCGAACTGCCGCCCGATGCAGGACCGGGCGCCGGTGCCGAAGGGCTTGAACAGGTTCACCGGCCGCCCGGCCGATTGTTCCGGTGAGAACCGGTCCGGGTCGAAGATCTCCACGTTGTCACCCCATTGCGGCTGCCGGTGCAGCGCGGTGGTGAGGACGGTGACAACCTCGCCCTTCTGCACCGGGTAGCGCCCCGCGAGCAGGGTGTCTTCCGTGGCCATCCGGTCGAATTCACGGACCGGAGGTGAGAGCCTCAATGTCTCGTCCACGACCTGGCGGATGTAGCGGAGCTTGCCGATCTCGTCGAACGTCGGGGTGTGTTCGTCTCCCGGCCCGAATAGCGCGTCAACTTCGGCCTGCGCCCGGTGGAGCACGGCAGGGTTTTTGACCAGGCTGTAGAGCGCGGTCGGCATCACCGTGGAGGTGGTGTCCTGCCCGGCGATCAAGAACGTCAGGACCTGAGAATGAACGCTGCTCAGCTCCAGCGCCGGAGTCTCGGGGGTACCGGGCGCGAGCATGAGCCCGAGGAGGTTCTCATGCTCGTCGGCACCGTTGCCCTGCCGGGCGATGAGCTCATCGATGAAGGTATGCAGCTTGTCGTGCTCGGCCCTGAACAGATCCTGATTGCCGCCTCCCGGAGCCAGTAGTTGTTGTAGCGCAACGGCGAAACTCGCCGGAACCGCGGCAAGGCCGTCGTGCTGGTAGGAGTCGAACCTCGCCCCGAACCCGGCCAGCCCGACCGTGTCCATGGCGAGCTTGCCCAGATCTTCAGCCACGTCCACGAGGTGCTCGCCGGCGCTCCCGTCCCACCGGGCCAGCAGCTGACGGTTGATGTCGAGCATGGCGGGGTGGTAGTTGCGCAGGCCGCTAAAGCTGAAGCCGGGCAGCAGAACATCGTGGGCTGTCTGCCAGTTCGGCTCACCCGGATAGGCGGTGAACAGCCCGTCGCCCGCCAGCGGGCGGAACCGGTCCAGCCGATCGGTAATGCCCTTGATGAACCGGGTCTCGTCGCATAGCTCCTCGACAAGGGCCAGTGAGCAGGCGTAGAGCCGACGCGAAACCCCGAAGTCCGCATAGAAGAGCGGCCCGAGCTCTTCGACAAGCAGATCGGCGGGCAGGGCATAGGGGCGCCCGGGTAGTGGACCGGGTGGCAGCGGGTGCCCGTCGGCGCAGGGAATGCCCGTGATCTCCGGCGGGCGTGCGGGTGCCGTGTATTCGCCCGGCTCTACCACGCGAGTATCGCCGCTCATCTGCGCTTCCCCTTCACTCGCACGGGTGTAGTCGGTCGTCTACACTCTGGCCATCCACGACTGTACACATGCGACTACAGTCCAGGCAATGCCGTGGTTGGGGTGGTCCGATTGTCCTGCGTCGGGGCGTGAGCGCACGCGGTAACCGGTGAAATGACTACCCCCGATGCGGGGGCCGTCGGTTACGCGCTGGGGGAGCAGGTTGTGGAGGCGTCGGATGATTCGCTGCTCACGCAACGGTTTCCCAGGACGGCGACCAGTCGCTGGACCACCGTGTCCGCCGCGCCGTCGGTGAGCTTGTCCTTGGCGTAGGTGGTGTGCGAGATGATGTCCCCGCCCTGCGGATCGCAGAAGAAGTCTCCGGGGTTGCAGACGTCAATCACCTTGGGCAGCAGGTCTTCGCGGACCGTTAGGTTCGCGTCTACACCGGGCGGCCGGATGTTCTTGGGATCGCCGAACAGAACGATGGAGACGATGCGCTGCTCGAGTCCGGCGGGCAGAGGATTGGTCAGGGCGTAGGTCCCCGGCGGGGTGTTCCCCAGCAGCACATCCACGACCGCCGCGCCCTGCGCGTACCCGCCGACCACGAACTTCATCTTCGGGCAGTCGGCGGCGGTTTTCTGGATGTGCTTGCTCAGGTCGTCCGATCCCTTGCCGGCCTGAAGGAAGTCGATGCTCGCGGGGTAGTCCACGCCATAGGTGGAGATGCTCATCCCCTTGGCGCCCTGGAGTCGCTTCTTCACGGCGTCGGTGAACAGCTTGCCGACATCGCCCAGGCCCGCAGGCTCATTGGTGCCGCGCGCGAAAGACAGGTCGATATCGGCACAGCTCTCCGCGTGGGCCATCTGCGGCGACTGCAGCCCGTGCCCACCGAACAGCACCAGGAAGGCGGCCGCCGCGGCCGCTGCGCGACACATTGCGGTTCGCATCACTGCACCTTTCGTGACGTGCGCGGCTCTCGCGACTGGTCGTTGAATCACCCAAACTACCGATGGTTCGATGACGCTGCCCAATGGCCGAGCCGTTAGGGGGCCGGCACCGCTCGAGCGGGCTGCCGGGCTCCACCGACGACCCCGTACACCGCGATGGAGGCCAGGATCAGGCCCTCGGCGCCATGAACCCAGTTAGCGACGGTGTCGACGGCCATCACGCTGCATACGCTCATGCCGCCCACCAGGCACACCACCGTCATGCCCCAGTAGATGAGCGCGGTCGCGGCGGCATAGCGAATAGCGCCGATGCGCGTGCGGACGGCCAAGAGGCCGGCGACACCGGTAGCGAGGTGGAAGAGGGCGTGCCATCCGTTGACCGCCACGGGGATAACCCCGAACGCATAGAAGGAGGCCGAGTACATCGAGTACATCGAATGCGTCGAATGCGTCGGGAAGTCCTGGTTGATCATCAGACCGAGAGGTCCGTTGCTGGTGAACCACACGGCCATCAGGAAGGCCAGAAACTGAACCCTGGTGGTGCAGACGTCCTGGATGTAACGAGTAAACGCAGCTCTCGACATGTGCTCTCCTCGGCATAAGACATTGAGACAATTTACATGTCTTTGTTTCTCCAGTATTGTCAGAAGCTCCGCGGGGTGACAAGGGAGCGCGTAACGCAAGTGACTAAGGACACACTGCTCACTACGCTGGCCTCGGTCGATCCGGCGGCGCTGCAGCTACCCGGTGACCTCGACGAGCTCACCGAGCGGGTGCTGGCGGCCGCGTCCGAACAGATCGCGGTGGCGGGCTGGCGCCGATCCACGGTCGACGACGTGGCGAAGCGGGCTGGGCTGAGCCGCGCGACGGTCTACCGGAGATTTCCGAACAAGAAGGCCCTCACTGAGGCGGTCGTGTACGCCGAATTGCGTAAGTACATGGCCGGCGTGGCCTCGCGTATCGAGGGGCGCACGATGACGCTGGCCGATCGCATGGCCGAAAGCTCTTCTTATACTGTCGAATTCATTCTTGACCACCCGCTTCTGCGGAGGTTGTTGGAAACCGAACCTGAGTCGATCCTGCCGGCTCTCACGACAGATGCCGGGCCGCTTGTCGAGGCATTCCGGGAATTCTGCGCAAGTCTCTGGAAAGTCGAAATCTATGGTGATGCAACGGTTTCGCCACAGGTCATGATGCATCTGCGCACAGTTGCCGAGCTGCATGTGCGGATCGCACTGTCGTTGATTCTCACCCGGCAGACCGTGATAGAGCTCGACACCGCCGAACAAGCTCAAGGTTTCGCGCGCGACTACCTCGCTCCGATGTTGGACACTGGCCCCGGCCTGAAATCGACATAAGGTGCCACGGGTCCACCGCATGCGATCGCACGTTTTCGGTAGTGGGCCGCGACACGGCCGAATTAGTGATGTTGCTCTCACCGGGTTAGGGTGCTGGGAAGCCGGTTCGAATATCGGATCTGTAGCAAGCCGTTGCCCAGTTGTGGGGCCCAAACAGGCATGGTGGCCCGTCCGGTTGTGCGGTCGGGGCGGACGTTGCAGGCAATCAGTCGTGACTGACGGGCACATCAGGCATTGCTCAGATTAAGTTACCCTGTCCGTGAGCTCGGGGTTCCAACGCGAAAGACAAGGTGAAATGTCTAGAGAGCTGACCGACCTTGAGATGCTCAGCGATTTGGAACCGATTGCTGAAGCTAACCTCAACCGGCATTTGTCGGTCACCACGGAGTGGCACCCGCATGACTACGTTCCCTGGGACCGGGGCCGCAATTTCGCGCAAATGGGCGGGGAAGATTGGGATCCGGAGCAGTCGCAGCTAAGCGAGGTCGCCAAGGCGGCGATGATCACCAACCTCCTTACCGAGGACAACCTGCCGTCCTATCACCGTCAGGCGGCCAAGTACTTCGGTCTCGACGGTGCCTGGGGTACCTGGGTGGGCCGCTGGACTGCCGAGGAGAACCGGCACGGCATCGTCATCCGCGACTACCTCGTGGTCACGCGCGGTGTTGACCCGGTGGCATTGGAACGTGCGCGCATGGAACACATGACAGCAGGCTTCGACACCACCGATGAAGAAGAGTCAGTACATAAGACCGATTTCCTGCTGTCGGTCGCGTACACCACGTTGCAGGAACTGGCGACTCGTGTCAGTCACCGCAACACCGGCAAGGTGTGCGATGACCCGGTCGCGGACCGGATGCTGCAGCGCGTCGCCGCCGACGAGAACCTGCACATGATCTTCTATCGCAACATGTGCAGTGCCGCACTGGATCTTGTGCCCGATCAGGCCTTGGATGCCATTGCCGCGGTGATCGAGAACTTCCGGATGCCCGGGCAGGGCATGCCCAACTTCCGCCGTAACGGCGTGCTGATGGCCAAGCACGGCATCTACGACCCGCGTCAGCATCTCGAAGAGGTTGTGACGCCGAATCTGCGTAAGTGGCAGATTTTCGAGCGCAATGATTTCAGCGCCAAGGGCGAACAACGACGCGAGCAGCTCGCCGCGTACGTGGAAGACCTTAAGTGCCAAGTGGTTAAGTTCGAAGAACAGCGCGACCGAATGCTGGCTCGTGAGGCGAAGAAGAGAGAAGCCCGCGCCGGATAGCGCGGGCCCCTCGTCTCGATTTACCGATTACCTGGTGATCTCGATCTTCTGCGCCTCTGCACTGGCGTACGCGCCGGCGATCTTGATGGTCAGGATGCCCGCGTCGTAGCTCGCCGAGATCGCGTCACCTGTGACATGGGTTGGCAGGGTGAAGGTACGCCGGAACGTGCCGTAACGGACCTCACGCAGCACGCGTCCTGTGTTGGATGCTCCCCGCGCAAGCGGCTCGTCGCCGGTCTGCGCGGCGCGCCCATCTCGACGCTCACCGGATACCACCAACGTGCCGCGCTCCACCTCGACCGTGACGTCCTTGTCGACGTCGACGCCGGGAAGATCGAGACGGACCAGGGCGTCATCCCCGTCCTTCGTGACCTCGGCGGCCGGAATGAAACCCGGGCTCGGCCAGCTGGTTGCCGGGCCGAAGGACTGGCGTACCAGCGCGTCGAACTCGGCGAACGGGCTGCGTCGTGTCCACACCACATTGCTCATAGCTCTCTCCTCATACAGGGCCGGAATCTCAACCGGCCGTCACTCGTACAAACTTGAGTGATCCCCGCTAAAGTTCCGGTTTCCGTACGCCGACGGCGAACGTGGCTCCGGGGGCAGCTCGCCTACTCCCTTCCGGGACTACTTCGGGAGTAATCGGTGGAGCGCCGGTGTTGCGCGCCAGCCCGGGATTCCCAGGTTGATCGCGTAGCCTCGCGCCGTGCCCGACCAGACCGGCGAAACCCAGAAGTCCTCCGCGCGTGAGGTGTTGCGACAGGTCCTGGTCAGTGTCGGGCCATCGTTGGGCACCTACTACGCGCTGCGCGCGCTGGGTCAGCCCGAGATTCACGCGTTGATTGCCGCCACGGTGGTTTCCGGCCTCCAGGTGCTCGTCAAGGTGGTGAAGAACCGTAAGTTCGACGTCCTGTCCGGCTTTCTGATGTTCAACTTCGGGCTGAGCCTGGTGATCGCACTCCTGACCTCCGATGCGCGCATGGCCCAGGTCTCCAACACCATTCCTGGCATCTTGCTTTCGCTGTTCTTCATCGGAAGCGCGCTGATCGGCAAGCCGCTGACCGAGCTAATGATCGCGAAGGCCCGGCCCGGGCGCATCGAAGAGATCGCGGCCGAGCACCATTGGACCGAGAACCACTTCCGGTCGTATTACCGGATGCATGTCCACGTGAGTTTCTGGTGCGGTGTCATCAGCCTGCTGCTCGCGGCGATCTCGATCGTCATTATTTACAGCTTCTCGGTGGATATCGCCCAGGCCGTCAACCAAATCTTTTCTCTGGTCACCACAATGGGCCTGATCATCGGCATCATTGTGGTCATCCGGCGTTACCTGCAGCGCATGACGTACGACTCGCCCGCGGCCTGACGAGCGGATACAGTCGCGCGGTGTCCCTGACCACCGAGCAGTCCGAAACCGAGAGCGGGATCTCGCCCCGCCAGCTCGTGATCGAGGGATTGCTCAACGTCGGGCCCGCCCTGTGTGCCTACTTCGGGCTGCGCCTGGCCGGATTCTCCGAACTGCACGCCCTCATGGCCGCCACCGCGGTCTCGGCCACCCAGGCATTGGTCAAGATGGCGTGGAAGCGGGCTCTGGACCCGGTTTCGCTGCTGGTGGTGCCGATATTCGGGGTCAGTCTCATCATGGCGTGGTTGACCCGCGACCCGCGCTTGTCGCAGGTCACCAACGAGGTGCCCGGCATGCTGCTGGCGACCTACTTCCTGGTGAGCGCGCTCATCGGTAAACCGCTGACGGAGCTGCTGGTCACCAAGCTATGGCCCGGCGGCGTGGAGAAACTAGCGGAGGAGCAGGGCTGGACCGATGAGGATCAGCGCTCGTACCACCGGCTGCATATCTATGTCAGCTTCTGGTGCGGGATCTTCAGTCTGCTGTTCTGCGCGCTGATGGTGGTGATCATCTACACCTTCTCCGTCGACGTCGTACAGGCCGTCAACCCGGTGGTGTCGATGCTCACCACGGGCGGACTCATCGTGGGTGTTGTCGTTGCCATCCGGATGTACCTGCGGCGCAAGGAACGGGCCCTCTCCGGCCGGTAGATCCACTTTCTCAGACTCTCTCAGATTGCGTCGGTACCGTCGCTGTGGTGAGTGGGTTGGGTAAGGGTGCAGGGAAATTCACGCTCGGGCACGCCTTGGTCAGCGCCGCGCTCGGCTTGGGAACGTACTACGGGATGCGCCTGCTGGGCGCCTCGGAGTTGCATGCACTGATGGCCGCGGCGGTGGTCTCGGCGTTGCGCGTCATCTACACAGCCGTACGGGACAAGCGCTTCGACATCGTCGCGGGATTCATCATGCTGATGCATGGCGCGACGCTCGTGGTTGCACTGTTGACCAGTTCACCGCAGCTGGCCCAGCTCACCCACGTCGTCCCGGTGGTGCTGTTCGGTTTGTTCTATATCGGCAGCTGCCTGACGAAACGGCCACTCACCGAAGTCATCATCGACCTGATCCGTCCGGGCTGGGTGGCACGTCATCACTGGGCCGATGCGGATCTGCGCGCCTATCACCGGATGCATGCGCGGCTATGCGTGATCGTCGGCACGCTGGAGTTGGTTCAGGCCGCGGTGATGACGGGCATCATCCTGAGGTACTCCGTTGACATCGCGCAGGTGGCCAACGGGCTATTGGCGACGGTCGGTAGCGCCGCACGGCTGGCGTTTGTGATCGCCGTGATTTGGGTTTTCCTGCGCCGTCGCGGGCATCACCACGCGTCGCCACCGCGCCAATCGCAGGTCAGCGAGCCGGACGCGTCAACCCCGGAGCTCATCGGCAGCACATGCACACCCTCGTCTTCGGCGGGCACAACTCCCTCTGCCGTCATCACGGGAGTGGCTCCGACCCACGGCACCCAGCCACGGGCCTGATAAAACGGGGCGACGTCGTCGCCGGCGCTCAGCGCGCCCAGCTCGTAGGCGCCACGCAAGACCTGTTCGGCCGCATCCATGATGGCTCGACCAAGTCCGTTTCCGCGCCAATCGCTATCTACTGCAACGCCTTCCACGTATCCTGTGCGTAGTGGCCGTCCTTGATGCAGCAGCCGGCGCTGGATCACCGCGGCGTGGGCGATGAGTGTTCCGTGATACCAGATGAGCGCGTGCATACCGCCCAGGCAGTGTTCCCAGTCCGCTTCGGTGAAGTCGCCCTCAAATGCG
Source organism: Mycobacterium sp. D16Q13 (assembly GCF_002013375.1). Classification (GTDB taxonomy): domain Bacteria; phylum Actinomycetota; class Actinomycetes; order Mycobacteriales; family Mycobacteriaceae; genus Mycobacterium. The sequence goes on along the minus strand of NZ_MAEW01000003.1, from coordinate 672,622 downwards.
TCTATTAGTAATTCCCTTGCCGCACAACGCGTTTCACTATCGAGATCTGCGGTGTGGATGAGCCGCGCGGTATGGGTCCGGATGACGGGGACGGTCGGCATCGTAGACACGGGATGCTCCTAGCTCAGGCGCGGTCGTGACCAATGGAACCGAACAGTTTGTCCTGGCCGTACCTGGGCGGCCAGATCGACATCGTGATCGGTGATCACGCCGATCACCGGATAGCCTCCGGTAACCGGATGGTCAGGGCCCAGGATAACGGGCTGGCCGCCGGGCGGCACCTGAATGGCGCCACGGACCACACCCTCGCTCGGCAGCTGCCTGGCCGGGTCGCGCAGTTCCAATGGCTTGCCGATGAGTCGAGTGCCCACCCGGTCGCTGCGGTCGGAGACTATCCAGGCTCGGTGGGTCAGCGCGTCGGGATCGATGAACCAGTCGTCGCGTGGACCGGGTACCACCTTGAGCTCGACGGTGGCATCGGAGATGGGGGCCACCGGCGCCAGTTCTACCTCCGGGAAGGAAGGGGACCGCGGTCCGACCGGCAATCTGTCCCCGGCCTGCAGGGGCCTGGGGCCGATGCCAGACAGGATGTCGAAGCTACGCGAGCCCATCACCGGTGCCACGCTGACCCCGCCGCGCACCGCCACATAGCTGCGTAGCCCGCTGCGCGGTGCGCCGAGTGACACTACGTCGCCGTCCTGAACCTGGGCAATGCTGTTGGTGCCAAAGGGAATCCCGTTGATGGATGGATCGGTGTCGGCACCGGTGACGGCCACCACAGCGTCACCGCCGGATATCCGGAATGACATACCGCCGAGGGTTACCTCGATGGTGGCCAGGTTGTCGGGATTGGCCACCAGCCGGTTGGCCAGGGAATGCGATCCGCGGTCCGCCGCCCCCGAGCGTCCGACGCCCATGGCCGCTTTGCCGATGCGACCGAGGTCCTGGACCAGCGCCAGCGGGCCCGTGCGCATGACTTCCAGCGCGGGTCTCATGCCGTCACCTCCTGGAACTGGACGCGTGTACCGGGAGTGAGCAGCGCCGGTGGGTTGCGATCGAGGTCCCAGACGACGGCGTCGGTGCTGCCGATGAGCTGCCAGCCGCCGGGGGACTCGCGTGGGTAGATGCCGCTGAACTCGCCGGCGAGCGCGACCGCGCCGGCGGGTACCTTGGTGCGCGGGTCGGCGCGGCGAGGGATGGCCAGGCGCGGGTCGCCTTCCACCAGGTAGGCGAATCCCGGTGCGAATCCGCAGAATCCGACCGTCCAGATCGTTCCGGTGTGTGCGGCGATGACACCGTCCACGCCCAGGCCGGTGTGCTCGGCGACCTCTTCGAGATCGAGGCCGTCGTACCGGACCGGGATGGTTACCGGTGGCGATGTGGTGCCCGCGAGCGTGCCGGGCGGCGCCGCGCGCTGAGTCAGCCGGTGCCGAACGATGGCCTGGTCGGCGGGGCCGCGGAGCTTGAGCAGGACGGTGCGGGAGGCGGGAACGATATCGGTGATGCCGTCGATAGGGTCGACATTCAGTGCTGACGTCCACGCCAGCACTTCCTGCACGGATGCACATTCGAGCAACAACGCCCGGTCCCCGTGATCCCGCACCTTCAAATCCGTTGCGGTACTCATACTTCGACGGTACTCCCGTGGCTGCGCCTAAGGGCGCATTTATCCCGCCTGTGTATAAGTCGGCTCGTGCTTCTTGATGTAGGCGATCACCCGGTAGGTGATCGGCAGCATCACGATCTCCACCACGGACTTGAAGATCCAGCCCAGCGCGGTGTACGTCGCCAGTTGGCCGAGGGTGTGAATACCCAGCGCGGTGGCCGCGATCGAGCAGAACACCAGCGAATCGGCAAACTCGCCGACGACCGTCGAACCCACCAGTCGCGCCCACAGGTGACGCTCCTTGGAGCGCTTCTTCATCCGTACGACTACGAGTGCGTTAAGTGTTTGCCCAACAAGGTATCCCGCGAGTCCGGCAACCATCAGTGTGGTGATGCTCCGGACGATGGTGGCGAATGCCTCCTGGTTGGGGTAGAAGTCGGCGGCGGGCAGCATCATTGCGGTCCAGAGCACCACGCAGGCCAACAGCTCCATCGCGAATCCGAGCAGGATTACCCGGTTGGTGGCGCGATATCCATAGACCTCGCTGAGCACATCGCCGATCACGTAGCTCAGCGGGAACAGCACGAACGCTCCGTCGGTAATCAGCGACCAATCGCCGACAACGGGCCCGAATCCAATTGCCTTGGTGGCAGCGACATTCGAGATCAGCACCACGCCGACAAAGATGGCCGACAGCAGTGGATAGTAGCTGCGACCGACCTGCGCGAAGACCACCTGGTCCTGAGGAGTCTTCTCGACCTCGCTTGTCTCCATTCCGCGAAGTCTAAGGTGCGTGCTTGCACTGGGGTGCGGGTGGATTTGTCGCGCAGGGCGGTGGGCGGTTGGGCATGGTGGCGGCCGAATAGATCAACACCGCGGCGGAGGCCAGGTACACGATAAAACCGATCGTCACGGCGCGAAGCCGTTGTCCGCGGGGAAGCGTCAGGGGCAATGTACCCGCAGCCACCAGTCCGCAGGGGATGGCGAGCAGCATTCCCAAGATCAGCCCGAAGCCGTGCGGGTCGGCGGCCGGATTCGACGACAATCGGGACGACAACACCATGAATGCCGCCAGTCCGAAGATGCCGAGAGCGGTCGCGCCGACGACGCCGCCCACCACACGAATCATGACGTCAACCCAATATGGCCCCGGGCGGGCGTTCGGGTAGGTCATCACCCCAATATCCGGGCCAGCTGGGGGACCAGATTGTCCGCCACGTAGGTCAGGCTCAACGGCGAGCTGAAGTTGATGGCGCCGGCCAGCTCCTTGCTGGCGAAGATGCTGCGGCTCAGCAGCGAGGAGCCCAGCTTGGTGATCGCCGGATCGGCCCGCAGCGCGGCGCTCTGCTCCTCTGATTCGGTGCCCCACACCAGCACATCGGCCTGGCCGAGGACGCTGGAGAGTTGTTCGGCTGGCAGATACGCAAGCTGCTCGCCCTTGGCATAGCTCTCCAACTCGGTGGGAACGGCCAGCCCGAGGGCGGTGAGGAATCCGGTGCGCGATCCGGACCGGTACGCGATGGCCTGCCCGTCGAGCAGTTCGCCCTGCAGATAGATGGCCTTCTTGTCTTTGAAGCCGGCGTGCGCGGAGGCGGCCGACGTGAAGGTGTTGTCGACGGCCTGGACCACCGCGTCCATCTCCGACGGTTTGAACACCGCCTGTCCGATGGCCTTGGCCTGGTCCTTCCACGGTTCGAAGAACGCGTACCGGCCCGCCTGCGCGATGGTCGGTGCGATGCCGGACAACTTGTTGTAGGTGTCCTGGTCCAGCCCGGCGTCGGTGGCCAGGATCAGATCGGGTTTCAGGGACGCGATCTTGTCGACCATCAGTCCGTCGGTAAGCGTGAGCACCTCGGGTTTGGCGGCGCCGAGCCGGTCGGTGGCCCATGGCCAGGTTGCGAATGGGTAGCCGCCGTACCACTCGGTGACCGCGATGGGGACGATGCCCAGCGCTAACAGGTAGTCGTGTTCGGTGTATCCCGCGCTGACGATGCGCTTCGGCGGCGCCGTGACCTCGGTCGTACCGAACGCGTGCCTGATGACGGCGGTGCCGTTCTGCTCCGAGGTACGAGGGGAGTCGTTAGTGCAGGCGGCTAGCGCGGTGCCCGCGGCGAGGGCGGCACCGGCGGCCAGAAACCCGCGGCGGGTCAGAATCGCGGACGGCACGTATCGAGGGTAGCTGCCGCAAGCACGCGAGGGGGCTTTGCACGTCGCGGCGATGTCTTACGGACCGCCAACCAGTCGCCGCGCTGCTTCAGCGGCTGCGGCGCGGCGATCGGCGAGCATGTGCTCGGCGAGCGGTTCACCGACAATACGGTCGATGCCGAACCCGCTGGCGGCCATCGAGTAGGCGATATCGATCAGCACCGTGAGCAGACTCATGGGGTCCCACGTCGGGTCGATGAGCCCGGTCTGCTGCCCCTGGCGTACCTCATCGAGTTTCGCCTGGAAGATGCGGCGCAGCACGTGGTTGTCGAACATCCCGGCGGGGGCCTCTAACTCGATCCAGCGTTGTAACCGTGCGCCTTGCGGATCGGCGACGATGTTGTCGAACAGCCCCGCGACGTACCCCGGCACGTCACCGGCGCTAAACGGCACCTTGTACGGCGCATCATTGATCCATTGCGCCACAACGGCTTCAAACAGCTGTTCCTTGCTCTCGAAATAGCTGTACAGTCGCTCCTTGCTCGCGTTCGCAGTGGTGGCAATCCGGTTCAGCCGTGCGCCGGCGAAGCCGTATTCGGTGAACTCGGCCTTGGCCGCGGCCATGATCCGATCGTGAGTGGCCTGACCCGCAGCGCGCATGGCACTCACCAGAGCAGCACCGGTTTGATCGCGGCACCGGACCGCGCATCCGCCACGGCCTGATCGATCGCGCTCGCCGGGTATCTACTGATCAGCGATTCAATGGGAAAGCGTCCCTCTGCGTGCATCCGCAGCAGTTCCGGAATGAATTCCTGTGGGTTCGCGTCACCCTCGATACATCCGCGAATCACTTTGCCGCCGAACATGAGATCGGTGAGGTCGATCGTTCCGTGTGAGGCCCCCAGCCCGACCAGAACCAGCACGCCCCGCTGCCGCAACAGGCCGAGCGCCGTGGCGATGACGTTGGTGTTCGCCGTGGTGTCGAGCGCGTGGGTGGCTCCGCGTGCCACGGAGGCCGCGTCCTCGGCCGCCGGGTCGACGGTGCGGGTGGCGCCCAGCTCGACTGCCTTGTCACGTCGGGAGGCCACCGGGTCCACGGCGATGATTGTGCGCACCCCGATGGCCTTAGCGGCCATCACCGCTGCCAGGCCGACACCGCCTGCGCCGAATACGACAAGCTGCGAATCGGGTTCGGGTGTCAGTACATTGAGCACCGCACCGGCGCCCGTCTGCAGGCCGCATCCGAGCGGTGCGGCGATGACGAGATCAGTCGACGGATCAACGACGACCGTGTTGTCGGTGGCGGCCAGTGCGTACTGCGCGAAGCTGGATTGCCCGAAGAACGAGCCGAATAGGCCGTTCCCGTTCTGGGACAGTGTCGATGAGCCATCGAGCCGGGTGCCGGCGAGGTTCAGCCGCGCGGCCCGTGAGCAGTAGGCCCGCTCGCCCGCACCGCATTGCCGGCATTCGCCGCAGCTTCGGTAGCTCAAGACCACGTGGTCTCCCGGGCGGATATCGGTCACCTCATCACCCACCGCCTGGACGACCCCCGCGCCTTCGTGGCCCAGGACCGCCGGGATGGGTACCTGCGCCTTGAAGGTCAGATCGGTGTGGCACAGGCCGGTGGCGTGAATCTTGACGAGCACCTCGTCGGGGCGCGGTCCGTCGAGTTCGACTTGTTCCAGCGCGAACGGAGACTCTGCCGAGCGACTCAGTGCTGCGGTGACTTTCACTGGTCGCGTTCGAGCAGGAAATAGAGGTAGTTGCCGCTGGCACGCTGACGCTTGCCGTTCATGATGCCCATCAGCGTGTTCTCGTCGACCCACTTGAAGTGATCGAAGGTGGGCTGGCCGTCGTAGACCATGGTGCCGGTGACCTCTCCGCGGAACTCGATGTCCCACAGGGTCGCACCGCCCAGGCTCAACGCGTTGTTGGAAAACAGCTTTCCGTCCTCGTCGTAACAGACGATGGGTTCGACATCGTTGATGGACGTGAAGATCTTGCCGTACCAGCGGGCGGCGGCCAGTTGGCCGTTCATCTTGTGCCCGGTGTGGAACTCGTCGCCCTTCCAGCTGCCCAGCATGTCCTCGGGTCGGACAGTGTCGAGCGCGGCCCAGATCTCGTCGAGATCGGCGGGGCTGACGTCTCTCTGGCCGCGAAGTTCGGCGAAACGCGTGCGGGCCTTGTCGACGTCCATGTTTCTCCCAAGTCAGTTGGTTCGGGAAGGACGCTAACACCGAACCAAATGGTTCGGCAAGGGCGATCAGATGACCAGTGAGGTGCCCAGGGCGATCATCACGACGGCGATCCCTGCATCAAGCACCCGCCAGGTTCCCGGACGCTGGAACAGTCCGGCAAGATGTCGCGCGCCGAATCCGAGTGCCACAAACCAGGTGACACTCGCGGTCAGGGCGCCCGCACCAAACAGCCAGCGTGCGTCCTGGTGCGCGTTGGCCAGGGAGCCGAGCAGCACCACGGTGTCGAGGTAGACGTGCGGATTCAGGAAGGTGATGGCCAGCGCGGTCGTCAGGGCTGCGCCGAGGCGGGCCGGATTGGATTCGGCCGGTACCAGCGTTCCGGGGCGCAACGCGCGGCGGGCGGCCAACAATCCGTAGCCGATCAGAAACGCGGCGCCACCCACCTTGGCCACGGTGAGCAGGCTCGGTGTGGCCGTGATCAGGCCTCCGAGACCACCGATGCCCGCGGCGATGAGCAGGAAGTCGCCGGTGATGCACACGGCGACAACCGGCAGCACGTGTTCACTGCGAATCCCCTGCCTGAGCACGAAGGCATTCTGGGCGCCGATGGCGGCGATGAGGGACATTCCGGTGAGAAAGCCGAGGAAAATAACGGTCACAACACTGACGCTAGGGTCACGGCAATATGCAGTCCAGCTAATGATTCTTACTCTGCATTAGAATAGCTAATGTGAGTCTGGACTCGCAGCAGCTGGTCGCCTTCGCCGCCGTCATCGAGGAGGGCAGCTTTGATGCCGCCGCCCGGCGGCTTGTCATCACCCCCTCGGCGGTGAGTCAACGTGTCAAGGCCCTGGAACAATCGGTGGGCCAAGTGCTGGTTCGGCGGGAAAAGCCCTGTGTGGCCACCGAAGCGGGTGCCTCGCTGATGAGGTTGGCGGCCCAGGTCGGGACGCTGGAACGTGAGGCACTGCGCGAGATGGGCGCCGACGGCTCCCCGATACGGGTAGCGCTCGCGGTGAACGCAGACTCGTTCGGAACCTGGATGGGGTCGGTGTTGGCACGGATTCCCGACGGAGTGCTGGTCGATATCCGCATCGAGGACCAGGATCACTCCGCGGAACTGTTGCGCGCGGGTGTCGTCATGGCGGCGGTGACCACCGAACCGAAGCCCATCGCGGGATGCCGCTCGGAACCATTGGGTTCCATGCGGTACTTCGGAATGGCGTCACCGGGGTACGTCGCGCGCTACCTCCCGGGTGGGCTGCTCGACTCGGGGATCGACGCCGTCCGCCGGGCGCCGATGATGCGGTGGGACAGGCGCGATGCCCTCCAGGACCAGTTCTTGCGCAAGCTCTTCCGCCGGGATGTCGCCGTGCCGGAGCACTATGTGCCCACGACGGGCGGAAACACCGAGGCGCTGCGGGTGGGGCTGGGTTGGGGAATGATGCCCGAGCAGCTGGATCGCGACGGCCTCGTCGATCTGGCACCGGGGCGACATCTCGATGTGCCGCTGTATTGGCAGCACTGGAAATTCGAGTCCTCGACGCTGACCGCGATCACGTCGGCGGTGCGCGAGGCGGCCTCGCTCCTGCGTCGTGGGGGCTAGCGGCGCACGGTGCGGCTGAGCCGATGCGCGTGCCGCAGGAGTAACTGTCCGAGGACTGGCTGGCGTTCGGCGTTGAACCGGGATTCGATACCCGTCAACGTGAGCGCACCGATGGGGTTGTGATGGGTATCGAACACCGCGGCGGCCATACCCCACGAGCCCTCGACCACCTGACCAGGATTGACGGCCCAGCCGATCTGTCGGGTGGCGCCGATACGCTCCCAGACGGCATCGGTGCGAAAACCCCTGCCCCACTCCGACTGTAGGTCGGCCCTATCGAGATAGGCATGAATTGTCTCGTCAGGAAGGTACGCCAGGACGGCCATTCCGGATGAGACGACGCCGAGCGGAAAGCGTGCACCCTCGTACAGCACATGCGACCGGATCGGAAAGTCGCCGTCCTCGCTCAGGAGCACGACGGTGTGATCACCGCGACGCAGTGAGAAGAACGCGCTCTCGCCGGTTTCCCGTGCCAGCGCCGCCACATCGGCGGACGCCTTCTCCGTGATGTTGTACCGGGGAGCGGATGTGGCGCCGAGGACGTAGATCTCCGGGCCCAGGAACCACTGACCGGAGCGCGTGTCGCGTTCCACCAGCCCTTCGCTGGCAAGCGATTCCAGCAGGCGGTGCGCGGTGGCCCGTGGGATGTCGGTACGGCGAGCGAGTTCGGTGGTGCTGACGCCGGTTCCGGTTTCGGTCGAGACCGCTCGCAGGAGCGCCGCGGTGCGGCGCACCACACTCGGTGCCTCGGTCACCTCGTCTACAGTACGCGTCCACTCAATGGACGTTCATGCCTCACGGTGTTCATCCGGCGGGAGCTTTACGCACCATCCTTGCCGTGCAGCACGGTTTTCATCCATGGTGTCGATGCGCCAGCAAGTGGACGCCTGGCTGGGCATGGAGGTGGCTGTGAGCGGCAAACGGATCGTCGAGCAGCGCGGTCTGTGGTTCGAGGAGTTCGAGACCGATGTGCTGTACGTGCACCGGCCCGGCCGGACGATCACCGAGGCCGACAACGTTCTGTTCACGACGTTGACCATGAACACCCAGGCACTGCACCTCGACGCGGCGTTCTCAGAGGCGCTACCGCCGTTCAATCAGCGCCTGGTGAACTCGATGTTCACGCTGTCGACGCTGGTCGGGCTATCGGTCGCGCAACTCACCCAGGGCACCATCGTCGGGAATCTGGGATTCTCCGACATCGCCTTTCCCAGACCGCTGTTCCACGGAGACACGCTGTATGCGGAGTCCGAGGTGATCGACAAGCGCGAGTCCAAGAGCCGCCCCGGCGAGGGCATCGTCACCTTTGCGCACACCGGCAGGAATCAGCACGGTGACGTGGTGGCCACGGCCTCGCGACAGACCATGGTGCGCAAACATGTTGAAGGGCAGGGGCAATGACACTTGCCAAGAGAGGGCCGGGCTGGCTCTTCTGTCCTGCCGATCGACCCGAGCGCTTCGAAAAAGCCTCTGCTGCTGCAGATGTGGTGATTCTCGACCTGGAGGACGGGGTGGCGCCCACCGGCCGCCCTGCCGCCCGCGACGCGTTGATCACTACTCCGCTGGATCCCTCTCGCACGGTGATTCGTCTCAATCCCGCCAGCACCGCCGATCACCTATTGGACATGGATGCGGTCGCTCGGACCGACTACACCACGGTGATGCTGGCCAAGAGTGAGCATGCCGATCAGGTCGCGGCCCTAGCGCCGCTGGACGTGGTGGTGCTCGTCGAAACCCCGCTGGGGGCACTTAACGTCGTCGAGCTGGTGCGGCCCGGGAACGTCGTCGCGGCGATGTGGGGTGCGGAGGACCTGTTCGCCGCGACCTGGGGCACCAACAACCGATGGCCCGACGGTAGCTACCGCGATGTGGCACAACACGTTCGTTCTCAAACACTATTGGCGGCAAAGGCATTTGGCCGGATGGCGCTGGACTCGGTGTACCTCGACATCAAGGGCCTCGACGGGTTGCGTGCGGAGGCCGATGATGCCGTGGCCGTCGGGTTCGATGCCAAGGTGGCCATCCATCCCACCCAGGTGAGTGTCATTCGCGAGGCGTATCGGCCGACCGGTGAACGGGTGCGGTGGGCGCGCGAAGTGCTCGAGCTGGCGGCCCGGGAACGTGGCGTCTTCCAATTCGAAGGGGCGATGGTGGATGCACCTGTGCTCAGGCGTGCTGAACGGATTGTCGACCTGAGCACCGGAATCCAGGGTGGCGGCCCGGACGAGTCGTTAGAGTCGTGCTCGATCCGTCTCGCCCAACCGTGGACGGGCGCAGCGGTGCAGGTGGTGAAGCGGCACGATGAAGTCCTATGACGCCGGGTCGTTGGCATCTCCGATCATCGAGGAGACGATCGGAGAGAACTTCGAGCGCATAGTCGGCGCCCATCCCGATGTCGATGCCCTCGTCGATGTGACCGGCGGCCGGAGATGGACCTACCGTGAGCTCGACGCCGAGATCAATCTCGTTGCGCGCGGACTCATATCGCGCGGGGTCGACACGGGAGACCGGGTCGGAATCTGGGCGCCGAACTGCGCCGAATGGGTCCTGGTGCAGTACGCCACGGCAAAGATCGGCGCAATCCTTGTCACTATCAACCCGGCCTACCGAACCCACGAGCTGGCCTATGCGCTCAATCAATCGGGGGTCCGCACGCTAATCTGTGCGACGGCGTTCAAATCCTCCGACTACGTGACGATGGTGGATCAGGTGCGCTCGGATGCCCCCACCTTGCTCGATGTGGTGTTCATCGGGACGGACCACTGGGCCGATCTGGTGACGGGAGCCGAACGGGTCCCCGTGGCCGCGCTGCGCGACCGCATGTCGCAGCTGTCCAGCACCGATCCCATCAACATCCAATACACCTCGGGGACAACGGGTTATCCCAAGGGGGCGACGCTGTCACATCGCAATATACTCAACAACGGGTACTTTGTGGCAGAGTCGATCCACCTCGCGGCGGGAGATCGGTTGTGCATTCCGGTGCCCTTCTATCACTGCTTCGGCATGGTCATGGGCAACCTGGGATGCTCGACTCACGGCGCCACTATCGTGGTACCGGCACCAGGATTCGACCCCGCGCTCACCCTCGACGCGATCGAAAGTGAGCGTTGTGTCGGGGTGTACGGGGTGCCCACCGTGTTCATCGCGATGCTCGCCGACCCTGATTTCGCGAAGCGCGACCTGTCCTCGTTGCGGACAGGAATCATGGCGGGTTCGGTGTGCCCCGTTGAGGTGATGAAGCGGTGCATCGACGAGATGCACATGACTGAGGTCGCCATCGCGTACGGCATGACGGAGACCTCGCCAGTCTCCTGTCAGACGCTCGTCGATGACGACCTGGATCGCCGCACCGCGACTGTTGGACGTGTGCACCCGCACGTCGAGGTCAAGGTTGTCGACCCCGGCACCGGAGAAGTGTTGGAGCGCGGGCAATCCGGCGAGCTGTGTACACGTGGGTACTCGGTGATGCTCGGCTACTGGAATGACGAGGACCACACCCGCGAGGTGGTCGACGCCGACGGCTGGATGCACACCGGCGACCTGGCAGTGATGCGAGAAGACGGCTATTGCAACATCATTGGGCGAATCAAGGACATGGTGATACGCGGCGGTGAGAACATCTACCCGCGCGAGATCGAGGAATTCCTGCTGACGCATCCGGACATCGAGGATGTCCAGGTGGTTGGGGTGCCGGATGAAAAGTACGGCGAGGAGTTGTGCGCGTGGCTTCGGATGCGGACAGGCCGCGCGCCGCTCGACGCCGGTGCTATCCGTACCTTCGTCTCGGGGCACCTTGCCCACTACAAGGTCCCGCGCTATGTGCACGTCGTCGATACCTTCCCCATGACCGTGACGGGGAAGGTGCGCAAGATCGATATGAGGAAGCAGGCCATGGAACTTCTGGGATTACAAGAGCCGGGCCAGACGCATGGCAAGTAGTGCCTACGAACGATTCGTCGAGCACCTCGAGCGACGGTACGCGCTGTCGGCCCACGACTACGCGGATGTGTGGCGCTGGTCCGTCGATTCCGTACCGCAGTTCTGGCGCGCGCTGTGGGAGTTCTTCGAGGTCCCGGGACGTGGGTTGCGCGACGGTGATGAGGGCGTGCTGGCACGTCCGGTGATGCCTGGGGCACAGTGGTTTCCGGGCACAGAGCTCAACTATGTGGACCCGATTCTGCGCCACGCACATCACGGCGGGGCCGCCATCGTGGGTGTCGACGAGGCGGGGGAGCGTACCGAGATCGGGTGGAGTGAATTGCCCGGCAGGATCGGAGCAGTGGCCGCTGAGCTGCGCCGTCTCGGTGTCGGCCGCGGTGACTGTGTGGCCGCGTATCTGCCGGATGTGCCGGATGCGATGGTGGCGTTCCTGGCCACCGCCGCGGTGGGTGCGGTGTGGGCCGGATGCGGCCAGGACTATGCCCCCGAGGGCGCGGCCTCGCGGCTGGGCCAGCTCAATCCGAAGGTGCTCATCTCCGGTCCGGGATACCGTTACAACGGTCGGTGGGTGGACAAGGGGGCCGACACCGCGGAGCTGCACCGGCTTTTGCCGGGGGACCCTGTGCTGATACTCGAATTGCCCAGGGGCAGTGAAGACCCGGTAGTCGAGATGGTGCCATTCGATCACCCGATCTGGGTCTTGTTCAGCTCAGGTACCACAGGTAGGCCCAAGGGCATCGTGCACGGCCACGGGGGCATGCTGCTGGAACATCTCAAGGGTGCGGGGCTGCATTGCGATCTGGGCCCAGGTGACGTGTTCTTCTGGCAGACGGCGCTGTCCTGGATGATGTGGAACTTCCGGCTGAGCGGTCTGCTGGTCGGTGCCACCGTGGTCTGCTACAGCGGACACCCGTTGTATCCCAACGCGGATCGGTTGTGGGAATTGCTGGAGGCCGAGAAGGTGAGCTACTTCGGCACCAGCCCTGGGCACTTGCAGGCAACCAGGAAGGCGAGGCTGGAGCCGTCGGCCGAGCATGACCTCAGCGCGCTGAAAACGTTGGGTAGCAGTGGATCGCCGCTCTCGCCCGCTCTGTTCGATTGGGCGGGCTCGTATGTCGGAGTCGCGTTGTCGTCGCTCTCGGGTGGTACCGACGTCTGCACCGCGTTCGCCGGCGGGACACCGGGAGTACCCGCCCGGGCCGGCGAGCTGCCCGTGCGCTACCTAGGGGTGGATCTGCGCAGCTGGTCGCCCGATCGCCGCTCCCTCATCGGGGAAGTGGGCGAGATGGTGATCCTGCAACCCATGCCGTGCATGCCAATCCGATTCTGGGATGACCCCGATGGAGCGCGTTATCGAGCGGCCTATTTCGAACACGAATGGTCCGATGGCCGCGACTCCGGAGTGTGGCGGCACGGTGATTGGGTCACCGTCACCGAGCACGGATCGCTGGTGATCCATGGTCGCAGCGACGCCACACTGAACCGCAACGGAATCCGGATGGGCTCGGCAGATATTTACGAGGTCGTGGAAGCGATGGACGAGATCGCCGAGGGATTTGTCCTCGGTGTCGACGGTCCTGACGGCGCCTACTGGATGCCGTTGTTCGTCACGATGGCAACCGGACACGTTTTCGACGCAGACCTGGGCGGAAGGATCGCGCGGGAGATTCGCGCGCGCCTATCACCACGACATGTCCCCGACGAGGTGATCGAGGCGCCCGGAATTCCGCACACCCGTACCGGCAAGAAACTTGAGGTTCCCATCTGCGGCGTGCTGGCCGGGCGCGTCGATGTGTCCCTGGATCCGCGGTCGATCGACAATCCGGACCTCGTCGACTGGTACCGCGAGCTGGGGCGCGGACACCGCTGGTAGTGGTTGTCCGCGGGCCAGTTACGGAGATTTGCACTCCACCGAGGTTGAGCTCAAGGTTGGAAGCCGCCAGACATGTTATGTAGAGCCAACTCTGGAATGAATGGCGAGGACGATTGGGTGTCGCCGAGTGTAAATTGAACAGTCGGTGATATCGGGTATCACACACCCATCGGATGTGTGACCGCCCTCATGCAGTCGCCTGTTAGCGGTCGAAGGCGATGGTGAGCTTGTCCGACTGCGGCAGTGACTGGCACGCGAGCCGCACGCCATGGCGGATCTCGTGGTCATCGAGGATGTCGTTGATCCGCATCGTCACCTCGCCCTCGCGAAGTGTGTAGGAGCAGCCTCCGCAGTTGCCCTCGCGACACACGTAGGGGGCGTCAATGCCCTGATCCAGCAGCACATCGAGAAGTATCTGCGATTTCGGCCAGCAGATCTGGTGGGTGTCACCATCGATCTCCACGGTGGCACTGACGGCGTCGGGATCGATCGGCCCGGGGGAGGCCTGTGGTGCGGCGGCGAAGGCATCCGACGTCAGCGATACGAAGATCTCGCGATGAATGTTTTCGCGCGCCAGTCCGATGTCGAGCAGTGCCGCCGACGCCACATCCATGAAAGCGGCTGGGCCACAAAGATACGCGGTGGTGTCGGTGTGGGGGAGTGTTGGCAAGAGCGCGCTCAGCCCGTCGGTGGTCGGTAGACCGGACTCGGCCTCGATCCAGTGCGAGACCGACAGCCTGTTCCCGTGCTCGATCTGCAGTGCCGCGAGTTCGGCATCGAAGATTACCGAGTCTCGGTCCCGGTTGGCGTAGACGAGGACGGCATTCTGAGTGGATACGGACAGTACCGTGCGGATCATGGACATGATCGGTGTGATACCACTGCCGGCGGCCACGAACACCGGAACCGCCGCGGCATCGCGCATGGTGAATGTTCCTGCAGGACGTAGTGATTCAATTGTCATTCCGGCACACACATTGTCGCACAGCCAATTTGACGCCTGGCCGCCGACGGTTCGTTTGACGGTCACCTTCAGGTGTTCGTCGATGTCCGGTGCGCTCGACAGCGAGTAGCACCGGGATACCGCCTCGGTGTCCGCACCGATCGGCACGCGCAGGGTCAGGAACTGCCCGGGTTTGTAGGTGAAGTCCGCCTGGGCATCCGGCGGCGCCGCGAACACGATCGATACCGCATCGGGGGTCTCGGCGATGACGTCGAGCACTTCCAGTGCGTAGGCACTGGGGGTGCTGGCGGTGTGCGTCGGCATGCGAGTTCCTTCCGGAGTGGTGAACACCTCATTGTCATCATGCACTGTGCCATTGACAAATGGCACAGTTGCTGTTGTCCTATTTCGTCATGGGCATACTTGACGTCTTCAGGCGCCAGCCGATCTCGGTGAACGCGAAAGCAGTGGTCACCGGTGCCGGCAGTGGGATCGGACGCGCCTTCGCCCTCGAACTGGCCCGTCGCGGTGGCCACGTGGTGTGCGCGGATATCAATGCCGAACGGGTCGCGGAGACCGTGGCCCAGATTGACCGGCTGTCCGCAGGCTGCGCACATGCTGTGACCTGCGATGTCTCATCGCGCGACGAGGTGGAGAAGCTGGTCTTCGAGGCGCAGGAGGTCTTTTCCGGGCCGCCCACCCTGGTGATCAACAACGCGGGGGTCGGGATCGGCGGCAAGCCCGTCGGTCAGATCGGCATGGACGATTGGAACTGGGCGCTGGGCATCAACCTCTGGGGTGTCATCTACGGGTGCGAGCTGTTCACGCCATTGCTCCGCAGCGCCGGGCGCGGCGGGATCATCAATGTTGCCTCGGCCGCCGGGTTCGCGGCAGGTCCCGCGATGGCCTCCTATAACGTCTCCAAGGCCGGGGTCATGTCACTGTCGGAGACCCTCGCCGCCGAGCTCAGCGGCACCGGCGTCAACGTGACCGTCCTGTGCCCCACCGTAGTCAAGACGAACATTTTCCAGGATGGGCGACTCACCGGAGTCGAGGTCGGCACGTCGGGCCTGGTGGACCGCCTCATCGAGTGGACAGGATTTTCCCCGGAGAGGGTCGCCGTCAGCACCCTCGATGCACACGACCGGGGCCGCCTGTATGTGGTCCCGCAACTCGACGCGAAGGTCATCTGGCACTTCAAACGACACTTTCCTGTGCTGCACACCCGCATTGCCGGCCTGCTGGGCCGTCTGCTGCCCGCCGACTGAACTCCGCATCACTTCACCGAAAGGAAAAACGTTCCATGGCAATGGATCTCGACAATATGTTGCAGATGATCAAAGACAAGCAGTGGGCACTCGCCGATATCGATTGGGACGCACCCGGCGCCGAGCTGATCGAGCCCGAACTGCACACGAAGCTCAAGCCGTTCATCGCGGACCTGATGTGGATCGAGAATGTCGGGGCGCGTGGATTCGCCGCACTGGCCAAGAAGGCGCCGACGCCGACGTTGAAGAGCATCTATGAGCACTTCCACGCCGAGGAGCAGAAGCACGCCAACGCCGAGCTGGCCCTGATGCGTCGCTGGGGGATGCTCGAGAATGACGAGATCCCTTCCCCGAGTGTCAATGTCCAGCTGGTGATCAATTTTCTCGACAAGTACTCCGACGGCATGTCGCTGTCCTTCCTCGGTACCGTCATCCCGATGCTGGAGGTTGCTCTGGACGGTGCCCTCATCAAATTCATCACCGATGAGGTCAAGGACCCGATCGCGCAGGAAGCGTTCAAGCGGATCAACTCGGACGAATCACGGCATCTTGCGGTGGATTTCGAGGTCATGGACATCCTCGGCCACTCGAAGATGCGCAAGATGCTCACCGAGCTTATCGGTGGCTGGCTCAAGCCCAGCCTGCTGATCGGACTGCTCAGCTACGTGCCGCTGCTCAACAAGATGCGCGACAACATCGTGGCCATGGGTGTCGACGAGGAGCGCCTCTATGGCGCGATGAAACGGTACAAGAGCGTCGGCGAGCGCAATCCGAACGTTCGGCGGTTACCGATGTACCGGTTGATCTCCTGGCATGCGATGAAGGTGATCAACCGCAAGTCCAAGTACCACATCACGGCTGATCTGCTCGTGAAATTGACCGGCATGATTCCCATGCGGTTGGTGGAGAACAAGCCAACCTGGTCACAGGAACTCACCTACGAACCCGTCGCCTGAAAGCAGCCAGCATGACTATCTCCGTAGCCATCATCGGCGCCGGGGTCGCCGGTATCGGTGCAGCCATCCGTCTGAAAGACAAGGGCGTCAACGACTTCGCGATCTTCGAGCGCAGCGATCGGGTGGGCGGCACTTGGCGTGACAACACCTATCCCGGGGCGGCGTGCGATATTCCTTCGCGGCTGTACTCGTACAGCTTTGCCCCGAACCCCGAGTGGTCGCACACGTACTCCGGCAGTGGCGAGATCCTCGGCTACATCGACCAGATGGTCGAATCCTCGGCGCTGGCACCGTATATCCGCTTCGGCCACAACGTTGTCGGCGTTGCCTACGACGAGGCGGTGGGGGAGTGGACCATCGAGTTCGACAACCGGGAGCCGGTGCGTGCCCGCACCGTCATCATGGCCTCCGGGCCTCTGGCGAACGTGAGCTTTCCTGCCATCCCTGGTCTCGACACCTATGAGGGCCACAAGATTCACAGCGCGCGTTGGGATCACGACTACGACTTCACGGGTAAGCGTGTCGCGGTCGTCGGTACGGGAGCCAGCGCCGTTCAGATCGTCCCGGAACTGGTGAAGACCGCCGAGACGGTGAAGGTATTCCAGCGCACGCCGGGCTGGGTGCTGCCGCGGGTGAACCGCACGACGGGCGGTCGGCTCAAGCAGCTGTACTGCAAGTGGCCGCTCAGTCAGCGGCTGGCACGTGCCGCCTGGTTCTGGGGACATGAGTCGGTGGCGCTGGGTGTGGTGTGGGACAGCCCCTTCACCCGTCTCGTCGAGGCCGTCGGTGCCGCGCACCGGCGGGTGCAGGTGAAGGACCCGTGGCTGCGCAGGCAGTTGACACCGGACTTTTCGGCGGGCTGCAAGCGCCTGCTGATGACTAGTGACTACTACCCCGCGCTGCAGGCGGACAACTGCAAGCTGGTCACCTGGCCCATCGCCCGGCTGGCGCCCAAGGGCATCCGCACGGTCGAAGGCATTGAGCACCAATTCGATTGCATTGTCTTTGCGACCGGTTTCGACGTGTGCAAGGCCGGTACGCCCTATCCGGTCACCGGGCTCGACGGCCGGGACCTGGCCACCGAGTGGGGCGGCGGCGCCTACGCCTTCCGCAGTGTGGCGGTGTCGGGCTATCCCAATCTGTTCTTCACCTTCGGCCCCAACTCCGGCCCCGGGCACAGCTCGGCGCTGGTATACATGGAAGCGCAGATCAACTACATCACCGACGCGATCTCCGCACTGCTCAGCAACGGCTGGAAATCGGTCGATGCCCGGCCCGAAATCCAGGAAAGCTACAACCAGGACATCCAGCGACGCCTGCAATCCACCACCTGGAACTCGGGGTGCCAGAGCTGGTACCTCACGGATGACGGATTCAATGCGACGATGTTCCCGGGATTCGCCACGCAGTACGTCAACCAACTCAAGAGATTCGACCTGCAGGACTATAAAATCACTGTTTCGCACACCAGCGACGAACTGATATCGACAGGGCGAGCTTCGAAACCATGACCGAGTACCGGATCGACGACCTCGCACAAGCCTCGGGGACGACGACGCGGAACATCCGCGGGTACCAAGAACGTGGGCTCCTGCCCCGGCCGCTGCGCCGGGGCAGGACAGCTATCTACAACGACTGGCACCTGCGTCAGCTGAAGGCGATCAACCGGCTACTCAGCGAGGGCTTCACGCTCAAACACATCACGAAGTTCCTGAGTGGACTGCAGCGAGGTGCCCAGCTCGCCGATGTGCTCGATCTGTCGGATCTCGAGGGTCTGCTGGAAAAGCGTTTCTCGAACGCTGCTCAGGGAAAACTCTCGTTGAGAGAGCTTGAGGAGATACTGGGCCCGATCGATTCGGCGGCCCAGACCGGTCTGGTCGAGGCCGGGCTTATCCAGCCTGTTGATGGCTCGGATTCCTATCTTGTCACCGATCTCGACACCATCGACAACTTCGCGGCACTGATCTCCCTGGGAATGAGGGTGACCGACCTTGCCGGGATTCACGTGAGGACCAACGAGAAGCTCGACGATGCCGCGCGGGTGCTCATCGGTGCCGCGCGTGATGAGGTCGCACGCCAGCGTGGGCCCGGTTGGGTCCCGTCCACTGATGACGAACTCGCTTGGGCCACACAACTTATCGCAACGATGCGGCGGGCGGCGACGTATACCTCGCACTCCGCCATGAACCGCGCGCTTGACGACGCGTTGCGCGCCGAGATGGACCTGTACCGAGAGCAGGCACAGCTCCCCGCCGATCCCTCGTAAGAGCCGGACGCCCATTCCTCCCCGGGGCTTGCGGGGTCCAGGAACTCGCCGTACTTGTTCTTTCGGGCCTTCGGGATTCAGGTCGCTGGGACGGCCGCCGTACCCATGGGGCGCATGTTCGGTATCCGCAACGCGCTGCTGGCTCTTGGTCTGTCGCGCCTGGGCGTCGCGGCGAAATCAGTAAGCTCACGTCCATTCTCGGCACCGGGGTAGCGCTTTCGGCTGTCGCCGGTAGGTGTTGCCTCGCTGGCCGCGTTACCGGCACCACAGGACTAGCCCCACGGTGAGTAGTCGGCGATCAGCTCTTCCTGTGGCGGGCGCTCTGCCTCCGGCACGTGTATCAGGTTCACCCGCACCCGGTACCACACCGAACTCGGCCCACGCATACCGTCCACGAGAACATCCTGCGGTTCAAGGAGTTTCGAGACGTCGGGATAGTCGTCGCGCCACTGGGCCAACGCGGCCTCGGCTTCCGGCCGGGTCTTCGTCCGCGCGATCTCAATGAGGGGCATCGTCGATTGACGCCGCCCTTCGCGGGAAGCACCCGTGGGCGCCTTTTCGGCGGGTCCGAGCTCTGCTGCCAGCTCCAGCAGCTGATCCAGCGTCCCGGTGGCGTCGTCCATGCCCCGCCAGGGATCGCCGATATCGGCGAACCGTTCCCGGACCGTATGCAGTGTGAACTCCTCAGGACGGCACCCCGCCACCTCGTCCCACCGCAGCGGCGTCGACACCCGGGCGTCCGGGGTCGCGCGCACCGAATAGGCGGAGGCCACCGTGCGATCCTTCGCGTTCTGGTTGAAGTCGACGAAAACCCCGTGGCGCTCCTCTTTCCACCACCGGCTGGTCGCCAGCTCCGGGGCACGGCGTTCCACCTCGCGGGCCACCGTCTCGGCGGCCCGCCGCAGCTCCCGGAAGGTCCATCGCGGTGCAATCGGCGCGTAGATATGAAAGCCCCGCGACCCGCTCGTCTTCGGCCACGCGGTCAGTCCGTGATCCTCCAGAACGCCGCGCACGACAAACGCGACATCGAGGATCTGGCTCCACGGCACCCCCGGCACGGGGTCGAGGTCGATCCGCAGCTCATCGGGATGGTCCAGATCGTCGGCGCGCACCGGGTGTGGATTGAGATCGACACACCCCAGGTTGACCACCCAGGCCAGCGACGCCGCGTCGGTGACGACGGCTTCCCGGGCGGAGGTCCCGCGCGCGTAGTGCAGCTCCGCGGAGGCGATCCAGTCCGGCCGCTTCTCCGGCACCCGTTTCTGGAACACCGCCTCCTGTGAGATGCCCTTGACGAACCGCTTCAGAATCATCGGCCGGTCGCGCACGCCACGCAGCGCCCCGTCGGCGACATCGAGGTAGTACTGGACCAGGTCGCCCTTGGCGATGCCCGCGGTGTTTTCCCCGCTGGGGAATATCACCTTGTCGGGGTGCGTGATGGTGACATCGCGCCCCGCGACCTGCAGCACGATGTCTGCCATGGCGTCATCGTAGGGCCGCAGACCGACTTTCCCGGGGGGTACTTGGTGGCGTGCCCCCCGACCGACCGGTTGGCTGTGCCACTGAGAGGGAGGTCACATAGGCTGTCGATCATGTCGATCACCGCCGAACGGCCGCTCTTCTCGAAACTTCAGACTCTTGCGAAGCGCGGTGGCGCTGAGCTGCATTATCTCCGCAAGGTCATCGAGGCGGGCATGCTCAAACTCGATCCGCCCAACGTGCTCGCGGCGATCGTCCGCGACTTCTACCGGTTCGGCGAGATCGGTGCGGTACCGGGCTTCGGCGCGCACCGTAGCCCGGCTCGGACGGCGATCATCGACGACGAGGGCTCGATCACCTACGCCGAGTTCAATGACAGCGTCAACGCCCTGGCTCATGGCTTGAACCGCCTCGGTATCAAGGGCGGCGACGGGGTCGCGATCTTGGCGCGTAACCACCGCTGGTTCATCATCGCCAACTACGCCGCGCACCGTGCGGGTGCGCGGGTGATCCTGCTCAACACCGACTTCTCCGGACCGCAGACCAGAGAAGTCGCCGAGCGTGAAGGCGCCCGCGTCCTGATTTACGACGCCGAGTACGCGGAGTTCCTGGACGGGTACAGCCCGGAGCTGGGGCGGTTGATGGCGCTGCCCACCAACCCCGAGAACCCCGACCAGCCGGCCTCCAGCGACGACACCATCGAGGCGGTCATCAAACGCAACAGCACCTCGCCGGCGCCGCGCCCCTCGAAGTACTCCTCACTGGTGATTCTCACCAGCGGCACCACCGGCACCCCCAAGGGCGCGCCACGCAAGCTGGCACTGACTCTGGCGCCGGTCGGCGGCATGTTCTCGCATGTGCCGTTCCGTTCGGGTGAGGTGACATCGGTGCCCGCACCGATGTTCCACGCCCTGGGCTACCTGCATCAGAGTCTGGCGCTCACCCTGGGCTGCACCCTGGTTCTGCATCGCAAGTTCAAGCCGGAGAACGTGCTCACCGATATCGAGAAGTACCGGGTGACTGCCGTGGTGGTGGTACCCGTGATGCTCAATCGCATCCTAAACGCTCTCGATGAGGCCGAGCGCAAACCCGACTTGTCCGCGCTGCGTATCGTTTTCGTGTCAGGATCGCAATTGGGCGGTGAGCTGGCCTCGCGAGCGCTCAGCACGCTGGGGCCGGTGATCTACAACCTGTACGGATCCACCGAGGTCGCTTTCGCCACCATCGCGCGCCCTCAGGATCTCGCCATCAACCCGTCCACCGTGGGCCCCGTTGTCAAGGGTGCGACCGTGAAAATCCTTGACGACGAAGGAAAGCCGGTCTCCCAGGGCACCGTCGGGCGGATCTTCGTCAGCAACGCGATCCCGTTCGACGGCTACACCGGTGGTGGGCACAAGCAGATCATCG
This sequence comes from Mycobacterium sp. D16Q13, assembly GCF_002013375.1. Taxonomy (GTDB): domain Bacteria; phylum Actinomycetota; class Actinomycetes; order Mycobacteriales; family Mycobacteriaceae; genus Mycobacterium. The sequence goes on along the minus strand of NZ_MAEW01000003.1, from coordinate 650,933 downwards.
ACGGTCTGATGTCCAGTGGTGACGTCGGCTATTTCGACGAGCACGGGCTGCTGTATGTGTCCGGACGCGATGACGAGATGATCGTTTCGGGTGGTGAGAACGTGTTCCCCGCCGAGGTCGAAGACCTCATCAGCGGACACCCGGATGTCATCGAGGCCACCGCGCTCGGTGTGGACGACCCGGATTGGGGAGCACGGTTGCGGGCGTTCGTGGTTCGTCACCCCGAATCGACGGTGGATGCCGACAGCATCCGTGCGTACGTGCGCGACAACCTGGCGCGATACAAGGTGCCGCGTGACGTGGTCTTCCTGGATATCTTGCCGCGCAATCCTTCCGGCAAGATCCTCAAGCGCCAGCTACGCGACTTGGAGGTGTAGCGCATGTCTCGGGAACACGACATCGTTCTCTACGGGGCAACAGGGTACGTCGGGAAACTGACCGCGCTCTATCTGGCCGGACGGGTTGAGGCCACCGGGGCACGGATTGCGCTGGCCGGGCGAAACACCGAAAAGCTTGCCGCCGTGCGTGCTGCGTGTGGTCCGGCGGCTCGAGACTGGCCGTTGATCGAGGCTGACGCCACGCGACCGGCGACGCTGGCGGCCATGGCCGCTTCAACCCAGGTGGTTGTTACCACCGTCGGGCCGTACACAAAGTACGGGTTGCCGTTGGTGGCCGCGTGCGCCGAGGCGGGAACCGACTACGCGGACTTGACCGGTGAGGTCAACTTCGTCCGGGAGAGTATCGACGTCTACGGCAAGCAGGCCGCTGACACCGGCGCCAGGATCGTTCATTGCTGCGGATTCGATTCCATCCCCTCGGATCTGAGCGTGTATGCGCTGTACCGGCAGGCTCAGGAAGACGGCACCGGCGAGTTGCTCGAGACGACCTATGTGCTGAGTAAGTTCCGCGGCGGTGTCAGCGGTGGTACGGCGGCGTCGATGGTCGAGGTCATGGAGGCGAGCGCCGAGGATCCGGAGGTGCGTCGCAACTCTCAGGATCCTTACTCGTTGAGCCCGGACCGCCCGGCCGAGCCGGAGGTGGGGCGTCAGCGTGAGTTTCAAACGCTCCGTGGGGAATCTGTGGCACCGGAGTTGGCGGGCAAGTGGCTGGGTGCGTTCTTCATGGGGCCGGTCAACACCCGGATTGTGCGACGTAGCAACGCATTATTGGACTGGGGTTACGGAACCCGCATACGTTATCGCGAGGTGATGAGCCTGGGAAGTTCGGTGGTCGCGCCGATTGCGGCCGCCGCCGTCACAGGTTTCCTGACAGCCGGTTTCGGTCTGGGCACGCGGGTGCCTATGCCGAAATTCGTTGCCCAGCGCCTACTGCCGAAGCCAGGTTCGGGTCCCAGCGAGCGCACCCGGAACAAGGGCCACTACCGGGTAGAGACCTACACCACCACAACCGAGGGGGTGCGTTATCGGGCGGTCATCGCGCAGGAAGGCGACCCCGGTTACAAGGCGACCGCGGTGCTGCTGGGCGAGAGTGGCTTGACCCTGGCTCTGGATCGCAGCGAATTACCGGACCGGCTGGGGGTTTTGACGCCCGCGGCTGCCATGGGTGACCCGCTGTTGAAGCGGCTGCGGGTGGCCCAGGGCGTGACGGTCGACGTCGAACGGCTCTAGGTTTCTCCGCTAAACGAAGGAGTGGATGTATGTCTGTATCAGTGGTAGAGGCGGGGCCTCAGCAGATCAGTCGTTCAGTGGAGGTATCTGCCCCGGCGACGGAATTGTTCGGAATTGTCGCGGACCCGCGGCGTCACCACGAACTCGACGGGTCGGGCACTGTCGGCCAGAATATCCGCACGCCTGATCATCTCGAGGTGGGCTCGCGCTTTTCCACGGGGATGCGAATGTTCGGTCTTCCTTACCGCATCACCAGCACCGTGACGGCGCTCGAACCCGACAGGGTTGTCGAATGGCGGCATCCTTTGGGCCACCGGTGGCGCTGGGAGTTTGACGCCCTATCGCCGACCAGCACGCGTGTCACCGAGACGTTCGACTTCCGCAATGCCGGCCCGATACAGAACCTGTTGAACTACAAGCTAGCCGGCTTCATCAAGGGAAACACCCGAGGGATTGAGGCCACACTGACGCGACTTCACGGTCGGTACAGCTAGCCGACAACAGGCTGCCGGGATGCCATTACCCGGCAGATTCCGTGGTAATTCTGGTGGCTGGTTCCTGACGTAGTGCCTCCAGCACCGTCACGATCTCGTTGACGACCTCGCTGGCGCGCTCATTGGGCAGCATGTGCCCCGAACCCGGATAGGTGCGCAATTCGTTGGTCTGCAGAGCCGCGGCGATGATGCGTGAATCGCCTGCCGGAGTGAGGAAGTCACGCGCACCTGCCAGGACTGCGGCAGGCTTGCCGCGGTAGGCGCCCAGGCCTTCGGTCAAGTCCTCGTGGAGCACCATGCTCTCGGCGGCATCCTTGTAGCTTCGCGGGGTACCCGAGCGGATCTGGTCCCAGACTCGGCTGACGTCATAGGGCCGTGGGTCGCGTCCGAATACCAGCGTCGAGATGATAGGGCGCATGAGGTAGCCCTGCTGGAGGAACCAGCCTTGCGCCACGACACCCAGGATTACCGCCTTGACGACCTCGAAGACCGGCGGGACGACCCGGAGCCGGTGCAGAAGCCTGCCCGCGGAGGTGGCGACGAATACCGCGCCGGAAATCCGTCGGGCCACGAGCTCGGGGTGATATTCACCGAGACCCATCATGGTCATGCCGCCCATCGAGTGGCCGACGATCACGATCTGCCCCGTGGGGATCTCTGCGTTGATGAAATCGGCAGCATCCGTGGCCAGTTGGGGAACATTCACGGTGCCCCCGGGCGCGGGATCAGACTTACCGTGGCCCCGGTGGTCGAGCGCGATGACGCGTAGTTCGGGACTGCGCTCGTGCAGGGGACCCGCGACGTCGTCCCAGGCCTCGCGATTCTGGGTCCAGCCGTGCAGGAATAGGACTGTCACAGGCGCCGCACGGTTCCCGGTATCGGAGAATCCAATCTGGGTGCCGTCGGCGGCGGTGAAAAATCCCTCGTTCAGGCGCCAGCCGGTTTCGATAGCGGAATTACGGGTCACGCGGCAGTCCTAACAGTCGCTCGGCAATGATGTTGAGCTGCACCTCGGAGGTGCCGCCGTAGATGGTGGTGGCGCGGCTTGCGAGAAGATAGTCCGCCCAGCGGCCTTGCTCCTGCTCAGAATCGCCGATAGCGCCGTCTTGTCCAAAATGGTTCACGACGAATTCGGCATATCCCTGTCCGGTGCGCATGCCAAGGAGCTTGGAGACGGCTGCCGACGGCATAGGGTCGCCACCGGCAAGGGTGAGCAGCGTGGAGCGCAGGTTCAGTAGTTTCACCCCGTGTCCTTCGGCGATGAGCTGTCCGGCCCGATCGCGCGCGACCTCGCTGAGCTCGCTCTTGCCGACGAAGGCCACCAGGTCGTCCAGGCTGGCCAGGAAGGGCAGATCCGAACTGCCGATCGAAACCCGTTCCGCCGTCAGCGTGTTGCGGCTGACCTCCCAGCCGCGGTCGACTTCGCCGACCACCAGCTCATCGGGCACGAACACATCGTCGATGAACACCTCGTTGAACAGCGCGCCGCCGGTCATCTCGCGCAGCGGCCGAACGGTGACGCCCTCGCTCTTCATGTCGATGAGGAAGTACGTGATGCCGTTGTGTTTGGGTGCGGACGGATCCGTGCGGGCCAGGCAGGCGCCCCAGTCGGCGAACTGCGCCACCGAGGTCCAGATCTTCTGGCCGGTGAGACGCCAGCCGCCGTCCACCTTGACGGCCTTGGTCGACAGAGCCGCGAGATCTGACCCGGCGCCGGGCTCGGAAAACAGCTGGCACCACATCATCTCGCCACGGAACGTGGGAGGCAGGAAGCGCTGCTTCTGTTCCTCGGTGCCGTACGCGACGATGGACGGCACCAGCCACGTCGCGATGCCGAGCTGCGGCCGGCGCACCTTTCCGGTGAGGAACTCCTGGGAGATGATGACCTGCTCGATGGGAGAGGCGGCGCGTCCCCACGGTGTGGGCAAGTACGGCAGCACCCAGCCGCCTTCGGCGATGGCCGTGTTGCGCTTTCCGGACGGGATCTCTTTGAGCGCGGCGACCTCGGCGCGAATCTCTTCGCGCAGCGCCTCCGTTTCCGGTGCCAAGTCGATGTCCACCTTGCGCAGGCCGTGCTCGACGGCGGTGCGCACCACGGTCGCCGGTGCACTGCCGGAACGGCCCAGTGCGGCAATGAGACCCAGCGCCCGGCGATAGTAGATGTGGGCATCGTGTTCCCAGGTGTAACCGATGCCCCCGTGTACCTGAATGCAGTCCTGCGCACACTGCTGGGCAGCGGCGGGCGCCAGCGTCGCGGCCGCAGAGGCCGCGAACTCCACCACGCCGGCGCTCTCGTCAGCATCGTCGAGGGCGCGTGCGGCGTCCCATACGGCAGCGGTCGCGCGCTCGGTGACTGCGGCCATGGTGGCGCACTTGTGCTTGATGCCCTGGAACTGTCCGATCGGGCGGCCGAACTGCTCACGCACCTTGGCGTATTCGGATGCGATATCGGTGGCCCAGCGGGCGACGCCGACGGCCTCGGCCGAGACGATCGTGGAGATGATGCTGGTGGCCCGGGCGTCGGTGAGGTTGGACAGCACGCGCTCGGCGGGAACCTGCGCCCCGGTTGCCGTCACATGCGCGACCGGTCGCAGCCGGTCCACGCTCTGCTGCGGGGCGAGGGTGAGGTCATCGGCGCTCAGGACCACCCACACCCGTTCGGCGCCAAGAGAAACGGGCGCTACCACATACGCCGCCGACGCGGCAGACAGCACCGAACGAGCCTGCCCATCCACGGTAAGGCCCTCAGCGGTAGACGTTCCGGTGAACGACGATGCGGAGGAGAAGGTGGCGATGGACGCACCCGAGGCGAGATCGTTCAGCAGCGGATGGCCGGGATCATGGGCGCTGATGAGCGCGCTCGCGATCACCGACGGGACGAACGGTCCGGGGACGGCTCCCCGTCCGAACTCGGCCACCACGATCGCGAGCTCAAGTGCGCCAAATCCCTGGCCGCCAACGGATTCGGCGAGATGCACAGAGGTAAGGCCCTGGTCTGCGGCGGCCTTCCAGAATGGGGGCGGCCACGGCAATGGCGTCTCGAGTGTCTCGTGGAGCAGCTCGGAGGGCACCACACGTTCGACGAACGCATGCGCCGAATCCGCAAGTGCTACATGTTCACTGTTGATGGCGATAGGCATTGGGCTGCTTCCTAACTAGTCGGCGCTGGGCTCGCTGTGGCTGGCGCGGTCCTCGTATGCGGCACGCGCCGAGGTGCCATGGGCGTCGAGCATGAAGTGGTCCATCCCCAGTGACCGCGCCGCGGGACCGTACAGCGCTCGGGGCAGCATGGCGGTTGTTCGCAGCAGTGGGCCCAGTTTCTTGGGCACCATGACGGGGAACTTGCCCTTGCGCACTGCTTTCAGTACGCCGGCGGCAATGTCTTCGGGCTGAACGATTCCCAGCAGCCAATGCTCTTCGAGGCCGGCCACCAGCTCGGTGTTGACCACGCCCGGCATCACGCAGACAACGGAGATGTTGTCATCCTTGAGTTCGAGGGTCAGTGACTCGCAGAGACCGACCACTGCCCATTTCGTGGCGCAGTACGTGGCGAGTCCGGGCACGCCCATCTTGCCTGCCGCCGACGCGATGTTGACGATCACGCCACCACCGCGCGGCTTCATCCGTTTGACGGCGAGCTGGCTGCCCCACATGACGCCGCGCACATTGATGTCCAGCTGGCGCTGGATGGATTCGAGCGATTCTTCCCCGAACGGTGTGATCGGCATGATGCCCGCGTTGTTCACGATCACGTCGACGGGTCCGACGGTGGCCGCGATGGTGTCGAAGAAGGCCTCGAAGCTGCCATGATCGGTCACGTCGAGCGGCAGACCGATGGTGCCGTTTCCGATCTCGGCGGCGGTGTTCTCACACAGCTTCTTGTCGATATCGCCGATCGCCACCTTCGCGCCCTCGGCCGCGAACGCCGTGGCGATGGCCCGGCCGATTCCGCGTGCTCCGCCGGTGATGGCGACGACCTTGCCCGCGAGCTGTACAGCTGTTCCCATTCGTCCTCCCACGCCATTGTGGTTCGTTTACGAATACTCTCTAGTGTAAATCTCCGGGCGCTAGCCTAGCGCACGCGGTCAGCTAGCGGCATCCCCTCATGTATACGCCGGGAGTTGTCTATTGCATGCTCCAGGTAGCGCGTCATGGTGTCGGCGGTGAACCACGTGACATGCGGTGTGAGCACCACGTTGGGCAGGGTCAACAGCGGATTCTCTGGCGAGATCGGCTCTTGTGCAAAGACATCGAGACCGGCGGCCCCGAGCGGCCCCTGCCGTAGCGCCGCGACCAGCGCCGCCTCGTCGACGACCGCGCCGCGGGAGGTATTGACCAGGACCGATCCGGGTTTCATCCGGGCCAGCGCCGCGGCGTCGAGCAGGCCGGAGCTGGCGTCTGTGAGCGGCAGATGCAGCGACACGATATCGCTGCTGGTCAGCAGGTCATCCAGGCTTCGCCAGCCGGCGGAACCGTCGTCGCGGGTGCTGGTGTGCACGACGGTGGCGCCCATTGCCAGCAAAATCCGTTCCAGGGTCTTGGCGATGTTGCCGTACCCCACCAATCCCACTGTGCAGGAGCCGATATCGCGAACGGTATCGCCGAGAGACTGATCGGTGGGCCATCCGCGACCGGCGCGGATGGCCCGGTCCAGCCGCGGGAGCTGTCGCAGCGCTGCCAGCATCAACAGCAGCGTGCCCTCGGCGACCGACGGCGCGTTGGCGCCCGGCATGTTGGCGACGGCGACACCCTGTGCGGAGGCGGCGTCCAGCGCGATGGTGTTCACCCCGGCACCGAACTTGTGGATCAGCCGCAGCCGTTCGCCCTTTGCGACGTCGTCGGCGGACAGCGGACGAAGCACATGCCACAGCACCTCGGCGTGCGGCAGTTCGGCGTAGAAGGTGTCGTCGTCGTCTTCGGCACAGAAATGGACGTCGAGCCAATCGGTGTGCGGTGCAAGCTGTTCGCGAGCGAGTGGACCGCCCGGAAAGTGGGCGAGGACTCGTACCCGATGGCCTTCGCGCGAGCGGCTCATCTCACCGCCACCGCTTGCCTGCCCACTCTGCGATGATATCTGCCTGCTCCTGGCGGGCTCCCGGGTTCTGGAAGTAGTGGTCGGCGTCGATGGAGGCCTGAGACTTGTCGGTCGAGCCCAGTGCGTCGTGGATGTGCTGGGCGTCCGAGGGGAAGACTCCGGTATCGCCATCGGCGTTGATGACCAAGGCGGGGACGGTGACATCGGCCAGATGCGGCTCGGCGCGGGTCTGGGCGTGCGACAGGCTCCACATGCCGAGCCAGTTCTTCAGCGTGGTGGCACAACCGATTCCGAAGGTGGAGCGGTTGGCTTTGACCGGCACGCCCGCGTAGCAGAGGTTGGCCGGGCGCTTGGTGGGCTCCAGGGTGGGGTCGACCATGCGGGGATCGGCCCAGGTCCGGTGCACGGTGAAGGCGCGGTCGCTGAACCCGGCCGCACGTACCCGGGCGAGCTCATCGAGCGCCCAGGCGGTGATCCGGTGATTACGCGCCACCTGGCCTTCGCGATACTTGGCGACGAACGCGGGGGAGTATGCGGGCCCGTTCTCCTCGTTGAACAGGTCGAGGGCCGGGTCGGTGGAGGCCGGGTCGCTCTCGTCGATCACCGAGGCATCCATCCAGTCGGTCAGCACATCGGGGCGGCCGAGATGGGCAGCACTGGCCACATAGCCCGATGCGGCGGGCAGAGTGTCGAGCCCTTCTGCCGGACGCATGCCCTCCAGCGGTGTCACCTTCGGAGCGACCGCCTGCGACTGGTATGCCGCCATCAGTGAGCCACCCCCTGAATTGCCCAGCAGCAGTACCGTTTCCACGCCCGCCTGCTCCCGCAGCCAGCGCACCCCCACGCCGATGTCCACCAGGGCATGGTCGAGTAGGAAGTGGCTTTCAAATCCCCGGAATCGGGTGTTCCAGCCCAGGAATCCGTACCCGTGCCGTGCCAGGTATTCGGCGATGTAATGCTCGGAGAAGTCGATCTGATAGTGGGTGGCGATGAAGGCGATCTTGGGTGTGGTTCCGGCCGCCCGGTGATACAGACCCTGGCACGGGTGCCCACCGGCACCATTGCGTCCGGCGGTCGGCGACGGTAGCCCGATAAAGTCCCGCACGATCGTCGTCATGTTCAGCAGACCTCCTTGGAATAGATGGCGCGGTAACAGATTCCGGCCAGAGTGTCTATGCAGGCATCGTCGTCGACGGTGGCGGCATTGCCCTGGCTGAGCTGGTTGTAGGCAAACTGGTTCATCATCGAGACGATCGCGGTGGCCATGAGATGCGGATCATTGCCAGGGCTGTAGCCGTCGCGTTGTGCCCGTTTGATGGTGGTAGTGAGGAAATCGATGGGTTCGGAACATATTTGATTCCAGAACTCGGCGAACTCGGTACTGATCATGGCCATCTGCGAGACGCTGATCATCTCGGCCAACTGGTGGCGCCAGGTGAGCCAGTGCGCGGTCGCGATGTCTCGCGCGCGCTGCTTATCTGTCTGTGCCCGTGGCTCGGCCACCAGTGAGGAGACCCGCTCCTGCGCCTCGGTGCGAAATCGCATGGCCCACTGCGCGACCATCGCCTCTTTGGAGTCGTAGTAGTTGTAGAACGACGCCGTGGACCGGCCTGCCTCGCTGGCGATATCGGCAACGGTGGTGGCAAGGATTCCCTTGCGGGTGATGACAGTTCGCGCGGCCTCATCGATCGCGGCCTGGGTTTGACGGCCTCGCACGGTGGGTTGGACCACGCTCACCCCTGTCTGTTCGCCGTGCACCATTGACCCATTTCTGAATCTGATGTTAGATTCAGATTAGCGTAAAACGCAAGGCTGTCATGCGGTCGGATCAAGGAGGCTCCCCATGACGATGATCAAACCGAACAACCCCAACCCCGAATTCGAGTTCGGCGGTTTCAACCATGTGGCGCTTGTATGTTCGGACATGGAGCGCACTGTGGACTTCTACACCAACGTGCTGGGCATGCCGCTCATCAAGTCGCTCGACCTGCCGATGGGGCAGGGGCAACACTTCTTCTTCGACGCCGGTGGTGGCGACAGTCTGGCCTTCTTCTGGTTCAAGGATGCGCCGGACGGTGTCCCGGGCATTTCGGCCCCGGCCGCCATTCCGGGAATCGGCGACATCGTGAGCGCCGTCAGCTCCATGAACCACATTTCGCTGCATGTTCCCGCTGAGAAGTTCGATGAGTACCGCGTCAAGCTCAAGGCCAAGGGTGTGCGGGTGGGACCGATTCTCAATCACGACGAGAGTGAGTTCCAGGTGTCGAGGGAACTGCACCCGGGCGTGTACGTGCGGTCGTTCTACTTCCTCGATCCTGACGGAATTACACTCGAATTCGCTTGTTGGACTAAGGAGTTCACCTCGGCGGATGTGCGTGTTGCGCCGAAGACTGCCGCCGAGCGCACCCCACGGGAAGTCGCTACCGCCTGACCGGCTCGAGCAGGCGGGTAAGTACGACGACAAGCTCGTCTGCACTGAGCTTCAACTGGCCGGTCACCCAGGCCGCGAGCGTCTGGCCGACGCCGCCGACGGCGAAGTAGGCTGCGGCGCGCATCGATTCGTCGTTCGGGAGTTGGTACGTCTTGTTCAAGTGCTGGCCGGAGAGGGCTGCGAAAAGCTGCTCGGCCGCGCTACGGCGTTGTGCGATCACCGAATTAGCAGGATTGCTGCCGAAGAGTAGGTGGCCGATCCGGGGATCGGCCGCGATGACGTGCACGATGTTGGCGATGCCTGCCGCGGTCTTCTCGCGCAGCGGCGCGGCGTCGACGGCTTTCTGGGTTGATGTGGCGACCGTGCCGATTACGCCGTCGTACACCTGGGCCGTCAATTCGTCGAGATCGGTGAAGTTCTCATAGAAGTACCGTGCGACCACACCGGCGTGCTTGCACACGCCGCGGACCGTCACATTGGGTGCGGGGCCGGAGGTCAGTAGGTCGAGGCCCGCCTCGAGCAGCCGGTTCCGGCGCTCGGCTTGGCGGTCGGGAGCCTGCACGCCGCCATAGACCCGCGATGACGTCACCAGTACATCTTGACAGGTGGTACCCCGCTGGAAGATATTTGAGAACAAGCGTTCGCAGATTAAGGGGTCAACGGTGACAATCGAACGGGTGTCAGAGGTCGATCAATCGATCGTTGGCGACGGAGGTCCGGGTACGCGGAGTCGTCGCGACGAGCCGGTGCCTCCCGCCGCGCGTCTGTCGCCGTGGTGGTCCTGGCGACGACAGAGCAATATGGCGGACAACCTGATGGGGCTGGCCCTGCTGGGAGGTCCGGCCAACATCGTCATGCAGCTGGCACGCCCCGGCGTCGGGTATGGCGTCGTCGATAGCAAGGTAGAGAGTGGCCGCGCCGACCTGCACCCCGTGAAGCGGGCCCGTACCACCTTCACCTTCCTGGCGGTGTCATCCCTGGGGAGCCCGGAGCAGAAGGCCGCATTCCGGAAGGCGACCAATCGCTCCCACGCGCAGGTCCGCTCGGCCCCAGGGGACACGGTGCAGTACAACGCCTTTGACCCGGAACTGCAGAAATGGGTGGCGATCTGCCTCTACAAGGGATTTGTCGATGTGTACGAGGCCTTCGTAGGTCCGATGACGGCCGACATGGCCGAGCGGTGTCTGCAAGAGGGTGCCGTCATGGGGACGACGCTGCAGATGCCCCTCGCGATGTGGCCGAAGTCCTGTGCGGAGTTCGACGCGTACTGGGAGCAATCCCTGGACCTGGTCCATATCGATGATCACGTGCGGCCGTACCTGTATCGGATCATTTCGGCGGCCATTGCGGTACCGCGGTTCATGCGCCGGCCGGTGGGTGCCTTCTCGCGACTCATCTCGACGGGATTCTTGCCGCAGCGGTTCCGGGATGAGATGCGGCTGCCCTGGAGTCCTGCGCGTGAGCGAACCTTCCGGGCCGTCGTCACGCTTCTTGGTATGGCCAATCGTCTCCTGCCCAACGGGCTGCGACGCTTCCCGTTCAACGCGCTGATGATCGATCTCGACCGGAGAATTCGCACCGGGCGCGCGCTGGTCTGAACCAAATTGGGCTAACGCACGTATCCAGTTAGCGGTATGAGGTGCACCACATCGAGGCGCTGACCATGTGGTTCACTGCCGTTACCAGAATTACTGGGTGCCTGTTCGCTTGTGAGCAAAATCTGTCAGGTCGTGGAGGGGTAACCCCATGGCCCCCTGGCTGCGGCCGGCCCGCCGTCGCTTTCCCTTGAAGATGTTGCGCAGCCGTCTCTATTAATTGACGCTGACATTGCTGGCGTTCCCTGCTGCGACGTTTGTAGTGAGCTAATTTGTACATGATGAACTTTGCTTCGACTTGACAGAGTTCGGGATTTTCCCAGTTCAGAGCGACTTTCAGCGCTTCCGGATAAGAACAAGCTGTTCATTTCTCCTGAGCGTCGGTGACCTCAATCACAATTGCAGGCCATGGGCGGTGAGGTGTTGCCCGACGGCGATTCTCTGGATACATTCCCTTTCGTACAAAACTGGGTAACGGGCGTTTCACCTTTGACGTGGCCACCGGCCTGATTCGTTCGCCCGGCGGTTGTCATCGCCGGATTGGGCGAGACTTCGGCGCCTGGCGCTTCATGACACAAGACTTTCTGATTTTTGCTGTTGGGGTTGTTCTGGAAGGACACGCTCGTGGTCGCGGTGAACGAAGGCTCGCCTGCGCCGACCCGGCTGAGGGGCCGAATCGGCAGCGTGCGGCGCCCGCGCCGCTCACAAGCAGTCGGTCAAACCTCTGCCGGACACCGCGCTGCGCAATGGGGAGACCGCTACACCCGGTGGCTGATGATTACCGACACCCTGATCGTCGCGGTCGCCGGCTGGACCTGGATCGAACTACGCAACGCCACCAACCCGATGACCCCCGCCGAACTGTGGATCAGGATTGGGTTCTTCTGCTACTGGGCCTTGCTGCTGGGTGTGTACCGCAGCAGGGAACCGCATCTCATGGGCAGTGGAGGCGAGGAGTACCAGCGGGTACTGCGCGCGACATTCCACATGTTCGGTCTTTTCGCCATCGTCAGCGTGCTGTTCAAATTCAATGTCTCGCGTTTCGCGCTGGGGATGTCGCTCATCGTCGGGATTGTGTTCCTGTTGCTCAACCGGAAGCTCAGCCGCAGTTGGCTCAACCGTCAGCGTGCGCGCGGCAAGCAGATCTTCAGGGTTGTGGTGCTCGGCGGCGACGCTGCGGCGCTCAACCTCGCCGAGGCCTTCGGGCGTGATACTGCGCTCGGGTATCGCGTCGTCGGCGTGTGTGTTCCCGGATATTTGGGTGCACCGGGCCAGAACATCGAGGTCATCGACCGGGTGATCCCCATCCTGGGTTCGGAAGACCGCATTGTCGCTGCGGTACTGGAGGCCGGTGCCGACACCGTGGCGGTGACGGCCACCGAGCAGCTGGGCCCGGAAAAGATGCGCGAACTGGCCTGGCGTCTCAGCGAGATCGGTGTCAATCTGCTGGTCGCGCCCGGTGTGTTCGATGTCGACCAGCCCCGGGTTCGGGTGCGGCCGGCCGGGTCCGTACCGCTGATCCACCTCGCAGAGCCCCAGTACGAGGGTGCTTCGCGCATGCACAAGGTTCTGTTCGACCGCGTGGGTGCACTGTTGCTGATCATCGGGTTTAGCCCGATTCTGTTGGCCTGCGCCCTTGCTGTGAAGCTGGAGTCGCGTGGGTCGGTGTTCTACTCGGCTGAACGCATCGGCGTGCGGTCCAAGCCGTTCCGCATGATCAAGTTCCGGTCCATGGTGGCGGGCGCAGACCAGATGGTGGCCGAGCTGCTGGCACAAAACGACGGCGCCGGACCGCTTTTCAAGATGCGCGAAGATCCGCGGGTCACCATGGTGGGCAGGTTCCTGCGCCGTACCAGCCTGGATGAACTGCCCCAGCTGTTCAATGTGCTGCGGGGTGAGATGAGTCTGGTGGGCCCCCGGCCGCCGCTGCGCCGGGAGGTCGAGGAGTACACCGACGTCATCAAGCGCCGGCTGCTGGTCAAGCCGGGGATGACCGGCTTGTGGCAGGTCAGTGGGCGTTCCGATCTGCCGTGGGATGAGGCGGTGCGGTTGGACCTGTCGTATGTCGAGAACTGGTCCATGGTGTCCGACGTATCCATCCTGTGGCGCACTTTCCGCGCGGTGGCCCGCAGTGACGGGGCCTACTAGCGCGCCGTCGATGCGCCCACGCATGTCAACTTAGTTGTCACAGTCGCGGGGTATTGTCGCGACCATGCGTACCGATCGCGACAACTGGGACATCAACACAAGCGTCGGCTCCACGGCCCTGTTCGTAGCCGCCAGCCGAGCGCTCGAGGCCACCAAGCCCGCGCCGCTGGCCGCCGATCAGTACGCGGGGGTGTTCTGTCGCGCCGCGGGCGGGGAGTGGGCCGACCTGGTCGCCGGTGGCGTACCCGAACACCCTTTGCGTTCAGAGGAATTCGGGCAGTACTTCGTGAGCTTTCAAGGCGCTCGCACCCGCTATTTCGACAACTACTTCGGTAGGGCGATCGAGGCCGGAGTCAAGCAGGTGGTGATCCTGGCTTCGGGGCTGGATTCGCGGGCCTATCGACTCGACTGGGTTCCGGGGACGACGATCTTCGAATTGGACCAGCCCTTGGTACATCAGTTCAAGCGCGAAGTACTCGCCGAGCACGGCGCCGAATCCAAGGCGTCTCGCCAGGAGATCTCGATAGACCTTCGTGAGGACTGGGGTAAGGCGCTACAGGACAAGGGTTTCGATCCATCGGCGCCGTCGGCGTGGATTGTCGAAGGATTGTTGATCTATCTGCCGGCCGATGCGCAGGAACGACTTTTCGAGTCCATCGACCAGCTGGCCGCACCGGGCAGCTTCGTGGGTATTGAGCAGATGACGACGTACGCCGACGTGGTCTTCGACATGCTGGTGGCGGGTGCCAAGGAAAGTGGAGACGAGGCGAACTCTGACTTCTTCTCCCTGATCTACAACCAGCAGCGCAGTGAAGCCACGACTTGGTTCCATTGTCACGGTTGGGATTCGGAGCGCACCGAGCTGCTGGACTACCTGAACATTTCGGGGCGTGCCTTGCCGGAGCCCAGTCAACCTGCCTGGTACATGTTCAATTCGATCAGCCTGGTGTCGGCCGTCAAGGGTTAGGTGGCGAGATAGCGGTCAAGGAAGTCGGTCATCTGGTGCAGGTAGTCGCCCTGATTCACGTGCAGAATGTGATTTCCGGGGAACCAGTGCAGTGCGCAACGATCCCAGTGCTCCCACAGCATCTCGGATTGCTCCGGGGGCGCTAGACGGTCGCCGAGCCCGGTGATGATCAGACGCCGCTCCTTGGGTACCACCGGCTGGTACGTCAGCGGTGATGAGTAGGAGAGGGCTCCGTCCAGCTGGTCCTGATCGAGGTGGCCGAGTTTGGCGGCGAGCTTGATCGTGGGCTCCGCCGGAACCCAGCCGTGCAGAAGCGATTTCACGTCAACCACGGGCACATTCGGAATGGCGACATCGATACGGCGCTCTACGGTGGAGATTAATCCGGTGGTGTATCCGCCCAGTGACAAACCCGTCAGCCCAATTTTCTCCACTCCGGTGCCGCGCAGGTAGTTCACGAATATCCGAAAGTCGTGCACGGCCTGGCACATCGACTCGGAGAAACCGGTGAACCCGTGGCTGAAGTACCCCGCCCCGCTGAACGGCGAGTATTTCTCGGCACGTCGTCCATGAAAAGGCAAGGTGTACAACAAGATGTCGTAGCCGTTGCGGAAGAACCAGGGGAGTGCGAAGAACACTCCGTTGAGCAGGTACGGCGATCCGAAGAATCCGTGGATGACGCACAGAGTGGGGCGGGGTCCGTCGTCATGGCGCCAGTGTTGGGCGCGCGCGACGCTATTGTGCGGAAAGCTTTTCCAGAGGTCGCGCATCGCTGGATTGCGTGCCACGTAAGGGCTTTCGAAGTCCAGGTTCTCCACGGTGCCCTTGGCCAGGGCCTGTGCGACCGGGCCGGCGGGGTGGGAGAACACCACGGGCGTGGTCTCCGGCGCCGGGAAGGAAAGATCCGCATCGCCCATCGCGGCGAGCTCGCCGTAGAAGGCCAGGTTGTCGCGTTCACGCGCCACGAACTCGCGGTCGATGATGAGGCTCGGGGCCACCACTCCCATGACCGAGAGGGCGCCGACGGTCCGTAGGGCGATGTCGGTGAGCGCGGAGGTCTCGACCAGTGCGCGTTCCCGCAGGGTTAAGTCACCGCGACGCGGCAGCTGTGGGCGTGCGGTGGGGGCGGGGCGCGGGGTGATCCGCGGCCGGTCGATGTCTTCCGATAGCTCCGCTGTCATGGGTGTACCTTTCGCCCGCCTGCTAGCCACGCTGCTAGCTCACAGCGAATGCTAGGGCACCTAAGCGAAATTCGTTCGTCAAGCGCGGTGACGCCGTGGTCTTGGCGGGAGCCCGGAAACAGGCTGAAAGCAAGTAGAACAGTGTGCTGTCCACGGACCGGGGCAGCACAAATAACGTTTACGTTTCGTCTAGTTTCGACAATAAAACTTGTGGCGTCAACCCCTTGTGCGGGCCTCTTGGGTGGGTTCAGAGTGAAGGTATGTCCGAAGCATGGATTGAGGGCTTACCGGTCCAGCGGATCATGTTCCGTGACGGATTGGTAATCAGCCTGGGTGACTACAACGAGGTGGTTATCGCCGTGCCGATGTGGCTCACACTTCCCCCCGCGGGGAGGTGGCCACGGGAAATCGTCTGCGTCGATCCGAAGGCAATCCTGGATGAGGAGCGTCCGCTCTTCAGCATCTCGGGTGCTACGTGCACCGAGGCCAGGTGGAACGACCAAGGCGATCTGCACATGGAGTTCTCCGACGACCACGTGATCGACGTGCCACATCACGACTTCGACACGGCGTGGGAGATCTATGGCAAGTACCACGGGTACGTGGCCAGCCTGCCGCGCGGCAAGGTCCGCGTGGTGCGCCACGATGTGCCGGAGGAAGCCGGGGCCTAACCGGCTTTCGCCACGATCGAACCCGACGGCGGGTTGGCTCGTGGTTACTGCGTGAGACTTCTCGCGGTGGCATGTGCGTCAGCGGTACTCGCGACGTCCGTAGGACTGAATGCTCCGCCGGGGCTGTCGGCACGCAGCGCACGGTTCGACGTCTATCTCACCGCGGCGTCGGTGCAGCCTCCGCCTGGCGCGTTGATCACCCAGTTCTTGGCCAACCAGGTGCAGAACTGCTCGCTGATCTGCCCTTTCGTCGTTCAGGGTGCCGTCCAGGTGCCGACGGCGACGCTGCTGGCGCCGGGGACGTTCGTGACCCAGCTGCAGTCGGGACAGCCCGTGGTGCAGGCACTTGGACTGGCCGGCGCGACGGTGAGTGGGGCGGCCAACGATGTGTGGACCGGGCTTATCCGCACCGACCTGGATCAGGTGGTGCCACGCACCCAGTTCGGTACTGAGGTGATCGCGGTGGGGCTCGTGCGGATCGGCGAGGCGGCCCTCACCCAGCCTGGTCAACTCCCGGGGGTTTTGGGGCAGGCGCGCTCCGATCTGTTCGACGCGTTGAACAATCCCCCGGGCCCCGAGTCCGTGCCCGTGGTGCATACGCCGTTGGAGGCCGCCGCGGTGCGCGGTACTGAGGTGTTTTGGGCGGTGGCGTTTCATTCGACTGAACAGCTCACGCTCATCGTGACGCGGGTGCCCAATGCGTTTCTGACAACGTTGGGAAGCACAGGAAATGTCGTAGCGGCGGTGCAGGCGACGGGGCAGGCGGTGGTGACGACCGTCTCGGAGTCGGTCGCGCCGATCCGCGATGCGCTGACCAAGCCGATCCCGATTACGCCGGCGGCGGCCAAGCAGGCGGAGAGGCCAGCCGTCACGACAGCCGATGTGAAGGCAACGGACAAGGCGACTGACGCCAAGGAAACGGCGTCCAAGACGGAATCCACGACGGCGGAAGCCATCAAGACCGCACCGCAGACGAAAGCGCCTACGGTGCGGCCCGACCTCACACCGAAGCTGCCGACGATGTTGACAAAGCCGCCGGTGCTGATGTCGAAACCCAATCAGGGAGTATCCCCAACGACCAAGCAGCCGAACGTGATGCGGGGTCTGGGCGGGGCCATCAAGAAGGTGCTGGGAGACGTCTCGGGGAAGAAGCCCAGCGCCCCGGATAAGCCCGCGAAGAAGGCCACGGGCGACTAAATCCGTTGCGGCATTTTTGGGGTCAGAAATAGATTGGACCGATGACGTCCAAAGAGCTGCACGCGTCTACCACCCCGCTGAGTGAACGAGTCAGTGCCCCGGCCGTGGTGGAAATGCCAAGCGCCGGAGATGACTTGACGTGGCGGGCAGCAACCGAAGATGACATACCGCTGCTGTTCGACCTCTGGCGAGCCTCGGGAGCGATTGATCACCCCACGAGCCTGGTCATGATGGACGAACTCGTAGAAGAATTCGATGACGACGACTTCGATCCGGCGCTCGACTCGGTCATCGCAGTCGACCAATCGGGGCGAGCGGTCGCGTTCGGCTCGGCAACGGTGAAGTCCAGCAATGAAACTGTCGTATGGGTGACGTTGGATGGCACCGTTCATCCCGACCGGCGCGGCGAAGGAATCGGGACCAGTCTGCTCCGTTGGCAGGAGCAGCGCGGGCTGCAGCATCTCGTGGAATCGGATGAATGCTTGCCTGGTTGGCTCGCCGGAGTCGCGGAGGAACGCGCTGTCTGGACGATCGATTTGTTCCACCGCAACGGATACGAATCGGTGAGGTGGTGGCATGAGCTCGAGCGCGATCTCAGTCAACCCATCCCTGACGTCACTCTTCCTGAGGGCATGCGGATCGAGACCTATGGTCCCGAATGGTCTGAAGCAACCCGGGACGCCCACAACGAGGCGTTCCGCGATCATTGGGGCAGCCAGCCGATCGCCCGCGTGGACTGGGAATCGGACCACAGGCTGAAGGCGTTCCGCGCTGACCTCTCATTCGTCGTCGTCGCACGTGATGCCGCGGGACAGGATACCGTCGCCGCGTACCTGCTCAGTGAGGTCAATGAGGAGGAGTGGGAGGCGAACGGTTACTCGTTCGGGTTCATCGACTTGGTGGGTGTCCGGCGCGACTGGCGTGGACGCAAACTCGCGCGGGCGGTGTTGACGTACGCCATGCGTACCTACAAAAACGAAGGGCTTGAGCGGGCCGTTCTTGACGTTGACGCGGATAGCCCCACCGGTGCCGTGCGGCTCTATGAGGGGCTGGGGTTCTCGGAGGTCAATCGCTCGGTCAGTCTGGTGAAGCAGCTCTAACGCTGCACTCGACCGAACCGGCTTCCTAACGATCTCCAACCGACGGTCCAATCAATTTCCAACGGCGCTGCGCAAGATCGGAGTAGGGGTGATTGGAAATCGGTTGGACCCCGTTCCAGCGCCGTGTGCAGGCATTCAATGGATCTCCAACGTGGGTGCTTAGCGTCAACGACATGACCGCCTATGAGCCCACCGGATCCGCGGGTATCGAGCCTGTGTCGACAGCCTCCGAGCAGACCTCCGCGCAGATCGAGGGCGCGGCTGCCGCGCAGAAGCCCGCCGGCAAATGGATCCTGGAGGCCATGCGGCCCGGGTTCCTGATTTCGATGGCCGAGGGACAGCCGGTGGGAATCAAGCAGTTCGCCCAGTTCTGCCTGATCTTGATCTATCCGGGCTGGCTCTTTGCATTGATGATCATGCTGCCCATCTACTGGGCGGGATATGGCGTGCTGTGGGTGCTGTTCTGGCCGGTACGCGCGTGGGTCAAGCACACGAATCCCGAGGAGCACGAAGCCACCAAGAGGAAGTGCCGGAACTAGTCGAGCCGACGACGGGAATCGAACCCGCGTATTCAGCTTGGGGGAAGGCAACGCCCGATCAAAGCCCCTCCGGTGGCTCATACGGACGCGATGCTGCGGGATCGCCTAACGGCTATCCAGAGGCACAGTTCTGCTATCTGTCGACTAGTGAGACTTCCGCGACGCAGCCCGAGCCGCGGCCGATCAGAAACACGAGCTTTCCCCACGCCCGGTTTTGCGCCCAGCCCTCTTTGAAGTCGGGATTGTGCGGTGATACGTAGTATCGCTCGAGGGTGCTGTACCTGGATTCGACATCGGCCTTTGTGATGCATGGCCGGGTTGACACCATGAAAAATGTGAGTCGCTGTTTGTCGTTGTCATTCGCGAAGGACTCGACGTTCTGCACGGTGAGTTTTGAACTCAATTCAACCGATTTCTCGCCACGCCACCGTTGATCGCTCACCTGTTTGAGCGGTATGCCGAGGATGTCTTGGGTCTTATCAATCGTCAGCGGGACGTTCTGTTCGGCCTGATCTACCAGCCACCAGAGATCACGATCACCGTCTGGCACTCCAGTCGCGTTGGGCGGGCTAGCGCAGCAACTCAGAAATACGGCCGTCAACGCGACCGCCACAACAGCGGATCGCCGACGGACTGTGGGGGTAATCGTCATGGGCATCCCGTCTTG
The DNA here is from genome assembly GCF_002013375.1 of Mycobacterium sp. D16Q13. Lineage (GTDB taxonomy): Bacteria > Actinomycetota > Actinomycetes > Mycobacteriales > Mycobacteriaceae > Mycobacterium. Next base: position 631,280 of record NZ_MAEW01000003.1, on the reverse strand, counting down.
TAGTACTGCGCATAGTTGATGGTCGGGCAACTGCTCGGTGCCTCGTGGACAGCGAATATCTGTGCGATATCGGCCATCTTTTCATCGAGGCTTTTTGGGGAGTCGTATATCTGGTTCAACAGTTGGGTGACGTCGTAGTAGCCGGCGGTCCCGTCTGGGTTCACTACGGGCTGACCGTCTGGGCCAAAGATTGCATATTGCCCAGCTATGCCGATATCTTGTCCGCCGTTGGAGAGGATTTCCCGCTGAACTGTGATGTTGTGAAGCGTTGCATAGGCCTCGTTCACCAGGCCCGTGCTGTCGCCATCGGGCCTGCCTGAATAGAAGTACTGGCCGTGCCCGAACTCGTGAGCAAGCGTTTCGGCCAGAGACCCCGGGTTGTTGCTTTGAACGATGTTCTGTCCGACTGCTATATATCCCTCGCTTGGCTGGGTGTATGCGGAGTTGCCTGGGACTATCCGGAACTCGAAGTCGGCGTAGTGATCTATCCACTCCTGCCTCAGGGTCGGCGACTTGAAGATCGTCTCGATCTGCTCTTTGTTTGTGGTGAGGTCCTTTACCTTGTTTGCCTTAGTCAACACGCACGTCAGTCGGTCAATCGATACGGCTTTGTCGCACGGGGCGTTGTTGTTCTGAGAAGTCGTTGTGGTCGAAATCGTTGTGCTGACAGTCGAACTCGGCTGGGTGGCGCTCGTTGGACTCGGATTCTCTCTTGACGGCTGCTGAGTCTGCGTGGGCGCTTGACTCGGCTGTTGGGTAGGGGCATGGGTCTGTGGCTGTTGTTGGCCCTGCTGTGGTTGTTGAGCCTGATTTCCCTGTTGTGGCGCTTGGTAATCCGGATTCGTCTTACCCGGGCCCTGCGTGTATGGAGTCGCAGTCTGGTAGTCGGGAATCTGCGTCCCGTGTAGAGGCTGCTGCCCTTCCGGCTGTTGCCCACCCTGCTGACCAGGGACCTGCTGAGGCGCACCTTGAGCGCCCGTGTTGTAGATGGAAATCCCGTTGTTCTGATCAAGCGGCGGCTGGTTAATACCGCCCTGGTAGTCCGACTGCTGCGGCGGCAGACTTGGCGGCTGGAACTGCTGGCCGTTCATCCCGCCAGGCCCGTTCGAGCCTCCCGTGGGACCAGTTGGGTCGGCCGCGCCTGTGGCGATAGTAGAGAAGCCGCTACCCGGGGTCGTGTAGTCGCTGGTCACCTTGACGCCACCAACGATTACAACCGCCACGGCCGTCACTGCCAGTGCGCTGCGCAAACCTGTAGACACATGCCAACGATGCTTGATGACCACGAGATGAGCCCCTCCGCGTAAATCCCCCACAGACGACTCTGAGTAGCCGCAGTCGAACTCTCTCACATCACACCGGCACTTGTCCAGGATATGATGTTTGCTAGATCGGCTTAGGTTGCTCCTAGGCGTGAGTGTCGCGCGTGGATTGGGCGAATCGGTCAGCAATCTGCCAGGATCATCGCTGGTGCCGCCCCCGTCGTTCCTCGGAACCCCCCAGATGGGGGCGGCACTCTCCGTTCTGGAGTACGGCAAAGCCCATCCGTAAGAGAGCAGGGGCATCACTCGACGGCCGACAAGAGTGTCATCTGACTTGTGACCTTTGGCGACCCTGAGGGCCCCGGTCGAACAGGATCGAACGGCGTTACCGCTGCTCACTTATGGAGCCGATGACGGGAATCGAACCCGCGTATTCAGCTTGGGAAGCTGATGTTCTGCCATTGAACTACATCGGCGGTGCCTCGCCGGGGAACTCTACCGGATCACGGGACTGACGTTCGCGGTCCTGGCCGTTGTGGGCTCACGGGCGCTACTGGGTCACCAGTCTTGTTTCTATCGCGGCTATTCCGCCCGCGATGTAGGCGGTCGCCAGCTCGGCGGCATGCGCGGGACTGAGCCCGTCGACAAGGATGCCCTGGCGCGCCGCTTCCAGACCGCTCGCAACGGCCATTGCCGCCACTGTTCGCGTCGGTAGCGCCGGTATGGCGCCGCGGCGACGGACCGCGTCATCGACGATCTGGGCGATTCGATCGATGAAGCTGTCGAGCATCGACCGCATCGCTGCGGCAGCTGGAGTCCCGGCCTCCGAGGTGCCAACCAAGACGCGAAAGCTGGTGGGATTGTCAGCGACATAGCTCATTCCGGCGTCCAGTGCCGTCTTCACCCACCCCTCGACGTCGCCCTCCGGCAGGTTTTCGTACACCGCGAACAGGTGATTCTGAATGGCCTCGGCCTCGCGTTGGAAGACCAGCGAGTACATCGCCTCCTTTGACCCGAAATGTGCGTACAACGTCGGCTTTGTGGTCGACGCACGCCGGGCGATCTCGGCCATACTCGCTGCCTGGTAACCATGTTCGGCAAATACGTCACGGGCGCCGTCCAGCAGCTCGTCATCGGACGGCCTGCGATGGGTGGGTGGCATCGTCACAGGATGGCATGGATGACTTCCGTGATCCGGCACCTGTGAGCGGTCGTCGTATCGAGCAGGGTGCAGCGCCAGTCTTGACGGAACATCTCACTGGCTTTACTCTCGGGTAAAGCTGATGTGGCAGGACCGCCGAAGTTCCTTCATCAATCGATTGGGTCAGCAGATGACATCCGAGCCCGAGTTTTCTTCTGATCTGCCGGAGATCGCCCCACATGTCCCTCGGGAGCTATTGGTGGACCATCGATTCCGCTTGTTGGGCAAGGCCTTCGGTGCGCTCTTCGGCAACCGGTTGCGCGGCGGCGGGGCACTGGCCGTCTACTACCGGGGTGAGAAGGTTGTGGATCTCTGGGCGGGCACTAGCGACAAGGACGGCACCCGTCCGTGGTCGCCGGAGACGTCCGGCGTCATCTATTCGGCATCCAAAGGGCTCTCATCCCTGGTCATCCACCGTCTCGCCGACCGCGGCCTCATCGACTATGACGCCCCGGTAGCGCAGTACTGGCCCGAGTTCGGCGCCAACGGCAAACGCGCCGTCACGGTAGGTGCCGTTCTCAACCACACGGCCGGACTATCGCAAATCGTCGGAATAGCTGACAGCCTCGACGAGGAACTCGATCACCGGCTGATGGAGGAGCGTCTGGCCGCGGCACCCTTGGACCGCTTGGCCGGAAAACCGGCCTATCACGCGCTGACCATCGGCTGGCTGCTCGCCGGTTTGGCTCGGGCGGTCACCGGGCAAGATATGCGGGACCTCTATGCACAAGAACTGGCCGCGCCGTTGGGTCTTGCGGAGCTGCACCTGGGTCGCCCACTGGGGCTGCAAGCCATCCCGCTGGCGCAATTCGTGGACCCGATAGGCTGTTTTACCAGTATTTTCTCGGAACGCTGGCTCGCTCGTGCCGCGCGTGGCCCCGCTTTCGTCAGATCGCTGGCGAGCAGTTTCTACGCCGGTCCCGGTATGTCCCAGGCGATTGTGGACGCCGACTCCGTGGCCCTCGATGCGCAGATGCCCGCTGTCAACGCCGTGTCGTCAGCCGAGTCGCTGGCCAAGCTGTACGCGGCGGTGGCAGGCGACGGCAGTGTGGATGGCGTGCGGCTACTGTCGCCGTCCGCGGTGGCCTCCTTCACGCGAAAGCCGAGTCTTCGTGTCGATGGCGTACTACACGTTCCGATGATGTGGCACATGGGATTTCATTCGATGCCGCTACCTCTGCTGTCGAGTGGTTTCGGCCATGTGGGACTGAACGGGTGCTTCGGGTGGGCGGACCCGACGCGTGAGTTGTCGATAGCGCTGGTGCACAACAGATTGCCGTCGACCATATTTTTCGACCTCCTCGCGTTCCTGTGGCTGGTTCCGCTCGCGGCGCGAGCCGTACCTCGACGCTGAGATCTGGGACGGACAGGCGATCAGGAACTGCGCTTCACCAGGGCGCCGGTGATGAGCCGGGCCAGCGTGGTCTCCAAGTCGGTGTTGAAGCGCATGTGGACCACTGCCAGTTCGGGTTCGGCCTCGGCGGCGGCGACGGCGCTGTCGGACGGTTGCGCGTACATCCACAGCGCGCCGGTGGTCATCAGTATGGTGACGGACACGCTGTGGGCGTCTTCGTCAAGCTCGGGGATAAAGCTTCGGATGGCCTCGGCGAACCGAGCGACGCTGGCGTACGTCGAGCGCCAGAAACACAGCAGCGTCTCGGCCGAGACATTGTGTTCCAGTACGCCTGGCTGTGCGGCCATCAAGTCACACAGCACGGCATGCTGCTGCAGAGAGCGGCTGAGCACGGCGGCCAAGCGATCGACACGTTCCTGGGCCGAGCCGGTGGGCGTTTCGTGGGAGAGTTCCGCCGCAATTTCGGACACCCAGCTGTGCAGCAAGGTACCCAGCAGCTCCAGGAGCACGGCCTCGCGTGACTCGAAATACCGCACCATTGCAGACTTTGCCAGGCCGGTGCGGCGGCTCAATTCATTGAGGCTGACCTGGCTGACCGGCATATCGCTGAGCATCGACGACGCGGTTCCCAGAATCGCTTGCCGGCGGATCTCGCGCTGCTCCTCGCTGCGCGCCCGGCGGAAGGTCATGGCCCGATGCTAATCCGACGCCCAGCGGCGTCATAGCGTACCGACGGTCTATTACCGTGGTACGGTCTGTGTCGTAATAGACCGCCGGTACACAATGCGGCGCGACCGGTCGCCTCACCGGCAGGCGCTTGCGCTCGGGCATGGAGAGGCAGGAGGGATGCACGGGTGTATCGACTGTTGAAGCGGTTCTGGATTCCGCTGCTCCTGGTGGTTGTCGTCGGGATCGGTGGCTACGCGATCACGCAGATCCGCAGTTCCGCTGCCCCTCGTCCGCCGAAACTCGGCGAGGGATCCGGCGTCACCGCGAACGTCAACCCCAAGCGCGTCACCTACGAGATCGTGGGGTCGGGTGGCGCCGCGAACATCAACTACCTCGACGAGAACGGTCAACCCCATCTCATCGAAAATTCCGTGCTCCCTTGGTCGTTCACGATTGTGACGACGGTGCCGTCGATGTCGGCCAACATCGTCGCTCAGGGTGATGGCGACGTCACCAGCCTCGGCTGCCGCGTCACGGTCGATGGCGAGACGCGCGATGACCGAACCAGCACAGACAAAGTCAAACCGTTCATCTACTGCTTGGTGAAATCCGTATGAGCAATTCGCACGTGAGTCCGCACCGGCCGCTCCTCGGCCACACGATCCGGCTCCTGTCGGTACCGATCATCCTGTTCTGGGTGGCGCTCGTGGTCATTCTGGGCGCCTTGATTCCGTCACTCAACGACGTCGCGGAGTCCCGCTCGGTGCCGCTAAGCCCGCAGAATTCCGAGTCGTACCAAGGGATGCTGAACATCGGCAAGGTGTTTCAGCAATACGACTCGGACTCTTCGGCGATGGTCGTTTTGGAAGGTGACGACAAGCTGGGCGATGCCGCGCACAAGTACTACAACCAGATCGTCGAGAAGCTCAAGGCCGATCAGGAACACGTGCAGAACGTCCAGGACTTCTGGAGCGATCCGCTGACCGCGGCGGGCTCACAAAGTGTGGACGGCAAGGCCGCCTATGTGCAGATCTTCCTCAACGGGTCGCAGGGCACCAGCGCCAGCTATGAATCGGTGGCCGCGGTGCGCCAGATAGTCGATTCCGTGCCTGCGCCGCCGGGCATCACGGCGTATGTTGCCGGCAGTACCGCACTCAACGCCGATACCAGTGTGGCTGGTCAGCAGAGCATGGCGATCTTGGAAATGCTCTCGGTCGGCGTGATCATCGTGATGCTCCTGTTCATTTACCGCTCCATCGTCACCATGCTCATCTCCATGGTCATTATTGGTCTGGAATTAATTGCCGCCCAAGGTGTTACGGCAACAGCGGGCTACCTGAACTTCATCGGACTGACCCCCTACGCGGTGAGCATGGTGACGGCGCTGGCGCTGGCGGCCGGCACGGACTACGTGATCTTCCTATTCGGTCGCTATCACGAGGAGAGGTCGAAGGGACTGAGCCGGGAAGACGCGTATTACGTGGCGTATCACGGTGTCTCTCACGTCATTCTGGGTTCCGGTCTGACCATCGTCGGCGCGTGCCTGTGCTTGACCATGACCACGCTCCCGTACTTCCAGAGCATGGCGCTGCCGTGTGCGATCTCGATGCTGGTGATCGTGGTCGCCGCGCTGACGTTGGCGCCCGCGGTGCTGACGGTGGCCTCGAAGTTTGGGCTGCTGGAACCCAAGGGCACGCTCTCCGCACGAGGCTGGCGCAGGGTCGGTACGTCGGTGGTGCGTTGGCCCATTCCGATCATCGTGTTGACCAGCCTGATCGCGATCGTAGGATTCGTCAGCCTCATGACGTACGTGCCGCAGTACAACGACCAGAAGTTCACGCCCGCCGACATGCCGGCCAACCTTGCCATGGAGGTCGCCGGCCGGCACTTCTCCCAGGCCCGGATGAACCCGGAACTCCTGATGCTGGAGGCCGATCACGACCTGCGCACCCCGGCCGACATGCTGGTCATCGACAAGGTGGCCAAGGGCATCGTGCGTATGCGCGGTATCGAACGGGTGCAGACCCTCACCCGTCCGCTCGGGGCGCCGATCGAGCACAGCTCGCTCCCGTTCCTGATGGGAGCGCAGAACGCGGGTACCCTGCAGACGTCAAAGTTCAACAGCGACAACTCGGCGCAGATGCTCGAACAGGCCGACGAGCTGAGTAAGACCGTTGCCACCATGGAGCGGATGTACAGCCTCATGCAGGAGCTCACGGGCACCATGCACGGCATGGTGGGCCGGACCCACGAGATGAACGCGACCATCCAGGAGATGCGTGACAACTTAGCCAATTTCGATGACTTCTTCCGGCCGCTGCGCAATTACTTCTACTGGGAGAAGCATTGCTTTGATATCCCGATCTGCCAGTCGCTGCGATCGATCTTCGATGTTTTGGACAGCGTTGACGTGCTCGCCGACCAAATGAACGGCCTTATCGCGGATATGGACAAGATGGATCAGCTGATGCCGCAGATGCTTCCGGTGCTGAGGACGACCATCGATTCGATGATCAGGATGCGCGACTTCATGATCTCGACGCATAGTGTGACGGCCGGTATCCAAGCCCAGCAACAGGAAATGGCCAAGGGTGCCACGGAAATCGGTCTGTACTTCGATCAGGCCAAGAACGACGATTTCTTCTATATATCGCCAGACGTGTTCACCAACCCCGACTTCAAACGCGGGCTCAAGATGTTCGTCTCGCCGGATGGCAAGGCTGTCCGCTTCATCATCACCCACGAGGGAGACCCGGCGTCGGTCGAAGGAATCCAACACGTCCGTGACCTCAAAGGTGTTGTCGCCGACGCGGTTAAGGGCACTCCGCTGTCCAATGCCAAGGTCTCGATCGGGGGCACCGCATCAATGTTTGCCGATATGCAGGACGGTGTTTCCATCGATTTGATGGTCGCGATCATCGCCTCGATGATCCTGATCTTCGCGATCATGGTGCTGATCACCCGCAGTGTGGTGGCCGCCCTGGTGATCGTCGGCACCGTCGCGGCATCCCTGGGCACGGCCTGCGGCCTAACAGTGCTGTTGTGGCAGGACATCCTTGGCCTGGGCGTGCAGTGGATCGTGATTCCCTTATCGATGGTGATCCTGCTGGCGGTGGGTTCGGACTACAACCTGCTGGTGGTATCGCGGCTCAAGGAGGAAATCCACGCCGGGCTGCACACGGGCATGATCCGCGGCATGGGCGCCACCGGTCGCGTCGTCACCGCCGCAGGCCTGGTGTTCGCGTTCACCATGATGTCGATGGTCGTCAGCGATCTGCGTGTCGTCGGCCAGATGGGAACGACCATCGGTATCGGACTGATTGTCGACACACTGATCGTTCGGGCATTCATGACGCCCGCGATCGCCGCGGCATTGGGACGCTGGTTCTGGTGGCCGATCAATGTCTTTGAGATTGTCCGGCGTGGCCGCGATGTGCCGTCGCCCGAACCGGCGACGGCACCCCTCGCGGTGGTGGATACGGGACAGCAACCGCCACCTACTCCCACTACCCCCTGAAAAGTCTTGGGCTGCAGAGAGGAAATTCTCAGCCTGGCCTCAGTGGATACAGGCACTGTGACAGTGCGTACCAGAGGCGGACAGTGCCCTGACTGCATCTTGAGGAAGAAGGAACTATCGATGAATTACCAGCCTGGGCATCCGCCGTACGGAAACGAATTCCCGTTGGGCCAGCACGGCTATCGGCAGGTGCACGGTGCATCCACCGACACCCGGACGCGCTACGCGTATGGCGAGACATTCCCGGACCGTGCCGAACTGGCTCCGAACCCTCTGCGCCGGAAACGTCTTCGCGCCATGGGGCTGACGTGCGGCGCCGTTGTGGTGGCCATCGCTGCCAGCGCCACCACGGCCGTCGTCGTGGTGAACCGCTCCGGTCATCCCGCCCCCGTAGCGCAGGTGTCGAGTCCCGCACCCGTCGGAAAGCCCTCACTGCCAACGGGTTCAATACTCGGAAAACCTGGCAGCACGCCCGCGGGCAACTCAGTCGAAGAGGTGTCGGCCAAGGTGTTGCCCAGTGTGGTGCAACTAAAGATCCAAAGTGGACAGCAGGGCGAGGAGGGGTCCGGCGTCGTCCTGAGCTCCGACGGATTGATCCTGACCAATAACCATGTGGTGGCCGCGGCCATGTCGGGCAGCGGCGACCTTGCGCCCTCGGCTCCCGCGCCCGGCGGGCCACTCTCCAACCTTCCGCCCGGCATCCTCCCGGGCGGACAGCTTCCCGGCGGTTACCGGGACGGGCGCGACGGCTCAGAACTGGACGGCTCCGACGGGCGTACCACTCCGCCCTCTGCCCGGACCGGTGACGGTGTCAAGGCAACGGTGACCCTGGCCGACGGCCGTACGGTGCCGTTCACCATGGTCGGCGCCGATCCCGCCGATGACATCGCGGTGGTCCGTGCTCAGGGCGTTTCCGACCTGACCCCGATCACCATTGGTTCGTCGAAAGACCTGAAGGTGGGGCAGAACGTTGTCGCCATCGGCTCACCCTTGGGCCTGCAGGGAACGGTGACCACCGGCATCATCAGCGCGCTGCGGCGCCCGGTCGCTACCGGCGATGAGCAGAGCGGCCAGCATTCGGTGATGAATGCCATCCAGACGGACGCGGCGATTAATCCCGGCAACTCCGGCGGCGCGCTTGTCGATATGAACGGTTCCCTCATCGGTGTGAACTCGGCGATCGCGTCGCTGGGTGGGGGCCAGGACTCGCAGGGTGGCGGACAGGCCGGCTCGATCGGCCTGGGCTTCGCCATTCCGGTGGATCAAGCCAAGCGCATCGCGGATGAACTGGTGGCCACCGGAACCGTCCGGCAAGCCTCGCTGGGTGTCCAACTCGGCTCCGACCAGGACACACGTGGCGCACTGGTGGCAGGAGTTGCGCGCGGCAGCGCGGCGGCAACCGCCGGCGTGCCCAAGGGTTCCGTGATCACCAAGGTCGACGACCAGGTGATCGACGGCCCCGAGGCTCTGGTGGCCGCGGTCCGCTCCAAGGCTCCTGGCGACACCATGGCGCTCACCTACGACGACCCGTCGGGAACCTCGCGCACGGTCCAGGTCACCCTGGGGCAGTCGCAGACCTGACGGCGCTGGCCCTGCCCGGCTAACTCGTCTCAGCTGGGCAGGGCGAGAATGAGTGGATGGCTGACCGCGTCGATCTGACCGCAGGCGGCAAGCCCACCGGTTCGACGGCGTGGAGCCCGGCACCGTGGTTCCTGGCTACACCGCCGTCGGCGAGCCCCGAGATGATCGCCCGCTCAGGCGTCCATAGTGCTCTTGACGTGCATGTTCAGCAGTCGCGGGCCGTCGTGGTGCTCGCGCCATCGGGTTTCGGCAAGACCGTCGCCGTGGGGCAATGGGCCGCAGCGCGCCGGCTGCGGCAGCCGGGCTCGATCGGATGGCTGACGGTGACAGAGCAGGCGGCAGACTTCCCCGAATTGGTTCGCGGCGTCATGACCGCGCTGCGCCACGCGGTGGGTGACGGCGCCGACATCCAAGTCCGGCGGGCTCTGGCCACCGCCTTCGAGCTGCCGTCTCCGGGACTGGTGTTCACCGCCCTGTCCACGATCGACATGCCGGGCCCGGTCACCATCGTGCTCGACGATTTCCAGAAGGCCATTGCCGTCACGCAGTCCGCGGAGTTCGTCGAGTTCGTTGAGCACGGCCCGCCCTGGCTGCGACTGGTTCTGATCACCACGGAGGCGCCCGAGACACTGCTCACCCGGTTGCGGGTACATGGCCAGGTGGCAGTCATCGCGGCGGGCGAATTGGCTTTCACCGCTGCGGATGTGCTCACGGCCGCCGGCCAAGTACGCCAGAACCTCTCGGCCGGGGATGCCGAACAGATCGTGCGCGGCACCGGAGGCTGGCCCGCAGCCGTGCGGCTGGCCTTGTTGGACGGCCAAACGCCCAGTGCCTTAGATGATTTCGATCTCACCGAGTACATCCGTGCCGCTGTTCTCGGGCGGCTGCGCCCGGAGCTGGCCGAGTTCGTGCTCGCGGTGACGGTATGTACGCGGGTGGACCAACGCCTGGCCGGTGTGCTCTCCGGGCGTGCCGATGCCGCCGGGCTTCTCGCCGAATGTGCGTCATCCAGCCTGTTCATCGAACGCTTCGGATCTGGTGAAGATGCTGTCTACCAATGGCATTCGATGTTCGCGCAGGGCTGCGGCGAAGTGCTGAGGCAATCGGATCCCGCGCGCTGGAGCGCCTTGAATCTGCTAGCCGCACGCGAATTGCGAGACCGCTACCCCTTGGATGCCGTCGAGCACGCCGTCCGCGGGGCGGACGCGCAGCTGGCCGCGGAGACCATCACCGATCACTGGCTCGAGCTGCTGCTGGAGGCCAGATCTGTGGCGCTGGAGGGCGCCTGCATCCAGGTGGCCGAGGCATTCGGGGAGAGTGCCGATGTGGCGATGGTGCGTTCCTGCTGCCGGGAGGTCGCGGGCGACCGCCTCGGCGCACTGCTGCATTTCGAACGCGCCCAGACCTTGGCACATGACAACGCCGAGTCTCGGCGTGTGCGCCTAGTCGCGGATCTGAGCCGCATCCTGATCTCCGATGACCACAGCACCATGGCGGGCGCCGTCGACGCTGTCACCGAAGCCCTCACCGATCGGGCGCTCGTGCCCGACCGGGTGTATGCGTGTGCACTGTTCCTGTTGGGCTGGGCTGAAACCCGGCTGCGGCGCGATGTCGGTCACTCGATGCGGCTGCTGGAATCGGCCGCTCAGGAAGGCCGCGCGCTGGGGCTCACAGCGGTCGCGGACAGGGCCACGGAGAGCCTGGCCTTCGCCCATGTCCATGCCGGGCAGTTCGGCCGCGCCCAACGATCCCTGAGCATGGCAGAAGTTCCGTGGCTCTCCCACGAGGGCGGCGGGATAGCCTCTTTCACTACGGGATTCATGAAGCTGTGGCAGGGCGAGCTGGCTGGGGCGCTCGAGGATTTCACGGTGGTGGATGCGGCGGTGGGAGAGGGCTATCCGGACATCGGCCGCATGATGTTGGTCTTCACTGCTGCGGCGCTGCGAAACCAGGGGTGCGACGCCGCCTTGCCGCAGCTGGAAGCGGTGGCCATGCGCATCGGTGAGGGAGACAACAGGGCCGTCCCGTTGGGCAGCTTCCGCACAGCCGCACTCGCGAGGATCGCAGAGATGCGCGGGCACGCCGGGGAGGCATTCGAGTTGGCGGCGAGGCTCGTGGGTGTGACACCGCTGCCCATGGCCTCTGCGATCGTCGCCGGTATATGTCGGCGACTCGGGAACCTCGAGTTGGCACAGGCTTTGGCCGATAACGCACGTGGCGAGTCGGTGGCTCCGTACACGCGCGCCTACGCCCTGCTGATCGGCGCACTGCTGGCGTGGGAGCGTGCCGACCACACCCAGGCCCACCGGCTCCTGGAGGATTCGCTGGCACTGGCCGCCCCCGAATCCGTGCGCTACCCGTTCCTGGACAACGCCGACCAGCCGTGCCGGGGGCTGTTGGGGGCGCACAGCTCCCAGACGGCCTATCCGGACTTTCTCGGCGAATGCCTGCTGGCGTGCGAGACGGGCGCATCGGAGAACCCCGCCGTGGCACTGACCTCGCGGGAACGAGAAGTGTTGGCGTACCTGCGCACTCCCATGACCACGGCGGAAATTGCCGCGAAGCTCTCGGTGTCGGTCAACACCCTCAAGACACATCAGCGTTCTATTTACCGGAAACTCCAGGCATCGAACCGCCGCGAGGCCATCGGTATTGCGCCGCACTGACACCCTCGCGCAGAACCTGGAAGAATCGGGAGATGGCCACTGTTCACGGCGTGATCGTCACCGACCGTCCCGAGCGCTACGCAAAACAACTCGCGCAGCACTGGGCGGCCAAGAGCGCGGTGACCGAGCTCGACGGCGGTGCGGTACAGATCGAGATGAGCCCCGACGCGGTCACCGTGCTGCGTCCACAGCCGGGAGAACTGCATGTCGAGGCAAGCTCCGCGGAGTTCGGTGACGTTGTGAAACGTCATCTGGAGCGGTTCGGCACCCGCGACGAGCTCACGCTGACCTGGGCGGTTGACTAGCGCCTGTCGCGACGTTTCCGCAGTCGTCACAGCTGTGGTTGGTAGAGGCGCTCGCTGTGGGGGTTCTGATCCAGATACCGACCCAGATCGCCTAGCGTCTTGCGGACATGGCCTGTGTAGACGCGGTAAAGCACGCGTTCGTGCCCGTCAGTGAGATTCGTGCCTGACAACGCCCATCGCACCAGCGTGCCTCGCGGGTGGTCGGTAAGTTCGACGCGGTTCACCCAATCGGCCGTGGCCCCGTATTTGACCGTGGCGACAGTGCGGCACTCCCAGGTATGGGATGGCTGAAACCGGGTCAACTCACATCGGAAACGGCCCGTGAATCTGGTGCCGAGAATCGGCAGATACATCAGGTCAAACTGATTGCCGGGAACGCCGCGGTAACCCGGGACCCGGAACGCCCATGCATGCGCCCCCTCGCCTGCAGCGAACACCGACCAGACACGGCCGGCAGCATGCGGAAATATCCGCTCTGCGAACAACAGCGATCCCCCTCATCGTCAGATCACGCAGAGACGCATCCCCTATGAGGAACTACATAGCGCCTAACGCGTGCCCGACCCTGCGAGAGCGTAGCAAACCGGTCAGTCGATGGATATCGCTGTGTGATGCCCTCTCGCAGTTACTTTGTCAAAGCACAGCGAGAGTGTTTAGGGCCTTTTGTAGCGTTTAGCCGACGCCGCGGCCAACACCTCGCGTAGTTGTGCGTAGGTGGGCGAGGCCAGTAGATCAGTCCACACATCGAACAGGGGTGCGGGCAGACCCTCCTCCCATGTGCACCAACGCAGTTCAACGAATTTATCCGGCTCCACGGAGGCCGGTTCACCGGAATCCCAACGCGAAACCACCCAGACCGTAAGAGAACACAAGCCTTCCGGGTGGACAGTTGTGGTGGCGCCGACGGCTCGAGGATGGGTGATCCGCACGCCCGTTTCCTCCCAGACCTCGCGAATCGCTGCCGATTCCGGACTCTCGCCCCTCTCGATCCAGCCACCCGGCACAGACCACATGCCTGCCCCATGGGCGCCATGGCGCCGACCCATCAGGAACCGGCCGTCCCGTAGTACGAAACAGCCCACGCCGGGGTGCGGCCGATCGCACATCTCACGGTTGTTCGTCATAAGAACAATATTGCGCTGAAACGACTTCAACGCCGCTGGACTCGGACGGACCAGCTTCCCGATGGCCAGCCCGAGCCCAGCGGCATCTCACCCCACACGCGAGCTCAGTCCCGCGCGAATGCTGCGCGTGCCTCTTGCTCCAGATCGACGAAGGTCTCCTCGCTGACGTCGACCGCGACACCCTTGATGGTGCCCCCGGTGAACGTCCCGGGGTGCTTGTAGAGCTGCGACACGTTGTCGCCGCTGTCGTAACCGATGCACAACCCGTCGCCGGAAAGGGTGAAGTTACCCAGCTGCGTCCGCATCGGGCCGTTCGTCACCGCCTTCCCGTCAACGTATAGCGTTGTTGTTCCCAAGGATTCGCCGTACTTACCCTTGTCATGGCGGACGAACTCCATACCGAGTGTGCGTTTACCGGGAGTCAGCGGCGGTGAGATGAACACCTGCTCCGGCTTGATGCCGAGGAAGTTGTAGACGTAATGCAGCCTGTCGTCTTTGATGAACAGGGAGTGCCCGCCGAAGCGTGAGCCGTGGGCGAAGATCACGCCCTGGGAATCCTTGGTGGTTTCGACATCGGCGATGATCTTGTAGGACCGGCCCCGGATACTGACCGCCACGGCCTCGGGAACGGGTGCCGTATCGGGGTAATAGATGTAGCGGTTGCGCTTCGGCTCGGTCGTGGGCCGCTCGATCGTCAGCAGCTCGGTGGCCGACCGGTCGTCGAGGGGCAGCACGAAGTTCTTGTCGGCCTCCTCGGCCCACGCGGCGATCAGCCCCTTGAGCTTGTCGGGGTACTTGTCGGCCAGATTCGTTGACTCGGAACGGTCTTCATCGACGTGGTACAGCTCCCACTTGTCCTGGTCGAAATGACCCTTGCCGCTGATCGGTGCGTGTAGGGCAGCCGCCTTCCAACCGTCCTCCCATATTCCGCGGGTGCCCAGCATCGCGTAGTACTGCCGCTTCTTGGTGGTGGGTGCGTCTGCCTTCTCGAAGCTGTACCGCATCGACACCCCGTTCACCGGGTACTGCGTGACGCCGCGGTAGGTCTCGGGCATCTTCAGACCCGTGACGTCGAGGATGGTGGGAACGATGTCGGTGACGTGGTGATACTGATGGCGCACTTGGCCCTTGTCCTTGATGCCCTTGGGCCAGTGGATCACCAGGGGATCGCAGGTGCCGCCCGAGAACTGTGAGTAGCGCTTGAACATCTGGAACGGCGTGGAGAAGGCCACCGCCCATCCGGTGGGGTAGTGGTTGTAGGTATCGGGACTACCGAGCTTGTCCAGATACTGCATGTTCTCCGATAGCTCGTCGGGATAGCCGTTGAAGAACTTGTTCTCGTTCACCGAGCCGTTGGGGGAACCCTCGCCCGAGGCGCCGTTGTCCGCGCAGTAGAACACGATGGTGTTATCCAACTGGCCGCTCTGCTCGAGGTAATCGATAACTCTTCCGACCTGGGCATCGGTGTACTCGGAGAACCCGGCATACACCTCGGCCATCCGGGAGAACAGGCGCTTCTCATCGGCATTCAGGGTGTTCCACGGCCGCACTGAGTCCGCTTCGTTGGCGACGTCTGCGGGCATGGGGTTTAGCGGGGTGAGTTTGGTGTCCTTCGGGATGACGCCCTTGTCCACCATGCGGGCCAGCACCCAGTCGCGATACGCCTCGTAGCCGTCGTCGAACTTGCCCTTGTACTTCTCGGTGTACTCGGCGGGGCTGTGATGCGGTGCGTGGTTGGCGCCGGGGCAGTACCACAGGTACCAGGGCTTGGACGGGTTGGTGGCGCGCTGGTCACGCAGCATCCGAAGCGCTTGGTCGGCAAGGTCTTTCGACAGGTGATAGCCGTCCTCAGGAGTGGACGGCGGCTCGATGAACCGATTGTCCTCGACCAAGTCGGGGTACCAGTTGTTAGTCTCCCCACCCAGGAACCCGTAGTAGCGGTCGAAGCCCTTCTGCAGGGGCCACTCGGACCGGCTGCCGCCCCCGGCGATGTCTTCGACGGGCACATTGTGGTTCTTGCCCACCCAGAACGTGCTGTACCCGTTGTCCTGCAGCACCTGCCCGATGGTGGCGCACTCGGCCGGCAGTCGACCCGCGGCACCGGGAAATCCGTTGGAGGCCTCGGTAATCGACGCCGAGCGGTTCACATGATGATTGCGTCCGGTCAACAGACAGGACCGCGTCGGCGAGCACAGTGCGGTGGTGTGCCACTGCGAGTACCGCAGCCCGTTGTCGGCGAGGCGCTGCATGACCGGCATGTTGATGCGTCCGCCGAACGGCGACCATGCGGCCAGTCCGGTGTCGTCGTAGAGCACCACCAAGACGTTGGGCGCCCCCTCCGGCGCACGCTTCAACTCGTAAGGAGTCCAGTCGGGCGTGGAATCGCGCACATCGAGGGCGATTTTCCCGTGGAAGTCCTCGTTGGTGGGCCCTGTTCCCGGCGTACCAGCACCTGTCGCGTGATCGGTGCCGTCGAATCCCTTGATCGCGGCGGTCGCCGCGGCGGCGCCGACACCTGCGGCCGCGATACCGCCCAGAATCGAACGCCGCGAGACACGTCCGCCCTTGCCGTTATCGGCGGGTTTGGCGGTGTCCCCGTTGGTGGGTTCCATGGATAGTCCTCTCGGAGCGAAGAATCTGGGTCAGCAGTGGCGTCACCGCGCCGCTATTCGTCAACGTGATTCATTGTGTCTCGCCAAGATCCGGAAGCGGAAGGTGGTCGCGAAGAATGGCGTGAAAATGTGAATAGACATGCTTACACCGAGGCTAGTGAGCAGGGCAGGGGCGAGCATCACCCTTTTCGGGTGATTCTTCAGAAAGCCCGTGAACTGAACTCGCCGCACTGGGGAGATTTCGTGCGTAGTGTCGGAAGTGGCGTTGACGATAACTGCCGGGAATCGATGTGATGAACCTTCGGCTCGCGCCTGTCTCGAGTGGAATACAGAAAGGTTTGAAACACATGGGAATTGCTGACGACGCAAAGAACACGGCCGAGGATCTCAAGGGCCGCGCCAAGGAAGCCGTTGGAGCTGCCACGGGCGACGAGGATCTGAAGGCCGAAGGTCAGGTCGATCAGGGAATCGCCTCGGTCAAGCAGAAGCTGACCGACGCCGCGGACAAGCTCAAGGAAGGCGTGGACGCGGTCAAGGACAAATTGACCGGGAACTCCTAGCCCTCTGTCTCAGCTGGTCTCTCTTCGGGTGTCATCGCAGGGAGACCAGCTGATCGACGTGATCCTCGGGTAGGTCACCGTCGACCACGGCGGTGACGAACGATTGGTTCAATACGATCTGCCCACCGTGGTTGTCGAGGAACGCCGTGTCTGCGGCGTCGCGACCGGTGGTGATGCGAACCATCGTTTGTCGCGGTGCCAGACAGGTCGCGTCCACCACCTGCCAACGGTTGTCGACGACTGCCTCGGCAACAGCGTGAAAGTCCATGGGGTCGCAACCCGGCGCATATACCGCGACGAGCCGGGCCGGTACCTTGACGGCTCGAAGCAGCGCCACCACGAGGTGTGCGTAGTCGCGGCAGACCCCTGCCGCCGCCAGGAGGGTGTCGACGGCGCCGTCGATGGGATCGCTCGATCCCGGTGAATACGTCAACCGGGACCCGACCCAGGAGGAGACCTTCTCCAGCAGCACCGTGGGGTCGGTGTGATCACCGAATTCGGTTGCCGCGAAACCGTAGAACTTGTCGGCCTCGGCGTAGCGGCTCGGCCGCAAGTACGTCGACAGGTCCGCGGCCTCGACGGGCACTTCGTCGGCCTGTCCGAGAATGGTTGCCGTGTAAGAGACTTTGAGGTTTCCCTGCCCGACATCGAGCCGGTGAATACGGTTGCCGTGCTCGCCCGCGACCTCCTGGGCCTCCACCTGCTGTCCGTTCAGCTCCAGCGACAAGCTCTCCGTCACCTGGGCGCCGGGTAGCGGCGACACAGCGATCTGGAACTCCAATGTTGATGGCGCCAAGATGTCGACGTCGAGTTGGGCTCCAACATCACGTTTCATACAGTTCCTCCCACAAGTCAATACGATGATGTGCGTTGCCGTCAGACCGGATCAGTCTGACATCGGAACCATCGGCCCGCTTGCTGCTAGTGGCGCCCTGCGGTGGTGGGTGCCAGTACAGGGTATGTGTTACGCCCGGCTCTCCACGCAGCGGAATCCAATATGGGTCGTCGCACTGTCCTGAGACTGTGGCGAGCGCGCCGCGGGACGATAGCGGTGGCAGTACTCGGGCGCGCACAAATGCGAGCCACCCTTGAGTGCCTGGATCACCGACGGGTCGGGGTTATCGGAAGGGCTGCAGCACGACGTGGGGGCATCTGGGCCGGGTTCGAATCGCGTCGAGGTCCATTCCCAGACATTGCCGATCATGTCGAGAAGGCCGAATTGGTTCGGTGGGAACGTGCCGACGGGGGAGGTACCGCGCCAGCCCAGTGCGCCGTCGTTGCGATACGGGAACCTGCCTTGCCAGGTATTGGCCATCAGTTGCCCTCCGGGGGACACCTCGTCGCCCCACGCGTAAGTTGTATCGCCGCCACCGCGCGCGGCGTACTCCCATTCGGTCTCGGTGGGCAGCCGCCTGCCCGCCCAGCGGGCGTAGGCCGCCGCATCGGTGTACGCCACCTGGACGACGGGATAGTTTGCGGCGCTGTCGATATCGCTGCCCGGCCCGGTTGGCTGCCGCCAGTAGGCGCCCGGAACCCAGTCCCACCACTGCTGCCAGTCGTGCAAATTCACCGGGCCGCTGGTTGCCCTGAACACCATCGCCCCGGGGACCAGATCGTCGGGTGAGGCGCCTGGGTAGAGGGCCGGATCGGGGGCACGTTCGGCGACAGTCACGTGGCCGGTCTGGGCGACAAACTCCGCGAACTGAGCGTTGGTGACAAGGTGCCGTTCGATAGCGAAGGCACCGACCGACGCGCTGCGTGCGGGCCGTTCCTCGGGGTAGAAATTGTTGCAGCCCATGGAAAATGGCCCACCCGGTAGCTCCACTAGCTCGGTCAGTGCCATCCACCCGTTCTATCAGATCACCGGTTGTAGGGCTCCTCCTGCACCCAGTTGAAACCGCGCTCGACAAGCGGGAACGACGCGGGGTCCATCCTGGTGACGCGCAGATGGACTGTGTGACCCGCGTAATCGTCACCGTCGACAATCATCTGATTCGGTTGTCCGGGCCACCAGTAGGTGAGCCTGATCCGCACCGGGGTCTCCCGGTATGTGCCCAGCTCGATCCGGTGACTGAGATCGATGAAGTGCTTGCGCGCATCGATGGTGCCGCCGAAGACCTCGAACGAATCGTCCATGCGTTGTACCGTCACCATCACCGGCGCGGATACATGAAAAGGTCTGTCGAATATGACTCTGCGCCAACGGATTTTGTCGGTAATCAACGGATCGCGCGGATACCCCTCGGACGAGAACGTCTCCACCTGCCAGATGCCATACAGGTTGGGCGTGGGTCTGGTGAACTGCTGCCACCCTTGTCCGCCGAAAGCCGCCAACAGCGCAAGGCCCACCACCAGCTGGGCCGCCAGCGCGATCCGGTTGGCTCGGGGGCGCGCGAACAACTGCGGCATGGTCGCTGCTGGAACCGCGCGGTCGGTGAAGAACGCCGTGAACAGCCGTTGTGCATAGGGAGCCAGCAGGAACAGGCTCAACAGCAGCAGCTGCGAGGACACCGTTTTGAGGCGGATGTCGTAGGTCATGTTGAGCAGGAAGACCTGCGTCAGGTCGACCACACACACCAGCGCCCCGGCTGCGGTGGTGCGGGGCAGCAGCAGGAGCAAGCCACCGAATACCTCGGCCAGACCGAGCAGGATCTGATACGGCTGCGAGATACCCACCTGTGCCCACAGCACACCGGCCGGACTGAAGTTTCCATACGGCTCCACGAGCCGGTTGAGTACGAAGGGCATCTGCGTCGGGATCACCTTCGCCATCCCGAAATAGAACATCGCGGTGGCGAGTACCAGCCGCAGGATTGTCCATATCCAGGCCTGCAGGCGGTCGTAGCGTTGGCGTCCCCGATCGAGCACAGTCCAGGTCGCTGTCGCGACGGCGGCCAGGAAGGCGATGCAGAACAGCGCCGTCCATTGGAACGCGCTATCGCTACCCACCTGGGTGCTCTGCACGCTCAGGCCCAGGAGATGTTCGCCGATCCATGCGATCGGTGCCCTCGCGGCGTGGAACAGACCGCGAATCACCGACCACGGGCCGTCGATCCCGATGCCCTTCAGGATGACCGGGATGAGACCGATCGCCACGACCAGCCCGAACGTTCCGAAGTAGCAGGTCCCGAGGCGAAAGGCGACCAGCGTCGCGGTACCCCACACCGGCGCTTCGTCGTCGTCGCGGACCGGGTCATCCAGGTCGGTGCCCCCCGTATTGCTCATTACCCCATCGTCCGGACCGATCGGCGTTTGCTCAAGTAGACGGGCGGAAGTGCTCTCGATCACGGCCTCAGCAGACGCCCAGAAAATCCCTGTAGCCTGCCTAACGATCTGTAAACCTAACTGACATCTCGAGGTGTTCCATGACCGTCCGTCAATTACTTGCCGCGTCTGCCGTGGCCTCAGCCGCTGCGCTCAGCTTCCCCGCGGCGGCACACGCGGATGACAAGACGGTGACCTACGAGGTCATCTCGTCCACCGCCACCACGGCCAACGTCCAGTACTGGGACGGCACCGAGATGCAGCCCGCCGACGGCGTGACCCTGCCCTGGAAGGTCGACGCGACCGTCGGCGATCTGTCCCGTGGCGCCAAGATTCCCAACCATGCGGAGGTCAAGGCCGACTGGCGTTCCACCGCGACCCCGGACGCCGCCGTGACGGTGCGCATCTATCTGAACGACAAGGTGGTCTGCCAGAGCACGACCGGCACCGGAGAGGCCGACTGTAACTACGCGACCTTCTCGTCGTTCATGGACATGGCCCCGCCGGCGCCGCCTAAGTAGTCACCCGATCGATGTGCGCGAGGAAGTGCGTGAGCACCGCCTCGGGCGCCTCGATCTGTGGCCAATGGCCAATGTTGTCGTCGAGTAGCACGACGTCGGGGTCGTGAATGACCTCGAGATAGCGCTCGGCCATGTGCAATCCGGAGTTCGGGTCGATCGGTCCGTCGATCATCCGCAGGGCTTGGTGTCGGGGCCGAACATCTCGCTCACGGCGGCATCCAGGATCCGGCGCGACACCGGCGTGCCCTGGAATCTGCTGACCAAGTCGCCCAACGGTGTTCGTGACATCAAGGTCTGGGCGATCCGGGGACGGTAGGCCTCGATGAACAGCCCGCCGTTGAGCCACGTCACCGAGTCGATGGGTACCCGGCCGCGCGATTGTTCCTCGAATTCGAAGCGCGCCAACAACTCCTGGCCGACGGAGTTGCCCAGATCGTGGGTGAGCAGGTGCACCCGTTCGATGCCCAGATAGGACAGCAGCGCCTCATGCATATCGGCGTGATCGAGAACCGAGTATCCGTACTGGACGGGCTTGTCGGAAAAGCCCATGCCGATCATGTCCGGTGCGATGACGGTGAACCGCTGCACCAACTCGGGCCAGAGGAGGGTCCAATCCCATGAATTGAACGGATAGCCGTGGATGAGTAGCAGGGGAGGCCCGCTGCCCTCGATGCGGTAGAAGATGTCGAAACCCAGGTAATCGAAGTAGTGCCCGGCGGCTTTCCATTCTTCGAGCTCGGCGTCCATGGCCGAACTATACCGATCGGTCTGTGGCGCAACCGTGTCCCAACCTTGAAGGATTCGAGAACAACATCGGCGAAGATGGTCTCGTGTTCCGTCCTGTGACGCTGCTGTGTGCGGCCCTCCTCGCCCTGGCTACCTCAACATCTGCTGCCGCGGAACCCTTCGTGCCCTGGTTCGCCCAGTCCGTCGGCAACGCGACGCAGGTGGTCGCGGTCAACGGCGCGGGCGGCTCCAAGGCCAAGATCGACGTGTTCCAGCGCAGCGGCAACGAATGGAAGGCCGTGTCCACGGGAATCCCCGCGCATGTGGGCTCGGCCGGATTTATCGACAAGGCACGCGAAGGGGCGTCGGCCACCCCCAACGGCGTCTACTCGCTGGACTGGGCCTTTGGTACTGCGCCGCCGCCCCCGAGCGGTCTGCGGTACGTCCAGGTCGGACCGAACGACTGGTGGGACGGGGATAGCAACAGCCCCACCTACAACACGCATCAGCAGTGCGCCAAGGCCGAGTGCCCGTTCAACACTTCACAGAGCGAGAACCTGCCGATCCCGCAGTACAAGCACGCCATCGTCATGGGTGTGAACAAGGACAGAGTGCCCGGTGGCGGCTCGGCCTTCTTCGTCCACACCACCGACGGTGGGCCGACCGCGGGCTGCGTATCCCTGGACGACGGGATGCTCGTGCAATTGATCGGCTGGCTGCGGCCGGGTGCGGTCATTGCCGTTAAAGGTTAGTTACTGACAGGCGTTTTCCAGGTTGAGCCAGCACCATGGATGAGTGTCCCCGATCCGTCTGCTGCCGCTGAGCCTTGTGCTTCTGGCGGGTGCGTGCGGCACCGGTCCTGGGGTGCGCCCGGTCGCGGTCGTTCCGGCCGCGGCGGCGCAGGCCACGCAGCCGCCGTGGTTTGCCGAATCTGTCGGTACCGCAACACAAGTGGTATCGGTCCAGGGAACCGGCGGTACCAAGGCCGTCATCGGTATCTGGCAGCGAGCGGGTAATACCTGGGAGCCTGTCGAACAGAACCTTCCCTCCGATGTCGGCGCGGCCGGGTTCGCGGACACCGCCAGCGACGACAATCCAGCGACCCCCACGGGCGTCTTCAGCCTGGACTACGCCTTTGGCACCGAACCGTCGGTGGCGCACGGCCTGGATTATCTGCAGGTGGACGCCGACGATTGGTGGAACGGCGATCCCGCCAGCCCGGGTTACAACACGCACCAGCGTTGCGCTCAATCCGCGTGTGCTTTTGACACGTCGCTGAGTGAAGAGCTCGACGGCTACCCGCGCGCGATCGTCATGGGCGTCAACGCATCGCATACCCCCGGCGCCGGATCGGCGTTCTTCGTGCACGCCTCCGACGGCGGCCCCTCGGCCGGATGCGTGACGCTGGACGATGCCGCGCTGGTTCGACTTATCGGCTGGCTGCGGCCGGGAGCCGTCATCGCCATCAAGGGGTAGGTGCGCCGCCCGAACCTCTTCATGCGGGCGGCCCATCGGTAGGCTGCTCGCGTGCTGCTGTCCGATCGCGATATTCGCGCCGAGCTTGACGCTGGGCGCCTTGGCATCGAGCCCCTTGATCCCGCCCTCATCCAGCCGTCGAGCATCGACGTTCGGCTCGACAGCCTGTTCCGGGTGTTCAACAACACCCGCTACACGCATATCGACCCCAAAGAACGCCAGGATGAGCTGACCAGTCTGGTTGAGCCGGACGAGGGTGAGCCGTTTGTACTGCATCCGGGTGAATTCGTGCTCGGGTCCACGCTGGAGATCTGCTCGCTGCCCGACGACCTTGCCGGACGGCTGGAAGGAAAGTCCTCGCTGGGGCGGCTCGGGCTGTTGACTCACTCCACCGCCGGATTCATCGACCCCGGATTTTCCGGACACATCACCTTGGAGCTTTCGAACGTCGCCAACCTGCCGATCACGCTGTGGCCGGGCATGAAGATCGGGCAGCTTTGCCTGCTGCGCCTGACGTCTCCGGCCGAGCACCCGTATGGAAGTGCCGGGGTAGGGTCGAAGTACCAGGGGCAGCGCGGTCCGACCCCGTCGCGCTCCTACCAGAACTTCATCGACCCCTAACCGGGGGTAACGGGGAAACGCGCCGTACCGATACACAATCGGCAACAACTCGAACTTTTTGACGGCCTTGGCGCGTTTGTTCGGGTGCCCCTGTCGATATGTAGCGGAGGATCTGACGTGGACGTCGTACTTGGTGTCGCTATGACACCGACGACTGCCCGGCTGGTACTGGTCGAGGGCGCGGGTGCGGACGGCAGGATCGTCGACACCGACACCATCATCGTTTCCGACGGCGAAGGCTCCGCCTCCGAACAGGTACTTTCCGCCATCGTGGGCACCCGTGACGGCATGCTCGACGGCGGCCATCACCTGGTGTCCACCGGCGTGGTGTGGAGCGATCACGCCCAAGCCGCCGAGCTACGCGATTCGCTGGCCAGCCGCGGGATCGACGGTGTCGGATTCTTCTCCGCGCTGCATGCAGGCGGGGCGCTGGCCAAGGCGGCCAGCAATGTGACCGGGTACGACAAATCGGCACTGCTGGTCATCGAGCCGGAGAACGCGACGCTCGCGGTGGTGGACTCCGCCGACGGCTCCATCGTCGGTCTGGCCAGCGAGCCGCTCATCACCGGAGTTACCCCCGGGGTGCTGGCAAGCCTGGTGAATCCACTCAAGGGTCACGAGAACGCACCCGACGGAGTGTTCTTGCTGGGCCTGGGCACTGATGTCTCCGATCTCACCGATCCGCTGGGCGAGGCGATCTCGCTGCCGGTGAATTCTCCGGACCAGCCCGAGCTGGCGCTTGCCCGTGGTGCCGCGCTGGCGTCGGCGCAGGAACCGGATTTCGAGGCCAACACCGCGCTGCTGGGGCAGGCTTACTCGCTCGAAGGGCCCACCGGAACAGGCTTCGTGCACCCCGACGCCGTGACCGAGAGCGCCAGCGAGCCGGGGGAAGCGCAGACCGACCTGCGCGAGTACGAGGACTTCGATGACCAACCCGCCGAACGCAAACCGTTCCTCCTGGTGGGTGCGCCATTGCTGCTGGTCTTCGGCATTTGTTCGATAGCGCTTGCCGTCTCGCTGACAGTGACGGTGCGCTCCACGGTGGACCAGGGGCCGTCCTCGCCGGACCGCGCCGTCGTGCAGAACCCGGTGCAAAACGCGTTGCCGCCGGAGGCCCCCCAACAACCACCACCGGCACCGGTGGTGGAGGCACCCGCGCCCGCCGCACCCGCTCCCGTACAGCAGGTGGTGGTGGCTCCGGCGCCGCAGCGCAACCCCGCGCCGGCGGCCCCCAAGCCCGCGGCTCCCGCACCTGTTCAGCCGGCGCCGCAGGCACCGGCGCCCGTACCGGAGGCACCTCCGGCACCCGCCGCACCTGCTCCGGAGGAGCCCGCGCCCGCCGCGCCGCCGCCCGCCATCGTGCCGGTGCCGATTCCGTTGTTCCCGCCGGTGTGGGAGCAGCCGCGGCGCCAGGAGAATCCGTGGTGGCCGGACCGCAACCGCCCGACGTACACGCCCCCTGCCCAGACTCAGCAGCCGCCGATTATCTCGATTCCCGGCCTGCCGCCGATCGGGGGCGGCAACCCCGATAGCGGTTCCCACAGCGGATCGCGTGGTGGTTCGGGTCGCGGTGGTTGGGGCGACGACGGAAATTCGCGTGGTGGCTCGGACAGCGGTCGCGGCGGCTGGGGTGACAGCGGCTCGCGCGGCGGTTCGGACAGCGGCTCACGTGGTGGTGGCTCCGATAGTGGGTCCTCACGCGGCGGCTGGGGCGATAACGGCGGGTCCCGCGGTGGCTGGGGCGACGGCGGCAGTTCGCGCGGTGGCTGGGGCGACAGCGGCGGCTCTCACGGCGGCGGATCGGGCAGCGGGTCCGGCGGCGGCTCGAACTCGGGGTTCCCCTGGCCGTTTGGCGGGCATTAATCCCTGATTCACAATGCTTTTCGCCGTACACCCGGCGTTAGGACACCGATGGTGCGGCGTATCCAGGTTGCTAACCCTGGAGGCCTATATAGGCAGTATGCGATGCACCGTTTTCGGAACCGGATACCTCGGAGCTACCCATGCCGCCTGCATGGCCGAGCTTGGTCATGAGGTGCTCGGCGTCGACATTGACCCAGGCAAGGTCGCCAAGCTCTCCGGCGGCGACATCCCGTTTTACGAGCCCGGGCTGCGAAAGATACTGCAGAGCAACATCGCAGCCGGGCGGCTGCGCTTCACCACGAGCTATGCCGAGGCCGCCGAATTCGCCGATGTGCACTTTCTGGGTGTCGGTACGCCGCAGAAGAAGGGTGAATACGGAGCGGACCTGTGCTACGTCCACGCCGTGATCGATACCTTGGTGCCGCTGCTCTCACGGACGGCGGTGATCATCGGCAAGTCGACCGTCCCCGTGGGTACCGCACGCGAACTGGGCCAGCGGGCAGCAGGATTCGCGGCCGAGGGCGTTGATGTCGAGGTGGCCTGGAACCCCGAGTTCCTGCGCGAAGGCTTCGCCGTCAAGGACACCCTGCACCCGGACCGCATCGTGCTGGGTGTGCAGCAGGATTCTGACCGCGCCGAGAAGCTCGTTCGCGAACTGTACGGGCCGATCCTCGACGAGGAAGTTCCCTTCCTGGTCACCGATCTGGAAACCGCTGAATTGGTGAAGGTTTCGGCCAACGCCTTCCTGGCGACCAAGATTTCCTTCATCAACGCCATCTCGGAGGTGTGCGAGGCGGTGGGCGCCGATGTGACCACCCTGGCGGACGCGCTCGGATACGACCCGCGCATTGGCCGACGATTCCTCAACGCGGGCCTGGGTTTCGGCGGCGGATGCCTGCCCAAGGACATCCGGGCCTTCATGGCCCGCGCGGGCGAGCTGGGCGCCAGCCATGCCCTGACTTTTCTGCGCGAGGTCGACAGCATCAACATGCGCCGCCGCACCCGGATGGTGGAGCTCGCCACCAAGGCCTGCGGTGGATCGCTACTCGGTGCCAACATCGCGGTGCTGGGTGCGGCCTTTAAGCCGGAGTCGGACGATGTGCGCGACTCGCCCGCACTCAACGTCGCCGGTCTGCTGCAGCTCAATGGCGCGGCAGTCAACGTGTACGACCCGAAGGCCCTGGACAATTCACGCCGGCTGTTCCCGACGCTGAACTACGCCACCTCGGTGCTGGAGGCCGCCGACCGTGCCGATGCCGTGCTGCTGCTCACCGAATGGCAGGAGTTCGTCGACTTCGACCCCGATGAGCTCGCCAAGGTTGTGCGCACCAAAGTCATTGTGGACGGCCGCAATTGCCTGGACGCCGCCAAGTGGGTCAACGCCGGATGGCGTGTGTTCTGCCTGGGTAAGCGTGTGGAAGAGCTGCCGCACGCCTCCTGACCCCAGATGCCGCGCCGACACGCCGCGTTCTGCGCGTCGCACTCGCGAAACGCGTCGAAAACCGGAGTGTCGGCGGAGGGCGCGGTTACTGGCGGTAGCTCGCCAGGAAGTTGCCCAGTCGCTCGATGGCGACCGCCAGGTCGCGGGCCCATGGCAACGTGACGATCCGAAGATGATCAGGCTCAGGCCAATTGAAGCCCGTGCCCTGTGTCAGCAGGATCTTCTCGTTGAGGAGCAGGTCCAGGACGAGCTGGTCATCATCGTGGATCTCGTGCACCTCGGGGTCCAGCCGCGGGAACGCGTAGAGCGCGCCCTTCGGCTTCACGCAGGAGACGCCGGGAATCTCGTTGAGCTTGGTCCAGGCCACATCGCGTTGCTCCAGCAGGCGACCGCCCGGCAGCACCAGGTCATCGATGCTCTGATGCCCGCCGAGCGCAACCTGAATCGCGTGTTGGGCAGGCACATTCGGGCATAGACGCATGTTGGCCAGGAGATTGACGCCCTCCAGCAGGCTGGCGGCGTGATCCTTGGGTCCGGTGATGGCCAGCCAGGCCGATCGGTAGCCCGCCACCCGGTACGCCTTGGACAGACCGTTGAAGGTGAAGCACAGCAGATCCGGGGCCAGCGATGCGACGCTGATGTGCTCGGCGTCGTCATAGAGGATCTTGTCGTAGATCTCGTCGGCCAGGAGCAGCAGCTGATGCTTGCGTGCCAGCGCCACCATCTTGGTGAGAATTTCGCGGGTGTACACGGCGCCGGTGGGGTTGTTCGGGTTGATGATGACCAGGGCCTTGGTGCGCTCGGTGATCTTGGATTCCAGATCCTCGATATCCGGCATCCAGCCGTTGGTCTCATCGCACAGGTAATGCACCGCGGTGCCGCCGGCCAACGAGGTTGCGGCAGTCCACAGCGGGTAGTCGGGGGCCGGGATGAGCACCTGGTCGCCGTTGTCGAGCAGCGCCTGGGTGGTCATGGTGATGAGCTCGGATACCCCGTTGCCCAGATAGACGTCGTCCACGTCCAGGTACGGGAATCCCTCGACCAGTTCATAGCGGGTCACCACCGCGCGCCGCGCGGGCAGGATGCCCTTGGAATCGGAGTACCCCTGCGCGTAGGGGAGCGCCTGGATGATGTCGCGCATGATGACATCGGGCGCCTCGAAGCCGAACGGCGCGGGGTTGCCGATGTTGAGCTTGAGGATGCGGTGCCCCTCGGCTTCCAGCCGGGCGGCGTGAGCGTGTACCGGACCCCTGATTTCGTACAGGACGTCTTGCAGCTTGGTGGACTGGGCAAAGACCCGTTGATGCTGCCGCGGCGAAAGACCGGGCACGCGCGGGGGCACGTCAGTCGGCAAGTTATCGGTACTCACGGTCTCAATGGTGGCATTGCTGTCCAGCCAATATCTAATTTCGGCGGCCGGGACGGCGTGCTCCCGGAGCCATACCCAGGCCCTTCACCGGTGGCTCCGGCGTCGTGTTGGCCTCGGGCGCCTCGTCCTCCGGGGCCGCAGCGGCCGGTTCCGGGGCGGACGCGGGCTGTTCGGGTTCCGGAGCCGGGGTAGCGGCCGCAGGAGCCGCCTTTTTGGCTCCGGGACGTCGCGCACCGGTGGCAATGCCGAGGCCCTTCACCGCGGGCTCTGGAGTGGCGGGTGCCGCCGCTGCCGCGGGTGCCGCTGCCGCCGGCTCGGACGTCGGCACGGCAGTCGGTGCCGCAGGAGCAGCCGCGGGGGCCGCTTTCTTGGCGCCCGGACGCTTAGCGCCGGTGGCCATGCCCAGTCCCTTGACGGGCGGTACGGGGGTGGCAGCTGCGGCCGGTGCCTCCGCTGGCTCCGATGGGGCGGAAGCAGCCTCGGCAGCAGGGGCCGGGGTGGCTTTCTTGGCACCTGGGCGCTTGGCGCCGCCCGCCATACCGAGTCCCTTGACGGGAGCGGCAGGCGCTGCGGGTGCAGCCGGTGTTTCGGTAGCGGCTTCTGCGGCCGGAGCGGCGGCCTTCTTAGCGCCGGGACGCTTGGCGCCGCCTGCCATGCCGAGTCCCTTGACGGGAGCGGCAGGCGCTGCGGGTGCAGCCGGTGTTTCGGTAGCGGCTTCTGCGGCCGGAGCGGCGGCCTTCTTGGCTCCCGGGCGCTTGGCGCCGCCCGCCACGCCGAGTCCCTTGACGGGAGCAGCGGGTGCGGCCGGCGCGGCGGCGGCCTGAACGGTTTCGGCCGCCGGAGCTTCTTCCTCGGCGACAACAGGTTCGGGCTCCGCGGTCTTGGTGGCAGCCCGCTCGGCTGCCGCGGCAGCGGCAGTTCCCTTGGCGGGCAAAGCCTTCCGGATTTCATCGGTGCGGCCCACGGATTCGAGCAACAGCTGTGCGACGTCGACGACCTCCACGGCCGCGGAATCGTCGCGGGCGGTCACGCCGTCGGTCAGCATCACGCGGCAGAACGGGCAGCCCGTCGCGATCTTGGAGGCGGGCGTGGCCAGGGCCTCGTCAACGCGATCGATGTTGATGCGCTTACCCAGCTGCTCTTCCATCCACATGCGGGCGCCACCGGCTCCACAGCACATGGAACGCTCTCCATGCCTTGGCATTTCAGTCAGCGCGGCGCCCGACGCGCCGATCAACTCACGTGGAGCGGTGTACACCTTGTTGTGGCGGCCCAGGTAGCACGGGTCGTGGTAGGTGACATCTTGTGAGACCGGTGCGACGGGCACCAGCTTCTTGTCGCGCACCAGCCGGTTCAGCAGCTGCGTGTGGTGCACCACCTGATAGTCGCCACCGACCTGCGGGTACTCATTGCCCAGGGCGTTGAAGCAGTGCGCACAGGTCACCACGATCTTGCGTTGCTTCTGCTCCACACCCTCGAACACCGAATTGAGCAGCTCGATGTTCTGCATGGCCAGCTGCTGGAACAGGAACTCGTTTCCGGCGCGGCGGGCCGAGTCGCCCGTGCATGTCTCGTCCGCGCCGAGCACCAGGAATTTGGTTCCGGCGAGTGCGAGCAGCTCGGCGACGGCCTTGGTGGTCTTCTTCGCGCGATCCTCGTAGGCACCCGCGCAGCCCACCCAGAACAAGTACTCGAAGTCAGCGAAGCTGTCGACGTCCTGACCGAAGACCGGTACGTCGAAGTCGACCTCGTCAATCCAGTTGAGGCGGTCCTTGGAGTTCTGGCCCCACGGATTGCCCTTGTTCTCGAGGTTCTTGAACAGGCCCGCGAGCTCGCCAGGGAATTCCGATTCGATGAGCACCTGGTAGCGGCGCATGTCGATGATGTGGTCCACGTGCTCGATATCGACGGGGCACTGCTCGACGCACGCTCCGCAGGTGGTGCAGCTCCACAGCACCTCGTGATCGATCACGGCACCCTCGCCGCCGACCAGCTGGCGCTCGCCCTCGGCGATCTCCGCCTCGCTCAGCTTGGACTTGTCCTCACCGGCCAGCAGATACGGCGCCTTGGCGTAGGTGTGGTCGCGCAGCGAGGTGATCAGAAGCTTGGGGGACAGCGGCTTGCCGGTGTTCCAGGCGGGGCACTGGCTCTGGCAGCGACCGCACTCGGTACACGTCGTGATGTCCAGCAAGTCCTTCCAGCTGAAGTCCTCGACCTTGCCGGCTCCGAAGGCGTCGACGTCGGGGTCGGCGCTCTCCATTTCCAGAACTTTGCCGCCGGACATCATCGGTTTGGCCGCTCCCAGCGCGACGCTGCCGTCGGCATTGCGCTTGAAGTAGATGTTGAAGAAGGCCGCGAAGCGGTGCCATGCCACACCCCAGACCAGCTTGCGTCCGACCAGCAGCAGGAACAGGCCGCCGGACACCATCTTGATGAATGCGAAGACCGAAACCATGATCGGGCTCGCCGGCAACAGCTGCGCGACGTTCATGGTGAAGAAGTCGGACGCGGCGTGGCCGCCACCGAACGTGGAAAGCTTCCCGGACTTCACCAGCACCATGCCCAGGCCCTCGACCAGCACGATCATTTCGATGGTGTACGCGGCGAAGAAATTGGAACCACCGAAGCGCGATAGCCGCTCGGGCTTCCGCGGGTGGTTGAGCTGCCGGATGATGATCAGCGTCACGATGCCGATGACGGTGCCGATACCCAGGATCTCGTCCCACAGGTGCCACAGGAACGTGTCGCCGATGATCGGCCAGTGGAACTCGGGATTGAAGGTCTGGCCGTAGGACTCGAAGTACAGCGGGAAGCCGCCCAGGAAGCCGACCATCACCAGCCAGTGCGCCCAGCCGACGGTGCGGAACTTGTTCATCCGGGTGTGCGCGACCACCTCGACGATGACGGTCTTGACGCGCGGGACGATCGGACGCCAGCGGGTGCGATCGGGCTGGCCGGAGAGGACGACACGGAGCATTTTGACGACGCCGCCGAAGAAGGAGCCCCAGGCAACCAGACTGAAGGTGACGCCGATGATTCCGAGAATGATCGTCGCGGTACTCACGGTGGTGCTGACCTCCCGGTCCCGAGAAGTTACTCGTCAGTAACAAGTGTAATGTTACTCGCGGGTAACTTATGTCCGATGCCCGGCCATCGTCGCATTGACAGGGCCGAAAGTCCTAGTCAGGCTTACCTAACCCGCCCAATGGGTGAACTTTCTCGCACTTATGTCGCCAAAATCGCGCGCAGCATCGAGAACATGTCCGAGCGCGATTCGGCGCCGAGCCGCCGCCGGATGCGCGCGACGTGATGCTCGACGGTCTTCGCTGAAATGAACAGCTGCGCACCGATATCGCGATAGGGCAGGCCTCGTAGCAGCAGCTCGGCAACCTCGCGCTCGCGATCGGAGAGCCGTGTCGATGTCGGCGATTGAGGAGCCGAGGAGGGCGGGGCGGTCCCGTCGGGGCTGTCGGTCGCGGCCGACGGCGCCCGCAGATCGCGGGCCAGTGCGAGCATCGCGGCGGCCACCTTCGGATCGTTCGCGTGCAGCGCGGCCTGGCTGGCCAGGCGGGTGGCATCCCAGCCCAGACCGGCGTCGGCCAGCATCCGTGCGGCGCCGTCCACCTCTGCGCCGTCCACCTGATCGGCCAGTACCCGCAGCCAGGTACGCCCGGCGGTCGCCAGCGTGCGTGCATACGGGCTGGATCCCGCGGCCGCGGCAAGCGCCTGCCCGTGCGGGGCGAGACTCTCGGGCGAATTGGTCAGGATCGCCGCGTGCACGCCTGCCCACCGCAGTGGCGCGGACCAGGCGATGGGATCGCCGAGCTGCCCCAGAACCGCGAACGCACGGTCGACATGGTGCGCCATCGCGTCCAGGGCGCGCAGCCGAGCCGCGGCCACCCAGAGCTCGCCGACGGGCAGCAGCGTGTAGAGGTCGATCGAATACGCCGACAAGGCATCCATGGAGGCCCGCCAATGCTGGCGCAGCGGACCGGTGTCTCCGTGACGGCGGGCGATGCCCGTCCGTAGTGATTCGGCGAACAGGCGGTCGCGGCGGGAGAGTTCGGCTTCGGCCCCGGGCAGCCATTGGGTGGCTCCGCTGAGGTCGCCGGACAACATGGCGATCCAGGCGGCGAGCAGCCGGTGCCGCACCGCGAAGACATCATGCGGCAGGTCGGTGCGGATCGCTCCGCTGAGAATGCTGCGGGCCCGTGCCGTATCGCCGCCGTGCAGCATGGTCAACGCCGCGAGGGCCACCGTGCTGTCTGGGGTGAAGGAAGGCATCGATGGCTGCTGTGTGACGGCCTGTCCCAGCAGCGACAGCGCCTCCTGGCTCCGATTCTC
Source organism: Mycobacterium sp. D16Q13 (assembly GCF_002013375.1). GTDB lineage: Bacteria > Actinomycetota > Actinomycetes > Mycobacteriales > Mycobacteriaceae > Mycobacterium. The sequence goes on along the minus strand of NZ_MAEW01000003.1, from coordinate 598,804 downwards.
AACAGAGGCGATGACCCCCAGTGCGGCGTTTCGTGTCGCGGTGGCCGATGTCGTCGGTGCCGCTCCTACGTTGTCTTCCAGTGCTTTCCGCGCGCGCACCAACTGGCCGGTGCCGACGAAAACCGGCACCGCGGACAGGGCCGTCTGGCCGTCCAGATCCGAACCCAGCCAGTCGTACAAGGCGGCGGCCTGACCGGAGTCCCCGTTATGGCATGCGATGGCCGCCGCGATACGTACGGCTGCCGCGCGATGTCGTGGGTCGGTGGCGGTGAGCACCTCGTCGGCCTGCGCGGCGGCCCCCGCCAAGTCACCCGCGCGAGCCAGGGACTCGGCCAGTGGCACTCGGAGCGGGCCTGGCTGGGCGCCTGCTGCCAGGGCGGCCCGGTACAGATCGGCTGCGCTGAAGGGATCGGATTCGGTTGCCGCCCAGTCTGCTAACAGTCCAGCGATCGCCGGATCACGCAGTCCATGCGCTACCAGGGCCAGGGCCAAGTCGGCGGACACCGAACCGATGTCCAGCTGAGTGCGCAGCAGTGATCGCTCAAGATCGAGGTGCCGTGCCGCTCCGAGTAGTCGTGCGCAGCACCCGTGCACTCTCGACGCGAACGCGATCTGACCGGGACCGGGAACCAATCCGCTCGCCAGTGCCTCGTCAACCAGGTCTTCGGCATCGGAAAGCGTAAGTGCCGCAGCGATATCGGAGGCTCCTATGCCGGTGTCCAGGGACATCAGCAGCACGGCGGCCTGAGCCGGTGGCGATAGTCGGCGCAGTTGTTCGTCGATGCGGATATCGATCGCGCGCAGTGCCGATTCGAGTGGATCTGCCTCGCTCAGATGATCGATGGCCGCCGCCGTCAGAGCCAGCACACCGCCGGTGGCAGCGGCGATCTCCTCCGCAAAAGCAGCTGAGCGAGGCGAAAGCCGGGTGATATCACCCGTGGTCACGGGGTCGAGCGTGATGGAGGGTGACTCGCGCTCCAAGGCCTGAAAGAGGGCACGCAGGGCCGGATTGCGCCGGGGTGTCGCGGCCACGACCACGATCGCCGCCGGATCGGTCTCCACGACAGCGCGCAGGGTATCGAGTTGGCGCTCGGTCAGACAGTGGGCGTCGTCGATGACGAAGGGACCGGCCTTCCCGCCGGGCGCCGTCTCCGGGACGTGGTTGACCGGCGCTGAACCGGTGTTGCTCAAGACATCCCGAACCCGCGTCAGGACGGATGTCTTTCCGCTGCCTGCCGTGCCGGTGATGAGCACCTTCACGGAGCCGCCCGCGGACAACGCCTGCGTGATAGTCGTTATCGCCGAGGCGATTCCGTCGAACGCCCCGGAGAGCCCGTTGTCCCGAGGGGCGTTCAGTTGCGCGGACCGATCGGGATCGGGGGCAAGCCCGGGATCGTGATCGCCGGGCGTGGTGTCGACGTAGAGACGGGCTGCGTCGTCGTAGTCGTCGGCTGGGTAGTGGTCGTCGGTGGTGTCGTGGTGGTGGTCGTTGTTGTCGTTGTTGTGGTGGTGGTCGGTGGTGTCGTCGTCGTGGTCGTCGTTGTGGTGGTGGGCGGTGGCGGTGGAGGAGGCTCCGGCGATGGCGGTGGTGGTTGCACCGACTGCGTCACGGTGTGGGTCTGCGGCGGTGGGGGAGGCTCTGGTGACGGAGGTGGCTCGGGCGGGGCATCACCCGTGCTCGGCACCACGCTCACACTGGGTGTCGTCGGGGCCGGAGCCGGTGATTCATTGCTGGTCAAGGACACCATCATTCCGGTGAAGGCGATACCGGCCACAGCGGCCGCCGCGATGAACCACACCAGAGGGCGGCGATACCACGGCAGCGGTGGGTAGTCGTCGTAGTCATCGTCGGCGGCATACGGTTCATGACTGAACTGAAGCTCGGGGCGGGCGGTAGTGGGTTCGATGGGGCCGTGGTACTCATCGTCGAGGTCGACGGTGTATCCGGTGTCGTACCCGCTCTGGTAGCCCGTCTCTTGCAGCGGTGCGAGGTCGGGGGCTGAATCATCTTGAGACCAGGCCAATTCCGGTGTTTCGTTGGCGGCCGCGGCCACCGGAGCGGCGAAGGTTCCGGTGCCGGACGGCGCCGGGCGCATCATGGTGGCGTCGCCCGGCGGTTGCTCGACCGGCCGCATCGCGGTGGCGTCCTGCGGGGGCAGATCGGGCCGGGTGGCAAGCAGGGCCACACCGCGCGCGGCCGCGAGCTGCGGCTGCGGTCCGGTGATGACCGGTACCCGCATCCGCTCGGAAAGCTGTTGGGTGACAAGAGGAATGCTGGCACCGCCGCCCACCGATGCGACAGCGTTGATATTCGCCGGATGAATCCCGTTGCGTTCCACGGTGTCCTGGATGGCCTTGATCAGGTTGGACAACGGTCCACGCAGATGGTCTTCAAGCTCGGCGCGAGTGAGCCGGACATCCGTGGTAACCCCGGGAAGCTCGACCGGCACCGCGGTTGCGGTCTCGCCGGAGAGCCGCTCCTTGGCCAAACGGCACTGCTCGCGCAGCCTCGTCAGCGCGCCCACCGATGTGGTGCTCTCGGGATCCTGATTCAGATCCGTGAGCACCTGCGTCAGCAGCATCTGGTCGATCTGCTGACCGGAGAACTCGGCGAATCGGACGGTCTGCCCGATCTGCTGGAATCCGCGGGCCGCGTCAGCGAGGGTGATGCTGCTGCCCGAGCCGCCGAGATCGCACACCACCACGACGCCGCGGTCGGGTACCCCGGGTCCGGCCGCCAGCGATTCGAGGGCGGCGCGCGCATCGGGGATCAACTTCAGCTGCCGCCCGCCCGGAGCGAGGGCGGGAACGCGGTCGATCGCGTCCCGCAGCGTGCTGACCGTCTGTGGGCTCCAATGGGCGGGGACCGAGGCGGATAGCACGGGAGGCGCGGTGAATTCGGCAGCAGAGGCCGCGTCGGCGATCAATACGCGCATCGCCTCGGTGAGTGCCCATTCGGCCCGGTGAACCGATCCGTCCGCCGCCACGATGCCGACGGGGTCGCCGACCCTGCCGACGAATCCGGTGAGCGTCAATCCTGGATGGCTGGGAACTCCCACCTCGGGCGGACTGTCCTCATGCAGGGTGAGGATCGAACTGCGCACGACGGGTTGGCTCTGCGGGTCGTCGGCTGTCGCGACCAGTTGAGTGGCGCCGATCGACAGTCCCAGTGCGTTGGCCATACCTATCCGTTCGTATTGCGGCGCTGTGGTGTTTCACCCCGCAGCCCAACAGTAGGGGATGACGGTCGTCACATCCCCTAATGACGACACATCCCCTAACGCGCGTCCCCCAATGGGTGTTGATGGGAAACGGGTCGTGCCCCGTAGCCGGGGCTCAGGGTGGCTCCTACCATCGCAGACATGGGCAATAACCTGTTGGATTTCGTCATGGCGCTGGTCCGTGACCAGGACATGGCTGCGCAATACGCGGCCAATCCCGAACAAGTCATTGCCGACGCCCACCTGGACGGAGTCCAGCCCGCAGATGTCTCCGCGCTGATCCCGGTGGTCAGCGAGTCGATACCGGCCGCTCTGGGAACACAGGCCTCGCAGTTCGCCGCGAACCCGGCGGCAGCCGATCTGACGCATGCGGTGCATACGGCGATTCCAGCCGACAACATCTGGGCAAGTGGCGCGGCGACCAGTGCCTTCGAGGCGTTCGATTCACCGTTCACCGCGCCAACGCATGACCCGAGCCTGGATGCGGGTCTGCATGCCGCGACCAGTGCGGTATCGGACCAGGCCATTCGTCAGGACGCGATCACCGTCTCCGACCAATTCAGTCCGTCGGCCGGCAGTGCGGTCGCTGCGATCGACCAGTTCCAGGCTCCGTTGCACGCTCCGTCGGGAGTGGACGCGGCGGGGTTCGAGCCTGCGCATCTCGGGTCCGAACTGGGGGCCGGCGGTTCCGGCGATGCGGGTCTGCAGGATCCGTTCTTCGACCACGGAGATCTTGGGCATCACCCCGGAACCGATCACAATCCCGGAATCGACCAGTTCTAGCGCGGGGCGCGCCGCACCAGCACGCGGTCGAGCGAGAGCCGGGCGTCGTCCGCCGCGAGCGCCAGGAGCAGGAACCCCCAGCAGAACGTGGCGGCGAAGGCCCCGCCGTTTTGCATGGGTTCCCAATGCACCGGTAGGTGCTCGAAGAAATATGCGTAGGCCATCATTCCCGCCGCGAGGATTGCGGACACGCGTGTCCACAGTCCCACCGTCAGCAGGACGCCGAGTGTCAACTCGAACACGCCCGCCCACCAGTACGGCCAGTTGAGGAAAGGCTCGGGGTGTCCGGAACCGGTGGGCGATCCGCTCCACCAACCAAAGATCTTCTGGGTTCCCTCCAAGAGGAAGATGACTCCGAACACGAGGCGGGCGCCCGTGGGAATGACCCATCGCGCGGTCGGGCCGACGCGCCGGATGTTCATGGATTCTCCTCGTTGATCCGATAGGCGCAGTGCCGCGCCGCGGAGTGTCAGAACGTGCAGTACGCCCTGAACAGCACGACCAGGGCGGCGCCCGCGAGGGTTGTCGGAAGCAATGCGAAGCCGAGCGTTAGCCGCCCCCGCCCTCTCGGTGTGCGGGTGGCCGCTCCCTGGGCCCGCAGCCATATGAGCCGCACCGCCACCGACTCGCTGGACATGTTCAAAGCGCCACGCATCGCCACGCCTGACTTACTCATCGCCAGGAGTGCGGCGCGCACAGTACGTGGCCCGTGCGCCCGCGCCGCAGCATCGTCGGCCGCCAGCTCCACCATCAGCCTGACCATTCCCGGTGCGCGGCGCATCAACGGCAGCATCGGAAGTGCCACCGCGGCGATATCGGCACACAGCACGGCCACGTGGTGTCTGCCGCGGATATGTGCCAACTCGTGTTCGATCACTGCCGCGCACTGCTGTTCGCCGAGGCGGCGGATGCCGTGAGTGGCTATCACCGCTGGCCGAGCGCCACCGAGGCTGTAGGCGATCGGCCGGGGATCGTCGATCCAATGGACTTGCCCGGAGTGACACGTTGCCGCTCGCAGCATCCAGAAGTGACGGGCGCGGTGCCGGCGCGCGGCCCGCAGGCTCCGAATCGCCACGACCGCGACCCGCGCCAGGATGGTCAGGGGTAGCAGCGAGATCCCCAGCTGAACAAGGGTTCCGAAGGATGAGTGCGGGATGGATCCGCTCAGGCACCCGCCCACGAGCGTCGTGACACCCCTGGTGTCCAGTATGTGAGGAAAGAGCAGCAACATCGCGGACAGCGCCGTGAGTACAAGGAAGGCCATCAGGGCTCCGAGCCATGCCGCCAGCACGGCGGCGGGCAGCAATGTAGGACGCACGGTCGGTCGTAGGCAGGCCGGTCCTGCGACACCAATGAGGGCGGCACTTGTCATCAACACCAGGGCTATGGTCATGTCAGGCCACCTCGGCGGAGGATCCTGCGCAGCACCGTGGATTCCTCGGGTGAGGCAGATCCGGCGAAGTGCAAGAGCACCCCTTCGGCGTCACCGCTGGCGGCCAAGACTTCCCGGACCATGCGCGCCGCGGCAGCTTCGCGCGTTTCGGCCGCTCGGTAGCGGAACGCCCGCCCGACCTTCTCGCGCGTGACATGCCCCTTGTTGTGGAGGTTGTCGAGGACCGTCATGACTGTCGTGTATGCCAGGGGGCGGTCCAGCCGATCCAGGACATCACGGACGGTCGCTGGCTCGGACACGGACCACAACACCTCCATGATCGTCGCCTCCCGCTCGCCGAGGCCGAACATGTCACGCACCAGCCGTCTCCTTCTGTCTAGGCGCGGTCATCGGCGTCCTCCCTCGTTCTGTCACTGCGCTTTCGGGTGCCGCTCGCCGCAGTGGCGCGGGGACGCAGCAGACGTATCAGGACTACTACGAATGCGGTACAGGCGATCCCGAGCGCCACGGCAGCGTTAGGCAGGTGCGCGGTGAGATCTTGCAGCCGCGCCTGGATGTCGAACTGAGTATCGCTGCCGGTGATCCCGCCCAGTGCGGCCGTCCCGTCGGTGGCAACGAAAAATACCCCGATCAGGAGGAACATCCCGCCGGAGACGAGGTTGGTGGAGTGAGTCCGGAACCGTCTGATTCGGATCTCGCTGCCACGGACCCACCGTCGGTTCGACAGCCCCAACCGCCCCCAAGCGAATGCCAGTACGAACAAGGGCGCTGCCATTCCCAGTGAGTACAGCGACATCAGCAGGGCGCCATAGATCGGGCTGGAGCCGATAGCGGCCACTGTCAACACGCTTCCGAGTATCGGCCCGGAGCAGAATCCCGCGAGCGCGTACACGGTGCCGAGCATCAGGACTGACAGGCCCGAGGACAGATCGAGGCGAGCCGCCGCGCGCGCGGCCGGGCCGATGCGGAAGCCGAACCCGGCGATGATCGCCACGCCGAGTGCGATCATCAGCAGGCCTCCGGCCGTTGTCACCCGGGAGCGGTATTCGGTAAGTAGCGCGCCGACCGCGCCCACTCCCGCGCCTAATGGCACCAGCACCGTCAGCATCCCCAGGTAGAAGAGCGCGGTCCTGCGCAGGAGCAGTCCGGCTCGGTCGAAGGAGTACGCGAAGAACGACGGCAGGAGCATCGCTGAGCATGGGCTGACCAGCGTCAGAACCCCACCGAGCAGTGCGCCGAGGATTCCGACATCGATCACCGCTGAGCCTGCTCGATGACCGATACGAAGACGTCCACGGGCTGCGCACCGACCACGGGCTTGTCGTTGATCACGAACACGGGCGTAGAGGACGCGCCGATCGCGACTGCTTCCTGGATATCTTGTTGCACTGCGGGCAGCAGCCGATCGCCCGCGAGCGCTGCCTGGAAGCGGGGCAGATCTGGAACTCCAGCTTCGCGAGCCCGTTCGAGAAGGACGGTGTCGGTCAGTTCGGCATGGCCGCGATCCGGCGCATGCCGATACACAGTCCGGTTGAACTCCCAGAACTTGCCTTGTTCAGCTGCTGCTCGACCGGCCTTGGCGGCCTGCACCGATTGTGTGCCGAAGATCGGGAGATCGCGCCATTCGATCCGCAGTTTCCCGGTCTTGACGTAACGCTCGACGAGTTGTGGTTCGGTGTCCCGGCTGAACTTCGCGCAGAAGGGGCAGCGGTAATCCGAGTAGATGATCAGCACCACCGGCGCATCGACAGGGCCAAGCGCCATCGGATCATTCGCGTGCAGCCGAGCCAGGCTGTTGTGGTGGTTGGTGGCCGCGGGTGAGTCGACCGACGCGGTGCTCGCGCTGCTGTGATCGAAGAACAGGTACGTGGCCAGCCCGATGATCACGACCCCCAAGATCCCGGCGATCCAGATATCACGCTGACGGTTGTCGCTTCGCCGCACAGTTTCCCTCTTTCGACCTACTATCCAACTTAGTAATTATCTACTAGGAAAGATAGTAGATAATTACTAAGTTGGATAGTAATTACAGTATCTCCCCTGTTCAGAGGGCTGCCGCCGCTCAATGTTGGCAGTGAGAAGCGGGTGCTCGTGTCGGCGGAGGGTGGCCGACGCACCCTGCCCCTAGGCATCCCCTAATCCCCTAATGGGGACGGTCACGAACCCCCGTGGGGGATCGGCGGAGAAGGGGAAGTTCTCCCGTTTTCAGGGCACTTGCAGGTTCGTAGGTTTGTATTCAGTTCGACCGGACAGACCCGGTTGACTCCGATCCCTCAAGGAGACCTCAAATGTCCATCATCGACTTCATCCTCAACCTCTTCCGCGATCCGGTGCAGGCCGCAAGCTACGTCGCCGACCCGCAGACCTCGCTGGCCAACGCCGGGCTGTCGGCCGTCACCGCCGCACAGGTGGGTGCGGTCATGCCGGTCGTCGCCGAATCGGTGGCCTCCAACTACGGCTACCAGTCACAGTGGGTCAACACCGGCAACCCGATGAACGACCTGTCGGGCAACCTGCAGAACTACTACGCCGCGCAGCCCGATGCCCCGAGCATCCTGTCGCCGTCACTGCTGAGCCCTCGGGACAACTTCAGCCCCCGCAACAACGACTTCATGAGCCACAACGACACCGAGTTCGCGAGCCACAACCCCATCGCGAGCGGCAACCAGGTCATGAGCCCGAGCGGGAACGTGGACAGCTTCAACCGCGGTCCGCTGCTGGACCTGAGCTTCGGCGACCTGCAGTTCGGTAACCGCGACACCAACGCCATCGGCGACGGTGCGGTGGCCGTGGGTGGAAGCAACTCCGGACCCATCGCCTCCGGCAAGGGCTCCACCGCGGTCAACGGCGATGTGCGCGATAGCAACATCATCAACGCCGACCACGGCAGCAAGGTCGGTGTGGACCAGAGCCAGACTCGGGTCGGCGGCGACTACACCAACGTCAGTGGGCACGGCTCGGCCGGCATCGACAAGAGCGTGACCGTCGTCGATGATCACTCGCAGCGCAACACCACCAACATCAACGATTCGTTCAACACCGATCGCTCGACGAACATCGGCTCGGGTAACACCACCCACACCGATATCGCCTCGCACAACCAGGTGAAGACGCAGACGGATATCGGCTCGCACAACCAGACGAGCACCAGCACCAACACCGATATCGCGTCGCACAACAAGGTGAACACGGACATCGCGTCCAACAACCAGGCGCACACCGGCACCTCGGTGAGCAACTCGCACACCAACGCGATCAACGACTCGCTGAACACCTCGCACTCCGCATCCAGCAGCGCCGCGGTGAGCAACTCGCACAGCAGCGCCATCAACGACTCGCTGAGCAGCCCGCTCAACGCATCACACAGCTCCTCGATGAACGAGTCGTTCAACTCCTCGCTGGGCTCGCATGGCGCGGCCGGCACCGGATTCGAGGCCCAGGCGCAGGCCCAGGGTCACGCGTCGGCCGCCGACCACACCACCCTTCCGGGAACCGAGCACCACTAGTCCCCGGGCGCGATGCCCCGCACCAGTACTGGTGCGGGGCATCGGCGTGGATGCCGGATCGAACTGTGCCGGCCCCAAGAAATGGCACAGTAATGAAGAATTTCCAGCGAGAAGGGTTAGGGAACCGTGTCGGACACTGCACAGGACGGCCAGCAGCAGCTGGCGCTCGTCAACGAGCTGCTGGGGCATGTGCGCAAGATCGCGGGCGAGAACGATCGGGGCGACCTGATCGATCGCCTGGACCGGGTGGACCAACTTCTCGTGGACCGTCCGCTACGGGTGGTGGTGGCCGGACAACTCAAGCAGGGTAAGAGTCAGCTGGTGAACTCGCTGCTCAACATGCCGGTCGCGCGCGTGGGTGATGACGAAACCACCTCGGTGACAACCGTTATCAGCTACGGTGAGCAACCCTCGGCCGCCTTGGTGGTGGCTCCCGCTGAACAGTACGACGGCGGTGGGCTGGCCGGAGAGCCCGAGATCATCCCGATTCCGGTCGCCGATATCGGCAAGGACCTCAAGCGGGCACCGCAGGCCCAGGGCCGCGAGGTGCTGCGGGTGGAAGTCAAGGTCGCCAGTCCGATGCTCAAAAGTGGTCTTTGCCTGGTGGATACGCCTGGTGTCGGCGGATTCGGTCAGCCGCACCTGTCGAGCACCCTCGGGCTGTTGCCGGATGCCGATGTCATGCTCATGGTCAGCGATCTCAGCTCCGAATTCACCGAACCAGAACTGGTTTTCATCCAGCAGGCGCTCGACCTGTGCCCCGTCGCGGCGATCGTCAACACCAAGACCGATCTGTACCCGCACTGGCGGTCAGTGGTGGCCGCCAACTCCGTACATCTGCAGCGCGCCAAGGTTACCGTTCCCGCCATCACGGTGTCGTCGGCGCTGCGCTCGCACGCGTTGCAGCTCAACGACAAGGAGCTCAACGCGGAGTCGAACTTCCCCGCGTTGGTCACCTTCCTGAGCAATGCCATCGCAGACCAGCAAGCCAACACGCGGCAGCAGGCCGTGGCCGAGATCGGCTCGGCAGCCGAACATCTCACACTTACTCTGGATGCCGAACTCAGCGCATTGCAGGACCCGCAGAGCCGCGATGAGCTCACCTCGGATCTGGAACGGCGCAAGCGTGAAGCCGAGGAAGCGCTGGCCCACACCGCGCTGTGGCAGCAGGTTCTCGGCGATGGCATCACCGACGTGTCGACCGATGTCGAACATGATCTGCAATCACGATTCCGGCGCATCCTGCAGCGGACAGAAGAGGTAATCGACCGCACCGACCCCACCAAGAACTGGGCCGAGGTCGGCGCCAAACTCGAACAAGCCGTGGCCAATTCAGTGGGAAACAACTTCGTCTGGGCGCACCAGCGGGCGATGCACCTGGCTGCCCAGGTAGCCGAGACCTTCGCCACCGCCGGCATGGACTCGGTGAAGATGCCGCGCCTGCGGGCCAGCGAGATGGGCGCCGATCTGAGCGACTTGAACTCGCTGTCGAAGCTGGAGGCCAAGCCGATCAAACTGGGGCACAAGGCGATCACCGGACTGCGCGGGTCTTACGGTGGCGTCATCATGTTCGGCATGCTGACCACCGTCGCCGGGCTTGGCATGTTCAACCTGATCTCGCTGGGTGCCGGTGCGATGCTGGGAAAGAAGACCTACAACGAGGACATGGAGAATCGGATGCTGCGCATCCGGGGTGAGGCCAAGACCAATGTCCGCCGTTTCCTCGACGATGTGTCCTTTGTGGTACTCAAGGAGTCGCGGGACCGGCTACGGCTGGTACAGCGTCAGCTTCGGGATCATTTCCGCGACATCGCGAATCAGACCACGCGCTCACTCAACGAGTCGCTGCAGGCCGCCATCGCGTCGGCACGGCTGGAGGCAGAGGATCGCGATGCGCGCACCCGCGAGGTGGAGCGCCAGTTGCATATCCTTCGTCAGGTCAACACCCATCTTGGGGGACTGGAAGGGCTGCGGCCATCCACATGAGCAGCGTCGATCTGGCTCGCGTCATCCTCGGTGATGCGATGCGCGCCTACCAGGGCGATCCGCGGTACGCGCGGGTCGCCGAGCCGCATGAGGAACTCCGGCGCATCGCCGCCAGGCTCGACGAACCGCTCCGGGTCGCCATCGCGGGAACCCTCAACGCCGGTAAGTCAACGCTGGTGAATGCGCTCGTCGGAGAAGACATCGCACCTACGGACGCCACGGAGGCCACCCGGATCGTGGCTTGGTTTCGCCACGGCGCCGCCCCGCAGGTCACTGCCAATCTGTTCAGCGGTGCACGCCAGGACATTCCGATTCGTCGTGACGGCGGCCTTTCCTTCGAGCTCGACCGGCTTGACCCGGCATCGGTGTCCGACCTTGATGTCCATTGGCCCGCACCGGAATTGAATGAGATCACCCTGATAGACACCCCGGGGACGTCGTCGCTGTCCACCGATGTCTCCGAACGCAGTCTGGCGCTGCTGGTGCCCGAAGACGGTGTGCCACGGGTCGATGCGGTGATCTTTCTGCTGCGCAGCCTCAACGCCGCCGATATCGGTCTGCTGACCCAGATCGGCAAGCTGGTCGGCGGCGAGGCTGGCGGTGCTGTCGCGGTGGTTGGTGTCGTCTCGCGTGCCGACGAGATCGGGGTGGGCCGGCTCGATGCGATGTTGTCCGCGCGTGAGGTGGCCGCCCGGTTCGCCGGGGAGATGGAACGCACCGGGATCTGTCAGGCCGTGGTGCCGGTCGCGGGTCTGCTGGCGCTGACCGCGCGCACGCTGCGACAGGCCGAGTTCGTCGCGCTACAGAAACTGGCCGAAGTGGATCCGCAGATGCTGGCCAAGGCCCTGCTGTCGGTGGACAGATTTGTGCGCGAGGACGATTCGCTGCCGGTCGACGCGCAGACCCGGGCCGCGCTGCTCCATCGATTCGGCATGTTCGGTATCCGGATCTCGGTCGCCGTCATCCGGGTCGGAGTCGCCGATGCGACCGGACTGGCCGTTGAACTCCTCGAACGCAGCGGACTGGTGGAACTGCACAACATCATCGCCAACCAATTCGGTCAGCGCGCGGGCATCCTCAAATCGCACACCGCGCTGCTGTCGGCTCGCCAGGTACTGACCGCTCACCCGGTCCAGGGTGGGCGCCAGGTCATCGACGACATCGACCCGCTGCTCGCCGACACGCACGCCTTCGACGAACTGCGGCTGCTGGCAGAGCTCTCCTCGCGGACCACCACACTCACCGAACACGAGACGGTGCTCATTCGCAGACTGTTGGGGGCGTCCGGCACGGATGCCGCTGCCCGATTGGGTCTGGACGAGACGCGCCCAGATCCGCGGCGTGCCGCCCTTGATGCGGTGGCACGCTGGCGGGTGCGGGCCGAGTATCCGCTCAACGATCCGTTCACCAGCCGGCTGTGTCTGGCCGCGGTCCGCAGTGCCGAAGGCATACTCACCCAGTTGTCTACGCACGAGCGCCCGGCATACTGAGCAGATGATGATGCGTCTGTTCGCCGCGACCGGGGTCCTCGTGGCGGGATTCAGCACGGCGACGGCAGCGGCCGAGCCCACACCCAATCCGGCCGGGCCCGTATCCAGGCCTGTGCCCGCCAGTGTGTGGATCAGCCCCGGCGAGATTCCCATGAACGGCGAATATCACTGGTCAGCGGCCAACCCGACCGCAACGGGCAGGGCGGCTTTCCTCAGCATGCGGCTCTGTGGCACCACGTCGGCTGACGTGCTGCCGCCGGCGTCGGCCATCGCTACGCAGACCGCGTCGGGCACCGCGGCGTCCGTCGTGCAGGCGGCGGGGCAGTGGCCCGAAGGAAACACGGGCGGGGCCGCGGCCTTCCAGAGCGGTATTCGGTCTCAGCTCAACTACTGCCCGGGAGTCGGCGAAGTCATCAGCGTCGACTTGCGTCCTGCGCCTTCGTGGTACGGCTTCGCGGCGACCCTGCTGGTGGGCAAGGACCGTGACAACCCCACCAGCGAGGTGCATATCTACAACGTGGTTCCGCCGGAGTCGGGCACCGTTTCGGAGCTCGCGGTCACGGTGCCCCGCACGGGTCGTGAGCCCTCGCCGTGGAAGCCCGTCGATGATGCGACGGTTCTGCGCGCGCTCGCGCAGCCGTTGTGCAAGGGCTCCTGCTAGGGCGGGATTTCCTGTGACGATGCGCGGGTGGCTGTGGGCGGTTTCGGCGATGGCCGTGATTGCCTGCGTGGGTACCGCGGTTCCGGCGGCCGCGGATCCGAAGCCCGTGCCCGACACCGTGTGGACCAATCCGCGGGACATTCCGATGGACCACGTCTCGCACTGGGGTTCCTTGGCGCGCAACGCAACCTCGGTTGACCGTCCTGCCTTCTGGTCGGCGAATCTCTGCTTCTCGCTGGGAGAGAGTCTGCCGCAATCGCCCGAATCAGCGTCGTCGTCGGTGAGTTCCGACGAGTCCGGGTGGACGGCGGTTCAGGTGATCGCGCACTGGCCTGGCGACACCGCGCTCACCGATCAGTATGCGTCGACCGTCTATCGGTCCCTGCGCGCCAGGTTGGATCATTGCTTCAACGCCGTCGGCGCTCAGGTGACGGTCGCCGACCTACCCAATGGGCATGCGGCCACCGTGACCCTGCCGGCCCAGGGCGGCAAGCAACCGCAATACCGGCTGTACGTCGTGGAGCCGCCGGGCACCGGAACGGTGGCCGAACTGACCGTGACAAACGCCATCACGGGTGCCGTCGTTTCGCCCTGGGTCGACGCCGACGACCAGCAGGTTCTGCGCAGCGTGGCAGCCCCGATCTGCCGGACCGCCAAGAGCACCGCCTGCTGAAATTTGCGTCCATTTTTTGTCGCTTCGGATACCGAATCACCATCAACGCGTGCCCTTGACGGCGTAGCGTCCGGGGTATGCACGGACGCGGAGTCCTTTCAGGCGTATGCGGTATCGCGACGATCATCGCGATGGCTGTGTTGTTGACACCGGTGTCGATTCAGGTTGATACGGGCGGCGGATCGCAGTCGGTGACATGCGGTATGCCCGTCGGGCCCCGGCTTACCCGGACCGCGGAGCTGGACAAGATGAGCTCCGCCACGAACCAGTCGACGAACTACCACGACCAATGCGCGGCCAAGCTCGATACGCGGCGTATCTGGGCCATTCCGATCGGTGTGCTGTCGTTCGTGATCGCGCTATGCGCGGCAGGGCATTTGTGGAAAGAGAACTCTCCGAGCAGTCCCGGACAGACCCATCATGGTCTGTCCGGGCCGCCCGGCGGGATTTCTGGTCCGCCCGGCATGCGGGTGGCTCACTGACCCCCAACGGGTACTTGAACATTGCCGCCACCGGGAATCGGGATGACTACTGACCGGCCAGTGGTGGTCGTCGGCGGGGTAGTCGTCGTCGTCGGTTGAGTCGTGGTGGTTGTCGGCTCGGTCGTGGTGGTCGTTGTCGTGGTCGTCGGCTCGGTCGTCGTCGTGTCCTGGCTGGTGGGCGACTCCGACACCGTTTGAGTCTCGGTCACCGTCGAATTGTCGCCGCCAGTGTTCCCGCCGTGACCGCCATGGCCCTCGTGGCCGCCGCCGGAACCTGCGGGTGTGGAGCTTGTGGTGGACGAGACGGATGAGGTGCTCCCGGCCGGGGCTGGCTTGTCGCTACTGGTGATCACCAGCGCGGCGATTACGGCGATGACGGCCACGCCCGCGCCCGCCAGCGCGATGAGCACTGCCGGCTGTTTGTACCAAGGATTGGGCTGGTCAGGCCCCTGATCGTGGTAATGCTCGTTGTATATCGTCGGGTCTTCTGGCGGCTCCGGATAAGACATGGTGCGGAGCGTAACCCAACTTCCTTAAAGCCCGGGGATTTGCGGGATAGCCGGAATCTGGGGAATTGGAGGTATCGCCGGGATCGGTGGAATGGCCGGTGGTGACGGAATTGAGGGTGCTTCGTACCGATACGTCGGCGACTCTGAGGCCGGCGGGGGCTCGTAGTACGTGGATTCGGACGTCGGTGCGGGCGCCACCGGTTCCGACGACGGCGCGGCCGTGGTGGGGACGGTCGTCGAGGACTCTGCGGAGGGTTCGGTGGTGGTGCTGGGCGTTGTCGACGTCAACGGCGTGTTGTCGTTGACCACACGCTTATCCGTAGACAACACGATCGTCATAAGCACCGCGACGATGGCGATGATCGCGGCGATGGTGCCCACAATGGCCGGTCCGGTTCGGTACCAGGGCGTCGGCTTCTCGCTCTCCTCGATCAACCCGGAGAAGTAGCTCTCGTCGTCGTCGGGAGCGTTCGGTGTCTCGTGCTCACTCATCAGGTGCGGAGCCTAACTCAGAAAGTCAGCCAAATTGCGGGATCACTGTCGAGGCGAAGAACTCCAGGTGATCGAGATCCTGCATGTCCAGCAGCTGGACATAGACCCGCTGAACACCGGCGTCGACGTAGGCGCCCAGCTTGTCCACCACGGCATCGGGTGTGCCCGCGAGCGGGCTGTTCTCGGTGATCTCGTCCACCTCGCGGCCGACATTCGCCGCGCGGCGGGCGACGTCTGCATCCGTGTCGCCGATGCAGACCGCGAAGGCCGCCGAGTAGATCATCGAATCGGCGGGCCGTCCAGCGGCCTCCACCGCCTGTGCCACTCGCGCATACCGATCGGTGATGATGTCGACAGGCTGAAAGGGCAGGTTGAACTCGGCGGCGAATCGAGCGGCGAGAGCCGGAGTGCGCTTGACCCCGAGGCCGCCGATGACGATGGGCGGATGCGGTTCCTGCACCGGTTTGGGGAGCCCGGGGGAGTCGGTCACCGTGTAGTGCTTGCCCGCATAGGAATAGGTGTCGCCGGTGGGTGTGGTCCATAGTCCGGTGAGGATGTCGAGCTGTTCTTCGAGCCGATCAAACCGCTCGCCCAACGGCGGGAAGGGAATCGCGTATGCTTCGTGTTCCTCGCTGAACCACCCCGCGCCTAGGCCGAAATCGACTCGGCCGCTGCTCATCTCGTCGACCTGCGCGACGGTGATGGCGAGTGGTCCCGGATGCCGGAAGGTGGCCGAGGTGACCAGGGTGCCCAGCCGAATGGTGGTGGTCTCCCGGGCGATGGCCCCAAGTGTCACCCATGCGTCGGTGGGTCCGGGCAGCCCGTCGGCACCGCCCATCGCCAGGTAGTGATCGGACCGGAAGAACGCGGTGAACCCCAGCTGCTCGGCGGCTTGTGCCACGCGCAGCTGATCGGAGTAGGTGGCGCCCTGCTGCGGTTCAACGAATACCCGGAAGTCCATGACTGCCAGCGTACGTAAGGCCGCATACCCGAGCGCGGGCGCGTTGCGTCGATGGTTACGGTGGGTGAGCGAGATGAGCGTGAGTTGACGAGAATGCGGCGAAACGAGGGAAAGTGATATCACGCGTTGCGGTTTCGGCTATCGCGGTACTGGCTTTGGGTATCGGGCTGACCGGTTGCTCCGGGGCCGGCAAGAACGACACGTCCACGGCTGGCTCGTCGTCGTCGCAGTCCTCACGATTGCTGAACTTCACCGCCAAGACCATCGACGGGGCCGACTTCGCGGGCACCAGCCTGACCGGAAAGAAGGCGGTGCTGTGGTTCTGGGCGCCATGGTGCCCGACGTGTCAGAAGGAAGCCCCCGATCTGCAGAAGGCAGCCATCGCGCATCCGGATGTCACTTTTGTGGGTGTGGCCGCACAAGACCAGGTGTCCGCGATGCGCGATTTCGTGACCAAGTACGGCCTCACCTTTGTTCAGTTGGCGGACACCGACGCCAAGGTGTGGGCCCTCTACGACGTCACCCACCAGCCGGCCTTCGCATTTTTGGGGTCTGAAGGCCAGGCCGAGGTGGTCAAGAGCCCGCTCTCGGGATCCGAGCTCGACAAGAGGATCGGGCAGCTGCACTGAGGCTGCGCTACCGACGTGATTGATACCGCAGCACTCACTTTCGCGCTGGGCGCGGGCCTGGTGGCCGCGCTCAATCCGTGCGGCTTCGCGTTTCTCCCGGGTTATCTCGGACTGGTGATAGCCGGTAGCGACGGCACGACCTCGAGGCTGACCGCGGTGGGCCGGGCGGCGACCGCGACCGTGGCGATGGCCGCCGGGTTCCTGACTGTGTTCGGGATCTTTGGGCTTGTCATCTCTCCGGTGGTCGCGTCGGCCGGTCGGTACATGCCCTTCGCGACGGTGGTGATCGGTATTGCGCTTGTGGCGCTGTCGATCTGGCTGCTGTCCGGGCGAGAGCTCACCGTCATGCTGCCCAGAGTGTCCGGTGGGGCGCCGACCGCCTCGCTGCTCTCGATGTATGGCTACGGGCTCACCTACGCGGTGGCATCACTGTCCTGCACGGTGGGGCCGTTTCTGGCGGTCATCAGCACCACCTTCAAACAGGGAGCCATCGTCTCGGGAGTGCTGGCCTTCATCGCCTACGGTGCGGGTATGGCCGTGACCGTCGGCGTCGCGGCATTAGCCGTTGCGCTGCTGGGAAATTCGGTACAGACCACGATGCGCAAGATCCTGCCCTATGTGGGGCGCATCGCCGGAGCGATCGTGCTCTTGACCGGGCTGTACGTCACCTATTACGGCTATTACGAGATTCGGCTGAACTTCGGTGACGGGAGTGCCGACGATCCGGTGATCAATGCCGCGAGCGAGGTGCAGACCTGGCTGGTGAGTGTGGTCGACGACACCGGGGTATGGCCGCTGGTGGGCGGCATCGCGCTGATCGTGGTTGTCGCGGCGGCGAGTTCGTACGCCGTCCGGAGGGGGCGCTGAGCTACCCGCGCTCCGCGAGTTCCGCGTATTCGTCCCGCAGGGAACGCAGCTGCGCGGCTCCGTCACCCGCGTACGACGATCCGTGCATGATGGCGAGCGTGGTCGGATCCAGGGCGGCGAGCTGATCGAGTGTCGGCGTCAGCGTGGTGGTCAGGCCGGTCGCGTGGAAGAGTCCCTCGGCCGCTAAGGCCGGCGCCACGCAATCGGATTCGGTGAGCGCGGGACCCTGCCCGGTGTGGGTGAACAGGTCTCCGCAGAACAGCGTCGCGCTGATGTCGTCGAACCAGAGCCCGGCCTCCCAGTTGTGGGGGATATGCGGAGTGGCCAGGAACTTCAGCCGGTGCCCACCGATGTCATGAGGTTCCTCACCCACGGCGACGGGTGGCCGGTCGCACATGTCGTTGAGCGAGAGCATGCACGCCAACGGGCTATGGATGACCTCGGCGTGCGGGGCCGCGGCGAGGAACTGGTTTGTGGAGCCGCATTCGTCTGCCTCGACATGACCGAACGAGATCCAGCGCAGTGCCTCCAGGGCAATGACGCGTGATACTGCCTGCGAAACATTCGGATACAGGAACTTCTGGCCGGTGTGAAAGAGGAACGGTTGGTCGCCGGTCAGCAGAAACTGGTTGAAGGTGAAGCCATGCTCGGTGATATCCGGGACCCAGGTGGAGAACCGGAAGATGCCATCTGCGATCTCGTCGACGGCGGTGTCCATGGCCTTAGTCTGCGCCCGCGCATGCGGCGGGACCAGGAAATCGGTTGCGGCGGGGTGAGCAAAACCCCAGCTCGGAGCCGTGGGAACAAATATGCGCGGTGGTCCGTTGAGCTGTATGTCGAACTTGAGTCATGTAGGCTCAACTATGGCTTGACGAAAAGATCCGGACGAGGCAAACTTGAGCGGATCTCACTGAAGGCATTGAGGTAACCAACAGGAGGAATGAACTATGGCTCGTGCGGTCGGAATCGACCTCGGGACCACCAACTCCGTTGTCGCCGTCCTCGAAGGCGGCGACCCGGTAGTTGTCGCGAACTCGGAAGGCTCTCGTACCACCCCGTCTGTCGTTGCGTTCGCACGCAATGGCGAGGTGTTGGTCGGGCAGCCTGCGAAGAACCAGGCGGTGACCAACGTCGACCGGACGATCCGTTCGGTCAAGCGGCATATGGGCACCGATTGGTCCGTCGAAATCGACGGAAAGAACTACACCCCCCAGGAAATCAGCGCCCGCACGCTGCAGAAGCTGAAGCGCGACGCCGAGGCCTACCTGGGTGAGGACATCGAGGATGCCGTCATTACCGTGCCGGCGTACTTCAATGACGCTCAGCGTCAGGCCACCAAGGAAGCCGGCCAGATCGCCGGCCTGAACGTGCTGCGCATCGTCAACGAGCCGACAGCGGCCGCGCTGGCCTACGGCCTGGACAAGGGCGAGAAGGAACAGACCATCCTGGTCTTCGACCTCGGTGGTGGCACCTTCGATGTGTCGCTGCTGGAAATCGGCGACGGCGTCGTCGAGGTCCGGGCGACCTCCGGTGACAACCACCTCGGTGGTGACGACTGGGACGAGCGCGTGGTGACCTGGCTCGTCGACAAGTTCAAGGCCAGTGCCGGTATCGACCTGACCAAGGACAAGATGGCTCTGCAGCGTCTGCGCGAGGCTGCCGAGAAGGCCAAGATCGAGCTGAGCTCGAGCCAGAGCACCTCGATCAACCTGCCGTACATCACCGTGGACGCGGACAAGAACCCGCTGTTCCTCGACGAGCAGCTGACGCGGGCCGAGTTCCAGAAGATCACTCAGGATCTGCTGGACCGTACGCGTAAGCCGTTCCAGTCGGTCATCAAGGACGCGGGTGTTTCCGTGGCCGATATCGACCACGTGGTGCTGGTGGGTGGTTCCACCCGCATGCCCGCGGTCACCGATCTGGTCAAGGAACTGACCGGCGGCAAGGAGCCCAACAAGGGCGTCAACCCCGATGAGGTTGTCGCCGTGGGTGCCGCGCTGCAGGCCGGTGTGCTCAAGGGCGAGGTGAAAGACGTTCTGCTGCTGGATGTCACCCCGCTGTCCCTCGGTATCGAGACCAAGGGCGGCGTGATGACCAAGCTGATCGAGCGCAACACCACCATCCCCACCAAGCGGTCGGAGACCTTCACCACGGCGGACGACAACCAGCCGTCGGTGCAGATCCAGGTGTATCAGGGTGAGCGCGAAATCGCTTCGCACAACAAGCTCCTGGGCTCCTTCGAGCTGACCGGCATCCCGCCGGCCCCGCGCGGTGTGCCGCAGATCGAGGTCACCTTCGACATCGATGCCAACGGCATCGTGCACGTGACCGCGAAGGACAAGGGCACCGGCAAGGAGAACACGATCAAGATCCAGGAAGGCTCCGGCCTTTCCAAGGAAGAGATCGACCGGATGATCAAGGACGCCGAGGCGCACGCCGACGAGGACAAGAAGCGTCGCGAAGAGGCGGATGTCCGCAACCAGGCAGAGTCGCTGGTCTACCAGACGGAGAAGTTCGTCAAGGAGCAGCGTGAGCCCGCCGAAGGCGCCGAGAAGGTCGTCTCCGACGAGACTCTCGGCAAGGTCGACGACGCCATCGCCGATGCCAAGAAGGCGCTGGAAGGCACCGATATCGGCGCCATCAAGGAGGCCATGGAGAAGCTCGGCGAGCAGTCACAGGCGCTGGGTCAGGCCATCTACGAATCCGCGGCCGCCAAGGCTCAGGCCGAGGGTGCCGGTGCTGAAGGTGGCGCTGGCGCTGCCGATAGCGATGTCGTGGATGCCGAGGTCGTTGACGAGGAGAAGGACAGCAAGTGACCCCGTCAGGTGGGCAAGATCGGGATGAAGAACGCGAACCGGTGACCGTTACCGATAAGCGTCGGATCGATCCCAACACCGGCGCGGTTCGCGAGGAGGCAAAGGCGGCCGGAGCCGCGGGGTCGGCGACATCCAACCCCGAAAAGCAGGCTGCCGCAGCGGAACCGGGTGCTTCGGCACCCGGGGCCGCGGCCTCCGAGGGTGAATCGGATGCGGATGCCAAGGTGGCCGAACTGACGGCCGACCTGCAGCGTGCGCATGCCGACTTCGCCAACTACCGCAAGCGGGTGGAACGGGATCGGCAGGCCGTCATCGATTCGGCCAAGGCATCCGTGGTCACTCAGCTGCTGGGCGTGCTCGATGACCTCGACCGCGCGCGGGAGCACGGCGACCTGGAATCAGGTCCGCTGCGCAGTGTTTCGGACAAGCTGACCGCAGCTTTTGAAGGGCTGGGGTTGGTGACATTCGGTGCCGAGGGGGACGACTTCGATCCCTCGCTGCACGAGGCGGTTCAGCACGATGGCCAGGACGGCCACCCCGTACTGGCTGCGGTACTGCGCAAGGGCTACCAGATGGGTGATCGGGTACTTCGGACCGCGATGGTCGTGGTAACCGACGGCAGTCCGAAAGATCCGGCCACGCCCGAAAGCGGCGACACGGCGCAGGATCAGCCCGAAACGGCGGGTGCCGAAACACAATCCAAGACAGAATCAGAGTAAGAACTGCACAGCACGACCGATGGACGCGAAGGAGGTGATGTCGGGTGACGCAACGTGAATGGGTCGAGAAGGACTTCTACAAGGAGCTCGGCGTCTCCTCCACCGCGACCCAAGACGAGATCAAGAAGGCCGCGCGCAAGCTGCTGGCCGAAAATCACCCGGACCGCAACCCGGGCAACCAGGCCGCCGAAGATCGCTACAAGGCCGTCAGCGAGGCCAAGGATGTGCTGTCGGATACGGCCAAGCGCAAGGAGTACGACGAGACCCGTCGGCTCTTCGCCGGTGGCGGTTTCGGACGGCGATTTGGCGACAACGGATTTGGCGGCGGCGGTGGCTTTGGCGGTGGCAGTAACAGCGCCGAGTTCAACCTGAACGACCTCTTCGGCAATGCCGACACCTCCGGTGGAGGCGGCATCGGCGACTTGTTCGGTGGACTGTTCGGGCAGCGCGCGCAGCCGCGCGCCAGCCGTCCGCGCCGCGGAAACGATCTGGAGACCGAAACGCAGCTCGACTTCGTCGAGGCCTCCAAGGGTGTGTCGGTTCCGCTGCGGCTCACCAGTCCGGCGCCATGCACCACCTGCCACGGCAGCGGAGCTCGCCCCGGCACCAGCCCGAAGGTCTGCGGTGCGTGCAACGGCAGCGGGGTCATCAATCGCAACCAGGGCGCCTTCGGATTCTCCGAACCCTGCACCGATTGCCGCGGTACAGGCTCGATCATCGAGAACCCCTGCACGGACTGCGAGGGCACCGGGGTGACCACCCGAACCCGCACCATCACCGTGCGGATTCCGCCGGGAGTCGACGACGGGCAACGTATTCGGCTGGCCGGGCAGGGTGAGGCCGGTCTGCGCGGCGCTCCTTCCGGCGACCTGTATGTGACCGTACATGTGCGGCCCGACAAGGTCTTCAGCCGCGACGGGGACGATTTGACTCTCACCGTTCCGGTGAGTTTCACCGAATTGGCTTTGGGCGCGACGGTTTCCGTGCCGACATTGGAGGGCCGTGTCGGGGTGAAGGTGCCTGCGGGCACGTCCGACGGGCGCATCCTGCGGGTGCGTGGGCGCGGTATCCCGAAGCGGGCGGGCGGTAACGGCGATCTGCTGGTCACCGTCAAGGTCGCGGTGCCCTCGAAGCTGGAGGACAGTGCGCTGGAGGCATTGCAGCGCTACCAGGTGGCCGAAAAGGCGAGTGGATTCGATCCGCGGGCTGGCTGGGCGGGTGCGCGATGACGCCCCGCCGCCAGCCTGAGCGCGGCGCTCGCACCTTCCTGATCTCGGTGGCCGCCGAGCTCGCCGGAATGCACGCGCAGACCCTGCGCACCTACGACCGGCTTGGGCTGGTCAGCCCCGAACGCACGAGTGGCGGAGGGCGGCGCTACTCGCAGCGTGACGTGGATCTGCTGCGCGAAGTGCAGCGACTGTCGCAGGACGAGGGCGTCAATCTTGCTGGTATCAAACGGGTTATCGAACTGACCAACCAGGTTGAGGCGTTGCAGGCCAAGGTGTCCGAATTGGCGGCCGAGGTAGCCCAGCTGCGCGCGGCGACATCGGGTCGCGAGGTCGCGATCATCCCCAAGAGCACCGCTGTCGTCGTCTGGCAGCCGCGTCAGCAACGCTAGACCGGGTCGTGCTGAATTCTGGAGGCGTCGGCCCCTTTTGAGACCAGGGCCTCCTTGGTGGCCTGGATCATCGATGCCGAGCCGCCGAGCAGAATCTGGCGATCACCCCAACCCCCGTAGGCGGTCACTACCTCGGAGAGCAGCCCTGTCTGCCGGACATGGAGGCCGCGGGGCGGCGTCGGATCGTGGTATTCATTGGCCCAGTCCGGGTTTCGTGGGTACTCGGTGACCGGTGTGACCGACAGCCACGGATTCATCGAGGCGATGTGCCACAGAGTCCACAGGTCATAGAGTTCCTGCGGATAGCGTGCCCCATAGAACAGGTGGACCCGTGGATTCTCGGCCCATTGGGACAGCTCCATGATGAGGCACCGCAGCGGTGCGATACCGGTGCTGCCCGCCACCATCAGTACGTCTCCACCGTCGCGGTTCACTGACAGCGCGCCGAGCGGAGGCGAGATCCGCCAGGTGTCGCCCACCTTGGTCTTGTTGACCATATCGCCGCTGACGAGGCCGCCGGGTACCGCCTTGACGTGAAATTCGATGTAGCCCTCGGGATCCGGTGGAATCGCCAAGCTGAGATAGCGCCAGTTCCGCGGGCTCTGCGGCACCTGCACATGAACGTACTGCCCGCAGTGGTAGTTCATCGGCGCGTTGAGCTTCAGCCGGATCAAGGCGAGATCTCTTGAGGTTCGGTGGTATTCGATGACTTTCCCGTCCCACCAAGGCTGGCCACTATCGGAGGCCGCTGCGCTGCGCATCACCTCGATCATCACCGTGTAGACCTCGGTGGCGGTGGCCTCCATCCGTTGATCCCAAATCGGTTGCAGCACCTCACGTGTGGTGTCGAGCAGGGCCTGCCGCATGGTGCCGTACTGGCTGTCGGTGGCCCCGAACTTCCGATGATCGCGACCTAGCTGGGCCAGGAAATTGACCAGGCCCTCGGTGCGGTACGCCGCCATCTCCCAGAGCACGAACTGCAGTGCCTGACGGAAATGCTCGCGTTGCGATGACATGTCGGCGGGGAAGAGATCGCCGACGGAGGGGTCGATGGCGAACCAGCGGCTATAGAAGCTTCTGACAAGTTTGTCCCCCGATAGCTCGACTCCGCCGACCAAGTCGTGCAGCGCTTCGACGTCCTCAAGCCCCACGAGCTCGTTGCCTCACCTTTCCGGGGTCCTGCCTACCGACCCGCCAGTCTAGGAGGGAAGTTCCCGGCCCGTCTGGGACTGCGTGAGCTCAGATCGCGAAGGGGCCAGTTCGGCGGCGACGCATTCGTGTGCTGGGTAGTGCCCTTCCGTCCCGGTTTAGCGACTACAAGACCGGTGATGCGCACAGCACGGTGTTTGCCAGTATCTACGGTCGCCGGTGTAGGGGGAATCACGAAATTCGTGTCGGCACCTAACTCGGCATCTCATGCGGAGCTAGACCAGCTCCGATACACCGCCAACCCGCCCGACCGCACACTGCTCGCACTCCGTCGAGTGCGGGCCGTGCTGCCAGGCGCCGCCTGGCAGATCAGGATTACCCCGGCTGGACCTGTTTCCGAAGAGGTTTGCTTAGCTAATCGTCTCAATGTCGGCGCTTGCCAGTTTCGCGGAGTACAAAGGTGTCACCACCGACGATGGAGTGTGCGCTGTGGGCGATTTACACGATCCGGCCGATGTTGTCGCCGATTTCTTCTACCCACACTCTCCCGGCCGAGTGTGGGGTGTTCTGGTCGACCCCGATGTCATGGGGGATTGGTTTGTCGAACAGGTCGGGTTCCATCCGGTGGCGGGTACGCGGTACCGGCTCGCGGATCTTCCCGTGCCGATTGCCAACTATTCGGGGAACATCGCCTGCGAAGTCTTGGTGGCTACGCCAAACGAAATGCTGGCGATTTCCTGGTGGGATACGAAACTTCCCGCCCCGGTGGCCTGGCGAACCACATGGACTCTGGGCGCGGTGCCGAACGGAACCAGGGTGGTCTTGAGCCGGCCGGCATTCAGTAGCGATGACCCTGCTGTGCGCCGGATGGCTGCCCTCTCCGATCGATTCTGGCCGACTGCGATGACCAAGCTCGGGCGTCTTATCGATCGTGCAGCGGCTATCTCTACCGATGACGACACCATCGAACCCTCCTCTGGGTCGAGTTTGCCTGGCTAACAGATGAGAACACGGCGGTGACCCAGATTAATGGGGTATGAAAGGTAACCCCATCAATCTGGAGAGTGCTGTGCCCGACGACGCGAACGACATCGCCACCATCATCCTGGATCAGTTCTATCCGCATCCGCCCGCGCGCGTGTGGGGCGTGATGGCGTGTCCTGACGCCATGGAGGAATGGCTGATGGACCCGACGGGTTTTCGGCCGCAGGTGGGGACCCGGTTCCGTTTCCGCGCCTTTCCCTTGCCCATGGCCGACTTCTCGGGCGCGTTGTCGTGTGAGGTCCTCGCGGCTACCCCGAATAGAGTGCTGTCGATCCGCTGGTGGGATATGAAGTCGTCGCGGCAGACGGTGTGGACGGTGACGTGGACCCTCCACGAGGTTCCGGGCGGAACCATGGTCACGCTGCGTCACGAGGGATTCGATATGAGCGATTCCGCCTCGCGTGTCTATCGGACGATCTCCGAGCGCGGTTGGCCCGGGACGATGGGCAAGCTTGGGCGATGTATCGATAGTGCGCCGTCTCGCCGGGACTGGCCTCCGCATTGTCTGGTCACCGATGTATCCGCCTGATCGCCCACACAGATCACGTATGTGCGGTATCTCAGGGGTATGACCGCGTCGCGG
The DNA here is from genome assembly GCF_002013375.1 of Mycobacterium sp. D16Q13. Lineage (GTDB taxonomy): Bacteria > Actinomycetota > Actinomycetes > Mycobacteriales > Mycobacteriaceae > Mycobacterium. Next base: position 573,222 of record NZ_MAEW01000003.1, on the reverse strand, counting down.
GATGACCTGACATCGGTGACGGTTGGGCAGTTCTTCGCGTATCCGGCCGATCAGGTGTGGCGTGCCATCACATCGGCCGCCTCTATCTCCGATTGGACTACCGACCTCGGTGAGGACTCGGTGGCGGTTGGTAAGTCCTTCGCGTTCACCACTTTCCCGATGCCGGAGGTGAACTTCGGCGGGCGCGGGGAGTGCGAGTTCACTGACGTCGCGCCAGGCGAGCGCTTGGTCTATCGATTCACCACGCCGGAGGACTCCTGGGATTTGCGTGTCACATGGACGCTCCATCCGGAGCCTGGCGGGACGCGATTACTGGTTGTGCATGATGGATTTGACCTCGCCAATCCAGCTCATGGGCGGTTGCGCGTTCTCGTTCGCGATATCTGGGCATTGGTCATGTCGCGCATCGAAGAGCTCTTGAGTGTTCCGGAGCCGGGTGGCGATCCCCCGCCCGATGATGCGACGACATTCAGCCTGGGCGAGTTCTACCGCTACTCATCGCGCACCGTGTGGCAGGTCATCACCTCGAAGGAGTTCGTTGGCGACCTGGTGAACGACCACGATCTGGCGTCCGTGGAAACTGGTGGGCGGCTGTCGATAACCACCTATCCGATTCCGCTTCTCGGATTCGCCGGGAGGGTCGACATGGAGTTCCTGGAGGTGCGTGAGCCCGAGCTCATCACGTCCACCTTCACGATTCCGATCCTGGGGGGAATCACCGCTCTGCGCATGACGTGGCGGCTGATTCCCCGGATCGGCGGCACCCAGCTGTGGTTCACGCTGAGCGGATTCGACCCGCAGTCCCCGCTCAATCGCCAGCTCCGATCGATTCTGCGCGGCGGGGCTCTTCCGGTGTTGTCGCGCGTCGGCGAGCTTCTCGAGGGTCGCGGCCACCGCGTGTGATTCCGGATTTAGTTCCGAGCGCCGGTAGGTGTGATGAGCTAGACACGGCACCGCGAAAATTCTCAAAGTTGAGCGGAACAGACTCAAGGTTGACGGCGTTAGAACTACTGACAAGCATTTCTCTCAACCAACGGAGGTGTTGTGGACTCGTTCAATCCGACCACCAAAACCCAGGCCGCCCTGACAGCTGCGCTCCAGGCAGCCACCACAGCCGGCAACCCCGAAATCCGTCCCGCACATCTGCTGGTGGCGCTGCTGAGCCAGACCGATGGCATTGCCGCGCCACTCCTGCAGGCTGTGGGCGTAGACCCCGCGAGTGTGCGCAACGAGGCGCAGGCCATTGCCGACCGGCTACCCCAGGTCAGCAATGCCAGTGCCAACCCGCAGCTATCGCGTGATTCCATCGCAGCGATCACCACGGCGCAGCAGCTCGCCACCGAGCTCAATGACGACTACGTCTCCACCGAGCACCTGCTCGTGGGTCTGGCCACCGGTGATTCCGATATCGCCAAGTTGCTCGCCAACAATGGCGCCACTCCTCACGCGCTGCGCGATGCCTTTGTTCAGGTGCGCGGCAGCGGACGGGTGACCAGCGCCGAGCCCGAAGCGACGTTCCAGGCGTTGGAGAAGTACTCCACCGACCTGACCGCGCTTGCCCGCGAAGGCAAGCTCGACCCCGTCATCGGTCGTGACACCGAGATCCGCCGCGTTGTGCAAGTGCTCAGCCGGCGCACCAAGAACAATCCGGTGTTGATCGGCGAGCCCGGTGTCGGCAAAACCGCCATCGTCGAGGGACTGGCGCAGCGCATCGTCGCCGGTGACGTGCCGGAAAGCCTGCGCGGCAAGACCGTTGTATCGCTGGATCTGGGCTCGATGGTCGCCGGCGCCAAGTACCGGGGTGAGTTCGAGGAACGCCTCAAGGCCGTCCTCGATGAGATCAAGAACTCTGCGGGACAGTTGATTACGTTCATCGACGAGCTGCACACGATTGTGGGTGCCGGCGCGACCGGTGAGTCGGCGATGGACGCCGGCAACATGATCAAGCCGATGCTCGCCCGCGGTGAGCTGCGTTTGGTCGGCGCCACCACGCTCGACGAATACCGCAAATACATCGAGAAGGACGCTGCTCTGGAGCGTAGGTTCCAGCAGGTACTGGTGGGCGAGCCCTCGGTGGAGGACACCGTCGGCATCCTGCGCGGTATCAAGGAACGCTACGAGATCCACCACGGCGTGCGGATCACCGACTCTGCGCTGGTGGCCGCCGCGACTCTGTCCGACCGGTACATCACCTCGCGTTTCTTGCCGGACAAGGCCATCGACCTCGTCGACGAGGCCGCATCCCGGCTGCGCATGGAAATCGATTCGCGCCCTGTCGAAATCGATGAAGTCGAGCGCATCGTGCGCCGTCTCGAGATCGAAGAGATGGCGCTGTCCAAGGAAGACGACGAGGCCTCGAAGCAGCGCCTGGTGAAGCTGCGTGAAGAGCTGGCCGACAAGAAGGAGCGTCTCGCGGAGCTCACCGCCCGCTGGCAGAACGAGAAGAACGCCATCGACGTGGTCCGTGATCTCAAGGAGCAGTTGGAAACCCTCAAGGGTGAATCCGATCGCGCCGAGCGCGATGGCGATCTCGGCAAGGCCGCGGAGCTGCGCTACGGGCGCATCCCCGACCTGGAGAAGCAACTGGAGGCCGCGCTTCCCGGGGCACAGGCACGCGAAAGCGTCATGCTCAAGGAAGAGGTGGGTCCCGACGATGTCGCCGACGTGGTGTCGGCCTGGACCGGTATCCCGGCCGGGCGGCTCCTGGAGGGCGAGACCGCCAAGCTGCTGCGCATGGAAGACGTGCTGGGGGCGCGGGTCGTCGGTCAGACGAAGGCCGTCGAGGCGGTCTCGGATGCGGTACGCCGCGCCCGGGCCGGCGTCGCCGACCCCAACCGGCCCACCGGTTCGTTCCTGTTCCTGGGACCCACCGGCGTCGGCAAGACCGAGCTGGCCAAGGCCCTCGCGGACTTCCTGTTCGACGACGAGCACGCCATGGTGCGCATCGATATGTCCGAGTACGGCGAAAAGCACTCGGTCGCAAGGCTTGTCGGTGCCCCACCCGGATACGTCGGATATGACGCCGGCGGCCAGCTGACCGAGGCGGTCCGGCGACGCCCGTACACGGTGGTGCTGTTCGACGAGGTCGAGAAGGCCCACCCGGACGTGTTTGACGTGCTACTGCAGGTGCTCGACGAGGGACGCCTCACCGACGGCCAGGGCCGCACGGTGGATTTCCGGAACACCATCTTGATCCTCACCTCGAACCTGGGGGCCGGCGGCTCCGAGGAGCAGGTGATGGCCGCGGTGCGTGCGAAGTTCAAGCCGGAGTTCATCAACCGGCTCGACGACGTGCTCATCTTCGAGCCGCTGAACCCCGAGGAGCTGGTGCGGATTGTCGACATCCAGCTGGGACAGCTGCAGAAGCGGTTGGCCCAACGGCGGCTGACACTCGAGGTGTCGGGGCCCGCCAAGAATTGGCTGGCCCAGCGCGGATTCGACCCGATCTACGGGGCGCGTCCGTTGCGGCGCCTGGTGCAACAGGCGATCGGCGACAAGCTGGCCAGGCAGCTGCTGGCCGGTGAGGTGCACGATGGCGACGTCGTTCCGGTGAACGTGAGCGCCGACGGCGACTCGCTCATCCTGGGCTGACGCTTCAGCAGGTAACCGCGAGTGTGCCTCCGCCGCGAGATTTCGGCTGATATCCCGCAGTGAGGGCACGCTCGCGGTGCTGTTTCGCCCATCACGGACCGGTAACTCTCGGTCACGATCCGAGCGCACCGCGCGGTAGTTGGGCCGGTACCGGTTAGGCTGTCGCGGATGGCTCTACTTTGGTTCACGCTGTCCGCACTTTGCTTCGTCTGTGCGGGCGTGCTGCTGTACGTCGATATCGGCCGCCGCCGTAGCCGCGGACACCGCCGGAAGGCCTGGGCGCGATCTCACGGCTTCGACTACATGTCGCAGGACAAAGAGATCGTCAAGCGCTGGAACCGCGGCGTGATGTCGAGTGCGGGGTCGGCCGCGGCCGCCAACGTGGTGCTCGGTCAGATCCGCGGCGAGGCCGTCTACGTCTTCGACCTGGAAGATGTCGCGACCATCATCGCGCTGCACCGCAAGGTGGGCACCAATGTCATGGTGGACCTGCGGCTCAAGGTCATGCAGGAACCCCGCGAATCAGATATCTGGCTGCTGGGTGCCATCGGCCCGCGCATGGTGTACTCCACCAACTTGGATGCCGCCCGTCGGGCCTGTGACCGGCGCATGGTCACCTTCGCCCATACCGCGACCGAGACGGCGGAGGTGTTGTGGAACGAACAACACTGGACGCTGGCCGCGCTGCCGATCAACAGCAACCGTGAGCAGTGGGACGAGGGCCTCAAGGCCGTCCGCCAGTTCAACGACCTGCTGCGGGTGCTGCCCCCGTCCGGGGAGTCGGCGCCGTCGCCCATCCAGGCCGCGGAACGCCCCAGCCGGCCCGTCGGCAGCAGTTCCGCCCCCGCCGGAGACCGGCAGCCCGCTCCCGTGGGTCAGGGCGTCCCGCCGCACAGTCGCTAGGAACGCCGCCACAGCTGGTTCATCGGCAGCGGCCACCAGAACTTCTTGTCGAGGATTACCGCCAGTGTCGGCACCGTGAAGGTGCGCACCACGAAGGTGTCGATGATCAAGCCCAACCCGATCGTCGAACCCATCTGTGCGATATTGACCAGACTCGACCCCATCATGGCGAATTGCGTCATCGCGAACACCAGTCCCGCCGTGGTCACCACCCCGCCAGTACCGGCGATGGACCGGACGACACCCGTGCGGATACCCGCGCTCATCTCTTCTTTGAAGCGCGAGGCGACCAGCAGGTTGTAGTCGGCGCCCACCGATATCAGGATCGCGAACACCGCGACCGGCACCGACCAGTGCAGCTGAATGCCGAGCACGTGCTGCCAGATCACCAGGGCCAACCCGAGGGTGGACGCGAAGGACACCAAGACCGAGCCGATAACGATCAGCGACGCCACCAGCCCGCGCAGCAGGAGCAGTACCACTGTGAAGATCACGGTGAGGCAGCCGATCATGATCAGCTTCTCGTCGCGGTCGAGCATCATCCGCATATCGCCGATCAACGCTGCCGGCCCGGCGATTTCGATCACGCTGCCCTCCAGGCGAGTGCCCTTGAGTGCGTACTTCATCTCACGTGCCAGGTCCCGGACGCGCTGGATGCCTTCGTCGCCGTAGCTGCTGCCGCTGCCGATGACGATCATGCGGGTGGTGGTGCCGTCCTCGGAGAACATCATCTTCAAGTACGGCTTGAATCGCGGGTCCGAGAGCATCTGCGCGGGGAAGTAGAAGTAGTCCCCGGTGCCGGCGCTGCTTCGGCCGAGGTCCTGCATGAGCGAGGTCATGGTATCCATCTGCGACATCATCTGAGTCATCTGCTCGTTGGTCTCGGTCATCAGATCTTGCATCGAGGACATGGACTCAACCATGCGCGGCATCGTCCGCGCGGCCTGGCTCAAACCCCCGGTCATGGAACCCGAAGTGCTGACGAGGCTGCGCATCTGGTCGGTGACACTCGACATGTTCTCGAAGTTGGACAGGGTCGATTGCGCGCCCACGCACATCGGATCGGCGGCACAGTTGGGTTGGGCCCGCACTGCTTCACGAACGGGTCCCATCGCCGAATTAAGCTGTGACTTAAGCTGATTCAGGCTGGACTGGATGGGCTGGGCGGCGGCACTGAATTGCTTGGCGCCCTGTTGCGCGGTCCGTAAGGTGCCTTGCAGGCCTTGCAGCGTCGTCATCATCGAGTTCATATCGCTGGTCATGGCGTGCATCCGCTGCTGCCGTTGTTCCATGACAATCTTGTTCTGCGACATCATCGTTCCGGCCATCCGCACGCTGTACATGAGTGAGGTTTGATCCATCGGCATGCCGGTGGGCCGGGTGATCCACTGCACCGATGCCACGCTGTCCAGCTTGGTGATCTGTTGTGCGGCCTTCTCCAGGAGCCCGATGTTGGCAGACGTGCGCAGGTCCTCCGGGGCCCGGATCAAGATCATGTCGGGATTCATCTGCCCCGCGGGAAAGTGTTCCTGAATCGCGTTCATGCCTGCCGCACTGGGCATGTCCTTGGGGATGAACTGGAGTTCGTCGTAATTGAAAGAGGCGCTGGGGATCACCATCATGAGCAGGATCAAGGCGGTGAATGTCGTGACGAATATCGGTTTGGGCCAACGCGCCACCCGGATACCGACCCGGCGCCACAGTCGAGTCGATCGGATGGTCGATCGGGGCTCGAACCACCCGAATCTACGAGCCCCGATGAGCAGTGCGCCGGGCGTCACCGTCACCGCGGACAGCACGGTGAAGATCATCGTGATGGCCCCCGGTAGGCCCATGGATTTCATCATGTCCAGTTGCGCGAATGACATACAGGACAACGCACCTGCGACGGTCAGCCCAGACGCGATCACCACCGGCGCCACACCCCGGTAACTGGCGCGGAACGCATCGTCGACGCTGAGGCCGGCACGCCTGCCCTCTTGATAGCGGCCGATGAAGAAGATGGAGTAGTCGGTGCCGGCGCCCAGTGCCAGCGCACCCATCAACGCGTTGGTCATCATGGATGTGGGAATCAGCCCCGCCAAGGTGAGGAAGCTGGTCACCGGGGTCGCGATACCGACGGCAACACCCACGGTGATCAGTGGCAGGAACGCGACCACCAGTGAGCGGTAGACCAAAAGCAACAGACCGCCCACCAGCACCAGTGAGAGCCCTCCGATGATCACGACGTCCCGCATCATCGTGTTGATCTGGTCTGCGGCGGCCTGGCTTGTGCCGGTGGCATAGACCGTGGTGCCGGGCGGCTTCGCGATGTTATCGATAATGTGCTGCACGGACTTGGCGGATTCCATGGCCTTGGGCCCGCCGATCTCCCCGGCCAGCTGCAGTTGTGCGAGCGCCACCTTCTTGTCCGGACTTTCGGATGCGGTGGCGAATTGCGGATCGGACCACATGTCCATACCCGGTTCGACGTGCACGGTGTCGGCTCGCAGCTCCTTCATCAGGCGGGCACGAAACTGGCGGTCCTCCTCGGTGAATGGCTGATCCTTGACGACGACGACCGCGGCGGTGTTGTTCGACTCGGACTCCCCGAACGCCTTAGCCATGTGTTTAAGCGCCGCGGCGGATTGGGTGTTGGTCGGCATCATGGGGCTGCCGTGGGTGAGGGCGAGTTCTTCGAGGTTGGGTGCCGATGCCATCAGCCCCCCGGCCACCATCATCAAGAGCCCGATGATCACGGCGGCATGCCTGCTGATGACACCGGCGAAGCGGCCGAATATAGGGCTGTCGTGCATCAGTGACCGCCTTGTGGTTCGAGTTTCTGAAATGCGACGAGATTGCAGCTCACGGAGGGAGTGCGGCCGATGTCGGTTTTCTCGTCGGCGACCGTGCCGTCGACGGTGATGCGGCAGGTGACGGTGTCGGTCGATATCGCGGTCACGCCTGCCGTGAATCCGAGGTCGCTGGTGGTCAAGCTGGTGCGCCAGGGAGCGGGGCCGTTGAAGAGCTTGGATTGGCCCTTCTCATCGAGATAGGACACCGTGACAGGCCGGCCGTCACTGGACACCTCATACGTCACAGTCTTCGGTTGACTGAGCGACATGGCGCTGATGGCTTGGGCGGTCGGGGTGGCCTCCGGGGTTGGCAGTGCAACCTTGGGTGCGGTGGTTATGTAGGTGCCCGCAGCAATCCACAACGCGACGAGTACCGGGTAGATCCAGCGCTGACGCGCGATGAGCCACACCACAAGCCGGTCGAACATTTCGCGATGCTAGCAACGCTTGCTCACGCAAGCGGCTGATTCCGGACAATTTGTACTAGTAACTTCTAGTACCGGTTATATGCCCGGTAAGAGGCGCGTGTGCAGCCGGTACGCTGACCAACCATGGCTGATGGTCTTCACGCAAGCGGTTCATCCGCGCCTGATGGTCTTCACGCAAGCGGTTCATCCGCGCCTGCCACGAATTCCGTACGCCCCGTGGCGCTGGTGACGGGCCCCACCTCGGGTCTCGGGGGCGGTTTCGCCCGTAAATACGCCTCGCTCGGATACGACGTGGTGCTCGTCGCCCGTGACGAACAGCGCCTGGACGCGCTCGCCGACGAACTCACCTGCCGGTATGGCGTCCACGCCGAGACATTGCCCGCCGATTTGGCCGACGCCGCCGATCGCGCGAAGGTCGCCGAACGCGTAGCCGCGGGGGTGTCGGTGTTGGTCAACAACGCCGGCTTCGCCACCGCCGGCGAGTTCTGGACAGCAGCGCCGGCGCTGCTGCACGCGCAGCTTGACGTCAATGTCACCGCGGTCATGGAGCTCACCCGTGCGGCCCTGCCCTCGATGGTCGAGGCCGGCGCAGGCACCGTCATCAACGTGGCGAGCGTGGCAGGCCTGGTGTCTGGGCGCGGCTCGACGTACTCGGCGTCGAAGGCCTGGGTGGTCTCCTTCACCGAAGGACTGGCAAATGGGTTGTTGGGTACCGGTGTTGGCATGCACGTGTTGTGCCCAGGATTCATCCATACCGAGTTTCACGAGCGGGCCGGAATCGAGATGGGCACCATCCCGGAATTCATGTGGCTCCAGGTTGACGACGTGGTCAACGCGTGCCTGCAGGACATCGCCGCAGGTAAGGTGCTCAGCGTTCCCGGTGTGCAATACAAGGCGATCACATCGGTAACGCGGGTAATACCAAGAGGTTTGGTGCGGAAATTCAACAGCGTGGTAGGACGGGGTCGTGGCAGAACTTGATTTAGGACCGGATCTGAATGCGGCCGAGCGCGACGAGCTGGCGGCCTTGGTTCGTGATATCGCGGTGGTGCACGGCAAGGTCACGTTGTCGTCGGGCAAGGAAGCCGACTACTACGTCGACCTGCGACGGGCCACATTGCATCACCGTGCCGGTGCGTTGATCGGGCGGCTGGTGCGCGAGCTGACCAGTGACTGGGGCTATGCCGGTGTGGGTGGACTGACTCTCGGCGCAGATCCCGTCGCGACAGCGGTTATGCATGCCCCCGGACGTCCGATCGATGCGTTCGTGGTGCGCAAGTCGGTGAAAGCCCATGGTATGCAACGGCTTATCGAGGGTTTCGATGTGTCCGGGCAACAGGTCCTGGTGGTCGAAGACACCAGCACCACCGGCGGGTCCGCACTCACGGCCGTGCATGCGGTGCGTGAGGCCGGGGGCGAGGTGATCGGGGTGGCCACCGTTGTCGACCGTGACACCGGTGCCGCCGAGGCCATTCGCGCGGAGGGCGTTCCGTATCGGTATGTGTTGGGACTGGCGGATCTCGGCCTGGCCGGATCGTGATCTTCCGCCCGGCCCTCGCCGCGCTGCTCGCCGGGGCCCTGATCGTGTCGGGCTGCTCGAAAGACCCTGAAAAACAACTGGTTTACGGCGCCCAGACCGCCAAGGTCGGTGAAACACAGAGTCTGTTGGGCTGGAATCTCAGTGTCGCCAACCTGCGATTCCAGAACGGGTATGTGCTGGTCGACATCACGGGGGCGGCCGCCAAGCCGGGGGAGAAGCCCGCCGCCGCCCAGGATTTACGTTTCGGGTTGTACGGGTCTTTGGCGCATCCGCTGGAAGTGCCGGCGTTGAACGGTTGTCGTGACGTGGCCGATCTTTCCGTGCATCCGCTGACCGCACCGACTCCCGATCAGCTGACCGGCACGGTATGCCTGGGGCCGATGCAGAACCAGAGCGCCGTACGTGGCGTGTACGCGTACTCGGTGAAGGATCGCATCGCTGGAACCACCGTGGCCTACCCGGTGGCCTACCCGATGGGGCTGTTGCCCACGCCGCAGAACGACTCCGGTCTGGTGATCGTCACCAAGAGCATGGAGGCGTGGAGGGCAAGCGGGCAGCAGATTAGCCAGGTGGATCTGGGAGATTCGAATGCCTTTACCGGTAACGGATTCTCGCTGCTGGGCCTGAATATCTCGGGGCTTGCGGCACGCTACCGCGACGAGTCGGCCGAGCGTGGTGGTCCCCTCATGGTGACGGTGACGCCGACGCTGCCCGGGGAGGGGCTGGCGCGCAGCTGTGCGATCTATGGGGCGTCGGTGCTGGTGCTTCCGGACGCTGCCCTGGACGCCGTGCAGCTGCAGCCGTCGTTGTGCCTCCAAGGGGAGATCAACGCCGCGGTGCTCGCCGGGACGCTCTCGGTGATCGGCACCCACGCGGCGGTCTGGATGAACCGTGAGTGAGGACTCGAAGGACGGGCCTGCTGAACCGTCCCTCTGGGGTGCCAGTGGCAACGGAGTGGGGCCATGGCTGGCAGAACGGGGGCTGCCGCTGCCGGCGGACCCGCGATATGACCCAGAGCTCCTGCGTGATGGCGACGCCCGCAACGTGGTTGACGCCTACCGGTATTGGCGACGTGAGGCGATCGTCGCGGATATTGATACGCGCCGGCACCGGCTGCATATAGCCATCGAGAACTTCGAAAACGACGCCAATATCGGGACGGTGGTGCGCACGGCCAACGCCTTCGCGGTGCGCACCGTACATATCGTCGGCCGGCGCCGCTGGAATCGGCGTGGCGCCATGGTCACCGATCGCTACCAGCACCTGATGCACCATGACAGCACCGAGCAGCTTCTGGAGTACGCGAAGCTGACCGGCCTGACGGTGGTGGCCGTCGACAACGTGCCCGGATCGGTACCCCTGGAGACCGCGGCACTGCCCGCGGACTGCCTGATGGTGTTCGGGCAGGAGGGGCCGGGTGTCACCGAGTTGTCGAAAGGCGGTGCGGTGATGACGGTTTCGATTGCCCAGTTCGGATCTACGCGCAGTATCAACGCAGGAGTCGCCGCAGGTATAGCCATGCATGCCTGGATCCGTCAGCACGCCGACTTGACCGAGGCGTGGTGACCCGGGGATGAGCCACCCCTAGTATCGAGTGCATGGATGTGCTGTGGGCCAACCGCGCCAGTAGCGCCGAAGCCGCAATCACCGCCAGGCACTTCTCGCCGCTGTGGCATCTACCGCGCATGCGCCTGGGCATCGTCACCTGGCCGCCCGCGCCGGGTGCCACCTGGTTCAAGAACTGGCACTACTGGTGGCAGGCGCATCTGCAGGACTGCCTGATCGATGCGCAGCTGCGCGACCCGCGCCCCGACCGGCTCAAGTACATCGCGGATATGCAACGCGCACACCGCTTCCGCAACGTGTTCATGTGGACCAACCAGTACTACGACGATATGGCCTGGTTGGCGCTGGCGATGCAACGCGCCTCCGAGCTGTTGGGCCTGGAGCGTCCCCGTGCGCTGAACCGGCTGCGGCAGCAGTTCCTCGATGCCTGGATGCCGCAGTACGGGGGCGGCATACCGTGGCGCAAACAGGACAGGTTCTTCAACACCCCCGCCAACGGCCCGGCGGCAATTGTGTTGGCGCGCACCGGAAGAGTGTGGCGGGCCGAGGTGATGTCCGACTGGATCGACAACACTCTCGTCGACCCCGAATCGCATCTGGTGATCGACGGCATCCAGGAGGACGGCACCCTGGAACGGGCTACCTACACCTATTGCCAGGGTGTGGTGCTGGGGCTGGAGACCGAGCTTGCCGTGCGGACCGGGGAATCCCGACATGCTGAGCGTGTGCATCGGCTTGTGCACGCAGTCAAGGATCACATGACGTCCGAAGGCGTAATTCGTGGCAGCGGTGGCGGAGACGGCGGGCTCTTCAACGGCATTCTCGCCCGCTACCTGGCGCTGGTGGTCACCACGCTGCCGCAGAACTCCCCGCAGGACACCGATGCCCGGGCCGTCGCCCGTGACATCCTGCTGACCTCGGCGGAGGCCGCCTGGGCCAATCGGCTGACGGTGGAAGATCTTCCGCTGTTCGGGGCGGATTGGACGCGGACGGCGGATCTGCCGACCCCGCACTCGCAAGCCTCGCGGTTTATCGCCGGTGCGGTCAATCCGTCGACGGTGCCCGAACGGGACCTGTCGGTACAGCTGTCCGGGTGGATGCTGCTCGAAGCGGCGCACGTGGTGGCCTGAGGTGGCGCGCCAGGATTTCAGCTTCTTTCATCCGTTGCGGGTCCGATGGGCCGAGGTCGATATGCAGGGCGTGGTCTTCAATGCCCACTATCTGGCGTACTTCGATGCCGCGCTCACCGAGTACTGGGCCGCCCTGACCGGTGCCCGCAACGCCGCCGGCGACGGGGTCTTCGAGCATATGTACGTGGTGAAGTCGGTCATCGACTATCACGGGCCCGCCCGCTTCGACGACGTCCTCGACATTGGCGTGCGCATCGCCCGGATGGGGAGGGCGAGCATGGCCTGTCACTTTGAAATTCACCGCGGCGTAGACCATCTCATCACCGGCGAGACGGTGTACGTGCATGCGATCGACGGCAACTCCGCCCCCTTTCCGGATGCCTTCCGGGACAAGGTGGCCGAATTCGAGAAAACTCCTGTTCGACTGAGCTGATTGATTGTTGCGGACTCCCTGCTAGGTTTCTTGTTTCTGTATGCACGAAGACGTGAGCACAGATTACTATTGATGGATGAGCCATGCAGACGTGTCAGATTCGGACGATAACGATCTCGAGCTGATATTCGACCGGAGCTTGACTGAGGATGAATTTGATGATGTCACTACATCGGAGTCGGCCGCACCTACGCCAGTTACATTCTCGACACAGGATTACCCAGTTGACGGGCTGGTGAAACGACTAAATAGTGGTGCGATGAAGGTTCCGCAATTCGGCGGAGAAGATAGTACCTCGTTGACAGCGGGGTTTCAGCGAGGCTTCGTTTGGTCCAAGGCTCAGATGGATAGATTTATAGAATCGCTATTGCTGGGGTACCCGGTTCCTGGAATTTTTCTAGTGAAGCAAGAGACTGACAATGTAATGCTCGTTCTCGATGGCCAACAACGCCTCGAAACGCTCCGTAGATTCTACGAAGGTGTGCACGACAAGAAGGAGTTTGTTCTTACCAACGTAAGTGATCAGTTCAAAGGACTAACGTACAAAACCTTAGACGAGTCGCTTGGGCTCAAGATTGATGATTCGTTCATGCAAGCCACTATTGTGCCGACGGATGGATCTTCTGAAGTTAGTGAGGCCGTGTTTCAAATCTTCGAGCGATTGAACTCAGGAGGCACGCAACTTACTCCACATGAAATTAGAGTCGCACTCTACGCGGGGCCACTTGTTGATTGCATTGAGGTATTCAACAATGATCCAAATTGGCGTGATCTATTCGGGATTAAGTCGAAGCGTATTCGTGACCATGAATTGATCACGCGTATTCTTGCGCTATATGTTGATTCGGCTAGCTACAAGCGTCCTCTCAAGGGATTCTTGAATAATTTTGCTCGTGATTATCGGCAGGAGTCGGATGTGCATGGCGCAGAGTTCTTGGCTGCGTGCAGACATATCAATTCGACAGCAGGACCTAGCGCTTTTAGGAGTCGAGAAGGGCGCCAGGTCAACACGGCTCAGGCTGAGGCCATCGTTGTCGGTGTGATGAGGGCAGTTGCCAATGGTGCCGTCCCAGAAGACCTGAGAAGTAAGATTCAGTCTCTAAAGGATGATGCGGAGTTCATCACCGTGACGACTAGATCAACTGCAGACAACGAATTTGTTGTCAAGCGGCTCGATCTCGCGACTGACAGGTTGTCGCGGAGTGTCTAATGGCGCGACCGGAAGTTGGCCTCCTCTCTCAGTGCATCAGCGAATGTCGGCGCATCGAAGTCTCGTGAAGGCCATCACCACCCATGTCGCCGCGAGCAGGAAGGCGAAGTCAGACGATCGCGATGCCGCGGCGCTCGATGATGAGATCGAGAGATCTCTCGCTAGATTTCTGACGATCCGCTCCGCTGGATTCATTGAGGCAGTTCGTGATGACGTTGCGGATTGTTATGCGGATCGGGTGGGACACCCGAGGGTACGAGCGCGAGTTGCGCATGGGCTTCGTAGGGGAGAGGGCGTCCATCCTGGTCAGTTGGAGGCGTTCATCGGGAGTTTCGACCAAGCCTGGAAAGCCGAGTTCACAAGGTTTCTCGAGGACGAAGATCGTCGAGATTTGTTGGCAGGTCTCGTTGATGCGAGGAAGAAGGTTGCGCATGGTGACGGTGAGCAGGTAACGATCCTGCGATCGATGAGATGGTCTGACACTGCAGACGAGATCGTTTCCTGGATAGTTGAACAGTTTCGCCCAGCTGAATGAAATTTCGACGACCGTCAGAAAACTCTGCTCGAGGGTGCCTAGGCCTCGGGTGCTGCCTCCGGGCTCTTCGCGGCCTTGCGGCGGCGCATCCATTCGAAGAACATCGGGGCCACCGAGACCAGCACGATCAGGATGAAGATCGGTTCGAGCAGCTTCTGAATGATCTCGAACTGGCCCAGCCAATAGCCGAGCAGCGTGAGACCGACGCCCCACACCACGGCGCCGAGGATGTTGTAGAGCGCGAAGATCGGGTAGCTCATCTTGGCTGCGCCGGCGGTGATCGGAGCCAGGGTCCGCACGATCGGCACGAACCGGGCGATCACGATGGCGAACGGTCCGCGCTTTTCGAAGAAGGCGTGCGCCTCGTCGAGGTACTTTTGCTTGAGGAAGCGGGCCTCCGGCTTGAACATCGACGTGCCGATGCCCCGGCCGATCCAATAGCCAACCTGGCCGCCCAGGATTGCCGCGATGGGGATGAAGACCAGCAGCTGCCACAGCTGAAAACTGGCCTGCGAAGCACCGTCGGCAGCTGCGGCAGCGGTGCCTGCTGCCAGCATCCCGGCCACGAACAACAATGAATCGCCAGGCAGCACCGGGAACAGCACCCCCGACTCCACGAAGATCACCACTAGCAACCCGAGCAGCGCCAAGGTTCCGAAGTGACCGAGCAGTTTGATCGGATCCAGGAAATCCGGCATGAGCGCCAGGGTGGTGACGGATTCGGGTGCTGCCAGCAAGTTCACGGCGCCAACAGTACCGTCGATATCTATCGTCAACCTGGCTGCCTTATGGTGAGGGGCGAATCCGCAGAGCTGACATGGAGGTCGTCGAAGTGCCCATCGCCACGCCCGAGGTCTACGCCGAAATGCTGAACCGGGCCAAGGAGCATTCTTTTGCCTTCCCGGCAATCAACTGCACCTCATCGGAATCGATCAACGCCGCGATCAAGGGTTTCGCTGACGCGGGCAGCGACGGCATCATCCAATTCTCCACCGGCGGTGCGGAATTCGGTTCCGGTCTGGGTGTCAAGGACATGGTGACCGGCGCGGTCGCGCTTGCTGAGTTCGCGCACGTCATCGCGGCCAAGTACGGCATTACCGTCGCCCTGCACACCGACCACTGCCCCAAGGACAAGCTGGACAGCTTTGTGCGTCCGCTGATCGCCATTTCGCAGGAGCGCGTGGCAGCTGGCCAGAACCCGTTGTTCCAGTCGCACATGTGGGATGGCTCGGCGGTGCCGATCGGCGAAAACCTCGAGATCGCGCAGGAACTGCTGGCCGCCACGGCAAAGGCTCACATCATCCTCGAGGTCGAGATCGGCGTGGTGGGAGGCGAAGAGGACGGTGTCGAGGCCGAGATCAACGAGAAGCTCTACACCTCGTCCGAGGACTTCGAGAAGACGGTGGATGCGCTCGGTGTCGGCGAGAACGGCCGGTACCTGCTGGCGGCCACCTTCGGCAACGTGCACGGTGTCTACAAGCCAGGCAACGTCAAACTCAAGCCGGAGGTGCTGGAAGAGGGGCAGCGCGTCGCCTCGGCCAAGCTCGGCTTGCCGGAGGGCTCCAAGCCGTTCGATTTCGTGTTCCACGGCGGCTCGGGCTCGCTGAAGTCGGAGATCGAGGACTCGCTGCGCTTTGGCGTGGTGAAGATGAACGTTGACACCGACACCCAGTACGCCTTCACCCGGCCGATCGCCGGGCACATGTTCGCCAACTACGACGGTGTGCTCAAGATCGACGGTGAAGTGGGCAACAAGAAGACCTACGATCCGCGCAGCTACCTGAAGAAGGCCGAGGCCAGCATGACTGAGCGGGTCATCGAGGCCTGCAACGACCTGAAGTCGGCGGGCCGGTCGGTCTCCGCCGGAATGGCGTAGTCGCTGTTTTCGCCGAGTGTGAGCATCACCGCTCGCACTCGGCGACATGCGTTTAATCGGACTGGCAGATCTTCCATTCCTTGTCGCGGAACTGCAGATCGAAGCTGCGCGATGAGCGGGTCTGCGGCGCGAACGCCATGAAGGAGGTGACGTTGGCCTCAGCGTGCTCACCGTTGACCACAACCTCGTCGATGCTGGCTACCACTGGATACTGCTTGGCGGCCGCCACCTTCTGATACGTCTGGGACCACTCGGCGTCGGGGTAGCGGACGTAACCGTCACGGGTTTCGCCGCACGTGATTGTCCGCAGCGCTGCCAGGTTGCCGGTCTGGATGGCGTTGTCGTAGTTCTGAATGCTGGTGCGCACCAGCTCTTCTTGTGACGCCTTCGGTGCGGTGGTGCGCGAGATGACGACCGCGGCAAGGACGATCACCGCCGCCAGCGCGGCGACGACGAGTGCCAGCGCGATCACCCAGCCCCAGCTGCGCTTCTCCTCCTTGCGAGGAGCGATCGTCTCGGGGGTGGCGACCTTCGGGCGGGCCTGGGTCGCCAGCGGCGCGATGAGCTCGGTTTTCGGATCGTCGCCGACGGGCGCGATCATCTCGGTCTTGTTGGCGTCGAATCCCGGTGCCGTGTAGCGCGGAACGTCGGGCTTAGCGGGAGCCATCACGACGGTCTGGGCGTCATCGAGCGAGGGGACCGGTCCGGTGTCGGCGGTGTCGGATATCTCCGGGGTATTCGCGGCGCCTTCCGGCTGCTCGGCGGAGTCCGCAGGCTTCTCGCCCTGTGAGTCGGGCTTGGCCTCGGAATTTCCACCGGTGGGGTTCGCCATGCGTCTCGTTCCTTATCCGTGCTGAGCGCTCTTTTGCGCAGGCGCGATCGACCGCGCCCACCCTATCGCGATCGCGGGAGGCGGTTCGCGTCAGAATGGTTTCCATGAGTCCAATGCATGATCTGCTGGGTCCCGAGCCGGTGCTGCTACCCGGAGATGAGGACGCCGAGTCAGCCCTGCTCAACGGGCAGGATCCCGCCGCGGTGGCGGCGGCCTATCCGTCCGCCTCGATCGCCTGGGCCGAACTGGCCGAGAACGCGCTGGACGGTGACGGGTCCGTCGGCAGCACCGTCACCGCCTACGCCTTCGCGCGCACCGGGTATCACCGCGGCCTGGACCAGTTGCGACGGAACGGATGGAAGGGCTTTGGTCCGGTGCCGTATTCGCATGAGCCCAATCGTGGCTTCCTGCGGGCGGTGGCGGCCCTCGCGCGTGCCGCTCAGTTGATCGGCGAGAACCACGAGTTCGCGCGGTGCTGCGATCTGCTCGATGACTGCGATCCGGCGGCCCGCCCCGCGTTGCTCACGTCCTGACGTCGGCGCTCCCTAAAACCTTCTCGCCGACACGCCGCGTTATGCGCGGATCGTTCGGCATGTCACGGCGTGTCGGCGGGGTAAGGGGCGGACGAGCGGACCCATTGGCCTATGCGAACTTTTGCATATAAGTTCGAGAGGTCGAGAGGAGCCACCGTGGGAGCCGGACACGATCACTCGCACGTCGCCAGTTCAGCCAATCCGGCCGATGTCCGAGTGGGACGCATGTGCGTCTCGCTGGGCATTGTCGGTTCGTTCTTTGTGCTCGAACTCGTCGTCGCCCTGCTGATCAACTCGTTGGCCCTGTTGGCCGATGCCGGGCACATGCTCACCGACCTGGTCGGGCTCATCATGGGGCTCAGCGCCATTCTGCTGGCCCGCCGCGGAAGCACCTCGGCGGCAAGGACCTACGGATGGCACCGGGCAGAGGTGCTCACCGCGATCGTCAACGCGGCGCTGCTCACCGGCATCGCGGCGTTCGTGATGTACGAGGCGGTGGAACGTCTCACCAGTGGCGCGCCTCCGGAAGTGCCGGGGCTGCCGATGATGGTTGTCGCACTGGCCGGGCTGGCCGCCAACGTGGTGGTGATCTGGCTGCTGCGTTCACACGCCGAGAGCAGTCTTGCGGTGCGCGGCGCGTACATGGAGGTGCTGGCCGATGCCGTCGGCAGCGTCGGGGTGCTCGTGGCCGCCATCATCACCCTGACCACCGGCTGGAAGTACGCCGATATCGTTGTTGGCGTACTGATTTCGCTGTGGATTCTGCCGCGGGCGTTCTCGCTGGCGCGGGCCGCGCTGCGCATCCTGACGGAGACGTCGCCCAAGCACATCGACGTCGAAGAACTACGTGCCGCGCTGCTGGCGGTCGACGGTGTGACCAGCGTGCACGATTTGCATGTGTGGACCCTGGTGCCCGGCAAGGACATGGCCACCGCGCACCTGACCAGCACCGCCGACGCGGCGCAGGTGCTCGCCGGGGCGCGGTCCGTGCTCGCCGAGCGCGGTCTTCCCCATGCCACGATTCAGGTGGAACCACCTGAGGCGCAAGAGCATTGCGAAGAGCACGCCAACTGGTAGGGATCGGGCGCGGTTAGAGCAGCTTGCCCCAGAAGCGGAACAGCCAGCCGCCCACGCGGGAGAGATCGGGGTCGACACCCAATGACGCGACGATCCAGTAGACGGCGTCGAAGAATGCCCTGTTGATCGGTGGCGACATCAGCAGCACGAACAGGATCAAGAATCCGAACGTCTTGGCATTGCCGAGCGCGCGCTGCGTGTTCGGGCTCAGATGGGGTTCGAGCGCACCGTAACCGTCCAGGCCCGGCACCGGCAGCAGGTTGAGCACCACCGCCGTCACCTGAAGAAAACCCAGATAGGCCATGGCTGCCCAGAACACGATGTGCTCGCGGTCGGCGAAAAGCGCCGTCGTTCCCAGAATCAGCACCGCGAGGATGGCGTTGGCGCTCGGCCCGGCCACGCTCACCAGGGTGCGCTGCCGGTTGCTCATGCCCGCGGTGTGCACGTACACGGCGCCACCCGGGAGCCCGATGCCGCCGAGGGCGATGAACACGAGGGGCAACACGATGGAGAGCACCGGATCGGTGTATTGCAGCGGGTTCAACGTCAGATATCCGCGCGCACCGGTGTCGCCGAAACGCCACGCGGTATAGGCATGCCCGAACTCGTGCAGACACAGGGACACCACCCAGCCGGCGAACACGAAGACAAACACTCCGCCGCGGGCCAGCAGCTCGGTCGAATTGCCGCCGAGCCATGCGAGCACCGCCCCGGCGACGGTGACTGCGACGAGCGCGAGAAAGACAGGGCTGGGCCGGACCGACTGCGTGACGTTCACGGGCAAAAGCTACCGGACGAGCAACCAGCCCTGCTGGTGCCGATAGAAGGTGGACCGGGTGACGGGACGAGGGCCCGCGACACCGTCACGGACGACTACGGCGGCCTCGGTGCCCAGTTGAGCGGCTCGTCCGGTCACCCAGCGACGGGGAACCAGCCCCGCTCGGCCCCGTACGGAGGCCCGCAGGCCGGGCAGCGACTCGATGGGCTCGACGTCGACGGCGGCGATGCCCTCGAACAGCAGGGTGTCATCGACGGTGGCCTCACCGGTGACCCCGTCGCCGTCGATGCTCTGCCATGAGGCACGTCCGGCGAGGGCGGTGCCGGTGTCATCCCGGATAAGCGGCACCCGGCGCGCATGGCCCGCGCGGGCCCGCCGTGCCGCACCGATCCCGATCCGATAGATCCGGCGCGCGCGTGAACGGCGGTCCGGTACAAAACCCAGTTCCACGTCCAGTCTTTCGGCGCGCATCAGTCGGGTCAGCACCTGTCCGAGCTCACCGTCCCCGCCGACGACGATGAGCCGTATCGTGCCGTCCGGAAGCGCGTCCACGAGCGCGCGGACGGCGTCCGAATCCTGCACCCGGTGCACGGGGAGGTCCCGGAGAGCGCGGGGCAGCCGACGTACACCGAACAGCAAAACCCGTACGGACCCCGTTTCGGTGCCGCTCGGGGCACTCACCATGGAACTCCTTCGTCGGTGGCGAATACGTACAAAGCCCGTGGCCTGCGATACAGTGGCTCACCGGCTGAACAACATTTTGCACGCGCAGCGTCGCGCCGCCTTCGCCCAGCCGGAAGGACAGTGTGTGCTGCCAACAGGGAAGCGCAGATAACGCACATGCCGGCAATAGTCCTGATCGGCGCCCAATGGGGTGACGAGGGGAAAGGCAAGGCAACCGACCTGCTCGGTGGCTCGGTTCAATGGGTAGTCCGCTACCAAGGCGGTAACAACGCCGGACACACCGTGGTCTTACCCAATGGCGAGAACTTCGCCCTCCACCTCATCCCGTCGGGAATCCTCACCCCGGGAGTGACCAACGTCATCGGCAACGGGGTCGTTGTGGATCCCGGCGTACTGCTCACCGAGCTCGCGGGTCTGGAGCAGCGGGGTATCGACACCTCGGGCCTCATTCTCTCCGCGGACGCGCATCTGTTGATGCCGTATCACGTCGCGATCGACAAGGTGACCGAAAGATACTTGGGATCCAAGAAGATTGGCACCACCGGCCGCGGTATCGGCCCCTGTTATCAGGACAAGGTGGCGCGCATCGGGATCCGGGTCGCCGATGTTCTCGACGAGGAATCTCTGCGCCAAAAAGTCCATGCCGCACTGGAAATCAAGAACCAGGTGCTGGTCAAGATTTACAACCGCAAGGCGCTCGACCCGGATCAGGTGGTCGACGGCGTGCTCGAGCAGGCAGAGGGATTCAAGCACCGTATCGCCGATGCGCGTCTTGAGCTCAACCAGGCGCTGGAACGTGGCGAGACGGTGCTGCTGGAGGGATCGCAGGGCACCCTGCTCGACGTCGATCACGGCACGTACCCCTTTGTGACGTCCTCGAACCCCACGGCGGGCGGTGCATCCGTGGGGTCCGGCATCGGCCCCACCCGGATCACCACCGTGCTCGGGATTCTCAAGGCTTACACCACGCGGGTGGGTTCGGGTCCGTTCCCCACCGAACTGTTCGACGAGCATGGTGCCTACCTGGCCAAGACCGGCGGCGAGGTGGGCGTGACCACCGGGCGTGCCCGGCGTTGTGGCTGGTTCGATGCCGTCATCGCCCGGTATGCCACCCGGGTCAACGGCATCACCGACTACTTCCTGACCAAGCTGGACGTGCTGTCCAGCCTGCAGACCGTCCCGATTTGCGTCGGGTACGAGGTGGACGGCAAGCGCACCAACGAGATGCCGATGACCCAGAGTGAGATCTACCGCGCCACACCGGTTTACGAAGAGCTTCCGGGTTGGTGGGAGGACATCTCCGGTGCCCGCGAGTTCGGCGATCTGCCCGCCAAGGCGCAGGACTATGTGCTGCGCCTCGAAGAGCTCGCCGGTGCGCCGATGTCGTGCATCGGTGTCGGGCCGGGCCGGGATCAGACGATTGTGCGGCGGGACATACTCTCGAGGTCATGACCGCCGACGGGGACAGACTCGCCGCACTGCATGAAGAGATGAATCGGGCGATCCGTGAAATCCGTGGCGGGGGATTCCCGCAGTACTCGCCCTCCTCGGTGGGGCCGGGGTTCGGGCGCTTCCTGACTGCCGTGCGGCGGCTGCAGGATCTCGCGGTATCCGCCGATATGGACGACCCGCGCTGGGACGAGGCGGCCGATCTCACCGAGAAGCTCGTCGAGCTGATGGACCCGTATGAGGCACCCGAAGGCGTTGGACCCGCCAACCGGGTCGCCGACGAGCCCGCCAACGGGCACCTGCTGCTGCCGCCGTGGTTCATCGACAAGGCCGGTCCGGACGGTATCCAGGCTCACGGCGACTTTCCGCGGTTCTACCTCGGCGGCAACGGCGCCGTGCACGGCGGCATTTTGCCGCTGCTGTTCGATCATCTCTTCGGGATGACGGTGATCATGGCGGGCCGCACCATCAGCCGTACGGCCTTCCTGCACGTCAACTATCGCCAGGTGGTGCCGGTGGGTGTGGCCCTGACGGCGAGCAGCCGCATCGACGAGGTGGATCGCCGCAAGGCGTTCGTCTCAGCAGAGCTCTACGACGCGCAGGGCACGGTGCTGGCCGATGCGAATGGGTTGATGGTGCAGCTACTGCCCGGACAGCCGTGAGCGGCTACCGGTCGGCCTGATTCATGGTGGCCTCTTCGAGGTCGAGTCCGCGGAGCACGGTGCGCAGCACCTCGTCGTCGATATTGCCCGCGTCGCGTTCGGCGATGAACACCTCGCGCTCCTTCTCGAGCATCTCCAGCCGCAGATTCCGGAATGCCGCCATGGGGCTCTCGCCGGCGTCTTCGTCGCTGCGACCGAGGCGCTCCCACGCCGCGTTGCGGCGGCGGGTGTTCCAGTGCCGCAGGATTTCTGCGGCGCGGCTGCGCACATTGGTGTCCTCGATGCCGTCATTGTCATCGAGAAGTTCCTCGAGACGGTCCGCGGCCGCACGGGCGGCCTTGTCCTGAGCGGCGGCCTCGGCGAGCGCGTCCTTGCGTTCGTCATCGCTTTGCACGCCGAGTACCCGGATCACCCACGGCAGGGTAAGCCCATGCAACAGAAGGGTTCCCACCACCACGACGAAGGTCAGGAACACGATGTGCGGGTGCCCGGGCAGGGGCTCGCCGGTGATGGTGGTCAGTGGTACCGCGAAGGCCATCGCCAGGGACACCACGCCCCGCATTCCGGCCCATGCCACCACGAAAACCCCACGCGCCGAGGGTCGTTGGCCGGGTGGACGCATATACGCGAACGCGAAGACGAACAGGATGCGCACCACGATCACCGTGGAGAGCACCGCGATCGAAGACAGCACGATGGTGGCGAAGGACAGGCCTCGTAGTCCTTCGACGACCTTGGGCAGCTGCAACCCGATGAGCAGGAAGGCGAAGGATTCCAGCAGCAGCTGCACGGCCTTCCACACCGCGTCGTCCTGGAGCCGGGTGGCGTATCCGGCGTGCACCGAGCGGTGTCCCAGCATGAGCCCGGCGACCACGACGGCGATCACGCCCGAGCCATGAATCTCCTCGGCGAGCAGGTACGCGAAGAACGGCACCACCAGGCCGATGGCGCTCTCGGACAGAGGATCATCGAGCTTGCACCGGATGATGTTGACCAATTTGCCGATGATGAACCCGACGAGCACCCCGCCGATGGCCGCGAGCGCGAAAATCTTGAGCCCGTCGGCCACGGTGGCGCCGAGCCCGATCGCCGCGGCTATCGCCACCCGGTACGCGGTGAGCGCTGTCGCGTCATTGAGCAGACTTTCGCCGCCCAGCAGCGTCATGATGTTGCGCGGCAGCCCCAGGCGCCGGCCGATCGCGGTGGCCGATACCGCGTCGGGCGGTGCCACGATGGCACCCAGCACGAGTGCGCCGGCCAACGGCAGCTCGGGGACGGTGTAAAAGGCCACGAACCCGACCGCAACGGTGGTGAGCAGCGGAAGCAGCACGGCGAGGCTGCTGACCGCCCGCATGTTCTTGCGCAGGTTGACGTAGGAGCTTTCGAGCGCCGTCGTGTACAGCAGCGGCGGCAAGATCACGAACAGGACGAGGTCCGGATCCATCTCGATGGACGGCAGGCCGGGGATGGCGGTGGCCGCTAATCCGGCTACGACCAGCACCAACGGGGTCGGAAGCCCAAATCGCCGGGAAATCGCGGCCAGGACCAGGGCAACCGTCAGTACCGCCAGCAGGGAAACGTTCACCTTCGTATTCTGTGCGGAGAGCGGTTCTGGCGCCTAAGCGGGCATGTTGAGAGGGCATATATGAAGCGGCTGTTCCGGCGTGGATCCGCCGCTCCCGAGTCGACACAGGGCGAAGGCCTCTGTCCTGAGCTGGCCGCCGCCACCGGGCAAGACCCACAGCCCCGGACCCCGGGGCAGTGCGAGGACTGCGCGGCACTGGGTGAGCAGGTGTGGGCCCATTTGCGGTTGTGTCTGGAATGCGGCCGGGTCAGCTGCTGTGATTCGAGCCCCCACCAGCACGCCACCGCACATTTTCATGCCTCGGGGCATCCGGTGATGCGGTCACACGAGCCGGGTGAGGATTGGCGCTGGTGTTATGTCCACAGCACTCTCGGTTGAGGATGTGTGGCAATCTGGCACGCTAGGCACGGTCCAATAGGGCTACAGGTCGACCGGAAGGCGTGAAAGGCATCGTGGTGACGCAGGAGGGTTCGCCCCCCAGCGAGCACGGCTCGACGGGTTCCACGGGCACCGTCGAGCCCGGGCCCGCCGAGGCCGCGCCGGTGACCGAAGACGCCGTGCGTGCCACCAATGGCGCCAAGTCCGCTAAGGCTGCTAAGGCTGCCAACAGCGTGAAACCCCTCTCCGAACTGGCCAGCACCGAGTCCCCGGCGTCGAAGGCACCGGAACCCGTGGCCGTCAACCGCACCACCGTCATGCTGCTGGGGTCGGGTGAATTGGCCAGGGAACTGGCCATCTCCTTCCAGCGTCTGGGCGCTGAGGTGGTCGTGGTGGATACCGGCGAGGGCGGACCTGCCCATACCGCCGCAGACCGTTCGGTGCTCGCGCCGATTGGTGAGTCGGAGAGCCTGCTGGCGCTCGTCGAGAAAGAACGGCCCCGATTCGTGGTGCCGCTGGTCGAGACGGCGTCGGGCGAGGCGCTCGACAAATTGGCCGAGGGCAAGGTCACCCAGGTGATTCCGACGGCTAAGGCCGTCCGGATGGCCGGCGATCGCGAGGCGATGCGGCGGATGGCCGCCGAGGACCTGGGCCTGCCCACGCCCGCGTACTGGTTCGCGAACTCGGTCGAGGAGCTGCACAAGGTTCTCGAGACCGCGGGTTTCCCGGTTGTGGTGCGTCCGGTGTCGGCCGCCTACGGCCAAGGCCAATCGGTGGTGCTGCGTGACAGTGATGCCGAACCGGCGTGGGATCAGGCCGTCGCGTCGAACATCGGAGGCAGCCAGCGGGTGCTGGTGGAAACCGTGGTGGAGATCGACTACGAGATCACGCTGCTCACGGTGCGGACAGCCGGGGTCGGCGGGGCGACCAGACTGTATTTCTGCGAGCCCATCGCGCATCGGCAGAGCGGCACGGATGCGCTGCAGATGTGGCAGCCGCAACCGCTGAGTCAGGCGGCCCTGGAGCTGGCCCGGTCGATTGCCGCCAGGGCGGTCAATGCCCTTGGCGGGCATGGTGTCTACGGCGTCGAACTATTTGTCCGCGGCGACGAGGTGTACTTCTGCGACGTGAGTGCGCGGCCCTATGACTCCGGGCTGGTGACCGTGCGATCGCAGCGCTTGTCCGAGTTCGATATGCACGCGCGCGCGGTGCTGGGTGTGCCGATCGACACCATTTTGGTGTCGCCGGCGGCCGCCGAGGTGGTCTACGGCGACGGCCCTGGTCCCTCGTCGCGGCAGCTCGACGAGGCGCTGCAGATACCGGAGAGCGATCTTCGGATGTTCGGGCATTCGGAGATCCACCGGCGTCGCCGCGTCGGCGTGGCACTGGCGACCGCACCCAACACCGCGCTGGCGCTGAGCCGTGCCCAACAGGTCGCCCGGCATCTGCGGTGACACCCGACGAGCAGGCCGCCGATCACGAGGACACCGGGAGTCCTGCACCATTCATCGCCGGGGCGGCGATCTTTGGAATCGTGGTGATCGGTATCGCGATATCGGCGTTCTTCCGGACGGGCGACGGCCTCACCGAAGAGGGCAGGGTGGGGCAGTCCGTGGTCGCGCAGAATGACGCGCTGCAGCGACGTGCGTATGCCGACTATGTGGCGAACAGCTGCCGGGCCATTGTCACGCCGGAAAAGAATGTGATTGCCGCACAGGACAAATCCGAGGCATCGCACGGAAACCGGTACGTGGACGACGTCAAGGACGTGAAGATCAGCGGGGATACCGCGACCGCGACGGTGACCTATCACTACATGAAATCCGAGGACAACAAGCTCACCGCGGACGTCTCCTTCGTCAAGGAAGACGGCTCGTGGAGGGTCTGCAGTCAGTACTGAAGGTCTTCACGCAAGCGGTTCATCGCAACCAATACACTGGCTCTTCGTGGGCTACGCAGGAGATATCACCCCCGAGGCGGCGTGGGCGCTGCTGAAGGAAAACCCGGAAGCCGTGCTGGTTGATGTGCGCACGTCGGCGGAGTGGAAGTGGGTCGGGGTTCCCGACCTCACCGAACTCGGCCGCGATGTCGTGTACATCGAGTGGGTGCGCTCCAACGGCGAACGCAATGAGCAGTTCCTCGACGAGCTGACCGCGGCCGGGGTAACACCCGGCGAGCGCCCGGTGGTGTTCCTGTGCCGGTCCGGTAACCGGTCGATCGGCTCGGCGGAACTGGCCACCGAGGCGGGAATCGCCCCGTCTTACAACGTGCTTGACGGGTTCGAGGGCAACCTGGATGAGAACGGGCACCGTGGCGGCGTCGGCTGGCGGGCCATCGGTCTGCCATGGCGGCAGTCATGAGCCAGACGCCGGACGGTATCCCCTCGGTGCGGATTCCCAGGGCGCTGCCCGAGGGCGTGAGCCAGGCGACCATCGGCGTACGCGGTGGCCTGTTGCGCTCCGAGTTCGAAGAGACCGCCGAGGCGATGTATCTAACCTCCGGGTATGTGTACGAGAGTGCTGCCGCCGCAGAACGCGCCTTCACCGGCGAGGTCGACCGGTATGTGTACTCCCGATACGGCAACCCGACGATCTCCATGTTCGAGGAGCGGCTGCGGCTCATCGAGGGTGCCGAGGCGGCGTTTGCGACAGCAACAGGGATGTCGGCGGTGTTCACCGCACTGGGTGCGTTGCTCGGTGCTGGTGACAGACTTGTCGCTGCGCGCAGTCTCTTCGGTTCCTGTTTCGTGGTCTGTAATGAGATCCTGCCGCGCTGGGGCGTGGAGACCGTGTTCGTCGACGGTGAGGACCTCTCCCAGTGGGAAGAGGCGCTGTCCGTTCCCACTCAGGCAGTCTTCTTCGAAACTCCTTCCAACCCCATGCAATCGCTGGTCGACATCGAGGCGGTATGCAATCTGGCGCATGCCGCAGGTGCAAAAGTGGTGCTGGACAACGTCTTTGCCACCCCGCTGTTGCAGCAGGGTATTCCGCTGGGTGCCGATGTGGTGGTCTACTCCGGCACCAAGCACATCGACGGGCAGGGCCGGGTGCTCGGCGGCGCCATCCTGGGTGACACCGAATACATCGAGGGTCCCGTCAAGACGCTGATGCGGCACACCGGGCCCGCGCTCAGCCCGTTCAATGCCTGGACGCTCGTGAAAGGGCTTGAAACGCTGGATCTTCGGGTGCGGCATGCCAACGAGTCCGCCTCCAAGCTCGCGCAGTTCCTGGAACAGCATCCTGCGGTGCGCTGGGTGCGTTACCCGTTCCTGCCGAGCCATCCTCAGTACGAGCTGGCCAAGCGGCAGATGAGCGGCGGCGGCACCGTCGTTACCTTCGAACTCGACGCCGACGGCGACGCGGGCAAGCAGCGCGCCTTCGAGGTGCTCGACGGGACCTCGCTCATCGACATCTCGAACAACCTGGGCGACTCCAAGTCGCTCATCACTCACCCCGCCACCACGACCCACCGCGCCATGGGGCCGGAGGGCCGCGCGGCGATCGGGCTCTCCGACGGTGTGGTGCGTTTGTCGGTCGGGCTCGAGTCGACGGAGGACGTCATCGCGGACCTGGATCGGGCGCTGAGCTAACTCGGGCTAGCTTTAGTTAGCAGGGGCTAGCATTCCTGGGAGTTCCTTTGTAGTATCCCGTCATGACGCAACGAAGCGTCCATGTCGCGGTGTTGGTGTTTGCCGCAGTGGTCATGACGACGGCAGTAACTGCCTGCTCGATGTCCGATTTCGTGGGCGGCGCCGTGGAGCGCACCACATATCCGCCGATCACGCCCATTCCGCCGCCCCCTCCGGGTGCCAGCGTTCTGCCTGCGGATTTTCCGCGCGATATCCCGGTCGTCAAGGGAACCTATCGCCAGGACGGCGAAGGCGATTCTCGGACCCTGGCGGTCAGCGGTGTCGACGCATCGGCCACGGCCGCAGCGGGCAAGCTGCTGACCGACGCCGGATTCGAACATCAAACCGTGATGGGCCAGGACGCCTATCTCAACAACAAGTACACCGTGCTGGTGGTCGGCGACGACCTCGGTGGAGCCTTCACCCTGCGCTACACCGTGATGCCGATGACCGGTGTGCCGGGCATGCCCAGTGTCACCTTCCCGCCGTTGATCTGAGGAGCCGACCATGTCGCACCAATACAGTCCGGCGTTCGAGCGGGCGGGACGCCTGGTGGCCAAGCACGCAAAGTTGGTGATACTGGCCTGGATTGCGGTCGGGGTTCTTGTCAATACCGCCTGGCCGCAGCTGGAGCGGGTGGCCAACGAGCACTCGGTCAGTCCGCTGCCGACGGGTGAGGTGAGCCCGGCGCTGGCATCGATGAAGGAGATGGGAAAGGCGTTCGGCCGCCCCGGAATCGACAACGCCGTCATCATCGTGATGCACAGCGACAAGGGATTTGACGCCGACGCACAGGCCCGGTACTCCGCGCTGATCGATCGGCTGGGCGGGAACAAGGAGTACGTCACCTTCGTCCAGGATCAGCTGGGCGATCCCCGGATGCGCAACAACCCGGTGGCACGTAAGCAAGTGCTCAGCGAGGACGGCACCACCTGGTACGCGATGGCGGGATTGGCGGGGGATCTTGGTACTCCGTTGGCGCAGAGGTCATATCGATCTGTCGATGACTTGGTGAAACAGACCTTCGCCGGATCGGCGACTACGGCGAACATCACTGGCGCGGCGGGCACCATCACCGATATGGGTAACGCCGCGTTGGGTGACCTGCCCAAGATCGGTGCGGTGACCGTGGTGGTCATCGGTCTCATCCTGTTGTTGGTGTTCCGATCGTGGTTCACCGCAATGCTGCCGCTGTTGGTGATGGGAATGAGCCTGCTCATCGCCCGCGGCGTCATCGCTGGGCTCGCCGATCGGAGCCTGGTTCCGGTGTCCTCGGTATCTGCCGGACTGATGATGGCCGTGCTGATGGGGGCCAGCGTCAATTACACGGTGTTCCTGGTCAGCCGGTATCACGAACGAATACGCGCGGGGGAGGAGCCGCCGGAGGCCCTGGCGCATGCCTGTGGCTCGATGACCAGGGTCATCCTGGCGACGGCCGCGACCGTGGCGATCGCCAACATCGCGCAGTTGACCGCCAAGCTGGCCTTCCTCGCGGCGGCCGGTCCGGCGGTGTCCATGGGTGTGATCGTCGCGTTCTTCGTGGTCACCACGCTGCTGCCGGCGACGCTGAGCCTGGCGGCCACGCGCGGGTTGGGACTGCCGGGACCTGATCGGGCGGGGGTGTATTGGCACCGCATGGGTGCGAACGTCGTGCGGCACCCCTGGCCCGTCTTCGGTGTGGCCATCGTGATCCTGTTGGCGGCCGCGTCCTTCGTCCCGTTTATGCGACCCAGTTTCGACATGTCGCGGGTACTGCCCGATTCGGCCCAGTCAAACCAGGGTATGCACATCCTGAACGCCCATTTCCCGGCCAATTCGGTGATGCCGCAATACCTTCTGATCCAGGCGCCTTCGGATCTGCGCAATCCGCGTGCGCTGGGCGATCTTGACCAGATGGCCGAGCGGATCTCCCAGCTCAAGGGAGTCGGGAAGGTTGTCGGCATCACCCGGCCCGATGGGAACAAGCTCACCCAGGCCACGCTGGCGTGGCAGATCGGGTACATGGGAACGCAGATCGACAAGACGAGTGGACAGGTCAACGCCGACCTGCGGCCACAGCTCGAACGGATGTCCCAGCTCGCCGATGTCATGTCGGCCATGACCAACGAGCTGGGCGACGGGGATCTGGCCCGGATGCAGCAGATGATGCCGCAGATGTTGTCGATGGCCAAAGAGGTTGAGGGGCAGCTTGACCGGTATCAGTCGCTGATATCCCAGATGGGCACGGTGGCGGGGATGGTGGATCAGCTGGCCACGATGGGGCCCTCGGTCGAGGCGACCTTCTCGGCGCTCGATGCCGGGGTGTCGTTGACCCAGACGCTCACCGAATCCCCGTTCTGTCCGGTGCAGCCCGATTGTGTGAAGCTGCGCGATCAGCTGGTGGCGCTGCGCGACACGGGGCCGCTCTCGTCGGTGGAGAGCCTGCGAGAGTCGGTGCGGACGGTCACCGGCGGCAAGACGATTACCCAGCTGCTGGGTGATATGAACAGTCAGTTCAAGCAGATTCGCGGATTGCTCGTGAAATTGCCCGAGATGGAACGCAAATTCGAACGCATATCGGGGTACTTCCAGCAGCTGAAGGGGCTGGGCGTCGACATGAACTCTGTCAAGACGATGGGCGTGCGGATCCGCGATTTGAACACCCAACTCGAGGACGCCGCGCGGTCCATGGGCGAGGCCGCGGTGACCCTGCAGACGATCGGCAAGGACTCCAATTCTCCTGCGGCATCCGGATTCTCCGTGCCAGGGGCGATGCTGCAGAATCCCGGATTCAAGGAGCTGAGTTCGGCCTTCCTGCAGGACGACGGGCGTACCGCCATGTATCTGGTGCAGTCGCCGCTCAACCCCTATGGACCCGAAGCGATGCAGCTGAGCCGTGACATGGAACGCGTCGGCAACGAGGCCACGCCCAACACCGCGCTGGCCGGTGCCACGGTGTCGGTGGGCGGTTTTCCCGCCATCAACGCCGATCTGAAGAAGGCCTACGACAGTGATCTGCGCGAGATCATCGTGGTCACACTGCTCATCATCTTCGTGGTGATGTGTCTGCTGCTGCGGGCGGTGGTGGCGCCGCTGTACCTGCTGGGCACGGTGCTCCTCACCTACATCGCGTCACTGGGCATCGGTGTGCTGGTGTTTCAGGTTCTCCTTGGGCAACAGTTGGATTGGGCCGTCCCGGCGATGACCTTTGTGCTGATTGTGGCCGTCGGGGCCGACTACAACATGCTGTTCATCTCGCGGCTGCGGGAGGAGAGCGCCCGGGGCATGCGGCTGGGCATCATCCGGACCGTGCGTCAGACCGGATCGGTGATCACCTCGGCCGGTTTGGTGTTCGCCGCCAGCCTGCTGGGCATGATGGTCGGGTCGGTCAATCAGATGGTGCAGATGGGGTTCATCATCGGGGTGGGCATCCTGCTGGACACCTTCATCGTCAGGACCCTGATGGTGCCGACGCTTGCTCAGGCATTCGGCAAGCTGAGCTGGTGGCCCTCCAAGGCGTGACCGGGCACGGGCCCGCTAGGCCACTAGTCCCGGATGCGGCAGCGGCGCATCGGGATTGGCAACCCGTCTGGTGAAGGTTCCGTGGAACCCTATCGGCAAGTGATGGGTCAGGTGCGCCACCGCCAATGGACCTCGCTCGACATCACGCGCATCGAGAATGACTAACTGCGAACGATTTTCCACGAGATCGTGATTGACCGCGAGCAGCCAGCCGTCATCTTGTGCGGAGTCTTTGTCGCGCGGCACAAAGAGGGGTTCGCACACCGAGGCCTTCCCGAAGTCGCAGTGTGTCATGGTGCCGGTGCGATGGTCGAACTTGAAGATGCCGTTGTAGTGGCCCTTGCGTTCCAGCGTCCCGGCCGTATAGGTGATCTGATGATTGCGAGTGGACTGGCGCCAGTCATATTGCGGGAATTCGATTTTCGCGGACTGTGACACCACTTCCTCGGTAATCTTGCCGCTGGGTGAGATACGGAAGCGCACCAGGTGACTGTCCGGCCATTCGCGGATCACCAGATGGTGATGAGGATTCGGGTGGTCTTTCGGTCCCATGGCGGAGTCCAGTGTTCGTCGTAAAAATTCGAGGCTTTCATATCTGACGAATTCGACCACCGCATCGGGGCCGTCCTGGAAGGCGTTGGTGACATGGATATGAGTCTGGGGGGCGTGTTCGATGACGAGCGGCTTCGACCCGTCGCGTGGCACCAGAATGAACTTGGTACTGCCATTGGTCAGCTGGTACTCGAGGCTTTCGTCAAAACGCTTGCCGCGCAGCAGCTGGCCGACGTTGGGGCGAATCGGATCGAGCACGAAGACCAGGTACTTCTCGGTCAGCGCGAAATCATGGTTCCAGCCCATATCCCACAGGGTTACCGAATTGATCTGCGAGAGTTGACCGCTGGGGCTCACCCGGTAGCAGCGCAGTCGTGGTGTGGGAAAGACGTCGAGGCCGAAGTTGAACATCTCGCCGGTGACAGGATCCCATTTCGGGTGTGCCGAGAAGGCGCCGACATACCCGAGCTTGCCCTTGAAGTCGTTGGTGCCCAGCGTTTCCAGGGTATCGGGATCCAGCCGGTGTGGCGGGCCGCCCTCCCAGAGTGCCAGCATTTCCCCGGCCAGCGACACGATGTTGGTGTTCGCGGTGTTCGCCGGCACCTGGAGGTTGGCGAGTAGCTTCCCGGGCACCTGGGTGGTGATCCCGGGTCTGCGCATCGGGCCCTGCTGCAGCCCGTCCCGGAACTGCTGAGTGCGCACATATCGGTTAGTGAAGCGGACCGAGGAACCGTCCAGGATGAATCGGGACACCATGCCGTCGGCATCGAACATCGTCCGCAGCACGGTGGTGCCCACCTCGAACTTGCCGGGGCCAATGCGGAAGAGCGTGCCGGTCAGCGCGGGCGGCAGGGTGCCGTCGATCTCTGTGACCTCGTAGTCGTATTCACGCAGCTGGGACTCGAAGGGCCGGGAGACGAGCTCCTCGAAGTCCGTGTCGGAGGCTGAATGCTCGGGCGCAAGTGTCATGAACTCTCCTAGACCGCATTGTCGGCAGTTTCTGATGACGGGTGTCCTCAACATTAGCGAGTAGGTTGCCTATGTCAAGACGAAGGGCGTTTACGCGTGACGAACGGTCAGATTCACCGCACGTACGGTGGCAAGACGCGAGAGCAGCGCCGAGATGAGCGGCGCGTGGCCCTGCTGCGTGCGGGCCGTGAGCTGTGGAGTGAGAAGGGCCTGGCCGCGGTCACCGTTCGGGGCGTGTGTGCCCGGACCCGGCTGACCGATCGGTACTTCTACGAGCAGTTCGAGGTAATCGGCGATTTGGTTCTGCAGATCGTGGACGACGTGTTCGCCGAACTGTTCGCGTCGATGGCAGAAGCCGGTCGGGTGGCCGGTGACAACCCCCACGCGCAGCTGACGGCGGGACTCACGGCGTACCTGGAGCAGTCGGTCGCGGACCGGGCGGTGCTGCGGATCCTGACATCCGACCTGGCCGGATATCCCGGACTTGCCGCCAAACGCCGAAGCCTTCAGCACCGCGTCGCGCGGGCGATACTCCTGACCATCGCGCCAGAGGTGTCCAAGCCGGAGCCTGCCCTGCTCGATGCCGCCGTGTTCGGCGTTGGGGGCGTCACTCTCCTCATGGAGGACTGGCTTGCCGATGAAAATAGGTGCAGCGCCGGTGAACTGGGAGCCAAGGCCACCGACATGTGTATGCGCCTGCTGGGGCCGCTGGCCTAGCCGTGGCTCACGAACTTGGTGGGCCGCAGGTACAGAATGACGCGGTCTGCCTCGTCACCGGTGCTCGTCCCTGCCCAGGGCGCCTGGTACAGGTGGGCAAGCTCTTGGATGAAGGACCCTGTCGGATCGTCGTCGATCTGGTCGATGGTGCCGCGCACCTCCAGGTACCGGTACGGGTTGGAGGGGTCCAGGATCGAGAAGGCGACGCGGGGTTCGGTCTGGATATTGCGGAACTTGGCCCGCTTATTGGTGTGGGTGAACCGGACCCGTTCGCCGTCCCAGCTGAACCACATCGGACTGGACTGCGCGCCACCGTCGCCACCGACCGTGGCCAGGTGACCGTAGAGGCGCTGTTCCAGGAGATCTTCGAAGCCCGCGGGGATTTCTGGCATGACCTATTTGAACACTCTGCCGGCGCGGATTCTTCCCCGGCCGGACATGACGGATAGCCGCCGTTCGATTCGCCGGGAGCCAAAGACTGTTGTGCACTGGTCGGTGTTCCTAGGTTCGACCGCATGACATCGGCACCCGCTGCGCCGCCGCGCGCCCGGGCGTCGGATGACGCCGCCGAGCCGGTGCTGCGGGTGCGGCGCCGGGCGCGTCCGGGCAACTGGATCCTCTCGGCCGTGGCGCTGCTGTTCGTGGCCATGTTCGTGCACGGTCTGGTGCGAAACCCGGGGTGGGACTGGCCGACATTCGCGCGGTACTTCACCGCCAAGTCGGTGCTGGCGGCCCTGTGGTTGACCATCCGGCTCACCATCTACGGCACGGTGCTGGGGTTCGTGCTGGGGGTGGCGCTGGCGGCGGCGCGCCTGTCCAACAATCCCGTTCTGAAGGTCATCTCGTGGACCTACGTGTGGATTTTCCGTTCCATACCGCTGATCGTGCAGCTGCTGTTCTGGTTCAACATCGCCTACCTGTACGACAGCATCAGCTTCGGAATCCCATTTGGGCCAGGCTTGATCACCGTCGACACCAATGAGCTACTGAGCGGTCTGACCGCCGCCGTGATCGGGTTGACCCTGCACCAGGGCGCGTATTTCGCCGAGATCATCCGCGGCGGAATCCTGTCCGTCGACGAGGGGCAATTGGAAGCCGCTGCGGCCCTGGGGATTCCCCGGCGCCGCCAGTTCTTCCGGATCGTGCTGCCGCAGGCCATGCGGTCGGTCATGCCCAACGCCGCCAACGAGGTCATCAGTTTGGTGAAGGGCACATCCATCGTGTCCACTATGGCTATCGCCGATCTCTTCTACCAGGTGCAGGTCATCTTCGGGCGTAACGGACGCGTGGTGCCACTGCTCATGGTGGCGACGGTCTGGTACATCGTCATCACCTCGGTGCTGACCGTCGTGCAGTACTACATCGAACGGCATTACGCCCGGGGAACGCACCGATGAGCACCATCGAGGTGCGTGGTGTGCGCAAGTCCTACGGCCAGGTGGTTGCGCTGCGTGATGTGAATCTGACTGTGCGACAGGGGGAGGTGACAGTCATCATCGGGCCCTCGGGCTCAGGGAAGTCGACGCTGCTGCGCACCCTGAATCACCTGGAGAAGGTGGACGGCGGGACCATCCGCATCGACGGTGAGCTCATCGGTTACCGGCAGCGTGGATCGGTGCTCTACGAGCTCTCGGAAAGGGCCATTCTGCGTCAGCGTTCGCAGGTCGGCTTCGTCTTCCAGAACTTCAACCTGTTCCCGCATATGACGGTGCTGGAGAACGTCATCGAGGCGCCACTGGCGGCGCGGCGGGCGCCGCGCGCCGAACTGGTGGCCGAGGCGACCCGGCTGCTCGAACGGGTGGGGGTCGCCGACAAGCTGGCGGAGTATCCGCGCCGGCTCTCCGGTGGCCAGCAGCAGCGGGTGGCTATCGCCCGTGCTTTGGCGTTGCAGCCCAAAGTGATTCTGTTCGACGAGCCCACGTCCGCGCTAGATCCGGAGCTGGTCACCGAGGTGCTCGATGTGATCCGCCAGCTGGCCCGTGACGGTGCCACCCTGGTGATCGTCACGCACGAGATTGGTCTTGCCCGGGAGATCGCCGACACCGTGGTCTTCATGGATCACGGTGCCATCGTCGAGCAGGGACCGCCAGAAGATCTGCTGGACAACCCATCACATCCACGGACCATTGGCTTTCTGTCGAAGGTGCTCGCGTGAGGGGGCTTATCGCGCTGTTCTGCACGGCGATCGTTGTGCTCACCGGTTGTGCTGGGGGCGCGGAGCCGGGCGCATCCTCGTCCTTCAATCTGAGCCCGAACCAGGATCGGGTGCGTGCGGCGAAGGCGGACGGCATCGCCGCCGAGGTGCCCGATGCCGTCCGCAAGCGTGGCACCCTGATTGTCACCGGAGATGCTAATTCCGCACCGCCGCTGCGGTTCTACGCCGATGACGACAAGACGATGATCGGGATCGAAACGGACTTCGCCTATCTGGTGGCCGACATTCTGGGCCTGCGCATCGATCTGCGTTCGGCGGATTGGGCGCAGAACTTCGTCAAGGTGGACTCCGGTGAGGTCGACGCGTTCATTTCGAATGTGACGGTGACCGAGGAGCGTAAGGAGAAGTTCGACTTCGCCACCTACCGTTTGGACAACGTCACCTTTGAGGTCCGGCGATCCTTGGACTGGAAGGTCCAGGGTGCCAGGGATATCGCGGGCAAGACCATCGGCGTCGGGTCGGGTACCAACCAGGAAGCATTGCTGGTGCAGTGGAACGAACAGAATGTCGCAGCGGGTCTTCCGGCCGCAGACCTGAAGTACTTTCAGCAGACCACCGGCTACTACCTGGCATTGGCGTCGGGGCGCATCGATGCGTATGTGGGTCCCAACCCGACGGCGGTGTTCCATTCCCAGGCGACCGGGCAGACCAAGTTGATCGGTAGCTTTTCCGGCGCGGGAGAGGCGCTGCAGGGCGAGATCGCGGTGCTCACCAAGAAGGACAACGGGCTGGTGCGGCCAATCGCCGATGCCATCAACCATGCTATTGCCGACGGCACGTATCGTAAGGTGTTGCAGCGCTGGGGATTGGAAAGCGAGGCGGTCGCCACGTCGGAGATCAATCCCCGCGGACTACCCAGGCAAGGATGACATGACGGCATGTGAGGACCTACTGCAGTTCGTCACGGTCCAGCAGCAGGATCCGCTGGCCGCCCCGCTACTGGCCGAGCTGGCGGTGGAATACAGCACGCGCTACGGCGGGACACTCGACGAGCATCATGAGTTCCTGGTCAACTATCCGGCCGTCCACTTCAGCGCTCCCGATGGAGGGCTGCTGATCGGAGTGCAAGCAGGTGTGGCGGTGACCGGTGGCGCGTTCCAGCGCTATGACGCCGATACCGCGGAGCTCAAACGCATCTGGACGTCCAGCGCTCACCGTCGGCAGGGCCTGGCAGTGCGCACCCTGGGCGCGCTGGAGCTGGAGATCCGCAGCCGCGGGTACCGGCGCATCTACCTCACGACCGGGCCGCGCCAGCCCGAAGCGAAGGCGCTGTATCTCGCCGCGGGATACCGACCGCTCTACGACCAGACCCTGTCCGCCGACGAGGTTGGCATCCACCCGTTCGAGAAGGACCTCGAGGCCTAACTCGGCAGGAACGAATTTCGGTTGCCCACGTGAGGGCGTTCCTGATGAAATCTGCTGCATGTTGCACTCCAGTGATGAGCACCGTCTGATTGCCGAAGGGAACACCGTCCTGCGCGGACAGGTGGGCTCTGGGCTGCACGGCGTCACCACGGGCGACGATGATCGCGACGAGATGGGCGTGTGCATCGAACCCCCGGAATGCGTGATCGGTCTGCGTCGATTCGAGCAGTACATCTTCCGGACGCAACCCGAGGGTGTCAGATCAGGACCGGGTGACCTGGACCTGGTCGTGTACTCACTGCGCAAGTGGGCGAGGCTCGCGGCCGCGGGCAACCCGACCGTGCTGCTGCTGCTATTCATCCCCGATCAGGAGCTCACGGTCAGCACCGACGTGGGACACGACGTGCAACGGCACCCCGAACGGTTCCTGTCGCGCGTGGCGGGCCGCAAGTTTCTGGGCTACCTGAACTCCCAACGTAGGCGGCTGACTGGTGACCTCTCGCGTCGCACCAATCGGCCCGAGTTGATCGAGCGGTACGGGTTCGACACCAAATTCGCGTATCACGCCTTACGTCTCGGCATTCAGGGAATCGAGCTGATGGAGCACGGCAGGATCACTCTGCCCATGCCACAGCCGTACCGGAGCCAGTTGGTTGACGTGCGTCAGGGTAAGTACACGCTGCCCGATGTGCTGGGTTGGCTCGACGAGGTGACGGCACGTTTGGAGTCTCTGACGGCGACCGCGGATCTGCCCGAGCAGCCGGACCAGGTGATCATCGACAACTGGCTGGTCCAGACATACCAGCGCCATTGGGAGGCATAGTGGATCCGGATATGAAGCTGCCCAGGCAGATTCGCAAGGCGATTGCCGATATTAAGGTGACACTGGACGCGATCGACAATGATCCGCATGCCGACAAGGCGCGTTACCAGCTGGACCTGTTATCGGAGATGGTCTCGGAGCGTCCGGAACGATTTCAGCCGTGGAGCTACTATCGGCCCCGCGTCGAGGAGGAATTCGGCGAGTAGGGCCACTGCGAACCAGACAGCGCCGCGGCCCTTTTCCTCAGGCTGAGATTAACGCCGTCATTGTGCCGGTCGTAGCCGTTGAACAGGTCGTGACGACATTGCTCGGCCTGGCTCTGGACGGACACGGTTGGCATCCGGACGCGGATAGGCATGCCGGTAGCCCCCTGACCGGCAAGTACTGGACCCAGCAGGTGCAGCTCGCCGAGCGCGGGCTGCTGGATTTCGTGACGTTCGAGGATTCGTTCGCGCGTACACGTGGCGGGCGTCTGGACGCGATACTCACCGCCGCCCGGGTGGCGCCTGTGACAAACCACATCGGGCTCATTCCCACCGCGCCGGCCACCCACAACGAGCCGTTTCACATCTCCAAATCGATTGCGACCCTGGATATTGTGTCCGGCGGCCGCGCCGGCTGGCAGGTAACCATCGCCGACACCGGGGAAGAGGCCGACGCGTTCGGCCGCACCAAGGTGCTGCCGCTGCAAGATCTGCTGGAGGAGGCCGCCGACTCCGTTGAGGTGGTCCGACGGCTCTGGGACAGCTGGGAGGACGATGCCGAGATCAGAGACGTGGCGACGGGGCGCTTCATCGACAGGGACAAGCTGCACTACATTGACTTCGAGGGCCGGTTTTTCTCGGTGAAGGGGCCCTCCATCACGCCCAGGTCCCCGCAGGGCCAATCCGTGATCGCGGCATTGGCGCGCAGCCGCCCCGGGCAGGCCTTCGCCGCCAAGAACGCCGACGTCGTCTTCGTCACCCCCCATGACGGGGCCTCGGCCGCCGAGATCCCCGCCCGCCTGCACAACACAGCAGGTCATCGCATCATCAAGGTGTTGGCGGATCTCGTGGTCTCATTCGGCCGTGAGGATGAGTTCCATTCGGATGCAGCAATTTTCACAGGACAGGCTCCCGAACTGGCCGAACTCATCGCCCAATGGCACGAATGGGGTATCGACGGTGTACGCCTGCGTCCCGCGGTCAATGCGCTGGACGTCCCGGTCATAGTTGACGAACTCGTGCCCCTTCTTCAGGCCCATCACGGGTTCCGCGCCGAGTATGAAAACGGAACGCTGCGCGATCGGCTCGGCCTGCCTACCGCCACCAACCGCTACGCAAGGAAGTCGGCATGAACGTCCCGCTCTCGGTTCTGGACTTGTCTCCGGTCAGCGAAGGATCGGACGCCACGGCGGCATTGCGCAACTCGATCGACCTGGCCCAGCACGCAGAGCAATGGGGATACCGGCGATACTGGCTCGCCGAGCATCATTTCGTCTCGGTGGCGAGCACCGTTCCCGCTCTGGTCATTGCCCATATCGCCGCCGCCACTCAACGGATCCGGGTGGGTGCCGGTGCCGTTCAGATCGCATCGACTACAGCCGCCGCAGTCGTGGAGAGCTTCGGCATCCTCGATGCGCTCTACCCGGGGCGCATCGATCTGGGGCTCGGGCGCACGGGTCATCGCATCAGGGACCGCCTCGCCGGAAACGAGCAGAAGCCCGAACCGGCACCGGCACATGAGGTAGACGGGTTGTTCATCCCGCAGGCGCCGACAGAGTTCGGCATCAAGGACAACCCAAAACTGCGGGCCACCGTTGCCGCCCTCCAGCAGCCGGGCGCGCAGATCGCCGACTTCGACCAGCAGGTGTCCGATATCCTGGCATTCCTCGACGGCACCTACGTCAGCCCGGAAGGTGTTGCGCTGCATATCCGCCCAGGAGAGGGCGCCGATCTGCCGCTATGGCTCTTCGGCTCCAGCAAGGGCGAATCGGCTCTGGTGGCGGCACGGCGTGGTCTGCCGTTCGTGGCGAATTATCACGTCACCCCCTGGTCCACCCTGGAGGCGGTGCAGGCGTACCGCGAGGCGTTCCGGCCGTCGAAAGCGCTGGCCGAGCCCTATGTCATCGTCTCGGCTGATGCTGTGGCCGCCGAGGACGAGCACACCGCTGCCCACCTCACCAGTACGTTTGGTCGCTGGGTGCACTCGATCCGGTCGGGGAATGGAGCCATTCCGTACCCCGATCCCGATGGTGCACAACCACTTACCGATGAGGAACGCCGTCATTCGGAGGATCGCATC
Source organism: Mycobacterium sp. D16Q13 (assembly GCF_002013375.1). Lineage (GTDB taxonomy): Bacteria > Actinomycetota > Actinomycetes > Mycobacteriales > Mycobacteriaceae > Mycobacterium. Next base: position 533,145 of record NZ_MAEW01000003.1, on the reverse strand, counting down.
GCCACTCAATTCGTCGGCGATGCAGGCCAGGTCGCTGAGCGGCTGGACACGCTGGCCAGGGTCACGGGTGCCGACGAGCTCGTGATCACCTCCATCACCCACCGGCACGATGACCGGCGCAGGTCCTACGAACTCATCGCCAAGGAATGGGGGCTGATCTGATGACGGACACCCAGGTCCGGGAAGGTGTGCACCGCAAGCCGATTCACCTCGCCGCACACTTTCCGGGGGTCAACAACACCACGGTGTGGTCCGATCCCGCGTCGGGGAGTCAGATCGATTTCACCTCCTTCGTGCATGTGGCGCGCGCCGCCGAGCGTGGACTGTTCGACTTCTTCTTTCTCGCCGAGGGCCTGCGATTGCGCGAGCATCGGGGCCGGATTCATGACCTCGACGTGGTCGGTAGGCCCGATACCTTCACGGTGCTGTCCGCGCTGGGCGCCGTCACCGAGCGGCTCGGACTGGTGGGGACCATCAACACCACCTTCAACGAACCCTTCAATGTGGCAAGGCAGTTCGCCTCGCTCGATCATCTGACGGACGGGCGTGCGGGCTGGAACATGGTGACCTCGTCCGATGCCTTCACCGGTGAGAACTTCCGGCGCGGCGGTTTCCTGGACCACGCCGACAGGTACCACCGGGCTGAGGAATTCATCACGGTGGCCCGCGAATTCTGGGACAGCTGGGACAACGACATCCACCCGGTAAACCACAAGGGCCCGCAGTTCACCGTCCGCGGTGTGGCGACCGCACCGACGTCTCCGCAAGGGCATCCGGTGCTGCTGCAGGCCGGGGATTCCGCGGACGGGCGGGACTTCGGCGCCAAGCACGCCGACGCACTGTTCACCATCCACTCCTCGATTCCCGCGGGGCAGAAGTACTACGCCGACGTCAAGGCTCGTGCCGTCGCGCACGGTCGAAACCCGGATCAACTCAAGGTCTTTCCGGGCGTCACGTACGTGCTCGGTGATACCGAACACGAGGCGATCGAGAAGGCGGCGTATATCAGGGACCAGCAGGTGGGCCCGCAAACCGCCCTGGCCTATCTCGAACAGGTCTGGGGTCGTGATCTCTCCGGGTACGACCCGGACGGGCCGTTGCCGGACGTGGAGCCGACCGGGGACGAGTCGATTACCCGCGGCAAGGCTCGCCACGGCGATCCGCGGGAGATTGCCGCCAAGTACCGGGAGCTCGCGGAGGCCAAGAACCTGTCGATCCGCGAGCTGATCAAAGAAGTCACTTCGCGCCAGCAGTTCATCGGTACCCCGTCACAGGTGGCTACGGAGGTGGACCGCTACATCCAGGCCGATGCCTGCGACGGATTCATCCTCGTCCCGCATCTGACACCCGCGGGCCTCGATGACTTCGTGGACACCGTGGTGCCGCTGCTGCAGGAGCGCGGCGCCTTCCGCACCGAGTACCAGGGTGACACCCTGCGCGAGCATCTCGGGCTCGACGCCGTCACCTCACTGGCGCAGGGCGATCTCGACCGCGTCGCGCAGTGATCCCGTCCACGCCGGACCATGCCCGGGAGCCAGCACATCGGCGTCTACATCGGCAAGGGCCTCGGCACTGCGCCGCGCCTGCTCCATGTCTCTGGTGAAAGGTGCGGGCAGCAGCTGAGGTCCCGAACGGGTCGCGATCGGATGCCCGGTGATGATGGCGTCCCCGACCACCAGCACGTGACCGGCGACCAGGTACGAGCAGTGACCGCCGGAATGCCCGGGTGTCGGGATGGGAACGGGCGCGCCCGGCAGATCCGCGAGCTCGGGACCGATCGGAGCAGCCGTCGGAATGCCGTCACGGACCCCGGCTCCGAGACGCATCGCGTGGATGACCCACGGCAGCCATCCGGGCCGCCACAGATTCAGTACCACCCTGAAGGGTTCGGCCTGGTCCACGTAATCGCGCCGCACATTGCCCAACTCGGCGTTGTGGGCATACACCGGGACGCCATGTTCGGCGGCCCACCAGATCGCCGTCCCCATGTGGTCGATATGTCCGTGCGTGAGCACCACCGCGCGCACGTCTTGAGGTTTGTGTCCCAGCGCCGCAATCGATTTCAGTACGTCGTCACGATCTCCGGGGTAGCCCGAATCGAAGAGTGTGACTCCCGAGCTGTCCGAGGCGATCACCCAGTTGACCGCCTCCCCGTTGACTACGTGCACGGCGTCGCTGACCTGGGTGATCTCGACCATGGAAATGAGACTATCCGGGGTTTGGTTAGGGTGGTTGGAGAACTCACATTGAGGCGAGGAGCGCGCGGATGGCACGGGAACTGAAGCTGGGATACAAGGCATCGGCGGAGCAGTTCGCGCCGCGTGAGCTCGTCGAGTTGGCGGTCGCCACCGAGTCGCACGGTTTTGACAGTGCCACCGTGAGCGACCACTTCCAGCCATGGCGCTACAACGGTGGTCACGCCCCGTTCTCGCTGGCCTGGATGACCGCCGTGGGTGAGCGCACCCAGCGCCTACAGCTCGGTACCTCGGTGCTGACCCCGACATTCCGATACAACCCGGCCGTCACCGCCCAGGCCTTCGCCACCATGGGCTGCCTGTACCCGGGCCGCATCTTCCTGGGTGTCGGCACCGGCGAGGCGCTCAACGAGATCGCCACCGGGTTCATCGGTGAGTGGCCGGAGTTCAAGGAGCGTTTCGCGCGGCTGCGCGAATCCGTCCGGCTCATGCGCGAACTGTGGACCGGTGAGCGTGTTGATTTTGAGGGCGAGTACTACCGCACCAAGGGTGCCGCCATCTACGACGTGCCCGAGGACGGCATCCCCGTCTACATCGCCGCAGGTGGCGCCGTCGTCGCGAAGTACGCGGGACGCGCCGGCGACGGATTCATCTGCACCTCCGGCAAGGGCGAGGAGCTGTACAAGGACAAGCTCATCCCCGCCGTCCACGAAGGCGCAGAGGCTGCGTCGAGATCTTTCGACGACATCGACCGGATGATCGAGATCAAGATCTCCTACGACCCGGATCCAGAGAAGGCACTGGAGAACACCCGCTTCTGGGCGCCGCTGTCGCTGACTCCCGAGCAGAAGCACAGCATCCACGACCCCATCGAGATGGAACGTGCCGCCGACGAGCTGCCCATCGAGCAGGTCGCCAAGCGCTGGATCGTCGCCTCCGACCCGGACGAGGCGGTCGCCAAGGTCGCCGACTACGTGGGCTGGGGCCTGAACCACCTGGTGTTCCACGCGCCCGGTCACGACCAGAAGCGGTTCCTGGAGCTGTTCAAGAACGACCTCGAACCCCGGTTGCGGAAGCTGGGATGAGCGCTCGCGCGAAGACCGTTAGGCACCGATGAGTTCCCTACTTCGACGCTTTGTCGACGCGGTCAACACCGTGCCGGTGATAGCGCTGAACGTGCCGGGGCTGCGCAGCCTGGCGGGCCGGTACTTCACCGTCGTCACCTACACCGGCCGCCGATCCGGGCAGATCTTCAGCACGCCGGTGAACTACTGGCGCTCGGGAGACGACATCGTGATCTGGGTCGGCATCCCCGAAACCAAGAAGTGGTGGCGCAACTTCCTCGGCGAAGGCAGGCCCCTGCAGCTCCGGCTCAATGGCGTTGACGTGCCCGGTTACGGAATCGCGAGAAAAGACGACAGTGGCCGCGTGACGGTGACCGTCCGTCTGGGCGAGAGTGCCTAGAGCGAAATAGTTAGCCGATAGGGTCAGTTCATGCATGACGACCGGCGAATCGTTGAGGACCGCATCCGGCGTTTTGTCGACAAGCGCCTGAACAGTGCCGTCTATGTGGATTCGGCACCGCTGATGCTGACGGCGTGGGCCGTGCCCGGGGAGCCCGTGCCGTTCGCCGAGGCGGCGACACAGGACTTCACCGAGATCACTCCCGGGACGCCATGGGGACCACCGTGGTCGACGATGTGGCTGCACGTGACGGGCACCGTTCCGGAACAGTGGCGCGGTCGCTCCGAGGGTGCCCCGGAGATGAGGGTGGAACTCGGGTTCACCGGAGGGCCGGGTTTCAACGCCGAGGGGCTGGTGTACCGGCCCGACGGCACCGTGGTGAAGGGCATCGCGCCGCGCAACGCGTTCGTGCCCATCGACGATCCGGCTGCCCCGGTGGACTTCTACATCGAGGCCGCCGCCAACCCGGACATCGGTAAGCACTTCTGGTCACCAATGCCGTTGGGAGACAAGGCCACCTCCGGTGACGAGGCGCTGTATCGGTTGGGTGGTATCGATCTCGCGTTACGAGACCTGAACCTATGGGGGCTGCAACAGGACATCGCCACCCTCGACGGGCTGATGCACACGCTCCCCGAGGATCTGCCGCGCCGGCACGAGATCCTGCGCGCCCTGGAACGCGCGCTGGACACGGTGAATCCCGATGATCTCGCGGGCACCGCGGCTGCCGGACGTGCCGAACTTGCCGAGGTGCTGGCGCGCCCCGCATATGCCAGTGCCCATCGGATCACCGCTGTCGGGCACGCCCATATCGACTCCGCCTGGTTGTGGCCGGTGCGTGAGACGGTCCGCAAGTGCGCGCGAACCTTCTCGAACATGGTCGACCTCATGGACCGGCATCCCGATTTCCGTTTCGCCTGCTCCTCGGCGCAGCAGTACGCGTGGATCAAGGACACGTACCCCACGCTGTTCGCCCGTATCAAGGAGAAGGTCGCTGCGGGACAGTTCATTCCGGTGGGTGGCATGTGGGTGGAGGCCGACACGAACATGCCCGGGGCGGAGGCGATGGCACGCCAGTTCGTGGCGGGCAAGCAGTTCTTTCTCGACGAGTTCGGGATCGACACCCCGGAGGTGTGGCTGCCCGATTCGTTTGGCTACTCCGCGGCCATGCCCCAGATTGTTGCTGCATCAGGTTCGGAATACTTTCTGACACAGAAGATTTCCTGGAACTCGGTGAACCGGATGCCGCATCACACCTTCATCTGGGAGGGGATCGACGGCACCGGGGTGTTCACGCATTTCCCGCCCGTCGACACCTACAACTCCGACCTCGGTGGCGGCGACCTCGCTCATGCCCAGCGCAACTATCGCGACTCCGGTGCGGGCACCATGTCGCTGGTGCCCTTCGGCTACGGCGACGGTGGCGGCGGCCCCACGCGGGAAATGCTGGCCTATGCCACGCGAAAACGTTCCCTGGAAGGTTCCCCAACGGTGTCCCTGGGGGCCCCGGCAGAGTTCTTCGCCGCCGCTCAAGCCGAGTACGTCAACCCACCGCGCTGGTCCGGTGAACTCTATTTGGAGCTGCACCGCGGCACCTACACCTCGCAGGCGAATACGAAACAGGGCAACCGTCGCAGCGAGCATCTGTTGCGGGAGGCCGAGCTGTGGGCGGCCACGGCCGCGGTGCGCACCGGCTTTGAGTACCCGTACGTCGAGCTGGACGAGATCTGGAAGCTGGTGCTGCTGCAGCAGTTCCACGACATCCTGCCCGGCAGCTCCATAGCCTGGGTTCACCGCGACGCCGAGCGGAACTATGCGGCCATCGCGAAAAGACTCGAAACCATCATCGAGTCGGCGACACGGGCCCTGGCGGGTAAGGGTGACCACAGGCTGATCTTCAATGCCGCGCCGCACGATCGCGACGGGGTGCCCGCCCTGGGCGCTGCCGCCGTCGACGAGCCGCGGCAGGTCGCTCCCGCGAAGATCGGGAGAGGATTCCTGCTGGACAACGGGATTCTCGCCGCCACCTTCGATGCCGACGGGCTATTGGTCTCGCTCGTCGACGCGGCCACCGGCCGGGAGGCCATGGCCGCACCCGGGAATCTGCTGCAGTTGCATCGTGATACGCCGAACCAATGGGACGCCTGGGATATCGACGGCTTCTACCGGAACACCGTCACCCATCTCACGTCGGCGGACTCGGTCACCGTCGTGGACGGTGCGCTGGTCATCGAGCGGACATTCGGGAATTCGCATGTGGTGCAACGAATAACATTGCAGGCCGAGTCGCCCGCACTGGACATCGACATCGACATCGATTGGCACGAGACCGAAAAGCTGCTCAAGCTGGCCTTCCCCTTCGATGTGCAGGCCGACCGGTCGGCATCGGAAACTCAGTTCGGCCATGTGTATCGGCCCACGCACGCCAACACCTCATGGGACGAAGCCAAGTTCGAGATATGCGCGCACCGCTGGGTACATGTGGGCGAATCCGGCTACGGGGTGGCGGTGGCCAACGATTCCACCTACGGGCACGACATCAGCCGTAGTGGTTCCACCACCGTCGTGCGGATGTCATTGCTGCGCGCCCCGCTGTTCCCAGATCCCGATTGCGACCAAGGGCATCACCGCCTGAAGTTCTCGGTGCGGCCGGCCGCGATGATCGGCGACGCCGTCGAGCAGGGATACCGGCGCAACCTCGCCTCGCGCGTTGTCGGCGGCGCAGTGCGGAACATCGAACCGCTTGTCAGCTTGGATAACCCGGCCGTCGTGGTGGAATCGGTGAAGCTGGCGCTGGACGGCTCCGGCGATGTGATCGTGCGGTTGTATGAGTCGCGCGGCGGACGGGCCGAGACGACACTCCTGACGAACTTCGACCACCAACGGGCGCTCGTCACCGACCTGCTGGAGCGTTCCGTTGAACCCTCCGACGCAGCCGGTGTCGTCAGTTTTGACGGTGAGGCGATGCACCTGACACTCCGACCGTTCAAGATCTTGACGCTGCGATTTCCCGGCGTAGAAAGGCGCGCATGACCGAGGCTAGAGGATTGAAGGCATCGAGTATCTACATTGCCTCGCCCGAAGGCGACACCGGAAAGTCCACCGTCGCACTGGGTGTGATGCATCGGCTGGCCGCCACGGTGGCGCGCGTGGGTGTATTCCGCCCGATCGCGCGGTCCGGGGAAAGTGTGGACTACATCCTGGAACTGCTGCTGGAGCAGAGCACCGCCGACATCGCGTATGAGGACTGTCTCGGCGTCTCGTACCACGATCTGCACCAGGATCCGGACGCGGCGATCGCCGCGATCGTCGACAGATACCACTCGGTGGCGGAGCGCTGCGACGCCGTGGTGATTGTCGGCAGTGACTACACCGATGTCGCCAGTCCCAGCGAACTGAGCACCAACGCGCGCATCGCCGTCAATCTCGGTGCCCCGGTCCTGTTGACCATCAAGGGATTCGATCGGACTCCCGAGGAGATAGCGGCTCTTGCCGAGGTCTGCCTCGGAGAGCTCAAGGCGCAGCGTGCGCACACCGCGGCCATTGTCGCCAACCGGTGTGACCCCGATCAGCTGCCCGAGGTGCGCCAGGCGTTGTCGCGGTTCGACAAGCCGGCCTGGGTGCTGCCCGAGGTGCCGCTGTTGTTCTCGCCGTCGGTTGAAGAACTCATGAAGGCGGTCAACGGCTCGTTGGTCAGCGGTGACGAGGCGCTGGTGTCACGTGAGGCCACCAGCTTCATGGTCGCGGGCATGACGGCCGAGCATTGCCTGGAACGACTGCAGGAGGGGCAAGCCGTCATCTTCCCCGCGGACCGTTCCGATGTGTTGCTCGCGGTGGCCAGTGCTCATGTGGCGGAGGGATTTCCATCGCTGTCCGCCATCATTCTGAACGGCGGACTCAAGCTGCATCCGAGGATCGCCGACTTGGTGGACGGTATCGGACTGAGGCTGCCGATCATCGCGACGGATTCGGGGACGTTCGAGACTGCGAGTGCGGCGGCGCATGCCCGTGGCCGGGTGACCGCCGCCTCCGCCCGCAAGATCGACACCGCGCTCGCGTTGATGGACAGGCATGTCGACGGCGCAGATCTCATCGCGCAGCTTGCCATCCCGATACCGTCTGTCACCACACCGCAGATGTTCGAGTATCAGCTGCTGGACCGGGCGCGGGATAACCGCAAGCGCATTGTGCTGCCCGAGGGCGACGACGACAGGATTCTCAAGGCGGCGGGCCGGCTGCTGCAACGTCAGGTCGCTGATCTGACGATCCTGGGTGAAGAGGCCGAAATTCGTTCCCGTGCTGCCGAGCTCGGTGTCGATATCTCGAACGCCCTGGTCGTCAGCCCCAAGACAAGCGAGCTCGCCGAGCAGTTCGCGGGCCAGTATTTCGAGCTGCGCAAGCACAAGGGCATGACGGCCGATCGGGCGCGCGAGATCATGCGCAACGTCTCATATTTCGGCACCATGCTGGTCTACAACGACATCGTCGATGGCATGGTCTCGGGTGCGGCGCACACCACCGCGCATACGATTAGGCCAGCGTTCGAAATCATAAGGACGACGTCCGGTGTTTCTACAGTGTCCAGCATCTTCTTGATGTGCCTGGCCGACCGGGTGTTGGCATACGGCGATTGCGCCATCGTGCCCGACCCGACCTCCGAGCAGTTGGCCGATATCGCCATCTCCTCGGCGCGCACGGCCGCACAGTTCGGTATCGACCCGCGGGTCGCGATGCTGTCCTACTCGACGGGAACCTCCGGTAGCGGTGCCGAGGTCGAAAAGGTGCGCGTCGCCACCGAACTGGTGCGCGCCAGGCAGCCCGAGCTGCTGGTGGAAGGGCCCATCCAGTACGACGCGGCGGTGGAGCCCTCGGTGGCGGCCACCAAGATGCCCGACTCCCCGGTCGCCGGACGTGCGACGGTGCTGATCTTCCCGGACCTCAACACCGGGAACAACACCTATAAGGCCGTGCAGCGCAGTGCCGGTGCCATCGCCATCGGGCCGGTCCTGCAGGGGTTGCGCAAGCCCATCAACGACCTGTCCCGTGGGGCACTGGTGGAGGACATCGTCAACACCGTCGCCATCACCGCGATCCAGGCACAGGATCTGACCCGATGAGTGCGGTGCTCGTTCTCAACTGCGGCTCGTCCTCGGTGAAATATCAGCTCATCGAACCGGATTCGGGCCGGGTGGATGCCCACGGGCTGGTGGAGCGCATTGGCGAGGAACCCGTCCGTAATCACGAAGAGGCACTGCGGCTCGTCTTCGACTCCATCAACACCGACGATGTGGAAGTGGTCGGCCACCGGGTGGTGCACGGCGGACAAAAGTTCCATGAGCCGACGGTGCTCGACGATGCGGTGGTCGCGCAGATCGCCGAGCTATCCTCACTGGCGCCCCTGCACAACCCGGCGGGTGTCCAGGGCATCGAGGTCGCTCGCCGCCTGCTTCTCGATGTGCCGCAGGTGGCGGTGTTCGACACCGCGTTCTTCTATAGCCTGCCGCCCGCAGCTGCCACGTACGCGCTCGATCGTGAGGTGGCCGAGCGCTATGGCGTGCGGCGCTACGGATTCCACGGCACCTCGCATCAGTATGTGTCCCAGCAGGCGGCCGGCTTCCTGGGGCGCGGGTACGCCGAGATCAACCAGATCGTGCTGCATCTGGGCAATGGGGCATCGGCATCGGCGATCCTGCACGGCCGCGCCGTGGAAACCTCGATGGGGCTCACGCCGCTCGAGGGTCTCGTGATGGGCACCCGCACCGGTGATATCGACGCGGGCATCGTGTTCCATCTGGCCCGCCATGGCATGAGCATCGACGAGATCGACACGGTGTTCAACCGCCGCTCGGGCATGCTCGGGCTGTGCGGTGCCAACGATTTCCGCGAGATTCATCGCCTGATTGAGGCCGGGGATGGCGCGGCTGAGCTCGCCTACAACGTGTACGTACATCGGCTCCGTAAGTACATCGGCGCCTACATCGCGACATTGGGTGGCGCCGACGTCATCTCGTTTACCGCCGGGGTGGGCGAGAACGATGCGGTGCTGCGCGCCGATGCCATGGCCGGACTCGAAGTGCTCGGCATAGAGATCGATTCCGAACGAAACCTGGTGAGATCCAGCGATATTCGCCGCATCTCCACCGATGCTTCACGGGTGACGGTGCTGGTGGTGCCCACTAACGAGGAACTGGCCATCGCCAGGGCGGCGGTGGGGGCGGCTCTAAAGCAGTGATGTCGGGCGCGTGGAGTTGGCAAGGTCGACCAGCGCGTAGCGGTGGGCGCGTTCGGTAGCCCGGCGTGCCAGTGCCCGCAGGCTTCTCTCGACACCCTGGCGCAGGCCGCGTTTGGTGAACGGAACACCCAGGATGTGGTGTCCCGTTGAATGATTGGTCTTGATCCAGTCCAGTGCGGTCCCGAGCACCAGCGCCCTGATCTGCAGCACGCGCGGCTCCGTCTCGGGTAATGCCTCGACCCTGCGCGCCGCCTCGCGGATATCGTCCTCGGTGACCTCTGAGAGGGTGCGGCCGGATAACAGCGTGACGGCACTGGTGAGGCGCGCGGTGGTGAAATGGCGCGAGGTGGGGGGCACGTTGTCGAGCATGCGCACCGCTTCGGCCCGTTCCCCGCGTGCGGCCAGGGTGCGGGCCAGCCCGTAGCCCGCGGAGATGACGCTGTTGTCGGTGGACCACACGGTGCGGTAGAAGTCGAGATTCTTCTCGTCACTGGCAAGTTCGGCAGTCGCCGCCAGCGCCATCTTGGGGGCGATCTCGCCCGGCAGGTAGTCCAGGACGGCGGTGAAATGCTTGGTGGCCTGGTCGTAGTCGCCGTTGAGAAGTGCCGCCATGCCGCGGTACCAGGTCAGTCGCCACGGTGTGCCCACTCGGTCTTCGAGCTGATCGAGCTTGCTGTTGGCCTTGGCGACATCGCCCAGATCCAGAAGCGCACGGGCCTCCATCAGCGGTAGCTCCATCGATTCGGTCAGATCCACGCCGTCGGCGTCGATCCGGCCCAGGCGCGCGGCCTTCAGTGATTCGAGGGTCTGGATAGGCTGACTCAGCACGGTTGCCTGCAGGATCGCGGCGCCCACATCGGTGGGATCCAGAAGTGGAACCTGAAGGGCCGTCACGATATCCGGCGCTGTCAGGCTGGGCGGATGGGCCAGCCCATCGACGTACACGTCGGTGTGCGCCACCAGTAGGTCAACCCCGAACGTCGAGCGGGACGGGCTGAACAGCGTGGACATACCCGGCCGTGGCGTGCCCGAGTCCAGAGCCACTACCTCGCGAAGCACCCCCACCAGCTGAGTGACCATCTCCTCGGCACTGCCGAACCGTGCGGCGGGATCGGGATCGATGGCGCGGCGTAAGAGCCGGTGGTAGGAGTCGTATTTGGTGAGCACCGGGTCTTCGCCCGGCAAACCGTCCTTGTATCGGCCCTTGCGGGTGGGCATCCTCAGGGTCAGCACCGCGAGGGTCCGCCCCACCGTGTAGATGTCCGAGGCGACGGTTGGGCCGGTCTTGGAGATCTCGGGCGCCTGGTAGCCGGGAGTTCCATACAGGTTGCCGTAGGCGTTCAGCGAGGCCACCGCACCCAGGTCGATGAGTTTGAGTTGCTCCTCGGTGATCATGATGTTCTCGGGCTTGAGGTCGTTGTAGGTAAGTCCGACAGAATGCAGAAATCCCAGTGCGGGAAGGATTTCCAGCATGTAGGCGATGGCCTGTGCGACAGGAAGGGCGCTGCCCTTGGGCTGCTTGAGCGAGGTGCCGCCGACGTACTCCATCACGATGTACCCAACCGGATTCCCGTGCTGGTCCGGGTGCTCGACGAAGTTGAAGATCTTCACGATCGAGGGATGCGCCACCTCGGCGAGGAAGCGTCGCTCGGCCATCGCGATGTTCTGTGCCTCGGCGTCACCGGAGTGCACCAGGCCCTTGAGCACCACCGGCCGGTCGTTGACATTGCGATCCACCGCGAGGTAGATCCACCCCAAACCACCGTGGGCGATGCAGCCCTTGATGGCGTACTGTCCGGCGATCACGTCGCCCGGATTCAGTTGTGGCAGAAAGGAGAAGGTGGAGCCGCAGGCCGGGCAGGTGCCGTCGCTCTGGGCGGGGCTGCTGTCCGTTGACCGCCCCACCGGTTTACCGCAGTTCCAGCAGAACCGTTTGGATTCCTCGACAACGGGATTGGTCATCAAGGCGGCCAGCGGATCGATTTCCGGAACGCGGGGGATCTCGACCAGTCCGCCACCGAGACGGCGGGTGGGGGAAAGCCGAACCCGGGTGGTGGTGGCGCGGGCCTCGGGCTGGGTGGTGGGTTGCGTCGTGGGCTGAGTGGAGTCCGGTGCGCGGAACACGGCCTGAGTGGCCATGGGCCGCATCGTGGAGGCGGAGTCGGCGTCTAGGTCCGCGAGGGATGCGGGCCGCGTCCCGGGGCCCTCGTCCTCGGGTGCGTTGTTGGCCGGTTCGTCTTCCTGGCCATCGGGATCTTCACTCATCAGTCCCGGTACCTTGCGCTCGGAGGTGCGGGTGCGGGCCCGAGCACGCTCAACCATTTGCGGTACAAGGCATTCCATGTTCCATCACGCCGGATGCGCTCGAGGGTGCGATTGACGAACCGGACTAGATCGGTGTTCTCGAGCCTGATGCCGATCCCATACGGTTCATCGCTCATGTTGGGCCCGATGATATGGAGATAGGGGTCTTGGGACATCAGGCCGGCGAGGATCGAGTCGTCCGTGCTCACCGCATCGACTTGCCGCTGCTGCAGTGCCACAAGGCAATCCGCCCACGTCACCACCGACATGATGACCGGGGGCGGCGTGATCTGCGAGAGCCGGTTCAGGGAGGTGGTGCCGCGCGCGGCGCACACACGTCTGCCGGAGAGGTCCTGCGCGTTGGTGATACCCGAATCGCGTGAGGTCAGAATCCGCTGGTACGTCATCAGGTAGACCGTCGAGAAGTTGACCTCCTTGCGCCGTGCGCAGGTGATCGTCATGGTCTTCACCACGATGTCGACGGTCGAGTTCTTCAGGGCGGCGATGCGATCCGCCGAGGACAGGATCCGGTACTCCACCCGCTCGGGGGTGCCGAAGATATCGCGGGAGATCTCTCCGGCGATATCGACGTCGAATCCAGTCAGCTCACCGGTGATCGGGTCGCGGAAGCTGAAGAGGTTACTTCCGATGTCCAGCCCGACGATGAGCCGGCCACGCTTGCGGATCGCCGCGACCGCATCGTCATTGGCGGCCCTGTCATTGGTGGGCCGCAGGCTCGCGGTCGGGTCACATGAGGTGTCCACCTTGTCCAGGAGCGCCCGGTTGGGTTCCTGTTCGGTCATCTCTGCCGGGGTTGGCCTCGGCACGGTGAGTTGCGGCAACGGGGTGGAATTCTCGGGCGTCGTGCATCCGGCCAGCACGGTGGCGATGACCGCCAGCGCCGCCAGCCTGCGTGCCTTGCCCCGCGTCACTTCGCCGCTCATCGGTACTCGCTCAGCCTCGGCCACAGGCCGACTCCCACGCAGATCGCACCGCCCACCGAGAGGATCAACGCTCCCGCCGAGGACAAGGTCAAGGCGCGCTCGGCGTTGAGGACACCCGAGCGGAGCTGACGCCGGCTGTCCTGCACACCGTTGCGCAGTGCCGCGTCGAGACTGTCGAAGGCCGGCGTCGAGTCTGATTCACTGCTGCCCAGAGCCACCTGGGTCGCGGCTTGGTAGTTGCCGACGCCGATATAGGCGTTGATCCGGTCATCCGCCAGTCGCCACCTGGTGAGCAGCTGCTGCGCCCGCTCCAGGTCTGCCCGGGCGATGGCATCCGGATTCTTCAGGTATTCGTCGATCTTGCGTTCCATCTCGTCGATGCGGTCGTAGTACGACTTCTTGCGGACGTTCTCGTCGCCGCGACGGATGAGGGCAAGGGTCTCGTCGGCACGTGCCTGCTGGGCCGAGATGACCAGTTGGGTGATGGTTTTCAGCGAATGAGCGCCGCCATTGCGCGCATCGGTGCCCAGGGAGGCTGAGACGGCCAATGCGATACCCACCCAAACCACCATAAGCAGTAGCGCCGCACCACCGGCCAGCATGCCGGGATTGACCATGCGCCGAGTCTTCTTGGACAACCAGCGATGGCCGAAGACCCCGCCGATCATGGTGCCCAGCACGATGACGATCACGGGGAAGGGCACCCGGGTGGACGCACTGGTCTCCTGGTCGACCCGATTGGACGTCTCCTCGTAGAGAAGCTGCGCGTCGGGCAGGATCGTGTGTTGCATCAGCGCGGACGCCTCACTCAGATACGAGGCGCCGACGGGATTGCTTGCCCGGTTGTTGGTGCGCGCGGTCTCGACCAATCCGGTGTAGACCGACAGTTCGGCGTTGATCCGGCTCAGCAGCTCCTGCATCGGTCTGTCGGTCAGACCGCTGGACGCGGCGACGAGTGCGGTCGAGGCATCGGTGATCGCCTGCTCATACCGTTCCCGAACACCCTGAGGTTCGGTGCCCGCGATGAACGCTGTGGTCGCGGCGGCATCGGCGACCGACAGGGTGCTGTACAGCTGTCCGGCCGAGTAGGCCAAGGGTTCAGTGTGGTTGAGCACCGTGCTCAGGGCGAGTTGCCGGTTCTGCACGCTCGCCGAAGTGGCCACCGCGGACAGCACACCAGCGGTGGCCAGGACGATACCGAGCATCAGAATCTTGCCGGGTGTGGACTTGAGAAACCACCACCACGGATGAGCCGGCACGACCGGTGTGGTCGCGCCGACGGGCTCGGTCGACGGGTGCGCTAACCGCGTCGTCCCGACAGTCACCTCTTACCTTCCTCTCCCCGGCCTTAATGGAAAGTCTAAGAGCATATTTAGCCTTTGGTGGCTCTACTGTGGACTCTGTGCGTGGCGACGGTGACGGATGGGTTGTCGCTGACACGGGTGCACGATTCTGGGGACGGTTCGGTGCGGCGGGTTTGCTGTTGCGCGCACCACTGGCGAGCGGCCAGCCCGCTGTCCTGCTGCAGCATCGCGCCTGGTGGAGCCATCAGGGAGGTACCTGGGCATTGCCCGGGGGTGCACGGGACAGCCATGAGTCCGCCGAGCAGGCCGCGCTTCGGGAGGCAGCCGAAGAGGCGGGCATCGCACCTGGTGCGATGACCATCCGCTCCTCGGTGGTGACGAAACGCATTGATGGTCAGGCGCATTGGACGTACACCACGGTCGTTGCCGATGCCACCGAGTTGTTGCCCACGGAGGCCAATCACGAGAGCACCGAGCTGCGGTGGGTGCCCGAGGAAAAAATCGAGGGGATGCGGTTGCATCCCGGGTTCAAATCGGCCTGGCCAATGCTGCGGGTTGTCGAAATGTTGCCAAGTGGCGTGGATGGGCTCGGCACTGTCGAGCTTGAGCCCGGGCGTTTCGCTTGGCAACTGCCGTAGCGTGCCGTTATGCGCATCGGATTTCTTCTGACGTTGGCGATGATCACGAGCGTGCTGATGGGCGCCTGCGGCTCAGAGAAAGCCGAGAGTGGGCCGGGTGACCGCAACGAGGTGGTGGCCACCGCGCTCGCTCGCGTCGAGGCTGACCTGGGTAAACCCGTCAAACTCGACGTGAAGATGTTCAAGAGTGCTGACGACTGGGCGCTCATCGACGGTCAGCTGCAGGACACCGGCGGCTCCAACCCGACCCGGTATGAGGGCCTGCTCAGAAAGACCGGGCCGAAGTGGACCATTCTCGAGAGCGCGATCGGGCCCACCGACGTGCCCTGGGTGGGGTGGAAGGCGAAGTATCCGGACGCCCCCGCGCAGATCTGGCCCTGACGCTCACGCCGAGTGTGAAGCTATGGCGACGATTCGGCTGAAATCGCGCCGCAGCTTCACACTCGGTGAAGGACCAGCTCGCGAAGCGACGCTGCCGCCGCGCGGGGATCGGCTGCCGCGGTGATCGCGCGCACGACGACGATTCGTGACGCTCCGGCGGCGACCACGTCGGGCACCCGCGCCTCGTCGATGCCGCCGATCGCGAACCAGGGTTGAGAAGTCCCAAGATCAGCGGCCGCTTTCACCAGACCCAACCCGGGCGCGGTGCGGCCCGGCTTGGTGGGCGTCGGCCAGCACGGTCCGCAACAGAAGTAGCCGACCTCGTCATCGGCTGCGGCCACCGCGGCTTGGTCGGCGTCATGGGTCGACCGGCCGATCAGCACATCGGGTCCGACGATCTCCCGGGCGACCGAAAGCGGCAGATCGTCCTGGCCGAGGTGCAGGATGTCGGCCCCCGCTGCCCGGGCGATATCGGCGCGGTCGTTGACCGCGAACAGTGCACCGTGACGGGCCGCGGCCGCACCGAGAATCGCCAGATACTCGAGCTCCTCGAGGGGCTCGAGGCGGCCGAACTGCTGCTCACCCACCGAGCCCTTGTCGCGCAGCTGCACGATGTCGACCCCACCGGCGAGGGCGGCGTCGACGAACTCGGCGAGATCGCCGCGCTCCCGACGGGCATCGGTGCAGAGATAGAGGTGAGCGGACTCAAGACGGGTCGAACGCGGGTGCATAGTCGAAGACGCTAGCGTTGTAGGTGTAAGTAACGCGGGAGCCCCGGGATGAGCGGGCTGAGAGTGGGCCAACGAATCCAGCCCTGACCGTCCGACCTGATCCGGGTCATGCCGGCGAAGGGAGTGACTCCGATTGTGATGTCGTCTCAACAAGGCTCGGTCGCCGTGATCGGCGGCGGTGTCATCGGCCTTTCCGTGGCACGTGAAGCCGCCCGTCGGGGTTGGCGGGTCACCGTTCACGATGACGGCCGCAAGGGCCCGTCATGGGTGGCGGGCGGGATGCTCGCGCCGTACAGCGAGGCGTGGCCCGGTGAGGATGACCTGCTGGGTCTGGGTATCGAATCCCTCGGGATCTGGCGGGACGGCTTCATCGACGAAGGCGTGGAAAACACCGTGATCACCGCGCGGGGGTCGCTTACCGTGGCCGTCGACACCGCCGATGTCGGCGAGCTGCGCACGATGATCAACTGGCTGGCCGGGCGGGGCCATACCGTCGCAGAGACCGCCAACGCCCGGGATGTCGAGCCGCTGCTGGCGCAGAACATCCGCCGCGGGTTCACCGCGCCCGAGGAACTCGCCGTCGACAATCGCAAGGTGCTGCACGCCCTGACCGCCGACTGCGAGGCGCTCGGTGTGCGAAGGGGCGCGCCGGTTGCCACGGTCGATGAGGTGCCGGACGACCAGATCGTGGTCGCCAACGGGGTAGCGGCGGCAACGCTCGCAGATCTGCCGGTTCGCCCGGTGAAGGGTGAGGTGCTGCGGCTCCGGCGGCGTCCCGGCGCGATGCCGCCCCCCACACATGTCATCCGGGCGCGGGTCCATGGGCGACACGTCTACCTGGTGCCCCGGGAGGACGGCGTCGTCGTCGGCGCCACGCAGTACGAGCACGGCCACGACACCGCGCCGGCCGTGGCGGGAGTGCGGGACCTGCTGGATGACGCGTGCGCGGTGCTGCCCTGTCTGGGCGAGTACGAATTCGCCGAATGCGCGGCGGGGCTTCGCCCGATGACCGAGGACAATCTGCCCTTGGTGGGCAGGATCGATGACCGCACCCTCGTGGCGGCCGGGCATGGCCGGTCCGGATTTCTCCTCGCGCCGTGGACGGCGAAGACGATAGGGGCGCTGCTTGACGGTGGCGAGTCGCCGGCCGCCGTCGATCCCCGCCGGTTCGAGAAGGCACATAGTCAGGAGGCCCGATGAACATTCAGGTAAATGGTGATGCGCGTGAGGTCGCCGAGGGTGCCAACATCTGGCAGCTGCTCGACCAGCTGGGCTTTCCCGAGTGCGGTATCGCGGTGGCCGTCAATCACACCGTGGTACCCAAATCCGACTGGGACACCACTGTTTCCGATGGCGCCCTGGTCGACGTCGTCACCGCGGTGCAGGGGGGATAGGCGCGGTGGCCAGTGCAGATAAGCCGCTGTGTATCGCGGGTCGATCCTTCGGTTCCCGGCTCATCATGGGAACCGGGGGTGCCGCGAATCTCTCGATTCTGGAACGGGCGCTGATCGCCTCCGGCACCGAGTTGACCACCGTCGCCATCCGCAGAGTCGATGCCGCCGGAGGCACCGGGGTGCTGGATCTGCTCAAGCGGCTGGACATCATGCCGTTGCCGAACACCGCGGGGTGCCGGGGTGCGGCCGAGGCCGTGCTGACCGCGCAGCTGGCGCGCGAGGCCCTTGGGACCGACTGGATCAAGTTGGAGGTCATCGCCGACGAACGCACCCTGCTGCCCGATGCCGTCGAGTTGGTGCGTGCGGCAGAGCAGCTTGTCGATGACGGGTTCGTGGTACTGCCCTACACCAACGACGATCCGGTGCTGGCTCGCAGATTGGAAGACGTGGGATGCGTGGCGGTGATGCCGCTCGGGGCCCCCATCGGCACCGGGTTGGGCATCACCAACACACATAACATCGAGATGATTGTGGCGTCGGCCGGAGTACCGGTGATCCTGGACGCGGGAATCGGCACCGCCAGCGACGCCGCGCTCGCGATGGAACTTGGCTGCGATGCCGTGCTGCTTGCGACGGCCGTGACCCGCGCTGCCGATCCTGAACGCATGGCGGCGGCGATGGCGGCGGCCGTGACCGCTGGCCACCTCGCCCGTCACGCGGGTCGCATACCCCGCCGTTTTTGGGCGCAGGCCTCCAGCCCGGATCCGGACGGAAGCACGCAGCAATAGCTGGCATAGTGGGCCGCATGATCGAACTGCGGTCGCTGACCAAGGTATATGGGCAGACCCCGGCGGTCGACGACCTCTCCGTCACCGTCGAGCCAGGCGTCGTGACCGGGTTCCTGGGCCCCAATGGGGCAGGTAAGTCGACCACGCTGCGGATGATCGTCGGGCTCGCGCGTCCGACCTCCGGGACGGCGACGATCGGCGGCAAGCAGTACCACGAGATCGACCATCCGCTTCGCGAGGTCGGTGCGCTGTTGGATCCCAAGCAGTTTCACCCCAACCGGTCGGCACGCAACCACCTGCGATGGATCGCCGCCGCCAATGACATTCCCTCCCGACGCGTGGATGAAGTGCTGGAGATGGTCGGCCTTACCGAAGTTGCCAATCGGCACGCCGGCACCTTCTCGCTGGGGATGTCCCAGCGGTTGGGCATTGCCGTGGCGTTACTCGGTGATCCTCAGGTGCTGTTGTTCGACGAGCCCGTCAATGGTTTGGACCCCGAGGGCATCCACTGGATCCGGACGCTCATGCAAAGCCTGGCCGCGCAGGGGCGCACGGTGCTGGTCTCAAGTCATCTGCTGTCCGAAATGGCCAATACCGCAGACCAATTGGTGGTCATCGGGCGGGGCCGCCTGATCGCGGCGACGTCCATGCATGAGTTTGTGAGCCGGGCCGGTGCCGACGTGGTGCGGGTGCGCAGCCCCCAGATCGACATCCTGCGCGCGGCGGTGGAGGAAAGCGGGTTCTCGGTGAAGGTCTCGGAACGCAGTGGAGAAGAAAGTGTGTTGGAAGTCAGCGGTGCTCTCATCGAGCAGGTCGGCGAGCTCGCGGCACGTCGCGGTGTGACGTTGTACGAACTTTCCCCACAACGAGTTTCGCTGGAGGATGCGTATCTGTCGTTGACCGACGATGCCGTGCAGTACCGCAGCCGGGTTGATGGCGTGGTGCCGGAAACCGCTACCGATGTGCCCGCCGACGCGGAGAGTGCTCGCTGATGGGGGTTATCGCGGCCGAACGGATCAAGGTCTGCACCTCTCGCTCGGCAGTGTGGTGCAGCCTGCTCGCCCTGGCATTGGGTTTGGGATTAGCGGGCCTACAGGGTGGGTCGGCCTCCGTCTATACGCCGATCTCTCCCGGCGACGCCGCGGGCGGGGCGACCGTTGTCGGGATTCCGCTCCTGATGGTACTGGCCGCCATGACGGTGACCAACGAGAATCGAACCGCGATGGTGCGAACCACCTTTCAGGCCACGCCCAACAGGTTGTCGGTCATCGGTGCCAAGGCCCTGGTGGCGGGGCTCTGGGTGGCCGTGGTCACCGCGGTCACCGCGCTGACCTCGATCGTGCTGGTGCGTGCCATGGCTGGTCCGGTGGCCGGTGCCAATCTGGCGCTCGACGGACCCGGCGTGTGGAACACGGTCGGGTCGGTGACCGTGTACGCGTTCTTGTGTGCCGTTCTCGCGGTGGCGGTGGGAGTGTTGCTGAAACACACCGCCGGCGCTGTTGCGGTACTCCTCTTGTGGCCGACGGTGCTCGAGTTGATGTTGGGCTGGCTCACTGACGCAGGAAAGGCGTTGCAGCCCTTTCTTCCTTTCGCCAACGGCATCAGGTTTACCGGCGTGCCTTGGTACACCTCGGACGGCGTCCGCTTCGTTTGGGGCACGACCGGTTCCCTCATCTACTTTGCTACCGTGGTTGTCATCACGCTCGCTGCGGCCCTGGCCGTGGTGCAGCGACGCGACGTTTAAGGTCGGGACAAGGGAGAACGATGGGGACCAAGCGGGTTGTGTACGCGGTCGCGGTGTCCGCGGCATGTGCACTGGCGACTGTGACGGCATGCGATCGAGACGGCGGCGAGGCACCCCGTTCGGCGCCCCAGGCCGGATCCCAGGAGGCGGTCGGCTTCGCGCACTCCTTGCACGAGAAGGTGACCGTCGACAATGTCGTGAAGCATCTCTCGGCGCTTCAAGAGATCGCCGACAAGAACAAGAACACCAGGGCGGCGGGTACTCCCGGCTTTGATCAGAGTGTCGATTATGTAGTAAAGGCACTGAAGGACAAGGGGTTCGACGTACAGACACCCGAGTTCAGTTTCAAGTACTTTCAGGCTAAATCCCTTGAGCTGACGGTTGGTCCCAAGAAGGTTGACGCTTCGGTGCTCTCGTACTCGCCGGGCGGCCAGGTGCAGGGACGATTGGTCGCGGCGCGGGCGGAAGAGTCGCCGGGTTGCACCGCCGCGGACTACGACGGACTGGACATCAAGGGTGCGGTGGTCTTGGTCGACCGGGGATCGTGCCCATTCTCCGAGAAGGAGAAGGCTGCCGCCGAGCGCGGTGCGGTGGGTCTGATCGTCGCGGACAACGTCGACGAGAGCCAGTCGGGTGGCACCCTCGGTGAGGACTCCGCTCCGAAGATCCCGGTGGTGGGCGTCACGAAGTCGACCGGAGCCGATCTGCGGGCACATCCCGATCAGGTTGTCCTGAAGGTCGACGCGGAGACCAAGGACGTCAAGGCGCGCAATGTGATCGCGCAGACCAAGACGGGTGCCACCACGGATGTCGTGATGGCCGGCGCTCACCTCGACAGCGTTCCCGAAGGACCGGGTATCAATGACAACGGCACCGGTACCGCGGCGGTTCTAGAGACCGCGCTGCAGCTGGGGCCGAGCCCGGACGTCAAGAACGCGGTGAGGTTCGCGTTCTGGGGTGCCGAAGAGGAAGGGCTGATCGGTTCCACCGACTACGTCAAGTCCCTCGACGTGGACGCACTGAAAGACATTGCCCTGTACCTGAATTACGACATGCTCGGGTCCCCGAATGCCGCATACCTCACCTATGACGGCGACCAGTCCGAAGAGCTCGACGCGAATGAGGTTCCGGTGCGGATCCCCGAGGGGTCGGCCGGTATCGAGCGGACAGAGGTCGCGTACCTCGCCGAGCAGGGCAAGAAGGCCCATGACACCGAGTACGACGGCCGTTCGGACTACGACGGATTCAGCAGGGCGGGCATTCCCACCGGCGGCATCTTCTCCGGCGCCGAGGACAAGATGTCGTCCGAAGAGGCGCGGGACTGGGGCGGCAAGGCGGACCAGCCCTTCGATCCGAACTACCACCAGGCGGGCGACACCCTGGCCAACGTGAACAAGGACGCGCTCAAGATCAACGCGGGCGGAGTCGCCTACACGATTGGCCTGTATGCGCAGAGCATCGACGGACGCAACGGGGTACCCGTTCACGAGGACCGCACCCGTCACAAGCTGAAGGACTAACCGCGGTAACAGGTTCGTTGCAACGTCCCGAAAGGCCTTGGGAACCAACGCTGGTGCGGTAGCGTGTGCGATTGCTCGATTCGCACAAGTCCACTGGGGTTCCAAGAGGTTTCATTGAGGTTCTTTTGATGGCGCTGTTTCGCGCCCGGGGGCTAGCGCGCGGTTGCGCCCTGCTCGCGATTGCGGTGGTGGCGAGCTGCTGTGCGCACCCGACACCGGGTGCCACCGCGGTGCCGCCCAACCCCAACCTGGCGGCGGATCTGGCACGCACCGTCACCGTGGACGCCATGGTGGCGCACCTGCAACAGCTGCAGCAGGCCGCCGACGCCAACGGCGGGAACCGTGCCGAGGGAACGCCGGGCTACGACGCCAGCGCCGACTACGTGACAAAGGCATTGAAAGATCGCGGGTTCGAGGTTCAGACGCCGGAGCTGTCCAGGCTCAAGGTGCTCACCGAGGGCAAGCCGCTCGTCGATATCGGCGGACGGCCTTACGCGGTGGATCAGGCCTCCTATTTCGCTCAGACCCCCAAGGATGGGCTCAAGGCCAACATCCTCCGCCCTTCGGGCAAGGCCAGTGGTTGCGCCGCGGCGGATTACGGCACCCTCAAGCTGGACGGTCAGATTGCGGTAGTCGACGGTGCCGGGTGTTCGGTGGTCGACAAGCACAATGTCGCCAAGGAGAAGGGCGCGGCGGCGGTGCTGGTGACGATGCAGGCGGGCGCCGGCGAGGGCCTGTTCACCCCGAATTACTATGAGCAGCTGTCTATTCCGGTCGGAATCATCGACTCGGGAGTCGACACCCTGCTGCGCCGCAACTCGTCGCCAGTAACCCTGGTGCTGGATATGAGCATCGCGAAGGTGCGCTCACGCAACATTATTGCCCAGACAGCAACAGGTGATCCGGCAAATGTGGTGGTCGCCGGGGCACATCTGGACAGTGTGGCCAAGGGCCCGGGGATCAACGACAATGGAACCGGTGTGGCCGCGGTCTTGGAGACCGCACTGCAGCTGGGACCCAAGCCGGTGGTGAACAACGCCGTCAGGTTCGCGTTCTGGACCGCCGAGGAAGATGGGCTGGCAGGGTCGATCGAGTATGCGAAGGGCCGCAGCGCCGAAGAGCTCAACGACATCGCGCTGTATCTGAACTTCGACATGCTCGGCTCGCCCAATGCGGGGTACTTCGTGCTCGACGGTGACCAGTCGGCCGCTAAACCGGATCCGAACCGGCCGCCGTTGGACGTACCCGAGGGATCCGCGGGCATCGAACGGACCTTCGCTGGATATCTCAACCTGGCCGGCAAGCGGCCGGCGGCCGAGGAGTTCAACGGCAGATCCGATTACGGTCCGTTTCTGGCCGCGGGTATCCCTGTCGGCGGCATCAGCTCGGGTGCGCTGGAGAGAATGAGCGGCCCGGAAGCCAAGATGTGGCAGGGCCGCGCGGGTCAACCGTTCGACCCCAACTACCACGGCCCGAAGGACAATCTCGCGAACGTCGGCAAGGTGGCACTGGGGATCAACGGCTCGGCCGTGGCCTTTGCGGTCGGCACCTATGCACTGTCTACCACTGGGCCCAACGGGGTGCCGGAGCGCAAAGTTCGGCGACACTCTCCACAGGAGCGTTAGGTCCAGCTAGCATCCCAGCGCATGAGGAGAATTCTCGCGTTGCTGGTGGCTCTGGCGTCGAGCGCCGTTCTTGGATTGCCGTCAGCCGCGGTAGCGCAGGCCGACCCCGGGGTGAAAATGACTTACCGGGTGACCGCGCAGGATCCGGGGAGCAACCGCCAAGTGGTCATCTCCTACCGCACGGGTAAGGGCGAGAAGGCGGTCAAGTACACCTGGCTTGACCCCTTCGTGCCCTGGACGCACGACATATCGATGACGGCTCGTGAAGCGCAGGTGAGCATATTCAGCGACCAGGGTGGCAACTACCTCGGCGAGATCCTGCGCGACGGCAATGTCATCGCATCCAATTCGGTGTATCTCGACCCGGGCTGGGTGGCCGAACAGGGCGCGCCTTATGGGGCGCCGACGTTGTTGGCACGCGCCGACGTGTCCTAGAGCCTGCGCCGACACCTATCGCCAGGCGAAGACCGGCTGCTCCAGCTCGTCGACGCGGTCGCCGCGGCCCTCCAGACAGAGCCATCGCACCTGGAGCAAGACGGCCCCGGTCGGGGCATGGATGAGGTCGTTGCCCAGCGGGATCTGCACTACGGGGCGTGGGCTCTCGGGAATCGTGACGTAGCGCGGCGAATCGTCGCGCTGCAGCTGATGCAATCCCACCCGGTAGGCAGCCACCACCTCGTCGGGCGAGGGACGCATTTCCAGACGTCCGCCACCCCACACCACCACCGGGGTGATCACGTATCCCGAACGTGTCGGATAGTCATCGAGCAGGCCGAGCACCGTCGAATCCGGCAATGCGACGCCCAGTTCCTCATCCAGCTCACGCAGCGCGGCCTGCACCGCGTCCTCGCCCGGATCCAATCGTCCACCGGGCAGCGCCCATTGCGCGGCATGAGAGTTGAGCCGGGAGGTTCTGCGGCACAACAGGAATGCCGCGCCGCCCGAGACATCGACCATCCGGCCGTCTAACCCCTGCTCGGGTATCTCCCGGCCGCCTATCCACTCGTCCACCGGTGCCGGGTCGATGCGGTCTTCGCCCAGATCCGAGTCGACCAGCACCACGGCCACCGCGGCGCGGCGTTTCTGCGGGTCCTCGACGGTCCTGCGTTCGTGACCCGCCAGGTGCTCGCGAATCCGGTCCCGCAGTTCCTCGTCGTACGCGATCACCGTTCGACCATATCTGCCGCCGCCGGCGGCGGCCCTTTCGAATCGACTTGGCTCTATCCCTGGGCTTACCGCGCCGGGATTGTTGTGATGCGGGAATGAGTGACGACCAAACACGACGTATCTATCGTGACGCCGGAATCACCGTCGAAAAGCTCGGTGAACACATTGGTGCTCGGGTCGACGGTGTACAGCTCGGCGCCGATGTGCCGGCCGAACGGGCCGAGGCAATCCGCCTCGCGCTGGCCGTCCACAAGGTGCTGGTATTCACCGGGCAGCATCATCTGGATGACGCGCAGCAGTACGCATTCGCCGGTCTGCTCGGGGAGCCGACGCTGCCGCACCCCACGGTGACTTCGCACGGCAGCGAGCTGCTGAACCTCGAAGGGGCGGCCAACGGCTGGCATACCGATGTCACCTTCGTCGACCGCATCCCGAAGGCGTCGGTGCTGCGCCCGGTGACGTTGCCGTCCTACGGTGGCGCTACGACATGGGCGTCGACCGTCGCCGCGTACGAGCAGCTGCCGACACCGTTGCGTGCGCTCGCCGACGACCTATGGGCCATACATACCAATCTGTACGACTACGTGGGCGCCGGTGCATCGGGTGGCGTGAGCGCCGAGCGCCGCGCGGCGTACTACAACGAGTTCACCAGCTCTCTGTACGAAACATTGCATCCGGTAGTGCGGGTGCACCCGGAGACCGGTGAGCGCAGCCTGCTGCTCGGGCAGTTCGTCAAGAGTTTCCAAGACCTGCACGGTGCCGAGTTCGCGGCGCTCTTCCAGCTGCTGCAATCGCGTATCACGAAACTGGAGAACACCTTCCGGTGGAACTGGCGGTTAGGCGATGTGGCCATCTGGGACAACCGGGCCACCCAGCACTACGGTATCGCCGACTTCGGAGACCAACAGCGCGAGCTACATCGCGTCACGTTGGCAGGGGATGTGCCGGTCGACATCTACGGCAGGCGAAGCCAGGTCCTCAGCGGCGATGCCAGTCACTACTCCGGTATCGAGGAGCCGCGGCGACTGGAATTGTTCGCCGCCTGATCTATGGCAATGCTATGTACTTCGTTTCGAGGTATTCCTCGATGCCCTCACTGCCGGCTTCGCGCCCGATGCCCGATTCCTTGATCCCGCCGAACGGCGCGGCCACATCGGAGATCACACCGCGGTTGACGCCGATCATTCCCGACTCGACAGACTCCGAAACGCGTAGCGCACGATCCAGGTTGGTGGTGTACACGTACGCGGCGAGCCCGTACTCGGTGTCGTTGGCGGCCGCGACTCCCGCGTCCTCGCCGTCGAACCCGGTGATCGCGGCAACAGGACCAAACACCTCTTCGCGGAGAATTCTTGCGTTCGAAGGCACATCGGTGAGCACGGTCGGCGGGTAGAAGTAGCCCTCGCCGTCGGCGATGGCACCTCCGGTGGTGATGACAGCTCCCTTGCTGACGGCATCCTGCACCAACTCGTCGACCGAGGCGCGCTGCTTGGCGGTGATGAGCGGGCCTACCTGTACGCCGCTTTCGTCGCCGGGGCCGATGGTGAGCGCACCCATGCGGGCGGTGAGCTTCTCGGCGAATTCAGCGCGTACCGCGTTGTCGACATGAAAGCGGTTGGCCGCGGTGCATGCCTCGCCGATATTGCGCATCTTGGCCGCCATCGCGCCGTCGACCGCGGCGTCCACGTCGGCATCGTCGAACACCACAAACGGGGCATTGCCGCCGAGCTCCATCGACGAACGTAGAACCCTTGTGGCGCACTGGGACAGCAGTACCTTGCCCACGGCGGTGGAGCCGGTGAAGGTCAGCTTGCGTAATCTGGAATCTTCGATCAGCGGGCCGGTCAGGCCGGAGGAGCTGGTGGTGGGAAGAATCGACAGCACGCCCGGGGGCAGCCCGGCGTCGGCGAATACCTGGCCCAGCAGCAGCATGGTGAGTGGCGTCTCGGCGGCGGGTTTGACGATCATGGTGCATCCGGCGGCGAACGCCGGACCGATCTTGCGGGTACCCATGGCCAGCGGGAAGTTCCAGGGAGTGATGGCCAGTGCCGGACCGATGGGCTGCTTGGTCACCAGGATCCGGCCGGTGCCCGTTGGCGATGAGGTGTACCTGCCGTTGATGCGCACCGCTTCCTCGGAGAACCAGCGCAGAAACTCTCCGCCGTAGGCGACCTCGCCCTGGCTCTCCGCCAGCGGCTTGCCCATTTCCAGGGTCATCGCCAGCGCGAAGTCATCACGCCGCTCCATCACCAATTCCCAGGCCCGCCGGAGTATTTCGGCTCGTTCACGGGGTGCGGTCGCCGCCCAGGACTGTTGCACGGCCACAGCCTCATCAAGCGACGTGGCACCGTCGGCCGTTGCGGCATCGGCCACGGTGGTCAGCACGGCACCCGTGGCCGGGTTGTGCACAGGGAACCGGGCGCCGGTCGAGGACGGCACCTGCTTGCCGCCGATCCATAGATCGGTGGGGATGGCATCGATCAGGGCTGAGTGGTCAGTCACTGGTGGCTCGCCTTCTCACGAATGATGTCGGTGAGGACGGTGATGCCCTCGTCCAATAGATCGTCCCCGATCACCAACGGGGGGAGCAAGCGGATCACGTTGCCGAAGGTCCCGCAGGTGAGGATCAGAACACCTTGGGAGAGCGCCTCGGCGGCAATGGCTTTGGTCAGGGCCGCATCGGGTTCGAGAGTGCCGGGTTTGACGATCTCGATGGCCAGCATGGCGCCTCGGCCGCGTACTTCACCGATGACGTCGACGGTGCGCGCCAGCGTTTGGAGGCGAGACACCACCGAGGTCTCGATGGCCCGGGCGCGGGCCGGCAGGTCCAGATCGTGCATGGCACCCAGCGAGGCGATGGCGGCCGCGCAGGTCACCGGGTTGCCGCCGTAGGTTCCGCCCAGGCCGCCGGTGTACACCGCGTCCATGAGATCAGCGCGACCGGTGACGGCGGACAGCGGCATGCCCCCGGCGATGCCCTTGGCCATGGTGATGATGTCAGGGACGATGCCCTCGTGCTCGGAGGCGAACCAGGCACCCGTACGTGCGAATCCGGTCTGTACCTCGTCGGCGATGAAGACGACGCCGTTGTCCCGGGCCCAGGCCGTCAGCGTGGACAGGAATCCGGGTGCGGGGACGATGAATCCACCCTCGCCCTGGACGGGCTCGATGATGATCGCGGCCAGCGACTGCGCACCGATCTGGGTTTCGATGAGAGAGATCGCGCGCCGTGCGGCGTCCTCGCCGGACAGACCCGGCTCGTCACGCAGGGGGTAGGAGGCCGGCATCCGGTAAACCTCGGGCGCGAAGGGCCCGAACTGCGACTTGTAGGGCATCGCCTTGGCGGTCAGTGCCATCGTCAGGTTGGTGCGGCCGTGGTAGGCGTTGTCGAAGGCGACGACCGCCGGGCGACCGGTGGCAAGTCGCGCCACCTTGATGGCGTTTTCCACGGCCTCGGCGCCGGAGTTGAACAGTGCGGTGCGCTTCTCGTGATCGCCGGGTGTCAGGGCGTTGAGGAGCTCGGCGACCCGTACGTACCCCTCGTAGGGCGTCACCATGAAACAGGTATGGGTGAAATGGGCCGCCTGGTCGGCGATGGCGGCGGCCACCGCGGGATGTGAGGCGCCGACGGTGGTGACCGCGATACCCGACCCGAGGTCGATGAAGGAGTTGCCGTCGGCATCGACGATCACGCCGCCATCGGCATCCACGGCGTAGACCGGTGCGGTGGATCCGACGCCCGCGGATACCGCGGCGCGGCGGCGCTCGGCCAAGGCGCTGGACCGAGGTCCGGGCAGGGGCGTCACGATGTTGCGCTTCTGCGCGAGGCGATAGGCGATGTCGGTCATAGCGCTTCCTGTCGTCGATCCGGCGATCTCAGTCTGCCGCTGCGGTGTGTTTCTGTGAATGGACGGATTGTCCACCGAAGGCCCACACGTACGCCGTTTTGGCGTACGTTCCCCCTTCGCGCGGACCACATGGCTGCTATTCCACGAGCGGCGCGGTGTCGCGAGTCAGGGTGCGCCCGAGGAAGAAGTCCGGGCTCTTGACGCGCATGATCACCATGAGCACCGCCCCGAAGGCCAGAATGCCGAAGCCCAGATAGAACACCAGGCCGATACCGCCGATCGAGGCGCCGCTGCCCGTCTTTTCCGGATCCATGCTTTCGCGCACGGAGATGACGAACACCGCAGCTAGCATGAGCCCGCCCAGCAGCGGAAAGAGGAACTTGTACACCACGTTGTGGGCATTCTGGAACAGCTCCGTGCGGAAGTACCACACGCAGGCGAAAGCGGTAATGCCGTAGTACCAGCAGATCATGATGCCCAGTGCCGCAATGGTATCCAGCAGGGTGCGATCGGACAGCAGGCTGACAACGGTGTAGAACACGGCTGTCACCGCGCCGGCCACCACGGTACTGAAGGTCGGCGTCAGGAATCGCGGGCTGACACTGGCGAACTGCTTCGGGAAGGCGCCATAGGTGCCCATGGCGAGCATGGTGCGGGCGGCGGGCAGGGAAGTGGTCTGCAGGCTCGCCACCGCTGAGGCGAAGATCGCCAACAGCAGCAGCGGGCCGAACCAGCTGCCTAGCACCGGATTGGCGAGGGCGCCAAAGACATTGTCCTTGTTCTCCTCATTGGCCAGGCCCAGATCGGTGTCGCCGACACCGGCGAACATCATCACGGCGACAGCCACCAGCAGGTAGGTCAGCAAGATCGACAGCACGCACAGCAGGCCGGCACGGCCGGGTACCTTTGTCGGGTCCTTGCATTCTTCGCCGAGTGTCAGACAGGTGTCCCAGCCCCAGAATGCGAAGATCGAGCCGACGAGCCCAATGGCAAAGGCGCTCAGGGTTAGTCCCGTCAGCGGGTTGAACCAGTCCAGATCGAAGTCGAGATGCCCGGCCGCGCCAGGCGCCTTCGTGATGGCGACGACGGCGAAGATCACCAGCACGATCATCTGAAACCCGACGAGGACGTACTGCACCTTTTCGCTCGTGGTGATGCCGCGGCTGGAGATGTAGGTGGCGATGGCCAACAGCGCGACGGTCGAGATGATGTTGACCGCCTTGTTGCTGGCGAGGTCGCCGACCGTCTGATTGTGGAAGATGGCGCCCAGAAACTGATATCCGTATTGCACACCGATGGATGCCAGGTTGGACAAGACGATGATGGTGGCGATCACCATGCCCCAGCCACACATCCAGCCGATGTACGGGCCGAATGCCTTGGTGGACCAGGTGAAGGAGGCGCCGCAGTCCGGCGCGCGCGAGTTGAGCTCGCGGTAGGCGTACGCGGTGAGGAACATCGGGATGAACCCCGCGATCAGGATGGCCGGCATCTTGAGGCCGACCGCGGCCACAATCAGGCCGATGCTGGCCGTGAGCGTGTATCCCGGTGCCACTGTGGAGATACCGAGGATGGCGCCGGTAAAGGTGCCGATGCGTCCGGCCGCCAAGCCTTTTGAGACAAGTCCCTCGGACCGCTCGGCATTCTCCAGCTCGGCGTGAGCGACGTCCTCAGTCACTATCGCCCCCTTCTTCCTTGGGAATCACAACCATCGGGACCTGCAGCACGCGGAGCATCTTCGCGGCCGTCGAACCGAGGAAGAGTCGTCGCGGCTGTGCCAAGCGGCTTGAACCGACCATGATGATGTCGCCCTCGTGCCAGTCGAGCTTGTTCACCGCAGCCTCGACGGTGGGTCCCTCGGCGACCATTGACGTGACCGGAAAATCTTTTGGCAGAAACAGTTTTGCGGTTTCGAGGGACTGCTGAGCATGAATGGTGGCGCGTTCGCGCGCCGACTGATCGTCGTCACCCCCGGGGATCGGGTCGAACGAGACCAGTGAGACCAGGCGCAGCGGTGCGCCGGCGCGCTGGCAGGCCCGCAGCGCCGTGTCCAGCAGCACGCGCGCGCCCGGCCGCGTTCCCATGGCGCAGGTGACTTCGCGGACGCGGAGGTTCTTCTGATAGCGCGCACCACGCGGCGAGATCACCAGTGGTATCGGTGAGGAGTGCACCAGCTCGTTGACTACCGATCCCAGCGAGAGACTGCCGACCAGACCGCCGCCTGAACCACCCACCACGACTGCCTCGACCCCCAGAGCCTCGCACTGCGCGATGAGTCCCTCGGCAATCGACTCGTGGAAGCTGATATGCGTCTGGACCGTGAGGTCGTCGGGAATGGTGGCTTCGGCATGGTTCAGCCAGTGAGTGGCATTCTCGGACAATATGTCCTGGCGCTCCTGCTGCGGGAGCGGCGCCAGGATAGGGCGGTCCTGGGGGAGCACCATGCACAGATCGAGATGCGCGCCCAGTGAGCGTGCGATCTGCGCTCCCACCGCTAGCGCGTCATCGCCGCCCGGAGTGGCCAGGTATGCAACGGCAATCCTCTTGGCGGCGGTGTTCATGGCTAAGCCTCCTGGTGTCCGGATGTGTGACAGCTCTTCGGCGGGGTGGGTGCGACGTCGAGCGAGGGGTTGCGGTCGAAGAATCCGACCGGTTTGAGCCAGAAATTCACGGTGTCGACGGGCATGATCGGCCAGTCTTCGGGGCGGGTGATGTGGTGAATGCCGAACACATACCAGAGCACCACGTCGGTGTTCTCGATGGAGCGGTTGTGCTCAGTCCAGGAAGGCAGACCATGGTCTTCCTTGCTCTGTGTAACGAATTCTCCTGCGGGCCAGCGCTCCTCGGGTGAGTTGGGGGTCACCCAGAGGGTGTGCTCGATGGCGCGGCAGCGCGCCAGCACCGGTGAGGACGGGTCGAACATCGCCGGGATGGCAGCACCAGGTACCAATTTGTAGGCCGGTGCGGTGCCGATGCCGTTGCGGGTGTTGTCGTTGACCACCTTCCAGGCGCGCTGCGTCTGCCAGCAGAAGTCCTGTTTGCCTTCCGATTCGGTGCGCAATGGGGTGTTGCGCTGCCGCAGAGACAGCCCGTACGGGTTGTTGGGGCCAACCGGCTCGATCTCGGTCTCGGTGGCGTACACAGTGTTCTCGGTGCCGTCGACGTCCAGGTCCAGTCTCGCGACAAGGAAATGTTGGTGGTACGGCGCGTAGGTCCGGTTGTCGACCAGGGTTCCGTGTGGGTGTGCGGCGCCCTCGGCGAAGTTGCTCACCACCATGATTCCCGTTGCACGGACCTCACATTCGATATTTCCGTCCTGATAGAACCGCCAGTACGTGAGGTATTCGTAGTTGGCGACGGTGACGTGGAAGGACACCGTGAGCCGGCGCATCCGGCGTACCTCGGCACCGTGGTCGTGATCGACGTGCTTCCACAGGACGGCATTGTCTTCTTCGTGAATGCAGATCGCGTTCTTGATGGTGTACGGCTCGCCCTTGCTGTTATGCAGCACGGCATCGAGGTAACGGATCTCGCCGAGGCAGTCGCAACCAAGTTCCAGTGAGGTGGTCATGAAGCCGATGCCCCACTCGCCGATATCGAAAGCTGTTCTTCGGTAGTGATCTTCGCAGTGATCCCGGTAGGGCACCATCATCTCGGCGAAGGACATGCGGTTGGCCACTGATCGCACCCGGCCGTTGTCGTTATACGTCACGGCATGCAGTGTCATGCCCTCGCGATAGTTGAAGCCAACTCGCAATGACCAGTTCTGCCACTCGAGTTTATTGCCTTCGATGGTGAAGGAAGGACCGTCGGGCTGGGTGATATGCAGTGGTTGCAGCGACTCTCGGGTGCTCTGCCGGCGCAAGCGTTCCGGAACGTGCCGGGGCACGTACTCGCCCATCATCTCGGGCCGCGGGACGGTGAACGTGTCCTCGATCTCCAGCAGCTCCATGCTGTTCATGTCGATGATGCAGTGGAATCCGTTGACAGGGCCCGCGTACGGATTGGCGCCTTCGGTGGAACGCACCCAGGTGTCCGACCATCCGAGGCGCCGGCCCTTGTACTTCTCGGGCATGACCGCGTCGCCGTAGGTCCAGGTATCCATGAACACCAGGTCCATGTCGGTGATTCCGCGGGTGGCCAGGGCGGCGATGACCTCCGGATGGCGCCTCAGGGCGGCGTCGGCCTCTTCCCACTCGTCGACCGTGAAGTTGGGTTGCACTCCGGGAATGTGATCCCAGGACTGCACTTCACCGGCGGTCAGCGAGACGACAGCCTTGTAGGTGGCGTTCCGTTGGGTGTCCAGACACGTGGCGAGTACCCGGCGCTCGGGCCGTGCGCCGTTGCTGTCGAATGCGGCGATCTCGGCCTTGGAGGGCTCGGACAGCTCGATGGACGTATACCGCCAGCCGCTCCCGACGCCGTGCGCTTGCGCCAGAAGTTTGGCTGTCGCGGTGAATTCATCCGCGGTCAGAGGATCAAGAGGATGGAACGTGTCGGTTGCCATGTCTAGTGCGCGCTCATCACGTGCTTGATCCGGGTGTAGTCCTCCACCCCGTAGGCCGACAGGTCCTTGCCGTACCCGGAGTATTTGAACCCGCCGTGCGGCATCTCGGCAACCAGTGGGATATGACAATTGACCCATACGCAACCGAAGTCGAGTTCGCGAGTGAACTTTTCGGCGGTCTCGTGGTCCTTGGTCCAGACACTGGAGGCCAGTGCGTAACGCACTCCATTGGCCAGACGGACGGCCTCGTCCGCGTCGTCGAAGGATTGGACCGTCAAGATGGGTCCAAAAGTCTCCTCCTGGACGATTGAATCGTCCTGCCGCACACCGGTGACGATGGTGGGCTCGATGAAGAAGCCCTTGTCGCCCCAACGTTTTCCGCCGGTCACGACCGTCGCGTGTGCGGGCAAGTTCTCGAGTTTCTTGGTGACCGCGGTGAAGTGGTTGATGTTGTTCATCGGCCCGTAGAAGCTGTCAGCGTCATCGGGCAGGCCCGGCCGCAAGGTCTGTGCCGCGGAGTTGAGGGCGCTGACGAACTTGTCATGGATCGACTGGTGCACGATCACCCGGGTAGCAGCCGTGCAGTCCTGGCCGGCGTTGAAGAAGGCGGCTTGCGCGATCCCGGTGGCGGCCTTGTCGATATCAACGTCGCCGAACACCACAACCGGTGCCTTACCGCCGAGTTCGAGGTGGCTGCGTTTGAGCTGTTCGGCCGCCGAGGCGGCGACTGCGATACCGGCCCGCACCGAGCCCGTGATCGACACCAGGCCAATGGCGGGGTGACTCACCAATTCGGAGCCGGTGGCAGCGGTGCCCAGCACGACGTTGAAGACGCCGTCGGGCAGGATGCCCTTCGTCAAACGGGCCAGCACCAGTGTGCTTTCCGGTGTGGTGTCGCTGGGCTTGAGGACGATGGTGTTTCCGGCCGCCAGCGCGGGGCCGATCTTCCAGATCGCCATCATGAACGGGTAGTTCCACGGTGTCACCTGCCCGACGACGCCAATGGGCTCGCGCCGAACGTAGGAGGTGAACCCCTCCATGTACTCGCCGGCCGATTTGCCCTCGACGAGTCGTGCCGCACCGGCGAAGAACCGGAGCTGGTCGGCGCTCACGGTCACCTCTTCGGCGGCGATGACGGCTTTCGGCTGCCCGGTGTTGCGGCACTGGGCGTCGACGATCTCGTCGATGTGTGCCTCAATGGCATCGGCGAGTTTGAGCAGCGCCTGCTGCCGGACGCTCGGCGTGGACTTACCCCAGGAGGCGAAGGCGCGTTCGGCGGCGGCCACCGCCGCATTCACGTCGTCGGCGTTGGACACCGGGGCGCGGCCCACCAACGATTCGTCGACTGGGCTGATCAGGTCGATGGGCTCGGAGGTTTTCAGGGACAAAGAATCGACAAACTGGCCGTCGATGTAGTTCTGGAGTACTGAGTCCGGCATATCGCACGTCCATCCGTCGAGGGAATCCGTCTAAGCACGTCAAGAAAGCACGCAGACAACCAGTGTGCGCTGAGACACATGCCTGATCATCCGACAATTCCGGGAATCTTCGCGGTATTTTTCACCATTCTGTACAGTCCCGTGAGGTGAGTGTTCCGGTGCGGTGGGTGATGGATCAGCAGGACCTGAAACTCACCCTTAAGGGCGGCGCCGAGGGTCTGGGGCGCGAGATCAATCTGGCGCTCACCACAGAGCTCGCCGACCCCGCGCAGTGGCTATCCGGTGGAGAGTTGGTGCTCACCACAGGGATTGGTCTACCCGCGAGCACCCGCGAGCGGCTGCGCTACCTACGGGTGCTCGACGAGAATGGTGTCGCCGCATTGGGATTCGGTACCGGACTGACGTTCGATGAGGTGCCACCGGAATTGGTGACGGCCGCCGACGAGCTGGGTATGCCGCTGATCGAGGTGCCGCTGCGCACCCCGTTTGCCGCGGTGGTCAAGGCGGTGAGCACCCGCATCGCCGAACTGGAGTACGACGCGGTGCTGCGTGCGTCGCGGGCTCAGCCCCGGATTACCCGAGCGATTGTCAATGGTGGTGTGCAGGCGGTCACCGCGGAACTTGGACGGTCGCTGCGGGCCAGTGTTGTGGTGTTGGACTCGGGCGGCACGGTGATCGCGAGCCATCCGCGCAATCTGGATGTCGCGACGATCAATCTGGTCCGGGGTGCGGTGACGCCGGGCGCGTCGGCCGGTGCGCAACAACTGGATCCGGGAATCGCGGTCGCGCAACAGACGATCGGCGTGGGGGGTACGTCGTACGGGGTGTTGGCTGTTGTCAGCAAGACGCCGTTGAGCTTCGTGGACCAGGTGTTACTGGGGCATGCAAACTCCTTGTTGGCCCTGGATTTTGATAAGCCGTCGCGGCTGCAGGACGCACAGCGCCAGTTGAACGGGCAGGCCTTGGGGCTGCTGCTCGGCGATGCACGGAACCTGGACTCGGTGTGGGCGCAACTCGCACAAGCTGCCGACGGGCGTGGGCGGATCCGGGTGTTGGTGGTGGATGCGGAATCCCCGGTGGCGCTGCGGCGGGTGCAGCCCGTAGTCAACCGGGCCATGGAGTCCGCGGGCCACCCGGTCTTCGCGCATACCTCCGAGTCCCAGCTCACCGTCGTGATTCCGGGGTCGGAAACTGCTGAATTTGCCCGACAGTTGTTCGCGGAGGTGGACGGGCGCACCAGGAAGGGTCTGCGGGCGGGGTTGAGCGGGGCGCATCCGGTGGGGCGGCTGGGCGATGCGGCACAGAATGCGAAGCTCGCAGCGTCGGTGTCCGAACGCGGCGGGGCGCCGCTGGAGTTCACCTCGTTGGCGGGTAGCGCACTGTTGTCCTTCGGTGCGAGTCGTGAGGTACTGGTCGCCGTCGCGAACGCGACCCTGGCGCCCGTCGCCGAGCATGACGTCACCCACAGCACCGAACTGATGGCGTCCTTGCGGGCCTATCTGGAGGCGAACGGCCATTGGGAATCCGCGGCCGCCGCCGTCGGCGTCCACCGCCATACGCTGCGCAAACGCATCGAAACCGTGCAGTCACTGCTGGCCTGCGACCTCGATATCGCGAGGGTGCGCGCTGAACTGCTGCTGGCGATGCTGGCGGGAACGCCGAGCGCCGGGAACTAAACCAGGACCGCGAATTCGCAGTGCGCTGGCTTACGGTAGTGCTACCTTATTTAGAACAGGTTCCAGTTTCGGGGTTATTTATGCAGGTGAATAGATCGTGAGCGCCATGGTTGAAGCGTCACCGGTGCGGCCAGCCGCCGTGCCATCGACCAGGCGCCAACATGAGCAGTACAAGCGCATGCTCGATGCGGCCGAGGAACTCGCCATGACGCGCGAGCTCGATCACGTCCAGATGCACGATGTCGCCAAACACGCCAACGTCGCCATCGGCACGTTGTACCGATATTTCCCGACGAAGCGTCATCTGTTCGTCTCGGCTTTGGTGCGTGAGTCGGAGCGACTTGTGGGCCGCATCCCGTTGTCTCCCGATGGGGAGGAAACCGCGGCCGACCGGGTGGGCGAAGCGCTGGTACGGGCACTGCGCGGATTGACACGGCGCCGCATGCTGGCGATCGCGATGATCAGGTCCTCGAACTCGGCGTCACTGGCCGAGGTGCCCGATCTGATGCAGGTCGAGAAGCGGTTCCATGAGCTGATATCCGAGGTCGCCGGTCTTTCGGACCCGACCGATGAGGACGAGGCCGTGATCCGACTGCTGGTGCACCAGTGGTTTGGCTGTATTCAGGTGTGTCTCAACGGCGGTCTCACCGTGGCGCAGGCGGAGTCCGATCTGCGTCGGGCGGCCCAGTTGTTGATGCGCGACTGGCGCGCGGTGGACGAGCGTTAGGTCCTGTTAGTTCGCTTTCAGGGCCGCCAGCGCGGCGTCGATGGCGAGCTCGGGGACATTGATTGTCTTGGACCCCAGGTCATGACGCGCGCCGGTGATCTCCACGATTGTCGCGCCGCCCGGTATCAGAACCGATGCCTCCGTAAGTTCCGCGATGGTGCCGAACGCATCCGAGGTGCCGTGGGTGAACACCGTGGGAACCTGGATGCCGGGCAGATGCTCCGTGCGCAGCCGGTCGGGCTTGCCGGGTGGATGTAGCGGGTAGGAGAACACGGTGAGAACGTCGATGATCGGCCCCTTTTCCGCCACGAGCATCGAGGTTTGACGTCCGCCGTAGGAATGACCGCCGGCCAACAGCGGGCCATCCACCAGGGTGCGGGCCTTGTTGATCACCTCGGCAATGCCCGCGCGGTCCTTGTCGGCTGACGAGGCCGAGGGGGGACCGCTTGGCCGGTTGCGCCGGAACGGCATGTCGAAACGTATCGCCAGCCAACCGTGTTCGGCCCATGCCGTGCACAGCAGACGCAACATGGGCGAGTGGCAGCTGCCCCCGGCGCCGTGGGTCAGCACTACCGCACCGTGGGGGTGTCCGTCGGGGTGGTGGGCGATTCCGGCGATATCCGGAAGTTCCTCGGTGCTCACGCACTCAGCTTAAGGTTCTTCGCGCAGATGCTCATCGCAGCCTGAACAGGGCCGATACCGGGCCGTGGCCACGGCCAAGGGGGTAGGCCGCTCGCAGACACTCGGTGATCCACCGTTTTCCGAAGGCGACGGCTTCGATCACAGAAAGTCCGTGTGCCAGTGCACAACTGATAGATGCGGCGAGGGTGTCCCCGGCGCCGTGGTCGTGTCCGGTGTCTACCCGTTCGACGGGGAAGTAGTGAAACTCGGTGCCGTCGAAGAGCAGGTCCGTGCTGGTGTCGCTGGATCGAAGGTGCCCGCCCTTTACCAGAGCCCACCGCGGGCCGAGGGCATGGAGTTTTCGCGCGGCTTCCCTTTGGGACTCCTCGTCAACGACGTCGATGTCCACCAACAGCCGTACCTCGTCCAGATTGGGAGTGACGAGCGTTGCCAGCGGAAAGAGTTGTTCACGGATGGCATCCAGTGCGCTCGGGTGCAGCAGCGGGTCGCCGTGCATGGATGCGCACACGGGATCGACGACCAGGGGGACATTTGTCGCCAGCCGCGACCATGTCTCCGCGATGGCCTCGATGATTGGCGCGGAGGCCAGCATCCCGGTCTTGGCGGCCTGGATACCGATATCGGTGATCACCGCGTCCATCTGCGCGGCCACCACGTGTGGTGGGATTTCGTGAAAATCCCTGACACCCACCGAGTTCTGGACGGTTACCGCGGTGACGGCCACGCACCCGTGCACACCGAGCAGCGCCATGGTGCGCATATCGGCTTGGATACCTGCCCCGCCCCCGGAGTCGGACCCGGCGATGGTCATCACTCGCACCGGGGTAGCGCCCGGCTCCGGGATGGGGAGGAAGGCAGCCATGCTCACGCGATCGGCAGATAGACCCGGTTGCCGTGCTCGGCGAACTCCGCGGACTTCTCTTCCATGCCGCGTGCCAGCATCGCGTCGATGTCTTCCTGGGTCTCCAAACCGTTCTGGGCCGCGAACTCCCGGATATCGGCGGTGATGCGCATCGAGCAGAACTTCGGGCCGCACATGGAGCAGAAGTGTGCCGTCTTGGCCGGTTCGGCGGGCAGTGTCTCGTCGTGGAACTCCCGGGCGGTGTCCGGGTCCAGCGAGAGGTTGAACTGGTCATCCCAGCGGAACTCGAAGCGCGCCTTGGACAGTGCGTTGTCGCGCAGCTGGGCGCTCGGGTGCCCCTTGGCGAGGTCGGCGGCGTGCGCGGCGATCTTGTAGGCGATCACCCCGTCCTTGACGTCCTTGCGGTCCGGCAGCCCCAGGTGTTCCTTGGGGGTGACGTAGCAGAGCATCGCGGTGCCGGCCTGGGCGATGATCGCCGCCCCGATGGCCGAGGTGATGTGGTCGTAGGCCGGAGCGATATCGGTGGCGAGCGGGCCCAGCGTATAGAACGGGGCCTCTTCGCAGAGCTCCTCCTCGAGCTTCACGTTCTCGACGATCTTGTGCATCGGCACGTGGCCGGGGCCCTCGATCATCACCTGCACGCCATGGGATTTCGCGATCTTCGTCAGCTCGCCGAGGGTGCGCAGCTCGGCGAACTGAGCCTCGTCGTTGGCATCGGCGATGGACCCTGGACGCAGGCCGTCGCCAAGCGAGAAGGTCACGTCATATCGTGCCAGGATCTCGCACAGCTCCTCGAAGTGCGTGTACAGGAACGACTCCCGGTGATGGGCCAGGCACCATGCGGCCATGATCGAACCGCCGCGCGAGACGATGCCGGTGACGCGCTTGGCGGTCAGTGGCACGTAGCGCAGCAGCACGCCGGCGTGCACGGTCATGTAGTCCACGCCCTGCTCGGCCTGCTCGATCACGGTGTCGCGGTACAGCTCCCAGGTGAGCGCGGCCGGGTCGCCATTGGTCTTCTCCAGCGCTTGATAGATCGGCACCGTACCGACGGGCACGGGGGAGTTGCGCAGAATCCACTCGCGGGTCTGGTGGATGTCCTTACCGGTGGACAGGTCCATGATGTTGTCGGCGCCCCAGCGGATGGCCCACACCATCTTCTCCACTTCCTCGGCGATCGAGGAGGTGACGGCCGAATTGCCGATGTTGGCGTTGATCTTCACGCCAAAGGCCTTGCCGATGATCATCGGCTCGCTCTCGGGGTGTTTGTGGTTGGCGGGGATCACGGCGCGGCCCATCGCGACCTCACTGCGCACCAGTTCGGCGGGGACACCCTCGCGGACGGCGATGAACTCCATCTCGGCGGTGATCTCTCCGGCACGGGCGCGCTGCAGCTGCGTGCCGCGATCGGTGACGATGCCGGCTCGCGGTGGCAGGCCCTTCTGCAGATCGATGGTGGCGCCCGAGTCGGTGTACGGACCAGACGTGTCATACAGGTCCAGGTGCTCACCGTTAGTGAGGTTCACTCGGCGTTGCGGCACGCGCAGGCCACTGTCGAGGTCCTGGTAGATCTTCTCGCTGCCCTGGATGGGGCCCGTGGTGACGGTCTCCGGAGTACGTGACTGATCAGGCATTTTCTTCCTCCCTACGCCGGCATTACCCGGTCAGGTTCATACGGTCGACGGCCCTAGCCGTCCTCTCAGCGCACTGGTGCGCGCTCCCGTGTTTGTGTGTTTGGGGCTGTTCGTTGACGAACACTGGCCACGCTACTCGGTAGGTCACCGATTTCTCCGCTGAGTGCGAGCCTCACGCGGATTTCCGGCCAGATTTACGCGTGAGGCTCGCACTCGAACCGCGTGAGGCATGCAGCCAAAGCCCGATCTGACAGACGGGGACTAGAAGGTTTTGGGAATATAGTTTCCCTTGCTAAAGTTATACACGGTGGTATCCAGAGACGGCCGGGCTGGGGTGCCCTGCTGGCCGCGTCGGTGGAGAAGCGCGCAACAAGGGTGACGATGACTGATTTGATGACACAGACCGACGAAACACCTGCGGATGTCGAGACCGCACGACGTCGGCTGCGGGTGGATCGCGACCATCCGCACTACAAGTGGGTGGCGCTGTCGAACACCACGCTGGGTGTGCTGCTCGCGACCATCAACTCGTCGATCGTCTTAATCTCGCTGCCGGCCATCTTTCGCGGGATCGGTCTGAACCCCCTTGCCGCGGGCAACGTGAGCTATCTGCTGTGGATGCTCATGGGCTACCTGCTGGCTTCCGCGGTTCTCGTCGTGTTGTTCGGCCGCCTCGGCGATATGTATGGGCGGGTCCGCATTTACAACATGGGCTTCGTCGTCTTCACCGTCGCGGCGGTGGTGCTGTCCTTCGACCCGTTCCACTACGGCGGGGGTGCGGTGTGGCTTATCGCGTGGCGAGTGGTGCAGGGGGTGGGCGGTGCCATGCTGATGGCTAACTCGTCGGCCATCCTGACCGACGCCTTCCCGTCCACGCAGCGTGGGTTGGCGCTAGGGATCAACCAGGTGGCCGCGGTGGCAGGGTCCTTCCTTGGGCTGCTGATCGGAGGCGTGCTCTCCGAATGGGATTGGCGCGCCATCTTCTGGGTGGGTGTGCCACTGGGCCTGCTGGGCACCGTGTGGTCATATCGCTCCCTCGTCGAGATCGACCAACCCACACCCGGCAAGCTGGACTGGGCAGGCACCGTAACCGTTGCGCTGGGGCTGACGGTGCTGCTCACCGGAATCACATACGGCATTCAGCCATACGGCAATTCGAGCACCGGATGGGGTAACCCGCTGGTCTACGGATCGCTGATCGCCGGTGTCGCGCTGCTGCTGTTGTTCTGCGTGATCGAGTCCCGGGTGGCCGACCCGATGCTGGACATGCGGCTGTTCAAGAACCGTGCGTTTGGCCTGGGGAACCTGGCCAACCTGCTGGCGTCGGTGGGTCGGGGCGGTCTGCAATTCATGCTCATCATCTGGCTGCAGGGCATCTGGTTGCCGTTGCGCGGATACAGCTATGAGTCGACGCCGTTGTGGGCGGGAATCTTCCTGCTGCCCATGACACTTGGCTTCCTGCTGGCCGGGCCCATCGCCGGTGTGCTGTCGGACCGCTACGGTGCCCGGCCCTTCGCCACGGGCGGCATGGTGCTGTCGGCGGTGACGTTCCTGGCGCTCATCGCCATTCCGGTGAACTTCAATTACTGGGCCTTCGCGGCCCTCATCTTCCTCAACGGACTGGGATCGGCCATCTTCACCGCGCCGAATACCGCGGCGATCATGTCGAGCGTGCCCGCGCACCAGCGCGGCGCGGCCTCGGGAGTGCGTGGCACCTTCTTCAACGCGGGCAGCTCGCTGTCCATCGGAATCTTCTTCTCGCTCATGATCGTCGGGCTCTCCTCCACGATGCCCGCCGCGATGCAATCAGGGCTGACCGCCCAGGGAGTGCCTGCCTCGACCGCAGCCGAGGTGTCCAGCCTGCCGCCGGTGGGCAGCCTGTTCGCGGCGTTCCTCGGTTACAACCCGGTCAGCGAATTGCTTGCTCCGTCAGGTGTTCTGGACCACCCGGGAGTCAACGCGGCCGAGTTGACCGGGCAGTCGTTCTTTCCGAATCTCATCACCGAGCCGTTCCATGCCGGACTAGTGGTGGTGTTCGTGGCCGCCGCACTGATGATGGCGGTCGCCGCTCTGGCCTCGCTGGGTGCCGGTGGCAAGTACGCCCACGCAGAGGACTGAGCTAGCTACTATCTGCCCATGGCAACGTGGGGGATATCCGGTCCGGTGGATCTGCTGCGCCGGACGGGGATCCTGTGGTGGCGCTGCTGGCCGCGGCTGGTGGCGATCTATCTGGTCGGCTGGCTGACCCGTTATGGTGCATTGAAGCTAGCCATCTTTGTGTCCGTACATGTCGGAGGCCTGTGGGGTGATCTGGTATTCCCACTGGTGCCGCTGGCCCGGCTGCTTACCTACGTCGCGATGTTCTGGGTGGTGCGTGGCGCAGTGACAAACGCCAGGGCAAGTTGGACAGAAGCGACCAACACCGTTCTCCGGGCCATACTTCCGGTGTTTGTGCTGTTTACGGCATGGAAGCTTCATCTGGAGGACCGTGCCGGGTATCTCAACGTGCGATATCTCGAGTACTACGGCTCGACTATGGACGGTCTTTCATCGGCTAAGACAAGCGAACAGATCGGCCAGTACTTGAGTCCGACGGACTGGCGTATCTACGCCGTCATTGCTATCGCATTCACGATGAGGATGCTGCTGACCCGATTTAGGGACAAATTGCCCACCTGGACACAACTGCTCGCTCTGTACTCGGAGGCGACATGGGTGCTCCTTCTGGTAACGGCTGCGGCCGACAAGCTGTTTGGCACTCCGGAGTGGATCAAAGAGCGCCGTGTTGTCATGTGGTATTTGGACCACAAGGAGAGTCTGCTCGCGAATCTTGGCCCATTCAGACACCTTTGGGAGTCAGCGACGCAATTCGCCGCTGCCGCGATACCCGCGGTCCTCATACCTTTGACATGGATTGCCATTGCGGCAGCGATTTACGGGATTCAGGCGATGGGTACCTGGTCGACGAGTGGACATGCATTCCTCGGCGAGAAACACGCGACCCGAGTCGCCAACGCAGGTCAGTCGGTGATGGGGCGAGTCCGGCCGCGGTGGTCGCGCGTTCCGTCGGGAATTCAGGCACGAACTACAGAATTCGCACGCGGCTTTCTTGGGATATTGGAGAAGCTGGCGGACTCTATTCGCGTGACCTTGCACGGTGGTCCGCTGATAGTGGCGACTTATGTGTTCGCGTTCATGTTCCTGGTGTTTCTCTACCCGTCAGGTTCCTACTACGAACCGCAGGTCGGGGAGGGTTTCGTCTGGCGCGCAGCGGTCAATCTTCTTGGCCCGCATGAACTCTCATGGTGGTCCGTGTATGGCCAAGTGTTCATCGTCGCGATTGGTTCGTTCATCGAGCCGGTGAAGGTCTGCTTGGTAGCGGCAACATACGGATATTGCCTCGAGCGGTACAGCCTGGCGCACGCTAGCCAGGCGGAGACTCGAAACGCACTACCTCGTTGATATCCGACTTCGACTTACGG
Organism: Mycobacterium sp. D16Q13; assembly: GCF_002013375.1. Classification (GTDB taxonomy): domain Bacteria; phylum Actinomycetota; class Actinomycetes; order Mycobacteriales; family Mycobacteriaceae; genus Mycobacterium. The sequence goes on along the minus strand of NZ_MAEW01000003.1, from coordinate 489,897 downwards.
ATGGTGACTTCCAGGCTCAGATCCGTCGCGTCGGGCGGGACCAGCCCGACCACCATGAACGGACCGGGTTCGGCGCAGAACGTCCGATAGCCCGTCCGCTTCAGGGAATCCTGAATCGAGAACATTGAGACATGGTTCTGTTTGGTCCAGCGACGACCGCGCCGGTCCACGATTGCGACGTCGCAGGAGACCTTCTCGACATCCTCGGAAGACAGCTGGTGGCCGGCTTTAGACCGGTCAAGCACGAGTACCACGGCTTTGGTGCCCTCGGGAATCGGACTGTTGTACTTTCCAGGCTGTGGCGGATCGACCCGCCGGAGCTGCCAGTCGATGCCATCGACCGTTGCGGATTCGCCCGGCCGCACGACGAGAGCAGGCCGCTGGCTGTCGATGACTCGCTCCCGGCGGGGTTGAACAATGAGGAACCAATACGTGGTGAGGGCTAGTGCGATCACCAGGAACGCCACGCCGTTACGCTTCAGCCAAGTCATTCCGGGAACTTTCCCTCGTAGAGGTCGATGACGTCCCGATGAACAAGCGTGGAGGTCGGGATGTCGATGTCCAACTGCGTGTCGATACCCCAGCCGCGAGCGGCTCCGACATCGGCGTTCCTGGTACCGGGCAGGCTCCTGACGACGAGAGACATGGACCGCGGAGATTCGGGCAGATCGAACACCAGCGCCGTACGCTCAGGAATCCCCGGCTGATTGAAGAGCTTCGCAGTGGACCTGGTGGCCTCGATTCTCAGGTCGTCGTCGTCGAGATACATGATGTGGTTTTGCACTGTCGTCAGGGTTTCGTAGACGACGTCCAGCACGATCCACCGCCCCTGGGTGCGCTGTGTGAAGTTGTCGCGGCGGTCCTTGAATGTGTACCTCACCGCCGATGCCGAGTATGCGCCCCGGACAGAGATCGCATCGTTTCTTCCGCGGGTCTCATCAGACGAGCTGCCATGGACGGTAATGGGGCCGTAAGACTCTTGGAGGGTAGAGACGTTGGTGTACAACGTGATTGCGCCGGCGAGTAGCAGTGCACTCAGAGCGGCCGGTGCGATCTTACTCGGCATGTTCATGAGTCGCACTCGCGAAGAGTGGTGTGGAGAACGCCGTAAGACGAATTTTTAGGAGACTTCCAAGATTCGGAGCCCGCTGCGTCAGGTTTCCATTCGAGGTCGTTCAGCCGGATGGCGATGTTGTCCCCGGGGCGGATTCCCGGTCGGACGAAGGGGATTCCCCAAATGGCAAGTAGCTCCACTGTTTTGCCTGGAGGCAGTGAGTACATTTTTCCGGAACCGGAGTCCGAAGCGTATTCACCGTAATATTTGAACTCTGACGGCGTGGTGAGAGTGAATACCTCGCGGTACACCGTCGAGCTGTTCTTTCGTTCGTCATCCAGGGTGACGTTGATCTTGTCGGTGTTCTTGACCGTCCCGGCCAGTGCGATGATCTGGTAGGTGCTCGCCTCGTACGTGAAGCGCCTCATTATCGTGGGGTCCAGCCTCGAGGCCGGGCAGATCGCAAATACGGCGCGTGGGGTGATCTGCAGCGGCCCGTTGTCGTAGACATTCCCGAGCTCGATCGGAATCGCAGGATCAGCCTGATCCAGTCCTCCGAATCCTGCGGTCAGGCCCAGCACGCCGACAACGGCCACGCGCCATAGGTTGTTGAGCGAAAAGCGGTCGAGAAAAGACCGCTTCTGCGGTTCATCGGGCTCGTTGTTCAGCCCGGCCGCTGGTCCGTCCCCCGCCATGCGCAAATCATAAAGGGCGCATGCGGCGAGAAGATGGGAAAGTTCAGTCCAGCGCCGCCTGCGGGTCTGGATCGTCAGCCAGCTAACTGGCCCCAGCTTGACCACAAGTAGGCCAGGCAGACTGCGCTTGGGTAGCGTGTTGCGATGTGACCGCTGAGGGGGGATCCATACCGACACGGCGTTGGCCGATGGATGAGTTGATCGCGCACCGGTACTGGGTGCGACGCCTCAAACCTTTCCCGTATGTGACCGTTCAGAACGTTTTCAACCAAGCGTTCTACGACACTCTCGAAGACCACTATCGGCATATCGCAGCCGGCGGGACCAAGTTCAACACCAGCACACCTGGATATGACGCGTCGATGGCACACATCCACAACAATCTCGATGGCCCACTCGCGGTGTTCAATTCGCGCGAGTGGCACGACATGATCGCCGGCATCGCCGGTGTCGCGTGCACCGGTGATATCACCACGACCCTGCACCATCACGAGCCCGGCGGCAACGCTGGCTGGCCGCACAACGACTTAAGCCCCGGTTGGTTCGCCGGGCCCATGCCGAACGACACCGAAACCAGGCACGAGGATGTAGACGGCGTCGACTATCACACCGGCAAGCGACCCGATGGCGTCGAAGCGCGCGAAACTGTTCGCGCCGTAGCGGTGCTGTTCTACCTTTCGAACCCACCCTGGGAGCCCGGAGACGGCGGCGAGACCGGACTTTTCGCGAGCCTCGCCGCCGGCCAACGTGGTGACGGTGCACTGATTCCACCGCTCAACAACTCAATGGTGATGTTCGAATGCACGCCTTTCTCGTGGCACGGCTATGCGGGAGTGTCACGCAACGAGCGCAACTGCGTGGCGATGTGGCTACACCGACCGAAACAAGACGTCATTGAGACATTTGGAGAGGCAAGCATTGTCTATTGGTGATCGCCGAGTGTGCCTCCTCACCGGAGCCGGTGGGCTGCTGGGCAACGAATTCTGTAGCACGTACGCTGGCGAGTACGACATTCTCGCGGTGTGCAAGACGCGCGTACCCGAGGTTCCGTCTCAATATGAGTCCTACGTCGACCCGCTCGAACCAGATGTACCGTACGCTGCCGCATCCGTATATGTCGTCCACGCGGACCTCTGCGACATCCACGACGTCGAGCGGGTGGTTGATGTCGCACTGGCCCGTTATGGACGGGTCGACCTCTTGGTGAACAACGCGGCATACATGGGCAGATACACAAGCACGATGATTGACGGCGATACGGCCCTGATCGATTTGGTACAGCACATGCAAACCAATGTCATTGCGCCACTGCGGTTGTCGGTCCGGCTAGCGCAGCAGTTCTGGGCTACCCGGGCATCGGAGAACCGCGCAGCTAACCGAAACATCGTCAACATCTCAAGCACCGCCGGATCGAAGGTGTACCCGTTTCAAGGGCAGGCCGGTTACGCTGCGTCGAAGGCAGCGTTCGACGCATTGAGCGGACACATGGCTGCCGAATTCGACTCTTTCGGGGTGCGTGTGAATGTCGTTGCGCCAAATACTTTCCCCGCCCTCGTGAGCACCGAAAGTGTCATGGAGGCCGTTGTCGAGCTTGATCGTGGCACTGCGACTGGGTCCACCGTGATGATCGACATATAGACGTCCACGCTGTGGAGATCGACCAGTCAGTAGTCCGCGACGGCGTCATTCAGATCTACAACACTAGCTGTCCAACTCCGGGCGGGCTGCGTGCTTCCGAGCCTCGCTGTCGGCTGTCGGCCGTCGGCGCCGAGCACTCGCGAGTGCCCACGCGATTGTCATCAGCACGATGCTGCCGGTAGTCACCGAGTAGACGATCATCCGGGCATTCCGCCCTGTATCTACATGGGCGGCGCGGCCCGGAATCTGGATGCCGACTTGGACGTTGGGGAGCTGGTCGGACGGCGGTAGCTCGTAGGTAAGTGCCGCGACTGGATCGATCACGCCCCAACCTGTGGCCAGATTGGGGCTCGAACCGGGGGTGCGGGCGGTCCGCTTGATCACGTCCATCACCTGGCTGGCATTCAGATCGGGTCGATACGCGCGGATCAAGGCTGCCAGCCCGGATACAAACGGTGCGGCGAAACTAGTGCCGTTGATGGGTGACAGGGCTCCCTGCTGGTCCGGCTCCGCGTTGATCAGTCCCGGACCGTTGGCATCGAGTGAGGTGATTCGCTCACCGGGTGCGGCGACGGCAACCCACGGACCGCGCAGGCTGAAGTCCGCGGGCAGTGCCTCCGGCGTAACCGCGGCGACTGCGAGAACGTAGCTGTCGAACCAGGCAGGACTCGCGACGGTGCGCACCGTGTCCCAGGCATCGTCCAATGGCCGGTTCGGATCAGTCATGCTGTTTTGAATCGAACAGAGGCCGCCCTGTCCGCCTTGTTTGCTGAGATTGCCTGCGGCAGCGACGACCACTACGTTTCTTTCGAACGCGTAGCGCACCGCCCGGCCCAGCGCTGCGTCGTCGGGTTTTGCGCTCGCGGGGGTGCAGGCCGCCATGGATAGGTTGATGACCGTTGCTCCCAGATCGACGGCCCGGGTGATCGCATACGCCAGCGTCAGTGTGTTGCCGTATCCGGTCGACACCGCGTTCACATCGTTGCGTTGACCGCCGCCGGAACCGGCAACCCCGAAAACGGCACTATTCTGTCGAATTGACAGGATGGTTGCCTCGGGGGCTACCCCTGAGAACATGTCATATGGGCTGGGTGAGCCCGCAATAATGCCGGCGACCAGTGTGCCGTGGGCGTCGCAGTCCTGAAGCCCGTCAGTGTGGGCGACGTAGTCCCCACCGCCCTCCAGGAGCGGGAGGCGCGGATGTCGGCTTACCCCGGTATCGATGACGGCAACCTTCTGACCCGCGCCCCGCGTGTACTGCCAGGCTCTGCTGTAGTCGAGCATGGCCTCAGCGGCGGTTTGTACGGAGAAATCGGTGTGCGGAAGCACCCCGGTCGGAATACCGCAGATGGCTTTCTGCTCGGTCGGCTCTGATGGCCCCACCGGCCCGCTCGGGGGTGGCCCCGGCTCGACTACTGGCGGCGGAATGGCCGTGGCCACAGGGCTCGCATGACCTGCGAGGATCGTAAGCACGGACATCACGGCACCCAACTGCCGCAGCGTTTTTACCACCAGGGGCCTAGATGCTCGTAGACGCCGAGTGCCCATAGCCCTACAGGGATCAGCGCGCCCACGGCCAGGTAATCCAAGTATCCCAGCAGCGTCGTCCGCCCGGTGGACAGTGCTGGCGCCGGCTGGGCGGTGAGACCGAGCACGACGGCACCGACGGCCACTGTCAGCAACACTCCCATGGAGGCCAGCGGCAACGGGAGGATGCCGTGTTGCGAAATCACGCACGTGATGACCGCAAGGGAGGTGGCCGGCAACGCCAGAGCGATCCGCTCGGCCCATGTGCGCGGATGGCGGCCGCGCAGACCCAGCGCCACGGCGCACGTCAGCGCAAAGGCGAAGACCTGCCACGCTACGACGCCGCGGTCGCGCAGCAGCACCACGGACGCCGCAACTGCCGTACCAGCGAAACCCATCAGCAGCGCGGACCGGGTCAGTGCCGCCTGGTGGACCCGAGCCCAAACCTGTTCCGCGGTAGGCATGTTCGTCCCGGAGTTGGTGGTGTTAGCGACCTGGGGAGTCTCTGTGGGGAACGGATTCTCCAGGGCCCATTCGTCGTCGGAACGTTCCGCGTCGACTGCAGCGGTTGGTGCTTCAAAATGATCGATGCCGGCCGTCAGTCTGGGCACTGCCGCGCACATCAGGATGGTGATGATTGCCGACACCACGCACACTATGTCGGTGCGTACACCGACCGAATGGATCAGCACCGCGACCCCACACAGGCCTGCTGTCAACGAACTGGCCAGGAATACCCAATGGCCGGTGCCGATCACGCGGTAACACACGTAATTGGTCAGCAATAGTGCCGCGCACGCGCCCGCGAACCCGTAACCCCCAAAAGCAATGAGCGGCACTCCGAGGAGGGTTGCGCTGATGGGGATAGTGGCCGCGCCGAGTGCTACGGCGACATCGTCGAGGGCGAAACTACGGCGCGCCACCGCGGCGAAGGTCGTCAAACCCACCACAGCGATCACACCCAGCCCGGTCATGGTCACGCGCTGCACCTGCGACAGCGGCTGAATCAACAACAGTGCCAGCGCAATTGCGCCGAGGTTTGCGCCCACTAGGCCCATCCATCGCGCTGAACGCGAATCCCATTCGGCGTAGGCGGCCTTGTTCAACTGGGCGGCAGCATCGACGACGTCGTCATAGAGCGTCGGCGGGGACAGCGCTCGCTGCGATGACAGTCGGAGCAATTCGCCGTTGACAACCCCGGCCTGGCGCAGCGTCTTATCGGGGCTGATCTCGACGCCGGTGTCGAATCGGCTGAGTACCCCGAATGTTCGGCGTTCTTCTTTGCCCCGCGAATCGTCGTTGGGCGTCGCGTCGCGGGAACGGACCAACTTGGTCAAGTCCGGAATGAAGCTGGACACCGGGAGGTCCAGCGGTAGACCAATGTCGAGCTGCGTGTTGCCGCCGAAGACCGACACCCTGATCTGCTCGGGTTCGGCCGAGATCACCCGGAGGCTGTTCGATTCATCGAGGTCGTTCATAGGTCCTGCATCGTCGATAGTTGGATCACGCCGCTCTTCATGCTGCGAGATACCAGCATTCCTCGGCCGGGAGGCATTTGAGACGGCTTGTGCCCGAACAGGGCACCCTCTTCTCGGGAACCGCTCATCACCAGAGCGTTACAGGACAGGTCGCGCAGTCGCCCGATGAATGCGTCCATCATCGCGCGCCCGGCACCACCACTGCGCCGGGTGACGATGACTCGCAGCCCGATATCCCGTGCCTGCGGTAGATATTCGATCAGCGGGCCCAGTGGATGGTTGAGGCCGCTACCTCCGATGAGGTCGTAGTCGTCGATCATCACGAAGAGGTCCGGCCCTGACCACCAGGACCGGTCCTTCAGCTGCTGCTGGGTTATGTCACTCGGGGGCAGCCGGTCCTTGAGCGAAGCAGCTAAGCCTGTCAGCAGCTCCGAACAGGACTGCGACGCCGTCGCATAGCCACCCAAGTAGTCGTTGTCGACCACGCCGAGCAGCGAGCGCCGATAGTCGATGAGGATGATCTTGGCCTCCTCGGGCGTGGCGTTCTCCATCACCCCTGCCGCGATGTTCCGCAACAGGCCCGACTTGCCGCACTCGATGTCAGCGAGGGCCACCAGGTGCGGTTGCGTATCGAAATCAATAACGACGGGCTGCAGCTCTTCTTCGTTGATGCCGATCGCGATGCGAGACTTGCTCAGCATCCCTGCCGACCTCGCGGCCTGGACAACCTGGTCGCGGTCCACGCGGTGCGGCAGCATTCGTACCCTCGGCGCCTGCCGGTTGCCGTAATGGGCGCGTACCGCCTCCACCGATGCCGACACCCCGACGGGAAGGCTCTCCACATCGGAGTCCGAATCCAGCCGCGGCAGCGCGACCAGCAGGTGCAGCCGCTCTGGCGTCATACCGCGTCCGGGCCGGCCCACGGGAACCAACTCGGCGAACTTGCGGCCCACGTCACTGTCGAGTGGATCGCCGAGCCGTAACTCGATGCGGGTGCCGAGCATGTCCTTGACCGCCGCACGGATCTCGAACCAGCGGGTCGCCGAGATCACCAGGTGCACACCGTAGGACAGACCCTGGATGGCCAGCGCCTGCAACGTAGGCTCCAGCAATTCGAAGTCGCTGCGGATCGATGCCCAGCCGTCAACAACCAGGAACAGGTCGCCGAACTTGTCCTGGCTCAGCGGATCCTGTGCGGCAACCTCCGGCGGCAACGTGGCCAGGCGTGCCTTGCGCTGGCGGAAGTCACGCATCGACTCGATGCCGAGATCGCGGAACAGCAATTCCCGGGAACGCAGTACCCCGGAAACCTCGGCGACAGTACGCCGGATACCGTCGGCATCCATGCGGCCTGCCACGCCGCCCACATGCGGCAGGTTGGCCAGGCTGATCAGGGTGCCGCCACCGAAGTCCAGGCAGAAAAATTGGATCTGCTCGGGGGTGTGGGTCGCGGCGGCGGACATGATCAGCGTTCGCAATGCGGTCGACTTTCCGGACTGTGGGCCGCCGACGATCGCCATGTTGCCCTGGGCGCCGGCGAGATCTACCGCCAGCACATCGCGCCGCTGGTCGTAGGGGCGATCGACCAGTCCCATCGGCATCCACAGGCGCCCGTTCAGGTTCTCCGGGGCGTCCCAGTTGGGCACGGGGAGTAGCTCGTTCACCGCTGGGCTCTCGTCCAGCGGCGGCAACCAGACCTCGTGGGCGGGACGGCCGTGTCCGCGCAATCGCGACACGACCATGTCCAGCAGAGTGACCTTGGTGGGCGACGATGCCAGCGCGGGGCTCTCCGGGGCGTCGGTATCCGCGGGCGCTAATGGGGCTGGGGCCTCGTCTTTTTTCACGGGGCTCGCGGTGAACAGTTTCGGCGCCAGCACGCCGAGCTTTGCCGCACGCCCAGTCTGGGCCAACCGCCGCGGCCGTACGTATTCCCCGGATACGTAGCTGGCATTGAACCGGAGCGGTTCGGAGGCATCGCATTTGAGGAACGCGGAGCCAGGGACGCTGGGCAGGTGGTAGGCGTCGGGCACGCCCAGTACGCTGCGCGACTCGCTGGCAGAGAACGTCTTGAGACCGATGCGGTATGACAGGTGGGAGTCGAGCCCGCGGAGCTTACCTTCCTCCAGTCGCTGCGAAGCCAGTAGCAGATGGACGTGCAGAGACCGGCCGAGGCGGCCAATCATCACGAAAAGCTCGGCGAAGTCCGGCTTCTGGGAAAGCAACTCAGAGAACTCGTCGACGATGACGAATAGCGCCGGCAGCGGCTCAAGCTCGGCACCGTTGGTGCGAGCGCGCTCGTATTCGGTGACATTCGGGAAGTTGCCGCTCTTGCGAAGCAGCTCCTGGCGGCGGTTGAGCTCGCCGGCCAGGGCGTCGCGCATGCGGTCGACGAGGATCAGTTCGTCTTCGAGGTTGGTGATGATCGCGGCGATGTGTGGAACACCCTCAAGCCCCAGGAATGTGGCACCGCCCTTGAAGTCGACCAGCACAAGGTTGAGTGCATCGGGAGAGTGGGAGGTGATCATCGACAGAACCAGCGTTCGCAAGAACTCCGATTTACCCGAACCCGTCGCGCCGATGCACAGGCCGTGCGGCCCCATGCCGGCCTCGGCGGACTCCTTGATGTCGATCTCCAGCGGCAGGCCGTTGGGTGTGTAGCCGATCGGTACCCGCAGTCGTTCGCGCGGTGTGCGTCGACGCCAAACCTGCTCGGGCACGATCTCGGCGGCGTCGGGAATCTTCAGCAGACTCATCAGGCCGGGGTCCTCGGCGTTGCGGCTGTCGGACTCCAGGTTGACGATGTGCGCTGCGCTGGCCAGCCGGTAGCGGCCGATGCGTCGGGCGGTGGCCTCAGCTTCGGCGACGGTGATGGTGTCCGGGGTGGCGAACCGCTCAACCCCGACGGCGGTCCGGGCGCCGACGTCGTCGCCCTCCACTACCAGTTGCAGAGCTCGCCGGGCCGCCGCCCCTTCCGCGGGGCCGTTGAGCTGCAGCACGGTGACGCCGTCGAGGCCAGCATCAGCAGACAACCTATCGTTGCCGGTGATGTAGCCGTCGTCGAGCACGACGACCAAGCGTTTGAGCCCCTGAGGCAGCTCGGAGTTGCGGGAGAACCGTCCACGCTGGGCGAGGTCGTCGGCTAGCGAGCGTTCCAGCAGCTCCAGCGTGGGGTACAGCATCCGCATCGGGCCCAAACCGTCACGAGTAGTCGGGTGCTGTGCATGTGGCAACCACTTGACCCAACTCCAGTTGTCCCCATCCGGGTTGGCTGTCACCACCGCTACCTGGACGTGGTCTGGCCCATGGAAACTACAGAGTTCCAGCAACATCGAACGCACCAGTTGCTGGGCGAGCTTGCGGTCGCCTTCGAAGGAGATGACCGGAAACGACCGCAGGGACACCGCAGTGGGTAGTGCGTGCACCACCGAATGGGTTTTGACATAGCGGCGCAGCGCCACCGTGGACACCGGCTCAAGGTCCTCGGGGGGGCCGGTCTCGGGCGCCAGCAAACGAGTGGCAAGTCGATGCGTGCCGATCCCGACGCGGACGTGGCAGAAATCGGTATCTCCCGGGCGGCGTTCCCACATCCGGATGGTCCCGACGACGTCGGCGAGGGCTCGCGGGTCTGGGTGGCTCCATTCCAGGGCCGTGCGCTGTTCGTCGCCGGTGGAGTCCGCGTCGTCGCGCAGGTTCGCGAGGTAGCTGAAGTAGTCCTTGCGCTCCTCGTTGAGTTCTGCCGCGGCCTTGCCCTGTCGCTGGCCGCCACCCATGAACATGCCGGCCATCGACATGATCATCATCATCGGAAATATCATGAACATCGGGTTCTTGGTCATATCGCGGCCACCGACGGTCACCATTAGTGCGATCATCCCCACCACCGCAACGATCATCACGAACGGCATCAGCTTCATCAGCAGATTGCCGGGAATCACCCGTGGCACTTCAGGGGGAGGCTGGAGGTTCACCTCGCCCCCGGGCATTCGGGGCGGCTGCATCCGTGTGCGACGCACGAAACCCTGGGTGCTCACCTTTTTACTAGCTCCTCCCCCCGGCAGGTCCGCGACGGTCGTCTACGGCGCCCTTCGGTATTGTCAGCAGCCTAAGTGTCGCAGGCGCGACAATATAGCCAGAGGGGGCCACCGCGTTGACTCTACCGCCTTCGCTGTCGGAGCTAGATGCGGAATCTGAACCCGAACTCGAGTTGAGCCGGATCACTCTGGTGGTTGGTGGCCTGCGCATCGACGTGGGCTTGCCGCCGAACGTCAGCATCGCCAATTTTATCGACGACGTCATCGACATCGCCAATGACCAGATAGCCACGCGGCCCGAGTTGGCGGGCACCCAGTTCGACGCCTCCGAGGACAAGTGGACGCTGGCGCGCCTGGGTGCCGATCCGATCGATCCGAGCCGGTCGTTGTCGGAGGCAAACATCTACGCCGGGGAGCTGATGGCAATCCGGGAGATCGGTCAGCCTGCGAGCCCGCTTCTCTTCGATGACGTCGAAGAACTCGGGGAAGCTGGGTCGCTGACCGACCTGCCCTGGACCAGGTGGTTCGTCGACAACCGGCAGATGCTCGGCTACTTGGCGGTCGGATTGGCCACCAGTACCACCGTCGCGCTGCTCTTGCCAAGGCACGCGGGCGACCGGTACCTCGCCGGGACCGTACTCGGCCTGGGCGTGCTGGGTGTGGTTGTCGCGTGCGTGCTCGCCCACCGATCCGGCGGGGCAGTGCGTTCGCAGTGGGCGGCGGTCGTTGCGACACCGCTGCTTTTCGCGGGTTCCTTGTACATGGTGCCGGAGGCATTCGGGGTCAAGGCATTGCCTATGGCGTTCGGGCTGACGGCGCTGGCCTCGCTGGCGATGGTTCTAATCACCGGGAGCGGCCGCGCGCTGCACACAACCGTCATGACCCTATCCGCGCTGGGTGGGGCCAGTGCGACGGCCGTGCTGTTGTGGGACCCGCCGCAGCGTGCGGTCGGCGCCGCGGTCGCGACTTTGGCGGTTGTGGTGGTTTACATCTCGCCGCGGATCACCATCATGCTTTCGAAGCTGCCGATACCGCGGGTGCCAACCGCCGGTGAGCCGCTCGACGACATCGAAACCCAGGGTGGGACCACGGTCGAAGGCGTGAACGCCGTTGGTAAGCAAATCATCCCCACCGAGGAGGGCATGGTGGGGCAGCTGCGGCGCGCCAACGCGTACCTGACCGGCATGCTGGTGGCTGCCGCGATTGCCGCCGCCGCCGGCTGCTACCTGAGTGTGGATGTCAGCGACGGATTCTATTGGCAGGGTTCGGCTTTCTGCGCCGCAGTGGCAACCGTGCTTTGCCTTCGTGGGCGCAGTCATCACGATCTGATCCAGTCGGCGACGTTGGTTGGCGGTGGCCTGATGATCGCGCTCGTGGCGATCGCCAAGAACGGCCTGTACGTGCGGGATGGCCAGGTGGCTGCAACGGCGGCCATGATTGGTTTCATCGCGCTGATCGTGCTGTGCGGAATCGTCGCACCCCGGCTGGTGTTCTCACCAGTGATGCGCCGACAGGTCGAGATTCTCGAGTATGTCGCCATCGCGATGGTGTTCCCGCTGTGTTTCTGGATCGTGGGTGTCTACGGGTACTTTCGCGAACTGCGGATCTGATCGCTACTGCTTGGGCGGGTTGACCTTCGACCCGGCCGGGTCGGCTGCGAGCGAGTCGTGGGCGACCAGCGCCGCCTCCTGGGATAACTCCGGGCCAGCGGGCAGTAGGGAGAGCACTGACCAGGGGGCCAGCTGCGGGTACATGGCATCGCTGTTGGGCTCGGTCACCCCGCTCACCCCGAGCGCAGCGGCCGTGGGGAGGTCCTTGATGTGGTAGCGCAGACCAGTGTCGGCGACGTAGAACAGCGCACCGGCGGCCTTGCTCTCCGGTGCGTTGCCGGTAGCCTCGACGAACTCGCCGGTGCCGGGCTTCAGATACACCCAGTCCACGCCCGGCCCCGTCCCGTCGGCGCTGGCCAGTGGGACCGGTTTCGCACCGGACGGCAGCGGCAGCCGATGCCCAACCAGTAGTCGTATCGTGGCTTGGGCGGCGCTCTTGGGCCGCTGCCAGGACATGCAGGCCACCCTGTCCGGCTCTAGGCCGACGATCTGAGGTGACACTGTTGGATAGTGATCCACTGGCAGCGTGTGCACGATGGGTGCGTTGCTGATCATCGAGGGTGAGACCTCGTGGGTGCCCTGCGGATCGTTAGCGGGGCCGCCGTATCGGATGATGTCGGCGGTCGCATCCGAGATCCTCTGCAGTCCGTCGCGCAGCACCACATACAGCTGATTGCCGGTGGAGTCGGAGGCCCTGATCATCGACCCCACCGGATACTGGGCTGGCAGGTATGGTGCCGGTTCGCCAAGCCCGTCGATGACGACCGGGCGGATCGGTGGCGCCAGCGGGAACGAGTTGAGCAGCCCTGGGGAGACGGGCCGCGGATAGACGTCCTGCAAGTGCAGAGCGTTGACGACGCCTTTATCGCGTGGGTCGACTGCGGCGCGTACCCCGTCATAAATCAGGTAGACAGTGTCTCCGGACATTACGAGCAGCATCTCGGATGCGGAGGCGGCGCGGATATCGTCGCCCAGTACCGGATCATTGGCGAGGACCGCCGTCTCCAGTCCGCCCGGGCCAGGGCCCGAGCGGACATCCGGCGTCGTCACAGAGTCGCACACGGACCAGGACGACAGGTTCAGATCGTCCGCGCCGTGAATTGCCGCCGGGCCACCGACTATCCCCACCATCGGGCCACGCGGCAGCTGATTGAGGAATCGGTCATCGACCTGCTTGGGTGCGTCTGCCGAACCTGTGATCATCCGGGCAGAACTGATGTTGAGGACGGGGTGCACCCGGTCGCCGATTTGCACAAACATTCCGCCGCTGGATTTGCTGATCAGGATCTGCGCGTTGCCTATGTTCGGCATCGGCTTGAAAAAGGCAAGCACGGTTGCTGCCCCTGTGATCAGGATGGCCAATACGAAGCCCACCATCAGAGACCGGATCTGGCCGCGCATCGGGTCGTGGATCATTCGAGAGTCTGCGCGAATCAGCGCATGCTCGAGGCGCCGCAGCAGGAACCGATAGCCGTTGACTTGCGCACGTGTGGTAACTTGCGCTGGCATTGCCGCTCCCCTCAGCATCGGTTCCGTATCGAAGCCGTCGGTAGCGTACAACATGGTCACGGGGGTTTACCGCACTCGCGAGGTGCCGCCCCATCAGCTGCTGAGGAAGCCGACTTGCCTGGTCGCGGTGCGGGGACTCCCCGTAGTCAACGGCGGAGGCCGCCGGAGTCGAGCCGTTTGCGTTCAACCGTGGACATTCGTGCCCAGCGCGTGCTACCGCTGTGGGATTTGGTGTTGCTGCAGGTATTTATCGGGATTGGGCTGACGATCGCGCTGCTGGCTGGGCTCCCCGGATGGCAGGGTGCGGCCGTGGGTCTTGTCGCCGCGCTGGTACTGGTGGTGCGCGGACGGGGTACGACGCTGCCGCGGCTGGTTGGCTTGCGGTTGGGGTACTTGCTGGAACGCCGCAAACGTGTACGGAGGCAGGCAGGTCCGGCAGAACCGTTCGACGTGCCCGCCTCGGATGGGACTCTCATCGGATTTCGCTGGGACGGGCGCACGTTGCTGTCGCTGTTGAAAATCGACGAGAACCCGCAGGCAATGACGGTGATGGAGCCGGGTGTCACCGTCTCAGGCGACATCGTCCCGGTCGACGCGTTGGTCGAATGTTTGCGGCAATTCGATATCACCCTCGACTCCATCGATGTGTTGAGTCAGGGCGCTCGCTCGCACGGTCACACCGAGATGGCCGCCGTGTACGACGCGGTGTTGGGCCCGCTGCCGGCCATCGCGCAGCGCACCGTGTGGGTCGCGATCCGCTTCGATCCGTCACGATGTGCTGACGCGGTCCGCCGCCGCGGCGGCGGGCGGGAGGGCATCTTGCGCGCCGCCACCACGGCGACACGGCGGGTGGCCAATCGGTTGACAGAGGCCGGGCTGGGTTCGCGGGTGCAGACCGCCAGCGAGATCGGACAGGCGGCCAACCAGCTGTCCGATGGTGTCAACTTATCCAGCGTCGAGGAAACGTGGCGGACCTGCCAGGAAGGTCGCTTCAAGCTTCGCAGCTTCGCGATCAAACCTGCGATGCTGACGACCGCGGGACTGGGACTGGTCTGGACTATTCCGAGCTACTCCACCACGGTCTGCCTGTCGCTGCGGCGAGACGCCGATGGCGTTACCCAGGTGCGAGGCTTGGCCCGCTTCGACACTCACGACCGTGCCCGCATCCACCTGCGGGGTCTGAACCACTTGCGCGGCTTCCAGCACTCGGCACTGGCCTCGAGCCTGCCTGTGCCCCAGCCGCCTCGCCAGATCAACAGCTGGGCGTACGCGGCCGCAGATGGCGCCGTGGACAACATCGCAGTTCCGGCTTCCGGTTGCGGGCAGGTGATTGGTGCCGACGAGCATGGCCGAGCGGTCGCACTGCCTCTTTTCGGGTCGCAGATCAATCGTGTGGAGATCGTCGGCACGTTGCACCTAGCGCAGCTGGCGGTATTGCGGTCATTGGCGCTCGGTGCCAGGGTGCGCGTGCACAGCCATCGGCCGCGGTTGTGGCACGGCATGATCAAGGAGGTCGACGACCATGACCTGCTCTGGGTTGCCGACGCCAATCGCCGCACCATGCAAGCAGGTTCGGACCGCAATTACACGGTTGAGGTGTTCGACGGAGTGGTTGAGCAGTCGGTCCGGATCGGCGTCACCGCGATGGTCATCACGCCGCCGAATTCGGCCGTGAGTCCGAACGCGGACGTGGCACTGGAACTGCTCGACGCTGAGGCCGACGTCGTCAAGGTGTCCACTCGGGCCGGCTCATCGGTAGTCACGATGGTCGCCACGGATGAGGAAGTGCGCTACATCAGGGATTCATTTGCCGCCGAGCGAAGCGGCGCCAAAGCCTGACAGGCTCAGGGGGCTTGGCGGTCGATTCCCGAGTACGGCTTCGGTCCTCAGAAGAGGTGAAGCTCGCCGTGCTTGTGTCAGCCGGCCAGGCGTTTGCACAGCGCACTCATGTTGTGTGCGGCGGTCCGGGCGGTGGTGATGGAGTCCCCGCTGGACTCGTCGAAACTTCGGTAGGCGGTGGCCAACGCGGCCAAGGAGCTTACGGTTGTTTGTGAGGTCAGCGTGAGGATCTCGGCGGCACCGGGCGTAATGCGCTGCTTCAGCGCGTCGGCGGCCTGCTGGAATAGGTCACCGGCGTGCATAACAGCGCTTACGTGCTCTGGATTGTTGCGCACCGCAGGATCAAGGATGCTGGTTCCTTCCGGGATTGCCGTGAGCGCGTCAGCCGCGTCGTTAATCAGTTTGCCGGCGATGTCCCAGCCTTCGCAGGTCTGACGGTTGGCCCGCTCAAGGGGCCTCGCGGCGGGCGGCGCGGAAGGCTCTGGGGTGACGGTGACCGTAACCGCTGCGGCTGCGGTGCGCTCACGCGTCAACATCGTGGCACCTACTCCGACCGCTGCGCCCACCAGTACGCCCGCACTCGCGGCCGCGACGATCCCTGGCCAGCGGCGTGGTGCCCGGTACAGCTTGCCCGCATTCATCGACGCCGCCTTTCGGTTGACCAGCCTGACGCGTTCCACTCGTCACGTTTGTTGGGATGAGAGAAGCCGTCGGCCACCGACGCGGCCAGTTCGAGGAAGGCCTGCCGCGCTTTCCACCCCACTAAGTCGAGGACCACTTCGGAGCCCTGCGCGAGATGGTCATCGTAGGGGATGACGTGCACAGCTCGGGCACGGGTCAGGAACTGGCGGGCCAGCAGGTCGATATCGACAGACACTGCGCCCGGTCGGGCGGCGCTGACGGCCACGACCGCACCGGGGACCAGGTGTGCGTGACCGTTCTTGGACAGCCAGTCCAGGGTGGCCAGGCCGCTGCGGGCGGCGTCGATCGCCGGAGAAATCACCAACACCAGTGCGTCCGCCTCATCGAGTACTCCGGCCATCGCCGAGTGCACCAGTCCGGTACCGCAGTCGGTGAGGATGATGTTGTAAAACCGCTTCAACGTTTGCATGACGGCCCGATAGTCGGCCTCGGAAAACGACTCGGATGTTGCGGGGTCTCGTTCGGAGGCCAGAATCTCCAGTCGGCTGGAGTTCTGCGAAGTGTGCCGCCGGATGTCGGAATAGCGAGACAGGCGCTCGTCGAGTAGCAAATCTCGCACGGTGGAGTTGCTCTGTTTCGGTGCGCGCTGTGCGAGGGTGCCGAAGTCCGGGTTGGCATCGACGGCGATGACCCGGTCGCCGCGGACAGCGGCGAACGTCGACCCCAGCCCGACGGTGGTTGTGGTCTTGCCGACTCCGCCCTTCAACGAGAGCACCGCGATGCTGTAGTCGCCGCGCACGGGTTGGTTGACCCGCGCGGTCAACCGCTTGTGACTATTTGCCTTGTCTGATTCTCCCGGGTTGATGCCTGTCATCCGGTGAATAGCCCTGCGCCAGCCGCGTTCTGGCGCCGCCTGAACGCGCCGGATCAGGCCGAGTTCACCGGGGGTCGGCAGCCGCGGCTGCCGGGTATCCGGCGAACCGGACAGGTTTCCGCGGTCGGCGGTCGTGAACGGCGTTGCCATTGGCTCAAACGTGGGCGGTGCCTGCGGTGGTGCTATCGGTGGGGTAAACGCTGACTGGCGATACGGCGGCGCTGGAGGCGAGGTAGGCGGTGGCTGATGCTGCGTCGGGACTGTCGACGAGGTAAATCGTGGTATCCGCAGCGGCGCGGTGTCGGCTTCATCAGGCTGCGCGTTATGCCCGGACAGTGGCCCCCGGGAATTGTCGAAATTACTCACTGTGGGCTCCGATGGCTCAGTCGCGCTTCAGCATGGCCAACGCGTTCTTGAGGGCAGCCCGCATGTCCACAGCGTCGATGCGCATCAGCTCGGCTTCGTCAAGGTCCTCAAGGGCGGCCTCGTGTTCTTCGGCGAGCCTGTGTTCCCGTTCTTCCTCGGCGGCCTCGATCACATTTCGGACGAAGCGCCCGTTGCCGGCCAGGTCGATGCCCCGCCGAGTCTGGCCGGAGTCGTCGGCAGAGGTGGTTTCGTAGAGGGTCTCGCATGCCTTGACCAGCTCGTCGCACGCGGGTTCGGACAGCTCGGAGTCGCGTCGTTGCGCGGTGAGTCGGGCGATGTCGCCCAGTTCGGCCGGGGTATAGGAGTCGAAGCGTATGCGTTTGGTGAACCGGGATGCCAGGCCCTCGTTGGAGGCTAGGAATCGGTCGATCTCTGCGTCGTAGCCGGCAATGATGACGACCAGGCGGTCGCGGTCGTTCTCCATCCGGGCCAGCAGGGTATCCACGGCTTCCCGACCGAAGGCGTCGCCGCCGGAAAGCCCGGTCTGGATCAGTGTGTACGCCTCGTCGATGAACAGCACGCCATCCATCGCGGAGTCGATCAACGCAGACGTTTTGATCGCGGTACTGCCCAGGTGCTCGCCGACGAAATCGCTGCGCTTGGCCTCGACGACGTTGGGCGTCTTGAGCAGCCCCAGCCCGCAGTAGGTCTGTGCTACCACCCGGGCGATGGTGGTCTTGCCAGTCCCGGGCGGTCCGGTGAAGATCAGGTGCAGGCTGCGCGATGCGGCACTGAGCCCCTTATCGCCCCGGACCTTGGCGAGCTTGGCCGCCGACCTCAGCTTGGCCACCTGGAGCTTCACATCGTTGAGACCGATCTGGCGGTTCAGTTCCTCCTCGGCCTCACGCAGGTATTTGTTGCTGCGTTCGGCGATGTCGTCCGCGTCGTCAGTGTTCTCGCGTGCGGTGCTCGGATCCCACTTGTCGGTGCGAGAGTCGATCGATTCCTTGGTGCTGATGATCAACCGATACTTCGGGTCGTGCAGGGCGGCCGCGTTGGCCTCGAACCCGGGATCCTCGCTGTAGATGCGCTCGAAGATGATCCGGGCTTCCGGTTCCTTGCCCATCTCGCGCAGTGTCAGGCCCTTACAGAACTCGGCTGCCTGCCGCGCTGCGGGGATCGGTCCTTCAATCGCCTGGTCCAGGCGTCGGATACCTTCGGCGAACAGGCCCATCTGGGCGCACGCCGAGCCGACCATCAGGTGCGCGCCCGCTGCCAGGTACTCGTCGGTGAACACTGCGGAGTGGGTCAATGCGGAGAGCACATCTGGCCAGCGCTGGGTGGTGAAATGCAGTACCGCACGGACATAGGCGCAGATCTCGGTGGACTCGGTATCGCCACCGGGCATCGCTTTACGGGTGGCGTCGAGCTCGTTGAGCACCTTCTCGGCCTCGCCGTAGTCCGTACCCTGGATCAGTCCCGCCGCGTAGGCCAGCCCCACCTCGGTGAGTGTGCTCAGGCCGTAGTCGAGATACAGCCCGGTCTGGAAGCGCCCAGCGAGAGCGTTGCGAGGCAGGCCGAGGCGACGCTGGTCACGTCCAAGGTTGGCCTTGCTGGTGCGGTACAGGTGGTAGAAGACCTCAGGGGTGGTCTCACCGGCGGCCGCACGGCCTAACCACGCGTCGCTCATCTCGGGGTCGTACTCTGTCGCCCGCTTGAACGCCATGCCCGCGTATTGCACGTCGCGGTCGGTCTCCAAGCCGTCGATCGGGATCCCCAGCGATAGCACGCCAGCATCGAACACCCGTTGTGCGTCCCTCGACCCACTCATCGGCTGGTTATCCTTACTTCGTCAGTGACGTTCTGTGACAACAGAATTCCCGGCACAACCAAGGAGATCGGTTTTCCGTGGCGCCCACCCATTTTGCATTCCCCTTGTATTGCTAGCACGGCTCAGAACATTGTACTAACTTTGGCCGCATGCCAGCCCATAACGTCACACCGCCGCCAGGCGCAGGCGCGGGTACCCGCGCCTGCCAGGGCCGTCAGGGTGCCGCGCGGTCGCCCAGCGGCAGCATTTCAGTTGTCACGACTGAGCAGGGTCTACCGGTAGCTCTCAAGATCGATCCACGCGAGCTGAAAAAGTCGCCGCAGCACCTGGCGAACGAGATTCTGGCGCTCTGCCGTCTGTCTGGCATGCGTGCCCAGGTGGCCCATCGCCGTGAGATGCAGGCGCAGGGCGTTGACTTCCCGACGATCGAAATCATGGGCTTGGCCACCGAATCCGACGTGGTGGACGCCGAGGAGCGCATATTCGGTGACGAGGACATGCCCGACAGTTGGATGCGCTCGGTATGAGCGCCCCAGGCACAAGCCTTGCGGCGTCTTTGCTCGCTCGGGTGCGCAAGCAGCGCGACCTCATGCAGTCCCTCGCCGAGCACACCGCCGCAGTGAGTGTGCGGGTGACCAGTCGCGATCAGTCGGTCAGCGCCGAGGTCGATGCGCACGGTGCGCTGTCCGGGCTGTGGCTGGGCCCCTCCGCGGCACGATTGGGGGTTGATGCGTTGGCAAAGCTGATCGTTGACACTGCGCAGGAAGCCGCGCGGCTCGCTATGGAGCGGCATGCTTTTCTTTTCAACGAGTTCAATACCCGGATGGCCGAGCTAGAAAAAACCCCTTTGACCTGCTGGGACGGCAGTACTTTCGTGCCCGGCGAGGATCCGGACGCAGAAAAAGATGCCCGAGAAGTTGCCGGGTCCCCTAAGGATCCGGCAAAATAGTAGCCAGAACATCCGCTGGGGGAGTTATCGTTGCTGTAAGGAGGGGCGGGGCTCGCCCTTTGGCCGTATTTCAGGAGGGAATCATGACCGAAGATTTTGAGGCACAACCCGCGTATATGTCCGCAATGCAATTGGCGCAGGAGGGCGTTTCCACGGCGATCACCACCGCATTCTCCGTGGTCACGCCGGGCGCGCTGTCCGGATTTGCCAGCGCGATCGGGCCGCTCGGCGTCGCCAACGTGATTCCGGCCTTCTTTGCGTCGACGAGCAGCAACGTCACCAGCGGGCTGGGGACGGCTGTCAACCATGCACTGCTGGGTACGTCGACAGAGGTCGCCCAGGCCGGCTACGTCAAGGTTGACGAGGGCGCTGGTTCCGGACCGACGACTGCCGTCTGACCGGCGAAATCATGGCCGTCACCAACCCAGAGGGACAGGTACCCCCGGGTCCTGTAGGGCCCCTTTCGCCCATGCAAGTACCCATGGGCGCGGCACCCGCCGCGGGCGGCGTCGTTTTCGACCCGACGCCGCACCTCAACGCTCTTGAGCATGGGCTCAAAGACTGGCTGAACAAGCCAACCCGGAACATTCTGGACGAACTGAATCTGAATCCTTCCGACCGTAACGCCCAGGACCGTAACGCCCAGGATCAGGCCGCCGCCGATGCGGGCGGGGCCGGGGGTGGGGACATGGTTGCCGGGCTGATGTCGCCGATGCTGGAGATGCTCGGCACGCTGGGTACCGGGATCTTCCAGGGCCTTAATCCGCAACAGATGTTCCAGCCTATGACCCAGGCGTTCCAGCAGGGTGCGCAGAGTCTCCAGGGCTTGATGGGGCAGATGGGGCAGGGCGGCAGCGGATGGGCGGGTGCCGGTGCAGCCGGGACTGCGGCCAAGACCGCGGAGACGCTGGGTAACGGTGCGGCCGTGTCGGCGCAAGGCGCGGCACTCGGTGGGCAGGGGATGACTGCCGGGGCGGACACGTCTCAGGGTTACACGCGGCTGCTTGAGCTCATTCAAGAGACCCAGCACCGCCTCGAGGCGTTGTCCGGCGGAATTCCCTTTACTGCTCCAGAGATGGGCGAAACGGCTGGCTCCGCGACGGCGCGCGCCGTCGAGATCGTCACCGAGTTGGAAACCGCGCTCACCGCACAGGCGGCCGACATGACGGCTACGGGTGCACCGGTGGCGCTCGCACAAGGCCCAACTTCCATGATGAGCATGATGGGCCCGATGATGCAGATCGCGATGAGCATGATGGGCCCCGCGATGCAGATGGCCACCATGCCGTTGACGATGGGTACCCAGTTGCTGACCCAGGGGGTTCAAGGGGGTGTCAAGGCCGCCACCAGCATGGCGCAGGCGATGGGGAAGGAAGGTGCCGGCAAGGGCGTGAGTGCAGCCGCTAAGGGACTGTCGACGGCTGGGCTGGGGTCAGCGGGTGCCGCCAAGATCGGTGGTGGCGGGGCCGGTATCGGTGGTGGCGGTTCGGCGGGAACGCTGGCGGCGCGTGCATTGCCGTCCGCGGTGCCGGCCAATTTGGCAAGTGTGAGCGAGGCGGGCTCCGCGACGCAGGCTGCCGCAGTGCGCGGTGCGGGTGTCGGAGCGGTGGGCTCCAGTGGTGCGGGCATGGCGGGCGGCGCTCCGATGGGCGGTGCGGGCGCCCGTGGTGCCGGGGCTGGCAACGGCGGTCACTCCGCGGCGACCTTCCTGCACACGAGTGATCAGGGTGGCGAGGTCGTTGGCGATCTGGGTACCGTCGCACCGCCGGTGATCGGTGAGAACGATCCCAACGCCGACGTGGACGTAGATCTGCGTATTTAGCGCGCAAACCGCATCAATCAGACATCAATCAGAGGAGTAATGAAATGGCCGATATAAGAGATATCAAGATCCAGCCCGGCGAGGTGGGCGATGTCATCAAGCAACTTGACGACCTTGCTGGCCGTGTTGACGCCGTCCTGAAGGCCGAGTCGTCGCATCTGACGACGGTGGCACCCGGCAGCGACGAGGTATCCCAGCGCGTCGCACGGACGTCCAATGCCGTGCATGAGTCTTTCGGCAAGGCTGCGGCCTTGGGCTCCACCGAGATTCGGGAAGTAGCCGCGACGTTGCGGGCGCACTCGGGCAAGATCCAGGAAACCGATCTGGCTTGATCAGCCGTGAATTCTGGCTAGGAAACTGGAAGGGGGTTATGGCATGGGGTTCACCAATGTGGTGTGGGAGTCGCGGAGCGCTGAACAACTGGCTCGTGACCTGACCGACGGACCTGGCCCAGGATCCGTCGGTGAGGCGGGCGCTGCGTGGGTTCGGGTTGCCAACGAATTGGCGCGTGTATCGACCGACTTCGACGCGATCGTCGAACGGTTCAAGGCATCGTGGGACAGCGGTGGGTCGGATGCGGTTTCGCAGAAGCTCGTTGAGTTTGGCCGCTGGATCCAGTCGCTCGCGCTGAACGCAGCGGGCAACGGGCAGAAGATCGAGGAAGCGGCGGTGGCGAACACCGTCGCGATCCTGTCGATGCCAACCGTATCGGATGCTGTCGAAGCCAAGGCTTCCGCGGACATGATGGCGTCACTTGGCGCGTACAACGGCGCGGTTCTCGACGGTAAGTTTGCCGAGTTAGAGGAGGCAGCCACTGCTCAGCAGGCTGACGCTGCCGCGGTCATGGTCCGCTACGAGGAGGCCGTCGCCGAGCTTGCCGAGCCGTGGGAGCAGCTGCCGCCGCCGCAGGTGGTCAAGGGTGACGCGCTTAAGGCCGAGAAAGAAGGAAAGTCCGAGGGCAAGGGCGGTGGCGGCCGAGGTGGCGGCGGCGGTGGCGGTACCGCAAGGCCATTGGCTCCTATGGCTGCGTCGCCGATCAAGAGCAGCGATGCCGCGAAGGATTTGAAAAAGACGCCATTCGGCAGTGGTGCGGGGAGCAGTAGCGGCGGCATGGGCCGTGGTGCCATGGGCCCCATGGGCATGATGGGCAAGGGCGGCAGCCAGGACCGCGAGCACGAGTCAATCCGTCCGGCCGAGTCACTCGAAGGTGGCGGTGAGCCGGGTGCGCGGCTTTCGGAAGTTGGCGGCTCGTCGTGGTTGCCGGCCGCACAGCAGAGCGATGCACCGTTCACGGTGGCGAACGTAAGTTGGGGCCCCAACACCGCGATCTTCGATGAGCTGGCAACGCCGGAGCCGACCGCCGAGAGCTATGCGGACGAACCCGCGCGCACACTGCAGCAGGTTTCCGATCGATGGGTGGCGCCACCGGTTATCGGGGCGGACGATAAGGATCCGGTCCGGTGACAGCCGCGCTCGGTTCGCGGTTCAACGTTAGTGAAGACGAGTTGCGGGTTGTCGCGCAGCGGGTGGGGATACAGAGTCTGCCCTCGGTGTTGGCAATCCGGCTGCGGCAGGGCACCGATGAGGCGCTGGACGCGGCGATCGACCGTGCGACCGGGATGCTGGTATCACGTGGTCTGATTGTCGACGGCGTGGTGGCCGACGAGTTGCTGGAGCTACTGCAGGTGCTGCAGCGGCCCGACCGGGAGCTGGCCATGCGGTTAGTCACTCCGGACGGTATTTCCCGGGTCTCAGTGGCGCGCCGTGGTACTCGGTTGGTGACGGCACGGCGGATCGGCGACGATATCGAGCTGCGGGGGATTGCGGGCGAGGCCAGGCTCGACGCAGCGGTGGCGGCGTTGGTCGCTGAGTTGCCACGGTCGGAAGCGGCGCAAATCACCCCGGTGGGTGCCCCGCAGCAGGAGATGCACGAGCGGCTTAGCGGCACACACGATTCGGCGGAGCTGGCCGACCGTATTCGGGCGCTCGGCGCCGATTCCCAGACCGCGATGCTGCTCGGATCGGCGCTCGGCTCCCGCGCGGCGTTCGCCGAGATCGTGTACTACGCACTGTCGGCCGAGGATGACCGCATTGCGCGGGCGCCGGTTGCGGTCGGGGTTTTCTACACCAAACGCGGCCGCATTATCGGCGCGCCAAGCGCCTCACCCAATGGACAGATCTGGTCTACGCTCAAACCGGGGTCAGATCACACGATCGGGCAAGCGATCGGGCAATTGGTGGAGCTCGGGGTCGAACGTTGGGGGGGCGTCAGCAGCTGAAATGAATTTGATTGTCCGAGCAAATACATTATTCAACGAACACAGACGGAGGGTGACATATGGCCGAGGGAATTGACGTTGACGTCGATGCGGCGAAGAAGACGTATGACGACATGGAAGATAAGAAGAGCGAGATGCAGAGCGCTCAGCAAAACGTCGCGACCTACACCGAGGACATCAAGTCCCACTGGGTCAGTGACGAGAAGGCCCCGCCCTTCCATAGTGCGATGGGGCACATCAAAGATACTTTCGATACCAAGATGAATTCCTTCATGGATCACATCGAACGGTCCCGCACGGATCTACAGCACCTCGCCGGATTCTGACCAATTACTCGATACGAGCCAACTGAAGGAGTGGAGTAAATGACTAAGTATGACTACGCGGGAATGCAAGCGTGTGTTGATGATGTAGACAAAGCCATTAACGAAGTGCAGAGCGTGTTAGACGATCTCCAGTCGATCGTTGATGGCATTGAGGCTGCCGTCAAGACCGATAAAGTAACGGATGCAATGACTGCCGTGTATAAGCAGGCGTTCCGTGGGATCGATGATGAGGTTCTGACGCCGTTGCGTGAGCAGAAAAAGTACGTCGAAGACTGCATGGAGGAGGCGCGAGCCGGCGATTCTGCTTTGGCAGGTGGCTGGGGGGGCTGACCCCGACGCGTTCAGCAGCTGGCCTGGTCTGCTGCGAGCGGGCACAGTGCTCGCACTGGCCAGGGCTGCGGCGTCAGGGTTACGCCCGGTCCGTGCGCCATAAACGAAAGGAAGCATCATGGGAACAGGTACTCCGAAGCTGGAATGGACCGAGCAGCAACTGAGCGGTGTCCTCGATGCTCTAACGACTTTCAAGACCGCACTCGAGACTGAATGTAATAAGATTGACGGTCTGACGATCTTCGGAGATACCGGCCAACTCGAGTCGGCTCGGATGACGAAGGATAATTTGATCATTGACGCGCGGGCTCTCAAGTCCAAACTGACTGCCTACATCGAGTATCTCGATAAAGTGCATGCACAGGTGAATGGCGATGTTCAATTCCTGCTCAAACTATGAGACGGCGAACTCAATGATCAATCCCTCGATGAGATAGTGGCGAAATGTGCGGCGGTGACAGCGGACCTCGGGTCAAGAAATTGGACGGTACCCGACTCGACGAGTTGGCGGGTGATCGATTCAAGGACAGTGGCATCGCCGGGGTAATGCCTGTTCAGGTTGAGGGATTCGCTGGATGGCTCTTCGTGCAACTGCTCTCCATGATGAGGGAACTGACCGAGACCGATATCGCACCCCAGCATACGACCGTGTGGGGTGACATCAGCCGAAACATTGGCACCGCTAGCAACGATTTTCACACCGCGATCGATGGGGTGCTTACGGGGGAGCACGCTCCCAAGGGCGATACGGCTGACGCAGTCTGGCGGAACATAACTTCGTCACTGAATGTGCCGACTTCAATTGCAACCGACGCAGAACGCATGAGTATCATCGTCGACGCATTTTCTCGGTGTATCGGGCAGACGCGACAGCAATTAGCTGCTAACGAGCAGGGATACAATAGTCTTTTCAGCAATAGCGGCCCAGGTACCGGCCAAACTGCTGATATGAGCGCCGTGGAGCAGTACAACAAGTTTGCGCGTGGATTAATGGCCGATGTATACGCCCCGGGAATCGAAAAGGTGGCCGGGAATCATCCCAACGTCGCCCGTGACGCGCCGCCGAGTATTACTCCAGTAAACGTCCCGGGAGGACCAGCCGGTGGACCGTCGGTCGGTGGGCCATCTGTTGGTGGGCCATCTGTTGGTGGGCCGTCGGTCAAGACGCCGTCAATACCGACCGCCAAAGATCTTCAGCAGTTCAATAAGAGTGCTAACTCGTCCACCGATCCGTCCAAGAGCCTCGGTGACGCCGCGAAGGGGCTCGGCGACGCGGCCAATTCTGCCAGTGGTGCAGCAAATGACGCGGCGGGCAAGGCCTCCGATGCATTGAACCAAGGGCTCGGCTCGTTGGGCTCGCTGTTGGGTTCACAGCCACCGGATGGACTGAATCCGGACAAATTTTCCGGGCTGGGCGGCGTGCCCACCGGCGGGCTCGGTCCGACTGGGACGACCCGCGGCGCCGGCGGCGGCCCGGGGGGGACCGGGGCCGGACCGACCAACCCGAAGACGGCTGCAAATCCCGCGCTGGCGGCATCGCCCACCAAGGCGACGGCGGCCGCGCCGGTGTCGCGAGCGGGTATTTCGGCGCAGGGATCACCTGGGGCCGCTGGAGGGGCACCGGCAGCAGGTGCCCGGCAGGGAGGCGCGGGCGGTGCCGTACATAAGGTCAACAAGGCGCTGAACAATCGTAAGAACGGAAGCGAGATCGTCGGCCAGGCGGACGCCGTTGTTGCGGTCGTCGGTGATGAGGCGGCGCCGGAGCAAGCGACGAAGCCGGTACCTTCCAAGCCGTGACGTTTCTCCGGTCGGCATCGGTTCTTCTCCCTGTCCCTCGGGCAGCGACCATGGCGGAGGTAGCCGGAGCACCGGATTGGCTCGGAGTGTGTGAATACCCCGGCCACACGCCCGCCGAGATGGCGATTGAAGTGGGCTCGGCAGCCCTCGCTGCTGCGCATGTGCCGCCCGCCGAGGTGCGATGGGTAGTGCACGCGGGGGCCAGTGTCCAGGGTGCGATCGGGTGGCCCGTGCACCACCACATTCAGCACGGCATAGTAGGCGCCAACGGCAACGCGCTGGAGCTGCGCCAGTACTGCGCCGGCGGGCTGGCGTCCTGGATCGTTGCCGGCGGTTTGCTCACCGACGATGCTGGGGTCGTGGTGTGTACCGGCGCTGACAATTGGTCGTTCGGCGGGCGGTTCGTGTCATCAGCGTCGACCTGGGGCGAGCCGTATTCGGATGTCGCGCATGCCGAGGTGCTGTCGAGTTCGGAGGGGTTCGCCATGGTTTTGGGCACCGGAACCACGAGTCTCCCGGGCCGTGCCGAGCAGTGGCGGCTACGAGACAACTACTGGGAGCATCCGACTCTTGCGGACTACGCAACCACCTATGCGCGTGCTTCTTCCGAATCGACATTGCAATCCGCGGGTGAAACGTATCGGATGGTCATGGACGCGGTGGAGAGCGCTTTGGCAGACGCTGATATCCAACCTGCGGATGTCACCCACTTCGTTCCCCATCCGACAGGAAGCGGCCAGCCCTGCCTGCAAATTGCAAAGACTATGGGTTTGCCGTGGTCTGATTTGCTGTATCGCTATCATTTAGCGCACGGCTATCTCAGCGTGAGTGCGGGCACCGCAGCATTGATTCGCCTTGCAGAATTAGAACTCCTCAAGGAAGGAAATATCATCCTGATGGTGGCAACCGAGTTTCAACTCAGTAGCACCGCGGTTGTTTTAGAAATTATCCGACGCCCTGCACTTATCGTGCGCGATCTGATCACCGCCGTATCGTGAAGCCCGGCAGATTGGAACGGCTCGGTCAGATTCAGATCGTTGACCTCGAAATAGCTGCCACTTTCTACGGAGAAGAGTCCCTCCCGCATCCCTTCGCGTGGGTCAAGCCGGGGCAGTTCAGCACGCTGAACGAGTACCGAGACTATGCACGATCCGTGCCTGACCGACTCGGTCACGGCGACCTGAATCTATTGCAGACGTGGTTCGATACCTATCGGCGATCCGACATTCGTGTGGAATGCTACGTCAATGCCATTGATCCCGAAGGTTTGGGCGCGCAGATTCTCGCGCATCGACTTGGTGATTCTGGCTACCTGGCCACGCAGACTCCCGGCGAGAATGAAATTGATATCTTCGCGGTGTCACCCTACGAACTCGCTGATGCGATCGTATCCAGGATTGAGCTGACAAAACCCGGTCGCCACCCTGAGATATCGGTCCCCGGGATGGCGGAGCTATTCCCGGAAGAACCGCCCAACCGCCCCCATTCCATTCGCGAGAATCTAGAGTTGGATGCAGTACCGGTCGTTTCGGTGTCGGTTGACGAGATTGCGGTGTTTTCTCTGATTCAGAGCAACTGGCGTCCCGCACGATTCTGGGGATTCGACCGTGAAAAGAGCCTGGTTGCGTGGGGTACGCGAAAAGGCGACGGAGACTATATTTCCGTTCCTAGTCTCAGCGGCGAAGCCAAACCGATGGACAGATCTGACTTGATCGGTCGAATAAATCGTCTTATCGCCGAGGATATCGTGGCGGTGCGGGAAGCCCGGGGGCAGTAGCCGTACATTGGCCAGCTCTCACGGCGGTGATTCCCCGCTGAGCGCGGTGTAGCCATCCAGGTCGGGTTTCATCGCGGCGGCAACGAGTTCCCAGAGAACCTCGTCGGTGCCACCGCCAATTCGGGCCAGTTTCATGTCGCGCCACCAACGACCCACCGGGGTTTCGTCCGTCAGGTAGCCGGAGCCCCCGAAGATGTGCATGCATTCGGAGGCCACTTCTTCTCCGAGCCGCGCGGCGGTCACTTTGACCGCAGCGGCTGAGCGCAGGTCGAGTTCGCCCTGCGCGGCGATGCCGCGCAGGGCGTGACGGAGCAGATCAACGCGAGCCTGTAGGTCGGCCATGCGCATCCGCAACGCCTGATGTTCGAAAAGCGTTGCGCCGAACTGACGCCGCTGAGTCATTCTGGCGTGGGTAACGCCGAGGATCCGCTGGCATGATGCCGCGACTTGCCCGGCGATTGACATGCGTTCGTGCGCCAGTCCCCACGAAATCACCGCCAGCCCCGCGCCTGGCCGGGCGAGGAGGTGGTCTGCGGGAACCCATGTGTCGATGTGCACCTCGGCGGTATCGAGCGGAGCGGCACCTACCTTGCGGTACGGCGGGCGCACCTCGCACTGGCTGAGGGGTACGGCAATGACGAGCACGTTGCCGTGACGGCTGGCCGGATCATGATCGACTCCCCGGGCGACCACCACCGCATAGTCGGCGATCGGGGATAACGACACAAACTTCTTGATGCCGGTGACGACGTACCCGCCGTCCCGCGATCGCACCACGGTTTCGACGATCTGCAGATCCGATCCGCCGGATTCCTCCGATGCGGCGATGCACAACACCGCGTCGCCACGGATCGCGGCTGCACACAGAGAGTTCAGGAACTCGGATCTGCCGAACCGGCGCAAGATCGCGATCGCCGAGTCATGGAGGCTTACCCCTACCCCAACCCCGGCAGAACCCAGGCGGCCTAGCGCATAGGCGAGAGCAAGCAGCTTGTCGAGATCAGGCTCGACGTCGGCTTCCCATTTGTTCGCGAAGACACCTGCGCGGCCCAGGTGTTCGATCAGCGGGCGTGGAAAATGTTCCTGCGCTTCAGCTTCGGCGGTCCAGGCAACCACCTGGTCGTCGAACACCTCGTCCAGGAGGGCTCGGTATTCGGTGACGCCCAACCGCCGAGGAGCCGTCACGATGCCGATCCTTCCATCTGCTCACGAATCGCCAACCGCCGTAACTTGCCCGACGTTGTGCGCGGGAGCGAGCCAGGCGCCAGGAGAACCACTCTTGACGGCACTACGCCGCACTCGGCAGTCACTCGTCGTACGAGTTCTGCGTGCGTTCCCGGCTCGTCAAGGCCGGCGAACTCGGCCGCGATCACCAGTTCAGGCCGCGATGCGGCCACGTTGATTCCGACTGCGACGACCGCCCCCGCGCGGACGCCGTGGACCTGCGCGGCCACGGTTTCGACTTCGGTGGGGAATACATTGCGACCGGCCAGTGAGATGACCTCTTTGGCGCGTCCACACACGACCAGCGAGTCATCACGAAAATAGCCCAGATCGCCGGTGCTGAACCAGTCGTCGAGGCCCAGAGCGTCTTCCCCGACGTAGCCCGTCATCAGCGATGTTCCGCGAACCTCGATCTCACCGACTTCGCGCCCAGGAACGTCGTTGTAATGAGCGCGCGACTCGGCGATACGGACCTCCATACCCGGTATCGGCCGACCCAGCAGTGCATAGCGGCGTAGCGACGAACCGCCGCCATCAACGCGGGCCACCTCGTCGTAGAGCGGGCCGGTTCCGGGCAGGGGAGCAGTCACTGCGCAGGTTGCTTCTGCTAGTCCGTACGACGGCGCACCCGCATTGGCAGAGAAGCCGAGCCGTGAGAACTCGGTAGCGAATTGATGAAACCCCGCGCAGTCGATGGGCTCTCCGCCGTTGATCGCGTAGCGGACCCGGCTGAGGTCTACCTGAGGTGCGCGGCGGGCGAACCTGCCGAGCACCGTGTAGGCGAAATTAGGAGCGGCCGTCATGGTCGCAGAACTTTCGCTGAGCCACGTCAGCCAGCGAAAGGGCGAGGCCGAGAACGCTGCGGTTGGTGCCAGCCACATCGTGATTCCCGTCAGGGCGGCGCTAAGGAGGAAAGTCAGCCCCATGTCGTGATAGAGCGGCAACCAGGAACAACCCACGTCGTTCGATGGGTCGACCTGGGTGTGGGTGATCAGCCCCCTGGCGTTGTTTACCACTGCGTCCGGCGACAATTGCGCAACACGCGGCATGCCGGTCGAGCCGGCTGTGCCCTGCATCACCGCCGGTACCGCATCTGCTGTGGCGATCGAGGCCAACGGCGTAGAGCGCCTGGCATGCCCGATCGGTGTCAGATCGGCGATCGCGAGCGATGTTTCGACGGGTTGTAACAGTCCGAGGTGAGCACCATGGCTCATGACCGTCCTGATACCCAGAGCGGCGCATCGGGTTAGGGTGGTCTGCGCCCACAGTTCGACATCGGCGCCGCGAACCGGTCCGGGCACGATCGATATGGTCTGGCCCGCCAGCCACGTGCCGCAGACGGCGGCGACAAACTCCACGGTAGGTTCGCCGACCAGGGCAACGGCACCACCGCAGCCGGAATCGAGCAGCCATTCAGCCACGTTCTGCGCACGCACGAGTACCTCCGGCCATGGATGGCGAATCCACGCGTTGGTCTCTCGATTCAACACCACCAAGTCGTGGCGCGACGACGCCATCGCCTCGGTCAGCGCCGCGGCCAGGACAGTCACGAATTAGGCTGTGCAGCAGGGAGCTTGGCGGTAATCGTGCGTTCCAGATCTCCAAAGGTATGCGCGCTCAGTAGCTCCTCTTCGGATAGTGCGACGCCCAGCTTGTCCTCGATGGCGACCAGGCCAACAGCAAAGGCAACGGAGTCCAGTCCGACGTCATTTACCAATCGAGACTCGCCAGTGATGCGACTGGTGTCCACGTGCAGTTCATCGCGCAGAATCGCTATCAGTTCGGCACCGACCGAGTCAGCAGCGGGCAGGTCCATGCAGGAAAAGTACACCGGCAGAGGTTGGGACTCGCGACGAACAACCTTGGGCAGGCATCTCGCGGCTATTGTTAGGCTTCGATTTGTGCAGCCAGGCGTGCAGCAGGGGGTGCCGGTCGGGGACCGGGAATTGGTCGAAGAGGCCATTATGCTGCTGTGCACGGCCGCACCGGTCGGGTGGAGTATTGTGCATGGCGAGTTCGAGCCGTCGCAGCAGCCACCGGTAGCCGTGGCCCAGGCCGTCATTGATTCTGTGCAGCAGTCCATTACGGTTCCGGCCGGGGTTACCCACATTCTGGCCGAGCATCAGCGGCGTGCCGCTGATGCCGGCGCCGCGTGGCGGCGGCTGACGATCGAGTGTCATTCGGAAGGACGGTTGTCGGTGCGCGCCGATCCCGCTGAGAAGGCTCTCGGGGTTGATTCGGGTGGCCGCAGTGCAGGAACTCGGCGACTCCAGTGGCTTTGGTGGTTGCGGTTCACACTGGCCGCGGTCATTGTCGGGGCGTTGATCGCGACGGCGGTGGTGGTGGGGCTGGCCCGGCCGTGGTCGCCGCCCCCGCGCGCGGACATTATCGACGTGCCCCCGCCCTCGGCCCGTGAGCGTCAGGCTCACGATGTGATCGTGGGGTGGTATGAGGCGCACAACCGCGGTGATACGGCCGCGATGCGCGCGCTGGCTTGTGTGGACCCCAAATCCAATGTCCCACAATGGATCATCTCTATCGAACGCGACGGTTCGGACGGCAAGCTCTATTTTCCCGAGGCGATCGCCGAGTTCCGTGAGCAGGGTTCGCAGGTCTGGGTGCGGTTCGCCAGTCGGATACGGCCTTTGACCGATGCGGTCCGCGCCGAGGTCGACGATGCCCAGCGTGCAGGCGGTTTCTTCAAGCAGGTGTTCTCCTTGGAAGAGGAGGAGGGTGGCGTCTTGAAGATCTGCAATGTGGAGTCAGAGTCGTGATGAGCCGAGCCGAGGGTGGCGGCCGATGGTGGGTGTGGTTGCTGGCAGCAGCGGCCTCAGTAACGCTGTTGGTGACATCGTTGATGCTTTGGGGCATCGGTGAGCGCCCGACATTGCGGGCGATGGCGGCCAGTGAAGCAATGACTGACGAGCAGGCGCGCGTGGTCGCGGAGAACACCGTGCGGGTCTGGTTCCGGGAACGCAACGCCGGGCACCTGGCCAACTTGCAGGCCCTGTCTTGCCCGGATGTCCACGACGGGCCTGTGGCCCGGGAGATCGAGCATCTGCGCAATCATGATCCGCTGGAACTGATGCAGGTCGTAGCGGTGACCGGATTCGCCCGGAAGGATCCGATCTGGACGGTCAACGTGATCCGGCAGAAGGCGGGCTCGATGTTCGAGCTCAGGATTGACGGCGGCGAGCTGCGGGTGTGCCAGGTTGATTCGGCACCGGTGCCATGACGGCTCGCGGTGGCTGTGTGTGTGACAGGAGGATGTGATGTCTGGTTCGCCTGGGGTGCCAGGGCAATTCCAGTGGGATCAACCCGAGGTGCCACCGGCCCCGAAGGTTGGCCAGCCGCGTAGGCGGGGCCGTTGGGCGTTGGTGATAGCGGTCGTGGTGATTGTCGCTAGCGGTATCACGGCGCTGGTATGGCGCACCCGGGGCGCCGATCCGACACCGGGGCAGGCCGGCAGTATTGGCACACCCCCTGAGTTGTTGGTGGGTTTTCCGCTTAACCGCCAGCCAGTTCCCAAAGGCTGGACTCTGAGCACCGCCGACATCGGACTTCCGCCCCAGGCCACGGCGGGCAGCGTGTTCGCCAGAAATGGTCAGATCGCCTACTACCTTGTCGGCTGCTCGCGAGAGGAATGCGGGGAGAAGAACAGCTGGGTCTATGGCGTCGACACCGCCACCGGCGCGCTGACGTTCCCCCCGGTGACCTTGCCCGGCTACAACCTCATCGGTGAGTGCTACGGCAACGGGCCGGGCGTCGCGCTGTGTCTGGGGCAGGGCAAGCAACCATCCGAACCGGGCACCGTGTGGATCATCGACTTGGACCACGGCAAGATCACGTTCACCGGCCCGAGCAACCTACGGCACGCGGGCACGGGTGGTGTGGGGCCCGAACCGAAACTGCGGCGGCTCGGTGCCGTCAAAAACGAATCCCGGTTGGTCGCCGGGGTGAAGGGTCAGGGCATCTACGGTATCGGTGCCCAGGGCGAGCTGACCTGGCATGTCCCGGGCGGTGACGTGCCAGCTAGCCCCGAGCTTGCGTCAGGTGAGGACATCCCCGCATCGCCCCTGGTCGTGGTGGCGCCGAACCTGGTCGCGAATCCTTCCGACACCAGCTACCGTGTGTTCTCGGTCGCCGACGGCCGGGACCTGACACCCCAACCGCCACCGGGAACCAGCTTCGACAAGGCCGTCGCCTACAACGGAGGCTTCGCCTACGAATTCAGCACCGGCCTCCAAAAGAGCGGCATCCTGTTCTACGACACCAACGGCACCCAGGTCGGCCGCGCCGACGGCACGCTGTATCTACTCAAGAGCGCCGAAACGCCCGCCGCCCTCGATCAGAAGAAACGGCAATGGCGCTTCTTCAGCAGCACCGGCCAACCGGTGCTGAGCATCCCTGCCACCACCGAGGTCACGAAATTCAGAACCATCGGCACCAAGTTGTACATCCAGACCCGGGAACGCGGCCCGGACGAGAGCTGGCAGCAATGGGACCTGCGCACTGGGACAGCGGGACCGACCTGCAAAGCCCACCTCCTACCGCTCGACTATGTCGCATCAGACGGCATCACAGCGATCTGGCTCGACCCCTATAAGTCACCCGCAGTCAAGGAGGCAGTCGATTTGAACACCTGCCAAACTGCATGGACGACACCGGTCTTCGGCGGCGAATACTTCGAGAAAGTCGGCCCCCGGCTCATCGGATCTGTCAACGAAGGCAAAACACTCGTGGAACTGGGCGCGCCCGCCTAGATCACCAGGTTCCCGGCTTCTGTACCCCAGCCCTCCGCAGGCTTCCCAGGCGACGGTTGGTACACCAATATTCGGGGACTCCCGAGCGCGACGCTATACACTGGCCGCAACCCAGAGCGGCGAACGGAGGCGCGATGAAGTTCGACGACACCTATTTTTCCAAAGAAGACAGGTATTCCCTTGGCGTGGAATCGACCTCGGGCCGCTACTACGCGTCGATACCCGTCAGCAGTGGAATCGTCGACTACGAAGAATATTACCAACTCACCCCCGACCAGTACCGAGAGTTTCTGGCCGACACCACTGCCGCACTCGCGTTCGTCGAAGCATGCCGTCGGCACGAGCACGATGGGTTGCTCCTGCAGCAACCGGGCAGTAACCGCGGGACGCCCGTTTAACACGAGACACTGAGGAGTAGTCGTGGGAATGTTCGACGGCCTGTTCCAGGATTCAGACGATGTTGATCTCGACACGATCATGTCCGATATGGACAAGGCACTGGGCGCCTTGGCCGAGTCCGCTCAACGGATGGCTATCGAGACCGCCGATGCCCGATCCAAGGACCATTTGGTGCGGGTGTGGGTGAACGCGCAGGGGGTCGTCGTACAGGTCGAGGTCGACGATGAGGTGTTCGCCGACGCCACCAGCACCCAGGTGGCGAGCTCGATGTTGGAGGCCACTCACGCCGCGGCGGCCAAGATGAACGACAAGTCCAAGGCATTTCAGGCCGATATTTTGAAGGAGACGTCTGCCCTGGGGGCAGGCTTGCCGGGTGTTGGTGCCATGGGGGCCATCGACGATTTCGCCAAACTGCAACCCACCGTGCCCCTCTCACCACCCGATTCGCGGGAGCGTCAGGCGATGGCAGAGCAGCTCGATCATGGCGATGGGAGTGACGAGCCCGAATCGCCGATGACTGTGTTCGATCGCCGGTAACCACCAAGGGCCTACGGGCTTGGAAAAACCGAAGAGGAACGTCGGGGCGGGATGTCGTACGCTATTAGCCACGACTCGCATTCAGGCAGAGTAAGGGGATCACGATGGCCGAGAAGTTCGAGTTCTATCAGGGGCCGGCCCGGGCGGGAGCCGCCAAGTGGGCTGAGGCCGCCGGGATCGCATCGGCAGCAGCCGCTGGGGTGGGAGGGTTGAACGATTCGCCATGGAGCGACGACAAGATTGGCTCTGCGTTCGCCGAGAAGTTCGATCCCAACCGTGCACAGGCGATCAAGAATGTGCAGGAGCTGGCCAAGCAGCTGGGGACGTTCGAACCGAATCTCACGAAGGCGATCAATTCCATCGTCGCCCGGGAAGGCTAGACCCTTCCCGAATCGGTGTGATCTGGGTATTAGGATGCGCCGTGAATTCCGTGTGCCGCACCGTCGCGATCGCTGACCGGGACACCCTGGTATGAGCCAGCGTCTTCCAGACACTCTGAACGGCATACTCGAAGTTCTCGTGGGGATGCGGTATCCCGATGGCGACGAGGATGCGTGCACCGAGCAAGCGGACCAGTGGCGCAAATTTGCAGCCGACCTCAAGCGACTCGAAAACATCGCTAGCGATGGGCGGAGTAAGTCTCTAGAGGGTTTCGCCTCCGGTGAGTTCCACGAGAAGCTGGTCCCGCTGTTCCAAGACATTCCGGGCAACGTCAGCAAATTGGCCAGTCAGCTGGAGTCAATGGCTGAAAGTGTCGATAACGTCGCTAACACGATCGACAATGCCAAGACTGCGTTCTATATCGCGCTTGCCGCGTTGGCTGTCACCATCGCAGCTACCGCCTGGTGGACCTTTGGCGGCGGCGCAGCTGTGGCGGCGGCGGCGACTCGCGTCACACTTCTCACCGTCGTACGGCTGGCTGTTACGCGTGCGTTCGGCGCTGCCGCCGCGAAGGTCGTAGAAGCGATCGTGATGAAGATTCTCGACAATGTTGTCGTTCAGGCCATCATCAACGGAGCTATTGCGGGCGCCGTCGGAGGCATGGCGGGCGACCTCACCGCACAGGGCTTGCAATTTGCCACCGGTACGCACCCCCCGGGTGGATTCAATTGGCGCGAGTTGGGTACAGCGGTGGCGGGTGGGGCGATCATGGGCGCGGTCGCCGCGCCGATCACGAGTGTCGGTGCGAACTTCAAACTTGGCTCCCCGTGGGCGAACGGCGCCAAGGACTTTGGCGTGAGCACCGTAGCGAACACCCTCGGTGGACTGGCTGCACAGCCGCTGACTGAGGGGCACTTCGACCTCAAGAAAGCCTTCGCCCAAGGTGTTGCCTTCGCAGGCGTCGACGGTGTCAGCGGCTACCGTAACCCCACACACACCGACGGTTCCACTGGCTACCGTAACCCCAGCGAGGTACAGCCGACCGCCTCGGACAGGTCCAGTTCGACATCACCGACGTCTGCGGAGGCTCGGGCCACCTCCACTACGCAGCCCACTGGTTCCACCGCACAGACCGGTCTGCGCAACGGGGATGTGCCGCTAGGACCGGATCCGCAGAAAAGCAGCGTGCCAACCGTCACCGACCCGGGCTCGGGTCAGCACACCCCGAACAGTCCCACCGCGTCGAATTCGGCTGCCACGCCGTCGGCGCCGCGTGCCGAGGTGGGGGCAGGGCCACCAAACTCGTCACGGGCCGAGAGCCCCCAACCCAACAGCAGTTCGACCAACACCCCGGCCGGAACCCGGGCAGGTGTGGTACCGACCGGTGCTACTCCAACGGCAGCGCACGCCGGCAGCCCCGCCGCGCACGTCGCCGACAGCGTCGCGCGACCCGCTGCGGCCGCATCCACTATGGGTGATCGTCCCCTAGCGCCGACCACGACCGGCGAACCAGTCCCACGAGCCAGCGAGGCCCCCAGGAGCGATGCATCCGATCGCCCCGCGCCCAGCAACGGGGCCCCTGATCGTCCGGCGCCCGCCGCGGACCGACCCGGCCAGGCCGGCGAGCAACCCCTATCCCGTCCGGCGAACAGCGGCGACCACGCTGCACAGCCTGCGCACGCTGGAGAGACTCCTCGCCAACCTTCCGGCGGCGATCCTGTGCAACCCCGTTCCCCGCGCACCGACCATGTCGGCGCCGAGCCCACCGCATCTCCGAGCAAGAATGGACTGCCGACCGAAGCTCCGAGGGCGCCGACCGAACCTTCGCCCGCCGACCGGCCCGCCGGACAATTGGAGCCGTCCAAACCTGATGGGCAACAACCCATCCCACGACCAGTCGACGAGGTCGTTACCAGAACTCCGGTGGACAACCAGGCTGCGCCCCGAACCGCATCTGACGGTCAACCGGCGGCGCCCAAAACGACGCCGGACAACCAACCTGCCGCTTCCCGACCTACACCCGAGAGTCAACCTGCGGCGCAGAAGGGCCAGATACCACCGGAAAGCAAATCCGGGGCACGGCTTTCTGGTGATTCAGACGCCCGCGCCGTGCGGCAAACCCCGGACTCCGAGATAGGGCAGGAGGGCAGACGAGACCCGGGAACTGTCGCGCCCAAACACCCCGAATCGGCCGATCCCGACGCGATGCCAGCGGTGGCCCCGCCAGCTATGCCTGCCATCGGCGGGGAACCGGTAGCACGGGCACCGGAGAGTCGCGCCGGCGCTGCACCGTCGGGAGGAAAAACCGCAGGCGACCCCAACAGGTCGTCGGCTCGCCCGGTTGATCCCGACGCCGCGGCAGAACCCAAACGCGGCGGTGCCGACGATTCCTCGGGTGAGCAGTCCAATGACCCCAGTGGCTTGACCCCGGAGAAGCGTGCAGAGATCGTCGGGATGGACAAAGGCACCAGGCCCGATCCCGCCGAATATCTGTCACCGGAGTACATCAAGCAACACCTGGACCAATTCAAGGACGGCGCCACCCGGTTCATGCCCGAGCACAATCTGAGCAAGTATGGGATTGCTCAGCGCGATGGAACCTCCTTCGTCATGCCCAAGGGCGAAGCCGATGCGATGCTCGCCCGAACCCAAGGCGATCCGCGGGCAATGGAAAGGGAACTGGGCCTGCCGGAAGGGTTCCTGGATTCCAACAAGTTGGTCCGCATCGACATCCCCGAACCACACGACGCCAACGTGCGCGTGCCTTCGGGTAACGAGGCCGGCGCCAACGATCAGTGGCTTCCGGGCGGCAAGTTGCCCGACGGGGCGTCAGAAGCCGTCATCGACGGCGGCAAGCTGAGTTCCGATCGCTACACCGTGACCGACGTGACCGCCGCCGAGCACCGCGCGGCTGATGGGCACGGTGACTCGTCGGTTCCGGCCCATCGCGACGAGTCTGACGCGCCGCCGCCCGGTATCGGCGAGGAAGCCAGGGCCGACGACGGGCGTGTGAAGATCAGTGGCCACGGCACCTATAACCCGGAGCATGGCACGACCGTTGTCCCCAAAGGTACGTCGGTCACGGTGTACGGCGAGCATGGCGCGAGGATCACCGACTCGCTGGGCCACCGGATCGAGACCGGACAGGATGTTTCCGGCGTGTATTCGCGGACGTATACCGCCGGCGAGCAGATGCCCAACTACACACTGCACGCTCCCGATGGTCTGGACATCCAGGGGACGCCCCACACTGTTGACAGTCCGACACAGCTCAGCCACCTGCTCACCGAGAATATGGGACCGGTCGACTGGGCCGCGTGCGTGGAGGCCGTCTTCACCCCCGACTACGGTAATGCGCCGGGCAGACACATGTCGTACGGCGTTGACGGCATCGGAAACAAGATGACCGGGTCCATGACCCACTACCAGCAACCGGAGTCCCCGTCGTCTGGACCCCGGGGACTCGGAGACGACCTCCAGGCCAATCGCGCCGCGGATCACGTCGACGATGCTGCGGCCGGGCGGGGGACTCATCCAGACCGGGGCAGCGGTGACGAATCAGCCGTTCAAAAGACTAAACCAACAGTCGCGGCCGACCCGGAGTACAAACCGCCTACGTCGCCGGAGTTAGCCCCAACAGAGAGCGTGCGTTCGGATCAACCACCCACGGGCAGCGACCCGGCACCGGAAGGTTCGGCAGCGTCCTCGGGTCACGATTCCTCGGCCCGCTCCGAGCCCAGTATTGGCAGTGATCCCACCGAGGCGGGACGGAGCGTGACATCGCATCCCGATGCCGAGCACGCTCGCGAGATGGCCAACGACGCGCTGTGGCGGCGAGATCCGCCGGTCTCCCCAGACGAGGTGCGAAACCAGCTGGGCAACGACCCGTTCGGCGAGCGGCGGTCGGCCGACAATGCGCGCTGGTGGGAGCGCTTGAGCGGTGAAGAGCAGCGTGCGCTGATCGACACCTATCCCCGCGAGATCGGTAACGCCGAGGGCATTCCGCCGTGGGCACGTACTGAAGCCAGCACGCACGAACTGACTCGACTGCACGACGAGTTGCAGGCCCGAAAAGACGCCGGCGAGCACCTTACTCGCGGCGAACGCAAAGAGCTGAAGCGCTACGAGGGAATCCAGCGAGCCCTCGATGACGCGCACAGTTGGGCACGAGAGCACGGCGGCGAGGTGAACATCCTGGCATTTGACCCGCACGCTTTCGGCGGCGACGGGCGGATGGTGGTCAGCGTCGGCGAGAACCCCTTCCATTCGGATGCAGTGTCCTGGCACGTGCCGGGCTACTCGACGACGATCGACAGCATTGGAGGCAATCTCGAAAACGCGAGGGCGCATCTCGAATCTGTTTGGGAGCAAGGCGGCACCAAGGTGTCGTCGATCGCGTGGATCGGCTATGACGCGCCCCAAGGCATCAAGGGACTATGGGATGTCGCGCACACGAAACTGGCCAGCACCGGTGGTGACATCCTGCACGGCGACATCACCGCCTTCAATGCCGCGCGCGATGTGATCGCCGGGGATGGCAGCCACTTCTCCATCAACGACATATTCGCCCACTCCTATGGGACGACGACCACCAGCTTCGCTGGCCACGAGGCGAGGTTGGGCAACGAGGTGCGCAGCATCACGCTGGCCGGATCGCCAGGGGCGGGACCTCTCCACAAAGCTGCCGATTTCGGTGTCGGCGACAAAGTATTCGTCGCGTCTTCCTCGCGAGACCCGGTCACCATGCTCGGTGGCCGCACCGCCGATTCGGCGGGGCGGTTCTTCGGGCGTGGTCTGGGTTTCGATCCGGCCATGGAAGGATTCAACGGGCAGCGAGTCACTTCCGAATTCCCCCAGCACATGGATCACCTTCTCGGGAAACATGGCACTGTCAGCACCCACACGGCCTACTACAAATTCGATCCGATCCTGGGCGGGCGTACTGAATCGTTGGCGAATTTTGGCCGCATCGGGGCGGGCCAGTTCGACCAGGTTCATCACGAGGCCCCACGCACCGTTGATGAGCGCCCCGGTTGGCAGGCGGGTTGGCGTACCGATGAACCTGCCGCTGGCAGGCCCCTACAGCTCGACCGCGATGTCAGCGGCCAGTATTCGTCGGATCGGCAGATCTGGGATCCGCGCTGGCATGACGGATATCGGGAGCTAGAGCCGACGCAGGCGATTGCCGGCAACCCCGACAGCTCCCAACCTGCCGCATTCGGCGAGCACACTGGTGACCACTCGGGTGGTCCCGCGACACTCAACGTGAGCGAGCACCCAGTGCCACAGCCAGCGAAGGCTCCGGCCGTGGAGGGTCAGGACTACGGTTTATCGCCTCAGCATGCCTTTGAGGTTATGCATAACCCTGCAGACGATGTAGCGCGCCTTCATGAAGGTGGCGTCCCCAGTAAGGTCACCGACGGATACAACCCACTGGCTGGCCGCACCATTGATCAGTTCGAACACGAATTCACAGTCCCTGGACGCGACGGAAACCCCCGATGGGACTGGGATGGTCAAGCGCCCAACAATGGATTCGCCGGACCGCCCGCCATCATTGACCGGATTCCTCACGGACATCAGCTCGACCGACTCGGTTCTAACGGAGGTGGATTCATGGCAGATGAAGGCGCACCGCTGGCTACGCGTGCCATGCCACCAGGCGTAGCTAACCAGTACCACACATTCGAAGGCACCGGGAAGCCAATACCCGATGGACTAGACTGGGAAGTGCACTACGGTCCAGCCAAGTCAGCTTTCGGTCAGCCAGGCGGAGCCAACCAGTGGGCTGTCATCGACAAAGCCACCGGAGACCCAGTGTCGGTTGATCAGTTACTAAAGAACCGGCTGATTCGTGAGACCACTGGTAGATGAGAGAGACCGTCATGAACCCGGATGCCGCGGCTGCTGATCCTAGATTTGTTGAGCTAACCAGCCAATACGAGAATTGGCGACGAACCTACTCTTACGCTGGCCAGCTCTCACTGAACGCGGCAGTGTGGGAAGACGGCAGACTTCACCTCCGCGACGGCTACCCCTGCGAGGGCTGGACATCGCTAATAGTCGAACCGAAAGACGGTGGATGCAACGTTTTGCGGGCCACAACAGAACGCCGCAACGAGCCCCACGAAAGCTTGGTGGCCTTCTTTTCGGATATTGACGACGCTGGAAAATACATCATCTGGGATCTCGGCGAGAGCCTACGTATGGACTTCCGTCTTGATCCCGTTCAATGGGCTTGGGAGGACGAGGGGCTCGATGCCCGAGTGCGTCAGGTTTCGCTTGATCGTTATGTGTCGAAATTTGAGTTGAAATCTGACCCGAGCCGCTATTTCGTATTGCAAGCCGGTGGTATTCGACCTGAGAATCATCTATTGCCACTGACTTACAGGCAGTTGAATTACTTGCTGCTGAATGGACTCCCGGCCTCAATCATCTCCCAACTGTGAGTTGACTCTACGAAGGTTGCGCCGGCCCTGTCCGGTTCTGCCGGTCCGCTCGACAAGTCAGGTGCGGGTACCGGTATCTCGACGCATTTCCGCGACACTGACTGGATCACTAACTGTCCCGGAGGCTCTCGCCGCTGATGCATCATCAGTTCTTTGTCCGAATGAAGGTGACCTGGCGGGGCATCTCTCCGACTTCCGCGAGCGGGTTGGGCTGCAATGGCGTGGTCGCCTTCACGATGACTGGGATCAAGAGTTCGGGAGATCGATGGTGCGCTCGCGGGAACAAGGCTTGGCAGAGTTGAACCTGTGGCGTTACGCGGGCGACGACTGGAATAAACAGGCTTACGTATGAGAAGGACCCGCTGGCGGAGCAGAATAATTGCGTCGCAAGGTTTTTTTGGATGCCGCTGCTGCGGCGGGTATGACGATTACGGCGCAGTCCGGTATGGAGTCGCCCAAACCTCCTCGTAGGAGGAGTGAGGTATTTCGTCGGCCTCCGACGAAGTCCACCACGCCGGACTAGCACCGCTGTGGCTGGTAGCCAACGACTCGCCGAGCATCCGGATGTGCTGTCCGCCGACAGCTAGGCTGCCGTGATGTCGTCGGGTAGCGAACGCACACCTTCCCCCATCCTCGTCAACATTGCCACTGTCGTGCTTTGGGCCATCCTCCTTGGCACGTTGCCATTTGGAATCACGGTCATACATTGGGGTTTGGACAACCTGAACCGCGATCAGCCCTACTGCAACGGTATCGCCATGAGCCGCGGAGACACCTGCGTGAACCACGGCGTCCGCGCTTCGCAGTGGGAAACCAACTACGACGGGCAGCTGGCTCAAGAACACATGGGCGCCAAGGTCCAGATCGTGGTCGGTGTGGTGCTTTCCGTGATCGGTGCAGGTCTCCTCTTCCTCGTTGTGATCAGTCGTTTGGGGATCTGGCCGAAACGCAAACTCGATGAGCTCCTCGTCACGCCCGCGCAGGCCGCTGTGTTACTCGGTGTGTCCGGCATGGAACTGTCGGCGTCCAGCGACATCTTGCTCGACGATTCGGCATGCCTGGCGGACCGGGATTGTCTGGCCGCCTTTACCCCGGCGCAGCTGTCTGCCTACGGCCACTGCGGGTGGACCGGGATGCGAATCCACACCCTGACTGAAAACGCCGGTGGCCGCCCCGGTACGACAGCTGCCCAAATCATCGAGGCGGTCATCGATTTCCCGTCCGCTGAGGCGGCGGCGAGTATGCAACGCGCTCAGGCGCAGCTATGGGCTGCCGCCGTGGGCCGCAGCGTCACCTACCGTCACGGCGAACAGCTCTCCTCATGGGTGTTCGGACCCTTGAGTAACACCGGGGAGATGCTGACGATCCGCCGCACCCAAGAGGACGGTGGCGGGTGGACTGCGCAACGCGCGCTGACCGTCCGCGGCACCGTCGTTGTCGACGTTCAAGTCAGCGGTTTCTGGAGCGGCAACGATCAGGCCCGCCAACTCCTCGAGGTCATTGTGGCGACCGTCAGTTCTGGATAGTGGACT
Organism: Mycobacterium sp. D16Q13; assembly: GCF_002013375.1. Classification (GTDB taxonomy): domain Bacteria; phylum Actinomycetota; class Actinomycetes; order Mycobacteriales; family Mycobacteriaceae; genus Mycobacterium. The sequence continues at coordinate 446,238 of NZ_MAEW01000003.1, read as the reverse complement.
GCCGTGCGGCGTGGACGATCGCGTACTCCTCGTTGTTCAGATAACCCGGTCGGGTCGCACCGCACCGCGGCGGCGGGGTGGTGGCATTCAGCATTACTTCCCGTACTCGCTTGTAGACTTGGCGAACGCTGGCTACTTGAGGGAGATCCCGCTGTCGTATCGCAACCTGGACGACGTGCAGATGAAAAGTGCAGGCGACCACGAAGGGTTGATCAGTAGATCATGCCTGATCAGGCGAGGGGAGCGGTACTGTGCCATCTGACTATGAAAGCCCTGACGGGCGTCCCCACGACGCTGCCGCAGGCGGCGCGCCCCGTGCGGTGCGCAGCGTTTCGTATGTCGATGATGGGGATTCTGACCCAGGTACGACCGCCCGTGACGAAGAGATTAGGGCGCAGGCCTCGGCGATGGTCGACCCGATCGTTCGGGACATCGCGGCGTTGGGCCCGCCGGGGTGGTTGGAATTCACCGTTGTGTTTGCGTTGACGATCCGGGCAGGCAGTGCCACCTGCGGGTTCATCACGTCCGAGGGATCGCGGCCGGTGACGGTGCCCGCGTCGATCATGGCGCAGGTTGCCCAACAACGCGACGTGAGTGCACAGATGTCAGCTGGGCCGTGGTGGCGGCTACTGCTGAACGTGACCAATCAGGGTCGCCTACAGGTCAGTTACGACTACGGTGACCAGCCTTTTCCCGATGACCAGCTACAACCGGCCGAGAACTACCGCGCCGATATCGCCACTTACCCGCGCCCCCAAGTGCCGATTTGGCTGGCCGGCTATATGGCCGGGCCGGCCGCCCAGGGACGCACACCGGCCCAAGCCGCAGCGGATGCGGTCGCCGACACCGCTGCCGGTCGACATGGCGTCAGTACCGACGACATCGAACCCCTACCGCAGACGTTCGTCTGTTGGGCCGTGCTGGCCGCGGTATACAGCGGAGCCCGCTCGCCGTGGGGTCCGCGGATCGATGCCGGTGTCGCCTGGTACGAATCCGATGCACGCAGCGGCTCCACTCTGTGTCTGCTGCCGGGTGAGCGGGCAGTACTTTCGGGTGGGCGATGGGACTCACCGCTACTCGCCGCGGCCTACCAACGACACCAACCGCTGCCGGACTTATATCGCGGCGCCCCGGACTGGGTCAACGACACCGTCCTCAACAGCCGCAACCAAAACGGACTGCTGAGTTTTTGCTACTGGTGGACCGAGGGGCAGTGGTGGCGCGGAGACACCGATACCTTCGACGAACTCGATGACCCGTTGCCGCCGATCTGGACCCCCAAGGAATGCATTGCGGCTATGACGACCGTGGTCGGATCGGGCTCCGAATGGGCCTGCGGGCAACTGTTGGCCGCAGCCGAGGCTCGCACTGTCACCCCAGAATTACTCACCGCTGTGTTCGCTGGCTACCCCAACGTCGACCTGCGGGCCGCGCATGACCAACTTCGCCTTGCCGGTGTGACCGGATGAGTCCCACCCTCGATACCGTGCTGACCATTGCCGGATTCGTCGCTGTGCTCATTGGAGTTGGGGTCGTCGTCAGCGTCGCACCGTTTGCCATGCTGATAGGCGATGCAGTCCACGAGGACTCTCCGGCGATTCAGTCCTACCTGGTCGTCGTCGCCGTCATCCTTCCCCCGGTGCTGGTCGTTACCGAATACCTCATCGGCATCGTGTTGGCTTGGCGAAATCCCGGCATCACGTTCTATTACCCGTGGATCACCCTGGCCATCGGCGGCGCATCCTGGTGGGCCATCGCAACCGTCATCGACACCTGGTTTGAAAATGCGAAACTAAACGTCACCCCCCGCCGCCGCGACGTGGTCAAACGCTATGCGGTGCAAGGAACTATCCACAACCTCGCTGACTCCGAGATCGACGAACTCGATGGATTAAGACTCGACGACGGCCTCGGATGGCGAGACCGAACCGCGTTGACACCGACGGTCACCTCCCGTCGTGAACGTGCGATTCCCCGAGACCTGTTCCGGGCCAAGCACCGTACGTTCACAGTGCGTGCCGACAAGGGACTGCCACCCGGCTGGCGAATCGAACGATCCGAGATTGCAGGCGAAGCAGCCGGCCCCGGTGGGGGCACCCAATACGTGTTCATCGCGCCCGACGGCCAAACCCCCACCTTCCGACAACTCGTCGAACGAGGGTTCTTGGAAGAGGCGTCCGCGTGACTGTAGAGGAAACTATGGGCGCAGACAGCCGAGCGTTAATCGAGAAAACGCTGGAGGCGCTGGTGTTAGCCGCGTCACCGGGCTGGCAGACGGTGCACGCCGCATTCAGCATGGCCGGTGGGGAGGAGATCGCCCAGGCCGTCGCCGTGACTGCCGACGGCAGCGTCACGATTCCGGCGACCTCGAAGATGGTGCAGCCCATGCGTGAGCATCGGCGAGTGACTGTTGGTCGAGATGGGCCGTGGCTGCGGTTCTTAATCGATTGCGATAGCAACGGTAATTACAGTGGGGCGCCGGATTATGGCGACGCCGAACTCCCGCCCAGCCAATTGCTTCCCGCTGATGCGTATCTGCGCGACTTCCAGCAGTATCCGCGTGACCGCCCGCCAGTGTGGCTGCTGGCACATATGGGCAACGAGGGCCGCCAGCTGCGCCCTGCACGCGTTGCCTTCCAGCAAGCCGACGACGGGGTCCGTGGCGCCCGTGAAGCCGATGACGAAATCCCAGCTCTGCCGTTGCTGTGGGCACGCACCGCGGTATTGGCGGCGGTGTGTCGCGGCTCCGATTCTGCAGTGGGACCGCGCTGCGACCCCACATACCAAGTGCATCAAGGTGATAGCGGCGGATGTACATTGGCGCGGTTACCCGGCGGTCGAGCGGTGCTCTCGGGTGGCCGCAACGATTCACCCTTACTGTCGGCGGCTTACCGGGGCGCTATCTCGTGGCCGGATCTGTACCAAGGGGCACCCACCTGGGTGCACAACCTGTACCTGGATCCTCGTGCGGCACGGGGCATGTTGTCGTTTTGCTATTGGTTCGACGGCCAGCACTGGTATCGCAGTGAGCTACCAGAGGCGGTCGGGCTGAACGACAATGGCCGTTCATGGAGTCCTAAAGACGACCTTGTCGCCGGGATGCCCGAGGTATGGACGGCGAACGATACCGTCGCTGCTGCGGTAGAGCTATTGAGGGACATCGGTGTCGCGTTGTCCGATCGGACTGCGGCTGCCACCGCCCTGATTTTCGCCGCAGAGTCGGGCATTGCGACGCCGGGCCACCTGCTCCGGCTGTTTGGTGAGGTTGTCCCTGACGCTTTCGACATGGCCGAGGCGATGGCACAACTCGACGCGACCGCCGTGGTCCGCCCGCCAACCGACTGAACGGTGAGGCCGCGATCGGCTGCACCGTATTCAGTCTCCGATGGCGGTATCATCGAGCAGATATCCGCGTCGATGCCGGCGTGTCCGGGAAGGAATTGACGTGCGTACCGCAGCAGAGATTGAAGACCTCGTTACCCGGGCCGCGGGGCAGCAGGATGCGGCGTTGGTCAGCGATCTCGTGATTGCCCTCAACGAACACGAGATCTTCTACTCATTGGATGTCGAAGAGGTCGACGGACAACCGCAGATCAAGACGCCGTTGCTCGAGCTGGCCGACGGCACCCATGCCCTGGAAGTCTTTACCTCTAGAGCCAATCCTGAACTATGGAAAGAGTATGCCGGAGCGCCGTGGCGCCAGGTTTTGGAACTGGCCGCAGAAATTCCGCCGGTGCAGTGGGTGATCATCAAGAATGATGCCGGAAGCCGCGTACCGATCCGCAAGAGCCAGATCGCGGTCATCCTGGGTATTTTGCCGCCCGAGTCGGCGACGACACTCGACGCGCGGATCGCGAAAATTGCGAACGAACCGCAGGCACAACCGTTCACCTCACTCGAATCCCAGCTCAGCGAAACACAGCTGTTCGTACGTCTGACTCCGGAATCGGCGAGATCCGGACAGCCGACGCTGGTCACCTCCTCAGCTGGTGGCGTCGACAACCTCGTGCAGGCCTATACGAGCCGGAGTCGGCCCGGTTATGTCTATGGCGAGATGGATTGGCGGGCCATCGTCGGCATGATTGCGAGTACTCCGGCCCTGGAGGGTATTCATATTGTTAATGACAATGACGACTGGGTGATCATCGGTCGTTCCGATCTCGGCCTGACCAACTAGCTGGCTTCCGGAGCCACTGACGTTGTGCAGCTCTACCGGCCTGACCCGATGAACACCACCCTCGATACCAGCAACTGATCGAACGAGGGTTCTCGGAAGAGATGCCCGCGTGATTGTCGAAGAAGTTCGGCCGCATCAGCGGGCTGGCAGACGGTGTATGCGCGTGCTTATCCGCACGCGATGAGTTCGTCGGCCAGAGTCATAAATATGGCTAGGTTCTCGACACGCTTTGCCGCCTCGACCATCACCGCCTTTTTGGGTTTCACCCGTAAGAACAGCTCGACGTGACCCTTGTTGACGTAGTTGTTGATCCAGATTGTGGCGATTTCCGGCCACCGCCAGGTGTGGAGAGTGTTACCCACCTCCGTTGCGCTGATCCACACCGGGCCGAAATTGAGACGGTTTCCGGCCGCGATCGCCTGACGCGCAGCGGGTAGCTGGGTGTTGGCGATTCCGCTGACAATGGCGGGACCCCATTCGGTGGGACCATCAAAACCGCTGTGCAGCCGTGTTCCGCCGTTGGCGGATACCTTCGGGCCGCCCGGTTCTCTGAGGGTGTAGCTGTACTCCATGGCGCTGCCGATCGAGCTGGTTTGTCGGACGATGTCCCGTGTCACCCGCGCGGTGGCGTACCGGAACACCGCGATGTCCTGCGCGCGATTGGTCACGATGGCGCCGCGCTCGAACAGGTCCAGCCGGCGATCCCCTTTGGCCATCCGGATGCGGCCCCGCACGAACGACACCAGTCCCAGCAGCGCGGGGACTAAAAAGATCACGCCGATGAGGTGCGCGCCTGGCGTCATAGCCAGGTACAGGCCCAGCAGTCCGAAAAAACCTGCGAACGGCACTGAAAACCACGATTGGCGCCACAGGTAGCCGCCGGCGTGGGCGCCGAGACCGGCATCGGTGGCGTCGGTGTGGATCGCGCTCATCAACGCCGTGCCGACTGCGGGGCCCGGGGACCTCGACTCGGTCATTTGCTGGTTCCTCCGTTTTGGTCTGCAAGCCCTGGCTGCCGTGGTCCCGGCTGCATCCTAGCGCGCACCCCTGTGAGTTCACGCGATCGAACTCCGGGTGCCGGAGACGAGATCACTTAGGTTCCGTTGTGGGAGGCGGCTTTTGAAGCACTGCTGCGAAGCGGCTTTCGCTCTGCCCCCGACGACAAAACTGCCCGCCCCGTAGAACGAGGCGGGCAGTTCCGTTGTGCTCTAACCGTTAGAGGCCACGACCGCCGCCGTAGCTTCCGGCCACGGCGTCGCGGACGGAAGCATCCTGGGCATGCATTGCGTCGTGCTGATCGACGGCATTCTGGGTCTGCTGGCTGTGGCGAGCGATCCAGTCCTGCAGGTTCAGGCCCACCGCAGTCTCGACCTCGGCGACCGCGGCCGCACCCTGACCAGCAAAGACGCTGTACAGCGTACGGAACGCGTCGCGCAGTTCCTGGGTCGCAGCGTCGAGCTTGGTGGCGTGGCTGGCGAGCTCATCAAGGTTGCCATAAGCAGCCTTGCCGTACTGAATTGAGTCGGACATGTTCGTCTCCTTGCTTAATCCGTTGTGGTCTGGGTGGGTTAAACGTCGTCGGAGGACTGGAGCTGCTTGACGCCCTCTTCGCTGACCGTGATGAAGTTGAACAGGCCCTTGGTGATCTCAGAGGCCTCATCGTTGTATGACGCCGATGCGTTCATGTACGTGCCGTGGCTGTTGCCGCCCCAGTTGGCTGCCATCGCGCGCTGCTCATCCTCGATGCCCTGGAAAATGCGGTGTGCATTCTCACCGTGCTGGCGGGCCGTCTGGAAAGCGGCCATCGCTTCGGCCGGGCTTACTGCCAGGCCACTGTCATTGTCGAGCTCGTTACCGGTGGTTTCCATGGTGTCCTTCCTTTGCTTCCAATGTGTACTGCTGAACTCCGACCGCACTGATGAGCGTTCGCCGGATGAGGAGCGTTCACGTTGTCCTCCCCCTTGAAGGCCCTAACTAGCACGAGAGTAGCAGGTAACTCAAAACTCGGCGCGCAAACCTGCGCATCGTGCAGATTTACCGGGTCGCAGAGGGGCCGGGGTCATGTTGACCTTGTGTTCCGTACTGCTGGACCGGAGCCTGACCCGGCGCCCGGGCGAAGCTTGGCAGCCCCGTCTGCGCTGGCTGGGAGGTCTGGGGCGCATAGCGATCGACAGTCGCCCCCCGAGGATTCTGATTATCGACGTAGTCGGAGTAGCTGGCCGACTGGTCGGCAGCGTGCTGCACAGCACGTGCTGCAGCTTGCCCGTGTGCTTCTCTCTGCAATGGCTCCGCTGTCTCGGTGGGCTGGGAATGCTGGTCCGGGTACTGGTTGTAGTACTGCGCCATCTGCGCCCAGTATTCGGAGTAGGCCTCCTGCGAGCCTTGTTCCGTCTCGCCAGCCGGATGTGCCTGCAGCAGCGCGCCGATGGCCGCCACGGACTGCAGCCCGTTGATCACGACGATCACCGTCAGGGCCCAGCCACTGTTTGTGGTGCTGATCAGCGCCGCCAGTGCGTCGAGGAACCCGGCCACCGTCAGTACGGCGATCACCTTGTGGTTTGAATCCTGACGCGGAATCAGCCCGAAGCCCGATAATAAGGCTGCAAGCACCGCAAACCGCACGCCCCACGCGCCAGGATGTCCTTCGGGCATTGGGCCGAAACTCAGTAGATATGACGCGGCTCCGAGCACGAGAACCGCCAGCGCCATGTAGCGAGGCAACAGCCGCTTGTGGTCAGTGCCGAAGCTGTCGCTATATGCGGCGGTGTAGTACCCCTGGTTTCCCGACGGATAGGACATGGCCCTCCTACATCGCCCGGCCCGGCATATGGGGCCACTGTGTTTAGGCTAACTCAAACGTGGTCTTGCCTGACCGATAGCGGGCGTAGCAATCTCGAATTGGGAGTGCCCGTCGGCCACCACTACCATAGGTTTAGGAGTGGTATCAGTACCTGGAAGGGGGGGCGTTGGCTAAGAACAAGCCCACGGCGGAGCCGGGCGAGGGATCCATCGCGCGTCCCCCATGGCTGCCGCCACCGGAGAAAGAGCGGCGTTGGTCACTGTCGGGGCTCGGCAGTAAGAAGAAAGATCAACGCGAGCCTGGCCGTGATCGCGAGGCTCCCCAAGTCGTCGACCTCGACGAGGACGATGATCGGGTGGTCAAAGCGTCGGCGGCCGCTGTTCCAGAAACGACGACCGTGGAGGACGTTGAGGCGGACGGAGTGATGGCGCCTACCGACGTTGATGAACCGGTGAGTCCGCCCGTGCACGCGCAGACTGATGACTCGGTCGCGGTTCCCTCGGTATCTGCGTCTGCGTCTGCGCCTGAGCCGGTGTCGGAGCCGGTCGATATGCCTTGGGAGATGAAGGTTCCGGCCTGGAGCGAGGTGTCGGAGTCGGCGGTGTCGTCATCGGCGCTTGACCGAGCTGACGACATCGAGATATTGGGCGGTGAGGACGATGCGATGGTGGTTCCTCCGGTGTCTGAGCCTGTGGTGCCGGAGCAGGTCGATACGCCTTGGGAGATAAAGATTCCGGCCTGGGGTGAGGTATCGGAGTCGGCGGCCACGTCACCGGCGCTTGAGCGCGTTGACGACATCGAGATATCCGGCATCGGGGACGACGTGGTCGAGGATCGTCCGGGTGCGGCCGAGGTGGATTCAGCGCAGACCGACGATGCGGTTGTGGAGCCTGAGCCGGAGCGGGTCGATATGTCTTGGGAGCCTGGGGTTCCGGAGGTTTCGTCGGTGGTCGAGGTGGCTCCTGCTCCTGTGGAGGACGTTCTCTCGGCGTGGGATGTGCCCGCCCCGTTTGCGGAGCTGGAATCGCCTGAGCCAGAACCTGTTGCGGCTGAGAGTGAGTCATCGACGGATGCCCCCGAACTCGATGAGGTCGAAATGCGCGCGGCAGCGCTCCTTGACGCTGTTGCGAGGGCTCGGGAGTCCGCTGCGGACAGCATCGCCGAGCCCGCAACCGAGGCCGATGGTTTGAGCCAGCTGGACGAGCAGCCGACCCAGGCGGCGGACTCCGATGTGCCAAAGGTGGAACCATCCGGCGACGTTCCTGCTATCGATGAAGTCGATCAACGCGCGGCCGCGCTCCTTGCGGCTATGGAGGCGAAGCGGTCTCAGCCCGCTGCGTCTGAATCGGACTCAACGGAGCAGGCTCCAGCTCCCGTTTCGGAGCCCGAGCAGGACGATGAACCCGCGCCGGACTTATCACTCGGCGGTCCAACGGAGTTGGGCGAGGCCCGGGATCTCCCGGCGCCCCGCGATTTAGACAGTGGCGATGTCGAGTCGGACGACCCGTCCGAGGCCGACGCCAACAGCGCAACAGGGTCGGACGCAGTTGCCCAGGGCCTCTCGGAACATCACGGGACCCCCCAGGGCTACTCGGAACATATCGACGAAGACTCCCATGACGCTGACGACGAGGACGTTCAGTCGCAGCGCCCGCCTACCCGGAGGCTGGCGCTGCCGCCCTGGCAATTGCCGGGAGCGGCCACATCAGTGGAGTTCGAGCGTTTCGGGCCCCATAAACCGTCTTCGTACGATGACGATGGCCCATTCCCTCGGTTGCGCCGCGACCACGAGAAGCGCGACCACGCGGATAAGCCTGCACCGCAAAAGCCGCCCGCGGAGCCGTTGAACGAATCCCCGGACGCGGTAGTGCGCGATGCACCGCAGCCGCCGATGCCGGACCCGCGATTGCCCCCACCTCCACTGCCGCCGGGGTGGAGGCAACGACTACCACCTCCGCCGCCGGGTTGGCGTCCCCCGCAGCCTCCGCCACCGGGATGGCGTCCCCCGCAGCCTCCACCTCCTCCACCGGGTTGGGTGGCCAATCAACCGAGTCCGGATGCCGGTCATCCCGGGCCGCCGGGACCTCCGCCGCAGGCACACCGGGCGGCGCCTCCGGCGAATTATCGCCCCCCGCAAGCCTTTCGAGTGCCCACGCCACTAGAGGAAGCTGAGCTGACGGGGCAGCATCCGAACGCACCCCAATCCGGCTGGCGACGCAGGGTGCGTATGGCGACAGGTGGCCACGTCAACCCTGGTCTGTCCCGTAGGGATCGTCTACGGCAGGAACTCGAGGAGCAGATCCGGCAGCCGATCGTCGGCGACTTCCGTATCGCCGTGCTGTCCATCAAGGGCGGGGTTGGCAAGACCACGACCACGCTTGGGCTGGGGTCGGCACTCGCCATGGTGCGACATGATCGTGTTATCGCTGTCGACGCCAACCCCGACCGCGGCACTCTGGCAGAACGAGTCCGCGACGAGTCGACACAATCAACTGTGCGCGACCTGTTGTCGGACCCCAATCTTCACAGTTACGCCGATGTTCGCAACCACACGCTGATGGCAACCAGTCGGCTGGAAATTCTGGCAAGCGAACAGGAGCCAGCGGTATCGGAGGTGTTCAGTGAGGGCGACTATCGGCGCACCGTCGATATTCTGCGGCACTACTACAACATCATCCTGACCGATTGCGGCACCGGCATCATGCATTCGGCGATGGCGGGAGTCCTCGACCTGGCGCACACCATCGTGTTAGTCAGTGCGCCCGCGATGGATGCTGCCCGGAGCGCATCGGCAACGTTGGACTGGCTGATGCAGCATGGCTATTCGGGGTTGGTGCGGGGCGCGCGCGTGGTGCTCAGCACATCGCGTCCAGGGTCGGCGAACTTGAAGATCGACAAGCTTTACGAGCACTTCGAGTCGCGGTGCCGATCGGTGCACACGATTCCATTCGATCCGCATCTCTCCGAGGGCGCCGATATCGATTTCGGGCTGCTCCGACAGCAGACTATGGACGCCTACCTCGATCTAGCGGCGTCGGTTTCAGAGGATTTCGGCCGACTCCGGGGCCCCGCAGAACGACAGTAACACCATCATTATCGCTAGCTCGCCAGCGTCGCGCGTGTGTAGATGGCCTCAGGGAAGATGTTGTGCAGCAACAGGTATGGATGCGCTGGATGAGCGGGGGCGGTCGCGGCGCTCGCCTCGTTGGCCGCCGGTGTCAGTCCAGGTCGACGACGACGGGTGCGTGGTCGCTCGCGCCCTTGCCCTTACGTTCCTCGCGGTCGATGTGAGCATCACCCACTCGCTTGGCGAACTCCGGTGAGCCGAGGACGAAGTCGATGCGCATTCCGCGCTTCTTGGGGAAGCTCAGCTGCGTGTAATCCCAGTACGTGTAGACGCCCGGACCGGGGGTGAACGGCCGCACCACATCGGCGTATCCGGCGTCGTTCATCGCGGTGAACGCGGTGCGTTCGGGTTCGGACACATGGGTGCTGCCCTGGTAGGCCTCGACGCTCCAGATGTCGTCGTCGGTGGGCGCGATGTTCCAGTCGCCGACCAGCGCGACCTGTGCCGCGGGATCGGCGGCGAGCCAGCCGGCGGCCTCGTCGCGCAGAGCCGAGAGCCACCGCAGCTTGTACTGGTAGTGCGGATCCTGCAGCGTCCGGCCGTTCGGGACATACAGGCTCCACACCCGCACCCCGTTACAGGTGGCGCCGAGTGCGCGGGCCTCGGCGGCCTCCTCGACATCCTCACCAGACGCCCACCCGGGCTGCCCCTCGAACCCAACGGTCACGTCCTCCAGCCCAACCCGGGAGGCGATGGCGACGCCATTCCACTGGCTGAGCCCCACGTGTGCCACCTCGTACCCGGCGTCGGTGAACGCCTGCATGGGGAACTGCTTGTCGGAGCACTTGGTCTCCTGCATGGCGAGCACGTCGGTGCCGGAGCGTTCCAGCCAGGAGATCACCCTGTCGGCACGGGCACGGATCGAGTTCACATTCCAGGTGGCCAATCGCATGACGTCACCCTACTTTTCGATGCTGACAGGCTCGATATGCGCATACCGGTACCGATGCTGCTCGGTAAAGCCCAGGGTTGGATACAGCGCCAACGCCGCGGCATTCTCCGCGCGGACCTGGACGTACGCACGACGGGCTCCCTGTGCGGCGCCCCAGCCCAGCAGGAGGTCACACACCTGCCGAGCCAGTCCGCGACGTCGATGGGTCTCGGCCACCCGCACCGCGGAGATGCCGAGCCAGCCCTCGGTGACGGCGCCCCGTGCGATGGCGACCGCGGGACCGTTTTCGGCGACGGACGCGAAGCCCAGTATCCCGTCGACCACCGCCGTCAGCACCTGTGTCGCCTTGGGGTGGTTATCTCCATGCAGGGCAAGCCAACTCGAGGATGGCTCCGGGGGAAGGGGTGCCGCACGGGCCTCGCCGAGATCGCGCACCATCACCACGGTCTCGCCGCTTGTGGCCAGCTCGCCTGGCGGGTGGATCAACCGGTCGGGCAGGCACAACAGGGTGGGCAGCCGGTGTTCGGAGTACCACGCGGCCACCTCGCCGAGCGAGCGCGGTGAAGCCGAATGCTCCAGTGGTACAGCGGAGTTACCGCGATGTGTGTGCCCGCTCGAGGCTCTGACGAACCACCCGTCCACCCAATCATGCTCGATCCCCGGCCACGCTAAGGCCGCGGCCCGCTGCACCGACCTGATGTCCCGATTCAGCGCCGGAACCGGTGGCAGCACGCGTACCGAGACGATGTCGGCGAGTGAAATATCCACCACCGCACCGGATTTATGAAGTATCCGCACCGCGGGATCGGTCGCCACCAGCTCACCGACGGTGTCGGTGAAGGGGGGTACCGAACCAGCCGGGCGCCGGCTGCGGATCGCTACCCGTGCTCCGAGTTCGGGCAGGGACACGGTGCAGTGCCGTCCTAATGCCCGAACGGATCGGCGACTTGTCCTGGCGTCCAACTCAATCCGGGCACACCCCAACCGTTGGACTTGACCGCGCGCTTGGCCGCCCTGGCATTCCGCCCGATCAGCGTGTCTATATAGAGGAAGCCGTCCAGATGCCCGGTCTCATGCTGCAGCATGCGGGCGAACAGGTCGTTGCCCTCCAGGGTGACCTCTTTGCCGTCGGCATCCAAACCGGTGACCCGTGCCCAGTCCGCGCGCCCGGTCGGGAAGGATTCGCCGGGCACCGAGAGGCAGCCCTCCTCGTCGTCGTCCGGGTCGGGCATGGTCTCGGGGATCGCGGAGGTTTCCAGGACGGGGTTGATCACCACGCCGCGATGGCGGGTGCCGCCACCGCGGGTGTCCGCGCAGTCGTAGACGAACAGGCGCAGCGGTACCCCGATCTGGTTGGCGGCGAGCCCGACGCCATTGGCGGCGTCCATGGTCTCGTACATGTTCGCGATCAGCTCGGGCAGATCGGCGGGCAGCGAACCGTCGGGACCTACCGGGACGGGCTCGGTAGGCGTGTGCAGCACCGGGTCGCCGACGATGCGAATAGGAACAATAGCCACGGAAGGCAAGCTATCGGCTTGGTATTCGCGGCCGACGCGCGGGGTTGGCTAGCCGCCGTTGCGGTTTGAGCGTGGTTAAATATCGCCGAACCACAGTGTTGTAATTTTTGGTGTTGCAGTGAACGCGATCGATCGACAGACAAGACAACGAACGCCCCGGTTGGGTCAGGAGCTTTTATGGACGGCGCCCAGGCGCGAGCTGAGCAGTCAAAGGCTGCAGACGCTGGTCAGGACTCGCCTGTCGTCGGCTCGGACGGAGTCGAGATTGCGGCCGGTCTGAGTCGGCGCGAGCATGACATTCTGGCCTTCGAACGGCAGTGGTGGAAGTACGCGGGTTCCAAGGAAGACGCCATCAAGGAGCTGTTCGGCATGTCGGCCACCCGCTACTACCAGGTGTTGAATGCCCTGGTGGATCGTCAAGAGGCCCTGGCAGCGGATCCGATGCTGGTCAAACGGCTCCGCCGACTGCGCGCAAGCCGTCAGAAGGCCCGCGCGGCACGCCGCCTGGGGTTTGAGGTCACATAGAGGTCTCGGCGTAGCCGGCTGAATAGGTGCTGGCGCCCATGGACCGTATTGTGGATTCACGATGAACGAACGCGTACCCGATTCTCATGGCCTGCCGCTACGTGCCATGGTGATGGTGCTGCTGTTTCTCGGCGTGATCTTCCTGCTCGTCGGCTTCAACGCCCTCGGATCCGATAAGTCCGCGTCGTCCGACTCGACGTCCACGTCGGTCAGCGCCGCCGCAGCCCCCAAGTCGACGACACCGCCTCCCGCCCCGAAGCCCGAGGTTCGTGTCTACAACACCACCTCAGTGCCCGACTTGGCGCGGGGTGCCGCCGATCAGGTCGCGGCTGCTGGCTGGAAGGTCGCCGAAGTAGGCAACCTGCCCATGCCTGAGGTGAACGTGACGACCGTCTTCTTCGGCAAGACTGCCGGAGAAGAAGAAGCCGCCCATGAAATCGCCAAGGTGCTCGGCGTTCAGGCCGCGCCGCGTGCACCTGAGCTCGTCGAACAGCCGCCGGGTGTCGTGGTCGCTGTCGCCATCTGAATGATCTGACGGATCAGCACTTCAGGTCTACCACTGGGTGCTACGCGCTGTAGGAGAGATGGCATGATGAGGCCCATGGTTAAGCCCGCCGTTCTCGCCGCCGGAACCCTTGCTGCCGTTGCCTTGTCCCTGAGTGGATGCTCCCCGGACCAGCCGGCCAGCACCACGCCGGGCACCACGCCTCCGGTGTGGACAGGTTCCACCGCGCCGTCGAGCGCGGGTGAGCACGGTGGTCATGGAGGCGGCGAGCGGCCGATCCCGTCGGGCGAAAAGCTCAATGCCACGCTCAAGCTCGCCGACGGCACGCCGGTGGCGACGGCGGAGTTCGTTTTCCAGGACGGTTTCGCCACCATCACGGTGAAGACCACGGAGAACGGCAAGCTCACCCCCGGGTTCCACGGACTGCACATTCACTCCTTCAAGAAGTGCGACCCGAACTCCACCGCACCGGCCGGCGGCACCCCGGGTGACTTCTTGTCCGCGGGCGGACATTTCAACGTGCCCGGTTACACCGGTCATCCGTCCAGCGGCGACCTGGTGTCGCTGAACATCCTCAAGGACGGCTCCGGTGAGCTGGTTACCACGGCGGACTCGTTCACCAAGGACGATCTGACCGCCGGCAACGGCACCGCGATCATCATTCACGAGAAGGCGGACAACTTCGCCAACATTCCGCCGGAGCGGTACACCCAGGCCAACGGCACAGCGGGCCCCGATGACACCACGAAGTCGACCGGTGACGCAGGCAAGCGTGTGGCCTGCGGTCTCATCGACGCGGGCTAGCCGGTAGGGTGGCCCGTCCGATTGAATTTCGCGGGTCACCGCGGCCCACGCTGGGGGTGGAGTGGGAGTTCGCGCTCGTCGACGCCCAGACCAGGGACCTCACCAACGAAGCCTCCGCGGTGCTGGCGGCGATCGGTGAGAACCCGCACGTTCACAAGGAGCTGCTGCGTAACACCATCGAGGTGGTGACAGGTATCTGCGGGTCCGTCGCCGAAGCGATGCAGGACCTGCAGGCGACCCTTGCGACGGTGCGACCGACCGTGCGCTCGATGGGTATGGAGTTGTTCTGCGCCGGTACACATCCCTTCGCCCGTTGGTCGGCGCAACAGCTCACCGATGCGCCGCGGTACGACGAGCTGATCGCCCGCACGCAATGGTGGGGGCGGCAGATGCTGATCTGGGGCGTGCACGTGCATGTCGGTGTCTCCTCCAAGCACAAGGTGATGCCCATCGTCACATCGATGCTCAACTACTACCCGCACCTTTTGGCGCTGTCGGCGTCCTCCCCGATGTGGGAGGGGCAAGACACCGGGTACGCGAGTAACCGGGCCATGATGTTCCAGCAGCTGCCCACCGCCGGTCTGCCGTTCCACTTTCAGACCTGGGAGCAGTTTGAGGGCTTCGTCGATGATCAGATGAAGACCGGAATTATCGACCAGCTCAACGAAATTCGTTGGGATATCAGGCCTTCACCGGCGCTGGGCACGGTCGAGGTTCGGATCTTCGACGGGATTTCCAATGTCGCCGAACTCGAGGCGCTGGTGGCGCTGACTCATTGCCTGGTGGTGGACCTGGATCGAAAGCTGGAGGCGGGGGAATCCCTGCCCACCATGCCGCCCTGGCATGTGCAGGAAAACAAATGGCGCAGTGCGCGTTATGGCCTCGACGCGGTCATCATCCTGGACGAGGACAGTAACGAAAGATTGGTGACCGAAGACCTCGACGATCTGCTGACGCGGCTGCAACCCATCGCACGGCTGCTGGAATGCGAGACGGAACTGGCCGCCGTGGAGGAGATCTACCGCCACGGAGGCTCCTATCAGCGCCAGCGGCGTGTGGCCGAAGAGCATGACGGCGATCTGGGTGCGGTGGTGGACTCGGTGGTCAACGAGTTGGAGCCCGAGCGCTACACCGACAGCCAGTAGTCCAGGATCGCCGCAGCCTGCTCCTCCGGGTTCCCCTCCGCGTGATCGTCGGGGCGCAGCACCAGTTCGGCCTCCTCGGGAGCCTCGTAGGGTGCGTTGACGCCGGTGAAATCGCTGATTTCACCCGCGCGCGCCTTGGCGTACATGCCCTTCGGGTCGCGCTGCTCGCAGATCTCGACCGGGGTGTCGACGAACACCTCGACGAACGGCAACCCGGCCACTTCATGCTGGGCCCGGATCTTGTCCCGATCGGCCCGATACGGACTGATGAGCGCGGCCACGGCGACAACGCCGGAGTCGGCAAGAATCTGGGCGACGGCACCGACACGGCGTACGTTCTCGGCGCGGTCGGCGGCGGAGAACCCGAGGTCGGCGTTGAGACCGTGTCGCAGATTGTCACCGTCGAGTCGGTAGGCAGGGATGCCCATCGCCACCAGCCGTCGCTCCAATTCGACTGCTACGGTGGACTTCCCGGAAGCGGAGAGTCCGGTGATCCATATCGTCCCGCCCTTGGTGGAGCGTTCGTCGCGTGAAACCGCGGACGAGTGCCAGACCACCTTGGATTGGTGCAGTGTCGGGCCGGAGATCATGCCCGCCGCCACCGTGTTGTTGGTGGCCTCGTCGACCAGGATGAAGCTGCCCGTGGTCCGGTTGCGCCGGTAGGGGTCGAACATGATCGGCCGTTGCAGCCGTAGCTGCACGCGTCCGATCTCGTTGAGTTTCAGCTCCTTTGCCTCCTGGTCGCGATGCAGGCTGTTCACATCGAGCCGGTAGTCAAGCCCGGCGATGGTCGCCTTCACGGTCGAATTGGCATGCTGCAGCACAAAGCGCGATCCCTCGGACAGCGTGGACACATCCGTGAACCAGCACACCATGGCATCGATCTGCGCGCCGACCAGCGGCCGGTTGTTGGGACGGCAGAGCATGTCGCCGCGGCCCAGGTCCAGCTGGTCCGCCAGTTGCACGCTCACCGCGCTGCCGGCGAATGCCTCGTCTACAACGGATCCGCCAGGACCCCAGATCGCCGACACCGTTGAGGTGAAACCAGATGGCAGCGCGACGATCTCATCGCCGGGTTTGAACACACCGCTGGCGACCGTTCCGGCCACGGCCCGGAAGTCGTGCAGATCGGTGATCTGATCGGCACCGGGTGCCGCCGCACCGCCCTGAGGACGGATGACGTATTGGATGGGGAATCGTGCGTCGATGAGGTTGCGGTCCGACGAAATATGTACCTGCTCAATATGATGCAACAACGGCGGGCCCTCGTACCACGGTGTGTTGGTAGACCGGGTGACGATGTTGTCGCCGAGCAACGCCGACACGGGAATGACCGTGAGGTCATGCAGCTCCAGTTTGGTGGCGAATCTGCGGAACTCCTCTTTGATTTCGTCGAATCGCTGGGGTGACCAGTCGACCAGATCCATCTTGTTGATGCACAACACCACGTGCTCCACACCGAGTAGTGAGGTGATGAACGCGTGCCGGCGGGTCTGCTGGGTGAGGCCGTTACGGGCATCGACAAGAATGATGGCCAGGTCAGCGGTCGACGCGCCGGTCACCATGTTGCGGGTGTACTGCTCGTGCCCGGGTGTGTCGGCGATGATGAATTTACGCACGGGCGTGGAGAAATAGCGGTGTGCGACATCGATCGTGATGCCCTGCTCACGTTCGGCGCGCAGGCCGTCGGTCAGCAGTGCCAGGTTGGTGTGTGTTTCGCCCTTGGCTTTGCTGCTGGCCTCCACGGCGGCAAGCTGATCGGCGAAGATCGACTTCGAGTCGTACAGCAGGCGGCCGATGAGGGTGGACTTGCCGTCGTCGACGCTGCCCGCGGTGGCGATGCGGATGAGCTCCTGGGCCGGCTCGGTGGTTTCGATGGCATGCACGGACATCAGAAGTAGCCTTCTTTCTTGCGGTCTTCCATACCGGCCTCGGAGATCCGATCGTCGGCACGGGTGGCTCCCCGCTCGGTGATGCGGGTGGCGGCAACCTCTTCCACTACCGCGCTGGCGGTCGTCGCGATGGATTCGACGGCTCCCGTGCAGGTGGCATCGCCGATGGTCCGGAACCGAACCGACTTCTCGATAAGCTCCTCGCCTGGTTGCAGAGTAAGGAACTTGGTGTCTGCCAACAGCATTCCGTCGCGCTCCACCACGTTGCGCCTGTGCGCGTAATACAGCGGCGGTAGCGTGATGTTCTCGAGTTCGATGTACTGCCAGATGTCTAGCTCGGTCCAGTTCGACAGCGGGAACACCCGGATGTGTTCACCCTTGCGGTGGCGGCCGTTGTAGATGTTCCAGAGTTCTGGGCGCTGGGCGCGGGGGTCCCACTGGCCGAATTCATCGCGGAAGCTGAACACCCGCTCCTTGGCGCGGGCCTTCTCCTCGTCGCGGCGCGCGCCGCCGAACACGGCATCGAAGCGGTGCTCGTTGATGCTGCGCAACAGGGTCGCGGTCTGCAGACGGTTACGAGTGGCGCCTGGTCCGGTCTCCTCGACGACGGCGCCGGAGTCGATGTCGTCCTGCACGCTGCCGACCTCCAGACGCAGGCTGTAGCGGCTGACGGTTTCATCGCGGAAGGCGATGACCTCGTCGAAATTGTGCCCGGTGTCGATGTGCATGACGGGGAAGGGCAGCGGGGATGGCCAGAATGCCTTGGCTGCGACGTGCAGCATGACTACCGAATCCTTGCCGCCGGAGAACAGCAGGACGGGTCTTTCAAAGGTTGCCGCAACTTCGCGGAATATATAGACCGCCTCGGCTTCCAGGGCGTTCACGTGCGATAACTCGTATGACTTGGCTGGTGATGAGCCTCTTGGGCGAAGAACACCTGGCGATGTCGGCATTTCCACAACTCCATTCGGTCCAAATATGTACCGTATCGGTTCGTATTCGGTCCAGCCCAGAGTAGAACGTGTTCTCGTTGGGTGTCAATGGGATGCACATACAAAACCGCCGAGTGTGGGCAGTGGTGCGCACACTCGGCGGGAGGTGAGGGACGGCGAGAGGGCCGACGTCAGGCGGGTTTGATGCCGCCGATGTGTTCGGTGATTCCGTCCGCGGTGCGCACGAGCGCCCTGGCCCGGGCGGTGATCTCCGCGTCGGTGAGGTCGTCGCCGATGTAAAGGCTCGCGACCATTGCCTGCTTGCCGTTGTGGTCGTAGACCGGCGCCGACATGACATTCACCCGGTGGCGCACCTTTGCCCCCGACCCGACGGTGTAGTTCTCGCTGCGCAGGTACACCCGCTCGCCGATGCCCGACACGATCTCCCCGAGCAGGGCGCGCAACTCGTTGGGGATGTCACCGGGCACTCCGGCCATGAGTGAATACAGCTGTCGGCCGGCGGGTGTCAGTAGTTCGACGAGATAGCCGTCGGCGCGGCATTCTTCGATGACCTTGCGTAGCCGGTCATCCGCCGCGCGGCCGGGCGCGGTCGGGTCCTTGGCCAGCCAGGAGGTGATGGTGTCATCGGTATCCCAGAGCACGAACATCAGGCCGACCGGCGGAGTGAACGGATAGCTCTGGCCGACCTCGACCCGCACGGGGTGATCGGGGTCGCTGACTACTTCCAGCACGGTCACCCGATCGCTGACTACCGCGGACAAGGCCGCGGTATGTCCGAATTCTCGCGTAAGCGTGAGCAATTGATCCCGGCTCGCCGGTTTCGCGCGCAGCGACTCCTGCGCTGCTCTACCGACGCGGATAAGCGCGGGACCCAGGCTGTACGTCTTATCGCGGTCGTCCCTGATGAGGTACCCGGCGTCGGTAAGGGTGGCCACGATGCCCAGGCAGGTGGGCTTACTGAGGTCGAGGCGACGTGCCAATTCGGAGAGCCCGAAGCGTTCGGTGCGGTGCTGCGCCATGAAGTTGAGTACGGCCATGACGCGTTCGGTGGGTGGGGACGTCCTGCCTCGATCTTCGGCCAACGTGAAACCTCCTGTGCCGCTGTGCGGTTCCTGGCATTCTTGACGTACCCGGGCGCAGCGCTCTACTGTCGGAGGGCATTCTACCACTGCGGTACAAATTTGTACCAGTCAGGAGCGCCATGTACAGCGAGGCATTCACGTCCGCGATTGCGGAAGCCGAGGAGCTGATCGTCGCGGCACCCCACATCGACACCGAAGCCGATCTGCTTGAGGGGCTCCAGTATCTGGCGCAGGGGATTGCGGCCTGCACCCATATGGCGTTTCACACCGACCGTGATCATCCGTTCCTGCTTTCCGGCACCGGGCCGTTCACGAAGATGGGATTGGATAACCCCGACACCCTCTACTTCGGTGCTCGTGTCAACGGTGAACACGAATACGTGGTCACCGGAAAGCGGGGTACCACTACCGATTTGAGCTTCCAGGTGCTTGGCGGCGGCGACTACACCGACAAGAATGTGCCCGGCAGCGCCGTCGCCTTCGATGATCGCCAAATCCACATCGAGAGTGACGGTAGCTTCGAGGTTCGTTTTGGGCCAGGGCCGGTCAGCGAGTCGCGGCCCAACTACTTCACCCTCGGGCCGGGGCCGGCGCAACTGGTCATGCGCGAGGTGTACAGCGACTGGCGTGAGCAACGCGGCAGTCTTGCCATCGCGCGGGTGGATACGGCAGGCACAGCGCCGGCCCCGCTGACGAAGGAACAGATCGAAAAGCGTTATGCGAGTGCGGGTAAGCAGCTGGTCAACCGAGTCAAGACGTGGCTGCAGTTCCCCAAATGGTACTACGACAACTTGCCTGTCAACACCATGACGGAGCCGCGGCTCACTCCCGGTGGTTTGGCCACTCAATTCTCCTCGGTGGGTCACTATGACTTGGCCGACGATCAGGCGATGATCATCACCGTTCCCAAATCAGATGCGCCGTACCAAGGTTTCCAGCTCGGAAGCCTCTGGTACATCTCGCTCGATTACATCAACCATCAGACCTCGCTGAACTCGAGCCAGGCTCAGGTCGACCCGGACGGCAACATCCGGATGGTGGTGAGTAGTGCCAATCCCGGTGTGACCAACTGGATTGAGACCCTGGGGCACCGCCGTGCGTACCTTCAGTTCCGGTGGCAGCGCGCCGACCGGCAGCTCACGGCTGACGACGGCCCGACGGTCGAGGTGGTCGCGATTGGCGATGTCCCCGCGAAACTGCCGCACTACGCACTGAATCAGATCAGCGCGGAGGGCTGGCGCAGCCGTATCGCCGAGCGCCAGACCGCGATCGGCGCAAGGATGTTGGGCTGATGAGTCTCCTTGATTTCGCCGGCAAGGTTGTCGTCGTGTCCGGCATCGGCCCCGGTCTCGGCGCCACATTGGCCACCAAGTTCGCGGCGGCCGGCGCGGATGTCGTTCTCGCGGCACGTACGCAATCACGCCTCGACGAGGTGGCCGAACAGATCACCGCTACCGGACGCAGGGCCCTCACCGTGGCCACGGACATCACCGACGAGGCCAGCGTCGCCAATCTTGTCGAACGCGCGACCGAGACCTTCGGCGGCGTTGATGTTCTCGTCAACAACGCCTTCAGCATCCCGTCGATGAAATCCCTGGAGAAGACGGACTACCAGCATATTCGCGATAGCGTCGAACTCACCGTGGTCGGTACGCTGCGGCTGACGCAGAAATTGGCCGCAGTGCTCGCCCAATCGAACGGTGCGGTGGTCAACATCAATTCGATGGTCATCCGGCACTCGCAGATCCGCTATGGCAGTTACAAGATCGCCAAGGCAGCGCTGCTGGCCATGTCCCAATCGCTGGCTACAGAGCTTGGGCCGCAGGGAGTTCGGGTCAATTCAGTTGTGCCCGGTTACATGTGGGGTGAAAACCTCAAGGGCTACTTCGAACATCAGGCCAAGAAGTACGGCGGCACCGTCGAACAGATCTACGAGTACACAGCGGCGAACTCCGATCTCAAGCGGCTGCCGACCACTGACGAGGTGGCAAACGCCGTGCTGTTCCTCGCGTCCGACCTGGCGAGCGGCATTACCGGCCAGGCCCTCGATGTCAACTGCGGCGAATTCCACGCCTAGCCTCAAGGAGATCAGTATGAGTTTTGACGAGAACTCTGAATCGAACGCGCAGCGCACCAGCGTCGGCACCGTGGACGACCTACACGAGTCGGCCACCCGGCTCATCGGTCTGGATGACTTCGGGGACGAGTCTGTCGACAACTATCGCGAAGCGCTAGGGGTGCTACTGGACTCCTATCACAGCGAGGCCGGGCTGACTCCGTTGGGCTCCAAGATGTCTCGGGTCTTCCTGCGCGGCGCATTGGGGGCACGGCTGCTCAGCGAGGCTGCGTTCAAGGCACATCCCGATCATGCACAGGTAGCGATCGATCGGCCCATCTTCGTCACCGGCCTGCCTCGTACCGGCACCACCGCGCTGCATCGCCTCCTCAACGCCGACCCGATGCATCAGGGGCTGGAGATGTGGCTGGCCGACTTCCCGCAGCCCCGGCCGGCCCGCGACACCTGGGACACCAACCCCGTGTACCAGCAGCTGGAGGCGCAGTTCTCCAAGCACCATGTGGAGAACCCGGAATTCATGGGCCTGCATTACATGTCGGCCAGCGAGGTCGAGGAATGCTGGCAGCTGTTGCGGCAGTCGGTGCATTCGGTGTCCTATGAATGTCTTGCGCACGTGCCCACCTACGCCCAGTGGCTGTCTCAACAGGACTGGACACCGGCGTACCGGCGTTACAAGGCCAACTTGCAGCTGATCGGTCTCAACGACATCGAAAAGCGTTGGGTACTCAAGAATCCGAGTCATCTTTTCGCTCTCGATGCGCTCATGGAGGTATACCCGGACGCGTTGGTTATCCAGACACATCGCCCGGCCGAGACCATCATTGCCTCGGTCTGCTCGCTCAACGAGCATGCGACGGCGGGCTGGTCGGAGACCTTCGTGGGTGCCACTCTCGGCGCTGATCAGCTGGACACGTGGGCCCGCGGCCTGGAGTCGTTCAAGTCCGCGCGTACCAAGTATGACGAGGCACAGTTCTGCGATGTCGACTACTTCGACTTCATCTCAGACCCGATTGGCACTGTCGAATCCATCTACCGACACTTCGGACTGGAGTTGTCGGCGTCCGCGCTGGTCGAGATGCAGAAGATGAACGATGAGAGCCAAAAGGGCCCGCGCGCACCCAAGCACGTCTACTCGCTGGCCGACTATGGGCTGAGCAAGGAAGCGGTGGTGGAGCGCTTCGCGGGGCTGTGATGTTGGTCTTCGCGCTCATGGCTCGTCCATGACACATGTCGCCGTCGTCGGTGCCGGCGCGGCGGGAACAATGGCTGCCCTACATCTACTGCGGCGCAGGGACTCCAGGGCGCTGCGTCTGACCGTGATCGACCCCGACGCGAGTACCGGGCCAGGAGTTCCCTATCGCACCACCGATCCGCGTCATCTCCTGAATGTTCCTGCTGGCAAGCTCAGCGCCGACGCCAGCGAGCCCCTGGATTTCGTGGCCTGGCTGGGCGGCAATGGTCTATCGGGCGCGGGTCCCGAGGATTTCGTTCCCCGGGGGCTGTTCGGACGTTATCTCTCCAGCGCCTTCGACGGGGCGCGCGGCGATCGGGTGACCCGTGTTCATCGCCGCGTTGTTGCGGTAGCCACGCACGGCCACGGACTCGCGATCACCCTGTGCAATGGCGAAAGGGTGCGCGCTGACGCCGTGATTCTCGCGGCCGGGCCTAATACTCCCGGAACGTCTTGGGCGCCAAAATGGTTGCGTGATAGTGCACTCTTCGTGAGCGACCCCTGGCGCCCGGGTGCACTCGACGGCCTTCCGGAGCACGGCGATTTACTGCTCATCGGAACAGGTCTGACGATGGCCGACCTCACCTGCACACTGCGGCGGCCGGATCGTGTCGTGCACGCGATCTCCCGCAGCGGGCTGCTGCCACGAGCGCATCGTCAGGATCCGTCGTCGCGGGTGCCGGCACCTGCCTTCACTATCGATCGTGGGCAGGTGCTGGAGCGTTCTGTGCGCTATGTCCAGGACGTGATCGCCCAGGGTGGCGACGCGTGTGTTGCGGTGGACGCGCTGCGCCCGCATGCCGGTGCGCTCTGGATGGCCATGACCGACGAGGAGCGGTCTCATTTCCTGCGAAAGTACCGCAGGCTGTGGGATATTCACCGCCACCGGATGGCGCCGCGGACCGCCGCTCAGGTCGATCGGTACCTCGGCGACGGGGGGTTGCGGCTCTATTGTGCGGAGTTGGTGAATACCGTTGCCGCCGGCACCGGAGTCCGGGCGACGTTGTCGACGGGCCAGGTCCTCGACATAGGTGCGGTGATCAATTGCACCGGCCCGCAATACGACATCACCGCCGCCGCCGATCCGCTGTGGAGCCAACTCCTTGCCGACGGCTTGGTGAGACCCGGGCCACTGAACCTGGGGTTGGATACCGACGCCGAAGGACGGCTTCTTCCTGCGGTGGTGCCGATGTGGACACTCGGTCCGCTGCGGCGCGGAAATCTCTGGGAAACAACGGCATTCGCGGAGATCAGGGCGCAGGCGGAGCGATTGGCGGCGCTGATAGGGTCGTAACGTGCGTGTTCTGGTGCAGCGAGTTGTCTCGGCGTCAGTGTCCGTGGACGGGGCGGTGGTCGGCGCGATCCGCCCCGAAGGTCAAGGACTGCTGGCGCTCGTGGGCGTCACCCACGATGACGATGCCGGTATGGCCGCGCAACTCGCAGAAAAACTGTGGCAACTGCGCATTCTCGACGATGAGAAGTCCGCTGCCGACCTCGGTGCTCCGATACTGGTGGTCAGTCAATTCACGCTGTATGCCAACACGAAGAAGGGGCGTCGTCCGGCGTGGAACGCGGCTGCGCCCGGAAATGTCGCCGAACCTGTCGTGGCGGCGTTCGCGGACGCCCTGCGGAACTTCGGTGCACACGTGGAGGTGGGGGTCTTCGGCGCGCACATGCAGGTTGAACTGATCAACGACGGTCCGGTGACCGTGCTGTTGGAGCTGTAGATCAGCCGTCCCCGGGCGGTGCTGCCGTGCAGATCTGGTCGAGGCAGCCCTCGGCGACTGCATGCGCAATGCTGTCGGACAGGCGGGGGCACCCGCGCACCCGCGCCGTGTTGGTGCCCTCCTCACGCATCTGCGCGAAGAAGGCGCACCGCCCGGCCGCCGCGGTATTCCATTGCACAGCAGTGTGATTGAGACTGAGCTTCTTCACCATCACCGAGCCATGGCAGAACCGGCAGTCGACTTCCTGAAGGCCGGAGGTCAGGTACCGCTGCTTGTCGCCCTCGGTGGCCTCATGCAGCTGCGCGGCCCGCTCTGGATCGTGTTCGAATGCAGGCGCCTTCGACCAGTGGCCATTCGAGCGCCCCGATCCAGCGGATTCATGAGCCTCGTCTTCCCCATGGGCGCCATGCAGTGCCAGCATCGACTGAGCCAGCTCCTCCACGCTCGGAGGGCTGGTATTTTTCTCAGTCAAGGAAGACCCTGCTGAAACTTCGGTCATCGCACTAGCTTTGCGTCGCCTCGGCGGGAGCTTCGGCCTCGGCCGCGGCCTTTTCGTCCGCTTGGCGCTTCAGGTTCTCGTCGACCTCACCATGCCAGAACTCGTTGGCCTTGGTGGTGTCGATCTCGAGCTCGAAGCGGTCCGTCATCTCCGGAGTGACGTCGGCCTTGTTGACGTAGAACTGCGAGTACCAGCGGCGCATCTGGTAGACGGCGCCGTCCTCCTCGACCAGCAGCGGGTTATCGATGCGGGTCTTGTTCTTCCAGATCTCGACGTCTTGCAGGAAGCCTTGTCCCACACCCTTGGTCATCGCGCGCGAGAGCTTGCCGGTCATCTTCTCGTCCATGCCCTCGGGCTTCTGGACGATGACGCCGTACTGCAGGACAAACGAATTCTGGTCGATCGGGTAGTGGCAGTTGATCAGGATCGACTCTGCCTTGTAGCCGCCATAGTTGTTGTGCAGCCAGTTGATCATGAAGGACGGCCCGAAGTACGAGGCCTCCGAATCAAGGATCTGTTCACCGGTGTACTGCGAGGAACCGCCCAACTGCACGTCGGGACGGCCGACGGTACGCAGATACTGCGAGGCGATGTGACCCTCGAAGACGTTCTTGAAGAACGTCGGGAATCCGAAGTGGATGTAATAAAAGTGCGCCATATCGGTGACGTTGTCCACGATTTCGCGGCAGTTGGAACCCTCGATGACGATGGTGTTCCAGTCCCAGGTGGTCCAGCCGTCGTCCGCGAACTCCGGAACCTCCGGAATCTCAACGTCATCCGTCGGACCGTTGCCCTCGGCGTCATGCCAAACGAACAGCAGACCGCTTTTCACGTCGGTGGTCCAGCTGCGGGTGCGGGCCAGCTTGGGCGTGCGCTTGGCGTAAGGGACGAGCTTGCACTTGCCGTCTCCGCCCCACCGCCAATCATGGAACGGGCAGGCGACGTTGTCGCCCTTGACGGTTCCCTGGGACAGGTCGCCGCCCATGTGGCGGCAGTAGCCGTCGAGCACCTTGATATCGCCCTGGGTATCGGCGAATACGACCAGCTTGGTGCCGAACGCGTCGATGGCGTGCGGCTCCCCGTCCCTGAACGACTCTGCGACGCCGAGGCAGTGCCAACCACGGGCATAGCGCGTCGGAAGCTCGCCGACGTCGATCTCGCGAACGCCGATTCCTGCGGTATCTGTGCTCATGGCGGGGCTGCCTCCAGTGTTTCGATGCTGGCCGCTGTGGCGACCATCTTCAACTAGAACAGGTTACAGTTTTGGCCCCCCGGAGCGCAAGAAATATGCCTGCCACAAGCGGAAATAGTGGCCTTGGCTAGGGTCTGCGCATGCCTTTGTACTCACTCGACGGAAAAAGCCCGAGCGTCCACCCGGAGGCGTTCGTCGCGCCGACCGCCTGTCTTATCGGAGACGTCACAGTCGAAGCCGGCGCTTCGATCTGGTTCAACACGGTCATCCGCGCCGATTACGCCCCGATTGTGATCCGGGCGGGAGCCAACATTCAGGACGGGTCGGTGCTGCACAGCGATCCCGGGATGCCGGTAGACATCGGTGAGGGCGCGACAGTGGCGCATATGTGTCTGGTGCACAGCTGCACCGTGGGTGACGGCGCCCTGATCGGAAATCACGCGACGGTGCTCGACGGCGCCTCCATCGGCTCGCGCAGCATGGTGGCCGCGGGTTCGTTGGTGCTCGGCGGCACTCAGATCCCCGAGGATGTGCTGGTCATGGGTTCACCCGCGAAGGTCAAGGGGCCTGTCGCGGGCACTGCGGCAGAGTTCCTGACTAAGGGCGTTCCGGCCGCTTACCAGGCGCTGGGAACGCGTTATTTGGCCGGTTTGGACACATAGCGGCGTTACGCCCGCCCCGGTGTCTTGGTCAGCTGCAGGCATTCGGGCACGTTGAACACGCGCATCATCCGTAGCTCCTTGGCCGGGAGCTGCGACCGCACCTGCACGGTAGGGACCACCCGAGGGTTGGCCAGCGTGAGTCGCTCGCCTGCGCGGAGTAATTCAGCGCCGCCCTGGGCGGTCACGTTGCGCACCCAGTCGGCCGACTGTCCATAGGGCAGAAGGATCAGCACCGTGCTGTCCGCGGCGTCGAAGGCCTCCACTGGCGTTTCGTAGGCCTGGCCGCTGCGCCTGCCGTTGTGCCGGATGACGGCCGTGGAGGTGGCGTCGGTTCCGGCGGCGGACATGACCCTCGGGTTGGTCACGGCGCGGTTGAATCGCCGGATTGCGTTGAGAATCGGGCGGATCTGCAGGCGGATGCCCGCGACGAGCAGGGCGAACAGGGCGAGGGGCACCGCGAGGACGGCACCGGCGACGATCAGCGCGATGACCACATGGCCAGGTTACTGAGATCCGACCGGGGTGTGACCGGGATCTCTGGACGTGCGTCCCACTTTCTCTCGCATTATTTTTAGGCTTGCCTACCTAATCGATGTCCGAATCAAAAGGGGATGGCATGAGGAAGATCCGAGTCGCGGTTATCGGCGCAGGTCCGGCCGGTATCTACGCCGCCGACATCCTCACCAAGGAGTACGAGCAGGCCCAGGTCGATGTGTTCGACCGGCTGCCCGCGCCCTATGGCCTGGTGCGCTATGGCGTGGCTCCTGACCATCCCCGGATCAAGGAGATCATCAAGGCGCTGCGCCGGGTGCTCTCCCGTGACGAGATTCGGTTCATCGGCAATGTCCACTACGGCACCGACATCAAGCTCTCGGATCTGCGGCGCTTCTATGACGCGGTGATCTTCTCGACCGGTGCGCGTGCGGACCGTGAGCTCGAGATCCCCGGCATCGACCTTCCGGAAAGCTACGGGGCCGCCGACTTCGTCTCCTGGTACGACGGTCATCCCGATGTCCCACGGGACTGGCCGCTGACCGCCAAGAGCGTCGCCGTGCTGGGTGCCGGAAACGTGGCCCTGGATATCGCGCGCATGCTGGCCAAGCCCGCCGATGAACAGCTGGGCACCGAGATCCCCGCCAACGTCTATCAGGGTCTGGCGCTCAACCAGGCGACCGATGTGCACGTCTTCGTGCGGCGCGGTCCGGCTCAGATCAAGTTCAGCCCCATGGAGTTTCGCGAGCTGTCCCACTCGCCGAGTGTGGACGTCATCGTGCACCCGGAGGGGTTTGAGATTGACGAGGGCAGCCAGCAGGCCATCAATTCCAGTAAGGCCACCAAGCTTGTCGTCGACACCATGATGAAGTACCTCGATCAGGAGCCCACCGGCGCTCCGCATCGCATTCACATTCACCTGTGCCAGTCGCCCGCGGCGGTGCTGGGAATCGACAGGGTGGAAGCCCTGCGCACCGAGCGCACTGAGCTCATCGGCGACGGGACGGTCAGGGGAACAGGCGAATACACCGATTGGCCGGTGCAGGCGGTCTACCGGGCCGTCGGGTACATCTCCTCGCATCTGGCGGATCTGCCGTTCGACCACCACGCCGGGGTTGTCCCGCACGATGCCGGGCGGGTGCTCGATATCGACGGAATTCCGGTCGAATCGACCTACGTCACGGGCTGGGTCAAGCGCGGACCCGTGGGGTTGATCGGACACACCAAATCCGATGCCGCCGAGACGATTGCCAGCCTCCTCGCAGACCTCCCGGGTATTCAACCCGCCGAAATCTCCGACCCTGATGCGATTTTCGCGCATCTGCGGGGCAGCGGGATTGACTACACCACCTGGGAGGAGTGGGAACGGCTCGATGCTCACGAGGTAGCCCTCGGCGAGGAACAGGGCCGCGAACGCATCAAAGTGGTACCGCGCGAGGAGATGATCAGCGCCGGGCGCCAGGCCTCTTAGCGCGAAGACATAAAGGCCCCCGTCGCTACGAGCGCGGGGGTCTTTATGTGGATCTGCGGACTTAGATCTTGCGCGCGGTCCCGGCGACCTTGTCGAATTCCCAATAGGCGCGCAACACGACGAGCTTGCCCTCGTCATTGGCCTCGTAGGTGAAAACACCCTCGGCCGTCATCTGGTAACCGTTCATCGTGGTGACGATCCGGCCCACGTTGGCCTGATGGGTGCCGCAATCGTAGGTGGCATCAAAGATGAAGTCGAGATTCTCGGTGGGGGCGATGATGTTGTCCCAGAAGGCCGAAATGGCCTCCTTGCCGCGATGTCCCTTGCCCTCTGGATCGAATGGCGACGGACCCACCGGATCCTGCACCACGCCGTCCTCGGCGAAGTTGTCGACCCAGGCCTGCTTGTCGCGGGCTTCGACGGCCGCGCGGGACCGCTTGCCCGCTTCGTCTGCGAGGCTCATGCCTTGCTCCCATTCACTACGGGCTTCTCTGCCCCTACGACCCACATCGAGTAGTACTGCGAGCCACCGCCGTACGCGTGACCCAATGCCTTCTTGGCGTTCGGCACCTGATGGTCACCGGCCTTGCCCATCACCTGGATGGCGGCCTCGGCGAACCGGATAAGTCCGGAGGCGCCAATCGGGTTGGAGGAGAGCACGCCGCCGGAGGCGTTGACGGGGATCTTGCCGCCGATGGCGGTCTCACCGGCTTGGGTCAGCTTCCAACCCTCACCCTCGGCCGCGAATCCCAGGTTCTCCAGCCACATCGGCTCGAACCATGAGAACGGCACATAGATCTCCGCGGCGTCAATCTCGTCGATCGGGCTGGTGATTCCGGCGTCGCGCCACAGCGCTGCCGCAGCATCGCGTCCGGCTTGGGGGTTCACCCGGTCGCGCCCGGTGTAGTCGAGCGGCTCGGTGCGCAGCGCGGTGGCGTGCACCCAGGCGACCGTATGGCCGTCGGTGATACGGCGATCGGCAGTCGCTTCGTCTCCCACGACGATTGCGCATGCGCCGTCCGAGGACGGGCAGGTCTCGTCGAAGCGGATCGGGTCCCACAGCATCGGGGAGGCCATCACCTTCTCGACGGTGATATCGGGCTGCTGCAGGTGCGCCAGCGGGTTCTTCGCCGCGTTGAGCCGGTCCTTGACCGCCACGATGGCTCCGGTGTCCAGTGGGGCCTTGGAACGCTCGATGTATGCGCGCACATGCGGGGCGAAGTAGCCGCCTGCACCAGCACCCACCGGCACGGAGAATGGGACCGGAATCGACAACGCCCACATGGCATTCGATTCGGACTGCTTCTCCCACGCCAGCGCGAGGACTCTGCGGTACTTGCCCGACTGCACCAGGCTGGCCGCGACCACACCGGTGGATCCACCGACCGAACCGGCGGTGTGCACCCGGATCATGGGCTTTCCGGTCGCGCCAATCGCGTCCGCCATGAACAGCTCGGGCATCATCACGCCCTCGAAGAAGTCGGGGGCCTTACCTACGACAACGGCGTCGATATCGTCCCAGCCGACACCAGCATCGGCCATCGCCCGATCAATCGCCTCGCGGACAAGGCCATTCATCGAGACATCGTGGCGCTTGGCGACGTACTTGGTCTGCCCGGTGCCGATGACGGCAGCGAGGTTCTTGGATGCACCCACGATTACTTACCCTCCAGCACGGCGACGAGGTTCTGCTGAAGTACGGGCCCGCTGGTCGCGTGAGCCAGCACCCGCTGTGCCGAACCATTCCAGATATGTTGTGCGGCAAAGCCGATCCGCTCCAACCCGGCTGAGAACATCGGGTTGGCCACCAGCGCGCCACCCGAAGGGTTGATGGTCGTGGAGTCCTTGAGGCCGATGGCCTCGGCGAGGATCAGCTGCTGGTGGCTGAACGGCGCATACAACTCGGCCACCTCGATGGAGCCGGTATCGCCGCCGGTCGCGGCGGCCGCTGACGCGGCTGTCGACGGAGAAGCCGTCAGGTCACGGGCGCCGAGTATCGGTGTCTCGATGCGATGCTCGAATCCGGTGATCCAGGCGGGGTTTTCGCGCAGCTCGCGGGCACGGTCAGCCGAGGCCAACACCATGATCGAGGCGCCATCAGAGATGGGCGCGATGTCATGTTTGTGCAGTGGATCGGCAAAGTAATCGCGTGCCAGCAGCTCGTCGACGCTCGATGCCGGGGCCTCGGAGTCCACGCGCGTCGCGTGGCCGAAGGCGTCGAGGGCAACCTGTGCCATCTGCTCCTTGGTCCACTTGCCCGAATCCAGGCCGAGTCGCGCCTGCAGTGCTGCCATGGACACCGAATCGGGCCACAGCGGCGCGACGGTGTATGGATCAGTTTGCAAGGCCAGGGCTCTGCGCAGAGTGCCGGCAGAGGACTTTCCGAATCCGTAGACGAGCGCGGTCTCGACCTGTCCGGTGAGGATCTTGATGTAGGCCTCGTACAGCGCCCATGCCGCGTCCATTTCCACATGGGACTCGTTGATGGGCGGCACCGCACCGATCGAATCGATCGCGGAGATGAACGAGAAGGCGCGCCCGGCCAGATAGTCGGACGACCCGGAGCACCAGAAACCGATATCTGACTTGGTGATTCCGAGATCGGCGTAGATCTGACGGAAACAGGGCACCAGCATCTCGACACCGTTGGTGGTGCCCTCGGTGCTGCGCACGTGTGGGGAATGGGCGAAGCCCACAACTGCTACTGCGGGGGCAGCGGAACTCATCAGATCCGATCCTTGTAGGTCTCGTAGTCGGCGTCGGGTTCACCGGTGGGGCGGAAGTACTGGATGTTGTCGATCCCGTATCCCCACTCCTCCTTGGGTTTCCACACGGCCTCGACCCGCATGCCCATGCGGACGTCCGCCGGGTCGATGTCGTAGACGAGGTGCAGGAACGGAATATCGGCACCGTCGAGCAGCACATACGCGGCCACATACGGCGGCTTGATGCGCTGGCCGGGGAACGGGATGTTGATAATCGCGAAGGTGGTCACGACGCCCTTGTCGGCCACCTGCACCAGATCGGAGGTGGGCTCACCGGTCAGGGGGTCGGCACCACGAGCCGGGAAGTAGACCCGTCCACCCGCGCCGGTGCGGCCGCCGAGGAGCTTGCCCTCGGCCAGCGCGCGCAGGTAGGCGCTTTCTTCGGGGGAGGTGATGTGCTGAACTTCCAGCCGGATGGGAGTGACCTGCATGGTCACCGGCTCCTGGTCCGATGCGGGGGCCGGAACGTCAACCGGCCGATCTCCGAGTGCGAAGTAGGCGATATCGGTGATCGCGCCGACGGTTTCGTCCGCCCACACCGCGTGTACGCGGGCACCCGTCTCGATTCCGGCGGAACCCGCCGCCCCGGTATCCACGGCGTGCAGCAGTGCGGTGTCCGCACCGTCCAGTGTGATGAGAGCCCAGGCGAACGGCTTGGCCAGCGGCTGGCCCTCCAGTGGTTCGGGCTGCCACGACCAGGACTGAACCGTGCCCACGCTCGACACCGGCACCACCTCAGTCAGTGGCGCGTACGTCACCGGGTCGTATTCGGCCGCGGGTACGTGAACCCGGCCGTCGCTGCCGCGGGTGCCGACAATCTGCCGATCGCGCAGGGCGGTGAAGAACTTGGAGAGGGTCGGTCCCACCGAACGGGTGTAATCAAAAGACAGTTCGAGGGGGGCTGAGAGGAGCGGCAGCGGGGAGGTAAGCCCGGTTGTGCTGCTTTGGCTGACTGTCACACCTCCGAGTAGAACAAGTTCTAGTTTTTTTCGCAAGGGTGGTGGTCGCGGCATATCCGGCCGGTTACAGTCGGGCCATGAAATTCGGATTGCAGCTGGGGTACTGGTCGGCCTCCCCGCCGGACAATGCGGCTGAACTGGTGGCCGCCGCCGAAGAGGGTGGATTCGATGCCGTCTTCACGGCCGAGGCCTGGGGTTCCGACGCGTACACCCCGCTGGCCTGGTGGGGATCGGACACCAGCCGTATCCGGTTGGGCACCTCGGTTATTCAGCTTTCGGCACGAACGCCGACGGCGTGCGCCATGGCGGCCCTGACTCTGGATCACCTCTCCGGTGGCCGCCACATCCTTGGGCTGGGCGTATCGGGACCCCAGGTGGTGGAGGGCTGGTACGGGCAGCCATTCCCCAAACCCCTGGCTCGCACTCGTGAGTACATCGACATCATCAGGCAGGTGCTGGCCCGTGAGGAGCCCGTGCGCAGCGCCGGACCGCACTATCCGCTGCCGCTGACCGGGGACAAGGCCACCGGGCTGGGCAAGCCTCTCAAGCCGATCGTGCACCCGCTGCGCTCCGATATCCCGATCTTCCTCGGGGCCGAGGGGCCGAAGAACGTCGCGCTGACCGCTGAGATCGCCGACGGCTGGCTGCCCATGTTCTACGCACCGCGGCTCGCCGACATGTACAACGAATGGCTCGACGAGGGTTTCGCGCGTCCCGGCGCCCGGCGCAGCCGTGCGGATTTCGAGATTGCCGCCACCGCGCAGGTCATCGTCACCGACGATCGCCGCTCGGTGCTTGATCAGCTGAAGCCGTTTTCCGCCTTGTACATCGGCGGCATGGGCGCGGTCGAACTGAACTTCCACGCCGAGGTATATCGGCGCATGGGTTACGGCGAGGTGGTCGATGAGGTCACCGAGCTGTTCCGCACCAATCGCAAGGACAAAGCGGCCGAGGCGATTCCGGACGAGCTGGTGCTCGACACCACGATCGTCGGAACGGAGGCGGAGGTGCGTGAGCAGATCAGGGCGTGGGAGGCCGCAGGGGTCACCATGCTGGTGGTCGGCTGCCGCAGCGTCGAGCACGTCAAGCAACTGTCGGCGCTGACGTAACAGCTCTAGCGCTGAACCTCGCGGAAGTCGAGCATCGCGTTGACGGTGTCGACGGCCTCGTTCAGCGCGGTGACCCGCGTCGCCAGAGTCGGTGCGGCCAGTACGGCATGCCGGTCGGCCTGACCCATCGGCACGCGAGATGCTAATGCGTACAACCGCTTTTGAGCACCACTCGGCAGTCCAGTGGCGATTGACCAGCGGCGGGGGAGCCGGACCTGCTGTGCGGTTGCGACCCGGCGCAGCAGGTTCTCGATACGTGCCTGCACCTCATTGATGGCGCTCAACGGCAGTACCCGTTCATCGAGTTCATCGGGCCAGGGTTCGGTTTCGGCGCGCGGATACGGATCGTCATCGAGCCACTGGGTGATTCGTATCCGATGTGCGCCCTCGCAGCGCAACGCGAAGCGCTCTGCCCCGAGTGACTCGCAGTCGAGGACCCGGGCGGCGGTTCCTATGTCATGCCGGATGTCTCCGCCACCGACCTCCCGGCCGCGGGCGATCAGAACGACACCGAAGGTGTGGTCGGCAGCCATGACGTCGCGGACCAGGGCGACATAGCGCGGCTCGAAGATGCGCAGCGGCAGCGGCTCGCCGGGCAGCAGTACCGACTGCAGCGGGAACATGGGCGTCACCCGCCCACACTATGCGTGGTGTCTTACGTCCCGGTGAAGTTGGGGGCGCGCTTCTCGGCGAAGGCGCGTGGGCCCTCTTTGGCGTCGTTACTGGTGAAGACGCCGATGCCCACCTTGGTATCGGCCTTGAACGCCTCGTTCTCGTGCAGGCCCTCCGAATCGCGGATGGTCTTGAGCACGGCCTGCACGGCGACGGGTCCGTTCGCCGCGATCATCGCTGCCAGCTCCAGGGCCTTCTCCAGTGCCTGCCCATCGGGCACCACATGCCCGATGAGTCCGATTTCCTTGGCCTCGGGAGCCTTGATGTGCCGTCCGGTCAGCAGAATGTCGGCGGCAACGGTGTACGGGATCTGGCGGGGGAGGCGCACTGCCGATCCACCCATCGGGTACAGGCTCCACTTCACCTCGGAGACACCGAATTTGGCGCTCTCTCCGGCGACGCGGATGTCCGTGGCCTGCAGAATCTCGGTGCCGCCGGCGATCGCGGGTCCCTCCACCGCGGCGATCAGCGGCTTGGTCAGGCGGCGGCCCTTGAGAAGCCCGGGGATGACCGAGGGGTCGTAGCTGCCGTCCGAGAACTGATCACCTGGGGCGCGCTTGTTCATGGCCTTGAGGTCGGCCCCCGCGCAGAAGTAGCCGCCGGCGCCGGTCAGGATGCAGACGCGAACCTCGGGATCGTTGTCGACGCGGTCCCAGGCCTGCGTCATGATCTCCAGCATTTCCCCGGAGAGGGCGTTACGCGCGTGCGGGCGGTTCATTGTCACGATCAACACATGGTCGCGTAACTCCACCAGAGCGTGGGGTGCGTCTTGCTCGGTCACTGTCTCAGTCATGGTCTTTCCTCCGTGTTTCCGTCCAAGAGGAACCCCTTCAGCGGGGCCGGGGCTTGTCTAAAAATGTAACACGTTCTAATTTATGGACATGGCCCTTAACATTGCCGACCTCATTGAGCATTCAGTCGACACTATGCCCGATCGTGTTGCCATCATTTCTGGCGATCGAAAGCTGACATATGCCGAGCTTGAAGAGCAGTCCAATCGGTTGGGGCACTACCTGCAGAGCCAGGGCGTGGGCCCCGGCGACAAGGTGGGCCTGTACTGCCGGAACGGTATCGAGATCGTCGTTGCGCTGACCGCCATCGTCAAGATCCGCGCGATCTCGGTCAACGTGAACTACCGGTACGTCGAAGCCGAGTTGCACTACCTGTTCGAGAACTCCGATATGGCGGCCCTCGTGCACGAGCGCCGCTACAGCGACAAGGTCGCCAACGTCCTGCCGAGCACGCCGAACGTCAAGACCGCGATCGTGGTGGAGGACGGAACAGACCTGGATTACTCGTCGTACGGCGGCGTCGCGTTCGCGGACGCTCTCGCCCAGGGGGCCCCGGAACGCGATTTCGAAGAGCGCAGCCCCGATGACATCTTCCTGATCTACACCGGAGGAACCACGGGCTTCCCCAAGGGCGTGATGTGGCGGCACGAGGACATCTACCGCTCGCTGTTCGGCGGCATCAACTACGTCACCGGCGAGTACATCGAAGGCGAATGGGATCTGGCCAAGCAGGGTGCTGAGGCGGCACCGTTCATCGGTTTCCCGATCCCGCCGATGATCCACGGTGCCACCCAGGCGGCGACCTTCATGGCCCTGTTCCAGGGCCGGACCACGGTGCTCGCACCGGAGTTCAACCCCGAAGAGGTGTGGGAACTCATCGAGAAGCACAAGATCAACATGCTGTTCTTCGCGGGCGATGCCATTGGCCGACCGCTCATCGACGCTCTGGATACCGAGACGGGCCGCGCACGCGATCTGTCCTCACTGTGGGTGCTGGCCAGTAGTGCCGCACTGTTCTCACAGACGGTCAAGGAGCGCTACCTGGAGCTGCTGCCCAACCGGGTGATCACCGATGCGATCGGCGCCTCCGAGACCGGCACCGGCGGCCTGTCCACCGTCACCAAGGGGCAGATGCACCCCGGTGGTCCGACTGTCAAAATCAGTTCCACCACAACGGTTCTCGATGAGGATGGCAATCCGATCGAGCCCGGTTCCGGGGTGCGCGGCCTGATCGCCAAGAGTGGCCACATTCCGGTCGGATACTTCAAGGACGAGAAGAAGACCGCCGAGACGTTCAAAACGTTCAACGGTGTGCGGTATGCGATCCCGGGCGACTGGGCCACTGTCGAAGCCGACGGCACCGTCACGATGCTCGGACGCGGATCGGTGTCCATCAACACCGGCGGCGAGAAGGTGTTCCCCGAAGAGGTGGAGAGCGTTCTGAAGGGCCACCCCGCGGTGTTCGACGCGGTTGTCGTCGGGGTGCCCGACGAAAAGTGGGGCCAGCATGTGGGAGCCGTGATCGCGGTGCGCGACGGCGTGCCGCTCACCTTCGAGGACCTGGACAGCCACGCGCGCAAGGAGATCGCCGGATACAAGGTGCCGCGCAGCGTGTGGATCGTCGACACGGTCAAGCGCAACCCGGCGGGCAAGGCCGATTACCGCTGGGCCAAGGAGGTCTCGGAAACCGAGAAGGTAGACCTCGTGAACACCAAGCACGTCAACACGGGGGCCTGAGCCATGCATACCGATCTGTGCGAGCGGTTTGGAATCCGTTACCCGATATTCGGTTTCACACCATCGGAAAAGGTCGCCGCGGCCATCACCCGCGCGGGCGGCATGGGTGTGCTCGGTTGTGTCCGCTTCAACGATCCCGATGAGTTGGACGCGATCCTGAACTGGATGGACGAGAACACCGACGGCAAGCCATACGGTGTCGACATCGTGATGCCGGCCAAGGTGCCCACCGAGGGCACCGCGGTGGATATCGACAAGCTGATTCCGCAGGCGCACAAGGACTTCGTGGAAAAGACGCTTGCCGACCTGGGCGTG
This sequence comes from Mycobacterium sp. D16Q13, assembly GCF_002013375.1. GTDB lineage: Bacteria > Actinomycetota > Actinomycetes > Mycobacteriales > Mycobacteriaceae > Mycobacterium. Next base: position 409,120 of record NZ_MAEW01000003.1, on the reverse strand, counting down.
CCCCCACTGCCGGGTGAACGTGAGTCGGCCGGTGTGCTGGGCTGGCTGCATTCGGTGGCCCGCTCGCATGTGGAGGTGGCGCTCAAGCATCCGATCAAACTGATCGCCAATGCACTCGGGTCTCCGCCGAAGGACGTGATCGACCAGGCGCATGAGCATGGTGTGCCGGTGGCGGCGCTGGCGGGTAAGGCCGAACATGCCAGGCGCCATGTCGAAAACGGTGTCGATATCGTGGTCGCCCAGGGCTATGAGGCCGGTGGGCACACCGGCGATGTGGCATCCATGGTGCTGTGGCCGGAGATCGTGGACGCACTTGACGGCAGCGCCCCGGTGCTGGCGGCCGGCGGTATCGGCAGCGGCAGGCAGGCCGCGGCGGCCCTGGCGCTGGGCGCCTCGGGCGTGTGGACCGGCTCGATCTGGCTGACCGCTGCCGAGTACGACCTCGGAACCGTCACCGCCGGTGGCGATTCGGTGGTGCAGCAGGCTCTGCTGAAGGCGACCTCCAGCGACACCGTGCGCACCCGCATCTACACCGGGAAGCCCGCACGGCTGCTGAAGACCAAGTGGACGCAGGCCTGGGACGCCGAGGACGCGCCGACACCGCTGCCCATGCCGCTGCAGAACATTCTCGTCAGCGGGGCCCATGAGCGGATGAATCGTGCGCACGACCCGGAGACGGTCTGCTTCCCGGCGGGACAGATTGTCGGGCGGATGAACGAGATTCGGCCCACCGCGGCGATCGTGGCCGATCTGGTGGCAGGTTTCGAGAGCACGGTCGACAGGCTGAACCAGATCCGCGGCTAGCTTTTACCTGCCACTCACTCGGCGTCAGGGTTGCACGTAGGTGCCCCCAGCGAACCGCCACAGCGGGTCGCTGGTCTCCAACGCCTCGGCGGACAACTGTCGCTTGATCACCTTGAACGTCGCGGTACGTGGCAGAGTCTGACTCACCCTCACAAATGAGGGCCATTGTTTGGGGCCGAGATCCTCTTGGGCGGCAAGGAATCCGCCGAGTTCGGATGCCTGGAATCCGTTGCGTACCACCAGCGCCGCCATCACCCGGTCACCCACGGTGGGGTCGGGGATGCCGTAGACCGCCACCTCGGTGATATCCGGATGACGCAGTAGTACCCGCTCAATGGGGGCGGTGCCCAGGTTCTCGCCGTCGACGCGCAGCCAATCGCCCAGGCGCCCGGCGAAGTACACGTATCCGTCTTCGTCGGCGTAGGCGAGATCGCCGCTACGGTACTTGCCCTCGACCATGCGTTCGGCATCGGCCTCGGGGTTCTTGTAGTAGCCGGTGAATCGCCCGGGCCCGGTGATGTTCACCAGCTCACCGGTGGCCTGTGCGGCATTCACCAACTTGCCGCTGCCGTCGAAAATTGCCGGGGGACAGGGCTCTCCGGTCTCGATGTCCAGGATGCGGACCTCCGGCGTGAGTGGCCCGATGGCACCCGGGGGAGTGCCGGGTGCCCACCCCAGTGCGACGCCGCCCTCGGTCGATCCAAATCCGTCAATGACAAATGCGCCGAATCGTTGCGCGAATCGATCGGTGTCCCCGGCAGCGGCTTCATTGCCGTACATGATCTTCAGCGGGTTCTCGGCATCATCGGGCTGCTCGGGTGTCGCCAGCACGTACGACATGGGTTTGCCCACGTAGTTGGCGTATGTCGCTCCGTACGTGCGGACGTCCTCGATGAAGCCCGACGCGGAGAATTTGCGCCGCAGTGCAATCGACGCTCCCGCGGCGAGGGCAACCGACCAGCCCGCGAGCACCGCGTTGGAATGGAACATCGGCATCGAGAGGTAGCAGACATCCGCGGTGCCGAGGCCGAAGCGTGTGGACAGCATGATTCCCGCAGAGGCAACCTTGGCGTGGGTGATCTGGACGGCCTTGGGGTCGCCGCTGGTACCCGAGGTGAAGATGAGCATGAACAGGTCATCCGGCCGCACCTCGGGAACATCCACCGCAGCCGCGGACTGTCCAGCGAGAGAATCGATATCGACGTAGTCGACCCCATCCAGCAGGGATGCGCTCGCGGAGTCGGTGAGTATCAACTGGCAGTCGGCCAAGTCGATATCTCGCTGCAGCGCCGTACCCCGCCGAGTGGGGTTGAGGCCCACCAAGACCAGGCCGCCGAGCGCGGCGGCGCCCAACAGATGGGAGAAGGCCGGGGTGTTTTCCAGCAGAACTCCGATATGAGGGGGCTTCGAGAGATCCAGACGTGCGCGCAATACTGATGCCAGGCGGCGACTTTCAGCCACATGATCTCGCCATGACGTGAATGAACCTTCGAAGTGCAGCCCCCGGTCCTCGACATCGGCCAGGTTCATCAGCAGCTGAGTGACCGTTGCGTCTTCCGGGGTGCTCACAACCAGATACTAGGCAGGCGTGTTGGCGAGCTCGCGCCCGATACGGCGCAGCTGCTCCGTCGCGCTGCCGGAGGCGAACTCGCCCCGCTTGGCGGCCAGGAAGTAGCGATGCACCGGGTGGTCTTCGTCGATGCCCACGCCGCCGTGCACGTGAACCGCGGTGTGCGCGACACGGTGACCGGCATCTGAGGCCCAGAACTTGGCCGTCGCGACATCGACATCGGCGGGTAGATCTTCCGAGACCCGCCATGCGGCCTGCCACAAGGTGAGGCGCAAGCCCTTGACGTCGATGTACCCGTCGGCCAGCCGCTGAGCGACCGCCTGGAAGCCGCCGATCGGCTTGCCGAACTGCTCACGGGTGCGTGCGTAGTCGGCAGTCAGCTCCAGCGCCCGCTCCAGCACTCCGAGTTGATAGGCACTGTGGCCCAAGGACTCCCGCAGCCGCAGCCACTCCACAACCTCCACGCCGCCGACCTTGCGGTCGGCCGGAACGGGAACCTCGGAGAGGATCAGCTCAGCGGAGCTGTCCTTACCGGTGGTGTGCAACGTTTCCTGGGTGACGCCGGCGTCGTCGGCCGCCACCAGAAATACCGCGGTGCCGGTCTCGGTCTCGGCAGACACCAGGTAGGCATCGGCCTCGACGCCGAACGGCACCAGGACACGATTACCGGTCAGGACATAGCCGGCGCCTTCGGTACGGGCGGCCACCGGTCCCTCGCCCGGCTCACCCTCGAGCGCAATGGTGAGGACCTTCTTGCCGGCGACAGCCGGTGCGGCCCAATCATTCTGCAGCGCCTCGGAACCGAACGCCGCAAGTGCACCCGCCGCGAGCACCACCGACTCCAGGTACGGGACGGCGCCCAATTCACGGCCCAGCTCGACGAGGATAGAGGACTGCTCGAGGACGCCGAACCCCCCACCGCCCACCGACTCGGGTGCCGCGGTGGACAGGATGTCGGCCTCGACGAGCTTGGTCCACAGCTGCCAGTCGAACCGGCTGTCCTGCTTGTCGAGTTCCTTCTGACGTTCCGGCGTGCTGATCGCCGACGCGATGGTGCGGGTCAGACCGGCGAGATCGGTCTGTGCCTCGGTAAGGGAGAAATCCATTGCAGTGCAGTCCCTTCTAGCGTGTCGCGGCAGGCTGGCCGAGGGCGGTCATCGCGATGATGTCGCGTTGAACCTCGTTGGTGCCGCCGCCGAATGTGAGGATCAAGCAGGCCCGGTGCATCCGCTCGACGCGGCCGCGCAGCTGCGCGCCGGGGGAGCCCTGACGCAGCGTTGCCGCCGTCCCCAGAACCTCCATGAGAAGACGGTAGGCCTCGGTGGCCAACTCGGTGCCGAAGACCTTCGTGGCGGAGGCGTCGGCGGGGGAGGGAGCGGCATCGGTGTTGGAGGCCAGCTCCCAGTTGATGAGCTTGAGGTACTCGACCTTGGCGTGCACGCGGGCCAGGTTCAGCTGAACCCATTCGGAATCGATGATCCGGCCGCCCGGGCCCTTGGTGTTCTGTGCCCACTCGCGTACCTCGCGCAGCGCCGTGATGATCGGCGCCGAGGAAACCAGGGCCACTCGCTCATGATTCAGCTGGTTGGTCACCAGCTTCCAGCCCGCGTTCTCCTCACCGACTCGGCTCGACACCGGAACACGCACATCCTGGTAATAGGTGGCGCTGGTGCCGGGCCCGGCCATGGTGCGGACCTTGGTGTACGAGAAGCCCTCGGCGGTGGTGGGCACGATGAGCATGGAAATGCCGCGGTGCTTCTTCACCTCGGTGTTGGTACGCACCGCCAGCCAGATGTAGTCGGCGTACTCGATGAGGCTGGTCCACATCTTCTGGCCATTGATGACGTAGTCATCGCCGTCACGGACGGCCGAAGTACGCAGCGAAGCGAGGTCGGTACCGGCGCCCGGCTCGGAGTAGCCAATGGAGAAGTGCAGCTTGCCCGCGGCGATCTTGGGCAGGAAGAACTTCTTCTGCTCGTCGGAGCCGTAGTGCATGATCGTCGGCGCGACGCTGTTGATGGTCAGGAACGGCACCGGAGCACCGGCGATCGCTGCCTCGTCGGTGAAGATCAGCTGATCCATCACCGAACGGTCCTGGCCCCCGAACTCCTTGGGCCAGCCCAGGGCCAGCCAGCCATCGGCACCCATCTGCTCGACGGTCTCGCGGTAGACGTTGCCGGTGCCGTATTCACCCTGATTCGAGGCCAAGGCCTCGCGTCGCTCCGGGGTCAGCAGTTTGTCGAAGTACGCGCGTAGTTCGCGGCGCAGCTCTTCCTGCTCGGGCGTGTAGGCGATATGCATGTGTGTTCCTTCTGCTGCCCGTCGGCTGTCGTGAGCCCTCAGGTGTGACCCACGTTGACACAAGAGTTGTAACACGTTCTAGTCTAGGGAGTCCAGATGCGGCGCCACGGCACAAACTCAGCCCAGAGATCCTGGTGTTACCAGGGTTGTGTCGTGGGTCACGTGTCGTAGTCTGGCGATACAGCCCAAATAGACGATGACGTCGGCTCGCCGAGTCATACAGCGCCGGAAAGAGGTTTCCAATGCGTGTCGGTGTAGTTCCTGACCGTTGTGAAGGCAACTTGGTATGTCTCGGGATCGCTCCAGAGGTGTTCGACGTCGATGACGACGACTATGTCGTCATCCTGCAAGAGGAAGTACCGGCCGATCAGGAAGATCTGGTCGAGCAGGCGATCGCGGAGTGCCCGCGCGCCGCTTTGATTCGCAAAGACTAGAGGCATTCGTAAATCACCGGCCCGTCCGCACTCGGCGGCGCGGGGCCGGCGGGATGGGGGTGCGTCGCAAGCATGGGACTGAAGGGAAATTTGTATGAGCGCGATTGCTGATGCCGACCTGAGTGGCCGCGTCGCCATTGTCACCGGAGCCGCGGCGGGACTCGGCCGCGCCGAGGCGATCGGTCTGGCCCGATCCGGAGCGACAGTCATCGTCAACGACATCGCGCCCGCTCTGGAGCGCAGCGATGTGCTCGACGAGATCGCCGCTGTGGGATCCAAGGGTGTGACGGTCGCCGGTGACATCGGTGAGCGCACGACCGCCGACGAGCTGATCTCCACCGCCGAATCGCTCGGTGGCCTGCATGTCGTGGTCAACAACGCGGGCATCACGCGCGACCGGATGCTCTTCAACATGTCGGATGAGGAGTTCGACGCCGTTATCCACGTGCACTTGCGCGGACACTTCCTGCTGACTCGCAACGCCGCCACCTACTGGCGTGGAGCGTCGAAGGTCGCGGGAGCCCCGGTGTACGGCCGCCTCATCAACACGTCGTCTGAAGCCGGCCTGCTGGGGCCGGAAGGGCAGGCCAACTACGGCGCCGCCAAGGCCGGTATCACCGCGCTGACGCTGTCGGCCGCGCGTGCCCTCGGACGCTACGGGGTGCGGGCCAATGCCATCGCCCCACGCGCCCGTACGGCGATGACCGCCGATGTCTTTGGTGACGCACCCGAGGACTCGATCGATCCACTTTCCCCCGAACACGTCGTGACTTTGGTGCGCTACCTGGCCTCGCCCGCGGCCGAGGCGGTGAACGGTCAGCTGTTCATCGTGTACGGACCCACCGTGACGTTGTTGGCAGCGCCTACAGTGGAAGCGAAGTTCACTGCGGAGTTGGATGCGTGGGATCCGCCGGCACTGAATTCGGCGCTGGCCGATTTCTTTGCTGGACATGACCCCAAGCGAACGTTCTCGGCGACCGCGCTGATGTCTGAAGGTTAACAAGCGTTACGGTACGGGGCACGGCCAAGATTAGAACCGGTTCTATTTATCGCACCAAAATCCCAGCATAAAGTGGACGTGGCGTGCGATTTGCCTGCCCGGACATGAATTGACACTAAGAATTTTTTCTCGTTAATATGATGCGCCTCACAGCGTGGTAGGTACACGTCGATCGTTAACCGGATCATAGGGGCGAGTCTTCGGCAGTACCGGGATGTGTGAGACAGGAGCAAAGGTTGAAGCAGCAGCTCGCGGCGCCGGCGCGCGCCGTCGGCGGCTTCGTCTCCATGTCGTTGGCCACGTTCCGTAACATGTTCCGCCGCCCGTTCCAGGGTCAGGAATTCCTGGATCAGACGTGGTTCATCGCGCGGGTCTCGTTGTTGCCGACGCTCTTGGTCGCCGTCCCGTTCACGGTCCTGGTCGCCTTCACGCTCAACATCCTGCTGCGCGAGATCGGTGCGGCCGACCTCTCCGGTGCAGCCACCGCCTTCGGCACCGTGACACAGCTCGGTCCGGTGGTGACGGTGCTCGTTGTCGCGGGCGCCGGCGCCACGGCGATCTGCGCCGACCTGGGTGCCCGCACCATCCGCGAGGAGATCGACGCGATGCAGGTGCTGGGCATCGATCCGATCCAGCGGCTCGTGGTACCGCGGGTGCTGGCGTCGACCTTCGTCGCGCTGCTGCTGAACGGCCTCGTATGCGCCATTGGCATGGTCGGCGGCTACGTGTTCTCGGTGTTCCTGCAGGGAGTTAACCCGGGCGCCTTCATCAACGGCCTGACGGTGCTGACCGGCCTGGGCGAGCTGATGATCTCGGAGATCAAGGCCTTCCTGTTCGGCATCTTCGCCGGCCTTGTTGGCTGTTATCGCGGGCTCACCGTCAAGGGCGGACCCAAGGGCGTCGGCGATGCGGTCAACGAGACCGTCGTCTACGCCTTCATTTGTTTGTTCGTCATCAACGTGGTCATGACGGCCATTGGCGTGCGGGTCCTGGTGAAGCACTAGTGACCGGACCGTATCTTTCGACGCACACCGTGACCTCCTATACCGTTCGGTATATGCGTGGTCTGGGACGCTCGTTCGACAAATTCGGCGAGCAGGCACTTTTCTACGCGCAGTCGCTGAGCTACATCCCCGCAGCGCTGACGAAATACCGCAAGGAAACCATCCGGGTGCTCGCAGAGATCACCATGGGCACCGGTGCGCTGGTGATGATCGGGGGCACGGTCGGCGTCGCCGTGTTCCTTACCCTGGCGTCCGGTGGCGTCATCGCGGTACAGGGCTACTCCTCGCTGGGCAATATCGGCATCGAGGCGCTCACCGGCTTCCTGTCTGCGTTCCTGAACGTGCGCATCATCGCTCCGGTGGTGGCGGGCATCGCGATGGCGGCGACGATCGGTGCCGGAACGACCGCCCAGCTCGGCGCCATGCGCGTCTCGGAGGAGATCGACGCCCTGGAAACGATGGCGGTCCACGCGGTTTCGTATCTGGTATCCACCCGTTTGGTGGCCGGGCTTATCGCCATCGTCCCGCTGTATTCGCTGTCGGTGCTGGCGGCGTTCTTCGCATCGCGCGCCACGACAGTGATGATCAACGGCCAGTCCCCGGGTGTGTACGACCACTACTTCAACACCTTCTTGGTGCCCACCGATCTGCTGTGGTCGTTTCTGCAGGCGATCGTCATGTCGGTGGTCGTGATGCTGGTGCACACCAGTTACGGATTCAATGCCTCCGGCGGCCCGGTGGGTGTGGGTGTCGCGGTCGGTCAGGCCGTACGCACCTCCCTCATCGTGGTTGTGCTTGTCACCCTGTTCATCTCACTTGCCGTCTACGGCGGGTCCGGCAACTTCAATCTCTCGGGCTAGGAACCACATGTCAGGAGACTCGTCGCGCCGGTCCGTCCGGCTAGCCGGCACGGTGCTCGCCGCCGTGTTGGTGGCGCTGACTGTGTTGACCTACCTGGCGTACAACGACGCCTTCTCCGACACCAAGCCCATCACTGTCGTCTCGCCCCGCGCGGGCCTGGTGATGGAAGAGGGCGGCAAGGTCAAGTTCCACGGACTGCAGATTGGCAAGGTCAAGTCGATCTCCTATGCCAACGAACAGGCCAAGTTGGAGCTCGCGGTCAATGCCAAAGATCTGCGGCTGATTCCGTCCAATGCCACGGTGCGTATCGCGGGTACCACCATCTTTGGTGCGAAGTCGGTGGAATTTCTTGCCCCGCAACAGCCGTCGAGCTCGCCGCTGCGAGCGGGGGCGACGGTAACCGCCGAGGCGGTGGCCCTGGAAGTCAACACGGTGTTCGAGAACCTGACGCGACTGCTCGGAAAGATCGATCCGGTCAATCTCAACGCCACCCTGACCGCCGTCGGTGAAGGGTTGCGCGGCAACGGAGACAATTTCGGGCAGGGTCTCGTCGAGCTCGATCAATACCTGGATCAACTGAATCCCAAACTTCCTGCCCTGCAACAGGATTTTCAGAAGGCTGGTCAGGTAGGGCAGATCTATGGCGATGCCGCTCCGGATATCGTGCGCATCCTCGACAATCTGCCGACGCTGAGCCGCACTATCGTGGATCAACAGCAGGATCTCAAGGCCACACTGCTTGCGGCAATTGGACTGGGTAACAACGGATACGAAACCCTGGCTCCGGCCGAGAAGGACCTCACCGCGGCGCTGCAACGACTGCGCGCCCCCATCACGCTGCTCGGTAGATACTCGCCGGAGATTCCCTGCACGCTGCAGGCGATCTCCAAGGCATTGGTGACCTTCACCCCGCTCATCGGCGGTGTGCGGCCCGGTCTATTCCTGAGCAACAGCTTTCCGCTCGGCGCACCGGTCTATACCTATCCGGATAGCCTGCCCATCGTGAACGGCTCCGGTGGCCCCAATTGCCGTGGCCTCCCGAATATTCCCACCAAGGCGCAAAACGGGTCGTGGTACCGATCGCCCTTCCTGGTGACCGATAACGCGTATATCCCGTACAAGCCGTTGGAGGAGCTGCAAGTCAACGCTCCTGACACTCTGCAGTACCTCTACAACGGTGCCTTCGCGAAGCGAAGTGAGTTCTGATGCTGCGCGGTACACAGATCAAGGTCATCGTCTTCACCGTGGTGATGCTGCTGGTGGCGGCGGGACTGATCATCACCTTCGGTGAGTTCCGATTCGGTTCCGGCAAGCGGTACCACGCGATCTTCACCACGGCATCCGACTTGCGGTCCGGTCAGAAGGTCCGCATCGCCGGCGTGCCGGTCGGTCGCGTCAAGGACGTCTCGCTCAATCCGGACAACACGGTCGAGGTCACCTTCGACGTCGACTCCAAGTACCAGCTCTACAGCTCCAGCCGGGCGATTGTCAGGTACGAGAACCTGGTCGGTGACCGGTATCTGGAGATCTCGTCGGGCCCCGGAGAGCTGCGTAAGCTGCCCGACGGAGGAACGCTGGATAAGGAGCACACCCAGCCCGCTCTCGATCTGGATGCACTGCTTGGCGGACTTCGGCCCGTGCTCAAGGGATTCGACGCCGCGAAGGTCAACGAGATCAGCAACGCGTTCATTCAGATTCTGCAGGGGCAAGGGGGAACGCTCTCCCAATTGCTCGGCGATACATCCTCGTTCACCTCGGGATTGGCCGAACGCGATCAGCTGATCGGCGATGTGATCAATCACCTCAACGACGTGCTCGGCACCGTTGACTCGAAGAGCAGCCAATTCTCATCGAGCGTCGATCAGCTACAGCAGCTCGTCTCGGGGCTGGCGCAACAGCGCGATGTGGTCGCCGGAGCGCTGCCGCCACTCGCCTCAACGGCCTCATCGCTGGAGTCCGTGCTCAAGGACACTCGCCCGTACATCAAGGGCACCATCGAACAGACGCGCCAACTGGCAACCCGGATGGATGAGCGTAAGGCCGATATCAACGTCGTCGTGGAGAACCTGGCGGAGAACTACCTGCGGCTCAACGCTCTTGGCGCCTACGGATCGTTCTTCAACATCTATTACTGCTCCATCCGGATCAAGGTCAATGGACCCGTCGGAACCGACTGGCTGATCCCGTTTGGTGGACCACCCGACCCATCGAAGGGCAGGTGTGCCTTCAAAAATGAGTGACTTACAGGAGAAAGATCCGGTACGCACCGGAATCTTCGGCATCGCCGTGGTGGCGATGCTGGTGCTGGTCGCGTTCGGCTATACGGGTCTTCCGTTCTGGCCGCAGGGCAGGCAGTACACCGGATTCTTCGCGGACTCCGGTGGCCTGGAGCCGGGCGGTAACGTCTTCGTCTCGGGTATCAAGGTGGGTCAGGTCAAGGATGTGTCCTTGGCGGGCAACACGGTTCGCGTGGACTTCACCGTGGATCGCTCGATCCGTCTGGGTGACCAGTCGCTGGCCGCCATCAGGACCACTACCGTGTTGGGTGAGAAATCGCTATCGGTGACACCGGCGGGAGCTGGCCGCATCACCGAGATTCCGTTGGGCCGCACCAGAACTCCGTACACGCTCAACAGTGCGCTGAGCGACCTGGGCGCGTCGGCGGGCGGGATCGACAAGGCGCAACTCGACCAGTCGCTGCAAGTCATCACGGATGCGATGCGTGACGCCACCCCGCAGCTGCGCGGTGCCCTAGACGGAGTCGCCTCGCTCTCACGCACGCTGAATGACCGTGATGCCGCCCTCGAGCAGCTGTTGAACCGTGCCAAGTCGGTGAGTGGGATTCTCTCCGAGCGTGCCGGGCAGGTGAACAAGCTTGTCACCGATGGTAATCAGCTATTCGCCGCGCTCGACGAGCGGCGCCTGGCCATCAGCGAGCTGATCAATCGTGTGCAGGGACTCTCACAGCAGCTCAGTGGATTCGTGGCCGACAACCGCCAAGAGTTCCGGCCCACCATGGAGAAACTGAATGTCGTGCTCGATGACCTCTTGGACCGTAAGGCGCATATCAGTGAGGCGCTCAAGCGTCTGCCCGGATACGGCACCGCTCTCGGCGAGGTTGTGTCCTCGGGGCCGGGCTTCCACGTCAACGTCTACGGCTTCCCGCCCGCGACACTGACCGCCGTCATGTTCGACACCTACTTCCAGCCCGGCAAGCTGCCCGCCAGCCTCTCGGACTACCTGAATGGTCTGATCGGCGAACGCCAAGTCATGAGGCCGAAATCGCCATGACAACACAACCGAACCGTTTTACACCCTGGATCCGGAAGAGCGCCTACGCGATGCTCGCCGTGACACTCGTGGGTGGCTTGCTGTATTGGGTGTGGCCCAGCCGCGGAACCTACAAGATCGTCGGGCATTTCGCGTCGGCCGTCGGGTTGTATCCGGGTGATGACGTTCGGATTCTCGGTGTGAAGGCCGGCCATATCAGCGCCGTCGAGCCGCGCGAGGGTGACGTGAAGGTCACCATGGAGCTCCCGGACAAGTTCAAAGTGCCCGAGGGCGCGCAAGCGATCATCATGGCCCCAAATCTGGTGACCGCCAGGTTTGTTCAGCTGACCCCGGCCTACACCGAGGGACAAGCTCTCGCCGACGGTGCCTCGTTGGGTCTGGACAAGACCGCCGTCCCGATCGAATGGGATGAGGTCAAGACCGAGCTCGCCAAGCTCAGCGACAGCCTGGGTCCACAGGGTGAATCCAAGGGCCCGGTAAGCGATTTCATCAACCAGGCGGCAAGTACTTTCGACGGTAACGGTGATTCGTTCCGGAACGCGGTGCGAGAGCTTTCACAGGCGGCCGGGCGGCTCGGCGACTCGCGCACGGACCTATTCGGCACCATCAAGAACCTGCAGGTGCTGGTGGACGCGTTGGCGAACTCCAACGAGCAGATAGTGCAGTTCAGCACCCATTTGGCCTCGGTGTCGAAGGTCCTGGCAGCTAGCACCGAGAACCTCGGCGCCACCCTGGGAGCACTCAATCAGGCACTCACCGATGTGCGAGGTTTCCTGGGAGACACCAACTCTGCGCTCATTGATTCGGTGAACAAGCTGAGCGACTTTGTGAAGATCTTCTCCGACCAGAGCGACGACGTCGAACAGATCCTGCATGTCGCACCCAACGGTCTGGCCAACTTTTACAACATCTACAACCCGGCGGCAGGCACGTTGAACGGCATGCTCTCGATTCCGAACTTGGCCAACCCGGTGCAGTTCATCTGTGGTGGTGTGTTCGAAACCGGTACCAAGACCGAGTATTTGAAGCGGGCTGAGATCTGCCGCGAACGCATGGGGCCCGTGTTGCGCCGCGCGACCTTCAACTACGCCCCGATACTGCTGCACCCGATCAACCAGATTTCGGCGTACAAGGGACAGATCATCTACGACACTCCCGAGACGGAGGCGAAATCCGAGGCACCTCGCGAGGATCTGGTGTGGGTCCGGCCCAATGGCGCACCGCCGCCGAAGCCGTCGCCGCAGGACCTCAGTGCGTTGATGCTCGGGCCCGAGGAGATCAACGCCCCGCCACCCCCGGGCACGGAGCTGCGCCCTGCCGAGCCGGGTCCGGTGCCGCCGGGCTTCCCCGCCGCTGCGGACGAGCCAGCGCCCCCCGCTACTGCGGGAGGACCGCGATGAGTCGGAACATACTGCGCGGGATGGCGATCGGTGTCGGTGTCGCCGTCGTGACGAGTGGATGTCAGTTCAATGGGCTCAACTCGCTGAACCTGCCGGGGACGGCGGGCCATGGCTCACGGTCCTACACGATCACCGTCGAGCTGCCCGATGTCACCACGCTGCCGCAAAACTCTCCGGTCATGGTGGACGATGTGACCGTGGGCAGTGTGTCGGGTATCGACGCGTTCCAAAAGCCAGATGGTTCTTGGTATGCCGGAGTCAAGGTGTCGCTGGGTCCGGAGGTGCGGCTGCCGGCTAACGCCGTCGCGAAGGTCGCCCAGACCAGCCTGCTCGGCTCACAGCACATCGAGCTGGCCGCACCCACCGGGGAACCCGCGGTGGGCCGGTTGGCCGGCGGAGACACCATCCCGCTGAGCCGGACCGGAAAATACCCCAGCACCGAAGAGGTGTTGTCTGCGCTATCTGTGGTGGTCAACAAGGGCAATCTCGGTGCGATACAAGACATTACCGACGAGACCTACAACTTGTTCAAGGGACGCACCGGAAACCTGACCCAGGTGTTGCCCAAGCTCGCCACGCTGATCTCGTCGCTGAACTCTCAGCAGAACGACATCATCTCGGCCATCGAGGGCATCGACAAGTTTTCGCGGGTTCTGGCCGAGCACAAGGAAAGCCTTGGGCGCGCCATCGATTCGATCGAACCTGCGCTGAAGGTGCTCAACGAGAATCGCGCCAACATCATCGAGGCGTTCCGATCGGTGGGGAACCTCGCGAAGATCACCGACCGGGTGCTGCGGACCACCAAGGAAGACATCGTCGCCGATCTCAAGGGGTTGTACCCGGTGGTTCGGGCACTGGCAGAAAACCGTGACGTTTTGATCGACAGCCTTGATCTCCTGCCGACATTCCCGTTCAGCACCAAGTACCTGCGGAACGCGGTGCGTGGGGACTACCTGAACGTCTTCGTGACGTTTGATCTGACCGCGCGGCGCATAGGTGAAACGCTCTTCACCACATCGTTCTTCGATCCGAACATGCAGCACTTCAACGACGTGGTGAACCCGCCGGAATGGCTCATCGGTTCCATGGCCAACCTGAACGGCAAGGAGACCAGCCCGTTCAGTCTGCCCGCGCCGGCCGCACCGGCCGCCCCGCAGGGAGGTGGTCGCTGATGGAAAAGCTGATCAAGATACAGCTGGCGATCTTCGCGGCCGTCACGGTGATCAGCGTGGCGCTGATGGCGATCTTCTACCTGCGGGTGCCCACGGCGCTCGGCATCGGAAACCATGATGTGAAAGCACAGTTCGTTGCCACGGGTGGTCTGTACCAGAACGCGAACGTCACCTATCGCGGTGTGCAGATCGGCCGGGTCACCGATGTCGAGCTGACTCCCGAGGGCGTCACCGCCAGGATGCGGCTCAACGACAACGTGAAGGTGCCGGGCAATGTGCGGGCCGTCGTCAAGAGTGTGTCCGCCATCGGCGAGCAGTACGTAGATCTGGTGCCGCCACCGACGGGGGCCGCCGGGAGCCTGCGGCAAGGCGATGTCATCGGTACCGATCGCACCTCGATCCCCACCGACGTCTCCACTCTGCTGCGCCAGGCAGACGGCCTCGTGAACACCATTGCCGACACTCGGCTGCGGGAGGTGCTGGCCGAGGCGTTCAAGGCATTCAACGGATCCGGTCAGGAACTTTCCCGGCTGATCGACTCGTCGCGGCTGCTGATCCAAGAGGCCAACGCCAATTACGACAGCACCACCAAGCTGATCGATCAGGTGGGGCCGCTGCTGGACGCCCAGATTCGCAGTGGCGACAACATCCGCGGATCCGTCTCCAGTCTGGCGGCACTGACGGAACATTTCGCCAAGGCCGATCCGCAGCTGCGCCAGTTCCTCACGGTAGCTCCGGGCGCCGCTGGGGAAGCCTCCAAACTGTTCGCGGGCATCCGCCCGTCGTTCCCGGTGCTCGCCGCAAGCCTGGCCAATCTGGGTCGTGTCGGCGTCATCTACAACAAGTCGATCGAGCAGTCGTTGGTGATCCTGCCGGCGCTGTTCTCGGCGCTGTTGACGGTCGCCGGTGGTGCACCGATGGACGAGGGCGCGAAGTTGGACTTCCGGCTTAACCTGGGCGACCCGCCGCCGTGCCTGACCGGTTTCGTGCCGGCGCCGCTGATGCGCACCCCTGCCGACGAGACCCTGCGCGAGCTACCCAGCGACATGTACTGCAAGACGGCTCAGAACGATCCGAGCGCGGTGCGCGGTGCGCGCAACTACCCGTGCCAGGAGTTCCCCGGTAAGCGGGCGCCGACCATTCAGCTGTGCCGCGATCCGCGCGGATATGTACCGATTGGCAGCAACCCGTGGCGCGGCCCGCCTGCTCCGTACGGCACCCCGGTGGAGGACCCGCGGAACATTCTGCCGCCCAACAAATTCCCGAACATACCGCCGGGCGTCGAGCCGGATCCGGGTACTCCGACGCTGCCCCCGCCTCCTCCACCGGCGCCGGAAGCGCCCCCGGCCGGTGGGGATGTGATGCCGGTGGCGGCGAAATCGGAGCCGATGGCGGCACGTGCCTACGATCCGAAGAATGGTGTGTTTCTTGATGCCAACAATCAGCCGAGCGTCTATGCGCCCGCGTTGGATCGTGGTAGCGAGGCGGAGACATGGGCGGATCTGATGTTGGGACCGAAGCCGGTATGACCGAAGAAGACACGACGACCCCGTCATCACAGCCCGAGGCTGTTCGCGCGGGCGGCTCGGCACAGACAACGCGGCGCCGGGCGGCCCGGCCGGCCGGGCCGACCAGTGAGATCGGTGCCGAGACCATCAGTGTGTCCTTGGGCCGCACCGAGGTTCGGTCGAAGCCCGAGCCTTCCGTTGCCGACTCTCGCCGACTAGGAAACACGCGCGCTGTGGCGTGGGCGGCGGCCGTACTGGCGGTAGTGCTCATCGGCGCGCTGGGGTTGGCGCTGGCGCTCATGGGGCGTGCGCAACACCAGGACGACCTGCGGGCCGCGCGCGATCAGCGCTTCGTCGACACCGCCGTGCAGACGGTGACGAACATGATGACCTATAGCCAGGACAGCATCGACAAGAACGTCGACCAGTTCGTCAACAGCACCAGCGGACCGCTGCGGGGCACGTTCAACCCGGACAACACCGCCAATCTCAAAGCGCTGTACCACCAAACCGGGACCAGCTCCGAGGTGGTGATCAAGAAGGCGAGCCTGGAGAGCGTCGACGAAATAAGTAAGAAGGCATCGATACTCATCTCCGCGCGTGTGACGCTGACCAACGCCGACTCCGGGGTCAACGAGCCCTCCAAGTCGTACCGCATGCGGATGATTGTCGCCGAGGATCAGCAAGGAAACATGACCGCGTATGACCTGCGTTGGCCGGACGGGCAGAGCTGATGCGCTGGTTGACAAGAACTTTCGTTGCGGCTGTGGTGCTGGCAGTGATCGGTTTGTCCGCCGTGGCCGGCGGCATGTACTGGCACAGGGTTGACACCGTTGCCAGTAGGGCCGCGGGTGAGACACTGATCAAGCAGGCCGGTAAGCAGGTGGGAAGCATCTTCGGATACGACTACCAGACCGTCGAGCGCAGCCTCGACGAACAGTACGCGGGGTTGACCCCCGAGTACCGGCGTGAGTTCGAAGACAAGGCGAACAGGGAGATCATCCCGCAGGCCAAGCAGCGCAAGATCGTCAGCCAGACCAGTGTCGTGGGCACCGGGATCATTGCCGCGCATAGAGATTCGGCACAAGTGGTGGTGTACATGAATCGCACCATCACCGACCAGTCGCGCACCCCGGTGTACGACTCATCATCGATTCAGGTGGACTACACGCGCTCCGGCGACAAATGGTTGATCTCCTACATCACGCCGCTTTAGAGGGGTTCGCCGCCCAACACCGCGGGCTGCTCCGGTGCGATCGAATCACCGGTGGCTGGTGTCGCTAGCGCTTCCAGGAAGGCGCGCGCCCACCGATCCACGTCATGAACCAGCACCTGACGGCGCAGTGCCCGCATCCGGCGCCGCCCTTCCTCGGGAGTCTGGTTGAGCGCCGACTCGATACCGTCCTTCACGCCATCGATATCGTGCGGATTGACCAGATAAGATTGACGCAATTCTGCTGCGGCTCCGGTGAATTCGGAGAGCACCAGCGAACCGCCCAGATCGCTGCGGCACGCGACGTACTCCTTGGCCACCAGGTTCATGCCGTCGCGCAACGGTGTCACCAACATGACATCGGCGGCGACGAAGAAGGCGATGAGGTCCTCGCGGGGCACCGGGCGGTGTAGGTAATGCACCACCGCGTGTCCGACCTCGCCGAATTCGCCGTTGATGTGGCCCACCTGCTGTTCCACGTCGCCACGCATCTTCTTGTAGCTGTCGACGCGTTCGCGACTGGGCGTAGCGAGCTGGATGAAGACGGTGTCGCTGCTGCTGGCGCGGCCCTCGGCGAGTAGTTCCTCGTACGCGCGCAGCCGGATGTCGATGCCCTTGGTGTAGTCGAGCCTGTCGACGCCCAGCAGGATCTTGCGTGGTCCGCCGAGCTCGGCGCGAATCTCCTTGGCGCGCTGGCGAATCTGCTTGCTGCGGGACACACTGTCGAGCTGTGTTGAATCGATGGAGATGGGGAAGGCGCCCACCTTCACGGTGCGGAAGCCCACCCGGATCTCACCGAACCGTGAGCGCACGCCGATCGATGCCCGAGATGTACTGGCACCCACCAACCTTCGCGCCAGGTACATGAAGTTCTGGGCGCCGCCGGCCAGGTGGAATCCGATGAGGTCGGCGCCCAGCAGGCCGTCCACGATTTCGGTACGCCACGGCATCTGCATGAACAGCTCCACAGGCGGGAACGGAATGTGCAGGAAGAAGCCGATCGTGAGATCCGGCCGCAGCATGCGCAGCATCTTGGGTACCAACTGCAGTTGGTAGTCCTGGACCCATACCGTCGCGCCTTCGGCGGCGACCGCTGCCGTTGCCTCCGCGAACTTACGATTCACGTCGACATATGCCTGCCACCACTCGCGGTGGTATTCCGGCTTGACGATCACATCGTGATACAGCGGCCATAAGGTGGCGTTGGAGAAGCCCTCGTAATACTCGGCGACCTCCTCGGTAGAGAGGCGGACCGAGTACAGCACCATGTCATCCTCGGAGACCGGGGCGACGTCGACATCGGGAACTCCGGGCCAGCCCACCCAGGCGCCGCGACGCTTACGCAGCAGCGGCTCCATCGCGGTGACGAGCCCGCCAGGGCTGCGTTTCCACGTCGTGGAGCCGTCGGGCAGCTTCACCAGGTCGATCGGGAGGCGGTTGGCGACGACGACGAAGTCGGACCTGCCGGCGACAGCCTCTACCGGTGATCGGTCATCCGATGGAGGCACCATGTGTGTTTCTCAGGACCAATCGCGAGGAGACGTATCCGAGTTACGCGTCGACCTTGGTTGGCCCGATACCCAGCATCGCGAGCAGCATGCGGCACTCGTCGGCATCGTTCGCGTAGGCGGCGACGACGCGCTGCGCCTGGTGGGCAGTCTCGTCGGCCAGCGGCTCGATGTCGTCGATCGCGGCTGGTTCGGTCTTGGCTGGCATTCCCCCATTCTAGGCGACGCGGTGCCGAGGGCTCACATGAGGAATGCCCACACCCCCGGGTGGGGTTGCTCCACGCATGGCGAGCACCCCAGGAGATCCGGGTCAGTTCGGTCCTCATGCTCCCGGGTACGCGTGGAAGGCCGCCGCCGACGTCGCGCCGATCGAACTCTTCCCCGGGGTGACGATTCAACCGCTCTGGGAGGGTGAGAACGGCGCGAAAGCCCTGATTACGACCATTGCGCCGGGAGCGGTGTGGGCTGGCGAAGATCACCACCGGCCCGGGCCAGAGGAGGTGTACGTCGTTTCCGGGGTGCTCAATGACGGAGTCAATGACTATCCGGCGGGCACGTTCCTGCATGCACCTGCGCAGTCCTGGCACATTCCCCAGTCCGAGCAGGGTTGCGTGCTTTTTCTGTTCTATCCCGAGGGCTGATGTTTGACTTGGAGCCGTGCGGAACCCGGGGGTTTTGATCTGGCTGATTTGTCTGGCGATCCCCGGAGCCTGCTCCGCTCCGCCGGGGGTGCACCCTAAGCCCCTGACGCTCGATATCGCCCATAACTATGGTGACGCTTTCGCTGATGGCAGGCTGCCCGTCGGGGACGGAAAGATCGTGACAGCTGGCCCACGTCCCGGGTACGTGTTCGCGTGCCCGCGGTACGCGCACAGCTTCGGGCCGGCCATCGGTGCACAAGTCCGTGGCCCGTGGTTCTCCGAAGACGGCAGGTGGTACTACCCGGCGAGGAAGGCGTATGTCCAGGGGCATGTGCAACACGACGGCGCGTTCGCCGAAACGACATCCGGGGCCGCCCGGGTGATCAAGACCAACGACCTGCCCCGAAACCACACCACCGGGCGATTCCCGATCGCGACCGATGACACCGCGTATCAGTACGACCGCAACCCGAACGCCATCGCCGCGCAAGAGCTGACGTATGTGCTGGCCTCTGAGCCCACCTATGGCCCGCCGCAGTGCATCGGCCACGAGGTGGGCGTGATGCTGTCGGGTGTGGTGTTGTTCAGCGCCCTTGACGCGGCGGGGCGCGATGCGGGGGCGTGGGAGGTGCAGGACGACTGTTCAGGGCATCCGGAGGTGACGGGCAGCTACCACTACCACACGCCCAGCCCGTGTCTGGCGAAGGCGCATGTCGCTGAGGTCGTCGGCTACGCGCTTGACGGATTTCCCATCACCGGGGCAGGCGTGGGAGACGGAAACAGCCTCGCCACCAACGATCTCGACGAATGTCATGGCATCACGAGCACCGTGAATCTGGACGGCAGGGACGTTGACACCTATCACTACGTGATGACTCAGGACTACCCGTACTCGGTGAGCTGCTTTAGGGGACGTCCCACCACAGTGCAGGGCAGGGCACAGCCGCCGGGGCGGTAATGCCTGCAGGCGCCGTCACGCCGCGTTGCTCCCTGCGTGGCCGCCGTCGGAATTCGAGTGGTCAGCCGACGTGGAGTGGTTACTGGGGTTGGCGGATCCAGCGCCACTGGTGTTTCCGGCGTCGCCCGTTCCCTTGGTGGTACTCGTGTCGGTGCCGCCACCGGTGGTGGTGCGGGGTGCCTTGCTGATGCCCAGACCGGGAATCGATTTGAGGCTGTCTCTGATCGACGGAAGTTTCGCGGTCTTCGGTGTCGTCCCGGGCTGTGACGCGGGAAGTTTGGGTAGCCGCAGGGTGGGCTTCGTGGTGTCCTTGACGGAGGTCAATGTGGGCTTCTCGTCCGGCTTTGCTTCCGGCGTGAGCTGGGGTTTGGCCGCCGGCTTTGCTTCGGTCACCTGGGCGGGGGCGGAGCTCACGATTTCCGGTGTCGCTGGATTTGTGGCGCTGACCGCGATGGCGGTGGGATCGGGGATCCTGGCCGGTGCCGGCGGAGTGGTCGGCCCGGGTGTGGTGAGGGTGAGGACTGCTTCCTTGGGAGCCTCCGGTGCTGGCGGCGTGGCCTTCGCGGGATCGGCCTGGGAGGCGGGGGAATTGGCGGGTTTGTCGGCCGGTGCGGGTTGCTTCGGCGTCGCACCGGGCAGTCCGCTCTGGACGTTCTCGGCGCCTTCCTCGATGGCGCCGGGGAGCTCTTTGAATGCCTCGATGATGTTCTTCGGCGGGGTGAAGAAGCTGAACGGTTTTACAGTGCCCGGGCTGGTTTCGCGGTCATAGGCCATGTCGATGAAGAGCCGAAGCGTGGGTTCGATCGCATCGAGTACGAAGGACGCTCCTATCGGGTTAGTGAGGTCGCGCAGCGGTTGCAGCAGCGGGAGATGTTCGGCACGAACCAGGTAGTAGGTGGTGCTGCCGACCTGTGTCTTGATCACTTTGTCGGGATCGTCGAGCGAAGCGGGATCGACTTCGTCGTAGTACTTGTCGGGATGCGCATACTGAAGCGCTGCAATCGAATTCGCGAGTGCGAGTGGATTGAAGTAGGCGGGGAAGTCTCCGTAGGTGTCGTACTCGGTGTTGATCACCGTCGACGTGAATGGTCCGGGTTCCAGGGCGCCGTCGGACTCGATGTCGACAAACGGAACCTTGAGCCAAGGGAATCGGGCGAAGATTCCGCCATTCGGGGTATTGGCGCTGCCCAGGAACACAAAATCTATGTCGGCGTGGGGGTTGCTCGCTGCGAGCTGTCGATACGACTTGTTGGCCGCCACCGCACCCAGCGAGTAGGCGACGACGGTGACATGTCCGGCAGGGGCTTGATCGATCGCCGCGTTGAGGTTGGCGCCCTCCCGTGCGTTCGGCGCCGATGCCGAATGCAGTGGCATGAGAGTAATTTGGGCAAAGCAATTCTGCCAATGGCTGAACCGGCCAAATCGGCCGATGTCCGAACATTGACTACTGCATATGTAGTCCCTGTTCAGCGGCCAATTTTGGCGCGGATTCATACCCAAATTAACTGGAGGGCCCCGGGGCGGCAGAGAGGGTTCCCGCAAATTCTGTGAGACTTCAGCCGAGTATCGTCGCGTACCCGTCATTGAGGCTTTGCCAGTCATGCGTCATGGCATCAAGGCCGACGACTCGGCCCCGTGGAGTCCCCTCGACCGCGAGGGTGAGGGTGTCGAGGCAGATGTGCCAACCGCCGGCATTTCCCGAGGCGTTGCCGCGATCGGACATCGAATGCTCGAGGGTCAACCGGCATCCATTCTCGGTGGGTTCGATTCGCCAACGCAGGGTGTCATCTGGACCCCAGCGATGGATCAGCTCGCGGGGTGGGTCGACGGCGAGCACCTCGCCGTCGAGCACGGGATCAGCGGCGGTCTCCTGAACCCGGGCCGCTCCCACGGAATCGAGGCGGCGATCCGGTATGGCGGGCGACCACTGGCGCAATTTGTCGGGGTCGATAAGCCATTGCCACACCGTCTCGGGGGAGTGGCTCACGTCGCGGGACATGGTGAGGACCCATCTGCCCTCGTGGTCATCACACGGTGCGAGGGTTGCGGCCAGGGGATTAGTCACGGTTGTCCTCTTTCTTGTTGTCCTGGGTGCCGGAGTCGTTGTCGATGAGGAATGTCAGGCGATCGAACGCGCTTGCCCACGTGCGGTGATACGGGGTCACCCAGGCCAGCACGGCGGGTAGGGGGTCGTCGGCTAGGTGATAGACCCGCCGTTTTCCGGCGACTTCCACCCGAACCGTGCCGGCGTCGCGCAGGACGCCGAGATGTTTGGACACCAGGGACTGGGAAAGATCGAGCCGTTCGATCAATGTCGTGACATCGGCTGAGCCCTCGCGCAGGGTGTCGATGATCCGGCGGCGGGTGGGATCGGCGATCACCATGAAGGCGTCCATGAATTAATATCACCATACGATCATATGAATGTCAAGGAATGTATGCGCCCGTCACGTGGCGGCTCGGCCTTGCGTAGCGCTGATCAGTACTGTGGTCAAGAGGTACCGGTGAGTGCTGCTCGCCGAGGTCGTGGTGGGCGCGCGCGACCGTTGGCTCAATGCCCTAGGTGAGGACTTTTTCTTGACGAAGCCGCTGCGTATGCGGATTGCCGTAATCGGTGTATTCGCATCGTTCGGGCTCGTGGTGGCCACCTGGGCCGTGCACCTGCCGACCATGAAGCAGGCCACGGGCATGTCGTCTACGGTGCTGGGCTTCGTGGTGTTGGGGCTCGGCGTCGGCGCGCTACTGGGCATGCAGCTCAGTGGTGTGCTCGTCGACCGGTTCGGAAGTGGTCCGATCGCGGTCGCGGGTGGTGCGGCGATGGCCCTCGGCGTGAACATCCCGCTGGCAGCCCACGCCGTATGGGTCGCCGGACTCGGTGCCGTCCTGTGCGGCGTCGCCGTGGGTGTCACCGATGTCGCGATGAACGCCGCGGCGGTCGATGTCGAACGTTTCCACGGCCGCCCCATCATGGCCTCGTTCCACGGGGTGTTCTCCGTGGGCAACGTGGTGGGTGCGGGAATCGGTTCGGCCGCATTCGCACTGCACATCAAGGTCTGGGAGACGGTGCTCGGTGTCACGGTGCTGTGCCTGGCGCTGCTGACATGCTCGGCCACCGTGCTGCTGCGCGACAAGCTGCGGGCGGGCGAGGTCGAGGCGCCGGACACGGTGCCGTACACCCTGCCGCCACCCATGACGTGCCGACGGGGCCAGGTGGTGATGCTCGGCCTATTGGCGTTCCTGCTCATGCTTTCTGAGGGGTCGGCAACAGACTGGAGCAGTCTGCACGCACAGGAGCATTTGGGCGCCTCTCATTCCCAGGGTGCGTTCGCCTTCGGGGTGTTCATGCTCGCGATGACGGTGGGCCGGTTCACCGTCGACAAACTCGTGGAGCGCATCGGGCGGGTTCTGGTGCTGCGGTGGGGTTGCGCCCTGGCGGCCGTCGGGATGCTGATCGTCATCGCTTCGCCGGTGCTGCCGCTGACGTTGGCGGGGTGGGCCGCGGTGGGTCTCGGGCTCGCCGGTGGCGTCCCGCAGGTGTTCACCGTCGCCGGCAATATCGATGAACAACACGAGGGCCGGGTGCTATCGCGGGTTGTCGGCACCGGTTACGTCGCAGTGCTAGGCGGACCCGCGCTCATCGGCTGGGTGGCCGATGCCCTCTCGCTGAACACCGCATTGGTGCTGCCGATCTTCGCGGTGCTTGTCTGTGGCTGTGCTGCGGGCGTGTTGACGATGAGCCCACCTGCCGCGAAGGCGGTGCCCAAGCCCGGGCGTACTGTCAAACCATGACGGACACTCTGGCGGCTGCGTCGGCGCGGGAACTGTTGCGTGACAGCTTTACTCGGATCATCGAACATGTCGGCGAGGTGACCGACGGTCTTCCCCATTCCGCATTGGCGTATCGCCCCACCACGGATGCGAACAGCATCGCCTGGCTGATCTGGCATTCGGCCCGATGCCAGGATGTGCAGATCTGTGCCATCACGGGGGACGAGCCGCTGTGGACGGCCCGGGGCTGGGAGCCGCGATTCGGCCTCGACCTGCCCGCCGATTCCAACGGTTACGGGCACACACCGGCGGACGTGGCCAAGGTCGTCGCGACGGTCGATCTACTCAGCGGCTACTACCAGGACGTGCACGAGATGACGCTGCGCTATGTCGAGAGTCTTACCGATTCCGAACTCGCACGCGTCGTCGACAGGCATTGGGACCCGCCGGTCACCGCGAGTGCCCGGTTGGTCAGCATCGTCGACGACTGTGCCCAGCACCTGGGCCAAGCTGCCTACCTGCGCGGGATCGTCCCAACCAACTGGTAGGGGTGCGACGTGGGTCACCTCGTGCCTAGACTCCTCTAATGACAACGACGTCTGAAAATCTCGCCACTGCCGCCCACAGCGCCGCCCGCGACGTGCGCAATCCCGCGAACGGGCAGGTCGTTGGGCAGGTGAACTGGACCGATCCCTCGGATATCCCCGTAATCACCGCGCAACTGGCGAAGGCGCAGCCGTCGTGGGAACGTCTCGGCCCCGAGGGGCGTGGCAAGGTACTGGCCCGCTTCGCGCAGTGGCTGACCGACAACACGCCCCGTATCGAGGCCCAACTGATCGCCGAGACCGGCAAGTCGAAAATCGACGCGGGCATCGAAATTCCGTCGATTCTGGCGATCATCGCGTACTACGCGCCGCGTGCCGCCGAGTTCTTGGCACCTGAGTCACGTCCGGCGTCGTCGATCGCCATGAATACCAAGAAGATCACGCTGCATCAGCGGCCCCGCAAGGTCGTGGGTGTCATCTCCCCCTGGAATTACCCTGTGGCACTTGGATATTGGGATGTAGTTCCGGCACTGTTGGCGGGTTGCTCGGTGCTGCTCAAGCCCTCGGAGCGGACGCCGCTCTCCGACGAACTCATCGCACGTGGCTGGGAGGAAATCGGGGCGCCGCCGGTGTTCGAGATCGTCCATGGCGCCCGCGAAGTAGGCGAGGCGCTGATCGACAACGTGGACTTCATCCAGTTCACCGGATCGACGGCGACCGGCAAGAAGATCATGGAGCGCGCCGCGCGCCGGCTCACCCCCGTCAGCCTGGAACTCGGCGGCAAAGACCCGATGCTGGTGCTGTCGGACGCCGACGTCAAACGCGCCGCGCACGCGGCGGTGTGGGGCGCCATGTTCAACGCCGGGCAGACCTGCGTATCCGTCGAGCGGGTATATGTGCACGACTCGATCTACGAGCAGTTCGTCGATCTGGTGGTCGACGAGGTGCGGAGTTTGGAGATTGGCGCCGGGATGGATCACAGTGTCGGCGCCATGATCGATGAGAATCAGCTCGAAATCGTGGACCAGCATGTGCGCCAGGCAGTCTCGGCGGGTGCGCGGGCGCTCACCGGCGGGGCACGGGTTCCGGGTGGCGGCACCTTCTATGCTCCGACCGTGCTGGTCGACGTGGACCATTCGATGGACTGCATGCGGGAGGAGACCTTTGGCCCGACGCTGCCGATCATGCGGTTCTCCGAGGAATCCAAGGCGATCGCCCTGGCGAATGACAGCGAGTACGGGCTCTCCGCCAGCGTGTGGTCCAAAGACCGAAAGCGCGCCGAACGCATTGCCCTGCAACTTGATTGCGGCACCGTCAACATCAACGACGTGATCATGAACCTGTCCTGCCTCACCGCACCGCACGGTGGCTGGAAGGGGTCCGGGATGGGCTCCCGCTTTGGAGGCGCCAGCGGTCTGCTCAAGTACTGCCGCACCGAAGCCATTGTCGATACCCGGGTGACGCTGCCCAGTGAGCCGCTCTGGTACAGCGGACCGAGCTGGCTGGCTCCGGTCGCGCTCAAGAGCCTCACCAAGCTCTCCAACAAGGCCTTGCGCCCCTTCCGCCGCTGACACCCGTCGTTCACTCGCTGTCCATCGTGGCGACGGCTGCCGGGGATATTTTCCGCTAGTGACCGAGACCATTACCGCCGCCGTGCAGGGCTACACCGTCGACGATGATGATGACGACGATCCGATACTCATCGCGCCTGACGGCGTCGCGGTGGATACCTGGCGGGAAAACTATCCGTACGACGAGCGGATGAGCCGTCAGCAGTACGAGCTGGAGAAGCGGTTGCTGCAGATCGAGCTCCTCAAGCTCCAGAACTGGAGCAAGCGCACCGGCGCCCGGCACGTCATCCTCTTCGAGGGGCGCGACGCCGCGGGCAAGGGCGGCACCATCAAGCGGTTCATGGAGCACCTCAACCCACGTGGTGCCCGGGTTGTCGCGCTGGAGAAGCCGACCGAGCGGGAACGCACCCAGTGGTATTTCCAGCGGTATGTTCCGCATCTGCCGGCGGCCGGGGAGATGGTGTGCTTCGACAGGTCCTGGTACAACCGCGCCGGCGTCGAACGGGTCATGGGATTCTGCTCCGACGAGCAGCATTCCGAATTCATTCACCAGGCACCACTTTTCGAGCAGATGCTGGTCAATGACGGCATCAGCCTCACCAAGTTGTGGTTCTCGGTATCGTCCGCCGAGCAGCGCACGCGTTTCGCGATCCGGCAGGTTGACCCGGTGCGGCAGTGGAAGCTCTCGCCGATGGACTTGGCTTCCCTGGACAAGTGGGACGCCTACACTAAGGCCAAGGAAGAGATGTTCTCGCTGACCGATACCGATCACGCGCCGTGGATCGTGGTGAAGAGCAACGACAAGAAGCGGGCCCGTGTGAACGCGATGCGGCACGTCCTGGGCAAGTTCGACTACGACGACAAGGACACCGACGTCGTCGGTCAGGCCGATCCGCTGATCCTGGGACGCGCGCTCACGGACTAACCTCGACGGGATGCGCTTCCTGTTCGCGGTCCTGCTGTGGCTGCTCACCACCGCCGCGCTGGCCGTCACGGTGACGGCGGCCTGGACACAATCCAGGATTGTCAATGAGAACGGCTACGTGGCATTGACGGGGCCGGCGGCGGCCGATCCGAATGTTCAGCGCGCGATCGCCGCGGAACTCACTACACAGATCGTGTCGCTGGGTAAGAAGCAGGGTTCGCGCGTCAACGAGACTCAGGTCGCGGAATTGACCGCCGCGTACACCAGTGGTCCGCAGTTCGGTGCCGACTTCGCATCGGTGAATCGGATGGCACACCAGTGGTTGTTCATGAACTCGAGCTCGGCGCAGCGTGATTCGCAGGGCAGCTGGCAGATCGATGTGGCTCTCATGATCAAGAGCCTGGTGCCGCAAGGTCTTTCCATCAAGGCGCCGGAGACGCTGAAGGTCTCGGTTACCGACGACAATCTGGCCGGATTGACACCGGGACGATTAGTACCGGTGGCACGCTTCGGCCAACTTGCGGTCTGGATATCCTTTGGTCTCACCCTTATCCTCGCGGGCTTGACTCAGTTGGCGGTCCGCAGCCGCACCAAGGGCCTTGCCGGGCTGGGTATTTCGGCACTACTGGTAGGCGCGGCCGGGTGGGCTGGGCTGGAGATCGGTCGACGCTATCTGGACCGGCCATTGAACCGCGTCACCGACAATCTCCGCGATGTGGCCGACGGGCTGGTCACCCAGGCGGTGAGCAATGCCCACCACTGGCTGAGTCTGACTATGGCCGCCGGGGGCCTGGTGATCGTGATCGGAGTGGCCGCGGGGTTGGTGGGCGGCCTGCTGCGGCGCTGACGTGAACGCTAGGCCGCGTGTGCATCGCGGATGCGCTGCACGTCATGCTCGACACATCCGACGCGTTCAGCGGCGTCACTGACGGACAGCCGACGATCCAACAGGATGTCCAGCTCGGTGGGTGAAAACTCCGGTTCGGTATCCCACGGAGCACGGTCCCACCCGTTCTCGCTCAACCCGATAAACAGGTCGTTTCTCATCGTGCACCTCACGGCAATCTGGCTCCAACTACCGACTATCCGGAAGCCCATCAATGCGCTCACGTCACGGTCGGTCAATAACTGCGGCCCGCCAGGCAACTTTGCCAAGGCCAGTAATTCAGCTAACTACCAAGGTAGTCGAGCTCACCCGATGGCAACAACCCGCGACGGTTACGGATCGGTCTCGATTTCGGTAACAGAGCCCGTTGTCAGCGCGGCCACCCCGCGATATGGACGTGCCCCTGAACTGGGATATTAAGATTTGGATCAGACAGTGCTTGCAGCAGTTAGCACCTGTGAGCTGCGGTTTTGTGGTGGGTAGTTAATGGCGATTTGCGGGCCTGAAAACATGTCGAGCAAACTGCATGTGTGTGACTATGCCGTTACCGCGTGATGGGCTGACCTGGAGAAGTGATTTGCGAGACTGTTTCCATCGGGAGTGACGTACGTCATGACAGACGTACTGTCACCATGCTCTCACTGGCCGCCGCCCGGTCGATATCGGATTGGTTGAAGCTGCCGTCCGGGTTGCGGCGCACGTTGTGATACTTGGCATCTCGCGGCACCCTCTGCAGCAGCTCGGCTAACGGCTCAGCGATCTGCGGTCCCGTGGACAGCTCGGCGGTGCCATCGAGCCGCTTGCCGCGCACCAACGCGGTGACGGGCCGGCCGTCGCGCAGATTCTTGGCCCACGCTCTGTCGGTGAAGACGGTCAACACGTCGCCGTCACGAACGTAGGTGGCGGCGACGTTGTATTCCTTGCCGCTCTTGCGGCCGGTGAAGGTGAACAGCGCGATGTTGCCGCTGAGTACGGGGTGCAGCGGGCTGCGGAGCAGGCCCTTGACCATCTTGTTAATCCACGGTGGAACGGTGTTGGATTCGCTCATGCGGCCATTGTCCGTCGCGGATGGTGTCACGGCATCGGGGATTGCCCTGAGATTTCGGGTCAGGGTGCGAGCTGGCGCCAGAGAAACTCGATGGCCAGCGCCGCCTTGAATGCCGACTGTTCGTTGTTGGCCGCGCCGCCATGGCCGCCCTCGATGTTCTCGTAGTACCAGACCGGTTGCCCGGCCTCTTGCAATGCGGCGGTCATCTTGCGCGCGTGCCCCGGGTGAACGCGGTCATCGCGGGTCGAGGTGGTCACCAGAACCGGTGGATAACGCTTCTCGGGCGAAATGTTTTGGTAAGGAGAGTATTTGGAGATGAACTCCCAATCATCGGGATTGTCGGGGTCGCCATACTCCGCAACCCACGAGGCACCGGCCAGCAGCAGGTGATAGCGCCGCATATCCAGCAGTGGAACTTGGCACACCAAGGCGCCGAACAGCTCCGGGTATGCCGTGAGCATCACCCCCATCAGCAGGCCGCCGTTGCTTCCGCCCTGTGCGCCCAGCTGTGCGGCGGTGGTGATGCCCCGAGTCACCAGATCGCGCGCGACAGCAGCGAAGTCCTCGTACACCAGATGGCGGCCCTCACGCATCGCCTGGGTGTGCCACACCGGGCCGTACTCGCCACCTCCGCGGATATTGGCCAGCACGTAGGTGCCGCCGCGGGACAGCCACAGCTTGCCCAGCACACCGTCGTACCCGGGAGTCCGGGCGACCTCAAAGCCCCCATAGCCGCCGAGCAGAGTTGGTCCCGCACCATCGGATCCCTTGGGGCGAACCACGAAGTACGGAATCGATGTCCCGTCGTCGGACTGGGTGAAGTATTGGGTTACCTCAAAGTCGGCATCGTCGAAGAACGATGGCGCCGCCTTGACGGGGGATACAGAGGCCGCCGCTGCGCTCACCTCTCCGTGCAGCAGCGTCGATGGCTGGGTGAAACCTGATGTGTCGAGGAAAATCTCATCACCCAGGTCATCGACCGCGACGATCTGCGTCGTGGTGTTGACCGGCACACCTGTTAGTGGTTCTGAGTCCCAGGTGCCCGGGGTGAAGACCAGGATCTCGCTAACCACATCGCGCAGGATCGCGACGGTAAGCCGTTCCCGCGTCCACGCGTAGTGATGCAGACTCGCGTGTTCATCGGGAACGAATACCGGGGTGACGGTGCGATCGCCGGCGAGGAAGTCCGCATAGCGAGCGGCCAGCAGCGTCCCGGCCGAATATTCGGTGCCATCGACTTGCCACGGCGACTTGAGCTCGACGAGGAGCCATTCACGGTGCACCGATACCGAGGCATCGGTGGGGACGTCTATGCGCAGCAGCTCTCCGTCGACGCCCAGCTGGTGTACTTCGGAGTTGAAGAAGTCGGTGGCCCGGCTGATCAGGGTGCGTTCGAATCCCGGAGTGTCGTCAAAGCTCGCGCCCACCATCACGTCTGAGGATTCGCCGCTGAACACCAGCTCCGCTTCGTCGGGAGATTGCCCGCGTTTCCAGCGTTTCACCAGACGGGGATACCCCGAGTCCGTGAGACTGTCGGGCCCAAAATCTGTGCCCACGAAAACGGTGTCGGCGTCGATCCACCCGATCTGCGTCTTGGCCTCGGGTAGCACAAAACCGTCCGTCACGAACTGTCTTGTTTCCAGATCGAATTCGCGCACCACCACGGCATCTGACCCGCCGCGCGACAGACTGACCAGCGCCCGGCGGAACTCGGGCCGCAACGCGGTCGCGCCCGCCCAGACCCAGTTTTCTTCTTCGGTGTCCGCCAGTGCGTCGACGTCGATGATGACGTCCCATTGGGGATCTTCCCGGCGGTACTGGTCCAAAGTGGTTCGGCGCCAAAGGCCGCGGGCGTTGTTGGCATCGCGCCAGAAGTTATAGAGGTATTCGCCCCGCCGCCGCACGTAGGGGATCTGTGCGTCTGTGTTGAGAATGGCCAGCGCTTCGGCCCGCATATCCTCAAAACGCTCACCGGAAAACTCGCCGGTTGTTATCGAGTTGCGTTCCCGTACCCAGTTCAGCGGTTCGTCTCCGCCAATGTCTTCGAGCCAGAGATGTGGGTCCGGGGAGCGGCGCGCCGACGTCATTTGAGCCAGTGTGCCAGTGATCGCAGTATGGTCGAAGATGGCCCGGGGGCGGACAGAACACCGAGCAGGAGTTTTCTCGTGATACCACTGCCACGCGCGCAGGTTGTAGCTAGCGCGATGCTGCTGGGGATAGCAGTTGGACTTGTCGCTGGAATGTCTAGCGTGCTGATCGCGCACGAACCAGTGCGGCCCGACCTATTCATTGGCGTTGTTGTCGCGGTACCCAGCCTGATCGGGTTCTTTATCTTGATCGCGTCCACGCGTAAATGGATGACGGCGCTGGCGGCATTCGTGCTGGCGGTTTCTCCCGGATGGTTCGGGATTCTTGCGGCGATACAGGTGATTCACAGTGTCTGACAAAAATGCGGAAAACACAGTCGAGAAGACGAGCGCCGAGACCGAGCTCGTGGACGGCACAGAGAGGCCGAGCATCGTCGAGGGCGACCTTGCCGATCCCCTGGCCGTGCCGATCGACGACGGCAGAAGTAGAGACGGTTTGGATACCGCCACCTTCACCGCGTTCTCGGCGTTCAAGGATGACGAAGACCTGGTAACCACCGGCCGCATCGACACCGATGCGTTGCCGCTCACCGCGGCGTTTGACGTGGGCAGCGACTACACCGGCGCGATGCCGGTCACGTCGGCCGAATCGATGACGCCCGACCCCTATACCGGCGCGGTGCCGGTGGCCGCCGACGAGCCGGCGAAGCCGGTACGGGTACCCGCTGAGCGGGAACCCGCCTTCCTGAAGCGCTGGGTGCTGCTGTTGCTGCTGCTGGCGGTGTGGATTCCGGCCGGGGCGGTCGGGCTGCTGCTTTACCAGCACTGGTTCGAGACCCTCTTGCCGAACGACCGGACGCTCGCGGTCACCTACGTGCTGATCTGGGTGTTTGTCTGTGTGGTGGTCGCGCTACTGCTGGCCATGGTGGAACCGCGCCCGATAGTTGTCGCCCTCGCTTTTGCCGTGTTGACGGCGCCCGCGATCTCGGTGGCGGCCGCCGGAGTCAAATATGGCTATGTGGCGTGCACCGCACCCTCGGTGCCCGGGGTTCAGTCACTGTGCCCGGAACCGCTGCGCAGTTGGGGTATTCAGTACCGAGACCGGGCTTGACGCTCCCCGCCTGACGTCGTCCTACTAGGGTGGAGTACGTGACTGCACACTATGACGTCGTCGTTCTCGGAGCAGGTCCCGGTGGCTATGTCGCGGCCATTCGCGCAGCCCAGTTGGGTCTGACCACAGCCATCGTCGAGGAGAAGTATTGGGGCGGGGTTTGCCTCAATGTCGGGTGTATCCCGTCCAAGGCGCTGCTGCGTAACGCGGAGCTGGCCCACATCTTTACCAAGGAAGCCAAGACATTCGGCATCAGTGGTGAGGCCACCTTCGATTTCGGTGCCGCGTTCGATCGCAGTCGCAAGGTCGCCGAGGGGCGCGTGGCCGGTGTGCACTTCTTGATGAAGAAGAACAAGATCACCGAGTACGAGGGCGTGGGCACCTTTACCGATGCCAACACGCTGGCCGTGAAGAAGGCCGACGGCTCGACAGAGACCCTGACCTTCGCCAATGTGATCATCGCCACCGGTAGCAGCGTGCGGCTGGTACCCGGGACCGCACTGTCGGAGAACGTGGTCACCTACGAGAAGCAGATCATGACCCGCGAGCTGCCCGGGTCGATCATCATCGCGGGCGCCGGCGCCATCGGTATGGAGTTCGCCTACGTCCTCAAGAACTACGGCGTGGACGTCACCATCGTCGAGTTCCTGCCACGCGCGCTGCCCAATGAGGACGCCGAGGTGTCCAAGGAGATCGAGAAGCAGTACAAGAAGCTGGGCGTCAAGATTCTGACGGGCACCAAGGTCGAGTCGATCCAGGATGAAGGGGGCAGCGGTCCCGTTCGCGTCAAGGTAAGTAAGGACGGGCAGGAGAGCGAGCTCGTCGCCGACAAGGTGTTGCAGGCCATCGGTTTTGCCCCGAACGTCGAGGGCTTCGGCTTGGACAAGACGGGTGTCGCGCTCACCGATCGCGGCGCCATCGCCATTGACGAGCGGATGCGCACCAACGTGCCGCACATCTACGCCATTGGTGACGTCACCTCCAAGCTGCAGCTGGCGCACGTCGCGGAGGCGCAGGCCGTCGTTGCCGCCGAGACCATCGCCGGCGCCGAGACGCTGGAGCTCGGCGACTACCGGATGATGCCCAGGGCGACGTTCTGCCAGCCGCAGGTTGCCAGCTTCGGGCTCACCGAGGAGCAGGCTCGTGCCGAGGGATACGACGTCAAGGTGGCCAAGTTCCCGTTCACCGCGAACGGCAAGGCGCACGGGCTCGCGGATCCGACTGGTTTCGTCAAGCTGATCGCCGATGCCAAGTATGGCGAGTTGATCGGCGGACACCTCATCGGCCCCGATGTTTCCGAGCTGCTGCCCGAGCTGACGCTCGCGCAGAAGTGGGACCTCACGGTCAACGAACTGACCCGCAACGTGCACACGCACCCGACGTTGTCCGAGGCGCTGCAGGAGGCGTTCCACGGACTCGCGGGGCACATGATCAACTTCTGAGCTGTCGCGGGGCCGGGGGGCCCGCCGTAATCCGCTGGGAGGTAAAGGGGGGAAACGTGGCGGAACCAGTTGGACTTCACGCTTGGCGTCAACTACTCGACGCAATGATCGACAACAAGCGACGGCATGCCTCGCTGGATGACGGCCTGTACCCGGTGACCCACCCCAATCCTGGTGCCACCGAGGAACAACTTCTCGCTACCGAGGAACGGCTCGGCCGTCCGTTGGATCCGCAGTACCGTGAGTTCCTCGGTGTCGCTAATGGCTGGGAGAGCTATCACTTCAGCACGAACTTGTTGGGCACCAGCGATATTGGTGTCGGCGATCGTTGGGACGAGACCGTTCGCACGATCGCGCAATGGTTTGATGAGACCGATACCGCCGATGACCTGGGTGTCGCCGACGATTCGACCCAATTCGCGCCGATCGCCGATACCGGCAACGGCTATGCCGGCTGCCTCTATCTGTACACCGGGCAGTCCGATGAAGCGCGAGCCGGAAGCGTGTTTCCGCTCGACATCGATTCGCGCACGATGTGGCCGGACCTGTACTCCTATCTGCATCACGAGAATCTTGAGCAGGGCATGTACCTGGCCGAACAGGAGATGGGCCCTCACGCGCGAACCTGGGGACGCGATATCCGTCCGTCACCACCGACGATGGTCGAGATCGTCGCTAAGCTCGCTGAGCTGACGTCGCTTGTCAAGTCCGTGGCTCCTGCGCAGCGTCGTCCCGGTGCCAGTCAGTCCGAATTGAACTTGCTGACAGCGCATCTCGGTGCGGCATTACATCCCGAACATCGGGAACTCCTGGCAGCCACCAACGGGTTGACCAGTAGCTACATCGGTGAGGTGTTGTCCATAGAACAGATCCTTGACGGGACTCGTTGGCGGGAAGGAATTCTCAGTGCGCAAGAGTTCCATGACGAACTCGAACGTAAGAGTGTGGCCATGTTCGGACCTCGAACGCGTGAGCCGCTATCGGTGATCCAGGTAGTGGGTTCGAGCTCTGCCGTGCCCTTCGCCGTGGCGCCCGGCGAGCTCCTTGCCGTTGACTCGGAGGGCGAGGTCCGTGGGCTGGTTCGGGATGCACAGTCCGAGTCGAGCGGTGGCTGGTATCCGCCGCACGGCTGCGTCCGCGAATATTTGTTGAAGGTGTGCGATCACATCTGGGATCAGCGGGCTCGTAACCGTTGACCTGGCATGTGCTCACGCGTACCTTCGCGCCATGTCGACCACTGACGAACTGCTGAACAACGCACAGGCTTATGCGGCCAGCTTCGACAAGGGCGATCTGCCGTTGCCCCCGGGGCGCAAGGTCGCGATTGTCGCGTGCATGGATGCACGCCTGAATCCGTATGGTCTGCTTGGCCTTCACGAAGGTGACGCGCACGTCATTCGCAATGCGGGCGGAGTGATCACCGAGGATGAGATCCGGTCGTTGGCCATCTCGCAGCGGCTGCTGGGCACCGAGGAGATCATTCTCATCCATCACACCGACTGCGGCATGCTGACATTCACCGACGATGCCTTCAAGCGTTCGATTCAGGACGAGACGGGGATCAAACCGCCGTGGTCGGCCGAGGCGTTCACCGATTTGGACGAGGACGTCCGCCAGTCGGTGGCGAGGATCAAGGCCAACCCATTTGTTCCGCGGAAGGGCAGCGTGCGCGGATTCGTCTACGACGTCAAGGACGGCACGTTGCGTGAGGTCGCCGCCGAGGCCTAGTGGGCAAGGAGGGCCGGCGCGCGTTGCGGAGCCGGCCAGGGCAAGGCCAGGTGGTCGCGCAGTGTGGACCCGGTGTATTCGGCGCGGAAGATACCGCGACGCACCAGGATTGGCACCACGTGTTCGGTGAAGAGTTCGAATTGGCCCGGTAGCCCCGATGTGCTCAGAATGAATCCATCGGCGGCGCCCTCGGTGAACCACAGCTCGATCTGATCGGCCACCTGCTCGGCGGAACCGACAAACCTCGTACCGAACGCGTTCAACGTACGGTAGAGGAACTCCCGAACGGTTGGATTCCCCACGGTGGCAAGGTGCTTGTATCCGGCGAGCGCGGTTTGATGGGTTTCGGTGCTCTCCGGGAATGCGGACGCCGGCACCGGGCCGTCCAGGTCGGCGCCGATGACGTTGACATCCACCTCGAGGAGCCACCCCGCCTGGTATTCCGGGATGAAGTGCTCATAGACGGTGCTTTCCACGGCACGCGCCTCGGCCTCGGTGGAGCCGACAACGACACCGAGGGAGGGGGTGACCAAGGGCAGAGAGGACCGTCCGGACGCGCGGGCTTCGTCGTGGAGCTGTCGGTAGAAGCTCTTGGCGCGGTCGATGTCGGTTTGCCCGGTAAAGACCACCTCGGCATGTTTGGCGGCGAAGGCCCTTCCGGTGGTGGAAGATCCGGCCTGAAAGATCACCGGTCGTCCCTGGCGGGAGGGCGTGACGCCGAGTGGCCCCTTGACCTTGTGAAACTCGCCATCGTGGTTGGCGACGTGAATCTTGTTGACATCGTTGTAGATTCCCGTCGCCCGGTTCTCGATGACGGTATCCGATTCGAGGGAATGCCATAGGGCCTTCACCACGTGAAGCGTCTCTTCTGCCAGCCGGTAGCGCTCGTCGTGCGGGAGGAAGCCCCGCTCGCCGAAGTTGGCGGCGGCCGCCTGCGCGAAGCTGGTCACGAGGTTCCATCCGGCACGTCCCGCACTCAGATGATCGAGCGACAACAGTTGGCGTGCCAGGTGATACGGCGGCTGAAAGGTGGAGGATCCGGTGACTACCAGGCCCAGGCGATCGGTGACCGCGGCGAGGTATGAGGTGGCCGTGAGTGGTTCGAAGTCTTCGGTGGACTTGTGGGCCCAGGTGGCCTCCGGGCCGAAGTTGAGGCCATCGGCGAAGAAGATGGCATCGAACTTGGCCGCTTCCGCTGCTTTCGCGGTGGCGACCAACGTATCGAGCTGATTGGCCGGGCCGTTTCGTACGCCGGGAAGCCGCCACGCGCCACCGGAGCGCACGTTGCCGAAGGCAAGGAGGTGTAGCTGGCGGTCAGAGACGGATGAGCCGCTTGCGTGAAGATCATCGGGCACAGGGTTCTCCTAAAAGTTGATACCGGCGAAAGGCTGTGCGCCGGTCGAGAACAGGGCATCCGCGGACGTGATCGCCTGCGTCGACTGTGCCGATACCAGTCCAGCGCGTGCCAGCTGTGTCCACGAGGTGCCGCCGAGATAGACCGACCCCAGGGCGGCGACATCGAGTGACACATCAGGAGTGTGCTGGGTGCGCCGGACCTTGTCGGCGCCCACGGCGAACCGTGCCGAGTTATGGGTAAGCAGGTCATCGTGCACCTCGATCACTATCGGTGCCGTATCCACGTACGTGCGTGCCGCTAGTGCCGCCTCGACATCGACGAGCCGTAGCCAGGTCTCGTCACGGATACCGGTGACCGTCACCGCGCGCGGATCGGTAACGAGGTGGGGGAGGGGGTCGTCGACCGGGCGTTGGCCGAGTTCGATGACATCGACAAGATCCAGCTCCAACAGGTGGCCGACTAGCGCACGGTAGGCGTTATCGCTATGGGCGACAAGATCATCAACAGATATAGTCCGGGTGTCGCTGGCGAACCATTCGGAGGTGTTCCGTGGGCGATATCTGACGTACCCATCGGCGTGGGTGACCACATAGGGTTTCACCGGATCGGCGGCGTCAAACAGTTCGTGCAGCCGCCACCAGTGCGGCGGACATGCCACTGCTCCGGTCCACGCCGCGCGTTCATAGATCGCGGCGAGTCGCTGCGGTGTGGATGATGCGTCGAGCAGAGTGACGGGTCCGGCGTCAACGAGACTGTGCGCCAGTGCCCGTCGCCGCTGGATGCGGTAGTTCGCGCTGCTGGTCGCGACCCCATAGCCGAAACGGCGGTAGATCACCGCTTCGGAGGCGCGCAGGCTGGCGACGAGCTCTCCACGCCCCGCGATATCGGTGAGCTGCCGGGTGACTAAAGAAGTGAGTATCCCGCGCCGGGTGTGGGTGGGCAGCACACCGATATGTGTGACAGCCGCGTGCGGAACCCGTGTCCCGCCCGGGACGGTGAGCCAGCTGGTGTATGAATCGGCTCCGCCGACAAGCTCCGCATCGTCGAAAGCGCCAAGATATCTTCCCGTTTCGAGCAATTGGTCCACCGCGATATCGCCCAGGGGCGGCAAACCCACCATGGCCCTCCAGAACACCGTGAAGGCGCGCTCCCGCTCCGCGGAGGTCTGCAGGAAGCGAATATCCGTCACGATCCCTTGCCCTGTGTTGTGGCGGAGAGCCGCCCGAGGCCAGTGAGGCTGCGTGGCGACGGCCACTCATCGGTCAGCAGGTACCGCCCGATCTCACGCTGGCGGTACGGCAGTGGATCGTGGGTGGTGTGTGTGCGTGCGTTGCGCCAATAGATATCCAGTCCCACCGAATTAGCCGTCGACCGAGCGCCGGTGGCTTGGAAGATGTTGTGTGTGACATCCAGGGACACCTCGGTCGCGATGGACTTGGCCTGATCCACCCGAATAGCCAGTGCGCCCCACTGGGCCGCGGTGAGTGCTCGATCCGCGGCCAGGGTCTGTTCGAATTCCTTGGTCACCGCGTCGGCGAGGGCGATGCCCGCGGCGATCCCGGCCGACAGCCGCCCGAGCAGCTGCTGGTGGTAGGGATCCTCGGTCACCTCTGTGGAATGCGCCTCGGGCCACGGGCGGCCCTTGTCTCTGACGTAGGTGACGCCGGCGGCGAGTGCGCCTTCGGCGATCCCGAGATACAGATGTACGAAGATCAGCTGGCTGAACAACGCCCGCAGTCCGTCGCGGTGCTCGCGGGCGTCACCGTATTCGCCAAGGCCAGTGAGTACCTCGTCGTGGCGGAGCAGCACATTATCGAATTCGACACTGCCGCTTGCGGTAAGCCGTTGTCCGAGGTTGTCCCAATCGTCGTTGAACCGCAGACCTTCCCTGTCACGGGGGATGATCGCGTTGATCGGCTCCTCGTCGTAGAGCAGCACGGTGATCAGGTCGGCGAGCGCGACCCCGGTGGCGAATGTCCGCGTGCCGTTGACCCGATAGCCTTCGTCTGTCCGGGTAACCGTGATGCCCGGGTCACGCGGATTGCTGACACTGCCCTGGAACCAGCCCTGTTCGCCGACGCCGCGCGCGATGTGTTCACGCTGAGTCGGCGACCCGAGTATGTAGGTCCATACGCCGTTGGAGAAGTGATAGACGAGCAGCTGGCCGATGGAGCCGTCGGCTGCCGCGATGATCCGGCTGAGCTGTAGTGCCTGGGCCAGACTGCCTCCGGCGCCGCCGAATTCGCGAGCGGTGGCGAAAGACAGCAGTCCGTGCTCGCGGAGCAGTCCGATCTCGGCGACGGGGTTTTGGTTGGCGCGGTCTCGTTCCAGCGTGGTGGTCGCCAGCTCGTCGGCAACGCGTGCGGCAATCCGTGTCCACTCGGTGAAGTCGGTATCGCTGACCCCTTGGTAGACAAGGGCTGGTGACGTGGTGGCGGCGGTCATTTGACGAGAACTCCTGAATCGTTGGCGGGTTCGGGTTCGGTGGCCGGTTCGTCGTAGAGAACCTCAAGGATGCCGAGCTCGGCCAAACGTTCTTTCTCAGATTCGGAAAGCGTTTGGATGGAGCCGATCCGCGCGGCGACCTCTGGCCGTCGTGCCCGTAGATACCAATAGCGCAGCAGGCCGGCGAGCAGGATCGCACCGAAGATGAGCGGCAGGATGTTGAATGGGAATGTGGGCACCGGATAGAAGTTGCTGACGATCACGTACCCGATGGCCAGGGTGGCTGCGACCGATACCGCCAGCCGGGCCGGGGTAAGTGCCTTGATGCGGTACAGCCAAATGGGGGTGGCCACCACCACGAGCAGGTAACTGGTGAGGAAGCCCCAGTTGGCCACGTAATTTCCGTACACATCGAATACCAGGCGGCCCACCGAGCTGAGCGTGGCGGTCACGGAAAATGCCACCGCGATGACCCCGATGAGGAAGATGCCGGCGACGGGGGTCTTGTAGACCGGGTGCACTCGCGCGAGGGCGGCCGGGAGCGCTCCCTCGTGGGCCAGGGTGAACAGCCCTCGTGCTGCCGAGTTGATGACCGCGGTGACGAAGACGATGAACGCGATGGCCACCGCCAGACTTATCGGGTAGATCGCCCATGCCACACCGGAATTCGTGGCGACCTGAGGCAGTATCGCGCTGTCGCCGTCGATGTTCCGGAACTGCAGGATCTGCGGGTAGGTGGCCAGGATGTACAGCACTCCGATGATCAGTACGACGCGTAGCAGTGAGCGGGCGATGGTGCGGTGTGCGTCCCGCGATTCAGCGCCCAGGGACGCGACGCTCTCGAACCCCGCGTACGCACCGACCGCCGTGACCGCCGCGATGAAGGTGGTGCTGTTCCCGAGGTTGGACGGTGACCACTGCTCGGTGTCGATGCGCCAGCCGTAACTGACATACGAGGCCACAATGATGATGAGAATAAGTGCGGTGGCAATGATTTCGAAGACGAGCTCATACTTGGCCGAGATCGAGACACCGCGATAGGGCAGATAGACGGCGACTGCGACGACCACTGCCACCAGCGCGAGTTTGAAGGCGGTTGCCTCCGAGTGGATTCCGATCGCCTCCAGGAAGGATTCGAAGTACAGCACACCGCCGAGAGTGCCTGTGGTGGCGAAAGTGATGTAGCCGATGAGCAGGCTGAAACCGGCGGCATACGCAGCACCGGGGCCCAGCCCGTTGCCGGCATATGTCCCGAGTGAGCCCGACGACACCGTCCTCTTGGCCTGGAAGCTGATGGTCGTGGCGATCAGAATCACCGCCACCAGGCCGATCACCGCTGCCCAGGCGGCGCCTTTACCGGCGGCCACGAACAGGGAAAACGGCACCGTCGCGACCGCGACACTGGGTGCCGCCGCTGCCAATCCCTGAGCGAAGACGCCCCAGGAGCCGATGGCGTCGCGCTCGAGTCCGTGGGACCCATTGTTCTGAAGGGATCTGCCGTTGACGGTGAGCTGGTGGGCGGGAGTGGACATGCGGAAATACCTTCGCTTGGCGGAAGAGGGACTGAAACAGGCAGTGCGCAAACGAAATTGCACGCCTACCTACAGTCGGGGGCCAAGCGCATGTTCCGATGGTGCGGTGGCATCAAGAACGTGTCAACGGCACCCGCGACGCCGTGTCCAGTACCTGCGATGACTTAGGGCTCGCCCTGCGCGTATGTCCCACTTGACCTGGAGTCGACTCCAGGTTCTACCGTGGCTGTGTGAGCACAAGTGAGCCGCAACATGAAGGGTTTCCCATCTCGCACGTTGCCCAACGGACCGGGTTGTCGATCGACGCGCTGCGCTGGTTCGAGCGCGAGGGTCTGTTCCCCCGGGTACCGCGAGATGGCGGTGGCCGCCGCCGATTCAGTGACGACGACATCGAGCGTGTCCAGCTGATGCTGCGGTTGCGTCGCACTGGCATGCCGGTGCGCGACATGCGCCGGTTCATCCAGCTGTTGGAGGGTGGCGAGGAGACCCACGCCGAGCGCCTGGAGCTGCTGTTCGCGCAGCGTGTGCGGATTATGGCCGCCATGGAGCGGCTCACCGAGGACCTCAAGGTCGTCGATTTCAAGGTCGCGTACTACACCGAGTCGGTCAACGGCGCCCCGACTGCCGCAGTGGGACAGAAGAAGGGTTGACATGAAATACACACAGATCGGCGGCCTGCCGGTATCGCGAATCGGCTTGGGTGCCATGTCGATGTCCTCCGGTTACCAGCCACTTGGTTCGGATGCGGGCCCCGACGAGCAGGCTTCGATAGCGGCGCTGCGACGGGCGTTGGACCTCGGGGTCAACCTCATCGACACCGCCGAGATATACGGCCCCTATGCCAACGAGGAGCTCGTGGGCAAGGCCATCGCGGGCCGCAGGGATGAGGTGGTGCTGGCCACCAAATTCGGGCTGGTCTCGCACAGCACTGGCGCGCTCTTCAACCCCGACAGCTCACCGGCGAATATCGTTGTCGCGGTGGAGGGTTCGTTGCGACGGCTTGATACCGATTACATCGACCTGTACTACCAGCATCGCGTCGACCCGAGTGTGCCCATTGAAGAGGTGATCGGGGTGTTGGCAGATTTGGTGGGCCAGGGCAAGGTCCGCCGGATCGGACTGTCGGAGGCCTCTGCGGCCACGGTGCGCCGGGCACATGCGGTACATCCGGTCACCGCGGTGCAGTCGGAGTACTCGCTGTGGACCCGCGACGTCGAGTCGGAGCTGCTGCCGACACTGAGGGAGTTGGGTATCGGGCTGGTGCCCTATTCGCCGCTGGGCCGAGGCTTCCTGACGGGTGCTATCCGGTCGGCGAATCAGCTCTCGGACGATGACTTTCGCAAGAACCTGCCGCGGTTCAACGCCGACAACCTCGACGCCAACTTGGCCCTGGTCGAGCAGGTGCGGACGGTCGCCGTGGAGGCAGGCCTGACTTCGGCGCAGGTGGCACTGGCCTGGCTGCTGGCGCGTGGTGAGGACATTGTGCCGATCCCCGGGACCACCAAGGCCGCGCGTGTTGAAGAGAACGCGGGCGCGGTGGACGCGGTGCTGTCGGCGGAACAGCTTGCCCGGCTGGATGGTTTGGCACCTGCGTCCGGGGAGCGCTACTCCGCGCAGCACTCTGCGCTGCTGGACCGGTAGCCCACGCCTCTGGGTACGTCAGTGATCAAGCGGAATGCGCAATGAGGACATGGTCGCGGCCAGGCCGTCGTATTGCGTGACGAGCAGGCAAAAGCCGATGAGCTGGCGGCGATCCAGGAACTTGGCAAGTCCCTCCCACGCGTCATCGGAAAGTGTTCTGGTGGTGAGGATCTCGTCAACACCGGTGATGAGTGCGCGTTCCTTGTCGGAGAGTCCCTCGGCGCTGGTCCCGGTGAAGATCCGCTCTTGATACGCGGGATCGATACCGGCGCCCTTGGCGATGCGGGTGTGGTGCTGCAGTTCGTACTCGCACTCACGTACGTGGGCCACGCGCAGGATGACTACTTCGGTATCGCGGGCAGAGAGTTTGGTGCCGCGCAGAATCGCACCGGAGTACGCCAGCCACGGCCAGAACCGGACGCCCGTCTGTCCGAGCGTGGTCGCCAGGTGCATCTCCGGCACGCTGATGGCGCGTGCCATGCCCTTGGCAATCACCCAGTTGACCGGTCCGAGCTCACGCAGACCACCTGATGGGATGCGGCCATCGGCACGGTCTGCTCTTCGCGCAAGCGGCTCATCACTCACTGTCGGGCTCCTTCTTGCTGGACAAGGTATGGCGACACCGTACTGCGATGCTCGTCAAGGTCGAGTGCCCGCCCGAGTGCTGGAAAGGCACGCTGGGGGCAGTTGTCGCGCTCGCACACGCGACAGCCCACACCAATCGGCGTCGTCGCACCTTCGGAGGACAGATCCAGCCCCTCCGAATAGACCAGCCGGTGTGCGTGCCGTAGCTCGCAACCCAACCCGATCGCGAACGTCTTACCTGGTTGGCCGTATCGCGACGCACGCCGTTCGACGGTGCGCGCCACCCACAGGTAGTTGCGCCCGTCGGGCATCTGCGCCACCTGGACCAAGATCTTGCCCGGATTGCCGAAGGTCTCGTAGACGTTCCACAGCGGACAGGTGCCACCGCTGGAGGAGAAATGAAAGCCGGTCGCTGACTGCCGTTTGGACATGTTTCCGGCACGATCGACCCGGACGAACGAGAACGGCACCCCACGCATCGAGGGGCGCTGCAGAGTGGACAGCCGGTGACAGATGGTCTCGTAGCTCACCGAGTAGAACGCGGAAAGCCGTTCGATGTCGTACTGGAAATCTTCGGCCACCCCATGGAACTGGCGGTAGGGAAGGACTGTGGCGGCGGCGAAGTAGTTGGCCAGGCCCAGGCGCGCCAGCTTCCGTGATTCCTCCGAGGTGAACTTGCCGTCGTCGACCATGGTGTCGATGAGATCGCCGTACTCCAGGTAGGCCAGCTCCGTGGCCAGCTTGAAGACCTGTTGCCCACCGGAGAGGTGATTGCTGATCTCCAGCGTCTTGGATCCCGGGTCGTACTTGTGCAGCACGCTGTCGCCGAGATCGATGCGCCGGGCGATCTGGACGCCGTGCACCTCGTTGAGACGGTCGGCGATCTCTCTGGCCAGGTCCGCCCGGTGCATGCGC
This sequence comes from Mycobacterium sp. D16Q13, assembly GCF_002013375.1. Classification (GTDB taxonomy): domain Bacteria; phylum Actinomycetota; class Actinomycetes; order Mycobacteriales; family Mycobacteriaceae; genus Mycobacterium. Next base: position 365,869 of record NZ_MAEW01000003.1, on the reverse strand, counting down.
ATCCGAACCGTCAGGTCTTCGGCCGCGGTGTCGAGCTCATGGAGATAGTTGTGCCGCTGATAGAAGTAGTCGCGTACTTCTTCGTGCGGCATGGTGATCGAACCGCTGCCGCTGCCGTCGGTGTAGCGGTCCTCGGTGGCGGCCGCCAACTGCGTGGTGGTGATCCGGTAGCGCCGATGCAGGTTGACCATGGCGCGGGCCAGCGCGGGATGCCCGGCGACCACATCGGCGATCTCCGCGGGATCGACGTCGATGTCAAGATCCTTGTCCTGCACCACTTCGCGCAGCTCAGCGATGAGGCGGCTGTCGTCCTGGGAGGAGAAGAACGTCGCGTCGACACCGAACACCTCGGTGATACGCAGCAGCACCGCCACGGTGAGCGGGCGGACGTCGTGCTCGATCTGATTGAGATAGCTCGGGGAGATCTCCAGCATCTGGGCCAGCGCGGCTTGGCTGAACCCGCGTTCGCTCCGGAGTTGACGAAGGCGCCCTCCAACATACGTTTTGGACACGTTGACCAGCCTACGCGCCTTGCCAACTCCAACTTGGCAGTCTTGGCAAGGTTCGGATCCGTTCAGGATCTGGTCCGCCGCGAGGGAAGTGGGGGCCTGAGGTCACCGAGCAATCAAGCTGGTTTGCTTTCTGGACATACCGGGGTGAAGGTCACCGGCGAACATGGTTGGCTGAGCTGCTTCTCGCTATGACCGGCGCCACTGTGCCTGGCGGTTGGATGCCGAGGTCACAAACAGGGGCTCCAGCTGGTGATTAGCTATCTGTTCACTCATTCGTGCGGAATGGTAAATACGTCACTAGAGTTGCCCAAGATGCCGTGCAGTAAATCTGTACACGCATGTATCCCACATAGCGTGCTACTCATTCCATATCGGGTGTGCAACGGGCACATACGCGACTCTCATGCATGGTCTAATCTTTAACGGCCGGGGAGCACCGCTGAGGTGTTCCGCGTTTTGCAATTTGGGATGTGCATGTCCGAGCATGGTGCCGGATGCGGCGATAGACGAGGAGGGTTACGATTCTTCGGCTTTTGATGCGTCTGTGGATTCCGCTGCTGGTGCTCGCGGTAATTGGCGTCGGCGGATTTACGGTGTCGCGGCTCCACGGTGTATTCGGTTCCGAGAACCGTCCGTCGTATGCCGACACGAATGTCAGTGACTCCAAATCGTTTGATCCCAAGAAGATGTCGTATGAGGTTTTTGGCTCACCGGGGAATGTCGCCGATATCAGCTATTTCGATGTCAATGGCGATCCGCTGTACATTCAAAAAATCCCGCTGCCGTGGTCGGTGAAATTCGAGATCGGCAAGACGACCGCCGTGGGAAGCATCATGGCGCAGGGAGATGGTGGCAGTATCGGCTGCCGCATCATCGTGGACGATGAGGTTAAGTCCGAGAAGGTGAGTACTCAGACCAATGCCTTTACCTCATGCCTGCTGAAGGCCGCATGAGCGAGGGCGGCGGCAAAGGCCAATCACACCGGCCGGTAATGGCGACCATTATCCGTAAGGGTGCGGTATTCATTATCTTGGGCTGGCTTGCGATCACTGTCGTGCTGACCGTCAAGGTGCCGCCGCTGGAGATCGTCGAAAGAGAACATTCAGTCTCCCTCAGCCCGCCGGATGCGCCCTCCGTCAAAGCGATGACGCAGATGGGGAAGGTCTTCCAGGAATCTAATTCCGAGAGTGTCGCGGTGATCGTGCTCGAGGGCGAGAACCCCCTCGGTGACGACGCGCACAAGTATTACGACGCCGTCGTCCGTCAATTGAAGGACGACCCGAAACATGTGCAGCACATCCAGGACTTTTGGGGTGACCCGCTAACCGCAGGTGCCGCCCAGAGTGCTGACGGAAAAGCCGCGTATGTGCAATTGAATCTCACCGGACGCTTCGGTCAGGCCGATGCGAACGAATCCGTGGAAGCCGTCCAGAAGATCGTCAAGAACACCCCGGGGCTGCCGCCAGGGGTCAAGACCTATGTCACGGGTCCCGCGGCTGTCGTCTCCGATATGTCGGAGAGCGGAAACCGGACGGTCGTCCTCATCACCCTGGTGAGTGTCGGCGTGATTTTCCTGATGCTGCTCCTGCTCTACCGGTCCTTCATCACGGTCATCATCTTGCTGTTCACCGTCGGCATCGAGCTGCAGGTCGCGCGAGGACTTGTCGCATTCCTCGGCATGCATGGGATCGTGGGTCTGACCACCTTCGTCGTCAACCTGCTGGTGTCTGTGGGTATTGCCGCAGGTACGGACTATGGAATCTTCTTCACCGGGCGGTACCAGGAGGCGCGTCAGGCAGGCGAGGATCGCGAGAGGGCCTACTACACCGCCTACAAGGGTGTGGCCAAGGTCGTCCTGGCATCCGGCCTGACCATCGCGGGTGCGATCGCCTGCCTGCACTTCACCCGCTTGCCTTACTTCAAGCCGCTGGGTATCCCGGGCGCGGTCGGCATCCTGGTGGCGGTGGCGGTGGCGCTCACCCTCGTACCGGCATGCATCGCCGCAGGTAGTCGCTTCGGGCTGTTCGATCCCAAGCGGCAGGTGACGACGCGCCGCTGGCGGCGGCTGGGCACCGCAATCGTGCGCTGGCCCGGACCGATTCTCGCCGGGACGGTGGCCATCTCGCTCATCGGGCTCTTGACGCTGCCGGGATACAACCCGAGCTACACCGACGCGAAGTACATTCCGCAGGACATCCCCGCGGTCCAGGGACTCGTCGCCGCTTCACGGCATTTCCCGGAATCGAAGATGTCTACGCCCGACATCCTGTTGGTCGAGGCCAATCACGATATGCGCAACTCGGCCGATCTCCTGGTGTTGAACAGGCTGGCCAAGGCGGTGTTCGCGGTACCCGGCATCGCCAACGTGCAGTCCATCACGCGTCCCGAGGGAACGCAGATCGAGCACTCGTCGGTGCCCTTCATGCTCAGCATGTCGAACGCGAGCCAGCGATTGAGTCTGCCGTTCCAGCGCGCGCGTATGGACGACATGCTCAAGCAGGCCGATGACATGGGAACGACGATCGCGCTGATGCAGCGCATGTTCGATCTGATGAAACAGATGGTGGCGACCACTCACCGGATGGTCAGTACCACGCACGATCTTCAGAAAGATATGTCCACACTGCGGGACCACATCGAAAATTTCGAAGACTTCTGGCGGCCGATCCGTAACTACTTCTACTGGGAGAAGCACTGCTTCGACATTCCCATCTGCTGGTCGATCAGGTCGATCTTCGATGCGCTCGATGGCGTCGACCAGGTGACCGACAAGATGCAGACTCTGGTGGGCGATCTTGACGAGCTGGACAGGCTGATGCCGCAGCTGCTCGAGCAGTTCCCCATCATGATCGACACCATGAAGAGCACCCGCGAATCGATGCTGACGATGCACAGCACGATGTCCGGCATCTTCGCCCAGATGGATGAATCCACCGAGAACTCGACGGCCATGGGTAAGGCCTTCGACGCGTCGAAGAACGATGACTCCTTCTACCTGCCGCCGGATGTTCTGAACAACAAGGACTTCAAGAGGATCATGAAGATCTTCATGTCGCCCGACGGCAAGTCCACGCGCATGCTCATATCTCAGCGCGGAGATCCCGCGACGCCCGAAGGTATTTCGCGGGTGGAGCCGATCAAGACCGCCGCGGAGGAAGCGCTCAAGGGAACCCCGCTGGAGCACGCCAAGCTCTCGCTGGCCGGCACGGCGGCAGGTGTCAGTGAGCTCGTCGACGGATCAAAATACGATCTGTTGATCGCGGGCGTTGCGGCGCTGTGCCTCATTTTCATCATCATGTTGTTGATGACGCGGAGCCTGGTCGCCGCCCTGGTGATCGTCGGAACCGTGGCGTTGTCACTGGGTGCGTCATTCGGTCTGTCCGTCCTTGTCTGGCAACACATTTGCGGCATACAGATCAACTGGGTGGTGTTGGCCATGTCGGTCATCGTGCTGCTCGCCGTGGGGTCCGACTACAACCTGCTGCTTGTCTCGCGTATGAAAGAGGAGTTGGGCGCCGGCCTCAATACGGGCATCATCCGAGCGATGGGCGGTACCGGCAAGGTGGTGACCGCCGCCGGATTGGTGTTCGCGGCCACGATGGGCTCCATGATCGTCAGTGATCTGCTTACGCTTGGGCAGGTCGGGACCACGATCGGTTTGGGCTTGCTGTTCGACACCCTGATTGTGCGAGCGTTCATGACGCCGGCCATCGCCGCGCTCCTGGGCCGGTGGTTCTGGTGGCCGCTGCAGGTGTCTCCCCGGCCGGTCGGTGCGGTGCACGGGTGGAAGGGACCGCGCCTCGTCCGATCCGTGCTGCAGAGGAACTGATGAGACCGGGGATGAGTGCTGAGACAAACTCAGCGCACTCGCGGCCGTTTATCGCGCGAACAATACGAAACCTGTCGCCTCTGATCATCCTGGGCTGGCTGGCGCTGATTCTGTATACGACGCTGGCGTCGGTCAATTGGGACTGGACCAAGGCGATCCCCGCGTTGGAAAACGTCGCGGAAGCGCGTTCGGTATCGCTGATGCCGCAGGATGCGCCGGCCGTCAAGGCCATCATGCGCATGGGCAAGGACTTCAACGAATCGAACTCGGACAGCTCCGCGATGATCGTGCTTGAGGGGAAGGAGCCGCTCGGCGAGGATGCGCATACGTACTACGCCGGACTGATCCGCGAGCTGCGTAACGATCCCAAACACGTTGAGCACGTGCAGGATCTGTGGGGCGATCGGCTGACGTCCTCGAGTGTGCAGAGTCCCGACGAAAAGGCCGCATACGTGCAGTTGAATCTCGTTGGTAATCAAGGCACCGCGGTGGGGGACGAGTCGGTTGCCGCGATCCGCGAGATCGTCAATCGGACGTTGCCCGCCGCTCCCACCGACGTCAAGGTCTATGTGGCCGGTGCGGCGCCGCTCGCCTCGGATATGCAGCATGCGGGCAACAAGTCGATTCTGAAGATCACCGCGGTCACCGTGGTCATCATCTTCACGTTGCTGTTGATCCTCTATCGCTCCGTTGTCACGGTGATCCTGCTGCTGATCATGGTCGGCGTCGAATTGGCCGCTGCCCGTGGCATTGTGGCATTCCTCGGGTACCACGACGTTTTCGTATTGTCGACGTTCGCCGTCAACATGCTGGTCTTCTTGAGCATCGCCGCCGGCACCGATTACGGGATCTTCTTCTTCGGCCGGTATCAAGAGGCGCGCCAGGCCGGTGAGGACCGGGAAACGGCCTACTACACCACATATCGCAGCGTGGCCCCCGTTGTCCTGGCCTCCGGGCTGACTATCGCCGGAGCCATTCTGTGTCTGCATTTCACGCGGCTGCCCTACTTCCAAACTATGGGCATTCCGTGTGCCATCGGCATGCTGGCGGCCGTCGCGGTCGCGGTCACGCTGGTTCCCGCGGGGATTGCGGTGGCCAGCCGATTCGGGTTGCTTGAACCCAAACGTAAGCTGCGGGTTCAGCGGTGGCGCGGGCTGGGTACGGCAGTCGTCCGCTGGCCCGCACCCATCCTGGTCGCCTCGTTGGCGGTGGCATTGGTGGGGCTGTCCACGTTGCCGGGGTACAAGACGAGCTACAACGATCGGCTGTACATCTCCGGCGATATCCCCGCCAATCAGGGATTCGCTGCCGCACAACGACATTTCTCCGAGTCGCGTCTGACGCCCGATGTGTTGTTGATCGAAACCGACCGGGATCTTCGAAACCCCGCCGACTTCCTGGTGTTGAACAAGGTCGCCAAGGCCATTTTCAAGGTGCGTGGGGTGTCGCGGGTGCAGGGGATTACCCGCCCCGAGGGAACCCCGATCGCCAACACATCGGTGCCCTTCTTGCTCAGTTTGCAAAGCGCCGGCCAGGTACAGGCGACTCGATTCCAGAAGAAGCGCATCGCCGACATGCAAAAGCAGGCCGACGATATGTCGAAGATGATCGCGACGATGCAGCACACGTACCTCGTGATGAAGCAGATGTCCGAGACCACACACCGAATGACGGGCCATACCCATGAGGTGCAGCAACTCACCGACGACTTACGGGGCAGCATTGCGCTGTTCGATGACTTTCTTAGGCCGATCCGCAACTATTTCTATTGGGAAAAGCACTGTTTCGACATCCCCATCTGCTTCTCGATCAGATCGATCTTCGATGCGATGGACGCAGTCGACGCGCTCGATGACGGGTTGTTAGTTCTCGTCAGGGACATGGATCAGCTGGACGCGATCATGCCGCAGCTGCTTGTCCAGTTCCCTCAGATGATCGAGGTCATGCAGAGCATGCGGACTTCGGTGCTCACCATGTACGCCACCATGTCCGGGCAGTTCGCTTCGATGGACGAATCCACCAATGACGTAATGGCCATGGGACAGGCATTCGATGCCTCCAAGAATGACGATTCGTTCTTCCTGCCCCCAGAAGTGTTCAAAAACCCCGACTTCCAGCGCGCGATGAGTTCGTTCCTGTCGCCGGACGGAAAGACGGTGCGGTTCATCATTTCTCATAATGGTGATCCGATGTCGCCGGAGGGCATTACCCGGATCGAGCAGATCCGTAACGCGGCAGAGGAGGCGCTCAAGGGAACGCCTCTGGTGGGCGGCAAGATCTACCTAGCCGGTGCCGCGTCAACCGCGAAGGACTGGAAGGACGGCTCGACCTACGACCTGCTGATCGCGGGCATCGCGGCGATCTGCCTGGTGTTCATCATCATGCTCGTCACCACCCGGAGCTTCATCGCGGCTCTGGTGATCGTCGGCACGGTGGCGCTCTCGCTGGGCGCGTCCTTTGGCATGTCGGTGCTGCTGTGGCAGTACATCCTTGGCATCAATCTGCACTGGATGGTGTTGGCGATGTCCGTGATCATCCTGTTGGCGGTGGGGTCCGACTACAACCTGCTGCTCGTCTCCCGGATGAAAGAGGAGCTGGGTGCGGGGCTGAACACGGGCATCATCCGCGCGATGGGCGGTACCGGAAAGGTCGTCACATCAGCCGGATTGGTGTTCGCGGCCACCATGGCTTCGATGGTCGTCAGCGATCTGCAGATCATCGGTCAGATCGGCACTACCATCGGGCTGGGCCTGTTGTTCGACACGCTGATCGTGCGCTCGTTCATGACTCCGTCGATCGCGGCGCTCCTGGGCCGGTGGTTCTGGTGGCCGCAGCGAGTACGGCCGCGACCGCCGAGTGCTCTGCTTGAGCCCGTTGGCGCCCGCCCGGCACCGTCCGTCCCGGCTCGACAGGACGATGACGATCCGACCACCGAGCTGCCGAAGTTCAACAACTAATCACGCTTTGGCTCAATCGCTTTGGTGTTGGATGCGGTGTTGCCAACGCAAAAGGCCGGGCGAGGGTTCACCTCGGCCCGGCCTTTGTGGGTAAAAGACTCAGTACTTGTGGCAGGTGCGCACCATCTGCTGGAAGACGGGTATGACGAACTCGATGCCCTGATTGCCCCTGACCTGGTTGATCATGGTCACGCGCTTGGCCTTTGGTGAACTGAGGAATTCCTGCATGAACTGCTGATTCGGGGGTGATTGGTCGAAATACTCCGCGGCCATCGGGTTCTCCGCGTGCAGCGCCGCGTTGGCCTGATCGTACGTACAGGTGCTGTTCACCATCTCGTCCGTAACAGGGTCCGCGGATGCGAGTCCGGCGCCCGCGCTCAACGCCAGCGTGGCACCGCCAACGGCCGCCACAATCTTCGTCAGTGACAGTTTGTTCATGTTCTCAATTGCCTCCCTCGTACCGACCACATCAACTTTACGTATTCAACGAAACCCAAGGCCCAGGGTGCACTCAGACCCATGACTATTTATACGTCCGGCAATCCATTCTGTTACCGCCGACCAGAACATCGGTCTATTTCCGCTGCAAGAGCTCAAGTAGGTAACTTCCGTATCCAGATTTGAGTAGCTGTTGGGCACGTGCAGCGAGCTGGTCGTCATTGATGAAACCCGCACGCCACGCAATTTCTTCCGGCACGCCAATCTTCAGGCCCTGGCGACGCTCGATGGTGCGTACGTAATCGCTCGCGTCCAGCAGTGAGTCGAACGTGCCCGTGTCCAGCCACGCGGTTCCACGCGGCAGCACCTCGACGGAAAGACGTCCCTGATCCAGATAGGTCTGATTGACCTCGGTGATCTCGTACTCGCCCCGAGCAGACTTCTGCAGCGAGCGCGCGATCTCGATGACATCGTTGTCGTAGAAGTACAGGCCGGGCACCGCATAGTGGGATTTCGGATTCGCGGGCTTTTCTTCCAGGGACAACGGGACGCCGGCGGCATCGAACTCCACGACACCGTACGCCGACGGGTTAGCCACCCAGTACGCGAAAATCGCTCCACCGCTGATGTTCTCGAACCTGCGCAGACTGGTGCCCAGGCCGGGCCCGTAGAAGACGTTGTCACCCAGTGCCAGCATCGCAGTGTCGGTGCCGATGTGCTCGGCACCGATGACGAACGCCTGCGCCAGCCCCTCCGGTTTGGGCTGGACCGCATAGGTCAAGCTAATGCCGAATGTCGAGCCGTCCCCGAGAAGTCGCTCGAATGCCGGGGCATCAAAAGGCGTGGTGATCACCAGAATGTCGCGGACTCCGGCCATGATCAGGGTGGATAACGGGTAATAGATCAGCGGTTTGTCATACACCGGCAGCAACTGCTTGCTGACACCCGTCGTTATCGGATGCAGGCGAGTGCCCGACCCGCCCGCGAGAATGATGCCGCGCATGTGTGCTCCTACTCGACGACAATCCGAGTTCGGTTGCGGCGGCGACATTTTCTACGCTGTCGCGGCGCAACCCACACGCCACCCTATCGCGTATGAAGACGGAATGCCGACGGAATCAATCGCGGGGAGGGGGTGTGCGAGTGGCGTTCGGCGACCTCTGAGTCACGACAAAGTCTGTCACGATCGATCCGGCACGGCCGCAGCCGCATACGGATATCGTGAGACCTGCGCAATACGGGCAGGCTCGTATTGCATTGCCGCTTCATCCGGGATAGCGATTTTACGTGTGGCAATCCATGGAACGGAATTCTTTCGGCTGTAGCTGCATTGGCGTTTTGGAATTTGGAGACACATGTGTGCCCATCATCTTGAGGCTATCCGTGACGCACAAGATCGGTAATAATGACCGGCAGCACTGACGGCCATTCTGCGAGTACGTAAACATATCGGGGAGGTCGATACCGTCATGAAATTTGCCATGGCAAGCTATGGCACGCGCGGCGATATCGAACCTGCCGTTGCTGTCGGACGGGAACTGCAGCGCAGGGGACACGAAGTGCGCATGGCGGTTCCGCCTGACTTGATCGGCTTCGCAGAGTCGGTCGGACTCTCGGCGGTGTCCTACGGCGTTCAGGTGGGGCCGCAGCTCGATGAATACCGCGACTTGTGGATGTCGTGGACTCGTCATTTTTGGAGGGTCCAGGATCTGGTCGCGTTGTGTCAGCAGGCCCTGAAACTGGTCACCGAACAGTGGTCGGAAATGAGTAAGGCTCTTGTGTCGGTGGCAGATGGATCGGATCTTCTGTCAACCAGCGTGGGTTATGAGGAACCGGCCGCCAATGTTGCCGAGTTCTATGGGATCCCGTTGGTTGCCCTGCACACCATGCCGTGGCGCCCCAACGGTCAGCTCTTTCCGCTCCTGCCTCCGCCGTTGACACGCACAGCGATGACCGCCTATGACTGGCTGACCTGGCGCGTGACCAAGAAGGCAGAGGATGCGCAACGGCGTGAGCTCGGCTTGCCCAAGGCGGGGAGCCCTTCGCCGCGGCGGATCGGCCAGCGCGGGTCGCTGGAAATCCAGGCTTACGACAGTATTTGCTTTCGCGGACTGGCGGAGGAATGGGCGAAGTATGGCGGACGAAGGCCGTTTGTGGGTGCGCTCACCATGGAGTTGACGACGGCGGCCGATGACGAGGTCATGTCATGGATCGCCGCGGGGCCACCGCCTATCTGTTTCGCCTCGGGGAGCATCCCGGTTGAATCTCCGGCAGAGACAGTGGAGATGATCAGTTCAGCATGCGCGGAATTGGGGGAGCGCGCATTGGTGTGTGCCGGCGCGACTGACTTCAGCGACGTTCACACCGCCCCGCACGTCAAGGTGGTCGGAGTGGTGAATTATGCGGCGGTCTTTCCGGTGAGCCGGGCGATCGTTCACCACGGCGGTTCGGGCACGACGGCGGCGAGCCTGCGCGCCGGAGTGCCTACCTTGATCCTCTGGACTGTTGGTGATCAGCCATTTTGGGGAAATCAGCTCAAGCGCATGAAAGTGGGTACCTCCCGGCGCTTTTCGACGACGACTCGCGAGACGCTGGTCGCGGACCTGCGTGAGATCCTCAGCCCGGAATGTGCGGTCCGGGCTCGGGCGATCGCTCCCCACATGTCCAAGCCGTACGAGAGCGTCAACAAGGCGGCCGACCTGTTGGAGGAGAGGGCCGCCCGTGCTTAGGTCAGGCGTTACCGTGCGGCGGCCCATGCCGGAAGAACCCCGTGTGATGACACATGGACCATCGATATCATTGACCCGGAACGCATTACCGATGCGTGCGGGTCAGCGAGCTGCTCTGTAAAGAACGGGAGGCGTCGGCTTTGTCGAAATCTGTACTCATTTCTGGTGGAGCGGGATTTATCGGATCCGCGCTGTCCAACCGTCTGGTTCAAGCGGGATACGACGTCGCGGTGATGGACGTCCTACACCCGCAGGTACACGCGAGAGGCCGAGAGATCGACCTCCCACCGTCGGTGCGGCTCTTCACCGGAGACGTCACCCATGCCCCTGACTGGGATGCCGTACTTCGGTTGTTCGAACCCTCGCAGGTTGTTCATTTGGCTGCGGAGACGGGTACAGCGCAGTCGCTTTCGGAAGCGACGCGCCACGGTTCGGTCAATGTGGTGGGCACAACCCAACTCCTTGACGCCCTGAGTCGTGCGGCACTTGTGCCGGATCAGCTGGTGCTTGCATCGTCGCGTGCGGTGTATGGCGAAGGTGCGTGGCAGTCCGGTGCGGATGTCTTCTATCCGCGCCCGCGCAGTCATGCACAACTACTTGCCGGCCAGTGGGATCCGAAAGGACCTACGGGGGAGGCGTCGGAGCCGCTTCCCAGCTGCGCCGGCCGGACAGAGCCCCGCCCCACGAACATCTACGCAGGCACCAAACTGGCCCAGGAACATCTGTTGGCGTCCTGGGCGGCCGCGCGCGACACCAACCTCAGCGTCTTGCGACTACAGAACGTGTACGGGCCCGGCCAGTCACTCACCAACTCTTACACCGGAATCGTCACCCTCTTCGCGCGTCTGGCACGCGAGAAGCAGTCGCTGGAGGTTTACGAGGACGGGCGGATAGTCCGCGACTTTGTTTTCATCGACGACGTTGTCGACGCACTCTTCGCCGCGGTGCACGCGCCCGCAGTCGAGCGACGCACCCTTGATATCGGTTCTGGCACCGCGACAACCATTGACGAGTTGGCGCGTAAGGTCGCCGGCATCTGTGCCGCGCCCGAGCCCACTGTTGTCGGGAAGTTCCGGGACGGCGATGTGCGCGCCGCGAGTTGCGATATCGAGCCGGCAATCGAACAGCTCGCGTGGAGTCCGAAGTGGGCGCTTGAGGACGGCCTGCATGCACTTCTCGAATGGATCGACAAGGGCTGCCCGAATCGTTTTTGAGCACATCGCGCCGCGACGGAGATTTGGCGGCGAGAAGGCCCGGCATGATTGTGAATCATCAGTTGTGACAATGTTTTCCAACTACATGTGGAAACACCGGAAAGCCTGATCTCGAACTGATATGACGATACGATGGCGCTTCCGGCGAAGAGTGGTGGAGGCGCATGAAGCTCGGTTCTGTATTCGATTCGCGAAACAACGCGCTGAACGCCTGTCGGCTCGCTTTGGCGACCGAGGTCATTCTTTTCCACTCGTTCCCACTCACCGGGCATGTCGTGGAATCGAAGGCAGTACTTCAACTGCTGTTCTCGGTGGGAGTTGACGGATTCTTTGCCCTTTCCGGGTTTCTGATCACGGCGAGTTGGCTCCGTAATCCCAGCACGCGCGACTACTTCCTCGCTCGAGCCCTTCGCATTTTGCCGGGGTACTACGTCGTGCTGGCGGTGACGGCCTTTGTCATCGCTCCGCTCAGTGTTGCGATCCAGGGTGGCTCGGCCGCCAGGCTGCTGTTCTCCAGCGCACCGATCGAATACATGCTGAAAAACAGCGCACTGGTGCAGCTTCAGTTCGATGTGGGTGGGACGCCGCGCGATATCCCATACCCCGGAATCTGGAACGCCTCCCTGTGGTCACTCGTATTTGAGGTGATGTGCTACATCGCCGTCGCGGGGCTCGGGCTACTCGGCCTTGCGAGTCGCCGGTGGACAGCGCCGGTGATACTGGTACTGGCAACGATTGCGGCAATTCTCCTGCCGCCGCTGACCTTCCCCGGGTTATGGACCATCCCGCAGCTCGCCGTGCGCAGCGCCATCATGTTCTCTGCTGGTGCGCTGCTGTATCAGTGGCGAGACGTGATACCAGCCCGATGGTCGCTTGTGGTGGCGAGCGCCGGGATTGTGCTGGCCTCGGGCATGCTGCCCGACTACCGCGTGATCGGCGCTCTTCCGCTCGCGTATGCCGTCGTTGTTTCGGGGGTGCTGATCAAGAACAAGCGCATGAACATACAGACGGACCTGTCGTACGGCGTCTACATCTACGCGTCGCCGACACAGCAGTTTTTGGCTGTCGCGGGTTTAGCCAGCCTGAACCCCTTCGTTTTCTTTGTTGTCTCGGCGGGTGCGACGCTGGTGCCCGCCGCATTCAGTTGGTTCCTGGTTGAGAAGCGCGCACTGGCGCTCAAATCGCGCCTCAGACGCAAGAAAATCGACCCGACGGCGACCCCGGCGGAGTCAGATAGTCGGGGACTGCGAGAACGGGCTCTGTCCCCGCGCGAGGACAGTTAGCGCACCGGTGTCGCCATGAAGAGTCGGTAGGCTGAGTTGCATGGCATTTCGGGATTCTGAGAATGGGCGATGTTCTTCGAACATCAAAGGACAGCAAAGGATCTCGTGATTATGCCGCTCTTCCGTCTGGCACTGCAGACCAAACCGCCGTTCATTGCGCGACGTTATCCGTACGCGGGCCGTCGCCGGATGCTCGACGCGCTGGGCCCGGACCTGGCCAGGACGGTCTCGATGCGGGCCGATCATTCAGCGCCCGCCGATACCCCTATCGGGGGGATATTCGAGAACACCGACAATGTGCACAAGCTGCGTCATTACCTGCCCATCTATCAGAACGCTCTGACGCGGACCGAGCGAATGCTCGAGATCGGGGTGGATCGGGGCGGATCTCTGCACATGTGGCGCGCGCACCTGCCGCAAGCCACGATCGTGGGCCTCGACATCAACCCCGAGGCTGCGCAACACGACGACCCCGGGCGCGATATCCATGTGCGGATCGGTGATCAGACCGATTCACACTTTCTCGGGACCGTGGTCGAGGAGTTCGGACCGTTCGACACCGTTCTCGATGACGGCGGTCATACTCCTCGACAGATGATCGGGTCGTTCAGGTATCTGTTTCCGCGTCTGCGGCCCGGCGGGGTCTACATCGTCGAGGACGTCTGCGCCAACTACTGGACGATTTATCGCGATCAGCGTGAATCTTTCATCGACTTCACCAAATGGCTGATGGATGCGATGCACGCTCATTATATGGAGATGAGGTCGGTCTACCAGATCATGGAGGACCATCCCAAGCGGCTTCAGGAAGTCCAGGTGCCGTTCGCGGCCACCATCATCGACCGGATCGAGGTTTTCGACTCCGTGGTGGTGATTCATCGGGCAGCAGAGCCCAAGCGGCTGCCCCGTGCCGTGTTCCGATGACGCCGAATACTAAATGAAGGGCCAGGGGATCTGCGCCGGGAGCGAGTGCCAGATATTTGGTGACATTCGTGCATAAGAATTCTTGACAGATTCCACTGAAAATGCAGCGCCTACAAGGGGAGTGGCCCGGTCCGAAACGTGTCGACGGTGTCGTTCAGACGGCTATTGTTAGCGCTGGGACGGGACACCAGCATTTCGAGATAGGGGCAGTTCTTGACCGTGACCGATTACGACACTCGATCCGCTTATCTGGACCTTCTTCGGAAGGACCTCACCAGATACGGAGTTGACGAACTTGTGCCAGTGGGTTGGAACTGGCTGCACCGCCCCTTTTTCAAATTTGGCGACTACGTGCTCGTGCGCAAGCGTCCGTTCGATGCGCACAAACGTGACTTGGGTCTGGATTGGCCGGCGGATGCGTTGACGATGATCGGGATGCAGCGACTCACCAGTCTGCAGCAGTGCGTTGAGACGGCGCTTGCTGATCACGTGCCCGGCGACCTGGTCGAATGCGGAGTATGGCGCGGTGGTGCATCCATCCTCATGCGAGGAGTTCTCGCCGCGTATGGGGATACGACGCGCAGTGTCTGGCTCTGCGATTCGTTCGAGGGGGTGCCTCCTCCGGATACCGCGCATTACAAGGCGGACAAGGGAGACAGGCTGCACCTCGCGGCACCCATCCTGGCAGTGACCGAAAAGAATGTCAGGGCTAATTTCCAGCGCTATGGTTTGTTGGACAACCAGGTCCGTTTTGTTCCCGGCTGGTTCAAAGACACGCTGCATGATGCCCCGATAGAACGAATCGCCGTGTTGCGGCTTGATGGCGACCTCTATGAATCCACAATCCAGGCGCTCGACGGGCTTTATGCGCGTTTGTCTCCCGGAGGTTTTTGCATCGTCGACGATTACCACGCACTTGACTCGTGCAAACAGGCCGTCACGGATTACCGCACGAAGCATGGGATAACCGCGGAGATCGTGGAAATTGACGGGACTGGCGTGTTTTGGCGCAAGGAATGAGGGCGGCCCGACTCCACTGAACCGCGATACCCGAAAGGCGTTAGAGGCGATGAAGTTTGTGCTGGCGAGCTACGGAACCCGGGGTGATATTGAGCCCTCCGTCGTCGTGGCCCGTGAGTTGCAGCGCAGGGGACACGACGTGGTCATGGCCGTGCCGCCCGACCTGATGAGCTTTACGGAGTCGGCAGGGCTGGAGACGGTTTCCTACGGGTTGGACACCAAGACCTGGCTGGACGTGTATCGCAATTTCTGGACGTTCTTCTTCCACACCTTCTGGAAGGTGCGGGAGATCCGGAGGATGTGGCGTCAGATGTGGGAGCTCAGCGATGAGTGCTGGGCGCAGATGAACACCACGCTGATGTCCGCGGCCGAGGGTGCCGATGTGTTGTTCGCAGGGCAGAGCTATCAGGAGCCGGCCGCGAATGTTGCTGAATACCATGATATTCCGTTGGTCACGCTGCATCACATCCCGATGCGGCCCAATGGTCAGCTCGTCACCATCCTGCCGTCCCGATTGGGGCGCACGGCCATGACGGCCTTCGATTGGCTGGCGTGGCGCCTGAACAAGAAGGTGGAGGACGCGCAGCGGCGTGAACTCCGCCTGCCGAAGGCGTCCGGACCGTCGCCACAGCGGATCGCGAAGCGCGGATCGCTGGAGATCCAGGGTTATGACGAGGTCTGCTTTCCCGGGCTGGCGGCGGAGTGGAAGGAATGGAACGTTTTGCGGCCGTTTGTCGGCTCGCTGACGATGGCCTTGACCGCCGAGGCTGATGAGGATGTCGCGTCGTGGATCGCGTCGGGAACGCCGCCGATCTTTTTCGGCTTCGGCAGCATGCCAGTCGAATCTCCTACTGCCGCACTCGAAATGATCGGCTCGGCGTGTGCGGAGCTGGGTGAGCGGGCCTTGGTGGGCGCCGGATGGACCGATTTTAGCGATGCGGAACTTCCCGACCACGTCAAGGTTGTGGGAGCGGTTAACTACGCGACGGTCTTTCCGGCCTGCCGGGCGGTCGTGCATCACGGAGGCTCGGGCACCACCGCGGCAAGTCTGCGTGCTGGGGTTCCTACGTTGATCTTGTCAATGGATGCCAATCAAACGCTTTGGGGTGGCCAGGTCAAGAAGTTGAAAGTGGGTACCACCCGGCGCTTTTCGACCACTACTCGCGGGACTTTGGTTGCGGACCTGCGGAGGATTCTTGCTCCGGACTACGTCGACCGGGCTCGTGAGCTCGCGGACGGAATGACCAAGCCCGGTGAAAGTGCCGTGGCCGCGGCCGATGCCATGGAGCAGTTCGCACGCGCGCGGTGTTCCGCGTGAGCGGGAGCGACGGCGCGCGGCCGGCCAGGGGTTCTACGCTCGGCCAGGTGTTCGACCCGCGAAACAATGCGTTGAACGCGTGGCGGTTGATCCTGGCGGTAAGTGTCATCTTCTGGCATTCCTGGCCGCTCACCGGTCGAACGATCAGCTACCGGCCTTTTGAGCAACTCATCGAGCAGGTCGGCGTCGACGGCTTTTTCGCGGTATCGGGGTTCCTCATCACCGCGAGCTGGCTGCGCAAGCCGAAGCTTCGAGACTTCGCCATTGCCCGCGGCCTCCGCATTTTCCCGGGCCTATGGGTCTGTCTCCTGATCATCGCGTTCGTGATCGCCCCCATCAGCGTTCTCATCCAGGGTGGCTCGGTCTCGGATTTGTTCTCCTCACACAAGCCGATCGAGTACGTCCTCAACAATGGTCTGCTGAACGTCTACTACGCCGGTGTCGACGGCACGCCGCGAGGTGTCCCGTGGCCGGGGGTGTGGAACGGATCGATCTGGACGCTTGTCTTCGAGATGATCTGTTACATCGCGGTGGCGGTGCTGGGTGTGGCGGGGTTGCTCAAGCGGCGGTGGGTTGTTCCGGCGGCGTTCGTTTTTTCCTCTGTGCGACGGCATATCTGTCGTATCCGGTCTTCGCCGCGACGTCCATCGCGCAGATGGTGGCCCGATTCGCCGTGATGTTCGCGGCCGGGGCACTGCTGAATCAGTACAAGGACGTCATCCCTGCGCGGTGGTCGCTGGTCGCGCTCAGCGTCGGCATCGTGCTGGCATCAGGACTGCTTGAAAACTATCGGGATATCGCGGCGCTGCCCTTGGCCTATGCGGTCATCGTGTCGGGTTCGCTCATTCACAATCCACGATTGAATCTACGAAACGACCTGTCGTACGGCACGTATATCTACGCCTATCCCATACAGCAGCTCTTGGTGGTCATGGGGCTGGGTAGCCTGAATCTCTTGCTGTTCTTCGCTATTGCGACCGCAGCCACCGTGCCGCTAGCCGCCTTCAGCTGGTTCGTGGTGGAAAAACACGCTATCTCCCTGAAGTCTCGGCTGACCCGGAAGAAGTCCACCGCGGTAGAGGATTCACCACCGATACCTGTTGATCGCGATGCGGTGTGATGGTCAGAACTGCCATCGATCAGCTTGCGAGCCATAGCGATTCGATCAGATTGAATTGGTTCGCGACGAGCCTTTCTCCCCGCCACGCTGACGGCGGATGCTATCGTTTTCGCTGTGGCAGATGAGCTATCGCTCCGTACCCGTATCCAGCTGTGGGCGGTTCGCAAGGAGTATTGGCTTGCGCGCACGCTTCTACCTAAGGTCTATTCGAACGATGCGCTGATCTGTTTCAACAGTCATGCGTTCCTTGATGATCCGGACTTTCAGCGCGCGTATCAACGCGGTGTTCGCGCCCTGGGCGGAACGGACTGGTACCAGTGGCACTGGCGGGTGCATGTCGGGCTCTGGGCTGCGGCCAGCGCCAACAAGGTGAAGGGCGATTTCGTCGAGTGCGGAGTCAGCTACGGATTCTTGAGCAGCGCCATCATGGAGTACCTCGATTGGGATCAGCTGGGTAAGACGTTCTATCTGCTCGACACCTTCGCCGGCCTCGATCCGCGCTTCGTCAGCGCGGGTGAGCGCAGCGCCGGCGCGCTCGAAAAGAGCGACAAACTTGTAAAAAATGGCATGTACGTGAGCTCGGTGGACAGCGTCAAGGCGAACTTCGCGCAGTGGAAGAATCAGCGCGTCATCGTCGGGTCCGTTCCCGAGACGCTGGCCGAAGTCGACACCGATGCTGTCGCATTCCTGCATATCGATATGAACTGTGCTCCACCAGAAGTGGAGACGTTGCGGTATTTTTGGCCGCGATTGTCGCCGGGCGCGTTTGTGCTCTTGGACGACTACGCGAACCGTGGCCGCGATGAGCAGCGCATCGCCATGGATGAGGTGGCGAGTGAATTGGGTGTAAGTGTCGTCGCCCTGCCCACCGGGCAGGGACTGATCATCAAGCCACCGCAGTAGCGGCCATTCCTCACTGGGTTTTCCGCCGGACGGCGTCTTCGAAGAGGTCGGCGGCCTTGGAGACGCTCTCTTCAGGGCTGGTCATCGCCGTAGCAAGCTCGCGGGCCGCCACTGCATACTCCGGGGCCAGGATCCGGCGCAGGTCGGTGACCAGTGTTTTCCTATTGGTCGCCGAGAAGCGGCGGGCAGCACCGACTTTCAATCTGCCGAGCTGGTTGCCCCAGTACGGCTGATCGGCCGTGCTCCACAGGATCAGGGTAGGGATACCGGCCCGCAGGCTCGCGGCCGTGGTGCCTGAGCCGCCGTGGTGAACAACTGCCCGGCTGGCCGCGAAGACCGCCGAGTAGTTGACGGCGCCGACGACCTTGACATGGTCGGGATGAGAGATATCACCGAAATCTGTGCCTCCGGCGCAGACCAGCGCCCGCTCGTTCAGTTCCGTACAGGCAGAACCGATCATCTCGATCGTGTCGGCCGGCGACTCGAGTGGAATGCTGCCGGTGGCAAAGCAGATCGGCGGCGTTCCCGCGGCGATCCAGGACGCGACGTCGTCGTCGGCCTCGGTGGAGAGGCCCATCGTGAGTGCCCCAACGAAGGGCCGCTTGCCATTCCATTTCGCCCATTCATGGGCCAGTCCGGGGACCGAAACCGCGTCGTAGGCCTGGATTTCGACGGCTCCTCCGCGCGCGATTCGACGCGGTGCGGGACCTGTTGCCTTGGCCAGGCCCAGTTCGCGCCGCTGCGCGTCCTCCGCGCTTTTCGTCGCGCGCCAGAGCAGCCATTCAGACAGCATTCCGCCCGATCGTACGAGCGGTGCCGGCAGCATGGGAAGCAGTTGACCATTGGGTCGCATCGGGAAGTGGTGCAGCATCATCAGCGGGATGTCGAAGTACTCGGCGACGTTGGCGGCCGATTGTTCGAAATTGAGACCCGTCGACAGCAGATCAGCCCCTTCCGCCACGGAGGCGAGCGTGGCGCTGGTGTCACTCCAATACCGGGCGATCGGTGCCCACAGCTCACGCAGCGTACCGACAGGATTGCGTACCAACTGAGCCCAGAAGTTTCGCAGGAACTCGTCCTGCAGGAAATCCTGTAGTTCCGGGCCATAAGGAACCACGGTCAGCCCAGCGGACTCCGCGAAGGCGACAAGGTCCGGAGGGACAGCCAGACAAACGTCGTGTCCTCTTCGGGTCAACTCGCATCCGATGCTGACCGACGGTTCGACGTCGCCGCGAGTTCCGTAGCACGCCAGCGCAAACTTCATTCTGTTCCTGGCCCTTCAGTTGTTGTCGCGTTGGTGGACCCGAACACTGAGTCATTATCTCTGGTTCTCCAACTGTCGCAAGGCAGTTCGGAATTCGATAAGCCGGTCTGAAACTCAGAACTCTGCCATAATTCGCCCATGGTGCGCACTCATCCGGTTCGGAAGTCGCGAGATTGGGTCATCTTCAAGCTGAACGCGCAGTTCACTCAGGGGGTGCAGAAGTTCATCTACCGGTATGCCACCCGTAAGCTCGAAACAGAGAACGTCGTGTTCCTCAATTACGGCTATGAAGAGGATCCGGCAATGGATATCCCGTTGTCGGCGTCCGATGAGCCCGATCGGTATTCCATTCAGCTCTATCACAGCACCGCTACCCAGGCGGAGCTCGATGGTAGACGAGTGTTGGAGGTCGGTTGTGGCCATGGCGGCGGGGCCTCGTACCTCGTACGCGCATTGCATCCGACCTCCTATACGGGGCTGGACCTCAACCCGGACGGGATCGAGTTCTGTCGCAGGCGGCACAATCTGCCGGGTCTGGAGTTCACGCACGGCGACGCCCAAAACCTGCCGTTCACGGATCAGTCCTTTGATGCGGTAATCAACATCGAGTCGTCGCACCTATACCCCCAATTCTCGGTATTTCTTGAGGAAGTGGCACGTGTGCTCCGCCCCGGAGGGTATTTCCTCTACGCGGACGCCCGAAGCGCGCAGGATGTCGCCGGCTGGAAGGTGGCGCTCGCGAACGCGCCGTTGCGAATGGTGTCCGAGCGGGGGATCAATGTGGAGGTCCGGCGGGGGATGGCGAAGAACTTGGAGCGTTGGCGGTACGTGATCGATCGCGCCACGCCGACGATCCTGCGCGGTGTGATCCGTAGATTTGCGCCGGCCCAGCGAGCTTACGAGGACCTGCGCAGCGGAGGGGCGGTGGAGTACCGGATGTACAGCTTCACCAAGGCGTAATCGGTGCGGCAGATTCCTCTTCCGACAAGGAATTTCATCGTTTGTGAGTTCCATCGTGTGGGTATAGTCGAGTCATGAACGTTGTCGAGTCGATAGAGCGCGGGCTGGATTGGCTCGCGACGCCCAGGCAGTTACCCGGGCGTCTGGAGATGGAGACTCGACGGGGCAGACGTCTGGAGCTTGAGGTCGTGTCCGTCGCGATTCGGCTGCCGATCCTCAATGGCGCCGTGGTGCGGCTCCCGGTGTTTGTCATGCTGATGCCGGCCGGAACATCTCCCATTGAGGGAACTCAGGCTCGCCCCGAACCACAGGATGACTAATCTAGTTTCGTAACGCTGCGACACGTATGAATCATTCGTCAGATGCGTTCCTTTGAGTATCGCCTTCTCGAGGTTTCCCGCCTCCATCCAGGCAGGGCTTTCGGGGTGCTCCGCACACTTCTCTCGATGTGCGCCGAGGCACGCTGTGAGCATGCTGTGCTCCATGTATTGAGGGTGGTGCGGGTGATCTCTGAGAGGGTCGGTACATTATCGGCGGCGCGTGCATAACAATGTTTTCCGCGGAATTCGTTGCGGCGTGGACGGGATCCGCTGAGGTGGCCAAACGATCGTGGATATCTACGGTATTTCTTATAGATGAGAACTTAATTCGTAGTGGTTTGTCACCACATTTACTTCCGGGCCTTCGCTGTTCCCCTGTCCTGTGTTGCTAGCGGGACTGCGATGCCATCGATTTCGGGCTGAATCTTAATTCAGGTCGCCATGAGTTCATTCTGAGCGCACTTGGGTGTAACACGGGCGGTGCCACGCGCAATGTAACGGAATGGACCGATTTGTTACCTGAACTCGATAAACCTCTAGATGTTGAATTCTCGGCTACTTCTTCAAGCTACTTGACTAAGGCCTGCTGCTGGTTTCGATATTAGGTAACAGGTGTAGCCAGTGTTGGCCGCATACTTTGCTGCAGGGCGTAGCTAGGTGCGGAAACCTGATTGCTCTCGCGCATGGCGGTACACTCGACTTACGTGGCGTGCTCAGACTTGGTATACTCATGTGCGCGATCTTCGCAACAGATAGATAGTTCTGAAACCGTATTTGACCTGGATAAATACATTCATACCGATATTGTGGCTAATTAGTTGCGGCAGCGAACCGTGATGTGTCAAAGTTGCGAAGATTAGAACTTTGTGAAACCCGCTACGCCGCTATAAATTCAGCCGTATGTTTGCGATGTCCACCGAAGCAACCTGGAGAAAGCGTGAGCATCAATCCATTCGATGATGACAAGGGAAGCTTTTTCGTCTTGGTCAACGACGAGGAGCAGCACAGCCTATGGCCGGCTTTCGCCGACGTGCCTGATGGCTGGCGGGTTGTATTCGGCGAAGCGGATCGTGCCGCCTGCCTGGAGTACATCGAACAAAACTGGACTGATATCCGGCCGAAGAGCCTGCGTGAGAGATTGGCGCAGGGTGGGGGTCTTGGGCGCTGAACCTTCGGAGAGGGGGTAGGCGAATGTTGGAGTCTGATGACAGGGCATTACCGCTTTCGCGCGGACAATTGGATATCTGGCTTTCCCAGGAAAGCGGTCTTGTCGGTGCGGAGTGGCAGCTTGGCCTTTTGGTTCGAATCGAAGGAAAAGTAGAACGAGTTCTACTTGAGCAGGCCGTCCGTCAGGCAATCTGTGAGGCTGAGCCTGCGCGGGCCGCCTTCGTTGAGGTCAATGGTCAGATCGTTCAGAGGGCGATTGACCATTCGGAGCTCGTGTTGGCCTTCCACGACGT
The DNA here is from genome assembly GCF_002013375.1 of Mycobacterium sp. D16Q13. Taxonomy (GTDB): domain Bacteria; phylum Actinomycetota; class Actinomycetes; order Mycobacteriales; family Mycobacteriaceae; genus Mycobacterium. The sequence continues at coordinate 343,618 of NZ_MAEW01000003.1, read as the reverse complement.
GCGTGATTCCGAAGATCCTGTCGGGCACGCTCGCGAGATCGCCTCATCGATCCAACGCACATTGATGCCGCTGACCGACCAACTGCTGAAATTCGCGTTGATCCGGACTGCGGACGATGAGTACTACATGTTCGGGCTGTGCCATCACATCAACCTGGACGGCTTGGGCATGGCGATCGTGAGCCGCCGAATAGCGTCGATCTACTCGGCGCTGGTCGCGGGAGATCCGATTCCCGACGCCTACTTCGGCACCCTGCAGGACCTGGTCGACCTGGAGGCAGAGTACGAAGCGTCTGCGGACTATCTAGAGGATCGCGAGTACTGGAGCCGTAACCTTCCGCCGGACAGTGGGCTCGATCCTCGGCCGCCGCATGCTCATGAGGGCCATGAGGGCTACACGCCGTCCGCGTCGGTTCAGATCGATGACGCGGTAGTCGGCGAAATCAAAGACTTGACAAAGGCTTTGCGTGTTCGCCGGTACTCGGTGATCACGGCGGCCTGCGCGTTGTTGGTGCGCGGATGGTCCACGAGCGGGTCGGAAGTGGCGCTCGACTTTCCGGTGAGCCGACGTGTTCGGCCCGAGTCGAAGATGCTCCCGGGCATGCTGGCCGGCGTGGTGCCGCTGGTGCTCAGTGCTCCGCCGGAATCCACGGTCGCCGAATTCTGCCAGCACGTTGATGTACGCATTCGCGAACTGCTGAAGCACCAGCGGTTCCCGGCGCATATTCTTGACGGCGGCGAATTTGGCCTCCGGGGCCCCCGCCAGGCGGGAAATCGCGTCGCCATCAACTTCATTCCCATGCGACTCACCTTGGACCTGGCCGGCGTACCCGCTACGGCGAGCTACACCAACCACGGCCCGATGGGGCACTTCGGACTCTTCTTTATCGGAGCTAGTGACCAACTACTTCTGAGCACCTCGGGCGACGGACTGCCGTTCTCGAAATTCGGAGTGCCGAATCTGGCGGAACGGTTGCAGCGGCTCCTATCGGAGATGGCGGCCGACCCTGATCGGCGTCTTTCTTCACTGAATTCCTTGGTCGACGATGAGCTCGCGAGTTTGGTTGACGTCGGCAACACGGCGGTTCTCGCCGGGCCGCTCGCTGAGCGCGTATCGATTCCCGAACTGTTTGCCTCCCAGGTGGCCGCCGATCATGATGCCGCGGCGCTGACGTTCGGTGAGCGCACCCTGACGTACCGCGAGCTCGACGCGGCCGCCGACGGTCTGGCGCGTCGGCTTGTATCGCACGGAGTGGGCCCGGGCGACCGTGTCGTCCTGCTTTCGGATCGGTCCGCCCAGGCGGTTATCGGAATATTGGCAGCATTGAAGGTCGGGGCGGCGTACCTGCCGATCGACCCGGCGGTACCGGCCTCGCGGCTGGAGTTCATCCTCGATGATGCGGCGCCGGTCGCCGCGATCACGACCGCCGGGCTCAGGGCGCGACTAGACGGTTTCGATCTCGCCATCATCGATCTCGATGTGGCCGATACTCCACTCGATACCGTGCCGGCGGCTTCATCGCCCGGCCCCACCCCCGATGACATCGCCTACATCATCTACACCTCGGGGACCACTGGAGCCCCCAAAGGCGTTGCCGTCACACACCACAATGTCACTCAGTTGATGTCGACGCTCGATGCCGGCCTGCCAAACCCAGGGGTATGGCCGCTATGCCATTCTCTGGCGTTCGATGTTTCGGTGTGGGAGATCTGGGGCGCACTACTCCGCGGTGGCCGGCTGGTGGTGGTACCCGAATCGATAACGGGCTCACCTGCGGACTTCCACGATGTGCTGGTCGCCGAACAGGTCACCGTGCTGACGCAGACTCCGTCGGCTGTGGCGATGTTGTCCCCCGAAGGCCTGGAGTCCACGGCGCTTGCCGTGGTGGGTGAGGCGTGCCCTCCCGCGGTCGTCGAGCGGTGGGCTCCCGGCCGGGTGATGATCAATGCTTACGGACCGACCGAGACCACGATGTGTGTGGCGATCAGTGCCCCGCTGGCAGCGGGGTCGCCGGATTCTGCGGTTCCCATTGGCGCGCCGGTATCCGGCGCGGCGCTTTTCGTGTTGGACACCTGGATGCAACCGGTGCCGGCCGGGGTCGTCGGGGAACTATATGTGGCCGGGGAAGGCGTCGCCTGCGGCTACGTCGGTCGCTCCGACCTGACAGCCTCGCGCTTCGTGGCATGCCCCTTCGGGCAGCCCGGTACACGCATGTACCGCACCGGAGACCTGGTGTCGTGGGGAACTGACGGACAGCTGCAGTATCTGGGCAGAGCCGATGAGCAGGTCAAGATCCGCGGGTACCGCATTGAACTTGGTGAAGTCCAAGCCGCGCTGGGAGCGCTCGATGGGGTGGACCAGGCAGCAGTGATCGTCCGTGAGGACAGGCCCGGAGACAAACGTCTCGTGGGCTATGTCACCGGGACCGCTGACCCCGCCGAAGTGCGCAGCACCTTGGCGAAACGTCTTCCGCCCTACATGGTTCCGGCCGCGGTGGTGATGCTTGAGGCGTTACCGCTGACGTCCAACAACAAACTGGACACTCGCGCGTTGCCGACCCCCGAATACGGCGGCCTGGGTGCTGACTATCGGGCGCCGGGCACTGCCGTCGAGGAAATCCTGGCCGGTGTCTATGCCCAGGTGCTCGGTCTTGATCGAGTCGGAGTCGACGACTCTTTCTTTGATCTGGGCGGCGACAGCATCCTGTCGATGCAGGTGGTCGCCCGTGCCCGGGCAGCGGGTGTGTTGTGCCGGCCGCGTGATGTCTTCATCGAGCAGACCGTGTCGCGGCTGGCCGCTGTCGTCGAAATCTCCGGCGGCGAAGCCGATGTGGTGGACGAAGGCCTCGGACCTGTGGACGCCACACCCATCATGCGCTGGCTGCACAGCGTGCAGGCTTCGGCGGGCGCGGTCGACGAGTTCAATCAGACACTCGTGGTTCAGGCACCCTCGGGCGTCTCCGAGGACGACGTGGTTGTCGTGTTGCAAGCTTTGCTGGATCGGCATGCCACGCTGCGGCTGCGCGCCACGGACAATGACGGCGAGTGGTCGCTGCTCGTCCCGGAAACGGGGGCGGTAACTGCCCGTGATTGCCTACATGTTGTCGACGCCTTGTCGGATGATGCGTTGGTGGCGGCCCGTTCTCGGCTGAATGTGGCGACCGGATCGATGTTGAGCGCGCTGTGGATTCCCGGCGCCGAACAGTTGGCGCTGGTGATTCACCACCTGGCCGTCGACGGAGTGTCCTGGCGAATTCTGTTGGAAGACTTGAATATCGCGTGGGCACAGCATCGCAGTGGAGCGGATGTGGCGCTGCCGACCGGTGGGACATCCTTCGCCCGCTGGTCCTCGCTGCTGGCCGAACACGCGCGGTCTGCGGATGTGGTGGAGCAGGCCGACGCCTGGAAGCAGGTACTGGCGACACCCGCCCGGGTGTCCGCGGTCCAGCCTGCCACCGACACGTACGCCAATGCCGGACGGCTATCCCTGTCCTTGGACGTCGAGACCACGAGGCAACTACTCGGCGACGTGCCTGCTGCGTTTCACGCTGGGGTGCAAGACATTCTGCTGATCGCCTTCGGCCTTGCCTGGAACGAGTTCCTGGGCGCCGGGGGAGCGCCGATCGCATTCGATATCGAGGGCCACGGGCGGCAGGAGGAAATCGGCGAAGCCGTCCATCGCCGTATCGACCTGTCGCGCACCGTCGGGTGGTTCACCACCAAATACCCAGCGTCATTGGCGGTAGGCGAACTGTCATGGGGGCAGGTGGCAGCGGGTGGAGCTGCCCTCGGTCAGGTGGTCAAGGCAGCCAAGGAGCAGCTGCGCGCCCTGCCCGACGGGTTGACCTATGGTTTGCTGCGCTACCTGAACCCCGATGTCGACCTGGCGGGGCCCGAGCCGACGATCGGCTTCAACTACCTCGGGCGCCTGGGTGCGGGAGCGGACCTCTCCGAGGATTTCTGGCGGATAAGCCAAGAAAGCTTGTCGATGACCGATGTGGCTGCGGCGATTTCGATGCCGCTGGCGCACTCGGTAGAGCTCAACGCCGGGATCCTCGAGACAAATTCGGACGCCGGGTCGGGTCCCGAGCTTCGGGCCAACTGGGCTTGGGCGCCTTCAGCTTTGGATGGTGCTCAGGCTGATCGGTTGAGCCAGTTGTGGTTTGAGGCTCTGGGCGGGATATGCGCTCATGTGCGTTCGGGTGGAGGCGGTTTGACGCCATCCGATCTGGCGCCCGCACTCCTGACCCAGCCCCAGATCGATGCGCTGGTGCAGCAGTACGAGATCGCCGATGTCCTCCCGCTTACGCCGCTACAGCAGGGGCTGCTGTTCCAGGCCGGATTTGCGGAGGCCACCGGGGATTCGGTGGGCGACGACGTGTACGCGGTTCAATTGGGGCTCACCGTGACGGGACCTCTCGACGCGGCTCGCTTGCGTACCGCTGTGTACACGGTGGTACGGCGCCATCCGAATCTGGCCGCCCTCTTCAGCGAGGAGTACGGGGAGCCCGTACAGATCATTGCCGCAGATCCTGTCATCGCTTGGCAGCATGTTGAATTGGCCGGCGACATCGATGAGCAGGTTGAGCGGCTGTGTGCGGCAGAGCGCGCGGCGGCCTGCCGGATTTTCACCGAGCCGGTCTTCCGGGCGACGCTCATCTCCGGGCTCGGTGGTCCTGCGGAGAACCGGCACCGGCTCGTCCTGACCGCTCACCACATCGTGATCGATGGTTGGTCGCTGCCCATCTTGCTGCAAGAGATCTTCGGTGCCTACTACGGGCAGCGTCTGCCGTCAGTCACTCCGTACCGTAACTTCGTCACCTGGTTGGCGAGGCAGGATCGCGTTGCGGCGCAATCGGCATGGGGTGCTGCTCTCGACGGATTCGAGACTCCGACGCTGGTTGGTTCGCTCGCCACGGCAGGTCGCCGGGGCGTCGAGTCCTATCGGATATCGGAGCACATCACCCGCTCGCTCTCCGAGCTGGCCCGTGCGCAGCGCACCACCGTCAACACGGTGCTCCAGGCCGCGTGGGCTCAGGTGCTGACCTGGCTGACCGGCCACCATGATGTGGCATTCGGCACCGCGGTGTCGGGTCGCCCCGTCGACCTGGCCGGGGCCGACGCGATGGTCGGCCTGCTGATCAACACGGTGCCGGTGCGCGCGAACATCACCGCGGCCACCACCGTCGCTGATCTGCTGGACCAGTTGCAGCGCACCCACAACGACACCGTCGAGCATGAGCACTTGGCGCTCAACGAGATTCACCACGCTGTCGGTCTCGACAGACTTTTCGACACGCTATTCGTGTACGAGAACTACCCGATCGACGTCGGCGCGCAGCTGGGTGTGCAAGAGCTGGCCATCACCGACTTCAGTAGCCGCGAATACAACCATTACCCGCTCTCGGTCGTGGCGATGCCTGGACACGAGCTGGGCCTGCGTGTCGAATTCGATACCGACGTCTTCGAATTGGCTGCGATCGAGATTATCGTCGACAGGTTGCGGCAGGTGTTGACGGCCATGATCGCCGACCCCGCCACACGGTTGTCTTCCATAGACCTACTCGATGCCGGCGAACACGATCGGTTGGACACGTGGGGTAACCGCGCGGTGCTGACCCGGCCGGAGCTGACGTTGACCTCCATCCCGGAGCTCTTCGCCGCACAGGTCGCGCGCGCACCGGAGGCAGTCGCGATCACCTGTGGTGAACGTTCCTGGACCTATGGGGAATTGGATGCGACCGCCAACAGGTTGGCGAACCACTTGGTGACCCGTGGCGCACGCCCGGGTGAGCGGGTGGCACTGCTGCTTCCCCGTACCGGTGAGGCGATCGCGGCAATTCTGGCGGTGCTCAAGACCGGCGCGGCGTACCTGCCGATCGACCCCGCACACCCCGACTCTCGGGTGGAGTTCGTGCTGCGGGACGCGGCACCGGTTGCCGCCGTCACCACGGCGGACTTACTGCCGCGGCTCGGCGGATCCGGGGTATCCGCGATCGACATCAACGATCCGGCCGTAGATCGGCAGTCCGACACCGCATTACCCGTCCCCGCGGTGGACGACATCGCTTACATCATCTACACCTCGGGAACCACCGGCGCTCCGAAGGGGGTGGCGGTCACTCACCGCAACGTTGCCCAGTTGTTGGAATCGCTGGACGCAGAGCTGGATTTGGGCCAGGTATGGACCCAATGCCACTCCCTGGCCTTCGACTACTCCGTGTGGGAAATCTGGGGTGCTCTGCTGTACGGCGGGCGGCTACTCATCGTGCCCGACGCGGTTGTGCGCTCCCCGGAAGAACTGCACGCCATGCTGGTCAGCGAAGAAGTCAGCGTCTTGAGTCAGACTCCTTCGGCCTTCTACGCGTTGCAAACCGCGGATGCGCTGCAGCCCGAAGTGGGGCAGCAGCTCAAGCTGCAGACAGTGGTCTTCGGTGGAGAGGCACTGGAGCCGCAGCGTCTTTCGCCATGGTTCGACAGTCACCCGGGGCTGCCGCGGATGATCAACATGTACGGCATCACCGAGACGACGGTGCACGCCTCCTTCCGGGAGATCGGCAGTGGTGACGTTGTCAGCAACAGCAGCCCGATTGGTGTGCCGTTGGAGCATCTGGCCTTCTTCGTCTTGGACGGTTGGCTGCGCCAGGTGCCGGTAGGTGTCGTCGGTGAGTTGTATGTGGCGGGGTCCGGCCAGGCGAGCGGGTACCTGGGACGTTCGGACCTGACGACAACACGTTTCGTCGCATGCCCATTCGGGGCGCCCGGATCGCGGATGTACCGCACCGGAGACCTGGTGCAGTGGGGCGAAGACGGCCAGCTGCGGTATGTGGGACGTGCCGACAAGCAGGTGAAAATCCGCGGCTACCGCATCGAACTGGGTGAGGTACACGCGGCACTGGCCCGCGTGGACGGCGTGGATCAAGCGGCGGTGATCGCACGTGAGGACCGGCCCGGCGATAAGCGGTTGGTGGGTTACGTCACCGAATCGATCGCGGGGACTTTGGATCCCGCGGCGGTGCGCTCCGTGCTGGCCGAGCGGCTACCCGCGTATATGGTCCCCGCGGCCGTTGTGGTGTTGGCTGCCTTGCCGTTGACGGTCAACGGCAAGCTCGACACACGCGCGCTGCCCTCACCCGAGTACCAGGACGCCGATCATTACCGGGCGCCCGAGGATGCCGTCGAGGAAATCTTGGCCGGTATCTACGCTCAGGTGCTCGGCGTAGAACAGATCGGTGTCGACGATTCTTTCTTCGACCTTGGTGGGGACAGCATTTCGTCGATGCAGGTGGTGGCCCGTGCGCGCGCCGCCGGTCTGTTACTGCGGCCACGCGACATCTTCGTCGAGCAGACCGTATCGCGACTGGCGCAGGTAGCGGTGTTCGCTGACGGAGCGACGGCAGTCGTGGACGAGGGCACAGGTCCGGTGGTGGCCACGCCGATCATCCAGTGGCTGCATGGGCTGGGCGGCAAGGTCGATGAGTTCAATCAGACCGTGGTGCTGCAAGCTCCCGCGGGAGTCACCGATGACGATGTGGTCATCGTGCTGCAGGCCTTGTTGGATAGGCACGCCACGCTGAGGCTTCGTGCCGAAGATACCGGTGGTGAGTGGTCGCTTCTGGTTCCGGAGACGGGGGCGGTAGACGCGCGCGATTGCCTGCTTGCCGTGGATGCGTTGACGGAGGAGGCGCTGTATCAGGCGCGTTCGCGACTGAACCCCGCTACCGGTTCGATGCTGAGCGCGCTCTGGGAGCGCGGCAACAGTCGCCTGGTGCTGATCATTCACCATCTGGCGGTGGATGCGGTGTCGTGGCGAATTCTGTTGGAAGACTTCAATATTGCGTGGGCGCAGCACCACGGTGGACAACCGGTGGAATTGCCGTCGGGCGGGACGTCATTTGCCCGATGGGCGACGCTGCTGGACCAGCACGCACGCTCTGCCGACGTGGTGGCGTTGGCCGACACGTGGCGCGAGGTAGCGGCGATCCCGGCCGCGTTGCCGCCGGCACACCCCACGATGGACACCTATGTCAGTGCGGGGCAATTGTCGGTATCGCTGGACGCCGACCTCACCCGGGAGTTGCTGGGTGAAGTGCCCGCCGCGTACCACGCTGGGGTCCAGGACATCCTGCTGATCGCGTTCGCCCTGGCGTGGAACGAGTTTCTCGGTTCCCGTGGTGCGCCGATAGGAATCGACGTTGAAGGCCACGGTCGCAACGAAGAACTGGGCGGGACTCTCGAGCGAGACATCGACCTTTCTCGCACCGTCGGCTGGTTCACCAGTAAGTACCCAGTGTCGTTGGCAGTGGGTGAACTGTCGTGGGCGCAGGTGGTTGCCGGTGATTCCGCCCTGGCTCCCATCATCAAGGGCGCCAAGGAACAACTGCGCGCCCTGCCCGACGGACTCTCGTACGGGCTGTTGCGGTACCTGAACCCCGACGTCGACGTCGCGGGACCGGACCCGGCGATCGGGTTCAACTACCTCGGACGGCTCGGTGCCGGCGGTGCCGATCTCTCCGAAGACCTGTGGCGGATCGACCAGGATGGGGTGTCGATCACGGCCGCGGCGACATCGGTACCAACACCGTTGGGGCACACCGTCGAGCTCAATGCCGGTGTGATGGAAGGCGCCGGGTCCGACTCCGGTCGGTTGCATGCGACATGGACATGGGCGCTATCGGTGTTGAGCCACGATCAGGTCGACAGGATCAGCCGGCTCTGGTTCGACGCGCTCGCCGGGATCTGCTCCCATGTGCGCGCCGGTGGTGGTGGGCTCACTCCGTCCGATATCGTTCCGGCGCGTCTGAGCCAGCGGCAGATCGACGAGCTGCATGAGGAATTTCAGATCGCCGACGTTCTGCCGCTGACTCCGCTGCAGCAGGGGCTGCTTTTCCACTCCAATCTGGCACCAGATGCCATGGAGGGCAGCGACGACCTGTATGCGGTGCAGCTCGATGTGGCCTTGAGCGGTCCGCTGGATCCGAAGCGGCTCGAGGAGGCGGTGCACACCGCGATCAAACGTCGCCCGAACGTGGTTGCCACGTTCTATGAGGAGTTCGGTGAGCCGGTACAGCTGATTCCGGCCGATCCCGAACTGGCATGGCAGTACATCGAGCTCGACGTGGACGGTGGCGCTGATATCGAGCAGCGGGTCGAGCGGCTCTCCGCCGCGGAGCGGGCCGCGGTCTGCGACTTGGCCGGGCAACCCGCGTTCCGGGCGGCGCTGGCCAGGACCGGTGAGGACCAATACCGGTTCTTGGTCACCAATCACCACATCGTGCTCGACGGGTGGTCAAAGCCGATCCTGCTGCAGGAGATCTTCGCGAGCTACTTCGGCGAACGCCTGCCCGCGCCGGTGGCCTACCGCAGGTTTGTCACCTGGCTTTCTGGACAGGACAACAGTGCCGCACGCTCGGCCTGGGGCAAGGTCTTCGAAGGTTTCGAGACCCCGACCCTTGTCGCACCGCCGGGACGAATGATGCTGGGCCGAAGAGGGGTTGAGTCCTTCGAGGTGTCTGCCGAGACCACGCAGGCACTCGGCGAGCTCGCTCGTTCCTGCCGAACCACGGTCAGTACTGTGCTGCAGGCCGCGTGGGCTCAGCTGCTGATGTGGCTGACCGGCCAGACCGATGTCGCCTTCGGCACCGCGGTGTCGGGCAGGCCCACCGACCTCGTCGGGGCGGAATCGATGGTGGGTCTGTTGATCAACACGGTGCCGGTTCGCGCGACCATCACCTCGGCCACGACCATCGCCGATCTGCTGAATCAGCTGCAGGGTGCCTACGGCGACACACTGGAGCATCAGCACCTGGCGCTCAACGAGATTCATCATGCCGTCGGGCATGATCAGCTCTTCGACACTATGTTCGTCTACGAGAACTACCCGATCGACACGGCTGCGCTATCGCGTGTGCACGAGTTGTCTATCACCGGGTTCAGTAATCGTGAGTACAACCATTACCCGCTCGCGGTGCAAGCCACACCGGGCCACGAGCTGGGGCTTCGCGTGGAATTTGACACCGACGTCTTCAACGCTGTCCGAATTGGAAAGTTGGTCAAGAGGTTCCAGCGTGTGCTGGAGGCCATGACATCCGATGTCAAAGGGAAGAAGAAGGAGCCCTCATGAGCGCCGATCCCACCCGGACTTTGTTGTCGATGGATCTTCTCGACGACGACGATCACGACCGGCTCGACGAGTGGGGCAACCGGGCGGTGCTCACCGAGCCGACCGCCGCACCCGTCTCGATCCCGGTGTTGTTCGCAGTCCAGGTGGAGCGCGCGCCGGAGACCGTCGCGCTGGTGTGCAGGGACAGGTCGTGGACTTATCGCGAACTGGATCTGGTCACCAACCGCATTGCCCACCTGCTGGCGGGTAATGGAGCAGGACCGGGAGAGGTTGTGGGGCTGCTGGTTCCGCGCTCGGGCGAGGCGATCATCGGGCTTTTGGCAGTACTCAAGACCGGGGCTGCCTATCTGCCGATCGACGCCGCCCATCCCGACGAGCGCATCAAGTTCATGGTGTCGGATGCGGGACCGGTAGCGATTCTCACCACGGCCGACTTGAGCTCGCGATTCGACGGACTCGATGTGCGGGTGACCGAAATCGACGATCCCCTCATTGATGGCCAGCCTAGTTCCGCGCTCTCCGCGCCGGAACCCGATGACCTCGCGTACATGACCTATACCTCGGGCACGACCGGTGTCCCCAAGGCGGTCGCGGTCACCCACCACAACGTCACGCAGTTGGTGGACGCGGTGCGCGCCGATCTGCCGGCCGGACCCGGCCATGTGTGGTCGCAGTGGCATTCGCTGGTCTTTGACGTTTCGGTGTGGGAGATCTGGGGCGCGCTGTTGCACGGTGGCCGCCTGGTGGTGGTGCCCGAGTCGATCGCGTCTTCGCCGGACGAACTTCACGACCTGTTGATCAGCGAGAAGGTCAGCGTCCTGTGCCAAACCCCCTCGGCGGCAGGCATGTTGTCGCCCGAACGGCTGGAGTCGACGACGCTGATCGTCGCCGGTGAGGCCTGCCCGACCGAATTGGTGGATCGGTGGGCCACCAGCGGACGAACGATGATCAACGCCTACGGTCCGACCGAGGCCACGATCTACGCGGCGATGAGTGGACCGTTGAGGCCGGGTTCGGATGTGGCACCTATCGGTTCACCGGTTCCCGGGGCCGCGCTGTTCGTTTTGGACAAGTGGCTGCGGCCCGCACCCGAAGGCGTTGTCGGCGAGCTTTATGTCGCCGGTAACGGGGTCGCACCCGGCTATGCGCACCGATCCGGATTGACCGCATCGCGGTTCCTGGCTTGCCCCTTCGGTGGGCCCGGCTCGCGGATGTACCGCACCGGCGATCTGGTGCAGTGGGGTGAGGACGGCCAGCTGCAGTACCTGGGCCGCGCCGACGAGCAGGTGAAGATTCGCGGGTATCGCATCGAATTGGGTGAGATTCAGGCTGCACTGGCGCGCCTGGACGGCGTGGAGCAGGCGGTGGTCATCGCCCGCGAGGACCGCCCCGGCGACAAGCGCCTTGTCGGCTACATCATGGGAAGCGCCGATCCGGTTGAGGCCCGCACCGCGCTCGCGGAAAGGCTTCCGGCGTACATGGTTCCGGCGGCAGTGGTGGTGCTGGAGACACTGCCGTTGACGGTGAACGGCAAGCTGGACAAGCGCGCGCTGCCCGCACCTGAATACCGCAGTGTCGGTACGGATTACCGCGCACCGTCCGGACCTGTCGAGAAGATCTTGGCCGATATCTACGCCCAGGTTCTCGGCGTGGATCGCGTAGGTGTCGACGAGTCGTTCTTCGATCTCGGCGGCGACAGCATTCTGTCGATGCAGGTGGTGTCGCGTGCGCGGGCGGCTGGGGTGTTGTGCCGGCCACGTGACATCTTCGTCGAGCAGACCGTCAGTGGGGTAGCGGCGGTGGCCTCCCTCTCGGACGGTCAGGCCGGTGTTGTCGACGAGGGCATCGGCCCGCTGTCGGCCACCCCGATCATGCACTGGCTGCACGGCGTCCAAGGTCCCACTGACCAGTTCAACCAGACAATCGTCCTGCAGGCCCCCGCGGGGGTGGTGGAGGACGACGTCGTCGTCGTGCTGCAGGCGCTGCTGGACCGGCACGCCACCCTGCGGCTGCGCGCCGAGAACGACGGCGCCTCCGACACCGGGGTGTGGTCACTGACCGTCCCGGAGAAGGGTGCGGTGAACGCGCGCGATTGCTTGCGTGTCGCCGAGACGTTGTCGGACGCGGAGTTGGTGGCAGCCCGTGCTCAGCTGAATCCGGCCGCGGGATCTGAGCTGAGCGCGGTGTGGGTCCCCGACACCCGGCAGTTGGCCCTGATGATCCATCACCTGGCGGTGGACGGCGTGTCATGGCGAATTCTCTTGGAAGACTTGAATATCGCCTGGGCGCAGCACCATAGCGGGCAGCCGGTGGAGTTGCCGACGGGAGGGACCTCGTTCGCCCGTTGGGCCTCGCTACTCGACGAACACGCGCGTTCCGCCGAGGTGGTCGCAACGGCCGATGCCTGGCGAGAAGTGACAGCGGTTCCCGCAGCACTGCCCGCGGTGCTGCCCGGGCTGGACACCTACGCGACGGCCAAGACGCTGTCCGTGTCTCTCGATGCCGAGACCACCCGGGAGCTACTGAGTGAGGTCCCCGCGGCTTTTCACGCGGGGGTGCAAGACATTCTGCTGATCGCGTTCGGATTGGCCTGGAACGAGTTCCTGGATTCCAACGTGGAGTCCGTCGGCATTGGTGTCGAGGGCCATGGGCGCCACGAGGAGCTGGCGGACGATGTCGACTTGTCGCGCACCGTCGGCTGGTTCACCACGAAGTACCCGGTGGCGCTGAGTGTCGGTGGGCTGTCCTGGCAGGAAGTATCCGGTGGGGCCGCCGAATTGGGGCCAATCATCAAGGGCGCCAAGGAACAATTGCGCGCGCTTCCCGATCCGTTGACGTACGGACTGCTGCGCTACCTGAACCGTGACGTGGACCTGGCGGTGGCGGAACCGGTTATCGGATTCAACTACCTCGGTCGCCTCGGTGCCGGCGCGGCGGATCTCACCGACGAGCTCTGGCGGATCAACGAGGATAGCCTGACCTCAACCAGTGTGGCGTCTTCGGTGTCCATGCCGCTGATGTACACGGTGGATCTCAATGCCGGAATCGTGGAGGGTGGACTCGGCGACGAGTCCGGCGCGCATCTGCGGGCCGGGTGGACGTGGGCACCCTCGTCGGTCACCGAGCCGCAGGTGCAGCGGCTGAGTCAGCTGTGGTTCGAGGCCCTCGCCGGGATCTGCGCGTATGTCCGCGGCGGCGGCGGCGGGTTGACCCCGTCCGATATCGCTCCCGCACAGTTGAGTCAAGAGCAGATCGATGAGCTGCACGAGCAGCACAACATCGTTGATGTGCTGCCGCTGACACCCATTCAGCAGGGTCTGCTCTTCCACACCACGTTCGCACGCGCGGCCGGGGTGCTGGACGACGACGCGGCGGGAATCGACTTCTACGCGGTGCAGCTCGATATCACGGTGACCGGTCTTGTCGACCAGCTCAGGCTCCGCGACGCGGTTCACGCAGTCGTCCGCCGTCATCCCAATCTGGCCGCTCGATTCTGCACGCAGTTCGGCGACCCGGTACAGGTGATTCTCGCCGAACCGGTGATCGCATGGCGATACCTCGACCTTCGTGGGGACGATCTGACTCCCGACGAGGAGATTCAGCGGCTCTGCGCTGCCGAGCGTGCCGCGGTCTGCGACCTCGCCGATCGACCCACGCTGCGCGCGGCGTTGATTCGCACCGAGGGAAACAAACACCGGTTCGTGCTGACGTTCCACCACGTCGTGATTGACGGCTGGTCGTTGCCGATCCTGTTGCAGGAGATCTTCGCGAGTTACTTCGGTCAGCGGCTTCCCGCGCCATCGGCATACCGCAACTTCGTCGGCTGGCTGGCGGAACAGGATCAAGACGCCGCACGGGCGGCCTGGCGTGAGGTGCTGGCCGGTTTCGATACCCCGACTCTCGTCGCTCCGCCGGCACCCCCGGGTGCCAGGGGCGTCGAGTCCTATCGGGTGTCGGCCAAGACCACGCAGGCCCTTGCCGATCTCGCACGATCGCAGCACACCACGATCAGCACGGTGTTGCAGGCGGCGTGGGCGCAGCTGCTCATGGTGGTGACCGGACAAGACGATGTCGCGTTCGGTACCGCGGTTTCGGGGCGGCCCGCAGAGCTTGCCGGGTCCGATTCCATTGTGGGTCTGCTCATCAACACGGTGCCGGTGCGGGCACGCGCCACCGCGGCCACCACGGTCGCGGAGTTGTTGGGGCAGCTGCAGAGTGCCCATAACGACACCATCGAGCACGAACATCTGGCACTCAACGAGATTCACCACATCGTGGGCCACGAGCAGCTGTTCGACACGCTCTTCCTGTACGAGAGCTACCCGATTGACACCAGTGCATTCACGGGTGTGCAGGAGCTGGCCATCACCGAGTTCGTCACCCGCGAGTACAACCACTATCCGCTGTCGGTGATGGCGCTGCCGGGTCATGAGCTGGGCATTCGCGTCGAATTCGATACCGACAAGTTCGATACGGCCGGTATCGACGCCGTGTTCGAGCGGTTCGAGCGGGTGCTGACGTCGATGGTTGCCGATGCCTCGCAACGACTCTCGTCGCTCGACGTGCTGAAGACCAGTGAGCACAAGCAGCTCGACGGCTGGGGCAACCGCAAGGTACTGGCGCGGGGACCGGAGCCGGTGTTGTCCATTCCGGAATCGTTCGCCGAGCAGGTCAACCGCGCCCCCGAGGCGGTGGCGCTGACATTCGAGGGCCGCTCCACAACCTACGGCGAGCTCGATGAGGCCGCCACGCGGCTGGCGAATCTACTGGCGATCTACGGCGCCGGTCCGGGTGAGTCGGTGGCGCTGTTGATGCCCCGCTCCGACGATGCGATTGTGGCGATCCTCGCGATTCTCAAGACCGGGGCGTCGTACCTGCCGATTGATCCGTCGGTGCCGGACACGCGACTGGAGTTCATGCTGTCCGATGCCGTGCCCATCGCGGCCGTCACGACCGCTGAGCTGCGCGCGCGGTTCGACGGGTCCGGAGTCTCGGTCGTCCAGTTCGACGATGCCGAAGACGACCCCACAGGTGCCATCTACGGCCATGCGCCGTTGCTCACTCCGGCACCTGATGACGTGGCGTACACGATTTATACCTCGGGAACGACCGGTGTCCCCAAGGGCGTGGCCATCGCGCACGGCAATGTGACACAAGCACTGAAGTTCCCGCTCACCCACATGCCCACGGGGCCTGGTGAGGTGTGGACGCAGGCGGGGTCGCTGGTCTTCGACATCACCGTATGGGAGATCTTTGGGGCGCTGCTGCATGGTGGCCGACTGGTCATCGTTCCGGATTCGGTCGTTCGGTCGCCGGATGATTTCCGCGATCTGTTGATCCGTGAAAAGGTCACCGTTTTGTTCCAGACCCCCTCGGCGGTGGGAATGCTGTCGCCGGAGGGACTGGAGGGTATGACGTTGGTCGTCGCCGGTGAAGCCTGCCCCACCGAAGTGGTGGACAAGTGGGCGCCCGGACGGGTAATGATCAACGGCTACGGTCCGACGGAGACGACGATCTATGCCACGTTTGGTGAATTGATCGCCGGATCGGGTGTGGTACCGATCGGCGTTCCGGTTCCCGACGCCGCGTTGTTCGTGTTGGACCGGTGGATGCGACCGGTCCCACCGGGTGTGGTCGGTGAGTTGTATGTGGCTGGACTTGGTGTCGGCCTCGGTTATGTGGGCCGCTCCGCGCTGACCGCCTCACGGTTCACCGCGTGCCCGTTCGGGGAGCCGGGAGCGCGTATGTATCGCACCGGGGATTTGGTGCGCTGGGTCGCCAACGGTCAGCTCGAGTACCTGGGCCGCGCCGATGAGCAGGTCAAGATTCGCGGCTTCCGCATCGAGCTTGGTGAGATTCAGGCAGCCCTCGCCGACCTGGACGGGGTGGCGCAGGCGGCGGTGATCGCCCGCGAGGACCGCCCCGGCGACAAGCGCCTGGTCGGGTACTTCATCGGCGCCGGTGAGCCCGCCGAACTGCGCAGTTCCTTGGCCAAGCGACTGCCGCCCTACATGGTGCCGGCCGCGGTGGTAAAGCTGGAGGCGCTGCCGCTGACGGTCAACGGCAAGCTCGATAAGCGTGCCCTCCCCGTGCCCGAGTACGACGACGCGGCCCGCTACCGCGCTCCGGCCAATGCGGTGGAGGAGACACTTGCCGGCATCTACGCGCAGGTACTGGGCGTCGAGCGGGTCGGGACCGACGATTCGTTCTTTGATCTGGGTGGGGACTCGATCTCCGCGATGCGGGTGGTTGCCGCGATCAACACCTCGCTCGATGCTCAGCTGGCGGTGAGAACCCTCTTCGAGTCGCCGACAGTGCGAAGTCTGAGTGCGTACCTGGACGGCGCGGCAGGCTCCTGGGCCAACGGACCGACCTATGCATCCGTGCATGGACCCGGCGCCTCAGAGGTAAGGGCCAGTGACCTCAAGCTGGACAAGTTCATTGATGAGGCAACGCTGCAGGCGGCTCCGGCGCTGCCGCGCGCCCATGCGCGTCCGCGAACGGTGCTGTTGACCGGAGCGACCGGTTTCCTGGGGCGCTACCTCGTGCTGCAATGGCTCAAGGAGCTGGAACAGGTCGACGGCACGCTGATCTGCCTGGTGCGTGCCAAGTCCGACGAAGAGGCCCGGCGCCGTCTCGACAGGACCTTCGACAGCGGCGATGCGGAATTGATCCGGGTGTACGAAGCGCTCGCCGCTGAGCGGCTGCAGGTGATCGCCGGTGACAAGGCTGAACCCGGCCTCGGTCTGGATGACGAGACCTGGCAGCGGCTGGCCGACACCGTCGACCTGATCGTCGATTCCGCGGCGCTGGTCAATAGCGTTCTGCCCTACAGCGAGCTGTTTGGACCCAATGTGGTTGGCACGGCGGAGCTGATCCGGTTCGCGTTGACCACGAAACTCAAGCCGTACACGTTCGTCTCGACGGCCGACGTCGGGCGAGAGATCGAGAAGTCGACCTTCGTCGAGGATGCCGATATCCGGCTCATCAGTGCGATTCGGCCTTCCGATGGGAGTTATGCGAACGGCTATGGCAACAGCAAGTGGGCCGGCGAGGTGCTACTCCGCGAGGCCCACGAGCAGGTTGGTTTGCCAGTCACGGTGTTCCGTTCGGGCATGATCATGGTCGGCACCAGCTATGCGGGCCAAGTGAATGCCTCCGACACGGTCGCCCGAATGGTGCTGAGCATTGTCGCCACCGGAGTCGCGCCCCATTCTGTGTACCGACTCACCGACGACGGGAACCGTCAGCGCGCGCACTTCGACGGGCTCCCCGTGGAATTCGTTGCCGAGGCGATCACCAGGCTCGGCGGCCAGGCGGCAGGCTCGTCCGCCGGATCGTTCACGGGATTCGAGACCTATCACGTGATGAATCCGCATGACGACGGCATTGGAATCGATGAGTACGTCGATTGGCTGATCGAAGCTGGCCACCCGATTGAACGCATCAGCGATTTCAGCGAGTGGGTGACGCGCTTCGAGTCTGGCCTTCACGAATTGCCGGATCATCAGCGCCAAGGCTCCGTGTTACAGATGCTGAAGATCTTGCAGGATCACGGTTGGGACGGGAAGCCGCCGGAACCCTCGCGGGGTTCGATGGCTCCGGCCGACCGATTCCAGGCCGCGGTGCGTGAGGCCAAGATTGGTTCCGGTCACGATATTCCGCAAGTCTCGGCGCCGATCATCGCTAAATACGCGAGCGACTTGCGATTGCATGGATTGCTTTAGCGTGCGAGGAATTGTCGGGGTCGCAACGCAAGCTGTTTCATGATGGCTAAGTTTTTTGAGCTGCCTTCTGCCGAAATGATCAGCCTTCTCACCAATGTAGCCAGCGCAATTCGCCGCATTTTGGCTGGCGCTGCCATTCGTGAGCAAACAGAGTAGGGTTATCGATATGTGGCGCGAACTATTGGGGTTGGCATTTTTGATGTCACTCAATCCGGTGCTGCTCGGCCTGATTTTGGTGGTCATCTCACGGCCTCGGCCGGTGCAAAACCTCCTGGCCTTCTGGGTTGGCGCGCTGATGGTGAATGTGCCGTCTTTTGTGATCGCGCTATTCGCCTTGCATATGGTGCCGAGTTTCGCGTCCTTTGCGAAGAACCTTGCGACGGCGGATCCGGGCTCGTCCGTCAAGCCGCTCCAACTGGGAACCGGCGTGCTGTGCATTGTGCTGGCCGTTGTCATCGCGGTGCGTCTTCGGTCGCGTAAGCGAGAAAATCAGCCTGTGGCCGCTGGCGCGGGTGGGGATTCGTCGGTTTTGGTACTAGATCCGGAGACTCCGACGGCCGAACCCCGTTCGGTTGGTCGCATCAGGGGTGCGGTCGCCGTGGTGGTGGCGAAGTTTCGACGCCTTTTCCATCATGGCAAGGGTGCTTGGGAGAACGGTGCGCTGTGGGTCGCGCTGGTGCTCGGCATCGGATACATGCCTCCGCCTCCGCTGGTTCTGCTGGTCGACACCATTATCGTCGGGTCGGGAACGGCGCTGGGCACGCAGGTTCTCGCCGCCGTTGTCTTCGTCTTCGCGATGCTTGCCGTTTTCGAGGTAGCGCTCATCAGCTATGTGATTGCGCCGGCGAGAACCCAAGCGATACTCGAGCCGATACACAACTGGGCACTCGCCCACCGGCAAGTGGTGCTGCTCGTCCTTTTCGCGGTGGTCGGGATCTGGCAAGTGCTGACCGGTGTGGGCATCGTCTAGCCGATCAATTGCCCCGGAAAGTTTTTCGGTAGTGAGTAGGACTCATGTCAAACCCACGGCGTAGGTGATGCCGCAGATTCGCGGCCGAGCCGAGGCCCGACCGCCGGGCCACCTCGTCCACGGCAAGATCGTGTGATTCCAGGAGCGCCCGGGCGCATTCGACACGCTGCTGCCGCACCCAATCACCGGGGGAGAGCCCGGTCTCGTCGCGGAAACGCCGATTGAAGGTCCGCGTGCTCATTCGGGAATGGTCGGCCAACTGCCGCACCGTCAACGGTTCGGTGAGGTTCTCCAGGGCCCAGCTGCGCGCGGATGCCGTTGAATCCCCGGTGTATTCGGGGAGTGGCCGGTCGATGAACTGTGCCTGGCCGCCCTCCCGCCATGGCGGCACCACGCAATACCGGGCCACATCGTTGGCCGCCGCAGTGCCGTGGTCTTGTCGAATAATGTGCAAGCACAAGTCGATTCCCGAGGCCAGCCCCGCCGATGTCAGAACGTCGCCGTCGTCGACGAACAAGACCGTCTCATCGAGCTCCACGCGTGGGTACAACGCACGAAAATCGTCCGCCTTGTGCCAATGGGTGGTGGCGCGACGACCGTCGAGCAGTCCGGCGGCACCGAGCACAAATGCTCCGGTACAGATGGAGACGATGCGGGTGCCCGGCCTGATGGTGTCAAACGCGGCACGGAGGTCCTCGGCCAACTCGCCGCGAAGCCGCGCCGGCGGGTATTGGGTGCCGGGGACGATGACGGTGTCCGCACCGTGCAGCGCGGCAGTCCCCTCCTGTGGGGTGATCGCATACCCCGAGGTAGTCATGACGGGGGAACGGGATAACCCGCAGGTTATGACCCGGTAGCGGTCGGCGCCGGCCTGTCCGAACATCAGTGACGGGATGGTCGCGTCGAACCCGATCAGTGGTTCGAGCAGCAGGACGGCCACCGTATGTGCCATGGCATGATCTTTACACCTATTGGCATTTATGCCAATTGTGGGAAGGGGCCTCATCGGTCAGCCTGGGCAGGTGACGCAATCCCTGACACCCGAGATACCTGGCCGCCGCCGGATTCACCCGGCCTGGATCATCGCCGCGGTGGCGTTCGTCGCGGTACTCGCCGCGGCAGGATTCCGATCCGTCCCGGGTGTTCTGATGGACCCGCTGCACTCCGAGTTCGGTTGGTCGCACGGCACCATTGGGCTGGCGATGTCGATCAACATGACGTTGTTCGGGCTGACGGCGCCGTTCGCGGCCGCACTGATGGACACGTTCGGAGTGCGTCCGGTGCTGGCGGGGGCGCTCACGCTGATCGCGACCGGCACCTTCCTCGGCGTTTTCATGACCGCGTCCTGGCAGCTGTTACTGCTGTGGGGTGTGTTGGTGGGTATCGGGACCGGGTCGATCTCGATGGGATTCGTGGCCACCGTCGCGACCAGGTGGTTCGCCGCGCGCCGAGGATTGGTCACGGGCGTATTGACGGCCGCCAGCGCCACCGGCCAGCTCATTTTCCTACCGTTGGTGGCGGTGGTGAGTGATGCCCACGGCTGGCGGTGGGCCTCGGTAATGGTGGCTGCTTCGGCGGTATCCGTGGTTCCGCTGGTGGTGCTGTTCATGCGAAACCGGCCTACCGATAAGGGAGTTGGCCCGTTTGGTGCAGAGACCGACGAGTCGGGCGCTGCATCCGGGGGTTTCGGTGCGGCGCTCGAAGGGCTGCTCATCGGAGCGCGGCAACCCGTCTTCTGGTTATTGGCAGGCAGTTTCGCGATCTGCGGAATGACCACCAACGGATTGATCGGCACCCACTTCATTCCCGCGGCACACGACCATGGGATGCCGACCACGGTAGCCGCAAGCCTGCTGGCACTGATCGGCGTCTTCGACGTCGCGGGGACAGTGTCTTCCGGATGGCTCACCGACCGTATCGATGCGCGCGTTCTGTTGGGTATCTACTACTTTGGGCGCGGCCTTTCGCTGATGCTGTTGCCCGCCTTGCTTTCTCCTCACGCTGAGCCCTCTACGTGGGTGTTCATCATCTTCTACGGATTGGATTGGGTGGCCACTGTGCCGCCGACCATCGCGCTGTGCCGTAAGTATTTTGGTGAACGCACACCAGTGGTGTTCGGATGGGTCTTCGCCTCGCATCAGATCGGGGCGGCCATCGCGGCAGCGGGTGCGGGATGGCTACGCGACCAGCAGGGCAACTACGACAACGCATTCCGGCTCGCCGCCGGGCTCTGCGTCATCGCGGCGGTGATGTGCCTCTCGGTACGCGAACGATCGTCAGCTGATGAGCATGTCGAGGTAGATCAAGTTGACGGCGATGTGAATGGCCATCGGAGCCCGGATGTTTCGATACCGGCTCCATAGGTAGCCCTGCATCACGCCGAACGTTCCCTGGACGGCCACGATCGTCGCGAGGTCCACTGCCACTGTGGTGACCTGCACGTGTGAAGCGATGTGCATCGCGGCGAAGAGCACTGACGACGTAGCGATGGCCGGCCAACGGCCAACCAGTGATTCCAGCCGGGTCTGCAGGTACCCGCGGTAGAACACTTCCTCGAGCACGCCCGCTGTCAGCAGTGTGATCAGCGAGGCTACGGCGATGGTGACGGGATCGGGCAGACTTGCCAGGGAGATGGCGGGCGGCGCGAGGGGGCCGAGTCGAGCCAACGCGATCCATGCGACAACCGGGACGATGGGCGCCAGCAGGCGGGTGCGGTCCAGCCGGGCCGTCCACCGCGCCTTCGGCTCCTGCGGCACACCGCCACGGAAGATACGGAAAGCCAGCAGCGGAATTACGAGGAACATCAGCGCCTTGATCGGGCTGTACACGGCATCCTGCGGTATCCCGGTCGCCGCTGCCGCGACGACGAGGGCGGGGAACGCGAGCGCGGCGCCCACCAGCACCCACACTTCGCGGGTGAGGCGCTCCGGTCCGATGTCGGCGAGCGGGTCGATCGCAGGCAGGCGCACGGGCACCAGGCGGGTGAGCAGCAGCACGATCAGCGACGAGGTCAACGGCATCCACAGTGGATAGGGCTCGGCGGCCTCGTCCGAGGAGAACCTGACCACGGTGTGCCTCGTGATCACGAGCCCGCCGATGGCGATCGTGAACAACAGACCGGCTCCCGCGAGCAGGGCGCGGGCGACCCTGCTGTCGGGGCCCGGCCGGGTGGTTACCACCAGGCGATCGTATGGTCCGACAAGGGGATCGTGGGCGGCCATTCCTTGAGTGTTGTGAGATCGGTTGGGTGCCAATCGAATGCGCCATGACACGCCGTCGATACCTGGCCCGTTTCGGTTATGGGACCATGGCTTTCGGGGAATGCGCGGCTGACGCGCTCTCTGTCGTGCCGGAAGCCGGCGTGGCCTCGCGAAAGGACCGCCCCGTGAGTGTGGAAGCCAGCATTGGCCTCGACAAAGACATGATGCCCGTGCCCCATGCGCATCCCCACGTCTACGAGGGCCGTTGGCCCGTTCGGATTGCCGACGTCGACTCCGGCGGGCGTTTACGGCTGGACGGGGCCGCCCGGCACATCCAGGACATCGGGCAGGACCACCTGCGTGGGGTGGAGGCCGAGGAGACCCACCCGCACTGGGTCGTCCGTCGCACGATGATCGATGTGATCAAGCCCATTGAGTTCCGGGAGGCCCTGTGGCTGCGCCGTTGGTGCTCGGCGACGTCCAATCGGTGGTGCCAGATGCGGGTGCGGCTCGACGGTCGCGACGGGGGACTGGTGGAGTCCGAGGCATTCTGGATTCACGTCAGCCGTGAGACCCAGGGGCCGGCCCGTATCGAAGACGACTTCCTGGCCACCGTCGCGTCCACCACCGATGTGGACCGGTTGCGGTGGAAGCCCTACAACAAGCCCGGAAGTCGGGAGACCGCGACCGATATCCGGGACTTCCCGGTGCGGTTCACCGATATGGATCTGTTCGACCACATGAACAATTCCGTTTACTGGAGCATCGTGGAGGATCACCTCTCACGGAATCCCGACCTGCTGTCGGGCCCCTATCGAGTGAGCCTCGAGCATGACTCCGCGGTTTCGCTGGGGGACAAGCTTGAGATCATCACCAACGTCTACGAGGACGGAACCGAGCTCGGCGTCCCCGGCCGCAGTGTTACAACGCTCACATATGTCGTTGGCGACGAGGTGAAGGCCCTCGCCTCGATATTCGCTCGATAACTAGACACAGTGTCGATCGTTTAACAGTACGAGCGTTCTGAACAGGGGATTGTTGGTTACCGGTCGGTAGCAACAGTACGGGCGTACGATTAGCCGCTTCGCAAGGTTAGCAATAGCTCGTTAATCCCTAGCGAAAATTGGCATTGGGAACGGGTGGACCTGCGCATATGGTCTGTGACATCGTCGTAACAGTCAACGCAGTGAACGTGCCTGAGCGTTAACAATCTGTCTGCGACAGCCAAACGTCAGGGCAAGTAACAGAGGAGCACCAATGTCGAATGTCGGCAAGCCGCGCACCGCGGCCGAAATCCAGCAGGACTGGGACACCAACCCCCGCTGGAAGGGCATCACCCGCGACTACACCGCCGCCCAGGTCGAGGAGCTGCAGGGCAGCGTCGTCGAGGAGAACACCCTGGCCCGCCGTGGCGCGGAAATCCTGTGGGAAGGCGTCACCAAGGGTGACGGTTCCTACATCAACGCGCTGGGCGCGCTGACCGGCAACATGGCCGTGCAGCAGGTCCGTGCCGGCCTCAAGGCCATCTACCTGTCCGGCTGGCAGGTTGCCGGTGACGCAAACCTCTCCGGTCACACCTACCCGGACCAGAGCCTGTACCCGGCCAACTCGGTGCCGGCCGTCGTTCGCCGCATCAACAACGCGCTGCTGCGCGCCGACGAGATCGCCCGTGTCGAGGGTGACACCAGCGTCGACAACTGGCTGGTGCCCATCGTCGCCGACGGTGAGGCCGGCTTCGGTGGCGCGCTGAACGTCTACGAGCTGCAGAAGGCCATGATCGCCGCGGGTGCCGCCGGTACCCACTGGGAAGACCAGCTGGCCTCGGAGAAGAAGTGCGGCCACCTCGGTGGCAAGGTGCTGATCCCCACCCAGCAGCACGTCCGCACCCTGACCTCGGCCCGTCTGGCCGCTGACGTCGCGAACACCCCGACCGTCGTCATCGCGCGTACCGACGCCGAGGCCGCCACCCTCATCACCTCCGATGTGGACGAGCGCGACCAGCCCTTCGTCACCGGTGAGCGCACCTCCGAGGGCTTCTACAACGTGCAGAAGGGCATCGAGCCCTGTATCGCGCGTGCCAAGGCCTACGCCCCGTACGCCGACCTCATCTGGATGGAGACCGGCGTGCCGGACCTCGCGGTCGCCCGCAAGTTCGCGGAAGCCGTCAAGGCCGAGTTCCCGGACCAGCTGCTGTCCTACAACTGCAGCCCGTCCTTCAACTGGAAGCAAGCCCTGGACGACTCCACCATCGCCAAGTTCCAGAAGGAGCTGGGTGCCATGGGCTTCACGTTCCAGTTCATCACCCTGGCCGGCTTCCACGCGCTCAACTACTCGATGTTCGACCTGGCCTACGGCTACGCCCGCGAGGGTATGACGGCCTACGTCGACCTGCAGGAGCGCGAGTTCGCGGCCGAGGCCCGTGGTTACACCGCCACCAAGCATCAGCGTGAGGTCGGCGCCGGCTACTTCGACCGGATCGCCACCACCGTGGACCCGAACACCTCGACCGCGGCGCTGAAGGGTTCGACTGAAGAGGGCCAGTTCCACTAAGTCGCGCCTGCTCTAGCCGGGCAATGCGCCCACGTCAAGACTCTCGGTGTGACCCACTGAGTTGACAGCACAGGCCCCGCCCACGTATCCCGTTGGGCGGGGCCTGTGTGCTGGATGGATGAGGCCCCCGCAAGCGGGAGGTACCCCCAGCTTGCGCGAAGACCATCAGATACGACCAAAACTAACAACGATGTTCAGGGAGTAGTACGAAGATGACGGATGGAATCACGCGCGTAGGAGTTATCGGCGCTGGACAGATGGGCGCGGGTATCGCCGAGGTATCGGCACGTGCCGGTGTCGACGTGCTGGTCTTCGAGACCACCGAGGAGCTGGTGAAGGCGGGGTCTGCGCGCATCGTCAAGTCGCTGGACCGCGGCGTCTCCGCCGGGAAGATCACCGAGCGTGAGCGCGATGCCGCCGTCGCCAACCTGAAGTTCACCACCGACCTGGCCGACTTCTCCGATCGCCAGCTTGTCATCGAGGCCGTCATCGAGGACGAGTCCATCAAGGCCTCGATCTTCGCCAAGCTCGACGAGGTGATCACCGATCCCGGCGCGGTTCTCGCGTCCAACACCTCCAGCATCCCGATCATGAAAATCGCTGCCGCGACCAAAAACCCGGGGCGCGTGCTGGGACTGCACTTCTTCAACCCGGTGCCCGTGCTGCCGCTCGTCGAGCTGATCTCGACGCTGGTGACCACGCCCGAGGCTGCCGCGCGCACGGAGGTCTTCGCGAGTGAGGTGCTGGGCAAGCAGGTCGTGCGTGCCGCCGACCGCTCCGGCTTCGTGGTCAACTTCCTGCTGGTCCCGTACTTGCTGGCGGCCATCCGGATGGCCGAATCCGGTTTTGCCACAGTCGAAGACATCGACAAGGCGGTCGTGGCCGGACTATCGCACCCGATGGGCCCGCTGCGCCTGTCGGACCTCGTCGGTCTCGACACCCTGAAGCTCATCGCCGACTCGATGTACGACGAATACAAGGAGCCGCTGTACGCGGCCCCGCCGCTGTTGCTCCGGATGGTCGAGGCTGGGCGCCTCGGCAAGAAGACCGGTGTCGGGTTCTACGAGTACAAGGCCAAGTAAGCCACCCCACCGCGCGAGGGCACGCCATACGCACACATCTCAGCCCGATTGTGTGCGCACGGCGTGCCCTCGCCGCGTTCGGCGACAGTGTCGCCTGATAGCCGCGTGAAATGTCAGTGTGCCCATTTCTCTTGACCAAGATCGCCAGGGGTGGTTAATTCAGACAGCAAAGTGACACGCCCCGGCATTCGCGAGCGAGGGGTTCGGGGCGCTCACTTGCTAGACCCGGGCGAATTCGCCCGCAGTACTCCACGCTTCGCGCTCGGCAGCGTATGCCGCGCGTTGAAGGCTACGGAACTCGCCTATTGACGTCGCGTGGTGGGCAAGGAATGCCGAGTACTCCGCCATGGAGAACTCACCCTCAGTGATCCTGACGCCGCCGGTGCCACGTCCGGTGGCAAGCTCATCACGCAGCTCAAGGAGCTCTGCGGCGCTCACCGGGTACCAGCTGATCTGGTCAAAGAATCGCAGCAGCCAGGGTGTTCCGGGTTCGAAAACGCCGGCGTTGTCCGGATGCCGGTGGTTCCAGACCTGTACGGTCCGTCCGACCAATTGGTATCCGCCGGGGCCCTCCATGCCGTAGATGCACAGGTACGCACCGCCGATGCCGACCGCGTTCTCCGGTGTCCAGGTGCGTGCAGGGTTGTACTTGGTGGTGACGAGCCGATGCCGGGGATCGACCGGGGTCGCCACGGGCGCGCCCAGGTATACGTCACCCAGACCGAGTACCAGATACGAGGCGTCGTAGACCGTGCGGTACACCTCGTCAACAGTGTCCAAGCCATTGATTCGCCTGATGAATTCGATGTTCCAGGGCATCCACGGGGCATCCGCGCGCACACCCAGGCGATACCGTTCCATGGCCTCGCGGGCAGAGGGATCATCCCAGGAAAGGGGCATGGCCACCCGGCGGCTGGGCACCACGAGCTCGCTGGAAGCGGGAAGATGCTCGTCGATATCGTCCAGCAGTCCCAGCACCTTGCCCATGGGCAGCCTGTCGGGGTCGAAGTGCACCTGTAGCGACCGGATGCCCGGCGTCAGATCGACGATGCCGGAGGTATGGGTGTCCTCTAGTCGTTGGTGTAACGCGTGGACGCGCGCACGCAGCGCCAAATCCAGTGTGAGGTCGCCGTATTCAACCAGAATGTTGTCGTCGCCACTGCGGCGGTAAGTCATAGCGGGCGCGTCGTCGCGGGCCTGCCGATATGCCAGTACACCGTCGTCGCCGTCGCCGTGGGTGGAGAACACCGAGGGCCAGTGCCCGCGGCGATCGATACCGATCGAGCGCAGCGAGGCGCTGCGAGAGGCTTCGATTCGGATGAACCGCAGAGTGTCGCCCGCGCGCAGCTGCCCCAACTTCCACCGATCGGCCGAGACGACCGTAACCGGGCAGACGAACCCGCCCAGGCTGGGGCCGTCGGGGCCCAACAAGATCGGAGTGTCGCCGGTAAAGTCCAGAGCGCCAATCGAATACGCATTGTCGTGGATATTCGACGGATGTAGCCCCGCCTCGCCCCCGTCGGTGCGTGCCCACTGCGGTTTGGGTCCGATGAGGCGCACTCCGGTGCGATCGGAATTGAAGTGGACCTCGTAGTGGGTCGACAACAGTTCGTCGATATCACTGCGGGTGAAGAACTCGGGCGCGCCATGCGGTCCCTCGGTGACTGCGAGTTCCCAATGGTGACCGATCGCTGGTTGTGCCGCGCCGGGAATGCATTGCGGTTCGGTGCCATCGGAGTTACTCAGCATGAGGGTGTCTCCGGCGGCCAACGCACGTCCCTCCGGGCCGCCAAACCCGCCGAGGGTGAAGGTGGCTGCGCTGCCCAGGAATTGGGGAACCGCGATGCCGCCGGCGATGAGCACGTAGATCCGCATCCCGGTGTCTGCGGCGGCACCCACGGTGAGTGTGCCATCCGCGGGGACAGTGACGGCCCGCCACTGGGGGACCGGCCGCCCGTTGACGGTGACCAGTGCGGGTGCACCGGTCACGCAGACGAGGGTCGCTTGGGTGAAATGCAGTGTGGGACCAGCGAGTGTCGCCTCCAGTCCCGGGGCGCCCTCGGGGTTGCCGACGGCCCGATTGCCCAGCCGGAACGACAGGTCGTCCATCGGGCCGGATGGAGGCACGCCCACCTGCCAGTACCCGGTGCGTCCCGGCCAGTCTTGCACCGTGGTCAGCATGCCGGGCGCCGTGACTGAGACGGTGCTCATGCGCTCTCCACCATCATCCGCACCGGAGTGGGATCGAATCCGTTGCACGGATTGTTGATCTGCGGGCAGTTCGACACCAGCACCAGGGTGTCGATCTCGGCCCGGAGCCTGATCTTCTTGCCCGGTGCGGAAAGGCCGTCGACGATACCGAGGGTCCCGTCCTCGTCTACCGGGACATTCATATAGAAGTTGATGTTAGACACCAGGTCTCGCTTACCCAGGCCCCATTTGGCGCCCTCGATCAGGAAGTTCTCGACACATGCGTGTTGGTGCTTGGTGTGGTGTCCGTAGCGCAGGGTGTTCGATTCCTGGGAACAGGCGCCGCCGATGGTGTCGTGGCTGCCCACCTCGTCCTCGACGATCGTCATCAGCGGGCTGCCGTCCTCGGCGCGCAGTACGGTTCCGTTGCGCAGGAACAGGTTTCCCTGTGCCGCGATGGTTGCCTGCGCCGAGTAGCGGACGGCGGTATCGGCCGCCGAATACAACAGGGTGTCGACGGCCTGGTTACCCTTCAGGTCGATGATGGTCAACACATCTCCTGCGGCGACCACGGCGCTCCAGGGTGCGCGCGCGGGTACTACCTCGTCGAGAACCGTGCTTGTCACAGGGAGTCTCCATTCTGTGCGGCGGCCCAGGCGTCCTCTGTATTGAGCACGGCGCGTTGATATTCCGGGTCCTTGTTGGGCAGGTCGACCAGCTCATCGAGCGCGGGCCAGGCCAGCACCTGGACGGGTCCGGTGTCAAAGGTGTCCGACGGATCGAGGGGATGTGCGGTGTTCACCAGCAGGGCGATCACCGGCAGGTGGATCAGCAGATCCACCGCGGCCCCCGGGCCCGCGGTGCCGGCGCTGCGCAACGTACCGTCCGCCTCGGCGCGTATGCCGTGGAAGAGGGACACCGACGGGCCGATATCGCGCGGTGCCAGGCCATGCTTGGCCGCGGCGAGCGTGAATAACTCGCGTCCGGCCGGGCTCGCTGAATAAAGTTCGCCCGCACCATATTTAGCGGTGTTAGCGGTCAACGTGCTGGTTCCGCAGAAGGTGTCATGATGCCCGGAACTGTCGGCGACGATGGTGGCCAGCACCCGGCCCTGATCCGACAGCAGCGGATGCCCGGCGCCGAGATAGGCCTGCCACGGAACCTTGACGGTGTCGGCGACGTTCAGTCGTTCCCATGGGGCGTCGGCGCGCAGCAGCACCACGCTCACGCACGCGGAGCCGGCGACGTCGGTGAGTCGCAGCCGGGTGCCGCGACCCAGCACCTTGCTGGCGTACCGGCCCCCGGGGATGGTCTCGGCCCAGATGAGCGTCAGTGGATCGACGTCATCGGGGGCCCAGGGCCAGTGGGAAGCGGGGAGCACTGGCATGGCGTCGGTGATCTGGCCGGCCTGTGAGCGGGCGTGATCTCGCGCTCCCTTGGTGGTCGCGGTCGTCATCAGGAGATCTCCTTGGTGGTGGAATCGGTGCGCCGCGGGTAGGCCAAGATCCCGGCGATGAGCACCGCAGCGATGCAGATGGGGGCTATCCACACCAGATAGGGGTGCGCTCCCGTGGGGTCGAAGACCGCCGGCCGGGGCCAGGACAGGTTGAGGACCATGAAGGCGCCATAGCCGACGGCGAGGATGTTGATCGGGAGGCCGAATCGTCCGAGCGAGAAGAGCTTGCGCCCATCGGCATCTGTCTGCCCCGCGTTGGCGTCCCACTTGCTGCCGCCGATCCCTAAGCGGCGCAACAACAACGGTGTGGTGACCATCAGGTAGGCCAGGTAGATCAGGGCGATGCACACGCTGCACAGGCTGGTGAACAGTGCGGCGTTGCCGAAGTTGACCACCAGGATCAAGACACAGCAGACCCCGACGACTACGGCCGGCGCGATCGGTGTGCCGGTGCGCGGGTTCACGTGCGAGAGCACCGTGGAGAACGGCAGCTTGCCGTCGCGAGCCATCGAGAACATCAGCCGGGAGGCCGCTGTCTGGATGGCGAGGGTGCAGACGAACACAGCGATCGCGACGTCGATGAGCAGCAGGGTGCCGAACGGGGAGGCCAGCTTGCTGTCCAATACATAAGGAAGGCCACCGGTGGCGAGCTGACCGTCGGTGAGGCTGGGCGCGGCCATCAGCGCACCCAGGATCATCAGTGCCCCGCCGATCGCCGACACCACGATCGCGGACAAGATGGTGCGCGGGGCTACCCGGCGCGGATTACGGGTCTCTTCGGCGAGCTCGCTGGCCGACCCGAATCCGACGAGTACGTAGGCGGCCATGAGCCCTGCCGCCAGAAACGCCCACGGATATCCGCTGCCGGCGTCACCGGTGTGCAGCACTACGCTGGGGCCGCGCTCGGCGCTGGCGAAGAGCATGCCGACCACGGCGATCACGCCGACGATTTCGCAGGTGACACCGATGGAGTTGATCCGGGACATCCAGTTGACGCCGACGGCGTTGATGGCGGTGGTCACGACCAGCAGCAGCGATCCCAACAGCACGGCGTTCGACGCACCGCTGACACTGGTCAGCGACGAGTCGGTGCCGACCAGCTGAAATCCGCTCCAGACCGTGGGCAGCACCACCTGCAGCGCGATCGCGGCCGCGGACGCGGTGACAATCTGGGCGATGATCATGAACCAGCCGGCGAACCAGCCCACGACGGCTCCCCCGAGTCGGCGGGACCATTGATAGATGGCGCCGGAGATCGGATAACGCGCGGCGAGCTCGGCGAAGTTCAGCGCCACCATGTACTGCCCGGCGAAGACGATCGGCCAGGTCCAGAAGAAGGCCGGGCCGCCGAAGCTGAACCCGAAGGCGAACAGCTGGAAGATCGTCGTCAGGATCGAGACGAATGAGAATCCTGCCGCGAAGGACGCGAATTTGCCAAGGCTTCGGTGCAGCTGCGGTTTATAGCCGAACGCGGCAAGGTCATCGGAGTCCGAACCGGCGATGCTCGCCGCGGACCGGGCCGCGGATTGGGTGGCCGTTGGGGCGTTCATGGGCACTCCCTGATCGGTCCTCGGGCAACATGTTTTGCGCCCTGGGTGGTCGGCAAAACCCACATCTATGTGGGAAGAAATATCTGTCATGCGATAGGTAAGTAAGTCTGACGGCCGGCCGGTACGCATGGGTGACAGCGCCGTTTCGGGACGGGGGCGCGGTGTAACATTGTCGTTGCGCAGATGTCGGAGCGATGACGAAACGCTCACCAGGCGATGGAATCGGGGCGTTGCCGAGGGGTACATGGAAGGGTCGGCACAATGTCAGGGCGACCGCGGCGTATCAGTCCCATTCGCGAGGGGAACACCACTCGCGACGAAATCCTCGATGCCTCGGCCGAGTTGTTCACCACCGACGGGTTCGCGGCAACCACCACCCGCCGCATCGCCGAGTCGGTGGGCGTGCAGCAGGCCTCGCTCTACTACCACTTCAAGACCAAGGACGACATCCTCGATGCGCTGCTGGCGATGACGATCGACCAGCCGCTGCATTATGCGGCGCTGATCGCCGATCGCCCGGAGCCCCCAGTCGTGCGTCTCTATGCCCTCGCGCTCGCCGACGCCGCCCAGTTGGCGGCGAGCCGGTGGAACCTGGGCGCTCTCTATCTACTACCGGATCTGCGTGCCGATCGATTCGTGGTGTTCCGGCGCAAGCGCGACCAGCTCCGCGCGCACTATCAGGATCTGGCCGCCGCCGCGTGCCGCGCGGAGATGATCCGCGAGGGGGTGGAGCGCCTGCCCTTCCGGCTCGTCGAGTCGGTGATCATGCTCCGCGCCGACGGTGATTCCATAGCTCCGGAGGCATTGGCCGATGCGACCTTGCGCGTTCTGGGGGTTACGGGGGATGCTGATCAGGTTGAGGGGGCGGCTCGAGCGCTGTTGGTGCAGTTGGACTGGCCGGTGGCCGTTCCTAAGAGGTAGGCACAGTTGACCGTGCTAGTCTGCGGGCCAGTACAAAGTAGCCAAAATGTGATGGGAATTAGGTGCTGCAGTAAATGTCCGATCTGAAGCCGTACTACGAGGAATCTCAGTCCATATACGACATTTCGGACGAATTTTATGGCCTTTTCCTTGACGAAGAAACCATGGGCTATACCTGCGCCTACTTCGAGCGTGACGACCTGACCCTTGCCGAGGCGCAGCTGGCGAAGTTTGACCTGGCACTCGGCAAGCTCAACCTCGAGCCGGGAATGACCCTGCTGGATATCGGCTGTGGTTGGGGCGCATGCCTGGAGCGCGCCATGCGTAAGTTCGACGTCAACGTCGTCGGTATTACGTTGAGTAAGAATCAGAGCGAGTACAGCCGCACCCGCCTGGCGAAGGTGGCCGAGGAAACTGGCCGTACCGCCGATATTCGCATGCAGGGCTGGGAAGAATTCAACGATAAAGTCGATCGAATTGTCACGATCGGTGCATTCGAGGCATTCAAGCAAGAGCGGTACCCGATCTTCTTTGAACGCGCATATGACATTCTTCCTAATGATGGCCGAATGCTTTTGCACACCATTTTGGCCCACACTCAGAAATTCTTCCGGGAAAATGGAATTCCACTCACCATCAGTGATCTGAAATTCATGAAGTTCATCGGCGAGGAGATCTTCCCCGGTGGTCAGTTGCCGGCGGTCGAGGATATCGAGAAACTAGCTGCTGGTTCCGGGTTCACTCTGGAGCGCACGCATTTGCTGCAGCCGCACTACGCGAAGACCCTGGATATCTGGGCCCAGAATCTTGAACAGCGCCGCGAGGAAGCCATCAGGATTCAGTCCGAAGAGGTTTACGACCGCTTCATGCGGTACCTGACCGGTTGCGCGGACTTCTTCCGCCGCGGTATCACCAACGTGGGTCAGTTCACCCTCGTCAAATAGCGAGACTTAACAGGTCAACGCCGTCTCACGCTTGCGTGAGGCGGCGTTTCTGTTCCTCGATATCAAAATTGGCGGGTGGCCACGAGAGATTTAGGCCGTCCAGTGTTTCGTCGAGAAGTGCGGTAACCGCGAGTCTGCTGTACCACTTGCGATCGCACGGGATGACGTGCCAGGGCGCGTACTCGGTGCTCGTCTTCTCCAGCACCGCTTGATACGCATCCTGGTAGGCGGACCAGAACGCACGCTCGTCGATGTCGTTGGGATTGAACTTCCAGTATTTGTCCGGACGGTCCAGCCGCTCGGCGAGGCGTTCCTTCTGCTCGTCGAGCGATACCACCAGGGCCACCTTGAGGATTGTCGTGCCTGCCTCGGTCAGCTCCTTCTCGAAGGCATTGATCTCGTCGTAGCGAGCGCCCCAGACCTCCGGCGGCACCAGGTCGTGCACCCGCACCACCAGGACATCCTCATAGTGCGAACGGTCGAAGACACCGAGCTGCCCACCCGAAGGCAGTGCGTTGCGGATGCGCCACAGATAGTGGTGCTTACGTTCTTCCGCTGTGGGAACCCCGAAGCTCGCATGTTCAATTCCTTGCGGATCAACTTGTCCCACAACATGTTTGACGATACCTCCCTTGCCGGAGGTGTCCATGCCCTGCAGAACCAGCAGCACCGAACGGTGGTCGCCGCTGCGCCCATTGGCGTACAGCATCTCTTGTAGCACCCCGAGGCGCTCGGACAGTTCGGCCTGCAGGGCTTCGCCGTCCTCTCGCGACCCGTCGAACCCGGGTGTGGAACGGGTATCGACATCGGCGAACAGCAAGCCGGAGCGATAGCGCAGTGCGGACGTGTCGATCCTGGGGGTCATGCCCAGTGACCCTAGCGACGTCGGGTTACCCGGAGTGGGTTTGACGCACTTGTGGTGGAGGAGGAACCGGTGACGGGTGTGGCATGTCGACGAACTTCTCTCGGGACCCACCCACACCCACGATGCCCAGCACCGCGTTCCAGGAGATCATCGTCAGGTAGTCGATGAGTTCATCGGAGCTCATCCGCGGGTGCGACATCCACGAGTGGGTCGCCAGCTGCACGCCGCCGACGATCATGTACGCCCACGGCTCCACACCGCGGGTGTCCATGGACGCCTCGGACATCTGGCGGCGCAACGACAGCGCGAGCATGCGGGCGATGATGCGTTCGGAATCCGCGATGGCCTTGCTGCGGCTGGTGGAGCTGTTGGCCATCACGAACGGATAAATCTCGGGCTCGGCGGCCACAGTCTCGACGTACACCTTGATCGCTGTGCGGGTGAGGTCGTAGCCATCCAGCCGGGCCGACAGGGCCATGGCCATCTTGGGAATGAGGGTGGTCTGCGCGAACCGTGTCATGACGGCCGTCGTCAGATCGTTCTTGTCGACGAAGTACCGGTAGAGCACCGTCTTGGAGACGCCGATGTCGGAGGCGATCTCATCCATGCTGATATCACGCCCCCGGTGCCTGATGGCATCGAGGGTGCCGTCCACGAGTTCGGTTCGTCGTTCGACCTTGTGCTTATGCCAGCGGCGCTTGCGACCATCAGTCTTGATAGCCGCAGGCTGCGTTTTACTTGCCACGGTTATCGCCACATTCCCTTAGTTATCTGTAACCGATACTACTTCACGGGCCCCTCGGGGATGCGTGACGCGCTCGATACCGGATGATGGAGGAGTGGCAGGCAAGCATAGCGATCAGCCGCGCACGCGGAATGCGTCCGGCGGCGTCTTCGCGATGGGCAATTCGGCCGTCGACGAGGAGCGCCAGAAGCAGCTTCGCCGAATGAAAGCCGTGGCTACAGGGTTCCTGGTCGCGGCTACCGTGTTGTTTCTGGCGTGCCGTTGGTGGCAGTCGGTCGGGGCGCCGGGCTGGGTGGGTTATGTCGGAGCGGCCGCAGAGGCGGGCATGGTCGGTGCGCTTGCAGACTGGTTTGCTGTAACCGCCCTGTTCCGGCATCCGCTTGGGCTAAAGATCCCGCATACAGCGATCATCAAGCGCAAGAAGGATCAGCTGGGGGAGGGGCTCGGGAACTTCGTCCGGGAGAACTTCATGTCGCCGGCCGTCATCACTGCCAAGGTGCGGGATGCGCAGATCGCGGGCCGGCTGGGCAAGTGGATGAGTGACCGGTCGCATGCCGAGCGGGTTGCGGCCGAGGCTTCCACGGTGCTCCGGGTCGGCGCGCAGATGCTGCGCGACGAGGACGTGCAGCAGGCGATAGACAGCGTGATCGTGCGCAGGATCGCCGAACCCAAGTGGGGGCCGCCGGTGGGGCGGGTGCTCTCGACGGTGCTCAAGGAGGACCGGCATGCGCCGGTGATCCAGCTGTTGTGCGACCGTGCCTTTGAATGGGCGCTGGGCGCCAGCGACACCATCGATCGAGTGGTGGTGCGTGACTCTCCCAGCTGGACACCCAAATTCGTCGACCATTTCGTGGGCGACCGTATCTATCGCGAGTTGGTGGACTTCACGGACAAGGTGCGTCGCAATCCTGATCATGACCTGCGCCAATCCGTGAACAGGCTGTTGTACGAGTTCGCCGACGATCTTCAGCACGACGACCTGACCATCGCCAAGGCCGAGGCGATCAAGTCGCGGTTGATGGCGCGCGCGGAAGTCCAGAACGCCGCGGCCACCGCGTGGTCCGCTGCCAAGAAAATGATCACCGAGTCCGTGGACGATCCGTCCAGCGAGCTACGTACGCGGATTGCCGACACCGTGGTGCGGATCGGGGAGACGCTGCGCGACGACGACTCCGTGCGCGACAAGGTCGACGGTTGGGTGGAACGCGCGGCCCGGCATCTGGTGGATCAGTACGGCGCGGAGATAACGGCCGTCATCACCGAAACGATCGAGCGTTGGGACGCCGAGGAGGCCAGTCGCCGGATCGAATTGCATGTCGGCCGTGACCTGCAGTTCATTCGCATCAATGGCACCGTGGTGGGTTCGCTAGCAGGTTTGGTCATCTATACCGTGGCGCAGGTGCTCTTCTAAAAAGGCCCTGACCCGGCTATTCCCGTGCCGAAGTGACGTGGAGCACATTGCTAACAGAAGTGCTTGCAATAGCTAGCACTGCAGCTTACGGTGGTTCTTATGTCGCAGGAATCAGACCTCGCCACCGCTGTGAGCAACGCCGCTTCCGATATCGGAGGCTTCATCCGGGCACAGCGTGAGGCCGCTCAGGTCTCCGTGCGTCAGCTGGCCGAGAAGGCCGGCGTGAGCAACCCGTACCTCAGCCAGATCGAACGCGGACTGCGTCGTCCGTCGGCAGAGGTTCTCAATCAAATCGCAAAGGCGCTAAGGGTTTCGGCGGAGGTGTTATACGTGCGTGCGGGCATTTTGGATCGTAGTGATGCCAGTCCGGTACGGGACGCCATCATTGCCGATACCGTCATCACCGAGCGACAGAAGCAGGTGTTGTTGGACGTCTACGGCTCATTCGTCCAGCAAAACGCCGAAGCCAATTCGGATCTGGCTCAATCCGACCCCGAATCTACTGGCGACAACTGAATAACTTTCCCCATCCCTGAAAGGAATCTGGCATGACCAAGAAGAACACCTCGTTCGACGACCTGAAGACCCCGTTCTACGTAGCCGTCGGCGCCGGTGACCTGGCGCTGGCCGCGGTCGCCGATGTTGTCGTGAAGCTGCGCGAGCGTGCCGAAGAGGCCGCCTCTGAGGCCGGTGCCCGCGTGGACGAGACCCGCGACCGGCTGCGCGAGCTGTCGGCCGAGCTGCCCACCGACGTCAACGAGCTGCGCGACCGGTTCACCCCCGAGGAGCTGCGCAAGGTTGCCGAGGCCTACTTGCAGGTGGCGACCGACATCTACAACAACCTCGCTGAGCGTGGTGAAGAGGCCATTGAGCGCATCCGCAGCACCCCCGGCATCGAGGAGAACGTCACCCGCGCCGAGGGTCTGGTCGGCAATTACGCCGAGCTGACCGAGCAGGCGCTGGGCACCGTGGCCAGCCAGACTCGCGCCGTCGGTGAGCGTGCCGCCAAGCTGGTCGGCATCGACCTGTCGAGCAAGGCCGCTCCGGCCGCGAAGGCGCCCGCCAAGAAGGCGCCTGCCAAGAAGGCCGCGCCCGCCAAGAAGGCCGCTCCGGCCAAGGCTGCTGTCAAGAAGGCCGCGCCCGCCAAGAAGGCTCCGGCCAAGAAGACGGCGACCCGCACCGTCACCCAGAAGTAGGCAGTTCCAGCTCTGACAGCCACCCGATCAGCCACGTAGGCTGATCGGGTGGCTTTCACTTTTCATGTCTTCGCACTGATCTCGCTCGTCGCTCTTATCGCGGCGATCGTCGGATTGGTCCATGCCGCGATTCAGCCCGCAGATGCGTTCGTGGCGGCAGAAAAGCAGACCAAGACCACCTGGATAGTCATCCTTGCCGGAGCGGCCGTGCTCACCCTGATTCCGGGGTTGGAGCTGTTGACCGCCGGTATCGCCGCCGTGGCGGCCGGGGTGTACTTCGTCGATGTTCGTCCCCGTGTGCTTGAGGTGCAGGGCAAGTCGCGGTAATGCGCGCGGTTGCGGCGCTGGTTGCGCTGACGGCCGTCTTGCTGGCGGCGAATGCGGTGCCCGCGGCCGCGGTAGAGCCTGCACTTATTGATCACGTGTCTTGGGGCGCAATGTCTTTGGGGCGTACGCTGCGTATTTACCCGACGCCGCTGGGACGTACCTATGAGGCACCCGACGGCGCGGACATCGCGTGGGCTGAGGTTCTCGCATTGGCTCCCGACGCGCAGTCGCCGGGTATGCGGATGCAGTTCGACTGCCATTGGTACGGGCGGGTGTTCATCCCGAACAAGCCGAGCTGGAATCTGGAGCCATGGCGGCCGCCGGTGGACGAGGCGTTGATGACGGTGTCGCAGTGCAACCCGGGTGGACCTGAGATCTAGGCCCTGACCCGTCCGGCTCTCGGCGGCACAATCTCGGGTCCGAGGGGCGGGTTCGCGGTCTGCGCCGTACGGGCGGGCAAATTGCATTGTGATGTGAATCAATTGCGCGATTAAATGACAAACGTGTAATTCCCCCGAGACCACTGGTTTATCTGGACGTTATTGGCGGAAGTAAGAAATCACTAAAGCATCAGGCAGCTCAGTGGCAACTTTTCTTACCATTCTCCGCTTGCGTAACGCACACCTCGTGAGTAACGATTACAACAGTGATCACAATCTGATCACGACCGGAGTGGCAGGTGGTACATCACGCATCACGTGATCTCTCCGGTGACAGAGGATCGGGGTGCAGTGACATGAAGGTCGTCATGGACCGCGCGCGATGGGTGCGCGACAGGCGTGCGGTGTGTCTGATCGTCAACGTGCTGTTCGTGATGTCGTTGTCCATGACCGCGAGCGTCGCCTCGGCCGATTCTGTGAATTGGGACGCGATCGCCGAATGTGAATCCGGTGGAAACTGGTCTGCAAATACCGGAAACGGTTTCTACGGCGGGCTGCAATTCAAGCCGTCCACCTGGGCGTCCCACGGTGGCGTTGGGAATCCCGCCGACGCTTCCCGCGAACAGCAGATCGCGGTCGCCGAGAGTGTTATGCAGACGCAAGGCCTTGGTGCGTGGCCCGAATGTGGCGGTGGCGGCACCGGCCCGATGACCGGGCGCTCGGGGTGCCAATTCGTTCCCGGTGGCAGCATTTTCGGGATCGTGAACTTCCGCCAGATGTGCAGCGGAGTTGTCGGGCTCATTCCCCCCGCCGGCTAGCCGGGCTCATTCCCCCGCAGGCTACGTGCAGACGGCGCTGTGGCGAGCCCCCTCGCGATTGAGCTGCGGCGGCCGTGTCGTACGTCGATCGGGGCGCTACGGGAGCGTGCCCGCGACAACTGGTAGGAGCCCGATGGGGCGCCCAAGATAGTAGGTTTGGCTTACCTAATGCCAGTTGTATAGTCGGTGCCGCGGAGCGCTGGAGCCCTCGTGCCCACCTGTATTGAGCCACAAGGAGAGCAGTCAACATGTCGACTGAAGTTGCCGAGAAACTCGAGAAGATCCTGCGCGGAGAGCTCGCGGTAAGCGCGCACGAGATCACCCGCGACAAGCTGTTGATCGACGATCTTGGGCTCGACTCGGTGGGATTCGCACTTGGCCTCGTCCTCATCGAGGAGCAGTTCGGCGTCACCCTCACTGAAGATCAGCTACTCGTTTGTGATTCCTTTGGCGACCTTGTCGACATCGTCTCGGCAGGGCAGGCCACTGTCTCGCCCGAAACGACCAGCGCACTCGCCGAGTAGAAGTTCGCAGAACGGGAAGGGCGAGAGAACCATGACCAGTTCCACAACGAACGTGCCCGCAGTGCAGGGCAATGCATTGGCGGAGAAGGTTTCCCAGGCGATGCTGACCTCGTCCGCCGACTTGGTGGTCATGGATGGCGCAACCCGCGAATGGCATCGGTTCCCCTGGGCCGAGGTGCATGCGCGAGCGGAGACCGTCGCCGTAGACCTGCTCGACAACGCACACGGACCGGTCGGGGCACTGGGTCTGATCGGCAGTCCCACCGTCGACTTGGTGGCGAGCGTGCAGGGTGCATGGCTGGCGGGAACGAGTGTGTCGTTCTTCCCCGGCCTGGTGCGTGGGGCAGATCTGGACCGCTGGGCGCATACGACCTTGGAACGCTGCGCGGCGATCGGTGTGCGCACGATCTACAGCAACGGTCGTGAGCTGGAGCAGTTGCGTGCGGTGGAGTCCAGCATCCGGATCGAGGATGTGGCGCAGATCGGAGCGCGCCCCCGTCCACAGGCGTTCACGCCCGTCCAGACCGGCGATGAGACCACGGCCGCCGTCCTCCAGAACTCTTCCGGTTCCACCGGCACACCCAAGACCGCTGTCCTGTCCCGGGGAGCCGTCATGAGCAATGTCAGTGCCATGGTGCGCCGGGCCGAGCTGACCGGGGAAGACCTGACGTGCAGCTGGTTGCCGCTGTACCACGATATGGGCCTCATCACCCTGCTGGCTTCGTTCTGGACGGGTATGCCGCTGTGGCTGGCGCCCAATAGCGCCTTTGCCGCCTCGCCGATCAGGTGGTTGGACTGGCTCACCGAGAGTGGCGCGACATATCTGATGGCGCCGAACTTCGCGTACGACATCATTGGCCGGTACGTCGACAAGATTGACCGCGGCGTCGACCTCGGCAAGCTGCGCGCGGCGGTCAGCGCTGCCGAGCTGATCAACTGCGACGGTTTCGAGCGGTTCCTCACGGCGGCGACTCCCCATGGTTTCTCTCCAGGCGCGGCGGTGGCGGCCTGGGGTCTGGCGGAAGGGACGTGTGTTGTGACCATGACCCGTCCCGGTGTGGGAGCGAGATCCGACGACGTGCTCGTCGCGACCCCGGATGGCGGTCAGGCCCCCCGCAGATACGCATTGGTCGGCTCGGCGTTCGATGGGATGGAGGTCCGGGTGGTACCCGCCGCGCGCGAGGTACCGGCGATCAGCGGCCGGGAAGTCGGGCAGGTCGAAATCAAGGGCGCCTGCATGATGAACGGATATCTGGGTAACGCGGCCATCGACAGGAACGAGTGGTTCAACACCGGCGATTTGGGCTACTTCCATGACGGCGACCTGGTCATCGTGGGCCGCTTCAAGGAACTCATCGTCCTTGCCGGGCGCAATGTGTATCCCATCGATGTCGAGCGGGCAGCCGCGTCGGTCGAAGGGGTGCGGGCAGGCAGAGTCGCGGCCGTGGGACTCGATGAAGGCGGCGTCCGCCCGAGGCTCGCACTGGCCGTCGAGTACAAAGGCACCGACTTCGAGGCGGCGCGCAGGCAGGTAGTGCAGCGCGTTACCGCCGACTGCGGGGTCGTGCCCTCCGAAATCGTGTTTGTGCCCCCGGGCGATCTGCCGATTACGACGTCGGGCAAGCTGCGGCGTCTCGAGGTCAAGCGTCTTATCGAGACCGGTGGAGGTCTGCGATGACCCTGGCCGGCCCGGAGAGCCAGACCGTGGCTCCGCTGTCTATCGAAGGTTTTCGCGCGCTGCTGAGTTCAGTCATCGATGACGAGGTGACGTCATGGGTGGACGAAGCCGAGAAGACCGAGCGATTCCCCCGTGCGCTGATCGAGCGCTTCGGTAGTACCGGTGTGCTGGCCGACAAGTGGTCGTCCGGGGCGCTGCCCGACGTCGCGAAGCTGGTCTCGCTGGGCTTCGCACTGGGTGGGCTCGGTTCGATCGGAATCAGCATTGGCGCGAGCTTGCACGACTCAGCGATTTCCATCTTGCGCCGGTTCGGTAGAACCGATTACCTGCGTGAGATCACCGAGCAGGCGATCCGCGGTGAGGCCGTGCTGTGCATCGGCGCCTCCGAAGAGGCCGGCGGCTCCGATCTCCAGATTTCGGAGACCTTGGTCCGCAGCGTCGACGGCGGCTACCACGTGCGCGGCAGCAAGAAGTTCGTCTCGCTCGGCCCGATTTCGGATCACATCGTCGTCGTCGCCCGCGGCGCCGACGACGATGCCGCCAGCAAGCACGGCAATGTGATGTTGCTGCTGGTGCCCACCGTCCAGGTGGTGGTGCATGAGCGGTACCGGAAGCTCAGCGCGGGACCGCTCGATACCGCGCCCATCGATATCGACACGTGGGTTCCTGCCGACGCACTGATCGCCCGCCCCGGCGCGGGGCTCGCCGCGATCAGCTGGGGGCTGTCGCATGAGCGGCTCGGCATCGCTGCTCAGGTGGTGGCGCTCTGCGAGAAGGCTCTCGGGATCACCCTTGCCCGCATGACGGAGCGGGTGCAGTTCGGCAGCACCCTGCTGGGGCACCAGGCGTTGCGCTTACGTGTTGCGGATCTGCAGTCCCGGGTCGACATGATGCGCTATTCGCTTGAGGGCATCGCCGCGACGGGGCAGATGAACCTGCGTACCGCGGCCGCGGCGAAGGTCACCGCCGCCCGGCTCGGCGAAGAGGTGCTCTCCGAGTGCCTGCACATCTTTGGCGGTTCGGGATACCTGACCGACGAGACTCCAGTCGGCCGCTGGTGGCGCGATATGAAGCTGGCCCGGGTGGGCGGCGGTACCGACGAGACTCTCTGGGAGTTCGTCGCCGCCACGCTGAAACCCGATATCGAGGGCTACCGCTCCCTGGGCGTCTAGGCCAGCGGGGCGGGTACATCCGCCGGGGTGCGCGCGGTGGTGTACAGCGCCATCCGGCGGTTGGGCATCTGATGTTCGCCCAGGAAGGTGCAGCCGATGTGCTCAAAGACCCTGCGAGTCTCGAAGTTCTGGAATTCGGGGTCGAACATGACCCGCTTACATTGCGGCTCCAGCTCGAAGAAGCTCTTGATGAGCTTGGGCAGGATCATGACCATGAAGCCCTTGCTGGCCATGGCCTGGTTGGCGATGGCGCCGTGTATTCCCAGGTCGTAGGGGTCGGCGGCGTACTTTTCGCCGATCGAATCCTGAGCTGCCCGATAAAACTCCAGGTAGCCCACGGGCTCGTCCCGGAACAGCACCAGGTACGGGTGCGAATAGGTGCTCTCAACCTGGGCCTTGAGCTGGTCGTACCAGCGCTCATCCGGCCAGTCTTGCTCCCAGCCGTTGACCAGCGCCGGTTGGCGCATCCATCGCGCAATCAGCGCAGTGTCTTCGCTATCCGGGTCCACAAGCCTCACACCGAACGGGCTGACGAGCTTCGGTTCCGGAGGTGCGGGCACCGAGGGGTCGGGTGCGACATGGCGGTAGAGCACTGGCCAGGGGCGTTCCATGTAGATAAGGATAGGCTATCCAATTGCGGCTGCAGCGCGGCCCGGGCAAGAAATCACGTGCACCGAAAGGTTCACGGAAACAGGGCATTGGCTTCCGCATAGGGAATAGCGCGGGTCACGAATCCAAAGGTGCCGTGCTGCGCGATCTCCCGGGCCCCGTCGACGAACGCCCCCAGTGCGGCGCGTGCCATCGCGGATCCGAGGCTGACCCTGCGCACACCCCATTGCGCGATCTCCTCCACCGAGTGATTCAGCACGAACCCCGTGGCGAGCACATTGACCGGGCGATCGACTGCCGCGCAGACGGCGCGGACGGCGTCGGCATCGGGCAGGCCCGGCGCGTACACCACATCGGCGCCGGCCTCGGCGTATGCGGTCAGCCGGGTGATGGTGTCAGACAGGTCCGGCCTGCCGTAGAGGAAGTTCTCGGCCCGCGCCGTCAGCGTGAAGGGGAACGGTAAATCGCGCACCGTATGCACCGCCGCCGTAATGCGGTCCACCGCTTCGGCAAGCGAGAAGATCGGCGCGCCGGGAATCCCGGTGGCATCCTCGATCGATCCGCCCACCAGCCCCGAGGCCGCCGCCTCGCGGATGGTCATGGCGATGTCCCCGATGGTGGGGCCGCCGTTCTCCAGGTCGGCCGAGACCGGCAGATGGGTGGCGGCCGCGATCTGCGAAGCATTGGCCAGCGTCTCGGCCTGGCTGACCAGATTGGCGCCGTCATGCCGTCCGAGCGCGAACGCCAATCCGGCGCTGGTGGTGGCCAGCGCGGGGAAGCCGCAGCCGGTGAGGATGCGGGCCGACCCGGCGTCCCACGGGTTGGGGACCACGAACATCCCGGACTGATGAAGGGCCGAGAACACGACCGCACGCTCATGCTGGGAGGTCATGTGTGGGACGCTACGCCCATGACGGATTCGGTAGGCACACCGGCGGTTTGGCCCACTCGCGGGGAGGTTGCCGCGCGCATCGACCACACGCTGCTCAAGCCTGAAGCAACGCCCGGAGACGTGCAGGCCCTTATCGCGGAGGCCATCGACCTCGGGGTGCTCGCGGTATGCGTTTCGCCGTCGATGCTCCCGGTCGATGCTCCCGGGCTGATTGTCGCGGCGGTGGCGGGATTCCCGTCGGGAAAACATCTTTCGTCCGTCAAGGCGCACGAGGCCGCCCTCGCGGCAGCCGCAGGTGCGACCGAGATCGACATGGTGATCGACGTGGGTGCCGCGGTGGCAGGTGATTTCACGGCGGTACAGGCTGATATCGAGGCGGTCCGGCGGGCGGTCCCGGCCGCGACGCTCAAGGTCATCATCGAGTCCGCGGCTCTGCTGGAGCATTCCGGTGCGGGGGCGATCCGTGAGGCTTGCCGGGTGAGCGAGGCTGCCGGGGCCGATTTTGTGAAGACCTCCACCGGGTTTCACCCATCGGGAGGAGCTACCGTGCAGGCCGTGCGCATCATGGCAGAGACCGTCGGCGGTCGGCTCGAGGTCAAGGCCAGCGGCGGAATCCGGACGGCACAGGATGCCGCGGCCATGCTCGATGCCGGTGCGACCCGGCTAGGCCTGTCGAGCAGTCGGACCGTGCTGGACGGGTTCCTGCTTTAGAACGAGAGGTTCTGCAGGCAGGGATTCTCCACCGGTTTCATGGGCTGGTTGGTGCTCGACAGTTTGACCGTGATCCCGTCGTTGGTGACCTTGACCTCTTGGGCCTTGAGCCCCATCGGGTACGCGCCGCCGACGAGCCCCTTGGAGAAGGTGTCGAGCGCCGGCTGGATGATCTCGCGGGGCAGGCCGATGAACGCGGACACGTTCTCAGATTGCAGCGTCACCATGCCGTCCTTGATGACGGGCTTGGTGGTG
Source organism: Mycobacterium sp. D16Q13 (assembly GCF_002013375.1). Classification (GTDB taxonomy): domain Bacteria; phylum Actinomycetota; class Actinomycetes; order Mycobacteriales; family Mycobacteriaceae; genus Mycobacterium. The sequence goes on along the minus strand of NZ_MAEW01000003.1, from coordinate 299,322 downwards.
ATCTGTGCCAACCCGCCGGCCGCGCTCAGCGTCACCTCGCCGGTGGATTCGTTGGTGGTGGCATCTCCCACCAACGAGCCGAGCATTCCCGGCACGAGGTCACGCGCGCTCTCGGTGATGCCGGCGGTCGGCCAGGACACCTCGACGTCGAGGCGTCCGATGGTGCCGAGCGAGTCGGCCGTCTTCTTCAGCGAGATGTCGCGGACCGTGATGGCGACGGACATCTTCTTGGCCTGTGCGATCTGATTACCCGCGGTCTTGATCGTGAGCTTGTCGATGTGATTGCCGAGGTATTGCACGACGAGGGGCATCGGGCCGAAGGATGCGGTCGCGCCGTCCTGCACCAGGCATGACGTGGCGGCATTCACCTCACTGCTGGTCCGCTGGCGAGCGTAGAGCTCGATGCCGAGGACGGCGGCCACAAATACGGCGACAACGATGACGGCGATGAGTACCAGCGACCTGTAGTCGCGGCCCTTCTTGGGCTCGGCAGGTTGCGGCGGCGCGTCTGAGGGCGGGGGCTCGACGGGGGGCGGAGCCACCGGGTTCTGCAGGGTCGGCGGCTGCTCTTGGTGCGGGGACGGCACCTGCTGGGACGGCGGTTGCCACGGCGAAGGCTCGGAAGGTGTCGATCCGGGTGGGCCGAGCGGCGGCTGAGGCGGTGTCGTCACCCGCGCGATTGTGCCTTACTCGGCTGAGGACGGGTTAAGGACGGGCAAGATCTTGCGGGTCTCGGCGACCGCGTCCAGGTTCAAATCCGCCACGATGAGCTCCGGCTCCGGACCGGCCTGGGCAATGAGTTCGCCGGTGGGTGAGGCCAGCAGGCTTCCGCCGATCCCCGTCGGGGAACCGTTGGCGGGCGTCTCCAGAGCGGGCAGGGCTTGGTCGGCGGCGGCGATGAAGCATGTCGAGTCGGCCGCCCGCGCCCGTGCCAGCAGCGTCCACTGATCCCATTTCCCGGTTCCGGCGGCCCAGGAGGCGCTGACGGTGATCACCTGTGCGCCGCGATGTGCCAGGTCGGTGTACAGGCCGGGGAAGCGGATGTCGTAGCACGTGGTCAGCCCGACGCTCACTCCGTCGACCGTGATGAGCACCGGCTTGTCCCCGGGCGCGACGGTGGCCGATTCGCGGAAGCCGAACGCGTCGTAGAGATGGATCTTGTTGTAGTGCGTGTCCACGCCGGGGCCGGTGGCCAGCAGCGTGTTGTGGACACGGCCGTCGGAGGAGGGGGTGAACATTCCGACCACGACGGTCAGGCCCGCGTCGTGGGCGATGGTGCGGACTCCGTCGGCCCACGGGCCGTTGATGGGCTGTGCGACAGGGCGCAGGGGCACACCGAACCGGCACATGGTCGCCTCCGGGAAGACGACCAACGCGGCGCCCTGCGCGGCGGCATCCCGCACCGTGGCCGCGACGGTGGCCAGGTTCTCGGTGGGATCGGCACTGCTGGTGATCTGCGCCAACACTATCCGCATGTCTTCCAGCCTAGGCCAGTGGCGCCACGGCCGCCCACGGTGTCGTCAAGATGCAGTCACGGACCTGTCTGCGCTGTTGTTCCACGGGAAAGCCATTGTCGCGCAGTGATTTCAACATCATGCGCCAGCGGACTCGGGGCCCGAACACGCCGTGTGGGGCCGCCGCTGCCCAGGAGCGGTCGGCGGCGGTGAGTAGATCGTGAATGGGTTGGCCCGGAACATTTTGGTGGATAAGGGCTTTCGGTAGCCGTTCGGCCAGGTCGGATGGTCTCTCGATGTTGAAGGGGTCGCAGGCCAGGGTGAGGGTTCGCGGTCCGGTCGCATCGAGCAGCAACCACGCGCAGCGGCGGCCCAGCTCGTCGCAGGTGCCCTCGATGATGAGCCCGCCGGGTGCGAGCCGGGCCGTCATCGTGGCCCAGGCCTGCGCCACCTCCGATTCCGGGTACTGACGCAGCACATTGAAGGCGCGCACCAGAACCGGTGTGTGGCCTGCTAATTCGAAGCCGCCGAGACCGAAATGGACCCCGTCGCGTGGCGGCACCACCCGTTCCGGATCGATCTCCAGCCCTACCACCCGGATGTCTGTCCGGACTGTCCGCAACCGCGAGGCCAGCTCCAGGGTGGTGGTGGGCATGGCGCCGTATCCCAGGTCCACTACCAGGGGATCGGCGGCATCGGCCAGCGCGGTCTGCACATCGGGGCGATGGACCAGCCAGCGGTCGCTACGGCGCAGCCGGTTGATGCCCGTGGTGCCACGGGTGATGGTTCCGTGCGGCCGGGACGCAGGGGAGGGTGCCACTTCTCCATGGTGCCTGGGCGACCGCTGCCTGCGGTAATCGGGATTTCTTGGGATCGGTAGTGCCGCTGCCCGCCTTCACTTGAGCCATGACGGAGCCATCGGGGCGACGGACGACGAAGGGACAGATGATGAATCGAGTGATCGTGGGCGCCATGGGACTTCTCGCTGCCGGAGCGGTGGTGGTCGGCTGCTCGACCGACAAGCCGGGCGGATCGCAGGTGAGCCCGGGCAGCAATGCCGAGGTCAAGGTGGACGGCAAGGACCTGGCCGGCCTCGACCTCAAGTCCGTGACCTGCGTCAAGCAGGGCGGCAAGATCAATGTGGCCAGCGGTGCCGTCAGCGGCCAACAGGGTCTGGGTGTCGTGATGACCGACGAGGCGCCGCCCAAGGTGCAGTCGCTGGGATTGGTGTACGACGGTGCCGCACTCGCGGTCAGCAGCGGCATGGGGGCCAGCGTTGGCTCGGCCGATGTCAAGGTCGACGGGAAGACGTACACCATCACCGGCGAGGCCTCCGGTGCCGATGTCAAGAACCCGATGGCCGGGATGATCACCAAGCCGTTCACCATCAAGGTGAGCTGCGGCTGACATCTCGAGAAGCGGCGGGCGTGCACAGCACGCCCGCCGCTTCCTACTATTCGAAGGTGACGATCATCGGCGACCTGGAGCGGGCCCGTCACCTGGCCTTGGCGGCCAAGGAAGAGGCCGCCAAGGAGATTTTGCTGTCGCTGTTGACTCAGGCCGAGGAGGCCGACCGTGACGACCTCGCGTGCGAGGTCTTGGCTCAACTCGCCGAGATCTACCTGGTGCGCACCGCCTACGACGGCGTGGTGGAGGGTGTACGGCGGATCCGTGAATGCCTGGCGGCCTATGCCGACATCCGCTCGGGGCGGCGGCCTGATCTTGCCGCGCAGGTCGCCCTGTCCGATGGCGAGGTCGACCGCCTGATCTGCCGCTATACCCGGCGCGCTGAGTTCCTCGCGGCGGGACTGGCCGCGGCGAATGGTGACCACGACGGGGCCGCGGCAAGCCTGCGAGCACTGATCGAAACTGCTGGGGATTTCGAGGATTTGGCCGCCGAACACCGCGGTCTCATCTGTTACGCCAGGATCTTGATTGCCCGGGGCCTGTGCGACGACGACATGTACGCGGACTCGGTGCCGGTATGGGCCGAGGTTCTCGATCTACTCGAGGAGTATGTGCGCGAGGGCGACCCCGAGTCCGACCATCTGTTTGTCAATGGCGCGCTCTCGTATGGCCGATTCTGTGTGGAGACCGGCCGGCTCGACGACGCCGAACCGTGGCTGCGGCGGGCCGAGGCGCGCGCGGGGGCGCGGGGCTGGCAACTGGCCTGCGCCCGTGCGCAGTTGGAACGAGCCGCGGCCCGATGGGCAGACGGCGATATCGCCGAAACCCAGACGCTGGTCCACCAGGCATACCCGGCGATCGCCGAGCATGTCCGGGCACACGACGTATCCCGCAGCTGGCTGTACTTCGGCCTGATCAGATTCCGGATGAACGCACTGGACGAGGCCGATGAATGCTGGGGACATGCCGAGCGGCACTGGCGCGAGATCGAAAAGCCACTGCATATTCATCGAATCTTGTTACAGCGCAGCTGGATTGCCATACTCCGTGGTGACTTTGCCGAAGCGGCCGCGAAGGTGGCGCAGGCCAGGGAGCTATTGGATTCCTATCCGCGGCACAGCTGGTTGCAGTACGCCCGGCTCGACGATCAGCTGGGCAACATCTGGCGTGCCGACGCGCTCGCCGACTTGGGCCTGGATCCCACGACCGGGGTGATGTCCGGTGGTGCGGACAGTCCCGAGTACCAGCGCGGGATGTCCAAGCTCCAACGGGCCGCCGAGCTCAAGGTGCCGGCGGCGCTGGCGGTCGACGCGGTGCGCTACGCGATCCCTGACGCGGGGGCGCGCATGCGCTGGGCCAGATGTGTCTCGGCGCCTCTGCTCGCGGGCGCGTTCGCGGTGGCGAAGGAATGGGATAACGCCGAACTGGTCAGTGAGTTGATCGAATACCACAGCGCGCGAGGGGCTTTCACTACAGAGCTGGGCGATACCCGGGTAGGTCCGTCATCGGGAGCGTGGGCGGCCACGGCCACCGCAGCGGTTCCCGTCGACGGCGACCTGGCGCTCGTCGCCGCGGCACCGCCGGTGCAGGCGGACGGTGGGCTCACCCGTCTCGGGCCGCTGCCGCCGATGAGGATGGATCCCGCCGGTGACCAGATCATGAGCGATTACCGGGAGCTGGCCTGGCAGCGATACGGCCGTGAGGTAACCGCCGCCGACGACGAATGGTCGACGTGGCCATGACCGACACCCTGGTCCTGCGATTCGCCGACGTGGGCGTAGCCACCTACGCCAGCCTGCGGGTGGTGGGGGAGCCGTCGCGAACCATCACCTGGGTCGTCGAGCAGCAGGCGCTGGAAACGGCCTGCGCTGCCCTCAATGCCGCGCTGCCGGATCCTTCTGGCGCCGAGACCGCACTCGTGGCCATCGAACGGGCCTTGACCACAGGGGCTTTCGTCGGCGTTGAGACCGAATTGAACCTGGCACGCATGCTCGGGTCCGCGTTGGTGGCAGCCGACGGCTGGACGCTGTTGTCTGCGTTGTCTGATGGTGGGTCACCTGAGCGCGCGGTGTTGTTCGTGACACCCAGCCCGCGATTGGCGCGAGTGCCCTGGGGGCAGCTGGCCATGCCGGGTGCGGATGATGTCCGATTGATGGAGCTGGCCGACGTGTTGATGGCTGTGCCGCCGAACATCGTGCATGCGCCGCGTGCACCGGCTCGGTGGCGCGATCGCCAGAACGGTCCGGTGGTGCTCCTGCTGGATCCGCGGATCCCCGGGCAGCGACCGGATTCGACGTTGGGCTCGGTGCTGGGACGCCCGTCGCCGGAGGCCGCGCTGACGCGCCATTTCGGCGAGTTGATGGCCGATCACCGGGTGCTGCCCGCGGTCGGTGCGCCGGTGGAACTGTTCCGCCGGACCGATATCGACCGCGACTGGCTTGCGCGGGCGTGTGCGCAGCACCCCGCCCGGCTGCTCTACGTCGGGCATGCCAGCGCGGCTGAGGGAACCGTGGGCCATGCTGAACGGGCTGCCTTGCACCTGGCCGAGGATCGTCCGCTGACCGCGGCCGACATGATGGCTACGCGGCTTTCGATCCCGCCGCGAGTCGCGCTGCTGGCCTGTTCCTCGGGAGGCGATTACCGCTTCGATGAGGCAACCGGGCTCGCCGCGGCGATGATCCTGGGGGGAGCGGAGCTGGTCACCGCGACCCTGTGGTCGTTGCCGACTGCGGCGGCCTACGGTCAATTTGGCTTGTCTGCAAAAGATCCCATGGCCGATACGGTCGCCGAGGTCGACCGGGCGCACCGCGGCGAGGATGCGGGCCGTGCGGTGAACCGCTGGCAGCGGGTTCAGTTGCGACGCTGGCGCGACGGTGACTGCGCGGCGACTCCACTGCATTGGGCGGCCGTGGTCAGTTTCGCCGTCGACGGTGCCCGCTGAGTCAGTCGGCACACACCCAGACCGCGATGATGCTGTGATCTCCGGGCCGGTAGTAGGCGTCGATCACGCTGCCCGGTGCCATCTTCGGCAGCGCGGAAGTGGGTATCACCGCGGTTTCGCGTGCCGGGAACTGGCGGCCGTCCGGCCGGGTCACCATGAGGTCCAGTTGCATCTCGCGGCCCGAACCGGTGGCGCTCAACCCGGTGACGACCCCGCGAGAACGGGTGCCCCCGTCGATCACGGCGCGCTGTGCCCCGGTCAGCAGCCGCTTGCGGATCAGTACATGGTCGAATTCGGCGGCGAATTCCTCGATCGTGACGAGCCGCTCTTCGGCCTCCGCGTCCGAGTGTGCTGAGGTGTTCCGGCGGCCGGACAGCAACGCGGCGCATCCACCGAAGACCCTGGTAATGGTGGGAAATCGTCCTGTGGTCATGTCGATATCGTCGACCAGGCCCGCCGCTACCGAACCCAACTTTCGGGTGGCCGAAAGCGATTACCCTTGTGACGGTGAGCATCGGGTCGGCAACATCCGAGGCCGCCGTCTCGGTGCGGTCGGCGGTGCCGCGGCGTGCCGTGATCGACCGGGCCTGGCGCGCTATCGGCCCCGGTGTCGAGGTGCTCAGTGCCGACGACGGTGGGCCGCTGCGCCGGACCGTGAAACGGATCCTGGACCCTCTGGTGCTGAGGTTGCGGAGCAATGCGGCTTTCTCGGCTCCAGTGCTGGGGCCCGAGGTGGCCGCTGCCATGCACGCTCAAATCGTGGGACATGGTCCACAGCTGCGGGCCACGGCGGACTGGTTCGTGATGCTCAAGGCCGAGCGGCGCAGACAGCGCATTACGACGGGTAACGCTCAAGAGCTCTACTTCCCGGTGTGTTTCGAATTGGCTGTCACCAAAGGCGTTCCGCAGGTTGAGGATCAGCGCACCGCAACGGAGGTTCTGCACGATCTGCACCGTGATCGGGACCGTACGGCGATCGAGGTGCTCAACCGCCATGTCGATGACCCCGACGTGGTCGCCAGACTCACCAGATTGCGAGACCGGAGCTGGCGCGATGTGCGGCCGGACGACACCATCACCGGCCCGTTCTTCACGGGCCTTACCACGGTCCTGGGCGAGGCCAGTACTCACCGTGAGATGTCTGCACGCCAACGGGTTTGGACGGCACTCATCGCCGATGCCACCCCGTACAACTTGGGCGCGAGTGCGCACGGCGTGGTCGCTACGCTGCCGTGGTCCATTGTCGAGATCGGATTGAGTTCCGCTGAACCGCAACTGCCGCCGGCCATCGATGGAGACACCGACGGCGACCGTCCGCTAGATCGCAGCGTCGTTGATCGGGTGCGGGCCACGCTGCGCCGGGCGCTGGACCATGACGAGCTGCCCGATGTCCCGCTGCTGTGCGCCGAGGAGGTCGACCGGGCCTGCGCCCCATGGGGGCTGATGAGCGAGGACAAACAAGCTGCCCTGCTGGCGGGCGTTGAGATGGCGACAGACCTGCGGCCACTGGGTGATTCGGTGACGACACGTTACAACCTGTCCGGGCGCGTCCAGGCCCGGCTCGTGAAAGAGGCCTACGTGATGCACGCCCGGCGCTATCTCGCCGACGGTGCGGCGATCCATCCCCGGCAGCGACAGGTTGTCGACGACCTCGCGGCGTTCGCGCGGCCCTACGTGAGCAGGCTGTGGGCCAGGTTGCATGGCCGCGATGTCTGGCAGGAGTCCTGCGGCGATGTCGATGATCTTCGGTCGCTGCTGGAGGGGGTGGCCCGCTCGGTGAGCCTGGACCACCGGCAGCGGATCAAGGCCATGCTGGAATTGCAGGCCACGGCATGAAGCTGATCAATGAATCTGGTTTGTGGGCAACAGGTTCCGCACCTGCCCCGGTTGGCGCGGTGGCGCTTCTCGAGGTCAGTGGGGCTGTGTTGTCCTGGCCGATTGACGACCCGTCGCATCTGCCGGTGATCAGCTTCACCGATGCGGCGCGAGCCGACTGGATGTGGAGGGTGCTCGGTGAGGCCGGGCACGTCGCGGTCATCGAGGCGCTGCGCGACCCCGATCCCGCCGAGGTGATCGAGCTGCCGTCGGTGACGGTGCTGCCGGGGTCGGCAGATTCCTTGCGGCGGCTGGCGTTGGGACATTGGCTGCGGCGATGGTGGCCGGCGAGTCGCCGTGACGGCATTGTCGCGCTGGATCGGCCGGTGCTCGACGCTGAACTCGCGGTGCTGACCGCGGCTGCCGAGGGCTACTTCACCGACGACACCCTGGATGCCGACGTGGCTGAGCTGCTGGCGCCCCACGGTGCGGCGCTCGGCTCGTATCGCGACCCGCGCGTGGACGCGCTCGTGGCACGGTGTCGTGACCTGGCCGATGATGCTGGACTCCAGTGGGGTGCACCGGCCGCCACGGCCGCGCGACGCGAGGACTACGCGCTGGCGGCCGGTCTGGACGGCGAGTCCAGCCCCTCGGGCGTGATCGCCGCAGGGAACGTGACCATCGCCTGGTCGGACGTACCACCGGGGATCTTCGACGCGGCCGAACGCAATCTGGCGTGGGGGGTAGTCGCCGAGGGCGCGACGGTAATGGCCCAGCTGCGGGCGGCGCTATCCGGCCCCGAATCAGCCGCGGGTATTCCGGTCTCGTTGTCTTGCGGTGCGTTTCATGCGGCCGGGGCGTTGGACGCCGAAGGGGGCGCGCTGCTGCCGGTGTTCGACGCCGACGGTCGGCCCGCCGATGAGGCACAAGCCTGGAACGCCGACTGGCCGGCGGCGCGGGTCAGCGTGGGCGCCGGAGAAGCCACCGAGTCGAGCGAGCTACGCGATCGGGTCCGGGCATTCGCACGCGCCCGGCTCGCGGCCCCCGCCCCTGACGTGTTCCTCGCCGAGCTGCTCGCCGCCGAATCGGACTATTGATGTCGGCGCCGGGGGCGTCGTCATGAGGGAGCACCGAACCTGTTGCGCTCAAAGGTGTTTTATGTCCTCGGCGGCAGGCCTATAACGTCAGATCATGGAGTGGAGTTTTGAGTCGGCCGAGAGGCTCTCGGCCGCGTTGCGCGCCGGTGAGGTCACATCAGTAGCACTGACCGACGAGGCAATCGCCCGTATCGAGCAGGACGACACGGTGATCAACGCGATCTGTGTACCGGACTTCGATCGTGCGCGGGCCGCGGCGCGCCATGCCGATCAGGCACGTGCTCGCGGCGAGGATCGGCCGCTGCTCGGTATCCCGATGACCGTCAAAGAGTCCTACAACGTGGCGGGGCTGACCACGACCTGGGGCATGCCCCAGCACAAGAACTACAGGCCGACCGACGACGCGGTCCAGGTATCGCGGATCAAGGCCGCCGGGGCCGTCGTGCTCGGAAAGACCAACGTGCCCTTGATGCTTCAAGACTTACAGAGCTTCAACGGTATCTACGGCACTACCAACAACCCGTGGGATCACGCTCGCACGCCGGGCGGATCCTCGGGTGGATCAGCCGCCGCACTGGCGTCCGGATTCGGCGCACTGTCCATTGGCTCAGACATTGCCGGTTCGCTGCGCACACCCGCTCATTTCTGCGGCGTCTACGCGCATAAGCCAACACTCGGACTTGTGGCGAATCGCGGTCATCTTCCTCCGCCCAATCCACCATTGCCTACCGACCGCGATCTGAGCGTGGTCGGCCCCATGGCGCGCACGGCCCGCGACCTCGCCCTGCTTCTGGAGGTCATGGCAGGGCCGGACCCGCTCACCTTGGGCGTCGGGTTCGACGTCGCTCTACCACCGGCCCGCCACGATCGTCTCCGCGACTTTCGTGTTCTGGTTCTTGACGAGCATCCACTCATCCCCACCGGATCCGCCGTGCGGGCAGCCGTTGACCGCGTCTCCGATGCGCTCGTCGACGGCGGCGCCCGCGTCGAACGGCACAGTCCGCTGCTGCCGGATCTGACCGACGCCGCAGCGCTCTATGCCGAGCTACTCACCTCGAATCTTGCGGCAGGCTATCCCGTGGAGAGATACGAGCAGCTGCGGATCCTCGCCGCCGCACTGAATCCAGATGACCGGGGTTTCGATACCGCGTGGTTACGCGGTCCGGTGTTTAGTCACCGCGAATGGATCGAGGCGAACAACCGTCGCGAGCTTCACCGCCACAGCTGGCGGCAGCTCTTCGCCGAATTCGATGTGGTGGTGTGCCCGATCACGCCCACTCCCGCCTTCCCGCACGACCACGAACCGGATTTACAAGCGCGGCAGGTCACCATCGACGGTATCGCGTACCCGTTCGTCAATCAGCTGGTCTGGGCCGGCGTGGCGACCATGCCCGGTCTGCCCGCCACCGCGATACCAGCGGGCCGCTCCGCGGCGGGCCTGCCCGTGGGCGTGCAGCTCATCGGTCCCATGTTCGAGGACCGCACCCCGCTGCGGATGGCCGAACTGCTCGAGCAGAAGATTGGCGGGTTCGAGGCTCCGAAATAGTGCGTGCAACTAGTGGTGCTTCGAGATCCAGTCAGCGATGAAACCTTCTTCCACACGGAACAGGTCGTTGACGTGGTACAGGATCAGGTCTTCGAGCTTGCCCCCGATGAACGGGATATACACCTTGCACGTGCTGGCGAGTCTCAGCTGCGAGCCCTGATCGGTATCGGACAGCTTGCACACCCCGGTGAAGGCGCCCGGTCCGGCGAGTACTGAGGCCCCGTAGCTGCCCATCGCGGATCCCTTGCCCTGATCGAACGGCTCGAAATGCTGCGTCCGGGTGATGATCATGTCGGTGAGCATGACCTTCTGCGCGATGGGCGGCAGATACATGCGGGGCAGATTCTGTTTGACCACCACGTCGATACCGCGGTCGGTCACCGTCAGGGTGTGAATCTCCGAGACCGGTGTGATCCACCCATACGCAGACATCAGGGTTTCCCAGTAGTCCCGGCTCGCGAAGTCCTGGTAGATCTTCTCGGCCGGAGCCGGAAAATTCACGGTGAACACCGAACGCCTGGACATCGGACCCAGGTTAGCCGTGGGTGGCGATCCACTCCGAGGTGAATCGCTGTTCGGCAGATAACAGGTCCATGAGTTTTCCGCCGATGAAGCCCTCGATCTTGCCTCCGACCAGGGGGATCTTCACCTCCACGCTGACCTTTAGGTCCTGGCGTGAGCCCTTGGCGCCGGTGTGCAGCCGTGCGGCACCGGACAGGGTGACGGGTGCGCCCGGTATCGAGCCCACCACGGTGCCCTCGGACGCACCATCGGTGATGGCGCTCCAGTTCTCGGTGCGGACGATCTGCAGGTCGCCTCGGTGAAACTGCGACACGATGCCCGGCAGCCTGTCGCTGCGCAGCACTTGCGTGGTGACGATTTCGAGTGCGCCGCCGTCGGACTTCAGGGAATCCAGGGTGGCGGTGTCGGCGCCGGAGCTGGCCAGACGTTCATTCCAGTAGTCCTCGTCGGCGAGGGCCGCGTGGACCTGTTCGACGCTGGCCGAATACTCCACTGACAGGTCAAATGAGCGTGCCATGGGTGGCAAGGCTACCGTTACCCCCCGTGAGCTTGGCACCAACAACGCGCGCGAAGATCGAGGATCTCGGCGCCGTGGTGACCGACGATGCTCCGCTTGCCTCGTTGACGACCCTGCGGCTGGGGCCGGTGGCCTCCACGCTCATTCGGTGCGAGAGCAGTGCGCAGGTGACCGGTGCGCTGGCCGCGCTGGACGGCCATCCCGTCCTGTTGCTCGCGGGCGGTTCGAATCTGGTTTTGGCCGACGACCTTCCGGACCTCACGGTGGTGCACATCGCCTCGGCCGGTGTGACGGTGGACGGGCCGCTGTTGCGCGCGGACGCGGGGACCAATTGGGACGAGGTTGTGGCGTTATCACTGCGGGCCGGTCTGGGGGGGCTGGAATGTCTTTCGGGAATCCCGGGCACCGCCGGTGCCACGCCGGTGCAGAACGTGGGTGCCTACGGCGTTGAGGTGGCCGCGCTGCTGCGGCGCGTACAGGTACTGGATCGGGCGACTGGCCACGTGCGATGGTACGAGCCCGGCGAGCTGGGGTTCGGCTATCGCACCAGCATTCTCAAGGGCACCGATGCCCGGGTGGTACTCGGGGTTGAGTTCGGTTTATCCGCCGACGGTTTGAGTTCTCCGATCCGGTACCCGGAGCTTGCCAACGAGCTCGGGGTGGATCGAGGGGCGCGCACTGATGCGCTGGCGGTGCGTGAGGCGGTGCTCGGCCTGCGGCGGGGCAAGGGCATGGTGCTCGACGAGTCCGATCACGACACCTGGAGTGTCGGTTCCTTCTTTACGAATCCTGTTGTTACCGAAGGTGATCTGGATAACGTTCGGGAACGCGCCCACGAACGGCTCGGGCCCGATATCGCCATTCCGCAGTATCCGGCCCCGGACGGGGTGAAACTCTCGGCGGGCTGGCTGGTGGAGCGGTCCGGCTTTGTCAAGGGGTATCCGGGCGCGCAGTCTTCGGTGCGGGTGTCCACGAAACATGCACTGGCACTGACTCATCGCGGGGGCGGGAGTACCGGCGACCTACTGGAGCTCGCGCGTACCGTTCGCGACGGGGTCTTGGCCGCCTTCGGTGTCCGGCTGGTCCCCGAGCCGGTGCTGGTGGGCTGCGCGCTGTAACTTCCGGTAATCGCGCATTTGCGCTGCGTATCCCCGGTACTGGCTCGTACAGTGAGCCGATGGGGCTGGGAATTGGCGTGCACGGGCTCTTCGTAGGGCTCGGAGTGCTGGTTGCTGCCGTGGTCTTCGCCTACGAAGCACGTCGCAGGGGTGCTCCCGCTGAGCAGTCATTGATCGCGGTGGCGGGTGCCTTGGTCGGCGGTGCGATCGGTATGCGACTCTCGGGCTGGATCGAACATCTCAACCCGGCGCATAATCCCAGCCTTGTCGAGGCGTGGATGTTCGGGTCACGCAGCATCATCGGCGGGCTGTTGGGCGCATATGTCGGCGTCTTGGTGGCCAAGCGGCTCATCGGATACCAGGCTAAGACCGGCGATCTGTTCGCGCCCGCGGTGGCGTTGGGTATGGCGGTGGGCCGGATCGGATGTCACCTCACCGAGGCCCCGGGCCGGCCGACCTCGCTGCCGTGGGGGGTGCACGCTCCGGCATCGCGACCGAACTGTCCGGGGTGCCTGGCCGGGGTGGCCATGCATCCGTCCTTCCTGTACGAGATCGCCTTCCAGGTGGTGGCCTTCGCCGTGCTGTGGTGGTGGCTGCGTCCGCGTGTGACACATTCCGGTGAGCTCTTCGTGCTCTATGTGTCCGCGTACGCGGTGTTCCGGTTCTTCGTCGAGTTCACCCGCGCCAACGAAACAGTTTGGCTGAATCTCACTCGTCCGCAATGGGTTCTGTTGCTAGGAATGACTCTGGCCGCATGGAGGCTATGGCGCGGAAACCGTGCGGGCTATTACCAGGGCATGTTCCGCAAGCGCCGCGCCGAGGTGGTGACGGCATGAGCTATCCACCCGAACAGCCCAAACCCGGCACGAGTGGGGCGACGATGGTCGCCGGTGCACTCTCCTTCATTTTCGGCAACGCGGTGTTTGGATTCCTCTCGTTGATGATCGGCGGGTCGTTGGCCGACAGGTACGGTGCCGGCCTCGAGGTGGTGCCCGGATTTGTTGCGCTGGTAGGGATTGCGGTCGCTTTCGGCGTGGGCACGGTGCTCATCAGAACGGGGGATCGTGACAAGCGTGGTTGGGGTGTGGGCCTGATGGTCGGCTGGGCATTGGTGTCCATGCTCACGGTTGGAATCTGCACGGGGCTGAATCCGGTGTTGTACCAATGAGCATCCCGCCGCAACCGCCGCCCGAAGGTGAGCAACCTCAGCAATACCCGTATGGCCCGGAGCAGTACGGTCCCGCCGGATATCCGCTGCCGCCCGGATATCCGCTGCCGCCCGGATATCCGCTGCCGCCCGGATATCCGCCGTATCCGCCCGGTTACTACCCCTATCGGCAGCCGCCGCCGAAATCCAGCGGTGGTGCGGTGGTGGGGATGACCTTCGTCGGTGTCTTCGTCTTCTGGGTGATGACGTTCGGAACCTTTCTGGTGCTGGAGAACGCGATGAGTGGTGGGTTCGCACCCGATACCCGGGCGACCGTGGTGGCCGTCGTGATGTCGGTCATCGGTTTGGGCGGTGGGCTCGCGTTGACAGTGTGGGGCCGGGACTGGGTCCGCGGGCTGGGAATCGGCTTCATGATCGGTTGGGCAACCGTGGCGATCATGACGGGGTTCATTGTGGGCTGTCTTTCGATGTTGGACGGATTGGAGTAGACGTGGCGGGTATGGGGCTGCGCGGGGACCGCATCTTGCGGTACGTCAACGCTTTCTGTCCGCAGTGCCACGAGGCGAACCCGGAGCGCCCCCTCGCGGAGGTGGCCCGGCTCTCGGGCTGGCTCGCCCACCGTGACGACCGGGTGTGGCTCGAACGGGCCTGCCGCGTGCATGGGTTGGTGCGCACGCTGTACGACGAGGACGCTGAGATCCTTGAGTACCTGGAGGAATGGACGGCACCCACCAAGACCCATGTACCGGATGTGCCGGGCAACTTCGATCCCATCCCGATGGCTTATCTGCGCGGGTTGCCCGAGATGCAAACCCAGCACACGTGCATCCTGCTGGCAGACATCACCGAGGCGTGCAATCTGCGCTGCCCCACCTGCTTTGCTGATTCCTCGCCGGACTTGCACGGTGTGGTACCGGTGGAGCGGGTGCTCAGCAATGTCGACCAGCGGCTTGCACGGGAGAACGGCCGACTGGATGTCTTGATGCTCAGCGGTGGCGAACCCACTGTGTACCCGGAGCTTGCCCGGCTGCTCGATGAGCTGATGGCTCGACCGATCACCCGAATCCTGATCAATACCAACGGTGTTCTCATTGCCCGCGATGATGCCCTGCTAGAGCTGCTGGCTCGTCACCGTGAGCGCGTAGAGGTCTATCTCCAGTACGACGGTCCGTCGGCCGACGCTTCGCGGCATCATCGGGGTGGCGATCTGACGAGAATCAAAGCCGCGGCGGTACAACGTCTCTCGGACAGTGAGATCTTCACGACATTGGTCATGACTGCGGCGCTCGGAGTCAACGACGCGGATATCGGCGCGGTCATCGGTCTCGCCTTCGACACGCCCTACGTGGGTGGTGTCTCGATACAGCCGCAGTTCGGGTCGGGCCGAGCAGGCGCGATCGACCCCATGCAACGGCTCACCCATACCGGTGTGCTGAAACGTCTTGGCCCGCAGACGGGTGACGTTGTCACCTGGCGCGACTTGACGGCCCTGCCGTGTTCGCATCCCCACTGTTGCTCGGTGGGATACCTGCTGCGCGATGATGCGGGAGTGTGGCGGTCGTTGACCTCCCTTATCGGACACGATCGTCTCAAGGAGAACCTCGGATTGGTATCCAATCGCATTGCCGATCAGGAGGTTCCGCAGCAGCTGCGGCTGGCGGTCAAGGAGTCGCTGTTGGGCCTGCTTTCCGAGCAATCCTCCCTGTCGCATCCGACGATCGGCGATGTGTGGAAGACCATCTGTGACAGCTGTGATTTGGGAATCTCCACGTTGATGACGCTCGCCGCCTCGGCGTTACCGGGACGCCGGGAGAAGCTGCGGCGCATGCTCGGAGAGCGCATAGTGCGGATCACCGTCAAGCCGTTCATGGATATGTCGACGATGATCGAGGAGCGGCTCACCCAGTGCTGCGTGCATGTCGCGACGCACGCCGCACAGGATCAGTGCGCGCCGTTCTGTGCCGTGCAGGCATGGCCGGCACTTTCCCGGCAGCGGTTGTCGGTGTCCGCGGCGGCCACCACGCCAGAGCTGGTGCTGCTCCCGATCCAATAGCACAGTGCGCCAAGGCTGATCGCGGCACCCAGCAGGCAGACGCCGCCCCAACCGTGGGTCGCGTACACCCAGGTCGACACGATGGCGCCGACAGCGCTGCCGATCGAATAGAACGTCATGTAGGCGGCGGTGAGCCGGCCGTGGAGTTCGGTATCCAGCCGGTAGATGAGGCTCTGATTCGCCACGTGTACCGACTGCAGCCCGAAATCGATGATCGCGACTGCGATGGTCAGGCCGAGCAGGGTCCAGCGCAGGGTCGCTGCGAATGCCCATGCGGCCAGCATCAGCGACAGGCCCACGCCGGTAACCCGATTGGCCCAGCCCCTGTCGCACCATGATCCGGCCTTGAACGCACCCAGCGCGCCCGCCGCCCCGGCTAGCCCGAACAGCCCGACTTCGGTATGCGACAAGTGGTATGGGCCAGAGGTGAGCGGTAACACCATGGGCGTCAACAGGACGGTGATGGCGGCGAAGATGAGCATCGCGATGATGGCCCGCGAGCGCAACACCGGCACGTCGCGCAGGAGTCGCAGCGTGGAGGCGACCAGTTGTCCGTAGGGCAGCCCCTGGGGCGAGCGGGTGGAGTGCGGCAGCGCGCGCGTCAAAATCGCTGCGGTCGCTACGGCGGCAATGGCGGCCACCAGATACACCGCTCGCCAGCCGAACAGGTCGGACAGGGCGCCGGATACCGTGCGCGCCAGAAGAATACCGCTGATGATGCCGCCGGTGACCACGCCGACGGCCCATCCCTGCCGCTCTGGCTCGGCGTGTACCGCCGTGTAGGTGACCATCACCTGCGTCACCACCGCGAGTGCGCCGACGGCGGTGACGCTGAGCAGGAACGTCCACGGGTTGGGCGATATCGCTGTGGCCAGCAGAGATACACCCAGCAGAACGGTCTGCCCGACGATGAGCCGACGTTGGTTGACGGTATCGCCAAGGGGCACGATCAGCAGTAGGCCGATGGCGTACCCAACCTGGGTGAGGGTTAGCACGATGCCGACTTGTGCTGTGGGCATGGAGAATTGTGCCCCGATGGTGTCCAGCAGCGGCTGTGAGAAGTAGATGGTCGCCACCGCGAGGCCGCAGGCGATCGAGAACAACACGATGACGGGTCTGGTCAGCACGCGCGCCCCTCGGTAGAGTTGGTTTCACTTCGCAACCATTTGAGCCTGGCATGAATGGTTGCATATTGCAACCAAGGGAGGCTGTCCATGGTGGGTCGCGCCAGTCACGCGGATTCGAGCTGCACCCTGGCCAGGCCGCTGGGTGAGATCGGGGACGGCTGGTCACTGCTGATCGTTCGTGACGCGTTTGACGGTTTACGGAGGTTCGGGGAGTTTCAGAAGAGTCTTGGGCTCGCGAAGAACATCCTGGCTTCTCGTCTGGCGACATTGGTGGACAACGGCATCCTCGAGGTCGTTCCCGCCGGGGCGCGGCATGAGTACCAACTGACACAGAAAGGGCGTGGGCTGTTTCCCGTCTTGGTGGCCCTGAGACAGTGGAGCGACGAGTTCTGTTTCGCCCCTGGAGAACGGCGCGTCGCCCTGGTCGATCGCGAGACGTCCCGTCCGGTGCAGCGCTTCGAGCTGCGTGCGGCAGACGGCCACGCACTGGCTCCGGAAGATACGGCCGTGATCGGCGTCTAGTTCTGGTCGAGCCGGAATCCGCGCCTTCCGCATATATGCGGGTTGCGGTCGTCTACCGTTCCCATGTCGCGGAACGAAGGAGGACCCATGCGGATCGGATTCCTGGTGCTGTTGGTGTGCGTCGCCCTGCTCGCGCCGCCGCTCGCGACGGCCGACCCCGGCGCGACGCCGGTGGACCCGGCGTCCCCGGAAGCGGCCTCGATCCTGGCGCCGGCGCTCGCGGACGTGACGGCCCAGCTCGGCAAGCCGGTGCGCCTGGATGTGCGCAGCCTCAAGTCCGCCGACGGATGGGTCTTCCTCTGGTCGGCCATGCAGGAGCCCGACGGCGGCCCCATTGACTACGCCGGCACGCCCTTTGCCGAAGCCTCCGCCAATGGCATCCTGTCGAAGAAATACATAGCCCTGCTGCATCAGGGCGAGCAGGGTTGGGCGCTCGTCGACAAGCGGGTGGGACCGAGCGATGTCGCCTGGGCGGGCTGGGGTGCGCAGTACGGTGCGCCTGCGGCGATCTTCGATATCCCGGTCTACTAGTCGCGGGGCCCGGCAAAACCGCAGGTCCCGCACGATCTGGGGTGTGATCCTGGTCGGGCCGGGCGAAGCTGTCCGCGGTGGGCCGTATCGTGGGGTGTCGTGAAGTACCCCAGACCAAATTTCGGTGATGCGCTGACGCGACGGCGCGCGCTCACGATGCTGGGTCTGACCGTGCCCGCTGTTGCTGCCGCCTGCACGACCGTCGGCTCGAATGCGCCGCAAGATGTCCCGTCGCCGGGCGCCGTCCTGACCTTCTTGCCCGACGACAAGGCCAAGGAGGTCAACCCGACCGCGCCGGTCAGCGTGACCGTGGCCAACGGGTGGTTCCGGGACGTGAAGTTGGTCAACGCCGACGGCAAGGTCGTCGCCGGAGCGCTCAGTCGCGACCAAACGAGGTTCCGCACCACCGAGCCCCTCGGATTCGATGTGACGTACACCTGGAAGGGTTCGGCCGTGGGGCTGGACGGCAAGGCCGTTGCGGTGTCCGGCACATTCACCACCCTGGTGCCGACTGCGAAGGTCAACGGTCAGTTCCAGCTCGCCGATGGGCAGACGGTGGGGATCGCGGCTCCCGTGATCATCCAGTTCGATGCGCATATCGCCGACAAGGCCGCGGCGGAGAAATCGTTGAGCATCGTGTGTGACCCGCCCACCGAAGGTGGTTGGGCCTGGCTGCCCGACGAACAGCAGGGTTCCCGAGTGCATTGGCGATCACGTGAGTACTTCAAGGCCGGCACCAAGGTCGGGGTGAAAGCCAATCTCTATGGGATTCCCCTGGGGGACGGGGCGTTTGGGAACGAAGACATGTCCCTGGATTTCAGCGTGGGGCGCCGCCAGATCGTCTATGCCGATGCGCCGAGTCACCGTATCCGGGTGACCACGGACGAGGGCACCATCCTGGACTTGCCCTGCAGCTACGGCGAGGCAGACCTGCCGCGCAACGTCACCCGCAGTGGGATTCATGTTGTCACCGAGAAGTACGAGGATTTCTGGATGTCCAATCCGGCAGCCGGGTATACCAACGTTCACGAACGTTTCGCGGTCCGGATCTCCAACAACGGCGAGTTCATTCACGCGAACCCCAATACCGTTGGTCAGCAAGGCAGTACCAATGTCACGAACGGTTGTATCAATTTGTCGTTGGGTGATGCCGAGTCGTACTTCCGTACGGCCATCTACGGTGATCCCGTCGAGGTGACCGGCACCTCGATCGAGCTGTCGTACGCCGACGGCGACCTGTGGGATTGGGTGGTGGACTGGCCGACCTGGCAATCGATGTCGGCGCTTCCTCCCAATCCGAAGGAGCGGACGATCACCTCGACGCCGTCGACCTCGTCCATCCCGACCACCGTCCCGCTCACCCCGTCGGGTGCACCGACGTTGTCGGGGACGCCGACGTCAGCTCCGTTGACGCCGTCGGGCGCACCGTCGCTGTCGGGCACCCCGACAACCACGTCCCGATAGCGCTACCGGGCGCGAGAGGTCTAGTCGTGCGCGGCGCCGGTGAACGGGCATACCTGAATCTCGTCGGGAGCGCCGTTGGGCAACGAAGGTTCGGTCACCCGAGGCGAAGTGTCGGCCGGAAAGTCTTCTGCTTCTGGCGCACGCATCAGCGCTGAGCGCTCTCTTTCGTGCTGGGTGCTTGCTCGATAGCAGGGGACCTGACTTGCCTGCTTGCGATCCCGGACTATGACCATCATGCCGAGAGCGGGGCGGCTGAACGCCGCGAATGCCAAGTAGGCGCGCTCGGGCCTGCCGTGCGGTTCTAGCTCGAGACGACCGAAGATTCGGTGGAGCACGATGCTGGCTTCCAGCTGGTAGAAATTGATGCCCGGACAGCGGTGCTTGCCGGTTCCAAAGGCCATGAAGCCGTATCGATCTGGCGCCTTGTCCAGGAATCGCTCGGGCTGGAATTGTGTGGGATTGGCGTACGCATCGGGGTCATGGTGAATCGCGGCAGGCATTGCCTGTATCCATGTCCCACGGCGAACGCGGTGGCCGCCAATCAAGACGTCCTCACGGGCAATCACTGGTACACCCCATACCGGTGGGTGTAATCGGAGTCCCTCATTGTTGGCAGCGATCGCGTAGCGGTCGGACTGGGCGGCGCGTGCCTCTTCGCGAAGTTTGGCAAGCTTGTCCGGGTTCCTGAGCAGCAGGTCGATAGTGAAGCTGTAACCAGTAACCGACGTCTCGTGTCCAGCGATGAGGAGGGTTCGGAACGCGTCGCGCAACATCTCCCCGGACCATATTCTCGGGTTGGTGTCTGCCTTTTCCACCATCCGGGCGCCAAAGCAGTCCATCTCTGGATTGGCCCGGAATCGCGAGATCTGTCGGGCGATCAGCGCGTCCATTCGCGCAAGGGGTTCTTGAATCCGCCGCCCAGGCCAGCGCGGCAGATGCTCCTTCGTCCCACGGACGAACTGATAGAACAGCGCCGCGGGCCAGAGGGTAACCAATGTCCTGAGCGATGCGTTCCGGCTGCTGAGTAGATCAGAGAGTGCACTGACTCCCTCGTCGATCTCATCCTGATCCTCCAGCCCGAACGCAACACGCAATATGACCTCTTGCGTGAAGCGATAGAACATTTCCTGAAGAGACACAGGATCGTTGAGCGGCATCTCGTCGATGTATCGGTCCAGTACCTCGATGCTGATCTCCCGGTACCGCTCCACTGCCGCCAGTGTGAGCTCGGGAGTCAGGGCACGCCGTACCGCCGCGTGCTCTGGGCCGTGTAGCAAGAATGGGCTGTTAGGGCCTAAAAAAAACCGTAGAAATGGGTCCTTGCCGACTTCAAAGTCAACTTGATCTGGCGACAATCCGTACAGCTCGCGGCACAACCCGGGGGTGTTCAACGTGAGGAACTCAAGGTTGTGTCCCGGGATCACCCATTTGAGTAGGAACCTCAGTCGCTGAGGGAGGTGTGGATTTGCCACACGGAATCCTTCACCGTGCGTGCGCAGCTCCGCGCTGATCTGATCCGAATCGGTTATTGAGAATCTATTCTGCACTCCAGCAACAAATTTTAGATATATGCGCAACACACCCCAGTTGCGCCACGACGGCAGCATGGGGAAGAGCGGAGCGTTCTGCGCGGACTCAGATTCCTGTGCGGAAACCGTTGAGATGACCATACTGCCCGACAGTACTGGTTACGAGAAGTACTATCAACTATAAATAACAGATACTTAGGGCTGGCTGTGATCAAACCTTGACTGACGTGGGATGACTATCTATGGTGACCACGGGTCGCCGAGTGACTTCGGGTCATAACATCGAGTTCGGGCCGGCGGGAAAGGATGAAAGTGTGTCGCCAACGCGACGTGAGGTGACCGCCGCAGGAACCCGGGCTTCCCTCGTGGACAGCGCGGTCGCCTGCTTCTCAACGCGCGGATACGAGGCGACTTCGGTCTCGCAGCTAACAAATGATGCAAGTTTAAGCAAAGGTTCATTTTACAAGCATTTCCCGGACAAGCGATCAGTGTTCATAGAATGCTTCGTGCAGCGCCTTCAGGTCGCTGCGCAATTGCTTCGCGACGCTGAACGCCGTCTCGCAGGCCGGCCGCACGGTGAAGGTGTCGAGATCATGGCCGGCGCCGCGGCACAGTTCTCGATGTTGTCAGTGACGGATGCGGTGCACCGGGAACTCCTCCGCCAGGCACCCGAGGTTCTGGGCGCCGAGTTGCTCGCCGCGATCGACGAAGAGCACGTGCTATCGCCGCTGGTGTCGTTACTTCGTGCGATGGATACTCGAGGTGAACTGATGCCGGGGCTGCCTTTGGAAACGGTGGCGGCGCTCTTACTCAAGGCGGCGTGCGCCGGAAACACTTTGGTCGCGGCTTCGAGTGACCCTCACACAGTGGTTGTCGATGTTCTGGTTGCCCTGGCCGCCTTCTACCGGGGCATGGTGCCGGTCGAGCTGCAGTCCCGGTTGATGGATCTCGTCGGTACGAAGGGGCGGCACAGTGGATAGCGTCGAACTGAATGCGCTGTTGGGGCCGGGTAGCGCCACTCGCGACATGCTGGCGGATCTGAGCACGCTTTACTCTGCGTTCCCGTCGTTCATCTATCCGGTTCTCAGCGCAAAGGGGGGGAAAGGTGTCGACGACCATGACCGGATCGGCAAGGTCAGCGTTCGTGCCCAAGTCCGGCTTGAGGATGTCATCGGACGTGCCCGCGACACAGTCGACCTCGTCCTGGGCGTGGTGTTCGCGGACGATGAGCGAGTCGAGGTGGCCAACGCTATCCGCGAGATTCACCGGTTCATCCACGGCGAGTTGGACGACGGAACTCTCTATCACGCCTGGGAGCGCGACCTGTGGAATTGGACGTGGGCGGCGATTGTGCTGCCGTTGATGGAGGTTCATGGTCAATTGCGCGGCTGGCCGTCGCCCCTGGTGCAGCAGAAGGCATACGAAGGACTCTGGGCGATTGGGCAATTGTTCGGCGCCGACCAACTTCCAGAGCAATACGAAGATCTCATCGCGTATCGAGACGGCGCCTGGATGGATAGCGTCGACCCGCATGCCGCGCAAGCCGCCAGCTTCCTGCTTGCCCAGTTGCGCAGGCCCTCGTCATTTCGTGCCATGCCTTGGCTACCCGGCTCGGTACTGCGCGTGGTCAGTTGGCCGATCCGCCACCTTGCCCGTGTCGGATTGCTCATTGCTACTACCGATGCCCTCAACGATGCCATTCGTATCGAACTGAGCAGGAGGGACAAGCTGAGTATGAAGATCCACCGACGTGTCTGGAAGGTGCTTCCTGTCGCCATCACACGCGGATGGGTTGGGTGGTACATGGCTGGCCGAATCCGTTTCGGAAAAATGCCATGGCGTACGCACTACTCTCCAGAATCACTGCAGCACTACCGAAACCAGATGCGCAACGCCCGCAGGTCAGCCTCGCCAGAACCTGTTAGGCCATCGGCGATCTCACCGAACTAGGCTGCCGGGGAGTCGTATCGCACTGTGCAACAAAGGGACTCAATCATTCGGTGATGGTATCAATACGGCCGGTGCGCCGAATTTTGGGACACTCCAAGGCTCAGTCGCGGGTTGCCCTACGAGTAGAGGAGGCCTGATCTCGCGGTTTGACGACGATCTGGTCCAGGTTGACGTGCGGAGGCCGTGACGCGACGAACGCGATGATCTCGGCGACGTCCTCGGCGACCAGCGGGGTGATGCCCCGGTAGACCGCGTCCGCCCGGTCCTGGTCACCGTCGAAGCGCACCACCGAGAACTCGGTTTCCACCGCACCCGGTGCGACCTCGGTGAGCCGCACGGGCTTTCCGAGAAGCTCGCCGCGCAGCGTGCGGTGTAACGCCGCCTGGGCATGCTTGGCCGACGTGTATCCGCTGCCGCCGTCGTACACATCAAGCGCGGCGATGGAGGTGATGGTGACGATGAGTCCGTCACCGGAGGCAATCAGTTTGGGCAGCAAGGTGCGGGTCACCTGCAGAGTGCCCACCACATTGGTTTCCCACATCCAGCGCCAGTGCTCCAGATCCGCTTCGAGCACCGGTTCCAGGCCCCACGCGCCGCCGGCGTTGTTGACCAGCACGTCCACCCGATCCAGGCTCTGCGCAAGGGCGGCAACCGAATCGGCGTCGGTGACGTCGAGCACAACCGCTGTGCCACCGATCTCTGCGGCCAGAGCGTTGACGCGGTCCTCGCGCCGAGCCGCAACCACAACGTGAAATCCAAGGGCTGCAAGGGATTTAGCGGTTGCCGCGCCGATTCCTGAGCTGGCGCCGGTGACGACCGCGACCCGGCCGTCGAACGAGGGATTGGTCATGCAGGCCACTGTAGTCAGAAGGCCTACTAGGACATCGGCTCGTAGGGATGCTAAATTGCGCCTGTGTCCATCAAGCGCGCCGCCGAACCCCGGGTCACTTTCGTGATCGCGGGTATTGGTTCTCGGCTGCCGCTGGCTCGCGAGCTGTGTTGTCGCTGCGTCTGTCGCTGCGCCTAGTTTCTGCACGTCTTTCCTGACGTCTCGGGCGCGGTATCGCCCCAGTTCACAACACCATTAGCCATCTGTAGCCCGCGCTTCAGCCTTCGTCTGAATCCGGCCTTCCGCCAAAGGACCCTTCTCATGACTTCTCCGGTTCGCCGACCTGTTTCCCGTCACCAGATTCATCCCCCTGCCCTGTACATCGGCGATAGCGCCGCATCCTCGGTATTCCGCGCCGCACGTGTGCGCGGACCCGTGGCCCGCGATGCAATTGCCCAGGTCACAGGCCTTTCCATCGCCACCGTCAACCGGCAGGTCACCGCGCTGCTGGACGCCGGACTACTTCGCGAACGTGCTGATCTGGCCGTCTCTGGCGCCATCGGCCGACCGCGGGTGCCGGTGGAGCTCAACCATGAGCCATTCCTCACCCTGGGTATCCACATCGGTGCCCGAGCCACCAGCATTGTGGCGACCGACTTGTTTGGACGAACCCTCGACGTGGTGGAAACCCCCACGCCAAACGGTCCGCAGGGCGCCGCACTGGCCTCGCTGGCCGGGAGCGCGCAGCGGTACCTGGCCCGCTGGCACCGGCGCCGGCCGCTGTGGATCGGCGTGGCCACCGGTGGTGTGGTCGACGGACCGGCCGGGACGGTGGATCATCCGCGGTTGGGCTGGACCGAGGCACCCGTTGGCCGAGTCTTCGCCGACACGCTAGGTCTGCCGGTATCGGTGGCCTCGCACGTGGACGCGATGGCCGGCGCCGAGCTGCTACTGGGGCTGCGGCGCTTCGCGGCCCGCTCCCTGACGAGCCTGTACGTATACACCCGTGAGACAGTCGGTTTCGCGCTGGCGATCGACGGGCGGGTGCACAGCCCGTCGAGCGGCCCGGGAACAATTGCGGCACTGCCGGTTGATTCCGAATTGCTCGGCGGTACAGGCAAGTTGGAGACCACCGTCAGTGACGAGGCGGTGCTGGCCGCGGCACGCAGGCTGCGCATCGTGCCGGCGGGAGACGGGATCTCGGTGAGCGCGGTGTACAAGGCCGCGCGCGGCGGCAATGATTCTGCGCGCCAACTGCTTTCCGAACGTGGCCGAGTGCTGGGCCAGTCGGTGGCGCTGCTGCGCGACATCCTCAACCCCGACGAGGTGATCGTGGGTGGGCAGGCCTTTACCGAGTACCCCGAGGTGATGAACGACGTCGAGACCGCATTCCTGGACCGATCGACGTTGTCCAAGCGCGATATTCGTGTGACGGCGTTCGGCAACCGCGTGCAGGAGGCCGGCGCCGGTGTGGTCTCCCTCGGTGGGTTGTTCGCCGACCCGTTGGGTGCCATGCGGCGGGCATCGGCCCGGCGGTCGGAGACGTCCGCGCTGGCCTAGCCCTGGGCATGTCGAGTGTGACGCTATGGCGGGACTTCCTGCGAGTTCCGCCGTAGCCTCACGCCGAGCAAGGTGGTTGCTGGCGTTTTGGCCGCGAATCTACGACTCGGGGCCAAAAAGTGATAGGCATGTGCGCATGACGCATATCCACCACGTGTCCTCCGCGAAGGTGCCGATGGCATACGCCTTCGACTACATCAGTGATGCGCACCATCTGGCGGACTGGATGTTCGGGATCGAGCATGTTCGTTTTGTGAACGACGTGCCACGGGGGCTCGGGGCCAAGTACGACATCGCCATCAACCTCGGTGCCACCCTCCGGTCGACGATCGAGGTGACGCAGTGGGATCCCGACACGCTGTTCACCACCGCGTCGCGGTCGGGGATCGACAACCAGGTCGAATGCCGGTTCCGGCCCATTTCCGATGGTGAGACCGAGCTGGAGATCAACATCGACTACCGGCTGCCCGGCGGGCTTGCCGGACGCGCGCTGGGCAAGGTCATCTCGCCGTTCATCTCGCTGGCCATCACGCATTCGGACGAGAAGCTGCGCAAGATCCTGGAAGAGGGATACCACCAGAAGATCACGGGCGGTTTCGGCGCTGAAGCCGCGCCGCATCGCCGTCCTATCCGTACACACCTCGCCACTGGCCCAGCCGGGTACCGGCGACGCCGGCGGCATGAACGTCTACGTGCTGCAAACGGCTCTTCAGCTGGCGCGCCGGGGTGTTGCCGTCGACATCTTCACCCGC
Source organism: Mycobacterium sp. D16Q13 (assembly GCF_002013375.1). Classification (GTDB taxonomy): domain Bacteria; phylum Actinomycetota; class Actinomycetes; order Mycobacteriales; family Mycobacteriaceae; genus Mycobacterium. Next base: position 273,420 of record NZ_MAEW01000003.1, on the reverse strand, counting down.
GCCACCGCGTCCTCCGACGAGCCGGCGGTGGCCGTCGCGGATGGGGTAACGGTGCGCAATATTGTCGCCGGCCCGTTCGAGGGCCTGGACAAGTACGACCTGCCCACTCAGCTGTGCGCGTTCACCGCCGGGGTGCTGCGCGCCGAGGCGATCCACGAGCCCGGCTACTACAACCTGGTTCACTCGCACTACTGGCTCTCCGGTCAAGCGGGCTGGCTGGCCCGCGACCGCTGGGGCGTCCCGCTGGTCCACACCGCGCACACGCTCGCCGCGGTCAAGAATCAAACGCTCGCCGAGGGCGACCGCCCGGAGCCCGCACTGCGCGCGGTGGGGGAGCAGCAGGTCGTGGACGAGGCCGACAGGCTCATCGTCAACACCAAGGACGAAGCTGAACAACTGATGTCGATACACAATGCCGACCCAGGTCGCATCGATATCGTGCACCCCGGCGTCGACCTGGATGTATTCACACCCGGCGACAAGGCGGCCGCCCGCGCCGAATTCGGCCTGCGGGCCGATGAGCAGATCGTCGCCTTCGTCGGACGCATCCAGCCCCTGAAGGCCCCCGATCTGCTGGTACGCGCTGCCGCCAAGCTGCCGGGGGTTCGCGTTCTCATCGTCGGCGGGCCGTCCGGCAGCGGTCTCGATGAGCCGACGGCACTGCAGGATCTCGCTGCGGACCTCGGGATCGCCGACCGGGTCACCTTCCTGCCGCCACAGTCTCGAGAACGGCTGGCCCAGGTGTATCGGGCAGCCGATATCGTTGCGGTGCCCAGCTATTCGGAGTCCTTTGGGCTGGTGGCCATCGAGGCCCAGGCCTGCGGGACCCCGGTGGTGGCGGCCGAGGTGGGGGGTCTTCCGGTCGCAGTTTCCGACCAACGGACCGGCCTACTGGTCCCGACGCACCGCACCGAGGATTGGGCGGATGCCATCGCGGACCTGTTGGCGCGCACCGGGACCGAGTTCAGCAGTGCGGCTGTCGCGCATGCCGCCGGCTTTTCCTGGTCCAGCACCGCCGATGCCCTGCTTGCCAGTTACAGCCGTGCCATCTCCGATTACCGTGCGCCACAAAGACCCTCGACACAGCGTCCGCCGCGTTCGCGGTTTCGGTCGCGTCGGCTGTCGGGGCTGCGGCGATGAGCACCGCCGGGGACGCCTACGCCACTATCGTGCGGACGCTCGTGGAGCGGGAGATCACCTTCACCGAGCATCACGGTCCGGACGGCAAGTCGGCGCTGATCGTGGAGCTGCCCGGTGAACGCAAGCAAAAGATCACCACGATGCTCAGCCCGGGTGAGCACGCCGTGCGCGTCGAGGTGTTCGTCTGCCGGCGCCCCGACGAGAACACCGAGGGTGTCTACCGCTACCTGCTCAAACGCAACCGCCGCTTGTACGCCGTCGCGTACACGATCGACAACATGGGCGACATCTACCTGGTGGGTCGCCTGCCGCTGCCGGCGATCACCCCGGATGAGATCGACAGGTTGCTCGGACAGGTGCTGGAGGCCGCGGACAACGACTTCAACATCCTGCTGGAGTTGGGGTTCAAGACGTCGATCCAGAAGGAGTGGGCGTGGCGTACCTCGCGGGGCGAGTCGCTGAAGAACCTTGAGGCCTTCGAGCACCTCATCGAGGATTGACCCTCGTCGGCCAGGAGATGCCCAGACGAGGCCCGGAAGAGGCCAGGACCATCGACACGGACTAGACGCGGCGTGCAAGACTGTCCGGCGTGACGTTTCGTAGCCCTCTGCCCGACGTTTCCATTCCCGACTGCTCTGTCTACGAGTACGTGTTCGGCGACACGAGCGGAGACGACGACCGCGTCGCGCTCATCGACGGGCTTTCCGGGGCACAGACCACCTTTGGCGAGCTGCGTTCGCAGATTGACGCGGCGGCGGCGGGTCTGGCCGACCGAGGATTCGGTCTCGGCGACGTCGCGGCGGTCTTCCTGCCGAACTGCTCGGCCTTCGCCGTGGTGTTGCACGGCATCCTGCGCGCGGGCGGCACCGCGAGCACTGTCAACGTGTTGTACACCGCCGAGGAGCTGGCCAAGCAGCTCATCGACTCCAAGGCACAGCTCGTCTTCACGGTGTCGCCGCTGCTGTCGCGTGCGCTGGAGGCCGCGGAGATCGCGGGTCTTGATGCCGTCAACGTGATCACCATCGATCCCGTCGAGGGACGCCTCTCCCTGGCCGATATCGCGCGGCCTGATCTGGCGCCGCCGGAGGTTTCCTTTGACCCGGCAACACATTTGGCGGTGCTGCCGTACTCGTCGGGAACCACCGGCAAGGCCAAGGGCGTCATGCTGACCCACCACAACCTGGTCGCCAACATTGCGCAGGCCAAACACCTTTACGGGGTGGACCGAGGAGACCGGGTGCTGGCCGTCCTCCCGTTCTTCCACATCTACGGTCTGGTCGTGCTGCTCAACGTGCAACTCAAGCTGGGCGCCGAGCTGGTCATCCTGCCCCGGTTCGAGCTCGACACCTTCCTGGGCTCCATTGCCAACTACCGCGTGGACCACGTCTTCGTCGCCCCGCCGGTGGCGGTGGTGCTGGCCAAGCACCCCGATGTCGACAAGTACGACGTCTCCTGCCTGCGCTCGGTCTTCTCGGGTGCCGCCCCGCTGGACGAGCAGTTGGGCAATGCCGTTGCCGCACGTCTGAATTGCCGTGTCAGCCAGGGCTACGGAATGACCGAGCTGAGTCCCGTCAGCCACCTCATTCCGCCGGGCCGGCCCGATATCCCGCTGAACTCTGTGGGTATCCCGGTACCGAATTCAGAGAACAAGCTCATCGACACCGAGACCGGTGCGGAGATCGAGATTCCGGCCGAGGGCGAGAGTGCGCCTGGGGAGCTGCTGGTGCGTGGCCCCAATGTGATGGCCGGCTACCTCGGCAACGAGGAGGCCACCGCCGCGACGATCGAACCCGACGGGTTCCTGCACACCGGAGATATCGCGGTGGTGCGCGCCGACGGCGTGGTGACGATCGTCGACCGGCTCAAGGAGCTGATCAAGTACAAGGGCTACCAGGTGCCTCCCGCCGAGTTGGAGGCGCTGCTGCTGACGCACCCGGGCATTGGCGACGCTGCCGTCATCGGTGTTCCCGATCCGTCCAGCGGCGAGATTCCCAAGGCTTTCGTGGTCCGCACCGATCAGGACCTTACCGATGAAGAGGTTATGACCTTCGTCCAACAGAAGGTGGCTCCGCACAAGCGGATTCGTCAGGTGGAGTTTATCGACGCCATCCCCAAGAGTGCCGCGGGCAAGATCCTGCGCAAGGACCTGCGCGCACGCATCTGACCTGCGAAATCCAGTGGCGGGTTGTCGGACTCGGGTGGCACCCTGGACCGCATGAGTCACGTGTACGAGGAGATCGACGACAAGCTCGCCCGCTGGCTGACCGAGCAGCCGGTGTTCTTCGTCGGCACCGCGCCGAGCGGCCCGGAAGGGCACGTCAACGTCTCTCCTAAGGGGATGGCCGGGACATTCGCGGTGCTCGGGCCGCACCACGTGGGCTACCTGGACTACTTCGGCAGCGGTGCGGAGACCATCGCGCACGTGCGCGACAACGGGCGCATCGTGCTCATGTTCTGTTCATTCGACAAGCGTTGCCGCATCATCCGGCTGCATGGCCGCGCTCGCGTGGTGCAGTTCAACGAACCCGAGTACCCGAAGCTGCGCAGCCACTTCGCCAAGAAGCTCGAAAAGGGAGCGCGCTCAATCATTTTGGTTGAGGTCACCCGCGTGGCCGACTCGTGTGGCTACTCGGTTCCGCTCATGGATTTTTTGGGTCATCGAGACGTGTACGAGAAGCATGTCGAGAAGGTGCCGCAGGAGAAGATGACCCTGGAGAGCGCGCTGGAAGACAACGGCAGCTCGATTGATGGCCTGCCTGCGCTGCAGTAGTCTTCGCGCGGTACGACTAACCCGACATTAATCTCGCCGGACCCTTGACAAGTGGGCGGGTGTGCCACACGCTTGGTTTACGTTTACGACTGATGCGTAAGCGACAAGCGAAGGGTGATGCCAATGACGGCACCCGACGCGGGAGCCTACCCGCGCCGACGTCCGAAGGTCAGTTACGGGGCGAGCGCGGTGGTGACGGGCGCGGGCAGCGGCATCGGACGCGCCTTCGCGGAGGCCATCGTCGCCCGTGGCGGCCGGGTGGTGTGTGCCGATATCAACCTGGCCAGCGCGCAGGAGACCGCCGACAAACTTGGGCGTGACAACGCACATCCTGTCGTGTGCGACGTCAGTTCGTATGACGAGATCGTCATGCTCGCCGACACCGCGACCGACTGGCTGGGGCAGGCTCCCGATTTGGTGATCAACAACGCGGGTATCGGAACGGGCGGCAAACCCATCGGTGAGGTGTCGATGGACGACTGGAACGCCACCATCGGCATCAACATGTGGGGAATGATCTACGGTTGCCAGGTTTTCACCCCCCGGCTGCGTGAACAGGGATTCGGCGGCATCATCAACGTATCGTCCGCCGCCAGTTTCGCGGCCGCGCCGTTGATGGGCCCGTACAACGTGAGCAAGGCTGCCGTGCTTGCGCTCTCGGAGACGCTACGTGCCGAGCTCGCGGGCAGCGGGGTGCGGGTAACGGTGCTGTGTCCCACGGCCGTCAAGACCAACATCCTGGACGGTGCACGCATCCCCGGGCCGCTGACCAACCTCGCGAGTACCGCGTTCAAATGGGTTGGGGTGTCGCCGGAATGGATCGCGAAGACCACCCTCAACGCGCACGATCGGGGGCGGCTGTATGTGGTCCCGCAGCCCGATGCAAAACTCATCTGGGCGATGAAACGGCATGCGCCCGTGCCCTATTCGTGGGGCTCGGGAATCATCTCACGGTTGGGCCGGCTGCTGCCCGCGGACACCGATCCGCGTAAATTGTGGGATACCGCCTACGAAAAGGAATCCCCGGTCAAGGTGGTGCCCCGGTGACGGGCCCCACACTGCCGGTCGTCGTCGTAGGCGCCGGATACACCGGTCTGGGTACCGCGGTGGGTTTACAGGAGGCCGGGATCACCGACTTCACCGTGCTCGATCGTGCCCGCCCGGCGCCAGGAAGCTGGCGTGACGACACCATCGCCCTGTTCACGCTCGATCCGCACGTGAAGTTCGGTCATGACGTCACCCGGATCGCGCTCGACGGTGACCTGTGGATCGTGGACACGGAAGCAGGACAGCGCTTCACCGCACGCGCGGTCGTGCTGGCCACCGGGTCGGTGGACGGCAGTCCCGACATTCGGGGTATCGAGGGGTACACCGGAAAGATCCTCGACGCCGCCCGGATCGGTGACGGTACAGAGCTCGCCGGGCTGCGTGTCGCCGTCGTCGGCAATAGTGCCGCCGCCGCGTCGGTGCTGCCCGTAGTGGTTCGAAATGCTGCCAGCGTCAAGCTTTTCCAGAGTTCACCCGATTGGGTGCTGCCTCGGACCAGTGGCCGCGTCGGTCAGCTGGTGGATCGCACGCTACGCCGTGAGACGCGCCAGGCCTGGTTCGCGGGTAGGCGTCCCACGACGCTCGGCCTGCTCGAAGTAGTGGCCCAGCGCAACCTGCGCCGGCGTGTGCCGGACCCCTGGATCCGGCGTCAACTGACGCCGCTGAGGCTCACCGGTCGCCCCAACGTCGTGGTGACCGATGAGTTCCTTACCGCACTGCAAGCACCCAACTGCAAGCTGGTTACCTGGCCCATTGCCCGGTTCAGCAGTGGAGGCATCCGCACCGCCGAAGGCATCGATCATCAGTGCGATGTCGTGGTTTTCGCATCCAGCCCGGATGCGGGATCGACCATCGCGGTGGTGCCGGTGGTGGGGGCCCAGCGTCGAAAGCTCAAGCCGGCGGGCCGCGTTTCGGCCACCGTGGCGGGATTCCCGAACTTGTTCCTCGCCGACCTGCCTGCCACCGAACCGAGTCGCGACAGTGCTCGCAAGACACAGGCGCGAATCAATGCCGTCGTCGGTGGTGTGTCCTTGGCACTGCGCACGGCGGATGTCGCCGGGACAGCGGTCTCCGAGGCCTCGCGGCGCACCAGGGCCACCGCGGCGCTGACCGCCATCGGGTTGCGGCCAGTGCTGTCTCGCGCCCGCCTGGACAAAACGGGCAAGCCCGGTGTGCTGCTGGCGCGCCGGATCGTCGCGGCCATCATGGCGGTCGGCGGAGCGATGCCCCGCGGCACCGAAGTGGCGCGGTTGAAGGATCCGCTACGGGGGGAATGGGTTCGGGCGGGGGCTGCGCTCAGTGCCGATGTTCAGGGGCCGATCATCCTGTACGTCCATGGCAGTGGCTATGTCATCTGCTCGGCGAAAACTCACCGCTCGATGGTCGCTCGCCTGTCGGAGGCGACCGGCCTGCCTGCCTTCACTGTCGACTACCGGCTGGCACCCGAACACGTCTTTCCGGCGGCCGCCGACGACGTCCGGGCCGCCTATGACTGGCTGCTGGAACGCGGTCATGCTGCCCAGGACATTGTGGTTGCCGGTGATTCGGCGGGCGGGCATCTCGCGGTGGACCTGCTCATCGAGAACCACCGGCTGAACGTGCCGCAACCCGGTGCGGTGGCGTTATTCTCGCCGCTGCTGGACGTGACGCTCGGTTTGGCCGCCGAACGCGAGACGATGCGGCCAGACCCGGCCATCACCGCGGCCGCCGCTAAACATCTGGTGGACAAGTACACCCGCTGTGAGCCTGCGGACTCGCCACGCCTACGTCTGAGCTTTCCCGCCGGAATCTCCCTGCCGCCCACTCTGATTCAGGCCGGTGGGGCCGAGTTCCTGGCCGCCGACGCGGAGGAGCTCACGCGAATGATCGTTCAGGCCGGCGGGCAATGCGATCTGCAGATTTGGCCCGAGCAGATCCACGTGTTCCAGGCCCTGCCCCGGTTGATTCCGGAGGCCAACGCGGCGCTTGGCGAGGCCGCCAGATTCATCACCGGGGTGCTGGCCCAACAGCCCCTGCGTACGGCCCGGACCGCATAGGAAGGCGAAGAGATGGCCATTGTTCTGGAAGACATGCTGCAGACCATCAAGGACAAGCAGTGGGCCCTGGCCGATGTGGACTGGGAAGCTCCTGGCGCCGAGCAGATCACCGACGAGCAGCGGCCCAAGTTGAAGGCCTTCATGGCCGATCTGGTGTGGATTGAAAATATCGGCGCGCGTGGGTTTTCGGCGTTGGCCAAAAAGGCCCCCAATGAGACGCTCGCGGAGATCTACCGGTACTTCCATGCCGAGGAACAAAAGCACGCCAACGCCGAACTGGCGTTGATGCGGCGCTGGGGCATGCTCGAGAAGGATGAAGTTCCTGTACCGAATGTGAACGTGCGCTTGGCCATTGAATGGCTGGACCGATACTCGGACGGGTTGTCACTCACCGTGTTGGGCACCATCATCCCGCTGCTGGAAGTGGCCCTGGATGGCGCGTTGCTGAAGTTCCTGCTGGAGGAGGTTCATGACCCCGTTTGTCACCAGGCTTTCCGGCATATCAACTCCGACGAATCACGCCATCTGGCAGTGGATTTCCATGTACTAGACATGATGGGGCAGGGCAATCTGCGCCGCGTCATCATCGAGAATGTTGCCACGGTGCTCAACCCCTCGTTGTTGATGGGATTGCTGCTGGGGCTCGGCACGGGCATCCCGCTCATCAACAGAATCAAGGGCAATCTGATCGGCATGGGACTGCGTGAACAGCGTTTGTACGACGCCATGGAGCGGTTCGTCAATGTCGGCAGCCGCGGCAAGGGCACTCGATTGCTGGTGTACCAGGTACTGCGGCTCGGTGCGGCGATGATCACCAATGAGCAGAACCCGCTTCACGGTCCGTATCACGCTGTGGCCAACACCATGGTCAAGCTGTCCGACTACTACCCGAAGCGCTGGCTTGCCGAACAGCCGAGCTGGTCCAAGGAACTCACCTACGAGGCCATTGCATGACCGGCCAACCTGATCATTACGTGGCCGTCATCGGTGCGGGGCTGGCCGGATTCGGTATCGGATTGGAGTTGCGCCGACGGGGCATCGAAGACTTCGTCATTTTTGAGCGCATGGATGGTGTTGGTGGCACCTGGCGTCAGAACGTCTATCCCGGTATCGGCGTGGACATCCCGGCACAGGCCTACCAGTTCCGCCATGCTCTGAACCCGGAGTGGACCAGGTTTTACGCCAAGGGCGGGGAGGTGCTCAGCTACATCGAGCGGCTGTACCGCGAAAACGATGTGCAGCGTTTTGTCAGATTCGGCAGCGATGTGGGTGCGCGTACGTGGGACGAGGATGCGAAGTTGTGGCGGCTCCGGGTCAACGGGCAGGAGGTGACGGCCAGATTCGTCGTCGCCGCGGCCGGGCCGTTTCCCGAACCCAAACCGGCTGAACTGAAGGGGCTGGACGACTTCCGGGGCACCATCCTGCGTTCGGCCGCCTGGGACCACAGCGTCGAGCTGAAGGGTAAGCGAGTCGCCGTCATCGGTACCGGGGCCAGCGCCGTGCAGATCATTCCTGAGATCGCAGGCGAAGTAGACCATCTCGACGTCTACCAGCGCACCCCGATCTGGGTCTTCCCCAAGATCGACCCGAGCATGCCGGCACCCTTGCGCGCGTTGTTCCGCCGGGTGCCCACCGCGCAACGGTTGCTTCAGGAAAGCCTGGAGTTCATCGTCGGCGGTGCGCTCGTCTACGGGGTGCTGTATGCCGGTCGTCTCGGCAACACCCCGGGGGCCCTGCGTTGGCTACTGGGCAATGTCTCCTATCGGTTGCAGGTGTCCGATAAGGAGCTGCGGGCCAGGCTCACGCCCGACTACGACTTCGGGTGCAAACGCCCTGCCACGTCCAACACCTACCTGCCGACCTTCAACCGGGCCAACGTGGAGCTCGTGACCGACCCGATCGAGACCGTCACCGAGAAGGGCATCCGAACCGCCGCAGGTGTGGAACGAGAGGTCGATGTCTTGGTCCTCGCCACCGGTTTCCGGTTGTTCTTCGATCCGCAGGTGTACCGGGACCGGCCGGTGATCGGCCGGGACGGCTTCGATCTGGCCGACTTCTATCAGAGCCACGTACCGCAGAGCTATCACGGCTTCTCGATACCGGGACTGCCCAACACCTTCAACGTCTTTGGCCAATACGGGTGGACCGGCGGCACCTACCACAGCGTGGTGGACACCGCGGCCATCCACATCGGGCGGGTCATCGGCGAGGCGCAACGACTCGGGGCCGCCGATGTCGAGGTGCGGGTGGACGCCGCCGATGCCTGGACCGAGGATGCGCGGTCGCGGTACACCTACTCGCTGTTTCAGACCGGCAACTGCGTCACCGCCAACAGCTACTACTTCGACCACAACGGCGAGTCCGCGTACATCCGGCCGCTGTCGACGCAGGCAGCGCGCCGCTCGTCGCGCACCTTCCCTCTCCACGACTACGTTTTCGAAGGTCGCGAAGCGGTCCGGCCGGTCGCGGCGCCGGCGATGGCCGAATAGGCATCACGCCCTATCCGCAGCTCGACGGGGTGATCAGGTCCTGCGCCGCGCGTCGGCTAAGCCCGCTGCCTGCGCCGATCCCGTAGTGCATGGCAATATGGCAAGTATCGGGTACTTTCAGTATCGATAACTGTATGTATCGAATACCTGGCTTGCCTAAGGAGCTTCATGCCCGAGCTGCTGCCGCCGCGCGTCCTGTCGCCTTCGGAGTCTGTGTTCGTCGTCTCGGGTGCCACCGTGGCGCAACATTGCTATGGCACGGGAACGCTGGACGATGCTGCGCTGGCGGATGCGCTCGCCGGATTGGTGGACCTGTACCCGCTGTTGGGTGGCCGGATTCATATGTCGCGGAAGGGGTTTGAGCTGCGATTCGACCCTCGTGAACGCCCTGGGGCCGTGTTCCGGGATGTCGGTGACGCCGATGTTGAGGACTATGTGGTGGCCGGGAAGTCGGCCTTGCCCCTGGGGCAGGTGTGTGCCCTGTGGGTGTATCGGTCCGGCGGGAAGTTCCGGGTGACGTTTCTCTTGCACCACGCCATCGCGGATGCCGACGCGGCCCTGGCGTATCTGCACGATGTGTGGAAGCTCTACACGGAGCGAACGCGACGGGTAAACGGCGTGGTCAGGCTGGTTAGTGCGCCACCGCCGCATCCCATTCCGGTCAGCGCTGAGACGCTGCTCCGTGCGCGTGGCTACAGCGAGCCGGCGTCCAGGCAGATGATGGACCTGCGTCCGGCATACCGAGGGCCCGAATGGGTCTGGACCGCACTGCGTCCACGTCGCGCGCAGCGGGCACGTGTTCACCTGTCGGTGGAGCAGACCGATCGACTCCTTGATGTGGGGCGCGCACACGGGGTCACCCTCAATGGTCTCGTCAGTGCGGCACTGGTGCTCGCCGAGCGCGAGATATCCGGAAAAAGTGAACTGCCCGTGGCGCTTTCATCATTTGTGAACTTGCGTTCCCGGATTGATCCGCCGGTTGCTCCGACCGAGGGCACCAACGTGCTGGGCATTGCCGAGATGATCCTTGAGGTGAGCCGGGGCAGTGATGCGCTCGACCTCGCCCGCCGCGTTGTCGCGGACATCCACGACGGGTTACGAACCGCCCGCATTCACCACACCGCGTTTGTCCGCGGCGACATCCGGCGGGCGTTGTCTCTGATGAGGCGGTATTTCCTACTTGTGCCGATGGGAGGTTTGGTGCCCACCTTTACGGCCATCCAGATCACCAACTGGGGGCGGGTATCGGAGTTCACAACGCCCGACGGCATGGATATCCACGATTTCCGTTGTGGTGTCGAGCTTCACCCCGTGAGCGCATTCGTCGCGACACGGGGCATCGCGATGGTGGAGGGTCGCATCTACTTCGTCACCAGCTACCAGGGGCGGCTGAGTATTGATTTCACCGAACTCGTGGCCAGTACGAACAGCGCGCGGAGCGTTGAGCAGATATTGCGGGACGAGATCGAGAAATTGATTCCTGCAAAGGTTTTCGAATGAATCGGCAGGAGGCGCCGACGTGACGTCGCTATTTGACACATCTGGCTGGGGCCGGGAACAGATGGGATTCACCGACGACGCCGGGGTGTTCGACGTCGCCGCGGCGGCCCTGGGCATCGCAGCGTCCGCGGGTCTGTCGCCCCGGGCGGTCACCGCCGTCTTCTTCGCGCATGGTGCCGCAGCGGCAGGGGGCGACCCCGTCTACATCCAGCATGTCCAGTTCTTTGAAGCGGCGATCGCCGAAGGGGTCCTCCTGGACATGGTTGTGCAGGAGCTATCTGCCCCTGGTGCGGCGCAGCCCAGACTTGTGGACGACCCCGCCGCGCGGAACGTGAACATGTTGTCGGCCGTGATGAAGGTTCCGGCGCCCCCGACGACCCGATGGTCTGGCGCAGTGGTGGCACTGCATATCGCGAATGCGCTCAACGTGCTCCGGATCAGCGTGGGCGTGGTGCGCGACCCGGTCGCATGCCGATACTCCCTCGGCGAACTCGTGGCGAATGCGTCCGTCGTCGTTCGGGATATGTGCTGCGCCGAGCTGAACAGGGAGCTGCGTTGATACGTCTGGAGCAGCCGTGCAGCCACATGAGAGACTGGCGCCCATGAGCGGCGAGACCTCCAGTCAGGCAAACGGAGCCACCCTGATCCTGCTGCGCCATGGCGAGAGCCAGTGGAACGCGAAGAACCTGTTCACTGGCTGGGTCGATGTCGACCTGACCGAAAAGGGCAGGTCAGAGGCGCAGCGCGGTGGTGAGCTGCTCGCTCAGCAGGGGCTGCTGCCCGATATTTTGTTCACCTCGCTGCTGCGCCGCGCGATCAACACCGCGCACCTGGCCCTCGATACGGCCGACCGGCTGTGGATCCCGGTGGTACGGGACTGGCGCCTCAACGAGCGCCACTACGGCGCCCTGCAGGGCCTCGACAAGGCCGAAACGAAGGCCAAGTACGGCGAGGACCAGTTCATGGCCTGGCGGCGCAGCTACGACACCCCGCCGCCGCCCATCGAGCGGGGCAGCCACTACAGCCAGGACCAGGATCCTCGCTACGCCGACATCGGCGGTGGACCGCTCACCGAATGCCTGGCCGACGTGGTGGCGCGGTTCGTGCCGTATTACGAAGAGGCCATCGTGCCGGAGCTTCGTGCGGGCAAGACAGTTCTGGTTGCCGCCCACGGCAATTCGCTGCGGGCCTTGGTGAAGTACCTCGACGGGATCTCGGACGAGGAGATCGTCGGTCTCAACATCCCCACCGGTATTCCATTGCGGTACGACCTCGACGAGAACCTCAAACCGGTCACCGCAGGTGGTGTGTACCTGGACCCGGAGGCTGCGGCCGCGGGTGCCGCGGCGGTAGCCAACCAGGGCGCGAAATAACCTCACCGCGGGTCTGGACCCACCAGAAGTTCGCCAATCGGCGAATATTCGGTGAACTCGCGCCTAACACCTGTGCGGGAATGTGTGACTTGCTCGGCATTTAGCCGCACGCTGCTGGGGTGACGTTCACCGAATGCGTACGCTTTTCGCGTGACCGCCGCATCGGGCTCTCTGGTTGTGATCGTGACGATCGCAGCCCTCGCGGCGCTTGCTGCGGGTGTAGCGCTGGGCGCGTGGTACTCGCGTCGCTCTTCGACGCACCGCACGGCCCGGAAGGGTTCGCAGATAGCCCAGACCGGTCTGACCGTTTCCCAGATGCTCGAGCGCATTGTCGCCATCTCGCCGACCGGAATTGTCGTCGTCGACAAGCATCAGGACGTCGTCCTGGTCAATGCTCGCGCCCGGGAGCTGGGCCTGGTACGCGACCGCCAGCTCGACGAGCAGGCGTGGAACGCCGCCCAGCGGACGCTGGTCACCGGTGAGGCTGTCGAAGTGGATCTGACCACCAAACCGAAGGCGCCCGGTCGCGTGGGTTTCAGCCTGCGTGGACATGTGCGCAGGCTCTCCGATGCCGATCCGCGCTGGGCGGTCATCTATGTCGACGACGACTCCGAGCATGTCCGCATGGAAGCCACGCGCCGCGATTTCGTGGCCAACGTCAGCCACGAGCTCAAGACCCCTGTCGGCGCCATGGGCGTGCTCGCCGAGGCGCTGCTGGAATCCTCCGACGAGCCCGAGACCGTGCAGCATTTCGGCGAGCAGGTGCTCGCGGAATCCCGCCGCCTGGGCAATATGGTCACCGAACTCATTGCGCTCTCCCGGCTACAGGGGGCCGAAAAACTGCCTGACCTGGAGGTCGTCGACGTCGACTTCGTGGTGTCCGAGGCGCTGAGCCGCTCCAAGGTAGCCGCCGAGAATGCCGACATCGCGGTCACCACCGATGCACCCAGCGGTTTCGAAGTGCGGGGTGACCCCACGCTGCTCATCACCGCCATCAGCAATCTCGTGGCGAACGCCATTGCCTACTCGTCGCACGGATCGCCGGTCTCGATCAGCCGCCGGCGCCGCGGCGACAAGATCGAGATCGCCGTCACCGACCGGGGCATCGGGATCGCTAAGGAACACCAGGAGCGCGTCTTCGAACGCTTCTTCCGGGTGGACAAAGCGCGCTCCCGCGATACCGGGGGCACGGGTCTGGGGCTGGCAATCGTCAAGCACGTGGCCGCCAATCACAATGGCGCCATCAAGCTGTGGAGTCAGCCGGGCACGGGGTCAACCTTCACCCTGTCCCTCCCGGTCTACGAAGACGAGGATGACGCGGTCGAGGAAACCGCAGATCACCCGCAATCAGACCAATCCATGCCTCGCAAAGACGCGATCAACCACGCCCCGCCGCACGCACCAACCAGCCGCTTACGCGAGGATCGCCAAGCGACTACACGAGAGGAACATGTACGTCGATGACCAGTGTCTTGATTGTTGAGGACGAGGACTCGCTGGCCGATCCACTGGCCTTCTTACTGCGTAAGGAGGGCTTCGAGGCGACCATCGTCAACGACGGTCCTTCCGCGCTCGCCGAATTCGAGCGCGCCGGTGCCGATATCGTGCTGCTGGATCTCATGTTGCCCGGAATGAGTGGCACCGACGTGTGCAAGCAGCTGCGCGCCAAGTCCAGTGTGCCGGTGATCATGGTGACCGCACGCGACAGTGAGATCGACAAGGTCGTCGGGCTGGAGCTGGGCGCCGATGATTACGTGACCAAGCCGTATTCGGCGCGCGAGCTCATCGCCCGTATTCGGGCGGTGCTGCGCCGCGGCTCGGATTCCGAAGAGACCGCCGCGGGTGACGGCGTCTTGGAGGCCGGCCCGGTCCGCATGGACGTCGATCGGCACACAGTGTCGGTGAATGGGGAAGCGATCACCTTGCCGCTCAAGGAATTTGATCTCCTCGAATACCTGATCCGCAACAGTGGCCGGGTGCTCACCCGCGGGCAACTGATCGACCGGGTGTGGGGCGCCGACTACGTGGGTGACACCAAGACCCTTGACGTGCACGTCAAGCGGCTGCGCTCCAAAATCGAGTCGGATCCCGCCAATCCGGTGCACCTGGTGACGGTGCGTGGTCTGGGCTACAAGCTGGAGGGCTGACCTCTCACCGCGCATGGCCCGGCGCGCACGTGTTTAGACTCTGACGGCAATGAAGCACGCGTATCCGCGCGTGCCTCGGATCGGTTCGGTCAGACACGTCGATGGAGCAGCTAGTGGCGCAGGATCGGCCTCGCCGAGGACGGCCCCCGGTGTCCGGACTTGCCGACAGACGGCGGCAGCAGATTGTCGACGCGGCTTTCGCGGCATTCACCGAGAACGGTTATGAGCAGACCAGCATGTCCGATATCGCCACCCGCGCGGGCATGGGGCAAGGCACCGTCTACCGGTATGTCGACAGCAAGCGCGAGGTTTTGGACCTGGTCTTCGACTATGGCGTGGAGCGCCTTGTCGACACTCTGGCGCTCGACGATTTTCTCGACGTGGTCGGTGGAACGGCCGGTATCGAAGAACGAAACGACATCATCATGGAGGGCGGCCGCCGCCTCTACGCGTTGGTGGACCAGGAGCCCGCGCTACTGAAACTCCTGACCGTCCAGTCGGCCGCCGCCGATAAGGAACTCAAACAGCGTGTCCTGGGTATTCAGGGGATGCTCGATTCGTACGTTCAGCGGGGTTTGGATAGCGGCCGCCGCGCCGGGTGGGTTCCGGAGGACGCCCAGAACCACGCCGTGCTCGCGCGGCTGTTGCCGGCGCTGGTGCTCCCCGGTTTTCTGCTCGCCCAAAGTCGGCACGATAACCCCAGTACCCGAGAGCGATTTGTGAGTACCGCTTCGCAGATCGCGGAGACGGGCATCTTGCGTGACGGCGTGGTTCTGGAACCCGGTGCCGGGGATACCGCTGCGGAAACCATTGATTCCGGGCATATTCCGGTGCCGGTGGCCGCCGACCGCCGTAATGAACTTCTCGATGCCGCGCTGGGTTGCTTCCTGTCCGATGGCTATCACGGCGTGGGAGTGAACGAGATCGTCGAGCGGCTCGGGGTCAGCCACGGCACGTTCTACAACTACTACCAGAACAAGCGCGACCTGCTCGATGCGCTGATGGTCCGTGAGTTTTCCGCGATGGAGCCGGTCCTGTCCCGACCGGTTGGCCGTCTCGATGCCCGTCAGGACATTGAACACGCTCTGGCGCAAGGATTTAGAAACGCGCTGGAAGCGGTGGCCGGCCGGTTACCCGCGCTGATCTTCGTGTGCACGGAGGCTGCTGGAGTGGATCCGGAAGCATTTCAGTCCATCATTCAGTTCTTCCGCTTTGCGTCGGTGCGTAGCGAGCAGTCTGTGTACTCGATGATCGGCGCCGACCGGATCAACCCGTCGATCGACACCGAGTTCCTTGGCCAGGCCTTTGTGTCGTTGCTGGTCGGCGCCGTCACCCTGATCGTTGACGACGAGGGGCAGACGGACCATATTGACGAGTACGCGCGAGCCATCACGCAGTTTTTGCTCTATGGTCTGAACCCAGCGCCGTAGACCGGCGCGGGAAACGAAGGAGCACTCCCATCGGCGAACCAGTTGACAACGAGGTCAACACAACTCGGGCCGGCGTGCCGCTGCGCGCGAAGAGGGCCGCGGCGCTGGGAAAGGTTGTTGCCGGTCACGCCGTACGCTCGGCGATCACGACGGCGATCAAGCCTGTCGCCGCGGACGTGGCCGCCCGGCGGGACGCCGATATTCTGCGGTTCGCCGACGATCTCGTGGCCGTCGCGGGCTCGATGAAAGGGGCCGCGCAGAAGCTGGGCCAGCTGCTCTCCGTCGTGGATGTGGGTATCACCTCCAGCTCGGTCAGGGATGAGTTCACCGCACGGCTCGCGCCCCTATTCGACAATGCGCCAAGGGTTCCCGACGAGACGATGCACCGGGCGCTGGACCGCGAGCTGGGCGGCCTGCGTGCCCGGATCGTGAGCATCGAGGCCGGGGCCATTGCCTCGGCCTCCATCGGGCAGGTGTACCGCGCCCGCCTGGACGACGGGCGGATGGTCGCGGTCAAGATTCAGTACCCGGATATCGCGTCAAAGGTCCGAGCGGACCTGAAGAACCTGCAGCTGGTCGCCAAGCTGGCGTCCAAGAAGATGCCGGCCAGCAATAGCCAAGCCATCGTCGCGGAGGTGCAGCGGCAGATGATCAAGGAAGTGGACTACCGCACCGAACTGGCCCATCACCAGCGGATCTTCGATGCCTTCCGCGGACATCCCGGGTGGCGTATCCCCGAACCGATTGCGGAACTGTGCACCGAACACGTCCTGGTGACCGAGTACCTCGACGGTGTGTCCTTCGACGGCCTTATCGGAGAGGATCAGCCGATCCGGGACCGCGTGGGGGAGGCGATCTATCGCTTCTACTGCGGTGAGATGTACCGAACCGGATTCTTCTGCGCCGACCCTCATCCGGGCAACATCATGCTGCTGCCCGACGGGAGGGTCGGTTTTCTGGACTTCGGGCTGTGCATGGACATGGAGCCCGAGGACGCCGAGGTTCAGCGCAAGGTGTTCCGGGCGTTGCTCACCGGGAATGACGACGAGGCGTTCGATATCGCCGTGGCGGCGGGATTCCTGGCAGATCCGGAGGCCATGGAGCGAAGTGCGGCTACCGAGTACATCCGTGCGGTCAGTAGCTGGCATCTGGGCGACGGGAGCCTGCGGATGACGCCGGATATCGCTCGGCGCTCGGTCGCCGATGCTGTGCTGCCCTCCTCCAAGTTCTACGACGGCATCCGCAACCAGCGTTTGGTGGAGACGCACACGATGGCGCGGCGTACCGAGATGTGTGTGGCGGCATTGCTCGGCAAGCTCGGCGCCGCGGCGCCCTGGTCGGCGATCGCCCGCGAGTATCTCGGCCTTGCCGGTATCGCCACCCCGCTGGGCGAAGCCATAGAAAGCTGGTCTCACCAGCGCTGACGGCCAATCTGGCGGGTGCGGGCACCCTCCTCTTGTATTTTTATGAATGGCATGTCAGTCTGTTAAACAGTTGCTTACCTACGAGATCACCGAGGGAGTGCCAATGACGGCCGATGTGGTGCCGCTGCATGCGGAGCGTGTACAGCTCACGCGTGTCGAGCGAGGCTCGCTGACCGTTCTGCTGCGCTTGGGTCGGCTGGGCATCCGGCTGTTCGCGTATCCGGTGATTGCGCTGTGGGCACGATTCCCGCATCTGTCGTGGCCCTACCGAGTCGTCGATCTGGCGGCCGTCGTGCTGCGGCCCGTGCGGGGAGTTCGTCGTTCGCGTGTGCAGCTGGCACACTGCGAGGCCGAACTGATGACGCCCACGGGCGAGTTGCCCAGTGGCGCGGTGCTTTATCTGCACGGCGGGGCGTTCGTCGTCGGCGGGCTGAACACGCACCGCAGGCTGGTCTCGCGCATCGCCGTGGGCGCGGGTGTCACGTCCCTTGCTGTCAATTACCGCAAGCTGCCGGGGCACCCGGTGTCGGCAGCGGTCGAGGATGCCCTCGACGGATACCGGTATCTCATCGACCTCGGCTATCAGCCCGAGGAGATCGCCGTTGCCGGGGATTCCGCGGGTGGTTTCCTGGCCTTGGTCACGAGCCTGATCGCACAGCGTCGCGGGCTCGGCTCGCCGGGTGCTCTGGTGTGCATGTCGCCTCTGGTGCAGCGGGACCCCGCGGGCAAGCTGGTGCTGGCCGGCCAATCCAACGACTCGTTGTTCCCGCGGGCGGCGCTGATCGCCATGGAGCGCCTCATGCTCTCCGCGGAAAGGTCCACGGCGGGCTTTGCGGTCCTGGACAGTTTTGTCGAGGGTCACCGCGGCGTGCTGGCCTGCTTGCCGGCGACGCTCATTCAGGTGGGTAGTGACGAAATCTTGCGCCCCGATGCCGAATTCGCGGCTGCGCGGCTAGCCGAGGCCGGAGTTCCTGTCGAACTGCAGATATGGAGAAATCAGGTGCACGACTTCCAGATTGCCGCGGACGTGCTTGTCGATGCGCGGGCCGCCGTTGGCGAGATCTCGGCGTTCGTCAGGGCTCACGTGGGCCGGCCGGCCGCATGAAGTTCACAGAGATTCAGATGGAAGGCGCCATCGCGTTGGTGACGGGCGGCGCTCGCGGTATCGGGCTGTCCATCGCACAACGGCTGGCACGCGAGGGTGTACGCGTGGTCATCGCTGATCTCGACGGCGAGGCTGCTGTCCGGTCCGCAGGTGAAATCGGTTCGGGTGCGCAAGGATTTGCGCTGGACGTGACCGAATTTGACGAGTACCTGCGCGTGGTGACCGAGGTCGAAGAGACCCTCGGACCCATTGACATCGTGGTGAACAACGCGGGGATCATGCCCGTGGGCCCGCTGCTGGAAGAGTCGCGCGGGGTGGCAGAGGCGACGATGCGCGTCAACTTCTGGAGCCACTACATCTCCTACCAGGTACTCGCTCCGCGGATGATCGCCCGGGGCAGAGGGCATTTCATCAACGTGACCTCGGCAGCCGGTGCCATCCACTCGCCGGGCCTGGCCAGCTATGTCGCGTCGAAGCATGCTGCCACCGGGTTCGCGCGCAGCGCCCGCGAGGAGCTGGCCGGTACCGGCGTGACGATCTCGACGGTCATGCCGGCGGCCGTCCGCACCCAGCTTGTGGACGGAATTCCGTTCAAATGGTGGGAGAAGCTGGGGATCATTCCTCCCGAGTGGGTGGCACGCGATGCGGTGCGGACCGTCCGCAACCGGCCCGCGGTGGTCGGTTCCCCGAGGGGCACGGTCCTTGCGCTGCGCTTACAGCACCTCGTTCCCGAATGGTTGTGGCTGCTGGGTAGGCGAGTTGTCAATGCCGACAGAACTGTGGGACCGGTGGACCGGCGAGCACGCAGTGAGTACGACGGCCGTATCGAACAGCAGGTCGAGGCGACCCTATGAGCACCCCTGAGCATGAAACCGTCATTATCGGTGCCGGGATAGGCGGGCTGGGTGCCGCCATCGGGTTGAAGCGCGCGGGGCTGACCGATTTCGTCATCCTCGAGAGGTCGGCGGGGATAGGCGGCACCTGGTACAACAATCACTATCCCGATGTGGCGGTGGATGTCCCGGGGATCGTGTACCAGTTTTCCTTCGCCAAAAACCCCAACTGGTCCCGCACCTTTCCCAAGGGGCGGGAGGTGCAGCAGTACATCGCGGGCCTGGTCGACGAGTACCGCCTGAACGACCACCTTCGGTTGGGGCACGAGGTCATGAGGCGGGAGTGGGACGAGGACAACCATCTATGGCGCCTGACTCTCGCCGATGACCGGGTGATGACATCCAGATACGTCATCACCGCGGTCGGCGCTTTCGTCGAGCCGAAGGTGCCGGATATCCCGGGCCTGGACTCGTTCGGCGGCAAGGTGATTCAGACCCAGAACTGGGACCATGGTTTTGACCTCAAGGGCAAGCGGGTGGCGGTCATCGGCACCGGAGCCACCTCGGTTCAGCTGATCCCGCAGATGGCCCGGGTGGCCTCGCATGTGGATGTGTACCAGCGCCGGGCCATCTGGGTGTTCGCGAAACCGGACTTTCCGATACCGCGCATCGCCCGGTTGGCCCTGAAGTACGTGCCCGGCCTGCAGTCGCTGATCCGGGGGATCGCCGCTGCCGCCGTAGAGGTCGGTCTGGTGGCGATCACGGTGTACGGCAAGCAGATCGCGCCCATCACATTGATTCCGAAATGGGCCTGCCGCGCGTTCCTTTTCAGCCAGGTTCGCGACCAAGAGCTGCGCAAGAAACTCACGCCCGAGTACGGATTCGGGTGTAAACGCCCGAGCGTCTCGAACATCTACTACCGCACCTTCACCCAGCCCCATGTGGAGCTGGTGACCGATCCAATCGCCAAGATCACTCCTGCGGGGGTTGTCACCAAGGACGGCGTACACCGCGATATCGACGTCCTGGTGCTCGCCACCGGGTTCGAGATGTCCCAAAGTCCCGAGGTTTACCGCGCGCGCCCTGTTAAGGGGCGCAACGGTTTTGATCTGGCCGACTACTACGAGAACAACCGCGCCCGGGCATACGAAGGCGTGACGATGCCCCAGCTGCCCAACACCTTCATGGTTTTCGGGCCGTTCGCGTGGAGTGGCAGCTCGTGGCACGTGATGGTGGAGAACGCCACGCGCATCGCCGTGCGGGTGATCACCGAGGCCCGTAAGCGTGGCGCGACGGCCTTCGCGGTGACCGAAGAGGCCAACGATCGGTTCTTCGATTTTATCGCGCCCAAAGCGGAGTCGACGCTTATGCACGGGCGTGCGTGTGTCAACGCCAACTCCTACTACATCGACCGCCACGGCGACTTCTCGTTCTTGCGCCCCACCACGGCGTACCAGTCGACGCGAGCCAGTAAGCGCTTTCCGCTCGACGACTTCCGGTTCGAGAAGCTGCCGGTCCCGGGTGAGCGCACCGCCCGGGCGAAAGCCGCCGCCATACCGGCGAACTAGCCAAGCATTCGAGAAGGAGACTCGTTGTCTATGCCGCTCTTGATCAGGGTTGCCGCAGCGCTCAATACGGCGATCCGTTGAGGGGACACCAGCGTCGTGCCACGGCGGCTTCGGAGGGGGTCCGGGCCGGACTGGCGCGATTGGCCCAGTCCGACCCGGGCCATGCCGAAGAGTTGACGTGGCAATGGCTCGATGAACTGGGCAAGGCGGGGGACCTCGCGGCGCTCGAAGCGATCTTCCTTATGGGAACCCCGCTGGATGGCACAGACGGCCTGACGCAGGCCAGGTATTTGGCCAGCCCGTATGGCCGGCTGGTTGATTCGCTGTTGCGGTGGGGTCTCGGACGCTGGTGGCAAGGACATCGGTTCTCAGATGGCGGACGGTGCGGGATCTCGAACACCCACCGCGAGTTCCGCTGGGTGTGGCGCCTGATGTTCCCCGGCTATCCGCGCCCCGGGGGGTGCCGAGGGGAAGAGGTATTCGATTTCCGCACCGTGACTATCGAGGACTCGAAGACGCCCGGGCACCGGGTTACCTTGCTGGACTGGCATCTTCCGCCGGGAAAGATGAACCGCGTCGTCACCGCGGCTGTACGGCCCCTCGCGCGATGGTTCGTGTGGGATCTGACCCGGAGCGAGTTGGTTGCGCTGGCCGGCGGGCGCGTCATCCTGGCCCGGATCCCGGTGCGGATTCCCTTCGGGCGCCGGTGGCGGACCACAACTTTCTACATGCACAGGTGGGTGGCCGGAGGCCCCTCGCTGTCAACACCGGAGTTATCAATGAGCTGTCCGTCCCGGACACCGAGTGAGGAGTCCCCATGACCACATCAATTCCCGATCATCACGTCGTCGTCATCGGTGCGGGTATCGGGGGCCTGTGTGCCGGCGTGCGTTTGCAGCAAGCGGGCGTGGAGGATTTCGTGATCCTCGATCGGGCCGAGGACCTGGGCGGTACGTGGCGTGACAACGTGTACCCGGGGATCGCGGTCGATATCCCGTCGGTGATCTATCAGTTCCCCTTCTTCCGCAACCCGCAGTGGTCTCGCGTATTCGCACCCGGTGCCGAGGTGCAGGCCTATCACCAACAGGTCGCGGAAAGATTCAACCTGCGGCCGCACTTCCGTTTCGGAGTCGAGGTACGCAACGAAGAGTGGGACGAGGCGAGTCACTGCTGGCGCCTGAATCTCGCCGACGGCGCGGTGATCACCGCGCGGTTCGTGATCTCGGCGATAGGCCCCTTCTTCGATGCGAAGCAGCCCGGCATCAAGGGGCTTGAGAGCTTCGCCGGTACCCGCGTGACCCCGGTGCAGTGGCTGCCGGAACATGACGTGCGGGGCAAGCGCGTGGCCGTCATCGGCACCGGGGCAACCGGCGTCCAGCTGTGTGGTGCCATCGCCGATGAGACCGAATCGCTTGTGGTGTTTCAGCGGACGCCCGTGTACTGCATCCCTAAACCGGACTTCCGGATCCCCGTGATTGCTCAATGGGCACTTCGTATCCCAGGGTTGTTCTCGGTCATCGAATGGGGAGCTCTACTCGGGGGAAGCCTGGGACTGTGGTTCATGATTCACACCCCGGGTGCCGTCATGCGGCCGCTGATGCGGGCCTTCGACCGTGCGGGCCGGGCCCTGTACGGCGCGTATTTGCGCGCGGTGGTCCGCGATCCGAAGGTGGCTCGCGACCTGCTGCCGTCCTTCGGGCCGTTCGGCAACCGGCCGACGCTGAACTCCGACTTTCCGCGGGTCTTCAACAAGTCGCACTGCTCGCTGGTCACCACACCGATCGCCGAGGTGGTTCCCGAGGGCGTGAGGACGACGGATGGCTCCGTCCATGAGGCTGATTTCCTCATCACGGCAACGGGATTCGACCTGTTCTCGGAACCGGCTTCCTACAAGCGGGGGCGAGTGACCGGCGCCGACGGGCGTGACCTCGGCGACTTCTTCAATACCCGCGGCATGCAGGCGTACGAGAGCGTCTCGATCACCGGATTCCCGAACCGCTGGATCATCGTGGGGCCGTACTCCTGGACCGGCAACGGCGGATGGCACGGGCTCGCCGATACCGCGGTCACCCACATCGTCCGGGCCATCGAGCTGGCGAGTGAACACGGTGCCACGCGCATGGAGGTACGGCAGGAAGCACTGGACAGGTTCCACCAAAGCATGCTGCGCAACGGGCGCAATCTGAAGTACTACTTCACCGAACTCAATCGGGGTGTGCGGTCGTACTGGAAGAACGCCGACGACGACGTCCCGCTGCTGCGGCCCACCACGACTCTGCAGGCGCGTCGTGCGGCGAGGAACTTCCCGGCCGGCGATTACCAATATGCACAACAGGCTCGGGTCATCGACGCCACCGTGGTCCTGGACGATTCGCAGGCCGTGGTCTGAGAGTGGGGTGGCCGATGCTCGCCCCTGCGTGCCGGGTACCGATGTCGGACGATTCCGCGTTCGAGTCGGCGGCCATCGTGCTGCGCACCTCCCACACCTTCGACGTAACCCGGGGACAGGTCTGGGCGGCGCTGGACAGCGACCAGGCCTGGTCGTGGCTGCCGTTTGGGTGTGGTGTGCGGTACGACGAACCGCGCCGCGCGGTGGGCATGGAACGTGAGATGGGCACGGTATCGGCGCCCTGGCGGTTCCTGTGGATCCAGCGGGAGAGATTTTGGCGGTACGAGCCGCGTCATCGCATCACCTACTCCGCGGTGGCGGGCACCTGGCCGCTGCTGAAGTTGTGGGCCGAGGACTACGTGCTCACCAGTGTTCCCGGAGGCTGCAGGCTCGACTGGACCGTCGCGATAACCCCACGATTCGTGTCCGCGTTGCCGTTGCGCTGGCTCCAGCCCCTGCTCCGGGTGGTGTTCACATGGGGTTTCCGGCCGGGTATGCGGTCGCTTATCGCCCTTCTGGACAGTCCGGGCCCGTCCTAAGACGTTACCGGCCCTGGACGCGCCGGTTGGTCTCCACCCGTGCGGCATCGGGCCAAATCGACTTGGCCGCAGGCGAATCACAGAATACGGGCGCATCCTGCCAGTCCATGTCGATAGCCCCCAGCCCGGACTGCTTGTGCACCATGCAGCTCGCGGTGAGGACCTTGCGGGTGTCCGGATCGACCTCTTCGGTGGTCATGGTCAACGTGATGATGTGGGTGTATCCGGCCGCTGTCGGTAGGTAGAAGTCGAGATCGCGGCTGGAGAACGCGCCGCTGTTGACCACGACATAGCCGTCGCCGCTGGGGTATATGGCCTGTCCGAACATCTGAACCCGCTCGAAATGGGTCGTCTGTTTTTCGGCACGCCACACCGAAAATCGGCTGTTCACAGCGCCATTCATGACGCGGGTCGCGATCGGAATGATCATCTCGTCCCGGCCGTCCCCGTCGATGTCCTGTAAGCCGACCGGCGCGGGGCTGGACGGCTCGAGCAGTTCGTTGACCTCTTGCAGCTTTTTGCCGGCGGCATCCTTGATGGTGACCCGGGCCGACAGCGGTGGGTAGTCGGGGGCGTCGTTGTTGTCGGGATGCGGTTGCCAGTACTCGACATCGAAGGTGATCCCGGTGCCGTCGGCGGCCGACAGGCGGCAATCCGTGTGTGCCATAGAGCGTTCCGGGACGATCATGGTGGTCCGGCTGGGGCAGGGGGGCAATGCCGCTCGCGCCACAGCTACCGGGTGGATCGCCTGCACCGAAGCCAGCAGGACAGCCGCTGTGACACCCGCGCCCAGGTGAGGCATGCGCCGGGCCATTGCCTACCTCTGACCGGGAAGCGCGGGAAGCGCAGGCAGCGGCGGGAGATTCGGGACCGGGGCCTTACCGGGCGCCGGGGCCGGACCTTCGGGGATCAGCTTTTGATCACCGGGATGCATGATGGTGCCGGTGGAGCTGGCGTTCTTGGGTCCGATATCGGTCACCTGCCATCCGTCGCCGTCCTTTTTGACGGTGATCTGCAGGACGAGGGTGGTCGCTCGCGGCTCCGGGTTCTGCACGTTCCGGGTGGTCTGCCGGGTGGTGACCACGATCTGGTAGATGCCATTCTGCTGCGCCACCGCATCCGAGGCGATGACCTCACCCTTGGAGGTCACCTGCGCCTGCAGCATGATGGCCTTGAGGAGCTTCTCGGCATCGCTGTACTTGTTCTTCAGTGGTTCGGCGGCACCCTCTTTGACACTCTTGAAGAAGCCCTCGGGATCTTCGTAGCTATAGGTGAGTGACTTCATCGCGTATGCGGACGCCGCGTCGGTGGCCGCTGTGCGTTCGGTATCGCCCGCGCGGACGGTGGCGAGGGTGTCGGACAACTTCTGGTACTGCCAGACTCCGAGAACGGCTCCCACGATTCCCAAGGCGAGCAGACCGATGGCGATCCATTTCCAGACGTTGGGGCCACTGACGCTCTCTCCTTCGCCCGCATCCGGCTTCGCTTTAACAGCCTTGCCTTGTTTCGCCGCATTCGCTTTTGCCTTCGCGGGCCCGGCCGGGTTGGCGGTTGACTGCTCCGCCAGCTCCGCGAGCTCTTCAGGATCCGCGTCATCCAGGGTGAGCGTGCGCTCGTCGATGTCGGTCATGATCCGGGCCTTCCTGCCGTTGCCATTTGTGGTGCTGGTGTTGGTTTGGGTGGGGACGGTGTCGCCCTCGTGTGCGATGGCTGGCCCTGGGCGGGTTGGGATGCGTCGGGCTGGGGCCATTCGGGTACGCCGAGGTGGACTCGCACTCCTCCTTGGTTGTTGAATGTCGAGTCCCAGAAATCCAGCCAGTGCCCGGCGTCCAGCTTGATATCGCGCAGCGGGGCCACGATGGGCTCAAGGACCGTCACAAACTCCGAGAGCGGCTCAGACAAGGCGTTGAGGTAGTCGAAGAGCTTGTCTACGAGATCGGTCAGCGACTTCCCGTCGCCCATGCTGACCTCGATGACTGGTTCGAGCTTCTCGATCACCTTCACCAGGGAGGCCAGGCCGTCCAGGCTGCTCGGGATGGTCTTGGCGGATTGCTTCAAGATCTCACCGGCCCGGATATCGCCGAGACCGTTGGTCAGGGTCGACATGTTGCCGATCACCTGGGCCAGGTAGTGCTTGTCGTCCTTCACCATCTGGGCGAACAACCGGGCGGTCGTGGCCAGCTCGTCGATGGTCTTGGTGTTGTCCACGAATCCCGCGGCCACGTTGTTGAGCGTGATCTCCAGATCGTCGGCGTTCATGGCCTGCATGAGCGCGTTACCCTTCTGCAGCAGATCGCTGACGGTGTAGACCGGCGCGGCCTTTGACGACGGGATCACGGCTCCGTCGCTGTAGTAGGGGGGCTCGATACGGGCGGGCCGGAACTCCACATATTGTTCGCCTGCGGCCGAGAGGTTCTGGACGCTCACCTGGCTCTCGACGGGGATGGGGTAGCCACTGTCGAGGGCCATCGATACCGCCAAACCCGATGGGGTGGCCTGAACATTGGTGACCCGGCCCACCTTGATTCCCCGCAGGGTGACCTGAGAGGTGGACATGAGTCCGCCTGACCTTTCCAGCATGAGCGTCATGTGGTGGGTCTTGTTGGTGGAGGCGATGTCGAGGACACCGAATGCCATATAGACAGCGCCGACGAGGGAGATGATGGAGAGCACGGCGAGGGTGACTATGACGTTGAGCTTCATCGCACCAACCCCATGGTCTGCATGTTCCGGATGACCGAATCGGCGCGCTCTCCGGGGCTGACACCCAATGTGCCATCGGGGGTTTGGATATCGGTGACGGTGTACTTGGGACCACCATCCTTGAAGAACGGAATGATTCTGTCGCGGATGGTCCGGACCATCTTGTCGCCGAGCACCGGGATGGTGGTGTCGGCGGTCGAGGCACTGTGAATGAACGGGGTGAGGTAGGACAGGATCTGCATGAGGTTGGGGTAGTCCAAGATCTGTCCGATCTGCCGCCCGAACTCGGCGGTGTTGATGATCAGATCACTCAGGCTCAGTACCACTTTGGCCAGTGAGGGCAATTTGGATGGCCCCTCGGTCAGCAGCCGGCGATACGTACCTTTGTTGGCCCGGAAGCTCTCGCTGACCGTCTGCATGTTGGTCAGGATCTTGTTGAGGGTGTCCTGGTTATTGGACAGATCGTTGATGATCCCTGCCAGCGAGCGATGGATGCGGTCGAGTTCCTCTGGTGGGGGGAAGGCGCTATTCATGTTGGCCACCGTGGTCTGCATGGTGTTGAGGCTGCCGCCGCCGATCAGGTTCGACATGGACCGCATGAGGTCCTCTACATTCGCGGCCGGGACGGTGTCGGCCAGTGCGATGGTGTCGCCGTCCTTGAGATGGGTGGGGGCGGGATCGGTAGGGGAGATCATGGCGATGTAGATGTCCCCGAGCACGGTGGCCTGGCGCAGTTCGGCCCTGACGTTCTGCGGGAACGTGGCGCCGCCGTCGATCTCGACAGACGCGACAGGTGTGGTGCCCTTGAGCTCCACCCGGTCCAGCAGGCCCACTTGTACGCCGCCCGAGTCGACCTTCGCTCGTCCGGGCAGATTGAGCACGCTAGAGAACTCGATCTTCACGTGGTACGTGTTCTTCGGGATGTAGGCGCCGGGCATGGGCATCTTGGTGGGGTCGAGGGCCTCGGTCGAACAGGCCGGGACCACCGCGACTGTAGTGGTGAGCAGAACGGTCAATATGCGTCGCATCATGACAGTGCCGCACCCATGATCAGGTTGGTCAAGCCGAGGGTCACCGGGTCCGAGGCGGTCCCGGGCGCACATGCCGCCTGGGATCCGGGGGTGTTCCGGTTGCGCAGATTCTGGCAGATGGCACTGGCCTGATCCGGCGAGATGGCCACGCGCGGAGGAACATAGGTGACGTTGTGGGTTTTCGTGTTCGGCAAATAGATGTCATCGGCCAGCCAATTGATGACCGGTGGCAGGGTGTTGAAGAACGTGAGGATATGCGGGGTGTAGGCATTGAGGATGTCGCGTATCCAGGGCACGAGCTTGTCGAACACGTTCTTGTACAACCGACCGGCCGCACGTTGCACCATGCCGTTCAGCGTCGGCAGAAGGGACATCACATTGTCAAGTGCACTGGCGAAGTTCTCGGATATTCCCGCGATCAACCGGCCGACTTCGGGGAGTGAGCTGACCACGCCCGCGAACTCGTTCCAGTACTGCAGCCAGTTCGATGTCACGATTGCGCTGTTTTCGAAGAGCTGACGGTAGTCGGCATCGGCCTTGTACGGATCCCCCACCATCGTGGTGAGACTGTTGAGCATCTCCTTGAATCCGGGGCCCACACCGTCGAGTGATCTGGCCGCTCCCTTGAGAGTCTTGTTGAGTGCCTGCGCGCCCGGTGAGTTCGCGGGATCCTGACCGGGCGCCGCCTGCATCAGCGTGTCGGCCAGCTCGCCGATGGCAGAGAACGACTCGGTGACGGTCACCGGTGTCCTAGTATTTTCGATCGAGATGCACTGGTTTCCGGCAAATTTGGGGCCCTCGCTCCACGACCGGGTGAGTTCGATACTGCGATTGGTGATCACCGATTGTGAGTAGCTCGCTGCGCCTACGTCGGCAGGCAGGTCCATGTCGTCGGGGATCTCGAAGTCGACCTCGACGTGATCGGGTTTGTTGGTAACCGCTGTCACGGTCCCGATCTCGACGCCGAGGAGCAGGACCTTGTTCCCCTTGTAGAGTCCGGACCCGTCACGGAAGTCCGCGCAGACCGATTTGGTGTTATCGAGGAAGGGGATATGGGCGTTTCCCAGGTACGGCATCACCATGTTCTTGACGGCGGGGAAGACCGTGCGCGCGCCGAAAATTCCGGCGATGGCAACCACCGCGACAAGCACCACACCGACTGCGCTCAATAGGCCCGCGCGCGCGCCGCCGCGCATGCTGGCGATGCGAGTCAGGATGTTCTGGACAAATGCTGGCTGTGTCATCAAGGGCCTCAACAGAACCTGAAGAAGTGGGGTAGGCAGACGTCTTGTCCGGGGATCACTCGGTCGTTCTCGTTGATGGTGATGCCGTTGCCGCTGAGCATGGGTAGCACGATCCCGACAAGTTGGCCCCACTGTTCGGAGGCCTTGCCGAGTTTCTCGGGATATTTGGTGAGCGTGTCGACGATGTCGTCGAGGCCGTTGAGCATGGGTTCGTAATCGCGCGCGTACGCCTTGAAGAATCGGTCGAAAAGCCGGGCGAGATCGCGCAGCAGCACGAAGACCTCGATCAGATCGGTCGTGGACTTGCTGTATTTGGCACCGAGTTTGGACATCATGGTGACGATTTTGGCGAGCTGTTCCTTGCCCGTCTTGAAGGCCCGGAGGTACTCGTTCGCGTAGTTCAGCGTGGCATGGAAATCTTCGGTGGTCGGCGCAAGTGCGCTGATGAGTGATTGAGATGAGGTGAAGAAATCACGTAAACCGTTGGGGTACTTCTCGACTGCATTCGCGACTTCCATCAGGCTGTCATGGATGACCTTGGCGTCCACCTTCTTGACCACGGGTGTGAACTTCTGGAACAACTCGTTGATCTCGAAAGGGACGCTGGTGCGCTCGGGTGGAATGGGAGTGTTTCCCAGTGGAGTAGAGCCTTCGGGGTACAGGGCCACATAGTGCCCACCCAACGGGGTAAGCATCCGGATATCGGCACGCGACTCGGACCCTACCGGCACCGAGTGGTCCACCGTAAAGGTGGCTTTTACCAAGGATTTATCGATGCTGACGTTCGACACCTTTCCCACCGAGATACCCGCGATTCGGACGTCGTCGCCGGCGCGCAGCCCTCCCGAGGCCCGAAGGTGCAGTGCGTAGGTCTTCATACCGCTTGTATTGACGAACGCCACGCCGGTGACGGCGAGTATCGCGACAATGAGGAGGACGCCGATAAGCCCATTGCGGCGATTGCGCTTGGCCGCCTCGTGTTCATCGAGAATGGGACGGTTGTTCGCGAAAATTCGCTGGAGCGCGTTCACTTACACACCACCAGGTCCTGATTGGCGAAGGACACCTCGCCGATTCCGGGCATTGTCACCACTCCGTTCTTGCATTCGAAGGAAGTGGGGGGTGCCGTCTTTTCCTCGATCAGTGCATCGCGCATGCCCTGCACGAGATCGGGGATCAACGACAGACCCGCCATGATGGTCGGCGTTCCCGGTGTGGTGCGGCTCATCACGTCGTACATGGGTAGCTGGGCGCCGTCAACCGTGTTCTCGATATAACGCAGTAGGCTGACCGATCTGCGCAATATAGGCAGTGCATCCCTACCTGCCCTGTTGAATTCGTCGGCCTGCTTCTCGAACGGCTCCAACACATCGTTGAGGTCGTTGATCAGAAAGAACAACTGATCGGAGGTGCCACCGAGATCCTTCGAGATATCACCGAGGTTCGTGATGATGGTCTGGAGTGCGGCCTGGCGGTCGACCGAGAGTTTGAGGACGGCGTCGATATCACGCAGAATCGGCCCTATTCCGCGCTCGTCGCCCTGGATGAGCTGCAGGATGTTTTCGGTCAGCCTGTTGAACTGGGCGGGGTCCAATGTTTGGAATATGGGCCGGAAACCGTTGAACAGCTTGGCGATATCGAATGAGGGGACGGTCTGCCCGAGCGGTATGGTCGTGCCCGCCGCCAGGGGGGCGCTGGGTGTCGGCGCCTGCGCGATCTCGACATACCGCTGACCGACCAGCGACTGGTACCGGATCGCGACGGTGGTGTTCTGGTACAGCGGATGATCCGTCAGCACGTTGAACGTCACCCGGGCGTTCTTGCCGTCGAGATGAATCCTTTCGACCTTGCCGACCTGCACTCCCGAGATGCGTACGTCATTGCCGATGATCAACCCCGAGGCGTCGGTGAACAGCGCATCGTAGCGCCGGACCGGACCGTTGACCGGTGTGCGCAGGGCGTTGACGATGATCAGGGTGAGCACCACCGCCACCGCGACGATCGCGGTGAGGCCTGCCATCAGAAGTGCAATCCGCTTCATCGCTGTCCTCCAGCGGTAGGCCCGGGGGCGGGGCCGACGGGGACGGGTGCGGCCGCCGAATCGGCGTGGCCCTCGGGCGCCATCGGCAATGCCGCGCCAAGCCCGGGAGCGGTATCCATGATCAGCTGGACGTTGAGGCGCACCTTGCCGTTGTCGACGGGGAATGCGGCGGTGGTGCGATCGAGTAGACCGTTGAGCCTGTCGTATGCGGGGGCGAGGCTGCCCAGGAAGTAGGTGGACGGAACGGCGATATCCATGACCGACCGAATCAACGGAACCACCCAGTCGTTGTTGTCGCGCAACCCGTCGCCCGCCGCGCTCAATAGATCCGACAACGAACCAAGCGCGGCGGTGGCCCGCTCGGTATTGCCCGACCCCACCATGAAATCGAGGCTGTCCAGCAGCTTGTTGGTAGACCCGATGACGGGGACAAAGTCATTGGTGCCCTCGATCAACGAGGCCATCACCGCCAACGTTTTGGAGAAGGGCACTGTCTGGGAATCGGCGATCATGGCGAACAAGTCCCAGAAGGACTTCATGACCGGACCGGTCAGGTCGGCGTGCCGCTCGAATGTCGCGATGATCGCGTTGAATTCGCGGGTGTCCAGGATCGCGCCCAGCCGCTGACCCATTCGGAGGAATCCGGTGATGGACGCCGCCTGGACATCGCTGCTGATCTCCAGCACCCCACCGGATTTCAGCGACTCGCCGACGCCGCTACTGACTAATTCGACCGCAGCAGTGCCGAAGATGTTCGACGAGGTGAATTGCGCCTTGGTATCGGACCGGAGTGCCTTGGCTTGGCGGCCATCGAGGACCACCGTCATCCGCTGTTTGTTGTACCCCGTGGTCTGCAGGGATTTGACCTGCCCGATGTTGTAGCCACGGTATTTCACCTCGCCACCGGGACCCATGCCCTCGCCGATGGTGTTGGTGATCAGGGTGAGCTCGAAGGGTTCGCCATAACTACCGATGCCGGATTGGTAGAGCGAGTAGCCGCCGGCGGCGATAACAAGCGCCAGGGCAAGCCCGCGCACCTTGAGAGCGCCCGGACCGGCGGACCGTCCACTCGGATCTTTGTATGTGGCCATCCGTTACCCCGATATCTGAATTCCAGGATTGTTGCCCCAGAAGAGCAACGTGAGGAGCATGTCGAAGAGGACGATCGCGACCAGCGAGGCCCGGATGGCGCGCCCCGAGGCCATGCCCACGCCCTCGGGTCCGCCGCCCGCGTAGTAGCCCTGGTAGCACTGGATGGCGATGATGATGACGACGAACACCACGGCTTTGATCACCGAATAGAGCACGTCGATCGGGTGCACGAATGAGTCGAAGTAGTGCTTGTACACACCCTGCGACTGGTTATGGACGAAGAACACCATGAACGCGCAGGAACCGTAGGCGAGCAGCAGTGTCAGCACGTACAGCGGAACGATGATGATGATTCCGGCGATCACGCGGGTAGTGACCACGAACGGGATGGACCGGATGCCCTGAGCCTCCAGTGCGTCGATCTCTTCGGAAATACGCATCGCGCCGATTTCGGCGGTCATGCGGCATCCCGCCTGGGCGGCGAACCCGATGGCGGCGATCATCGGCGCCATTTCCCGGGTGTTCACGTAGGCGGATATGAATCCGGTGAGCGAGCCCATTCCCACCATGTCGAGGGTCGAGAAGCCCACGATGCCGACGGACGCGCCGACCGCGATCCCCATGAAGACCAGGACGCCGATCACCCCGCCGCCGACGATGATCGAGCCGTTGCCCCAGGTCATGTCGACGAGTAGGACGCCGGTTTGACGCCGATACCGTTTGATGGTCTGCGGTATGGCGGCCAGCACCAGGCCGACGAAGGTGATCTGGTGGCCGAGATACTCGGCGGAGCCACCCGCACCCTTGGTGAAGTTCCAGATCGACCGCGCGGCTGCGGGTAGTTCGTCGGGGAAGTACCGGGAGGGGCGGGAGGTGGTCATTCTCAGCCCACCTTCGACGGCATGAACATCGCGACGATTTGAGTGATCACGGTGTTGAGCACCATGACGGTGACCACACCGATCACCACGGTGGCGTTCACCGCGTCGGCGACTCCCCGCGCGCCACCTTTGGCCTCCAGGCCGCGCTGACAGGCGACGAGGATGACCACCACGCCGAACAGCCAGGTTTTGAGAACCGCAACGGTGACGTCATTGACGTTTGCGAATGCGGCGAACGAGGACAGGTAACTGCCGGGGGTACCGCCTTGGAAACCGACGTTGACCAGGTAACCGGCGAAGATTCCGACGAAGATGATGAAGATGCACAGCAGTGGTGAGACGAACAGAATCGCCGCCAGCCGGGGCGTCACCAGCCGCTGGATGGGATTGACGCCCATCACCCGCATGGCGTCCACTTCTTCGCGGATGCTGCGGGCACCAAGATCGGTGGCGACCGCCGAACCCGCTGCGCCACCGAGGAGCAAGGCGGCGACGATGGGGGCGCCCTGCTGGATGACGCCCAGACCACCGGCGGCGCCGGAGATGGAAGATGCCCCGACCTGCGAGATGATGCTGCCCGCCTGTACGGCGACGATCACCCCGAAGGGGATCGACACCAGGATCGCCGGGACAACCGTCACCGTCAGGATGAACCAGGACTGAATGACGGTGTCTTTCCAAGGATGCCGCAGGCGGACGATGTCGCTCAGCAGAAACGCGAAGGACTGCGCCACCAGATCGACATAACGCCCGAGTGTTTTCAGCATCGAATCGGTTTGGGAGACCGCGTATTCAACGGGGCGCCTGACAATTCGAGGGGCCCGATCGAGTAGCTGTGAGCCTCCTCCCGAGACCGGAGCGCTCGGACTGTCGACGCCGGATTTGCTGTCGGAACCTGTATCCGGGTACTCGGCCCAATCATCGATGACGGACTCTGCGCGCGCCTCGGCCGCTACTTGACTCATGGCTGAGCTCAACAGCGGCTCCTTTGCCTTCTCATTTCGAGTTTGACCTCGATGGACAGACCGTCTACTGGACATCTGTGTAACAGTGGGTAACTAGTACCCCACATCACAGTCGGTGGCTTAGTGTGGTGTAGGTCATGGTCCGTGTCAAGCGCGGGGTTACCGCGTTGATCAGGTTGCAGCATGTGCCCACGCAGGTAGATATGTGACGCGTCCCGGTTGGGGCGCCGTCATGACGAGGCTGTCGGAGGTCCCCCGACCCGGCCGTCTAGCAATTCACTGGTTCAGTGGTCAGTTTATTGGCTAGGGCCGAGGCTAGCGGAGGTTCACGATCTTGGGACGCGAATTGTCAAGAATTTGCGAGCGTGGGTGGAGCGGTTGTCACCGACCGCACCAGCTCGATAAATGACGCGATGTACGCCTCGCGCGCATCCCCGGCGAGCTCACCCCGGATGGCCTTGAGCGTGGCTGCCATCGATAGTCCGGTGATGGCGTGCGCCAGGAATTCGGTGTCGACGGCCGAGGTAATGGCGCCGTCCCGCGGGCCTGCTCGATGATCGTGATGTTGATGGATTCGATGAGGTCGAGGATCCCGAACATCCGTCTGGTCATCGCCGAGTCGAGCAATCCCTCACGCAGGATGACCTGCATGATCTCCGGGCTGTTGTCCACCATGTAGAACATTCGGGTGAGCACCGTGCGCAGATGCTGGTCAAAGTCGCCCGCATGGCCCAACAGGTCGCTGGTGTCGTTCACCGCCGCGAGCGTTTTCTGAAAGTAACTGTCGATCACCGCGTCCAGGGCATCGCGTTTGGTGTCGAAATACAGGTAGAACGTGCCTCGGCCCACACTGGCGCGCTGGGTGATGTCGGTAATGCTCGCTTTGTGGTAGCCCTTCTCGGCGAATTCCAGCGCTGCCGCCTCGGTCAGGGTGCGCTGACGCTCGCGTGCGCGGGTCGGATTCGGCGGGCGGCCCGGTCCTCGCCGGCCGCCGTTGGTGCTGGCCACGCGAACACAGTAACCATCGTTGGCAAATATGTTGGTAAATGCACTAACTTGCTGCTGCATCATTCGGGCGCAGTCACAACCATTTCATTAGCTGAACTGCAGGCCGGATAAATATAGCGTGGTGGGGCGGTGATGGTCGATACCTCCCTCTAGAGTGGCCGATGTCGGCCGCGTGGCAGCATTGTTTGCTGCGCGCCTCGCGGAGGCTGCTCAGTGTGGTCGGCCCTATTGGCTCTCGGTTCTTCTACGTGTCGCTATGCGCACCGGAAGCCCAGGTAGTCGGTCTACGATGTGGGCGTGTCAACGCAGGTGTATCCCGATCGCGGCCTTCCTGAGCTGACCGGTGATGCGCGCGTCGACCGGTGGCGTGAGCATCGTGCGAAGGTTCGCGCGGAACTCGTGGAAGCCACCCTGAAGGCCATCGACGAGCTCGGTCCGGATCTCTCGATCGACGACGTCCTCAAGTCCGCGGGTATCTCCCGGCCCAAGCTGTACCGCTTCTTCGCCGACAAGGAAGCCCTCTTCGCCGCGGTGGCGATGCGCGTTCAGGAGTTGGTTGTCGAGCGGGTGGTGTCGAACATCGACCTGTCCCTGAGCCTGCTTGAGCTTTTCCGCTCGGGGATGGCCGGTTACGTCGACCTCGTCGATGAGCAGCCCAACCTGGTGCGCTTTCTCCTGAGTGTCCAGTACGCGAATGCGACATCGCTCATCGAGAGTGGGCGGCCGCTGTCTGACGCCATTGCGCAGCTGGTGGGCTCGATTTTCAGTTCTCGCGGTGGCAATGCCGATCACATCGAGTATGTGATCGACGCGATGCTGGCCTCCACCGGTATTGCCGTCCTGCGCTGGTTCGATGAGCCGGTCATCAGCAAGGAAATGCTTGTCGATGAGCTGGTGGTCTATGTGTGGGGCGGGCTGGCGGCATCCGCCAAGGCTCGTGGTGTCGAGCTGCATCCGGACGACCCCATCGTCTTGCCCACCGACTAACTTCAGGCCCTGCCTGGTGGGGTGCCTTCTTTTGTCGTCGTCCTAGGTCGCTCGCCGGCCACCCGGTGATCTCTTCGATCCATGTCACCCGCCGCGGTGTATTGCGCCTCGCGCTGCCGTCGTCTTATGGTGTACTGAAGGTAGTACTTCAAGTACTAGTAACTTTCCGTCACAAGGGAGTGGTGAAATGGCAAGTCCAGCTGCGGCGTACCCCAAGACCCGGCGGATCCGATTCCGTTTCGGTGATGACGGCAACGCGAACAAGTACTTCGTGGAAAACGACATCGTCTACAGCCATTTCGTCGCTGGACTCTCCGGCGGCTTCCCGCCCGGCGAAGAGGGATTCATCCGTTCGGTGCGTAGGTTCTCCGAGCAGATCACTGATCCGGTGCTCAAGAAGCGTGTCGCGGGATTCATTGGACAGGAGTCGGTACACGGACAAGAGCATCGCCGGGTCAACGAGAAGCTGATCGAATTGGGTTACCCCATCGCGTGGTGGGATTCGCCGAAGCAGGTTGACCGGTTGATCCGGTTCGAGAACATGCTTCCCGCCCGTGCGCACCTGGCCTTCACGGCAATGGCTGAGCACATGACCGCGATCCTTGCCGAGCGGACTCTCGGGAGCGAGGAAGTGCAGGCCATCCCGGGCGATCCGGAAGTGTGGCATCTGCTCAACTGGCACGCCCTGGAGGAACTCGAGCACAAGTCGGTGGCATTCGACGTGTATCGGGCGGTCGGCGGTACCGAGACGATGCGGATCGGTCTGATGCTCGTCGCGATGACTGTCGTCCCTCCGCTGACGCTGGGCGTTCTCGCCGGTTCCCTGCTCTCCGACCCGGTTGCGCGGCGCCAGCCACTTCGGCTGCTGCGCGAAGCCCGGGGGCTTTTTGCCGGACCACTGTTCAAGGGAATCGTGGGCGATGTACGCAAGTATCTGCGGCCCGGCTTCCATCCGGATGACATCGATACCGAGGAGCTGCTGGACCGTTGGCAGCAAGAGCTTTTCGGTAGCAAGGGCATTCTCGTCGATCACCTCAAATAGCCCGCGACACGTCAAAGGAGACGCGAACCGTGAGCACTGCCGCACGGCATTCAACGACGGCTGAGCTGGAACAACCCGATCACGAGGTGGCGGTGATCGGCGCCGGCTTCGGCGGAATCGGAACCGGTATTGCGCTGCAACGCAAAGGTATCCACGATTTCGTCATCATCGACAAATGGGACCAGGTGGGGGGCACCTGGCACGCTAACACCTATCCCGGGGTGGCGGTCGACATCCCGTCGGTGGTGTACAGCTTTTCCTATGAGCAGCGCGGTGACTGGTCGCGTCTGTTCGCGCCGGGCGATGAGTTGCAGCATTATGCCGATTTCATGGTGGACAAGTACGGGC
The DNA here is from genome assembly GCF_002013375.1 of Mycobacterium sp. D16Q13. Classification (GTDB taxonomy): domain Bacteria; phylum Actinomycetota; class Actinomycetes; order Mycobacteriales; family Mycobacteriaceae; genus Mycobacterium. The sequence continues at coordinate 236,288 of NZ_MAEW01000003.1, read as the reverse complement.
TGCGCGAGAAGCTGCGGTTGGGCACCAGCATTGTTCGCGCGGAGTTCGACGAGCGAAACAGTCTGTGGCGGTTAATCACCGATGGCGGCAGGGAGATTACCGCGCGATACTGCGTGATGGCGGTCGGCGGCCTGGAACGCCCGAAGATGCCCGACATTCCGGGCGTCGACGACTTCGGTGGAACACTTCTGCATACCGCGCTATGGGACCACGATGTGGCGCTTGCGGGTAGGCGCGTCGCGGTGATTGGAACCGGGGCAACGTCACTGCAGCTGGTTCCCGCTATCGTCGACGACACTCGCCACCTCACGGTGTTTCAGCGCACACCAATCTGGGTGGGTCCAAAATTCGACCTCGAAATAAGTCCGCTGGGCCGGATGATTCTGGGAAATAGGCGGATTCGCTCCGTCATCCGCTCGGTTGCGACGGTCGGCATCGAGCTCGCCATGAGCGGTCAGGTGGCAGGTCCGGCGTGGCTGATCAACGCGGCGCGCCGCGCCGGCGAGGCGCCGATGCGTCGGTGGATGCGCAAACAGGTCGACGATCCTGTGATTCGGGAGAAGTTGATCCCCCAATACGGATTGGGCTGCAAGCGTCCATCGATGTCGAACGAGTACCTCAAGACGTTCAACCGGGATGACGTCAGCTTGATCACCGAATCGATCGAGTGCGTGACGCCCCACGGCGTGCGCACTGTTGACGGCGTCGAGCATGAGGTTGATGTGCTGATCTGTGCGACGGGATTCAAGCTGTGGGATAAGGGCTCGGTGCCACCGTTTCCTGTGCTCGGGCGCGGCGGGCGGGATCTCGGCGAGTTCTGGGACAAGCACCGATTCCAGTCCTACCAAGGGGTTTCGGTGCCCGGCTACCCGAACATGTTCTCCATCACCGGACCGTATGGATTCGTGTTGGGGTCCTATCTGTGGATGATCGAGGCGACATCCGCTCACCTGGCGCGAGCCATCGCCGAGACCAAGCGTCGTGGGGCCACGGTCTGCGAGATCCGGCAGGATGTCCACGACGAATACTTCCAGAAATGCTTGAAGCGCCAGGAGAAGAACTTCCTGTTCACCGATGTGTGCGCCGGGTCTAACACGTACTACCTGGATCAGCATGGTGACTCGCCGTTCCGGCCGACGACACATGGCGAGATGTATTGGCAGAACCGTCATTACAACCTCGATGTGTACCGATACTCATCGGGCTCGGTGGTTCCCGAGACCGTGGCATCGATCGCCGGGGAGAGCGCATGAGAAACAACTCGCTGGAGCCTCGCCTGGTGGTGGTGACCGGTGCGGGTAGCGGCATCGGCCGGGCGACCGCGATCCGGTTCGCCCAACGCGGTGCCTACGTGGTGGTTACCGACCTGGATCTGGACACGGCCAATGAAACGGTGGACTTGATCCACGCCGAGGGGCGTAACGCATCGGCGGTGCAGCTTGACGTCACCGATCCCGACCATTGGGCCGACGTCGCCCGCTACGTGTCCATCGAATACGGCGTCCCGGATGTGCTGGTGAACAACGCCGGGATGGTGGTCAGCGGTCCGTTCCTCAAACTGAGCGCCGCGGACTGGGACAAACAGCTGTCGGTGAACTTGATGGGTGTGGTGCACGGGTGCCGGGTGTTCGGTGAACAGATGGTCGCCCGCGGCGGAGGCCATATCGTCAACATCGCCTCGGCAGCGGCATATACGCCGACAGCGGTGATGGCGCCGTACTCGGTATCCAAGGCCGGTGTGAAGATGCTGACGGAGTGTCTGCGTCTCGAATTGGGGCCCAAGGGCGTTGGGGTGAGTGCGGTGTGCCCCGGATTCATCAATACCAACATCGGTATTCACGGCACCATGGTGGGGATCGACCAGGAAATCATCGATGCAAGCCAGCGGAGTATGCGGCGGGTACGTGAGATCACGGAGAAGCTGCCCTGGACACCGATGAGCCCCAATCTGGTCGCAAGGGCCGTCACCCGCGCGGTTCGTCTGGATCTTGTGGTGGTTCCGGTGAAGTTCGAGTCATGGCTGGGGTATTTCCTGTCGCGGGCGTTCCCGGCGGTGAACAGACGACTCATGGCTCCCTTCGGTCTCGACAGATTCGAGCGTCTGGGCGGGCGTGCGGTGGCCAAACGCAGCGAGCCTCAGGCTCCGGTTCTTGTCGATAGCGTGCGGTAGGGAGATCACGGTGAAACTCAATAACCTCGAGCCCCAGCTGGTGGTGGTGACCGGGGCCGGCAGCGGCATCGGCCGGGCCACCGCCATTCGGTTCGCAAAAAACGGTGCCCACGTAGTCGTCTCGGATATGGACCTTGACTCCGCACGGGCCACGACGGCAATGATCCGCGCCGACGGCCACACCGCATCCGCGGTGCAGCTGGATGTCACCGATCCGGACCAGTGGGAAATCTTCGCGCGGGACGTGCTCGCCGATCATGGCGTGGCGGATGTGCTGGTCAACAACGCGGGAATCGCCTTAGGCGGGCCGTTTCTGAAGCTCAGCCCGGCCGACTGGGACAGATTGCTGTCGGTGAACCTCATGGGGGTGGTGCATGGGTGCCGGGTGTTCGGTGAGCAGATGGTCGAACGGGGCAGTGGGCATATCGTCAACATCGCCTCGGCAGCGGCCTTCACACCGACTCCGGTGATGGCGCCGTACTCGGTATCCAAGGCCGGTGTGAAGATGCTCACCGAATGTCTGCGGTTGGAGTTGGGGCCGAAAGGGGTTGGAGTCAGTGCGATTTGTCCCGGATTCATCAACACCAATATTGGGCTTAACGGAATAACCGTGGGCGTCGACCAGGAGATGGTCGATCGGGGCAAGGAGATCATGCTCCGGGTACAGGAGTTCGCGGCCGGTCTGCCCTTCTCCCCGATGAGCCCGGACTTGGTGGCACGCGCCGTGACACGCGCGGTGAAGTACGACCTTGCGGTGGTGCCGGTGCGCACCGAGGCATGGCTCGGATATGTGCTGGGCCGAGTCGCTCCGGGAATCAACCGCCGTACCACACAGGCGTTCTCGATCGAGCGGGCCGAACGGTGGGGTGCCTGGGCGCTCGGCAAGCTGGATGATCTGAATCTGCTTCCGCGTCAAGGTGGCGTCGAGGTGGACCGAAAGCCCACGGCAGCAAGGAGGTAGGCAGATGAACGACACGGCAGATATCGGTGACGTTGCGCTGCACGCCCGCAACGTCACGTTCGACTTCTCTGGCTCGCCCCTGCAATGGATACCGGATGAGCCGGTGGCCTCGCACGCACTATCGGCGCTGAACTTCATGCTGCCTGCCGGCGAGTTGTTCTTCGTCGACGTGTTCGGCAGGGCACTGCCGCACATCAAGGATGCGACGTTACGCGAGGCGGTCATCGGCTTTATCGGCCAGGAGCAGTTGCATTCCGATACGCACGACAAAGCGCTGCTGGAGTACTTCGGTCAGCATGGTATCGACGCACAGCCGCTGCACGACCTGACCGACCGTATGCTCGCGACCTTCAGGCAGCAGACGGACCGGCTCCCGCCCAAGGTGCGCTACCGGGTGATGGTGGAAGGTATCGCCATTATCGCGGGCATCGAGCACCTGACCGCGACTGCGGGCGACTGGCTGCTCAACCACGACTTCGAGAAGTATGGCGCCGACCCCGTGATCACCGACATGTTCCGCTGGCACGGAGCGGAGGAAGTCGAACACCGCAGCGTCGCTTGGGATCTTGCTCGTCACCTCGGGGTTGGGCGCCCCCGGATGATGGCGTACTTTATCGGCTCCTGCGCGACCATCCCGGTGGGTCTGGTCTTTCTCAGCTGGCTGCTCGCCCGTGCCGACCCGGATCTGCCGAAGATGAGTCTGGCGCAATGGCTGCGTGAGACCAACAGGGCGATGAAGCGCGGTGCCACGTTGAGATGGAGCGTCCTGGGGGAGGGTTTCAGGAGCTTCCTGCGGCCCGGATTCACTCCGGAATCCATCGGGGACACCGCGCAGGCGGTTGCCTATCTGGCCAAGTCTCCGGCGGCCAAAGCCGCGGCCGCGGCATGACGCGAGCCCTTCCGGTGGCGGCCCCGATGGGCCGCCACCCTCTCGGCTGGGGCATGAAGGTTCTGGACGTCGTGGGTCCGACGGCCGTCGCGGCGTTGGGCAAAACGCTGCCTGCCGTGCTGCGGCTGAGCCCCCTGCTGGGTCCCGTCCGTCAACCCCGATGGGTGAACCGGTCGCTGAATCTGGTGGTACGGGACCGCTCCGTGGTCGCCGCCGACCAGGATGTCGTGGCCTTCACGCTCGTCGCCGCGGGTGGAGGCGAGCTGCCGAGGTGGCGGCCGGGTGCGCATCTGGATGTCACGTTGCCTTCGGGGGCGGTGCGTCAGTACTCGTTGTGCGGTGACCCGCGTGACCGGTACCGGTACCGGATTGCGGTGCGACGCATACCCAGTGGCAACGGGGGATCAATCGAACTGCACGACGGCGTGCGTATCGGTGACACCCTGGGGGTCACGGGGCCGCGGAACGCCTTCCCTTTCGCGGCCACCGGACATCTGAACGCCGGGACCCGCCAGTTCCATTTTGTCGCGGGGGGAATCGGCATCACACCGATCCTGCCCATGCTGGCGGTCGCTACGGATCTGGGGCTGCCGTGGACGATGACGTACACCGGGCGCAGTAGGGAGTCCATCCCGTTCCGCGATGAGCTGGCCCGCTATGGCGAACGGATCACCATCCGTACCGACGATGAGGACGGGCTGCCCACACCCGGCGATCTGCTGCCGCCGTTGCACCCCGATCTCGCGGTGTACTGCTGTGGACCGGGGCCGATGTTGAGGGTGATTCGCGACGCGGTCGCCGAATACCCAGGCATAGAACTGCATTTCGAGCGATTCTCGGCACCGCCGATCGAAAACGGGGTGCCTTTCCAGGTACAGCTGGGTGCGGGCGGCCCGGTGCTGGATGTGGGTGCGGAGCGCAGTGCGCTCGAGGCGGTTCTCGCGGCCAGACCTGGTACGCAGCACTCGTGCCGGCAGGGCTTCTGCGGCACCTGCAAGGTCAAGGTGCTCGCGGGAAACCCCGATCACCGCGACACCCTCTTGACCGAAACACAGCGCGCCGAAGGCCAGATGCTCCTATGCGTCTCTCGTGCCGACGGCGGGCGCTTGGTACTGGACATCTGAGAATGGAGATATGGGATGACTCTCACGACAGAGCGTGAAGATGGAGTGACGAACGACGGTGTCACCGAGCATGTGGTGCGCAACGGCGATATCGACGTCGCCTACTTCGTTCAGGGCAACCCCGACGGGGAAACCATTCTGCTGGTGCACGGGTGGCCGGATTCGCATCATCTCTGGGACGGAGTCGCGTCGTTGCTCAGAGACCGTTTCCGATTGGTCGCGATTGACAATCGTGGTGCGGGAAAGAGTTCCAACCCCAAGAGCTTCCGCGGCTTCCGGCTCGCCGAGATGGCCAGCGACTACGTAGCCGTGGCCGACGCGGTGAGCCCGGATAAGCCCGTACACGTCCTCGGCCACGACTGGGGCAGTGTCGCGATGTGGGAGGCCATCTGCGATCCCGGCCTGGAACACCGATTTTCCTCATTCACCTCCGTGTCCGGGCCCTCGGCGCATCACATGAGCCGGTGGGTGCGATCTCGGCTCGGCAATCCAACACCGAAGAACGTCGCACTGGCACTGGGGCAGATCGGCTCCTTGCTGTACATGTTCGGATCCATGACTCCCGTCATCCCGAACGTTCTACTCAAGCTCACCATGAATGAAAACCGTTGGCGCGCTGGTTTATCCCTCGCAGAGGGTGCACCCGTGGAGCAGATTCACCTGGGGCCGACCTTCATGAGCGATATCACCAAGACATTGCGGGTGTACCGCGCCAACGCGCTGCCGGCGATGCTGCATCCACAGGACCGGCACACCGGCGTACCCGTACAGGTCATCGTCGGCACCCGTGACCCGGCGGTGCGTCAATCGAACTACGACGACGAGCTGAAATGGAACCAGCAGACGTGGCGGCGGGTGCTCGACGGTGGCCACTGGTTGCCCTTCTCCCACCCGCATGTGCTCGCGGCCGCGGCTACCGAACTCATCGACGCGGTATCGGGCAAGGAGCCCAACCGTGCACTACGGAGGGCAGAAATGGGCAAGAGTCGCAAGCCGTTTGAGGATCAGCTGGTGGTCATTACCGGAGGGGGCAGCGGTATCGGCAGGGAGACCGCCCTCGAGTTCGCCCGGCAGGGCGCCGAGGTGGTGCTCTCCGACGTGAACCTCGACGGCGCCAATGAGACTGTCGCGCTTATCGAGCAGGCAGGCGGTGTGGCACACGCATACCGGCTCAATGTCGCAGACGAGGAAGCCGTCAACGCGCATGCCGAGGAGGTCGTCGCGCTCCATGGCGTGCCCGACATCCTGGTGAACAACGCCGGCGTCGGCGCCGCGGGCGGATTCCTGGACACGCCTTCGGAAGAATTCCGCCGCGTCATCGAGATCAACCTGTTCGGAGTGGTCAACGGCAGCAGGGCCTTTGGTGCGAAGATGGCCGAGCGCGGGCTCGGCGGCCATATTGTCAACCTCTCCAGCATGGCTGCCTACAGCCCGCAGAAGGCCTTTACCGCGTACTCGACAAGTAAGTCCGCGGTGTTTATGTTCTCCGATTGCCTGCGCGCCGACCTTGCGGCGCACAACATCGGTGTCACCACCATCTGCCCGGGCGTGGTACACACCAATATTGTTGCTAATACCAAGATTTCGGGTGTGGATGCGGCGGAAGAGGCGCGTATGCAACAGGCAGGCGACAAGGCGTACGCGATGCGTCGCTACGGCCCCGACAAGGTGGCGCGCCAGATCGTCTCCGCGGTGCGCAAGAACAAGCAGGTTGTACCCGTGACACCCGAGGCGCGGCTGCAGTACCTCAACAACCGATTGGCGCCCGGGCTCACGCGCTACTTCGCATCGAAGGCGGGCATGACCGACCTGATCAAGCTGGTACCCAGCAAGAAGTAGGGGACCGGTCCGCCGCTAGGTCGCGACTCGGAGGGCGGCCTCGCGGCGGGCGCGGATGAATTGCCCTTGTCCGGTGAGGGTTTGGTCGATGCTGGTCCATCCCTGGGCGCGCAGCCAGCCGGTGACTTCTTCGCGCCCGAACGCGCGGAAGCCGCCGATACGCATCGCCCCGGTGACCCCCGGTAGCGATGCCGCTGGGGTCCGCAGCGACGTGAAGATCACGATCTGTCCGCTTGGCCCGGCCACTCGGCACAGTTCTCGTACGGCCTGTTCGGGATCGGGGATCAGGTACAGCGCAGCGAGGCACACCACCGTGTCGAATGCAGCATCGGCGAAGGGCAGTGCGTGCGCGCTCCCGCGTATGTAATCCACATGTTCTGCGGAGTTGTCGCGCACCGCCCGCCGCAGCATGGGGCCGGACAGATCCAGACCGATACACGCACCGTCGCGGCCGAGCTGCGCGGCCAGCTCACGGGTGTAAAGGCCGGGACCGCAGGCGACGTCGAGGATTTTGAGATCACCACGCCCGGCGATCTCCTCCATCAGTGCGGTGTGGGCCTTGAGGGTGCTCTTACCGCCGTAGCTGAATCCTCGAGTGAACATCGGCCGCCAGGCACGCTCGTAGATCGCGGCCAGCAGGGGGCTCTGCATGAATCGGTTGGCCAGGGAAACCGGCTCGTCGCTTTCGGGGCCGAGGACATCGAGATAGCCGTGCTTGCGCTCGGGTGGGTGCTCGATCCGGGTGGGATCCACGAACGTCTCGGCGAGCTTCGGATCCGGCAGGTTGACCACGGTCCCTCCAGTGCACATCGGTTGATTCCAGATTAGTGAAACGGATAGTACTGGATACTTAATGTCACGCATAGGCCTGCGATGTGCGAGTTTGTGCAGCACGGGGGCGTGGGCTGCCCTTGTCATTTAGTGAATGGCATGTCAGTCTATTAAATATTTGGGCGGCCGGGTGGGCGTCTCGTGTGTGGCGGGCATATCCCGCCGCGATCGCTCGGACGGAAATGCCGCAGGCAAAGGGAAGGAACGTGCCGTGAAACGAACCATGGAACCCGCCATGGGTCTGTATGACGAACCCGACTATGAGGTCGCGATCATCGGTGCCGGGCTGGGTGGCATCTGCGCGGCCATCAAGTTGCTTGAGATCGGTGTCGAGAACTTCGTCATCATCGATCGGGACGAGGACTTCGGTGGCACGTGGTTGCGCAACACGTACCCCGGGGTCGGCGCCGACATACCGGTTGTCGCCTATCAGTTCACCTTCGCGCCGAAGGGTGACTGGCAGCGCTTCTTCGCCACTGGCGCCGAAATACAGCAGTACGCACTGGATTTGGTTGCCGAGCACGGATTGCGTGCGCATGCGAAATTCGGAACACGTGTTGAGCGTGAGGTGTTCGATGAAGGCAACCATCTGTGGCAGGTGCATACCGCCGACGGTGGGGTGATCTCGTCGCGTTTCCTGATCAGCGCGATCGGGGCGTACATCAACCCGCGAACGGCCCCCGATATCCCGGGACTGGACACGTTCACCGGCCCGATCCAGGTGCCGTCTCGGTGGCAACACGACGTGGACCTGCGCGGAAAGCGCGTCGGAATCGTCGGTGTGGGAAGTTCCACCGTGCAGATCGCTCCGGCCATTGCCGGTGAGGTGGAACATCTCGACGTGTACCAGCGGACCCCGCAGTGGTACTTCCCGAAGCCGGATTTCCGGCTGCCGAAACTGCTGCAGCGGCTATTGGCGGGGCGCAGGTTCGCCAACGCGGTCAATGGTATTGCCTTGGCGGGCATCGAACTTGGCTTGCGCGTTCTGATCTACACGCCCAAGCCGTTGTTCCGGGCGGGTGCGGCGGTCTTCGACAAGGTGGCGCTGTGGGCGTATCTGGGCTGGCTCCGGCACAAGGTGGATGATCCGGAGGTTCGGGAGCAGCTGCGGCCGAGATTCGGGGCGGGCTGCACGCGCGGCACGCTGGGCGCGGACTACCTGCCGACCTTTAACCGGCCGAACGTGACGCTGGTGTCGAACGGTATCGAGCGGATCACCCCGACGGGCATCGTGGACAAGACGGGTACCGAACGTCCTGTCGATGTCCTGGTGCTGGCCACCGGGTACGAGATGTTCTCGGACCCGGAAACCTATCGGCTGGGAACTGTGCTGGGGACCAAGGGATTCGACCTTGCAGAGTTTTATCGCGACAACGGGCTGCAGGCCTACCAAAGCACCTCGGTCCCGGGCCTTCCCAACAGGTTCATGCTGGTCGGTCCGTACTCGTGGACCGGAACCAGCTTCCACTACATCCTGGAGAACTCGATGCGTCACATCGAGGCCGTCCTCAAGCTCGCCCGTGCCAAACGGGCCACCTGGGTCGAGGTCACGCAGGAGGCGCTGGACGACTTCCAGGCGAACATCGCCCGCAGCGGCGCCAACCTGAATCGGTACTTCACGGTGAACTGCGCGGGGTCGAACAGTTACTTCATCAACTCGCAGGGCGACACACCCTATGTGCGGCCGTGGACGGTGTTGCAGTCATATCGGCGCAGTGTCGCATTCCCTTCGGGTGCTTACGATTTCAGGTCCATCAACAGCCCAGTGAAGGAGATCGAACATGCGATTTGACGCAGTCCCCGTCGAGCTCGACGGGGTCGAGGAGTTCTTCGCCACCGCGCCGTTCGTGACTCGTGTTCGGCGCACTTTCGACGCACCTCCCGAGGAGGTATGGCGGGTGGTGTCGGGCGACCGTATGTGGTCGTGGCTGCCCTCGGTCTGGGGTTGCCGGTATCCGCAGGACATCACGCCGACCGCAGGCACCGTGCGGGATTTCCAGATGTACATCCATTCCTGGATGGTGTTCGCCCAGCACGAGCAGATCATTCACTTCGACGCCCCCCGTGTCATGCGGTACACGGCGCTGGATGCCACCCTGCCGGTATTCGGGTCGTGGTGTGAGGAGTATCGGGTTGTGCCGGAGTCTGATCCCGGCAAGTCCACCGTGGACTGGACACTGGCCTGCGCGCCGCGATACCTGACGAACATCCCGGGATCGCAGTATGTGATTCGCCCGGTCGCCGCCATCCTCAAGCCCGTCTTCTGGTTCGGCCTGGGTGGTCTCGCGCGTGAGCTGCCGGTCCGCGGTCCGCAGCGCACCGGCTGATCCCGGCCGGGGGTGCCCCCGCGTTCGCGTTGTGTTCCACTGAAAACATGCGGTTGATGGCGGTGCATGCCCACCCCGACGACGAGTCGAGCCGCGGTGCGGCGACCCTGGCCAAGTACGCGGCCGAGGGGCATGAGGTTCTTGTCGTCACGGCCACCGGCGGGGAGCGTGGTGACATCCTCAACCCGGCAATGAATCTGCCGGGCACTCACGAAAATCTGACGGATGTGCGTCGTGAGGAGATGGCGCTCGCGGCGAAAACTCTTGGGGTTGAACATCACTGGCTGGGTTTTATGGACTCCGGTCTGCAGCTCGACTCCAGTCTGTTGCCCGAGGACGGGTTCGCCCGCGTGCCGCTCGCCGAATCCCTGGCTCGCCTCGTCGAGGTGATCAGGCATTTCCGGCCGCACGTGATGATCACCTACAACGAATGCGGTGGCTACCCACACCCCGATCACCTTCGCTGCCACCAGCTGGCGGTCGCCGCGTACGAGGCGTGTGAAGAGGTGGGCAAGCTCTATTACTTCCACGAAATTGTCAGGGTGACACCGGGAATGGTGAAGCTCGCCGGAAGGATGGAGCGGATCATCGGCCGTATCCCACGCCGGAGAACTAGCGCAGGCCCAGCGGATCCCCGAGCGGGCGATGTCGCGGTCCCCGGTTGGGTGCGGCGGGTGAGCCTGCTGACCCGGCGGCTGCGAGGACGCCGGGTGACCACCGAAGTCCCCTGCGCCGACTACTTCTCTGTACGTGACAGGGCCTTGCGGGCGCATGCGTCGCAAGTCGATCCCAACGGGCCGTTCTTCCTGGTGCCATGGACCTGGCAACAGCAGCTGTGGCCCACGGAGAAATTCGAACTCGCACGCACCCGCATCGCGACGACCGCGCCCGAGACCGACCTCTTCGCCGGTTTCTGACCGTTAGTGGGGTGCCGCGGCAACAGTCGCCGGATGCACCGCGATCAGTCCCAGCCCCCGGCGGCGCTTGCACATCGCCGCGAGCTCTGCGTAGGCCTTCTCGCCCAGAAGTTCCGTCAACTCGGGGCCATAGGACTGCCACACCTGCTTCTTGCCGACGTGTGCGGCCGGGTCTCCCGTGCAGTACCAGTGCAGGTCGGCGCCGCCCTCACCCCAGCCGCGACGGTCATACTCGGTAATCGTCGTCTTGAGGATCTGCGAACCGTCCGGCCGGTCCACCCATGCCTGCGTCCGCCGAATCGGCAGCTGCCAGCACACCTCGGGCTTCATCGTCAGCGGCTCGACACCCAGCTTGATGGCCTTGGAATGCAGGGCACAGCCGATGCCGCCCGCGAAGCCGGGACGGTTCAGAAAGATGCACGCACCCTTGTACTTGCGTGTGCGCCACTGCTTTTCCCCGTCGAGCTCGTCCTTCTCCAGGTAGCCCTTGCGGCCCAGCCCCTTCTCCCGGAATTGCCAGTCCTCATCGGTGAGCTGTTTCGCCGAGTCGTCGAGCTTCGCCCGATCGTCGGCATCGGAGAGAAACGCCCCGTGTGAGCAGCAACCGTCGTCGGGCCGTCCGGCAACCGTGCCCTGGCAGGCGGGAGTGCCGAACACACAGGTCCAATGTGATAGCAGCCAGGTCATGTCGGCCTTGATCAAATGCTCAGGATTCTCCGGGTCGTAGAACTCCACCCATTCGCGGGCGAAGTCGAGCTCCACCTCCTGGCCGTCGAGGGAGGCGTCACGTCCAAAGGGCTGTTTTGGCAGCGTCGTCACAGATGTAAACGGTAGACCCACTAACGTGTGCTGCGTGCGATTAGGCGTGCTGGATGTCGGCAGCAACACAGTGCACCTGTTGGTGGTCGATGCCCGACGGGGTGGACACCCCACACCCATGAGTTCCACCAAGGCGGCACTGCGTCTGGCGGAGGCCATCGATGAGTCCGGCAAGCTCACCCGCAAGGGCTCCGACAGCCTGGTGCACACCATCCAGGAGTTCTCCAAGATTGCCCACAGCTCCGGCTGCGCGGAGATCATGGCGTTCGCCACGTCGGCCGTTCGGGACGCCACCAACTCCGATGAGGTGCTGACACGTGTCAAGAAGGAAACCGGCGTGGATCTCGCCGTGCTTTCCGGTGTCAACGAGTCGCGGCTGACCTTCCTGGCGGTGCGGCGCTGGTACGGCTGGAGCGCTGGACGCATCATCAACCTCGATATCGGCGGCGGCTCGCTGGAGCTGTCCTGCGGTGTCGACGAGGAACCCGATATCGCGTTGTCCCTGCCCCTGGGCGCGGGACGATTGACCCGAGAGTGGTTGGCCGAAGATCCGCCGGGACGACGCCGCGTCGCTATGCTGCGTGACTGGCTGGAATCGGAACTGGTGGACGCCGCCAAACAGATGGCGGCGGCCGGAGTGCCCGACCTGGCCGTAGCGTCCTCGAAAACGTTCCGGTCGCTCGCGCGACTCACCGGTGCGGCGCCTTCCGGCGCAGGACCACGAGTTAAGAGGACACTTACAGCAAGCGGACTGCGCCAGTTGATCGCGTTCATCTCGCGAATGACGACCGCAGACCGTGCGGAGTTGGAGGGAGTCAGTGTCGACAGGGCGCCTCAGATCGTCGCCGGAGCACTCGTTGCGGAGGCAAGCATGCGTGCTCTGTCGCTAGAGGCGGTCGACATCTGTCCGTGGGCTCTGCGCGAAGGGCTAATTCTGCGCAAGCTGGATAGCGAAGCCGATGGCACCGCACTCGTTGACTGAACCCGTCCGACACGGCCTCGGAGCCGCGACGCCGGCGACATTCAGCCTCGGACGGTAGGAGAGGACATGACCGACTCAGACGACACGCAGCGGCCGGTATCGGTTGCCGAGCTGCTGGCACGCAATGGTGCCGCTGATGGCAAGATCAGCGGCCACCGCCGCAGGATGCGGGGCAATGCCGACGCGATCCCGGTGGCCGAGCTGACCGGCGAGATCCCCGTCATCCGTGACAAGAAGGGTGGACGGGCGCGCCCCAATCCGGCGCCGTCGCCTACTGCGGAAACCTCGACGACGCCCGAGATACCCAAGACGCCCGAAACGGGAGCACGTTCCTACCTGCGCTCCAACGAGGATGCGTTGTTCGGCGGCGACAGCATGGCCGACGAGGCCGCGCGTCGCGGTACCACTGCTTCGGCGACGCCGGCTCAGCCTTCCTCGATGGCGTCGCCGCTTCGCAGCATCTTCCCGCCGACCCCCACGCCCGTCGCCCGGCCCGGCGAACCGCGCAAGTCGATCGACTTCAACGACGCCACCGGTGTCATCTCCCCGATTCCCAAGGAACCGCCCGCGGCTGAGCCGGCGCCCGCGCCGAAGCCCGCCGCGGTCGCTCCCGCCCCACCCACGGCGCAGCCTGCGCCCGTGGTGCCCGTCCCTCCGGTGTCTCGCCCCGAGCCCGTCACACCGGAGCCAGAGCCCGAGCCTGTCGCCCAGCCGCAGGCCGTCGTCGCCGAGCCGGAGACTCACGAAGACGAGCACGTGGAGGCCGTGGAGGCTGTGCAGTCTTCGGACCACGCGGAGTACGAAGAAGACGACGAGTACGAGCAGTACGCCCACGCACCCGCCGTCGAATGGACCTCACACGACGCCGAGCAGGATGTCGAGGACGACGAGTTCGAGGGCGAAGAAAACGACTACCAGCTGGAGCGCGAGCTGCAGGAGCTCGTCGGCGCGCACGGGGGTCCGGCCGAACCCGAGGCCAGTCAGTTCGCCGATGGTGAGGCCGACACCGGCGAGTCCGACGCCGAAGCCAAGGCCGACCGCCGGGAAAAGATCAAGACCTATCTACAGGGCAGCTGGATCGCCGCGCAGTACCTGCTGGCCGCGGCCGTAGGCGCGGGCCTCTTCTTCGGCTTCCGGGAATTGTGGAGCTGGAACCAGGGCATCGCGTTGATCCTGGGTGTGTTGTTCATCGCAATCCTGGTCGCCTCGCTGTGGGTGATTCGCAAGACAGTCGACCTGGCCAGCATTCTGATCGCGATCGTGGTGGGAGCTCTGATCGCGTTCGGCCCGCTTGTCCTCATGCTGCAGTCGGTGGATTAGGTAGCGTTATCCAACCGTGCGCCCTGCGATCAAGGTTGGTCTGTCCACGGCCTCGGTATATCCACTCAAAACCGAAGCGGCTTTCGAGTACGCGGCCCGGCTCGGGTACGACGGTGTCGAGCTCATGGTGTGGGCCGAGGCGGTGAGTCAGGACGTCGCCGCCGTCGCGAAGCTCTCCCGCAAGTACGACATGCCGGTGTTATCCGTGCATGCCCCGTGCCTACTGGTGTCACAGCGCGTCTGGGGTGCCAACCCGATTCCGAAGCTGGAACGCAGCGTCCGGGCCGCCGAAAAATTGGGTGCGAAGACCGTTGTCGTGCACCCACCATTTCGGTGGCAGCGGCGGTACGCCGAAGGGTTCGCCGAACAGGTTGCTTCGCTGGAGGATTCGAGTGACGTACACGTCGCGGTGGAGAACATGTTCCCGCTGCGGGCCGACCGTCTGTTCGGTGCCGGGCAGTCATCGGTGGAACGGATGAAGCGCCGCGGCGGCAGGCCCGGAATCGGAGTCTCCGCCTTCGCGCCGTCGTTCGACCCCACCGACGCCAACCATGCCCACTACACCCTCGATCTATCGCATACCGCCACCGCCGGGACCGACGCGGTGGAGATGATGCGCCGGATGGGATCGGGGCTGACGCACCTGCATCTCACCGACGGCACGGGTGCGTCCGTCGATGAACATCTGGTGCCGGGCAAGGGAACTCAGCCGGTCGCGCAGGTATGCCGGGAGCTGGCGTCCGGCGACTTCACCGGACAGGTGGTGCTGGAGGTGCACACCTCGACGGCGCGCACCGAAGACCAGCGCGAGACGATTCTGAGGGAGTCGCTGGAGTTCGCCAGAACCCATCTGGTGCGATAGGTGGCGTGGTTAATGCTCCCTTCGCGCAAGCAATGTCTCTCACGCCCGCGGGCGACGGGCTGTTTGACGCGCACCTAAACGACATCTGGACCATCGGACCCAAGCTGCACGGCGGCGTCATGCTCGCGCTGCTCGCGGGAGCTGCACGAGAGACGCTGGCTGAGGGTCTTCGCGCAAGCGGCTCATCCGCGGGCGAGAGCGAGCCCATCGCCGTCAGCGCGAGCTACCTGTTCGCCCCTTCTCCCGGTGACATGCAGGTGCGTACGTCCGTCCGTAAGCAGGGCAGGCAGATCTCCCTCGTGGATGCGGAGCTCGTCCAGGGTGGACGCACCGCGGTACACGCCGTTGTCACGCTGGGCACACCTGAACTGCATGTGGGCCCCCTGCTGACGGCCCTGCCGCCCGCGCTCACTCAGCTGCCCGCCGAGCCGCCACCCGGGGTGGCCCCGATTGCCGCCGGCCATCCGATGGGGGACATCTTCCATCTGTTCGGCGGGATCGACGTGCGCCCCTCCCTGCGCTCGATGAGCGACCTGAGCGAGCGGGGCAAGCCCGAGATCGTGCTGTGGGCACGCCCGCGCGATATGGCGCCTGACGGGTTGTTCGCCTTGGTCTGTGGCGATATCTCGGTACCGGTGACCTTCCCGCTGGGGCGCTTCGGCTGGGCGCCCACCGTGCAGCTGACCACGTATCTTCGTACGCTGCCTTCGGACGGTTGGCTGCGAGTGTTGTGCAGTACCAACCAGATCGGCCAACACTGGTTTGATTCCGAACACACGGTCATTGACTCCGAGGGTGCTCTGGTGGTGCAGTCTCGCCAGCTCGCCATGGTGCCGGTAAACTGATCGGGCTACTCGACTGGAGGGTGCCGACCATGGGTGACAAGCAGAAGACGCCTGACTGGGCCGCCGAGCGGGGCGCCTGGGTGCTCGAGAACGGGCACCGCGCCTTGTTGAAGCTGACCGGCGGCCGCTGGCCGCACAAGCTCGGGTTCATGCCAACGCTGGAGCTGCACACCATAGGGCGCAAATCCGGTGAACGCCGGTCGTCCTTGTTGAGCTCGCCCATCTTCACACCGGAGCGGATTGTCGTGATCGCGTCGCTCGGCGGCGCCTCGCACCACCCGGCCTGGTACCTGAATCTCGTGGCCAATCCGAATGTCGAGATCACGGTGCGCGGACAGACCAAGCCGTACACGGCGCGCACCGCCTCGCCCGAGGAGAAGGCTGCGCTCTGGCCGGAGATCACCCGGGGATTCGGCAACCCGTACGCGGGATATCAGCGCAGCACCACCCGGGACATCCCCGTCGTCATCTGTGAACCGGTTTAAGGAGATTTCTGTGAGCACACAACCTGATTGGGCAATCCGGACCGGCGCATGGTTCCTGGAGAACGGACACCGGGCGGTGCTCGCGCTCACCGGCGGCCGGTATCCCAAGAAGGTGCTCGGCATGCAGCCGGTGGAGCTCTACACCATCGGTAGCAAGACGGGACAGCGCCGCGGCACTCTGCTGACCGCGCCGATCTATGAGCCCGACAAGGTGGTGCTGGTGGCCTCCTACGGTGGGGGCACCGAGAACCCGGCCTGGTACAAGAACCTCGTCAAGAACCCGGCCGTCGAGATCGCCGTGGACGACGTAGCGCGTCCCTTCACGGCGCACACCGCCTCTGCCGAGGAGAAGGCCGCGCTGTGGCCGGCGATCGTCAAGGCCAACCCCGGGTATGCGGGATACCAGAAGAACACCGACCGGGAGATCCCGGTCATCATCTGCGTACCTGCGTAACCGCCGCGGGCCTGCCCGCGAGTTTCGTGGTGGCTGGTCGCGCCGCCACGGTATCCCAAATTGACAGCATGCTGTCGTATTGACAACATCATGTCAATGACACCTTCTGTCGCTCACGTGGCCATCTACGACGGGCTGGCCGACTCCGAGATCGGGCACCTTCTTGTCGAATTGAGAACCGGCCGCTTCACCCGGGCGAAGGTGAGAGTCGTGACCGTCGCAGCTTCTCGCCTGCCCGTGACGACGATGGGGGGCCTGCGTGTGCTTCCCGATCTAGTGTTGTCTGAGCTCGACGTCGCGGCCAGCGACCTCTTGATACTCGGCGGTGCGCACATGTGGGATGACGGAGGCGGGGCCGAGTTCATAACTACGGCAGAGCATTTCCTAGAGGCGGGGGTACCGGTCGCCGCGATTTGTGGGGCTACTGCGGGGCTTGCTCGGGCCGGCTTACTCGACGAACGCGACCACACCAGCGCCGCGCCGGACTACCTCGTAGCGACCGGTTACCGCGGTGGGTCCCGCTACCTCGACGAGCGTGCCGTGCTGGACGGAGACCTAATCACCGCTGGCCCCCAGTCGCCCGTCCAATTTGCGTGCGCCGTCTTGCGGCGCCTGGGATTGGCATCGGAAGCCACACTCGCCGCCTACGAGGCCTTGTTCGACCGCGCAGAATTGGCGGCCTTCGCGACGCTCGCCGGAGTGCAGCAGGCGTCGTGACCGAGATACGCGGCCATCCTCCGGAAGGGGTACCTGCGCCAGATTGGCCTGAACTGCCCGCGCGAACGCACGGCGGGGACTTGCTGAGCGAGATTGTCCTGGCGACCTTCCGGCTCAATGCCCGGTTCCTGGATGCGGCTCAACAACTCGCCGCGAACGGCGACATTACCGCCGCATGGTGGCAGGTTCTCGGCGCCATTCTCGACAGCCCGCGCGCTGTGCCAGACATCGCCCGTCGCATGGGGATGACCCGCCAGGGAGTACTTCGTGTGGCTGACCTGCTCGTCGAGAAGGGTCTTGCCGAGTACCTGCCGAATCCGGCTCACCGTCGAGCCAAAATGCTGGCCTGTACGCAAGCGGGGAATTGGGCTGTTCACCGGATAGCCGTGGCTCAACGCCCCTGGGCTGACCGGATTGCTGATTCGATCGACGACCAACAACTTGAGGATGCGCTGGGGACCATGCGGCAGCTGATCGCGCGTCTCGGGGCTGACTCGCGGTGACGCCCTGCGGGTAGATCACGGCTCTGGTCTCCCTGCATACGGGAAGCGTAGGAGTGCACGGAGATTCCCGGCCGCATCGCTCCGGAGGCTGCCGACTGCATCACGCGCGGATTGCGTTAGGTGTGGGTGAACTGAGCTCTTGATTGTGAGCTGCCTCATACTCAGGATGGTTACTAGGTCAATGTCGACACTAGGAGGCCCTCATGACGCGGACACACTACGGATCGTTACGCAAGGGAGGGCTCAACTGGGATTCTTTGCCGCTCAAGCTTTTCGCCGGCGGCAATGCGAAGTTCTGGGATCCTGCCGATATCGACTTCTCGCGCGACCGGGCGGACTGGGAGTCACTCAGCGATCGAGAGCGCGACTACGCGACGCGCCTGTGCGCGCAGTTCATCGCCGGTGAGGAATCGGTGACGCAGGATATTCAGCCGTTCATGGCGGCGATGCGCGCCGAGGGGCGGCTCGGTGACGAAATGTACTTGACGCAGTTCGCCTTTGAGGAGGCCAAGCACACCCAGGTGTTTAGGCTCTGGCTCGACGCCGTGGGGATCATCGACGATCTGCACGGCTACCTCGACGACCTTCCGGCATACCGCGAGATCTTTTTCGATGAGCTTCCCGACGCGTTGGCAACGCTGGCCACGGACCCGTCACCGGCCGCCCAGATTCGTGCATCGGTGACGTATAACCACGTCGTCGAGGGGATGCTGGCGCTCACGGGATACTTTGCATGGCACAAGATTTGTGTGGACCGAGGGATTCTGCCCGGTATGCAGGAACTGATCCGGCGGATCGGCGACGACGAGCGGCGCCACATGGCCTGGGGCACCTTCACCTGCCGGCGGCATGTCGCCGCCGACGACGCCAACTGGCCGGTGTTCGAGGCCCGCATGAACGAACTCATCCCCATCGCGTTGCGTCTCACCGAGGAAGGCTTCGGACTGTACGGCGACGACACCCCGTTTGGGCTCGTGCTGGACGAGTTCATGCAGTACTCCGCCGACAAGGGAATGCGCCGGTTCGGAACCATCAGCAGCGCGCGTGGGCGCCCACTCGGTGAGATCGATCTCGACTACTCACCGCTCCAGCTGGAAGACACCTTTGCTGCCGAGGATCGGCGGGCGCTCGCGGCCACGGCCTAGCGCGCGCTCCGCACGGTCGCCGCCCATAACCGGGGAAAGGCCACGTTGTGCAGCGGGTTGCGCAGGATCAGATGGTTGTGTGCCAGCCCAACGGCAATGCGGCGCTTCGGGTCCGCCCATCCGGTGGAACCGCCCGCGCCCATATGTCCGAAACCGCCCGCCAAACCCGGCGCGGGGATGCAGTGATAGCCGAGTTCCCAAAGATCGCGAGTGACGGGAAGGTTGGGCCTGCCCCCGCGGCCGTGAGCGAGTTCGGCGGTCTTCTCGGCCGAAAGCAGCTGCCTGCCGTCCACGCTTCCCCGATTGCTCAGCGCGCCGTAGAGCTTGGCCAGCGCGGGGGCGGTGCAGATGGCGTTGCCCGCACCCATCTGGGTGTCGAACACAGGAGCGCTGGTGTGTCCGTCGTCGGCGACGATGCGCTCGGCTCCCGGCAGGTGGATCGCTCCGGCGGCGCCCCGCGCACCGGGCATGAAGTCGACGACACGTGCGCCGATGGACAGACCGCGCGAGAGAAACGGCAGCTTCACGGCCTTGTCGAGCTGCGCGTAGATACCCGCAGGGACCGTCGGCGAATCGGCAGGCGGGCGGCCCAGGTGAATGCCGTCGACCCCGAGAACGTCCGCGAGCTCGGTGCGATACAGCGTGCGCATATCGGTGCCGGTGATCGCTCGCGCCAGCCCGGCCAGTAGCCAGCCGTAGCTCATCGCGTGATAGGCGGCCTTGCCGTAGTAGCGCCCGACCGGTATGGCGGCGAGTCGCTGCTCCATGAGTTCGTGGTCGAGAAGCTCCTCGGGGGTCGAGGCGATCGCGGCCAGCGCCGCCAAACCGGACTTGTGCGCCAGCACATCGCGCACGGTAACCGCTTCCTTGCCGTTGGCGGCGAACTCCGGCCAGTAGCGGGCGACGGGAGCGTCGTAGCTCAGTAATCCCCGGTCGGCCAGGCGATGAATCACCGTGGCGGTCAGACCCTTCGATGCCGAATAGACGATCGGGGCGGTGTCGCGGGTCCATGACAAGCCAGGCCGTGCTTCACCGGCCCAGATATCGAGAACCGGTTCGCCGTCGACGTAGACGCAGAGCGCGCCGCCGCCGGGGTGGCCGACATACATGGACGCGAACCGCCGGACCACCCGGTCGAACTCGGGCTGTGCCCACCCACGTACCCCGTCAGGCAGGCCGGTGCCGACGGATTCAGGTGCGGAAACTGGGTCCGTCTCCACGCGACGCTGCGGTTGTGACATATGTAACTTGTAGTCCGGATACCCCGCTGTGCGCCACCACTTGGCGCCAGGTCTGCGAAGAGTCACAAACCGAGGCGAATGTGCCTATCTGCGTGCACATAGGGCGCGGGACACCCGACGCCCGGCCAGAAAGCCGTTTCCGGGCGCGCTAGCTGGTCTGCCATGCTGGTCGCCATGTCCAGAATCGCAATTATCGGTGGCGGCAATATCGGCGAAGCACTTATCTCCGGGCTGCTGCGAGCGGGGCGGCAAGCCAAGGACATCGTCGTTTCCGAGAAGGTCCCCGCTCGGGCGAAGGCCCTGGCCGAGGCGTACTCCATCCGGGTCAGCGAGGTGGCCGACGCCGTCGAGGGCGCCGACTTCATTGTGGTGGCGGTCAAACCATCCGATGTCGAGAGCGCGACCAGCGAGATCGCCGCCGCGCTGGCGAAACTGGACGCGGAGGGTGATGAACGCGAGACCGAACAGGTGTTGGTCTCGGTGGCGGCAGGAGTTTCCGCGGGCTTCTTCGAGTCCAAGCTGGCCGCCGGGGCGCCGGTAGTACGGGTGATGCCAAACGCGCCGATGCTCGTCGGCGCCGGGGTCAGCGCCATCGCCAAGGGCCGGTTCGCGACCGACGAGCAGCTGAGCGCCGTCGCCGAGCTGCTGGAGTCGGTGGGCAGCGTCATCAAGGTGGCCGAATCCCAGATGGATACCGTCACCGCGCTGTCGGGATCGGGCCCGGCCTACTTCTTTTTGCTTGTGGAGGCGCTCGTCGATGCGGGGGTCGCTTCGGGTCTCACTCGCCCCGTCGCAACCGACCTGGTCATCCAAACCATGGCCGGATCCGCTGCGATGCTCCTCGAACGGGCGGAAACCGACGAAAATCGTGCCCCCGGACTGCAGACCCGCACCGAGGTGGATACGACCGCTGCCGAGCTTCGCGCGACGATTACCTCGCCGGGTGGCACTACCGCCGCTGCGCTGCGTGAATTGGAACGTGGAGGTTTGCGGGCAAGCGTCTACGCGGCCGTCGAAGCCGCAAAAACCCGCTCCGAGCAGCTCGGAATCACATCAGAGTAATTTAACCAAATCTTGATCAATTAGCCCACACGGGTATCAGTAACCCCACTGGTCCCGCTATTCTCCTTCTAGCACGTGCGTGTCCGTACCGCCGATGGGGAAGATCGGCGGCACGACATGTGCCAAGGGAAATGGGTATGCGATGACTTCAATGAACGGGCCATCCGCGCGCGACGGGGCCGGCGCCAAGCCGGGCCGTGATGCGGCGGCTACTGGCCAATCTGGAAAAGCTCAGTTCCTCACAGTCGCCGAGGTCGCCGCGCTGATGCGCGTCAGCAAGATGACTGTTTACCGGCTGGTGCACAACGGAGAGCTGCCCGCGGTGCGGGTCGGCCGATCGTTCCGTGTGCACGCCAAGGCCGTCAACGATCTGCTGCAGGCCTCGTACTTCGACGCTGGATAGGCCCCCGCAAGCGGATGGGTACCTCTCACTCGTGGGGGGTACCCCCCGATTCGGCCGGTTTCCTGACGGGGGACCGTAACGGGTAGAGTCATGCGGCACCCTGGTTTTAAGCCTTGAGGGGTTAGGGCGCTCGTGTACGGCTGGCATAAGCCGCTGTGCACCGCCCACGGAAAAGACGATTTCAAAGTAGTTAGCAGGAGTTCATGGGTTCAGTTATCAAGAAGCGGCGCAAGCGTATGTCCAAGAAGAAGCACCGCAAGCTGCTTCGCCGCACCCGGGTTCAGCGCAGAAAACTCGGTAAGTAAACCTTGCGTTAGTGGGTATCCGCTCGGGATGCCCATTGGTGCTGTGATGGATAGGCTTCGTCCGTGAGCACCGGTGAGACCAATCTGCATTACCCGCGGGTGGTGCTGGTCACCGGGGCCAGCCGATTCCTCGGGGGCTACCTGGCTGCACGCCTGGTGCAGAACCCGATGATCAACCGCGTCATCGCGGTGGACGCCGTCGCTCCCAGCAAGGACCTGCTGCGCAGGATGGGCCGGGCCGAGTTTGTGCGGGCCGATATTCGCAACCCGTTCATCGCGAAGGTCATCCGCAACGGTGAGGTCGATACGGTGGTGCACACCGCCTCGGCCTCGTACTCCCCGCGTTCGGGTGGGCGCGCTGCGCTCAAGGAACTGAACGTGATGGGTGCGATGCAGCTGTTCGCGGCCTGCCAGAAAGCGCCCACCGTGCAACGCGTCGTCGTCAAATCGACGGCGCAGGTGTACGGGTCCAGCGGTCGCGATCCGGTGATGTTCACCGAAGAGATGGGTGCTCGCCGCCCACCATCCGACGGATTCGCGCGGGACAGCATCGACATCGAGAGCTATGCCCGCGGTCTGGGCCGTCGCCGGCCCGATGTCGCGGTGACGATTCTGCGGTTGGCCAACCTGATCGGCCCCGGTATGGATACCGCGCTGGCTCGTTATCTGGCGGGGCCGGTGGTCCCGACCATGCTCGGACGCGACGCCCGCCTGCAGCTGCTGCATGAGCAGGATGCGCTGGGCGCACTCGAGCGCGCCACCATGGCCGGTAAGGCGGGCACGTTCAACATCGCGGCCGACGGCATGATGATGATGTCGCAGGCGGTCCGTCGTTCCGGACAACTCGGCATCCCCGTCCCCTCGTTTGCGGTAGCAGCGATCGCGTCCTTCACCAAGGGCACCAGGTACACCGAGCTGAGTTCCGAACAGCGTGACTGGCTGGCGTATGGGCGCGCGATGGACAACACCCGCATGAAGACCGAGCTCGGGTATCAGCCCAAGTGGACGACCATGGGCGCCTTTGGAGATTACGTTCGGGGCCGCGGGATCACTCCAGTTATCGAGCCAGAGTGGGTACGCTCTTTAGGAGATCGTGCGGTGGCTCTCGCGCAGAAGATCAGTTCGTAGAAATAGGGTGGAGGTGAAAAGCATGGCCGGTGAAACAAAAGCCAAAGTCATTCAACTGCAGGCTAATTCGGAGCGCCATGCTGCACGCGCTCGCCGGGCAGAGGCTCGTGCCGACGCCGGAAGGCGGCACCCGTCATCGTTGGCAAGCGGTACGCCGGCCGAAAACTCCACGGACACTGCCGCGGTGATCCATGACCTCAACGAGATCCGTGCGGCGCAGGGCAACGCGCACGTGGGCGACGAGGAGTCGCTGACCGCGCTCGCGGCCAACATTGCCGCCGTCGCTGAGTTCATTCGCCGCCGGGTGGGCGGCGACTACAGCGTTGATGATTTCGGGTTCGACGAGCATCTCAACGAATCACTCTTACTTCCTTTGCTGAGGCCATTGTTCAACCGATGGTTCAGAGTGGACGTGACCGGTGTAGAGAACATTCCAGCGACCGGTGGAGCCCTGGTTGTGGCTAACCACGCGGGTGTGCTGCCGCTCGATGGTCTGATGCTGTCGGTGGCGGTACACGACCGCTGTCCCGGCAACCGGACCCTGCGCAACCTGGCCGCCGATATGGTGTTCGACGCACCGTTCCTGGGGCAGTTGGCGCGAAAAGCCGGTCATACGCTGGCCTGCACCGCCGATGCGCACCGGCTACTGTCCGCGGGCGAGCTGACCGCCGTGTTCCCCGAGGGATACAAGGGTCTGGGCAAGCCGTTCAAGGATCGCTACAAGCTGCAGCGGTTCGGTCGCGGGGGATTCGTCGCGGCAGCCATTCGGACCGGAGCGCCGATCATCCCCTGCTCGATCGTCGGATCCGAGGAGATTTACCCGATGATCGCCGACCTGAAGGTCATCGCCCGGCTATTTGGGCTGCCGTACTTCCCGGTGACCCCGCTGTTCCCGGCGGCTGGACCCGTCGGCTTGGTGCCGCTGCCGTCCAAGTGGCACATCGAGTTCGGCACGCCCATCCCCACGGACGGGTATGACGACGCGGCCGCCGACGACCCGATGGTCACCTTCGACGTCACCGACCAGGTGCGCGAGACGATTCAACAGACGCTGTACCGGCTGCTTGCCGGGCGGCGCAACATGTTCTTCGGCTGAGCGGGTTTCTTCTGCGCCGACACGCCGCGTTCTGCGCGTTCTACCCGGCCGATGTGTCGAAAACCGTAGTCTCGCTACCGCGATGGCGTGATCAGCACCGGTACGCGACCTCAAAAGTGCCGGAAGAAGCTAACTTTCAGTTTCAATACCCCAACCTGCCGGGCGCGCTCGCGGATCTGCTGTAGTGGCGCCCGAGTGATCGGCGTAGGTTCGACGGGTGGTCACAAACCGGGTTACCGAGATGCTGGGCGTGCAGCGGCCGATAGTGCAGGCCCCGATGGGGTGGATCGCGCGCTCCCAGCTGGCGAGCGCGGTCTGCAATGCCGGTGGACTCGGGATCATCGAAACCAGCTCTGGTGAACTCGATGCCATCAAGGGCGAGATCCGCGCCATGCGTGAGCTCACCGATAGACCGTTCGGGGTGAACATCGCGCAGGCATTCGTGCGAGACCCGTCCATCGCGCAGTTCGTCGTGGACCAGGGCGTGACGTTCGTGACCACCAGCGCGGGCGACCCCAATAAGTACACCCGGATCCTGAAAGACAATGGGCTCACCGTCTTTCATGTTGTTCCCACACTTGCGGCAGCCCTCAAGGCCGTCGACGCGGGAGTGGACGGATTGGTGGTCGAAGGCGTCGAAGGCGGTGGTTTCAAGGACCCCAAGGGTGCATCCACCATGGTGCTGCTGCCGCTGGTGCGCTCGCATGTGGACGTCCCCATCATCGCTGCCGGAGGCATCTGCGACGGCGCCTCGATGGCTGCCGCGTTCGCGCTCGGCGCCGAGGGGGTACAGATGGGCACCCGGATGATGTCGGCCGCCGAATCGCCCATCCACGGAAATTGGAAGGCTGCGGTCGTCGCCGCCCGCGAGACCGACACCGTACTGCTCAACCGGCTGACCAAGCCAGGCCTGCGTGCGCTACGCAGCGAGCGCACCGAGGAGATGGAACGGCGAGATCTGGTGTCACTGCTGGAGACCGGGAATCCGTTGGACCTCTACTTCGGAGGCAATATGGACACCTTCGTACCGCTCGGCGGTCAAGTCGCCGGGCGCATCGGCGCGGTGGAGTCGGTGAAAGACATCCTCGACACCACCATGGACGAGTTCACCGCCGTGATCGGCAAGCTCGCCGCCCAATACAGCTGACCACGAATAGAGCCCGGTAACGGCCGTGCGTACCGCATCGCGGTCGTCGGCTGGCCCGAGTGCAGGGGATATCCAACGGCAAACAGGACGCCCGCAAGAGTGTCCGCGTCTGCCGCCCGCTGTAGTCGTCGCTGGTCTCGGTGGTACAGGACCGCTATACCTGCGGATCAGCAAAGGTATTCGGTCCTGACACCAGGGGTTATCGGTAGTTCCTCGCAAACAGCTGGTGGTCGCCTGTAACGAATATGCTGACGTGCCGATAGGCACTATTGATGTTAGCCTTTCACTCATTGCGGGGGGCGCTCGGCTGTTACACCGCTACCCTGAATTGAGGATCAGTATTGTGACTCAACCTTCGCTGGAAGGTGAGACCGGCACCGCTCTGTACTACGGCAGCGGCAATTTTCCCGCAGCTCCCATGATGTTCGGGGGTGTTATCGCGACCTTCATCGTGGTTGCCACGTTGGTGGGGATCGAGGACGGCAGAAACTTCAGTGCTTCTCGGCCGACGCTAGTTCACGAAGTTGCTTCTGTGACACCCGAGGGTGAGGGACCTGGCGGCCAGGCGCATGCTGGTCAGTTAGCTCTGGCCGTGACCGATGTCACGGCATCCCCGGTGGCAGGCGATCTCTCGCTGACCCAGACCGAACAGAGCGGCCATGTTCTGGTCGGTGTGCGTGTGATCAATGACGGTGACGCCCCGCAGAGGTTCGAGCCTGCGATTCAGCAACTTGTTGTGGGCGATCAAACCTTCGGCGCGAACCCGACGGTCTCGCAGCCCGTGCTCGGCGCAGATCTCGGTCCCGGCGAGAGCATCGTTGCGTCTATTGCGTTCGACGTTCCCGAGGGTGCCGAGCCTTCGGCGATCATCCTGCGTGACTCGGTGACAGCCGCCGGCACTCAGGTGAGTTTGGCTGACGTGGGCGATAGCGGCGTGGCGCAGTGATCAACCCAGTTTCTGGTCGGGAAAGGCGACTCCCGGGTGCTGGTCGGCGCCCGGGGTACGAGTGAGAGGCGCTGTGTGACCACGGAACTGAACCCGGAAGCAATCTGGAAGGCACTGCCCGGCGAGCTCACATCAGCACTGATCGGGCGGGCCTCCGAACCCCTGAATGATGAGCTGCTGATCAAGTGTCATCGCGCAGCCGAAAAGAACGACCTGCCGATCTTCTGGCGGCCGGACCCGGACGCCGGTTTCGGCCGGCACCGACTGCATCCGGCACTCGTCGAGTACATCGCCAGCCTCAATAAGGGCGGCTAGCTCGCCCATTGCGCCGTTACGGGCTGCACGTCCCGGCGTTGACCCAGCGGCCGTTGTAGCCCACGCACGCGTGAACGTTCGGTGCGGGGGGAGGGGGCGGAGGATCGTCCGGCAAGGGTGCATAGTCCTCGGGTGGCGGCGCGTATCGCTGCACGGTGTCGGCGATGTTTGCGCAGCCGCTCACCGAGATTCGGCGGCCGCCCCCTACGCAGACGTCGGCGTTGGCTACTGGTTGCGCAATCGGTAGCAGTCCGGCGAACGCCACCGCAACGGTCACCATTGCTGTCGCGCGCCTCACGGCTGGCGCTCCTGTGGCAGCTGGCAGCGCTCACGGAAGTCGACGACGGGCTGCCGGATGGAGCGCAGATCGTTTTCGGCCTCGGGGTTGGTGCTGAAGTAGGCCTTCACCGCGCTCTGCATCTCGCTGTGCGGCTTACCCGCCTGGCCGGTGAAGAACTCGTTGACGTCCGGGTGGGTGAACAGGTAGCTCGATGTCGATGCGGCGACGCCCGCCGAGACTCCGGCCAGGTCGGCCGCCGTGCAGTTCGTCGGACGCTCGGGCTCCGCATTCGCGGCCGCCGCGGCGATGAGCGCGGCGGCGCCCAGGGCCGTAAACAGGCTTGTGGCAATGAGTTTCATGGACCGCTCCTTACGGGATTTGTTGCACAGCGGGTGGTTTCCAGGTGCCGTCAATGATCGACGGCGGTGTCTGCGTGGGCCAGTACAGGCGCATCGTCAGATTGAATCTGCCCGCGGGTGCGGGGAGCCAGTTGGCTTCCTTCTCGGGTCCTGGGGTCTCATGCTGCAGATACAGATCCACGGAGCCGTCGGGATTGAGGGTGAAGTTATCGCGCTGGCTCAGGGTATAGCGGCTCAGCGGGTTGTCGACGAAGTAGAAATCCCCGTCGTACATGGTCAGCGACCAGAACCCCTCGACGGGTGGC
This sequence comes from Mycobacterium sp. D16Q13, assembly GCF_002013375.1. Lineage (GTDB taxonomy): Bacteria > Actinomycetota > Actinomycetes > Mycobacteriales > Mycobacteriaceae > Mycobacterium. Next base: position 208,511 of record NZ_MAEW01000003.1, on the reverse strand, counting down.
AGTTGGTCCTTGCCGAAGTGCAGCGTGTACTTGTTGGCTCCGTTGTAGAGCTGACCGGTGGCGTCGGCTTCGGAGGTGGGGTACACGGCATCCTCTGGCCGGTTGGCTCCGAGGCCGAAGTAGGTGACGGTGGCGCGTTGCAGATAGTTGGTTTCGTAAAGCCCCATCTGGGTGCTGAATTGCCAGCCATTGATGTCTTTACCGAGATCTTTGAAGTGTGCCGTGATCTTGTCGACGCCCTCCTTGGGCACCGTCTGCAAGGCGTTCACGGCCGCGGCGCCGAGCCCGTCGATATTGAAGGGCTTACCGGCCTCGATGCCGATCTTGGCCATCTTGTCGACCATCGGCTTATCGGCCTCGGTGGGCGGGTTGTCTCTCATCAGGGTGGCGAGCAGGCCGAAGTAGTCCTTGGCGCTCAGGTTGTTGACCTGATCGCGCGCGGGAGTCTTCATATCGACACTCGGATCGACCGTGCCGGCCGGTGGGGTGTAGGGCTTGCCGTAGGAGCTCAACGGAACCAGCGAGATCGCGTCCTGCATCGTGTGGACGGCTGCCAAATCTTCGGGCGTGCCGGAGCAGTAGATGCGACCGATGAGCCACACGATGGCGGTCGGGGACTTGTACTCCTTGACGCCCGCGGGCAGGGTGCCCTTCCAGTTGGGGCCGGTGATGGCGTAGGTCTGCGGCCCTGTACCGGTGGTGCGCTTGCCGGGTACCTCGAAGACATTGGTGTACCCGTCCAGCATCGGGAACAGGTAGTAGCGATCATCCGCCTCGGGCAGGCTCAGCACATACGGTTCCTTGCTTACGTCGACGAATCCGTTGGTGTAGAGGGTGTCTGCGTTGGGTGTGGTGACATCCCGGAACGCCGCCGTCGGGTATTCACGCATCCGCGCGAGCTGGCCCATGGGAGCCCGCGGCGCTTCGACTTTGGCGACATTGGTCATCACCCGCCGCGTCATCTCCATGGTCACCAGCGGGTAGCCGTACACGTAGGCATCCAGCGCAATCGCCTTCGCCTCATCGGCGGAAAGCTTCTGGGGTTCAGAATCTTTCGAGCAGCTAGTCATCCCGGTCGCCAACAAGACGGCGCTCGTGACGGCCAGCCATCTGCTCCACTGCCAACGCCTACCGCTCACGGGCGACACCCTTTCCAGTTGTGATGATCTTGGTCGATCACCGTCGATCGTGCAGCATTTTCACAGGGTTGTCTTGACTTTGACGGACAGATATTTGACAGTTCAGGACATGTCAGTCATCCGCGGCTCGGCGTTGACCAACTATCACCCCCTGGTGTCGGAGCTCGGCGGTGACTGCGGCAAGCTGCTTGCCGCAGCGAGGATTTCACCGGACGATGTCGGGGTCTACGACCGGTTCATCTCGCTGCCGAGCGGGATGGCCGTGCTGGAGGAGACCGCGACTGCGCTCGGCGTGCCCGACTTCGGCCTGCGGCTTGCGCGACGGCAGGGGATCGAGATCCTGGGGCCCGTGGGCCTAGCCGCGCGTAGCGCGGCAACCGTTGCCGATGCGTTCGACATTCTTGAAAAGTTCATGGCCGCATACTGTCCCGCCATCGGCGTGCGGGTTATCGATCTGCCCGATCCGGTGCACTGCCGGTGCGAGTTCGAGTTCCTGCTCACCCCGGCGCCCCCGCAGGCACAGGCGCTCGAGCTGTCCCTCGGCGTGACGTTGCGGGTGCTGCACCACTTCCTGGGCCGCGGTTATCGACCAGTGGCGGTGCACCTGCCCCACGCGGCCTTGACGGCACCGTCGGAGTATCGGCGTTACTTCGGCTGTCCGACGTTGTTCCGCGAACCCGTTGCGGGGTTCACACTGCGCGCCACCGATATGCAGAGGTCGCTACCCAAAGACCGGCTCGCGCATCAGACCGCCGTCGATTACCTGACGGGGACCCTCGCCGACCGTCGGCCGGATTCGAGCCGACTGGCCCGGATCCTCATCCGGCAGCTGCTTCCCACTGGGGCGATCGGTCTGGGGGACATCGCATTACACCTCGGAGTACACCCAAAAGCGCTGCAACGGCGTCTCCGTTCCGAGGGCACGACCTTCGCCGAACTCGTCGACCACATCCGCCGTGAAACCGCCGAGCGATTGCTTTCCGATACCGAGCTGAACCTGGACCATGTCAGCAGGCAACTCGGCTACGCCGAACAGAGTGTGTTCACCCGAAGTTGTAAGCGCTGGTTCGGTACTACCCCGAGTGCTTACCGAACGAACCGCAGAGGCCGCTAGCCCTTGCGATGTGAGGCGATGTTGGCCGCCATGGAGTTCGCGTCGGTCTCGTGTCCCTCGGCCTCGCCGATCATGGTGACGATGCTCGTGGCCACGGGTTGCCCGTCGGCATCGGTGACCTCGGCGCGCACCTCGGCGGTCACCATGCCGTGCGACTCCAGCACGCTGTCCAGGTAGCTGTCGAAGTACAGCCGGTCTCCCGCCTTGACGGGGCGGTGGAATTTCAGCTTCTGGTCGCGGTGCAGCACACGTGCCACGTTGATGGGCAGATCCATCTCGGTGAAGATCTTGTGCTGCACACGCCGGCCCGCGACGGCGAGGAACGTGATAGGCGCGACGACACCGGAGTTCTCCTCGCAGCCGTCCTTGATGGCCGCCGCGAATTCACGCATCTTCTCGCGACCGACCTCGAAGTAATCGGGGTAGCGGTAGTGCGTTCCGATGATGTCTTGGCGGATGGCCATGCATTAACCCATTTCGCTGCAGGTCAGGTACGAATCTAGACAGTTCGAGCGGCGCTGAGCCTATCAGCAGCGGTAATGGTGATTGTTACGTCTCGCGTCGGGCCAGCGCGGCCGCCAACGCTCCGCCCGCGGCACCGAGCAGCACCGCCGACGGCACGCCGATGCGGGCGGCCTTGCGCGCCGTGCGGAAGTCGCGGACCTCCCAGCCCCGGCGTCGTGCCACGTCGCGCAGCTCCGCGTCGGGATTGATGGCCACGGCGGTGCCCACCAGTGACAACATCGGCACATCGTTGACGCTGTCGCTATAGGCGGTGCAGCGCTTGAGATTCAGTCCGTTACGGATGGCAAGGTTGCGCACGGCACGCGCCTTGCCCGGTCCGTGCAGGATGTCGCCAACCAGGCGTCCGGTGAACACCCCGTCCACCGATTCCGCGACGGTGCCCAGCGCTCCGGTGAGGCCCAGCCGTCGGGCGATGGTCTCGGCGAGTTCCTTGGGTGTGGCCGTGACGAGCCACACCTGCTGGCCGGCGTCGAGGTGCATCTGGGTCAGCGCCCGGGTGCCGGGCCAGATCTTGTCGGCGATCGTCTCGTCGTAGATGTCCTCACTGAGGTTGACGAGTTCATCGACACTGCGACCCTCGATGAACGAGAGCGCCTTCTGCCGGCCCGCGGCGACGTCATCGGAGTTCTCCCGGCCGGTCAGCCGGAACTTCGCCTGCGCCCAGACGAACTGAAGCATGTCCGAGTACTTGAAGTAGTCGCGTTCGGCCAGGCCGCGGCCGAAGTGAACCAGCGAGGAGCCATGTACCAGCGTGTTGTCGACATCGAAAAACGCGGCGGCGGTCAGATCCGCGGGCGGAGGGCCCGAGGGCACTTCGGCCGCCGCGGAGTCGGCCTCGGCGAAGGAGGCGGCGCGTGCGACGTCTTCGGCGAACGCCTCGGCGAGCAGCTGCTCCTCCGCGGAGCCTTCGGCAGGGGGGGCGCCGTTGATCTGGGGGCTGGTCATAACCGGCTTAACCGCCCTTCCTGTCCGCCGTTTCCGAATGCCGTTTAACCCTACTGAGGGTGGCGGGAGCTCGGGGGACCCGGTGGCAGAATTGGTATATGACATCTCTAACGCTGCTGACGCGCCCGGGCTGCTCTGCCTGCGAACGAGCGCAGCGTGAATTGGCGGCCCTGGCCGGCGAGTTCGGGGTCCCGCTCACCGTCACCGATGTGGATGAGGCCGCGATCACAGATTCGTCTTTGCGTGCGGAGTTTGGTGACCGGCTTCCGGTGGTGCTGTTGGACGGTCAGGAGCACAGCTATTGGGAAGTGGATGAGCCCCGGCTCCGGGCGGACCTGAAACGTGACCGATAACAGGCTGTTTGGATTTTGCCCAGTGGCCATTTTCGGGCTACCGTGCATGAAGTTCGAGCCTCACCAAAAGCAAGGGAGCTGGACAGTGAGATGTCAGCGGAGTGACCTGCGGTGAGCGTCCTGCTGTTCGGAGCCTCGCACCGTAGCGCGCCTGTGCCGGTGCTGGAGAAGCTGGCGATTGGCGAGGCCGATCAGCCCAAGATCATTGAACACATTCTGCAATCGCCCCTGGTCAGCGAGGTCATGGTGCTCTCGACCTGCAACCGGGTCGAGGTATATGCCGTGGTCGAGGCCTTCCATGGTGGCCTGACTGTCATCGGTGAGGCCATTGCCCGGCATGCCGGTATGGGCATGAACGAGCTCACCAAATACGCCTACGTCCGATACAGCGAGGCCGCCGTCGAGCACCTGTTCGCGGTGGCCAGCGGCCTGGATTCCATGGTGGTTGGCGAGCAGCAGGTGTTGGGCCAGGTGCGCAACGCCTATGCCACCGCCGAAACGCATCAAGCGGTGGGCCGGGTGCTGCACGAGCTGTCCCAGAGCGCCCTGCGCGTGGGTAAACGAGTGCATTCGGAGACCGGTATCGACGCGGCCGGGGCCTCGGTGGTGTCGGTGGCCCTCGATCTGGCCGACGGCAAGCTCAACGGTCTGCCCGGACGCACCGCTGCCGTTGTCGGCGCCGGCTCGATGGGCTCCTTGGCGACCGCGCAATTGATCCGCGCGGGTATCGACAACCTCTGGGTGGTCAACCGCAGCGCGGAGCGTGCGCAACGCCTCGCGGCGACGGCGCGCGAGGCGGGTGTGAACGCGCAGGCGATCACCCTCGACAACCTGGACCAGGCGCTGGCGCAGTCCGATGTGGTGGTGTCGTGTACCGGGGCGGTCCGGCCGGTGATCTCGCTGGCCGACGTGCACCGTGCTCTGGGTGGTGGCCGCCAACTCGTCTTCTGTGACCTGGGCATGCCGCGTGACGTGGACCCCACGGTGGCCGGTCTGCCCGGCGTCGTCGTGGTGGACATGGAGCGCATCCAGCGTGAGCCCACCGCGCGTGCGGCGGCCAACGATGCCGGCGCGGCCCGCCAGATCGTCAACGACGAGGTCGCCCGGTACCTGACCGGTGAGCGGATGGCGGAGGTCACCCCGACGGTTACCGCCCTGCGCCAACGGGCCGCCGAGGTGGTGGAGGCCGAGCTGCTGCGCCTGGACGGCCGTCTGCCGAGTCTGGCGGGGGCCGAGCGGGACGAGGTCGCCAAGACTGTTCGCCGAGTCGTCGACAAGCTGCTGCACGCCCCCACGGTGCGGGTGAAGCAGCTGGCGTCCGCACCCGGCGGTGACAGCTACGCCGAGGCATTGCGTGAGTTGTTCGAGCTCGATCCGCACACCGTCGAGGCGGTGGCGACGGCGGGTGAACTACCGCTTGCCACAACGGAATTGCACGAAGAGAGCCGTGGTTGATGGTCCTCACCCGAGTGGCTCGCCGATTCCTCATGGTCTTCGCGTAAGCGGCTCATCGATCCTGACCGTCTTCGCCCGAGAGGCTCATCCATGATCCGAATTGGTACCCGCGGCAGTCTGTTGGCGACGACGCAAGCCGGGGGAATCAGGGATGCTCTGCGCGCCAAAGGGCACGAGGCGGAGCTGGTAATCGTGACCACAGCCGGGGACCAGTCGTCTGCACCCGTCGAGCAAATCGGTGTGGGGGTCTTCACGGCCGCTCTGCGCGAGGCCATCGCCGATAACGTCGTCGATGTTGCCGTGCACTCTTACAAGGATTTGCCAACGGCGGCCGATCCGCGGTTCGTCATAGCCGCCATTCCGCCTCGTGAAGACTATCGGGACGCCCTCGTGGCCCGGGACGGATTGGTGTTGGGGGAGTTGCCCACGGGCTCGGTGATCGGTACCTCCTCCCCGCGACGCGCCGCGCAGCTTAGAGCACTGGGTCTCGGTTTGGAAATTCGCCCCCTAAGAGGCAACCTGGATACCAGGTTGAGCAGGGTCTCCAATGGTGATCTTGATGCTGTGGTAGTCGCCCGGGCGGGTTTGGCCCGTATCGGACGTTTGGACCGCATCACCGAGACACTGGAACCGGTGCAGGTATTGCCCGCGCCGGCTCAGGGAGCGCTGGCGGTGGAGTGCCGCAGTGAGGTCACCGATCTGGTGGCTGTACTGGCGGAACTCGATCACGCCGACACGCGCGCCGCGGTGACTGCCGAAAGGGCCCTGCTTGCCGAGCTGGAGGCGGGCTGTACCGCACCAGTTGGCGCGATCGCCGAGGTGGTCGAGTCGATTGATGAGGATGGCCGTGTCTTCGACGAACTGTCGTTGCGCGGATGTGCGGCGGCGCTGGACGGATCTGACGTGATTCGGGCCTCCGGGATTGGCACCCCCGAACGGGCCGCAGAGCTTGGGCTCGCGGTCGCGAGGGAACTGCTCGATCTCGGTGCGCGAGCACTGATGACAGCTGAATAGGCGGCGCAAACCGCCGATATGGGAGGCAGTAGTGACCCGAGGGCGCAAGAAGCCAGGGCGCATCCTGTTCGTTGGTTCCGGGCCGGGAGACCCTGGCCTGTTGACCGTCCGGGCGCGCGCGGTGCTCACCAGCGCTACGGTCGCGTTCACCGACCCCGATGTGCCGCAAGCGGTACTCGATCTCGTCGGGTCCGCGGTCGAACTTCCTGAACCGGCGCCCGTCAAACCTGCGACCGGTGGTGAGGAAGCGCCCGCGTCGGGTGACGCTGAGGCCGCTGCCGAACCGCCACTCACCATCGACATTCGCCCGGCTCTGGGCGATCCCGCCGATGTCGCCAAGACTCTGGTCGCCGAGGCCAAGAACGGCGTGGACGTGGTGCGGCTGGTCGCCGGAGATCCGCTCTCGATCGATTCGGTGCTCGCCGAGGTCATCGCGGTTACGCGTACCCAGGTGGCCTTTGAGATTCTGCCCGGTCTGTCGTCGAGCACAGCGGTGCCCGCGTACGCTGGCCTGCCGCCGGGATCGGCGCACACCGTCGCCGATGTGCGCGGCGATGTGGACTGGGCGGCGCTGGCCGCCGCCCCCGGCCCGCTGATCCTGCACGCCACCCCGACGCATGTACCGGACGCCGCTAAGGCGCTCATCGAGCACGGTTTGTCCGATCAGACTCTGGTCGCGGTGACCGCGCAGGGCACCACCTGCGCGCAGCGGACCGTGGAGACCACGCTGGCCTCGCTGATCGACGGTGTCCCGGTGGACGCCAATGATCCGCACGGGCCGATGACCGGCGCCCTGGTGTTGACGATCGGCCGTGTGGTTGCTGGTCGCTCCAAGCTGAACTGGTGGGAGAGCCGCGCGCTGTACGGCTGGACTGTGCTGGTGCCGCGCACCAAGGATCAGGCCGGCGAGATGAGCGAGAAGCTTGTCGGATACGGAGCCCTGCCGGTCGAGGTGCCCACCATCGCCGTCGAGCCCCCGCGTAGCCCCGCACAGATGGAAAGGGCCGTGAAGGGTTTGGTCGACGGCCGCTACCAGTGGGTGGTCTTCACCTCCACCAACGCGGTCCGTGCGGTGTGGGAGAAGTTCGCCGAATTCGGCCTGGACGCTCGCGCCTTCTCGGGTGTGAAGATCGCATGCGTGGGTCAGGCCACCGCCGAGAAGGTGCGTGCCTTCGGTATCAATCCGGAGCTGGTACCCGCGGGTGAGCAGTCCTCGCTCGGACTGCTCGACGAGTTCCCGCCCTATGACGACGTTTTCGATCCGGTGAACCGGGTGCTGCTGCCCCGCGCCGACATCGCCACCGAGACCCTCGCCGAGGGCCTGCGGGAGCGTGGCTGGGAAATCGACGACGTGACCGCCTACCGCACTGTGCGGGCGGCGCCGCCGGCGGCGCAGACGCGCGAGATGATCAAGACCGGCGGATTTGACGCCGTGTGCTTCACCTCGAGCTCGACGGTCCGCAACCTGGTGGGTATCGCCGGGAAGCCGCACGCACGCACCATCGTGGCCTGCATCGGACCGAAAACCGCTGAGACCGCCATCGAATTCGGGCTGCGCGTGGACGTGCAGCCGGAGACTGCCGCTGTCGGTCCACTGGTGGAGGCTCTTGCCGAGCACGCCGCCCGGTTGCGCACCGAGGGCGCACTGCCGCCGCCCCGTAAGAAGAGCCGACGGCGTTAAGCGGAGATTCAGCGGAAGGCCATTGCCGTGCCATTTCCATACCAGCGTCCGCGTCGGCTGAGAGCCACCCCGGCGATCCGCCGGCTGGTGGCCGAGACCACGCTGGCGCCACGGCAGTTGGTGTTGCCGATGTTCGTGGCCGATGGTGTGGCCGAATCGCGCCCCATCGCGTCTATGCCGGGTGTGGTGCAACACAGCGTTGAATCCCTGCGTGGGGCCGCCGAGGACGCGGTAAAGGCCGGTGTCGGCGGGCTCATGCTGTTCGGGGTTCCCGAGGAGAAGGACAAGGACGCCTCCGGGAGTGCCGGGCTGGCTCCGGAAGGCATTCTGAACCGTGCGCTGTCGGTCCTGTCGGCGGACCTGGGTGACTCCACGGTGCTGATGGCCGACACCTGTCTCGACGAATTCACCGATCACGGCCACTGCGGGGTGCTGGACGCCTCGGGCCGGGTGGATAACGATGCGACGCTGACGCAGTACGTGGACATGGCGGTGGCGCAGGCGAATTCGGGTGCTCGTGTGGTGGGTCCCAGCGGCATGATGGACGGCCAGGTGGCGGCCATTCGCGAGGGCCTGGATGCTGCCGGGCACACCGACGTGATCATCCTGGCGTATGCCGCCAAGTACGCCTCGGCCTTCTATGGGCCCTTCCGCGAGGCGGTGGGATCATCGCTGCGCGGAGATCGGCGCACCTACCAGCAGGACGTGGCGAACGGCCGGGAAGCTTTACGCGAGGCCGAGCTTGACGTCGAGGAGGGCGCCGACATCCTGATGGTGAAACCGGCGATGGCCTACCTCGACGTGCTCCGGCAGGTTGCCGATGTCTCTCCGGTGCCGGTCGCGGCATACCAGGTGTCGGGGGAGTATTCGATGATCTGTGCTGCGGCGCAGAACAATTGGATCGATTTGCAGGCCATGGCGCTGGAGACGCTGACCTCGATCCGGCGTGCGGGGGCCGATATCGTGCTGACATATTGGGCCGCGGACGTCGCGGGCTGGCTGGAGTAGGCGGTTTGTCCCCTTCCACTACCGTGGTCGCGTGATGTATCCCGATCCGCACAATCAGAGTGGATTGGCTGGACAACCCTCGGCAGGTCCGGCCAAGCCGCGACCCGACGATATCGACACCGGTTGTTGGCTGTGGCTGGCCGCGCTCCCGCTGATGATCGTGAGCTACATGGCCGCGAACGTCGGTCAATGGCAGCAGGACCCGGAGGTGCGCAAGGCCGCCCCGCTGTGGACGGTGTATGCCTTCAACGGGTTCATCGTCGTCGTGGTGGGGGCCCTCGTCGTCACCGGGATCTTCCTGATGCGCGCGGGATACCGCCTGGCTCGCACCTTCCTGACCGGTGGCGCGGTGGGTTCGGTGGTGTTCACCGCGACGCGGTTGGTCGACCTGGAGGGGGTGCCGGCGATTGTGCAGGCGCTCTCGGGGATCACCGCGTCCGTCTTGATCTGCGGCGGGCTGTTCCTGTTGCATCGCGAGGACTCCACCGCGTACCTGACGAGGCAGCGCTAGTACCCCGATACGCTGCCGGAATGATGCCCGAAATGACGATAGGGGCCCGCATGACACCCGAACAACCGCGCCCGCGCATCGTCGACGTGGCGTTCTGGTTCTGGGTGGTCTCATCGGCCGCCCTGTTCCTCAACGGTCTGGCCGGGGTGACCCAGCGCTTCGACGCGGTGCGGGCCGCCGCGAAGCCCGAGCTGACCGACGCGGAGATAAGAAATCTCGTCACCTACTTCCGGGCCTGGGGCGTGTTATGCATCGTGCTGGCGGCCGGTATCGCATTTCTCGCCGGGCGGACGCGGCAGGGGGACAAGCGCTACCGCCGGGCCTTGATCGCCCTCTCGTTGGTCTCGGTGCTCGGGGCGATCGCGATGGCCAGCTCCGGTTCGGTGGGCCCGCTACTGCTCATCGCCGCGCTGTCGTTGATCGTGGCCAATGTGCTGATCATCAGGCCGACCGCGCAAAACTGGTTTGACGGGGGTGAGCATGGCTGACGTCTCGGATACCGAACCGCGTCTGTTCTATGAGCCCGGTGGCCGGTGGCGGTGGCTCCTGCTTGGTCCGCTCGCCGGGCTGATCATGTTAGGCCTGCAGATTTGGGGCCAGGGGGGCTTCAGTCCCGTCATGCCGTTGATCACGGCAGCCATCGTCGCCTTCTTTCTCGCGCTGCAGATCTACGCGGCGCGGGTGCACGCCACCGTAGAGCTGACACCCACCGAGCTCCGCCAGGGCGGCGAGACGCTGGAGATCAGCCAGATCAAGTGGCTGTACCCCGACGCCGACCGTCACATCTGGGAGGAGTCCCGTCCGCTCGGAGAGCTGAACGGGGTGCCCAAGGGACGTAAATCCGTCGGTCTGCGCCTGACCGGGGGGCGTCGCGCGCAGGCGTGGGCCAGGAGGCATGAGGCGCTGCGGACGGCGCTCACCGCGTTGGTGCCCGCGCCGCCGGCAGGCATGGATCTGGGCGACGACCCGGAGATCGATACCGAAAGTGAGCAGTGGTGAAGTTTGGTAAGCGAGTAGCGGTGGATCTGGCCATCGCAGTAGTGGCGATCGCGCTCGCCGGCTGGGCGGCAGTGGCTGCGCGCATACCCACGGAGGTCGCGCCCATTGCCAAGGGTGAGCCAACGTTGTACTTCACCGCGTTGGATGGCGCATGTGTAGCCCGGGCGCTCGCGCTCACCGCTCTGGCGGGGATATTCCTGGTCATGGCGGTATCGCGCGGTGTTCGTGATCGTCGCGATGTAGGGCGATCAATTCACAGCTAATTATTATGTCAAGATAACTGACATGAACATACGCTGGGGTGATGACGAACACCGCTGATATCGACGTGATGCCGCGCGCTGGATTCGGTGCCTGCGTGCTTGACCGCGCATTGCAGACGGGCCGACTCGAGTATCTGGACCGCGACGATGTTCCCGCAAAGAAACGGGCCGTCGTCGCGTCCCTTGACCTCATGGGCGAGAAGAAGGGTCTGCACAGGTGGAATGCGGAGCAGGCGGCCGGGTTTCTTGCCGGCATTGACAACCCTCGGGTGCTGGAGCTCGGTGCCGCCCACGGCGGTCTGTCTCGTGAACTGCTGAAGCTACGTCCTGATGCTTCGATCATGGTGACGGACATCGAGCCCACCTCTGTCGCGGGTATCGCGGCGTCCGATCTGGGTTTCGGATTCCCGGGTCACGGTCCGGGCCATGGATGCCACGGCCATCGACGCAGGCGACGGATCATTCGATCTGGTGGTGTTCGCACTGTCGTTTCATCATCTGAAGCCGTCGCTTGCTGCCAAGGTCTTCGCCGAGGGCACCCGGGTGGGACGCACGCTCTTGATCATCGACTTGCTGCGCCTGCCGGCACCGCTGCTGGCGCCGTCGTATCTCCTCGCGGCGGCCGCGGGATGGGTGCGCCCGGTCCTGCATGACGGTGCGATCAGCCAGCTGCGCGCCTATGGCCCGAGGGCGTTGCGTAGCCTGGCTGCACATGCGGATCCGTCGATCGTTGTCGAACTCCGCGCCAGAGTTCAGCTGCCGACGCCACTGCAGATCGTGGTGGCGCGGTGCGACTTGTAGTGCAGGTCACCCTATCATTTGGTACCCCCTAGGGGTATGATTTAGGCATGGAGTTCACTGACACGGGCATGGAGACCACTGATCTGCGCCTTCAGGGCATGACGTGCGCCTCATGTGCGTCCCGTGTGGAGAGGGGACTCAACAAGCTCGAGGGCGTGACGGCGCGCGTAAACCTGGCGCTGGAAAGCGCCCGGGTCGAGCACGACGGCTCGATCTCCGATCAGGACTTGGTCAAGGCCGTCGAGTCGGTGGGCTACAAGGCCCAGGTGGTCGGCGGCTCACGGAACGGTGCTCCGCAGAGCGGCCATGAGCACGACGGTGCCGATCCGCACGACCACATGAATCACGACGTGCCCGACAATCAGCTCAAGACGCGGCTGCTCGGCTCGCTGCTCCTGGCCATCCCGGTGGTGGCCATCTCCATGGTGATGCCCTGGCATTTCTCCGGCTGGGAGATTGTGGTCGCGGCACTGACTACACCGATCCTGCTGTGGGGTGGCTACCCGTTCCACCGTGCCGCGTTCGTCAACGCACGCCACGGTGCCTCGACCATGGACACGCTGGTGTCACTGGGCACCATCGCGGCGTACGTGTGGTCGCTGTGGGTGTTGTTCGCGAGCGCCGGGCACACCCACGGGGATGTCCACGTCTACTTCGAGGTCGTTGCGGCGGTCACCGTGTTCTTGCTCGCGGGCAGGTTCGCCGAGTCGCGCGCCAAGCGCTCGGCAGGCTCGGCGCTGCGGGCGCTGCTGTCCCTGGGGGCCAAGGATGTCGCGGTGTTGCGTGGCGGGCACGAGACGCGCATCCCCGTCGGGCAATTGGCGGTGGGCGACGAATTCGTCGTGCGGCCGGGGGAGCGTGTCGCGACAGACGGCGTAGTTGTCGACGGCCACTCGGCATTGGACACCGCCACCATGACGGGTGAGTCCGTACCTGTGGAGGTCGGCGCGGGAGACCTGGTGGTCGGCGGTTACGTCAACACGCACGGGCGGATTGTCGTACGCGCCAACACGGTGGGCGCCGATACCCAGCTGGCCCGGATGGCGCAGCTGGTGTCGGAGGCGCAAACCGGTAAGGCGCAGGTGCAGCGGCTCGCCGATCGGGTGTCGTCGGTGTTCGTGCCCGTCGTACTCGGTATCGCCGCGTTGACGTTCGTCGGCTGGGTGGCGCAGGGCTACCCGCTGTCATCGGCATTCACCGCGGCCGTCGCGGTGCTGATCATCGCGTGCCCATGCGCGCTCGGGTTGGCTACCCCCACAGCGATTCTGGTAGGCACCGGGCGTGGAGCTCAGCTGGGCGTGCTGATCAAGGGCCCGGAGGTGCTGGAGAACGTCAAGAGCATCGACACCGTTGTACTCGACAAGACGGGCACCGTGACCACGGGTGTGATGAGCGTTGTGGCCGTGCGCCGCAACATTGGGTCAGGTGTCCCCGACGCCGATGAGATCCTGCGTATCGCCGCCTCGGTGGAGTCCGCCTCCGAGCATCCGGTGGCCAGGGCCATCGTGGATTCGGCCCGGACGCGTGGGCTGACGCTGTCCCCGGTGACCGGATTCCGTAACGAACCCGGCATCGGTGTCACCGGTGTCGTTGACGGTCAAGAGGTTTCGATCGAGGCCATCGCGGGTCAGAACACCACCGCGGCGATCACCTGGGGTGGCCTGCGCCGGGGTGAGATCGAGGTGGCGGACACGGTAAAGCCGTCGAGCCGGCAGGCCATCGACGAACTGAGGGCCATGGGCATCACCCCGGTGCTGCTGACGGGCGACAACGCTGAGGTGGCCGCACGTGTCGCGGAGGAAGTCGGTATCGCCGCGAGCGATGTCATCGCGGGAGTCAAACCCGCCGAGAAGGCGGATGTCGTCAAGCGTCTGCAGGCCGAGGGCAAGAAGGTCGCGATGGTGGGCGACGGGGTCAACGATTCCGCCGCACTGGCCACGGCCGATATCGGGATGGCCATGGGCACCGGTACCGATGCCGCGATCGAGGCCAGTGATGTGACCCTGGTGCGCGGTGACCTGACCACGGTGCCGACGGCACTGCGGTTGTCGCGCAAGACACTCGGCACCATCAAGGCCAACCTGTTCTGGGCCTTCGCCTACAACACCGCTGCCATTCCGCTCGCGGCTCTGGGCTTGCTCAACCCGATGATCGCGGGCGCGGCGATGGCGATGTCATCGGTCTTCGTGGTACTGAACAGCCTGCGGCTGCGAACCTTCCGCTAGATTCCGCTGGCGCCGACACTCAGAAGAGCAGGCGCCACAGGCCGATCAGACCCACCGCCACGATGACCACACGCAAGGCGCCGGGCGACAGCTTGCGCCCCCAGCGTGCACCGGCCAGCCCGCCCACGAACGAGCCCGCCGCGATGATCCCGGCCGCCGTCCAGCTCACCCGGTCGAAGGCGACGATCGTATATGCAAGAGCTGCAACGATATTGGTGATCATGGCCAGTACGTTCTTGGCCGCGTTCATCCGCTGCATGGATTCGGGGAGTAGTGCGCCCATCACCGCGATCTGCATGATCCCTTGGGCCGCAGTGAAATACCCGCCATAAATCCCGACGAGGAAGTTGCCTCCGGTGAGCGCCGCCATCCGGCCCGGAGGGACATGATCGGCATCTAGGCCCTGCGCTTCGGAACGCCGGCGCGCCCAGGCCTGAATCTTGGGGCCGACTACCACGAGAACCAGCGCGAGGATGAGCAGCACCGGCACGATGGTGACGAATGTCTTCTCGGGCAGATGCAGCAGCAGGAACGATCCGATGAGCGCACCGACCAGCACCGCGGGTATCTGCCACTTGAGCCGCGGCCACTGTCCGGATAGTTCGCGGCGATAGCCCCATACGCCCGTCATGCTGCCGACGGTCAGTCCGACGGCATTCGACATCGTCGCCACCACGGGCGGGTAGCCAAAGGCGATGAGGGTGGGGAAGGTGATGAGGGTGCCGGACCCGGCAACCACGTTGATCGCGCCGGCCCCGAACGCCGCAAGCGCGACGAAGATCATCTCCTGCACCGGCACCCGTGCCAGCCTACGACCGTTAGCCAGCCGAACCAATTCCTGCTCTCAGTGAAACCCGCCACAGCGTGAGGCTCGACGTAACGGTTCAGATGGGCAAAATGGTGGGCATGCCTTTGAGTCGATCCGCCGGTATGGCGGCGCTAGTGCTGGCCATGTCCATTTCCGGGTGTACCCGGGACCAGCCCACCGCCCCGGTGGCGTCGAATGTGCCCCTTCCAACGTTCGATAACGCGCAGCTGAGCATGCGTTTCGCCGCGTGCACCGATCTCAATGGGTTTGTGAATGCCAAATGGATTGAGCAGGCCACCATCCCTGCGGACAAGTCCAGCTATGGCAGCTTCGACATGTTGGCCGACCAGTCCCGTGACGTTCAGCACGAGATCGTCGACGGTGCGGTCTCCGGGCTCGGAACCGCCGATCATGAGTCGGTCAACTACCAAGTCGGTCTCCTATACCGTGCCGCCACCGACGACGCGAAGCTCGACGCGGCCGGGTATGACCCCATTCGTCCAACGCTTGCCGCGATCGATCAGATCAACTCGCCCCAGGAGCTCGCGGCCTTTCTGGCTGCCGATGCCGCCACCGGGCAGCATCTGGTGTTCGGTTTCGCGGCCGGCGCCGACTACGCCAACGCCACCGAGCAGATCGGCTACGCCAGGGCCGACGCGCTGGGCATGCCCGCCAAGGACTACTACACCGACCCCAAGTACGCGTCGGTCTTCAACGCGTATCGCACCTACATCGCATCGACATTCGGATTGATCGGAGCGAACCAGGAGGTTGCCAAGGCCCGTACCGAACAGGTGGCCGCGCTCGAATCAGCGCTGGCCGCCTCGACGTTGAGTCCTGTGCAGCAACGTGATCCGGCCAACCAGTACAAGCTCGTGACCGTCGCTCAGGCAGACGCGGTGACACCACATTTCGAATGGGGTGCCTACTTGAAGGCGCACGGGGCCCCGCTCGCCAGGTCGTTTTCCCTTGCCGAGACCGAGTTCTTCACGACATTCGATCGGTTGCTCGCCACCACCGATCTGGACACCTGGAAGTCGTATCTGACCTTCCACGCGGTGCACAGGTCTGCCGACGCGTTGTCGAAAGCCTTCCGCGACAATGCCTTTACATACGATTCGGCGCTTACCGGAACCACGGCGCAGAAGCAGCGCTGGGAGCAGGGCCTTGAGATCGTCAACACGCTGGTGGGCCCGGCGCTGGGACAGTTGTACGTCGACCGCATGTTCAGCGATCGCGCCAAGCGCTCGGCCACCGAGGTGGTGGGCAATGTCAAGGAGGCTCTCCGTAAGCGCATTGAGGCCGTCGACTGGATGAGCCCGCAGACCAAACTCGCCGCAAAGGGCAAGTGGGACAAGCTGATCCTCAAGGTGGGCTTCCCCGACAAGAATCGGGATTTCTCCAAGCTGAAGTTGACCGGCGACAACTTCTACGCGGACAGGGCCGCCGCGTTGAAGTTCAATCACGACTTCGAGATGGGCAAGATCGGGCACCCCACCGATCGGTCGCTGTGGGGGATGACGCCGCAGACGGTCAACGCTCAGTACGACCCCACCGAGAACAGCATCACCATTCCCGCGGCGATCCTGCAGGCGCCGTTCTATGACCCCAAGGGTGATCCGGCGTTCAACTACGGCGGTATCGGTGCGGTGATCGGTCACGAATTCACCCATGCGTTCGACGATGAGGGCAGCCAGTTCGACGGTGAGGGCAACCGGGTCAATTGGTGGACTCCGAACGATCGCGAGGAGTTCGAGAAGCGCGCCAACCGGCTGGTGGAGCAGTTCAATGCCTATACGCCTATTCCGGGCCACCCCGAGCTACATGTCGACGGCAAGCTCACGTTGGGCGAGAACATCGCGGATCTCGGCGGCGTCAACACCGCCTATGACGCGCTGGTCGCGGAGTTGGCCAAGAAGAAAGATGGCGACAAGATCAGCGGCATTGTCGGGTTCAACGACACGCAGCGGTTCTTCCTGAACTACGCGCGGATCTGGCGAGACAAACAGCGCCCCGAGGCCGCGATTACCCAGCTGGCCAGCGATCCGCATTCGCCGCCGGCGTTGCGCATCAACGGCGTGGTGCCCAATGTTGCGCCGTATGCCGCCGAATTTGGTTGTCTGGCAGGCGATCCCATGGTGAACTCGCCGGAAAAGTTTGTGAAGATCTGGTAGGTGTGCCGCTACCCGCGAATCAATCGCTCAAGTTCGTCGCGTAGCTGCGGCCAGTCGAGACTTCCTGGCTCTTGACCATCGGGTGCGAAGGCGTGGTTGAACGCGTATCCACTGAGCAGGTGATGAACCATCACGATCCGCGGTAACAGGTTGGGGGTTTGGGCCAAGTCATCGTCGATGGCGTGTGCGTAGAGCTCTTGTAGCGATGTATTCAGCGCCTGCGTGCTGGTGGCCAGGTGTGTGCGCAGTTCGGGGTCGTCGGCCGCCGCAACCCACAGCTTCATTCCTGCGATGAAGCTCCGGCCCGTGTAGTCCTGCCACATGAGGTTCAGGAGGTGTCGCAGTCTGCCGTCGGCGCCCGTGGGCATCTGGTCCACGCTGGCGCGTGCGGCCGCCAGCCGATCGGCGCAGAGATAGTCGAGTGCGGCCATCACCATGTCGATCCGGCGCGGAAAGAAATGACTGCGCGCACCCAGGGAGACCCCAGCGCGTTCGGCCACGCCGCGCACGGTGGTGGCGGCGTAGCCGATATCGAGGATGGACTCGATGGTGGCTTCCAGCAGTTTCGCGGTGGTGCTCCGTCGCCGCTCAGCCTGCGACATATGGGTCACGTCACCCGCTTTCATCTGCGACTTCGCCTCCGGCTCTTGCGTGAACGGACTGTCGGGTAGAGCATATGTTCAATAAAACAGATCAACTGATCTGGTTTGTGGGCAATCGGCCCGAAAGGACAGGTCATGTCAGACGTCACCGCATTGGAAACACCCGTCGGAAACCGGCGGCGGATGCCGTCCGAGCCGCTCATGGCGCTCTTGGATGCCGTCGGCGCGCGCCCCACGGAAGCTCAGCTGGCAACGTTCCGCAAGTACACCCTGATGGGTGATCCGTTGGCCGACCATCTGGTGGAGGCCATGTCACGCCTACCGAAGGGATTGGGCCGCAAGCAATTCGAAGATGCCCTGGAACACGGGCTCATCAGTGTTGAGGATCCACTGCCCGAGCTGGTGGCTTTTATCGAGGACGCGGAAGCCACGCCGTATTGGGTGGACTTCCGCAAGATCCGGCGCGCCCAACGAATGCTGAGGAACACCCCGATCCGGCTGGCCTTCCTCGGTGCGCTGGCGGTGACCTTGCCGGCGAGCTTCCTCAACGAGCGTGGCGGTAACGAACTGCTGACCCGAGCGGGCGGCATCGAGGATGCCTCCGCAGGACGGTTGATAGAAGCGGCGAAGTGGATGTATTCGTCCGGGGAGCCCGGCGGAATGAACCGCTATGGCAACGGATTCAAGGCGACGGTGCGGGTGCGGCTCATCCACGCGTACGCCCGGTCCGGGGCACGCGCGATGGGCGGCTGGGACGAGGACAAGTTCGACTGTCCGGCCGGGCAGGCGCAGACCGCCGCGGGCTGGGTCCCCATCTTCGCCGGTTCGATCAGCCTGGTGGCGTTCGGCGCCATCGGTACCCCGGCCGATCTCAGGGCGATTCTGCATCTCTGGCGCTACCAGAGCCATCTCATGGGACTGGCCCCGGAGTTACAGATGGATACCTTGACCGGGCTCGGCAGACTCGCGTACCTGATCATGCTCACCGATGCGGGCAGTGACCAGCACACGCGCGCGCTCACCCAGGCCACCCTCGACGCCGTCACCGGCGTATACGGATTGCCCACCGGTGGACCCGTCGCCGCCGCCGTGCAATGGGCGGTTCGCCGGTTCCATGCCGAGATCGCCGGCATTGCCTATGGGCCGCAACGGAAGAAGTTCGGTCTGCCCGCGCCCAGCCCGCTGCTGTTGATCACGCCCGTCATCACCGTCTGCAATCTGACCTCACGTGTGGCACGCATGATGAGCCCACGCCTGCGCACCAGGTTCGAAGGCCGCCAGCAGCGGATCCTCGAGGACGCGGTGAAACGGACCAGCCGCACCGTCAGCACGGCCCGCCGCGAGGTATCGCAACGGGCACCGGTACCGGCCGCTCAGGCGTAGGTCAGCAGCACGGCCTGTTCGAACGGCAGACGTCCGAAGGCGCGGCTCTTCACCAGCGCCGCCGCCTCGTCGCGGCTGACCACGCGCGGATTGACGACGTCGTGGGTCTTCCCCCTGCGCACGATCCTCCCGCCACCGGCCGCCTGCAGGTTCTTCAGCCAGTCCCGGTCCGGGCCGTAGGTCAGCAGGATGGCCAGGCCGTCGGGTGTCTTGAATGCGGTGACGGGCGTCCGGAACTCCTTGCCCGACTTGCGGCCCTTGTGTTCGATGATGGCGAAGCTCGGGGCCCAGCCCGCCCACAGCCGCTGGACGGGGTTGGTGACGTACTTGTTGAAGCGCGCGACCGATTGCGGTATCTGCATACCACCATCAAACTGTGATCCATGGCATACCTCAAGCCCCCTTGGTTCGTGCGCAAGGTCTTCAACAGGGTGGCGATGGCCGCCAATATCGGCGAGACCCTCACGATCACCAAGCGGGTCAGCGGCGAGCCCCAGCAGATCCCGGTCGCGACCGTGGACGTCGATGGCGTCAAGTACCTGGTGTCCACCCGTGGCGAGAGTCAATGGGTCAAAAACATCAGGGCTAACCCGCAGGTGACACTCACCGTCAAGGGCGCCACCACGGCATACACGGCCACCGAGGTCCCGGTCGCCGACCGCGCGCCCATCATCGCCGCCTACAAGCCCAAGGCCGGGAAGGTCGTGGACGGCTACTTCGCCCAGCTGCCCGACGATGCCGATCACCCCACTTTTGCGTTGAGACCTGCCTGATCCACTACACCCTGTAGTGGACGATTTGGCACCAGCTGAGACACTGGATGCCGTGCCTGACGAGACAGCCAACTCCGCACGTTTGTTCGCCGACGCCTCGGCCGTCATCCCAGGTGGAGTGAACTCGCCGGTGCGCGCCTTCGCGGCGGTCGGCGGTGTCCCGCGGTTCATCAAATCCGGCGCCGGATGCTGGCTCACCGATGTCGACGACAACCGGTACGTGGACCTGGTCTGCTCCTGGGGTCCGCTGATCCTCGGCCACGCACACCCCGCCGTGGTGGAGGCCGTGCAACGGGCCGCCAAGGATGGGCTGTCCTTCGGCGCGCCCGTCGAGGGGGAGATCGAGCTCGCGCGCGAGCTCATCGATCGCGTGCAGCCAGTGGAAAAGGTGCGCCTGGTCAACTCCGGAACCGAAGCCACCATGAGTGCGGTGCGCCTGGCGCGCGGGTTCACCGGGCGGCCCAAGATCGTCAAGTTCGCCGGTTGCTACCACGGGCATGTGGACGCCCTGCTGGCCGATGCCGGTTCCGGCGTGGCCACCCTGGGCCTGCCTTCCTCGCCCGGTGTCACCGGCGCCTCCGCGGCCGACACCATCGTGTTGCCGTACAACGACATCGGTGCCGTGGCCCGCACCTTCGCCGAACAGGGCGATCAGATCGCCGCTGTCATCACCGAGGCCGCCGCCGGCAACATGGGCACCGTCGCGCCCGCACCGGATTTCAACACCGGGCTGCGGCGCATCACGGAAAACCATGGCGCGCTACTCATCATGGACGAGGTCATGACGGGTTTTCGGGTCAGCCGCTCGGGCTGGTTCGGCATCGAGCAGGTGGCCGGAGATCTGGTCACGTTCGGCAAGGTGATGAGCGGTGGCATGCCCGCCGCCGCATTCGGTGGTCGCGCCGACGTCATGGAGCGCCTCGCGCCGTTGGGGCCGGTGTATCAGGCAGGCACGTTGTCCGGCAATCCGATCGCTGTTGCCGCAGGGCTGGCCTCTTTGCGTGCGGCAGATGCGAAAGCCTATGAGACGCTTGATCGTAACGCCGATGCGCTCATCGCACTGATCACCGCGGCTCTGGATGCCGAGGGGGTGGCGCACCAGATCGGCCGGGCTGGCAACATGTTCAGCCTCTTCTTCGGTGCTGAGCCGGTGCACGATTTCGAGAGCGCCAAGGCGACCGACACCTGGCGTTATCCCGCGTTTTTCCACGCGCTGCTGAGCCGCGACGTGTACGCGCCGCCGAGCGCGTTCGAGACCTGGTTTGTTTCCACCGCCCTCGATGACGAGGCGTTCGACCGTATTGCCGACGCTTTGCCCGCCGCTGCCCGCGCCGCGGCCTCTGTCGAGGAGAGGTAAGGAATTTCATGACCCGCACCATCGTTCATTTGATGCGCCATGGCGAAGTACACAATCCCGAGGGCATTCTGTACGGCCGACTGCCAAATTTCCGGTTGTCGGACAAGGGGCAGGCACAGGCGGTCAAGGTGGCAGAGTCGCTGCGGGGCAATGAGATTGCCGCGGTAGTGGCCTCACCGCTGTTGCGCGCCCAGCAGACTGCTACGCCCATCGCCGAGGCTCATGGCCTCACCATTATCTCTGACGATGACCTGATCGAGGCCGACAACTCTTTCGAGGGCATGAAGGTGTCGGTGGGTGACGGGGCCTTGCGCGACCCCCGGAACTGGTGGAAGCTGCGCGACCCGTTCACCCCGTCCTGGGGAGAGTCGTACCGCGACATCGCATCCCGGATGACGTCGGCGATCGACCGGGCGCGCGGTCGTGCCGAGGGCTCCGAGGTCGTGTGCGTGAGTCATCAGCTGCCGGTGTGGACGGCGCGCCAGTACCTGCTGGGCAAGCGACTGTGGCACGACCCACGCAAACGCCAGTGCAACGTCGCCTCACTCACCTCGCTGGTATTCGACGGGGACGAGTTCGTCGACGTCGTGTACTCGGAACCGGCAGGGTAGCTAGTGCGACGTGTGGTCGCGGCGATGGCCGCGCTGGCTCTGCTCATCACCGGGTGCTCTACCGGTGATGACGCGGTGGCGCGCGGCGGGCAGTTCCAGTTCGTCTCACCCGGCGGCAAGACCGACATCTTCTACGATCCGCCCGAGTCCCGTCAGACCCCCGGTCTGATCGAGGGGCCCAACCTGCTGGACCCCACAAAAACACTGTCGCTCAACGATTTCACCGAGAAGGTCGTCGTCATCAACGTATGGGGGCAATGGTGCGGGCCCTGCCGCTCCGAGTTCTCGGCACTGGAAGACGTTTACAAGGCCACCCACGCTCAAGGCGTCGAATTTCTCGGCATCAACGTCCGGGACAACGAGATCACCAAGGCGCAGGACTTTGTGGCCGACCGCAAGGTGCCGTACCCATCCATCTATGACCCGTCGATGCGCACGCTCATCGCGTTCGGCAGGAAGTTCCCGACGGGGGCCATTCCCGCGACCCTGGTGCTGGACCGGCAGCATCGGGTGGCGGCGGTATTCCTGCGCGAGTTGTTGACCCAGGATCTGCAACCAGTGGTTGAGCGCGTCGCCCAAGAATCGGCGAAAGAGCCGGCGGGAGTAAAGAAGTGACCCTCGCCGATGCCGGCTCCGCGTTCCAGGACGCCGCGACCAGCGGGCCGCTGCTGCTGGCCCTGGGTGCCTGTGCGCTGGCCGGGCTGGTGTCGTTCGCCTCGCCGTGTGTGATCCCACTCGTGCCCGGCTATCTGTCCTACCTCGCCGCCGTGGTGGGGGCCGATGGCCGCGATGATGACGGCGCCGGTGCCCGCGCGGCGCGGTTACGGGTCACCGGATCGGCCTTGCTGTTCGTCGCCGGGTTCACCGCGGTGTTCCTGTTGGGCACCGTGGCTGTGATGGGCATGACGACCACACTGATCACCAATCAGGTGCTGCTGCAACGCATCGGCGGAGTGATCACCATCGCGATGGGGCTGGTGTTCATCGGGCTGGTGCCGGCCCTGCAGCGCGATTTCCGGTTTACGCCGCGCCGCGTTTCGACGGTGGCCGGAGCGCCGCTGCTCGGCGCGGTGTTCGCGCTCGGGTGGACGCCTTGTCTGGGGCCTACCCTCACCGGTGTGGTCGCGGTGGCATCGGCCACCGAGGGGGCCGACGTGGCTCGCGGGATCACGCTGGTGATCGCCTACTGCCTTGGGCTGGGAATCCCGTTCCTGCTGCTGGCCTTCGGTTCGGCGCGCGCGGTGCGGGGTATGGACTGGTTGCGACGGCACGGCCGGACCATCCAGGTCATCGGTGGTATCGCGCTATTGGCGGTGGGGGTCGCGCTGGTTACCGGCGTGTGGGCCGATTTTGTTGCCTGGGTTCGCGATTCATTCGTTTCGGACGCGAGGTTACCCATCTAGTGATGATCGCCAAGCGTCTCCTTGCTTACTCGCGCAACACCTGGCGCGGCCTGACGTCCATGGGCACCGCACTGGCGCTGCTGGTGCTGCTCGCGCTCGGCGCGATACCGGGCGCGATGCTGCCGCAGCGCGCGCTCAACCAGGCCAAGGTCGACGAGTACTTGGCCGAACATTCCACCATCGGTCCCTGGCTGGACCGGGTGCAGGCCTTCGACGTGTTCTCAAGCTTCTGGTTCACGGCGATCTACGTTCTGCTCTTCGTCTCGCTAGTGGGATGCATCATTCCCCGGACCGTCGAGCATGCCAGGGCCCTTCGTGCGCAGCCGGTTCCGGTGCCCCGGAATCTGGCACGACTGCCCAAACACCAGGAAAAGGTGGTGCGGGGCGATCAGGCCGATCTCGCGTCGACCATCGAGGGGCAGCTGAAGGGCTGGCGCAGAACCACCCGCGAAAAGGACGAGATCACTGAGATTTCCGCGGAGAAGGGCTATCTGCGAGAGTTCGGGAACCTGGTCTTCCACCTTTCCCTCGTTGGTCTGTTGGTCGCGTTCGCGGCGGGCAAGCTCTTCGGGTACGAGGGCAATGTGATCGTCATCGCCAACAATGGCCCGGGATTCTGCTCGTCGTCGCCCGCGGCCTTCGACTCGTTCCGGGCCGGCAACACCGTCGATGGCACCAACCTGGACCCGATCTGCGTCAAGGTCCAGGATTTCAAGGCCACCTATCTTGCCTCGGGACAGGCGCATTCGTTCGAATCGAACATTGAGTACCAGGCGGGCGACGACCTCCAGAACAACATCTGGAGACCGGAGCGGCTGGCCATGAACCATCCGCTGCGTGTCAACGGCAACCGCGTGTATCTGCTCGGCTATGGATATGCCCCCACCTTCACGGTGACCTTCCCGGACGGGCGTCAGCGCAGCGAGACCATTCAGTGGCGACCGGACGACCCGACCACCCTGCTGTCTTCAGGGGCCGTGCGTATCGATCCTCCGGCCGGCAGTTATCCGGATCCCAATGTGCGTCGCAAGAATCAGATCGCCATCCAGGGTCTGTTCGCGCCCACCGAACAACTGCACGGCACCCTGCTCTCGTCGAGCTTCCCGGAGATGCGCAAGCCCGCGGTCGCCATCAACATCTACCGCGGAGACACCGGGCTGGACTCGGGTCGTGCCCAGTCGATCTTCGAGCTCGACCCCCGCATGATCGAGCAGAAGCGGCTCAATCAGGTGGCGCGCGCCAACCTGCTGCCCGGACAGTCGGTCAAGCTCAATGACGGCACCATCGTCAGGTTCGACAGCGCCGTCAACTTCGTCAATCTGCAGGTGTCACGCGACCCCGCCCAACTGTGGGTGCTCGTCTTCGCGCTGACCATGATGGCGGGCCTGGTGGTATCGCTCATCATCAAGCGCCGTCGAGTCTGGGCGCGGCTGACCCCGGGCGCGGCCGCAGGTACCGTAAACGTCGAGCTGGGAGGGCTGGCACGCACCGACAGCTCCGGCTGGGGCGATGAGTTCGAGCGGTTATGCGACCGATGCCTTGAGAATCTGCCCGTCGTAAGGGCCGGGAACGGCCACAAAGATGAGGATGCCGAATGAATTCGACCAATATCGATGTGAATCTGGCCAGGTTCTCCGACTACGCCTTCACCTCGGCGATTGTGGTGATGGTCGGTGCGCTGGTGCTCTTGGCCATCGAGCTGGCCTACCGGCAGAGCAACAAGACCGCCCAGCGAGAGCTCGTCAGCTCCGGTGGTGAGGTGGTGTCCGCCGGCGAGAATCAGCCGGGGCTGGTGGTGCCGCAGGGTAAGCGCCCCCTCGGCGAGCGGGTCGGTGGCGCCGGGTTGGCGCTTGTGTACCTGGGCATCGGACTGCTGTTGGCGTGCATCGTGCTGCGCGGTGTGGCCACCACCCGGGTGCCCTGGGGCAACATGTACGAGTTCATCAATCTGACGTGTGCCTGTGGTCTGGTCACTGCGGCCGTGGTGCTGCGCCCGCGCGCCAACAGCGCGGAGGGACGCCGGGCGCTCTGGGTCTTCGTGCTCATTCCCGTGTTGATCCTGCTGACGGTCTCCGGCCGGTACCTCTACACCTATGCGGCCCCGGTGATGCCGGCCCTGCAGTCCTACTGGTTGCCCATCCACGTGTCGGTGGTGAGTCTCGGATCAGGCGTGTTCCTGGTGGCCGGAGTGGCCAGCATCCTGTTCCTGGTCAAGATGTACTTCCCGGACAACACCGTGGTGCAGCGCCTGCCCGATGCCCAGTCATTGGACCGGTTGGCGTACCGGACCACCATTTTCGGTTTCCCCATCTTCGGGTTCGGTGTGATCTTCGGTGCCATCTGGGCCGAGGAGGCATGGGGGCGGTTCTGGGCTTGGGATCCTAAGGAGACCGTTTCCTTTGTTGCCTGGGTTATCTATGCCGCCTACCTGCACGCACGATCCACTGCCGGGTGGCGGGACAAGAAGGCGGCGTGGATCAATGTGGCGGGATTCGTGGCCATGGTGTTCAACCTGTTCTTCGTCAATCTGGTGACGGTCGGTCTTCACTCGTACGCTGGGGTGAGCTAGGCGGGAGGTCTGGGGGAACTGTTCCGCCAGATCGGTTCATCACACCTGCGATAGGGTGCGATGCTGAGTCCTTCTGAACAGTCGTTCCGGGCTCTCCGTGTCCGAACTGCACATCCAACCAATGCATTGGGGGATCGATGTCTGACTATCCCGCGCACCGCGCGCCGGATGGACCGTCGCCGTACGCCGACGAGGCGCAGGGTGGACCAACGGCCCCTCCGTGGGCAGCACAGGAGCCAGCGCAGCCGGTGATGTATGGCCAGAGCGCGCCGCAGCAGCCCCACGAGATGACCCAACAGTTCCAAGCGATCCCGTTCCAGGACCCGTTCGCGCCACAGCAGGACATCGCGGGCCTGGGTGGGCACGATCCCTCGGTGCCGTCGCTCAATACGCTCGGCGGCTCGTTCGCGCCGCTCGATTTCACGCCTTCCGGTGGGCAGGAGAGCACCGATCCCACCGCGATCGGTGCGGCCGGGTCATCCGGCAGCCAGGGCGGTCCCGGAGGTTTTAGGGCCGACAACCGATTCAGCGACTCGGCCGAGCGGCCCGCACAGTTGACGCCCTTCACGGCGGATCGCTGGGCCAACGACACCCCGGCGTCGGGCATTCCCCAACAGGCCCAGCAGCCTCCCGTCGGTGCTTCCCGGTACTACACGCCGGTCGGCGGTCAGCAAACCGGTATCGGATCCCAGATTCGGCCCGAGCTGCCGCCCTCCTCGCGTGACCTGTCTACGTCGGCGTTGTTGCGCCCGCACAAGCCGGCACCGTCAGCGGGTTGGCGCAAGACCGTCTACCGTGCGTCGTTCGGGACGATCAACCTCGGGGAGGGCACCAAGAAGACGGAGGAAAACGACCTCGTCGCCCAGGTGAATCAGCCGTTGCAAGGTTGCTACAAGATCGCTCTGCTGAGCCTCAAGGGAGGCGTCGGCAAGACCACCGTCACCGCAACCCTCGGTGCGACGTTCGCGTCCATCCGCGGCGACCGGGTCATCGCGGTCGACGCCAATCCGGACCGCGGAACGCTGAGCCAGAAGGTCCCGCTGGAGACGCCGGCAACGGTCCGTCACCTGCTGCGCGACGCCAACTCGATTCAGCGTTATAGCGATGTCCGCAGCTACACCTCACAGGGGCCGAGCCGTCTGGAGGTGCTGGCTTCGGAAAGCGATCCGGCGGTGTCCGAGGCGTTCAGCGCCGAGGACTACTCGCGCACACTGGAGATTCTGGAGCGCTTCTACAGCGTGGTGCTCACGGACTGCGGTACCGGACTCATGCACTCGGCGATGTCGTCGGTGCTGGAGCAGGCCGACACCCTCGTGGTGATCAGCTCCGGTTCGGTGGACGGTGCGCGCAGTGCCTCCGCCACTCTCGACTGGCTCGATGCGCACGGGCATCGCGAGCTAGTGCGCCGCTCGGTTGCGGTCATCAACGCGGTGCGTCCGCGTTCGGGCAAGGTTGACATGCAAAAGGTCGTCGATCACTTTTCGCGCCGGTGCCGTGCGGTGCGTTTGGTGCCGTTCGATCCGCACCTGGAAGAGGGCGCCGAGATCAGCCTGGACCGGCTCCGGCCCGCGACGCGTCGCTCGCTCATCGAGCTGGCCGCCGTCGTCGCGCAGGGGTTCACCGGTACACAGCGTCAGCAGCAGCAGACGTTCCAGGGCTAGCCGTCGGTTGTGCGGCTGCTGGCCACACAACCCTCAGCGTTCGGAGGGATCGTCTCTACTGATGCGCCACAGGAATTCGGGGTCGTCGTCGGGGCCGGTCACGCGGGTCTGCGGACGGGTCGGGACCGACTGACTGATCCGCCATCCGGCATAGACCAGCGCGCCGAGCACGACCGCGATGAGCACGTAGTACACAAGAGCCTCCTGAACAACTAACTGCAAATATACGCGCGGCCAAGGCTGGTGTTCGGCGCAGCGATAGGGTGGTGACGTGGCTGAACGGTCGCCGGGGAGCCGGCTCGCTATCGACATCGCGTTGTACACGCTGGCGCGGTTGGGTCTCGCGGTCGTCTTGACGCTCGTCATCTTCTGGGTGGCCCGGCTCATCGGGTACCAGGACTTTCCCTTGGCGATCGCCATTCTGTTCGCCTTGATCATCGCGCTGCCCTTGGGCATGGCGGTGTTCGCACCGTTGCGTCGCCGGGTGACCGCCAGCATCGCCGTCGTCGACGAGCGGCGCCGTGCGGAGCGTGCGGATCTGCAGGCGCGGCTGCGCGGCGAAAAGCCACAAGACTCCTAACCCGCTTCCCGCCGGCACGCCGCCCGGTGGCGGGTTCGTATCCCATGTTTTCGCCATAAGCGGACGTGCCGACGCGCGCCCTCAGCTGTCAACATAGATTGACAACTCACGGCTGTCAATCTATGTTGACAGTCATGAGCGATCTCCCGACGGCCGATCTGGACGACGCCGTGAGCAGTACCGATCCGGCCGTGGGGTTGCGGGCCGTGCAGGCGCTGCGGCGCCTGTGTGAACGATTGGAAGCGATCCACGTGGCCAACGCCCGCGGCCAGGGTTGGAGCTGGCAGGCCATCGCCGAAGCGCTCGAAGTCAGCCGTCAGGCAGTGCATCAGAAATACAACCGCGCGAGGAAGTGAGCAGCCATGTTCGAGAAGTTCCAGAAGTCGGCCAAGGTCGCTGTGGTGCTGTCGCAGGAAGAAGCCCGCGAGATGGACGAATCGCGGATCGGAGCCGAGCACGTTCTGGTTGGTGTCCTGGATAGTGCGAGCGGACCACTCGCGGAGCTGCTGGCCGGATACGGGCTGACCGCCGACACTGTGCGCGACCGGCTCCGGACCGGAACCCACGAGCCGCCGCTGGACGATGAGGACGCGCAGGCGCTCAAGGCCATTGGCATTGATCTGTCCCAGGTACGGGACAGCGTGTCGAAAGTCTTTGGGCCACAGGCCTTTGACAAAGCCTTCGAAAAATCGGGGCGCCGTCAGGGCCGGATGCGCGGCTGGCGCCCGTTCGGGATGATCCCCTTCAATTCCTCGGCTAAGAAATGCCTGGAACTGGCACTGCGTGAGGCCATCGCGCACAAGGACAATTGGATCGGGTGCGAGCACATGGTGTTGGGCATCCTGCGTGGCGGCGATCCGGTGGCGCTGGCCGTGATCACCGAGCGGGTGCCCGCCGAGGAACTGCGCCAGGCCGTGGTTGGTTTGCTAGATCGGGCCGCCTAGCAGCTTCGGCCGTCGGCTGGTGTGACGGCCTGAGGGCGCTCGACTCGCCCATTATCACTCGGGCGCCACATGGTCAATGGCTCGCTGGCCGCGGTCCGCGCCGGAATCTGCGGATGACAGCGAACCTCCCGCGCCGCCGTCTTTTCGCTGCAGCTTTTGCCCAGGTAGTGGACGGTTGTAACCACATCGTGACTCGCATACCCCCTCCGGGGTAAGGGTTTATCCATTTCTTAACTTCAGATTGAGCAAAAGTGAACGACAGGTGTACTGTGGGTGACATACAAGCGGCGCCTAACGTTTTCGTTGTCAGTGGTTTCCCGGGGGCCGCACCTGAATATGCGGACTTAACGGAGTCACTATGTATGCATTCACGAAGGCAAGAAACGTTCTTTGTTGTACGGCGCTGTTAGCTGTTCCCCTCTTTGGACTGGGGATGCAAGGCGTCGATGTTCTGCGCGAGCCGGCGGTTGGGCAGACATTGGCCGGCCCCATTGAGCCGCCGATACCCGGACCGGGCGTCGGAGATGGTTCGCGTCAGTCGTTCACCAATCAGCAGCCCGGCAGGGACGGCAATAGCGGCTGGGGAACGCTTCCTCAGGGCCAGGGACACGCCTGCCAGAACAGCTGGATATTTTGCGACGCCACCGGTAACCCGAATCGGTCAGATCTTCCTCCGGGCTACAACCAGGGGGGCGGATGGGTGAGCGCACCGGACCACACCGGTGTTACGTGCCAAAACACGGGTGTCGTCTGTAAGAACTTCTCCTGAGCCCGTCGCGGCCCCAAGGGATTTAGCTCAACCAGGCCAGAGCTGAGGCGGTGAGAATCGCCCAGCCGAGCATGGCGAGTCCGGTATCGCGCAGCGTCGGGATCAACGCTGGCCCTTGCGCTTTGGTGACAACCGGGCGGGCAGCCTTGACCATCAACGGCAACATCACCAGCCCGAACAGGCGCCACGGGTGCCCGAAGCCCAGTCCGAGGCTGATCAGAACCGGAACCGTCAACAGCGCCGGAAACAGGATTCGGGTCCGTGCGTCGCCCAACCGCACGGCCAGTGTGATTTTGCCGGACTCTCGATCGGTGGGGATATCACGCAGATTGTTGGCGACCAGCACCGCGCTGGAGAAGCTGCCGATTGCCACCGCCAGCGCCAGGCCGATGGGACTGACCGTCAAGGTCTGCACATATTCAGTGCCCAGCACGGCCACCAGGCCGAAGAATATGAAGACGGCGATTTCACCAAAACCGCTGTATCCGTAGGGTTTCGACCCGCCGGTATAGAACCAGGCCCCGGCGACGCATACCGCGCCGACGGCCACTAGCCACCAGGCGGTGGTGATGGCCAGTGCCAATCCCGCGGCCGCGCCCAGGGCCAGGAATGCGATGGCGACGGCCTTGACCGCCGCGGGTGATGCCAGACGGGAGCCGACCAGCCGCAGCGGTCCCACTCGGTCGTCATCGGTCCCGCGGATCCCGTCCGAATAGTCGTTGGCGAAGTTGACGCCGATGATCATGCTCACCGATACGGCCAGTGCTAGAAGTGCTTTCCACCAGACGGGGCTGCCGGCCGCCGCTGCGGCACCTGTGCCGGCGATCACCGGGGCGAGGGCGTTGGGCCAGGTGCGGGGGCGGGAACCTTCGATCCATTGCGCGATGCTGGCCATGTGGCCGATCCTGCCATGACCACGTCCGAACATTCGCTACGGGAAGATCAAGCCAGGCGTTTTCGATAGTGCCGAGGCAAAACGTGCCTGGACATCGGGCCAATTCACCACGTTCCAGAACGCCTTGACGTAGTCGGCCTTCACGTTCTTGTACTGCAGGTAGTACGCGTGCTCAAAGACGTCCACGCCGAGGAGCGGCACGATCCCGAACGGCACGTTGGACTGCTGGTCGTACATCTGGAAAGTCAGCAGTTTCTTGCCGAGGGTGTCGTACCCGAGCCATGCCCAGCCCGAGCCCTGAACACCGTTGGCTGCCGCGGAAAACTGCCCGCGGAATTTGTCGAAGCTCCCGAACTGCTCGTCGAGCGCGGCAGCCAGGTCGTCCTGGGGTTTGTCACCGCCATGGGGGGAGAGGTTCTTCCACCAGATCGAGTGGTTCACGTGGCCGCCGAGATTGAACGCGAGGTTCTTTTCCAGCAGCACGATCGTTGCGTTGTCACCCTTCGCCCGAGCTTCGGCGAGTTGCTCCACGGCGTCGTTGGCGCCTTTGACGTATGCGGCATGATGCTTGTCGTGGTGCAGCTGGTTGATCTCGCCGGAAATATGTGGCTCCAGGGCTGAGTAATCCCAGTCGAGATTCGGCAATTCGTACACGCCGGTCGTCTCCTTCGTGAGGGCCGCTTCTTCACCGGGCCGATCGGCACATGACGCGAGTGCCAGGGCTCCGGCCGATGCTGCGGTGGCTATCAGGAAGTGTCTTCGATGTAGTTGAGGCCCAATCGAATTCATCTCTCTACCGTAGCCCCGGCCCGGGGCGCGTCAAGGCCGGAGCGCCGGCGGCATTATCTGTGGGTGACTATGAATTTCCGTCAGCAATTCATGCACCTGCCGTGCGATAGCTCAGAGCGGGAGTGTCCGCTCCGCTATTCAGTTGCGGCAACTATGTGTGTATTGCTTCATGAAATTGAGAAAATTGCGGCCGAAATTTGTTGGGAACTATTGCAGGCATTCGGGCGACTAATTATCTGTGCGGTGCGGCCGTACACCCCAACTGGTCGTAAGTCGAAGCCTTGAACGACAATATCGGCATGCTCGCGGTGATCGGTGGTAGCGGTTTCTACTCGTTCTTCGACAAACCGGTGCGGACCGTCACCCCGACGACGCCGTACGGTCAGCCCAGTGCACCCATCACGATTGGGCTGGTAGGGGAGCGCGAGGTGGCGTTTCTGCCACGGCATGGAAGTCGCCACGAGTTCTCGCCGCACACCGTGCCTTATCGCGCCAACATGTGGGCGCTCCGTGCGCTGGGTGTGCGCCGGGTCTTCGCGCCGTGCGCCGTGGGCAGCCTCACCGCTGATCTGGGCCCCGGAACCATCGTGGTACCCGATCAGCTGGTGGATCGCACCAGCGGGCGCGAGCAGACATTCTTCGACAGTGGCGGTATCCACGTGGAATTCGCCGACCCGTACTGCCCCGGGTTACGGGCCGTATCGCTGCAACCTGAGACCGTCGACGGCGGCACGATGGTGGTGGTGCAGGGTCCGCGGTTTTCGACGCGGGCCGAAAGCCGGTGGTACGCATCGCAGGGTTTCACTCTGGTCAACATGACCGGATACCCCGAGGCGGTGCTGGCCCGTGAGCTTGAAATCTGCTACGCCGCAATCGCTTTGGTCACCGACCTGGATGCCGGAATCGAACACGGCCAGGGCGTCCGGGCGGTTGACGTGTTCGCCGAGTTCGAGCGGAATATCGGCGGATTCAAGGAGCTGGTGCGCACCGCGGTGACCGCGACCGAATCCGTCGACACCTGCGGACACTGCCGCGCACATGACGGCGTCACACTGCCGATCGAGCTTCCTTAGGGGGCGTATCGCGTCTGTCCGTGCGGATTCTTGGTAAAGGACAGCACCTTCGACGGCACCACCTTGTATACGGCGGCGAACTGATCGCCCTCGCCGAATCCGCCCTCGCTCGGCGTGAATCTCCATTCTTCGCCGTATTTTTGGATGTAGGCGTCCGCCAGGATGTGCAGGGCTGAGGGCTCGAGGACGCGTTCGGCTGTTCCTTCGACGACGACGTCGTGTCCGTCGTTCCAGGTATTGACGCCGGTCGCGACGGCCACCGCGGCGTTCGCGTCGAGGTTGCGCGCCTTCTGCTCGGTAGGGCCGGTGCAGAATACGAAGAAGTCCTCCTGCCACAGTCCGACCAGGGGAGTCATGTGTGGGCTGCCATCGGCGCGGACGGTGGTCATCCAGTACAGCTCGGCGGCGACCAGCAGTGCCGACACGTCGCGCCATGCGGGGGCGGTGGCACCTGGCTCGCTGAACCGCTGATCGAAATGGGAGGTAAGGGTCATGGTGATACAGACCCGGCCCGTCACCGAGATTCATCGCGGGTACCGTAACGCCATGCGTGATTCGGTCACCGTCCACATCGCCGCTCCCGCCGACAAGATTTGGGAACTGGTCAGCGATATCACCAACACCGGGAAGTTCAGTCCGGAGACATTCGAGGCCGAATGGCTCGACGGCGCCACCGCCCCTGCGGTGGGCGTGCGCTTCCGCGGTCATGTGAAGCGCAATCAGAAGGGGCCCGTCTACTGGACGGTGTGCCGAATCGTCGATTGCGACCGCGGCCGTTCCTTCGGTTTCGCGGTGCTCTGGCCCAACGGCAAGACGGTGAACACCTGGCGCTATCGGTTCGAGCCCGTTGGCGGTGGCACCGATGTCACCGAATCCTTTGAGCTGACACCGACATTGCCGCTGCGTATCTACTGGGCACTGCTCGGCTGGTCGCGTGGTCGCACCAACCGTAACGGCATGCGTGAGACCCTCAACCGGATCAAAGCGGTCGCCGAGTCTGGCTGATCAGCGGGCGTCCAGCGCCGACAGCCCTCGCCCCTCGGACCACACCGGACTCTCGATGAAGTGGTTGTCATAGCTTTCCTGCGCGGCCTGTAGCTCGCTGATATCGGCCTGCCCGTGGACAATTCGGTCCAGCAGCCGGAAGTAGTCGAAGCGCTGGACGCCGGGGGAGAGCACCGTGAAAATATTGGCATCGCTATCGCCGGTAGCGCCGAACGCATGCGGCATCAGCTGGGGAACCAACAGTGTGTCGCCCTGTTCCAGAATCTCGATACGATCACCCGCCAGGATTTCCAGCCGCCCCGACACCAGATAGAACAGTTCGGTGGATCGAGTGTGGAAATGCGGGGCCGCGCCATTCGCGCCCTCGGGTAGGTAGATGCTCAGGACGCTGACCGCTCCGCCTGTCGCGTCGGAGTCCATCACCAATCCGGTCTCGTTCCCGGCCGCGGTGCTGACGATCTCGCGGTCGCCGTCCCGAACCAGCGGCGGGGAACCCGGCGCAAACTGTTCACGTGTCATGGTGTGAACGCTATGAACTCAAGTCAGCTTGAGGTCAAGAGAAGCGTTTGACGAGAGCGCGGCGGTCGAGTTTCCCGATTCCGTGCCGCGGTAGTTCGTCGAGAAGATGTAGTTCACGTGGGGCGGCGGTGTCTTCGAGTGTCGCGATGACATGCGTCCGGAGATCCTCCAGCGTGGGGGTGCCCGCTGGGGACGGCACTACCGCGACGGCGACGCGCTGGCCGAGCCGGTCGTCGGGAACGCCGAACACGGCGCATTCGGCGACCAGCGGGTGAGTGGCAAGGGCGGCCTCCACCACCTGCGGAACCACGGTGAGCCCGCCGGTACCGATGGCCTCGTCCAACCGTCCCAGCACCCGCAATCGGCCCTCGTCGAGCTCGCCGAAGTCATCGGTATGGAACCATCGGGGATCCGCAAATGCCTTATGGTCTGGCATATTCCGATAGCCCGATGCCACTGTGGCGCCACCGAGGCTGATCCGGCCCTCCGGGCCGATGCGCACCTGGACGCCGGCCAGGGCCACCCCGTCGTACACGCACCCGCCACAGGTCTCACTCATGCCGTAGGTCCGGACCACCGGGACACGGGCCTGCGCTGCCCTGATGGCGACGGCGGCGGGTAGCGGACCACCGCCCAGGAGTACGGCGTCAAAGGAGGCGAGTGCCTCCGATGCCGCGGGATTGTCTAGTGCCTTCACCAATTGTGTTGCCACCAAAGAGATGTACCGGCGATTCCCAGTCATCTCGGCGGCCGCCCGCACGAAATTGGACAGGGAGAAACCGGCCGAGACGTCAACAACGACGGGTTCGGTTCCGGCCTGGATGCTGCGCAGCAGCACCTGCATTCCGGCGATGTGATGGGGTGGCAGTGCCAGTAGCCATTGGCCGGTACCGCCCAGGCGGGCATGCGTGGCCGAACCGCTGGCCGCGAGGGCATCGCGGGTGAGCATGGCGCCCTTGGGTTTTCCCGTTGTGCCTGATGTTGAGACCACCACCGCGACATCCTCGGCGATCGGTTCGTCGGCGGCGAGTTCAGAGGCGAGTAAGTGGGCCCGATCGGCATCGTCGACAGGCACGGGCAAGACCGCGTCGCCACGGCCGTCCAGCAGCTCCGCCAGGCGGGGGAGCAGGCCCAGCATGGTCTGCCCGCTGGGTACGGGCAAGGCGCGCAGTAGCCGGGTCACGCCGGGTGGTCGGTGGCCTGACCGGAGCCCGGTTCTTCCCGATGATCCGCGGGCTCACGCGGATCATCCAGGGGCCAGCCCTTTTTCGCCAGTCGCTCGCGGACCCGCTCGATATCTTCTCCGGTCGGCAGCTCATCGGTTACCTGGGTGATGAGCACAGCGATGTCGATGTTGTCGAAGTCGCCCCGGGCCATCAGTTCACGCGCCACGGTCTTGACTTCGTCGTTACTCAGCCTGCGCCCCAGCAGCGCCAGCAGGGGGACATAGTCAGGTGGCGGGACGCCTTCGGGGTACCCCGCCCGAAGCCAGGTGACGATCTTGCTCAGAAATGCGTTCACGGCCTCAAACTCCTGTAGGGACGGGCGGCCGTCCTCTTCGTGTCGACTGCTAGGGATCGTAGTGCTGTTGGCTGCTGTTGTCGCCAGGCAAAACTAGCCGCAATGAGCCAGGAAGCCCGCGTCCAGTCCGAACAGTCAGCACCCGGAAGGTTAACGGAATGTGAACTCCTTGCGGGAAATATCAAACTGGCCGGTCAGCGCCCGAACTTGCTCGTCCATCAGCTGGTCAAAGTCAAGGCCTTTACCCCAGAATTAGCGCCATGGACGCAACCATGATCATTCTGGTGCTGTTGATCGCAACGGCACTGGCCTTCGACTTCACCAACGGGTTTCATGACACCGGTAACGCCATGGCGACGTCCATCGCAACGGGTGCGCTCAAGCCCAAGACCGCGGTTCTGCTGGCAGGCGTCCTGAACCTCGTCGGCGCGTTCCTCTCCGTCGAGGTCGCCGTCACCGTGACCACCTCGGTCATCAAGGTGCAAGACAGCAAGACCGGTCACCTGCTGCCCAACATCACCCCGTCGATGGGCCTGACGATCATCTTCGCGGGCCTCATCGGCGGCATCCTGTGGAACTTGCTGACCTGGCTCTTCGGTATTCCGTCCAGCTCGTCGCACGCACTCTTCGGTGGCCTCATCGGCGCCGCACTCGCCGCCATCGGCCTGTCGGGCGTGAAGTGGGACGGCATCTTGCAGAAGGTCATCATCCCCGCGCTGGCCGCGCCACTGATCGCCGGCCTGGTCGCCGCCGCCGGTACCTGGCTGGTCTACCGCATCACCCGCAACGTGGTGAAGAAGCGTCGCGAAGAGGGCTTCCGCTGGGGCCAGATCGCCACCGCGTCCTTGGTTGCGCTGTCGCACGGAACCAATGACGCACAGAAGACCATGGGTGTCATCGCCCTGGCGCTCATCACCACCGGCCACCTGACCGGAAACGTCAAGGAGACCGGGCTCCCGTTCTGGATCATCGCCAGCTGCGCGCTCGCCATCGGCCTCGGCACCTACCTCGGCGGATGGCGCGTCATCCGCACCCTGGGCAAGGGCCTCGTCGAGATCGAGTCCCCACAGGGTCTGGCCGCCGAAGCGTCCTCGGCCGCGATCATCCTGAGCTCCAGTGCCGCCGGTATGGCTCTGTCCACCACGCACGTGGCCACTGGCTCCATCCTGGGCAGCGGTGTCGGTAAGCCCGGTGCCGAGGTGCGCTGGGCGGTGGCGGGTCGCATGGTGCTGGCCTGGCTGGTCACCTTGCCCGCAGCCGGCATCGTCGGCGCGCTGTCCTACTGGCTCTCCAAGGGTGTCGGCGATCTCACCACGCCGATGGTCGGCGACCTCATCATCTTCGGCCTGCTCGTGGTGCTCTCCGGTTACATGTGGTGGCGTGCTCAGCAGGAGAAGGTCGACTCCAGCAACGTCAACGCCGATTGGGACGACTCCACCAACTCTGTGGTGCCCGCCGATGTCCGCGAGGTCAAGGCCGAAGTGTCCGCCGAGAGCAAGGACGCCTCGAAGCAGGACTCTGCCAGCGACACGGCTTCGGTCTAACCCAACCCCGCGAATAGTAAGGAAGCCTCAATGAACTACGTGGAAGCCATCGGCAAGGTGCTCGTTGTTGGTTTGGTCCTCGGTGCGGGTCTGCCGGCGGTGTTCGCGGCGGGCCTGGTCGCCTACTCGTCGGGTGCCGGTGGCGCCAACGACGACGGCACGGTCACCGCGCCCAACCCGGCCGTGAAGTTTCTGGGACTGGCGCTCTTCACCCTGGTCGGAGCGGTCATCGTGCTGGCGCTGTTGTGGATTACCCGGACCACGATCATCCACCACACGGGCATCGACTTCTTCCCGTTCGTCAAGTAGTAACGCGACCAACTCCACAGACACCCGGCGGAAGCTACCGCCGGGTGTCTTTGCGTAGTGGGTGGTCCGGGGGGATCTGCACGAAGATCAGCGTGACGCCGTCGGGGGCGGCGACATGCATCTCATGCAGTCCCCACGGCTCCTGTTGCGCGGCACGGCTTATCGACGCGCCGCGGCTTTCCAGGTCGGTTTGCGCCGCGTAGACGTCGCGTACCTGGAGCCAGAGCGCGCCGGGAAATGCGGTGGGAGGTCCGTCCGTGCGGCCGTGTCCGGCGATCTCGATGAGGGATTGCCCGGCGAAGAACACCACGCCGGCTCCGTAGTCGCGCGCGACGGCAAGGCCCAGCGTGTCCCGATAGAAGGCCAGCGTCGCGTCATAGTCCTTAGGACGCAACAGTATTCGGCTGGACAATATCTCCATACCCGTGTGTATCACGGGGATGGAGATATTAGAGGGTTTCGCGCCCGGACATTGCCACCTTTGTCACCAGGCTGGGGGCCAGCGCGTTGGTGGCAGCCGACATCACCGAAATTCGCGGGGCGATGCGCACCGGTCGGGTACGTGCCGCCAGCACCATCCAATCCGCGGCCTCGGCGGAGGTCAGCGCCGCCGCGTTGGTGTACGCCTCGGTGGGCGCGATCATCGGGGTACGCACCAAAGGGAAGTAGAGCGTGGTGGTGTGCACGTTGTACTTGCCGTACTCGGCATCCACGATCCTGCTGACCGTCGACAATGCGGCCTTGGACGCGTTGTACACCGCGAACTGTGGCACGACGTCTGTGAGCACTCCCCAGGTGGCCACGTTGATGATGTGGCCACTGCGGCGTTCGACCATGCCGGGAGCGAACCCGCGGATCAGCCGCAACGGGGAGAAGTAGTTGAGCTGCATGGTTCGCTCGGCGTCATGCCAGCGATCCAGTGACTCGTAGGTCTTGCGCCGGATGGAGCGACCGGCGTTGTTGACCAGGATGTCGACGCCGCCATGGCGCTCATTAACGGTCTCCACCAGCTTGTCGATGGCATCGAGGTCCGACAGATCGCATGCGATGGCATCCGCCGTGCCGCCGGCGGCGGTGATACGCGCGGCGACCTCGTTCAGCAGGTCTTCACGCCGTGCCACCACGATGACCTTGGCGCCGAGCTTGCCGAATTGGTACGCGGCTTCCTCGCCGATACCTGACGAAGCGCCGGTGATGAGGACGCGCTTGTCCTTGACCGAGACGCCGTAGTTCGCGTCGAGCTTCGCCCGAAAGAGCGATGGGCTGGGGAAAGGCTGCATCAGGGCGCGGGCAAAGGCGGTGTTGAGTCGCTTGCTCACCGAGTTCTTACTCACGAGTAAGAACTGTAAGCCCACCGCGATGAGTGCGAAATGCCGGGCCTGGGTGACTTAGGTCTCGAAGGTATGCCTTACCGGCGGTGCCCTACGCTGGCCTCACTCATTCCCTATGACGACAAGGACGTGGCTATGGGATCGCTGGCAGGTAAGACCATCATCATGTCGGGAGGCAGCCGCGGCATCGGACTGGCGATCGCACTCCGGGCCGCGCGCGACGGTGCGAATGTCGCGATCATGGCCAAGACGGCAGAGCCGCATCCCAAGCTTCCCGGCACCATCTACACCGCTGCCGAGGAGATCGAGGCCGCCGGTGGTCATGCGCTCCCCATCCTCGGTGACGTCCGTGACGACGAGGTCGTGGCCTCGGCTGTGGCCCAGACGGTGGAGAGGTTCGGTGGGATAGACATCGTGGTCAACAATGCGAGCGCGTTGAATCTCGCTCCCTCGGAGTCGATCTCGATGAAGGCCTACGACCTGATGCAGGACATCAACGCGCGGGGCGCCTTCTCGCTCTCGACGTCGGCGCTCGGCGCGCTCAAGGAGGCGGAGAACCCGCACATCCTGACGCTGTCACCGCCCATCACGCTGGAACCCAAGTGGTTCGATCAGACCACCACCGCGTACACGATTTCGAAGTTCTCCATGAGCCTGGTGGCCATCGGACTAGCCGCCGAACTACGCAAGTACGGCATCGCGTCGAACTCGCTGTGGCCGCGCACCACCATCGACACCGCCGCCATCCGCAACATCCTGGGCGCGGAACTCGTGGCCCGCTGTCGCTCCGCCGAGATCATGGCCGACGCCGCGTACGAGATCCTGATCAAGCCCAGCCGCGAGGTCACCGGAAACAGCTTCATCGACGACGAGGTGCTCACCGAGGCCGGTGTCACCGACTTCTCGAAGTATCGCCAATGCGCAGAAGAGGACCTCGAGCTCGACTTCTGGATGGAACGCGCGGCACGGTAGCCGCACGGAAAATCGAGTAGCCGGCGGCCGCTGCAGGCCCAACCCGTGCTGAGCGGGGCCCTTGGGTCTTAGTAGTGCCAGGGGTAGGGCGACCAGTCCGGCTTGCGCTTCTCCAGGAACGAGTCACGGCCTTCGACGGCCTCATCGGTCATATAGGCCAATCGTGTTGCCTCCCCGGCGAACAACTGCTGTCCGACGAGTCCGTCATCGGCGAGGTTGAAGGCGTACTTCAGCATTCGTTGTGCCTGAGGTGACTTTTCGTTGATGGCGGCGGCCCACTCCAGCGCGACAGTCTCCAGATGTTCGTGGTCGAGGACCTCGTTGACGGCGCCCATCTGATGCATCTGTTCGGCCGTATACGGCCGGCCCAGGAAGAAGATCTCACGGGCAAATTTCTGCCCAACCATCTTGGCCAGGTATGCGCTGCCGTAGCCACCGTCGAAGCTGCCCACATCGGCGTCGGTCTGCTTGAAGCGAGCGTGTTCGCGGCTGGCCAATGTCAGGTCGCACACCACGTGCAGGCTGTGTCCACCGCCCGCTGCCCACCCATTCACCAAGGCGATCACCACTTTTGGCATGAAGCGGATGAGGCGCTGCACTTCCAGGATGTGCAGACGGCCCGCACGGCCCGGGTCCACGGTCTCGGCGGTCTCGCCCCCCGCGTATTGATAGCCGGTGCGGCCTCGGATGCGCTGGTCCCCGCCGGAGCAGAATGCCCAGCCGCCGTCCTTGGGGCTGGGGCCGTTCCCGGTCAGTAGCACCGCACCGACATCGGAGGTCATCCGTGCGTGGTCCAGGGTTCGGTAGAGCTCATCGACGGTGTGTGGCCGAAAGGCGTTCCGTACCTCGGGCCGGTCGAAGGCTATCCGCACGGTTCCCTGGCTGACGTGGCGGTGATAGGTGATGTCGGTCAGATCCTCGAATCCCGCCACCGGTTGCCAGCGCGTCGGGTCAAAGGGATTGGCGGTCTGCCCGTCGTCTTGGGTCATGGCTCCGACTCTAGAGGCCGCCCGGTGTGTGGCCGGTCGACGCTACCGGTGAGCCGCTACGCGGACGACTGTGCCGCCGAGGATGTCGTCCACTGGGTGAACAGGCCCGGCGGCGGCTGCTGGCACCACGCCCACTTGCCGTCCTCCTTGCGAAACTGGTTCGGCTGGGTGCGGGTCTGGGTGGCGCCACCACCCAGGCTGTACGTCGCGGTGATGTCTCCGGTGGCGCTGTCACCGATGATCTTGATGTTGTCGATCGCGAACTTCTCGACCGTGGTGGACTCGCGGATTACCTGCAGCGCGGTGGCCGTGTAGGCGAACTGATCGCGGTTGACGATCGCCTTGACGAGTGTGGCGCGTTCGCCGCTGCCAGCACTGGGGAACCGTTGTGCCACATGGCTGGACAGCGTCGAGGTATCGCCGTACAGCAGCGCCTCCTGGGCCCCCTGCCAGGAATTGATCGAGGGGACGAGCTTCTCGTCGGCGGTGCGGCTGGACACCTGGTAGCGCGGGCAGGTCAGGGCGTTGGCGGCGTCCGCATCGAGGCTTCCGAGCACCTTGCCCATCTGGGCGGTCACTTGCCGGATCTGATCTTGGTCACTGAGGGGTGAGGTGGTGGCCGGCGCCGGGGGAGTTTCCGTGGGCTTGGTGAGCGTCTGGTAGACGGTGCACCCGGATAGGGCGCTGGCGAGCGTCACGGCGAGTACCGCCGAGCGCGCTGTCTTACGGACGTATGTGGCACGCAGCTGCGGCATCGTTGAATACCTTCCCCGTGAGATAAGTCAGTAACCAGTTTATTAGTCTGGCTTATGAAACCCAACTCGTGGTGGTTCGGTTGTATTCCCGCCCCAGACGATCGGGTGTCAGCGCCTCGTGATCGGGTGGCGGCTCAGAATCGAGATCCGGTTGAAGGTGTTGATCATGATGGCCGACCACACCAGCGCCGATATCTGATCATCGGACAGGTGTACCCGGGCAGCGGTGTACTGCTCGTCGGTGAGGTGGCGAGCGGCGACCTCCGTCACCGCCTCGGCGATCGTCAGCGCCGCGCGCTCGACATCGCTGAACAGTTCGGCCTCCTGCCACACCGGCAGTACGGCGATCCGCTGAGCGGACTCGCCTTCCTCCAGCGCGACACGGGTGTGTAGATCGAGGCAGAACAGGCAGCGATTGAGTTGAGAGACTCGAATGTTGACTAATTCCAAGGTTGTTCGCGAGAGCCCGGCCTCGGCGGCCCGGGCACGGAGCTCGGCGGCGGTCTTGGTCAGCCCCTGGTAGACGGATGGAGTCTGTTTGTCGATGTAGACACGATGATCGGTCATCCCTGGTGCGCCTCGACGGCGGCCAGGGCTTCCCGCGTCACCGGGGCGACCACATCGTCGAACTCGTGGTGCTTGCCGACGAACTTCCTGACGTATGGGCATACCGGCACGATCCTTCGTCCCGTGGATCGGGTGGATGTCAGCGCCGACTGCACCAGCGTCCCGGCGAGGCCGCGGCCGCCAAACTTCTCGTCGATTTCCGTGTGATAAAAAATCCGCACGTCGGTGCTGCCCAATGCCGTATCCAGGTATTCGGTGAAGCCCGCGAGTTCACCGTCGGCGGTGATCTCGAACCGGTGGTGATCGGGTGCGTCGACGACCGTGGCGCTGGCTTCGGATTCATCCATGGTGACCAACTATGCCCCAGACGCCGGGAGTACGGCCGATGATGGTCACATGAGTAATACGGAGACCACCCCGACGGAAACCCGCTGCGAGGGTGGCGCGTGTTCACGGGATGGAGCCGGACACCCCGTGGTCGAAATACTCACTCCCCGAGAGGTTCCACTCGGAGGACCGCGTGCGATGACGGTGTTGCGGACCCTGCCCCAGGCGGGGCGATCATTGATCGGCGCCTGGTGCTTCGCCGACCATTACGGGCCCGATGACATCACGCAGACCGGCGGAATGGATGTGGCGCCTCATCCACATACCGGACTGCAGACGGTGAGCTGGCTGTTCACGGGGGAGATCGAGCATCGCGACAGCCACGGAGTGCATGCGATGGTGCGCCCTGGTGAGCTGAACCTGATGACGGGTGGCCACGGTATCTGCCATTCGGAGGTGTCGACGGCCCAGACCACCACGCTGCATGGTGTGCAGCTCTGGGTCGCCCTGCCCGATGAATCCCGGGATGCGGCACGC
Organism: Mycobacterium sp. D16Q13; assembly: GCF_002013375.1. Classification (GTDB taxonomy): domain Bacteria; phylum Actinomycetota; class Actinomycetes; order Mycobacteriales; family Mycobacteriaceae; genus Mycobacterium. The sequence goes on along the minus strand of NZ_MAEW01000003.1, from coordinate 165,711 downwards.
GATTTTCAGCATTACGCGCCCGAGGCGGTCGCCGTGGGCGGGGTGCGTCTGCGGGTGTTCTTGGGGACCCTGGCGGGGCAGGCATCTCCGGTGCGTACCGCCACCCCCTTGCTGGGTGCCGAGCTGCTGCTCGAACCGCGGAGCATGGCGCGGTTCGATGTCGATCCCGGGTTTGAGCACGGGCTGCTGGTGGATACCGAGGCGGTCGAGTTGTCCGGCACCAGATTGTCGCGGGGCGAGCTCGGTTACGTGGGCACCGGAGTCGATCAGCTCACCGTCCTCAACCCGACAGATTCCATAGCACGGGCAATTCTACTGGGCGGCAAGCCATTCGGAGAGCAGATCGTCATGTGGTGGAACTTTGTCGGCCGTCATCACGACGAGATCGCGGAATTCCGCGAGGCATGGCAGGCCGAGTCCGAACGCTTCGGCCATGTCGAGGGATACGAGGGTGCGGTGGCGCGCCTGCCTGCACCGCCGTTGCCCACCGTGCGTATGGTCCCCAGGCGCAATCCGCCGACCTCCAATCCGGAGAGCTAGATGCCGCTGAACAGAATCGTCACGTACGTCCGCTCCACCGCGTGGATGAGTTTTCTGCTCCAGTGGTGGACCGAGCCGGTCCCCACGGGCTGGCTGCGGGCATTCCTGCGCGCGCGCAAGCTTGACCGGACCGTCCGCAACCTCATCGGTGGATATGCGCTGATCTTCGCGGCGATCTGCGTCGCGGTGCAGTTCAGCGACACCGGACCCCGGAGCACGGTGGGCCGCGTCATCGTCGGCGTGTGCGCCCTGGGGGCGTTGGGTTGGGCGGTGCGCTGGGTGGTGGGGCCGTGGCCATCCCTGCGCGAGGCGGTCGCCTTCGTCGCCTTCGCGGACGTCGGGATCGCGCTCGCCTGCTGGCAGGACTCCGACCCACTGGCAGGTCTGGTGGGAACGGTGCTGTTCACCCCGGTCGGCGCATACGTCAGTTTCTTCCTGGGAAACCGGCTACTGGTGGCGCATGTCGCGTGGTGCGGCCCGATGATCTTGGCGCTGTCGTCGCGTCTGTTCGCCGAGGGCACCGTCGGTGCGGCGATGACCGCCGTGGTGAAGGTGACGAGCATGTTGGTCGTGGTGGTGTTGATACCCGCGGTCATCCAGTTCGGGATCGCGGTGGTGCGCTTGGACGCGCTTGCCGCCCAGCGTGATCCACTCACCGGGCTGCTCAACCGCCGTGGCATCTACGGTGAGTGGCAGCGGCTGCACAGTGGGCTGGCGCGTGGGTACATGTTGGAAGGAGACCGGGTGATCGCCGCCGCCATCGTCGATATCGACCGGTTCAAGTCGATCAACGATCGGTACGGTCACGGGACGGGTGATCGGGTGCTCGTCGACCTGGCCGGCGCGCTCACTGCCGAATCGAGCCGGGGGAATCTGGTGGGCCGCTCGGGTGGTGAGGAGTTTCTCGTGGTGACGGTCTGCCCGGCGGAGGCCGTGGCCGAATTCGCCACGCGACTCAGGGAAGCCGTGACGTCATCCACACCTGCGGGGATCACCGTGACCGCGAGTGTGGGGGTCGCGGCCCAGGCGGTTGCGAGTGTGGCGTCGGCGGCTTCTCAAAAGGCGATCGATGTGTTGACCGCCTGCGCCGACCGCGCGATGTACGAGGCAAAACGCAACGGCGGGAATCAATCCCGAATTCTCTATCCGGGTCATGCCCTCGTGGACGATTAGCCGTGGCGAGGGCCTAGCGGTCCAGTGGATCCAACCGGAACACGGCGGCCATCCCGGCCAGTGCCTCGAACTCATCCGGGGTGCCCTCCTTGACCAGCCCGGCGTTTCTGATGAAGCCGACTCCGGTGGGCACCTCGATCGGAAACGCGCGGAGCACCGGGCGGGAGTCCTCGGGGGACAGCTCGACAATGCGTACCCGCTGGGTGTGGCGCCCTTGTGTCAGGGTGCCCTCTTTGGCCTTGCGTGCGTTGGCGATCCAGGACGATCCGGGAACTCCACCGACGGCATAGCGCTGCCCGTCGAGGGTGAAGGGGGTGATGGGAGTCGAACGCGGCTTGCCGGACTTGGCGCCCGGGACCGTGAGGACCATCATCGGCAATTTGAGGCCTATCTTGTGTCCGCCGATGACGACCTTGTTGAAGTATCGGAGCCATCGGGGAACAGGCTTGATGTCAACTGACATGACATTAAGGTACGCCCTCCGAGATGCGTTGGCTAGGGACCAAAAGTTGACCAGTTGTGGCATCAACTGATGCGTGGCCGGAATCGTCTGCGCGCGGCATGGATGGCCCCGATCGAGCGGCCCAAGCGCGTCGCGACTTGCGCGGCGGTCGACGATGCGTCCAGCGCCGTGTCGATCTCCTCAGTGGTCCAGGGCTTCTGCCAGTTCAGCGGATGATCCGCGGCGTCGGCGAAGTAACGCTGCGAGCGCCGCGCGGCCCGTTGATTGATCTGCTCCCAGCGTTCGCGTTCCGCTTCGCCGATCCGCTGCAGTCGCTGTGCCTCCGCCGACGAGCAGCCTGCGCACCGGCAACCCGATTGATATCCCGCCACGCCGTGAACCGTCAGCATGTGCTCTCCTTCGCCTGTCCGCCGATGTGGGCAGATTGGCATCCGGCCGCACTGCCGCTCTAGAAACCAAAGTCACTTTCGCGCGGTGATGGGAACCGGGCCGCGGGGGAAGGCTTCGGGGCGTCGCACCGGACCATCTGAACAGCGTGCGACGATCGCTGATGTGGAGCTGCCCGCGTTGGACGATGTGCTCGGCCGGCTGCATGTCGTCGCCTTGCCCATGCGGGTGCGATTTCGCGGCATCACCACCCGGGAGGTCGCTCTGATCGAGGGGCCGGCCGGCTGGGGCGAATTCGGTGCCTTTCCCGAGTACGACCCGCCCGAGGCCTCTGCCTGGCTAGGGGCCGCCATCGAGGCCGCGTACACCGAGCTCCCCGCGGCCCGGCGCACCCGCATACCCGTCAACGCGACGGTGCCCGCGGTAGCGGCCGCGGACGTACCCGAGGTGCTGGCCCGCTTCCCGGGCGCCCGCACCGCCAAGGTCAAGGTGGCCGAGCCCGGGCAGACCCTCGGCGACGATGTCGCCCGCGTCGCAGCGGTCCGCGCGCAGATCCCCACTGTGCGGGTGGATGCCAACGCGGGATGGTCCGTGGAACAGGCGATTCAGGCGCTGACCGCACTGACGCGCGACGGTGCTCTCGAATACGCCGAACAGCCCTGCGCCACCGTCGAGGAATTGGCGGAGGTGCGTCGGCGCCTCCCGGCTGTGCCGATCGCCGCTGACGAAAGCATCAGGCGAGCAAGCGATCCGCTGCGTGTCGCCCGGGCGGGGGCGGCCGATGTCGCGGTCCTCAAGGTGGCCCCGCTCGGTGGTGTGGCCGCGCTCCTGGATATCGCGGAGCGGATCGGTATTCCCGTGGTGATCTCCAGCGCCCTCGATAGCGCGGTCGGCATCGGCATCGGTCTGCGTGCGGCGGGGGCGTTGCCGGTGCTCGAGCATGCCTGCGGACTGGGTACCGGAGGGTTTTTCGTCGAGGATGTGGCCGAGACCCCGGCACCCGAGAACGGTTACTTGACGGTGGCGTCGTTCGCTCCGGACCGGGCCCGGCTGGCGGCGCTCGCCGCGCCTGTTGACCGGTGTGACTGGTGGCGGCGCCGAGTGGCCGACTGCTACCCGCTGTTGAACCGGTAGGTTCAGTCACCGTGCCTCTCGCGAACATCAACGGCATCCAGATCAGTTACGACGATCGTGGGCCCCTGGCGCTCGGCGCCTCCGGTGATCCTGTCGTCTTTATCTCCGGGCGGGGTGGCGCGGGGCGCAGTTGGCACCTGCATCAGGTACCGGCATTCCGCGCCGCGGGATATCGCACGATCACCTTCAACAACCGGGGGATACCGCCGACCACCGAGTGCGCCGATGGCTTCACCCTGCAGGACATGGTGGCCGATGCCGCGGCGCTCATCGAGGATCTTGGTGCTGCGCCAGCCCGGTTGGTCGGGTTCTCCATGGGAGCGCTTATCGCCCAGGAGCTCGCCCTCACCCGCCCGGATCTCGTGACCGCCGCGGTGTTCATGGGAACGCGGGGGCGGGAGGATTCCACGCGCTCGTTCTTCCGCAAGGCGGAGCTTGAGCTGTCCGCATCGGGTGTCGAGGTGCCGGCGTCCTATCAGGCGGCCATGCGCCTGTTGTTGAACTTCTCCCCGAAGACTCTGAACAACGATGCCGCGATCAAGGACTGGATCGACATGTTCACGCTGTGGCCCGAGCCGACCTCGGGTGGTATCGATCACCAGCGCGGTGCCATACCCGGCCCCGACCGGCCCGGCGCTTACTCGGAGATCACTGTTCCGTCGCTGGTCATCGGGTTTAGTGACGATATGACCCTGCCGCCCTACCTTGGCCGGGAGGTGGCCGATGCCATTCCCGGCGGCAAGTACGTCGAGATTGCCGACGCCGGGCATCTGGGCTTCATCGAACGCCCCGACGAGGTCAACCGCGTGATCCTGGAGTTCTTTGCGAGTGCCTCTCAGGCGGTATGACACCCTGATGGCATGAACCCGTCGACCGCTCAGGCCCACGCGGTCGTCGACGAGCTCATCCGCGGCGGAGTACGCGATGTGGTGCTGTGTCCCGGGTCGCGCAATGCCCCGCTGGCCTTCGCGTTGCACGATGCGGACAAGGCCGGGCGATTACGGCTGCACGTGCGCATCGACGAGCGCACCGCGGGCTTCCTGGCCGTCGGGCTGGCCGCGGCCAGCGGCGCCCCTGTTCCGGTGGCGATGACCTCTGGGACGGCGGTAGCCAATCTGGGCCCCGCGGTGGTGGAGGCCAACTACGCCCGGGTTCCGCTGATTGTCCTGTCGGCCAACCGCCCCTACGAGCTGCTCGGCACCGGCGCCAACCAGACGATGGAGCAGCTCGGCTACTTCGGCACCCAGGTTCGCGCCGCGATCAGCCTGGGCCTGGCGGAAGACGGTTCAGAGAAGATCGAGGCGCAGAACCCGCACTGGCGTTCAGCGACCTGCCGAGTCCTGGCCGCTGCCAAGGGGTCCCGTACCGCAAATGCCGGCCCCGTGCAGTTCGACATCCCGCTACGGGAACCGCTTGTGCCCGATCGCGATGAGGGGCCGATACCCGCGGGCCGCCCGGGTGGGGCGCCCTGGACGTACACCCCGGACGTGACGTTCGACGAACCCGTCGAGATCGATCTGACTCCCGATACCGTAGTGATCGCGGGCCATGGCGCGCCCGCTCACGCCAACCTGGCGATGTTGCCCACGGTGGCCGAACCGACTGCGCCCCAACCTGACAACCCGGTGCATCCGCTGGCGCTCGCCCTGCTGCATCCGCAACAGGTGATCATGCTGGGTCGGCCGACCCTGCACCGGCAGGTGTCAACGCTGTTGGCGGACAACCGGATTCCGGTGTACGCGTTGACCACTGGCCCGCGCTGGCCCGATGTGTCCGGCAACTCGCAGGCCACCGGTACCCGGGCCGTCATCTCCGGAGAGCCGGATGCCGCATGGCTGCACCGGTGCGCGCACGCGCACCAGAAGGCACTCGATGCGGTGCGCGGACAGCTGGATACTCACCCGCTGACCACGGGTCTGCATGTCGCGGCCAGGGTGTGTGGGTCATTGCGCGATGGTGATCAGCTGGTGCTCGGCGCCTCCAACCCGGTACGCGATGCCGCGCTCGTTCCGTGGGGGGCCAAAGACGTTCGCGTGCGCTCCAATCGGGGGGTCGCCGGCATCGACGGCACGGTATCGACCGCGATCGGCGCGGCGCTTGCACACCAGGGGGGCCGTACCGTGGCCTTGATCGGGGATCTCACCTTCGTGCACGACAGCTCGGGTCTGCTGATCGGTCCGACCGAGCCGCGTCCCGAGAACCTGACCATCGTGGTCTCAAATGACAACGGCGGCGGCATCTTCGAGCTTCTGGAGCAGGGCGACCCTCGATTTCGTGACGTGTCCTCCCGCATTTTCGGCACCCCACATGACGTCGACATCGCGGCGCTGTGCCGGGCCTACCACGTGGATTCGAGATCGATCTCGGTGGAAGAGCTTGGCCCCGCGCTGGACGAACCGGCCGGTGGTATCAGGGTTCTGGAGGTCAAGGCCGACCGCTCCACCCTGCGCGAGCTGCACGCGGCCATCAGGGCAGCTCTGTGAAGCGGCGCTCCCGCGTCATCAAGCGAGTCCGGATCGCGGTGCTGGTGCTGGCGGGACTGATGACGTTGCAGTCCCTGCTGTTGGTCGCGGGGGCCTGGCGAAATGACAAGGCCATCGAACGGGATATGGGTGTCGCGCTGGCCGAGGTGCTCAGCGCAGGGCCACGGCGCTCCACCATCGAGTTCGTCACGCCCGAACGAGTCACGTATCGGCCCGAATTGGGCGTTCTCTATCCATCCGAACTCAGCCCGGGTATGCGCATCTACGTCGAGTACGACACATCCAACCCGGATTTGGTTCGCGTGCAAGGACGTAACGCGTCATTGTCGATTGTCCCCGCCGGGTCCATCATCGTCGTGGTGTGGATGGTCGCCGGGACGATACTGCTGGGGCTGGCATGGATGCAGCGCCGAAGTCCGGCGCCTGTTCACGCTTAAGTTTGCGTGACGTATGCCTGGGGGCAACCTAACTGCCAAGTGACGCTGACATGCTCCCAGTGTGCGCATCGCGATCGTCGCCGAGTCGTTCTTGCCGAACGTCAACGGAGTCTCCAACTCGGTGCTGCGGGTGCTGGAGCACCTCCGCCGCACCGGGCATGAGGCCGTCGTCATCGCACCGGACACCCCCCGTGGACAGGCCCCTGCCGGTACCGAACACGACGGGGTGCCCGTGCACCGGGTGCCGGCCATCATGTTCCCCAAGGTGAGCACCCTGCCGTTGGGTGTGCCGCAGCCGCGCATGGTGCGGATCCTTCGTGATTTCGCGCCCGATGTGGTGCACCTGGCCTCGCCGTTCGTCCTGGGATACGGGGGACTGCGCGCCGCGCAGCACCTCGATATCCCCACTGTCGCCGTCTACCAGACCGATGTGGCCGGGTTCGCCGACAGCTATGGCGCCGGGTTCGCCGCTCGCGCTGCCTGGCGCTGGACCAAGCATTTGCACGGCCGCGCCGACCGGACGTTGGCCCCCTCCTCATCCGCGATGGAAGGTCTTGCCGCACACGGAATCCCGCGGGTGTTCCGATGGTCGCGCGGTGTGGACATCGAACGCTTCGCGCCCTCGGCGCGCGACGAGGAGCTGCGTCGATCCTGGTCACCCGAGGGCAAGCCGATCATCGGGTTCGTCGGGCGGCTCGCCCCCGAGAAGCATGTGGAGCGGCTGGCCGTGTTGGCCGAACGCGACGACATACGGCTCGTCATCGTGGGCGGCGGCGTGGAACGGGACGCTCTCGAAAAGCTGATGCCCACAGCAATTTTCACTGGCGAGCTGACCGGATCGGCGCTGTCGCGGGCATATGCCAGCCTCGACGTGTTCATCCACCCGGGCGAGCACGAGACCTTCTGTCAGGCGGTGCAGGAGGCGCTGGCCAGCGGTGTTCCGGCCATCGCGCCGGATGCCGGCGGGCCGCGAGATCTGGTGATCCCGGGTCGCAACGGAATGCTGCTGCCGGTGGCCGACTTCGAGGCGCACCTCGGCATGGCTGTTGACCATCTGGTGCAACCGGCGACGCGCAGCCGATTCTCGGCGGCCGCGCGGCGGGGAGTGCTGTCGCGCACGTGGCCCGCCATCTGCGATGAGCTGCTCGAGCACTACGCCGCGGCGGCGGGCACCACGCTGGGCCGCGGCATCATGACGGCCTAGTGCGCTGTACCGTCACGGTATGAACCGCGCCACCCTGGAAAAGGACCCGCACGAGGTCGCGTCCATGTTTGACGCGGTGGCCAAGCGATATGACATCACCAATACCGTGTTGTCCTTTGGCCGGGACCGCGCCTGGCGCCGCGCCACCCGCGAATCGCTGAAGCTGAAACCCGGAGACAAGGTGCTCGATATCGCCGCCGGTACCGCGGTCTCGACGGCAGAGCTCACCCAGTCCGGTGCCTGGTGTGTGGCCGCCGATTTCTCTGTAGGCATGCTCAAGGCCGGTGCGCATCGCGATGTGCCCAAGGTCGCCGGGGACGCGACACGGCTGCCGTTCGCGGATCACTCGTTTGATGCGGTGACGATCAGCTTCGGATTGCGCAATGTGGTCGATCACGTCGAAGGGCTGCGCGAGATGGCCCGCGTCACCAAACCCGGTGGCCGCCTTGCGGTGTGCGAATTCTCGACTCCGGTCAACCGGCCTTTCCGCACGCTATACATGGAGTATCTGATGAAGGCGCTGCCGTCGGTGGCGCGCGCCGTCAGCAGCAATCCGGACGCGTACGTGTACCTGGCCGAATCGATCCGGGCATGGCCCGATCAGGAGGCGCTGGCTCAGCAGATCATCTCGGCGGGCTGGTCGAATGTGCGGTGGCGCAATCTCACTGGCGGCATCGTCGCCCTGCACGTCGCGGTGCTCTAACCGCGAGTAGTGATCAGCTGAACGGCGGACGCGCGTCGAGGCGTCGTGAGCCGCCGCCCGCCACGCGCCAGGCGCGTGCAATCGCGTCATGGTCCTCGTCGGTGACGAGGTTTCCCATGAGCCGTACGGCAATTCGCATCAGCACCTGAGAACGCATGCCGACCGGGCCCATGACGGGCAGGAAGCGCGGCAGGGTCAGCAGCCCCGCGAGGCGTCGTGCAATGGAGAACGACCGGCCGTACCGGTCTCGTAGCAGCTCCGGCCACAGCTGCGAGTAGTCGTCGGCGTCGAGCACTTCGGCGGCGAGGTGCCCGGTTTCCAGCCCGTAGTCGATGCCCTCGCCGTTGAGCGGATTGACGCATGCCGCGGCGTCGCCGATGAGCATCCAGTTGGGACCCGCGACGCCGGACACTGCCCCGCCCATCGGCAGCAGTGCCGAGGCGATGGAGTGCAGGCGCCCGCTGAGCCCGAAGTCCTCGCGGCGCAGCTCCGCGTAGTACTCGATGAGCGGGCGCAGCGCCGCATCAGCGGGGCGTTTCGAGGTGGCGAGTGCGCCGACACCGATATTGATCTGCCCGCCACCCAACGGGAAGATCCAGCCGTATCCGGGGAGCACCTCGCCCTCGGGGGAGCGCAGCTCCAGGTGCGAGGTCATCCATTCCTCGTCGCCGCGCGCCGACTCGATGTACGCGCGTCCCGCGACGGCGTACACGGTGTCCTTGTGCCACTCACGCCCAAGCACTTTTCCGAGGGGCGAGCGCACGCCGTCGGCGACGATGACGGCCTTGCAGGCGATCTCGCCGGGGCCGCTGTTGTCGAGCACCCGGACGGCGGTGACCCGGCCCGCTGCGTCACGTTCCACGTCAACCGCCTTGGTGGACTCGGCCATCTTGGCCCCGGAGTCCACCGCCACCTGCCGGATCTTGTCGTCCAGCTCGGTGCGGCGCACCGCACTGCCGGTGCCGCCGAAAGATGGCCCGGGCCATGGCACTTCGAGATTGCCGCCGAAGCCGTGCAGGCGCAGACCCTGGTATCGGATGTGTTCGTCGAGCCATGGCCTGAGGCCGAGTAACTCGAGTTGTTCGACGGCGCGGGGGGTCAGTCCGTCGCCGCAGGTCTTGTCCCGGGGGAACACCGCCGAATCGACCAGGACCACCTCACGCCCGGATCGCGCCGCCCACGCCGCGGCCGCCGATCCGGCTGGTCCGGCACCGACGACGACCAGGTCCGCTGACGTCTGCACCCCCCCAGTATGTTGGACCGGTGAGTAACTCGACCACGGTGGCCGGAGTTGATCTCGGCGATCCCGTATTCGCCGCGAAGGTGCGCGACCATTTGGCCGCCATCGAAACCCTCATCGTGACCGAGCTGGGGCAGTCCGACCCGCTGTTGACGGAGTCTGTGCTGCACCTTTTCCACGCCGGCGGTAAGCGCTTCCGCCCGCTGTTCACGGTGCTCGCCGCCCAGACCGGACCGGATCCAGACAACGACGAGGTGATTCTCGCGGGTGCGGTGTGCGAGCTCATTCACCTGGCCACGCTGTATCACGACGACGTCATGGACGAGGCGCAGAAGCGTCGTGGCGTGCCCAGCGCCAACGCCCGGTGGGGTAACAACGTGGCGATCCTCGCCGGGGACTATCTGCTGGCCACGGCCTCGCGGCTGGTGTCGCGGCTGGGCCCCACGGCCGTGCGGATCGTCGCCGAGACCTTCGCCGAACTCGTCACCGGTCAGATGCGGGAAACCGTCGGGGTACCCGAGGACGGCGACGAGACCGAGCACTACCTCAAGGTGATCCATGAGAAGACCGGATCACTGATCGCGGCGGCCGGTCGCTTCGGCGCGATGACGTCCCGGTGCGACGACGAGCAGATCGAACGGCTGAGCCGCCTGGGCGCCATCGTCGGGACCGCCTTCCAGATCTCCGACGACATCATCGACATCGAGAGCCTCACGGACGAGTCGGGCAAGACACCCGGCACGGATCTGCGTGAGGGGGTGCATACCCTGCCCATGCTGTACGCCCTGCGCGATACCGGTCCCGATGCCGACCGGCTGCGTACCTTGCTGGCGGCGCCCATTACCGACGATGCCGAGGTGGACGAGGCGTTGACGCTGCTGCGGGCCTCCCATGGGCTGGTGGCGGCCAAGTCGGTTGTCATCGAATACGCGGACCGCGCCAAGGCCGAATTGGTGGAGTTGCCCCCGGGCGCTGCCCGCGACGCGCTGGGTGTGCTGATCGAGTACACCGTGCTCCGGCACGGCTAGGTGCCTGGCAACCCGTCCGGAACCCAGGAGCACTGTCCTTCGTTAGCGTGGTGAACCAGCTAGAGGGAAGGGACACCATGCACGGCCACGCCAATGGACTCAAGACAGTGCTGCTACTCGGTGGCATGTCGGCGATGATCGTGTTCGTCGGCTCGCTGTTCCACAGCAAGAGCATCCTGCTGCTGGCCATTGTGTTCGCCGTCGGCATGAACGCGTTCATGTACTTCAAGAGCGACACCCTGGCGTTGCGTGCGATGCACGCCCAGCCGGTGACGGAGTTGCAGCAGCCCGCGATGTACCGGATCGTGCGGGAGCTCGCGACCGTCGCGCGCCAGCCCATGCCGCGGTTGTACATCAGCGACACCAATGCGCCGAACGCCTTTGCCACGGGCCGTAATCCGAGGAATGCGGCGGTCTGCTGCACGAGCGGCATTCTCGATCTGCTCTCCGAGCGTGAGCTGCGCGCGGTGCTGGGTCACGAGCTTTCGCACGTCTACAACCGCGACATCCTGATCTCCAGCGTGGCCGGGGCGCTGGCGGCCGTCATCTCGGGGCTGGCCAATATGGCGATGCTCATGAACTTCTTCGGCGGCGGGGGCGAAAATCGCCCGAATCCCTTTGCACTGTTCCTGGTTTCGATGCTGGGTCCGGTCGCTGCCACGGTGGTGAAGATGGCGGTGTCCCGTTCGCGGGAGTATCAGGCCGACCAGTCCGGCGCCGAACTGACCGGAGATCCGCTGGCATTGGCCTCCGCGCTGCGGAAGATCTCCGCCGGGGTGCAGGCTGCTCCGCTGCCACCGGAACCCCAGCTGGCCAGCCAGTCGCACCTGATGATCGCCAACCCGTTCCGGGCCGGCGACCGGGTGGCATCGCTGTTCTCGACACACCCGCCGATGGCTGATCGCATTGCGCGCCTTGAGGATATGGCCCGCTTCTAACCTTAGGCCGCCGAGTGTGAAGCCACGGCGGACATTCGGTGAAAATCCCGCCGTAGCTTCACGGTCGGTGAAACCGTCAGACGGACCGTCCGCTCAGCGCGGCCAGCCTCTCGAGTACCGGCGCGTTCGCGGCGACGGGCTGCGGGGTGCCGAACTTGCCGGACCGCGCGAATGCCCCGGCGCGTTTCTCGACGAGGTCCAATGCGTCCTCGACGAGGTCGGCGGGCAGATTCGCGGGAAGGCCGGTGGTCTGTGCCAGGTCCCAGCCGTGGGTCAGCAGATCGGCCATGCGGACCTGTAGCTGCCTGTCGCCGGTGGTGTGCGCGAACGGGCCCGGGTAGGTCTGCTCGAGCACACCCGGAAGCGCCAGCGCGTCATGCAACGCCTGCGCTGACTGCTGGTATGCCACCACGGGATCTTCACCAGTGCCGCCGCTGGGCCCGCCGAAGCGCGCTGCCAGGGAGTAGTTCACCTCGACGAGGTGGTTCACCAACTGGCGCAGATTCCACTCGGTACAGGGCGTCGGGGCGTCCCACTGGTCTGGACGCACGGCCGCGATCAGTGCCTCGATGGCCGCCGAGGCCCGCAGGAAGTCGTCGGCGGGCCTCATCGGCGTGGGATCTTCTTCGCTCGCGCTCATCAGCGGTACACCATGACCGTGGTGGTGCCATGCGCCACCAGCCTGCCCTGGGAGTCGACCACCTTGCCCTCGGCCGTCGCCACCCGGCGGCCGGGGTGCAGGACGTTGCCCGCCGCGACCAGTTTCTCGCCGTCCGTGGGGACAGTCCGGACATAGTTGACCTTGAGTTCGAGTGTCCCGTAGCCGATTCCGGGCTCCAGAGTGGAGTGCACGGCGCAGCCCAGCACGGAGTCGAGCAGCGTCGCGCAGATCCCGCCGTGCAGGGTGCCGAGCGGATTGGCGAACTCGGGCCGGGTCACCACGCTGAAGGACACCGAGCCGAATTCGATCTTTTCCATCTGCATCCCGAGCAGACGCCCGATGGGCGGCATCCCGTCGGACGTCCCGCCCATGCTGCGCAGCAGCTCGAGCCCGGTCAGGTTCTCGATTTCCGTGGTCATGGCCACCCTTCCGCGTAGACTGATTGGTCCATACGACGGTAGCAGGCTATAGACCGACTGGTCCATGTCGAGTGAGGAGGCCGAGGTGGCGACGGGTCCACGGCAGCGTCTGATCGACAGTGCGATCGTCATGATGCGCGAACGCGGGGTGCATGCCACGGGCCTTGCTGACCTGCTCAAACGCAGCGGCACCGCGCGCAACTCCATCTACCAGCACTTTCCGGGGGGCAAGGCGGAGCTCCTTGCCGCGGCCGAGCTCGCGGCGGCCGAACTCGCCAACGGATTTCTCGACGCGCTGCGGGCACGCGGGGACGCCGAGTACCTCATCACCAAGTTCATCGCGTGGTGGGTCAATCAGCTTGAGACTCACGACTTCGACACCGGTTGCCCGCATGCCGCGGCCGCGCTCGCCGGCCCGGGGGAGGCGCAGATCCGCGCGGCGGCCAACGATGCCTTCATCGGGATGCGCGCCCGGCTGGCGGAATCCTTCCGGGATTCGGGGGTGACCGATGGCGCGGAGTCCCTTGCCTCGCTGACGGTCAGCGCGATCGAGGGGGCGCTACTGCAGGCGCAGGCCGCTCACTCGGTGCAACCGCTGCGCGATGTTGAGCATGAACTGATCTCGCTCCTGCGCGCCCGGCGGCAGTGAGGGCGAAAACCCTTATTCCGCTTCGACTTCCGTGAGGTTGGTGGCGACGTGAAACGGGGGAGTGCTCTTCCCGATCACCCGGTACCGGTTCCATGGGTCGGGATCGCCGATGAAGGCATCCCGGGCGCTGTGAGAAGTGCGAATCGTGGCCTTCACCCGTGCCTCGTCGCCGATGATCGCGGTCAGCTGTTCGTTGGGCCTGATGCGGCCGATCCACCGGTAAATGCCGTCGATCGGCTCGCTGTACCCCTTGAGCTCCAGCTCGACCGGGACGTCGACACCACGAACGCTCACCGTTGCCTCGCCGATGTAGTCCGAATCGTCATGCGGGCTGTGCGTGAAGACGCTGTTGGTGTCGTCATGTCGGGGAAGGCTCATGATTCTCCGTCCGGCTTGGTTGCCTCTTGACAATCGGGACGCCGTCCCGACAAACTCGCTGACATATGCGTAACAAAGAGTACCCCATACTTTTGGATACGGATATTCAATCTTGGCTGACCAGAAGGCGATGACGTGACGTCCAGCAGTTACAAAGACATCAACTACACCGACTATGACTTCAGGCCGGCTACCACGGTCGATGGCGGGATTCCTGCGCGCCGGCGCCGGGTGGGTGATCGGCTCAAGACGGCCCGGCGACTGCTCTTCGAGGCCACGGAGCTCAGCTACGACCCCGAGCTGGATATCGACTGGGACGCGCCCCTGGACCCGGGAATGCACTGGCTGGCCGCCCAGCAGGTATCCCTCTACGGCACCCCGCAGTGGGATGTGCTTTCGGTCGAGCAGCGCGGTGAGCTGGCGCGCCAGGAGCTGGTCAGCCTGCTGAGCTTCGTCATGGATGCCCAGGGCGCGCTGGCCTCGCTGATGTTCCGCGACGTCATCGAAGGCAACACCCTGACCGACGATTACACCCGTTTTCTCCTCGCCAGCGTCCGCGATATCAGCCGTAACGCCACCATGGTTGGCCGGCTGATCAACAAGACGGGGTTGGAGCTCCAGCCCGCTCCGATGGCGGTGCAGCGCCTTCAGCGGTTCTTCGTGCCGCTCATCCCGCACGGTCCGCTCGGTCGCGGATTCATCCTCCTGCTGCAGCGGTTGATCCATCAGTTGATGTGTGAGCTCGAGGCCGACGAACAGGCCCAGCCCGTGGTCCGGCAGGTCGCGAAGATCTGCGTTCTGGTCGGCCGTCGCCAGCTTGAGTTCGCCGAGGATGAGCTCTACCGCGCCGTGGATGCGCGCAGGTATCTCCCGCCGGCATTGGCTGATGTCTCGGTCGCACTGCTGACGGTGTTGGCGACGTCCTTGATCGTGCGTCCGCCGGTGTACCGGAGCGTGGGGCTGACCGAGCGGGCAGGGCGCAGGGCGGCCGCCCGCGGCGAGAACGGCCGCTATCGGAACGCGGTGCTGCTGCGGCGGTACTTCGACGTCGCCCAGGACGCGGGCATGTTCAGAACCAGTACTGCACGGGCGATTCTCAGAGGTCGCGGCCTCCTGTGACCTCGCTGGGGATTGACAAACGACAGCGCCAGCATGAGACTAAAAGTAACGGGTACTGAAAGTAATGCATAAAATTGGAGGGCGGGATCAATGACGACCATCGACCAACCGACGGCCCTACATGAGGCGGGAGCCTCGTCGGTACGGGGTAAGACCGTGGGCGACCGGCAAAAGACGGCGCAACGACTGCTGCGCTCGGCCGCGGAGCGTGCCTACGACGGCGAGGTTGACATCGACTGGGACGCCCCGGTGGTGCCCGGCTTGTACTGGGCCACGCCGCGCCGGACGTCGCTGTACGGCACCAAGCTGTGGGACAAGCTGACTCAGGATCAGCGCATCGAGCTGACGCGCCACGAGCTCGGCTCCGTGTTGAGCTTCGGCATCTATGTCGAGACCGGTCTCAGCGCCATGCTGTGGCGGCAGGTTGTCGAGCAGAACGGGGGAGCGACCGATCACGGCCGCTACGCGTTGACCGAGATCAGCGAGGAAGCGCGGCATTCCACCATGTTTGGCCGCCTGGTGAACAAGCTTGGCATCGAGCCGTACACCTATCCCAAGTTTGCGACGCGTGTCATCCGGCTTCTCGGTTTGGTGCCGCTGGGCCCCTCGGGGCTTGGCACGCTGCTGCTGGTCGAGGAGGTGCTTGACCGCGCGCAGCGGGAAACGATGATGGATGAGACGGTGCAGCCGCACGCTCGGCAGCTCATGAAGATTCACGTGCTGGAGGAAGCGCGGCATATCACTTATGCGCGTGAGGAGCTGGTGCGACAGATCGCCGAGCGGGGGCCGGTATCCAACGCGTTCCACCGTGCGGTCTTCGCTCTCTCGGTGATCGGTATCTATCCGGTGCTCTTCAACCCCAAGGCTTACCGATCGGTGGGTGTTCATCCCCTGCGTGGCATGTTTGCCTTCCTGACGTCACCGAACTATCGCGAGAACGCGACGTGGGTTTCGGAGCCGCTGATGCGCTTCATGCACGAGATCGGTTTCCTGGACGGCAAATTCACTGGCCGGCTGCTGCGGATGTCGCGGGCGATGCCGGACGACATCCTGGCCGAGATCAAGGCGCGGTAAGCGCCGAAAGAACTGGCTCGTTGCCGGGGGCAATGAGCCAGTTCTGCCGTGTCAGGGTTCCACCTTCGAGAGAGAAAGCGATTGCGCCACATGACTGTTACCGATACATCGTCCGAAGAGCGGCGGCCAGACACTGTAGTCGAGGGCGGCCAGTCGGAGCCCATCCGTGTTCGTGCGCTGATCGTCGGCACCGGGTTCTCGGGTATCGGCGCGGCGATCGCGTTGCAGAAGATGGGGGTGCCCTTCCTCATCCTGGAAAAGGCCGGCGAAATGGGCGGCACCTGGCGCGACAACACCTATCCCGGCGCGGCGTGCGATGTGCCCACCCACCTGTATTCGTTCTCGTTTGAGCCGCGCTCGAACTGGGAACAGCTCTTCTCCCGGCAGCCTGAGATCTTCGACTACCTCAAGGAAGTCGCCGCCAAATATCGTCTGTACCGGCACGTCACTTTCAATACGCGTGTCACCCGCGGGTATTGGGACGAGAGCGAGTACCGCTGGCACGTGTTCACCGAGAGCGGCCAAGAGTACATCTGTCAGTTCCTCATCTCCGGGGTTGGTGCCCTGCACATCCCGAGCATCCCGGAGATCGAGGGCCTGGACCGCTTCGAGGGGCCGGTCTTTCATTCCGCGCAGTGGAACCACGACTTCGCCCTGGCCGGCAAGAAGGTCGCCGTCATCGGCACGGGCGCCAGCGCCATTCAGTTCGTCCCTGAGATCGTCGGCCAGGT
Organism: Mycobacterium sp. D16Q13; assembly: GCF_002013375.1. Taxonomy (GTDB): domain Bacteria; phylum Actinomycetota; class Actinomycetes; order Mycobacteriales; family Mycobacteriaceae; genus Mycobacterium. Next base: position 148,950 of record NZ_MAEW01000003.1, on the reverse strand, counting down.
CGGCGAACTGAAGCTGTTCCAGCGCACCGCACCATGGGTGTTGCCGCGCACCAATGTCGAGTTCGGCTCGGTGGCCAAGCGGGCGTTTGCCAACATTCCGGGTCTGCGTGCGCTGTTCCGCAGCGGCATGTACTTCGGCGCGGAAGCCGGTGCGTACGCGATGAACCGGCGCCCCGCCCTACTCAAAGGCGTTGAGCTGCTCGGGCGTGCGTACATCAAGAGCCAGATCTCGGATCCGGAAGTGCGCCGCAAGGTGACACCCGATTACCGCGCCGGATGCAAACGGCTCCTGGGGTCGGCGACGTACTACAAGGCCATCGAGAACCCGAAGACGGAACTGGTCACCGAGTCCATCGCGCGGGTGACCACCGACGGCGTCGTCACCAGCGACGGGATTGAGCGCAAGGTCGACGCCATCATCTTCGGCACCGGCTTTCACGTCACCGACTCGTACAAGTACCTGGATCTGAAGGGGCAGAACGGGGAGGACCTCGGCGACCGCTGGTCACGGGAGGGCGTTACCGCCCACCGCGGAATCACCATCGCAGGCATGCCCAACCTCTTCTTCCTGTTGGGCCCCAACACCGGTTTGGGCCACAACTCGATCGTGTTCATGATCGAGTCGCAAATCCACTACGTCACCGAGGCGATCAAGCACGTCGATGCGGCCTATGCCCAGGCGATCGTGCCCACCCGCCAGGCGCAGGACCGGTTCAACGCCGAAGTCCAGCGCAAGCTGCAGGGCTCGGTCTGGAACAACGGCGGCTGCCAAAGCTGGTACTTGGACGAGCATGGCAAGAATCGGACGCTATGGTCGGGATTCACCTTCGAGTACTGGTCGCAGACAAGAAAAGTGGACCCCACCGAGTACGAGTTCGAGGGTGCGGTGCCTCCGGCCGTACGCAAGACCGTTCCGCTCGCCGACGGCCCCCGGCAGACCTCGCCGAGCATGGCCGCGAACTAGGCCACCCGCCCAACAGAAGCGAGAAAACGATGAAAAACTTCGACAACAAGGTCGCCGTAATCACCGGTGCCGGTTCGGGTATCGGCCGCAGCCTGGCCTTGACGCTGGCCCAGCGCGGTGCGCGGTTGGCGCTCTCGGACATCGACACCGCCGGGGTGGCCGATACCGCCGGACGCTGTGAGAAGGCGGGTGCGACCGCCATCCCATTCGAACTCGACGTCGCCGATAGGGCCGCCGTGTATGCCCACGCCGCCGACGTCAAGAACGAGTTCGGTCAGGTCAATCTGGTGTTCAACAACGCCGGAGTGGCGCTTTCTGCCGACGTCAAGGACATGGAATGGGATGACTTCGACTGGTTGATGAACATCAACTTCTGGGGTGTCGCGCACGGCACCAAGGCATTCCTGCCGCACCTCATCGAATCGGGCGACGGCCACATAGTCAACGTGTCGTCGGTGTTCGGATTTATGGGCATACCTTCGCAGAGTGCCTATAACGCGGCAAAATTCGCCGTCCGTGGCTTCACCGAGGCACTGCGCCAGGAGATCCGGGCGGCGAAGTATCCCGTCGGCGTCACCTGTGTGCATCCCGGCGGGATCAAGACCAATATCGCCTCAAGCGCGCGCGGTATCCCCGAAGGCGTAGACCGGGAAACCGTCCGAAAGGGCTTTCAGCTCGCGGCGATCACCCGGCCGGACTCGGCGGCCCGGATCATTTTGCGGGGAGTCGAGAAGAATCGGCCCCGTGTGCTGATCGGTCCCGATGCTCGCGTGTTCGACGCCATACCGCGCATCATCGGGCCGCGCTACGGGGACCTGATGGCGCCCTTCTACGGAATCGGCAAGTACGGAATCGGCAAGAAGGTCGCGGGCCGCTTCGGTATCGAGCTCTAGGAAGCCGTCGATGACAGACACCGTCTCGCCCGATACACGTACAGTGACCGGAAACCCCCACGTTCACTCGTTGGAGGTCGTCGAAATCATCAGGGAGACAGGTGATGCGGTCTCGCTGGTGTTCGAAGTGCCGGATGCGCTCGCGCCTGCCTTCCGTTACCGGCCGGGCCAGTTCCTCACGCTGAAAATCCCGAGTGAGCAGACGGGCTCGGTGGCGCGCTGCTATTCGCTGTCCAGCTCGCCCCACCTCGATGACGACCTCGTCGTCACCGTCAAACGGACAGATGGCGGGTATGCGTCGAACTGGCTGTGCGACAAGGTCGTTGTCGGGGACCGCATCACCGTGCTCACCCCCTCCGGGGTCTTCGTGCCGCGCTCGCTGGACGGCGACTTCTTACTGATCGCGGCGGGCAGCGGTATCACCCCGATGCTGTCCATAGCCAAATCGGTTCTGCTCGGCGGCGCCGGAACGGTCTACCTCTTCTACGCGAACAGGGATGAGCGCAGCGTCATCTTCGGCGCCGAGATCGAAGAGATCATGGTGGAATTCCCGGACCGGCTGCGGGTGGTGCACTGGCTCGAGTCCGAACGCGGACTGCCTACCCGCGAAGCCATGGGCGAGCTGTTCGCCGCCTATCGGCGGTACAGCACGTACATCTGTGGTCCGGCACCCTTCATGGACGGCGCCCGTGCCGCGTTATCGGCCGTCGGGATGCCCGCCCACCACATTCACGTCGAGCTGTACCAGTCGCTGACCGGCGATCCGTTCGCCGACATTGTGGTGCCGCGGGCCGGTGACGGGGACGCCGCCGAGGCGAGCGTGGAACTCGACGGCACGCAGATCACCATCGAGTGGCCCAGGAACACTCCGCTGCTCGATGTGCTGCTGGCCCAGGGCATCGACGCGCCGTACTCGTGCCGCGAAGGCGCGTGCAGTGCCTGTGCCTGCACGGTGCGCCGCGGCGAGGTGCGGATGCTGCGTAACGACACCCTGGTCGACGCCGACCTCGCCATGGGGCTGACCCTGGCCTGCCAGGCCGTTCCAGTCACCGACAGCGTCGATATCGTCTTTGATCAGTAGACGCGAGATTGCGCGCGATCTTGGATATGGTCACGGGATGCGTACCCTGCCCATCCTTGGCGCTATGACCAGCGCGGTCGCCGCCGTCATGCTCGCGGGTATGGCGTCTGCCGACCCGGACACCCCGAATCCGCTTGACCCGTCCGGGCTTCCGAACGTCAACGGATTCACTGCGGTATCGCCGCTGGAATACAGCATCATGGCGGACACGGCCTACGGCTTCACCATCCCCGGCGGGATCTCCTGTCTGATCAAGCGCGCCGACGCCAGCTATGGCTGCAGTGGTCCACTGCCCGGGGCACCGAACGGGGCGAACCTCGTCAGCGGCAGTACGGCTCCCGGTTTCGCCAGCACCGATCGGCCGATCTACGGCATCGGCGGTGAATCCTTCAAGCCCTTGCCGCCAGGTCATCGCCTGAGTTACCGCGAGGTCAGCTGCGGCCTGGACGGCGCCGGCACGCTGACCTGTGTCAACAACCGCTGGCAGAACGGCTTCGTGGTCGGTCCGGGCGGCAGCTACACCACCTAGTGGCCCGTTAGATTGGTTCCATGCGTCTTGGGAGCCTGCTGATCGCCGCCGTGTGCGGCATCCTCCTCGTCGGTTGCGATCGGGGAGAAGCACCCAGAGACACGCCCACTCAAGCGTCCAGCAGCGCGTCAGACCCCGCCGCGACCACCCCGACCGTGACGGTCGATCCGGCTGCGGAGTCCGCGTGCCCCAAACACGGTGGTCGCTGGGATGCCACCCAGGGCTGCGTCATCGACGAGGTCACGCCGCAGGCCACGCAACATCTGCTCGTCCCCGTCCAGTGGGATTCGTCGTTCCCTGAGCTGCAGAAGGCGGTTGACGAGCTGGTGGCGGATATCCGCGCCAAATTCCGCACGTCCGTCGAGCGTGCGGGTGCCCCACCCGAAGGCAAGCAGTGGGCGCTCAACGTCACCTTCGACGCGTACCAGGGCAAGGGTGTGCACCCGTCCGATGGAGTCCGGTTCTCCATCAGTGAGTCGCTCGGCGGCTATCACCCGGGATTCGCGTTTCGCACCGTCACCTTCGACCGCATCACCAAACAGGCCATCACCCTGGGGTCGCTGCTGATCGATCTCGCGGCGGCGCTGCCCAAGATCTCTGCACTGGTCCGCAGCGATCTGCGCGCGCAACTCGGCGGTGTGGGCACCGAATTCGTCGATACCGGAACGGTTCCTGAGGCCGGAAACTTCAAGAACCTCTCCCTCGACGGCGACGCGCTGCTGTTCTCCTTCGAGCCCTATCAGGTGGCGGCATATGCCGAGGGGCCGATGCAGAGCCGGGTGGCGCTGTCCGAGCTGCGTGATGTGGTGAAGCCCGAGTACTTGCCGGCCTGATCAGAATCCGGTGCCGTGCACCTCGTGGCCGGGTGTCGCCGCCATGAGCCCGCGGTAGGCCTGCTCCACGGTGGAGCCGTGGTTGATCACCCCGTCAACCTCGCGGGCGATCGGCATGTGGATGCCGTACTCGTCGGCGAGCGTCATCACCACCGACGAGGCTTTCACGCCCTCGGCCACCTGGTTCATCGCCTGGATGATCTCGTCGATGGTCTTGCCCTTGCCGATCTCCTCACCGACGTGCCGGTTGCGGCTGCTGGGGCTGGTGCAGGTGACGATGAGGTCGCCCAGGCCCGCCAGGCCCGGGAACGTCTCGGGGTTACCGCCCATGGCCACACCGAGTTTGGTCATCTCCCGCAGGGCCCGCGCGATCACCATGGCGCGGGTGTTCTCGCCGATCCCGATCGCATAACCCATACCGCTCGCGATGGCGAAGACGTTCTTGAGCGCGCCCGCCATCTCCACACCCACCACGTCGTTGGTGCTGTACACGCGAAAACGTGAGGTGCGGAAGAGCTCTCCCAGACGCGCTGCCTGATGCTGATCGGGCATCGCGACAACACCGGCGGCCGCATACCCGCGGGCTACCTCTTTGGCGATGTTGGGCCCGGCCAGGATGCCCGCCGGGTGCCCGGGCAGCACTTCCTCGATGATCTGCGACATTCGCATCCGCGACCCCTGCTCGAGGCCCTTGACCAGCGAGACGATCGGCACCCACGGGCGCAGCGACTGCCCGATTTCGGTCAGCACTTCGCGAAAGCTGTGCGAGGGAACCCCCATGATCACCACGTCGGCCTGCTCGATGGCCTCGTGTAGGTCCGAGGTGGCGCGCAGGCTTTCGGTGAGCTCTACCTCGTCGGTGAGATATCGCGAATTACGGTGCCGTTCATTGATATCCGCCACGGTCTCCGGCGAGCGGGCCCACTGCAGGGTGGGGCTGCGACGCGCGACAATCGACGCCACAGTGGTGCCCCAGGATCCGCCCCCGAGGACGACGACTTGTGGTTCACGAAGTGCTGCCATGCCCGCCAGGGTATGGGCCCGGTGCGCCTCGAATATGGACTTCGGCAATATGAGTGTGGTGCTGATCGATGTAACGCTCACGACCGGGTTGACCGCCATGGCTGCCGACGCTGCCGAGGCCGAGGGTGCCGGGTACTCCGGTATCTGGACGTTCGAGGGAGCGCACGACCCATTCTTGCCGCTGTTGCTGGCCGCCGAGCACACGAAGGAGGTCACCCTGGGCACCTCGATCGCGGTCGCGTTCGCGCGAAATCCGATGCTGCTCGCCACTATTGGCTGGGACCTGCAGGCATATTCGAATGGGCGATTCATCCTGGGACTCGGCACGCAGATCAAACCCCACATCACCCGCCGGTTCGGCATGCCGTGGAGCAGTCCCGCAGCGAGAATGCGGGACATGGTGCTGGCCGTGCGCGCCATCTGGCAGTCGTGGCAGGAGCGTGGCCGCCTGGATTATCGCGGTGAGTTCTACCAGAACACCCTCATGACGCCGATGTTCATGCCCGATCCGGGTGAGGTGAGCGCCTTTGGCCCGCCACCTATCTGGCTGGCCGGTGTCGGTAGCGGGATGACCGAGGTGGCCGGCGAGGTCGCGGACGGATTCTTGTCGCACCCGTTCTGCACGCCCGATTACCTCGCGCAGGTCACCCTTCCGACGCTGGCGCGGGGCGCGGAGAAATCCGGAAAGACGCTCGCCGACATTCACATCCATCACTCGCCGATGATCATCATCGGGCGTGATGACGCCGAGCTGGCCAGCGCCCGCGCCGCGGTGCGCAAGCAGCTCGCCTTTTACGGGTCCACACCCGCCTACTGGCCGATCCTTGAATTGCACGGCCGCACAGAGGTGGGCCCGAAACTGAAAGAGCTGTCCAAACAAGGCGAATGGGATGCGATGACCAGCCTGATCGACGACGAGTTCGTCGACACTGCGGCCGTTACCGTGACCGACGTCGCGCAGGGCGCACGCGAGTTACAGTCCTGCTACGGGGATCTGGTGCACCGATTGGGTTTCAACACCCCGTACCGGCCCGACCGCGCGCTGCTGGCCGAGCTGCTGCGAGAGTGCTCCGCCGGTCGTCGAGACTCCGGTTCCTGACGCGTATCGCGGGTAGATCCGACGAAACGCGGCGTGTCGGCGTCAGCTGGAGCTCACCGCCACGCCGGCGCCCAGCCCGACGATCATGAATCCGCCCGTGGCCCCGACCGCCTCAAGACGCTTGGGGGAGCGTGCGAACCAGCTGCGTGCGGTGCCCGCCAGCACCGCCCACAGGCTGTCCGAGGCGAGCGCGATCAGCACGAAGATGGCGCCGAACACCGCGATTTGCACCGGCATCGACCCCGCCGCGGGGTCGGCGAACTGGGGGAGTACCGCCGCGAAGAACAGTGCGGTCTTGGGGTTCGTCATACCGACGACGAAGCCCTGCCGGAACACGCGTTGCGTACCGACCGCGGGATGCTGCGCGTTCAATGCGTTGATGAGCGACTTGCGGTTCCGGATCGCCTGTACGCCAAGGTAGATCAGGTAGGCGGCGCCGACGAGCTTCACCGCCGTCAGTGCCCAGGCGGAGGCGGCCAGGAGTGCGCCCAATCCCGCCGTGGTCAGCACCAGCGGCACCATCGTGCCGGCGGTGTTGCCGAGCACCGTGACCAGACCCGACTTGCGCCCCAGGCTCAGCGAGCGGCCGACTGCGAACAGCACGCTGGGCCCGGGGATCACGATGATGGCGTAGGCCGCGATCGCGAAACCGATCAGATGCGTTGGAGTGATCACCGGGCCATCGTCTTACCGGTAGTTGACGAACTGCAACGCAATATCGAGATCGGAGCCCTTCAACAGGGCCTGAACAGCCTGCAGGTCGTCGCGCTTCTTGCTCGACACCCGGATTTCCTCGCCCTGTACCTGCGACTTGACGCCCTTGGGGCCCTCGTCGCGAATGATCTTGTTGATCTTCTTGGCGTTCTCGGCGTCGATGCCCTGCTTGAGGGTTCCGGTGAGCCGGTAGGTCTTGCCGCTGGGGGCGGGGTCGCCCGCATCGAAGGCCTTCATGCTGATGTCCCGGCGGATGAGCTTCTCCTTGAAGACGTCGACGGCCGCCTTCAGGCGCTCCTCCGTGGAGCTCACCAGCTCGATGGCCTCGTCACCTTTCCAGGCGATAGTGGTGTCGGTCCCACGGAAGTCGAATCGGGTGGCCAGTTCCTTGGCCGCCTGGTTCAGCGCGTTGTCGACCTCCTGACGGTCGATCTTGCTCACGATGTCGAATGATGAATCCGCCATAACTGCTCCCTCTTTCTGGTCCTCGTATGTTCCGTATCCAGTCGGTTTGCGTTGGCCCGACCCTATCGTTGTATCCTGCATCGTCTGATAAGGCGGGTTGCCCGAGCGGCCAATGGGAGCGGACTGTAAATCCGTCGGCTTACGCCTACGCAGGTTCGAATCCTGCACCCGCCACAGCACTCAGGCCCCCTCTCGAGGGGGCCTGAGGTCGTTTTAGGGGGTTGGATCATCACCGGCCGGGCAGAATCCTCTGTGCGACTGCCCCAGCACGCAGGGCGGGTCCGCTCAGCGCAGATGGCCGGCCAGCTGTCCTTGCTCACCGAAGAGTTCGGTGTTCCAGCGTTCCACGAGGTCTGTGTTGTCGAACTCGTCCGGGTGGAAACCGGGGCGGTTGTAGGCCCTGACACGGTTAAGTACGTCCCGGGTGGCGAAGGGTGAATTCCGCAGCTCGCCAACACTTTTGGCTAACCTGACGGGGTTGTACGTCGCCCTGTCCGGAATCAGGGACATCAGGGTGTCGAGGACGGTCCCGCAGAGGAACACCGTGGTGATGAGCCGCATAGCCCACCTGCGCATCCGTTCGGTGCCCCCGACGGCGCGATAGACATCGAATGCGACGGCACGGTGTTCGGACTCCTCCAGCGCATGCCAGAGAAGCATCGAGCGGACCTCGCCCTCGCCCAGCAGATCCTGGGCGCGCTGATCGGTCAGCAGCGTCTCGGCGAGCGTCGCGGTGTAATGCTCCAGGGCCGCCGTCATGGCGAGGTTGAAGCGAGGCGGCAGGTATCGCGTGTAGAGATTCATCACGCGCATGGTCATCCGGTCGACGATGCGCGTCGGGTAGCCCATCTGCTGTAGCCGCTCGTTGAGCTCGCGGTGTTCGCGCCCGTGAGTCACCTCCTGGCCAATGAACCCGGCCACCTGCTTCTTCAGCACGGGATCGGTGATCTGGTCGGAGAAGTGTTTGACGGACCGGATGAAGTAGTCCTCCCCCTCGGGGAACACCGCGGAGAGCATCGCGATGACGTGGCTCATCACCAGGTCGCCTTGTACGTAGTGGCGATCCAGTGAACCGGTCGGATACTGGAATGTGATCCGCCTGGTCTTGATGGTCCTGGTGCTCTCGTCGGTGGTCATGGTGACTCCTGAGTGGGTGTTTCGTGAGTGGCTCGGTTAGTGCCCTCGGCAGGCCAGGACTCGAGGGCGGGCTCACCCTCGGCGTGACGCCAAATGGACCTGGCGACGACGTAATGGGCGATGAGGGCAATGCCCCAGCCCAGCAACGGATAGATGAACCAGGGGTACGCAGTCCCGTGGTCGAATTGCCAGGTGAGTGCCCAGATCGCGACCAGGAGGATCTGCACGGCCACATAGGTGGCGGCGTGGATCTGGAAGGCTGCTCGATTCACCTGCCCGATCCATGCCCGGCGTTTTCGCTCGAGCCTGTGCTGTTCCTCCTCGGCCCGGCGTTCGGCGCGTTCCACCGCTCGTTCAAAGGCATCACCGCTCACTACTTGGCTCCTCTCCTGCGGTCGTCAACTCGGGCAAGCCCTGTGATCTCGGTGGCGGCCCGATCGAGGATCGCCTCGACCGCGACCGGATCCACGCGCCCTGCGGACGGCATGACCCGCGCGGAGAACCGGGCGAGGATCTTCTCGAACGAATCCCCACGGCCGAACCGTGCGCCGGTGCGCAGTTCCACCGCCGCGAGCACATCGGCGCGGCCGGTCAGCGCTTGTTCGCCCTCTGCGGACGCCCGATACACAGTCCGGCCTTCGCGTGTCTGACCCGTCAGCAGGCCTTCCACGGCCAATGCCTCGACGGCGGGATACACCGTGCCGGGGGACGGTTGGTACCCGCCGGGCCCGAAGAGCCTCGACAGTTCGGACATCAGCTCGTAACCATGCATTGGGCGCTGCGCCAGCAGTGCCAGAAGCACGAGCGGCAGCTCGCCATGACGGAAGAAACGTGCCATATCAGAGCCCCCTCTCTTCTCCTACGAAAGTATTACGAAAGCTATATCGAAACTATTACGAAGTCAACGGATGGCAAGCAATCGGGCAGACGAAGCACTACAGGTGTCGTGGCTCATTTCCCCATGGGGCCTGTGCCGTCGTGAACAGGCGAGGAAATGGTGCGACCATGCCCGCATGGCGGAAGACGCGGCGGTAGCGCAGGCTCGGGTGCTGCTGCGGTCGCTGTATGAGCATGTGGACCACGTGTCCCAACAAATCGCCAAGACCGAACGGCAGATCTGCCGCACCGGCGATGTGATGCCGCGGCATCGTAAGCGCCTGCGGGTAATGCAGAAGGATCTTGATGAGGCGCATCGCCTCATCCGAGGCCTGCACGGCTGTTATCCGGCCGCGCGCGATATCCCGGGCCGGACGGCGCCCTGATCCGTGCCCATACGCCTAGCTGGCGGTCACCGTGAGTTGATCTTGTCCCTCGGCGATATGGGCCGTGGCGTGAAAGGTCTTCCCCGTGTGCGACACAAGAAATCGATAGTCGCCGGCCAGGGGGGCGGAGATCACTATCTCGCCCCAGTCGTCGGCGACCATCGCGATATCGTGGACCTCGCCGGGCGCCGCGGCGATGCTGATCACAGCACCGGCCATGGGACGCCCGGCGGGGTCACGGAATGAGATACCGACCACGTATCCTCCAGTGTCCGGATTTCTCGGGTTTCCTGAAATGCCTTGTCACATACCGTTACTCTTCCAGGTCGACATGTTGTTGAAGACGGCGCTGTTGATGCGGGTGGCCGAGTTGCCTGAGTTGGCGCCATTGGTGTGAACGCCGACGCCATAACGGTTTCCATTCTGCAGCACCCACACCGGTGAGCCGCTCTGCCCGCCCGTGGTGTCGATGTTGTAGGTGATGACGCGATCGGAGACCGCCTTGGCGCGTTGCGCCATGAACCACTGCTCACCGTTCTTCTCACCGGGATACCCGGATAGATTCAGCGCCGCGGCCTTCAGGAAGTCGTCGTTGCGGGTTGCGAAACCGAAGTAGCCCGTCTGATCGCCCGGTCGCGACGACGGCGGCAGGATGATCGCGCCGTAGTCGTTGTCGCGGTTCTGGTTCTGGGTCCACCCGGTAACACTGCGGAAGGCGGTACCCACATGGGTTCCGAACGGACGGACACCGGAATTGCGGCCGGGAATCACCTGGATCGAGCGCACCCATCCGCCATCGGCATGCATGTAGACGCAGTGTCCGGCGGTCATGACGGTGCGGGGTGCGATCAGCCATCCCGTCCCGACATAGGTGCGATTGTTGGCAGAGGTGATGATCAGGTGGCAGATAGCGCGCCACGGGAACGTCGTGGTGTTGCCGACCCGAACGCGATCGTCGGTACCGATGATGACTTCGGCGCTATTGGCCAACTCAGGATAACTACCCAGGATGGCGTCCAGCGGCGCGAGCTCGGACTCATCGGTGGCTAACCCGTCGACCGAACCCAGTTCACTGACTGCCGATTCACCCTGCGCTTGCGTTGCGGCGTTGGAGGTCTCGGTGTCGGCGTTACCCGCTTGCGCCGACGGTAACTCGTGTTCGGTGACAGCGGCTGCACCGGCGGCCCCTGATATTTCGTACTCGGTCTCGGATGGTTTGTGATTCGTTGACTTGACTGCGGTAGCCATGGGGGACTCCTTGCATAGTGCGTGAGGTTCGAGCTAGGACCTGCTCATCGTCTTCCGATGTGTGGGTCTGGTTCGCGCGTAGTCCGGTACTCGATCTCACAGTGCAGGAATGATTTTCGTGGTCAATCAGGTGGCGCGGGCGGCCGAGACGATTGCCCAGGCCACCTCGGGGTGCTGGATATCGCTATGGGCGCCGCTGAACTCGGACTGGCTGGCGTCGTCGATGACCTTGTTGGCATCGAGCCGGTAGAACTGCCCGCGCTGGAAGTCATAGGGCTTCCCGGGCTCGGACAGCTCAAGCGTGGTGGCGGAGGGATCCTGCTGGTATCCGTCGTGACCCATCGCCCCCCAGCGGAACCAAAGGTCCTGCCCGGCCTGACTGTCCTGCCGCGCAAGCATGCTGGCCGCCGGGTACCACCAGCCGACCGCGCGATCGGCAGACGAATACGTTGCGAGCAGCGGCCCGTCCACCCGCTCTTCGAGCCCGGCCAGGCCGCCGGGGCCACGGCCCGGGTCGAAGATCAGCTTGCGGTTGAAGGTGAAGTGCGAGAAGGCGCCCTGGATCAAGGTGAGCGACTTGACCGGGCTCGTTCCGGTCTTCGGCAGCCCCGCCAGCGCATAGGAGACCAGTCGCGCGCCGAAACTGTGCCCGATGAGGTGAATGCGGGGTGCGCCGCCAGGACCCGACAATGAGGCCAGTAGCGGGCCCAGGCCGCGTTCGCCGATGACTCCGGCCCGGTTCTTCATCTCGTAATAGCTCATCGTGCGCAGGATCTCGCGCGCTCCCGACCACAGCGCGGTGAATGGATTGCCCAGCCCCTGCGCGGCACTCGTGGACTTCGGTGCCATGGCCGCGGCTTGCCCGAACACCGCGAGGGGATCGCTGTCCACGATGCTCGACTCGCCGCTATCCTCTTCCGACTGCGGCTTGGTGGTGACCAGTCCGGAGGCCAATGCGTGGAACTCGATGAGCTTGGCGGGCTGCTGCGGTTTCTCGTCGAGCAGCTCGCCCATCGTCTTGAGCTGCTCGGCCTGGCCGGGGAAACGTGGAGCCAGCGCGGCGGCGAGCTGCGCACCCGTCGAAGGGACTGGAGGAGCGCTATCCGGATCGTCGTCGGGCAGTAACACGGACGGCCAGTTGATCCCCACGACAGCCACGCCGTCGGTGTGGCCGCCGAGCTGGTCGGCGATCAGCGAGAACATGGCGGTGTAGAGCTGGCGTGCTGAACTGACGCTGTTGTTCCAGCCGTGTGACATCACAAACAGATCGGTGATGCCCCCGGCGGCCACCGCCGCGGGCAGGCCGCCGTCACCGTCGCCAGTGGCGTCGTTCAGTGAGCCGTCGGCATTGAAATCTGGTTCGTAGTAAGGCAGTCCGCTAATCGTTACCGTCGTTGTCATGATGTCCTCGCCTTTCGCTACGTGTTGGATAGTGCGCGCATCAGGTCGACCAGCCCGGCGCCCTGGAAGAACTCGTGGCGTCCCAAGTCAACGGCCGACTTCAGGAAGATCTCCTTGACCTCCTGCGGTTTACCTACGAACTCCGTGCGGGCGGACAAGAACGCAGCGATCGCACCCGAGACGTGCGCGGCGGCCATCGAGGTCCCGCTGTCCTCGATGTAGTTGGCGGCTCCTTCGGTACCGTCGTCCTTCAACAGATCAATGCCCTCGGACATGAGACCGGTTGCCGCAGAGGTTATCCGCTCGCCGGGTGCCACCAGGTCGGGCTTGCGCCGACCGTCGAGAGTCGGCCCCTTGGAGGAGTCGAAGGTGACACCGCTGGTGTGGGGTCGATACCGGTGGACCGAACCGACGGTGATGGCGGTGGCGGCATTGCCGGGGTCGGTGATGGTGGACAGCTGCCCGTAGACATCGGCCGTCGTTCCGAGAATGGCAGCACCCACACCGGCTGCGGCGGTGCCGGCACCCAGGTTTCCCGCGCTCACGACGCACACCACCCCGGTGCCGGTGAGCAGATCGAGTTCGCGGCACAGCGGACTTTGACCTGCCGCGTAATCCCTGGGCATCCAGCCGCATCCCAGAGACAGATTCACGCCGTGGATCTGTAGGTCGTTGCCGTAGCTGTTGATCTCACGTACGTAGTTGAGGGCATCGATGAGCACGCTCGACAGCGTCTTGCCGTCGTCATCGAGAACTTTGAGGCTTACCAGATTGGCGTGCGGCGCCACCCCGGACAGACGCGACCCCTGTGCCAGCACTCGCGGAACCCATTCGGGCAGTCCCTCGGCGGTTGGTTGGGTGGATGCGATCCGGATGAGTTTCGGGTCGGTGGGTGATTCGCCCGCGATGATGCCGGCCACATGGGTGCCATGTCCGTACACGTCCACGAGTGGGCCCTTCGACGCTTCCGGAGAAAGCGTGAAGTCCTTGTGCAGGGGCCGCACGGAGTCTGCGGTGAGGGTGCCGTTGGCGGCGAAATGCGGGTGCTCGGCATCGATTCCCGAATCCAGCACCGCCCAGACGACCCCGGTGCCGCCGGAGCCATAGGTACGGATCGCCGCATCTGCCTTGATCGTCGTGAGCGACCGATCCAGGTGCGCCTCGACCACCAGATCGGGCCACACGCGCCGAATCAGCTGCAGTGCTTGTTGCGCGCTTTTGGCGCTCGAGGACTTGGCGCCGCCACGGACCAGGCGCTGGATCTCGTCGGGGGTGAGCATGCACCGCACATAGTGGCGGCCGACGGGTGTCGGCGCGGGCGGCTCGTCGCGCAGCACCCGGTGGAACATGTGCAGGAATTGGTCGCGTACGTCGTCGGGGTCGATGCCGGCGCCGACGAGAAGCTCGATCAGCACCATCCTGCGGTCGTCATTGTCGGTGACCAATGCCTTGGCCTCGCCCGGAGGCGCCGTCTGCGGATCGGCGAGCACCATCGGACTGATGACCGACGGCCGCTTGGGGCCACGCGGCACGGGGCTAGTCACCGCGCACCGCTGGCATGAATCCAGTGGGGCTCATCTGACGATTGTGGACCCAAAGGCCCTTGCCGGTCATGAGTATTCGACTACTCGGCTGGCCCGCTGGCCCATGCGGGCGCCCACGGTGCAAAGGGATTGGCGACACCGGTCAGCGCGGGCTCCAGGGATGGGAAGTGCCGGAGCAGGACCGAGCGCATCGAGTTATCCCTGACCCACGCAAAGCCTTCCGTGGTGTAGATCTCGGGCCGGAAGTCGGATGTGAAGAACCTGTCGCTCTCCAACCGTCGGGACGCCATCAGCACGAATATCCGGAAAGCAGTGTCGCTGAACCCAAATCCCTTCGGTTTGGGCTCTGCGTACAGACCGACCATCAGGTCCACCCGCTCCACGTCGCCATAGATCGCGGCGAGTTCCCTAGCCACCACCGGGTCATCGGTGAGTTCGGCGAAGGAAGACACCGGCAGCAGCCGCAACATCCGACGGAACTGGTTGTAGCGGGGGACGCCGCGTTCACGGACCCGAAGCACGTCGATGGCCGCGAGGTCCAGAATCGATCCGTCCGGTCGCTCCAGACGCTGCAGATGACGGGGGAAGTTATGCAGGGTCAGTGCGCCCGGATTGGCACGGCCGAACGAATAGAAGATGTTCTCTATCGAGGTTTCACTGAACCGGGTCCGGACGTGCTGGACGGCCAGATCGGGCAGTTCCTGCTCGGCGATCACGGAGTCGTCGGATGCCGACCGGAGCACGAAATGATCGGGGATGAGCGGGTGCATCCGGTACACCGCGACAAACTCTTCGGTTAGCGAATAAGGCACGTGATGCAGACTCGTCGGTGAGCCGGGAATGCCGCGCAGCAGCGCGTTATGGGGGCGACGGCGAAACAGCTTGCTCAAGCGCTCACCAAGAATGCCGGACCAGTTTGTGTGCATCGCGAACACTGTGGTGGGGTGCCCAATAATCGCGGGGGTCCAGTCGATCGTGTGGATCTTCGCCATGAGTGCGGTGTTGACCAGGCGAGCCTTGTCGTACAGCTCTTGATCGGACATGTCGGGGTGGCTGGCGGCCAGGTGCGCGCAGATCGCATTGTGTTCCCGCATGAACAGCGAATGCAGGATGGCCAGACCAACCCAGAAGTTGGCGGTTGTCTCCGATGCGCTGGCGAGCTCTTCGACATCGGCCGGCGGCAGACCGAGCGGGTCCAGCCGCAGCGTGCCCCGGGTCCCGGAGCGCAGTGCATCAGCGATGTCGCGGGTGCCGCCATAGACCTGCGATCCGTCCCACCAGTGGGTGTCCTGGGTGACGAATGTCGGGGGACCTGATGCGTCGGGGCAGGGATCGGGGGCGGTGCGACGTATCTGCATGGGGCGCTGCGGCCACGGATCGTCCTCATCGAGCGGCAAGGCCCAGGGCTCGGACTCGGCGGTGTTGTGGCTGAACCAGTCGTGCACCTCGAACTGGATCCACGCCGCGGCCAGCACGTTGAGCGTCGTCGCCGGAATGAACTGGTCACGGGTCAGCAGTCTGCGACTGATCAGCCGGGGATTCGGGTCCAGGAGTTGCCCGGCAGGTTCGGGGAAGGTCTGTGCCGGTGGAGCGTTGCGCCCGAATCGACTTCCCACCGAACCCATGAGCGGGTGGTCGAGGTTGTTGTAGGTGCCATCCAATGTCCGGGCGGTGCGGTAGCCGGCATTCTCAGGCGGCGAACAACCGCCCGGAGCCCGTCCCGTGTCGAACAGATTGTCGGCCCGTAATGCGTTGCGTAGCCCGATGAGTACTGCGATACCGATCGCGGGCGGCAGCCTGGACCATCCGACCGACCGATCGATTCGTGTCGCGAGCCACGACGCCAGAGCGGCGGCCGAACTGGCGGGTCTGTCCTTTTTCGGCATACCGATAATGCTGACAAATCCGGTGGCATGGAACGTGAGTATTGAACTACTCGATCCCATGAAATTCGGATTTCCGAGCGCAGCGGGAATACCTCGTCATTTCACCTGCATCGGCCCCGGCAGCGGCGCAGGATTGAGTAGTCGTGTACTCGTGCGCGCGCCGCCGGCTTTCACGACACTGACCAAGTCACCGTGTCCGACGGATATCGACAGTCTCGGACCACTAATACGGGAGGACTGGAGCGCGATGGGCACAACGGAGCGACCACTCGACGCGACGCATACCTACCTTCGGTACCACGAGGACATGAGTGTGGCCCCGCCCGGCGAGGAGGAGGTCATCGACAAGATCATCAAGGTGTTGCACACCAACAACGAACGGGCCTTCCGGAAGTACCGGCATGCCGTCCGCGATGCACACGCAAAGAGTCACGGCATCTTGCGCGGCGAGCTGACGGTTTATCCGGACCTACCGCCGCACCTACGCCAGGGCATGTTCGCGACTCCTGGTAGATACCCGGTCATCTCGAGGTTGTCTACGACCTCTGGTCTACTGCGCAGCGACCGGATCCGGGGCGTGCGGGGCCTGGGTATCAAGGTCCTGGGCGTCGAGGGTGCCCGTACTCTTCCGGATGACGAGGCCACCACCCAGGATTTCGTCCTGGTCACCCATCGCGAGTTCCTCTTCGCGGGCGCCAAGGCATATCTTCGGCGGGGAATGCCGACGGCATGGTTGCTAGCGCGCCTGCCGGACACCGCGCTCAGGCTGGGTAGCAACCTTCTCGGTGGTGTGGCGAAATTTCTTCCACGCGTGGGACTCTCACTACCGGAATCGGTGGCTGTGTTCGTGCGTCCCAACACGCATATCCTTGGCGACACCTTCTACTCCTCGGCGCCGCTACGGTACGGAGAGTACGTGGCCAAGCTCAGCTACGTTCCCCTGTCACAGTCGGTGCGGGACCTTGAGGGGGTGCTCCTGCCGGAGCCTATCGCCGACGACGAGCTCCGTCATTTGGTCGCAGAGTTCTTCCGGCACAACAGCGCTGAGTACGAACTGAGGGCGCAGTTGTGCACCGATGCCAAGACCATGCCACTCGAGGACGCCACCGTCGCGTGGCCTGAGGCGGACTCACCACACCGGGCAATCGCCAAAATCGTCTTCCCCGTGCAAGATTCATACAGCGCCGAACGGCAGGTATTTGGCGACGATGTGCTGTCCTTCAACTCCTGGCGCGCCCTGGCGGCGCATCGCCCACTGGGATCGATCAATCGGCTGAAACTCCGAGTCTACGAGGCATCCAGCAACTTTCGGCATGAGAAGAACGGGGTGTCGCGGATGGAGCCGGCCGGGGTCGAGGATCTGCCGGACTGAGATGGTTGCGATGACACCTACGATCACCAAACCCGCCGCGCGGGAGAAGTCGTCCGGCGGACTGGCCCACGCAAATCGGTATCGCGATCTAGACTCAGTTTCCATGTCGGGGAGCTGGCAGTTGCTCGACCGCCCAACTGAATTCGAGGCCGTCCGCTCAACGCTGGCGGACGATGTGTCGTGTGGGGTGGTGTTGGTCGGCTCCGCCGGAGTCGGCAAGACGACCCTCGCGCGTACGGTTACCGACTCGTTGGAATGCCAGGTTCGCTGGGTGGCGTGCACCGAGTCGTCGCGCAGCATTCCGCTGGGGGTGTTCGCCCATTGGATACAGACCACCGGGTCGCGTGATCCGGCCGCCCTTATTGCGGCAGCGCGGGAATCCATTGTCGCAACGCCACATCCGATTATCGGAATCGATGACGCTCATCTGCTGGACGACCTCTCCGCGACATTGCTGCATCAGATCGCCGTCGGCCACGCGTGCCGGTTGGTGGCCACCGTGCGTAGCGGCGAGCCCGTTCCGGACGCGGTCACCGCATTGTGGAAAGACGACTACTTGCGCCGGTTCGAGCTCGAGGCGTTCACCAAGGAGCAGAGCGTCGCCCTCGTCGAGTCGGTGCTCGGCGGAGCGCTCGAAGGGCTCAGCGCGGACGTGATGTGGGAGTCATCCGGTGGCAATCCGCTGTTCCTTCGGCATCTGGTGGAAGGGGCTGTCGAGGCCGGATCCCTCACCGCTGTCCACGGGGTGTGGCAGCTGCGCGGTAACACGGTGGTTCCGTCGGGGTTGGCCGCACTCCTCGGAGATCGCCTCGAACAGCTGGATGGCGACGTGCTCAACGTGCTGAAACTGCTGTCCTTGTGCGAACCGCTTGATCTCGACACATTGTGCGAGATCGCCGGCGGCGACGCCCTGGATGGCGCGGAGATCACCGGCTTTGTCCGTGTCGAGGCCGACGGCCGGCGGATCAATGTGCGGTTCAGCCATCCGATGTTGGGCGAGGTGGTCCGGCGCAGAGTGGGAACCGCATCGGCCCGACGTCTGCGCGGCCAGCTCGTGCGGGCGCTCCGGGAGCGCGATATCGGCTCGGCCGCCAAGCGCATCCGGCTGGCGCAGCTATCGGTCGACAGCGACGAGGCCACCGACCCGGCCCTCTTGGTCTCCGCCGCGAAAGACGCCGTGTACCTGTCCAACCTGCCGGTCGGGGAGCACCTGGCGCGGTGCGCGGTGGAACGCGACGGCGGACTGCGTGCGGCCGAGGTGCTCTCCCGGGCTCTGCTGTGGCAGGGCCGGCCCGAGGAAGCCGAGCAGGCGCTCGCCGAGTTTGATCCGGACCAGCTCGACGAGCTCTCGCTGGTCCTGTGGGGCCTTCCACTCGTGTCCATCGCGTTCTGGTCGATGGGCGACGTCC
Organism: Mycobacterium sp. D16Q13; assembly: GCF_002013375.1. Classification (GTDB taxonomy): domain Bacteria; phylum Actinomycetota; class Actinomycetes; order Mycobacteriales; family Mycobacteriaceae; genus Mycobacterium. Next base: position 130,090 of record NZ_MAEW01000003.1, on the reverse strand, counting down.
AGCGTGCGCACGAGCTGATGGCTCTGCTCCGTGAACGGGTACAGCATCCCGCCCTGAAACTGGTCGTCGATGCGACGGGGGCGGCGCTGGCTGTGCACGAGAATCAGTTCGACGAGGGGCTGGCCGCCGCGACCCTGGTGCTGTCGGATCCGGAGGCGCCCCGGCAGGCCGTGGAATTCGCGGCATTCGGTATCGGGCTGGCGCTGCCCGTCGCCGGACGCGGTGACGAGTTCGAGCCGATCGCGGCGAGGTGCCGCGCTCAGAAACGGTCCACCGACGGCATGATCGCGGTGATGGTGCGCTACTGCGACGTGCTGGCGCTCGTCTACACCGGGCAGCTCCGGCTGGCCGACCGCCGTGTTACTGAGTACACCGAATTCTCCTCTGCCGGACAGTTTCTCGCATGGGCGATTGCGCGCATCATGGCCGGGCTGGTCGCTGTGCACCGCGGCGCCTTCCCGACGGCGATATCGTCGATCGAGCAGGCTCTGGCCGCGCTCAATGCCGAGAGGCCGCTGCCGTGGCAGTTGCCCGCGCGGCTTCTGCTCGCCCGCGCTTACGCAGCACTCGGGAAGGTCGACGATGCTGAGCGCGTGTTGACCGAGTCGGGGGAACACTCGGGGCAGTTCGTCGCGTTGCACGACCCCCAGCTGTTGATCGCGAAATCATGGCTCGCCGCAGCGCGTGGTGCGGATCGGTCGGCGGTAGACGCCGCCCGGCGCGCGGCCGATGCCGCACACACGGCCGGTCAGTATGCGGTGGAGGCCGAGGCCTTGCACCATGCGGCACGGTTCGGTGACCGGACTGTGGGGCGCCGCCTCGAATCACTGGTACCGCGGGTTCATGGCCCGTTGGTGGGGCTGTACGCCCGGCACGCGGTCGCGGTCGGCACATCGGACGCCGCGGCACTGGACGCGGTGAGTGGCGAGTTCGAGAACGCCGGCCTGCTGCTCTCGGCGGCCGATGCCGCGGCACAAGCGGTGGCGTTGCGCGGGCGCGATGGGGATAGAAGCAAGTGCGCGGAGTCTGCCGCGCGTGCACTGCGGATCGCAGGCCAATGCGGTGGCGCGGCCACACCCGCGATTCGGGCCGCCGCCCGACCACTGCCGGTCACGGCACGTGAGCGTGAAATCGCGGCGCTCATCGGTGAGGGGCTGTGCAACCGCGAGATCGCTGAGCGTCTCACGCTGTCGGTGCGGACCATCGAGGGTCACATCTACCGTGCGTGCATCAAACTCGATGTCGCAGACCGTGATCAACTTGCCAAGATTGTGTGGAGCGATCTGGCCAACCCTCAGGAATAGACATATCGCGCGCGATCGGCCGCGCGTCAATCTTCCGCGGTGCCTTCTGATGCCGGTCGCTGAAGAACGGTGCGCTCATGCACCAAGTAGCCGGATGCCACGGAGAAGAGGACGGTGATGGCCGATCCGACGTCTCCGGGTATCTCGACATTGAACTTGCCGAGAACGAAGACCAGGACAACCGAGATCGCGCCGGCGGTGCCGCTGGCCGCGACCTTGGTCGTGGGTGCGTGTGACGGCTGCCGGACTGCCTGTCGTTCAAGCGTTGTCATGATTCGCTCCTTTTGGTTATAGGTCTTCTCGAACCGTAGATCCGGCGGGCGGACACCCACACGAGTAGCGGGCTACTTCGTTCGTGGGCGGCGATGACGTGCCGACTTTGGGATCGGACCGGGCTCGCGCCCACTGCTGTCAATGCAGGTAGTGGACCACTCGTTCGAAATCGCACGGCGCTGCCGACTATTGCTGGTAGCCGAGCTAGTGCGTCTGTATCCCGTTGGGCGTCTGCGGCTTCCCATCATGTACGTCACGAAAGGACGGACCTAGAAATGACTAACACCGACTCGCAGATTTACACCGGAAGGCACGTGGTGGTACTCGCTCCGGCGAAGGCACGCGGAAACCATGCCAACACCCTTGCCGGCGTCGCGGGGTTTTCGAATATCGCCCACAGCAGTGATTTTCAGAACCAGGCAATGGATATCAGCGCTGTCGTCGACGCCGACGCGACAGTGTTCGACGAGCTGGGGCTGGCGGTCGTCGACTCCGACGCCGAACAGACCGTGGCACTTCAGGCCGCCGCTGAGGCAGGCGACGTGGTGTTGTCCGTGGAACCGGAGCTGATCCATCATGCGCTGACGGTCACGTCTCCCGAGTACCTCAGCGGATACCAGCACGGTGTCTCCGACCTCTTCGCCCGCCTACAGGCCGACACCGCGATACCGGCCGCCGCTGAGCTCGCCGCTGCCTTTGCGGATACCGACGCGTCGACATGGGGTCTGCAGGCGACGAGGACGGATACGAGTTCAAAGACCGGCCGCGGCGTTCGGGTGGCGGTGTTGGACACCGGTTTCGACCCCGCACATCCGGACTTCAAGAAGCGTCACGTGACCATGCAATCGTTTATCGACGGAGAGACCGCCGATGATGGACACGGACACGGCACGCACTGCATCGGAACCTCCTGCGGGCCGCGTTCCCCGCGCGGAAGCCGCCGTTATGGGGCGGCCACCGAGGCCGAGATCTTTGTGGGCAAGGTGTTGAGCAACGCCGGGTCGGGCGCCGATGGCGGCATACTTGCCGGTATCAACTGGGCAGTGGCCAACAACTGCGCCGTCATCTCGATGTCATTGGGCGCCAATGTCGACAAGACATCTCTTGCCTACGAGACGGTGGGACAGCGAGCACTCGATCGCGGATCGCTGATCATCGCTGCGGCGGGAAACAACGCGAACCGACGGGTCGGAAACTACGGCTTTGTCGGAGTGCCCGCGAACAGCCGCTCGATCATGGCCATCGCCGCGGTGGATTCGTCGTTGAGGCCGGGCTGGTTCTCGGCGCGCTCGAGCACCAAGACGAAAGCCGCCGGCCGTATCGACCTTGCCGGACCGGGTGTCGATGTCTACTCGTCGTGGCCGATGCCGAAGCGCTACAACACGATCAGCGGCACCAGCATGGCCACACCCCATGTGTCGGGTATCGCGGCATTGTGGTGCGAGGCCACCGGGCTCACCGGCAGGCAGTTGTGGGCGGTGCTGTTGCAACACGCGGTGCCGCTCAACGTTCCGGCCGTCGACGTCGGCTCCGGGCTTGTGCAGGCCCCACAGTGACGGGACAGCGGGTCACCGTGACGGTCGACGAGCGTGATTTCGACGGCACGGTGGCGGCGTTGCGGGCCGCCGGCATGGCGGGTATGCAGGTACACCGCGAGATCGGCGTGGTGTCCGGCGATATCGCGAATGCCGCTGAACTGGTGGATATTCCCGGGGTCATGGTCGTGGAGCCGGAGGGGCGAACGCATATCGCGCCGCCCAACGCGGGTATCCAATAGCGGCACGAGAGGGAAGGGGGCTGTGCGGCGCCGCACAGCCCCCTTCGTGGTCGGTACTAACCGGCTAGCCTGCGCGTGTGCAGAGCCCCGATGCCGCCACGGGTGACACGGTGGATTGCTGCCCGGCGCTGACTGCCGATCGACACCGGAATGGGGCGGGGGCCGACGGGCTGCGGGCGAACCTCGGGGGATTCCAGGTAGGTGGCCGCGACACCGGGGAGTGCCCGCAGGTGCTCGGCGAGCCGATCGAATTCGGGCCCGGCGGGTGCGGTGACGACGAAGATGGATCGAAGCTCGGGTGGTACGCCCGCCGCGTTGGCGTGGAGGGGCGCGACGGTGTGCCCGGCGACTCGAACAGCCTCGAAAATCGGTGTAGCTGAATTTATTCCACCCGGCTGCTCACGAAGGTCGTGAGCAGGACCGGCCTCGACCAGGATGAGCAGGTTGACGTCCGGCGAGACGCTGTGTGGGGCAGTTCGCGTAATCATTTCTACTCCTCCCGGCAAGGGCCGTGCAGTTCGGTTTCGTTGTGCCAAAGCGATACACAGAATCCTGACCTGACGCGGTCTCGATGACGCGAGTAGCGAGGTACCCCAAACGGGGCGTGGTGCGCGCAGTGGGCCGCACGCGGAGGTGTGGCCTATAGCAGCCGTTGCCGCGCGGCAATAAGTACCGAACAGTGCGTCCTGCCCAGAACGCCGCACCCATGGGGGCCGACCAATTCCCGCACATGCGCCGCGTCGCCGGCCCCGACGATGACCAGCTGCACGGAATGCCCGTGACGCTCCAGGTAATCCAGCGTGCCGCCCACCGGATCGAGGGCGCGGACGTCCAGGTCGGGATGCCGGGCTCGCAGCGGTGCCAGGCGTCGCTCCAGCAGGACGGCCGACACCTGACGGTCCTCACGCGCCAGGGTGGCGACCCGGTGCCCGGCCGCGCTCTGCACGCGGTGGCGCAGCAGGACTCGCATCGGCGCTCCGCGCAGCCTTGCCTCGTGCGCGGCCAGCTCCAGCGAGGCTACGGACTCGTGGGACTCGTCGACCTCCACGACTACCGCCGGTGTCGCACCCGGGGGTGGCTGTCCGTCACGGATCACCGCGACCGGGCAGTGCACCGATCGGAGAACTTCAGCAGCGGTGGACCCGACCTTCCGGGTGTCGGAGCCGCTGATGCCTGTCGCACCCACGCAGAGCATGAGGGCACCGCGCGAGGAGTCCAGGAGCACGTCTGCCACCCGGCCATGCCGGATGTCGACCAGGACCTTCACCGGCTTTCGTGTCGCACTAATCTCGCGGAAGGCATGCCCTACGGCGGCCCCGGCGGGACTTGGCTCGTTGTTGAACTCGGGGAACCGCGGCGCGGGCACCACGTGGACCAAGCGCAGTGGCACCTCACGGTGCAGCGCCTCATCGACCGCCCACAACGCGGCCCGCACGGCAGACCGCGAGCCGTCAATACCGACCACCACCGCGGGTTCGGGAATGCGGATATCGCTCATGGCCGTGCCCTAGCCGCGAATCTCGAGCACGTCGGCAAGCGACCGGCGCGGTGTCGGGGGCGGAACGCGGCCGAATGTGGGAGCCAGGCCCACCCGGATCAATGCCTGTGGGTGCGCGCGCCCGATGGCGGCGCCGACTGCCTCGCGACTCGCCGTCAACTCCAGCATGTGGGTGATGGTGCAGGTTGCCATCCCCGCCAGCGTCGCTTCCAGCAGCACCTCGGACAGCAGTTCGCCGCAGCGCAACAGATGCTTGGGGGTGTCTCGGGCCGTGGACAGCGCCAGCACCTTGGCCTGGTCCTCCTGTGGGCCAGATCGCGAGGCCCGTTCCGAGACGACGGGAAAGGTGCGGCCGATGTCAACGCGATCGCTCTCGCCGGCCGACACCAGCGCACTGCGGGGGATACCTTCCTGCAGCGTGAACGACGCGGTCCACCAATCGAGCTCGGTGTGGTAGGCCGAATCGTAGATACGTAGGGCGTCACTGAGCGCCGACGCGTCGGCCAATCTCGGCCGCATCGCGTCGTCGACAACGTCCAGAATCACCGCCCTATCGGCGATCACCGAGTTGAGCATCCGCGCGAACTGTGACCAGTTGGGCGGTAACCCGAAGGGCAGGCGGTCGGTGCGCCGCTGCAAGATAGCGTCCGCGCGTCGCCGATCACCCACGACCACAACGTTTCTGGGCGAGAAGGTGATGGTCGCGAGATGATCGGGGTTATCGGGGTCGGGGATCCGTTCCACGCGGGCCGTCCATCCGGCCGAGGCCATCGCGACCCGGAAATGATCCAGCGCTGCGCCGCAGCTGATGATCGCCTCGCGGCCCGCGCCGTCGGTTCGGCGAACGCACCGCGAGCGGTCCAGGTGCAAGTGCAGATCGCCAGCCCCAGAGCCCAAGTCGACAACCCAGCGCCACGGCTGAGTGTTGTGTAAAGACGGCGCGCGGCAGGCAAGTTGGATCGCGGTCTGGACGACGTCGATGTGAACCATGGTCTTGGGCATATCGGCTCCGCTCGGCTGGTGGTGATATCGACTCTTGGTGACGAACTCCGGCGTGGACAGGGCACTTGGTCACCGGTGCTCGGCCCGAAGTACCTGACGTACCGAAGTGCGACGGGCTCGGCGAGCCCATCGCGGGAAGAATTGGTGACTTCCGGCCCACAGATCGAGGGCCCATGGCCGGATATCCGGGTGGAGCACGCGGCCACGATGAACTCATGCGCGCATCACGATCGCCAGTCAGTCCCACCTCCGTCGGTGCGGAGATCCGCGAAACCCACACGGGAATCGTCATTTTGGTGGGAGGCCGGGCATACAAGCTCAAGAAGCCCGTCACCACCAACTTCCTCGACTTCAGCACTCCGGAACTTCGTGAAAGGGCTTGTGCCCGCGAAGTCGCACTCAACAGCCGCATCTCGCACGACAGCTACATCGGCGTCTCGCATCTCGCCGATCCCGACGGTGGGCCAGGTGAGCCGATCGTGGTGATGCGGCGTTATCCGGATTCTGCGCGGCTGTCGGCGATGGCCAAGAGTGGCCGGGTGACCAAGGCGCATCTGGACGCGATCGCAGAGGTACTGGCGGCGTTCCACAAACGGGCCGATCGCAGCCCGTCGATTGACGAGGCCGGGGCGCTCGATGCCGTTGTCGACCGGTGGGAGGACACCCTGGCGTCCCTGGAGCGGTACGCGGGGACGGTGCTCGCGGCGGACGACGTGCGGCTGATCCGGACACTCGCGACGCAGTTCATTTCGGGTCGGGCGGTGCTGTTCGCCCAGCGTGTGGCGGATAAGAGGCTCATCGACGGGCACGGAGATCTGCTGGCCAGCGACATCTTCTGCCTGCCCAACGGGCCGGTGCTGCTGGACTGCCTGGAATTCGATGATCGCCTGCGGCACGTGGACGGCCTCGACGACGCGGCGTTCCTGGCCATGGATCTGGAGTTCCTGGGGCGGCGAGATCTCGGCGACTACTTCATGAATCGGTACGTGGAGCTGTCTGCGGATCCCGCGCCGGAACCGCTGCGGCACTTCTACGTCGCCTATCGGGCGCTGGTTCGGGCCAAGGTGGACTGCATACGGTTCACTCAGGGGCAGCGCTCGGCCTCGGCCCGGGCCACCAAGCATCTCGCGATGGCCCTGAACCACCTGGGGGCCGCGACAGTGAGACTGGTGCTGGTCGGCGGCGGACCGGGCACCGGTAAGAGCACGTTGGCCCGCCGGATATCGGAAGACATTGGTGCTCAAATACTTTCAACGGATGAAGTGCGTCATCAGCTGCATCGATTGGGTGTGATATCCGGGGGGAAGGGGGTGCTCGATGCTGGGCTGTATTCGCCGGAGAACGTTGGTGCCGTGTACGACGCCGTACTCCGGAGAGCGCGGCTGTGCTTGGCAGGCGGCCACACCGTCATCCTGGACGGCACATGGCGAAACCCTCGGCACCGGCTGCGTGCGCATCAGCTGGCCTATGAGGCGGGCGCGCCGATGGTGGAGTTTCTGTGCATGGCGCCACTGGTCACCGCACAACATCGGGTCGCCACTCGCTATGACGGGATGTCGGATGCCGCCGGCGATATCGCGGCCGCGTTGGGTGCCGAATTCGCCGGATTGGACAATGGGTGGGGCGAGGCGCATGTCATCGATACGCGTCTGCCGCTGGATCGATCGACCGCCGAGGCCGAGGAATTGTGCCGGCAGGCGCTATACGCTCCGGTGCCGTGTCACCCCCGGTAGAGCCGGTTCTTCGAGCTCGACACGCTCGACTCCGTCGGCGGCCAGTATCGCGATCGTCCGCTCCTTGAGCACAGTCGACCTCGTTGCGGTCCTTTCGTTGGATGCAGAACATCGAAGTTGGATATCCGGTTTGCGGTCGTTTATGCACTGACCGTGGATTTCGTCGTGTCGGCACGCTGGCGGCGCCGCCATGCATGAATCGCGCCATAACGGGTACACCGGCGATGAAACGTCCGGAACGGTGGGGCCCAGGATGCGCTGGCCGATTCAGCTTGCGAGGAGAAGTGATGTCCGTCTTTTCATTTCAAGGCCTGCCATGTCGGTAGGCGTTCCGCTGGGTTGCCGGGATCTCGGTGACGAGCCACACCGTGCCTTCGCATACGAGCGAGCGGTCGTGGTGGTGCCTGCGCACAATGAAGCCACCAATCTGCCGAGATGCCTCAACGCGGTGGTGACTGCAGCTGCGTGTTTCCCGGCGCCGACCCTGACCGTCGTCGTGCTGGATGACTGCGATGACGAAAGCATTCTTCTGGCAGGTAAATACGGCTCCGATGTGCACTTCGTTGAGGTAGACGCCCGCAATGTCGGGGCGGCCAGAGCGGCTGGCTTCGCGTATTCGCGGACGGTGTGCGGGGTGGCGGCCTCTGCGCAGCATCGTGTGTGGTACGCCACCACGGACGCAGACAGCCGGGTTGACGCCGATTGGCTGGTACGCCAGACGGATTCGGGAGCGGACATGGTGCTCGGCGTGGTTCGCGTAGAGAATTGGCAGCAGGCCCCGGCAGGTGCTGTACGCCGCTACCTCAGTAGGTACCGCGCGAAGCGCAAGGCTGACGGTCATGGCCACGTGCATGGCGCGAACATGGGATTTCGTGCTGACAAGTACTGGAAAGAAGGCGGATTCGCTGCGATCGGCAGCGGAGAGGATGTCGATCTAGCCCAGCGGTTCGAACAGCGGAGCTACCGGATCCACCGCGATGAAGGGCTATCGGTCGAGACGTCGGCCCGTCGCGTCGGCAGAGCCCCCGACGGATTCGCGGCGTATCTGAGGTCCTTCGCACGCCGCGAGGGTGTGGGATGACGGCCGATCTCGTGCGCCGGTGGCTGCACGCCGGTGAGCTGGCGCTCCCGATGCCGGGAGCAGGACATACCGCGGCGCGGTGGTGGAAGCTTGCCGCGTTGACTCGGCACGATGTGACCGCGGGACGGCTTGCCGAAGCACACTGCGATGCGGTGGCCATTCTGTGCGAACTCGGTGGGCCGGCTCCCGGGCCGGCACAGCTGTGGGGCGTGTGGGCGGCGGAGGCGCCCAACACGATGGTTACCGCCGTACAACGGGACGGTGTCACCTTGTTGGAGGGGACCAGGGCCTGGTGTTCGGGTGCCGGTTCGTGCACCCATGCGCTCATCACCGCCCGGGGAAAGGACAACACGCGGGGGCTCTATGCCGTTGATATGAGCCAGCCGGAGGCGACCGCGCTGCCGCAGATTTGGCAGAACGCCGGCATGCGGGAAAGCGACACGCGTTCGGTGCAATTGAGTGGTGCGATCGGCGTGCCCGTCGGGAGGCCCGGGCAGTACCTGGACCGCCCGGGCTTCTGGCATGGCGCCATGGGCGTGGCGGCCTGCTGGCTCGGCGGGGCTCGCGGTGCGGCCGAACCCCTCTACCGGGCCGTCGCCGAGAATCATCGAGGCTCTTCCGGTGACCCTCACGCTCAAGCTCACCTCGGTGCGGTGGATGCGGCGCTTGCTGCGGCGGAGTCCATTCTCATGACGGCCGCCATCTATGTAGACGCCGAACCTCGTAGTGACCACACGGAGTTGCTGGCCCGCCGTGTCAGAGCTGTGGTCGAGCACGCCGTGGATGAGGCGATCGTGCGCACTGGCCGGGCGTTGGGGCCCGCGCCACTGGCACTCGACGCCAGGCATGCCCAGCACGTTGCCGATCTCACCATGTACGTGCGGCAGAGCCATGCCGAACGCGATCTCGCGGCCTTGGGGAGAGTCGCCGCCGAATGAGTGCCGCCAATGCCGGAAACTGCGGGCGGCTCGCCGAACGGCCGATATCAGCCGGGGGTACGTCTCTTGAGGAGTGGCTGGCGTGGCCGCGGGAATTTCCGCGCCTAGATCTTGACGAGTGCCCGGCCCTGGTCCTGGTCGCGCCGCATCCCGACGACGAGACGTTGGGGTTCGGTTCTGCCGCGTCGCTGCTGCGCGCACGGGGAGTCGATGTCGTCGTCGTTTCGGTGAGCGATGGCGGCGGCGCATACCCGGGCTTGTCGTCGAGGGAGCGTCGCTGGCTGGAGCGAGATCGTCGTGCTGAATTACTGTGCGCTACCGACATTCTCGGACTCGATCCGCCTGTAAGGCTCGGTCTGGCCGACGGTGCGCTCGCTGAGTGTGAAGAGGAAATGAGTGGCCGTCTCGTCGAGATTCTCGTTGCCGCACGGCCCGGGGTTTGGTGCGCGGCGACCTGGCGTGGCGACGGCCACCCGGACCACGAGGCCGTCGGCCGCGCCGCCGCCGCAGCGGCAAGCCGCACCGGTGCGGTGCTGCTGGAGTACCCGGTGTGGATGTGGCATTGGGCCGTGCCGGACGACAACGAGGTGCCCTGGCATCAGTTGTGCACGGTACCCCGTGACCACACCTCGTTCGGCCTGAAACAGCAGGCCACCAATGCGTTCCGGACACAGCTTTGCCCTCGGAAACCGGATGAGGAGGCGATACTGCCGCCGCACGTCGTGAATCGGCTCCTGGTCCTTGGCGAGGTGGTGTTCCGCTGATGGGGCGTGTACCGGATGACTTCTTCGACGAGATGTACGCGATATCCGACGATCCGTGGCAACTCGCGCAGCGTTGGTATGAACAGAGAAAGTACGCCATCACGATGGCGATGCTGCCCAAGCTGCGCTATCGCCATGTCTTCGAGCCCGGCTGCTCCGTGGGGATACTCACCGAGCAGTTGGCGGCGCGCTGCGAACAGGTCACCGCCATCGATCTTGTGGACTCGGCGCTCGATTCCGCTCGTGCGCGCATCGCTCGGTGTGGCCACTCGGCCCGGGTGAGTTTTCATCGGCGGTCGCTGGATTCAGATTGGCCTGCAGAAGATTTCGATCTAGTGGTGCTGTCGGAGGTGGCCTACTATCTCGACGCCGTCCTGTTGCGCGACGTGTTGGACCGGGAGCTTGCGCGGATGCGGGAAGGAACGACGGTCCTGGCCGCGCATTGGCGTCATGCGGTGGCCGATTATCCGTTGACGGGCGACGAGGCGAACCGGCTGATCGGTGCGACGGCCCGATTGCACCGGGCCGCGCGTTATCGTGACGACGATGTCGCCATCGACGTGTTCGTCGTCGGCCTCTTGCCGTCGGTCGCCGCAGCCACCGGGGTTCCAGGGGCGGATCACGGCGATCGACAAGAAAGCTAGGAACTAGACCTGTTTGGTTCCGGCATCCGGTGGGTAGTCCTGTTCTGACGCCACATAGCGAAGGAGCTGATTATGACCACGTTCACCATCCCTGGGCTTTCTGATGCACAGGGCAGGAAGATCGCCGATCTGCTGCAAACACAGCTCAGCACCTATAACGACCTGCACCTCACTCTGAAACATGTGCACTGGAATGTCGTGGGCCCCAACTTCATCGGGGTGCATGAGATGCTGGATCCACAGGTTGAGCTGGTACGCGGCTACGCCGACGAGGTCGCCGAGCGTATCGCCGCATTGGGTCGATCGCCGCAAGGAACCCCCGGCGCCATCCTGAAAGACCGTACGTGGGATGACTATTCGGTGAGCCGTGACACGGTGCAGGCTCATTTGGCGGCGCTGAACTTGGTGTACGACGGCGTGGTCGAGGACACCCGTAAGGCGATCAAGACGCTCGACGATCTAGATCTCGTATCACAGGACTTGCTGATCGGCCACGCCGGCGAACTCGAGAAATTTCAGTGGTTCGTTCGTGCGCACCTGGAGAATTCCGGTGGTCAGCTGGCCGGTGGAGATGCGAGCACCGAGAAGAAGGCGGCGGCTCAGGCCAAGAAGAGGGCTCCTGTCAAGTGACGGGCGCGGTCCGGATCGCGGGTCACCGCCGCATGTGTTGGAGGTTACTTCCCTTGCGGTTTAAGGGCACTGGATACGGGAAGCCCGCAAGTAAGGGCGGTGAACACCGTCTGCCGCGTGCATACGTGGTCGGCAGAGGAAAGGAAATGTATGTCTGACAAGAGTGGTCCCGAAGAAGGTATCGAGGGCGTCGTTGAGGGCGCAAAGGGCAAGTTCAAGGAAGTCGCCGGCGCGGTAACGGGCCGCGACGACCTCAAGCGCGAAGGCCAGGCTCAGCAGGACAAGGCCGATGCTCAGCGTGAAGCCGCGAAGAAGGAAGCGGAGGCCGAAGCCGCGCGCAAGGCCGCCGACGTCAATGAGGCGCGCGAAAAAGCCCAGCGGTAGCTACCTATCGACAGCGGCCCGTTCCCGGCGAGGGGGCGGGCCGCTGGCTTGCCGTCCTGGATGGAACAGGCGTGAGTCTTTGTCTGACTGCGGAAACCGGAATGGCGCCGACAGCTGGGGCAGACGTTTAGGACGTTAGGTGAGTGGGAATCGCCCACCGGACATGGTTCTACTACGGAGGTGAATGTTGTGCCGAACTCGTCGATCAAGAACGAGAAAATGTACAAAGAACTGCGGAGGCAGGGCGATTCCCGAGAGAAGTCAGCCCGGATATCCAATGCGATCGCTGCCCGTGGGAGCTCCGCGGTAGGGCGTAAGGGCGGCAAATCTGGTTCCTACGATGACTGGACGGTGGTCGAGCTCCGCAAGCGCGCCAAGGAGCTTGGTATGTCGGGATACTCGCGGCTGGCGAAGAGTGAACTGATTGGCAAGCTTCGTAACCATTAAGCCCCGGAGCCGACAACGACGGCAGTGTCTGCTGCATCCCGGAGCGCTGTGGCGTCGGTCAATGAGCGCAATGGCAGCGCGCAGTGCCCACCGGTACGGCCAATGGGGTGGGTGCTGCGCCCCAGGCAAGGATGAGGGTCCGGAAGTCATAGTGCTGGTGGTCTGCGTACACGGCACGTTCGCCCACATCGATGCGATCTATCGCTGTGTTGCGGATGAGATCGATTGCGCGCTCGCTGCCGTGACGCCTGCCGGGCCACCACCTGCGAAGATCAGGCCTGGTTCACTCATGGCCCCTGGATACCCACATTGGTGTCTCTCACACGGGTGATGCGTGACCAAAAGCTGAGGGGTCTGCCTCCCGGTAGAGCGGTTTTGGATCCGCCGACGTCACCGGGTACCCTCGTGAGGGCTTTATGCCCCCTTAGCTCAGTCGGTAGAGCGTTTCCATGGTAAGGAAAAGGTCAACGGTTCGATTCCGTTAGGGGGCTCGGTAGACGGCAGGCGGAAACGCCGGCTCTGTCTGCGGGGCGGTGTAGCTCAGCTGGTTAGAGCGCACGACTCATAATCGTGAGGTCGGGAGATCGAGCCTCCCCACCGCTACCACCCGAACATAGAGACAACGAATGAAAGAGGGCAACTGCAGTGGCCTCCAGCACAGACGTCCGGCCCAAGGTCACCTTGGCTTGTGAGACGTGCAAGCACCGTAACTACATCACCAAGAAGAACCGGCGCAACGACCCTGACCGGCTGGAACTGAAGAAGTTCTGCCCGAACTGCGGATCGCACCAGCCCCACAAAGAGTCGCGCTGATCGCGCTTCTCTTTGGCCTTCCCGTGTCATCCGAATGCGACACGAATAGGCAAGCCTTACTTGGTATCGGTCAACATCAGTAGGTAGGTTCCGCCCCGTGGCTTTATCGCAAGATCTCGTCGGAACGCACTACCGATACCCCGACCACTATGTGGTTGAGCGGGAGAAGATTCGCGAGCACGCCGAAGCCGTGAAGAGCGATCACCCCGCCCATCACGAAGAGGCTGGTGCTGCTTCCCTCGGCTACGACTCGCTGGTCGCTACCCCGACCTTCCTCTGCATCTTCGGATACACCGCTCAGGCAGCTTTCTTCGAGAACGCGAATATCGGGATCAAGGACGAGAAGATCGTCCAGGTTGACCAGGAACTCAAACTCCTGCGCCCGATCACGGCCGGCGACAAGCTGTATTGCGATGTGTACCTCGACTCAATCCGACGCTCGTTCGGTGCCGACATCATCGTCACCAAGAGCCTCATCACCAATGACAAGGGTGAGCTGGTGCAGGAGCTGATCACGACTCTTGCCGGGCGCACTGCAGAAGACGGAGAAGAAGGCGGGTTCAACTGATGGCACTGCGTGAGTTCAGTTCGGTCAACGTGGGAGACCAGCTGCCGGAGAAGATGATTCCGCTGACACGGCAGGATCTTGTGAACTACGCCGGAGTCTCCGGCGACCTTAACCCGATCCACTGGGACGACGAGACCGCCAAGCTGGTGGGGCTCGAGGACGGCGCCATTGCCCACGGCATGCTGACCATGGGCCTCGGCGGCGGCTACGTCACCGAGTGGATCGGCGACCCGGCAGCGGTTACCGAGTACAACGTGCGCTTCACCAGTTTCGTCACCGTCCCCAATGACGGTGTCGGTGCGGAGATCGTCTTCAACGGTCGCGTGAAGTCAGTCGATCAGGACACCAAGTCGGTGACCATCGCGCTGACCGCCACCACCAACGGCAAGAAGATCTTCGGCCGCGCTATCGCGACTGCGACGCTGGCGTAGTCGTGGCGCTCCAACTCGACGTCGTCGGAATGACGCACAAGTACTCCCAGACCTATGTGGTGGGCCGGGAGAAGATTCGCGAGTTCGCGAAGTCGGTCAAAGCCGTGGACCCGGCCAGCCACGACCCCAAGGCGGCGGCCGAACTCGGACATGGCGGTCTCATCGCGCCTCTAGCCTTCCCGGCGGTCATGGCGCTGCTGGTGCAGAAAGAGTTTTTCCGCACCTATGACGTCGGCATGGAAACCATGCAGATTGTGCACTCCGAACAGCGGTTCGTGTACCACAAGCCCATCACCGAAGGCGACGAGCTGTCCTGCGACTTCCAGGTGGACTCTCACAAGGAAGCTTTCGGCGTGGACATCGTGACCACGCGCAATGTCGTCCGTAACCAGAACGACGAGCTGGTCATGGAGGCGTTCACGACCCTGATGGGTCGCGACTCGGAGCGGATGGCCGACATCAAGCTCATCTGAAAATCATGGTTGCCAGTCTGTGCTGATCGGCGGGCAATTTCAGTCTGGGGATAGCGTCGGGGTACACTCGAGATTCGGGGTTTTCCCACCACAACGCGCCTGTCGGGTACTCGGGAGGCGCGTGTGTTGTGTGAGGCCCCGGCCAACCGGGTTGGCATGCCAGCCATAGGGGTGTAGCTCAACTGGCAGAGCAGCGGTCTCCAAAACCGCAGGTTGCAGGTTCAAGTCCTGTCACCCCTGCAACATCCTGGGGTACGCACTAGGGAACGACGAGATCACTCGCCGAAAGGTAAGAGAGGTACGGAAGGGCATGAGCGACGAGCTAGACGAGTCCGGAGTCGACAGCGACCGGGCCGTCACCTCGACCAAGCCGCTTCGTCCGACGGGTAAGCGGACCCGCCGTGCTGACGCCTCGATCGCGGCTACGGAGCTCACCGATTCAGGTGCCTCCGAGACCGGTGAGGTGAAGAAGAAGGCTAAGAAGCCGGCCGCCAAGAAGGACAAGACGGGGCCGTCGCGCAATCCGCTCGTCCAGCTTTGGGTGTTCCTCAAGCAGGTGGTTGCCGAGCTGCGCAAGGTCATCTGGCCGAACCGCAAGCAGATGGTCAGTTACACCTCGGTGGTGCTGGTCTTCCTGGTGTTCATGGTGACCCTGATCGGCGTGATCGACCTGGGCCTGGCCCGGCTGGTCATGCTGGTGTTCGGGTAGTAGAGAGACGAGAGAGGACGAACGGTGACGACCTTCGACGGCGACGCTACGAGCGAGCCAGAAGACACCGCGGATACCGCTGTATCGGTTGACGTGGTGGATGAGAGCACCGAGACCGAGGAGACGGCTCAGGAGCCGACCGCGGATGTGCCGGCCGCTGAGGCTGAGACCGACGAGGATGCCGACCCGGCCGTCACGTTGAAGGCTCAGCTGCGTCGTGAGCCGGGCGAGTGGTACGTCGTTCACTCGTACGCCGGATACGAGAACAAGGTCAAGGCGAACCTGCAGACCCGTGTCCAGAACCTGGATGTCGGCGACTACATCTTCCAGATCGAGGTGCCCACCGAAGAGGTGACCGAGATCAAGAACGGCCAGCGCAAGCAGGTCAACCGCAAGGTGCTGCCCGGTTACATTCTGGTCCGGATGGAACTGAACGACGAGTCGTGGGGTGCTGTCCGCAACACCCCCGGTGTCACCGGATTTGTCGGCGCGACCTCGCGTCCGTCGCCGCTGTCCCTCGACGACGTGGTGAAGTTCCTGCTGCCGCAGACTCCGGCCAAGAAGCCCGCCAAGGGTTCTGCGGCCGAGACCGCAGCCGCGGCGGCCGAGACCGGTGGTCTGGAGCGTCCGCTCATCGAGGTCGACTTCGAGGTCGGTGAGTCGGTCACCGTCACCGATGGTCCGTTCGCGACGTTGCCGGCCAGTATCAGCGAGGTCAACGCCGAACAGCAGCGCCTCAAGGTGCTGGTGTCCATCTTCGGCCGCGAAACCCCTGTCGAGCTCAACTTCACCCAGGTGGAGAAGCTCTAACAAGACTTCGGACCGCGTCACGGTCCGCGGAACCTCCGGTCGAATAACGGCCGGAACACGGAAGGAAAGTAAGGAAACACCCAATGGCCCCGAAGAAAAAGGTCGTCGGGCTGATCAAGCTGCAGATCAAGGCCGGCGAAGCCAACCCCGCGCCTCCGGTCGGTCCCGCGCTCGGTCAGCATGGCGTCAACATCATGGAGTTCTGCAAGGCGTACAACGCCGCGACGGAGTCGCAGCGCGGCAACGTCATCCCCGTGGAGATCAGCGTCTACGAGGACCGCAGCTTCACCTTCGCTCTGAAGACCCCGCCCGCCGCCAAGCTGCTGTTGAAGGCCGCCGGTGTGCCCAAGGGTTCCGGTGAGCCGCACAAGACCAAGGTCGCCAAGGTGACCTGGGACCAGGTGCGCGAGATCGCCGAGACGAAGAAGGAAGACCTCAACGCCAACGACATCGACGCCGCCGCCAAGATCATTGCCGGCACCGCGCGCTCGATGGGCATCACGGTCGAGTAGCACGCACAGCACCGAGTAATACCGAACACCCAGTGGTAAGGCCCGCTTCGGCCTGCACGACCACGAACCAACGATTGATTGGATACCCATGAGCAAGAACAGCAAGGCATATCGCGAGGCCGCCGAGAAGGTGGACCGCGAGAAGCTGTACACCCCTCTTGAGGCCGCAAAGCTGGCCAAGGAGACCGCGTCCAAGAAGTACGACGCCACTGTCGAGGTCGCGATGCGCCTCGGCGTCGACCCCCGCAAGGCTGACCAGATGGTCCGCGGCACCGTGAACCTTCCGCACGGTACCGGTAAGACCGCCCGCGTCATCGTCTTCGCGGTGGGCGACAAGGCCGAAGCGGCCGCGGCTGCCGGTGCCGATGTTGTCGGTAGCGACGACCTGATCGAGAAGATCCAGGGCGGCTGGCTGGAGTTCGACGCCGCCATCGCCACCCCGGATCAGATGGCCAAGGTTGGTCGTATCGCCCGTGTCCTGGGACCGCGTGGTCTGATGCCGAACCCCAAGACCGGCACCGTGACCCCGGACGTCGCCAAGGCCGTCACCGACATCAAGGGCGGCAAGATCAACTTCCGCGTCGACAAGCACTCCAACCTGCACCTGATCATCGGCAAGGCCTCGTTCGATGCCGACAAGCTGGCGGAGAACTACGGTGCCGTGCTGGACGAGATCCTGCGTGCCAAGCCGTCGTCGGCCAAGGGGCGCTACCTGAAGAAGGTTGTCGTCACCACCACGACCGGCCCGGGCATCCAGGTCGACCCGAGCGTTACCCGGAACTTCCTCGAAGTCCAGTAACCTCCCGCGCGCGTTATCTGCACAAGCCCCCATTTCCCCCTACCGAGGGAGGAAATGGGGGCTTTGTCGTGAGTAGGGACCAAAGACCGTAGCGGCTCGCAGCCTCCCGTCCTACCGTTGAAACAACGGGGTACCACGGGAAGGAATGCCATGTTGGCGCGCTCTATCCCACTGCCGGGCAGCGTGACCGCCGGAGCGCTGGTGCAGGCGTCGGCACTGATCGACAGCACGTTGCTTGCGTCTGACGGATCGCAGCGCATCCCGGACATCGTGTCGGCCCGTCATCTGCTGGACGCGATATCGCACAGCGACAAAAACATCGGTGATCTCTCCGTGGTTGGACTGCAGTGATGCCGGTGCTGGATTCCGTCGCTGGTGCCACACTGGGTGCGGCAGATGGAAGGGAAACGGACATGATCACGGTATTCCTGGTCGACGACCACGAGGTGGTGCGCCGCGGTCTGGCCGACCTGCTTGAGGAGGAAGAGGACTTCTCGGTGATCGGTCAGGCCTCCTCGGTGGCCGAGGCAATGGCGCGCATCCCCGCGCTACAACCGGACATCGCCGTGCTGGACATCCGGCTTCCCGACGGTAACGGCGTCGAGCTGTGCCGCGAATTGCGTTCCAAGCTACCGAATCTCAACTGCCTGATGCTCACCTCATTCACCGATGAACACGCCATGCTTGACGCGATCATGGCGGGAGCCGGTGGTTACGTCATCAAGGACATCAAGGGCATGGAACTGATCTCCGCGGTCCGTACCGTCGGGGCGGGACGCTCGCTGCTGGATAACCGCGCGGCCGCCGCGTTGATGAACAAGTTGCGCGCGGCGGCCGACAACCCGTCGCCGGTGGCCGGGCTCACCGCGCAGGAGCGGACGCTGCTGGAACTGATCGGAGAGGGCCTCACCAATCGTCAGATCGCGGGACGAATGTTCTTGGCGGAGAAGACAGTCAAGAATTACGTCTCACGTTTGCTCACCAAGCTGGACCTCGAGCGCCGGACACAGGTCGCCGTGCTCGCCACCAAACTCGCGCGCGAGAACCAGGGGCCGCACGGCTGACGGGTTCGTGCTCACTCGAGGTCAAGGTGTGCGAGAGTTGAATTGTGGTCGAGGATGTTGGTGCGCAACCCAATCGAGTGACGGCCGAGCTGGCTCATCTGCAACTGCGTGAATTACTCGCGGAGGTGCAGGGCCGGATCGAGCAGATTGTCGACGGCACGCGGGGGCGCATGGATGCCCTTCTCGACGCCGTCATGGCCGTCAGTTCGGGGCTGGAACTTGACGCTACTCTGAGGGAAATCGTCTGTGCGGCATCGGAGCTCGTCAGTGCCCGATACGGTGCACTCGGTGTGGTGGGATCGGACGAGAAGCTGGCAGAGTTCGTCTACGAGGGTATCGACGAGGCGACCCGCGAGCTGATAGGCCCGCTACCCACGGGCCACGGTGTGCTCGGCGTCGTGATCGACGAGGCCAAGCCCCTGCGCCTGCGGGATATCGCGGCGCACCCGGCCTCCGTCGGCTTTCCCGCGAACCACCCGCCCATGCGGACCTTCTTGGGAGTGCCGGTGCAGGTGCGCGGTGAGGTGTTCGGACGGCTGTATCTCACCGAGAAGCTCGGCGGGCAGGAATTCACCGAGGACGACGAGGTGGTGGTGCGTGCGCTGGCGGGGGCGGCCGGTATCGCGATCGAGAATGCCCGTCTCTATCAGCATGCCCGGCGTCGTGAGCAATGGCAGCGTGCCACCGCCGATATCACCGCTGAGCTGCTTGGCGGGGTGGACCCGGGCAAGGCGCTACACCTGGTGGCTTCTTCCGCGGCGCTGCTGGCGGAGGCGGATTTCGCGTTCATCGCGCTACCCGTCGGTGACGAGGAGGACACCGCCGAACTGGTGGTGGCGGTCTGTGAAGGCGAAGGTTCAGAAGTACTGTCCGAGAAGGTGATCCCTGTCGACGGGTCGACCTCCGGGAGCACCTTTGTTGATCATGAGCCGAGGAACGTGGGCCGGCTCGCCGTGAATCTGGCCGAGGGTACGGACTTGGCCTTCGGGCCCGCCCTGGTACTTCCGCTCGGGCGAGGGGAGTCGACGGCGGGTGTGTTGATCTTGCTGCGCACGGTGGGATCGGTGGCCTTCGACGAAGAGCAGCTCGATATGGCGGCCTCTTTCGCGGGGCAGGCGGCGCTGGCGCTGGAACAGGCCGAGGTTCGTCTGGCCAAACATGAACTGGATGTGCTGGCCGATCGCGATCGCATTGCCCGTGACCTGCATGACCACGTCATTCAGCGGTTGTTCGCCGTCGGCCTGGGGATGCAGAGCACTCATCGCCGGGCCGTCGATCCGACGGTGGCGGCCCGCCTCGCCGACCATATCGATCAGCTGCACGAGGTGATCCAAGAGATCCGGACCGCGATCTTCGATCTGCATACCAATGACGAATCCTTGCGCGCCACACTGCGTTCCACCATCAACGAGCTCACGGCCGATACCGGGCTGCGGGTATCTGTGCGCATGAGCGGACCGTTGGACGTGATACCCGCCAGCACCTCCGGTGACGCCGAGGCGGTGGTGCGTGAGGCCGTGAGCAATGTGGTCAGGCACGCCCGTGCCAGGGAGCTGTCAGTGACCGTGTCCGTCGACGACGAGTTGGTCATCGACGTGGTGGACGATGGCATCGGGATACCGGAAGTGGTCGCACGCAGCGGCCTGAGCGGGCTGGCAAACCGGGCCGCGGAATCGGGGGGCACGTTCAGTGTGTCGGCGATGGACACCGGGGGCACCCGGTTGGTGTGGTCGGTACCGCTGCCGTAAAGGTCTGAGCCCGGCTGGGAATGGCTATATCGAGCCGGATCGCCGAGGTGTACCGGGTCTGTGCAGTAACGCGACTGCCGTGTCGATGACCGCGCGGATCTCTTTGTCCTGCTCGGCGAGATTCACCTGCCACACCAGGCAGGTGACGAGGGTCAGCTTCATGTCGTTGATCGGTACACAGACATCCTCGGCGAGGTTGTACATCCAGGCGCCGCTGGTCGGGGCGAGCGGCGCGATGGCGAATCCATCGCCAACGCCGATGACATCGGCGGCGCCCACGTAGTCGCCAGGGTCGACGTTTTCCCGTCGAGGCACCCCCGCGGACTCCAATGCATGGTCCACCTGCTGTCGATACTCGGTGTCGGTGTCTCGCCGCGCGGTGACGTAGTTGAGGTTGGTGAGTTCGGATACCGAAATCGAGTGCCTCGATCCGTACGTCTTCTTGGAAAGTACTGCGCCCAAAGGTTCTTCGCACACCACCTTGCTCATCAATCCATCTGAGTCGAATGGTGGGCGGGCCAGCCCGAATGCGATGTCTCCCCGCCTCAGTGCGGAAATGATCTCTGCGCTCCCGCGTGGCCATTTCCGCAAGGTGAAGCCACCTGCATGCATGTTTTCCAGGTCCGCCAACGTCGCGCGCAGGTCGGTGTGCAGCAAGGGAGGTACGCCATAGTCAATGGACCGTGTGGGCGTCGTGGATTCCGGCGACACGATGGCCGGCAACTCGTCGAACTGTGCGAGTACGCGTCGCGCCGCCGGCAGCAGCCGGGCGCCTTCCGGGGTCAGTTTTACCCGGCGGGTGTCACGGAGAAACAACGCCACCCCCAACAGGCGTTCCATGTCTCTGATCCTTCGGCTAAGGGGAGGGGGAGAGACATGAAGATCCCGTGCGGCTTGGGAGAAATTCAGTGTTGTTGCCACAGCGACAAAGCAGCGAAGATCGTATATATCAAGGCTCTGAAGACCCACTGTGTGATCATATCGCGCAGGTAGAATGGGGTTGTTTGGATGGCTCAACATTGTTTCTCTGGGGGCAACACGCCATTGCTAAATCGGTAATACTCCTCGCCGAGAACTTGGGTAGTTGCCGTGCTAACTTGCTGATGTCAGTGCTGGAGTCCGTCGGTAGTTCAACGTTCATGAGCACGAATTCCTGCGGGCCACGGTACTTACATGAATTTGCTATCAGATTTTCTTCCTGCTCATTGGCGTTAAATCAGTGGAACACTTTTGGGTAGTCGGAATGTGTTTCCAACTGTGGCTGAAAATGCGAACTGCTGATTCGCGGTATTTCTCATATCCGGCGATCTTCTCGACGGCTAAGGAGGCTGGCGATGGGGGCTGACCGGTCGTATCTGTCCATCGTTGAGCGAGCTCATCAGGCCCGGCGAAGCGCTGAGCTGGCACGGGACAAGACGAGGGACCAACTTCAGGAAGACCTGGACAGGGTGCAGGCGCGTCCGGGAGGAATGGGAGACCCGAGCGGACAAGGCGGCGGCCAAAGCCGGCTCGGCCTGGGCGGAACTGGTCGAGAGCTGGAAGGCCCATGTAGCAAGGGTGACGATCGCATTCGGTCACAAGGAACACAAGATTGATGCCAGGCATGCCGAGCAGGAGGCTGATATCGCCGAATCCGATGCGGCATACGCGGTGGACATCGCGTTTTCGGCAGTCGAAGAGGCGGAGGACACCGTGCTCTATGCGATGTACGCCCGTAAGTATGCCGAGGAAATCACCTCGTGAAAGGACCGCGATGAGTCAGGACTTGCCCGGGGACTTTTCGAATCCCATTGGAGGGCCGGTATTTTCCACGTTCGTCTCCGAGGTTGATCAGATGGTGATCTGGTATCGGATGTGGCAGCCGCCATGCGGGATCGAAACGCGCGCGGCCGTGCAGATCACACATGGCATCGCCGAATACAGTGCGCGCTACGACCGTTTGGCCCGATTCCTCGCAGCGCGTGGATGTGTGGTGTACGCGCTTGACCTGCGCGGACACGGACAGACGGCCGGACCCGAAGGTTTGGGACAACTGGGCGTCACGGCCTGGGAGGACATGACGGCCGATATCAAACAGCTGGCCGAGATCGCGCGTACCCAGGACCCTGGTCTGCCGTTGATCGCCTTCGGTCACAGCATGGGTTCGGCGTTGACGCAGTTCCACATCCAGCACCACGGGGACCTGCTCGCGGGGGCCGTCCTGTGCGGGACGCTCGGCGCGGTTCCGGGTCTCACCGAGGAGGCCTATCGGCAGGCCATCGCCGAACTCGAGGCCGTCGCGACTGGTTCGAACGCGATGGCGCCGAGCGAGTTCTTCGGTTCACTCCTGGCAGGATTCAATGATCCCTTCGCGGTCGGCGGTGTCACACCGACTGGGTCGGAGTGGCAGACCTGCGACCCCGAAGAGATTCGTGTCTTTCAGTCGGATCCCTTGTGCGGCAAACCTTTCTCCAACGCGATGACCTACTCGGTGATCAAGGGATTCCACGCATTGTGGGTGCCGGGAAATGAATCGCGCATTCCGGTCGAGCTGCCGATCCTCGTCATCGCGGGAAGTGAGGATCCGGTCGGGGGCCGAACAGCGACGATCCAGGGTCTCATCACTCGCTACTTGGCCGAAGGTCACCGGCGGCTGGAGTACAGGTTCTACGCGGGAGGCCGTCACGAGATCCTCAACGAGCCGGAGAAGGATCGCGTGCAGCGCGATGTTGGCCTGTGGTTGGAGAGCGTCCTCGACGCTGTCTAGTTCTCGTACCGGTTTTCGCATTCGGTGATGCGGCGCCGCAGAAACTCGCGCCCTGGATCGGACCCGTTGGTGGACAAGGCCGTCCGGTACCAGTCGGCGGCTTCGGCGTGACGGCCGGCACGCCGAAGCAGATCGGCGCGGACGGTAGCCGCCAGGTTCGATCGCGCTAAGCGTGGATCGTGGGCCACCTTCTCCAGCGCCGCCAATCCCGCGTCAGGTGTGTCGCGCAGGCCGATCGCCAACGCCCGATTCACCAGCACCACAGGCGAATGCGTCATGGACGCGAGCCGGTCGTAGGCCTGGCAGATTGCCTGCCAATCGGTTTCCTCCCAGGTGGGGGCGGTGGCATGCAGCGCGGCGATGACCGCCTGCGGCAGGTAGGGGCCCGTCGAGCCCGCCGCTTGCCGCAACTGACTGAGCCCGCGGGCTATGCGACCGTGATCCCACCGGGTGCGGTCCTGCTCGTCCAGGGGCACCAGTGCGCCGTCGTGATCCACACGTTCCAGGCGCCGCGAGTCATGAAGCAGTACAAGCGCGGCCAGCGCATTAGCTTCCCGTTCCTGTGGCATGAGCTTGCACAGCTCGCAGGCCAGGCGCACACCCTCGTCGCATAACTCGTCGCGGATGGCGGACGGTCCGCCCGTCGACCAGTAGCCCTCGGTGAACACCGAGTAGATGCAGCTGAGCACGTGCGGAGTGCGTTCGGGCAGTAGCTCGGCGGGCGGCACCCGCAGCGGAATGTTGGCGGCGCGAATCTTGGCCTTGGCGCGGGTGATCCGTTGACCTATCGCGGCCTCGCTGTGCAGCAGCGCCCGGGCGATCTCGGCCACCGTCAGTCCCGATACCAGCCGTAGCGTGAGGGCGAGCTGTGACACTCGCTCCAGGGATGGATGAGCGCAGGTGAACATCATCCGGAGCTCGTCGTCCGGCACGGAGCGGGGATCGGAGACGTCGGTGCGGGCGGTGATGTCGTCGAGCACAGCAGCCAATTCCCTTCCGGGGCGCAGTGTCTCGCGCCGGAGCCGATCACGCGCCCGATTCCGCGCGGCCGTCAACAACCACCCGCCCGGATTGTCGGGTACGCCGTCTCGCGGCCAGGTGCGCACCGCGTCGGCGCACGCCTCCTGGACGGCGTCTTCGGCGACGGTGAGGTCCCCTGACCATCGTGCGATGGCGGCGACCGTTGGCCCCCACTCCCGCCGAAAGACGCCGTCCAAGCCGGTCATACGGTGTTAGAAACCCGAGACGCCGGTGAGCTGCCGCAGATGCACCGCGGATGCGGGCAGCCGCGAGGCCAGTTGGATAGCCTGGTCGCGGTCAGTGGCGGCGAGCACGTAGAAGCCGTTGGCGATCTCGGTTCCCTCGATGTACGGGCCGTCGGTGAGAACGGTCTCTCCGTCGCGTACCCGGACCGTGGTCGCTGTGGACGGGGGATGCAGCGGCCCGGCGATCTTGATGTGTTCGCTTGCCTTCGCGCCGAACACCCCGTGCTTGGCCGCCACCGCCTCCCATTCGGGGCTGCCGGGCACATATGCGCGTTCTCCGGGCTCCAGCAGCAGTGCGAGCCAGCTCGTGGACCCCTGCCCGCCGAAGTCTTGCGAGCAGTGGACCAGCGGCCACACCTCGACCGCGCCGCGTTTGGCCTCCGGGATATCCCGGGCCAAGGCAAGGGCCTCATCGAGGTTGTCCGCCTCCAATACGTAGTAGCCGTTCGCGACCTCCGCGCCCTCGGCGAACGGACCGTCGGTGATGACAGGGGCATCAGGTCCGCCGGTGATGCGCACGCTGTCGGCTTCCGGATACAGCGCGTCGCCTGCGCGGATCGCCGATGCCGCCCTGGCCTGAAAGTTCAAGTAGTCCGTCAGTTCTTGAGCGGCCTCGTCGGGTGTGCGTTCTTGCTGGGGACCTACGAGTAGCGCGAGATAATGCATGGTGGAGCCCTCCGTCGGTATCAATGAGCGGAACTCTGCGATCCACTCTCTACCTGTCTGACGAACCGCGCATCACCGATCAGACACTTTCGGTACTACTGGGTGAAGACCTGCTCGGGCGGGGGTGGTGTCTGCAGCAGTGCGGGAAGTACAAAGGTCCGGACATAACGGCGTACCTGATCGGCGTCGTCGCAGCCCGGTATGGAACCCGACAGCAGGCTCATGACCACCGACAACACATAGCGCGAGGCGTCGCCGGCGCTGAGCCCCTCGCGTAGCGGCGCCAGACCGCTGCTGAACATTGACTCGTACAGTGCCGTGAGCATCTGTGACAGCCCGGGTGAGCCGAATATCAGGCTGGCGGCGGTGCTATGGGTGCCATCCGGGTCCGCGAGTGCGCGGAGCAAGGGGTCTTGTGTCGTCTCGGTCGCGACGATGACCATGGACTCCACCACCATCTCGGACCAGTCCCCAAGCGCCATCAGCCGGGGAGCCGTCTCTGCGATGTTCGTTGTCGCCCTGCGCACGATCAGCGCGTCCAGTACCTCGTCCCGGTTGTTGAAGTAGCGATACACGACCCCGCGGCTGTACCCGGCCTCACGGGCTACGGCGCCCATGCTGAGTGCCGTGACACCAACGCGGGCCAGCACACGCTCAGTCGCGTCGAGCAAGTGCGATTGCACTTCTGTGGAGGTCTTGCCGTCCTTGATGGGCCGACCGCGGCCACGTCCTGCTTCGGCAGCTCCCGTGTGGTCCGTCACCGTGTATCTCAATCCCTGGAATTACTAGACAAATATATCGTTCTGTTCTATAAATAGTGCGAGCTGGTCGTCCGTGGTTCTTCCGGACTGGCCTCACTGGTTCGCGGTGGTGGGATGTGCGGCGTGAGGGGTCCGCACTGACAAACTATGGCGGCCAGTTCCGTCGGCACACTATCCAGGCTGGCGTACAAAGGAACTCATGGCGCGAAGTGATGGAGACAGCTGGGAGATCACGGAGAGTGTCGGCACCACGGCGTTGGGGGTGGCCAGCGCCCGAGATGCGGAAACGCGTAGCGAGAACCCGCTGATCAGTGATCCGTACGCCGGTCTCTTTCTCGAGGCTGCCGGCGACGGAGTGTGGAGCGTGTACCGCTTCGACGGTGAACCGCCCGCTGCGCTGCTAGCGGCCGAGCCCCGATTGGCCGAGCGCATTGCCGCCATGCGGTCCTATGTCGCGTGCCGCACCAAGTTCTTTGACGACTTCTTCCGCCAAGCGTCCGGGGCCGGTATTCGACAGTCGGTGATCCTGGCTGCCGGTCTCGACGCACGCGCGTGGCGACTCGACTGGCCCGCCGATGCGGTGCTGTTCGAGCTGGACCTTCCCACGGTTCTCGCCTTCAAGGCCGACACCCTGGACGCGCAGGGCGCGACGGCGCGCGTTCGCCATGTCCCGGTTGCGGTGGACCTGCGCGACGATTGGCCCGCCGCGTTGGCGGCCAGCGGGTTTGATGCTAGCGAGCCGGTGGCCTGGATCGCCGAGGGCCTGCTGCCGTATCTGCCGCCCGCGGCCCAGGACCTGCTGTTCGAGCGGATTGATTCACTCAGTGTGCCGGGCAGCCGTGTCGCCGTGGAGAACTTCGGTGAAGGCTTCTTTGATCCGGAAACACTTGCCCGGCAAAGAGAACGGGGGCAGGTGTTCCGGCGTGCCGCCGAGAGTATCCAAGATCAGGACATTCCCGATGTGGCGGAACTGTGGTATCTGGAGGAACGTACTGACGCGGGGGAGTTCCTGGCCGGCCGTGGATGGCAGGTGGCCAGCGAGACCACGACCGCACTGTTGGAGCGTCACGGTCGGGGTATCCCCGCTGATCTGCCCGACGCGACCCCGAACTCCGCATTCCTGATCGCGGAGAAAACTGGCTAGGCGAAGACGGTCAGGGCGCCGGGAACCACGTCGATATCGATCGGCAGTGGTGCCACCGGATCCCCATCGGCGTACGCGGTGATGTTGTCGGCGGACAGTCGGACTCGCCGCGACCGGAAGGTGCTCACCTCGGGCAGGTTGACATGTGTGCCCTTGTAGACGGTGGGGGACAGCCGCAGCAGGCGCAGCCGCCCACCGGCCGCCACCACCGTCACGTCCAGTAGCCCATCGTCCAGAATGGCGTTGGGACAGATGCGCATTCCGCCGCCATATGAGGTTCCGTTTCCGACCGCGACCAGGGTGACATCGGTCTCGATCACCTGATCGTCCAATTCGATGCGGAACGGCAGCGGCCGCAGCTTCGCGGCCTCCAACGCCATCGCGATGTCATAACGGCGACGGCCGCGGGGCCAGCTCATCCGATTGGCGCGATCGTTGACCAACGAGTCGAATCCCGATGCCACCACCGTGGCGAACCAGGTTGTGTGTCCGTTGTATTGCACACGCCCGCAGTCGATCACCCGGGTATCGCCGGTCGCGATCACGTCGGCGGCGGCCACCGGATCGCCCAGCGGGATGTCCAGCATGCGGGCGCAGTCGTTTCCGGTGCCGATCGGGATCACGCCGAGCGCCACCGGAGTGGATGCGACCGCCTGTAGCGCGATGCTCACCAGACCGTCCCCGCCCGCGGCGACGATTCCGCGGGCGCCCGTGCGGGCGGCTTCCTGTGCGAGGGCATGCGATTCCGATGCCGATGAGGCCGCGTGATGTGTCACCGTCAGTCCGCGCGCACGCAGATGCGCGATGGCGGCCTCGGCTGCTTGTGCTGCGCCGTGGCCCGCGGCCGGGTTCGTCAGGACGGTGAGATGGGTCATCGGCGCTACTCGCTAACAGGAATAAGCTTGCCGGGGTTGAGAATTCCCCGCGGATCGACGGTGCGCTTCACCGCCTGCAGGATCTCGATGCCGAGCTCGCCGACCTCATCGGCAAGCCACGGCTGATGATCGCGTCCGACAGCGTGATGGTGCGTGATGGTGCCGCCCGCGGTGACAATGGCATCACCCGCCGCCTTCTTCGCCTTACCCCATTGGATCATCGGATCCTCGGCGGCCGCGCACACCACGGTGAAGTAGAGCGAGGCGCCGGTGCGATAGGTATGCGAAATGTGGCACAAAACCAATGGTGGAGTGCCTTGGACGCCAAGGGCTTCGGAGAGTGCTGTAGTGACCGCCGTACGTAGGGTGGCCAGGTTCCGCCATGAGGTCGCGGTCTCCAACGTCTCCACCACAGCGCCCGCATCGATGAGTGCATCGCGCAGGTACGGTGCATCGAACCGGCCGTGATCCCAGGCCTTGCCGGGCTCGTCGCCGAGCGCGGTGCCACCGGCCGCGGTGAGAACGGCCGCTACTTCGGCCGAGCGGGCCTCAACGTGCCCGCGGGTGCCCTCGACCGTGGTGATCGCCAGCACTCCGGTGGCGGGGTTCTTCCCGCCGATGTCCTTGGCCAGCGCGAGATTGAGCCCGCTTTCGGCTTCATCGGACAGCCGCAGCACGGTGGGTGCGGCATCGGACTGGACCAGCGTGCGCAGCGCCTGAGCCCCAGCATCGAAGGAGGGGAAGGACCAACCCTGGTACCAGGTGTCTTCGGGGAGTCGGTGCACGCGCACGGTCACCTCGGTGATGATGCCGAGTGCGCCCTCGGATCCCAGGAAGAGCTGCCGCAGGTCCGGGCCGGCCGCCGAGGCGGGCGCCCTGCCCAGATTGAGATCACCGCGCGGTGTGGCGATCCGGACCGCATCCACCATCGCGTCGAAGCGCCCGTATCCGCTGGAGGCTTGCCCGGAAGAGCGAGTGGCGGCGAAACCGCCGATGCTCGCGAACCGGAAGCTCTGCGGAAAGTGTCCGAGCGAAAAACCTTTGGCGCCAAGGAGTTCTTCGGCCTTGGGCCCGGTCGTTCCGGGCAGCAGCACGGCCGTTCCGGATTCCTCGTCAAGGGAGACCAGGCCGGACATCCGCCCAAGGTCCACCGCGATGACTGCGGTGAATTCGCCGCGCTCGGGGTCCAGCCCGCCGACCACGCTGGTGCCGCCGCCGAACGGTACGACCGCGATGGCCTGCTCACCGCAGAGCGTGAGGAGTGCGGACACCTCGTCATGCGATGCCGGGTAGACGATGGCATCGGGCGCCTCCTGGACGCCGGCGGAGCGCCGGCGCAGCAGGTCCGGGGTGCTCTTGCCGCCCGAGTGTCGCAGCCGGGAACCGTGATCGGTGCGCACATGCTCAGCGCCGAGCAGATCCGACAGGGCGGTCAACTGCTCGTGGGTGAGAGAGCCGGGGGACAGGGTGACGGTCGATTCGTCGCGGCTGACCGGATCCCGTTCGGGAATGCCCAGCGCAGACGCCAAGAGCGTCTTCACCTCAGGTGAGAGAGTCTGTCGTTTTTCGGCCACGCCCCAGGCGTCCCACTCCATCATGCGTTACAGTATTACATACGATGGCAAGTTGTAACGCAGATTTTCTGGTGAAGGTGAGGTGACATGACGGTCGAGACGACAGACATCGCCGGGGTCGCGGAGGTCCCGGCGGATCCCGTCACTGAACGCATCCTGGATGCCGCGCTGTCCTGCGTCACCGAGTTCGGGGTGCGTCGGACCACACTGGTGGAGGTCGCCAAGCGTGCCGGTGTCAGCCGTCCGTCGGTGTATCGGCGCTGGCCCGATGTGCGCTCCCTGGTCGCCGATCTGCTGACGCGGGAAATGGCCTCGATCCTGCCCGCGACCGGACAGGGGCATGCGCGCGATCGCCTGGTCCAGTCGGTGGCAGGTCTAGTCACCCAGGTGCGTGAGCACTCGATTTTCGCGGCAATCCTGCGGTCCGATCCCGAACTCCTGCTGACCTACATCGTGCGGCGGTTGGGCACCAGCCAGCGCGCACTCATCGGCTGGACCGCGCTGATCATCGCCGAGGGTCAGGCGGACGGATCGATTCGCGCCGGCGGCCCTGAGCAGATGGCGGCGATGGTGCTGCTGATCGGCCAATCGGTTCTCCAGTCGGCGCGCATCGTCGCCGACATTCTCTCGCCGGATGAGCTGGTGAATGAATTGGCCGCTGCCATAGACGGATATCTCACGGCTTGATCCGCCCCTTAGGAGAGTTCATGACAACCCAGCTCAACAGCACACGACGCAGTGCCGATCTCGCCGCGCTGGCCGGTGGCGCTCCGGTTGACGTCCTCGTCATCGGCGGTGGTATCACCGGCGTCGGAGTGGCACTCGACGCGGCGAGCCGCGGCCTGCGTGTCACGCTGGTCGAGAAGCACGACCTTGCCTTCGGCACAAGCAGATTCAGTTCCAAGCTGGTGCACGGCGGATTGCGCTATCTTGCGTCGGGTCAGGTGGGTATTGCCAGGGAAAGCGCGATCGAGCGGCACATCCTCATGACGCGTACCGCCCCGCACCTCATTCACCCGCTCGCGCAGGTGGTTCCGCTGCACCCGGCGGTGAGCATGTTCAGCCGGACCCTGGTGCGGGTGGGATTCGTCGCGGGGGATGGGTTGCGCAAGCTCGCGCACACCTCGGCCGACGTGCTGCCCCGCTCGCGCGCGATCGACGCGGGTGAAGTCATCCGCCGGGCGCCGACCGTGCGGCGCAACGGACTTCGCGGTGGATTGATGGCCTTCGACGGGCAGCTCGTCGACGATGCGCGGTTGGTGGTGTCCATCGCGCGCACGGCGGCGGGTCTGGGTGCCCGCATCCTCACCAGAGTGTCCGCCGAGCAGGTCACCGGCGACGGCGCGGTGCTTCGCGACGAGCTGACCGGCAATACCATTGCGGTACAGGCGGGTTTGGTCATCAATGCCGCCGGGGTATGGGCCGGCCAAGTCGACCATGACATTAAGCTGCGTCCTAGCCGTGGGACACACCTGGTGTTCCGCGCGGCAAGCTTCGGCGGACTTACCGCCGCCCTGACTGTTCCGGTGCCCGGCACGATCAACCGTTTCGTGTTCGCCCTGCCCGCCATCCACGATCGGGTATACCTCGGGCTCACGGACGAGCCGGCGCCCGGTCCTGTACCGGATGTGGCCGAACCCTCTGCGGAGGAGGAGCAGTTCCTCCTCGACACCGTGAATACGGTGCTGCAGACCTCACTGTCCGAATCGGATGTGGCGGGACGTTTCGCGGGGCTGCGACCACTTCTCGACGGTGATGACTCCGCGACCGCGGACCTGTCCCGTAAGCACGCGGTCCGGGTATCTGAGTCGGGTGTCGTCAGCGTGGTGGGCGGCAAGCTGACTACCTATCGCAAGATGGCCGAGGACGCCCTCGACGCGGGTCTGGAACGCCGGCCGCTGGCGGCCTCGGAGTGTGTGACGCAGAACCTGGCCGTGGTGGACGACTGGCCGGGTGCCGTCGGTACCCGGGTGGTCGACGATGTCGATATCACCTGTGAACAAGTCGAATTCGCGCTCACTCATGAGGGTGCGCTCGACACCGATGATGTCCTCGATCGTCGTACCCGTATCGGGCTCGTGCCCGCCGACAAGGAACTGGCCGTCGGCGCGGTTCAGGGCCTGGTCGACTCCTACTTCTCGCAGGTGAACTGAACTACGTCGATCCAGCCCTCCCGGAAGGCATCGGCGCAACCTGTCAGGTACTTGATGTACCTGTCGTAAACCTCTTGGGATTGAAGGGAAATCGCTTCGTCCTTGTGTGCGACCAGGTTCTCGGCCCAGCAGTCCAGGGTGCGCGCATAGTGGAGTTGCAGCGCTTGGTGGCGGGTAATACGGAAGCCCGCCTGCGCGGCATGCTGGTCCACCATCGGTATGGAAGGCAAACGACCACCAGGGAATATCTCGGTGAGCATAAAGTGCATGAATCGAACCCGCGACATCAGTAGCGGAACTCCCCTGCGCTTCAATTCCTCCGGGTGAAAGCTGACAATGGTGTGCAGCAACATCTTTCCATCGTCAGGAAGTATCCGGTGGGCCATCTCGAAGAAGCTGGCGTACCGTTCGTGGCCGAAATGCTCGAAGGCGCCGATGCTGACGATTCGGTCGACGGTGCCGTCGAATTCCTCCCACCCGGCCAACCGAACCTCGTGCGTACGCGAACTTTCAGTGGAGTCGAGAAGCTTGGTGACGTGCGTGAATTGGTTTTTGCTGAGGGTCAGGCCGATGACATTGACGTCGTAGTGCTCGAGGGCGCGTTTCAGGGTGGAACCCCAACCGCAGCCGACATCCAGCAGGGTCATCCCGGGCTCTAGACCCAGTTTTCCGAGCGCGAGGTCGATCTTGGCCTGCTGTGCCTGCGCGAGTGTCAGGCTCTCGGGCTCGAAGTATGCGCAGCTGTAGGTCCTACTGGGGTCGAGAAACAGCGCGAAGAAGTCGTCAGACAGGTCGTAATGTGCTTGTACATCAGAGAACTTAGGGGTCAATCTGGACATGCGAAGGCCTCTCGCGAGAGATGGCGCTGTGCCCCGAACGGCGCGCGTGCGATTGATCGGATCTAGGGGTGGCTGTTACCCCGTGCCGAGGTTAAAGCATGACCGCAGCAGGTACAAGGATTCCGCGCAGAATTAACAGCCAGCTTGATCCCGGCGAAATCGTTCCCTACGGGACCTAATTAGCGGTCCGCGGCCTCCGATTCCGTTGCGTCCTCTGCGGGCTCTGATCGGGCGAAGTTCTCGGTGAGCTTGGCAATGACCCGGTTCCACAGTGGTTCGGGCAGATCGTGGCCCATTCCGTCGATCAGTGCCAACCGTGCGCCGGGGGTGGCGCGAGCGATGGCGCGCGCACCCGAAGGACGCATCAGCTTGTCGGCCCTGCCGTGCAAAACCAGTGCGGGCGAAGTGATTCGGTTGTTGAATGGCACCAGGCTACCGGTCCCCATGATCGCGGCGAATTGCCGGGCGAAACCCTTGGGGTAGTAGCTACGGTCGTAGTACTCGGCAGCGTGTAGATATGACTTCGCCTCGGACTGGCGGTATTTCGGACTGCCGATGGTCCGGCCCACCTGCACGCTATTGGCGATGATCTGCTCACGGGTGGCGCCGGCGGGCGGCGGCGTCAACAGCGCCATCAGCTGACGTGGTCCGGGCGGCGGCAGGAACGGCTGGTTGTTGCTCGACATGATGATGCTGACCGTCTCGGTCCGATCAGGATGCTCGGCGGCGAAAACCTGCGCGATCATGCCGCCCATCGAAGCGCCCACGATATGTGCCTGCTCGATGCCGAGATAATCGAGTAGACCGGCCGCGTCGGCCGCCATGTCCACCAAGGTGTACGCGGTGCCGGCAATTTTCACTCCGGCAAGGAATTTCGCCATCGTGGGAAGGAGCGATCCGCCCCCGGCGCGCACCCCGTCCAGCTTGGTCGACAGGCCACAGTCCCGGTTGTCGAAGCGGATGACACGGTAGCCCTGGCCGGCGAGCTGCTGGCAGAACTCGGTGCGCCAGAACACCATCTGCGCGCCAATGCCCATGATGAGTAGCAGCGCGGGGTCGGCTGGGTTGCCGAACTCCTCGTAGCACAGCTCGATATCGCCGACCTTGGCGGTGCTGGCCGTCATCTCAGATGTCTCCCTCGCGGTTGTGCTCACGGCTGATGTCGACAATGAAGTTGCCGAAGTAGCCTGTGAGTTCGGGGTCTTCCATCATCTGCCAGCGCGGCGCCAGCAGCTTCATGTACCGCTCGACGTACAGGAATTGCTTGCCGATGAGTACCAGCTCACGCGGAAGCTTGACGTCGTATTGTTCAGCGAGTGCGGACAGCTGCTTGCCGATCTCCGAATATGACATGTCCCCAAGGGATTTCATGGTCAGGGGAGTGGCGAAGGCCTGCATGTCCTGGGTGCCCTTATCGGCGTCGCCGGGATTGCCGACGGCGCCCAACAGAACCACGATTTTGCCCGCGGCGCGATGATCCTTCTTGACCAGTAGCGCGTGAATCAGCTCGCGCAACAGCCAGCGGGTCCGTGGGTCGATGAATCCGACGATGCCGAAGTCCAGGAATACGATCCGGCCCTCGTGGTCCACGAGAAGATTTCCCGCATGCAGGTCGCCGTGGAACAAGCCTTGGCGCAGACCGGATTCGAACACCGAGAACAACAACGACTTCACCAGCTCGGTGCCGTCGAAGCCCGCCTTGCGGATGGCCGGCGCGTCGTCGATCCGGATGCCGTGCACCCGCTCCATGGTGAGCACCTTGGATGTCGTGTAGTGCCAGTGCACGTCCGGTACCCGGATGTTCTTGCCGAGCGACGAGGTGTGCAGGTGCTCCACCCAGGTCTGCATGGCCTGGCCTTCGGCAAGGAAATCCAGTTCCTCGGAAAGGTTTCCGGAGAAATCGTCCACCACGTCGCGGGCGGAGAGCATCCGGCCCACCTTGCCTAGTTCCAGTAGCGCCGCTCCGCGCTTCATGATCTGCAGGTCGGCCGCGACCCGGCGGCGGATCCCCGGACGTTGGATCTTGACCACCACGTCCTCGCCGGAATGCAGTGTCGCGTAATGCACCTGGGCGATCGACGCGGATGCGAACGGCTCGGAGTCAAAGCTGGCGAAGAGCTTTTCGGGTTCATCGCCGAGCTCGGAGATGATGAGTTCTCGAACCTGGGCTGAATCGGCGGGCGGGACGCGGTCGAGCAGGCCCCGGAATTCACGGGACAGCGGCTCGCCGAACGCGCCGGGACTGGAGGCGATGATCTGGCCGAGCTTGACGTACGTGGGACCCAGATCGGAGAAGGTCTGGGGAAGCTCGGCGATGACCTTCTGCTCGAAGCTGCCCTTCTTGGTGATCTTGCCCAGCACTCGGCCTGCGGTGCGGGCGACCTGCCAGCCTGTGGTGCCCAGCCGCGCGGCCTCGGAGAGCAACGCCACGCGCCCGAGCGGTGCAACCTGACGTCCACGGCCTTCACCTACGCTCCGGCCGGAACGTTCTTGGGCAGTCATGAAATGCAAGTGTGCCGCATCATGGCCGTGCGGCCCTAGTCAGTCCTGCACACAGAGCCCCGCGGGCGGGCGGTGCCCCTGTCGAAAGTTGCCAACAACTCTGTGGTCACGGGCTCCCACACGGGCTCGGGCAGATCGTGGCCCATGCCTTCGATGAGCGCGAACCGCGAGTTCCGGATGTTCTTGGCCACCACCCGCCCGTTCTGATACGGCACCAGCGGGTCATTGCGGCCGTGGATCACGACCGTCGGGGCGGTGATGGCGCGGGTGAAGCGCAGCAGGCTGCCGGTGCCGAGGATGGCATCGAATTGGCGCACGGTACCCACCTTGTAGTCGCTGCGGGCCCGGTGTTCCAGGATGCGCTGTCGCAGTGCCTCGCGGGAGGGCAGGTTGTCGGGCCCGTTGTAGACGATGCCGGTGTTCACCTCGAACTCGAGCCATTCCTCGGGCGTCGCGTTCTTACCTGGGGCCGTCATGGCGGTCTTGATGAGTGCCCAGGACGGCAACCGTGAGAATGGGCGGCCGGTCGCCGAGTAGATGATGCCGACGGAGTTGACGCGCTCGGGGTAGGTGCCCGCGAAGACCTGCACGATCATCCCACCCATCGAGGCACCCGCTATATGCACGGTGTCCAGGCCAAGGTGGTCGATGAGGGTACGGACGTCCTCGGCCATGTCGAGGAGCGTGTACGGGACCGCACTGCCCACGCCGAACGCGTAGCGGACCACCCGGCGCTGGACCGATCCGGGCGCCTTGTGCCCGTCCAGCTTCGTCGACAGCCCGCAATCGCGGTTATCGAAGCGGATCACGCGATAGCCTCGATCGAGGAGTCGCTGGCAGAACCCGTCCGGCCACATCGGGAGCTGCGCCGCTACACCCATGACGAGGATGACCGCGGGATCGCCCGGGTTGCCGAGGTCTTCGTAGAAGAGCTCGATATCGCCGTTACGTGCGATGCCTGATCGGGTGGGAACTTCGGAGGACAACGGCACCATTCCTGGATACCACGCCGTTTTGGATGATCGCCCCCATCTGCGGTAATCTCTCAGAGCTCCACCGAAGACCGTCGGTCACCTCTCGCGAGGTTGAAGGTTCAGGACATGTCCTGACGGCCCACGCAGGAGGACGAGGTTTAGACTCGCGGACCAAAAGTCCGCGGATTTTCACGCCCCGACCTGTCTGCGTCGGGGCGTTCGTCATTTCAGACTCCTTCTCGATCTCAGGCCGTCATGTCCCAGGTGCAGCGACCGAAACGAGATGAGGAGGCAATACATGGCCAAGACTGAAAAGGTCACCGCCGTTGCCGAGATCACCGAGCAGTTCAAGGATTCAACTGCGACCGTGATCACCGAGTACCGCGGCCTGTCGGTGTCCGCTCTGGGCACCCTGCGTCGCTCCCTCGGAGCTTCCGCCACCTACTCCGTCGCCAAGAACACGCTGGTCAAGCGTGCGGCTGCGGACGCCGGTGTGGAGGGCCTGGACGAACTGTTCAGCGGCCCAACGGCAATCGCGTTCATCAAGGGTGAGCCCGTGGACGCTGCGAAGGCCATCAAGACCTTCGCGAAAGAAAACAAGGCTCTGATCATCAAGGGCGGCTACATGGATGGCCGCGCCCTGTCAGTTGCCGAGGTTGAGCGCATCGCCGATCTGGAATCGCGCGAGGTGCTGCTGGCCAAGCTGGCCGGCGCGATGAAGGGCAACCTGGCCAAGGCCGCCGGGCTGTTCAACGCCCCGGCGTCCCAGGTTGCACGCCTGGCCGCCGCCCTGCAGGAAAAGAAGGCCAGCGAAGAGGCGGCGTAGAAGCGCCCCTTCGATCCGCCAGTACCAACCAAACCTGTTGTAAATCAAGGAAGGAACCAACATCATGGCAAAGCTGAGCACCGAGGAACTGATCGATGCTTTCAAGGAGCTGACGCTGCTTGAGCTGTCCGAGTTCGTCAAGACCTTCGAAGAGGTCTTCGAGGTCACCGCTGCCGCTCCGGTCGCCGTCGCCGCTGCCGGTGGCGCTGCCCCGGCCGCCGAGGCTGCCGAGGAGCAGAGCGAGTTCGACGTCATCCTGGAGAGCGCCGGCGACAAGAAGATCGGCGTGATCAAGGTTGTGCGCGAGATCGTCTCCGGCCTGGGTCTGAAGGAAGCCAAGGACCTGGTCGACGCGGCCCCCAAGCCGCTGCTGGAGAAGGTTGCCAAGGAGGCCGCCGAGGACGCCAAGGCCAAGCTCGAGGCTGCCGGCGCGACGATCACCGTCAAGTAGTTCGCAGTACGTTTCGAAACCTGGCCCCTGGGAGTCTTCGGACTTCCGGGGGCCGGTTTCGTTTTCACCCCGCACACTCGATTCCGTGATCGTCTCTCTGCTCATCGGCGTGAGCTGCTTCCTGCTGCTCCTCGCGGCGCTTCGCGCCCGGCGTCGTCGCACTCCCGAGGCGGTCGCACCCACGCCGCGAACGCAGACGTCCACCGATGACGAGCTACGCAGGCGACTGCTAACGCGTCTTGCCCGGGATATGCGAGCTCCCACCGCGACAGCGGTCCGTGCAGTGGCGGCCCTGCGGGATACCGCGGTGTCGGCACCGGCACCGACCACCGTGCCGATCAGCCACGAAGATCCCGACGAATTGTCCTGGGCGCCGCTCTAGATCGGCGCTAGGCCAGCGCGGCGATTCGGGCAGCGGCGTTGGCGGCCGAGCTGCTGAGCTGTTCGGGCGTATCGCCCAGTGCGATCAGCAGATCCGTGGTCATGGAGCCCAGTACCGGGCCGACCGCAGCGCCGTCTTCGCCCCAGAATCCGGCCAGTTCCAGCATGACAAACCCGTGCATGATGGTCCAGAACTTGGCGGCGGTCGCGGCGACCTTCGCGGCGTCGTCGGGTGAGCCGTCGATCCGGCCCGCGGCCATGGCGCGCTGCACGCTGCGATAGAGCTGTGTGGCGCTGGCGTGCTGGGGTGTCAGGTGCACGGTGTTGAACATGTTGCGGCTGGGGGCGTTGATGCCGTGCGCGCTCGTGACGCCGAACATCAGTCGGTACATGTGCGGGTGGTCGATGGCGAACTGGCGATAGACCATGCCCGTCACCATGAAATCGGCGATGGGGTCACCGGTCTGGGGCACGTCGGACTGTGCTGCGGCGAACTGGCGCAGGCCTTCCTCGGCTACCTCGGCGATGAGCTCGCTCATGCCACCGAAATAGGTGTAGACCGCCATGGTGGAGGTGCCGGCGGCAGCGGCGATCTTCCGCGTCTGCAGTGCATCGGGGCCCTGCTCGTTTAGCAGCTGCACTGCCGCGGATACCAGGTCGACCCGGGGATTGCGTGCGACGGCCCGGTCGTTTCCCTGACTGTTTCGCGGTATGGATGAGCTCATGGTCTTGCCATGTTCGCACAACGGGAGTAGGTTCACCATAACGGCGTAATAACGATGTTATGCCAGCCAGTCAGCCCTGGAGGACACGATGACCGCCACAGTCCAGCCCACCGCCGTGGAGAGCTTGTATCTGACCGGAGTCTGGGAGCCGGTTCAGCAGGAAGTGACAAGTACCGACCTGAAAGTCACCGGCACCATTCCGGACTACCTGGATGGGCGCTACCTGCGTAACGGTCCCAACCCGGCCGCCGAGGTGGACCCCGCGACCTACCACCTGTTCAGCGGAGATGCGATGGTGCACGGCCTGTCGTTACGCGACGGGAAGGCGCAGTGGTACCGCAATCGCTGGGTGCGCACCGCGTCGGTGCGCAAGGCATTGGGGGAGGCGGCGGTCGCCGTCGGTACCTCGGCCGGCACATCGCTGATCGGACCCAACACCAATGCGCTCAGTCATGCCGGTCGCACCCTGGCGCTGGTGGAGGGCGGTATCGCCAACTACGAGCTCACCGAGGAGCTGGATACCGTCGGGACCTGCGATTTCCAGGGGACACTGCCGGGTGGATACACCG
Source organism: Mycobacterium sp. D16Q13 (assembly GCF_002013375.1). Classification (GTDB taxonomy): domain Bacteria; phylum Actinomycetota; class Actinomycetes; order Mycobacteriales; family Mycobacteriaceae; genus Mycobacterium. The sequence goes on along the minus strand of NZ_MAEW01000003.1, from coordinate 91,237 downwards.
CCCACCCGAAAATTGATCCCGATACGGGTGAAATGCATGCCGTCTCATACTCTTTCGCGCGCGGGAACACCGTGCAGTATTCAGTCATCGACGTCTCGGGCAGGGCCCGCCGTACGGTTGACATCAAGGTCCACGGTTCTCCGATGATGCACGACTTCACTCTCACCGAGAAGTACGTCGTCTTCTACGACCTGCCCGTCACCCTGGACACCTCGATGATCACCAAGTCGGTGCCAATGCCGGCGATTCTGCGCAAGCCCGCCCAGCTGGTCATGCAATCCCTGATTGGCAAGATCAAGATCCCCGGCCCGATCGCCGCCAGGGCGAGTCAACTCTCGGGGAAGTCGCCCTCGATTCCGTACTCGTGGAATCCCAAGTACCCGGCCAGAATTGGTGTGATGCCGCGTGAGGGAGGAAAATCCGATGTGCGCTGGTTCGAGATCGAGCCGTGTTACGTGTTCCACCCGCTGAACGGATACTCCGAGATGCGTGACGGCCAGGAAGTCCTGGTGATCGATCTGGTCCGTTATGACTCCATGTTCTCCGCCGACGTACTCGGCCCCAGCGATGCGCGCGGCCTGCTTGACCGTTGGGTTATCAACCTGGCCAAGGGCACCGTCACCATGGAGCGTCGTGATGACCGCCATCTCGAGTTCCCCCGGATCAACGAGCAGCTGACGGGTAAGAAGCACCGGTACGGATATCTGCCCTGCATTGCCGGGGCATTCGAGTCCGACGGCAAGGTGGACGGCAGCCTGGTCAAGTTCGATTACCAGACGGGCACCGACAGCCGGACTGCGCTTGATTCGCTCGCGGTGGGTGAGATGTCGTTTGTGCCGAATCCTTCGGGAACTGCCGAAGACGATGGTGTGCTCGTCGGGTTCGGTCTCAGCGCTGGGACGTCCGACGGCAAGTTCGTGGTGCTGGACGCACAGACTCTGGAGCTTGCGGCAACGGTCGATCTGCCACAGCGAGTGCCGGCAGGATTCCATGGGAACTGGGACCCCCGCTAAGACCGTGGACGGCCCCTTGCCGGAGTCGTTGCGCTACACGGACGGACGGTACGTGTTCGAGCGGCGACCGGGACTGGACACCACGGCAGCCCCGCTGGCAGAGCGCCGGCGTTTCGCCGGGGCGCTGCACGCGATACACCGGCCATGGTTCGCGATCCGGGTGCCTCGCGGGGTGGGCATACTGACGACCATCGGCAGAAGATCCGGGAGTCCGCGCATCACGTATGTCAAGGCGGTGCGCCACGGGGATAGGGCATATCTGGCCGCGATAACCGGTCGGCACACCCTGTGGGTCAAGAATATTCAGGCCAACCCGCAGGTAAGCCTGAGGCTCACCGACGGAACGTACTCCGGGGTGGCTCGGCCGATCGCACCCGGCGACCCGGTGTATGACGCGGCTCGCGAGCGATTCTGTGGTGTCGTACATCCCTTCGATTACGTCGAAAACATGTTCCACCGCACGGGCTTGCCATCGCGACGCAAGATTGTTGAACTGCATCGCGCCTGGTTCGAGGGCGGGACACCACTCGTCGTCGAACTCGACACACGCGCGTGACGCCGTCGGGAAATCGCCGCTGAAACCGCGCGATCGCGTCACACTCGTGACATGGAGATCACCTCGGCCATCAGCGCCATCCTCGGGGCGTTCGGGCTCTCGGGTGCCGCCGGACTGAACGCTTGGCTGCCGCTGCTCGCGGTGGGTGCCGCCGACCGATTCGGGTGGATCGAGCTCGGGCAGTCGTACGGCTGGCTGTCCTCCACTCCGGCGCTGATCGTCCTTGCGGTCATCTTCGTGCTCGACCTCATCGGCGACAAGATTCCGGCCCTCGACTCGGTCCTGCATGCGATCGGCACATTTATCGCACCGGCGTCGGGAGCCATTCTGTTCACCGCGGAAACGAGCCTTTCCGCGAATCTGCCACCGGCGGTAGGCGCGATTCTCGGCGCCATCACCGCCGGCAGTGTGCATGCCGGCCGAACGGTCGCACGCCCCTTTGTGACGGGCACCACTGCCGGCGTGGGGAATCCAGTGGTCTCGACCGCTGAAGACGGCACCTCGCTGGTGCTGACGATCCTCGCTTTGGCAGTGCCGATTCTTGCGTTTGTCGTGGTGCTGGTGCTTGCGGTCGCACTGGGATGGGTGGCCTTCCGGGCGATCCGCTGGGCGCGTGGCAGGCGCAGAACCGACTCGGCCGGCCCGTAGATAGCTCTCGCGATAACGGCTATCGCAGGACGAATGTGGATGGGGCTCATAGAGTGATCAAGACGAGAGAATGAAGGTGACATGAATCTGGCCGTACGGCACGTCTTTATCGCTTGCGCCGCGCTACTGGTGGCGCGGGTGACCATGCTGGACCACGGTCTGGCGGCGGTGTGGGGAGTGGACCGGGGTGATGACGCCCTTGGCACGGTGGAGTGGGCGACCGTCGCGGGTGACGTGGTAGCAGTGGTGACATTGCTTGTGTTCGCCCGGTTGGGAAATCACATTCGGCCGACGACCTTCCTGGCCGCCGGACTGGTGATCCTGGGCCTATCGACGGCCGGGTCGTTGATACCGGGATCGGCGACACTACTTGCCTGGGTCATGCTGGTTTCGGCATTGGGCGCTGGGCTGACCGTGGTGGCCTCGATGCTGATCGTGCTGCATTCGACACCTAGACAGGGGCGTGGTCTGTCCTTGGGATTCTGGGTGGCCATGTATCCGTTGGCCATGCTGGCGGGTCAGGTTTTGGATATCAACTCGCCGCAGAACTGGCGCCCGATCACCTACGGGATCCTCGCGGCGACCGTCGTGGTGCTGGTGGTGGTTCTCACCCAGCCGCACCGCGAATTCGTCGGCACCTTCGACACCTTCGACCTCGTTGGCGCCCTGCTGTGGCTAGTGGGGGTATCCGCCCTGGCCTGGCTCCTGATCGACGAAGCCTCGCCGGTGCGCGCCGCGATCCTCGCGATCGTCGCTGTGGTGTCCTTCGGTGCGCTCTTCGCGCAGACGCGGCGCAGGGGCTCGGCGGCACTGATCGCCGCGGACGTGCTGACCCGTCCGGTTGTGCTGGCGGCACTGTTGGCCATCACCGTGCTCACCTTCCTGGTGCGGTTCGCCGACTTCGATCATGCGGCCATGTGGTGGTCGATCGATCGCGAGCAGGCACCCTCAGATACCCCCGCGTTCGCCCTCTTCGTCTCCGGACTGGTCTTGGCTCCGGTCGCCGGGTACCTCATCGACGCGGGCAAGCGCACGCTCGTCGCGGTGCTGGGCGTGGCGTTGCTGGTGGCCGGAGTGGTGGCGACCGTCATCGAACTGGATGCCGCGACGACAGAGGGCGGATTGTTACTGGGCTTGCTGCTATCCGGGGCTGGTATCGCGACGCTGGCCGTCTACCTTTTCTACGCGGTGTTCCATGGGGTTTCGCCGGTGCAGCTGACGGTGGTCGGGGGCCTGGCGGTCACAGCTTCTGCGCTGGGTGTAGTCCTCGGTCAGTTCGTTCGGCAGCGTGCCGAGGTGGATCTGCTGACCGGATATGGCCTCGCCCATCCGAGTGTCTTCGCCGACATCGTCGGGCTGATCGTCGTGCTCATCGCGCTACTGGCCGGGGCACTGCTCATCGTTGAGCGTCGACGGCATGCATCTACGGACGCGGAGCCCGCCGACAAGTAGTCGTGGACGCGAGGGCGGGCGGACTCGCGGAAGACCGGCAGTAGCGTGCACTAGACGCGTAGTGCCTGGTTATCACAGTTAGCCAGTCGATGGGCTGGTCTGGGCACAAACGCGATGCAGCTCCTGGGCATGCGCTAAAGTGATCCGAACCACAGCCTGGCCGGGTTGGTGGTGAAGTGTGCGTGTCGCGGAAGGATCGCCTGGTGGGTGCAGAAGTCTCCGTTGAGGGTTTGACCAAGTCCTTTGGTTCACAACGAATCTGGGAGAACGTCAGCCTGTCCCTGCCGCCGGGTGAAGTCAGCGTGCTGCTGGGGCCGTCCGGTACCGGTAAGTCCGTCTTCCTGAAGTCGCTGATCGGGCTGCTGCGCCCGGAGCAGGGTGCCATCTACGTCGACGGCACCAACATCATGGAGTGCTCCTCCAAGGAGCTCTATGAGATCCGCAAGCTCTTCGGTGTGATGTTCCAGGACGGCGCGCTGTTCGGCTCGATGAACCTGTACGACAACACCGCCTTCCCCTTGCGTGAGCACACCAAGAAGAAGGAATCCGAGATCCGCGACATCGTCATGCAGAAGCTTGACGTCGTGGGTCTGACCGGCCACGAGACCAAGTTTCCCGGCGAGATCTCCGGCGGTATGCGCAAGCGTGCCGGCCTGGCCCGCTCGCTGGTGCTGGATCCGCAGATCATCCTCTGTGACGAGCCGGACTCCGGTCTGGACCCGGTGCGTACCGCGTACCTGAGCCAGCTGCTCATCGACATCAACGCCCAGATTGACGCCACGATCCTGATCGTGACGCACAACATCAACATCGCCCGTACCGTGCCGGACAACATGGGCATGCTGTACCGCCGCCAGCTCGTCATGTTCGGCCCTCGTGAGGTGCTGTTGACCAGTGATGAGCCGGTGATCAAGCAGTTCCTGAACGGCCGTCGTATCGGTCCGATCGGTATGTCCGAGGAAAAGGACGAGGCCACCATGGCCGAGGAGCAGGCGCACCTCGACGCCGGACACCACGACGGCGGTGTAGAGGAGATCGAGGGCGTACCGCCGCAGATTCAGGCCACCCCGGGTATGCCGGAACGTGCGGCTGTCGGGCGTCGTCAGGCGCGGGTGCGCGAGATCATGCACCAGCTGCCGCCCAACGCTCAGGCCGCGATCCAGGACAGCCTCGCCGGCACCCACCAGTTCCCTGTGCACGACTTCGGCGACGAACCCGCCGGTGTCACCACCGCCACGCTGGCGCCGCCGCAGACCGAGCAGCCCACCCAGACCATCAACACGGTCGACGACGACGCTCCCACGGGCCAGATCCCGCCCGTCCGGGGGTAGTAGCGGCCTCGGGGAATCCGGGGTTGATATTTGCGAACACGCGTTATCGAATAGGGGTCAGCCCTGTGACGTGTGAAAGCGGTGCCGACTATGACAGTCGAAACGAAAGCGACCTTCTGTCGTATCTGTGAGCCGCTGTGCGGGATGGTGGCCACGGTCGAGGACGGCAAGCTGCTCTCGCTACGTCCCGATAAGGAGAATCCGCTCTCGGCAGGCTTTGCGTGTCAGAAGGGCATTGCCTTCGCCGAGGTACATAACGACCCGGATCGGGTGACTGTCCCCTTGCGGCGCACCGCATCAGGCGAGTTCGAGCCGGTGGACTGGGAGACCGCGATGGGCGATATCGCGGCCCGGGTGCGCGATATCCACCACACGCACGGATCGGGCGGGCTGGCCTGGTACTTCGGAAACCCCGGGGCATTTAGCTACTCGCATGTCCTGTGGCTTCAGCTGATGACCAACGGGATGGGCGGGGGGTTTCACCTGTTCACGGCCGGCTCGCAGGACATCAATAATCAGTTCGTCGCTAGTCAGCTGCTGTACGGGTCGCCGCTGGTGTTTCCCATCCCCGACATCCCGCGTACCGACCTGCTGGTCGTGATCGGCGCGAATCCCGTTGTGTCACACGGAAGCGCGTTATCGATGCCGCGAATCAAGGACGGGATGCGCGAGGTGGTCAAGCGTGGCGGGCGTGTGCTCGTCATCGATCCGCGCCGTACCGAGACGGCCTCGGAGTTCGAGTGGATGGGTATCACCCCCGACGGGGACGCCTTCCTGTTGCTGTCGCTCATTCAGGTGATGTTCGCCGAGGGCCTGGTTGATCGTGAGCGAATCACTAAGCAAGCCAATGGAATCGATTGGATCGAGGCGGTCTCTCGAGAATTCACGCCCGAGTCGACTCGTGCGCAGACGGGGATCGACGCGGTGACGGTGCGCCGGTTGGCGCGAGATCTTGCCGGCACCTCCTGTGCGGCCGTGTATGGGCGCGTCGGGATCTGTCTCGGCGAGAACGGGACGCTGACGAGCTATCTGCTCAATGTCGTGAACCTCGTCGCCGGTAACGCCGATATCCCCGGTGGGCAGGTGTTCGGTGGGTACGGGATGCCGGGGGAGCGGTACGCCATGAAGGTCGCGGGCCGGGCACTCGGCGCGATCTACCGCCGTCGCCGCTCGCGCATCGGCGGTTTCCCCTCGGTGCTCGGATCCGAACCCGCGGCCCTGATGGCCAAGGAGATCACCACGCCGGGAAAGGGCCAGGTGCGCGGGTTGTTTGTCAGCGCCGGAAACCCCGTGCTCTCGGTGCCTAACGGTGACGAACTCGAAGGCGCCCTCAGGCAGCTCGATCTCATGGTTGCGATCGACCTCTACGTCAACGAGACGAATGCCCACGCGGACTACATCCTGCCGGCCACCACCATGTATGAGCGCGACGATTTTCCGGTCGCCTTTCCATCGATGCAGCCCACTCCGTTCCGGCAGGCCAGTGAGGCTGTGGTCCCCCCGGCAGGCCTGGCCAGGCAGGAATGGGAGATCATCGACGATCTGACGGCGCGGCTGTGGCGCATGACCCCGCTGTTGGGCGCGGTCCAGGGCGTTCGCAAGCTGATGTCGCTGTTCGGTAGGCGCCTCACTCCGCGCCCGATGATCGACATGGTGATTCGCCTCGGGGAGGGCGGTGACTGGTTCGGGCTGCGGCGGGGCGGGGTCAGCTTCCGCAACCTGGTAGAGCAGCATCCCCACGGCAAGGTGGTGGCGCCGATGGTGCCCGAGGGTGGCCTGCGGCGGGCGGTGGTGCACCGCGGCGGCCGAGTGCGGCTGCAGCACAACGATATAGAGCGCGAGATCGCTTCGCTGTCCCGGCGGCGCAGCGATCCGGACTACCCCCTGCGGCTGATCGGGATGCGGGAGATGCGGTCGGAGAACTCATGGATGCACAACTCGCCGATGCTCATGCGTGGCGCGCGGATGCAGCGCGCTCAGCTTCACGTCGACGATGCCGAACGTCTGGGGATCGCCACCGATGACCGGATCCGGATCAGCTCGGCGCACGGAGAGATCGAGCTGCCCGCCGTGGCGACCAAGGACATCGTTCCCGGCGTCATCGCCGTACCGCACGGGTGGGGCCATAACCGGGGCGGTGCGTGGCAGACCGCCAATGCGAACCCCGGCGCCAACGTCAACCTGCTGATGTCCAGCGAGCCGGCGGACCTGGAGGCGCTGGCCGGGATGGCACGGCTTAACGGGGTGCCCGTCAGGGTGGAGCGCGTGTGACGGGTGCGCAGGGCCGAACGCCCGGGGCGGGTAGCGCCGTGCAGCAGATCGAAGGGCTGCTCACGGTCCCGGTGCGCGCTAGGAGCGAGGGCTACCTCGATGTCATGGGCCCCCAGAACGTCTGCTTGCACCGTGGACAGCAGACGATGCAGAACGCCGTTTTCAGCTGGGTGTACGACAGGTTCTGGCGGTCGTTCGCGTTCGCGGTCCTGACCGCGCGGTCGGGAACCCACGAGGCTCAGCGGGCGCTGCACTTGCTGGCGATCGAGCCGGGCGACCGGGTGCTCGATGTCGCCTGTGGGCCGGGAAACACCGCACGCCGGGCGGTACGGTCGGTCGGTGTAGGCGGATTGGTCGTCGGGCTGGATGCTGCGGCAAACATGCTGGCCGAGGCGGTGGCCAACCCTGCGCACCGGGCGCAGGCGCGACAGCTCGGATTCCTGCGTGCCGACGGACTGCGGTTGCCGTTTCCCGACGACACCTTCGACGCGGTGTCCTGTTACGGCGCGCTGTACTTCATGGAGGACCCGGATGCGGTGGTCGGTGAGATGATCCGAGTGCTCAGACCGGGTGGGCGGATCGCCATTCTCACCTCCTGCCTGCGCGGGCCCGCGTTCACCCACGGGCTTCAGCGTCTGTTCGCGCGACCGATGTCCTTTCGCATGTTCGACCGTGTTCATTACCCGCTTCTGCTCATCCGCCACGGGCTGACCGACCATCGGCAGTACGTCTCCGGGCTCAGTCAGACGCTCGGCGCGGTCAAGCCCGGCTGAGGCGGCCGAAATAGCAAAAAAGAAACACCGAAAATACTGGCGCTATCTCTTGACGGGCGGCGCGTGACGAGTCACTCTGTTTGGCAGCACGGACGTTTGCGAATGCAGTGAGGCCGCCAGCCAGCACTGATCCGCAGATTTGACCGGGCAGTTGAAGGCTGCGCGATAGTACGCTATTGTTAGACGTTGCGCTGGCTGCCTCCTGCCCACCTTCCCTCGCCACGACGGTGTTGGTTCATGTTGTGATCGATCGGGTGTGTGTTTGGTCGTTGCTTGCGCAAAACAACGCAGATGCGCGGCAACACTGGAGGACCGATCTTGGCAGTCTCTCGCCAGACTAAGACCGATAACGCAACTACTAACTCCGTACCTGGGGCGCCCAGCCGACTGTCCTTCGCCAAGCTGCGTGAACCGCTTGCGGTTCCCGGCCTGCTCGATGTGCAGACGGATTCTTTTGAATGGCTGGTTGGCTCACCCCGGTGGCGTGAGGTTGCGACTGCTCGCGGTGAGGTGAACCCGACCGGCGGCCTTGAGGAGATCCTCACGGAGCTCTCGCCGATCGAGGACTTCTCGGGCTCGATGTCGCTGTCATTCAGCGACCCGCGCTTCGACGAGGTCAAGGCACCCGTCGACGAGTGCAAAGACAAGGACATGACGTACGCGGCTCCGCTGTTCGTCACGGCCGAGTTCATCAACAACAACACCGGCGAGATCAAGAGCCAGACGGTCTTCATGGGTGACTTCCCGATGATGACCGACATGGGCACCTTCATCATCAACGGCACCGAGCGTGTGGTCGTGTCGCAGCTGGTCCGTTCGCCCGGCGTCTACTTCGACGAGAACATCGACAAGTCGACCGAGAAGACCCTGCACAGCGTCAAGGTCATCCCCGGCCGTGGTGCGTGGCTCGAGTTCGATGTCGACAAGCGCGACACCGTGGGTGTGCGCATCGATCGCAAGCGCCGTCAGCCGGTCACCGTGCTCCTGAAGGCGCTCGGCTGGACCAACGAGCAGATCGTCGAGCGTTTCGGGTTCTCCGAGATCATGATGGGGACCCTGGAGAAGGACAACATCGCCGGTCCCGACGAGGCGCTGCTGGACATCTACCGCAAGCTGCGTCCGGGCGAGCCGCCGACCAAGGAGTCCGCGCAGGCCCTGCTGGAGAACCTGTTCTTCAAGGAGAAGCGCTACGACCTGGCCCGCGTGGGCCGGTACAAGGTGAACAAGAAGCTGGGCCTGGGTGGTGCTAACCCGGCTCTGGTGACTGCCACCACGCTCACCGAGGAAGACGTCGTCGCCACCATCGAGTACCTGGTGCGTCTGCACGAGGGCCAGACCACGATGACCGCCCCCGGCGGTCTCGAGGTTCCCGTTGAGGTCGACGACATCGATCACTTCGGTAACCGTCGTCTGCGTACCGTGGGCGAGCTGATCCAGAACCAGATCCGGGTCGGCCTGTCCCGCATGGAGCGCGTCGTGCGTGAGCGCATGACCACGCAGGACGTCGAGGCGATCACCCCGCAGACCCTGATCAACATCCGTCCCGTCGTGGCGGCGATCAAGGAGTTCTTCGGAACCAGCCAGCTGTCGCAGTTCATGGACCAGAACAACCCGCTCTCGGGTCTGACCCACAAGCGTCGTCTGTCGGCGCTGGGCCCGGGTGGTCTGACCCGTGACCGCGCCGGCCTTGAGGTCCGCGACGTGCACCCCTCGCACTACGGCCGCATGTGCCCGATCGAGACTCCGGAAGGCCCGAACATCGGCCTGATCGGCTCGCTGTCGGTGTACGCGCGGGTTAACCCGTTCGGCTTCATCGAGACGCCGTACCGCAAGGTGGTCGAGGGTGTCGTCACTGACGAGATCCGCTACCTGACCGCCGACGAAGAGGACCGCCACGTCGTGGCGCAGGCCAATTCGCCGACCGACGAGAAGGGCCGCTTCACCGAGGAGCGCGTCCTGGTGCGCCGTAAGGGTGGCGAGGTCGAGTTCGTGCCGTCGACCAACGTCGACTACATGGACGTCTCGCCGCGCCAGATGGTGTCGGTCGCGACCGCGATGATCCCGTTCCTGGAGCACGACGACGCCAACCGCGCACTGATGGGTGCCAACATGCAGCGCCAGGCGGTTCCGCTGGTGCGTAGCGAGGCCCCGCTGGTCGGTACCGGTATGGAGCTGCGCGCTGCCATCGACGCCGGCGACGTTGTCGTCGCGGAGAAGGCCGGTGTCATCGAAGAGGTGTCCGCCGACTACGTCACCGTGATGGCAGACGACGGCACCCGGCAGAGCTACCGGTTGCGCAAGTTCGCGCGATCGAACCACGGCACCTGTGCCAACCAGCGCCCGATTGTGGACGAAGGTCAGCGGGTCGAGATCGGTCAGGTCATCGCGGACGGTCCTTGCACCGAGAACGGCGAAATGGCCCTCGGTAAGAACCTGCTCGTGGCGATCATGCCGTGGGAAGGCCACAACTACGAGGACGCCATCATCCTGTCCAACCGTCTGGTTGAAGAGGACGTGCTCACCTCGATTCACATCGAAGAGCACGAAATCGATGCGCGTGACACCAAGCTGGGCGCCGAGGAGATCACCCGGGATATCCCGAACGTCTCCGATGAGGTGCTGGCAGACCTCGACGAGCGCGGCATCGTCCGCATCGGCGCCGAGGTCCGCGATGGCGACATCCTCGTCGGCAAGGTCACCCCGAAGGGTGAAACCGAGCTGACCCCCGAGGAGCGCCTGCTGCGTGCCATCTTCGGTGAGAAGGCCCGCGAGGTTCGCGACACCTCCCTGAAGGTGCCGCACGGTGAGTCCGGCAAGGTCATCGGCATCCGCGTCTTCTCGCGTGATGACGACGACGATCTGCCTGCCGGCGTGAACGAGCTCGTTCGCGTGTACGTCGCGCAGAAGCGCAAGATCTCCGACGGTGACAAGCTGGCCGGACGCCATGGCAACAAGGGCGTCATCGGCAAGATCCTGCCCGTCGAGGACATGCCCTTCCTGCCCGATGGCACCCCGGTCGACGTCATCCTGAACACGCACGGTGTGCCGCGTCGTATGAACATCGGCCAGATCTTGGAGACCCACCTGGGGTGGGTGGCCAAGACCGGCTGGAACATCGAAGGCAACCCCGAGTGGGCGCAGAACCTCCCCGAGGATCTGCAGTCGGCCCCGGCCGACACCCGCACGGCCACCCCGGTGTTCGACGGTGCCCGCGAGGAGGAGCTGACCGGACTGCTGTCCTCGACGCTGCCCAACCGGGACGGCGAGGTCATGGTGGACGGCGACGGCAAGGCGCGGCTGTTCGACGGCCGTAGCGGCGAGCCGTTCCCGTATCCGGTGACCGTCGGCTACATGTACATCCTGAAGCTGCACCACTTGGTCGACGACAAGATTCACGCGCGTTCGACCGGGCCGTACTCGATGATCACCCAGCAGCCGCTCGGTGGTAAGGCGCAGTTCGGTGGTCAGCGATTCGGTGAGATGGAGTGCTGGGCCATGCAGGCCTACGGTGCGGCATACACGCTGCAGGAGCTGTTGACCATCAAGTCCGACGACACCGTCGGTCGTGTGAAGGTCTACGAGGCGATCGTCAAGGGCGAGAACATCCCCGAGCCGGGGATCCCGGAGTCGTTCAAGGTTCTGCTCAAGGAACTCCAGTCGCTGTGCCTGAACGTGGAGGTGCTCTCGAAGGAGGGAACCACCATCGAAATGCGCGATGGCGATGACGAGGACCTGGAGCGCGCTGCCGCGAACCTGGGAATCAACCTGTCCCGCAACGAATCTGCGTCCATTGAGGACTTCGCCTAACCGAATTCTATCCCGCAAGGGGAAAGGGAGTTTACGTGCTCGACGTCAACTTCTTCGATGAACTCCGTATCGGCCTCGCGTCGGCGGATGACATCCGTAACTGGTCCTTTGGCGAAGTCAAGAAGCCGGAGACCATCAACTACCGCACGCTCAAGCCAGAGAAGGACGGCCTGTTCTGCGAGAAGATCTTCGGACCTACTCGCGACTGGGAGTGCTACTGCGGCAAGTACAAGCGCGTGCGCTTCAAGGGCATCATCTGTGAGCGCTGCGGCGTCGAGGTAACTCGCGCCAAGGTGCGCCGTGAGCGGATGGGCCACATCGAACTGGCCGCACCGGTTACGCACATCTGGTACTTCAAGGGTGTTCCGTCACGTCTCGGATACCTGCTCGACCTGGCGCCGAAGGATCTGGAAAAGATCATCTACTTCGCCGCCTACGTCATCACCGCGGTCGACGACGAGCTGCGTCACAACGAGCTCTCGACACTCGAGGCCGAGATGGAGGTCGAGAAGAAGGCCGTCGCAGATCAGCGCGATGCCGACCTGGAGGCCCGCGCCCAGAAGCTCGAAGCCGACCTGGCCGAGCTCGAGGCCGAGGGTGCCAAGTCCGACGTGCGCCGTAAGGTGCGCGACGGTGGCGAGCGCGAGATGCGTCAGCTGCGTGATCGGTCCCAGCGTGAGCTGGACCGGCTCGACGAGATCTGGACCACCTTCACCAAGCTCTCCGTCCAGCAGCTGATCGTCGACGAGCTGCTCTACCGCGAGCTCGTGGACCGTTACGGCGAGTACTTCACCGGTGCCATGGGTGCCGAGGCCGTGCAGAAGCTCATCCAGAACTTCGATCTCGATGCCGAGGCCGAGAACCTGCGCGAGACCATCCGCAGTGGCAAGGGGCAGAAGAAGCTTCGTGCGCTCAAGCGCCTGAAGGTGGTGGCGGCGTTCCAGAACTCCACCAACAGCCCCGGTGGCATGGTGCTCGACGCGGTGCCGGTGATCCCACCGGAGCTGCGCCCGATGGTTCAGCTCGACGGTGGCCGCTTCGCCACCTCCGACCTGAACGACCTGTACCGCCGCGTCATCAACCGCAACAACCGCCTCAAGCGACTGATCGATCTGGGTGCGCCCGAGATCATCGTCAACAACGAGAAGCGGATGCTGCAGGAGTCCGTGGACGCGCTGTTCGACAACGGCCGTCGTGGACGTCCGGTCACCGGACCGGGTAACCGTCCGCTGAAGTCGCTGTCGGATCTGCTCAAGGGCAAGCAGGGCCGGTTCCGTCAGAACCTGCTCGGCAAGCGCGTCGACTACTCGGGCCGTTCGGTCATCGTGGTCGGCCCGCAGCTCAAGCTGCACCAGTGCGGTCTGCCCAAGCTGATGGCCCTCGAGCTGTTCAAGCCGTTCGTGATGAAGCGCTTGGTCGACCTGAACCACGCGCAGAACATCAAGAGCGCCAAGCGCATGGTGGAGCGTCAGCGCGCCCAGGTGTGGGATGTCCTCGAAGAGGTCATCGCCGAGCACCCGGTGCTGCTGAACCGTGCACCAACGCTGCACCGCCTGGGTATCCAGGCCTTCGAGCCGCAGCTGGTGGAAGGCAAGGCAATTCAGCTGCACCCGCTGGTGTGTGAGGCGTTCAACGCCGACTTCGACGGTGACCAGATGGCCGTGCACCTTCCGCTGTCCGCGGAGGCGCAGGCCGAGGCGCGCATCCTGATGCTGTCCTCGAACAACATCCTGTCGCCCGCGTCGGGCCGCCCGCTGGCCATGCCGCGTCTGGACATGGTGACCGGTCTGTACTTCCTGACCACCGAGGTCCCCGGTGATACCGGTGCGCACACCCCGGCCGCCAAGGACCAGCCGGAGACCGGTGTGTACAGCTCGCCCGCCGAGGCCATCATGGCCCTCGACCGTGGCGCGCTGAGCGTCCGTGCACCGATCCGGGTACGGCTGACGCAGCAGCGTCCGCCGGCCGAGGTTGAGGCCGAGCTCTTCGAAAACGGTTGGCGGCCAGGCGATGCCTGGGTTGCCGAGACCACCCTGGGCCGTGTGCTGTTCAACGAGCTGCTGCCCCACGGGTACCCGTTCGTGAACAAGCAGATGCACAAGAAGGTGCAGTCGGCGATCATCAACGACCTCGCTGAGCGGTTCCCGATGATCGTGGTCGCGCAGACCGTCGACAAGCTCAAGGATGCCGGTTTCCACTGGGCCACGCGCTCGGGTGTCACGGTGTCCATGGCCGACGTGCTGGTGCCGCCGCAGAAGGCGGAGATCCTGGACCGCTACGAGAAGGAAGCGGAGCGGATCGAGAAGCAGTACCAGCGTGGTGCTTTGAACCACCAGGAGCGTCGCGACGCACTGGTCAAGATCTGGCAGGAAGCCACCGACGAGGTCGGTAAGGCGCTGGAGGAGCACTACCCGGCCGATAACCCGATTACCTTGCTGCCCAAGTCCGGCGCGACCGGCAACATGACCCAGGTGCGAAACCTGGCAGGCATGAAGGGTCTGGTGACAAACCCGAAGGGTGAGTACATCCCGCGTCCGATCAAGTCCTCGTTCCGTGAGGGCCTGACCGTTCTGGAGTACTTCATTAACACGCACGGCGCCCGTAAGGGCCTGGCGGACACCGCGCTTCGTACCGCCGACTCGGGTTACCTGACCCGTCGTCTGGTGGACGTCTCGCAGGACGTCATCGTCCGCGAGCACGACTGCGGTACCGAGCGTGGCATCAACGTGACCATCGCCGAGAAGCAGGACGATGGCACGCTGATCCGCGACGCGCACATCGAAACCTCCGCCTACGCACGGACTCTCGCCGCCGACGCGGTGGATGCCGATGGCAACGTGCTGGTGGAGCGTGGACACGATCTGGGCGATCCGGCGATCGAGAAGCTTCTCGCCGCGGGTGTCACTCAGGTCAAGGTCCGGTCGGTGCTTACCTGCACCACCGGTACCGGGGTCTGCGCGATGTGCTACGGCCGCTCGATGGCGACCGGCAAGCTCGTCGACATCGGTGAGGCAGCGGGCATCGTGGCCGCACAGTCGATCGGTGAGCCCGGCACCCAGCTGACCATGCGTACCTTCCACCAGGGTGGCGTCGGTGACGACATCACCGGCGGTCTGCCGCGTGTGACCGAGCTGTTCGAGGCGCGAGTTCCCAAGGGCAAGGCGCCTATTGCCGATGTCACCGGACGGGTTCGCCTCGAAGAGGGCGAGCGCTTCTACAAGATCACCATCATCCCGGATGACGGTGGCGAGGAAGTTGTCTACGACAAGCTCTCCAAGCGTCAGCGCCTGCGCGTCTTCAAGCACGAGGACGGCTCCGAGCGTCCGCTGGCCGACGGCGACCACGTCGAGGTCGGACAGCAGCTCATGGAGGGTGCGGCTGACCCGCACGAGGTGCTCCGTGTCATGGGCCCGCGTCAGGTGCAGGTGCACCTCGTCAACGAGGTGCAGGAGGTGTACCGCAGCCAGGGTGTGTCGATCCACGACAAGCACATCGAGGTCATCGTGCGCCAGATGCTGCGTCGCGTGACGATCATCGACTCGGGCGCAACGGAATTCCTGCCCGGCTCGCTCACCGAGCGTGGCGAGTTCGAGACCGCGAACCGTCGCGTGGTGGCCGAGGGCAACGAGCCTGCGGCCGGCCGTCCGGTGCTGATGGGTATCACCAAGGCATCGCTGGCGACCGACTCGTGGCTGTCGGCGGCGTCGTTCCAGGAGACCACTCGCGTGCTGACCGATGCGGCCATCAACTGCCGCAGCGACAGACTGAATGGTCTGAAGGAGAACGTCATCATCGGTAAGTTGATCCCGGCTGGTACCGGTATCAACCGCTACCGCAACATCTCGGTGCAACCGACCGAAGAGGCCCGGGCCGCCGCGTACACGATTCCGTCGTATGAGGACGCCTACTACAGCCCCGACTTCGGTTCCAACACCGGTGCTGCGGTGCCGCTGGACGACTACGGATACAGCGACTACCGCTAGGTCGTAAACACGAGAAGGGCCCCCGGGTTACACCCCGGGGGCCTTTCCATTTCGCCGCGCGGCGGTCCACGCGCGCCGGAATGCACTCCCGGCCACGACGACGAGAACCACGGGTGCGATGAGCCATTCGAGGAAGGCGTCGATCGCGATGATCGGCCCCACTGCCGGGCACCGATGACGGAGTTGCGCGTAGAAGAAGCCCTGCGCCGCAGTGAGTGCCGCCAGGCCTGTCCAAAAGAGCACCCAGGACCGACCGACCGCGAGCCCTGGGCCGTTCGAATTGCACATGCCGAACGTGGTGATGCCCATCAGGGCAGCCACACTGGTTGCGGTGCCGTAGACGATCCACCAGCGACAAATATCCAGACCGAGTTGTCCGGCGATGATCATGAACGGAAACACCGCGGTGAATATCGGCAATGCCACGCGTCCGATGAACTGTGGGTTGAGCATGCCAGAAGCCTATGTGCGTAAGAGAAGTCGGTTCAGCGCACAAATACCTAGCTAGGCCACGCAATTCCACGCGCGTTGTGGACGGTGTGTCCGGGTTTCCCGTGCAATAAGCGTCTGCTCACGCAATGATGTTCCGATGACCGTTGCCAATTCCGAGTCCGAGACGCCCGACGCCGGATATTCACGCGGGCTCTCTGCCCGCACGGTGCAGATGATCGCGATCGGCGGTGCCATCGGCACGGGCCTCTTCTACGGCGCCGGTGGTGCGATCGAGAAGGCAGGTCCCGCGCTCATCTTGGCCTACCTGGTCGCGGGTCTGGCCATCTTCGTGATCATGCGGGCACTCGGTGAACTGCTGGTCTATCGGCCGGTCTCGGGCAGCATCTCCGAGTATGCCGAGGAATTCATGGGGCGTTTCGCCGGGTTCGCTAACGGTTGGACGTACTGGGCGGTGTGGGCCACAACGTGTATGGCGGAGATTACCGTCGCCGGCGTGTACATCCAACGGTGGTGGCCTGGCATCCCGCAATGGGTCACTGCCCTGGCCGTCCTTCTCATCCTGTTCGGGGCCAACCTGATATCGGTGAAGATCTTCGGTGAGGCGGAGTTCTGGTTCTCGATGATCAAGGTGACGGCGATCGTCGGCATGATCATCATCGGCGTCGGTGTACTGCTTCCCATTGCGGGACTTGGGCCGGAATCGGGCCCCACCGTCGCCAATCTCTGGAACGACGGCGGGTTCTTCCCGACGGGATTCAGTCAGGCCCTGCTGAGCCTGCAGATCGTGGTGTTCGCCTATGTGGGCGTTGAGCTCGTCGGTGTCACGGCGGGGGAGGCCGAGAACCCGAAAGTGACCCTGCGTAAGGCGATTAACACGCTGCCGTTCCGCATCGGGTTGTTCTACGTGGGTGCGCTGATCGTCATTCTGTCGATCCAGGGCTGGCGGAACTATCACAAAGGTGAGAGCCCCTTCGTCGCGGTGTTCGAGTACCTCAACATTCCGCAGGCGGCGAACATCGTGAACTTCATCTTGCTGACGGCCGCACTGTCCTCCTGCAACTCGGGCATCTATTCGACCGGCAGGATGGTGCGCAGCCTGGCGCAGCGCGGCGATGCCCCCGCGGGTCTGCAGTCGTTGAGCTCACGTCATGTCCCGATGTTGGCCATCTGCTTCTCGGCGCTGGCCATGGGTATCGGCGTGTTCGTCAACTGGCTGTCGCCGGACAAGGCATTCGCCTACATCACGTCGGTATCCACTATTGGCATCATTTTTGTGTGGGGCTCAATCCTGGTGTCCCACTTGATTTACCGGAAGCGGGTTGCCGCCGGGGAACTACCCGCCTCGGATTACAAGCTCCCCGGGGCTCCGGTGACAAATCTGTTGGCGCTGGCCTTCCTGGCGCTCGTGGTGGTGCTTCTGTTCTTCACGGAGGACGGCCGTACCGCGATCTTCGTGGGCCTGGTCTGGTTCGTGATTGTGGTGCTTGGTTACTTTGTGCACCACGGCGAACCCGCGCGGCATGAAAAGCAAGACGCCTAGGTGCGGTCGGTATCGAGCCTGATCTCCACGGTCACTCGGTCTCCGGGGCCCTTGCCCAACTGTTCCTGAATGTCCTTGCGCACCCCGAGCAGGTGCGTGCCGCCGTACGGTGCCAGGGAGCCCGTGTACGTCACCGAGCCGTCGAACACGGCCAGCACCGGTACGCGGGCCTTGACTCCGAAGGTGTCGATCACGGAGAACGGGACCTCGACGAATGCACCGGGGCCCTCGGGTTTCTCAATGGTCGCCTCAAAGGTGATAGCGCCGGGGTTGCGGTACTCCACCATGACGTGAGCGTAAAGGATGGCCCACACCGGCAGTGAGTGGTGCGGGCCATCCCGCCACTCAAGAGCGGACGAGGTCGTCGATCTGGTTGATCGCAGACGATGCGCCCTCGATGACGCCCATGTCCAGCACCTGCTGCAGCGCCTCGGCAGTCTCAAATGTGCTGACGTAGGTTGCCAGGGTGCGGCCGTCTTTCTCGATGAATGTGTACAGGTTTTCCGAGACCGGCATGTTGTCCACCGGATTCAGGTTTTCGTCGGAGAAACCGTCCCTGAACGCGAAGCTGTTGGGCTCATCGATCGCCGTGACCTCCCACCACCCCGCGTACCGTTCACCCGCGGGCCCTGTCATGTAGTAGTTCACTCGGCCACCCGGCGTGAAGTTGTGATCGACGAACGTTGCCGGGCAACTCGGCGGGCCCCACACCTTTTCGAGCTGGCGCGGGTCGGCGTAGATCTGCCAGATCCGGCTGAGCGGCGCCTCAAATTCGGCGTCAATGGTGATGGTTCGGGTGTCGATATCGTGAGTAACGTTGGTGACGGGCATGATTCAGTCCTTCCTCGGTGGTTTGGGCGTCGGTGGTTCTAGTGCGATGAGTTCATCGATGCGGGCGATCCTGCCGCGCCAGAACTGCTCCAGCTCGGCGAGCATGGCGCCGACCGAGCGAACCGCATCCACATCGCCGCTGGCCAACTGCTCGCGACCGTTACGCCGTTTTGTCAGCAGCCCGGCCTTTTCCAGCACGGCGACGTGCTTTTGCACTGCGGCGAAACTCATGTCGTAGTTCTCCGCAAGCGCTGAGACCGAGTGCTCACCGGCCAACACGCGCCGCAAGATGTCGCGGCGGGTGCGGTCGGAGAGCGCATGGAACATGGCGTCGGCCCTGTCCTCATCCGCGGCGGTCACGAATCCCAATGTACAACCATTTGGTTGTATGTCAACACGATGCTATCTGAGCGGTAGCGAGGGCTGTCACCCGAAAGGGCGAACCATGTCGTACCGGCTGGTCGCGACGGTGTCGATATTGGTATGAGCACCAAAGGCTTTGACGCTCTCCAGCATGGCCATCGCGCGCTGGCCGAGCTGCTGTTGATCCAGGGCGCCGTACCAGGCCAGTGGATCGGTGAGGGCCGGCGAGGGAAACTGTTCGAGGACGATTGCCGAGATCGCGGGGGCGTCATCGGTAACCGCGCGGACTACGAGGTTCTGTTCGTAGCCGATGGTCGATTGCAGGTCGAGTGCGTTCTGGGTGTGCACACCCTGCCACTGCTGTCGCCACGCGTCGAACGGCATGTCGGTGGGCCTGCGCAATAGCGCGATGCTGGTGAAACCCGTTGACCGCGAGCCGGGTTCGGACTCAGGGGGAGGCAGTGGCACCGACTCTGTGACGAGATATCCGTGCACACGGGCCGACGCCGCGGCCAGAATTGCCTCAATCTCCCGTACCGCCGGGCCGTATGACTGCTGGACCCACACGCTGGCGACGGCGGCCAGTGGTGGGTCCAGGGTCACCAAGCGCAGGCTGGCGGCACGCACCGCGGCGTCATGCGTGCACAGGGTCAGGCCGTGCACGCCTGCCGCCCGGATCTTGTCGACGGCGGCCGTGTGCAGCTGCTCGCACCACTCGTCGGTGGCGGCATCGGACGGCTGGCGTAACACAAAGACGACCTTCTCCACGCTCTCTTTGTAGCGCAGGAGTGGCCCGCCGAAGGCCATGTGAACAGATCTTGTGCGGTTGTCGTGGAAATGTAACACTGAAGGTATGGCCGATACGCATGTCGTCACCAATCAGGTCCCAGCACTGCACGACTACAACGCCGCGAGCAGTCCGGTGCTGATGGAAGCCCTCATTAGAGAAGGCGGGCAGTGGGGCGTCGACGAGGTTGTCCAGGTTGGCTCGCTCAATGGCACCGATCGCATGCAGCGCGCGGGGGAGCTGGCGAACCGGAACCGCCCCGTGCTGCACACCCATGACCGTTGGGGTCATCGCGTCGACGAAATCGAGTTCGACCCGGCCTATCACGAGCTCATGCGCGAGGCGGTCGCTCACGGGCTGCACGGAGCGCCGTGGGCCGATGAGCGCCCGGGCGCTCATGTCGTCCGCGCCGCCAAGACCGGTGTGTGGACAGCCGATCCCGGCCACATGTGTCCCATCTCGATGACCTATGCGGTGGTACCGGCACTGCGTGCCAATCCCGAGTTGGCGGCGATCTACGAGCCGCTGCTGTCAAGCCGGGTGTATGACCCGGTGCTCGCGGTGCCCGCCACCAAGGCGGGGCTGACGGCGGGTATGTCGATGACGGAGAAGCAGGGCGGCTCAGACGTGCGGGCGGGCACCACCACCGCCACGCCGAATGCCGATGGCAGCTACACGCTGGTGGGGCATAAGTGGTTCACTTCGGCGCCGATGTGCGATGTGTTTCTGGTGCTCGCGCAGGCGCCCGGCGGCCTGTCATGTTTCTTCCTGCCGCGGGTACTACCGGACGGCACGCGTAACCGGATGCGGTTGCAGCGCTTGAAGGACAAGCTCGGTAACCATTCCAACGCATCCTCGGAGGTCGAGTACGACGAGGCCACGGCGTGGCTTGTCGGCGAGGAAGGAAAGGGCGTCAAGACCATCATCGAGATGGTGAACATGACGCGGCTGGACTGCACACTCGGATCGGCCACCAGCATGCGTGCGGGCGTGGCGCTGGCCATGCACCATGCTCAGCACCGCAAGGCCTTCGGTGAGTACCTCATCGATCAGCCGCTCATGCGCAACGTCCTCGCTGACCTCGCGATCGAGGCGGAGGCCGCCACCATGGTCGCGATGCGGATGGCGGGTGCCACGGACCGCGCCACCCGTGGCGATGAAACCGAGTCGCTGCTGCGTCGTATCGGGCTGGCCGCCAGCAAGTATTGGGTGTGCAAGCGCGCCACCCCGCATGCCGGCGAAGCCATGGAGTGTCTGGGCGGCAACGGGTACGTCGAGGATTCGGGCCTCCCACGTCTCTATCGCGAGGCACCGCTGATGGGAATCTGGGAGGGGTCCGGGAACGTCAGCGCTCTGGACACGTTGCGCGCCATGGCCACCAAGCCTGAATGCGTTGAGGTGCTGTTCAAGGAGCTCGCGCTAGCCCAGGGGCAGGACGAGCGTCTGGACCGTCATATCAACGGATTGCACACGCAGCTCAGTGATCTGGACTCCGTCACCTACCGTGCCCGCAAGGTGGCCGAGGACATCTGCCTGGCCCTTCAGGGGGCGCTGCTGGTGCGTCACGGTCATCCGGCGGTCGCACAGGCATTCCTGGCCACGCGATTGGCCGGCGATTGGGGTGGTGCATTCGGCACGCTCCCCACGGGGTTGGACCTGTCGCCGATTCTGGAGCGGGCGACCGTCAAGTCGGGCAGCTAACAGCTATGGACACCTTGAAGACGATGACCTATGAGGTCACCGATCGCATCGCGCGCATCACCTTCAATCGGCCCGAGCAAGGCAACGCGATCATCGCCGAGACCCCGTTGGAGCTGGCGGCTCTCGTAGAGCGCGCCGACCTGGACCCGCAGGTTCACGTCATCCTGGTGTCGGGCCGGGGAGATGGATTCTGCGGGGGCTTCGACCTCGGGGCCTATGCTGAGGCGAATGATGAAGGCACGGCGCAGTATTCAGGCACCGCGCTAGATGGTGAGGTGCAGCTGCGCAACCACCTGCCGAACATCAACTGGGACCCCATGCTCGACTACCAGATGATGAGCCGGTTCACGCGCGGTTTCTCCTCGCTGTTGCACGCCAACAAGCCAACAGTGGTGAAGGCGCACGGGTACTGCGTCGCCGGTGGTACCGACATCGCCTTGCATGCCGATCAGTTGATCGTTGCCGCCGATACCAAGATCGGATACCCGCCAACCCGGGTGTGGGGCGTACCGGCCACCGGATTGTGGGCGCACAAGCTCGGCGATCAGCGTGCGAAACGTCTTCTGCTGACGGGGGATTGCCTCTCGGGTAAGCAGGCCTACGAGTGGGGTCTGGCGGTCGAGGCGCCGGAGCCCGATGACCTGGACGAGCGCACCGAGCGCCTGGTGGCGCGGATCGCGGCGATGCCACTGAACCAGCTGATGATGGTCAAGCTCGCCTGCAACTCGGTGCTCATCAATCAAGGGATCGCCAACAGCGCCATGGTGGGAACCGTCTTCGACGGTATATCCCGGCATACCGCGGAGGCCCACGCATTCACGGCCGATGCCGTGAAGAACGGCTACCGGCAGGCAGTCCGGCATCGGGACGAGCCCTTCGGTGATTTCGGCCGCAGGCCGACCGATCTGTAGCGATGGACAACCCGGTCGATCATCACCCGATGACCGCTCGCTCGGTCATCTTGAGCTTGCTGCTGGGCGCACACCCCGCCGAGCTGTCGGTGCGGGAAATCCGCGCGCTGACCATCTTGTTCGGAATCAGTGACACCACGGTGCGGGTGGCGCTCACCCGGATGGTCGCTGCGGGAGATCTTGCGAGAACCGAATCGGGATACCGGCTCGCCGAGCGTCTGCAGGCCCGTCAGCTTCGGCAGGACGAGGCCTGTGATCCGCATCGGCGCTCCTGGGACGGCAATTGGACCCAGTTGGTGATCACCAGCGTGGGTCGCGACGCACGTGACCGCAATGACCTGCGAACTACCCTGCGGCAGAGGCGTTTCGGAGAACTGCGCGAGGGCGTGTGGCTGCGCCCGGACAATCTGGAGATCGATCTTCCGTCGTCGGTCACCGACCACGTCTGGGTTCTGCACACCCGAACCCCGGACCCCGAAGCCCTGTCCGCCCAGCTGTGGGATCTGCCCGGCTGGTCTCTGTATGCGACCGCCCTGCTGCGGTGGTGGGATCAGGCTGAGGCGATTCCCGCGCGATTTGTGCTGGCCGCCGCGATGGTGCGGCATCTACTCGCCGACCCCGTACTGCCGGACGAGTTGTTGCCCAGGGATTGGCCCGCCGACGAAATACGGTCCAGATACCGGGAATTCAAGGATGAATTGGTGACGCTGCGCGACAACGCTGAGATGGAGGAGGCTTCCCTGTGATCGAGCCCATGAGTCAGAACGCAGTTCGCGTCGAGAAGGCGGGGCCGGTGACGACGGTGATTCTCAACCGGCCCCACGCCCGCAATGCCGTCGATGGCCCGACCGCAGCGGCGCTACTCGCAGCGTTCACCGAATTCGACGCGGACCCCGAGGCGTCCGTGGCGGTGCTCTGGGGTGACAACGGAACATTCTGTGCCGGAGCTGATCTCAAAGCAATGGGAACCGGCCGCGGAAATGAACTGCACCCGCACGGCCCCGGTCCGATGGGCCCGTCTCGGCTGCGGCTGTCTAAACCGGTGATCGCGGCGATCTCGGGGCACGCCGTGGCGGGCGGTATCGAGCTGGCGTTGTGGTGCGATCTTCGGGTGGTCGAGGAGGACGCCGTACTGGGTGTGTTCTGCCGGCGCTGGGGTGTGCCGCTCATCGACGGCGGGACGATCAGGCTGCCCCGGTTGATCGGACACTCGCGCGCCATGGACCTCATCCTCACCGGACGTCCCGTCGCGGCACCTGAGGCGCTGGACATCGGGCTCGCCAATCGAGTGGTCCCCCGCGGGCAGGCTCGTGCGGTGGCGGAGACGCTGGCTGCAGAGATCGCCGCATTCCCGCAACAATGCGTGCGGGCAGACCGCGATTCAGCCATCGCGCAGTGGGGGATGACCGAGGAAGCGGCGTTGGACAACGAATTTGGCAGCATCGAGCGGGTCGCGGCCGAAGCGCTTGAGGGTGCCGGTAGGTTCGCCGCGGGTGCGGGTCGGCACGGCGCTGGGGTCTGACACGCTGCGTTCGGCGGTGCCGACACACTCGGACATATGGGAGACCTGCGGGATACGGACGTACTGTGGACACCGTGAGTGTGCGGATTCTTCCGGTATCGGCCTTGATGGTCGTGGCCGTGGCGCTGGCCGGATGCTCGCCCCGGCCCTCTTCCGGTGGTGACGACGACAACGGCGGATCCCCCGACGTGCAGGTGACCACCGTGCCCGAGGTGAACAACGGGCCCGGTAAGGGTTTCAAACTTGGCGACTGTGGCGGCATGACTGACGCGGAAGTCACTGCGGCGGTGGGCAATCCGGCGCTCAAACGCGACGTGGACAGCCTGCTGGGTTGTCGGTGGTCCACCGGTCCTGGAAGCGGGGATACGTCCCTGTCGCTGTATTGGTACCGGGGCAGCTCGGCGCAGAAAGAGGCGTCAGTCGCGCGAAACCTCGGGCATACGGTGGAAACGGTGACCACCAAGTCCTATCCCGGTTACCGCGTGAGCAATGTCGGGCTGTGTGAACTGTCCGCGGGATCGGGGCCGGACTTCCTGCATTGGTCTTTGCAATCGGGGGCCGTCAAGAACGACCCGTGCAAGGCCGTCGAGACGTTGATGGACTCGCTGCTGAGCAAGGTGGGCAAGCAATGAAAAGGACTGTCGGCGCACTTGCCGCCGCGGTGTTACTGCTCGCGGGGCCGACCGGGTGTGCGCGCACCGTCGACGGCGCCGCTGTCGCCCCGGGCGAGACGCTGAACTCCAGCGAGCGGGGTGAGAACGACAAACTGGACCCGTACGGTTTCGCCAACGGCCAATGCGGTCCGCTCGATGAGAAGACGATCGTCGAAACCGTCAAGGCCGCCCAGATCTACCAGAATTTCTTTGGGGCACTGTGTTATTGGGTCGCCGCCGATGATGCTGGAAGCCTCATCGACCTTCTGTACGCGTACTACGAGGGTGGCGATGTGGACCGCGATCGCACGTCTGCCGACGGGATGGGGCAGAAGACTGCCGACATTACGATCAACGGCCGCAAGGGATTCACCAGTACCGGCCCCGGTGGCTCGGGATGTGGAGTGACCGTTCCGGCGGGAACCGGTTCCCTGACCTGGTGGGTTCAGTACCGCAAGGGCGGCGACAGTTGCGCCGCGGCCCGTCAGCTGGTCGAACACATTGTCCAGACGGTGCTCTGAGCGGGCTAATGGTGAGGGCTAGGAAGCCTTCTCGATCGTGTTGTTGCTTCCGTAGTTGTTGACCTTGGGCCCGCCCGCCTTATAGGTGAGTTTGTTGCCATAGCCGGTGACCGTCACCTCGGTCTTCAGCTCGTCGAACGCAATGGTGTTCGAGAAGCCCGAGACGGTGACCGTGTCGCAGGCCCCGGTGATGGTGAGTGTGTTGTTGGCGCCCGTGATGTTCAGGCGCTTGCCCTCCTGGCATACGGCGGTCGTGGTCTGGCCGAAGTACCCGATCACGGTCTCGTCCCCGATGTCGACCTTGGCGGAGGTCGGCGTGGAGGGGCCGGGGGAAGCCGAGGTGGATGGGGGAGTCCAGGTGCCGGGTGTCGGATTGCTCGAACCCGGCTTGATGACGCCGCAGCCCGCGAGTCCAAGAGCGGTTACGACGAGGGCAAGGACTGTCGCGGGGAGAGCACTGTGGCGGGACATGGAGTCGATTATCCCGAGATTTGGGTGTCGGGAGGGGATCAACCAGGGACTCGGTCGATGAAGTTCATCATGCCCAGCTCGCGCCCACGATCGATGACCGCGGGCTCGCCGGACTTGTAGAGCACCTTCTGGTTGAAGCCGTACACGGTGATGTCGTTGACCACGTTGTCGGCGATGATCGTGTTGGAGGACCCCTGTACCGAGATCGCGTAGCAGCTGCCGAGAGCGGTGATGACGTTCTGCGATCCGTTCACAAAGACAGTGGAGTCGCCGCAATCGATGGTGGTGACGAGCCCGTACTGGGTGATGTGTGTGTCGCCGTTCTTGGCCAGGCGAATGTTGTCGGCGAGGCGCGAAGGGCCCTCGGGTGAGTCCATCACTGTGACGATGCCGCCGGTTACCAGGACGGCGACCAGCAAGTGCCGCCCAGCAGAAACTAGAACGTGTGTCATTTCAGCGTCCCGATCACGTTATGAGAATAGGCCACGGCGCGCCACGACAGGCTCGGTAGGCTGACAAACACAAAGGTGACGGCGGGGAGAGATAGGGTCATAGCAGGCCATCTGCCCTGGAGGCCGCGCCAGATAGCACTGAACTAGAACGACTCACCCCCGAAGGCGGCCAGACGTGACGACCGAGCCCGCAACCGCGCACCGCAGAAGTCCTGCGCGGGCAACACGGCTCAACCGGGACACCGTCGTGAACGCCGCGCTGTCTTTTCTCGACCGGGCCGGCTGGGACGCGCTAACCATCAACGCGTTGGCCGTCGAGCTGGGGACGAAGGGGCCGTCGCTCTATAACCATGTGGACAGCCTCGATGACCTGCGCCACGAGGTGCGCGGTCGGGTGCTGGTCGAGATTGTCGGCATGCTGCACACCGTGAGTTCGGGTCGTAGCAGCGAGGACGCAATCTTGGCCATGGCCGGTGCGTATCGCAGCTATGCGCACCACCATCCAGGCAGATACGCCGCGCTGACCCGCATGCCGTTCCTGGACGATGTCAACCGCCCGACGATCGACGCCCGTGAATTGGCCAAGCCCGCAACCGAGGCTATCGGCGTGTACGGGCTCGACGAGGACACCGCCTTTCACGCGGGCGTCGAGCTCTGGGCTGCGATGCACGGGTTCGTCATGCTGGAGATGACGGGCTTCATGGCGGGCATCGAGATGGATCCCGACATCGCGTTTACGGAGATGGTGCACCGTTTTGCGTCGGGTCTGGCCGAGCGGCGATGAGCGCTCGGCGCGAAGAGCAGACCTCGCCGATGAGCGCTCGGCGCGAAGAGTGGGCCGCTCAGTCAGGCATGTTGCCCGCGCATTGGTGAGTTATCGATGACCTGCGCTTTGTCGCTGGTAGGCGAGTTTGTCTCACTGTGATCAGCCCTGGTATGGTAGGGCGCTGTGCCTGGCCAATGGCCACCGCTGGGGTACTCGGTGGGGGTCAGATAGGGCGCCAGGTCAATTCGCATGCCCAGAGGGTGAAGGAGTTTTTCTTCGCGTCCGCGGTGTGTGCGACACGCCCGGCCTCGGGATACCGATATGGGCGAGAACTGCAGGACAACAGGGCCTTTTGATGGGCTCGCGACGCTAGAGCCCCACGTACGTAGTTTGAAGTAGCTAGAGAGAAACAGAAAGCCGGTACATGCCAACCATCAACCAGCTGGTCCGTAAGGGTCGCCGGGACAAGATCGCCAAGGTGAAGACTGCGGCCCTCAAGGGCAGCCCGCAGCGCCGTGGCGTTTGCACCCGCGTCTACACCACCACCCCGAAGAAGCCGAACTCGGCGCTGCGGAAGGTGGCCCGTGTGCGGCTGACCAGCGCGGTGGAGGTCACCGCCTACATCCCGGGTGAGGGTCACAACCTGCAGGAGCACTCGATGGTGCTCGTGCGCGGTGGTCGTGTGAAGGACCTCCCCGGTGTGCGCTACAAGATCATCCGCGGCTCGCTGGACACCCAGGGAGTCAAGAACCGCAAGCAGGCTCGCAGCCGCTACGGCGCCAAGAAGGAGAAGAGCTAATGCCACGCAAGGGACCCGCGCCGTCGCGCCCCCTGGTCAACGACCCGGTTTACAGCTCCCAGCTGGTGACCCAGCTGGTCAACAAGGTGCTGCTCGATGGCAAGAAGTCCATCGCCGAGCGCATCGTGTACGGCGCACTGGAGCAGGCCCGCGACAAGACTGGCACCGATCCGGTTGTCACCCTCAAGCGCGCCATGGACAACGTCAAGCCTGCCCTTGAGGTGCGCAGCCGCCGTGTCGGTGGCGCCACCTACCAGGTGCCGGTCGAGGTCCGCCCCGATCGCTCCACCACCCTGGCCCTGCGCTGGTTGGTGAGCTTCTCGCGGGCACGTCGCGAAAAGACCATGATTGAGCGTCTGGCGAACGAGATCCTGGACGCCAGCAATGGCTTGGGTGCCTCGGTGAAGCGCCGCGAAGATGTTCACAAGATGGCCGAGGCCAACCGGGCGTTCGCGCACTACCGCTGGTGATCTGACGGGCCTCACCGCACGGCGAGGCCCGCCCAGTTCGTCCATCCCCAATTCGAAGCGAAAGAGCGGAAACTTCTGTGGCACAGGAAGTGCTGACCGACCTGAACAAGGTCCGCAACTTCGGCATCATGGCCCACATCGATGCCGGCAAGACCACCACGACCGAGCGCATCCTCTTCTACACCGGTATCACGTACAAGATCGGTGAAGTCCACGATGGCGCAGCCACCATGGACTGGATGGAGCAGGAGCAGGAGCGCGGCATCACCATCACGTCCGCCGCGACGACCGCTTACTGGAAAGAAAACCAGCTCAACATCATCGACACCCCGGGACACGTCGACTTCACCGTCGAGGTGGAGCGCAACCTGCGTGTGCTCGACGGTGCGGTGGCCGTTTTCGATGGCAAAGAGGGCGTGGAGCCGCAGTCCGAGCAGGTGTGGCGTCAGGCCGACCGCTATGACGTGCCGCGTATCTGTTTCGTCAACAAGATGGACAAGCTGGGCGCCGACTTCTACTACACGGTGAAGACCATCGAGGATCGCCTCGGTGCGCGCGCGCTGCCCATTCAGCTGCCGATCGGTGCCGAGAACGACTTCGAGGGCATCATCGACCTGGTCGAGATGAACGCCAAGGTGTGGCGTGGCGAGACCAAGATGGGCGAGCAGTACGAGGTTGTCGAGATCCCCGCGGAGCTGGCCGACAAGGCAGCCGAGTACCGCGCGGCTCTGCTTGAAGCCGTCGCCGAGACCGATGAGGCGCTGCTGGAGAAGTTTTTTGCCGGCGAAGAGCTGACCATTGACGAGATCAAGGGCGCGATTCGTAAGCTCGTGATCACGTCCGAGGCTTACCCGGTGCTGTGCGGTAGCGCGTTCAAGAACAAGGGCGTACAGCCCATGCTTGACGCCGTCATCGACTACCTGCCGTCGCCGCTGGACGTGGGTGCCACCACCGGCCACGTGCCCGGCAAAGAGGACGAGCTCATCACGCGTGAGCCCAACACCGACGAGCCGTTCAGCGCGTTGGCGTTCAAGGTCGCGACCCACCCGTTCTTCGGCAAGCTGATCTACATCCGCGTGTACTCGGGCAAGGTCGATTCCGGCACCCAGGTGGTCAACTCCACCAAGGGCAAGAAGGAGCGTCTGGGCAAGCTGTTCCAGATGCACTCCAACAAGGAGAACCCGGTGGACTCGGCGAGTGCCGGCCACATCTACGCCGCGATCGGTCTGAAGGACACCACTACCGGTGACACCCTCTGCGACCCGAGCAACCAGATCGTGCTGGAGTCCATGACCTTCCCGGATCCGGTGATCCAGGTGGCCATCGAGCCCAAGACCAAGAGCGACCAGGAAAAGCTGGGCACCGCGATCCAGAAGCTCGCCGAGGAAGACCCGACCTTCAAGGTCAAGCAGGACGACGAGACCGGCCAGACCATCATCGGTGGCATGGGCGAGCTGCACTTGGACATCCTGGTGGACCGCATGCGCCGCGAATTCAAGGTCGAGGCGAATGTCGGTAAGCCGCAGGTGGCCTACCGCGAGACCATCCGCCGCGCGGTGGAGAAGGTCGAATTCACCCACAAGAAGCAGACGGGTGGCTCGGGCCAGTTCGCCAAGGTGATCATCTCCGTCGAACCGCTGGTGGATGCCGAGGACGGCGCCACTTACGAGTTCGCGAACAAGGTCACCGGTGGCCGTGTCCCGCGCGAGTACATCCCGTCGGTGGATGCCGGTGCGCAGGACGCCATGCAGTACGGCATCCTGGCCGGTTATCCGCTGGTGAACGTCAAGGTCACGCTGCTCGACGGCGCGTACCACGACGTTGACTCGTCGGAAATGGCCTTCAAGATCGCGGGTTCCCAGGCATTCAAAAAGGCTGCCGGACAAGCACAGCCGGTCATCCTGGAGCCCATCATGGCTGTCGAGGTCACCACACCCGAGGACTACATGGGTGACGTGATCGGCGACCTGAACTCCCGCCGTGGCCAGATCCAGGCTATGGAGGAGCGCAGCGGTGCACGTGTCGTCAAGGCACAGGTTCCGCTGTCGGAGATGTTCGGTTACGTCGGCGACCTTCGGTCGAAGACCCAGGGCCGGGCTAACTACTCCATGGTGTTCGACTCGTACGCCGAAGTTCCGGCGAACGTGTCGAAGGAGATCATCGCGAAGGCGACTGGGGAGTAGCGAAAGCTCACAACCCATTCGGACTTGCGCGAGTGAGTCCGCTAGGCAAATGAAAACCCTTGTCTCTGAGAAAGTCTCAGAGACAACAGAAAGTCCAGGAGGACACAACAGTGGCGAAGGCGAAGTTCGAGCGGACGAAGCCGCACGTCAACATCGGGACCATCGGTCACGTTGACCACGGCAAGACCACTCTCACTGCGGCAATCACCAAGGTGCTGCACGACAAGTACCCCACTCTGAACGAAGCATCTGCCTTCGACCAGATCGACAACGCTCCCGAAGAGAAGGCTCGTGGTATCACGATCAACATCTCTCACGTGGAGTACCAGACCGAGAAGCGTCACTACGCGCACGTCGACGCCCCCGGCCACGCCGACTACATCAAGAACATGATCACCGGTGCCGCCCAGATGGACGGTGCGATCCTGGTAGTCGCCGCGACCGACGGCCCGATGCCGCAGACGCGTGAGCACGTGCTGCTCGCCCGTCAGGTGGGTGTGCCCTACATCCTCGTCGCGCTGAACAAGTCCGACATGGTGGATGACGAGGAGCTCCTCGAGCTTGTCGAGCTGGAGGTCCGGGAGCTGCTGAGCAGCCAGGACTTCGACGGTGACAACGCTCCCGTGGTTCGCGTCTCCGCGCTCAAGGCGCTCGAGGGCGACGCCGAGTGGGCCAAGACCGTTGGCGATCTGATGGACGCTGTTGACGAGTCGATCCCGGACCCGGTTCGCGAGACCGACAAGCCGTTCCTGATGCCCGTTGAGGACGTGTTCACCATCACCGGTCGTGGCACCGTGGTGACCGGCCGCGTCGAGCGTGGCGTGATCAACGTGAACGAGGACGTCGAGATCGTCGGCATCAAGGACACCGTCACCAAGACGACCGTCACCGGTGTCGAGATGTTCCGCAAGCTGCTCGATCAGGGTCAGGCCGGCGACAACGTTGGTCTGCTGGTCCGTGGTGTGAAGCGTGAGGACGTCGAGCGTGGCCAGGTTGTGGTCAAGCCCGGCACCACCACCCCGCACACCGAGTTCGACGGCAGCGTCTACATCCTGTCCAAGGACGAAGGCGGCCGTCACACGCCGTTCTTCAACAACTACCGCCCGCAGTTCTACTTCCGTACCACGGACGTGACCGGCGTGGTGACTCTGCCCGAGGGCACCGAGATGGTGATGCCCGGTGACAACACCGACATCTCCGTCAAGCTGATCCAGCCGGTGGCCATGGACGAGGGTCTGCGTTTCGCGATCCGTGAAGGTGGCCGTACCGTCGGCGCCGGTCGCGTGACCAAGATCCACAAGTGATCTAAAGACGCCAAGAAAACGGCGCTCACCCTTCAGGGGTGGGCGCCGTTTTCGTGTTTTCTCCTCGCCCAGCGGGGATCTGGCGAGGGCCTTGGCCGGTTTCGTCCCGTGAGACTCCTGCTCGGCGGAACTGGTCAGCGGGCGAAAGCGTGCCCGGAGGTGTTGTTGTCGTGCATCGTGTATGTCGAGGCCACCTTGGCGCGCTTCTCGATCAATTCGGATAAAAGATTGTTCACCGCGCTGGGATTGGGGTTGAAGGCATCCAGCCGGTGGCGCACCAAGCCGATTCCGGGCAGCCGGTCCAGCACCGCGGACGCGTTGGCATTGACCGTGGCGGCCCTGCTGAACAGCCAGCCCGAGAGCCGATGGTTGATGCCGTCAAAGGTTGTGCCCTGGAAGAATTCGTCCATTGCCGCGGGTCCCATCAGCATGGAGCCGGGTCCGGCGAGCACTTCCGCGAAGAGGCGCCGGACGGGTCCGGTACGCGCGCCGGACATGCCCGTGGCCAGTGCTTCGATCAGCTCGACGCGCCAGCGTGAGGCATCTCCGGAACGGGCCAGCAGGTAGTCGAGATTGCGCATGGCGTCGATGCCCGTGCGTGGCAGCAGGTCTTCGGTGACGCCGAACATCAGCGCCCAGCGCAGCA
The DNA here is from genome assembly GCF_002013375.1 of Mycobacterium sp. D16Q13. Classification (GTDB taxonomy): domain Bacteria; phylum Actinomycetota; class Actinomycetes; order Mycobacteriales; family Mycobacteriaceae; genus Mycobacterium. The sequence continues at coordinate 59,030 of NZ_MAEW01000003.1, read as the reverse complement.
AGTAGTGCCACACATCGTCGATTTCCCTGAGTGTGCAAGATCTTCCGAGCCGATAGTCAACGAGGAGCGCTCCGAGCATGGCCTCGATGAACCCGCACATGGACGCGTTGGAGATGGGGGCACCGTACTGGGCGAAGTTGTCTTCGCCCCAGGCGCTCCGTAGACCCCGCCGGGCCAGCGAGTGCACCAATCGAACGCGCATGGTGAGCTTGATCTGTTCGGAGCCGGGTACCAACCCGTCGCGGTCGAAGATCATGGAGAAGAACCGGTTTGTCTCGGCCAGCCGTTGGGCGCTCTGATAGCGGAACCGGCCGGTGGCTCCGGTGGCAGCCGATACGTCCGAGTTCATGACGGTGTCGAACACCGCGAAGGTCGCCATGACCGCGGTGGTCGCCGTGGTCACCTGGCGTGCCCGCAACCGGCCTCGTTCCGCTTTGGCCGGATCCCACCACTGCGGCACGCGGTAGGCATCCGCGAACAATGCCCGCAGCGCCTCGGGAGGGTCGTCCAGGCTGTCGATGCCGTGCTCGACGGCCTGTTCGAACAGTGCCCGGGCCTGAGCGGACCCGAGCTCCTGAAACAGCTCGACCACGGCGTCCATCGGCTCGTCGCCCTGCCACATGTGATCGTCAAACAAGCGGGTCGCCGGCGTGGGGGTTACCTCGTCCTCGACATCGAACCAAGGGTCGAACAAGTAATGCCGGCAGTGGCGCCAGATCCAGCCGAATTCGTTCTTACCCTCCGGAATTGGACGTAGGTCCATTCCCGGGCGGAAGTGGTAGTCGTACGGGTGCGGATCGCCTGGCGGTGGTTTGTCGACCACGGTGAGCTTGGGCATCCGGGCGCCTCCTGAGATGTTGACGTCGACATCATTGACAACGTGCATTGTCAATATTAGGTCGCATGGCGGAGGCTTACAAGTGCTGAGATTTCGCCTACCGCGCGAAGGCGTGCCCGGAGGTGTTGGTGTCGTGCATCGTGTACGTGGAGCTGACCTTGTTGAGCTTCTCGAGAATGCCGAACGCTGGATTGAGCACCGCGCTGGGGTTGGGGAGCAGGGTCCCGTAGACAATCCTGCGTGCTAATCGTGTGCCGGGCACTCTGTCGCGGATCGCCGCCGCTCGCGCGCTCATCGACATCGCGGCCTGCAGCGCCACACCAGGGAGCTGCCGGGGGAGCCGTTCATAGCTTGTGCCGCGCACGAATTCGTCCATCGCCTGGGGCCCCATCAAGACCCAGCCAGGTGCGCCAATGCCCGCCACAAACATCAGGTCGCTGAGTAACTTGCGCAGGCGCGCTATGGGGAGCGGGGCAATAACCGCCGAGGGGAGCGCCGAGAGCACCTCGACGAGTTCAACGCGCCAGCGCGAGGCATCGCCGGAGCGCGCCAGCAGGTAGTCGAGATTGCGCATGGCGTCGGTCCCGGTCTTGGGGCACAGTTCCTCGCTAATGCCGAAAAGCAGTGCCCATCGCGTCATGTAATGCCAGGCGTCATCCAACTCTTCGAGGGTGCAGGGCCGGCCGAACCGATGCTCAATGAGCATCTGTCCCAGTGATTCGGCTTCGATGAATCCGCACATCGATGAGTTGGAGATGGGCACGCCATAGTCGGAGAAGTTCTCTGTTCCCCATGCGGCGCGAAGCCCCTTGCGGGCCAATGAATGTACGAGGCGCACGCGGAGCGTCATCTGTATCTGAGGCGATCCGGGTCGCATGGCATCGCGGTCGCGCAGAGCCGCGAAAAAGCGCGCGGTCTCAAGGAGCCGTTGTTGGCCTTGGTCCCGGAACCGGCCGGAGGCGCCGGTGGTGGCCGACACGTCGGAGTTCATGACGGTGTCGAAGACCCCGAACGAGGTCATCAGAAGCACGGTGGGTGCCCCCATCTGGTTCAGGCGAACTCTTCCGCGCTCCGCTTTGGCCGGGTCCCACCATTCCGGAACCCGATACGCATCCTCCAGAAGTGCACGCAGTTCGTCGGGCGGGTCATCCAGGGAATCGATACCTTCGGTGATGGCCTGTTCGAACAATGCGCGGGCTTGTGAGGAGCCCATCCGGTCGAACAGGGTCACCACGGCATCCATCAGCTCGTCGCCCTGCCACATGTGGTCATCGAATAAGCGAGTCAGCGGCGTCGGGGTGACGTTGTCTTCGACGTCGAACCAATTGTCGAACAATGTGTGTCGGCAGTGGCGCCAGATCCAGCCGAATTCGTTCTTGCCCTCGGGGATTGGGCGTAGGTCCATGCCCGGCCGGTAGTAGTAGTCGTGCGGGTGGGGATCACGCGCTGACAAGCGATCGGCGGCTGTGAGCTTGGGCATGGCGAGCGCCTCCTGTCCGGCGATGTCGGCATCGTTGGCAACATCTATTGCCAATATTAGGGCCTGCTCAGATCCCACACAAGATGCCGCGCGGGTGGAGGATGATGAGCGCCATGAACGTGGTCGCACGCTTTCTGAAAATCCTGGCCTTCTCGCTGCTCTGCGGGATTGTCGGGCCGATATTCATCGTGATGTATTACGTGATCGACGAACCCGCGACGAGTTGGATGCTGTACAGCGGCGTCGGTATCACTATCGGGATCGTGGTGTTGGCCTTCGTGTTGACATTGCTATTCACCAGGACCGATGAGGCACGCAAGCTGTTGGAGGCCAACGGCATTCTGGCGCTTGCCGATGTGGTGGCGGCCAACGAGACGGGGATGAGGGTCAATGATCAGCCGGTGATCAAGCTGACGCTGCAGATACACGGAGACGGGATCAGTCCGTTCCGTGCCGAGACGAGAACGCGGGTGTCGGTGCTGCAGGTGCCGGCTCTCTCGCGCGGCAAGCTCGTCGTGCTCGTCGCGCCAGGTACTGAGCAGTTTCAGATCGACTGGCAGCGCAGTGCTTTGCTCAACGGTCAGGTGCCGGCCAAGTTCACCAGCTCGTCGCAAGGGCGCGAGTATGACCTCACTGGGCAGGCCGGCCCGCTCTTCGAGATCATGAAGGTTCTCAAGGCCAACGGCATAGGCACCGACGGCGTGGTGGACATCCGCTCCAACCCGGTTGTCCGCCAACAGATCGACGCAATCCTGCGTAAGACGGAGGGCGCCGAGCGGGCCCCCTCTGCCGACCCTGCGCCTACGGGATCGGTGGCCGACCGACTTGCCGAGCTCGATCGGTTGAAGCGCGCATCGCTGGTATCCGAGACGGAGTACAACACCAAACGCGCGGAGATCCTCGGCGACCTCTAGGTCCGCTTCTTTCCCGCCCGCTGAGCGGTCCTCAATCTGGAACACGTTCTAGAACGGCTGCTAGCCTGGTGTCGATTGCAAAGGAGCAGACATGGCGGATCAGCCGGCCCATCAGACCTTGTCCGGAAAAGTGGCGTTCGTAACCGGTGCGGCTCGTGGCCAGGGACGCCAGCACGCCGTGCGGCTGGCCCAGGCCGGCGCCGACATTGTCGCGATTGACGCCTGTGCCCCCGTGTCGGAGTACGCGGGGTATGACGCCGCCACCCCTGAAGACCTCAAGGAGACCGCGCGACTCGTCGAGGCCGCCGGGCGCAAGATCATCGCCGAGCAGGCAGATGTCCGCAACGGTGCGGCGCTGCAGAGCGTAGTCGAGGAGGCTGTCGCCCAGTTCGGGCACATCGACATCTTGATTGCCAATGCGGGAGTGCTCAGCTGGGGCCGGTTGTGGGAGATGCCCGACCAGCAATGGGAAGACATCATCGATACCAATCTCACCGGTACCTGGAAGACAGTGAAAGCCGTTGTACCGACGATGATCACGGCCGGTAACGGTGGTTCGATCGTGATCGTGAGCTCGGTGTCCGGGCTCAAGGGCACCCCGGGTAACGGCGCCTACGTTGCCTCGAAATTCGGCCTGACCGGACTCACCAAGTCCTTGACGATCGAACTCGCCGAATACGGGATCCGGGTCAACTCGATCCATCCGTATGGGGTGACCACCCCGATGATCACCGGCGACGCGATGATGAAGCTGCTCGCCGAGCACCCCAACTACCTGCCGAGCATTGCTCCAATGCCGTTGTCACCCACCAAGATGCTTGAGCCGGACGAGATCTCAGACGTGGTGCTGTGGTTGGCGGGCGATGCGTCGGGCACGCTAGCTGGCGCGCAGGTGCCGGTGGACAAGGGGCACCTGACGTATTAGCCCGGCATCACGACGACGGGGACCGGGCTGTGCCTGACGATCTTGGTTGCGCGTGAGCCGAGGAAGACGCGGGCGACGGTGCTGTGTGGGCGGCTGCCGAGCACCAGTAGCTCGCCGTCGAGCCATTCGGCGTTGTCCAACGCGTCATCCCAGCTGTCGCCGGTGACGACCTTCAGCTCCACGCCGGGTTCGAGGATTCCCTCGTGGCGCAGCGCGGCCAGGGCCTCCTCGGACTGGGTGACCCAGCTGGCGAGCACCGCGTCCTCGGCCTCGGGGCCAACACCGGCGGTCAGCATCGTGCGGCCGCGCACCGCGAAGGTGACCACGCGCATTGGTGCGTGGAGGCGCTCGGTCAGTCGAACCGCTTGTTGCACAACGTCGACCGCATCCTCCGTGCCGGGGTACCCGCAGGTGACCCGGCTGACCGTGCCTGCCTTCGAGCCCCGATAGCCGCGGGGGCTGATGGCCAGCGGGACAGGGGAGGAGTGCAACAGCCGGTCACCGGTCGAGCCCAATACCACCTGACCGAGGCTTCCCTCCGAGGCAGAGCCAACGACGAGCACATCCGCGTCAGATGCCTCGACGGCTTCCAGCAGCCCGCCGGACACTGAGCGATGCGCCACGTTGTGGAACGAGACATCTATTCCGGCGCTGATCTTTTCGAGATACGCGGCGGCTTCGGACTTTGAGTCTTCGGAGAGCTTCTGGGCCCATTGGGCGTACTCGGCGTCGATCTTGGCCTTCGACAGTGTGGTCCACGGCTTGGGCACCACCGTGGTGACAGTCAGCGAGGTCTCCAGGACGCGGGCAGATTCGACAGCCAGATGCAGCGCGCCCTTACCGCCCTTGCCCGAGAGATATCCGACGACGACGGTCATATCTGACGCTCTTCGCGCAAGCGGCTCATCGCACCGGCTCCTCAATCAATTCGGCTGGGTCGCTGGGTAAGTCGTTCAGCGCGCTGTGGTGCCGGCCCCACGCCAGGTAGAACGCCAGCACCACGACAACCCAGGATCCGAAGGCGATCCAGGTGACCCAGGGCAGGCTGAACAGAATGTAGCCGCAGGCGATGACGGATAGGACGGGTGTGACCGGGTAGCCGGGAACACGGAAGGCGCGCGGCAGATCGGGTTCCCGCACCCGCAGGATGATGACGCCAATCGAGACCACGATGAATGCCGTGAGTGTGCCGATCGACACCATGTTCGCGAGGCTGTTCAAGGGGACGAATGCGGCCATGAGGCCCACGACGATCGCGACGATGATCGTGTTGTTCACCGGCGTGAGCGTGCGGGGGTTGACCTGCGCGAAGACCGAGGGCAGCAGGCCGTCGCGGCCGATGGCGAACAGAATACGGGTCTGACCGTACATCGACACCAGGGTGATCGAGAAGATCGAAATGACCGCGCCCAACGCGAGGAACGTACTGGCAGAGGTGCTTCCGGTGACCTTATCCAGAATTAGCGCCAGGCCCGCCGACTGTCCCTCGAACTCCCTCCACGGCTGCGCGCCCAACGCGGCAAGGGCCACCATGAGGTAGAAGGCGGTGACAATCAGGAGTGCGGCGATGAGCGCCCGTGGCATGGTCCGCTGTGGGTCCTTCACTTCCTCGCCCGCGGTGGACACGGTGTCCAGCCCGACGTAGGTGAAGAAGATCGTCCCTGCCGCGGCGCCGATGCCGCTGACGCCGAACGGCGCGAAGTCGGCGAAGTTACCCGCCTGAAACGCGGTGAACGCGATGATCGCGAACACCGTCAGCACGGCAAGTTTGAGCAGCACCATGACCGTGTTCACCAGTGCCGACTCACTCGTCCCGCGGATGAGAAGGATTGCGCACATGACGATGAGGACCACTGCGGGCAGGTTGAGCCAGGCATGCGGCATCCCTGGATCGGCGTTATCCCAGGGGGCGGCGCTGATCGCGTGTGGCAGGTGTGTTCCGAAGACGTTGACCAGGAGCTTGTCGAGATACTGGCTCCAGCCCACCGCTACCGCGGCCGCCGACACGCCGTACTCCAGCAGCAGGCAGGCTGCCACCACCATCGCGGCCAGCTCGCCCAAGGTGGTGTACGCGTAGGAGAACGAGGAACCCGATACCGGTACCGCGGAGGCCAACTCGGCGTAACAGAGCGCGGCGAGCCCCGCGGCGAGACCGGCGACCAAGAACGAGACCATCACCGCAGGGCCCGCCTTGGGCACGGATTCGGCCAAGATGAAGAAGATGCCGGTGCCCACCGTGGCACCGACGCCGATCATGGTCAGTTGGAACGTTCCCATCGACTGCCGCAGATGCCCGCCGGCGCCGTGCGCGGTGGGCGCCCCGGACGTGGGACGGCGGCGCAGCAGCTGCTGGGCAAGACTGGGTGACGAGGGTGCCATAGTGCCTCCTGTGACCGGGCGAAATCTATCGGCTATTGGCCAGCGCATCGGCGAACTGGTCTATCGCCCAATCGATTTCGTCCTCGGTGATGACAAGGGGTGGTGCAAACCGGAGAGTCGCGCCATGCGTGTCCTTCACTAAGACGCCACACTCTGCCATGCGCAGACTGATTTGTCTTCCGGTTGCCACATTCGGATCGATGTCGACCCCGGCCCACAGCCCCAGCGAACGCACCTCGGTGACGCCATGGCCGATCAGGGCGTCGAGACGCCTTCGCAGGTGTGCGCCCAGAACGGCTGCCCGGCGCTGGAAGTCGCCACGCTCCAGGATTGCCACGACGGTGGATCCGATGGCCGCGGCCAAGGGATTACCGCCGAAGGTGGAACCGTGCTCGCCCGGATGCAGCACGCCGAGTACGTCGGTATCGGCGACCACGGCTGACACCGGAACCACGCCGCCCCCGAGTGCCTTGCCCAGCAGGTACACATCCGGGACCACGTTCCAGTGGTCGCATGCAAACATCCGGCCGGTGCGTGCGAGCCCGGCCTGGATCTCGTCGGCGATGAACAGAACATTGTTCTCGGTGCACATTGCGCGGACCGCGAGGAGGTAGTCGTCGGGCGGGATGACGATGCCGGCTTCACCCTGAATGGGCTCGAGGAGGACGGCGACGGTGTTGTCGTCGATTGCCCGTGCCAGGGCGTCGATATCTCCGAACGGGACCACACGGAACCCGGGAGTGAACGGGCCGAACCCGCCGCGCGCCGTCTCGTCGGAGGAGAAGCTCACAATGCTGATGGTTCGACCGTGGAAATTGTTGTGTGCCACCACGATATTGGCTTGTCCTGCAGGCACTCCCTTGACATCGGTGCCCCACTTGCGCGCGACCTTGATGCCACTCTCCACAGCCTCGGCCCCGGTGTTCATCGGTAGCACCATGCCCTTGCCGCAGAGGCGGGCGAGATCGCGGCAGAACCTGCCGAGACGGTCGGAATGAAACGCCCGGCTCACCAGGGTCACCGTGTCGAGCTGTGCGTGCGCGGCCGCGAGGATCTCGGGGTTCCCGTGGCCGAAGTTCACCGCCGAGTAGGCGGCCAGGCAATCCAGATACCGCTTGCCGTCCACATCCTCGATCCAGGCGCCCTCGGCGCGGTGAGCGACGACCGGTAACGGCGCATAGTTGTGCGCGCCGTACTGTTCGGCCAACTCGATGTACTCAGAACTCTTGTAGGAATCGGGTGACATGCCGGGAGCCTGTTCCGTGGTGGTCACGAGTGCAGCTCCAGTGTGCAGCATTTCACCGATCCGCCACCCTTGAGTAGTTCGGAAAGGTCGATGCCGACCGGTTCGAACCCGGCGGCACGGAGCTGTTCGGCGAATCCGGTAGCCGCGGTGGGCAGCATGACGTGGCGACCGTCGGAGACGGCGTTCATTCCGAGGACGCAGGCATCGTCCGAGCTGGCGATGATCGCGTTGGGGTACAGGAACCGCAGCCTGGCTTGTGAGGCCTCACTGAACGCCTGCGGGTAGTACGCCACGGTCTGCGGATCCAGCACGGCCAGCGCCGTATCCAGGTGATAGAAGCGCGGGTCGACGAGCTCCAGTGTGACGACGGGAATATCGAGCATCCGTGCCACCTCGATGTGCGATCTGACATCGGTGCGAAAACCCGTGCCCGCCAGCATGGTCTCGCCTGCCAGCAGAAAGTCGCCCTGTCCCTCGTTGGTGTAGCGCGAGTGCATGGGGCGCATTCCATGCGCACGCATCCATTCGGCATGTGCGGCAGATTCACCCGCGCGCTCCGCGTGCGTGAATCGCGCGACAACAGCCTTGCCCCGCAACACGATTCCACCGTTAGCCGCGTAGACCATGTCCGGTAGACCGGCCACCGGGGGCAGGATGTCCACCGTGTGCCCGAGACGTTCGTAGGTGGCGCGCAACGCATCCCACTGCGCGACTGCGAGCGTCGGGTCGACGGGATTGGATACGTCCATCCAGGGATTGATCGCGTATTCGACTGTGTAATACGTCGGCGGCACCATCACGTAGTGACGTGTCGTCGGTGTTCTGTCTGAATGCTGGATAGGGGAGCCGGCCGGGTGTCCACCCTCGTGCACAACGGTCATGTGGTGAGCGTATGAGAGGTGCTTACTGCAATCAATCTTCATACGTTGTCTGGTGGAGTGCGATCCATTGCGTCTAGATGGTCAATTTGGCATTCTATTGCAGGAATAGATGGGATCGCCGGAGGAGGATCGCGAATGGCCGAGCTCGATGCCACCGATGAGCGGATCGTGACGCTGTTGATGCGCAATGCTCGAGCGACGTTCGCCGAGATCGGCGAGGAGGTGAACCTGTCGGCACCCGCCGTCAAGCGTCGTGTCGATCGCCTGGTCGCGACGGGGGTGATCAAGGGTTTCACCACCGTGGTGGATCGCGCTGCCGTCGGATGGAATACCGAGGCCTACGTTCAGGTCTACTGCCAGGGCACCATCACCCCGGAAGCCCTGCGGCGGGCGTGGATCGATATTCCCGAAGTGGTGAGCGCGGCAACGGTGACCGGAACCTCCGACGCGATGTTGCGCGTGCTTGCCCGCGATATTCAGCACCTCGAGCGCGCGCTGGAACGCATCCGTGCCAGTGGGGACATCGACCGCACCGAGAGCATCGTGGTGCTCTCCAACCTGGTGGACCGAGCGCAGGTCCAGGGGTAGGAGGCAGGGTCGATATAGGCCTGACACCGCGCATGTCCAGTCGTGTATGAAGTAGACCGTGAGTGATGCGACTGGGAGCGACGCAGAGCAGGGTGTACTGATCATCGGTGGCGGGCTGGGCGCGGTGCGAACCGCCGAGCAGCTGCGCCGCGCGGAGTTCACCGGGCCGATCACCATTGTGAGTGGCGAGACCCATCTGCCCTACGATCGCCCGCCGCTATCCAAAGACGTCCTGCGTGATGCGGAGAAGAGCATCGACGCCGTCGTACTCAAGCCACGAGAGTTCTATGACGAGAAGCAGATCGAGCTGCGACTCGGTGCGAGGGTAGTGGCATTGGATCCCGCCGCTCGCACGGTCACGCTGGATGACGGAACCACGCTGCAGTACGGGGAAGTCATCATCGCGACCGGCCTCGTTCCCCGGCGTATTTCCGCATTCCCCGACTTGGACGGCATCCACGTCCTGCGGACCGCCGACGACAGCTTCGCATTGCGGGGAGACGCCGCTAATGCGCGGCGCGCAGTGATTGTCGGGGCGGGCTTCATCGGATGCGAGGTCGCATCAACATTGCGGGCCAACGGGGTTGACGTGGTTCTGGTCGAACCGCAGCCGGCCCCGCTGCTCGCCGCGATCGGTCAGCAGCTCGGTGACCTGGTCGCCCGGCTGCACCGCAACGAGGGTGTCGATGTCCGAGTGGGTGTCGGAGTGGACGCCGTGGAGGGCGAGGAGCGCGTCCGGTCCGTCACGCTGTCGGACGGTACGAGACTGGACGCCGATCTCGTCGTGCTGGGGATCGGGAGCCGGCCCGCGACAGACTGGCTCGACGGATCCGGTGTCCAGGTGGACAACGGCGTGGTGTGCGATGCCGTTGGCCGTACCGCCACCCCGCATGTCTGGGCGCTGGGTGATGTCGCCGCATGGGCGGATGCTGCCGGGCTTCCCAGTCGAGTAGAGCACTGGAGCAACGTTGCCGAGCAGGTTCGCGCGCTTGTGCCAGCGTTGCTTGGGCAGGAGCCCGCCGCTAATGCCGCTGCCGTGCCGTACTTTTGGAGTGATCAGTACGACGTGAAGATTCAGTCGCTCGGCCATCTGGGAGGCTCGGATACCGTGCATCTCATCTCCGACGACGGTCGCAAGTTCCTGGCGTACCTGGAGCGCGATGGCGTACTGACCGGAGTTGTCGGCTGTGGGATGGCCGGCCCGGTGATGAAGATGCGGGCCAAGATCGCGGCGGGGACGCCCATCGCCGAGGTACTGGAGTAGCGAGACTTAGCGGAGGGCTCGCAACCCCGCCTCGGCGGCGTCGAAGCCCTTGCCGAGTAGCGCGGTAAGCGCCGAAGATTCATCGGCGAGCCATTGTTCGTAGGCGGCAAGCGCCACGCCGAGCAGTGTCCAGCCAACGGTCTGCGGCAAGAGGGCGGCGGGATCCGCGCCGCTGCGTTTGGCCACAAACTGCGCGATGACATCACGCCAGCCCGTATACATCAGCATCGAATACGCCTGTAGTGCTGGGATCTCCAGAATCAGTCTCATCCGCATACGGTGTCGCGGGGCTTCGTCGGCCGGAAAGTCGTTGAATGTCAACAACGCCTGACGCAGCGCGGTGCTGGTATCCACCGTGTCCGGAGTCTCGTCCAGCAGCGCACGCATCACCTCCAAATGAGAATCGAAATCGCCCCACACGATTGCGTTCTTGGAGCTGTAGTACCGAAACACCGTGCGCCGCGCGATGCCGGCCGCCGCGGCGATGTCGTCGACGCTGACGTCGTCGAAGCTGCGCTGCGTGAACAGCGCCATGGCAACCGCGGTGATCTCGTCCCGTGTTGTGGAAGGGCGTCGTCCTACGCGCGCCGGCTGCGCATTCATGCCGAGAACTCCGCCATTTCCTGACACCCTCTTCCCTTTCTGCACTCGATGCCATTATTATCGTGATCGTTGCCACAGTCCAGACTCACAAGGGAGTGAACAGATGGCCGAGCCCACCACTGTCGCCGGACAGACCACCGACACCGAGCTGGTGCAGGAATCGCTGGTCGAAGAGGTATCGATCGACGGGATGTGCGGCGTCTACTGAGACGCCCCACCTCCATGAGCGCCATGATTGACGAGGCGCCCGCCGGTTTCGACTGGACCCGGCCCTGGCAGTTACACCCTCAGGTGTCGTTGCGCCCGGAGCCGTTCGGGGCGCTGCTCTACCACTTCGGCACCCGAAAGCTGTCCTTCCTGAAGAACCGCACTCTGCTGCAGATCGTGCAATCCCTCACCGACCACAGCAGCGCCGAGAATGCTTGGCGGGCCGCTGGTGTCGAGGAGGCTCAGGTTGCCGCGTACCAGCGTGCCCTGGCTGTATTGGCGGATTCGAAGATGATCGTGACCCGAGAGGACGCCCGATGAGCGCTCCCGCAGTGCCCCGCCTCAATGTCGCCGCCGTTGCGGCTCCGAGACTGGTGGATCAGTTCGAGCAGGGACTGGATGCCCCCATCTGCCTCACCTGGGAGCTGACATACGCCTGCAACCTTTCCTGCGTGCATTGCCTGTCATCGTCGGGCAAGCGCGATCCACGTGAGCTGTCCACCGGGCAGTGCAAGGACATCATCGACGAACTCGAACGCATGCAGGTGTTTTACGTGAACATCGGCGGCGGCGAACCCACTGTGCGATCGGACTTTTGGGAACTCGTTGACTACGCGACCGAGCATCACGTAGGAGTCAAGTTCTCGACCAACGGCGTGCGCATCACCGAGGAGGTGGCGGCGCGACTGGCCGCGAGCGACTACGTCGATGTACAGATCTCGCTGGATGGTGCGACGGCGGAGGTCAACGACGCGGTGCGCGGTGCGGGATCGTTCGCCATGGCGGTACGCGCGCTGGAGAACCTTGCCGCCGCCGGATTCAAGGACGCCAAGATCTCGGTGGTGGTTACCCGTCACAACGTGGACCAGCTCGACGAATTCGCGGATCTAGCCGCAAAATACGGTGCCACACTGCGGATTACACGACTACGTCCGTCCGGTCGTGGCGCCGATGTGTGGGACGAGCTCCACCCCACCCCGGCGCAACAGCGCCAGCTCTATGACTGGCTGGTGCTCAATGGTGAGCGGGTGCTTACGGGCGATTCCTTCTTCCACCTGTCGGCATACGGCGACGGGTCCGGGGGTTTGCCGGGCCTGAACATGTGTGGCGCCGGACGGGTGGTGTGTCTGATCGACCCGGTGGGCGATGTCTATGCCTGCCCATTCGCCATCCATGACCGATTCCGTGCCGGAAATGTGGTGTCCGATGGTGGATTTGATGCGGTGTGGAAACACTCGCAGCTGTTCAACGAGCTACGTGAGCCACAATCCGCGGGCGCCTGCGGCAGTTGCGGGCATTACGACAGCTGCCGGGGTGGCTGCATGGCGGCCAAGTTCTTCACCGGGTTGCCGATGGACGGGCCCGACCCGGAATGCGTGCAGGGCTACGGAGAGGCGGCCCTGGCCGCCGATCGCGTAGTACCCAAACCCAGTGGGGACCATTCGCATTCGAAGGGCAAGCGCGCTCCGTCAGCGGGGCCCGTCGCCCTGACCCTGACGCGTCGGCCACCTTCGCGCGCCTGCGATGAGAACCCGATTTCCAACCTACGAGCAGGACGGTAGATGGCCCGCAACACATGGTTCGAGACGGTCGCGATCGCCCAGCAGCGGGCCAAGAAGCGACTGCCGAAGTCCGTCTACAGCTCCCTGATCTCGGCCAGTGAAAAAGGGCTGACCGTCAGTGACAATGTCGAGGCGTTCGGAGAGCTCGGATTCGAGCCCCATGTCGTCGGCATTCAGCCGGATCGTGAGCTATCGACAACCGTTCTGGGGCAAGAGATCTCCCTGCCGGTGATGATCTCGCCGACCGGTGTTCAGGCCGTCGACCCCGACGGTGAGGTGGCGGTGGCGCGTGCCGCTGCCGCGCGCGGCACCGCCATGGGGTTGTCCTCCTTCGCGAGTAAGCCCATCGAGGATGTGGTGGCCGCGAATCCGAAGACGCACTTCCAGATCTACTGGCTGGGCGGGCGTGACGATGTGGCCCAGCGCATCCAGCGCGCGAAAGATGCTGGTGCAGTGGGCCTTATCGCTACTCTTGACTGGAGCTTCTCGCACGGTCGTGACTGGGGCAGCCCGTCCATACCCGAGAAGATGAACCTGCGGTCGATGGTCCGGCTGGCGCCGGAAGTGGTCACGAAACCCGGGTGGCTGTGGTCGTTCGGGAAGAAGATGAACATTCCGGATCTGCGGGTGCCCAACCAGGCAGCCCGGGGCGAGGCCGGACCGCCGTTCTTCGACGCCTACGGGCAGTGGATGGGTACTCCCGCGCCGACATGGGACGACGTTCAATGGATGCGCGAACAATGGGACGGTCCGTTCATGCTCAAGGGCGTCATGCGCATCGATGACGCTAAAAGGGCTGTGGATTGCGGAGTTTCGGCGATTTCGGTGTCGAATCACGGCGGCAACAATCTCGACGGAACGCCCGCCTCGATCCGCGCGTTGCCGGGCATCGCCGAGGCCGTCGGTGGTGATGTCGAGGTGCTTCTGGATGGCGGCATTCGGCGGGGCAGCGATGTCGTCAAGGCGTTGGCCCTTGGTGCGCGTGCGGTGATGATCGGCCGGGCGTATCTGTGGGGTCTGGCGGCCTCGGGGCAGACCGGGGTCGAGAACGTTCTGGACATCATGCGTGGCGGCATCGACTCGGCGCTGATGGGCCTCGGCAAGAAGTCTGTGCACGAGCTATCCCCAGATGACCTTCTCATCCCTGAGGGCTTTGCCCGGGGCCTCGGACGGCACTAGTTCAGCGCATCGCGAATTGAACACGGCGTCGGCAGAGTCGATGGGGCGGCAGGGACTGGCGTGACAACAGGTGCGAAAGAGCGCGTAGCACCTAAGCCGACGGCCAGCAAGGATGTAAAGACCTCACTTGGGTGCGCCAACTTTGGATGCATTTGACGTGAATTCGGCCTACCATCGGCGGGTGGCTGTTCCGACTGTCTTGAGCACCGCCATCTCTCCGGAGCTCGCAGACGAGGCCATCACGCTGTTCACTCCGCTTGGCTCGACCGAACAACACGGGCCGCACTTGCCGTTGGATACCGATACCCGGATTGCCGGTGCTGTGGCTACCGCTGCGGCCGAGGAACTAGCGTCCGATGCGAGTGCGGGCCGGACGGCTCTCGCCCCTGCCATCGCGTACGGGTCCAGTGGAGAACATCAGTCCTTCGCTGGGACCATCTCGATCGGTACCGCGGCGCTGACCCAGGTCCTCGTGGAGTACGGCAGATCGGCCACCCAGTGGTGCCGACGCATCGTCTTCGTGAACGGTCACGGCGGCAACATCGAGGCGACGGTCTCCGCGGTGCGGCTCCTGCGTTCGGAGGGCCGCGATATCGGGTGGTGGGCGTGCGCGGTCGAAGGCGGTGACGCTCACGCTGGGCATGCGGAAACATCTCTGCTGCTACATATTTCACCAGATACCGTCCGGCGGGAAGAAGTGCTCGCCGGAAACTCGGCGCCGCTGCATGAGCTGATGGCACCGATGCGTGCGGGCGGAGTGGCGGCGGTGAGCGCGATCGGCGTGCTCGGAGATCCGACGACGGCCAGCAGCCAGGACGGCGCGCGGATGCTCGCGGCGATGACCCGACGCTGCGCCGACGCGGTGCGCCGCTGGCTACCCGATGCCGACGGGCGGCTGGTATGACCACGAGCGACGACGCGGCGCAGGGCGCGTCCGCACCACACGGACGGCTACCCGACGGATTCGCGGTTCAGGTGGATCGACGAGTTCGGGTTCTCGACGAGGGTTCGGCGCTGCTGGGTGGCTCGCCGACTCGGCTCCTGCGATTGGCCCCGGCGGCGCGCACGCTGCTTTCCGGCGGACGGCTTGAGGTGCGCGATGCGACGAGCGCTCAGCTCGCCCGGACGCTGCTGGATGCGACCGTTGCGCATCCGCGCCCGACAGGCGGGCCGGGCTATCGAGACGTAACCGTCGTTATTCCTTGTCGCAACAATGGATTTGGGTTGCGTCGACTGTTGCGCGCCCTGCGTGGAATGCGCGTGATAGTCATCGATGACGGTTCCACCATTCCGATCGTGGAGTGCGAGCTGGAGGGCATGCACTGTGATGTGCGGGTGGTGCGCCACGTCGACAGTCAGGGTCCGGCGGCGGCCCGCAACACCGGACTGAAGTTGGCGACCACGGATTTTGTCGCCTTCCTCGATTCGGACGTGGTGCCCAGGCGCGGCTGGCTGGAGGGACTGCTGGGACACTTCAGCGATCCGGCGGTGGCCCTGGTCGCTCCACGGATTGTCGGATTGGTATTGAGCGACAATGCGATTGCCCGGTATGAGGCGGTCAGGTCCTCGTTGGATCTCGGCCTCCGTGAGGCGCCGGTCGTACCGTACGGCCCGGTGTCGTACGTCCCCAGTGCGGCCATCGTGGTGCGGCGGGCCGCGATCGACGAGATTGGCGGGTTCGACGAGTCGCTGCAGTGCGGTGAGGACGTGGATCTGTGCTGGCGGCTGATCGAGGCGGGGTCGCGGCTGAGGTATGAACCCGTGTCCCATGTGGCACATGACCATCGGCTCACCCTTCGAGAATGGTTCGCGCGCAAGACATTTTATGGAAAGAGCGCGGCGCCGTTGTCGACGCGCCATCCCGACAAAGTCGCGCCGATGGTCATCTCGAGGTGGACGCTGCTGGTGTGGATTCTCGTGGCGGTGGGCTCAGGGATGGGCTATCTGGCCGCTGCGGGCATGGCTGCGCTCGCGGCGGGGCGCGTGGCGCGGACTCTCCGGGGAGTGGATACCCCGCCACGGGATGTCGTCAGGGTCGCTGCCCAGGGTGTGGGCGGTGCGGCGCTGCAGATCGCGTCGGCGCTGTGCCGTCATTACTGGCCGTTGGCGTTGGTGGCCGCCGCGCTGTCGCGGCGCAGCCGCCAGGTGCTCGTGGTGGCAGCGATTGTCGACGGCGTGGTGGATTGGATGAAGCGCAACGACAATTCGGCTTCGCCCGATGATCGGATCGGCCTGCTCGAGTACGTGCTGCTGAAGCGTCTCGACGACATCGCCTATGGGATTGGCCTGTGGTCCGGGATCGTGCAGGAGCGCGATCTCGGTGCGCTCCGACCGGAACTACGGCCCTGAGCAGGCCGATACACGCGGATGTGCTCATCGTGGGCGCAGGCAGCGCGGGATCGATTCTGGCCGGGTGCCTCTCCGAGGATCCGTCGTTCCGGGTGGTGCTGGTCGAGGCGGGGCCAGCGTCCTCTGCGGACGAGGACGGCGTACGCGACGGGTACCGCCTCCCGATTGGTCCCGACAGTCAGATAGCCACCTACTACTGGGCGACGCTGACATCCACGGGTGATCAGGCGGAGCTGGTGCGGGGATCGGTGGTGGGCGGCTCCGGCGCGATCAACGGCGGCTACTTCGTGCGTGGCCGGCCCGCGGATTTTGACGGATGGTCGGTGCCGGGATGGGCCTGGGCGGATGTTCGTGATCACTTCCGCGCGATGGAGACCGACCGCGACTTTCGGGACCATCCGTTACATGGGTCGTCGGGGCCCATACCGATCGGCCGAAAGCACGAACAAAGCAGTGCTGGAAGGGAATTGACGGAGCTCGCGGTCAAGGGCGGATACCCGGTGGTGGCGGACCTGAATGGCAAGGCCGGCGTCGGGGTGGGGCTGGTGCCGCTCAACATCGATAGCGGGATGCGGGTTGGGCCCGCGCGCGCCTATCTGGAGGGGGCGGGCTGGCGGCCTAATCTCGCGGTGTACTCCGGTACCCGCGCACTGCGGGTTCTCTGCGGCGCCGGGCGGGCCACTGGGGTGCAGGTGGCGGTCGGAAATTCGGTGCGGACGCTGACCGCCGATCGAATCATCTTGAGTGCGGGGGCGATTGAGACCGCAAAGCTGCTGTTGCTGTCGGGGATCGGGCCCGCGGATGACCTGCGTGCGGTGGGGGTTCAGCCCGTGGTCGACCTGCCCGGCGTCGGTACGCGGCTGATGGACCACGCGGAATGGGTGCTGGACACGGGTGACGAGGGGCAGCAAGGCTATCCGGTTCTGGACACCGTGTTGCACACCGATCGTCAGATGGGCATCGAAATACGGCCGTATACAACCGGATTCGCAGCCATGGCAGGGGTGGCACTGAGCGGCGCGGATGCCCGGCAGATCGGTGTCGCGTTGATGACGCCAAGGTGTCGCGGCCGGCTTGAGCTACGTTCGACCGATCCCGCGGCGCCGGTGTACATCGACTTGAGATATGACAGCGAACCCGTAGACATGGATCGCTTGCGCGACGGCGTGCGTCTGGTATCCGAGCTGTACGGACGGCGGTTCGGTGGCCCGCGGTGGTCCACGTCGCAGCATCTGTGCGCGACCGCCCCGATGGGCAATGACGAGGACAAGCATGCGGTCGTCGACAAGTACTGTCGCGTCAGGGGAATCGATGGGCTGTTCGTCATCGATGGGTCGATCATGCCGACCATTCCGAGCCGAGGGCCAGCGGCCACGATCGCGATGATCGGGCATCGCGCGGCCCAGTTTGTTGCGTGGTCGTAACGGGAGCGCGAATCTTGGCGTCTACCGCACGCGCGCACGTCATCGGTCGCACAATTGGACGATGTCAACTCCCGATGACGCCGTCAGTTCACGTACGGAGGCGCCGCTTGATCATGCCGGCGTCCAATCACACCTCGAAGGTGCCGACTACCTCGCCCGGCGGCAGCTGAGATCGGGCACCGCGGGCTGGGTACTGCTGGCCGGGCTCGGCGTGAGCTACGTGATTTCCGGAGACTATGCGGGCTGGAACACCGGGCTGAGCAAGGGCGGTTTCGGCGGGATGGCCATCGCGGCCGTCGTCATCGCCGCGATGTATCTGTCGATGGTGCTCAGCATGGCGGAGATGTCGTCGGCATTACCCACCGCGGGCGGCGGGTACACCTTCGCCCGGCGTGCGATGGGCCCCTGGGGCGGATTCGCCACTGGGACGGCGATTCTCATTGAGTATGCGATCGCGCCGGCCGCCATCGCCACTTTCATCGGAAGTTACGTCGAATCACTGCACCTGTTCGGTCTCAAGGACGGGTGGTGGATCTATCTGGCGGTGTACGCGATTTTCATCGGCATCCACCTCAGCGGTGCCGGTGAGGCGCTCAGGACGATGTTCATCATCACCGGGATCGCGCTCGTCGGCCTCATCACCTTTGCCATCGGAGCTGTCGGCCGATTCGACGCGCATAATCTCACGGACATACCCGTCGATGAAACAGCAACGGGTGCATCGGCATTCCTGCCCTACGGATATTTGGGAATCTGGGCGGCGGTGCCGTTCGCGATCTGGTTGTTCCTGGCGATCGAGGGCGTACCGCTGGCCGCCGAAGAAGCCCGCGATCCCGCCAAGAACATCCCGCGCGGCATTGTGATGGCCATGCTGGTGCTCGTCATCACCGGTACTGCCGTGCTGATCTTGGTGCCCGGCGCGGGCGGTGCCGAAGCGATGGGGCAGTCCGGGAATCCCTTGGTCGAGGCGCTCGGAACCACCACAGTGGCCAAGGCGGTCAATTACATCGGGCTGGCCGGACTCATCGCCAGCTTCTTCTCCATTGTCTACGCCTACAGTCGCCAGACCTTTGCGTTGTCCCGGGCAGGCTACCTACCTACCGGGTTGTCGGTCACCAACAGCCGGAAGGCTCCGGTACTGGCGCTGATCGTGCCGGGAATCATCGGATTCCTGTTGTCGCTCAGCGGTAAAGGCGCGATGTTGCTCAACATGGCGGTTTTCGGTGCGGCGCTGAGCTATGTGCTGATGATGGTGAGCCATATTGTGCTGCGTATTCGCGAGCCGGAGATGCAGCGGCCATACCGCACCCCCGGTGGCATCGTCACCAGCGGGTTCGCGCTGGTGATCGCCTGTGCTGCGGTGGTGGCGACCTTCATCGTCGATACCACCGCAGCTTTTGCCACGTTCGGCGTATTCATCCTGTTTATGGCGTATTTTGGGTTGTATAGCCGTCACCGTTTGGTGGCGAACTCCCCGGATGAGGAGTTCGCGGCGCTTGCAGAAGCCGAGAACGAGCTGAAATAGGCACATTATGAGTACCTTTCGCCACATCGTGGGGCCGGTCACGTACCAGTTCGGGTCGCTCGCCGAAGTTCTGGCGAAGGCCTCGCCGCCTCGGTCCGGTGACGAGCTCGCGGGCTGTGCGGCGCAGTCGGACGCCGAGCGGGCCGCCGCGCGCTGGGTGCTCGCCGAGGTACCGCTCGCGGACTTCCTGTCCGAGGAGATTGTTCCGTACGACACCGACGAGGTCACCCGGCTGATCATTGACAGTCACGATGCGGAGGCCTTCGCGGTGATCTCGCATCTCACCGTCGGCGATTTCCGCGATTGGTTACTGGAGACCATCACTAAACCCCATGGGGCGCAGTCGCTCAAGGATATTTCGCCCGGGTTGACCCCAGAGATGGTGGCGGCCGTCAGCAAGCTGATGCGCAATCAGGACCTCATTGCCGTCGGTGCCGCGGTGCGCAACCATAGTGCTTTTCGTACGACCATCGGACTGCCGGGCACGTTGGCGACCCGGTTGCAGCCCAATCACCCCACCGACGACGCGCGCGGTATTGCCGCCGCGACCCTCGACGGTCTGCTCCTGGGGTGCGGCGACGCCGTCATCGGCATCAACCCGGCGACCGATTCCCCGCATGCCGCAGCCGACCTGCTGCGCCTCATCGACGACATCCGCTTGAGATTCGACATCCCCACACAGTCGTGCGTGCTCGCGCACGTCACCACCACGATGGAGCTTATCGAGCGAAATCTACCGGTGGACTTGGTGTTCCAGTCGATCGCTGGCACCGAAGGCGCTAACGAGAGTTTTGGGGTCAACCTGGCGCTGCTGCGTGAGGCGAATGAGGCCGGGCGTTCGTTGGCGCGGGGCACCGTGGGTAACAACGTTATGTATCTGGAGACAGGCCAGGGCTCGGCGCTCTCCGCCGGGGCGCATATCGGGGTGGGTGGCGTTGCGGTAGACCAGCAGACGCTGGAGGCCCGAGCGTATGCGGTCGCGCGCGAGGTGGAACCACTCCTGGTCAATACCGTCGTGGGATTTATTGGGCCGGAATATCTTTACGACGGGAAGCAGATCATCAGGGCTGGTCTGGAGGATCACTTCTGCGGCAAGCTGCTGGGGCTCCCGATGGGAGTGGATGTCTGCTACACCAATCACGCCGAGGCCGATTCGGATGACATGGACGTCCTGCTCACGGTGCTCACGGCCGCGGGGGTCGCGTTTGTCATCGCGGTGCCCGGGGCCGACGATGTCATGCTCGGCTACCAGAGCCTGTCCTTCCATGATGCGCTGTTCGCGCGCCGCACTTTCGGCTTGCGACCTGCCCCGGAGTTCAACGACTGGCTTGAACGCATGGGCATGCTGGAACGGGATGGGGGGCTGCGTGAAATCGCGGTCAACGACTCGCCGTTACGGGCCCTGCTATGAGTGATGTCGCGAACAACGGAGCGGCGCACGATATCTGGGATACCTTGCGCCGATCCACGCAGTCACGAATCGGGTTGGGACGCAGCGGTGATGCACTGCCCACCACGCGAGTCCTGGAGTTCGGGACCGCGCACGCTGCCGCTCGTGACGCGGTGCATACGCCCCTGGACGCGGGTGCCCTGGCAGGCCGGATCGACGGGCTCGGATTGGGCACGCCGCTGCTGGTGACCAGCCGGGCAGGCGATCGATCCGAGTACCTGCGCCGCCCGGACCTGGGCCGGACGCCTGCCGATGGCGCGCTGGATTCGTTTGCGGATTCCGCCGCCGATATCGGCATCGTGCTGGCCGACGGTTTGTCTCCGCGGGCCCTCGATGACCACGGGGTTCAGCTGTTACAGGCGCTACACCAGCGACTTCGCGGATATTCGATCGCCCCGCTCGTCATCGCGACACAGGCGCGGGTTGCCCTCGGTGACCACATTGGCGTCGCACTTGGCGTCGACACCGTCCTGGTGCTCATCGGGGAACGTCCCGGACTGTCCGTCGCCGACAGCGTCGGGATATACCTCACGCACAATCCTGTTGTCGGATGCAGTGACGCACAACGTAATTGCGTGTCCAACATCCATCCGCCGGAAGGATTGGGCTACGACCAGGCGGCGCAGGTCGTTGCCGCCCTGGTGGCGGGCGCACGGGAGATCGGCCGATCAGGTGTTGCCCTCAAGGACATGACGGGTGCGGATAGTCAGATCGAGGGATCTGGGCCCGCTCTGTCCACGTAGCGGGGCGGCCCTCCGGGGCCAACCGGGTGGTTGGTTACCATCGGCTCATGGCCCTCGACCCTCGCACGCCGGTCCTCGTCGGTACCGGACAGGTCAACCAGCGGACAGACGCCGATACCCCGTTCTCCGAGATCGCCGAGCCCATCGATCTTATGGAGCGAGCGGCCCGGCTGGCGGCCGAGGATGCGGGGGCGGCTGATCTGCTCACCGCCATCGACACGGTGTCCGTGGCGAACATCTTCTCCTGGAAGTATCGCGACCCCGGGGTACTGCTCGGTGAACGTCTGGGTGCGGCGCCCAAGCGCACGTTCTACACCGGGCCCAGCGGCAACTCGCCGCAGCTGTTGGTTAACCACGCGGCCGCGGACATTCTTGCCGGGGACGCCGACGTGGTTCTCATCGGTGGCGCGGAGATGTGGCGGTCGCGCAATAAGATGATGGCTACCGGTGTACAGCCCACGTGGACCACTCAAGATGAATCCATCGCCGAACCAACCATTCTCGGCGGGCGTATGGATCAGGTGGGTGGCGCCGAGACCGCCATTGGCCTGATCTCTCCCGGCCACGTGTACCCGCTGTTCGAGCAGGCGATTCGGGTCGCCAACGGTGTATCCGTCGCCGACCATCGCGCCGCGATTGCTCAGTTGTGGCAGCGCTTCAACGCCGTGGCCGTGAACAACGTGCATGCCTGGTCTAACGATGCGTACACCGCCGAGGAGATCGCCACTCCCGGTCCGGACAATCGGTGGATCAGCTCGCCGTACACCAAGCTGATGAACTCCAACAACATGGTCGAGCAGGGGGCGGTACTGCTGCTCACCTCGCTAGAAACGGCGCAACGGCTCCGAATCCCGAAGGATCGCTGGATATTTCCGCTCGCCGGCAGCCAGGCCAACGACACCTTCGCGCTCAGTGAACGCGATGAACTGCATCGGTCTCCGGCCATCCGCCTTGCGGGTAAGCGCGTCTTCGATATCGCCGGTCTGGGAACCGATGGCGTGGACCTGATCGACATCTATTCGTGTTTCCCCTCGGCGGTGCAGGTCGCGGCCACCGAGCTGGGGCTGGCGCTCGATGACCCGGCACGGCCGCTCACGGTCACCGGTGGACTGACGTTCGCCGGCGGCCCGTGGTGCAACTACGTCACCCACTCCATTGCCACCATGGCCGAGCGGCTGCGCGAGCGTCCCGGGGCGAAGGGGCTGATCACGGCCAATGGCGGGTATCTCACCAAGCATGCGTTCGGAATCTACGGAACCGAGCCGCCCGCATCCGGTTTCAGGTACGAGGACGTGCAGTCCGAGGTCGACCGGGAGCCCAGAACCGCAGCGGCCGACGGTTATTCGGGTGCGGCGACCGTCGAGGCCTGGACCGTCAACTATGGACGAGACGGATCGCCGTTCCAGACGTTCGTGAGCGTGCGTACCCCGACCGGGGCGCGTACCTTCGCCAAGATCGACGACCGCGATGCGGCGGCCCAGCTCGTGGACACCGATATCGCCGGTGCGTCAATCGAAGTCGCGGCGGATGGTTCCGCGCGGCTTAACTGATAGTCGCCGTCACCGCAGGGCGTAGCGGATCGGCAGGTGTTTGATACCGCCGACGAATATGGTCGACGTCCGCTCAACATTCCCATCGATCTCGATGGACTCCAGCCGGGGGAGTAGCGCCGAAAAGAAGCTGTTGACCTCCATCCGGGCCAGTGCCGCTCCTAGGCAGAAGTGCACACCGAACCCGAATGCCAAGTGTTTGTTGGGGTCTCGTCCCACGTCGAAGGTGAACGGAGTGGCGAAGGTGTCCTCGTCGCGGTTACCCGAGGGGTAGGACAGCAGCACCGAATCGCCTTCGGCGATGGGTACTCCACGAATCTCGGTGTCGGCGGTCGCTGTTCGCATAAATTCCTTGACCGGTGTCACCCAGCGGATCATCTCGTCGACCGCCAGGGGCATGAGCTCGGGGTTCTCGCGCAGTCGAGCGAGCTGGTCTGGATGCTGCAGAAGTGCTTCCAGCCCACCGGCAATCGTGGCACTGGTGGTGTCGTGTCCGGCGGTGGCGATGATCGTGTAGTACGACGCGATGTCGACATCGGAGAGCGGCTCACCATCAACCTTGGCGTTCGCGATGGTCGACGCCAGGTCACCGGTGGGGTTTTCACGCCGGGATGCGGTGAGCCCGCTGAAGTATCCGAAGAAATCCAGTAGCGCCAGCAGTTGCTCCTCCGGAGTTGCACCGCGCTGGAATTCTGTGTCGTCGCCGCCGAAGAGTTCCTGGGTGAGCTTGAGCATCCGGTCGAAATCCGATTCGGGAATTCCGAGCAGCGACATGATGACGTAGAGGGGAAAGTGCACGGCGACGTCCTGGGCGAAGTCGCAGGTTCCGCCGGCCTCCATCAGCTTGTTCACATATCGTGCGGCCAGCTCGTCGGTGCGGATCTTCATGTCCCGCATTGCCTTTGGCCGAAACCAGTCGGCTCCGATGGCGCGCAGAACGCGGTGTTTGGGGTCGTCGATATGGACAAGGGTTTTGAGCTCGATGCCCATCGCCGCCTGCCGGTCGAGCTCGGCTTCCTGCTCGAGGTTCATCAACAGCGGACGCGGTTCGTTGATCCAGAGCGTGTTGTCGCGCTCGACGTCCATGATGTCGTCGTGCTTGGTGACCGCCCAGAACGGTCGGTAGTTGTCGGTAACGACCTTCGCCACGGGTTGTTCACGCCGTAGCAGGGTCAGCGCGTCGTGCAGACGGGGCTCGTCTGCGTAAGCGGTCGGATCGGCCAAGAGTCGGCCGGCGTCTTCGATTTCGGATAGTGCAGTGGCCATAGCCGGAGTGTGCGCGCGGCACACCATAGATTTGACCGTAACGGCCGAATCGGGCCGCCGGATGCGGGCTAGGCGGGGGTCACCCAGGTGGTGATCTCTGCCTTCACCACTTCCTTGCCGTCGCGGTCGGTGATGCTGATCGGCACAACGACATCGGTGCCCTCGGTGATCGAGGCGAAGTCGAGGCCGTCCAGCTTGGCGACCGCGCGTAGCGAGGTGGTGGCCTTGCCGAGGTACTGCACGTTCATCGCCTTGGGAATCCAGCGATGCGAGGACGGGGTGGTGGCCTCCATCAGCATCCCCATCGCGACCTCGGCCAGGTTGCACGCGGCGATCGCGTGGAAGGTCTTGAGGTGGTTGTAGACGAAGTACCACTTGGGGGCGGTCACCTCGCAGTAGCCCGGCTCCATCCGGTGCACGTGCGGCACCACTGAGGCGAAGTAGGGGACACGGGCCATCATGGCGGCGGAGAACAGGGCGGAGCCGCCGGGCTTGTTCTGCAGACGCTGCCAGATTTTGTAGGTCGGAGATGCACTCACGTCACGTACCTTACTCGAAAGTAAGATGACATCGAACACGCACATCAACCAGCTCCTCGATCACGGCCAGAGCTGCGTGCGCTCCCATCCGTCATCAGTGCGCTGATAGCCGATGCGCAGGTGCTTGCGGTCGGGGGAGCCCTGCCAGAACGCGTGCGCGCGGCGCACCCTGGGCATCGACCGTCGAGATCGTCATGGCGTGCGGCTCCGGTACGCCGGCCCGCGCTGCTTGCTCTATCCACTCGACGAACAAGGGGAGCGGTTCGGCGGGGGCGCCATCGATATTGAACGGTGGGGCGCTGCCGGAGAGGACGGGCAGTGCCCGCAGAAATGAACGCCCTCCGTCGGCCTCCGGCCAGCGCACGTCACAACCTCCTCAACGAATCTTGCACTAGCGTTCCAGACGTCTTCGGATTCGCAGGTCAAGGGCTCCCAGTTGGCGCTGCCGGGTGGGTACAGCAGGGATTTGGCCGCAGCCGCGGGATAAGGCATACTGTTCGGGTTGCCGTGAACCGGTTGCGACGCTCTTTGTGGCGCGCGAACGGGTACGGCGAACTACAGCGCCCTTACGGGCGCGTCGGCCCGGTCCAAGCGACGAGAATTTTCGACGCGGACGACTGCGCGCGAGGGCGACACGCCCGACCGCGGGGGTCGGTGAACTAAGACAGGTAAACAGCGGCGGTATCGGGTTGTGCGCTTCGGCGTGCTCCGGACCAGTGATAGTAGAGGTAGGAAGCGTGGCGGGACAGAAGATCCGCATCAGGCTCAAGGCCTACGACCATGAGGCCATTGATGCCTCTGCGCGCAAGATTGTTGAGACGGTGACCCGTACCGGCGCGAGTGTCGTTGGACCTGTGCCGCTGCCAACCGAGAAGAACGTGTATTGCGTTATTCGGTCGCCGCACAAGTACAAGGATTCGCGCGAGCATTTCGAGATGCGCACCCACAAGCGGCTCATCGACATCCTCGACCCGACGCCCAAGACGGTTGACGCGCTTATGCGCATCGACCTGCCGGCCAGCGTCGACGTGAACATCCAGTAGGAGAACCAGAAACCATGGCAAGAAAAGGAATTCTGGGCACCAAGCTGGGTATGACACAGGTGTTCGACGACAACAACCGGGTTGTTCCGGTGACCGTCGTCAAGGCCGGACCCAATGTGGTGACCCGCATCCGCACCCAGGAGCAGGACGGCTACAGCGCCATCCAGCTCGCATTCGGTGAGATCAGTCCGCGCAAGGTGACCAAGCCGGTCACCGGCCAGTTCAGTGCTGCGGGTATCAACCCCCGTCGCCACCTGGCCGAGCTCCGTCTGGACGACGAGGCTGCTGCCGCGGAGTACGAGGTCGGCCAGGAGCTGACCGCCGAGATCTTCAGTGACGGCGCCTATGTCGACGTCACCGGAACCTCGAAGGGCAAGGGCTTCGCCGGAACCATGAAGCGTCACGGCTTCAGCGGTCAGGGCGCGAGCCACGGTGCACAGGCCGTGCACCGTCGTCCCGGCTCGATCGGTGGCTGCGCCACCCCGGGCCGTGTCTTCAAGGGCACGCGGATGTCCGGACGTATGGGTAGCGATCGCGTCACCACGCAGAACCTGGTGGTGCACAAGGTTGATGCTGAGAACGGCGTACTGCTGATCAAGGGTGCCATCCCCGGACGTAAGGGTGGCCTGGTTGTGGTCCGCACCGCTGTCAAGCGAGGTGAGAAGTAGTGTCTGAGGATTTTTTGAAGATCGCAGTCAAGGCTCCGGGTGGCAAGACGGACGGCTCCATCGAGCTGCCGGCCGAATTGTTCGACGCCCCAGCCAATATCGCGCTGCTGCACCAGGTGGTGACCGCTCAGCTGGCCGCAGGCCGTCAGGGCACCCACTCCACCAAGACGCGTGGTCTGGTGTCCGGTGGTGGCAAGAAGCCCTACCGGCAGAAGGGAACCGGCCGTGCCCGTCAGGGTTCGACCCGCGCCCCGCAGTTCGCCGGTGGTGGCGTTGTCCACGGCCCGCAGCCGCGTGACTACAGCCAGCGGACGCCCAAGAAGATGATCGCCGCCGCCCTGCGCGGTGCGCTGTCTGACCGGGCTCGCAACGGCCGGATCCACGCCATCACTGAACTGGTTGCCGGGCAGGAGCCCTCGACCAAGAGCGCCAAGGCGTTCCTGGCCGAGATCACCGACCGCAAGCAGGTGCTGGTGGTGCTGGGCCGCGACGATCTGACTTCGGTCAAGAGCGTCCGGAACCTGCCGAACGTGCATGTGCTGGCCTACGACCAGCTCAACACCTATGACGTGCTGAAGGCCGATGACCTGGTGTTCAGCGTCGAGGCCCTCAACGGCTTCATCAACGCCAAGAAGAAAGAGGAGGTGTCGGCCTGATGGCAACCATCGCTGACCCCCGCGACATCATCCTGGCCCCGGTGATCTCGGAGAAGTCGTACTCGTTGATCGAAGACAACGTGTACACCTTCGTTGTCCACCCGGACTCGAACAAGACGCAGATCAAGATCGCCATCGAGCAGATCTTCAGCGTCAAGGTCTCCTCGGTGAACACCGCCAACCGGCAGGGCAAGCGCAAGCGCACCCGCACCGGTTTCGGACAGCGCAAGAGCACCAAGCGCGCCATCGTCACCCTGGCACCGGGCAGCAAGCCGATCGACCTGTTTGGAGCCCCCGCGTAGTCGGGGAGTAGAGGACTAGAGAAGACATGGCTATTCGCAAGTACAAGCCGACGACCCCCGGTCGCCGCGGCTCGAGCGTCGCCGATTTCTCGGAGATCACTCGCTCGACTCCCGAGAAGTCGCTGGTTCGCCCGCTGCACGGCACCGGTGGTCGTAACGCCCACGGCCGCATCACCACTCGTCACAAGGGTGGCGGCCACAAGCGTGCCTACCGGCTGATTGATTTCCGTCGCCACGACAAGGACGGCGTCAACGCCAAGGTCGCGCACATCGAGTACGACCCCAACCGCACCGCGCGCATCGCGCTGCTGCACTTCCTGGATGGCGAGAAGCGTTACATCATCGCGCCGGTCGGGCTTTCGCAGGGTGACGTGGTGGAGTCGGGCGCCAACGCCGACATCAAGCCGGGCAACAACCTGCCGTTGCGCAATATCCCGACGGGTACCACCGTGCACGCCGTCGAGCTGCGTCCCGGTGGTGGAGCCAAGATGGCCCGCTCTGCCGGTGCCGGTATCCAGCTGCTGGGCAAGGAAGGCGCTTACGCCTCCCTGCGTATGCCCAGCGGTGAGATCCGCCGTGTCGACGTGCGCTGCCGCGCCACCGTCGGCGAGGTCGGCAACGCCGAGCAGGGCAACATCAACTGGGGTAAGGCCGGCCGTATGCGGTGGAAGGGCAAGCGCCCCACTGTCCGTGGTGTCGTGATGAACCCGGTCGACCACCCGCACGGTGGTGGTGAAGGTAAGACCTCCGGTGGTCGTCACCCGGTGAGCCCGTGGGGCAAGCCCGAAGGCCGCACCCGCAAGCCGAACAAGGCGAGCGACAAGCTCATCGTCCGTCGCCGGCGCACCGGCAAGAAGCGCTAGGAGTAAGCGATGCCACGCAGCCTTAAGAAGGGCCCGTTCATCGACGACCATCTGCTCAAGAAGGTCGACGTACAGAACGAGAAGAACACCAAGCAGGTCATCAAGACCTGGTCGCGTCGGTCGACCATCATCCCCGACTTCATCGGCCACACCTTCGCGGTGCATGACGGGCGCAAGCACGTTCCCGTCTTCGTCACCGAAGCGATGGTCGGTCACAAGCTGGGCGAGTTCGCCCCGACGCGGACCTTCAAGGGTCATATCAAGGACGACCGAAAGAGCAAGCGGCGCTAATGACTACAACGACTGAATACCCATCGGCCAAGGCCGTTGCACGGTTCGTGCGGGTCTCGCCGACCAAGGCACGCCGGGTCATTGACTTGGTGCGCGGCAAGCCTGTCGCCGTCGCCATCGACATCCTGCGGTGGGCACCGCAGGCGGCCAGCGAGCCGGTGGCCAAGGTCATCGCCAGCGCTGCCGCCAACGCGCAGAACAACGACGGTCTGGATCCCTCCACCCTGGTGGTGTCGGAGATCTTCGCCGACGAGGGCCCGACCGCTAAGCGCATCCGTCCCCGCGCGCAGGGTCGTGCGTTCCGGATCCGCAAGCGCACCAGCCACATCACCGTGGTGGTGGAGAGCCGTCCCAAGTCCGAGAAGGGCGGTAAGGCCGGAACTTCACAGGCCGCCGCTCGTGCCCGCCGGGCCGAGGGCTCGAAGGCTGCCGCCAACAAGACCACCGCTGAGGCGAAGGGAGGCTCGCGCTAGTGGGCCAGAAGATCAATCCGCACGGTTTCCGGCTCGGTATCACCACCGACTGGAAGTCCCGCTGGTACGCCGACAAGCAGTACGCGGACTATGTCAAGGAAGACGTGGCGATCCGCCGCCTGCTGGCCACTGGCCTGGAGCGTGCCGGCATCGCCAAGGTGGAGATCGAGCGCACCCGTGACCGGGTTCGCGTCGACATCCACACCGCGCGTCCCGGCATCGTCATCGGCCGTCGTGGCACCGAGGCCGACCGCATCCGCGCCGACCTGGAGAAGCTGACCAAGAAGCAGGTGCAGCTGAACATCCTCGAGGTGAAGAATCCCGAGGCTGAGGCACAGCTGGTTGCCCAGGGTGTCGCCGAGCAGCTCTCGAATCGTGTGGCGTTCCGGCGCGCGATGCGCAAGGCCATCCAGTCGGCCATGCGTCAGCCGAACGTCAAGGGCATCCGGGTGCAGTGCTCGGGCCGCCTCGGCGGTGCTGAGATGAGCCGCTCGGAGTTCTACCGCGAGGGTCGGGTGCCGCTGCACACGCTGCGTGCCGATATCGACTACGGCCTGTACGAAGCCAAGACCACCTTCGGCCGGATCGGCGTGAAGGTCTGGATCTACAAGGGCGACATCGTCGGTGGCAAGCGTGAGCTCGCCGCCGCGGTGGCCGCGCCTGCCGGTGACCGTCCGCGCCGTGAGCGTCCGGCCGGTGCCCGTCCGCGTCGTAGCGGCGCATCGGGTACCACCGCGACGAGCACCGAGGCCGGCCGTGCCGCCGCAGAGACCCCTGCCTCGGACGGTGCTAGCGCGCCGTCCGCAGAAACCACGGAGAGCTAAACATGCTGATTCCCCGTAAGGTCAAGCACCGCAAGCAGCATCACCCGAAGAAGAAGGGCACCGCCTCGGGCGGTACCACTGTTGCCTTCGGTGACTACGGCATTCAGGCGCTGGGCCATGCATACATCACGAACCGGCAGATCGAGTCCGCTCGTATCGCCATCAACCGGCACATCAAGCGTGGCGGCAAGGTCTGGATCAACATCTTCCCGGACCGCCCGCTGACCAAGAAGCCTGCCGAAACCCGCATGGGTTCCGGTAAGGGTTCGCCGGAGTGGTGGGTTGCGAACGTCAAGCCCGGTCGTGTGCTGTTCGAGTTGAGCTACCCGAACGAGGAGACCGCCCGCGAAGCTTTGACGCGCGCGATCCACAAGCTGCCGATCAAGGCGCGCATCATCACACGAGAGGAGCAGTTCTGATGGCAGTGGGAATTTCCGCTGGCGAACTGCGGGAAAGCAACGAGGACGAGCTGATCACCAAGCTGCGTGAGTCCAAGGAAGAGCTGTTCAATCTGCGCTTCCAGATGGCCACCGGTCAGCTCGCCAACAACCGTCGGCTGCGTGCGGTGCGCCAGGAGATCGCGCGCATCTACACGGTAATGCGTGAGCGCGAGCTCGGATTGGCCGCAGGACCCGATAGCGAGGACAGCAAGTGAGCGAGACCAAGAAGGCCGCCGGGCCTAAGCACACCCCGGCCACCGAGCAGCCGCGTGGGCGTCGTAAGACCGCCATCGGTTACGTCGTCTCGGACAAGATGCAGAAGACCATCGTGGTCGAGCTCGAGTCCCGTGCACGGCACGCCCTGTACGGCAAGATCATCCGCACCACGTCGAAGGTCAAGGCCCACGACGAGAACGGTGACGCCGGTGTCGGCGACCGCGTCTCGCTGATGGAGACTCGTCCGACGTCGGCCACCAAGCGGTGGCGCCTGGTCGAGGTTCTCGAAAAGGCCAAGTAAGCAGATACGCAAAAAGCGCGCCGTTCCCGAAAGGGGCGGCGCGCTTTTTGCTTTGGGGGAGTAGCTCCGCGCATTGAGCGTTTAGCGGCGCAGGAAGTCCACGACGGTCTGCTCGAAGGCCTGCTTGGCTTCGATCATCACCCAGTGGCCGCTGTTGGGGAAGATATGCAGTTCGGCGTTGGGGATGAGTCGCATCGGCACGATCGCCATGTCCGGCGGGCTGACTCTGTCATCGCGGCCCCAGGTGAGCAGGGTCGGGCACTTGATCTTGTGCATCATCGCCCAGTACGGCGCGATATCGGCGTTCGCGAGGAACTGCTGTTGCATCGCAAAGGCTTTGGAGCCGTACATCAGCTGCGCGGTCTTATGTGCATCCGGATTGATCGCGGCTTCCCAACGCTCCTCGATGAGCTCCTCGGTGACGACGGCGGGGTTCCACACCATCGAGTTGAGCCAGCGGACCAGCTTGTCGCGGTCGGGGTTGTCGGTGAACTCCTGCAGCAGGCGCAGGCCCTCGCTGGGGCTCGGGCTGAAGATGTTCGGTCCGACACCGCCGATGGTGACGAGCTTGGTGACGCGGTCGGGGTGCTTGATCGCCAGATTGATGCCGACGACTCCGCCCATCGAGTTTCCGACGATGGCGGCGGACTCGATACCGAGGCCGTCCATGAACCGGATCACCGAGGCGCCGGCCGTCAGGACGGGGTGTCCCTGCACGGCATCGCTGACGCCGAACCCGGGAAACTCCAAGACGTAGGTATGGAAGTGCTTGGCGAAAACCTCGAGGTTCCCGCGGTAATTGCGCCATCCCGTCACACCGGGGCCGGAGCCGTGCAGCAAGATCAGCGGCTCGCCCTCGCCGGCCTCGTGATAGCGCAGCACGCCCTGATCGGTGGCCAGTTCTTTCTTGGTGCCCTCGTATGTCACGTCCACCACATAAGAGTAGAACGTGTTTCAGTTTCGGGTGACGGCGGTGCCCGCTGAGTGGGCAAGGCACGCGGGGACTCCGCCACGCGGATTAGGTGCGAGTAAGGGGCCGGTAAGAGTCGTTTTCGGATGCCGCCAACTTCTGTCAATGTGCGGGCAGACCTGTCTACGCTGGACGAATGAACCGATACGTCAAGCGTGGATCGGTCGGGGTTTCGATTTTCGCGGTGTCCGCGGCGGCCGCCGCGGTGCTCGCCACACACACGGAGAGCTCTCCAACCGCTCGCGCGGCGGGCTGTCCCGATGTGGATGTGTCCTTCGCGCGCGGGACCAACGACACACCCGGGCTCGGCGATGTCGGGAAGGCGGTCACCGACGAAATCGTTGATCGGCTCCCCGGTAAGAACGTCGAGATCTATGCGGTCAACTATCCGGCAAGCTTCGACTGGGTCCGTGCCGGCGACGGAGCCAATGACATGAGCTTCCACGTCCAGGAAGTGGCGCGGAACTGCCCGAACACCCAGTTCGTGCTCGGGGGCTTTTCCCAGGGCGCGGCGGTCGTCGACGTGCTGTTCGGTAAGAACGGGACGGGGCTTACTTTCAATAATCCGCTTCCGGCCGATCTTGAAAAGCGTGTCGCCGCAATCGTATTGATCGGGAACCCCAAGAACTGGCAGGTTGCCGGCATGAATCTGGACCTGGAGATCAGGGATGACCAGCGCGGCAAGGTCATCGACATCTGCAACCCCGGTGACGGGATCTGTGATCCGGCCGGCGGCGGGCTGGGTCCGCACATGCAGTACAAATCGGACGGGTCGGCCGATCGTGCCGCCGATTTCGTCGCCAGCCGCCTGACCGCCGTCGCTGCCAGCAGTAGCGCGGCGGCCGCTTCCAGCAGCAGTTCCACGAGCACTTCCGGCGCCCCGGCTTCAACGTCCAAGAGCGCCCAGCCGTTGAGCGGAACGACGACACCGCCCACCTCGTCCGCTGCGCCGGAGCCCTCGTCGTCCACACCAAAGCCGGTAGCGGCGACACCGACGCGAAAGGCGCCGGCGTGGATGATGCCGGCGACCGACGGCCCGGCGCCCGATGCTCCTGCGGCAGTGGCATCGACCAGCAGCATCCCTGCGCCCGATCCAGGTCGGCACGGCCCGCCGCCGGGTCCGGCATCCGGTGGTCAGTAAGCCTGCATGACCGTTTCGACTGCTGACACGCCAACTCCTTCGGGCCGGGCGGACACTCGCCGCGCCATCTGGAACACCATCAGAGGGTCGTCCGGCAACCTCGTCGAGTGGTACGACGTCTACGTCTACACCGTCTTCGCGATGTACTTCGAGAAGCAATTCTTCGATGAGGCCGACCAGAACTCGACGGTGTACGTGTACGCGATCTTCGCGGTCACGTTCATCACCCGGCCAGTGGGCTCGTGGTTCTTCGGCAGGTTCGCCGACCGGCACGGCCGCCGTGCCGCGCTGACCATCAGCGTCTCGTTGATGGCGGCCTGCTCCATGGTCATCGCCCTGGTGCCCTCGCGCACCAGCATCGGAATGGCCGCGCCGATCGTGCTGATCCTGTGCAGACTGGTCCAGGGTTTCGCGACCGGTGGCGAGTACGGCACCTCGGCCACCTACATGTCCGAGGCCGCCACCCGTGAGCGGCGCGGTTTCTTCTCGTCGTTCCAGTACGTGACGCTGGTGGGCGGCCATGTGCTTGCCCAATTCACGCTGCTGATCATTCTGACGGTCTTCGACAAGGAGCAGGTTCACGAATTCGGTTGGCGCATAGCCTTTGCCGTGGGAGGTGTGGCCGCGATAGTCGTGTACTGGTTGCGGCGCACCATGGACGAATCGCTCAGCGACGAACAGCTGGCGGCCATCAAGGCTGGTGAGGACACCAGTTCCGGGTCGATGCGGGAGCTGCTCACTCGGTACTGGCGACCACTGGTGCTGTGCTTCCTCATCACGATGGGCGGCACCCTCGCGTTCTACACCTACAGCGTCAACGCGCCGGCGATCGTCAAGACCGCCTACAAGGACCAGGCCATGACCGCCACCTGGATCAACTTGGCGGGACTCATCTTCCTGATGCTGCTGCAACCCATCGGCGGGATCATCAGCGACAAGGTGGGCCGCAGGCCGCTGCTGCTGTGGTTCGGCTTCGGGGGACTCATCTACACCTATGTCCTCATCGCGTACCTGCCCCAGACGCGGTCGCCCATCGCGTCATTTCTGTTGGTGGCCGGCGCCTACGTGATCTTGACCGGATACACCTCCATCAATGCACTGGTTAAGTCCGAACTGTTTCCGTCTCATGTGCGCGCACTCGGCGTAGGTGTGGGCTACGCGCTGGCGAACTCGGTGTTCGGCGGGACGGCGCCCCTGATCTACCAAACCCTCAAGGAACACGGTCAGGTGCCGTTGTTCATCGGGTACGTCACGGTGTGCATCGCGATTTCCCTGGTGGTCTACCTGTTCTTCCTTACCAACAAGTCGGAGACCTACCTGGACCGCGAGCAGGGCTCGGCGTTCCAGCGATAGAGTGCTCGGCGAGGGGAGTGCGCGAAGCGGCGCGGATTTGTATCCGACCTGCAGGTTCGCCTACACTAGGGCGGTTGTCTTGTGGGTGCTTGGCGCCCGGGGGCAGGTAGGCATTCCCACCAGGTGAAAACCGGGGATGACGCGTGCCCTGGAGACAACATGACCGCGTGTGTCGGGTCGGAATCCGGCACACATCCACTTCCAGGTCACGTAGGAGAGACCAGTGATTCAGCAGGAGTCACGGCTGAAGGTCGCCGACAACACCGGTGCCAAGGAGATCTTGTGCATCCGCGTGCTCGGTGGCTCGTCGCGACGCTACGCCGGGATCGGGGACATCATTGTGGCGACCGTCAAGGACGCCGTCCCCGGAGGCACCGTCAAGCGTGGTGACGTCGTCAAGGCCGTCATAGTCCGTACCGTCAAAGAGCGTCGCCGCCCGGATGGCAGCTACATCAAGTTCGATGAGAACGCTGCCGTCATCATCAAGGCCGACAACGACCCGCGTGGTACCCGCATCTTCGGGCCCGTCGGTCGCGAGCTTCGCGACAAGAAGTTCATGAAGATCGTTTCGCTCGCCCCGGAGGTGCTGTAAATGAAGGTGCACAAGGGCGACAACGTTCTCGTCATCGCCGGCAAGGACAAGGGCGCCAAGGGTAAGGTCATCGCGGCCTACCCGGAGCGCAACCGTGTCCTCGTCGAGGGCGTGAACCGTATCAAGAAGCACACCGCGCAGTCGGCCAATGAGCGTGGCGCGCAGTCCGGCGGGATTGTTACCCAGGAGGCCGCCATCCACGTATCGAACGTGATGGTGATCGACTCCGACGGCAAGCCGACCCGTATCGGCTACCGCATCGACGAAGAGACCGGCAAGAAGGTCCGTATCTCCCGCCGCAACGGGAAGGACATCTGATGACCACCACCGAAAACACTCAGCCCCGTCTGAAGGCTCGCTACCGCGAAGAGATCAAGACCGCGCTGAACGAAGAGTTCAAGTACGCCAACGTGATGCAGATCCCGGGCGTCGTGAAGGTCGTCGTCAACATGGGTGTGGGTGACGCCGCGCGTGACGCCAAGCTCATCAACGGCGCCGTCACCGACCTGGCCGCTATTACGGGCCAGAAGCCGGAGATCCGCAAGGCTCGCAAGTCCATCGCACAGTTCAAGCTGCGTGAAGGCATGCCGATCGGTGCCCGCGTCACGCTGCGCGGAGACCGCATGTGGGAGTTCCTGGACCGCCTCGTGTCCATCGCGCTGCCGCGTATCCGCGACTTCCGCGGCCTGTCGCCCAAGCAGTTCGACGGCAAGGGCAACTACACTTTCGGTCTCACCGAGCAGTCGATGTTCCACGAGATCGACGTGGACTCCATTGACCGTCCGCGGGGCATGGACATCACCGTCGTCACCTCGGCGACCACCGACGACGAGGGGCGGGCGCTGCTGCGGCAACTCGGCTTCCCCTTCAAAGAACTTGAGCAGGGAGCGAAGAAGTAATGGCGAAGACTGCGCTGGTCAATAAGGCCAACAAGAAGCCTAAGTTCGCGGTACGCGGGTACACCCGGTGCAACCGGTGTGGACGCCCGCACGCCGTGTTCCGCAAGTTCGGCCTGTGCCGAATCTGCTTGCGGGAGATGGCACACGCCGGCGAGCTGCCCGGCATCCGCAAGAGCAGCTGGTAAACCTCTGCACCATAGGCCGGGACTTTCGAGTCCCGGCCTATTGGCGTCTCTGTAATGGCCGTGAAGCCCTGCCGGGCTCCACGGCCATTACGCTTGCGGCCGTGCCAGTGAAGCGTGACGTGATGCCGCGGTTGTTGGTTGTGCTGGTTGCACTCGTGGCCGCTGTGGTGTCGTGCAGCCCCACCACGGCCGCGGATCCGACGATCGTCAACACCCGCGCGGGTGCCGTGCGTGGGCACACCGACGACGAAGTACGTGTCTTCACCGCCATCCCTTATGCGGCGCCACCGGTCGGCGCGCGACGATTCACCGCGCCGGAGCCTGTCGCGCCGTGGTCGGATACCCGTGATGCGACGGGCCCCGGCGTCGAATGCCCGCAGCCGGGAGCCGAGAGCGATCTGACCCAGAACGAGGACTGCCTGGTTCTCAACGTCACCATGCCGCGGCACACCCAGGGGAAAGTGCCGGTGCTGGTGTGGATTCACGGCGGCGCATTCATCTCCGGTAATGGTGTCGGCTACAACGCGCGAAAGCTGGCCGCCGAGGGCGGAATCGCCGTCGTCACCATCAACTACCGACTAGGGACGTTGGGGTTCTTGGCTACTCCGGGTCTGTCCGATGTGATCGGCAACTACGGGCTGCTGGATCAGGAGGCCGCGTTGCGATGGGTGCGCGACAACATCGCCGCGTTCGGAGGCGATCCCGGGCAGGTAACCATCGGCGGCCAATCAGCGGGCGGGGTATCGGTGTGCGACCTGATGGTGGCGCCGAGCGCCGCCGGGCTGTTCCGATCCGCGATCATGGAGAGCGCTCCATGCCAGGCGCAGGCCCCGGTCTCTTCTGCCGTCCGCGATAGTGCGGCCTACGCGGCCGAGGTGGGTTGTCCGGCCGGGCCCGGCACCGCCGGTTGCTTGCGCGCACTATCGGTCGACGCGCTGCGGGATTCGCCGCAGTTCACCGGCATAGGGCTGCCGGTGAGCCCGGTGACCGGGACGCCAGAGCTTCCGGCGCCGCCACTGGATGCGTTCACCAGCGGCTTGGCCTCGCCCGTCCCTGTCCTCATCGGCAGCAATGCCAACGAGGCCACGGTGTTTGAGGCACAGCAGTACCAGCACAAGCCCGTGCCGAGTACCGCCGAGGAGTATCAGCGCGTGCTCGAAAGCAAGTACGCGGACAGGGCTGCCGAACTCGCACGGAGATATCCCCTGTCCGGGTTCGGTGGAAATGTGCTCGCCGCGCTCGCGGCGATCGACACCGATAACAGCTACGCGTGCCCGACCCTCGGTCTGGCCGAGGCGTTGGCCAGAAAGACGCCGGTGTACGCCTACGAATTCGCCGACCCTGCCGCGCCGGTAGATCAGCAGTACCGGGACGCGCCGTTGCCGCTGGGGGCCTCGCACGGTTCGGAATTGGGATATCTGTTCGATCTGTCGAGGTCGTTGAGTCAGGAATCCGCTGCCCTGTCCACACGAATGATCCAGTACTGGACACAGTTCGTGAAGACCGGGAATCCGAACGGTGACGGCCAACCTGAATGGCCCAAATATCTATCCGGAGGTGCGTTCCTGCGCCTGGCGCCGCCAACGCCACAGCCGGGAGAAGGTTTCGCCAGCACCCATCAGTGCGGTTACTGGCGGTAGCGGCTGCTCCAGGCGAATCTGGAAACGCTCGTCATCTAGAATCGGCCGGTGGTTGACCGCCGTCGCGACATTCAAGGGTTGCGGGCGGTAGCCGTTCTCCTTGTCGTCGCCTATCACAGCGGTCTGCCCGTCTCCGGCGGATTCGTCGGTGTCGACGTCTTCTTCGTGATCTCTGGATTCGTGATCACCCGACTGCTGCTGCGTGAGACCGATCGGGCGGGGCGCATCAACGTGCGGCGCTTCTACGCACGCCGGGTGCGGCGTCTGCTGCCCGCGCTCGCGCTCCTGATTATCGTGGTGCTCCCGGTGACCGCCGTCATCCAAAGTCCGCTGGGGTCAATGCAGGTCGCGGCGCGAACCGCCGCGGCCGCGGCGTTGTTCGTCTCGAACGCGGTGCTTTTCCTGGAACCCTCGGGCTACTTCGCCGCGCCGGCGGCGATGAATCCCTTCCTGCACACCTGGTCGCTGGCAGTCGAGGAGCAGTTCTACCTGATATTCCCGGGCCTGATGGTGCTGGCCGCCTATGTGGCAACGCGGCGGCGGGCCAGTCGGCTGGTCGTCACGTTCTCGCTGCTTCTGGCGCTGTCGGTGGCATCGCTGCTGCTCGCGATCTACCTGACGGCCAGCGATGGTCTCCCTTTTCACGCGCACAACGCGGCATTCTCGTTTTACAGCTCGCCCACGCGCGCATGGGAATTCGGTGTCGGTGCGCTGATCGCGCTGGGGGAGAGCCGGATACGCCGATGGAGCAGTAGGGCGGCGTTGCCGATCGCCGTCCTGGGTGCGGCCGGTGTCCTGTGGGGCGCCGTCGGGATATCGGCGACGGACCCGTTTCCGGGAATCAACGCGCTGGTCCCGGTGCTGGGCTCGGGCCTGCTGATCGTCGCGGGGTCGGTGTCGGTGCAGCAGCCCATCGGCTGGGTGCTGTCCTCGGCGCCGATGCAATGGATCGGGGACTTGTCCTATAGCTGGTACCTGTGGCACTGGCCGGTCATCGTCTTCACCAACAATCTGTTGAGTGCCGAGTATCGGTGGGTGGTGCCCTGTGCGGGCGTGCTCTCGCTGCTTCCGGCCTGGTTGTCGAAGCGCTACGTCGAAGATCCGATTCGCGCGGGTCGAAAGCTGGCCGATCTTCGGGCGCCGCGGCTCGCGGCGACCTCCGTCGGATTGGCGGTGCTCGTTTCGGTGGTGACATTCGGTGCCGCACAGATAGCCACACCCGCGATTCGTGACGCGCGTGCGCAGCGAGCGGCCCATCTGGATGTCGTCCGAGGGTGCATCGGCAACATGCCGGATGACGAAAAGACTCGTCTGGACTGCCTGTGGCCCGGAGGCGGAGACGTCGATTCGCGGTCGGTCGTCCTTGTCGGTGATTCCAACGCCGGACAGTTCGCCGAGGCGCTCATCCCGGCGGCGACACAGCAAAACCGGACGATGATCCTCGCGACAAACGCCGCCTGCCCCTTCGTTGAGCTCGTCCTCGATCCCTCACCGTCCGGCTGCATCGATTTCGTGCGGGGTTGGACGAGCGCGCTGGCGGCCGTCCGGCCGGGGCTGGTGGTGATCGCCTCCGCATCAAGCGATTACTTCCTGGCCGATCAACATGTCCGCTTCCGGCTTCCTGATACGCAGGAATGGGTCGGCGATGATGCCGGTAAGGGCCGGTTGTGGCAGCAGGGGATGGCGGCTGTGCTGCAGAAGCTGTCGGGGGCGCGGGTCCCCGTGGTCGTCGTGCATACCTTGCCGCATTTCGTGAACTGGGATTTGTACAAATGCCCGGGTTACGAGGTCTGGACATCCCCCTCCCACTGTGGCCGCACCGTCGCGTTGGCGGACATTCAGCGCCAGCAGAACATCGCGATGGCGGCCGAGCAGCGTGCCGCCGGTGGACTTCCCGGGGTGTCCACCGTTGATCTGGGTTCAGCGATGTGCCCGGGCGGCGTATGCCGCACCAATCTGGGTGCGCGCTGGGTGGCGCGCGACGGCGGGCACATCACGGTGGGCGAAGCTCAACGACTGCAGCCGGAATTCACGCGCCTCATCGCTGAGCACGCTCGTGCGTGAGTCGACGAGCACGACGTGACACGCGGTACCCCAGCCCAACCTCGCCGGCCCAGATGATTCCGAGTCAGCAACCTCCTCTGCTGTGCCGGAGGGTGCGCGAGAGCCGAGACCGGCGTGCGTTTCAATTCCGGGTCGTGTGATCGGATACTTTGCTGCCGATTCGGCGCTGTGCGTGTGTCATGCGGTGGGGAACGTTCTGGGGCTGTGGCCTGTGCAGGAGTTCTCTGCGCAGTGTTGTGCATCTCGCAACGAACGGCTGAGTTAGCGACGGTGGTCCAGCTGGTATACCTTTGTGATGCCGCATTGCTGATAGTCCGGCAGTGGCTCGACAAACTCGCTGATCTGGAGGGTTGGGCAGCGAGAGGGGTCGAAGAAATCATGTCTGAGCAAATTATGACGAATGGACACACCGATGCAGGTCTCGCAGGGTCGACGAGAAATCACCAAGGTGCGGTTGCGCACAACCGGCGTGGCAGCGCTCGCAGCGCTGGCCCTTGTGGCACTTCCCGGTGTGGCCAGTGCCGACCCCGAGGTACTGCAGTCCACTGATCAGCTCGGCCTGCGGTTCGAGAAGACCAGCACTCCGCAGCCGGAGGGGGCAACGACCACCATCACGGTGCGCACCGCCGACGGCAAGGTTGTGCAGACGATCTCCGAGCCGTTCAAGGGCTGGCTCAACGGCGCGGCGGTCGAGTTGCGCGACATCGATCAGGACGGGCGTGACGATCTGCTCGTTCAGGTAGACGCACGCGTCAAGGACGGGAAGTGGGCGATCTGGCACGCGTCGGGTAGCAACCCGAAGCTGTCGCGCGTCGGCGTCGTCGACGGGCATCCGGTGCCTGCCGGACCCGGTGTGATCGAGACGGAGACCGAGCAGGGCACGTTCTTCTACACCATCAAGGGCAACGCACTGGCCATCGTGCCCGCGCCTGCCGCGTAGTCTTGCGGTTTGATACCGCCTCGTTAGCCAAATGTGCTGTGGTGCACTCTATTAGGTATGCCAGAGGCTTTGCACCCCGTCTTTCAGCCGCGTTTCGAAACCGTTCTCGCACGTAACCCGGGAGAGGCGGAATTTCAGCAGGCTGTTTTCGAGGTGATGGCCAGTCTGACTCCTCTGGTGGGCAAGACGCCGGACTACGACCGCTGGTCGATTCTGGAACGGATCTGTGAGCCAGAGCGGCAGATCATCTTTCGCGTCCCATGGATCAGGGACGATGGCGCTGTCGAGATCAACCGCGGCTACCGGGTGGAGTTCAACTCCGCGCTCGGCCCCTATAAGGGTGGTCTGCGCTTCCACCCGAGCGTGAACCTGTCGATCGTGAAATTCCTTGGCTTCGAGCAGATGTTCAAGAACGCGCTGACCGGACTGCCCATCGGCGGCGGCAAGGGCGGATCCGATTTCGATCCCAAGGGCCGCTCCGACGCCGAAATCATGCGCTTCTGTCAGTCCTTCATGACTGAGCTCTATCGGCACATCGGCGAATACACGGATGTGCCCGCCGGCGATATCGGCGTGGGCCAGCGTGAAATCGGGTATCTCTTCGG
Organism: Mycobacterium sp. D16Q13; assembly: GCF_002013375.1. Taxonomy (GTDB): domain Bacteria; phylum Actinomycetota; class Actinomycetes; order Mycobacteriales; family Mycobacteriaceae; genus Mycobacterium. The sequence goes on along the minus strand of NZ_MAEW01000003.1, from coordinate 17,652 downwards.
GCAGTACAAGCGCATCACCAATCGCTACGAATCCGGTGTGCTGACGGGTAAGGGGTTGCCCTGGGGCGGATCTCAGGTGCGCACCGAAGCCACCGGCTATGGAGTCGTACTTTTCGCCGAGGAGATGCTCGCAACCCGTGCACAATCGCTGGCCGGGAAGACAGTGGTGGTGTCCGGCGCGGGGAATGTCGCGATCTACGCCGTGGAGAAGGCGCAGCAGCTGGGCGCGAAGGTCATCGCCTGCTCGGACAGCGACGGCTACATCGTGGACGAGCGGGGCCTGAATCTCGAACTCCTCAAGGAGATCAAGGAGGTCCGGCGGGGCCGGCTCTCCGAGTATGTCGCCGAGCACGGCGGGGGAGCGCGCCAGATCACCGACGGCACCCTCTGGGAAGTGCCCTGCCAGGTCGCGCTGCCGTGCGCCACTCAGAACGAACTCGACGGCAAGGATGCCCGCAGGCTCATCGACAACGGTGTGCAGCTCGTCGCCGAGGGCGCCAACATGCCCTGCACACCGGAGGCGGTGAAGAACTTCCAGGACGCGGGGGTGCTGTACGCCCCCGGCAAGGCGTCGAACGCCGGTGGAGTGGCAACCAGTGCGCTCGAAATGCAGCAGAACGCCAGCCGCGACTCATGGTCGTTCGAGCAGACCGAAAACCGCCTGCAGTCGATCATGCGATCCATCCACGCCACCTGCATCGAAACCGCGGATCACTACGGGGACCCGGGGAACTATGTGACCGGCGCCAACCTGGCCGGATACACGCGTGTCGCCGACGCGATGGTCGCCCTCGGTGTCATCTGAGGAGCGTGTTCGATCGTTCGGCTCCGGTCGTGTGCGTGCTGTGTTATCAGTGACGTATGCGCAGGTGCGGCGGGTTGGTGCTCGCGGTCGTCGCGGCATTGTCTGGCGCCGGGGTGGCGCGCGCCGACCGGCCTGAGCCGGTGCCGCTGTACGGCACCTACGACACCTACCTGGATCATTCACGGCAGACATTCGAGGGCCGGCCGGATGCCTCGGACCCCTCAACGCAGGCGGCGAGCTTCACCACCCTGTGTGGCGCGCAGGGGTGCGTGGCGCATTGGTTGCGGCTGGCCGAGCTTGCCGACAATCCCCATGCACCCGCGCTGTTCGACTATCGGTGGAACGGCGATCGATGGGAATCGTCCTCGGACTATCCGTTTCACTGCAGCGACGGCGGCGCGGTCATCGCGGCCAGATCCGACTTCCTGGTGCCGAACGGCGATGGCAGCTTTTCGGGTGAGCGCACATTCACGGTCGGCGCACCGGGATGCCCGGATGATGGACCGGGTACCTACTGGCTGCCGTTCACGCTGACACCCACCGATTGACCGGTCGGCGGCACCGATTTGGTCCGTACGTCCAGGCCACCTACACTTGACCGGTTGCCTGGGCTGTGTCTCGCCCATGGCCGGTCGGTACGTGCTTTCGGGTTCTATGGATAGCACTACCGATGCACGACCCCTGACCGAACCCGGTCAGATACGGAAGATCACTTCGCAGTAGGCCCACCACGGGATGTACCAGGCCCTTTACGGGAACCGGTACGAGCGTGCTGTATGGGAACCGCGGCGAGAAAGGTTGATGGACTCTGTCATGACTATGACTGATCCGATCGCAGACTTTCTGACACGTCTGCGCAATGCCAACTCGGCATACCACGATGAGGTGACCCTGCCGCACTCGAAGATCAAGGCCAATATCGCCGAGATCCTCAAGCGCGAGGGCTACATCACCGATTACCGCACCGAGGACGCCCGCGTGGGCAAGAGCCTGGTTGTCTCGCTCAAGTACGGCCCTAGCCGTGAGCGCAGCATCGCTGGCCTGCGACGCGTGTCGAAGCCCGGTCTGCGTGTGTACGCAAAATCCACCAATCTGCCCAAGGTTCTCGGTGGCCTCGGCGTGGCGATCATCTCCACGTCCACTGGCCTGCTCACCGACCGTCAGGCGTCCCGACAGGGCGTGGGCGGCGAAGTCCTCGCGTACGTCTGGTAGGGGAGGACTACAAACATGTCACGTATTGGAAAGCAGCCAGTGCTGGTTCCCGCCGGAGTGGACGTCAACATCGACGGCCAGAACGTTTCGGTCAAGGGTTCCAAGGGCACACTCGAACTGACAGTGAGCGAGCCGATTTCGGTGTCGCGCAACGACGATGGCGCCATCGTGGTCACCCGTCCCGATGACGAGCGGCGCAACCGCTCGCTGCACGGACTGTCTCGCACCCTGATCGCCAATCTGGTGACCGGTGTGACACAGGGTTACACCACCAAGATGGAGATCTTCGGCGTGGGTTACCGCGTCGTCGCCAAGGGATCGAACCTGGAGTTCGCGCTCGGTTACAGCCACCCCGTGCTGATCGAGGCGCCCGAGGGCATCACGTTCGCGGTCGAGACCCCCACCAAGTTCTCGGTCAGCGGAATCGACAAGCAGAAGGTTGGCCAGATCTCGGCCAACATCCGCCGCCTGCGTCGCCCCGACCCCTACAAGGGCAAGGGCATTCGCTACGAGGGTGAGCAGATCCGCCGCAAGGTCGGAAAGACAGGTAAGTGACCATGGCTCAAACGAAGACAGAAGCGAAGCAGCACGAGCCCGTCGGCAAGAGCGTTTCGGAGGCGCGTCGGACCTCGCGTCTGCGCCGCCACGCGCGTCTGCGCAAGAAGGTGTCCGGTACGGACGCACGGCCTCGTCTGGTCGTCAACCGTTCGGCCCGCCACATCCACGTGCAGCTGGTCAACGATCTCACCGGCACCACACTGGCGGCGGCCTCGTCCATCGAGCCCGACGTGCAGGCAGTGGACGGCGACAAGAAGGCGCGCAGCGCTCGGGTCGGTCAGCTGATCGCCGAGCGTGCGAAGGCTGCCGGCGTGGACACCGTGGTGTTCGACCGCGGTGGCTACACCTACGGTGGCCGGATTGCCGCACTCGCCGACGCCGCCCGCGAGAACGGGCTGGTGTTCTGATGTTCGTGACTTTCAACGGAAGGAATGCATGATGGCGCAGCGCAATTCTGGCGCTCCCGATAATGCGGGCGGCGCCAACGATGGTCGCGATGGCGGCCGTGGACGCCGCGACAACCGCGACGACCGTCGTGGTGGGCGTGACAACGCCGAGAAGAGCAACTACCTGGAGCGCGTTGTCACCATCAACCGCGTCTCCAAGGTCGTCAAGGGTGGTCGCCGGTTCAGCTTCACCGCGCTGGTGATCGTTGGCGACGGTAACGGCCTGGTGGGCGTTGGCTACGGCAAGGCCAAGGAAGTTCCGGCCGCTATCGCCAAGGGTGTGGATGAGGCTCGCAAGAACTTCTTCCGCGTCCCGCTCATCGGCGGCACCATCGTCCACCCCGTTCAGGGTGAGGATTCCGCCGGTGTCGTCATGCTGCGTCCGGCCTCGGCCGGTACCGGTGTGATCGCCGGTGGTGCTGCTCGCGCGGTGCTGGAGTGCGCTGGTGTGCACGACATCCTGGCCAAGTCGCTGGGTAGCGACAACGCCATCAACGTGGTCCACGCAACCGTCGCGGCGCTCAAGCAGCTGCAGCGCCCCGAAGAGGTTGCGGCACGTCGCGGTCTGCCCATCGAAGATGTGGCACCGGCCGGCATGCTCCGGGCCCGTGCAGAGTTCGCAGCTGCGGCAGCACAGGGAGGCAGCCATGGCTGATCTGAAGATCACCCAGGTGCGCAGCACCATCGGATCCCGGTGGAAGCAGCGCGAATCGTTGAAGACACTGGGCCTGCGCAAGATTCGCCAGACCGTTGTCCGTGAGGACAACGCGCAGACCCGCGGCCTGCTCCAGGTGGTTCGCCACCTGGTCACCGTCGAGGACGTGAAGTAAATGACCATCAAATTGCATCATCTACGCCCGGCCCCGGGCTCCAAGACCGAGCGCACCCGCGTCGGTCGTGGTGAGGGGTCCAAGGGTAAGACCGCGGGTCGCGGTACCAAGGGCACCAAGGCACGCAAGAACGTGCCGGTGACCTTCGAGGGTGGGCAGATGCCCATCCACATGCGGCTCCCGAAGCTCAAGGGCTTCAAGAACCGCTTCCGTACCGAGTACCAGGTGGTGAACGTGGCCGACATCGAGCGGCTGTTCCCCGAGGGTGGCGACGTCACCATCGAGGCCCTGGTTGCCAAGGGTGCGGTGCGCAAGAACGAGCTGGTGAAGGTGCTCGGCAACGGCGACCTCAAGGTCAAGGTGTCGGTGACTGCCAACAAGTTCAGCGATGCGGCTCGTGAGAAGATCACCGCCGCAGGCGGCTCGGTCAACGAGGCCTAGTAACTGCTTTCTGGAGAGGGCGTCCACCTTCGGGTGGGCGCCCTTTCTGTTGCGCCGAGTGTGAAGCCAGGGCGACAATTCGGCCGCTTTTCCGCCCTGGCTTCACACTCGGTGTCAGGCCAGTTGCGGGATGACCTCGGCGGCAAGGCGTTCCATCTGCTCACGATCGGCCGCTACGTCCTCACCGACGGGATTGAGCAGGATCATCTCCGCGCCCGCGTCGGCGACCTCGCGCAGACCAGCCGCGACCTCATCGGCAGTGCCCCACACCGGCACAGCGTCAATGCCCGTCATCTCGCCATAAATCCGGTGCAGCCCTGCCTGGACACGCGCGTGGGCGAGGTCCCTGTCGTCGTCGATCATCAGGTAGACGCGCTTGCCGATCGGGAATCCGGCCGCGTCCTTCCCCTGGCCCTGCAACGCACTGTGAAGCTGCGTGACCGCCTCGGCGAAGGCAGCCGTTGTGGAGGATCCCGCGCCCAGGAAGGCGTCGCCATGGCGCACCGCGCGGGCGAGTGCGGCGGGCGCGTGCCCGCCAAACCAGATGGGCGGATGCGGACGCTGAACGGGCTTGGGCTGGATCGCCAGATCGTCGACATGCCGGAAGCGCCCAGGAAACGTGATGCGTTCCTGGTCTGACCACGCCAGCTTCATTAGATCGAGTCCCTCGGTGAAGCTCGCGATGAAGGTCGCCTTGTCCACACCGAACGCCGCGAAGTTGCGGGAACCGCCGCCCGGGGCGACCCCGATGTCCAGGCGCCCGTGACTGAGCCGGTCCACCGCTGTGATGGCGGAGGCCAGCTGTAGCGGATCATGTTGTGAGGCAACGAGTACCGCGACACCAAGGCGCAATCGCGTGGTGCATGCCGCCGCATAGGCCAGTAACTCCAGCGGCGCGATGATCGGCGACGCGCCGATGGTCTGTTCCAGGGTCCAGCCGCCTTCGAAGCCGAGGTCCTCGGCGCGTCTCAGATAGGAGCGGACGCCCTCGGCATCGAAGCCGCCGGTGTCGAACTGGGGAATCGAGATGGAGAACCGCATCCCACCACGGTACGTCCGGCTAGCGTTTCCGGTAGATATCGGCAACCCAGGCTTGCTTGCAGAATCGATCCTGTGCGGACGGTGGATCCACGCCCGCTTCCGCCAAGGCTTGGTTCGTCTTCTCGGCTTGTCCAGGGGGAACGTCGTCGTAGTTGAAGGAACACAACGTGTTTCCGTTGGTGTACCAGGTGCGGGCGGGATCGGGCGGATCCGGCCAGTCCGCCGCCTGCACGAAGAGGGAGCCGAGGCTCACCACCTTGTCGTTGACGAACCGGTAGAGGGATGCCCTTCCCGATCCGGCGCCGGTACTGGCGTAGAACGCGGCGAAGTGTTCGTCGGTCGTCCGGAAATCCGGATAACCGACTACCTGTCCCGCGTGAGAGAACTTCCCCGAATCCTTGTTGACCCGCCACACATCCAGGACATCGCCATCGGAGCCGACGGTGTCCACCACGACCAATTCATCGCGGCCGTCGCGATCCAAGTCGGCAAGAAGCGGCGGGGTTCGTTCCGGCTTGTTGACGGGAACGGTAAAGGTCTGCCGCTCGGTCCCATTGGGCTCGTACACCTTGATGGTGATGGGGGGTGTGCCCAGTACCTCGAACGTCAGCTTCGCCGAATCCTTGGATCGCAATACACAGTCCAGAGCCGGGTCTGGATCCGGCTCGATCGCTTGCGGCGTGATCGATGAGCACAGTGGCAGCGCATCGAGGCGGCTGGGCGCCGAGCTGGTCGGCGTTGCGGCGCGATGAATACCGCCGTGACTGCATGCCGTCAGGGTCATCCCCACGACGAAAAGTGCAGTGAAACCCCACTTTTTCATATGCGCCTCACCGTGCGCCCTGCCGGTACAGCGTTGGCACCCACGGCTGCAGGCAGAAATGTTCCGCGGCTGTGGCTGGGTCGACGCCGGCTGCGCGTAACGCATCCATCCGTGACCCCAGCGCTCCCGGCGGATCATCGGACACGTTCATCGCGCATTTGACGTTGGCGTTGAGGCGCCACTTCGGATCGTCGAGTGGCTTGTTGTCGACACGTCTTTCGGTGTCCAGCAGTGCCAGCACCGCCAACTTGTTGTCGACGAACCGGAACAGCGCTGCCACCCCGGCGTCGGCGCCGTTGCGCGAGAAGATTCCGATGAATCGATCGGAGGTCAGCCAGAATCTCGGGACCCCGAAAATCGTTCCGGTCATGTCGAACTGATCGGAGTTCGGCCGCGAGCGCCACACATCCATGAGATCGCCCGCGGGGTCGCCGGTTGCCCTGACCACCAGCAGCTCTTCGCGCTTGTCTTGATCCAGGTCCTGCAAGAAGGGCACGCGCTGCTGGAAGATCGAGTTGGGGACACGAATGGATTGCAGCTGTGCACCACTGCCGTTGAATACGCGGATGGTCCCGGCGGGGGTGCCCAGCACTTCGAAGATGACACCGCTGCCGTCCGAGGTGCGGATCGTGCAGTCGAGCGCCGGATCCGCTTGCGGATTCCCGGGCTGGGTCGGTGCGGTGTCGCAGGTGGGAAGTGCGGCCAATCGCCCGGCGTTCTGATCGGGCGGTGGCGGGGCATGTTTGGCGTTGGCAATGGTGGTGGCCATCAGCTGGTCCAGCAGACCGGCGTCGACCTGGTCGGTGCCTTCCACCTCGAACACGACCGAGCGCACCCTGGCGAGCAGAATGCGCTGTCCACGCACTCCAGAAGGCTGGGCACTCGCCGACGCGTCATCCAGGTCGGTGCTCGCACTGGTGTACACATAGGTCTGCACACCGTCGACGGTCGGACCGGGCGCGAAGGTGTCGGTGACGTGCCGATTCCGCACCTCCGGCTTGGCGAACGTCGGGAACGCCTTGTCGTACTGCCCGCACTTCTTGATCCAGGTGCTGGTCAACGCGAAGACGTCGGTGTTCTCGCGTTCACGATTCACGGTGACGATGATGTGGTTACCGTTCGGGTCCGCCTCGTGAAATGTCGAGGCCACGTAGTACAGGTTCCAGTCCGAGCCATCAGGAGTCCGCGAAAAGGACTTGCCGAAGGGCGTGTACAGGCATTCGGGCGGACGCGTCTCACCATCGGTTTGTCCGTGCACGCCCAGCCCGGAACCGTCGTCGGAGGCGATATCCGGCGGACGGGTCGTTCCCTGCGCGGGGAAGTCGGCCTCCGTCGGCAGCAGGCTGGAGAGCTCGGCGTTGTTCCGCCCACCCAGATCGGTGTGATTGGGATGGAACTTTCCGCGGTATTCGGGAAACAAGCCGGGGTAGCTACGGGTGGGTGCTGCCGCGGTCGATGACGCCGATGGTGGCGGTGTGAATTCGCGTGACCCGGAGGTATCGATACACCCGGATACGGTCGTCACCGCGAGCAGCGCAGCGACCTGGGCCAATACTTTTTTGGCCACCATCTTCTGTGCACGTGTCATCGTTGCCCCTCCGCCAGCGAATGGCTTCGACCCTACGCGCCGAGTAGAACGGCAGCACGGATTTGTGGCCGGGAGCATTGCCGCATTCGTCGGTACGCTCAAGGCATGTTCGCTTTCACCACGCCCTCGGACGTCCACGATCTGCTGACCAAGGTCGACACCGCGCGTCACCGGGGCGTGCCGCGGGACTGCATCCTGGAGCTCGACCTGCTCGACGTCCCGCCGGAAGCCGTCAGCTTCGATCCGCTGGGCCTCGTGTTCTCCGGGGCGAGTAGGCCCCTGTCGCTGCGGCACACCATCGCCGCCATCCACCGGGGGATTGACGATCCGCGGGTCGCCGGTCTCATCGCCCGTGTGCAGATCCCTCCAGCCGCCGCCGGAGCTGTGCAGGAGCTGCGGGCCGCCATCGAGGCATTCAGCGCCGTCAAGCCGAGCGTGGCATGGGCCGAGACCTACCCGGGCACCCTCGCCTACTACCTGGCATCGGCGTTCGGTGAGGTGTGGATGCAGCCCTCCGGCACGGTGGGACTCATCGGATTCGCGGCTAACGGGACCTTCCTGCGCGGCGCTCTCGATAAGGCCGGGGTGGAAGCGCAGTTCCTCTCCCGGGGTCAATACAAGTCGGCGGCAAATCTTTTCACGGAAGACGGCTACACCGAGGCGCAGCGGGAGGCCGACGGGCGACTGCTGGAGAGCCTGTCCGAACAGGTTCGCGACGGCGTCGCCGCATCGCGGAAGCTGGAACCGGCCGATGTGGACGCCCTGGCAGACCGGGCGCCACTGCGGCGCACCGATGCGGTGGTCGCCGGATTGGTCGATCGCATCGGATATCGCGACGAGGCGTACGCCCGCATCGCCGAAGTGACCGGCGTCAAGGCCGACAAAGAACCCCCGCTGCTGTATCTGGCGCGCTACGCCCGGGCCACCCGGCCACAGGTGCCGAGCCTGCCCGCCCTGCCCGGCCGTCCGTCGCGGCGGACCATCGGCGTGGTCACCCTGGCGGGACCGATTGTGAGCGGCCGCAGCGGGCCCCGGCTCTTCCCGCCGGGGCCGGCCAGCGGAGGTGACGTGATCGCCGAGGCGCTGCGCGATGCCGTCGCCGACGATTCGGTGGCCGCCATCGTGTTGCGTGTGGACAGCCCCGGTGGTTCGGTCAACGGCTCGGAAACCATTTGGCGAGAAGTGATCCGGGCGCGTGAGGCGGGCAAGCCAGTGGTGGCGTCCATGGGTGCCGTCGCGGGATCGGGTGGCTATTACGTCGCCATGGGTGCCGACGCGATCATCGCCAATCCGGGGACCATTACCGGGTCCATCGGCGTGATCACCGGAAAGTTCATCACTCGCGGACTCAAGGAGAAGCTCGGCGTCGCGTCGGCCACATTGCGCACCAACGCCAACGCCGACGCGTGGTCGAGTAATGAACCCTTCACCGACGAGCAACGTGATCTCGTCGAGGCCGAGATCGACATGCACTACGACGATTTTGTGCAGCGGGTCGCCGACGGACGAAATCTGACCATCGATGCCGTGAAAGCGGTTGCGCAGGGCAGGATCTGGTCGGGCAGGGATGCGTTGGAGCACGGCCTCGTCGATGAGCTCGGCGGATTTCGTGACGCGGTGGCCAAGGCCAAGGAACTCGCGGACATCGATGCCGACGACGAGGTTCGGATCGCGAGCTTCCCGAGTTCGCCGCTCACCTCGCTGTTGCGGCAGCGCGCGTCGTCGCAACCCGCCGCCGCGGCCGTGACCGATGCGGTGCTGGGGCGAGTGGCGCAGCTGGCTGTGGAGACGGTGCAGCGCGCCCAGCGATCGATCGGCAGTGCACAGGCCATGATGATGGGCGACTACCGCTTCTAGTCGCGCGGCACCAGCATGTTTCGCCAGGACCGGGGCTGACACCGACTAACGTATCGGGTGCAGCTGCCGGCGGAAGGGCGTGGCGTGAACACCGAACTGACCGTGTTTCAGAAACGTGTGCTCGCCGTTCTCACCGGTGTGGGCATCGCCGTCGGCATCTACTTTCTGCGCGGCTACTTCATCCTGATCGTCGTCGCGGCGGTGGCCGCATATCTGTTCACGCCGCTGTATCGGCGCCTGGGTCGCCGATTCGGATCGGGTGTGGCCGCCACGCTGACGCTGCTGTGCGCGCTGGGATCGGTGGTGGTTCCGCTCGGTGCGCTGGTTTACGTTGCGACGGTTCAGATCACCCGCATGGTCGACAGTGTCTCGAACTGGGTGGGGGACACCGATATGACCACACTCGGGCAGAAGGCGTTCGCGGTGATCAACGATGTCTTGGCCCGGATCCCATTCGTGCACGTCCAGCTGACCCCGGACAGCCTGCGGCAGTCGATCGCGTCATTGGCGGAGAACGTTGGGCAAGGGCTGCTGCAGGTGCTGCAGAGCGCCGTCGGCAGTGTTGCGGCGGCGGTCGCGGCCTGCATCATCTTCCTGTACGTGTTTGTCTCGCTCCTGGTCAAACAGGACAAGGTGCTCACCCTGCTGCGGCAGCTCAATCCGCTGGGGGAGGAGATCACCGATCTGTATCTCGACAAGATCGGTGCAATGGTGCGTGGAACAGTCAAGGGCCAGTTCGTCATTGCGATGGCGCAGGGTGTCGCGGGCGCCGCGTCGATCTACGTGGCCGGCTTCCAGCAGGGTTTCTTCTTCTTCGCGATACTGCTGACCGCGTTATCGATCATCCCGCTGGGGGGTGGCATCGTGACGATTCCCTTCGGCATCGGCATGATCCTCTTCGGGCACCCCGTCGCTGGACTATTCGTCATCGCCTGGCACCTGCTGGTGGTGTCCAACATCGACAATGTGCTGCGCCCCTTCCTCGTACCGCGCGGCGCACGCCTGGACCCCGCGTTGATGCTTCTAGCGGTCTTCTCGGGTATCGCGGCCTTCGGATTCTGGGGGATCGTGCTGGGCCCGGTGCTGATGATTGTCATCGTGACCACGATCGACATGTATCTCGCTGTTTATAAAGGAGTTCCGTTTGCGAACTCCGATACCGACGAGCCGCAGGTGCCGAGGCGGGCCTGGTGGAAATGGGGCCGCTCGCGCGTGGCGAGCTAGCCCAGCATCGCGTCGACGTACACGATGTTGGGGAATATCGTGCGCAGCAAAGGGTTCGGCGGATCTAGGTTGAGCCGCGCGTAGAGTGCGTCGTTCTCCTCGGTGACCACCGACCAGCCGTGTTCGGCCAGCCAATCCGCGGCCATTTGACGCTCTTCGGTGTAGACGAGTGACTCCATATCCAAATCCAGTGTGTCGCCCGCGAATTGGCGGGTGAGTTCGCGGGCCTTGGAGAAGTCGGCGGTCTCCAGGCCGGGAACCTGCTCACATACGAGGCGGCTGCCCGGTGCGCTGAGCTCGGTGACTGAGGCGAACAACCGATCCTGTGCCTCCGGGGGCAGATAGATCAGCAGTCCTTCGGCAGACCACACCGTCGGTTGTCCAGGGTCGAAACCGGCCGCTTTCAAGGCGGTTGGCCAATCGTCGCGCAAGTCGATCGCCACAGTGCGCCGGTTGGCGCTCGGTGAGGCTCCCAACTCGGCCAGGGTGTCGGTCTTGAACGCGATCACATCCGGCTGGTCCAGCTCGTACACGGTGGTACCGGCCGGCCAATCCAGGCGATAGGCCCGGGTGTCGAGTCCCGACGCGAGGATGACGACCTGGCGTACTCCCGCGGCGGTGGCGGATTCGAAGGCGGTGTCGTAGTACCAGGTGCGGCTTGCCATCCCGTTGGCCATGCCGTCCGCGGTGATGCCCAGTTGCACCAGACCTGCCATCTGTTCGGGGTCGAAATCACCCGAGGCCAGCTTGGTGAAGTACTCGATGCCGACCGCACGCACCAGCGGCTCCGCGTAGGGATCGTTGATCAAGGCATTGGGCACTTGGCTGGCCAGCGCGCGCTGCGCGGCCACCATCGTCGCCGTCGCTCCGACACTTGAGGCCAAGTCCCAGCTGTCGTCATCGGTCCGCGTCATCGAGGCTCCTTTGGAGGTTGTCGGGGTGCCCCGACCATAGTGCGCCGCTGTCTGCGATTGCGCACCCCCGGGCCTGTGGCCTGCGCAAATTCAGTTGCGCGCGACCCGTATCGAGGTGTTTGCTGTTCCGGCACTGAGGGCGGCCGAGATATCAGGAGGTGAACGTGGCCGAAACAGAAGTGCGGCCGTGTACGGCCGCCACCGGAGACAGCGTGATGAAGCTGCACCGGCGTTCCGTGACGCTTGACGGACGGTCCTACACGGTCATCACGCTGCGCGCGGATGCCGATGTGCGGTTCTCCACCAATCGGTTTCATGAGACCTGGCATGTGATCTCCGATGAGGCGGGCGCCAAGACGCTGGCCCGGCTGCTGTGGGGTCTGGCATATCAGCGGCGCCCCGGCACGCTGGTGCTCATCGACCGTGCGCACCTCGAACCGAATCCGTTCGACGCCGAGACGGCGGACCCGATTGTGCTGCTGCCGTCGCATCTGACCGTGCTCACCCGGCAGGCGGCACAGACATTGCGGGTGCAGCCGCCGGCCAAGCCTGAAGGCACCGTGCGCTGGCGCACCCATGGCCTGGACAGCTGGGTCGCCGAATTTCGTGAGTGGCGGGAAATGCCCAGTGGCCAACGGCAGTATCCGTACACACCCGAACCCACCGGGTGGGAGAGCGTCGAACGGATCGGCGGGGTACTTGTTTTGGCGGGCGGCCCGCAGACGTTGCGGCAATGGGCCACCCATGCCGAACTGATGCGCGTCGGCGCGCCGTGGGACACGGATTACGAATATCTCGCCGATCGCGAAGGCGAGCTCCAGATCTTCCTGAACTACCGCCGCGAGGTCGCCATCGCGAAACGAGCGCGAGCCGATGTCTTGTCCGCGCCGCATCCGACCGATATCTCGCAACTGCGAGAGCACATTTGGCTGCGGGCCGCGCAGATCCGAACTCAACTAACGGGAAATGCCGATGAACGCCCGGTGACCGGCCCCGAGTCACGGACGCGCGGTGGTAATTTCGGCCGGTGAAGGCGATGACCTGGATTGCTGCCGTCGTTTTATTCGTCGCAGCCTGGAACGTGAGCACTCCCGTCGCGCAGGCCGCACCCGGATGCCGCCAGCTGGATCCCGCGTTGCCCTGGTACGGCGAGGTCAGGGAGCGGTTGCAAGCCGCGATCGACGCCAACAGCACGTGCACCGGCACCTGGAAGCGCTCCACCACGGCGGTCGCGCTCTTCGACTGGGACAACACCGAGGTCAAGAACGACATCTCGGATGCGACCCTCGCGTGGATGCTGCGGCACAACAAGATCCGTCAGCCCGGCGACTGGCACGCCACCAGCCGACACATCACCGAAGTGGCGGCCACCGCGCTGCGCGAGGCGTGCGGCACCACAACCCCCGCTGGACAGCCGCTGGCCACCTCAACCAACGCCGCATGCGCCGACGAGATCCTGGCGGTCCGCGAGGGCAAGACCCATGACGAGCAGGAAGCCTTCACCGGATACAACCAGCGCTGGAGCAATGGCGCCTACGTGTGGACAGTCGCGCTGACCGCCGGGTACACCGCCGACGAGGTCGCTCAATTCGCGCAGGCGGCCAAGCGCGAGAACCTGGACGCGCCGATCGGAGCCACCCAGACCATCGGCACCACCACCGTGCCGGGGTATGTACGGGTATATCCGCAGATCAAGGACCTCATTGCCACGCTGCAGGCGCACGGTGTCAGCACCTGGGTGATCTCGGCGTCGTCGGAGGTGGTCGCCAAGGTGTGGTCACCGGAAATCGGAATCCCCACAAACCAGGTGATCGGGGTGCGCAGCGTCTACGACACCAACGGGCGGCAGACCCCGCACGTCAAGGGCTGTGGCGGACAGCCCGACGGTGCCGACACCGTCATCACCTATGTCGACGGCAAACGCTGCTGGGCTAACCAGGTGGTCTTCGGCGTGCAGGGACCCGCCGCATTCGAGCCCTACGACGCCAACAAGCGGCAGATTCTCGCCGCCGGGGACTCGACCACCGACGTCACCTTTGTCGACGACGCCACCGCCGCGCACCTCGTCATCAATCGGAACAAGACCGAGCTCATGTGCCGGGCCTATGACAACGCCGACGGCAAATGGTTGGTCAACCCGATGTTTATCGATCCCTATCCGCAGCATGTGGACCCGTACCTGTGTGCGACCGACGGCAGGACCAACCCGGACGGCAGCACAGGGCCGCTGCTTCGTTCCGATGGCACGGTCGTCCCCGACCAGAAGGACACCGTCTTCTCCACCGGTTCGTAGCGAACTGTTAGTCTCGTATCCGGCCCGGGCGTGCCCTGACGGCCGCCGAAACGGTTACCCAACGCTGGGATCACCAGCTGATTCATCTAGCAGATCACATGGCGAGCTGCAGGATGCGCAGGAGGATGTGTGCTTTCCGCTTTTGTCTCTGCTCTCAGGACAGCTGACCTGAGGCGGAAGATCCTCTTCACGATCGGGATCGTGTTCATCTATCGGCTTGGTGCGACGCTGCCGTCTCCCGGGGTGAACTACGCCAACGTGAAGTACTGCGTTGAGCAGGTCAGCAGTGGAGATTCGGCGCAGCTCTACTCGCTGATCAACCTGTTCTCGGGTGGTGCGCTGCTGCAGTTGTCGGTCTTCGCGGTCGGCGTCATGCCGTACATCACCGCCAGCATCATCGTTCAGCTGCTCACCGTGGTCATTCCCCGGTTCGAGCAGCTGCGCAAGGAAGGCCAGTCGGGCCAGGCCAAGATGACGCAGTACACCCGCTACCTGTCGGTCGCGCTGGCACTGCTGCAGTCCACCTCGATCGTCGCGCTCGGTGCCAGCGGAAACCTGCTGCAGGGCTGTGACCGCAAGGACGAGATTGTCTCGGACCAGTCGATCTTCTCGCTGACCGTGATGGTTCTGGTCATGACCGCCGGATCCACCTTGGTGATGTGGCTCGGTGAGATGGTCACCGAACGCGGAGTCGGCAACGGCATGTCGCTGCTGATCTTCGCCGGTATCGCGGCCCGGATCCCCGCCGAGGGCAAGACCATCCTCGACAGCCGTGGCGGTGTCACCTTCGCCGCCGTCTGTGTGGCGGCGCTTCTCATCGTGATCGGTGTCGTGTTCGTCGAACAGGGCCAGCGCCGCATCCCCGTCCAGTACGCCAAGCGCATGGTGGGACGGCGCATGTACGGCGGCACCTCCACCTACTTGCCGCTGAAGGTCAACCAGGCCGGTGTTATCCCGGTCATTTTCGCCTCCTCGCTGTTGTACATCCCGGGTCTCATCACGCAGCTCGTGCGCAGTGGCGGGAAGGACAAGACCGGCTGGTGGGATCGATTCGTCAGCACGTACCTGACCGACCCCAGCAACTACTGGTACGTCGCGATCTACTTCACGCTCATCGTGTTCTTCACGTTCTTCTACGTGTCGATCACCTTCAACCCCGATGAGCGCGCCGACGAGATGAACAAGTTCGGTGGCTTCATTCCCGGTATCCGTCCCGGACGTGCCACCGCCGACTACCTGCGTTACGTGCTCAACCGCATCACGTGGCCAGGCTCGATCTACCTGGGTATCATCGCGATCTTGCCGAACCTGTTCCTGCAGATCGGGAACTCCGGCGGTATGCAGAACCTGCCATTCGGCGGAACTGCGGTGCTGATCATGATCGGTGTCGGCCTCGATACTGTGAAGCAGATCGAAAGCCAGTTGATGCAGCGTAACTACGAAGGGTTCCTCAAGTGAGAGTGGTGTTACTCGGCCCGCCAGGGGCAGGCAAAGGTACGCAGGCACAACTGATTTCGGAGAAGTTCGGCATTCCGCAGATCTCTACGGGCGACCTGTTCCGGTCGAACATCAGTGAGGGCACCGAGCTGGGAATCCAGGCCAAGCAGTACCTGGACGCCGGCGATCTGGTGCCCAGCGAGGTCACCAACAAGATGGTCGAGGCGCGCCTCGACGAGGCGGACGCCGCGGACGGATTTATCCTCGACGGATTCCCGCGCACCGTGGACCAGGCGGATGCGCTGGCCGCGATGGAAGAGGCCCGCGGCGTCAAGATCGACGCCGTGCTGGAGTTCCGGGTGCCGGTAGAAGAGCTCGTGCAGCGACTGCTGGGCCGTGGCCGCGCCGACGACACCGAGGACATTATTCGCAATCGCCTCAACGTGTACCGCGACGAGACCGCACCGCTGCTGGAGTACTACCAGAGCGTGCTGCAGACCATCGATGCCGTCGGCACGGTGGACGAAGTGTTCGCGCGGACATCGCAGGCTCTGGGCCGGTAGTAGGCGAGGTAGCAGTGGGGCTGTTCGGCCGCAAGAAGACGGTGGAGCAGCGCACCACCGGAGAACTGGATGCCATGGCTGCCGCGGGCGCCGTCGTGGGCGCCGCATTGGTCGCCGTGCGTGATGCCGCAAAGGCCGGTGTTTCGACGCTGGAATTGGACAAGGTCGCCGAGTCCGTGATCCGGGATGGCGGCGCGGTGCCGTCGTTCCTGGGTTACCACGGTTTCCCGGCGTCGATCTGCTCCTCGGTCAATGATCAAGTGGTTCATGGAATACCTTCGGCGACAGCGATCTTGGCTGAGGGCGACCTGGTGTCCATCGACTGCGGTGCGATTCTGGACGGGTGGCACGGGGATTCCGCGTGGACCTTTGCGGTCGGGACAGTCATTCCCGTCGACGAGGCGTTGTCGGAAGCCACCCGGTTGTCGATGGAGGCCGGTATCGCGGCGATGATCCCGGGGAATCGGCTCACCGATGTGTCCCATGCGATCGAGCTGGGCACCCGGGCGGCGGAGAAGCAGTTCGACCGGGCATTCGGAATCGTGGACGGCTATGGCGGCCACGGCATCGGCCGTTCGATGCACCTGGATCCGTTCTTGCCCAACGAGGGAGCCCCCGGCAAGGGGCCGCTTCTCGGGGTGGGGTCGGTGCTCGCCATCGAGCCGATGCTCACGCTGGGAACCACGCAGACCCGGGTGCTGGCCGATGATTGGACCGTTGTGACCACCGACGGCTCCCGGGCCGCGCATTGGGAGCACACGGTAGCCGTCACCGAGGACGGCCCCCGCATTCTGACATTGCGCCCGTAGCAGCTACTGGCCCTTGATGGATGCAGTGCGCTCGGTGGTGAAGACGGCCACGCAGGCGATCGCGTGATCACCCTGTGTCCAGGAACGTTTGGTGGGGTAGAGGTAGGTGATCTCGACCCCGTCGTCTTCGAATGCACTGGGAGAGTAGCTTTCTAGCGCGGTACTGCAGCCCTCATTGCCCTTTTCGTCCAGCTCGGACTGCGCGGGCACCGAGGATCCGTACAGCGGTAGCAGTGCGTAGACCTCTGCCTTGTGTGGCTGAGAGCACGGGATGGCCTTAGTCGTCGTGTAGTAGTCCTTGTCGCCGAGATCGGCGACGCAGTCGCCCACGCGCAACTTGGTGACGTCCATATCGCCGGACTGGGTGACGTGTCCGGATTCGTCGCGTTTGGGCTGGTTGCCGACGCCCACCGCGATGATGACGATCGACGCGACGACCCACAGGGAGCCGAGCACGATGCCCGCGATGGCCATTCCGCGGCCGTTCTGACCGGTTCGTTTGATCTGATTCAGGCCCAGGACGCCGAAGATGATGCCCAGGATGCCGCCCAGGCAGGGGACGATGCCGAAAATCAGCGCCGTAATGGCGAATCCGTTGGTGCTTCGCGCGCTTTCGACGGGCGGATAGGAGCCCGCCGCGGGATAGCCGTATGGCGCAGCGGGGTATCCCGGAGGTGGCGGCGGGTATCCCGCCGGGTCAGCCTGGGGGTATGGCGGATACGGCTCGGCGCCCGCGGGCCCAGCCGGGGGAACGGGGGGATATCCGCCCGCCGGGGGGGCCCGACCGGGGGGGACCCGGGGCCCCGTTGCG
>NZ_MAEW01000002.1 GCF_002013375.1 Mycobacterium sp. D16Q13 | reverse complement strand
TTTGGATACCGCGCCAGCGGGGTGGGGATCCGGCCCGGCCCCCGGGGGCCCCAGCGGGGGGAACGGGTGGATATCCGCCCGCCGGTGGCGGCCCGACCGGTGGGTACCCGGGGCCCGTTGGCGTCGGGTACTGCGGGTACTCCGGCGGCCCGGGATCCGAGGGCGGCGGCCCGGAAGGCGGTTGCGTCATGTAGGGACTTTAGCAAACACGCGGTGGCGTGGATAGATTCGTCGATCAGTGAGAGAGGCTCTCTAGGAAGGCCTCAACCTCGCTGGCGACCGGGAGTAGGCCCGAGTCTCTGGCATCGATTAATGATGGTGCGGCACTGTCTTTTTCGGAGACAACCAGTGACAACTCGGTGCCGTCGGGGCGGCTGGTCGGCCATGCGATCCCGACAGTGGGATCCAGCGGATTGACGCCGTGCTCACGGCCCGGGGCGTATCCGGCGGAGCACAGGTAGACCACCGTCGAGTCGTCCTCGAGTGCCAGGAACCCGTGGCCCACCCCTTCCGGCACATATACGGCGCGGCGGTCCTGGGGGTCGAGAAGTACTGCGTCCCAGGCGCCGAACGTCGGTGACCCCACGCGGATGTCGACCACGACGTCATACACGGACCCCGTCAGGCAGGCGACGTACTTGGCTTGTCCCGGCGGCACGTCGGCGAAGTGTATTCCGCGTAGTGACCCGGCCGCCGATACCGAGCAGTTGGCTTGTTGCAGGTCGAACGGGTGGCCTATGGCCTCGGCAAGCGCTGCGCCCTTGAACAATTCGAGGAACACGCCCCGGCTGTCGTGATGCTGCACCGGGGTGATCTCGAAGGCGCCGGGTACCGATAGTTCACGGATCTTCACGTCACTGCCCCCTCGCGGCGTATTGCGATTCCACGGCATCTTTGATGGGACGCCACCAATCCGCGTTGTCCCGATACCACTCGATGGTGGCGGCCAGCCCGCCGGTGAAATCGCCATGTGTTGGCTTCCAGCCCAATTCATCACGCAGCGGTGTCGGATCGATGGCATAACGCAGGTCATGGCCGGCGCGATCGGTGACGTGGTCGAAATCGTCCGGCGACTTGCCCATGAGTTCGAGAATGGTGCGCAGCACCGACAGGTTGTCTCGTTCTCCGTCTGCTCCAATGAGATACGTACGTCCGATGGCGCCCGCCTCGATGATGCGCCATACCGCGCTGTTGTGGTCGTCGACGTGAATCCAGTCCCGAACATTGGCGCCGGCACCGTAGAGGCGTGGCCTGCGATCCGTGAGGATGTTGGTGATTTGTCGCGGAATGAACTTCTCCACATGCTGATACGGCCCGTAGTTGTTGGAGCAGTTGGAGATCGTCGCGCGGATGCCGAACGATCTCATCCAGGCGCGCACCAGCAGATCCGCCGAGGCCTTGGTCGCCGAGTACGGGCTCGACGGGTTGTACGGGGTGGTCTCGGTGAACCGATTCGGGTCATCGAGTTCGAGGTCGCCGAACACCTCGTCGGTGGAGATGTGGTGCAGCCGCACGTCGTGGCGCCGCACCGCCTCCAGTAGGGTGTAGGTGCCAATGATGTTGCTGCGCAAGAATGGTGATGGGTCGGCGAGCGAGTTGTCGTTGTGCGTTTCCGCGGCAAAATGCACCACGACGTCATTGTCGGCGACCAGCCGTTCCACCGTCTCGGCGTCACAGATATCGCCCTGTACCAGCTCGACCGAGGCGGCGACCGGGGCCAGCGATTCGCGAGTGCCTGCGTAGGTCAGTGCGTCGAGGACCGTCACCGAGACGTCGGGGCGCTCCCGGACGGTCGCATGTACGAAGTTGGCTCCGATGAAACCGGCGCCGCCGGTCACCAAAATTCGCATGCACTCACCCTAGTAGGGGATTACCGAAGCGTGTCCGCCAACGAGGTCAACGTGTCGACCAACCCCTTGTCACCCAGAACTTGGATGAGCACCTGGTCTGCGCCGGCGTCAAGGTGTTCGTGCAAACGCGCGGCGATTTCTTCGGCGGTTCCGTGCGCCACCACGGCGTCGATGAATGTGTCACTTCCCGGCGACGTGACGTCCTCGTCGCTGAAACCGAGTCTCTTCCAGTTGTTTACGTAGTTACTCAGCTGGAGATAGAAATCCACGGTGCGCCGGCCGATTGCCCGTGCGCTCTCCGGGTCGGTACTGAGCACCACCTTGTGCTCGGGAACGAGCAGGGCGTCCGGACCGATGATCGCTCGAGCCTCTCGGGTGTGCTCTGGTGTCGTCAGGTAGGGGTGCGCGCCCGCGGTCCGGTCCGCGGACAGCTTCAGCACCTTGGGTCCGAGTGCGGCCAGCGCCCGGCGGTCCCTCGGCACGCCCGCGGCATCCAGCCCGTCCAGGTATTCGACAAGGGCGTCGTACGGTTTGTGGTACTCGGCCGATGCTTCGGGATGCCCGGCGCCCACGCCGAGCAGGAACCGCCCGGGGTAACTCGCTTCGATGCGATGGAAAGCGGCGGCTATCTCCTCGACGGGCGAGGTCCAGATGTTCACGATGCCGCTCGCGACCGTGAGATTCTCGGTCGCTTCGAGCAGCGGCTCTACGTACGCAAGATCTGAGGTGAACACGCCCCCGATCCATACCGAGCCGTAGCCGAGATCCTCGATGGCCTTCGCCTGCTCCGGTGTGACCGGACCGCCGTTCCAAATTCCATACCGGTTGAGGTTCGATTCGCCCATGTCGCGTCCCAACTTCGCAGGAGGTGTCGCTATTCCTCCACCCATCCTTCCGGATGCGCCGCGGGCGCGGGGGCAGGGGACGCGGATTCCTTGACCTGCTGGGTGCGGTTCAGGAGGTCGGCCACATCGATGCCCGAAATCTTGAGGCTCTCAATCACTTTCGCCACTGCCTGCGGGCTTACTCCTAAAAGGGTGCCCAACGCGTCCTGGGTATCGCCGGAGCCGCCGATGATGGACAGCCTTTCAATCTCGCCGATCGGTTTTGATGCGGCCTCGGTTGCCTGCACCACCGATGCCAGGATGTCCGGCAGTGTGAGCAGTCGGGCTGCCTCCGGCGTGTAGGCATTGAGTGCCGCGGCGACTTCCTTCTTACCGTCGGCCTCGGCCAGCAGCTTGGCCTTGATGCCATCCGCCTCGGCGATCAGCTTGGCCTTGGTGCCGTCGGCGGCAGCCTGCTGCTCGATCCGGAAGGCGTCCGCGGCTGCCTTGCGGGCGTCGGCTTCTGCCGAACCCTTCTGCCGCTCGGCCTCGGCATCGGCCTGCGCCTTCAGGATCGCGGCCTGTCGGCTGCCCTCCGCGATCGCGATGTCGGCCTGGCGACGTGCCTCGGCCGGGGCTATGACGTCGGCCTGCAACGCGGCCTGGGCCTGCTCGGTACGACGTTGCTCCACCTCGGTGCGGGCCTGCATGCGCGCGGCCTCCGCCTGCTCGCGGGCGATACCCACGTCCTTTTCGGCCCGGGCCTGGGCCAACGGGCCCGCCTGGTCTGCCTGGGCGTTCTCGGCTTCGGTCTGCGCGCGCAGGCGGGCCAGTTCCACGTCGCGCTTCTGGTTGGCGGAGGCGATCGCGGTATCGGCCTCGGCCTGCGCGATGGAGCCGGCCTGCCGGGCTTGAGCCGACTGAATCTGTGCGTCCCGCTCGGCCTGAGCAGTGCCGACCGTCGCGTCGCGGCGCACTTCGGCGATGCGACGCTGGCCGAGAGACTCCAGGTATCCATTGCGGTCGGAGATGCCCGCGATCTTGAGGACATCGACCTCCATGCCGATGCGGGCGAGATCGCCGCCGGCCTCCTCGACGACGCTGCGCGCCAGAGAGTCGCGATTGGAGTTCAGGTCCTCGACGGTCATCGTGGCGGTGATGCCGCGCAGGCTGCCTGCCAGGATCTCGTTGATCTGACGCTGCAATTCGCTGAGATCCGCGGTGAGGAAGCGCTGGACGGCGGTCTGCACCGCCTCGTCGTTCGATCCGATGCGCACCAGCCCTACGGCCTCAACGTTGACCGGAACACCGTTGTTGGACAACGCATTCTGCAGATTGATGTTCACGTTGAACGGTTCAAGCGACATGATGTCCACCCGTTCGATGCCGGGCATCTTGAAACGGGCACCACCGCGCACCACCTTCGGCTGGCCGCGCCCGGTGAACACCGCGACCTCGTTCGGTGGCACCTTGATGTAGTTGCGTACGTAGACCAGCGGCAGCGCCACGAAGATGACCAGCGCCGCGATGGCGATGGTGACGATGATGAGAAGCGAACTCATGCGGGTTTCCTTTGTGGTGTGAACTCGTGATGTGAACTAACGGTGTGACGTGGAGGGGTCATCAGAGACGTGCCTCGGGAACGCTGACCACGTGCAGGTATTCGGAGTCAACGTCGGCGATGTAGACGGCGGCGTTCTTGGCCAGCCCCTCGGGCTCATCGGTGATCGCCCGTGAACGCACCCGGTTGCCGTCCGCGTCGGTGAACGCGATCTCCCCCCAGCCGCCGCCCGGGGGCACCTTCAGGGTCACCGTGCCGAGTCGTCCGACATAGGACGCGCGCCCCGAGTGCGAGTTCGCCTGCTGGCGTCGCAGATACGTCAAGAAAAGTTGCAGGATCGACACCAGCGCAACAGCGCACACGCCGGCGATGATTGCTGTCGGCAGCACTGAGATGCCCAGGGCCGAGCCGACGAATCCGCCGGCGCCCGCACCCGTCAGTGCGGCAGAAACCGAGGTCAGGCTCAGAAATGGCATCCCATCGCCGTGGCCGATATCGGTGAGCAGCAGCGCCGAGAGCACCGCTATCCCGCCGACCGCAAAGGCCGCGAGGTACCCGATCGTCAGACCGTCCACTCGCCCCCCTCCCCGTTGCCGACGCCGATGTTCGCCACTACCGACATAGGTACCACGAATCGGTCCTGCTGGCTACGTGCTCACGTGGTCAGGAGCGCGCCGCGCTAGGTAGATCATCGCCGCGATCACGATTGCGGTGATGCCAACGCCCAGCCCAACGATCGCCACCCGCAACACTTTGGACATCGTTGTCGCCCCGAGGATTCCCTCTGACGACGACGTGAAAATCAAGGGCACTGGCAGCGGGCCGGAACCGAGGATCTCGGCGAGCTCGCGTGCGGATTGCTGTGTGAAGTGTCCGGTGATCTCGACTGTGCCCCCGACGATTGGTTCACGAATCGCCGGTGCACTGATGACCTGTGTATCCACGATGAACGCTGTCTGCGTGCCCTGCTGCCAATGGCGGCTGGTGAAGTCGGCCCACACCTGTGCGGCTTTCGGGGTGAATTCCATGCTGACCACGTACACGCCGCGCTGTTCGTCGAGCCCCCAGGATGCCTTCGCGATATCGGCACCGCTGAGAATCGACTGGTCGAGCAGGTATGCCGCGGCCCCGCCAACGCTGTCAGTACCGCAGGTGATGAGGGGAAGGTTGGGATCGTCGCTACCCGCTAGTGGATCCGGGTCATGGCAGCGTGTGGCCTGAACCTGCAGCGCGAGCAGCTGCATGCGGGGGTCTGTGGTCTGGCGGATCTGCTTCTCGAACTCGATGGCAGAAGGGTCGGCGGGTTTCGGCGGGAGGGGTGAGGTTTGCGGCTGGGCCGGCACCATCTGCACCACCGGCCGGATGTAGAGGCGGCCGGTCTTGATCACGCTGCCCAGGGCAGCTGGCGTCACGTCACGGCCCGGAACGGTGACGACGACATCCCTGCCTTGGACCGCAACGGTCGCCCCGTGACCTCTGAGTCGTTCCCTGACCACATTTGCGGTTTCCGCCACCATGGCCGCTGGCGGAGCTGCTCCGTCCGAAGTCTGAGCGGTAAAGGTCAGGCGGGTGCCTTCGCGGGAGTTGTGCCAGACATCCCTGGTGAGGAAGACGGCCAGACCGTAGCCGAGGACGAATACCAGCAGCAGCGGCACCACCAGCAGACGCACAACAGTCGACGGTCCATCGTTGGGCCTAATGGCCTCTGGATGGCCGAACTGCGGTTGCGGCATCGTCATCTGGCATCCCCCTCAGCCGGTATGTGATGGCCCCAATATATGGACCCAAATCTCGATGGGCGCCTGATTGGCCACGCGCGGTACCGTCATGGGGTGCCTCACCTAGCGGCAGTATCCGCGGACGCGCGTCGGGACATCACCGATGATGCCGTGGTGATCGTCGGCGGCGGTCCTGTCGGGTTGCTCGCTGCCACCTTGTTGGCGCGCCAGGGAATTCGCGTGGTTGTGCTGGAGGCCGCGGGTTCGAAAGAACGTCAGCGGCACCGGAACTGCGCGACCTTCGTCGGGCACTCGACGTTACGGCGATATGACCGGGTGGCACCCGAACTGGGTGCGCGGCTACGCCAGTCGGCGCTCGCGGTCCATGGCGTCCAAACCTTCTATCAGGGCCGTCCGGTATTCGTCATGTCCTCGTACGCTCCGTCGCGAATTCCTGGTCCGTGGAACCCCGCGGCATGGGGAATGAGCTTGTCGCAGCGCACCATTGAGGAAGAGACACTTGCTGAGGCATTGAATCTGGGCGTGGAGTACCACTGCGGGGTCGCCGTCACCGACATCAGTACCGACCACACCGGCGCACGGCTCACCCTCGCCAGCGGAGACCGGCTGCGCGCGAGCTACGTCATCGCCGCCGACGGCTCCAAGTCGGCCATTCGCCAGGCGCTGGGCATCGGTATGTCGGCGCGACCGCCGTCGCCGCCGTCTGTGGTGATCGACGTCGAACCGCATCCGGACGGTGTCACGGTGGATCTGCCCGTGCAGATCCAATATCACCATCCCGATCTCGGCGGGCGTCACGCGATTCGCCTGCCGTACCCGGACGGTCTGCGCCTCGATGTTCAGTTCCTGTCCAACGACGCGGAGACACCGACGACCGAGCAGGTGCGTTCGTGGGTGACGGCGCTCACCGGTGATGCCTGGTATGCGGATCACATCAGGTCGGTCGAGGTGCATCAGACCGTTCAGGGAGTAGCTGCCAGCTACACCGACGTGAATCGCCGGGTGCTGCTCGCGGGTGAGGCCGCCCATCAGTTCGCCCCCTTGGGCGGCCGCAGCCTCAACTCGGGTGTGTCCGACGCGGTCGCGGCCGCGGAGGCCATCGCGGAGGCGCTGGGCGAGTCCAGCGATCTCGCCGCGGCCTGGTTGGCGATCAACAGGAGCGCTCGGGAGCGGCGCCGGTCGGGAGTGCGTAACCGGATGCTGTCCGTGCGGGCGCAGCGAGTTCTGGACGGTTCGGACGTATCGATGCGGGCCAGACGCACGATGGCGGCCAAATCCGCGCCTCATATCTGGATCGCGGGTGCCTGGCTGACAGCGGGTCTGGTGCGACCCACGGCGATTCCGCATATCAGCAGGTCGGGAGTCACCTGGTCCTGAGGTGGGCGGGGCAGTGGCCGCCCCCTTCGCCGGTTTGGTTTGGGGGCGTTACGCGGGTATCCTTGACCAACGGTGCGGCTTACGTGCCGACTATCTGCGTGCCCAGTCCTGGACTTTCCTGTTACCGGCTCACGTTCGAGGGTCGGTAAAGTTTGCCGTGTCATGCCGGCGACAGCCGGGGCAGGCAATCAGAATCGCGGAGGATATGGCTAAGAAAGACGGAGCCATCGAGGTCGAGGGTCGGGTGGTCGAACCCCTGCCCAATGCGATGTTTCGCATTGAGCTGGAGAACGGACACAAGGTGCTCGCCCACATCAGCGGCAAGATGCGGCAGCACTACATCCGCATCCTGCCCGAGGACAGAGTGGTGGTGGAGTTGTCTCCCTACGACCTGTCCCGCGGTCGGATCGTTTACCGGTACAAGTAACTACAACCGCAAGACAGGATCGAAGAACGTGAAGGTCAACCCGAGCGTCAAGCCGATCTGCGACAAGTGCCGCGTTATTCGCCGGCACGGGCGGGTCATGGTGATCTGCCAGGACCCTCGCCACAAGCAGAGGCAGGGCTAAGCCGTCAGGCCAAGCCCACACATAACTGAATGATGACCTCCCAGAACCACTGACCGGGTACGCCGGACAGACACCCCCGGAACGGAGGCCGGGGCCCCAACCTAGAGGGGGCGGACTGGGAACAGACCTTCGTTGAATGAAAGAGGAACTGCCGCATGGCACGTCTCGTAGGCGTTGACCTACCGCGCGATAAGCGTATGGAAATCGCGCTCACCTATATCTATGGCATTGGCCGGACCCGCTCCAAGGAGATCCTGGCCGCCACGGGCATCAGCCCCGAACAGCGCAGCAAGGATCTGACCGATGATCAGGTGACTCAGCTGCGTGAATACATCGAAGCCTCTCTCAAGGTGGAGGGTGACCTGCGCCGCGAGGTGCAGGCCGACATCCGCCGCAAGATTGAGATCGGCTGCTACCAGGGCCTGCGCCACCGTCGTGGCCTGCCGGTGCGCGGTCAGCGGACCAAGACCAATGCGCGTACCCGCAAGGGGCCGAAGCGCACCATCGCAGGCAAGAAGAAGGCCAGGTAAAACCATGCCACCAGCAAAGAAGGGCGCTGCGGGCCCCAAGAAGGCGCAGAAGACCCGTCGCCGGGAAAAGAAGAACATCCCGCTCGGCGCCGCTCATATCAAGAGCACGTTCAACAACACGATCGTCTCGATCACCGACCCGCAGGGCAACGTGATCGCCTGGGCGTCGTCCGGTCACGTCGGCTTCAAGGGCTCGCGCAAGTCGACCCCGTTCGCCGCGCAGCTGGCTGCCGAGAACGCGGCTCGCAAGGCTCAGGAACACGGCGTCAAGAAGGTCGACGTGTTCGTCAAGGGTCCCGGCTCCGGCCGTGAGACCGCCATCCGTTCGCTGCAGGCCGCGGGCCTCGAAGTGGGCGCGATTTCCGATGTCACTCCACAGCCGCACAACGGTTGCCGTCCGCCCAAGCGGCGCCGGGTCTAAGGGAGGTTTGAACTAAATGGCTCGTTATACCGGACCCGTCACTCGCAAGTCCCGTCGTCTGGGCGTCGACCTCGTCGGTGGCTCCAGCGCGTACGAGAAGCGTCCTTACCCTCCCGGCCAGCACGGCCGCGCGCGGGTCAAGGAGAGCGAATACCGCACGCAGCTGCAGGAGAAGCAGAAAGCTCGCTTCACCTACGGCGTCATGGAGAAGCAGTTCCGTCGCTACTACGCCGAGGCCAACCGGCACTCCGGCAAGACCGGTGAGCAGCTGCTGCAGATCCTGGAGACCCGTCTCGACAACGTCGTGTACCGGGCCGGCCTGGCCCGTACCCGCCGGATGGCCCGCCAGCTGGTGTCGCACGGTCACTTCACGGTCAACAACGTGAAGGTCGATGTGCCCAGCTACCGGGTGTCGCAGTACGACATCATCGACGTCAAGGAAAAGTCGCTGAACACCTTGCCGTTCGAGGTCGCACGCGAGACCGCAGGCGACCGGCCCATCCCGGGCTGGCTGCAGGTTGTTGGCGAGCGCCAGCGCATTCTGGTGCACCAGCTCCCCGAGCGTTCGCAGATCGATGTGCCGCTCACCGAGCAGCTGATCGTCGAGTTCTACTCGAAGTAAGAAGTCGGGCCGCCTATCCGGGCTGCCCTCACTGACCGGCATCAAATAGCGGGTGCCGAGAAGGAGATAGAAGAAGAATGCTGATTTCTCAGCGACCCACCCTGTCCGAGGAGACGCTGGCCGAGAACCGGTCGCGCTTCGTCATCGAGCCCCTGGAGCCGGGATTCGGCTACACCCTGGGCAACTCGCTGCGGCGCACCCTGCTGTCGTCCATCCCGGGCGCGGCGGTCACCAGCATCCGGATCGACGGTGTGCTGCACGAGTTCACCACCGTTCCCGGGGTGAAGGAAGACGTCACCGACATCATCCTGAACCTCAAGAGCCTCGTGGTGTCTTCGGAAGAGGATGAGCCCGTCACCATGTACCTGCGCAAGCAGGGACCGGGCGCCGTCACCGCCGGTGACATCGTGCCGCCTGCCGGCGTGACCGTGCACAACCCCGATATGCACATCGCGACCCTGAACGACAAGGGCAAGCTGGAGATCGAGCTCGTCGTCGAGCGCGGTCGCGGTTACGTCCCGGCCGTGCAGAACAAGGCCTCGGGTGCTGAGATCGGCCGTATCCCCGTCGATTCCATCTACTCGCCGGTGCTCAAGGTGACGTACAACGTCGACGCCACCCGCGTCGAGCAGCGCACCGACTTCGACAAACTAGTGCTGGACGTGGAGACCAAGAACTCGATCACCCCGCGTGACGCGCTGGCCTCGGCAGGCAAGACGCTGGTTGAGCTGTTCGGCCTGGCACGTGAACTCAACGTCGAAGCCGAGGGCATCGAGATCGGGCCGTCGCCGGCCGAGGCAGACCACATTGCCTCGTTCGCGCTGCCCATCGAGGACCTGGACCTGACCGTCCGGTCGTACAACTGCCTCAAGCGCGAGGGTGTGCACACCGTCGGCGAGCTGGTTGCCCGCACCGAGTCGGATCTGCTGGACATCCGCAACTTCGGCCAGAAGTCCATCGACGAGGTGAAGATCAAGCTGCATCAGCTCGGCCTGTCGCTCAAGGACAGCCCGACCAGCTTCGATCCGTCCGAGGTCGCCGGATACGACGTTGCCACCGGCACGTGGTCGGACACCGGTTCGTACGACTTCGATGGCGATCAGGACTTCGCCGAAACCGAACAGCTCTAACACAATCCGTCCCGGCCCTACCTGATACGGGGGCCGGCCCCGAATAGGAGATAGTTGCAATGCCCAAGCCCAAGAAGGGTCAGCGGCTCGGTGGGTCGTCTTCACACCAGAAGGCGATCCTGGCCAACCTTGCCACCGCGCTGTTCGAGCACGGCCGGATCAAGACAACCGAGACCAAGGCCCGTGTGCTGCGGCCGTACGCCGAGAAGCTGATCACCCACGCCAAGAAGGGTGATCTGCACAACCGGCGCGAGGTGCTCAAGAAGATCCGCGATAAGGACGTCGTCCACGCCCTCTTCGACGAGATCGGTCCGTTCTACTCCGATCGCAACGGTGGCTACACCCGCATCATCAAGGTCGAGAACCGCAAGGGCGATAACGCGCCCATGGCGATCATCGAGCTGGTGAAGGAGAAGACGGTCACCTCCGAGGCCGACCGGGCTCGCCGGGTCGCTTCGACCAAGCAGGCTGAGGCTCCGGCCGCTGCCGAGGCCGAGGAGACTCCTGCCGAGGACGCCGTCGAGGTCGAGACCGACACTGCCGATGATGCGGCCGCCGAGGACGAAGGTGCGGCGGACGCCGCGACTGACACGGCCGAGGACGCAGACAAGAAGGAGTGACCTTTGGTCACCTCTGACAACCAGCCCGCTACCGGAGACGGTGGCGGGCTGGTTCGTTTACGGCTCGATATCGCCTACGACGGAACCGATTTCGCGGGCTGGGCGACTCAGGTCAACCAGCGCACGGTCGCGGGGGTGCTGGGTGAGGCGTTCACGACCATCGTGGGCGAGCCGGTGTCGCTGTACGCCGCCGGGCGTACGGATGCGGGCGTGCATGCGACAGGCCAGGTGGCGCATCTGGACATCCCACACGCCCGGCTACCGGAAATTCTCGGCAGATCCCGCTCCGTGGATGCGCCCGAATTCGGCAGGCTGATTCGGCGGCTGTCGCGCTTCCTGCCCAAAGACGTGCGTGTGCTCGATATCTGCCGCGCCCCGGCACATTTCGATGCACGGTTCTCTGCCTTGCGGCGGCACTACGAGTACCGGATATCGACGGCTCCATTCGGAGTGCTGCCTCTCGCGCGGCATGAGGTCGTCGGATGGCACCGTCCGCTGGACGTCGGCGCCATGGCGGAGGCCTCGCGGAAACTGGTGGGGCTGAACGATTTCGCCGCCTTCTGCCGCCATCGTGACGGTGCCACAACGATCCGCGAGTTGCAGCGGTTCGACTGGACGGTCGACGGGCATCAACTGGCCGCGCACGTGAGTGCCGACGCGTTCTGCTGGTCGATGGTGCGTTCGCTGGTGGGTGCGGTGCTGGTCGTGGGGGAGGGTAGGCGGCCGGTGCAGTGGTGCGCCGACTTGCTGAAGAAAGAAAGGCGTTCAAGCGATTTCGCTGCAGCGCCGGCGCGCGGACTGACGCTGGTCGGTGTCGACTATCCGCCAGACGATGAGATGGCGGCGCGCGTGTTGATCACCCGCGACATTCGAGTGCGGCAGGACTAACTACTCGGCGGACTCGGCTTCGCCGTGCCGGTTGAGTTTCGAGGCGACGAAGGCCGCGGCCTCGGCGGGTAGCCCGGTGCGTTCGTATGAGGTGTGGGCATCCCAGCTGTTGTTGGGTCCGGCCATGCAGATCGGATCTCCTTGATTGCACAGATCGATTGCACGAGAACCGAATACGCCGGCAATACCGCTCAGTGGGCCACCGGTTCGGTGGGTGGCGTTGCCGAATGTTGCGATGGCGACGACGCGATCGCCCACCGCGGGAGGCAGGGGGCGGCTGAACCCGATTCCGACGTTCGGGACGCCGATGATGGTGTCGATCACCTCGGCGCCCATGGAGTACCCGCCGATGACGAACTTTGTCCGCGGACAGCTGGCGGCCACCGATTGCAGGTGATTGCTGAGATCGTTGGCTCCGCCGCCGGCCGAGAAAATACCCGCGTCGTAGTTGACGGGGTAGACGTTCATGCTGGCGCCGGTGGCCTGGATGCGTGGGGTCAAGGAGTCCACGAACTCATCGCCGACTCGGCCCAACCCGACGGGCTCCTTGCGTCCCCGCGCAAAGGAGACGTCGACATCCGAACACGGATCTGCCGCAGCTTGAGGTAACGCATAGACAAGTCCGACAACATTCGCCGCTGACAGCGCGAACACCGTCAGGGCGACAAGATAACTCAGGACAACGCCGACCCTCGTGCCCCGCTGATGCGTGGTCACACCACGATGCTACGGGTCAGCAAGTTCCTGCGCGCCGTTTCGTGGACTGTGCCCGTGCTAAAGCTTGCCCGCCACGAACGATGCGGCCTGCGAGGGCAGATTAGTCTGCTCGTAGGTCTGATGCGCGGTCCATGAGCGGCCGCCCTCCTGGCAGACGGGGTCGCCGGGATTGCACTGGTCGATCCACCGTCCGGCGAGGGGCCCGGTCATGCCGCCACCGCGACGGTCGATGTTCCCGAACGTCGCGATGCCCTTGATCCGGCCCGCGACGTCCGGCGGCGGGTTGTTGGCGATGTCGTCCACGACGGTTGCGCCCATCGAGTACCCGCCGATCACCAGCTTGGTGTTGGGGCACGATGCGGCGACGTCGCTGAGGTGTCCACGCAGGTCGTCGGCGCCTTCTCCGGTGGAGAGCAGTCCGGCGCTGTAGTTGACGGGGTAGACGTTCATGCTGCCGACCTTGGACCCGAGGGCGTCGACGAACGCCTGACCCACACGGCCCAGACCGACCGGCTCATCACGGCCGCGGGCGAACGAGACATCCACCGCGGCGCACGGATCGGCGCTCGCGGGCGCCGGCTGCGAAATGGTCACCAGGCCGATGAACATGAGCAGGGCAGCGAGGAGATATCCGGGCCGCCGGACGTGCGAGATTGCAGGTGAAACAGCACTGTGCGTCGTCACACGCGAATGCTACGGGTAAGTCAACCTAGTTGTCATGTCGGTGCGGTATGGGTCGCGTCACCTGGGCGGAAGCGAGGCCAGGAACTCGACCATCGCGGAGTTGATCGCGTCGGGCCGCTCCATTTGCACGAAGTGCCCGGCCCCCTCGACGATCAGAACCGACCTCAGCCCGGGAACCAGATCGGCCATCGCCGTCATCGGGTCGCGACCAAGCATTTCCAGCACCGGATCGGCCGATCCCGCCATGAAGGCCACCGGTATGCCGATGGGTGTGTCCTGCAGGTGCTCGTTCTGGGCCCACACCAGATCCTCGGCCCGATACCAGTTGAGGCCGCCGGTGAATCCTGTGCGCGTGAATTCTGCCGCGTAGTAGTCGAGATCTTGTTCGGACAGCCAATTCCAGGGCAGGGGAGGAGGAGTCGGTAGTACGTCCAGGTAGCCATTGCGCTTGCCATCCACCTGCGCCGGGTGATCCCAGCAATCCAGATAGCGGTTCGCTCCGCTGAGCGCGTGGAACAGCGTGGCCAGGAAGGCTTTTGGCCGCGTATTCAGCTCAGACTCCGCTACGCCCGGCTCCTGGAAGTACTCCAGATGCGTGAAGTGCTGAGAGGCAAGGTAGTTGAAGCCAATGCTCGGCTTGACCGGGAGCCGTCGGGTACGTGGCACCGACAGCTGGATCAGTGCACGGACTCGATCCCCTGCCCAGGCGGGCATGTCCCACACCAGATGTGCCCCGAAATCGTGCCCGGAGAACACCGCGTCCGGCAGATCGAGGGCGTCGAGCAGGCCCACGAGGTCGTTGACCGTGGTGCCGCGGTCATAGGCCGTAGGGTCCCGCGGCGCCGTTGTACGTCCATATCCGCGCATGTCCGGTGCGATGGCCCGATATCCGGCCGCCGCAAGTGCGGCCAGTTGGTGGCGCCAGGTGTACCAGAGCCCGGGAAAGCCATGGCACAGAACAACCGCCGGGCCTTCGCCCTGTTCGGCGACGTGCATGTCGATTCCATTGACATGCAGCTGACGGTGGGTGATCTGGGAAACAGTCACCCGGGCGACGTTAGTTCACCCGGGCGGCCGCGAAGTCCGCAGCCTGCGCAAAGAGTGCCGGCGGGTACGTGGTGTGGGACTTCCAGCTTTCGTTGTCGCCGGCCATGCAGACGGGATCGCCGTCATTGCACAGGTCAAGGACGCGATCGGAGTAGGCGCCGGCCAGATTCTGAATGGGGGCGAAGCGGTTGACGATGTTGCCAAAGGTGACAATCGCCCGGATGCGGTCACCGACCTCGGGGGGAACCGGGTTGGTGAAGTTGAAGAAGTCTCCGATCGAGACGGGACCCTGGAAACCCAGCGCGGTGTCGACAACCCCGGCGCCTAGCGAGTACCCGCCGACAACCAGCTTGGTGTTGGGGCACGAGTTGGCCACCGACTGCAGGTGTGCGCTCAAATCGTTGGCTCCGCCGCTGACGTCGGTGTTGGCGTCGTATCGGACCGCGTAAACGCCAACGTCTTTGACGCGATTGCGCAATGCACTGATGAAGCCGTCGCCGATGTTTCCGACACCGGGCGGCTGACTGCGGCCGCGGGCGAACGACACCTCGACATTCGGACAGGCCGCCGAGGCGGTGGCGGGGAGAAGGACCGCGAGACCCGTGGTCAACATGATTGCCGCAACCGAAACAACCGCCGCGCGGGCGGCGGCGGTAAGCAACTTACTGGCTGGGCGTGGATTCGGCTGTAGCGTCACACACCGAGGTTACGGATAATTCGCTGTCACTGCCATGTGATTTCAATCCCGCGGGTAAAGAAGCTGTGTGTCCGGCTGTGCTGGATTCGGGGTCCGAAGGGGTATCCGCACCCCGGTGTGCCAGAACCAGTCCGGCGAGAATGACCGCGGCTCCCGCGTACTGGATGGGCGCGATGGTTTCCCCGAGGAGTACCCATCCCGCGATCACCGCGCACAGCACCTCGGTGAGCGCGATCAACGACGCGTAGCTCGGTTTGAGTCGGGCAATGGCGGCGATACCGGTGAGGTACGCGATCGCGGTGGTGACTACCCCGAGAATGAGGATGGGCACGTACACCGGCGCATGCCAGCCCGCGACCTGCACAGCCTGGGTGGAGAAGGTCATCGGCATGATGCCGGTCAGCCCGAAGCCTCCCACCGCGACCGTTCCGACGAGCAGCCCGCTGGTAGTCAGGGTGATCGGTTGCAGCCCTTGTGCCTTGCCGCCCGCCCGGTGTGACGAGATGAAGTAGTACGCGGCGCAGACCGCCGCTCCCAGTCCCCACAGCACCCCCACCGGCTCGACGCGGGAGCCGCTGAAGATGTTGAGCACCAGCAGCATTCCTACTAGCGCGAGTGCCGCGCCGGCGAGCACGCGGGCATGCGGGCGTTGCCGTGTGGACAGCCAGATCCAGGCGATCACCAGGATGGGGCTCAGGAACTCCAGGAGCATCGCCACGCCGACCGACATGTGCCTGACCGCACCGAAATAGCAGAATTGGGCGCCGGCGACGGGAATGATTCCGTAGAGCACAACGACTTTGGCGTGGCGCCGGGCCTCGGCGAACCAGCCGGGGGCCGCGATGCAGGCTGCCACGACCATGACTGCGGCGCCGGTGGCCAGGCGCGCGGTGACGACGGCGGTCAGGGACCAGCCGGCCGCCATCAGCGACTTGGCGAAGGGGCCGGAAAAGCCGAAGGTCGCGGCCGAGACGAGGGCGAGTATCACGCCGGCCCGAAAATTGGCCTTGTCGTTCACCGCACCTCCCGCATGTCATGAGTAAAATCGAATATGGTCATGACGGTATAAGTGAAGGATGTCAGGTGTCAAATGCTTTTCACTCATGACGCGGAGCAAGGGCTGAAGTCGGCTGCTGAGCTGATCAACACCGCGCGCAATGACCGGGAGCTACTCCCGGATCCGGGCGCGCTGCCGCCGCTTCTGGATCGGTACGGCTGGACGGGCAGGCGCGACGGCGACGAGGCGGAACTGCGGGCCGTGAAGGCGCTACGGACTCGATTGGGCGATATCTGGGGGCATATCAACGATGAGGAGTATGTGGTCCGGCAGGTCAACGCCTTGCTCGCCGATACCCACGCCTCACCCTGGCTCACCCGGCATGTCGAGGAGCCCGATTGGCATCTGCATATGGCTGCCAGTGATGCGCCACTGGCGGACCGTCTCGGTGCCGAGACCGCAATGGTGTTCGCGGACCTGGTACGCACGGGCGAGCAGCGACGCCTGAAGACCTGCGCCGCACCGGATTGCGATGCTGTCCTGGTTGACTTGTCGCGCAACAGGTCCCGGATGTTCTGTGACACCGGGAACTGCGGTAACCGGCAGCATGTGGCCGCCTATCGGGGGCGTATACGCGACGAGCCCTAGTGGCGCGAAAGCTCTACTGCGCGTAGGCCTGGATCGGTCGGCCCAGGTAGGCGAGCTCATCGCTGACCGTCACGAGGCGGACCTGGATGGTTTCCCCGCCCGCGGTCAGGAGAATGTGGTCGCCGTAGCCGTTGGGCTGGTCGATGATGACATCCGGCCGGGCCGGAAGCGCGTCGTACTCGCTGCTGATGATGTGCACGGCCGTGCAGTTGCTGGGCAACGCGGTCGGCTGCATGCCGTCCACGACGGCCAGGGTGCATCGGGGGTCGATAAAGCCCGGGCCACTGGCAAATTGGATGCGATTGGCGTCGCCAATCGAGGTCACCATGACATCCCACATGTGGGGACGGTCGGTGTAGACGACCACGAGCGCGCCGATCGCCACCGATCTCAGCACCACCTGCTGGCATACGTAGAGCTCGGCGCGTACCACCACAGTGTGAACGCCCAGCCCGGACAGCCGCGCCGCGATCGCGCGGCCCGACATATCCGATCCGATCAACTGTCCGCAGCCCGATGTCGGCAGATGAATGCCGTCGAGCTCCTCGTTGCTCATCTCGATGCTGCGGGTCAGATACTCCAGCCCGATGGCGCCCACGGGGAGTCCG
This sequence comes from Mycobacterium sp. D16Q13, assembly GCF_002013375.1. Classification (GTDB taxonomy): domain Bacteria; phylum Actinomycetota; class Actinomycetes; order Mycobacteriales; family Mycobacteriaceae; genus Mycobacterium. Next base: position 65,475 of record NZ_MAEW01000002.1, on the reverse strand, counting down.
GCGAAGAACGCATCACGCTGGCTGCCGTTGAGTGAGGTCATTCCGGTGGAGTGGCGTACGGGGAGTTGTTCGTCAGTTGCCCACCGAACCAGTGCGCCAACCGATGTGCGGCCCTTCGTGGCGGGGCGCAGCCGAACGGTCACGGTGGTCTCCAGCGTCGGCCGGGCCCACAATCCCGTCAGGGTGGCATCGGTGATGTACCACGGGTCAATTCCCATGGCGACGTTGTAGGAGTCGATCAGCATCAGCCCACTCCACTCCTCGTGCATGGGCGCGCCCGCGTACTGGCGGAGCATTTCGGCGCTGATCCGGTGAATCTGTCCGGCCTGCAGGATGGTGCTGGCGCAGTGGGCGGCCGCCAGTGCCCGCCGGACTCGTGCCGTGGCGATGACGGCGCACCTCTCCGCACCGCGGCGGCCGCCCCCGCGTCGGAATACCGCGTCGACGTTCACGCCGGGGTCAAACCGAAGTACCACCCAGACGGTGCGGATGGCGACGGCAGGCAGCGGGCCCACCAGTCGGTCGTATCCACCGCGCAATACTGTTCCTTGTGCCGTGCGCTGGCCATTGCTGATGACATCGATGCTTTCGAGCTCAATATCGTTCTGATGCATGCACTCCCGCAGTACACGCAGAGGCACCAGGGAGTCGGTGGCGCAGTGATCCGGGGTGATGACCGAGGGGTGGCGCTGGGTTGCACTGACCTCCAGTACCGTGATGAGTTTTCCGTTCTCCCAACGGGTTCCGGTCCAGCTGTCCTGGCTGCTGGGAGTGTCGGCAATGCTGCCCGAGCTTCGGTAAGTGCGGCCCGTCAGATACTTGAATCCGGTAACCGCCCAATGTCTGACGGTCTGACCTCCCCATCGGCCTAGGACCAGTGCCAAGGACACGATCGCGATCAGTAGTGCTGCCCACCACGGCCAGCCGAACAGTAATGAGATCAGGACTGCGGCGAGGATCAGCAGCTGCGAGATCACCATGATCTGGATCGGCATCGTGGCCCGACGTACCTGCTCGGGAGCCGCCCCGCTCGAGGTCACCTTTCCCCCTTCTGTCCCGCCGTTGTGCCGCACCCACCCGACTGAGGCCCGCGGCTGCCACCCGCAACCTATCGTGGTTGCCCAGTATTGCAATAGGCTGCATGGCCGTGTGGCCCGTACGTAGGATCTAACAAGATCTGGGGGCCGGCCTGGTGGCATCACTAGGTTGTAGATGCGAGTTTCGCAGATTTCCTGGAGGGGGACGATGGCGCGACAACCGACAACCCGGTTGCAGGTCAGCGGGTACCGGTTCCTCGTGCGGCGTATGGAGCACGCGCTGGTTCGCCGTGACGTCCGAATGATCCACGACCCGATGCGGGCGCAGTCCAATTCGCTCATGGTCGGCATTGTGCTGGCCACCGTCGTCGTTGCCGGCTGTGCGATCTTGGCGTTCTTTCGGCCTAACATGCCGCTGGGTGATCAGCCCATTGTCATGGCCAAGGACACCGGCGCGGTCTACGTCCGGATCCAGGACACACTTCATCCCGCCCTCAATTTGGCGTCCGCGCGACTGATCTCCGGAAACAACGAGAATCCCAAGCCGGTCAAGGACTCGGAGTTGGCGAAGGCGCGCCGTGGCCCGTTGGTCGGGATTCCCGGTGCGCCAGCATCCATTTCGGCGCCGCTGACGGGTGACGACACCATCTGGACGGTGTGCGATGTCGCGACACCCCCGCCCAGCTCGACCGTCACCACCACGGTAATCGCGGGCAAGGTAACCCTGGAGAACGGCAACCAGGAGATGCCCAACGACAGGTATGCCCTGGTGACGGTGAATAGCCAGATGTACCTGCTCTATGACGGCAAGCGCGCGGCGGTCGACCTGACGAATCCCGCGGTGACCCGCGCGCTGCGTCTCGAAGGTGTGACGCCGCGGCCGATCTCGATGTCCGTACTCAATGCCGTGCCCGAGGTACCGGCTATCGCTCCGCCGCCCATCCCGGACGCTGGAGGGCCGTCGCCTATTACAACCGCGGGCGTTCGGGTGGGGTCGGTCATCAAGATGAGCCGGGCGGACTCCGCCGAGTACTACGTCGTGCTCTCCGGTGGAGTGCAACGCGTCAACGAGGTCACCGCGGATCTGATCAGATTTTCCGATTCCCAGGGTGCGCAGGACATCGTCGCTGTGGCTCCCGACGTGATTTCGGGGTATCCCAGCCTCAACCAGCTTGCGGTACAGACATTTCCGGAACGCGCGGGGAAGATCGTGGACATCCCGGAGAAGTCGGTGCTGTGCAGCAGTTGGAAGCCCGGACAGGAGAAGACGCAGGAGCACGCCACCACCAAAGTGTTGATGGGAAACTCGCTGCCGTTGAAGACCGATCAGGTACCGGTTGTGCTAGCACAGGCCGACAAGGAGGGCCTCAACGTCGACACTGCCTACATTCCGCCCGCGCGTAGCGCCTTCATCCGCTCCACCGGCCTGGGCGGGGACACCGGGCGTGCGGAGTCTCTCTATCTCATCCTCGATACCGGCGTGCGCTTCGGTATCGGTAACCTGGAGGCCGCGAAATCGCTGGGCCTCACGGTTGAACCGGTTCCGGCACCGTGGCCGGTCGTCGGGCTGCTCCCGCCAGGGCCCCGGCTGAGCAAGGAAGACGCGCTCGTCGAGCACGACGGAATGCCTCCCGACAAAACAGGTTTGGCGATCAATCCGTCAACATCGAGCACCGCGCCCGCGTAAACCGCACGCCACCGGCGCTAGTCGGTGGAGTTGTCCCGGCCTTGCCGCAGCTTGCGCACCGGCGCCAGCATCGCCAGCGCCGCGGCGAGAAATGCCGCGCAGACTGCTATTCCGATCAACGCTACATGCCGCGGCCGCGGGTCGGCGGGTGCAGGCGCAGGTGGCAGCTGCAGTTTTTTCGCCGCGTTGGCCCGGGCGAGATCACTTGTGGTGCCGAGGTCGTCGCTGACCGCGGCGAGTGCGTCCACCATCCCGTAGCCCAGATAGGGGTCCCAGCCGCCCGGCGGGCGGTGCGCAGTGTTCTTGATGCGGTCCATGACCTCACGAGCGCTCAACTGAGGGAAACGTGAACGTACCAGCGCGACAACGCCACTGACGACCGGCGCGGAGAAGCTGGTGCCCTGAATCGGTACCGGACCTTGCTCGCCCATGTAGGCGTTGGTCAGCGCATCACGGTTGGGATCCAAGGAGAGGATGTCTTCACCGGGAGCGGAGACATCGACCCAGGGGCCGCCGAGGCTGAACTTGGAGGGTTGCCCGTCCGGGCCGATTGAGCCCACCGTGAGGACGAGGTCGTTGTACCACGCCGGACTCACCGTTTCCAGGACGGCATCCCAGTCCGGGGTATTGGGTCGAGCTGGGTCCGGCGGTGGGTTCTGGTTCTTGCACTGCCCCTCGCCGACATTTCCCGCGGCGACCACCACCACGACGTTCTTGACATCCACGGCGTACTGCAGTGCGGCGCCCAACGGTCGATCGTCCAGGAATTGTTTGGCGGAGGCGCACGCCACCTCGGAGATGTTGATGACCGTCGCGCCGAGGTCCGCGGCGGTGCGCACCGCCATCGCCAGGGTGTCGACGTTTCCGACGCCGCTGATCTTGGAGGGATCGTCTCTGTCGTTTCCGCCGCTCTTGTTCTTCACTGCGAACTTCGCGCTGGATTGCCGAATGGTGATGAGACTGACATCGGGCGCGATGCCACTGAACGCGCTTGCTCCCGTGGGATCCGGTGCGGCCGCGATGATTCCGGCGACAATGGTGCCGTGCGCGTCACAGTCCTGAGTGCCGTTGCCGCCCTCGAAGACGTAGTCTCCGCCGGGGATGAGTGGTGGTAGGCGTGGACTGCGCGCCACGCCGGTGTCGATCACCGCGACCGTCTGGCCGCTACCACGCGACAGTTGCCAGACCAACGGCAGATCCAGTCCACGCTGCTGCGCGGGCACCTTGTTGAGGTCGCGCTTGGGATCGATGCCGGGGAATCGGCACAGTTCCTTCTGCTCCGTGGGTTCGATGGGACCGGGAGGCCGCGGGCCGGGAAGCATGCTCGGATCGACCGGAAGTGGAGCGAAGGCGTGTGCCGTCGCGAGCATGTGCATCGAACCGGTCGCCAGCTGTGAGGACATCGCCAACATTGCAACGGCTGCAGCGGTGGCGATACGGCGGGCCACGCCGAGGTTCATGGCAGGTTCAATCCCCGCACGGCGCTGTACACACCACATACCCAGACGGCCACGGGAACGATCAGCGACAGCGCGATGTACTCGATGATCTCCACTGTGCGACGTGCGACAGGGGAGTACTTGCGCGCCGACACCAGGAAGCCGAGGGCGATGGCCGAACCGGCCGCGATCGCCATCATTGCCGTAGTGAACACGGCGGCTGTCGGGTACGCGATGGCGATGAACGCGAATCCCGCGACGGGAATGGCCAAGCCGCCCAGGTTGATGACCACTGTCTGCGCGAGGTCGGCATGCGAGCGCGCCCGCAGCATCATCGCCAGCGCGATCAATCCCGCCAGCACCACACCACTGAATCGGTGTGCGCCGGTGGGATGGTGGTCGCCTGCACCGGGGAAGGTCAGCGCCGCGAGCATGGCGCCCGCTGCGGTGGCGGCGGATGTTCCGCACACCAGCCCGGTCAGCACTGCGTGCGCTCGCAGCGCCTTCTCGCGCAGATCGGGGAGCGGCGGCAGCGCCGTGGCGTCCTCGACGTTGTCAGCCTCGGTATCCAGTCCATCCAGACCCTCGATGGCTTCGATCGGGGCCGTCGAATGTTCGGGACGAGATGGTGCGCCCTGTGTGGGCACCGGGGGAAGGGGTAGTCGAGCGAGAGCCATTGCCACACGCGGCGAAAGGGCCACCGAGCAGATTCCGACCGCGCCGAGTACGGCCCCAAGGCTGTAGATCGACGGCTCGAAAAGCACGTAACCCAGCGTTGCCGCGAACCCGAGCAGTGATCCCGACGCGACCGCGACGAGTGACATCGTGCCGGTGCCGGTCGCGCGCATGGCGAGGATGGATACGACCATCGCGACCATCAGTGCCAGCATCGCGTGCGGGGCGCCGTACTTTCCCGGCACGAACAGCGCTCCCGCCACTGCGGAGAAGCCGACGGCGCAATGACTCAGCGTCACGGAGGCGAGCGAATCGTCGTAAACCCTGTTCGCGAAGACCGCGGCGGTCATCGCCACCAAGGCGATCGCGACGGCGATGATCGGAAGGAGCAGGCCGGGATTTGTCGCGCCCGCGCGTAGGAGCGCCGTGGCGCCGAGCACCGCGGCCAGTCCGCACGCGGAAGCGCCGAGTATTCGAGCGGCGGTGCGGCTCCACGGATGTGCCGACACGGTACGAAATGTGGACACGGCGAGGAAGACATCGTCGAACAGCGGATCCGGTGCGGTGACATCGGAGGTGGTGAGGATGAGTTGATCGCCATCGCGAACCTCCAACTCCCCAAGGGTGCTGGACATCTGCAGTGGCGGCTGACCAGGCCGGGACAAACGCCAATGCGTTTCCACGGCGTCCCCTGGGCTGGTCAGCTCGGGGACACCGACATGCTGGTTGATGATGTCGACGACAGAGCCGACCAAGAGGGCGAGCGGGACACTCGTCGGCAGCGCCAGGTCGACCTGAGTGCGGTCAGCCTGAATGGAAACGCGGCACAGTTCGAGAACCGCCGAACGTTGCTCGGCGCCCGACTGCGCATGTGTCATGCTGTGCCCCTACCTGCCCCCACGGTCATTGATCTTTGCGCATGCACACTAGCCGAACGCGCCTGAGCGCCGCCAGCGGTTCGGCGCATACAGGCGAACGTCAGCCGACCAACCAGCGGCCCTGGCGATCGTGTGAGCGAATTCGTTGCGGCACCGGATATAACGGCCCTATCCTTTAGCCCGCCGTGGGCTTGGGCGGTAGCGTGGATGCGAAATAGGCACGAGATGTGGCGCGGGGGAAACCGGAGGGCCAGGGTGAGCGTGGGGTGAACACCACAATATTCATTCGTCGGCCTCGGCTTGCGGTGCCTCGTGTTCCGGGTGGCGAGATCAATGTGCAGCCACCGCCGGAGATTCCACGGCCGGTGCCGTCGCCGATCATCGCGAAGATCATGCCGCTGGTCATGGTGGTGGCAATGGTGGGCATGATTGCCTTCTTTGTCACCTCGGGGAGCCTGGGTGGCGGCGCGGGCGGCGGGATCGGGCGCAGCCCGATGTTCATGCTGTTCCCGATCATGATGATGGTCTCGATGGTCAGCATGGTCTCCAACAGCGGCGGCAAGGGAGCCAAGACCAGCGAAATCAACGAGGACCGCAAGGATTACCTGCGGTACCTCGAAGTGGTGCGCAAGAATGTCACCGATACCGGTGGTGCTCAGCGTAAGGCCCTGCTGTGGAACAACCCTGACCCGTCTGCGCTGTGGACGCTCGCCGGTGGCCGCCGGATGTGGGAGCGGCGTCCTGGCGACAGTGACTACTGCCATGTACGTGTCGGGGTGGGGGATCAGCGTCTGGCGGCGCAGCTGGTGGCGCCCGAGATCGGTCCGGTCGAAGAATTGGAGCCGGTGGCCTCCGTGGCGTTGCGCCGGTTCGTGCGGACACACTCGCTGGTGCCTGAGCTGCCGATCGCGTTGAACCTGAGGGGTTTCGCGGCCGTCACCATCGATGGCTCACCCGAGGTGGCGCGAGGCATGTTGCGCGCCATGATTTGTCAGCTGGCGATGTTCCATGGGCCGGACCAATTCCTGGTCGCTGCAGTGGTGAACCGGCATGCGGCCCCGCACTGGGACTGGCTCAAATGGCTTCCGCACGCCCAGCATCCGACCGCGTTCGACGGTGTCGGCGCCAGCAGGCTGGTCTACCACTCGCTGGGGGAGGTCGAGGAGTCGTTGGCTTCGCTCATCACTGAACGTGAACGGTTCTCGCGGACCGCGCAGCCCTCTTCCGGACGACCGCAGATCCTCATCATTGTGGACAGTGGCACGTTGATCGGTTCCGAACGCCTCATCATCGATCACGGCATCGATTCGGTGACCCTCGTCGAGATCGGCACGCGGGTGGACCCGCTCGCGGCCCGCCGCGGTATGCAATTGGAGCTGAGCGATCGCGGCCTCGGAGCCAAGGGCAATGTGGGATCTGAGGTCTTCGCACACCCCGATCACCTCACCATCACCGAGGCGATGGCGTGCGCCCGCCGTATGGCGCCCTATCGGGTACTCGCCGGAGGTAGCGACGAGGTCCAGATCCAAACCGAGGTCAGCACGCGCTGGTCCGACATCGTGGGGATCGGCGATCCTGGTCTGCTCAACCCGGAAGTGGTGTGGCGCAACCGGGTTGGTCGCGACCGGCTGCGTGTACCCATCGGAATCGCAGTCGATGGCACTCCCATGGAACTGGATATCAAGGAGGCCGCCGAGAACGGCATGGGCCCGCACGGACTGTGCATCGGCGCTACCGGTTCGGGTAAATCGGAGTTCCTGCGCACATTGACATTGGGCATGATCGCCACGCATTCGCCGGATGCCCTGAACCTCGTGCTTGTCGACTTCAAGGGTGGTGCGACGTTCCTGGGCCTGGACCGGGCGCAGCATGTCTCGGCGATCATCACCAACCTCGCCGAAGAGGCGAATCTGGTGTCCCGCATGAAGGACGCGCTGGCCGGTGAGATGAACCGGCGCCAGGAGCTGCTGCGCGCCGCGGGCAACTTCGCCAATGTCACCGAGTACGAGCGTGCCCGCGCCGCCGGTGCGTCCCTCGCCCCGCTGCCGGCACTCTTCATCATCGTCGACGAGTTCTCCGAATTGCTGAGCCAGCACCCGGATTTCGCGGAGCTGTTCGTGGCGATCGGCCGTTTGGGCCGGTCGCTGCACGTCCATTTGTTGCTCGCCTCGCAGCGCCTGGACGAGGGCCGCCTGCGCGGGCTGGAATCTCACCTGTCTTATCGGCTGTGTCTGAAGACTTTCTCGGCGAACGAGTCCCGTGCTGCGATTGGTGTCCCGGACGCCTACCACCTGCCCAACACCCCGGGTTCCTGCTACCTCAAGGATGACTCGGGGGAGCTGACACGGTTCCAGACCTCCTATGTGTCCGGTGCGTATGTCCCGTACGGGCCGGCGCGTCGTGCCGTCTCCTCCGGCGGCACGAGCGCCGCGCCGCGGTTGTTCACCGCCGCACCGGTGGCGCTGCAAATGCGCCCCGCGGAAATCGTGGAAGACGACACCGTTGCTGCTTCCGAAGGGGTGATCGGCCGGTCGGTCATCGACACGATCCTTGATCGCGTTGAAGGACATGGCAATCCAGCGCACGAGGTGTGGCTGCCGCCGTTGGACGATTCGCCGACTCTCGGAGATCTGATTCCCCGTCACGGTCGCGCCGGCTTCGACGCGGTGGGCAGTTTGACCATCCCGATCGGAATCGTGGATCGGCCGTACGAGCAACGGCGTGACCCGTACATCGTTGATCTGTCCGCCGCGGCGGGCAATGTCGCCATCGTCGGCGCACCCCAGTCCGGAAAGTCCATGGCGGTGCGCACGCTGGTGACGTCGCTCGCGGTGACGCACAGTCCCGCGCAGGTGCAGTTCTATTGCCTGGACTTCGGTGGTGGCACGCTCACCTCGCTGGCGCAACTACCGCATGTCGGTTCGGTGGCCAGCCGGCTGGAGTCGGATCTGATCCGGCGTACGTTCGCCGAAATGCTGACGATCGTCAGGTCTCGGGAGAATGCCTTCCGCGCCTACGGGATTGACTCGATGGCCGAGTACCGGCGGCGCAAGGGTGCCGGTGACCCGCAGCTCGCGAGCGATCCATTCGGTGACGTGTTCTTCATCATCGATGGCTGGTCCACGGTTCGTCAGGAGTTCGAGGCGCTGGAGCCGCAGGTCACAGCGCTGGCGGCGCAGGGGCTCGGTTTCGGTGTGCACACGGTGGTCACGGCATCACGCTGGGCCGAGATCCGGCCAGCCCTGAAGGACCAGATCGGCTCGCGCGTCGAACTTCGCCTCGGTGATCCGCTGGACTCGGACTTCGACCGCAAGCTGGCACAGCTTGTTCCGGATGGCAGGCCAGGTCGGGGTATCACTCGCGACCGCCGGCACATGCTCATCGGACTGCCGCGCGTCGACAGCGTCTCGTCGAATCAGGACCTCGGTGAGGCACTCGCTGCCGCCGCCGCGAGCATGCGGCAGCGCAGCTCGGCGGAGGCTCCGCAGGTTCGCATGCTGCCGCACAAGATCGATTACGCCGCGCTGGTTCCACAGGCGCCGAAGAACGAGCTGCCAAACCTGCGCATCCTCGTCGGCATCAACGAGACGGAGTTGGCTCCGACGTTCCTGGAATTCGGCGAGCAGCCGCACATGATGATTTTCGGCGACAGCGAGTGCGGCAAGACCGGGCTGTTGCGCACCATCTGCCGCGAGATTGTTCGGACCACCACCCCGCAGCAGGCGCAGCTGTTCATCGTGGACTTCCGCCGCACCTTGCTCGGTGTCGTCGAGACGGAACACCTGGCCAAGTACGCGATGTCGAGCACCACCTTGGTCGATGAGGTTCCGGTGTTGATCGAGCTTCTCAAATCCCGGATGCCGGGACCCGATGTCACACAGCAGCAGTTGCGTGACAGATCCTGGTGGTCCGGCCCGGAGATCTACATCTTGGTCGACGACTACGACCTGGTGGCCCTGGCGAGCGGAAACCCGCTGTTGCCGCTCGCGGAGTATCTGCCGCACTCCAAGGACATCGGGCTGCATGTTGTCATCGCGCGCCGCACTAGCGGCGCCTCGCGAGCCATGTTCGAGCCGATGATGGCGCGCATGAAGGACCTCTCCTGCATCGGTTTGCAGATGAGCGGAAACAAGGACGAAGGTGTTCTGATCGGCACGGTTCGGCCGGGTGAGCAGCCGCCGGGTCGCGGCACTTTGGTCATGCGCTCGGGCGGCCAACAACTGATCCAGGTTGCCTGGAGCGATCCGCAGTGATCCTGGATCGCGACCCGCAGACAGGGACGCGGGTAGCGATTGAAGTGACCGAGACCGCCATCCGGGCACGAATCGGGGATGTCATCCGGGAAGCCGGACAGGCCGATGTCCGGTCGGCGGTCGCCGCACTCGACGACGAGACGGCGCTGCTATCCGGTCGCGTGGTTCCGTCTCGCGCACTCTGGGCCGCCCTGTTCGAGTCGTTGCTTACCGATCGGAGTGCTCCGGTCCGCGTTGATTCCGTGCTGCTGATTTATCCGACGACGTGGAGTTCCGGACGGCGCACGTTGTTGTCGAATGCGGCGCGGATGATGGCGGCGACGCTGACCGTGCGTTCGCGCGCTTTCGCCCTCGCCGAGCGCGGCGTGCGTGCCGATTTGTCGGGCCGCTCGCTCGTGGTGGTCGAGGTGTCGCCGGGTGAGGTCGCCGTCACCGTGGTGGGGCACGGCTCTGCCGGTGAGCCGGGATCGGCGGTTCGTCATCTCGAAGAGCGATCCTGGGAGACCAAAACGGCCGCGGATGTCGCGCGCGCTGTGGCGCGTGCTGTCGAGGAGGTGGTCCGGGGCGAACGGCCCGGAGTTGCCGCGATCCTTGTCGACTCGGCCGAGAGTGAGATGGGCGAGGCGATCGTCGACGCGGTCGATCGGATCGGCCTGACTCCCGGGGTATCGCAGGTCGCCGAGGATGCGGTGTTCCGTGACGTTAGCCAATCTCCCCGCGTCTCGGCCTTCATCGACGAGCCCGCCGACGAGCCCGCTAGCGCGAGACGGCCCGAATGGACACCCACCTCATCCGCCAGATCGGTTCCGCGACTTCCCGTGCGGTGGCCGGTTGCCGCGATTGGTCTGGCGGCCGCGGTTGTCGTGGCGGGTGTGGTGTTGACGGTGGCCTCCACACGGGGGCGGCAACCGTCACCGACGACTCCCGTAATGGCGACATCGCTGCTGGTGGAGGGGGGTGTGCAGTTCATGGTGCCCGCCGAGTGGGCGGTGCGACGTATCCCTGCGGGCGGTGCTGGTTCGGCGCGGGTGGAGGTGATCTCGCCCAAGGATCCCGAGGCGACCGTGCATGTGACTCAGGTGCGGGTGAAGTCGGCCGAAACCCTGGCATCAACCGCCGAGACGCTGCGTGTGGCCATGGAGAAGGAGTTGCCGGGGGTATTCACGGACTTCAAGGCCGACGATCGCACAATGGGGCGGGCAGCGGTCACCTACACGGAGGTCCGCGCGGGCCATGACATCGCGTGGGCCGTATTTCTGGACGATGACCTGCGAATAGGTGTTGGCTGTCAATTCAAAAAGGGTAGCTACGATTCGGTTCAGCAGGCCTGTGAACTGGCAATTCGAACGGCAAATGCGGTACTATCAGGTAACTAATAAGATTGCTGAAAAAAGTTTGAAAAAGATGGAACCGATCTGACGATAGGGCCATCGTATGTAGTTGTAAGGACAAACCGGCCAGAAACCGGAAGTCACACCCGTGACTGGCCGGGCCTGGGGACAAGGGAGGACACGAAGTGGCTGTTTTTCAGAATGACCTGGCGTTGCTTGATTCCACGGCTAAGAAGATCGACGGCAAGTACCAGGAGTTCACTGCGATGCAGACCCAGCTGCGGGATCGCGTAGCGGTAGGCACCAGCACTTGGCAGGGTCAGGCGCGGCATGCCTTTGATGAGGCGATGGCCCGTTTCGATCAAGAGATGGGCGACATCCAGAAGGTGCTCTTGCAGATCCACGACACCATGGACTCGAACAAGCGTCGCATCCAGGAGATGGACGAGAGCCAGACCTTCTAGGCGTCTCGTAATAGTCATCAAAGACATTACATAGCAAAGGGGATCGACCATGCAGATTACTTACAACCACGGCGAGATCGACGCGCTGGTTGCCGATGTCAAGGGCATCATCAACAAGTTCCAGGCCGGCCTCGAGGAGCTGCAGCACGACATTCAGCCCCTCGTCCAGCAGGCCGAGGGGCAGGAAGCGACTGCGTACCAGGAGTACCAGAAGGCTTGGCACCAATCCGCCCAGGACCTCAACCAGATCCTGACCCAGCTCAACTCAAAGGTTGACCAGGGTAACCAGGACGCGCAGCACACCGACCAGAGCGCTGCGGGTGCCTGGCACGGCTAAATCGCCGACGGTTTTTCAAGACCCTGTGGGGCCTTGGTGGAGGAGAGCCACCAAGGCCCCACAGTTTTTGTATGAGTGTACGAAGGTTTGACGATAGGGCCGGGTCGACCGCGTTTTGACCTGCGGTGACGTGGCCCGGTAAGCTTCACCGCTGGCGTGCGGTATGTCATCGCACACGAGGCTCGGGTCACCACTGGTCGCCGAGATCAACCTCCACCGTTCGCCACGACCAGCGCTCCGAACGGCAGAAACCGTCCGGGGATCCACCCGAGTAGACAAGGAAAGACTGTGCCTACCTACACGCCGAAGGCGGGTGACATCACCACTAGCTGGTATGTCATCGATGCCACGGATGTAGTACTCGGCCGTCTTGCCGTTCAAGCAGCTACCCTGCTGCGCGGCAAGCACAAGCCGACCTACGCCCCCCATGCCGATGGTGGCGATTTCGTCGTCATCATCAATGCCGAGAAGATTGCCCTGAGTGGCAAGAAGCTCACCGACAAGTTCGCCTACCGTCACTCGGGTTACCCGGGCGGCCTGCGCAAGCGCAGCATCGGCGAGCAGCTCGCGAAGTTCCCCACCCGCACGGTGGAGAAGGCAATCATCGGCATGCTGCCCAAGAACAAGCTTGGCCGCCAGATCGAGCGCAAGCTCAAGGTGTACGCCGGCCCCGAGCACCCGCACGGCGCGCAGCAGCCGATCCCGTTCGAGATTAAGCAGGTGGCTCAGTGACCGATATCGCAGAAGAGCAGACCCCCGAAGACAACGCGGAAGCCACAGTGGAGGCAGTCGTCGAGGAAACTGCCGACGAAACGGTCGTCAAGGCCGCTCCTCGTAGCCCCATTGTGATCGACAAGCCGATTCAGACTGTTGGCCGCCGTAAGGAGGCTGTCGTCCGCGTCCGCCTCGTTCCCGGCACCGGCAAGTTCTTCCTGGATGGCCGCAGCCTGGAAGAGTACTTCCCGAACAAGGTCCACCAGCAGCTCATCAAGGCGCCGCTGGTTTCCGTCAACCGTGTGGACAGCGTGGACATCTACGCTCACCTGACCGGTGGCGGCCCTTCAGGCCAGGCAGGCGCACTGCGTCTCGCCATCGCGCGTGCACTCATCATCGTGGAGCCTGAGGACCGTCCGGTGCTGAAGAAGGCCGGATTCCTCACTCGTGACCCGCGTGCGATCGAGCGTAAGAAGTACGGTCTCAAGAAGGCCCGTAAGGCGCCCCAGTACTCGAAGCGCTGATCGATTCTGTTCGTCCGCGTATTGCGCCGGCACACAACCTGTGTGTCGGCGCAATCGCGTTATTGGGCCAGTTTGGTGTGAGAAATTTAAGGAATGGGCACGGTGTCTGACGTTCTTCGCGCAAGCGGCTCATCTCTATTCGGCACTGACGGCGTCCGCGGTGTCGCGAATGCCGAGCTGACGGCCGAACTGGCGGTCGCGTTGGGATCGGCCGCGGCGCGGTCGTTGACAAAGGGGCGCGCCACCGCGGTCGTGGGCCGCGATCCGCGCGCGAGCGGCGAGATGTTGGAGGCGGCGGTCGTCGCGGGTATCGCGGCAGAAGGTGTCGATGTTCTCCGGGTCGGTGTGCTCCCCACTCCGGCGGTGGCGTATCTGACGGGCGCGTATGGCGCGGCCTTCGGTGTCATGATCTCGGCCTCGCATAACCCCATGCCCGACAACGGCATCAAGATCTTCGGCGCCGGCGGTCACAAGCTCGACGACTCCGCCGAGAACGCCATCGAGGCTCAGCTGGACACTCCTCCGGCACGTCCCACCGGTGCGGGAATCGGCCGCGTGCGCGATGCCGTCGACGCACTGGACCGGTACCTGCATCATGTCGCCAACGCCGCGACCCACCCGCTGAGCGGAGTCACCGTGGTGGTCGATTGCGCACACGGGGCAGCTTCCGACGCGGCCCCGCTGGCCTACCGGGCCGCGGGTGCTCACGTGATAGACATCAACGCCGACCCGGATGGGCTCAATATCAACGACGGTTGTGGGTCAACGCATCTCGGTCCGCTGCAGGCCGCGGTGAAGACACACAATGCCCAGCTCGGGCTTGCGCATGACGGCGACGCCGACCGGTGTCTCGCGGTGGATGCCGACGGAAACGTCATCGATGGTGACGCCATCATGGTGGTGCTCGCCGCGGCGATGGCCGAAGACGGTGAGCTCACCGATAACACCCTGGTCACCACGGTGATGAGTAATCAGGGGCTACATATCGCCATGCGCGCCGCAGGCATCGACGTCAAGGTGACCGCCGTCGGCGATCGTTACGTGCTGGAGGAGCTGCGTGCGGGCCGATTCGCCCTGGGCGGTGAACAATCCGGTCATATCGTGCTGCCTTCTCTGGCCACCACCGGAGACGGCATAGTGACAGGCTTGCGACTCATGTCCAGGATGGCGCAAACCGGTAAGTCCTTGGCCACCCTCGCGTCCGCGATGCGTAGTCTTCCTCAAACGCTCATCAATGTGCCGGTCTCGGACAAGCACACGGTGGCGCAGGCGCCCGAGGTGCTCGCCGCCGTTGCCGCGGTGGAGTCCGAGCTCGCGGGTAATGGGCGAATCCTGTTGCGTCCCTCCGGAACCGAGCAGCTAGTCCGCGTCATGGTTGAGGCGGATGAGCAGTCGACTGCCCAGCGTCTGGCGGAGCGGGTGGCTGAAGTGGTCGGCGCGGTCTAGGTGCGTGCCAGGCTACGTGTGTACAGCGCGGAACCTGCGGCATCGCATAGTGTGACGGTCAGATCGCCGCTTCCGCCGTCGATGTCTATCTGTCCGAAATGCTGGTAACCGTCCAGCGGTGATTGCTGATCAGGCCGTGCCGCATGAACGAAATCTGCTCGCGGGCCAAAGGTTCCATCGAGCGGCTTCTCCTCGCCGGCGCCGGCGTTCAGCGGGCCCGACACGAATTCCCAGAACGGATCGAAGTCCGTGAAGGCGGCGCGCGCGGGTGAGTACTCGTGCGCCGCCGTGTAATGCACATCGGCTGTCAGCCATACCACGTTGCGAACCTGTCGCGTCTTGAGCTGCGAGAGAATATGCGCCAGTTCGGTTTCCCGTCCGAGTGGGGGGCCGCTATCACCGTTGGCGACCGCCTCGAAATGTGTCTTGCCGTCGGGTACCACCAGTGCGAGCGGCAGGTCGTTGGCGACGATCTTCCATACGGCCGTCGATGACGCCATGGCGTTGATCAGCCATTCGGTTTGGCGGGCGCCGAAGATTGCGCCGTGCTGCTGTCGGTTCGGGGAGTTGGGGTCCTTGTAGCTGCGCATGTCGAGAATGAATACGTCCAACAGCGGACCGTATGAGACCCGTTGGTATACAAGACCATCTACGGCCTCGCGGGGTTCGGTCGGTTGCCATTCGTGGAATGCCCGGTGTCCGTACTGCGCGAGGACGTCGACTCTCTTTTCGGTGTACTTGTCGTTGTCGAGAATCTCCCCGGGATACCAGTTGTTGATCACCTCGTGGTCATCCCACTGCACAAGTTGCGGCACGCGTGCGTTGAAGTATCGGTAGTTGGCATCGGTGAGGTTGTAGGCGTGTTGACCGCGATACTGTTCGAGGGTTTGCGCGACAGCGCTTTTCGCCTCCGACACCTGATTTCGCCAGATCCGTCCGTCGGGCAATGTCAGTGTCTCCGGAATTGGCACGTCGGCGTACACCGTGTCTCCGCTGTGGATGAAGAACTGCGGATTTCGGTCTGCCATGGTGCGGAAGATTCTCATTCCGCCGACGTCCGGATTGATACCGAACCCCTGTCCGGCGACATCGCCCGACCAGATCAGCCGCACATTTCCTGCGGTCGTCGGTGCAGTCCGAAAGACGCCGGTGACAGGCTCACTCAGTGACCCCTCCGAGTCGAGTGTCACCCGGTAATGCACCTCGGTGCCGGCGGGCAGGCCGGTGAGGCGTAGCCGACCGGTCCCGTCCGATTCCGGCGTGAGCACCGGCCCGGTGAAACGTCGCGCATCCGAAAAGCTTTCGGTGGCAGCCGTTTCGACGATCATGGTGGCGGGGCGATCGGAGCGGGCCCAGATCACTGCGCCGTCGGTGCGGGGGAATCCACTGGCCACCCCATGGGTAAGCCTCGGCCGCGCTGTCACCAACGTCGGCCCGCACGCGACGGCTGGAGCCACCGCGAGTCCCAGTAGGGCGGCCCGCAAGACGGTTCGGCGCGGGATGGCTGTCATCCCACCACTTTCCGGGTGCCGCGCGAACACACGCCGAACGCTACGCGAACGGCGGGCGAATCAGAGCAGCTCGCGCAGTGCCTCGACATGCTTGATCCGGCCTGCTGCGTCGGCGGCGAGCGGTGCCACATTGAGGGTCGTGACACCCGCCTCTTTGAAGGCCGCTACCCGTTCGGCGACAAAGCTCTTCGGCCCGATGAGGGAGACGTTTCTGACCAGCTCGTCGGGCACCGCGTCGGTTGCCTCGGCCTTCTTGCCCGCCAGGTAGAGCTCCTGGATGCGGTCGGCTTCCTTGCCGTACCCGTAGGCGGTCGCGAGGTTGTGATAGAAGTTCTTGCCCTTGGCGCCCATACCGCCGATGTACAGCGCCAGGCTCGGCTTGACGAACCCGTACAGCGCCTCGACGTCATCGCCGATGGCAAGAGCTGGGCCTGCGTAGACCTCAAGCTCGCCGAGCGACGGATCGCGCTTGGCCTTGCCCTCGGCCAGGGAGGCACCCCACACGTCATTGGCCTTCTCCGGAAGGAAGAAGATGGGCTGCCAGCCCTCGGCGATCTCCGCGGTCAGCGCCACGTTCTTGGGGCCAAGAGCGGCAATGAGCACCGGAATGCGCTCGCGCACAGGGTGATTGATCAGCTTCAGGGCCTTGCCCAGGCCGGTGCCCTGCTCGGGCGGCAGCGGCACGGTGAAGTACTTGCCCTCGAACTCCAGGCGTTCACGGCGCCACACCTTGCGGCAGATCTCGACCGTCTCACGAGTGCGGCCCAGGGGTGCGTCGTACTTCACGCCGTGGAATCCCTCGATGACCTGAGGGCCTGAGGCGCCGATGCCGAGGACGAACCGGCCGTTGGAGACGTAGTCCAGGCCGGCCGCTGTCATCGCCAGCAGGGTGGGGGTGCGGGTGTACAGCTGGAAGATGCCCGACGCGAGCTTTACGGTGGATGTCTTGGCGGCGAGATATCCGAGCTGGCTCGCGGCGTCGTAGGAGTAAGCCTCGGCGACGAACGCGATGTCCAGTCCGACTTTCTCCAGCTCAGCGAGCTCGTCAACGACTTCGGTGAATCCGCCGGCATAGCTCAGCGTGGTTCCAATGCGCATGCGGCGACCCTACCCGACCAAGCGGTTGAACGGGAAGATGCATGATCCACAGATCGGCGAAAAAAGATGGAACCGGAATTGGTATGCACCCGTCGTAGTCAATATGGGAGAAACCTCGATCAATGTCGCTGGTGTCCGGGGGGTCGCTGGGGAGTTCGACAGCGTGGCAGATGAGCTGAACAAAGCGATTACGCAGTTGCGTGGTTTGTCCTTCGGCGGGGCATCGGCCGGTCAGTGGCACACCGCCAAGGGTGATGACGTCAGGAACGGTCTGCGCGAGGTGGTCACCCATCTGGAGAATTGGCAGCGCACCAACACCGCGATCGCCGAGCAGCTCCGTGCGACCGCGCAACGGTATGCCGATCGTGATGCCAAGAACAAGGCCAGGATGGCTGCGACCAATGGCCGGTAAGTACGACATCGAGTCGCTGCGCAGCGAGGGAATCCAGGCGATCGCGAACTCGCAGAACTACACGACCACCGCGATCCGGGGAAACGGGAAGTCGCCGGTCACGATCACCAACCCGGACCTCACCGCCAACGAGCGTCAGCTGTTCGATTGGTACGACATGGATGCCGGCATGGATCTGAACAAGCTCGGCGCGGATCTCGAGCTGTTCAAGAGCGCGGTGACCACCATGAAGGCCGCGGCCGAGCGTCAGCACGGGCAGCTGCAGCAGCTCATGGGGATGTGGGAAGGCAAAGGTTCGGAGGCCGCTAACCAATTCCTCAGGACACACAACTCCACTGCCGACGCGGTGACCAAGGAGTTCGGACAGGTATCCACCGGTCTGGATGGGCTGCGCGAAGCGCTGTGGACCATCGTCGATCTGAAGAAGCAGGCGTCGACCATGGTCGACGGGCTGGTCACCGACCGCGCGTCCTTCGACAGTGCTGTCGCGACCTACAAGACCGGCACTGGCGACAAGTCCGTCGCCGATGAGACCAACGCGACGAAGATCGGGCCCCATGTTCAGCAGAACATCGAGGGCAAATGGCTGCCCGCGATGAAGCTTGCCTGGGGTAAGGGCGGCGAGGCGTACGACACCTTCACCAGCGCGCTGAAGCAAGAGCTGCCTCCGGAGTTCAAGAACCCGCCCGGCCAGCTCGGGCCCGAGTATGACGCGGATACCGAGCCCCAGCAGAACCCCGCAGACAGGGCCAGGGCCAAGGACAAGGGTGGGGAGCAGGAGCCCGGCGCCAGCGGCGGCCAGAGCAGTGGCGCCAGTGGTTCCTCCAGCGGTGCAACAGGTGGCGGAATGCAGGGCTCGGCCACGCCGGCATCCGCGATGGGTGCCCAGGGCGGCCAGATGTCCGGCGGTGGGCAGCAGGGTGCCGGGCAGGGACAAGGACAGCAGGGCATGGACCCGAGCCAGATCGTCAGTGGCCTGACCGGCGCCATGACAGGTGCCCTGGGATCGATCGGCCAGGCGGCGAGCGGAATTGTCAGCGCGATCACCGAGGGCCTCTCCAGCATCCCGTTCGACCAGATGGGGCAGGGCGGCGAGCCGGGACCAGGGGACGAGAAGCCCGACGACAAGATCGACGGGAAGGCCGACGAGGCCGCCGACAAGAAGGAGCCAGACGCCAAGATGGCGGCGGCCAAGGACGCTGCGATCCAGGAGGCCCGCACCGATGCGGGGGCAACGTTCGCCACAGATGGCAAGCCGATGCAGGGCCCGGGTGTTCAGTTGGCGGGGGCGAGTGGGCCGGACGCCACACTGACCCCCGCGGGCCAGACCGCCCCGGGTGCACCGCTGGGCACGACGCCGCCAGGGGGTGCGGTTCCTCCGTCCACCGGCGGCTTCCCGGGGGCACAACCCGCGGGCTCGATGAGCCCACCACCGGTTCATGCGCAACAACCGGCCGCCGCGCCTCAGCAGCCCGAGCCTCAGCCTGCCGCGGCGCAGCAGCCGTCACCCGTGCCATCGGTGGGGCCCACCAGCCCGTCGGCGCGGCCTCAGGCCGCAGGGACCGATGCGGGCGAGACGCCGTGTGAGATTGCCGCCGACGAGCTGCCCAAGGCCGGACGATGATCGATATCACCGACGCACTTGCGGGAATCGTCTCGGATTTCGAGAGCACGCTTGACCAGCTGCGCGACGAGGCCGACGCGGCTCGCGACGAGATCCTGCCCGGCGCACAGATGCCCGCGACAACCGTGAAATCCGCTCATGAATTTCAGATGCCCACACAGGTCCACGTGAACGAGTCCGATTTCGACGAGGACGACCTGTACCGCTGGCAGCGGTGGAGGCGCTGACTACCGCAGCAGCGACTGCACGCGATCGATCTCGCTGATCTCCAGTTCGGCTACGTCGGGCAGCGAGGTGTTCGGTAGCTCCGCCGTGGCATCCGCGAAGTCCCGGTAGCGCTTGTCGCCCGCCAGCTGGAACAGCAGATAGCCGGTCAGCAGGGCGCGAGTGTTGCGCTGGGTTGCGCGGTTCGACCCGCCGAGCCCGACAAACCTACGCAGCCAGCTGTGTTCGGGTAGCCCACCGGATTTCGCCTTGGCGACATTTCGCAGATCGGCACCCGGCCACGCCCGCGACAGAGCCAGGGCATTCGAGCGCAGCGATTGGGTGTCCTCGGTGCTCGTCACCACCAGTCCGGGGATGGCCAGCGCGGCCGCGCTGTTCTCCACGGGTGGCTGGGTCTGGCTGGGAAATAGTGCGACGACGGCCTTAGCCCCCGAGGGCCGATTCTTCTTGTCCGCCGGCGCCGGAGACCGGGTCGCCGCGAAGACCGCCGCCGAGGCGCCCAGTCCGTGCCCCGCGAGCGCGAGCTTGGTCGGGTGCACGCTGATCTTGCCGTCGCCAAGCCGCACCCGGGTCACAATCTCGAGCGTTGTGGCCAAGTCGGCAGCGAGGTTCAGGTGTGACGGGATCAACCCCTTCTCGGTATCGGGGGCGGCCGCGACGATTCCCCAGGACGCGAGGTGTTCCAGGGTCGCTCGATACTTGTCCGTACCGGTCAGCCAGTCGTGTCCAAACGCCACCGCAGGCAGATTGAAGCCGGAATCCGGTGTGTAGACGACGCCGGTTACCCCCGCGAAGGCCAGGTCGCCGCGCAGAACCTTGTGCGGACCGCGGCGGGTCAGGGCTTTGAATAGCGTGCGGGTACTCGCCATGGCATGACCGTAGCGGATCGTTGCCGTTACGGACTGCAGCGGGAACTGAACTACCCTGGTGGGCTATGTGCGGAATCGTCGGGTACGTCGGCCACCGGGACGCCCTTGGTGTCGTCCTTGAGGCGCTGCGGCGGCTCGAGTACCGGGGCTACGACTCCGCAGGAGTTGCACTGGCCGACGGCAGCGGCGGTCTCCTGGTGCAGCGGAAGGCCGGCCGGCTGGCCAACCTGGAGTCCGCGATCGCGGAATCCGGCGAGTCCTTCGCCGCGACGACGGGGATGGGGCACACCCGCTGGGCCACCCACGGTGCTCCCACCGACCGCAACGCTCACCCGCATCGGGATGCGAGCAGCAAGGTGGCGGTCGTCCATAACGGGATCATCGAGAACTTCCCGGCGCTGCGCGCTGAGCTGGAGGCCGCTGGCGTCGAGTTCGCCAGTGACACCGACACCGAGGTGGCCGTGCATCTAGTGGCGCGCCAGTACGAATCCGGAGATACCGCCGGCGACTTCGTGGCGTCGGTGCAGGCCGTCGTGCGACGGCTGGAGGGGCATTTCACCCTCGTCTTCTCCCACGCCGACGACCCGGGCACGATCGTGGCCGCACGCCGGTCCACCCCACTGGTTGTCGGCATCGGCGACGGCGAGATGTTCCTGGGGTCCGATGTGGCCGCATTCATCGAATACACCCGGGAAGCCGTCGAACTGGGGCAGGACCAGGTTGTCGTCATCACCGCCGACGGCTACCGCATCACCGACTTCGCGGGTAACGACGACGCCCACAACGCCCGGGTATTCACGATCGATTGGGACCTGTCGGCCGCCGAGAAAGGCGGTTACGAATACTTCATGCTCAAGGAGATCGCCGAGCAGCCGGCGGCGGTATCCGACACCTTGTTGGGGCACTTCGACCTCGGCCGGATAGTGCTGGACGAGCAGCGGCTCTCTGATCAGGAACTGCGTGATATCGACAAGGTGTTCGTGGTGGCCTGCGGTACGGCATTCCACTCGGGTCTGCTGGCCAAATACGCCATCGAGCACTGGACACGGCTGCCCGTGGAGATCGAGCTCGCGAGCGAATTCCGCTACCGCGACCCGGTTTTGGATCGCAGCACCCTGGTCGTCGCCATTTCGCAGTCGGGTGAGACAGCGGACACCCTGGAAGCGGTGCGGCACGCCAAGGAGCAGAAGGCCAAGGTGCTGGCCGTCTGCAATACCAACGGTTCGCAGATTCCCCGTGAGTGCGACGCGGTGCTGTACACGCGGGCCGGGCCGGAGATCGGTGTCGCCGCGACAAAGACGTTCCTTGCGCAGGTGACCGCCAATTACATTGTGGGCCTTGCCTTGGCGCAGGCGCGCGGGACCAAGTACCCAGACGAGGTGGCGCGCGAGTACCACGAGCTCGAGGCCATGCCGGAATTGATCCAGCGCGTTATCGACGCGATGGATCCGGTCGCCGAGCTCGCGCGGCAGTACGCGCAGTCCTCCAGCATCCTGTTCCTGGGGCGCCATGTGGGGTATCCGGTGGCACTCGAAGGTGCGCTCAAGCTCAAGGAACTGGCGTACATGCATGCCGAGGGTTTCGCGGCCGGAGAGCTCAAGCACGGGCCGATCGCGCTGATCGAAGAGGGACTTCCGGTCATCGTGGTGATGCCGTCGCCCAAGGGCATGGGGCTATTGCATTCGAAGCTGCTCAGCAACATTCGTGAGATTCAGGCCCGCGGCGCGCGGACGATCGTCATCGCCGAAGAGGGCGATGAGACGATTCGGCCGTACGCGGATCATCTCATCGAGATTCCGGCGGTGTCGACGTTGTACCAACCGCTGCTGTCCACGATTCCCATGCAGGTATTCGCCGCGGCGGTCGCGCAGGCCCGCGGGTATGACGTGGACAAGCCGCGAAACCTGGCCAAGTCGGTAACCGTCGAATAGCGACAGCCGTAGGCCGTCTGCATGAATTCCGTTGCGGTACCTGTGCATCGCGTCGGAAGGCATTGGGCCCCTGAGAAGGTCGGGCATTTCACCGATGAAGCGGCGTTCGAGAGGTTCGTGCGGGCATATCTGCGCGGAATGGATGACCTGCCCGCCGTGATGTCCGGTGCCGACATTGACACTCGGCTTGGGACTGTGCGGGCGTACAGATTTGGGTCGGTGCCGGGGACTCCGCTGGTGTTGCTTCCCGGCCGGAACGCCTCCACCCCCATGTGGCGCGCCAACCTGGCATCGCTGATCACGCGGCGTACCGTCTATACCCTGGATCTGCTTGGGGAGGCCGGTATGAGCGTGCAAGACAAGGCGATCACCGGTGCCGAGGATCAGGCTGCTTGGCTGGAGGAAGCGCTCGCCGGACTTGAGCTCGACCGCGTACACATGCTCGGCCTGTCCATTGGTGGTTGGCATGCCGTCAATCACGCAGTCCGATACCCGAACCGGCTCGCTTCGCTGACTCTGCTGGATCCAGCGATGACGTTCGCGCCGGTCACCTGGAAGATGCTTGTGGTATCCCTCGGCGCAGTTGTCCCCGGTATGCCGCAGTGGCTCCGAAATCGCTTGTTGAGCTGGATTTCTGGCGGCGTACCGGTCGACGATTCGATGCCCGAGGCCGCGCTGATTTCCTCCGGCATGCGAGATTTCGCGATGTATCTCCCCGCGCCGCGCCCGTTTACCGACGAGCAGCTCCGAGGGTTGAGATTGCCGGTGTTGGCGGTGATCGCGGGGCGCAGCATCGTGCACCGCCCCAAGCGGGCCGCGGTCCGGGCGCAGCGGCTGCTGCCGCACGCGCGCATCCTGCGGTGGAGCGACGCCTCGCATGCACTCAACGGTGAGTTCCCGGAGCGGATTTCCGATGCCACCCACCAGTTCCTCGACGACATCGACGGGGGAGCGAGGGGAGCCCACAGTTCATGAGGCACTACTACAGCGCCGAGCAGATTCGGGAGGCCGAGGCGCCGCTGTTGGCGGCGCTGCCCGAGGGAGCTTTGATGCGGCGCGCGGCGTATGGACTGGCCACGGTCGTCGCGGACGAGCTGTCACGCCGGGCCGGAGTGGTAGCCGGGCGACGTGTGTGCGCGATCGTGGGTTCCGGCGACAATGGAGGAGATGCCTTGTGGGCGTTGACCTTCCTGCGTCGGCGTGGCGTCGCCGCTAGTGCGGTGCTGCTGAATCCGGACCGGGCCCATCACGCCGGCCTGACCGCCTTCCGCAAGGCCGGCGGCCGGGTGGTGTCCGCGGTACCCGGCGAGACCGATCTGATTGTCGACGGTGTGGTGGGAATCTCGGGAACCGGTCCGCTGCGGCCGGGCGCCGCCGAGATCGCCGAGCAGGCCAACGCCGAGGGCATTCCGGTGATCGCGGTGGACATACCCAGCGGCGTCGACGTGCACACCGGGATGGTGGACGGCCCGGCCTTCCGTGCCGCGGTCACCGTGACGTTCGGTGGCTATAAACCCGTTCATGCCCTGGGTGATTGTGGTGTCGTGCGGTTGATCGACATCGGGCTCGATCTGCCCGCGACGGTGATCCGGGAACTCGATGCCGAGGATGTGTCGGTCGCGTGGCCGGTACCCGGACCGGCCGACGACAAGTACACACAGGGCGTCACGGGGGTGCTGGCGGGATCACATACCTACCCCGGGGCGGCCATCTTGTGCACGGGTGCCGCCGTCGCCGCGACGGCCGGGATGGTCCGATATGCCGGATCTGCTGCTGCCGAGGTGGTTTCGCATTGGCCGGAGGTGATTGCCACCCAGACGGAAGAGGCGGCCGGTCGGGTACAGGCCTGGGTGATCGGTCCCGGATACGGAACCGGCGAGCGCCAGACGCGAACATTGCGGCGGGTGCTGTCGGGCGGCTTGCCCGTACTCGTCGACGCCGACGCCCTGACGATCCTCGCCGAGCACCCCGAGCTGGCGGATCTGGTGGCATCGCGCGAGGCGGCCACGATCCTGACCCCACACGCCGGTGAATACCGCAGGCTCGCAGGTGTGCTGCCCGGCCCCGACCGAATCGGCGCGGCGCGGTCGCTGGCGGTGAAACTGGGCGCCACGGTGCTTCTCAAGGGGAACGTGACCGTCATCGCGCAGCCGGACGGGACTGCGTACGTAAATCGGTCGTACGGATCGTGGGCCGCGACGGCGGGTTCGGGTGACGTGCTCTCGGGTGTGATCGGTGCCCTGCTTGCCGCTGGAGTACCGGCGGACAAGGCCGCCGCGATGGGTGCCTACGTGCATGCTCGAGCGGCTGCCGCCGCTGCGGCGGATCCGGGTCCGGGCACGGCCCCTATCTCGGCTTCCCGTCTTCTTGGACATCTGCGGTGGGCGATCGCCGAAATAGGGTGAGAATCGGCTTATGTCGAATCCCCGCGATCAGTTCAGCCTCTCGGCCCACGCCGGCAAGATCAACGCCTCGTCCTTCAGCCCCGCCTATACCGGCCGGTTGTCGACGGCTCCGATCCCGGCGCTGCGCCTCCCCGACGAGCCAATGGACCCGCAGGCCGCTTATCGGTTCATTCACGACGAGCTGATGCTCGATGGCAGTTCCCGGCTGAACCTGGCCACCTTCGTGACGACGTGGATGGATCCCGAGGCCGAGAAGCTGATGGCCGAGACATTCGACAAGAACATGATCGACAAGGACGAGTATCCGGCGACTGCCGCGATCGAGTCGCGATGTGTGGCCATGGTGGCCGATCTGTTCCACGCCGATGACCTGTCGGCCGAGGATCCGTCGTCGGCGGTTGGGGTGTCGACGATTGGGTCGAGTGAGGCGGTGATGCTCGCCGGGCTGGCGCTCAAGTGGCGCTGGCGCGCCAAGGTGGGCGGCGCCGACGGGAACGGCTGGAAGGGACGCACGCCGAACCTGGTGATGGGTTCCAACGTGCAGGTGGTGTGGGAGAAGTTCTGCCGGTACTTCGATGTCGAGCCGCGATACCTGCCGATGGCGAAGGACCGGTACGTCATCACGCCCGAGCAAGTGCTCGGTGCGGTGGACGACGACACCATCGGGGTGGTGGGCATCCTCGGCACCACCTTTACCGGTGAGCTGGAGCCCATCGCCGAGATCTGCGCGGCCCTGGACACATTGGCGGCCACGCCCGGCAAGCCCGATGTGCCGGTGCACGTCGATGCCGCCAGCGGTGGTTTCGTGGTGCCGTTCCTGCACCCTGAAGTGCACTGGGACTTCCGGCTGCCCCGGGTGGTGTCGATCAACGTCAGCGGGCACAAGTACGGCCTGACCTATCCCGGAATCGGTTTCGTGGTGTGGCGCAGCAAGGAACACCTGCCCGAAGAGCTGGTGTTCCGGGTCAACTACCTCGGTGGTGACATGCCGACGTTCACCCTGAACTTCTCCCGGCCGGGTAATCAGGTGGTGGGGCAGTACTACAACTTCCTGCGACTCGGCCGGGCCGGATACGCACAGGTGATGCGCTGCTTGTCCGAGACTGCCCGCTGGTTCGGTGATGAGCTGAGCAAGAGTGAGCACTTCGAGGTGATCACCGACGGCTCGGCGATCCCCGTGGTGTCGTTCCGGCTCAAGGGCGAGCGCCCGTACACCGAGTTCGATATCTCGCATTCGCTGCGGGCCTTCGGCTGGCAGGTGCCGGCCTACACCATGCCCGAGGACGTCACCGATATCGCGGTGCTGCGGGTGGTGGTGCGCGAGGGCTTCTCGGGTGACCTTGCCCGGGCACTGCGCGACGACCTGGTCACCGTGCTGAAGGGGCTTGACGAGCTGAAACCGAACGGGCACTTCGACGCGGTGCAGCCGTTCGCGCACTAGCGGGGTGATGGGACAATAGGGGCGGTGACAAAAATTCCGCAGACAGCAGCCGGTCTCCCGCCGAACAGGGGGGAGACCACGGCCCAGGCCGTCATCGACCTCGGCGCCATCGCGCACAACGTTCGGTTGCTGCGCGAGTACGCCGGTCCGGCGCGGCTCATGGTGGTCGTCAAGGCCGATGGGTATGGGCACGGAGCGGTGCAGGTGGCCCGTGCCGCACTCGCCGCCGGAGCCGACGAGCTGGGTGTCGCCACCATCAGCGAGGCGCTGCGGGTGCGCGCGGGCGGGATCGACGCGCCACTGCTTGCCTGGCTGCATGCGCCGGGCGCCGACTACGCCGCCGCTCTGGCGGCTGATGTCGAGGTCGCGGTGTCCTCTCTCGAGCAGCTCGATGAGCTGCTCGAGGCCGCCCGAACGACCGGGCGTCAGGCCATCACGACCGTCAAGGTGGATACCGGACTCAATCGCAATGGGGTACCGGCCGAGTACACCCGCGACCTCTTCGAGGCCGTGGCGAAGGCGCAGGCCGAGCAGTCAGTCCGATTGCGCGGCATCATGTCTCATTTCGCATATGCCGATCAGCCCGGTAATCCCACCATCGACACGCAGATCGGCCGGTTCAACGAGGCACTCGAATTGGCGCGTGGTCTAGGATTGCGTTACGAGGTGGCGCACCTGTCGAATTCGGCGGCCATGTTGACCCGGCCCGATGCCCGATATGACATGGTGCGCGCGGGTATCGCGCTGTACGGCATCAGCCCGATGCCGAGAGCCGCGCAGTCGGCGACATCCGGCCCGGGTGACGAGTCGTTTGGCTTGATCCCGGCGATGTCCCTGACCTGTGCGGTGTCGTCGGTGAAGCCGGTGCGGGCCGGTGAGGGCGTGTCCTACGGGCACGTATGGACGGCTCCGCATGACACCAACGCGGCGCTCGTCGGCATCGGGTACGCCGACGGAGTGATCCGCGGACTGGGCAACCGCTTCGAGGTGGCCATCGGTGGGCGCCGCTACCCCAACATCGGACGCGTCTGTATGGACCAGTTCGTGGTTGATCTGGGCGACAACGAGGCCGGGGTGAAGTCGGGCGATGTCGCAACACTTTTCGGGCCGGGCGTGGACGGAGAGCCGACCGCGCAGGACTGGGCGCAGCTGCTCGACACCATCGCCTACGAGGTGGTCACCTGCCCGCGGGGCAGGGTCGTGCGGACCTACCGGGATTCCAGGTCCGTTGAGCAGTAAGTCGAACGCCTGGCTGGCCGGCGTGGCAGGGCTCGGTGCCGTGGTCACGGTGGCCGGTGTGGGCACCGCGCGCTCGATCGGTCGGCGCAGGTTCGACGATCCCTACCGCGATGAGGACTTCGACCTGTTGGAGACCGATCGCGGCAGCATCGTGATGACCGATGACGGTGTGCCGCTCGCGGTTCGCGAGGTAGGCCCGTCGAATGCGCCACTGACCGTCGTGTTCGTACACGGATTCTGTCTGCAGATGGCGTCCTTTCATTTCCAGCGCCGCGAGCTCGCCGACCGCTGGGGCGACCAGGTTCGGATGGTTTTCTATGACCAACGCGGACATGGGCGTTCGGGTCTTCCTGCCCCGAAGTCGTGCACCATCAGACAGCTCGGCGATGACCTCGAAACGGTGCTGCGGGTGTTGGTGCCCCGGGGCAATGCGGTTCTGGTGGGGCATTCGATGGGCGGCATGACTATCCTCGCGCACGCCGGTCGCCATCCCGGGCAGTATGGCCGCAGAATTGTCGGTGTCGGGTTGATCGCCAGTGCGGCCGAAGGTCTTTCGCACACGGCG
The DNA here is from genome assembly GCF_002013375.1 of Mycobacterium sp. D16Q13. Classification (GTDB taxonomy): domain Bacteria; phylum Actinomycetota; class Actinomycetes; order Mycobacteriales; family Mycobacteriaceae; genus Mycobacterium. The sequence continues at coordinate 37,370 of NZ_MAEW01000002.1, read as the reverse complement.
ATTGGCGAGGGGTTGCGCAATCCGGCACTGCGTGTCCTGCGGACGGCCGTTCATTACGCGCCGCGTCCCGCCCACCACGGCCGCGGCGCGGTCAAGTCACTCGTTGGTCCGGTGCTGCAGGCCGCCTCGTATGGCGGCCAGCGGGTGAGCCCTACGCTGGTGAAGTTCAGCGAGCGGATGATCCATCAGACACCCGTCACAACCATCGTGGATTTTCTGCGGGCACTGGAGGAGCACGATGAGACCGCGGCGCTGCCAACCATCGCGCCGCTGCCCAGTCTGGTGGTGTGCGGCGATACGGACATGCTGACCCCGCAGGTCCAATCGGAGTCCATGGCAGCGCAATTGGGGACACGTGGACTCGATGAGCTGATCCTGGTGCGCGAATCGGGACATCTGGTGCAGCTGGAGCATCCGGGAATCGTCAACGACGGCATTGATCGGCTAGTCAGGCGATCAACCCCAACACTCTTCGCCGCGATCAAACAGCGTCTGCGTGATCGGACCGGGCTGTGATCGATGAGTCGGGAAGCGTCGCCTTGCCGACGCTGGAGGACACGCTGGATTTCGGTGCGCGGATCGGACGAGACCTCGCCGCGGGCGATGTCGTGGTGCTCAGTGGGCCTCTCGGGGCCGGAAAGACGGCGTTGACCAAGGGGATTGCGCAGGGCATGGATGTCGACGGCCCGGTAACCTCGCCGTCCTACGTGCTCGCGCGGGTTCATGAGGCGCGCCGCCCAGGGGCCCCGGCGCTGGTGCACGTGGACGTCTACCGATTGCTGGAACATCAGAGTGCCGACCTGATCGGTGAACTCGACTCATTGGACCTCGATACCGACCTCGACGATTCGGTGGTGGTCGTCGAATGGGGAGAGGGGCTTGCGGAGCGACTGTCGGAACACCATCTGGACATCCGGCTGGAGCGCGCGGCCGACTCCGATGAGCGCACCGCAACCTGGCATTGGAGCCGTGAGCCATGAGCGTGATACTCGCCGTGGACACGGCCACCCCTGCCATCACGGCGGGCCTTGTCAGACGCGCGCCAGATGGATCGGTGGACGCCCTTTCTGAGCGAATCACCATGGGTGCCAAGGGGCATGCCGAGGCGCTCACGCCCAACATCGGTGCGGCCTGCGTGGACGCCGGCGTATCGGTGGGCGAGCTCGACGCGATCGTGGTGGGTTGCGGCCCGGGTCCATTCACGGGCCTGCGCGTGGGCATGGCCACCGCATCGGCCATGGGCCTGGCGCTGGATATTCCGGTGTACCCGGTGTGCACGCTCGACGCCATCGGCTACGGCACCAGCGGCAGCGTTCTCGTCGTCACCGACGCGCGCCGGCGTGAGGTGTACTGGGCCGGTTATCGGGACGGCACACGCATCAGCGGCCCGGCCGTCGATGCGCCCGCAGCCGTGTCGTCAGAGGGATTCACCCGGGTGGCCGGATCACCGGACCACACAGTGCTTTTCGACCTCCCGGTGCTCGACCGTCAGTACCCGTCGCCGTCCAGGCTGGTGCAGGCGGTGGACTGGGGCCGGCCCCCGGGTGCTCTTACTCCGCTGTATCTGCGCCGCCCCGATGCCAAAGAACCACGTCGATGACGGTCGTGCTCAAGCCGCTTCGCCGGCGCGATGCTCGTCGATGCGCCGAACTCGAGGCGGTTCTGTTCGCAGGTGACGACCCGTGGCCGGAGTCGGCATTCCGCACGGAGCTCGCATCCACCCACATCTACTACCTGGCGGCCAGGGACGGGTACACGGTGGTGGGATACGGCGGCATCTCCCGGTTGGGACATCAGGAACCGGAGTACGAGATTCACACCATCGGCGTCGATCCCGCCTATCAGAAGCAGGGGATAGGACGGCGTCTGCTGGATGCGTTGCTCGCGCATGCCGACCGGGACCCAGGGCCAGTGTTCCTGGAGGTGCGCACCGACAACGAGGCCGCGATCGCGCTCTATCATGGCACTGGATTCGAGACCGTCGGCGTGCGCAAGCGGTACTACCCAGGCAGTGGGGCAGACGCCTTTACCATGAAACGCCCTGCGCACGGTGCTGTGAAATAGGCTGATGCTGCCATGACAGTCATCCTCGCCATTGAAAGCTCCTGCGATGAAACCGGAGTGGGTATCGCCGAGCTGACCCCGGACGGGTCGGTGGTGCTGTTGGCCGACGAGGTGGCCTCCAGCGTCGACGAGCACGCACGTTTCGGTGGGGTGGTGCCCGAGATCGCATCCCGCGCTCATCTGGAGGCGCTCGGTGCCACTGCCCGGCGCGCGTTGGATATCGCGGGGGTGCAGAAGCCTGACGTGATCGCCGCGACCATCGGGCCGGGATTGGCGGGGGCGCTCCTCGTCGGGGTCTCGGCGGCCAAGGGGCTGGCACTGGCCTGGGGGCTGCCCTTCTACGGCGTCAATCATCTGGGCGGACACATTGCCGCCGATGTCTACGAGAACGGGCCGCTGCCCGAATGCGTGGCGCTGTTGGTCTCGGGAGGGCACACCAGTCTGTTGCACGTGCGGTCGCTCGCCGAGCCGATCGAGGAACTCGGTGCCACGGTCGACGATGCCGCCGGTGAGGCCTACGACAAGGTGGCCCGGCTCCTCGGTCTCGGATACCCGGGCGGCAAGGCGCTTGACGAGCTTGCCCGGCAAGGTGATTCGTCGGCGGTTCCGTTTCCGCGCGGGATGACGGGGCCGCGCGACGACAGACATAGCTTCAGTTTCTCGGGGCTCAAGACGGCTGTCGCGCGCTACGTGGAAAAACACCGTGAAGCACCCGATTTCTCTCCGGCGGATGTGGCCGCAGGGTTCCAGGAGGCGGTGGCCGATGTGCTGACCATGAAGGCGGTGCGTGCGGCGACAGACCTGGGGGTGACGACGCTGCTGATCGCCGGTGGTGTGGCCGCCAACTCGCGGGTGCGTGAGCTGGCGGAGCAGCGGTGCGCCGAGGCAGGCCTGACGCTTCGTGTGCCGCCGTTGCGGTTGTGCACCGACAATGGCGCCATGATCGCCTCCTTCGCGGCGCACTTGGTGGCGGCGGGGGCGCAGCCGTCCTCGCTACAGGCCGCTGTGGATCCGGGGCTGCCGGTCGTCCGGGGCCAGGTGCGGTGACAAGCGTCGCGGACCGCCTTGCCATCACCGATCTGCTGTACCGGTACGCCGAGCTGATGGACGCGGGCGATTTCGACGGGGTCGGTGAGCTCCTTGGTCGCGGCTCCTTTGGCGGGGAACAGGGGAGCGTCTCCGGCGCCTCGGCCATCACCAAACTTTTCTTCACCACCACCCGCCGCTACCGCGAGACCGGCGGCACACCGCGCACCAGGCATCTGGTGCTCAACCCGATCGTCGAGGTCACCGACGACGGCACAGCCTCGGCCCGATCGACGTTTTGCGTGGTGCAGGCCACCGAGCAGCTGCCGCTGCAGCCGATCGTCGTGGGCCGATATCGGGACACATTCGCCCGGGACGAGCGGGGTTGGTACTTCAGCTCGCGCCGGGTGGATGTCGAGATGATCGGCGATGTGTCGGCACATCTGCTCATGGATCCCGAGACTCTGAGCGGGTAACCAGAACCCAGCCTTGAGCGCTAGCACTCTCATGTATAGAGTGCTAGATGGCGATCGGTTGGACGTCGTGTCGGCACCCGCGACGACGGCGCGACACTCATCCGGCCGCCGAAACATCTGTTGACAATCCAGGCTCATGGGCATCAGGCCCACCGAGCCACCCTGAGAGGGAAAGGGATCACTGTGGCCGTGAACATCAAGCCACTCGAGGACAAGATCCTCGTTCAGGCCAATGAGGCCGAGACCACGACCGCTTCCGGTCTGGTCATCCCGGACACCGCCAAGGAGAAGCCGCAAGAAGGCACCGTCGTCGCAGTTGGCCCCGGCCGCTGGGATGAGGATGGCGACAAGCGGATCCCCCTGGACGTGTCCGAAGGCGACGTCGTCATCTACAGCAAGTACGGCGGCACCGAGATCAAGTACAACGGCGAGGAGTACTTGATCCTGTCGGCTCGCGACGTGCTGGCTGTCGTTAGCAAGTAACACCGTGTGACCGCCCCGGAATCGGCCTGCACCGCAGGCGATTTCCGGGGCGGCACGCGTTTTTACCTATTCCTGTCCGGTACTGAATCAGCCGAATAGAGAGAACACATGAGCAAGCTGATCGAATTCAATGAGACCGCGCGCCGCGCCCTGGAAGCCGGGGTCAACAAGCTGGCCGACGCGGTCAAGGTCACGCTCGGTCCCCGTGGACGGCACGTGGTGCTGGCCAAGGCATTCGGCGGTCCCGTCGTGACCAACGACGGCGTCACCATCGCCCGCGATATCGACCTGGAGGACCCGTTCGAGAACTTGGGCGCCCAGCTCGTCAAGTCGGTGGCGACCAAGACCAATGACGTCGCCGGTGACGGCACCACCACCGCCACGGTGCTGGCCCAGGCGCTGGTCAAGGCCGGCCTGCGCAATGTGGCCGCCGGTGCCAACCCGATCGCACTCGGCGCCGGTATCGCCCGCGCCGCGGACGCGGTGTCCGAGCGGCTGCTGACGGTCGCCGCCCCGGTGTCCGGCGAGCACGCCATCGCCCAGGTGGCCACGGTCTCCTCGCGTGATGCCGAGATCGGTGAGCTGGTTGGCCAGGCCATGACCAAGGTCGGCCGGGACGGCGTGGTCAGTGTCGAGGAATCGTCGACCATCAACACCGAGCTGGTCATCACCGACGGTGTGCAGTTCGACAAGGGCTACCTGTCGCAGTACTTCGTGACCGACTTCGACGAGCAGAAGGCGATCCTGGAAGACGCGCTGGTGCTGCTGCACCGCGACAAGATCAGTTCGCTGCCCGATCTGCTGCCGCTGCTGGAGCTGGTGGCCAAGGAGGGCAAGCCGCTTCTGATCGTGGCCGAGGACGTCGAGGGCGAGCCGCTGTCCACCCTGGTCGTCAACGCTATCCGCAAGACCCTCAAGGCCGTTGCGGTCAAGGCGCCGTTCTTCGGCGACCGCCGCAAGGCGTTCCTGGAGGACCTCGCGATCGTCACCAACGCCCAGGTGGTCAACCCCGATGTGGGTCTGTCGCTGCGCGAGGCGGGCATCGAGGTGCTCGGCACCGCCCGTCGCATCGTGGTGAGTAAGGACGAGACGGTCATCGTCGAGGGCGGCGGCACCGAGGACGCCATCCAGGCGCGTGTCGCCCAGTTGAAGGCCGAGATCGAAACCACCGACTCGGACTGGGACCGCGAGAAGCTGCAGGAGCGCCTCGCCAAGCTGGCCGGCGGCGTCGCGGTGATCAAGGTGGGCGCTGCCACCGACACCGCGCTCAAGGAGCGCAAGCACCGCGTGGAGGACGCTGTCTCGGCGGCCAAGGCGGCCGTGGAGGAGGGCATCGTCGCCGGCGGCGGTAGCGCCCTGGTGCAGGCTCGTTCGGCGCTGGACGGCTTGCGCGTCGAGCTCAAGGGTGATGAGGCCAAGGGTGTCGACGTGTTCGAGGCCGCGCTGTCCGCGCCCCTGTTCTGGATCGCCACCAATGCGGGCCTCGATGGGGCCGTAGTAGTCAGCAAGGTGGCCGAGCTAGACGCCGGGCACGGCTTCAACGCCGCGACGCTGGAGTACGGCGACCTGATCGCCGATGGCGTCATCGACCCGGTGAAGGTGACCCGTTCGGCCGTCATCAACGCCGCATCGGCCGCCCGGATGATCCTGACCACGGAGACCAGCATCGTCGAGAAGCCGGCTGAGCAGGCCGACCACGGCCACGGACACCACGGTCACGCTCACTAGCTCAACGCACTACGAAAACACCCCCGGCCCGTGTGGACCGGGGGTGTTTTCGTCTGTGCCGTGCGGAGGTTTACTGATCCGATGGCCACTCACATGCCGCGACGGACGGGGTTGATCCTCGTTGGGCTGTTGCTTTCGGGCTGCGAGGCGCAGTTCAGTCTGGGGTCATCGTCCCCTGAGCTCGCCACGGCGAAGCTGGAGCAGGGGCTCAAGGATGGCATCAAGGACAAGACGGGGGTCACGCTCACCGGCGCCACGTGTGACGGGCCGTTGAAGGGGGAGAAGGGCGCCACGCGGCGGTGTGCGGTTGTCGACGGTGAGGGGAAGACGATCGGCGTCACCGTCACGGCAACCGATGTCCAGGGATCGCAGATTTCCTTCACCTGGAAGGTCGACGATCAGCCGGCGGGCGCCACCACCTAGATCGGCCTCCGCAAACGTTGGGCCCCCGCAACCTGATGGATGGTTGCGGGGGCCCAACGCATGCTGCACGTGTTAGGCGCTGCGGCGTATCCCGCGGCGCAGAATCAGTTCGCGTTCGGACTCGGAGAGTCCACCCCATATTCCGTACGGTTCGGCGACGGCCAGCGCGTGTGCGCGGCACTGCACCAGCACCGGGCATGCCCGGCACATCTCCTTGGCCTTCATCTCCCGCTGTGCGCGGGCACGGCCGCGTTCACCGTCGGGATGGAAGAAAACGGACGAATCGACCCCTCGGCAAAGGCCTTTCATCTGCCAATCCCAAATATCTGCGTTGGGCCCAGGCAATTGCTGTGGCTGCGGCATGTGGTTAACCCTCTCGCTGCGCGCGCAGTCGACCTGCGCGTGAGTGAAGTGCACCAGACGTGTCGCCGATGACAAGCGGTGTACACAAAGTAGGTGCGCGGTCGAAATGCAGTCAATAGGCGATGATCATGGCAACATCACGCCATTAGGTCCAGAATTAACATCACGTTCATCGTCTTTGCTCTTCGTTGGTACGTAACGCTCGCTCACCCGCGTGGTCAGCGGGTTTTGGCCGTGGGTTTTCCGTTTCCTTAACGCTGCGTTGGGTTAGCGTTTACGACGCCCGTTGACGTGGATTTAACGTCCGCTGCATCAACTGTTAACTCCATTTTCGAGGGAATTGGTACCGTGACCGCTCCCATGGTGACTTTCCGAACGTCCACAGCGGCCGAGCTCACCGATGCCGCCTTTGGGCCGCATCCAGCAATCTGGCCACTTCCGTCTGCCTCGGCACCCGAGGATGCCTGGCTGCGCGCGGTGGCGTTGGGGGGAGCAGGACGCTATGCCGCCGCGCACGCCGGCTTGAACGCCTTGGAGGTGCCGAGGGGTCACACGGATCGGATTGCCTCGCTGGCGCTGAGCACACGCGCGTCGCTCCTGCGTCAGCTCGGCTGGCATGCGCTGGCCCGGGGGTTCGATGGCCGAGCGTTGGCGATGGCCCATGCGGACGCGGAGGCTCGCTCTGACGGGCTCGTCGGGTTGGCGGCGGATGCGCTGGGGCTGGGGCGATTCCCGCTTGCTCACGCGTTACTGGAACAGGCGCAGCGGCTATCCGCGCATGGCGACCCTCGTTGGCCATGGCGCCTGCCCCTGCGGCTGGCCTGGGTGCGCGCCGAGCTGGCCATGGTGTCCGGTGACGGCGTGCGATCGTTGCGGTATGCCCGCACCGCCGAACGGCTCGCGCAGGACGTGCCGTCGGTAAGACACCAGGTCAAGACGGAGATGGTGCTTGCGGCGGCGCTCAGTAGTGCGGGCGATCTCGCGGAATCGGCGGCCGTCGCGGCGCGAGGGCTGCAGGCCGCGACGGCCCATGGGCTGGTACCGCTGCGCTGGGCGCTGGCGGCGATGCTGGCGAGTCTGCCCGCCGCTGAGGAGGTGGGGCAAAGCCGTGAAGACCTCGTTGCTATTCGCCGCGACTGTGCCGCGTGGATAGCCCAGGCGGGCGGCCGGTGGCGCCTCGAGGTGGTGGACTAAATGCGTTACCCCTCCGCGTCCAACGCTATTGTCCTAGGTGACAGCACCACCACGGTGCACCACACGTAACACTGGGGAATGCGCAGTCGATGACAAGTACGGAGAGCGGGCTCGACGACGTCGTTGCTGCTGCCGTCAAGGGCGATCGCGACGCGCTTTCCGAGGTACTTAGTGCCATCCGGCCCGTCGTGGTGCGATATTGCCGCGCGCGTGTCGGAACGGCGGAAAGAAGTGGTCTCTCCGCAGACGACGTAGCGCAGGAGGTGTGTCTCGCGGTGATCGCAGCGCTGCCTCGCTATCAGGATCAGGGACGCCCGTTCCTGGCGTTTGTGTACGGCATCGCCGCGCACAAGGTGGCTGATGCGCATCGTGCGATGGCTCGTGACAAGTCCGATCCGGCCGAGAGTCTTCCCGAGCAGTTCGACCGCCACGCGGGGCCCGAGCAGGAGGCGTTGAACTCCGAGTCGGCACGACGGATGCAGGCCCTGCTGGAGGTGCTGCCCGAGAAGCAGCGCGAGATCCTGATTCTGCGAGTGGTCGTCGGCCTGTCGGCGGAGGAGACCGCCGACGCGGTGGGCAGCAGCGCGGGCGCGGTGCGCGTGGCGCAGCACCGGGCATTGCAGAGACTCAAGGCCGAGATGACCCGGGCGGGTGATCACCGTGGCTGATGAACGCGGATGGTTCCCCCGCGGGCAGGGTGACGAGGGGCCCGAGGACCTGGCGGCACTGCGGCGCACCAACCGGATGATCGACGCCATCGCGGCGGATCTGCCGGTGGCCACCTCCGATTCCGACGAGTACGCCGTGGCGATGATGTTGGCGGCGTGGCGCGAGGATGTCGGGCGTGAGCCAATGCCCGCGAAACCCACACTCGGGCAGGCGCGTAACGCCCTACGTGATCGCGGTGGCCGTTCACGGCTGCTGGCCACCACGGTGGGTTCGGCTGCCGCCGTGACATTGCTGTTCGGTGGATTCGGTGCGGCGGTGTACCAATCGCATCCCGGTGACGCGTTGTACGGGCTGCGTACCTCGTTGTTCGGTGCCGGACCGGCGGTGCGCACCGACCCCGTGGTGCTGTCGGCGCAGACTGAGCTCGCTCAGGTGGAAAAGCTTATTTCCCAAGGCGATTGGGAGGGCGCACAGCAGCAGCTCGGGGTGGCCGCCGCGCGCGTCAACGAGGTGGGCGACGCTCAGCAGAAGGCCGAACTGGCCAGCCGGGTGCAGCAGGCGGAGGTCAGGATCGACGCCAAGGACCCAGTGGCGACGGTGCCGCCGGAGATGGTGACCGAGACGCCGCGAATCATGCTGTCGCCTCCGGTCATTACGACCGCCACCAACACGACGACCTCGGTGACTTCGATGTCATCGGAATCCACGCCTACGACGACGACCGCGACCCCGACGTCAACGCCCTCATCGTCGACGGAGACTTCGACCACCGCCTCGTCACCGACGGAGACAACAAGTTCGACATCGGCGAGCACCTCCGGCTCTGCGTCGTCGAGCTCCGCGCCGACATCCCCTTCGGCATCAACGTCGATCACCGTGTCGGCCACGTCGACGCCGCCGAGTTCGACATCGGCGGCCACCTCGACCGCGTCCAATGCGCCGGTGACGACGACGGTGCCCACGCCGTCCACATCCGTGGCGGGGTCGACGGTCATCACCACGGTGCCCTCGACGGCCCCCGTTGTGACCGTCCCCACCACTCCCGACGGGGTGACCATCGTCACCACTCAGCGCGGAGCGGTGGACACACCCGTCATTACCGCGCCGACGACGATCCAGGCTCCGTCCCCGATTACCCGCACCCCCGACAACCCGGTGCCGGTCTATCAGGCACCCGTCAACAACCCGGGCTCCGGGAACATCCATGGTTTCCCCGGCAGTGGCGGGAGCGCGGGCTCTGACTCCGACAATCCATCACGGCATATGCCAGTGATGACGTCGGTGCCGGTGGCGCCGGCCAATCCCGGGGGTGGATCGTCGAGCCACGGCAGCGGCGCGGGTTCGAGCTCCGGCGAATAGGTTCCAGAGCAGCTAAATCAGCGGAATCCGTCGCGGTCCGTCGCCGCCTCGTTGAGCGAGGCATCGGCGTACCCGCGGCAGTAATCCCAGGTCACGTAGGCTTCGGGCTCGGGATCGAAGGCGGGCTCGTGCGGTCGCACGGTTCCGTCGACGAGCAGCTGCAGCAGGTTCGCGCGGAGCATGTCCCAGTCGTGATAGTGGTCCTGCTGGCATTCGTCACAGCAAACGACCAATCCGCGAATTCCCTTATGGGCGAGCAACGCCTCATAGACCGCGAGGTCGGCGAGATCCTCCTCGACCGCGATCCGCTCTTGCGGATCGAGCGGCTGACCCGGCTCGATCGCGTCGAGTGCGGCCGACGGATCGTGGGGATCGTCGGCGAACGGATCTGGCGGCAATCCCGGCGGAAAGTGGTCGCGCACACTCCTAGAGTACGCAGTTCGCGGGTTCGCGCGCCAGCTCACGTGGCGCATGTCCGAGCACACGTCCGGGAGATTGCAGCCGAGGCGAGCCGATAGGATGGATCTACTCCTTTCCATCCCACTCCTGGGATGTATACGACGGCTATCTGGCATGGAGGCCTGAATGACCATTGCGGCAGGGTCCGTCCACACCGGCGGCGACGATCCGCACAAGGTCGCCATGCTCGGGTTGACCTTTGATGATGTGCTGTTGCTGCCCGCCGCCTCGGATGTGCTGCCCAACGGCGCCGACACGTCTTCGCAGCTGACGAAGCGGATCAGACTGAACGTTCCGCTCGTCAGCTCGGCGATGGACACCGTGACCGAGGCCCGGATGGCTATCGCGATGGCCCGCGCCGGAGGCATGGGGGTGTTGCATCGCAACCTCTCTCTGGAGGACCAGGCCGGCCAGGTCGAGACCGTCAAGCGGTCCGAGGCCGGGATGGTGACCAACCCGGTGACCTGCTCGCCCGACAACACCCTGGCCGAGGTCGACGCACTGTGCGCTCGATTCCGGATCTCGGGTCTGCCGGTCGTCGACAAGGCAGGTTCGCTCGTCGGCATCATCACCAACCGCGATATGCGGTTCGAGGCGGACCTGTCCAAATCGGTCGCCGAGGTGATGACCAAGCCGCCGCTGATCACCGCGCGCCAGGGCGTGACCGCAGACGCCGCGCTGGGTCTGCTGCGGCGCAACAAGATCGAGAAGCTGCCCATTGTCGACGGGGAGGGCCGCCTGACCGGCCTCATCACGGTCAAGGATTTCGCGAAGACCGAACAGCACCCCAATGCCACCAAGGACAGCGACGGACGGCTTCTGGTCGGCGCGGCCGTCGGTGTGGGCGATGATGCGTGGACGCGGGCCATGGCGCTCGTGGACGCCGGTGTCGACGTGCTGATCGTGGACACGGCGCACGCGCATAACCGTAAGGTGCTGGACATGGTCGGCAAGCTCAAGGCCGAGGTGGGCGAGCGCGTCGACGTGGTCGGCGGGAACGTCGCCACCCGATCGGGCGCCGCGGCGCTCATCGAGGCAGGCGCTGACGCCGTGAAGGTCGGCGTAGGCCCCGGTTCCATCTGCACCACTCGTGTGGTGGCCGGTGTCGGCGCACCGCAGATCACCGCAATCCTCGAGGCTGCGTCGGTCTGCCACCCTGCCGGTGTTCCCGTGATCGCTGACGGTGGCATGCAGTACTCGGGCGATATCGCCAAAGCGCTTGCGGCGGGTGCATCCACCACCATGCTCGGGTCGCTGCTGGCTGGTACCGCGGAGTCGCCCGGCGAGCTGATCTTCGTCAACGGCAAGCAGTTCAAGAGCTACCGCGGCATGGGGTCCATGGGCGCCATGCAGGGCCGCGGTGCGGCCGGGAACACCGGACGAAGCTACTCCAAGGACCGCTACTTCCAGGACGACGTGCTGTCGGAGGACAAGCTGGTGCCCGAGGGCATCGAGGGCCGGGTTCCGTTCCGCGGTCCATTGTCGACGGTCATGCACCAATTGACGGGCGGCCTGCGCGCTGCCATGGGGTACACCGGGGCGTCGAGCATCGAAGAGTTGCAGCACGCCCAGTTCGTACAGATCACCGCGGCGGGGCTCAAGGAGAGCCATCCGCACGACATCACCATGACGGCCGAAGCGCCGAACTACTACGTGCGTTAACTGTCGGCACCGCAAAGGAACTCAACATGCGTGACCTCGTCGAAATCGGCATGGGCAGAAGCGCCCGCCGTACTTACGAACTCGATGATGTGAACATTGTCCCGTCGCGTCGCACCCGTTCCTCACAGGACGTGTCGACGGCATGGCAGCTCGATGCCTACCGTTTCGAGATTCCGGTGGTGGCGCACCCGACCGATGCACTGGTTTCGCCGCGCTTCGCGATCGAACTCGGCCGGGCCGGTGGGCTCGGCGTGATCAACGGTGAGGGACTGTGGGGCCGGCACGCCGATGTCGAGGCTCGCATCGCCGAGGTGGTCGAGGTTGCCCAGAAGGAGCCGGAGCCGTCCGCCGCTATTCGCTTGCTGCAGCAATTGCATTCGGCGCCAATCGATCCCGAGCTGCTGGCGGCGGCGATCGCCGAGGTGCGCGGTGCCGGGGTGACGACTGCGGTGCGCGTGAGTCCGCAGAACGCGCAGCTGCTCACCCCGCATTTGATCTCCGCCGGTATCGACCTGCTGGTCATTCACGGCACCATCGTCTCGGCCGAGCGGGTGGCCCGCGACGGTGAGCCGCTCAACCTGAAAACCTTTATCTCCGAACTGGATATCCCCGTCGTCGCCGGTGGCGTGATCGACCATCGCACGGCCTTGCACCTGATGCGGACCGGGGCTGCCGGCGTCATCGTCGGGTACGGGCAGACCGCGGGTGCGACGACCAGTGGTGAGGTGTTGGGTATCAGCGTCGCGATGGCCACCGCCATCGCCGATGCCGCCGCTGCCCGCCGTGAGTATCTCGACGAGACGGGCGGCCGGTACGTGCACGTGCTGGCCGACGGCGACATCCACACGTCGGGAGATCTCGCGAAGTCCATCGCCTGTGGTGCCGACGCCGTCGTACTGGGTACACCGCTGGCCGCCGCGCAGGAGTCCGCGGGCGACGGGTGGTTCTGGCCGAATGCCGCCGCACATCCGTCGCTGCCCCGTGGTGCACTGCTGCAGGTGGCGGTCGGGGAGCGGCCGCCGCTGAGCGAGGTGCTCGCCGGGCCGTCCGACGACCCGTTCGGCACGTTGAATCTCGTTGGTGGGCTCCGCCGTTCGATGGCGAAGTCCGGATACTGCGATCTCAAGGAATTTCAGAAGGTCGGGTTGACCGTCAACTCTTAGACATGTGTCTACTTAGGGTGACCTAATTTACATAACCCCCCTCGTTGTATTCCATACTGGTCGGTAACGTGACCATGCGGAGGTAGGCCAACGATGTCATCACCGGTAGCAGTCCCTGTAAAATCTGAAGCAGATACCGACTTTGACGTGCTCATCGTCGGATCAGGATTCGGCGGAAGCGTCACCGCCATGCGGTTGACTGAAAAGGGTTACCGCGTAGGGGTCCTGGAGGCCGGTCGCCGGTTCTCCGACGAGGAGTTCGCCGAGACATCCTGGAATCTGCGCAAGTTCCTGTGGGCGCCCATGTTCAAGTGTTTCGGGATTCAGCGGATCCATCTGCTGAGTAACTGCATGATCCTGGCGGGCGCTGGGGTGGGCGGTGGCTCGCTGAACTACGCCAACACGCTGTACGTACCGCCGGAGCCTTTCTTCAGCGATCCGCAGTGGAAGGGCATCACCGACTGGCGTTCCGAGCTCTCGCCGCATTACGAGCAGGCGCAGCGGATGCTTGGCGTGGTGAAGAACCCCACCTTCACCGACGCGGACCGGCTCATCAAGGAGGTCGCCGACGACATGGGTGCCGGCGACACCTTCGTCGCCACCCCGGTGGGTGTCTACTTTGGGCCAGACGGCGCCAAGGCACCCGGAGTCAAGGTGGCCGATCCCTACTTTGGTGGTGCCGGACCCGACCGGGTGGGCTGCACCGAGTGTGGTTCCTGCATGACAGGTTGCCGGGTTGGCGCCAAGAACACCCTGGTCAAAAACTATCTGGGGCTGGCTGAATCCTCTGGTGCCCAGGTCATTCCGCTCACCACCGTCACCGCGGTCGAGCAGGGAGCCGACGGGACTTGGCGGGTCTCCACCAAGAGCACGGGGCGCTGGGTGCGTAAGCAGCGCAAGACCTACACAGCCAAGTACGTGGTGCTGGCCGCCGGAACCTGGGGCACACAGAACCTGCTGTTCAAGATGAAGGACAAGGGTCTGCTGCCCAAGCTGTCGCAGCGCCTGGGCGTGCTGACCCGTACCAACTCCGAATCCATCGTCGGTGCAGGCCGATTGGAGTACAAGGACGATTTGGACCTCACCCACGGTGTGGCCATCACGTCCTCGTTCCACCCGACCAGCGACACGCATATCGAGCCGGTGCGATACGGCAAGGGCTCCAACGCGATGGGCCTGCTGCAGACCCTGATGACCGACGGCGATGGCGAGAAGTCGCGGTGGCGCCAGCTCATCGATGCCGCGCGGGCGGACCCCCGGGGTACGTTGCGCATGCTCAATGTGACGCAGTGGAGCGAGCGGACGGTCATCGCGCTGGTCATGCAGCACCTGGACAACTCGATCACCACGTTCACCAAGAAGACGCTGTTCTGGCGGCGCTTGGACAGCAAGCAGGGCCACGGAGAACCCAACCCCACCTGGATTCCCGCGGGCAACGAGGCCACGCGGCGACTCGCCGCGAAGATCGATGGCGTGGCGGGTGGCACCTGGGGCGAGCTGTTCAACATCCCGCTGACCGCGCACTTCCTGGGCGGGGCCGTGATCGGAACCAGCCCGGAGGACGGCGTCATCGACCCGTACCACCGGGTGTACGGGTACCCGACTATGTACGTGGTGGACGGTGCCGCGATCTCGGCGAACCTGGGCGTCAACCCGTCGCTGAGCATCACCGCGCAAGCCGAGCGGGCGGCGTCGTTGTGGCCCAACAAGGGCGAGCTGGACCTGCGCCCGGAGCAGGGTCTGCCGTATCAGCGGATGGCGGCGGTGCCCCCGGCGCACCCCGTCGTCCCGGCAGGTGCCCCCGGCGCATTGCGGAGTCTGCCGATCGAACCGGTGCGGTCGGTCAGCTAGTCCCCCTGCAAGCGGGAGATGCCCCCAGCGCCACTAAGCTAAGCCGGTGGCGCAAACGGAGCAGCATGGCGACCGACCGGTTCTGGTCATCGACTTCGGGGCACAGTACGCGCAGCTGATCGCGCGGCGTGTGCGTGAGGCGCGGGTGTTCTCCGAGGTGATCCCGCATTCGGCGAGCATCGATGAGATCAAGGCCCGCAACCCCCGCGCGATCGTCCTGTCGGGTGGCCCGTCGAGTGTCTATGAAGAGGGCGCACCCCAGCTCGACCCCGGTGTATTCGATTTGGATGTTCCTGTTTTCGGCATCTGCTACGGCTTCCAGGCCATGGCGCAGGTGCTTGGCGGAACTGTCGCGCACACCGGCACCAGCGAATACGGCCGCACCGAGCTGAACGTGGTGGGCGGAGACCTGCATGATGGTCTGCCCGGCGTCCAGCCCGTGTGGATGAGCCACGGCGATGCCGTAACCGAAGCACCCCAAGGCTTTACCGTGGTCGCCACTAGCGAGGGTGCTCCCGTGGCGGCGTTCGAGGATCGGGCGCGGCGTCTGGCCGGGGTGCAGTATCACCCCGAGGTGCTGCACTCGCCGCACGGACAACAGGTGCTCAGCCGCTTTTTGCACGAGTTCGCCGGTATCGAATCCGCGTGGACGGCAGCCAATATCGCCGAGACTCTGGTCGAGCAGGTGCGTGCGCAGATCGGTGACGGCCGCGCATTGTGCGGGCTCTCTGGTGGGGTGGATTCCGCGGTGGCGGCAGCCCTGGTGCAGCGCGCCATCGGCGACAGGCTGACCTGTGTGTTCGTTGACCACGGTCTGCTGCGCAGCGGAGAGCGGGCTCAGGTGGAACACGACTTCGTGGCAGCCACCGGCGCCAAGCTGGTGACTGTTGATGTCGCGGAGAAGTTCCTCGGTGAGCTCGCCGGTGTCAGCGATCCGGAAACCAAACGCAAGATCATTGGCCGTGAGTTCATCCGGGCGTTCGAGGGGGCCGTCTCCGATGCGATCGGCAACTCCGAGGACGGGATCGAGTTTTTGGTACAGGGCACGCTGTACCCGGATGTCGTCGAGTCCGGGGGTGGCAGCGGCACTGCCAACATCAAGAGTCACCACAATGTGGGCGGACTTCCCGAGGACTTGAGCTTTGCCCTGGTAGAACCGCTGCGGCTGTTGTTCAAAGATGAGGTTCGCGCCGTCGGCCGTGAACTGGGCCTACCCGAGGAAATCGTTGGCCGCCAGCCATTCCCGGGACCGGGTCTGGCCATCAGGATCGTCGGCGAGGTCACTGCCGACCGGCTGGATACTCTGCGCCGTGCCGATGCCATTGCGCGCGAGGAACTTACCGCCGCCGGCCAGGACCGCAACATCTGGCAGTGCCCGGTGGTGCTGTTGGCCGATGTGCGCTCGGTCGGGGTACAGGGTGACGGCCGTACCTATGGGCATCCTATTGTGTTGCGGCCGGTATCCAGTGAGGACGCGATGACCGCGGACTGGACGCGTCTGCCGTACGAGGTGCTAGAGCGGATCTCGACCCGAATCACCAACGAGGTTCCCGAGGTGAACCGGGTGGTGCTGGATATCACCAGCAAGCCGCCCGGCACCATCGAATGGGAGTGAGCTACTAGGTCCGGTTACGGCGGGTCGGAACTGCCACTAGCGCAACGCCGATGGCGATCGCCACGGCAATAGCGACCCAGCCGATCAGATTGCTGTGCACCAGTGCCCCGAAGTCTTGGCCGGTGAGGGCCCAGCCCCCGACGACCACGGCGACCAGCCCGGACAACGCCAGCAGGATGGACGGTCTGCCCTTCTCTTCGGTGGTGGCCTCCGATGAGGATTCCGCTCGATTCTCGGCGCCGGTTACTGGTTCGTCGATGTTCTCAGACACGTTGCACCTCAATGCTTCCTACATTTGCCGTTGCGTTGATCGTCAGTACCGGACCGGTGCCGTTGGGCGAGGGCAGGCAATCAAAGCTGCCGATGCTCACCTCGCATGAGGTGCGCACGTTCATCGAGGGAGGAACCAGCACCTGGATATCGCCCATCCCGACGTCGAGGTTCACCGTCTTATCATGGGTGAGCGTGACCTGGGTGAGGTCAAGGGTGATGGTGCCGATGCCGATCTCGTAGTAATCCTCGATTTCGGAAGCCTCTGTCACGCGGTAACTTTGGTCGCCAACGTTGAGTGATACCTCCAGCGGGCCAATGGAGGAGGCCACGATGACGAATACGCCCAGTGGTACCGCCAGGAAGAGCAGTGAGTAACCGCTGCGAAGCCATGCTCCCACCAGCATGCCCACGCCGAGGACAACCAGTGCCGCCGCTGTCACCACTACGGGTGTCACCCAGGTGCCGCCGAGTAGCCCGATGGCCACGAGCACCGCGCTGATGATGAGCGCCGCTCCGATGGTCACCGAGACCACGCGAGACTTGGGTTTGGCAGGTGGCGCTGGCAGCGGCGCCTGATCGGGCAAGTCCCAGGCGAAAGGGGCCGCCCGCAGCGGATCCCAGGTGAGCGGGGGCGGCGGCAAGAGCGGCTCGGTGGCCGCGGTGTTGCTGTTCGATTCGTCATCTTCAGTGGTGAGAGGCTCGCCGGTGCTGGACTGCACCGGCGAACTCGCCGGAGGCACCGGAGTTTCAGTCTGGCGCTGGTAGAGCAGATACCAGCCCCCGAGCAGGACAACGGCACTGACCAATCCCCACGGGTCGCGATCGGGATCGATGAACGGCCCGCCGACAAGCAGCAAGACGATGATCCAGAAGACCATCTTCACCTTGGACTCGTGGTACGGAGTGGTGTAGCGGGCGGTGGGCATCAACAACCAGCACGCCACGTACATGATGGCGCCCGCACCGCCGAAAATTGTTGTGACCACGAAAATTACGCGTACCAACAGCGGATCGACGTTGTAGCGGTAGCCGATTCCCGCGGCAACACCGGCGAGCTTGCCGTGCCCCGGCAGCCGCAACGGCCGCGTCCGCCACATGTCTCCGAGGGTGGAGGACGGCGTCCGTTTGGTGGTGGTATCCGTGTCCATGACAGCTATGTTGCCCAGCCGCGGGCATGTACGCCATCAGGATTCACCCTGATCTTTGCACGGTGGGGTTCAGGGATAAGCCCGATGCCGTGGGGAGCTTTGCCATGGCAGTATCGCAGAGGTGAGTCCCACGTTCCGGAATGCGTTCGCCGGCGGGAATCGGCTGACAGCCGCCCCGCCGTTGCGTCGGCGTACCGGTGGACGGGTGGTCGCCGGCGTCGCCGGGGGGCTCGCTGACCATCTCGACGTTCCGGTGTTTCGGGTGCGGTTGGCCTTCGCGGTGCTCGGGGCGGCCAGCGGTATGGGCATTGCGGCCTACGGGCTGTTGTGGATGCTGATGCCGCCGGGCGACGACGTCGCCGCTGTCAGCGCGACGGACCGTAGGCGGGCAACAGGGCTCTTGCTGTTGAGTCTTGCCGCGCTGATCATCTTGATGTCGACGGTCAGTGGTTCGACGGCAGCATTGGTCTTCCCGATCGTGCTGGCGCTTGTCGGGCTCGCCGTGGTGTGGCGCGAATTCGATGCGCAGGGGCCAAGTTCGGCGGTGCTGGGCGATTCAGGAAAATCGTCGCTGCTGACTTTGGTTCGGGTGATCGCCGGTGCGGCACTGGTCTTCGGCGGGATCGCGGTGGTGGTCCTGCGCAATGTGGATCTATCCTCGCTGCGCGACTCGCTGGTGGCGATCGCCGCCACTCTGGTGGGTGCGGTGCTGCTGACAGTGCCGTTGTGGTTGCGGTTGTGGCGTGCTCTCGGTGCCGAACGTGCCGCACGCATCCGTACCGAGGAGCGCGAAGAAATAGCCTCGCATCTGCATGATTCGGTGCTCCAGACGCTGGCGCTGATCCAGAAGCGGACGGATAACCCCAGTGAGGTGCTGCGGCTGGCCCGCAGCCAGGAGCGGGAACTGCGCAGCTGGTTGTTCTCCGCAGGGGTGTCCTCGGACTCATCGCTGGCAGAGGAGCTGCGCACCGTGGCCGGAGAGGTCGAGGATGCGCACACCGTGGTGGTCAGTTCGGTGATCGTCGGCGATGCCGACCTGTCCGCGGAACCTGAGACCAGACGCGCGCTGATCGGCGCCATCCGTGAGGCACTCGTCAACGCCGCCAAGCATTCCGGGCAATCGGATATCAACCTGTATGCCGAGGTGGAACCCGGGCAGATCAGCGTTTTCGTCAGGGATCGGGGCAAGGGGTTTGATCTCGAGACGGTGCCACAGGACCGGCAGGGCATCGTGCGCTCCATCAAAGCCAGGGTGATGCGCCGGGGTGGCCAGGTTCAGTTCAAATCGGAGATCGGCAAAGGTACCGAGGTACGAATTACCATGCCGTACAACGATGCCAATCATGACGACGCGCAGAAGGGTGCGTAATGCTGCGGGTGTTCCTGGTCGACGATCACGGGGTGTTCCGGTCCGGGGTGCGGGCCGAGCTGGCTGGCGAATCGGATATCGAGATCGTTGGCGAGGCGGGGTCGGTAGTTGAGGCGGTCACCGGAATACGTGCCAGCGCACCGGATGTGGTGTTGCTCGATGTACACATGCCCTCCGGTGGAGGGGTCGCCGTCATCAATGGGGCCGGTGGTTCCGGACCGGTGTTTCTGGCGCTTAGTGTGTCGGACGCTGCTGAGGACGTCATCGCGGTAATCCGCGCGGGAGCCAGGGGCTATGTCACCAAGACGATCTCGGGGAGTGAACTCGCCGATGCCGTGCGCCGGGTGGCCGGCGGGGATGCGGTGTTCAGTCCGCGGCTGGCCGGATTCGTGCTCGATTCGTTCACGGGACGGTCGAATACTCCGGAGCCGGCGCTGGATCCGGAGCTGGACTCATTGACGCCACGCGAGCTTGAGGTGCTGCGGCTCCTTGCCCGTGGATACACATACCGGGAGATCGCCGAGGATCTGGTGATCTCCGTCAAGACAGTGGAGACGCATGCCTCCAATGTGCTGCGTAAGACACAGCAGTCCAATCGCAACGCGTTGACTCGTTGGGCGCACACCCGCCAGCTCGACTAGGACTCGTGGCGGACATGTGCGACACGAATCCATCGCAACACGGCGTGTCGGCAGATGGGTCCAGCATGGGGCCCAGTCCGCACCTCTCGTCTTGACGGTTGTCGGTGGCTAGGTGTTTACTCCAGACATCGAACATATGTTCTAGTCGAATGTGTCTGGAGGTGCGGTTGTGACGGCAGTGGCAGCCGCCGACGAGGTGCTGGTCAACCGTGCTGACCAGCTACAAAAGCTCCGGCAGCAGATGGCGTCGATATCGGGAAAGGTCGGTGGGGACAGGTCGTCGGCCGGCCGGTTTCAGGAGGCACTGCCGGACGCTCAATCTTTGCTACCGGGGTCCGATGCGCTGGCCAGCTCGATAGGTCACGTGTTGCGGCGCGGCACGGTCGCGGTGGCCAGCGGGGCCCGGTCGCTGCCCTTGGATGTGGTGGCTTCGGTAACCGCGGCAGGCGGGTACGCCGCGATCGTGGGCATGCCGGAGGTGAGCGTGCTGGCGGCGGTGGAGCGGGGGGCGGACTTGAGCCGCCTGGCGCTGATTCCCCGCCCGGGCCTGAGTGCGGTGGAGGTGGCCTCGGTGCTCATGGACGGGATGGATCTGGTGGTGTTGGGTCTGGGTGGCCGACGAGTGACCTCGACGTCCGCGCGCGCGATAGTGGCCCGGGCGCATAGCAACGGATGCACATTGCTAGCCGTCGATGGGGACTGGGAAGGTGCCGCGGTGCGGTTGCAGGCCCGGATAACCGGCTATGACGGAGTGTCCACCTGTGGTCTGGGGCGGATTCGTGGGGTGCGGACAGCGGTACGGGCGACGGGGCGCAGGGTGCTCAGAGCTGCCGGGGAGGTGTGTGGCAGCCGTGGCTCGATCAGGTCTGCATAAAAGGCAGCGTAAAGCTCCTCGGGTGCTGGCGATTTGGTGCCCGGACTGGCCGGCGGTGGCGGCCGCGGCGATGGCCGATCTTCCTGCCACTCGCCCCGTGGCGGTGACCCTGGCCAACAGGGTGACGGCATGCACTGCCGCTGCACGGGCGCTGGGGGTGCGACGGGGGATGCGGCGACGCGAGTCCCAAGCCCGTTGTCCGCAACTGCATGTCGTGGCGGCCGATGTCGATCGTGATGCGCGGTTCTTCGAGCCGATGATCGCCGCGGTAGACGATCTGGTGCCGGGGGCCGAGATCCTGCGCCCTGGGCTGATGGCGCTGCCGGTGACCGGTGCTGCCCGGTACTTCGGCAGTGAGCAGACCGCGGCGGAACGGCTGGCTGATGCGGTCTCGGTGGCCGGAGCCGAATGTCAGGTGGGCATTGCCGATCAGATGTCCACGGCGGTGTACGCCGCGCGGCATGCGGTATTGGTGTCACCCGGTGGGGATGCCGAGTTCCTGGCTCCATTGTCGATCAAGGAGATGGCCGCCGAACCCAGCCTGTGTCGCCCGCAGCGTGAAGACTTGGTGGATTTGTTGTGGCGCATGGGAATTCGAACAATAGGTGCTTTCGCGGAACTGGCACGGTCGGATGTCGCCTCGCGGTTCGACGATGACGCGGTGCAGGCGCACCGCCATGCGCGCGCCGAACCGCAGCGCTCTCCCTCGGGTCATGCGGTCCCGGCCGAACTGGGAGTGGAGCTGCCGTGCGATCCGCCGATCGAACGGGTGGATGCGGCGGCTTTCGCGGGGCGAACGCTGGCGGTGAGCCTGCACGAGGCGCTGGCCTCGGCTGGAGTGGCCTGCTCCCGGTTGGCTATTCACGCGGTGACGGTGGACGGCCAGGAGTTGTCGCGGGTGTGGCGGTGTGCCGAACCGCTCACCGAGGAGGCGACCGCCGACCGGGTGCGCTGGCAGCTTGACGGCTGGCTTGCCCGGCGCTGGTCTCTGGACGGGCCGGTGGCGATGTTGCGGTTGGAGCCGGTCGAGGTGGTGGCTGCCGAGGCATTGCAGCTGACGTTGTGGGGAGCGGTGGGCGCCGAGGAACGCCAGCGCGCTCGCCGTGCATTGACACGAGTTCAGGATTTATTGGGAGAGGAGTCGGTACAGGTGGGAGTGATCAGCGGTGGGCGCGGTCCGGCCGAGCGAATTACGTTGGTGCCCTTAGGGGATGAGCTGAGGCCACGGGCAGATCCCGATGCCCCGTGGCCCGGGAGGTTGCCCGATCCGGCTCCGGCGGTGCTGCTCGGCGAGGACGGCGAACCGGTGGAGCTGTTAGATATCGATGGAGCGCCGGTGACGGTGACCGGACGGGGAATGTTCTCCGGGGAACCGGCCGGGGTCCGGCGGGGTAATGGCCGGTGGGAGTTGAGTTGGTGGGCGGGACCATGGCCGATCGATGAGCGATGGTGGGAGGAGCCGGAGCCGAATCCCACCCCGGTATCCGTGGCCGCCAGGGCCCAAGTGCTGCTGGAAGACAAGGGCGGCGGTCGGGCGCTGCTCCTGCATTTCCGCAGGCAGCGATGGTACGTGGAGGGTGTTTATGAATGACGGTCTGGCCGGAATCAGCGAGTGCCGTCAACCTTTCGCGCGAAGACGCTCACTCGCTCGATGAATCGCGCGAAGAAGGCCCCGGGGTCGGTCTCCACCGCGATCTGTGCATTGGGCTTCTGGCCCCACTGGCCCTTCCAGTCCGCGATGGTCATCGCGCGGGTCAGATCGCCGGTCAGCTCCACATCCACGGTCGCGGAACGTGTTTGGACTAATGCTGGATCCAGCGCCACCGCGGCGGCGAACGGATCGTGCATATGAGCCAAGAAGCCCTCGTCCTGCTTCATGTGGAATTCGAAATAGAAACGCACCGCGTCTTCGATGAATCGCAGTAGTGAGTTGGTCGCCGCCGAACGGCTCGAGGGAAGGTCGAGCACCGACAACGGCGCGGTGGTGGCACCCGTGGCCTCGGCCAGCCTGACCAGATGCTCCGGTGTCATGGCGATCGTCTCGGTGAGATTCAGGCCGCACACGATCGGAAGTTCCTGTACGCCAGCGGCTCCCCAAGCGGCGTACACCTCCGCCGTCGCGCCCGGATCAACCACGACATTCCATTCCGCCACCGGCGTGGTGTTGCCGGGGTAGTCGAAGGAGCCGCCCATGATGACGAGCCGTTTGATGAGTTTGGGCAACTCGGGCTCGGCGCGCAGGGCCAGCGCCAAATTGGTGAGCGGGCCGGTCGCCAGGCCCACCAACTCGCCGGGGTGTGCGTGCGCGGCCCTCACCCAGGCCTCTGCCGCGTCGTAATCGGTGAGTGTGCGCGTGGTCTCCGGCAGCACGGCATATCCGAGCCCGGTGGGTCCGTGCGTGTCTTCCGCGGTCCGTAGCGCCGCGCTCAACGGCTCGGCGACGCCCTTGGACACGGGGATCTGCGGGGCGTTGCACAGCTCCAGCAGGCCCAGATTGTTCGCGCACACATGATCCACCGAGACATTGCCCGCCGTAGAGGCGATACCGACGATCTCCACCTCCTCGCTAGCGAGGAGAAAGATCAATCCCAGTGCGTCGTCGACTCCGGTATCAACGTCGGCAAAAACGGAAACCATGGACGTCAACCTACCGTCAGTTAGCTCGCCAATCCGGGCACCGACGCGATTTGGGGCCCGTTTCTAGCTCACCAGTGCACCCCGGGGATGAGGCGCACCACCTTCATCACCGGACCGGGAACACGTAACTTCGGCACGGCCGCAACACGCTTGGCGGCCTTGGGGCGACGTCGCGAGGTCGACAGGTCTTGGCGATCGTCGACGGGCTCCAAGCCGCGGGCGGCGCGGGAGTCTGGGTATGCCAGATACATCTGGTGCATGATCCGGCGGGTCAGCTTCGGTGTCATGTACCGGCCGATATCGGCGTAGGTACCCATCGGATGGTCGATCCGGGTCGGCTTCTCGATCAGTCCGCGAACCACCATGGCGGCGGCATGTTCCGGTGTGAGCCCGCGCACCACGTTCAGCTTGTTCGAAGGCTGAATCATCGGTGTCTTCACCAGCGGCATATGGATGTTGGTGAAGGTGATGTGATCAGACACCGTCTCGGTCGCGACCACATCGGAGAAGGCATCCAGTGCCGCCTTGGTGGGGATGTACGACGCGTACTTGGGGTTGCGGGTCTGCACCCCGGCCGTCGACACATTGACGACATGGCCGAATTTCCTTTCCCGCCAATGGGGGAGGAGTGCCAAGACCAGGCGCACGGCGCCAAAGTAGTTGATCGCCATGACTCGTTCGTAGTCATGGAACCGGTCGACAGTGTTCACCACCGAGCGGCGAATCGAGCGACCAGCGTTGTTGACCAGGTAGTCCACATGCCCGAACTGGCCGAGGATGCTCTTCACGGTGTCGTCGACGGCCGAGTAGTCGGTCAGATCGCAGGGAAACGAATGCGCCTTACCGCCATCCTCGCGAATCTCCGCGACGAGGTTGTCGAGCGCCTCGGCGTCGCGCGCTACGGCGAAGACAGTGCCGCCGCGCTGGGCGACCGCGATGGCCGCCGCACGTCCGATGCCGCTGGAGGCGCCGGTGATGATGACGTGCCGGCCGACCAGTGGCCCGGCGGGGTCGTCACGGCGGTACCGCTCCGGGTCCAGGTTCTTACGCCAATACTGATACAGCTTGCCTGCGTAGCTGTCGAACGGAGGAACGGTAATTCCACTGGGCCGCAAGGCTTTTTGTGTCGCCTCGGAGACGAAGGTGGGCATGATCTCAGTGATGTCGATGACCTCGGGCGGGATGCCGAGTTGGGTGACCACCATGTTGCGCCAGACCTTGAGCGTGCCCCGTGCCCGCAGGAACGGGGTGGCCATGGCATGGGGAAGCGAGCCGCGCACGGGTGGCAGACCGGCAGCGGTGGCAATGCCGGAGTAGATGTCGCGCAGGTAGGTCACCTCGGGATTGGTCAGGTGGAAGGCCTGCCCATCACGGCCCTCCTGGTGCATCAGCTCGACGGTCGCGTCGACGACGTAGTCGACCGGAACGATGTTGGAGCGCCCGGCTTTTGGCAGCATCATCGGCGTGGATCGGGGCAGGCGCGCCAGCTTGGCGAAGACCCCGAAGAAGTAGTACGGGCCGTCGATCTTGTCCATCTCGCCGGTCTTGGAATCGCCGACGACGACGGCAGGCCGGTAAATCCGGTAGCGCAGTCCGGGTTCCGAGCGCACCAGCAACTCGGCCTCGAACTTGGTCTGGTGGTACGGCGTCGGCAGATCCTGGTTGACGTCGAAGTCTTCCTCGGTGAACTCGCCCTCGTAACTGCCCGCGACCGCGATGGAGGAGATGTGGTGCAGGGTGGCGCCGGCGCGTTTGGCCAGCGCGATGACCGACCGCGTGCCCTCCACGTTCGCGGCGCGCTGTGCTTTGTCGTCCACCGTGATGTCGTAGATCGCGGCACAGTGCACGATGTGATCGGCGGTGACCGGATCCGCGTCGGCGGGCAGGCCCAGATCGGGCTGGGTGAGGTCACCCACCAGCGGCTGCACGCGGTCATCCCATTGTTCGGCGAGCTTTTCGAACCGCGATAGGGACTCGCGACGCACCAGGACCGCGACCTCGGCGCCCGGCTGGGTCTCGAGAATTCGGGTCACGATCCGTCGTCCGATGAAGCCGGTGCCGCCGGTAACGATGTATTTCACGTGCTACCTCTGAGACTGTTAGGCCGCTTATCGGCCCGGTTGGAGTCATCGTTGCCGTTTTGGGGTGTTTCGTCAACGATGTGTGACAAGTTCGTCATCGGGGAGTTAGCCATAGGGGATACTCCAGGAATGTCGCGCATCCAGGTGTTCAGTGCTGCCCGGATCACGGGCAATGCGGCCTGGTGGACGTTCGTGGTAGCCGTGCTGTTGAACCGGGGGCTCAACCCTTGGGGCTGGGATCTCGGCTGGACCGCGTACACCCCGCTCACCGATGGCGCGCCGCGCCGCTATGCCGACTACGTCCCGTCGTTCGACTCCACCGTGCAGCTGATGGGTGTGGTGGTGTTCGCCGCGTTTTCGCTCGTGGTGGCCTCGGCCGTCGTCGAAATGGCGATCAGCCGGCAGTGGCGTGCCGCGGTGGCGGTTGTCATCCCCTTCATATCGATGGGGATGATTGGCTACGCGTTTGGGGACATCGACCGTACCGTCGTCTGGTCGCCGACTGTGGTTCTGGTGTTTGTACTTGCGGCCGTCGCGATACGGCAGGTGTGGATGCGTCGGTTCGCTCCGACGATGGTGAACGAACGGTGATCGATACCGTGCCCACGGCGCCTGCGACGTCGATGGCACCGGTGGGACTCGGTGCCAGTAGATCGGCGCCCGTGCTCTGGGCCATCCAATACGCGTTGGCGTGCATCCCTCTGGTTGTCGTGGTCGCGGTGGTGTGGGCGGTGACGGCGCCGCCCGCACACGCGAGCACCCCGTTGCAGCATGCGGTGGGCGTGTTGGGGCTGCTGTGCATCGCGGGCGCGGTGGCGTGGGTGGTGCTTCGGCCACTGCAGCGTTATCGCACATATCGTTGGGGTGTCCTCGACGACGACCTGGTCTATATCGCGTCGAAGACGTTGTGGCTCAAATCTTTCTGGGTGATTCCGTTTGCTTTGGTGCGGACCGTGGAACTGCGGCAAGACCCACTGTCGCGATCCTTGGGGCTGGCGATGGTGGTGGTGCGGGCGGATCAGGGGGAGCTGCGGATCGTGGGCCTGGACGTCGACACCGCGCGTGAGGTCGTCGAGAGGCTGTTCGAGCTGGTGGATGAGGCTTCGGTATATCAATAGATGACGTTTGTTCCTGGCCCACCGCGAGGTCGTGAGTGTTTGCACCGCTGCGACCCGCTCCGCGCGAAGATATCGCGTTAGCCGACACTTTCGCCGAGAGCGCGGATCTCGGCTGCGGCCTTGGTGAGCGCTGCCGGATCGGGTGACAAGCCGGCGAGAATCGTATGTACGGCAGCAAGCCCGGCGGCCTCGAGCAGGTGCTTTTCGTTGGTTACCCACGCGCCGCGTGCGGCCCGTGCTGCGTGGGCGTACTCCATCGCGGCGACGGCCAGTAGTCCCGCGCATTGAGTCACCCGGCCGTGCGGTGCGTGGTTCTTCTCGGCATAGCGCACATTCAGCGCGGCGCGCGCAGACCACATTTCGGGCGCCGACTCACGAAGCGCCGCAGGGTAATCCGGACATGGCAGGATGCCGCGCAACACCTTGTTGAGGGCGAGCTCGCCGACCACCAGATAGCTGGGGATTCCCGCGAGGTGGAACATCAGCGGCTCTATGTGGAACTCGCCTCGCTCCGCGCGCACCAGTTGTTTCTGGACGTCTGCCAGGTCGCGGTAGTGCACGTCGACATCCCGGCCGTCGATGTGAAGCCAAGCGCCGCCGTTGAACACGCCGCCACCCCAAGCGCCGATCTCGGAGACTTCTCCGTCCCAACCGATCTGGCGCAGTTCGTCAGGGTCGAAATCGCCGCGGTAGTAAATCGCCAGGTCCCAGTCGCTGTCCGGGCGGTGCGTGCCCTGTGCGCGGGAACCGCCAAGGGTAACCGCCTCGACTGCGGGAAGTGCCACCAGGCTGTCGGCGATGGAGTCGAGGAACGCGGTGTCGGTCATCGTCCGGCGGTATCGATGAGAGCCTCGACGGTCGCGATGAGTACGGCCCGGTGGGCGGCCAGGCGCTCGGGTGAGAAGGGCTCTGTAGTTGCGAGACTGCGCAGCGCCGGTGATGCACCGAACCACGCGGTGGTCAGCCCGAGCGTGAGGGCCAGGATGTCGGCAGGTTCCACACGCACTGAGGGAGGGCATGCTTCGGCGATCGCTTGGACTTTTCCTGCGTAGGCGGCAGTTTCCGCGGGACCGGCGATGGGGCGTTCCAGCTGTGCCCAGGTGGCAAGTCTGAGATGTTCGGGATGGTCGATCAGATGGTCGAACAACGCGCCCGCATAGCCCGGTAGATCCCTGGGCGTGAAGGGGACGGCATCGGACATCCGCTCAATGGAATGGGCGACCACGGTGTCGAACAGTGTTTCTTTGTTGGTGAAGTAGACGTAGAGCAGCCGCTTGTTGGCCTCTGCCGCGGCACCGATCCTGTCGACACGTGCACCGGCCAGTCCATGCTCGGCGAACTCCGCGTACGCGGCATCGAGCAGCCGCTTCTTGGTGGCAGAGGCGTCGGGCGGCATCCCATAAGCCTAGAGGCATGTCGCCGCGCGATTTCGGCAGCGCACCGGCTGGGGCAGCGGTTATGCCGCCAGCCCAGACGGTGCGCCCCCATCAGGCCAGGTGGCTGTTGAACCAGTCGGCGATGTGACCGACGGTGCGGTCGACGACGTCGGGCTGGTCGTAGTACTGGAAGTGATTGGTGCCGTTCTCCCAGATGAGCTTCTTGTCGGCGGATGGAATCGACTCGAAATGCCGCCGTGCTGCCGCCGGATTCATGCAGGTGTCGGAGTGGATCACCAATGCGGGCTTCTCCAGCCTGGCGGCACCAGGCACGGTGGTGTAGTCGAAGTGGTCGAGGTCGCTCATGATGGCGTAGCGGTTCTCCCAGCCCTTGAGCGTCCACGATCCGTACCAGCTCCACACCAGCGGCCCGGGCAACCCGGCATCGGATCCGGCGACCGGGTCACCGAGGTCGGGGGAGACCAGCGGTGCGTAGAGGACTTCGCCGGTCTGCTCGTACCGGGCCTTGGCATCACGCGCCCGCGTGAGCCTGGCGTCCAGGAGAGCTTCCAGCTGCTCGGTGGTGGGCGCGGTCGCCGGATCGAACGGGTTCTCGCTGACGCCGGCGGCGATCATGAACAGGTCGGTCTCGCGGTCGCGGTAGTAACCGGTCACCGAGGCAACGGCTTTGATCCGGTCGTCATAGGAGGCGATATCGAGCATCTCGGGCCCACCCTGACAGACACCGGCCCCGAAGATGCGCGATGGGTCGACGTCATCGCGGTTCAGCAGGTAGTCGATGGCCGCTACGGCGTCCTCGTTCTTCATCTTCGGGTTCTCGAGACGGCGCGGTGTGCCGCCGCTCTCGCCCACGGTGCGGGGATCGAACGCCAGCGCCAGGAAACCTTCGTCAGCGAGACGGGTGGCGTAGTGGATTGGCGCTTGTTTCTTTCTCGAACGAATAGGGGCCCAGCAGGACCACTGCGGGGAAGGGGCCGTCACCGTGGGGACGGTGTACGACACCGACGATGTCCTCGCCGTGCGAGGGGAAGACGACCTTTTCGGGCGTGTAGTTGCCGTGGTGTGGCATTCGCTTCTCCAGATTCTCGTCTAGCTGCTTGCCGTCGCGTCGGATGCGGGCCAGTACCGCCAGCATACATGTATATATCTAGTTAGTTACCTGCCTTGTATGAATTGCGGGAGCGGCCACGTATGGAACATATGTTCGATACACTGGTGGGATGGGCTGGTCGCAGGGTCCCCCAACCTGGGCGGAAATGGAGAGGGTGCTTGATGGGCGCCCCAACCGTCACGCGCCTCCGGGGGATGGCGGGGATGGTCCGGCGTGGAGCCGAAAGCGCCCACCCTATGAGCCGCCCACCCGTGAGCGCGGACGGTCGTCGGTGCCTTACGCCGAGCTACATGCGCATTCGGCGTTCAGTTTTCTCGACGGCGCCAGCCTGCCGGAAGAGATGGCGCAGGAGGCGGCCCGGCTCGATCTCAAGGCTCTGGCGCTCACTGATCATGATGGCTTCTACGGGGTGGTCCGTTTTGCGGAAGCCGCTAGGGAGCTCGGCTTGCCCACGGTGTTCGGTGCGGAGCTGTCTCTTGGTGGACAGGGCAACACGGAGGACTCCACGCATCTATTGGTGTTGGCGCGTGGCCAGGAGGGGTATCGGAGGTTATCGCGTGAGATGTCGGCTGCGCATATGTCCGGTGGTACACCCAAGGATCGGAAAGGTAAGCCGCGCTACGACCTTGACGTTTTGGCCGAGGCTGCCGGTGGTCATTGGCATATTCTGACCGGCTGCCGTAAGGGGCATGTGCGACGAGCACTCATCGCTCACGGACCAGACGCGGCGGAAAAGGCGCTGGCTGGTTTGGTCGACCGGTTTGGGGCGGATCGGGTCAGCATCGAACTCAGCCGGCATGGCCATCCTGATGAGGATGAGCGCAATGCGGTGCTCGCCGAGTTGGCGCCGAAGTTTGGTGTCGGTGTGGTCGCTACCACCGCAGCACATTTCGCTACACCCGATAGTGGGCGGCTCGCCATGGCGATGGCGGCAGTGCGAGCACGCAAGAGTCTCGATGATGCCGCAGGGTGGCTTGCCCCGGTGGGGGGAGCGCATCTGCGGTCCGGGGATGAGATGGCCCGGCTGTTCTCGCATTGTCCGCACGCTGTGACGGCGGCAGCCGAGCTGGGGGAGGCGTGTGCTTTCGATTTGAAACTCATTGCCCCCAAGCTGCCACCCTTTGACGTCGAAGACGGGCACACCGAGGCTAGCTTTTTGCGGAAGCTGGCGATCGAGGGCGCTGCTCGGCGCTACGGGCCACGGGCGGGTGCTGAGAAGGCTTACGCCCAGATCGAAAAAGAGTTGAATATCATTACAAGGAAAGACTTTCCGGGATACTTCCTGGTCGTCTACGACATTGCGCGGTTTTGTCGCGACAGTGACATCCTATGCCAGGGTCGAGGGTCTGCCGTTAATTCGGCGGTCTGTTACGCGCTTGGTGTTACCAGCATCGACCCGGTGGCGGAGGGCCTGCTGTTCGAACGGTTCATGTCCGAGGCGCGTGACGGTGAACCGGATATCGATATCGACATCGAATCCGATCGCCGAGAAGAGGTCATCCAGTACGTCTACACCAAGCACACCCGTGAACGTGCCGCCCAGGTGGCCAACACCATTACCTACCGGGGACGGATGGCAGTGCGGGACATGGCCAAAGCACTCGGATACGCACAGGGACAGCAGGACGCCTGGAGTAAACAGATGGGTCATTGGGGCGGTTTGGCTGACGCCGCCGAGGTCGACGGCATTCCGCCGCAGGTTATCCATTTGGCGCAGCAGGTCAAGGATTTTCCCCGGCATATGGGCATTCACTCGGGTGGCATGGTCATCTGCGATCGTCCGCTGGCGGATGTGGTGCCCGTCGAGTGGGCGCGCATGGAGGACCGAAGCGTGTTGCAGTGGGACAAAGATGATTGTGCCGCAGTCGGTTTGGTCAAATTCGACTTGCTGGGTCTGGGCATGCTTTCGGCGCTGCACTACTGCATCGATCTCGTCGCCGAGCATAAGGGCATCACGGTTGACTTGGCTCAAATAGACCTGAAGGAGCAGGCGGTGTACGAGATGCTTGCCCGGGCCGATTCGGTGGGGGTGTTCCAGGTGGAATCGCGTGCGCAGATGGCCACGCTGCCACGGCTGAAACCCGCGAAGTTCTTCGACTTGGTGGTGGAGGTGGCGCTCATCCGTCCCGGACCCATCCAGGGCGGCTCGGTGCATCCATATATACGGCGGTACAACGGGATCGAAAAGGATTGGAAGTATGAGCATCCGTCGATGGAACGGGCGCTGAAGAAGACTCTCGGCGTCCCGCTGTTTCAAGAACAGCTGATGCAGCTCGCCGTCGATGTGGCCGGTTTTACTCCTGCCGAATCCGATCAGCTACGCCGCGCTATGGGGTCCAAGCGCTCTCCAGAGCGGATGGAGCAATTACGCGCCAGGTTTTATGAGGGCATGGCCAGGTTGCACAATATCACCGGAGAGCGGGCCGACCGCATTTACGAAAAGCTCTATGCCTTTGCCAATTTCGGGTTCCCGGAGAGTCATGCGCAGAGCTTCGCCTCGTTGGTGTTCTATTCGTCGTGGTTCAAGTTGCATCACCCCGCTGCGTTCTGCGCGGCGCTGTTGCGCGCGCAGCCCATGGGTTTCTACTCGCCGCAGTCCTTGGTGGCCGATGCCCGTCGCCACGGTGTCACCGTGCATGGCCCCGATGTCAACGCCAGCCTGTCGTATGCGACGTTGGAGAATGCGGGCCTGGAGGTCCGGATGGGCCTGAGCGCCGTCCGTCACATCGGGGATGACCTGGCTCAGGCGATTGTCCAGGAGCGAAAAGCGCACGGCGCGTTCGCCTCTTTGCTCGATCTGACCGGCCGCATCCAGCTGACCACGGCGCAGGTCGAGGCCTTGGCCACGGGGGGCGTGCTGGGCTGCTTCGGTATGTCCCGGCGTGAGGCGCTGTGGGTCGCGGGTGCGGCCGCCGCGCAGCGGCCCGACCGGTTGCCCGGAGTCGGGGTGTCTTCCCGGATTCCGGAGCTACCGCCGATGGGGGAGGTGACTCGTGCCGCCGCTGATGTGTGGGCCATCGGAGTCACCCCCGATGCGTATCCCACCCAGTTCCTGCGGGAACAGCTTGACGAGTTGGGTGTCGTTCCGGCCAAGGGATTGTTCGATGTTCCGGACGGGGCGCGGGTGCTGGTGGCGGGAGCCGTCACGCATCGTCAACGGCCGGCCACCGCGGCCGGGGTGACGTTCATCAATCTTGAGGACGAGACGGGCATGGTGAACGTGGTGTGCTCGGTGGGCCTGTGGGCGAGGTACCGCAAGCTGGCGGTGACCGCTCAGGCGTTGATCATTCGTGGTCAGGTACAGAACACCAGCGGAGCCATCACCGTGGTGGCCGATCAGCTGCGGCCACTGGATCTGCGCGTCAAATCCACCTCGCGCGACTTCCGTTAGATGGACCCGTGAAAACCGTGCTGACGCCAGGCCTCGTAAGCGACGATGGCTGCGGCGTTGGACAGGTTCAGGGATCTGCGGCCGGGTAACAGCGGAATGCGCACTTTCTCGGTGATGTGTGAATCGGCCAGCACCTCGGCATCCAGCCCGGTGGGTTCGGGACCGAACAGCAGCACATCGCCGGGCTGGTAGCCGATATCGGTGTACCTGACGCTCGCATGCGCGGTGAAGGCGTAGACCTGCTGCGGCCGCAGCGATTCCCAAGCAGCGGAAAGACTCTCGTGGACCGTCACCGAAGCCATGTCGTGATAGTCCAGGCCGGCCCGACGTACTTTGGCTTCCGAGAGGTCGAACAGCGGCTGCACCAGATGCAGCTCGCATCCGGTGCCCGCCGCCATCCGAATCGCATTGCCGGTATTCGGGGCGATACGGGGCTCATGAAAGAGGATGCGGAACACCCAACCATTATGGTTTAGAGGCTACGAAGTCTCATCGGCGGAAGTGATGGAGAGCAGGTTGTGGCGTTTTTAGTCACTGCGGCAGATTTCAAGAACGCCACGCTACTGGCGTTCTTGCAGGCTCACCTGGACGATATGGCGCCGACAGCGCCTCCGGGGAGTCGGCATGCCCTAGACGCTGCAGGTCTCCAGAAACCCGGAATCAGAATGTGGGTCGCTTCCGACGGACAAAATCTCGTCGGAACTGTTGCACTGGTGCGGATCTCGGCATGTCATGAAGAACTCAAGAGCATGCGCACTGATCCGCGGCACCGAGGTTTGGGTGTCGCCTCGATGCTCCTCGCGCATGCCCTCGATGACGCGAAACATCTTGGTGTGTACAGGATTTCGTTGGAGACCGGGAGTATGAGCTTCTTCGCCCCCGCGCGGGAGTTCTACCGTAAACACGGGTTTGTTGCGTGTGGCCCCTTCGGTAATTACGTCGAAGATCCGCGCAGCATCTTCATGACGCTAGCCATCCAGTAGTTCAGAATCGCCCGGAGCGATAAGGAGTCGTGGCGTGTTCAGCAGAAGGCGGTTGTCGGCTCATGAAACAGAACTCTGAACATAGTTCAGCCTAGTTGTAGGGGCATGAAGTAACGATCTTCCCGTCCGTCAAGCCCTTCGTACTCATCGTTTCGAGCATCCCGGATAAGGCCGCATCTCCCTTCCCGGAGAAGAGGGCCCATGTGTCGCCTTGTAGGTGGCTTTGGCTCAACGCAGTTCCCGCGTCGCAGCTTGCCTTTCGCTTGGCGGTGGTATCGCCATTGACTACCTGAAATTGCCACGAATGTGCACGTTCTTGGTAAGAGCACAGCAGAAAATCGAGTGCGGCACGCAGTTGAATCCGTTTGATGCCAGCCACGTACCGAGGTCGGTGTTGTTGAAGAATTTGATGGGGCCGGCATAACTGACTGGGGCGCAGCTTATTAGCGTGGCCAGCACAATCAGGACAGCTCTCATGGTTCCCTCCCCAATTCCTATCCAATGAGCGCACTGTACGCCGAAGAACCTCGGAGTCTTCGTTCAAATGTCGAAGATCGGTACTCGACCTGTCGGGTGCCAGAGCTCGTATCGGAGGTACGTCAGGGCGAGAAACAAGACCACAAAGGCGCCGATCCCCAAACCGGCAAGCACGCTCTTGAGGGCCAGTGAGATACAAACAACGGCGACCAGAGCGGCGACGGCCCGGTAAAGCCACTTCTGGACGGTGCTTTCGCGCGGCTCAGCAAGTATGCAGATGCCGCCGCTCACCGCACCGCATGATCCGGACGATAAATTCGTTGGCTGTGTAGCCCCTTCGTGTGATGATCCACGGCATGCCCAGTTCAGTGGTCGAGGTCCGCCGGGTCTACACCGAGGCCGAAGAGGTGGCGATCATCGATGCGGTTCACGGTGCGCTCGTCACTGCCTTTCAGATACCGGAAGAAGACAAGCATGTGCGCCTCGTTGTGCATGAACCCCATAGGTTTTCGCACGCGCCAAATCTGGCCCGGCCAGAGCTGTACACCTTCGTCTCCATCGACTGCTTCGCGGGCCGATCGATAGGAGCGAAACGAAACCTCTATGCCGAGATTGTGAAACAGCTTTCCTTGCTGGGCATACCACCGGATCACGTCACCATTGTGCTGCGCGAGAGCGTGACAGAGAACTGGGGAATCCGTGGCGGTCAGGCCGCCTGTGATATCGACCTGGGTTTCGATGTGAACGTCTGACGGACCCTCCGGGCATGATGTCAGTCATGGCCGAGCACTGGGTTGACCGTGAAATCACCGCGGAGACCTTCTACGACGAAGACTTTCGCGAACTGCGCACCGAGCGTGTGGTCTTTACCGAATGCGATTTCAGCGGAGCCAATCTCACCGAGTCGCTGCATATCGGCACGGCCTTCCGTAACTGCACCTTCCGCCGCACCTCCCTATGGCATTCGGAGTTCCGCCAGTGCAGCCTGCTGGGCTCCACCCTCACCGACTGCCGGGTGCGTCCGTCGAAGTTCATCGAGACCGATTTCACCCTGTCCTCGCTCGGTGGGCTCGATCTGCGTGAGATGGATCTGTCGGACTGCCGTTTCCGGGAGGCCAACCTGGTGGGCACCGATATGCGCAAGGCCAATCTGCACGGCGCCGACTTCACCGGCGCCCGCACGCAGAACCTCAAGCTCGACGGCGCCGACCTGCGGGGTGCCCGCATCGACCCGACGCTGTGGACCACCGCAAGCCTGGTCGCCGCGAAAGTCGATCTGCCGCAGGCTGTCGCGTATGCCGCAGGGCACGGACTGGATGTGCACGGCGGCTAGCGAATCTAGCCCTTGAGGCGGATGCGCCAGCGTACGAACCCCGCCATCACCAGCGCCAGTAGCGCCAGGATGCCCATGTCGAACAGCCATGTTCCGGCATCGTGATTCCACAACTCGTCCTGCGGCCCCACCGGTACCAGCTTGCGCAGGTCGGTGGTCGAGGCCGTTGCCGCGAATCCCCAGCGAGACGGGAACAGGAAGGAGAACTGTTCCAGCCCCGCACGTCCCGTCACCGGGATGAGGCCGCCGCTGAAGACGATCTGCGTCATGGTGGCGATCACCAGCATCGGCATCACCTGCTCGGCGGAGGTGGCCAGCGAGGACAGCACCAGGCCCAGCACGGTGGCCGCGCACGCGGTCGCGGCCACGGCGACCCACAGCTCGAAGTTGGCGTTGCCGAGCAGTACCGCACCCTGCGTCGGCCCACCGCGGACAATCACGATGACCGCCGTCATCACCGCGGACTGCACGATGGCGGCACCGCAGTACGTGATGATCTTGGCCAGCAGATAGGCCGTGGCCGACAGGCCCACTGCCTGTTCACGCCGGAAGATCACCCGTTCACCGATCAAGTCACGGATGGTTAGCGCCAGCCCCAGGAAGCTTGCGCCGAGGTTGGTCAGCGCCAGTAGCAGTCCCGGTTCGTTCGGGTTGTCGGGCAGCGCCACGTTGAAACCGGCGCTGCCGGGTACCGACAGCACCAGTCCGGCAAGAACGAACGGCAGCAGCGCCAGGAAGATGAAATAGCCGCGGTCAGCCAGGATCAGCCGCCCCTGACGCCGCGCCACCGTCGAGACCTGCCGCAGCAGACTGGTCTTGGGTGGCTTCCCGAGGTCGCCGGGTTTCACCGGGGCGGTGACGGGTTTGTTCGCGGCGGGGTGCCGCGTCAGATAGGCCTGGTGCACACCGTCCGGATCGGCCGCGGCGTTAGCGAAGATATCGGCCCAGTCGGTGGTGCCCATCTCCTGGTTGATGGTGCGCGGAGGTCCGCAGTAGGCGGTCTTGCCGCCGGGCGCCAGCAGCAGCACCTGGTCGCAGTAGCTCAGGTAGGTCAGCGAGTGCGTGACGACCACAACCACGCGGCCGGCATCGGCGAGCTGGCGCATCAGGCTCATCACCTGACGGTCCAGCGCTGGATCCAGACCGGAGGTGGGCTCGTCCAGGATCAGCAGCGACGGACCTGTCAGCAGCTCCATGGCCACCGAGGCGCGCTTGCGCTGTCCACCGGAGAGCTTGTCGACGCGGGTCTCGGCGTGCTTGGTCATCTCGAGTTCCTCGAGAACCCGGGACACCACCTGTTCGCGGTCTTCCTTGCTGGTGTCCGGTGGCAGTCGCAGCTCGGCGGCGTAATGCAGCGCCTGGCTGACGGTCAGCTGCGGGTGCACCACATCGTCCTGCGGCACCATGCCGATGCGGTTTCGCATCACGGCGTATTCGGCGTGCACCCCGTGGCCTTCGAAGGACACCTTGCCCGCCGACGGTTGGGTGTTGCCGACGATCAGCCGGGCCAGAGTGGACTTGCCGGCGCCCGAGGGGCCGATGACCGCGGTGAGCGAGCCGGGGCCCGCCGAGAAGCTGATGTTGTCGAGCAGCTTCTTGCCCCCCTCGACGGTGAAGTCGATGCCCTGCACCTCAAGACCGCCGACACGGGTGGCGATCGTGGGTTTGACGAGGGTGCCGTCCTGGACGACGAGGTCGACGTTACCGATGGTGACGGTGTCGCCCTCGCGCACCGTTGCCTGCTCGACCTGGACACCGTTGACGAAGGTGCCGTTGATGGTGTGCAGGTCCTGGATTTCCAGGCCACCAGCGGTGGGAAGCAACAGGGCGTGGTGCCGTGAGGCCAGCACGTCGTTGACGACGATGGTGTTGTCGGGGGCACGGCCGACGGTGACGGCACCGGGTGACGGTTTCGGCGCGCCGCCGCCGATGCCCAGCGCCCGCATCGCGCGGGTACCGAACGGCTCCACCGGCTCGGCGGAGTGCGGGGCGGGTATCGGGG
>NZ_MAEW01000001.1 GCF_002013375.1 Mycobacterium sp. D16Q13 | reverse complement strand
GGGTATCGGGGTGGGCGCCGACGGGTACTGCTGGCGCGGACGGGTGGGCCCGGAGGTCCCATAGGTCTGGGGCCCCGAGGGCGGTGCGCTGTACGGGTGCTGCTGGCTAGGCGGCTGCCCGTAGGTCTGCGGCGCCGACTGGTATCCGCCGGTCGGGTAGTGCTGCTGGGTGCCGGTGTAGGCGGCCGGCTGCAGGCCCGACACATGACCGCGCATGGTGGGGGGAGCGATCCCCAGCTGTGTCTCGCCGCCGAGACCGCCGAGGGCGAACGTCATACGAGGTCCGCCAGGGTCACCGAGGTTGATCACGGTGTCATCGCGCACCTCGACCCAACCGACCTGACGACCGTTGACGAAGATGCCGTTGAGGCTGCGCTGGTCCTCGGCGATCCATTTGCCGTCGACAAACCTGATTATCAGGTGAATACGCGACACCAAGGGGTGCGTGATGCGTACATCGGCGTGGATATCGCGGCCGATATGAATGTCGTGCCCGGGTGCGAACTT
Organism: Mycobacterium sp. D16Q13; assembly: GCF_002013375.1. Lineage (GTDB taxonomy): Bacteria > Actinomycetota > Actinomycetes > Mycobacteriales > Mycobacteriaceae > Mycobacterium. Next base: position 446,771 of record NZ_MAEW01000001.1, on the reverse strand, counting down.
TCGTTCGTCACCATCGAATACCACGGTGAGAGTGGGTGCTTCCCGACCAGTCATCGTCACCGACTGTATCGGGTCGCGCCGTGGGACCGTCCTTCCCGCGCCGGGTGGTTCACAGGCTCTGGAGCAGAAACAAGGTCCGGGCAAGCGCGGCGACGCACAACGCCGGCCAATACCAAATGTGCCAATGACGCCAGTGTCCGATGCCCATCGCTACCGGCGCAACCATGCACATCAGCACCGTCAGCAACGACCAGACGAAAACCTTGCCGGCTTCATCGGCCTGCTCCGGGAAGGCGCCGCCGAACCCGACGGGGAAGATGGTCGCGAATGCGGCGATGCACCCCGCGATACTGACCAGCACCCACAGCAGCCAGCTGACGACAGTCTCGACTGGCCCGGCGCCCCTGCCGGCCGATCGCCTCAACTCGCCGGTATCGGTCACGATCGCGAATGCTAATCGCGCCCGGCGCCGCCGGTATCAATTCGCGACCGTAAATCGTTCCCGTCGGTGCGCCGGGCGTTCGAGTTCGTCGGCCACCGCGACCGCGAAGTCCTCCGCTGAGATGGACTGGCCGGCCGGAGAGCTATCGGCGACACGGTAGGAGCCCGTGCGTTCTCCGGGCTCGATGAGTGGCGGTGGTGAGAGGTACACCCAGTCCACGTCTTGGCCGGTGAGTTCGAGGGATTCCAGAACGGCTGCGTGGGCAAGCGCCTCGGCGCGGTACGACTCGGGGAATTCTGGCGAATCCACCAAGCGTCTTCCGTCTACCCGCAGGGACCCTGCGCCGCCGACGACGAACAGCCGAGTGCCGTGGAGATTGGCAGTGGCCGTTGTGATCGCGTCGATGAACTCGCTGTGGGGAGCGCCGGAACGGCTCGGGCCTATCGCTGAGATGACGGCGTCATGCTCGGCGGCCGCCCTCGCCACGAGCGCTCCGTCGGAAAGGGATCCGGCCTGGGCATGATCCCCGCCTCGACGGCTGTACCCGGTCACTGCGTGTCCGCGACCGGCGAGCTCGGCCGCGATGCGGGAGCCGACTGTCCCGGTGACGCCGAATATTGCGATCTTCATGGGTGTGGGTCCTTCCGTAGGTGAGGTGGACGCTCCAAAGGTATCTAGTGGTAACTTGGTACCTCAAGGTAACTAAAGGAGTCTCATGATGTCTGCTGCATCACAACCCGCGGTGGGTGACTGGCTGGGGAATGCCTTCGACCAGAACTGCCCCACCCGCGTGGTGTTGGACAGGATCGGGGACAAGTGGACTGTGTTGGTGGTACTAGCTCTCGTTGACGGGCCACTGCGTTTTACCGTCCTGCGCGAACGGATCGGTGGCATCACCGGCAAGGTGCTGACCTCCACGTTGCGGTCGATGCTGCGCGACGGACTGGTAGAACGCACGGCGTACGCGACTGTGCCGCCGACGGTGGAGTACGAACTGACCGAGTTGGGTGATTCTCTGCGTCAGCCCATTGACGAGTTGAGGTCGTGGGCGGAGCGCCACGTTGCACACATCGTGCGCAACCGGGAGGCGCATGACGCCGGTCCTTCGCTGGCGTCGCAGCTTACGTAAGGACGCAGTGGGTTCTGCTGAAAATCGTGGCCATGCACTGATTGCAGTGCGTGCACCGCGAATGAGCGGCCCGATCGGCCGCCACGCGATTCACCAGATCCGGATCGGCCAGCAGCGCGCGGCCCATGGCCACGAACTCAAAGCCCTCCGCCATCGCCAGGTCCATGGTGTCGCCGCCGGCGATACCGCCCAACAGGATCAGGGGCATGTCCAGTTCGGCACGGAACCGGCGGGCATCGTCGAGCAAGAACGCATCGCGGTAGGGGTAGGACCGGAAGAACTTCTTCCCCGTGACGCGCACGCCCCACCCGAGGGGTTTGGGGAAGCCCTGGGCCAGCTCGCGGATCGGCACCTCGCCTCGGAACAGGTACATGGGATTGACCAGGGAGCTGCCCGCGGTCAGTTCGAGGGCATCGAGCCCGCCGTCCTCCTGCAGCCACTGTGCGGTCTGCAGCGATTCCTCGATGGGGATGCCACCGCGGATGCCGTCGGTCATGGTCAGCTTCGCGGTCACGGCCAGCCGGTTACCGGCCACCTTGCGTACCGCCCGGACCACTGCGCGCGCCACCTTGGCTCGGTTGGCCAGCGATCCGCCGTACTCGTCTCCTCGCCGGTTGAACAGCGGGCTCAGGAAGGAGCTCACGAAATATCCGTGGCCCAAATGGATTTCGACGGCGTCGAAACCGGCCTCGATGGCGAGACGGGCCGCGTTCGCATGGGCGGCGATCACGCCCTCGATGTCCGAGGCGCTGGCCCGCCGGGCGAACTTCATGCCCAACGGGTTGAAGAACCGGATCGGGGAGAGGGCAGGCGACCCATTCGATCGCGCGTTGGCCACCGGGCCGGCATGGCCGATCTGCGCCGAGACAGCGGCGCCGGTGTCGTGGATGGCCTCGGTGAGGCGCCGCAGCCCTGGCAGCGCCTCCTCGCGCATCCATACCTGGCCGTACTCCGTGCGGCCTTCGGGGGCGACGGCGCAGTACGCGATCGTGGTCATGCCGACTCCGCCCAGCGCGGGCCTGCGGTGGTACTCGATGAGATCGTCGGTGACCAGTGCGTCGGGGGAGGCGGCCTCGAATGTCGCGGCCTTGATCGTCCGATTACGCAGCGTGATGGGGCCAAGCCGCGCGGGTGCCAGCACGTCGGGGATATTGCGAACGTCGGCGGCCACGTTCCGGAGATTACGCCGCGGAAGGGGCTGGCGAATTCTGGATGTGCACTCCTACTTTTCGGCTCGGCCACGCGTTGTACGTTCGTCTCATGACCTCCCTGAATCTGTCAGCCGATGAAGTTCTGACCACCACCCGTTCGGTGCGCAAGCGCCTCGATTTCGACAGGCCCGTCGAACGTTCGGTTATCGAGGAATGTCTGAACATCGCGATGCAGGCGCCGACCGGTTCCAACCATCAGGGCTGGCACTTTGTCATCGTCGAGGACGCCGACAAGAAGAAGGCCATCGCCGACATCTACCGCGCGGGCTGGAACAAGTACGCCACCGGCCAAGGCCCCGAGTACGCCGAGGGCGACACCCGGGGTGAGCGACGCGACAAGGTGGTGGACTCGGCCGGCTATCTCGCCGAGAACTTCGAGCGGGCACCGTTGTTCCTGATTCCCTGCATCGAGGGGCGCCTTGACAACCTGCCTGTGGTCGGGGCGGCGTCCACCTGGGGGTCGCTGTTGCCCGCGGTGTGGAGCTTCATGCTCGCCGCGCGTAACCGCGGCTTGGGCTCGGCCTGGACGACGTTGCACCTGATGGACGACGGTGAGAAGCGCACCGCCGACATCCTGGGCATCCCGTTCGACAAGGTCACCCAGGGCGGGCTTTTCCCGATCGCATACACCGTCGGTACCGACTTCCGGCTGGCCAAGCGTCAGCCGCTGTCGGACGTCCTGCACTGGGACACCTGGTGATCACGTGGTGGATACTGGCTCGGTGACTTCGGCAACGGCGACTCGACTTGACGGTAAGGCCACCCGCGACGAGATCTTTGTGGAGCTGGCCACGCGCGCCGCGGCGCTCACCGCGGCGGGCAGGACAGCGGGCCTGGGCACCATCCTCGTAGGGGATGACCCGGGTTCTCAGGCCTATGTCCGCGGCAAGCACAACGACTGCGCCAAGGTGGGCATCAACTCGATCCGCCGCGATCTGCCGGCCGATATCGATCAGGCCACGCTGTGCGCGACCATCGACGAGCTGAACGCCAACCCGGACTGCACCGGATACATCGTGCAGTTGCCGCTGCCCAAGCATCTTGACGAGAACGAGGCGCTGGAGCGCATCGACCCCGATAAGGACGCCGATGGTCTGCATCCGACGAACTTGGGCCGGCTGGTGCTGGGCAAGGAAGCGCCGCTGCCCTGCACGCCGCGCGGAATCGTGTATCTGCTGCGCCGCTACGACGTCACGCTCGACGGTGCACACGTTGTGGTGATTGGCCGTGGTGTCACGGTGGGCCGTCCGCTCGGGCTGCTGCTCACCCGGCGTTCGGAAAATGCGACGGTCACCCTGTGCCACACCGGAACTCGCGATCTTGCCGCGCTGACCCGGCAGGCCGACATTGTCATCGCCGCCGCGGGGGTACCGCACATGGTGACCGCCGACATGATCAAGCCGGGCGCCGCGGTGATAGATGTGGGCGTGAGCCGCGTCGACGACACGTTGACTGGTGACGTCGCACCGGACGTCTGGGACGTCGCCGGATACGTCTCGCCCAACCCCGGTGGAGTCGGGCCGTTGACCCGAGCTTTCTTGCTCACCAACGTGATCGAGCGGGCGGAACGTTCGTGACAGCCCTGCAACCCGAGTCACGTGGCCTTCTCGCGGCGACACTTGACGCCATCCGCCGCTTCGCCCGGGAGCAGTGGCCGATCCTGGTGGTCTCCGCGGTGTTCCTGGTGGCATTGGGATTGGTGGTCGCCGACCGCTGGCGGCGCGGCGCGCTGGTCGTGGGCATCGCCGTGGGCGTGGCCGCAGCGCTGCGGCTGGTGCTTACCGACGAGGCCGCAGGGCTATTGGCGGTACGCGGCAAGACTTTTGATGTCGGTGCCCTTGGGGCTGTGGCAGCGGTGATGGTCTACCTGGCGTTGACGATCGACCCGCTGGGCACCGGATAGGCGCCTACTTGAGCAGTTGCACCGAGCGCGCGATGGTGTCGGCCTGCTCGCCGAAGAACTGTTCGGACGGCTCTCCGCTGGGGCTGCCGGTATTGCTCGTGGCGATCTGCCACCGTTGATCGCCCTGTCCGACAAACGCTACGTAGATCTTCGGCGTAATGGCGGCCGGTGGCTTGCCCTCGGCGGCCGCGGGCTTCTCCAGTTCCAGGCTGGCCGAGGCGCCGGGCAGGTTCGGTCCGTCCCATGAATCTCTTTTGTCTGCAGTGACTTTGGACTTACGGGTCTTGACGAAGGCGCTCACCGCGTCGGCGTTCGACGACGCCAACCAGTCCTTTACTTCCGGGGCAGCTGTGTTCTCGTCGGAAGCCACCAACTTACGGATGCGCACATACTGCGCGAACTCCGACGACTCCCACTTGGGCCGCACCTGGTAGGTCACCAGCCCCTTGTTGTCGTGCACCCCGTCGGAGAAGGCCACCCAGTCGTGCGGGACCGTGACGTAGATACCCAGCTCGGGGATGAACTGTCGGGTGTGCCGTTCGGCGGGGGTGCTACTGGCGGTCGATGCGGACTCGTTCTTGGTGTCCGAAGACGACCCGTTGGATCCACACCCGGCGAGGGCCGGGATCAGGAGTGTGGTGGTGACAAAGAGGGCTGCCAGCAGGCGGCGATCCGTACGCACGGGTACACCGTAGCGGCACGGGGCGGGTTCGTCTCTGTGAACTGGGGCACCTGATCCGGCGGTGCTTCTACTGGTTCAGGTTGGCGCGGATGCTCACGGTCACATAGGGCAGCGCCAGGCCCGTCGACTGGGCCAGCGCGGGGTGGGTGGCCAATAGCTCCCGTACCTGTTGAAGCGTCTTTTTCCGGGCGGCCTCGGGGGCGGTGATGCAGTAGCTGCGCGATGCCACCATGTCCAGAAGTGCTTGCGGAGTAAGGTAACTCGTCCACTCGACCTGGTGTCGCTCTTGTCCGGTGAAGGGTGCGGGCAGGCTAACGGCGTGGTTGAACGGATCGTCCTCGCTGCCGATGATTTTGCCAAGATCGGCGACCCAGCCCAGCCGCTCGTCGCGAGTGTTCCACACCAGCCCCAGACGGCCGCCGGGGCGCAGCACGCGAGCGACTTCGGGGATGGCACGTTCGGGATCCACCCAGTGCCAGGCCTGCGCCACCAGTACCGCATCCACACTGTTGTCGGGCAGCGGAATCTCCTCGGCGGAACCCAGTAGCGCGGGGGTATCGGGGAGTGAGTTACTGAGCACCTCAAGCATTTCCGCGAGCGGATCCACCGCGATCACGTTGAGTCCGCGCTCCACCAGGCGGGTGGTCAGCTTCCCGGTGCCGGCACCCAGATCCAGGACGTCGTGTGCTCCGGCCGGCAGTAGCCAGTCGATGGCCTCGGGCGGGTAGGAGGGGCGGCCCCGTTCGTAGGCCGCGGCCTGGGAACCGAACGACAGCGATGGCTCTGCGTGTGCGTCCGGCATTCGCGCTCCTCGGGTTCCGTTACGAAGCCTGTGTTGACTTGGCCAGGGCGAGTGTTTCCCGCACCAGCTCGCTCACCGCGTCGAACTCGATGAGGAACGCGTCGTGGCCGTGCACCGATTCGACCACCCGCAAGCCGGTACAACCGGGCAACAGGTCCGCTAATTCCGCCTGCAGCCGTAGCGGGTACAGCCGGTCGGACGTGATGCCGCCGACGACGACGGGTACTGGACAGCCGCGCAGAGCGTTCTCCACACCGCCACGGCTCCGCCCGACGTCGTGCCGGTTGAGTGCCTCGGTCAAGATGACGTAGCTGCCGGCGTCGAAGCGCCGAACGAACTTATCGCCCTGATGTTCGAGGTAGCTCTGCACCGCGTATCGGCCACCTGCCCACGGATCCTCGGGCCCGTCCGGGCCGACCTGGGGATCGTTGCCGAACCTGGTGTCCAGCTCGACCTCGCCGCGATAGGTCAGATGTGCGATGCGCCGGGCGAGGTTCAGCCCTTTTTCGGGAGTGCGTCCGCTGCCGTGGTAGTCGCCACCCTGCCAGTCCGGATCGGCCTGGATGGCGGCGATCTGCGTGTTCTGGGTGCCGATCTGATCGCCGGTGGCACGGGCGCCGACTGCCAGCACCAGCGCCGCCCGCACCGAATCCGGTTGCATGACAGCCCATTCCAGTGCACGTGCGCCACCCATCGATCCGCCGACGACGGCGGCGACTTCGGTGATGCCGAATTGTGCGAGTGCGGCGATATCGGCATTCACCTGATCGCGCACCGACACCCCGGGGAACCGTGAACCCCAGGGCTTTCCGTCTTCGGCAAGGGAAGTCGGGCCGGTTGTGCCCCGGCAGCCGCCCAGCACGTTGGTGGCGACCGCACACCACTGGTCGGTGTCGATCGCTGCGCCCGGACCGATGATCCCTTCCCACCAGCCGCCGGTGATGTGGTCGGGACCGGCGGCTCCGACCACATGTGAGTCGGCGGTGAGCGCGTGGCAGACGAAGACGACGTTATCGCGGCGCGGTGAGAGCTCTCCCCAGCTCTGGACCGCCACGGTCGCGTCGTCGATGACAGCGCCACTCTCCAGCGTGATCGAACCTATTGGTACATAGGCGATCTCATCGCCCTGGGGGAGGGTGATGTGTGAGCCGCTGGCGCGAAGATCGTCGGTCAAGGTCACGATGATGCCACCGCCGCGGGCTGTTTGAGTCTCCGTACCGCCGCGAATCCGGTGTCCAGATCGGCCAGGATGTCGTCGATGCCCTCGATGCCGACCGCCAATCGGACCAGTCCCGGCGTAACGCCGGAGGCCACCTGTTCGGCGGGTGCGAGCTGTGCGTGCGTCGTCGTCGCGGGGTGGATCACGAGCGATCGCACGTCACCGATGTTGGCAACCTGGCTGTGCAAGGTCAGCGAATCGATGAAGGTGGTCGCCGCCTCGACGCCGCCGTCCAGCTCGAAGGCGAGCACGGCGCCGGCACCCTTGGGGGCCAGCTCTTTCGCGCGTTCGTGCCAGCGGGAGGTGGGCAGCCCGGCGTAGTTGACGTGGGTGACCCCCGGCTGGGCGACGAGGTAATTAGCGACGCGTTCCGCGTTTTCTACATGGCGCTGCACGCGCAGGCTCAACGTCTCCAAGCCCTGGGCGATGAGGAACGCGTTGAACGGCGAGATGGCGGGGCCGAGGTCGCGCAGCAGCTGCACGCGGGCCTTGAGTGCGTAAGCCGGTGCGCCCAGGTCGGCGAAGACCACGCCGTGGTAGCTCGGGTCTGGCGTGGTGAATCCGGGATGGCGGCCCTGCGTCCAATCGAAGGTGCCGCCGTCGATGATCACCCCGCCAATCGCATTGCCATGTCCACCAAGGTATTTGGTGGCCGAGTGCACCACGATGTCGGCGCCGTGCGACAGCGGCTGAATCAAATACGGCGTGGCGACGGTGTTGTCGACGATGAGGGGGACGCCTGCCGCGTGCGCGATCTCCGAAATGCCGGGAATATCGAGAATGTCGTTCTGCGGGTTGGAGATCGACTCGGCGAAGAGCGCCTTGGTCTGCGGAGTGATGGCCCGGCGCCAGGATTCCAGATCGTCGGGATCCTCGACGAAGGTGGTTGAGACGCCCAGACGCGGCAACGTGTAGTGCAGCAGGTTGTAGGTGCCGCCGTACAGGCGCGGGCTGGACACGATGTTGTCGCCGGCCTGCGCGATGTTGAGGATGGCCAAGGTCGCGGCCGCCTGGCCGGAAGCCAGCAGTAGCGCCGCCACACCGCCCTCGAGGGCGGCGATGCGCTGCTCCACGACGTCTTGGGTCGGGTTGCCGATGCGGGTGTAGATGTTGCCCTCTTCGGACAGGCCGAACAGCGCCGCCGCGTGTGCGGTGTCGTTGAAGACGTAGGACGTGGTCTGGTAGATCGGCAGAGCCCGGGCGTTGGTTGCCGCGTCGGGGGACTGGCCCGCGTGGATCTGCTTGGTCTCGAATGCCCACTGGGCGGTGGGATCGATATTGGTCATGGAAAACCTCCTGGTGGTCGGTGCGGGGCTGGCGGTTTAGGGCATGCGACAGCGACAACAACGACAACAGGAATGCAGGGATTCACCCCCGGGTGACAAATACTTCATCGGGCCAACCTGTCTTCTCGGGGCCCGCCATCGGACCCGCGCTTGCCGTGTGGCCGACTGTCCTTTCATAACCCAGTCGGCTACTCAACCTGGTCATCACCCGGGGCACCCCACCGCGGTTGGAGGGTTGCCGACCAGCGAGCCGGGGCTTGACGCTGGTGCTCATGACCAGTGAGAAGCCTATCGCAATTCACCGAATGGTTGCCACCAGGTATGGGAGGCGCCACTCGGCGGCGCCCGGGAGGCTGCGATGGGAGCGCGATCACAGGCCGTCCGCCCGCCTAGGCTCGGAGACGACGTGATACTGAATAGGACGAGCCTGGCGACCCACCGGTCGCCAGATCTACCTCAGATTCTGACCGACCAACGACGCCGGGAGTGACCATGAGTGCGCAACAGCCGACCATCATCTACACGCTGACAGACGAGGCGCCGCTACTCGCGACGTACTCCTTTTTGCCGATCATCCGGGCCTTCGCCGGGCCCGCAGGTATCGACGTCCAAACCAGCGATATCTCCGTTGCCGCGCGCATCCTCTCCGAGTTCACCGACTACCTTCCCGAAGGCCAGCAGGTTCCGGACAATCTGGCCGAGCTGGGCCGTCTGACACAGCTGCCCGAGACGAACATCATCAAACTGCCGAACGTCAGCGCCTCGGTGCCGCAGCTCTTGGCCGCCATCAAGGAACTGCAGGGCAAGGGCTACAAGTTGCCCGACTACCCCGAAGACCCGAAGAACGACGAAGAGAGGGACATCTTGGTGCGGTACACCAAGTGTCTCGGCAGCGCCGTGAACCCTGTTCTGCGCGAAGGTAACTCGGACCGTCGCGCGCCGCGTGCGGTCAAGGAGTACGCCCGCAAGCACCCGCACAGCATGGGCAAGTGGTCGCAGGCGTCGCGCACCCACGTCGCGACCATGAAGGAAGGCGATTTCTACCACGGTGAGAAGTCGCTGACCCTGGATCGCGCCCGCAAGGTCAAGATGGTGCTGACGACGCCCAATGGCGAGGCCACCGTGCTCAAGGCCGAGGTAAAGCTGGGCGAGGGCGACATCATCGACAGCATGTTCATGAGCAAGAAGGCGCTCTGCGACTTCTACGAAGAGCAGATCGAGGATGCGTACAAGACCGGCGTGATGCTCTCGCTGCACGTCAAGGCCACCATGATGCGGGTCAGCCACCCCATCGTCTTCGGACACGCGGTGAAGATCTTCTATAAGGAAGCCTTCGCCAAGCACCAGGAGCTGTTCGACGAGCTGGGTGTCAATGTCAACAACGGCATGTCCGACCTCTACAGCAAGATCGAGGCGCTGCCCGCATCGCAGCACGAGGAGATCATCCGCGATCTGCACGCCTGCCACGAGCACCGGCCCGAGCTGGCCATGGTGGATTCGGCTAAGGGCATCTCGAACTTCCACTCGCCCAGCGACGTGATCGTGGACGCTTCCATGCCCGCCATGATCCGGGCCGGCGGAAAGATGTACGGCGCGGACGGCAAGCTCAAGGACACCAAGGCCGTCAACCCCGAGTCCACCTTCTCCCGGATTTACCAGGAGATGATCAATTTTTGTAAGACCCATGGGCAGTTCGACCCCACCACCATGGGCACCGTGCCCAACGTCGGTCTTATGGCGCAGAAGGCCGAGGAGTACGGCAGCCACGACAAGACCTTCGAGATCACCGAGCCCGGTGTCGCCGACATCGTCGACATCGACACCGGCGAGGTGCTGCTGAGCCAGAACGTGGAGGCCGGCGACATCTGGCGCATGCCGGTCGTCACGGACGCGGCGATCAAGGACTGGGTGAAGTTGGCCGTCACTCGAGCGCGGGAATCCGGCATGACGGTGGTGTTCTGGCTGGACACCGAGCGCCCGCACGAGAACGAGCTGCGCAAGAAGGTCAAGACGTACCTCAAGGATTACGACACCGAGGGCCTCGAGATCCAGATCATGCCGCAGGTATGGGCCATTCGGTACACGATGGAGCGGGTGATCCGCGGGCTGGACACCATCTCGGCGACCGGCAACATCCTGCGCGACTACCTCACCGACCTGTTCCCGATTCTGGAGCTGGGCACCAGCGCCAAGATGCTCTCCATCGTGCCGCTGATGGCCGGTGGCGGGTTGTACGAGACCGGGGCCGGTGGTTCGGCGCCCAAGCACGTCAGCCAGCTGGTCGAGGAGAACCACCTGCGGTGGGATTCGCTCGGCGAGTTCCTGGCGCTGGCCGTGAGCCTGGAGGACCTGGGTATCAAGACCGGGAACCCGCGGGCCAAGATCCTGGCCACCACGCTGGATGCCGCGACCGGGAAGCTGCTGGAGAACGACAAGAGCCCGTCGCGTAAGGCCGGTGAGCTCGACAACCGTGGCAGCCAGTTCTACCTGGCCCTGTACTGGGCATCCGAGCTTGCCGCGCAGACCGAGGATCCGGAACTGGCCGGGCTGTTCGCGCCGCTGGCCAAGCAATTGGTGGAGAACGAGGACGCGATCGTGGCCGAGCTTGCCGCGGTGCAGGGCAGCCCTGCCGATATCGGCGGCTACTACCAGCCAGACGCCGCGAAGACCACTGCGGTGATGCGGCCGAGCCAGACCTTCAACGCCGCCCTGGCATCCGTCGAGGTGTAGCTGGACGCGTCGAGTGTGAAACCTGGGCGGTGAATCAGCCGAAACTCCGCCACAGGTTCACACTCGGCGACATGCCTAGCCGACGTCGGATGCTGCGGCGCGCTTGGCGGCCACCAGCGGGTCGATCAGGTCGGTGATGACCTCGGTGACCTGGCCGGGCGCCTCGAGCATGGGCACGTGACCCATGCCCGCCAGGGTGATCCGCCGCGCGTCGGCGGGCAGCCCCTGGCCGATGAGCTTCCCGAACCGGCCCGGGGGCACGATCTCGTCCTTCTCACACAACACCAGCTGTGCCGGTACCGAGATGGTGTTCAGGTTCTGCAGCCCCGGCGCCGGCAGAATCGACGTCAGCGACGCGAAGTACGCGGGGCAGTGCGTGATGTCCTCGAAGATGCTGTGGAAGTCCGGAAGGCTCAGCGCCTCGGTCTCTCCGCACAGCGCGCGGGCGGTGGCGAACTTGACGAACGGCAGGCCCGCCGCGCGACGGCCCAACAGCCGGGAGAACGCCAGCCAGGGGAGCATGGCCGCGAACTTCACCACGATCTCCGCCTTCAGTGGCGAGTACTTGGTCCAGCCGCCCGCCGGCGCGATGGCCGTCACACTGCGGGCACGGCCACGCAGTGCCAGGCCCAGGGCGATCCAGCCACCCAGTGAGTTTCCTACCAGATGCGCTGTCTCCCAGCCCTTCTGGTCCATGATCTGTTCGACCTGATCCAGGTATACGTCGACCGAGCGCTGCGACAGCGGAGGTAGCGGGGGCATCGGTCCACCGCCATTGTGTCCGGGGTAGGTGGGTGCGAACACCTCATACCCGGCGTCGGCGAGCTGCTCGGCCACGGTCTCCCAGACCGACTGCGACAGCATGAACGGATGCAGCAGCAGGACCGGCTCGCCCTCACCCATCTCGATGGGTGCCCGCCTGTTCGATGGCTTCGACAAAATGGCTTCCAGCATGCGGTCCTCCTAGTGCGCCAACGTCGGCGTTGACATTACTGTCTGTTGCGTCAACTTACCGTGCCCCGTGGTGCTCATCACTGTCACACCACTCGACTATCGTCGGCGACCGATGATCACCGTCACCACCATCAACGTCAATGGCATTCGTGCCGCCGTCAAGGAGCGATCCGCCGAGAACCGGGGGCTGCTGCCCTGGCTGGAGCAGACGACCGCCGACATCGTGTGCCTGCAGGAGGTACGTGCGGAGGACGAGCAGCTTCACGAGGCGCTGGCCCCGGCCCTCGCCGCGGGGTGGCACGTGGTGAACGCCTCGTCGAGCGTGAAGGGGCGCAACGGCGTGGGCATCCTTAGCCGCGTCCCGGCTGCCTCCACCAAGGCGACGCTGGACGCCGACGGCGGCGAGTTCGACGAGGCCGGCCGGTACCTGGAGGCCCAGATCGGCGATCTCACGGTGGCGAGCATCTACCTGCCTACCGGAGAAGCCGGTACGGAGCGCCAGGAGGAGAAGGAGCGCTTCATGGCGGCGGTGGGTACCAGAATGGCCACGCTGGCGGGCAGTGGACGCGACGTGGTGATCTGCGGCGACTGGAATATCGGGCACACCGAGCGAGACATCAAGGCGTGGAAGGCGAACCAGAAGAAGGCGGGCTTCTTGCCCCAGGAGCGGGCCTGGGTCGGCTCGCTGCTCGAGGACGGATGGGTCGACAGCTTCCGGCAGCTGCATCCCGATGTCGACGGACCGTACAGCTGGTGGTCGTGGCGGGGTAAGGCCTTCGACAATGACGCGGGCTGGCGCATCGACTATCACCTTGCCACTTCCGATCTGGGGCGACGTGCGCACGCGGCACGGGTCGAGCGCGCGGACGCCTACGCACTGCGCTGGTCCGACCACGCGCCGGTGACGGTCGAATACCGATGAGCGTCTCGCGCGAAGAGCGGCTGCCAGAATCGCGTTGACCGGTCATGCCAGGATGGATGCACTATGACTGCTGATGCCGCCCTCCGGGGACGCCTGTTCTCCGGTATCCAACCCACCGCCGATTCCCTGCACCTCGGAAATGTGTTGGGCGCGGTGCAGCAGTGGGTGCGGTTGCAGCATGAATACGAAGCACTCTTCTGCGTCGTTGACCTGCACGCCATCACGGTGGCGCAGGATCCCGACGAACTGCGCCGACGTACCCGAGCGGTGGTCGCCCAGTATGTGGCGCTTGGCGTCGACCCTGCGGAAAGCGCCATCTTCGTGCAAAGCCATGTCCCGGCGCACACCGAATTGGCTTGGGTCCTGGGATGTTTGACGGGCTACGGTGAGGCGTCGCGGATGACGCAGTTCAAGGACAAGTCCGCCAAGCAGGGCAACGACGCCACCACCGTCGGCCTGTTCACCTATCCCGTGCTGATGGCCGCCGACATCCTGCTGTACCAGACGAATGTGGTGCCGGTGGGCGACGATCAGCGTCAGCACCTCGAACTGACTCGGGATGTTGCGCAGCGGTTCAACGGCCGCTACGGCGAGACCTTTGTGCTGCCGGAGACATTCGTGCCGAAGAACGCGGCGCGGATCTACGACCTGCAGGACCCGACGGTGAAGATGAGCAAGTCGGCCTCGACCCCCGCCGGGTTGATCAACCTGCTCGACGATCCGGCGGTCTCGGCCAAGAAGATCAAGTCGGCGCAGACCGACAGCGACCGGGAGATTCGTTTCGACAGGGAGGCCAAGCCGGGCGTCTCGAACCTGCTGAGCATCCAGTCCGCACTCACCGGTGCCGATATCGACACGCTCGTCGACGGCTATGCCGGGCGCGGCTATGGCGATCTGAAAAAGGACGCCGCCGAGGCGCTCGTCGAGTTCGTCACGCCGGTGCGTGACCGGACGAATGAGCTGCTCACCGATACCGCGGCGCTAGACGACATCCTGGCGGCAGGCGCGGCGCGCGCCCGGGAGCTGGCGGAGAAGACGCTCACCGAGGTCTATGACCGGATAGGGTTTGTCCGGCCCGCGAGGTAGCGAACAACAAAGGCGGTGAGTGGTGGCCGAAGACGACAAGCCCGGGATTCTCGACCGCTATCGTGCGCGGTTTCCCTGGTTCGATCACATCATGCGCATGCAGGAGCGCTACCAGAAGGTAAACGGCAACTTCTACGCCGCGGGAATCACATATTTCACGGTTTTTGCGCTGTTCCCTCTCATGATGGTCGGCTTCGCGGTCATGGGCTTTGTGTTGTCCAGGCGCCCGGACACGATTGCGGAGCTACGTGGCCGGATCAGCGGGGCGATCTCCGGCGAGGTGGGCAATCAGCTAATCAACCTGATGGATACGGCCATTGCCTCGCGTACCAGCTTGGGTATCGCGGGTCTTGCGACCGCGGCGTGGGCCGGGCTGGGGTGGATGGCCAATGTGCGTGCGGCGCTCAGCGCGATGTGGGAGCAGCCCAACGACTCCGACGGATTCGTGAGGGGCAAGCTGTCGGACTTGGTGGCCTTGGGCTCAACCTTCGTGGCGCTGGCCCTGACCATTGCGGTCACGGTCGTCGGTAACGAGAAAACCATCCTGCGAATACTCGGCTGGGTGGGGCTGCATGACGTCTCCATACCGGCGGTCCTGCTCAAAGTCGTCACGATCGCGATAGCGACGGTGTTGTCGTGGGCGTTATTCACCTGGATGATCGCGCGGCTGCCGAGGGAGCGGCTGCCGTTTTCGAGTGCGGTGCGGGCCGGGCTCATCGCGGCGATCGGTTTTGAGCTGTTCAAACAGGTCGCCTCGATCTACCTGAGCGTGATCATGCATGGCCCGGCGGGCTCCACGTTTGGTCCGGTGCTCGGCATCATGGTGTTCGCCTACATCACGGCCCGCCTGCTGTTGTATGCCACCGCGTGGGCGGCCACATCCGATGCGAACCGGTCATTTGTGTATGTGCCGCCGCCCGACCCAGTGGTCATCACCACGCGGGTCGAGACCGTCGAGCGGCCCTCCAAGCTGGGGGTTATCGCCGCCTTTGGGGCAGGAGCTCTTGGCGCGCTGGGTATTTCGTGGCTAGGCCGCGGCGGCGACTAAGGCCGTCAAACCAAGGCCGTCAACCAAGGCCGGTAAATAGGGTCTAGGCCTGGCGGCGGTTGAGTGATCTCGCCGCGAGGATAAGTCCGAAGACGATCATCGCGCCGATGATGGTCACGCCCACCCGGACGGGGACGCTGTTCACCGCGTCGGTGCTGAGGCCGGCCGCTTGGGGAGTGGCCCCGTTATCGGCATGCGGCTTGGTCAGCAGCGATGGGTCGGGGTCGACGAGCTTGCCGATCGAGGCGTCGCGTGGGGTCGAGAACCCGTAGTCGAGCAGATGAGCTGCCTGCTCCCACGGTGCGATCGGAAGACGCGTGCCGCGCAGCATGGTGACGACCAAGCGCCGACCGTCGCGTTCGGCGGCGCCGACGAAGGTCTGTTGCGCATCATCGGTGTATCCGGTCTTTCCGCCGAGCGCACCGGGGTAGTTGTAGAGCAACCGATTGTCGTTCGTCATCTCGTAGGGCGGGTGGTCATCGTGCTCACCGGGTTTGGCGGGGTGGCCCGGGAACATCGCCTTCGGCGCCGACACCAGATCGGCGAAGGTGGGGTCCGCGAACGCGTACTTGTAGAACAGCCCCAGGTCATAGGCCGAGGTGCTCATGCCGGGACCATCGAGACCTGAGGGAGTCGCCACTCGGGTATCTCGCGCGCCGAGTTTCTGCGCCATGTCGTTGAGCTTGGCGACGGTCTCATTCATGCCGCCGAGCTGGACGGCCAGAGCGTGTGCGGCGTCGTTGCCCGAGTTCATGAGCAGGCCAGTGAGCAGTTGCCGGACGGTGTAGGTACCGCCGACGTCGACGCCGACCCTGGTGCCCTCGCTGTTCGCGTCGTCCTGGGTTCCCACTACCGCCTGGTTGAGGTTCAGGTTGTTGATGGCATCCATCGCGATCAGCACCTTGATGACACTCGCGGGTCTGTGCCGGGCATGGGGGTCCTTGGCGGCCACCACATTTCCGGTGTTCAGGTCGGCGATAAGCCAGGACTCCGCGGAAATATCGTTGGGGATGGGCCCGGCACCGTCCGGAGTGATCACGTCGCAGCTCCCGAGCATCTCGCCGCCGATGGGCTTGGCGGGCACCGGAAGCGGCGCGGGTGGATCTCCGCCGGCCTTGGGTACCTCGGAGGTATCGACGGCCGGAGGCGTGACGACCTTGTAGGGGCACCCGCTGGTATCCGGCGGCGTGAATCCGGGCTCGGCGGTGGCGAGTGGTGTGCTTAAGGGGAAGGTGGCGACGATCAGCCCGGCGGCGGTGGCCGCGGCGAGGCGCGTCGCGGCGGTCCGCAGCGACGGGCGGCGATCGGGCGCAGAAATCCAGGTGGTCATCGCCTTGCCACAGTAAGTGAACACCACCCTGAACTGGGGGATGTTACGCCTGTGTCGGATGTGACTTACCGGCCGACTACGGCGACGGTGCGATATCGGCCAGGCTGAGGTGGCCGACGGCCGACGACCCGATGCAACCCAGCCAGAGCCGGCCGCCCGATTCGACGACACCGGTGGTGGTCTGCAGGCCCGGGTTGCGGCCGCGGATATTCGCTATTGCTGCTCCGGTGTCCGGATGGAACGCGACAACCCAGGCATCGGCGGTGACAGCGGGTTGAATCGATTCGGGTAGTTGCCAGATGAGTTTCCGCAGTATCGGTGCGCGCGGCACCAGTGCCTCCAGCGCGGCATTGCGCGGCCCCGCCATCGCCACCCAGATCCGGCCGTCGGATCCGGTGCTGATGTTGTCGGGCATGCACGGCAGTTCCTCGGCGAGCCGTGATGTCTCTCCCTGCCCGGTGCCCGACAGCGTGATCGTGCTCAGGCGGCGCCCGATGGTCTCGGCGTACACCAACCGGGATTCGTCGGCGGTCAGGGTGACGCCATTGGTGAAGTACAGGCCGTCGGCGATCGTGGTGACGGTTCCGTCGGTATCGCGGCGAAACACCCGGCCGGTGCCGCGCCCTTCGATGGCCGCCGCCCGGTACTCCTCGAACGGGAATCGCGCCGTCGACTCGCTGAAATAGATTGTCCCATCGGATGCTTCGGTGACATTCGAGCAGAAGATCAGCGGCGGTCCATCAACCTTGGTGACAAGTGGCTCGATATCCGCAGAGGCCGGGTCGAGCGCCAGCAGCTTGTCACGGCTGCAGATCAGCACGCGCCCGTCGCGCGCGATATGCAGGCCCAAGGGTGGGTGCTCGGTGGTTGCGACATGCGTGATCTCGGCACCGTCGGGCGAGATGCGGAGAATCTTTCCATCCACCACACCGGCCCAGATGTTGCCCGCTGCGTCGGCCACGACGTCCTCGGGACCGTGACCGGGGACCGGCACCACCGTGAGCGAGGGCAGGGGCTGCGGGTTCAGGGATAGCGCCCGTACCCCGGGCGGCTGCCAGCGGACGGGAGCGATCGACGGCTTGGCCATGGGCTCACCCTATTGCAGGCCTACCCTGAAATGATGGCAGTTCCGGTTCGTGATCGCACCGACGAATTCGAGGCGCTGCGCCCCCGGCTGCAGGCGGTGGCCTATCGGCTCACCGGCAGTGTTGCCGACGCCGAGGACATCGTCCAGGACGCCTGGCTGCGCCTGTACTCCGCGACCGCCGAGATCGAGGACTTGCCGGCGTGGCTGACCACCGTGGTCTCCCGGCTGGGGTTGGACCGGCTGCGATCCGCCGCCTATCGCAGGGAAACCTATGTGGGGGAGTGGCTTCCGGAGCCGGTGGTCACCGGTCTGGATGGCAATGATCCGCTGGCCGCGCTGGTGGCCAGCGAGGATGCGCGTTTTGCGGCCATGGTGGTGCTGGACCGCCTGGCGCCGGATCAGCGTGTGGCGTTTGTCTTGCACGACGGATTCACGGTGCCGTTCAAGCAGATTGCCGAGATTCTCGGCATCAGCGACGCGGCGGCGCGGCAACTCGCCACGCGTGCGCGCCGGGCGGTGACGGCAGCCCCGGAACCAGCGCCCGATGCCGAGCACAACGAGGTGGTCGGCAAGCTGCTCGAAGCCCTCATGTCGGGCAGCCTGGAAGCCGTTGTCCGACTGCTGCATCCGGACGTGACGATGACGGGGGATTCCAACGGCAAGGCGCCGACCGCCGTCCGGGTCATCCATGGCCCCGACAAGGTGGCCCGTTTCCTGCTCGGCCTGCTGGACCGTTACGGCCCGCAGATGATGCAGGCCATCAATCCGGCGTTGGTGAATGGGCAGTTCGGCATGTATCTGACCGAGACAGACACCGACCCGGACTTCAGGCCGGTGCTGCCCCGTGTCAGTGGCTACACGGTGCGGGACGGCAAGGTGCTGGCAGTCTGGGACGTCAGCAATCCCGACAAATTCACCGGCACACCGCTGCGTAGCGGCTAGGCGTCCAGGGAGTCCTGGGAAGTCGCCCACGGAACCCGGCAGGCATCACCGGAATTGAAGCCCTGCTCGGTGATTCCGAGCGCCGCGTAGGTGCGGGCGCGCATGTTCTCGACGCCGATCTGATAGGTCAGCTCGATCACTCCCGCGTCACCGAACCGCCGCCGCAAGTCCTGGACCTGTTCGTCGGTGATGTCGTGTGGATTGCCGGTCATCGCATCGGCGTACGCAATGGCGGCACGCTCGTCGTCGGTGAATAGCGGAGATGTCGCATATCCCTCGACGGCCTTGAGGCGCTCGACATCCAAGCCGTCGAGCCGCTGCAGCATGGAGCCAAAGTCGACACACCAGGAGCAGCCCACCGTACGGGCGGTCCAGAACACCGCGAGTTCACGGACACTCACCGGTAACACCTGCGAGGCGCTGCTTAGCATCTGCTCATGCATCGCGGCCGCGACCATCAGCTTGCGGTGGTGGGCGATGACCGTAAACGGCTCAGGCACTTGTCCGTATCGCCGTTTGGCGACCCGGTACATGATGCGGGTGAGCAGTGAGGCCTGGTGCGGGGCAACGGGCTCGATACGTGTTGTTGTGCGTGGTGTCTCAGTCATATCCGTATGACGAGACAGCCCGCAGATGTGTGACAGGGGCCGTGCAAAGAGATCAAACCGGCTAGCGCGCGAACATCAGCGCGCGCTTGACCTCCTGGATCGCCTTGGTGACCTCGATACCGCGCGGGCAGGCGTCCGTGCAGTTGAACGTGGTGCGGCAGCGCCACACTCCGTCGACGTCATTGAGGATGTCCAGGCGTTCGGCGGCAGCCTCGTCGCGGCTGTCGAAGATGAACCGGTGCGCGTTAACGATCGCCGCGGGGCCGAAGTAGCTTCCGTCGCTCCAGAACACCGGGCAGCTGGTGGTGCAGCAGGCGCACAGGATGCACTTGGTGGTGTCGTCGAAGCGTGCGCGGTCGGTCTGGCTCTGGATGTACTCGCGTGTCGGCTGGTTGCCGCTGGTGATCATGTACGGCTTCACGGCGCGGAACGCGTCGAAGAAGGGCTCCATGTTGACCACGAGGTCCTTCTCCACGGGGAGACCACGGATGGGCTCGATGGTGATGGTGAGCATCTTCTTGGGCTTCTTGGGCAACAGATCGCGCATCAGGACCTTGCAGGCCAGCCGATTCACGCCGTTGATCCGCATGGCATCCGAACCGCACACGCCGTGTGCGCAGGAGCGACGGAAGGTCAGCGTGCCGTCCAGGTAGCCCTTTACGTACAGCAGCAGATTCAGCAGCCGGTCCGTCGGCAGGCACGGCACGCGGAAGCTCTGCCAACCGGCGGCGTCCGGATCCTCGGGGTTGAAGCGCTGAATCTTGAGTTCCACCATGACCGCGCCCTCGGGGACCGGCGGCAGCGGCGGGTCGCCTGCTTCGGCTTTCTCGATAACCGCAGTCATCTCAGTACTTCCGTTCCATCGGCTCGTACCGGGTCTGGACAACGGGCTTGTAGTCCAGCCGGATATCGGACAGCAGCTCGGCACCCTGCTTGTACGCCATGGTGTGTCGCATGTAGTTGGTGTCGTCGCGGTTCGGGTAGTCCTCGCGGGCGTGTCCGCCGCGGGATTCCTTGCGGTTGAGCGCACCGACCACGGTCACCTCGGCGAGTTCGAGCAGGAAGCCCAGCTCGATGGCCTCGAGCAGATCGCTGTTGTAGCGCTTGCCCTTGTCGTGCACCGTGATTCGGCTGTACCGCTCCTTGAGGCGGTGAATGTCCTGCAACGCCTGCTTGAGTGTCTCTTCAGTGCGGAACACCGCGGCGTTGTTGTCCATCGACTGCTGCAGCTCGGTGCGGATGTCGGCCACCCGCTCGTCGCCGTGCTCGGAGAGCACGTCCGCTACCCAGTCGGTGACCATCGTGGCCGGGTTCTCCGGCAGTTCGACGAAGTCGTGGGCTTCGGCGTACTCGGCCGCGGCGATACCCGCCCGACGACCGAACACGTTGATGTCCAACAGCGAGTTGGTGCCCAACCGGTTGGCGCCGTGCACCGACACGCAGGCGCACTCGCCGGCCGCATACAGACCGGGGACAACGTTGTCGTTGTCGCGCAACACCTGTCCCTTGATGTTGGTCGGGATGCCGCCCATGACGTAGTGACAGGTCGGGTACACCGGAACCAGTTCGGTGACCGGGTCGACGCCCAGGTACGTGCGGGCGAATTCGGTGATGTCCGGCAGCTTCGCTTCCAGCACGTCGGCGCCGAGGTGACGCACGTCGATGTAGACGTAGTCCTTGTTCGGTCCGGCGCCGCGGCCCTCGAGCACCTCGAGAACCATTGACCGCGCCACGATGTCGCGGGGTGCCAGGTCGACGATGGTGGGGGCGTAGCGCTCCATGAATCGTTCACCGTCGGCGTTGAGCAGACGACCGCCCTCACCGCGCACGGCCTCGGAGATCAGGATGCCCAGACCGGCAAGGCCTGTCGGGTGGAACTGGTGGAACTCCATGTCCTCCAGCGGCAGTCCCTTGCGGAACACGATGCCCAGGCCGTCGCCGGTAAGGGTGTGCGCGTTGGAAGTGGTCTTGTACATGCGGCCCGAACCACCGGTGGCGAAAACGATTGCCTTGGCGTGGAACACATGGATGTCGCCGGTCGCGAGCTCGTAGGCGACGATACCGGTGGCCACCGGGCCGTTGGGCGTCTCGGTGAGCACGACATCCAGCGCGTAGAACTCGTTGAAGAACTCGACATCATGTTTGACGCAGTTTTGGTACAGCGTCTGCAGGATCATGTGGCCGGTGCGGTCCGCGGCGTAGCAGGCGCGGCGCACCGGCGCCTTACCGTGGTCGCGAGTGTGACCACCGAAGCGGCGCTGGTCGATTCGGCCCTGGGGCGTCCGGTTGAACGGCATGCCCATCTTCTCGAGGTCGAGGACGGCGTCGATGGCCTCCTTGCACATGATCTCCACGGCGTCCTGGTCGGCGAGATAGTCGCCGCCCTTGACGGTGTCGAAGGTGTGCCACTCCCAGTTGTCTTCCTCGACGTTGGCCAGCGCGGCGCACATGCCGCCCTGGGCGGCGCCGGTGTGACTACGTGTCGGGTACAGCTTGGTCAATACCGCCGTACGAACGCGAGGTCCGGCCTCCACGGCGGCGCGCATACCCGCGCCGCCCGCGCCGACGATGACGACGTCGTACCGATGTTCCTGAATGATGGGGGAACCCATAGTGAAAAGCCCCTAACCGATGTTCGGGTTGAAGGTCAGCAGGACGTACGTGCCGAGCACAACCGTGAAGATGATCGACAGCGCCAGCAGGCAATTGAGCCAGAACCGGGTCGAGTCCTTGCGGGTGTAATCGGCGATGATCGTGCGCATGCCATTACCGCCGTGCAGCTGCGCGAGCCACAGCATCGTCAGGTCCCAGGTCTGCCAGAACGGGCTTGCCCAGCGCTGCGCCACGAAGTTGAAGTCCAGGCGGTACACGCCGTTGTCCCACATCAGCATGATGAACAGGTGGCCGAGTGCCAGGAAGATCAGGACGACGCCCGACAGACGCATGAAGATCCACGCGTACTTCTCGAAGTTGGGCATGCCCGACCCGCGCCGGGGCGCGCGGGGATTGTCCAGCGCGGCAGGGCGGTCGTAGTTGCGCTCCATTACGGGAGCGAGGCGACCGCTGGCGCGAGTGCTCGCATTGGGGCCGGTCTGAGGTGTTGTCACAGGAATCGCTCCGCCATGTGCATGAGAATCCGGGTTACCGCGGGAACCATCACCACAAACCAGGTGGCGCCGATGATCCACAGCATGAGCCGCTGATAACGCGGGCCCTTTGACCAGAAATCGACGAGGATGACTCGGACACCATTGAGCGCGTGGTACAGGACCGCCGCTACCAGGCCGAGTTCCATCAGACCGACGATCGGGGTCTTGTAGGTCTCGATCACCGAGTTGTACACCTCGGGGCTCACCCGTACGAGGGCAGTATCCAAGACGTGGACGAAGAGGAAGAAGAAAATCGTGGCACCGGTAATGCGATGCAGGACCCAGGACCACATTCCTGGATCACCACGGTATAGCGATCGCTTGAGGCGATTACCTTCGCGGCCAGATGTGGCCGTATCGGGCGTCGCAGTCGTCACGTGGGCCTCCAACACCAATGGTGGACTGGGGCCAAATGGCGCGGTCAATGGGGGCGTCCATGACGCGCAACCGATGGCCCAACGGTGGTCGGCGAACCGTCTCCCGAACTCTAAACCCATTCCGAGGTGGCGCCGAAATCGCGTGAGCATAGAAAAGCGCCGAAAAGCACCGTACTCCAAAGTAAGTTAGGTAAACCTTGCACGAGCAAATGATGAGCCGACGCGACTTTCATAGGGCCGACAGGGAGGTTTCCCGATCATGTTGATCGATTGGAAAGGGTTGCGGGACAAGGCATATGCCGTAACGAAGCATTCGTATGCGCCGTATTCGAAATACCCGGTGGGGGCCGCCGCGCTCGTCGACGATGGTCGGGTGATCGTCGGCTGCAATGTGGAGAATGTCTCATATGGCCTGGGTCTCTGTGCGGAGTGTTCTGTGGTGTGCGCCCTGTTCTCCACCGGGGGAGGACGGCTCCGGGCACTGTCTTGTGTCGATTCGCGCGGTGAGCCGCTGATGCCCTGTGGCCGGTGTCGTCAGCTACTTCTCGAACACGGCGGCCCCGACCTGTTGATTGATCACGCAGATGCGCCGCGACGACTCGCGGAGCTACTCCCGGAGGCCTTCGGCCCCGATGACCTGGACCGGGGCCGGATCTGATGAGCACTTCTGAGCCGGGCGAGTACGCGTTCGATATGCCGTCGATCATCGCTGCCAAGCGCGACGGCGGGAAACTGAGCTCGGGAGCCATCGACTGGCTGATCGGCGAGTACACCCGCGGCGGCATCGGCGAAGAACAGGTCGCGGCACTGCTGATGGCGATCTATCTGCGGGGTATGGACACCGCCGAGACGACGGCATGGACCGCGGCGATCTTGGCCTCGGGTGAGCGGCTCGATCTGTCGGGCTTGTCCCGGCCGACCGTCGATAAGCACTCCACCGGGGGAGTGGGAGACAAGATCAGCCTGCCGCTGGTGGCGGTGGTGGCAGCCTGCGGTGCGGCGGTGCCCCAGCTGTCGGGGCGCGGTCTCGGGCATACCGGCGGCACCCTGGACAAGCTTGAGTCCATCGCGGGAATCCGTGTCGACCTCACCAACGAGGAGATACGTCACCAGCTTTCCGATGTCGGAGCGGTGATTTGCGCCGCAGGGGCATCATTGGCGCCCGCTGATCGAAAGCTGTACGCGCTGCGCGATATCACCGGCACCGTGGAATCGATACCGCTCATCGCCGGGTCGATCATGAGTAAGAAGCTGGCCGAGGGAACCGCTGCGCTGGTCCTGGATGTCAAGGTGGGTGCCGGTGCCTTCATGAAGTCCGAGCAGCAGGCGCGTGAATTGGCTTCGGCGATGGTTGATCTGGGGACCGCACACGGGGTCGGGACCAGCGCTCTGCTGACCGCGATGGACACGCCGCTGGGACTCACCGCCGGAAACGCCGTCGAGGTGCAGGAATCACTCGACGTGCTGGCCGGGGGAGGACCCGATGACGTTGTGGCACTCACCGTGGCTCTGGCCCGCGAAATGCTTTCCGCGGCCGGTATCGACGGCAAAGACCCGGCCGCGACGTTGATCGACGGGACTGCGATGGACGTGTTCCGGGCGATGATCCGCGCACAAGGCGGCGATCTCTCGGTGCCACTGCCGGTCGGGCAGTGTCAGGAGACCGTGCTCGCTCCGTCCAGCGGTGTCATCCACCACATCGATGCGATGCCGGTCGGGGTCGCCGCGTGGCGGCTCGGAGCGGGGCGTAGCCGTCCGGGCGAGACCGTGCAGTACGGCGCCGGGGTGCGTATTCACCGCCGTCCGGGCGAATCGGTTGTCGCAGGCGAACCGCTGTTCACGCTGTACACCGACACCCCCGAACGTCTGCCGGCCGCACTCGGCGCGCTGGATGGTGGCTGGGGTATCGGTGCGGCGCCCCCCGTTGCCGCGCTCATCATCGATAGACTTTCGGTGTGACGGCCGAACTCGATTTGGTGTCAATCACCCAGGCTCCCAAGGCGCTTCTGCATGACCATCTGGACGGGGGGCTGCGGCCCGCCACCGTCCTGGATCTGGCGCGGGAATCTGGGTACGAGAACCTGCCGGCCGAGGACGAGGGTGCCCTGGCCTCGTGGTTCCGTACCGCCGCCGACAGCGGCTCCCTGGAGCAGTACCTGGAAACCTTCGCGCACACCGTGGGTGTGATGCAGACGGCGGCGGCGCTGCATCGCGTCGCCGCCGAGTGCGTCGAGGACCTCGCGGCCGATGGCGTGGTGTACGCGGAGGTGCGTTTCGCGCCGGAACTTCATATCGACGCGGGTCTGACCCTCGATGACGTGATGGATGCCGTGTTGGCCGGGTTCGCCGACGGTGAGCGGAAGGCGAGCGCGGACGGTAAGCGCATCAAGGTACGCACCCTGGTCACCGCGATGCGGCACGCCGCGCGGTCTCGGGAAATCGCCGAGCTGGCCGTGAAGTTCCGCGACCGGGGTGCCGTGGGTTTCGACATCGCCGGGGCCGAGGCCGGCTATCCGCCGAGTCGCCACCTGGACGCCTTCGAGTACATGCGGAATGCCAACGCCCGGTTCACCATCCATGCCGGTGAGGGATTCGGGTTGCCGTCGATCCACGAGGCGATCGCCTTCTGCGGTGCCGATCGGCTGGGTCATGGAGTGCGGATCGTCGACGATATCGATATCGACCCCGACGGCACCGCCCACCTCGGCCGGCTGTCCTCGCTGCTGCGCGACAAGCGGGTGCCTCTGGAGCTGTGCCCGAGCTCGAATGTGCAGACGGGAGCGGTCGACAGCATCGCCGACCACCCCTTCGACCTGCTGGCGCGGCTGAGGTTCCGGGTGACCGTGAACACCGACAACCGGCTGATGAGCGATACCTCGATGAGCCGCGAGATGCTGCGACTCGTCGAGACGTTCGGATACGGCTGGAGTGACCTTCAGCGATTCACCATCAACGCGATGAAGTCAGCCTTCATCCCGTTCGACGAACGGTTGGCCATCATCGATGACGTGATCAAACCCGGATACGCGGTCCTGATCGGTTAGCAGCCGCGGTGATCATCTAGCCGTCACGGTAGATCGGCTAGCACGCATCATTCGCGGCGCAGTCGCGCTTCCATCGCACGCTCCAGCGTCCGCCAGCTCTCGGCAGCGTCCGCGAATGAGCCCGTGGGCTCGTCGTGCTTATCCGGTTCGAGCAGGTGCCCGACCAGCTTGCCCAGGGGGGTATCGCTGTCCAGCTCCGCGTCGACGCTGTCGTCCTCGGAGTACTCGGCGACATCGGTGAGCAGCTCCACCGCCAGCTCGAGCTGGTCCCGGTCCACCTCGTCGATACCGTCTTCGAGGTCATCGGCGAGCCCGGTGAACACGTAGATGTTGTCGTCGGTGATGTCGATCCGCAGCGAGCCATCGGTGGCGGCGGTGCGGATGTCGTCGTAGGTGCTCAGGTCGGCCAGATCGTGGTCGTGCTCGTCGGCGAGATACCGGGCCAATGCCCGCTCGGAACCGAACACGCTGATTCTTCCGTTGCGTCCCAAGAAGATCGGTTCGTCGTCGAGGTAGCAGCGCAGCGTGTAGAACGTTCCCGAGTTGGTGATCATCTGGATCGGGTCGATACCGACTGCCAGCCAGAAATCCTCGTCACCACCGAGAACCGGATCGTCGTCCGCGGCGTCCTCGTCATCATCTTCGTCTTCGTCGGCAGACTCGTCCTCGGCGTCATCCGCGTCGTCTTCGCCGTTTTCGGAGCCGTCGGTCTCCGAGTCGGATTCTTCGTCGAGCAGATCCAGTTCGTCGTCATCCTCGAGGTCGTCCTCGTTGTCGACGGCATTCTCCGCGGCCGCAAGCAGCTCGGCATCCGCGGCGGCGGAGAGCTCCTCATCCACATCCGGCGTCGCGGCGATCTCGTCGATGGCGTCGACCACTGAGTCCCAGGACTTGCCGACGATGGCACCGATCTGGTTCCACCGCTTCAATCCGTCCTTGCCCGTAAAGCTTTCGGCTCCACCCGACAGTGTGGCCAGCACCGGGTTGCCGTTGATGAGCTTGTTGATGGGTGCCAATTCGCAGACCGCGCCGATGGAGGCCACGATCGCGAGCGTGGCGCGCAGCGTGTCGACGGCGTCCTCGCTCGGCTTGTCGGCAACCAGCTCCGGTACGCCGATCAGGTCGAAGCGATTGTCGTCATCGGGCTCAAGCTCGTCGGCCGACAGAGCCCCGAGGGTCGACCACGCCGGGTGATCGACCAGATCGTTGTCGTTGTCGGTTCGCACGAAGGCCACCAGATCGGCCACCGACTCGAACACGTACAGATCGTCGTCCTTGCCGAGAAACGCCTCCCACTCGTCCCCGGCGTCGCGCCACCGCGGGGCCCACAGGGTGACCACGTCACCTTCTGTGAGCCCGAGTTCGATGGGAACGATGTCAGCAGCCATGCGGCAAGCCTAGCCAGAACGGCTGGGTTGAGCGAAAGGCCCACCGCGAGAACCGGCACACACGCGGCGGCGACGGCCGCCCGCATCCCGGCGATCTACGATTCGGCATGGGTCGATGGCGCAGCCGTCAGGGTGACCAGGGCCGCAAAAGCGTTGTCACGTAATGCGAACTTCGTGGCAGAGGCGTTCAGTCGCAGCCATCCACCGGAGACGGCTCGCATGCGGAGCACCCCGGTCGTCGATCCGGCCCGAAGCTCCTCCCGCATGTTTCGCGCCGCGGCCGCGTCCTCGGGATGGATGCTCTCGGGTCGATCGGGGTCATAGCGCCATGCCAGGTCGGGGAACGGCTCGTCGATCCACTTGAGGACGGCGAAGGTGTCGACATTGATCAGCAGCCGATGCGCGCCGGGGGTCGCGACCGCGTGCAGGATCTGCTGTGCCAGCCCCACCCGAGGTTCGGCAGGGCTGTTCTCCACCCGTGTGCAGACGATTCTGTTGATGCGCTCCACGGCGCCCGCCGCATTGATTTCCTTGGATGCCCGTCCGGCGTAGTGGACTTGGAGGACGTTTCCTTGGTAGTCGGCGGCTAGACATGTGCCGCAAAAGGTCGTCTCGAGTTCGGGGTTCACGGCATTCGCCATCAATTCGGCGTTGTGAGGGCTCGGTAACACCGGTGCCAGGCCTTCGGCGATGGCCTGTTTCTCGGATCTGTTGCTCGGGTCGAAACCCATCACATCGAAGTACTCCGCGGTGAGCGTCGTGACCGATGTGTCCAAATCGCCCAGGCAAGCCCCCGCGATGGGTCGACGCGGCGGCTCGAGGTCTGCCGGGCCGAACCACACCTGGACGCCGTGGATATCTCCCTGCCCCATGGATATCGGATGCACGCGCACGACGCGGTCTCCAGCCGGGGTGACAACCACCGCCGGTTCGCCTGTGCGCTGGCATTCGGTGATCGTCGCCTCGATCAACGGGCGATGCCGGTTGCGGCCCAGCACCGCCTCGAGCGGCGTCATGTTTCGGGCCTGCAATCCGATGGCTATGACCGTGGGTTCCTCACTCAGGGTCTCTAGCAGCATCCAATCGCGCGACATGCCCGGATGTTAGCAATTTCGGGCGAACTGGCGGGCGCCGTAGCTGTCTTCAGATGGGCGGCTAGAGAGGCTTCGCGGGCCTGCGCCGGTGCGTGATGAGCGCGACGGTGGCGTCTTCGCTCAACTTGACCACATTGGTCGAGCAGTGCAGCGATTCCCAGCTGTCATCGTGGCAGCGGAACCGGATTACCGCCTCGGTCGCACCGAATACGGCATTGTCGATCATGAAGTTCAGATTCGCTTCGTCGTCCGGGTGAATCTTGGGGCGGCCCAGCGGGTCGAACTCCCAATGCCATTCCGGTGCAGGAGGATCAATCCACTTGATCAGTTTCCGTGAAGCGATCATCACCAGCGCGCGATACGCGCCGGGTTCGGCGGCGGCCTCGAGGACCTGTTGTTCGAGCAGCGGAACCGGTGGCGCCGGCCGACCGACTCGCAGGTTGATCGCGCGCCCCAGCCGCTCGGGGACCCCCTCGGTGTTGGGTTCCACGACCAGTCGGCTTGCGAAGTGGCACAGGGTGGGATTGCCGTCGCTGTCCACCCCGGGCCAGGTGGCGCAGTAGGTCATGTCTTCCGTCGCGGTCACAATGAGCCCCAGGACGTCCGTCTCGCCGGGATTGGGTGCCAGGTAGCGGTAGAGCTCAGGCATGCTGATCTCGGCGTGCGGCTCGGTGGCAGCCATTCCCATGGCAAGGGCCGCACCGTCGCTCATGTGCAGGGCGCCGGTATCGGCGTTGAGGACTACCGCTCCGCCTTCGGCAGGGGGAGCGGTGGCAGGAGGCGTCGATCCCGTCCACAGCCACACTCCGTGCACCCGACCGTCGGGCATGGCGATCGGTCGGATGTCGATGACCGAATCGGAGTCGGGTGGGCCGATGCTGGCGGCCTTATTTGCTTTGGTTGCCGCGGCGATGACCCGGCGAATCAGCCCAAGATTTCGATTACGCCGTAGAAAAGCGCTGAGAGGAACCATGTTCCGCGGCTGGTTGCCGGAGGCGATGACAGTTGGTTCGTCGCCGAGTGTTTCCAAGAGAAGCCACTCGCGTGCCACATGCGGATGTTATCAGCGGAGCAACTGCGGCAATCGGTCAGCGCCCCAGGTGGGGCAGCGCGGCGAGAATTCCTAAAAGGTTGCGCGGGGCAGGTCAGACGCGATATTTTCTGCTGGCTCCCGCGATCGGCGGGCTAAGTACGGACCCTGTTCCTTCGGGCCGTGCCCGCAGCGTGGATGCGCCATGTTCGCGGCCGCTCAGCCGCAAACAAGCTCATCGTCTTGGTCGCCGCGAGCACCTACCGATGCAGATACGAGGGGTCGGTAGGTGTGACGGCGACCCTGGAGATCCGCGTGCCACGTCACGGTGCTGAACCGGGTGCCCGGCGATCGAGCTGGTGGCGGGGTATCGGTCGACTAGTCTGCCCACGTGAGCATGCCGGCGTTGAGAATGGCGCAAACCTATCTACCGTTTCTGCGGCCACTTAAGTTCGGCGCGTACAACATGGGCACTCGATGGTTCGGGTGGCGTATCGATCCCGAATTCCACCTCCTGGGCCGTCTGGGACCCATCTCCGAGGCGGTCGACATCGGCGGCAACTGGGGTCAGAGCATTTGTGCGCTGCAGCGCACGGCCGCGCCGGAGACGATAGTGAGTTTCGAGCCCAATGCCGTTCTTGCTCAGCGGCTTAGGCGCCGATATGAGAGCAGCGCCGTGCGCGTACATGCCTGCGGACTCTCCGATGCGGACGGCACCTTCGATCTGTTCGTTCCGCGATACCGCAACTTCGTCTACGACGGTCTGGCCTCGCTCGACGAGGGTGAGGCGCGCGGTTGGCTCAACCCCGACACCATGGCCGGATTCGACGAATCAAAACTGACGATCGAACGGCATCCCGTACAGGTTCGCCGACTGGATGATTTCGGCCTGGATCCTCAGGTGATCAAGATCGACGTGCAGGGGATGGAGGCCGCGGTGATTCGTGGTGGACTCGCCACCATCACCGCTTCGCAGCCGGTGATGATCATCGAGACGCCCTCGGACGAAGTGGTGTCCCTGTTGCAGCCAGCAGGGCTGCGACCGTACGCCTATCGAGGTGACGGACTCAGCCAAGACTGGCGAGACGCCAAAAACACGGTCTTTCTGACCGATTCACACCGAGATCGCGCGGGGCTGTAGCCCGAAGCCGGCTACGGCTGCGGGTCCTTCAGATCGACCATCAGCTGAGCGAACACCCGCTCACGGTGATCGAAGGCCTGGCCCGCGGCCGCGGCGGCGGTGGCCACCACGATCTGCCCGACGAGGTTGGGAGACAGTTTGGTGACCGAGTCGTCGAGTCTCAGGTTGGTCAGCGCGCCGTTGCCGTTGGCTTCCGCCTCCACATGGCCCTGCGCCGAACGTGCCCATCCGCGAAGGTCTTTGAGCTCTTCGACTGCACTGTTCAGGATGTGGCCGCCGGCGCGAGCCTTCGTCATGGTCTCCTGGTACTGCTGTTCGAGCGCCTTGAAGAAGGCGAGATCTGGCTCGGTCATCGGGATCTCCGTTCCATCTGATCGGCGGATTGGCGCAATTCCAGGTCGGCGACCTGCGCAGGTGTCGCCAGACCGAGCTTGTCGAGGATGTAATCCGGGACGCCGGTCTCGGCGAGCTCTTCGCGGCGAGCCGCTCCGCAGCGCGCGGCACCCAGTTCGCACAGGTTCAAGATCTCTCGTGCCAGTGCCGAAGCGCCGCGACTGAGCAGGTCGGGTTCGACCTGAACCTCAAGCGGCAAGCCGAATTCGGACACCTTGACCCGCAGCGTACGAGCACGATTAGTCATATCGATGCTCGCGCGCGGCTCGGGCCGCGGCACTCCTGAGCTAGGAAGTGGGTCGGTAGAATCCATGGAATCCCTGCCCGGCGTTGGTGGTGCGGATCGGGGAGATCTGCACCGGGTCACCGGCCTCGACCATCATGCCGTTGCCGATCACCATGGCGACGTGGCCATCCCACACTGCCAGGTCGCCTGGCATGACAGATCCCTGATCGATCCGGATGCCGACACCCTGCTCCTGCGCGAGTCGGGGGATGTCGATGCCGGACTCTCCGTAGGCCCACTGAGTCAGACCGCTGCAGTCCAGGCCGACCCCGGGCTTGGTGCCACCCCACTCATAGGGCACACCCACCTGGCTGAGCGCCTTGCGCACGGCCTCTGCCGCGGCGGCATTCGGAGCCTGGCTGGTGCTGCCGTCGGGCAGGAACAGCTGCGCACCCTTGCCCATGCTGCGCGGGTCGAGGAGCATCTTGGCCGCATTGGCGTTGGCGCCGCCCAATCCGCTACTGGTTCCACCAGCGGTGGAGGAGGCGTGGCCGCCACCGGCACCGAACGGGTTGGCCAATGCGCCGGCGGCAATACCGCTCATGTTGGCGCCACCCAGCGCACTACTGGCACCACTGGCTCCGCCACCGCCGAGCAAGCCGGTAAGAGCCTGCGGGATCTGGCCGAGGCCCTGACCCATCGAGCTCATGGTCTGGGTGACGCCGCTCGCGACGCCGGACATCGCCTGAGTCCCGGCCTGGATGCCGCCCTGCATGGCCGACATGGCGGGCTGGACACTCCCGGATGCGGGCGTCGAGGGGTTTCCCATGTCGGCGCCCGCCATCCCTGCGAGTTCACCGGCCTGTCCGCCCAACTCACCCTCCAGCGTCGCGGTGTACGCCGAGACCTTGGTGGTGCATTCGGCTGCCGCTTGGGCGAGCTCAGCGGCCGCGGGAGGAAAAAGGGCGATCAGCGGTGTCAGCACCTCGGAGATGTGTTGGAACTGTTGCAGGGCCTCCGTGATCAGAGCGCTTGCCCGGCCGGTTGACTCGGATGCCTGTCCGACATTGGTGCCCATGGCGCCGCTGCGGGTGGCCATGCTGCTCAACGCCTGGCCGGCCATGCCGGCGAACTGCCCCAGAGCCTGAGCCGCCGCACCGGCGAAGGAGCCGATGAGCTGGCTTCCCGCCTGCATCCCTTGCTGCATGACCTGTTGCATGACCTGCATGCCGCCCTCCAGCATCTTGCTGGGGTCCTGGCCCTCCTTGAACTGGCCGTTACCGACGGTCCCTGCCATGTCCATGGCGTTGCTGATCAGGTTGGCCGAGAAGGGGTTGTTCTCAAAGCTCGGGTAGTTGGTGTTTGTGGCCTCCGCGAGGAGCTCGGACGGGATTGGCCGCGTCTCAACCATGGTTACGCCCCGATTCCGTCGACGGTGGCGCTGATGTTCTTGCCGACGTTGTCGTCATCGTCGTCGTAGCCCTTGCTTGCGACGTTGGTGCTGACACCGGACTCGGTGACGCCCATCGCGAGCTGACCGACGTCCAGCCCTTGCTTGGCGGAGGTCAGGGCGAATGCGCCCAGGTAGTGCGCGCCAATCGGACCGAAGATCGGCGCCAGCGCGGCCACCGGAAAGATGCTGACTGCGGTGCCCACCGCTGCGAGCGTTCCGCCCATCCCCAGCTGAACTCCGCCCACGCCGCGCAGCAGGTCCGTGTCGGCTGCTAATTCGTCTGCCATGTCCCCTCCATCTTCTCGGTGGTTCGGCTACCGCCTGTTTTCGGGCAGGTTCTGCCTTGTACTTGGATACGACGGGGGTAGTCGCGATTCGGTTCCATCTTTGTCGAAACTTTTTGAAAGATTTTTCGGCAACGTGGCCACCCCGTCGTATTACCTGCTCAGCATCGCTAGCGGGCTTTGCCAGGAACGATATCGATGCGAAAGCTGTCGCTGCTTTGCGCGTGATGCCCATCACATTCCCGTGGTGTCCGGGACCGACGTGATCGACGCTGGCTGTTCTAGGGTCTGGGGCATGCATGTGCACGTTGTTGAGCACCCACTTGCCGCGGCCCGGCTGACCACCCTTCGCGATGCCGGCACCGATAACGCGGCTTTCCGTGCCGCGCTGCGGGATCTGACCCTGATGCTCGTCTATGAGGCGACCCGCTCGGCACCGGTGGAGTCCTCCGCGGTGCGCACACCGGTGGCGGTGACGACGGGGTTCCGTTTGGCGAATCCGCCGTTGCTGGTCCCGGTTCTGC
This sequence comes from Mycobacterium sp. D16Q13, assembly GCF_002013375.1. Taxonomy (GTDB): domain Bacteria; phylum Actinomycetota; class Actinomycetes; order Mycobacteriales; family Mycobacteriaceae; genus Mycobacterium. Next base: position 413,287 of record NZ_MAEW01000001.1, on the reverse strand, counting down.
GGGCGGGATTGGGCATGGTGGATCAGGCCCATGCCCTCATCCCCGAGGCGCGGGTCGGGTTCGTCGGCATGGCCCGCGACGAGGAGACCTGGCAACCCACCCCGTATCTGGAATCTCTGCCGGCCGACTTGTCGACGCAACCGGTGTTCGTCCTGGACCCGATGCTGGCAACTGGTGGGTCGATGGTCCATACGCTCGACCTGTTGCATTCCCGCGGCGCCACCGACATGACGATGTTGTGTGTGGTCGCTGCACCGCAGGGGGTTGAGGCGGTCCGGGAGGGTGTCGCACGCTACGGCCCGTCGACGTCCGCGCGATTGTTCACGGCCGCTGTAGACGAGGGTCTCAACGATGCGGCATACATCGTGCCGGGCCTGGGCGATGCCGGCGATCGTCAGTTCGGTCCCAGATAGATCGAGCCGAGCTAGATGTTGCGGGCGTACGCCTCCAGCTCGGAGACCACCACGCCCGCCCAGATCCGTGCGACGGTCGCATCGGTGATGACGGGCTCGCGGACCTCGATGTAGCACTTGACCTTTGGTTCGGTTCCCGAGGGGCGGATCACCAGCCGGATGGACGAGCCCCCGATCTCGCCGGAAAGGATCACCGCGTCGGTGCGCTGCTGGCCCCGTCGCTCCAGGAGGTCCTCGACGGTGATCGGGAACCCGGACAGTGCGGTGGGGAGGTTACCCCGTAGACGCGCCATCATGGCGGTGATGTCGGAGAGAGAGTCCATGCGCAGCGAGACCTGCGAGGTGACATGGATACCGTGCCTGATCGCCAGGTTCTCGAGCTTTTCCTCCACACTCGATCCGAGCTCGCGCAGGTGTGTCACGAGGTCGCATGCGAGCACCGCGGCGGAGATACCGTCCTTGTCCCGCACGGCGGCCGGATCCACGCAGTGCCCGATCGCTTCCTCATACGCGTACACAAGGTCGAAATCTGCTGCCCGGACCAGCCATTTGAATCCGGTGAGGGTTTCCACATGTCGAGCGCCGAGAGATGCCGCGATGCGCGCGAGCATGCGGGAGGAGACCACCGTGCTGGCCACCACCGGCGGAGTGGATGAGTGTGGTTGCGTGGAGAGGATGTAATCACCAAGTAGCCAACCGGTTTCATCCCCGGAGAGCATGCGCCAACCGGTCGTGGTGGGAATGCCGATGGCGCACCTGTCGGCGTCGGGATCCAGCGCGATGGCTAGGTCGGCGTCGACTTCGGCGGCCCGGTTCAGCACCGCGGCGGAGGCCGCGGGTTCCTCGGGATTCGGAAACGCGACCGTGGGGAAGTCCGGATCCGGCTGGAACTGCTCGTCCACCACGTGGATGTCGGTGATCCCCGCGGCATTCAGCGTGGCCACGGCGGTATCCCCGCCGACTCCGTGCAGCGCGGTGAGCGCGATGCGGACACCGCCGGAGCCCCGGCGCACCGTGGCGGCACGCTGGATGTAGGCATCCACCAAGGTGCCGTCGGTGGGGGTGACGGGGGTGCGCGGAATCTGATCGGCGAAAGGTGCTGCTGCTGTTGTCGATTCGATATCGCGGTCGGTAGGGGAGATGATCTGTGCACCCCCCGACCAGTACACCTTGTAGCCGTTGTCGGTGGGTGGGTTGTGGGATGCGGTGATCTGGATGCCCGCTGCCGCATCCACGTGGCGTACCGCGAACGCGAGCACCGGTGTGGGCAGCGGGCGGGGCAGGAGCATTACCTTGAACCCCTCGGCCGCAAGAACTTCCGCCGCGCCCTGTGCGAACTTCTCCGATCCGTGCCGGGCGTCACGCCCCACCACCACGGTGGAGCCGCCAAGGCACCGATCCTTGAGAACCTTGGCCAGCGCACAGGTGGTACGCAGCACCACGGCCAGGTTCATGCCGTTGGGGCCCCCGCGGATGGTGCCGCGCAGGCCCGCCGTGCCGAACACCAGTGGCTCGGAGAATCGTTGCGCCAGCTCGTCATCGGAGCAGGCGCGCAGCTCGGCGGCGGTCTCGGGGTCGGGGTCATGGTCGATCCACTCTTGGATCGCGTGCGCTGCCGACGGGGACTCCGTCATAACCGGCCAATCACCGAGCTGAGAAGTTGGCCCATGCGAGTGGCCGACGCGCGCCCGGCGGCCAGCACCTCCTCATGGTTGAGGGACTCTCCGGTCATTCCGGCCGCGAGGTTGGTCACCAGGGACACACCCAGCACCTCGGCCCCGGCCGCACGGGCCGCGATGGTCTCGTGCACGGTCGACATGCCCACCAGGTCCGCACCCAGCGTGCGCAGCATGCGGATCTCCGCGGGGGTCTCGTAGTGCGGGCCGGGCAGACCCGCGTACACCCCCTCGGCGAGGCTGCCGTCGATCTCCCGTGCCAGCGCCCGTAATCGCGGCGCATACGCGTCGACAAGGTCGACGAACTGCGCACCCACCAACGGCGAGCGGGCCGTCAGGTTGAGATGGTCGCTGATCAGCACCGGCTGCCCCACCGTGTAGTCCTCGCGTAATCCTCCGGCAGCGTTGGTGAGCACGATGGTCCGGGCGCCCGCGGCGCAGGCGGTACGCACGGGGTGGACGACGTGACGCAGGTCGTGACCCTCGTAGGCGTGAATCCTGCCCAGCAGCACCAGCATCTGCTGGCCGCTGTCGCCGATGGGGATCGACAGCACCGAACCGCCGTGTCCGGCCGCACTCGGTGGGCTGAATCCGGGTAGGTCGGCCATCGGGATGCTCGTGGCGGGGGTGCCCAGTTCGGCTGCCGCTGGGGCCCAGCCCGATCCGAGAACCACCGCGACGGGGTGGGATGCGACGCCGGTGCGCGCCGCGATCTCCGCGGCCGCGACAGACGCCGTGTCATCCGGAGACTCGTCGGTGCTGTCGCCTCTTCGCGCAGGCCGCTTATCGGTCACAGCTACGGAGCCTAACCATGATGGGATACTGATCTAATGCCCTTGACCACCGGAGCGTCGTCCGCCGCGCATGCCCAGACCGTCAGCACGGTCGTGGACGCCGCGGCGACGGATCTGGTGGCGTTATCCCACGACATTCACGCCGAACCCGAACTGGCATTCCATGAGGTTCGCAGCGCCCTGAAAACGCAGCGGCTGCTCGCCGAGCGCGGATTCGAGATTGTCACCGGTCAGGGCGGTATGGACACGGCGTTCCGCGCCACTTATGGAGATGGTCCGCTGGTCATCGGTGTTTGCGCCGAGTACGACGCGCTGCCGGGGATCGGCCACGCGTGCGGCCACAACATCATCGCGGCATCCGCCGTCGGCACCGGCTTGGGGCTCGCCGAGGTTGCCGACGCCCTCGGACTCACCGTGGTGGTTATCGGCACGCCGGCCGAGGAGTACGGGGGCGGTAAGGCACTTCTGCTCAAGGCGGGTGCCTTCGACGACATCGCCGCGGCGGTGATGCTGCATCCTGGGCCGATCGATATCGCGGGCGCGCGCTCCCTCGCGCTGACCGACGTGATGGTCACCTACCACGGCAAGGAATCGCACGCCGCGGTCGCGCCGCACCTCGGAATCAACGCCGCCGACGCGGTCACCGTCGCGCAGGTCTCAATCGGTCTTTTGCGTCAGCATCTGTCGCCCGGACAGCTGATCCACGGCATCGTCACCGAGGGCGGGGAGGCGGCCAACATCATCCCCGCCCGCGCCGCGATGCAGTACACCATGCGTGCCGTGGAATCAGCGTCTCTGCGTGAGCTGGAGGAGAAGGTCTACGCATGCTTCGCCGCGGGCGCGATGGCGACGGGATGCAGCCACGAACTCATCGAATCTTCGCCGCCATACCTGGAGCTGACGCCGGATCCATGGCTGGTTGAGGTGTTTCGCGAGGAAATGGAGTCGCTCGGCCGTACGCCGGTGCCCGCGGAATTCGAGGCCAATGTGCCCTTGGGCAGCACCGATATGGGCAACGTGACGCAGGTGCTGCCCGGTATTCACCCGGTCATCGGCATCGATTCGGGCGGAGCGGTCATCCACCAACCCGATTTCGAGAAGGCCGCCAAGGAACCAGGTGCTGATCGGGCCGTAGTTGAAGGCGCGAAGATGCTGGCGCGCACCGTGGTACGACTGGCCGAGACCGACGCCGAGCGCTGCCGGGTGTTGGATCGGCTGGCGCGCAGGACGGTGACGGTATGAGCGAACATGATGGTCTTCACGCAGGTGGCGCATCCCTGTCCGCCATAGCCGAGCATTGGCTCGCCGAGAACTCCGAGGCGCTTGTCCGGTGGCGCCGCCACATCCACGCACATCCCGAGTTGGCGCGCCAGGAGCACGCCACCACCGAATACGTGGCCGCGCGGCTGGCCGAGGCCGGGCTCAACCCCAAGGTGCTGCCCGGAGGCACCGGAATCACCTGCGACTTCGGGCCCGAGGACGGTCCGCGGGTGGCGCTGCGCGCGGACATGGATGCGCTCCCGATGCAGGAACGCACCGGGGCGTCCTACTCCTCGACGGTGCCGAACGTCGCGCACGCTTGTGGGCACGACGCACACACCGCGATCCTGCTGGGTGCGGCCATGGCACTGAACTCGGCTCCCTCGCTGCCCTCGGGTGTACGCCTTATCTTCCAGCCCGCCGAGGAGGTCATGCCGGGAGGCGCCATCGACGTGGTGGCCGCCGGGGCGATGGCCGGTGTCACGAGAATTTTTGCGCTGCACTGCGATCCGCGTCTCGAGGTGGGCAAGGTGGCAGTCCGTGCGGGGGCGATCACCTCGGCCGCGGACACCGTCGAAGTCACGTTGCACTCCCCGGGCGGGCATACCTCGCGGCCGCATCTGACGGCCGACTTGGTGTACGGGCTCGGAACCGTCATCACCGGATTGCCGGGGATGCTGAGTCGGCGCATCGATCCGCGGGCCGGCACCGTCATGGTGTGGGGGGCCGTCAACGCGGGCCAGGCGGCCAACGCTATTCCACAGATCGGCTCATTGGCCGGCACGGTGCGCACCGGCAGCCGGGACGTGTGGATCACACTGGAGAGCACCGTCCGCGATGTGATCGAGGGGCTGTTGGCTCCGCTGCACATCGATTACACCCTCAACTACCGCCGGGGTGTGCCGCCCGTCATCAACGAGCCCGAGTCCACGCACATCTTCGTGCGGGCGATCGAGGACATCGGGTTAGACGCGCTCGCGGAGACCACCCAGTCAGGTGGCGGTGAGGACTTCTCCTGGTATTTGGAGGAGGTGCCCGGCGCGATGGCCAGACTGGGCGTGTGGTCGGGATCGGGCCCGCAGCTCGATATCCACCAACCGAACTTCGATATCGACGAACGGGCGCTTGGCGTCGGTGTGCGCACGCTGGTCAACCTCGTCGAACAAAGCGCCGCACAGGGCTCCGTCTAGCTCGTTCCGGGGCCGATGTTGCGCGATGCCCGGGTGCGCAAGCCGTGTACGTAATCTTCTGGGGCGCCGGCGATTTCTGCGGCATCGGCCATCACGCCCAGATACCGTGCGGACGGTAGCCCACCCTCGTAGGCGTTGACGACATAGAGCCAGGCCAGCACCGGGTCGATGGTCGTGTCGGAGGATTCCCGGTCGATCCGGCAACGGATCTTGGTGTGGATGCCAAGCTCCGAACCTTCCCAGCGATCGAGGTTCTTCTCGTCGGCTCCGGTCATGTCGTAGAGCACGACGAAAACCCTCGAGTGGGGGTCTTGCACGACCGTGGCCAGCGCGCCTTCCCAGCCGATGTCCTCACCGCCGAAGGTCAGCCGCCAGCCGTGTAGCCAGCCGGTGCCGGCCATGGGCGAGTGCGGCGCCCGCTGCAACATCTGTTCGGGATGCATGTTGGAGCCATAGGCGGCGTAGAGCGGCACGGGGGCAAGCCTAGTGGTCCTGTGGTGGAGATGACGGCAAGGTTGCCCCACGATGGCAAGCCGGGTCGGGTCTGTACTTGTAGGTTTGATGCCGTGGCAACGCGCATCGTGATCATTGGTGGAGGACCAGCGGGATACGAGGCGGCGCTTGTGGCCGCCGCCCATGAGCGAAGCGCCACCGAGGTCACGGTGATCGACTCGGACGGTATCGGTGGCGCGTGCGTGCTCTTCGATTGCGTGCCGTCCAAGACGTTCATCGCGTCCACCGGTGTGCGTACCGACCTGCGGCGCGCCCCCAACCTGGGCTTTGACATCGACGTGGAGCATGCCAAGATCTCGCTTCCGCAGATCCACAACCGCGTCAAGCGTCTTGCCTCCGAGCAGTCGGCCGATATCGCCGAGCGGCTGCGCAACGCCGGGGTGCGTCTGATCCCCGGACGTGCCGAGCTGGTCGATCACGTGGTCGGGATGGCGTTTCATCGGGTCAAGGCCACCGCCGCGGATGGGACAAGCACCATCCTGGAAGCCGACGTGGTGCTCATTGCCACCGGCGCCAGCCCGCGGGTGCTGTCTCATGCCCGCCCCGACGGGGAACGGATCCTCACCTGGCGCCAGCTCTATGACCTGGACGAGCTGCCCGAGCACCTCATCGTGGTCGGATCGGGTGTGACGGGTGCCGAGTTCGTCCACGCGTACACGGAGCTGGGCGTTCAGGTGACTGTGGTGGCCAGCCGGGACCGCGTGCTGCCGCACGAGGACGAGGATGCGGCCCTGGTCCTGGAGGACACGCTCGCCGAACGGGGTGTGACGCTCGTCAAGAACGCCCGGGCCGATTCGGTGACAAGAACCGATACCGGCGTCCGCGTCGCGATGGCCGACGGACGCGTGGTCGACGGCAGCCACGTGCTGATGACCGTGGGGTCGATTCCGAACACCGCAGGTCTGGGCCTGGAACGGGTCGGCATCACGCTCGGCTCCGGCGGCTACCTCACCGTCGACCGGGTGTCGCGCACGTCGGTGGCCGGCATTTACGCCGCGGGTGACTGCACCGGCCTGCTGCCGCTGGCCTCGGTGGCGGCCATGCAGGGTCGCATTGCCATGTATCACGCACTCGGCGACGCGGTGCATCCCATCAAGTTGAAAACCGTTGCCGCCGCGGTGTTCACTCGCCCGGAGATCGCCGCCGTGGGGGTGTCCCAGGCGGCCATCGACAACGGTGAGGTGCCGGCGCGGACGGTCACGCTGCCCCTGCATACGAACCCCCGGGCCAAGATGTCGGGCCTCAAACGTGGTTTCGTCAAGATCTTCTGCCGTCCGGCCACCGGTGTGGTGATCGGTGGCGTCGTGGTGGCCGCGAATGCCTCCGAGCTGATTTTGCCCATCGCCCTGGCGGTGCAGAACCTGCTCTCGGTGAATGATTTGGCACAGACGCTGTCGGTGTACCCGTCCCTGTCCGGTTCGGTGACGGAGGCGGCACGCCAGTTGATTGCCCACGATGACCTGGACTGACCTCGGGCGACATGCGCTACAGCGGCGTGCATCACAGACGAGAGCGCTACCGGCCGGTAACGTGGCTTTCTGGAAGGACTCCGGGGCCCGTTAATGGGAGTGGAAGGGAGCAGTCGTGAGTGACGCAACCAGCCCATCGGTATCGGGTGGACCGACCTACACGTTCCTTGGACCGCAGGCCCGTTCGCTGAACTGGGAGCGCCTGGGATCCGAGCAGTTCGATGTCATCGTGATCGGCGGTGGTGTGGTCGGTGCCGGATCGGCTCTCGACGCGGCCACGCGTGGGCTGAAGGTCGCGCTGGTCGAGGCGCGTGACTTCGCCGCCGGGACGTCGAGCCGCTCCTCGAAGATGTTCCATGGTGGGCTGCGCTACCTGGAGCAACTCGAATTCGGTTTGGTCCAGGAGGCATTGCGCGAACGTGAGCTGTCGCTCTCGACGCTGGCACCACATCTGGTCAAGCCGCTGCCGTTCTTGTTCCCGCTGACCAATCGGTGGTGGGAACGTCCCTACATTGCCGCCGGCATCTTTCTGTATGACCAGATGGGTGGCGCGAAATCTGTTCCCGCCCAGAAACATCTCACCCGCGCCGGTGCACTGCGGCTGGCGCCGGGGCTCAAGCGCAACTCGCTCATCGGTGGTATCCGCTACTACGACACCGTGGTCGACGACGCTCGCCACACCATGAACGTGGCCCGCACGGCGGCGCACTACGGGGCCGTCGTCAGAACATCCACTCAGGTGGTCTCGCTGTTGCGTGAGGGCGATCGCGTCACCGGCGTGGTGGTGCGTGACACCGAGAACGGCGCCGAGACCGAGGTTCGCGGGCATGTCGTCGTCAACGCCACCGGGGTGTGGACCGACGAGATCCAGGCGCTGTCGCGTACCCGCGGCCGGTTCCGGGTGACCGCGTCCAAGGGTGTTCACATCGTGGTGCCACGAGACAGGGTTGTCAGCGAGGTGGCGATCATCCTGCGGACGGAAAAGTCGGTGCTGTTCGTCATCCCGTGGGGCAACCACTGGATCATCGGGACGACCGATACCGAATGGAATCTCGACCTGGCACATCCGGCAGCCACCAAGGTGGATATCGACTACATCCTGAACAAGGTGAATACGGTGCTGGCAACGCCGTTGACGCACAACGATATCGATGGCGTGTACGCGGGCCTGCGGCCACTGCTGGCCGGTGAGGATGACGACACGTCCAAGCTTTCCCGTGAGCACGCCGTCGCGGTGGCGGCGCCGGGGCTGGTGGCCATCGCGGGCGGTAAGTACACGACATATCGCGTCATGGCCTCCGATGCCATTGATATGGCAAGCGAGTTCGTGCCGGCACGGGTCGCGCCGTCGATCACCGAGAAGGTGCCGCTGCTCGGTGCCGACGGGTACTTCGCCCTGATCAATCAGACCGAGCATGTGGGGGAGACCTACGGCCTGCATCCCTACCGGGTGCGGCATCTGCTGGACCGGTACGGTTCGCTGATCGGCGAGGTGCTGGCCTGTGCGGGCTCGGATCACACCTTGCTGGAGCCGATCGCCAAGGCGCCGATGTACTTGAAGGTGGAGGCGCTGTACGCGGTGGTTGCCGAAGGTGCCCTGCATCTGGAGGACATTCTCGCCCGGCGCATGCGTATTGCCATCGAGTACCCGCATCGTGGCGTCGACTGCGCCCAGGAGGTCGCCGAGCTGGTGGCTCCGGTGCTCGGCTGGTCCGCGGAAGACATTGTGCGCGAGGTGGATACCTACCGTGCGCGAGTGGATGCCGAGGTGCGCTCGCAGCGTCAGCCCGACGACGCGTCGGCGGATGCGCTCCGGGTCGCGGCACCCGAGGCACGCTCGTTCATCGTCGAACCGGTGACCGACGTACTGTCTCCATCCAAGTAAGACTCGGCAGTCAGTCCCGCTGATGAGCCCGAGAAGAAGGGCTCCAGAGCCACCGCTACCGGTTCGGGACGGCTTGGGACCGGTCCGAATTCGCCTGCGAGCAGACGGGCGGGTGGTTGATGAGCTGGTGTCCCGATTCGGACCGGCCGCCGCCGAGAAGGTGAGCGGGGGCGAGGTTGTCGACGCCGAGGGTGTGGCCGTCACCGCGGAGACACATCTGCGCGCGGGATCGTCGGTGTATACCTATCGCGACGTGGCCGCGGAGGTTCCTGTTCCTTTCGCCATCGACGTATTGCACTGGGATGACGACGTTGTCGTGGTTGACAAGCCACATTTCCTCGCCACGATGCCGCGCGGTCGCCATGTCACCGAGACAGCACTGGTGCGGCTGCGTAGGACGCTGGACCTGCCGGAACTGGCACCCGCACACCGCCTCGACCGGCTCACCGCGGGCGTGCTGCTGTTCACGGTGCGCCCCGAGGCCCGCGGCGCCTATCAGTCGCTGTTCGCGCAACGCCAGGTGGTCAAGATCTACGAGGCGTTGGCGCCCGTCGACCCGGAAGTCGTCCTGCCGGTGACGCTGCGGAGCAGGATCATCAAGCGGCGCAGCATCCTTCAGGCGAGTGAGGAGCCGGGTCCGGTGAACGCCGAGACCCATATCGAGCTGCTTGAACACGACGGTTCGACCGGCAGGTACCGCCTGACCCCGAGCACCGGGCAGACCCATCAACTGCGGGTGCACATGAACAGCCTGGGAATCCCGATCGTCAATGACCCGCTGTATCCCGAGGTTGTGGAGGTGGCTCCGGATGACTTCACCCGCCCGCTGCAACTCGTGGCGCGCTCGCTGGCATTCCGCGACCCGTTCACCGGCAGGGACGTCCGGTACGAATCGGCGAGGGCGCTACGGCAGTGACGCCTGGAGATGTTCGGCGGAGCCCCGCAGGTAGCGTCCCGGTAGATCCGCCAGTCCCTGAACCGTGCCGGGTGAGTTCGCAGCACCCGATGGGTGGCGGGGTTCACGGTCGCGCGGCTTCGAGCTCGGCGATGCGGGCGCGGAGCTTGTCGATTTCGGCAGTCAGCTCGGCCTCGCGGGCCTGTGCTTTCTCTTGATAGGCCTTGCCGAGATCGGTGAGGTACTGCTGGTCATAGCGGGGAATGATGCTGCGTGAGCAGTTCCAGTCGAATGCTTCTACCGCGATATCGATCTCGCGGCGTTCGCCGTCGTGCACGGTGCCGCGGCCGAACAGCTTGAGGCGCTGCTTGCGTGGATAGTCGACGATGAACATCGCCAGCCGATCGTCGGCCGCGAGGTTTCCGAGCGTCACGAACTGGCTATTGCCCGGAAGGTCGATGAACCGCAGTGTGTTACCGCCGAGGTGGCGGACGAATCCTGCGGGGCCGCTGCGGTATTGCAGGTATGGCCATCCGGTCGGGGTCACGGTGCCCAGACAGAACTGGGTCGCCTCGGCGATCATTCGTAGCTCCCGTGACCCGAGGTCGGCGGGGCCGTCGTCGGGGCGTTCCAGATGTGTGCCGTAGGCGACATAGCTGCCGTTGGCGCGCTGCCGCTCGATCGCGTCCGCGCCGAAGGCGAGGTGGTGGTAGTGGTTGTTGGTCATGGGTACACCGCGATCTCGATCAGGTTTCCATCCGGGTCGCGGCAGTAGTGCGATGTCATCTCGCCCAGTGCCCCGATCTTGGTCACCGGGCCCTGCTCGACGTCCACACCGCATGCGCCGAGGTGTTCGCGAACCTCGGCCGCCGAGGCATCGGTGATGAAACACAGGTCGTCTGATCCCGCGGCCGCCGCCCGGCCCGTGAACCACTCGTCCTGGGTTGCCGTGACGGGCCGCAGGTTGATCTTCTGCGTGCCGAATGTCAGCGCCGTCCGGCCTGCGGGGCCGAAGGTTTCCCGAGTCATGCCGAGGACGCGCTGATACCAGGCCGCGGTTGCCTCCACGTTGGTGCAGTTGATCACGATGTGGTCGAAGCGTGTCACTTTCACCAGTACCGTCTCCTCGTCGCGCAGGCGCTCATCGGCGTACCCTCAGCCCTCTCGGCGTACGTGCGAAACCTGCCTCCAGTAAGGCTGCGATGACGGCCGACTCGCCGATATCGAAGACCGATCTGCCATCGGCTTTTTCGATCACCAGACCATCGAGCCCGCCCTCGCGGACCAATTCCATCGTGCCCAATGCGGCGGCGTGCAGCATCGTGGGGTCGGTCACGAAGCTAAGCAGCGACTTGCCGCCTCTTTCGATGTAGAGAACCAGATGGCCGTCAACGAGCGCCACGAGCGCCCCGGCCTTACGGCCCGGTCGATGACCAGAGTCGGACGCCGCCCGCGGCCACACCAATGCCGCCCCATACGGATTGGCCGGATCGGTCGCCGCCAGCACGGTAGCCCGGCACGGTGTGCGCTCATCGTCGACGGCGTCGAGATATTCACGCAGCCTGTCCACGGTCGTGGGAGAGGCGAACTGCGCACCCCCGAGCGATTCGACGAAATAGCCCCGGCGGCAGCGTCCGTTGTCCTCGAACGTCGACAACACCTTGTACAGCCACGCGAATCCGCCCGCGACACCCTCGGCGACGACGCTGCCCTTGGTCACCACGCCATACCGTCCGAGCAGCAACTCGGCCTGCATATGTGAGCGCTCGGTACCGTCGGCCAGCCGCTCCGGGAGTAGTGACCACCGGCCCGCGACCGCGGGATCGACCGGTGCCGCGGTGGGGAGTGGCGTGTAGGCGCGCAGTCGGGGAGCACGCCGGTTTCGGTGCGCGGTACGTGATTTAGTGCTGGTACCCAGCAGCGCTCGTACGGGTGCGAAAGTGTCTCCCGTCACTTGCCCCGCCCACACCAGATCCCACAACGCCGCCCTGGTCGCGGCCTCGCCGAATTGACGGAAGAAGAATCCGCCGCCGGCGGCCAGGCCATCGAGGATCGCTCGGTGTGCCTCGTCGAGAACAACCGGATCGGTGGCAGCGAGTGTGGCCGGCGCAACCCCGCTCGGATGCAATGCGATCCAGCCATCCTGTGCGGTGATCGAGCCATGTCCGGACCACACCGCCTCCCCGGAGGCCAGCAGTTCGTCGAGCATCTGGGGGGAGTAGTCGCGAACCCGGCGCGCCAGAATCAGTGGCTCCCAGGCGGATGCGGGTATCGGTACCCCGGCGAGCTGGTCGATGACGGTGGCCACTCCGTCGACCCCACGCAGGCTGGAATCGAGGTACTGCCATTCGGGCAGGAACCGTGCGAACGCCGCCGTGCTGACGGGTTCCACCTGTGCGCGCAGTGCCGCGAGGGACCGTCGACGCAGAATCCGGAGGACCTCCGCGTCGCACCATTGCTCAGAATCTGTGGCACCTAAGTCGTATTGGCTGGTGAATTCACCACGCACCAACTGGCCGCGGGCGGCCATCGCCGCCAGGGCGTCGGCGGCGACGCGGACTCCGATGCCGAAGCGCTCGGCCGCCTGCCCGGTGGCGAACGGGCCGTGTGTCCTGGCGTATCGGCCCAGCAGCTCTCCGAGCGGGTCTGCGGTCGCGTCGGTGAAGGCTGCGGGCACCCCCGGAGGTACGGGCACCCCGAGCGCGTCACGCAGCCGGGCCACGTCTTCGACGGCTGCCCACCAAGAACGCTGCCCGTAGTGGGTCTCGACCACCCGGCGTGCCGTGACGAGCTCACGTAGCCAGTCGGTCCCGACGCCGGTGCACCGTGTGGCGACCTCATCGGCGGTGAGTGGGCCGAGGAGCCGGAACAGGTCGGCAAGGCCCTCGGGGTCGCGAGCTTTGCGCTCGTCGGCAAGATGCTGCAGTTGTCTTTCGGTCGCCTCGATGACGGCCGGGTCGAGCAGCTCCCGCAGCTCCACACGGCCCATGAGCTCGGCGAGCAGGCCGGTGTCCAGGGAGAGTGCCGCGGCTCGTCGCTCGGCCAGTGGGCGATCCTCGTCGTACATGAATCCGCCGACGTAGCTGAACAGTTGAGCGGCCGCGAAGGGAGACGGTGTATCGGTCTGCACCTCGACGATCCGGATCCGGCGCTGCTCGATACCGGACATCAACCGCACCAGGGTGCCGATGTCGTAGACGTCCTGGAGGCATTCGCGCAGCGCCTCCAGGACCATCGGGAAATCGGAGTGCTTGCGTGCGACATCCAACAGTTGTGCGGCGCGCTGGCGCTGCTGCCACAGCGGCGATCGGCGGCCGGGAGTTCGGCGGGGTAGTAGTAGCGCGCGCGCCGCGCACTCGCGGAACCGCGCCGCGAACAGCGCGGACCCGCCGACCTCCCGCGTGACGATGGCCTCGATTTCCGCGGCATCGAAGACGAAAAGACTTGCTCCGGGCGGGTTGTCATCGGTGTCGGGGAGTCGCACCACGATGCCGTCGTCGGTGGCTGTGGGTGACTCGCTGACGCCGTAGCGCTGTTGGAGCCGATCGGAGACGGCGAGTGCCAGCGGGCCGTTGACCCGTAGTCCGTACGGTGAATGTAACACGATGCGCCAGTCGCCGAGCTCGTCACGGAACCTCTCGACGATCAGCGTGGTATCGGTGGGGACGGCGCCCGTCGACTGCAGCTGGTCGGTGAGCAGCCTGCGTAGATTCCCCATGGCGAAGTCATCGAATCCCATTTCCGCACAACGTGTTTCGAAATCGGTATCGTGTGCGGCGGCCAGCTCGCCGGTGAGGTGTCCCAGCGCCATCCCCAGCTCGGCGGGCCGCCCTACCGCGTCGCCGCGCCAGAACGGCAACCTGCCTGGTTGCCCGAAGGCAGGGACCACCACGACCCGCTCATGGGTGATCTCGGTGATGCGCCAGCTGGTGGCACCCAATGAGATCACGTCGCCCGGCCGAGACTCGTAGACCATTTCCTCATCGAGTTCGCCCACCCGTGAGGGCTTCTCGCCCTCGGCACCGGCGTACATGTACACCGTGAACAGGCCGCGATCGGGAATGGCGCCACCGGATGTCACCGCCAGCCGCTGCGCTCCGGGCCGTCCGGTGAGCGTTCCTTCGTCTCTGTCGTAGACGACGCGCGGACGCAGCTCGGCGAAGTCGGTGGAGGGGTACTTGCCGCTGAGCAGGTCGAGCACCGCGTCAAACGCGCTGCGCGGCAAGGAGTTGAAGGGGGCACTACGCCTGACGACGTCGAACCAGGTCTCGACATCCAGCGGATCCAACGCACACGCGGCCACGGTGTGTTGGGCCAGGATGTCCAGCGGATTGGCAGGTACTTGCAGGGTCTCGATATCGCCGGCGAGCATGCGCCGCACCGTGACCGCGCAGCCCAGCAGATCGGTGCGGTGCTTCGGGAAGAGCACGCCTCTGGACACCTCACCCACTTGGTGACCGGCTCTACCGATGCGTTGCAGTCCACTGGCCACCGACGGCGGCGCCTCTACCTGAATCACCAGATCGACGGCGCCCATGTCGATTCCGAGCTCCAGGCTGCTGGTGGCCACCACGCATTTGAGCCGGCCCGTCTTGAGATCGTCCTCGATGTTCGCGCGCTGTTCCTTACTCACCGAGCCGTGATGCGCGCGGGCCAGCAGGGGGGCGGCACCATAGGTCTGCCCGCTGCCCATGATGTGCGCCGGGGGTCCTCCGGGTACGCCGGGATTGGGTGCGGGGGTGAGGTCCACGCCGAGGCGCTCGGCGTGAATCTCGTTGAACCTGGCGGTGAGCCGCTCAGCGAGGCGACGTGAATTGGCAAAGACGATGCTCGACCGATGCACTTCGATGAGGTCGACGATGCGCTGCTCGACATGCGGCCAAATCGTGTTTCCGCCCGCCCGTGGAGAATCGGCGCCGGCTTCCGGATCCGGGTACGTGTCGGGGGCGCTCATATCCGAAACCGGCACGACCACCGACAGGTCGAAGGTCTTGGGACTGGCGGGGGCGACGACGGTAGCGGGAGCGCGGCCGGACAAAAAGCGCGCGACCTCTGCCGCGGGCTTCACCGTCGCCGACAGGCCAATTCGCTGCGCCGGCTGGGGAAGACGCTCATCGAGCCGCTCGAGTGAGAGCGCGAGATGCGCGCCGCGTTTGGTTCCGGCCACCGCGTGCACCTCGTCGACAATGATCGTGGTGACAGTTCCCAATGTTTCGCGCGCCGCCGAGGTCAACATCAGGAACAGCGATTCGGGGGTGGTGATGAGGATGTCCGGGGGAGAGGAGATCAATGCGCGGCGGCGCTGCGCTGGCGTATCGCCCGAGCGCACCCCGATGGTGATCGAGGGCTCGGGCAGGCCCTTCCGCAGTGCGGTCCGGGCGATCCCGGCAAGAGGGGCACGCAGATTTCGCTCGACATCGACAGCGAGTGCCTTGAGGGGCGAGACGTACAGGACCCGGGTTCCCGGGGCCACACGGTCGGCACCGGCCAGGGTGTCAACGGCCCACAGAAACGCCGCAAGGGTCTTACCGGATCCGGTGGGGGCGACGACGAGGGTGTTATCGCCGTTGGCGATGGACTGCCATGCGTCGGACTGTGCCTGCGTGGGAGCCGGAAATGATTCGGCGAACCATTCCCGGGTGGGTGCCGAGAACCGGGCGAGTGGACCGGACTCGCTGCTCATCAGACCATCGTGCCAACAAGGACCGACAATTAATCGGCGCCCATGAGATCGACGACAGCCTTCGGGATGTTCGGCACCCGCCGCACGGCGTCGATCATGGCGTGTGCGGAGGTATCGGCGAGCCAGTCGACATCGAGATCCGGGTTGATGGCCCGTTGGCGCGCCAGTTCCTGGTTGAACGTCAGCCACGCCCGGATGACCACCCGCAAGATGGTGACAAGATCCGGTGTCAATTCATCGCAGGCGACGTGTTTGACGACAGCCATAATGCGGTCGGTCTGCTTGTCGTATTCCTGCTGCTCGATGGCCGCCACGGTGGGATCGGCGGAATCGATCATGCGGAAGACGGTCACCGGGGCGTAAGGATGTTCTTCCTGGTAGTGCAGATAGACCAGGAGGGTGCGCCGCAGGCGCTCGAAACCTGTGAGCGTCGGGTCCATGTCCAGTGAGATCGTGGCGTCGTAGAGCCTGTCGTACTCGGCCTGCATCACCGCGGTGTAGAACGAGCGCTTGTCGGGAAAGTAGCGGTACAGCAGCGCCCGCGAGACGCCCGCCTGCTCAGCTACCTCATCCATGCGGACATCGTCATAGTGACGTTCGCCAAATAGTTGAGTTCCAAACTCGAGGAGCTCGGCGCGCCGATCTTCGGGGGTCAGCCGACGGCGAGGCGATGAGCCGCTCGGGCGAACTGCATCGGAGTCGTCGGTCATCCAGCAGATTTTACTAGGCGGTGGGTTCTCACTTGGCGCGATCGGTGAGCACTCGTCAGGTTCACACGGGTTCCGCCGGATCTGCCATGTCGAGAGACGCCAGCCGCCTAACTAGACTGCTTCGGTGGCTAAGCACATCGACCCCGAGGACATGGCCATCTTTGGGCGCGTCCTGGATCAGGCCGCCGAGCTCGCGCCCGATCACCCCGATTCGATTGCCGTGCAGCGCGGTGTCGCCAAACTCTTCAAGATTCTCAAGAGACAGCGCCGTCGCCAGGCGCGCCAGGCCGAGCTGGATGCCGACCGCGCCGTGATCGGAGCGACGGCCACGGGTTCAGCCGATCGGATCGACGACGAGACGGCAGGGCTGCCCTTGCGTGGTGGTGACGCCGTGGGGACGCTGCGGCGCCCGCAGCATTGCTACATCTGCAAGGTCAGGTACACCGAGATCGACGCCTTCCACCATCAGCTGTGCCCGGATTGCGCGCCCGCCAACAGGTCCCGGCGCGATCAGCGTACCGACCTGACCGGGCGGCGGGCCGTGCTGACCGGTGGCCGCGCCAAGATCGGGATGTACATCGCGTTGATGTTGTTGCGCGACGGGGCCAGCCTCACCATTACGACCCGCTTCCCGCGGGATGCGGCCCGCAGATTCGCGCAGCTGCCGGATGCGGCGGGCTGGCTTGACCGGCTGAGCATTGTGGGCATCGACCTGCGCGACCCGGCGCAGGTGGCGCGTTTCGCCGATGAGGTGGCCGCACAAGGTCCGTTGGACATCCTGATCAACAATGCCGCCCAGACGGTCCGTCGCAGCCCGGGCTCCTACACGTCATTGGTCGATGCCGAGCAGGCGCCGCTCAGCGGTGCCGCAGCGCGGGTCCCGATTACGGCGATGGGTGATTCCAGTGAGTTGCACCCGCACACCTTGGCGCTCGGAGAGGGATCCGAAGCCGCCGCGCACTCGCTCGTGTCGTTGGCGTTGACCGCGGGCTCGGCCACGCCGGACCGGGTCGCCGATGGCACGGCTGTCGATGCCGGTGGGTTGCTACCCGATCTCGTCGATACCAACAGCTGGGTGCAGACGGTCGATCAGATCAACCCGCTGGAACTGCTTGAGGTGCAACTGTGTAACAGCGTGGCGCCTTTCATTCTGTTATCGCGGCTGCGTCCCGCGCTGCGCGCCTCAACCGCCACGCGCAAGTATGTGGTGAATGTGTCGGCGATGGAGGGCAATTTCTCGCGTGGCTATAAGGGGCCCGGGCATCCGCATACGAATATGGCCAAGGCCGCGTTGAACATGCTGACCAGGACCAGTGCGGGGGAACTGTTTTCCGAGGGCATCCTGATGACCGCCGTCGATACCGGCTGGATCACCGATGAGCGTCCGCACACCAGCAAGATGCGTTTGGCACAAGAGGGGTTCCGGGCGCCGCTGGATCTCGTGGACGGTGCCGCCCGGGTGTATGACCCCATTGTTCAGGGTGAGCGTGGCGTCGATCTGTATGGCTGCTTCCTGAAGGACTTTCAGCCTCACCCCTGGTAGCGCACCGTGGCGGCTACCAGGGGCTGAACCGGCTAGCCGAAGTGAACGCCTTGGGCCAAGGGCAGTTCCGTGGAGTAGTTGACCGTGTTGGTGGCGCGTCGCATGTACGCCTTCCACGAGTCGGACCCCGACTCGCGGCCGCCGCCCGTTTCCTTCTCTCCGCCGAACGCTCCGCCGATCTCGGCCCCCGAGGTACCGATGTTGACGTTCGCGATTCCGCAGTCGGATCCGTCAGCCGCCAGAAAACGTTCCGCCTCGCGCATGTCCAGGGTGAAGATCGCCGAGGAAAGGCCTTGGGGTACCGCGTTGTTCAGTGCGATCGCCTCGTCGAGAGTGTCGTAGCCCAGCACGTACAGAATCGGGGCGAAGGTCTCCCGGTGTACGACGTCGCTCTGTTCGGGCATCCGTACGACGGCGGGGGTGACGTAGTAAGCGCCATCACCCAGCTCCCGATGTTCGCCGCCGATGACGGTTCCGCCTTGCGCGCGAGCGGCTTCCAGAGCGTTCTGCATATCGCGGAATGATTTCTCGTTGATCAGTGGGCCGATCAAGGTGTGCTCGTCGAATGGGTCGCCCACCGGAAGCTGGCCGTAGGCATTGACAATGCGCTCGACCAGTACATCGGCGACAGAGTCGTGAACGATCAACCGCCGCAAGGTAGTACAGCGCTGACCGGCGGTACCCGCAGCAGAGAACACGATGCCGCGCACCGCCAGATCCAGGTCTGCCGAAGGAGTCACGATCGCCGCGTTGTTACCGCCCAACTCCAGTAGCGATCTGCCGAAGCGTGCGGCCACCCGCGGACCGATCTCCTGGCCCATCCGCACTGACCCGGTTGCACTCACCAACGCGACGCGCGGATCGTCGACGAGTTGTTCGCCGACCTCCCGGCCGCCCTGGATCAATCGGCTGACCTCCGGCGGTGCCCCCACGTCGGCGGCTGCCCGGTCCAGAAGTGCCTGGCAGGCAACGGCAGTCAGTGGTGTCAGTTCGGACGGCTTCCACACCACGGTGTCACCGCAAACCAGGGCGATCGCGGTGTTCCACGACCACACGGCGACGGGAAAGTTGAAGGCCGAGATGACCCCGACGACGCCGAGCGGATGCCAGGACTCCATCAGGCGATGTCCGGCGCGCTCGGACGCCATCGTCTTGCCGTACAGCTGCCGGGACAGGCCGACGGCGAACTGGCAGATGTCGATCATCTCCTGCACCTCGCCAAGGGCCTCGGAGACGATCTTTCCAGCCTCGATGGTCACCAGCTCGGCCAGATCCTTCTTGTGTTCCGTCAGCAGCTCGCCGAGACGGGCCACCAGCGCACCGCGGACGGGGGCGGGGGTGGTGCGCCATTGTGAAAACGCCTGAGCGGCTTCGGTGATGGCGTTGTCGATATCTTCCGTGGAACTCGCCGTGAGCGTGAAAAGCGTGTCACCAGTAATGGGCGTACGGACCGCGACGCCGCCATTGCCGCCCGCCTCCGCGCTCAGCTCCACGTCGGCGCCGATCCAGCGCAGGGCGTTCTGGGCCCGCGCGCGCAACTCTTCGGCGGACGGCAGCACCTCAGGGGATGAGGTGGGCAGGGTGGTGGTCATCGGTCGGCTCCTATCGTGAGGTCAGATTGTGCGGCGATGGCGGCGTACAGCGCATACGGATCGTGAATATCGCGGCCGATTGCGCCGGACATCCATTCCTTCGAGTAGGCGGTGGTGCAACGATTGGCGCCGTCACCGTAGGCACCGTCGTCATCAAGATTGGATCGGAAGATCCCGGCGGCCGAGCGCGGCAGGAAGTCCTCGTACACGATAGGGCTGCGCACGATGTCACCTCCGGGGCCGGCGTCGGTACGGAAGTACGCGAGTTCCTGCTCGGCCAACCCGGATTCGGTGTCGGGAAAGTGATCGGCCCATATGGACGCGGCCCGTTCGGGATCTGCGTGCGCGGCATCGATGGCGGCCATTGCGTTGTCGTAGCGGGTGCGACCGGCGGGGGTCAGGGCGATGCCCCTGGCCTCGACTTCGCCAAACCGGACCCGCAGCGTGTCACTGGCCACGGAACCATCACTCATGCGGAAACGGCGTGGCTCGGCCAGCGCCCGGAATGAGGTCTGCCGCAGGAGAACGTCGGGCCCATGCCACCGGGGTGGTCCCTGAATCGCGTCGATCATGGTGATGCCGCGTGCCGTCATCCGCCGGTAGAGGTCGTCGATATCGAGCACGCGCGGGGTCAGATGGTTGATATGCGTGCCGCTCACACCGGCGATATCGGCCGCGACGGGTGAGACCGCGGAAAGCTCGTCATACCAGGCACGGTCGATGGGGGTGCTGGACAGCGCGAAGGACGTGACGGCCTCGCGAATGAAATCCCCGGCCTGTGCCGGGGTGGCTCCTCCGGCGGCGCTGATCATTCGTGCGTGTGCCAGCAGCGCGGGATCGAACAGTTCTCGTTGCTCCACGAAGTTTTCCACGCGGGTGCGCAGGCCTGTATCGAAGAATCGGCGGTCGGCCGTCGCGAGCATCGAGGTGAACACACGGAATGGGTTGAGCGCCAATTCTTTTTCGTCGATGGGACGGAACGCCGTGGAGACCACGGGCACCGGGGACGCGGCATCACGCAGATCGTAGAAGTCGACGGGGTACATGCCAAACGCTGCGAACAGGTCGGCAACGGCGGCGAGTTCGCGTGGGCTGCCCACGCGGATCGCACCGTGGCGTTCGGCGGTCACCCGCTCGACCGATCCGAGCCGCTCGGCATCCGGATGTGTTGTGGCGTAAGTCTGGTTCACCTCGGTGCTGACATCGACCAACGTGTTGTATGCGGGAACCTCTGTCCCATACATCCGCGAGAGTGCCGCCGCGAAACCTGCCCGGAGTTCCCAGCATGGGATGAGTGCCGTCATCGTATTCGTCTCAGAGTTGAGGTGATTGGCCTGCGCAAGTCCGTTCCTTGTCGTCGCTGGTCGCGGTACTCTGCCCCCGTGACTGCGGATTCCGAGAGAGCACCCGAGCGTCCGCTCGACGACGTCGATCGAATTCTGGTGCGCGAGTTGGCTCGCGATGGCCGGGCGACTCTCGCCCATTTGGCCGCCAAAGCCGGGCTGTCGATCTCGGCGGTGCAAACCCGCGTGCGACGGCTGGAATCTCGCGGTGTTCTCACCGGGTACGCGGCCCGGGTCAATCCGGAGTCGGTGGGCCAAATGCTGTCGGCGTTCGTGGCAATCACCCCTCTCGATCCTTCACAGCCTGATGATGCTCCGGCACGGCTTGAGCACATCGACGCCATTGAGTCGTGCTACTCGGTGGCGGGCGAGGAAAGTTACGTCCTCCTGGTGCGGGTGCCCTCGCCTCGTGCGCTCGAAGAGCTGCTGCAGCTGATCCGCACCACAGCCAACGTTCGCACCCGAAGCACCATCATCTTACAAACTTTTTACGATGGCCGCCAGCTTGTGCCGTAAATATTCTTGTCTTGATGTAGAGAAGTCGTAAATACTGCGTTAGTCTGGCCTCATGACCGCACTAATGTTTCCGGGGGCCCAGGCTGGTTCCACGGTCGATGGCGAGGTAACACGTCCGGAATCGGTGACACCGGACCGGGTGCATGAGGTGCTGCGGCGCAGCATTCTGGCCGACGGAATGGACCTGGTACTCGACCTGGAGAGTTCGCGTGGGGCGCACCTCGTGGATGCGCGCGACGGCACCACCTATCTCGACATGTTCACCTTCTTCGCCTCGTCGGCGCTGGGTATGAATCACCCGATGCTTGCCGAGGACGCCGAGTTCCGTGCCGAACTGACCCGGGCCGCCATCAACAAGCCGAGCAACTCGGATATCTACACCGTCGAGATGGCCCGTTTCGTCGACACATTCGCGCGCGTGCTCGGCGATCCGGCGCTTCCGCACCTGTTCTTCGTCGACGGCGGCGCGCTGGCCGTCGAGAACGCGCTGAAGGTCGCCTTCGACTGGAAGAGCCGCTGGAACGAGGCGCACGGAATTGATCCGGCGTTGGGCACCAAAGTTTTACACCTGCGGGAGGCCTTCCACGGTCGCAGCGGATACACCATGTCGCTGACGAACACCGACCCCAACAAGGTGGCGCGGTTCCCCAAGTTCGATTGGCCGCGAATCGACGCACCATACCTGCGTCCCGACGCCGATATCGAAGAGCTAGAGGCCGCGGCGCTGGAGCAGGCGCGCCGCGTTTTCGCCGAAAATCCAAACGACATCGCATGTTTCATCGCTGAGCCGATCCAGGGCGAGGGCGGAGATCACCACTTCCGTCCGGAGTTCTTCCACGCCATGCGTGCGCTGTGTCACGAGAACGACACGCTGTTCGTCTTCGACGAAGTGCAGACCGGGTGTGGTCTTACCGGAACAGCCTGGGCCTTCCAGCAGCTGGGCGTGACCCCCGACATCATCGCCTTTGGGAAGAAGACCCAGGTGTGCGGGGTCATGGCGGGTGGGCGCGTTGACGAGGTGGCCGACAATGTCTTCGCCGTCAGCTCGCGTATCAACTCCACCTGGGGCGGAAACCTGGTCGACATGGTGCGCTCCCGCCGCATTCTGGAAGTGATTGAGTCGCAGCGGCTTTTCGGCAACGCGACGCGGATGGGTGAATACCTGCTCGACCGCCTGCAGACCCTCGCGCTGCGGCACGGTGAGGTCAGCGACGTGCGGGGCCGTGGGTTGATGTGCGCCTTCAGCCTGCCGAGCTCCGCCGAGCGCGATCGCCTGGTGCAGCGTCTATGGTCACAGGAGCGCGTGATCCTGCTGCCCAGTGGCAAGAACAGCGTCCGATTCCGCCCACCGCTGATCGTCAGCGCCGAGGAGATCGACGCCGCCGTCGCCGCGGTATCGAGGGTGCTGTCTCACCAGGCGTAGGGGGAGTGCTCCCGCGCTGTCCGCAGCGCCGAGCCCCACCACGCCAGCTCGTCGAGCATTGTCTTGGCGGCGGTTTCGGCATCGCGGCTGTCGACCAATCGGCCGGCATCGTCGAACTGGCTCCACACACCATGGAAACTCACCACATCCCGGGTGGTCACCGCGTGTAGTTCGGCGAATACCAGCCGCAGCTGCTCGATGGCGCGCAGTCCGCCCGACATGCCGCCGTACGACGTGAATCCGACCGGCTTGGCCTGCCACTCGCTGTGATGCCAATCGATCAGATTCTTCAGCGGGGCGGGGAAGCTGTGGTTGTACTCGGGAGTGACCACGAGGAAGGCGTCGGCGATACGTAACCGTGCCGTCACCTTGGCCAGCTGGGCGGTGCCTTCGGCACCCTCTCTTCGGGAAAGATGAAGGGGCAGTGAATACTCCGCGAGGTCGATGTATCCGGCCTGGAACGACGGATGATGCCGGGCTTTTTCTGCGATCCAATTGGCTACGGTGGGACCGAACCGACCATCACGCGTACTGGCGCAGATCACGGCGAGGCGCAGTGGGGTGGTTGACGTGTTCACGCGCCCATCGTCGTACCTAAAGTGCACTCGAGGTCAAGTGGATTCTTTCCGTCACGCGAGCATCGCGTCGGCGAATCGACGCACCGCGGCGACGGCTTCCTGCTCTGCGCCCGATGAGCCGGGATAGTCGGTGCGCGCCCTCGACTCGATGGTGCCGGTGGCGGGGTCGAGCAGCACCTCGGCGACCATCTCGGCTGTGGTGGGTTCACAGACGGCCCAGCTGTAGAGGCGATCGGAGTCCCAGTCGGCCGTGCGTGCGGACACGTACTCGGAGTCGTCGACACCAAGCGATGTCAATGCCGGACGGTCGTCCACGCGTTCGTCGGCACGCAGGGCGCGCAAATACCACGCGCCCGCGTTGATTTCGATGGGTTCCATGAGTCTAGAAATGCGTCGAGCGTGAAGCTGTGGCGGCAATTCGGTGCGAATCCCGCCACAGCTTCACGCTCGGCGACAAAAGTCCTACTTGATCTCTGCGATGACCGTGCCCTGGGTGATGGCGGCACCGGCCTCGACGCTCAGCCCGGTGATGGTGCCGGCCTTGTGCGCGGTGACGGGGTTTTCCATCTTCATGGCTTCCAGTACCACGATCAGCTCGCCGGCTTCGACCTCCTGGCCCTCTTCGACGGCGACCTTCACGACGGTGCCCTGCATCGGAGCCGTCACCGAGTCGCCGGTGGCGGCGCCGCCACCGTGGCCACCGCGCTTGCGGGCCTTGGGCTTCTTACGGATGACACCGTTCGCGGCGCCACCGCCGCCACCGCCCAGCGAGATGTCACCGGGCAGCGACACCTCGAGGCGACGGCCGCCAACCTCGACGACCAGCTTCTGGCGGGGCAGAACCTCGTCCGCGTCGGCCTCAGCGGCGTCGGCCGTGAACGGCTCGACGGTGTTGTCCCACTCGGTCTCGATCCAGCGGGTGTGCACGGTGAAGCCGTCCTCGTCGCCGATGAAGGCGGGATCGGAGACGACTGCGCGGTGGAACGGGATGACAGTGGCCAGGCCCTCGACATTGAACTCGGCCAGGGCGCGCCGCGAGCGGGCCAGAGCCTCATTGCGGTCGCGACCGGTAACGATCAGCTTGGCCAGCATCGAGTCGAACTGTCCGCCGATCACCGAACCGGCCTGCACACCCGAGTCCAGGCGAACGCCGGGTCCGGTGGGGGTGTCGTAGACCTTGACCGGGCCGGGAGCCGGCAGGAAGTTGCGGCCGGCGTCCTCGCCATTGATGCGGAACTCGATCGAATGGCCGCGCGGGGTCGGGTCCTCGGTGAACTCAAGGGCCTCGCCGTTGGCGATCTTGAACTGCTCCAGCACCAGGTCGACGCCGGCGGTCTCCTCGGTGACCGGGTGTTCCACTTGAAGGCGGGTGTTGACCTCGAGGAACGAGATCAGGCCGTCCTGGCCCACCAGGTATTCGACGGTGCCGGCTCCGTAGTAACCGGCCTCCTTGCAGATGCGCTTGGCGGACTCGTGGATCTCCTTGCGCTGCGCGTCGGTGAGGAACGGCGCGGGCGCCTCCTCGACTAGCTTCTGGAAGCGGCGCTGCAGCGAGCAGTCGCGGGTACCGGCGACGATGACGTTGCCGTGCTGGTCGGCGATGACCTGGGCCTCGACGTGGCGCGGCTTGTCCAGGTAGCGCTCCACGAAGCACTCACCACGACCGAAGGCGGCGACGGCCTCACGGGTGGCGGACTCGAACAGCTCGGGTACCTCTTCAAGGGTGCGGGCCACCTTCATGCCGCGGCCACCGCCACCGAATGCCGCCTTGATGGCGATCGGCAGACCGTGCTCCTTCGCGAAGGCGACAACCTCGTCCGCGTCCTTAACGGGGTCGGCGGTGCCGGGGACCAGCGGGGCCTGCGCCCGGGCCGCGATGTGGCGGGCGGTCACCTTGTCGCCGAGGTCGCGAATGGACTGCGGGCTGGGCCCGATCCAGATCAACCCGGCGTCGATGACGGCCTGGGCGAAGTCGGCGTTCTCGGAGAGGAAGCCGTAACCGGGGTGGATAGCGTTGGCGCCGGACTTCTCGGCGGCTTCCAGGATCTTGCCGAAGTCCAGGTAGGACTCGGCGGCGGTGTTACCGCCGATACCGAAGGCCTCATCGGCCAGGTGGACGTGGGGTGCGTCGGCGTCGGGCTCTGCGTAGATCGCGACGCTGCCCAGTCCAGCATCCTTCGCCGCGCGGATAACCCGGACCGCAATCTCACCGCGGTTGGCGACGAGTACCTTGCTGATCTTCGAGCTGGCGTGATTGGGCACCTGGCCTCCTGGTTTTAGTGCTTTCTTAGAGTCTCGGCAGTGAGTTTATGCATCCGTGGCATCAAACACACATCCGGGATGGGGTGTGCCGCCCCAAGTTTTTACCTACTGACGAGTAGGTTCAGGACAGTCGTCGCTTGATGCGTGCCAGCATCGCCGACATTCCGCGCAGTCGCAGCGGGCTGATCAGCGCTGCCAATCCGAGGTCCGCATAGAAGTCGTCGGGGACCGCCAGGATTGCGTCTGCGGACTGGCCGTCCAGACCCTGGTGCAGGATCGAGGCGAACCCGCGTGTCGTTGGAGCTTCGGCGGGCGCACTGAAATAGAGGTGTACACCATTGCGGTCACTGGCGTCGACGTCCAGGAACAGCGGTGACTGGCATTCCGGCACCGGCTCCATCGCCGCCTGTTCCAAATGCGATGGCAACTCAGGTAATTCGGCCGAGAATTCCAGTAGCAGGCGAAGCTTGTCCTGCCCGTCGACGGCCTTGAAATCGGCGACGATCTCGGCGAGTTCGGCGGGGAGGCTCATGCTGCAGGGGGCGCGCCTGGTTTGTCGCCCTTGACGATCGGAGTACGGACCCGGTTGCCCCATTCGGTCCACGAGCCGTCGTAGTTGCGCACGCCCTCGACGCCCAGCAGGTGAGTGAGGACGAACCACGTGTGGCTGGAGCGCTCGCCGATGCGGCAGTAGGCGACGATGTTGCCGTCCGCGGCGATGACATCGCCGTAGATGTCATCGAGTTCGGCGCGGCGCCGGAACCTGCTGTCGTCCGCGGCGGCCTTGGCCCAGGGGATCGAAACGGCGGTGGGGATGTGTCCACCCCGCAACGCTCCCTCTTCCGGGTAATCGGGCATGTGGGTGCGTTCGCCGGTGTATTCCGCGGGGGAACGCACATCGACCAGCGGTCCATGTCCGAGGTGGGCCAGCACGTCGTCGGCGTACGCGCGAATCGGTGCGTCGTCGCGGTCCACCACGGGGTAGCCCTCGGTGTACTTGGCTGGAACGTCGAGTGTGGTGTCGCGTCCCTCGGAGATCCACAGATCCCGCCCACCGTCGAGGAGCCGGACGTCGGGGTGGCCGAACAGCGTGAACACCCAGAGTGCGTAGGCGGCCCACCAGTTGGACTTGTCGCCATAGATGACAACTGTGTCCTCGCGGCGGATCCCTTTGCGGTTCATGAGCTCTGCGAACTGCACGCCGTCGATGTAGTCGCGGACGGTGCCGTCATTCAGGTCGACGTGCCAGTCGATCTTCACCGCGCCGGGAACGTGCCCAATGTCGTAGAGCAGAACGTCTTCGTCGGACTCCACGATGGACAGTCCGGGGGTGCCTAGGTGCCCGGACAGCCAGTCCGCGGAGACGAGGCGTTCTGGGTGGGCGTAGGCGGCGAATTCAGGTGCGGGGTCGGCCGGAAGGGTCACGTTGTGAGCCTAGTCGCGTTCGAGGGTGGTCGGCTCATCGAGTTTGGATACCGAGTTCAGATCCGCGGTGCGTTGCTGGTCGCGGTGCGAGAATTCGCCAATGCCGGACTGGACATATCACCCGCTGAGCCCGATCGCGTCGTCCGTTCTCGGTGAACGCAGGACACGAGTTTGGGCGATGAAGGTCCTGGCGGCGGTGGTGACGTGCGCCGGAGGGCGGCGCTGGATTCCGTGGGTGTTTGACCATCCGCCGGTTCCGCCGCAATGGCACGGCCGGTTCGGGGCGACGGTTCCGCCGTCGATCGCGCGCGAGGCCGTCGCGGTGTTGCCGGTACAGGGGGCCAGTGTCGTCGAGATCGGACCGGTGGGCACTGCCGACGTGGACGCGGTGCGGCGGGCGGCCGCCGACCGCAGATGCCGGGTTGTCGCGCTCGTCGCTACCACCGAGGTGGCCGACGCGGTGGCGCCCTTCGTCGACGCGGTGTCCTGGCCCGGGGATGCCGGGACGGTGCGACTGACCGAACCATTGATGGACGCCGCGGTGCGCGCGCTGGCGGATCCGTCGGCGACGGTGCTCGCCACACCTGCGGTCTTGATTGACGCCGGGCCGGGCTGGTTCAGCCGGGTGATCGAGGCCGCCACGCCGACTTCGCCGCCAAAGGCATTGCGCGATATCGGGTTCGACCCGCGCGGATGGCCCGCGTGGCTATGGGGTGTACTGGTTGGGCTGGGTCTGATTGTCGCGGGTATCGGGGCGGCCGCCATCTCTTTGGGCCCCGTGCTGCTGTGGTACGACCGCGACTACCTGGGGCTGTCGGTCGACGGCCTGCACGGCGTGAACCATCATCTGGTCGGGTTTCTACAGCATGACCGACTCACCATGGCGGGCAACATGATTGGTATCGGTGTTCTGTATCTGGGGTTGGCCTGGGGTGGGATCAGAGAAGGGCACCGCTGGGCCCGTAACGCGCTGTTGATTTCGGGGCTGGTCGCGTTCCTGACGTACTTCTACTTCCTGGTGACGGGTTTCCTCGAGCCGCTGCACACACTCGTCGTTGTCGGTTTGTTTCCTATGCTGCTGCTCGCCGTGTGGCGCGCTCCCTCGGTGCCGCACTGGCCGCCGATTGTGGAGGGGCCGGAGTCCGAGCGGCGCCGCGCCTTGTGGGGACAGCTACTCATGATCGCCGTTGGGGGTGGGTTGTTCGTTGCCGGAGCGGTGATTTCGACGGTCGGGCTGACATCGGTTTTCGTACCCACCGATCTCGATTTCCTGGGCACCAGTGCCGAGGCGCTGCATGCCGCCAACCAGCACTTGCCGTCCTTCATTGCGCATGACCGTGCGGGTTTCGGCGGTGCGTTGATGGGCGCCGGATTGGCGGTGCTTCTGATCAGCCTGTGGGGCTGGCGCCGGGGCGAGCGCTGGGTGTGGTGGTCGTTGTTGATCGGGTGCGCGTTCGGCACCGTGCCGGTCCTGGCCATTCACTTCGCCATTGGGTACACGCATTTCGAGCATCTGCTGCCGGTGTACGTGTTGGTCGTCGTGGTGGTGATCGCCCTCGCGTTGTCGAGGGCGTACCTCACCGCGCTGCCCTGGAGACGCTAGAGAAGTGGGGCGACCGGAACCGGGCGGAGCTGGTCGGCCGCAACTGTTAACAGCTGTGGTGGGGGTATCCATTGGGTGGTGCCGTTGGGGTGTTTTTCGGTGGTCCAGCCGTGGTTGAGGAGGCGGTGGTGGGGGCCGCAGGCGAAGGTGAGGTTGTCGATGTCGGTGGGGCCGCCATCGGCCCATGCGGTGATGTGGTGGACTTCGCACAGGTATCCGGGCACGGTGCAGTCGGGGTGGGTGCAGCCGCGGTCTTGGGCGTGCAACACGATGCGCTGGTCGGTTGATGCGATGCGTTTAGAACGTCCCAGATACAACGGTCGGCCATCGTCATCGAAAATCGTCAGGTAGTGGTGGGCGTGGGTGGCCATGCGGATCAGATCACGCATCGGTAGCCGGGTGCAGGCGCCGGTGGTGGCGATTCCGGCGGCGTCTTCGAGCTCTTTGAGCGTGGTGGTGACCACGACTGTCACCGGTAATCCGTGATGGGAGCCGAGCTGTCCGGAGGCCAGGGTGAATCGCAGGCAGGTACGCGGCGCGTCGTGGTTGCGTTGCGCCGATGTTCGGGTATCTCGTTCGGCGGCTTCGGGTGCCGGTTCGCTGTCGACCATCGGTGTTTGATCGTTCGGGTTGCACATGCCGGGCGCGGCGAGCTTGGCCAGCACCGCATCCAGGTAGGCGCGCGTCTCCGGATCTAACAATCCGGAGATGGCTGACATGCCGTCAAAGCCCTGCTGCCCGATCGTGACTCCTCGGCGCCGGGCCCGATCCACATCGCAGAATTCACCGTCGGGGTTCAACAACGTCATCATGCGGTCGGCGCCCCACCCGCAGCGCCTCGGGCCCTAACCGGACGGCCATGGCCGCGAGTTGTTGTTCGGCGGCTTCGCGGGTCGGGGCATCCACCACCACCGGTAGCCGGTCAAAGAACTGCCGGATGATCCGCACATGCTCGTCCCCGATATCGCCGCGAGATAGCGCGGCGGCCACCTTCGGCAACCGCGGCGCCAACGCTTCACCCGTCAGGGCCCGCCGCGGGACCAGTTGTTCGGCATCGCCGATCCGGCGCCGGGCCGCACCCCTGCTGATATGCAGGCGCCGCGACAACACATCGGCATGCGAAGTGCCACCCAACTCGATCGGCGAAGCCTGGGCCGTCACCTTCGGGATCAAACCCAGCCCATAGGCGGACAACCGACGCTGCACCACCTCCAACCGGGCCGTGAGTGTGAGCGCCTCAGCTGCGGTCAACCCGTCGTGCGATTCGGCGCAGAAGGCATCAACCGCCGCCTCCAACACCCCAATCGAACTCATGTTCGAATCCTAACGGTGCCCACCGACAACTAACCGCACCCTGAAACAACTGTGACAGAAGTGAATTCAGCCGCGCGGCGTCAGCCCGCTGACCTCAGCCACGATCTCCAACGACCGCAGTTGCAGTTTCCGGTCGGGCGCATTGGGCACCACGATGAGCTCATCGGCATCGGCCAGTTGCGCAAAATCGTCTAGGTACGCGCCCACATCGTCGGGTGTTCCTACCGCGAAGTACTTCGTCATCGCCTGAATCTGTTGTCCAGCAGGGGACTCGAGAGCGGCGAGGGCCTCGTCGTCGGTGAGGCGGGGGCCGCCGCTGCGATGCAGGAAAAGCTTGGCGCGTTCGATCAGTGCCGCGCGATGTTGCTCCCGCGCGGTGGCTTCGTCGTCCGCGGCAATCACATTGACCCCCGCGATGACATACGGTTCCTGCAACTGCTCGGAAGGCTGGAACTCTCGCCGGTAGAGCGCGACCGCATCCTGCAGTGCCGGCGGCGCGAAATGCGAAGCGAAACCATAGGGCAGGCCTAATACCGCCGCCAGCTTCGCGCCGAACAGCGATGAGCCGAGGATGTAGAGCGGCACATGCGTGCCGCGTCCCGGCGTTGCGGTCACGCCCTGGACCCGACTCTGCTCGCCCAGATACGCCTGCAGCTCGATGACGTCCTGCGGGAAGTGCTCGGCGTCCGCGGGAGAGTGCCGTAACGCGCGCAGAGTCACTTGGTCCGTCCCTGGGGCCCGGCCGAGGCCGAGGTCGATGCGTCCCGGGTGCAGGGTCTCGAGCGTTCCGAACTGTTCGGCGATCTGCAACGGCGAGTGGTTGGGCAGCATGATGCCGCCCGCGCCCAGTCGGATGGTTGACGTCTGGGTGGCGACATGTCCGATCAGGACACTCGTCGCCGACGAGGCGATGGACCGCATGTTGTGGTGTTCGGCGTACCAGACGCGGTGAAATCCCAGCGCTTCGGCGTGCCGCGCGATCTCGACGCTCGCGGCGAAGCTCTCCGCCACGGTCTCGTTCGGCGCCACCCGCGCCAGATCCAGAATCGACAAAGGTCTCGCCATGAACTGGAGCAACCCTCGGAGTTTCTTCGCTATTCCCCCGTGGGACGCACCATAGAAGGTACAAACGGGTGGTGCCCTTCATTCCGACCGCAGCGGAACTGGCGGGTGCTCTCGCCGAACTGCTCGACGACCTCCAATCCGAGCTGCCCTCATCTTCGGTGCATCGCGCCCGTGTCGGTGCCAACATCGCCAGGATTCTGCAGCGAGAACTGACCTTGCCTGCGGCGCCGCCTACCGGGGACCCTTCATGGGCCGATCTGGTCGAGGCGGTACGCGGTGAGCTCGCGGTCGTCAAACCCGGGTACGACGCCTGGGAGGGGCAGTGATGAGGCCCCCCGGCGAAGAGCATCGGGCAATGACGGATCTGAGCGACGGGCTGACTCGCTACCTGAACGACGAGTTCGGCAAGAAGTTTGAAGTGTCGGGTGTGGTCGGCGTATCCGCTGGTGCGCGGCGGCGAAATGTGCTGCTGGACGCCACTTCCGGGGGTGAAACCCTCGAACTGGTCGCGACGATTGTGCCCGCGGTCGTGCAGCAGGTTCCGGTGAGCAGTGAGGCTGGGGTCCGTGAGTTGGCGCGCAGCCACGGAGTTCCGGTGCCCCGGGTTCGCGGTGTCTGTTCCGAATCCTCGTATCTCGGTTCGCCCTTCATGATCTCCGAGCGCATCGCGGGGGAGACGGTACCGCGCAAGGTGCTTCGCCTGGTCCAATCCACGGGAATCGCCGATCTGGTGGCGGACCAGCTCGGTGCGGCCATGGGACGACTGCACGGGATCGACCCGGCGATGGCCCCGCCCGATCTACCCGGTGACCCGGAGGCCGAACCGGCAGTCGTCATGCTGGAACAGATGCGCGAGGGGGTGGCGGCGCTGCTTTCGGATCGGCCGGTGTTCCAGCGCACCCTGTCCTGGTTGACCGAGCACATGCCCGGTCCTCCGGCGCAGCGGTGCCTGGTACACACGGATATTCGCAACGGCAATGTCATCGTCGGCGAGGACGGATTGCGTGCCGTGCTGGATTGGGAGGGCGCCACGCGTTTCGGGGATCCGATGCGGGATGTGGCCTGGACGGCCCTGCGGATGTGGCGGTTCGGTGAGGACGAGCGCGAGTTCGGCGGGTTCGGGGGCCGTGACGTGTTCGTGCGCGCATACGAGAACGCCGGTGGAACATTTCACGTCGACCGATTCCAGTGGTGGAAGGTCCTCGGCACCTTGTGGTGGGGTGTGGGTCTTGCCGCGCAAGCGAAGTCGTATCTGGACGGGAGCGTGCGGGATATTGTGATGGCCGCCAGCGGTCGCCGGATACCTGAGATCGAGTGGGACTTGTTGATGTTGACGAAGCCATCGATAAATCCATAGGTACCGGAAGGAGCCAGATGAATTTCGAACTGCCGCCCGAGCTCGTCGACTATCTCGCCGAGCTCGACGAGTTCATTGACCGTGAGATCGTGCCGCTCGAGCAGGCCGATGACAACATCCGGTTCTTCGATCACCGACGGGAAGACTCCCGAACCGATTGGGAGCGTGGCGGTCTGCCCAACGGGGAGTGGGAAGCACTGCTCGGTGAGGCACGTCTGCGTGCCGATACGGCGGGTCACCTTCGGTACCCGTTCCCCGCGGAGTTCGGTGGGCGGGACGGCTCCAACCTGGGGATGGCGGTCATTCGCGAGCATCTGGCTCGGCGCGGCCTTGGACTGCACTGTGACCTGCAGAACGAGCACGCCATCGTGGGCAACAATGTCGGGCTGCTGCTCATGCTGGAGTACGGTTCGGCGGAGCAGAAGGCCGAATGGGTGGAGGGACTGGCCAGCGGCACCAAGTTTTTCGCGTTCGGTATCACCGAGCCGGAGCACGGCTCCGATGCCACCCATATGGAAACCCGGGCCACAAAAGATGGTTCGGACTGGGTAATCAATGGCGAGAAGACCTGGAATACCGGTGTGCACATCGCTGATGCCGACCTGATATTCGCCCGCACCTCGGGTGATCCCGGTGATGGACGCGGCATCACCGCATTCCTGGTGCCCGCGGACGCACCCGGCTTCAAGGTCGAGGAGTATCTCTGGACCTTCAACATGCCCACCGATCACGCCCGTGTCTCGCTGACGGAGGTACGGGTTACCGACTCGGCGATCTTCGGCGGAGAGGGACGCGGGCTGGGGGTGGTACAGCACTTCTTCAACGAGAACCGGATCCGGCAAGCCGCTTCCAGTCTGGGTGCGGCCCAGTACTGCATAGACCGATCTGTCGAATATGCCAAGGAACGCAAACCCTTTGGTAAACCATTGGCATCGAACCAAGCGATCCAGTTCCCGCTCGTCGAGCTGCAGACTCAGTGCGAGATGCTGCGCGCGTTGATCCACAAGACGGCGTGGTCCATGGATACCTATGGTCCGTTCTCGGTCTCGGAACAGGTCTCGATGTGCAACTACGTCGCAAACCGGTTGTGCTGTGAGGCCGCTGATCGCGCCATGCAGGTCCATGGCGGGATGGGGTACTCGCGGCATATGCCGTTTGAACACATCTACCGCCATCACCGGCGCTACCGGATCACCGAGGGCGCCGAGGAGATTCAGATGCGCCGGGTGGCGGGGTATATGTTCGGCTTCATGAATCAGAAGGCGCCCAAGGGGGTCTAGTGGCCGAAACGTCTCCGCCCGTCGTGGTGGTCATGGGTGTGGCAGGGGTCGGCAAGTCGACCGTGGCGCAGGCTTTGGCGCAGCGCCTGGGCGCGCCCTGTGCGGAGGGGGATGACTTCCATCCGGAAGCCAACATCGCCAAGATGTCGGCGGGCATTCCGCTGGACGACTCCGATCGATGGCCGTGGCTGCAGCGGATCGCCGAATGGATGTCCGAGCGCAGGCGGGAGGGGTCCGGCGGGGTGGTGACCTGCTCTGCGCTCAAACGCCGTTACCGCGACGTTCTCCGTGCGGGATACCCGGATGCGTTTTTCGTGCACCTGTCCGGCGACAGGGCGCTCATCGGTGACCGAATGGCGCATCGCGCAGGACATTTCATGCCGACATCGTTGTTGGACTCGCAGTTCGAGATTCTCGAACCATTACAACCCGACGAGAAGGGTGTCGAGCTGAATGTGGGCATCGGGCCGGAGGAACTGGTAGCGGGAGCACTGAGGCAGCTCGGCGCATGAGCGCGAACCTGCTTCTGCTGGCCGAGCCGGCAAAGATCCCGCACACCACGAGCGACGTTCGGCTGCTTACCGCGGTGGTGCTGAGCATCGGCGTGATCATCCTGCTGATCACCCGGCTTAAGCTGCATCCGTTCCTGGCGCTGCTGCTGGGGTCAGGGACTCTCGCCGCCGTCGCGAGTGTTCCGTTCGACAAACTGCTGGGATCCTTTGTCACAGGGTTCGGCTCGACCATCGCCGGTGTGGGACTACTCATCGGATTGGGGGCGATGCTGGGTCGCCTGCTCGCCGATTCCGGCGGTGCCAATATCGTCGCCGATGCCGTGCTCGCTAGGTCCAGTCCGCGCATGCTGCCGTGGGCGGTGGCGTTGATCGCCGCAGTGCTGGGGCTGCCTCTGTTCTTCGAAGTGGGTGTGGTGCTGCTGATTCCGATCGTGCTCTTGGTGGCACGCCGGGGAAATGTGCCGCTGCTACGTGTGGGCATTCCCGCGCTGGCGGGCCTGTCCGTATTGCACGGACTGGTCCCGCCACATCCGGGTCCGTTGGTAGCGGTGGACGCGCTGAAGGCGGATTTGGGTGTCACCCTGGCGTTTGGTCTCGTGGCGGCGGTGCCCACCCTGATTGTCGCGGGGCCTCTCTATGCGCGGGTCGCGGAACGCTGGGTGGGGCCCCTGGCCATTCCCACCGCGACGGCGCCCGAAGTCGAACGCAAGGGGCCCGCCCCGAGTGTCCTCGCGGTGGTGGTTACCATCTTGCTTCCGGTGACGCTGATGTTGGCGAAGGCACTCTCCGATGTGGTGATCGATAATCCGAAATCGTTGGTGCAGAGGATTTTCGATACCGTCGGCACGCCACTGGTGGCGCTGTTGGCGGCAACCCTGGTGGCCATGGTGACCTTGGGAAGGGCTTCGGGGCTCGACCGCATGGGTGTCTCGGGAGTCATCGAGAAGTCACTCGGCCCCATTGCGGGAATCGTCTTCATCGTCGGTGCCGGAGGTGGGTTCAAGCAGACCCTGATCGATGTGGGCGTCGGGGATGCCGTGAGCACCTGGTCAGAGAAATGGCAGATTCCCGCCCTCGTGCTGGGATGGCTTATCGCAGTGCTCATTCGGTTGGCGACCGGGTCCGCCACGGTAGCGACCATCACCGCCGCCGGCATTGTCTCTCCGCTTGCGGCGGACATGTCTACCGCACACGTGGCGCTGTTGGTGCTTGCGATAGGTGCGGGATCGCTGTTCTTCTCCCACGTGAACGACGCCGGATTCTGGTTGGTGAAAGAGTATTTCGGGATGACGGTGGGGCAGACTCTGAAATCGTGGTCGGTGATGGAAACGGTGATTTCGGTCGTCGGATTCGCGATGGTGCTGCTGCTGAGCGCCTTCGTCTAACTCTTTGTCGCACTCACGAATTGCGATAAGCCCCGGACTTCCTGTTCGATGTCCTGAAATCCCGCGTGCCGCAGTGCCGACGTGATGTCGGACCGGTCGAATCCGTGCAGGCCGCCGAGGGCCGCCAGTTTCACGGATGCCGACCGGAGTAGCGCGGGGCCGCGTGTGCAGCTGGTCATTACCGCGATGCGCCCGCCCGGAGTCAACACGCGAACCATCTCGTCGAGAACCTTGAACGGTTCGGGCACCAAATACAGTGCGGCAAAACAGCACACCGCATCAAAGCTTGCGTCGTCGAACGGCAGAGTGCGCGCGTCCGCACGCAGGTAGCCGACACCGTCGGCGGTATTGGTCCGGATCGCGCGCCGCAGCATGGGCTCGGAGAAGTCCAGCCCGACCGCCAGTGCGTCGGAGTCCAGGTGCTGTCCCAGATACCTGGTGAAGTTCCCGGGCCCGCAGGCGACATCGAGTAGTTGGTGGGCCCCGTTGAGTCGCAGAGACTCTGCCGCGCGGCGTCGTTCGGCGGCCGGAGTGATGCCGGTGTAGAGCACCGTCTGCCCCCAGCGCCAGGGCCCTTCGTAGACCGCGGCGACGACGGGATTGTTCATGGCGCGCTGTGCGCCACGCTGGGGCTGGTCCGAAGGCGGCGGGAGCAGATCCAGGTATCCGGCCGATGAGTGTGCGCCACCGTCGAGCGCGTCGGGCCGGATCAGCTCGCGAATTCGGTCGAGTGTCGTCGTCATCGGGCCTCCTGCAGCCGGTCGTCATCGCGAAGGTGTTGAGCAAAGAAGGCGTAGACCCGTTGCCAGGCATCTGCTTCGGCTTCGGGGGAGTGCCCGAATCCGGCGATCCGCATCAGCGGTTGCATGGGCAGTTGGTTGGCGAAGCTGTGGCCCGCGTCGTATTTCTTGATGTCGTGCTCGATGCCGTGGGCGTCCAGCGCCTTGCGCAACCGGGGCTCACCCCGGACCACGAATGGGTCTCGCGTGCCCAGGCTCGCGACGATGGGGCACGATCCCTCGAAGTGGTCTCCATAGGGGCCGGGCATCGCACCGTAGAAGGGTGCGGCGGCGTCGAATCCCTTGGTCGCGGTGATCATCGCGAATCCGCCGCCCATACAGAAGCCGGCCACCCCCACTGAAGTGGTGGTGTAAGGCAATGTTTGAGCGTAGTCACGGGCGGCCAGCACCTCCTCGACGGCCCGCCCGCGACGAGTGGCGAGATTGGTCAAGACCCTGGTGATGCAGCGGATCCGGCCACGTGAGTACAGATCGGGTGCCAGCGCCACGTAGCCGTTCGAGGCGACATTCTTGGTGATGCGGCGCAGGTCGGGAGTCGAGCCGTTGATGTCGTGGACCACGATGATCGACGGCCAGGGTCCGTCGCCGTCAGGTGTCTCCAGGATGGCGCTGATCTCGCCATTCGGGGTCGGAATGTGGATGTCGGTCATGCCGGGCGGGCCTCCGTGACATAATTGTTTAACGCTGACGTCAAATTAAATGAAAAGGTAGGCTGCGGCGCGATGTCTGTCAATCCCCGGAGGTCCAGGGGGCGCCCGCCCCAGACCGACGAGCAGCGTGCGGCGACGCGCGCTCGTATCCTGGTCGCCGCTGGTGCGGTCTATGCCGAGCACGGCTACCGGGGCACCACGGTCGCGCGGATCGCCGAGCGTGCCGAGCTATCGAAACCCACCTTCTATACGTTCTTCGACGGTGTGGCAGAGGTGATTACGGCGTTGGTGACGGAGAGTCAGCAGCAGATGCTGGCGCAGTGGGCGCCGGTGGTGAATGCCGGAGGCGCCCTGATGGAACAGCTCAGCGCGGGCCTGGACGTGTATCTCGATACGGCCGAACGCGGCCGTGATTCATGGCTTGTTTTCCATATCGAACAACACGATCCTTCGTCGCCCGCTCGCCTGCTACGGGCCACCTACGAGAGCCGGCTCATCGAAGTCATACAGCAGGCGCTGATCGCGAGCGGCAGGCCCGCGCCCACTGCGGAGACCTTGGGTGTGCTGCTCGCCAGCATGCAGGCGGGCTGCTATCGATATCTGTCCACGCCCGGCGATGGCAGGCGCGCGGTGCGCGCCGCGATGCTGCGCAGTGCGTTCGCGCTGTTGGGCACGCCGCAGGACTGGCGCCAGGCCGCCGAGCGTCCAGAGCTGTTCGGCCAGGGCTAGATGCTGAGGTACTGGGGTGTCAGGACGATGGAATACAGGATGGTTCGGTAAGCCCGCGTCGGATCGGTAACCCATTGGCTCACAAGGAAATACAGCGTCTGGGTGCCGTCGGCGTTCATGGTGACGCTGACGACCTGGGGCCCGTACGGCTGCAGCAGCTTGTGCGGATCCCGGGAGATGAACGGGTCATCCGGCCGCGGATCGGACGGATCGTTGCGGATCAGCACCGTCATGGGCTCGCTGACCAGCTCCTGCGGAGTCCGGAACAGCTTGAGCCCGATGTGTGCGTCGCCGGAGCCATTGGAATCCAGCAGTCCGAAACCGCCCGCGGGCAGGGCGAACAGCTGATTTTCGCGATCCCCGCCACCGGTGATCTGACCGATCTTCTCCCAGGCGGACGAGTCCAGGAACGCCGGATCGTCGATGGGCGGCGTGAGCCAGGCGAATCGTGGCGCCCAGGGCCCGGTTCCGACATTGCCCGCCACCAGCATGCGGCGACCGGGTACCGAGACCCCGCTCGGTTGCGAGATGCCGACCATGACTCCCATCGGCCGGTATGACGACTTACCCGACTCGCTCACGTCGTACACGGTGGTGTCGGCCGACACGAAGGTGCTGCATCCCGGCGACGGAATGCACGAGGCGAACAAGAGCGAGCGGTGCGCCAACTCCGCCGATCCGGTGGGCAGCAGCCGGGCGCCGTCCTGTGCATTCGAGGGCAGCACAAGGGGTTTTGAGCGCCCGCCCAGTGCGACCGAGGGCCTGGCGGGGTCTACGGCTATCAGCTGGATGCCGTCGCCGGTGTTCAGATAGTCGCCGGTCCATAGGCAGGCGCCGCGGTTGGTGTGCACACCGAGGTCGAACGAATCATCGCTGCAAGCGGTTTGGAAGCTGGTGTTCACCGACGGCATGTGGGGAATCGGGTTGCCGTGGACGTCCTTGAATTCCTGCTGTTGGGTTGGCCCGATCATCACGAGCGAGTCGACGAGCGGCACCATGCGAGGCGGCAGTGGAGCAACCGTGGGCGTATCCGGGTGAAAGGGCTTTGGTGGCACGTGCTTAACGTGACCGACCCACAATGACGAGGCGGGTACGCCAAGCTTGTCCAGCAGCCGCCCCAGCAGCGGAACGCTGACGCCGATCACATTCGATGGATCGCCGTCGATGCCTTCGACGAACCAGCTGCCCAAGCCGTCGAGTGTGAATGCGCCCGCTACCTGAAGCGGCTCGCCGGTGGCCAGGTAGGCCTCGAGATCTTCTGCCGATGGCGTGCCGAAACGCACTGTGGTCGATCGCGTTTCACTGACACGTGCGACGGGTTTACCGTCGATGACCCGCACCAGGCAGTGTCCGGTCAGCAGCTCGGCGGAGCGTCCGGCCATCAGTCCCCAGCGGCGGCGAGCTTCCTCGATGGTGCCCGGCTTGCCCTGCAACGTGCCGTCGAGGAAGAGCATCGAGTCACAGCCCAGCACCACCGCATCGGCGGCCACCGCGCCGGCCAATGTCGTCGCGACGTCAAAAGCTTTGGCGCAGGCCAGAACCTCTACGGCGCGCGTTGGCGTGGTACCCGAAGGCTGCGTCGCCATGACGAGATGTTCGTCGACGTGCGACACGATGACGACCGGGTTGAGACCGGCCTGCTCCAGGATCCGTTCGCGCGCGGGGGACGCGGACGCGAGTACAAATGCGGTCACGGGGCCTGTGACGGCTGCCTAGAACGTGCCCTGTGGACGCGCCAGCTTCGCGCGCTCGAACAACGTGACTCGCTGCCAGCTGTGCGGGCTGTAGCGCAGCATGTCAATCGGCTCGGCCCAGAGGTTTCGGGGCTTGAGGCTCTCGGTCTCGGCCTTCGAGGCCAAAGCGCTCAGCGCCGCGACCAGAGCCGCGATCTCCGCGTCGGTCGGGTTGCCGCTGAGAACCTGCACGTCGGCAGCCTTCACCTTCCCGGAATCGCTTTCGGCGGTTACGGTCTCGTCGGTCACGGACGCACCTTCTTCATTCGTCACAGCGGAATGTTTCCGTGCTTCTTCGGTGGGAGCCGCACGATCTTGCGATCGAGCAAGCGCAGCGAGGTGGCGATGTAGCCGCGGGTGTGCGACGGCGGGATGACCGCGTCGACGTATCCGCGCTCGGCAGCCATGTACGGGTTCACCAGGGTGTCCTCGTACTCGGCCTGCAGCTGAAGGCGCAGGGCGTCCACGTCGTCGCCGTTCTTGGATGCCTCGGCCAGCTGCGAGCGGTACACGAACCCGACCGCGCCGGAGGCGCCCATGACCGCGATCTGGGCGGTGGGCCAGGCGACGTTGACGTCGGCGCCCATGTCCTTCGAGCCCATGACGCAGTATGCGCCGCCGTAGGCCTTCCGGGTGATGACGGTGATCTTCGGAACGGTGGCCTCGCCGTACGCGTACAGCAGCTTGGCGCCGCGCCGGATGATGCCGTTGAACTCCTGCTCGGTGCCGGGCAAGAAGCCGGGCACATCCACCAGGGTGATGATCGGGACACCGAAGCAGTCGCAGGTGCGGATGAACCGCGCGGCCTTCTCGGAGGCGTTGATGTCCAGGCAGCCCGCGAACTGGGTGGGTTGGTTGGCGACGATGCCGACGCTGCGGCCGTCCACGCGGCCGAATCCGACGATGATGTTCTGTGCGTATCCGGCCTGCACCTCGAGGAACTCGTCATCGTCGAGAATGCGGGTGATGACCTCGTGCATGTCGTACGGCTGGTTCGGGGAGTCCGGGATCAGCG
This sequence comes from Mycobacterium sp. D16Q13, assembly GCF_002013375.1. GTDB lineage: Bacteria > Actinomycetota > Actinomycetes > Mycobacteriales > Mycobacteriaceae > Mycobacterium. Next base: position 372,674 of record NZ_MAEW01000001.1, on the reverse strand, counting down.
TGTCGAGCTCGATGTCCTCATCGGTGAGGTGATCCTCGATGGCGCCGTCGGTGGGCTCCGGACCCGGATGGCGCGGCGGCTCCGAGGCGTTGTTCGACGGCAGGTAGCTCAGGATGTCGCGCACGTAGTCGAAGGCGTCCTGCTCGCCGGAGGCGACATAGTGCGTGGTGCCGGATTTCGCCTCGTGGGTGTGCGCGCCACCGAGCTCCTCCATGGTGACGTCCTCGCCGGTGACGGTCTTGATGACGTCCGGGCCGGTGATGAACATCTGGCTGGTCTGGTCCACCATGACGATGAAGTCGGTCAGCGCGGGCGAGTAGACGTGGCCACCGGCGGCCGGGCCCATGATGAGCGAGATCTGCGGGATGACGCCCGACGCGATGATGTTGTTGTGGAAGATCTGGCTGTACAGGCCGAGGGAGACCACACCCTCCTGGATGCGGGCGCCGGCGCCCTCGTTGATGCCGATGAGCGGGCGGCCGGTCTTGAGGGCCAGCTGCTGCACCTTGACGATCTTCTCGCCGTACACCTCGCCGAGGCTGCCGCCGAACACCGAGACGTCCTGGCTGAAGATGCACACGTCGCGGCCGTCGATGGTGCCGAAACCGGTCACCACGCCGTCGCCGAGCGGGCGCTTGTCGCCCAGGCCGAAGTTTGAGCTGCGGTGCTTGGCCAGCGCGTCCAATTCCACGAACGAGCCCTCGTCGAGCAGCGCGTAGATGCGCTCACGGGCGGTCAGCTTGCCCTTGGCGTGGATCTTGTCGACGGCGGCTTCACCGACCGGGTGCAGTGTCTCCTCGCTGCGCCGACGCAGATCGGCGAGCTTGCCCGCGGTGGTGTGGATATCCGGCTCGGTGGTCGTCATGGGTCCCGATGTTATCGCGCCCCACCCGGCAGAACACGCATGGGCCTTAGAGAGTTCTCAGAAATTTTCTCGAATAGATGTTCACCGATAGCGGTAAATAGAAGGAGATGTACGAACAGCCTGCGTTGGATGCTGACCTGGTGTTCACGATCGTGTCCCATTTCGGCCAGCTCGACGTCGCAGACACCGAGGCAGCGGTGCGTTCGGCGGGGGAACTGGCCGGATCGCCGGTCGGTGTCCGCTGGTCCGATGGCGAGACCGTGGTGTGGCTGGAATGCGCGGGTGCGATGGGTGCAACATCGGCGATATGACCGCTACGTCCACCCCCGGCACGAGCGCGCCCCGGGCCGATATCGCGTCCATGCTCCTCGACCGTGTGGGCGACAGTCATCCGGGGCTGCGTACCCGCGATCGCGACTGGACGTGGAATGACGTGGTCGGTGAGTCCGCCGCTCGGGGCGCACTCGCGCGGAAGCTGAGGGCCGGCGGGCCTTTTCATATCGGGGTCCTGTTGGAGAACGTCCCGGATTTCGTCTTCTGGCTCGGCGCCGCCGCCCTGACCGGGGCCACCATCGTGGGCATTAACCCCACCCGTGGGCCGGCGGACATGGCAGCCGAGATCCGTCACACCGACTGCCAGCTGATCGTCACCGATACCCAGCACCTCGACCGGCTGCGGGGACTGGACCTCGGTGTCACGGCGGACCGGTTCCTGGTGATCGACAGTTCCGGATACCTTGCACTGATCGACGAGAATCGCACCGTGGCAGCGGCCTCCGAGGGGGTAGATGCCGATTCGCTACTCCTGCTGCTCTTTACTTCCGGCACGACCGGCGCCTCCAAGGCGGTGAAATGCAGCCAGGGACGGCTTGCACAGATTGCCTACCTGGCCACCGAGAAATTCGGGCATAGCCGCCGCGATGTCGACTACTGCTGTATGCCGCTGTTCCACGGGAATGCGTTGATGGCGTTGTGGGCTCCCGCACTGGCCAACGGTGCCACGATCTGTGTGACACCGACATTCTCGGCGTCGCGTTTCCTGCCCGATGTGCGCTACTTCGGTGCGACGTTTTTTACCTACGTGGGCAAGGCACTCGGATACCTGTTGGCCACCCCGGAGCAGTCCGACGACGCCGATAACCAGCTGATGCGAGGATTCGGCACTGAGGCGTCGCCGGAGGATCAGGCGGTGTTCCGGCGACGGTTCGGCGCGGAACTGTTCGAGGGCTATGGGTCCAGCGAGGGCGGGGGAGCGGTCGCACTGGATCCCGATGCGCCGACTGGCGCGCTGGGGCGTCCGGCCCACGAAGGTGTGTCGATCGTCGACCCGGGAACGCTCAACGATTGTGTCGCAGCCATTATCGATGAGCACGGGCGTGTGCTCAACGTCGACGATGCGGTGGGGGAGATCGTCGACAAACAGGGCAGGCGCGGCTTTGAGGGCTACTACAAGAATGACGATGCCGACGCCGACCGCATCCGCAACGGGTGGTACTGGACTGGTGATCTCGGCTATCTCGACGCGGCCGGATTCATCTATTTCGCGGGTCGGCGTGGCGACTGGATCCGGGTCGACGGGGAGAACACCTCGGCGCTGACCATCGAACGGGTGCTGCGGCGCCACCCCGCCGTGATCGCGGCAGGGGTGTATGCGGTGCCCGACCCGCGCTCCGGCGATCAGGTGATGGCATCCATCGAGGTGGCCGACCCGGATGCGTTCGATGTGGACGGTTTCGTCGAGTACCTGTCACTACAGGAGGATCTGGGCAGCAAGGGAATTCCACGTTTTCTGCGGGTGTCGGCCAACCTGCCGGTAACCGGGTCCAACAAGGTTCTCAAACGCGAGCTGCAGGAGCAGCGCTGGCATACCGACGAGCCCGTGTTCCGTTGGGAGGGAAGGGACGCCCCGGTGTTCCGGCGGATGGGACCGCTGGACAAAACCGCACTCGATGCTCAATTCACCGCATATGGGCGACAACGGCTGCTGTAGAGCGCAGTATGAAAGTAAGTCAGCGAAAGGACAGCCCCCATGCAGACTGACGGCGCGATTCGCGAAATCGATAGTGGCACAGTGATGACTCGCTTTGCCCGGGGATGGCATTGCCTGGGATTGGCTGAGTCGTTCCATGGTGGTGAGCCGCACGGCGTCGAGGCATTCGGCACCAAGCTGGTGGTGTTCGCCGATTCCCGCGGCGATATCAAAGTGCTGGATGGATATTGCCGTCACATGGGTGGCGATCTGTCGCAGGGCAGCGTCAAGGACGACAGCATCGCGTGTCCATTCCATGATTGGCGTTGGGGCGGTGATGGAAAGTGCACGCTGGTGCCCTATGCCAAGCGCACCCCGAAGCTCGCGCGCACGCGTAGCTGGCCCACTCTCGAGGTGAACGGCCAACTCCTCGTATGGCATGACCCGGAGGGATCCGCACCGCCTGTCGAGCTCGCCCCGCCGGCGATCGAAGGTTACCAAGAGGGAAAATGGTCTCCATGGCAATGGAATTCGATCCTCATCGAGGGATCGCACTGCCGTGAGATCGTTGACAACAATGTCGACATGGCGCACTTCTTCTACATTCACCACGCCTATCCGACGTACTTCAAGAACGTCATCGAGGGGCAGACCGCCAGTCAGTTCATGGAGTCCAAGCCACGGCCAGACTATGTTCCTAACCCCGAAAAGCTTTGGGAAGGAACGGGTGTACGGTCGGAGGCCACATACTTCGGCCCGGCATACATGATCGACTGGATCCACAACGACCTTGGCCCCGGATTCACCGTCGAGGTGGCGCTCATCAACTGCCACTACCCGGTAACGCACAATTCCTTCGTCTTGCAGTGGGGCGTAGCCATCCAGGAGATGCCCGATTTGCCCGCGGAGAATGCGCGTAAGCTCGCCGCCGCGATGGCCAAGTCCTTCGGCGACGGGTTCCTGGAGGACGTCGAGATCTGGAAGAACAAGACGCGCATAGACAATCCGCTGCTGACCCAGGAGGACGGCGCGGTGTATCAGCACCGTCGCTGGTACGAGCAGTTCTACGTGAATCTGGCTGATATCACCCCGGACATGACGGAACGCTTTGAGATCGAAGTGGACACCACGCATGCCCACGAGGTGTGGGTGCACGAGGTCGAAGAGAATCTCGCCGAGCGGGCCGTCGCCACATCTCACTGATCGCCCTAGGCTGGGCAGGTGACCGCGGACAAACTCACCCTCACCGACAGCCCCGGCGGACAGTGGCGCCGTATCGACGTCGTCGACGAAACCGGATCCACCAATGCCGATCTGGTCGCGCGTGCCGCGGCGGGGGAGGACATTGACGGCGTCGTGTTGCTCGCCGAACACCAGACCGCCGGCCGCGGGCGCCACGGACGTAACTGGGGCGCCCCCGCGCACACGCAGCTGTCCATGTCGGTGGGTATCGGCGTGGGTGAGGTGCCGCCGGACCGGTGGGGTTTGGTGCCGCTGCTGGCCGGTGTGGCGATCGTCGACGCGGTCGCGGAGGTCACCGGAATCCAGGCCGGGCTCAAATGGCCCAACGATGTGCTCGTCGAAGGACGCAAGCTGTGCGGGATCCTGGCGGAGGTTGCCACGCCCCAGTCGGCCATCGTGCTCGGTCTCGGTCTCAACGCCACCTTCACCGAGCGCGAGCTGCCGGACCCCAATGCCACCTCGCTGGCGATCCTCGGCTGGGCCAATCCCGATCGCAATGAGCTGGCGCGTGCGGTGCTGCGTGAGCTCGGTGACCGCGTCGAGCATTGGCGCACCGGGCGGGGTGTGGACGATCAGCTGTTGGCGGACTACCGCGCACGCAGCGTCACCCTGGGGGCGAAGGTGCGTGCCGAGCTGCCGGGCGAGCGTGAACTGATCGGCGTCGCCGTCGGGCTCGGCAACGACGGACAGCTCCGTATCGAGAGTGCCGATGGCACCGTCACCGCGGTCACGGCGGGCGACATAACGCATCTGCGCCCGCACGGCGAGCAGTAAAGTCGCCGCACGTGGGGTATCCGGAGAACGTCCTCGCCGACGACGAGCAGGTGGTGTTGCACCATCATCCGCACTGGAAGCGACTGATTGGCCCGGCGCTGGTGCTGATTCTGTCCACCGGCGCGGCGGCCTTTGTCGCCGCGATGGTCGATAACACCGACTGGCAGGCCACCGCGAAGAACGTGGTGATGATCGCGATCGGTGTCGTCTGGCTGGTGCTGGTCGGCTGGCTGAGCGTGTGGCCATTCCTGAACTGGCTGACCACGCATTTCGTCATCACCGATCGGCGCGTGATGTTCCGTCACGGATTGTTGAGCCGTTCGGGAATTGACATCCCGTTGGCACGGATCAACAGCGTGGAGTTCCGTCATGGCCTGGTGGACAGAATTTTGCGCACCGGCACGCTGATCATCGAATCGGCGTCACAGGATCCGCTGGAATTTCATGAGATACCGCGCGTGGAATACGTCCACTCGCTGCTGTATCACGAGGTCTTCGACACCCTTGGTTCTGAAGAGGGCGACAGTCGCTCCACTGGGCGGGGCCGGGAGCGGCCTCCCGCCACGTGATGCGCTGAGCCGTACAGGCCACGGCCGACCTCGGTGCCGTGATGCACGGTGGTGCTGTTCGGCAGCCCCGTATGCGGGTGCACGGAGTTGCCGCTTTCTGACGCGTCATCCTGCTCGGTCTCGCCGGTCACAAGGGTGACGGGGGCCTGGTCGTGGCGCCCGAACTCGTCGGGAAACACCCACCGGCGGAAGGCCCAGAACCGGAACGCCATCTGCAACAGATTGCCGATGAGGTAGGCGCTGATGAAGTCGGCGATGTTCTCCACCGTCAGGCTCACATTCGGCACGCGCAGCTCGAGGATGTAACTCGACACCCACAGCGGGACCATGGCGATGAGCACGCCGATGCCGCTGACCGCGAAGAACAGCAGCGCTTCGTGGTGCCGCTCGCGGCCTCCGCGGTCCCGGAAGCTCCACTCCCTGTTGAGGATGTAGGAGGCGATGACGGCGATGATGCCGGAGATGATCTTCGCGGTGAGGGGCTTGGGCTCCAGGATCGTCAGCTTGAGCGCATAGAAGATGCCCGAGTCGATGATGAACGTGGTCCCACCGACGATCGCGAACTTGATCAGCTCATGGTGCTGCTCGGCCACAGGCCGGATAAACCGGGGCAGCCGGGCGATGGTGGCATCGGCGAAAGACACAAATGGCGAGTGTACGGAAAATGGCATGGCAGCGCGAAGCGGTCCGCCGACCTCATTGGCTACGGGTGTGTATGTGATCGCGGTATTTCAGCTGCTGACGATGGCTGGGGCGGACCGTTCCGGCCGGGCCGCGTGGCCAGCATGACAACATATGTCTGTGTCCGAAACTCCCGTCGTCACCATGATCGGTGGTGGTCAGCTGGCCCGGATGACCCACCAGGCGTCGATTGCGCTCGGTCAGACACTGCGGGTGCTGGCTCACGCGGCCGATGAGCCGGCGGCTCAAGTCACCCCCGATGTCGTGTTGGGTTCGCATACAGATCTCGACGATCTGCGGAGGGCGGCCAAGGGTGCGACCGTGCTGACCTTCGATCACGAACATGTCCCCACCGCATTCCTGGAGACGCTGCAGAGCGAGGGCGTCAACGTGCAGCCGCCGCCGTCGGCTCTCATCTACGCGCAGGACAAGACGTTCATGCGGCGGAAATTGAAGAGCATCGGCGCCCCGGTCCCGGGCTTCGCGGACGTCAGGACCGTCGCCGATGTCGAGAAGTTCGCCTCCGAGACGGGCAGCCGGGTTGTGCTGAAGGCGGTACGGGGCGGATACGACGGCCGCGGCGTGTGGATCACCGACAATCTGGACGAGGCGCGCGCGGTGGCCGCCGAGCAGTTGGCCGCCGGGGTGGAGCTACTCGCCGAGGAACGCGTCGATATGCGCCGTGAACTATCGGCGATGGTCGCCCGTTCGCCGTTTGGGCAGGGCGCCGCCTGGCCCGTGGTGGAAACCGTTCAGCGGGATGGAATTTGCGCCGTGGTGATCGCGCCGGCGCCAGGGTTGCCGGAGGAACGGGCGATGGAGGCAGAGCAGCTCGCACTGCGCATCGCTACCGATCTGGGTGTGACCGGGTGTCTGGCGGTGGAGCTGTTTGAAACCAATGACGGGCGGCTGCTGGTCAACGAGTTGGCGATGCGCCCGCACAACTCCGGCCATTGGAGCATGGACGGTGCGCGGACAGGACAGTTCGAACAGCACCTGCGTGCGGTGCTCGACTATCCGCTCGGCTCCACCGAACAGCTGGCCCCGGTGACCGTCATGGCCAATGTGCTGGGTGCACACGAGACGCCCGCGATGTCACTCGACGAGCGGATGCACCACTTGATGGGACGCATCCCGGAGGCGAAGGTGCACTTGTACGGCAAGGGCGAGCGCGCGGGACGCAAGCTCGGGCATGTGAATATTCAGGGCCGCGCGGATGGTTCGGCGGCCGATCCGCAGTACGTGGCCGAGGTGCGGGAGCGCGCCGAGCGAGCCGCGCACTGGTTATCGCACGCGGTATGGACCGACGGATGGACGGAAGGGCACTAGGGATGGTGAGCGCACGGGTCGGCCTGATCATGGGCAGCGACAGTGACTGGTCGGTGATGTCGGATGCCGCGAATGCTCTGGCGGAGTTCGAGATTCCGTTCGAAGTGGGTGTTGTGTCGGCGCATCGAACGCCGGGGCGCATGCTGGAGTACGCGCAAACAGCCGCGGACCGGGGCATTCAGGTGATCATCGCCGGGGCGGGCGGGGCGGCGCATCTGCCCGGCATGGTGGCCTCGGCCACCCCGTTGCCGGTCATCGGCGTTCCGGTACCGCTCGCGCGGTTGGACGGCCTGGACTCGCTGCTGTCCATCGTGCAGATGCCCGCGGGCGTGCCGGTGGCAACGGTGTCCATCGGCGGAGCGCGCAATGCGGGACTGCTGGCCGCGCGGATCCTCGGGGTATCCGATCGCGGGTTGCGCGAGAAGGTTGTCGCCTTCCAGGCGAGCATGGAAGCAACGGTTCTCGAGAAGGATGCTGCGCTGCAGCGCAGACTATTAGGCGACTAAATTGACCGTGACGTACAGTTAACGGCGACTAACTGTTCGATCCTGGAGGCTGTGATGGCTGGAAACCCGTCGTTTGACCTGTTCAAGCTGGCTGAGGAGCACGACGAGTTGCGTGCGGCGATCCGTGGTCTGGCCGAGAAGGAGATCGCTCCTTACGCCAAGGATGTCGACGAGAAGGCGCGCTTCCCTCAGGAAGCCCTTGATGCGCTGGTTGCCTCGGGCTTCAACGCCGTACACGTTCCCGAGGAATACGACGGTCAGGGCGCCGACAGCGTGGCCGCCTGCATCGTCATCGAAGAGGTCGCGCGGGTATGCGCCTCCTCCTCGCTGATTCCGGCGGTGAACAAGCTGGGCACCATGGGCCTGATTCTGAGCGGCTCCGAGGAACTCAAACGCCAGGTGCTGCCGTCCATCGCCAGCGGTGAGGCGATGGCCTCCTACGCGCTGTCCGAGCGTGAGGCCGGAAGTGATGCGGCCAGCATGCGCACCCGCGCCAAGGCCGACGGCGACGACTGGGTGATCAACGGCTCCAAGTGCTGGATCACCAACGGCGGCAAGTCGTCCTGGTACACCGTGATGGCGGTGACCGATCCCGAGAAGAAGGCCCACGGTATCTCGGCGTTCATGGTGCACAAGGACGACGAGGGATTCACCGTCGGCCCGCTGGAGCACAAGCTCGGCATCAAGGGCTCGCCGACGGCAGAGCTGTACTTCGAGAACTGCCGGATTCCGGGCGACCGGATCATCGGTGAACCGGGTACCGGATTCAAGACCGCGCTGGAGACGCTGGACCACACCCGCCCGACCATCGGTGCGCAGGCCCTCGGGATCGCGCAGGGTGCACTGGACCAGGCCATCGCATACACCAAGGACCGCAAGCAGTTTGGCCGGTCCATCAGTGACTTCCAGGGTGTGCAGTTCATGCTGGCCGATATGGCGATGAAGGTCGAGGCCGCCCGCCTGCTGGTGTACACCGCCGCCGCGCGCGCCGAGCGCGGCGAGAAGAGCCTGGGCTTCATCTCCTCGGCGTCTAAGTGCTTCGCCTCCGATGTGGCCATGGAGGTCACCACCGATGCCGTGCAGCTGTTCGGCGGCGCCGGGTACACCACCGACTTCCCGGTGGAGCGGATGATGCGCGATGCCAAGATCACCCAGATCTACGAGGGCACCAATCAGATTCAGCGCGTCGTGATGACCCGCGCACTGCTTGGTTCCTAACTTGCGTTAGGGGAGGGTGCGGGTGACCTTCTCGGCGACAACCCGCCGTTCTTGTCCGGCGGGGTCGGGATTGGCCACCTGCACCAATGAGGCGCCAGCGATGAGCACCGCCAGGAGATTGGCGGTCAGCGTGTCCGGCGTGTCCCAGGAGCCCGAGCTCAGCACCCGATCCTCGGCCGTGATGCTCTGGGCGGCGGCACTTTCCCGTGCGGCGGCGGCGACCTCATCGGCGGTGCGGCCGTTCAAGGCGGGCCCGGCACCTGCGGGTGAGAACCGGTCTCCGTGGACTCGAACCGCCGTCGAATAGTCGGTCAACCCAAGCGGCAGGTGGGGCACCGGGCGCCCGAAAGCGTCGAGCGAGAGCACGCAGACCTCGTCGGCGTCCGGTTCGTCACCGGGCGTGCAGAACGCGACATCGGAGCTGTCCTCACCGTTGAGCACCACTTCGGCACCGGCCCACCAGATTCCGAGGAGCACACCCGCGGTCTGCCAATGGGCGGGCAGCCGCACCGCGACCGTGGACCCTGGTCCCGCACCAAGCTCGTCGCGCAGCATGTTGGCGGTCTTGGCGGCCCAGTTGGCCAGCGTCACCGTCGAGAGCTCGATGCGTTCGCCGGTGGCGTCGTCGTAGTAGGTGATCCGCGGCGCCGGACTGTTCGCGTCGCCCAGCAGCAGAGAGGTGAGGTTCATCAGTTGACGCAGCGCGGCCCGTTGGCCGCGGTGAAGATGGGCGACGGTGGCGGCGGGGGCGCTTCTTCCTCTGTGGTCGAGCCGCTCTCCGCGGATGCCAGCGTGGTATCCCGTCCGGACCCGGGTCCGTGGTAGTCGTTGGACAGCACCACGCGAACGGTGCGCTCGGGCAGGCCCTGTTTCTCGACCACCTGCAACCCCAACGCCTCGGCCACCGCCTTGGCGCCTACGTCGTCCTGCTTGGCGGCCTGGACCTGGCTGCTACCCGCGTGGTCGGCATCATTGTTGCCGATCTTGCCCGCGGTGAATCCCTTGCCCACCAACAGTTCCGACACCGCAGCGGCGAGGCCGTTGATCTCCGTCTCATTGACCACGTCGGCGGTCGTTTGGTCCTTGGAGTAGGTGGCCTGTTCGGTCTTGCCGGCGGCCTGCTGGTCCAGGAGGCCGGACACCCAGCTGCGCACCTGATCGGGATCGACCTTCACGACACTCTGCGTACCGTCCTCTGTCCAACCGTCCTCGCGCAGGATGGGAATGGTCGCGAACGCCACGTTGCCCCCGGACAGCTTCTGCAACTGCTGAATGAAGTCCATGACGTCCCAACCCTCGCTGAGCACCACGGTGCGCGTGATCGCATCGCGAAGCTTGCTCAGGGTCGTTCCGTTGGTCAGCGTTCCGCCGGAGAGCGCCGAATGCGCCAAGGAGGACATCACCACCTGCTGGCGGACCACGCGATCGAGATCACCGCGGGGCAGGTCGTGGCGTTGCCGCACGAAGCTCAAGGCGTTCGGACCATCGAGGGTCTGCGGACCGGCGGGGAAGTCGGCGCCCGACATCGGTTCGTAGACAGCCTCGTTGAGGCACACGTTGACGCCACCCAGCGCGTTGGTCATCAGCACGAACCCGAGCATGCTGACCTCGGCGTAGCGGTCGACGGTGACACCGGTCAGCTTCGCCACGGTCTGGATCAGCGCCGAACGCCCCGCATCTACCGACTCGCGCTCGGCTGCCTCGAGGGTCTCACCGGATTCGACGCGCTTCTGCCGGTCGTTCTCTTTGGCTTCACCGTAGACGCCGTTGATCTTTCCCTTGGTGCCGTCCGGGACGGTGACGTACGAGTCGCGGGGAATGGAGATCGCCGTTGCCGATTTTCCGTTGTTGGGGATGCGGATGAGAATGATCGTGTCCGTGTTGGTGGCCGTCTCGTCGCCGGCGCGCAGCATCGCCAGCTCGTCCTGCGAGAGCGGATTGCCGTGCGCGTCGCTGCGGCTGTCGACGCCCACCATCAGAATGTCGATCGCGCCATCATTGGGTTTCCCGGCGTTGCCGAACAGGCCCGGCAGGTCGAACCGGGCGATGTTCGGATCGATGTTGCCGATCTTTCCCCAGGCGGCTCCGGTGACCACCATGACCGCGACCGCGGCCAGCGTCGCGATGCCCCGCCACAGGGGGCGTGGTGTCTCCGTCTGCGGTGAGCCGCTCGCGCGAAGAGCGTGAGGGTCGGTCACGGTGATCCGTTTCTTTCCGGGCCGGGCGTTCGCCGGGCAACATGTCTCAAGCCTTGTCAAGGCTACGTCGGGGCGGCGCTCATCCCTCGGAAGCGAAGTCGGCGTGCCAGACTCTTGGTGTGCTTGTTATCACCGGAGCGGGCGGTCAGCTGGGCACCCACCTCATTGCTCGCGCCGCACGCCGTAACCTCCCCATCCGGGCTCTGAACTCGACTGACTGGGATATTACCCGCGACAGTGCGCCCGACGGGGTGATTGCTGCGGGGGATACCGTCATCAATTGCGCCGCCTATACCGCCGTGGACGCCGCGGAAACCGATGAGGCCAGGGCGCACGCGGTTAACGCGACGGGGGCCGAGAGGGTGGCCCAGGCATGTCGTGAGGTTGGCGCCAGATTGATCCATATCTCTACCGACTACGTGTTCAGCGGTGAGTTCGGTGTTGCCAGCCCACGGCCCTACCGTCCCGGTGACGCCACGGGTCCGACCGGTGTGTACGCGCGCACCAAGCTCGCAGGCGAACAGGCCGTTCACGCTGTCCTGCCGACAGCCCAGGTGGTGCGCACCGCGTGGGTCTACACCGGAATCACCGGCGATTTCGTCGGTGTCATGAGGCGACTGGCGGCCGGGGACGGGCCAGTGCGCGTGGTGACCGACCAGACCGGGTCCCCGACGTATGCGGCAGACCTCGCCGAGGGGCTGTTGGACTTGGCGGCCTCCGGCGTCGAGGCTCCGATCCTGCATGCGGCCGGCGGCGGTGTGGTGAACCGGTTCGACTGGGCGAAGGCCGTGTTCGAGCTGGTCGGGGCGGATGCCTCGCGAGTGCAGCCCTGCCTGTCCGTCGATTTTCCAAGTGCCGCGCCCAGGCCGGTGTACACGGCGCTGGACAGCGATCATTGGGCCGGCACGGGCCTGGCGCCGCTGCGCCCATGGCGGGACGCGTTGGCTGAGGCGCTGGCCACAAACTAGGAGTAGGTACCCTCAAGCACCGTGCCTGATCCCCTTCGCCCGAGTGGCTCGTCGGTTTCCCCCGAGCAGCTCGCCGTGGTGACGGTGACGTACTCGCCCGGCGAGCACCTCGACCGCTTCCTGCGCACGCTGCGCCACGCCACCGATCGCCCCGTGCGGGTGATCATGGCCGACAACGGTTCCACCGACGGAGTGCCCGAAGGCGCTGCCGAGGAGCCCGACGTGGAGCTGCTCCGCACCGGGGGCAATGTCGGCTATGGGAAGGCCGCCAATCTGGGGGTGGGGCAGGTCGATCCCGGCGCCGAGTGGATTGTGATCGCGAACCCCGATGTGCAGTGGGGCCCGGGAAGCATCGACGCGCTGCTCGAGGTTGCGCAGCGATGGCCCGCGGCGGGCGCACTGGGTCCGCTGATTCGTGAGCCAGACGGCTCGGTGTATCCCTCGGCACGAGTGGTCCCGACCCTCACGGGGGGCGCGCTTCACGCGCTGTTGGGATCGGTATGGCCCACCAACCCCTGGACCGCGGCATACCGCCAGGACCGGATGGAACCGTCCGAGCGCGTCGTCGGCTGGCTATCGGGGTCGTGCCTGTTGCTTCGGCGCAAGGCCTTCGACGCCATCGGCGGATTCGACACGCGCTACTTCATGTACATGGAGGATGTCGATCTCGGGGACCGGCTCGCGCGCGCGGGCTGGCAGAACGTATACGCGCCCAGTGCCGAGGTGGTGCATGCGAAGGGGCACGCGGCCGGACGTGACCCCGCACGCAGCCTCACCGCTCATCACGACAGCGTCTACATTTATCAATCCGACCGGCACCCACACTGGTGGCAGGCGCCGTTGCGCTGGAGCATTCGGAGCGCGCTGGCGGCTCGATCCGCGATCGTGGTGCGCGCGGCGGTCCGCGCCAATCGGCGCCGGGACAAGCAAGGAGATGCGAATGCCTGACAGTGTTGTATCTGGCAGTGTTGAATCGGGGACCGTGAAAGCCGATGCCGTCATCTTGGTGGGAGGGCAGGGCACCCGGCTGCGCCCACTGACCCTCTCGGCGCCCAAGCCGATGCTGCCGATCGCAGGCTTCCCATTCCTGACACATGTGTTGTCGCGGGTGGCGGCGGCCGGGATCGATCACGTGGTGCTCGGGACGTCCTACAAGGCCGAGGTCTTCGAGTCGGAATTCGGTGACGGATCCAAGCTGGGCCTGTCGATCACATATGTCACAGAGACAGAGCCGCTGGGCACTGGCGGGGCCATCCGGAATGTGCTGGAGCATCTGCGCCACGACACCGCCCTCGTCTTCAACGGCGATGTGCTGTCCGGTCTGGATCTGAAAGATCTTCTCGCGCACCATGAGAAGACTCAGGCCGACTTGACATTGCACCTGGTGCGCGTCGGTGACCCGCGCGCGTTTGGTTGTGTGCCAACCGATTCTGATGGTCGTGTCACCGCGTTTCTGGAGAAGACCGAAGATCCGCCCACCGATCAAATCAACGCCGGATGCTACGTGTTCCGGCGTGAGCTAATCGAACAGATTCCCTCTGGTCGGCCGGTCTCGGTTGAGCGAGAGGTTTTTCCGGGACTGCTGAGCGGTGGTGCCAAGGTGTGCGGATTTGTGGACACCAGCTATTGGCGCGATATGGGAACTCCCGAGGATTTCGTGCGCGGCTCGGCCGACCTGGTCCGCGGCATCGCGCCGTCACCGGCGATTCCCGAACATCCGGGTGAGGCGCTGGTGCACGATGGCGCGTCGGTGGCACCGGGCGCGGTGGTGATCGGTGGCACCGTGGTGGGCCGGGGAGCCGAAATCGGCCCGGGGGCAAGGCTTGACGGTGCGGTGATCTTCGACGGTGCGCGCATCGAAGCGGGCGCCGTGGTGGAACGTTCCATCATCGGGTTTGGCGCCCGCATCGGTCCGCGCGCACTGGTGCGCGACGGCGTGATCGGTGACGGTGCCGACATCGGCGCGCGGTGCGAGCTGCTGCGCGGCGCCCGGGTGTGGCCCGGAATCACCATTCCCGACGGCGGCATCAGGTACTCCTCGGACGTCTAAGCGCCCGGCCGCAGGTCGGCGTCGGATGGTGCGTATTCGGCCGAGGATCCGAATATGCCTGAGGGGTTGGCGTTCTCGATGATCGTTGACGCTTTCGTGCTTGACAGCGGATTCTCCAGCGAGTCATGGGTGCCGAAGAACGGCAACAGTATCGGTGTGGTCGCTCCAGCGGCCTGCACCATCGTGAAGATCCGTAATACGGGGTGATCGGAAACCAGTTCCTCGATGACACCACGGGATGCGAACTGGGTTTCGGTACACAACGCCTTACCGCCCAAGAAATCGTGGACGACGGTTGATTCGCGCAGGAACCCGATGACATCCTGGCCGAGTGCCACCTGAGGGGAGTAGCAGGTGCGTGTTTCCTTCACCGACCGGTGGGTGACCGCGATCATGGTGACCTTCATGACCGCCAACCGGACGGTCCGCGAATCGATGTCGATGATGGAGGTGCCCTGGCTCGTCGATCCGGGAGCCAGGAACGCCCCGCCGGACGAGCCGGCCGCACCGGCATAGATCAGGTGTGCGTCGGCGGGCATCGCCGGAGTCTCGCGGTAGTCGCCGAACTGACTCCCGAGTGCATTCAGGTGCGCGGCTACGGTCTCCGGCGTAGGGGGCTCCGTGGGTGTGCCTTTCGGATACACGACGACGCGGGTCAGGCTGGCGGGCAGGTCGACGCGGAACGATCCACGGTTGTGCAGCGTGGTTTTCGCCAGGACGTGGATGATGGGGCCGGTCGAGCCGACCGGCGACAATTCGGTCTGCACGTCGATCAGGGGAAGTGAACTGTGTGGCACGTATTCGTTCTGAATCCAGAACTGCACCAACCCAATCAGGGGAAAGAGTGCGACGATGGCGATGCCGGTTCTGGTGAGGGCGCCCACCGCGTACCGGCTTAGATGCAACACCCAGCACAAGGCAATAGCGCCCAGCGCCAACGCGATTCCCGTGATGCCCCAGATCTGGCTGGCCGGACTGCGCAGGTCGAGCAGCCACACATAGGTGGCAAGGCACACCACGAAGACCTGGCTGACGAGTGTGGTGAGCACTGAGCTGTGCCTGTACTTGAGCATTGCCCCGATCGCCAGTGCGCAGGTAATGCCGATGGCGAGGAGCAGTGCCGTCCCCAGTAGGTCCCACGCGTTCTGGGTCAGCGTGGCGTTCCAGATGGCCAGCCACATGACGATCGCGCCGTCGGCGGCCACGCGGAGCACCAGGAGTGCCCGGATTGGCGGTCGCAGGTTGCCGAGCGTGAACGTCTGTTGTGGCTCGACCTCGCCGGGGGATCGCCCCGGATTGTCTTTCGCTATCTTCGCGGTGGCGCCAAAGGGCGTCTCAATCTTGATTTCCATGCGTGCACCTCACCAAATAACCGCTGATGAGGGCACGATACGACCGTCGATGTCGCGAGACGCGCGTAATGCACTACCTGACTTCGCGGAGCTTGGGTCGCGCGCTCAGCGCAGACGTGCCCGCGCCCGTTGGGCCAATACGACGACCGAGTGGTCTTCATCCGGAATCTGATCGATGGGCCACCAGCGCAGGTCGAGTGATTCGTCGCTGACGGTGATCTGAGCGCCTTCGGGTGCATGAGCCAAGAACTGCAGGTCGAGATGGCGCGTCGGCACACCCAGCGAGCACGTGATCGGATGTACGTGTATTCCAAGAAGATTCGATGCCAGAGTCAGATTCGCGATCCCGGACTCCTCGGTGGCCTCGCGCAGGGCGGCGTCCCGGATCGTGGAGTCTTCCTCCTCGCAGTGGCCGCCCAGCTGCAGCCACTTACCGACGCGAGGATGCAGGGTCAGTAGCGCCTGCGATCCGTCGTGATTGACCACCAGCGCCGAGGCGGTGATATGGCCGGCGGCACTGCGGCGGCGGCAGGCGTCCGGGTTGGCGTCGAGGAATGCCAGCACCGAATGCCGGAGGCTGTCCTGCTCCGCATCGGGCGCCTCCCACAAGGAGAGCAGCTCGACGGCAGACTCGCGCAGTCCGGTCACAGCTCCACCAGCATCTGGCCGGCCGGCAGGGGAGTGCGTGGTGTCAATCCCTCGTCGGGGTAACCGTGGGGATACCCAATGGCGATGGCGCCCATCGGTTCCCATGAGGTGTCCAAGACGAGCTGCCTGCGTACCACGTCTGCCGCGAAGATGGTGGAGCCGATCCAGCAGCTCCCCACGCCCCGCGCGGCCAATGCCACCAGGAGTGCCTGCACCGCGGCACCGACCGCGACAGTGAACATGGTGCGTTCCGCCGCATTCCGGCGCTCGTCGGGATAGTCATGTGCGCCGTCGGGTACTAGGAATGGAATCACGACCTCGGGCGCGTCATAGAGGATCTGTCCGCGTGCTACCCGCTTCTCCACGGACTCGGGGGTGCGACCGTCCCCGCTGAGGTCGACGGCCCACGCCTCCTTCATGGCGTCCAGCAGTGCACGTCGTCTCGTCAGATCCCGCACCCACACGAATCGCACCGGGTGGGTGTGATGCGGCGCGGGCGCAGTCAGCGCCTCGCCGATGGCCTCGCGTAGCAGGTCGGGATCGACTGCGATGTCGGCGAATTGCCGGATGGAGCGGCGCACCAGCACCGCATCGCGGCGCCCCTGCTCCAAGGCCTCCGCGGTGCCGAGCCAGAACAGGTCGTCCGGGCCCGAGCGCTGGAGATCGCGGGCTGCGCTGCCGTCATCGGACACCGCCAGGCCGCGCACCACCGCGACGGGCACGTCGGTGAGCTTGCCCTTGACAAGGTCGGCGGCAGCGGCGATCTCATCGACGATGGCCACCTCGGTCACCTGAAGTTCGTTACCGTGCTTATCTTTTGCACCGGCGTAGCCGTAGAGGACGGAGATGCCGGAAGATCCGATGGCCGCATCGGTCTGGCCGTTGCGCCAGGCCCGGCCCATGGTGTCGGTGATCACCACCGCTACGTTCACGCCCAGCTGGCGCGACAGTGCGGCCCGCACCGCGGTCGCGCTGGCATCGGGGTCAACGGGAAGCAGCACGAGTTCGGCAGTATCCACATTGGATGCGTCGATTCCGGCCGCGGCCTGCACGATGCCAATGGTGTTCTCGGTGATCAGCGTCTTGCCCTTGCGGGCCAGCACGCGGACCGATTCGGAGTCGATCAATTTGCGCCGTAAGGCGTCTCGAGCCTCGGGGTCGGTGGGCGCGGCGACGATTCGGCCCTCGGCCTTCGAGATGATCTTGCTGGTGATCACGATCACATCGCCGTCGCGGACCCACGGCGCTGACTCGGCGATGGCCCCGGCGATGTCGTCACCAGGGCGGAACTCGGGCAGGCCCGGAACGGGTAAGATCTCTACCGGAGCCGCTGAACCATGTTCCGGTGCAGGGGAATCCACAGCTAAGGTCATAGGGTAACTCCGGCCAGGTCAAGTCCCGCACGCACCATTGCCGCCGTCGCGTCCGGGTCGGTCATGAGCAGCGGAACTGACCGTACCTGAACTCCCGCAATGTGAGCCGCGTCACCCTCGCCGACCAGCCAGCCATCCAGGATGCCGGTCTGTGAACGGGCGCCGAAGTGTTCCCCGACACCTTGCGAGCTCACCTCGACACCGATCACGCGCAAACATTCATCGGCCATTCCGCGGAGCGGCTTGCCCGACACGATCGGCGAGTATCCGATGACCGGAGCGGGGGTTGTGCGGAGCGCTCCGCGAACTCCACCGACCGCCAGTACCGCCCCGATGCTCACCACCGGATTGGACGGAGCCAGCAAGACGACATCGGCCTCGCCAATGGCCTCGGCAACACCCGGCCCGGCCTTTGCTTCGTCCGCGCCGACGAACGCGAAGCTGTGCGTGTGAACCTGCGCGCGGTGTTGTACCCACCACTGTTGAAAGTGGATGGCACGCTGCTGTCCGTCGGCGGGGTCGGTGATCACCACGTGGGTCTCGCAGCGGTCATCGCTGGCGGGTAACAGCCGGACTCCGGGCTGCCATCGATTGCATAACGCTTCGGTGACCGCTGATAGCGGGTAACCGGCTCGCAGCATTTGACTGCGTATCAGGTGAGTGGCCAGGTCCCTGTCGCCGAGTGAGAACCAGTCGGGCTGGGCGCCGTAGGCCGCCAGCTCCTCCATGGCGTTCCAGGTCTCGCCGCGGTGTCCCCAGCCTCGCTCGGGGTCGACGCCTCCGCCCAGGGTGTACATGCAGGTGTCCAGGTCAGGGCAGATCCTGACGCCATGCATCCAGGCGTCGTCGCCAATGTTCACGATGGCGCTTATCTGATGCTTGCTGGAGTCTGATCCGAGCAAGCGCTGGACGCCGAGCAGGAAGCGTGCTCCGCCGACGCCGCCGACGAGGACGGTGAGTTTCACGCTGACCCAGACTAGTGCGCCGGCAATGATGCGACACGCCACGAGGGCGCCACGCCGATTTTGTCGGTCGCAGATGGTATGAATTTTCGTCCTTCGCTTGACCCCGGCAGCGAACACGTGTGTAATCACACCAGTGTCATTCCTCGGGCTGAGTTTGGAAGTTACAGGCGCAGACCGAGATTCGATCAGATGTTCGAATGGAAATGGCCGAGAAAACAACGATGTGGCACGAAACCGGGCATTACGAGCTGTATTGGGATGCAAGAGGAACAGTGAGGAGGCGGGACGATGCTGTTTGGGCGCAATGAATTTGGCGTACACGACGAGCTGAGTTCCGGCGTTGGCACGGGTGCGACGGGCTTGCCGCCCGCACGTCCGCATCTGACGTTGGTGCAGAACGATTTTGATGCGTTGATCGGTGTAGCTGACGATCAGTGGCAAGAGAAGGCACTGTGCGCACAGACCGATCCCGAGGCGTTCTTCCCTGAGAAGGGCGGGTCGACTCGCGAGGCCAAGCGCATCTGCCAGGGCTGCGAGGTCAAGGACGAGTGCCTTGAGTCCGCGCTGGCCAATGACGAGCGGTTCGGCATCTGGGGTGGGCTGTCCGAGCGTGAGCGCCGCCGCCTGAAGCGGGGCATCATCTAACTCCGGGTTCTGTGCTCGACCAGGGCGGGTTAATCGCCCTCGTCGGTGATGGATGGGTCGATCACCGACGGCTCCACCCCCAGGTGGGTGGCAACCTGCGCGACCAGTAGATCGTGCAGGAGATCCGACAAATCTCCAGATTTCTTCGCGCGTAATTCGATCGGCTTGCGGAACAGGACAATTCGCGCCCGGGTGGTGTTACCCCGGGTGTCCACGCCAGCAGGAATCAGCCTTGCCAGCGGGATCGGTCCGTCCGCGATGACCTCCGGCGGCCACTGCACAGACTCGGGATCCTTGGGCTGGATGCGGGGAATCTCATCGACCGCGACATCCAGCCCCTCCAATCGTGACTGCCACGCCCGTTCGATCGGCTCGTAGGCCTCCAGGACCGCCATATCGAAACGCTCGGCCCGTGAGCGCCAGCCGGGAACGGTTGGCGGTAGGAGGGGGCCGCGGAAATCGCGTCCCCTTCGAGAGCCCTGCGAGCTCGACCCGCTAGCCGAGCCGCCGCGCCGTCCGTCACGTGACATACGAGAAATGGTAACGGTGTGGCTGCTGTGGCTGGCGAATCGCAACGAGCCGGTCACCCCGGGGTCTCTGCCCGATCACCGGAGGGTCTCGGTCGGTTCACAGCGCGTGTCTGCGGGTCGGAACGTGTTTGCGCACGCTAGCCTCAACGTTTGTGAGAGCCCCCCGTCGTTGCTGTCGGCCCGGGTGCCCGAGTCCCGCCGTGGCGACGTTGACGTTCGTCTACGCGGATTCGACGGCCGTGGTCGGGCCGCTGGCCACGTCCAGCGAGCCGCATTCGTGGGATCTGTGCGCGCAGCACGCGAGCCGGATCACCGCGCCCCGTGGGTGGGAGCTCGTCCGGTACAACGGCCCCTTGCCGTCGAATCCCGAGGATGACGACCTGGTCGCCCTGGCCGACGCGGTGCGGGAACCTGCCGGTGTCCGGGTGGCCGCTGCTGGATTCAGCGAGCCGGCACTCGATATGGGATCGCCCGCCACCTCCGCTGCCCCCAGGCCCGTGCATCCGGCTCCGGTCGGGCGGCGCCGTGGGCACCTGCGCGTTCTGCCTGATCCAGCCGAGTAACTCTGATCAGGTAGTTTCGGCTCGGCCCGATGACATTCTGTAGCCTCTCGCCGGACGTTCACGTTGGATACTCGCCGACCACTAGGCTGGCCAGCGACACCTAACGTCCCCCTCTCTCGATAGATCAATAGGAGCACTCTCGTCATGGCCCGGTCCGCCGACGCTGTCCACGCAGTCATCAAGGCGTACGACGTCCGTGGTCTCCTGGGCGAGCAGATCGACGAGTCTTTTGTCTTCGACGTGGGTTCCTCGTTCGCGCGGCTGGTCAAGGCCGAGGGGGCGGACGCCGGTACACCGCTGCGGATCGTGGTCGGTCGCGATATGCGGGACTCGTCGCCCGGTCTGGCGCAGGCGTTCACCGAGGGTGTTACCGCACAGGGTGTCGACGTCGTGCTGATCGGGCTGGCATCCACCGACCAGCTGTATTTCGCTTCGGGGTTGTTGGACTGCCCGGGGGCCATGTTCACCGCCAGTCACAATCCGGCCGCCTACAACGGAATCAAGCTATGCCGCGCGGGTGCCAAGCCCGTGGGCAAGGACACCGGCCTGTCCATCATCAGTGATGAGCTGATCAACGGTGTGCCGGTGCATGACGGTCCAGTGGGCAGCGTCTCCGAGCGCGATGTCCTCGCCGAGTACGGCGATTTCCTGCGGTCACTGGTTCAGTTGAGCGGAACGCGCCCGCTCCGGGTGGCAGTGGATGCCGGAAACGGGATGGCAGGGCATACGACCCCGGCGGTGTTGGGTCCTATTGCGTCGATCGCGCTCGCGCCGTTGTACTTCGAGTTGGACGGTAATTTTCCCAACCACGAAGCCAATCCGCTCGATCCCGAGAACCTGCGTGATCTACAAGCCTTCGTCCTTTCCGAAGGGGCCGACATCGGGCTGGCCTTCGATGGCGACGCCGATCGGTGCTTTGTGGTCGATGAGCGCGGGCGGGCCGTATCTCCCTCTGCGGTAACTGCTTTGGTAGCGCGCCGAGAGCTGGAGCGGGAAATCGGTGGCACCGTCATCCATAACCTGATCACCTCGCGTGCCGTCCCCGAGCTCGTCGTCGAGCACGGGGGAACACCAGTGCGGTCCCGGGTGGGCCACTCGTTTATCAAGGCGTTGATGGCCGAGACGGGGGCGATCTTCGGCGGTGAGCACTCCGCGCACTACTACTTCCGCGACTTCTGGGGAGCCGACTCCGGCATGCTGGCGGCGCTGCACGTGCTGGCGGCTCTGGGTGAGCAGGACCGGCCGCTGTCGGATCTCATGTCCGACTACGAGCGGTACGCGTCCTCCGGCGAGATCAACTTCCGCGTTTCGAATGCCAAGGCATGTATCGATGAGGTGCTGAAGTCATTTGGCACACAAATAGTTTCGATCGACCACCTCGATGGTGTCACCGTCGACATCGGCACCGGGACGTGGTTCAACCTGCGTACCTCGAATACCGAGCCGCTGCTGCGTCTCAATGTGGAGGCGCGCACCGACGAAGATGTCGCGGCCGTGGTCGCACGCGTCACCGAGTTGGTTGACCGCACCGAGGCCGCGACCTGATGAACGTCACCATCGATCTGGACGACGCCGAAGCGCTGTTGGCGGCGGATCGCGATGGCTCGCTACAGGCCGCGTCGATGGCCGGCTCTCAGGTGCGTGCGGTCGGCACGGCTATCGCCGAGGGCGCCCTGGAGCCTCTTCAATCCGAAGACCGGTCGCGCGCGGTTGTCTGGGTCGCGGGTCGCGGCACCGCCGCGACGGCGGGAGCGGTTCTGGCTGGGGCGCTGTCGGACACGGTGAGCCTTCCGTTCGTGACTGCCACTCGGGCCCCGGTATGGGTGGGCCCGCTCGATGTCATGGTGGTCGCTGGCGACGATGCCGGTGACCCGGTACTCAGCGCTGCGGTGTCGGTGGGCACGCGCCGTGGTGCCCGGGTAGTCATCGCCGCCCCCGATGAGGGCCCTTTGGCATATTCCGGTGCCGGGCGGGCGATTTCGCTGGCGCCCCGGTTACGGGTCCCGGACACTTTCAGCCTTGCCCACAATCTTGCCGTCGGCGCGGCCGTGCTGGGAGCGCTCGATAAGGCCATCGCGCCTGACGTCATGACCATCGCCGACGAGGTGGATGGTGAGGTATCCCGGAACACTGTGGGCCGCGAGATCTTCACCAACGCCGCCAAGGTGATTGCCACGCGCTTGACCGCTGGTCCGGTGGTGTTCTGCGGAGATCGTTCGGTGACCGTGGCGCTCGCTCAACACGCCGCGGCGACGCTGCTGAGGCTGACGCAGCGCACCGCGACCGCGTGCGGTCTTCCGCAGGCGTTGGCCGCGATGCGGGACACGTTGTCGGGTAGGAGCTCTGGTGAGAGCTCGCTGTTTCATGATGAGTTCATCGATGGTCCTCGCAGTGGTGGTCGACCGCGGATCCTTGCCCTGGCGACCGATAGTGACTTCCAATCGGTCGCCTCGAGGATCGACGGTATCGACGAGACCGAGCTGGTGAGCACCACCGACCTGGGCGACGTGGGGGCACGGCCGTCGGAGCTCGCGCAGTTGATGATGCTCGCGACGCGGCTCGAAATGGCCTCGGTGTACGCCCGGCTTGGCGGGGGGAGATCCGGGCTGTGAATCTGCTCAGGGGGGCGATCAGGACGTACGCCTGGGGTTCGCGGACGGCGATCGCCGAGTTCACCGGACGCCCCACGCCTACGCCGCATCCGGAAGCCGAGCTGTGGCTGGGTGCGCACCCAGCCGATCCCGCCTACCTGGAAACCGGCAGTGGCGCACAGTCATTGCTTGATGTGGTGGCGGCGGACCCGGCCGGTCAGTTGGGGCCGGCATCGGTGGCGGAGTTCGGTGATCAGCTGCCATTCCTGCTCAAGGTGCTGGCGGCCGACGAGCCGCTGTCGTTGCAGGCTCACCCCAGCGCGCAGCAGGCGGCCGACGGGTACGCCCGCGAAGAGGCAGCGGGGATGCCGCTCAACTCTCCGGTGCGCAATTATCGCGATCGCAATCACAAGCCGGAACTGGTTGTGGCGCTGGACCGTTTCGAGGCACTGGCCGGCTTCCGCGATCCCGGAGATACCGTCGAACTCTTTCGCGCTTTGAATGTCGATGCGCTGACACCGTATGTGAATCTGCTCGCCGGTCAATCTGATGCCGACGGGCTGCGCGCCCTGTTCACCACCTGGATAACCCTGCCGCAGCCGAGCCTGGATGTGCTGGTGCCGGCGGTGCTCGACGGCGCGGTGCGCTACCTGTCCTCCGGGCATGAGCGTTTCGTCGGCGAGGCGCGCACCCTCTTGGAGTTGGGCGAGCGGTATCCCGCCGATGCGGGAGTGCTCGCCTCGCTGTTGTTGAACCGGCTCACCCTGGAACCGGGGGAGGGGATCTACCTGCCTGCCGGAAACCTGCATGCGTACCTGCGCGGCCTGGCGGTCGAGATCATGGCCAACTCCGATAACGTGCTGCGGGGCGGGCTTACCCCCAAGCACGTTGACGTACCCGAATTGCTTCGGGTGCTGGATTTTTCACCTGCCGCCGAGAAACACCTGCACGTCGAGACGGTGACCGACGGCGCCCAGACCCGGTATCTCACGCCCGCCAAGGAATTCGCGCTGTCGCGTTTCGATCTGGTGGATGGCGAACGCATACCGGTAGGGATCAAAGGGCCACGGATACTGCTGTGCACTCGGGGCAGCGTGCGGTTGGACGGTTCGGGGCCGGACCTCGCGGTGCATGCGGGCCAGTCGGTATGGGTGCCGGCCGACGGTGGAAATGTCACGCTGGTCGGGCAGTCCGATGCGCGCGTGTTCATGGCAACAGTCGACGTGGACGCATAGCGAGTCACCGGGCAAGGCGCGAAGGGAACAGAAGGAGAGTCGATGTCGGCAGGCGGCAGTAAGAAGGCGATCATCGCGGCGCTGGCAGCCAATGCGGGGATTGCGGCGGCCAAGTTCGTCGGCTTCCTGATCACCGGGAGTTCGTCGATGCTTGCCGAGTCCGTGCACTCGGTGGCGGACACCTCCAACCAGGGTCTGCTGCTCTACGGGCAGCGCGCGGCGAGTAAGGAAGCAGATCGTCTGCACCCGTTCGGATATGGGCGCAGCCGATTCTTCTACTCCTTTGTGGTCGCGCTGGTGCTGTTCACGCTCGGTTCGGTCTTCGCCCTGTACGAGGGCTATCACAAGATCCATGCGCCTGAGCATCTTCAGTCGCCCATCGTCGCGGTCGTGATTCTGGTGTTGGCGATAGGGCTGGAGGGCTACAGCTTCCGCACGGCGTTCGTGGAGTCCAAGCCGCTGAAGGGCAAGGCCAGCTGGTGGCAGTTCATCCGCAACTCACGCAACCCCGAGCTTCCCGTCGTACTGCTCGAAGACACCGGCGCCCTGCTGGGGCTGGCCTTTGCGCTGTTTGGCGTTGGCATGACGATCCTGACCGGCGACCCGGTGTGGGACGGGATCGGAACCATGGCGATCGGTGTGCTGCTGGGCATCATCGCGATTGTTCTGATGGTCGAGATGAAGAGCCTTCTGATCGGTGAGGGTGCGACCGTGGCGCAGGAGCAGGCGATCCTGGACGCGCTGACCGGAACCGATCACGTTGAGCGGGTAATTCATTGCCGTACGCAGTATCTGGGCCCGGAGGAGCTTCTGGTTGCGGCCAAGATCGCGATCGCACCTAACGCGGATCTGCCGCTGGTCGCTGCCACGATTGACGCCGCCGAACGGCGGGTGCGCGAGGCGATACCGATCGCGCAGGTGATCTACCTCGAGCCTGATCTGGATCGTTCGACCGTCAATTCCTAGTTAGCCGGTGTGATCAACCATCGTGAGCATGGGGCTTGTGCGAGACTGCCGTAATGCCAGGTAGTGGATTGTGGCGAACGAAGTCTGTTGAACAGTCGATCGCAGACACGGACGAGCCGGAAACAAAGCTCCGTAGGGACCTAACGTGGTGGGACCTCACCGTTTTCGGGGTCTCGGTGGTCATCGGAGCCGGTATCTTCACCGTCACCGCATCGACTGCGGCCAATGTCACCGGTCCGGCGATCTCACTCTCGTTCATCATGGCCGCGATCGGGTGCGGTCTGGCCGCCATGTGTTACGCCGAGTTCGCATCGACCATTCCGGTTGCCGGCAGCGCCTATACGTTCTCCTATGCGACGTTCGGTGAGTTCGCCGCCTGGATTCTCGGCTGGGACCTCATTCTCGAGTTTTCGGTGGGCGCGGCCACCGTCGCCAAAGGCTGGTCGAGCTATCTGAGTACGGTGTTTGGGTTCTCCAGTGGCGCAGTGCATCTCGGAGCGCTCAAGATCGACTGGGGGGCATTTCTCATTGTCTCGGTGTTGACGGTGCTGCTCGCTGTCGGCACCAAGCTGTCCTCACGGGTGTCTCTCGTCATCACCACCGTCAAGGTTCTGGTGGTGCTGCTGGTGATCATCGTCGGTGCCTTCTTCATCAAGGCGTCCAACTACACACCGTTCGTCCCGCCGGCGGAGGCGGGGAGCTCCAGCAGGACCGGACTGGATCAGTCCCTGTTCTCGTTCATCGCCGGCGGTTCCGGAAGCCAGTACGGCTGGTTCGGGGTGCTGGCGGGCGCATCGATCGTGTTCTTCGCGTTCATCGGCTTCGATGTCGTCGCCACGACAGCGGAGGAAACACGGAACCCGCAGAAGGATGTGCCGCGCGGCATCATCGCCTCGCTCGTCATCGTCACCGTCCTGTACGTCGCGGTCACGGTCGTGCTGTCCGGGATGGTCAAGTACAGCGATCTGCGGGCGGCCGATTCGCATCCGAACCTGTCCACGGCATTTCACCTCAACGGTGTCGACTGGGCAGCGAAGGTCATCGCGATCGGTGCGCTGGCCGGGCTGACCACGGTGGTCATGGTGCTGATGCTCGGACAGATCCGGGTCATCTTCGCGATGTGTCGCGATGGACTGCTGCCGCGCGAGCTCGCGCGGACCGGATCGCACGGTACGCCGATACGCATCACCCTGATCGTGGGCTTCCTCGTCGCGATAGCGGCGTCCCTCACCCCGATCGAGGGCCTGGAGGAGATCGTCAACGTCGGCACGCTGTTCGCCTTTGTGCTGGTGTCGGCCGGTGTCGTCGTGTTGCGGCGATCCCGTCCCGATCTGCCCCGCAGCTTCCGCACGCCGGGGGTGCCGTGGCTCCCCGTCGTCGCGATCCTGGCGTGCGGGTGGTTGATGCTCAACCTTGCCGTGCGTACCTGGATGTTCGCGTTGGCCTGGATGGCCATCGGCGTGGTCGTCTACTTCGCCTACAGTCGCCGGCACTCGGTGCTCGGGCTTCGCGTGGCCGTCGAGCAGTAACTCACCTCCTTCTTCGCGGGTCCCTTCTGGGTGACGCGCACCACCAGGCGCTTTACAAAACATACTCATTTGTCTAGACAAGCGACGAATCATGTCCTATCGTCAAATCCGTTCGGTGACGCACCTCACGAAGATTTGAACCGAGGAGAAGTGACGATGACGTCAAACCTTGATGCAGCCCACGACCTGCCCGTCCAGTGGCGCGACCGCAAGCGCCACATGTGGCTGTACGGCATGATCCCGCCCACCGCGATCTTCATCGCGACGGCTCTTGTCTATGCGATGAACCAGCTCGGATGGCAGCAGTTCTCGCCATTCTTCTTCTGGATCGGTCCACTGCTGGTGTACGTGATCCTGCCGCTGCTGGATCTGCGCTTTGGCGCCGACGGCGAGAACGCACCCGACGAGGTGATGGAGGCGCTGGAGAACGACAAGTACTACCGGTACTGCACCTACATCTTCATTCCGTTCCAGTACGCGAGCTTCTTCCTGGGGGCCTACTACTTCACCGCCACCGACCTGAGTTGGATCGGGTTCGATAACGGCATCAGCTGGATCTCCAAGCTGGGCATCGCGCTATCCATCGGTGTTCTCGGTGGAGTCGGTATCAACACCGCCCACGAAATGGGACACAAGAAAGACGAACTGGAGCGCTGGCTCTCGAAGATCACCCTGGCGCAGACGTTCTACGGCCACTTCTACATCGAGCACAACCGTGGACACCACGTGCGCGTCGCGACACCTGAGGACCCGGCCAGCTCGCGATTCGGCGAGACGTTCTGGGGCTTCTGGCCGCGCAGCGTCTGGGGGAGTCTGAAGTCCTCCTGGAACCTGGAGGCCACGCGCATGAAGCGGCTGAATCGCTTTGTGCTGCACCCGAGCAACGATGTGGTGAATGCCTGGCTGATGACGGTGGTGTTGTTCGGGGTCACCATCGCGATCTTCGGCACCGCGGTCATCCCGTACCTGATCATTCAGGCCATCTATGGATTCACCTTTCTTGAGACGGTGAACTACCTGGAGCACTACGGGCTGTTGCGGCAGAAGGTCGCAGGCGGACGGTACGAGCGCTGCACCCCTAAGCACAGCTGGAACTCGGATCACCTGGTAACCAACATCTTCCTGTACCACTTGCAGCGGCACAGCGACCACCACGCCAATCCCACGCGGCGCTATCAGACCCTGCGCAGCATGGACGGTGCTCCGAACCTGCCCAGCGGGTACGCGACGATGCTGACGCTGGCGTACTTCCCGCCGCTGTGGCGCAAGATCATGGATCAGCGGGTGCTGGACCACTACAACGGCGATATCACCAAGGTGAACGTCCAGCCGAGCAAGCGCGCGAAGATTCTGGCCAAGTACGGCGTGACGGAAGAGGCGGCCTGACATGTCCCAGTACCGTTGCCCCGTATGTCAGTACGTGTACGACGAGAGCACGGGGGCCCCTCGCGAGGGATTCCCGGCCGGGACGGCGTGGTCGGGGGTTCCCGACGACTGGTGCTGCCCCGACTGCGGAGTGCGCGAGAAAGTAGATTTTGAGGAAGTAGTAGGAGCGGACTCATGAGCGAGAACGACTACAAGTTGTACGAATGCATGCAGTGCGGATTCCAGTACGACGAGGCTGTGGGCTGGCCGGAGGACGGTATCGAGGCGGGTACGCGCTGGGACGACATTCCCGAGGACTGGAGCTGCCCGGACTGTGGCGCCGCGAAGGCCGACTTCGTGATGGTGGAGATCGCGCGGCCATGACAGATGTGTTGCCTGCGAGGGGCGCATTGACGACTGCGAGCGCCCCTGTCAGGCTCCCCGGTGTGACGCCACGAGTGCCGTATGCCGAGGCCGCGCGGGCGCTGCTTCGCGAATCGGTTCTCGATGCACTCGGGGATCTGCTGCGGCATCAGGACTGGTCGGCGGTGACGATGTCCGCGGTGGCCCGTCGGGCGGGAGTCAGTCGGCAGACGCTGTACAACGAGTTCGGCTCCCGGCAGGGGCTGGCCCAGGGATACGCGCTGCGGTTGGCGCTGCGCCTGGCCGACTCCGTCAACAACGCGATATATGCCAATGTCGGCGATATCCATGGCGCGCTACATCAGGGGTTTGCCGCATTCTTCGCCGAGAGCGCCGCAGATCCCATGGTCATCGCATTACTGACGGGTGAGGCCAAGCCTGAGCTCATGCGCCTCGTGACGGTGGACAGCGCCTTGATCGTGTTGCCGGCATCGGTCCGATTGACTGAGTCGTTCGCGAACAGCTGGGTGTCGGCCAGTGAAGAGGACGCCGCGATCCTCGCGCGGTCGATTGTGCGGCTGGCGATGAGTTACGTGTCGATGCCGCCCGAATCGGATCATGATGTGGCGCTCGATATGGCGCGCCTGTTGTCTCCGTTCGTCGAGGCCAACGTACTTGCCGATAAGGCCCCCGCAAGCGGGACGGGCTCCCAGTGACCTGCGCGTCCATAAATCTCGCTACCTGATCTAACTATCTATCGCTCACACGCGCTAACCTGGTGACGGACCCGTGTGTGTCAGTTGCCTTGACATGCAAGAAATATTCACGAGACGCGATTGAGGTGGCGATGACCGAGCTGGTGGCCGACGTACGCAACGGCATTGATTACAAGGTGGCTGATCTTTCCGAGGCCGAGTTCGGCCGTAAGGAGATCCGTCTCGCCGAGCACGAGATGCCCGGCCTCATGGCGCTGCGTCGGGAGTACGCGGAAGTGTTGCCGCTCAAGGGCGCCCGCATCTCCGGCTCGCTGCACATGACCATCCAGACCGCGGTGCTCATCGAGACGCTCGTCGCGCTCGGTGCTGAGGTGCGGTGGGCGTCCTGCAATATCTTCTCCACCCAGGACCACGCGGCGGCGGCCATCGTCGTCGGGCCGCATGGCACCCCGGAGGAGCCCCAGGGCACCCCGGTCTTCGCCTGGAAGGGCGAGACGCTGGAGGAGTACTGGTGGGCCGCCGAGCAGATGCTCACCTGGCCCGGTGAGCCGGCCAACATGATCCTCGATGACGGCGGCGACGCCACCATGCTGGTGCTGCGCGGTGCGCAGTTCGAGCAGGCTGGTGTGGTGCCGCCCGCGGACGAGAACGACTCGGCCGAGTACAAGGTCTTCCTGAACCTGCTGCGTGAGCGGTTCGAGACCGACAAGGACAAGTGGACCAAGATCGCCGCATCGGTTCAGGGCGTCACCGAGGAGACCACCACCGGTGTGCTGCGCCTGTACCAGTTCGCCGCGGCCGGCGAGCTGGCGTTCCCGGCCATCAACGTCAACGACTCGGTGACCAAGAGCAAGTTCGACAACAAGTACGGCACCCGGCACTCGCTGGTCGACGGCATCAACCGTGGCACCGACGTGCTCATCGGTGGCAAGAAGGTCCTCATCTGCGGCTACGGCGATGTCGGCAAGGGCTGTGCCGAGTCCCTCGCGGGGCAGGGCGCCCGTGTGCAGGTCACCGAGATCGACCCGATCAACGCGCTGCAGGCGCTCATGGACGGGTTCGACGTGGTGACCGTCGAGGAGGCCATCGGCAATGCCGACATCGTGGTGACCGCCACCGGTAACTACGACATCATCCTGCTGGACCACATGAAGGCCATGAAGGACCAGGCGATCCTGGGCAACATCGGCCACTTCGACAACGAGATCGATATGGCGGCTTTGGAGAAGTCGGGTGCCACCCGGCTCAACATCAAGCCGCAGGTGGACCTGTGGACCTTCGGGGACTCCGGCAAGTCGATCATCGTGCTGTCCGAGGGCCGTCTGCTCAACCTGGGTAACGCCACGGGCCACCCGTCCTTCGTGATGAGCAACAGCTTCTCCAACCAGGTGATCGCGCAGATCGAGCTGTGGACCAAGAATGATGAGTACGACAACGAGGTCTACCGCCTGGCCAAGCACCTGGACGAGAAGGTGGCGCGCATCCACGTCGAGGCTCTCGGCGGCACGCTGACCAAGCTCACCAAGGATCAGGCCGAGTACATCGGTGTGGATGTGGAAGGTCCGTACAAGCCGGAGCACTACCGCTACTGATCTATCGAGAAACTCGTACAAGGCCCTCGGCACTCCGGTGCCGGGGGCCTTTGCGTAGGCTGACCAGCCGTGGGTCAGCTGATTGCGATCGAGGGTGTCGACGGCGCGGGCAAGCGCACGCTTACCGAGAAGCTGATAGCGCGCTCGAATGCCCGGGGGTTATCCGTTGCGACGCTGGACTTTCCGCGCTATGGGCGCTCGGTGCACGCCGACCTCGCCGCCGAGTCGCTCAAAGGGGGGCATGGCGATGTGGTGTCCTCCGCGTACGCGATGGGGCTGCTGTTCGCCCTGGACCGGCGCGATGCCCGTGACGAGCTCGCGGGGCTGGAGCGCACAAACGACCTGGTGATCCTGGATCGCTGGGTGGCCTCTAACGCCGCGTACGGTGCGGCGCGGCTGCATCAGGACGGCGACGGCGAGATGGCCCGCTGGGTGTATGAGCTCGAATACGAGCGATTCGATCTGCCGCATCCCGATTGGCAAGTGTTCCTGAACGTTTCCCCGGAGCTCGCCCAGCAGCGGGCGCGGCAGCGCGAGCAGCAGGACAGCGACCGCACCCGCGACACCTATGAGCGTGACTCGGATCTGCAGTCGCGGGTGTCCGCGGCATACGCCGATCTGGCGCAACGGAATTGGGGCGGCCCGTGGGTAGTCACCGACGGCGGCGATCCGGATGCGCTGGCCGAGGAACTGCTACGCCGAGTGTGAAGGCACGGCGGATATTCGGCCGAAATACCGCCATGGCTTCACACTCGACGGGTCGTCAGCGCCTACCACTCACTGGCTTCGGCTTCTTCCTCGCGGTCGACATGCCAGCGCACCGATGAGACCGCGGGTTCCATGGACAGGCGGCTTACCGCGGACTCCAGCAGCGAGTCGTTGCGTTCTTCGGCGCTCAGCTTCGCCACCACGCGCACATGCTTGCCGTCTTCCACGTCATAGGACCGCACCGATTGCAGCGCGAATTCAGGCCTGTTGACGGCCTGTACGGTGAGCGCCCGGATATGCGCCTCGGTTTCATCGGTGGTGGTGACCTCGAAGAGATATGCCGCGGGCGCGGACTCGCGGCCGATGGCCGGTTGGCGATCCAGCAGATGCCCGAGTGGCCGCAACAGGACGTTGGCCAGCACGATGGCCACGGTGCCGACGATCGCGACGTCGTACATGCCGCCGCCGGCCAGCGCGCCCACGGCGGCGGTGGCCCACATCGTGGCGGCGGTGTTCAGCCCGGTGATGGTGGCGCCCTGTTTCATGATCACTCCGGCGCCGAGGAAGCCGATGCCTGAAACGATCTGCGCCGCAACGCGAGTCGGGTCGGCACCGGGGCCATGGAAGCTGTAGCCGCCCATGATGACGAAGAGTGTCGCGCCCAGGCACACCAGCGCGTTGGTGCGCAGGCCGGCATTCTTGGCGCGCCACTGCCGTTCGATCCCGATGACACAACCCAGGCCAAATCCCAGGGCTACGCGGATGATGACATCCCAATGACTCATGAAGGGTCCTGTTCTCTCGCAGTGGCTTCGAGTGCACACACATGTGTGGTGCAACAAGAGCGCCTTCGAGCGCAACCCGGGTCTGCGTTAGAAGGCGCTGTGGATACTCGGAGGTTGACTATCGGACATAGTCGCGTCACCTCCTAGGCGCTGGCGCAAAGCGCACATGAACCACTGCTGAACAAAGCGCCCTCATTAAACACCCGTCCACCAGTGACCGGCAAGATGTCCCCGCGCTTCGTGGATATCCACGCCACATGGGGAGCGGGACGGCAGGATTGGTGCGTGTTCTTCGACCTGAGTGTGCGAGATTTTCTGGACCGTGCCGAGCTGGTCTATCCCGACCGTGTCGGGGTAGTCGACGAGCCGGCGCAACCGGCGCCCTCCTGGGGAGCGTTGAGCTACCGGCAGCTCGCCGCGCGGGCACGTGGGCAAGCCGCGGCGCTCGATGATCTCGGCGTCGGACCAGGGGAGCGCGTGGCGATCGTCTCTCAGAACAGTGCGCGACTGCTCACCTCGTTCTTTGGGGTGTCCGGGTGGGGACGGATCCTGGTGCCCATCAACTTTCGCTTGGCGCCCGCCGAGATCGAATACATCATCGAGCATTCGCGCGCCTCGGTGCTGATAGTGGACCCGGAGGTGCGCGGCCTGCTGGATACCGTGCGCGCCCCCCACAACTTCGTGTTGGGAGAGGATGACGCCGCGATATTCGGTGAAACCGGCTCGCCACATATCGCGGATCCGAGACCCTGGTCGTGCACCGAATCAGACACCGCCACTTTGAATTACACCTCAGGAACCACGAGCCGGCCCAAGGGTGTGCAACTCACTCACCGCAACATCTGGATCAACGCAGTCGTTTTCGGGTTGCATGCCACGCTGCGTGACGACGATGTTCTGCTGCACACATTGCCGATGTTCCACTGCAACGGCTGGGGTTGGCCGTACGCGGCGACCGGAATGGGTGGCCGGCACATCGTGCTGCGCAAGGTCGACGGAGACGAGATTCTGCGACGCGTGCAGGAACACGGTGTCACCGTGATGTGCG
The DNA here is from genome assembly GCF_002013375.1 of Mycobacterium sp. D16Q13. Classification (GTDB taxonomy): domain Bacteria; phylum Actinomycetota; class Actinomycetes; order Mycobacteriales; family Mycobacteriaceae; genus Mycobacterium. Next base: position 339,331 of record NZ_MAEW01000001.1, on the reverse strand, counting down.
CGGCGCCAACGGTCGTCGATTCCGTTCTGGATGCCGCGGCGCGTTGGCAGGGGCCTATTCCGGGCCGGGGCCGGGTCCGGATCATCGTCGCGGGAGCGCCGCCTCCGACGCGCACGATCGCCCGGGTGCGTGCCGAGCTCGGCTGGGAATTCATCCAGATTTATGGACTTACCGAAACCGCGCCGCTCATCACGATGAATCGGTTTCGGTCAGAATGGGCCGACCTCGACGACCGTCAGCAGGCGCGCATGCTGGGCCGCGCGGGAGCCCCGGCGATCGGTGTCCGGGTGTCGATCGCCGAGGATGGCGAGGTGCTCACTCAGTCGAACACGAATCTCGACGGTTACTGGGACCAGCCGGAAGCCACCACGGAAGCGTTGGCAGGCAATTGGTTTCACACCGGTGACCGCGGATCGATGTCCGAGGGTTACCTCAGCATCTCGGACCGCAAGAAAGACATCATCATTACCGGCGGCGAGAACGTGTCGTCCATCGAAGTGGAAGACGCGCTGATATCTCATCCGGGGGTTCGGGAGGCCGCGGTCGTTGGCGTGCCCGACGAGAAGTGGGGCGAGCTGGTGACTGCGGTGGTGGTGATCGCCGAGGCGGCCCCAGGGGCCGATCCGCCCACGGGACCGGATCTCGTCGCGCACTGCCGGGAGCATCTGGCCGGATACAAGTGCCCCAAACGTGTCGAGTTCGTCGACGCTTTACCCAGAACCGCCACCGGCAAGATCCAGAAGTTCAAGGTCCGCGCGCAGCTCGCCGGAGACTAGTTCGCAACTCGCCCCCTTGGTACCCCGGTTTTGTCACGATCTAGTGACACGATGGGATCTATGAGGCAAAGGATCCTTGTTGTCGACGATGACGCGTCATTGGCAGAGATGCTCACCATCGTGTTGCGCGGGGAGGGCTTCGAGACGGCAGTGGTGAGCGACGGTACCCAGGCGCTCACCGCCGTTCGCGAGCTGCGTCCCGATCTGGTTCTGTTGGACCTCATGCTGCCCGGGATGAATGGCATCGACGTATGCCGGGTGCTGCGTTCCGATTCCGGTGTGCCGATCGTCATGCTCACCGCCAAGACCGACACCGTCGATGTGGTGCTCGGCCTGGAGTCCGGTGCCGACGACTACATCATGAAGCCGTTCAAACCCAAGGAACTCGTCGCCCGCATCCGTGCCCGGTTGCGGCGCAACGACGACGAACCCGCCGAGCTGCTGAACATCGCGGGCATCGACATCGATGTGCCCGCGCACAAGGTGACGCGCGAGGGCGAGCAGATCTCGTTGACCCCGCTGGAGTTCGACCTGCTGGTGGCGCTGGCACGCAAACCGCGCCAGGTGTTTACTCGTGATGTGCTGCTCGAACAGGTGTGGGGTTACCGTCACCCGGCCGATACCCGGCTGGTGAACGTCCACGTGCAGCGGCTGCGGGCGAAGGTCGAGAAGGATCCCGAGAATCCGACCGTGGTGTTGACCGTTCGAGGAGTGGGATATAAGGCCGGACCCCCGTGATCTTCAGCTCGAAGCGGCGCATTCAGCGGCGATCGGCACCACTGATACGCGGACTGAAGGCACTGAGTCGAGCGGTCGGGTTCACCTGGCGCCGTTCCCTGCAGGTGCGGGTGGTGGTGTCCAATTTGGCGCTGTCCTCCCTGGTCATCCTGATCCTGGGATTTGTGCTCACGAGCCAGGTGACCGATCGGATCCTGGAATCGAAGATTCGGGTCGCGACGGAGGAGATGGAACGTGCGCGGGTCATCGTCAGCGATGATGTCGGCGGCGAGGAAACCCGTTCACTACAAAGCAGCCTGGAGCTGGCGCGTAACCAACTGCTGAACGGCAGTAAGGGCTCCGAGGGCGGCGGCGCTGGGGCATTCGACGCCGTCCTGCTGGTTCCCGGTGACGGACCCCGCGAGGCGACATCGTCGGGGCCTGCCACTCAGATCCCGGGCCCGCTGCGCGAATTCGTGAAGGCCGGCCAGGTCAGTTATCAGTACTCGACCGTGCACACCGAGAGCTTCTCGGGGAAGGCCCTCGTCATCGGTTCGCCGACCACGTCGAAGGTCACCGCGCTCGAGCTGTACCTGGTCTTCCCGTTGTCGAGCGAGGAAAGCACCATTTCGCTGGTGCGCGGAACCATGGTGACCGGTGGTCTGGTGCTGCTGGCGCTCCTGGCCGCCGCCGCGCTGTTGGTCGCCCGTCAGGTGGTGCTGCCGGTGCGGTCGGCCTCCCGCATTGCCGAGCGGTTCGCCGAAGGGCATCTGTCCGAACGCATGCCGGTACGCGGTGTCGACGACATGGCGCGGCTCGCGGTGTCGTTCAACGACATGGCCGAGAGCCTCTCACGCGAGATCACTCAGCTCGAAGAGTTTGGAAACCTGCAGCGCCGCTTCACCTCTGACGTCAGCCATGAACTGCGCACCCCATTGACCACGGTGCGGATGGCGGCCGATCTCATCTACGACAACCGCGAAGAGCTTGACCCGGCGCTGCAGCGTTCCGCCGAGCTGATGACCAATGAGCTGGACCGGTTCGAAACACTGTTGGCCGATCTGCTGGAAATCTCCCGGCACGACGCCGGTGTGGCCGAACTCGCCGTGGAGCAGGTGGACCTGCGTGACACCGTCAAAACCGTGGTGGCCTCGGTCAAACACCTCGCCGACGAGCTGGACACCGTGGTGGAGCTAGACATGCCCGACAGCGAGATCATCGCTGAGGTGGATCCCCGTCGCGTGGAACGGATTCTGCGCAACCTGGTTGCCAACGCGATCGACCACAGCGAGCACAAGCCCGTCACCATCCGGATGGCCGCCGATGTCGACAGCGTTGCCGTCACCGTGCGAGATCGCGGAGTCGGTCTGCGCCCCGGCGAGGAAAAACTGGTGTTCAACAGGTTCTGGCGTGCCGATCCGTCGCGTAAGCGGCATTCCGGGGGCACCGGACTCGGTTTGGCGATCAGCGTCGAGGACGCTCGGTTGCACCAGGGACGCCTGGAGGCGTGGGGCGAACCGGGCAACGGGGCACTGTTCCGGTTGACGGTGCCGTTGGTTCGCGGGCATAAGGTGACGACGAGCCCCCTTCCACTGAACCCGGTGAGCCGTCCGAGTGCTGCTATGCGCAGGCCGGTTTCGCGGGGAACGCAACCGGCGGAGCGGGGAACCCAACCGGGGGAGCAGGAGACCACGCCGATGCGCACCCCGGGTACCAAGGCCGAACACGTACGGGAGTCGTCCTGATGCGCCGCAAGGTGGCCGCCGCCCTCATCGCGGTGGCACTGGGGATCACCGGCTGCGCCGGGGTGCCGTCGTCCTCTTCTCCGCGGGCCATCGGAACGGTGCAGCGACCGCTGCCGCCGGGGGTGCCGGCACCCACACCGGGGATGGAGCCCGAGACGGTGTTGCGCGAGTTCTTGAAGGCCACCGCCGAACCGTTGAACAGGCACCGGGCCGCCCGGCAGTTCCTTACCGAATCCGGCTCGCGGACATGGGATGACGCGGGCGACGCGGTGCTCATCGAGTCGCCGATATTCGCCGACCAGCGCGGCCTCGACCGGTGGACGATCAATGTGCGCGCCAACAAACTGGGCACCTTGTCCGATGTCGGGGTGTTCGAGACCGCTCAAGGGGATACCCAAGATCCCCAGTTCACGTTGGTCAAGGTCAACGGCGAGTGGCGAATCGACTCGCTACCCAATGGGGTCTTCCTGGACTGGGCGCAGTTCCAGGCCACCTATCGGCGCTACACCGTGTACTTCGCGGACCCGGCCGGGCGCACCGTGGTGCCCGATCCGCGCTATGTGGCGGTCAATGACCCCGATTCGCTGGCCACCGAGCTGGTGTACAAACTCTTATCCGGTCCGCGACCGGAACTGGCCGGGGCGGTGCGTAATCACCTGAACGGCCTGCGGTTGCGAGGCCCCGTGACACGCGCCGATGGCAGCAGGGTGGACGTGGGGCGCGGGTACGGCGGCGTGCGGGTCGAGCTGGAAGGCGATCTGACACCGGATCAGCGGACCCGCCAGTTCCTTGCCGCGCAGGTGATTTGGACGCTGTCGCGGGCCGGCATCGCCGGGCCGTACGTCCTGCAGGTCAATGGTGCTCCGCTGGATGAGCAGTTCGCACAGGGCTGGAGCACGCAGAACGTCGCATCGACCGACCCCGGTGCGTCGGAGGGCGCAGGGGTGGGCCTTTACGGACTGCTGAATGGATCGCTGGTGACCGTTGACCGTGACACGGCAACGCCGGTGCGCGGATCGTTCGGTCAAGTGGGAAGCCAGGTGTCGGCGGCGCTGTCGCGCAGCGGGCGTCAGGTTGCGTCGGTGATCCGGGTGCAGGCCGGAGAAGATCCGCTGATGTCGATGTGGGTGGGCGCGAACGGCGCGAACGGCAGCGAGGCGGTCGGCGGTAAGACGTTGACCCGCCCGACCTGGGCCCTTGACGACGCGGTGTGGGTGGTTATCGATGGTGGCCGGGTGGTCAGGGTCATCCAGGAGGCCACCACGTCCATGGTGGCGGTGTTGCCTGTCGAATCATCGGCGGTGGCACAGAAGTACAAGGGGCAGATCACCGAGCTGGCGTTGTCACGCGACGGCACGCGTGCCGCCATGATCATCGACGGCCAGGTGATCATGGCGACGGTTCTGCAAACCGACAGTGGTGATTACGCGCTGGTGCACCCGCGCCGTCTTGGTTTTGGTCTCGGAAACTCCGCGGTGTCGCTGGCCTGGCGCACCGGTGACGACATCGCGGTGGCCCGCAACGACGGGTCGCACCTGGTGGCCAACGTGAATCTCGACGGAGTGAACTCCGATCTGGACGACCGCAATCTGTTGACTCCGGTATCGACGATTGTGGCCTCGCCGGCGATCATCTACATCGCCGATGCGCGTGGCGTGCTGCAGCTGACAGGACTGGGCACACCGGAGGAGCGGTGGATCGAGGTGCGTCCACTCATGACGCCGCAGGCGATTCCCGTACTGACGGGCTAGTTCTCGGCGATCATCTCCGTGGTGAGCAGCGCCTCGGGAATTCCGAAAGCGTCCACCAGGGTGCGCAAATGGGGGCGCAGCTCCTCGCACAGTTGGTTGACCCCGCGTCTGATGGCCTTCGCCCGTTCGGTCGAAACATGCCGGTGCATGAGGAACCAGGACAGGTCGGTCTCGAGCACGCTGTATACAAACAGGTCGCATAGCTTTTCCAGCAGCTCTTGTGCCGATTTGCTGTCGCAGCTGTCGATGGCCTCGATGAAGGACTCCAGCACCACCCGCTCGGTGTGCGCGGAGCCGACCTTGAGGATGTGGTCCTGCGCGGAGTTGAAGACCTCGAACGGATCCTCGTCATCGGATTGTGCGCGCTGCATCCGGGTGGCCGCAGTGCGCAGCAGGTGGTCCTCGCGGTTGCGCAGCAGCCGCAGCTGGGTGCCGCGGTTGCTCAGCTCGGATTCCTCGACGTCCTCGTCGGAGGAGTCCAGGATGGTCTGGATGACCTGCCGTGCCGCGGAGCGCTCCAGGATCACGTCGCGGGCCATGCTTGCGATAAACCGGGTCCAGCCCACGGCGTTGAGGCCGCGTACGTCCTCGCCGTAGGCCGACAGGAGTTCCTTAGCCACCAGCTGGGTGAGCACGGTGTTATCACCCTCGAAGGTGGTGAACACGTCGATATCGCGCCGCAGAATGGTGAGCTGGTTGGCGTCGAGGTACCCGGCGCCGCCGCAAGCCTCCCGGCACACGGTGATGGTGTTCTGGGCGTGCCAGCTGGTCATCGCCTTCAAACCCGCTGCGGCGCTTTCTAGCTGGCGCTGTCGGTCGCCATCCACCTCATCTGCGGTCTGTACTTCATGCAGCTCTTCGGTGAGTTCGTTCTGTGCGAACGCGAGTGCGTACGACCGCGCGATCAACGGCAGGAGCTTGCGCTGATGCACCAGGTAGTCGGCGATGATCACCTCGTCGTCGCTATCCGGAGTGTCGAATTGCTTGCGTACCAGGGCATAGCGCGATGCGATGGTCAGTGCCTTGCGGGCCGCCGCGCCCGAGGTGGCGGCGACGCTGACCCGCCCGCGGATGAGGGTGCCCAGCATGGTGAAGAACCGCTTGTTCTCGTTCTCGATGGGCGAGCTGTACGAGCCATCGGCGGCGACGTCCGCATATTTGTTGAGCAGGTTGGCGCGCGGCACCCGCACGTTGTCGAACACGATGCGCCCGTTGTCGACCCCGGCGAGGCCGCCCTTGTATCCGCAGTCGCTGGTGGTGACGCCGGGCAGGTCGTTGCCGTCCGCGCTCCGGATCGGGACCACAAAGCAATGCACTCCGCGGCCGGTTGCCTCCTCGCCGGGCCCGCCGGTGACGAGCTGCGCGAAAACCGCTGCCACGGTGGCGTGCTCGGCCGCGCCGCCGATGTAGTCCTTGCGCGCCAGCGAGCCCTCGGAGTTGAGGGTGAAGTCGCCGGTCTGGCGGTCGTAGGTGGCAACGGTCTGCAAGGCCTGGACATTGGAGCCGTGGCCTGTCTCGGTCATACCGAAACAGCCGAGCACATCGAGGTTGATCAGCGGGACCACGTACTGCTTGTGATGGCTTGCGGTGCCCAGATTTTCGATCGCGCCACCGAACAGGCCCCACTGCACACCGGCCTTGACCATGAGCGACAGGTCGGCGTAGCCGAGCATTTCGATGCCGACGATCGCGGCCCCGACGTCGCCGGTGCCGCCGTGCTCCGTGCGGAATCCCGCCTGCGGTAAGCCGTGTGGAACCAGCTCGCGCATGATCTGCAGTGATCGCGCGCGCGCCTCCTTGAGCGTCAGCGACGGGTCGGGTAGCAGGTCGGCGCGGTTCAGGTATTCGCGGGCGGCGTCGCGTATCGGACCAAATCGGCCGTCGAGTGCGACGCGCAGGTTTGAGGTGAGGATGTCGGCATCGGCGGGTGCTGTCCGGGTCTCCATGAATCCGAGCCTAGTCAGATCGAGTCGGCGGCAGCGGTGTTCTGCGGCACGCCGTGCGCGTATACCGACCAGTGGTCTAACATACCGACCAGTGGTCTATTCACGCCGTTCGGAAGGAGTTCGCGTCATGACAACCGCGCCCACTACGGGGGTTCCGGCCCAGCGCACGCGCGCGTTTGCGCGGGTGATCGGTCCATTCGTCGCCATAGTCACCACCGTCATCGCGATTCGCGCGGGTGGGCCCGGCTTCCTCAGTGACAGCTTCTTCAGGGACCCCATGTGGGCGTGGCTCTTCGGCGCGCTGCTGCTCTTCTGTGGGCTGATGATCATCGCCTTTCACCAGTACTGGAAGGGCCTCGCGCCGGTGATCATCTCGCTGTTCGGCTGGTTTCTGGCACTTCGGGGATTTGTGCTACTGGCATTTCCTCAGCTGATGCAAAGTGGCGTTGAGGCGTCGGTGCCCGCGGTCGGAGCGGTCCGTGCCTTCTTCGCGGTTCTGGCGCTCATCGGCGTGTATCTGACATACGTGGGCTGGATCAGGAAGCCCTGACCCATGCCGCGTGTGGTGAAACATCCGGAGGTACGCCGGACCGAATTGCTGGATCTGGCGATGGCCCTGTTTCTCGAGCGCGGCTACGACACGGTGAGTCTCAACGATCTCATCGCCACCTCCGGGATTTCGAAAGGTGCCTTTTACCACTACTTTTCCTCAAAGGAGGCCCTGGTGGCCGCGCTGTCGGAGCGCAGCGCGGATCAGGCCTTCGCGGCGTTGAGGCCTGTCTTCGCCGAGCAGGGGGTGGGTGCGCTGGAGCGGCTGAACGCTGGCCTGCGCGCCAGCTACGAGGTGAAGATGGCTCTCGGCGCGCCGGAGAGCATCGCGGCGATGAGGTCGATGTTGCGGCCGGAGAATCAATCACTGCTGCGCAGGATCTCGGCGATCTGGGAGGACAAGTTTCGGCCGGTGCTCACCGAGGTGATCACGTGCGGGGTTGCCGAGGGAGTGTTCGAGACGTTCGATCCCGAGGGCGTCGGTGACATGATCCAGGGCTTCGCGGCCAACATGGGTGCCACCGTGCACCGGATCATCGCCGCGCCTGATGCGCATGCGCGCGCCGAGGCGATCGACGCCGCGGTCCAGCGTCAGCGGCTCTATGGCGTCGCCACCGACCGGATTCTCGGGCTGCCCGACGGGACGGTCTCGGTGCTGGATCGGAGTCAGATCGAGACGCTGGTCGCGGCGCTGCCTCGCAGTTACTAACTCGGGCGCAGCGGCATGCCCGCATGGATGGCGAATGCGAGGCCCGCGCCGACGGCGAGGCCAACGACAAGGGCGATCGGCACGCGCCAAGCCGCGTGCGCGCGTGCCGCGCTTACCGCGGTGAGGGTCGCGATCACCACTGCGGCGAGGCCGGTGACCGCGGCGCCGTACGACGTAAAGAGAACGTCCCCGTAATGGCTCCGGAGCCTGAGCAGTGACGCCAGACCGATGGCGTCCAGAACGTTCTCCGCCACGTACGCCTGCCATACCGGCACGAGACCGGCCAGCGCGGCAGCCGAGGCGGCCAGCGCGCACGCCACCAGACGTGAACGCACGCAACCGAAACGGCCGCGAGTCCACATGACTGCTATGACCACGATGAGAATGCCCGCGACGGCGCTCGCGACCCCTGGTTGTCCGGCCTCGCTGGACAGTGATGCGAACGAGGGATCGCCGGTCATCCGGCCGATGCCGGTGACGGTGATCGGTTCCGAAGTTCCGATATCCGCGGAGATGCCCCACCACGGTAAGAAACTGAAACCAACGACGAGAAGTGCCAGCGGTCCCGTCATCAATCCCAAGGCTCGTGACGGGATGCTTTCGATATCGGCGGGGTCTGTCGACATGAAGAGTTGATACCACCACGGCGCAGGTGTGGAACGTGGAAATTGCGTGAAGGTGAGATGTCGGACCCTGCGCGCACAGTCATCGCATGCTCGATCTGATGCTGCCGCTGGCCTGCGGCGGTTGCGGGGCGCCGTCCACCCGCTGGTGTGAAGCCTGTGCGGGCGCGTTCACCGCGGAGCCCGTGGTGGTGACGACGCGGGTCGATCCGGGTGTGCCCGTCCTGTCCCTCGGGCGGTACGCGGGTGCTCGGCGCCGGGCGATCGTGACGATGAAGGATCGCGGTCGCCGCGACCTGACGGTTCCGTTGGGAGCGGTGCTGGCACGGGGAGTGGGGGAGCTTCTGCGCTGGCATCTCGTCGAGCGGCCGGTGACATTGGTTCCGGCACCCACTCGGTGGATTGCGGCGCGTGGACGCGGCGGGGATCCGGTGACAGCGGTAGCGACGGTCGCCACCCGGATTCCGGGCGTGCACGTTGCGTCCCTGCTGCGCATGAAGGTGGGTGCGCGAGATTCGGTGGGGCTGTCCAGTTCGGCCCGTCAGCACAACGTCGCCGGACGTGTCGCGCTGCGCCGGGCCCCGCGGCCGGTCACCGAATTGGTGCTGGTCGACGATGTCGTGACCACCGGGGCCACCGTCGCCGAATCAGTCAGAGTGTTGAAATCCGCAGGATTTCGGGTCGCTGCCGTGCTCACGCTGACGTACGCCTAAAGATCGTATGACGATCTCGAAACGACTCTCCCGAATCGGTGGCAAGGCGAGTGAACACGGACTACCGTCGGGGCCAACAAGCTATGAACGTTCCGCGTGTGGGCGATCACACCACTGGCCAACACGGAACGCCTGCGTCCTATTCGGCGGAGGAGGTGGTTACCGACCCCAGCGCCGGCGGGCTGCCGTCTCAGCGTTTCAGGCGACTCCGGCGTACGTCAAACATCAAACATGCGCATCGCCAACATCTTTAGTCCCTAGCGGATGGGTTGAGCGCAAGCGCACTCTCAGTACCGGAGGTATGAGTTGTCAAGCACATCAAAGGCATCCGTTGCTATCGAGGACGGGGAGCGGACGGCCCAAGCCGACATCGTGGTCAAGGGCCGAAACGTAGATATCCCCGATCATTTCCGAATTTTTGTGAACGACAAACTGTCCCGTCTGGAACGCTACGACAAAACCATTTACCTCTTTGATGTAGAACTCGAACACGAAAAGAACCGTCGCCAGAAGAAGGTCTGTCAGCGCGTGGAGATCACCGCGCGGGGCCGGGGACCGGTCGTCCGGGGCGAGGCATGTGCCGACACGTTCCACAGTGCTCTCGAAGCTGCCGTCGCCAAGCTGGAGAGCCGTTTGCGCCGAGGCCGTGACCGCCGCAAGGTTCACTACGGAGACAAGACGCCGGTATCGCTCGCCGAGGCCACCAAGGTTCTGCCCGCCGATGCCTTCACGCCTCCCGCCGCGGTGAATGGCGCACACAGTCACAACGGGGCGGAGGCCGACGACGGGCACGGCCCGGGTCAGATCGTGCGGACCAAGGAACACCCCGCCAAGCCGATGACGGTCGATGATGCGCTCTACGAGATGGAACTGGTTGGTCACGACTTCTTCCTGTTCCATGACGAATCCTCCGGTTGCCCGTCCGTGGTGTATCGGAGACACGCGTATGACTACGGCCTGATACGCCTCGGGGAGTAGGGCGCGCGGTCAACCGCGCCAAGGACCCCCGCACCAGGTCTGGTGTGGGGGTCCTTTCACGTCGCATACTTCGTCCGTGAGTACTGCTCGCCGAAACCTCTGTTTCTTGTACGGCGCGATAGCGCTGATCGCCGTGGTTGCCACCTGGTGGCACAACATCGCGTATATCTCGTCCGGCGGGAAGCTGGTCGATGTCGTGACCAGCGCGTATGCAAATCACGTCGCGGGCTCTCTGACCAACGACCTGATGCTGCTCACGATCGCGGCCCTCGTGCTCATGGTTGTCGAGGCCCGACGGTTGGGTATCAAGCACATCTGGGTGTACGTCGCGCTCTGCTTCCTCGTCGCCATCAGCGTCGCGTTCCCGTTGTTCCTCATAGCCCGCGAGCGGCGCCTGGCGGTGCTGGCGGATGGCGCGACGGCCGTCCAAGGGTGACTGCTCGGGGAAGCTGGTGCGGACGACGCCTACGATGGGACTCGCTGAAGTCTGACAAGTCCTAACGAGTACAGGGGATATTGACGTGCTGTCGAAGTTGCTGCGCCTTGGTGAAGGTCGCATGGTCAAGCGTCTCAAGGGCGTGGCCGATTACGTCAACACCCTGTCCGATGACGTCGAGAAGCTTTCCGATGCCGAGCTGCGGGCCAAGACCGGCGACTTCAAGGGGCGTCTGGAGAAGGGCCAGACACTCGATGACCTGATGCCCGAGGCCTTCGCCGTCGCGCGCGAGGCCTCCTGGCGGGTGCTGAGCCAGCGCCACTTCGATGTACAGGTGATGGGTGGCGCCGCGCTGCACGCCGGGAATGTCGCCGAGATGAAGACCGGTGAGGGCAAGACCCTTACCTGTGTGCTGCCGGCCTACCTGAACGCGCTGGCCGGCAAGGGCACGCACGTCGTCACGGTCAACGACTACCTGGCCAAACGTGACTCGGAGTGGATGGGCCGCGTGCACCGCTTCCTGGGCCTGGATGTCGACGTGATCTTGTCGCAGATGAACCCGCAGGAGCGGCGCGCGGCCTACAACGCCGACATCACCTATGGCACCAACAACGAGTTCGGCTTCGACTACCTGCGCGACAACATGACCCACTCGCTCGACGAGCTGGTGCAGCGCGGGCACGCCTACGCCATCGTCGACGAGGTCGACTCGATCCTCATCGACGAGGCTCGTACCCCGCTCATCATCTCCGGCCCTGCCGACGGAGCATCGAACTGGTACCCGGAGTTCGCGCGGATTGTCCCGCTGATGGAGAAGGACACCCATTACGAGGTGGACATCCGCAAGCGCACCATCGGTATCCACGAGGTCGGGGTCGAGTTCGTCGAGGACCAGCTGGGCATCGACAACCTGTATGAGGCGGCCAACTCGCCGCTGGTGAGCTACCTCAACAACGCCATCAAGGCCAAGGAACTGTTCAACCGCGACAAGGACTACATCGTCCGCGACGGCGAGGTGCTGATCGTCGACGAGTTCACTGGTCGTGTGCTGCTGGGCCGGCGCTACAACGAGGGCATGCACCAGGCCATCGAGGCCAAGGAGCGTGTGGAGATCAAGGCCGAGAACCAAACGCTGGCCACCATCACCCTGCAGAACTATTTCCGTCTCTACGACAAGCTCGCCGGTATGACCGGTACCGCCCAGACCGAGGCGGCCGAGCTGCACGAGATCTACAAGCTCGGTGTCGTGTCGATTCCCACCAACCGGCCGATGGTCCGCAAGGACCAATCCGACCTCATCTACAAGACCGAGGAAGCCAAGTACATCGCGGTCGTCGACGATGTGGTGGAGCGCTACGAGGCCGGCCAGCCTGTCCTGATCGGTACCACGAGTGTGGAGCGCTCTGAGTACCTTTCACGGCAGTTCACCAAGCGCCGCATTCCGCACAATGTGCTCAACGCCAAGTATCACGAGCAGGAAGCCCGCATCATCGCCGAGGCCGGCCGCCGGGGCGCCATCACCGTGGCCACCAACATGGCCGGCCGCGGTACCGACATCGTGCTGGGCGGTAACCCGGACTTCTTGGCGGACACGCACCTTCGCGAACAGGGCCTGGACCCGGTGGAGACCCCGGACGAGTACCAAGACGCCTGGGACGCGACGCTGCAGAAGTTCAAGGATGCCGCCGAGACTGAGGCCAAGGAGGTCCAGGAGGCCGGTGGCCTGTACGTGCTGGGCACCGAACGGCACGAGTCGCGCCGTATCGACAACCAGCTGCGCGGTCGTTCCGGACGTCAGGGCGACCCAGGCGAGTCTCGCTTCTACCTGTCGTTGGGTGACGAGTTGATGCGACGCTTCAATGGCGCTGCGCTGGAAACGATTCTGACGCGGATGAACGTCCCTGACGACGTGCCGATCGAGGCCAAGATGGTGACCAGCGCCATCAAGAGCGCACAGACCCAGGTGGAGCAGCAGAACTTCGAGGTCCGCAAGAACGTCCTCAAGTACGACGAGGTGATGAACCAGCAGCGCAAGGTCATCTACGCCGAACGCCGCCGCATCCTCGACGGCGAGGACCTGCAGCCGCAGATCGAAGAGATGATCACCGACACCATCGCCGCCTACGTCGACGGTGCCACTGCTGACGGCTATCACGAGGACTGGGACTTCGAAGCGTTGTGGACCGCGCTCAAGACGCTGTACCCCGTGAGTCTGAAGCCCGAGGAACTCATCGCATCGGACACCTACGGTGAGGCCGACGAGCTGAGCCCCGCCGACCTCAAGTTGGCCCTGCTCGACGACGCCAAGAAGGCGTACAAGGCAAGAGAAGCCGAGATCGACGGGCTGGCCGGCGAGGGCTCGATGCGCCAGCTGGAACGCAACATCCTGCTCAGCGTGATCGATCGTAAGTGGCGCGAGCACCTCTACGAGATGGACTATCTCAAGGAGGGCATCGGCCTGCGGGCGATGGCGCAGCGCGATCCGCTGGTCGAGTACCAGCGCGAGGGCTACGACATGTTCACCGCCATGCTCGACGGCCTCAAGGAAGAGTCGGTTGGCTTCCTGTTCAACATCAACGTCGAGGTCCAGCAGCCCGCCGATGGAACCGTTGCCCCGCAGGCAGCGCCCGAAGGGTTGGCCGAGTTCGCTTCCGCCGCAGCGCAAGCCGCGCAGGGTGAGTTGCGCGCGAAGGGGCTCGAAGAGTCTACGCCCGAGCTCACGTACTCGGGGCCGGCGGAAGACGGTTCAGCGCAATCCCGGCATGAGGCCGGTGGCGGTGACTCGGCCCCGGGCGGTGGCACGCGGCGTGAGCGTCGGGAAGCGGCGCGCAACGCGGGCCGCACCTCCAAGCCGCCGCGGTCGCGCCGCAAGCGCTAGCGGCGGTCGGCGTTAGCCGAGCTGCAACGCGGCCACAAGCCAGTTACCCCGTACGGATTGGATGCGCCCGGCGAACGCCCGGACGCGTCCACCGCGCTCGAACGTTCCGAAGATCTCGGCGGTGTCGTCCGCGCAGCGGCGCACCCGGATCTTGCAAAGCCGGGCCGCGGCGGTGGTGGGGGTGCGCGAGGAACGTGCCATGACCGCGCTTAGGGGCCCGTCGGCCAACAGCGGGCGCAGCTGGATTATCGGCCGGCGCCGATCCATGACCTCCAGGATCCGGCGCATTGCGGCATCCGCGAACGCAACCGCCTCAGGCGGCGGAGATTGTTCGCGCAGATGTGCCTGGCGCTCGATGCCCGCTGGCCGAGTCCGCGATTGGCGCAACCTTGCCGGACGTGGTGATTGACAGGCCTGCGGCAGGCTGGCCAGCACCGGCGCCGGTTCGTAATCGGCCACCCGGGTGACATAGCGATGAGACATTTCCCCTCCAGTGAATGAGCCCCCTCATTCGCTCTGCTGGAGAGGCGCAGAACGTTGCCGATCATGATCGCACAGCCGGTGCCGAGGGCGCCAGGGTACGGTTGGCGGGACGTTCGGGACAGCGGCGCCGCTGGGTACAAGTGGCGAGATTCTTAGGGGAAGGCGGCGCGGATCGTGGTCAGCAGGTTGTCCGCGCTTGACGCATCGTTCTTCTCCAGCGAGGACAGCTCAACCCCGATGCACGTCGGTTCGTTGGCGATCATCCGCAAGCCCCGCGGTGGCTTCACGTACGACGAGCTTCTCGCGTTGGTGGAGAGCCGGCTCCCGCAGGTTCCACGCTATCGGCAACGGGTCAAGGAGATCGGGTTCGGACTGGCCCGGCCGGTCTGGCTGGACGATGTCGATTTCGATATCACCTACCATATTCGGCGTTCGGCGTTGCCCTCCCCAGGTAGTGACGGTCAGCTGCAAGATCTGGTGGCACGCTTGACATCTCGTCCGCTGGATCGGTCACGGCCGCTGTGGGAGATGTACCTGGTTGAGGGGCTGTCCAAGAACCGGCTGGCCATCTACACCAAGACGCATCAGGCTCTGGTGGACGGCCAATCCGCGCTCGAACTCGGACAGGTTCTGTTTGACCGGACAGCCCGCACCCCGGACTTCGGCGAGGATATCTGGGTTCCGGAGCATGAACCGAGCTCTAGTGAGCTGGTCGCCGGTGCGGTCTCGGAGTGGTTGGCGCGCCCCGGTGCCCGCCTGGAGGCGGTACGCAGCGCGGTCGCCGACGCCGCGTCGCTGACGGGCGAGATCGGCGAGTTGGGTGAGCGCATGGCCAAGGTGGTGCGCACAGCCGCCCGTGGTGCCGCCCCGCGCGGGCCACTCAACCAACGCGTTTCGCGCAGTAGGCGATTCAGCGTGGTGACCACCAAGCTGGCTGATTATCGGCGGGTGCGTGCCAAATACGATTGCGATGTCAATGATGTGGTGTTGGCGGTAATCGCTGGGGCGCTGCGTAATTGGCTGATGAGCAGGGGAGAGCCGGTCACCACTACCTCGATGATTCGGGCGATGGTGCCGATGTCGGTGTACCGGGATGGTGACCTGGATGTTCTCGCCGAGGGCGCCGCCACTACCGAGGTGTCGCCGTTTCTCGTCGACCTTCCGGTGGGTGAGGGCAACACCGTGGTGCGGTTGTCGCAGATCGCGCACGCCACCGAATCACATTCAGCGGCATTCAGTTTGGTGGACGTGCCGAACATGGCGGCGCTCTCCGGATTCGTCCCGCCGACCCTTCACGCGTTGGCGGCCCGCGTCGCGACCACACTGCCGAATCGGCTGTTCAATCTGTTGGTTACGAATGTGCCTGGGCCGCAGGCCCCGATGTACATCGGCGGTGCGCGCTTGGCAGAGATTTACCCGGTGCCTCCGCTGCTGCGTAATCAGGTGTTGTCCATTGGGCTGACTTCCTACAACGGCGTCGTGTATTACGGAATCAACGCTGATCGTGATGCGATGCCGGATGCGGACATGCTTCCGGTGCTGATCACCGAGGCGCTCGACGAGTTGTTGGAGGCGGCGCAGTAATGCCCATGCAGGTCTACATACCGGTGACGCTAGCGATGCTGCGCGAATTGGTGGCCGACGGCGAATTGTGGCCGGTGAACGGCACCGCTTTCGCGGTGACCCCGGCGCTGCGCGAGGCCTATTCTGCGGGCGACGAGGATGAGCTGTCCGAGGTGGCCATGCGTGAGGCGGCGCTGGCCTCGCTGCGGCTGCTGGCCAACCACGACGGCGACGACGAGTTACCGGCCCGACGGGCGGTGCTGGTCGCGACCGCCGACGATGCCAAGCTGCGCCCGGATCTGGATGATGCCGTGGTGCGGTTGGCCGCCGCTGTGCCGATATCCGCGGTGGTGGCCGCGCACGTCGATCTGGCGCAGGCTGAATCGGATGTGGTGCGTGCGGCCGAGGTGATCGACGCCGCGGACCTGGGCGACGAGGATGCCGAGTTGGTCGTCGGGGATGCGCAAGACCACGATCTGGCCTGGTACGCCACCCAAGAACTGCCGTTCCTGCTCGACCTGCTGTAGGCGCCATGACCTGGCCGATTGGCCTGTTCCCGACCGGTAACCTACGGTAGCGTAGGTTACGCCTCGCTGGGCATCTCCTTCGTCAATGGAAGGTCATCGGCTGTGAAACTGGCTTCCTGGCTCGACGCATCGGCCCCGGGTGGGCCCAAGTCACGCCACGCCGCGGTAAACGTCTTGCGTGGCTTGGCTTCTCGCATTACCACGCCACTGCTGCCGGATGACTATCTGAGCCTGGCCAACCCGCTGTGGTCTGCCCGCGAGTTGCGGGGCCGCGTGGTGAGCGTGCACAAGGAAACAAGTGACTCCGCGACCCTGGAGATCAAGCCGGGCTGGGGCTTCCACTTCGACTATCACCCCGGCCAGTACGTCGGCATCGGCGTACTCATCGACGGCCGTTGGCGCTGGCGGTCGTACTCGCTGACATCGGCGCCGGTGCACGCCGGTGGTTCGGGACGCACCATCACCATCACCGTCAAGGCGATGCCCGAAGGCTTCCTCTCCACGCACCTGGTCAACGGCCTGGAGCCGGGGACGATCGTCCGGCTGGCGGCCCCCCAGGGCAATTTCGTGCTGGACGACCCCGCGCCACCCGCGATCTTGTTCCTCACCGCGGGCAGTGGCATCACCCCGGTGATGTCGATGTTGCGGACGTTGGTGCGGCGTTCGGCCGCGGCGGACCTGCCGCTGCCCGATGTGGTGCACCTGCACTCGGCACCGACAGAGAGTGACGTGATGTTCGCCGGGGAGCTCGCGGCGCTCTCCGATGCGCACCCGTCCTACCGGTACCGGCTGCGGACGACGAAGACTCAGGGGCGTGTGGATCTCTCATCGCTGGCCTCCGAGGTGCCCGACTGGGCGCAACGCCAGACGTGGGCATGTGGCCCGGAAGGCATGCTCGATGACGCGCAGCGGGTATGGGCCGATGCGGATATCGGCGAGCTGCTGCATTTGGAGAGATTCGCGGTGTCGCGGGCCGCGCCACACGGGCAGGGCGGTCTGGTCACCTTCGCCCGTAGCGGTAAGCAGCGCGCGGCCGACGCTGCGACCTCGCTGATGGAGGCGGGGGAGGAGGCCGGCGTGCAGATGCCCTTCGGGTGCCGGATGGGGATCTGCCAGACCTGTGTGGTGCCGCTGCTGGAAGGGCATGCACGAGACCTGCGCAATGGCGCCGAGCATGAGCCGGGATCGCGGATTCAAACCTGTGTTTCCGCAGCGTCGGGGGATTGCGTACTCGACGTGTGAGGTTAACGGCCTAGTAACCTACGGTGCCGTAGGTTACGCTATCGTAGGCACGAACCGGCGAAGGGAGCTGACCGATGGCGATTTCGGATATCCAGGAATTCGCACACCTCACCGAGGCTGATGTTGAGGCACTCGGACACGAGCTGGACGCGATCCGTCAGGATGTCGAGGAATCGCTCGGAGCTGCCGACCGCCGCTATATCCGTCGCACCATCGCCGCACAGCGGACCCTGGAACTGGGCGGGCGCGTGCTGCTGGCGGCGAGCACAAAGCGGTCCGCCTGGTGGGCGGGAGCGGTGACGCTCGGCGTGGCCAAGATCGTCGAGAACATGGAGATCGGTCACAACGTCATGCACGGCCAGTGGGACTGGATGAACGATCCCGAAATCCATTCCTCCAGCTGGGAGTGGGACATGGTGGATCCGTCCTCGCACTGGAAGCAGACCCACAACTACATCCACCACAAGTACACCAATGTCCTTGGTATGGACGACGACGTGGGCTACGGCCTGCTGCGCATCACCCGCGACAAGAAGTGGTCGCCGTTCAACCTGGGCAACCTTGCGTACAACACGTTGTTGATGCTGCTCTTCGAATGGGGTGTTGGTGCACAGCATTTGGAGCTGGGCAAAGTGGCGCAGGGACGCGCCGACAAGGAAGAGTTCGCGGCCAAACGTGAAGAGGTGCTGGCCAAGATAGGCAAGCAGGTGGCCAAGGATTATGTCCTGTACCCCGCGGCCAGCGCGCTCTCACCGTCGGGCAGTTTCCGTAAAACCGTCACAGCCAACGCGCTGGCCAACGTGATCCGGAACATCTGGTCCAACGCCGTCATCTTCTGCGGACATTTCCCGGATGGTGCCGAGAAGTTCACCAAGCAAGATCTGGCGAACGAGACGCAGGGGCAGTGGTATCTGCGACAGATGTTGGGAAGCGCCAACTTTGACGCCGGCCCGGCGATGGCCTTCATGAGCGGTAACCTGTGCCATCAGATTGAGCATCACCTGTTCCCGGATCTGCCGAGTAACCGGTTGGCTGCGGTGTCGGTGCGGGTGCGTGAGCTGTGCGACAAGTACGACCTGCCGTACACCTCCGGCCCGTTCCTGGTGCAGTACGCCAAGACGTGGCGGACCATCGCCAAGCTATCGCTGCCGGACAAGTACCTGAAGTACACCGCAGACAATGCGCCGGAAACGCGCAGCGTCAAGATGTTCGACGAGCTCGAGCCGCGTGAGCGGCGCGGACTGAAGTCGGCATTCGCCGCGGTACGCGAACGCAGAAGGTCGCGTCGCAGCGCCAAGGTCTGACGAGAAAACCTAAAAGCCCCCGACGCGCGAGCGTCGGGGGCTTTTAGGTTAGATAGCGGCTGGGAACTATCCCAGGCCGGACACGGAGAGCCACATGGTGGCCCAGGCGGCGACGCCACAGGCGAAAATGGCTGTCACGTTGGCGATTCTACGGACGTAACTCGTCATCTGTTAACCCCTGACCCTCATTGGCTGTTTCCTTCGCAGCCACTGATGGAAACGCTAATCGGCGTGTGCTGTTCGCGCGATCCGAGAAGGCCTTCGCAACCAAGAGTTAGGCCGTTGTTAACACGGAAAGCAGTTGGCGCACGGCAATCACCCGTTTGGCGGACGCTCCGGTGAGCTCGTCCAGGGCGCACTCGGGATCCGCGGGTGGGCCAAGGTGCTGGCAGCCGCGCGGACAGTCCTCGATGGCCTCGGACAGGTCGCTGAACGCCGCCAGTACGTCGGCGGGCTTGATGTGGGCCAGGCCGAATGACCTGATGCCCGGGGTGTCGATGACCCAGCCCGACGGGTGGAGCGGGAGCGCTATCGATTGGGTCGAGGTATGGCGCCCCTTGCCGACTCCGGTCACCTCACCTGTTGCCCGGTGAGCCTCGGGGACAAGGCGGTTCACCAAGGTGGACTTGCCCACCCCGGAGTGGCCGAGCAGCGCGGTGAGGCGGCCGGACAGTGTGTCCATGATGGGTTCTAGCGGCGCATCGCGCCCCGCCTTGATGACCTGCAGGTCGAGATCGGCGAACTGCGCGGCGAACGCCTCAGGATCTGCGAGATCGGTTTTGGTGAGTGCCAGGATTGGGGTGAGGCCTCCTGCATAGGCGGCGATGAGCGTGCGCTCCACCAAGCCGGTGCGTGGTGGGGGATCGGCGACCGCCACCACGATCAGCAACTGGTCAGCGTTGGCCACAAAGATCCGCTCGAAGGGGTCGGTGTCATCGGCGGTGCGGCGCAACACTGTTCGGCGATCCTCCAGCCGCACGATGCGGGCCAGTGCGTCCGGGCGCCCGGACAGATCGCCAACCAGACTCACGGTGTCGCCCACCACAATCGGGGTACGGCCAAGTTCTCGTGCCCGCATCGCGGTGACTTGACGGCTGGGGTCCGGTGCCGAACCATCCTGCAACACACAGCCCCAGCGGCCGCGGTCCACGGTGATGACCATCGCGGGCACCGCGTCCGCATGCTCGGGACGATTCTTGGTGCGAGGCCGCGAGCGTCGGCCCGGCCTGATGCGGGCGTCGGACTCGTCGTACTCGCGTGGACTCAAGAGGCGCGACCGTCCGGTGCCGATGAGCCGCTTGCGCGAAGAGCTCCAGATTGGGCGAGCATGTCGGCCCACATTCCGGGGAAGTCAGGCAGCGTCTTACTGGTGGTGGCGATGTCGTCGACGGACACTCCCGGCACCTTCAGGCCGACAAGAGCTCCGGCCGTGGCCATCCGGTGATCCGCATACGAGCCCCAGACCCCGCCGTGCAGGTCGGTGGCGACTATCCGCAGCCCGTCCTCAGTCTCCTCGCACCGCCCACCGAGGGTGTTGATTTCGTGGGCGAGCGCCTTGAGCCGATCGGTTTCGTGCCCTCGCAGATGGGCGACTCCGCGCAATGTGGAGACGCTCCCGGGCTCCGCCAGCGCGGCCAGTGCTGCCACCGTCGGAGTCAGCTCACCGACCTCTCCAAGGTTCAGATCGACACCGCCATAACCGGTCTGGCCGGTGACTTCCAGATGCGAATCCGTCAGCGAGACGTTGTGCGCGAACCGGCGCACCGCGTCCTCGATCTGGTGTGCGGGCTGCGTGGATTTTCGTGGCCAGCCGAGTATGCGCACGGTGCCCCCGGTGGCCAGTGCCGGCGCGATGAAAGCCAGCGCGTTCGACAAGTCCGGCTCGATCGTCCAGTGGTGCGCGGGAATTGGTTGCGGATCGATATGCCAGCGGCCGGGGGTTGAATCGTCCACCGCGATGCCCGCCTCACGCAACATCGTGACCGTCATGACCACGTGCGGCCCCGAGGGCAGCACGTCCGCGGTGTTCACCGCCGTCAGGCCCTCGGTGAATGCGGCACCGGAAAGGAGAAGGCCGGAAACGAATTGGGACGATCCCGAGGCGTCGACGCCGACTTCGCCGCCGCGCACCTGCCCAGTGCCGGCCACTGTGAACGGCAGGTGCTGCCCGTCGATGCCGACCCCGATCGCACGCAGTGCGTCTAACAGGGGAGCGATAGGTCGGGCACGCGCCTGGTCGTCACCGTCGAAGATGGTGGGGGCGTGGCGAAGTGCGGCCACCGGTGGCAGGAACCGAAGGACGGTTCCGGCAAGCCCGCAGTCGACCGTCGAGCTGTCACCGTCGCCGGATCCGGGGGAGATCGTCAGGTCGGTGCCGTCACCCGCGATGTCGCACCCCAGCGCGCGTAACGCTCCGATCATGAGATCGGTATCACGGCTGCGCAATGCGCCGGACACCGTTGAGGTGGCGCCTTCACGTGCGGCCAGCGCGGCGAGGACGAACGCCCGATTGGTCTGGGATTTCGAGCCGGGCATGGTGATGGTCGCGTTGACGGAACCGTCGATCGTTGGTGCCTGCCAGAGTCCGCTTGTCACCGCCCTATTGTCCCGGACGCATACCTGCGGTGTCGGCCCCGGGTGGCACGATGGCGATATGTGCGGACGGTACGCGGTGACGATCGACCCGGCGCTGCTGGCGGTCGAGATCGACGCGGTGGACGAGATAGGCACAGTGAGTCAGCAGACCGGACCGCAGCAGCTTCCCGCCATCCCGAACTACAACGTTGCGCCGACTGACCCGGTGCTCACGGTGGTGGCACGACATCGTGAACCCGGCGACGTTCCCACCCGTCGCGTCCGCGCCATGCGCTGGGGTTTGGTGCCCACGTGGGCCAAGGCGCGCGAAGACGGCCGGCCGCAGGCCAAGGGCGCGCCGCTGATCAATGCCCGCGCGGAAAGTCTCACCACGGCCGCAACGTTCCGTGCCGCCGCACAGTCCAAGCGGTGTCTGGTTCCGATGGACGGCTGGTACGAGTGGCGTAAGCAGGAAGGCGCCAAGACGGCCTTCTATATGAATCCCGGCGACGGCAAGAGATTGTTCGCTGCGGGATTGTGGTCGGTGTGGAAGCCCACCAAGGATGCGGCACCCCTGCTGAGCTGCACGATCGTCACTACCGATGCTGTCGGCCCGCTGCTGGAGATTCACGACCGGATGCCGTTGATGCTGGGTGCCGAATCGTGGGACCGGTGGCTGGACCCGGACCAGGATCTGGATCAGCGCCTGTTGCAGCCGGCGGGCCAGGTGGCCGACATCGAAACGCGGCAGGTCTCATCGCTGGTGAACAGTGTCGCGAACAACGGTCCGGAGCTGCTCGTACCGGATGACGGCGCCCAGGCCGTGGGGGAGCAGATCACCCTGCTGTGACGGACGCCGTAACAGCGTTGGTGAGCCGGACCAGATCGCCGGGTGCCAGTGCCATCTGCAATCCGCGCTTTCCTGCGCTGCACAGGATGCGATCCCACGTGAGGGCCGATGAATCGATCACGGTGGGCAATGGTCTTCGTTGTCCGAGCGGAGAGATCCCCCCGACCACGTAGCCGGAACTGCGTTCGGCCGCCGCGGGATCGGCCATGGTGGCCTTCCCGCGACCGAGAGCCGCCGCTGCGGCCTTGAGTGAGAGGCTCGCGGGTACCGGGATGACCGCGACCGCCAGATCCGCTCCGCGGTCTAGCGCGATCAGCAGTGTCTTGAAGATCTGCCCGGGAACCAACCCGGAGCCCGCCAGCGCGCGCACCGCCTCATCGCCGAACGCGCTCTCGCCGGGACGGTGTTCATACGGCAACAGTTGATAGTCGACCCCTGCCGCGATCAACGCGGCGACGGCCGGAGTGGCAGCTTTGACGGCCTTGGAACCCACGATCTGGACAGTAGTGCCCCGGGTCCAGTGAATTTTGAGTTGACAGTCGAGATACTTTGGGAAATACCCCGGCATGAGTCGGTGTTGAGCAGTGTGTCCGCATCGAGCGGACTATGGTCCTCAACACGGAAGGGGTATTGCAGGTGACAATGGCGTGCCTCGAACGTCCGATGTCGGTGCCGATCCGTATGGTCGGTGTCGCTACCGAAAGGACCGCCGTGACAGACACCGCAGATCCCTCCAATCAGGCGATTCACGTCGAGACGGAGGCTGAGCGGGCCGCACGCTTCGAGCGTGACGCGTTACCGCTGCTGGATCAGCTCTATGGTGCTGCGCTGCGGATGACCAGAAATCCCGCGGACGCGGAGGACCTGGTGCAGGAGACGATGGTCAAGGCGTATGGCGGGTTCGGGACCTTCAAAGAGGGCACCAACCTCAAGGCCTGGCTGTACCGGATTCTCACCAATACCTACATCAATATCTATCGCAAGAAGCAGCGTCAGCCCGCGGAGTATCCGACCGAGGAGATCACCGACTGGCAGCTGGCCGCGAATGCCGAGCACACCTCGACGGGGCTGCGTTCGGCGGAGATCGAAGCGCTCGACGTGCTGCCTGACGACGAAATCAAAGAAGCGTTGAATAAGCTGCCGGAAGAATTCCGGATGGCCGTGTACTACGCGGACGTCGAAGGCTTCCCCTACAAGGAGATCGCCGAGATCATGGACACCCCGATCGGCACGGTCATGTCGCGGTTGCACCGCGGCCGTCGCCAGCTGCGCGAATTGCTGGCCGAAGTGGCCAAGGAGCGTGGCTTCCTGCGCAACAATGAGTTGGCGGAGGGCCGGGCATGACCGACGGTGAACTGAAGAACAGTGTCGACAAAGGTGGCAACTGCGAGGTATCCGGTTGCGCCGAGGTGATCGCGGAGGTGTGGACCCTCCTCGACGGTGAATGCAGCGCGGAAAGCAGCGCGCGGCTGCGGCATCATCTCGAAGAATGCCCGGGCTGCCTGCAGCATTACGGCATTGAAGAGCAGATCAAAACACTCGTAGCCCGCAAGTGCGGTGGAGAAAAGGCACCTGACGGGCTACGTGAGCGTCTTAAGTTGAAGATCACTCAGACCACTGTCATCGAACAGCGGGCTGAGAACTCCTAGCGCTAGCTGTTGGGACGCTTGCCGTGGTTGGCGGCGTTGTGCTTACGGCTGCGCTTCTTGCGACCACGCTTGGCCATGGGAATCTCCTTACCGATCAAATGGGTTCCGGGTGTGAGCCCGGCTGACAGGCCAGCAGCGCATAATGCGCGCCGGTGTGTGTACCCAGTCTCTCATGCCGGTAAGGGTGGTTGAACGCGTGGATCCCGTACGTGTGGTTCGATACTGAGTACCAGTAACCGGATGTTGACGAGAGCGAGGTGGCGCGCAGGTGGCCGAGGAAGTACACGCCGAGATCGTGGCCAGCGTGCTGGAAGTACTCGTCAAGAAGGGCGACGCGATCGCTGAAGGCGACACCATTGTCCTGCTGGAATCCATGAAGATGGAGATCCCGGTGCTCGCCGAGGTGGCGGGAACGATCGGTGACGTCAGTGTTTCGGTGGGCGACGTGATCCAGGCCGGCGACTTGATCGCCGTCATCGACGACTAGATCGCCACCAGATGTCCACTCTCGGTGACCTGCTTGCCGAGCACACCATGCTGCCGGGTGAAGCGGTCGATCACCTGCACGCCGTGGTCGCCGAATGGCAGCTGCTGGCAGACCTCTCCTTCGCCGATTACCTGATGTGGGTGCACCGCGACGACGACGCTTTTGTCTGCGTCGCCCAGTGCCGACCCAACACCGCGCCGACCATCATCGACAGCGATGCCGTAGGCACCGTCGCCAAGACTTCAGACGTGCCGTTGGTGGAAGCGGCCTTCACCTCGGGTTCCATCGAGCGTGAAAGTGACTCGGACCTGACCGAGCACGCCTCTGAGCTCAACGTAGAGGCGGTCCCGGTGCGCTGTGGGGACCGGACGGTGGCGGTGCTGACCCACCAGACCGCGTTGGCCTCCCGGCTCAAGAAGGGCGTACTGGAACGCGCGTATCTGGAGTGTGCGGGCGATCTGCTGCTGATGCTCACCGAGGGAACGTTCCCGAACGTGGCCGACCAGGCGATGTCGCGCTCCAGCCCCCGGGTGGGGGACGGGTTCATCAGACTCGACGTCTCCGGCGAGGTCCGATACGCCAGCCCCAACGCGTTATCGGCGTACCACCGCATGGGTTTGGCCAGCGATCTGCAAGGGCATGACCTCATGGAGGTCACCAAGCCGCTGATCTCGGATCCGTTCGAGGGCCAGGAGCTGGCAGCGCACATCCGTGACGTGCTGGCCGGCGGCCCGAGTATGCGTATGGAGGTTGACGCACGCGGTGCCGCGGTGCTCATCCGCACCCTGCCGCTCATTGTGCGCGACGCATCGGTGGGGGCGCTGCTGCTGACCCGTGACGTGACGGAGGTCAAGCGCCGCGATCGGGCGCTGCTGTCCAAGGACGCGACCATCCGCGAGATCCACCACCGGGTGAAGAACAACTTGCAGACCGTGGCCGCGCTGCTGCGTCTGCAAGCCCGGCGCACCCAGAACGAGGAAGCCCGCGAAGCGCTTTTCGAATCGGTCCGACGGGTGTCGTCGATCGCGCTGGTCCACGATGCGTTGTCCATGTCGGTGGACGAGGAGGTCAACCTCGACGAGGTGATCGACCGGATCATGCCGATCATGACCGATGTGGCGACCGTCGACACCAAGGTGCGTGTCTCCCGCGAGGGCGCGCTGGGAGTGCTTGACTCCGACCGCGCGACACCGTTGATCATGGTGATCACCGAGCTGGTCCAGAACGCCATTGAGCACGCATTCGAGGAGGGTGCTCAGGGGCAGGTGATCATCAGGGCTGAGCGGTCGGCACGCTGGCTCGATGTCGTCGTGCATGACGACGGGCGGGGATTGCCCGACGGATTCAGCGTGGAGACATCGGATCGGCTGGGTTTGCAGATCGTCAGGACGCTGGTGTCGGCGGAGATTGATGGCTCGCTGGATATGCGCAGCGACCCGGAGGGTGGAACGAACGCGGTGCTTCGGGTGCCGTTGGGCCGGCGTGCTCGCTTGATGGCCTGAAAGTCTCTGCGCGGCACACGATCCGGCTTAGAGCAGCAAAGAACCCGGCACCAAATTGTGCCGGGTTCTGATTGCTGCGACGTTAGACGGCGCTGCGGGCGCGAGCGCGGGCGTTGCGACGCTTGAGGGCACGGCGCTCATCTTCGCTGAGGCCACCCCACACACCTGCGTCCTGGCCCGACTCCAGCGCCCAGGTAAGGCACTCGGTCGTCACCGGACAGCGGTTACAGACGAGCTTTGCGTCAGCGATCTGGGCAAGGGCCGGTCCGCTGTTCCCTACCGGGAAGAACAGTTCGGGATCCTCGTCGCGACAGACCGCCTTGTGGCGCCAATCCATAGTTGTGCACTCCTTTTTCATCGCGCGCGCGACAAGCGCACGAGATCAATGTTTTTCGGCTGTTAACGCGTGCGTACCAAATGTTTCTGCACTGTTGCTTCCGATCGTTTCACAAGCTCAGCAGAAGTCAATAGCGTGAGTTAACACGTGGTCAATCTCACTCGGGGGTGGTGTCTGCGGACTCCACAATCGTTTGTACTACACTAAACCGATCTGCGCCTTGAATCTGGCGAGATTCCCCCATTTTCCCAGGTGAACTGGTGCTACTGGTGAGTAACGTCACGAGCCTTTGAAGCGCGACTACGTGAAGTAGTACATCCCTTACGGCCCGGATGTGACGTGCACCGCGTTGCGCCTGTGAAACGGCTGTGTCTGGAAGGGGCTGTCGCTCAACACTATTGCGCGTCGGGTGAGGCTCGGAAAGACGCGTTGGAGGGTTTTGCCGGCGCGACCACGTCGAGAACGTCGGGTTCCGCGGTGAAGGTCAGGTCACTGCGCATTCCGAGGAAATCGCCGTCGACCTGCGTGGCGATCGGTGCTGACGCGCGTATCCGCACCCACGGAACGTCGTCTTCCCGCAGCAGGTGATTGGCTGCGGGGCGATCCGGGCGCGGCGCGCCCACCATGTGGCGGACCAGACGAAGATTCGCCGTCACGTTCATGCTCTTCGACGCGAACACCCCCAGGCCACTCTCGAAACCGGTGCCGGGATTTGTCCAGATGGCGCGTTCGTTGGCGTACGTCCACGGATTGGAATTGCTGATAAACGCGAAATGGATGCCCGCCTGCGGCTCGTGGCCGGGCAGCTCGACGGTGAGGGTCGGCTGGCGCCGGGCGGCACGGAAGAAGCTCAGCACCGCACGGGTGACATAACGCCCCGCCGTGACCTGCTTGCCCTTGTTGCGATGAGCCTCCATCGCGGCAACCACCTCGCCATCCAGGCCCATGCCCGCGTTGAAGATGAACCAGCGCTCGCCGCAGTGTCCAAGACCGATGCGGCGCCATCGTCGCTGGTCACGACGATGTTCGTCCAGTAGATCGACGACCTGGTTGGTGGCCTGAACAGGGTCGGCTGATATGCCCAGCGTCCGGGCGAACACATTGGCCGAACCGCCCGGAACCACGGCGATGGCGGGCAACGGACCCGGCGCCGGGTGTCCCGGCTGACCGAGCAGCCCGTTCACCACCTCGCTGACCGTGCCGTCGCCGCCGTGTACGACGATGACCGCCGCCCCGTCGTCGGCCGCGCGGCGGGCCAGCTCACTGGCGTGTCCGCGGTGGTCGGTGTGCAGAACCTCCAGGTGCACGCGGCTTTCGAGCGCGTGCGCCAGCAAGTCACGCCCGGCCGCTGTTGTCGAGGTGGCATTGGGATTCACGATGAGGACCGCACGCACGGGGCATGAGCCTAGCCGGATGTTCTACGCGCAAGCTGCTCATCACAGTCGTGATGGGTCCACATAGGCTTGTCGGGTGACCACAGCCGTTCCGAACACCGTTCGCCGCGCCGGGATGATCGTCGCCGGTGAAGGCGCCGTCGGATTGGTGATCGCGTTAATTCTGGTGGTGCGCGCGGCCGGCGGTGCCGACCAGCATCTGGTGAATGGGTACGGCACCGCCGCCTGGTTCGCGACATTCGGCACCGCCGTCCTTGCCGCCGGTCTCGCGCTCGTCACAGGGAAACGTTGGGGCAGAGGGATCGCGGTGATGATGCAGCTGCTGCTCCTGCCCGTCGCGTGGTACGCGGCCGTGGGGTCGCACCAGCCCGCGCTGGGTGTACCAATCGCGATCGTCGCGGTGGTTGCGCTGGTGCTGCTGTTCAGCCCCACCGCGCAGATGTGGGCCACCGGCGATGAGGTTGGCGCTGACGAATCCGACTAGCGTCAGCGGTTTGAGGCCAGCTCCGCCAATGCCGGGCCTTGCAACCGGTAGGTGATCCAATCCGATTGCGGATTGGCGCCCAGCGAGTCGTAGAACTTGATGGACGGTGTATTCCATTCCAGCACAGCCCAATCCAGCCGGGTATAGCCGTTGGCCTCGCATTCTGCCGCCAGTGCCGACAACAATGCCTTCCCGAGGCCGGAACCGCGCTGCTCCGGTTTGACGTACAGGTCTTCAAGGTAGATGCCGTGTTGACCGGTCCAGGTGGAGAAGTTCAGGAACCATACGGCGGTGCCACAGACCACGCCGTCTGCCTCCGCGACGTGAGCGAAAAGGGCAGGAGCCGAACCGAATAGCGCCTTGTGGAGCTGTTCCTGACTGATATGGCACTCATCGCGCGCCTTCTCGTACTCCGCGAGATCCTCGATCAGGCCGACGATGGCCGGGACGTCGGCCTCGGTGGCGCGGCGAATCTGGGTGTTACTCACTCTCGGCTCCTAACCCTGCCAATACGGTCCGGAATTTGACCGTTGTCTCGGATAGTTCGTCCTGGGGGTCTGATTCGGCGACGAGTCCGCCGCCGGCGTACGCGCGGATCGCGGTGCCGTCGGCCGACAGTTCGGCGCAGCGGATCGAGACGGCCCAGCGACCGTCCCCGCTGCTGTCACACCAGCCGACCGCGCCTGCGTAGAACCCGCGATCACCCTCGATGCGTGCGATCAGGTTGGCGGCCGCCTCGGTGGGGGTGCCGCACACGGCCGGGGTGGGATGCAGTGCTACTGCCAAATCAAGTGCAGTGGTTGAACTTTGACGCAGGCGCGCGCTGATGGAGGTGCTGAGATGCCAGAGCGCGGCGGTACGACTCAACGTCGGCTCCGGTGGGACCTGGACATCGACGCACAGCGACGCGAGATCCTCGCGCAGCTGATCTATCACCACGGAGTGTTCGTGGCGGTTTTTGTGCGAGCCCGCGAGGTCTTCACCCGTGCGCCGATCTAGAGATGGATCGCTGGATCGAGGGGCGGAACCGGCGAACGGGTGACAGATCACCATGTCCCCGCGGCGCTCCACCAACAGCTCCGGACTGCAACCCACCATGGTGTGGCCGCGGAATCGGTCACCGGCAGGGGAGAGGTCCACGCAAAAACTGTTGGCGTCGGGGTCGTTTCGGATCAGCCGATGCGTCAGTACCAAAGCGTCCACGGGCGCGTCGGCCCGCATTTCCAGCACACGTGCAAGGACGACCTTGGACAGTCCACCGGCGGTGTCGCGAAGCACCTCGACGGCCTCCGAGACACGCCGCAGATGCTCGGAAGGCTCCGGTATTTGTTGCGTTACATGGATATTCGGCATGGTGCCGTAGAACTCTTGTGGTTGTCCGCGCACAACCGTCACCGGAACCGTGAGCGCTGCGGGCTTGGAGGTGTCAAAAGGCAGTGCGCCGACCAGCATGTGGTGCCGCCCGGTGCGCAGGGCCTCCGCGGCGGTCGCGATGTCGTCGTATGCGGTCTCACGGCCGTACGCATACAGCGCCTCGGCGGCCCGTGACATCACGAAATGTGGGTGTGCGGGGGAGTCGGTGGCCGTCATGTCAGCTTGACGGTACCGGGTGCCGATACCCGGTCAGCCCAAGTGCGGCCACCTGACGCTGGCCGTGCTCATGTCCGCCCACGGCGATCGAGGCCGTGGCCATACCGAGGCGAGTGCCCTCTTCCAGCGGCAGGTCGATCCACCGAGTCATCAGTGCACGCGAGAAATGGCCGTGACCCACCAGCAGCACATCGCGTTGGGTGAGGTCAGCGGCGATCTTGGCGATCACCCGATCGGCCCGGGCCTGTACCTGAGCCACCGATTCGCCGCCGGGGCAACCGTGCGTCCACACCAACCAACCCGGATCGTTCTCGCGGATCTGGGGCGTGGTCAGGCCCTCGTAGTCGCCGTAGTCCCACTCGGAGAGGTCCTCGTCGGTGCCGGTGATCGTCAGACCGGCCAGCTCTGCGGTCTGGATCGCGCGTCGGCGCGGACTACTGAGAACCACCGGATCATTGAGATCGAGATTGTCCAGCACCTCACGTGCGGCGACGGCCTGGGCGCGGCCGATTTCCGTGAGATCGAGGTCGGTGCGACCGGTATGCCTGCCGATCTTTGACCATTCGGTTTCGCCGTGGCGTAGCAACAACATTCGGTTTTGGGGGGCAGACACCACTTGATTGTGCCGTACCGACTTCCGTCGTGATCGCGTTCGGCATGCCAGTATGTGGGCGTGACTCGGGTGCTGGCGGTAGCCAATCAAAAGGGCGGGGTGGCCAAAACCACGACGGTCGCGTCCCTCGGCGCGGCGTTGGCCCAGACGGGGAAGAAGGTTCTGCTGGTTGACCTTGACCCTCAGGGCTGCCTGACGTTCTCGCTGGGGCAGGACCCGGACCGACTTGGGGTCTCGGTGCACGAGGTGCTGCTGGGGCAGGCAGATATCAAGGAAGCGCTGGTGACCACCGCCGAGGATCTGACGCTGCTGCCCGCGAACATCGACCTGGCCGGCGCCGAGGCGATGCTGCTGATGCGGGCTGGCCGTGAGTACGCGCTGAAGCGGGCGCTCGAATCACTGGGGGACGAGTTTGACGTCGTGATCATCGACTGCCCGCCGTCGCTGGGCGTGTTGACTCTGAACGGCCTGACGGCCGCCGACTCGGTGATGGTGCCGCTGCAATGCGAGACGCTGGCGCACCGGGGCGTCGGCCAGTTCCTGCGGACGGTGACCGATGTCCAGCAGATCACCAACCCGGGGCTGACACTGCTTGGTGCGCTGCCCACGCTGTACGACTCGCGGACCACGCACAGCCGCGACGTGCTGCTGGATGTGGCCGACCGTTACGAGCTGCCGGTGCTTGCGCCGCCAATTCCGAGAACTGTGCGGTTCGCCGAGGCAAGCGCCTCGGGCGCGTCGGTGCTCGCGGGTCGCAAGAACAAGGGTGCGCTGGCCTACCAAGAGCTGGCGCAGAGCCTGGTGAAGCACTGGAAGAGCGGCAAGGCCATGCCGACCTTCGCGCCGCCGGTGGACTGAGCGCAACCGCGCCGTCAGGTGCTGGTGATCTCTGCTATCGAAAGAAAGACCGACGGTCCAGCCGGATTGATGACCAAGCCTGCGTATCCATCTTGGATGACTACTTCCAGCACCTTTTCGGTAGTCACTGATACAACGGCATCGGACGGGACGTACGCGACTACCTCGGGGGCGCTGGTGAAGGCGACGAGTGCGAGGGAACCGTCGGGCAGCTGTGTCCTGCGCGTGGCGACCTTGCCCGGAACGGTGTGCTCATCGGCACCGAGCAGCATTGGGCCGCTTTGGCGAAGGAGATGCAGCACCGATTGGCGGTCGGCTTTGCCCAGCGCGACAAGCTCGATGGCCTCTCGGACCTGCTCGTTCCGGGGGTTTCGCAATGCGAAATCGATCTCGTTGGCAGTGAGTGCGCATGTTGGGCCGACAGGGTCGAGGTAGAGCCAGGGGGTGCGCTGATTTCGGACGAACTCAAGCACGGCTATCGCGGACTGAGCCATCGATTGTGTCCGTGTGTCAGGAGCGTGATGGCGTGCAATTTCCTCATTGCGTGTGTAGGCGAACAGCGCCCGGCCTCCGTCTGGCCCGGTTCCTCCCCGAATCTGTAGCTGGGCGCCGGAGGGCAAGGACGAGGAGCTGTCGACGGGCATGTCGGACCCTGTGATATCGAGGAGAAGCGTCCCGCGCATACATGCCCGGAGTACGTCATAGGCGCGCTGTTGCCCGGGTTGTGCCGCGAATGCAGCTACCGCCGCGCGAAGATTCGTGTTGTCGACCAATTCCACCGTGGGTCCCCCTGCTCGGTGAGGCCAATTTATCCCAGTGCGAAGACTCGCGACCCGCGCTGCTCCACCAACGTATTGCCGACGACGGCGCTGATGACGGGGCCCTTTTCGTCGGCCGGATCACGCTGCACAGCAATGGATTTCCGGAATTCTCCGGTGGTCATGTTGAATACATCGATCCCACCTTCGACCGGGATCAGCAGTTCACCGGCCATGGCCGTGCCCGGCCCCAAGGGTCTCTTGGTGGTGGGCAGCACGAATCGGTAGGCGAGATCGAAGCCGCCCAGCACCAGCACCTGATTGCCCGTCCACCAGGTGACAACGTCGCCGGCTTGCGCGGCGGTATTGGACTGGGCTACCGCACCCGGCAGGGCCGTCGCGCCGACGCGCATGCCATGGTCGTCGAACACCACCAGCTCGTTGTGGGTGCCGGGCAGGTATACGGCCGACCGGGTGTCCGCGACAGCGAGCACCTTGGCGGCAGAGCCGCGTTCAACCCCTGGTAGTGCCGCCGAGTAGAGCTCCTCGGGTTTGTCGTTGTCCTTCGGTGTCGGCTTTTGCAGCGTCAGCCGCAAGGTGGAGTCCTGAGGGCAGGTCTCCAGCACCGCGAGCACGCTGGACCCGACGGCACCCGATTTCAGCGTGCAGTCCACGCGGGGCTGGCTGTTGGGATTCAGGGGAGCGACGACTCGTCCGTACTCCAGGGTGCGCACCATGTCCGAACGCCACAGCTCGAGCCGGGTGCTGCCAAGTGCCAGCACGTAGGTGCCGTCGGTCGACAGCGACACCTTCGGATCATTTGCACTGCTGCGCAACGGACCCCGGCGGCCGGTCTGTCCGTCGATCATGGTGACCTGGCCGCATCCGCGTGCATCTCGATACACCGCCACCGCGTCATCGATGAAGCCGATGACGCCGCACAGGTCGAGATTGCGGCGCGCGTAGGACCACAGCTGTGCGCCGGTGACCGGATCATGGCCCACCACGTCGTGCTCATCTGCGCTAACAACCGCACCGCTCGCGATGACCGGCCCCTTTGTGGCTCCACTCGCGGTGGACCACAGCTCGCGCACCGAGTCAGGAACCCGGGTAGCACTGATCGGGCGTTTGATGTCCCCGGCGGCGGGGTGGCTGACGGTGGCACGTGCATCGCTGGTCCACCAGATCGTGGCACCGGTCACGGCGACCACGACGGCGATCACCGCCGCAGCAATGATGTCGGCCCGGGTGCGCCGCTCCGGTGCGATCACGCCGTGGCGGTGGTCGCGGCCGGACGACGGCGGCGCCGACGACGGCGCGCGGGAGCGGGCTGGTCACCTTCCGCAGTGGCCACCGCCGCAGGTGCTTCGGCGACAGAATCGTCGGCGGCCTCGCCTGCGCGAGTACGTCGACGGGTGCGAGTGCGCTTGGGCTTGTCACTTTCGGTGCGCTCGGCTCGCGGTTCGCGGCGCTTGGGTCCGCCGGTGAACTTGGGGCCGGTCGATCCGGTCACACCGGCGGGGATGTTCAGCTCGGTGAACAAATGCGGTGAGGTGGAATAGGTTTCGTCAGGGTCGGGCACACCGAGGCCGAGTGCCTTGTCGATCAGCTGCCAACGCGCGACATCGTCCCAGTCCACAAGGGTGACCGCGATGCCGGTCCGCCCGGCGCGGCCGGTGCGTCCGATCCGGTGCACGTACGTCTTGTCGTCCTCGGGGCACTGGTAGTTGATGACGTGGGTGACATCGTCGATGTCGATGCCGCGGGCAGCCACGTCGGTCGCGACCAGCACGGTGATCTCACCGGAACGGAAGGCAGACAATGCCTTTTCACGCGCGATCTGACCGAGGTCGCCGTGCACAGCGCCCACGATGAAACCGCGCTCGGCTAGCTCGTCGGACACCTTCTGTGCGGTCCGCTTGGTGCGGGTGAAGATCATGGTGGCGCCGCGGCCCTCGGCTTGCAGGATGCGGCTGACCAGCTCGATCTTGTCCAGCGCATGCGACCGATAGACGAACTGCTCGGTCGAGTCGTGTACCGACGAAGAATGGGGAGCCTCGGCCCGGATGTGGGTCGGGCGATTCATGAAGGTGCGGGCCAGGGTGATGATCGCATCGGGCATCGTCGCCGAGAACAGCATCGACTGCCGTCCCGATTCAGCGGACGGTGCCAGCGCCAGAATGCGCTCGATGTCGGGCAGGAAGCCCAGGTCCAGCATCTCGTCGGCCTCGTCGAGCACCAGCATGGCCAGTCCGCCCAGCTGCAGGTGGCCCTGCTGCGCGAGGTCCAGGAGCCGGCCCGGTGTTCCGACTACGACGTCGGCACCGGCACGGAGCGACTCGATCTGCGCCTCGTACGGCCGTCCGCCATAGATGGAGACAACGCTGAAGTCGCGGTCACCGGCCGTCAGATACTTCGACGCCCTGGTGAGGTCTTCGTAAACCTGGATGCACAGCTCGCGGGTCGGGACCACGACCAGCGCGCGGGGCGTGCCGTTGAGCGGTCGATCCTCGACGCCAGTGGCGATGCGGTGCAGCAGCGGGACACCGAATGCGTAGGTCTTGCCCATGCCGGTGCGGGCCTGGCCGATGAGGTCAGAGCCGGCGAGGGCGAGCGGAAGGGTGAGTTCCTGGATGGCGAACGGATGCTCGATTCCGGCTTCGCTGAGGGCCCGGACAATCTCGTCGCGGACGCCGAGCTGGGCAAAAGTGTGTTCGATATGACTCATGGGTGGGTGTACGTACCTTTCGTGTTTTCGCTCAGCGCGCACGATCGGTAGGTCGGATTTCGACGGGGCCGGGCTCGCGTCTAGCGGCGAGGGCAGCACGTGCACGCACATTTCCTGTGGGAGAACTCTCTGGGTGCTGCACAGTCAGGGCGTTCGTCCCGCACTCATGATAGCGGGTGAGCTGCGATTTTCCGATTCGCCGTGGTTCGCCCCGCGGTTCGGTGTTCTCCTGCGGGTGCCCGACTAGAGTTCCAGACATGACTGCGGACCTCGATCCTCCCGGTGTCAATCAGCTGTTCGCGGTGATCGCGTACGGCGAGATCGCGGCGTTCTACCGGTTGACCGACGAGTCCAAGATGGCGCCCGACCTGGCCAGCAAGATCGCCATCGCCAGCATGGCGGCCTCGCAGATGCGCCACTACGAGGTGCTGCGAGATGCGATGGAGGCTAACGGAGTTGACGTCCTGACGGCCATGGAGCCATACGTCAAGACGCTGGAGAACTACCACTCGCTGACTCTGCCGCGTACGTGGTTGGAGGCCATGGTGAAGGCCTACATCGGCGACTCGCTGGCGGCCGATTTTTATGGCGAGGTGGTCGCCTCGCTGCCAGGTGAATCGGCGGCTGTTCTCAAGTCGGTGCTGGGCACCACGGGACACTCAGAGTTTGTCATCGCCCAGGTGCGTGAGGCCGTCAAGGACAACCCGCAGCAGCGCAACCGGCTCACCTTGTGGGGTCGACGGCTGCTCGGTGAGGCCGTCACGCAGGCACAGCATGTGCTTGCCGGGCACGACGAGCTCGCCGAGCTGGTGATGTCCGGAGGCGCCGGTCTGGGGAACCTGAACGAGTTCTTCGAGCGGCTGCAGGGCGCGCATGCCGAGCGGATGGCGGTTCTCGGCCTGGGCGGTTAGCCCGGCTGTCAGAGCTCTACTTGGTGCAGCGGGCGATGATGCTGTTATTGCTCTGCACCGCCAGCATCTGGTTCTGGCTGTTGGTGATCGAGCAGTTGATCTGACTGGCGAAGCTCGTCGCAGTGATCGACCCGCCGACGATTCCGGGGCTCGGTGTCACGATCATCGTCCAGGGCAACGAGGCGCCGAGCACGGTCCGAGTCGCGCCGTTGCCGTCGGTGTAGGTGATTGTCAGCAGGTCGCCCGGGGTCTGGTTACCGGTCACGTAGTACGCGAACGCCGCGGGTGTGATCGGCCGCTGGCCTTCCGGCGGGAGCATCGGGTTGGAGGGTGGCGGCTCGGGTGCGGGCGCCTCCGTGGATGGCGCCGTGCTCGGCGTCTCCTGCACGGGGGTGGTGGTCACGGTTGTCGTCGACGGTTGCGCCGAGGTCGCCGTTGGTGACGGCGCAGGGGGAGTGGTGGTCACCGGCGTCAGCGAGGGCACGGGTGTGGTGATGGCAGAGGCAGGCGGCTTGTCATCGCCACCGCTGAGCACGACCGCTGTCGCGATGACGGCAATCGCCAGCACCGCCCCGGCAATGGACGCGACCCATTTCCAGTTCTCGTTGGAACCCGGCGGCCTGTACTCGAAGTCCTCGTCGAGACCTGAGTACCCGCTGTACTGCGGGGTCGTCTCGGATTCATACGGGTCGTCGTAGGGCTCGTAACCGCTTGAGGACCGAGAATCTCCGCGATAACCGACCATGATCAGCGCCTCTTCTCAATGTGAAACCTGATACTGATGTTACTGCTGTGACTAACGGACTGGCACGATCATGCGAGGTGTGTCGGCAGTACCGGCGTCGGCTAACCTCTGCAGTACACGCTTAATGACCTGGAAGGTGCCTTCGTGGAGATCAAGATCGGTGTCACAGATAGCCCGCGCGAGCTGGTCATTTCTAGCGATCAGACGCCGGCCGACGTCGAAAAGATCGTGTCCGCGGCACTATCCCAGGAGTCGGATGTGCTCAACCTCACCGACCAGAAGGGGCGCAAGTACCTGATCGCCGCGGCGCGAATCGCCTACGTGGAGATCGGTGTTGCCGATACGCGCCGGGTGGGCTTCAGCGGCTAGTCGAGCGGCTGAAGCGGAACGTGTGAGAGCCCGCCCCAGGCGAATCCCACGGTGGCGTTGACCGCGTCGTCCTTGGAGATGGGCTTCTCATTGTCCAGCCAGTAGCGCGCGCTGACCTGGCTGATTCCGACCAGGCCGACGGCCACCATGCGCGCATGGTGGGGGTCCAGTCCGGAATCGTGGCTGACCAGGTCGAATACCGCATCGGTGCAGGCGCTGATGGCTCCCTCGACGCGTTCGGAGACCTGCGGGACACCCACCAAGTCGTTTTCGAAGATCAACCGGTAGCCCTGGCTGTCGTGCTCGACGAAATCAAAGAACGCCATGACCGCGGCGCGTAGCCGCTGCCGGTTGTCGGTGGTGGTGCGCAACGCCTGCCGCACGCTGGACACCAGGTTGTCGGCATGCTTGTGCAGTACCTCCAGGTACAGCTCCAGCTTGCTCGGAAAGTGTTGGTAGAGAACGGGTTTGCTTACGCCTGCACGTTCGGCGATTTCGTCCATGCCCGCGGCGTGGTAGCCGCGATCGACGAATATCTCACTGGCAGAACCGACCAGCTGACCGCGACGCTCATCGCGAGGCAGTCGTCCGCCACGACGTGTATTTCCCTGAGTCGAATCCTGCGTCGCCACCGCCGAGTTCACCCTGCCTCGACGCCCGGCCAGATTCGCAAGATCACGCATGTCCTTATCCTCTGCGCGCACACGACTTAATGGTCGCCTACGCCATCTCACTCAGGCGGCTAATCAATCCGCTTGAACCCGAAATACAGACAGTACTCCTGGCATCTGGCGGCGTGCCCGAGGCGGGATGGCCTGTCGCTATGCCATCCTTGCCCGGTGACCTACGACCGGCACCAATGGGCGCATAATCGTAGGTCCATGCCAGAAACCATGAGTCGACTCCCCGTGCAGGAGTCCTCCGAACGCTACGAGCCGCTGCGTGCCCAGCGCGATCCGCTCGCCGAAGGAAGCGGACGCATCCGATCCGACCGGAGTGATCGCGACCGCTGGCGCAAGCAGACCTGGCTCGGCCGTTTCATCTCCACCTACGGGTGGCGTGCGTATGCCATTCCGCTGCTGGTCGCGTTGACCGTCTTCGTCGGGTACCAGACGGTGACGCAGCGCGAACCCGCACACGCGGGTACCGGTCCCAATGAGCCCGTTGCTGACCCTCCGTCCATTGGTGCGCTGGGTGACGCGATCATCGGTGCCCCGCCCAAGGGCCTCACCCAGTTCGACGCGACCCTGCCGACCGGGGTGCTGCCCGAGGGTGAGTCGTTCACCGAGGCGGGCGCCAAGTCTTGGCACGTCGTGCCGGGTACGACACCCCAGATCGGGACGGGTGCCGCGAAGGTGTTCGCGTACACCATCGAGGTTGAGGACGGCATCGACACCATGGGTTTTGGCGGTGACGACCTTTTCGCACGCATGGTGACCGAGACGCTGGCCAGCCAGAAGAGCTGGACGCACAACCCTCAGTTCGGATTTGTCCGGATCGACTCCGGCACACCTGATTTTCGGATCTCGCTGACCTCGCCGGCCACCGTGCGCGAGGGCTGTGGTTATGAGATTCAGCTCGAAGCCTCTTGCTACAACCCGCGGTATGGCGAGAACGGCGACCGGCGCGTGTTCATCAATGAAGCACGGTGGGTGCGCGGCGCCGTCCCGTTCCAGGGCGACATCACGTCGTACCGCCAGTACGTCATCAACCACGAAGTCGGACATGCCATCGGTTACCGGGTACACGAACCGTGTGAGCAGGACCAACAGCTGGCCCCGGTGATGATGCAGCAGACGTTCAGCACCAACAACAACGATGCGGCGAAGTTCGACGCGGATTCGATCAAGCCCGACGGAAAGACCTGCCGCACCAATCCCTGGCCGTATCCGATTCCCTAGCGGCGGTCCCGGGCTCGGGAAGGGTTGGCATCCCGATACTGTTGATGCAGCTGTAGCCCTCTCAGACAGCCCTGAGGAACCCGAGTCACAGGAGTCACGGTGCCCACATTGCCGCCGTTGGTAAGCCCCGCCGCAGGTCTGACCCGCGAGGAAGTCGCCCGGTACAGCCGCCATTTGATCATCCCCGACCTGGGTGTGGACGGACAAAAACGTCTCAAGAACGCCAAGGTGCTTGTCATCGGCGCCGGCGGTCTCGGATCTCCGACCCTCCTGTACTTGGCCGCCGCGGGTGTCGGCACCATCGGCATCGTTGAGTTCGACGTGGTCGACGAGTCCAACCTGCAGCGCCAGATCATTCATGGCCAGTCCGATATCGGCAGGTCCAAAGCGCAGAGCGCGCGTGACTCGGTGCTGGAGATCAACCCGCTGGTCGAGGTGCGGCTGCACGAGCTGCGTTTGGAGCCGGACAACGCCGTCAACCTGTTCAAACAGTACGACCTGATCCTGGACGGCACCGACAACTTCGCGACGCGCTACCTGGTCAACGACGCCGCTGTGCTCGCACACAAGCCGTACGTATGGGGTTCCATCTACCGCTTCGAGGGTCAGGTGTCGGTCTTCTGGGAAGACGCGCCCGACGGTCTCGGCCTGAATTACCGCGATCTGTACCCCGAGCCGCCGCCCCCGGGGATGGTGCCGTCCTGCGCGGAGGGTGGCGTGTTGGGCATCCTGTGCGCCTCCATCGCCTCGGTGATGGGTACCGAGGCCATCAAGCTGATCACCGGAATCGGTGACACGCTGCTGGGCCGGCTCATGGTCTATGACGCGCTGGACATGACGTACCGCACCATCAAGATTCGCAAGGATCCGGCGACGCCGAAGATCACTGAACTTATCGACTACGACGCGTTCTGCGGTGTGATCAGCGATGAGGCCTCCGCCGCGGTCGCCGATTCCACCATTACCCCGCGTGAGCTGCGCGAATTGCTTGACGCCGATAAGAAGGTGGCGCTGATCGACGTGCGCGAACCCGTCGAATGGGACATCGTCCACATCGACGGTGCCGAGCTGGTGCCCAAGTCGACCCTGGAGTCCGGAGATGGCCTCGCCAAGCTGCCACAGGACCGTCAGGCGGTGCTGTACTGCAAGACGGGGATTCGGTCGGCAGAGGCGCTTGTGGCCGTGAAGAAGGCGGGTTTCTCCGACGCGGTGCACCTCCAGGGAGGCATCGCCGCCTGGGCCAAGCAGATGGACCCCGACATGGTCATGTACTGATCGGTGGGGACCAGCAACAGCCCCATATCGCGGGACGCCCCATCTGTGACCGCCGACACGAACTCCGAGCGAACACAATCCAGTTCATTGCAGGCGGTAACGTATCCCGCGTGACTGTGGACCGCCCGCCCGAGCACGTGCTCGCGACTTACGGGCTCAGCGGCGTCAAGCCAGTCCAGCTCGGCCCGACATGGGAGGGTGGCTGGCGCTGCGGTGAAGTGGTGTTGTCACTGGTAGCGGACCATGCGCGCGCTGCGTGGTCCGCCAAGGTGCGCGACACACTGTTCATCGACGGTGTGCGCCTGGCCCGGCCAGTTCGGTCCACGGATGGACGGTATGTCGTATCGGGTTGGCGCGCGGACACATTCGTAGCCGGTGCGCCCGAACCCCGGCACGACGAGGTGGTGTCGCTGTCGGTGCGCCTCCATGAGGCCACCTCCAAGCTGGAACGCCCCCGGTTTCTTACCCAGCCCCCGGTGGCGCCATGGGCCGATGTCGACGTGTTCATCGCGGCCGACCGCGCGGCCTGGGAAGACCGGCCGCTGCAGTCCTGGCCCTCCGCGGCCCGGGTATCGCCCGGCTCGCCGGACGGCCAGCGGTCCATCGACCTGATCAATCAGCTGGCGAGCCTGCGCCGGCCCACTAAGAGCCCACCGCAGCTGGTGCATGGCGACCTGTACGGCACTGTGCTTTTCGCGGGCGCGGCCGCGCCCGGCATCACCGACATCACGCCGTACTGGCGCCCGGCCTCATGGGCGGCCGGCGTCGCGGTGGTGGATGCGCTGTCGTGGGGTGACGCGGATGACGGTCTCATAGAACGCTGGGCGACCTTGCCGGAGTGGCCGCAGATGTTGTTGCGGGCCTTGATTTTCCGACTGGCCGTGCATGCGTTGCATCCCCGTTCGTCGGCGGAGTCCTTTCCGGGGCTGGCACGCAGTGCGGCCCTGGTGCGGCTCACGCTGTAACGCACATCACTTTCGGGTCTTAGTGTGACGTAGGCCGACAGCCATCTCACCGGCACATGACAGACTCGTGTGAGCGAGATGTGATGGCTCGGTCATCGCCAGCAGCGCCGCCGCAACAAGATTTTTCTACCGTGCTGTCATGGCGAACAACACGGCAACAGCCCCAATTGCACGGCGCGGACGCTGGATTGAGAACTGGGATCCCGAGGACGTCGTCGCCTGGGACAACGGTGGTGCGAAAGTCGCACGGCGCAACCTGATCTGGTCGGTGGTAGCGGAACACGTCGGCTTCTCGGTGTGGTCCATCTGGTCGGTCATGGTTCTGTTCATGCCGCAGAACGTGTATCACATCGACGCCGCCGGGAAATTCTTCCTGGTAGCCATGCCGACCCTGGTCGGCGCGGTGCTGCGGTTGCCCTACACCTTCGCCACCGCCTGGTTCGGCGGGCGTAACTGGACCATATTCAGTGCCTTGGTGCTGGCGGTGCCGACCGCCCTCACGTTGTACTTCATGGCGCATCCGGAGACCTCGTACACCACCTTCATGATCGTGGCGGCGGTCGCGGGCTTCGGTGGCGGAAACTTCGCCTCCTCGATGACCAACATCAATGCCTTTTACCCGCAACGGTTCAAGGGCTGGGCACTGGGGCTCAACGCCGGTGGCGGAAACATCGGAGTGCCGGTGATCCAGGTGCTCGGCCTGCTGGTCATCGCCACGGCGGGGAACCGCTCACCACACTGGGTAGCGGGTATCTACCTCGTGCTGATCGCCTTCGCCGCTGTGGGTGCGGCGCTGTTCATGGACAACCTGGCGAACCAGAAGACCGACGGCCGCTCACTCATCAACGTGATGAAGTACCGCGACTCGTGGATCATCGCCTTCCTGTACATCGGCACCTTCGGTTCCTTCATCGGGTTCAGCTTCGCGTTCGGCCAGGTGCTGCAGCTG
This sequence comes from Mycobacterium sp. D16Q13, assembly GCF_002013375.1. Lineage (GTDB taxonomy): Bacteria > Actinomycetota > Actinomycetes > Mycobacteriales > Mycobacteriaceae > Mycobacterium. Next base: position 297,452 of record NZ_MAEW01000001.1, on the reverse strand, counting down.
AACTTCCTTGCCGGGCTCGCGCACAGCGGCTTGACCCCAGCGCAGGCCGCGGCGCAGGCATCGCTGCATGCCGCCCAGATCGCGTTCATCGGGCCGCTGCTCGGCTCACTCGCCCGACCGTTCGGCGGCTGGCTGTCGGACCGTACGGGCGGCGGCAAGATCTCGCTGTACGCCTTTGTCGCGATGATCTTCGGCGCGGGCATCCTGGTGGCCGCGGGAACCATCGACGACCGTACGGCCGGCGCACCTTCCGGTGCGATCATGGCCTCCTATGTCACCGGCTTCATCGTCCTTTTCGTGGTCTCCGGAATCGGTAATGGCTCGGTCTACAAGATGATTCCGTCGATCTTCGCCGCCAAGGCGCATAGCGCCGGGCTCGACGAAACCTGGTCGCGAACCATGTCGGGTGCATTGATCGGTGTGGCCGGTGCCATCGGCGCGCTCGGCGGCGTTGCCATCAACCTGGTGCTCCGTGCCTCGTACCTCAGCGCGGCCAAGTCGGCCACCATGGCGTTCTGGGTGTTCCTCGCCTTCTACGTCGTCTGTGCCGTGGTCACCTGGTACGCCTACGTGCGGCGCCCGGTGGGGGTCCCGGTTCCGGCGATGTCCATGTCTAAAGACGAAGTGGCGGTGTGAAACTCATGAACAAGAACGTCATCGTCATCGGCCACGGGATGGTCGGCCACCGATTTGTCCAGGTGCTTCGCGAGCGCGACGCCACCGACCAGTGGCAGATCACCGTCCTCGGTGAGGAGGCCGACGCCGCCTACGACCGTGTGGCACTGTCCTCGTATATCGACAGCTGGGACCGGGACACGCTGGCGCTCACCGGAAATGACTACGCCGACGATCCCATGGTGACCCTGCATCTTGGGGACCGGGTGGTCGGTATTGACCGGGCCGGTCAGACGGTCACCACCGAGGCCGGCTCCGTGCTGGACTATGACGCGCTCGTCATGGCCACCGGGTCTTATCCGTTCGTGCCGCCAGTGCCGGGTGGCGACGCCGACGGCTGCTTCGTCTACCGCACCATGGACGATCTGGACGCCATCAAGGCCGCCGCCGACAAGTCGCCGGGCTCTGCGGGTGTCGTCATCGGCGGCGGACTACTCGGGCTCGAAGCCGCGAATGCGCTGCGTCTCATGGGTTTGGCCCCCCATGTGGTGGAGCTCAACCCCCGTCTGATGCACCTGCAGGTCGATGAGGGTGGTGGTGCCCTGCTGACCAGGCTGGTGACCGAGCTCGGGTTGACGGTGCACACCAGCGTCTCCACGAAGTCCATCGAGACGGCGGCCGACGGGACGCTCACGGTACAGCTGTCCGACGGATCGTCGATCGATGCCTCGGTACTGGTCTTCTCCGCGGGCATCCGGCCGCGCGACGAGCTGGCTCGGGACTGCGGGCTGGAACTGGCCGAACGCGGCGGCATCTTCACCGACACCGGCTGCCAGACAAGCGATCTGCACATCTATGCGATCGGTGAGGTAGCCGCCATCGAGGGCCGCTGCTACGGGCTGGTCGCACCGGGGTACACCACGGCCGAGATCGTCGCCGACCGGCTCCTCGGCGGGGTCTCCGAGTTTCCGGGAGCGGATCTTTCCACCAAGCTCAAGCTGCTCGGGGTAGATGTCGCCAGCTTCGGTGACGCCCACGCCACCGCCGAGGGTGCGCTGGAGGTCGTCTTCAACGACGCCACCAAGGGCACCTACGCCAAACTCGTGGTTTCCGATGACGCACGAACCCTATTGGGCGGCATCCTCGTTGGTGATGCCAGCACATATGGCACCCTGCGGCCCATGCTCGGCCGGGAGCTGCCCGCGGATCCTGCCTCGCTGATCACCCCCGCCGGTGCGGAGATCGGGGTGGGCGCACTGCCCGATGACGCGCAGATCTGCTCGTGCAACGCGGTCACCAAGGGCGCTATCTGTGGGGCAATCTGCGAGGGAGCCACCGACGTGCCCGCCCTCAAGGCGGCTACGTGTGCCGGAACATCCTGTGGTAGCTGCATTCCCATGCTCAAGCAGATTCTCGCCGCGCAGGGCGTCGAGCAGTCCAAGGCGCTGTGCGAGCATTTCACCCAATCGCGCGCCGAGCTGTTCCAGGTGGTGCAGGTGACCGGCATTCGGACCTTCTCCGAGCTGATCGCCAAGCACGGCACCGGAACCGGCTGCGATATCTGCAAGCCCACGGTCGCGTCTATCCTGGCCTCGACGTCCAGCGACCACATCCTGGAAGGGGAGCAGGCCGCGCTGCAGGACACCAACGACCATTTCCTGGCCAACATGCAGAAGAACGGCACCTATTCGGTGGTACCGCGGCTGCCGGGCGGCGAGGTGACTCCGGAAAAGCTCATCGTGATCGGCCAAGTGGCCCAGGAATTCGGGCTGTACACCAAGATCACCGGTGGTCAGCGCATCGATCTGTTCGGTGCTCGCGTCGAGCAGCTCCCGCTGATCTGGAAACGGCTCATCGATGCCGGCATGGAATCCGGGCAGGCTTACGGCAAGTCGTTGCGCACCGTCAAGAGCTGTGTGGGTTCGACGTGGTGCCGGTATGGGGTTCAGGATTCGGTGGCGATGGCCGTCGAGCTCGAATTGCGTTACCGCGGGCTGCGTTCCCCGCACAAGCTCAAGATGGGGGTATCCGGGTGCGCGCGTGAATGTGCCGAGGCTCGAGGCAAGGACGTCGGTGTCATCGCCACCGAGAATGGCTGGAACCTGTATGTCGGCGGCAACGGCGGCGCTACCCCTGCGCACGCCAAACTGCTTGCCGGCGATCTAGACTCAGAGACGCTGATCAAGTACATCGACCGGTATCTGATGTTCTACATCCGCACCGCGGACCGGCTTCAGCGCACCGCCCCTTGGCAGGAAGCGATCGAGGGCGGCCTGGATCACATCCGGGCAGTGGTGTGCGAAGACTCCCTCGGGATCGCCGACGAGCTGGAGGCTGCGATGGCCCGTCACGTGGAGGGTTACGCCGACGAATGGGCGGCCGTGTTGGCTGATGAGGACAAACTGCGCCGGTTTGTGTCGTTCGTGAACGCGCCCGATGAACTCGACTCGACCATCGCGTTCGACGACAGCGGTCCGCGCAAGGTGCCGGTGCTCTTGGGGACACCGGGATTCAGGTCGGCCGCGGAGTCCGCAACGTAGGGCGTCAGCTGCGGTAATACCCGGGTAACACAATCCAGGTAGACATGACAGAACACAACGAGAAGAAAGGCCGGAGATGACAATTCTGGACGCTCGCCCCCGTTTGAGGCGGTACCAGTACGTGTGGTCGACGGTCTGTGCGGTGGATTCGCTCACCCCTGGCCGGGGCGCGGCGGTACTCCTTCCGGACGACGTGCAGGCCGCGCTGTTTCTGCTGCCCGATGGGGAGCTGTACGCGGTCGGTAACATCGATCCATACGGCCAGGCTGCGGTCATGTCACGCGGTTTGACCGGTGACCGTGGCGGCGAGCCTACGGTGGCGTCGCCGCTGCTCAAGCAGGTCTTCTCGCTTATTGACGGGCGTTGCCTCGATGATGCGTCGCGCCGGTTGCCAGTCTTCGAGGTGCGGGTGAACAATGGAAATGTCGAAATCGGAATGCTCAGGAGCCGACACCGGGACCCGGTTGCCGCCTAACGAGCAGGATCGTCGGCTCGACGGGTTCACCATTGGTGTCACGGCTGCGCGTCGCGCGGAGGAGTTGACCGCGCTCTTGGAGCGCCGCGGGGCTGCCGTCGTGCACGCCGCCGCGATCAGGATCATCCCGTTGGCCGATGATGCCGAGCTGCAGCAGGCCACCGAACTTGTCATCGCCAACCCTCCGGATGTCACGGTGGCCACCACCGGCATCGGGTTCCGCGGCTGGATCGAGGCCGCTGATGAATGGGGCGTGGCCGAAAGTCTCAAGTCGGCATTGGAGTCCGGTCGCCTGGTCGCCCGCGGACCCAAGGCTACCGGGGCGATTCGTCAGGCGGGGCTGCGGGAAGAGTGGTCGCCCGCATCGGAGTCGTCGGCCGAGGTGCTGGATCGTCTGCTCGAAGAGGGTGTCGAGGGTCGGCGCATCGCCGTGCAACTTCATGGTGCCGCCACCGAATGGGAACCCATCGCCGATCTCTGCGAGGCATTGACTATCGCTGGCGCACAGGTTATCCGGGTACCGGTGTACCGCTGGGAGCCACCGGAGGACCAGCGGCCGATGGATCGCATGATCTCCATGGCGATCAATGCCGAGCTGGACGGGATAAGTTTCACCAGCGCGCCCGCGGTGGCCTCGATGCTTGGTCGTGCCAAGGCAACCGGCCGATTGGACGAGCTGCTGATCGCGCTGCGGGGAAGAGTGGCGCCGCTGTGTGTCGGGCCGGTGACCGCTGCGCCGCTGGAAGTGCTCGGTGTGTCGACGACGCAGCCCGAACGTGCGCGGCTGGGGGCGTTGGCCCGGCATATGGCAGACGAGCTGACCAGGCGGGCACCACGTTTCCAGGCCGGCGGCCACATCGTGAGTGTGCGCAGCTGTGGGATAGCCGTCGATGGTGAGACGCGGCAGATCTCCCCGGCGGGAATGGCGCTGATGAAGCGGCTGATGGTGCGACCCGGTCAGGTGGTATCGCGCGAGGACTTGTTGTCCGTGCTGCCCGGCGGTGGCGACGACACCCACGCTGTCGAGACGGCTATGACGCGTCTGCGGTCGGCCCTTGGTGCACCGAAAGTGATTCAGACAGTGGTCAAACGGGGTTACCGGCTGGCGATCGATCCGACCATGATTGGGGAATGCCGTGGATGACGGTCTTCGCGCACGCGGCTCATCCGCGGTTGAACTCGTCCTAGTCGCACATGGAACGCGTTCGGCCGCTGGAGTGGAGAACATCGCGGCGCTCGCCGAGGCGGTGTCGCTGCGTATCGGATCGGTGCGCACCGCGTTCGTCGACGTGCTGGGGCCGACCCCGTCAGAGGTGCTGTCGACGATCGAAGGCCCAGCGGTTCTGCTTCCTGCGTTTCTGGCATCGGGATACCATGTGCACCACGATATTCCGCAGCATGTCGAGCTGAGTGGACATCCGAATGTGGCCGTCACTCAAGCGTTGGGGCCCGATCCCGTGTTGGCCAGGGTCATGACCGAGCGGCTGCGTGAGGCCGGATGGCGTCGTGGCGATGCGGTGGTGCTCGCCGCAGCAGGATCCTCCGATCCCTGTGCGCGCCATGAGGTTCACACCGCGGCGGGCATGTTGGAGCGTCACACAGGACCCGTCACCGTCGGCTATGTCGCGACAGGTGAACCGCGGGTGCCCGACATGGTCGCTGCGGCCCGTGCGAATGGCCAACGCGTCTTCATCGCGTCATATCTCCTGGCGCAGGGGCTTTTTCAGGAGCGCCTTGCCGATTGTGGCGCAGACGGCGTCGCGCAGCCGTTGGGTGTGCATCCCGAGATTGTAGATCTCTTGGTGCGACGGTTCGCTTCGGCCACGGTGGTGTCGGGTGCCCTAGAAGCCGTGGCGGACGTCGCGTAACGCGATTCGTCCGTCCACCGCCAGTACACCCTCGGCCCTGAGTAATTCGAGCTGGCGAGTCCGGATGTGGGGTGCGGGGCGACCGCTGGCCCCGATCACGCGATGCCAGGGCAGATCGGCGGAGTCGGTGCGCATAATCCACCCCACGATTCGTGCGCTGGAAAGGCCTGCCGCGTTTGCGATATCGCCATACGTGGCCACTCGTCCGGCCGGTATCGACGCGACCAGCGAGCGCACCAGCTCGACCTGTTCCTCGGTAACTGTCGCCATGATCACTCCAGGTGTGACCGTATCGCGGCCGCGGTCTCGACGGGCCGCGATTGGGACACCATGTGATCGCAGTCGATGTCCACCAGTTCGAACCGATCGCCAAGTCTGGCCACGAGTCCGTCCAGTAGCCCGGTGGTTACGTAGGGTGGCGCGGTCCGGGTGGCTCGTAGCAAGGTAACGTGAATGGTGTTGGCGGGTAGGGTGATATCGCGTGCCAGTTCACTCCATGCGGTGACCACGGCAGGCAGGTTCATACGCCAGCCCCACCGGCCGTTCGGCAGCTGGATCAGGTGTTCATCGAGTTCTGCTTCGATGACGTGATCCGGTACGTCCGACCAAGCTCCTGCGACCTTGTCCGATTTTGCTTCGGCGCGGTCGGTGTAATCCGGGTAGGCCACCATCTGTTCGGCGATCTGGCGCATCCAGTCACCGTCGAGGCCGATCGCGGGATCCAAGAGCACGAGCGACTTCACCAGATCGGGTCTGCGCGCAGCCAGGTGCAATGCGGTGGCGCCGCCAAACGAGTGCGCCACCACCACGATGGGCCCGGTCTGGGTCTCGTCGAGCACGGCGGCTACCGCATCGGCGTGGGCTTCCAGCGACCACGGCGCGGGCGCGGGGGAGTGTCCGTGACCCAGCAGATCCGGTGCCAGGGTGGACACATCGGGGAGGTGCTCATCGAAAAGCGGCGCCCAGCGCTTGCAGTGTCCGGTGAGCCCGTGCAACGCCACGAGACGCGCGGGTTCGTCGGGGCCGTACCGGTGGGTGTTCAGCGTCGGTGTCACCCGTCGAATCCTGCCACGATTCCCGGCATTGTCTCTGAACCGATACCCAGGTCAGATCGGCTTGTCGGACCCCCGTGCTGTGATCTGCATATGCCGACGCCGACAGCTTCGACCCGATCCTGGGATGGTGCCGCGGCGGATCTGCTGGCCCCGGACCGGCAGGGCCGGTTCGTGGTGGTCGGCGGTAGCGGAACCGGGAAGACGAGCCTGCTGGTCGACATTGTGGCCGCACGAATTGCCGCGGGCGCGAGTCCGGAATCCGTTCTCGTGCTCGCCGGTTCCACCCGGGCGAGCGTCGACCTGCGTAGCCGGATCTCGGCCGCGGTGTTCGAGCGCAACGGTTCCATCGCCATCCGTGAACCTATGGTTCGCACCGTGCACTCCTATGCCTTCGCCGTGCTCGCCGCCCATGCGGCTCGCCAGGGCAATCCGCCGCCGCGCTTGATCACAGCTGCCGAGCAGGACAGCATTGTGCGGGAGTTGTTGTGTGGCAATGCTGAAGACAACAGCGGCTCCTGGCCCGCTTCGCTGCGGCCCGCGCTGACGACGGCCGGTTTCGCGACCGGTGTTCGAGATCTCATGGCGCGTTGCACCGAGCGCGGTGTTGACGCCAAGGAGCTTCGCGCGATCGGGCGGCGGCACAATCGACCGGAGTGGGTCGCGGTCGCCGACCTTGCCCGGCAGTACGAGGAGATCATGCTGCTGCGGTCGGCGGTGGGCATGGCGGCTCCGCAGGCCACGGTGCCGGCACTCGGCGCCGCCGAACTGGTCGGATCGGCACTAGAGACCTTCGCTGTCGAGCCGGCAATTCTTGCCGCGGAGCGTGCCCGCATCGGCCTTCTGCTCGTCGACGATTCCCAGCACCTTGATCCGCAGGCGGCGCTGATGGTGCGGCTGCTCGCGGGGAGTGCCTCGTTGTCGGTGTTCACGGGTGATCCCAACCAAACCGTGTTCGGCTTCCGTGGTGCCGACGCGCAGCTGTTGCAGACTGGTACTGACGGCGGGGCCACGACGATCATGCTCGACAGTTCGTACCGGTGCGCCGCACCGGTCGCCGAACTTGCGAACGCGGTGGCGGGGCGGTTACCCGGAAGCTCACCTGCCCGCACGATCGCGGGGGCGGAGAACGTGTTGGCCGCCGTACGTCTTGCCGCCGTGCCCACCGAAACCGCAGAGGCATCGCTGGTTGTCGACCTGCTGCGACGGTCTCACCTGATCGACGGTGTGCCGTGGTCTCAGATGGCGGTCATCGTCAGGTCGGTACCCCGCAGTGGTGCGGCCCTTCGGCGCGCGCTGCAGTCGGCGGGTGTCCCCGTACATGCGGAGTCGTATGACGGTCCTGTCGCCGCCGTTCCCGCCGTGCACGCGTTACTGCTGGCGGTCTGCGCCGCACAAGGCAGACTGAACGACGAGGACGCGGTGACACTGGTGACCGGCCCGATCGGGCGGGTGGATCCGGTGGCGCTCCGGCGGTTACGACGCCAGTTGCTACGTTCCGGGGAAGCGCGGGGCACGGGCGAAAACAGTGCTGAGCTGTTGCGTGCGGTTCTTGTCGATGCCGATGACACGCAGCTCACCGCGCTCACTGACATCCAGGCCGCGCCACTGCGGCGCGTGCGGGCAGTGATCGCCTCGGCACGTGAGTCCGTCACCTCCGGGGCCAGTGTTCTCGACGTGCTGTGGGCCGCGTGGACCCGGTCGGGTCTACAGCGACGTTGGGACGGGTTGTCTCAACGCGGAGGTCCGCTGGGCGCTCAAGCGGATCGGGACCTCGACGCGGTGTCCGCACTGTTCGACCTGGCATCCGAACATGTGGCGCGCACGCCGGGTATCGGCGTGACGGGATTGATCGACCACATCCGGTCGCTGGCGCTCGCCGGTCAGCGCGCGACCGGCGGGCCTGATGCGGTCTCCATCGTCAGTGCGCACGCTGCCGTAGGCCGCCAGTGGGATGTGGTGGCGATCCCCGGTGTGCAGGAAGGGCTATGGCCCAACACGGCCGTGCGGGGCGGGGTGCTGCGCACCCAGGAACTGATGGATGTGTTGGCAGGCATCGACCATGTCGCGCATGTCGACGGGTCGGCGGTGGCGCTGGCCGAGGAACGCCGGCTGCTGCTACTCGCCGTGGGCAGGGCCGCGCGCCGCGTTCTCGTTACCGCCGTCGACAACGAAAACGCCGATATGGGTGGCGGTCCCGCGATGGCTTCGCGCTTCCTGGCTGAGCTCATGGCGGCGCATCCGGAATGGGTGATGCCGGATCGCCGTCCGGGAACACCGGAGTCTCGGGCATTGACCGTTGCGAACCTCGTGGGCGAGCTGCGAGCCGTCGTCACCGCGTCCGCAGGCACGGTGAGTGAGGGCCGCCGCCAGCGCGCCGCCCGACAACTTGCCCGGCTCGCCGACGCCGGTGTCACCGGTGCGGATCCCGAATCCTGGTACGGGCTTGCCGGTATCAGTAGTGAGGACCCGCTGTGGCATGCCCAGGATGGTCCGGTTCGCTTGTCGCCGTCGAACGTCGAGACGCTCATGGCGTGCCCGCTGCGCTGGCTATTGGAACGGCACGGCGGCACTGACCTCACGGACCCGCGCCGAGCGCTCGGAACATTGGTGCACGCGCTTGTCGGCGAGCACTCCGCAGATGCCGACACGATGCGCCGGGAACTCGACAAGGCTTGGAAATCAATGCCATTCGAGTCGCGGTGGTATGCGCGTAACGAATTGCAGAGGCATCATGAGCTACTGGAGGCGTTCACCACGTGGCGCGTGGCGACGCGCGGTGAGCTCACTGAAGTAGGTCGAGAGATCGGCGTCGACGGAGTGCTCACGCATGCGGACCATCCGCAGGTGCGGCTGGTCGGCCGCATCGACCGACTGGAACGGGATGCCGAGGGGCGCGCCGTCGTCATCGATATCAAGACCGGGAAGAGCCCCGCCACCAAAGACGATGCGCAACAACACGCTCAGCTCGCCACGTACCAAGTCGCCGCCGCCGAAGGGCTCATCATCGACCAACCCGCGGGCGAGCCGGGCGGCGGTCGGCTGGTGTACGTCGCGAAACCGAATCTCGATGACGGGGCCACTCAACGACACCAGGATCCGTTGACCCCTGCTGCCCGGGAGGCCTGGCGCGAAACTATTCACACCGCCGCGGCCAACACGCAGGGCCCGATGTTCATCGCGCGGGTCAACGACGGATGCGGACACTGCCCGCTGCGGGCATGCTGCCCCGCACAGGCTGATGGACAGGCGGTGTGCCAGTCATGAGCGCATACTCCCCGTCCGAACTATCCCGGGCGCTTGGGCTTTTCGAGCCCACCGATGAGCAGGCCGCCGTGATCGGGGCTCCACCCGGTCCGATGGTGGTGATCGCGGGTGCCGGTGCGGGCAAGACGGAGACGATGGCTGCCCGGGTGGTGTGGCTGGTGGCCAACGGATACGCCACCCCCGGCCAGGTGCTTGGGTTGACGTTTACCCGCAAGGCCGCGGGTCAATTGTTACGCCGGGTCAGATCGCGGCTCGCTCGGCTGGCGGGAAGCGGCATCATGGCGCCCGTCACGGCCGATGAAGCCGATCCGGTGATCGCCACGTACCACGCCTATGCCGGTACCTTGCTGCGCGAGCACGGATTGCTGCTGCCCATGGAGCCGAATGCGCGCCTGCTGACCGAAACGCAGTTGTGGCAGTTGGCGTTCCGGTTGGTCTGCGATTTCGATGGGGATCTGGATACCGAGAAGACGCCCGGGGCGGTCACCGCTCAGGTGCTCGCACTCGCCGGCCAGCTGTCTGAGCATCTGGTGGATACCAGCGATCTGCTGTCCTCGCATGACGAGCTGGAACAGCTGATTCATACCCTGCCGCCGGGTCCCTCGCAGCGGGAGGGCCGGCCGAGTGCGTGGTTGTTGCGTCTGGTCGAGACGCAGCGTGAACGAGCGCAGCTCGTCGCGATCGTGGAACAGCTGATGACGCAGATGCGCGCTCGCGGTGTTCTCGATTTCGGAGCACAAATGTCGCTGTCGGCTCGTCTGGCCGCCGACCACGCCGTCGTTGGACAGACTCAGCGGGATCGGTACCGCGTGGTGTTGCTCGACGAGTACCAGGACACCGGGCATGCTCAACGCATCTTGCTGTCGTCCTTGTTCGGTCAGGGCGTCGACCCCTCGCTGGCGTTGACCGCGGTGGGCGATCCAATCCAGTCCATCTACGGCTGGCGCGGCGCGTCGGCGACGAATTTGCCCCGGTTCACCACCGATTTCCCGCTGCCGGACGGATCACCGGCGCCCACAAGGGAACTGCGCACCAGCTGGCGTAACCCACCCGAGGCTCTGCATCTGGCTAATGCCGTGTCCGAGGAAGCGCGGCGGCGTTCGGTGGCGGTCCGGCCGCTGCGTCCCCGGCCGGACGCTACCTCCGGCAACATCGCCTGCGCGCTGTTCGGCGATATCGTCGCCGAACGAGAATGGGTCGCAAAGAAACTGGCCTCGGTGTACGAGGACGCGCGTCGTGACGGGAACCGTCCGCCGTCGTCGGCGGTGTTGGTCAGGCGCAATAGCGATGCCGCCCCCATGGCGGAGGTCCTTGCGGCGCACGGTGTTCCGGTCGAAGTGGTTGGATTGACGGGTCTGCTTGGGCTCCCGGAGGTCGCCGATACGGTGGCGATGCTGCGTCTCGTTGCGGACCCGACCGCAGGTCCGGCCGCCTTGCGTGTGTTGACCGGTCCGAGATGGCGCCTTGGAGCTCACGACCTGGCGGTGCTGTGGCGACGGGCGACGGGATTCGGTCGGACCGGCACCGACGTGGCGGGGGAGCACGCGGACATTCCGTGTCTGGCCGATGCCGTCAGCGATCCCGGTGCGCCCGAACAGTATTCGCCGGAGGGTTGGACTCGCCTGACGGCGCTGCGACGCGAACTGTCCGCGTTACGCGCTCGGCTTGGGATGCCGCTCACCGACCTGATCTCCGAGGTGCAGCGCGTGTTGGCGCTCGATGTCGAGCTCTTCGCCGGTCGCCGCACGGGCGGTCTGGAGCAGCTGCGCGCGTTCACCGATGTCGCTGCTGGTTTCGCGGAGGCCGCCGACCAGAGCGACCCGGTTGCGGTGATCGCCGCGTTTCTGCAGTACCTAGACGCGGCGTGGGAGGTCGAAAAGGGCTTCACACCGGTGGAAGTCGCGACCAGCCCGGGGCGGGTACAGATCCTGACTGTGCATTCGGCCAAGGGGCTGGAATGGGACGTGGTCGCCGTCCCGCATCTGAGTGCCGGAGTGTTCCCGTCGGGCGTGGCCGCGCCGACCTGGCTGACGAGCGCCACCGAGCTGCCGCCGTTGGTGCGCGGGGATCGCGCCACCTTGGGGGATCGTTTCGGCGTCCCTCAGCTGGACACCGAGGGCGTTACGAACCGTAAACAGCTTTCCGATGCCATCGCGCGGCACAAGGACAGCCTGTCCACCCGCCGGATCGACGAGGAGCGCCGGCTGCTGTATGTGGCAGTGACCCGATCAGCCGAGCAGCTCTTTGTTTCGGGACATCATTGGGGCCAGACCGGACTCAAGCCCAAGGGGCCGTCCGATTTTCTGGTCGAGTTGCGTGATGTCATCGAATACGCGGCCGCCGAAGGCATTCCCTGTGGAACTGTCGAGGAGTGGGCCCCCGCACCCGCGGCGGGTGAGCGCAATCCGATGCTCGACCAGACCGTCGAAACGCAATGGCCCGCAGACCCACTCGCGGGCCGGCGCGGCGAGATCGAAGCGGGAGCGCAGATGGTCCGGGAAGCGCGCGCCGGCACAGCGCCGCTGGTCCAGGACGAAGACGAGGATCACGAGGGATGGGCCGCCGATGTCGATGCGCTGCTGCGTGAGCGAGAGCAAGCCCATCGTCGTCCGGAAATCACTCTGCCTCAACATCTGTCGGTGACAAGCCTCGTCGAGCTGCGCCAGGATCCGCAGGCGCTGGCACGCCGGCTGATGCGTCCACGCCCTACACGTCCAGACCTTGAAGCGCGCCGCGGCACCGCATTCCACTCCTGGGTGCAACGTCACTACGGGTCGGTACGCCTCATTGATTTCGACGATCTACCGGGTGACGGATACGGAGAGTTCGAGGACGCCGAGGATCTGGCGGCGCTGCAGTCGGCATTCCTTGCCTCGCCGTGGGCGGACCGAACCCCCGCCGAGATCGAGGTGCCGTTCGAGATTTCCGTCGCCGGGACCATTGTCCGCGGCCGGATCGACGCGGTGTTCGGATCTCGCGACGGCACCTGGACCGTCGTGGACTGGAAGACCGGTCACGAGCCGTCGGGTGTTGAGATGGAGGCCGCCGCCCTGCAGCTGGCCGCGTACCGGCATGCGTGGGCGGCATTACAGGGCATCGATCCCGCACGGGTGAGTGCGGTGTTCCACTATGTGCGCTCGGGGCGCACGGTCGCCCCCGCCGAACTACCCGAGCTGCCACAGGCAAGCGAGTTCGCGGGGCTGACGGGGGATTGAGATCCGGCCAAACTTCGTCGCCAACCCGCTAGCCAACGCGAATCGCGGGCGCCATGTGAGTAGATTGACACCCGTGCAACCGCTGACTCGGACGCGATCGGCATATGGCCGGTAAGTTTCGCCAGCGGTTTCGTGGCATTGACCAGGCGCTGACCGCACAGCCAGACCACGCACTCGTCGGTGTTCTGCGTATCCCCGAAAATGCGGCCAGCCCGTGGCGAGCCATCGGAAAGCGCATCCTCATCGCGGTAGGCACGCTCTTCGCTGCCGTACTGGTGGTGTACGCAGACCGCAGCGGTTACCGCGACGTCGCATCCACCCCAGAGGAGAGCGATCCGCTCAGCTTCCTGGATTGCTTCTACTACGCCACCGTCTCGCTCTCTACTACCGGCTACGGCGATATCACCCCGTACACCGAGGGCGCGCGGCTGGTGAACATCCTCGTCATCACGCCGCTGCGGCTGCTGTTCCTGATCGTTCTGGTCGGTACCACGGTGGAAGCGCTCACCGAACGTTCGCGTCAAGCACTGAAGATCCAGCGATGGAGGGCCCGCGTGCGCAACCACACTGTTGTCGTCGGATACGGCACTAAGGGGAAGACCGCCGTTCAGGCGATGCTCTCCGACGGCGCCGCCCCGGCCGAGATCGTGGTCGTCGACGAAGACCAGATGGCCCTGGATGCTGCGGCGGCCTCTGACCTGGTGACCGTGCGCGGCAGCGCCACCAAATCGGATGTCTTGCGCCTCGCGGGTGTGCAGCACGCGAAGTCGATCATCGTGGCCGCCAACCGGGACGACACCTCTGTGCTGGTCACGCTGACCGCGCGGGAGCTGGCCCCCAACGCCAAGATCGTCGCCGCGATCCGTGAGGCCGAGAATGTCCACCTGCTGCGCCAGTCGGGCGCCGACTCGGTGGTGGTGTCTTCGGAAACGGCGGGACGGCTGCTGGGCATCGCCACCTCGACGCCGCGCGTCGTCGAGATGATCGAGGATCTGCTCACCCCCGAGGCGGGGTTTGCGATCGCCGAACGCGAGGTGGAGCGCAGCGAGGTCGGTGGTTCACCGCGTCATCTCTCGGACATCGTCCTGGGTGTGGTGCGCGATGGCACTCTGCACCGGGTGGATGCACCCGAGGTCGATTCCATCGAGGCATCCGATCGCCTGTTGTACGTCCGCAACGCCGGAGCCTGATATGACCTTCCGTCTTCGCAACGTCCCCTTACTCTCGCGCGTTGGGCTGGATCGCGCCGACGAATTGCGTTCCAATCCTGAGGAACTGGCCAAGGGTTGGGCCGAGGCCGGACTGATCACACTGGATGTCCGTGGGCGCGTGAACATTGTCGATGGGCGGGTGGTTCTCGAAGACGCGGCACGTGTCGGCGACAGGCCGCCTGAGCATGCCGTGTTCCTGGGACGTATCCCGGGTGGTCGCCATGTGTGGGCCGTGCGCGCAGAACTGGACGATGACAGCGCACCGCTACTGGACCTGCGTCGCTCCGGTGAGCTGTTCGATGACACCAGCGCGGCCTTGTTGGCCACGGCAATGGCGATGCTTGCCTGGCATGACAGCGCCGGCTACAGCCCCGTCGACGGATCACCCACCACCCCCGCCAAAGGCGGTTGGGTTCGGGTGAACTCGACCACCGGGCAAGAAGAATTTCCGCGTACCGATCCGGCCGTCATCTGCCTGGTGCACGACGGTGCTGATCGTGCGGTGCTCGGCCGTCAGAAGTTCTGGCCCGAGCGGATGTTCTCGCTGCTGGCCGGATTCGTCGAGGCGGGCGAATCTCTGGAGGCGTGCGTGGCCCGAGAGATCGCCGAGGAAGTGGGCCTCACGGTCACCGATGTGCAGTACCTGGGCAGCCAGCCGTGGCCCTTTCCGCGATCGATCATGTTGGGGTTCCACGCCGTAGGCGACCCGTCGCAGCCCTTCTCCTTCAACGACGGTGAAATCGCCGAGGCCGACTGGTTCACACGCGATGAGGTACGTGCCGCACTCGAGCTGGGCGATTGGACCACGGCGTCCGACTCCCGGCTGATGCTGCCCGGGTCGATTTCCATCGCCCGGGAGATCGTGGAGTCCTGGGCTTACGCCAAGGACTAGTCCCCCACAAGTGGGAGGTTCCCCTAGCCGAGCTTGGCCTTGACCTGTGCCAGCGACGGATTGGTCAGCGCGCTGCCGTCCGGGAACTTCACGGTCGGCACGGTCTGGTTCCCGCCGTTGACGTTCGCGACGTAGTCGGCCGCGGCCGGGTCCTGTTCGATGTCCACCTTGGTGTACTCGATGCCCGCGCCCTTGAGCTGCGTCTCGAGTCGACGGCAATAGCCGCACCAGGTGGTGCTGTACATGGTCAATGTGTCGCTCACGTACGCATTCAACGTCATACCCCTCTGGGGTGTTCCGTTGGGGGTATGTGAGATGTCTCAATGCCGAGAACGGGGCCAGCGGCCGGTGTTGTCGGCAGTTGCTGCGAAGATGGCCCGGTGGCGCGTTCTCTCCTCGATGGTTTAGACGACGAGCAGCGCGCCGCTGTCACCGCACCGCGAGGCCCTGTCTGCGTGCTCGCCGGGGCCGGAACCGGCAAGACACGCACCATCACCCACCGCATCGCGCACCTGGTCGAATCCGGCCATGTCGCTCCCGGCCAGATTCTCGCGGTCACCTTCACCCAGCGAGCGGCGGGCGAGATGCGTGGACGGCTGCGTGATCTCGGTGTTGGGTCCGCGCAGGCCGTCACGTTCCACGCCGCGGGCTTGCGGCAGCTGCGGTATTTCTGGCCGCAGCTGGTCGGGGATACGCGTTGGGAGCTGATTGACAGCAAGTTCACCATCGTCGCTCAGGCCGCGAACCGCGCCAAGCTGAGTACCAGCACCGATACCGTGCGCGACCTCGCCGGTGAAATCGAGTGGGCCAAGGCCTCTTTGATCAGCCCCGAGGCCTATCCGGCCGCCGCCGCGAAATTCGCGCGAGATACGCCGGTCCCGCCCGAACAGGTCGCCAAGGTTTACGCGGGCTACGAGAAACTCAAGGCCCGGCCCGACGGGTCCACCCTGCTCGATTTCGATGATCTGCTGCTGCACACCGCGGCCGCTATCGAGAACTCGGCGTCCGTGGCCGAGGAATTCCGGGACCGCTACCGCTGTTTCGTGGTCGACGAATACCAGGACGTCACCCCGCTGCAGCAGCGGGTGCTCGATGCATGGCTCGGTCCCCGCGACGACCTGACTGTTGTCGGCGACGCCAACCAGACCATCTATTCCTTCACCGGGGCCACCCCGCAGTATCTACTGGGCTTCTCCCGCCGGTTCCCCGAGGCGGCTGTGGTTCGTCTGGAACGTGACTATCGCTCGACCCCACAGGTGGTTTCGCTCGCCAACCGGGTGATTGCGGCCGCGCAAGGAAGGGTGGCGGGCAGCAAGCTGCAACTTATCGGTCAACGGCCGGAGGGCCCAGCTCCCAGGTTCTCCGAGCATGACGACGAGGCGGCGGAAGCCAAGTCAGTCGCGAAATCTATTGCTGCACTGATCGAATCCGGAACTCCGGCATCGGAGATCGCGGTGCTGTACCGGATCAATGCGCAATCGGAGGTGTACGAGGAGGCGCTTACCGAGGCGGGCGTGCCGTTTCAGGTGCGCGGTGGCGAGGGGTTCTTCACCCGGCAAGAGGTGCGTCAGGCGCTGGTGGCCCTGCAACGTGCGGCCGACCGTGAAAGTGCGGATATACCTGTGCCGCAGCAAGTTCGGGATATTCTAGAGCCGCTGGGGCTATCTGCCGAGGAACCGCATGGTACTCAGGCCCGTGAGCGATGGGAATCGCTGCGGGCCCTTGTCGAGCTTGCCGAGGAGGAATGCGCCCGCCTGCCGGAGCTGGATCTGCCGGGGCTGGTTCGCGAGCTCCGGGTGCGGGCAGAGGCGCGCCACCCGCCGACGGTGCGGGGCGTGACCCTGGCCTCGCTACACGCGGCAAAGGGGCTCGAATGGGATGCGGTGTTCCTGGTGGGGCTGGCCGACGGCACGCTACCCATTTCGCATGCCTTGTCACGTGCCGGGGATATTGAACCGATTGAGGAGGAGCGGCGGCTGCTCTATGTCGGAATCACCCGCGCGCGTGTGCATGTGAACCTGAGCTGGGCGCTCGCGCGGGCCGCGGGCGGCCGCAAGACGCGTAAACATTCTCGGTTCCTCAATGGGGTCGCTCCCACCGCGCAGGTTTCCGCCACGATGGCACCACGGCGCCGGGGCAGTGGCGCACGCTGCCGAATCTGCAATGCCGCGCTCAACACCCCGGCGGCAGTGTTGCTGCGGCGCTGCGAGAGCTGCCCGTCCGATATTGACGAGGAACTCCTTGTAGCACTGAAGGATTGGCGACTCAAGACGGCAAAGGAGATGAAGGTGCCAGCGTTCGTCGTCTTCACCGACAACACCTTGATCGCCATCGCCGAACTGCTTCCCGGTGATGACGCCGCGCTCGTCGCCATTCCCGGGATCGGTGCGCGCAAGCTGGAGCAGTACGGCCCCGACGTGCTGCGTTTGGTGCGCGCCAGATCTTCGTAATCCCTTGTTCAACACGTGTCTAGCGCGGAGCGCGATCTCATCCTAGGCTCGCCCCATGGCCGACGATGACCTCCGCGATTTCGAAGCAGGCACCTTCACTCACGAGGGTGAGACCAAGATCGTGTTGAGAAAGGGCAGTGGACCGGCGGTGATCGTCATCGCCGAGATGCCGGGGATAACGCCCAAGGTCGCCAACTTCGCGCGCAAGGTCGCCGACATCGGGTGTACCGCGGTCATGCCGCACCTGTTCGGGAACCCGGGGCAGAACACGGACCCCCGGGAAGAGGGTTGGCTGCGCACTGCCACCTACATGGCGACCTCGATGTTCCGCGGCTGTGTGAGCCGCGAGTTCACGGTGCTGGCTACGGGAAAGAGCTCGCCCGTGGTGGCGTGGCTGCGCGCGCTTGCCCAGAACGAGCACGAGCGCAACGGCGGCCCCGGTGTGGGTGCCATCGGAATGTGTTTCACCGGGGGATATGCGCTGGCAATGGCCGCCGACGACCGGCTGCTCGCGCCCGTGCTGTCTCAGCCGTCGCTGCCCTTCGGGCTCAGCAAGAAGGCGCGGCACAACATCGATATCTCTCCGGCAGACCTGCAGAAGGTCAAGCACCGCTGCGAGCACGACGGGCTCAAGGTGCTCGGTATGCGCTTCACCACCGACAAGTTGGTGCCTGCCGAGCGGTTCCAGTTCCTCAGGGAGGAACTGGGGGATGGGTTCATTGCCATCGAATTGCCCGGCGACGCGGCCGACCCCAATTCGCCGATGCCGGCACATTCGGTGGTCACCGAACATCTCATCGACGAGCCCGGTCAGCCGACGCGCGCGGCCCTCGAGCAGGTATTGGATCTCTTCCGTTCGCGACTACTGACATCTGTCTAGAGACGATCCCGGGGAAAGATGCCAGTTCGACAAAACTGGTCTTGAAGTATCGCCGCAGGTCAAAAATAACTTGTCAACCGATAGATGACCTTTTACTCTGGGCGTCAGGAATTCGTGAGAATTCCAAACCAGACCTGTTCACGTGTGAGTAGACGGAAGGAGGAGCGATGAATACACCCACCAATTACGGCGACACCTTGTGGCGTGATGCCCATGGTGCGTTTGTCGTATTGCCGATCGCTCCGCCGTCGCTCCTGACGCATGTCGCCGCTGCCAAGCCGGCGGCTCCCATGGTGCCGGCCGGCTCGGTTTCCGCGATTAAGCACCGCGCCGTCGTCGCCGCAGCCGCGAATGTCGCGTCCGTGAATAGGGGATACATCTAGGTAGCCCCCACAACCGCCTCCCAGGCCACGGACCCGACACACCGGGATCCGTGGCCACTTTTGTTTGAGCCTCAACCTCAAACGTGGTTCCGGATCTCGATCGATAAGACACCGATACGAGACCAGCAGTTTTACAAGGAACCGAAGAGGAAGCAGGTGAACGGACACATGATGACCGTCGAAACGGAGGCCCGAAGGCGTGTCCTGCCGTGCCACGCAGCGGATGCGGACCTGTGGTTCGCGGAGAGCCCCGCTGACCTGGAGCGGGCTAAGACGCTATGCGCGGACTGCCCGATCCGGTCGCAGTGCCTGGCTGCTGCGCTGGACCGCGCAGAGCCCTGGGGTGTGTGGGGTGGCGAGATCCTGGAGCAGGGGGCCGTCGTGGCGCGTAAGCGTCCGCGTGGTCGCCCGCGCAAGAACCCGCTGCCGGCAGCAGATCCCGCCGCGGCATGACCCGGGACATCGCGAATGCCGTCGGGCTAGACAACCAATGCTCCCCATCGCCATGTGGCGGTGGGGAGCATTGTTATCAGGACGACTTCGCGTGTGGTTCGAAAAACCCCGGCATCCATTCTTCGGCGATCGCCGCGTAGTTCACGTGCGTACCGAGTTGCACGAGAACCCCGATCATTCCGCCGAGCGTGCGCAGCAGCATGACGTAGCCCGGCGGCACCGTCATTTGACGCGCCAGTTTGAATCGCTCGGTGAAGCCCTCGTCCAGAAGATCGGTAGACGCCACCGCCGCCTGCTGGAACCACTCACGGGTGAAATGGAATTCGCCCGAGCGCAGCGGATCGACATAGGGCCATAGCGGCCTGATGTAATCCATCACCTGGACCCCGGACAGTTGGACCTCCGGCGGCATGAATCCGAGCTGCTTGATAAGCCGGATTACCTGCTCCCACTGCTCATCTCGGGCCCAGCACAACACCTCACCGAACTCCGGCGGAATGCCGCCGGGGTGCTCGGAGACCGCGCCGAAATCGATGATGCCGAAACGTCCGTCGGGCAGCAGCATGAAGTTGCCGGGATGCGGGTCGGCGTGCACCAGGCCCACCTTTTCCGGTGACTTCACCGTGAATTCGAGCATCAGGGCGCCGGCGGAGTCCCGTTCCTCACGAGTGCCCTCGGAGATGATCTTGGAGAGCCGCCGCCCCTCCATCCACTCGGCGATGATGACCTTGGGTGCGCTGGCCACCACCGCCGGTACGAAGAACTTCGGATCGTCGGCGAAGGCCTTGGCGAATGCGCGCTGGTTCGACGCTTCCTGGCGGTAGTCCAGTTCGGCTTCGATGCGGTCGCTGATCTCGGCCACCAGCCTGTCGATATCTGCTTTGGGCGCAATCTGTTTGGCCAGCGGCGTCATCCGCTGGATCAGCTTGAGATCCGCGCGCAGCGCATCGTCGGCACCGGGGTACTGGATCTTGACGGCCACCTCGCGACCGTCCTTCCAGATCCCCTTGTGCACCTGGCCGATGCTGGCGGAGGCCACGGGTGTGTCGTCGAAGGACTGGAAGCGTTCGCGCCATTTGGTGCCCAGCTGCGCGTCGAGCACGCGATGCACCTTTGCCGCGGGCAGTGGCGGGGCCTCGCTCTGCAGTTTGACCAGGGCTTCACGGAACGGATCGGCGAACTGCGGCGGTATCGCCGCCTCCATCACCGACAGGGCCTGGCCCACTTTCATGGCGCCGCCCTTGAGCTCGCCGAGCACGTTGAACAGTTCGTCGGCGGCCTTCTCCAGGAGTTCGGCGTTGACGTCGTCTGCGGAGGTTCCGGTCAACCGTTTGCCAACCCCGAGAACGGCGCGGCCGGCCATGCCTGCGGGCAGGCTTGCCAGTTTGGTCATTCGGCTGAGTCCGCCGCGGCGAATATCTGCCATGTCACCTCATATCGTTCAGTGTGGCGTCGTTGCCCTCACGTCTTCACGGAATGCTAGCTGTTGCTAGCTGGCGGCGACGGGCTCGTCCTCGCGAAACCCGGGAACCCAGTCGCCAATGATTCGCGCGTACGGGACCGTCGCGTCGAGCTGGGCCAGAATGCCGGACAGGCTGCCGAGCACCCGGAACATCATCAGATAGACGGGCGGCAGGTCCAGATGCCGACCGGTCTGGAACTGGGCACCGCGCACGTCGCTGGATTTGGCGGCCACGCGCTGCATCCATTTCCGGGTGAAGTGGAACTCGTCGGACTTCAGCGGATCGATGAATGGCTTCAGGTACTCGTCGATCTCCTCCGGTGACACATCGGTACGCGGCGGGATGAATCCCTCTTCGCGCATGAGGGGAATGAGCTCATCCCAGATCCCGTCCCGCTCCAGACGCCAGATGGGCCCCAGGTTGGGAGGGAACCCGCCCTCATGGGTGGCGACGGCGCCGAAGTCCATGACGCCGAGGCGTCCGTCCGGCAGCAGCATGAAGTTTCCGGGGTGGGTGTCGGCGTGCAGCAGCCCGCACCGGTAGGGGGAGCTGACGGTGAATTTCAGGAGCAGGCGTCCGCATTCATTGCGCTCGTCTTCTGTTCCGCTGCTGATGATTTCGGCGAGCTTTCGGCCTTGCAT
Source organism: Mycobacterium sp. D16Q13 (assembly GCF_002013375.1). GTDB lineage: Bacteria > Actinomycetota > Actinomycetes > Mycobacteriales > Mycobacteriaceae > Mycobacterium. Next base: position 276,047 of record NZ_MAEW01000001.1, on the reverse strand, counting down.
CCACTCACTGATGACGACCTTGGGGGCAGAGGCAACCACCGGTGACACGTAGAACTCGGGGTCGTCCTTGAAGGCCTTGGCGAAGGCCCGTTGGTTGGTGGCCTCGATGCGGTAATCGAGCTCTTCCTCGGTGCGTTCGATCAATTCGTCGATGATGCTTTTGACGTCTGCGCCCGGCACGATCTGTTTGAACAACGATGCGAGCCGCTGCATGGTCTTGAGGTCCGAGCGGACGGCTTCGTCGGCGCCCGGGTACTGCACCTTGACCGCCACGACGCGCCCATCGCTCCAGATCGCCTTGTGCACCTGGCCGATGCTGGCCGAGGCGACGGGTGTGTCGTCGAAGGACTGGAAGCGCTCGCGCCACTTCGTGCCGAGCTGCGCGTCGAGGACGCGGTGGACCTTGTCGGCGGGCAGCGGCGGGGCATCGCTTTGCAGCTTCGTCAAGGCGTCGCGGAAGGGTTCGGCGAAGGCCGGCGGAATCGCGGCTTCGAATACCGACAGGGCCTGGCCGAGTTTCATCGCGGCGCCCTTGAGCTCGCCGAGCACCTGGAACAGCTGTTCGGCAGCCTTCTCCATCATCTCGGCGTTGACCTCGTCCTTGGACTTGCCGGTCAGACGTTTCCCGACACCCAGGGCGGCGCGACCGGCAATGCCTGCCGGCAGGGATGCGAGTTTTGCGGCGCGCGCGGCGCGGCCACGACGGATCTCAGCCATGCGTTACATCATGCCGGAGGGCCAGGCGGGTCTGACAACGCAGGTTTTCTTTTTCGCCTACGTGGCGGCCGGTGCCTTGCTGTCCTCGTGGAAACCCGGCACCCACTTGTCGATGATGGCCGCGTAATCCACCGGGGCATCGAGCTGTGCCGCGATGCCGATGAGGCCGCCCAGGACCCGGAAGAACATCAGGTAGTTGGGCGGCAGGTTCATCTGCCGGCTGGTCTTGAACGACTCGAGGAACTCCTCGCTGCGGAAATCGGTGGCCTTGGCGGTGAGCCGTTGCAGCCATTTACGGCTGAAGTGGAATGTCTCGTGGTTGAGCGGCTCGATATAGGGCTCAAGGTAGGAGTTGACCTCCTCATGAGAGACGGAGGTCGCACTCGGTGGGATGAAGCCCTCCGAACGCAGCACCTCGGTCAGCTCTTCCCACTTCTCATCGCGAGCCAGACGCAGGATCGGCCCGAAACCGGCCGGGAGGCCACCCTCGTGAGCGGCGCAGGCACCGAAGTCCATGACACCGAACCGGCCATCCTCCAACAGCATGAAGTTTCCGGGGTGGGTGTCGGCGTGCAGCAGTCCGCACCGGTACGGCGAGCTGATGCTGAACTCGAGGAGGAAATGCGCGCAATTGCTGCGCTCTTCCTCGGTGCCCTTGGCGATGATCTCCGAGAGCTTCCGGCCCTGCATCCACTCGGTGATGATCACCTTGGGGGAGGAGGCCACGACCGATGGCACGTAGAACTCGGGGTCGTCCTTGAAGGCCTTGGCGAAGGTGCGCTGGTTGGTGGCCTCGATGCGGTAGTCGAGTTCTTCTTCGGTGCGCTCGATGAGTTCGTCGACGATGGCCTTGATATCGGCGCCCGGGGCCACCTGTTTGAACAACGACGAGAGCCGCTGAATGGTCTTGAGGTCCGAGCGGACGGCCTCGTCGGCGCCCGGGTACTGCACCTTGACCGCGACGGCACGGCCGTCCTTCCAGATGGCCTTGTGCACCTGGCCGATGCTGGCCGAGGCGACGGGTGTGTCGTCGAAGGACTGGAAGCGCTCGCGCCACTTCGTGCCCAGCTGCGCATCGAGGACCCGGTGGACCTTGTCGGCGGGCAGCGGCGGAGCATCGCTCTGCAGCTTGGTCAGTGCTTCCCGGTAGGGCTCCCCGAACTCCGGGGGAATCGCGGCCTCCATGACCGAGAGCATTTGGCCGATCTTCATGGCCGCGCCCTTGAGCTCGCCGAGCACCTGGAACAGCTGTTCGGCGGCCTTCTCGACGAGTTCGGCGTTCACTTCGTCTTTGGATTTCCCGGCGATCCGTTTACCCACACCGAGTGCGGCGCGGCCCGCGATCCCGGCCGGAAGCGATGCGAGTTTTGCGGCGCGTGCGGCGCGGCCACGACGGATCTCTGCCATGCGCACATCATGCCCGGTCGTGATGAAGTTAACAAAAAGTGGGTCTTCGTCAATTTCCGGTGAAGTAGGCGCCGCATCGGCACAGCGGGTGCGCGGTCCAGTGCCGGGCGGTCAACGCGTGCGTGGACAGGTCGAGTTCGAGTGTCGCGTTGAGCGTTACCAGCGGTCCCGGTGCCTGCCCGCGGAAGGCCGAGAGCACCCGATCGATCTGCGCCAGCGCCACCGCCACGGTGCCCAAGATCGTGGCCGGCGCGGCGACCCCGACGGCTCCGGTGAGTTGGGCGGCGACCGCGGGCCACTGCGCGTCACGGTCGCGCCGGTGCCGGTCGGCGCATTCCAGACAACTGGTGATGCCGGGCAGAACCATGGGCCCGATGAGTCCGGTGCCATCGCGCGCCCGGACGGACAGGTGCGGCACCTCGGCGTCGGCAAGTATCCGCAGTAACCGGGTATCGGCGATCAGATCATCGGCGAGCACCGCTAAATCGACATGTTGCCAAGACTTTTCGTGCGCCGATTGGGTTGAGCGCTGGATGCGCGCCGAGGTATGCCGGAGCGCTTCGGCGAGGGTGTCGGAAAGCGGACCGCGGCCGACGAGCCGGATCACCGGCGATGCGACCGCAGTGGATCGGGTTCGGCGGATGACGGCGCCGGCGTCGACCAACTCGTCCAGCAGTGAGCGAATGTCCTCCGTATCGTGGAAGTCCTTGACGCACTGAAGGTCGAGAATCTGGCCCCAGGTGAGCTCGTCCGTTAGGGAGTTCAGCAGCTGCCGTACCGCGACGGCCGGCGCGGCCGCCGAGGGGCGCACGATCACGGCGTGACGCGGCATCCATCCGATCTGGACCCCGTCGTCCGGCCGTGGCAAGACTGGACGCGCCGGGTCGAGGGTGAACGTCGGCTCGCTGGACATGGCCCACTGTGGCATATCAGGCATGCGCGGCAGGCGGGCGAAACCCGTTTATCCACAGCCCGATTCAGTCGCTGACCAGCGCCGAACGGGTGTGCGTCAGATTTCTCAGTCTTCTCGGTTTTCTTCGGGGTTGCCCGGATCGAGCTTCTCGATCTGTGCGATCGGGTCATCAGCGGCGTCGGTGTCGCCGCCGATGATGCGATCGATGAAGGCGGCCGGGTTGTCCAGGTCGCTGGCATCGGGGATCAGATCGGGGTGTGCCCAGATCGCGTCGCGCTTGTCCGTGCCGACGGCATCGGTGAGTCTGCGCCACAGCTCCGCCGCCTCGCGCAGCTTGCGTGGCCGCAGCTCCAGGCCCACCAGGGTGCTGAAGGTCTGCTCGGCCGGGCCGCCCGTCGCGCGGCGGCGTCGCAATGTCTCGCTGAGGGCCGCGGTCGCCGGGATGCGCTCGCCGAGCGCGTCGGTCACCACGGTTTGCACCCAGCCCTCGACCAGAGCGAGCAGGGTTTCCAGGCGTTCCAGGGCCTGCTCCTGCTGCGGTGTGGTCTTCGGCTCGAAAATGCCTTGGGACAGAATCTGTTCCATATCGGACGGATCGCCCAGCGAGGCGGGATTGAAGCCGCGCGCGGCCTCCTCGATGGCGCTCATGTCGATCGAGATGCCCTTGGCGTATTGCTCGACGGTGTCCATCAGCCGGATGGTCAGCCAGCCGACGCCACTGAACAAGCGGTGATGCGCGGCTTCCCGAGCGGCCAGGAAGGTCATGATTTCACTCTTGGACTGCTCGAGGCCCTCCGAAAACGCCTCGATGGCAGCCGGCAGGAGAGCCGCGGTGCCCTTGGGGCCCAACGGCAATCCGATATCCGTGGAGGTCAACACCTCTCGGGACAGCTGTCCGAGAGCCTGGCCGAGCTGCGATCCGAAGGCCATGCCGCCCATTTGGGTCATCATGCCCAGCAGTGGACCGGCCATGCCCTGGGCCTCTTCCGGCAGGTTCGCCGCCCACATACCCGAAATCTGTTCGGCGACAGGATCGACGAGCCGCTTCCAATTTTCCAGGGTGTGGTCCACCCAGTCCGTCGCGGTCCAGGCGGCGGTTCGGGTGGCGCCGGCGGGCAACGCGGTGGCTCCGTCGAGCCAGGTATCGGCAAGGTGCACCGCATCGGCGATGGCCGATGTGGTGCTCTCGGTGATGGGAGCCACGAAACCGATTGAGCTCGATGCCAGTTGCCGGGCGATGTCGTAGTTGACCGGGCCCGCGGGCTGACCGCTGGCCGCACCGGCCGCGGCGCCGCTGAACATCTGGCCCAGCTGAGTGAAGATCTGGCCGAGATCGGCGGGATTGAATCCACCAGATCCGAAGCCGAATGGGTCTGCACCCGGCGATCCCGAGCCAGACCCCGGTCGCGCGTCGTCGCCCCGCTCACGGTCGGGGTCGTCGCCAGCAGCGAATCCAAAGGGGAGGTCGGCCATATCTCCACGGTACCGCTGGTAGAGGTGGCCGGATCACGCTGACGGCGTAATCAGCGGAACGCGCTGCTTGTGACGCGCGATCAGGCCAGGAAGCGTGCGCGAACCTCGGGCGGCGGTACCGGGCAGGTGTCGTACTGGCCGAACACCCGGTACCGGGTGCGTGCCACCAGCCGGTACAGCGCGTCGCGGATCGGGCGTGGGACGAGCCGCGCGATGACGGCGGCCCGCCGGGTACTGCCCAGATAGTCCATGATGCGGAGCACTCCGTCGGACCGGATATGAATTCGTTCGATGGGCTCGCCCGGGTTGTCGACGATCACGAAGGAATCGACGCCCACGAGTTCGGGGTGGCGCGCGAGCACCTGATCGCCATACTCGCTGTCGAGCGCGGCGAACCGCATCGTCCCGACCTTGTCGTCGCGCAGGATCTTCTTCACCGCACCGTTGCACAGTGCGCAGACGCCGTCGTACAGCAGGACGGGGGCGTACTCGCTCATCGAACCTCCACCACCAGACTACCGGCGGGGGCCTGATCAGGCCTTGCCATAGGGTGCAGGCATGAATCGCCGCGTAGCGACGCTGCTGGTCGCGCTGGTCCCGATCATCGCCTTCGCGTTGTTGATGTCGGTGATCACCGTGCCATTCGTATCTCTGGGCCCGGGCCCGACCTTCAACACCCTCGGTCAGGTCGAGGGCAAGGAGGTCGTCGACATCAAGGGCACCAAGGTCGATCCGGTCTCCGGTCACCTCAACATGACGACCGTTTCCCAGCGTGACGGCCTGACGCTGGCCGACGCGCTGCGGTTGTGGGCAAGCGGTCGTGAGCAGTTGGTCCCGCGCGATGCGGTGTACCCGCCCAATCGCTCCAAGGATCAGGTGGATAAGGAGAACGACCTCGAGTTCAAGAAGTCCGAGGAAAGCGCCGAGTTCGCGGCGCTCGGGTATCTCAAATACCCGACGGCCGTGACCGTCCTGACCATCAGCGAGGACGGACCGTCCAAGGGCAAGTTGCACGAGAACGACGCGATCACCGCCGTGAATGGGCGGCCGGTCGCAACGCTTGAGGAATTCACCGGACTGCTCAAGCAGACAAAGCCGGGCGACCAGGTCACGCTCGACTACAAACGCAAGAATTCCCCCAGTGGCACGGTGAAGATCACCCTCGGCAAGAACGGGGATCGTGACTACGGATTCCTGGGGGTCGGCGTGGTGCAGGCACCGTGGGCGCCGTTCACCATTGATTTCAATCTGGCCAATATCGGCGGGCCGTCGGCCGGGTTGATGTTCAGCCTCGCGGTGATCGACAAGCTGACCCCCGATGAGCTCGACGGTGGAAAGTTCGTCGCCGGAACAGGAACCATCGATGCCGAGGGCAAGGTGGGCCCCATCGGCGGGATCACCCACAAGATGCTGGCTGCCAAAGACGCTGGAGCGACGGTGTTCTTAGTGCCCGCGGCCAACTGCGCCGAGGCGAAGACGGACGGTGGGCAGGGGCTGACCCTGGTCAAGGTCGGCACCTTGACCGAAGCGGTTGATGGGCTCAATGCCCTCAATCGCGGTGATCAGCCGCCTAGTTGTTAGCCAACCTCACCACCATCGATGCAGGACGATGCCCGCTGTTCTGCGGCTACAGTGGGGCTGAGAAGCGAAGCGCGAAAATTGAGCCGTGCTTGAACACTCGACGAGGAGCGTAGCGACGTGGGAATGCGGCCAAATGGGGCTCTGCCACGACTGACCCGACGGAGCCGGCGACTGGTCGCCGCCGCGTTGGTGATCGTGGTGTTGTTGTTGATCGGCCCACGCCTGGTCGACACTTACATCAACTGGTTGTGGTTCGGCGAGCTCGGATTCCGTGGTGTGTTCACCACAGTGCTGCTGACCCGGCTCACCTTGTTTCTGATCGTCGGAACCCTGGTTGGTGCCGTGGTTTTCGCGGGTATCGGGCTGGCGTATCGGGCGCGGCCCGTGTTCGTGCCCACGAAGGGCCCTGGCGACGCGCTGGCGCAATACCGGGCTTTGATCTTGTCGCGGGTGCGACTTTTCGTCATCGGTGTTCCCGTGCTCATCGGGGTGCTGGCCGGCATTGTGGCCCAAAGCTATTGGATGCCCGTGCAGCTGTTCCTGGAAGGCGGCGACTTCGGTATCAAGGATCCGCAATTCGGTTTGGATCTCGGATTCTTCGCCTTTGAGCTGCCGTTCTACCGATTTGTGCTGACCTACCTGTTTATCGCCGTGTTTGTCGCGCTGATCGTCAACGCCTTGGTGCACTACATTTTTGGCGGAATTCGGCTGTCCGGTCGTTCCGGCACGCTGTCGCGTCCGGCCCGTATCCAGTTGGTGACTCTCGCCGGAATCCTGGTGTTGCTCAAGGTCGCCGCGTACTGGCTCGATCGGTACGAGCTGCTCTCTCACACGCGCGCCGGCAAGCCGTTCACCGGCGCCGGTTACACCGATATCAATGCCGTGCTGCCGGCCAAGCTGATCCTGTTGGCCATCGCGGTGATCTGCGCGGTCGCGGTGTTCTCGGCCCTGGTGCTCAAGGATCTGCGGATCCCCGCGATCGGCCTGGCGCTGCTGTTGCTGTCCTCGTTGGTGGTCGGTGCCGGGTGGCCGCTCATCGTCGAGCAGTTCAGCGTTAAACCCAATGCGGCGCAGAAGGAAAGCGAGTACATCGCGCGCAGTATCAAGGCGACGCGCGATGCCTATGGCCTGACAGATGACGTCGTGACGTACCGGGACTACAGCGGCACGGCCTCGGCGCCCACAGGGAGCGAGCAGCTGGCCAAGCAGGTTGCCGCCGATCGCGCGACGATGGCCAACATTCGCGTGCTGGACCCGAACATCGTGAGCCCGGCCTTCACGCAGTTGCAGCAGGGCAAGAACTTCTATGCCTTCCCTGATTCGTTGTCCATCGATCGGTACCAGGACAAGAGCGGCTCGCTGCGCGACTATGTGGTCGCCGCCCGCGAGCTCGATCCGGCCAAACTTCGTGATAACCAGCGGGACTGGATAAACCGGCACACCGTGTACACGCACGGCAACGGGTTCATCGCGGCACCGGCCAACACCGTGCGGGGAGTGGCAGACAAGCCGGACGAGAACGGCGGGTACCCGGAGTTCCTGGTGAACGCCGTCGACGACAGCGGCAAGGTACTGTCCGACGGCCCGGCGCCGCTGGCTCAGCCGCGCGTGTACTACGGCCCGATCATCGCCAGCGACACCAACGACTACGCGATCGTCGGGAAGAACGGCAACGACCGCGAGTACGACTACGAGAACAATGCCGGCACCAAGAACAGCACCTACACCGGCACCGGCGGCGTTCCCGTCGGCGGCGCGCTGGCGCGGACGGTATTCGGTCTGAAGTATGCCGAGCGGAACTTCCTGTTCTCCAATGTTATTGGCGACAACAGCAAGATCCTGTTCAATCGCGATCCGAGCCGCCGCGTGGAAGCGGTGGCGCCGTGGTTGACCGTCGACAGTGGTACCTACCCTGCGATCGTCGACAAGCGCATGGTCTGGGTCGTGGACGGCTACACCACGCTGGACAACTACCCGTACTCGCAGCAGACGTCGTTGTCGGAGGCCACCTTTGACAGCCAGGTGGGCAGGACCGGGGGAGCGCTGCCCAATCAGCAGGTTTCGTACATCCGGAACTCGGTCAAGGCCACGGTGGATGCCTACGACGGCACGGTGACTCTGTACCAGCAGGACGAGAAGGATCCCGTGCTTAAGGCATGGATGAAGATCTTCCCGGGAACGGTGAAGCCGAAGAGTGACATCTCCTCGGATCTCGCGCGGCATCTGCGCTACCCGGAAGATCTGTTCAAGGTGCAGCGGACCCTGTTGGCGCGCTACCACGTCAATGACCCGGTGACGTTCTTCTCGACCAGTGATTTCTGGCAGGTGCCGGATGATCCGAATGCGCCTACCGGGTCGCAGCCGCCGTATTACATTGTGGCGAAAGACATTAACAAGAATGACAATTCGGCGTCGTTCCAATTGACGAGTGCGCTGAACCGCTTCCAGCGTGACTTCCTGGCGGCCTATGTCAGTGCCAGCTCGGATCCCGAAACGTACGGGAAGATAACCGTTTTGACGGTCCCCGGGACAGTGCAGGGCCCCAAGTTGGTGAACAACGCCATCACCACCGACAACCTGGTGTCCTCACACGTCGGCATCATCAAGAACCAGAACATCCTCAAATGGGGCAACCTGCTCACGCTGCCGGTGGCCAATGGGGGACTGTTGTTCGTCGAGCCGCTGTACGCCTCGCCGGGTCAGGGTGATCAGTCGTCGTATCCGCGTCTGATCCGTGTGGGCATGTTCTACAACGGCAAGGTCGGCTATGCGACCACGGTCAGGGACGCGCTCGACATGGTGTTCGGGCCGGGGGCCGGTGCGACGGCCACCGCTCCGGCGGCCGAGCCCGGAAGCGTCAACGCACCGCCGCCGAGCGGTCAGAGTGTTCCGATCGTCCCTCCGGTGGCGCCGCCGCCCGCAGGATCCGCGGATCTGTCCTCTGCGAAGGCTGCCGCGCTGCAGGAGGTTCAGAAGGCCATCGGAGAGGTGAAGGACGCCCAGAAGAGTGGGGACTTCGCACGGTACGGACAGGCCCTCAAGAGCCTCGACGACGCGATGACCAAGTTCACACAGGCCAAGTAGAAACGGGTCGTCCCTGCCACCGCGTGAAAGCGCAAGTGGCAGGGACGAAACCACTTCTCGGTGCCGAGAACATGCAGGCCAGGTTAACGATTTGGCGCCACGCACTGCGCCCGGTAACCTTGTGTTCACCACCGCGGGGTGGAGCAGCTCGGTAGCTCGCTGGGCTCATAACCCAGAGGTCGCAGGTTCAAATCCTGTCCCCGCTACTAGGTCCCCAGGCCAGAGGCATTAATTGCTTCTGGCCTGGGGTATTTTTTTTGGACCTTTTTCCGCCATGGGACCATTAATTCGCGGGGCGTTCGAGCGCGCGATCCAGCACTGCGGCAGCCTCGGGGTGGGGCTTTCCGCGCGCAAGGTAGTGCCTCTGGGTGGTGTTGATGTCAGCTTGACCGAGCGAGTCGGCGATGACTCGGATGGGGAGTCCCGCATCGTCTTTGAAGGTCGCGCCAGCCTTGCGGAAGCTGTGGGCGGTGATGTCCTCGGCGATGCCCAACGCCGCGCGTACGCGGCGCCACTGTGTCGCGACATTGGTGGGGTCGCGAGGAGTCCATTCATCGGACGGGAACACCAGGTCCGCGAACTCGTCGGCGATCGGAGCGCCGAATGCGAGCTTGCGCTTGGCCAGGGTGCGCTTGCGTGCCTCCAGGGTCTTGATGGCGAACTCAGGAACCGAGATCGGCTGGAAGCGGTTCTTCGGATCGTCATCCTTGGTGACACGAACCAGACCCTTGCCCTTGATGCGGGTGATCTTCCCCGACGGGACGAACACCTTGTTGTGCAGGTCGAAATCGGTCCACACCACGCCCAGTACCTGGCTCGTGCGTAGATTCAGCCCGTACAGCAGATCCACATAGTCGGCCATGTCAGCCGCACTCGCAGTATTCGGCGACCGTGGGCGGCGTGTAGCTCTTGGGTGGTTTCTGCCGTTCGGACGCCGACAAGATCCGCGGGCACGGTGCAGTAGACCTGCGTACCGCGTCGAGGATGAACCGCATGTCTTCGGCGGCGATATGGCCAGCGCCGCCGGTACGGCCCTTGGGCTCAACGTCCTTGACGAGTTGCACCTCGCCGCACGGGGTTGACCGACACTGCGCCGCTGCTGATACGGATGGCGTACCGGAACATCCCCGAGAGGGCCGAGCGACACGTCTTGGCGGACCCAGGCCCGTGCTTGTCGGCCAAGTCCGCGAGATAGGCCTCCAGGACCGTGGTCGGAACCTCGGAGAGTCGACGGGAGCCGAAGCGCTCAATAAAGCGTTCCGACTTGCGGTCGTAGGCGTCCAGTGTGTTCTGGGCTCGCCCCTGCTTGACCAGATACGGGCGGTATTGATTGATCCACAGGTCCCGGATCGTTGTGCCGAGAGTGATCTTGTTGTTCATTGGCGAGCTCGCGAGCAGTCTCGCCGCCTCCTCAACCGCGGCCGCAGCGCGGCGACCATCCGTGTCGGGAGCGTACCGACCCCGGGAGTCGTACTTCGGTGGGCTGACTCGTTTGACGGGTCGACGCACGCCCCGCGCTATCCCTCACGCGGACCCTGGCAAGAAAATGGCCGCGACCCAACTCGGTCAACTCGACCTTGCCCGAAACTCGCGCGTGACCAGATTGCCAACATGGACGGGTGATGTTGGCCAGGATGTGCAGATCTGGCGAATGCGTTCCCATATGGCCACCGAGACCGGGCGCCGAGTGATTTACGTTGCTCCAAGATCGCGTTACCGAGCAGGGAACCCGTGTGCTGCGCCTATCAGGGGCGATGTGAGTCGAAGCCGATGTGGCTAACTCGATAGCTGGGTTTTTATCGACATGGCAACCATGTGTGTGCAATGATCTGTCCAGGGGCGCGTTCAGCGTCGGCTGAAAGGGGCGGCTGTATTCATGGTCATGAAGGATCGTTGGGCGATGCCTGTGGGTTTGCGACGAGCTTCGGCGCTGCTGGCGATCGTCGCCCTGGCTGTTGGTGGAGCGAAGGTGGCTGGCGACCACACCCTGCCCGGTAGCGGATTCTCCACGGTGGCGACCGTGGCTGCGGACCCATCTGGCCCGACAGGTGGTCCTGGTGGCGACGGTGGGATGAATGGCTCGCAGTTCCAGCCGCCGGGCTTGCCCCCGCAGCAACCCGATTATCAGGGCGGTATCAACCAGCCGCCGTTGGATCAGAACTCGGGTATCAGTATTTACAACAGCGGCAATCCGCAAGCGCCACAACAGGTTCCAGGCCAGCAAGCCGGCCAGCAGCCTCAGCAGGCCCAACAACCCGCACACGGCACGCAAATACCGGACTATCAGACCGCTACCCCGTACACGCAAGGCCCTGGTAAAGCGAACCCAGATTACCAAGCACCACAACAACAATCACCCCAACAGGGGCAGCAGCCCCAACAGCAGCAGCCAAGTCAGGTCCCGACTCAACAGCAGCGGCCACAAAACAAGCAGGACGATACGACTCAACAGCTGGATCAGCAGCAGCAACAACGCCAACAGCAATGCATGTCGGCGGCCCAGTACTACGGCATTGGACAGCAGATGCTCAGCTTCCTGGCTTCAGCGTTCGGCGGTGCCGGGTCGATGTTCCAGCAGCCCAGCCGCAAAATGGGCCCCGACGGCGAGTGCAACTGCGCCCCTGAACAAGCAGGGCCGCAAGACTCCGAGCCGTCACAGGAGCAGCCAAAGACTCCACGTTCTGACCAGAAAATCAACTGCCAGCAGCCTACACAGACTGGCGATTTTGATGACCTGGATTCCACGATCCCCAACACCAACCTCAACATTGGCGGCGATCCCAAGCCCGGCACCACACCCCCGGGTCCTCGGTTGAATGGGGACCTGAATCCGCTGAATAAGAACGTTCCCCCTGGCACCCGGCCGCTCCCGACCGGAACAGCCTTAGGCCCGCAAGGACAGCATTACGCGTTCTACAGCACGCCGCAGGTCTATTCGTCTCCAGGGGTTTTCAACGACAACTTTGTCACCAAACCATCGCAAATCGTCGATCTGGCCAATCCCTCGAAGATCATTGGCACGTCGAAACTGGCGCAAACTAGCGGCGCCTACGATCCAGCCTCTAACACCATGCTCCTCACCGGTAACATCAGCGCGGAGCCTGGCGATGTAATTCGTGAGGTATGGCAGTCCGACCCAATCGACCCGAAGAATCCCAACGGTTGGATCAACACCATGCATCGTCTCGGGAACGTCATGCCCGGGGACCGGGAAAGCCAGCTCATTGCTCTTGGTTCGCAGGGCAAGGACGGATTCCTGTTCGTTGGTTCGTCAGGTAGGGGGCCGATAGAGGGTGTTGTCGCATCGACGCCGCAAGAACTTACTCAGAAGATGGTCGGACAGGTCATGGTGTTAAGAGACATCAATAACGTGAATGGTATTGATGGACCGTATGGTCCGACTATCCCCAAGCAAACGATCGACTCAGCAGGGAACGGTAGCCTGGTGTTGCGACTGAGTCAGTACTGGAAGCCCGGCGCGGACAGGGGCGTGTACGCCCCCCGTGTTTACGAGACCACCTGCACTGTCCAATAGGAGAGAACAGAAATGAAGCGAGCGAAAAGCATCCGTACGTCCATAGTGTTCGCGACTCTTGCCGTTCTGACGTCATCGTTACCGGCAGTAGTCGCATCTGCTGAACCGCCCGGTTTTCCTGACCTCAATAGTTTCTCTGAGGTGTCGGCTGACTCATACATACTGCGAGGCGGTAGGGGCGTGCCGACTGTTGACTTTTCCACGCCCGATGGTGTGGATTGCGACTTCGGTGCTCCTTCAACACCAAATGGGCAGAATCAGCTAATTAGCTGCTGGGGGCCACTACCCGGCCTTCAAAATGTTCCAGCAACCGGCTCGGGACCGTGTGACACAGGGTCCGTGAATCAATTTGGAATAGGCCACGTCAAAAAAGATTGTCAAAATCATAAGCCGTCAACAAAGGTTCTAAACCCAGGTCAGAAGATCTCGTATGGCAACGTGACGTGCGCGGTCGGCGGTGACAGTCTACTTGCATGTATTGAGAGAGTTAGCCCGGAGCGCGGTTTTGTATTGCAACCGTCGGGTTCATTTGTCTTCTGATCGATTTGTGCTGCCGAAGTAGGGGGAGTTCTTTGTCGAGAGCGCTCGGGACCGTTGCAGGTCTCTGCCTGGCCGCCGTAGTGGGATGTGCTGGCCCCACTGACACGTCACCAACCAAATCACCGGCCTTGCACCGGGAGTCGACTGATTTTGCGAACATTCCGGGCCAGTTTCCGTCGCCGGGGTCATTGACCGCTAATGGTCAGGCTGAGGCTCCAGTTGGCGGGTGTGTGAATTTGGGCGGCGAGCTGGTCAACGCATCACTGACGGTGGTGGATTGTGGGTCGGACCGAAACACGTACCGGATCGTTCAGCGTGTGAATATTCCGCAAGAATGCGGCGACACCGACCGCTCCTACTACCACAACTCCCAAGCCACCGGACAGTACACCGCGTGCCTTGACCTGGCGTGGGACCAGTCATCGTGCATCAGCCTCGGGCAGCCCGTGGCGAAGGTGGCCTGCTCCGATGCGAACGCCCCCAAGCGAATCAAACCGCTGAAGGTGATCCTGGACGCCACGACACTAGATGGTTGCCCATCCGGTGGTTACAAGCATCCCCAGCGTCGGTTCACTGTCTGCACCGAGACGCAGAAGTAGTTCGCCCGTCAATCATCGCTTGACAAGATAGTTCGCGGGTCAGTGTCAGGGTTGAGAGGTTGATCAGGGGTTAGTTCTCAGGAGTTGTCGGCGCTTGGGTACACAACGGGACTGGCACCGGCCGACCGCGCTTGGGCTATCCGCGGCAGGTAGCGGCCGAGTCCTGGCCCACGGTGGTGTTCTCGACCTTGACCTTGCCGTTGATGACCAGGCGGCACGTCACCGGCGCTCCGGCGGACTGGGCGCTGACGAAGTACGGCGGATCGGTGATATCGCTGGTGAACGTCCAGGCCCAGGTGTGCTGTGTGCCATCGACGGGCTGTTCACGCATGTGCCCAAGGCTGTCTCTCCACGTGATCGCCGATATCGGGCGATCGGAGCTGATGACGTAGAGGACAGTGTCCGGCGGCTGCGGGGTGATGGCGAGTGAAGCGCCGAATGCCGTCGCGCCGACTGCGGTGGTGCAGGCGGTGATGAGAGTTGCTGCGAGTGCCATGGGTCAGCCTTGCCCGTCCTTATCTGGTTGTGCTGAGGGCACAGTACGCCCGAACACGTTCACGCCGTGGCGATTTGACGATCTGAATTCGGGGGAGTTGGTCCCCGCCGCGCGCGTCGATGTCTGGCGCGAGATGATGGGCGCATGGGTCTCATCGCGCTACCTAATGCTGTGCTCACCGATGCCGATATCGCCGACGCTTTGAGCCGCGCGGTCCGGGTGATCAACCCGGTGCTTACCGTCTTGGCGCAGTCCGATCCGTTCGGCCTCAAGGAACGCACCTACGAATTGGGCGCCGGCGACGGACTCGTCGACAAGGCCCTGGACGCGCTGGCCTGTGCTCTGAACACGGCGACTACGCCCGGCACGAAGGCATGGGAGCAGCTGGACACCCGCGGGAAGGCGCACTGGTGGGTTCAGCGCGTCGGTGCCGTGAACACCGTATTCGTCGCCTTCCCAGGGATTTTCGGCGCGCTCGCGGCCCGGCTGCCTGTGCAGGACCTCCTGGGGTTCTCCAACCAAGCCATCGTGCTGGTCGCCATCGCCCGTGAACTCGGGATCGACGACCACCAGGAGCAGATCCGGCTGCTTGCGAAGGTGCTGTGCGGTCGCGCCCTCGGTGCCGAGGCGCTGGTTGGTGCCGATGATCAGGAACCGGAGACGCCGCGAAGTTGGTCGCCGTTCGCGCTGGCCCGCACCCTCTGGCACCTCGCGGGCATTCTGCGGGCCATCGCCGGCGAGCTGGAGAAGCGGCCGCAACCCAAGCCGATCTTCCGTTATCTCGGAATGCTGCCCGCGATAGGCAGCGTGGCCGGATACATCGGCGAGTACGGGGCCCTGCGGCGGGCCGCGAGCGCGGGTGAGAAGAGCATCGTCGCGCAGTCACGCCCCGTGCGCGCTTAGTCGCCGAGGTTCTCGTCCAGGTGCGCCCGGATGTTGTCCCAGAGGTCGAGAACATCCACGCTGAGTTTCTCCCATATCTGGATGATGGTGGGATCGGCGGCGTCGACGAGGCCCAGCAGCAGGTGTCCGGTGCAGATCTCTGTCTGCCGCCTGCTTGTCGACGCGGTCATCGCCAGCTCGAGGGTCCGCTGGGCTCCTGGCGTGAACGGCATTTTCTCCGTCGGTGGCTCCTGCCCTAACGGGACGATCAGCTGAATCACCCGGGTCGCGTTCTCAAAACGAACTCCGGCCGGCGCGAGCAGCCGAGCCCCCAGCCCGGTTCCTTCTCCGACTAGACCTAGCAGGAGGTGCTCTGCTCCGAGGTAGTTGTGCTGCCGTTCGCGTGCTTCCTCTTGTGCGATCACGATGACCTGGCGTGAGCGCTCGTTGAACAGATGGAACATGACCCTCCCTGTCTCCGGCTCAACGTACATCTTGCCGGAGTTGGGTTCGGCGATGAGTTACTGTCACCGCATGAGCGCTGTGAAGGTTTTGGCTGTAACCGGTTTCGTGGCAGTCGCCCTCGTGACGGGATGCTCGGGTGTCATCAATCAGGGTGGCGACACCACGTGCAAGAACTTCATCGCCGCCGAGGAACAGAAGCAGAACGATGCGGTGAGCAAGATGCTCAAGGACCAGAGCGGGCGTGACGCGTCGAACCTGGAAATCTCCGCGACCCGCACCTCGGTCACGATGTACTGCAAGACGCTCGGGAACGATGGCAGCAAGATCCGCGAGGCCCCGCACATCTAGGCGCGGCTCCTTCATGTAGTTGCCAGTGGCTCGGCGGCGGATTGGGTGAGTGAACCCCGGGGCGGGACCGTTCGCCAGGCGGCGGCCGATTTGCCGATCAGACATGTCCTGTCGAGGTTGCCGGCGGTTCGCCCGGCCCGCTGCTCGGCAATCTGGTCACGTCAGTGACATGAACCACAACAGTTCCTGGGCAGTGATGCGCGCCATCGGGTACGCTCGCGCGGTGCATGACCGAAAACCCCAGGTAGGACTACCATTATGGTCGCTGATGTAATTAGTTGCGACAAGTTGCTCAAGCACCCGCGCGGGCTTGTGTGGGAGCTGATCAGCTCACCCGACATGTACCCGATGTTCTTTACCGGGGTCGGTTCCTGCGAGACCTTGATCGAGAGCACCGAGACGGGACCTGACCCTGAGTACCTGGTGCTGTCCACCAAGACCAAGGCCCGTGTGCGCCTGATTCTCAGCAACACCAAGGAGAGCTTCGCGATCGAGGGGGTCGACAACGACGGGCTGATCTCCGTGCGGTTGTTCGAGGAACGCTCCGCACAGACCCGGGTTCGCATCACGGTGTTGCGGGCGGCTTCCGTCCTGCCCGCTGGCATCAAGAAGCCGAGCGTGGCCGTCAACCAATGGTTGATGGACGGGCTGGACAGAATCGATGACTACCTGTCCGGCGCGTCAACTTCCAACGTGTCGAACATGGGCGATAACGGAAATATTCAAGTCAGCATCGCCCGGCTGATGATCGGGGTGGGTGTGGTGCGTATCCCGCGCCCCGATCGCGGGCTTCGTCAATTGGGTTCACTGGCGCGGTGGGGATTCACCCTCCAGGGCGGATACGCGGCGGCTGCGGCACGCGCGCCCAAGCAGCTCGCGATTGCCGATGACGCCGGACAGCTGACCTTTGAGCAACTTGACCGGCGCGCCGAGGGCATGGCCACCGGTCTGATGCGCGACGGCATCAACGAAACCTCCAAGATTGGCCTGCTGGCTCGCAACAACATTGCCATGGTCGAGTGCCTGATTGCCTTCGGCATGCTCGGGGTGGATGTGATGCTGCTCAACAACGCGTTGGCAGCAACTCAGATCCAGATTGCTGTGGCACGCAACAATCTGACCAAGGTGTTCGTCGACGACGATCTGGACGAACTCGTCAGGTACGTGCCCTGGGAGGTCGAGCTCGTCAGCACGGGCCGCCGCAGTGCCATCAACGGGCGCCGCGGGCTGGATGATTTCGTGGTAGCCGACAGGCCGGGAGTGTTGCCACCCACCCGGCCCGGCCACCAGGTGGTGCAAACCTCCGGAACCTCGGGAACACCCAAGGGAGCGTTGCGGCCGACCCCGCGGGGGTTCGCCGTCATCGCCGCGATGCTGTCGCGGATGCCGATGAAGATGAACGAGACCATGCTCATCTCGGCCCCCGTCTTCCATGCCTGGGGACTGGGCTGCCTGCAGATCAGCACACCACTGAGGGCGACGGTGATCCTGCAGGAGAAGTTTGATCCGGAGGAGTGCCTGCGCGCCATCGCGACGCGCAAGGTGACCACGCTGATCGCCGTCCCGATCATGCTGCAGCGCATAGTCGATCTGCCCGCCAAGGTGCGCCAGAGGTACGACACATCGAGCCTGCGGCTCGTTGCCTGCAGTGGATCGCCGCTGAATGCTTCACTGGTACAACGGTTTACCGAGGCATTCGGTGAAGTGCTCTACAACTTCTACGGATCCACAGAGGTGTCCTGGGCCACCATCGCCGACCCCGAAGATCTCGCGATCGCTCCCACCACCGTGGGTCGGCCGCCGCTGGGCACCACCATCGCGATTCTCGACGCCGACCGGCGGCCGGTGCCGCGCGGTGTGACGGGAAGGATCTTCGTCGGCAATGAGATGTTATTCGACGGGTACGTGGCCGACCCGTCACCGGCGTCGGTCAACGGTCTGCTGGATACCGGCGATCTGGGCCACCTGGACGCTGATGGCCGTCTGTATATCGACGGTCGCGATGACGAGATGATCATCTCCGGCGGTGAAAACGTGTTCCCCCGGCCGGTGGAGGACGCATTGGCCTTCCTGCCGCAGGTTGCCGATGTGGCCGTCGTCGGGACGTCCGATGACAGCTTCGGCCAGCGGCTGTCGGCATTCGTCGTGCTGCACAAGGATGCTGGTCTGGACGGAGACATGGTGCGCGCCTTCATCAAGAACCGGCTCAGTAAGTTCCATGTGCCGCGTGACGTGTACTTCGTCAAGGCTCTGCCGCGTACGTCGACCGGCAAGGTCATCAAGCGGCTACTGCTGGCTGACTGCGAACGCGACGGGATCAGGCCGGAGTAATCAGGCCGACACGGGGGAGGCGGCCCATCCGCTCCACCGGGAGACATCGGTCAGCACCATAGGGCCCGTTGGTGGCGTCTCGCGGTACTGCCGATACTTGTTGGCCAGCGCGTTAATCCATGTGGAGTCCGGCGTATCGAGGGCCCGTGCGATGCCATCGGCGCGCACCCACCACAGCGCCGACCAATCCTCGTCATAGTGATCTGCCAGGAAGCTGACCGCAGGGTTCGCGGCGATGTTGCGCAGTCGCTGTAAATCGTTGCGTAACTTCGGCTTGTGATCAACGGCCCAGCAGATGGTGTCGTCAGCGATGGCGAAGGTCACCGGAACTAGGTGCGGCGCACCGGACTCGTTGACCGTCGCCAGCCGCGCCACCGCCGCCGTCTGGAAGCGGTGGCGTGCCTCGGCTGGATTGAGTCGCACGCCTAGTGACGGCCGCCGTTGCAGATGTTGGCCAGCACGTGGAAGTTGTTGACGCCGTCGAACAATAGGCCGCCGACCGCGGCACCGCGATCGATGATCTCGGGGGAGGAGCGCACCTCCGGAGTGGCGGCCAGCCATGCCCCCGCGAGGTCGTAGGCACCGCTCAGGCCGTCGGCGTATGCCGTGAGCTGCTGGCGAGCGCCGGGCTCGGTGACACCGTCCAGATTGGCCCGCACGCCATCGTTGGCTCGCCCCCACATGTCGCGGGCCTGTCCGACGGCTTCGACCTGACGGTCCAGCCCGGAGTAGGCGGGATTGTCGCCGCGGATGTACATCAGGGCCTCGGTGACGATCGGACCGTTGTTGGCCGGATCATCGACCGCCTTCGACATTTGGTCGATCGCAGCGCAGGTCGACTCCTCGGCGCTGGCAACCGGTATGCCGGCGCCGAACGGAATGAGGGAACAGCTCACCGCGGCGAGCAGACCTGACCGAACCCACATATGTCCTCCACAAGATGATGTGTCGCGTCGATAGAAACGGGAGCTTATCTGTCTTTGCCAGTCTTCGCTCAGCTGCCTCGTCGAAAATGGTGCGGCCCCTCCGGGGTGAGTCCCGGAAGGGCCGCAATGGATCTTGATCAGTGCGTCACTTGAGCTCTGCGGAGCTCAGCCCCAGCAGACGGCGGGCGACCACCAGCTGCTGGATCTGCTGAGTGCCCTCGAAGATGTCCAGGATCTTCGAGTCGCGGCCCCACTTCTCCAACAGGGTGCGCTCGGAATAGCCGGTGGTGCCGGCCATTTCGACGGCCTTGAGGGTGATGTCGCTGCCGACGCGGCCGGCCTTGGCCTTGGCCATCGAGGCTTCCATCGAGTTGGGGATGTTGTTGTCAGCCTGCCACGCGCTGCGCAGCGTCAGCAGGTACGACGCCTCCCAGTCGGCCTCCATCCGGATGAACTCCGCGGCGGCCGCGTGCTGAGCGTGCGCGGGCTTGTCGTAGGAGATGTCGATGCCAGCGTCCTCGAGGATCTTGCGCAGTTCCTCGAGCGAGGCCCGCGAGACACCCACGGCCATCGCCGCCACGATCGGGCGGGTGTTGTCGAAGGTGCTCATCACACCGCCGAAGCCCTTTTCGGTGTTGATCTCCGGATCGGACAGGATGTAGTCCTTGGGGATCCGCGCGTTGTCGAAGCGGATGACCGCGGTGTCGGAGGCCTTGATGCCGAGCTTCTCTTCGAGACGCTCGATGGTCACACCGGGGTGCTCACGCGGCACCAGGAAGGACTTGATGGCGGGGCGGCCCTTGGTCTTGTCCAGGGTCGCCCACACCACGATGTGGGTGGCGCGTGAACCGGCGGTGACGAAGATCTTCTCGCCGTTGATGACGTACTCGTCACCGTCGAGCTTGGCGGTGGTGGTGACCGCCGCCGAGTCCGACCCGAAGCCCGGTTCGGTGATGGCCATGGCGGCCCACACCTTGCCGAACTTGTCGGCGTCTTCCTTGGTCGTCACGCTCGACACCGCGGCGTTGCCCAGGCCCTGGAAGGGGATGGTCAGCAGCAGACCACAGTCGCCCCAGCTCATCTCGAGGGCGTTCAGCAGCGCGGACATGTTGGCGCCGTTGACGTTCTGCTTCTCGGTGTTCTCCTCGGCGCGGAAGGCCTCGGCACCGGCGAAGGCGAACGTGCCCGCAGCGGTGACGCCGGCGAACAGTGTCTCCAGGGTGTCCAGCTCGACGGGGTAGGTGTGCTCGGCCAGGTCGTACTTGCGGGAGATCGGCCGTACCAGCTCGGCAGCGCCCTGGTGCCCCTTCTCCTGAACCGCCTGCAACTTCTTGGGGAGTTCCAAATTGATTGCCATGGAAAGACTTTCGTTTAGTAGAGGTTCTGGGCTTAGAGGACTACGACGCCTTCGGCGACACCGATGGCACGCAGGTTGCGGTACCAGCGCTCCACCGGGTGCTCCTTGGTGAAGCCGTGGCCGCCGAGTAGCTGCACGCCGTCGAGGCCGATTTGCATGCCCTTGTCGGTGGCCAGCTTGCGGGCCAGCGCGGCCTCGCGGATGAACGGCAGGCCCTGCTCGGCGCGGGAGGCGCCACGCAGCGTGACCAGCCGCAGGCCGTCGAGCTCGATGGCGATATTGGCGCACATGAAGGCAACGGCCTGGCGGCGGGCGATGGGCTCGCCGAATGCCTCGCGCTGCTTGACGTAGGGAATCACGTAGTCGAGCACGGCCTGGCCGGTGCCGACCGCGAGCGATGCCCAACCAAGGCGAGCCAGTGCGACGGCCTCGGAGTAATCGGACTCGCCGGCTCCGTCCTCACCGAGCAACCCGGAGGCGGGAACCGCGACGTTGTTCAGGTTCAGCCGGCCCAGTGCCGCGCCGCGGATACCCATGCTCGGGTCTTCCTCGACGGTGATGCCCTCGGTGCCGGACTCGACGATGAACAGCGACGGGCGGCCGTTGTAGTTGGCGGCCACGATGAACAGCTCGGCCTGGGCAGCGGCGGGCACCAGCGACTTGACGCCGTTGAGCCGGAAGCCGCTGGGGGTGCGGGTGGCCGTGGTCTTGAGGCTGAAGGGATCGAACAGCGCCTGCGGCTCGGCGATGACAACCGAGGCCTGCGGCACGCTCTCGCCCGCGAACTCCTTGAGGTAGGTGGCCTGCTGGTCGGCGCTGCCCCAGTTGGTCAGCGCGGAGGCGACACCCGAGGGTGCCAGAATCGGCAGCGCCAAACCAAGGTCACCGTACGAAAGGGCCTCGGCGACAAGGGAGTTGGTAACTGTCGAGCGCTGCGAGGCGATGCCGTCGAAGTCCTCGGGGATGTTGATGGCGGTAACACCCAGCTCGGCGACCTTGCTCAGCAGGTCGGCGGGGTACGCCTTGTTCTTGTCCGACTCGTAGGCGGCGGGACGGATGACCTCGACGGCGAATTCCTTCACCGTGTCGGCGATCATCTTCTGCTCGTCCTCGGGATTGAGGTCGAAGAAGTCGGCGTTCGCCTTGTCGAGGCGCTTGGGCGCGCCCTTGCTGCCGGTCACCTTCTTGAAGGTGCGGTTGGCAACGCCGAGAGTTGTGAACAGGCCCTTCGTGGTCTCGAAGATGCCCTTGTTGAAGGCTCCGCGCAGGTTGTACTTGTCCAGCAGCTCCGAACCCGCGATCGGGGTCAGCACCGCGATCAGGATGTCGATCGCGCCGCGCTTGTGCTTCTGGAGGCCTACGCCTGTCTCGTGCTTCGCCAGGCTCTTGCTCTTGGCGGCCTTCTTCTCGTCGCGCGGGGTCAACGTGTTGGTCATGTCACCAGCCGTTTCTGGGGTCAAAGTGGGGTTCTGCCGGAGTAACTGATCGTTACCTTACTCCGAAGTAAGAACCGTATCTTACTAAGCGGTAAGATCCTCACAAAACGAGGCCCAGATCACACGATGTTTCCTCGCGCGGGCAGGCGACAACTCCCGCTTACGGGGACGCGTATCGCGGGAGACACCTTCGGCCGGCATCGGCAACAAACATCTGCTCGTGAGGGAGCAGGGCTTAGGACAGGGCGCGCAGCACCTCGTCGTGCAACAACCCGTTGGTCGCCACGGCACTGCCGCCATGTGGTCCGGTCTGGCCAGCCAGATTCGTGAATTGTCCGCCCGCCTCGCGAACCAGGATGTCCAGCGGCGCCAGGTCCCACAAGGAGACCTCGGGCTCGGCGGCGATATCGACCGCGCCCTCGGCCACCAGGCAGTACGAGAAGAAGTCGCCGTATCCCCGGATCCGCCACACCTCGTCGGTCAGGTCGATGAATCGATCGCGCTTGCCGCGATCCGCCCAGCCCGACAGACTGGAGAACGACAGGCTTGCCGACGCGAGGTGGTCGACTCCCGAGACGTGGATCAGCCGATCTTCACCCGCACCCACACGGGTGTGCGCGCCGAGCCCGGCGGCCGCCCACCACCGGCGGGAGAGTGCCGGGGCACTGATCACACCGACGACGGGCACGCCGTCCTCAAGCAGCGCGATGAGTGTGGCCCAGATGGGGACCCCGCGCGCGAAGTTCTTGGTGCCGTCGATGGGATCGACTACCCATTGCCGACCGGTGAATGCGGCCTCCCCGCCGTACTCCTCGCCGAACACTGAATCCGCCGGGCGCGATCGATGCAAGAGTGAGCGCAGGACGGATTCCACCGAGGTATCTGCGTCGGTCACCGGCGTCAGGTCGGGTTTCGTGTCTACCCGAAGATCGAGCGCGCCGAACCGCGACGTGGTGATTTCATCGGCGGCATCGGCTAATTCGAGTGCCAGCCGACGATCTTCGCGCAAGGAGACGGTGGGCGTCATGCCTGCAGTCCTACCATGGGGGTGTGTGGGAATTCTTGGTGCTACTGCTGATCGGCGGATCGCTCGGTCTCGTCATCATGCAGATGCGACGCGGTCGGCAGGCTCAACCCGGTATGAACGCGGCGGAAGGGACCCTGTTGGTGACCGGGGTAAGCCCTCGTCCCGAGGGGGTGACGGGCGGGCAGCTGGTTACCATCACCGGTGCCATTAATGGCCCAACGGTCGCCGAATACATCACCTACCGGCAGATCGTGCGTGACGTCAACAACTGGCCGCGCATCGGCGATCTGATTCCGGTGTTGTATTCGCCGAAGAATCCCGAGCGTTGGGATGTGCTGCTGGCTCCGTCGGCTGGGTCAACGCCGCAGCAGTATCCGAGTGGGCCGCCCTCGATCGAAAACATCGATCCGGTGCCGCCACCGCCACCGCCGTCAACGCCGCCGCCACCGCCACCGCCGTCAACGCCGCCGCCACCTCCGGGACCGATCGAGGCGCCGTCATCAACAGAGGATCCGGCCAAAAAGCACGAACCGCCGCCGCGGTATTACGAGCCCCCGCCGCTGTAACGCGGTGGCCCGAACCACTCGTGCAGCGCGTCGTTGAGCCCGGCCGCGGTGCCGTCGCCGACCCAGGCGACGTAGCCATCCGGTCTGATCAGTATCGCCTGGGGGGCATTGACGACACCTATGGCCGGAAGATCCCATACCCCAACATATTCGGCATCGATGGCATCGACCCGATGTGACCATCCTGAGGTGCCGGTGATGGGTGCGCCGAAATTTAGAAGGACGCCGCGCGCATCGTGCAGCAGCGTAAACACGCGCACAATGCCATCGCTGGTGAGCACGTCGAGATCCGGCACGCGCCGTCCGAGGAGGGGGTGCCCAGGACCCAGGTCGTAGTGGATGTCCAGGCCGCTCATCATTGCCGCGACGTGGTGTCGGGGCGTGTCGAAGGTCAGTAGCTTCGAGATGATGTCGCGCAGGGCGTCAACCCGCTCGCCGGAGCGGCTGAGTGCGGTTTGTGCCATGGTGTTGTGGAGCACTCGGGCCGCTACGGGGTGCCGTTCTGCGTGGTACGTGTCCAGCAAGCTCGCGTGCGATGTCCCATTGACGACTTGGGCCAGCTTCCAACCTAGGTTGACCGCGTCCTGGACTCCGGTGTTGAGGCCCTGCCCGCCGATGGGGAAGTGCACATGGGCTGCGTCACCGGCAAGCAGCACCCGCCCCTCGCGGTAGGTGGCGGCTTGTCGGGTCACATCGGAGAATCGGGAAATCCATGTGGGACTATGCATTCCGTAGTCAGTGCCGCGGACAGCCACTAACGCCTCACTGAGATCTCCTAGGGTTGGTTCATCCGTTCGGCCGAGTTGTGGTTCGGTGACCAAGACCCGGACAGGCCCGCCTTCTTCGAATCTGAAGAATGAATGCAGGGCGCCCTCGCGATGGATACCCCAGTCTGGTTCCTCGACCACCTGAACATCTGCGACCAGGCAGCTAGTCGATGGATCCCAACCCGGGAACCCGATTCCGGCGACTTTGCGGACCAGGCTGCGTCCGCCGTCGCAGCCAACCAGATATTGCGCCCGCAGCGTCGAGCCGTCGGAGAGGTCGATATCGACGGCATCGCCGGAATCGGTGAACCCGGCAACCGAACGCCCTCGATAGATCGGCACTCCATGCTCGCCGACCCATTCGGACAAGGTGCGTTCAATGCGGTACTGGAGCAACGCCAATCCGTATGTGTGCCTTGTCGGCAGGTCGGTCATATCCAGAAGGAGCGCGGAGAAATGTGCGATGGGTGCGGTAAACCCCTGGGGTAGAAACCGGTCAACGATCCCGCGTTGATCAAGCACTTCGAGGGTGCGTGACGTCATGCCACCGGCACGTGAGCCATCGAGGTCGTGTGTGGTGCGCCGCTCGACTATGGCCACATCTGCACCCGCCAACGCCAGCTCGCCGGCCAACATGAGTCCGGTCGGCCCGCCGCCGACAACCACTACCGCATGGTCTGTCATCCATCGCTCCCTTGGTTAGGGGCGAGACTACTCGATAAATAAGAAAAATAAGAGATATCTAAGGGAACTATAAGGAAGTTTGGTGGCATGGAGCTTGGAGGCCGCGGACATATGTTGCGACTGGTGCGTATCTATCCTCGCGGTCGGCGAGGGGTCAGGGTTGCAGAAAGTTCGCCAATGCGACGAGGCGATTCTCGGTCTCGCGCTTGAACATTCGCTCCGCGATGGGCTCGATGAACGCCGGCCGGCAGGCGAAGGTCATGGTGTAGGTCGCCAGCGACATCTCCTCGCGGTGATCGGCCGCGAGGTCGGTGTCGTCGCTGTCGATGGATTCATGGCGCAGCGACGCGGCCCACTTGGTGAAGAAGGGCGGCCTGGATTCGAGCTTGATCGCGGCCAGATGCGGAGGTTTGAACGTGACGTATCGGGTACGAAACGAGTATCCGCCCAGGATCCAGCGCGCGGTGCAGACGGCGACCTTGCCGACATCGGCCTTGCCGCCCTCCACGGACGCGCGGCGTAGCAGGGTGTCCCATTCCAGCCGTCGGCCGTAATCGTGGATCAGGTCGAATGTGCGCTCGCAGCTGGCGGGCATCACCTGCGACACCACGATGTGGACGGTCACGGTTCGCCGTGTCGTCCGGTTGCGGCCAGCAGCTCGGGCACCGTCTCAAGTTTCACGCGGGGGCGGCCCTGCGGTTCACCGGTCGCGCGCTCATGCGAATCGATGGTCAGCCAATCGGATTGAGACACGATGTGGGGTTCGTGGCCCAACAGCCATTCTTGCAGGGCGGCGGTATCGGGCGCGGCGCCCAAGTCGGCGGTCGCCAGGTCGGCGAGCAAGGTGTCTACCGTCTCTTGCGAGTCGCTCTTGTTGGTTCCGATGACGCCGACCGGACCGCGTTTGATCCAGCCGACCACATACTCGTTCTCGCGGCCCTCAATACGTCCCGCGTTGTTGAAGATGACACCGCGCCGGGAATCGAAGGGCAGCCCGGGTAGCTGAACTCCGCGATAACCAATGGCACGTACCACCAGATGAGTGGGCAGCGTCTCGCGTTCACCCGTGTCACGGGCGACGATATATCCGTCTTCTTCGACTAGTTCGTTGCGGCCCAACGTGATTGATTCCACTTCGCTGTCGCCGTGCAGCTCGATGGGGGAGGTGCGGAACCGGAACACCACCCGGCGATGGCCCTCGGTTTGCGGTCGCTCCGAGAACTTGCGCAGGGTGTCGATGTTGGTGCGGGTGGGCTTGGGTGCGGCGGCCAATTGTTCATCGGTGATGCCGGCCAGATCTTCGGGATCCACCACGACGTCGACGCCCGGCAGCTCACCCATCTCGCGCAGCTCCAGCGGGGTGAAGGTGGCCTGCAGCGGTCCACGTCGACCGATGATCACAACCTCACGGATCGCATTGTGGTCCAAAGAATCCAGCGCGCGATCGGCGATGTCGGTGGTGTGCAGCGACTCCGGATCCATGCCCAGGATGCGCGCCACGTCCAGCGCCACGTTCCCGTTCCCGACGACCACGGCCCGCTTGCCCGAGAGGTCAACCGAGACCTTCTGGTGCGTGGGATTGGCGTTGTACCAACCCACCACGTCGACGGCGGCGATACAGCCCGGCAGCTGATCCCCAGGGATGCCCAGGGGCTTGTCGGACTGGGCTCCGACCGCGTAGATCACCGCGTCGTAGCGCGACGCCAGCTCCTCGGCAGTGATCTGCACTCCCACTTCGATGTTGCCGAAGAACCGGAAACGCGGATGCGTCGCCGTCTTCTCGAACACCGCGCTGACCGACTTGATCTTGGGATGGTCCGGAGCGACCCCGGACCTAACTAAACCCCAAGGAGTCGGGAGCATTTCGAGCATGTCGACATGCACGTCGAAATCGGAGTGTTTGAGCAGCGATCCGGCGGCAAAGAAGCCCGAGGGCCCCGCACCGACGATGGCGACGTGAACGGCGCGCACCCTCGTACGTCCTTATCTGCCCGACAGGGGGCAGCGGCTGTCGTCGGCTATGGGCTGGCCGACAGGGGGCTGGCCGCGGTCCTGTGCGGACGGGTTACCCCACCGATGCTAGCGACGGTTCCGAGGGTGCGCGGGTAGACCTGCGGACTAGGCCCGCATTTCGTACACGCCGGACAGCGCCTCGACTCGATTCCAAATCGCATCGAAGCGTTCGGAATTGAATACGGGTTCTGAAATCACGTCCTTGGCCCACTGCCGTTGCGTAGCGGTGGCCTCGCGCTTGCCGATCAGGTCGACCGCGTACTGCGAGAAGTCCCGGTTGAGGATCTCGAAGATCTGGTCGATGAGCTGCTCGTCGGTACCCCGTAGCTTGGCCTGCTCCAGGATCAGTCCGCCGTACACCACGAGGGTGAACAGCTCACCGATGCTCAACTGCAGATCCAGGCCGGCGGTCTTGATGGCGTCCTTCTCCGCGGCCACCAGGGTGGCCAGCGCCTCGGCGCGCTCGGTGAAGGCTGCGACGTTCGGAATGCCGGCGTTCTCCGCGAACGGCTTGCGCCAATCGTGGAACTGGACCTTGCCCAGACCGCTGGCCGGGCCCTGGTTGAACAGGAACTCGTCGTCGCGAGCTTCCAGCTGCACTCCGGGGACCGGGAGGTCTTGCGAATGGTGCAGGTAGGCGGGCATGAACTTGAGGATCAGTGCCAGGTTGACGGCCACCGTGCCCTCAAGCTTGGGCAGCCCCGCCACGTCGATACGTGCCGCGGTGGTGTAGGTCTCGGCCTCGAATGCCTTGGCCGACATGACATCCCCCAGCAACGCCAGTACCTTCTCGGCTTCGGTGGTGGCCTTCATCTTGGTGACCGGGTTGAACAGCAGGTAGCGGCGGTCCTCGGGGCTGGCGGTGCGGAAGTAGTCCACGGCGCGCTCACTGAACAGCTTCATGCCCATCAACCGGGCGTAGGCGTCCACGAACTCGCGGCGCACATGGTCGAACTTGGTGACCGGGTTGCCGTACAGAATGCGGTTGTGCGCGTGGGTGACGGACTCGTACAGGGCGTGTGTCGAGAGGCCGATGCCGCCGAAGCACAGGTTGAACTTGCCGATGTTGACGGTGTTGAGTGCCGCACTGAAGGCGTCCGCGCCGACGTGCAGGATGTCGTCTTCGCTCACCGGGTAGTCGTTGAGCTCGAACTCGGCGACATACATCTGGGACGGCACGACGTTCTTGATCACCGTGTAGTTGGGGTGCTCGCTGTCGGCGAGGAAGAAGACGTATTGGTCCAGACCGTCGCGGTCCTGAACACGGCCGAACACCGAGACGATGCGGGCACAGTTGCCGTTGCCGATGTAGTACTTGCGGCCGGAGGCCTTGTATCCGCCGCCTTCGACGGGGGTGAGTACCAGGTCGGTGGAGTAGATATCGGCGCCGTGGGCCTGCTCGGACAGGCCGAAGGCCGCGACGGCACCGCCGTCAAGCAAGTCGGCGGCACGCTTGCGGGGGTCGGTGTTGGTGCTCTGCCACACCGGCCCGAGCCCGAGCACGGTCACCTGCCACGGGTACCAGTAGTTCAGGCCGTAGAAGCCGAGGATCTCCGAGAGCTTGGCCACGCGGGCGGTGTCCCAGCGCTTGTCGGCGTTCCCGGCGCCGTCGGCGGCCGGGGTGAGGAAGGTGGCGAACAGCTTCTCGCGCGCCGCGAAGTCCAGGAAGTCCTGGTAGAAGACCTTGTCGACATAGTCCTTGAGCAGGCGGGTCTTCCCGCGTTCTTCGAACCAATCGACGGTTGCCTTCAGGAGCCGACGTGTCTCGCCGTCGAATTCGGCGAAGTCGTCCTGGGTGGGGTGAAGCAGTTCGGTCTTGGGCGCAGTTTTAAGTTCCTGACTCACGGTCAGGAACTTACCAGTGCGTCAGTTTGGATAGGGAGGGACGGGAAACTGAACGCCCGGTGCACAACTGTCGGATCGTCAGTTGACGCCGCGGACGCTGCGGCAATCCGGCTGATCAAGTTCGTGAAGACACTGACGGTGTCGTCGCCGACCGAGCCGGGCCAGGGCCATCAAGGCGAGGTCGTCGGCGTCCATCGCGGGCCGGTGCGGCACGTAATCGTCGAACAGGGCCACCTCGACGCCCTGCCTGTGCAGGTCATCGCGGATGCCCGTCGTGAATGTCGAATCGGCTCCGCGCGGCTGAGTGTGGTGCGCCATCCCTCGTGTTGCCAGCGATCTCACCATGATGACGCCGCCCTGGCCGCGGTCGGCGATTCTATGCCCGAATCGATGGCACAGGTAGAGCGTCCGCATTCGATTCAGGTCGGATTCGCCGAAGCGGCTGCTGCCGGTGTCCTCGTCGGTGACGCACACCAACAGGCCCACGTCGATGTCGTCGGTGGCCGCGGCGAGCTCGCCGGTGAAGACGTCGGGCGATGTGGTGCGCACACTGACCCCGGCGGTCACGGCCAGCGTGTATGCGTCGGCCCTGCCGCCATGCGCCGCCAGGACGATGTTGATGCCGTTCGCCGCGATATGGCGCGCGAACGCGGTCGCCGTTTCTGTCTCTCCGGCCGCGATAACGGCCCACGGGCCGTACCGTGATCTTGGTAGTGCGGCTAGCTGTTTTCCAAAGGAATGCATGGATCAATCCACCGGGTAGCTAGTAGTTGATTATTGTATGTCTTTGTCGGATTTGATATATCAAATCCGACAGCAAATCGTAGCAGTCTGCTACCAGATTGGGACGCGAATGACGAAGCCCGCGCCCGCTGTCGTGCGGGCCACGCAGATCTTGGATCACTTGGCGGCACGACCCACCCAGCCCAAGTCGATGACCGAGATCGCCGAAGCGGTGGGTGTCAACGCGGCATCCACTCTCGCGATACTTCAGGCGCTGACGGACGCGGGCTATCTGGAGCGACATCCCCGGCACAAGACGTATTCGATAGGCCCGGCGCTGCTCATCGGCGGTCATGCGGCGCGTGCGCGCTTCGGCATCGCCGCGGCGGCAGACCGTGAGGTCGCCGAGCTCGCGCACCACTTCGCCGCGCTGGCCACGATGGCGATGGTCATCGGCGACGATGTGGCGGTCATCTCGTCGTCGGGACGTTCCGCGACGGGTGTCGGCTATCCCGTCGGTAGCCGTGTCCGTTTGGCGGCCCCGGCCGGGATCATCTTCATGGCGTGGGCCGACGATTCGCTGGTTCGGCGGTGGCTGGAGAACGCCGGGGCGAAGGTTTCTGACTCGCGATGGGAACGTGTCTCGGCCATGTTGGCGCGGGTGCGTGCCGACGGCTTCTATGTCGCGCGCCAGAGCATGCATGTAGATCAGTTCTACTCGCTCGCCGGTGCGCCGGCGGGAGGGCGCCGCGAGGCCGACCAGCGAACTCTGGACGTCATGGTGGACATGATGAGCGAACCGGTTGACTTGGCCAAGCCATGCCGGATCGGGTTCTTGGGTGTTCCCGTCTTCGGCGATGACGGCGAGGTGGCAGCGGTCCTCGGCGCGCTGGGGCCACCGGAATTAATGGACCGCGCGGCGGTATCGGAGGCAGCTATCCGTCTGGGCCACTCTGCCGATCACATCCGCGCGGTGACGCGAGGGTAGGGGTGATCCATCGGGTCGGAATGTTGTGCTCCGTCAGCCCGGTAACCTCAACTGTTGTGGATCTGGACTGCCAAGCCGACATCGCTGACCTCGACACGACCCTCACCACGGTGGAGCGGGTGCTCGACGTCGACGGTCTGCGTGCCCGGATCAAGACGCTCGAAGAATCCGCCGCCGACCCCAACTTGTGGGATGACCAGGCGCGTGCCCAGCAGGTGACGAGCCAGCTTTCGCACGCGCAGGGTGAGCTGCGGCGGGTCGAAGCGCTCCGGCAGCGGCTCGATGATCTGCCGGTGCTCTACGAGCTCGCCGAGGAAGGCGACGACGCCTCGGTGGTGGCGGAGGCCGATGCCGACCGCGCGAAGCTGCGCGAGGACATCGAGGCCATGGAGGTCCGGACGCTGCTCTCGGGTGAGTACGACGAGCGCGAGGCCGTGGTCACGATTCGGTCCGGCGCCGGCGGTGTGGACGCCGCGGACTGGGCCGAAATGCTCATGCGCATGTACATCCGCTGGGCCGAGGCGCACAAGTACCCGGTCGAGGTCTTCGACACCTCCTACGCCGAAGAGGCGGGTATCAAGAGCGCGACCTTCGCCGTGCACGCCCCCTTCGCCTACGGCACGCTCTCGGTGGAGCAGGGCACGCACCGGCTGGTGCGCATCAGCCCGTTCGACAACCAGAGTCGGCGCCAGACCTCGTTCGCCGATGTCGAGGTGCTGCCGGTGGTGGAGACGACCGATCACATCGATATCCCCGAAGGCGATCTGCGCGTTGACGTGTACCGATCGAGCGGACCGGGTGGCCAGTCGGTGAACACCACCGACTCGGCCGTGCGGCTCACGCACATCCCGACGGGGATCGTCGTCACCTGCCAGAACGAGAAGTCGCAGCTGCAGAACAAGGTCGCGGCGATGCGGGTGCTCCAGGCCAGGCTGCTGGAGCGTAAGCGGCTCGAGGAGCGCGCCGAGATGGATGCGCTCAAGGGCGATGGCGGCAGCTCATGGGGCACTCAGATGCGCTCCTATGTGCTGCAGCCCTACCAAATGGTCAAGGACCTGCGTACCGAGTACGAGGTAGGCAATCCCGCGGCGGTGCTCGACGGGGACATCGACGGATTCCTCGAGGCGGGCATTCGGTGGCGCAATAGGCGAGATGACTAGCGCCGCCGAGTTCAGCGCGGCGAGTCTTCGTCTCGAGGAGCGCTGGAACACCCTGTGGTCCAGCGAGGTTGGTCGCTGGTTACTCGACAGCGGCCTGCAGATCGTCATCGCCGTCCTGGGCGCGATGATCCTTGTCCGCTTCATCAACTGGGGCGCGCACAAGATCACCCGCCGGCTGGACCGCTCGTTCACGCAGAGCGACGCGTTGGTGCGCTCCGAAGCCAGTAAGCACCGGCAGGCGCTCGCCTCCGTCGTCTCCTGGATCGTCGTGGTGCTGGTCGTTGTGGTCACCACCGTGCACGTCGTTGGGGTGCTGGGCATTTCGATAGGCGGGCTCGCGGGTCCGGCCGCCGTGCTGGGTGGTGCGCTCGGTTTCGGTGCCCAGCGTGTCGTCCAGGATCTGCTGAGCGGATTCTTTCTCATCACCGAAAAGCAGTATGGCTTCGGCGATCTGGTGGAGCTGTACGTGCAGGGGCAGACCACCGAGTCCCGGGGGACTGTCGAGGAGGTCACCCTGCGGGTTACCAAGTTGCGTTCGAGCGAGGGCGAGGTCATCACCATTCCGAACGGGTTGATCGTCAAGGCGGTCAACCTTTCCAAGGACTGGGCGCGCGCGGTCGTCGATATCCCGGTGCCGACGAGCGTGGACCTGGCCCGGGTCAACGATGTGTTGTACGACGTCTGCCAGCAGGCGCTGGTGGACCGCGATCTGTCTCAGCTGCTGCTCGATGCCCCGTCGCTGATGGGTGTCGAGAGCATCGAGGTGGACCGGGTCAACGTGCGCATGGTGGCGCGGTCGCTGCCCGGTAAGCAGTTCGAGGTGGGCCGGCGGCTACGCGCCAAGGTGATCGCGGCGCTGGCCAAGGCGGGCGTGGCGCTGGTGGGGGACAGTCGCCCGGTGGTGCGCACCATGTCGTCGTCGAGCTCCGGAGAGCTCAAACGGGACAACAGACGCGAGGAGGCTCGCGACGAGGGTGTTGACACCAAGCCGCAACCGATCGTGAAGGACGAGGATCTCAAATGAGAGAACCCCGCCAGGAACCGTTGTGGGAGAAGCTCCTGTCCTGGGGAACGAAGCTCAGGGCAAAGGTCAGGATCCGAACCTCGACGGCTGTGCTGATTCTCGCGTTCGTCGCGGCAAGCTGGCTCTACGAGATCAATAAGCCGGAGCCCGCGCCGCCACAGCCACCTCCCGGATACACCTGGGTGCCCACGCCCAGCGTCACCACGACCGCGCCGCGGCCCGTGCCGAGCACCACCAGGCGTCCGGCGACCACGACGCCGCCCACCACGACCACGACGACGGAGCCGACGAACACCATCGTCACGACATTCCCGACGTTGACGCCCAGCGGAACACCGCCGACACCCCCGACGACGACCCCGCCTCAGCCGCCCGGATGGTTGCCTCCCTGGGTGGTCCCGCCGCAGCTTCCGCCACTGCCGGGTGCGCCTCCGCCGGCGCCCGCGACCCCCGCGCCGTAGTGTGCCCTCACGGTCATCACGGGTTTCCCGGCTAGACTGGCGTGCCGTGATCAGCCTCGACAAGGTAACCAAGCTCTACAAATCGTCGGCTCGGCCCGCGTTGGACAACGTGAGCCTCGAGATCGACAAGGGTGAGTTTGTGTTCCTCATCGGTCCTTCGGGTTCGGGTAAGTCGACATTCATGCGGCTGCTGCTGGGCGAGGAGCTGCCCACCAAGGGCGAAATCCAGGTTTCCAAGTTCCATGTGAACAAGCTGCGCGGCCGCGAGATCCCGCACCTTCGGCAGACGATTGGCTGCGTGTTCCAGGACTTCCGGCTACTTCAGCAGAAGACGGTGTACGAGAACGTGGCCTTCGCGTTAGAGGTGATTGGCAAGCAGACGGACATCATCAACCGCATCGTTCCCGAGGTGCTGGAGATGGTAAACCTGACCGGCAAGGCCAGCCGGTTGCCCTCGGAGCTGTCCGGTGGTGAGCAGCAGCGCGTCGGTATCGCGCGCGCGTTCGTCAACCGTCCGCTGGTGCTGCTGGCCGACGAGCCGACCGGGAACTTGGACCCCGAGACCAGCGAGGACATCATGGCGCTGCTGGAGCGGATCAACCGCACCGGTACTACCGTGCTGATGGCGACCCACGACCATCACATCGTCGACTCGATGCGCCAACGCGTGATCGAGTTGGAACTGGGCAAGCTGATCCGCGACGAGCAGCGCGGTGTCTACGG
This sequence comes from Mycobacterium sp. D16Q13, assembly GCF_002013375.1. GTDB lineage: Bacteria > Actinomycetota > Actinomycetes > Mycobacteriales > Mycobacteriaceae > Mycobacterium. Next base: position 241,976 of record NZ_MAEW01000001.1, on the reverse strand, counting down.
GGTAGATAGGTAAGTGGAATAGAACATGCGTTTTGGATTCCTGTTCAACGAGGTCCTCACCGGCCTGCGCCGCAACGTGACGATGACGGTGGCGATGATCATCACGACCGCCATCGCGATCGGGCTGTTCGGTGGTGGTCTGCTGGTGATATCGCTTGCCAAGAACTCGAAGGCCATCTACTTGGACCGTGTGGAGACGCAGATCTTCCTCACCGAGGACCTGTCGGCTAGCGACACCAACTGCAGCAGCGATATCTGCAAAAGCCTGCGCGACGAGATCGAGAAGCGTTCCGACATCAAGTCGGTGCGTTTCGTGAACCGTGAGGATGCGTACGCGGACGCCGAGAAGCGGCTGCCACAGTTCCGGGACTTGATGAAGGATGTGAGCAAGGACGCGTTCCCCGCCTCCTTCATCGTCAAGCTCAAGAACCCGGAGACGCACGCGGATTTCGATGAGTCCTTCGTCGGCAAGCCCGGTGTGAAGGGCGTGCTCAACCAGAAGGATCTGATCGACCGCTTGTTCGCGGTCCTGAACAGCCTGCGTGATGCGGCGTTCATGATCGCGCTGGTCCAGGCCGTGGGTGCGGTTCTGTTGATCGCCAACATGGTTCAGGTCGCTGCTTACACGCGGCGCACCGAAGTGGGCATCATGCGGTTGGTGGGTGCCACTCGTTGGTACACACAATTGCCGTTCCTGTTGGAGGCGGTGATCGCTGCGCTTGCCGGTGTATTGCTGGCGGTGATCGGTCTGATCGTGGCGCGGGTGACCATCCTCAACGGGGCGCTGGAACAGTTCATTCAGGCCAACCTGATTGCCCCGATCACCTACGGGGACGTGTTCCTCGCGTCGATTCAGATGGCGGCGCTGGGCATTCTGCTGGCCGGGGTAACCGCGTATGTGACGTTGCGTCTGTACGTGCGTAGATAGGTCCTGGCGATGAGTAAGAAACCGACCGACGGGCGCCAGATCATCGCGTCCAATCGCAAGGCGCGGCACAACTATTCGATTCTCGATGTGTACGAGGCCGGGGTGCAGCTGGTGGGCACCGAGGTCAAGAGTCTGCGCGAGGGCAAGGCCTCCCTGGTGGATGCGTTCGCCACCGTCGACGATGGCGAGGTGTGGCTGCGCGCGTTGCATATCCCGCAATACGACCACGGCACCTGGACCAACCATGCGCCGCTGCGGAACCGGAAGCTGTTGCTGCACAGAGCGCAGATTGATCAACTGGTCGGCAAGATCCGCGATGGCAACCTCACGCTGGTGCCGTTATCGCTGTACTTCCTGGACGGCAAGGTCAAGGTGGAATTGGCCTTGGCGCGCGGTAAGCAGGCGCACGACAAGCGTCAGGACCTGGCCAAGCGGGACGCCACCCGCGAGATCACCCGTGAACTGGGGCGTCGCGCAAAAGGCATGTAGCTCACACGGATTCGAAGACCGTGGCCGGTTGGTGCCTGCGCTGGCGTTCGACGGTGATCAGGTAGAAGGCCCACGCGAACGCGAAACTCGTGAAGAGGCTCGAGACGAAGTAGAGCCATGGACGCCGGATGTCGCGGCGGTACCCGTCGATGATCGTCATCAGCGGCAGCAGAATGACATTGCCGATGGTGTAGTCCTGGCTGGCTGAGCCCGCGGCCGGATTGACGAACATCAGCTTGATGTAGTCGATCCAGCCGGTGATCGGGTTGGACACGTGGTACTCGGCGACGTACCGGATGTTGAAGTACCAGCCTAGCGCGATCGAGGCGATACCGACGACGTAGTACACGATTTCGAGCAGCGATAACGCGGGACCCGTTGCGGTCCGGGCGAATATCGGTCGATTCGACGCGACGATGAGCGCGATGACTGCGATTCCGAGGATCGCGTGGACGACGAGCGACACCATGTCCGGAGCCTCGCAGCACCATCAAGTTTTGTCAATAGTGACATAACTTGTCTTCGGCTGCCGGTGGGGTACCTTTCCAGGATGGTCAGACCTGCTCAGACTGTGCGCAGCGAGCGGACGCGCGCGGCGCTTCGGCAGGCGGCGATGGTGCGCTTTCTTGGCCAGGGTGTCGAGGACACCTCCGTTGACCAGATCGCGGCGGATGCCGGTGTCTCGCTGCGAACCTTCTATCGCCATTTCGAGTCCAAGCACGATCTGCTCTTTCTGGACTACGACCTTGGTCTGCAATGGTTTCGCAGCGCCCTGGATGCCAGAACTCCGGGCGAACCCATCCTGGTATCGGTGGAGTCGGCGATTTTCAGCGCCCCCTACGACGTCGACGCGGTGATCAAGATCGCGACGCTGCGCAACCAGGAGCTCGATCGGGCGCGCATCGTGCGGCATATCCGCCAGGTGGAGGCCGAATTCGCCGAGGTGATCGAGGAGCACCTCGTACGTGATGGTGGCGGCGATGTCAATCCCGATGTGCGCCTGCGTAATACCGTGACGGCGCGCTGTATTGCCGCAGCGGTCTTCGGTGCCATGGACGCGTGGATGCTCGGTGAGGATCACTCGCCCGAGGAGCTCACGCGGCTGAGTCGCACCGCGCTGGATTCGCTGAAGGCGGGAATCGGCGAGACGTCCTGAAACCAAGTTTTGTCACTATTGACAAAACTTGGTGAGCCGTGCCAGCGTGGGGTGATGGCGGACTTCGAAGCAATCGTGATCGGCGCCGGGCACAACGGACTGACTGCGGCGGCGAAACTTCAGCAGTCGGGGCTGCGTACGGTCTGCCTCGACGCCAAGCTCTACTCCGGCGGCATGGCCTCGACGGTGGAGCTGTTCGACGGGTACCGGTTCGAGATCGCCGGATCGGTCCAGTTTCCGACATCCGCCGTGCTGAGCCGTGACCTCGGCCTTGATGCCTTGCCGACGGTCGACCTGGACGTTGTTTCGGTGGCGCTCAGGGGAATTGGCGACGATCCGCTGATCTACTACAGCGATCCGATGAAGCTGTTGACCCATCTCAATGAGGCGCATGGAGCCGAGGCCGTCAACGGCATGGCGGGGATCATGGCGTGGAGTCAAGCGCCGACGAGGGCGCTGGGGCGATTCGAGGTGGGACAGCAGCCGAAGACATTTGACGAGATGTATGCCTGCGCAACAAATGAATTCGAGCGGGCCAGCATCAACGAGATGCTCTTCGGTTCGGTGACCGACGTGCTGGACCGGTATTTCCCCGACAAGGAGAAACATGGTGCGCTGCGCGGGATGCTGGCATTCCTGGCGCTCAACATGACCTATCGCGGCCCGGAAACACCCGGGAGCGCAGCCGCGCTGGCCTTCGGGTTGGCGATGCCGGACGCGACCGCGTTGCAGATGAAGAAGCTTCGTGGCGGCATTGGGGCGTTGACGTCGCATCTGCACGATCACTTCGTCGGGCACGGCGGGGAGGTGCGGCTCCGCAGCAAGGTGGCCGAAATCCTCACCGCGGGCGGTCGGGTGACCGGAGTCGCGTTGGACGATGGATCGACAATCACCGCGCCGGTGGTTGTTTCGTGCGTCGCGCCTGATCTCACCGTGGTGGAGATGCTGGATTCCTCGGTGGTTCCGCCAGATCAGCGTGACCGATTCGCGCGCGTGGATCATCGCGGCAGCTATCTGCAAATGCATTTCGCCCTGGCGGCGCTGCCGGAGTTCATCGCGCCGTACGAGAGTCTGAACGATCCGCAGATGCAGTCGACGGTCGGGATGTACAGCACGCCCGAAGAGCTGCAGGCGCAGTGGGAAGACTGTCGGCGGGGGATCGTGCCCGCCGACCCCGCCGTGGTGTTCCAGATCCCGTCCCTGCACGACCGAGAGCTGGCGCCGGAGGGCAAGTACGCGGCCTCGGCGTTCGCCTTGTGGTTTCCGGTCGAGACCGAGCATGCCCGGTACGGCGAGATGAAGGCGGAGATGGGGCAGCGGGTCATCGACAAGATCTCCCGGCTGGCTCCCAATTTCGGGGACATCGTGCTGCGGCACACCACCTTCACGCCACGGCACATGGGCACCATGTTCGGGGCACCGGGCGGTGACTACTGCTTCGGGTTAGTGCACGCAGACCAGATCGGAGTCAACAGACCGGGGCCACGCGGATACCGCGACCATCCGTTGCCCGTCGAGGGCCTGTACCTCGGGAGCGCCGGATGTCATGGGGGACCGGCGATTTCTTTCATACCGGGATACAACGCCGCCTTGCAGGTGCTCGAGGACGCGCGCTAGAAGGCCCGGCTGCCCGTGGGGGACAGCACGAATCCGTGCGGACTGTCGCCGGTGAAGTTGGTGGGCAGTATGCAGATCGTCTCGCGCTGATCGCTCACGGCGCACGTGATCATCTTGTTGGTGGCCTTGAGGCCGTAGGTGATCTTCTGGCCGGAGGTCAGCGGGCGATAGGCGCTGGGGTCGACGGGCGCCGGGCCGGCCGGTGACGCGTCGGGCCGCGCGACAATCTCCTGCTGGCCCAGATCCGGCATGTGGGTCAGGCTGGCGGCGGGGGTGTTGAGTGAGACCGTGGCGATGTTCTCGTCGCCCGCGACGCCGGGGAGCTTGCCCCAGCACGTGCCCTCGAGGCCGGTGGCCCGGGAGTTCGAGGTGATGCGGCAGCGCAGGCCGTCGGGGGTGAGGAACTGCACACCCGTCGTGGCGTATGCGGAGTACGTCTCATAGGCGGTGGGCTCGACAGGTGCGTAGCCGTCGAGGTTGGGTACTGCCGGCTCGGCGGACGCCTGAGCAGCGAATACGGTCGCACCGGCCACAACGGCGGCGTAGGCACTCGGCAGCATGCGCATGGTGGTAACTCCCCAGGTTTGGCGATTTCCAGCACGCTACCGTGGCATGGCCGGGTAATTCGGTGGCTTCGTGGATCTGCGGCGGTAGGATGGAGTGTCTCACCGATGGTCGGTGGGGTGACGGGGCTGAAAGGTTTCGACAGCGAGTCTCGACTTAAGGGAAGCGTGCCGGTGCAGGCAAGAGACCACCGTAAGCGTCATTGCAACCAATTAAGCGCCGATTCTCATCAGCGCGACTACGCACTCGCTGCCTAAGCGACTGCGTGTCTGTCAGACCGGGAGCGCCCTCGGCCCGGACCCTGGCATCAGCTAGAGGGACAAACCTACGGGTTCGGTCGCGGGGCCCGTAGGGACATCAAACAGCGACTGGGATCGTCATCTCGGCTTGTTCGCGAGACCGAGAGATCCAAGTAGAGGCATAGCGAACTGCGCACGGAGAAGCCTTAATGAACGGCCGTTGGACCCGGGTTCAATTCCCGGCAGCTCCACAGATAGAAGACCCCCCGAACGTTCGGGGGGTCTTCTTTTGTTCTAGGGGGCTGTCAGACCCGTGCTTGGCGCTTGGACAAGAGCGGGGAGTATGTGCTCTGCGAGCAGGGGTGCCAGATCTGTGGGATACGGCCCATCAAGTAACTGCCAGCGCAGTTCCTCGATTTCGGCGGCCGGTTGACTGACCGGTACCGGCGGATGGGCGAACACCGTTGACTCAACATCGAATCCGGGTTCGTTCGCGGCCGCAGCTCTGAAGACCCCGAGCGAGCGCAGTGCCGTCGGCTCCAGATCGATCGACAGCTCTTCGCGGACTTCACGTACGGCGGTTTCCGCTGCGCTTTCGCCCACGTCGGGCTTACCGCCGGGCAACATAAACCGGGTGCTGCCGCGTTTACGGACGGTCAGGACAGCTCCGCGGTCGTCCCGCAGCACCACAGCGCTGACTCGAATGGTGCCCATGGGCTCGCTCGTGCTCACGCCGCCAGCATAGAAGCCCTCAGGGCTCGCCTCCGGATCTGTTGGCCGAGGCATCCTCTGGGCGCTCGCCTCGGCTGCCCCCCGTTGCCATGGCGGAAGTCCTCCACTTCGGGCGTACCAGCTACCCTGTGGCACTGACGATTTCAGGCATGCTAGTTCCCCAGGGCGGCTAGCGCATCCGATTATTTGCCAATCATCACCGCTGCCATCGCGACCGGATCTCCCGTACGGCTCGGCTCATTTTGCCGCGCGTTTGCATGCCACCGTGATGTAGGCGATCTGGTGGTCCACGTCATGGCTCCACGTGACGCCCCCGCGGGTACCGGCGCCGTCGCCGACGCCGCCACCGGCCTTGGTCTGGGTGGTGGTATCGGCCCACACCGCCGGGCCGATCCGGGTGCCGACAACCGATCCGGCGTCCAAGGCGCAGTTGCCGATTCGCTCGTACTGAACTTTATAGCCCTGTGATTGGAGCTCGGCGCCGAGTTCGCTGGGTGTCTGAGGTGATTTGGGCCCCGCGGATGCGGGCGCCGCACACAGCAATGCGAACGAAGTGCACGCCGCGGCCGTCAGGCCGAGGGTAGATTTGGACATGCCACACCTTCCTGGAGTGGTTCTGAAGGCGTTGGCGGCGGGAGACTTTGGCGAGACGACCGCCGCCAACGCTTCTGTGAGATTGCGCCGTTACGCACAACGGCAGCTGAGCTCCATGCATTCCCCGATGGGTGAGGCCACACTCACGTAGCCGTTCTCTGGGGTACGGACGTACTCCAGATATGGCTTGCTGCTTTCGAATCCGACGTTGTCGGCGATGACGAGCGCTCCTGGCGCCAGCTTGTCCTCGAGGATCTTGAGAATGGGCAAGTCGAGGTCGGGCCAGCCGTCTAGCAGCAGAAACTCGATCGGTCCATCAATCGTCTTTAGTGTCTCGCGGGCGTCGCCCTCCAGGATGGTGATGAGGTCGGACACTCCGGCTTCGGCGAAGGTCGCGCGTGAGGCGGTGATCTTCGCGGTGTTCATTTCCGTGGTGATGATGCGGCCGAAACCGTTGTCGCGAACGGCCGCGGCCGAATGCAGGGTCGAGATCCCGTAGGACAGGCCGTACTCGACGATGGTCTTGGGCTTGGTGGCGCGGACCAGGCTGTAGAGGAGCCGTCCGGCATCGGGCGCGACGGGCACGTAGATGTTCTGGAACAGTTCGACGCGCTCCTCGACGGACTTCTCGTGGAAAGTAGTCCGGTCGACGGGGAGTGCATCGCGTGAGGCGTTCTCGAAGAGCCGGTCCACGATCGTGGCGAATTCGGGTTCATGAAGTGTCGTTGTCATATCACCTAGAATAGACGCAACGTCTCGTCTAGTCTAGGGTGGTGATTCGATGAACGTTGTGAGTGAGACGGCGAAGCCCCGCGAGGCCGACGACGCGCGCCGCCATTTCGGAAACCGGCATGGCCGCAGCGAGACCGCGCGTGAGGCCGTCATTCACGCCGCCGACGATCTGCTGGTCGCCAAGGGCTATGCCGGAGTGACCATGGAAGGCATTGCCAAGGCCGCGGGGGTGGCCAAGCAGACCGTCTACCGCTGGTGGAGTTCCAAGGCGGAGGTGCTGATGGACGTCTTCCTGGAAGACGCCGCCTTTCAGTTGGATCCACCCGATCTGGGCGGCCTCGAGGCCGACCTGCGGCACCATCTGGGCGCCACCGCGCGGTTCCTCACGACCGATGATGCTGGCGCGGTGTTTCGGGCCCTCATTGGCCAGTCTCAGCATGACCCGCAGCTCGCGGACGCGTTCCGGGCTCGCTATCTACGCGAACAGCAGGCACGCGATCAGATTCCGTTCACTCGGGCGGTGCAGCGGGGGGAACTGCCCGCGGGCGTCGATGTCGCTCGCCTCGCCGAACAGTTGGTGGCGCCCCTGTACTACCGCGTGATCGTGACGGGGGAGGCGGTCGACGACGGGTTTGTCGAGGGAATTGTTGAGGATTTCATCCGCCACGGGAATAGTGTCAATTAGATTGACATTGCATAGGGCATGACCGAAACGAACCCCAAAGGCTTTCATGCGAGCGTGATGGCCCAGATTCGCGAGAACGGCGCCGTTGACGGCTTTCTCGCGCAGTTCGACATGTTGATCCTGCATACCATCGGCGCCAAGTCGGGCGAACCGCGTCAAAACCCGATGGCTTACCAACCGGGCGAAGAAGGTGGCGAGTTTTATGTGTTCGCCTCCAACAACGGACGGGAGAACAGCTCCGGCTGGTACTACAACGCGCTGGCCCACCCGGATCGGGTATCGGTGGAGATCGGCGATGACCGCTTTCCGGTGACAGTGCGTGATGTGGTGGGTGAGGAGCGCGACCGGATCTATGCGCGCCAGGCGGAACGCTTCGAGAACTTCGCCGAGTACGCGCGCATGACCACTCGAATTATCCCGGTGCTGGGGCTCGCGCGCGCGGATTAGCGAGCGGCCCTGGCAAATTCACACGTACTTCACAGTGGGCGTCGATATGGGACTCGCCGGAGAGTCCGAGGCGTGCTTGCCGTGTTTTGGACCGATTGTCCACAACAATGGTCAACTGTTATGGGCGAGCTGGATTCTGGTGAGGCGCAGCGCTGGGTGCTGGAGAAGGGGCGTCTGGTCGTCGGTATCGCTGCGGCATTTGTCATGGCCATCACAGGTTTTGGCTGGGCCGGATACAACACGGCGGTAGGGCAGATCATCACCTCGCACGTGTTACCCGGGGTGCTGACTCCTGTCGGCCAAGACCAGAACATCCTGCTCATGGGCCTGGATAGCCGGCTCGACCAGAACGGGCAGCCGCTACCGCAGGATATGTACGACGCGCTGCATGCCGGTGACGAGACGTCCGGTGGGTACAACGCGAATGTGCTGATTGTGGTGCACATCCCGGGCAACGACGGTCCCATCACCGCGGTGTCGATCCCGCGCGACGACTATGTGGACCTGGCGGGCTGCCCCGGGTCGGTGTGCAAGGGCAAGATCAAGCAGGCCTACGGATTTGCCTACCAGCAGGCACTGGACAGGCAGGCCAGCGGTGGTTCGGACACTGCGGGTGCCAACGATCTGACCGCCCGTGAGCAGGCCGCCCGTGAGGCTGGGCGCAAGGCTCAGATCGACACGGTGCGTGACTTCCTGGGCGTGCCGATCGATCACTTCGTGGAAGTGACCCTCGCCGCGTTCTTCCAGATCGCCAAGTCGGTGCAGCCCATCACCGTGTGCCTGAACCACGACACGGTCGACGAGTTCTCCGGCGCCAACTTCCACGAAGGTGTTCAGCAGATCGACGCAGCCCAGGCGATGGCCTTCGTCAGGCAGAGGCGTGACGAGAACGACGGATCGTTCACGGATATGGACCGCACCCGGCGCCAGCAGGCCTTCCTGGTGTCGTTGTTGACCGCGGTGCGCAAGGGTGGAGCGATGTCGAATCCGGCCGCGGTGCGCAACTTCCTGAACGTCGCGCACGAGAACGTCGCGATCGACTCCGGCCTCAATATCGTCGACTTCGCCGCGCGCGCCTCGACATTGACCAAGAGGCCAATGTCTCTCTACACGCTGCCCATCTCTGACTTTGGCCAGGATCCGAACGGTTCGGACGTCAATATCGTGGACCTCCCGACGATCCGGCAGATCGTCCATGATCGCTTCTTCGCCGATATCGCCCCCGCGCCGCCCACTGCGGCCGCGGTGATGCCCGCGGCCCCGCTTTCGACGCCCGTGGTGCTCAACGTCGTCAACGCGACGGAGCGCGACGGACTGGGTGCGGCCATCGAAGATGCCTTTACGGCCCGGGGATTCACGCGTGGTCGCGCGACGACGGCCGAGGCGATGTCGACCGAGAGCTCGATTGTCTATGGCTCAGATGCCCAAGAGGGCGCGCAGGCGCTCGCCGATCAACTGCATCTGCCGATGACGGAATCCGGTGCGGTCGCACCCGGAACTGTTCAGCTGACGGTGGGTTCGCAGTTCCCCGCGGACGACTACATCGCCCATCACAGCGCCGGGAAGAAGGGCGACTCGTCAGCGGATGCCAATTCGACCGACGTCTTGACCGCGGTTGCCGCGACGGGAACGGGCGTGCAGGCGCCGGCGCCAACCGACTTGAGCCAGATGGGTGCGGACGGCGTCGCGTGCGTCAAGTGAACTGATCAGCCACCCGCGCGGAAGCGGACGTGCAATGCATGCACATCTCCGGCGAGATCCGGTGCCGGACCGTCGGTCTCAATGCCAGGCGCGACCTCGTTGATGGACAGTGCCGCAACCGGGCCCGGGGGCACGCCGAGGTCGGTGAGCCACTGCGTCAGCTGGGCCGAGGAGCTGGCGTACACAATTCGGCCCAGCCCCACCCATGCGTGGGCGGCCGAGCACATGGGGCAGTGCTCTCCCGAGGTGTACACCGTTGAGGATGCGCGGTCGGCCGGCGGCTGATTCTCAGCGGACCACCGGGCCAGTTCGAATTCGGGATGGCGTGTCGAATCGCCTCCGCTGACGCGATTGCGGTCCTCGATCAGCACGGCGCCGTCAGGTCCGGCGAGCAGTGATCCAAAGGGCTCGTCGCCGGCATCGAGGGCCTCGGCGGCTAGTTCAATGCAGCGGCGCAGGTGCCGGATGTCGTTGTCGTCCATGGCTCTCCCATCGTAATAGGGGGCAATTACCAGGCGCTTTAGTCGAACCCCATAAACTGTACTTATGCCTCTTCCGCCGGGCACACCCGATCTCGACGTGCTGGACCTGCTGGTGTCCGTCGCCGAGACGGGCAGCCTCGGAGCCGCGGCGCGCCAGCACGGCATTTCACAGCCCGCGGCCAGCATGCGTATCCGCGCGCTGGAACGGCGCCTTCGGTTGGTATTGCTGGAGCGTGGTCCCACCGGGTCGCGGCTTACCGATGCTGGATTGGCCGTCATCGGCTACGCCACTCCGGTGCTCGCAGCGGCGCGAGAGTTCGTCACCGGTGTGGCCGCGCTGCATTCCGGCCGGGCGCCGCGGCTGGTGGTCGCCGCTTCGCGCACCATCGCCGATCATCGGATTCCGTTGTGGCTAACAGCTCTTCGATCACGGCACGCTGATGTCGCGGTGTCGCTGGAAGTGGGCAACACGCAACAGGTCTGTGAGTTGGTGCGGGGCGGTAGCGCGACCCTGGGATTCATCGAGGGGCCGCACGCGCCCGCCGGACTGGGTGGGGAAGTGCTGGGCGCCGACGAGCTGGTCGTCGTGGTGGGGCCCGGACACAAGTGGGCTCGGCGGCGTAAACCCGTGACGCTGCGCGAACTCGCCACCACGCCGCTTCTGATGCGCGAGCCGGGCTCCGGTACCCGCGACACCGTTTGGGAGGTGCTCAGCCAGGTGTGCCAGCCCGCGACGCCGGCGGCAGAACTGGGCTCGGCAGCGGCGATCAAGGCCGCGGCGGCAACGGGTTTGGCGCCGGCGATAATCAGCCGTCTCATCGCGGCCCCCGAACTGTCCGCGGGCACGCTGTGTGAGGTCGCCCTGGCCGACGCGATGGTGTTCACGCGTCAGTTCCGGGCAGTATGGCGGCCGGGTTCTCCGCCGACAGGACCGGCGCGGACACTGGTGGACCTGGCGTCCTCCGTCGATTAGGACGCCAGCGCCCGCAGGTAACGACGACGGAAGACCCGTTGCGCCATCAGGAGTATCGGGAAGACTCGCCGCCAGAAGCCTGATGGGGCGGCCCGCGTCAGCGAGCGCAGCGTGAGAAACACCGTGCCGTCGCCATTCTGGTGCACGATGAATGCCTCTTCGCCCGATACGGGATGGCCCGGTAGCGTGCCGTACGCAAACCCGCAGCGGTCGTTGGTGTTGGCCACGGCCACGATGCGCACCGGCTCGTGAATGCTGAACCGGCCCCATCCGAAGCTGATCTGGAACTCGGCGCCCTCGCTCACGGTCACCTCCGGATTCACCCGGAAGCCGCTGCGCCGCTTGACACCCCACGCCAGTACGGCCTGCGAAGCCTTTCGCCATGCCTCATCGCCGTGTCCGATGGGGACTGTCTGTTCGAATCGTCGCAGACCGGATGGTGTGGGAGCCCAGGTGCTTTCGCCCGGGCAGGTAGCCCCCGCGGGCCCGTAGGTGAGGGGCCTGGAGCTCATCGCACCCTGCCAAGCCGTCGCGATGTGAGATCGTCGAACGTCACTGCCTCTCCACAATTCTCACAGGTGGGCTGGACACGCAGTACCGACCCGCATCGGTGTTCCCAGACGCTCGGTGGGGGGCCCTGTGTGACGAACGTGTCTCCCCATTCCATCAAGGCGAACAGCACCGGCCGAAGGGCGCGCCCCGATTCGGTCAACAGGTATTCGTAACGGGGAGGGCGCTCTTCGTACTGGCGCTTTTCCAGGACGCCGGCGTCCACGAGCTTGCGCAGGCGGGTGGCCAGGATGTCGCGGCTGGCGCCGGTGTTGCGGACGATCGCGTCGAAGCGTCGATTGCCCAGCATGATCTCGCGCAGGGCCACCAGGGTCCAGCGTTCCCCGATGACGTCAAGGGCATTGGTTATCGAACAATCTCTCATAGTCGTGAAATCCAACTTAGCACGTTATGCACTTGATCACACTTAGTTGTGAATTCCAACTGACTGAGCGTATACCGGCAGGAGAGGAGTTCAACGATGAATCCAGGAGGCATTGCCATGAGAGACGCAGTGATTGTCGACGCGGTACGGACACCCGTGGGCAAGGGAAAGCCGGGTGGATCGCTGTCTGGCCTGCATCCGGTCGATCTGCACGCGCATGCCATTCGCGCGCTCATCGAGCGCACCGGGATAGACCCGGCCCTCATCGATGACGTTATCAGCGGTGCGGTCGGACAGGTGGGGGAGCAGAGCTCCAACACGGCACGGTGGGCGGCACTGGCCGCCGGGTTGCCCGAGACCGTCCCCGCGGTGACCGTCGATCGCCAATGTGGCAGCAGCCAGCAAGCCATTCACTTTGCCGCGCAAGGGGTCATCGCCGGGGCCTACGACGTGGTGATCGCCTCGGGTATCGAGTCGATGAGCCGGGTCCCCATGGGCAGTCAAAGCCTGGGTAAGGACTTCTTCGGCCCCGAGATCGCCCACCGCTACCCGGAAGGGCTTGTTCCGCAAGGCATCAGTGCCGAGCTGATCGCAGCGAGATGGAAACTGTCGCGCGGGCAACTGGATGCCTTCGCCGCCGAGAGTCATCGTCGTGCCGCTCAGGCCTGGTCCGAGGGCAGATTCGCGCGCGAAGTGGTGTCGATCAAGGCGCCCAATGCGGACGGCGAGTTGATCGAGGTGGCCGCTGACGAATCGGTACGGCCATCGACCACCGTGGACATCTTGGCCGGGCTCAAACCTGCTTTCCGTAATGAATTGTGGGAGCAGCGCTTCCCTCAGATCGACTGGAGGGTCACGGCGGGCAATTCCTCGCCGATCAACGATGGCGCGTCGGCCGTGCTCATCACGTCCAGTGAGACCGCCCGGCGGCTCGGACTCACCCCACGGGCCCGCGTGCACTCGGTCGCGGTGGTGGGCGACGATCCGTTGTACATGCTTACCGGAGTCATCCCCGCGACCGCGAAAGTCCTTGACCGTGCCGGATTGTCGTTGGCGGATATCGATGCCTTCGAGGTCAACGAGGCCTTCGCGTCGGTGGTTCTGGCCTGGCAAGCAGCAACCGGTGCCGACGTGTCCAAGGTCAACATCAACGGCGGAGCCACCGCCATTGGGCACCCGCTGGGTGCCAGCGGCGGGCGGCTCATGACCACGCTGGTGTCGGTGTTGGAGCAGACTGGTGGGCGCTATGGCCTGCAGACCATGTGCGAGGCAGGCGGTTTGGCCAACGCGACCATCATCGAGCGGTTGTAGCGCTGTTACGGAAGGGTGGTGCGCATCAACATGACGTTGTACGCCGACCACAGGGACAGGTTGAAGTACAGCTCCTTGCCGGTTGTCCACGGATGCAGGTACGGCGCGTAGGGCCCGCCCGGCATCTGTGACTCGGTGACGAGAATCTGTGGCGGGCTCCACGGGCCCTGCGGGGCGGGGGAGGTGGAGAGCAGGACATCGCCGGACTTGTCGCCGTACATCACCAGGTATTTCTTGAGGTAGGTGTTGTATTGCGCGGACATCTCGCCGACCGGGCCGGAGATGATCGGAGTCGCCGCGTTGGGATCGCCCGGTATCCAGGAGCCCCGGTCGGTGTTCCAGAACTCATGCTTGGCGGCGTCGGGCAGGTTCCCGGGCAACGCGCGTGATACGAATCCGGATCCGCTTCGCCCGGAAGGGGTTCCGAAGATGTAGATGTATCCGTCGTTGCCCTTGACGTAGGCGGCCTGCTGAAAGTTCTCATTTCCCGGGGTGAACGGGACCTGGCTGATGGCGTCGGGGGATGCGGGACGGACACTCTGGGGGAACGTCTTCCAGTTCTGTCCGTTGTCATTGGACACCGCGGTCGCCGAGTAGTTGGTGGTCCATTCGCCGGCGCTGTCCCAGCTCTTGATGGACATGTAGTTCATGTACTGGGTGCGTCCGACGGAAATGGCGGCCGTGGGAATGATGCCGCGTTCCTGGGCGGCCCACTTGATGGGCGGGATGATCTGCTTGGAGTAGCCGGGGCGTGACTGCGGGGAACCGGCATACGGGTTGGAGGTCGATCCCTCGGCCACCGCGAGACCGCGCGAGAGCGATTTGTCCTGAGTGCGCAGCAGGGTGTTGTACCGCCACTGCTGGCTTCTCATTCCGCAGTATCCGTAGGTGTCGCCAAAGGCCATCAGAACCTGGCGGCCGGCGGAATCGCCGTTGTCCCACATGATTCCGAGGTCGGTTCCGGAGATGCTGAACTTCTGAAGTGTGTTGGCGCCGGTGTCGACACCGGTGACCCAGCCGACGACGGAGGTGGAGGGGGAGACGGCGGCTTCGGGGGCAGGGCCGACCGCAGGCGCCGGGGCCGGGGCCGGTGCGACGGCAGCGGCCTGCTGGTCTTGAAGATTGTTCGGTGAGGGCTCGGGCGGATTGGGCAGGGCGGGGCGCGCCAGCTCTTGGGCCCACCCCGGCTTCTTCTTGGCGCTCTGTTGGGGCAGCACCTGCTTGAGGATGGCCAGGGGCAGCTTGCCCAGTTCTGGCAGGGGTGCCTTGTCATTGGCGCCAGCGGGTCGGCGTCCGATGGGGGGAGCCTGGCCGGGTATGCCGTCGTCGGGGACCGGGGTCGGCGGCTGGAGCCCCGCGGCGGGGCCGGTGCACGGGTCGGCGACGGCCAAGGGCGCGACATCGATCGCGACGCTTGATCCGATAACGGCCGAGGTCAACAAGACCACGGAGATTCGGCGACGCCTCGACATGTCAGACCTTCCGGGGCAGGACGCCGTTTCGACGTCAGTACTCGACTCTCGTGACGATAGTGGCAGGTGGGGCCAATGTTGCTATTGGTGCATCGATAGGTATGTTCCCGTGACCGGTCCGAAATCCATCGAGTCGACGCCCGCCGATTTCTGAAGACCGCGATCAGTTATCTGATGGCGGGGGTGCCGCTGCTCACGAATTACCTGGATTTCCCCCGCAGGCAGCGCGATTGAGGTCGCGGACAGCTATCTTGACTGCCATGGCTTCAGGGTCGAAGACGCCCACTGTCCGCGTGCGCACTCCCCACGGAGTCGTTGAAGGCCTTGTGCGGGGAGGTGTGCGGCGCTTCCGGTCCATTCCCTACGCCCGCCCCCCGATCGGATTGCTGCGCCTGCGCGCACCGCAACCGGCTCTGCCGTGGGATGGCGTGCGCGACTGCACGGAATTCGGCGCGGCGGCCCCGCAGCAGCGCCGCTACCGGGTGCTGGGACCCGGACGCGTCCAGCGGGCCAGCGAGGACTGCTTGACGGTCAACGTCGTCACCCCGGACCGTCCGTCCAATGAGCCGCTGCCGGTCATGTTCTTCATCTACGGCGGCGGCTATCTGCTGGGCAGCTCGGCGACCCCGCTGTACGACGGCGGCTCGCTGACCCGGCGCGGGTGTGTCTACGTGTCGGTGAACTATCGGGTGGGCGCGCTGGGTGCCCTCGACCTATCCTCGTTGTCGAACACCGCCCACACCATCGATGGCAACTTGTTCCTGCGTGACGTCGTGCTGGCACTGCAGTGGGTGCGCGACAACATCACCGCATTCGGCGGCAATCCGGACAACGTGACAATCTTCGGGGAAAGCGCGGGCGCGCACTGCGTGGAGACCCTGATGGCGACCCCCGCCGCCGGGGGCCTGTTTCACCGTGCGATCTGCCAGAGCACCGCCAGCGGCATGGCAGTGCCCGCCGAATCGGCCGCGCTGTATGCGCAGAAGTTCGCGCACATCCTCGGTGCCACACCGGAAACTGCCGCGCAGACCGTGTTGCAGACAGCGCCCGCCGAACTCGGGGCGGCGCTCAACACCCTCATCGCCGATATCGTGGCGAACATGCCCGGCGGATCGTTCGCGATCGGTCCGTGCATCGACGGCCATTACCTGCCCCGGCACCCCATCGAGGCAATGGAACACGGTGAGGCACATCGTGTTCCGCTGATCGTTGGCCACAATGCCGATGAGGCCAAACTGTTCACCCGGGTCCTCAAGATGATGCCGCTGTCCGAGCCCGCACTGGAGGGAATGCTGATGCGCGGCGGGCCCGTCCATCGTGATCGCATCGTGGCGGCGTACCCGGGGTACCCGGCACGTTCCGCGCGCGTCAAGCTCGCCGGCGACATGAACTTCTCCACGGCGGCCTGGCAAATGGCCGAAGCCCACCATCGGTACGCGCCGGTGTACTTCTACCGGTACGACTACGCCCCCGGGGCGCTACGGATGGCCGGTATGGGCGCCACGCATGCCACAGAACTGCTCGCGGTGTTCGATAGTTACCGCGGGGCGATGGGCACGGTGATGGCCGGGGCCATCGGTCGCCGTGATGCCGTACGGGTTAGCAATGATGTGCAGCGACGCTGGCTTGCGTTCGCACGCAGTGGAATTCCCGGCGACGGCTGGCCCACCTACGAACCCCCGGATCGCGCGGTGATGGTGTTCGACCATGCCACCCGGGTGGAGCTGGACCCGGAGGTCACCAGGCGCGCGGCGTGGGAAGGCTTCAGTCTCACTCTCTGAACCAGGCATTGTGGGCCAACCGGTTGGTTACCTAGGATGTGCCGATGGCAAAGAAGCCCATCCGTATCAACACCGTCAACGGCACTGTCGAAGGATTCACCCGGGGCGGCGTGCACCGCTTCCGCGGGATTCCCTATGCGGAGCCGCCGGTGGGTCCGCTGCGCCTGCGTGCGCCGCGCCCGGCCGAGCCGTGGGTCGGGGTGCGCAAGTGCCGCACGTGGGGCGCCGCCTCCATTCAGCAGCATCGCTACGCCATCATCCTGCCGGGCAAGCCCCAGAAGCTCAGCGAGGATTGCCTGACCCTCAACGTGGTAGCTCCGGAGGGGCCGATCAGCGGGCCGCTGCCCGTCATGTTCTTCATCCATGGCGGCGGGTACTTCCTGGGAAGCTCGGCCACCCCGCTCTACGACGGTGCGAGCCTGGCACGGCAGGGATGCGTGTACGTCTCGGTCAACTACCGGCTGGGTGCCCTAGGCGCGCTGGATCTTTCGTCGCTGTCCGATGAGAAGCACGCCATTGACGGCAACCTGTACCTGCGTGACTTAGTGCTGGCGCTGCGGTGGGTGCACGACAACATCGGGGCGTTCGGGGGAGACCCGAACAATGTGACGATCTTCGGGGAGAGCGCCGGGTCACACGCGGTGAACACCCTGCTTGCGGTGCCCTCGGCGGCGGGTCTTTTCCACCGTGCCATCTGTCAGAGCACTGCCACCGGTCTCGTGGTCCGTCCCGAGGACGCCGCCGTCAATGCGCGCCAGTTCGCGGCGTACCTGGGTGCGAGCGACTCCAATGCCGCCGAAACCGTGCTGAGCGCCAAGCCGCGCGAGCTGGTCAAGGCCTTCTTCCGGTTGATGGGAACGGCCAAGCATGTTCCCGGACTATCGCTGCGGTTCGGGCCGAGCGTCGACGGCGATGTGCTGCCGTGGGACCCGAACGAGGCGATGGAACGCGGTGAGGCACATCGTGTTCCGCTCATCATCGGGTACAACGCCGAGGAGGCCACCCTCTTCACCAAGATGCTCAAGATTCTGCCGATCACTTCGAAGGCGCTCGAGCATTCCCTGTCCAAGGGCGGTCCCGAGTATGTGCAGCGGATCGTCAGCGGCTACGACGGCTACCCGTCGGAGAAGGCACTCCTGCAGCTAGCCGGTGACCTGGCGTTCGGGTCGGCGGCCTGGCGCGTCGCCGAAGCGCACGGCAGGCATGCGCCGGTCTACTTCTATCGGTACGACTACGCCACGCGCGCGCTGCGTCGTTACGGGCTGGGACCCACCCACGCCATCGAGTTGCTCGCCGTCTTCGGCACCTATCGAACCGTGGCGGCGCCGTTCCTGGCGGGACGCGGTGATCGCGCCCAGGCACGCGCCGTCAGTGACGAGATGCAAAGGCATTGGCTCACCTTCGCGCGTACCGGGGCGCCCGGTGAGGGCTGGCCGACCTATACGGTGCCGGACCGCCAGGTGCTGATCATCGACAGCCCCTCACGGGTGGAGAGCGACCCCGATGGTGATCGGCGCCCGCTCTGGCGGGACGTCGCCTCCATCGCCTAGCGCACGCACGGCGGTACGTTGGGCCCATGATCATCGTGACGAGCAATGACATCCCCGGATACAAGATCGCCGCGGTATTTGGCGAGGTCTTCGGCCTGACGGTGCGGTCGCGGCACATCGGTTCGAACCTTGCCGCCTCCTTCAAATCCATCGCCGGTGGGGAGCTCAAAGGCATCACTGCGCTGCTGCACGAGAGCCGTCGTGAGGCGCTGTCGCGGCTGGCCGCCGAGGCAGAGTCACGCGGCGCCAACGCCGTGGTCGCGTTCCGATTCGAGACCACCGAGTACGCCAACACGGGCGTCGAGGTGTGTGCGTACGGGACCGCCGTCGGCATCCAGCCCCTCCAATAGCGGCCGTTCGGTAAGACACGGTTCACCTGATCCGGGCAGAATCGTGCGGGTGAGCAATGCGCGCGCCGGACAGCCGGCCCAGCCGGAAGACCTCATCGACATCGCCCATGTGGTGACCGCGTACTACGCGATAAAGCCTGACCCGGCGAACGTCGCACAGCAGGTCGCCTTCGGGACCTCGGGGCACCGCGGGTCCAGCCTTGACGGCGCCTTCAACGAGGCGCATATCGTCGCCACCACCGCGGCGATCGTCGAGTACCGGGCCTCGCAGGGCATCACCGGGCCGCTGTTCATCGGCCGCGATACCCATGCACTCTCCGAGCCTGCATGGACGAGCGCGCTAGAGGTACTGCACGCGAACGATGTTGTGGTGGCTGTGGATTCGCGAGACCGATACACGCCGACCCCGGCGGTGAGTCATGCCATCTTGCGGCACAACCACGGTAAGACGACTGGGTTGGCCGACGGGATCGTCGTCACCCCATCGCATAACCCTCCCCGGGACGGCGGATTCAAGTACAACCCGCCGCATGGCGGGCCTGCCGACACCGATGCCACGGGCGCGATTGCTGCCCGCGCCAACGAGATTCTGCGCTCGGGATGGCGCTCGGTGAAGCGGGTCTCGTTGGCGCAGGCGCTGAAATCCGCGCAGCGGTACGATTTTCAGCAGACGTATGTGGACGATCTGATCAATGTCGTCGACCTCGACGTCATCAAGAACGCCGGAATCCGGATAGGTGCCGACCCGCTGGGCGGGGCCAGCGTCGACTACTGGGCCGCGATCGCCGACCGCTGGTCGCTGGAGCTGACCGTGGTGAACCCGCTGGTGGACGCCACCTGGAGGTTCATGACCCTGGACCACGACGGCAAGATCCGGATGGACTGCTCTTCGCCGGACGCGATGGCCTCGCTGGTGGCCTCGCGGGACAAGTACCAGATCGCGACGGGGAACGACGCCGATTCGGATCGCCACGGCATCGTGACTCCCGATGCGGGCCTGATGAACCCCAACCACTACCTGGCGGTGGCCATCGACTACCTGTTCAGTCACCGTGATGGCTGGGCCGCCGAGACCGCGGTGGGCAAGACCCTGGTGAGCTCGTCGATCATAGACCGGGTGGTGGCGGGATTGGGCCGTACGTTGCTCGAAGTGCCGGTCGGATTCAAGTGGTTTGTGGACGGGTTGATAGGCGGGACAATAGGTTTCGGCGGTGAGGAGAGTGCCGGGGCCTCCTTCTTGCGCCGCGACGGGTCGGTGTGGACCACCGACAAGGACGGCATCATCGCCGCGCTGCTCGCCTCGGAGATACTGGCGGTCACCGGAGCCACACCATCGCAGCGGTACGCCGCGCTGACCGAGAAGTACGGCGCCCCAACGTATGCCCGCGTGGATGCGCCCGCGAGTCGCGAACAGAAGTCGATACTGGGCAAGCTCTCGCCCGAGCAGGTGAGCGCCACCGAGCTGGCCGGTGAGCCCATCGTCGCCAAGCTGACCAACGCGCCCGGCAATGGGGCACCGATCGGCGGGCTCAAGGTTGTCACCGAAAATGCCTGGTTCGCGGCGCGGCCATCGGGCACCGAGGATGTATACAAGATCTATGCAGAATCATTCAAGGGTGCCGAGCACTTGAGCCAGGTACAAGATGCCGCACGGGAGGTTGTCTCGGCGGTCATCGGTTGAGTGGCTGTCCCGACTACAACGCAGATGTCGCAGCGGTAAAACCGCGCCTGCCGTGGGAGATATGGGTTCTGGTTGTCGCGAGCCTGGTGATCGCGCTCGGGTTCGGTGTGGTGGCGCCCGCGCTGCCGCAGTATGCCCGTAGCTTCGGAGTGAGCGTGACCGCGGCGACCGCGGTGGTGAGCTCGTTCGCCGCATTCCGGTTGGTGTTCGCACCCGCCGCCGGAGCACTGGTGCAGCGGCTGGGGGAGCGCTGGATCTACATGAGTGGACTGCTGATCGTCGCGGTATCGACCGGCATCTGCGCCTTCGTGCATAGCTATTGGCAGCTCTTGGTGTTCCGGTCGCTCGGTGGTGTGGGCTCCACGATGTTCACCGTGTCGGCAGCCGCGCTGCTGGTGCGCATCGCGCCCGAAGAGATTCGCGGACGTGCCCAGGGGTTGTATGGGTCGAGTTTTCTGCTCGGCATGGTGGCCGGGCCGGCCTTGGGCAGTGCCGTTGTGGGGCTGAGTCTTTCGGCGCCTTTCATCATCTATGCGGCGGCGCTGGTGGTTGTCGTCGTGCTGGTCTACTTTGGGCTGCGGCGTTCCACCCTGTTGGAGGTCGCCGACGAACATCACGGCACTCCGGTGACGTTGAAGTCCGCACTGCACCATCGGACGTTCCTGGCCGCCCTGATGTCGAATTTCAGTGCGGGCTGGGCGATCTTTGGGATCCGTGGTGCGCTGTTGCCACTGTTTGTGATCGAGGCGCTGCACCAGCGACCGGGCGCTGCCGGACTGGTGTTCGCGGCGTTCGCGGCGGGGGACGTGTCCACGGCCTTCCTGGCGGGCTCGTGGTCCGATGACATCGGGCGTAAGCCGCTGGTGGTCGCGGGGCTAGTGGTGTGCGGGTCGACCGTGGTCGCGATGGGCTTTGTGTCGTCGCTGCCGCTGCTCATCGTGCTCTCGCTCATCGGGGGGATTGGTGCGGGGCTGTATGCCTCCCCGCAGCAGGCCGCCGTGGCCGATGTGGTGGGCAGCAGGGGCAGGGCAGGGACAGCGTTGGCCACCTTCCAGATGACCTCCGATATCGGGCTGGTGATCGGGCCCGTGGTCGCTGGGGTGATCGTCGAGCACGCGTCCTATGGGTGGGCGTTCGTGGTGGGAGGCGCGATGCCGCTGATCGCGGCGGTGGCGTGGATCTTTGCACCCGAGACGCTGGGGAGACTTGCGTCACCGCAGGTTAGGAGTATGCAGGAAGTAGCAGAGGATGTTGGTGGGCCGGAGCGCTGAGATTTTGAGAGCCCGTCGCCGTGGTGTAACTTCGTCCGAGCACACAACTAAACATGGGGCTATGGCGCAGCTGGTAGCGCACCACACTGGCAGTGTGGGGGTCAGGGGTTCGAGTCCCCTTAGCTCCACCAAAGAGGCGATCTTCGAACCCTTGACCGTGGAATGCGTGGTCAAGGCGAGGTCAGCCTTTCCTGGTTGGATCAATTCTGGTTTTTGTTCTGCGGTGGCTATCAGTTCGATGATTTCAGTCTGTTCGGCGGATTTGATGATCGGTTCGCCATCTGTGCTGTCGAGCAGGATGCGCTCGAAATATGCCTGGTTTAAGTCGCGGCGGGTTGCCTCGGGCGCGTACTTGTATGCGTCCGAGCAGCGTCCGAGTAGATCGAGCGCTGTGTTGATGACTTTGGCATGATCGATATTCGTTGATGTCAATGAGGTCATCTGGTGTTTGAGCTGGCTGAGTTGGATGGCGAGGGTGGCCTGTTTGATCAGCCGAAGCCGGACCAATCCCGATGTCGTCAACCACACGATCATGCTGCCCGGAATCGGCGGCGACCTTGTCGAATGGCATCTCAGCGCCATCGGTTACTTGGCCATACTCGACACCATGATCGAAATCGACTCCGACTACTCGCCGCCTGCATCTCTGGGGTCGCGTGCGCGGACACAGTGAGTCAAGTTGGCGTTTCGACCAACGCTAACGTCTCGATGATCCCCGCGAAGATGACCGGACTCGTGTAGAACAATCCGAGCGGTAGGAACGCGCGGCGGTGGCCGCACTTCTGGACAAAGGACGAAAGCTTGGATCTGCTAGCTGGCCCACGTACGGCAGGAAGGCGCCCTACCAATGTCGACCTCATTATTGGATCCGACGTTCCTCGCTCTCTTGGAAAACCTGGATCTGTTCATAGCGCAAGAGATCACTCCGGGTGAATTCGAGACTCGGTTCATGCAAGGAAATGGCAAGCTGCTCCGTCAAACCATGGATGGGTACAAGTTCAGCTACGACACGTACATGAATCTGTTCTATGTAGTTGACGATTACGTTGAGCACCTTGATCTGCGCACTGAGCCCGAAGACCTGGGCGATGACGATCTGCGTGAAGCAGCTGTCGCAGCGCGTGCAGGTTTTAACGATGAGCTTGCTGCATTGAGACTCGATTCCTACGGCCACCCGTTAACAGACTTCCACTGACAGTCCTACCTGCCCGGTTGGCATGGCTGATCTGCGCTTGCAGTCCCATCGGAGACTGTTTGCCATTGCCCGGCGAGAAGTTGTCACAGGCTGCGCGTAGGCTGTCGGCAACAGATTGCTTCTTACTTCGTCGGGGATGCTAATGACAACATCTGAGCTGCAGGTAATGCCTGCGCCAGCAACGAATCAGGTAGGTAACCAGGATCGTGCACGTCAGTTGGCCGCAGTTGCAGCTGGTGTCGTCCTTCTGGTTGCTTCAGTGGCTGGATTGCACCACCTGCACCGCGCAGGCGACCAATTCGGGGAGCTGATCACCTGGAGCCTGCTGCTGTTGGGGCTGTTTACCGCGCTGGGTGGCGGGGTGAAGCTGATCATGTGGGGTCTGCGGCCGGTGATTGCGGCAGCGTTCAGCTCAGCCAAGGAACGGTTGTCTGACCCAGTTCAGGCAGTCCTTGCCTCGCTGGCGGTGATCGCCGGCGTGCTGGGGATGTGGTGGAGCTTCCGTGGCGGCTACAGCGCATGGTGGCAGCAGATCACCGGCGAGGCCGGCTGGTCGCTGATCTCCGGTGTGGGGCAGATGCTCGTAGCGGTCCTAGCCGGGGCGGCACTGTTCACGAGTGGCAAGTACTTGTTTGGTTTGGCGCGGGAAGTGGTGACTGGTGTCGATGATGCTGGGGCACACCGTAATCAGCCGCAAAAGAACCAGGACGAGTCGTTGTGGCATCCCGGGCTGGTCGCTGCTCTGATAGGTGGCGGACTTGGTTTGGTGCTGCTCACTGCTGGTATCACACCCCGGCTGTACGTGTGGATCACCGGTCCGCAGGTTCTGCCCGCCGCGGGCGCAATCGCCCTGGTGCTGCTGGTGGCAATCTTCTCGAATCTGGGTTGGTGGAAGGGCTTGGCTGGCCTGTACAAGTGGGCCACCACTGCCTCTCAGAAGGCCACCGCGACAGCGGGTGTCATCGCGGTATTGATGTTCTCTGCAAGCGGACTGGGTCTGGGCTGGTTCACTCCGGCGACCGTGCCGCAGGCTCATGCGGCGTGCCCGCCGGATTGTGGTGGTCCGGGCGGTAGCGACGGTCCTCCTGGGGGTGGTCAGATGTTTCAGCCGCCAAGTCAGGGTGGGCCGCAGATGCCCGATTATCAGGGCGGTATTAATCAGCCGCCGCTGGATCAAAATGGCTCGATATCGATCTATAACACTCAGGCACCGTCGGTCAGCAACAACGGCGTTAATGGGGCCAATGGGCAACAGGGTCCTCAGCAAGGGTGGGATCAGCCCGCGCACGGCACTCAGGTCCCGGATTATCAGAACGCGACGCCGTATACCCAAGGACCAGGCAGGCCGAATCCGGATTTCAACGGCGGACAAGCCAACCCCGGCAGCAACGCGGGATCGCAAGGCGGACAGTCGAACCAGGGTATCCCGAACCAGCAGCCGCCGGCCAACCAGGGCACCCAGCAGGCGCCTTCTCAGAACGTAAACCAGCAGCCGCCTCAGAATCAGCCGCCCCAGCAGAACACGGAGCAGCCGAATCAGTCCGATCGGCAGCGCATCGATGAGTTGACGCGGCAGTTGCAGGAGAAACAGCAGCAGTCCGGTCAGGATCGCCAGCGCATCGACGACCTGACCAAACAGCTGCAGCAGCAGAACAAACCGAACCAGAAACAGCAGCAACTGCCGAAGTTTCCGTCCAAGGACAAGAAGAAAGAGGAGGACCAGCAGAAGGATCGCGACGATCAGTCGCAGAACACCGACCTGGCATCGCTGCTGCTCGGTGCGGCTTCTTCGCGGCGCCGTAAGGAAGATGATCAGCAGCAGCCCCAACAGCAGCAGAAGGGCCCGGATACTCAGGCGTTGACGCAAGACGGTATGCAAGCGGCACAAGGGCTTCCTGGGGATATCCAGACGTATGTGCAGTCGGGGCAGCAGATCGGCGAATCGTCTGGTCAAGCCGCGCAAGGCTTCGGGTCTGCGGCTCAGGCTGGTGCCTCGCTGGCTTCGTCCGCGCAGTCCGGGGCAGTCAATCCGCAGGACGCGATCACGTTGGTACAGGGCATATCCCAGGGTGTGCAAGGAACAGCCGATGCCATTAACGCGGGCAGCCAGATCGTGAAAACCGCTCAGGGAGAAGCAGATCAGGTTGCGCAGGCGGTCGGGGATGCCAACCCGCAACTCAAGCCGCAGATGGATCAGGCTCGGCAGCTCAACCAGCAAGCCGGACAGATTACTGATCTCGTGGGGCAAGGATCGCAGCTCACCTCGCAAGGCGCGGGTGCTGTCAATACCGCCTCCAGCCTGGGCACATCCGGCATGCCTGACACCTCCGGCGCAACGGATGCGTTGTCGGGGACCACTACCGAGGTCTCTCAGATCAAGCCGATTGAGTTCCAGTCCGGCCCGGTTCCTCAGGATGTTCCCAAGCCTCCACCGGCACCGTCGAATGGTTCGGTGCAAGCCCTTGATAGCAGCACACCCACGCCTGCGCCTAAGCCAGGCGAACCGGGCTTTATCGGCCCGGTCGAGGCACGTGGGCAAGGTCCGACAAGTGGCCAGGTCGGTAATGAGTACCTGAATCCGACGGCAAGGCCGGGACATCCGGTGCTGTGGCCCGATGGTTCGCGTTCGGAGATGAGTCAGTCGGGGCTGTTGTCACTCACTGGACCTGACGGTAATCCGTTGATGCCTGCGCGCCAGGTCCCGCTGCAGGCCCCGACTGCGTCGAGTAGTGAGCTGCTCGATTTCGGGCCAGGGCTTAGCTATTCGGGGGACAAGACACCCGTGTCCGGCTTTGCCGGGATCACCCAGCGCCAGCTGGTCGATCAGTACGGGGTGCCGCAAGGGAAGATGTCGTTCAACGCGGACGGCACTCCGGGTGTTATGGACCGCGGGCAGATGCGAGTGGTGGACAGCAACAACAAGCATCAGTGGTTCTGGCCCAATGGTGCTGTCGCTGACCAGATGTGGCCCGGTAAGACCCAACCGCTGCTGGGCGACTTCGACAAGGACGTTAACTTCCTGGCCAACATGATCGTGCCCGCCGACTCTGCCGTAAACCTGACGCACTGGGAAGACATCAGCACTGGCCAGAAGATTCTCTCCACTGCTGATGTGGTGTTCAGCGTCCCCGGTGTCGGAATGGTCGGCAAGATCGGAACCAAGTTCTACCGGTTGTTCAAGCCTGCCGAAGAGGCTGCCAACGCCGTGAAGCCTGCCGCGGAGGCAGCCACCAAAACAACCACGGGGGCGATCAACACCGCCACCGATACGGGCAGTGCCGCAAGCAACGTAGCCACCAAAGAGCTCAGTTCCGGCAGCAAGGGCAACTGGTCCAAGGAGCTGAACAACCCTGCCGCGAACACCAAGTACGTCATCGACGGAAAACACACCTTCATGACTGATGACCTCGGCCGAGTGACCCGCGTCGAAGGCAAGATCGACAGCCTCGCCAAGGCCGATCGCAACAGTTACCAGCAGGGAGTGGCCGGCCGCGGTGACCGGCTCCCCGGCGACGAAGGCGGACATTTCATCGCCTCCATGTTCGGTGGACCCGGCGAGGGCATCAATCTGACTGCTATGAGCGCCAACCTCAACAGCAAAGGTGCCCGAGAATTCGGAAAAATTGAGGACGAATGGCGAAAAATTGTTGAAAGCGGCGGCACTGTTAACCCCACCTTTCAGGTCTCCTATCCCGAAAACTCTTTACGCCCAAGTCAATACGTAGTAAGTTGGGTTGACCAAGCCGGGGGAATGCAGCAGAGGTTCCTGTCAAACTGATTGGATTTGGAATACTAGCGTGGATATAGAAAGAATTAAAGAACTCCAGACCAGGATTGCCGAACTAACCTATCGAGGCATCAGCAATCCTGCGTGGAAATCTGCGGCCTTGGATTTCATGGAGGCTAGCGTGATAAGCAGCGTCAAGTTCCATCTGACGATGCCGGATGGAAGCGTGAAACAGGAGTTTGCTCCTAGTAATCAGGCATGCACCGAATTTGGGGAACTCCGCGAGCTGATGGCTACGCCCGAGCATGGAACATGGCTGTCGGCCACTCTCACATTGACGCGTGAAGGTAATTTCAGTTATGACTTCAACTATGACAACAAGCCCAATTGGGGATCTCCCGAACCGACGGTAGATGCATTTATCGAAGACTTAGAAAAGTATCCGCGTCCTGAATCCGAAATTCCCGATTGGTACCCGCGCAGTTGAAGTAGGAATTCACCCCGTGGCATCTTAAGGGCGCTGTGTTGATCATTTTCGCGGTCTGTCGACGCTCTGGTTGAAGTGGCCGATCACATTACGGCACCAAAAAGCTCTTAGATCAGTTGAGGAATCTCGGCGCAGACCTTGTAGTTGAGCATCGTCAGCTCCTCTCATCGAGCGGTCTACTTTGTCTGAGAAGGCGCCGCAGTAACCGTGTTTGGCGCGCCAGTCGTGCACGCGCGACCCCCAAGCCCAGGAGTTTCCCCCCGATCAAGATGGCGAAAAATCCTGCCGAGATCAGGGCCCATTGAGCCAGGGACGGTGTGGGCAGCAGGTCAGTCAGGAGTACTGCGGGCCAGAACACCAGATACAGCAATCCGAGTGCTGCGCCCTCGCCGCATCCGCAGGTGGACAACAACTGGGACAAACGCCGCTCAAGCTGTTGGCGCACGTCGGGGTCCACTCCGCTCACCTTGAGCTGCACTCGTACTGCACGGGGCCTGACCAATGCCCTGGGAAGCCTGTGCAGATCTTCCTCGCTGCGAATCACATACTTCGTCGCTTTGCCGGTCTCTCCGATGGCTCTGGCCACCGGCGTACCGGCGTCGACTGTTCCGTGTCCTGGTACCACGCCGCCACGTCCTTCCTTCTCTGTCAGGCTCTGTCGAGTTCGTGGAGTCAGCATGAGTCCGGACTGCTACGCAGCGATCGCGTAGTGCGGTACCTGAATCCGGAACTGGGGCCGGCTGGGGCATCCATGTCCACAGAAGTGGGACAGCGAAGGAGATTCCGTTGGTTGTGTGATGATGGGCTATCCGGGACGGTCGAATGGATAGTGCACCAACCGAATTCCGGATCAGTTAGCCACGTGAAAGGCATAAGTCATGACCGCGACGATGCGCCGAGCTCTGGACCGGCTTCGCTTCTGCCTGTTGGTATTGCTGGTACTGATCTGTGCGTTGTGCGTCTCTCCCGTTGCCTCGGCTGACGCCGTGCATATCAGCCCGGAGAACGAACGCCGACTCCAAGGGCTGCTCGCTGAGCGCAACCGCCTTGCGGCCGAGAATCCCGCGGGGCTGAGTGCCGCGGTGTCGGCCCTTTTTCTGCATGTGCCGTACGGCGCCGACACCCTGATCGGATCAGCCTCCGTCCCTGAGCAGTTGGTCGTAGAACTCACTCGCGTGGACTGCTTCACATATGCCGACTATGTCGAAGCACTGAAGCGGTCCGGTAACAGCGCCGATTTCATCGCCCAGCTGACGCAGATCCGTTATCGCGGAGGCGATGTCAGCTTCGCGCAGCGCCGTCACTTCTTCACCGATTGGGCTGCCGATGCGCCCGTTAACGCCACCGATGTGACGGCAAGCCTCGGGGCGCCTGCGGAGCAGGTCGCCAAGACGCTCAACCTGAAGGATTCCGGCGGCAGTTATCTACCGGGGCTTCCGCCACGGCCGCGCACGGTCGCCTATTTGCCGAGTGCCCGTGTGTCCGATGGTGTCATCGCCAATCTTCACGACGGTGACTACCTCGGTGCCTACGCGAGGGCCGGCGGGCTCGACGTCACGCATGTAGGAATCTTCCTGCACACACCGGGTGGGCCGGTATTGCGCAACGCCTCGTCCTTGCGGGCCAACAACCAAGTCGTCGATACTCCGCTGCGGGAGTATCTGGGTACGGTCCCGGGAATTGTTGTGCTGCGGCCGACTCGATGAGGTGTGCACCGGCGCTGGCCCCTGACTAAGGAGTGGGGCTCAGGGAATCGGCCGACGTCTGTACTCCAGAGATCCCGCGAGCGGCGTTGGCCGGGGCCGGTGCTGCGGGGTTCAGGGTGTCCGCCGATACGGATACTCCCGAGCGTCCTGGAGGTAGCAGCGGAACTCCGATCGCCGCAGGGTATCCCGGTGGCCCGTACTGCAACGCCCCGATCACTGGTGGGGGTGGGGGCGTTATCGGGCCGGGGTCGGCGTGTGCGGTGCCCGAACCCGTGAACGACAGCAATGCGGTGACCACGAGCAAGGTGGCACTGCCATGCCGGGGAATTGTGTTGAACAGAAACATCTATCGCTCCTAGTTCAGGACGTAGGGGTCGCCGTAGACGGACAGTTGTGTTTGTTGAACCGCACTCGCGACCGCGAACGTCGCATAGGAGCGCACTGTCACTGGCCCGCCGCAGGCATCCACTTTCAGGTGGACGTCTTGCATATCCAGTCGCCCTACACCTGCCGTCACCGGCATGGTGCCCATCGCGACGGTGGTGATCACGCCTGGCTGCAGGTCGGTCTGCACAAAGCCGCCGATCGCCCCCGTGCCGCCCACCTGCACTCCCGGCTGGCCGCTGATGGTGGCCCCGACCGATCCCGCCAACTGCCCCGTGCCGCCAATCTGAAGACCCTGTGACACGTCGATCTGGCAGCCGACTTGGTAACCCGCGACGAAGTTGGCCGCGGTGACGGGATTGCTGCCATGGCCGCCGATGTTCGCCTGCGCGGACAGTGTCATGAACGCCTCGCGAGAGTTCTGTGCACCGGCCAGGTTCGGGACCGCGTTGATCACCTCGCCCGAGAGAGCAACTGACAGGTTCCAGCCGTCGAAGGTTGTCCGCTGGCTGGATTGCGGGGCCATCTCGACAGGCGCGGCCCAGCCGGATGCCGATGTCGCGAGGGCGCACCCGATCGCCACCGCGGTCGCCCCGGCGATCCAACCGGAGCGCTTCGATCCATCCATGATGGCTACCTTTCATCAAATCGTTTGATTGAGACTAATGATTTGATTAAAGCAGATGATCAAGATTGATGTACTGTTGGGCCATGACCGAGTTCCCGCCGGAGGATCACCCCAGGCCAGCGGGGTTGTTCGGCCCACTGTTCGAGATCCTTCTGCGTCGTATGCATGTCGAAGTGGCTGCCGTACTGGGTGAGCACGCACTGCGGCTACTGCATATGGGTGTGCTCAACGTCTTGGACGCGGCCGGTAAGCAGTCGCAGGCGGACCTCGCCGACGCCTTGCGGGTAGACAAGACCACGATGGTCGGGCTTCTGAACGATCTGGAAGCTGTTGGCTTCATCGAGCGGCAGCGGTCCCCGGAGGACCGCCGCCGTCACGATGTGGTCATGACTCCGCTCGGAAAGCGCCGGTACGCCGAGATAGTCGAGGCGCTCAGGGGGGCAGAGGCCCGGGTGCTATCCGCCTTGAGTCCAACGCAGCGATGTGAACTGTTCGTCCTGCTCGAAAAGGCTTTCCTGGCGGAGTCCGGGGACGCCGGGGTCGACGGGGATTGATCAGGTGAGGCCGGTGACGAACCGGATTCTGCCCTGCACCGTGATGTGGTAGCTGATTCGGTGGATCACCGCGTCGCTGTCGCGGACGGCCAAATCTACGAGCAGGCCGTCGAACAGACTTTGGAGCGTCTGCCCGGGTTGCAGTCCGATGCCGGTCCGTGTCCGGAAACGCCAACGGTCGACGGCGAATCCCGCGTCTATCGCCTGATGCCGATCGAAGATCGAACTCAGGGTCGCGAAGGGAATGGCGCTGTCCACCTGGAACCATGGGAAGGCCCCTGCCGGAATGGGGATGTTGTGCCGCGTCGTGATCGCCTTGAACGCATCGCTCATGTTCGGGGAGATCAACGCTTGGTTCCGCGACCAGTCGACGCTGCTTTGTCCGGGCATGTTGACGATGGCCACGCCGTTTGTCTGGAAGACGAAGCGCTGATCGGCGATCGAGGCCGGCTGTTGTTCGTTGACCGCCAGCGCCGCCGGAGTAAAGAAGTGCGACTGACTTTCGAAGTTCGGAATGAGGACCATGGTGCACACGCCTTCCGTCACTGGATGAATGTCCTTCCAGCGCAGGGCCGTTGCTGCAGATCTGGTCTCGTTTCCGGCCGAACGTTGGTGATGCGACGGTATGGACTCAGGGAGGCTGTGGGCGCGAGTAGTGCACTACCCGATTTCGGCTTGTGGTGTCAGCGTGCGGCCCACGTTTTCGCGCGATCCAGCTCGTCGAGGCCGAACAACGCGATCTCACCGGGAACCATCCACGCGAGCGCGTGCAAGGTGTGCGCTACCCATTCCTTGTCGGTCACCACCGCGATCTTCTTGAAGGCCGAATGATGCTGGAAGAGCATCCCGAAGCCCAGCTTCAGGTCTTCGGCGAGCCCACCGGGGCCAAAGCCTTCGTAGTCGCTCGCGATGACCTCAACGATCCGTAGCTCGTCGGATGTCAGTGATTGTTCGATAGTCGGTGCGAACTCGCGTAGCTCGCCGCCGGCCAACTTGCCGGAGACGCGGAATCCGACTACGCCCTCGGGCATATCGGTCAATGTTTCGATCACCGTTCCATCGTGCCAATCTTTGAGAGCCACGCAAGGGCCGTCGGTAACGGGTCAGTAATCCCAGGTGGCCGGTATGCAGCGGAACGCGTCGCCCGCAGTGGCCACATGACACACGGATGGGAAGGGCAGATGGGTGGCCACCATCGCCTCGCCGGTCGATGCCAGCTCCCGCAAGAGGTGCACTCGCACCCGGGCGGCCTCCTCGGGATCATGCTCAAAGCCGTTGTGCCACTCCGGGTTATCGAACCCGGGTGCAAACACGGCATCTCCCGCGAACGTCAGCTTCTGCCCGCGTGACTCCAGACGGACCACGCTGTGCCCGGGGGTGTGACCACCAGTGCGGGAGATGAGCACTCCCGGGGCCACCTCGTGCTCCGTCTCAAACGTCTGCAGCTGGCCGTGATAGCGGTCCAAGAACTGCGTGGCGACCCTGCGCAACACGTCCGGAATCGGCTCCGGCATGGTGACGCGCGAGAAATCGGGTGCCACCCAGAACTCGGCTTCTGCGGTCGCCGCGTGGACCCGCAGGTTCGGACGCAGCCGTTGCTTCAGACCCTCTGTGAGCAGCCCACCGACGTGGTCCATGTGCATATGGGTGAGCACCACGTCAGTCACGGACGCCAGATCGACGCCGGCGGCCTCCAATCGCGCGACCGTCTGCCCCGCTCGCGGGAAGTCCGGGAATTCGAGACCCAGCCCGGCGTCGACGAGAATGGTCTGATCGCCGCTACGTACCACGACAACATTGAGTGGCCAGTCCACGACCTCGGGCGGCAGGAACATGCCATCGAGCCAGCCTGCCAGCTCGGCCGGGTCGGCATTGGTGGCCAATGTCGAGGCGGTAATCGGCAGCACTCCATCGCTGATCACCAGCACCTCGATATCGCCGACGTCTACCGCGTACCGCGAGGGAACCAACTCGTCCACCCCGAGGCCGCCGAGGTGTGTGGTGTTGTCCAAGGTCATGTCTTCTCCTGCTGGCTGTGTGGGCTGGGTTCCGATCAAGATCAGCTTTGCGGCCCGGACGTCGATGCGAACCCTTGGAAGTCCGTAGTCCGTGATCGGCCCCTACGACAGCTGCTTCCGTCAGGGCACGGGCGTGCGCCTGAACCGAGCCTTAAGTGCCATCGCATGCTTTTCGACGGCGAACCAGCTCAGCGCCGCCAGCGGCAGAGTCACCGCAGTGGCAATCAAGAAGAACAGGAATGGCGGTAGCACTGCGAGTCCCGCGACGGCCAACAGCTGCTGGATGGGAAAGGCGTAGATGTAGACGCCGTAGGACAGGTCATTACGTAGGTTGAGCCTTCTGTCGTGAATGAGGGCGCCGGAGGCGATCACCACGTATGCCAGCGGCAGCGCGCCAATGACTCGATAGTTGTGGGTCAGCCCGGAGAGTGCAAGAACGCCAACGCATATCGCGACGAGAGGCCATCGGGCGGGGAGGACGTCTCGATACTGGTACAACAGTGCCCCTGCCGCGAACATCAGCGCAAACCGTGCCACCATCTGCGGAATGGTCTCCATCGCGAAGACCGGGTACGACAGATATGCTGCGGCGCAGAGGAACAACATAAACGCGGCGGGAATGACCCAGCGCCGCTTGAGCATCCCCAGCACTCCCAAGACGGCTACCGCTATGTAGCAGAAGAATTCGAAGATGAGTGTCCAGATAGACCCGTTCCAAATGCCCGGCCACGGGATGTCGCGTGGTGTTCCATCGATACCGCCGTAGAACACATTCAGTACGGCGTTGTTGAGGAAGTACTCAAGCGGTTTAAGGGAACCCATCAATCTCGCTGCGGAGCCGCCCTGGATGGCGACGCTCATGGGCGCGATGATGAACGCGGTAATCGCCAGGCATACCCACAATCCGGGGAAGATACGCAACGCGCGGGCGACGAAGTAGTCACGCGGACTGGGATGTCGCATCCAGCTCGCGGTGATGAGGAACCCCGACAACGCAAAAAAGCCGTCGACTCCTACCTGCGCGAGCAGCCCTTCGTACGCGGGGAAGGGCAGTCGGTGTCCCGTCAGCGGCCAGGAATGCCACAAGATGACGGTGGTCGCCAACGCGAGTCGCCACGCGTTGAGCGCGTTCTGTCGAGGATCGAATGCTTGTCCGAGAGTCATGAGACCCCCTGCGTAGACCTAGCCGCTTACCCAGAAGAGTGGCGTTATCGAACTATGTGGTGGATGCTCGCGCCCGTTGTGGTGGCCCGGACCCGTCGTGATCTAGCGTCTGGCGTGGTTCGCTACGAATCTTCCTGGCGGACCGGCATGCCAACCTGGTGCAGCCATGTCGGCCCCCTCGTGATCGTGATGAGCGCACCATACGCCCAATCAAGATCACGGATGTCGATTTCGGGGCCAGATAATTGGAAAATGCCCATTTTCGATCCGAATAGTCGATATGGGCGAGAATTTGTTCGATGAGACAGGTACAGGTCCCCGACGCACTGTTGGCGGCAGCGACGAAAGCGCGCACCGTCTTGGTGCTCACCGGCGCAGGCATGTCCGCGGAGAGTGGGTTGCCGACGTTCCGCGATGCCCAGACAGGACTGTGGTCGAAGTACGACCCGATGACTCTGGCCACGCCGGAAGCGTGGAACGAGGACGCCGGGCTGGTATGGGCGTGGTACCAGAATCGGCGTATCCAGCTGATGGCGGTGCAGCCCAACGACGGTCACCGCGCGCTGGCGCAGTGGGGATCTCATCGCGACGTCCGGATCGTCACCCAGAACGTCGATGACCTTCACGAGCGCGCGGGCAGTGCGGAGGTCACCCACGTTCACGGCAGCCTGCTCAAATCACATTGCGACATCTGCCTGACCGGTTTCGACGTGAGCATCGCTGCTCCCGAATCCGAGCGGGTCGCACCACCCGAGTGTGACTGCGGCGGAAAAGTCCGGCCGAGCATCGTGTGGTTCGGTGAGATGCTGCCGGAGGTCGAGTTCGGTCATGCCGTCGCGCATGCGCAGAACTGTGAATTGATGCTGCTCATCGGGACCTCCGGCATCGTGTATCCGGCGGCTGGGCTGCCGCAGCTGGCACTGAGTCGCGGGGCGACGGTTGTCGAGATCAACCCACAGGAGACCGACCTGTCCGACCGTGCGGATCTCGTCTGGCGGGCCACGGCTGCCACTGCGCTGCCGGCTCTGGTGGAGGCGCTTTCGTTGTAGCGGACGGGCTGAGTACCGTTGGGCTGTATGGGAAACACGCGAAGCATCGGCATCCCTCGGGTAGGTGTGGGGCACTGGACCAATGAGGCGGCCGAGACCGGCTGTACCGTCGTTTCCCTGCCTCCGGACACATGCGCATCCTGTGAGGTGCGCGGTGGCGCGCCCGCCTCCCGCGAGCTCGCCGCATTGGCTCCGGACAAGTCGGTCGTCGCGATCGACGCGGTGGTACTGACGGGCGGTTCGGCCTTCGGGCTCGCGGCCGCCGACGGCGCCATGCGGTTCTTCGAGGAGTCGGGCAGGGGAGTGCCGACACCGGGCGGGCTTGTCCCGGTGATCCCCACGCTCGCGCTCTTCGATCTGGCGGTCGGAGCGGCATCGGTTCGGCCGTCCGCGGATGACGGATACGCGGCGGCACGAGACTCGGCCGACGGACAGCACTTCCAGGTTGGGCGAGTCGGCGCAGGTACGGGTGCCTACACCTCGCACTGGCGCGGCCCGGAGGGACGTCGGCATGGCGGTATCCGGTACGCCGAGGTCGCCGCACAGGGGGTGATCGTCGGCGCGCTGGTGGCCGTGAACGCCTACGGCGACATCGACCTGGGTGGGCAGGACGTATCGCTCGATTCGGTGGCTGTCCTGTCTGAGGTTTTCGGGTTTGGCGCTTCACGTCAACACACCACAATTGGTGTGGTCGTCACCAACGCCCAGCTCGACAAGGTGAGCTGCCATATCGTCAGCCAGGGCGCACACGACGGGCTATCGCGTGCGATCACGCCGCCGCACACGCGATTTGACGGTGACGCCTTCGTGGTCGCCGCGACCGGGCAGGTGCCGGCCCATGTCGATGTGGTGCGGTTGATGGCCCTCGACGCAGTGGCGCGCGCGATTCGTTCGGGCTAAACGCGCACATAGGTGCCCGGCTACGAGCGACAGGCCGAAGCTTCGAGGCAAGCTTGTCGCTCATAGTCGGGCATTAGCCGGTGGTCTACCGCAGTCGCGCCCCAGACCTCCGCGCGCCCTAGCTCGCCCTTGCATGGGTTACGTTATTTCAGATAACGTAACTGCCGAGGCGGTGATTCGGCTCAACGTCGCGATGAATGGAGCAGTCAATGAATGACATTCGATTCGACGGGCGGGTGGCGATCGTGACCGGTGCGGGCGGCGGGCTCGGGCGCGAATACGCGCTGCTGCTGGCGGGCCGGGGGGCCAAGGTCGTGGTCAACGACATCGGAACGCCCGACGAGCTTCTCGGCACGGGTAACTCTGATACCCCTGCCAGTTCGGTGGTCGCCGAGATTCACGCGCTTGGCGGTGAAGCGATCGCGGACACGAACACCGTCGCCACAGGAGATGGTGGACGCGCCATCGTGGGTACCGCGCTGGACGCGTGGGGGCGAGTCGACATCGTCATCAATAACGCGGGAATCATTGGGCCCATCAAGACATTCGCCGAGCTCACCGACGAGGACGTCGACACCGTGCTCGGCGTTCAGCTGCTTGGACCGTTCAACGTGTTGCGTCCGGCGTGGAAGGCGATGGTCGCTCAGGGATACGGACGGATCCTGAACATCTCCTCCGGCAGCATGTTCGGGCAGGGCGAGGCCTGCACCTATCCCACCGCCAAGGCCGGAATGGTTGGTATGACTACCAATCTCGGGCTGGCAGGACCGGCGTACGGCATCAAGGTGAACGCACTGCTTCCGGTCGGATTCACGCGGATGGTGGAGAACATGCCCGAACCGGCGCTCAGCTGGCTTCGCGAGACGTTTCCCGCAGGAGCCGTCGCACCGGTCGCGGTCTTTCTGGTGTCCGAAGATGTGCCCTGTTCCGGTATTAGCTTCAGTGCCGGCGGCGGGAGATTCGCGCGGGTCTTCCTCGGTGAAGCGCAGGGGGTTACCTCAGCGCAGCTCACCATCGAAAAGGTGCGCGACACATTCAAGGCGGCGATGGAAACGGATGGAGCCGTCACCATCGCCAACGTCGGTGACGAACTCGCGCTCTATGCGGCAAACCTTTCCGCGACGTAACACCTCACGCGGGGTAGGAGGGCAGGACCTTCTCCCAACTTTCGATCTCACCACGTACTGCCCGGAAGATGGGATGGGGGCACAGCCTCGACGGGTTGTCGACCGCGAGGAAGGACGGATCACGTTGCGTCAGTTTGATATCCAGAAGCCATCGTTCGTAGTCCAGCTGTCCGCGATGAACATTGATCAACGGTTCGAGCGCGGCGGCGGGCACACCGATCAATTCCCGGTTAAACCGATAACCGCGCCGGTCGGCCTCATCGACGAGGCCGACCAGGTATGCGCCGATTCCGTCGAGCGGCTGTTCCAGCGATCTGAACCGGTGCAGCTGCGGGTGGTTACGGTATCCGCGCGTGCGTCCTTGCAACACCTTTTGGGCCAGGAGTGTTTCCCGCCAGCACGCGACCAGCCCCTTGGCATCGAGGTTGCATGGATGGAGAGACCACAGTCGCATGCCTTCTCTGTACCCGAAGACGGCTGGGCGGGCCACACAGTATTGAGGTGGCGGTTCTACAGATTCACCAACTCGCGCGACCGTCGCCACAGCTCTTCTTGTGTCTGCTGGTTCGAACGGATCCGGACGGCGGGCAGCACGCCGAGGCCGGGGGTCGATGTGAAGAACTTTCCGCTGACCGTCGCGAGGTCATCATCGAGCACCAACCGGATGCCCATCCGGGCTCCCTGATCGGGGCGGCGCACGAACGGTGTACGGGAGGCCAGGCTTGCCGCCGTAGTGAGGATGCGACTGTCCCGAACCAGGCCGCTCGAGACCATGCCCGGGCAAAAGCAATTGGCCGTCACGCCGGTGCCCTCCAGCCGCCGCGCGAGTTCCTGGGTGAACAAGATATTCATCAGCTTGGACTGCCCGTACCGGACCTCGGAGCCGACCGCGTGGTAGCGGCGTGGCTCTGCGAATCGGTCCAGGTCGATGCGTGGCCACGATCGGTGCGCCTCGGACGCGGTGATGACAATGCGCGCCTGACCTGTGGCGATGATTGGCTCGAGCAGCAGGTTGGTCAACAGAAACGGCCCAAGGTGGTTGGTTGCCGTCATCAGGTCAAAGCCGTCCACGCTGGGCTTGCCCGATAGGGAGTGCATGCCGGCGTTGTTCACCAGCGTGTTGATCCGGGGGTGTGTCTCGGCGATTTCGCGGGCTGCCGCGCGCACCGAATCGAGGTCGGCAAGATCGGCCTGGATGTACTCCGGCGCCGTGATCGCGCCGTTCTCGGCCGCCAGTTCACGGACGGTTTGGGCGGCCTTGTCGGGGTCTCTGGCAAGGAGCGTCAGCAGCGCACCGCGCCGCACCAGTGCACGGGCAATCTCCTTCCCAATCCCATTGGTCGCACCGGTGATGACGATCCGCGAACCGGCGATGGGGCGATCTGGATACGTGCTCATGACCCTCCTCATTGAGTGAACTCATCACATTCAGATACATGCAGCATGCGAATGCTGTGAGCATTACAACTGGGTGCTGCCATGTCAAGGGCGCCGATGGACCCACGGGGGAGCTACTCGCGCGGGCCCGGGACTCCGTCAGTAGCTCGCCGTGAGGGGTCGAATGGTCAGACAACAGACCGCCGGGCAATGCATGTCATTCTCGCGCCCGCCAGGGGCGGCGAGGGAGGCAACACGTGAATAGTGTTGCCGTGCGTTAGATTCCGAAGGTCAGAGTGATCTTGGCGCCCGGCTCAAGGTGAGCTCCGGCCGCGGGATCTTGCGTGACGATCCGGGATTTCTGATTGGCGTCGTTGACCGGAACCTCTTTGGTCGCGACGCTCACTCTGCCCAACTTGCGCAAAATCGGGTTCACGTCGGTCCACTGCAACCCGACCAGCTGGGGCATGATGCCCGGTTGAATCGATGGGGCGGTGGTACTCGATGGTCCTTCCTGAGTGGCGGGTGTCGAGCATCCTGCGAGCAGCCCCCCGGCGATGCAGATCGCGGCCACTATTCTCATCGAGCCCCTTCCCAATACTTCTGGCGCAGCAGTCCTTTGGCCAGCTTACCGGTGGGGGTGCGCGGAAGGGTATCGGTGAAGTCAAAGCTGCGGGGCACCTTGTATCGGGCGATGCGCTCGCGCAGGAACTCGGTGAGCTCGGCGGCGAGAGCGTCCTGATCTGCTGACGAGTCGGCGGGCTGTACGACAGCCTTGACCGATTCGCCCATCTCGGCATCGGGCACCCCGATGACGGCGACATCCAACACCTCAGGGTGTAGTGCCAGGGAATTCTCGATCTCCTGGGGGTAGATGTTGACGCCCCCGGAGATGATCATGAACGCCTTGCGGTCGGTGAGATACAGGAATCCGTCCTCGTCGACGTACCCGATATCGCCTGTCGTCGTCCAGGTGCTGTGCTTGGGATGGCAAGCGCTACGGGTCTTTTCGTCGTCATTGTGATACGCGAACGGCAGCTCCTCGCGTTCGAAGTACACCAGTCCGGCCTCGCTGGTGGGCAGTTCGGCACCCTCTTCGTCGCAGATGTGCAGCACTCCGAGCGCGGGGCTGCCGACCGAACCCGGGCGTTTGAGCCAGTTCTCGCAGTCGATAAATGTGACGCCGTTGCCTTCGGTCGACGAGTAGTACTCGTAGAGAATCGGTCCCCACCAGTCGATCATCGAATGCTTGACCTCGACCGGGCATGGCGCGGCGGCGTGGATTGCGACCTTCAGGGTGGAGACGTCGTACTGATCACGGATTTCCTTGGGCAACTTAAGCATCCGCACGAACATCGTGGGCACCCACTGGCTGTGGGTGATGCGGTATCGCCCGATCGCGGCCAGGGCGGCCTCGGGATCGAAACGCTCCATCACCACCACGGTGCCGCCCATCGATTGCACGAAACCGGAGAAGCGCAGGGGGGCGGCGTGATACGCGGGAGCGGGGGACAGGTAGACCGTGTCGGTGTCGAAGCCGTACAGGTGTGCGAAGAGCATGGACAGCGGGCTGGGCTCGTCGACTTGCCGGTCCGTCAGCGGCATCTTGATTCCCTTAGGGCGTCCAGTGGTTCCCGAGGAATACAACATGTCCGATCCCGCGGGCTGGGAGGGCAACGGTTCGGGAGCGGCGCCGGCGAGGGCGTCTTCGTACGAGTCGTAGCCGGTCACTTCTCCGCCGAAAGCGAGACGCAGCCTCACTGCCGGGATATCCCCGAGAAGCGCTGCCGCCTGTTCCCGCACACCAGCGGAGGCGACGAGTGCGGTGGATCCGGAGTCGTTGATGATGTAGCTGATTTCCGCGGGGGCCAGATGATGATTCACCGCGGTGATGTAGAGGCCCGACCGCAGGGCCGCCCAATACACGACGAACACCTCGGGGACGTTGTCACTGAGCAGAGCGACATGATCGCCCGTGCGCAGCCCGCTGTCATACCAATGCCGGGCAAGCCGCCGGGACTGCTCGTCCAAGTCTCCGTAGGTGAGCGTGAGTCCGGAGCCTGCCATCACGACGGCGGGCTTGTCGGGGAACTGGGCGGCATGGGTACCTGGATACACGGACGAGGACCTTCCGACGGCGTTGTCTGCGGGCGTCGTCGACTGTACTTGACAGGGTGTCAAGTTTGATGCCGCGCCCCGCCTCGACTCAATACGAGCGGATGTCTTGTGAGCCTGGTGGCGCCCCACGAAGATTCTGGTCCGTGACCGACGAACAGTCCGGCGCCACGGCACCTGCTGATGGCCAGCCCGCAACCTCTCTCATCGTGCGCATCGGCGTCGACTGGTGGGCAACCATCATCGCCGGTGTGATCGCTCTACTCGCGGTGGCCAATGTGCTGCCCAAGATTCCGTGGTGACCCGATGACTTCAAAGACCGAGACGCAGTCCGCCGACGAGGCGTACGAAAACCCCGAGGCGAGCTTCACCTCCAGCCGTCCTCTCGACTACATACCCGGCATCCTGCTGCTCATCGGCGTGGGCCTGCTGGGCAAGTATGCGCAGATCTGGTGGAAAGACCTGGCGAAGGCGCAGCATTGGACCGTCCCAGACATTGAATACGTGTTGTGGGCCATCGTGATTGGCCTGCTGATCACCAATACCATCGGGTTGCACCGCATCTTCCGGCCCGGCGTACAGACGTACGAGTTCTGGCTCAAGATCGGCATCGTCGCGCTGGGTGCACGATTCGTTCTGGGTGATGTTCTCAAACTGGGCGGTACCAGCCTGGTGCAGATCCTGATCGACATGACGGTGGCGGGCACCATTATTCTGCTGGCGGCCAAATGGTTTGGGCTGAGCGGCAAGCTGGGATCGCTGCTGGCCATCGGAACCTCGATCTGCGGGGTGTCGGCCATCGTCGCGGCCAAAGGCGCCATCCGGGCGCGCAATTCGGACGTCAGCTATGCCATCGCCGCCATTCTCGCGCTCGGCGCGGTGGCGCTGTTCACTCTGCCGGCGATCGGCCACGGGCTCGGCCTGACCGATTACGAGTTCGGTCTGTGGGCCGGCCTGGCCGTCGACAACACCGCTGAGACCGTCGCCACCGGACGTATCTACTCCGAGCATGCCGGTGACATCGCGACGGTGGTCAAGTCCACGCGCAACGCGCTCATCGGATTCGTGGTGCTCGGGTTCGCGCTGTACTGGGCGGCTCGTGGTGAGGCAGACACGCTCGCGCCGGGGATCAAGGCCAAGGCCGCGTTCGTATGGGACAAGTTCCCGAAGTTCGTGCTGGGCTTCCTGGCGGTATCCACCGTGGTCACCCTCGGATGGCTGACCAAGGGCCAAGTCAACAACCTCGTGAACGTCTCGAAGTGGGCCTTCCTGTTGACCTTCGCCGGGGTGGGACTGAACACCAACTTCCGCGAGATCGCCCGCAGCGGCTGGCGCCCGCTCGTGGTCGCGGTGATCGGTCTCGTGGTCGTGGCGGCGGTATCTCTGGGCCTGGTTCTGTTGACCTCACGGGTGTTCGGGTGGGGAGCGCACGTATAGATCCGGAGGTACCGGCGCGCGGGGCGTTGTCACGCGCACGTAACCGGTGCGGACTGCACAGGCAACATTGCGTCAGCATCCTGTGCGTCGATGCCCGCAGAAGTCGCTGATCCAGCAGATGTCGACCTAGTTCGCACAGGTGCCCCCGAATCAGGAGCCGCCGAGTACGAGAACGAGCCGGTTCCACCACGCGCGCGGCGGAGCCTGATGTCTGTCGCCGCAGTGTGGCTCGGATTCCCGATGATCCTCACCTGCGCCGTGTTTGGTGGGCTCATTGTCTACTCGCTGGGTTTCTGGCGCGGGATGCTCGCGATTGCCTTGGGCAACGCGGTTCTGACCGGCTACGTCGGCGCATTGAGCTACCTGGCTGGTAAGACGGGAAAGAACTTCGCGCTCACCGCCATCGGGACGTTCGGCCACCGTGGATATCGTGTGGTTTCTGCGTTCTTGGCCACCGTGGTGATCGGCTGGTTCGCGTTCCAGACGGGTCTCACCGGTTCGGTGCTGGCAGGCAGTGCCGGATGGGACGCGCGGTGGACCGCCCTGGCCGCGGGCATCGGCTACGTGGCGGTAACGCTGCTCGGTATCCGTGCGCTCTCGGTGATCGGCCTCATCGCCGCCCCGCTGTATCTGCTGCTGGGTGGGGTGGCAATTGTTCTGGCTCTGCGTCATTCGACGTTCTCGGATGCCTTCGGCTACAGCGGAGGAGCGGGTGCGACCGCGATGAGTATGGGTGCCGCGGTGACGCTGGTGGTTGCCTGCTTCATCGACTCCGGGACCATGACAGCTGACTTCACGCGATGGTCTCGTAGTGGCCGACA
Organism: Mycobacterium sp. D16Q13; assembly: GCF_002013375.1. Lineage (GTDB taxonomy): Bacteria > Actinomycetota > Actinomycetes > Mycobacteriales > Mycobacteriaceae > Mycobacterium. Next base: position 199,598 of record NZ_MAEW01000001.1, on the reverse strand, counting down.
AGGATTTTGGGCATCGTGTGCGGCCTTTCCGGTGGGCAACGGCATTGCCATGGTGATCGGTGGAGTGATCGTCGCCCTGGGCGCCGCACATTCACCCGCGACGGACGGTGGCAATTTCCTGGGCGCGCTGATCGATGCCGGCGGCTGGCTGGTGCCGGTATCCATCGTGTTCGTCTTCGTCAACCTCGGATCGGTCTGCACCCATTGTCTGTACAACGGGGCAGTCGGCTGGAGTCAGCTCACCGGCCGCAGGATGCGGTTGCTTGCCGTCCTCTTGGGGTCGGTGGGAGTGCTGTTGGCGGTGCTCGGGGTGTGGTCGCAGTTCGAGCAGTGGCTGACCCTGTTGGGCGTGGTGGTTCCGCCGATAGGGACTGTGCTGATCATTGATCAGTTGGTATTGCCGCGATTCGGCGTCGGTGCCCGCGAATCGGCGATTCGTGGGGAGTCCTTCGGGGCATGGGCGGCGGGCGCGGTGTCGGCGCTGGCCGCCCACCTATGGGCGCCCCAGCTTTCGGATGCTCTCGTGGGAATGGTGAGCGCCGCGCTCGTCTATCTCGCGGCACGCCGTATCGCTCAGCGGGGAGAGGCGGCATGACGGGGCAGGTTGACGCGCAGCCGTACCAATGGCCGTTTGACGGTCCCGTGGATCCCGCACACACCGCTGTGTTGTGCATCGACTGGCAGGTCGACTTCTGCGGTCCCGGTGGGTACGTCGACACCATGGGATATGACCTGTCATTGACGCGCGCGGGTCTGGAACCGACGGCCCGCGTGCTCGCGGCGGCGCGCCCAGCCGGGATGACCATCATCCACACCCGTGAGGGCCATCGGCCGGATCTCTCAGACCTCCCGGCCAACAAACGGTGGCGGTCTGCCCGGATTGGTGCGGAGATAGGTGTGGCGGGGCCCTGTGGGCGAATCCTGGTGCAGGGGGAACCGGGCTGGCAGATTGTGCCGGAGGTCGCCCCGCTGCCAGGTGAACCCGTCATCGACAAACCCGGCAAGGGTGCCTTCTATGCGACTGATCTGGATTTGGTGTTGCGCACCCGCGGCATTCGGTACATCGTGCTGACGGGTATCACGACAGATGTCTGCGTGCACACCACCATGCGCGAGGCGAATGACCGGGGTTTCGAATGCCTCATCCTGTCCGACTGCACCGGTGCGACCGATACCGGAAATCACGCGGCCGCGCTGAAGATGGTGACCATGCAGGGTGGGGTGTTCGGTGCGGTTGCGGACTCGAATCAGCTGCTCGAGGCGCTGTAGGCGCCTGCAGATCAGGGGGTCTTTACACCCAACTTCGCGCGATAGGCGACGATGGAGGGGTGAACTGTCAGGAAGTGCGCGAGCAGCTGTCGGCGTGGGTCGACGGTGAGCAGGCGAGCGTCGCGCGCAAGCGTCTGGATGAGCATGTGCTCTCCTGCGCTTCCTGTCGGGAATGGCTGGGGCGGGCGCGGGGGCTGGACCGTCAGTTCGCCTACGCGCGTTCGGCTCCGACCCACGACCTGGCCGGACAGATCCTGGCTGCTGCGGCCGTCGAACCCCTGACCCGTACGGCCCGCTACGCGCACTGGGCCCGTCACAACATCAACCGGTGTGCACTGGTGCTCATCGGGCTGCTCCAGCTGGGTGTAGCCGGCATGCAGGTCGCCGGAATCGACTTCGGAATGGTGTCCTCGCATCACCACGGCGCGATGACCGGTGCGCACCTCATGAATGAATCCACCGCCTGGGTGGTGGCCCTTGGGGTCGCGATGGTGATCGCCGGTGTCCGTCCCGCCGCGGCGGCCGGTATGGCAACGGTGTTGGGCGCCTTCGCGCTCGTGCTCACCGGATACGTCATCAACGACGCCGTCAATGATCAGGTCACCCTGGCGCGCATCGTCAGCCACTCGCCGGTGCTCCTCGGATTGATCTTCGCGCTACTGGTCCTGCGTGACTACCGGGCTGGACGTACTCCGCCCAATCAGCACCGCGCCGTGTTCCTTGATGAAGTGGCTCCGGGGGAGCGGCATCTGCGCTCCGCGGATAACTCAGCCGCCTGATACCCCGGACTGGCGGCCGGCCACGAACCCCCATACGAGGTCGATGGCGAGGAACACCCCCAGCGAGATTCCCAGCAGCGGTGTGAACCAACCAATCCCGATGACCACCACGGCCAGTGCTATCAGCTCCAGCGGCTTGAGGGCCAGCAGACCACCGCGTCGCGGCGGCACCGGCCAGCGACCACCCTTGGTCGGGCGCCTGCGCCACCACATCAGGTAGCCACGCGTGATGACGGTGATGAGCCCAATCACGATGAGCGCCACCAGTATCTGGTTCGGGATTCCGAACAGGATGCCCATATGGCCGTCGATCGCCCATTCGGTCGACTTCTGCAGCAGTGACCAGTCCGAGAAATTGCTGCGCCCGGTGATCTCCCCGTTGTATGGATTCACCGTGACGGCGTCAAGGTACGTCGGGATGCTGCGCTTGCGCTCCGACACCAGCCAGGCCGTGTTGGCCTCCGGAGGTGGGGTCATCCACAGCGGGCCGCGCAGCCCGGCTTCGCGCACCGCCTGCAGCACCGTGTTGACGCCGGCGAGCGGGTCCCCTGCCGAGGCGGGGGCGGCGCCGTGGTGTTCGTGGCCGGTCATCGGCTTGGCCGCTGTCGGGTCGAGTTCCGTGGACAGCGCCGGCCGGATCGCCTGGGTGATGTTGCCGATGTTGGTGCCGGCATACCGTGACCAGGTGAGCCCGGTCACCGAAAGTGCCAGCAGCCCAACGACTATCCAGACGCCGACGGCGCCATGCCAGGTCAATCTGCGGCGGCGTGGGGTGGCATCGCGATCGGGGACGGCGATCCTGCTCAGCCGCCCGGTGCGTCGGCGATAGCCGATCCACAGGAACAGTCCGCCGAGCGCGACCACCCACAACCAGCTGGCGGCAAGCTCGCTGTAGTTGCGCCCGAATTCGTCCAGATGCAGGTTCCGGTGAAGTTCGTCGAACCAGGCGCGCACCGGCAGCCACTCACCGTACGTGGTCAACGTTCCGCGGATCTCCCCGTTGTAGGGGTCGACGAACACCGTGCGCGAGTAGTCGGCGGGAACATCGGGGTCGTCGGGGACGGCCAGCACCACCCGGGTGGTGTCGTCGGGGAGTGCTGGCGGGCGGATGGACGTCACCGTGCCTGCCGGCTGTGCCGCCGTCGCCGCCGCCACCTGTTGCGACATCGGCAACTGCTGGGATCCGACGGAATCGACCTTGAGCTCGTGCCGGTACACGGCGGCATCGACCTGCCCCACCAGCGCATAGGCGAGCCCGGTCAGCGCTGCGACCAGGAGGAATGGCCCGACGAGGAGCCCCGCATAGAAGTGCAGACGCAGTACGATCGGTGCAAGTCGCCCCCACACGGTGTCGGGCTGGGACTCACGAGCTCCGGGCCGATCCTCGGTATATGTCACGGGATATTGGTCGGATGAACCGGCTAAAGAGTTCCCGCTGTTCACCTCCGAAGGTCTACGACATAGAGTAGGAGTCGTGGCCACCGGCACCGACGACGAGCAGCTGCTTGAGATTGCGCTGTCCGCCGGTCGTGGCGACAAATCCGCCCTCGAATCTCTGGTGAAGGCGACCCAATCCGATGTGTGGCGATTCGTCGCCTACCTGGCCGATACCGGTGTCGCTGACGACCTCACCCAGGAGACGTACCTGAGGGCACTCGGTGCGCTCCCGCGCTTCGCCGGGCGCTCGACGGTGCGCACCTGGCTGCTGTCGATCGCCCGCCGCGTGGTGGCCGACCATATTCGCCACCTGAAGTCCCGGCCGCGTATCGCGCACGGGGCCGATCTGGAAGAAGCCTCGCTGCGACGCCCGACGCACCGGTTCGAGGAGTTGGTAGAGCTCAAGGCACTTCTGGCCGCGCTCGACGATGATCGGCGCGAGGCGCTGGTGCTGACCCAAGTTGTTGGCTTGTCCTACGCGGAGACGGCCGACGTGTGTGGCTGTGCCATCGGCACTATCCGGTCCCGTGTGGCCCGGGCCCGCGACGAGCTCATCGGCTGGGCCGAGCCCGAGAATCTGACCGGCTAGCGCGACAAGCGCTCGGCGATCTCCTGGAGGTTGGCCTCCATCCCCACGCGCCAGTCCTGCAGGCGGCGCGACACGATGCGTGCTTCCTTGTCGGGCATGGCTTCGATGGCCGGTGTCAGTCCCGACGGGCCAGGACCGAGCCGGCCCCACTGCCGGACGATCACTCCGTCGCTCGCCGGCTCCACCTCGAAACCCCAACTCGCCGCGTAGGTGCCGCCCTCGGAGAGCACATTCCACACCCAGCGAGACTCGGGCTCGACCTCGGTGATCACCGATACCGTGTCCCACTGGCTGCCGTCTCCGCCGTTGGTGCCCTTGAATCGCGCGCCGACCGCAACTTTGTCGGCGCCGTCTAGCCACTGGACGTTGATGAGCTCGCCCGTGCAGTAGGTGGGAAAGGCGATATCGGTCACGAGAGCCCAGGCTTCCGGCACAGTCCCCGACATGCGTTGGGACACTTCGATAGTGGGGCAGTCGCGGTATCGCATAGGCTGATCCTACTGAGGTGATGGAGGACCGGATGCGTATTGGTGTGACGATCGAGCCGAGGTTGCCGGGCGCCGCCGACTTCGCGCGCCGCGCGGAGCGGCTGGGTGTCGCCTCGCTCTGGGTGCCCGAGGTGTGGGGGTACGACGCCCTCACGGGCCTTGCCTACCTGGCCGCCCGTACCGAGACCATTGGGCTGGGAACCTTCGTGGTTCAGCTGGGGTCGCGATCGCCGGCGATGCTGGCGACGTCGGCGCTGAGCATTCAACAGCTCTCCGGCGGACGCTTCATCCTGGGTGTGGGAGCCTCCGGACCGCAGGTGATGGAGGGGTGGCATGGTGTGCGCTTCAGTAGGCCGGTGCGGACCACGCGGGAGACCATCGACATCGTCCGGATGGTGGCACGTGGGGAGCGGCTCCAGTACGAGGGCGAGGTATACACGCTGCCGTTGCCGGGGAGCGCAGGAAAACCCTTGCGGCCCATGGTGGCGCCGCAGAATGTGCCCATCTACGTCGCGGCCATGGGGCCGGCGAACCTGGCGCTCACCGGTGAGCTCGCGGACGGCTGGCTCGGCAACTCCTTCATCCCGGAGCTGGCCGAAGTGTTCCTCGGCCCCATCCGTGACGCCGCCGTGGCCGCCGGACGGAAGCTGGAGGACATTGACCTGGTGGCGCCGGTTGCTCTCGAATTCGCCGACACCGCAACCGATGCCGCTGCCGCAATCAGGCGCCATGCCGCTGGATACGCGTTCACCATTGGCGCCATGGGGGTCTCTGGGCGAAACTTCTACAACGAGGCGTTCACCCGACTCGGCTACGGCGATGGTGTCCGCGCGGTTGAATCCTTGTGGCGCACAGGAGATCGTGACGCCGCCCGCGGGGCCGTGCCCGACGATCTGGGGCGCCTCACCAACCTCGTCGGAACCGATGAGATGATCGGCGAGCGGCTGGAACGCTATCGCGCCGCGGGGATCTCGACGCTGCTGGTCAAGCTTGACACCCCATTCGACGAGCAGCTACGCGCGCTCGATCGTCTCTTCGCTCTGCTCTAGAGCACGCGTACCGCGCTGGTGATCGGGGTGGCGCCCTCGGTGAGGAACAGGATGTCGTGCACCGTGTTCGGCGCGGTGAGTAGTTCGGCAGTCACTGCCGCGACATCGGCACGGGGAACTGATCCCCGTTCAATCCTACTGGCCGACAAGGCAACCAATCCGGTCGGATCCTGGTCGGTGAGTAGACCGGGACGCAGAATGGTCCAATCCAGGCCGCCGCGAGCACGCAGGTCCTCCTCGGCGGCCGTCTTGGCGATCACGTAGGCGATCCACGACTCGTCCCCGTCCGTTGGTACGGGTTCACCGGCGCCGAAGGCACTGATCTGAATGAACCGGCGCACCCGTGCCTGTTCCGCGGCGTCGGCGAGCAGGACGGCGGCGGCACGGTCCACGGTGTCCTTGCGCGCCGGCCCGCTGCCCGGTCCCGCTCCCGCCGCGAAGACGGCGGCATCGGCCCCCTCCAGGGCGCCGGCGACCGTTCTCACGTCGGCAGATTCCAGGTCGAGAACCCGTGGTTGCCCGCCCCATGCCCGAACATCGTCCGCATGGTCGGGATTGCGAATCAGGGCGACGGCGTCATCACCACGCGCCGCGAGCAGACGGATCAGGTGCGCGGCGATCTGCCCGTGGCCACCGGCGACGACGACTTTCTGCGGCATGGTGTGTTCCTCTCGTAAGCCCACGACCGATAACGGTGGCGGTAGTGCGGACATTCCCGCTCAGGGGACTTCTCACAACAGATGCTTGTTAGCTGTCAACAATCTCTTGTTGGCCGGAACGTCTGATATCTCGCTACGCTCGGTCTTTGCTGGCTGACTTCTAGAGGGAGTGGACATGGTCGAGATCCCCGGGGCAATTGATCCGGTCCAACCGTATCGTCCGCAGGAATGGCCGCTGGCGGGGAAGGTGGCTGTGATCACCGGGGCGTCGGCGAACATGGGTGCGGCACTTGCCCGGACGCTGGCCCATGATGGCGCCCGGATCGTGGTGCACTACCGCAGCGATAACAAGGCGGAGCAGGCGGCCGAGGTCGTTCGGCAGATCGAGGAGGCCGGCGGCGAGGCGGTCAGCTTCCAGGCCGACCTTGCGGTTCCCGAGAACTGCACCAAGCTCGCCGACGCCACTTTCGCGGCATTCGGGCGCTGGGACATCCTGATCAACACCGCGGGCATGATCGTGCGGAAACCTTTGGCGGATATCACCGAGGACGAATACGACGGCGTGTTCAACGCCAACGCCAAGACGGTGTTCTTCATGATGCGTGAGGCAGCGCGCCGGATGGCCGACGACGGCCGGATTCTGAGCTTCGTCACCACCATGGTGGGGGCGCTGGCGCCCACCTATAGCGCCTATGCCGGATCCAAGGCCCCCGTGGAGCACTTCACCAAGGCGCTCGCCAAAGAGGTTGGCGGCCGCGGAATAACGGTCAACTGCATCGCGCCTGGGCCTCTGCAAACGAGCTTCTTCTATCCGGCGGAGTCCGATGACAACATCGCCTGGCTGGAGTCGATGAGCATCAACGGCAAGATCGGTCGCGGCGACGACATTCTGCCCGTGGCCAGGCTGCTGGTTCTTCCGGAATCGGGGTGGACGACCGCCCAGACCATCTTCGTCAACGGCGGCATCATCTCCACCATCAACTAGTCGCCGGCCTTACCTACACTGGTGGCGTGCGGAGAAGTGTCGAGGACCCAGCTTGATCCCGGTCACCATCGTCTCCGGTTTCCTGGGCGCCGGTAAGACGACGCTGCTGAACAACCTGTTGCGCAACACCCTGGGTGTGCGAATCGGTGTAGTAGTCAACGACTTCGGGGCCATCAACATCGACGCCATGCTGGTCGCCGGTCAGGTTGACTCGACCATGACGATGTCCAACGGATGCCTGTGCTGCACCGCTGACGACGATGAACTCGGTGGCATGCTGACCGCTCTCGCGGGCCGCGATATCGACGCCATTGTCATCGAGGCGAGCGGCCTGGCTGAGCCGTTGCCGCTGGTGCGCATGGTGCTGGCGGCGGCGGCCGAGGACAACCGGATCGGCTACGGGGGACTGGTCACCGTCGTCGACACCGCCCAGTACGAGGACGTCGCGGAACGGCATCCGGAGATCGCCCAGCATCTGACCCTGGCGGATCTGGTGGTTCTCAACAAGATTGACCTGGCCGACGCCGCGGATCGCACCCACCTGCGCGCCGTCGTCAAGGAACGCAACCCGCGCGCGTCGATCGTGGAGACCAGCGGTGCCGATGTCGACCCCCGGCTGCTGTTCGACAAGAAGGAGCGCCCGGCGCCGATAGGTCAGCTCTCACTGGAGGACCTCATCCGCGAGGATCACAGCCACCATCAGCATGCGCATCACCACTACGAGACGGTCGAGTTCGCGACCGAGCATGCTCTGCATCCCCGGCGCCTCATCGAATTCCTGGACAGTCAGCCCGCCGGCGTGTACCGGATCAAGGGGGTGGCGCGGATCGGTGACAAGACACTCGCGGTGCACACCGTGGGCGATCACATCACCATCGACAAGGCGCCCAAGCGGACGGGGCTGCCACAGGGGGCGAATTTCGTGCTCATCGGTACGCACCTGGACGGCGACAGCATCACCGAGCGTCTGCACGCTCTCGTCGACGATCCGCCGGATCCCGACCATGAGCGATCGATGGTGGTCCTGGGAAAGTATTTGCGCTAATCAGACGCCGCGTCTAGTGTTGGTTCTCGTGCAGCGTCTTCTCGTAGTAGCAACCCGCAGCGGGGTCTGATCCAGACCGACCCCTCGCTGTGGGTCGAAGCTACTACCTGTCGGTCACTTTCCACATCAGATGAAAGACCGGCACATGCATTCCTCAACAACAATTTTCCCGCAGATCGATCCGTTCATGGACCGCTTCGGCGTCCCACTGCCGCGCGGTTTGCGCGAAGAGGCCGGTGACATGTCCTGGGCCTCGTTCTGTCAGACGTACGAGCGCGGCGGCGGTTCCCTGAGGCTGGGCCAATGGTCCGAGGCCGACGGGATCTACCGGGCCACGCTCGCGATCGGTGAGTGCATCGAATCGTCGACGGCCGCCGCGTGCGGACCCATGGCAGCGCTGACCGCCATGCTGTCCGAGCGGGGGATACGGATGGAAACGCTCAGCTTCCATCAGCTGCGCGACGGCGATCAGACGTGCACTTTTGTGCGCGGCACCAACGGCACTGGCACCGCCTGGGCGATGGGCCGTGCGCACGATGCCACGACCTCGTCGCTCAAGGCGGTCACTGCCTGCGCTAACCGTCTGGGTTGCTAACCTCGCGTGCTCAGTGCAAGGGGCGCAGGACGATGGGCATGCCGTCGATCGGCAGCGGCATGCCGGCATAGTCCCACTTGGCCTCGTAGCTGGGATGAGTCAGCTCAAACCGGTACTGCCGCAACAGTCGGTGCATGATCGCTTTGATCTCCAGCTGGCCGAACACCATGCCGATGCACTTGTGCGCACCCCCGCCGAACGGCGAGAACGCATACCGATGGCGTTTGTGCTCGTTTCGCGGTTCGGCGAAGCGGTCGGGATCGAACTTGTCCGGGTCCGTCCACAATTCGGGTAGCCGGTGGTTCATGCCGGGCCAGATGTTGATCATCGTTCCGGCCGGGATGTGGAACCCGAGCAGATCGGTATCGCGCACCGCGGAGCGGATATTGAAGGGCAGTGGCGTGACGAGGCGCAACGCCTCATTCATCACCAGATCGAGGCTCTCCAGCTTCTCGAGCGCGTCGATGTCCAGCGGGCCGTCGCCGAGACGGTCCGACTCCTCCCGAACCCGTTCTTGCCATTCGGGATTCGCGGCCAGGTAGTAGGCCATCGTCGTGGTTGTCGACGTGGTGGTGTCGTGCGCGGCCATCATCAGGAAAATCATGTGGTTGACGATGTCGGTATCGGTGAAGGCGTCGCCCTCGTCCGTCTCGGCGTGGCACAACGCCGTCAACATGTCGGCACCCGATTCCTTGCGGCGGGCAATACCCACCCGTTCGGCAAAGTACTCCTCGAGCAGCTTGCGCCCCTGTAGTCCCTGCCACCATTTGAAGGGAGGCACGCCGAAGCGGAAGATGGCTCCACCGGCACGGGTGGTCGCGACGAACGCCTTGTTGACCTTGTCGAGCCGCTCATGTTGAGCATGTGGCTCATTGCCCATGAACACCACCGAGGCCACATCCAGGGTCAGCTCCTTGATGGCCGGGTAGAACAGGAACCGGCGGTCGTTGGTGGGCCACTGGGCGACGATCTCGGTTGCCACTGAATCGATCTGCTCCACATAGCCGGCTAGGCGGCTGCGCAGAAACGCCTGCTGCATGATCAGACGGTGCTCGCGGTGCTCCTGGAAGTCCAGCAGCATCAGTCCCCGGCTGAAGAAGGGGCCGATGACGGGGACCCAGCCCTGCTGCGAGAAGTCCTTGTTCGCATTGCTGAACACCGCCTGGGTGGCGTCGGGGCCCAGCGCGGCGACGATCTTGCCAATGGGGGTCTGTGACCAGCTCACCGGGCCGCGCTCCTGATACATGTTGAGCACCCAGTCGATTCCCCCGCGGAACATCTCGATCATGTGCCCGAGCATCGGCAGGCCCTGGTCACCCATCACGGGCTTCAGGCCGCTTCCGGGTGGCGGCGGCGCCAGTTCGGTCAGTGGCCAGTCGCGATTGTTGAGGTAGTTCTCGACGTATCCCATACCCGGAAGGGTGTTCATGGTGGGAAGACGTCGTTTGGCCTGGTCGATGAGGTAATCGGTGCTGCTGATCGTCGCCATTGGGCGTGGCTCCTTCGCTCGCGACTAGCACTTCGGTGTGCTCTAGATCATCTTCGCCGCAGAACTTGACGGGTGTCAAGTTCTGTTCATGCGGTGTTTCGGTGCAAACTGTGCAGGTGGTCAGTCCAGCGCGCAGTGGCACGCAGACCCGTGGTGATCGTCAGCGCGACGCGATCATGACGGCTGTTGCCGAGCTGATCGCGGAAAACCACAGTTTTGCCGAGCTGTCCGTCAGCGCGATCAGTGAGCGGGCCGGCGTCGGCCGATCAGGGTTCTACTTCTATTTCGACAGCAAGTACTCGGTGCTCGCGCAGATGGTTGGCGACGCCTTCGCGGAGCTCGACGAGCTCACGCACTACTTCGCGCCGCGTGGCGAGGAGGAGACTCCCGAACAGTTCGCCAACCGCATGGTGGGCAGTGCCGCGGCCTCCTTCGCGCATAACGACCCGTTGATGAAGGCGTGTCAGGAGGCGCGGATCACCGATCCGACAATCGCCGGTCTGCTCGACGACCTCACCGACGTTGTGATCGAGAAGATCCTCAAGATCGCCGAGATCGAAGTGAATGAACGTGGTGCCCAACCGATCTCAGACGATCTGCCAGCTTTGGTGCGGTCACTGGTGGCGTTGACCGCGTCGACGGTGTCGGGCGATAGCTCATTCGTCGGGCGTAACACCGATCCCGCTCGGGCGCTTGGGGTTATCGAGACCCTATGGCGTGTCAGCCTTTTGGGTCGATAGCTCAGTCGCCTCGGATCGGCGCTGCCGCACCACCCGGCGAACGCCGTAACCGATTCCGCCGAGGACTGCGCACACGCCGAGCCAGGGGAGTAGCAGTCCGAACAGCAACAGCACGTTGTTGCCCGCCGCGACGAGCCCATCCCAGCCACGCTCGATCTGTCCGAAGAACCCTTGGTACTTGGGCGGTGTCGGCGGCAGGCCCACTTCTTCGGCGAGGAACGTGACGGTGACCGAGCTGTAGGCGACTTGTTCTCCGAGCTGGTTGCGTTGTGCCCGCAGACTATCGAGGTCGGCTTGACGCTTGGACAACTCGGTTTCGGCCTGGATCAGGGCCTCGGTGTCCTTGGAATCGCGCATGATCCCCAGGAGTCTGTCGACGGAGGTCTGCAGCGCCGCGATTCTGGCGTCCAGATCGACCCGCTGCGCAGTCACGTCATCGCTCTTGGTGTCGGCGGACTTGACCTTGCCCAGCTCCTTGAGATCGCGAAGAACGCCGTCAAGCTTGGCGGCGGGTACTCGCAGCACGATGGCTGTGTGTGCACGGCCGGATCCAGATCCCGCATCCTCCGAGCGGCTCTCCACCCGGCCATTGGCCGATTCGGCGAACCCGGCCGCCTTGTCGGCAGCTTCGGAAGGATTGGGCACGACGATCGTCATGGTCCCGGTCTTGACGATGTCCCGTTTGGCCTCCGTCGGCGGGCCGTATTGCGGGGCCTGTTGCATCGAGTCGCGCATGGGGGCCGCCGGAGCCTGGGTGTAGGTGGAGGCGGCGGGGGCGGCGGGAGCGTCGTCTGCGCCCCGCGAAAGGCGGGACGAGGTTCCGCCCGCGCATGCCGTGGCGGCTATCAGCACTACTGCAATTGTAGTTGCCCAAGGTAACCAACCGCGGCGAGATTGCGTGCTATCAATCGTCATATTCCGAAGGTACCGTTTGCTATTGGACCGCGCAGAAATTTAAGAATGACGGCCGGTACGGTTCAGTAATGGCATACGACTTCACCGGTAAGCGATGCTTCGTCACCGGGGCCGCCAGCGGGATCGGACGGGCCACCGCGCTGCGTCTGGGGCGCGAGGGCGCCGAGCTGTTTTTGACCGATCGGGCCGCGGACGGACTCGAGTCCGTGGTCGAGGAGATCACGGCCGCCGGAGGGAAGGTCAGCGCCTACCGGGCGCTCGATATCTCCGATTATGACGCCGTCGCAGCCTTCGCGGCCGACATTCTGGAGACACATCCGAGCATGGATGTTCTGCTCAATATCGCGGGGATATCCGTATGGGGATCCGTAGACAGGCTTTCCCATCAGCAGTGGCGCTCGGTGGTCGATATCAACCTGATGGGGCCCATCCACGTCATCGAGAGTCTTGTGCCCGCGATGATCAAGGCGCGTAACGGTGGTCAGATCGTGAACGTGTCGTCGGCGGCGGGCCTGGTGGCTCTGCCATGGCATGCCGCTTACAGCGCCAGCAAGTACGGGCTGCGTGGCGTCTCAGAGGTACTGCGCTTCGATCTGGCTCGTTACAAGATCGGCGTCACCGTGGTGGTGCCGGGCGCCGTCAACACTCCGCTGGTGCGCACCGTCGACATCGCCGGCGTGGACCGCGACAACCCCGATGTCAGTAAGTGGGTGAACCGGTTCGTGGGGCATGCCACCTCGCCCGAGAAGGTGGCCGACCGGATCCTGCACGGCATCCGCCACAACCGTTACCTCGTCTACACGGGGGTCGATATCCGCGCGCTCTATCTGTTCAAACGCACGCTGTGGTGGCCGTACAGCGTCGCGATGCGGCTCGTCAATCACGCCTTCACCAACGCGCTGCGTCCCGGATTTCAGAAGTCCGGGACGAATCCGCCGTCGACGGACTCTTAGCGCCACCAGCCGTCGAACGGGGTGACCGGGACGGTGCGCTTGTGCCGGGTCTGCAGGTACCAGCGTTCGATACGGTCGGCGGCCTCGACGGTGACCGCCTTGCCCTCCAGGTAATCGTCGATCTGTGCGTACGTGACGCCGAGTGCGACCTCGTCGGGGAGCGCGGGCCGGTCATCTTCCAGGTCGGCGGTGGGCACCTTGTGCGAGATGCTCTCCGGAGCGCCCAGGTGGGAAAGAAGTTGTGCACCTTGACGTTTGGTGAGTCCCGTGAGCGGGGTGACATCGACGCCACCATCGCCGAACTTGGTGAAGAATCCCGTGACGGCCTCGGCGGCGTGGTCGGTGCCGACCACGAGCAGCCGGTGCTGACCGGCGACGGCGTATTGGACGACCATGCGTTCCCGGGCCTTGATGTTGCCGCGCACGAAGTCCGACGGTGTCTCGCTGAGTGCGTCGGCCACCGCATGCACCGCGGCATCCGAGGCGTCTTTGACGTTGATGACGATGGAGCGGTCGGGGTCGATAAACCTCAGGGCCACTTGGGCATCGTTCTCGTCGGCCTGTACGCCGTAGGGCAGCCGCACCGCGATGAACTCGGCCTCCGTCCCTTCGAGTCGTGACTCCTGCGCCGCCAGCTGGCACAGCCGCCCGGCCAGGGCGCTGTCTTGTCCGCCGGAGATGCCGAGGACGAATCCCGCTGTCCCGCTGACTCTTAGGTAGTCCTTGAGGAACCCCACCCGTCGCGACACCTCGGCGGCCGGATCGATCGTGGGAGAGACGTCGAGGGCGGACCGGATCTCTTCGCGAAGGGTGCTCATTGCCCGACTGTAGAACGCTCGGTCAGCGTGCGCACACCTTGCACACCAGGTCCTCCCACGCGTCGCCGAGCCCAGTCAGTGTCTGGCCGTTGGCGTTGGTGGCGAAGTGCACGTAGCCGGGATCGATGATCGACATCAGGGCATGGGTCTGTGCGTCGAGGTCGCCGGTGCATTCGAGCTGGGCCAGCAGCATCCGGATGTGTGCGCGGACGAGCAGGGTGGGCGGTGCGTTGTGCCAGGCGTCGGCATCGGCGGTGGTGGCGCGTGCCAGGTCGAGGTGCCGTTCCAGGAAGGCGAGCCGGGCTCGTCCGAATGCGATGAGCCGGGTCAGCGGAGGTGCATCGGGACCCAGGGGCGCCGGCCCGAACATGAATGCCTGCTGCTCAATGTGTTCTTCGTGGTCGAGCAGTGCCAGCAGCAGTCCGGTGCGGCTGCCGAATCGGCGGAAGAGGGTCCCCTTGCCCACGCCTGCCGCGTTGGCGACGGCATCCATGGACATGTTGTCCGGACCGACTTCGTCGAGAATCTGTCGTGCGGCTTCCAAGAGGCGAACGCGGTTGCGCGTGGCGACGGCACGTTCCCGGGTGGGATTCTGCGCAAGGTCGACAGAAAGCAGGGGTATTTCTTGACCAGGCATAACACCTCGATACTAGCGCCGGGGAAATATACGGACCGCAGTCCGTATTGTAGAACGTGACAGAGAAGAAGGACGTAGGCGCGACAAACGTGCCGTTCTGATGAAAGGTGTTCCCCATGGCCGAGAAAGTGGCAGAGAAGAACGTGCTGGCAATTGTCGGAAGCCTGCGTAAGGCATCGCTCAATCGGCAGCTAGCGGAGGCCGCCGTGGAAAACGCGCCGGCCGGTGTAAGCGTGAACATCTTTGAGGGTCTGGCCGAACTGCCGCACTACAACGAGGATATTGATGGCGACAACGCCCCCGCGCCGGTGGAGTCGCTGCGCGCCGCCGTCGCCGGTGCGGATGCGGTCCTGCTGGTCAGCCCCGAGAACAACGGCACTGTGTCGAGCGCATTGAAGAACGCACTCGACTGGTTGTCTCGCCCATTCGGCAGCAGCGTGTTCAAGGGCAAGCCCACCGTCGTCATTGGAACGTCGGCTGGTAGGTACGGCGGCATCTGGGCGATCGACGACACCCGCAAGGTGGCCTCCATCGCGACGGCCAACGTCCTCGATGACATCAAGCTCGCGGTCCCGGCCTCGGCGTTCGATGGCAAGCACCCACGGGAGCACGCGGAGACGGTTGCCGAGCTGACCAAGGCGCTGGACGCGTTGACGTCCGCTTCGCACAGCTGATTTGTAGGGTCGAGGGACGGTCATGCCTCGTACCTGCCGGGCATGACCGTTCTCGTTACTGGCTAGTTGATCCGGCCCATGTTTCTTTCATGGCGGAGACCGAGGCGACGCTGATGGCACAAATCACCAGCAGCATCAGGCCGACGGCCCAGCTGCCCAGAGTGCTCTGCAGCGGGCCGGCGATCAATGGCGGGATGGCGCCTCCGAACACCCCGGCCACGTTGAACGCCACGCCGGTGCCGCTGTAGCGGGTGCCCACCGGATAGGACTCTGGAAGGAAGCTCGCCATAGGTCCGAATGCGAGCCCGAACAGCACATAGGTGAGCACCATGGCTGCCAGGTAGGCCCAGAATGGCCCACTGGCCAACAGGGGGGCGACCAGTAGCGTCCACGGGAGTATCAGCGCCATGCTGGTCAAGATCACCCGGCGCCGGCCTAGTCGGTCGCTGAGGATTCCGCCCACAGCAGCGGACACCATGAGGACCACGGCCCCGAGCACGCCGGCGGTGAGTATGGCCGCGCGGGAGAAGTGCAACTCCGATCTCGCGAATCCGGGGAAGTAGGTATTGGTCATGAAGGACAGCGTGAAGATGATCAGCATGGTCCCGCAGGTCAGTACCAGGGTGCGAGGGCTCTCCGTCATCACATGCCGCAGCGGCGATTTCACCAGCCTGTCCTGAGCTTTCGCCTGCGCGAACTCTGGTGTCTCGGCGATGTGGAGGCGGATGTACAGCCCGACCGCCACCAGGAGCCCGCTGGCGATGAAGGGCACTCGCCATCCCCACGACAGGAATGCCGGGCTGTCTTCCCCGACCGTGATGCTGACGATGAGGAAGACCAGACTGCTGAGCAGGAGCCCGGTCGAGCTCCCGATCGGCACCGCCGTCGCGGCGCGGCCGCGGACGCTGCTTGGCGAGTACTCGGAGGAGAGCAGTGCCGCCCCGCTCCATTCGCCGCCGACCGCAATGCCTTGCACGAGTCGTAGCAAGACAATGGCCGTCGGCGCGGCCGCTCCGATCGAGGCGGCGCCGGGAACCAGGCCAACCGCCATGGTGGCGAGCCCCATGGTGATCAGCGTGACCACCAGGGTGCCCTTGCGGCTGAAGCGATCCCCGTAGTGGCCGAACAGGGCGGCGCCGACCGGCCGGGCCAGAAATGCGGTGCTGAAGGTGGCGATGGACGCGAACAGTGCCAGGGAATGGCTGAGATTCGGGAAGAAGACAGCGGGGAAGACGAGTGCGGCCGCCGTGCCATAGATATAGAAGTCGTAGAACTCGATGGCAGAACCGACCGCGCTGGCCATGAACACTCTGCGGGGGCTGACGTCTCCGCCCGTCACGTGCTGCTGTGGCTCCGCGGGGGACGACGTCATCGCGGGGCGATCTGACTCGGTTCCATGCGTGGCAGCTTAGGGCGCACTGCCGTTGTGCTGGGAACCTACGAGTCTCACGAGCGCGAGACTGTCGGTCATGCCCGGTAGCTTGCCGGGCATGACCGTTCTCGTCACTGGCGCCACCGGGAACATCGGCCGGAAGGTCGTGGATCATCTCGTTGCCTTGGGTGTCGGCGATATTCGAGCCTTGACCACCTCGCCGGAGAAGGCGGCACTGCCGGAGGGGGTGACGCCGGTCCTCGGATATCTGGGCAATCCCGAGAGTCTCGCGGGGGTGTTCGACGGCGTCGAACGGATGTACTTGGCGCCGCTGCCGTCCACGGCCGTGGCCGTGCTGGAGTTGGCGCACGCCGCCGGGGTGGGGCATGTGGTGGCGCTGGCGGGGGATGCGTCGTGGTGGGCCGAGCAGGCCGCGGCCGTCGAGAACAGCGGCGTCGGCTGGACGCAGCTCGGTCCGGGGGAGTTCATGGAGAACTATGCGATGTGGGCCGAACAGATCAACCGCACCGGGGCGGTCCACGAACCGGAGCGCCACGCGGCCCAATCGCCCATCGCCATGGATGACATCGCGCGGGTGGCCGCAGCGGTTCTTTGTTCGGGCGATGAGCACCTGGGTAAGAGGTATCCGATTACCGGTCCCGAGACGGTGACCCGTCAGCAGCTGGTGCAGACCATCGCCGATGTGGCGGGCCTGGATGTGCGCTACGTGATCAGTTCAGCCGAAGAGGCGGTACGCGAGCTGAGGCCGACGATGGGAGATCGTGCCCAGTGGTACATCGAGACCCTGACCGACCCTGATTTCGAACAGCCGGCGAACACCTTGGTGGCCGATCTGACCGGGTACCCGGGTACCACTTTCGCGCGGTGGGTGGCCGACAACGTGGGACTCTTCCGCTAGATCGGAATCTGTCCCCAGATTCGTCCACAGAACTCCACAGTTTCCACAGACTCACCGGGCTACAGGGTTTGCCCGGTGGCGGGTGATCTGCTAGCCGGTATCGGTGCCCGGTGGTGGACACCACATGTGGTCCAGCCACCGCCCGGGGCCCGGACACGCCGCGAATACGACACGCCCACATTTCGAGGGTGAGAGGTCTCACGACCAGGGAATTTCATGAATGTTGTTCAGAACATCTTGTATAGGTTCCGATTGTCGGACACTAGGTGTAGTGTCTGGAACACCGAAAGGCCGGGAATCAATCCGGGCCGCCCGGCCCGGATTCCCGCCAGATCTTCTGGCTGATCCTGGCGCTCAGCCACCACGGGCGACACGGAATTTTCCGGGGTGCTGGACTGCTGAAAACTTTGTTGAGACGTACACGATCGATTCGCTGAGGAGCTACGCATGAGCATCACCGTCTACACCAAACCCGCCTGCGTACAGTGCAACGCGACGTACAAGGCCCTCGACAAGCAGGGCATTGAGTACAGCGTCGTGGACATCACCGAGGTTCCCGAGGCGCGCGATTACGTGATGGCACTCGGCTACCTGCAGGCGCCCGTGGTCGTGGCCGGTGACGATCACTGGTCGGGTTTCCGCCCGGACCGCATCAAGGCGCTCGCTGGCGCAGTCGCAGTCTCTGCCTAATAAGTAGTAAGTAGTACGGGAGCCGGGCATGGCCCATCTGGTCTATTTCTCCAGCGTGTCGGAGAACACCCACCGCTTCGTTCAGAAGCTGGGTGTTCCCGCTACCCGGATCCCGCTGCGTGGTGACATCGAGGTTGACGACCCCTATGTCTTGGTCGTGCCGACGTACGGCGGTGGACATCCAGTTCCCGGTCAGGCCGGGGGATACGTCCCCAAGCAGGTCGTGAAATTTCTCAACAACGAACACAACCGGTCCCTGATCCGCGGGGTCATCGCGGCCGGGAACACCAATTTCGGTGCGGAGTACTGCTACGCCGGCAAGGTCATCTCGGCCAAGTGCGACGTGCCGTATCTGTACCGCTTTGAACTCATGGGCACCGTAGAAGACGTGCAGCAGGTGCTCTCTGGACTCGACGAATTTTGGAAGGACACACCGTGGCGCCAACCGCGACAACTGCAGAACCTGTGACCTCTGCGCACGGCTCGGCTCACGGCGAGCTGGACTATCACGCCCTCAACGCCATGCTCAATCTTTATGACGCAGACGGCAAGATCCAGTTCGACATGGATGCCGCGGCGGCACGGCAGTACTTCCTGCAGCACGTCAACCAGAACACGGTCTTCTTCCACAATCAGGACGAGAAGCTCGACTACCTGATCGAGAAGGAGTACTACGAGCGCGAGGTACTTGATCAGTACTCGCGCAACTTCGTGAAGTCGCTGCTGGACCGGGCGTTCGCCAAGAAGTTCCGGTTCCCGACCTTCCTGGGCGCCTTCAAGTACTACACCTCTTACACGCTGAAGACCTTTGACGGAAAGCGCTACCTGGAGCGTTTCGAAGACCGTGTGGTCATGGTGGCGCTGACGCTGGCCTCGGGGGACACCACGCTGGCCGAGAAGCTCGTCGACGAGATCATCGACGGACGTTTCCAGCCGGCCACCCCCACCTTCCTCAACTCGGGCAAGAAGCAGCGCGGCGAGCCGGTGTCCTGCTTCCTGCTGCGCATCGAAGACAACATGGAGTCCATCGGGCGCTCCATCAACTCGGCGCTGCAGCTGTCCAAGCGCGGTGGCGGTGTGGCCCTGCTGCTCACCAACATTCGCGAGCACGGCGCGCCGATCAAGAACATCGAGAACCAGAGCTCGGGTGTCATCCCGATCATGAAACTGCTGGAAGACTCGTTCTCTTACGCCAACCAGCTGGGTGCTCGTCAGGGCGCCGGGGCCGTGTACCTGCACGCGCATCACCCGGACATCTTCCGTTTTTTGGATACCAAGCGGGAGAACGCCGATGAGAAGATCCGTATCAAGACGCTGTCGCTGGGCGTGGTGATTCCGGACATCACCTTCGAGCTGGCGAAGAAGAACGAGGACATGTACCTGTTCTCGCCGTACGATGTCGAGCGCACGTACGGCGTGCCGTTCGCCGATATCAACGTCACCGAAAAGTATTACGAGATGGTCGATAACGGCCAGATCCGCAAGACGAAGATCAAGGCGCGCGAGTTCTTCCAGACCCTCGCCGAGCTGCAGTTCGAGTCGGGTTACCCGTACATCATGTACGAGGACACTGTGAACCGGGCCAACCCCATCGAGGGCAAGATCACCCATTCGAACCTGTGCTCGGAGATCCTGCAGGTGTCGACGCCCTCGCTGTTCAACGATGACTTGTCGTACGCCAAGGTGGGCAAGGACATTTCGTGCAACCTAGGCTCGCTGAACATCGCCAAGACGATGGACTCCCCGGATTTCGCGCAGACCATCGAGGTGTCGATTCGCGCGCTGACCGCGGTGTCGGATCAGACACACATCTGGTCGGTGCCCTCGATCGAGCAGGGCAACAACGACTCTCACGCCATCGGCCTGGGGCAGATGAACCTGCACGGCTACCTGGCTCGCGAGCGGATCTACTACGGCTCCGAAGAGGGCGTGGACTTCACCAACATCTACTTCTACACGGTGCTGTACCACGCGCTGAAGGCGTCGAATCGTATTGCCATCGAGCGCGGCAAGAGCTTCGGTGGCTTCGAGAGGTCGAAGTACGCCAGCGGCGAGTTCTTCGATAAGTACACCGAGCAGGTGTGGGAACCGGCGACCGACAAGGTGCGGCAGCTCTTTGCCGATGCCGGGATTCGCATTCCGACACAGGATGATTGGCAGCGGTTGAAGGAGTCGGTGCAGCAGCACGGCATCTACAACCAGAACCTGCAGGCGGTGCCGCCGACCGGGTCGATCTCCTACATCAACCACTCGACGTCATCGATCCACCCGGTGGCCTCGAAGATCGAGATCCGCAAGGAAGGCAAGATCGGGCGCGCGTACTACCCGGCGCCGTACCTGACGAACGACAACCTGGAGTACTACCA
Source organism: Mycobacterium sp. D16Q13 (assembly GCF_002013375.1). Lineage (GTDB taxonomy): Bacteria > Actinomycetota > Actinomycetes > Mycobacteriales > Mycobacteriaceae > Mycobacterium. The sequence continues at coordinate 179,130 of NZ_MAEW01000001.1, read as the reverse complement.
GGACGCGTACGAGATCGGGTACGAGAAGATCATCGACACCTATGCCGCGGCGACTCAGCACGTGGATCAGGGCCTGTCGTTGACGCTGTTCTTCAAGGACACCGCCAGCACACGCGACGTGAACAAGGCGCAGATCTACGCCTGGCGCAAGGGAATCAAGACGCTGTACTACATCCGGCTACGGCAGATGGCGCTGGAAGGCACCGAGGTCGAGGGCTGCGTTTCCTGCATGCTGTGAGGTTCTTTTGGTAAAGACCGAGAGAGGGGGCTGCGGCTCTAAGGGCCGGTTCAGCACCAGTTGTCCCTCCGGCACCTCGGGGTGGGGGCTCTCCCGTTGGCGCGCCGCCGGGAATTCTCGAGACGATTCCGCACCAAATAGTTCCCAATGACCATGAAATTGCCAATGACATCATTGGTGGGTCGGGTAACTTCGAAGTGGAGGACCCGTAATGAGGATCGAAACGCCTCTGACTGCAAGGGAATCAGCGGAGGTAGAGATGGCCTATGAGAGTCTTACGCCGGGTCAAAAGGTCCTAATCGAAGGTATGGGCGATTGGGTGGAACTTGCCCTTGTTCACTGGCATGTACAGCAATCAGACCCCAAAGCGCCCCTTAGCGCAGTCCAGCGCAACACTCTCGCACTGATCCGTTCACTTACGGATGATGGGCTTTTCGAACTAGGCTCGTATCCTCAGAGCGCGTCAGGATTTGTCCGGGCCTCTGACACCGAAGGTACATTGGGCCAGATTGCAGACGCATACGTTAACCACTTTGCTGACGGCGAGTGGGAGCGTAGATGGTTGCTCAATATCACTCCTAAGGGCGAGCAGATTGCCCAGCCTTTTATGGAGGCATACCGACGTGAGTGGGACGCGCAATCTACTGAGTAGGGCTTGATCACGCGCTGGTAATCGGCCGTCAGCTTGTTGCCACACAATAAGCGGACTTTGGTTCGCCGCTGCGACGATGATTGCCGCCACGGCGATCCGCGGGCTCACAGACGATTCCCCATGTTGGCGCGCGCGATCGAAGAGTTCGACGTCGTGCGTTTGTGAAGAGCGGCTCTGCCATCGCACGGATTCTTCGCGCCGTCGGAGTGGAGTTTTGGCACAGCACCTCTTGGTAGCTCTGGCGTTCGGTGATTAGCCACGGCGGCTTCTCCTCGGGCACCTGATCGATCTGCAGGGGTCGCCTACAAGTACACGTCCAACTTCCTCGCCGCGGTGGCGGGTTTCATGGACTGCGCGTTCGCTCGCGCTCGGGTACGCCTCTGGGTGTTGCCCGCATAGTGAACCTAGATCTGGGCAGAGTGTCACCAACGTGCGAATTCTGTCTACTATGGCGTTATGACTCAAGGGATTTCGCGCCGGTGGCCCAGGGAATGGGCTGGGCTTGCCGTCTCTGCCATGGCGGTGACGATCGCTGCGGGAGTCGGCGGTGTGGCCGTAACGAGTGCTGCGGAAACCTATGGGCGTCTACAACAGCCCGGTTGGGCTCCACCGGCCGCACTGTTTGGTCCCATGTGGACCGTGCTGTATGCGTCGATGGCGGTATCGGCATGGCTGGTGTGGCGGTCACATCCCTCACCAGAGAACCGGCTGCCTCTGGCGGTGTACGGGATACAGCTCGTCCTGAACATGGCGTGGACACCCCTGTTCTTTGGTCTTGGCTGGCGGGGAACGGCATTCATCGAGATCCTCGTGCTGTGGGGATTCATTGCCGCAACGGTGATGCTGTTCTGGCACAGAAGCCGTTGGGCCGCAATCTTGTTGCTTCCCTACTTAGCATGGACGACCTTCGCGGCGGTGCTGAATTTCTCGGTGTGGCAGCTGAATAGCTAGTGGTCTTGCCTGGCCCGGTAACGGTGCAGCGCGATGTTTCTTTCCTCTGCGTGATCGAGGATGGCAGTCGGATATCCGTGAAGGTGGCCGTCGGAGTGCTTCCAGGGCGTGAGGGCTGAGGCGCCGGGCAGGTGCTGTAGTTCCGGGATGTATTTGCGTACGTAATCGCCATTCGGGTCGAACTTTTGTGCCTGAGCCGTCGGATTAAAGACCCGGAAGTACGGGGCGGCATCGGTGCCCGTTCCTGCGACCCATTGCCAGCCGTGTGTATTGGATGCGCTGTCGGCATCGATGAGGTTGTTCATGAAGTGCTTGGCTCCGTGCGGCCACCAGATGTGGAGATCCTTAGTAAGGAAGCTCGCGGTGACCATCCGTACTCGGTTGTGCATCCAACCTTCGGCAAGTAGTTGCCGCATACCTGCATCAACCAATGGGTATCCGGTTGCTCCGCGCTGCCAGGCCGTAAAGCCCTCGCCGGGTTCGGTATAGGACAAATGCGCTAGGGCATCGGTTAAGTCGGCGTGCGCGGAGTGCGGCTGGTGGTAGAGCACGTCGGCGTAGAAGTCTCGCCAGGCCAGCTCCGAGGCGAACTTGGCGGCGTCTTGGCCTGCGATGGGTGCCAGGTCGGCGAGCATGGTGCGAGGATGGATGGCACCGACTTTCAGATAGGGCGAGATCCTGGATGTGGCCTCCAGATCGGCGCGGTCACGACATGCGGCATACCCGGTGAGGTCGTGTGAGAGGAAGTGTTCCCACAGGATGCTGGCCGCTACCTCGCCCGCGGGAGGCATTGTGATGCTGCATCTTTGGGCCAGTTCGGTGAGTGACGACCTGATGGGGGCTGATAGTGCGGACTGGGGAGGCTTTGTCCAGGAAGGTCTCGTTTTCAGGCGGGCGGGGCGCGGCCAGCGGTGTTCGCGCCAAGCGCGTTCGAACGCGGTGAACACCCGGTACGGGGACCCGTCGGATTTGGTGATTCGGCCCGGCGTCACTGCGTAGGGTGAGCCTGTCTCGATCCAGTCCACGCCGATCCTGGCCAGCGCGGCCGATACCGACGTATCCCGGCGCCTACCGAAGGGGGTCGTCTCCCGGGACACGTGCACCTCGGTTGCTCCGATACGTTCAGCGAGCTCTGCAAGGACCTGTTGCGGCGCACCGGAATAGAGGCAGAGCCGCCCGCCGAGTCGGTTATCAAGGTCAAGAACATTGGCGGCAAGCCACGCGTCCCGCGGGCGTGGTGCGCTGCTCAGCAACTGCGGGTCCAGGATGAACACGGCAAGTACATCGCTGCGCGCGGCCGCGGCTTGGAGGGCGGGATTGTCGGCCAACCGCAAGTCGCGGCGGGCCCACCAGATAACGGTCACGAGGGGACATGACTTCCCAAGAGATGACCCAAGGCCGGACCGATGCTGGGAGTCCGGAACGCATATTGGCGGTCCAATAGTGTTGCGGGAGAGACACACTGACTTGCCATCGCGAGCTCTTCGGCTCCCTCGCGTCCCAGCAGCAGGGCGGGGCCGAAGGCAGGTACGGGTATGACCGCGGGACGGTGGACTGCCTGGGCCAGCGCGCGCGTGTAGTCGACGTTGCGGACCACGCCGGGTGCCACGGCGTTAACGGGGCCCGATAGTGAAAGGTCCCATAGGCAGCGGTGATAGATGTCCACCAGATCGTCGATGCCGATCCAGGGCAACCACTGGGTACCGGAGCCCAGGCGCCCGCCGAGGCCAGCCCGGAAAAGCGGGAGCAGAAGCTTGAGAGTTCCGCCGCGGGGTGACTGAACAATGCCGGTGCGGACAGTGACAACCCGGGTCCCAGCACTCTTGCCTGCTAACGCCGCTTGCTCCCAACGAGCGACCACGTCGGAAAGGAAGTCTGCCGTCGACGGGGGCGGGCTTGTCTCGGTGAGTGTTTCGTCGTCTCGGCTCTTTCCGTAGTACCCGACCGCCGAGGCGCTGACGAAGGTGCCGACACCTGCGGATGCGGCAGCTCGGGAAAGTAGCCGAGTGGGCTCGATTCGGCTCGAGGCAATGAGCTCTTTGTGCCGCTGGGTGAAGCGTCCGGCGATAGTGGTACCCGCCAGATGGATGACGGCATCGACGCCTTCCAGTGCGGCCGGGTCCGGATCTTCTGGTTCCCAATTCCGGTCGGTGCGGTGGATCGGCTCCCCGCGGACCAGGCGGATCACGCGGTGTCCACCCGTGCTCAGGAATGCGGCAAGTGCGGTACCCACGAGGCCGGATGCGCCGGTGATTGCCACTGTCGATGCGTTCATTCCATGGTCGGCGGCCCTGCGGTGGGCGGCCAGATCTCCGGTGAGCTGCCGGTGACGATATGCGATGAGTTCGGCGAGAAACCGCCCTGGAATGGGGGTCTCGATGATGTCGCGTACCCGAGTCCTGCTAGCGGAAATTGGCTCGAACTCATGGATATGCCGCCAGGGCAACAAACCACTGACCGCCGACCGCAGTCCCGCCGCGACCCCTTCGTCGACGAATCGTCGGCCGGGCAGGAATGCGTCCTGCTCGTGCCGGGAGACCCAGCGCAGACCTCCTGGTAGGTCCAGTACGGCAGTCCCGTCGCAGAGCGAGGCCGCCTCGGAACGCAGTTCGACCGGCGCCCACGGTGCGGCCAAGCGGCTGAACGCGCCCGGCCTGGAATACCAGGCGAACACGTCCTCGACGGGCGCGTCGACAATCACCGAACCACTGACACCCATAGGTCTCCGATCATCGGGAAGCTGGTTTCGCGGCCCTCTAGGTGCCTCTTCGGAGGTCGTCGTCGACCCGTGCGTCAACCGGAACTGCGACTTCGTTGCGGCGAGCACACGAGAGTGTCCACGGCGGGTCATAGAACCAGGCTTGGGGGTCACCAGCGATCTGTATGTTGTTGTCGCGCAGGGCATTGAGCAATTCGTCGGTGCGTCTGGTGACGGTGGCCGCCGATCGGTCACCGCTGAAGCGCAGCACTGCGAGCGTCTCGGCGGGCACTTCGGTGAGTCGGATGCTGTCATCGCCGGGGGTGGGCAGGCTGGCCAGTGTCCATTTCGCCGGCATGTAAAACCGGATTATTGAACCGCCAGTAGCACTGGATAATTGGCCCACCGGGGCTGTCATGGCGATGGTGTCGTTTTGTTGCGCTACCGGTGCGGTCATGGCGATCTTGGACTGCCGGTGGTTCTTGCCGAAAATGTAACCCGCAAGGCGGCGAAAGCCCTCACTGCGTGCCCGGTCATCTTCTGCCAGGACGATCGTTTCTGCCGCAACTCGGCTGCTGTACTGCCTGATCTGCACCGAAGCGGTCAGCGGCCGTGACGAGTAGCGCGGTTCTTCGGTGCCCATACGGACCCCGAAGATATTGCCCGCCGCTTTGAATAGTTCGACACCCAGGGTCCAGGGCGGCACGATGGCGCTCACTTCTTGCTCCTTTCGGCGGTCTCTACTTCTGGAGATATGGGAGGTGCAGCTTGGGGAGGGTGAACTGTGCGACGTCGATGTAGCCGATGCGGAAGTACTTCGCACATCCGATGAGGTACTTCATGTAACGCTCGTACACAATCTCGTCTTGGATGGCGATGGCCTGATCCTTGTGTTCCTCGAGTGCCGCCGCCCACAGGTCCAGAGTCTTGGCGTAGTGCGGCTGCAGTTGGTGTATTCGCGTGCAGGTGAAGCCCGCCCGCTCGGCATGCTCTCGCACCATGTCGATGGAGGGCACCCGCCCGCCGGGGAAGATCTCGGTGACCATGAATTTGATGAAGCGTGCCAGCTCAAAGCTCAGCGGCAGGCCCTTGGCCACGATCTCGTTGGGATGCAGCCCGGTGATGGTGTGCAGCAGCATCACGCCGTCATCGGGCAGCGCGTTGTAGGCGAACCTGAAGAAGTCGTCGTAGCGGTCGAAGCCGAAATGCTCGAACGCGCCGATCGACACGATCCGGTCGACCTTGCCGTCGAACTCCTCCCAGCCGTGCAGCTGGACGGTCTTTGACCGGGTGCTCGATGATGCCGCCAGAAGCCTCTCGACGTGAGCCTTCTGATTCTTACTCAGCGTCAGACCGATGACGTTGACGTCGTACTTCTCCAATGCGCGATTGATGGTGGCGCCCCAACCGCACCCCACATCCAGCAGCGTCATGCCGGGCTCCAGGTGCAGCTTGCCCAGTGCCAGGTCGATCTTGGCGATTTGTGCCTCTTCAAGGGTCATGTCATCGCGCTCGAAATAGGCGCAGCTATATGTCTGGGTCGAGTCGAGGAAGAGGCGGAAGAAGTCATCCGACAGGTCGTAGTGGGCCTGAACATCGTCGAAATGTGGGCGAAGCCGCGGTGATTCTGGCATCTGGACGGAACCTTTCGTGGGCGGTACGGGGAACGTCTACCTGCCGGCCCTCCTTCTGCGGGCGTACGGGAAGTGCCGCACTTCGGGGGCATGTGTGTGCGGCTCTGTTGTTATTCGGTGCCGAACGTTCTCCGGATGGGTAGGTTGCGTAAAAAGCTGAGCCGCGCCGAGACGCCGCCCGATGAGGGCAATACCCATCCGCGGGCCGGTTTACTCCGAATACTGGGTGTGAGTGCAATATCTGGCCCCGGCGCACGGTCCATCGCCGTTATCGGCAGTGGCGTGGCCGGATTGACCGCAGCGTACGTGCTTTCTGCCTACGACCGGGTCACTTTGTACGACGCCGATGGGCGGTTCGGCGGCCACGCTCATACGCAGTTCGTCGATGCCGGCCAAGGCGGGCCGACCGCGGTCGACACCGCGTTCTTGGTGCACAACGACCGGACCTACCCCACGCTGTGCCGATTGTTCGACGAACTCGGTATCGATACTGCCGATACGGATATGTCGATGTCGGTGCGCGATGACAGCATTGGCCTGGAGTACGCCGGTGCGCGGGGCGTCCGTGGCCTCTTCGCCTCGCCCGCCGCGGTGAGTCCTCGCTATCTGTGGATGCTGGCAGAGATCAAGCGATTTCACCGTCGCGCGCGCCGGCTGCTTGCTGACCCCAACGCCGACGATAGAGCCCTAAGTCTCGGGGATTTTGTTCAGCAGTTGGGCTTTTCGCAGTTTTTCCTTGACCGCTTCCTGACACCACTGGTGGCCGCTGTGTGGTCCTGCCCGCCCGGGCAGGCCATGGCGTACCCAGCGCGGTACTTGTTCAGGTTTCTGGACCATCACGGCATGCTGTCGGTGCTCGGGTCGCCGCAGTGGAAAACGGTCACGGGGGGATCGCACACGTATGTCGATGCTGTAGTGCGCGGGCTGCACGAGGCGTTTACCGATGCCCCGGTCGCCCAGATCGAGCGGATCCCAGCGGGCGTTGCGGTCACGGTCGCAGGACACCCGCCGCGGGTGTTCGATGCCGCCGTGATTGCGACGCATCCCGATCAGGCGCTGGGTCTGCTGGCACAGTCGACCGCGGACGAACGTGCGGTGCTGGGAGCCATGGGATACGTGAGCAATTCCGCGCAACTACATACCGATGAGTCCCTGTTGCCGCGCCATGCATATGCCCGCGCATCGTGGAATTACCTGAGCAGGGGAGACGCTCAGGGTGTCGTGGTGACGTATGACGTCACCCGGTTGATGAGATTGCCTGGCCCGCGCAGGTTTCTGGTCACGCTGGGCGGTGAGCACCTGGTAGACCCCGGGGCGGTGCTTGCTGAAATGACCTACCAGCACCCGGTCTATACGTCGCAATCCGTTGCCGCCCAACGCAGACTGCCAAGTCTTAACGACGGCCTCGTCGCGTTCGCCGGTGCGTACCACGGGTGGGGTTTCCATGAGGACGGCGCGGCCTCAGGCGTCCGTGCCGCACAAGCGCTGGGCCGGGACTGGCCGTCCGGAGCGCCCGGTAAACGCGAGCACCGGGTGGGAGCACGATGAGTTCGGCGACGATGGTTCCTTGCCTGTACCGCACCCGGATCCTCCATGTCCGGCGTTCGCCGGTGACGCACCGATTCACCTATCGCGGCTACTGCTGGTACGTCGACATCGACAAGCCGCCACGTCTGCCACTCGGCCTGGGTGTCTTCGCCAGTTTTCAAGCACGGGACCATTTCTGGGGCGATGACGATGACACACTGCGTCAACGCGTGGACCAATTCTTGGCCTCGCACGGGGTAAACCTGGGCGGCGGCACGGTCACCGCACTGCTACAGGCACGGGTGTTGGGGCATGTCTTCAACCCGCTGAGTCTGTACTGGTGCCACGACCATCATGGCGATCTTGTACACATAATCGCCGAGGTCCACAACACCTACGACGGACGACACGCATATCTTCTGCCCCCCACTGCTAGTTCCACGGTGGACAAGCAGCTCTACGTCTCGCCCTTCAACGGCGTCGACGGGCGATATCAAGTTCGTGCTGCCCGTCCCGGCAAGACGTTGAACGTCAGTATCTCGCTGCAGCGCACCGGCCAGCGGCCGTTCTTCGCCGCGGTCCGCGGCACCCGGCGCAGGGCTCGGGTGGGTGAACTGTTGTGGTTGCAGGCCGTTGCGCCGTTGGCGCCGTTGATGGGTGCGCTGGCCATCCGTAGAGAAGGGATCAGGCTGTGGCTGAAAGGGCTGCCAGTGGTGGACCGCACACCTACACACGAGAGGGAGAGGGTGGCGTGAACGGGCGCCTCGACAGTGCCACAACCGATGTGCGCGATATTAGGTCGCACCGCGGGCCGGAGATCACACCGGTTCCCGGCGGGCCGCTGACGGCGGCACGCGGGGTGGTAGCCGAAAAGCTGCTGCGTCGTGCGGCCGCGCGGCTCCCGGTGCGGTTGATGTACCCCGATGGATCCGTTGTGGGCGCAGCAGATGCGTCCCTGCCCACCATGAGAATCCGGCAGCCGGTAGCACTGGCACGACGCCTGGGCCGCTCCGGCTTGATCGGATTCGGTGAGGCATACATGGCGGGAGACTGGGACTGCGACGACCTCGCGGGTTTTCTCACCCAATGGGCAGCAGCGATGGGGGAGTTAATTCCTTCTGCGTTGCAACGCTTCCGGCATATCGCTGTGCCGCGGGTACCGCGTGCGCAGCGCAACGAACCGCCGCAGGCCCAACGCAATGTTGCGCATCACTATGACCTGTCGAACGACTTCTTCGCCCTGTTCCTCGACGAGACGCTGACCTACTCATGTGCACTGTTCGACCACATACCGAGCGCAACAGCGATACTGGCGGATGCTCAGCGGCGCAAGATTGACCGCTTGCTGGACCACGCACGGGTAGGCCCCGGCGCCCGGATTCTCGAGATCGGCACGGGCTGGGGGCAAGTGTGCTTGTCGGCGGCCGCACGCGGAGCACACGTGCGCTCGCTGACATTGTCGACCGAGCAACAGCAGCTGGCCCAGCAGCGGGTGCAAGCTGCCGGGTTGTCCGACCGAGTGCAGATAGAGCTACGCGACTATCGAGACGTGCAGGGCCAATACGACGCCATAGTGTCGATAGAGATGATCGAAGCGGTTGGATTCGATTTCTGGACGACGTATTTCCGAACCATCGACCGATTGCTTAAGCCTGGTGGCCGGCTGGCCCTTCAAGCCATCACCATGCCCCATGAGCGGATGCTGGCCAGTCGCAATACCCACACCTGGATACAGAAGTACATCTTCCCCGGCGGTTTACTTCCCTCGGTGCGGGCAATCGACGAAACGACCACTGAGACCACGGATCTGCGGACCATCGAGACAATGTCCCTGCGACCACACTATGCCGAAACACTGCGGCTATGGACTCAGCAGTTCGCGGCGCAGCGCGAGGCCGTGTCGGCGTTGGGTTTTGGCGAGGCGTTCTACCGCATGTGGGAGTTGTACCTGGCCTACTCCGAGGCCGGGTTTCGTTCCGGGTATCTCGATGTCCACCAATGGATTTTCCAGCGAGGCCAACAATGAACTTTCTGATGGTAATGGTGTGCTCGCTGGGGGCCGTGGTGGCCGTGCACAGTGTCACTTTCCTGATCGGCCACCGCATCGGGCGCTACAACGTGGTCGACGTCGCATGGGGCCTCGGGTTCATCGCAGTGGCCGCGGTCTGCGCCGCACTGGGCGGCGGGGACCTGCAGCGGCGGGTCCTGCTGCTGGTGCTGACCGGGATATGGGGAGCCCGGCTGTCCGGGCACATGCTGGTGAAATCAGCTGGGAAAGGGGAGGATCCCCGATACCACGACTTGCTAGGCGGCGATTTCTCTGTGTCGCACGTGCTACGCAAGATCTTCGTCATCCAGGCCGCCGCCACCTGGCTGGTTTCCATACCAATCCAGCGCTCAGCCGTTGAAGGGCCTACACCGGAATCGTTGCGTCCGGTGTTGGCCGCCGGTATCGGATTATGGTTCGTCGGAATGCTTTTCGAAGCGGCGGGTGATTATCAGCTGCGCCGTTTCACACAGGATCCAGCCAACAAGGGCAGGATCATGGACCAGGGTCTGTGGGCCTGGACTCGGCACCCGAACTATTTCGGTGATGCCTGCGTGTGGTGGGGGCTGTGGTTGGTCACCATCACGGGTTGGCAATCGTTGGCAACGGCCCCTTACCCGTTGCTGATGACCTACTTCCTGGTCTATGCCACCGGAGGCCGCCGCACCGAGAAGGCAATGGCCGGGCGGCCCGGATTCGCTGACTACCAGCAGCGGGTCTCGTTTATTCTGCCTCGTCCCCCGAAGCGCGAATCGCCATGAACATTGTCCGCGATACGTTTAGGCTCACGGGCGTGACCGGCGACCTGGATGCTCTTCTACGCAACGTCGCCGACCGCGATACCGCGGCATTCGCCGCTCTCTACGATCACACCCGCTCACGCGTCTACGGGCTGGTGTTGCGGGTATTACGGGACCCCGGCTACAGCGAGGAGACAACGCAAGAAATCTACCTACAGATCTGGCGTTCAGCCCAAAGCTATGACCCGACCGCCGGATCGCCCCTTGCCTGGATCATGACCTTGGCTCATCGCCGCGCCATCGACCGCGTGCGCTCTGAGCAATCTGCGGCAGACCGCGAGTCACGTTATGGCGCAGCCACTATCGAGCGAGCTGTCGACGAGGTCACTGAATCGGTGATCCGCAACGAAGAACAGCGGCAAGTGACCGAATGCCTCGAAACGCTCACGGATACCCAACGCCAATGCCTGCATCTGGCCTACTACGACGGTTTGACTTACAACCAAGTCTCGCAACGGCTTGCCGCGAATCTGGCAACCATCAAATCTCGGATGCGTGACGCCATCAAAGCGCTGCGCCGATGCCTGGGGACACCATGACCGAACCCAACGACCTCATCACCGCCGCAACCCCTTACGCACTACACGCGCTGCCCGATGACGAACGAGACCAGATTGACCGGTGGCTGTCGGCAGGTTCGACCGAACAAACGCTCTCCTTTACCCAGGAAGTGCGTGCCACACGAGAGACCATGGCGGCCTTGGCGGCTAGCACCGCGGTCGAGCCCCCGGTCCGGCTTCGCCCACGACTGCTGAAGATAGTGGCCCGGGACGCCCAAAGAGCCTCCGGAGCAACAGATATCAACCGCTGGAGAGCGCCCCTGGTAGCCGTGGCGGCCGCCACCGCTATCGGGCTGGCCGCCGCCGGGATTGGCACCATCCTGAGGCCTCCACCTCCGACCGCACAGCAGGTCTTTACCGCGACCGATGTCCGGACCGTCACCGGTGCCATTCCCACCGGTGGTACCGCGACCGTTGTCTACTCGCGGCAGAAGAACGCCGCGGTGTTGGTGATGAACAACGTCGCACCTCCACAACCCGGCACTGTTTACCAAATGTGGCTGATCGGCGACCACGATCCGCAGTCAGCGGGGACCATGGATACGCAGGCCGTTGCGCCGTCGACCACCGCCGTCATTCCCCGTCTCAACGACTCCACCGCTCTGGCATTCACTGTCGAGAACGGGCGCGGTTCGGCCGTGCCTACGGGCCCGGTTATCGCGCAGCTGCCACTGAACCAGTAGCGGGCCTGCCTGCGTTGACCTCTAACTCTCGCGAGCCTTCTCCGCATGTAGTGCCTTCAAGCGTCGCTGTTCGCTCAGCACGGCCTGGTAGCTCTCGCGTTCCGCGACCAGCCACTCGGGCTTCTGCTCAAGCAACTCGTTGATCTGCTCGGTGGTGAGCGGACCGTCGACCCCGCCGCGCGCGAGACCGGAGATCGAAACACCAAGCTTGGCTGCCACGAGGTTCTTCGGGTGCGGCCCGTCCTTGCGGAGATCCTTGAGCCACTGCGGCGGGTCCGCCTGCAGGGCCGCGAGCTCGGCGCGGGTGATCGGGTTCTCCTGGAATTCCGCGGGCGTCGCTTGCAGGTATACGTCCAGCTTCTTCGCCGCGGTAGCGGGTTTCATGGACTGCGCGTTCGGCCTGCTCATAGGACCAGCCTATCGGTAGCCTGAGGCGGTGACCTCGCACTCCCTCACCCTCGGGTACGTCCCCGGCGGGACGCCCGCGAAGTGGGCTCGGGTCTGGGCGCAGCGTCACCCCGAGGTTCCGCTTCAGCTGCGCGTCGTTGCCGCCGCAGACGCGCCTGCGGAGGTGCGGTCCGGCACCGTAGATGTGGCATTGCTTCGGCCGCCGGCCGACACCTCTGGGCTGGCCATCATCGCCCTCTATGAGGAGGTGACGGTGGTCGTGGTGCCGACCGATCACGTTCTGGGCGCCTTCGACGCGATTACCGCCGCGGACCTTGATGGCGAGCCAACGCTGCTCCCACTTGATGATGTCCTTGCCTGGTCGGGCGCTCCCGGTAATCCGGTTGATCACCGGCCCGAAACCACCGAAGATGCAATAGAACTCGTCGCCGCAGGAATCGGCGTACTCATGGTTCCGCAGTCATTGGCGCGGTTGTATCACCGCAAGGATCTCACGTATCGCCCGATCAGCGACGCACCCACCTGCCCGGTGGCGCTCGCTTTCCCGGAAGGGCCGCAGCCAGAACTGATCGAGGAGTTCGTCGGCATTGTGCGAGGACGCAAACCCGGCTCATCGCGGGGGCAGACCGAGCCGGCGCCGAAACGCACCGCGCGGGAGAAGACCCTTGCGAAGCAGGCTGCCCGCGCCACTGCGGGCAAGGTGGCCCGCAAGCCGGGCCGGGCCGACCGCGGCCGTCGCTGACGCGGCGTCTTACCTCGAGTCTGAACCTCACGATGTTTTTCGGACCGAAAAGTCGTGAGATTCGGAGTCGTCGGCATCTATCGGCGCGATCGCGTCTCTGGCTCTGGCTGTAACGCCAGGCAGCCCCCCACTGCCCGAGGCCATCGCCGCCGGGCGTGATACGACTAATCCATGAGCCCCGACGAATGGCTGGAAGCGCTGCGCAAAGGGATGGCGGCGGTCGCTGCGACGCCGCCCGAATATCTGGGGCGTGGCGCACCGTCCTGTCCGGGGTGGACAGCACGCGATGTGGTGGCCCATCTCGGCGGAGTGCATCGCTGGGCAGTGGGTGTCGTAGTCGGGGAAAAGGTTCCGTACACGGACGTCGACCCGGACGCTCCAGCGGGAGAGCCCGTTATCGGCTGGTACTCGAACCGTGCCGACAATCTCGTCGCCGCTTTGACGTCGAAGGACCTTGATGCGCCGACAAAGTCGCCCTTCGGTGAGCGACCGGTGCGATTCTGGTACCGACGGCAGGCAAACGAGGTGGCGGTACACCGCTGGGACATTGAGCACGCCTACCGCGGATGGGATGCCGAACCCATCGATGCGGCCCTGGCGGCCGACGGCATCGGCGAGTGGTCGGAGCTGTTCACGTCCCGGCGTCTCGGGCGTGACGGCGGTACCCCGGAAGACCTTCGGGGAACGCGGATCCTCTTGCAGGCCAGCGAGGCCGGTGGTTCCTGGCTGCTACGTGTGGACGCCGAAGCCATTGGCATCGTGGAGGAAGACGCCACACCGGATGCCACGATCACGGCGTCCACGTCCGACCTGCTGCTGGCCCTGTGGCATCGGGTTCCGTTGTCACGCTTGACGGTCGACGGGGATGGTGCCCGCGTGGAGCGGGTGCTGGATCTAGTCCGGATCTAAAACCGCGGGGATCGACCGCTGCACCAGCCATGCGGTGAACGTGGCGATAGCCAAGAGTGCCAGGCCGATCCACAGCGCGTCGAGCCCAACGCGGTGGTACGTCGCGGCGCCCAGTACGGCACCGACGGTCAGGCCCGCCCACAGCGTGATGTAGCGCAGCCACACCCAGCGGGGTCCGCCGAAGAACGCGTCGACGAGCCGCTGCCCGGCCTTCACGACAGTGCCGGTGATGTAGGTGAGGCCCACCTGGACTTCGCCGGAGCGCTGGAAAACCGAGTTCATGGAACCCATCGCGAGTGCCGTCAGGAGCAGTGCGGCGACACCCGCTCCCAATTCCTGGGTGATCGCCGCCGCGGCCACGGTGCTCGAGGCGACCGCCAGCACGGCGACCCGCTCGTGGTCGCCGCTGACGCGTGATGCGATGGCCCCGATCATCACGCCGATGAAGAACATGGCGATCAAACCGGCTGCCTTGTAGGCGGATTCCCACTGTTGGCTGGCCGTCGAGGCGGCCATCCTCGTCGTGTTACCGCTCATGAAGGACAGGAAGTACCCGCCCAGATGTACGAACCCGATTGCGTCGAGAAACCCTGCGACACATGACAGTCCGGTGGCGAGCAGCATCTCCCGCCGCCGGATGGACCACACGGCAGATCAGTGCTTGTGGCCGGGGCCCTGGGCCCGCTTGTACAAAACCTTGAGCAGGTTGTCGCGGAAGGTCGAGTTGTCCATCAGCTTGATGCCCTTGTCGCACAGCCACGGATTGCCCAGCGCGCGGTGCATGATCCGTCCGCGCTGGTACTCCCGGCCCCAGGCATCATTCATCCGCTGCTGGTAGTTGGTGAAGTCTTGCGGGCCAGCATTCTGCAACGCTGCCACCGCGCATTCGCCCGCCGCCAAGCCGGATTCGAGTGCCTTCGAGATACCGGCACCGCTGACCGGCTTGCCCGCGCCCAGCGCGTCACCGGCGAACAGCACGCCCGGGCGCCAGGGCGGCCATGCGGTGAATCCCATCGGCAGACGCCAGGCGCGCACACCCTTGTTCTTGCGCAGCTCGGCCAGATCGGGCAGCTCCCACTCCCTGGGTAGCTTCTTCATGTAGGTATCCAGCACCTGCGCGGCGTTGACGTCCTGCCACTTCTTGTAGCTGTTGACGTACCCGATGCCGATGTTGATCCGCCCGGCGCCGAGCGGGAAAACCCAGCCGTATCCGATCAGCGCGTCATTCTTGTGGTGCAACCGCAGGTCGATGTCGAGCATGTTGGAGTCTTCGCGGTTGGCTTCCATCTCGGCGCGGATCGCAATCGCGGTGTATCCCTTGACCTCCGAGTCGAGGTTCATCGCGCGTTTGATGGGGGAGTAGGCACCGTCGGCCACGATCACCGCGTCGGCCGAGATGGTCTCGCGAGATCCATTCGCGGTCTTGACCTCAATGCCCTTGACCACATTGCCGTCGCCGATCGGGCCGACCGCCTCGGTGGACTGGCGCACTTCGACGCCCGCGGACTCGGCGTGCTTGAGCAGCAGGGTGTCCAGCTCGGGCCGGCGCACCACATGCCCGTGATCGGGCATGCCGGGACGCTGGGGGAAGGTGAGCTCCCAGACACTGCCGCTGTCGACGCGCACACCATCGACGCGATGGAACTGGGAGACCTCATTGGCCAGACCCATCTTCTGCAGGTAGCTCACCGCGCGGGCGGTCAGCCCGTCGCCGCATGGCTTATCCCGCGGGAACTCGGCCTTGTCGACGAGAACCACGCTGGCGCCCGTGCGGGCGGCCTGCCAGGCCGCGGACGACCCGGCCGGGCCCCCGCCGACTACCGCAATGTCGTAGTGCTTCTCGGTCACATATCAAATAGTAAGGGCCGCGAGTGCGTCTATTCGCCCTCGGGTTTGGTCACACCCAGGCTCGAACCTGCACGGTTCTCGTACGCGCTGCGTGCTTTCGTGTCGATCTCGAGGAACACGCGGTCGGTTCCGGTCTTCTTGCTCATGAATCGGCGGACCTTGGTGGGCAGTGAATTGACGATTGTGGTCACCGCGCCGAGTGGCTTCGGGACTGTGACCTGGACGCGCGGCTTCTCGATGATCCGCACCACCGCCGCCGCGATGTCTTCGGGTTCGACGGGTTTCTGTGCGCCGGTCGAATCGGTGCCCGCGATCAACTCGGTGTTGGTGAAAGTCGGCAATACGGCGCTGACCTGGACCCCTTGCGGCTCGAACTCGTCGCTCAGCGCGCGGGACAGACCGACAACGCCGAACTTGGAAGCGTTGTACACCGCCATACCGGGTGCCGCCATGAGGCCGGCCACGGATGCGATGTTGACGATCTGACCGCCGCGGCGTGCCACCATCTCGGGAAGCGCCAGGCGACACCCATTGATGACGCCGTACAGGTTGACTTCCAGCATCGACCGGATCGCCCCGTCGCTCGTGGACAGGAACGGCCCGATCGGCATGACACCCGCATTGTTGACGAGCACATCGACCGGTCCGCCGGCGCCGGCGGCCTCCAGAAATCGCTTGAACGAGGCGGGGTCGGTCACGTCCACGGGATGGGCGTCGACGTTTCCTTCTTCCTTGAGGCCCTCGACCGCGGCTCCGAGCGCCTCGACATCACGGTCGCCGATCACCACCCGAGCGCCCCGACGCAGCAGTGCGGTGGCGGTGGCGTAGCCGATCCCGCGTGCGGCACCGGTGATGGCGATAGTTTTCCCGTAGATCTTGTCCCTGGATGAGCCCATGACCACGGACTTTACATGTGTCAAGTTTGCGTCACTAGGGATTCTCGTGATTGGGCTCGACACGCTTAACCACAACACGTTGTGTTGCGCCGCGATGTCTCACCCCAGGGGTAGTGTCTGTGGCACAGTCAGCGAATCCCGCGAATCTGTTTGACGTTCTCCAGGAGTGGTCTCGTGAGTGAAAAACTTAAGCTGGTCAGCCGCGTCTCGGCGATCAACTGGAACCGGGTTCCCGATGAGAAGGATGCCGAGGTCTGGGACAGGCTCACCGGTAACTTCTGGCTGCCCGAAAAGGTGCCGGTATCCAATGACATCCCGTCGTGGAACACCCTCACTGATCATGAAAAGCAGTTGACCATGCGGGTTTTCACGGGCCTGACGCTGCTGGACACCATCCAGGGGACCGTCGGCGCGGTCAGTTTGATCCCCGATGCGATCACTCCGCATGAGGAGGCGGTGTACACCAACATCGCGTTCATGGAGTCAGTGCATGCCAAGAGCTACAGCTCGATCTTCTCCACGCTGTGCTCCACGCGCGACATCGACGACGCGTTCCGCTGGTCGGAGGAGAACCCGAACCTGCAACGCAAGGCCGAGATCGTCATGGAGTACTACCGGGGTGATGAGCCGCTCAAGCGCAAGGTTGCCTCGACCTTGCTGGAGAGCTTCCTGTTCTACTCGGGCTTCTACCTTCCGATGTACTGGTCGAGCCGCGCCAAGCTCACCAACACCGCCGACATGATCCGGCTCATCATCCGCGACGAGGCGGTGCACGGGTACTACATCGGCTACAAGTTCCAGAAGGGGCTGGAGCGCGTCGACGAGGCCACACGCTCCGAGATCAAGGAGTACACCTACGACCTGCTCTACGAACTGTACGAGAACGAAACCGACTACACCGAAGACCTTTACGACGAGGTCGGGTTGACCGAGGACGTCAAGAAGTTCCTGCGCTACAACGCCAACAAGGCCCTGATGAACCTGGGGTATGAGGCGCTGTTCCCGCGCGAGGAGACCGACGTGAACCCGGCGATCCTGTCGGCGCTGTCACCGAACGCCGACGAGAACCATGACTTCTTCTCCGGATCGGGTTCGTCGTACGTCATCGGCAAGGCCGTGAACACCGAAGACGAGGACTGGGACTTCTAGGTTTCTCGACGTCACGAGACAGGAAAGCCCCCGACACGCCAAGTGTTCGGGGGCTTTCCTGTCGGGTCGCAGGTAGTGGCGGATGCACAAATGAACGGCCGGTGAACTGTACTGATGTCACCTCGCGCTGTGAACCCGCTGCGGGGACACTATTACCGTGACGAGCACATCGATTATCGGTTCGATCCTTTCCTGGCTGTCCGCCGGATACCCGGAGGGGGTTCCCCCCACGGATCGATTCCCGCTGTTGGCGCTGCTGCGCCGCACGCTGACCGAAGAGCAGGTCAAGGAAGTTGTCGCCAAGCTGACCGACCCCGTATCGGTTGCACAGCTGGACGGTGTGGTGAGCAAGGACGAGATCGAGAAGTTCATCTCGGATGTGACCAAGGATGAGCCGACCGCTCAAGATATTTCGCGTGTTGCCTCACGCCTGGCCGCTGGCGGTTGGCCCCTGGCCGGTGTGGACGCCACCGCGCTCAACGCGTAACTAGAACGCCCAGTTGCGTTCTGGGCTCAACACAAATCCGTGGGTACCACGGACATCGTCGACCAAACAGGCAGTGGTTTTGGGTGCCGGAGTGGCACATACCAACGTTGTCTGGCTGCTGTCGTTGTTGTGCACGGGGGCCGCTATCCGCATCTGGTGATGCTCAGGGAGCACTGGGACGCGGGACAGGTCGGGGTTGCCCTGCGATTCGCCCACTGTCGCGGGCGCGCCGTTGTTCCGCGCATAGGTGCCCAGATCCAACTGGGCTGACCCGCTGCCCTTCGGTCCAACGCAGGTCCACTGAAAGTACGGATTCCATCCGGCGCTTTCGCACACGACGCCATCGGGTGTGGCGAAACGATAGACCTTGACGCTGAAGTACTGCCGGGAGTCGACGGTGGGGAGCTGGCTCAGGTCAGGGAAATCCGGCGGCGGTTCGGCGGAGGCGGTGCAGGCGCCCAGGGCTGTCAGGCACAGCGCGGCAACGTATGTGACCAGCAGGGCCTTGGCGCCCCGGTTTTCCATGGGCGCAATCTATCGCCCCCGGGTAGGAGCGGGCGCGGCAGACCCCGACGACGAGGGCACGGTGGACGGTCGATCGACGATTGTCGACAGCGGTCCGCCGATCCGGTACTTGGCGCCCCGGTGCTCCGTGGGCAACCGATCACCATTGCCCAGTAGCTTGTGGCGCAATGTTCCTGGGGTGTAGCTATTTTGGTATGCACCACGTTCGGTCAATACCGGGACCACATACTCGATGAAGTCCTCGAAGGTGCCCGGTGTGATCGCGTAGGCCAGGTTGAAGCCATCGACATCGGTTTCCGCCACCCACTCCTGCAGCGTGTCGGCCACCTCGGTGCCTGAGCCGATGACAAGCGGGCCCATGCCGCCGATCTCGCCCCACTCGGCGATGTCGCGCACCGTCCATTCCCGGCCGTCATCGGTGGCGGCCTGAAACGCCGCGACAGCCGACAGGATCGCGTTGGAGTCCACATTTCCGATCGGCTCGTCGAGGCCGTAGCGGGCCAGGTCGACGCCCATCCAGCCGGACATGAAGACCAGTGCGCCCTCGGCGCTGCCATAGCTCAGCAGCTCGCGGTGCTTGGCGTGCGCAGCCTCGGAATTCTCGCCGGTGACCACGGTGGTGAGGTTGAAGATTTTGGCGGAGTAGGGATCTCGTCCGGCGAGTTCCAGCTCGCGGCGGATCGTGGTGACCGTCTGGCGCAGCAGATCCTTGGTGGGGGCCGCGGTGAAGACCGCCTCGGCGTTCTCCGCGGCGAAGCGCACCCCGCGCGGCGACGATCCTGCCTGGTAGATCACCGGAGTCCGCTGCGGCGATGGCTCAACGAGATGGACACCGGGAACGGTGAAATGCGTTCCCTCATGGCCGATGTGGTGCACCTTGTCGGGATCGGTGAAGACCCCACGGGTAGCATCGCGGACGACGGCGTCGTCCTCCCAGGAGCCTTCCCACAGCTTGTAGAGCACCTCTAGATACTCGTCGGCGTGGTCGTAGCGGGCGTCGTGTGCTGGCTGGTCGGTTTGTCCCATGTTGCGTGCCGCGGCGGGTAGGTACCCGGTGACGACGTTCCATCCGACTCGGCCTCCGGTGAGGTGATCGAGTGTGGATAGCCTGCGCGCGAACGGATATGGGTGTTCGAATCCGGTACCAGTGGTGACCCCGAAGCCGAGATGCTCGGTGACAAGCGCCATCGCCGAGACCAACAGCAGGGGATCGGCGACCGGAATCTGCGCGGCCTGGCGGATGGCCGCCTCGTCGCTGGCGTCATAGATGTCGTAGGTGCCAAGCACGTCGGCGATGAACAGTCCGTCGAAGCGGCCGCGTTCCAGGAGCTTGGCCAGATTTGTCCAGTAGGACAGATCCTTGTACCGCCAGGACTGGTCGTCGGGGTGCCGCCATAAGCCGGGGGATTGGTGCGCAACGCAATTCATGTCGAACGCGTTGAAACGGATGACGCGGGTCATCCCCTCAGCATCGGCACCCCGACGACATCAGTCACCGGTTGTACTCGGGGTGAAACTTACAAAGTGGCGGTGTCGATGACGAACCGGTACCGCACGTCGCTGGCGATCACACGCTCGTACGCCTCGTTGATGTAGTCGGCGTCGATGACCTCGATCTCGGAGCCGATGTTGTGCTCGGCGCAGAAGTCAAGCATCTCTTGGGTTTCCGGGATACCGCCGATGCCGGAACCGGACAGGCTACGGCGGCCGAACAGCAGTGGGAAGGCCGGAACTTCGATGGGGTTCTCCGGTGCGCCCAGCTCGACCAGCGTCCCGTCCACATTGAGCAGACCGAGGTACTTGCCCATGTCGAGATTGGCGGAGACCGTGTTGAGGATGAGGTCGAAGCCGTAGCGCAGGTTCTTGAAGGTGTCTGGGTCGGAGGTGGCGTAGTAGTGGCTGGCACCCAGGCTCAGTCCGTCTTCCAGCTTCTTGAGCGACTGGCTCAGCACCGTGATCTCGGCGCCCATCGCGGCACCCAGCTTGACGGCCATGTGCCCAAGTCCGCCGAGTCCGATGACCGCAACGCGCTTGCCCGGACCGGCACCCCAGTGCCGCAGTGGTGAGTAGGTGGTGATGCCCGCGCACAGCAGCGGAGCTGCCTTGTCCAACGGGAGGCTGTCGGGGATGTGCAGCACGAAATCCTCGTTGACGACGACGGCCTGGCTGTAGCCACCCTGCGTCTGGGTTCCGTCGCGGTCCTTGGCGCCATAGGTGCCGACCATGCCGCCGCCACTGCAGTACTGCTGCAGCCCGGCCAGGCACTGCGGACAGGTGCGGCACGACTCGACCATGCAGCCAACACCCGCATGATCGCCCGGCTTGAACTTGGTGACCTCCGAACCGACAGCGCTGATGACGCCGGCGATCTCGTGGCCGGGCACGATCGGGTAGTTGGCACGTCCCCATTCGTCGCGGACGGTGTGGATATCGGAGTGGCAGATGCCGGCGAACTTGATGTCGATGAAGACGTCGTGCGGACCGAGCTCACGGCGCTCGATCGTGATGGGGACCAGCGGTTCCTTACCGGATGTTGCGGCGTAGGCGGAGACGGTGACCATATATGCGTCCTTTTGCGATAGTTAACGAAGCTACCGATCTCAGACTACTCGCCCCGCACATGACGCGCGCTTAGACGGGGGACAGCGACCACCGTCCATCGGCCTCCAGCTGCAGCTTCTGGTCATGGTGCTGATCGATCGTGCTGCGATGGCCGACGCTGACGAGTGTGCAGTCGGGAATCTCGGTGCGGAGCAGGCGGTAGAGCGCGAACTCCAGCCCCTCGTCGAGTGAAGATGTCGACTCATCCATGAAGATGGCCTTGGGTTTGAGAAGCAGTATTCGCGCGAACGCGACGCGTTGCTGCTCGCCTGGGGAGAGAACCTTGATCCAGTCGGATTCTTCGTGGAGCCGGTCGGACAAGTGACCAAGCGCCACCTTGTCGAGTGTGGTGCGCAATTCTTCATCGGTAAAGGTGTCCGGCGGCGCGGGGTAAGTCACTGCCGCACGCAGATCGCCCAATGGGAGATAGGGCATCTGCGACAGGAACAAGGTCTCATGCTCGCCGCCGGGGCGGGTCCAGTCGCCATCGGTGTACGGCCACAGTCCGGCCAATGAGCGCAGCAGTGTGGTCTTGCCGCCGCCCGACCGTCCCTTGATGAGCAGTGCGTCCCCCGCGTTGAGGCTGAGGTTCAGGTCGTCAATCAGAGTGTCACCATTGGGCTTACGGACGTAGATGTTGTGCAGCGTGACACCATCCGCCTGATCGCCGGGTTCGAGCATGGGCAGCTCGCGTGACTGCGCGTCGGCTTCCAACAGGCCGTCGAGGCGCATGACGGTGGCGCGGTAGGCGGCGAAGTTGTCGTAGGCATTCCGGAAGAAGGATAGGGAGGTCTGCAGCTGGCCGGCGGCGCTGGCGCTCTGACTTACGTCGCCGTAGGTAATCTGCCCTGCGATCAGCCGCGGAACCTGCAGAACGGAGTTGAAAACCGCTGCGGTTTGCGATACCGCGAAGTTCCAGCCGGTGAAGCCCATGCTTCGATACACCAGCTGCCAGAAGTTGTCGATGATTCCATCGAAGCGGCCCTTGAGCTGCTTGGCCTCGGCTTTTTCGCCGCGGTAGAACGCCACGCTTTCCGAGGTGTCGCGCAGGCGCACCAGGGCATAGCGGAACATGGCGTTGAGGCGTTCGTTGAGGAAGTATCTGCGGATCAGTGGGCGTCCGATCCGGAACGCGATCAGGGTCGTTACGATCACATAGATGTAGGTGAGAAACACCAGGGCTCTGGGCATCTCAAATCCGAAAATGTTCAGCGGTCCGGATAGATCCCACAGGATGATGGTGAACGAGGGCAGCGAGATGCACGCATTCACCGCGCCGAATGCCAGGTGCAGCGAGGAACTCTGTAGCTGCTCCGGTGCGACCGACATGGCGACAAAGTTGTTGATATCAGCCTGAATACGCTGATCGGGGTTGTCGATGGTGTTGTCGATGAAACGTGATCGATAGAAGGCCCGCTTCGAGAGCCAGTCGGAGGTAATGCGGTCGGTAAGCCATACGCGCCACCGAATGATGAACGCCTGCAGCAGATACAGGTCGGTAACCACTACCACGATGTTGATGCCCGCCAACAGGCAGAACCGGCGGATGTTGAGCCAGAAGAACGCCTTGGCCTCCGGCATGCCCTGGCCATCGCGCGCTAGCGCCTGGACGATGTACTGGATCGATGCCGACATGTCGTTGTAGTAATAGGTGAATACCACCGACAGGCGGACATTCACCACGACGGAGAGCAGTACCAGTGCCAACAGCGCCCAGCCGACCCGCCCTTCACGTGTGGTGAAGTACTGGCCCGTGATGCGCCAGAATTGACGGCCCCACTGCGTGAACCGAATGATCAAGAACGCGATGGTGAGAAAAACTGCAATGGTTACCGGCAATACCCAGCCGATCCACACCAGCGATCGCCATACCTCGGTGCCCCAGTCGGTCGCAGTCTTCATCGATTAATGCCTTCCGAGTCCGTCACTATCCAGTTGTCCGCGGAGTGTACGGGCACAGGCTGAGCACGTCCTGACAAGCGCTAAGAGTGGCCAGGTAGCGAAAGTTTTGTGCGGGTCGTCGGCACGGCATCACAGTGCGGCCGGGGTGCCGTTCGGGTCCCGGTCTCGGCGTGAAGCGACGGCGATCACGATCGCGAGAATACCGAAAAGCTCTGGTGTGCTGGGAATCTGGTGCATGACGAGCACGCCGATCGCGGTCGCGGAGAGCGGAAGCAGCGCGAGGAGCACTGCGAAGTGGCTCTGCCCCGCCCGTCGCAGGATCACCTGGTCAAGGCCGTAGGGGATGACGTTGGAGAGCACGCCCATCAGGAGCCCCAGCACGAGGACATGGCCGACGGGTATCTCGCCATGAGTGCCGGCGATACCGAAAGCCAAGACCGGCACGGTCACGATCATGGCGACGGTGAATCCGACCGCCAGCGAGTCGGCCGGATTACCCTGTAGCGCAACACGTTTGCCGAGCACAATGTATCCGGCCCAGAACAGCGCCGCGAGCAGCGCGAATGCCATCCCCGCGGGCTCGGCGGTGAGCTGCACGTCGGCGATCAGGAGGACACCGACGAGAGCGGCCAGAACCGAGAATCCCTCGCGGAGGGATCGCGAGCCGATCGCCGCGACACTGATCGGTCCCAGGAATTCGATCGCCACCGCAGTGCCCAGCGGCAGTCGGTCGATCGCGAGATAGAACGACATATTCATCAGGGCGGTGACCAGCCCAAAGCCGCCTGCCCACCACAGTGCCCGGCCCCGCCAGGCCGCACGTCCGGGCCGGGCGATGGCGAGAAACACCAGCGCCGCACCGCATATCCGCAGCCAGGCCACGCTTACCGGGTCGAGCCACCGAAACAGGCTGACTCCAGCGGCGGCACCGATGTACAGCGAGGTGCCGCTGACCAGCATGAGGGCGGGTGCCGCGAGCCGGTGGCGCTCAGGTTGAGTCACCGCGTCGCCAACAAGGTGCGGACAGCCTCTGTCAGATCTTCTTCGAGCCACCCGGGCAGGCCGGGCATGTGGCGTCGAACCGCCGCATACGGCAAGTCGACCACTGCGCGCACGAGCCGGTCGCGGCTTCGTGCGTCAGTGTGGCCATAGACGGCCCGCGTCAGATCCCGCATCGCGGCGAACAACGGTTCATTCATCGTGTCTAGTGCCCTCGCCGCGCCGGCTGCTCCAAGGACATCGGCGCTACGTAGGGAAAACAGTAGCCGGGCGTCATCGGGATAGGAGCGTGCGAACCCCGGCACTGAAAGTGCAAGCGCCACAGCAATGTCAATGGGATCCACGGAGGAGTGCAGTGCGCGGAACGCGTGTTCGTGGAAGCGCTCCACCGCACGTAGCCAGGTGGCCGACATGATGGCTTCGCGGTTGCCGAAGCGATGGTTCAGGGTTCCGGCCGGAGCGCCCGAGGCGCTCGAGATAGCCGCGATGGTTGCGGCACGGGGGCCGCCGTCGAGCAATAGTGATCGCACCGCGTCGAGGATGGCATCGCTGGTGTGCTTGCGTTCGGGAGCCATCTGGAATATCCATCCTAATTCTGGTAAACCATGAGATATGGAACATCCATCCTATATTGACGAGCATGCGATCCGTATCGACGCGCCGCGGGACCGGGTGTGGGCGAGCCTGCGGCACTACGTTGACGCCGTGCTGAGATCCGCTGAGCGCAGTCCGCTTGGCGCCGTGCTGGGCGCCAGTCCGCGTGCGGGCTTCGCTGTGGACGGTATCGACCCCGAACAACGGCTGAGTTTGGCCGGGAAGCACCGCTTTTCGCGCTACGAGCTGGTATTCGAACTCGCCGAGACCCGCGACGGTGGTACTCAGCTGCGTGCGCAAACGTATGCGGATTTTCCCGGGCTACGCGGCCGGATCTACCGTGCGCTGGTGATCGGTACGCGCGGCCACGTGGTGGTGACCAACCATCTGCTGCGTTCGGTCAAACGGCGTGCCGCTGGCGCGGGTTCGCACTGACCGGGATCGCTACGAATTCAGCTCGCGCCGTGCGGATTCCGCGGCCAGCGCGCGCTGGAAGCTGCGGACAAATCCCACCTGGGTCTTCTTGAGCTGCCGCTCCAGTAGGCCGGGCAATCGGATCTTGAGATCCAGGGAGATGTCGGCGGTAAGGCGGGATTCGGGGTCATCGGGGACGACGGTGAACCGGCTGACGTTGTGGCGCAGGGTTCTGCTTTCCAGCAGGGTGAGCCGACAGCCGTCGGGGTACCACTCGTACTCGGTCAGGGAATCATCGGAGATTCCGAGCGTGGTACTCACCGTTCGCACCAGCCGCGGCGAGCCGTCGTCAAATGATTCGACGACAGTCATCGTGCTGGCGACCGGCGGCCACGTCGGCAGATGTGGGCGCAGCCAACTATCGACGGACTCCACATCCTTGAGCACCTCGAGGACGGTTTCGGGCCTAGCGGCGACGGCAATGTCGATGCGTTCCTGGATCACGTTCCATCCTTCCGCGGACTGCGGGGAACGTTAGCCCAATTGGAGCAAAAATGGAGACCTTTAGGGCAAACTGATTCTAAAGTCCCAGTTCAGAACTAGTACTGGAGGTACGGATACTGTCTGTAACGAATAGCTTTAGGTGGCGCGTTCCAGGATGAAAACTCTGATCTCGCGTCCGGTGCGGCCCTTGTAGGCGGAATAGACCTCGAGCATCGCCTCGAAGCGCCGGTAGTAGTCGTCGCGCTCGGCGCCCTGCGCGAGGGTCGCGACCACATCGATGGTCTGGCCGGCCAGTGTCACCTTGGCGCGCGGATCGGCGAGCAAATTGGTGGTCCACGCCGGGTGCTTCTCCTGGCCGAAATTGCTGCCCACTAGTGCGATCCGATCGCCATCGTGGAGATACAGCAGCGGGGAGACCCGCGGCTGGCCAGACTTGCGCCCGGTCGTGGTGAGCAGCAGCGTCGACAAACCCAACGGGCCCAGCACGGTGTACCGGCTGCCGGTGCGCTCCATGACGGCCCGGTCCAGGGGGGTCAACTTGCGGATGGTCCACGACCCCGGTTTGGTGGCGGCGAACTTGGCGGCGGCCCGGGACAGCGCGCTGTCGGGATTGCCCCAGCGATTCTCTGGAAAACCCTTGTCGCTCACGGGATTATCTCGGCTTTGCGTCCAGCGTTGAATCCAATTCGGGTGTACTCGGCAACCCCGGCCGTGGTGTACGGATCGGCGGTGATCAGGGCCTCGGCGTCCTGTGCGCTGATGTCGCCGGTGACCAGCACGCCGCCGGTACCTGCCTCGTTGCGGCCGCTGATCAGCAGATTGCCTGCCGCGATCTCGCCGTCGAGCCACTCCAGGTGTGCGGGGCGGACACCGTCCACGACGTCGAGCGGTTGGGTATAGGTCAGCTGCAGTACGTGGTACATGCCGGGAGCGTAGCGCCTGGGGCGATGGGTGGGTGCGGGCCGACTGGGAGATCTAGTTGATGGGTGCGTTGACCCACTGCAAGTCGTCCAGAATCCCGCGGGCCGCGACAATTCCATCCCCGGTCTGCCAGACCTCGTTGTTGACCGCGAACACCCGGTTGTCTCGTGTGGCGCCGAGCGCCCTCCAGGGCTTGGTGCCGAAAATCCGGGCAGCCCGATCCCTGGCCGACGGGCTGGTAAACGAGACGTAGACGATGTCGCCCTCGACTGCCGAGAAGTCTTCGGCGCTGATCTCGATGAACGGAGTGTCGGTAAACCGTTGGGTGGCAGGGCGATCCAGTCCCACGGTGGCGAGTACCGAAGCCGGGAAGTTGTTGGCGCCGTACACCCGCACCGTCTGATCGGTGAACTGGACTATTGAGGCCTGGAAATGTGTGGCGTCGTTCTCGCGGCCCACCTTCTTGGCGGCATCGACGAAGCCCGACCACAGCTTGTCGGTGTCGGCGGTCCGCCTGGTGGCCTTACCCACCAGCTGGACGTGCTCGGCCAGATCATGGCCGGACACGATCACGGTGGGCGCGATGGCGCTCAGGTCGAGGTAGGAATTCTGTTCGCCCACCGAGCTCAGGATGAGATCGGGTTTGGCGGCACCGATCTTGGCCAGGTCCGGAGATGCCATCGGACCGACTGACGGCAGGTCATGGACCACGGTGCCCAGGTAGGACGGGGGAGACGTCGCGCGGTCGGCCAGTGCCACTCCGACGATGCGATCCTGCAGTCCCAGTGCACACAGCGTGTCGATGGCGCCGGCGTCGAGGACCACGATGCGTTTGGCGTCCTCGGGCACCTCGGTCTCGCCCTGGGCGTGCCGCACCTCGCGCGGTGCGGCGGAGTCGACAGCCGCCGGATCCTTGGCGCAGGACTCGTCGGGCTTGCGTGCATTGCCCAACACACCCGCGCCGGCGATCTTCGTGGTGCTGGTGGCCAGGGTGCTCGGGGTCTCGTTGGTGGGTTTCTCCGTACAGCCGGATACCGTCACCGTCACCAGTGCTGCCGACATCACGGCAGCGCCCCAGAACCTCGCTGTCTGCACCCGGTTGAACTTACCGCGCGGGGTCGCGAACACGCGGGTAGGACGCTTCGACCACGGTCGCGCGGATGGTAATCAACCCCAAGTACGACTCTCTGTAGGACCCGCTCCACGATCGGGGGTGGCGCGGGCTAGGATTCACCCCAGACATGCAGTCACTGGATCGACTGCGCGCTACAAGGAATCGGAGGAGCCGTGACCGCCGAAGCACCCCCCATTGGTGGATTGCAGGCCAGCCGCCCGTTCCCGCCCCGCACGGGCGCGCGGGGCACTCTGATCTACCGATTGATCACGACGACCGATCACAAGCTGATCGGCATCATGTATCTGGTCGTGTGCTTCGCGTTCTTCCTCATCGGTGGCTTGATGGCGCTGTTCATGCGCGCCGAGCTGGCGGTGCCGGGCCTGCAGTTCCTGTCCAACGAGCAGTTCAACCAGCTGTTCACCATGCACGGCACCGTGATGCTGCTGTTCTATGCGACGCCCATCGTGTTCGGCTTCGCGAACGTAGTGCTGCCGTTGCAGATTGGCGCGCCGGACGTCGCCTTCCCGCGTCTGAACGCCTTCTCGTTCTGGCTGTTCCTCTTCGGCGCCATGATCGGTATCGCCGGCTTTATCACCCCTGGTGGCGCCGCCGACTTCGGCTGGACCGCCTACACCCCATTGACCGACGCCATTCACTCGCCGGGTGCCGGCGCCGACCTGTGGATCATGGGTCTGGCCGTCGGTGGTCTGGGCACCATTCTTGGCGCGGTCAACATGATCACCACGGTCGTCTGTATGCGCGCCCCCGGTATGACCATGTTCCGGATGCCGATCTTCACCTGGAACATCCTGGTGACCAGCGTGCTGGTGCTGCTGGCCTTCCCGCTGCTGACCGCCGCGCTCTTCGGTCTGGCCGCTGACCGGCACCTGGGAGCCCACATCTTTGACCCCGCCAACGGCGGTGTTCTGCTGTGGCAGCACCTGTTCTGGTTCTTCGGACACCCCGAGGTCTACATCATCGCGCTGCCGTTCTTCGGCATTGTTTCGGAGATCTTCCCGGTGTTCAGCCGCAAGCCGATCTTCGGATACACCACGCTGATCTACGCGACGCTCGGTATCGCGGCGCTGTCGATCGCGGTGTGGGCGCACCACATGTACGCCACCGGGGCGGTGCTGCTGCCGTTCTTCTCCTTCATGACCTTCCTGATCGCGGTTCCGACCGGTATCAAGTTCTTCAACTGGATCGGCACCATGTGGAAGGGGCAGTTGACCTTCGAGACCCCGATGATTTTCTCGGTGGGCTTCCTGGTCACCTTCCTCTTCGGTGGTCTGACTGGCGTGCTGCTGGCCATGCCGCCGGTCGACTTCCACGTCACCGACTCGTACTTCGTCATCGCGCACTTCCACTACGTGCTCTTCGGCACCATCGTGTTCGCGACCTACGCCGGTATCTACTTCTGGTTCCCGAAGATGACGGGCCGCCTGCTCGACGAGCGTCTGGGCAAGTTCCACTTCTGGCTGACCTTCATCGGCTTCCACTCCACCTTCCTGGTGCAGCACTGGCTGGGTAACCAGGGCATGCCGCGCCGGTACGCCGACTATCTGCCCACCGATGGCTTCACCTTCCTGAACTCGTTCTCGACGGTGGGTGCCTTCATCCTGGGTGCCTCGACGCTGCCGTTCTTGTGGAACGTGTTCAAGAGCTACCGCTACGGCGAGGTCGTCACGGTCGACGATCCGTGGGGCTACGGCAACTCCCTGGAGTGGGCCACCAGCTGCCCGCCGCCGCGGCACAACTTCTCCGAGCTGCCCCGAATCCGTTCGGAACGCCCGGCATTCGAGCTGCACTACCCGCACATGTCCGAACGCATGCGCGCCGAGGCGCACGTGGGTGGCGGCCACAAGTAACCGGTGGCCCGTAACTTCACGGTCCTTGTCACCGTCACCGGGGCCGACAAGCCTGGTGTCACCTCGGTGCTCATGGGTGTGCTATCCCGCCACGGCGTCGAGCTGCTGAATGTCGAGCAGGTCGTCATCCGCGGGAAGCTCACGCTTGGTGTCCTCGTCAAGTCGCACGGTGGCAATCAAGCCGTGGAGGCCTTGCAGGACGAGCTCGAAGAGGCCATGCACACGCTGGGGTTCAATGTTGACGTCGAACTCGGCCGGGATAGCTCAGTAATCCGGGACCCGTCGACTCACACCATCGTGGTGCTGGGCCGGCCCGTCACGGCGAGGGCCTTCGGGGCTGTAGCGCGCGCCCTTGCCGAACTTGGGATCAACATCGACCTGATCCGGGGTATCGCCGACTACCCCGTGACAGGCCTGGAGCTGCGGGTCACGGTGCCGCTGGGGGCACCTCCCGCTCGCGGGGGACAGCGACTGACCGATCTCGACCTGCACACCGCCATGGCCCAGGTGACCGTCGACGAACCGGTGGACATCGCCGTCGAGCACAGCAGCCTGGACCGGCGTGCCAAACGACTCATCGTCTTCGACGTCGACTCGACCCTGATTCAGGGCGAGGTCATCGAGATGCTCGCCGATCGTGCCGGAGCCCGGGAACAGGTCGCGGCCATCACCGAGGCGGCCATGCGGGGGGAGCTGGACTTCGCCGAGTCGCTACACCAGCGAGTGGCCACCCTGGCCGGGCTGCCCGAATCGGTGCTCGAAGAGGTGGCCGAGGAGCTGGTGCTCACCCCGGGCGCACGCACCACCATCAGAACCTTGCGCCGCCTCGGGTACTCGTGCGGTGTGGTGTCGGGCGGATTCCGGCAGGTGATCGATCCGCTGGCCCACGACCTGGCTCTTGATTTCGTGGCCGCCAACGTCCTGGAAATCGTGGATGGCAAGCTCACTGGCCGTGTCATCGGGGAGGTCGTGGACCGCCCGGGGAAGGCCAAAGCGTTGCGGCAGTTCGCCTACGAGGCAGGGGTGCCGCTGGCGCAGACAGTGGCGGTCGGTGATGGCGCGAACGATATCGACATGTTGTCGGCGGCCGGCCTCGGCGTGGCCTTCAATGCCAAGCCCGCACTGCGGGAGGTTGCCGACGCGTCGGTGAGTCAGCCGTATCTGGATGTGGTGTTGTTCATTCTCGGGGTGACCCGCGCCGAGATCGAGGCCGCCGACGCGGTCGACGGTGGGGTGCGCCGCGTCGAGATTCTCGACGATTAAGAGGCGCGTGGGTCAGCCCACCATCGCCGAATCAGCAAGCGGTGCAGCGCCAGTCACGGTGTGCCAGGCCTGGGCGAGGAGCTCCACTCCGCGCAACAACTGATCGTCGTGCTGGGTGAAGGGCACCCGCACAAAACGTTCCAGCGAACCGCCGACCCCGAACCGTGGGCCGGCGGCAATGCGGACCCCGAGGCGCGCAGCGGCCGCAGCGAGTGCGGTACTCATCGGAGCGGGCAGTCGGGCCCAGATACACAGTCCGCCTTCGGCTTCCTGCAGCTCCCAATCGGGAAGTCGCCGGTGCAACTCGGCCACCACCAGGGCGCGCCGTGCGCGAAGGGTCTCCCGTTGCGTGGCCTCCACCTCGTCTGCGCGTTCCAGCAGCTCGGCGGCGGCCAGCTGTTCGAGGATCGGTGTGCCGGTGTCCATGGCCGAGCGCACGGCAGCGAGCCGGGCGATGGTGGTGCGGTCGGCGCGAATCCAACCGACGCGCATGCCGCCCCAGAACGATTTTGACATGGACCCGATGGTGACCACCAGATCGGGACGCGCTACCAGCGAGGCCATCGGTGCGGGCGTGGGTGCCTGGTGCCAGGATCCCACGAGCGACTCGTCGACCACGGTCCGGGTTCTAGTCTGGGAGATGATGTCCGCCAATGCCTTTCGCTGTGAAAGCGGCATGGTGAGGCCGGTGGGGTTGTGGTTGTCCAGCACCAGGTAGGCCAGGTTTGGGGCCGTTTGACGGATAGTGGTCTCCATGCCGGTCATATCCCAGCCCGACTCGCGTTCGTGGGTGTGCATCGGTACCGGGACAGGGCGTGCGCCACGTTGGGTGATCGCATCCAGCGCACCGTGGTAGCTCGGCTGCTCCACCAGGACTCTGTCGCCGGGCTCCACGAAGGCGCCGAGGAGTAGTGCGATGGCCTGCTGGGCACCGCACGTCACCATAATCTGGTCCTCTGCGGTGGGCAGGCCGCGTCGTGAGAAGTGTTCGGCGATACGGGGGCGCAGCTCCGGAATGCCTACCAATTCATGACCGATTCCCCGAAGGTGGGTCGGCAGTTTTGTCAGGGCCAGCTGGTACGCCTCAAGAACCGCGGCAGCCGGTGCGGAGGTAGCGGCATTTTGCAGGTCGATCATCGCGCTGGCTAATCCCGTTGTGGCCGAATGCGATCGGTCGGGGCCGGGCAGAGCGGTGGTGCTGCGCGCCCCCTGGCGGCCACGCAGGTATCCGTTCTCGCGCAGTTCGGCGTATGCGGCGGTGACAGTGGTACGGCTGACGTGCAGCGCGCTCGCCAACGCTCGTTCGCTGGGGATGCGGGCGCCGAGCGGCAGCCGCCCGTCGATGACGAGTAGCCGGATCGCGTCCGCCAGTGCTCCGTACGCGGGGCCCGCAGAGCCCGCGGTGCGCCATTGGCCGAGGTGGCGGGCCAGGGTGTCGGCGATAACCACGCGATCAGACATAAAAGCCAGTGTGACTCAACTGGCTATTGAAAGACAAGCCAGTTGGCCGAGAAACTCGGATGGTGACCGGGAAATGGATTGGTTGGAGTGCGCGCGGTACGGCCCTGCTGGTGGGCCTGTACCTGTACGGGTTCTCGATGGCGCTCATGGTGCGCGCGGGGCTCGGGCTGGACCCGTGGGACGTATTCCATCAGGGGCTCTCCATGCGTACCGGGATGAGCATCGGGCTGGCCTCGGCGGTGACCGGCGTCGTCGTACTACTCGCGTGGATTCCGTTGCGTAACAAGCCGGGTGTGGGGACGATCGCCAACATTGTCGTCATCGCCGTCGCTGTCGATTCCACGCTGGCCTGGCTGCCCGCCCCCTCGGCGATGGCCGTGCGGGTGGGGTTTCTGGTCGGCGGTGTGCTGCTGAATGCGATTGCCACGGTGCTGTACGTCGGTGCCGGGTTGGGGCCGGGGCCGCGTGATGGACTGACAACTGGACTGGTTCATCGCACCGGCCGATCGGTGCGGCTGATCCGGACCACCATCGAGGTCATCGTGGTGGCGACGGGTTGGCTGCTCGGCGGGAATGTGGGCGTGGGGACCCTGCTTTACGCGCTGGGGATCGGGCCACTCATTCAGGTGGTGCTGCGGCTTACGCCCCGGCGACTACTGGCCGTCAGTGGCTGGGGTGCGGTGTTGAGCACGCAACGCGACAACTCCGCGGCTGTCGTGCCGGCGAAGTCACCTCAGGATGTGGCGGCCTGATTGCGCCGGTCGAATGACTCGGCGTCGATGAGTAACTGCTCGCGAAGGGCGTCCGGGAGGTCGATCAGTGCGGACGTCAGCTCGGCCACCGCTTCGTTCTGGGCGAGCTCGAGAGTGGTCAAATCCTCATCCAGCTCGTCCGCGTAGCCACTATCGGTGAAGTAACGGACGTCGATGCGGAAAGCGTGCGCGATGCTCTCCAGCGCCTGGAGGGATGGACGTCCCCGCTGCCCGTTCCGCAACTGTGACAGATAAGGCGCTGAGACTACGGTACCCCCGGTCCGCATGAACACTAAGAATTCGCTGTTGGAATACGGGCCGCGGCCGGGCGTGTGCAGCACCGCGAACACCCGGTTAAGTCTGGCGACGAATTCCTCTTGCGATCGCGGATCTTTGAAGGGGTAGAGGGCGCTGCGGTTGCTATCGGCCGAGGAATCAAGTTTTGATGTGCGATTATCTTCCGCACTATCTGATCCTTGGATTCGCCGGTTGGCATCGATCAAGCGGCCCAGGGCCGTCGTGTCGCGGCGCAGCTGAGACTGGAAGGCGTCGACCCGGCGACGCCACGCCTTGAGGTCATCCCATACCCAGGACCGATCCTCGCCGTGAGCTGCACGTTGCTGGATTCGACTCGCTTCGGCATCGAGCTGGGCGATGAGTCGATGGTTAGCAAGCCCGATACTGTGCACCGTGTCCAGGTAGGGATCCGGATCAAGATCGTTTGTCATATCGTTGCCTAGAATTCCTTCCGAGCTTGCTGACGTATGGATGAGGATACGCGATGGAAGCCCGGGCGCATGGTCGGGACGGCTCGGGAGATGGCTCCCGCTCGCCGCTCGCCGGGCTCGATGCGGCACGATGGCCCCGTGGCCGAAATTGATCCGGACCTTCTGCTCGATTTCCGCGATGTCCTCTTGCGGCGCAATCGCAAGGTGTTGGTAGGCCCGGTCACCTGGTCGGTCGAGCTGGACGAGCGGTGGGTGGTTGTCGGTCCCAACGGAGCCGGCAAGACATCGTTGCTGCGGATCGCGGCTGCCATGGAGCACCCCACATCAGGTCACGCGGCCATCCTGGGTGAGCGATTGGGGCGCGTCGATGTCACGGAGCTCAAGGCGCGGATCGGTCTGAGCTCGGCCGCGCTCGCGCAGCGGATACCGGATAACGAAGTGGTCCGTGACCTGGTGGTCTCGGCCGGATACGCGGTGCTGGGGCGGTGGCGCGAGGAGTACGAGGAGATCGACACCGCTCGTGCGGTGGACATGCTCGAGACCCTCGGCGCCGAGCATCTGGCCGAACGCACCTACGGGACGCTGTCCGAGGGTGAGCGCAAACGAGTGCTCATCGCGCGTGCATTGATGACCGATCCCGAGCTGCTGCTCCTCGACGAGCCTGCCGCCGGGCTGGATCTGGGCGGGCGTGAGGAACTCGTGGCGCGGCTGGGTGAGCTTGCCGCCGACCCGGATGCACCCGCGATGGTTTTGGTGACCCACCATGTGGAGGAGATCCCGCCTGGTTTCAGCCATGCGTTGTTGCTGTCCGAGGGCGAGGTTGTCGCTCAGGGCCTGCTGGCGGATGTGATGACCAGCGAGAACCTGTCCCGCGCGTTCGGTCAGTCGATCGTGGTTGAGATGATCGACGGGCGCTACTTCGCGCGACGTGCCCGGGCCCGGGCAGCCCACCGGGCGCATTAGCGCGCAAAGTTTAAGGAGCCCTCCTCGATGACACCAACCCCCAACGATCCAGCCCCGAACAATCCAGCGCAGCCGAAACCCGCGGCCACCGTCGTGCTCATTCGCGACGGCGGAATCGGCGTCGAGGCGTTTCTGATGCGCCGCGATAACGCCATGGCCTTTGCCGGTGGGATGACCGTGTTCCCGGGCGGTGGAGTGGACTCCCGCGACTTGCGTGCCGACCTGCCGTGGGTGGGCCCGGATGTCGACTGGTGGGCGCAGCGGTTCGGTGTGTCGCCGGAGCTGGCGTCGGCATTGGTGTGTGCCGCCGCCCGCGAGACCTTCGAGGAGTGTGGGGTGCTGTTCGCGGGCACCTCGGAGGCCGAGATCGTGCGGGACGCGGCCGCTTACCGCCAGGCCCGCCGCGACCTCTCCGACAAGACGCTGTCCTTCGGCGAGTTCCTGCAGCATGAGGGGCTTTTTCTGCGGGCTGACCTGCTGCGGCCGTGGGCCAACTGGATCACCCCCGAGGCAGAGCCGCGTCGCTACGACACCTTCTTCTTCGTCGCGGCATTGCCGTCGGGGCAGGACGCCGACGGAGACAACACCGAGGCCGTCGCCTCGGGTTGGCAGACCCCCGACGCCGCGATATCGGCTTTTACCGAGCGACGCAGCTTTCTGCTTCCGCCCACCTGGTCGCAGCTTGACGCCGTGTCCTCGTCCGGTGCGACGGTCTCGGAGGTGCTGGCGTCGGCGCGACACATCGCTCCGATCATGCCGATCTTGACGGAGCAGGACGGCCGATGGTTCGTCCAGTTCGACGATGTGGACCGCTACGAGGCCGCCCGGCAGGGGGCCGTGGAGATCCCCGAGTCAACCGGGCCGGAGCTGGCATGACCGAACCCGAATTCGTCTCGGTACGTACTGCGCCCGAGTATCCCGGCATTGGCACCATCGCGCTGTCGCGTCCGCCCACCAACGCCCTGACCCGTCAGATGTATCGCGAACTCGCCCAGGCTGCCGCCGAGGCAAACGCGCGCACTGACATCCGCGTTGTCATCGTCTACGGCGGACATGAAATCTTTTGCACTGGTGATGATTTAGCCGAGCTATCGGAGTTGACCGCTGACGAGATGTCGCGCAGCGCCGGCGACCGGCAGGCCGCGTTGACCGCGGTGGCAGAGCTGACCAAACCCACGATCGCCGCGATCACGGGATACGCATTGGGCAGCGGCCTGGAGCTGGCGCTGGCAGCCGATTGGCGGATCGCGGGGGACAACGTCAAGGTGGGTTCGCCGGAGATTTTGGCGGGCATGATCCCGGGCGGTGGCGGGACAGTGCGGTTGGCGCGCGTGGTGGGCTTGAGCCGGGCCAAGGAAATGGTGTTCAGCGGCCGCTTGGTCGACGCCAAGGAGGCCCTGCGGATGGGGCTCCTGGATCAGATGGTGGCGCCTGACGACGTGTACACCGAGGCCGCTGTCTGGGCCCGGCGCTTCGTCGACGGGCCGCCCCTGGCTCTCGCCGCCGCCAAGCAGGCAATCGATCACGGTTTCGACAGTCCGCTGGCCGGGGGACTGGACAGGGAACGCGAGCTGTTTTGCCAGGTGTTCGCGACACAGGATCGTGCGGACGGGGTGGCCGCTCAGCTGGAGATCGGCCCGGGGACGGCCCGGTTCAGGGGAGCCTAACCAGGCGTTAGGCTGACGGCCATGACGGAGATTTCCGAGCCGACGACCAAGGCCACTGCGGAGCAGGTCGCTGCCGCTTTTGAGGACAACAAACTCGCCCAGATCCTGTATCACGACTGGGAAGCGGAGACCTACGACGAGAAGTGGTCCATCTCGTACGACCAGCGCTGCATCGACTACGCGCGCGGCCGGTTCGATGCCATCGTGCCTGTCGAGGACCAGCGCGAGCTGCCCTATGACCGCGCCCTGGAGCTGGGCTGTGGCACCGGCTTCTTCCTGCTGAATCTGATGCAGTCGGGCGTCGCGCGCCGTGGTTCGGTCACCGATCTGTCGCCGGGCATGGTCAAGGTCGCCACCCGTACCGGCAAGGAGCTGGGCCTGGACGTCGACGGCCGGGTTGCCGATGCCGAGCGGATTCCGTACGACGACAACACCTTCGATTTGGTGGTCGGCCATGCCGTGCTGCACCACATTCCCGATGTCGAGCTGTCGCTGCGCGAGGTGCTGCGGGTGCTCAAGCCGGGTGGACGGTTCATCTTCGCCGGCGAGCCCACCACAGTCGGGAATCTGTACGCTCGCGCGCTCGCGAATCTGACGTGGAAGGCCACGGTCCAGGCGATGAAGCTGCCCGGACTGGAGAGCTGGCGGCGTCCGCAGGAGGAGCTCGACGAGAATTCTCGCGCCGCGGCCCTGGAATGGGTCGTTGACCTGCACACCTTTGATCCGGCAGATCTGGAGAAGATGGCCGGCAATGCCGGCGCCGTCGCGGTCCGGACCGCGAGTGAGGAATTCACCGCGGCCATGCTGGGGTGGCCGGTGCGCACCTTCGAGTCGACGGTGCCGCCCGGCAAGTTGGGCTGGGGCTGGGCGAAGTTCGCGTTCGGCGGTTGGAAGGCGCTCAGCTGGGTGGACGAGAACGTGTGGCGTCACGTGGTGCCGAAGGGCTGGTACTACAACGTGATGATCACCGGGCTCAAGCCCTCGTAATCACGCGAAAACCCGCCGGTGTTCGAGCTTCCCGACGTCGCATATCTGTCGTCGGAGGCGGGCAGTGCGGACCTGGCGTCTGCGTCCGCGTACACGTTCACCGCGGGCACCCTGGTGGCCGATACGGCGGCCCTGCGCGCCGAATTCGGCGACCGCGCCGCGGTCCTGGCGCAGACCGTGCAGTTGCGCCGTAAGGCGGTAGCCAAGCTGGGCGATGTGAAGGACTGGCTCTTCACGGACGACGCGCTGCAGCAGGCGACGCCCGCGGCGGTGGCGCGACACCGGGCCGGGCGACTGGCCGGGCGGGTGGTCCACGATGTCACCTGCTCGGTGGGGACCGAGCTCGCCGCCCTTGACGGCGTTGCCGCCACGGTCATCGGCAGCGATCTCGATCCGGTACGAACGGCAATGGCGCGCCACAACATTGGCAAACAGGTTCTGGTGTGTCGGGCGGATGCGCTGGCACCGTCTAGCCGCGCCGAGGTGGTGATTGCCGATCCGGGGCGCCGATCGGGAGGGCGCCGACGATTCGATCCGTCGGCCTATTCACCACCCCTGGACGTGGTGCTGCGGACGTACGCCGATCGCGATCTGGTCGTCAAATGCGCTCCGGGACTGGACTTCACCGATCTGCGGGAACAGACCGGGTTTGCCGGCGAGGTCGAGGTTGTTTCGCTCGACGGGGGCGTCCGCGAGGCATGTCTGTGGTCGGCGGGGTTGGCTCGGGCGCGCAGGCGCGCCACGGTACTCACCACGTGCGGCGACGGATATCAGCTGACCGATGGCGACCCCGATGACTGCGTGGTCGCCGACGCGGGGGAGTGGATCATCGACCCCGACGGCGCGGTCGTGCGCGCAGGTCTGGTGCGGCAATACGCCGTGCGACATGGGCTGTGGCAGTTGGATCCCCGTATCGCCTATCTATCGGGGGATTCCGTACCCGCCGGTGTACAGGGCTATCGGGTGCTCGATTCGCTGTCGTACAGCGAGAAGCGGCTGCGCCAGGCGCTCGCCGCCCGCGATTGCGGGTCCGTGGAGATCACCGTGCGCGGAGTCGATCTCGACCCGGCAGTGCTGCGCACCAGGCTGAAGTTGCGGGGCGGCGCGGCGCTATCGGTCGTAATAACCCGGATAGGCAGTAGTGCAACAGTATTCGTTTGTGAGGCTAGGTCCCCGGGCGGAACCCGTACACCAAGCCCTCGCTGAGTGTGACGATCACCCGCTGATCCGGTCCGATCGAGATGCCGACCGGAAAGCCGGTGGCATCGGGCAACGCATAGCGGTTGATGGTCGCTCCGTCCGGTGTGTTGAACACCACCAGGGCCAGGCCTTTGTCCCCGTCCTTGACAACGGCGTAGCCCACGTTTCCGGCGGCCTGGCTTGATGTCGAGAGTGGAGTGAGATCATCGCGACGCCAGGCGATTTCACCATTGCCGCCGGCGTCCTTGATGCCCACCAGGGTGGCCTTGTCGCCGGTTCCGGCGATGATGGTCCCGTCCGGTGCTACCGAGGGCGGCGTCGTCGCGTTGAATCCCAAGGGCACCGACCATTTCTGGCTGCCGTCGAACGTGTGCATCGCGTGCAGCGAACCCTTGCGGTCGTTGATGTAGACCGTCTCGCCATCCTGGGACATCACGGGGGATCCGATGACGCCTTCATCGATGATCTTGTTGGCCCACTTGTGTTTCAGAGTGATCTTGCCGTCGGCGTCGTAGGTGATTCCCAGCAACACCGGTACCGGCTTGCCCGGCTGCCACAGCGTGGTGACAATCGTGCCGGTCTCCGGGTCGTAGGCGGGGGACGCGGATACCGGGCATTGGGGCCTTGCCGCCTCGCAATCACCCAGGCCGCGCCGTGGATCGGCGGGGTCGACCCCTTCGAGCAGATCCATTGGGGTACCGACAACCTCGCCACGCTGGGCGTCGAAAATCAGTATCTGACCGAGGTGCGTGACGACGAGAAGCCGTCCCGGCTCGACGATCTTAGGTGTGGTCGGTGCGCCGATGACGGGCTTGCGCCACCGAATCCACTGGGTGGGCGGGAACGACACCACGGCGCCGGGCTGACCCATGTAAATGTTGTTGTAGCCGTCGGAGAGCGGTCCGGACCATGGGCTTCCGGTAACCATCCGGGTGCACCAGCGCTGGCGGGCGGCCTTGTTGTTCTCCCACTCCATGAGCGTGCAACCAGATGGGGTGTCGGCGCTCACGGCGATGAAGTTGTCGATACCGATCGCTGCGGCACTGCGTATCTGGCCCTTGGTGTTCCGGCTCCACTCCAGGGTCAGCTCACGAGCGCCTTCGGTGGGCGTGTAGCTGCTGTTATGCGCGTCGGCATAGGTGGCGGACCAGCCGGGCGCCGCCTTGATGTTGATCCAGGAATCATCGCCGGAACA
The DNA here is from genome assembly GCF_002013375.1 of Mycobacterium sp. D16Q13. Lineage (GTDB taxonomy): Bacteria > Actinomycetota > Actinomycetes > Mycobacteriales > Mycobacteriaceae > Mycobacterium. Next base: position 139,240 of record NZ_MAEW01000001.1, on the reverse strand, counting down.
TCCGGTGACGGTGAGGAGCGTCGCGAAAGCAATGCTCGCGAGTACTCGTGCCCGGGAAAGCACGGTGAGGCACTCCTTCCATAGGGGGCGGTCCGGCCCATCGCAGGGTAGCGTGCGCGTCCTGCCGCGTCCCGTAGGCTGTGCGGCCATGACGACGATGTGGGGCGCTCCCCTGCACAAGCGGTGGCGCGGACAGCGCCTACGCGACCCGGCACAGGCCAAATTCCTGACCAAGGCCTCCTTGCGATGGGTGATCGCGAACAAGGCGTACACGCCGTGGTACCTGGTGCGGTACTGGCGCCTGCTCAAGTTCAAGCTCTCCAACCCCCACATCGTCACGCGCGGCATGCTGTTCCTCGGCAAGAACGTCGAAATCCACTGCACACCCGAGCTGGCCCGGATGGAGATCGGCCGATGGGTGCACATCGGTGACGGAAACTCGTTGCGTGCCCATGAGGGGTCCCTACGTCTGGGCGACAAAGTGGTGTTCGGTAAGGACAACGTCGTCAACGCGTACATCGACATCGAGTTCGGTGACTCCGCCCTGATGGCCGACTGGTGCTACGTGTGCGATTTCGACCACCGCATGGAAGACATCACCTACCCGATCAAGGACCAGGGCATCGCTAAATCCCCGGTGCGCATCGGGCCCGACACCTGGATCGCCACCAAGGTGACCGTCCTTCGGGACACGATTGTCGGCCGTGGCTGCGTGCTCGGCGCCCACGCCGTAGTCAAGGGTGTGATCCCGGATTATTCGATCGCCGTCGGGGCGCCGGCCAGGGTCGTCAAGAACCGCAAGGTGGCCTGGGACGCCTCGGCCGCGCAGCGTGCGCAACTAGCCGAGGCGCTGGCCGATATCGAACGCAAGAAGGCGGCCGCTAGCTCACCGGAGTGAGGGTGAACAGCGGAAAGACCCGCGTGGTGCGCTTCGTGTACTCCGCGTAGGGAGGGAAGGCCGCCACGGCACGTTCCCACCATGCGGCACGCTCGGCCTCGTCGGTGATCTCGTCAGCGCGCACTGACTGCACGTTTTCTCCGTCGCGCAGGTCGATCACGGCGTTGGCCCGCAGGTTCGCGACCCAGGCGGGATTCTTCGGCGCACCGCCGATAGAGCCGACCGCCAGGTACACGCCCTCGTGCTCGACGCGCATGAGCGGGGCCTTGCGGATCTGTCCCGATTTCGCGCCGATGGTGTACAGCACCACGACGGGGATCCCGTCGAATGTGGTGCCTTCGGCTCCGCCGCTGGCTTCGTAGATCTCTATCTGCTCATCGACCCACTGCGGATTGGTGGCGATGTACTCGGAGGTGAAGTGGTTGCTCACCGTCGCTGCAACACAGCCGCGGGGCGCCCTATTTCAGCGCAGGTCGCGCAGCAGGTCTTCGATGCGGTTGTAACTGACCTGCATGCCGCCTTCCATGCCGGAGTTGATGTGTCCGTCGCGATGTTCCTTGGAGCTGTGCTGCACCAGGACCCGCATGGTCGTGACGCCATCGGCCTCATCCAGGGTGGTCGAGACGAGCGCCTCGCCGTCGGGCACACCTTCGAATACCTCAGTGCTGACCAGTCGATGCGGCGCGTCGATCTCGCGGTACTCGCCATGGAAGGCGACCTCCATGTCCGGCTCGGACTCACACGGTTGGCTGACCACGTACCGCCACGTGCCACCGACCCGCAGATCGATGTCGCAGATCTGCCATCGTGCGGTCTCGAATCCCCACCAGCGCTTGACAAGCTCGGGTTCGGTGAGTGTGCGAAAGATCAACGCGGCCGGTGCGTCGAACGATCGGGTAATGAGAATTGTGGTGTCCGAGGGAAGTTCGACGGTGGCGCTGCCGTAGCGATTGCTAATCGTCATTCCATTTCCTCTTTCTTGAGTTCGGTGAGTAGATCGTCGAGTCGGTCGAGGCGCTGGTTCCAGGTGCGTTCGAACGCGGCCACCCAGTCATGGACGGGCCGCAGGGCCGCACCGTTGACGCGATAGAAACGTTGCCGCCCATGTGAGCGCACCCGCACCAGATCCACGGCGCGGAGCACGCCCAGATGCTTGGACACCTGCGGCTGGCCCATCCGGGTCCGCGTCACCAGTTCGTTCACGGTGACCTCGCCGGTGCCGATGGCGCCCAGAAGGTCACGCCGGCCAGCTTCGGCGATCGCGTTGAACGCGTCAGCGGTCGTGGGGGTGCGAGCCATGGAGGAAACATATACCGATATAGGTATATGTCAAGGCCTAGGTCATCGGAATCTCGGTGAACTGCGGTACCCTGAGCGCGTTGGCGATGCCGACAGAAATCAGTCAGTGCGGGGTAGTGGGAAGCTGAGTATGGACAGGCCTATCAAGACCCGCCGTATTAAGTTTCGCTACCATCCGGGTTCGCTGGACCGTCATTTTGTGCAGGGTGACCTGGTATCGAGTCACATGATGGCGATGCTGTCGGCGGTATTTCCAGAGGGTGAGGAGTTCTTCATCCGGTCGGTCCGGCGCTACTCGGACCAGATCACCGATCCCGAACTCAAGAAGCAAGTGGCCGGGTTCATCGGCCAGGAGATGACTCACGGGCGCGAGCATCGTGAGCTCAACGAGCGCCTGCAGGAGATGGGATATCCCACGGCGTTCGTCGAGCGGCTGGCTCGCCGGATATTCAACTTCCAGACCCGGAACTACCCGCCGATCTATACGTTGGCCGTCACGGCCGCGTTGGAGCATTACACCGCGGTACTCGCGGAGACGCTGCTGACCGACCAACGCGCCCTCGACATGCTCGGCGAGGGTGAGGTGCGTTCCATGCTGCTCTGGCATGCCTTCGAAGAAGCCGAGCACCGCTGCGTCACCTTCGACGTCTACCGCGCGGTCGGCGGTAGTGAGCGGCTGCGTATCTGGGTGATGCGGCGTACCACCATCGCTTTCATCTACACCACATTCTTTGAGACGGTGATCTCGCTGCTGCGTGACAAGGCCGCATACAACCCCGTCCGGCTGGTGAAAAGCCTTGCGGCATTGCGGCACTTGCCGTTCCTGAGCCGCGAGGTGCGCCGCCGCATCGGTGAGTACAACCGTCCGGGATTTCACCCCAACGATTCCGACAACACCGAACTCATCGAGAAATGGCATACCGAGCTTTTCGGGGAGAACGGGCAGCTGGCCGGACACCTGCATTAGGGACCGGCCCCCTGTGCGTCGGTACGCTGGTGATACTGGTGGGGAGACCGGCGGCGGGGTGAGGTGATCATGGAACGGGAAATCAAGACCAGGCGGATCAAGTTCCGTTATCCGGCCGGTTCCATGCGGCGCCACTATGTGCAGGACGACCTGGGGATGAGTCACGTGGTCTCGGTGCTCTCGGGGGCTTTCCCCGAGGGTGAGGCGTTCATGATCCGCTCGGTGCGCGCGGTCGCCGACCAGATCACCGATCCGGAGCTCAAGAAGCAGGTGGCCGGGTTCATCGGCCAGGAGGCGACGCACAGTCGTGAGCATCGTGAGCTCAACGAGCGCCTGCAGGAGATGGGTTACCCGACCGCGTTCATCGATCGGGCGACTCGCAGGGGACTGGAAACGCGCACGCGCTACTCCTCGGCGAAGTACTGCCTTGCGATGACTGCGGCGCTGGAGCATTACACCGCGATTCTGGCTGAGACGCTCCTGACCGACGAACGCGCCCAACAGATGTTGGGACAGGGTGAGGTTCGATCCATGCTGCTGTGGCACGCCCTGGAGGAATCTGAGCATCGTACGGTGGCCTTCGATGTCTACCAGGCCGTCGGCGGCACCCACCGCATGCGGGTATTTGTCATGTGGTTCACCACATTTGGGTTCTTCACGCTCGCTGCGTGCGCGTCGTTCATCTCGTTACTTCGAGACCCGGACTTCTACGACCCCAGGATCTTCCTTCGCAGTGCCATCCGATTGTTCCGTTCGCCCTTCTTCTCGCGCGAGGTATTTCGGCGACTAGCGTCGTACAGCCGCAAAGACTTTCACCCCGATGACGTGGACAACACCGAACTCATCGCGAAGTGGAATGCCGTGTTGTTCGGTGAGCAGGGGCAGATCGCCGACCACGTGCACTGATTCTCAGTTCGTCAGGTCTGAGCGAGCCGGGCTACGCCGAACCAAGACGGGGGGTGCCCCCCTGACATAAACGTACAGCCGTGTTGATGACGTCCCGCGAACTTCTGTCGTTCTGAGCCAGCTCCGTGCTCCACACCAGACAGGTTGGCAGGACGAAGTCGAGATCGTCTATAGGCAGGCACACGGTCTCTGCAGAGTGGTAGAGGTCAGAGGTCTCTCTGGCGCCTTCTGAGATGGGTGCTATCGCGAATGCTCCGCCTGTGCTGATGGCTTCAGCGGCTGAAGAATGGTCGGTGGGGTTGTGTCGTAATCGCTTGAGAAGGCTTGTGGCCCCTAGTAGTCCATCTACCTGTCGTCGGTATTCGGTGTCGCTGTCACGGCGATCGGTGACGTAGTCGAGCTTGATGAGTTCTGCGAGGGAGATTGATGTACGCGCACCGTAGTCCGCCCTCGACAGCACTGCCCCTACGCTCTCTTGCCGAACAACGACGCTGCTCAATGTGGTGTTAGTTGGTGCTGACCGCGCGAAGCCGAACACCAAGTCTTTCCTCACTATCGCACCGATGGCTTCCTGGCTCCTTCGCCGCCGCCTGATCAGCGTCAGCCGCTCGGCGTAGATCTCCTCCAGGCGCTCGAGCCTGGAGGACAGTTCTGGGTGGAGCCAGGGCGGTACGCCGTACCTAATTGTTGGACGGCTACAGGCGAGATCATGTGACACAACATCCGGCAAGGCATCGAATTGGTGGAGTATCTTCTTGGCGAGCGGGAGCAGGTTGACGCCTGAGGGAGTGAGAACCACCCGGCGCGTATCGCGAATAAATAGCGTTGTTTTGAGTGTCCCTTCCATGGCGCGGATCCGCCGGCTAAGCGGAGGAACGGACATATGAAGGTCGGCCGCAGCACGAGTGAAGTTTAGCCTCGCCGCCACTGCGACGAAGCAGCGCAAGTCGTGTATCTCGAGGCCTCTTACATCCACGTTCCCGATTATATCTAAGTAAGGGATGAACAATTTCGCGGGCTCTGGCCGCAGGTATCGATGAGGGCGCGAATCGATTGATCACGTACCCCAATATTGGAGTGTCGGGCGTGATCCGGCGACTGCTTGGCGGTATCGAGCTGACTCGTATGAAATATTGTTTGCTAAGTAACAGTCATTACTCAAAAAGCAATGGCCATTTTTTCGCGGACGTTGCTGTGTGGCGATCAGCTAAAAGATCGATGACCTGCACAAATTCGACTTATTGGCTGTCTCGGAGTAATCATGAATCGAGTTCCTATGATCCTTGTCACACGCTAGTAGTTTGCGGCCGATGTCTTCGCTATATACCGTCCTCGCCAGTTGCCTGATGGATGAACCGCGAGGTGCAAGACGGTGGTACTGCGCGCTTCAAACATGTTGTAGATGCTTCAAGGGGGGCAACGGCCATATTCTCATTTTGAGTTGCCGTCTATTTCGGTTTTGTGAAGAGTTTTCCAGTCGAGAATTTCGGAAAGGTGACGATGAATCCGCTAAAGAATTCAACTCGGCGACGGAGGTCGGCTCACAGGTCTATTCGGGCGGTCTCGGGTCTCTTCGCTGTGTTGGCGATGCTCGCCACGAGCGCTGTGACAGCGAATGCGCAGGGTCTGCCTGATTCGAATTTGCTTGATCGGACCGAAGATGGTTGGGGCATAGAAGTAAGCACACTCGATGAGGAAGTTAACCCAGTTCCGAATCTGGCTGCGACGGCATTTTCGAGGGAAGCATTCGTGCAGTTCACGGGTGTTGGAAAGATTAACGGTCAGGGACGCAACCCCGTGACCTCAGCATCGCTCACCATCGGTTACCAGATGGGATGCCAGATCGATCTAAGTCAGGGCATCACTTTGGGTGGGAGTGTAGGTGCTGGCGTGGGCGGTGGAGTCGGCGGGGTCTTCGGTGGGCCAGGGCCGTTTGGTGCGGGCTTCGGCGCAGTGGGCGCGGGCGCAGGCGTCAATGGAGGGTTGCAGTTCACATTGCGGCCCGGCGGAATTGTCGCCATTCCGATGGACAGCATGGCTCTCAGAGGCAGTGAGGCGCGGTTGCGGGTGCGGAACATGCATATCAAGATCGACGCATGCGGAGGCCCGGTTACCGTTCGGTCTTTCACGCTGCTGAGCATCACGACCGATTTCACGCACTCCTCGTTGGCAACTTACGGCGAGCCCATTCAGATCTAGTGTGGGCAAGACTTTGGTCGCCAGAAGTTCAATTCCTGTAAAGCGATTAGGAGCACTATGCACAAGCTAGTAGTGAGGTCGGCGTTCGTGGTTATGTCGGTGAGCTTGGTTGGATTAGGGGTTGGTTCGGCGCTCGCTCACGCGGACCCGATACCAGCGCCTGCACCGGGGCCAGCGCCCAATCCTTATCTCAATCCGTACAATTCCGGCGCGCCTGGGGCGGCGATTTATGGCGAGATGAGCCCATATGCGGGGGGACAGGCTCCGGGTGTTAGCTCGCCGCAGCCCGGCATCGTGCCGGGGTACGTGCCCGGTGGTTTGGGTCCGCTGGCTAGCGAAATCAGCACGGGGTCAAGCGGATATCGTCCGGGGACGAATGCAATCCTTCCGGGATACATGACAGGTCTTCCTGTCCCCGACTTCCCCGCGAATCACATTCAGGCACCGCCGCTAAAGCTCCCGGGCAACTAATATGCAGCACGTAGGCCGATTGAGTCAGATATTGGCCCACACCGTCCGTTGCATGGCGGTGTGTGTGGTTTCGCTTGCCTTAGGTGGTGTTCAGGTAGGGATTGGAGGCAACGTGGCCAAAGCGTCGTCTCCATCCCTCCGCGACGTGTCTGGCTGGTTGGCTGATCCACCGATCGATCCGCTACCGGACCCTAGTCCCGGACTGTCTCCTCCGGGAGGCTCGGCAACGCCGCGTGCCGAAGATGCTCCGGGGCAGCTACCTGCGCCTGTATCACCGGCGCCAGTTGATGATTCTGGTGCGCCACCGGCAGCAGCTGACACTCGACCCGATGACCCAGCCTCGCTGCAGGATTGCCAGATCATTCGGTCCGCGTCCGGGAGAATCGACGCATTGGCGATCAGGATCGCTCCCGTCTCGGATCCTTTTCCAACGAAGGAATCAGGGGAACTGGTTGTCGAGAGCGACCTTCGGTTGTTCAATAGCATCGTCAGCTTGGCGGTGAGCGCTAGTGCGAACCTTGAGAATGCTCGCGAGAAGAACAAGTTTGAAATGTTCAAAAACACGGTGATCGCGATGAGCACGCTGTACACCGAACGCCGCAGTCAGGACCTCACGAAGCCGGCCACCGCGGAATGGGCGGCTCGTCTGGCGCAGCTTCTGGATTCTTGGTCCAAGGCCTACGCTCTGATCTTGAACAGCTGTTATATCTGATGTGGTTGGTGGCTCTTCATCACGATGCGCCGGAGCGCCGGATGATCTGGCTAGCTCTGTGGGAATTGTGCTCCGGAAGCTAACTGGATGCAGTCTTCGGCGACCATCGCCGGATGCATCTTGTGTGGTGAACAATGGGAATGGGCACAACTTGCTAAGGGGAACAAGATGTTTCGATACCTGTTGGCGCTGAACCAGATCAAGAGAGCCGTTCTGAAGTTCCCCGTGTCGGGCGAAGGATTCACGGAACTGGTTACCGGACTTAACGAACTGCCCGATGGCATAGTGGTCGATCCCGCTCGGGAGAACATTTACTGGACGAACATGGGCGTGCCCACACTCACCGACTCCGGTGAGTCCCCGACCGAGGAGAACCTCGACTTCTACGGCAAAAACGGCTCCATCGAACGGGCCGCAATCGACGGCGGTGGGCGTTCCTACCTCCTTCCGCCGGGAAGTTTCGTTACCGGAAAACAGCTTTCGGCCGCATGGTCACTCGGGCGCCTGTATTGGTCCGATCGTGAAGGAGCCGCCATCCGCAGTGTGCAGCTGGACGGCAGCGGCCTGCGCGACGAGGTGGTTGTCGCGGCGGCCGAACAGGACCGACATACTGTTCGCAATCAGTGCGTCGGACTGACGGTTGACGAGCGCAACGGGTTTCTGTACTGGACGCAGAAGGGCCCTTCCAAGGGCGGAGATGGCCGAATTTTCCGGACTTCCTTGGAGATTCCCGACGGACAGACCCCGGAGAATCGTGATATCGAGGTGCTGTGGGCCGGGCTGCCCGAGCCGATTGACATCGAACTGGACCTTGACGGCGGAGTGATCTACTGGACCGACCGTGGAGCTCCCCCGTTGGGAAATACGTTGAACCGCGCCCAGATCCCCGCCCAGAGACAGTCAGGCGGCGACGTCACGGTCCTCGCCTCCGGCTTCGGGGAAGCGATCGGTCTGGCGGTGGACAAGGAAGCCGGGATCGCCTACGTCAGCGATATGGCAGGCGAGATTCGTGCAGTCAACCTCGACGGTAGTGGCGAGCGGACGTTGGCCAAGGTTGACGGGAACTTTACCGGAATCGTCGGAATCTGAAGCGCTCGGCGTTCAGCTGATCTTCGCGCGGACGCGTTTACAGCAACCCGTGCGCGCGTAGATCCGATATGTACTTGGAGATGAGCGCGCGGTCGATATGTGGAATGTCGGCGGTGTCGCCGTCGGTGCCGATCTTGTAGTCCTGCACTGCCTTCCGGAACATGTCGGTAGGGGTATCGGCGCCGCGCCGCGGGTGGCCCGGCGCGCGATAGGCGTCCAGGAGGGGAAGCACCGAGCTGCGCCGCAGTTCGTCCGGCAGGCCCCGTAGCGCCGTCTCGAAGCGGGACAGCCATTCGTCATAGTCGTCGATGATGTCGATGGTGTGACCGTCTTCGATAAGCCAGTCGACGAAGGTGTCTACGGATATGCCGTCGTCGTGCGGGTTCATGACGTCGTACGAGCGGAATCCCTCGGAGTTGGCCAGCCCCAGGGTGGTGATCGCCTCGGTGACGAAATCCACCGGCAGCCCTTCGTAATGCGCTCGCGGACGGTCTCCGTCGGAGCCGCCTTGGTAGAAGCTGCGCGGTGCGATTCCGGTGAGGACGAGGCTCAGCAGCATGCGGGTAAAGGCATCGGTGACGTTGAGCTGACCGCTGTACAGACGGTGGGTGAGGATCATGTCGGAGCGGAAGACGCTGGCCGGCAGGCCGCATAGATCGTGCGCCTCCCGCAGGAGCACCTCGCCGGCCCACTTGCTATTGGCATAACCGTTGGCGTAACCCGCGCCGATATGGCGAGTCGGGCTCACCGTGCGGATATCGCCGTCCTCGTCGAAATTGGGCACCGCCATGGCGACTGCCATCGTTGACAGGTAGGTCACCGGCTTCATTCGCGTCGTCAGCGCCAAGCGGATAACCTCTGCCGTGCCAAAGACATTGGGGCCGAACAGCTGGCTGTAGGGGAGCACGTGGTTCACCAGTGCGGCGGGATGGACGATCTTGTCGACGTCGCGAGCCAATTGCTCCCAGGTCACGTCATCTACCCCGAGGCGGGGCTGGGCGATATCGGCGGCGACTACCCGCAGATGTCGCCGAGCCAGCGCGCGGAATTCGTCGAGCAGTGTCTGATCGGTGTCGCCGTATGCAGCCTCAAGACGGGCGAGGGCGTCGTCGTTGTCATCGCCACGAACCAGACAGATCAGTTGTCCATCGGACTGTGCCAACCGCTGCAGCCACTCCAGGCACAGGAATCTGCCGAGATACCCGTTGGCCCCGGTGAGGAGAACCGTGTGCACGGCGCTGGAGGGGGCGGGAAGTGTGGAGGCATTGCCGAGCGTCTCGGCGTCGATGAATTTGTCGAGAGTGAGCTCATCCGCGTTGATGACGGCCGCGTCCGGTCCGTGCACACTGGCCGCGGTGGCCACATTGCTCTCGCGGGCGGTCTCGATATAGGCGGCGAGCTTGCGCAGATCAGCTGCGGGACCGGTGATCACACCGACCGGCACGTCGACGTCGAACAAATCGCGCAGCAGGTTGGAAAAGGTCAACGCCGACAGCGAGTCTCCGCCGAGATCGATGAAATGGTGGTCGGGACGCACCGCGTCCGAGGACATGCCGAGCAGTGCCTGGGCGGCCTCGGTGACGGTCTCGATGATCGGTCGCTGCTGTGCGGTATCGCGCAGCTGCCGTAGCTCTTGGACGCGGGCCTCGGCGAGGTCGGCATATAGCTGTTCAAGCCGACCGCCGTAGTGCTCGATCATCTTGGGGCGTATCGGTTTACCCACGGCCGCGAGCATGCCGCTCTCGATCGTGAACGGGGTGGTTTCGATGATGAAGTCGGCCGGAAGTTCGTACGAGTGCAGATGGTTGGCGCGAGCGGTCCGCTGTAGCGACTCCCGGATCGAGTTCTTCATGTCGATGGGCGAATTGGTGTAACGCTGCAGTGTCTCTTCGGTGGGCACGATGACCGCCAATAGGTACGCGCGTTCGCTGTTGCCGTAGACGAAGATCTGGCGAACCAGCGGTGCGCCGACATACACCGTCTCCAGGTTCGCCACCGCGACGAACTCGCCTTGGGCGAGCTTGATGACGTTGTTGCGCCTGTCCACGTACACCAGCTCGTCGGGCGCGATCTCGGCCATGACGTCGCCAGTTCGGTAATAGCCGTCGGCGTCGAACACCTCGGCGGTGACATCGGGGCGCTTGTAGTACCCGGGTGTCGCGGTGGCGCTCTTGACCAGCAATTCGCCACGGGGATGGGGCTTATCGGTGGTGTAGTACCCCAACTCGGGGACGTCGACGAGTTTGTAGTCGAGTACCGGGGGGCGGGAGATCTTGCCATCCCGGAACACCCCGCCTACCTCGGTCAGGCCGTACAGATCGAGTAGGTGGAAGTTGAGGGAGGATTCCAGGAAGGTCTTCATCTCGGGGGACAGCGGCGCCGTGGCGAGCATGCCCGCGACCACGCGCCCTCCGAGAACCTCTTCGCGCAGTTCGGTTTTGGCCGTGCGATCGGCAGACGCTGCATCGGCTCCTTCGGCCATGAGTGCGTCGACACGGGTCTGGTAATGCTGAAAGAGCATGTCGACCACTCGCGGCACCACGCCCATATGAGTGGGGCGTGCCAGCTGCCAGTCCTCGAAGAGTGTGGATAGATCGCTCTCCGGAACGAAGTAGCACGTGCCGCCGGGAATGAAGGCGGTCAGAAGCCCCACTCGGCCCGCGAGGTGGTTGAGCGGCAGGAAGTTGACGTTGATGATCGGGGTGTCCCGGTTGGGTGCCGCACCCGAGGACCAGAAACGGGTCACCGTCCACTCGGTGAACGTCGCGCCCTTGGGTGCGCCGGTACTGCCGGAGGTGTACATGATCAGCGCCGTGCGCTGATCATCGCCGGCCGTGTACAACACGGGCTCGGGCAGCCGCCGTCCCTTCGCGATGACTTCCGCGAGCGGCTCTACGACGACCTCCATACCGGCTTCCCGTAGGCGGTCCCGTGCCGCGGCCAGCTTCTCGCGGTGATCGTCGGTCTCGGGCCGGTAGTCGAACACCACCACCCGCCGCAGATCCGTAAGCCCCAGTGCTGCCTGCACCGCGAGATCGAGGCTGTCAGCGCTCGCCGCCACCAGCCGCGGACTGGTCTCCTCCAACATCATGCGCAGCTGGGCCACTGATGCGTTGTGTTGCAGTGGAATCGATACCGACCCGTTCATGAGCGTGGCAAGGTCGAGGGTGACGTAGTCGGGGCTGGAGAAGCCGATGGTGGCAACGAAGTCGTCGGCACCGATGGCGTTGGGGCCGTGCTGCCACTCGGCGAGGATGGCCGAGATGTTCTCGCGGAGTTCTCCATAGGTGATCGTCTCGAAGGCGGGGAGCAGCCGATCGACCGTGCGGCCGGTGGCGGGGTCGACGACCGATTCGCGGGACCGGAAACCCATGACCGGCCGGTCGGCATAGCCGGTCAGTAGGGCGTGCAGTACCTGCGACAGCCGCAGTCCTGGTACCAGCAAGGAGTCCATCACCTCAGGGTCGGGGATGGCCGCCCGGAACTGGGGATCGGACTCGACCAGCTTCGCCGCGAGGGCCGCCGCATCGGTCATGGTGTCAGTCCCTTCTTTCGCCGAACAGACGTGTATTGCACAGGTATCTCAGGGTTTTGCGTGCACCAGTTGTCTGCTCGCAGAATGGAGGTTAGCGGTCCGGCAGCGGACGCTCGACGATAACGCTGCGGCCCAAAGGTTCCCGTTCGCGGCGTTTGGCAGCCAAATACACCTGAGCCGTCTCGTCGGCGACGGTGGCCCAGTCGAAGTCCGCGGTGAGCCGGGCCCGTGCCGCCACGGCCCGCTCTGCGGCAGCGGCCGGGTCATCCAGGGTGCGTTTGACCGCGTCCGCGATGCCTGCCACATCACGGGGGGCGAAGGACAATCCGGTCTCTCCGTCGATGACGGCTTCGCCCAGCCCGCCGACGGTCGAGGTCACCAGGGGAGTACCCGCGGCCGCCGCCTCCAGCGCCACGATGCCGAACGGCTCGTAATGGCTGGGCAACAAAATGGCGTCCGCGCGATGCAGCCATTGCAACAGACCCTCGTGGTCAAGGTTGCCCAGGAACTGAACGGACTTGACGACCTTGTGCTTGCGTGCCTGTTCGAGGAGCCAATCCTGCTGCGTGCCATCGCCCGCGACCGCCAACACCGTTCCCGGGTGCGAGCGGCGGATCTTGGGCAGCGCCGCGATGGCATCGTGGATGCCCTTTTCGTACTCGAGCCGTCCGACGAAAAGCAGCACCGGCGCGGATCCGTCAGAGGGTAGACGGGAAGCGAAAACCCAACGGGTGACGTCGATTCCGTTGCGGATGACATGAACCTGCGGTAGTTCCGGCCCGAACAGCTGAGTTACCTCGTCGAGCATCGAGGCCGAGCACGTGATCAGCGAGTCCGATTCGCGGGCCAGCCACCATTCCACCGAATGCACTTGCCGGCTGATCCGTCCGGATACCCAGCCGCCATGCCGGCCGGCCTCGGTGGCATGCAGCGTCGATACCAACGGTACGTCGAAGTGCTCGGCGAGGGCTATCGCCGGATGGGCCACCAGCCAGTCGTGCGCGTGGACCACGTCGGGGCGCCAATCGCCGGACCCCTTGAAGCCCAAGGCCAGTCCGGCGCGCACCATCGCATGCCCCATGGCCAGCGTCCAGGCCATCATGTCGGTGCCGAAGTCGAAATCGTGTGGATCCTCGGCGGCTGCGACCACCCGGACACCTTCGGAGATCTCGTCGGACGTCGGGTGGCTCGCCGGGTCTGTGCCTGATGGGCGACGGGTGAGCACCACCACCTCGTGTCCGGCCGCGGCCAGTTCGGTCGACAGGTGATGCACGTGCCTGCCCAGCCCGCCGATAACCACGGGTGGGTACTCCCACGAGACCATCAGGATTCTCATTGATGAGCCTCTCGGGCGAAGATCGTTTTCATCGTGGCAGCCTCCGAGCATCAAGCGCGCCGAACAGCCCGTCCGCGCGATTCCAGCCGTCCGCCAATCGGACTGCCGCATCGTGCCGACCGCCCGCCAGCGCGTCGGCGATCTCACGGGTGGCGTGTGCGTGCAGATGAGCGCGGTAACGCGCGTAATCGGCGGCCGAATCCTTACTGACCATGAACGGCCAGTCGCTGGATACCGTCAGCAGTGCCTCGCGCAAGATCTGATCGGCCACCCGATTCCGGGTGTGCGGCGCGGGTTGTTCACCCAGAGCCTTGTCCACCGCCGTGAGGGCGGTGTCGACCACCTCGTTGTTCAGCTGCACGAGGTCGGCGACCTTCTCGCCGTTCCACACATGCCAGTCCTTACCGGAACCCCATGAGCTGGCAGGTAGGTCGAACGGCTTGCCCACGTAGCCCTGTTCGCGGGCCTGCTCCAGGGTGCCCACATGGATACCGGCTTCGGGCAGGGCGCGCAGCACACGCTCGAGCCATATCGGCCCCTCGTACCACCAATGGCCGAACAGTTCGGTGTCGAACGCGGCGATGACATGCGCGGGCCGCCCGATGCGGTCGGACTCGGCGATGAGGCGCTGGCGCACGGTATCCACGAAGTCGCGGACGTGGACGTCGATCGCGGCGTCGGCACGCTCAGGGTCGTACGGCGCCTTGGCTTCCGGAGCCACGTTGCGCCCGGTGACCCGGGCGGGCTTGAGGCCGGTGTCATGGTCATAGGTGTGGAAGTCGCGGTACGCGGCATGGCCGGGGTATCCGGACTTGGGTGACCACACGCGGTAACTCACCGTCAGATCGCGTCCGAACGCAACCACATCTGAGTCGCCCACGGGACGGCCCAGTGAGGTGTCACCCTGAAGGGACGGGCCATCCACCATGAAGTGGTTGACCCCGGCCGCCGCGTAGCCCTCCTCCATGCCCGGGGCATAGGCGCATTCGGGCGCCCAGATGCCGGAAGGTGCATGACCGAAACGCTGTGCGGCATCGGCCAGCCCCTCGCGCAGCGCGAATTCGCGCAGCCGGGGGTGTAGCAGCGGCTGGAACGGATGTGCGAGCGGGCCGCCCAGCAGTTCAATGGCTTTCGCATCGATGAGGCCGCGCAGCGGGCCGCTACCGCCGTGGCGCCAGTGCCGGTCGAATTCGTCGAGGGCGTCTGTGGCGCTGCGGTATTCGCGAACGCCAAAGGCCCGCAACATCTCCGGGCTCGAAGCGGTGCCGGGCTCTGCGTCGGTGCTCGTGATGGTCGCCGCCTCGAAGGCGCGCAACTGCCAGTTGGCCAGCCAGCTGTGCAGCCCGGTCAGGCAGTGTGGGTCGTCGAGCTGCGCGGCTACGACCGGGGTGATGCCGAGGGTGATCAGGCTCTCCCGGCCCTCTGCCGCCAGCGTCCGTAACACCTTGAACAACGGCAAATACGAGGCTGACCAGGATTGGTATAGCCACTCCTCGCCGACCGGCCAGCGGCCGTGATTGGCAAGCCACGGCAGGTGCGTGTGCAGCACCATGGTGAACAGGCCCGGAATAGGCTTCTTCGACTCCATCACGGGATCACCGGTCTATCACCGCTATGGAAACCAAATCCAGACTCTGATCGATGTCGCGTTCCTCCGCGTCGACAATCTCGAAATCCTCGGTGGTCAAACCTGTGATGTCCGCGAGCAGATCCTGCGGCCACGGCGCGCCGGCGACCGCGCGCTCGATCTGCGCATCGATGATCGAACCGCCGTACTTGGCATCGAGCTCGCGAAGTCGTGGTCCGTGAAACACGCCATTCATCGACTGCACCGAAAAGCCGTTCTCTACAAGGAGTTCGGTGAGCTCAGCGGCATTCAGCTCGCGGGTATGGAACGGATTCAGCGGGGTATCGCGCCCGGGGGAGAAGGTGATGCGATTTGGGGTGCTGATCAGCAGCGAGCCACCGGGGCTGAGCACGCGCGCGCACTCACGGATGAACTGACCCTGATCCCACAGGTGCTCGATGACCTGGAAGTTCACCACCACATCCACCGCGCCGCCGGCCAGCGGCAGGTCTGCCAGGTTTCCGGCGCGCATGTCCACGCGGGGATAGCGGGCCTTCACATGCGCGATCGCGGACTCGTCGTAGTCCAGACCGATGACGTGCTCGGCCACGGCGGCCAGCATGTTGGCGCCGTAGCCCTCACCGCTGCCTGCCTCCAGAACTCTGCGGCCCGCGCAGAGGCTGCTGAGCCGCTCGTACACCACTTCGTGGCGGCGGAACCAGTAGTTCTCCTCGGCGATCCCGGGCACGGTCCGCTCCCCGGTCAGCGCCAGGGCGTCCGGGTCATCGGCTGATGAGCCGCTTGCGCGAAGAGGGTCAGCCGGGTGCGGGTCGGTCAGGTGCGAGTTCATCGTTTGGCAGGCTATCGGGTGAACGCCGTGTCTTAATACTGGTGGCCCAGATCACAGGCCGGAAACCAGGGGTGAACCGGCTATGGTGTACGGGCGAACTCCGTATATTACCCGTGAGTAACTTTGTTCGCCGGATTAGTCACGAAACGTGACAGTGCGACCGGCGTAGTACGGGTGCGCACGGAACTACCACGCAGATAGCTAGCAGACAGCGAAGAGGAAGGACGATCGGAGACTTATGACGAACATCGCGGTCCTGATCAAGCAGGTCCCAGACACCTGGTCAGAGCGCAAGCTCACCGACGGTGACTTCACGCTCGACCGGGAAGCCGCCGACGCGGTACTCGACGAGATCAACGAGCGTGCCGTCGAGGAAGCGCTGCTCATCAAGGAGCGCGAGGGTGGCGACTCGGTCGTGACCGTCGTCTCGGCAGGTCCGGAAAAGGCCACCGAGGCCATCCGTAAGGCTCTGTCGATGGGTGCCGACAAGGCAGTTCACCTGCTCGACCCGGGCCTGCACGGGTCCGATGCCATCCAGACCGGCTGGGCCCTGGCCCGCGCGCTGGGTCAGGTTGAGGGTGTCGAGTTGGTCATCGCCGGTAACGAGGCCACCGACGGCCGTTCGGGCGCCATCCCCGCGATTATCGCCGAGTACCTGGGTCTTCCGCAGCTGACGCACCTGCGCAAGCTGACCGTCGAGGGCGGCGTCGTCAAGGGCGAGCGCGAGACCGATGAGGGCGTCTTCGAGGTCGAGGCGACTCTGCCGGCCATCGTCAGCGTCACCGAGAAGATCAACGAGCCGCGCTTCCCCTCCTTCAAGGGCATCATGGCCGCCAAGAAGAAGGAAGTTGCCGTACTGACCCTCGCCGAGATCGGCGTTGAGGCCGACGAGGTGGGTGTCGCGAACGCCGGTTCGACCGTGCTGTCCTCGACCCCCAAGGCGGCCAAGACCGCGGGCGAGAAGATCACCGACGAGGGCGAGGGTGGCACCAAGGTCGCCGAGTTCCTGGTTGCGCAAAAAATTATCTAGAGCAGATCATTCCGATAGAACCTGATTAAGAGAAGGCATACGCAATATGGCTGAAGTACTTGTGCTCGTTGAGCATTCAGAGGGTGCACTGAAGAAGGTAAGCGCCGAGCTCATCACCGCTGCTCGCGTCCTGGGTGAGCCCTCGGCCGTGGTGGCCGGTCCGGCCGGCACCGCCGCGCCGCTGATCGATGGTCTCAAGGAGGCCGGCGCCGCCAAGATCTATGTCGCCGAGTCCGACGTCGTCGACAACTACCTGGTGACCCCCAAGGTTGACCTGTTGGCGAGCCTGGCCGAGACCGCCAGCCCCGCCGGCATTCTGATCGCCGCGACCACTGAGGGTAAGGAAGTGGCCGGCCGGCTGGCCGCACGCCTGGGCTCGGGTCTGCTGACCGATGTCATCGAGGTGCGCGAGGGCGGCAAGGCCCTGCACTCGATCTTCGGTGGCGCGTTCTCCGTCGAGGCCCAGGCCAACGGCGACGCCCCGGTCATCACCGTGCGTCCGGGCGCCGTCGAGGCTGCACCGGCCGCTGGCGCGGGCGAGCAGGTCGCCGTCGAGGTGCCCGCACCCGCCGAGAACGCCACCAAGGTCACCTCGCGCCAGCCTGTGGTTGGTGGAGATCGTCCGGAGCTCACCGAGGCCAACATTGTCGTGTCCGGCGGCCGTGGTGTCGGTAGCGCCGACAAGTTCAGCGTGGTCGAGGAGCTCGCCGATTCGCTGGGTGCCGCTGTCGGTGCCTCGCGCGCCGCGGTCGACTCCGGCTACTACCCGGGCCAGTTCCAGGTGGGCCAGACCGGTAAGACCGTGTCGCCGCAGCTGTACGTCGCGCTGGGCATCTCGGGTGCCATCCAGCACCGCGCCGGGATGCAGACCTCGAAGACCATTGTCGCGGTCAACAAGGATGAGGAAGCCCCGATCTTCGAGATCGCCGACTTCGGTGTGGTGGGCGACCTGTTCAACGTCGCACCGCAGCTCACCGAGGCCGTGAAGGCTCGCAAGGGCTAATTAACCCCATGGAGCCCTGGAGCCGCCCCGCTGGCGACATCCAACCTCACGGGGCGGCTGACGGTACGCCACTGGACTATCCAGAGCCTCGACCACCGAGTCGAGCGCCCTGGGTAGTCCTTTCGGCGTTTCTGGGCACGGTGGTGCTGGGGTTGGTGATTGGCGTCGTCTCCGTCGGGTCTCAGCGCAACATCGTGGGTTTTGCGGTTATGCCTCCGGGAGAGTCTCCGATGACGCGGACGCCGGTGCCTCCCGCGCCGACATCCGGGGTGATTCCGCCCCCCAACGGGTCCACGGGGCCACTCGGCGGCGCGACGTACGGGCCAGGTGAGAAACTCCAACCCATCTCGATGCCCTCGTACATAGCGTTCGACTTCAACCTGCCCAAGGGGTGGGGGTGTCTGCATACCGAGAACAAACCGCTGGACAAGCGCATCACATGCATGGACGAGGCCAACGTTGGTGGCGCGGCCGGCTGGATCGGTTCCAGTCGGTGCGCCGACGGATGCGGTAAGTCGACCCAGGACAAGGTGCGCGCGAAACTACCGGTCGATGCTCAAGCCTGGAAGCCGATCGACGATGTCACGTCCTACGCCCGGATGACAGGAGCCCTCGGAAACGGCATGCGTGTGGTCCGGATCGCGATGACATGCGCCTTTGCCTCGACCTCCGGCGGATCCCGCGACACATTGGCGGTGGCCATGCTCACCGGGCCGCCCGAGACCGAGGACACCCTGCAGAAGATCGCGAACGAACTGCGGTCGCGAGTTCCGGCTTAGAGTCCGTTGCGCAGCTGCCTGCGTGAGGTGATGCCGCGCTTGGCGAAGACCTTCCGCAGATGCCATTCCACGGTGTGCGAGCTGATGAACAGCTGGGCGGCGATCTCCTGATTGGTCAGACCCTGACCGGCCATCCGGGCGATCTGTGCCTCCTGAGCCGTCAGTGTTTGGGCTGAAGCGGAAGAGGAACCGGCGGAACGTTTCCGCACTTTCGCGCCCGTCGCGAGAAGCTCGCGCTGCGCCCTCCCGGCAAAAGCCGCGGCGCCCATACTCACGAAACTCTCGTGCGCCACCGTGAGTGCCGCGCGGGCATCGGCTCGCCGCTGGCAGCGGCGTAGCCATTCTCCGTAAATGAGATGTGCCCGGGCCAGGTGGACGGAAATCCTTGTGCTGGATAGCCGTTCGATGGCCTCGCGGTAGCGGGCCTCCGCGTCATCGTCGGCGGCGAGCAGTGCCCGGGAACGTGCCACCATGCCCACGGCCCAATCGCTCTCGCCGGCCAGCGCCCGCTCTTCCAATTGATCGAGCGCCTTCGTGGCGGTGTCCTGCTCGCCGCAGCGCGCGGCCGCCTCGATCAGCTCGATGAGGCACCAGCTGTACAACCCGAGATCCTCATGCTCACAAGCCCTTCGCGCCGCGTGAAACGCGAGCTCGTAGCGGCCGAGGCCGTTGTTGAGTACGCCTGCCGCGTAACCCATCGCACCGAGCAGCCTGCCCTCGCCCCTGGCCGCGCCATCGCGCATGGCGGCATCGATCAGTGGCATCGCCTCGGGTTCCGTACCCCGCCAGGCCGCCAAGATCAACGAGTGATACCTGATCGGTGCGTGGCCTGTCGCCGCGGAGATGGCGTCGGCCTCCTGAACAAGCTCTGCGGCCGCGTCGAGCTCGCCGGCATGCACGTGCACTCCCGCGCGGTAGATCAGTGCCGACGGGAGAACCGACAACGCACCGACATCACGGGCGATTTGCACCGCACGGGTTGCCAGGTGATGCCACATCTGGTCGTCCCACACCTCATGTGTGGCAGATTCGAGGGCAATGGGGAACGCCTGCCACATCCAGCTCGTATTGCCCGGACGGTCGGCCTCACGGCTGATCAGAGAAAGGGCATCCCGCAGTGTCTGGGCGCTTGCCGCCGCGCCATGGGTAATCCGCATCGCCAGGCCATCGAGCAGAAGATCGGACGGCCGTGGGGGCCGCGACCCGGCCGGCGCCAGCCGCGCGGGTTCAGCCACCTCCACCGCGCCACCGCGCGGACAGAGCCGGCCGCCGTACATGGCCGCCCCCACCGCGTCCAAGTAGGTCTCCCGGGCCAGGTCGTCGTCCAGATTCTCCAAGTCCTTGGCGGCATCCAGTAGGCCGATCGCGGCGTCGGACACCGCCGTGGAGCCGTCCGCGCCCACTCGGCTTTCCGCGAAGGTGATCTTCGCGCGCAGCCGCGCCGCTCGTGCCCGCGCCAGCGGATCCAGCGGAGCCATGTCCGCGATGGCAAGCAGCTCGCGGGCGGCGTCGTAGGCTGCCGCATCGTGTTTTGACTGAGCCGCCGCCAGCGCCCGCAACCCGCGCAATGCCGGATCTGAGGTGAGCTCGGTGGCCCGTTGCAAGAAGGCGGCAGCCGCCAGGATGCCGCCCCTGGCCTGGGCGCGGTCGGCCGACTGCTCAAGTTCGGCGGCGGTTGTCTCATCGGTGCCCGCCGCGGCGTGCGCACGATGCCACGCTCGGCGATCCGGATCGGTGAGCGGATCTGTGGCCTCCGCCAGCGCACCATGAATTCTTCTGCGTGCCAACGGTTGTGCGCTTCTGTAGATCGCGGACCGCACCAATGGATGGCGAAAGCGGACCCGGGTGCCCAACTCGATCAGATCGGCGCCCTCGGCGGGTGCCAGCGCATCCATCGAGATTCCGAGCCGTTCGGATGCGCCTGCCAGGAGCGCCGCATCGCCCAGCGGATCGGTCGCGGCGGTGAGGAGCAACGTCTGTGTCTCGGCAGGCAGCTGCTGGACCCGTCGCAGGAACGCTTGCTCGATATGTCCGGCCAGGCGCCCGCCGTCGGGCCACCCGAAACCCCCCGCGAGTTCCTCGGCGGTCAGGTCCCGGGGAAGTTCCAACAGGGCCAGCGGATTGCCCTGCGTCTCGGCCACGATGCGATCGCGCACCCGATCGTCGAGCAGCCCCGGAATCGCGGAGCTCAGGAGCGCACCGGCGTCGGCCGCCCGCAGGCCGCCCACGGTGAGCTGAGGCAGCCCGGTGAGCTCATCCTCGGCACCTCCGCGCACCCCGAAGAGCATCGCCACCGGCTCACTTGCCAATCGCCGGGTGACGAAGGCGAGTGTCTGCAACGAGACTCGGTCGAGCCATTGGGCGTCATCGACCACACACAGCATGGGCTGATGCTCGGCCGCCGCGGCCAGCAGGCTCAGCACGGCCAGCCCGATCAGAAATCGGTCGGGCGCCGGTCCGCTGCTCATCCCGAATGCGATATCGAGCGCCTCGCGTTGTGGGTTGGGCAGCGCGTCAAGGTGGCTCGACAGCGGCCCGCAGAAATGTTGTAAACCGGCGAACGCAAGTTCCATCTCGGATTCAACGCCCGCGGTGCGAATGACGCGGAATCCCTGCGCTTGTTCGATGGCATACCCAAGGAGCGCGGTCTTGCCGATTCCGGCTTCACCCCGTAGGACGAGCACCTGACTGGGGCCCGACCGTGCGGCCGCGATGAGGCGCCCGAGTGCCGCGCACTCGGGCGCTCGACCGCGCAAACGCGATCCTGGGTAACTGTTGACCACGTGCTCCGCCGAATCTGATGAATATGCTGGAAGTTTACCGAGCTGCCGATTCCGCCCAACGACTACGTACTTTCCAGGGTTCGAATCCGGCGCCGAGCTGCGAACGTTGCATGCGAGACGAGAAAGGTAATCGCACAATGAAAATCACAGTTGTTGGTGCCACCGGCCAAATCGGTTCCCGGGTGGTCTCTTTGCTCACCGCCGACGGCCATGATGTGGTGGCGGCATCGTTGTCCTCTGGCGCGAATGTGTTGACCGGGGACGGGTTGGTGAACGCACTCACCGGATCGAATGTGGTTATCGACGTTGTCAATTCTCCGTCGTTCGAGGACGGCCCGGTGATGGATTTCTTCACCGCCGCGGCGCGCAATCTCGTTGACGCGGCGAACCAGACCGGCGTCGGTCACTACGTCGCGCTCTCCATCGTGGGCGCCGATGGTCTGCCGGACAGCGGATACATGAGGGCGAAAGTGGCGCAGGAGAACATCATTACCGAATCCGGATTGCCGTACACGATCGTACGAGCCACCCAATTCCAGGAATTCGCCGAGGCCATCACCAACACCCTCGTTGTCGGAGACGAGGTCCGCGTACCCGATGCCAGGATTCAGCTGATCTCCGTGGACGACGTGTCCGCGCAGGTGGCTCACGCCGCGGAGGCCAAGCCGCGCAACGGCGTCATCAACATCGGTGGGCCAGAGAAGTTTTCGTTCGCCCAGATGGCACAGGCCGTGCTCGACGCGCGCGGTGACGACAAGCCGGTGGTGGTCGACTCCACCGCTACCTACTTCGGGACACCCGTGGACGACTTCAGCCTGGTTACCGGTGATGACGGCGTGCTGGCGGAAACGCGATTCGCCGATTGGATGGCCCGCCGATGATGGCGAACGACGATCTGATGAGTGCGCTCACGGTGCTGCAGACCGTGACGCCTCCGGTGATCCCGTCCGACGCCCATGTGATGACGGTGGAGATCGAGTGGCCTGCCGGTAGTCCCGGCACGCCACCGCATCGCCATCCGGGCGGCCCGGCGTTCGGGTATGTGGTCGAGGGAGAGATGCTCTTCGAACTCGAAGGCCAGGCGCCACGCGTGGTCAAGGCCGGTGAAGCGTTCTGGGAGCCCGGTGGTGACGTCATCCACTACTCGGACGCCAACAACCGCGCGGACTCGGCGCTGCGCTTCGTGGTCACCATGATGTGTACACCCGGTGCGCCGATGTTGGTGCTGGTCGACGAGGAGGAACTCCGGCAGCGTGCCGACGCGCGAGTGTCGGCGTAGCATCCGTTAGCTCCGCGTTTGCCTGGGGGATTCACTGACGCAAGCACGCATTTGGTGTACTGAACGCCGCAATTAACGGACCGTGCATGGACACGACACGCTTCCGATGCCGTTCCGCCGCATAACTCCGCGAATCTCGCAGTCATGAGTACAGCTTCAGTTCTCATCGCCGCAGATCAATCCATCTCAGACGTTGCGGGGGAGGCCGGGGAAGCTCCACTGGGTCCTCGGTACACCCTGCTGCTGTCGAACGATCCCGCCGATATCGATGCCGTGCAACGGCTTCGATACGACGTGTTCAGCAGCGAGCCGGGATTCCAGCTCGCGAGCACCCCGGCCGCGTTCGAGGGACGCGACGCCGACCGCTTCGATGAGCACTGCGATCACTTGCTGGTACGCGAGGACACCTCGGGTGATGTGGTGGGCTGCTACCGGATGCTGCCTCCGCCCGGTGCTATTGCCGCTGGCGGGCTGTACAGCGCAACGGAATTCGACATCAGTGGACTCGACTCGCTGCGTCCACAGCTGGTGGAGATGGGGCGCGCGGTGGTGCGGGGCGATCACCGCAATGGTGCGGTAGTGCTGCTGATGTGGGCCGGAATTCTGGCCTACCTGGACCGCTGCGACTACACCTACGTCACCGGATGCGTATCGGTTCCCATGCAGGACAACCCGGAACAGGCGCCCGGCAGTCAGGTGCGTGCCGTGCGCGACTTCGTCATGAAGCGGCATGCCGCGGCGCCCGAGTACACGGTGCGCCCCTACAACCCGGTCGTTGTCGACGGGATGGGGCTCGATGACATCGCCCCGCCTGCCAAGGTGCAGGTGCCCGCACTGATGCGTGGATATCTGCGGCTGGGCGCGAAGGTTCTCGGCGAACCCGCGCACGATCCCGACTTCGGCGTGGCCGACTTCATGGCACTGCTCAACAAGGACGAAGCCGATGTGCGCTACCTCAAACGGCTGAGGTCCGTGGGGGCGGCGTCGGAAATCGGCGCGGCGGCGGCCGGCCAGGAATAGCGATGGCACCCGAATTCGCTCACGCCTGGCTGCCGAAGGCAACCTGTGACGACAGCTGCATGCGGGCAACACACATCGACGAGCCAGGGCGGCTGACGCGCACCCTGCGGACCACGACACGGATCGCCATGGCGATCACGTTGTTGACCCTTGCACCGCTGCTGGGGATACCGATTCCCGGACGGGTGCGCTGGCAGCGTGGCTACTGCAGGCTGATGCTGCGGTGCCTCGGCGTACGCATTTCCGTCTCCGGTGGCCCGATCCGCGATATCCGGGGTTCCCTGGTGGTGGCGGGCCATGTGTCCTGGGTCGACGTCTTCGCCATCGGGGCGGTGCTTCCGGGGTCGTTCGTCGCCCGGGCAGACCTGATCGATTGGCCCGGTCTGGGCATCATCGCCCGGATGATGCGGGTCATCCCGATCGAGCGGGGGAACCTGCGCACCCTGCCGCGGGTAGTCGACACCGTCGCGGCGCGGCTCCAGGCCGGTCAGACAGTGGTGGCGTTCCCGGAGGGCACCACCTGGTGCGGTAATGCGTACGGGTCATTCCGCCCCGCGATGTTCCAGGCCGCGATCGACGCGCAGCGGCCGGTACAGCCGCTGCGGCTGACGTACCACCACCGGGGCGGCGAGCTGTCGACGGTTCCGGCCTACGTCGGCGAGGACACCCTGATGGCCTCTATCCGCCGGATCACCGCGACGCGGATGACCGTGGCGCATATCCAGGTGGCGGGGCTGCAATTGCCCGGAGAGAGCCGCCGTGATCTGGCCAACCGCTGTGAGGCCGCCGTTCGGGCCGGTGAACGAACCCCACAGATCCACAGCCACCCGGAGCACCCGGAACCGATCGCTGCCTGACGCGATTGGACGAGCCCACCTGGGTGGGACCTATCCTGGATGCGTTATGTCTGCTGCTCGAACCCCAGCTCGCCCGGATGGCTCATCTGCGGTGTACCTGGACCACGCCGCCACCACCCCGATGCGCCCCGCTGCCATCGAGGCGATGGCAGCCGTCATGGCACGGACCGGGAACGCCGCTTCGTTGCACGGATCCGGGCGCGATGCGCGGCGACGGGTGGAGGAATCGCGGGAGTCGATCGCCGCGGCCCTGGGCGCCCGACCGTCGGAGGTGATCTTCACCGCCGGTGGCACCGAGAGCGACAACCTCGCCATCAAGGGTATCTACTGGGCCCGCCGAGACGCGGACGTGCGGCGGACACGCGTCATCGCCAGCGCCGTCGAGCACCATGCCGTGCTTGATGCGGTGCAGTGGCTCGCCGACCACGAGGGGGCCGAGGTGACGTGGCTACCGGTGGACGACGCCGGCACCGTCACTCCCGCGGCACTGCGCGCGGCTCTCGTCGACCACGACGATGTAGCGCTCATTACGGTGATGTGGGCCAACAATGAGGTCGGCACCATCAACCCCATCTGTGAATTGGCTTCCATCGCCGCTGAATTCGACATCCCCATGCATAGCGATGCCATTGGGGCGGTTGGCCAGCTCGATGTCGATTTCGCCGTCAGTGGTCTGTCGGCGGTGAGCGTGGCCGCGCACAAATTCGGCGGCCCCATGGGTGTCGGAGCACTACTACTGCGACGTGAAACAGTTTGTGTCCCATTGCTTCATGGCGGCGGCCACGAACGCGATATTCGTTCGGGCACCCCAGACACCGCCGCCATCGTGGCGATGTCGACCGCACTCGTCGAAGCCGTCGCAGAGCGGTGCGAGGGTGCGGACACACTGAAAACACTGCGGGACGGGCTGATCGATCAGGTCTTGACCAGCATCGAGGGCTCCGTGCTCAACGGTGCGGTCGGCAGCGGCAGATTGCCCGGAAACGCGCATTTCACCTTCGCCGGATGCGAGGGCGACTCCCTATTGATGTTGTTGGACGCCAACGGCATCGAATGCTCCACCGGGTCCGCATGCACGGCAGGCGTCGCGCGTCCCTCGCATGTGCTCATCGAAATGGGCATTGACCCCGAGGTGGCGCGCGGATCGCTGCGCTTCACCTTCGGCCACACCTCCGTTCCCTCGGATGTGGCGCGTGCGGTCGAGGCCTTGCAGGTCGCCGTTCCGCGTGCGCGTGCTGCCGCCCTCGCCAGTGCTGGGAGCCGGTCATGAGAGTGCTTGCCGCCATGAGTGGGGGAGTGGACTCCTCGGTCGCGGCCGCGCGCATGGTGGACGCCGGACACGATGTGGTCGGTGTGCACCTGGCACTGTCCGCGGCACCCGGCACACTGCGCACGGGCTCCCGCGGGTGCTGTTCGAAAGAAGATGCCGCCGACGCCCGTCGTGTTGCCGACATGCTCGGAATCCCCTTCTATGTATGGGATTTTGCCGATCGATTCAAGGAAGACGTCATCGACGACTTCGTCGAGGCGTACGCCGAGGGGCGCACACCTAATCCCTGCGTGAAGTGCAACGAGAAGATCAAGTTCGCGGCGCTGGCCGATCGTGCCATCGCGTTGGGCTTCGATGCGGTCGCCACCGGGCACTACGCGCGGCTGCGCGACGGCAGGTTGCGCCGCGCGGTCGACGAGGACAAGGACCAGTCCTATGTGCTGGGGGTACTGACACCGCAGCAGCTGAGTCGTGCGCTGTTCCCGATCGGCGACAGTTCCAAGCCCGATATCCGGGCCGAGGCCGAGCAGCGCGGTCTGCTCGTCGCGAATAAGCCCGACAGCCACGACATCTGCTTCATCCCTTCCGGAGACACCCAGGCGTTCCTGGGTGCACGCATCGGCGTGCGCCGCGGAAACGTCGTGGACTCCGACGGCAGCGTACTGGCCACCCATGCGGGGGTGCACGAGTTCACCATCGGTCAGCGCAAGGGGCTCGGGCTGGTCGGTCCTGCAGCGGACGGCCGTCCCCGCTACGTCACCTCGATCGACGCCGAGACCTCCACCGTTCGGGTGGGAACCGTTGAGGACCTTGAGATTTGGGAGTTCGGGGGCGAGCCCGTGGTGTGGACCTCCGGTCAGGTTCCGGATGGGCCTGTTGAGTGCCAGGTGCAGGTCCGCGCGCATGGATCGGTCGTGGACGCGGTTGTCGACCCGGCGACCGAGCGGATTCAGGTCCGGCTGCGCACCGCCCTGCGGGGTGTGGCACCTGGGCAGACGGTGGTGCTGTACCGGCCCGATGCCGAGGGCGACGAGGTGCTCGGCAGCGCCATCATCACGCGCGACTAGGTCCCCTAGACCCCCGCGGAGCGCATGGCGATGGCTACGCGCTCGGCGACGTACTGCCGTCCCGGTGCGGTCGGATGCATCGGGATTCCCTCATCGCCGGCGCCGGTACCCGTCATCGACACGTAGCGCTGAAAATCGGACGCGCACACGCTGTGGTCGCTGCTTGTCGCCGGGATGACGGGGGTGAACCCGGCCTTTGACGATTCGGTGATGATCGTGTCGTTCAGCTGACGCTGCAGACCATTGAGGAAGGTGATGGTCTCTTGGGTGTTGATCAGCCCGACCAAGCACCCCTTGGCATCCGGGGGCAGGATCGGTAGGTAGCCCACCGTGAAGACGCGTGCGTTCGGAGCGGCTTGACGTATGGCGGCGTACGCGCCCGTGAGTTTCGGGCCCACCGAGGCCACGTTGGCGCTGAATTGCGCCTTCTTTTCCGGCGGGCAGCTCAACGCGAACAGGCAGTCGGTGGCGATCTGCTCAAAGCCGGCGTCGTTGCCACCGATGGATACGATCGCCACCTTGGTGGCGGGGGACAGCCCCGTGTTCTGCGGGCCGCGCGTGGAGGGCGTGTAGACATCGGTAGAAAGTGCGCCCACGCAGGAGTAGTCGGCGAATGTCATCTGCGGGAAAGACGTGGCCACCAGGTGTGCGACATTGTCGGTCGCCTGGTTACAAGCGGTGCCCACGGGGCCGGTGATACCTGCGGCGTTTGAGCCCGCCGCCATGAACGAGTCTCCGATCGCCACCAGCTGGGCGCCCGCGAGAGGTTCGGCCGACGCGATCGAGGGGCCGGCCACTGTCGCCGCCACCACTGTGGCGATGCCGATCACCGTCGAGAGCGTCCTGAACGCGCGCATGTGTCCCTCTCCTCCCGGCTGGCCGGCAGGCGGCCCCGATCAATGGTACTGAACGGCATATCGCCGTTTGCCCACGTCGGCGTTACGGAAGGGCTACACCCTGGCGGCCTTGCGCTCGGCACGCTTGGCCTGGCGTTCCAGGTACTTGGCCTTGACTTCCTCGAAGTCGCTGGCGGTCTTCCTGAGGTCGGTGATGAGACGGTCGAGGTCTTCGCGGTACCACTCGCCTTCGCCGGTGATGTCATCGCGCTCGAAGATGCGCCACTTGCGCAGCACCGGCAGGACAACTTCGGCGAGGTGCGACTGCGGGTCGTAGACGCCGCCGGTGGCGATGGTCACGGCGTTGCGGCGAAATCCCGGGATCGTGTATCCGGGCATGGTGAAGTTGTCGAGAACCTTGTGGATGGACTTCACGGCCTGGTTGGGAGCGATCTGGAGACCGGCCTCGACCATGTTGCGGTAGAAGATCATGTGCAGGTTCTCGTCATTGGAGATGTGTTTGAGGAGTTCCTGGGCGATGGGTTCGGCACACGCGACGCCGGTATTGCGGTGTGAGACACGGGTGGCCAGCTCCTGGAAGGACACGTACACCACCGAGTCGAACAGGCTGTCGGCGAACATGTGATCCCCGCCCTGACGGTTCTGGCCGGGGGAGAAGCCGCGGGTCATCTGCTCCATGCGCAGCTTCTCGAGCTCCACCGGGTCGACCGCGCGGGTGACGACGAGGTAATCGCGGATCGCGATGCTGTGGCGGTTCTCCTCGGCGGTCCACCGGTTTACCCAGGTGCCCCAGGGCCCGTCCATGGTGAAGTTCATCGCGATCTCACGGTGATAGGCGGGCAGATTGTCCTCGGTGAGCAGATTCGTGATCATCGCGACCTTGGCCAGTTCGGAGAGCTTGCACTGCTCTGGATCCCAATCCTGACCGCCCAGGGCCTTGTAGTTCTTGCCCTCGGACCACGGGATGTAGTCGTGTGGGCTCCACTCTTTGAACACGCCGAGGTGGCGATGAGTGTTCTCCTCGACCACGGGTTCGAGTTCGTGGAGGAGCTCGAGGTCGGTGAATTCCTTCTGCGGCATGAATGCGGTCCTCGGGACTAGTTATCTGTGTCTAAAAGTGACACTTACATTTGACCGGGTGGCCGCACGCGCCTCTAGTGACAAAGGTCATCTATCTGGGGTGGAAAGTCCCTCGCCCGTGAGCGTTCCGATGGGCGGCCGGGAACCGGGGCCTGTACTTTCAACGCCTATGAATGGCCTCCTGGACCGGTACTTCCGGATCTCCGAGCGGCAGTCGACGTTAGGGCGGGAGGTCCGCGGCGGGGTCGTCACCTTCTTCGCGATGGCCTACATCGTGGTGCTCAACCCGCTCATCATCGGTGGCGAGCCCGGACGCGCGCATAACGCCGACGTGCTGGGCCATGTGCTGCCAGTGGGGCAGGTAGCGGCGGTCACGGCGCTGGCTGCCGGAGTGATGTCGATCCTGTTCGGATTTATCGCCAATTACCCGTTCGCGCTTGCGGCCGGGCTGGGCATCAACAGTCTGCTCGCGGTGTCGTTCGCATCGCAGATGAGCTGGCCCGAGGCCATGGGATTGGTCATCGTTGACGGCCTCGTCATTGTGGCGCTGGGCATCTCCGGTTTTCGCACCGCGGTGTTTCATGCCATTCCCGACGAGCTGAAGGCGGCGATCGCTGCGGGAATCGGCTGCTTCATCGCGTTCATCGGGTTTGTCGACGCGGGTTTCGTGCGGCGGATCCCCGACGCTGCCAACACCACGGTGCCGGTTGGTTTGGGAATCGACAACTCGGTGGCCACCGTCCCGACCCTGATCTTCGCCGCGGGTGTGCTGCTGATGGGAATCCTGGTGGTGCGCAAGGTTCGTGGCGGACTGCTCATCGGAATCGTCGTGATGACGGGGATTTCCATGATCGCGCAGGCGTTGACCGAACGCGGCGCGCAGCCCGTCGACACCAAGGGATGGAATCTCACGGTGCCCGACTGGCCCGCCTCCGCGGGCGGCATCCCGGATCTGAGTCTGCTCGGTCAGGTCGACATGTTCGGTGCGTTCACTCGGGTGGGCGTGCTGTCGGCCACGGTCCTGGTGTTCGCGCTGGTGCTCTCGAACTTCTTCGACGCAATGGGAACCATGACCGGTTTGGGTAAGGAGGCCGGATTGACCGATGAACACGGCACCCTGCCCGGTATCGGACGGGCGCTGTCCGTAGAGGGCGTCGGTGCCGTCGTTGGTGGTGTCTCGTCCTCGTCCTCCAACACCGTGTTCGTGGAGTCCGCGTCGGGCATCGCCGAGGGTGCACGGACCGGGCTGGCCAATGTGGTCACCGGGCTGCTGTTCCTGGCGGCCATGTTCTTCACCCCGCTGTATTCGGTTGTACCGCTGGAAGCCGCGGCGCCGGCGCTGGTGGTGGTGGGTGCCATGATGATCGGCCAGCTTCGCAGCATTGACTTCACCCGGTTCGACCACGCGCTGCCCTGCTTTTTGACCGTGGTGACGATGCCCTTTACCTACTCGATCGCCAACGGCATCGGCGTCGGATTCATCAGCTGGGTGGTGCTCGCCGTCGTGTCAGCGGAGCGCGGGGCTCGAGGCCGTGCCGTGCATCCGCTGCTGTATGTGGTGGCCGGATTGTTTGTCGTCTATTTCGCCAAGGGTCCGATCGAGTCGCTCATCACCTAACGTTCTGCATGTGAATGTATGGGCGAAGGGAACTGGCGTCGGCTCGTGGCCGGGTCAAGAGGCGCGTGCCGCGACCGAGATCGTGGTGGCCGAACTGCCGCTGCCCCATATCGTGGAGCTGCCTGCGCGCGGAATCGGTGCCGATCTGATCGGACGGGCCGCGGCCTTGCTGGTTGATATCGCCGTCGATGTGGTGCCCACCGGCTACCGCACCACTGCCCGGCCCGGGGCGGTGGTGCGACGGGCCCGCGGATTCCTTGACGAGGACATGGATGCGCTTGAGGAGGAGTGGGAGCGTGGCGGGCATCGGGGTAGCGATCGCGCGGTGAAGGTGCAGGGCCCCGGGCCGGTAACGCTGGCAGCACAATTGGAGCTTCCCAACGGCCACCGCGCGATCACCGATCCCGGTGCGGTGCGGGACCTGGCGGCTTCTCTGGCAGAGGGGTTGGCGCTGCACCAAGCCACGCTGTCCCGACGGCTCGGTGTTCCCGTGGTGGTGCAGCTCGATGAACCGTCCCTGTCCGCCGCGCTGGAGGGCAGGCTGTCCGGAACCAGCATGTTCTCGCCGGTACATCCGGTCGACGTACCGACAGCGATTTCGCTGTTGGACCAGTGCGCCGCCGCGGTCGGCGGTGAACTAGTGGTGCACTGCTGCGCCACAGATCCTCCCTGGGAGCTGTTGCGCGGGACCAATATTCGCGGGATCGCGGTGGATGCCGCATACCTGACGGATGCGCAGGCGCTCGACGGACTGGCCTCGGTGCTGGACACCGGGAAGATCGCGCTGCTCGGCGTGATTCCCGGCTCGCCACCGCCGGTGCCGATATCGTCCGACGTGCTCGCAACGCGTACCGCGGCGCTCGCGGACAAACTGGGCTTCGGACGTGCCGTGCTGCGCGATCGGATCGGCATCAGCGCCGGATGTGGTCTGGCCGGCGCAGACCTTCCATGGGCACGTACCGCAACCGAATTGACCCGCAAGGTCAGCGATCTGATCGCTGCCGACCCGGATGCGCTGTGATGGACGTCTATCAGGCCATTGCCACCCGCCGGGACGTGCGTGCCGAGTTCACCGGACAGGTTGTCGACGACGCGACGTTGATGAAGCTGCTTCAGGCCGCGCATCGCGCGCCCAGCGTCGGGAACAGCCAGCCGTGGGATTTCGTGGTGATGCGCGAATCGCAGACGCTGGAGAAGTTCGCAGCGCACGTGACGGAGCAGCGCCAGAGATTCGCCGACAGCCTTCCGGAGGAACGGCGAACCACCTTTGACCCCATCAAGATTGAAGGCATCTGTGAAAGCGGCACCGGCGTGGTGGTCACCTACGACCACGGCCGTGGTGGCCCGCACGTTCTGGGCAGGCACACCATCGCCGACGCGGGCCTGTTCTCGGCCGTGCTCGCCATCCAGAACCTCTGGCTCGCCGCGGTCACCGAAGGGATCGGCGTCGGCTGGGTGTCCTTCTACGAGGAACAGTTCCTGGCCGAGTTAATAGACGCACCAACGCATATCAGGCCGATCGCCTGGTTGTGTGTCGGACCGGTGCATGAGTTCGCCGAGCGCCCCGACTTGGAGCGCTTCGGCTGGCGCAGCGGGCGCCCCCTGGAGGATGCCGTGCACTGGGGCCGCTACCGGGAGATCTAGCGTCCCTTGAAGTCGGGATCACGCTTCTCGAAGACCGCGCCGATGGCTTCCTGCAGGTCCTCCGACGGCAGGAACGCGGCATTCCACGTCGAGACGTACTTGAGGCCGTCGGCGACGACACTCTCGCGCTCGCGGCCCAGCACGTCCTTGACGCCCTGCACCACCAGGGGCGGATTGGCGGCGATTTCGGCGGCGGTCGCGTGGGCGGCGGCCAGCGTTGCCTCCGCAGTGTCGAACACGTCATTGACGAGTCCGATCTTCTCGGCCCGCGCGGCGTCGATGTCCTTGCCGGTGAACGCCAGTTCACGCAGGTGACCGTCGCCGATGATCGGTGGAAGACGGTGCAGTGAGCCAATATCGGCCACAATCGCGACCTTGGCCTCGCGCACACTGAACTTCGCGTCGGCACTCGCGTACCGGATGTCGGTGGCTGCGATGAGGTCGACGCCACCGCCGATGCACCAGCCCTGCACCGCGGCGATCACCGGCTTGCGGCAGTCGGCGACGGCGGTCACCGAGGCCTGCAGCCGGCGTATCTCGTCGAGGAAGTCGGTGCGCGGTTTCGCCAATGCCTTCTCGGCCATCAACGGCATGAAGGTGCCTGCCATCGCGGGCAGGTCCAATCCGTAGCTGAAATTGGTGCCGTCGGCGGCGAGAACAATCGCCCGTACCTCCGGGTCCGCGTCCAGTTCGGTGAAGATCAGCGGCAGTTCCCGCCAGAAATCGGGTCCCATCGCATTGCCCTTGCCAGGCCCGATGAGGGTGACCTGGGCGATGTGCCCGGTGGTCTCAACGGTGAAGGCTTTCCAGTCGCTCGCCGATGAGCCGCTTGTGCGAAGAGAATCAGACATGGGCGTGAGCCTACGGGCTCAGCCGGGCAGTAGACCCTTGCGGTCCTCGCGGAGTTGCTTGACCACCGACGGCCAGGACATCGCCCACGACTGCACGTCATCGCCGGACTGGCTGGTCATGAAACCGCGAATGATGCCGACGAGCACGGTGCGGTCGCCGACATGGGTGTACACCGGGCCTCCAGAATCGCCTTTGGCGATCACCGGGCCGTTAAACCTGAACCAGCCGTTGCCAAGTCGGGTCACCGATCCGCACGCATCGCCCGTGGTGAAGCCGGTGCGGCAGACAGGCATTCCCACGTCGGGAGTGACCGTGTCATCGCGTTCGAGCCGTTGACCATTGGCCATGACGTCGTTGACGGGCAATCCGTCATCGATCGAGATGGCCTCGTAGTCGATGGTGTACTCGTCCTCGTACACCGGGCCCTCGGGCGGGCGGTTGTCGTGCGCCAGGATCTTGTGTCCCACCGCCGCGAAGTCTCCATTGCGAACGATGCCGTCACCGTTGAAGCAATGCCCAGCCGTGATGCCCACGCGAAGCGCCGGATCGACATAACCGAGCGTGCAGCTCAGCGAGCCCTGATAGATGAGCATGCCGGGGTACACCAGCGGCGGGTCCGCATGTGCAGGTGCGGGGTTCGCGGCGGGAAGCGCGCACAGCACAGCGACGATGGTCGTTATCCACAAGAACGGGCGCATGACGGCTAGGGGACAACCATTCTCGCGGGACCAGACGGGCGGTCATCGGAGGGCGCCGGAGGCAGGACCATCGGCGGCGCCTGCGGATTGATGGCCACGGGGCTCGCGGCCTCGGGGCGACGCGCGGCCGCCGCGATGTCGTCTCGGATCTGCTGTTGCACCGTCGGCCAGGACAGCGCCACGGTGGACTCCCGGCGGGTCTGATTGGCCGTGAATCGCGCGCTCACGATGCCGACGATGGCGGCATTGCCGGGCGAGGTCACGGTGTACACGGCGCTACCGGAGTCGCCGTGGTCGGCGGGCAGGCCGTCCACGAGGAACCAGCCGTTGCCGAATCCGGCGATGGCGCCGCACGCCTCACCCGTGGTGATCCCGATTCGGCACACCGCCAGACCGTCCCGGGGAACGACGGCGGGGTCGACTCCGAGTCGTAGTCCGTTGGGCAGCACGTTGTTGATCGGCACGCCCTCGTCGAAGGCGATGCCCTCGTAGTCGATTCGGTAGTCGTCGCGGGCCAGCGGCCCTTCGGGCTTGATATTGGACTGGGCCACCGCGAGCTGTCCGATACGCACGCCGTCGTTGGTGAACACCGGCCCGTTCCCGCCACAGTGACCTGCGGTGACGCCGACGCGCGCGGTGGGATCAACGAACCCGAGGGTGCAACTCAGCGATTCCTTACCGGGTGGGCGTTGGATGATCTCCATACCCGGGTAAATCAGCGGATCCGCATGTGCCGCAGCCGGGTTCGCGAGACCAAGACCGCTCAGCACGGCCAGGGCCGCCACCCAGACTGTCCACCGTCCCCACGGGTCGGTCCGTCGACCGTTCTCGCCGACACTGGTCACGCGATAGCTCTCTGTCTGCCACGTTCACCGTCAACAAAGCCCGACCAGTGTGAGGAGAGCACGCGGCACGACTCTCCGTGTCGCTACGAGCCTATGCGAATTGGGTGTCTTGTGGTGCAGGAAGTGCCGTCGGGGTTGGTGAATCCCCAGGTGGAGGGGGAGCGGTGGGTGGTTTTTCGAGGTCTTCCCGCAGTTGATTGAGGACGGTTGACCAGGAAATCGCGGTGGTTTGCACCACGCCGGTGTCCACGCTGCGCGTGGTTCCGCGGGCGATGCCGACGATGGACCCGTGCCCGGGTGAGGTGATCGAGTACACCGGGCTGCCCGAGTCGCCGTGGTCGGCGGGTAGTCCGTCGATTTCGAACCAGCCGTTGTTGACCGTGGTGACGGTGCCGCAGGCCTCACCGGTAGTGACGCCATTCCGGCAGACCGGCAGCCCGGTGTGCGGCTGGATCCCGCTGCCGCGCTCAAGCCGAATCCCGTTGGGCAGCACGTCGTTGATCGCTACGTCATCGCGGAATTTGATGGCCTCGTAGTCGATCAGGTACTTGGTGCCGTCGATCCGCTCGCCGTCGCGCAGATTGGAACCGGCGATGACGAGGACGCCGATGAGTTCGCCTGCCGAGTCGTACACCGGGCCATCGGTATCCATGGCGCAATGGCCCGCGGTGAGGCCGAAACGTACATCGGGATCGACGAAGCCCAGCGTGCAACTCTGCGTTCCCTGGATGATCTCCATCCCGGGAAACACGAGGGGCCCATCGGCCAGGGCCGGGGGCGCCATGGCGACTGCGGTCAGCGCGGCTGCGCCGAGAACACCGCACAATCTGCTAGCAACAGACAATTTGCATCCCAGCCTGTCTCTCTGAGTGGTAGGCAAAGCGTGAAACTGAGTGTAGGGATTGTCCGGGGATCAGTGGCGCTGATCGAGCAGCTTGATCAGCCTCTTGGTGGCGATCAATCGATAGGACGCATCGAGAAGCTCGGCAACCTCGTCCCAGTCCACGTCGGTGGTGCTGACATCCAGGCCGAGCCAGCCAAAGGGCCCCATGTAGGCCGGGTAATAGAAGCGTTCGTCCTGCAAGAGAGCGGGGCGCTCCGAATCGTCCACCTTGACCAGCACCGAGTAGGGGTAGGCGATCATCTCGCCCCGGGTTGCGCCCTTGGCGTTCCCGCCGAACATCGCGAAGATCTTTCCGGCCTTGAAGACGGGTCTGCCCCAGGAGATCTGTTCGGTGGCCTCGGGCAATGCGAGAGCAAGCTCGCGTAGTTCGGCCAGACCCGGATCGTCCTCGGTGAACATAATCGGGTGTGTGCCCATGGGCACATCGTAGGGTTCCGGTGCTGTCGGGCGGGTCCGTTAGCCTGCCGGTATGGATCCCGACATCCAGCGCCAATGGGGTGAGCTGGCCGAAGAGGTGCGCGGTCACCAGTTCCGCTACTACGTCAAGGACGCCCCCGTCATTTCCGATGGCCAGTTCGACGAGCTGCTGACGAGGCTGACGGCGCTGGAAGAGCAGTACCCGGAGCTGCGCACTCCGGATTCGCCGACGCAGCTGGTAGGTGGAGCCGGTTTCGTCACCGAGTTCAGATCGGTCGATCACGTGGAGCGAATGCTGAGCCTGGACAACGCATTCAGCTCCGAGGAGCTGGTGGCCTGGGACGCGCGGGTGCGCGGCGATATCGGTGAAGAACCCGAGTACCTGTGTGAGCTGAAGATCGACGGTGTGGCACTCGCGCTGGTCTACGAGAACGGCGTGTTGGTGCGCGGGGCCACCCGCGGGGACGGACGTAGCGGTGAGGACGTCACCCTGAATGCCCGGACCATTGAGGATGTGCCGGAAAGGCTCACGGGGTCAAAGGAATACCCGATACCCGCGCTCTTGGAGGTGCGTGGCGAGGTGTTTTTCCGGCTGGAGGACTTCGAGGTGCTCAATGCCTCGCTGGTGGAGGAGGGCAAGCCGCCGTTCGCCAATCCGCGCAACAGCGCCGCGGGCAGCTTGCGGCAGAAGAACCCGGCCATCACCGCCAGACGCCGGCTGCGGATGATCTGTCACGGACTTGGCCGTGCCGAGGGCTTCGCGCCCGAAAGCCTGCATGACGCCTATTTGGCGTTGGGGCAGTGGGGGTTACCCGTATCTACTCACACCACCAAGGTGCGCGGTATCGCGAAGGTCCAGGAGCGCGTCAACTACTGGGCCGAGCATCGTCACGATGTGGAACACGAGATCGACGGCCTTGTCGTGAAGGTAGATACGGTATCGCTGCAGCGTCGCCTCGGTAGCACCTCGCGGGCGCCGCGCTGGGCCATCGCGTACAAATATCCGCCCGAGGAAGCCACGACCGAACTACTCGACATCCGGGTGAGCGTGGGCCGTACCGGCCGGGTCACGCCCTTCGCGTACATGACCCCGGTCAAGGTGGCCGGGTCCACGGTGTCCCTGGCCACCCTGCACAACGCCTCCGAGGTCACGCGCAAGGGAGTGCTGATCGGTGACACCGTGGTGATCCGCAAGGCCGGGGACGTCATCCCGGAGGTGCTGGGGCCGGTCGCCGATCTACGCAACGGATCCGAACGCGAATTCGTCATGCCCACAACATGTCCGGAATGCGGGACCACGTTGGCCCACGAGAAGGAGGGCGACGCCGATATTCGCTGCCCCAACTCACGCAGCTGCCCGGCGCAGCTGCGTGAGCGGGTTTTCCATGTGGCGGGGCGTGGCGCCTTCGATATCGAGGCGCTCGGTTATGAGGCGGCGATCGCGCTGCTCTCGGCCGGGGTCATCGAGGACGAGGGCGACCTGTTCAGCCTCACCGCCGATGATCTGCTGCGCACCGATCTGTTCACGACCAAGAACGGATCGTTGTCCGCCAACGGAAGCCGATTGCTGGACAACCTGGATAAGGCGAAACAACAGCAGCTGTGGCGTGTATTGGTGGCGCTGTCGATCCGCCACGTGGGCCCGACCGCGGCACGCGCCCTGGCCACCGAGTTCGGTGAACTGGAAGCCATCGAGGGCGCCTCCGTCGAACAACTGGCCGCCGTCGAGGGTGTGGGAACCACGATCGCCGCGGCCGTGGTGGATTGGTTCAGCGTTGACTGGCATCGCGCCATCGTCGACAAGTGGCGCGCCGCGGGCGTGCGGATGGCCGATGAGCGCGACGAGTCCATACCGCGCAATCTGGAAGGCCTGTCGATCGTCGTTACCGGTTCACTCCCAGGGTTTTCGCGTGATGAGGCCAAGGAGGCCATCATCGCGCGGGGTGGCAAGTCTGCGAGCTCGGTGTCCAAGAAGACGGCATTTGTCGTCGTCGGCGACGCGCCGGGGTCCAAGTACGACAAGGCCGTTGAGCTGGGGGTGACGATCCTCGACGAGGACGGCTTCCGGGCACTGCTGGCCGACGGGCCGCCCGCCTAGCGCCGACAAGTCCGATGCCGAGTGTGAAGCTGTGGCGAGAAATCGCCCGGAATCTCGCCACAGCTTCACACTCGGCGTTTCTAGGGTTTCGGCGGCACCGACAGGTCGAACACCCGAAGATCTCCGTAATCCTTTGAGGAGAAGTGGGTTTCGACCCACTTCTGGACCTCGTCGGTCACCCGCTTGGTGTCGCCGTCCTTCTGCGGCTGCTCCTCTTGCTTGTCTTTGTCCTTGACGGACTCGGCATAGAACTCGACGGTGCCATCCTGCGTGTAGTCGATGAACTGCTGCAGGGTGATGGGGTTGTCGCGTCCGGAGAACCCGCCGATCGCCATCACGGGCGCGTTGGTCTCCAGCTGAATGGGAGCGGCCGTGCGGGTGTTGGTGGTCGCCACCGGCCACCGGGCATCGGAATCCCTGATTAGCGCCGCCAGTGCGGGATCGAGCGGCTTGGGCTCCCGCCCACCGAACTTGTCGTCGTCGGGCATCACCGGGCCGGAGGTGGACAGCCCACCGACCTTGGGCGTGGTGACGTTCGCGATGGTGAAGGCGATCGACCCGCCCAGCGAAACCGCAAGGGCCAGTGTGGCAATGGCGTAGCGCAGCCGGGCGTTGCGCTCGAGCGCGCCAAGTGTCAGGGCAATGGCCGCGGCGATGCCGCCGATCAGCAGGACCCAGCGCAGCCACGGCAGCCAGGCCGGTATGCGCCGGAGCAGGACGAACGCCATGATGGTGGCGCTGAGCGTGAGCGCACTGAGCCCCAGCTTGCCGATTCGCTCGGATCGATGCCGCCATAACAGGACCGTGCCGATGGCCAGGGAACCGGCGATAGCGGGGGCCATGGCCGAGGTGTAGTAGGGATGGAACTGCTTGGCCATGTAGCTCAGGATCACGTAATTGGACACCATCCAGGTGCCCCACAGAATGAGCCCTGCCCCAGCGGGATTGGTGGTGATCGCACGCAGGCGGCCCAGCCAGCCCTCGGTCTGCGGGGTCCTGCTGACGATGGCGAGTCCGAGGATCAGTGCGATGAGCGCCGTGGGCAACAGCCACGCGATGTGGTCGGCCTGGGTGTCCTGGAACAGGCGGAAGATGCCTGGGGTACCAGAGAACGAGGGTCCGCTGCCGCGGCCGCCTTCGCCCATTCCATTCGAATCGTCGCCGAGCAGGCGGTCCAGTCCGTTGTAGCCGACTGCCAGGGTCCATTCGCTGTTGTCGGTGGAGTTGTCGACGTACGGACGGCTGGCCGCCGGGGTCAGTGCGACCGCGGCCATCCACCATCCCGACGAGACCAGCAGCGCCGCGCCGGCGCCGAGCAGATGCACGAGCGTTGTTTTCCAGGGCCATTTCGCGCACACCAGATAGGCGAGGAGCAGCGCGGGAGCCACCAATAGCCCTTCCAGCGTTTTGCACAGGAATGCGAAACCGATGCCCACGCCGGCCAGCGCCAGCCACCCGGCCGCGTTGCGAGAGCGCTCGGAGTCGATTGCGCGCGTGGTGAAGTACGCGGCCACCACCATGCCGAACACCATCGGTGCGTCGGGGTTGGAGTGCCGGAACATCACCGAGACGACGGGGATCAGCGCGAACAGGGCCGCCGCGAGCAGGCCCGCGCTCGGACCGGCCTGGCGCCGGACCGTGGCGCGAATCAGGGCGGCGCTGACGATCGCCAGTACGGCCTGCGGAATCAGCATGCTGGCGCTGGAGAAGCCGAAGATTCTGGCGGACAACCCCATCAGCCAGAGACCACCGGCGGGCTTGTCCACCGTCACGTAGTTCTGCGGATCGAAGCTGCCGAAGAACCAGGCCTTCCAGCTCTCGCTGCCCGATTGGACGGCCGCCGCGTAGAAGGCGTTGGACCAGCCGTTATGGCTGATGTCCCAGAGATACACCACGGTGATCGTCAGCAGAATGGCGGCGAAGATGAGTCGTTCACGAGTCCTGCTCATGGACGCGTCGATATCAGTCACGCCAGTGAGTGTGCCGGGCGATTCCGGGAGACGGCTGTACCGTTCCTGTGAACCGGCCGCTACCGCACCAAGGTTGCGACGATGCCCGCCAGGTAGCCCAGACGGGCGACCTCCGAGGGCCGAAACTCCGGGCCGCCGGGACGACCCAGCACGACGGCGGTGTCACCCGAGCCCAGCGGTGCGGCCGCCAGGGTGGTGTCCATGTCTTTCCACAGCTGCGGCACCCAGTCGGCGGCGGTGTCGAGGACCTGCGCTCGGTCCAGCGGTAACCACGGGGCCGAGGTCGCCTGGGTCTCCGGAGCGCCGGAACTCCCGGCCACTCGAATGAAGCCGCTGCCGTCCTGCCGCACCACGGTGCACCAATTGGCGCGCAGCACATGGGGGGCTTCCTGGGCGAGTACCTCCAGACGGGCGGATGCCGCGGCGGCGGCCACCCTGTCGATGAGTTCCAGCTCGCGATGCGCCTCCAACAGGCCCGTGTGCGGGCGGATGGAATGCACATGCACCCCGTTCAGCGCCTCCGCGGCAGTGAGCAACGAATCGGGCATGGCCCCCGGCGGCAGGTCGATGACCAGATCGTCGATGGCATAGCCCGGGCCGCGCTCGACGACGTCGAGGGACAGGATGTCTGCGCCCACCGTGCCGAGCGCGACGGCGACCGATCCGAGACTGCCGGGACGGTCGGCGAGCTGCAGGCGCAGCAGATAAGACGGCACGTCCAACACTGTGGCACAGGTCAGGCACTGCCGCCCTCTAGGCTATCTAGCCGTGAGCGCCATATCCCGTGACGAGGTCGCGCACCTGGCCAGACTGGCCAGGCTTGCGCTGACTGACGCTGAGCTGGACGGATACGCCGGGCAACTCGACGCGATCCTCGGCCACGTCAGCCAGATCAGTGCTGTTTCCACCGATGAGCTCGACGAGGTGGACGCGACGAGCTCTCCGCTCGATGCGGTCAATGTCACACGGCCCGATGTGATTGCCGACTGCCTGACCCCCGATCAGGCGCTGGCGCAGGCTCCGCGGGTGGCGGAGGGGCGCTTCGCGGTGCCGCAGATTCTGGGGGAAGAAGAGTGACCGATCTGATCAGGCAAGACGCCGCCTCTCTGGCCGCGCTGATTCATGCGGGCGAGGTGTCATCCGTCGAGGTGACGCGCGCGCATCTGGATCAGATCGCCAGTACCGACGAGACCTATCGAGCCTTCCTGCATGTGGCGGGAGAGCAGGCACTCGCCGCTGCCAAGGACGCCGACGACGCGATATCGGCCGGATCGGTAGCGTCACCGCTTGCCGGCGTTCCGCTGGCGCTCAAGGACGTCTTCACCACCAGCGATATGCCGACCACCTGCGGGTCCAAGATCCTGGAGAACTGGGTTCCGCCCTATGACGCGACGGTCACCGCGCGGCTGCGCGCGGCC
Organism: Mycobacterium sp. D16Q13; assembly: GCF_002013375.1. GTDB lineage: Bacteria > Actinomycetota > Actinomycetes > Mycobacteriales > Mycobacteriaceae > Mycobacterium. Next base: position 97,922 of record NZ_MAEW01000001.1, on the reverse strand, counting down.
GGGATCCCGATCTTGGGCAAGACGAACATGGACGAGTTCGCGATGGGTTCCTCCACCGAGAACTCCGCGTACGGACCCACCCGTAACCCGTGGGACATCGAGCGGGTGCCGGGCGGTTCGGGCGGCGGTAGCGCGGCCGCTCTGGCTGCGTTCCAGGCGCCCCTGGCCATCGGCACCGACACCGGCGGCTCGATCCGTCAGCCCGCGGCACTTACCGCGACCGTCGGGGTCAAGCCCACCTACGGAACGGTGTCGCGTTATGGCCTGGTGGCCTGCGCGTCGTCCCTGGACCAGGGCGGGCCCTGCGCGCGCACGGTGCTGGATACCGCGCTGTTGCACCAGGTGATCGCGGGGCATGATCCGCGCGACTCCACCTCCGTCGATGAGCCGGTGCCCGATGTCGTGGCCGCCGCTCGTGCCGGTGCCGCTGGCGACCTCAAAGGCGTTCGCGTCGGGGTGGTCTCGCAGTTGCGTGGCGATGGGTATCAGCCGGGCGTGATGGCATCGTTCGACGCGGCCGTCGAACAGCTGACCGCGCTGGGCGCCGATGTGGTTGAGGTGTCCTGTCCCCACTTCGAATACGCACTTCCGGCGTACTACTTGATTCTGCCGTCCGAGGTGTCCTCCAATCTGGCTCGGTTCGATGCCATGCGGTACGGCATGCGCGTGGGCGACGACGGAACACACAGCGCCGAGGAGGTCATGGCGCTCACCCGGGCCGCGGGCTTTGGCCCAGAGGTGAAGCGGCGCATCATGATCGGCACGTATGCGTTATCGGCGGGGTACTACGACGCCTACTACGGCCGGGCGCAGAAGGTGCGCACCCTGATCAAACGCGATCTGGAGCAGGCCTATGAGCAGGTGGACGTGTTGGTGACCCCGGCGACGCCCACCACCGCATTCCGGTTGGGGGAGAAGGTCGATGACCCGCTGGCCATGTACCAGTTCGATTTGTGCACGCTGCCGCTGAATCTGGCCGGGCACTGCGGAATGTCGGTGCCGTCCGGACTGTCTGCCGATGACGGGCTTCCGGTGGGTCTGCAGATCATGGCTCCCGCACTTGCCGACGACCGGCTGTATCGGGTGGGGGCGGCCTACGAAACAGCCCGCGGCCCGCTGCCCTCGGCGCTTTAGAGATTCACAGGTAACTATCAGCGTTCTGTACGGGCGCTAGCCGTAAGAGCTGTCATATTTGCATATATGCATATGAGAGTTCGGTGTGGCGGTACGGTGATCGCCGCCGGTGTGGTGGCGGCGATACCGGGTGTTGTGGCGGTGTCACAGGCCGTCCCGGCAACGCAGCAGGTGCCGGTCCGATGTTCAGTACAGACGGACACCACCTGCGATTACTCCGGCGATCCACACCTGACCGCGCGACCGAACCCGGGCAATATGGTGCCGCGGGCGACCGTCCCGCAGACAAAAACACGCCCCAGTACCGTCTTGCCGCGACCGTGACGCGCATCCATAGAGCGTCGAGAGGTCTGCTTGGCGCGGTCGGCGTGTGCGCGATGGTTTTCGCCGGTGCGGTGTGGACGAGCCACACCGAGGCTCCCGAGGCGGCAGTCCAGGTGAAACCCGTGGATTGCGGGGGACCGGTGGACCGTGACTGTCTTCCTGCCGGCGACCGTCACCTGTCGTCGACGCCCGACCCCGGGAATGCTCCACCGTCCGCCACCATCGTGACGACCAGGCCGGGCCCCACGACGGTGCGCCCCGGGCGATGACGACGCGCCCCGGGGGCTAGGTTGGCATCCGTGGCAGCGGCGCCGAAGCGGGTAAGAGTCAACAGTGGCGTCATCGAAGGCTTTGTCCGGCGCGGAATGCGCCGTTTCCGCGGGATTCCCTACGCCGAACCGCCGGTGGGGCCGCTGCGACTGCGGGCGCCGCGTCCCGTGCAGCCCTGGGAGGGCGTCCGGCGCTGCACAAGATTTGGCGCGGTGCCGTACCAGCCCAAGGTGTTCACGCCACAGAAGCGGCGCAGCGAGGACTGCCTCTCGCTCAATGTGGTGACGCCGGAAGAGTTACCGGATGGTCCGCTGCCGGTCATGTTCTACATCTACGGCGGCGGATACTTTCTCGGCGCCAGCGCCTCGCCGCCTTATGAGGGGTCGATACTGGCGCGCCGTGGATGCGTCTACGTGTCGGCGAACTATCGCGTGGGTGCACTGGGCGCTTTCGATCTGTCCGCGCTGTCCGACGACGAGCATGTCATCGAAAGCAACGTGTACCTGCGTGATCTCGTGCTGGCTCTGCAGTGGGTCCGTGACAACATTCGCGCCTTCGGGGGAGACCCGGACAATGTGACCATCTTCGGGGAGAGCGCGGGCGGCAGTGCTGTCGAGACCCTGATGGCCACCCCGGCCGCCGCGGGGCTGTTCCATCGCGCGATTATCCAGAGCACCGCCAGCGGCCTGGCCGCCAACGCCGACGCGATCGCGCATGACGCCCGGCGTTTCGCTGAACTGCTCGGCGCCGCACCCGATAACGCCGCGGCGACTGTCATGAATGCCTCGCCACGGCGGCTGCTGCGCGCACAGCGCACGTTGATCGCGGAGGGCAGCTTCCCGTTCGGTCCTTCGGTCGACGGCGACTATCTGCCGAAGCCTCCCGTAGAAGCGATGGAACACGGTGAAGCGCAACGTGTTCCGCTGATCGTTGGCAGTAACGCCGATGAGGCCAGGCTCTTCACGAAGGTGATCAAGGCGATGCCGTTGTCCGAGCCCGAGCAGCAGGAAATTCTCGCGGGCGGGGGCTCCGGTTACCGGGAACGAATCCTCGCGGCCTATCCGGGATATCCGTCGAAGGAAGCGCGGTTGCGGCTCGCGGGGGACATGTTCTTCACGTCCTCGGTGTGGCGGATTGCCGGAGCGCATCAACAGTTCGCGCCGGTGTACGTCTACCGATTCGACTATGCGCCCTGGACTGTGCGGGCGGCTGGTTTGAAAGGGTCGCACGCTACCGAGCTGCTGGCGGTCTTCGGCAGTTATCGCGGTCCTGCCGGGCCGCTGTTGGCCGGCAGCCTTACGCATCGCGATGCCTCACGTGTGGTTGACGACATGCAACAACGCTGGGTAGCTTTCGCGCGCAACGGCGTTCCCAGTGAGGACTGGCCGTTGTACCGCGGTCCGGAATGGCCCGTGATGGTCTTCGACAGTGCGACACGTGTCGAGCAGAACCTGGGCGCCGACCGTCGTGAGGTGTGGGCCGGGTTCAGGCTGAGCGTTCCGAGTCGCCTCCCGAAGGCTCCGTAGCGCTGCCGTCTCACCCGCTGCCGGGCATGATGGGGCTATGCGTATCGGAGTGCTTACCGGTGGAGGAGACTGCCCAGGGCTCAACGCCGTCATCCGCGCGGTGGTTCGAACCTGCGCCAACCGCTACGACTCCCAGGTGGTCGGATTTCAGGATGGCTGGCGCGGGCTGCTGGAGAATCGGCGCATTCAGCTGGCCAATGACGATCGCAACGACCGGCTGCTGACCAAGGGCGGCACGGTGCTCGGCACCGCGCGCACCAACCCCGACAAGCTGCGTGCCGGGCTGGACCAGATCAAGCAGACCCTCGATGACAACGGGATCGATGTACTCATCCCGATCGGTGGGGAGGGCACGCTGACGGCGGCCAGCTGGCTCGCCGACGAGAACGTGCCCGTGGTGGGGGTGCCCAAGACAATCGATAACGATATCGATTGCACCGATGTCACTTTCGGGTTCGATACGGCGCTGACCATCGCCACCGACGCCATCGACCGGCTGCACAGCACGGCCGAATCGCACCAGCGCGTCATGCTGGTGGAGGTGATGGGCAGGCATGCGGGGTGGATCGCGCTACACGCCGGGCTGGCCTCCGGCGCCCATATGACACTGATCCCCGAAGTACCGTATGACGTGGAAGAGGTGTGCCGCCTGATCAAAGGCCGCTTCCAGCGCGGGGATTCGCATTTCATCTGCGTGGTGGCCGAGGGTGCCAAGCCAGCGGAGGGCTCAATGGAGTTACGCGACGGGGGAATTGACGAGTTCGGGCATCAGCGGTTCACCGGTGTGGCCCAGCAGCTCGGCGTCGAAATCGAGAAGCGCATCAACAAGGAGGTCCGCACCACGGTGCTGGGCCATGTGCAGCGCGGCGGCACCCCGACACCGTTCGACAGGGTGCTCGCTACCCGGTTCGGTGTGAATGCCGCGGACGCCGCCCATGCCGGCGAGTACGGGGTGATGGTGTCGCTGCGGGGCCAGGACATTGGGCGAGTGCCGTTGTCGGAGGCGACCCGCCATCTCAAGCTGGTCCCGAAGAATCGTTACGAGGACGCGGCCGCCTTCTTCGGCTGAGGAGCGTCGCCATCCTGCGTCCTCATCGAGTGCCCAGATTCACTGCCCGACGGCGGCCACCTGCGCTTTCTCCGCGACACGCGTCTGCTTGGCCGGCAATGCCGACCCATTAGGATCGCAGCATGACAGAACTGCTGGACTACGACGACGTGCTGACCCGATACGAGCCGGTGCTCGGTATGGAAGTCCACGTCGAACTGTCCACGGCCACCAAGATGTTCTGCGGCTGCCCGACGGCGTTCGGCGCGGAGCCAAACACGCAGATCTGCCCGGTCTGCCTCGGCCTGCCGGGCTCGCTGCCGGTTGTCAATGAGAAGGCCGTCGAATCGGCCATCCGTATCGGACTGGCGCTGAACTGTGAGATCGCCCCGTGGGGCCGGTTCGCCCGCAAGAACTACTTCTACCCGGACCAGCCCAAGAACTACCAGATCTCCCAGTATGACGAGCCGATCGCGTTCAACGGTTACCTCGACGTTCCATTGGACGACGGCACCACCTGGCGGGTGCAGATCGAGCGCGCCCACATGGAAGAGGACACCGGCAAGCTGACGCATATCGGCGGCGAGACCGGTCGCATCTCCGGGGCAACCGAATCCCTGCTCGATTACAACCGTGCCGGCGTGCCGCTGGTCGAGATCGTGACCAAGCCCATCGAGGGCACCGGGGAACGGGCCCCGGAGATCGCTCGTGCCTACGTGACGGCGCTGCGGGATCTGTTGCGCGCCTTGGATGTTTCCGATGTGCGCATGGATCACGGGTCGATGCGCTGCGATGCGAATGTGTCGCTGATGCCGACCGGTGCCGGCGAGTTCGGCACCCGTACCGAGACCAAGAACGTCAACTCACTCAAGAGCGTCGAGGTAGCGGTCCGCTATGAGATGCGCCGTCAGGCAGCTGTTCTGGACGCGGGCGAGGAAGTTATTCAGGAGACGCGGCACTTCCTGGAGCAGGACGGCTCCACCAGTGCGGGGCGCCGTAAGGAGACCGCCGAGGACTATCGGTACTTCCCGGAGCCGGACCTGGAGCCCGTCGCGCCGAGCATCGAGCTGATCGAGGGGCTGCGCGGCACCCTTCCCGAGCTGCCCTGGCTGCGGCTGGGGCGCATTCAGCAGGAGTGGGGCGTCTCCGATGAGGTAATGCGCGACCTGGTGAACAACGGTGCGGTCGAACTCGTACAGGCCACCGTCGCCGAGGGAGCCAGCAGCGAAGAAGCACGCTCGTGGTGGGGCAACTACATGGTGCAGCAGGCCAATTCACGGGAGGTCGAGCTGTCCGAGCTTCCGATCACGCCGACTCAGGTGGCTGCCGTTGTCACGTTGATCAACGACGGCAAGCTGTCCAACAAGCTGGCCCGACAGGTGATCGACGGGGTGCTCGCCGGTGAGGGTGAACCCGAGCAGGTGATGACCGCTCGTGGGTTGGTGGTGATGCGCGACGATTCGCTGATCCAGGCCGCCGTCGATGAGGCACTGACTGCCAATCCAGATGTCGCGCAGAAGATCCGCGACGGCAAGGTGGCAGCCGCGGGTGCCATCGTCGGCGCGGTGATGAAGGCGACCAAGGGTCAGGCCGACGCCGCGCAGGTCAAGGACCTGGTGCTCAAGGCCTGCGGCCAGGGCTAGTTAGTCCAGGTCGTCGTTGGCCCGGGGGAATCCGCCGCCCTTCGGGAACAGTGGGAACACCACGTCCTCGGTGGGAGTGGCGGTGCCGAAGTCCTTGTTGATGGAACCGCCCCAGACGTTTCCGTCGGCCGAGAGCTTCAGCGCCCGCACATGACCGTGCTGCTCCTTCTGGCGGAGCACCTCGGGATCGCCGGTGACCGCACCGGTTTCGGGGTTCTGGCGCACCACCACGGTGGTCTGGTTGAACACCAAATTGACCATCACCGAGCTGTCCAATGCGGCGCAACCGGCCACCCCGGGCTTGTCCGGCCACGTCCAGACCGTTGAGATCTTGCCGTCCTTGGTGAGCTTCTGCAGCCGATCGCCCGCGGGTGCGCGGTCGGTGACATATAGCGCGCCGTTGGCGGCATCCACACACATGGCACCGCCGTCACCGAGGCCGCTGATCGCGGTCGTCGGCGCGGCCTGGTCGATGGTGGTGGGCTGCTCGATGCGGATCACCTTGCCGGCCAGAGAGTTCGGATCATTGGCTGCTGCCGCGTTGCCACCGGTGCCGGTCTGTACCACCAGTGTGGTGGGGCTGATGAACGCCAGCGATCCAGCATTGCCATTGGGTCCCTTGGGGATACCGGTGAGGATGTCCTTGGGTACGTCGCCGTCGGCGACACGTATCACCCGGTTGTCGGTAGGGGTGCTGATGTAGGCGTACATCAGCCGGTCCTGCTGGTAAGAGGGGGAGAGCACGATATCGGACAGTCCGCCGTCCCCGGACGGGTCGACGGGGATGGTCGTCTTCACCTTCGGTTCGGCGCTCGTCGCGATCTCTTTGATGACACCCGTCGCGCGCTCGGCGACCAATGCGGTCTTTCCGTCGCTGCCCATGATGAGTCCGCTGGTGGCCTCCAGGCATCCCTGCATCACACCGTCGGCGGGGCACTGCTTGGGGAACGGTTTACCCGGCAATGGCGGCGGCGGGGTGGTCGTGGTCTGGGCAACCCCGCGCCGGGGAACCTCGGTAAACGGCTGATCCTGGGTCGGATCGAACCGCACACATCCCGATAACAGCGTCACCGTTCCGGCCAACGCCGCCATCGAACCGACAAGCAGTCTTTTCCCCGATGGCTCATTGATCGGTCCCGTCGAGGGGCTGGAGCGAATGAGCATGCCCGCAAGATTACGGACCTTACGGCGTTGCTCGCCACATTCGGGGCTCCAATGGACTTACGCTGAGCCCGTGACCGGTCATTCGGACGATCCGCAGGCGTGGCGTAAGCCGCCCGAGCTGGTCGACCCTGAAGACGATGTGCCGTCGGCCACCTATGGCGGCGATTTCGAGACCACGGCAATCCCGCATTACCAGGCGGAGAAGCTGACGAGCTCCCACGATGTGAAAGAGGTTGGACCGTTGTACGATCCAGCGCCGCTGCCCTATGCCGAGCCTGCCACCACGCAAATATCCTCCGAGGCGGTGCAGGCGCGACATGCCGCGCCGTGGGGTACCCAGGACCCGACGGGCGATCGTCGTGGCACTCAAGATCTCGGACTGTTGTTGCTGCGTGTCGGGGTGGGCGCGGTGCTCATCGCGCATGGGCTGCGCAAGGTTTTCGGCTGGTGGGGCGGGACCGGACTCAACGGATTCGAAGCAACCTTGAATGACCGGGGCTTCAAATACGCCGACATCCTTACGTATATCGGCGTGACGGCGGAGCTCGGCGCCGGGGTGCTGCTGGTTCTCGGCCTGCTCACGCCGCTGGCCGGTGCGGCCGCGCTGGCCTTCATGGCCAATGTGCTGCTGTCCGACATGGTGTCCGACAAGGCGAACCGCTACGCGATCTTCTGGCCCGATGGGCACGAGTTCGAGCTGTTGATGATCGTCGCGATCATCGCCGTGATCCTCGTCGGCCCTGGCCGGTACGGGTTTGACGCCGGACGGGGCTGGGCCCGCAGGCCGTTTGTGGGGTCCTTCGCCGCAGTGCTGCTGGGTCTGGGTGCCGCGGCCGCCATCTGGGTGTTCCTCAACGGAACAAATCCACTGGCTTAGTCCGCACCTCTCCCGCGCCGACACGCCGCATTGTGCGTCGGCGACTCGAGAAATGCGTCGTAAACCGTAGTTTCGCTGCCGGTTCGGTGCACCGGCACGACGGCGGCCTCGTTGCTGAATCCGGGGCCTGAGGGTGTTATCCCAACGGATTCCGCTCATGTTGGGCGAAATCTCAACGGAAACCGTATTCTGCTCGCATTCCGCCGAGCAGGGAGATGCCGATGAGCGCAGACAGTGCAGTGGAGAGCAAGGGGCTCAAGGGCGGCGCGATGGGGCTGCTGTCCAGCGTCGTCGTTGGGCTCGCCTCGACGGCACCGGCCTACAGCCTGGCCGCCACCCTGGGTTTGATCGTCGCCAGCGGCGGTGCCCTGCTCGCCGGGGTCAAGGCGCCCGCCATCGTGCTGATCTCGTTCATCCCGATTTATCTGATCGCGGTGGCCTATCAGGAGCTGAACAAGGCCGAGCCGGACTGCGGCACCACCTTCACCTGGGCGTCCCGTACCTTCGGGCCGATTGTCGGATGGCTCGGCGGCTGGGGGATCATCGCCGCCGACGTCATCGTGATGGCCAACCTGGCCCAGATCGCGGGCGCCTATTCGTTCACCTTCGTCGGTGATCTGGGGTGGACCGCGGCGGCGAGTCTGGCCGACAGCACGCTGTGGTCGACAGTGGCGGGCGTTCTTTGGATCGTGATCATGACCTACATCTGTTACCGCGGTATCGAAGTCTCGGTGCGCCTGCAGTACGGGCTCTTACTGGTCGAGATGGTGGTCCTGGTCGCCGTGTCGATCATCGCGTTGATCAAGGTCTATACCCATAACGCCGAGGCCTACTCACTGCTGCCCTCGTTGTCCTGGTTCTGGCCCGGAGGTATGGATTTCGGCACCGTCATCGCGCCCGCCGTGCTGACGACGATCTTCATCTACTGGGGTTGGGATACCGCGGTGGCCTGTAACGAGGAGTCCGATGACCCGGGACGCACGCCCGGACGCGCCGCGGTGCTGTCCACGTTCCTGCTGCTGGCCACCTATGCGCTGGTCAGCGTGGCAGCCGTGGCGTTCGCGGGCGTCGGCACCGAGGGGATAGGCCTGGGCAATCAGGAGAATGCCGCCGACGTGTTCGCGGCCATCGGTCCCGAACTGTTCGGCGATAGCTTCCTTGGGCATGTGGGGATGCTGCTGTTGTCGGCCTCCATCCTCACGTCGGCCTCGGCCTGCACCCAGACCACGATCCTGCCCACGGCCCGCACCACGCTGTCGATGGGTGTCTACAAGGCGCTGCCGGATTCGTTCGCGTCGATCCACCGCACGTATCTGACGCCCACCACCTCCACCGTGGCGATGGGTGCGGTCTCGATCGCGTGCTACGTGCTCTTTACGATCATCAGCACCAACCTGCTGACGGCGCTGATCGGATCGGTCGGCCTGATGATCGCCTTCTACTACGGGCTCACCGGTTTCGCGTGTGTGTGGTTTTACCGCCGGACACTCACGCAGAGCCTGCGCAATTTCATGATGCGTGGTGCGATCCCCTTGCTCGGTGGAGTCGCGCTGACGGTCATCTTCGCTTACGGGCTGATTCAGTACGCCAAACCCAACTGGCTCATCGATGACGCCGGTAACAACGTCACCGTCTTCGGATTCGGTGCGGTGGCGGTGGTCGGTATCGGCGCGCTGGTGCTCGGCGTCGTGCTGATGCTGCTGTGGCGGGTGGCGGCGCCGCCGTTCTTCCAGGGGGCGACGCTGCCACGGCGCAGTGCCGACCTGGTGCTTGCTCCTGCCGGGGCCACCGCGCATTTCGGACTGCCCGATGCGGTGGAGGCGCAGCAGACCGTGATCGCCGGCGATCTGTCCAATCTTCCGGAAGGGGAGGTCGCGGTGAATCCGCAGACGGGTGAGGAATTCAGCAGGGATTAGAGCGAGGCAAGCGCCGTGCCAGCCGCAGTTGCGGCGTCGTAATCGGGAATCCAGTTGCCGGTGAGGATTTCGATGAGCTGTGCCGCTTGCTGCTGTGCAGTCAGGTCAACAGAGCGATAGACGTGCCCTGACTGGCGGGCATTCTGTTGAACTCGGGTGGTGCGATCACGCCGCAGCGACTCGTACAAGGCCAGCCGCTGGGGGACGTCAGCGGCCGAGGCGCCTGCCAACACGGTGGCCAGCACGACGGCGTCCTCGATCGACATGTTCGCGCCCTGGCCAAGGTGCGGAGTCATCGGATGCGCGGCGTCACCCAGCAGTGCGATGCGATCGGTGGTCCACCGGCTCAATGGCTTTCGGTCGTATAGGCCCCAGCGGAAGGTCTCCGTCATCGCTTCCACCACACGCTGCACCGGCCGATCCCACCCCGCGAACTCGGCGGCCAGTTCCGTGACGTCGCCGGGGGCGGTCCAGGATTCCTCGGCGTCGAGATTGCTCGGGGTGAAGGCCACCACGTTGAGCAGCCGGCGTTGAGAGACCGGGTAGATCAGGAAGCTGCGCCCGGGGCCGAGCCACATCTGCATGCTGTCCAGATCGATCGCGCCACCGAGGCGTTCCACCGGGATCAGGCCGCGATAGGCCATGATGCCGTCACTGGACAGCTCAGCCGGGTCGGTCACTACGCGCTGCACCACCGAGTGGATACCGTCGGCTCCCACCGCGATATCGGCCCGCTCCTCGGAACCGTCGGCGAAAAGGATGCGCACCTCGTCGGCCGTCTCGACGATGTCGCGGCAGGGGCGTCCGAGGCGAACGGTTCCCGCGGGCAGTGCACTCAACAACGCTTGCTGCAGTTCGCCGCGGTGCGTGGGGAGGGAGGTCACCGGGCGATCTGGGCTCACCGATGGCCAGGCCGGGGGCACCGGCACGCATTCTCCCTGCCACGTGTGCCAGCGCGTGCGTTCGATCGGGGTGCCCACGGCGCGTACCCGCTCGCCCAGGCCCACTGCGTCGAGTGCGCGCAGACCGTTGCTCGCGACGACCACACCCGCGCCCACCTCGCGCAGCTCGTGTGCCTTCTCATAGACGGCGACGTCGATATCGTTGGCGCGCAATGCAGCTGCTGCCGTCAGCCCGCCAATTCCGGCGCCGATGATCGCTACCCGCATGAGTTCGTCCTTTCCTTGGCCCTCTTCAATAAAATTAGCATGCTAACTATTGCCGTGCTAACCCTTAGACTGTCGGGGTGCCAGGACAACCGAGTGGAAACAGTGCGCGCGAGATCGAAGAGCTTGTCGCGGCCACGGATGCGCTGTACTTCGCGATGCGCCGGGGGCGAACGTCGCCCTCGGGTACTCAGGCGGGTATGAGTCGCTCGCAGCTTGAGCTGATGGCGCCGCTGCTCGATCGGGATTCGATGTCCGTGAGTCAGCTCGCCGGGACGGCAGGAGTGGCAGTGCCGACGGCCACCCGGGCGCTCAAGCAGCTGGAGGAGCGAGGGGTGATCGAGCGCGCTCGATCGTCATCGGATGACCGCCTGGTCCTGGTGGGCTTGACCTCCACCGGGCGCGCGCAGGTCATTAAGGCACAAGCGGCCTTTCGGGCGCGACAGCACGGGGTCTTCGCGGAACTGACCAGTGCCGATCGCCGTACCATGACCGCCAGCCTCACCCGGCTCGCGGCGCTCATCAACGACAATGTGGACGCGCGGGCCTAGCGTTTCGCGAAAATAATTCGGTGCCAGTCTTTTTCGGCGGTTCCGGTGATGTCGCTCATGACGTGTTTGATGGTCAGGTACTCCTCAAGGGAGTAGTCGGACATGTCCTTGCCGAATCCGGATGCGCCGAATCCGCCGTGCGGCATCTCGCTGACGATGGGGATGTGATCGTTGATCCATACGCAACCCGCCTTGATTTCCCGCGATGCCCGCTGCGCGCGATAGACATCGCGTGTCCACGCCGAGGCGGCCAGACCGTAGGCGGTGTCATTGGCCTGCCGCAGAGCGTCGTCGTCATCGCTGAATGAGCGCACGGTGAGCACCGGGCCGAAGATCTCGTCGCGGTAGACCTCGGAGGCCTCGGCGACATCGGCGATCAGCGTGGGCCGGTAGAAGCATCCCGGTAGGTCGGGGGAGCTTGCGCCGGTGACGATTCGGCCGCCCTGGGCGGGGGAGCGGTCCACGATGCTCGATACCTTGGCGCGGTGCGCGGCCGAGATCAGCGGTCCGATATCGGTGGTGGGGTCCATCGGGTCGCCGACGACGACCCTGCTCATCACCTCACCGACCCCGGCGACGAAGTCGTCATACAGATCGCGGGCGACGATGGCCCGCGTCGCGGCCGTGCAGTCTTGGCCGGAGTTGATGAGCGCTCCGGCAACCGCGCCCTGGATCGCCGCGTCCAAGTCGGCATCGTCGAACACTACAAAGGGGGCCTTGCCGCCGAGCTCCAATTGTGTTCGGTGGCCATGAACCGCCGCTGCCGCCATCACCTTTCGGCCGATGGCGGTGGACCCGGTGAAGGTGACCAGATCTACGTCCGGATGGCCGGCGAGTGCACCACCGGCGGCATCGCCGCGCCCGGTGACGACGTTGAGCACGCCAGGAGGCAGTCCGGCCTCGACGGCCAGGCGTGCCAGGGTGAGCGTGGTCAGTGGTGTCAGTTCGCTCGGTTTGATCACCACCGTGCATCCGGCCGCCAGCGCCGGCAACACTTTCCACACCGCCATCTGCAGTGGGTAGTTCCAGGGAGTGATGGTGGCGACCACCCCGGCAGCCTGCCGGCGGATGCTGGAGGTGTGGCCGGCCGAGTATTCGGCCGTCGCCTTGCCTTCCAGATGTCTTGCGGCACCGGCGAAAAACTCGACATTGTCGATGCTGCCGGGTACATCGAACTCGGAGGCCAGCCGCACGGGTTTACCGGTCTGGGCGACCTCTTCGGCGACCAGCGTGTCGGCATTGGCAGCCATCACGGCCGCGAGTTTGGCCAGGACATTTGCGCGGTCGACGGGTGTCGCGGACGCCCAGCCGGGCCCCGCGGCCTTGGCCGCCAACACTGCCGCATCGACATCGGCAGGGGTGGCGAGGCTTAACTCTGCGACGGTCGTACCGGTCGCCGGGTTGATGACGCGGTGCGCTTCGCCGTTGGTCGTGACGGGGCGGCCATTGATCCAGCTGCTGGGAACGATCACCTGGCCACGGTATCGAAAATCGGTGCCTGAATCCACGGATTCCATCGTCAATAGTCCACTCTTCGCGGTAATTCGTCGTAAAACATTGCAAGAACCGATGGAATCCGTGCACAATCGAGCTCGTGGCCAACACGAAACGACGTTTGTTGCGGGTCGCTGATCCGGGTAACGGCTCCGCGGCATTCCAGCTCGATGATGCGTCCAAGGCGATCGTCGAGGAGCTTCAGCAGGACGGGCGGCGCCCGTACGCGACCATCGGCAAGTCGGTCGGGCTCTCGGAGGCGGCAGTTCGGCAGCGTGTGCAACGCATGATCGACGCCGGTGTCATGCAGATCGTGGCGGTGACCGACCCCATGCAGCTGGGGTTCGCGCGCCAAGCCATGATCGGTATCAAATGCTCCGGTGACACCACCGAAGTGGCCGATCGTCTGGCGGAACTGGACGCGGTCGACTACGTGGTACTGACCGCCGGAACCTTCGACGCGATCGTCGAAGTGGTCTGTGAGGACGATGACGACCTGCTGGATCTGCTGAACAAGCAGATTCGTGCGGTGCCAGGGGTGACCTCCACCGAAACCCTGGTCTATCTGAAATTAGTGAAACAGCAATATAATTGGGGTACTCGGTGACAACCGTCGATGTAGCACACGATATTTCCGGCGACCTGCAGCAGAAGGCTTCCCGTCATCTGTGGGGTCACTTCGCCCGGCACGGTGAGGGCATCTCTGTGCCCATCATCACGCGCGGTGAGGGGGTAAGGATCTGGGATGACCGCGGTAAGAGTTACCTCGACGGCCTCTCCGGACTGTTCGTCGTACAGGCCGGGCACGGTCGCGCCGAGTTGGCGCAAGCGGCGGCCCGGCAAGCTGAGAAACTTGCCTTCTTCCCGCTGTGGTCGTACGCCACCCCGACTGCGATCGAGCTGGCCGATCGCATCGCCGGATACGCCCCGGGCGACCTGAACCGTGTCTTCTTCACCACCGGTGGGGGCGAAGCGGTGGAGAGCGCGTGGAAGCTGGCCAAGCAGTTCTTCAAGCTGACCGGGAAACCCGGTAAGCACAAGGTTGTTTCGCGGGCCATCGCGTATCACGGAACCCCGCAGGGCGCATTGGCCATCACCGGGCTGCCCGCGTTCAAGGCGCCCTTCGAACCCCTGACCCCGGGCGGGTTCCGCGCACCGAACACCAACTTCTATCGGGCGCCGGAGCCATACGCGCATGATCCCAAGGCATTCGGGCGTTACTGCGCCGACCGGATTGCCGAGGCGATCGAGTTCGAGGGACCCGACACCGTCGCGGCGGTGTTCCTCGAACCCGTCCAGAACGCGGGCGGTTGTTTCCCTCCGCCGCCGGGCTATTTCGAGCGGGTACGCGAAATCTGCGACGAGTACGACGTGCTGCTGGTGTCCGATGAGGTGATCTGCGCCTTCGGTCGCATCGGGTCGATGTTCGCCTGCGAGGATTTCGGGTATCAGCCGGACATCATCACCTGTGCCAAGGGCATGACATCCGGGTATTCGCCGATCGGGGCGATGATCGCCACTGATCGCCTGTTCGAGCCGTTCAACGACGGCAAGACCACCTTCCCGCACGGATATACCTTTGGTGGACACCCTGTCTCGGCGGCGGTGGCACTTGCCAATCTCGACATCTTCGAACGTGAGGGACTCAACGACCGGGTGCGGGAGAACGCGCCGGTGTTCCGGGCCACCCTGGAGAAACTGCACGACCTGCCGATCGTCGGTGATGTGCGCGGCGAGGGGTACTTCTACGGGATCGAGTTGGTCAAAGACAAAGCGACCAAGGAGACGTTCAGCGGCGAGGAGAGCGAGCGGCTGCTCCGTGGCTTCCTGTCCACGGCGCTGTGGGACGCGGGTCTGTACTGCCGCGCCGACGACCGTGGTGACCCGGTGATTCAGCTTGCGCCACCGCTGATTTCCGGGAAACCGGAGTTCGACGCGATCGAGGACATTCTGCGCGGTGTGCTCACCGAGGCCTGGGCCCGGTTATAGGTATGAGAGTCCTCATCGTGGGTGCCGGGGGAGTGGGCAGCGCGGCCGCGTTCATCGCGGCCCGTCGAGAGTTCTTCGAGGCGCTGGTGATCGCGGACTACGACATGGCGCGGGCGCAGGCGGTGGTGGACCGTCTCGGCGATCCACGGTTCACGGCGGCCCGCATCGATGCCTCCTCGGCCGAGGATGTCGCGGCGCTGTGCCGCGAGCATCGAATCACCCATGCGCTCAACGCGGTTGATCCTCGATTCGTCATGAGCGTCTTCGGGGGATGTTTCGCGGCGGGGGTCACCTACCTCGATATGGCGATGAGCCTGTCGCATCGCCATCCGGACAAGCCCTACGAGCTGCCCGGGGTGATGCTCGGTGACGAACAGTTCGCCATGTCCGAAAAGTGGGAGTCCGAGGGGTTGTTGGCGCTGGTGGGCATCGGCGTGGAGCCGGGCCTCAGTGATGTGTTCGCGCGGTATGCCGCCGACCATCTGTTCTCCGAGATCGACGAGCTGGGCACCCGGGACGGCTCCAACCTGGAGGTCCAGGGGCACCGGTTCGCTCCGTCGTTCTCCATCTGGACGACCATCGAGGAGTGCCTCAATCCCCCCTTGATCTGGGAACGCCATAGAGGGTTCTTCACCACCGAGCCCTTCAGCGAACCGGAGGTCTTCGACTTCCCGGGAGGCATCGGCCCCGTCGAATGCGTCAACGTCGAGCACGAGGAAGTGGTGCTCATGCCGCGCTGGGTAAATGCCCGGCGGGTGACGTTCAAGTACGGCCTCGGTGCCGAGTTCATCAATGTGCTGCGCACGCTGCGTCTGGTCGGGCTGGACAGCACCGACCCGGTGAGCGTGCACGCGCAGGGCGGCGATGCTGCCGTCAGCCCTCGCGATGTGGTGGCGGCGTGCCTACCGGATCCGGCCGGGCTGGGGCACCTGATGCGTGGGGCCACGTGTGCGGGTCTGTGGGTGACCGGTACCGGCAAGGACGGCAAGCCACGCGAGGTCTATCTGCACCACGTCGTCGACAACGAATGGACGATGGCCCGCGACGGCGCGCAATGTGTGGTGTGGCAGACGGCCGTGAACCCGGTCGTGGCCCTGGAGCTGCTCGCCGAGGGCGCGTGGAGCGGCACGGGTGTGCTGGGGCCGGAGGCCTTCGACAGCCTGCCGTTCCTGGATCGGCTCAATACCTTCGGCGCGCCGTGGGGCATGCAGGAGCGCGCGGTCGCCTAGCCCCGCTCGAGCCCCTGATAGGGATTCGGCACCCGGCCGTTACTGGCCGCGGACAGGATGGGCAGCGTCGAGAAGGTGACTGCCGGCAGGCGCAGGGTGCCGTCGACCAGCTCGGCCCGTGCCCAGGCGTGCTTGTCGAATCCGATCCCCTTGACCTGAGTCCAGGGCAGCTTGCGAGTAGCCGTCAGTGTTCGTACCTGCACCGACTGGGTGTCGACCGCGGTCTGGTACCGAAAGACCGCATAGGAGAAGGCGGCGGGGATGACCAGCAGGGGCGCGAGGACCGGGAGATATAGGACGAATGTCAGGATGCCGAGCGCCAGAAACCCGGACATGAAATGCGCCATCGGCGACGTCCTGATCACTGTGCGTTTCTCCTCGGTCATCTACCCATTGTCGCCGACAGCTACGTCATGGCGAGAATTCGGGCCCCGAACTCGCGGTGGCTTCACGCTCGGCGAAGCCGCTCCTAGCAGGGATTTGACTCGGACCTCCAGAAACGACTACCGTACGCGGTGTGAACAACCCCGCCTTGCTCGTAGTAATCGGTATGCGCGTCGACGCGTAGCCCGAGTCCAAGGCAACTCGCGCACACTCGACGCGCAACCCTCGTACAGCAGACAGCTGGCGGGGGTTTTTTGTTGCCATAGGTTTTCAGTACGGACACAACAAGAGGACAGACCACCATGAGCGCACCTGCAAAGCCCAAGCCGGCTTCGGCCCCGGGGCCGGCTCCGGAATCGAACACCGTCGCACCCCAGCGCGTCACCGGCGCGCAGTCGGTAGTGCGGTCGCTTGAGGAGCTTGGCGTCGAGGTCATCTTCGGCATTCCCGGTGGTGCGGTGCTGCCCGTGTACGACCCGCTGTACGACTCGGTCAAGGTCCGGCATGTCCTGGTGCGGCACGAGCAGGGTGGCGGGCACGCCGCCAGTGGGTACGCACATGCCAGCGGCAAGGTCGGCGTCATGATGGCCACCTCCGGCCCGGGTGCCACCAACTTGGTCACCCCGTTGGCCGATGCGCAGATGGACTCGATCCCCGTGGTCGCGATCACCGGGCAGGTGGGACGGGGCCTCATCGGCACCGACGCCTTCCAGGAAGCCGATATCTCCGGCATCACCATGCCGATCACCAAGCACAACTTCCTGGTGAACAACGCCGAGGACATCCCACGGATCATCGCCGAGGCCTTCTACATCGCCCAGAGCGGTCGACCCGGTGCGGTCCTGGTGGATATCCCCAAGGACATCCTGCAGGCGCAGACGACCTTCAGCTGGCCGCCGCAGATCTACCTGCCCGGCTACAAGCCCGTCACCAAGCCGCATGGCAAGCAGGTCCGTGAGGCGGTCCGGCTCATCGCCGCCGCCAAGCGTCCGGTGCTGTACGTCGGTGGCGGTGTCATCCGCGCGGACGCGGCACCGGAACTCAAGGAATTGGCCGAATTGACCGGCATCCCCGTCGTCACCACCCTTATGGCGCGCGGTGCATTCCCCGACAGCCACGAGCTGCACATGGGTATGCCCGGGATGCACGGCACCGTCGGCGCGGTGGCAGCACTGCAGCGCAGTGATCTGCTGATCACCCTGGGCGCGCGTTTCGATGACCGCGTCACCGGGCAGCTGGACTCGTTCGCGCCGGATGCCAAGGTGATTCACGCCGATATCGACCCCGCCGAGATCGGTAAGAACCGCCACGCCGATGTGCCGATTGTCGGGGACGTGAAGAACGTCATCGCCGAGCTGACCGAGGCTATCCGGAATGATCACGCGACCGGTGCGACCACCGATCTGTCCGAGTGGTGGGAGTACCTGTCGGGTATCCGCGCGACCTACCCGCTGGGCTACGACGCACAACACGATGGCAGCCTGGGCCCGGAGTTCGTCATCGAAACCCTGGGCAAGATCGCCGGACCCGACGCGGTCTACGTGGCAGGCGTTGGGCAGCACCAGATGTGGGCCGCACAGTTCATCAAGTACGAGAACCCGCGCACCTGGCTCAACTCCGGTGGCCTGGGCACGATGGGCTTCGCGGTGCCCGCAGCCATGGGCGCCAAGATGGCGCGGCCCGAGGCCGAGGTGTGGGCGATCGATGGTGACGGCTGCTTCCAGATGACCAACCAGGAGTTGGCCACCTGTGCCATCGAGGGTGTGCCCATCAAGGTGGCGCTCATCAACAACGGCAACCTGGGCATGGTGCGGCAGTGGCAGACCCTGTTCTACGACCAGCGCTACTCGCAGACCGACCTGGCGACACACTCGCGTCGCATCCCGGACTTCGTGAAGCTGGCTGAGGCGCTCGGTTGCGTCGGATTGCGTTGCGAGCGTGAAGAGGACGTGGCCAAGGTGATCGAAGAGGCGCGGGCCATCAATGATCGCCCGGTGGTCATCGACTTCATCGTCGGTGCCGACGCCCAGGTGTGGCCGATGGTCGCGGCCGGCACCAGTAATGACGAGATCCAGGCGGCCCGGGGCATCCGGCCGCTGTTCGATGATGATGAAACTGCGGAGCAGGAAGGGTCACGATGACCAGCACCCACACCCTGAGCGTTCTGGTCGAGGACCGTCCCGGTGTGCTCGCCCGTGTTTCGGCGTTGTTCTCGCGGCGCGGATTCAACATCGCGTCGCTGGCGGTGGGCCCGACCGAACTCAAAGGTATTTCGCGTATGACAATCGTCGTCACCGTCGACGATTTTCCGCTCGAGCAGGTCACCAAGCAGCTCAACAAGCTCATCAACGTGATCAAGATCGTCGAACAGGACGAGGAGAATTCGGTCGCCCGCGAGCTGATGCTCGTCAAGGTGCGGGCCGATGCGACGGTGCGCGCGCAGGTCATCGAGGTGGTGAACCTGTTCCGCGCCAAGGTCGTGGATGTGTCGCCGGAGTCGGTGACCATCGAGGCGACGGGCACCCAGTCCAAGCTGGATGCTCTGCTGCGGATGCTCGACCCGTACGGTATTCGGGAGATCGTGCAATCCGGCGTGGTCGCGCTGTCGCGTGGCCCGCGGTCCATCGCCGCCGCGAAGTAGCAGTCATAAAGACGTCAGAAGAAGAAGTAAGAAGGGAAAAGCACTGTGGCAGTTGAGATGTTCTACGACGATGATGCGGACCTCACCCTGATTCAGGGCCGCAAGGTCGGCGTCATCGGGTACGGCAGCCAGGGACACGCGCACTCGCTGAGCCTGCGCGACTCCGGCGTCCAGGTGAAGGTCGGTCTGCGCGAGGACTCCAAGTCGCGCGAGAAGGTCACCGAGCAGGGCCTCGAGGTCGATACCCCCGAAGCCGTCGCCAAGTGGGCCGACGTCATCATGATCCTGGCGCCCGACACCGCGCAGGCCCAGATCTTCACGAATGAGATTGAGCCGCATCTCAAGGACGGCGACGCGCTGTTCTTCGGTCACGGCCTGAACATCCACTTCGGTCTGATCAAGCCCCCGGCCAACGTCACCGTTGCCATGGTCGCCCCGAAGGGCCCCGGCCACCTGGTGCGTCGTCAGTTCGTCGATGGCAAGGGTGTTCCCGCGCTTATCGCCGTGCACCAGGACCCCAAGGGTGAGGGCCAGGCCCTCGCGCTGTCGTATGCCAAGGGCATCGGCGGCACCCGCGCCGGCGTCATCAAGACCGACTTCAAGGAAGAGACCGAGACCGACCTGTTCGGTGAGCAGGCCGTGCTCTGCGGTGGCACCGAGGAATTGGTCAAGACCGGATTCGACGTCATGGTCGAGGCCGGATACGCCCCCGAAATGGCGTACTTCGAGGTGCTGCACGAGCTCAAGCTGATCGTCGACCTCATGTACGAGGGCGGCATCGCGCGCATGAACTACTCGGTGTCCGACACCGCGGAGTTCGGTGGCTACCTGTCGGGTCCGCGCGTTATCGACGCGGGCACCAAGCAGCGGATGAAGGACATCCTCAAGGACATCCAGGACGGCACCTTCGTCAAGCGCCTCGTCGCCAACGTCGAGGGCGGCAACAAGGAACTTGAGGGCCTGCGCAAGGAGAACGCCGAGCACCCGATCGAGGTCACCGGCAAGAAGCTGCGCGACCTCATGAGCTGGGTGGATCGGCCGATCACCGAAACCGCCTAGTTTTTGTTTATCTGAACGCAAGGCCCCCGCACTCTACGGAGTGACGGGGGCCTTTGCGTTTTACGGGATGTTGGCGACCGATGGGAATGGGGTCCATCGAGTATCCAATTGCCCAGTGTTACTCCGGCGTCATCGGGTACCCCTACGGCCTGCTACTTCGGCCGCTCGCGCGGCTAGGATTGCTAGCTAACACTGCTTGACTGCCGGGGAGGTTCAATGGGTCTGAGTGTCGATCCCGATGACGTTGATGGTTTCGCTAAGACGGTGTGGCACGTCAGCGACAAGCTGGCCGCTCTGCGGATGGATTCAGTTCTCTTGCAAGGAGCCGGGGCCTGTGAGGGTACTGCCCTCATGTCGGGCCTTCGTGAGCACGCATTCGAGCAGCAAGAGCATGTGACCAACCATGCGCGGCGTCTGGATGGGTTGGTAGACGAGCTGAAACACGCTGCCGAAGAGTTCCGACGTACCGAGTCGCGTAATGCGTCGCGTCTCGATGACACCGGCAAGCAACTGTGAAGATTTCACAGGTCCGCAGCTGGCGCCTCAGCGATCTGACCGACACCGCTACAGGCTTGCGTAACGGGGCTTCTCAACTCGATGAGCATGCGTTGACGGTGATCAACGGCATGGAAGGTGTATCGACCAACTGGGATGGCGAAGCCCGAGACAGTTACGCGGTCAAGGTAAAAGACCACGGAGAAGAGTTCTTTCAGCGCAAGCAGCGGTGGAACAATGCCGCTGCCGTTCTCGATAAAGGCGCCCAGCAGATGGGACTGCTCCGCGACAAGATCCTTGAAACGGTCGACAACCCGAACTACCGAGGGGTCTACTCATTCGCTGACGATGGCGGCGTCACCTTGACCCCAGAATATGCAAAAACGCTCACCACCAAGGACGCCCAAGACAACGCTGAAGCAACGCGTAGCGGGCTAGAACATGCATTGCGTGCATTACTGGCAACCGCCGACGTGGCAGGACAGCAGTACGACTGGCAAGCGACGAACGCGCTTCGAGGCGACAAGGATTCGGATCGTCCATTTGTGCCGCAGATACCCGATCACCCGACGCCACCAACGTTCTCGAAAGACAACGCAAACAAGGATGGTTCGGGGCCGGATCAGTACGGCATCGACAAACCGGGATTCCTCGACAAGGCGGGATTGCAGGCAACGCGGGCATGGGCCGAAGGTCTCGTGGGTGGCGCCCGTGCAACTGGACAGCAGTACGCCCCCGATCTTCTCCAGCACTTCCTCGATGGTTCCGGTAAGCCTGCAACCGTTCCGGTGGACAACATGCTTCATGACATGTCGTGGTTCAAGCAGGACTCCACAGCGATGGCGCGGACCAACTTGGATTCGGCAATGCAGGCGATGCCGCGAGGATACGAGGGACCGGTCGCTTTCCAGAGTGGCTACGGATCGGTGGACGGAAACCGTGCCCGGCCCGACTGGTCAAAGAACACAGATTGGTTCGCCGCGCTGGGCTCGTTTAGTTACCAGACCAGCGGTGTGGCAGTGCCCAATGGCAACGGAACCTATGATGTGTCAACGCAAACCAGCATCTACGACTACTTCAATTTCGAGACCACAAACAAGAATCCGTGGCCGCAACCGTCGGATCTGAACAACCTGCACCGCGCAGGCTGGGCACAGAACTTCGAGACGTTCGGCACGTCAAGCCCGCAACGGAGCACTTGGCCATGACCATCCGCCGACTTTTTTCTTACGCAGCGAGCGTGTGCGCGCTCTTGCCAGCCGCTTGCGGTCCAGGGATTACAGACAAGGACAACAGTCCGGTGGCAGCCCTCAAAATCGAGGTCCCGGAATCCGCTAAACCTCTTGGCGGGTACCTCGATCCATATCGTGTCGAGTTCCTCATACCCAACGATCAATGGCGCAGCTACGTGGATAAGTACTACCCCGGAAAGCAGCTCTCAGAATTCGTCAACAAGACGGAATACGAGTATCCGTCAGCCTGCATTGCCGCGTTCCGCTCCGGTGTGCGGCTTGTCAAGTGGGTGACCGGCGACGAGATCCAGTATCTCGACACCGACCAGACAGCCCACCGTTCAGTGAGTGTCATTCCCGACTGCGAGCCGGGCAAGGCGTACGTGCGATGGAGCCTCGGCGACCCGAAGTAGCTGCGGGGTGCTGGACCGCTACCTTCGTGTCCTCTTAATTCATCGCATTTTCGCAGGTCAGCCGGACCGACAACGCATCCCTCCTGTTCTTAATCGAGATGAGGACGTACCTATATCGCAAACCTCGTCAGCGTCGGCGATTACGACTGTTCCATTGCCACACGTGACCTTGTATTGTGCTGAGGCGCAACGGGGTACCGGTCTTGCCGTCCCTTGCCGCCTTTTAGCTTGTACGCGGGCCTGCCGCAGACACCGCAGTAGATCACCCGCAGTAGTAGGGCAGAACTCCGTTTGGTCCCAGCGCGTGCCGGGAGTCAGCTCATTGGTGTTGCGGTGGATCGCGCCCCGTGTTTACGGCGGTGGCTACCGGCCACAGCTCTGCAAGTTGAGACGTCGCCTTTAGTCAGGTGGATACTGGAACTCGATGACCACCTCCCGTCCGTCCACCGTCGCCTCCCGACTGGTCGCCCCCGCCGCAGTGGCGGGCGTGACGGCAGCGGGATGCGCTGCAATCTGGTTCGGTGACCCGACAACGCCAGGGGGAGTACTCCCGGTGTGCCCTTTCAAGGCACTGACCGGTCTCGACTGTCCCGCGTGTGGCGGTTTGCGCATGGTCTATTCGGTGATGCACGGCGATGTACTCGGTGCGTTGCACTACAACGCGGTTGCGCTGGTGGCCCTGGGATTCCTCACGGTGTGCTTTGTCGCATGGACGCGTAGCCGCTGGCGAGGAGACTCCGGCTGGAATCCGCCGTGGCTGCGCGGATGGGTGCCGACGATCGTCGTGGTGGTGTTCGTGGCCTGGTTCGCCATCAGGCTGATTCCGATCGCACCGTTCACCGCACTGCGAGTGTGACGCCCTAGGCGGACCGCTCCGTAAGCTCGCGGGCGTTCTCTCCCAACGTAATACCGTCATCACCGATGAAGAGTCTCGAGATCTCGCGCGCCAGCGGCTCGAGTGTGAAGGGCACAAAGGCAGGCTGCGCAAGTCGCAGGAGCACCGCCAGTACCGGGTCCGCGATCCGGGGAATTCCCAAATGACGCCGCACCTTTGGCGGCACCACGGCAACAGAAGGCACGGCGGTGACGAGGGTAATCGCGGCGACCGCCGCCGCAGTCAGTCCGCCGAAGCCGCGCGCGTTTCTGATCACCGACAGGGCGAATCGCATGCCACCGGGCACAAATCCTTTCACCATCCGGTACTCGGATTCGATGGAGTCGTAGTAGGCCTCCACCTCCTCGGAGGTCACCGGCACGGTGTCCGGGTCGGCTCCCATGAGCTCGGCGAACGTCTTAACCTCTGAAAAGAATTGGTCGCGTTCGGCTTTGGGGAGGCGCCGGGGGATAAGTCGCCCCGGTGCGGGTGTGTTCTCGTAGATACGTAGCGCCGCATGCATGATCGTCACGTGCGCGAAGAGCACCAGTGCCGGCCCCTGCGCGTCGTAGGGCCGGTCGGTGCCGGGAATGACACCCTTCATGTTGCGGTGGTAGTGACGCAGGTGCGCGGCCAGGGCATCGGCGCTCGCGGTGTCGCCGAAGATGATCGGTATCGGCACTCCGGCCGTGCGCTGAATGCGTTTGACGGTGTCATCGAAGTCGACCTGGTTGCGCTTGCTCTTGGTGAACACCGGATCGTGGTTGATCTCGACGGCCTGTAATCCCTCATGACTGCCCTCCAGGAGCGCCGTCACCAGGACGATCATCGGTGCCACGGAGGGATGCAGAAAGACCTTCCAGGTCACCGAGTCGGGGCCGAAGTAACCGTAATCCGGGTGTCCGTCGGGGCCGGTGCGTTGACCGGCGGGGGTTGGCCCGTCACCGCGCCGCCAAATCCGGGCTTTGGCATCACCTCGAGGCGGCATACCCGCCGAGGATGGTGTCGTGGCGTGTGTAGCTGTGCTTGGCATCGTTGCCTCCCAGGGAGCGGTTCGCTTCCTCTTATTGGAGACGTTAACAACGTCAGTTGTCAACAGTAATGGGCGCAACTGTTATGGAAGTGGCTGCTGCATTGCAATCTCCGCCGGTGGTGCACCAGCTACCGGCGGTTCGCCCCGATCAGGTCCAGGCCCAAAGCGGTGGCCCAGTGAATGACTGCTTTGCCATCGCGGCGGCTGTGTACCAACCGTGCCTGCCGCAATGCCGACGTGTGCTCGGAGGCTGAGGCCGGGCTGATACCGAGATTGCGGGCGATGTCACCGGTGGTGTGCTCCTGACTCAGCACGCGCAATACTGCCGCTCGGGTCGCCCCGAGTATCGTTGCGAGCGAGTCAGATTCGGTGCCGATACCCATGGTGAGATCGATTGGTGCTGGGTATGCCAGGACCACCGGGCGGTCGCCAAGCTCACCGACTAGCGGCGGCCCCGCCCAGAAGACGCTTGGTGTCAGCACGAGGCCACGGCCGCGTAAGGCGATGGTGTGGCGCTGTGGACTGTCGATCTCCAGGCAATCGCCATTCCATCGTGCGCCGGGGATGATTTTGCTGAGAGCGGCCCGCACGCCGTGGCGCGCCATCATGCGCCCCTGCCTGACTAGTTCAATCTGATGATTCGCCTGGATATTGGGCCAGTAGGGTTCCAGCACCGCCCTGTAGGCGCTTCTTGTCGTGCGCCCCAACGCCACGTTGGCCTCGCGATTGCCTGCGATGGCGTGCCGGAGATAGTGCGGCGCACCGGTGCCTTCGGTGGGGCCGCGCCCGAAGACAGCCAATTCCGCATGCGCTTGTTGCCGAGTCAATTCCTGGACAGACTGCATGCCCTCATCGAAATTGTCGCCCAGCACCGTGGGGGACAATGACCACGAAAAGTGGCTCACCAGTGCCCGTCCCGGTGCGGCCGATATGGGGAATGCCGCCAGTGCGTGACAACGCCACCGCTCGCCCCACGGTGTACGAATACCGTGCCGCAGCGCTCGTGCCGCGAACTTCATCTCTAACAAAGGGGCGGGCATCGGCAAAAACCGCGTCAAAGCAAGGTCATTCGAGGTGAACATGAGTTGCAGCACGCTGGCCTACAACCCGCTGCGGACCGCTTTGACGAGCATTTCACCACAATATGCCCATACCTTTCGGTACACCCGCGAAATATCGCGCTGCGGTGCTTAGATATGGAACCGCATGGGAATGCTGAGTGGTCCGCGGATGGCGGGTGTATCTCGCCAGCTGACAGGACCGATGATCATCGGCCGGCGTGCCAGGATCTCGCGAATGGCCACCGCGGCCTCCAGCCTGGCCAGCGCTGAGCCCAAGCAGTGATGCGCCCCGTATCCGAAGGCCAGCGGTGGGGTGTTCTTGCGGTCTAGCCGGAATTCGGCGGGATTGGTGAACACCTGCGGATCGCGGTTTGCGGCCGCGATCGCGATGAGTACAGTCTGGCCCTCCAGGATCGTGTTCCCGGCGAGGCTATGGTCCCGGGTCGCTACGCGCGCGGTGCCCTGTACCGGGCCGTCGAGTCGCAGTAGTTCGGTGATGACTGCGGGGTCATCGGGGTCGACGTGATCGGCAAGCCGGGTTCCGTCGGCGCGCGCGGTGAGCAGCCGAAGCATGCTTGCCCCCAAGAGATTAGCCGTCGTCTCATGACCGGCTATCGCGATCATGAATGTCATGGTGACGACGTCTTCCAAAGACAGGTCGGTATCGGATGCGATCAGGCTGAGTAGGTCGTCACCGGGATGGGCTCGCCGATCCGCGGCCAGGGGTAGCAGCTCGGTAGCGAGGGTGGCCCCGGCCGCCGTGCCGGCCATGACGGTCTCGACGTCGGCGAAGGCGCCCAGCATCTGAATGATGATCGGCGATTCCTCGCGAAGGACGGCGGACGACGAGTCATCCAGGCCAAGCCATTCACCGATGATGGCGATCGGCAGCGGCAGGGCGATATCGGTCATGAAATCGAAAGATTCTCCTGCCAAGTGGTACTCGATGACATGAGCGGTGATGGACTCCACGCCGTCGCGTAGGCCGGCAATGAATCCGGGGGTAAACACGTCGCGGACCGCACCCCGGAGCTCGGTGTGGTCTGGTTCATCGGCAAAGAGCATGTTTCTGCCGAAGCTCGACAGATCGAGGTACTCGGGGGCTGCCGCGCGCATCTGGGGGCTGGCGAGTGGATCACTCGACCAGCCGGTGCCGCCCAGCACCTCGCGGGCCGAGTGATAGCCGAGAACCACCCAGGTGCCGGCGTTCTCGTCCCATACCACGTCACCACGGGCCCGGAGACTCTCGTAGTAGAGGTAGGGATCCCTTGAATCCCAGGGGATCCGCGGTGCGATGGGCTTAGCAGTGGTCATGATGATCCAATCCGAAGGGCAGGCCGCGGTCACGGACCCATGCGACATGCTGTTTACCTAGTGGGGAAACAGGTTCGGCGACACCGTCGAGATCGTCGAGTAGCGCGCGGGTGTGCGCGGTCCCGTTCAGCGTTGCCGACAGGGCGCTGATGTTCAGATTGATCCGGGCCAGGAAAATCAGGTCGCTGGGGATCGACATCTGATGCAGCGTTTGGAAATTGAGCAGGGATCGGGTGCCACTGTTGGACACTTCACGCGTGAATGTCACGGGTTGAGCGGCGCGGATGTCTTGCACGGTCGCCCCGAGCCATTCGAAAATGTCCTGTTCGGACAGCGGCGAATCGATCGCGAAGTAGCCGGCGTCGACCATGAGCTGACGCAAATCTCCCCGGCGTTCCTCGGCGGCCGCGCGAATCATCTGCACGAGCCGATAGCGCAAGATCTCGGGCACCACCTTGATGCAGCCGAAATCGACGAAGCCGACCGACCCGTCCATGCCGAATCGATAGTTGCCCGGATGTGGATCGGCATGAAACAGATTGGCATGCCGAAATGACCCGGTGCTGAAGCGCCAGATCGTCTCCACCCAAACATTTTTGAGGTCCTGATCGGCCAGCTGGGCCGCCGTCCAGTCCAATCCGTCCAGGTACGTCATGGTGAGTATCCGATTGCCGGAAGCTTCCGGGATCACCTCGGGTATCCGGATGAACGGATGGTCCCGGTATAGCTCCGCGAAGATCTGAATGTTGGTGGCCTCGTGCCGATAGTCCAACTCCTCGGAAATACGCGCGGCCACCGGCCAGGGGCATGGTGCGCCGGATGCGCCCTCGGGGGATTTCTTTGCCGCTCATAGCCGGACCTCTTCTTGCCCGCGACGATCAAGACCGAACGGCAACCCACGTTCACGTACCCACGCCACATGCCGAACACCCAGGGGGGTTTCGGGTTCGGCAACACCTGCCATGTCCGACAGGATCGCGCGAAGATTGACCGTCGCCTCGAGTCTCGTCATGGAAGAGGTAACACCCATGGTGATGCGGCTAAGCATGAACATGTCGGGCGGAATAGTCAGATGGCGCGATCCAGCGTCGGGGTTGGAGACGTTGACTGCGGCGAGAAATTCTTGCATCAGCTCGGGTGTGTATCTGACGGGTTGAGTCAGGGATAGTCCGGGACTGAAGTTGGTTATCCAGCGGTATGTCTCGTCGGCAGAAGCAGTGGAATCATCAGGCAGCACCCCGTATTCGACTGCCATCCGACGAAGGCCTGGTCTGTCGCCACTGAACATCGCCTGGCCCATCAATGTCCAGCCGTATCGCCGGAATTCCGGAAACTCTTTGACACAGCCGAAGTCGACGACGCCGATACTGCCATCTAAGCCAAAACGATAGTTGCCTGGATGTGGGTCGGCGTGATAGAGCGACGAGTGCTGAAAGGATCCATAGACAAAGCGCCATAAGGCTTCTGCCCAGGTGTCCTTCAGCTCTTGATCGGCGCTGTGCGCCTCATCCCAACCGATTCCGCCCACGAATGTCATGGTCAGCACTCGCTCGCCGGATGCTTCATCGACGAGCTCAGGTACCCGGATGAATGGGTGCTCGCAGTAGAGGTCGCTGAAAGCCCGAATGTTAGCGGCCTCATTGCGATAGTCGATTTCTTCACCGATCCGGTCTGCGATCTCGGCGGCAATGCCCCGCAGATCGGCTTGGCTGTAGATTCCGGCTGCGGACAGGGCCACCCGCAGGAACGTGGCGAGCAGCTCGGTGTTTGCAAGGTCGTCCCTAATAGCCTGTGCCACACCGGGATACTGGATCTTTACCGCGACCCGGCGCCCGTCGTGTAGCACCGCTTGATGGACCTGGCCGATGGATGCTGACGAGATCGGCTCATCATCGAACTCGGCAAAGAGCTCGTCGATGTTGCGGCCCAGGTCGTCTTGGAGTATCTGCCGGGCCAAGCCAGACTCCATTGGCGGTGATTGCGTCTGCAACTTCGTCAGAGCATGCGCATAGGGAGTCAAGAAGCCGCTGAGGCTCGTATCGAGAGTGGAGAAGATTTGGCCGGCTTTCATGAGGACGCCTTTGGAGTGTCCGAGTAGTTCTGTGTAGCGCTCGGCGGTGCGTTCATGGAAGCGGTCGATGGCTCCGGTGTCTCCGGCTTTTTCGCGGAGGCCCGCCACGAGTCGTCCGCCTGCGGCGCGGGCGGTGAAGCCCGCCAGCGGCATGGTGCGCCGGACCCTGCCTCTAGGCACTAGCTCTTCGGCCATGGCTGCCTCCTACCGGTGACCGGTCCCAGCTGTTAAAGTACTCACTGAGTGAGACTAAGTGATTACTTGGGAGGCGTCAATGGGTGAGATTTCCACCAAGGAGCGCCTGGTCACCGAGGCCATGCGGTTGTTCGGAGAGCAGGGGTACAAGGCCACCAGCGTGGCGCAGATTGAGAAGGCTGCTGGTCTGACGCCGGGCTCGGGCGGCCTGTACCACCACTTCAAGTCGAAGGAGGCGCTGCTTGAGGCCGGTATCGACCGTCAGCTCGATCGGCGCAGCGCTATGCGCGATATCCGCGCACTCTTCGGCGGTCTCGGAGACCTGCGTAATGAACTGACCATGATGGGGCGCTACATCCTGGCGATCCTGGACGAGGAATCGCAGTTGTTGCAGATCGTCTCCAGTGTGCCATCGGGCCGCCCCGCGCGGCTCGATGACGCCTACGCGGCGCTGTTCGACAGCCTGTACGGAGAACTGACCGATTGGGTACAGGGCTGGGCGCCCGGCGTCGGTAAGCAGGACGCGGAATCGATTGGGGTGCTTGGCGTCAATGCGCTCCTGGGCAAGCGTGCGACCAACGCGGTGTTCCGCCGGCCTGGCCTCGATATTGCCGACGAGGACTACATCGCGGAATGGACGGCCATGCTGGCCACGAGAATCGAGTCGCTGCGTTAGTCTCCGCCGGTGGCCCTGACACCGGAGACCGTGCCCGCTGCGCCCGTGGTCCCGCGCAGCCGAATCGTCGTTGCCTCCATGGTGGGCACGAGCATCGAATTCTTCGACTTCTATATCTACGCCACCGCAGCGGTGCTGGTATTCCCAACGTTGTTCTTTCCCAAAGGAGATGACACCGCCGCGCTGCTGTCCTCGTTCGCGACATTCGGGTTGGCCTTCGTCGCCCGGCCGGTCGGATCCATGCTGTTTGGACACTTCGGCGATCGGATCGGACGCAAGGCCACGCTTGTTGGATCGCTGATGACCATGGGAGTCGCGACCTTCGCGATCGGGCTGCTACCCACCTTCGAAACTGTGGGCTACTGGGCTCCGGCCATGCTGTCGCTGCTGCGCTTTTGTCAGGGGTTGGGACTGGGAGGGGAGTGGTCGGGTGCGGCGCTGCTGGCGACCGAAACCGCCGAGGAGGGCAAGCGGGGCTGGGCGGCGATGTGGCCACAGCTCGGCGCCCCGGTCGGCTTTTTCTTCGCCAACGGCACCTTCCTGTTGTTGATGCTCGTCATGGGCTTCGACGCTAAGTCGGCCGCGGCCAACCATGCGTTCTTGGCGTGGGGTTGGCGGGTTCCGTTCTTGGCCAGCGCCGTCATCGTGGTCGTCGGCCTGTACGTGCGGCTCAAGCTCACCGAGACACCCGTGTTCACCCAGGCGGTTGCCGAGGGCAAGAAGGTGCGTGCGCCGCTGGCCGAGGTGGTCCGGACCTCGTGGCGTCAGCTGGTGATCGGCACCTTCGTCATGCTGGCCACGTACACCATCTTTTACGTCGTCACGACTTGGGCGGCGTCGTACGGAACGGGGAAGGTGGTCGACAAATCCGGGGTAAGACTCGCGATCAGCTACGTCGACTTCCTTCAGATGCAGCTGATTTCGGTGTTGTTCCTCGCCGCGTGTGTGCCGATATCCGGCCGGCTGGCGGACAAATATGGCCGCAGGCCGGTGCTGCTGACGTTCACTGCCGGAATCATGGCGTTCGGGCTCTCGTTCGGCTGGTTCCTCGACCCGGCGACGGTGGACAAGACCACAATGCTGGTGTTCCTGAGTCTGGGAATGGTATTGATGGGCTTATCTTTTGGGCCAATGAGTGCCCTGCTGCCCGAGCTGTTCCCGACGAATGTGCGCTACACAGGGTCGGGGATCGCCTACAACTTCGCGTCCATCATCGGCGCCGCCATGGCGCCCTTCATCGCGACGTGGTTGGTGCACGACTTCGGCGTCGGCTGGGTGGGCGTGTACCTGTCAGTCGCCGGTGTACTGACATTTGTGGCACTGCTGGCCGTTCGTGAGACGCGTGGGATAGATCTGGCTGAGGTGTGATCAGCCACCCAGATCGATCGACGGGAAGTAGATGACCTGTCCCGCCGTGATGCGGTCGGGGTCTTCGATCAGGTTGGCCGCGGCCACCATCTCGACCGCCAACAGCGTCCGTTCGTCGCCGTAGTCGCCATAGTTCTGACCCGCCAGCTTCCAGAGCGTGTCGCCGGCGACAACGGTGTGGCGGCGGTTGAGCCGAGGCTGGATCAGCACCGCGCCGGGTTCCGGGTCATCTCCGCTCAGCTGGTTCGCGATCGCGATCACTATCCAGAGTGTCCAGTCGCCGTACCACCGGTCCGCGAGCACTTGCAGCGTCTCACCCGACACCACGGTGTGATGTCCCACGTTGGCGAGATCGGGCATCAGCAGCCATTCGCCGACGATGAGGTCGCGCTGCGAGACGCCACCGGGGCTCTCGAACACTCCGCTCATCGAAAAGCTGCCGTAGAAGTGTTCTGCGATCTTCGCCTTGGTGTCACCGGCTTTGACCTGGTAGCGGTACGTGACATAGGGGATTTCAAGTTCCTGCCCGACCTCGATGAGGTCCGGATCGGACAAGCCGTTGATCACCGCGATCACCCGGTAGCGACGTCCGTCGCCATAGAACATTTCGGACAGTTTCCACAGCGTGTCACCACTGCGGACCGTGTATTGGCCACTGACAGGTAGTACATGTGTTTCAGTCATGCGCACAGCGTCATCCGGGCGCGCGTCCTGGGGCGTGAGTAGTGCGCTACTCGATGTGGCGGGGCAGGACCCCGACTGTCGGCGACTGTGATGTCCGCCGCTTCGGGCGGCACACTAGGCTATGACGACGTGAGCGAACGTCCAGTCGTGCTGATTGCCGACAAACTTGCCCAGTCGACCGTCGAAGCACTTGGTGATGGTGTGGAGGTGCGCTGGGTCGACGGCCCCGATCGCCCCGCGCTGCTGGCCGCGGTACCCGACGCCGATGCGCTGTTGGTGCGCTCGGCCACCACGGTGGATGCCGAGGTACTGGCCGCGGGAACCAAGCTCAAGATCGTCGCGCGCGCCGGCGTCGGACTCGACAATGTCGACGTCAAGGCGGCCACCGCCCGCGGTGTCCTGGTGGTCAACGCACCCACCTCGAACATCCACAGCGCTGCCGAGCACGCCGTCACCCTGCTGCTGTCCACCGCGCGGCAGATCCCGGCCGCCGACGCCTCGCTCAAGGCGCACACCTGGAAGCGCTCGTCGTTCAACGGCACAGAGATTTTCGGCAAGACCGTCGGTGTGGTGGGCCTGGGCCGCATCGGCCAGCTGTTCGCGCAGCGCCTCGCCGCGTTCGGAACGCACATCGTTGCCTATGACCCCTACGTCTCGGCCGCTCGCGCCGCCCAACTCGGCATCGAGCTGCTGACCCTCGACGAACTTTTGGGTCGGTCAGATTTCATCTCGGTGCACTTGCCCAAGACGCCGGAAACCGCGGGTCTCATCGGCAAGGAGGCGCTCGCCAAGACCAAGCCGGGCGTCATCATCGTCAACGCCGCGCGCGGTGGGCTTATCGACGAGGCCGCACTGGCTGACGCGATCCGCAGCGGTCACGTCCGCGGCGCCGGGCTTGACGTGTTCTCCACTGAGCCGTGCACCGACAGCCCGCTTTTCGAGCTCGACCAGGTTGTGGTGACCCCGCACCTGGGCGCCTCGACCAGCGAGGCCCAGGACCGCGCCGGCACCGATGTGGCCGCGAGCGTGCAGCTGGCCCTGGCGGGCGAGTTCGTCCCCGACGCGGTCAACGTCGGCGGGGGAGTGGTTAGCGAAGAGGTCGCGCCGTGGCTGGAGGTCGTGCGCAAGCTCGGCGTGCTCATCGGTGCCGTGTCCGAGCAGCTGCCCACCTCGCTGTCGGTCGACGTTCGCGGTGAGCTGGCTTCCGAAGATGTTGCGGTGCTGAAGCTTTCGGCGCTACGTGGACTCTTCTCCTCGGTGATCGAGGACCAGGTGACCTTCGTGAATGCTCCGTCGATCGCTGAGGAGCGCGGCGTGAGCGCCGAGATCACCACGGCCACCGAGAGCCCCAACCACCGCAGCGTGGTCGACGTGCGCGCCGTATACGCGGACGGTTCCGTGATCAACGTGGCCGGAACCCTGTCCGGCCCGCAGCAGGTGCAGAAGATCGTTCAGATCAACGGCCGTAACTTCGATCTGCGTGCTGAAGGCGAGAATCTCGTCATCAATTACGCCGACGTGCCCGGTGCCCTCGGCAAGATCGGCACCGTGCTGGGTTCTGCCGACGTCAACATCCAGGCCGCGCAGCTGAGTCAGGACGCCTCCGGACAGGCGGCCACCATCATCCTGCGTATCGATCGCAGTGCCCCGGATGTCGTGCTGGACGAGATCCGTGCCGCCGTCGGAGCGACAACCCTTGAGCTGGTTGATCTTTCATGACGAAACTCGCGATCATCGCCGGCGACGGCATCGGACCCGAGGTCATCGGCGAGGCCGTCAAGATCCTCGATGCGGTACTGCCCGGCGTCGACAAGACCGAATACGACCTGGGTGCCCGCAGGTACCTGGCCACTGGCGAGCTGATGCCCGATTCGGTGCTCGACGAGCTCCGTGGCCATGACGCTATTCTGCTGGGCGCCATTGGCGATCCATCTGTTCAGAGTGGCGTGCTGGAGCGCGGTTTGCTGCTGCACACCAGATTCGCGCTCGATCACCACATCAACCTGCGTCCGGCCAAGCTGTACCCGGGAGTGACGGGACCATTGGCCGGCAACCCGGCCATCGACCTCGTCGTGGTGCGCGAGGGAACTGAAGGGCCGTACACCGGCAACGGCGGAGCCATCCGGGTCGAGACCCCGCACGAGGTGGCCACCGAGGTCAGCCTCAACACCCGCTTCGGGGTGGAGCGTGTGGTGCGCAACGCGTTCCAGCGTGCCGAGGCCCGCAGCAAGAACCTGACGCTGGTCCACAAGAACAATGTGCTCAAGTACGCCGGCTCGCTGTGGACGCGGACGGTCAACGAGGTCGCCGCCGAGCATCCGGACGTGCAGGTGTCCTACCAGCATATTGACGCCGCCACCATCCACATGGTGACCGACCCGGGCCGGTTCGACGTCATCGTCACCGACAACCTGTTCGGTGACATCATCACCGATCTGACGGCCGCGGTCACCGGTGGAATCGGCTTGGCCGCAAGCGGAAACATCGACGGGTCGGGTAAGAACCCGTCCATGTTCGAGCCCGTGCACGGCAGTGCGCCCGATATCGCGGGCCAGGGGATCGCCGATCCTACGGCTGCGGTCGTGTCGGTCTCACTGCTGCTGGATCACCTCGGCGAGACCGAGGCCGCGGCCCGCGTGGAGAAGGCGGTCGAACAGCACCTGGCCACCCGGGGCGCGGAGAAGCTGTCCACCTCGGCCACTGGTGATCGGATCGCCAGCTTCCTGTAGTCCTGATCGAGTGCGAGCTTCACGCGGAAATCCGGCCGGAAAGTCGCGTCAGGCTCGCATTCGGCGTTATTGGGCGGGTTTCTCCAGCTTCACCGGCACCAAACCGACTGCCGCCAGCGGGAACAGCGCGCACACGGCGAACGCCGCAGAGAATCCCGCTGCTGTGGCGATCGCCCCGAACACCGGCGGTGACACCG
Source organism: Mycobacterium sp. D16Q13 (assembly GCF_002013375.1). Classification (GTDB taxonomy): domain Bacteria; phylum Actinomycetota; class Actinomycetes; order Mycobacteriales; family Mycobacteriaceae; genus Mycobacterium. Next base: position 63,165 of record NZ_MAEW01000001.1, on the reverse strand, counting down.
CGGCGGCCAGCAGCTGACCGGTGTTCTGCGCGCCTAGGGCCCGGCCACTCCAGAACGGTCCGGCGATCTCCGCGATCGACGTGTAGGCCAGGCCGTTATCCGACACGGTGATCACCGAAGCCACCAGCATGACGACGACGCTGATCGACCAGTCCAGCTGATTGGTGACAGCCAGTAACGCCATGGTCGCCGATGCGGCGAGGGCAATGAGACGGATCGGCCGCATGCGCGAACCCCAACGGTCGGACCACATTCCGGCTGCGACCCGGCCGAGCGCGCCGACGACCTGTGCGACGGTGACCATGATGCTGGCGGCCCCAATGCTCCAGCCTCTATCGGTCACCAGCCACACCAGCGTGAATGTCCACACCACCACCTGCGGCACCACCAGCAGTACCGACACGCCGTGGATGAGCCACAGCACCCGTGATCCGCGATAGGGGTTGGCCAGGTGCTCCTCGGGCGCCTCTGCGCGAGGAGGGCGGGGCGGGTCGATGATGCCCACCAGGCACACCGCCGAGGACACCGCGCATACGACCGCCGGGAAGATCAATGCCGTTGCCACGCCGTGGCCTTCGGCAATACGGGGAATGACCAGGGCGCCCAGGGCAACCCCCAGTGGTTGGGCCATCTGGCGGATGCCCATCACCGTGCCTCGCTGGTTCGGCGGGAACCACCCCACCACCACGCGTCCGCTGGCCGAGTTGCATGCCGCGGCAGCGGCTCCTCCCAACAGCAGGAAGACGCCGGTGATCACCAGCGACGGTGCCTCGGCCGCCGCGAATGCGGCCAGGGCCGTGAGCGCCAGACCGCTCACCAACGCGATCCGTTCGCCGAACCTGTCGATGAGCGCACCCCACGCGATGAGGGTCAGCACCATCCCGAAACTGGGCATCGCCGATAGCAGCCCTGCGTTGGCGAGGTCGAGACCGCGCTCGGTATGCAGGGCCGGTATGAGGAATGCCACGCCGTTGATGAAGACATTCGCACCCGCCGTGGACCCCAGGGCAATGGCCAGCATCGCCCAACGGCGTGTTGTACCAACCTCATCGACACGAACCATGACTGTCATGGTTCCACATCCATCTCAAATTGTTGAACTATTGTCTCAATATATGAGATTGCCTAACTGGCGGTCGCGAGCTTGTCGTGCTGCCGGTACGTGCGATCGCCACCGGTCTGCGCCATGCCGCGCGAGACGATCTGACGTCGCGCAAAGTGACCGAATTCCTCACTGATACGAGTCATGCCGGGCAGCACATTGCGGCGCTCGAAGAACCAGTTGACCACCGAGGTCCCGAGGACCGCAGCCTGCATGGACTTGCTGTCGATAAGCCCCAAGTGATCGGCATGCGTCTTCCCGAGGATGAGGCGGCTGTAGGACGACAGGTACGCACGGGAAAGCCGCATGAACGCCGGCTCGTCCTGTGTGGACGCGTGTAGCGCCTGCGTCAGGGAGTACGAATCCTCGTCGGGCAAGAACTCGGTATCGGCCTCCAGCCAGAACAACCGCCAGGTGTCCTCCTCGCTGGTGGGTACAAGTTCGGGGTGAATTCCCATGAGCTGTCCCACATATCGCCAGAAATGGAAAACTGCCTCGCGCTCTGCGTCGGAGAAGCTCATGCCCATGGCCTGACATCCCGCCAGGTTGGCCAGTGAGAAGAGCATCAGCGTTCCCGCCAACTGAATCTGGTTGATCGGGGTGTCCCAGTTCTCGTAGTCCCAGTCATCGCGCCGGTTCATGGCGCCACGAACCAGCGCATGCATCAGACGGACGCGAGAAACTCCCTTGAAACCGGTGGCGAATCGCTCGAGTCCACCGGGAGAGGTGACGTCGATGAGCCATTGCGCCGTCTCGTGCAGCCGACGGGGAGCCGCGGCTTGCAGATTCAGGTTGCCGGTACCGACCAGGGGTTTATCGGCACGGGATGAGAGGTAGCCCCCGGTAAGGGCAAGGCCGGGCAGCGCCAGGCCCAGGCCGACGACTCCGGTGCGCATGCTGACCCGCGCCGCCAGCTCAAGCTTCGCCTCGTCGAGCCAATATGGCCGGGCATCGACCTGTGCGAAGAATGCAACGAGTTCCTCGGGGGGATTGTCGACCGATTCGATGCCGGACTCCAGGGCCATCTCGAACATCCGGCGACCCTGACCTGCCGGGAACCGCGCGAACATCGCGACCACTGCGTCAGCGAGCGGGTCGCCGACATGCGCGTACTGGCGGAAGGCTTCTCGCTGCTCGGCGGTCGCGCGGATATCCCGTCCGGCCAGGAAGCGAGTGAACACGTTGAACGGGAACTCGCGAAGCTGCGGCGGGTTAGGGAGCTTCTGCCAGCTCGAAGCCATGGATGAGGTCCTTTCCTCGTTGAATGGGCCATCTGGTGACACGATTCACCATCTGGTGAGAATCATCACCAGAAAATCCCGTGAGGTCAAGGACCGCAGTGCGACAATCGGCAGATGCCATCCCGGACCTATGGCGGTGCAACATCCGGTGAACGACGCGCACGACGACGCGCGGCGCTTCTGGATGCCGCACTGGACCTGGTCGCGGGTAGCGGCGTGAAGGGACTGACGGTGCGCGGCGTATGCGCCGAGGCCCGGCTCAACGATCGGTACTTCTACGAGAGCTTCCGCAGCACCGACGAGTTGGTACTCGCGATGCTGGACGAACAGATGCTCGCGGGCTCGGCCGCCATTATCGAGGCCATCGCGAAGAGTTCGACGTCCACCGATCCGGTGGTGCGCACGCGTGCGGCCGTCGGCAGTGGCTTGCGGTTCCTGACCGCCGACCCACGCCGGGGCAGGCTTCTGGTCGAATCGCAGGCCACCGAAGGGCTGGCCGCGCGCCGCCGCGATCTGGTCAAGACCCTGGCCCAGGTGATGGCCGATCAGGGGCGCGTGCTGCTCCCCGCCGATGATGCGCTGGACCCCGATCTGGACCTTGCCACGTTCACGCTGGTGTCCGGCGGGCTGGACTTGGTCACCAGCTGGTTTCGCGGCGAGCTCGACATCACCCATAACCGGTTGGAGGATTTCCTGGTGGCGTTGGTCACTCGCGCCAACATCCGGGAGGACCAACGCGAGGACGCCGAGGAAGCCACAAAGCCCGGCAACTAGGCTCATATGAATGCGCCTAGGACGTATTGCCAGCCCAGACGGTGTCGCCTTCGTCAGTATCGAGGGAGAAGACGGCTCCGAGACCGCCCGTGAGATCGCCGAGCATCCCTTTGGGACGCCCACCTTCACGGGGCGGCAGTGGCCACTCGCCGATGTCAGGCTGCTGGCGCCGATCCTGGCGAGCAAGGTTGTGGCCATGGGCAAGAACTACGCAGCCCACGCCGCGGAAATGGGCGGTGCCCCGCCGGAGTCGCCGGTGATCTTCATCAAGCCCAACACCTCGATCATCGGCCCGGGCCTCCCGATCCAGTTGCCGCCCAGCGCATCCGAGGTACACCACGAGGGCGAGTTGGCCATTGTGATCGGCCGGCCGTGCAAGGACGTCCCCGCCTCCCGTGCCGCCGAGGTCATCCTGGGATACACGATCGGCAACGACGTGTCGGCGCGTGATCACCAGCGTGCCGACGGCCAGTGGACCCGCGCCAAGGGGCACGACACGTTCTGCCCACTGGGGCCGTGGATCGTCACCGACCTGGATCCCTCGGACCTGGCCATCCGCACCGAGGTCAATGGCGAAGTCAGGCAGAGCAGCAGCACCGCGTTGCTGTTGCACGATGTCGGAGCGATCGTTGAGTGGGTGTCCGCTGTCATGACCCTGCTGCCGGGTGACGTGATTCTTACCGGGACACCCGAGGGTGTCGGACCCATCGTCGACGGCGATACCGTCAGTGTCACCATCGAAGGAATCGGCACGTTGTCCAATCCTGTTGTGCGGAAGGCGAAGTAACAATGAGTGACACCACTGGATCTGACAAGGTCCGGGTTCGTTTCTGTCCGTCGCCGACGGGCACTCCGCATGTCGGGTTGATTCGGACCGCGTTGTTCAACTGGGCGTACGCGCGACACTGCGGAGGCGACTTCGTCTTCCGCATCGAGGACACCGATGCCGGCCGCGACAGCGAGGAGAGCTACCTGGCGCTGCTGGACGCGTTGCGCTGGCTGGGCCTGGATTGGGACGAGGGGCCCGAGGTTGGCGGGCCGTATGTGCCCTATCGGCAGTCGCAGCGCAAGGAGCTGCACCTTGACGTGGTGCGCAAGCTGCTTGAGTCGGGGGATGCCTACGAAGCGTTCTCCACGCCGGAAGAGGTGGAGGCGCGTCACCTCGCCGCGGGGCGCAACCCCAAACTGGGGTACGACAACTACGACCGCGACCTCACTGATGAGCAGCTCGCCGCATTTCGTGCCGAGGGGCGTAGCCCTGTTGTCCGTCTGCGGATGCCCGATCACGACATCACCTGGAACGACCTGGTGCGGGGGGAGACCACCTTCGCGGCGGGAGTCGTGCCCGATTTCGCACTGACCCGCGCCAACGGAGATCCGTTGTACACGTTGGTGAACCCCGTCGACGACGCGCTGATGAAGATCACCCATGTGTTGCGCGGCGAGGATCTCTTGCCGTCGACGCCGCGCCAGATCGCCCTATACGAAGCCATGATCCGGGTGGGGGTGGCCGATTCGATACCCATGTTCGCCCATCTGCCGTCGGTGCTCGGAGAGGGCACCAAGAAGCTGTCCAAGCGCGATCCGCAGTCCAATCTGTTCCTGCATCGCGACCGGGGATTCATCCCCGAGGGGCTGCTGAATTACCTTGCGCTGCTGGGATGGTCGATCGCCGACGATCACGACATCTTCAGCCTGCAGGAAATGGTCGCCGCGTTCGATGTGGCCGACGTCAACTCGAATCCGGCGCGGTTCGACCAGAAGAAGGCCGACGCCATCAATGCCGAGCAGATCCGGCTGCTGGCCCCGGAGGAGTTCGTGGCGCGGCTGCGGACTTTCTTCGCCGGGCACGGGTACGAGCTCGGGCTCGACGACAGCGCCTTCGCGGTGGCGGCGGACCTGGTGCAGACGCGGGTCGTGGTGCTGGGCGATGCCTGGGGCCTGCTGAAGTTCCTCAACGACGATGTGTACGCCATCGACCCGGGATCGGCCCGCAAGGAATTGGGGGAGGCCGCGCTGCCGGTGCTGGATGCGGCGATAGGTGCGCTGGAGTCCGTCGACGCATGGACTACACCGGCCATCGAGGAGGCGCTCAAAGGCGCGCTCATTGAGGGGCTCGAACTCAAACCCCGGAAGGCATTCGGGCCACTGCGCGTCGCGGTCACCGGAGCGACGGTGAGCCCGCCACTGTTCGAATCAATGGAACTACTGGGCTCCGAGCGCACCTTGCAGCGGCTGCGAAACGCGCGGACCTGGGAAAATGAGGTGGAGAGCCAAACCGATTCGGGTTAATCGCGGTTGGTTTGGTAGTCTGCTCGTCGGCTCCAAAGTCCGCAGTCAGCGCGCTGACCTGCGGTTCTGCGAGGCCAATGGGGTATGGTGTAATTGGCAACACAGCGGTTTCTGGTACCGCCATTCTAGGTTCGAGTCCTGGTACCCCAGCGCAAATCATTTGCACAACAAGTGGTTTGGTGTGATGCACGCCGGTGAGCTAGACTGTCAAGTCTGCGCGCCTCGCGCGTCGCACGGAATGTTCTAGCCCCCGTCGTCTAGCGGCCTAGGACGCCGCCCTCTCACGGCGGTAGCGTGGGTTCGAATCCCATCGGGGGTACCAGCTCTCAATGCGAAATCTATAGCCAGCTCTCGGCGCGATAGTCGCCCAACATGCGCAACGCCTCCTCGGTGAGTTCGGGATGGCGCTCCCGCAGGGTCCAGATCACAAATTTGCGCGCCTGATGGGCGCCGGTCTTCTTGACATTCACCTCGATATCGAGGGTTTCGACGCATAGCTCACGGATCCGATCGCCGTGCTCTCCGGCCGTCTCGCCGGTATCGAGGTGGTGGACCAGCGCGTCGCTCAATGGCCGCTTGATCTTCTTATGCCGCAGACCCTCACGGAAGGAGTCGAACGCATCGCGCGCGAGCTGGCCCACCGCCGTACCTACTGCTGTGGCGCCGTCGACCCGCCGAGGGGCATCGCGGGCAGGCCCAGCTTGCGGTGATCCCAGGACCGGATGCGGGCCGGCCGCACCCGGACCGCGATGCGTTTGTTGAGCATCTGCTCGACGAAGGGTTTCATCTCTTCGGTGTACGGCGCGGTGTAGCGCTCGAAGACGCTGATGCCGACCTGGAACAGCTGGTCCGCGTCCTCGACTATCTCGGCCTGTCCTTCGATCGATACCCCGCGCAGTGTGTCGTAGGTGAGTCCGTCTTCGATGAGGCAGGTGATCCGCGGATCACGCTTGAGGTTCACTACCTTCTGCGACTTGGCCTTGGTTTCGAACCACAGCTCGCCCTCGATCACGGCGTACCACATGGCCACCAGGTGCGGCTGGCCATCGGCGCCGATGGTCGCCATGGTCGTAGTGCGCGAATTATTGATGAACTCGGTGATCTCTTCGTCGGACATGACGATCTGCGAGCGCTGATTGCTTCCCATAATCGGAGCTTAAAGCCGGGCAGTTATGGCCTCGGAGGCGGCAACGAGATCGGCGGCCCAGCGTGCTCCCGGCCGGCGGCCCATCCGATCGATAGGGCCGGAAACCGATATCGCCGCAACGACATTGCCATGCCGATCGCGAACGGGCGCCGATACGCTGGCGACTCCGGCCTCGCGCTCGGCCGCGCTCTGCGCCCAGCCCCGCTTGCGCACGTCGGCCAGGGCGCGGTCGGTGAACGTGGCGCCGGGGAGTACCGCGGCCTGAATGGCCGTATCGCTGTGGGCAAGCAGGACTTTGGCGCCCGATCCGGCGGACATGGGCAGGCGTGAACCGACCGGCACGGTATCGCGAAGCCCCGCTGGTGGTTCGAGCGCCGCCACGCATATGCGTACCGTGCCTTCTCGGCGGTAGAGCTGCACGCTCTCGCCGGTAATCTCACGCAGCTTGGGCAGCACCTGGGCGCTGGCGCTCAGCAGCGGATCGTTGACGTGCGCGGCGAGTTCGGTCAGCCCGGCGCCGAGCTGCCACTGTCCGGCACCGTCCCGGGACAGGAATCGGTGCACCTCCAGCCCCGCTGCCAAGCGATGCGCGGTGGCGCGGGGGAGTCCCGTGCGCTCGCACAATTCGGCCAGTCCGCACGGGGAGTCGCCGATGGCGGTCAGGACCTGCACCGCTTTGTCGAGAACGCCGATACCGCTATGCTGTCTCACGGAACGATACTAGCGTTCCAAATAATGAGACGCAATGAGCACGGAGCCAATGATGACTAGTGTCCAACAGCCCCGGACCCTGGCAGAGAAGGTCTGGGACTCCCACGTAGTGGTACGCGGAACCGGTGAGGGTGAGGCGCGTGAGCCCGACCTCATCTATATCGACCTCCATTTGGTCCATGAGGTGACGAGCCCTCAGGCCTTCGATGGTCTGCGGCTCGCCGGGCGCCCGGTGCGCCGGCCGGATCTGACGATCGCGACCGAGGACCACAATGTGCCGACCATTGATATCGACAAGCCGATCGCCGATCCGGTCTCACGCACTCAGGTGGAGACGCTGCGACGCAACTGCGAAGAATTCGGCATCCGCCTGCACCCGATGGGCGACGCCGAACAGGGCATCGTGCACGTGGTCGGTCCGCAGCTGGGTTTGACCCAGCCGGGCACCACGGTGGTGTGCGGCGATAGCCACACCTCCACCCATGGAGCCTTCGGGGCGCTGGCCATGGGCATCGGGACTTCCGAGGTCGAGCACGTGATGGCCACGCAGACCTTGCCGCTGAGGCCATTTCGGACCATGTCCATCAACATCGATGGCCCCCTGCCGACCGGCGTTACCAGCAAGGATGTCATTTTGGCGGTCATCGCCAAGATCGGCACCGGTGGCGGCCAGGGGTACGTCCTGGAGTATCGCGGGCAGGCCGTCGAGGAGATGTCGATGGAGGCCCGAATGACTATGTGCAATATGTCTATTGAGGCGGGCGCGCGGGCAGGAATGGTCGCTCCCGACGAGACAACATATGCCTACCTCAAGGACCGTCCGCACGCGCCCAAGGGTGAGCTGTGGGATGCCGCTGTGGCCGAATGGGACTCGCTGCGCACCGACGATGGGGCTCAGTTCGATGCCGAAGTGCACATCGATGCCAGTACTTTGGCGCCCTTCGTCACCTGGGGTACCAACCCGGGCCAGGGAGTTCCGCTGAGCGCCGCCGTCCCCGATCCAGAGCAGATGGTCGACGAGGAGGAGCGGCTGGCGGCCGAGAAGGCGCTGACTTATATGGATCTCACGCCGGGTACCCCGATGCGTGAGATTCCGGTGGACACCGTGTTCGTCGGGTCCTGCACCAACGGGCGGATCGAGGATCTGCGGGCGGTGGCCGAGGTGCTGCGGGACCGGAAGGTGGCCGAGGGGGTCACCATGCTCATCGTCCCCGGCTCGATGCGGGTGCGCGCGCAGGCCGAATCCGAGGGGCTGGGCCAGGTATTCACCGCTGCGGGCGCTCAATGGCGTCAGGCAGGCTGCTCGATGTGTCTGGGCATGAATCCCGATCAGCTGTCCCCAGGGCAGCGGTGCGCCTCGACGTCGAACCGGAACTTCGAGGGACGCCAGGGCAAGGGCGGCCGTACTCACTTGGTGTCACCGGCCGTCGCAGCGGCCACCGCGGTGCGGGGAAAGCTCTCATCGCCAGCTGATTTGGCAAAATCCGCGCTCTAGACCAGCAGGGAGAGGAAATAGTGGAGGCATTCGACACTCACACCGGAATTGGTGTGCCGCTGCGTCGTTCCAACGTCGATACCGATCAGATCATCCCGGCGGTGTACCTCAAGCGTGTCACCCGAACGGGTTTCGAGGACGGTCTCTTCGCCGGCTGGCGTAATGATCCCTCGTTCATCCTCAATCTGGAACCGTTCAATCGGGGCAGTGTGCTTGTCGCCGGGCCCGATTTCGGCACCGGATCATCCCGCGAGCACGCCGTGTGGGCGTTGATGGACTACGGATTTCGAGTAGTACTGTCGTCCCGTTTCGGAGACATCTTCCGGGGCAACGCGGGTAAGGCCGGTCTGGTTGCGGGACTGGTGGATCAGTCCAACATCGAGCTGCTGTGGAAACTGATCGAGCAGAATCCAGGTTTGGAACTCACTGTGAATCTTGAGGATCGGACAGTGACTGCCGGAACGGTGGTGGTGCCGTTTGAGATTGACGACTACACCCAGTGGCGGCTGCTCGAAGGATTGGACGATATAGGCCTTACGCTGCGAAAAGTCGACGAAATTGCGGCTTTTGAGGCGTCACGGCCGAAGTTCAAACCCCGTACTTTGGAGCCTTCTGGGTAGCTGATTGGGCGCCCTTGGGGGGCAAGGGCATTGCTTTTGGTCGGCATATGGCCCGTCAAAAAGCTCAGAGAATTTTGCCGAAATTACGCGTGGCACTTGGAAATCAGGTGCAGTTGGGTTTACCGTGTTCGAAGTCGGTTCAAAGTGGACCACTGGCTTCGGAGGGTTTTACATGAACAAAGCAGAGCTCATCGACGTTCTGACACAGAAATTGGGCTCGGATCGCCGGCAAGCCACCGCCGCGGTGGAGCACGTCGTCGACACCATCGTTCGCACCGTGCATAAGGGTGAGAGCGTGACCATCACCGGATTTGGTGTTTTCGAGCAGCGCCGCCGTGCCGCGCGCGTCGCCCGTAACCCGCGCACCGGTGAGACCGTCAAGGTGAAGCCGACGTCGGTCCCGACGTTCCGTCCCGGTGCACAGTTCAAGGCGGTTGTCTCTGGCTCGCAGAAGCTTCCGGCCGACGGTCCCGCTGTGAAGCGTGGCTCCACCGCCGCCCCGGCCAAGCGTGCCGCCGCCAAGAAGGCCGCCCCGGCCAAGAAGGCTCCTGCCAAGAAGGCCGCTCCGGTCAAGAAGGCAGTGGTCAAGAAGGTTGCCGCGCCTGCCAAGAAGGCGCCGGTCAAGAAGGCAGTGGTCAAGAAGGCCGCTCCCGCCAAGAAGGCTCCCGTGAAGAAGGCAGTGGTCAAGAAGGCCGCTCCCGTGAAGAAGGCCGTGACCAAGGCTCCCGCCAAGAAGGCCGCGACCAAGGCTCCCGCCAAGAAGGCTCCGGCCAAGAAGGCTCCCGCCAAGAAGGGCCGCAAGTAGTTTCAGCTGACATCGGGTCCCACCTCAGGGTGGGACCCGATGTTGCATTTCAGGGGGTAGTGCGGCAGTCAGCTGTTGCACATCAGGGGGGGAGCGCGCGCGTCAGCTCCCGGCGGGCAGCGGGCTGTCCAGATGATCTGCGGCCAGCAGCTTCTGGCCGTGTATCGACAGCACCCACATGCTGCCCTTGCGGTTACGTGACTTATCGGGGCGGATACCGTCGCGATCCGCCCACCAACTGATGAGATCCGGGATGACCCGTCCCTGTGTGCATACCACCCGGACGCCGTCGGACCCCGCGATTTCGAGAATTCTGCGATGTGCGCGCTTTCGGTCGGCCCAGTAGGCCTCTTCACTGAGTGCGGGCTCGCTGTAGATCACCGTGTTCAGTTCCTCGGCAAGCGGTTCCACGGTCTGACGGCACCGTAATCGATCTGCGGCGTGAATGGCGCTGGCGCCGAATGCGAGTAATTGACTGGTGAGTGCCTCGGCTTGCGCCCGGCCTTTCTTGTCCAGTGGCCGGAGGGTGTCATCCCCGGAATAGCGTTCCTTTCGCCCCGCCTTTCCGTGGCGCACAATGATCAATGTCCGAGTGTCAATTTCATGCTTTGCGAAGTTTCGCAGCACTTTCCGGTCGACGGCGTAGCTGACCGTCTTGATCGCCCGCGTTATCGGTAGCCATTGAATCTCATCGACTTCATGGTTGGCCTCGAATTTCCCGTCCAAAGCTTGTGCCGCCCAGTACCTGACGCGTTTGGTTCCCTGCGCCACCGGATAACTCACCGACGGCAATCGCCTACCGAGCCGCGCGGTGAAGCCGGTCTCTTCGGCGATCTCACGGACCGCGGCGATTGCCGCCGTCTCACCAGGGTCCAGCTTCCCTTTGGGCAATGACCAATCGTCGTACCGTGGCCGGTGCACCAGTGCTACCTCTATGGAGCCGGCAGTGTCGTCCTGGTCCGGGTCTTCCTGATACCGCCAGAGCGCGGCTCCGGCGGCAAGGACCGCCGCACCGGTCCGGGTGGTCGGATCGGGCACGAAAGCTCCTTCGGGGGAGAGGTGTTCAGCCGGAAGAACGTGGGCTAGCTCACGTCTGCGAGCGGTGCCGTTTCATCATTTCGACCTGATGATCGCGCACCTCCTCGCCGTCCGCAGGTGAAGCCAGCCACTGGCCATCGGACTGCAGTTCCCAGCACCGGGTCCGGGAGTCCAACGCGGAGGTGAACATGTCGTCGAGCTGTGCGGTGAGCTTCGGATCGGTGACGCGTGCAAGGACCTCGACTCGTCTGTCCAGATTACGATGCATCATGTCCGCGCTGCCGATCCAGAATTCGTCGATGGCGTTGAAGTGAATGATGCGCGAATGTTCAAGGAACCGGCCGAGAATGGATCGCACCGTCACGGTGCCGGAGTACTCGGGAACCCCGGGTCGGAGCGCGCAAATCCCGCGCACCACCACCTCGACGGGGACTCCGGCTTGGGAGGCCCGGTACAGCGCATCGATGACCTGCTCGTCGACCAACGCGTTCATCTTCAGCCGGATTCGCGCGTCTTGTCCTGCCCGATGTGCGGAGATCTCGCGGTCTATGCGGTCGATGATCCCGGCGCGAATTCCGTGCGGCGCTACTAGCAGGTTGCGGTAGGAGACCTTCCGCGAGTATCCGGTGAGGGAGTTGAACAGGTCGGTGAGGTCCGCGCCGATCTCCGGCGCGCTGGTCAGCAAGCCGACATCCTCATAGAGCCGGGCGGTCTTCGGGTTGTAGTTTCCCGTCCCGATGTGGCAGTACCGGCGGATTGCAGACCCCTCCCGGCGCACCACGAGCGCCGTTTTGCAGTGGGTCTTCAGGCCGATCAAGCCGTAGACCACGTGCACACCCGCATCTTCCAATGCGCGGGCCCACTTGATGTTGGCCTGCTCGTCGAAGCGCGCCTTGATCTCCACCAGCGCCACGACCTGCTTGCCGGCTTCCGCGGCGTCGATGAGTGAGTTGACGATGGGGGAGTCGCCGGAGGTGCGGTACAGCGTCTGTTTGATGGCCAACACCTGCGGGTCGGCGGCCGCCTGCTCGATAAACCGTTGCACGCTGGTGGAAAACGAGTCGTAAGGGTGATGCACAAGTACGTCACCATCGCGCAAGGTGGAGAAGATGCTCTTCGGTGTCTCGCCCTGGCCGAACGCGGGATGGGTCGCCGGGACGAAGGTCGGGTCCTTGAGCGCGGGACGATCCACGCCGTAGACCTGCCAGAGGCAGGACAGGTCGAGCAGCCCCGGCACCTGCACCACATCACCCGGATGGACGTCGAGCTCGCGCAACAGCAGTTCGAGCATGTGCTCGGTCATATCGTCGGCGACCTCGAGCCGCACCGGTGAACCGAACCGCCGCCGGGCCAATTCCCGTTCGAGTGCCTGCAGCAGGTCCTCGTCCCGATCTTCCTCGACCTCGAAATCCGCGTTCCGGGTGATGCGGAACGCATGATGTTCGACGACTTCCAGACCCGGGAACAGCGCCGACAGGTGTGCGGCGATGAGTTCTTCCATAGGCAGGAAGCGCGAGGTGTGGGCGGCCTGCGCGGACTCGGCACCGTCGGGGCTACGCAGCCTCACGAATCGATCGACGTTGTCAGGCACCTTGATTCGGGCGAAATGTTGGCCGCCTGTCTCGGGGACCTGGACGGTGATCGCCAGGTTCAGGCTCAGGCCGGATATATAGGGGAACGGATGCGCCGGGTCGACAGCCAGCGGGGTCAGTACCGGGAAGACCTGGTCGGTGAAATATGAGGAGAGATAACTCCGCTCGTTCTCCGATAGGTCGGCCCAGGTGACGACGAAGATCCCGTTCTTGGCGAGCTCGGGCCGCACTGAGTCGCTGAACACCCGGGCGTGCTGGACCGAGATCTCCTGTGTGCGCTCACCAATCAGTTTCAACTGCTCTCGTGGCGACAAGCCGTCGGCCGAACGCACGGACAATCCCGTCTCGTCGCGGCGCTTCAGACCGGCGACGCGGACCATGTAGAACTCGTCCAGGTTGGACGCGAAGATCGCCAGGAACTTGGCGCGCTCCAAGATGGGCAGGGATTCGTCAGCGGCCAGGGCCAGCACGCGCGTGTTGAAATCCAGCCACGAGAGCTCCCGGTTGAGGTACCGGTCTTCGGGTAGCTCCTCAGCCGATGCGATCGTGGTTGCGGCCGGGGGAACGCTGGGTGTGGTCACCCTTGTGATCATAGAGTTACCGGACCGGCTCAGAGTGGTAGTGAGGCCCCCAGCTCGCGGGCCGCGGCCAGATCTTCCAGCGTATCCACGTCGCAGCGCAATCCGGGCCAGTTCCCGGTGAGCTCGACCGCTGCTGAATCCCGGTGCCGCCGTGCCGAATCGACTCCGAACAACGGGTTCAGATCGCCGTCGGTGCTGAATAGCGCCGCGGTGCCGGTGCCGTGCCGGTCCGCGACGAAACTGCGTGAGTGATTTCGCGCAGCATGCATCGCAGCCGAGAATTCCTCGCCCGTCACCGCGGGAAGGTCGGCCTGCAACACAACGAGATTGGGTGACGATGCGCTCAGCTGTGCGGCGGCGCTGCGTAGCGCGTTGTTCAGCGGATCGGGGTGGTCAGCGGGAGTGTCATCAAAGATGAATCGTGCCCCGGCCTGTCCCGCCGCTGCCTTGGCCGCAGGATCGGGACTGATCACCGCGACGGTTCGGGCGGCGGTGAAGGCCACGGCGATGGCGTGCGTCAGCATGCCCAGTACCAGCCGTTCCCGCTGGGGTGCGGAAAGCGAGGGCGCCAGGCGGCTCTTGGCGGTCGCCAAGTTTTTGACCGCGATGATCACGCCGAAGTCTGCGTCAGCCTGTCTGCCCACGTTCTCTATGGTGCCAGCCCCGGCTAGGGTGTCTGCCATGGCCACGGCTGCGGTGATGGGTGCTGGTTCCTGGGGGACCGCGTTGGGCAAGGTGCTTGCCGACGCGGGTCACGACGTCAGGTTGTGGGCACGCCGATCGGAATTGGCCGATGAGATCAACGCGACGCATCGGAACTCGGTGTACCTCAGTGATGTGGACCTGCCCGCCTCGATAGTCGCCACGGGGGTGGCCGAAGAGGCCCTGCAGGGCGCCGAGCTGGTGCTGTTGGCGGTGCCATCACAGTCTCTGCGCACCAACCTGACCCCCTGGGCCGACCTCATCGAACCTGGGTCGTCGGTGGTGAGCCTGGCCAAGGGCATCGAGGTGGGCACGCTCATGCGGATGAGCCAGGTCGTCACCCAGGTGCTGGGTACCGATCCCAGCCGGGTCGCGGTGCTGACCGGTCCGAATCTGGCCAGCGAGATCGCCGCGGGCCAGCCCGCCGCCACCGTCATCGGGTGCACCGACTCGACCAGGGCCGTCGCCCTGCAGCGCGCGTTCTCCACGCGCTACTTCCGTCCGTACACCAACTCCGACGTGGTGGGCTGCGAGGTGGGGGGTGCGTGTAAGAACGTGATCGCCCTGAGTTGCGGCATGGCCGCCGGAGTCGGGTTGGGGGAGAACACGATCGCCACCATCATTACCCGTGGCCTGGCCGAGATCACCCGGTTGGGGCTGGCCCTGGGTGCCAGCCACACCACGCTTGCCGGTTTAGCGGGCGTGGGTGACCTGGTGGCCACCTGCACCTCGACACATTCGCGGAACCGGACCTTTGGCATGCGGCTGGGCAGCGGCGAGACGCTGCAGGAGGCGCGTAACGCCGCCGGCGGTAGGGTCGCTGAGGGAGTCACCTCCTGTGAGTCCATCCTGGCGTTGGCATCAAGCTACGACGTCGAGATGCCGCTCACGGAGGCTGTTCATGGCGTCTGTCATCGCGGACTGAGCGTCACCGATGCCGTCGCCCAGTTGTTAGGGCGCAGTACCAAACCGGAGTAAACACATGCCAGAGCCAGGGATATCGACCCGGGCCGTTGTGGCCGCCACCGCTGAACCTGTTGCCGGGCAACCCTTTCTGGCGGGGCCGGTGTTTGCCTCCGCCTATCATCTGCCGGTGCCCGAGGATGACTCGCTGGACACCTACGGGCGTGCGTCCAATCCCACGTGGAGACAATGGGAATCGGGCTTGGCGACACTCGAGCGTGCGGACAATGTGCTGGTGTTCGGCTCGGGTATGGGCGCGATCACTTCGGCGTTACGTGCATTGGTTCGACCCGGGCAGACTCTGGTGGTCCCGGAGGACGGGTACTACCAGACGCGGCGTTACGCTACGGAAAACCTTGCGGCGCTGGGTATCAACGTGATCGCGGCCAGATCGGATCAGATCGTGGCCGCTGCCGCGCAGGCCGATGTGGTGGTGGCGGAGACTCCCTCGAATCCGCGGCTCGACGTTGTGGACCTGGCTCTGCTGGCCCGTGCGACGCATGCGCACGGGGGTGTGCTGGTGGTGGACAACACCACGGCCACTCCGATGGGGCAGCTGCCTCTGGAGCTGGGCGCCGATCTGGTGGTCGCCAGCGCGACGAAGGCGCTCTCAGGTCACAGCGATCTGATCGCTGGATACGTCGCGGGGTCGCGTGAGGACCTCATGTCGGCCGTTGCGCAGGAACGGTCGCGGGCCGGGGCCATCGTGGGTCCGTTCGAAGCCTGGCTGGGGGCACGCAGCCTGGCCACCGCCGGATTGCGCTTCGAGCGCCAATGTCAGAACGCGATCGCGCTGGCGACGATGCTGCGCGAGCATCCCGCGGTGGCTTCCGTGCGTTACCCAGGGTTGGCGAGCGATCCGTCCCATCCCGTGGCATCCGCCCAGATGAGCCGGTTCGGTTCACTGGTGTCGATCGAGTTGGCCAACGCCGACGCCGTGCACGCGCTGGTGAGCAAGAGCACGTTGTTGGCGGCCTCGACGAGTTTCGGTGGTGTACATACCTCGGTGGACCGCCGGGCGCGCTGGGGGGATGCCGTTCCGGAGGGGTTCGCGCGCATCTCCCTGGGCATCGAGGACACCGATGATCTGCTGGCCGACATCGAGGCGGCGCTCGCAGCCGGTACGGTCTGACACTGTGAATGACTCCCGGATCAAGGTCGCGCTCGTCTTCGGTGGACGGAGTAGTGAGCACGCGATCTCCTGCGTGTCGGCCGGCAGCATTCTGCGCAATCTCGACCAGGACGCATACGAGGTGGTCGCAGTCGGGGTCACCCCAGAGGGTGGCTGGGTACTCACCGATGGCGACCCCGCGCAGCTGGCGATCAGCGACCGCACGCTGCCGCAGGTCACGGACGCTTCCGGTACCGAGCTGGTGCTCGCCACCGACCCGCGCCGTGCCGGCCAATTGGTGAACGTTGATTCGAGTGCCGCCGGCCAAGTGCTGGCCTCCGTGGATGTGGTGTTCCCGGTGCTGCACGGGCCGTACGGCGAGGACGGCACCATCCAGGGGCTGCTGGAGCTGGCGGGGGTGCCCTATGTCGGCGCCGGGGTACTCGCGAGTGCGGCGGGCATGGACAAGGAGTTCACCAAGAAGCTGCTGGCCGCCGAGGGGCTTCCGATCGGCAAATACGCCGTGATCCGCCCGCGTGACACCACGCTGACGCTGGATCAGCGGGAGGAACTGGGGCTGCCGGTGTTCGTCAAGCCCGCTCGAGCGGGCTCGTCCTTCGGCGTTTCCCGGGTCACCGCATGGGAGGAACTGCCGGCTGCCATCGCACATGCGCGCCAGTTCGACCCGAAGGTGATCATCGAGGCCGCCATCATCGGGCGGGAACTGGAGTGCGGTGTACTGGAATTCCCCGACGGGGACATCCAGGCCAGCGTGCTCGGCGAGATTCGGGTCGAGGGTGTGCACCAGGATGAGACGGCTGCGGGCGCCTTTTATGACTTTGAGACCAAATACCTGGACGACACCGCCGAACTGGACGTACCGGCCA
This sequence comes from Mycobacterium sp. D16Q13, assembly GCF_002013375.1. GTDB lineage: Bacteria > Actinomycetota > Actinomycetes > Mycobacteriales > Mycobacteriaceae > Mycobacterium. The sequence continues at coordinate 46,104 of NZ_MAEW01000001.1, read as the reverse complement.
AGGTTGACGATGACGTGAGCGATCAGATCCGTGAGCTGGCGGTGGCGGCGTTCCGGGCGATCGATGGCCAGGGTCTGGCGCGGGTGGACTTCTTTCTCACCGATGACGGCCCGCTGATCAACGAGATCAACACCATGCCCGGGTTCACCACGATTTCTATGTATCCCCGGATGTGGGCGGCCACGGGCGTGGACTACCCGGCACTGCTGGATGCGATGGTGCGTACCGCGCTGGCACGGGGCACCGGGCTTCGATGAGCGCTCGCGCGAAGATCGTCTAGCGGGGTAGCGGCACCGGGTCGGGTTTGACGGCGGGCAGCGCCTTGGCGATGGCGTCAGACATCTCGATCAGTGGCTCCGAACCCAGACCATCGGGCATGGTCAGCGCGATGTAGACGCCGCGGTCCACGGCGAACCACGTGGTGGTCGCGATCGCGGCGTCAGTGACTCGGAACCACTGCACTGAGTTGATTTGCTCTACCGAGGTCCCGACGGCGAACTCGGCCGGCCGGTCGACACCACAGCGTGCGACAACGGAATTCTTGCCCCGGCGCCACGCGGCGGTAGCGGGTGGCTTGGGTTCGACGATCTGTGCTCGCTTCCAATCGCCAGCTATGTTGCCCGGGTATGCCCTGGTCATATCGATGCAGAGCGGCGAATTAGCCTGTGGTGCAGGAATATTTGTGACCGCTATGGGCTTCTTGTCGTCCTGGAACTGTGCGAACTTCAGGACACCGAAGAGCACGGCGAGGGCCGCGACCGCACCGAAAACCGCGATACCGATGAGGAGCTTGCGTGGCGGGCCGTCTTCGGATTGCACAGGCCTACACTAACCGAGTGCCAAATCTGGGCGATACCGGCGAGTTCGGCGTGATCAGCCGGCTCACAGCGGGTCGTGTGCCCGGCGCCGATATTGAACTCGGCCCGGGTGACGACGCCGCGGTGGTCCGTGCGCCGGATAATCGAGTTCTGGTGTCGACGGATATGTTGGTGCAGGACAGGCATTTTCGGCTTGAGTGGTCGTCGCCGACGGATATCGGCCGAAAAGCGGTGGCGCAGAACGCCGCAGATATTGAGGCCATGGGTGGACGGGTCACGGCGTTTGTCGTCGCGGTGGGCGCGCCCGCGGAAACCGATATCGCATTCCTGGATCAGCTCAACGAGGGAATCTGGGCCGAAGCGGCGCGGGTCCAGGCGTCCATCGCCGGCGGAGATCTGGTGGCCGCGCGTGAACTGGTGGTCTCGGTGACGGCGCTCGGTGATCTGCAGGGGCGCGCTCCAGTAACTCGGGACGGCGCCACCGTGGGAGACATCGTCGCCGTCTGCGGTGCGCTCGGTACCTCAGCGGCGGGCCTCCGCTTGTGGCAAGACGGGATTGACCAGTTCTCCGAGCTGCGTCAGGTACACCTGGTGCCGTCGCCGCCCTACGGACAGGGACGCGTCGCCGCGTTGGCTGGTGCGACGGCGATGACGGATATCTCCGACGGGCTGCTGGCCGATCTGGGGCACATCGCCGAATCGAGTGCGGTCCGCATCGACCTGAGCTCACCGAGCCTGGAGCCGTATCTGGTGCCGGTGGCGGGCGCTTCGGGACTGCTCGGGGCCGATCCCTGGGAATGGATCTTGACCGGCGGCGAGGAGCACGCGCTGGTCGCGACGTTTCCCGGGACAGTCCCGGCGGGCTGGGTCGCGATCGGTGAGGTGCGCGCGGGAGACCCAGGGGTAACGGTCGACGGCAACGCGTGGACACAACGGATGGGATGGGATTCGTTCGGTTGATGTCTTCGCGCAAGCGGCTCATCCCTGACCCGATGTCTTCGCGCAAGCGGCTCATCCGTGAGCTAAGTTGACTCTTCGTGACTGCCCGACCCCTCACCGAGCTGATTGATCCCGGCTGGGCCGACGCGCTGGAGCCCGTTGCCGAGCAGGTGACCAGGATGGGGGAGTTTCTGCGCGAGGAGAACTCCTCGGGTCGCGGATACCTGCCCGCTGGGGCAAATGTGCTGCGCGCCTTCACCTATCCGTTGGCCGATGTCCGGGTGCTCATCGTCGGACAAGATCCATACCCGACGCCCGGGCACGCCATGGGTTTGAGCTTCTCGGTGGCCGCCGAGGTGCGGCCGGTGCCGCGCAGCCTGGCCAACATCTTCGACGAGTATCAGAGCGACCTGGGCCTGCCCAAGCCTGCCAACGGCGATCTGACGCCCTGGTCACAACAGGGAGTGATGCTCCTGAACAGAGTGCTGACGGTACAGCCGGGCAACCCGGCCTCGCATCGAGGGAAAGGCTGGGAGGCGGTGACCGAATGTGCGATCCGGGCGTTGGTTGCGCGGGATGCACCCTTGGTCGCCATTCTGTGGGGACGTGACGCGGCGACACTCAAGCCGATGCTGGGGCCTGGCGTGCCCACTGTCGAATCGGTGCATCCGTCGCCGCTGTCCGCATCGCGCGGATTCTTCGGCTCCAAGCCATTTAGCAGGGCCAACGAACTGCTGGGCGGATTAGGTGCCCGGCCGATCGATTGGCGGCTGCCGTAATGCGTTGGTCGACCGGCGCATTGACCGCCGTGGGCGGTCTGACGGCGGCCTTGGCAACCGGCGGCTCCGCGCTGCGCACCCCGGCTGTGGTCGACCGGCTCAACGCTTGGGCGGCCCGCCGGCTCACGGAGGAACAGCGAGCCGACCCGTACTCGGCGATCCTTCCGACGCCCATCAGCGGCGACGACTTCTACAGTGATCCGGGTGATCTGAGCCTGCTGGCGCCGGGGGAGGTCATTCGTGCTGATCGAGTGACGCCGAGGCTTCCCTTACGCAAGGCGACCATGCAGCGAATCATGGTGCGTTCCACCGATACCGCGGGCAATGCCGTCCCTGTGACAGCGGCGTTGATCGAACCGGATCGTCCATGGCATGGACCCGGCGCGCGTCCGGTGGTGGTACGCAATCAGGCGATCAACTCTCTGGGACTCAAGTTCACGCCGTCCTACCGTCTGGCGCATCTCTGGTACCGGGATAACCCGCCGATGTTTCCGTTCCTGTCTGCCCAGAATTACGCCGTGCTGTTTCCGGATCATGAAGGACCCCGGATGTCGTATGCGGCCGGCAAGATGGCGGGGCATGCGGTACTGGACTCGGTGCGCGGAATGATTTCGGAGCGGCCGGACCTCGCTGATTCGCCGATTGTGATGCACGGATACAGCGGTGGCGCCATCGCCACGGTATGGGCAGCGCAGCTGCAACCGACATACGCGCCGGAGCTACGCATCGCGGGCGCGGCCGCGGGAGGCACCCCCACCGATTACACCCTGCTGCACGGCAGCATGAATCGCGGTCTCGGGGCGGGGCTCTTTTCCGCTGCGGTCATTGGTCAGGCTCGCGAGTTCCCGGAATTGGCAACGATTTTCGGCGAATTCGCGCTCTACGGCGCGATCCGGGCCAAGGACTTTCCGCAGCCCCCGCTGGCGGCGGCGGGTCTGCTGCGATTTGACCTGGACCTGCTCTCGGCGATCGAGGCACCGTTCGAATCGGAGCTGGGGCAACACGTTATCCGCGCCAACCGGCCCGGTGACCTCACGCCGACGATGCCGGTGCTGCTGTATCACGGCTCGCGCAGCAAGGCGGTCGGCGATCTCTTCATTCCCGAAAAAGGCGCCCTAGCGCTGCGCGATACCTGGCGCGCCAACGGTGCCGACGTGGACTACTGGGCTCTGCCCGGTGAACACATCACCGCGGATATGGTCGCGATCCCGTGGGTCATGAACTGGATACGCAAGAAACTGCAGGGCTGAGCGGCTGCGCGAAGACCGTCGAACTCGGCTAGATCTACGGCCAGACAGGCTTGCGCTTGCCGACGAAGGCATCGACACCCTCGATACCCGTAGGGCTGACTGAGGCCTCGGCGATGCTGGCCTGCTCCAGGTCCAGCTGTGCGTCCAGGGTGTTGTTCGCGCTCAGGCGCAGCAGACGACGGATGCGGTTCTGCGCCTCACGCGGGCCGGCCGCGAGCTTCTCGGCGGCCGCCACAGCGGTTGCCTGTACCTCGTCGTCGGCCACCACGCGGCTCAGCAGTCCCATGGAGAGCGCCTCGGGTGCCTCGACGACGCGATCCGTCAGCAGGATGTCCGCAGCACGCGCCTTGCCGACCACGCGGGGCAGTGCCCAGGACATGCCACCGTCAGAGGAGTACCCGATTCCCGGGTAAGCGGCGCGCAGCTTGGTCGACTCGCCGCCGATCGCGATATCGGCCAGCAGCACCAGACTCAGACCACCGCCTGCGGCCCACCCGTGCACCGAGGCCACTACCGGACGATCTGCGGCGTTCACCGCGCGCACGAACTCATGCAAGCGCCCGGCGAGGTCGTTGAGCTTGGCAGCCCGGTCCTCGGCGGCGGCGAAATCGCGCACATTGCCACCCGCGCAGAAATTGGCCCCGCTGCTGGTCAGCAGGATCGCACCGACCTCGGCGGGTAAGTTCTGCAGCACAGGAACCGCAGCGTCGACTCCCGTGAAGTCCAGCGAGGTCCCGGCCGCCGCGGTGGCGATGGTGATGTGCAGAACGCCGTTGTGAACGGCGACGTAGTCAGCAGACTGCGTGGAAGACACGGCGGTCACGACCGGTCAGGCGCCGCGAACTACCTTGCCGGCCTTGATGCAGGAAGTGCAGGCGTTAACGCGCTGCTTGTTGCCACCGGGGGAGGTGACGGCGTGCACCGTCTGGATGTTCGGGTTCCAGCGACGGTTGGTACGCCGGTGCGAGTGCGAAACCGACTTGCCGAAGCCGGGTCCCTTGCCGCACACGTCGCAGACGGCAGCCATAGTGAAACTCCTCAAGTTCGCGATTACGGCCGCCTTCTCAGCTCTTCGCGCAAACGCTTATCACGAAGCCAGAGCCGGGGCGGCCCACAACCCTGCAAGAATAGCCTGACCGGCCTGTGAACACCAAAATAGGCGTCAATGAGGCCCCCGCCAGCGGGGGATCCCCAGCTTCAGCGAGACCATTCAACTCTGTCAGCTCCGGTAGATAGGCTTCCTCACATGCAGCTCTCGGTGTTGGACAGCGCTGCGCTGCTCCATTGGGCGCGAGCCTCGGTCGACGGGCTGATCGCTCGCAGCGACGAGATCAACCGGTTGAATGTGTTCCCGGTCGCCGATGCCGATACCGGTACCAACATGCTGTTCACCATGCGTTCGGCGGTGAACGCCGCCGAGGCACTGGGGGAAGGCGTCACGGTCGCCCAGGTCGCCGCGGCGCTGGCCCGGGGCGCAGTCCATGGCGCCCGCGGGAACTCGGGGGTCATCCTGTCGCAGATCGTGCGTGGGATCGCCGACGCCGCCGCCGACCAGGACGACATCGGGGCCGAGGTGGTGCGCCGGGCGCTTCGACAGGCTTCGCAGTTTGTGATCTCTTCGATGAGCACTCCAGTCGAGGGCACCATCGTGTCGGTGCTAGCCGCTGCCGCCGAGGCAGCCGACCGGGCCGCCACCGATGGTGCGCACGCCGACGATCTACCTAGCCTTGTCATCACCGCCGCCGATGCCGCCGTCGCGGCGCTGGAGAAGACTCCCAAGCAGCTCGACATCCTCGCCGATAACGGTGTGGTCGATGCCGGTGCTCGCGGTCTCGTCGTCATCCTCGACGCGCTGGTGTTGGTGGTGGCCGGGGAGCTGCCCACACGCCGTGAGTACAGCCCGTCGCCACCCAAGAACGCGCCCTCACAGGTGTGGGTGGCTGGGCCCGGGCGCGGTTCGGGCGGCCTGAACCTGGATCCGCCACGGGAGCTGCCGCCGGAGTTCGAGGTGATGTACCTGTTGTGCGGGTGTGATGAGCTACAGATCGCGGATCTGCGAGCGCAACTCGACGGGATGGGCGATTCCATCGCCATCGCCGGAGACGGCGATATGGGGTACTCCGTACACGCACACGTGAACGATGCCGGAGCGGCCATCGAGGCCGGGATGAAGTTCGGTATTCCGCAATCGATCCAGATTTCCTCGCTACGCGGTGATGTGGGTGGGGGACATCACGATGGGCGTCACCGGCACCGCCGGGTGCTGGCGCTGGCGGAGGGTGATGGCGCGGCCACACTGTTCTCCAGCGAGGGTGCCCAGGTGTTGCGCGTCGATGAACCTCCTGCGAGTGCGAAACGTCTCCTGGATGCGGTAGTCGACAGCGGTGCGCACCAGATCATGGTGCTGCCCAATGGATTGATGTCGCCCGAGGAACTGGTGGCGGTCTGTGCGGCCGCGCGCGGATGGGGCATCACGGTCATTCCGCTGCCCTCGGCATCCATGGCACAGGGGCTGGCGGCGCTGGCCGTGCATGATCCGGAGCGAATGGCAGTCGACGACAGCTACACCATGGCGCGGGCAGCGGGCGCTACCCGGTTCGGGTTGGTGCGGGTAGCCACCGAGCGCGCTCTGACCTGGTCTGGAACGTGCGAGCCGGGAGATGCGATGGGCATCATCGGCGATGAGGTGCTGGTGCTGAACCATGATGTCGCCAATGCCACAAAGGCTTTGGTGAGCATCATGTTGTCCTCCGGCGGAGAGCTCGTGACGGTGCTGCTGTCGGACAAGGCGGATGAGTCCCTTGCCGACGCGTTGATCGAGCACACTCGATCGCACCACGGCGGTGTCGAGGTGATGATCTACCGCACTGGGCAACACTCAGACGTCGTTCATATCGGCGTCGAGTGACAGGTCTTAGCAGGGGATAGATGGCGCAACTTTCCGATCGTCTCGATCATGTATTGGGGCATAAGGCATCCGACGTTCTCGACGCCGAGTTCGGTCTGCTGACCGTCGAAGACCTGCTCCATCATTACCCGCGCCGATACAGCACCGATTTCAGTCTGCGCGACGAGCAGGACGGTGAACGCGCCAAACCCGGTGAGCACACCACGCTGGTGGGGTTCATCACCTCGGCGGAACTGAAGAGCATGCGCAACCGCAAGGGGCAGTTTCTCTCGGTCATGCTGGGAAGCGCCCCGCATGCCGTGCAGGCCACGTTCTTCCATCCGCACAAGGTGAAACGTGATCTGCAGGTGGGCAACCGGGTGATGCTCTCGGGTGCGGTCGGAGAATTCCGGGGTAAGCCTCAACTGACCCACCCCGACTATCTGGTGCTGGAAACCGCGCTCGGTGAGAGCACCGAAACGCGGGGGAGTACCGCGCTGCGCGGTATCGCCGGAACGGCGCGCGATGCGTCTACGGCCATCTCGGCGTTCGAGCGCAACGTGTTTCCGATCTATCCCGCAACCAAGAACCTGGAAAGCTGGGACATCTACCGGTGCATCGACCAGGTGCTTGCCCAGCTGGATCCGGTGCCCGAGGCGCTGCCGGAAGCCGTGCTGGCAGAGCACAACCTGATGTCCCTGGACGAAGCCCTGCGCAAGATCCACATGTCGGAGGACTCCTCAGAACAAAAGCAGGCGCGCAGGCGCCTGGCGTTCGATGAGGCGCTGGGTCTGCAACTCGCGCTGGCCATACGGCGCGGCAGTGACATCGGATCGGCGGGTCCGTCCATGCCGCTCACCGCAGGGAAGCTACGTGAGGATCTACAGCGCCAGCTGCCCTTCGAGCTCACCGAGGGACAGCAGCAGGTTGTCGCCGAAATCGGGGAGGACCTTGCCGGGGTCAAGCCGATGAACCGGCTGCTGCAAGGAGAGGTGGGTTCCGGTAAGACCGTCGTCGCGCTGCTCGCGATGATGCAGGCCATCGATGCCGGTTATCAGTGCGCACTCTTGGCTCCCACCGAGGTGCTGGCCGTTCAGCACGCCCGGTCGTTGCGCGCGATGCTCGGATCTTTGGCCACCGCAGGCGAACTGGGAGCTCCCGACGACGCGACCAGCATCGCGCTGCTCACCGGATCGATGTCGCCGGCGCTCAAGAAACAGGTCAAGGCCGATGTCGCGACCGGACTTGCCGGCATCGTCATCGGGACCCATGCGTTGTTGCAGGACTCGGTGGATTTCCACAATCTGGGCCTGGTGGTCGTCGATGAACAGCACCGGTTCGGCGTTGAGCAGCGGGATCGGTTGCGGGCCAAGGCCCCCGACGGCATCGTGCCGCACTTGCTGGTGATGACGGCGACTCCGATCCCGCGCACGGTGGCGCTCACGGTGTTCGGTGATCTGGAGACCTCGACATTGCGGGAGTTGCCGCGTGGGCGCCAGCCCATCACCACTACCGCGGTGTTCACCCGCGAGAAGCCGGGCTGGCTCGCGCGGGGTTGGGAGCGGATCGCCGAGGAGGTGGCCGCGGGCAGGCAGGCCTACGTGGTGGCCTCGCGGATCGACCCGGACGACAAAGATTCCGGCCCTGAGGATGCAGAAGAGAAGCGCCCGCCGCCGGTGCCCGTCACCGACTTGTACGAAACCATCCGCGGTTCACTGCTACCGGGGCTGCGCATTGGACTGCTGCACGGTCGGCTGCCGTCGGAGCAGAAGGATGCCGTGATGACGGCGTTCAACGCGGGTGAGATCGATGTTCTGGTGTGTACCACCGTGATCGAAGTGGGCGTGGACGTTCCCAATGCCACTGTGATGCTGATCATGGACGCCGACCGGTTCGGCATCAGCCAGCTGCACCAGCTGCGCGGTCGCGTGGGCCGTGGCGGCAACAAGGGTCTATGCCTCTTGGTAAGTCCCAGCAGCCCTGCGGGTTCGGCGGGACGGCGGTTGCGTGCGGTGCAGGACACCCTGGACGGGTTCACCCTGGCCGAGCTGGACCTGGAGGAGCGGCGCGAGGGCGATGTCCTGGGGCGCGACCAGTCCGGGCGCGCGGTGAATCTACGGCTGCTTTCGCTGATGGATCACCGCGACATGATCGAGACCGCGCGGGACATGGCGGTGCGGGCGTGTGCCGAGGACCCCGAGCTGACGAGACAACCGGCGCTGGCGGGTATGGCGCGACGTTTCCTGATCGCCGATCAGATCGAGTACCTGGATAAATCGTGAGGAATCGCACCGTGCTCATCGTCGCCATCGCCGCGGCGATCGCGGTGGTGGTGGCGTATCAGGTATCGGCTCGGTACCGGCTGCAACGTGCCAATGCCGTTGCCGGGCAATCGAATATTCCGACCCTCGCCCCTGGTCAAGATCCGCTGGCCGGAGTGATGGTGATACCCAAACGGGTTCGAGGCAAGGACTACGAGCGTGCCGAGTTCGGTGATGCCTGGTCCGACGACACCGACGCTCCCGGTGGACGCAATGGTTGCGACACCCGCAACGACATCCTGAACCGCGACCTGACCGACAAGAGCTTCGTGTTCACGCGCAGATGTCCCAGTGCGGTGGGTGCCGGGATGCTGCACGATCCCTACACGGGAGCGCTGGTGGCCTTTACTCGCGGGCCCAGCAGCGGCGAAGCGGTCCAGATTGATCACATCGTTCCGCTGGCGTACGCATGGGACATGGGCGCGCGTGAATGGCAACCGTCGATGCGCTGGCGCTTTGCCAATGATCCCGCGAATCTCATCGCCGTGCAAGGTCAAGCGAACAAAGACAAAGGTGATGCGGGGCCCTCGGGCTGGATGCCGCCGAATAAAGCGTTCTGGTGCCAATACTCCATGCAGTTCGCGGAAGTGGTTCGTGGATACCATCTTTCGCTCGATGAGCGATCGGCTAAAACCATCCGTGAGGCGGCGCAGACCTGTCCACAACCGTTGAATCTGTGGTAGACAGGAACGGAAGCCCGAACAGGTGGTGGTCGTTATGAAGAGAGTTCGGTGGGGCTGGTTACTTGCCATTGTGGTCATGTGCGCCCTGATTAGTTCGCCCGTCGGCATACCGTCAGCAGCTGCTGCCGCATGTCCCGATGTGGAGATCGTGTTCGCGCGAGGCACTTTCGAGCCTCCGGGTGTCGGCGGCACCGGAGAGGCATTCGTCAGCGCGCTGCGTGCGCGTACCAAGGGCAAGTCGGTGGAGGTCTATCCCGTCGAATATCCGGCGTCCCTAGCCTTTGCGACCGCGGCTGACGGCGTCATCGACGCCAGCAACCGGGTTAAGGATATTGCGGCGCGGTGCCCCAACACCAAGATCGTGCTGGGTGGCTTCTCGCAGGGTGCGGCAGTGGTGGCCTATACCACCGCGGACGCGGTGCCCCCGGGCTTCGAGCTGCCGGAGGGGATCACCGGGCCGATGCCACCTGAGGTGGCAGACCACGTCGCGGCGGTGGCGCTGTTCGGCAAGCCGTCCACCGGATTCCTGCAACGCATCGACAACACGGCCCCGCCGATCAACATCGGGCACCTCTACGCGGACAAGACGGTCGATATGTGCAACCCGGAGGATCCGATTTGCTCCCCGGATGGCAACGACAACACCGCGCACGGCTCGTACGGAGACAACGGGATGACCAACCAGGCCGCGGACTTCGCCGCGCGGGAGATCAACTCACCCACGGCATCGGTCAGCGCATCTCGATGAGTTCGATCGTCGCCTCGATCACCGCGATATCGGACACCACTGGTACGAGGATCGATTAACCCATCGAGCCCGGACTAGCTCGGCTCCCTCGTCGTTCGGTCGTGGCTTAGTTCCGCGTCAGCGCACCAAGTCGACCCTGCCGAATATGAGACGATTATGTCGCATATGAGATACCGCTATTCGCGGAGCAACCGGGAGGGCCAATGGCTGTGAGTCGTGACAGCTTGTTGCATGCGGCGGCTGTCTTCTTGGGTAGACAGCCGGCGGCGACGATGGACGAGATCGCGGCGGCGGTGGGAGTGAGTCGCGCGACGCTTCATCGACATTTTGTGGGCCGAGCCGCATTGATAGAAGCACTGACCATGCTGGCGGTGAGCAATATGGAGTCGGCGTTGGCCGGAGCGCGGTTGACCGAGGACTCGGCGACCGATGCCCTGGAGCGGCTGGTTGGGGCGTGTGAGCCGATAGCAGACCAACTCGTTCTCATATATACCCAGTATCAGAATCTGGACCTTCCGCAGACTCTTGAAGGCTTTTCAGGTGTTGAGGGTCAGATCACCGCGTTGTTCGCGCGAGGGCAAAAAAGCGGCCAGTTCCGTACCGATTTGACGGCGGTGTGGCTTACCGAAGCCTTCTTCAGCCTGGTCACCGGCGCGGCCTGGGCTATTCAGACGGGAAGGGTTGCCCGCCGAGACTTTTCCCACATGATCGCCAGTCTGATGCTGCATGGGGTAGACACTCCCTGAGGCGTCAGTGGGCGGTACTGGCTGTGCCGCCAAGGGATTCGCTTGTCACTGGCAAGCATTCTGGGCACGTTCACAGAGCGCCAGGCTGTTTAGCGTTGTGGGCAGGTTTGTGGTGCCGGCAGACCGCCATGGGCTGCGAGAAACCGTTGTTGTTCACAGAAGGAATCGTAGAGGGGTTGTATGTGGCCCTGTCCGGGTAACACGAGGTCCTCAATTTCTGATCCTTGTTGGCGGAGACTGTCGATAAGTTTGAGCGTGCCAGCCGTAGGGACGATAGTGTCGGCGTCCCCGGTAATGATTAATACAGGGCCATTAGTAGGTCCGTTGTCCGGATTTCCATATATTCTCAGGCGTTGGCTTAGTTCTGCAATTGTTCGAGAATCATGGAGAAAGATGTCAGCTCCAGGCAGACTTCTTGTGTTATTCAGCAGGTCTGCCAGGCACGTATTGTTTCGCACCTCGTCCACGATTTTCTGTCCTTGTGGCGACAAAATCTCTTCCAGATGTATGTTTTGATCCGCAGCGGCAGCGCCGATTAAAACAAAGAGGTCCAGGGCTGGAGCGAATGGGTCAGTGTCAGTCCCGTCGATCACCGCCTGAAGCGCACTCTCTGCCGAGTTGCCTGGACCGATCGCGATGACGGCCTTAAGACCGCTGGGGCGCTGGCCCTTGGCACCTGCACGTGTGGCAGACAGTGCTGCCGCCCCACCTTGCGAATGTCCGATGACGAACCAATTCTCGGATAAATGGGGGTTAATTTGGTGGACGGCCGGGACGATATCGGCCACCGCATTACCCTGGTCGATGGCACCCATGTACGTGTGATCGCCCGGGGTGCCTAAACCGATATAGTCGGTGGCCGCGACCGCGTAGCCCGCATTCAATAGCGACTTCACGTACTCCCCGTTAAATTCGCCACCCATTGTCGGGGAGTGGGAGGGGGCACAGCGGTCCGCAATACCCACTGTTCCGTGCGCCCAGGAAATCAGTGGCCAGCCTCCGGCGGGTACTTCTCCGTGTGGAATCAGCAAAACTCCACTGACAACAACATCCTGCCCCCGTGAATTCACTGAGCGATACAGAAGGGTTGTCCGACTCGACGCTCCCAAACCCACGTCCGCGCCCTGGTCGGCCGAGGCAATCAAATCGCCACGATTGCCGTCCGGCAAGCGGGAGGGTACGTCGTAAGTGCCCTGAGAATCCGTAGTCACCTGAAAATTCATGTGCGTGCGCTCCGGTGATGATTGAGGCGAGGAGCACCCGATCAAAGCCCCGGCCAAGATCACCACTCCGGCGACAGCGCCCCATCTCCGGTCAAAACTCCTGGACACCACAACCACTCCTTAAACGGGCGTCACCCGCCCACCCATGCGCCATAATCGACTCAAATGATACATCATTGTCTCAAGGGCGAGGGTTCCTCGCTGCACCGCACACTTCGGAGGAAAAGTCGTATGCCTCGCGGACGCGTTCCTCAGGCTGCATCTGAATCACCGCCTGCTCGAGGCGCTTTCGCCTCTGTGGCCCGGCTCGCCACCCATTGTGCGGCGGGGGGAATCGCCCGGAGCATGGGAGCTCAACTCACCCGCGGAATCGGTCAGCGCGTCTGGATGAGTTCGATCGTCGCCTCGATCACCGCGATATCGGACGCCCCTGGTACGAGGATGAATTCATCGAGCCCGGCCTCCTCGGCTCCATCGAGGGTCCGGCGCAGCGCGTCGGCATCGAAGTTGGTCAACGTCTTCGGGACGTTCTCGGCTATCTGAGGTCCGAAGATCGCAAGGTAGTCGCTGGTGAACTGCTTGAGTTCGGACTCGGCGGCGGGAATCCCCAGCGTGTAGAAGCACCCGCTCGAGAGCAGCGGCGGCTCGCTATGGCCGGCCTCTTGCCATGCCGCACGCGCGGCCGCGGCTGAGTAGGCAAGCTCGGCGGGCGCCCCGGAAACGCTGAAACCGGTGATGCCGTCGGCCCATTGTGCCGCGCGGGCCAGCGATTTCGGGCCGATCGCGGCGGCGACGATGGGAGGTCCGCCGGCCTGTACCGGCGGGGGACCCACCGGGTCGGCGCCCCCGAACGGAGCCTCGCCCCGCCAGAGCCGCCGCAGCTCGGCCACCTGGTCATCGAGACGCTGGTGGCGTCGGTCGAAGGACGCGTCCAACGATCGGTAGTCGTGTTCTCGGCCGCCCACACCCACACCCAGGGTGAACCGGCCCTCGGACAGCACATCCAGCGTCGCGGCTTGTTTCGCGACCAACGGCACCGGATGCGCCGGCAGCACAGAGACATTCGCGAGTATTCGGATGCGTTCGGTGACGGCCGCCGCTGCCGCGAGCGTCACCCACATCTCCTGGTTGTGATACGAAATCCGCTCACCGGAGGAGATCGTGGAGAACCCTCCCTCCTCGGCGAGGCGGGCCCAGGTGATCGTCGACTCGCGGGTGTACTCCCGGCACATGAAGGGCAGGGCAATGCCGATATCCATACCGGCAGCCTAGGAGTACTCGCTACGGTTACGGCGTGAGCCTTCTACGCGACCTCGCCCTGCGTGTCAGCACCGCCGCGACACCGCACATTCCCCTCGTGATTCGACGAGCCATGGCCGGTCGTCAGGTGATCATCGACGGCAACATCCTCGACCCGTCGACTCAGCTGCTGCTGCGCGGAATGGAGCTGATGGGGGAGGGTGAGATCACCAAGGGTGAGGACGTCGAGGAGAGTCGCGCCAACATCCGCAAGCAGTCGGCGCTGCTGTCCTTCAGCACCCCCGTCGGGCAGGTGCGCAACTTCTCCATTCCCGGCCCCGCCGGGCCCATCCCGGTCCGGCATTACCGGCCGGTGGTCGAGAACACCGGTGCCGTGCTGGTGTTCTTCCACGGCGGTGGGTGGGTGATCGGCGATCTGGAGACGCATGATCAGGCCTGCCGGCAGACCTGCCGTGATGCGGGTGTGCCGGTGCTGTCCGTGGACTATCGGTTGGCCCCCGAACACCCGGCACCCGCGGCGGCCGAGGATTGCCTGGCTGCCTATCTCTGGGCCGTTGAGCATGCCGGTGAACTCGGCGCCACGCCCGACAGGGTCGCGGTGGGTGGCGACAGCGCCGGCGGCAACCTCGCTGCCGTCGTCTCTCAGCAGGCGCGCGACACCGGTGCACAGCTGCCGCTGCTGCAGTTCCTGATCTACCCGGCCGTCGACTTCACCGTGCGGCGGCCGTCCCGCGATCTCTTCGCCGAGGGCTTCTTCCTCACCAAGGCGGCCATGGACATGTTCGAAGGTCACTATTTTGACGGGTCCGATGTCGACAAGGCCAACCCCCAAGTGTCACCGATTCTGGCCGCGGACCTGTCGGGATTGCCTCCGGCGCTCATCACGACCGCCGGTTTCGACCCGCTGCGCGACGAGGGGAACGAGTATGCGGAGAAGCTGCGGGCCGCCGGAGTGCCGGTGGACCTGCGGGTACAGGGTTCGCTGATCCACGGCTTCTACAACATGGCCCGGCTGCGCGGTGCACCGGCGGCGGCCGTGGACGAGCTGACCTCGGCACTGCGCGCACACCTGTCTCGCTAATTTCTGCCCGGTAGGCTGTGCGCGTGGCCAAACCGAAGCAACCCCCTAGCTACGACCTCAAGAAGTCGGAGCAGCGCCGAAGCCAGCTGATCCAAATCGCGCTCACGGCGATCGTCGTGTTGTTCGCCGCCGGGCTGGTGGGTTTCATCGTCGTCAAGAACAAGAAAGACCCGGGGCCCCCCGCACCGCCCGCGGGCGAGGTCAAGGCGATTGAGGTGGTCACGCCGGGGCCGGCCAAGCTCATCACGAAAGAGGGAACCACCGACCCCAAGGTCGTGCTGACTCTGATCGAGGATCCGATCTGCCCGGCGTGCGCCATGTTCGAGCAGGAATTCGGGCCCACCGTCAAGAAGCTCATTGATACCGGCGCGGTACGTGCCGACTACAACATGGTCGGGATCCTGGATGTGCCCCGGCTCAAACGCGACTATTCGTCGCGGGCTTCGGCGGCGGCCTACTGCGTGGCCGACCAGTCCGACGAGTTGTTCCTCAAGTTCCACTCCGTGCTCTATGACCCGAACAAGCAGCCCGATGAGGTCAACGCCAAGACCTGGCACGACGACAAGTGGTTGATCGATCAGGCCAAGGCAGTGGGCGCGTCTGACGCGGTGTCCAAGTGCATTAAGGACAAGAAGTACATCAACATGGTCAAGGAGCTCGGTCCGAAGCTCAATATCCAGGCCACACCGACCATCCGGATCAACGGCAAGGACTGGGAACTCGGGCGGGACACCATCCCGGCCGATCTGGTCAAGGCCGTCACGGACATCACCGGGCCTGTTCCGGGCCTGCAGTGACGATCCGCCCCGCGACCGCCTGGTACGTCCTCGTCGCCGGGGTGGCGGGGCTGGCCGCGGCGCTGGCCCTGACCATCGAGAAGATCGAGATCCTGCTCGACCCGACATACGTTCCGTCCTGCAGCCTGAACCCGATCATTTCCTGCGGTTCGGTGATGACGACCGAGCAGGCCTCGGCCTTCGGGTTCCCCAACTCGCTCATCGGCATCGTGGCGTTCACGGTGGTGCTGGTGACGGGGGTGCTAGCGGTCGCCAAAGTGGAGCTGCCGCGCTGGTACTGGGGCGGTCTGGCCATCGGGAGCCTGCTGGGGGCGGTCTTCGTCCACTGGTTGATGTTCCAGAGTCTGTACCGGATCGGTGCACTGTGCCCGTACTGCATGGTGGTGTGGACGGTCACGATTCCGCTGCTGGTAGTCAGTGCGTCGATTGCCTTGCGGCCATTGGGATCTCATCGCTGGGCGAGGGTTCTCTACCAATGGCGATGGTCGCTGGTGGCTTTCTGGTACGCCGCGGTGATTCTGGCGATTGTCGAGCGATTCTGGGATTACTGGATCACACTGGTCTGAGCCGAATTGTGAAGTTCAGCGGACGCGCGTTCGCTGAATCCTCACGGTACGGTCTGTGACTATGTTCTCGAAGGTTCTTGTCGCCAATCGCGGTGAAATCGCGATCCGGGCATTTCGCGCCGCCTACGAACTAGGTGCCGCGACCGTCGCTGTCTACCCGTATGAAGATCGCAACTCGGGTCATCGGCTGAAGGCCGATGAGGCGTACCAGATTGGCGAGAAGGGGCATCCGGTCCGCGCTTACCTGTCGGTCTCCGAGGTGGTCAATGCGGCCAAGAACGCCGGCGCCGATGCGATCTATCCCGGTTACGGATTCCTGTCGGAGAATCCCGACCTGGCCGCGGCATGCGCGAGGGCGGGCATCACCTTTGTGGGACCGCCCGCTGACGTCCTGGAGCTGACGGGTAACAAGGCCCGCGCGATCGCGGCTGCGCGTGAGGCGGGGCTGCCGGTGCTGGCGTCTTCGCAGCCGTCGGCCTCGGTCGAGGAGCTGCTGGCAGCGTCCGAGTCGATGGAGTTTCCGGTGTTCGTCAAGGCGGTCGCCGGTGGCGGTGGCCGCGGCATGCGCCGGGTCGCCGAGCGCGAGCAGCTGCGTGAGGCGATCGAGGCGGCCAGTCGGGAGGCGGAGTCGGCATTCGGAGACCCAACGGTCTTTTTGGAGCAGGCCGTCATCAACCCACGGCATATCGAGGTGCAGATCCTCGCGGACACCGCAGGCAACGTCATCCACCTCTACGAGCGCGACTGTAGTGTGCAGCGGCGCCACCAGAAGGTTATCGAGCTAGCTCCCGCGCCCAATCTTCCGGCCGAGCTGCGTGAGCAGATCTGTTCGGACGCTGTCGCTTTCGCGCGTCACATCGGGTACAGCTGCGCAGGCACCGTCGAGTTCCTACTCGATGAGCGCGGTAATCACGTCTTCATCGAGATGAATCCCCGGATCCAGGTGGAGCACACGGTGACCGAGGAGATCACCGATGTGGACCTGGTGGCGAGCCAACTGCGCATCGCCTCCGGCGAGACACTGGACGATCTTGGCCTGCGCCAGGACACGTTGGCGCCGCCGCGGGGGTTCGCCCTGCAATGCCGGATCACCACTGAGGACCCGGCCAACGGTTTCCGCCCCGATACCGGCCGCATCACCGCCTACCGCAGCCCGGGGGGCGCGGGTATTCGCCTGGACGGCGGGACGACGCTGGGTGCCGAGGTGGGCGCCCACTTCGATTCGATGCTGGTGAAGCTCACCTGCCGCGGGCGGGATTTCCAGACCGCGGTGGCGCGAGCCCGCCGCGCCGTCGCGGAGTTCCGCATTCGTGGTGTCGCCACGAATATCCCATTCCTCCAGGCGGTTCTGGATGACCCGGACTTTCGGTCGGGACATGTCACGACCTCATTCATCGAGGAACGCCCGCAGCTGCTGACGGCGCGATCCTCGGCCGATCGCGGCACGAAGATCCTGAACTACCTGGCCGATGTCACGGTCAACAAGCCGCACGGGGCCAAGCCCTCGAAGGTGTATCCGCATGACAAATTGCCGTCGGTCGATCTGTCGGCACCACCGCCGGACGGGTCACGCCAGCGGCTGTTGGCCCTGGGGCCCGAGGGATTCGCGAAGGCGCTGCGGGAGCAGAAGGCAGTCGGGCTGACCGACACAACCTTCCGCGATGCGCACCAGTCGCTGTTGGCCACCCGAGTGCGTACCACCGGCCTGCTCGCGGTCGCGCCATACGTGGCGCGGCTTACTCCCGAGCTGCTCTCGATCGAGGCGTGGGGCGGCGCGACTTACGATGTGGCGCTTCGTTTCCTGAAGGAAGACCCGTGGGAGCGGCTTGCCGAACTGCGTGAGGCCGTCCCGAACATCTGTCTGCAGATGTTGCTGCGCGGCCGAAACACGGTGGGCTACACGCCGTATCCGGAGACGGTGACCAAGGCATTTATTCGCGAGGCGACCGCCACCGGGGTGGACATCTACCGAATCTTCGATGCGCTCAACAACATAGAGGCGATGCGCCCGGCCATCGACGCCGTGCGTGAGGTCGGCGGTTCGATCGCCGAGGTCGCCATGTGCTACACCGGCGACCTGTCCAACCCCGGCGAGAACCTGTACACCCTGGACTACTACCTCAAGCTTGCCGAGCAGATCGTCGATGCGGGTGCACATGTGCTGGCGATCAAGGACATGGCGGGTCTGTTGCGTCCGCCCGCGGCGGCGACACTGGTGACGGCGCTGCGGTCTCGATTCGACTTGCCGGTGCACGTGCACACCCATGACACCGCGGGTGGTCAGCTGGCGACCTACCTGGCGGCCTGGCAGGCCGGGGCCGATGCGGTGGACGGCGCTGCGGCACCCATGGCGGGAACGACTAGCCAGCCGTCGTTGTCGGCGATCGTGGCGGCGGCCGCGCATAGCGAATACGACACCGGAGTGTCCCTGACCGCGGTGTGCGATTTGGAGCCGTACTGGGAGGCGCTGCGAAAGGTATACGCCCCCTTCGAATCAGGGCTGCCGTCACCGACGGGTCGGGTGTACACGCACGAGATTCCCGGTGGGCAGCTGTCGAACCTGCGCCAGCAGGCCATCGCATTAGGCCTGGGGGACCAGTTCGAGGAGATCGAGGCACGATACGCCGCCGCGGACCGGATGCTCGGACGTCTGGTGAAGGTGACCCCGTCCTCGAAGGTGGTCGGCGACCTGGCCCTGGCACTGGTGGGTACCGGTGTGAGTGCCGACGAATTTGCCTCGGATCCTGGACGTTTCGATATTCCGGAGTCGGTGATTGGATTCCTGCGTGGGGAGCTGGGCGATCCGCCCGGCGGCTGGCCCGAGCCGTTCCGAACACGCGCACTCGAAGGTCGCGGCCCCGCCCGTGCGGAGGTTGAACTCACGGCCGCTGACGACGCTCAACTTGATGGCGACAGCGCGACCCGGCGGGCAGCGTTGAACCGGCTGTTGTTCCCCGGACCGACCAAGGAGTTCCTGGCCCACCGCGAGCAGTACGGTGACACGTCACGGCTTTCGGCCAACCAGTTCTTCTATGGTCTGCGGTACGGGGAGGAACACCGCGTCAAGCTGGAGAAGGGCGTCGAGCTGCTTATCGGGATCGAGGCGATCTCCGATGCCGACGAGCGCGGTATGCGGACCGTCATGTGCATCCTCAACGGTCAGCTGCGCCCCGTGCAGGTGCGTGACCGCAGCATCGACAGCGCGGTGGCCAGTGCTGAGAAGGCCGATCGGGGCAACGCCGATCATGTGCCCGCGCCCTTCGCGGGTGTGGTGACGCTCAATGTGGTGTCGGGCCAGGAGGTTACGGCGGGGGAGACCATTGGCACCATCGAGGCCATGAAGATGGAGGCCTCCATCACCGCGCCCAAGGCGGGAACCGTCGCACGGGTGGCGTTGGCCGAGACCTCTCAGGTCGAGGGTGGGGATCTGCTGGTGGTGATCAGCTGACCCGGATCATCGCCGGCTCCGCGGGCGGACGCCGGATCGCGGTGCCGCCGAAGGGAACCCGGCCCACCACGGATCGGGTGCGGGAAGCGCTGTTCAGCATGCTGGAGGCGCGCCTGGACTTCGACGGGATCGTGGTCCTCGATCTGTTCGCAGGTTCCGGCGCGCTGGGCCTGGAGGCGTTGTCACGCGGTGCGGAACACGTGACGTTCGTGGAGTCGAACGCCGCCGCGTCAAAGGTGATCTCGGCCAATATCGCGACGGTGGGGCTGCCCGGTACCGAGCTGCGGCTGTCCCCGGTATCGAACTTCCTGTGGACATCGCCCAACCGTGCTTACGACCTGGTCCTTGCTGATCCGCCGTATTCGGTTTCTGCCGAGGAGGTTTCGGCGCTGTTGTCCCGCCTGACCGATCATTGGGTCAACGACGATGCTCTTGTGGTGCTGGAGCGTGACGCATCGGGGCCCGAGGCGGTGTGGCCGGATGGCTGGGAGGTGACCTCCCGCAAGTACGGGGGAACACGGTTAGAACTGGGATCTCTGTAACCGTCCAGGTAATCCACAGCGCGCGTTCACCTATCGGGCGCACACTTCTGCCCATGACCCCGCTGCAGCGGTATATCGCCGAAGAGATCGCTACTGACCATGTCGAGGGACTGCTGACGCGCCGCGAGGCCATGCGTCGGCTGGCGCTCCTGGGCGTCGGCACCGCCGCCGCCGGCGCGCTCATCGCGGCTTGTGGCAGCGACAACAAACCTGACAACAAGCCCGTCACCGCTCCGACATCGGCGTCCACTCCGCCGCCCCCGGGTAAGGACAAGACGGTCGTGACGGAGCCGATTACCTGGAGTGGGCCCCACGGCACGCTCCAGGGGGCATGGGCGTCGGCAGCCCAGCCGCGCGGCTCGGTGCTGGTTATCCATGAGAACAAGGGCCTCAATGATTGGGTTGGTTCCGTCGCGGGACGGCTTGCGGGCGTCGGATATTCGTCGCTTGCCATTGACCTGCTGTCGGAGGAGGGCGGCACGTCGACGTTCAAGGACCCGGCCGAGGCGACAGGGGCGCTGGGCAAGGTCTCGCCGGAACGCTTCGTCGCAGATCTGAAGTCCGGTGTGGACGAAATGCTGCGGCGCGTCCCCGACAAGCCCGCCGGCGCGGTGGGATTCTGCTTCGGGGGCGGCCTGATTTGGCAGCTCTTGGCGTCGGGGGAGCCCAGGCTTACAGCAGCTGCCCCCTTCTACGGTCCGCTTCCTGACGATCCGGACTTCTCGCGGTCGAAGGCGGCGGTCCTCGCTTTCTACGGTGAGCTCGACAAGCGGGTCACCTCATCGAAGGACCAGGCCGCGGCGGCATTGCAGCGGGCCGGGCTGGTTCACGAAATCGTCGTCGAACCGGGTGCCGACCATGCTTTCTTCAACGACAGCGGCCCGCGCTACAACCCCGGTGCGGCGGCAGATGCCTGGCAGCGCCTCACCGCGTGGTTCAGTCAGCACCTCGGCTAAATGGGGCTTAGGCTGCTGGTCATGTGGTGTAAAGCGGTAGTGCTGGCCGTGGCCTCTGGCGCGATGTCGGTCGCTGCTGCCGGTCTCGCGCTGGCCGATGATGGGGATGCCCCGGCGCCTCCCGCGCCGTCGTCACCCGTGGCGAATCTCTTGCCGGGAGGTGCGAAGACGGCGGTGGGTCCTTCGGTGGCCAGCGATGCGCTCTCGGCAGGGCTGCCGGCACCGGTCGCCGGCCTGGGGGCGCCGGGTGGTCCGCTCTCAGCGGAAGGGCCGTTGCTATCTCCCAGTGGCCCGCTATCGGCCAACGGACCCTTGACCGCGGCGGGTGGTCCGCTGGCGGCTGACGGTCCCGTGCTCTCACCGACCAGCCCGGTATCGCCGGTCAACGAGATATGCGGATCCGGTTCGCTGCTGAAGTCCGTCACCGATAGGTTCTCGGGCGTCATCCCCGAGAGCACGCTCGCATCGATGCAAAACCAGCACCCCGTCGGCACCGACAAGTGCCCCGCGACTGTTCCGCCGGACGATCAGGCCCAGGCCGCCGATCAACCGGGAAGTTAGTCGCTCAGCTAATCTGCACCCCCAATCCCAACAGGGGCGCGATCCGCGCCATTGCCGACCATTCTGATTCCTCATCGAGGCGCTTGATTCGGTCTGCGCCGAAACCATCCGTACTTCCCTTGATTTTGGGTGGCGCCGGGAGCATCATCAGCTTTCTGATGTGAGATGAGTCACAGTAAAAATGGCGGTGGCCGTGTGATGGGGCTGAGGTTAACCAGGTAGCGGGTATCGGCAACGCAAGGAGTTGACGTGGTAGTCCGGGGCATCAAGGCATTTAAGAAAATCATGCAGACTACGTTTGATCCAGAGCTGGTGATCCCGGAAGACGTTAGGGTGACAGAATTTACCGGCGATAACAGTTTGTCGCGGAAAGATCTTCTTCAGCATCCGATTCCTGCTGGTTCCCTGATATGGAAATACTGGGGAGCCCTTGACGTGATGTATTTCGGCAGCGGGGTGTTGGGTCCCATTGCGGGGGCCTGGCCGCAGATGGGGAGAGCGACGGCGGGTTCTGTTCTTTTCAACGGTGACAGTTCTTTTGGCGCACGCGCCGAGATATATAAGAAACGGCGCCAGAGATCCCGCGAGTACATTTATGGCTCGGTATACGACGCACCGGAAGAGGCCAAGAAATACGGACTGAAGACTCGGAATATGCACAAGTCCGTCAAAGGCACACTGCAGAACGGTACGTTCCATGCTTTGAATGCGGAAACCTTCTATTTCGCGCATGTGACCTTCTTTTATTACCATTTGATAGTCGTTACCGAGCGGCTGCATTTCGATGGGGCGATGCCACGGGCGGTGAAGGAGCAGATATTTGAGGAATCCAAGGAGTGGTACAGCATCTGGGGGGTGGACGATAGCCCTCAGCCCACTACGTATGACGATTTCGAGCGGTATCTAGAAAACATCGAGCGTAACCACTTGGTGAGCTCACAGGTGACTCAGCTCATGCTCGAGCAATTCATGGAGCGCCGTCCGGCGCCGCGGTGGTGGCCTTCGGTCATGAAGAATTTTGTGTGGCCCTGGCTGGTGGGGCGGCGGCAAGTTGTTATCAGTAGTTATCCGCCTCATGTGCGGGAGCTGTTCCATTTAGAGTGGACTTCCGAGGACGAGGAGATGCTGCGCCGCTTTATGGGCATGTATCGGCGGTTCTACGCGGTTCTTGAGCGTCTGCTCCCGCTGAAGTTTTTCTACTTGCCAATCGCGGTGAGAGGTTTTGAGCGGGAAGGGATCGATCCACGCAACATCACTCTGGAGTCCGCACAGCAAGCACTCCGGGAGAGCCGAACCCGCCGTGCCGCGCGAGAAAACGCATCAATAGATGAGGCCAGCGGGGTGGTGGCTTCCGGCTAGCAAGGTTGCTGGGCCGACGGTTTGGCCCTGGCCGTAGATCGACCGGCCGGTTTATCGCTCAGCTAATCTGGGTGCGTGGGGTCAAAAGGGTGGATATCACTGAGCGCAATCGTTGCCGTCCTCGTGCTCGGGCTGTCGTACCTGTTCGGTCAGGCGTACTGGAGTACGCGTGCGATTGAGGGAAATCCCGAACCCGCACATGATCTGCCCGCCTACGCCGAATTTCTGGTGCCGGTGCATGCCGAGCGTGCGGGTCAGCTGCCTCGTCCCGAGAACGCCGCTAAGTGGAGCGTGGACGGTATCAAGCTGCCCGAAGGACATCTGATCGTCAGCCCGACAGGCCGTTCGCTCGCCTGGGTGAGCAATGTCGCGGTGGTCGACATCCAGTCGCTCTGGTTGCGGTTGGCGGGCCGCTTCGATCGTACGGGGCTGTGGCCCTTGGCATCTCGTGGTTTGAGTGGAAACCTGCGTCGACCATGGTCGGATCCCGATGACCTCCGGTACCTCACCGACCCCGTCGATGTCGGTGCCGTCGACGCGAAATCCTTTCTTGCCAAAGAGGTCTCATCGGCCAACTCCGCCCCTGAGGCTGCGGCCGTCGATGTGCCGGTGGCGCCTATCACGCTGGAGCAGCGCACTCAGCCGCCCCAGCGTGCGCTCCCGGTAACCGCCGATCACCTGGAGCGGGGCTCGCTGCTGATGTTGGTGCCTACGACACGTCCGGCCGACGCGCTCAATGCCCTGGGCTGGACTCACGGTGTGAATTACGACATTTCCGAGGCGGAGCTGTCCGCCGTTCTTCGGTCGTGGGAAGACCGGTTTGGGGCGGTGCTGACGACGGTGGACTTCGACGCCATCGACGTGGAGGTGACGCGTCCGCCGGGCGCCGATCTTTCGGTGCCGGTTGGCTATGAGCACTACGGGTTTTGCGCCGACAACATCGATCAGGGCGCGGGCACCTTGAGCACCTATGCCCGGCAGATCAGTGGTGCGCGAACCTGGAAGTTTTGGTGGGATTAGTGCAGTGGCCGAATTAGTCTGGATCGGATTATCGGCCGGGGTGGACGGGAGATGCGCATGCGTTACGGCAGCATAGTGATGGTGAGTGGCGCCTTGTCGGCCGTCGTAGGTCTTGTCGGCTGCTCGTCGGGCGGAGGCTTGCGGCACGACTCGCCGGTGTCGACCACAGCAAGAAGCGTCCAAGCGGCCGGACCACGTGTTGTCGTCGACGGTGTCCTGAGATCGGTTGAAAATCGGGTCGAGTGTGTTACCGCGGCCGATATGACCTTCGTGAATATCGGTAGCGATAGTGAGGCGATTGCCGCGACGCTGGCAGCGGGCGATAGTCCAACGCTGAAGAGTCTGACCCTGGGCGTCATCGATGGCCACCCGGTGATGTACAACTCAGGGCATGGTGCGACCGAGCCGACGGTGACCAAGTCCGGGCAGTCCTACAAGATTGTCGGCACCGCAACGGCCGGCCTGAGCACGCCCGCGACCTTCGAGCTTGAGTTCACCTGCCCGGTCAGGAGATAACAGAATCATGGTGAGTCTGTAACGCACTGCACGAATCGCCGCCGATAAGTACCCGCGGCCGTTCCCGAGGAAATACCCTTGGGACATGACTACAAGTGTCGGGCAAGACCTCGTCAAGCACCTCTGGAAAACAGCGGTGGTATCAGGAGTTTTGGCGGTAATCGTTGGGGCCGTGGTGTTGATATGGCCCCAAGTCACTGTGCTCGTCGCCGCATACGCCTTCGGCGCCTATCTATTGATATCCGGTATCGCTCAGGTCGTCTTCGCCTTCACGCTGCCGGTGTCATCCGCCGGCATGCGGGTGCTGTTGTTCCTCACCGGTGCGATTTCGTTCGTCCTCGGCGTGCTCTGCTTCAAAGATGAGCTGAATTCGATTCTGTTGCTGGCCATCTGGATCGGCGTCGGCTGGATCGCCCAGGGCATCGCGGGCACCATCACGGCCATCGGCGACAAGGACCTCCCCGGGCGTGGCTGGCAGATCTTCAGCGGGATCATCTCGACGATCGCGGGCATCGTGCTCATCGTCTATCCGATCAGCTCGATCGTCACCCTTACCCTCGTCGTCGGTATCTGGCTCATCGTGATCGGTGTGCTGCAAATCGGAAGCGGCATCGGCATTCGCTCGGCCACTAAATCGTCCGCATGACGGGAGCTGTCTGCCCCGGCTCGTTCGATCCGGTAACCCTCGGGCATCTGGATGTCTTCGAACGAGCGGCGGCGCAGTTCGATGAGGTCATCGTCGCGGTATTGGTCAACCCCAACAAAGCGGGCATGTTCACCATCGACGAGCGCATCGAGATGATCCGCGAGGCCGCTGCCGACCTGCCCAATCTGCGCGTCGAGTCGGGGCAGGGTCTGCTGGTGGACTTCGTCAGGGAGCGCGGTTTCAATGCGATCGTCAAGGGGCTGCGCACCGGCACCGACTTCGAGTACGAGCTCCAGATGGCCCAGATGAACAAGCACATCGCGGGGGTCGACACCTTCTTTGTCGCTACCGCCCCCGCATATTCGTTCGTCTCGTCCTCGCTTGCCAAGGAGGTGGCGACGTACGGGGGAGATGTCTCGGCGTTGCTACCCCCTGCTGTTCATCAACGACTTCTCGGGAAACTGCATGGCCAGGCACAATAGAAAAGAGGCCGCGCAGAAATAGCCGACACACCGGTCAGCTAGCACGGTCACAGCAGTCACACCAGGCACACTGGTAACAGTGGAAACTCGCGTGAAGGGTGTAGCCGTGTACCGAGTATTTGAAGCGCTCGACGAACTGGGCGCCATTGTGGAAGAAGCGCGCGGCGTTCCGATGACCGCCGGATGCGTCGTGCCCCGCGGCGACGTCCTGGAACTCATTGACGACATCAAGGACGCCATTCCCGGCGAGCTCGATGACGCGCAGGACGTCCTCGACGCGCGCGATTCGTTGCTGCGCGAGGCCAAGGAGCATCACGAGACGGTGATCGGCAAGTCGAACGCCGATGCCGAGCAGACGCTCAGCCACGCCCGCAACGAGGCCGACCGGCTGCTGGCCGACGCCAAGGCACAGGCTGATCGCATGGTTGCCGAGGCGCGCAATCACGCCGAGCAGACCGTCGGCGAGGCGCGCGAAGAGGCAGCCCGCACGATGGCCAACGCCAAGCGCGAACAGGAGAGCACTGTCGCCCGCGCCAAGGCGGAGGCGGATCGCCTGGTCGATTCCGGTAATGCGTCGTACGACAAGGCCGTGCAGGAGGGCATCAAGGAGCAGCAGCGCCTGGTGGCTCAGACCGAGGTCGTGCAGGCGGCCAACGCCGAGTCCACTCGCCTGATCGACGCGGCCCATGCCGAAGCCGACCGGTTGCGTGGTGAATGCGATATCTACGTCGACAACAAACTGGCGGAGTTCGAGGACTACCTCAACGGCACGCTGCGCTCGGTGGGCCGTGGGCGTCACCAGCTGCGTACCGGCGCTGGCACGCACGACTACGTGCAGCGTTAATATTAGGTTTATGCCGGGACCTTTTGTTCTTGACGTCCTGGCCCTCGGGCTGGGGCGGCGCCCTGGGTCGATGCAGGAGATCGAGCGCACCGTTGCGAGCCCGGTGCGCATCGGCAACGACCTGATCGCGATTCCCGAGGGCGCGGACGTGGATATGGATCTGCGGGTGGAGTCGGTTTCGGAGGGCGTTCTCGTCACCGGAACGATCGCCGGCGATCTCGCTGGAGAATGTGCACGCTGCCTGGGGCCGGTGACCGGCCATGCAGACGCGTACCTCACTGAACTGTTCGCGTACCCGGACAGCAAGACCGAGGCGACCACCGACGAAGAAGACATACACCGGGTCGTCGACGGACTCGTCGACCTCGAACAGACCATCGTCGATGCCATCGTGCCCGACCTGGAGCTGACGCCGGTGTGTCGGCCCGATTGTCCCGGGCTGTGCCCGGATTGCGGAATCGCTTTGGCCACAGCCGAACCCGACCATCATCACGACAAGATTGACCCGCGGTGGGCGAAGCTCGCCAACTTCGGTGACGACCAGTGAGTGCTGCCCCAGCAGATCGATACGACGATCTGCGTGCCGCGATTGGTGTGCAGGTCGGTGACGATCTACTCACTCTGGCGCTCACGCACCGAAGCTATGCCTACGAGAACGGTGGCCTGCCCACCAACGAAAGGCTGGAGTTCCTCGGGGATGCCGTTCTTGGACTGACGATTACCGAGACGCTCTACCACAGCCACCCGGACCGCCCGGAGGGCGATTTGGCGAAGCTGCGTGCCAGCATCGTCAACACCCAGGCGCTCGCCGGAGTGGCGCGTGGCCTGACCGACGACGGCCTGGGCGCGCATTTGTTTCTCGGTAAGGGCGAGGAGAACACCGGCGGTCGCGACAAGTCCAGCATTCTTGCCGACGGCATGGAGTCGATTCTCGGTGCGGTCTACGTGGAGTACGGGTTGGAGATCGCCCGCAAGGTCGTACTGCAGTTATTCGGCCAGCTCCTGGAGGCCGCGCCCAAGCTTGGCGCCGGCCTGGACTGGAAGACCAGCCTGCAGGAACTAACCGCGGAAAAGGGTTGGGGCGCACCGTCGTATGTGGTCACCTCGACCGGACCCGACCATGACAAGGAATTCACCGCGACCGTGATGGTCAACGAGACTGCGCACGGTGTGGGTGTCGGCCGGTCTAAGAAGGAGGCCGAACAACGGGCCGCCTCGGAGGCGTGGAACGGCATCAATAGCGATGAGCCTCTCGAGGGAAGCGCCGAGGGCGCGGAGAGTGCCTGAGCTTCCCGAGGTGGAGGTGGTCCGCCGGGGGCTGCACCATCACCTTGTCGGCAAGACCATCGCTTCGGCGTCTGTGCACCACGATCGGGCCGTGCGCCGACAGCCTGGAGGTGCCGTCGAATTGACCGGACTGCTTGCCGGACAGCAGATCAGCGGTACCGGTCGCCGGGGCAAGTATCTGTGGCTCACGCTGGGCGAGGGACAGGCACTGGTGGTCCATCTGGGGATGAGCGGCCAAATGCTCATCGGACCCATCTCCAGGCCACAGCATTTGCGCATCGCCGCGACGCTCGACGACGGATCGGTGCTGAGCTTCGTCGATCAGCGCACCT
The DNA here is from genome assembly GCF_002013375.1 of Mycobacterium sp. D16Q13. GTDB lineage: Bacteria > Actinomycetota > Actinomycetes > Mycobacteriales > Mycobacteriaceae > Mycobacterium. The sequence goes on along the minus strand of NZ_MAEW01000001.1, from coordinate 18,013 downwards.
TCGGCGGCTGGATGGTGACCGATGTCGTCACCGTCGACGGGAACGAACTCCCTGAGCCGGTCGCGCATATCGCGCGCGACCCACTCGATGAACGGTTCGACGTATCTGCTGTGGTTACCCGGCTACGCGGTAAGCACACCGAGATCAAGCGTGCGCTGCTGGACCAGACCGTGGTGTCCGGTGTCGGGAACATCTACGCCGACGAGGCACTCTGGCAGGCGCGCGTACATGGCCGCCGCCTCACCGACGGCATGACCCGCGCCAAGCTCACTGAGGTGCTCGACAGCGCGGCGGGCGTCATGCGTTTGGCGCTCGCGCAGGGAGGCACGTCGTTCGACGATCTATACGTGAATGTGAACGGTGAATCCGGTTACTTCGAACGCTCTTTGGAGGCATACGGACGCGAAGGTGAGCCGTGCCGCCGCTGCGGTCGAGCCATGCGCCGGGAGGCTTTCATGAACCGGTCGTCGTTCTTCTGCCCGAGTTGTCAACGGCTGGTTGAAGCCCGTAAATAGCGCGTCAAGAGCCCCGACGGGCCCGTCAGGGACGCGTAAAGAACGCAGGTAGTGCCCTTATCGGGGACCATGATTCCTGCGTGGTTGATTTCTGGTACCTGGTCCTGACGGTCGTGGGCTTCGCGTTGTGTGTAGCCGTCGTACGTGGATTGCAGGCGCGATGACCGTTGATGTCATTACCAACATTGTGCTGATTGTCTTGTCGGCCGCACTCGTCGTGTATCTGGTGGTCGCACTGCTCGACCCGGAAAGGTTCTAACGGTGAATTCCGCTCTGGCGGCCGGTCTTCAGATCGGTTTCGTCATCTTGGTGCTCGCCATCGCTTATGTCCCGTTGGGGGACTACATGGCGCGCGTCTTCACAGGTCCTCATTCTCTTCGCGCAAGCGGATCATCGACCGTCAAGCACTCGCTCGTCGAGCGTCTCATCTACCGCACGGGACGGGTTGATCCGGACACCGAGCAGACCTGGGTGGGCTATACGCTGTCACTGCTGGGCTTTTCGTTCGCGAGCGTGATCTTCCTCTATCTGCTGCAACGCATCCAGGGGGTCTTGCCCCTCTCGGGTGACCTGGGCGCGGTGAGCCCAGCGGTGGCCTTCAATACCGCCGTCTCGTTCGTCACGAACACCAACTGGCAGTCGTACACACCCGAGAGCACCATGACCAACCTGACGCAGATGGTCGGGCTTGCCGTGCAGAACTTCGTCTCCGCCGCGGTGGGGCTCGCGGTCGCGGTCGCACTGATCCGTGGCATCGTGCGGACATCGGCCGGGGGAGAGCTCGGCAACTTCTGGGTCGATCTGGTGCGGGCAAGCCTGCGGATCCTGCTACCGATTTCATTCATTGTCGCACTGATCTTATTGTCGCAGGGCACCATTCAATCCCTGTACACACACTTCACCGCCACCGGGCTGGACGGTACCGCGCAGCACATCGCCCTGGCTCCGGTCGCCTCGCAGGAGGCCATCAAGGAGGTCGGCACCAATGGTGGCGGCATTCTGGCAGCCAACTCCGCGCACCCCTTCGAGAACCCGACACCGCTGAGCAATATCGTCGAGATCCTCGCCATCCTCCTTGTCCCGGTCTGCCTGACCCGCACCTACTCGACGATGGTGGGTGACAAGCGCCAGGGTCTGACCGTCCTGTCGGTGATGGCCACCCTCTTCGGCGGCATGCTGGCCTTCGTCACCTGGGCGGAGTCCAGCCCGCGTGGTATCGCGGCGCAGGCGGCCGGCGCCATGATGGAGGGCAAGGAAGTCAGATTCGGCATCCCCACCAGCAGTTTGTTCGCGGTGGCGACCACCGGAACCTCCACGGGTGCAGTCGATGCCGCACACGACAGTTTCACCGCCGCCGGCGGTGGCGCCCTCATCCTGAACATGCTGTTCGGCGAGATCGCGCCCGGCGGTGTCGGAACCGGCCTGTACGGCATCCTGGTGCTGGCCATCATCGCGGTGTTCGTCGGTGGCCTGTTGGTAGGCCGCACACCGGAATTCCTGGGCAAGAAGATCGGTCGACGCCAGATCACCATGGCCGCACTGTCCGTGCTCGTCATGCCGGCGCTCGTGCTCATCGGCACGGGTATCTCGGTGGCCCTGTCGACGACGCCCGGATATCAAGGCAACAGCGGTGATCCGGGCACCTCGCAGTCCATTCACGGCTTTTCCGAGGTGTTGTATGCCTATGCCTCGGCCGCCAATAACAACGGTAGCGCCTTCGGTGGCCTCACGGTGACCAGCCACTGGTTCCAGGCCTCGCTCGGTGTGGCGATGTTGTTGGGCCGATTCCTGCCCATCATCTTCACACTGGCGCTGGCCGGATCGCTTGCCACTCAGCAGAGGACCCCGGCATCGGCCGGAACCCTGCACACCCACGGCCCCATGTTCGCCGGATTGCACACCGGCACAGTTCTCTTGGTGGCCGCTCTCACCTTCTTCCCGGCGCTGGCGCTGGGACCGATCGCCGAGGCAGTCCTGTGAGTAAGACCGTAGTCAGCACCGGAGTCTTCGACCCCACCCAGTTGGTCAAGGCGCTACCGCTTGCCGTACGCAAGCTCGATCCCCGGCACATGGCCCGCAATCCGGTGATGTTCGTGGTGTCCGTCGGGTCGGTGGCCACCACCGTGCTCGCCGTTCTCCATCCGTCGATCTTCGCGTGGGCCATCACCGCCTGGCTGTGGTTCACGGTGGTGTTCGCGAACCTGGCCGAGGCCGTCGCCGAGGGGCGCGGGAAAGCGCAGGCGGCGAGCCTGCGAGAGGTCAAGCGCGACACCGTGGCCCGCAAGTTGGTGGGAGACGGCAACGGTAACGAGATCGAGGAAGAGGTGTCGGGCAGCTCGCTGCGACCGGGGGACCGGGTCGTGGTCGAGGCCGGGCAGGTCATCCCCGGCGACGGCGACGTGGTGGAAGGCATCGCCACCGTCGACGAGTCGGCCATCACCGGTGAGTCAGCGCCCGTGGTACGGGAATCCGGTGGCGACCGATGTGCCGTCACCGGCGGCACTACGGTGCTGTCGGACCGGGTCATCGTGCAGATCACCGCGGCGCCGGGTGAGTCCTTCGTCGACCGGATGATCGCACTGGTCGAAGGCGCCTCGCGCCAGAAGACTCCGAACGAGATCGCGCTCAACATCCTGCTGGCCTCGCTCACCATCATCTTCCTGCTGGCGGTCGTCGCATTGGGTCCGATGGGCAACTACGGTGGGGAACAACAAGATCCGATCAAGCTCATCGCATTGCTCGTCTGCCTGATTCCCACCACCATCGGCGCCCTGATGTCGGCGATCGGCATCGCCGGCATGGACCGGCTGGTGCAACACAACGTCCTGGCCAAGTCGGGCCGCGCGGTGGAAGCCGCCGGCGATATCGACGTCCTCCTGATGGACAAGACGGGCACCATCACCTTCGGTAATCGTCAGGCTACCGAATTCATTGTCGCACCAGGTATTTCGCATGAGACCCTGGCTCAGGCGGCGCGGGCGTCCAGTCTCGCCGACGAGACCCCCGAGGGCCGCAGCATTGTGGAACTGGCCGCCGGCGCGAGCGATGCGGCGGGGGAACGAAGTGGTGAGGGTTCGATTGAGGGCGATTTCGTGGCCTTCACCGCGGCCACCAGGATGAGTGGGTTAGATACCGTCGAGGGCAGGCAGATCCGCAAGGGTGCGTCCGATGCGGTGTTCACCTGGGTAGCCAGCCTTTCCGGCGTCCAGGAAGACGACCCAGTCGTGGTCGCGGTCCGAAAGTCCGCCGACCACGTGGCCGGTGAGGGCGGCACGCCGCTGGTGGTCGCCGACCATGACAGCACGGGCACCCGCCTGCTGGGAGTGATTCGGCTCTCCGATGTGGTGAAGCCCGGTATGGCCGAACGGTTCGCCCAGATGCGAGCCATGGGTATCCGCACCATCATGGTGACCGGTGATAACCCCTTGACCGCCAAGCAGATCGCCTCCGAGGCCGGTGTCGACGACTTCGTCGCCGAGGCCACCCCGGAAGACAAGCTGGAGCTGCTGCGTAAGGAACAGAAGGCCGGACGCCTCGTCGCGATGACCGGCGACGGTACCAACGACGCTCCAGCGCTGGCACAAGCGGACGTGGGCGTGGCCATGAACACCGGCACGTCGGCGGCCAAGGAAGCCGGGAACATGGTGGACCTCGATTCCGACCCCACCAAGCTCATCGACGTGGTGGCCATCGGCAAGCAGCTGCTGATCACCCGGGGCGCGTTGACCACCTTCTCGCTGGCCAACGACCTCGCGAAGTACTTCGCGATCCTGCCCGCGCTGTTCAGTGGCATCTACCCGCAACTGAATTCGCTCAACATCATGCGACTGGCGACTCCGCAATCGGCGATTCTCTCAGCGGTCATCTTCAACGCCCTGGTGATCATCGCGTTGGTTCCTTTGGCGCTCAAAGGTGTCCGCTATCGACCGGTGGGCGCCGGGGAGCTGCTGCGGCGAAACCTGTTGATTTACGGCCTCGGTGGCGTGATCGTTCCCTTTGTGGGGATCTGGCTGATCGATCTGGTCGTGCGTTTCCTACCGGGAATTGGGTGATCTCGTGAACAAGGTTGTGATCGCGTGGCTGCGTCAGAGTGTGGCGGGCCTGGTCGTGCTGCTGGGCCTGACTGTGGTCCTGGGTATCGCCTACCCGGCCACGGTATGGGTGTTCGGTCGCATCGACTCGGCGGCCGCCGAGGGCTCGCCACTGAAGGACCGTAACGGCTGTGTCGTGGGATCTTCGCTCATCGGCGTGGATCCGCAAGCGGCACCGGGCGCTACTGACCCCTATTTTCATACCCGTACCAGCGGCGATCCCGCAGCGGGGTTGCCCTCGAACCAGGGCCCCAACAGTGAGAAGCTGAAGACAGATATCGAGGGGCGTCGCGCGACCATCGCCTCACGCGAGAGCGTCGATCCCACACGGATTCCCGCCGACGCGGTGACCGGATCGGGGTCGAGTCTGGACCCCGACATCAGCCCGGAGTACGCCGCGCTGCAGATACCACGGGTCGCGGCGGCGACCGGGCTGAGCCAGGCCCGGGTGAAAGAGCTCGTGGATGCGCACACGTCGTCACGGCAATGGGGCATTCTGGGAGGGCCGCGGGTCAACGTGCCCACGCTGAACGTGGCACTGGGCCTCACCGGCCCGCCCTGCCGATGAAGGAGAGACATTGCCGCGCGGGACACTGCGGATCTATCTGGGGGCCGCGCCAGGAGTAGGCAAGACATACGCCATGCTCAACGAGGCACACCGCCGGGCCAGCCGGGGCACCGATGTGGTGGCTGCGGTCGTGGAGACCCACGGCCGCAGCAAGACTGCCCAATTGCTCGATGGTTTGGAGCTCATCCCGCCCAAGGAGATGACGTACCGCGGAACCGCCATGTACGAGCTGGACGTCGACGCGGTGATCGAGCGCCAGCCGGCCTTGGTGCTCATCGACGAGATGGCGCACACCAATGTGCCGGGCAGCCGGAATCCCAAGCGCTGGCAGGATATCGATGAGATTCTCGATGCCGGGATCGATGTGCTCACCACGATCAACGTGCAACACCTGGAGAGTCTGAACGATGTCGTTGAGCAGATCACCGGGATTGTGCAGCGTGAGACCGTGCCCGATGCGGTGGTGCGCCGTGCCGAGCAGGTAGAGCTTGTTGACATCACGCCGGAGGCGTTGCGGCGCAGAATGGTTCATGGCAACGTCTACGCGCCGGAGAAGGTCGGTTCGGCACTGAGTAACTACTTTCGTACCGGTAACCTCACGGCCTTGCGTGAACTCGCGCTGCTGTGGCTCGCCGACCAGGTGGATGCCGCACTCGCCAAATACCGCTCGGACAACAGAATCACCAAGACCTGGGAGGCGCGCGAGCGTGTGGTGGTCGCGGTCACCGGTGGTCCCGAGTCGGAGACCCTGGTACGCCGGGCAAGCCGGATTGCCGCGAAGTCGAGCGCCGAACTGCTGGTTGTCCACGTAGTGCGTGGTGACGGCCTGGTGGGCGCCTCGACAGCCGTGATGGGCAAAGTGCGGCGGCTGGCCAACGACATTGGCGCCTCGGTGCAAACCGTCACCGGGGACGACGTGCCGCAGACGCTGCTGGACTTCGCCCGCGGCGTCAATGCCACCCAGTTGGTCATGGGCACCTCCCGGCGCTCACGATGGGCTCGCATCTTCGACGAAGGCGTTGCCGCGGCCGTCATTCGCGATTCCGGAGCCATCGACGTGCACATGGTGACGCACGGACAGACCCGGTCGGCTCCGCTGCGCAGCTGGACGGTACCGGCCGAGGGGCGAAAGCGGCTCGTCATCAACTGGCTCGCGGCGATCCTGGTGCCCGCGGCCACCGCATTGTTCATTCACTTCTTCGATGCCGCGCTCGGGGTGGGCAGCAAGAGCGCACTGTTTCTCATTGCGGTACTGGGCGTTTCATTACTCGGTGGTGTATCGACCGCATTGGTATCCGCAATCATCTCCGGTCTGTTGCTCAACTATCTGTTCGTCTCACCCCGGTACAGCTTCACCATCGGTGAGACCGATAACGCACTGACCATCTTGATGATCATGGTGACCGCCGTCGCCGTCGCGGCCTTGGTCGATGCGGCCGCCACCCGCGCACGGCAGGCGCGGCGGGCGGCCCGTGAAGCGGAACTACTGGCGCTCTTCGCCGGTGGTGTCCTGGTCAATTCGGACCTCTCGGCCCTGCTGGAGCGGGTGCGCACCACCTACAACCAGACGGCGGTGAGTCTGCTGTGCGCGGAGGGGCCGGCTGTCGCGAGCGTGGGGGAGCAGCCCCCGACGCGGGAATCGGAGGCCGACTCAGTGTTCCGGGTCGACGATGGTGCGTACGCATTGGCGCTCAACGGGCCCCCGGTGCCGTCCGCCGATGCACGGGTGCTGCAGGTGGTCGCCGGAACGGCGGTGGGTCTGGTTCGTTCGGCTCGGCTGGCCGAGGAGGCGTCGCAGGCCACGGCCCTCGCCGAGGCCGATCGGTTGCGCCGGGCGCTGTTGTCGGCGGTGAGTCATGACCTGCGTACACCGCTCGCCGCGGTCAAGGCCGCTGTATCGAGCCTGCGCAGTCCCGATATTGAATTTTCGCCCGAGGACACCGCCGAACTGCTTGCCACCGTGGAGGAGTCGACCGATCAACTCACCGCTCTGGTGGGCAATCTGCTGGACTCGTCGCGACTGGCAGCGGGGGTCGTCAAACCCCGCGCCGTGCCGGTGTACGTCGAGGAAATCGCCCACCGGGCCCTGTTGGGTACCACCGAGAACGATCGCAAACGGGTGCACCTGGACTTGAACGGTGCGGTGGTTCGGGCAGATCCGGGCCTGCTGGAACGCGTTTTGGCCAACCTTGTCGACAATGCGCTGCGATACTCACAAGCAGACGTGCGGGTCAATTACGAGGAAGTAGAGGGTCGCACGCTGGTGATTGTCGCCGACCACGGGAAGGGCCTGGAAGCGTCAAAACGCGGTGCGGCGTTCGATGCCTTCCAACGTCTGGGCGATCGTGATAACACAGTCGGTGTGGGGCTTGGTCTTTCGGTGGTGAGGGGTTTTGTGGAAGCGATGGAGGGCACGGTGAATGCGACCGACACGGCCGGTGGCGGTCTGACCATGATCGTCGATCTGCCCAGTGCTGGTTTCTCCCCTGTCGGGGGGATCCGGTGACACGGGTGCTGGTGGTCGACGACGAGCCGCAGATTCTGCGCGCTCTGCGGATCAACTTGTCGGCGCGCGGTTACGAGGTGGTGACCGCTTCATCAGGAGCAGGCGCCCTGCGCGCGGCCGCCGAGACTCAGCCCGAGGTGGTGATCTTGGACCTCGGGCTGCCCGATATGGATGGCACCGAGGTGCTGGCCGGGCTGCGCGGATGGACTGAGGTTCCGGTGATCGTGCTGTCGGCGCGCACCGATTCGGCGGACAAGGTCGAAGCGCTCGATGCGGGTGCCGACGATTACGTGACCAAACCCTTTGGCATGGATGAGTTCCTGGCCCGGCTGCGGGCCGCGGTGCGCCGTGGCACTCCTGATAGCGCCGAACCGGTGGTCCATACCGAGACATTCGACGTGGACCTGTCCTCGCACAAGGTGATTCGCGACGGCAGGGAAGTGCATCTGACGCCTACCGAATGGTCGATGCTGGCAGTGCTGGTGCGTAACCGCGGAAAACTTGTTGGGCAAAAGGAACTGCTCCATGAGGTCTGGGGCCCGGCGTACAGCTCCGAAACTCACTATCTACGTGTGTATCTGGCGCAGCTACGACGCAAGCTGGAGATCGATCCGGCTCATCCGAAACACCTGCTCACCGAGGCGGGTATGGGATACCGCTTCCAGGAGTGATAGGTCAGAAGGGCGGGCGGCCCAGATCGATCTGTTGAACGTCGGGATCGCAGCCCGGACGGTACTTGGGCACCAACTGCCCGTAGGTGGCCCGGAAATTGTCGGCGCCGACCTTCTCCACGGTTTCCGGTGAGGCCAGCAGAAGGTAGATACCCATCGGAGTGATTCGTTTGGTGAAGCAGGTGTCGACCACTGTGAAGGTCTGGCGCATCGCCGACGTCGGCACGATCTTGGGCTCACCGGGCGGGATATACACCAGCTCCTCGATGCGAGGAGCCCAGGAACCAGACAACAACTGCGCCCGTACCTCGCTGTACGGACGCAGCAGAAGCGACTCTAGCGTCACTACGGGCTCCGCCGCAGCGGTTGGCGCCGAGAAAAATGAAGCACCGCTAATCGCCGCGGCCATGATGGCGGCGGCGATTACATAACATTGCGGGCGTGACGTCATTATGGGTAGAGCGTACGGGCAATCGCCGCTACACGGGGCACAGCTCCCGAGGTGCGCACGTGCTGATTGGGTCGGAGACCGTCGACGGGGTGTTCACCCCGGGGGAGCTCCTCAAAATCGCCCTTGCGGCCTGTAGCGGAATGTCCAGCGACCAGCCTCTCGCCCGCCGCCTCGGCGAGGACTATCAGGTGCGCATCGACGTCAGCGGCCCCGCCGATCGGGAGCAAGAGCGCTACCCGGTTCTCGACGAGAAGATGGTCATCGACCTGAGTGCGCTTACTCCCGAGGAACGCGCACGGGTGCTCACCGTCGTGGAACGCGCCGTCGACCAGGTATGCACGGTCGGACGCACCTTGAAGGCGGGAGCCGAGGTGAACTTCGCGGTGGACGACCGCTCGCACGAAGACGGGTAGCAGATGCCGGACATCCGCTTGTCCGCGTGGGTGCACGGCCACGTCCAAGGGGTCGGGTTCCGTTGGTGGGTGCGATCCCGCGCCCTTGAACTCGGCCTGACCGGATATGCGGCCAACACACGTGACGGGCGGGTGCATGTCGTCGCGCAGGGGGACAAGGCCGCGTGTGAACAGCTGCTTGCGAAGTTGAACAGCGGTGAAACGCCAGGTCGCGTAGATCTTGTGGTGGATAGCTGGCAGCAGTCCGGCGAGCCCATCTCCGGGTTTACCGAGCGTTAGCGCTAAGACCGGTATTCTGGCCCGCTGTGCACCTCAAGAGTCTGACGCTGAAGGGCTTCAAGTCCTTTGCTTCGCCGACGACTCTGCGCCTGGAACCCGGTATTACCTGTGTGGTCGGCCCTAACGGATCGGGTAAGTCCAATGTCGTGGATGCCCTGTCCTGGGTGATGGGCGAACAGGGCGCCAAGGCCCTGCGCGGCGGCAAGATGGAAGACGTCATCTTCGCGGGTACATCGACTCGCGCCCCGCTGGGCCGCGCTGAAGTCACGTTGACGATCGACAACTCCGACCATGCGCTGCCGATCGAGTACTCCGAGGTCTCGATCACCCGCCGGATGTTCCGGGACGGCGCGGGCGAGTACGAGATCAACGGCCAGAGCTGTCGGCTGATGGACGTCCAGGAGCTGCTGTCCGACTCGGGCATCGGCCGGGAAATGCACGTCATCGTGGGGCAGGGGCGGCTCTCGCAGATCCTGGAGTCTCGGCCGGAGGATCGCCGCGCCTTCATCGAAGAGGCCGCTGGTGTGCTCAAGCATCGCAAGCGCAAGGAAAAGGCGGTCCGCAAGCTCGAGTCGATGGCCGCCAATCTGGCCAGGCTCACCGACCTCACCACCGAATTGCGCCGCCAGCTCAAACCCCTTGGCCGCCAAGCGGAGGTCGCGCGTCGCGCAGCCACCGTGCAGGCCGATCTGCGAGATGCGCGACTGCGCCTGGCCGCCGATGATCTGGTTACCCGTCGGGCGGATTTCGACGGAACCAACGATGCCGAGACCGCGCTGCGCAAGCAACACTCGGAGATCACCGAGAAGCTCGACGTGGCAACCGCGCTGCTGGCCGAGCATGAGACGGCACTCAACGAGCTGATGCCGCAGGCCGAACTGGCTCAGCAGACTTGGTTCCGGCTCTCGGCGCTCGCCGAACGCGTCAGTGCCACGGTCCGGATCGCCGGCGAGCGAGCCAGCCACCTCGATGAGGTGGTGGCCGCGCCGACAGGACCGGACCCGGAGGAGCTCGAGGCACAGGCGGAGCGCGTCGCCGAGCAGGAGCGACTGCTGATCGCACAGTTGGAAACGGTCACCGAGCAGCTGACCTTGGCGAAGGCTGAGCTCGCCGCCAGGGAGGCCGCGGTCGCCCAGGCACAGCGGCAACATATGGCCGCCGTGGCCGCCGAGGCGGATCGCCGCGAGGGTCTGGCCCGGCTCACCGGCCAGGTCGATACCATGCGCACCAGACTGGAATCGATCGACGGCCAGGCGCAGCGACTCACCGAGACGATCAGGGAGGCGACCCTGCGCGGCGAGGCCGCGCAGGGCGAGTTCGACACCGTCAAGGCGCGTGTGGCCGAGCTGGATCAGGGTGAGGTCGGGTTGGACGAACACCACGAGCGTTCGGTCTCGGCGCTGTCGATCGCCAATGAACGCGTCGCTGAATTGCTGTCGGCCGAGCGCCAGGCGGAACGGCAGATCGCTTCGCTCAAGGCGCGAATCGACGCACTGGCCATCGGTCTGGAACGCAAGGATGGTTCGGCGTGGCTCTCCGAGAATCGCAGTGGTGCTGGGATTTTCGGATCGATTGCACAGCTGGTCAAGGTGCGGCCCGGATACCAGGGTGCCATCGCGACAGCGATGGGACCGGCCGCCGACGCGGTGGCCGCGGAGAATCCGGCCGCCGCGCAAGCGGCCGTGGCCGCGTTGAAGGCCTCCGATGGCGGGCGGGCGGCAATCGTGTTCGGCGAGTGGCCCGCGCACACGCATGTGCGCCCCGCGATCAGTCTGCCTCCCGGTGCGCACTGGGCTGCCGACTTGGTCGAGGCGCCCGAGCGGCTCGCCACGGCGGTGTCGGCGATGCTGGCCTCGGTGGTGGTGGTCGATGAGCTCGGCGCCGCGATCGAGGTGGTGCTGGCCAACCCGCTGCTGCGCGCCGTGACCATCGACGGTGACCGGGTGGGTGCCGGATGGGTTGCCGGCGGATCTGACAAGAAGCAGAGCACCCTGGAGATCCAGGCCGCCATCGAGGCTGCGGGAGAAGAGCTGCGGGCCACCGAGATTCAGGTGGGCGAGATCTCCGCCGCGTTGTCCGGTGCGCTCGCCGAGCAGACGGCGCGTCAGGACACCGCCGAGCAGGCCTTGGCGGCCCTCAACGAGTCCGATGCGGCCATCTCGGCGGTGTATGAGCAGTTGGGCCGCGTCGGGCAAGACGCGCGTGTCGCCGCTGACGAGGTGAGAAAACTCACCCTGCAACGCGATCAGCTCGAGCTCGGCCGCGCCAAGACCATGGAGGAGCTGGCCGAGGTCGAGTCGCGGCTGCGCAATGCCGAAGAGGCGCCCAACCTTTTCGACGATGAGCCCATTGATCGCGACGACATGGCCATCGAGCTGGAAGAGGCGCGTTCGGTCGAGATCGAGGCGCGGCTGGCGGTACGCACCTCCGAAGAGCGAGTGAATTCGGTTCGCGGTAAAGCTGATTCGTTGCGCCGCGCTGCGACGGCCGAACGCGAGGCGCGAGCGCGGTCCGAGCGGGCAGCCGCCGCCCGGATGCGGGCGGCCGCGGTCGCGGCCGCCGTGGCAGAGTCCGGACGGCTGGTTGCCGCCCGTCTTGAACATGTGGTGGCCGCAGCGTCCGCACGTCGGGACCGACTCGGTGCCACCCGCGCGCAGCACACATCGGCGCTTGGCGCCGTGCGCGACCAGGCCCGCGAACTGACTGCCGCTCAGGCTCGTCTCACCGATGCGCTGCATCGCGACGAAGTCGCCAAAGCCCAAGCGGCGCTGCGTATCGAGCAGCTTTCGGAACAGGTGCTTGAACAGTTCGGTATGGCCGCCGATGACCTGATCGCCGAGTACGGCCCGCATGCCGAGCTGCCGCCCACGCAGCAGGAGATGGACGAATACGAGCAGGCTCGTGAGCGTGGGGAGCAGGTGAGCGCCCCACAGCCGATGCCGTTCGACAGGGACACCCAGGAGCGCCGCGCCAAGCGTGCCGAGAAGGATCTGCGCGAGCTGGGCAAGGTGAATCCCCTTGCCCTGGAAGAGTTCGCGGCGCTGGAGGAGCGCTACAACTTCCTGTCTACACAGCTGGAGGACGTTAAGGCCGCCCGTAAGGATCTGCTCGATGTGGTTGCCGACGTAGACGAGCGCATTCTGCAGGTGTTCACCGAGGCCTATGCGGATGTGGAGCGCGAGTTCAAGGGAGTGTTTTCCTCACTGTTCCCCGGTGGCGAAGGCCGGTTGGTGCTCACCGACCCCAATGACATGCTCACCACCGGTATCGAGGTGGAGGCGCGCCCGCCCGGCAAGAAGGTCAAGCGCTTGTCACTGCTCTCCGGCGGAGAGAAGTCGCTGACCGCGGTTGCCATGCTGGTGGCGATCTTCCGGGCGCGGCCCTCACCCTTCTACGTGATGGACGAGGTGGAAGCCGCCCTCGACGATGTCAACCTGCAGCGTCTGATCGGCCTGTTCGAGCAGCTGCGGGAGAAGTCGCAGCTCATCGTCATTACCCACCAGAAGCCGACCATGGAGGTCGCCGACGCGCTCTACGGCGTGAGCATGCGCGACGATGGCATCACGCAGGTTGTCTCGCAGCGTATGCGTGGGCTAGAGACCCAGCTCGCGGCTCAAAATACCTAGCCCCTCAGCGCGTTTGGCAGGATCACCGAGTACCTGGATTGCCACCTGGGTGGCGCCGGCATCCCGATGCTCCTGCAGTCGGGCGGCGATCTGTTCCGGAGTGCCGTACGCGACAAGGGAATCCACCAGCTTGTCGCTGCCGGGCCTGGCCAAATCTTCCGTACTGCCCGCGAACCGCTCCAGCATGGTCAGGTAGTTGGTCAGGCCGAGATACATGTCGAGCGCCTGGCGCCCGATCGCACGGGCCTCATCGGCATCGGTGGTGAGTACCACCTTCTGCTCGGGGACGATGATCGCATCGGGTCCCAGGAGCTCACGAGCCCAGCGAGTATGTGATGGCGGAGTGAGATACGGGTGCGCGAGCGCCGAGCGCTCGGCGGCAAGCTTGAGCGACTTCTCCGCGAGCGCTGCCAGACCCCGACCTTCCACGGGAACTCCCACCTCGTCGAGTACGTCGAGATACTCGACCAGCCCGGAGTACGGCTTGTAGGGAACGCCGCTGTCGATTTCGGGATGGCCGGCACCGATACCGAGAATGAATCGCCCGGGGTGAGCCGTCTCGATGCGCTGCCACGATTGACCGGCTTCCCGCGCGGGCGCGGACCAGATGTTGACGATCGCGGTCACGATCCGGATGCGCTCGGTGGCGGCAAGGAGAGGTTCAACCCATGGCAGAGCCGCCGGAGGCGAACCGCCCAGCCATGCGGTATCGAAACCGAGGTCCTCGATGGCCCGCAAAAGATCTGCGTCCACCGTTTCGTAGTGAGTGAAGAATCCGTACGGGGTGAACTCCGGTCTGGTCACCTCACGGCGAACGCGCTCACCCGCGGCCGGTATTCCCTGAGGACTACTTGTCGGAACCGCAGGAACAGCTGGATCCACACTGACAGTCGGCGCAGGTGCAGTTCGGGTTGTCGCAAGACCCTGCCTTCTCGGGTGCGACGGTCTCATTGCTAGTCATGCATATATCCTACGCCCGGGGTGCTATTCCTTGGCGGTATTGCGCCACCAGATCGCCGCACCGACCGCCGCTAAGCCGAGGATGAACAACCACGGCCAGGCGCCGTGCAGGTACACCCAGCCAGAGATCGCACGCTGAATCCTCCCGGCCGCGTTGATGATCGGGTCATCCGGGTTGCCATTGGCGTGGAACAACCTGACCTCGTAGCTGCCGTAATAGCCCACGTAGGCGCCGACCACAAGCAGAATGCCACCGCTGATCCGGTTCAAGTAGGGCAGCGCGCGGCGCATGCCGTTCAACAGCACCGTGCTTGCCAGTGCGGTGGATACGGCCAGCGTGCCCACCACGAGGGTGATACCGGCGGCGTAGGCCAGGTAGACCATGACACCGTCGAACAAGGAGCCGCTCTCGAATGTCGTGCTGGTCACCGCGAGGAATGGGCCGATGGTGCAGGACAGCGAGGCCACCGCGTATCCCACGCCATAGCCGAACATGGAACCCAGCCGGGTGGTGGGAGCGTTCGCATCGAGCACCTTGGGCATGAGCGCGATGATGTCGCGGCCCGAGAGCAGCCACAGCCCCAGAATCACCAGACCGATTCCGAAAACGACTGTCACAAAAGGCAAGTAACGCTGTACTACGGACGCGACCGACACCGTCAACAAGCCGAAGACCGTAAAGACCGCGACGAACCCCGCTGCCATCACCACGGTGGCGATGACGGCGCGGCCGAGAGCCCGTGTCTTCCCGATATCGGCACCGGGTCCGCGCACGACGAGCGCGAGATAGACCGGGAGCAATGCAAAACCGCACGGGTTGAGCGCGGCGATGAGCCCGGCCGCAAAGGCCAGAGATGTCAGGTGAGTGCCTTCACCCGGTCGCTGAGCTCCTGCTCGGACATCGATGACGTCGGGTTGTTCACAAAGTCCGAGGTGCCGTTGGAATTGATGAACAAGTACGCCGGCTGCCAGGGCACTCCGAACTGCCGCCACAACGAACCGTCGGCATCATTGAGATTGGTGAAGTGGAGGTTGTAGCGCGAGATGAATCCCTCCATATCTCCCACGGAACCGCGGCCGGAGATGCCGACGAAGGTGACGCGGGGGTTAGCCGCCGATACCGCACTCACATGCGGTCCCTCGCCATTGCAGAACGGGCAATACGCAGCCCAGAACCACAGCACGACCGGCTTGCCTTTGAGGCTGGCCCCGTTGAAGGGTGCCCCCGAGACGGTGGTACCGGTGAAATCGAGGAGGGAATCGGCGCGCGCCGTTGGCGCCCGGACGATGCCGGTCGATATCAACAACACTGCGACGGCGACCGTAAAGGTCCTCGTCAGCGTCCGAGCCCTCTGGGCTCGAACCTTCTGGGCCCGAAACTTGTTACGTCCCCCGAATTGGATATTCATGCCAAGAACCTCCTGGGACGAGATGTGACTCCCGCAGTGTATGACGGGTGTCTTGCGTTTAGCGGAGGCTTGGACGGGGACGCAGTGAAATTCGACTCAGATCCGCGATCGTGTTGACGTCGGCGCAGTGCATGGCGATGCGCAGCTCGTCGAGGAAGTGTTCGAGCCAGGCGATTACGGCCTGCGGCGATTGCACCGCTGGCGCCAGGAGTGGGAGCGCGACGGACACGACGCTCGCTCCCAGCGCGATTGCCTTGGCGGCATCCATGCCGGTGCGGATTCCGCCCGAGCCAATCAGGGGCAGATGCGGCAGCTCGGCATGCACCTCGACGAGGGCCTCAGCCGTCGGGATGCCCCATTCGGCGAGCTCGGGCGAGGTGATGGCGCCGAACCGAACGAACTGCTCGACCCGGGCCCAGGATGTGCCGCCAGCACCCGCGACATCGATGGCCGCGAGTCGGCATCCACCGAGGCGGCGCGCGGCGGCCCCGCTGATTCCGTGACCGACCTCCTTGAGCAGCACGGGGAAATCGACCGCGTGAGTCAGCTCTGCGAGCCGGTACACCTGACCGGTGAAATCGGTATCGCCGTCGGGCTGCACGGCCTCTTGCAGCGGATTGGTGTGCACCGCCAGCGCGTTCGCTCCGACCCGCCGCACCAGGTCGGTGAGCTGCGCGGCAGCGGCGATGTTGCCGAGCTGCGCGAGCCCGATGTTGCCAATGAGCAAGATGTCGGGTGCTACCTCGCGCACCGCGAAGGTGCCGGCGCTCGCGGGATCTACCAACATCACCCGTTGAGAACCGAGCATCATGCCGATGCCGAGCTCCTGGGCGGCGGCCGCGAGGTTGCGATTGATGGTGGCCGAAAGCTTCGCGCCGCCCGTCATCGCGCCGATGAGGACCGGCGCGGCCAATCGCTTGCCCAGGAACTCGGTGGACAGGTCAACCCGGGCGAGATTGGAGTTCGGCAACGCCATATACGGCAGGTCGAGTCGTTCCAGGCCGGTGGTTCGGGTGACGTACTGCACTGGATCGCTCAGGCAGGCGTCAATGTGGCGCTTCTTGCGTTCCTGTAACAATGCCCTGGTGCCTCTTGAAGTGTGGATCGCCATAGCGATCGTCGCCGTCGTGGTTTTTGCTGCATTGGTCTTCGGACTGGTGCGTTACCGCTCCCGTCGTATCAGCCTGACACGTTCCGACAAAAACACCGGGATCACCGAGGGCGCCACACCGACCGACCGTTCCGGCGGGTACACCGCCGGCTCCACCATCACCTTCAGCGAGGGCGGTGCGCAAGCGACCCCCGTGCCCAGCGTGGGCGATGATGCCGAAGTTCCGCGGGACGCACCCCGGCGCACTATTTCCAATGTCGAGCTACCGGAGCCAGCTCCGGAACCCGAGCCCGAACCGGTCGCGGCATCCGAACCGGAACCGGAGCCCGAACCCGAACCCGCGCCTGAGCCAGAACCGGAGCCGGCGGCGGTACTCGATGAGATCGCACCGGTGGCGGGACGACTCGATCGGTTGCGGGGACGGCTGGCCAGCTCGCAGAACGCTGTGGGCAGGGGCCTGCTTGGGCTGCTGGGTGCCGGAGACCTCGACGAGGAATCGTGGGAAGAGGTCGAGGACACCCTGCTGATCGCCGACCTCGGCACCGCAGTCACCACCTCGATCGTGGACAGGCTGCGCAGCGAGATGGCGGCACGCAGCGTGCGCACCGAGTCGCAGGCACGGGCACTGCTGCGCGAGGTGCTCATCGACGAGCTGCGGCCAGACCTTGACCGGTCGATCAAGGCGCTGCCACACAACGACAAGCCTTCGGTGCTGCTCATCGTCGGGGTCAACGGCACGGGTAAGACCACCACCGTCGGCAAGTTGGCCCGCGTGCTGGTCGCCGACGGCCGCCGTGTCGTGCTCGGGGCCGCCGACACCTTCCGTGCCGCTGCGGCCGATCAGCTGCAGGCTTGGGGGCAGCGTGTGGGTGCCCAGGTGGTGCGCGGTGCCGAGGGCGCCGATCCCGCGTCGGTCGCGTTCGATGCCGTCGACGCTGGGATCCGGGACGGCGCGGATGTCGTGGTGGTCGACACCGCCGGACGACTGCACACCAAGACCGGTCTCATGGATGAGCTCGGCAAGATCAAACGTGTCGTGGAGCGCCGGGCCGAGGTGGACGAGGTACTGCTGGTTCTCGACTCCACCATCGGGCAGAACGGTTTGGCGCAGGCACGCGTGTTCGCTGACGTGGTGGACATCACCGGTGTGGTGCTCACCAAACTTGACGGAACAGCCAAGGGCGGCATCGTTTTTCACGTGCAGCGTGAACTCGGCGTGCCGGTGAAGCTTGTTGGCCTCGGGGAGGGGCCCGACGATCTTGCCCCGTTCGAGCCGCCAGCCTTCGTCGACGCCCTGCTCGGATAGGGAACAACCGGTAACAGACGCGAAACACACGCGAGCCCTCTCGGAAACATCCGCTGCGCACTCTGCATGGGCAGAGTTCAAGCTTCAAGATCCCCGAGAGGAATGCC